>CP169086.1:0-5197128 GCA_041890495.1 Enterobacter hormaechei
GGATTGCTGTTCCTTAACCCAGCGATCGCATGGGCGGGTCTGGATAGTTTCATGCTTACGTTGATTGGCCACATCGTACAGCCAGCGCAGGCCGTAACGGTTTGCGGTTTCAACATCGACGGTGATCCCCATCGGACGCAGGCGCGTCATTAACGGGATATAGAAGCTGTTTCGGGTGTACTGCACCATCCGCTCCACCTTGCCTTTAGTCTGCGCCCTGAAGGGACGGCAGAGGCGAGGAGAGAAGCCCATCTCTTTACCGAACTGCCACAGGGAAGGATGGAACCGGTGCTGCCCGGTCTGGTAAGCATCACGCTGGAGCACCACCGTTTTCATATTGTCGTACAGGACTTCCCGCGGTACGCCACCGAAGAAGCTGAACGCATTGCGGTGACAGGCTTCCAGCGTGTCGTAGCGCATGTTGTCGGTGAACTCGAGGTAAAGCATTCTGCTGTACCCCAGAACAGCAACGAACACGTGCAAAGGGCACTTGCCGTTTCGCATGGTCCCCCAGTCAACCTGCATCTGCCGTCCGGGCTCGGTTTCGAAGCGAACGACCGGTTCGGCCTGTGCAGGGAGGGCCTGCGAACGGATGAACTCTCTCAGGATAGTCAGCCCTCCACGATAGCCCAGCTCCATGATTTCCCTGGCAATAACGGTCGCAGGGATTTTGTAGGGATGTGCATCGCTGATCCGTTTAGAGATGTAATCACGGTATTCATCGAGCAGTGATGATGATGCCGGGCGTGGTGAATACTGCGGCTTTTCAGATTTGGCTTTCAGGTGGCTGCGGACAGTATTGCGCGAAATACCCAGTTCCCTGGCGATGGCCCGGATGCTCATTCCCCGCTTATGCAGGACTTTAATTTCCATACGAATCTCAAAAGTGATCATAAGCTCCCCTGTATTCAGAGGAGCAGATTAACCCCTGGATCAATTTTCAACCGCTGGGGTGGATCAGTTTTGCACCGTTGGTAACACTTCGCAGGGAAAGCGCTCTGCATCGCCAGGACCATCCCCTCCGGCGACAGCAGTTCTCGACAGAGGTAGCAGGCCCCGATCCGGGTTGAATCCCGCAGCCACATTACGGGATACTCTTTAACCAGTTGGTCATACACGCATTCTGCCATATGAAAGTAATTTTCGTCAGCCCTGCAAAAATCACACATTCGATTTCCTTAAATGGTGTTCATCGAGATAATTCAGAAAGTTGATTCGCCAAACTACGGGGCATTTCTTTAATGGCGGAGCTCTACATCACTATTTCTGTCATTTCCAAATCCGCCGGATACAGCAATAATTGCACCGAACAGCGGTTTGAACTGCAATGCATCCGTAGGGTATGCGACAATAATAAGGCTCTTCCCGTACTCTTAAAAATGGAAGAGTTTAAAACCCATACTGCCGGGATGAGCGAAGCACGGTACATTATGCCAGCGTATACGGGCCGTCATAACTTGTTTTTTTCTAGAACACGGCGAAGTTTTCTTACCTGGGAAGCTGTGGAAAGCGTACCGGTTCGGGGATGGCATGCGCTTGCCTTTTCACCTGGTTTGAGTACATAGGCTAATGCCAGCTCGTTCAGAGCCGCCTCAGCTTTCAACAGGGCCTCAATGGCCGTGTTCAGGTATACAGTTCGGCTCTCATGGTTCATCAGGATTTTCCTCACAAGGGTAAAAATGACAGGCTATACCTGCCTTTTACCCTTTGTCTCCGTTAAGAATGGCATCACGGCAGGCTTCCCAGATAACCTGGGCATTAGCATCACACTCCACGAACCCGCCGCATTGATCGTATATCACCTGGTATACCTCAGGGGGAATCTTCCCAGGCGCAACCGGAGTTGAGCGTTTGCCTTTATGAATCTCATCTGCGGTATCACAGACAGCGTCGAGATGCCGCGACATCCACTCAGATAATTTCAGACCCTCTCGATTTGCCTGTTTTACATAGCGAACCTTTCTGGAAACCGTAGATCGCATCTGAATCTGTGTCACAGCTGGCACATCTTCTTTCATGGCATTCTGTAATGCAGCTTTGGGCTTTTTCATGTTCATGGTTGCTTTAAATTATTCTGGAGTTCGTCTGATATAAATGCTGACGTGATCTGTCAGCGTCGCTTAAATAGTTTATCGCCTTCCGCCAGTTCGCCGTTGAGCTGTTCAATCACGCTCCAGATGAGCCGATCATCCGGCGTTGAGCCTGCACACTCTTTCACGACCGCCACGGGTCTAAATTCTTCAGGGTCTGCCTGCCCGGAGGTGAAGAGCCTGCTCTCAATCCAGTGGGCCCCCTCTGTGCAGCAGTGGCAACTGGTTTCAGGTGGTTCATCCAGACCGTCCACTCCACAGGCTGAGCAGGTGAACAGTTTGCGAGACCCACCAGCCAGTGGCGTATCGCAAGCTGCTGGAAGTGCGCCAGCATTGCGCCAGTACAGCACATGATTTGAATCGTAGCAGTGTCCATGAAGCAGAAGCGAAACGCCGCAACTGCGAGTTTCAATGGCTTTGCCTGTGCCAAGGTATTGCCCGATCTCGTCCCATACGTCCACTAAGGTGTCAGGCAGCGGACGCGTAACAGGGAACTTAGCGCAGTCGTCCGGGGTGCCTTTAATGCAGCAGAGGGCCGAATACGCAAGCTCCTGCATTTCGTAGGAGTACTGACCACATACCACGCGTTCCAGTTTGTCGATTAGTTGTTCTTTATTCATCATACTCAGCCTTATTAAACAAATTCATTACGCCACTGGCACCATCTGGCCGGAGCAGACTGCGGCCCGGTAGTAGAGCCGCAGGGGGTGTCGCTGGACTAACAGGTGCTCAGTGAGCCCCGCACTTCCTCATGACTGGTCATTTTCAGAAGAAGCTTTCTAGGGCAGCGTGGTTCCGCCTGTGAACGGGTGACGTCTTCGTTGATTGCCTGGATATGAGCAGATTCAACGGTCCGACGCTGTACGACATGGTTGCTCAGGTTGAATTCGCACTGGAGCCTTCTGGCATCAGAATCCGCGTTCATTACAATGCGTTCATCAAAGCGGCGGTTCATTCGCAGAGCCTCTTCGTGAGCTGCATCAACAAGGGTGCGTCTGGTGACATAGTCGTTACCAGCAAAGAACGATAGCTGAGCGTGTTCCGAAGAGTAGTCGAAGCTTCCCTTACAACGGACAATCGCGGCTTCAGAGTGCAGGATTAATGAGCTCAACCGTGAACAGACGTCATTGATGGTGCCGGTTTTCAGACAGTCGTGGATAAGTGTCCAGGCGGAAATGCTCAGCGGGCGGCTGGTGGTCACATAGGGATTGTAATGATCAACCGTTACGATAGTACGCAGTGAATGAAGCGATTCGGACTGCGTACGTAAGTCACGGCGAACAGTACATGCCACCGAGGCAACATCTTTACATTCTTTGTCGGACATCGAGTCCAGTACGCGGATCTCCACCTCTGCCGCCTTTGAGGCGATATGCGCACTAATCTCACCCTTAAGACGTTTGTAGTCAGCCTTGAAGCTTCCCACGCTGTCAATATCGATCCAGTAACCACAGCTGTAACCAGCATTACCAAACTCGTCATCTTTCTCATAGTTCGGACAGCCGTCATTGCTCCAGCCAGCTTTTTCCAGCAACTCGTCAATAGCGACCAGCTCAGCCATTGGTGCATGTTCGATAATGAAATAATGGACTCGGCCCCAGGCATATGCGCGTGAACGGCCATCTACAGAAGTATCAGAAGTCGTCTGACGGGAAAGTTTCATGAGGTACTCCAGTTCTGCCCGGTACCGCCGGGGCGGTGATGCGAAAGCCGCACCATGAATGACACTATGATCCTCCTGGCTTCTATTGTCAATACAATTGAAGTGGCGTTGTATTTATTCATTATTTGGACCCGGCTCGTACGGAACGACCGTCGGGACTTACCGATCTTTCTGCGGTGAGCAGGGGAAGGGAACATCCCAACGCTTGTTTCCAGATGTACAGCCTGGGAGGGCGCAGAATGCCAGACAGAATCATCGTGCAGCGGTAGCGAAAGACCCGACAAACGGGAAAAGCATCCTTTTATTCCAAAGCCAACCTCAGCTTTTAATGTTGCCAGTACGTTTCCTAAACATGCCAAATCGGTCTCTTATACGGCCGGATGGGCCCGATGAAAACGATAAAATGAGAAACAGAACCCGACACATCGCTGCTCTCTGGGAAAGCCGGTCAGCAGATGGAGCGCCAGGAACTAAATCCGCTGGTTTTAAAAATGATTGAGGAGAACAAGATGAAAGATAACAAGACACGTCCTGTAGACTCGTATGCTCATGCTGATTTCATGGAGTCCGTCTTCAGCAACCTCAGGGCTTTCTGTGATGCGGAATGCCAGCGGCTAACTGCCGGTTATCCCCCAACTGTCAAACCAGAACAGCAAAGCACTGACGGCCAGCTGTCGGCGGCATAAAGCATTACCTGCCAGTTCGTTCAAATTTCCGCTTACTTAAGCCCGGGCCAAAAAAGCCCGGCTCAATCCAAGAACTGAACGAACCAGTTTACCTCTATATCTCCTCAATCCCCTGCGACTTACAAGAGACCCGCACCGGTTTAGCCACTCCTGTCCTGCCACTCTCTCATCACTGGCCCAGACAACCGGAAAAGTAACTTTTCTCTCTGAGTCACCTTCTGAACCAATTATTTTGCTTAAACGTAAAAACGGCCCACTGTTGTGAAGATTTAAAACGGACGGATCGAGTAGTATTGCCTCAGGAATTTTTTTTAAGAAAAGTTACTTTTTCTTCTGTGCAACCTATTAGAAAAAATGTCGAACCTGGTATTGTTGTGTTGTAGCGCAGTTAAACAACCAACCAAAAGAGAGAACAAAAATGTCCGCAATCGAAACTGAAGTAAAAAACAACAGCAACGAAATCAGCCTTCGTGGTTACCTGGAACGCACTGGTAACGGTGCCCGTAAAGGTAACGGCCTTATCATTGACCCTTCGGTTGTTGTAGAGCAGGAAGGCTTTAACACCCGCACGGCCGGTATGGGCGAGCTCTACTATTCAATGCCTCACGTTGTGGAACACCTGAACAGCCTGGCCGATGCCTACATGGAAGACCCGTTCAGCGTGACGCCTATCGTTGTTCAGATGGTTAATGGCGTACCTGTACTGCGTCAGGGGGCTTGCCGTATCCGTTCCATCGCTATTGCAAACCGCCAGCTGGAAGCAGAAGGGCGTGAACGCATTACTCGTATTCGCTGCGAAGAGTTTCGCGGTAGCGCTTCAAAAGCAGAACTCTTCACCCTGACCGGCAACTCCAACCTGGCGCTGTCTGTCGTAGCTGAAGCGCTTTCAATTAAGCGTCTTGTTGAAGATAAAGAAGAGCCTAAGACCTTTGCGGAACTGGCAAAAAAACGTGGTAAATCAGAGCAGCATCTTCGCCAGATGGTTCGCGTACTGGACCTGCCTTCTGAACTACAGACCATGCTTGTGAGCGATCAGGTGAGCATGTACGTTGCGCTGGACGAGTATATGTACAGCGGTGAGGATGCGGTAGATAACATCAACAAGGCGATCTCCATCTATGGTAAAGCGACGAAAAACACGCTGAAATTCGTCAAAGCTGCCAAGGTAGAAGAGCGCATGGCAGATCCGCAGACTCCGGAAAACTCCGGTGATGAGCAACCGGCAGGTAATTCTACCGTTAACACCCCGGTACCGGATCAACTGAATGATGAAAGCAATACAGAGACGCTGGTTACGCCACCGGTACAGGAACCAGCTCCGGCTCCAAAGGACAGCGCTCCTAAACAGAACCCGGCAGGTAAAGCACCATCCATGTCCAGCGTTCTGAACAAAAAGACCGTGACCGTCATTGCCGACACCGCGATCCCGATTTTTGAACGTATTGCTGAAGAAGCCAAGCTTAAAGAAGGTGAATCTGTAAGCACTGATACTTACACGCTTGTTCTGACCAATGATGAAATGAACGATATCATCAACGCTCATGCTGACCTGAAAGAGTACCTGCGTAAGCATGCTGAGAAGATGAACAAGGGACAGGCATGATTTTCTGACCGACCCCTCCATCCGGACGGGTCGGTAACTTTTTCAGGGCAAGGGGAAACAGGGTAATGAAGAAGGCTGTTAGCAACGTAGACAAGTCTAACCCACTGCCAATCCTGACGGATTCGGTGACACGGGTAAGTATTCAGTGCACGGCAAAAGATGAAAACGGGGCAGGGATCGAAGTGAACATCCTCGACCTGATTCAGGATCATGATACGGATGAAGTGAAAGTGCAGTTTGGGAGCTCGCCTGTTCAGGCTCTGGCGATGCTCCGCCGGGTTATGACAGCACTGGAAAAGCAGGCAAATGCAGAACTGCAACAGAATTCCTGCTCGCGTATGCAGTAAACGGTAAAAGCAGAATGTTCCCTACTGGATAAACCCGGTGGACCTCACGGAGAGCAAGTCACCGAATGGTTCACTGTTAAGTGATATACATCCGGATTTATAAGGTTTTGCAGCATCCGAATAGGCAATAAATAGAATTATTTTGATTTATCTCAGCAAGGAAATGGAAAGCTACCAGATTTTAGGATAGCGAAATGCCTGTATCGCTACTCTGCTGAATTAGAAATGATTTTAAACGCAATGCATAATGATAGAATAGCAATGCCTTTAATTATTTGTCACGTCTGAATTATATGTAGACTTACGGAGAGGATATGGTAATTACTTATTCATTATCGGAAACGTTTAATATGTTTTTACGCGAGATTATTGCATCTGGACTTGCAGTTTTTTGCGCATGGTGCGTTTTGTGTCTTTTCTCTGATCAGGAACGAGGTAAAGAGGTTCCTGTTTCTATGAAAAAAATAACTTCAAAGTCAGCTTTCTCCTACTTTATCAGTTCTCAAATTGCCGCTTTTATTATCTCCTTGCTGGGTTCAATTTTAAGCACGAAATGGGACAACATCGTCTGGAACGATGAAATAAGACAGTTTTATCTGCATGTAGGATTTGGGCTGGTAGCTTGTGTATTCTGTCTGCTTGTAATCTTGCATGAGAAATTTATCAAAAGAAATTTAAATGTTTATTCTGGTTATTGTGGTTCACTGGCAGTTAGTCTCACAGGAATCTTTGTACTTTGTGCGTTATATCTGACATTTTCATTACCATTTCATTATGAAGAACGTCTACTTAATGATGCATCCTTGGTGGCTTCGGATGGCGTTGAAAATTCAGTCGTTTTTGCAGACGGTCGTTACTGGGTTTTTGAACTGGGCTTACCATATTTCAAACAGTCATTGCTCAAAGAGGTAAGAAGGGGCAGGTACCAGCTAATCTGCACTACAGAAAAAAAACCAACATGCTGGTCTGGCAAAAAACTTCCCGAAAAACCAACCTCTTTGAAAGCTAGTTCATAAAGATTTAAACTGCTCGCTTAAATCCACACTGGTCCAATTTTGAAGATTTATTGTGTTTTTAAAAGAAATTACAGTGTGGGTTATTAGCCAGTAGGTCGGAGTTTTATATAATACCCAAAAACACAGGAGGTATTATG
Organism: Enterobacter hormaechei; assembly: GCA_041890495.1. GTDB lineage: Bacteria > Pseudomonadota > Gammaproteobacteria > Enterobacterales > Enterobacteriaceae > Escherichia > Escherichia boydii. Next base: position 7,543 of record CP169086.1, read on the forward strand.
AAAACCAATCTGGCCTATGCATCTAATTGCTCCGATTCTGTCTACTCCTATATTTATCAGGCACTGCAACAACGCTCTGGTGCCGAGAATGAAAGCCTTTATCAGCAGGCCATTTCCAGCTGCCGTACAGCTAAACAAAAAAAGAAACTTGCCGGGTATTATGCCGGTCCATGGCAGCTGCTATTCAACGCGTGGTGTAACAATCGCGTCCCTAACACAGCGGTGCTGGCTCTTCTACTCCAGCAGTGCTTATCTCATTTCCAGTGCGAAGAAGTGATCGCAGCCTGGCAGTAACCCTATCAAGCCCCTTCGTATAGCGGAGGGGCAGGAGATATCTCATGTACAGAAACGACAGAAACGTGGATTCCTTCAACCTGGTTAATGCTCTTCAGCCGGTCTATCGTAACACCGGCTGTGGGATGTTTGAATATGATCGTAAAAAGCAGAATGAAACCGCTGATTCAATCTTACGAGCGTTGGCGTTAAATGCCGATTTCGCGAGGGCCTTAAAACAGTACGTCCGGATTAATTCTGTACGAAGGGTTGTTCAGTTCGATGACGGCTCGGTTCGCTATGGTATTCATGCCGAATTTGAAGGGCATAATAAAATTAATTCCTTCCGTATTTTTAAAGATGAAGATACAGACGCATTTGACTCCTATTTTTATTCGGTTTGCGATAATAAAGCTGAGCTGGTGGATTTTAAAATGGACTCTCTCGATATTCAATTACAAGCAGTTTTTGAAAAGGTGACAGGTATTTATCTGTCGCATTAAATATTCAAGTTTTCAACCCTCTGGCTGATAGACAAAAACGCACTTTAGAATATAGATGAGATGAATATGAAAAACGTTAATATTTTGACTACCGATATCGCGGCCATTAATGCTCTTTCTGGCGTAGAACTGACTGACTTTCTCACTGCCGGGTATCAGGTAAAATGTTCAGGAGAAAGGGAGGTTTCGCTGGTGGGCTTTCCGTGTTTAGCAAGCAACAAGCAGCCGGTAGAAGTTGGTCCCGGCATTTTCATTAATCGCGTGTACAGCAGAGACAGCCAGTCTCTGAGCGGGAAATTGCGCTATGACCTGTCTAATGGTCTGGCAACCAGTGCATTTTCATTTTTCTCCCAGTCAGGCTGGTATGGGGGATTCCGTGTCGTATCCTTCCGTGACAACGGGCCAGCTGCGTTGATCAACATTGGCATTGTCCATGAGAATGTATTGAATGCATTTTGTGCTGACTTCCCCCGGGCCAATGTGAGCGTAACCCGTTTTCATTGTGGCATGACGCTTGAGCAGATCCGAATGTTCATTTCAGATACCGCTTACGATATGCCGCTTTATAACAACGAGTCTGACTTTCGCAGGCTCGCCAGTTAGCATGGAGGCTGACTTCAGTGCTTACGCCTAAAAACCAATGAGCGAAGTGGCGGAACCGGTTGGCTTCGCCCAGTTGGCGTGAGCGATTAGTTCTATACGGGAAGAAGTCATAGTATTCTGAAATGATAGTTATCTCATACTAACGATAGTCATGGAGTTTCTTAATGGGCGTTGATATCTGCTGGCGATTTCAAAGGGAAGAAAAGCCTGGTAAATGGATAAATTTATCAAGCAATTATAAAGGCGACCGCTCATATCTCCACTTTGCCTGGCTCGGATTTGATGTTGATCGTGAATGGGCGAGCACATCAGGAGTTTTTATCCACGCATTACGCGGATTACCTGATGATATACCGTCCGAAGATGATGATTTATTCGGTGAACATTCATACTCATGGCTGAGTTCGGAAGAAATTTTGTCAGCCATACCACCCGATAACGCCGGAGAGGTGATCCAGGCATTTGTTGAAGAAGTAAAGCGTCTCCACGTGGAGAACGGCAGCGTCCGTTTCGTCTTTGGATTTGAAGGATAACCCGTAAGAAAGTAGCTATCTTACCCGGCTAGGTCTCCAATTTCTCTGATGCTCAAAGAGAGCCGGGCATGGTGCCCACACATCCCCTACCATTCCGATTTGATATTCGTCTAATACACCCTTTAAAGAAAACAAGCAGACGGCAATGAGACGTTGGCTTGCCGTCAGCAAATATGAGACGTCAGTAGACGATGCTTGTCCTGCGGAACGTGAATCTGTTTACAGGGCGTAAAGCCGTACCATACATCAGGGCTCAGAGAGCCGGGGTCTCCTCCAGATTGCTTGAATTTAGTGACTCTGGCAGGCGTATCCCTATGACTTTTTTCCGGATGGCAAATTAAGATCGAACAGGACCAAATTAGTACTCTTTCCTAAACGGAAATACTGAATCACCCTGATATAACTGGTCTCTCACCAGACAGGAGATCATCAATGGAACGTGTAATATTTTCAGTAATCTTTTTTATGATGCTGGGCGTACCTTTTTACCTTCTTTATAAAATTGCCCGGGACATTTTTGGGATCGCCGGTGCTGGTGAGCCTGCACAATTGCCTCAGGGCAAGCAAAGACGCTCAGGAGGCGCTGGTTCGGGTTCGATCTGGCAAGGACACCATCTACAGGGGAGCAGCCATTTGAACCCCCTCGGAGGTGATTGTAATGGTGAAAATAGCATAGCTGGTGGTTGTGATGGTGGCGGTGGAGGAGGTGACGGAGGTGGTGGTGGTGACTGATAGCCTGCAACTTTAACTATCAGGATGAAACCCATGTCCAGCAACCGGAAAAAGAATTCATTTCAACCGAAAAGCCCTGCCTTAAAGTGAAGCGTATTAAACGTGAAGGATGCTGAATTAGAGGGTATCGGTTTTATACTGAAGCGTAACTGGAAGAAGGATCTGAAATTAACTATTACGGAAAAGTAACTTTCTGACTCACCACGTACGCCCCTCGGTTATGCCATACAGTTTGATACGAAAACAGATCAGTAAGTAGATTGCTATACGCCGGAGAGAAGTCTATTTTTCATGCACCGAACCTGTTTGGCCTGCAATGGAAGCAGGTATAATAATCACATACAAAGGAGGGCATTATGAATACATTTTTATACGTGCTTTTGGCCTGGATTGTTGTGCTTTTTATCGCCAACAAACTGCTCGCAAGACGTAAGCCCAAGACGGTTAAAATCCTGGTACAGCGCAACGGGAAAGCCGCAGAGGTTGATGCTGTAGTGGTTCAGGGTTCAAAGAGAGCTAACAACAGTTCTGTTGCGGACAGCGACGCGGTAGATAGTTATTTTGAAATGAATCCTTACTCCCGCGAAAACCAGGCGAATGGTTGGGCTATGCTGGCCAGAGACGATGACCAGCTTAAATAATCAGTTGAGTGTGATGTGTAAAGCAGCTTAAAACTCTAAATGGACGAACAGGGGAGGTGACAAAGATGACAACCAATACAACAATGACCACCTACCGCTCAGAAGAAATCGTGCCGTTCAGACGGCCCAAAGGGGATCTGGATAGTCGGTATATGCCTCAGGTGTATGCAATGGTGCGGAACTGGGCAAGTAACCCTGCTCAATATGGTGAGGGTGTACTGGCCTCCTACCGCCAACCGGCAGTAAACCTTGCCTACCAGGTAAAAGGAACTCGTGTTGTTTTAATTCTGGTACCAGTAGAGTGCGAGCCACCTGGAGTGATAATGACGGAAACAGTCCTGTGGCCGTCACTATCACTTGTAGAAGTCTTGCAGACCTTGCAGGAGGCCTGGCAAAATATTCCGGCGTTAAACCCCTGACGACTTCTGTCAATATCACCGGTTAGTGATTTACCTCTCTGCTGGTGGTCAGCCCGCCAAAGTTCAAATTATCTCTTTCTAAATTAGCCCGGATAAAAATCGGTCCCTCTAAAATAGCCTGCCCTGAGTAGGCTACGTCATACAAAGCGTTGGCCAGTCACCAGCTGGCTGGTGGCCATAATGCTCCACAGGATAAACCGTATCAGAACTACGCAAAGAAAAAGCCCCAACAATTTACCGATGGGGCCTTTTGCAGACATTTTACAGCCTTACCAATGATAGAGCGCTAAGGCTTCTGCTTAGTGAACAGACTTGCCCACAGATAATGGATAAAGTTGAGCAGAATGTATGTTACTCGTTGCTCGAATTTCATCGGGGCTTTGTACTTTGTCGTTATGTTGTGAATATGAGTAAGGTCCGTATAGAGCCCTGGCGACTTCCTTGTTGACTTCAACACCGAACAGATGTGCTGAACAGACTCCGGTGTGAACAACCGTAGCCCTCGTCGTTGTTTGACTTTATGGATAAAATCGTCCATCCCCATACATAACCATTCCGGCTTGATGCCATCAAACTTACAACGTCCGTTTATGATGACGACATTGATACATTCCAGTTCTCTAGCCTTAAGAGCAGACTGAATAGCCCTGATGTGCCCCTGGTTTTGCTTAAACGGGTTCTGCAACTTGAGGGTTCGGGACTGAGTCCATTTCCGCCAGTGGCTTTCCTCCAGAGTACCGTAGAGCTTGCCTACGTAGTTTTTCTGCTCTATGACGTATATACCATGTGGGGCTACGAGAATGTGATCAACCTGCGTAGTGCTATGAGCCGACAACTGAAAGGTGAGATCACTAAGTAGCCCCTGAGCTTCTTCAGGAAGCCCAGATTCAATTGCCTTTGCAGTCCGCCGTTCCGCTATGGCAGAGGTCATAAAACCCAACAGACACAGCAACACGACGAAAATAAGGATAATGAAAGCTACCCCCGTAATGCTCCACAGCAGATTGAAAGCATCCATGTTACCTCACAGAGGGGTAGCTGGTGGCATTAACAGATTCTACCAAGCGGGTAGTGGTACCGGTAAGGCTCTCAATATTTGAAGACAGGCTCATCAGCATGCCGAGTGCAGAGCGGAGATTACGATGAGGCTCATTGTAGTTTTTGAACGTGTCAGTGGAGTACATTTTTGAAAGACGTGTACGGATCTCTACTGACGTAAGATCTCCATCCACCAGGCCGTACTTAACTGCCTGAGGTGTTGGCCATACACGGCCTGAATAGAGAGAAACAGCATCGGCATCATGACGCGAGAGAAGCTTTTTACCCCGTCCAAGTTCAACATCAGTTATAAATTTTTCATGCATCGTGTTCAGGATCTCCTTCTGCATGAACTCCCTCGTTGAATCGGACAATGGGTGGAAGGGGTCAAGAGCATCTTTGAACTCACCGGCCGTAAGGGGCTCATTCTTGACGCCTACTGTGCTCATGATCTCTGACAGATTCCAGTGGTCCATACGCACACCGATAGAACCGATCAGGGCATTACTGTCGGCATAAATTGCATCAGCGGGCGATACCGCGTAATAGCATGCGGATGCGCATATGCCTTTCACACTAACGATGATTGGTTTATATGAGTCTGCGATATCAGAGAAAAAACGACCGGTACCGCTGGAGAGTACTTCGAGGGAGTTTTGCTTCGACCGTGCTTCATCGCCACGTTCTGTGCTCCCGGTTTTGTTACTCTTGTCAGCGGCTACAGATGAAAGAGAGCCACCGGCATCTGATACGCGTTCAATCTGTGGCTGGTGGTTTTTAAGCGCGTTTATCTGGCGGTAAATAATGATGGCGTCAGAGGGACCACCACCACCTGACTCTGCCTCGATAATAACTGCTTTGGCATGGGGATTATTGTAAGCTTTGGCAAGAGCTGTTGCGATCACTGTTCCATCGCCCGTTTCCGAGCCGGTACCCATCTCGCCAGAAATCCGTATTACAGCTATATGGTCTTTCTTCCCTTCAGCGTCCTGCCATTGTTCGTAAAGATTGTAGAAAGAAAACCCTACAGCGGTCATGGCAATTAGCGACATAGCAACTTTTGCCGTGGTATGAATGCGAAACATCTTATAAAAACGGTCAGCGTTATCATTGAGCGATTCTTTGATATTTGTAGGGGACTTCCTTTTTTTACTGCTTAACATCTGACCACCTTTACATGAGTTTTTGAAAGTTAGACCACAAGCGATTCAATGCAATTCCCAGTATCAATAAAGCGACTGGTGGGAAAAGTTGAGCGATATTGTTAAATAGTGACATATTCGGCATGACCAGGTAGACCATCGTTAAAGCACTGATCACCCAAAATGCTCGAAACCAAATACGATAAAACTGAACTGTAACCTTACCAAATACGTACCTCTTCAATTTCCACTGGTACATTCCATCTGCTAGCATGGCAAATAGATAGGGCAGAAAAACGATTAGCCACCCCAGGATTAAGTTCCACCGGAAAATGGACTGATAAAGTAAGAGGGGTATGTTTTTGGCCATAGTGTAATTAATAGAGGTAAATTTTTCAGCAACAATGTTAATACCTCTGGCTGGTTTTTTGGTGTCAGGGATCAGAATAGTATTCAGATAGTCAATTAACTTATAGTCATGTACCAACCAATTTAAAGTCGCTTCACTATTTGCAATAACAGACGTCCAACGGTCATTTGATATGATGGACCGGCTTGCATTAACCTCCTGAGTAATCTGATATTTGAGCTCCTCAGTATTCTGGAAAGCCAAGCTGTAACCAAAATAAATGACCATGCCAAAAAAAAGCATTGTTCTGAGCACTGCTGCTCTGCTTGTATTATCCGCAGCCATTACTTTCCCTCCATTCACGAAAAAGAGCTAGCCTCTGATCGTGATTGCAATAGTTGTTACGCCACATCGTCGGGATACCCAGGAGCCAGTGGTACTGTTTAGGTATGATTTGGTCGATGAGGCTTAACTCCGCCAGTTCTTTATGCTCTGCGCTTTTCCACTCGATCTGTCCCACATCAGGAACAAATACAGCGGTCCTTGCTTTTGCGGCCTGGCGGGAAAATTCTATAAAGTTGATGCCCCACGGCGTCCAGTATCTGTACTGCTCGTTTAGGCCGATGTTAAACACCGGCAGAGAAAGAGTTGAGTCGGCAAAAGCCGAAATCACATTTTTGCAGACTCTTGGACTATCTATTTTTTCCTGTTCGGTTTTGAGATGAGTTAGCAGTGCACGGTCAATAATGCTGTTAAAGGTGTTTGTATAAAGGCCATTAGGGTCAGGAAGCTGATCTATGGCAGTAATGATTTTAAATTTTAACCGAGAAAGAAAGGGAGAGTCCTCAATAGTAACTATATGACTATGTGTTGTTTCTGGATGAATCTGGGGTTTGATGCGCTGTACTTGTTTAAAAGAGACACTACCTGGCAAATTAATGAATGCGCCCACCGTGCGTGTTAAATCGACGAAATAAGGCAAAAGATAGCAACCAAGCATACGGGCATTCTTTTTTACAAGATCACACCGTTCGTCATTATTATCGAAAGATATACGGAAACTAACGAATTTACGTTCAGGACCTTCGCTGGTGGTCAGCGATTGAATCCATTCATGGCATGAACCTTGTGGTACCGACCAGTAGCTGGTTTCACGGTCCCCAAAGGGATCAGTCGTGATCAACTCTCCCTTTAAAAGGAAAAGCTCAGACAGGGTATTTGCCATGGAGAATAGGGAATCGATATCGTTGCTCTGACAAAATTTTCCCAAATGATGAAACGCGTTTTTTTCTATCTTAGTTAGCCGATCTCGAACTTCCTGAGAATCTGCGTACTTTAAACCCAAAGACTGAAAGCGCCTTTTTACGAGCGAGCGACATTTGCTGACTTTTAGTGCAGAGCTTAAAATTTGCTGGCGCGTCAGGACAATTTTTTCATCCATCAATGCAACTTCCTTAGAAATTTATTAAGATTTTTGATATCGAGATTTTGACGCAAAGTAACTTTTCCGGCCTTCTTGAAAAGCATTTCCGACAGAGTTGTGTTTGGCTTCATTTGTTTCTCAGCAACAGCAATAGGGATTTGGCCTACAACCTTCCTGCCATCTTGAAGCCTGGCAACTATGTGAAACATAGGGACCTGACCCAAGAGATCCTTTGGAATACTCTCTTCTAAAGTTGTCTGCTTTCTTTCTGAGATTGAACCTGAGAAGTTATTATGCGGCAAAGATGTTTCTGAACCGGTCGTATAAGTGACCATATTTGTGCTTATCGCACTCTTACCAAAGTTCTCTACAACAAGCGTCTGAGTAGGAGTATCGTTGACTCGCAAGCTTATATAATTGTTGCAGAGCCCCGTAATTCGATTGGCAGTTTCAACACTTGCCGCAGCAATAAAGTCGGAGATGGTTTGGGTGCAAATAAACAGTGCAATTTTCGCTGCACGACCCTGCGCCAGAAGGTTAATCATAGGGTTGTTAATGGCTGAGTGTGCCTCATCAACAAAAATACTTATCCTGGAATTAGCTGACATATCACCATCCTGAGCGTTGTAGCGACTACCGGCACAGGAGGTCAGATCTGACATTATTAATTGAGAAATAGCAGCTGCTGTATCGGGGTTTGAAAGGCCATCAAGCGAAATGTATAGCACCCCGCCAGTGCTGAACATCCCTTCGCTTGTTACAATTTCTCTTGATGATACTGAGTTCGGGTTAGGAGATAAAAGCTCATTTAAAGGTTTTTCAATGAGCATATCGAAAACAGGCATAATACCTGCGGTCATTTTAGCCATATGCTCTGGGTCGGACATTGAGTAATCAATAAGCTGGGAAACAGTATCTAACCAGTCTATTTGTTCGGACCCCTCGTAATTCATGAAATGAGCCGTAAACCATTCAGCGAGACGCTTGAAACGTACCGGCAAGGTTTCGTTAGCGACGTACTTAACTTTTTCGGTCCAGACATCGTAACCATAATATCTCGCGTAACATGACTCCATTACCTTGACTGTAAGATTCACAATAGACATGTGGCTTTTCATGTTCTTGTGAATCAGATAAATAGAAGGCTTTTTCTCTATGTAAGAAAGCCCGGAAATCACATTGGAAACGAGAGCCTTGGCATACTGAACGAATGGGTTAACCTCACCGGGAACTGTCACCAAGCTCAAAAGACGAGATGTTAGGTCAGAAACATTAGTATAGGTGTTGCAGACATCAATACAGACCGAAGATGCAGGCTGGCCAGGATGAAATTTATAGAAAGGAAGACCGAGGGTCTTAGCCTCTTCCATTAGAGATTCTCGCCACTCTGCATCGTTCTTTGGATCTATGACAACAACAACATGACCAAGATGAAGCATGCTAATGCTTAGTAAACGCTGTAGCACCGTTTTCCCGGTACCCACGTTTCCGGTTATCAGAGTATGACCAAACCAATTGTCTTCAGTTACAAATATGGGTTCCCTACGTTCCACAGCAAAAATTGCATTGCTGCCGCCCATCTTACGAGCCATTGCGTCAAAATGTCTCTTAATTGGGTTGAAGACGAATGGCAACTCGATCTCACGTTTATCACTGGAGAGGTTAGCTATTTGATATGCCCGATCCGCATGTTCCGGGCCCCACTCAAACCCATCACAAAAGTAGGACTTTCGCTCGGGTATATCCTTATTTTTATTTTGATAATCCTGAACCAGTTGACGATACTTTCGCTCATTGGAGAAAAAGTTACTTTTGTTAATTACACGCAGTGAATCAAGACTAACGAACATGAAATGTCGCTTGAATACACGCCAATGAGCCATCAAAAATGGCGCTGCTGTTTTGCAACGATAAAGGCACAGCAAAAAAAGCAATATTGAGGTGAACAGAACTATTGGGGCGATGTCCAGTCCGTCTGAAGAAAGTCCCATATAAAGCATAGAAACCGAACAAATCAAAAGTATTGAGGCACTACGATACTCAAGAATAGGCCGATAAAAATTCTCTTGTGCATGGAGGTTAGTCCTCTTCGAATCTGACATTATAGGTTCCCAGCCTCTTTCAGGTTATTGATAATTCGTTCAATGTCCACTTTCGCCCGGTCTGATGCGGCCAGCAAAGTAGGCATGTTAAATGCATGGCATTTTGTATTGATCACAGCACCAGAATTAACGAGGTACTGAGGAAGCTTATTGAAAAGATCTTGAGCCTCTAACTGCGACCCAAATTTTTCCACGCAAGATTGGGTCAGATAGAGAGTATTAGGAGTACTTACCATAAATCTGTTTTTGCGCTTTCTTTTAAACGCCACCTCCATTTTGGACAGAATTTGATGCAGTACTAACGCAATTTCTACAAATTCAAGCTCTGTAACGTCACCTTCGCTTATAAGCGAGAATTCACCATTTTGGTCTGATTCAGTAGTTGCAAAGACTTTACTGTTCAGATTGTGACCAGAAACAGGTGATGCTGGTTTTTGTACTTCTGCTTTGTCCGATGATTTATTCCGGTTGCGCTTGGGATTTTGTTTTTCTACCGGTGCTGTTGGGGCGAACAGTCTGGCCAGTGCTGGCGAAAGATGATGCCCCTTAGCGTCTGTGGGCGCATGCTCTCCATTTGATTCTTCAAGTACAGGAGGTAAGGCGGGCTCTTCACTTGCCATCACACTGGTTGCGGCTGCTTCGGTCTGGGAATACACAACTTCAGCTGGTGGTGGGCAGTTACCCTCAGTATCTGGTTCTGAGTTTTCTTGTCCTACAGAAACATCCATAGAGCGTTCAATCGTACCCTGGGGATCAGCGTTCTGTTCTCGGTTAAGTTCTGGTAATTCTGACGGCTCGGGGAGAAGCTTTTCATTATGGACCGAAGAGCTTGTTGCACAACTACCGACTTCTGGCCGAGAAACACTAAGCTGTGTGAAATCGGTATAATCAATGATCTCATGCTCTTCATCTTCTTCCTCAAAAAGATGTTGATAATGTTCATATTCCACAGCCTCAGTTTTCAGCGGACCAGTCGCGGATGCACTATCGGTTCCATGATATTCCACGTCGCCAGAATGTTCTTCGACTGCATTTACACGTGGGGGAGGCAGCTCAAGCGTTTGCTTTGGACGTGGGGCAGAGTTTTCAACAGAAGACTCATCATTAATCACTAATGCCTGATACATAGAAGTATTGAAAAGTGACTTTAAAGTTGTTGGCCTTCTTGGCTCATGATAGGTGAGCTGGAACCCGGCGCAGTTATCGCCGAGCTGGACTAAACGCAGATCGTCAATGTCCCTTACTATCCACATTCCATCGAGAGAGCCTTCTCTGAATGTCAGTTGGAAATAGGGCTCTTCACTGAATGCTTTTTCATCTAATCCCGGCAGCAATGCCATAGTGGCATCTATGTTGAGGTAGGGGACAGCATCAACACACACTATATAGTCATTGGAAAGTGGAGCGCTTAAAAGGAGTTCATGAAGTTGGTTGACCAGGACATGGGATTCCGTGTCCTTTGCCGATTCATCTTCACTTTCTTCTATATCAGGAATGACAGGATCAGCTGCTTCCTCACCCTCAGATTTAACTATCTGCGTGTCATTATCAATTTCATTATCACTTTCGGCTTTCTTCTCAAAATCGTCGGATGAGCCTTCATTTTTCTTAGAATGTATATCAACATCAATAGAGGCAGAGGAGCGGCCTAAATCATTAACCTTAAGAACAGCCGTCTCAACAGTATCAGTAATTTTAGTTATAGCGTCCCGACCGGGCACTGGTCTTCTGTATTCAGTAACTGTTTTTTGCTCGTCAATGTAAATAAAGTCTTTATTGGCATTAACGCTAAAAAGACCCGGCACTGAGTCAGGGATTTTATAGGAATCAAAGATTAAACCAATCCACCTTAGCTTAAGAAGGTTATAGAATTCTAGTTTCCCTATCCCATTTCTAAAGATGTTTGATATTTCGTTTTCCGAATAGATACCCGGAATGAAGTAGTGAACGACACGCTCATCATCATAGGGCTCGACGTAACCACGTTGAACCAGGGATTCTACCAATACCGTCTTACCAGCCTCTCCCTGAGGGAAGTTATATTTATGTAATTCGAAATCATTGAGAACAAAATCAAGGAATGCGTTCTCGTTAAGGTATACCTCACCATTTACGATAATGATGTGCATAGGCTTAGCATTGTAATTGTTGATATTGATACTGGTAAAGTTATGCTTGATGGTACTAATGGCCCTTGCTGCTGCATCATTCGAACGCAGACCCATGATAGGGTCACGTAAAACATTAAGGTCTGTACCAGTAGAATAGAAATCAGCGGTCCTCACGCATTTAGACAAAAAGTCATTCCCATCAGTATAAACGTTTAGGGCGGTGATCATTTTTGAATAAACACGTTCTTTATTTACCCGATCCAAAAATGCAAGACATACCGGGTTTAGGATTCGCTCAAGGAAAACGCTGGACCAGATATTATGTTGATTATGAATACGCTTTCGCCAGTGGATTTCGTATTCAACCACGTCATTTTCACGTGCCCAGTCAAGAAGACTTTGTGAGCTTGGCGTCCAAATGATCGGACTAGCTAAATTCAGGCTTACAATATCGAGATCGTAAACCTTTCCGGCATCATGGACTAAACCACATATAAACGCAGCATAGAGATATACTTTTCTACGGACTACTTCTTCATCTTGATATCCGATTGGTCTCAGTTCTGAGTGATGCGCATTTTTTAAAGAGAGTATGGCCACTTCCAGGCTGTGAGAAAGTAACCCACCAATACCATTATGATGATGATTTTCGGAAGCTGGCAAAAGATGTATCCAGCGAACATATTCAACCAAGGGCTTTAATACTAAATTAGTAAATGTATATGCATCGTCCCTGATGTCGCTATCGCTGATAGCTAACATCATTGAAATTGAGTGCAGCTTTTCCCGATACAGAGACAGGATTGACTGTTCATTAAATGTCTGTATGCCCGTCGGACGAGTTGGATACTCGATGAATTTCAGGACTTCTGGATTTGGATGATCAGGAACAGTGTACTTCTGATCTCCTAGAATCTGCGCAAAAGGAGAGAGGCTTGATATATCCTCAATCATTACAGAGGTTGCATCATTCTCCTGAGATGAGAATATCCCCAAAATCCGTTTAATACATAAATACAGCGCCCTGAAATTCATCATCATACCTTATCGACGTTTGCCTGACAGTTCGGCTGCAATGTATGCCTGCACACTTTTATATTGCATTACTTTGGTGATGAACTCTGCTGGACTGTATGGCCCATCCTTACGGCGAGAAACATTCAGAGTCTTTTTCACATTCTCAACATATAAATTAATACTCTTTATAATGTTGTGAGACATAACCGGATAGTCGCTTACAGCCAGTAAACCCAAGGAGTTGTACTCATACATTGTGTTCATGAGCTGGTTCATCTCGAAGATGTACTTGTAAAACCTCATGGTGTTGTGGTTATTGAAGTTGAGTTGTACTGGTTCAAAACTGAAAGGTACAAACTGAGTTGATGACATGAATGAGTCATTCTTGTCGAACTCAATTGACTTAATATAAGCAACAAGATTTTCTTTCATCTTATTGTTTTCTTCATGCAGCTCGTTGAACCAATCCTGAATAGCCTGAACAAGGTCAGGATGTTTAACTGCATCAACCGTTTTAAAGAGAGAGGAAATAGCGATACTCACATCATCAAAACCTCTGATGACTGCTCCATTTCTGGCAGTTAAAAACCGGTTAAAGTCTGGGGTGCCGGGGTTAATAATAACTTTGGCCATACCCTGGTGCTCTGGTCTACGTTGAGTAGAAGTTTGAGCGTTTACGCCTTGCTTTTTATTTGAACCTTTTACCATTACATCTTTTGGTTCAATGTTAATACGCTCATTGTCCGTGATAATTGCGTCGGTCATTGTGCCACCTTAGTTTTTGAGTATTGACGGATTTTTCGTCCAAGTTCGATATATGCTGAATGATAGAGCTCAAGCATTTCTCTGTAAGGCTCCAGCAATGCTTCCGTTTCAGAAATCATTTCGTATTCCCAGCTGGCATGGTTTACAAAACAGTTCTTAGAATATTTTCCACTTTTCATTGGTTGCACCCGTTTTGACATGTGGCTAGGCGCTCTTGTTTTATAAGGGCTGAACTGATGCCAAGTGATCGTTACTTTTCTGGCATTACCAATTAGCTCAACTTTTGGTGCGTAAGAACCCAGATACTCCCTCTTTGGAACTTTGCTATGTCGGGTAAGGTTAATCTCTTGGTGGTTTCGTTCCTTCCACTTGATCCAGTATTTTGTAATGAGATCTTCAGCCTCAACACGCAAACCTTCAATCTGAGCACGTAAATTTTTACGTGTTAGCTCTATAGAACTTATAAGATTCGAATTACTCATGACGCCTCCTGATGTGAAATTACTATACCGGAGGAAATTTCCGTTTTTTTTCACGAACAGAAGATTTTTGAATGCTCTTTGATGAGGGAATTGGACAGATGTAATGCACTCGCTGTTTCCCCCATTCGGGAGGGGCCTTCAGAAACAGTAACAGCGAGTTTAGCCTCACTTCCATCGCTACCCCCTAAAGTTACTTTTGAGGGAATGACCATTGTGGATTATTGCTTTTGATAATGTGCATTGCTCTATTAAAGTTATACATATATCTAGTGCCACTTTTCCAAAAAAAATGACCCTATGGAACTTTGTCCATAGTGACACTTTTATAAAAAGTGACCCTATGACGACATTACATAGGGTCACTTTTCAAACATAAGTGACCCTATGTGAGGCATTCATAGGGTCACTTTTCTTTGTTTAGTGATCCTATGTAAGCATGAGGTTGATGAAAAGTAAAAATGTCAGTTTATGACGGTCAGTGAAAGACGTCGTTATTCTAATCCAACGTTGGGAGGGGCTGAATTTAGGTTTTTTTTTAATCGCTTCACATTTCGTTAGCATGCGCAGGAATTTTTGATAAAATTCTGGTTAGTTTGGTTAAAAAGTGTTACAAGTAAGCGGTGTGGTTGAAGGGATAGATTTAAGGCTTATTCAAGCCTTAAGAAAATACTAAAAGTTACTTTTCACCCTACCGAACACCTAACAAAAAATCCATGTTGAAGATTTGAACAATTGTAATGGCGCAAGGACAATCAGCACATGTCAGAATCTGATAATTTAACTCGTAGCTTACTCGGTAAACTTTTCCGCACTGAGATTTCGCTTATTCGTAGTTACCGTGCATTTTTAATGTTATTGCCTGTGCATGGATCTTCTGCATATCAAACTGGGACTCCTCTTCTCCAGCGTCGCCTATTTGGGAAAGGATTTAGTACAGCCGCTGATTTAGCTTTTGAAGTGGAAACACGTCCAGGTAGTTTTTTGGTTCCGCGTACACTCGGAAAGGAAATTACATGGGAGAGGTTTTTTTCTGCGGTCTTGGACGGTGATTCCAATGTAATTCGTGAATATGATACAAATGATATTGACTATGGTATTTACGATGCCGGTGAAAAAGTGACTTTTCTGAATGGTACAGTGGATATCTATAATCCCAAGAAGATTCATGAGTTGCGTTCTAAATGTGTTGATATACAGAATGACTACTTTATGCAGGTGTTCTTTATCTCAATGCTCGCACCAGAGTTTGTAAGTATTTTCTTTGGTTTAAAACCAACTACAGCTGATGCTATAAAAGACATTGGTTATTCATCGTTAAAAACAATTAACGATGTCGTTCTTTTCCCACGTACAATTGCTTTCTCACAAGGGCATATTGAAGAGAGTGTTTCACTTAAAACGAAAGTTTTTGCCTGGGCTTATGAATTGTCTGCTGACATCCGGTTAGGAAAAGTTAGTGATGATTTGATGGAACTATTACGTTATGACACTATGTTCACCAGTCACCGTCAGGATGTGTTCAACACTTTAACAAATAAAGTTATGTTAAAGGATTATTGATATGGCAAAGGTCGATCAAACAAAAGCTAATGCTCTATTGCGAGCAGCAAGAACTATGTCGCTTGGGGCAAATAAAAATACAATACGAATTTTGTACGGTAATCATGTTGCTGAAAATATCGATTTTGAGCCTGGTGCAAAAACAAAACTCAAAAAAGGTATCCGGGGCTGGAGCAAACGCACAGATAACCGCCGAGCCTTTTCTGCTGTTATTGATGTCGCAGTTAACTATTTTGGTTTTGATCCAATAAATCCGGAAGCGAGTTTTCGGCAAATTGACTTCAACCGAATAATGAGTGTCCTTCATAATCTGGGATACTTTGTATGCGCACCGGAAGTTAATAAAATAATAGAAATCCTTACTTCTATGAAAGAAATTGAAGAACTAGGTGCCTGCGAAAAATGTAAACGCCCATACATTGTGCCAGTGACAAATGATGCTCATTGTCCACGTTGCAGATTATCTTCAACTGCTTCAGCCATAGAGAGGTATTCTCAAGAAGAATTAGATTAAATTTAAAAAAGATATCGCGAAACTTGCCTTGTCTGAATCTAAATATTGACTTAAGGCAAATTCTGTTGTTTGCTTTACAATCAAATATTAGTTACAACTTAAATATCAACTCTTGACAAGTAAAGATATAATTTGATTTTTCTTTATTCAGTTTTTCTTCGTTCCAAAAATGTGCACCTTTTTTTCTGTTGAAAACGTAAAACTACTTAGGTTCTCTAAAACCTTCTATGCATGACGACTTCTTAATCGCTTTCAATTAATATATTTTATATTCTTGCCTAAGTTCGCTTCTTTGATCCTTAGCTATTCCTTCTTTGAAATATAGAAAAAGCATTACTGGTGATGATTTTTTTCAGCTCTAAATACACCTGTTTTCAAAGCAATATTTGCTTTTAAATATTCGATAAAACCATGTTTTTGTTACACCGGATTTTTGACAATGTGCAAGATGGATGATCTTTCCATCACAGAGACTATCTTCTTAGTCAGCACTCCTTTTCCGTCCTTTTCAACATAAAAACGACCATGCTATACGAGCTCTAACCTTTTTTTTGTATGTCATCATAACCGCATCAGAAAAGGAGAACGGTCTATGACTCGTATTGCATTAGCGCCTTCAAAGATGGTTTTGCTTATGTCTTTGGTAATTACTGGTGCCCACGCCAGCCCTGAGCAACCCCTAATAAAAGATACGCCCTTTGTATCAGGCCAGGCTTATAAGAAGGGTTTCTTCTGGTATGACGATCCTGCTAAAAAAAGCGAAGCTGAAGAAGAAGAGGTTTTGCCACCAACCGGTGCTGCTAGCTCGCCTTCAAAAGAGGAAAAGGTAGATTTAAATTCAAAATGGCTAAAAGAGAATATGCCTCGACTGTTAACGCAGGCAATGGATAACCCTACCGCAGAAAATCTATCACGTTATTACACGGCGCAAAGGTTAATGCTGGATATCAGTACGCGTTTTTCTGACAAATCAAAAGATTATTTTCTTAAAAACCCGATGATGTCTGAAAAACGCAGGCAACCAGTGGAAAAGGTGGCACTGGATGCTCACCGCACTGTTGTTGAAAAAAATCAGCAAACGGTAATGAAAGATATCTTTACTAAGTCAGGTTTATTTTTCTTTTTCCAGAGTACTTGCCAGTTTTGCCACGAAGAGAGCCAAATACTTCAATTTATGCAGAACTATTATTCGGTAGATATTCTTCCAATCAGTATGGATGGAAGGCCATTGCATAATGGCCTTTTTCAGGATTTTAACATCCCCAACGCACAAATTATTGATCAATTTAAAATTCGAGAGGTACCTACAATTTTCCTGGTTTCAAAGGATGGGACATCAGCTCAGCGCATTAGTGAAGGCATGATCTCCGCTGATGAATTAAAGAACACTATTATACTTGCCGCGAAGGGCATGAATCTGATCGATGACGCTTCGTTCCAGTCAACTTTAGATATTAAAAGGCAATATACCATCGGCGATGATGGCGTTATTACCGTTAATAAATCCGAAATGGAATCAGACCCATTCCTACTTCAAAAAATAATGGACCAAAAACTCGAAGGCTATGACATGCCTACGGCCGATCCGGTCAATTATCTCAATGCTGGCGGCAGTTTTGGAGGCACTTATGCGCAGTAATGCCGTTTTCAACTTCAAAAAGTTACTTTTGTCTCTTTCTGTTTGTGCTGCAATTTTAGCCCCGACTGCAAATGCAGATAACGCAATGCGTAACATTTTCAATGGCATGATGACGTCTACCAGCCCGGCCACCTTTTCCACAGCAACCCGTACAGGCATAGTTGGCGGGTCAATGTCTTACCGAACAACAAACGTTAATACCAACCTTGTTTCCATGTCGTTTCCAAAAGCTTCTGTCGGTTGTAACGGTATTGACGTTTTTCTTGGGTCCTTCAGCATGATCAACGGGGACCAGCTTGTGCAGGTGGCCCGTGGTATTGCCCAGGGTGCCGCTATCTATGCTTTTAACGTTGCTGTTTCAGCTATTTGTGCTGACTGTGCTGCAACGATTAATGACATCCAAAACAAACTGCAAGCGCTAAATAAATTTGCGAAAGATTCATGCAATGCAACTTACTCTTTCCTTTCTGAAAACGTGGGTACGCCAAGCCAGTTCGCTAACTCAGTTAGCTCTGGACCAGCCTCAATTCTGGGATCGATTAATGGTCTCATTCCAGATTTCGGCTCATCGATGACAAAGTCACCTGAAGCTGTCACTTCTCAGGTTAAAGCAAAGGATCCTGAAGAGTTCGCTGAAAAATTCAGTGGTAACCTCTTCTATATGTCGTTCATGGATATTGATAAGGGAACGATGAACATCGGAGGGGTAACGGAGTTATCCGGTTATAAACTGGCAGAACAACTTATGTCTCTCGTGGGTACTGTCATTATCAACTGGGATAGCAAAGGCGAAAAAGCGGGAATGGAAGTCCGCCCGTCTACCATGACTGTCACGGATTACATAATGGGGCCACCAGCTGGCGGATCAATTAAAATGCTCAAGTGTTCTCCGGCACCAGATCCATCATCCCCACGAAAGGCTCAGTGCCTTGTCATGTCAGAAGTTAATGACGGTGGTTTTAAGGGATTAAAGGATACCATTTCTGATCTTCTTTTAAACGTACAGAAAAAAATCATCAACGACGTTCGTGTTTCAGATGATGAATTACGCATTATCTCCTATATCGGCATCCCGACCATTATCGACTCTTTGCAAACATTCGAAGCACCGGAAGGGTACGCATACATTCAGGACATCAGCACTATTGCTGCGACGAGCCTCGTAATCAACATGTTGCGCCAGGTTGAGGCCAAAATTTCAACCATGAGCATACCGAGTGAGTCGCTGTCGGGTAAAAGGGATGATCTCAACCGATTAACAGACAATCTCTCAAAACAGGTTAAAGCCGCCTATGAGCTATCGCATAGCCAGGTCGGTACCAGCTCGGACGTCATTTCAACCTGGGATAACCGTCGCCTGCAACGGAAGGCTTTCACTGAAAGTATTCGTGGCACACGTAACTGAGGTCTGACATGGATTACAACATATATACCCTGGGTGATATTGATTTTGTCTGGTCGGCTTTTACCGGTATTGCCCTAATCTTTTCTCAATATACTGGTGTAAAAGAGTTCCTGACCACGGCCGCCGTTGTAGCAGGTGTGAGCCTATTCTATAAAACGTGGCTATGGCTTCAGGCTCCGACCAAAAATGAATTACCGTTTTTCTCCTGGTTTTTGGGGTTGATCCTTTTCATGATGGCAATGGTCCGAGTGGATGTAACTATTGAATCTGTAAAGTCGGGAGAGGTCAGAAACGTCGACGGAATTCCAATTTTTATTGCTGCGATGGCCACCGTCACCACTAACTTAAGCCAGGGTTTGCTGAAAGATTATAAAACTGCGTTTGATCCGCTTTCTCCGGTGGACCTGTCTGCAACAACTCTGGACGATGACATCACCCTCGGTCCGATGATCCGATTCGTGAAGTTTTTGCAATGGGGCGGCGATAGCCAGGGCTACTGTTCTGCATTTCCTGAACCGGCCAGCGGGCTAGGGCCAATGAACGTATGTGCTACCGTTCAGTCTCTTGCATACAACTGCCTGAAGGCTACCCAAAACTCAAGCGCAAATATTGCCGGTAAAGAAACTATTTTTAACGATATTTTCTCAGCTAATCTGGCAGATAGCATGGACCGGATTAATCAGGCGATGAAAGGCGCACTGAAGAATGCCTCTGCCAGTATTGTTGGCGCTAACGGTTCAAAATCTGGTACATGTGATGAGGTCTGGTCAACTGTGAAACAGGTTACCAGTACAGCTGAAGCTCGCCAGACTATTTCCCTTATAGGACAGACAAACGGAATCCTTACTCCAGACGAAGCAAATGGTGCACCTACCGGCGCAAGCTTTACTGATGTTATGGCGTCAGCAAATGGTATGTACGGTAAGGCTATTGGTTCGTATGACGCCACCCTGAACCTGTTCATAATGAATGAGCTCAGAAATGGCGCAAGCAAATATAAGACCCCACTCGGTCTGGCTTCCGATATGCAGTTATTTGAGGCTTCTCTGAAGCGAACCAACACAATGGCTTCACAGGGGCAGTTGTGGTTACAACTGTCGGGCGCAGCAATCGCATTCCTTGAGATGTTTGCTTATATGGTTGCTCCATTTGCTTTGCTTATGCTGCTGGCGTTAGGTGGTAATGGTGTTGCCGCTGCGGCGAAATATTTGCAACTTATCCTCTTCGTGAATATGTGGCCGCTTACGGCAGTAATGGTCAACGCGTATGTGAAGAAAGTCGCGACGGCCGACTTGGATACCTGGAGCACCCTCAACAGCCAGAATAATGCCGTCACGTGGATGGGGCTCCCAGGGCTTGCGGAAACATACAGTTCATACCTGTCTGTTGCTTCCGCCCTTTATGCTCTGATTCCGGTACTCACATTATTCCTGATGACACAGTCGATTCACCCCATGATGAATGCGGTTAAGGGAGTGACCCCCGATGCGCCGGTGGATACTGGTCATTTAACGCCCAAAGTATGGGATGGCCCTAACAGTGGTAAATCTTCATTTGGTGACGTGACACGAACCGCCTTAACCAGTACCGGTCAGGGGTACAGCGATGGCGGCGCAGTTGATTCAAGTAATTTCCGTCTTGGAATGTGGAATGCTGGTTCAAGTATCGCTAACAGCCAGGGGCAAGGATCAGCTGTAACCTCATCAGTTATGAGTGCGGCAAGTAATTCATTCCAGGCTGGTTACAGTCAGATGAGCGAAATTGGAAGGTCAGGACAGTCGAGCCAGCAGTTCTCAACCAACCTGCAAACAATGAAGCAGATCTCGGATAAGATTGGTGCCTCTGTAGCAGAAGGTATTGCAACGAAACATGGGGTGAGTGCGTCTCAGATGGCCAGCATTGCTTCAAATGTTATTCTCAACGCTGGGCTTAATGGAGGTGTTGGAACTGGCAATGGAGCCGGGCTGAAAGCGGCTGTAGCAGGGCAATTGAGTAGCGGTGCATCTAAGACCAATACAGGCAGTGACTCGCTTTCAAATGACCTTTCAAAAGCAATCACGAATCAGCTTAGCCAGGATTCTGCGTTAACTGACCAGTTCAGTAAAGCGGCGTCTCAGGTAAGCAGCGATCAGATATCCAATACTAATGCGTTTAAAGAAGCATCGTCGAAAATGAACCAGGCGACACAGACGATGGCGCAAAATATTTCTACATCGGTTTCGACTAACGCAAGCTCCAATAGTGGAATGAGCCTTGATTCTAAACAAAGCATTAACCTGGACAGGTTCTCCGATTCTATTCGCAACAAAAACTTCAGTGATGATGATGTAAGGAATTTTGCTCGTAAGAATGGGCTGGATGAGAATGCGTTTATGGAGAAATTCAACTCCTATAACGATACCTTCAAGGCCAGTAATCAGCTTGGATCGCAGCTTCAACGTACTGACGCGCTTGTGGCTGCAACACGAGATTTCAGTGAGCAAAAAATTGCGATTGATACCGCCCGGGGAGAGACGGCCGAAAGTAATAAACAGGATCTCCGTGAAACCTCCAGCCTGCTTAAAAGTCTGGTTTCCGACTTCGGTGGTAATGCACAGCAGCTGCTACCTATCACCAATCAGCTCGACAGAATTTCAGGCGACGGGTCAGGAATTAATACTATCACTCAGGCACAGGATAGAACTCCTGACAGCGTAAATACGTCTGGCGTGATGAGTGCGTCACGCGTAGGGGAACTGGGTGGAAGTGTAGATTCGCAGGCTAAACTCGGTCTTTCCTCCAACGCTCAGGACGCGACACAGCGTGTCCCTGGAAAAAGTGAAGCTGGCTTTACTCCGTATAACCTTGATAACGCGGGCAAAGGCGATATTCAGGGAATACATAACAACAACGTGGGCCGCACTTATTCTGATGAAGAAAGGAATGTGCTTAATTCTCTCGAAACGAATGGACCTGTACTGAATAATCAGGGTGTAGAGAAAGTCGTCAATTCGGGTCAGGATGTCAGAAATGCAGAAGGCACATTTAACGATCTGGAAAAGGTTGGAGGTCGAGTTGTTGGTGATGGAATGGATCAACGAGCCACTGCTTTAAACAGTATGTATCAGAGCGGTCAGGTTCGTGGCTTATCTAATAACACTGATAACTACTTTAGTCGTGTTGCCAACAACCCGAACTTAAGCCGGGACGATAAGCGAGCTGAATTGGCACAGCAAGCTGTCTTTACCTATGGTGCCAGCACCATGGCTACCGGTGCCGAAAGAGAGCAGCTCAAAGCGGATACCCAGAAGATCCTTAATGAACTGGGTAACTATAACGTTAACTGGAGTATGAATGACGTTCAGAGCATCCATAGCAGTTTCAACACTCATAACAGAGCTGATGGTTCACTTGAGTCAGTCGTACGGGCAAACCTGGGAGAGGGTGGGTCGGGCGGTGGTCTCGTTGGTAACCGCACTCAGACCGTCACAGATCGCTTGGTTGGGGAAAAGATAGAGGCCAACACTGAGCGGGGCGCGATTTCTGGTGCGCTACTCGGGGGCCAGCAATTTGTTTCAGATACGCTAACCAGCGTTGGGGCGAAACCGGTAAATGAGATGCTTACGGGAGCGGGCATCCTTCAAACCCAGACATCGATAGCAAATGATGCCTCTAACCCTGCAAATATGCCTGATTCTCTCCAGGGTAAAGTCCTTAATCACATGCAGATGTCTGATGGCGTCGCAGCTGTAAGTGACCGGTATCAGAGTATTAGCAGCGACGGCGTTTCGACTTATGCGAATGCAGCGCAGAACTCTGAAAGGGCTATCCGGCAGCAATTGACGGATGACCCACGCTTTGGGCCTCAGAAAGCAGATGAATTCATTCAGTACATGAAGTCAGAGCTGAGCAACACAAATGAGCCTTACCAGTCACGTGTCGATAAAGCGGATCAGTGGCTTAATGAAAATAAAAAATAAGGGAGGTTGAATATAACCTCCTGAAATGACTATCAATAGATTGTAAATTACTGCTAAACAATTAAGGCCGCAAAGTATGTGTTTGCGGCCTTTTTTTCAGAAGTACCGCTCTTGCGGAACATTCAACTGACGGTTTGAATCAGTGAAGACAAAAATCTATCAAACTCTGTATGAGATTCAATAACATAATCAGTAGATGCTTTGTCTCTTATCTGAAAGCAGTCGTCTGCAAAACTATAAGCGAAAAGTGACATGCCATCTTCTCCGATTAACACCTTATCAGTGAGATTTGGGTCAACGTAGATTTCATTGTCTCGTGCTTCAAAGTTGCGTATGTAAATATTTGACCACAATAGATTTTCGTTCTCTGCCTGAACAAGGTTATAAAACGTAAGTCCGTTGTACTCAAAACCATCCATAGCATTAAACACTTGGGCATAATCAAGCCTGGTTTTAATGAGCTTCTGTATATCTATATAGGCGCTCTTTTTGTGATCTGCCCACTCCACTGGAGGCGGATTGCAGATTAAGTCTTTCAAGACTTCCGGGGCTACCGGGCTGGCTAAAGGGTAGTCATCTGCAACCATCAACCTCTTTAGGCTGCTGAGTAGTTGAGTTAAATTTTTCATGAGCGCCTCTTACTTTCCTACCGGGTAGATAACACCGTTCGGCGATGGCCATAGAACTTTGGTGCTTGAATTATACGGTAGATCCTTCGTAATGATGGATTGTGCTTTCGACAGTGCTGAATGGTATGGTGAATTCTGAATAAGTACCAGGTTGTCTATAGCGTTTGTGCCACCATCATCAAGAGGGATCTTGTGGTGAACCTGCCACCCAGAGGGGACCTTGCCTGTTGCAAGTTTCATCAATTCGTTAGGTTCAAACGTAGCCAGGGCATCTGGGTGGTCTGAAAGTGATTTAAGGAAGTTAGGGCGTACAGTATTGTTGAATTGTCCACGGAGAGCTAAATATTCAGCTCTGTCTCGGCGCATGTAGTTCAATTCGCTAACATTCATATCATCGAGCAAAACGTGTGCTTTCTTGTACTTGCCGAGATAACTTGTTAATTCATCCGCAGACCTTGGATTTCGGATAACCAGAAGTGAAGCCGCTGCAACCAGCATACCTGAAGTTGTTTCGTTCAATACCTGGTCATAGCCTTCAACAGCTTCGCCGCCAAGTTGTTCAGCCGTATGTCGAAATCCCTCCACATTTCCATTATAAAGCCCGCCAGCTGCGAGAAGACGACCAGCCGCTTTGGAATTAATGGTTTTTGTTGATTGGGCGTGCTGTGCTGGTGTCGTTGATCGAACGTAATATCCCGGGCGTTTCAACTGACGAGAGATGATATCGCGCAGACGTGTTACCAACGGTGCAAAACTGATCCACCCCAGCGGTTGAAAATTGATCCAGGGGTTAATCTGCTCCTCTGAATACAGGGGAGCTTATGATCACTTTTGAGATTCGTATGGAAATTAAAGTCCTGCATAAGCGGGGAATGAGCATCCGGGCCATCGCCAGGGAACTGGGTATTTCGCGCAATACTGTCCGCAGCCACCTGAAAGCCAAATCTGAAAAGCCGCAGTATTCACCACGCCCGGCATCATCATCACTGCTCGATGAATACCGTGATTACATCTCTAAACGGATCAGCGATGCACATCCCTACAAAATCCCTGCGACCGTTATTGCCAGGGAAATCATGGAGCTGGGCTATCGTGGAGGGCTGACTATCCTGAGAGAGTTCATCCGTTCGCAGGCCCTCCCTGCACAGGCCGAACCGGTCGTTCGCTTCGAAACCGAGCCCGGACGGCAGATGCAGGTTGACTGGGGGACCATGCGAAACGGCAAGTGCCCTTTGCACGTGTTCGTTGCTGTTCTGGGGTACAGCAGAATGCTTTACCTCGAGTTCACCGACAACATGCGCTACGACACGCTGGAAGCCTGTCACCGCAATGCGTTCAGCTTCTTCGGTGGCGTACCGCGGGAAGTCCTGTACGACAATATGAAAACGGTGGTGCTCCAGCGTGATGCTTACCAGACCGGGCAGCACCGGTTCCATCCTTCCCTGTGGCAGTTCGGTAAAGAGATGGGCTTCTCTCCTCGCCTCTGCCGTCCCTTCAGGGCGCAGACTAAAGGCAAGGTGGAGCGGATGGTGCAGTACACCCGAAACAGCTTCTATATCCCGTTAATGACGCGCCTGCGTCCGATGGGGATCACCGTCGATGTTGAAACCGCAAACCGTTACGGCCTGCGCTGGCTGTACGATGTGGCCAATCAACGTAAGCATGAAACTATCCAGACCCGCCCATGCGATCGCTGGGTTAAGGAACAGCAATCCATGCTGGCACTACCTCCGGAGAAAAAACAGTATGACGTGCAGGTTGATGAAAGCCTGGTGACCTTCGACAGGCAGCCGTTGCATCATCCGCTCTCCATCTATGACACGTTCTGCAGAGGAGCCGCATGATGGTCGAGCTGCAACATCAACGGCTGATGGTGCTTGCCGAACAGCTGCAACTGGACAGTCTTATCGGCGCAGCACCGGCGCTGTCACAACAGGCGGTGGAGCAGGAATGGAGCTACATGGACTTCCTGGAGCACCTGTTACATGAGGAGAAACTGGCCCGGCATCAGCGTAAACAGGCGATGTACACGCGGATGGCAGCCTTCCCGGCGGTAAAGACGTTCGAGGAGTACGACTTCACCTTCGCCACCGGCGCTCCTCAGAAGCAAATCCAGTCGCTGCGATCTCTGAGCTTCATCGAGCGTAACGAAAATATCGTACTGCTGGGGCCATCGGGCGTGGGGAAAACGCATCTGGCGATAGCGATGGGATACGAAGCGGTCCGGGCGGGTATCAAGGTTCGCTTCACAACAGCAGCGGACCTGCTGCTACAGCTGTCCACTTCACAGCGCCAGGGCCGTTACAAAACGACACTCAATCGCGGTGTCATGGCCCCGAAGCTACTTATCATCGATGAAATAGGTTATCTGCCGTTCAGTCAGGAGGAGGCCAAGCTGTTCTTCCAGGTCATCGCCAAACGTTACGAGAAGAGCGCGATGATCCTGACCTCCAACCTGCCGTTCGGACAGTGGGATCAGACGTTCGCCGGGGATGCAGCCCTGACATCGGCGATGCTTGACCGTATCTTACATCACTCACATGTAGTCCAGATAAAAGGAGAGAGCTATCGACTGAAGCAGAAACGAAAGGCCGGGGTTATAGCGGAAGCTAATCCTGAGTAAACAAGGTGGATCAATATTAGACCGTTGGTGGTGACGGTAAGTGGATCACTTTTTACCCGTTGTTGACACGAAGGGATGGCGGCTGCGTATTTGGTACAATGAAACCATTGACGAAGAGATAGAACCGCAGCGTGGAGACTGTATTGAGCTGTCCTCCAGGGCGGATGCTCTGCTGTCCTTCATGTCGTTCCAGGAAAAGGTTTAGCGCTGCGGCCCCCCTCACAAAAAGGCGCTTTCCGCGACAAATCTTGTACGACCGGATAACGTTGAGTCAATTCTTGCTTCCCCGCAGAAGAATCCCTATGAAGTAAAGTAGAGGTAGGCATTACGCCCACCAGCAAACCTGATAACTGTTCTTTGCGTAACATCCTCAAACTTCTGGTGCCTTCGTAGACTGCGATGCGAATGCCCATGAGCTGAATTCACCGTATCATTTGACCGGATGCAGCGAGAACAGAAATGACAATGTTTGAACGATTTGCCAGACGGCCATAAAACTCTACTGGGTGCAGAATAAGGACTGACCGCAATGGCTACGTTCTATGAGCTACCGACCAGTGGGAAGTCCAGTGTTTCCGGTACGTGCCCGGACGAGCACCGGTGAAATTTTTCCCGACTGGATTACGCTAAGGCTTTTGAACGGTTTGCGTGAAGCGGGACTCTTTGGGTCTGGTTCTTGATTTATACAAAAGGCTATATGCCACAAGACGGGAGGAAAAAGGGTTTCCCCGACTGGAGAAACCCTTTCAAAAGGTGCCGATGGCATACTAATCCACACTCTGAAAAGAGGGGGTTGCCCCCCTCTTTGTCAGCTACTTACCGGATTCGTAGGCCAGGATAGCAGATACCTCCCTTGTTCCGTCTTTCATCCGCAACTCGCAAAGCGAGTTTCGTGTGAGCCAGGTGAATATCAACAGCGTTAAACAAACTATTAATATGCACAAAACAATGGGTTGGTTCGGCATTTTCATGGCCTTCTTCTCCTTGCATTTAAGCAGGCAAGAGGCTACTCTGAATGTGACTAGCATACAGGGGCCTCGGGTTGTACTGACCCCAAAAAGTTGGACAGTTAAACACGAGGCACATAGGTCTGGGTTCGATATTCAATTGGACTCAGACCTTTTAATTTCAGGCTAATTCTTCTGCTGTTGTAGTAGTCAATATATTCCGTAACAGCATCCTTCAGTTCGCTTATATTACTGAACTCGTCAAGATAAAAACACTCCGACTTTAAGGTTCCAAAGAAACATTCCACGACTGCATTATCCAGACAATTGCCTTTTCTGGACATGCTCTGTGTAATGCCTTGTTCTTTAAGGATGTTTTGATACCTTCTCATACGATACTGCCATCCCTGGTCAGAGTGCAGAATAGGATGCTCGTGAGGCTTAAGCTTTTTGAATGCCTGATCGAGCATATTCTCGACCATGTTCATCACCGGTCTTTCCGACAGGCTGTAAGAAATAACTTCGTTGTTGAAGAGATCTATTACTGGAGACAAATACAGCTTGCGCCCATTGACTGCAAATTCAGTAACATCGGTAACCCACTTCTCGTTTGGCCGTGTAGCCTTGAAATCCCTTTGGAGAACATTAGGGGCGGTTTGCCCTACCTCTCCTCTGTAGGAGCTGTATCGCTTGACCTTAATCGCTGCCTTAAGCGAGAGGGTTCCCATCAGGCGCTGAACAGCTTTATGGTTAATCCGTTCCCCGTCTCGATGGAGAGACAACGTTACCCTACGGTATCCGTATCGACCTTTATTCTCGTGATAAATCTCACCAATACGCTTTTTAACATCCGCATACTTATCAGGCTTGCTGAGAGCCTTTAGATGGTAATAAAACGTACTGCGCGGTATCTCCGCTGCCCTGAGAAGCTCATCAAGAGGGTAAAACTGCCTTAGCTCATTGAGTACTTTCACTTTTTCGCGGGATGAGCTAAGGCTTTCAGCTTTTTTAGATACGTAAGCCGCATTTCAAGGAATCGAACTTGTCTTTCAAGATCCTCAATACGTCGGTCTTTCGACAGCTCCAATGCTAACGCCGCTTTTTCTGGATCAACTGACATTGTAATGTTTCTTTTGGTGCCGATCTTGAGTGCGCGTAAACCAGCTTCTCCGTGCTCCTCATAGACTTTCAGCCACTTGGCTACAGAACCACTACCAGCAAGCATAAAGTGAGCAGCAGCCTGATTGAGGGACATCTGCTGCTCGGTCACGGCTTTCACGACCTTAATGCGCAACTCTGGATCAGCACTAACGCCTTTAGGTTTGGGAATTAAACCTTTTTCTCCATGTTTTTCATAGAGGGCAACCCATGTCCTGACCTGGGTTCGGGGTACACCAAAACGGGCAGAGATGATCCTGTAACCATCATCAGTTGTGAAGTAGTGATTCACGACTTCAAGGCGCTTTTCGAAGGGGTATTTTGGCTTTGACATATCAGGGACTATTCCATTTCATCGTCCAACAAAATGGGTGCAGTACAGGTTAATTGAAAAATTACTCGGGGCTTTCTGCTTTTACCACAGTCAAACAGTGTTACCGCTGGCTGGGGCAAAAGCCTCCAGCACCAGCGTTATTATACCACCCTGCCCTGATCAGCCAAACACCCCGCCTACATAAATTACTGATTTTTCATTTATTTGACATGATTCACTTCCGGTTGTCGGCGAAAGTCTTTTTATACTAAAGAAAAGGGTAACGGGCAGCTGCTGGGTCGGAACATACAGTGCAGTTCCTGCCCGTTTAATTTCCGGATGCAATGGTAGGATCAGGAGGCACTGCTTCCGTTGATTAGGGAAATCTTATGTGCCTGAATACGGCTGTATTCGAGATGGGATGGAATATTACAGATGCGCTCCAGTCGATCATGCAGCCTCGTGTAGGTCAGTCGATGAATACCGGACATTTCATCAAGTAGCCAGCGCTTGATGTAAGGGTTACAGGAAAGCCGGGCAAGATCGTCGTCATCCACTTCGTCAAAGAACCAGTACTGCTCCATCGGGACTACCTGAAATATCCACGGCCGGGGATAGTCCCCTGTGACAACCAAAAACCATGCAAGAAAGCATAGACACAGCTCAACGACCATAAGCATCGAAAATTGCGAATAACTTAGACCGGGCACATAGGGTGAACTATCCGCAACATACCCCCTGAGCAATTCCGCCACAAGGTAGCCCAATAGCGTCAAGGCCAGCATCAGGGTCAGGATTAATCCCCCATTAAACGCTACCGAAGCCTTTTGAACCCGATCAGGTGCTGTCCGGCTGCGATAGTTGGTCACGACTCTTTCTACAAGTGCCCTTATGGCAGCCTGTTCTTTACTGACATCAGCTCCGGAAAAACCGGACGGGCTTTTATTTAATTCAGTCATACCCCACTCCTGTTATGTGCTCTACTGAACAAACACGTAGATCATACAGAGCTCACGGACGCACTCCTGCCAGATAAAGGAGGGAATTTGGCTGTAAGACGGTTAGCCAACAGTTTAGGTTATGCGTGGGATCCGCCCAGTCAGAAAGGATTCCGTTAATAACAGGCAAGGTTAAAGGCAGATGGACGGTGAAATTGTGGGTGCTAAAAGGGGGTATTACTCTTTTTCCTGCATAGCGGTTTTTTCAGCCCGGGTGGCCAGGCGAACATTTCCGAAAGGCTCACGGACAAGCAGGGGCTTCTCCTTCTTCCAGCCCCTGATAGCCGTTTCTCCAAACCGACGTGGTGCATTGCCGTTCCAGCGAGCAATCACATGGTTATCATGAATTTCAATAATGACAACGGGGTGGACAATGACCGTTGTAATGGTGGTATTTCCCATTTTGGTACGGGTTACAGACCAAACCTGCATCCCGGATTCCAGCTGGCTGATTTTCATATTAATTCCTTAAGCCATCACGAACTGCGCCACAAACAATTAATGTGGCGCAATTTACCATAAACAATAAACATCAGATACCCGTGAAAAGATTTCCCTTTATTTTAAAATTCTTCTGGAAAAATGATATTTCCAGAAGAGGTCAGCGAAATTCAGAAACGGCCATCACAATGGTGCTGCGCTGACGCTGGCGTTCTGCCTTGCGCTGCCTGCGGCGATAGATCTGTTTTGCGCTGACGTAAGGGCAGTCCTCACGGGTATACCAGCAGCAGCCGCAAGGTTCGGGCCGGGGTTTTCCGGCAAGTCCAAATGGTTTCATCAAGTCACCTTTATAATGTTTGTAATGGCAAGATACTTCCTTAACACATTGTTTTATCAGAAATAACGCTGTTGCATAAACAGATACAGATAACCCTCAGGAGAAAACATGCAAAGGTTATCAGTGATAACCGCGTCCAGATACCGAGTGTCTGTCTGTAAACGTTTTATCACCAGAAAATGTGCTGCCGCAGCCTTAATGCCAGAACTACCGTTTACAACATTATGTATACCTGCTTCGAATAACGAACGAGCATGAATTACCTTTTCCCGTGCCGCTTCGATCTCAGCATTAATAACGCATTGCCGCGCCTGCATGACTGCCTCTCCGGTTAAATCGCGGAAATTCATTAGAGATGTGATCATGATTAACTCTCCAGATTATGTGGAATCATTATAACAACTGGCATCCCGCCACAAATAACCTGAGATAAATTCTTTGAAATATTTCTATATAAGGAATTACAGTCGGAAAAGAAACGATGAAATGGTGCCGACCGCTAAAATCGATAAATTAAAATGGACGGCACTGGAATGTAAAACTGAAAGTAGTAAGACCGTTAATATCCTTCACGGATGTAAGCTTTAAAAGAGGAGTACTGGCAAAGCTTTGCCAAGTACTTCGGCGGTTGTGTCAACGATTTTACGGATGTCATCGATCTGCGAAGGCTTATTCATCAATACCGTATAGAGCCCCCCTTCGTTATCAGCCTGCTCGCAGTTTACGTATCGGCTCCCGTCGTACAGCTGCACAATACGTGACATAGAAGACTTTTTTTGTTTCATGGTTTTGCACCTGCTTTTAGGCAGTTTGGTTACTGGTTATCAGAAGCTGGTTTCATGCGCTTCCGGCTGGGACACGAACTGGTATTTCACGCCGCCAGGCACACCTACTGCTTCGGCAATAGAATCGCAAAGCCGCGATAAATCATTTAGTGTCATCGGATATTCAATATCTACAGAATATAAAGAACCTGCATTTTCAGCATCTTCGATGTTTTTATACTGAGCACTAAAAATAGCAATGGTCTGAATTTCGTGGTTATGCATGAGCCGGTCCTTATTAAATTTTGAAAGCCACCCGAGAGTGGCCTGAGGGAAAACTTAAATCTTTGAACTATTTTTGAGAGATTTTTTGCGATCCAGTTGCCGGGCAACTATGGTTCCGATAACGAGAAGCGTGATGACAGCACTGAAGAATGTACTGTCAGGGACGCCCTGGAAAAAATCACTGAAACTGTAAACAATAAAAATTAATGCGCAAAAATAGAAAACGATACGAACATAAGGGGTAAAAAACATTTTCATCGGTTGCCTTCCGTTCAGGGAGAATTCTCAGTAATTACATCACACCTGAAGAGAAAGTATTTTCGTATAAATGAGCATTTTCGACATATCAGAGGGGGGTTTTACTCATAAATGAGGTAGTAAGGGTCACACTTGAGATGAAAGTTACTTTCCTGGCTGCGAACGAACTATCTCAAATGTTAGAGGTGTGCGTTCGCCTTAAGAGCTTCATGCCCTGAGGAGCTCAACTTGAGCCGATAGTATAAACCTGGCTCCAGATGCCTTACTGGCTGGCATAACTCCACGAGGCCCAGCCGGAACAGGACCGGAGAGCTCCTGCACGTCACATCATCAGGATTCCCCATAAACGTACGCCGTTCTCTGGCCCGTCTGAAATTGCCAGAGATATCATAGATCGTGCCGGATGCCATCCGTCTTAACACGTAAATCTGCGCCCTTGTAAGCTTCTGGGCGGAACTGCTTAAACCTGACATACCTTCCCGACCTTATATAAAACAATCCGCCAGCAGCTCGACTGGCGGACAATGTTTGACTGGAAACAGCAAGGACATACTATTTGCTGACAAGTTTGATATTGGTTTCACTCATTCGAAGTCGAAACTCCTGAAAACCCTTCTCTACCGCTAACTCCAGCCACTCAACGGGAATGGTATAGCTACAATCAGACCCACCCAAAGCGGCATCACAAGCGTAATCCCAGTCCTCATCCAGTTTTGGATTCATCCCCTGGGCGTAAGCCACAGTATCGCGGGATGCGGGAGAGCCCTCAAGCTCAGCATTAGTGATCAGGTATACACCATGACTGTGCGCGAGAAGCACTTTTGGCACCAGATGTGTGCTGGCAATTTTTGAGGATGAGGGAAAGAAAACCCTACCAGCTTTACGCGCCTCTTCTTCAGTCTGTCCCTCAGCGTTAAGGAGGGCTCCCCCCGGATAGCATGCCGGGTCATAGATCTGATCTGCGGTGACCGAAAACGTTTTTGCGGTGCGAATTTCTTCGATCAGTTTATTGATATCTGCCATTTCAAATACGAGAGTGGTCACAGGCTTACTCTCCCTCTTCAGTGGACAACATCAGATACTTTGTTGCCAGCAGAAGCTCTCCCACATCCTTGAGGGACAATTCAGCTTTGCCTTCTACGGCAAGCTGCAAGCGCTGTCGAATTGCATGAACAGAATCTGAAGATAAAGATGCCATTTTGCGCAAAACAGCATTAGCCTTTTCTACAGCAGGATACAGAATTTCTGAGTTGGTATTATCTTCGTCATTATCAAAGATAATTTCAGAATCCATATTGATGTTATCTTCAAGCCAGCTTGAAAGCACTTCAAGTAATGACATCACCTTTTCAATTTGCATATCGCCTCCTCTGTTAATGTGAAACAAATATAACAAAGTGGCTTACCCGGCTAATAACCTGAGCAGAAAGTTTTCGAACTTAGTTTGAAAATAACTTTTCTGCTCAGGTTAATGTTAAAGTCGCTGGGTAAAAGATGAAGGGCACTGAAGATGATTCAAGCAACAAACAGACTAAATCGGATTCCGTCTTTTATATCGCCTTTAAAATAGATAGAATGAAATATAAAGTTAGCGTTTTTGATTGAACGCTGTAGAGGATGATTTATCCAGTGATATGCAGTTTGTGGCCTTTAAAAAGGCTTTATTATGGACTTGAATTGCAAAGAGAGCACCGACATTTTTCTGGGGGCTCCCGCAGAGAAAAAGCTGTGAGGTTATGAAGACGTATAGGAGGTGTTCGGCGAAATACTGTATGGCCACAGGAGAGCTTCAGCACCCATATCCTGCCGCCTCGCTCGCCTGTGGTGATTTCAATATGTTCTACGTCATACCATGTAGTTGTATTTCTCACTTTGTTTATGCTTCCTGACACCGCGTGAACGCAATCTTCGTCTGGATGCGTTCATAGATGGAAAACTGCCTTTCAATGGAATCGGCATTAGACAGTAATTCATGAAGCTCAGCAGAATCTGTATCAGGAACGATAGCGACAGAAACTCCATATTTACGCCCAGTTCTGATCAGGTGCGCAAGCTTTTCCTTCTCTGATTCTGTGAGCATTGCCAGATCCCTTCCGGATACCTGCTCGATAAATGGACCAAGGTTTTTCGGAAAAAAGGGTTCGGCATCAGAATTATGTACCGGGAGCGTTTGCGGCTTATCGAAGCTATTGGACATGAAAAGAACCTTTATAGTTAGAGAGGTGGAGACTGAATGCGTAGCCCATTAAAATTAGTAGTGCCACACTCGAATGCTAATCATACTTTATGATGGCTATGGTAGGAATGGCCGTCAACTTAAACCGCCAGAAGCGAGCCATTCACAGTTAAAGTAACTTTCCCGTATGATGCTCTTTTTATGGAATGAGTTGTTCACACTCCTCTTTAAGGGTCGACCTGGAACGAGCTCGACAGACTTTGCTTAATGAAGAGCGTAATTGATGTTCATCAACCCCATCAGCGACAAACTGACCAATTTTTTTTTCAAGGCGCTGCATTGCCTCATAAAGCTTGGCATCGGCATTATTTTTAATAAACCTCAGAATATAATCAGCAATAATTTGGACAGGAGTAAAGTTACACATCATGTATCCTTAATAAGTTGTGTAAAAATGAAACCATAAAAAACATAATCAGACGTAGATTATTATACTTGAGTAAGCTTTTCAGCTAACAAGCTGGAGGAGCATATTCCGGTAAACTACTACATATTTGATAAAAGTTACTGAATAAAAAAGCCCGACGTCCCGGGCTTTCATTTAATGTGATGCTATAAATCTGACTCGCCGCCTGATTTTTATACCAAGAAGAGCGAACAAAACGCCAACGAACGCCACCGGACTACCTACTTTAAGACAATTAACCGACATTTTTGCAAAATTATGTGATTTAGCCATACGTTTTTGCTCGTAACGAATCGCAAGCGGTGAGACGGCTTTATCTAAAGCTGTCTTTTCCAATGCATAACGAACTTTCACGGGAATATTAGACTTTAATAATCCAGACATATACATCTCCACAACATTCTGAGTGAGCTTTACATCTGGTTTGCCAATTTTTATATGCAGCTGCGCCTTTAAATAGTTCACAGATACCTCTTCGCCTGAGGGCCATTTGCTATCATTTAAATATGCAAAAAGCTTATCGTATTTTTCATCTTTTACATATTTCTTGATAACCTTCACAGTCGAAGCTGATTTGGTATCAGACTCTTCCGAACCTAAAGCGGATGTAAAAAATGACAAGCCGATAAGAAAAGCGGCAGCAATTATAAGCATCGGGAATATCTCGCCTATTTCCTCTCCCTTTATAATTTTAAAAACAGTTGAAAAAACTACAAGCAGCCCCAAAACCCCTAATAGCAACTTAGAGTAATTAGTAAGGAAGCCTCCAAATGCATCGCCAAAATCCGAAACCACTAACTTATCTTCACCTTCAGATGAATTAAAGAATGACAAGGGCACGTCAATATCAAAGTCCAGAACTGAAGGTGAGAGGTGTAATGACAACAAC
This sequence comes from Enterobacter hormaechei, assembly GCA_041890495.1. Lineage (GTDB taxonomy): Bacteria > Pseudomonadota > Gammaproteobacteria > Enterobacterales > Enterobacteriaceae > Escherichia > Escherichia boydii. The sequence goes on from CP169086.1 coordinate 43,037, forward strand.
CACAAGCAAAGACCAAAAAGCATTATCAGCAGGCCCGCACCAAAAATTGCGAAACCTGAATTTCTAATCTTTATAGACCTGTGAAAAAGAAAAGACAGTTCACGGGAAAAATCGTCATTACTCTTAAGGTTACGCACCATGTTCTACCCCTTTTTGTGTCAGCCGGGTGCGCAAATTCTCACGCATGGCAAGAACCTGTTTTTCTGTCTCCCTGAGATTACTTGCTCCCTCTTTCTGAATTCTGATAACGTCGCCGACAGTCTGTATAAGCGTATCCTGCACCTCTTTAAGAGTGCTGATATCAATAACCAGCCTTTGATTAGCTTTCATAGTTTCTACTGCATTACGATGCAGTAATTTTGCATTACTACGGAGCAAATCATTGTTGGCATTATCGATCTCATTGGCTAGATTTACAGCATTACGCTGTCCATTCAGAGAAATGGACAATAGAAACTGACGCTTGATATTAGGTACAGTAACCACTTTGACACTGTGAAACTTGTCGATAAGATTTTGGTTATTTGACTGTATAATTCGCACCATTGGCAAAACTTGCATAGCAGACTGTTGAGAAACGATCAAATCACCAATACGTTTGTCTAAATTAGCAATTAAAGTATCCAGATCTGCTACTTCCTGAAACTTAGCAGGATTGTTACCAACATTAGCTCTGAGATTCTCTACCTTTAATTGTAATTCTCCCAACCTTAGTTTCCCGGCAGCAATATGCACACCTGTCAAGTGGTGTTCCTTTACAACTTCGTCAAACATTTGCTGGAGGGAAATATTATTAGCGCAGAGGCTATTCTGTGTAACAGAAACCTCTGAAACAAGAGCATCTATTTGTTCACGGGTAGATTCAAACTGGGCGGCAAAATTCTTACCTCGGGTGCGAATCCTATCCACCAAGGGACCAATAACTGGTAGATTTGAACGACTTTCAGTTAGGTTTGAAATGTTTCCATTTCTAGCAAGATTTATAATTTCAGTAAGCTTGGCCCCGGCTTCGTCTAAATCTTTATTACGAACTTGATCAAGGAGGCTATCCGTATAGTTAGCAATATTCTCTCCCATTGCCCGACCAAAACTATAAACAGTTTCAGGGTCATCTGCATTAATGCATTCCGCGACGGATTTAATCTCTTGTTCATCCCGCTCATGGAGTCCGAACTTTTCCAGTTCTGCGGAAGTCAATGTAAACGCAACAATCTGGGTGTTAGCGGTTAAGTTATTAATCATTTTTGGAATCCCTCTATATTTTGTCGCAGGCTTTTTAGGAGAGCTTCATGAGCCTGATTAGCTTTTTTAACAATGGTAGGGTCGGTGTTATTTACTGTTAGCAGCGAAAGTGTGTGTTGCCGCCATACTGGAACCAGGACTTTTATAGTTTCATTAAAGCGGTCAGCAATATCTATACAAGACCCACGAGTTATTTCCATCTGCATGGTGGCCATTTCATGCGACGCAAGTAATGTTGCCAGGTTCGCTAAACGTCTGGCAAATCTTTCCCTCGGTTTATCGAGCAGGAGGCTTAGTTTTTCATTATTTTTTTCTTCAGTCGAATCCCTAAGGAACTCCTGGCCTGCCTGAATATAAAGTTTGAGACGCCTGATTTCTGATACATATGTTTCAAGCAGCTCTTCTAAAGCCAGTAACGTTTCATCCACATACGTAAGATAACCGTTCCCCTCATTAATGAGAGTTTCCACCTTTTCACGTGCGTGTTGGTATCGGACGCGCTTTTCAAGATGTTTGCCCGTAAAACGGGAAAACCAGGATGGATTGCTACTGATAGAACGTGGATCTGCCTCCGCTAAGGCACTTACGATACGGCTCAAGGCTCCTGATAAAGCGGAAACTGCGTCTTTCTCCAGAAGATTTGAATATTTATCCATAGCCTTCGAAGATATAGCCGAGTCGCCGTAATGGCTTATGGCCCCAGCATTAAGCAGAAGACCCGGTATATATTCTTTTTTAAGTTCTGCTATCGAAATGTTGCTGCTGTCAGTTGAAACGTTCATTTTTGCCTCAAAATGGTTATTCATGACAGCCTATCATTTACTGAACTGCTGATTTTTCGGTTAAAGCGCCAAAACCTGCGTTTATCCGTTTTCGCGGCAAAAAAATAGAATCCGATCCTCACGTAACCCTTTGCCATTCTGATTAAAGGAGAAGTCCCCTGCTGTCTGTGCACTGAATTCAGAACTGGATGAAGTTAGGACATGAAGTGCACGTAGATTCCCTGCTTGACCTACCAATCACCGCCTTCAATGTTTAGGTCTGGTGACGTTACAGCGACCATTTCTCTAACCGGATGGTCATTGTTGTCGTGGCTGCTCCCCAACAGCAGGCTTACCGTTCCGCTGGCAGAGTAATACATCGCGTCAGGAAAGTGCTCCCGGACCTCCTGAAGCAATTTGTTTAAGCTGTTAGTTAAGCGATAAAAGCGTCGGGCTGCGTTCGGCATAGCTTCTTCCAGGAGGTCAGTAGCATCAATATCACGGCCGTTTATAACGCGGAGAATCTCTTGCTCATCCATAGGTTACTCCCAGGTATTAAATCAAAGTGGCCAGGCAAAAGGAGACTCACCTGGCATCAAAAAGAATAAAAGGTCGTTACGAACTGATAATGATGGCCTGGTCAGTTTGAGGTTGCCGATTTCCTCTGATAAATGCAGGGTGGTTTAAACGAGAAGAAGAAATGGTCATCGCCAGAAATGTCTCTTCACGCGAACGCAGAAATTCCCCCCATGAATATGTTTCCCATACGTCGTGGGAAAGATCGGATTCCTTTATGTACCTTGACTGCATTGTTGGTTCAAAATCGACGGGAGCTAGACTGTCATAGGATGGATGTACACGGTACCCCAGTTCTTCCTCCCTCTGATGGTAGGCATGTGCCAAAAGGACATCATGGGAGACCATGTCATAGTCTTTGTCCTGAACGAGCGTTTTTACGGTATGACTAATTTTTCCAAAGCCTTCTATTTCCCAGATTGTTATCATTGTGAACTCAGTTAAAGTCCGTGGGCTTTTTACCAGAAAGCCATTTAATGCACGTCGCCCCTTCAACATGACAACGTGGTAGGACTTGTTGGGATAGGGTTTCATTGCCACCAGCGAATCAGCTTTAAGCTCAAGTGACAATTCAGGTACAGAAACTGACACGAGAGTACACTTGTTTTTCATATGGTGAAGAATACGGGGCACAAGATGCAGATACATCATTTTCTCCTTTGAAGGATATACCAGGCAGCTCCTCAGCAGCATCAAAATATTTAAATCACTCTTTAATTAGTAAACCACTGCTGATTAACTTCTTTTATGTTTCACAGAAATTATTCGTTTTGTTTCTGTTCGTCATACTGCTCAAACCAGAAGATGACCGGTTTTTCTACAATATGAAGCAAACCAAAACGTTCTGCGGTACGGAAATTCACGCTATATGCGCGAGCCCGTTCAACCTGTTTGGTAATTTCTTTTCTCATTCCTTCAACACTAAAAGCTCCTTTAAAAAGGTTGCAGGGGGCGCATGATGGAAATAAGTTTTCTATAGCATGCAGTTCAGGGTGCATAACCTTACCCGTACTTCGGGCAACATGAGTTACGCCGCTGCCGACCGGGGCTCTCACCAGCTCAAAGTCGCGTCGAACAGGCTCAACATGATCGGCATGCCACCCTTTTTCAGGAAGCTTGCAACCACAATAGGCACAACGCCCCCCAAATTTCATTCGCAGCTCAGCTCGCTGCATTTTAGAGATCTTATTTTTAGGTTTTGAGAACCTACCATCAGGTGATTCAGCTTTGGATAACTTTGCTGAGGGCTCAGGTAATTCAACTAAATTCCCGTTGATATTTATCACCTTGACCATATCATTTTCCGCCTTTACTAAGCTCACGGGCACAGGAACTGGCTTAAGTAACCGCTGAAGTTAACAGCCACTGACTGCATCTACCCAGACCTTCTGTTTATACTCAATAGGCCACCCCTCTTTATCTGCCCGGATGACGCAATCATTTACCGTGGTGCGTGACCGGATACGAACATCAAGCGGAAGCGAATCGTTATCCACACGAGCCTGTGCCTCATTTAAAATGCGTAAAAACATCTCTTTGGTCATTCAGATACCCCCTCAACTTTGCGAATTTTGATCAGATGAGGGCGATTCAGTTTACAAAGCTGTTCTGTCGCTTCATCAATCGAATTGAACCGATGAGCCTCTTCGATATTTAAAGTCCAGTATTTCGCTTTCCCTTCTCCCAGATCGGACTCAAAATAATGTCGCTTTACATCCATTTTTTTTGGCCTGCCATTTATCTTGACGACATTATGTCTGTCATCAAAAAGAAATTCGTCCCCCTCAAAAGTGATTAATACAAATGGCCCCTCAGGCTTGGAAGTCCCGGAACTTCCCATTTTCAAAGTCATACTTCAGCCTCTCGATAGAACTCATCAAACCTCAAATTAAAATGGACTCACACCACATTGATTCAGTATTCCTCCTGAACCCCATTCGGCTCTGTTGTGATTGCATATTTAATTCCGCCAGGAGCTCCCACAGCGTCCGCGACCGACTCACACAGCAGCGAGAGATCGTTGAGGGTCATTGGGTGTTCAATGTCCAGCGTGAAGAGTTTCCCGGCTTGCTCGGCGGCTGTCTTGTCAGCATGTTCAGCATTAAAAAGGTATACGGTGTGTTTTTCCTGAGCGGGTGTATTTTGATTTTGCATTGATGATCCTTTTGTTTAGTTCCCCGATTCCGGGGGTGAGTTAATTAATTTAAATTTATATTTGCCTGGTTTAATTAGAACGTTTCCAGGCTATGTATAAACAGGTAATGCAAGGGCTGTATCAACAGGATTAAAGTTACTTTTCTGGATGCAGCAACGCTTGGACGTGATGTCCACATTACATCACATTCAATGCCAGGTATTTTTGGTATAACCCCTCCATTTTCGTGTGTTTCGCATTTCAGACGCTTATACGACCTGCCTGACCATCCTCATCAGCAGGCGGGTTAACAGTCCTTTCGCTGCCAAGCGATTGCTATCGACATAGTAAAAACCTGTTTTGGTCGTACTGTGAGCACTGCTCAGCACCCTCAGTTCCCAGATAACGTCACGGATAACGCCGCCATTTTCTGGCTTAAGGCATTCAGATAAATGGCGCATGAAACGAGCTCTTACGGCACGGTAATAGCGGAACTCCTCGGGCTGGTTAATATTTTCTTTCACCCGGAGTCTCTGGTTACACAGAGTTAGAACTGCATCCATCATTCCCGCCTTCAGCTTCGCCTGGATCGCACCTTGTTGCTGTTCCCACTCACCTTCGAGTAACGTTGAAATTCTTTCTCCGAGTGCTGTCTTGTTGTGTACGTGCAACTGAACACAAGCAGCTACGCATGCCCAGAATCTGACCTTTTTTATATGTCCATGCAATTTTCGGGCCACAAGCTGACGGTATGCAGAATCGCTGAGTATTTTAAAACGACGACTGGCAACCAACTCTGGAAGCGACACTCTGTCGCCTATCCCCAGGCGGGAAAAGGTTTGTCCCCGTTGTGCGAGGCGATGATAGACAGCGCCCTTCCCTTTTGAAATTCGGACCGCTCCATAACGAAGAAGATACTGAGCAGCAGTCGTTGGAGTGAACTCACCGTCAGCAATGCGCTGACGTAACCCGTCGTATTCATGCCAGATAATCCAGGATGCCGTATCTTCTTCAACAGTCAGCTCATCCTCTTCCTCGAATGCCACGACGACAGAACTGCTCTCTCCGGTCTTTAGGCTACGTGAAGCCCTGGGATCAGCCTGCCCGTCAAAATAGGTCATCAGCGGCAACGTATCAGTCAGTCCATCATAAGCTGTACCGAACCGGCCTCCGGGCAGTTTCATCCAGAGTGGAGCTGGCATTGGTGTACGGGGCACAGGCTGCATGTCAGGCTCATCCTCAAGAAGGTCCAGATCGGCCTCTTCCCAGACACTGCGATAAATCTCAATTGCCCGAAACGGGCGAGGGTTGAAACAGTGCAACGACCAGAGGAAATCAACGTGGATCACGTTTGCTTCCTGTACAAGCCGAAATTGTGGCTCAGCCATACGACGGTTATAAGCCGTATCGTCAACCTCGCCGGAAAGTAGCTTTCTGCGATGCTCTGCCGCACGTCTTGCTTCAACATAATCAAGGCTGCAACAGGCATGAAAAAGACGTTCAGTCAGGGACGAAGAAAAGATATTGGGTTGAAGACGCACATATCCGCCTTCGAACACTTTACGACCGATATAATCCCGCAGGCTCCAGTCGTACTGGATCTTAGAAAGAAATCGCTGAAGACGACTCAGTCCAGCCTGATAACCGTATTTCTCCGGGTCAGTTCGAAGGAGCGTTTCCATTGAATGGTCAACCCCTACTGCTGTGCAAAGCGAGCACCCATATCGAGCCCCACAAGCTGATGTTCGAGTGGGTTTCTCCGGCGACCAGATACACTCCCCGGTGGCGTCTTTATAAAGCGTTGCCAGGCTGAAGTTATCCGGCATAAAGCTTGGTAAAGGGAAGCGTGATTCGGAACCACAGGCCATCAGAAAAGACCAGATGTCCTGAGTGCGCCACTCCTTTACCGGATAGAGTTCACCACCGTGCTCAGTCAGGGTTACTTTCCTCGCCTGCCCTCCCATTTTGAGGATATTTCCGGCCCTTCGGGCACTTTCATCATCCCTGGAGCCCAGCATCAGGCATACCCTGCTTCGAACGGATGCCGGGGCGTTTTTCAGGTAACGAGCTTTGGCCTGGCGCAGGGGCGCGATTTTGTAGTCGGTTGAGCACTGTCGGGTAGAAGAATTAGTCCAGGTCGGAAGTCCGCGCCCAGTCAGAATGCGGCCGACCCAGCTCTGCGTAAGAGACGGTCGGGCGACAAGGACTGTGACCGGTAGCTGGTGTTCAGCAATGAACATTCTGAGCTGGTTGAGAACCTGTGAAGCCTGATAGTGCATCTCAGGGTTTTCGATCAGCGTATCGGACATCTGAATGAAATGATGTTCGCTGATATTTGTGCCGTTACGTACTGCCCTGATCAATGCCATCAGAAACAGGTGCAGAAGAGAATGGGAGTCTTTGCCGCCACTGTATCCCACGCACATCGTCCAGCCGTCCGTAATAGCCTGATAAATAGCAGATGTGGCTGACATGACCAGAGAAGAAAGACTCACAGTCTCCTTTTCATCGGTATAGTTCAGATCGGCATCGGTTGTCAGGGTCTCCCAAACATCCGCCCATTTATCATGTTTCAAAATGGCAGCATTAGCCGCCTCAGGAAAAATAACTTCTGAGGATAATTCAAGGAATGAGTCGCTTTTTTCAATAAACATATATTTTCCTGAAACACGGTATATGCTGCATCACTGATATTATTAGAACTTTAAAATAACTACAGCGCAACCATTTAGCGAAATTATATTAAATCAAAATCACGCGGATTTAATGCCAATATATATAAAATAATCCATTGTAATTTAATCACCCGGCACAGCTATTAGTTATAGGTTGGCGGCGTAATAAATGCCGTATTATTTGTTTTCAACTCAGACAGCGGAATAAAAGGAGTGTTAAGAGTCATGTCATCACCACAATGGCGTGGTAGAGCTGAAAGCTGAAATGAATCTTTCATCACCCTAATAACCGGGCATTCCGTACGTGCTGATGGCATTACTTCCCGCAGCATCGCTTCCTGCTTTATGCTGTCGCTATGCTTATATTCATCCATGTCTTTTATTTCTTGAATTTCATCTTCACCACAAAATGACCAGTTAGCGTCATAGAAGTAAAACTCAGTTAAATGAAGATCGTTTTCTTTCACGTATGCCGCCAATTTGCGGATACGCTGTTCAAGCATTGTATCTATCCGTAAGGAAACACTTTGCGGAACGTCACTTGCAAATTCATTGATACAATCAACGGTAGAAACTATGAATTTATTGGTCATGGCAGGCTCCAGGCCACCGGGGAAACCGGTGGCTACGGTAATTGGCAGGCTTAAGCGCCGCAAAGGGTGTCAAGGGAAGGGAGAAGCTTGCTCAGCTTGTCGTAATCGAGCGGAGACAGTTCTGTAACGAGTTCGACCGAAAGACTGGTGTTGTCTTCTTCACACAGAATATAGATTCCGTCTTCTGGCTCTTTTCCGGCACATGCCTTCAGTCGTTTGTTAACGACCTCCTGGGCTGAATCCGCTACGTCGCAGCTCAGGACATAGCTTGCCACATAGCTGCTCTCACCGTGGTAATGCGTCACTTTACACAGAGCATACTGGATACCGGCTTTGTGAGCTTCATTCATGAGACGAGAAAACTGACCACCATCCTGGTAATAGTGGTTATCCTTTGTGACCAGAATTGTCATCCCCCCAAATTCATCTGTACGGCTTTGACTGCATGTAAATGCAGCATTAATTGTTACCATCTCCGGGATGTCGAATACCGAGAGAACGGCAGTTGTAAGGCAAATTGCATGGTCAAGATCCATGGTCTCTTCATGAAAAACTGCCAGCCCACTGCTGGTAACTTCTGTTGCGAACCAAAGGTCATAATTGAAGTCTGGGCAGGATGGTTGCCCAAAGCTCGGCTCTGAAGGGTCATACTCAGGGTGGTTCTCAATAATACTGAGAATCAGCTTCTCAGTCAGAGAACAATCTGCCAGTGGCTTATCAAGCAAACGCTCGCCTTCTGCAATTTCTGCTTCGGTAACGAATGTGATTGCTTCTTGTGCCATTTTAGCCTGCTCCTGAGTGCAGGGAATATTAAACGACGCCTTAGTATAATTATCTGCCACAGTTGACTCCTTGATTATTTAATTAATGTATTTGATGAGAAGATCATAACAAATACACTATTACCAACTAATAAACTGAAGGCGTTTTTTTAGAAAAAATATTAAGAAGAAGAATATGAACACTACCTCATCTTAAATTAATATTATTCAGGATTAATATTCATTTTTGCAAATAAAAACCGCCAGACGGCGGCTTTTATAAAGAGGGAAATATCATTGTAAGTTGAAATTACTTCACGGCAGGCCGACAAATTACGCGACTGCTGTGAGCTGAAGCGAAACTTGTAGAGGAAACTATAATCACCTTTTCTAAGTCGTCGGCACTGTCAGCAATATGATGCCGGAAAGCCTCCTCTGCATCACCAGGGGAGTCAGCTTCGACCAGGTAGGCCTGATCATCATCATCAAACATAATGCGCCCGGAAATGAGATAAAGTCGGCTCAAATCTGGCGTTGCTGCGCTCGTGCTTCGTTCGTTCAGATTCATTTTTTCTCCGTCTGTTGCTCGTAAAAAGAATGACGCCGGTTTAAAAGGCGTCGCCAGGGTTCGGGCTAAAACGCAGGGTTGCCATCGAGGAAGCTCATTGGCTGGCCAATAGCGGATGCCACCCTGAGAATTTCACCTGGTGTGGCATAACGCAGCATTTCAGAGCGTCCAAATTTCTGATACTCATCTACTGACATCTTTCTCCACTCTGGGTGAGGATCTTTTCCGCACAGTGACCAGTTGCTTTCAGAGGAATCACGACGGAGAACGTACACATCAAGCGAGGCTGTAAGCCCACTTCCATATCCCCGCTGCGCTACAATACGAACCTGAGAACCATCGTCGCGTTGCAACGTCTGGGTTAATTTCGTGATAGGATCCTGAGAATGCATGCCATTTACCTCGTTTTCAAAAGATTTACCGTAAGTAAATGATACCAAATCGAGAATTCTGGCTAATAGGTCAGAAGAAAAAATAATGAATATTTTTGAAGTGTAGGATAATGATTAGAATAAAATGGCCTGAATAAATCGCTAGCGGTTAAATCCGCTTATTTCAGAGAAGCTCTGATTTAGTAGTGAGGGAAAACGATGCGGTGAAAAGTAACTTTTACACCGCAATTCAGAAAAAAGTTTCAATTAGTCACATTACGAATAACCCGGCTTACTTTCGCATGTGCGTTCCCCTGGATGTTAAAGTAAAGCCCCTCAGGCAGACTCGTCGCCCACTTAACTCCTCGCTCAGCCATACGCTTCGGTGTTTCCAGCCAACCACGAGGAATATTGCCCGTAACGTCACCGATAACCCGTGAAATGCATGCTGCTACCCGGATGCCGCCGGGAATATCGCATTCGGATTCAACAATATGCATAACCTCAAATAAAGCACCATGCCGCTGGACATGATCGCCAATGTGCAACTCGATAGGAGAAACCATTTCTGTATCTGACTTCATATCTGTCCACCTTTAATTTAGAAACCGTCTAAATTACCAATATAGTTAATGTACCAGATGTTAATTCAACAAGTTCTGTATCACAACCATCAGTTTGTTTTTGTTGGGTCTATATCGGAGAAACAAGTGAATATTGAATACACTCGTTAATACAGACAACCGGAAATGAATGGCACCCTAATTATCTCTGCGGCGTATGCTAAGCCGTAAATATTGTCATTTTATGGTAGAAACAATGCAAAATGAATAAACCGCTTGTCGCTTCAAACCACTTTATCAAAACCGTTTACTTGCATTAAGCCCGATACAGTTCGGCGAGCTCGTCCAGCATGGGGTTACTCTTATATCCCGGTGCGGCCGTAAAAAGGTTTCGGGAAATCGCCAGCCATTCCATGATTTTGTCCGTCGCCAGCCAACGTCTGCCAAGTCGCTCGGCTGCGATGGGAACTTTATGCAGGCCAGCGAAGGGATCTACAACAAGATCTCCCGGCTCTGTCAAAAACTCAATCAGAAACGCTGCAAGCCTGGTAGGAGACGTTGCACCATGCAGCGGAAAACCTAGCTCGCGGGCAATGGAATGGCAAAATCTCGTATCAGCGCAGCTATTGCCGTAAAACAAAGTATTTTTGGGGATCGTTCCTTCTGTTTTATTTCCAAAGGATCCGCTTTTAAGCTGGTACGCCCCATCACCATAAAAGGTCGTGCGATTTTCACCGCCTGCTGCCTGCAATTTAAGATGCTGCTCTGAATGCGGTTGCAGTACACGTAAGTTGTTTGAACGAACCTTACTCGCATCATTGGTAAACCACAGCACAGGCTCATACGATGAGCAGAGCTGCACTCGTTGCTTACATGCCCAGTGCGTTGGCGATGGGGGCTTACTGCGATTCACCCACTGAAGCCTGTCCATGAGCTCAAGCCCCAGCTTGTCACATAATGCCAGTGTCAGACGCTCCAGATACAGAGAACGTGAAGGCCTGCCCCTATTAAAGCTATCTTGAGTGATATTCAATGCCACACTTGCGCCGGGTACAAGCTGTTTCACGATCGGTTCGAGGATACGCAGCAGCCAGTCAATATAAACCTGCTCGCCACGTCCCCCGCCGTGCCCATAGTCTCTTGAATTTCGAAGGAGGTAAGGCGGCGAGGTCAGGCAAAGATGAATTTGCTCTGTGATATTGCTGAAGAAGGCATAGGCATTTCCAAAAACCGATGCCCCAAGAGAAGTTGAGAAACCGACAACACAGAGCTTTTCCCATGACTCGTGTAGGTTTGTTTTCGTCTTAGAGGCGTATCTCCAGACGCCCCGTTTTTCTGGAACGCGTTCGATGACCCCAGCCTGACGGAGAGTCTGCTGAAACCAGCGTACTTTGTGTTTGACGCCGCTGGTTCTGGTTTTATCTGACCCAAATTCTTTCAGTTCGTGCAATTCGGCATCCGACATGCCAGTTTCACGCTGCACTTCGCGATACAGCTCGTCGTTGCTCAACGGCAAGTCGGAGGCTGCGTAGATCCGTGCAATTAAATCCGTAGAAATCGTGCTCATCAGCCATCCTTAATGGAGATGCAGTAAAAATATCGGCCAGATGGTTGGAAGGGAGATTACTAAATCAAACCGATCTGCTTATTAATAGGCTTTGCCAGGTCATACAGCACAGCTGGGCATGCGCAGAGAGAGCCAGTCTTCTTTAGCGGAGACACCTTCAAAAGTTGTACTCATTCAGCCCCAAGATTTTGAAACTCAATGTGCTTTTGCTGACACTCCTCCCTGCCCCACGAGCCCTGCCATTCACAGATGTCCCGGTACTTCATTTCCAGCTTATCCATCTGTGAGAGGTTAGCTGTTGCGAAGTCTGGCCATATGTCGTGCCAACATGCGTTGTACGTGACGCCTGCTGGTGGGCAATACTTCATTGCATCAGCATGGATAATTTCAACGCGAGGATCGTTTGCAAACGAGGCCGCAACGAGGTTAATAACGTCCTGTTCTTTTTCAATTACCGTGACATGGATTACATCGTCTTTTTGAAGAATGGCGTGAAGCACCATCCCCAGACCAAGACCATTAATGAGCACGTGCCCGGTGGCTCGCTTTAAAAAATCCTGGCAGGTTCTGATCTCCATCGGGGTATTGGACATCACCACATCCCATCCGTTTGACAAGCGCCGATATCTACCGGGCGGGATAAACTCGTCTGTATTACCTGTATACTCGGCACGAAGGGCGAGGCTCATCGCCTTATCTGCGGTAATTTCGAATGTGTCCAGTTTCCAGGTTCCGGACGTGCCGTCTTTAACGGGTAAATCAGAAAAGCAGCTCTTCATCAAGGCAACCAAAATTCCAGTAATGTTGTTACGCTGAACCTATCACAAACCTGCTCTTAATACAGTTATCAGGAGTGACAGCGATCTTTGAGGAATCGTTTAAATCACGGGCATCCTGTAGCGGACGCCCGATATTTAATCAAATGCCACAGGTGTTAAAGGAAGCGTTGCAAAGTTGCAACATCTTCTGGAGCAACCTCCACGCAGCTCCTGACACTGTAGTGATTTTCGCCGTTGTAGTCGTAAACCCCACCGTCTTCAAAACTCAGCTGTTCAAGCTCGCCATGGCACTCTGAAATGAGTGCCGTCTGGCAAGCATTTTTCTCACAATCGCTGACGAGTAACCGAACATAGCTATTCTCATGGTCGCCGTTTCGGTTCTGGATTTTAACGATAAAGTGTTTTTCAGACATTTGTGCCTCCAGCACAGTTTGAGGTTAATTTAGCGTTGCCCCGGCTCACCGGGGCAAGAATAAATCAACCCTTAATGAAACTGTGCCCCCAGGTGTTAGGCTTAAATGCCTGCTCTTTGATATATGTTTTCATTACCTTGCAGGTTTTTTTCAGGGCTTTGGTACTGGCATCGGTTACTGGGATAAAATGGCGAGAATGACGGTTTTCCCGGTATTGCTTATCAGCTTTTGGGTCAATTGCTTCGCTTTGCAGGAGTCCTTCGTGCCTGCCAATTACTATTACGTAGTTCATTTCACCTGTGACACGATCCGTGAGTAATTGAAGGGAAATATCAGTCGCTCGCGTAGCCTGGCTAGCAGAAATTTTTGCATGTAAGAAAGCTCCCTTTCGGAAGTTTGCCGGAGTCAAACCTGTAATATCCTCGGTGCTAAAATTAAGTGAAGATAGAGTTGAAAATAAATCACAGCTAATGATTTCAGTATTATTAGACATAACCCGGCTCCGCTCATATTCATGTTAAGGTAATGATATCAGGTTGATAGCATTACCTAATAACTTGGTGGCAAAAAGTTGTGATTTTTGATTAACTAAAATTGATGTTCTCAATACTGCTCAAGAATTCTTTCTTTACGCCCGGAGTAAAAGGTATACGTTCAATGTATTTATAAAGCGTCGCAAAGGTTTTGGTTTCAATATTTCGTGAAATAACATCATCAATCGGGTCTTCGAACATATTAATAAAAACATCAACATGCTGCTCTCCGCTTTCTGAAGCTAAAGAGAGAATACATACCACTTCAATGTAGCGGTTATCCTGCTCTGCAATGAACAACCAGTGCCCTTCGTTAAAGGCTGGTGCAGCACTGAAGCGTTTTACAACAATTTCTGAAAGAGCATATCCTGCCTGATCCAACAGATTAATAAAGTTGAGTTGAGTTGAAACCACGTCTAACGCTTTCATAAAACCTCCTTTTCATCTGTACTTATTATACTGTTACCCACCCCCCCAGCTAATAACCTTCCAGCAAACTTTCAAAAAAAAATACCACCTTTAATTAGAATTGAACACATCCCTTTTAAATAACAAAAAGGATTAAGAAACCCACAATGTTTGTGATGTGCCACCAAGGAAAAGTAACTTTTATGTGCTCATAAATCTTATTTCGCAATCACGTTCCTTTGTCTTGCGGTCGAAGATTATCAGGGGAAGCATAAGAAGAATATGTGAGGTTTCAGCAAATGCGGTGATCGGGCATTATAATTTGGTGAGGCTATTATAAGTGGATAAAGATAGTCGTAGGTATAGGATCAGGTTAAATTGCATTTTCCCGGTTGCCTTCCCTGGCCTACCGGTTTCAGCTCAGATACTAAGACCAGCGGTAATACTTAAAATACTCCTCATTTGCAGCTATAAACTCCCTCAAACCGTTCATTAATCCCTTCTCAAACGCTGTCACGATAAACCGGTAACCGTCCAGTGTTTCAATGTAGTAAATACCGCCTGGTGTAATTCCAACATGCAACACCTCGGCTGTCATCATAAACTGGCCTTCCGGAAAATCATGCGAAAGGTAAATGAAACCAGTAGTGGCCGATGCGGGTGTGGCATTCACTAAGACCCCGTTAAACTGCTGCCCGTGCCTCGCCGGTACAAGCTCACTTCCCCTGGTTAACTTATCAAGCAGCCTCTTAACATCTTTTTCTTCTTTTAACGAGGTATAGACCCGCACATCACTGTCATCACCTGGGCGAGAGCCGGTGCCAACATGAGCAAGACGACGGTAAGCACTGCGCATATTAACGTGGCAGGATGCCCCTGCTCTACCCTGAAGCCTTACTCCAAAGTCTTCGCAAAGTAACAAAATCTGACGTAGCTGGTTTTCATGCACGGACGCTGAGAGTGAAAGATTGAAACAGGAAAAGGTCAGTTCTAAAACCTTTTCGCGTTTGTCATTGAAATGAGCTTCCAGCCTGATGACTGGCTTTTCCGACATTGCAAAAGCTTTGTCCGTTACTTTGTACCGGCATTCATGACCGAAACATTCCTGAACAACGTTGGCTATAACGGTGTCGTGATCGCCATCTTCCGGAGCTGGCACAAAGATTTCAAATTGAGTCGGTGTATCAGGCTCCAGCAGAACGGGATAGAGACGCGGAGAATTAAGCAAAGCGCATTCAGAATTAATGAGCTTTACCCAGGCACTTTTGTCGTCCGGATCCTTGAGCTGCTGTCCAAGGTTATCGCAAAAATCGACTATCTGACGGGTATGCTCATCCGTGACTGCACAGATCAGGGTAAGACCATGCGTGGCCATACGCAATTCCCGGGTTCGGGACTGAGAATTGATCGACCAGGGGTTAAGTGAAAGCGAAATCGGGCTTATGGATGGGACGACCGCCTCATTCTGCAAATCTGTAAGCTGGCAGTTCGCAGTAGGCTTCGGGGAAAGGGTACTAAATATGTAACTTGCCTGTTGTTTAGTACTGGCCTGGATATAAAACATCGCGTCCATGCTTGTATCCCGGGATGAAATTGAAAATAGCTTCATTTTTAACCTTAATGGATGAGCGATTTATAGTCATGTGCTGACAAATGAACATTATGTGCGCCATCATTCCATTCAAAGAATAATCGATACTTAGAGTTTACTCGAATGGAGGAATAACGGTTTGACGTCATTCTTAAGCGTTCATAACGCAAGCTGTTGGATAATAATTCCCGCTCACTCTGGACATTATCCAGCGTTTCAAGTCGACACAGAATCGCGTTAATAATTTCAGAAGGAATACCTGCCGTTGTTTTTCCATTACGGAAGAACTTTTCAAGCCGTCTGTCTTTAAATGAATGGATCATAGTTCCTCCGTAATAATTGACCTTAAATTAAATTAAAAGGGCTTTGAATTAATGAATCCCTAAAATGCGGGCGGCGACTGCCAGCTGTTTATCACTTAACTGACGCTGGTGGGTTAAAGAAGACTTAAGGCTTTCCAGAAAATTATTACTGCTGGATTGCTGGGTGATTGCATCAACCATTTTTTGATGAGATCTGCACCATGCAGTGAACGCCGAGCTGTGGGCGCTTTCAGTCCTCAAACGCTCGTTTTGCAAGGATGCTGACACTTTGCGGGCAGCTTGAGCATTAATGCGGTACAGCGCATTCAGCGTGTAAGCAGTGCGGGTCGTTTCGAGGCTGTAACCCGTGGCTTTACAAGCCATACAGCGACTTTTATAAAAATGCTTACGCTCTCCCCGACCATTGCATTTATCGCAAAGAATACGAAAAGTATATTCCGCAGTACCTTTTACAGAATCAACACAGCGGATTTTTGCGCTGGAGATTTCAATTCCACTGCGATCATAATATTTGGTCATAATGTGATTCCTCCGGTTAGTTCTGGAGTAATCATGACAGAATGAATCTGCTGGCTAATAACCTGAGAGTAAATGTTTTAAAAAAAATTGAGAGAGGGCTTGCAAATTTATACACGGAGGATTCAAATATAATTTTTTTATAATAATTAAGAGCATTCTGAAGTAAAAGTGCATCAAAAAGCATTCATGGATAAATCGTGTACTGATGCCAGACTTTTAAACGCTGTAATTGTTCCGGTTTGATAAACGGTTTAGCATCATAGCTTATAACCAGAGGAAGGCGTCCTTCCCGTCGCAGGAATATTACTTTCCCGTTTGCAATTTAAGAGACAGTTAATGAGAAAGTAATAATTAAGTCATGCTCAACTCTACATATTACATTGAGGATGGCGTAACAGGGTACGGCATACTACCGCACCCTTCTGTAGGGTTTATGTTTGAGGGAATTCTATAGCAAATGTGGCCGTGCCAGATTGACCACTTACAGCGGGAGTAACGGGATATGTGCGCTCTTCACCATTACCAAGATCCAGTGACAGCGATTTAGTTTCACCAGGCTGGACCGTAACTCCGGCAACCGTAACGCCGAACTGGGCATTTTTCTGAACAGTCAGGGTTCCGTTTAACTGTCCGGTAATGATAGAACCGTCCTGACGTCGCAACACACTGGTTCGGATGATGGCCAGCGGCGTGTTGTCCGTTGCTTTCAGTGCTACGGCTGTGGCCAGCGTCTTGAGATTATCCAGCATAATCAGGTTAGCTGGCTGGTAGGTAAAATTAAGCGTTTTAGTGGTCCGGTTACCTGATTCGTCAATAGCCAGAGCCTCCAGATGATACATCTGTCCCGATTCGTCAGTATTGGGGAAGATTCTGGGGTATTCCGGAATAAAGACATCCTTGGATAGCGGCGTGAATGCAAGGGTGACCTTTTCAGAGTTAGGTCCACCAGCGAGCTGAAGCGATATCAGGGAAGCATCCCCAGAGGCATCAGTAACGCTTATACGTAGGTTCTCAAGCCCTTTAACCAGTTTTCCTTCTGCGTCTGCGCCATTAAAACTGAACGCGATAACCGGAAGCGTTGAGTCAATTTTCAGCGGTGCATTAAGCGTTTTGGTTCCTGTGTTTCCAACAAGATCCGTGGCAGACACGCTAACAACCGTATAATCCCCGTCCGGTAGACCAGCGTATGAGAAAGTGGCGTTTTTGGTTTTATAATCGCTTTCACTGACAGTCACAGGCTTCAGGGTGAAAGTTTCCCCCCGGGCATTTTTAAGGGTGGCTTCGAAAACTTTGGTATCCCAGTAGCTGATGTTCCAGGCGTTGACGCGATCATTATCGGTGGCCGTCATAGTGATTGTCTTGGAGGGCTTGTTTACCTGAGCGACATTAACCACCGGTGGGTTGTTATCCCAGATAACCGTAAAATTACCAGCAAGCGCATCGAATATGCTGTCACCATCTTTTCCCGAGTAAAGGTGCAGATACTCAAATCCTTTGTCACTGGTGTAGTTGAAGTTAACCGTCATCTCGCATGAACTTTGTCCGACAGGAATAGTGCAGAACCAGGCTGCATTTTTTACCGTTCTGAACTTTTGCACGTATGGTCGGGGTTCTGCGGTTACCTTTATGCGGCTAATGGTGGCGGTTTTAACGCTGATTGAAGCCTGAGTTAACCACTCACTGGTATCACTCCGGTACATCTCTTTAGCCACTATCTTCGGGGCTATTTCCATCGCCGGGGCTGGAGTGAAGTTGAGGGAGTTATGATGAATTCGTCTTACTCCTCCCGCCAGAGTCTGGAATTCATGATAAGTATCCCCCACATTGGGATATATGTATTTGAAAGTATAAATATTATAAGTACTATCGGACGTCTGGAAATTCGAGTCCGCCCAGCCATATTTGGAACCGTTAACAGCAGTAAAGTCACTTTTTTTCCTTAATACCCGTACGGAAATAGGGTTCTGGAAGACGGTCATGCCAGACTGATAGGTGACCCATGATCCGGTAGTGGCGTCCTGCACCTGGATGATATCGTCAGGCTTAACCCGATCAATTACGCTTCGGCGGCTTAGTTCGCTCCTGTTTCCCGCTTTGTCATAAAGGTAGATCCCCACTTTATATTCAGAGCGGTTTTCCGGTGCCAGGGCATTGCTGCTTGCGTCGGCGACTTGAACGGTTACGCTACCTTCAACTGTATTAATTTCCGCTGGCTTTTTACGCTCCACTCCAGCGGCATCGGTTATGAAATATTCAGCATTAGCAAGCCCGGAACCTTTATCACTTAGTCCATTAAAGACCAGTGCCTGGACGCTGGCGTACTGCATACCGGCTGGTACTGAAGTGAAGATCGCTTCGCTGCCAAAGTTCCACCCATTTCTCGTATAACTTATGGTACCCGTTGCCGGAGGCGTTCGGTCAATTGCAAGCGGGTAATCCTGCCGGGAGACCTCCTTCCCTTGCAAGTCGGTAATCACCTCTCTGAGGGTGAAGCTATCTTCTCCCATCGCTGGTACGGTCAGAGTCTTGCCGTAATAATCAAAGCCTGTCGAAGATGTGGTACGGTCATCAACGGTTACCAGGCTGCTTTTCGTGCTCCAGATGAGGCTCCCGTCACTTTTCAGCAGACTGAGCGTAATATAACGGTCCAGACCGGAAATAACGGCAACGTCAAAGCTCGTTACCGGATTAATCCATACGGATGCAGGCGATACGGTCTTTTTAACGTTCAGGGTATCTTTAAAGCTGAATTCTGCGATTTCAGCGGAAGCTCCTGCGCTGAAACCTGCAAATGCAATAAGCAGGGCTAGTTTGATTTTCATGGGTTGTCTCCTGATCAGGTTCCCCATGATACTTTTTCAGTGTTCGTGATCTTTTCGGGAAAGTAGCTATTTTTGATGTTTTTCTTTTCTGCCCGGCGGGACCTTTTTTGTTTACGTGAATGCAACAAAACCAGAAAAGTTACTTTTTGATAGGGTAAAATAAGGTTTCCCTAATTTCCAGAAGCAAGCGAAAGCCGAACTAGCTTAATAGCCATTAAGAACGCCATACTTATTGATAAATAACGCTCCTTACATTTAATGATTTGAGCATTTAAAAATGAATTAGCGAAAGAATTTTGGTTTGCTTTTTATTGCATGAGTAAAACAGTATTAATAATCCGGAGCCATTAGAACGTACTCTAAAGACTCCGGTATACAGATATCTTGCCAGTAAAAATGGCCTTACTCCTCATCATCCCCCAGCGCTTTTTTGATGGCGCGGCGGCGGGCTGCATCACCTACACGATATCCGACTGAATATACGTCATTCAACCGGCGCAGAATAAGATTTATTTCCTCATCCTGAATGTAGGCAGGTAAACACAGAACCACGTCGCCATCTTCATCATAGACTCGAACAACTTCCTTCTGCCCATCTCGCTCACGAATAATCTGGACATGCTGAACCCTGGTGTATTCTGGGTTTACGCTCATTTTAAGTATCTCTCTGTAATTGTTGTTACCAGTTAGCTATAAGCCGGATAATTCTGGTATTCAGTGTTCTGCACAGCAATCGCCTGCTCGTGGATCATTGACACTGCCAGGCGGGCTTTAACTCGCTTGCTGGTGAGAAAACGCTTCACTTCTTTAAGTTCGCTGCCAGCCGACAGCATATTGAAGACATGCTGTTTGAGACTGTTGTTATTTTTGGCCACTTGTTTCTCCATCATCTTTGTACATGGTTATTTCAGGCTGGCCTGCCAGATCACACACGTTATCCATATGCTTTTGGACCCAGTCTGTTAGACCCAGACCTTCGGCCTTTGCCTGATTGACGTAACGCAGTTTACGTTCAGGGGTAACCCGCATCTGTAGTTGTGCCGTCGCTGGAACCGCCTCTTTCAGGGCGTTAAGGCCCCTCTGATCACGGGCCTGAATTGATGGTTTACCGCTAGGCATCTGATGTATCGCTCTCCCGGCGAGCGGTGGACAGCTCTATTTCTTTTGCGATAGCTTTATCTATGGCATCCAGCTGCATGGCAAACTTGATTTCAAGCGAACAGCGTAATGCCTTCAGGGCGCGTTCTTTGGTGCTGTATTGTGGTATGCCGTTCTGGCTACCATTCATGCCTCGCATGCGGCGGGAGGTTGCATCGACAACCTCTCCCTCTTCCCGTGTGCCGTGAACCGTAGTTCCGCTCCATGTCGGATAAACAGTGCCAGTGGCGGTGTTGAAGCTCCAGCCGTTTTGGTATTCCCCCGAGACCTCTGGTACGGGCATATCGCGTTCAACGCTATAGTCAGACCAGCGTAAAGCGCGGTTTATTCTGGCCTGTGCCACCAGCTCATCATACGCGGCTTGTTCTTTTTTATTCATCGCCATTTAGGGCAATCTCCTTAGAGGGGAATTAGGTGTTATATCGGTACGTAAGTGCTTTTCAGGCCTAATCTCTGACAAGGCCTGATGTGCCAGACTGCCGTTGCATTCACCGTTTTATGGCGGTTGACAGAGCCTCATTAAGAGCCGCAATTAGCTCAGGCGAAGTCGGCTCCAGATTTTTGGAAGCGTTCAGCAGCTCCTGAAGTGAAGAGATTTCCTTTGGCTCCACCTGGTTTGTTTCAGGTGCCGTTTTTTGCACTTCATCCAGTGTACGCTGTGCACCGTTATCCAGCACCAGCACCCCCCCGGCACGAATTTCTGAAATGGTGCGCAACGTATACATCAATTTATCCCAGACACGGCTACCAACCTCGAAACCGGAATCAGCTACTTTTTCTTCATTATGCTTTTGAAAAATTTCTTCTAACCAAGTGGTGAAGCGCTTTCCAAAAGTATTGGCGGCTAAAGAAGTGCAGGAATAAACCTGTTCGACCTGTTTTGTTCCATTTTTATCAGTGAATGTAATGAGACCGATTCGGCCACTGTTAACAGTGTAAAAGCGAGGTTGAAAGCCAGCTTTGAGAAGGTTTTCAATAGCTGAAAAAAAATCTTTTTTGAGCATCGGTTTCAAAATGGTTTTCCTTTTATGCCCGGTGCCGCCGGGGCGGTGGCGTTAAATATACGCCATGTAAGTAAATTAATTTATACCCATTTTATTGTCAATACAAATAAAAAAAATAAACCATGTTTATTATTTTATCAACGATGCTATTTTAAAGTCCGTCTAAAATAAAAAACCAAAAAGTTAAATTTGAAGCCGTCCTTCCTAAATTCATTTCTTGCGCATATTAGCACCCTGCTTTAAGTAAATAATTTTTGAAAAAGTTGTCTGGAGGTTATTAGCTCGTGCATCTGGATTGGTAATATAAAGCCAACACAGAAAAGGAAAACAAAATGTATAAATTAGTATCTCCTCGTGAACTGACTGAGATTATTACCGGTTTACTGCTTAAACCTGAACTCCTTGGTGAGCTGGACTCACCAGAAAAGCATCGGATGTTTATGGCAGATTTAGGCCGCGTGGTGGCCGAACATTGTGGAGGTCTGGTAAACAGCGTCGTCTTGCCAGGAACAGAAGTTACAGTGTCGGATGGGTTACCGCTTAATGGCCAGCCGGTACGTTATCTCGGAATCAAAGAGAACATCCCTCACCTCCTTGTAGAGCCTGATGCTTCCTTACCTTCGCTCGCTAAAAACGTCTGGATGTATGCAGATCCTGAAGGCTGGAAAGAACATTTTGGAGCTGAGGAAGACTGCCTTACTCCTGAAATGATGCAGCTGTTCCGTAAAGGTATCCAGGCTCTTCAGAAAGAGCATGACACCCCTGAAATTAGCCTCACACTTCAGGACTGGCGCCTGGAGGAGGAAACACTGCCAGAAGAGGACAGTCAGGCCTATCAGGTCAGCGTTACCGGCCAACATAACATCCACTGTGAAGTTGTTAACAAGGAAGGTAACCCCTGTTTTGGTGTCATGTTCGAAATCGATCAGGGTGTGCCTGCCTTACACATCAACACCGGCGGGGATATGTTGCTCCACATTCATTGCGCCCATAACGGACTCGTTCTGACCCCTGATGCAAGCGGTCAGCGATTTGATAAGGCTCCCGTTGACCGCTTCTCTTATAACAGCCCATCCCTGCTGTTGTCTGCCGACTAACCAAGGCCAAATCTGAATTGTCCTGTTTAAGTAACCAACCCGCTGCCGCCAGGCGGGTAAATCCTCTTAATGGAGTTTTAATGCAAATCTCAACTGAAGTTCTGAACGTCTTATCTCGCTGCCGTGCTGAAGGGAACTTTCTTTTCCTGGCCGACCAGCTCGACCGCAGCATTTATGTTAAGACAAACAAAGTGCTCGAAGCCGCCGGTGGCAAATGGAACCGAAAAGAGCAGGCACATATTTTTACGGCGGATGCAGCTGAGCGTATCGAGCAAATCATTCTGACAGGTTCGGTTGACATCCCACGAGATTTGTTCAATTTCTTCCCTACACCTGAGAATTTAGTCACAGATATGGTTCTACGCGCTGAACCAGCTGCCGGGGAGCGTGTACTGGAGCCAGAGTTTGGTGATGGCCGCATTCTGAAAGCCTTAAAACTGGCGGCTCCGGATGCATTGATTACCGGGATCGAATTGAACGATGAGCGATTCCTTGCTGTGAAGAACGATAGTGTCCTTAGCACAGGGGTCGAGCTGGTGCATACCGACTTTCTTGGGTACCAGCCCGATGAAACTTTTGATGTTATCGTTATGAATCCACCATTCCTTAAACGCTCTGACGTTAAACATGTCATGCATGCCATCGCAATGCTCGCTAAGCGAGGTCGCTTACAGGCCATTCTGTCAGCTGGGGTATTGTTCCGGGAAGACACACTGACAAAAGCGCTCAGGGAGCGAGTCAAACAACTTGGCGGACAAATTTCGCCTCTTCCGGATGATACATTTAGGGAGTCCGGAACAAAGGTCAAAACAGCCCGCCTTGAAATTGATCTTCGCCGCTAACTGACAAGCAACCGGAAATAAATCTTAATACGAGTAGCCGGTTAAAGTTACCTGACCGGCTTAACTGACTAAATCTATAAAGAGTGAACAGAAATGACGCATACTGCCGTTTCTCAGGCTAATAGTGCTTTGCAGCTACCCACGCTGGAGCATGTCTACGCACTTCTGAAAGCAAATTGTAAACCTGACCGCTTTGACGGGCGTGACGGACCCGTGTGGGGCCAGGAATACTCGTGGAATCTGGCAAAAGATCGCTTACAGGATCTGGAGAAATACGGTAAGGCATATGTCTCCCGTCATGAAGACCGTATGGGGGAAGGATTTAGTTTTGGTCCTGACCTGTTAATTATTCGCTAACGCTCTTAAGGCCTGATGATATGGTAAGCACAACTGGAAAAATATGTTTTCAAAGCCTATGACCACTTTCACACCAGAACGTATTGAACAAATTTTGGAATTTGCCGAGGGTAGTAACCCAAACGAAGCAATGAGTCTTAGAGCTGACGAAGTTGCTGTACTGGCACGTATTGGAAAGGCAGTTATGTCGATTGCGCCTGTTTATCAGTGCGAGTTTTGCCACCATGACGCAACCGGGCAACTTCAGTGGCACTGGGAAGATGTGAACAAAGCTTTTTATGATAAATACGATCCAGACAGACGCGGAAGACGTCGAATCCTCTATACCGCCCCGCCGATGCCTTTAGTTTCGGCTGACCTGCTTAACATGGCTTCATCTGCTATTGAAGACTTGCTCACTAACAAAGACAGAAGTGGTGCGGGAATGTGGAGTGACATTCCAGAACAGCTACGACGCGCAGCAGAACTGGTAATGGATAATAGCCGGGCCGCTGAAACAGAAGCGATGCTGATGCGTCTTTATGTAGAATGTGACACAGGTGAGCGCAGGGGCAACGGCACTCAATCTGGCGTAGCAATGCCTTCGTGGCAAACCGTTGAAGAGGCACGTGTGTTGCTGGGGGTGAAATGATGTAGTTCTCGCCAGGGCAGTTTGTAATTCACAACAAGAAGCGCCTTGCGGAACGAAGGTAGACGTACTGACTGAGGTTCACTCCCCTCTCGACTGGTGGCGTAATGCCGCCAGGTTTTGATTCATATATGCCGTCCGTTAACGCATTTATATCTGACATACCTAATTTATCCTGATTCTTTTTTACACAAAGTAAAAGCATCACTTAATGCGATATGTGGATGCCGATAGTTTCAGGCTAATGTTATAAGTTTTGCAATCGTTGCCAGTTTGGATACCGCAGCAATGTCAGATGTAATTCCAAAAAGAAAGATTTCCGTCCTGAACGCACTATAAGGTTTGTCGAAAGGCAAATTATAGATTTGTAATTTCGAGCACCATATGGAGAAGTTTTTTATACTTTTACGAACATAGTGACCTTTAGGAAAAGCTTAAAATAACACCAAACCTAAAGGGGAATAAGAATGAAACATCTCGCTTTTATTACTGCTGTAGCCGGACTCGGTATGTCTGTTCAGGCCCCAGCTCAGATATATGAATCGGCCTTTAAAGACACGAACGGTATTGAGATCCACGCCCCGTCTTCTCGTCTTATGCTTAATCCGGCATCACCGGTAACTTTGACACTTATTTCAGGTCTTGATCGTTTCGTTAATGTCAAAGTCACGAAAGACACTGGAACTGTCATTATTAATACTACGACTACACGGACGGGTGTATCAGACCGACTAACAGCTGCTGACGGTAGTGAGTTCTACGGCAAAAAAGTAACTTTGCCTGCTTTGGGTGAAGGCAAATTTGTCGTTCAGATAAACGTGTTAGATCTCAATCAGAAGCCTGTAGCGACCTATAACTATAACTGGCTAATTGATGTCACCCCTCCAGCGGCAAATGCTCTTACCGCTAATGCTGGTTCTGGCTCTACCGCTGGTGACGTGTGGAAGCTTGGATTAGAGGCAACGGGTCAGTATGACTTCACCTCTTCGGGCGTAAGTGATGCAAATGGTATTGATAAGGGCCTAATATATATTTACAGGCAGGACGGTAGCCTCTACAGCACTACACAGATGCAGTATGACGTATCCGGCCAAAAGATGTACCACACTTACTCTAAGAATTCAGTTAAGGGAACCGGAATACCAGACAGCAACCTGGATGAAGACTTTACTGCAAAAGTTGTTATCTTCGATAACGCAGGTAATAGCCGAACGCTGCCAACTCAAAAATTTCGCTACGACAACACGCTGGGTGAGATGACACTGTGGGCCGTTCATGATCCAAATACGTCTTCCAGCGTCGTACCCGGGGTTTCTAATTATCCGGCTTACAAAGCCGGTATGGTCGTTAACGAAAACCCTATTCGATTAGTCTACCGGATCCCAAAATCTAACTACCGTGCTTATTCAGAAGGTGGGCTTCAGTTCATCAATCAATATTCCGCCCCCAAAGAGATAGCTGTAGACAGCACTTATGCTTATGTTGAAATGACTCTTCCCTATGGCTCAATTAATGGGGATATGGCTCGTATGGCGAACTTTGGCCAGTGGGGAGGGTATTATCCGTCATACAGCCTCGTTCTAAACCCATCTGCAAACCAAACGCCTGCATTTGCGGGTACCTGGGTAGATTTCCTCGATGATAAGGGGAACTGGGTTAAGTGGAAGGATTTTGAGAGTGTGGCTTCATCACGACTGCCAATTAAAATTTCCCGACTTCGTTTTAACGTTGAAGCCCGGCCCTTTGCACAAGAGATCGGCGGTAAGGCGACCTGCACCATTCCGGCAGGAAAAACCTCGTGTGAAGCGCCTGAGGCGTTTGATATGGCCTTGGGTACCCAGGGCTACAATAGGATCCTTTACTTCGTTCGCAGCATCAGCAATCCCATTTTGCGGTCTGAGCAATGGATTATGACACGCTGGAACAATAAACAACTGCCGGTAATAAACTCGATATCATATGACGAGACTAACAAGCAGCTGGATGTACTGGCGTCACTTGAAGGCGATGGTAACTGGTTCGACTCGGTCTCATTGAGGGAATTTTATCTTTCCGATAAGAACACCGGTACCCGGATGTCACCCACAGGCGTAATCAAATCTCGTATCTCAGGTAACTACACGATTGCTTATGATTTATCCCGTCAGTCTGAAGGAAAATACAACGTTGAGGTCAACATCAGGGACTTCTTCCAGAACCAGACCAATAAAACTTTCGGAGAAATTGCTCTGGATAACACTCCTCCGACAGTGGCCATAACATTCGACGGAAAGCCGGTAAAAGACGATACTGTTACCAACGGTGCAAAACTGATCCACCCCAGCGGTTGAAAATTGATCCAGGGGTTAATCTGCTCCTCTGAATACAGGGGAGCTTATGATCACTTTTGAGATTCGTATGGAAATTAAAGTCCTGCATAAGCGGGGAATGAGCATCCGGGCCATCGCCAGGGAACTGGGTATTTCGCGCAATACTGTCCGCAGCCACCTGAAAGCCAAATCTGAAAAGCCGCAGTATTCACCACGCCCGGCATCATCATCACTGCTCGATGAATACCGTGATTACATCTCTAAACGGATCAGCGATGCACATCCCTACAAAATCCCTGCGACCGTTATTGCCAGGGAAATCATGGAGCTGGGCTATCGTGGAGGGCTGACTATCCTGAGAGAGTTCATCCGTTCGCAGGCCCTCCCTGCACAGGCCGAACCGGTCGTTCGCTTCGAAACCGAGCCCGGACGGCAGATGCAGGTTGACTGGGGGACCATGCGAAACGGCAAGTGCCCTTTGCACGTGTTCGTTGCTGTTCTGGGGTACAGCAGAATGCTTTACCTCGAGTTCACCGACAACATGCGCTACGACACGCTGGAAGCCTGTCACCGCAATGCGTTCAGCTTCTTCGGTGGCGTACCGCGGGAAGTCCTGTACGACAATATGAAAACGGTGGTGCTCCAGCGTGATGCTTACCAGACCGGGCAGCACCGGTTCCATCCTTCCCTGTGGCAGTTCGGTAAAGAGATGGGCTTCTCTCCTCGCCTCTGCCGTCCCTTCAGGGCGCAGACTAAAGGCAAGGTGGAGCGGATGGTGCAGTACACCCGAAACAGCTTCTATATCCCGTTAATGACGCGCCTGCGTCCGATGGGGATCACCGTCGATGTTGAAACCGCAAACCGTTACGGCCTGCGCTGGCTGTACGATGTGGCCAATCAACGTAAGCATGAAACTATCCAGACCCGCCCATGCGATCGCTGGGTTAAGGAACAGCAATCCATGCTGGCACTACCTCCGGAGAAAAAACAGTATGACGTGCAGGTTGATGAAAGCCTGGTGACCTTCGACAGGCAGCCGTTGCATCATCCGCTCTCCATCTATGACACGTTCTGCAGAGGAGCCGCATGATGGTCGAGCTGCAACATCAACGGCTGATGGTGCTTGCCGAACAGCTGCAACTGGACAGTCTTATCGGCGCAGCACCGGCGCTGTCACAACAGGCGGTGGAGCAGGAATGGAGCTACATGGACTTCCTGGAGCACCTGTTACATGAGGAGAAACTGGCCCGGCATCAGCGTAAACAGGCGATGTACACGCGGATGGCAGCCTTCCCGGCGGTAAAGACGTTCGAGGAGTACGACTTCACCTTCGCCACCGGCGCTCCTCAGAAGCAAATCCAGTCGCTGCGATCTCTGAGCTTCATCGAGCGTAACGAAAATATCGTACTGCTGGGGCCATCGGGCGTGGGGAAAACGCATCTGGCGATAGCGATGGGATACGAAGCGGTCCGGGCGGGTATCAAGGTTCGCTTCACAACAGCAGCGGACCTGCTGCTACAGCTGTCCACTTCACAGCGCCAGGGCCGTTACAAAACGACACTCAATCGCGGTGTCATGGCCCCGAAGCTACTTATCATCGATGAAATAGGTTATCTGCCGTTCAGTCAGGAGGAGGCCAAGCTGTTCTTCCAGGTCATCGCCAAACGTTACGAGAAGAGCGCGATGATCCTGACCTCCAACCTGCCGTTCGGACAGTGGGATCAGACGTTCGCCGGGGATGCAGCCCTGACATCGGCGATGCTTGACCGTATCTTACATCACTCACATGTAGTCCAGATAAAAGGAGAGAGCTATCGACTGAAGCAGAAACGAAAGGCCGGGGTTATAGCGGAAGCTAATCCTGAGTAAACAAGGTGGATCAATATTAGACCGTTGGTGGTGACGGTAAGTGGATCACTTTTTACCCGTTGTTGACAGATACGGTAGTGTACGGCCTGGAGAACCTCAGGATCGCTCTGGCAGATAATCTGACAACCCCGAGGATAACCCGTCTTCAGCTCGTAGGTGGCCCCACAGCTGATAACGTTGAGCTTACGTGGTCACCGGCAGGCAAAGATACATACATGCCTGAGTATCCGAGGCTGTTCCCAAATTTCGAACCATCTGAAAATTATTCAATTAGCGTAACAGTTGCCGATAGTCAGTCGAATACCAAAACCTATACTCAGAAGTTCAGTTATCTACCGAATAACCTTGTGCAGTTACATAATCTACGCACATTATCGGTCAGTTCGCCTCTCAAAACGACAGATGGCGTACCACTTGCGTACTTGTCCACTAACGTTCTGCGTAAGACAAATGGAGAAATTGCTAAAGGGGTCCAGAACGCAACGCTGACTGTGCGGAAGGATGCAGCCTTCGGTATTAAATTTAATGGGGCACAGGCGGCTCCAGGCGAGTCAGTTGAGGTGCAAATAGATATGGGCCAGGGGGATAATCTTCTGTTACCCGTTTATCCTTCCGAAAATGGGAAAGTTGGCACCTCAGAATTCATGATTCAGATCGACGAGTTGAAGTAACTACCCGGAGCCGACAGTAAAACTGACGGCTTCAATTTTACTGCCCTCCTTGACTCCGATCAGCCAGTACGTCTTCAGAGATTCGCAAGGAAGAACCGAAAGAAAAGTTACTTTAATCGTACGTTTCCAGCGATGCTTTTAAAAGACAATGCACACTCGTTGATTACGACAATGGGAGTGAGTGTCGAAACCCTTGAGTAAGGATACCCGGTAAATATACAGCCCCGGGGATCCTCTTCGTTCAACCGGGGATGACAACGGGAGTGAGTCCGTCAACTCACTCCCGTTGTCACTTCTCTGACATATCGTCATACGAGCTTACTCAAGTGCATCCACAAAGATGGGATCGTTTTGAATCTAAACTGGTACTGGTTAGCCAGTCACTTGCATCTATTCCCCCGTCGATACTTAAGTGACAATAGTAGTGATCTGCAATACTGGTGTCTTAGAAACACTGACGACGGTAGAGACTCAATACCCTAACCCCTGACAACAGGAGTGAGCTTAGAGGTGTTACGCTGCTGTCACCTAATGCTTGGGAATTGCCTGACTCACAACCATTGTCATCCGGAGCTACTGATTAACGTTGAACCGCTGGACTTTAATGACAGTGGTAGTGATGGATAGGCTCATTTCCATTGTCATCATTTTATCGGACAAGCCTATTCGTCCTACAGGTTTAAGCTGACAATGGTAGTGATTGGATGATCTCACTACTGTTGTCACTCAGTTCTTTGAGCGGACCCTTCCCTCGGTTGGTCGGCATTAACAACGGTAGTGACTCGATTGGCTCACTGCCATTGTCATCGTGTAAATGACGTACCTTATCAGCTCAGCTGAAAGCAATGACAACGGAAGTGACTCTAATTGCTCACTGCCATTGTCGTCGTGTCTATTGAGAGCCTTATCAGTGCACCTGAAAAGCAATGACAACGGTAGTGATTCAAATGGCTCACTACCGTTGTCACCGTGTGTATTGAGAGGATGGTCCACTTAACTGGACGTCTATGACAATGGTAGTGACTTTAATAGCTCACTACCATTGTCGGAGTGTGAATTGAGAGGATGATCAGCTCAGCTGTACGGCCATGACAATGGTAATGACTTAATGAGCTCACTACCGTTGTCACCCTGTTAATTAAGAGGCTCATCCGCTCTTCTGGAAGGCTATGACAACGGAAGTGACTTGCTGGGCTCACTGCCATTGTCGCCGTATGAATTGAGAGGATCATCCGCTCTTCTGGATGGCAATGACAACGGTAATGACTTAATGGGCTCACTACCGTTGTCATCCTGTAAGTTAAGAGGTTGATCTGCTCAACGGGACGGCTATGACAACGGTAGTGACTTGCTGGGCTCACTGCCATTGTCACCCTGTGAATTGAGAGGTTGATCCGCTTCACCAGACGGCCATGACAACGGTAGTGACTTGCTGGGCTCAATACCGTTGTCACCCTGTGATTTAAGAGGTTGACCCGCTCTACTGGACGGCCATGACAACGGAAGTCACTTTCTGGGCTCACTACCATTGTCGCCATATAGAATGAGAGGAGCATCAGCTCAGCTGAACGGCAATGACTACAGTAATGAGCTGGATGAAGCATAACCATTGACATCTGGCCCAACCGGAAGCCGTATTCGCCAATCCAATCGAGATTCACAATGGCCGTGACTCGCCGCATTAAGTTCCGGTGTCCTCCCAAAGCTGAACGCACACCCGGAGGACAATGGCAATGCCAGTAAGGTACACATCATTAACATTGTCACTATAGCTACCAGAGAAGCCGGGATTTGAATGTCGATGGTAGTGAGTGGGTCAACTCACTGCCATTGTCACCCCGTTACGATATTTTCCGTTGGATGTACTGCCCAATGAAGTAAAGCGTAGAAACCGGGTGTTAACAGGCGACTCAGGAGAAGGCATTGAATTTCGCAATCTCGATCTACATAGGGTGGTTAAGAGAACAATGACAACGGTAATGAGTCAAAAGTCATTACCGTTGACGTGAAAGAGCGAGCTGGGACTAACGAAAATCGAAGAAGTAATTTAGCACCCGGAGCCTGAACCGGCGGGTTAACTTTAGCTGGCGCTGCTGTTCTTTTTCTGGCTTCGAAGACTACGAATATAGAGCAGTTCTTCAGCAGTTAAATCATGGACGGTGAGAACATCGTCGCCGTCAATCGGGTCAGCTGGTGGACATAACTCACCTTCTAAAACAGAAGACCCAGAAGTATCTTCTTCATCTTCAACCTCTTCTAAAGGAGCCTGAATATTGTTCAAATTCAGATCGGGATCCCGCTTATGAATCTGGAAGTATACTTTGCCGTCTTTCTTTATTTCGGTGTACTGGAGGTATCCTATTGATGCCAACTCTTCAAGAGCCTTTCTCACTGTAGCGTTCTGGCTATTTGCTCGTGTCTTGAGGTTCAGACGGTTTTTCAGTCGAGTAAGGGAGATCGGTATAGGATTAGGCGGTAATGACTCTATGAACGTATAGAGAGCCTGTGCGCTTTCCTTCTTGGCCAACTCTTTAATTGCCTTCAATTGCATCAAAACTTTATGATCGTATTGATAGAGCTCGAAAATCTTAGGATCAACCTGAAGGACTACCTGATCTGATTCCGGGTCTAACAGGGCAGACTGTACCAGGTGCGTTGTGTAGACTTTGGAAGAGTTATTACTGGTAAACGACAAGGTGACGGATGCCAACCTGCGTAAGGAGGCGTCAATACGTTTTCTGGAAGCTGTAGATGATCGATAATTTTCAGGTGTACATAGCTTTAGGAATTCAGTGAATTTTAAGCTGATTTTGTCCTGGTTAATCGGATGATTTGCATAGGTTCGAATGATGCCCATCCACGTCTTGAAATCTACTGACATATCAAGACGCTCACCGACAATTGAAATATTGGTAAACCCCTCACTCTCCATTAAAGAGAGCGTCTGTAACTCTTTCGTTGCGTCAAAGCCAACCGTTTTATATTCCCGATTTTGACGCCCCACACTCTTAGGTGATGGGACGAACAGCCCGAGCCGCATCAAAGCGATAGACTGCACCGTACGGTTGCTGTTAGGACGCAAAATGATGTCTTTACCTGATTCTTTCTCTCTAACAGAGAAAGCCCTGGTGACCAGGTCCTGCTGCTCAGTATCTTTCTCTTTAGTCATAATAAGTTATCACTGAATGTGTAAACAGATTGGTGAATAGTAAGCCCCAGCGAACTCTATGTCACTGGATGGATCATTGTGATGATCCATATCTGTGCATAAGTTCTACCTAAAAAAGCGACTCCACTCATTGTATTTTGGCAAAAACTCTTTGCATACAATGACCTGCAAATCTTATCAACAACGGATCAGATCGAGTTAAAAAGATCTAATAAAAAGTCACTACTATTGTCGCTCTGATCACTACTGATGTCAAAAAACTCATTACCAACGTTATAATAATCACTACCAATGTCAAAATAATCACTACTGTTGTCACTGATAACGTCTCAGGCCTTGTGCCGTCTGGCCTGGAGGCAGCGGGGATCTCTTTTGATCTATCAGGAACACTAAGGTACTAATTATTGGAACTACCTTGTGGAAAATGGGGATAAATAAAAGCTTAGTTCTTATACAGGAATCAACTTGCCTCCCTGATAAAAACTGTCGACAAAGCTAAACCACAGCCACAGGCATTTTCGGTGGATAAAATTTTGAGAAATAGAAGCAGACATGCAGACTCGTGTCGCAAGCAACTGAAAGTAATGATTTATTTAAAGCATGCGAGTCACCTTACCTCATAGTGGAAGTGTAAGTCTAACCTCACTACCATTGTCACTTAAAATCATTACCAACGTCGAAATAGTCTCTACCATTGTCTTTTAAGTCACTCCCGTTGTCACTTATGTCGCTACTGTTGTCAGTGACAATGCTCCAGCCCAGTAACCATGCGGCCTACAGCGTACCGGGATCTTCTTTGTACTCTCTGGCACCTTTGGGATCATTTATTGGATCTACATTAGGGATAAAATCTTTTGACGATATCGTAGTGCAGTTCTACAAGCGACTTAGCAAGACAAAAGCTGCAATTTAATGACGAGTTACTAGTTTGCCCAACAAGAGCAATGCAGAGAAGATATGTGGTGAAATGACCATGGTAGTGAGTCTAATCACTACCATGGTCCGCAGTAAGCGTTACTTACGCAATGAACGTCGAACTGATTTGCAACTACATGGACTACGGCGCATCAGAAGGTGGCCGTTGTGCTTCAGCAAAACAGCCCTGCTTTATTTTAATTCTTCAATGTTAATCATGAACTCAGATCTGCCAGTAAGGCCGGATACAGCAGGGAAAATAGGAAAGCTACGGCTGTCCCCGAGCCCCAAATCCAGTTGAAGCTCTTTGCTTTCACCTGGCATTGCAGAAACGCCATTTACAGTCACGCCGAATGCAGCGTCCTTACGGACAGTAAGCACTGCGTCCTGAAGCCCTGTAGCGATTGAACCATCCTTTTTACGCAGCTGGCTGGCATACAGAACAGCCAGAGGAGTATTGTCAGATGTTTTGAGAGAAGCATTGACAGCTAAGGTTTTCAGATTCTCTAGCCTGACGAGATTGTTTGGAAGGTAGTTAAATTCGACTGAGCTTTCTTTAACGTTGTTCATCTCATCTTTGGCCTGAACTGTGAGAGTGTATGTTTCGCCTTCATTGAGAGAGGGAAAGATCTTTGGATAATTAGGTGCATACAGGTTGTTTCCCAGATTCACCCAAGACAATTCCACCGCATCAGAAACAGGGCCACCGCGAAGAGTCATACGGCTTAAGGATGGTTTAGTTAGAGCATCGGTGAGCTGTATACGGACGTTCTCCAGCCCATATACTGTTACGTTTTTGCTGATCGGTTTCCCTTCGTAGCTAATACTTACAGATGGTGCTGTATTATCAACGACAACCGTTTGATAAGGGAGGTTACCAGTATTGTTGAATGTATCTTGGGCATTAATCACCACGTTATAACTGCCTTCTGGTACCTCTTTCATGTTGAACTCATACGTGTAGTTCCCAGACGCCATATTTCTACCTGTTTGTTTGCCGGTTACGCTTATTTCTGCGTTATTACGGTTTTTATCTGACAACCAAACTCGATTTACATAAACACGGTCGAAATATGAACCATCTCCAGGTTGATTCACGTAAACCTGGAGAATGTTGGTGGTTTCATTGTAATCGAATCCAGTGACGGAGGGCCCCAGTGTATGCCAGGCTATATTCTCCCATATAGGAGCAAAGAAGGTTGCTTCGGTGGTTGACCTTACTTCATAGCCACTATGAAGATAGCCGGTGGTGCCATTTATAATATCCTGGGGCAAAGAGACGGTACAGGATGTTGAGCCAGCTGGAATATTGCATGTTGCTCCGCCAGTGATTTTTTGATCATATGGCCTAGCCTGTACATTGAATCGGATATTAGTAAGTTTTATAGGCATATCAGATGCCTTGAACAGGTTCCAGTTTACGCTGTTGAACCATGTTCCATCAGCCTTTTGTCGTTCTATGGGTGAACTTCCCCACGCCGGACTCTTTACCGAGGCAGGATCCCAGTTGAGCCAGTTGGCATACTGACCAAGATCTCCTCCAGACCATTGATATGTATTCACAGGTCTATAGTAGTTTCCATCCAAGGCACCCTGTGGCAGCTTAACTTCCACGTAGACATAGGTGGCATCTTCGGAAAGGACCTGTACTCCGCCATAGTTATTGGTAATGCTCATGCCACCATTTCGATATGGCTTCCAGTTAGTTCTTGGGATACGTATAACCAACTTGTAGGGGTTTTCCAGCACTGTAAGGCCTCGTTTAAACGGGACGTATCCCGAAGAAATACCGGGTACAACACTGGTGCTTACACGTGAGTCATGAACTGCAAATGGTGTAAATTCTCCCATTTGATCGTCATATAAAAAACGCTGGGGAGGAATGTTAAGCGTATTTCCTGCCAGGTCCGTAACGATGAAATTGAAGGTGAATTCTTCATCAAGATCACTTGAGGGCATGCCAGCCTGGGTGTTCATATCTTTAATCCAAGGATAGAACGCACGTTTATTGGCTGTGTCATAACTCAGGTTATTGTCGGAGACCACTGAGCCATTACTTCGTTTAATGACAAGACGGATCTTGTCAATTCCACTAGCATCCTCAATACCGTCTGCAAATATAGAAAACTGGCCACTACCGCCTCGGCCCAACTCCCAAAGTGGCCCAGAAAGTACCATGCCGTAACCTGCGTTTTGACTCGGATAAATACTCTTATAGCGTGGAGGAGTTGTATCAACGATGA
This sequence comes from Enterobacter hormaechei, assembly GCA_041890495.1. GTDB lineage: Bacteria > Pseudomonadota > Gammaproteobacteria > Enterobacterales > Enterobacteriaceae > Escherichia > Escherichia boydii. The sequence continues at coordinate 78,498 of CP169086.1, forward strand.
AATGATAAGTAGATGTGCTCACTACAGTCTGGCGAATATCCAGAGTTTCATTGACTACAGTAAATATCCCTTCTCCGAGCGCCGGTAGAACCATATCCTTTCCATAATATTCTGTTCCATCGGCAGCAACGATACGATCTGCAACGCTCGTTTTGGTCGAGACGGAGGAATACATAACCTTTTTATCGCTGTCTCGGGTGACCGTCACTCTCTCGTACCGATCAAGACCCGATATCAAGTTCAGAGTCAAAACACCAGCGGGATTAAGATATGTTTGTGTTGCTGGCTTGATATTCCGAACAGCCTTATTGGTATCAGTAAATGAGTAGCTAAATACCTGAGCATGTGCCGAAGATACAGTAGCAAGGGCAGTTGCAACCATGCAGCCAATTAGAGTTTTACGCATATGATGCTCCGGGAATAGGTTATAGCCTTATTCTACGGATTCACCCTACCAGGGCCGGTCGGATAAAGTGATAATTTGCCTGTTAAAAGAGACAACAAGTGAGAAAGCAAACAACGTACAGAATGCAAAATGGCGGCATGACATCTGGATGACGCAAAAGTAACTTTTTGTACCCACTCTTCTGGATTTTAGCCTCCAAAATGAGTATTCAACCAATCATAAAAGTAACTTTTGATAGCCGCTGCTCCTTTCTGTTTGCCCATTGTGCTGATATGTATGTAAATTCAAAGAAGCAAGCTTTTGAAGCATCTGTTGTGTCGAATTTATGTAAAATAACAGGGTAACCATCACTTGTAGGTTGAGGAAACCCAATGTTATACATGCTCTTATGCTGTTTTCTGATGCTCATTAGTACATTCGTAATGTTCAGAGCAATGTCTGCAATAAGCAAAGGATCCGCTACATATAATCGGTCTGAAATATTGCTGATAGTTCTGGCAACACTTGGTATTGCATCACCATTCATTGTTGCAATGATTACTATTAATGAAAGTATGACATCTAAAGCATTAGCAGATTTTTCTTTGGGTGCTCAGTGGTCCGGAATGGTTTCAGCGGTAGTGCTAATGGGGTTATATGGTCGACGTGTTTGGAAAAAAAAGACGTTCTTATTTACAGGCGCTTTCCTGGCCTCTTCCTTAATGGCCTTTATTTTTACTGACAGCCTTGTTTTCGTATCTCAGAAGGACACAGGCGTTCTGGCCACTTTCGTACTCGATAAAAACGCTGGCGATATTGATTGTAGTCGCCCGGCCATGATTGTCCATTACAGTAAAGGTGTTCCAACGGACTGGCGTTGCCCTACCAGTATTATGTTGATGGCGTATTCTTCATATCCTTTTTTACCCTGGCCTGAGTATAGCCATGGAAGCAGTCAGTCTCTTACGGTTGTTATTGATACATTTATGGAAAACGCTGTTAATCTCAGCAAAAAATAATAAATAAACCTCTCTAGTGAGAGGTTTTATAAACCTGAGCCACCTATATAATTAGCTCTAAAATTTTGTTTTGGCTTTTTTAAAGATAGACTTACCGAATAAAACAGCAATTATAGAGCAAAGGCCTGGCGTTAGGACAAATGCTAATAATGCACTGCCAAAACTTGTCATTTCAGGCACCAGAAACCAGCTTATAGGCCACGTCAGGGAGGGTAAAATTAGCGGATCATAAAGCGCATGTAGAGCGCTTAAAACACAGTAGAGTGCTAAAAAGCAAATTAGATAAACAACGATCCACATTTTAATTTGCTCAGCAATTTCAAAGTTAGGACTGCCCATGCTTTACCTCAGTGGCTGAATATTGATGGTTAATATCTTTAATCACCCGTAAGCACTTAGTGCATACCTTAGTTCGATTTGTCTGCTTGTCCAGAGTGTATTTAACTTCAAGTTGACCTCCAGCATTAAGCAAAGTAAGCATCTCATCTTCTAACACACTTCGGTAAATGGTCTTGGCCGAGAGTGTGCCCGGTAGCGAGTACTCAACATAATTGTTTGAAACTCTTACCGATTTAGGGATTTTACCAATGAGCTGGGTTTCATTCGTCGAAGGCATTACCGTTACTTTAATCACAGTTGCCGGTGACCAGAAATCCTTATAACGCACTTTATGAATTTTATCAGCTCTAAGGCCTAACCACACATTTCCGGCGATAAGAACAACAAGCAATCCATAAACTGATCGTCGAATGTTACGCCTTTTAATCATTACCGTCCCCTTCCCTCAAATATTAAGCTCAATAACTGCACCAGGATATCATTAGTGTGATTATTAAAATTCTTCATAACCGGGGATTTCAGTTGAGTTTGCGGACTCTTCACTTTGCGGTTTCTCGCCATCTATTTGAGTATCCCTGACAGGTTTGGATTTACCAATGCTCCTCTGAAAGGTATCCATAACAAACTCAATATCTTCTTCTGGCAGGCTGGTGGGTTGGTTGCTCATAGGACTTCCTCTTGTTGAATACGTTCGGCGTACAGGATGCGAACCGAAACGGTCGTGTTTTCAAACTCGTTCTCAAAAACGTCCATCCATTCCGTCCGGAATTCTTCCCCCAGAAGGTTATCGAGCCCCTGAAGAGATAATGGAAGAACGGCTGCTAGAGATCCCCCGGCAGCGAGATGAGATGCAGCTGCCTGAAGATGCAGCCTGGCCCGGTTATCGGCAAAAGGTGGGTTCATCACGACATAATCAAACTTCTTCTGTTGATTAGACTTAGACCATTTGAGGAAGTCAGCTTCTGTCGTATCGTATCCCTTAGCCCGGGAGATAAGGCAATTTAAAGTATCAAGCTCGATGCCAGTAACGATCACACCGGCAGGGAATGATTTAAGCAAATCCGCATGGCCAATATTTGGCTCCAGGAGGGTATCCCCTTCCCCTGCACCGAGCAGGGAATATACATATTCGCTGATTCGACAAGATGAAGGGTAAAACTGATGCGATACAATATCGGGCATCTCCCCTATCTGGCCGATGTAACGAATAACCTCACACGGATCATAGGAAAATGTCACATCGTATTTTGTTACTGTTGCCCCTAAGAACCGAAGGGTGTCAGCGGCAACACTCGAAGATTTGCGTTCGGCGAGAGACCCTAAAGATGTCCAGCAACTCCATTTATTGTCCCCGTCATTCTTAAACATCAGTTCAGAAAGCTGCATCCGTGAATCAAAGTCGATGCACTGCTTAAGAACAGGGAATGCCTCCAAAGATTTCTTGCTATGAGCCATGCGGTCGGCAGGTAATGCCAGAGGTACGATAGCTGATAAAATATTGTTAAGCCGCTCGGCGATATCAGGGTGGACGTCAATATGCATTGATCCATTTTTGTAAACCCTGAAACGAATACTATTGCCATCGATACAGATCCATTTTCTGAACCCCTCATGTTCGACCAACGCCTCAACCAATGATTTGGTGTTATGGATCGCTTTCACCTGTTCGCCACGGAAGAATGCGCATATAACGCGGAGCTCGCTCAGTGGGGACATGCCAGACTCTTTAAAATCCACCCTTAATTTCTGCCAGGGGTATTTAGACGGCTCGCAAACTCCGGTAGTGATCATGCGGGTGGAGAACCCAAAAGCTTTGTTTGTCTTGTGACTGCGGCTCAGAGACTGGAAGACGTCGTAAACCCTTTCTTTAATAAATTGATTGCGGTCATTAAGCAAAGCAACGACTGTGCCTACTACAGCTTCAGCTGTGAAATCAGGAATCACCTGAGGCGGCATAATATAGCGGTCGGCCGTAAATTGCTTATCCCATTCGTTACGTTTGGCATCCGACATGATAGGCAAAACATCAGTGAGTGCCATAACGCGTTTCCAGTATTCAGATCTCAGAGCGTTTTCTGCGAACAAGGCATCCGCATCAGAGATGCTGTGGTTGTAGCCTGAGAGATAAGAATAAAGTTTCTGGTGATTGTGGGCTTTGAACTGGACAGCCATGTGTTTAAGCAAGCAGAGTTCATCATTATAGGACTCAACAAGATCCGCGATAATGCCTAGCTCTTTGCGCATATCTGGAAGAAATGTTTCTGGAGCGCTAACCACCAGGCTATGAGAGGTTGTTAAAGCCAGTACGCTGTGAGCTGCATTATCGGGTTTAGCTTCAGAATCAAGAGATGACATTTTACCGGTCCTTTAAAAAAACTTTTACCAGGATAGCAACGTCGCTCAGAAACCTAATAGGTTCAGTGACACGAAAAAGGTTTGTTGAGGTCTCTGAATAAAACTAAAAGATGTCAACTCATAGAAAGAAGCAAAAAAAAAGCCCCGCATAAACGGGGCAAGAACGATACATGGAGGTTTAAAAAAAGCGGGCAAAAAGCCTGAATCCTTAATGACTCTGACAAAAACAACCCTTTGCCAAAAGTAAATTATTCTTCGTCCGGCTGTGGGTCAGTCTCATGATCGGTCTCTTCCCCTGCCTTCTTAGCATTTTTTTTACGTGGGTATTTTGGCTTCTCACCATTAAGTTTTGCCTGACGATTCTCCGCACGGCGAAGCTGCTTGTTCTCTGATTCTGTGATCTCTTTTGAAAGATTTCTCAGCATCTCCAGAGTACTGCGGTTCAGCGTAATGTTGATTTCTTCGTCAGCACTTGAATCTGACAGCTCCGGCAATTCAATATCCCCCAGTTTCTGTAATAAGCTGGTGGTGATGAGTTTGACGCCCTCTACGGCTTTAGTGGCAATAACCGGCGGAATCCGTGCTGGCTTGAAGTCTGAAGGTCTGACTCGTACCTGACCATGTTGGGTTTTTTTCACTGTGATGCCATTCGCATCGGCCTGCTCAAGTTCCGCGATCATCTTCTTGATACGTGAAATTGCTTCTGTTTCACCGAGCTCATCGATCAGTGAAAGCACGTTAACATACGAAATAGCGTCAGCATGAATCCATTTCTTGATAACAACAGAACAGGTCGTCAGGCGGATAAGAGAACTGATGGTCGTCGGGCTTTTATTTTCACGTTGAGCAATTCGTTCGAGTGACCAGCCAGCAAGAGAATGTAGGCGACGATAGGACTCGCCAAGCGCAACAGGAGAAAGCGCAAGACCACGGTTACCATCGATGGTCGCGAGCTCACAGCCAATTTCATCTTCTTTAATCTCAACGCAAAGGATTGTGATGTCATGGCCTTCATGACATGCCATCATTGCGGCTTTTAAACGGCAGTGCCCCTGGCGAACAAAAGGTACCCCATCAATGACCCGGACTCGGATAGGGTCTACATAGTCACCTCGAATGTAGGCATTCTTGATGTTGTAGATGTGTTCTTCAACCTCAGGGAGCTTATAGTAATCGTCACCCATTCCCATTTCGCGGGAGTTGAAGCCTGGCGTGACCTGAATTACTGAAGGGTGGATAGCCCATGCTTTCTGGTCACTTACTTCAGTACAAAGTTCAGGGTTTGCATCACGGAACTGTTTTAGCCCAGTAACGTAACGACCTGTGCCAGTAACTACTGAAAAGGCAACATGGGCCGTTTTAAAGACCTTGTCATTAGCTTGCTGTGTAGGTTCTGTCAGTAAAACACTCATAGGGGCTCCGTTACATTTTTCTGCTTACTTTCTGCGTAGCGGGGATACTACAGAAAAAAAAACCAAAAATTTTCGCAAAAAAGGTACTTTTTGAGCCTATTCTGATTTTTTACAAAAAAAAAGGCTCGCCCCAAAGCTGGTATCGCATGAAAATTCCTTAATAAACATATACATAATCAAAAAGCATTAAGTTCATGTATCAGTGAGGAAAAATCTTATAAACCCGAAATGTTGAAAGTAAAACTGTGCGTCTAAAACAACTTATTTTTGCTCCCTAAGTTATTAGTTAAAACCCTTGGTTAGGTACGATATCAGCACCCAAAATTTCTCTCTCAGGTATAGACACTTTGACTCGACATCTCAGACACATGCCGATAATCAAATGGGCTGGTGGAAAAACGAAACTGATGCCTTTCATCAGCCATCACTACCCACACGATCATAGTTGCCGGTGGGTAGAACCCTTTATCGGCGGTGGCGCCGTTTTTCTGAACATGTTTGCACAAAATGCATTGCTTGCAGATAGCAATCCAGACTTGATCAACCTATACAGGACTATTCAAAGGCAGAAAACTAACTTTATAAATCAGGTCCAAAACCTGGCGGATAAAACCTTTGTCGAAAAGGACTACTATGAGATGAGGGACCGTTTCAACAAAACCTGTATTTCTGGTCAACCGCTTCAAAGAGCGGCTTTGTTTTACTCCCTGAATCGCCTGGGCTATAACGGTATGTGCCGCTATAACTCAGAAAGAATCTATTCAGTGCCGTGGGGGAAACATACAGAACTGAAGCTTGACCTCAATAAAATAGACTACCTTTCATTTCGTCTTTCAGGTATTGAACTGATCACCGCTGGTTTTGAGGAGACTCTGTCCGCAACCGGTGAAGGAGATCAGATTTATTGTGATCCGCCATATGACAAAACAAGCAAAACTAGTTTTGTCAGTTACGATGGTAAACCGTTCAGCCAAAGCGACCACGTGCTGTTAGCAAATATGCTCGTTGACGCTCACAGAAAAGGCGCTGCTGTTGCGATATCAAATAGCCTGACACCATTCACTTTGGGCCTCTATGAAGAGCGTGGATTCGTCATACACAGACTCAGCGCTTACCGATCCGTAGGAAGTAAGCCAAATACACGGAAAACGGAAACAGAAATACTGGCCGTGCTGAAATAGAGTAAAATCTAATCAACTAGGCTAATCCATTCCTGAAAAGTTAATACCTCAGGGTGAGTTCGTTGAACATAAGGTATAAACTGAAGCTCTTCTATTCTCCGGTCGCCCCTCTTTCCTTCGCAAATAAATGAAATGAGTCCTTGCTGAGAAAGCCCAGTAAGGACGCTCATAAGTCTTATATTTAAAGTTTTAAGCTGTAAGTCGTTATTAATGTCCTCCACTTTATGAGAGCTCTGGCCTGAACGTTTAAGATACTCGTAAACCATGAAATTCGAATTTCGTCGTTTTAACAATTTTTCGGTTATGCATTCCTGAATGAAACCGCCAAGAGCATCTAAAAGCGGACTGAGAACTACCGGGAAAGTTAATGTGTAACTTTGAGAAGTTTTAGACAAAGTAAATGAATTTAGAAAGCTAAAGTTAAGTCTCTTTTTTGAATATGGAGCGTAAGCGACAAGAGTAGTTGACATAACAGTAAGTAAAGATTCAAGATGTTCCACTGTTATTAATGTGGTTTTATCTGTATTTCTTAGATTATGGAAATCAATAAACGCTACTCTTGAACGGCTAAGCCAATCTTGTACTTTAATGTCGATAGAAAATTGCGATATATGATTTGAACATTCATTTTGGTTGATAGGGCATGCAGACGAAAGATGGTTATGGATTATCATGCATAGCACAAAAAAAGGAAATCGGCAGGCTGTGGGGCATTGAAAACCGGTTAAAGAAAGCTTAGACGTTTCATATGCGCTTACCGGAAAAGTAACTTTTCTTAACGTTGGCTTTGACGATGTTCTTGCATTTTTACAAATGAAACCGAGACCCAGATCATTGTGCATTTTAAAGTCCATCTCCATCATCACCTTTTAGCCTTAACTGTATGGTATTGGTATACAAAAAATTAAAAATTATAATTAATAAGATTATCATTTTTTTACTATTGAAAAGGTTGTGATAGAGGGGAATTTAAATGTAAAAGATTTATACTCGCAGATCTTTATGAGGGATAAAACCCATTGCGTAAGCAACAATATTACGTGAGTGAGTCTTAACGACAGTTAAAGTCTTAGCTCTATATTTAAGCAGTAAAACATTTAACTGTCTTAAAGTTTACTTAACTTAAAAACTGTAATTGCAGCATAATTTTTCGAATCAAATTCATAGAATTTTCTGACTTTTCCAGTCAAATGATAACGTTCACCCAATAAAATGTGATCCTGTTTATCAGCCGTTAAAGCGATCCCGTCATTTCTAACTTTACCAGTAAATGTAAAAAAATAACTCCCTTTACTTTTTGCGTACGCGGCCCTGACTTCAGTAAATGTTAGTTCAATGCTTATGACCTGGCCGATATTGTAGCTATGTTTTAAAATTTCTTGTTCATTTTCCGGAGTTTCAGACAACATCACATCAAAGGTTGTAAAGAAACAATCCAGCTGGCGTTCTGTCAAAAAACGGTTATTGTCTAGTTGCGCCAATATACTATTAGAAAACTTAGTGTTAGCCTTTTTTGCTTTCTCAATAAGTACGTGGTTTCTGGATTTCCATGCTTCGAGTGTTGGGTTAACACGCAGTTCCGGAATGTTATCGAGAAAGGTAATTGGCTCTAGTACCACTAATTTTTCAATAATGGGTCCAACTGTTTGTACCCCATGACACTTTTCACATACATCAGCCCCTTTGTGGCCTGTGCCCGCACATTCGTTACATTCTCTTTCGATAGGTGCATAATAATTTCCATCTCCGTTAAGGGATACATTCACTGAGGCTGGTACCATATGACCATCAAGAGTAAAGAAAAGAGATTTCATTTTCGAAACACCTCCAAACGTGCCTCTACGATTGCTACAGCTTCTTTCACAGTTTTTTCATAGTGGTCATGCCCTTCAGGAAATTGGTCAAAACGTTTACCGTGTTCTAACTCTTCCATGTTGCGTTTAAGGACTTCATGAGTTAGAAGCAAATCATTATAATTATCGATAAGAGTCAGCTTTATAGGTTTAATCACTCAACTAATCCTCGGTTTTTTATTCCTTAAGGAGATCTCGAATTTCCAGAAGCTCTTCTAATTTTGGTTTAGAAAGAATGATTGCTGTATTTTCGTCGTTAAGTAAAGACAATAAAATATTTAGCTTTTCATCATTCAAGATTATTTGAACACCATCATCAGAAAATATTACATTTTTACTATCAACATTTTTGAACAAGTGTGCACTATCTCTACCAAATTTTAGTTCTGTTTGAGTATTCGTTATAGATTCCGTATGTGTACTTTCCACAAGCTCAAGAAATTCAGATTTTAGCCGTTCTGTTTTCTTATGCGAGAGGCGCTTAATACCCAAAGTCTTACGTGTGACTGCCGAATTTTTCTTTTCTGGTCCGCCTTTATTTAAGGTGTCTGGTCCTGCTCCAGCTGCATTGTGTTCAGGTATGCCTACAATTTTGCTCGTTGTAGTTTCAATATTCTTAACGCCAGGTAAGAAACCCTCTATATGTTTTAAAACCATTTTGTGATCGTTGGAATATTTTAACATTATTTCAATGGCGAGCGTTTTTTTGATTAGATTTAGGCTAATCAAACGTTGAAGCTCTAATGGCATATCAAGGATTTTTAGCATATTACGAATTGCGGTAGTTGATCGTTGATATCGCATTGCTAGTTCTTCAACCGAATACCCGAGACTAACAGCATGAGCTAATGCATGAGCTTGCCCAACCGGATTTAGCCCATTGCTTCTGTTACCATCGAGGTTCTCAAGGTATTCTTCAATTTCGTTTTTATAATCGATTAGGATAACAGATAATTTTGGAATATTAGCACCTTCTGAAATTGCTAATTTTAAGCCATGAAAACGAGTATGACCTTGACGAACTAAATATTTACCTTTTCTTTTTACGACCTTGATCATATCAACCTGCCTTCCTTCCTTAAAGGCTTGTTTGATTGACACAATCATCGATTTGACAGGTTCTTGTTCGTAACACAAATCTCCGATTACCGCCTCTCGGGGATTAAATCCCTTTTCAATTTCAACTAGATTAGTATCCACTTCAATGACTGTATGTTTGCTGTTGTTCATATCTTCCTCCTGTTTACTACATGATACATGAACCTCAAATTTGCCAAATAGGGCTGATACATCTAAAAGGTAAACTCAAAAAATTTGCTTAATAAAATTAAAATAAAAACTGTCTTGAAAAAAACAATGATAGTAAACCCACTTTCATTTCCGTTTGCGATCTGTAGATATTGTTAAAGGAGCGCTATTCCTTGTTTTATATGGACTTATCATTGTTTTCAACAGGTTAGATCAATTCTTTAGATCACTAAAGATCAATAGAGTTCAAGTAAAGATCACGGCATCTTTAACTCATTGATTATAGTAACTTTATGAAAGGATCCGGCATTCGGATGCATGCGAAAAGCATTTGAATGAATAAGGAAGGCATTTACTGGAATGCTTATGGCATTTAGGTTAATGCGTAAAAAGCATTTGCAAGAATATGTTATAAACAGTTTGCCAAATGAAAATCTTATCACCGACGAGTTAAGTTAATGATTAAAAACAACGAGTTAATCCATCCTTTTGACGTAACCAGTAATGAATCAGGTAAGACTTATCAACTGACGCCTAACTCGTCCAAGTCGGTTCAGCCCGTGGCCCTGCTGAGATTGAGTGTATTTACCCCTGTCGGCACAAAAGAAAACCGCGACCGAAACTTTGAAGTTGATGCCTCTGATGAGCTTTCGTGTATGGAAATTGCAAGATCGGAGGGTTATGACGACATCAAGATAACTGGTGTCAAACTATCTATGTCTACCGACTTTAAGTGCTGGCTCGGGATCATCATGGCTTTCAGTAAATATGGTTTTACTTCCGAGAAGATTACCCTGACTTTTAACGAGTTTGCGAAGATGTGTGGTATCAGTTCAACAAACATCAACAAACGAACTCGTGCGCGCTTTAAAGAGTCATTAATGAACCTTGCATCGGTAGTGCTTGCCTTCTCAGACTCTCGTAGTGGTCGGTTCACAGTAACGCATCTGGTGCAGAAGGCTATGATTGATCCAAAAAGCGATACTGTTGAGCTGGTTGGGGATCCTTCTATGTGGGAACTGTATCGTTACGACCATAAAACATTGTTAAGCCTTCAGGTTCTATACATTTTGGCTAAAAAAGAAGCTGCGCAATCTCTCTATATTTATTTTGAAGCAATGCCAGCTGGTACGTTGTTCGTTAATATGAAACGGTTGAGGGAAAGGTTGCTTCTTACAACCCCTATTCGTACGCAAAACCAGATAATTCGTAAAGCAATGCGGGAACTTGAATCTATCGGATATCTCGATTATCAAGAAGTTAAGAAAGGTCGCGACATACAATTTCAGATCTTCAAAAGAAGCCCTAAGCTGGCCCTTGCCAAACAAGGTTGAAAGCTATCTGGTATGCACTGGTTATAACTTGCTGAAAAATAAGTTATTTATCAGTGCTATGCTTAGTGCTTCTTTTACTACTAGTCTTACATCTCGGCTTAATGTGCAAAAAAGTAACTTTTCAAACGAACTCCTGACTATTCATCTGTATGCCTTTCTGACTCAAGCGTACATGCTAGCCCATTCATTAAATGCCGTGGAGCAAGATGGTTTCGTGCACACTCTATTCACGTGAATGCCTTTTGTGGATTACGCCTCTTACATTCATACAAATGCTTTTGATGTCGGTATCCCAAAAAATCATTCATTGAAATGCTTTTGTTTGCCACTGTATCCCGAGCATAGCTATGCAGTGGTATAAAAAGGCATTTTGGTGAATGGCATTAGGTCGAATGACACACAGTACAGCTTTGTTAAGAGCGAGAATGGTCCAAGACATCTATGACATTGGGCATCAGAAGGACTATGTGTTTGATATGAGATCAAAAAAATATCAGAAGCATCACAACTCCAATGGCATTCAAAGAAATGCCTTTGTTTTGTTAGTACACCAAACAACTCAAAATTCATGCAGTTATATCAAAGACTCATTCGCAAAAGGACTCAGCCAGAAAGCATTTGCTTAAATAGCATTGGCCAAAAGCATTCGAATGAATGATGTTCATATGGGCAAGACAAAGTCCCACTCACGCCCAGAGGTGTAAAAGGCATTTAGATGAATGACGCACCGGCCCGAGGATTGTATGTAGTTTCTCCAACTGATAGTTGCCGAACCAGGGAGCACAGTGATATGCGGCCTTCTCAGAATCAAGAGATAGATATTAAGGGAACAAAAAAGATTAGATATGAAGCTTAGTTACCTGCCCGATATCTAGTTAGAGCATTTCAAACCATCAAAAGTGACTTTTATGCTTGAGGAGTCTCATCAGCTTCAGGATTGAGCTTAACGTAATCTTACCCCCTCCCCTCTTTCAAACTTTTACTAAGCGTTCACTGGTACCTTTCAAAGATTATGCTTTAGGCTCCTTTGCTTAAAAATTCACCAATCGCTAAACGTTAAAAAAAGGGGGTTTATGCGAACGGAAGGATCGGAATAAAAAAGTATTATTCATTCGCGTTTACGTGAACTCAAATCTACACGGAGTAATTATGGAACTTTCTTTAAATATTGGCCTTAGTGAAAAGAAATCTAACACGGCTGCACTTTTTAAAACAAAAAGCGCAAAAGTGATTTTGTTTGTTCTGCTGACCGTGCTTTTTTGCGGTCTGGCATATGCGGGTTCAGATGATGGGGCACTGGGAGATATTTGGTCATACATGAGTGAAAGTATGACTGGAGCTCCGGGCAAAATTCTGGCAGCCGCGATGTTGATCTCAAGCGTATATTTCTCTGTCCTTAAGCCTAACCCGGGCCTGGCACTGGTTTCATTATTCATGATGCTGGTAATGGCCAACGGAGAGAAAATTATCAGCACCTTTATGGATGCTGGCGTACCGCTGTAATTTATTGTTAATCATGCATGAGGGGGTTCATCCCCCTCTCTGGATTTTTAATGAGTAAGCAGAACGACGTTCCTCAGCATACCTATAGATTCCCTTTCAGGATCAACATGCCTCTACTGATTTTGTTTTGGGATGCAAAAAAATTAGGGCTTGCATTCATTCTGGTTGCATTTGGGAATATCTTCGAATGCTTCGGGTTTTCTGTTGTAGCAGCGGTTGTGTATTGGATTGCGTATAACAAAGCAGCTGAGTCAGGAATAAGAGGATTGCTAAAACACAGACTCTGGTGGCTCGGTTTTTTGCCAGGTAAAGCAGTTTTTAGTAGCCGTTATTTCAACGATCCATTTATCAGAGATTTGTATTCTTGATGGAGCTATGAATGAAAATGCTAAGTGGCATTAACATCCCTTTTTTCAAAAAATCTAAAAAGGATGAAAACGGTGATCTTGAACAGTCATACGTAAAGAAAGATGAAAGTGCTAAGGGACGTTTTTTGGACATTAAAAAACGATTTAGCCCACAAGCTGAAGCGTCAGGTGCTGGAATTACATACAGCGCCCTGATTAATCGTGATACAAAACTTATCCGCATTAATACTGTTTCAATAGCCGTCATTGGGTTATTGGTTGCAAAGATTCTTTTTTTCACTGACCCAGTGACGATTGTTACCCCTCCAAACATGAATGAAGAGATCACGGTTGTTGGTAACAAAGCATCGGAATCTTATAAAACACAATGGGCTCTCTTTTTTAGTACCCTTTTAGGGAATATTAATCCAACTAATATTTCCTTTGTGACGGCCTATGTCCTCGATGCCCTATCACCTGAACTACAGGCTAAAACGAGTGAGTCTTTACAGGAGCAGATAAATATCATGCAGGCTCGTGGTGTTGAGCAGACCTTTAAGCCTAATGATATTTACTTTGATCCAAAAAATGACATGGTCTATGTCTGGGGTACCAAAACGACTCGACTTGTAAATGTTCCAGACAAAACTGAATCATCGAAATGGACTTATGAATGGGTTCTCGGGATGAAAAATGGTCGCCCAAGAATTGCATATGTAAATCAATATTCCGGAACACCGAATATTAAAAAAATTACGATAAACGGCAAAGAGCAACTGGCAACGCTGGATAATCCGCCACCGTCTACAGGTAACAAGTGATGATTAAAAAAAAGGGCTTAGGCTTCAACGCAATTACCGCATTGATCATGCTCACGACTTCGAACTGCGTAATCGCTGAAGAATACCAATTGCCAGCAACAATTAATAACCCGGTTGTAATGCCAGTTGGTGCTGACGGATTTCAGAATGGAGCTGCAAAAGCCATTATTCCGGGTCAAGCTGGTTCTGAACAGTCAGGTGCACAAACAAACCTTAGTGAAGCCGGTAATGCGCAGGGACAAAAACCTACAACTGATCTCCCTACCGTGCAACTTTCTCCAGCCAGCAATGCTTCGCCTGCGGTAAGCGCTATTACTGGAGCATTATCAAATAATGCTAGTCTCCCCGGATTTGACGCACAGACCCGATCTGGTGCAATTGATAGCTATGGGAGACCAACAGGTACCCCTTCCCAGCAGAATGCAACCAATGCGACCGCCACGTCAAAAGCCGATGAACTTTATGTCGAAGCTCGTAACCGATATAAAGAAGTTCAGCGTGTAAATGTGCCGCCTGGTGGGAATGTGGTACTGCCAGTTTCACGAGGACTTCAAAACAGAATATCGACCAGCTTCAAGAATGCTTCTGTCAGTACTTCTACCCCTGCTGAAGAGGCAAGCATATTTGTTAATGGTGGCGATGTCTTTATTTCAACTAATACCGATAAACCAATCGGGATTATGTTGTCTGAAGATCAGGTACCTGAATCGACCTATAACCTGACCCTGGTACCGCTTGATGTTCCCGGTGCGATGATTTCAGTTACTACATCTTTAAGCCCATCTATGCAAGCCAAACGTGAAACCTCATTGGATAAGCAAAACTATGAGGAAATGTTGGCCCGCTCCCAGTCAGAAGAACTGGCTCCAACGGATCCAAAACAAGACGATCATAAACAAAGAATCATTGATTTATTGACTCCTGTGGCTCTTGGTGAGGTCCCTTCAGGATTCAGTTTACAACAGGACCGACTTTCTCGTATTCCTGCGTCAGAGCAGTCACCATGTAACTTTAATATGTATGCAAAGCTCGGTCAGAGACTGGTTGGCTCACGTGAACTTATTGATGTAATTCTTGTGAAAAACGATAAACCATACGGTCAAATCGTTGCTGATCAGCAGTGTATGGCAGAAGGCGTTATTGCAAGTGCTTTATTTGATAAAGCATACCTGCAACCGGGAGAAGAAACAGAGCTTTATATAGTCCGGGATAAATTGTTCAAGGAACGCGAGGCCCGGGTTACAACCAGACCAAGTCTAATCAGAAAATAATATGGGAAAAGTTACTTTGCCTGCTCTGCTTGGGGCCACCGTGATTGGTTTTGTCGTATTTGCTTTAACCAGCTTTTACTACAGGTCAGAATATATACCAAAAAGGAGTGTATTAATCGTTCCGGACGCACCCATTAGTATCGAAGATGGCAGTAACGCTTTTCCCGTTCAGACAGTAATAATGAACGATCCAACTCTTATTGATAAATTTGTAGGAGAGGACAATATTAATGAGGAGAATGCTTTTGACTATCACAAAAGTAACGTTTTGGAACCTAATTACAAACATGAAATATCTAGAACGAGCCAGATAGATAAAGCTGAAATGAATCATCCATCTGTTCGTGAAAACTGGGCCAGAGCAGGTGAACCCTATATCGTTCCTCAGATGTCTGACAGCGAACGAAATCTAAAAATTAAACGATTCCAGAAACCTACAAGTGGAGCTAATCATGGACATTAAAAAGGCCTGGGAAAATAAGACCGTCAGACTTTCTGTTATTGGCGCTCTGCTGGTAGTGATTGTTTATATTATTAGCCAGTCTATTTTTTCCACACCAGTTAAGAAAGAAAAGAAAACACAGAAAAAAGACATGCAGACCAATTTGTTGTTAGATGATTCGCAAATGAACAAATTGAGTAATGAAGAAAGCCAGAAAGTATATAAAGAAATGGTTAAGCAAAACCGACTTGACCAAAATGCGGCGAAAGAGGACCGCGAAAAAGCAGAAAAAGCCCAACAGGAAACTAAAGCCCAAGTTGCAAGTTTAACTTCTCAACTTCAGCAGCTGTCTCAGCAAATTAATGATATGCAGACTAATCGAAACGGCAATCGTAACTTGGATGCTGGTAGTTCGCGTAAAACGATTAATGAGCAGGCACCGGCAGCTCCTTATCAGCTTAATGCTAATGCGCCGATTAATGGCGTAAACCCTAATTACGCTTCTATCACACCTACGCGTAATAGCCCAATGAGAACAATCACACAAAGTTCCATTAAGACTAATGGTACCGATGGTGTCATTCAGGTTATGCCCGTGTCTGAAAACAGAATCAAGGAGGGCAGAGAGGTCATTGCAGGAGATAAAGCGCCTACTCGGACTGTACGAGGTGATGGTACTGCGCCAGTTGATAGCAAAGCGCGGCATGCTGCCCGAAAAGATGAAATGTTTCTTCCGGCAACATCTATTATCACTGGTGTTCTGATTACCGGGCTTGAAGCGCCTACAAGCCTTTCTTCCAAATCAGAACCAATGCCAGTAACGATGCGTATTAAAAAAGATGTCATCATGCCCAATAATTTCACCATGGATTTGCGTGACTGTAACCTTCTGGGTTCAGCTGTTGGTGATCTGGCGTCACAGCGTGCTTACATACGTGCCACTTCTATCTCTTGTGTTAATTCAAAAGGGAAAGCTTTTGACGTAAAACTGGAAGCATATGCTGTAAGTGAAAATGACGGAAAAAATGGGATCCGAGGCACGCTTATCAGCCGAAATGGTAACGCAATTGCAGGAGCTGCATTTGCCGGTGGACTTTCTTCACTTGCCGGTAGCTTAAGTCCCAGTAAGGTATCTTCACTTAACATCGACCCTAACTCACAGGCTCAGTATCAGTCCCCTAATTTTGGTGCACTTGGGGCATTAGCCGGGGCTGGTGCAGCTCAAGGTGGTCTTAATCGACTCGTCGATTACTACACCGCAATTGCAGAACAACAGTGGCCAATCGTAGAAATTAGCCCTGGCCGAGCTATTACATTTGTCGTTCAGACCGGAACTACAATTCCAACGAATCTGACCAGTCGCTGAGGTTTAAATGGATAGTTTAGAAAAAAAAGAATCGACTGAATCAGCTGGACCTGAAATCACTAAAAAAATGGTGCGAGAAAGGACAACAAAAAAAATTACCTTCGAAATTGATATTGAAAAAATATTGAAGTATTTATTTTTCTTCGCCTTTGCCGTATTGGTCATTATTTATGGTTATAAAGGCTTTATGAATGTTTACGATTACTTCAATAAACAATCCCAGCCTTCGTACAAGATTGCAGTGCTTGACATGCCTGAATTACGTAAGGAATTTTTCAAGCATCATGGAGACCGTACTGCTGACAATGATAGATCTCAATTCGAAGAATATTTCAGAACATTAATGAAGATCTACCGTGACCGTGGCTATTTAATTATTGATGCAACGCTTGCCGTTACTGTACCGGATAGTGTTGAAATCGTCACTTATATGGAACTTGAAGATAGCTCTGAAGCGGTACAATCAAGTTCTTATAATGCAAAGAAGTAGAGGGCACCCAATAGTGAAAAAGTTACTTTTCCCTTTAATGGCGGCTTTCGCCATTATGGCGAATACGGTCACTTATGCTTCAGAGCAGGTCCTAACTAATAGTGATGCTGCTGCGTTAATGGCAAAGGCTAAGGAAGGTGGCGTTTCACCCAGTCAGATCTCGGGTGTGGTATCAAAAATGAAAGGATATAAACCTAAGGATGCCATATACATTCCTTCTGGTGGGCTATACCTCTTTCAGGACGAACGTTCGCAGCTAATGGCAGTAACGACCGATGGCCGATACTCCCTTACTGGGGGAAGCCTTGTTGATGTAATTAAACGTAAACCTGTTCTGACTGTAGAAGAAATCAGGAATTCCTATTTTATTAGTCTTGATGAGGCCCCCTTCCCTCTGGAAATTGTAGCGTCCATTCCTCTGGGAAATTCAAAGCTTAAGAGACAAGCAGCCATTTTCATAACACTTGATTGTGACGGTTGCATGGAACTTGTTAAGAAATTTTATGCAGATCGGGACAAGTATCGGATAGATATTGTTTTAGTTCCCTCACCCGGTGAGCCAAAAGAAGAGCTTAGAAGGCTCTGGTGTAGTAAAGAAAAAGGAAAAATAAACAACCTCGATATTCTTCGTTGGCTAATGGGAAGCAAATCCGACATTGAAAAAAGATTGCTCTCTCAAAAAGAAGCAGAAGAATGTCCGGCGGAACCTTTGGTAGCGTCATTGATGCTCGCAGGAATTTATAAATTGCAGGGTGTACCTTCAGTTGTCAGACAGGATGGTTTGGCTGGTAATGGCATTCCAAAAGATTTCGACTACTGGTTGAACCAAAGCGTTGAACCTCTCTTAAAAAATCCATTTGAGACAAATTAAGGCTAGTTTATGAACATCAAAAGATTGGTACTCAGTGCTCTGGTTGTAGGTACATCCTCATATCTTACGGGGTGCTCCATCGGGAGTTCCGAATCCGAATGTCCAGGCATTGAAAAGGGCGTTATCTGCAAAGGTCCTCGCGAAGTTATGGAGTTAACTAATAATCGAGATGATCTATCTGCACTGGCGGGGGAAGAGTCGGAATCGGGAAAGGAGAAATCGGCTGTCAATGACAGCCGTTATCCAACTGAAATTAGCCCTCCAGGGGAAGTCAAATATCCACAGTCTACTACCCTTAAAAATCAGCCTGTGGCTTATTCAAAAACCGAAATTAAGCCAGTTGGTCAGTTACCTGTCATGTACGATAAAACTTTAAAAATGGGTGCCCCTACTTCATCCATTGGACCACGGCCTATTTCTGGTGTACCGGTTAATTCAAACGTAAGGATGACTAGCAGTTATAGCACTGCCTCTTCAACTGGTAACCCTTTCGTTCATCCGGCTGCGGAAGTCGTTAAACAAACAAGCTATCCGGTTTCTGCTGGAAATGCCCCACGCTACGTTGCACCTAATTCTGATATCAGCCCTGGTAAGGATATGTACTCTCTTTACAATGGCCAGCCCGTTAACCCGACTCTCAACCCTGGGCAGATCCAGCAATACCGTTCGCAAGGTTATAAACAAGCTGTAGTGGCTCCTGAACCACTTGCTGTTCTGCAACAGGGGAAAGTAATGAGAATTACTTTTGCACCTTATACCGATGATAACGATGCGCTTAATCTTCCCGGCTACGTTTATGTCAACGTAAAACCACAAACATGGATTGCTGGCAAGAATTCGACCTCAAACCCAGCTCGCATAGTTCCTTTAGAAGTACAGGATGCGGCCCGGGAAAATATGCAGCAGCAACAAAAAGCAACTAAAGCTGTCTCTTCGAACGGCATTGTTAGACAACTGTAAGGTCAAATATGGAAGCTATCAATAATTACAATAGCGGTTTAAATCGCCATCAATTAGGTGGGTTTATCCCTGTTTACGATCAATTAGCAGGGACTCACTATTTTTTGATTGATGGCAACAGATTAGGGTTTATGTTTATCTGTAATCCATCCCCTGGAGTTTTTGATAATCAGCAAGATGTTCTTGCTGAAATGTTCAAAATGGATTTCCCTACAGATACTGTCTGTCAAATATCTCTGACTGCATTGCCAGACCTGACTTTACAGCTTAGTGCTTGGTCAGCTGTGCGAGGTGGGCGTATGACTGGGAACGATAAGCTTAAAGCAGATCTGCTTAATGGTTATCAGTTGGACTACTACGACAGAAGTATGCATAAGCCTTTAAAACCTGATCATGATAACCTTATGTTGAGGGATTTTCAGGTATGGATCTCGCTATCGATTCCTTTACAGTCTGCCCTTCCTACCGAGCTGGAACATTCGCGTATCGATTCACTTTACTCTGAACTTGTAAGTAAGTTAATTACGATTGGATTGCATCCGTTTAAGGTCGATGCAGAAAACTGGCTCTATTGTATAGATAAGGTCGTAAACCCCGGAAAGAACTCCCGGTGGGCTGAAGGTTTTATAGACGTTAACACTATGAAAAGGCTTAATGAACAAGTTAACGTTCCCGGCCGTAAGTATACAGTCACAGAAAATCATTTCTCATCAGTCACACAAAGTGACGACGAATCTGAGCATCGTTACTTCAAACAACTTTCCGTTGTAAAGTTTCCTGAATACGTCAATTTCGGTTGTATGTATGAGTTAGTAGTTAACTGGATGCATGGACGTAAGACAATTTTCAGCCCATTTATGATCACTCAGACTGTTCAGTTTGCCGATCCGCTCAAGTTGTCAAAAGAAAACGTCCGCTACAAAGCAATCACTAATAAACAGGCAAGTATACCTTCAGTTGTCACATTCTGCCCTCGCCTGCGGGATATGGATAATGACTACATGGCCGTAACTCGCGAGCTTGAGGATGGCGCAAAGCTTTTAAGAGGGTATCTTACTTTCACTGTTATGGGTAGTAATGCCAATTCTGTGCAGACAGCAGCTAACGATCTCAAATCCTTTTACCTCGAAAGCCGGGTCAAAGTAGCAGATGATTCCTTTATCGTTTTCCCGTCATTTATGTCATGTCTGCCAATGTGCAATGACCCAAAGACAATTTTCGACCTTGACCGTTCCGAAGTAGTGAGCAACACCGGAGCGGCTCATATGACACCGATCTTTGGGCCCTGGAAAGGTAATACAGATAGACCAGTACTGAGTTTAGTTTCTCGTGAAGGTCAACTCATGGGACTTGATATTTTCAAGACTTCTGCAAGCTATAACATGGTTATTGGTGCAACGTCAGGTGCAGGGAAGTCATTCTGGACAGCATATCTAATCAATAACTATCTTGGAGCTGGACCGCGATCTAATAACCTCGTTCATTATCGCTCAACATTTAAGCATTTTTTAGAAAACGAATACCCAGATGATGATCCTGACGGTGCTCAAGTATTTGTTGTGGACGTGGGCCGTTCTTACCAGGGGATTGCGGAACAATATACAAACAGTCAATTTATTGATTTCGGTAAAACCCCTGACTTCACCCTAAATCCCTTTGCCTTCCTAACTGACATCACTGTTAACGACGATGTATTTAACGAAGCACCTGAATTTACCGGTGAATCAACTTCAAACGATGCAGAAAAAGACAAAGTTGCTCAGACCATAATGGTTTTGAATCAGCTAAAAATTATGGCTTCAGAGAAAGGCCTTATCGATGATTATCAACAATCAGTGATGCTTCAGCTTATTGCAGAAGAGTACCAAGAATCCAGAAAATCAGGTCGGACCGGTTCAATAACCGGCTTTGCTCTGCGTTGCAAGAAGCATGAAGACAAACGTATAAAGGATATTGGGGAGCAACTCGGAGCATGGTGCGAAGGTGGAATTTATGGGCACCGGTTTACCGATACGTTGCCTCCAATCAACTTCGACAGCAGATTTATTGTTTTGGAACTGGAGGAGCTAAAAGGCACCCCCCACCTTCAGACAGTTGTATTAATGTCTATCATTCAGGCTGCTCAGCATGCAATGTTCATCAAAAAAGATGGGCGTCGTCGCTTGTTCATCCTTGATGAAGCATGGGAGTACATTCGTCCTGATAATTCATCAGGTGCCGGAAATCAATCAAACCAATTCTTCTCTTCCTTCCTCGAAGCGGCATGGCGTAGGTTCAGGAAAACAAACTGCGCTGGCATCTGTATCACACAGTCGTTCGAAGATTATTTTACTTCTTCTGTTGGCCGGGCCCTGACTGCTAACTCGCCTTGGAAGATAATCATGAAACAAGAAAAAGAAAGCATTGAAGCAATGAAGGCTAATAAATATTTTTCTACTTCAGATGCAGAATATGAACGTATGAAAAATATTCGTACAGTCAAAAAGGTGTTTTCAGAGATGTTAGTCAGGTTCGAAAACTTCCAAGAGATCTGTCGGTTATACGTAGACCGGAAAATGGAGCTTTGTTTTACTACGGATAGTGCTGACAGGAGTAAATTATGGGAAATTCAAAGCCGCGAGAATTGTAGCTATGGCGAGGCAATAGAAATTCTCTATGCTCAAGAAGTAGCAGCGGGTTTGGCCGCGTAGAGTAAATATCTTCAAGCAAAAATAATTAAACCAGATGTCTCATAAGAATCTGGTTTTTTATTGTATGCCTTAAGTAAACAAATGAGGTTGTGACTTAATGAGTTCATCACTGTGCTGCAAGTTTTGGTTTTCTAATTAATGTGGCGTAAAAACAGTGACATAAATACAAATCGCAGTTAGGTTGTGTACGCATTAAGTAAACAAAATTTATAACTTCAATACTGACATTTAAGATGAAAATCACGTAAATTACATTTTTGTTTACCAAAGGTAATCAAAGGAGCGCGGCATTATTAGTGAAAACAGATCACTGGTGTCATATTGCATACAAAACTTAATATCCTTTAATCATTCATCTAAAAGTTTATTATTAACGATTTGGTTTATGAAAATTTATCCAATTTGCTCACCGAAGACTTTTAACTTATTTAACCCCCTTTATCGCCAATCTGTGATTTTCTAATGTTAGCCTACAGTTCTAGGGCCCTTGCTCCCATGATGCGAATCCTGCCACCTAATAAAGATTAACGCCTCATTCCTGTATGCCGGTCTTACGACGCCAGTGCACGGACTATTTTTGGTCATCACAAGGACAGGCGGGAGATTTAATCAGGGCGTGGTGTTGCTGAGCAGCAGCTGCGGCACTGTAAGCCGAAGGCGGAATTAACTCCTTTATCACCATCTGGGGACGTCATTATGGGTAGCCCTTTTAACTTGCTCAGGACCATTAAGCTAAAATTCCGGATAGCGATTGACGTAAGATTTAGGCTAAGCAGGTAAAGTGATCCCCGCTCCCGGGGTGACAACTTTATACAAAAGGCCGAGCGGAAGATTGTCCTTAGGGAATATTTCTTTAACACAGCACGGGCACTTACTCACGCTGCCGGATTTAACCCCCTTAATCGCCAAACTGGTGTTCTGTCCTCATGCAGGCCTTCAGTTCTGAGCTGGGTTGCTATCAATTGCTCCCATAATGCGAAATGTACCTGCTGATACAAACTAACGTCGTATTCCTGTATGCCGGTCTGCCGACACCAGTGCTCGGGCTATTTTCGGTCATAACAAGACCTGGCGAGAGATTTAATCAGGGCGTGGTGTGACTGAGCAGCAGCTGGGGCACTGTTATCCGCTTGCAGATTTAACCCCCTTAATCGCCACACTGGTGTTCTGTCCTCATGCAGGCCTTCAGTTCTGAGCTGGGTTGCTACCACTTGCTCCCATAATGCGAAATGTACCTGCTGATACAAATTAACGTCGTATTCCTGTATGCCGGTCTGCCGACACCAGTGCATGGGCGATTTCCGACGATCTCAAGAACATATGGGAGATTATATCAGGGAGAGTAGTATGCCTGAGCAGCATCTGAAGGCACTGTCAGCCGCTGTCAGATTTAACCCCCTTAATCGCCATCTCAAGACGTCATTATGGGTAGTCCTTTTAACTTTCTAAGGACCATTAAGCTTAAACTCCGTTTAGAGAATGACGTAAGATTTAGGCTAAGCAGGTTAAGTGATCCCCGCTCCCGGGTTGAACACTTTATTCATCGTACGAGCGAAAGATTGTCCTTCGGGAAATATTTCTTATACACCGCTCGGGCACTTACAGCCACTGGCGGATTTAACCCCCTTAATCGCCAAACTGGGGTACTGTCCTGATGCTGGCCTTCAGTTCTGGGCTGGGTGGCTATCACATGCTCCCCTAATGCGAAATGTGTCTGCTGATACAGATTAACGTCATTTTCCTGCGTGCCGGTCTGCCGAAACCAGTGCACGGCCTTTTTTCGGTCATTACATTACCGGGCAGGAGATTTTATCAGGGCGTGGTGTTACTGAGCAGGAGCTGGGGCACTATCAGCAGCTTGCATATTTAACTCCCTTAATCGCCAAACTGGGATTCTGTTCTGATGTTGACCTTCCTTTCTGGGCGGGGTTCGATTTGCTAACACTTACTCCCATGATACGAAATGTGCCTGCTGATGCAGATTAAAGCTACATTACTGCATACCGGTCTGCCGACACCGGTGCATGGGCGATTTCCGACGATCTCAAGAACATATGGGAGATTATATCAGGGAGAGTAGTATGCCTGATCAGCATCTGAAGGCATTGTCAGCCGCTGTCTGATTTAACCCCCTTAATCGCCAAACTGGTGTTCTGTCCTCATGCTGGCCTTCAGTTCTGGGCTGGGTTGCTATCTCTTGCTCCCATAATGCGAAATGTACCTGCTGATACAGATTAACGTCATATTCCTGTATGCCGGTCTGCCGACACCAGTGCTTGGGCTATTTTCGGTCATAACAAGACCTGGCGAGAGATTTACTCAGGGCGTGGTGTGACTGAGCAGCAGCTGGGGCACTGTCATCCGCTTGCAAATTTAACCCCTTAATCGCCAAACTTGGGTTTTGTCCTGATGTTGGACTTCCGTTCTGGGCTGGGTGGCTATCACATGCTCCCCTAATGCGAAATGTGTCTGCTGATACAGATTAACGTCATTTTCCTGCGTGCCGGTCTGCCGACACCAGTGCACGGGCTTTTTTCGGTCCTTACAATACCGGGCAGGAGATTTAATCAGGGCGTGGTGTGACTGAGCAGCAGCTGGGACACTGTCAGCCGCTGGCAGATTTAACCCCCTTAATCGCCACACTGGGGTTGTCTCCTGAAGTTGGGTTTCAGTTCTGGGCTAGGTTGCTAACTCTGCTCCCATAATTCGTAGTGGGCCTACTCAAGAGATTAACACCTCATATCTTTAGACTGGACTGACGACAACGATTCACAGTTAGGAAACGTAAATCAGCACACCGGTGAGATAGATTTTAGGGTCTAAGCAAGAAATAGGGTAGGCGTGAAGATTCATTAATGGAGCTCAAAACGTCAAAGCGTAGAGAAGTCGACAAGAATCGTGGTTTAAAAAGATTGAGCATTAGGTATGGACTAGAGAGTCTGAGCTCTCATCTGCAAGTTAAGCTCACAAAAAATCATAAAAAAGTAAACAAACATTAGCTTAGGATTGAAACAAAGGATAGAATTGTACGTATAACAATGAAATGGACGCATTATGCGTAAAGTTTACATATATGCGTAAAAGTCGGTTTTCAGTGCAAAAAGGTCATAACCATGAATTTACTTGAAAAGATCGCCCTCGTTGGTCAGCGCATGAAAAGCGAGCAGATTTCTCTTAAGGAATCTCTGATGGCTTCATCAAGAGTATCTGTTTCTGATGATAGTGTTGATGGTGTTGATAGACTGATCTACAACCACTGTTTAAATAAAAAAAATCTCTCTGATTTTTTTGGGAAGTCACGAGTAACGTTCAATAAAATACTTTCGGACTTAGAAGAAAAAGAACTTGTTGGTGCACCTATTTATCAAAACAAAAATCATCTTTACACCCGCTGGGATGTTCAAAAAATAATGGATGCCCTGGGTTATCCCAAGTACCGCGATCATTACTTTAGCAGAGCTATTGTTACTCAGAATCATAAAGGCGGTACCGGGAAAAGCACTACATCTGTAGCTTTAGCAGTAGCAGCTGCTTTAGATCTACAACTCAATGCACGTGTATTAATGATCGAATGGGACCCACAAGGTTCGATTGGAAGCAGCATGATTCAAAGTGTCTCAGAAGATGATGTCTTCCTTACAGCAATTGATGCAATCCTTGGAATTTATGAAGAAAATTCTGAGTATAAAAAATATTTAGATTCAGGATTCTCTGAAGAAGAAATCATCACTAATATGCCTTTTTCAACGCATCTGCCAAACTTGGACGTGATAACGGCATTTCCGACAGATGCTCGTTTTAAAGATAAATACTGGCAATGTTCTAGAGAAGAACGAACGTCTTTGTTACTACGTTTCAAGGAAGTTATCTTACCGGTACTGAAGCAGAACTATGATTTGATTATTATAGACACTCCACCTGAAGATTCACCTTTGATCTGGGCTGCTGACGAAGCGGCCGATGGGATTCTTGTCGCAGTGTCACCACGTGAATATGATTACGCCTCTACTACAGACTTCATGCTTACAATAAGTGAAAGGTTTAAACAATCACCAAGTAAGGGCGATAATTTAAAATGGTTCAAAGTTCTTGCTGTAAATGTTGATGACAAAAGTCCATATGAAAGAATAGTTTTGGATAAATTAATCAGAACTGTTCAGGACCTTTTGATGTCCGCTAACATAAAAAATTCTGAAGCATTTAAGGCAGCTGCTTCCAAAGGGCGTACAGTGCTTGATATCAAAAAATCAGAGGAACTTTGTTCCGCAAAGCAACTTGATGTCGCAGAAGAATCTGTATTACAGGTATATCAGCAATTTATAAATGAAATAAAAAGTTTTTCAGCTAAGCAAGGAGTTAACGCATGAGCGATGAGCAACATATCGGGAATGATAAATCTCGATATTTAAACGCACCAAAGCGGACAGAAGTCGGTCACCGTTCAGGTCTTGCGGGTTTGAAAACAGCACCTCGCATAAAAAAGTTATTCACTCTTCATAAGGGCCGAAGACTTGAAGCGGAACATGTGATTGTTCCAGCCCAGAGAGTGGAGAAGGAGACCTTAGTCCATCCAGCAAACCCACGAAATCAAGAAGCCCTTACAGATTATTCTGTTAGAGATATTCTTAAGCAGATTGAAGAAAGAGGGGTCGATACCGAAGGGATCGCTGTAAAAAGAGATGGGGTTTATTTATTAATAGAAGGAAGTCGCAGACGTTTCTGCTGTATAAAGGCAGAAAAGGATCTTCCCCTGTGGGTACTTCCGGATGAACTAACCGAAGATGATATAAATTCAATTATATCCGCAGCACAAACATCTCGAAAATTTTCATATAGAGAAGTTGGGTTTCAATTTATCAAGAAAATGGAAGAAAAGGGATTTTCTACTAATGAAGAACTCGCAGCATATCTTGGGATTAGTCATGTATCGGTAGCCAAAAGAATCCAGGCGGCCCGTATTGACGAAACATTGATCTCTTTATTCCCGGATTATGAAGGAATACCGAACTCCTATTATAGTCGCTTGTCTCGTTTACAGAAATATGTGCAAAAGAATCTATTTCCTTTAGATGAAGTAATAGATAATGTTAAAGAGGAAACAAAAGATTTAGACATTGGAGATCTCCAAGTTGCCCAAAAAGTTGTAATGGAGAAAATCACACAATCTGTGGAAAGTGTTTGTGAAAAATCTTATTCCACAAAATGGGAAACAAGTGATCTTATTACTTTTGATAACAAAGATAAGTATGCAAGAATCAGTAAAAACAATACTGGAAGAAAAATTCGCATTGAATTCAATAGGATAAATGCGGGTTTTATTAAGGAGCTAGAGGAGTTCATAAAAGAAAAATTAAAAGTATCAGAATAAATATTGAACTGCATCTTTATGATGCAGTTCATATGATTTATATTTTTAATTTCTTGTTATATTAATATGGGGTGTGCGCAGGTTCAGACATATAAGGTCTTAGTTCTATATGAACAGAAGCGCCATTCCCATCATTTACTACGTTTAAAGGTGCTTTGCCCGGCAATGACATAGTTGCAACGTCAGGTCCAGAAACAGCAAAATTATTTTCTGCTGAAGGCATTACTGTAAAAATCTTTATAGCAACATTTTCATGTCTAAATAAAGAAATCCCAAAAGTAGAACCAGCTTCGGTATTGCTCACGTCCACAACCACAGGGGTTTTTCCTAGATATTCATTAGTTAGTATGTTTTTTACTAATGCCCCTTCCGGGACAGTATAGATACGGTAGGGATATGCTAAAACTGAGTGACAAAAACATAATAAAATAACAATTAATGTTTTTTTCATAGATTATCCTCATTCAAAAATAAAAGATATAACTCTTGAAAATCGTGGTTATTAATTAGGTCCGCTTTTCCGGGGAAATCGTAACTAACGGAAAATAAAAGAGAAAGCGAATCTTTTCCTTTTGCTTTGGGAGAGATTCTGCTAAAAGCACGGTTAATAAACATAAGTTGATCTTCATTGTTGAAGCAAAGTCCAAGCATTCCAACCGTAGGAACTACGAATGTGCTTACGCTGCCTGGGGGCAAAAGTTGCTTACTACGGGCATTGTAAGCACAACGACTACCACCTAGCGTTAGGCCTGAAAGCTCAATAAAACTTCTGGTTCCATTCTTGGCGACAAGCCAAACATCAGTTCCTGAACTTTCGACACGTAAAGTAACTTTTCCGTCAGTAAAGGCCTCACTTTTATTGTATAGAATAGGGTCAAAACCAACTGTCGGGAGTTCTTCGATTTTACTTTCTACTGACTGACAACCAGTCAGTAATGCAAACAATAAAAGTGTGATAACTTTAATCATCCCGCTTCCTTAGATTGTTTTTGGCGCTGGTTATAAAAGATAATGATTCACCGGGGTAGAGAATTGTTTCTTTCGTCCAATAACCATAACCACCGAGGATATCTTTTCTTTTCTCAATATAAACCGGTTCAGAAAATTCTAAATGTTGATATTTCGGAAGAGATAAGATTTTATATTTTACTTGTCCAACTAAGAGGTAATTCTTCTCTTTAGGATTGATGGTTACTGAATTACCAACACTTTGAGGTATGTTAAGTTTTTTTATATTTAGATCAGAATCGTCAGGAACGGACACTTGATCATTAGATGTCTTTCCGGGAAGAGTAAACCCTTTACCCTGATCCGGTCCAAAGATGGCAATTACATCTTTGTTGTTTCTTGTGATCGAAACGATAGCCTGAAGGGGCGTATTAGCAAGGTCATTTATAAACGATATAGTTAGACTTGATTTAGGCTCGACCCAAACAATGCTTTTTCCGGATGTGCCTTCGCTTAATGCAATTTTTTCATTTAGTAAGATTTTATTTTTGGCAATGATATTATACTCAAGTTTCGGTATCACCATTAAAAGTGATTCTTTATTTGAAACATTCATGATTTCTAAGAAATTGGTTTTGGTCATGCTGGTCTTTAGAACAGGCCTATATTTACCATTTATAAACCACCTTCCGTTTATAAGCTCCGCTTTAGCAGATATAAGTGAATCACTTTTCTGAGCGGCAGAAGAAAAAGCATCTTTTCTTTGCTCTTTCTCTTGATGTGGTGCAGCTGCTGCGTGAAGATGCAAAAGTAATGTTGAAATTGAGATAATCTTCCATTTTATCTTCATCTTGTTACCTCAATGTTGTTTTCAATCGAATCGAGTTCTAAAGGATAGGTTTTAAGTGAATAAAACTTGTTTGTTGTTTGTATTAGCTGATGACACAATAAAACTGGATTGTTCTTCATGATTATTTCTACTAATGTAAGTGCTGGTGAGTCAGTTGGCGGTATACCCGGAGCAACTATTACCTGGTCTTCTAATTTTGACATATAGAGTGATCCAGTATTTATATGTAAACAATTACCGATCAGTACTGGAAGATTGTTTTGAGTACGACCATGGGCTTTTCGAATGCTGCTTACAGGATTCCTACCTAGGATCATAAGGTTGACGTCATTTATCATCATTGGTATTACGGCATGGTCCATACCGAATAGAAACTGGCTCTGAAAAATATTCACATTGGCATAGTTGAATGCTTGTAGCGCATTATAAGTATCAGTGAATGATGTGCGGATAGGGGCGTAATCAGAAGGGCAAACCCCAATTTTTATATCGCCTTTGAGTAAAATCTGCATCATCGTACCAAGCTGGGTATTAAGAAGTTTTTTTACCTCTTCCTCTAAATAGTAACGATTCACAGCTTTATGCCACTTTCCGCCCATTACACACCATCTCTCATTGAGGTATGTGCTGGGGTAAAATGTTCTCCGGTCTTTGTTTAATGGTAACAATTTTTTTAACATTTCTTCTCCGGCTCCGGCAGCTGAGAAATGCCTCACAAAACGTCCATCGAAAAAGCCACTGTTTATCGCCTTCATCAACTCTATGGGTTCCGGCCCATAGTCAAACAAATTTCCAGTAGAGAAAATTACTATCTCTTCTTCTGGCTTCGTAACTGATTGAATCAAGTTGCACAGCGCAGAGTAATGTCCATGAGGATCTGCCAGAAAGAAAATCCTTCCCGAGAAGTTTGTAAGGTCTATAGTTTGGACGTGCTCAGCTGCCATAAATTCCTCTACGTATGTTTACATCGATGATACGGTATTTCGAGCTATGATTTTTTTACATAAAGGCGTCATTTTGGATTCTAAGCCTAAGGACCTTTGTTACTTACTGGTAAAGGCTCCAGTCCTGGCTCTCAAACAGTTCATACTTAGGATGCAAAGTAACTTTCTGATTATAATTGGCTCCTTTATAAACATGTTTACTTCATGAATACAGGATATTTAACGGTAATGTATTTAAAATGGAAGGATGCTGAAATAACATAGAGTTACGTATTTTTTTAATAGTGTTGATGTTGATAATAGGTCACCATTAATGTATAAAGTTAATATCTAATATGGTCCTATTAATAAAAGAGAGTTTTTATGGCTGAACTATTAAAATCTGAAAGTCCTGTTTCACAATCATTGCAGGATATCACTGAAGCTTTAAAAATCGTTGTCGATGATGGAAGTAAAGCTGCAAAACTGGTTTGTCTTAATGAAAGAAACGAATTAGTTCCCTTACTCACACAAAATAGTTTTGTTCCAGATTTCCGTGTTCGCCATGAGGGTCTCAATCCTTTTAACTATCTTATTGATGGGCTGGAAAGGTTTTCGCATCACAGCGAATCTAGTAACTCACTGGAATCGACTGATGTATCTCACCAATACGATGAAATTAGCCGGTTAAATGTTCACCATGCACTTCATGCTTCTGGTTTAGTTCCTCAGGATGTTCACCTCTTTGTTACTTTACCTCTTAGCCAGTTCTATACTGCTTTAGGGGAAACGAATATTGAAAATATTCAGAGAAAAAAAGATAACCTGATGAAACCAGTTGAGCGTTATCTTGACGGTAAACGCTATTCTTTTAACGTTTTGTCTGTGACTGTTTTCCCTGAATCTTTACCAGCTGTGACCCGGGCAGATGAAATTGAGGATATTGCTTCATTTGAATCAAGTTTGGTAATTGATCTTGGTGGTACTACTCTTGATGTTGCAAGTATTACTGGGCAATTAGAACAGATTTCGAAAGTAAAAGGTTTTGACCGTATTGGTTGTTCTATTGTTTACGATGAGATCAGCAGGTATCTTGAATCTGAGAAACTGAATACGAGTAATGCTTACATTCATCATCTTGTTGATAATCGTCATGATAAATCAGCTTTGAAGGTTGCAGAGGACAAGCGTGACGGTGTTTTTGATGCGGTAAACTCTGCGGTACAGAAGTTGCAAAGTAAAGTAATCAGAGCGGTTACACAAGTCGAAGAGAGGCCTCATAATGTTTTCCTTGTTGGGGGAGGTTCATATCTCATCGAAACAGCTATTCGTAAACATTTTGAAACGGCTAAAGTTATCATGGTAGACAATCCGCAGTTCGCATTATCTTTGGCAATTGCTGATACTATTTATTCAGAATAATGAGCTAGAACATGGCTAAAAACCCTATCTCAAATAAGGCAGATAACGACCGGATTCAGATCCGGTCTTTCTGGATATCCGAAAGAAAAGCACCCTATGTTTATAGTTTCTTGAAAAAAACAGAACTTTCTCATAGGGGTGACCAACTGGATTTAATTAGGTCGGCTATTAGTACCGGGTTGGTATTGAATAATTTATTTCCTGACTTGGCAAATTTTATAAATGGTTTAAACGAAAGATTAACACTTGCAGATCTTAATAGGTTTCTGAATGATGGAAATACTATAGATACTGAACCTAAGCCTCCTATTAATGTATTGCTAGAGAATGTCTTAGATCAAAAGTTTAAGGAGTATTTAATACCTCTACAATTAGATAATTCAAAGCAGGATTCTGTTTCTGTAAAAGAAACTTTCCTTGTACAAAAGGAACATGCCTGCTTTGGTGTGAAGATTGAAAATGAGGGGAGCGATACCTCTATACCATCTGAAAGCCAACTTTCTTCAGATACATCCAAAATTTCAAAAGAAAAGTCCATTTCCGCTGTGGTGCCAGTGCTAGAAAAAGTATCGGATGAAAATCAAACCGCCTCCATAAGCATAAAATCTAAAGCTAAGGCAAACAAGCGACTGGCAACTTTGGCAAGATAGGTGAGAGACAGTACAATCGACTTCTGAGTTCCAACTTGTCTTACCAGGAAAGCCAGCATACTTGCTGGCCTTTTTTTTTGTTATAATAATTTCAGGCTTCACCTGGGTCTGTAAAATTACTGTTAATGAAACGGTATTTTAGGTTAATTTGGGTGCTGTTACAGGAAGTGCGGATTTTTCCTAAATTTGTAAAAAACCTAAGAATTATCTTAATAAATCTGGTACTTAATTATTATTTTACTTAAAAAGTCTCTGTGGTTTAATGGTTATGTAAGGATTTTTTGATACCCTTATACCCGATGGACCTAAGGTCACTGACAACGATGTTCATGTAGAATCTTCGTTTCTGTAATCCCTTTTGTCCTTGTCCCAAATGTTTGATTATTATAATAAAGGCTGATCGAATGCTATCTCGCAACTCACTAATACATGGTTTACGCCGAGACCAGTTAATCGGAGTTCTGACTATTTCAGAGTTTCCGGTAGTTATGGTAGAAAGCCACTTCATTCAGTCTGAGGTTATGGGAATAAAACCCGTAATTTTTAATATTGATGAGCTTCTTGTTTCTATATCCCCAATTTCCTCTCTTAAGTTCGATTGGGAGTGGGCCCCAGTTGATACAATACTCATTGAAGTTATCATTCCACCTGTAGAGTCAGACCTTGTAAGTGCAGAAAATGACTTCCTCCGTGATTCTGGTATCGGCCATATCCAGTGCGAGCCTGGCGGAGCATCAATACGACGTACAGTTACCTTCGTTGGTGGAATAACCGCTGATAACTTACTGTATCAGTTGAGGCTTATGTGCGTAAGTGCGTTAAAACTTTTAGGAGAGGAACTGGGGGATGAAGTCTAAGATTAGATATGTTTTATCTGGTTTTGTTGTGATATGTGCATTTGCTGGAGTTTATAAAATCCTAAACAATGTTCCGGTTAAACCTGACCTTTTGGACTTCACTGGAAACACATTTAAAAAGACATCACTCTTCCTGCCATGTGATAAAAGCTCGCCTTCTTTAAACATTAAAATTGCTGATAACGAGAAAATCGTGATCAACGGCATCGCTTCAAAAGTAACTTTTGTAGAAAAGGCTGACCCCGTCAAAAGCCCTGGTTTTTGTGATGATCTTGATCTAAACAATTCTCGCCTTGTACATACGGCATCTTACAGCTTGGTGGTTTCTGAAACCAAAACAGGATTTACACTATCAAATTTCAAGCATCTTGCCGATGATGAATCATTAGGTGGTATGTGGTTTTATCAAAAGTGACTTTTTATATGGCAACTTCAGACTTCTCTCTTAAAAACCATAATGTAAAAGCTTTTGGTCAGGATGCAGCACTTGTCATTGAGATGAACAATGAAGATGTTAGCTCATCAAAACCTTCACCTTTTTCAAATGAGATTGATAATTATTATCTTACATTGCACGTCGCTCCGAGGAACGCCAAAAAAGATTATGACTGGGGCTCAAACCGTTCTGTACTTCTAAAATTGTCGACGAATGAAGTTATGCAGATGGCATCTGTATTTCTTAGAATCATGCATACTTTAAAAATTGATAAGAGGAAAACCTCACATCATGGCCACGTCGTATACAAAAATATAAGCGTTACCCCAAACGAGAGGGGCGGTTTGTTGTTATCCGCAGGGATAGTTCCAGTCGATAAAGACGGCTTAAAACCCTTCATGCACATGGTCCCCGTCTCACAAATGGACTGCGTTAAAATTGGCCTCTACATACTTGGATATCTTGCTCAAAAAACGCCTTGGGTAAGCTCCGAGTCTATAATTACCGCGCTTCGCTTATCTGAAGCCAAGAATTCAAAATAGCGTATTAACATACGGAATATATGGAAAAATACAGGTTTTTTTAAATGTTATACGAACGGATATTTCTGTTTTTCATCGTAAAGTGAGTTTAATTTTGCTCAGAAAAACAGGTATTCGTCATGAGAAAATCAGGTTTAGGTTTAGCCCTGTTGTTTTCTTTAATTGCTCCGATTAAAGCGGTCTATGCCGAAGCGATTATGATTTCAGGAAAGCTACAGGCTGATTTGCCAGCCGTATCCTTTGACCCGGGGCCGGGCGACTTTGTTGCATACGTTAATTCTAACACTATCACTGCCTCAGGTGCAGGCACAGCCTGTAATGTAACGGTTGATGATCGAGCGACTTCCTCTGTTGATAACCTCGTTTGTTTTTTTGAGTGGTTACCCAATACCTTGGGATTTACTTCTAACGGTTTCACTCTTTCAGGCGTTCCCAACACCACCGGTGATTTAAAACTACCTTACAAGATTTCTTACTTCTCTGGTTCTGAACGGAAAAAAGTTGAAATAGTAAAAGGTGAATATTCAATCAAAAGTGTGGCACCGGTAAAACCTACTATCACCGGTCTTAAATCATCCCTGAACGGATTAGTCTATGACGGCTTTTCTTTCAAATCGTATTTAAAGGATGAAGCGATCAAAGATATCGCTGTTTCTGTTGAGCCCCGCAATTATATTCAATACATCTCAATAGGTTCAGGCTCCGCCTGTGAAGTTCCTATTGGCGGAACTTCCTGTACCATTGAAGTTGGAAGCATTAAGGCCAGTGATACAGATGAACTTTTGGGTTCACGTGATATCACAATTACAGCAAACTCTAAGAATAATTATTTCGCACCTCCTGAATCCAAAAAGCTTGTTGTTAACTGGGATTATCGGCCTCCTGTAGTAGACCATACACTTTGGAATTTTACCGATGAGGCTAAAACAATCAAAGTAGGTGGCCAGGACATCTATACCGGAGCCAAAACCGTTGCTGTGGCCGTTAAGGTACCCCAGCAAGAAACAGAAGGTGAATGGTGGCTCCCAACAGCTATGTCGCTCACTATGACTCCGGATGGCGTGTTTAAACCGACGACTAAAGTGACTTTAGATGATGGCACTGAGATTGATTTCAAACAGTCCTGGGCAACCCCTTTACGTAGAACTTTACAGCCGGTAAGTGGACCTCAAAAAGTCGGTGATGAGTACCTCTATATCTTCGACTTAACGGATCTTATAAACGGGTCCTACGCAGCGACTTTTACAGTAGAAAATACGAGCAAAAACTCTTCTACGTACACTGAGCCTGAAAGCAAACTGATGCTGTCTGATAACCCAACGCTTATGGTTCTCAAAGATGGGCAGGTATTAACTAAACGAGCACCCGTATACTTCCTGAACGAGATTATCGTTGCAGCTTTCCAGGGGCAGGCTGGGGTTGCTGACATAAAATCAGTAACAATAGACAACAAAGTAGTTTCGTTAACACCTACAAATTATAAAGGTATTTACTACCTGCCGGTTGGAGACGATTTAGCAGTTAATTCGGATCACGAGATTACTGTGGTGGCTGAAAACCTTTATGGAAAAAACGTAAATTTCAGTACCGTGTTCACTTATCAACCTACTGGATTCACTCTTAAGAATCTGGAAAAAAACGTAACTCTTTACTCGCGCGTACGTCAGTATACGGACCTGCTTAGTCAAACAGCTGGTGATAAATGCACTCTGTTTACCACAGAGGAAAATGCGAATGCTTACCTCGCCTGGTATGGGGAAAAATCAGATGTAACAGCATGCTACCCTCAGTGGAACAATGTCCCTGATGGGTTGGAGTTCTATTTTAAAGGACGTACCCCGGGTCTAACTGGATTCTTTAATAAAACAGGTGAGAATCTGCTCGACTATCAAGTCTATATGATTAACGGGAAGGGCTCTAAAGCGGTTTCCGCAAGGAATCGCCGTACTCTGACCACACAATTACCATACAACCCGATCATCTCTTACAAAAAGAATAAAGTCATAGCAGGCATCAATCCGAATACTGCTCTGGCTTATACGACCGGGGGGGAGGCCGCTCGAATATTAGCGAAGGTGGTACCAGCTGACGTTACGATGATCGTCTCTCAAAACGGCTCTGAGGCTGTCAAAACGTCATTTAAAAATCGTTCCTCAAACAACGATGCAACGACCTTTGTACAAAGGGTTAAGGTTGCTGCTGCACCATTGTGGACAAAGAACGTCTTTGACATAGCTGTAGAATACTCAAAGGATCCAGAATTAAGAACTACAGACACCCTCAACGTATATACGGTGCCTGATTTCAATATTCGAGCATCGATGGAAGTGGATGACAAAAAAACAGCCACATCTCTTGAAGTGCCCTTAAAGGTAACAGTGGGGCGTTATAACAACTCCACACGTAAAAGTGCATTTGACCGTAAAACAATGGGAGAATGGGACGTCACGATATACTCTCAAAAAAGTGTATACGGCAAAGATCCAGAAACAGGCCGTTATAAAACTACATACGAAAGAACTGCGCTGACTGAAGCATTGCCGGTCAATGATGCGGGCATTGTCGAAACCAAGATTAAAATTGAAAATATGGATCTGGGTAATATGCGTCTGGTTGGTGTGGCTAAGGTCAGATCGCCATTCTCTGATTTTGAAATGAAACGTGAGACCAGTGCTGTAGGCATTCGAATCTATAAAGGTGAGGAACTGGAGGGTAACCTGTCGAAAAGCCTTATTATCGGAAGGATCCCACTTAGTACTCTGGTAAGCTTCAAATCTGCCAGTACGGCTAACTCTGATGCACTCGCCCCCACCGAATGGCAGCAGTCCTCTGATAATGGTCAAACCTGGACCATGCTTTCCGACATGACCGGAAAGAGAAGTGTAAGTATCAAAAAGACAGAAGTAGGAAAGTGGCTTTATAGGGCAAAAATGACTAATAAATTCACATCCAAGATTTCCTACACAGATGCCTTAACGGTAGTTACCTACAAGCAGCCTAAGCTCAGTATAGATGTGACAGACATTCTTCAGGGCTCAGATATACCTGTAACCCTGCTTGATAACGATGAACCTATACCAGCAGGCACCGCTGAGGTTCTCTGGTCAGAGGATAAAGTCAACTGGGTGCAGGGAGATACAACTTACACTGTGGCTTCAGCTGATACCCTACCGTCTACGATTTATGCCCGGATGCGTTACCTTGATTCCGATGAACTGGCAGAGGAGTCTTCATGGAAGGAAACGTCTGCTCGGTTGGCAGCCGCAAAACCCAAGCGCCTTTCTGTCTCGGTAACGGGGGTTTCAAAGGTAGAGGTTGGTCAAAAAGTTACTTTGGAAGGTAAGTTCACGAACCCTAACAGTAAGTACCAGAATGGTAATAACGTAGTTGAAGAATGGAAAACACCGGATGGCCAGACATTTAAGGGCTCTTCACTGTCTGTTACCCTTACTGAGCAAATGTTGGATAAACAGGGATATGCTGCTTTTGAATACAGTGCATGGTTAGCGGACAATAAGGAGAATACGGTTTCTACCCGTAGAGTTTCTGTCAAATCGTGGGTTTATAAATTTCCCGAGATGAAAATAAGCTCCAAACTTAAATACGACATGGCACCGACCACCCTACGCGTTGCGTTGAGCGGTATTAAGGATGGAGACTATCCTGGTGTTACTTATTCCCGTGAATGGATCTACGACAAGGAGAATCTGGTAATCACTAAAGATGAAGGTGACACCAAGGAATTTACAATTGAAAATCCTGGCAAATATACATTGATGGTTGTTTTCAAAGATAACCGAAACAATGAACAGCGTATCGAAAATACCTTTGTTGTCGATGAACAAACGCCAATGAACGTTGAGATGACACCCAAGTTCTCTAACAAATATATGAGAGCTCCACTCGATGTAACCTTAAGGTCAAACATCAAGCTATCTCATTCGGCGGACTCGATAGATACGGTCACATACAAGGTGAACGGTGAAGTAATACCCAGCGGCAAAAATTATTGGGCTCAACTGATCTCGGGTTTAAAAGAAAAGAAATACGAGATTACAATTGATGTTGTTAGTAAACTTGGACAGAGAGGTTCAGCATCTGTTGAGTTTGATGTCGTTAAAAACGCAGTGCCTAATTGTACATTGAGCTACACGGAAACCAACCTAAGCTGGAGCTTTACCAATAAATGTGATGATACTGATGGAAAAATGGTTAGATATGAATGGTTCATCAACGGCGAATTAAGGAACGTTTTCGGTAGTACGGCTACACTTTCTAAAAACCTTAACCGTGGTAAGCAGGACATAAAAGTAATTGCTTATGATGATAGTGGAGACTTTGCAACGCAGCACGTGACAGTTTTCGGACCGGCTGAAGAGGCAAGTAAGTCTGAAAACACTGTATCAATACCAAGCAGTGAGTAGTTAATTTTTAAATATAAAGCCGGGACATTTTGTCCCGGCTTTTTTATACCCAATAATTGGGCCTTTGAAAAATTAATGTCGGAAAGTAACTTTGCTACAAAGGCATCTTTCATGGCCGCTAACAAAGCTGCGTATACATGCTGAGGAATTAACATTCTTATAGGTGAATATTAGGTTAGTTTGCAGACTTCCGAGCGTTGAAAAACATGGATAATAGTTACTTGGATAGAGGTGCATCTACTTAGTAAAAATATTCTT
Organism: Enterobacter hormaechei; assembly: GCA_041890495.1. Taxonomy (GTDB): domain Bacteria; phylum Pseudomonadota; class Gammaproteobacteria; order Enterobacterales; family Enterobacteriaceae; genus Escherichia; species Escherichia boydii. The sequence continues at coordinate 117,063 of CP169086.1, forward strand.
CAGTGCCAGTGAGAAAAATATGAGCGACTACATACCTAAAAAGAGAGGGCTGCTTATACTGGATTGGTATGTCCCCCTTAATATTTTATTGCTGATTCTCGTTATGTGTGTCTTTTTCACCCGTTATACATTTGGATACGGTTTATTGAATGGGTGCCTGCCTGCTGATTTTTATATGATTGATCATTCGGATAAAAGTATTAAAACTGGTGAACTCATAGCATTTAACATGCCGAAATCGGTACGTTTTATCCCAGAAAATGAACGAGTCATAAAAATTGTTGCCGGTGTGGGCGGTGACAAACTTAAAGTAACAATGGATGGGGTTTATAACGGGGACAAATTTTTTGAAGCTAATGCACGTCGTATTTCAAAGAAATACAATATTCCGTCCATTTTGATTGAAAAAGAATTGATAATTCCTGAAGGCGAAGTTTTCCTAATTGGGCAAACCGATCACTCATGGGATTCCCGTTTTTGGGGAACAGTAAAGCTGAATTCAGTAATTGGGAAAACATATGCGATCTTTTAATGTAAATAAAAAATATTTACCAATACTTCCTGGACTTGCGTTATGTGCAGTTTTAAGTAATACAAATGCAAGCACTGAGTATCAACATGATGCTGACCTAATCGCTCAGCAAGCAAAAGGGCTTGGCGCACAGGCTAAAGGTGCACAGCAGCCAGATGGGGCTCTTAGCCTTGATGCTACGCTAAAATCACCAGATGTGCAGAAGTACATAGCGCAAGCTGAAGCACTCAAAAAAAACCAGGACCTGAGCAAGCAAATAAACCGTGGTTACGTCCCCGGTATGAATGCGGATAGTGTTCAAGCAGTTATAGACCATACCCAGGCTATCAGGGCCCAAAGTAATAACTCTGAAGCTGTCAACGATATAATTAGAAGACGTGATGAAATTCAAGAAAACGCCAGCCTAAATGAAGCGGCTCTGAAAGCTGTGGAAAATAAGCCGGAAGTCATGCGAGGACAATCTAAAAATATCGAAAAATTGTTTGGTTCCTCGGGCATCACAGCTGCTGACTTCGAAAGAAAAATGGATAGCACACGTGAAGAAGCACTATCAACTGAAAATGGTATAACGATCTTTGCTTCATTTAGCTTGCCGGATTATGTACTGGAAGACCTTCTACGTACGGCCTCAGAGCATAAAGCTCGTGTAGTTTTCAATGGTCTAAAGAAAGGAACTACTCGGCTACCAGAGACACAGGCAGCAATAAACCAAATGATTGTCAAAGGAAAATTTGAATCTCCTTTGATTACAATTGATCCTGATAGCTTCAGTCAGTATCAAGTAACTCAAGTACCGACAATTATTTCTAGGGAGCAAGCTCGTTTTGCAAAAATGGTAGGCTCCTTCAACGTTGAGTTTTTTCAGCGAGAACTTGCTAAAAAACCCGATCAGGATATTTTCCCGGTTGCTGGTACCACTTATCCCGTTGAAGAAAAGAGCATCATTAAAGAACTGGAAGAACGTGCACAAAAATATGACTGGGAAGGTGCCAAAAAAAGGGCCGTTTCTGACACATGGAAAAATCAATGGATGGTCGACCTCCCTCCTGCCCAGGAACACAAAGAATTTTTAATTGACCCTACAGTGAGGGTCACTCAGGACGTAAAAGATAAGCAGGGCCGTGTAATAGCTTCCGCCGGTGAGTTGATTAATCCACTTTCGAGATTTCCTCAAAACCTGACGATGATAATTTTCGATCCACTCAATCCGGGCCAGCTGGTATGGGCTGAGCAGCAGTATCGACAACGTCTGGGTAGTGGAAAAGTAATGCCAATGTTTACCCGTATCCAAAAAGATAATGGATGGGATCACCTAAATGATTTACGTGAAAAATTTAACGGTAAGGTGTTTAAAGTTAACGAACAGATTATCTCCCGCTTTCAGATTAAAAACACACCTGCGCTTATAACTACTGACCAAGATAAATTCCGGATCACCCTGTTTAGCGAGGCAGAAGTCCGTGGTATCGGAGCCCCAAATCTTTCAGAGGAAAAATAAGATGAAACTCGGATTTATTATAGGCGCTCTCTTTGCAACATGGCTGACGCTAAATTATCCGGACCAGATGAGAAGTTATTTTACCAAAGCCGTCGACTATATCGAAAGTGTTGCAACATTTATTACATCCAAGTGAGCATGATGGTGAAAAAATTCAAAAAGTTACTTTTAGAGTTCATTGTAGCAGTTATGCTTTCGCTTTCTATACCGGGTATGGCTATGGCAGCAGATGCTGGAGTCCCTGGGGCTATGTGTCAGTCAGCTGGAGTGTGGCAGGGCTTGATTAAGAATATCTGTTGGAGCTGCATTTTTCCCATGAGGATAATGGGCATAGGGGCAGCTCCAGAAGGCGCTGCTCCTTCACGTCCGGGTTGCTACTGCACAGATCAGAACGGCGTACCGGAAATAGGTTGGCAATTGAGCTTCTTTCAGCCGGTGAAGATTGTAGAAGTTGTAAAGAGCCCCTGGTGCAGCCCCTTTCTTGAAGGCACGATGCTTCAAAAATCGCAGTTTGATATTGGTAAAAGCAACACAAATCAGCCAATGACAGCAACTGAAGCCGGATTTTACGATGTTCATCTTTGGGAGTTCCCAATCATGACAATGCTCAAATTACTGATTATTGGCGAGTGCACTGCTGAACCCTATATAGATGCCAGCCTGACCTATATAAGCGAAGTGGACCCTATGTGGGAAAGTGATCTGCTTACACTCGTCCTGAATCCAGAGGCAGTAGTTTTTGCAAACCCAATTGCCTCAATGGTGTGCGCTGCTGACTGTGTAGCAGTAACAGCAGGAAAGGATAATCTCGCTGCATACTTTTGTGCCGGATGCGATGGCAACCTTTATCCATTAACCGGCCACATTTACGCAAATGATGACGCTGTAAGGACGAGTTCACTGATTACCCAGCGTCTTCTGACTAAACTACATCGCCAGGGAATGCTGATGCGAACGATGGGAGCAGACGCAATGTGTGAGAAAACGTGGGAATACTTTACACCTCGTTCCCAGTATCGGCTTTCAATGCTTTTCCCAACTCCTGAGGCGAAAGGGCCGGATTGCTGTCATCGTCTTGGTGATTCGGTACATGACTGGTCAACCCTTAAAGGTGGGCGCAAAAAAATAGGCAATGATAATTATGTCTATATGTTGTGGCGTTACAATGACTGTTGCGTCAGATTTATACCAGGCGCTTGATTTCTAAGGGTAAAAATAATGAAACTTAGAAAAACGATAGCTTCAACTATTATTGCATCAATGATTGCCAATACTATGAGTTGGGCTTTTTATATCTCTCTCATAAATATGGTAATGACTCCTCGTATTTATGCGGCAGACGCTATATTTGACCAGCTCGAAAGTAACTTTAATCTTGCTAATCCTAACGCAAATCGCAATGCGACAACCAGTGCTCAGGACATTGTTGAGAAGTACAAGAATGCGGATTCAGGCGAGAATGTCAGTGGGAAGATCACCGAGAAATACGTGGGTAAAGCCGAATCCGCTAATCTTAATCTCGGAAAGTATGGGGCAGGGAACTCAAATGAAAGTGTCATGAAAAATGCCGCATCCGATGGAAAGTCCATTGGTAGCGCCGTACAACTGCCGAGTATGTCTGGAGGGACAATCAATTCAAACTATACCAAGGAAGGGGCAAAGCTGCTCTCTCGGGATGCTAATGGCAACATTGGTATAAGCAGTAATCCCAATACTACTCCTGGAACCAAAACAAATACCGGAGAGATTTTCAGCTCAGAGCAAAAGCACAGCGATATTAAGTTCAATGCCGCAGATCGTTATGGGGATGAGGATGGCTTTGTAAACGATATAAAGAATCGGAAAAGCCAGTTATTTGATGCTCAAAGTTATGATGGCGTTGCCTACCGCACCCTCGTAAATGCTAACAAGGACAACCCGGCATCATCTATAAAGCCTAACGATCCCATGTTTACTGCGGGGAGAAATGAGATAACAAATGCTGTTGCTGGTACTGGAAACTGGCTTCAGAACTGTAATGTTGAGACCTCTAAAAAAACAGTAACCACACACTATCCTGATTACAAAGAGTTCTACTGTAACTCGCCTAAGCAAGATAACTTCAGCAGCTGCACGATAACCCGTGATTTCTCAGTCCCTGTTTACATTTCAGGCGGTAACGGAGACATGTCAATGTGCGGCGATAATTGTGTCCGTATTTGGTTTGGCCGCCGAGATGATAACTACTGGAGTGACGGTGTCTTCGATAACGAATTGACCCTGAAGTTTCATCCGGATGCGAAATTGGCCTCAGCAAAGATCATTAATGCCGAGTGGGATGACCACATGAGGGTAACACTTGATGGTACGCAAATTTTTGCGCATATCGATGGTCAATATCGAGATAGTGAATATCCCGCGCCAAAAGGAAAATGGGAGCTCGATAAATCTTGGAAGCTAGATAGGGTTTTTGATATTACAGATAAAGTAAGACAATCTGTTTATCAGGAGCCTGACCGTGAAGTAACGATGGCATCAAGAGTATGGGTGGGGGGCAATGGTGAAGGTTACTTCGAAGTTGAATTAACATTTGAAAATATGAAGCTCGAAGATAAGCACGTCCAGGAACCAGCTGGTTGTTACGATGCTGTACAAACACCAAATACATTCTGCCGTTTCGATAGGTTTAAAGATATGGATGTTGGCACAAAGCGGCTTCCGGAAAGCGTGCTTTCAATGGCAAAGCCGCTGTATGAAGGTGATAAAGGTTTTCTTACCTGGAAGACTAACCTTGAAGGTTATTTTTGTGATCCATTGGCTAAAGACAAGATTTGCTCTTATGACGCTAGTGGGAAAATTATGAAAGACGCTAATGGAAAGGACCTCTGTTACAACTATGAAGAAATTAAGAGTATGCCTGATGCATGTAGCACTTATAAAAATGATGCAGCATGTGTACTCGATAAACAAACATGTGCAGAGGGTTGGTTCGATGAGGGCACTAACAGCTGCTACATGTATGAACAGAAATACACCTGTGACAGAGGTAAGGATGTAGTTCGTGAGGTTGAATCTTCTACAAATGCCTGTGTTGGCATGATCCCATGTTCTGGAGGAACATGCGAAACTGGGCCAAAGGAAGAGAACAACGATTTTGGAAAAGTTGCGGCTTATTCAAACATGGTTCAGTACATGCAGGGCGAAGCCAAATGCGAAGACCCTAACGATGCCAATTCCTGTTCTGTCTTTGAAGGAAAACCTGAATGGTGTGGTCGTTCAGTAGGTTTTGTAAATGGCCTGGCAAAGACGGACTGCTGCGAAGCACCGCAGGGAACCGCAGGAGCACTTGAAGGTATCATGCTTGCCGGATCTATGATCAGAAACACTAACTGGACCAGAGTTAATGCTCAGCTAATAAAATGGACCGGCGGTGATACAGGTACATGGGCTTCTATGTCCAATGCGGTCGGTGAGTGGACTGCATCAGCTGGTAAAACAGTAGGGCAAATGTGGAACAACGTCACGAGCTCCTTAACGAGCGTATATGAAAACGTCGCTGGTAATCTAAGCAGGGCAGTTGGGTCTTCCGCAACTTCTGGAGGGGCAGGAGGTGCTGGCCAGTTGGCACAGGAAACAATGTCCAGCTTCGGTATAGGTCAGCTTAAGCAGATGGCAATGAAGAAAGCCTACGAATTGCTACCAGATACAGTTCGTGACTTTGTCTTTAAGAACGTTGCTACTACCGGAGGAGAGGTTGTCTTCTCGGCTGCGGTTCAAAACTTTATGCTTGCATTAAACGTGATCGGTTGGATTTATACAGCCTATCAGGTCACTAAAATGCTTTTAGAAATGTTGGTAGCATGCGACCAGAAAGAGATGGAAGCTTCTATTCATAAGAATCAAAAATCCTGTTTTACATTAGATACGGAACGATGCGTCAAATATCTGAATGTTGGTTTCACAAAGAAATGCGTTAAAAAAGCAACAGACATGTGCTGTTATAATTCCATGTTGTCACGCGTTATTATGCAACAAGCTTATCCGCAATTAGGAATAGACCCTGTCGCCTCTAATTGCGTGGGGCTATCAATAAAGCAAATACAGCAACTGGATTTCGATAAAATTGATCTGACGGAGTGGATTAATGATGCAGTTCAGGTAGGAGAAGTTCCTGATCAATATTCAAAATTCTCCGAAGAATCAATTGTGGAAAACTTACCATTCCAGAATGAGAACTATCAACTTCCATCAGAACGTACCAAGGAAGCAATGGGCGGTGAAGAAAATATGATAAAGGCCAGACAAGAAAATGCTCAGGCTATAAAAGAGGAAAATGTAGATTGTAGCTATTTACCTCGACCGGCCATATGTGAGGTAGGTTCAACTACGCTGGATCCTGTTACGGGCAAGCAGTTGCCGAAATATTGAAGAAGGGGCCGTTAGGCCCCTTTTTTAATTACTTGGCTTTCAATGTTTTTTCTGGGAAGCCTTTTTTACCGTATTCACCGGTAAAGAGGTAATAATCTTTTCCGTTGATGGAGGCTGCAACACCCCCTGGAGTTGTTGTATTTGGGCTATCAGAACGGAAAATGATACCCGAAAAATCAGCGCTTGTTTCGTTTCCTTTAAATGGGATGAACACATAACGAATTACAGCGTAATCACCAGCGGGAAGGTTTAGCTGAGGAATTTCGGTTCCTGTTGCGGGGCGAATCGCCTGAAAGCTGTACATTGAATCTGTAGGGAAAACATCAGCATCAGGCTTAGAGGGCAGATCACAGGTACTCCATTTATTGACGACTGCCATATCAATTTTACATGTGGTCAGAGCTGCTTTCTGTTTTTCAGGGTTGTATCCAAATGAGGCCTGAGTTGCTTTTGTGTGCTCAAAAACATACTTAGCTCCTTCACGTACCAAACTTTCATCATTGTAAGTTAATTTTTTTGGATTGGGGACGAACACTAGGTATTGATTGACCTGGATGTATTCGGCGTCAGAAGAACTGTACAAAGAGCCGAGGCTCATGATCCCAAAACCTTTTAGACCGCCTGTTACGTAGCCCATCGAACTATTGATGAGATACTTAGAAAGAAAGTTGTCGGCATCCCCTCCAGGAGTAACCTCTTGCTCCTTAAAATTAACGTCGAAGCCAGCAAACGAATAGGCATTCTTGGCGACAGAATCATTTGCATTAGCATGCCAGTACTGGCCGTGACTGTACGCATTCAGAGCGGTGCCTGGCGTAGTGCCGGTGTCACCGGCACAACCCGATAGGGAAACACCAATGACGACAGAAGAGACCAGAGATACTAAACGTGAAAGTTTCATTTAAAGCCCTTTTTGTAATGTCTTTTGAAGATGGAACCATTATTCCATAGTCACGCGTTTCACAAACAACCTGATTGCATAAAAAAGGGAAAAAAGTGATTTCCAGTAGAACCAGCAGTACACAAGAAAAGCGCTTTTATAAAAATGTATAATTATTAAAACGAAGTAATGAGGTTGAAATGGGTAAGCCAACAGAAGAGCAAAGACCTGTTATCGAGAATGCTAGCGCAAACAATATGGTGATAGCAGCGCCTGGATCAGGCAAATCTTTCACCATGATAGAAGCGGTTATATCAATTCTCAAAAAGTATCCATATGCAAGAATCGGGATGGTGACCTTTACTCGCGCTGCAACAAACGCACTTGCAGCAAAGTTACAAAAGCGATTGAGCAAGAAGGATCGTGACCGGGTGCTGGTGGATACTTTTCACGGACTCGTTAAGAAGCAACTGGACATGATTCGCTGGCCGGGAAAGATGCTGATAGGGCCAGCACAGAGATCTGTCATTCACAGAGCTTTGAAAGAATCCGGTGTAACGATGAAGTTTGCTGAAGCTGAATTCGTTATAGATGCTATCGGCAGGGAAATGGATACGGATGTGATTTCAGTTCGGCATAACAGACAACAGATCCATTTGTTTAATACCTATCAGGCGTTATGCCAGAAAGACCATGTGGCGGACCTCAATGCTCTTTCAAAATTTGTTGTCGGTCAAATGCATTCGGGAAAAATGCGCACGTTAGATTTGACACATTTGATAGTAGATGAAGTTCAGGATACTGACTCTATACAATTCTCATGGATAGCATTGCATACAAGAGCTGGAGTCTATACGAGCATAGTTGGTGACGATGATCAGGCCATCTACTCCTTCAGATCCTCAGGCGGAGTCAAAATCTTTCAACAGTTTGAAAAACACTTCAAACCTAACATATTTTACTTAAACACATGCTTTAGGTGTGAACCTGAAATTTTAGAGGTGGCCGGAGCACTGATAGGAAAGAATGTTTACCGTTATGCCAAAGAGCTACGCTCGGCAAAAACGGGAGGAGGAAAGGTCACTTTTCGTTCATATGTAGATATGGAGGAACAGATACAGGGTATCTTAAGCCTTATAAATCAGGATCCACAGGGATGGGCAATTCTAAGCCGCAATAATGCTCACTTGGATGAGCTTGAGAATTTGATCGAACAGCCAGTTATTCGTTACGGTGGTAAATCATTCTGGGATGAAAAAGAAACAAGCGATGTGTTAAGCCTTATGGCTTTTTTCCGACAATCAAATGATCCTCGCTTAATGAAGAGAGTATTGGCATTGTTTGGAGAACAGGAATCAGTTTTGGATGAAGTGGCATTGAGTATGAGAGGAAGAAAAGTTACTTTTGGCGACCTTGCCATCCCGGAAGGCAGTTCTCTCGAAACAAAAACATTACATTCAAACTTCGTGCGCTTTACCCAGGAAAGTACTGATAACGTTGAGATAGCAAAACGTTTCGCCAACCTTACGAAATGGATGGAATCGTCGTCAATCAAGATGAGGACTAATAAAGGTACAGCAACCTTAACAAAAATTGCTTTAGACACTTGTAAACAGTGGGCAGAAAAGACTGGTTGGATGAATATGATCAATCGTGCTGCTGCAATGTCATTAGGCCCTAGGAAGAAGGACGAGGAATACAGCCCAGAGAAAGTAGTCCTTTCAACCTTGCATGGTTCAAAGGGTCTTGAGTGGAATAAAGTAATAATAATGAGTTGTAATGCGGATCAGATACCAAGTAAAAGATCAGTTGGGGAGGAGGCAATAGAAGAAGAAAGACGTTTGCTTTATGTTGGATTTACGCGTGCAGAAAAGCAACTTTTTGTAATGTGGTATGGTGACCCTTCTTTCTTTTTAAGAGAATGCAGTGAAGAAAAGATAAAAGAAGCAGCTAATATTCGAATTTCTCCAGTTTATACAGAATAATTCGATATGGGCATTTACTTAAGCTTAAAGCTGTAGTATAAAAACAATGAGCTTAAATATCAGCTCCCAAATTTGAGTAACTTTGTTTAAAGTTACTTTCGCGTTAAGCGTTGATCTAGCCGTGAAAAGCGGCCAGCTTAAACAAGCTGTAAGACACCACCGGCAAAATGTCACCTTTGTCGCTGGTGCACTTCCCATGCCTGAAAAAGGCAATCTGAATTTACCAAACCGTAACTAATTTAGCTCCTCCTGGAGCTATTTTGTTGCGTACTTCTAATGCCAGAAAGTATAAATCAGGCGGTTCATAGCTTACGGGAGATGAATGACAGGCTTTGCCTTAGTGTTGAAACAAAAATTGTTTCTTCCTTCATACTATATATAGGTGACCCCAAATGTCTAAAAATAAAGCTCGCAGTAAAGCCCTTCATCAAACCTTTAGTGAAATTATTCCAGAGATGGATAAGGCGCTAAACAAACAGCTCTTAGAAGTTCTAATGAAATATACAGAACGTGATAATGAACTGATTGTTATTTTGAATGAGGACGGCCCAAATATCATTGAACTTAAGTCTCTTAAGCCTGTGTCTTTGTTGGCCGAAAAGCTTTCTGCTTATTCAAACTATTATCATGTGGATGTTGTGGAGCTCGTGGTCAAGAAAATTGATTTCGAAGGAGCTTATAAGCTTCTTAAAGCTTCCCCAGATGTACCACTTTTTAAAAGCTTAACTGAACTGGATAAATATCTTGTTGAGGAGTTTGAAAAATACGGATTAAATTCATTTCTTGACGTGGATAATCTGGATTACTCACTTGAAAAAGCCAGTGAACTCAAAAATGAGCAGTTAATAAATTGGGTTTCGGACATCATTCACAAACGTGAAAAATTAACTTTACGTAAGCGTTTTGATGTCGCAGTAAAGGCCCACTACGAAAATGTAGAAAAAATGTATGATACCATTCGTCCGTTAATGAAAAAACTGGGTTTACCAGAAGATCTCATGACGCACACCTTTAGTGAGTTAAGCGTTTTTGAAACTAAAGGATGGGACCATGCAATAAAATCGAAAATTGAGACTCTCGCTAAGCGTGAAACTCAATATTTAGATGATGCGGCTAAAGCAGAGAATCGACGTCTTGTAACAGAGAAGTTGGAGAACTCTTTAGTAAATGCACCAACTAAACCAACAAGAAATTGGTTACATATTGCCGGAATTGCCTGTTTGGCAGTCTGCACGTTCATGTATGTAACTAATAAATTAATTTAATCCTGTTAAGGGGGAACCCTAACGGGGCTTCTCTTTGAACAAATCGAGGAGCGGAAAATGTCATATCTTGAATATATCAATGAAGTAAAAGTGTCTGGGATAGTTATCAGTGCTGTGGAGAAAATAATGACTGACCAGAGTATAGGTTTGTTAATAAAGCTCAAAAATAGGATGAAGACAGAAGTTGATGGTGAAATCACTGAGAGAGAATTTTCAGTTCAAATCAAGGTGTCGCCTGAAATGTATTCAACCTGTTTCACTGGTATAAATCAGGGTGATGAGTTGATGGTCTCCGGTTATCTTGTTGTCGATACAATTATGATTGAAGGGAGAGAACACCCTCTTGACTACATGAGAGTGGTAGCAACAAGTAAGTTGGCTCACATACCTAAACCTGTAAAAGGTTTTGGACAAAGTAGCTTTAATCAGATCTGACATTAAACCCACCCTAAAGGGGAGAAATCCCTTCATGGGATTTCTCCTTTTGGAGTCCCCATGAAACAAAAATTTAGGGCTACTACTATAAGTAGTAATCAACTTAGTTTTTTCTCTATATTAGATATAAATGAAGATGAAATAACGCAAATAGTTGATTCACCCAAAGAGCATTTAAATAATGCGTTCACGTCCGGATTAAATTCTAAATCAGAAAATTGTAACGTTTCTGAAATGAATCATGATTCTGTAAAGCGTGAAAACCATCTTTATGAAAATTCCAAAATACTTAAAAATCAAATTTTGCATACAATTAATTTTGCAGCAGAAACTGATTATCTATATACGGTCGAAGAATATAACTCAGATTTAGGTGGTCTGGTAATAGAATGGACCCCTGAGGATGTGTATGTTGTTTTTCTAGCCGCTATGGAAGAGTCTTTGGAAGTTATTAAAGAACTAGTATTTAGGAGAAAGTTATTCTTAAAAGATGATAATGGTAATATCACAGTGAATCCGCTTTTAGAAGCTGAAACACGATGGTATATGTCAAAATCATTTGAATACACTTGTTTATCTCATGGACTTGATGCATGTGAATTTAGAGCGGAATTAAAATCTTGGCTTTATTATCATTCTCATCATTCAATTAGTGAAAACATGAAATTAGCTGAGTGCCGGAATGATGATGAAATCATTTTGCATGATTGCAATGACAATATGGGTTGGGACATCTTCTTTGATCAGGATTATTTAATGTCAGAAAAAAAACTGGCTGTTAAATGGACTGACAGGGAAATTATGGATGTTTACACAAAAGCTTTTAAATCCACATTAGAGTTGTTTGACGAGCTTGTTTCATGTGATCTGTTAACTAAACGAAACGCTTTTGGCAAGTTAGAAATAAATCCAATGTTCGAAAATCATTTTGAATGGATCATGTCTGAAGCTTTTGAAATAGTGGGAAATCATCTTGGTTATAATGTGCCTCAAATCAGGAAACTGATGGCAACTATTTGCCAAATGAATCTCAAATAAAATGCCACTGGCAAACATCTGCCAGAGGGCGGTGTTTGCATTTTACCGGAGTTAAAAATGTCTAATGCCGCTGTGAAGTTAAATGAAACATCTTCTGATGCTTATGAAAAATTAGAAGCTCTTCTTTCCCCGGATGTTATAAAGTTAAAACATTATGTGGATAAAGGTGAGTATCTTTTAGTTCTAGCAAAGGACCTTTTTGGTATTCCAGAAATGGATCCAAAAATGGCTGTGCCTGTTTTCAAAACTAAAACCACGTATCGAGCTCCGCTGAACAAAGACTACATACCAAATCCCCGAATACTTGAACAAGTGGTTAAACTGCTTATCAGTCCGGATATAGATTTAAGTGTGTGTCTTAAAGGTGAGTCCGGTTCTGGCAAGACTGAAATGGTAATGTACATTAGCCACATGATGAATTGGCCGCTGACAATTAAGCAGATCAACAGCAATATTCGAGTTGATGAGCTTGAAGGTGAGCGCAGTCTTAATGGTGGTAATACAGGTTTTGTACACAGCGATTTGGTAACGGGATTTCGTAATGGTCACCTCATTCTTCTGGATGAAGTGGACAAAATCGATCCTGATACGGCAGCAAAACTTCACATGCCCATTGAACGTAAGCCCTGGTCACTCAGTGCTAATGGTGGTGAGGTTATAACTGCTAATGGCTACACGCGATTTATGGGTACTGCAAACACAAACATGAGTGGAGGCGCTCGCCGGTTCGTTTCTTCTCAACGTCAAGATGCAGCTTTTATAAAGCGGTTCTTGATAGTTGAAATGGAGAAGCCCGACAAAGTTGCTTTAACCAATGTGCTTACTAAACGATATAGCTCTTTGCCTTTTCAGGTCATTGAGAAGTTCGTAAGAGTAGCGATTGCAGTAAATGACTCTGGTACAGAAGACAGCGTGATGGATATTCGTCAATTAGTAGCTTGGGTTGGCACGTCGATGACGTTAAAAACCTTTAGTCTTCTTGACACTTTCAAAATAGCTTTTGCTTCTGCTTTACCTTTACATGTGGTCGATCTTGTTCTTCAAGCTATAGATCTTTCTCTTGGCGAAGACAAGGATAAATCGCTGGAGTATTTCACAGCAAAAAAGTCGAGTTAGATGGGATTTGTTATGAAACCTCTGATATTTGTATCTCAGAGTTATCCCATCTTGAATTTAGTGCGTTTTTAAGTACGGATGGTGCTGCTACCATTGCTATAGCAGAAAACGGAACTAATTTTACTGGACTTATGCAACTGAATAACGACTATTCTTTATTGTTTTATCATGATGGTAAAATAAATATGGAAGGTCTAATTAAAGAAATGGAATTAAAAGGTTATATGTATCAGGGAGCAATGGGCAATGATGATGTTGCTGCTGAGTTTCCCGGTATTCTTTTAATTGCACCAGAGAAGCTTTAATATCAACCCTATCGGGAAATCTTTCCCGTTGGGGAGGGTTTCCCCTTTTTTTTTGGAGAAACCCATGACTTTAAATACTTCAATGCTTAACAAAGTATCTGCAAAACAAATCTCTGAGAATTTTGCAAAATCATATCCAGATTTACTGGAAGGTGCAGTTATAACAAAAATTGAAATAAGTGGCTGTCAAGGATCGCGTCGAACCGATAAAATCGATTTGTCTTATGATGGAGATGATATTACGGATCAAAAAAGCGTATCTAAAAGCGAAGTACGTTGGATTGACATAAAAGCCCTTAGCTTCAAAAGTACGATTACCAGCAGAATATCAACCCTTTGCTCACGCTTGTGCATCCGCTATAGCAATATGTGGATTTTACCAGTATCCAGTATGGAAGAGTTTCTGGAAGGGGCCCAAGAGATTGAACGAGAGTTTCAGGCAGGCATTCAAAACGTTGTAGACAATTATGAGATGCATATTGAGGCTGAAAAAAATAGAAGCCCAAGAATGTCTTCTTTGATTGATCAGTTGAAATTAACTAAAGATGATTTCATAAAATCCTTTAGATTTAATATTGCTCACTTTATTCCTTTTACGCCTATTAGCGTTGAAGGTGATGAAACCCAGGACTACTATCAGGAACAATTGATAACAGATCTGGCAGAAGAAGCAATGAGGGTTTATGAAAAAATCAGTAAAAATAACAATTTGCGCTCAAGTACTATTGACCGACTGAAGCAAATGCAAAATAAGATCATAAGCTTCATGTTTATACATAAAGAGGCGGCAGTACTTGCAGAAGCTATAAAACACATAATGAATAATTTACCTAAAGGTGCCATTTCTGAACCTCGCGACGTTGCGGTGTTACAGCAGTGGTTTTATTTCATGAGTGATGCTTCAATGTTAAAGCGTATTATTTCAGGAGAGCAAAAGGTTACTGACTGGTTGGAATCTATTACCAGATCATTTAATCAAAGCTCACAAACAGAACCGAACGCGCTACAGAACACAGGTATTGAATCTATTTTAGATTCAACAAATGTGTTTCAGGTTGAACCTGTCGTAGAGAACGATATAAATAACAGCACGTTTTCAAACACTGATCCTGTAGCTGAACCTGAGAAATCAGTTTCGCAACAGGAAGACAATGCTGAAAATGGTTTTGATATCGAGCTCAAAGGCTGGTAACTGTTTGCTTTATTAAAACCCCAGATGGGTACTTCACCATCTGGGTGAGTACCCCTTTTTTATAAAGAGGTATTCTATGAAATTAGATCTTAAATCATCACCGCGCCATATTAAGCGTTTACAGAATATAGCAAAAGTCATTAGCGGCTTAGGCGATGTAAGAGTTGTAATAGACGACAATACCAAAGGACCGTATTTTGATCCTGTCAATAAAGTTTGTGTTTTACCAAACGGCGATTATAGCGATGATGACTTTGTCAGTCTGATTGAAGGTTTTACCTGTCATGAAGCTGGTCATGGTCGCTATACCGTCAGTGAGGTTTACAGTGACGCCTTTAATAGTGTTCTCAAGTCATCTGAAGGGTTTACACGCTTCGATGACGGAATGAATGCAGAGTTTGAGAGCCTCGCTGAGAAACGTAAAGCTTATAGCAGGGCAAAACGTCTTACCGGGCTTATAAATCTGTTCGATGATGTACAGATGGAAGAGAAGGTTGGTAACGATTATCCGGATGCAAAGCGGAGGCTTGCAGCCACTTACGCACTGATGGTTAAAGCCGGAAGGATGACTCCTGATATATCTTCTCGTCCGGAAAATCCTGTCCTATTTATTGAGTGGTATCTGCTTAACTCATTGCGAGTAAAAGTCCTACAGCAGGTAGGTCACAAAGAAACACTCGATCCGTTTTTTGACTATGCCCAAAAGATACTTTCTCCAGTAATTTCTGATGTTGAGGAAATTTTTCATGATGCTCTTGGTTGTGAAAATACTCAGGGCTGTGAATCCCTTGCTCGTAAGACCCTGGCTCTTATAGAGAGACTGCGGGATGAGGCAAGGGAACAACAGCAGCAGACAGAGCAGGAGGAGCAGGAGGCATATGATGAATCCGAGACCAAGACCGAGACCGAATCAGAAGATAAATCGCTTACGTCGACTGATAGTCGTGAGGATGATTCTGAGGACGATAGTGAAGGTCAGGCAGATATTTCCGATAACGCTGATCTTGCTCAAGAGGGATGTTCTGAGCCTTCAGAACTTGCTGAAGATAACGAGGGAAATAATGAACCCACCGGTGGCAATCCCACAGGTGATAACATTATTGAAGACGATACTGATGCGATTAACCCTTCCGAGAGTGAATCAGATGAAGCCAGTTCGACTAACGTTGAAGATGAAAGTAACTTTTCATCGGCTCAATGGGAGATACTGGCAGATTTGTTGGATGCCTTTCTTGGCAGTGATGAGGATAGCGAAGATTATCACGATGCTTTGGCTAAAGAGATTGAAGGTATTGCATCAAAAGTATCCGATGACGTGAAAACCGAATTCGGTGCTTCTGAATGGGATATACCTGATCTCCTTATCGATTTGAATGTTTACAATGAGGCTTTGTCTCTGAGTCATTCAATCGGTAGCGACTTGTCTGTTTTACAGCAGATTAAAATGCGTGGCCGAAACAAAACTCATGAGCGTGGAATTACCTTCGATGGAAATCGATTAATTCTTTCACAAATGGGAGTTCGTGATGTCTTCAGAGCTCAAAGCGAATCTAAAAATAGAGGGCATGTTGGCCTCGTATTAGTTCGTGATATTTCAGCGTCAATGGCTAATGATGAAAGATATATTCATGCCATTAAGTCAGATCTTGCTTTATCGATGGCCGCTGAAAGTTTGTCAAAAATGCATGTCTCCAATATAGTCTTTCCCTTCAAGGAAAGTGAATTTGAGATTATCAAAACGTTTGATCAAAGCGTTGAGGAATCTCTATCGAAATTCACTCTTGGATGTAAGGGTTATTATACCCCTACGGGATCGGCTTTAATGGCAGCTGTTGATCTGTTACTTGACAGCCAATTCGATAGGAAAATAATTTTTCTTATAACTGATGGTTTTCCGAATAAATCGGAATTTACTATCGGCGAAGTTATGGAAAAGGCTAAATGTAATGGAATAGAAATCGTTGGTGTTGGTATTAAGACTGATGAAATAATTGGTTTTGAAACGGACACTTTCGTAACAGTTGATGATACTTCTTTATTGTCTATTGAAGTCAGTAAGCTAGTTCATCAAATACTTTCTTAATAAACTCTACCCAATCGGGGCAAAAAGGCCCCGGTGGGTCTTTTTGCTCCATGAAGGAATAAGGAGCAAAATATGACTCAGATAAAAACTTACCGTGTAGAACATGAAAAAGTCGGTGCGATGCATAAAGTCCGTATTTTCGGACGTGTTGGTGAAGTTATAAGCAATGATAGCCCTCAGGAAAGAATCTTCCGCGAAGTCACTATAGCGGAGGGAAATAGCCAGCAGGCTGCGTTACTTGTAGATAACTACATACAGCGTCTTGAGAATAATGGCTTCACGACTGAAGCATAAATGTTGAGGGCCCCCGGGCCCTCTTTCTTAAATTCTGCGTTGTGGGTTTCTCCCTGTCTTCTGCACCGCAGAAGGCATTGAGAAACTCACAATGCTAGATAAGAGAGATCATCATGACTTATGCATCCCCGGCTCTTCGTCGTAATCCACAGGAAGTATCTGAACACTTTATTAAACTCGTTCATGCTCGAATTGCTGAAGTGTCTGGCTGGAAATATATATTCGAAAGAATACCTGCTTTCAAAGACGCTTGTGCAAAAGCCCCGAGCCAGGTTCCTTGCCCGTTTACTGGCGCAGGGAAATCGAAGTTTCGTTTCCGACAAAAAGACCTTTATACCGGATGTGCGATCCATAATGACTTTCCGGTAAATGAGTTTTGCGACGGAATTGATGTTCTGGCGAAATATTATGAATTAAGTAAAACGCAGACTTGCAAAAAGATTCTCTCAGATTTTTTCGGGATGGATCTGCATGCTCCGTTAACTGACGCCGACATTGAAAATGAACGACGCTATAAATCAGCTGTTCGTGCCACAGAAACTCTTGACCGAGAGGAAGTGGCAAAGCGAATGCGAAAACTTGATGTGATGTATCACTATACCGGTGAAATCAAGCCTAATACTCCTGTTGCTTTGTACCTCCGTAATCGTGGGATCTCCCGCTTACTGAGTCACTTACCAAAGGATTTAGGCTTTAATAACCGGATCTACTATTGGGATAAAGATAAGCAGAAATCGATTATCTATCCGGGAATGATTGCGATCTATCGTGACACCCGAGGTCGGCCTCTGACTATTCATAGAACATACGTAGACAAAAACGGTGATAAGGCACCTGTAGAAAATCCAAAGCTGATGATGAAGCCACCTGCCGATATGACAGGTGGCTCAATTCAGTTGTTTGACCCTCACTATGATTCAGGTAGTTCGACCTGGACACTGGGAGTGGCTGAAGGGATCGAGAACGCGCTTTCTGTTGTAGAAGCGACTTCAACACCATGCTGGGCAGCCAGCTCCGCATGGTGCCTTGAAAACGTTACTGTTCCTGATTTTTTACTGCCTCCGCCGGATGTAAAATCTATAAACTTTTATATCTGGGCGGATAAGGATATTGCTAACTCACAAGGCACTCGTGCCGGTATTGAAGCTGCTCAGCGACTTCAAAGCCGCATGGTTGAGTTTATGGCTAAACGATATCCCGCATCAAAACTGACAATTGAAGTCTTCGAACCAGCACAAGATATTCCTGATGGGAAAAAGGGTATCGACTGGAACGATGTTCTCCAGTTAACAGGGCAGGATGGATTCCCGATTCACTGGGCTCCTGAATGTCTTAATCAGCTGTAACAACGATAACTCCCCCGCATTTTGCGGGGGGGGTTATCTTATCAATATTATTTTTTAAAATTGTATTGATAAGTTAACCGCTTTCCTTCGTGATAATTACCTGCCTTTAAGGTCTTTTCACGGCTGAGATGCTTGCTCAGTTAAATAAATGTGCGGTACTACTGGCTATGGTCGGTTGTATGACATGGTTATTCCATAAACTATTAAAACCCATAACGGGAGTATTACCGTTATGGTGATGCTCGTCGTTTTACATCGGAGAGCATTTTAATGAATTTTCAAACTAACGAAGTTTTTAATAAATTTGCTGCTGTTATAAAATCGCGCATCGTCAATGAACCATCGTCATGCTATTTGCTGCATGATAATGAGATAGATATAACGATTTTGAAACATAGCATATTAGAAAATGACAGAAACCTGTTGTACGTAGTTCGTCCTTCAGGAACGTGTATGTTGCGTTGTGACAAATATTTCTATCCGAAATATTATCTTCGTTGCCGTGGAGATTATAAGTCATTCATATATGTCCATCTTGATCTACATAGTGGTGAAGCTAAAGAAATCACATGGGAGCAAGCAGACGATATGCTGTCTAGTCCAGGAAAACCCCCATTAAAAGGGAATCTTGGACGATTTGAGTATATAAAAGTTGTGGTTGAGGACCTTCGTATTCGAGGTTACGCTGATTATCTTCCTGCGTATAATCTTGATGACCTTCGCCGTTTTGCCTTACAGGACGACCGCCCATCCCTTGTCAGATACATTGACAATGTCATGGCAACGGTTTGATTGATTGCTAATTGATCTACATATTTTCCCTGATGGCCAACCTGCATCAGGGAGGCCTCAATAACGAATGGAGGCTGTATGAAGTTAGCTACGGACCTGGTAAAAGCTATTTTGATTAGAAATGGCGTTGAACCAGTAAATATAAGCGAATCATCTAAGTTATCTTTGAAACAACCACTGACAGAACTTAAATTCAGTTTATATTTGCGAACTGAGCATTTATCTCACTTCCTACCCGGTTATGTTTATTCTATAAAAGAATGTCCACTGTCATATGACATCGGAATCGAAATTCAGAAAATCTTCGAAAGTTTACATTTGTTAAACGAAGAATTTGAATCCCTCGGTTTTGTTTCTGTATGGATAGAAATGCATCAAAGCATTTTTGAACAAATTCGGTTCAAGAAAAGTAACTTTACTTTTCGGGAGGAAGAGGTCGAGCTTGCTAAAGGGCTTGTATGTTCTCACAATTCTCTAATAAGTAATGCGGCCTATTTCTGGCTTCAGCACTTTGAGGAGTTTATGATTTATGTTCGTAATAAGCTTATCGACCTCTTTCGAGAGGCCTATGACCTGATCCTTGGAATGCAGCAAGTATTTTTCATTCGGGAAAAGGAAGAGTTGCTGAAAACTATAAGTTATGGCGATGACCTGTATGAGGTGAAACTCATGGCGGCTGAGCTTAACTCTATCGAACAGAACTTAAAGTGTTCTGGATCGATAATTACAAAATCTCAAGCATCGGCATATATTAAACGCATCCGTGAGTTTGTGCGTTCGGGGTGGAGGCAGGGCAATATAGTCTGCCATCATAAGCGAAGTAATCAAATCTCATCGTTGTCTTTACCGATGTACTTGAAAAATACGTCAGACCGAAGTGCTCGAAAGCGAGTAAAAAGCCTTATATCTGCTACAGTTTGTGGTAGGAATAAAGATTTAGGTCTTACAGATCTTTAATTAAATTATACCCA
This sequence comes from Enterobacter hormaechei, assembly GCA_041890495.1. Taxonomy (GTDB): domain Bacteria; phylum Pseudomonadota; class Gammaproteobacteria; order Enterobacterales; family Enterobacteriaceae; genus Escherichia; species Escherichia boydii. The sequence continues at coordinate 137,202 of CP169086.1, forward strand.
TGTGGGGGTCACACCCTATATGGGAGTGATCCCCTTATAAATATGAGAGGATCATATGAAAATTATTGAAAAAATTATTAACGCTTTTTTGGTTTCGCAACATAAACAAATTAATGTAAAGAACGTTGTTGGTATTTTTGACGATGATGGGAAGTACACTGGTTTGTTATTTGATGCGGATGTGTCTGTTGATTATATGCTACAATATGAATGTGCATATAGTGAAAGCGATTTTGAATCACCATTTTGCTGTTACGATGGTTTAACTCAAATTGCCGTTACACAATTCCATTTAAATACGTTAAAAGAAAGGAAGAAGGGATCATTCTGTATAGATCATCTGAGATTTCCTCTTTTATATAAAGAAGGGGTAATAACTGAAAAGGACTCTTTTTATTCTATCTCTGAATGTGAATACAATAAAGAAAGGTTACAGTATCTATTTACTCAAGGTATTTATGGTAAGGAGTTTAGTACGTTAGAATCGGAATTAAGCTCGTTCTTTTCATTCCTATATACCGAACTTTATGAATCCTTAAAAGAAACTGTATATCTAGCTCTTGGTATTTTAAACAAGATCTCTATCGAAAAATCTGAGCGCCTTATAAAATCTTTTCGTCATCGTGACTGGTATAACAGCTATGATGTAGAAATCTATTGTAAGGGTTTACCAGAACATATCCTGGAGGATCTTATAGTCCCAGACATCTTGCTATTAGAACCATCCAGTTGTAAAAAAGTAATCAAAAAGGCAAAACGTTATCTTAATGGACATATGAAAACTAATTCTGTGTATATTAAATACCAAAGTTGGTTGATGGATATTGATACATCTAACTCTCCAAAGTTAATGTCCGACCGAGAAATGTTATGTCGAAATGATTTGAAAAATTTTACGAGCGTATTCTTTAAAGAATGCTTAAATTCTGGTAAATCAGAATATGATTTACATTTAGAGCAAAGAAAACGCGCGCAACTATACGATTATTAGTTTTTTATTTTCTCCCATAGGGTTTCTCCTTATGGGAGAAACCCCTCTTTTGAGGGTATTATATATGAAAGCCTTAACAAAATTAATCGAAGCCATCCTTGCCAAAATGGGTTTCGTCGGTGCCGAGGTTGAAATTATAAAACTGGATTCTAAACCATATCGAAATATCCGATTTGTGGCAGATGTTCCAGTAAGATCTTTTCTACCTCATTTGGTGAAATATCTTAAGGGTACAGAACATTTTTACTGTGGTAACGATGATTTGCATCCTCTTTTCATTTATTTTACTGAAGCGGCTACATTAAAAGCAGGCCCTGTAAATCTCGCGAACTTTCGTTTTGAAGTTTCTATAGCTTCAACTCATTTACGACTGGTCTCAGAGCAAACTGATTTGCTTATCAAGGGGTTTAACCGGGATAATCTAGAATACGTTTATTACCGCTCAGATTTGGCCTCTAAGGATCTTATACTAGGCCTTGTTGAACACGGTTCTCCTTTCATAAAACATCTACATGGACTTATACAAAAGCGAATTTTAAACGAGTTCTCTCTGATTTTTTCTCTTTTTGAAAAGATTTTAGAAAGCGCGAAGCCACAAATTCTTGCTTGCTTCCATAGTGTTGATTATGAAATGAACGTAAAAATAATAGCCGAAGCTATACCTGAAACTGTATCTAATCAGATAGTCACATCTGATTATATAGTTAATTCTTTATCAGATGCGGACAAGTTTATAAATCATGTTCGTCGCTATTTAGCAGGCAGGGTAATGAAGAGGCGGATATACGCTGAATTAGATGTTTGTGAAGAAACTTCAAATATTTCAATAGTGAACTTAGGATGCTTTACGTCTCCTCTGCTCGTTACGGAATATCAAATGTTTAAGCCACCCTCTTCAGGGCTATATCGAAAAGCTATAAACAACTCCTTAAAACAGTTCAAACCAGAAATGCTTCTACCTTCTGAAGAACTCTTTTATAATTAATCTCACCCATCCGGGAACTTGCTTCCCGGTGGGAAGCACTTCCTTTTTAATCATGAGGTAGTGTAAATGTTTAAAGAATCTGACCATGTGGAATTTGTTAGTGCCTTTCTTTATCAAAATTTAGGCCTTAATGTTCCCGCTGACGATATAACCGTTCAATTATCTGATACTTCGTTCGACAAAGTAACCTTTGATTACGATGTAGATATCGATAATTTAAATTGTATGTTGGATCTCTACATATCTGAGCTAATAAAGCACAACGCATCTTACTCCGATTCTATTCTTTTGAAACAAAAAATAATTTATTTTCTTGGAGTATTTAAGAATTTCGGATTTTTTACGTTTGATATTCGCGGATATAGTAATACTTTAAGCCCAGTTAAAGTTATTGATATTGTTTCAATGATTATTAATGACTGTGAAGAGTTATCTAAAGCTAATTCTTCTACTGATGCTATAAGAAATCTTTATCTCGATAAAATGAAGGTGGATGGGAAAGTGTTAGTTGCGAAATTTGCACTTAAACAGTTTTTTCATTCCGACTTTGGTGACTTTATCTCATTTGTCGAAAAAAGAATTACAGATTGTCTTAATGAAACTTTAAGGATTATCAAAGCTGTTGAACATGGCTTTGTACGTGTTGGGCAGCATAAGATTAATCGCCGTATTAATGATGACTTAAAGTTATGCATTGATTTCAATACTGATGATTATCCGGCAAATATGCCAGATATATATATTAAGTTTAACGATACATTTGATGGGAACGGGGCGTTATATTGTGACAATGATGCCCTCATATCCCTCTATACCGATGTTGCTTCAATTATCAATGTGCCGGTGATGATGGAAGTAAGATTGATCAATAAAAGAGGGCGTGTTGTCTGTGATTCTTCGCATTCAACTTACGTATCTCTCGAAAGTAATGACCGATACAGAGTAACTGATCGCACATTACTAATAACTGAAGCTTTTGACGCTTTTCGTAACGCGTCTCAATGATCCTTTTGTTTCAGTCCAAAAAAGTAACTTTGGTTGGCTGAAGACACTTGTCTATGACAATGTAAAATCTGTCGCTGGCATCTTCTTTTAGCTTAACCAAATTTTTATCTAACCCAGTGGGGAAGTCGCTTCCCTTCTGGGGCACTTCCTCTCAAATTCGAGGTAGTGTATATGACACATTCATCTGATGATAAAAACTATGTCAGAGCAGTTCTGAGTTATCTTGGCATAGATTTTGATGAGGCGGATATAGTATTAAGTGTTTGCCATTGTCAAAGTGACGAGCTTTCTTTTACCTGTAATATCAAAGCTATTGAACTCAAGAATGCTGTTGATTTATATGTCGATAGTATCTCTGAGAATGAAATAGAAGCTTTAAACAGAGAATCTTTAAAATCGCGACTCTGTTACTTTCTTGAGGTGTTTGACGCAGTCTCTGGTCAGTACCTTGAAATTTCAGGAAAACACTTTGCAACTAGTCGTTTTGAATATGATGATGTTTGTAGTGAAGTTCTTAGCATGTCTAATGATGTTTCTCAGTCGAAAGGTTATGACCGGGATGAATATAACAGACTGATGCAGGTTGATGGTCAGGTTATGATTGCCCGTTTTGCTTTGCAACAGTTCTGGGATACTCATTTTATTGGACTAATAACATTTGTATCTGAGTCTATAACATCGAGCCTCTATAAAGCTTATGAAACTTTTAGTGATATTAGTTTGGCTTGCTATAAACTGAGTGAATATTCTTATTCACGCTCTATCAACAGTGAATTGACCCTTAATATTTCACTTAAAGAAAATGACTTCTGTGAGGACCTATCTGATTGCTATATGGAAGATGAGGCTTTACCTTCTGGTAGGGTAATTTCTCGACGCAACAATGACTCCATAATAAGTATTTATGAGAGCTATGCTGCGGCTTCTTATATTCCGATGATTGCATCTTTGGAAGTCGTTGATGAATACGGCGAAGTGGTTACTGACCTCTGCCATACCGTTTATGTTTCAGAGTTAACCGGTGGGCGGATTAAAATCCACGACCGTAATGACTTAGTATCTGAAGTTTTCGATAACCTAAGAAATTTAAATCTTGCAGTTGGAGATTCAGTTTCACAAGCTGCTTGATTCTTTCCCTGATTTTGATTTTTTCTCACATACTCTTATGGCACGGTTTCCGTGCCTTTTTTTTGCCTCGCTTACAAGCGTCTACTTCTCTTCTACCTATCCCACCTTACATCACCACTTAAAATCTATCTTTCTAATTCCATTATCCTTTTCGTAGCCTCTAATGCTCTGGTATGAACATACTCTTTAAACTCAAAAAAGTGCTATTAACGAAAAAAAATCCCTAAAGAGATTTGTATACTGTTCTCAACCAAGGAGAGCTCATGAATGAACTAAAATCCAAAAACGAGAACAGTACCAAAAGCAACTTTCCCCCGGTTGATAATCAGTTTTGCTTTTACCATTTTGATTTCAGCATAGAACGACTACTTTCAACGGCCGAGGATCTCCAGCTTGAGTACATCTTCCAGAAACCTGGAAGTGAAGTAAGAAAGGATTTGGTTGAGCGATTCGAACGTGGAGAGCGCTTTGTTACAGCTTCACACTGTGACAATTTCTGTGAAATCCTTGGTTGTCAAGGCCATCAGGAAAATGCATAAACCCATAAACCTACATTTCCACTTTTAAGGATGTTCACTAAAGAATGATTGGAGAAAGTATTTTTGACTGGGTAATTTACGGAATATCCATTTTGATATTTGCCTCAGCACTAATTGAAGGAAAGACAACTCGCTACCCAGCACTTTTTTTCTATGGGAGTTTAATTTTAATGTTAATCCTGATTGTTGCTGGTGGCCTTAACTGGTGGTTCTACAGGTCAAAATATGGCGCAGTAATCGTTATCTTCACAGTGGTTTCTTTACTGATGACTCGATTCCGCCTGGTCATATATAAATTAAGATTAAGAAAGTTAGTTTCAGAAATCAGATTTCGTATAAAAACGGGTTTTCGTATAATTCTAGTTTTGTCGGATAATGAGGATGAGCGTAATGTTCTGCTGTCTATGCTTAGCAACGTATTGCCAGAGCAAACGCTTATTCACACGCGTGATGCTCTCGGACCTCATTCAGGGCCTATCCTAAAAGCTCTTGAGCTACATCATCAACAGGGAACAGGTTACATACTCGTCTGTGAACAACAAATCTCAGCGCGTACGTGGTTGAGTATCGTAGAAAATGGGAAACCTGATACATCTATAGCTGTTAATTTTCATTCGATCCCAGAAATGGAGTGATTTTTCAATGAGTAGAACCGTTTCACAAAGTGTCACAGAAGATTGTCTTTTTGATACCCGCACACAAGTCAGATTACAACTAAGTCGAAGCGTTCATAAAACGCTGGCATCTGCTAAAGAAATTTTACAGGGAAGGGGGGTTGATTCGGTCTCTATTGAAGATCTTGTGCGAGCCTGTCTTGAAGAGAACCAGCCAATTGATCTAGCCTCACTTTACCTTGAAAATCTCTTAAAACAGAAAGGTACCAGCATTTGCGATTTTTAGTGTTTTCAAACCTATTAGATAAAATGCCGGTTGTGTTTATATAACATCAATAATTTCATGCAACAGGTAAAACATGAGTACTCAAAAGCAACTTTCCAGAACTACCGGCACTGAACGTATGTTTAAGGAAGAGCTGGCGTTATCCTTAATTTGTTGGGTCTTCACCAGTCCTTTTACCAACTGGACCGATAAAGTCTTCAGTGGTATTGAAGTTCCGTCTGAAGGACCGTCATCATTACGGGGTGAGACAGAAAAATTCTTTCGTTTTGTCGTTAATGAAGAAGGCTACGACGCAGGAAGGGCTGCTATTGGTCTTGACCTATGTTGTTTTTCACTTCCGTTGTGTTTGTTCCCGGACGCTGCCCTGTCTGAGGAAGAGGTTATGAGTAAGTTAACCGGAGAAGTTATCCATGGGATTCTTCTTTCCTTACCTGAATTTATTGATATGCCAGAAGTGCTCGCTTACCAGGTCAGGGATGAAATTCTTGCTTTTAACACTCGCTGTGGTGACGGGATCTTTCATGGTTGGAACACGGCTTCAGAATTGTGGAAGTTTGAAATCTTTCCCCGCACCACCATCATGATGCAGCATACTTCGGCAATACATTAAAATTAGGCGGGGCAGAATGCATAAAAAACTTTTTCTTCTCGAATGGAAACCCTGTCAGAGCCGCGTATGGGCCGGTTGGATGGCCCTGTGGTTGACTATCAGTTTTCTGATGTTATCTGCCTTGCTTATGACAGATCATCTCCTGAACAAAGTCATCCTGCCGCCAACATGGTTGTTGATCTGGTTTTCGCCAATGCTGGGGTTTTTGATAAAAGTTCGCGTCGTCGAAACTCAACATTTCCTGGAGCATGACCTCTGTGTTGCAGGTTTCTCTTTTTACCGCTGGAAGAGGTTAGTTTCTCCCGGGCTTTGGTCAGTTGACTGTATAAATGGTCGTTTTCGCCTCAATCGGATCACCCAGGTGGGTAAGACTATCCACTATCCATGGCGTCTCCATTATCATCCTTTGTTCATGAGCCCTATCGAACATAAATCGCATGCTGTGAAAGCTGTTTCAAAATGACTTCTTTAGAGGTTTACATGACATTTATGTTCTGCAAGGTCAGCCTGGGCAGCAAAATTGATTGGAAATAACATGAGCCTGGAGAAACGTATGAGTTATGACGATTTGCCCTATTTTCGTGACCAGATTCTGGAACGCATCGACTCGCTCAAGTGTTTTCTTTCGAACACCCCCCCGATGCTGGCAAACCTGATGACTGTCTCCACCGTATCTCGAACAGAAGAGCGCCTGAAGCAGGTTAAACCCATCAGGGTTAGTATTAAAGACGATGCTTCGGTTGAGGAAATTATTCATGCACTTACTGACATCTGTGTGGATGACATAGAGTCATTAAGTCATGATTCCACCAAAGTAACCACTAAATACCCGGGTCTAATCATTGTCCCAGAAAGAGCAGATCTTCTCGAAAGCTTGATCACTTCTATAAACGAAGCAAAAAATGAATTTGCTGCGGCAATGAGGCGTATCGATTATAAAAAGAATGTCCGTTTTGATAAAGTGCACAAGAAGCTCCCGGGCCTTGTGGCAATGCACTCAACAAGAAATATCCTTTTCATCAAGTCCCAGCTTAAAAAAGTTACTTTTTCATGGCGGCTAAACCGAAACCAGGAAGTTAAAACAGCAGAGCAACTTGTGAGTTTGTTGGAGCGCAGGAGAGCCTCAGAAGTAAAAAATGTAGCAACTACCAATTTGAATGTCGTGTCTAATATTGATAAGGCTTTACACCGTCTTGAATTTCACCCACTGAAGCAGGGCGAATCTTATCGCCTTTGTCGAACTAACTCTTTCCCTGTTCCGATTGCTCACATTTTTGCATTTAGGCCTGAAGGGCAGGAACGAAACGGGAATAAATATGCTGAGACTGATTATTCAGTAGTAAAAGCATCCTTGCCCATTTTCGCAGCAGGCAACATACCTCAATTAAAAACGCTCTCTGACTGGGCTCCTGAAAACAGCCAGGGTCCGTCCAACCAACGGAAGCTGAGCCTGAAATATACAGAACTCGTGCCGGGGGCTGAGCTGGGCATTTTCATTGTCAGCCCCGAAAATTAAGGAACAACAATGCAATGGATTTCCACAGCCAGCCAGAAAATCGATGAGCGTCTCTATCGTGTCTGCGTCTGGGTAAAAAAATATCACGCTGATGCGATTAACCGCGTTGTGCTAACCGTTGATCTAAGTAAAGCCCGACATGACCCTGACGAGGACCAGGTAAGAGCAGAGCTGCTGTGCGGCCATTATTTTTTGCTTCGTAAGGAAAACGCTTCGAACTCTGCGCCTGACGATCAAAAGTTTGCTTTCCTGCCTGACGGGCGCAATCTGTGTTGGCAGACCGCAACCCCGGTGCTTCAGCATCTCCTACTCAATAAAAACGTTCCTGAGTCGCTGAGGTTGCTTACGGACTACATACATATGCGTCTGGCCAGGCTGACAATGGTACCTATGTCCGGAACCATCATGAACGAGGCTCTGCTGGACAGCATCAGCTGGGTTAAGGTGGATTTGACCTACTTCTGGCAGTACGAACAGCTCAGCTCTCATCTGGGACCCATCCAGATAACCCACAAGGCACTTGTACGCTTCGGGCACCTGGCAAAGAATGATGAAAACTCCAGTGCCATAAGAATTCTGCGTCAGCGTCTGTCTTCAGTATTCTTACAAGAATTTCAGATGGCTGAGGATGAGCTAAAGCGCAAACAGTCGTTGATGGGCACCATGGACGTGAAAATGCTGTTTCATGCTCATTACCCCAGCCAGAAGATGCTGGTGGCTCGATATAAAAATGGTTGGGTAATGGTGGATTGTTTTCTGTTTCACCATACCAAACCTAAGAAAAAAGCAAAAAACAAAACTACTGTGGCTAAGCCTCAACTTAAACAGACTAAAAGAGAAGGGAGTGAAAATGGAACTGGGCATTATGGTGTGCATCGTGTTGTTACTCTCAGTGGCGGCGGCGTGGATCAGTAATAAGACAGTTGATTTGCTCGAAAGATTCTATTTCAAGCGTCCGCTGAGCATGGAGTACGCGGCATGGCTACGTGTAATGTGTGCAGGCTTGTTATTAGTTTTTATTCAGGTTGCTCCCCAATTTACACTCCTGTATACCCTTAAACTTGTCACGCTTATTAATCTTGGAATCCAGACAATGAAATTAAATGGCGTGTACAAATATAAAAGGACGGGAATTTTGCCTCCGGGAGGGGCACTCTCTAATCTCACCAGACTTAACCCGTTCAAGAAAAAATAAAGTTATGCGCCCGTGAGGGCGCTATTCATCAAAGGCATTTCGCATAAGCTTGATCATGGCTTTTTTACCAGCTTCAATATTGCGAATGTAGCGCATAACCATTTCTTCATTCGACCAGTTCCCCATTTCCATAATCTGTGGTAGCGAGTAACCTTCAATATCCAGCTGTATCGCACCGCCTACACGAACGCTGTGCCCTGTCCAGTAACGGGTTTTAGTCTCATTTGGATAAAGCTCATTCCACATTTCTTTAAATGCCCGTAAAAGGGAATTTTTGCTGAGCATACCGGCATCGTCCACAGTGTCTTCCTCATCTTCATCGTTCAGAAGGCTTTGTTTAGCACGGTAGGGCAGGTTATGCCGTTTAAGAAGCTCAGATAGCTCATTCCCTTTACTCCGAAGCTTCCAGCCGGGTGGCATATAGCCTGTATCATGGAAATTTACGGCCTGGAAAAGGTATTCATCCGGATGACTGTGCTGATCCATTTTCACAAGGTTCATCAATCTCAAGAGGCAGTTAGTTAACTGACGTGTCAGCCGGTAGGTAAGAAGTGTACTGATGTTCGTTTTTGTACGGTATACCGTCAGGTTAAATTCACCGGTCATACTATCCAGAGACAGATCTTTCAGACGTATACGGCGAATTTCGGATGAACGGAGCAGTGTTTCAAAGCCTGTCCAGATCAGGCACAGGTCACGAAGCTTACGAACTGAGTTTGTAGTACTGCGTAACTTTATCAGAGCCTTGAGATCGCCAATAAGAAAGGGAGTTGCCTGTTTAGTCGTCTTTCGCTTCCGGGCTTCCGATTGTTTTAAGGCTTCCAGCATGTACCATGCTTCAGACGTAATAATCCCGGGCAGGTTAAGCCCTTTTTTATGGATACTGTTTAAGGCCTGAAGACAGCTGTTTATGCTGCTTCGTGACAATTTGCCTTCAAGATGCCCCATAAACGCCAGCAGAGCTTCCTCAGACACGGGGAGCGAACTTACTGGCCAGTCTGTATGCAACCGGGCATTCGCCTGATACCATTCGTTCCATACTCGTAGCCAGTGCAGATAGGTTTTAGCTGTGTTGTATCTCAGATGGGAAAAGTAACGGATCAAGCGTGAAAGCTGTTTATCATGGTTGCCGAACGTTTCCAGCTGCTGATGCAATTCGCTTTCCGAAAACTGTCTGATCACTGATTGATTCTTCATCCTGCTCACCGGGATACACTGGTTTTATTTACAGTCATTTTAGCACTCATGTACCTGGTTATGAACAGGGTGGAAACAACGAAAAAGGTTGTGAAATCGTTAGGCTTAAGTGAAAAATGATATTAAGATTATCCTTGGCCAGTTGAGGCCTGTCTAAAGAAGGTTGATTATGTCTGACACAAAGCAGTCTTATTTAATGAAATTCCGTAAGTGTAGTTCGTTCGAAACGCTCGAAAAAGTATTTCAAAGGTTATGTGAAAAAAACTCGGGTGTCGCCTCTCTTGAAATTTCTGGTGCTTATGATCATCGTAAAGCTGAACTGACAATGAAAAAGTTATATGACAAAGTTCCTGCGAGTGTGTGGACCTTTGTTCGCGAGTAATTATTGATATTGGCACAACAAAAAGACTGTGTCTGGATTTGAAAATAGTTTATGCCCCTTTCGGGGCTAAAGGCACTGTAATAGCCTGTCTTTTTAACTTTTTTATTAAGTTCGGAGAAAGACTTTAATCATAAGCCAAGCCCACTGCTAAATACATCCGATATTCTCCTTAATTTTAGAAGTTGTGATAAAAGTTACTTTACCTAAACTTCTCTCTCCATATTTGTAAGGCTCTCATTTGATTCTTGTCAAACATTAATCTGGAAGACTAAAAAATCATTTCTTTTAATTCGTTTTACAGAAATCCTCCTCCGTTATTTCGGATATAGTTTGAATAATTATCAAAAACGGGGTGCAGCCATGCGTAAGAGTTACACATTTGGTATTCCATTTGGACTCCAGAGAGAATCAGGACTCTTTTTAGATATTACAGAGGTCAGCCGGGGTATCGACTGTAACTGCATCTGCCCCGCTTGCAAAACTGATCTGTTAGCAAAGCAGGGGGAGGTCAAGCTTTGGCATTTCTCACACAGTACTGCTGTAGCCGGTGACTGTGATGGTCTGATGGAAGCCATCCGGGGAAAAATTATTGAAGTCATCAACGAGCACCAGGTTCTTGGTTTCCCAAATCTTCTCGCTGGCGACGATGGTGGGCCGGTTTCACTGAATGAGGTTAGTGGAAGCGGCAGTATGTTCGGAGGCACAGCTGATCTGTTCGTAAAGGTTAATGATTTATGTGTGGCCGTCTTTCTGGACAGGGATCGTAGCATTTCTGCGAAGTTAACCTTTGACCACCTTCATCCTTCCGAAAGAGTTGCCGCATTGCGTATCGATCTTCCAGATATTGAATATGAAATCAGTCAGGTGCAGCTCGGGCGACGTAAAACAACATACAGTGAGTGCATTGAAAGCCTGATCATTGATGAGACCAGTTCCCGGGAATGGCTATATCATCCATTAATGCATGAACTTGAATCTGAACCTCTTCAGGAGTATCGGGGACGGGAGCCTTCAGAGGAAGGGCCTCTTCTTCAGCGCCTTGCTGACTGTAAGATGAAATTGCCTGATATCCTTCCGGGCAGTCATAACGCGTTAGTCAGGTTACAGCAGGATACGATTGTATGTCTGTGTCGGTTAACGGTTCGGGCTTATGACATCGCTCAGACCGATGAATTTCCTTTGTTCCTTCGCTATTTCAGGTTGCACTGCCTGGAAAACAGCGAACATGTCAGTTACGAAAGACTGATCTGCTGGCAGGAAATGATTTCAAAAACCCAGGAAGGCCAGTCCTTGACACAAAACGAACTTGAATATCTTCATGAGATTGTCCGCATCGCCTTATACAATCACCGGCTTAACAATGTCAGTATTTCAGATGTTAAAAACCATGACACAGGAAAGGAGAGCGGCAGGGTAGAGCCACAAAACTATTCACTCTTATAAATAAATTGGGCTTTGCGCATTAAACCCTTGCCGCAGGAGGTGTACCGCATATCCGGCACAGACAGTCAGTTTTTCTGGCAGCTTAAATTTGACACAGCATAATATAGTGATTCATTAAACAGGTTCAGTATGCTGCCAGAACGTTTTAGTCGTTATGGGCGTCCGTTAGTTTTCTACTAACTGAACGACGACCAGCCTGCCGCCTTCCTCCTTTGACAGAACAAACTGAGCGTTATTCGTCAGTTCAATTTTTTCCCCAATGGCAATCTGTCGTTTATCCGGTAATGACATAAGCCCATTTATGCCTTCATTTACTAACCACCACTGATCGTTATGGAAAACAAAATACCCAACTCGTTTCCTTTGCAAATCGGTTGTACGCTCATTTGGCGCAATGAGGCGATTCACATGCCACGCATAGATTGACTGCCCGCTCCACACCATCAACCGGTGGTCGTCAGGACGATAACTGCCTTCCTTTCGGGAAGAATATAAATTTAGAACCGGTAATTTACCCTTGTATGGCGTACCGCAGTAGGGACAAACCGGCTTTGTCTTACCCGAGAAAACGTACCATTTCTGTTCACACGCCTTGTTCTGGCAGGGCTGTATCAGATCGACTGTTTTAACCAGGGCGCTTTCCCACTCATCGGCGGTCGGGCGTTTAGTGGCATCGTGTAAGCCATCTATAAAGGCGCGCTCAAACAAAGGTGTCAGATAAGGGCCCATGATGGTGTAAGGAATTTTCTCCGGATCAGCCCAGGGCAGTGAAAAGGACGATAGCTGACTGACTTTGACTGCATTGCTTTTGTCTGTCGGATGTTCAATGAAGAGTGCCTTCTCACCCATAGATAAGGTCTCATCACGTACTTCATCCGACATGTCATGTATTTTTCCGCCACGTAGCGGATGACGGAAGAACAGATACATGTAGATAAGCACCGACAGCGCATGACGGTCAGTAGTAATGCTTGGCAATACGCGGTTCGGATCCTCTTTGGAAAGATGACTGGTTTTCACCACTTCCGGAGCGATAAAATCCGGGGTGCCCACCACGTCGGGAGGATACTTTCCAGGGACAACCAGGCCGTCTACGTCAATGATGCAGGCATGTCCCATTTCTGGATCGATAAGCACGTTTTTATAGCTTAGATCGCTGTGACAGAGACCTGCCGCATGCATCCTTCTGACGGCTCTTGTCAGCAGCAGACAGACCTTGAGATAGGTAAGCGTATTGCCTCGTTCACGTGGGTCGAGAAATTTGTTCTGGTTGCTGGCGCTGGCAAACCATTTGCCTTCCTTTTCACGACCTTTTATGCCAAGAAAATCATCGTTTTTAGAGCCGTATTTAAAGAAAAAGTAGCTTTTGTAGGTTGGAACCACGATGCCGATTTTATCCCCATGCTCAACAACATGGGTCGGCCAGCAAAACAGGTCCTTCCAGTATTCACCTCCGGACTGGCCAAAAATGTTTTGCCTGTAGCGTCCGGTGATCATATCAATCCGATCCCGGGCCTGCTCGTTCTGCGGTTTATGATAAAAAGCGACGACGTATGATTTATCAGGCGAAAAGTAAACATCCTTCATCGAGCCCGAACCAATTACCTCGTCAACATACTGGACTGTTTCGCCGTCCTTTGTTTTGCACGTAACGATATTTGCCATATTGATCACCGAAAAAGCGTATCCCTTACCACAACACCGCAATAGTGCGGTCATCATGGTTCCCTGTGGAGAAAAAGTTAAGCCAGTCGCCTAACCTCTCAGGCGCAATACTGGCGTCTGTAAGGACAGGGTTGAGCTCATCAACGAGACGGGTCCATTTTTCGTCACTGCGAAGCCCGTTATCCGTCTCAAACAGAGGGTCTGAGACGCCATCTGTCATGAGGATCAAGTGAGATACATCATTCCATTTACCCACGCTGATGCGGCCGCTAAACGAGGGGTCTGCGATAATGCTCTGGTCAAGGAAACGGGTTTGTCCTGCGTATTCTCCGCTATCGGGATTTCCCAGTATCCTGACTTTACCGGAAGGGCTGTATGCACCTATCGCACCATCACCAAGCCAGAATGCAGCCGCAAACAGCTCGTTATCAGTTCGTAGCGCTACAGTTGCCAGAAGGGTTGTTGAATAGGATTTCACAGGTTGTTCTGCACAAATGGCTTCGTTCTGGATACTGTTGACCGCGAGCGTAGCTGCCTGTTTAAAATGATGAAGCATGGCGTTTATTGTTGCCTGCTGATCGCTCCCTTCCCACGCCGTGATGTGCTGCTTTAAATGGACGCCTTTCACACCACTGAGCTGATTTAAAAGGTAATCGCCAGCCGTTTTGACTGCAATCCGGGAGCCTTCCCGGGAATTTACCGCACTACCGGCTCCGTCTGCGACCAGCATGACAGACCATCCTGTTTCCTGGCAGTGGTTGATGTAGAAGTCGTCATCTCTGAAGCTTCCGGCATGCTCATGAGAGCGTCCCCGGCGACTGGCGGCAGCAATACGTATATCACCCCTGACCAGGCCAGCAGCGTCCAGATGGGACTTAGGGTAGGGAGCGTCTGCTGGTGGCTCTACCACCTTCCACAGGCTTCTCGGATCGGGATTGATTATAAATAGCTGTTTTGTTTCACATTCGTCGTGCGACGTGCATGACCAGATTACTGAAAGCTCTATATCGCCGCTTTCGGTGGGAGTACCTGTCAGCAACTCCTGTTCTTTGTCAAAAGACAGGCCAATGTTCCGGGGAAAGACAACGTCCCTGACAGTAGCCTGCTGGCCCTCACCCAGAACGATAGCAACCGGCGAAGAGAAACGTTCGCCTGCGCGGGCGTTGGGGATCGTTATTTTAGCTCTCGGGGGAACGGCAGGTGGCACAGCTAAGCTGGCCCGCTGCTGGCCTGTCGGTATCTGCCCGGGTTTTAATACCAGGGAAGACAGGTTTTCGTCTTCCCTCTGTGCTGGTTTATCAAATTCGTAATAAGGCATCAGCTTCCAGAACGAAGGATGAGGCTCATTTTCTGGCAGGGGTTGCAGTGCTGATGTATCGGTAGCGTCAATGCCCGGGTTATCAGCAACACTTACGACCGTTTGTTGCTGATCGGAAAGACTGGATGCTGACGAGGCGGCAATCTCTGCGTCGTTATCACCTTCGCTAACCCGCGCAGATAAACCCTGTGCAAGGCTCTCAATCCGCTCTTTAAGCCGCATAATTTCTTCGGTAAGGGATGGGTCCTGCGATAGAAGTAAAAGCCGCTCACCTTCAACAGGGTGGCCCAGCTCAGACAGAACTAAGCGGATAATCTTCTCTTCAAGTAAAGCATTTTGCGACATCAACCTCTCCCTCTGTTTACGTCGAAGTTAGTGTTTCCGCCATCATTGCTGAATGACAGGCCTGTTTCACACCACGGGCAGATCACGTCATCCGGGCCGTCAATACACAGCAACTTTCCGCATGAGCACAGGGCAAACGCACTGGCATTACCGCAGTGGGGGCAACCCGGTACGCCATGCAGTTCGCTGGTATTTACCTGCAAACCGGTAGCGGTGGCATCTGACCACGCAAAATAGTCCTCATCGATGGGATAGCATCCGGCAATATTAAAGCTGTTCAGGTTCAGACTGAAATCGAGCCCGGAAACCCTTGCTGGTGGCCGTTCATACTTCATCAGGTACGGACGACGGGTCTTGCTGCAACGGCCGGTAAGCGTAACGCAGTTTTCGTCGTACGCTTTTACTGGCTCGTCCTTGGCCAGCCGGACTATGTATTCAGTCTGGCTGAGCTCAGGTTGTTTGTCGTCCCCGACGCTGCGGCTGTGCGCCGTAACCGAGGCCGTGATCCATTTGATGAAGCGGGTAAAGTCCCCTTCCTGAGACTCGGTGAACAGCATGACATTCTCTGTCAGTTGCCGCAGGATATTCAGGTCCGCTGACGGCCCCAGGCCAACGGCAATGAGATTCACTTTTCTCGCGTAGTGATCCTTCCAGCGCTTCACTTCTGCGGTTGTGTCGTCAGTCGGACGTCCGTCGGTAAGGAGGTACACGACGGGTTTCCAGTCGCCTTTTGCCTCATGAGTGGTTTTTCTGACCTGGGTATCAATTTGTACGGTCAGCTCACGCAATGCGGCCCCAAGGCTCGTACCGCCGCCAACGGGAAGGCGGGGAGGGTAGAACGAGGCAATTTCGTGAAGAGGTACAATCGTACGGGCTACACCGGCAAATGCGATTACCGAAACCCAGGCTGTTTCAAGTGCGTGTGGATCCTTTCTTAAATCTCCGACGATCATTTGCAGACCATCAGTCATTTTTTTCAGGTTTTCACCAATCATGGACTCTGAACAGTCCAGGACAAAAAACACGGGAAGGCGTCTCATAATTTTCCTCGTACGGCTGGTACGGCCAGCAGAAAACGTTGCTGTACAGAAAGGTGCTGCCCGGAAAGCA
Source organism: Enterobacter hormaechei (assembly GCA_041890495.1). GTDB lineage: Bacteria > Pseudomonadota > Gammaproteobacteria > Enterobacterales > Enterobacteriaceae > Escherichia > Escherichia boydii. Next base: position 153,531 of record CP169086.1, read on the forward strand.
GCACCTTTCTGTCTGTCAGAGCACCAGCTGGATTTCTGGTGGAGGAGGGGGAAGGGTATCAGTTCCGTTATTGATCCCCGCGCTTGTGCTGCCGGAAGACACGCTGGCCGATACCCATTTAAAGAAACCTGCAAACGCGGTTGAATCTAGCGTCTCCAGAGACACAACCTTATCGGTGAGCTGTTTTAAGTGCTCATGGCCTGCTTTAGGACCAACGGCGCAGGCAATGATGGATCCGAATCCCCGGCCGCGAATCGCTTTTACCGCTTCACCGTACGCCAGGGCATCAGAAGGGGTTCCATCAGTCATCAGGAATACCAGAGGACGCCAGTCTCCTTTGGTATCACCATCTGAGCGACGTACATCCCGTTCAACACACTGCATCAGACATTCAAGGGCAGCACCGGTGAACGTCCCGCCTGCGCTTGGCACAACGATGTCAGAAAACTGGAAGTCTTCCAGCGGCGTGAGAGGAATGAACTCACGCGCCTCATTGTCATAGGTGATAATGGAGATATGAACGCTTTCGAGGGCGTAGGGATCCTGGCGAAGAGCGCTAAGCATCGCCTGAATTCCAACGTTAACGGAATGGATTGACTCACCGCGCATCGAGCCGGATGTGTCGATAACAAGGTAAACAGGCAGGCGGCGCATCACATGTAATTCCTCAGGTGCGAGACAAACGAATCTGATTCTGAAGGCTCACCAATTGCCCTGAGTTTCCAGCCTGTAGCCTCGCGTATCAGCTCGGCAAAGACCATGGAGCGCTGGCTGGCGAAGGCGGGTCCGCCAGAAAGATCGAATCGTGCCATTTCAATATTACGGGCATCTACTGCCCGGATGAAGGCATTCTGAACTTTACCAAAGTGCTGCTGGAGCTTTTCACCATTGTAGATCTGAACGATGAACACAATTTTCTCGTACTGAGCGTCAAGGGAATTCAGGCGCACAATAATTTGCTCATCGTCACCGTCACCGGCTCCGGTTCGGTTATCGCCCGTCAGCCAGATATTGCCTGACTTATGGCGAAGGCTGTTGAAAAAGATGATATCGCCATTCACAAGCGTTGGTTTACCATTTTCCACATTGCCGAGATCGGTCACCTTTCCGGCTGAATTACACAGGAAAGCGATCACATCAAGGTCGTATTCTTCTTCTTTTTTACCAAAGATCCCGCCGAGAAAACCTTTCTTTTCCTCATTAATATCCCAACCGAGGCCGATAGTAACGGACGAGAGATCGTATTCATTTTTTTTCAGGCTTACGCCCTGGCCTTTGCTCAGACTGACAGACATGACATCCCCTTAATCATTAAAATTATAAGACCACATTTACTTCTGGCGGCGGCGGTGGCAGGTCTTCAAGACCGATCACTTCTTTTTTGCTGGACTCCACTTTCTGACTGCCTACCGAAATGCTCGCACTGACCCATTTAAAGAAAGCTTTAATCGTCGAACTGTCAGCTGTATCGAGCTGAACCACGATTTCAGTGATTTCTTTGAGGACGCTGGTATCGGCATCATGCCCGGCTGCACATGCCACAACAACGCCGGTTCTGGCCGCTTTAAAGTCATTCAGGCCTTTACGCCAGTCATCATTCGGACTTCCATCCGTCATCAGGAATACAAGGGGACGCCAGTCACCTTTAGTGTCAGCCGTCGTTTTCTGTACTTCTTTGGCAATGGAGCTGGCCGTGAGGGAAAGCGCTTCGCCAAGAGACGTGGTGCCGCTGGCTGTTAGTGCTGGCATCTGGAAACTCAGGAGGTCTGTCAGGGGAACTGCCTGTCGGGCTGAAGAATCAAAGGTGATCACTGACACGTGAGCCGTTTCGAGTGCATACGGATCCTGTTTCAGCGTGGTAAGCAGCGTCTGAACGCCATTCTTAACCGCTTCGATAGGCTCTCCGTGCATAGAGCCGGACGTGTCGAGTAGCAGATATACGGGTAAGCGTCTCAAATGTAATTCCTTCTTAAGAGATCGGAAGAGGAGAGTAGTTTCAGGAAGAGGCCAGAGTTTGTTGATTTGATAAAACGGCACGACATCTGTCGGATGGAGATTAAATACTCAGAAGCGGCATTATAGAAATAAGTTAACCACCATTGAATTACCGACATGTGAATGGCCTCTTATCAACAGAAAAAAATTCAGACCGTACTGGAATATAAGATTCCGAAAAAAACTCCGGCAAAAATAAACTTTCTTATGTATGAAAATCATCATACATCACAGATCTGCATGAATGGAGTGTAAATCGCCCAAAGATTGATGTGTAGCACAAGAGGATGTCAAGACACCAGCTTTTGTAGGCAGTAAGGCGCTGCTGACATTGCGGAAGGAGAATAGATCAAAACTCCCTCACGCCAATACAGAGGTGAAATATGACAAAACCGGAGTTTTCACCCCGGTCTGAGATTTAGCGTCAGGACTTTTTAGTGCTGTATTCTTTTATCAGTTCATCAACGGAGTGCAGAGCCAGCTTCTCTACCGCTTCACTTCGGGTCGAGCCACTCAGCGCAGCCAGACGGTCAATTTTTCTTAGAATCCGCATGCGTAGCGATAATGACACTGCTGTTTTTTTATCCTTATCGAGTACGACCTTCCCTGTGGACTCACCGGTTTTCAGTTCAGCATTCTGTGCGAGCGCTTCATTCATCCGGCGAAGGGTCTTTTTATCCAGCTGGCCCGGATTAACGAGATGGTAGGAATGACCTGCCTTGCTGTATTTGATCTCCGCAGAATATGACTCGCGTAGCTCTTTGAGGGCCCGGGTTAATGTCGGCTCTGAGCATTCCAGACTGGTTATAATGTCGGCAGCGGAAACGGGCTTGCCGGTGCCCAGTAAGTTGGCAAGCTTAAAAATCCGGGCCTGTCTGGTATTTAATTGCATCGTAAGATTTAGCCTGCTTAAAGGGTTAGTGGTTCAATAGGCTGAAAAATGAAGGTACTGCTCATCTTTCTAATAACCGGGTGATCGCCTAACACTTCAACCGGATCAATGTGTTCTATGCCTTCAAAATTTACTGACGACATCTGGCTGCGAGTGCATTTGCAGGACAGGATATACTCATCCTCCAGATAGCCGGTCCGCTTACTGACCCGTTGCGTAAAGCCTGACACAATCACGTTGTCGAAAGGTAGCGTATGTAAAACGATACCGACCAGGCGGAACAAGCAGCCATGGACGTGGCGGGCATAGTTTTCGCGTACGGCTTTTTGCGTCATGGCTTTTTCCGTCAGCTCCGTTCCCCGGGCATTAACGCCGTAAATCTTATCAGGGAAATCTTCAATCTCAGCTAAATCAACGTCCAGCAGGACTGCTGATAGCTCCGGCTTTACTTCAAATGCAACAAGCGTTTCACGCGGCCATTCAGTTTCTGCCAGCACACCCGCTAGGTATGATTCGAAAAACGCGGCGTCTGTCCGGAACTGCTGCCGGGCATCTGCCTGAGCCGTGGCGAGCCGTTTTTCATGTTCTTCAGCTTCAAACTTCCAGTTTGCATACTGTTCGGCCCAGGCCGTCCGTTGTTGCTGGTACCGGTGCTGTCGAAGGGTATTCTCACGCTCCACATCAATCAGCTCCTGCTGCCACCGGCGAAGATTTTCGGTGTGGCGCTCAGCTTTAGCTGATTCCGATTCAAACCATTTACCCAGAAAACTAATGCCTTCGCTCTCGGCAGGCTTTTCCGGCAATGCAAGGTAGTCTGGCTTTTCTGGACGCACCGGTGCCGGAACCTGAAAAGGCGACGTTCTGTTATGCAGGTATACTGCTTCCAGCTCTGCCCAGCTGATGCCTGTTTTTGGATCCGGCGTCAGCTCGTGAATATTACGGATTGCGGTTACCGCTGACATGAGTTCAGCGGCTTCCTGCTCAAGCGCCTGTCTGAGCCCCGGGTCGGTTGCCGTCCGGTTTCCACCTCCGGAACGCGCGGCCCGGTCAAGCCGGGTACGGTAACTCAGCCCGGTACCGGGCAAGCCCAGATTGGCATAGGTCCCCCGGCTACCAAAAGAAACGGAAGCACCTCTCGGCCCGACACTCAGGCTCGGTGCACCGTTACTCAGGTTGAGGCGAACGCCAGGAATAATGTTGATCGACTTTCTGAACCTGAACCCCATTATGATTTCCTTAATGATGCTGGGTCACGGTAAGTAATCTGATTCCATCAGCGCTTTGCTCGTTCTGTAACCCATAAAAACGAGCTCTGTCCAGAATGCCAGCCGCCCAGCGGCGATGTGTGGCGGGTTCACACATTGCTCCCTGCGACTTAAACACGGCCTGGGTAGAGTTCAGGATCCGCAGAGCGTCAGAATACTCACCCTGAGTGACCATCAGCGCGTTTTGAATGACCTCTATCTGACCCGGGTGAATGGCCGTTTTCCCAACAAGCCCATGTGCCATATCAAGAGCCAGCTCTCTGGCCATAACGGCATGATCGTCAATATGCTCACATACGGGCGCGGTCAGGGCAAAATCACGCGGGCCGAAGACCGAAACGAGCATTTTGATGACGTAGCCCATCGGGCTGTCATACAGCGTCAGGTCCCGGGGACGGCGAAGCGACACAACGTTCATAAGATCGTTGCCGCCGATTCGAAGCGCAATAATGCGGTCGTGGCAGGGATGTTCCACCAGATGGGTGGCCAGCTCGCGCATCTGAACCACGTCAAAGACGTCTTCTGTTTCCAGCGTTGGCATCATGCACAGGTGAGTCCCGCCCATGATATCCCACCATTCAGCTAACGAACTGAGGGTAAATTTCGGCAACACAAACCCGTCGACAGCGGAAAGATCATAATGCGCTTTTAAACATCTGCCCATTCCGGCATGCCGGGGGCGAATGAACACCAGAGGCCAGTCATTTTTACCCAGGCTACGCATGCTGTTACTGAGCTCGTGCAGCAGGTGCTCCAGATTTTTGAGGGCGACGGGGATGTCTGCTTCACTGACAGCATCCTCCAGGCAAATCACCAGAGAGCGCAAACCCGGGATTTTCCCGTGCAGGACGGCATCAGCAATATCTTCCCGTGTTGCAGGCATGTATAGCGTGGCTCCCAGATTCCAGGGAGAAAGACGATTTTTCATCAGAGTACCTTCTTGATAATGGTTACAGCCCGATACTGGCCGAGGGTTCCCCCCATTTCTGTAACAACTATTCCCTTTTCACGAGCAAGCCCTACAAGCAAGGCAACGTCCGGGTCGTCAATAGAACGCACAAATACATGGTCCGGTACCCGACGTAATACAGCCCGGGTTGCTTCAGCAATACCGGGTTTAATACGATTGACGCTGTCCACTTTAAATTCATCGGCCAGGAACGCGATAACGTCGCGACTTGTCTGCCATAAGACCCGGGCTGACTCCATATTCCAGCTCAGGGTAGCGAGGGATGACGGGGTTAACTTCTTACGGAAATGGGCGACGGTATCGACAAGCATCCGGCTGCATTCGAATTCACTGAGATGCTCGCAAACCATGCACCCATGTAATCCTTCAGAGGACCATACTGACCGGGAGATCAGGCCTGACACCGGCGCACCCATGATGCCAAAAGGAATGAGCCAGTCATCATCACTGGCTGCAAGCCAGGAGCAGCCACAGGGATCGGCCAGGACAACCAGTCGCGGCTGCTCAGGATAGCCCGGGCGATCTTTCAGTGCGCGTACAAGCTCTCCGGTAATTGCGCCTTTACCTGTCCATCCGTCAACAAAGACAATACCGCTGGTACCATGGCGCTCTTCAATGACGTCGAGGGCTGCACCGTCAATTCCACGATCCCGGATAATGCTGATACCGTAATGCCATGAGGTTTTCCCCATGTCACGCAGGGCCTGGTGCAGCATAACGCCGAGCGGCACGCCAGCCCTGACAAGACTGGCCAGTACAATGGGCTCATCACCGAAGCGTTCGGCCAGAGCAATAGCGAGCTGTGTGACTTCTTTTGCAAGTCTCTCTGCGCCCCGATCCAGCGCCCGGTGAAACAAATCAAGATGCCATTGTGTTGGCGCTGGCTCCTGACTGAGCATGTCCGAATAATGTTTCTTCCCTGACTGAATCAGCTCTTCTTTTTGCTCAACCGGCGTCATCTCAATGACTACCGGCTTTAGCAGAAATTCCACGTCACCGGGCTGGTATGAGCCGGTAAATGTGTCATGTGGCTGCATTTTATTTTTCTCCAAAAATTCGCTGTGAAATGGCATCTGCAAACTGACTCTGACGCGGGATGCCAAACCAGCTGCACAGTTTCATAAAACGATGATCGCTCAGGCTGTCGCCCAGACCAATTACGGGGAAGACTCCGCGTTCAGCCCGAAGTTTTTCAAGCAGCCATCTGACTGCCAGCCCTTTCTCAACCGGGGTGGGAAGCCAGGCCACGTTATTACTGTTGCGGTGGATGTAGAAGCCCTCGGTCGGAAACACCGTTTCTATCTCATCTGCAATGGTATTGAGCTCGTCAAGGCGGGTGCTGTCGCGGTGCTTCATCACCATATAAACCGCCGTTTCACCGTATTCGAAGTTCAGCCTTGCCCAGGCTTTGATCCCTTTTGCGTCCATCATTTCAGTGATCAGACGCTGCATCGATGTCAGCTTTTCCTGATAGGGAGCCAGCTGGCCGAGCATATGGGCCTTCCACTCCTCGTCGGGTTTGCCTTCAGGCGTGAGAATGACGGCCCCGTGCGTGGTGATTGCCCAGGAGTGGAAAGGGATCCGTACGCGGCTGATTTCTTCAGTTCCCCGTGCGGTAACGGGTATGAGTTCAGCCTGCTCCAGGAGCCAGTCCACCAACATGGACTGTTCTTCCGTCATAAAGCTTCGTGGATTCAGGGTGCGATCAACGGCACCGGTACGGAATGGCTCCAGGGCCAGCTCGTCCACCATTTTACGACGGGTCTGAAAGAGCGTGTCGTCAAGGTCGCTCAGAACAACGGGTTTATTCATAGGTAACAATCTCCACGACGGCCGCAACCTCAGCCAGCGCTTTAAGAAGCTGCGTGTCAATACTTTCTGCGGGTGTCTCAGTACACACAAGAATGCGGTCAAACTGCTGGTGGGCGACGTTATAGACAAAATTGGGGATGCCCAGCCCGTAGTTATCCGTAAAGGAAATGGCGGACTCAATGGCATAACCAACGGCGATAGGGGAGCGGGTGGTCGATCCATAAAATGCCTGTGCTCCGGCAGCTTCGAGCCGTTCAGCAAGCAGGAACGGCTCCCAGACGAATTCCCCGGTCCCGAGAACCAGAATACGTTCCCCCTTGTGGACGGAGACCTCATGGCCGAGATCGGCCGCAGGTGCGAGCATCCCCAGTCGGCCCCAGGACTGTTTTCCCTGGATGTCCCATTCTCCTCGTGAAGTTACGTTGACTTTCGGCATGTCCGGGACAGGTGCATCAGGTAATGGGGTCCATCCCCACTTACCGCTTACAAGAGAAACCGAAGTGACTGGTAAGGTGCTGCGCTCGGACAAGGCTTTGCCACTCCAGTCGGTAAGCGTAACGGCTATAACCTGTTCAATATGTTGAAGCTTGCCGGTATTACGCAGGGCAGAAAGCAGGTTAATAAAGGTATTACCGGTGGTTGCCTCGTCATCAATCAAAACCAGCGTTCGTGCGTTGGTAACACGACGTCTTTTCTCTTCATCATCTGGCAGATAGATCAGATGATCGGTGGCGTGGCTGTGTTCTTCCTTGAACTCGCAAAGCAACGTGCCATCAACCGGGTGACGGGTAGAGGTCAGATAGACAGATTCACGATGCTGGTGGCGCACTTCATCAAACACACCGGCCCCTAGCCCAACGGCGGTTTCAGCCATACCGATAAACAGTACGGGTCCTGTCAGTGTCGAGGGGAACTGGCTGGCAAGCTGTCTGTAGGCCTGCCGCATGACTGAGGGTGGCACGGGAATGTGCCTGCCGAGTACTTTGCTGACAAACAGAAAGGCGCGTTTCGGGTTACGTCTTTCAGCGATGTCAAACAGGTCATCGAGCGAAACTTCACCCTGGTCGCGGGTTACCTGAATCGTACCGCATGAGAGGGTACGGCGATAAATCATATCTTCGAGGATATCAGACATAAATACGCCTTAATTCAGAAGGTTAGAGAGTGATTCCGGGTATGCAATTACATCCGTAATGGATCTCACCGCAACCGGAGAAAAGGTGTTTTTAGCGCTCTGGCGCACCATATCTTCAGACATCAGACCGAGCTTAAAGGCAGCAAATAACCCAGGAAGGTTCACCCCGCTGTGAAGGGTATAACCCACCCCCCCTGACGGACGCATGTTGGTTTCAAGCAGCACCGGGTTGCCATTCACATCGTTTCGCGTCTGAACATTCACCAGCCCGTCGGCCTTCATGGCCCGGGCGCAGTCACACGCCAGTTCCCAGGCGCTTCCTTCGTTTACAAGATACTGGATAGCCCCTTCCTTACGGCGTCCCACGGCTGCGAGTATTTCGCCCTTATCCGCGAGGATATCGACAGAAAATTCAGGGCCTGGCAGGTACGGCATCAAAACAAGGGGTTTAAACGACTCAGCAGCTGATGCTGCTGCAATATACTGTTGCGGACTGACCAGACGATGTTCGGGATGATTAAAGACGGCCATAGGCGAAGCACTGTCATCAAAGCGCCAGAATCCCATGCCATAGATACCCGTCACCGGCTTCACGCATACCGGGCTGTCAGTGAACGGCGGGGCCGCGAGGTGTGTCTTTAATTCTGCCAGCGTATTCACCCGCCAGGATGGTACGACCGGAAGACCCTTTTGCTCCATAAACTGAGCAAAAGTAACTTTTTCGTCAGCCAGAGTTAACCAGTCGACGCCCGTTGCACCGGTAGTAAGGGTGGCACCGGTCGATTCAATGGCTGAACGGTGTTCTTCAAACCACTGGCTGTTACGGCCAGTATGAATATGGTGGATGCCGTAGGTCTGAATGGTTTCCTGGATAAACTGAAGACGTTTTTGAGGATCTTCAGGTTCAGTCAAAGAATAATCGGCAACAGAAAGGATTTCATTTCTTTCGTTACGGTGGGAGGCAAAAACGGTAATGGCAAAATTATTTTTTTGTGCAAATGATTTTACCCCCTGAATAATATCTCGCTGGGAGGATAAACCTTCCATAAACCAAATTTTCTTGTTCATTTTTTTTAATTATCCGGAACGCCATGCAAATTTATGATTGAGAAGTGAGTCTATGAGTGTCTAAGCTACATGTCAATCATAATATGATTAATAACTCCTGTGGTTATGGAGTGCGTCAGTGTTTTTTGGATTCCTGATAAAGCATTGATATTTAAATTAAACATAGAAAAATTAACACCCTGAAAAGGATTTCTTTTTGTGTTTTTACAGAAAACTACCAAAATTTCCCTTGTCAGAGAACTTCATCATGATATGATTTTCTTCGTCAGTTACTAAATATACCTTTGATTGTCTCGGTCATTACCATTTTAAGGAATAAAACATGGTTTCATTAGTTAAGAACCAGACGGTATCACTCAGCAAAGAATCATCTGCATTAAGCCAGCTTCATTTCGGTCTCGGTTGGGATCCGGTTAAGAAAAAAGGTCTTCTTGGAGGATTGTTTGGAGGCAACGACTCAATCGATCTCGATGCTGGCTGCGTATTAATGGACAGCACCGGTAAAACAATTGACACCATCTGGTTCCGCAAACTGGAATCCACCTGCGGCGCTGTTGTGCACAGTGGCGATAACCTGACCGGTGAGGGTGACGGTGACGATGAAGTGATTAAGGTCAACCTCTCCCGACTGCCTGCAAACGTTGAATACCTGGCGTTTACGGTAAACAGCTTCCGTGGTCAGTCGTTCAATGACGTCGAAAACGCGTTCTGCCGCGTTGTCGATCAAACCGGCAAAGAGCTGGCTCGCTACAAGCTGACTGAGCAGGGCTCACATACCGGGATCGTTATTTCTTCGCTGCGCCGTAATAACGGCAACTGGGACTTTACCGCCCTTGGCCATGCCTGTCGCGGCCGCACAATTGACGATATGCACTCCGATATCGTTTCAGCGGTTATTCGCTAATGAACCTGACGCCGGGGGGCAATGCCCCCGTTCCAGCCCAGGAGTTGCGGGTCCGGATCACCTCGGGCGGCCAGGTGGATGCTTCGGCGTTTCGCCTGTATGCCGACGGGAAGGTGCAGGGTGATGCGGACATGGTGTTTTATGGTCAGCCACGTAACGATGATGGTACCGTCAGCCTGGTCAGTGAAGGCCAGTACTCAACCTTTACTGTCGCGCTCAACCGGCTGAAACCTGATGTCCAGAAAATTGCGTTCACCGTGACCTGTGACGGTGGGCAGACGGTGTCCGATCTTCGTAATCTTTCCATCGACGTGGAGCAAGGGGCTACCGGCCTGGTTAGCGGCAGTGTCGAACTGAGCGGCCGTCAGGAAGCAGCCTTAATTCTGGGTGAATTTTACCGTCGTAATAATGACTGGAAATTCCGCTTCGTTGCGCAGGGGTTCAACGGTGGACTTAAACCGCTGGCAGAGCATTTCGGCGTAAATATTGCCGACGAACCGGCTCCCGCAGCCCCGACTCCTCCAGTTGTAACCCCTCCGCCAGTTGAGACAAAAATCAGCCTGAGCAAGGTATCGCTGACAAAAGAGAAGCCTGCAATCAGCCTGACCAAACGGGATAACTTCGGTGAAATCCGGATCAACCTGAACTGGCACCGGGGCAGTGGCAAATCCGGCTTTGCAGGCATGTTCGGCTCCAAAGGAATCGACCTGGATCTGGGGGCCTTTGTTGAGCTTCAGGACGGGTATAAATCGGTCATTCAGGCGCTCGGTAATGCATTCGGTGATTATCGCGATGAACCGTATGTTCAGCTCAAGGGCGATGACCGGACGGGTGATGTATCAGACGGCGAGTGGCTGCATATCAATGGACGTGAATGGAAGCATATCCGCGAAGTGCTGATTTACGCCTTTATTTATGAAGGTGTTCCCAGCTGGGACAAGACTGATGGTGTGGTCACCATTCATGTGCCGGATCAACCGCCCATTGAGACCCGCCTGACCGAAGGTGAAAACCGTCGCACATTGTGCGCCATTGCCAGACTCGTAAACGAAAACGGCGCAATTAAAGTCGAGCGAATTAACCAGTACTTCAAAGGCCAGGACGAAATGGACAGGGCATTTGGCTGGGGATTTCGCTGGAGCGCCGGTTCTAAATAACACAGCAACAAAGGAAACAGGTATGAGCTTTTTCGACAAAGTTAAAGGTGCCATTAACTCAGGCCGTGACGAACTGACCCGCCAGGTTGGCCGTTTCAAAAACAAAAAATTCATGCAGGGCACCGTTGCTGTATGTGCCCGTATTGCCGTATCGAGTGACGGCGTAAGTTCGGAAGAAAAGCAGAAAATGATGGGCTTTCTGCGCTCTTCAGAAGAGCTGAAGGTCTTCGATACCAATGAGGTGATCGAGTTCTTCAATAAACTGGTTTCAAGCTTCGATTTCGATGTTGAAATCGGCAAGGGCGAAACCATGAAATACATCCTGGCGCTGAAAGATCAGCCTGAGGCCGCTCAGCTGGCCTTACGTGTTGGTATTGCCGTTGCGAAAAGTGACGGTAACTTCGATCAGGACGAGAAACTGGCCTCCCGCGAGATCGCTATCGCGTTGGGCTTCGACCCGGCTGAATTTGGCCTCTGATCCACATCCCTAAGGGTAAAATATGGTTTCCACACACATTGGCTTCCCGACTGAAACGGTCATTGTTTTTATTGCGCTTTCAGTCGGTGCCATCTTTATTGACCTGTTTATGCACCGTGATGACAAGCCTATCTCGCTGAAGAGTGCGGCGCTCTGGTCCGTATTCTGGGTTGTGGTTGCGATGGCATTTGCCGGTTTCCTCTATATCCACCACGGTGCTGAGGTTGCCAGTCTGTTTGTCACGGGTTATGCGCTGGAGAAAGTGCTGTCGGTCGATAACCTGTTCGTCATGATGGCCATCTTCTCCTGGTTCGCCGTTCCGGATCGTTATCGCCACCGTGTTCTCTACTGGGGGATCATTGGTGCCATTGTCTTCAGGGGCATCTTTGTCGCCATCGGTACGAGCCTGCTGAGTCTGGGGCCGTACGTTGAAGTTGTCTTCGCTATTATCGTTGCCTGGACAGCGGTCATGATGCTTAAAAGCGGTGATGACGATGATGAAATTGAGGATTACTCCCAGCATCTGGCTTACCGCATGGTTAAACGCTTCTTCCCTATCTGGCCGAAGCTCAGAGGGCATGCCTTCCTGCTTAACCAGAAGGAAGTGGATGCTGAACTGGCGAAACCAGAAAACAGCGATGTCACCATTGGCCGTGGTAAAAAAGCGGCGCTGTATGCGACCCCGCTGTTCCTGTGTGTGGCTGTGGTTGAACTCTCGGACGTAATGTTCGCGTTTGACTCGGTACCGGCAATCATTGCCGTCAGTCGTGAACCGCTTATCGTCTATAGTGCCATGATGTTTGCTATCCTGGGCCTGCGTACTCTGTATTTTGTCCTTGAGGCACTGAAACAGTACCTGGTTCATCTGGAGAAGGCCGTTATCGTGCTGCTGTTCTTCATCGCGGCAAAACTCGGACTGAATGCGACCGATCACATCTGGCATCATGGTTACAGCATCGCGGCAACAACCAGCCTGTATGTTGTACTGGGTGTACTGGCGCTGGGCATTCTCGCAAGCGTCATGTTCCCGGGCAAACCTGAATCTGAGGAAAAGGGGAGTTAATCCCCTTAAGTGTTAACCTGAACAATTACTAATCGAAGAGGTTATTTTATGAGTGTTTCTCTTTCCAAAGGCGGGAACGTCTCCCTGAGTAAAGCAGCTCCGTCAATGAAAAACGTCCTGGTGGGCCTTGGCTGGGATGCGCGTTCAACAGACGGTCAGGACTTTGACCTGGATGCTTCAGCATTCCTGTTGGCCTCAAACGGCAAAGTGCGCGGCGATTCAGATTTCATCTTCTATAACAACCTGACGTCATCCGACGGTTCCGTAACGCACACCGGCGATAACCGCACCGGTGAGGGCGATGGTGATGATGAATCGCTGAAAATTAAACTGGACGCCGTCCCGTCTGAAGTTGACAAGATCATCTTCGTTGTGACCATCCACGATGCTCAGGCTCGTCGCCAGAGCTTTGGTCAGGTATCCGGTGCGTTTATTCGTCTGGTTAATGACGATAACCAGACTGAAGTCGCTCGCTACGATCTGACCGAAGATGCGTCCACTGAGACTGCCATGCTGTTCGGCGAGCTGTATCGCCACAATGGTGAGTGGAAATTCCGCGCAGTAGGCCAGGGTTATGCTGGTGGTCTGGCATCTGTATGTGCTCAGTACGGCATTAACGCGTCCTGATCGAAAAGTAACTTTTCTACCCGGGGCTGTTAATGCAGCCCTCATTCAACTGTTTGCAGGAGCTAAAAATGGCAGTTTCTCTCGTAAAAGGCGGCAACGTATCTCTGACCAAAGAAGCACCAACCATGAATGTTGCTATGGTTGGCCTGGGCTGGGATGCCCGTGTAACCGATGGTCAGGGTTTTGACCTGGACGCTTCCGTGTTCGCAGTAGGCGAAGACGGTAAAGTGTTGTCAGATGCGCATTTCATTTTCTTCAATAACAAAACCAGCCCTGATGGCGCGGTAGAGCACCAGGGCGACAACCGTACCGGTGAAGGCGACGGCGACGATGAGCAGGTCAAAATCGATCTGACCAAAGTCTCAGCAGATATCAAAAAACTGGTGTTTGCCGTTACCATCTATGATGCAGAAGCGCGTAAACAAAACTTCGGCATGGTTAGCAACAGCTTCATGCGCGTTTACAACAACGACAACGGCACGGAAATTGCCCGTTTCGATCTGTCTGAAGATGCCTCAACCGAAACCGCTATGGTCTTCGGTGAACTGTATCGTCATGGCGCTGAGTGGAAGTTTAAAGCTGTCGGTCAGGGCTTTGCCGGTGGCCTGGCGGCTCTTGCCTCCCAGCACGGCGTTAACATCTAAAATAACGCTGAATCATACCCCGGCAATGCCGGGGTTTTTTTTGGTTGCGATCCGCTATCAGGATGGGGGGAGCAGAAAGGGTGCGGGAATTTCAGAAAGCAGAGTGATGTTAACTCTGACGTGAGCCTTTTAAAGGCAGGAAACGGATTTTTCTCTGGTTGCTGGTTAAAGCCTGTATTCCGTGCCTTATATCAACAGCATGCCCCTCTGATATATGTTACGTTTGCGACTTATGAAGGCACGGGTTCTGGAAGATAAAATGCCCGACCAATGGAAATTCCAATTCAACAGGTATAGAAACTTCAACGTGATGAAATATGGTGTCACACCATATATACGCCTCACCAGAAATCCAGCGTCCTGAACTAAGCCTGGGGAACATATATAAACGCTGCGCTTTAAAATAATCAAAAATCAGGAGAGTTAATGTGAATCTACAATCCGGACAAAACATACCACTTCAGCAATCTGCGATCAGGCTGAATCTTCAGTACTCTACCAAATCCGGCTTTAAAGGCGAACCCGATACTTGTCTGTTCCTGCTTAATGCTCAGGGAAAGGTCAGCGGCGATTCTGACTTTATCTTTTATAATAATCTGTCTTCTCCTGAAGGGGCAGTAAAGCTCGTTACCGGTTCTCAGCAGTCCAGCATTGAGATAGCACTGGATCGTGTTCCTGCGAACGTCAGCAAAATTGCGATCACCGTTGTCATTGATGGTGAAGATACCATCAGTGGGCTCAGTTCGTTGAGCATGCAGGCTCAAGGTATCGCTGAGTTCCAGGCTGAGACTCATGGCCGCAGTGAGAAAGCTATTATCCTGGGTGAAGTATATCGGCACAATGGCGCCTGGAAGCTTCGTGCGCTCGGGCAGGGTTTCAACGGCGGTCTTGAGCCTCTGGCCATTAGCTATGGCGTTGATGTCGCACAGCCAGCTCCGCAGCCAGCAAAGCCTGCTCGTATCAGTCTGGAAAAGAAACTGGAAACCCGATCTCCGCGCCTTGTAAGCCTCGCTAAAAAAGCCTCGGTCAGTCTCACTAAAAATAAACTGGACACCCTTGAGGCAGCGGTTGCATTTGTACTTGACGCATCCGGCTCAATGAGTGGCCAGTTCAGCAAGGGCAACGTTCAGTCTGTGTTGGACCGCATCGCCGTTCTTGCCGTCCAATTCGACGACGACGGTGAAATGGATGTCTGGGGATTTGGAGAGAAGCATAAGAAGTATCCAAACGTCACACTGGACAACCTGGACACATATATTCAGTCCATTCGCGGGGCTGGTAAGCGTTCATCTTGGGAGAACCTGCCGGGCCTTGGGGGGACAAACAACGAGCCTCCTGTGATGGAAGAAATAGTCGACTACTTTAAGGACTCGAAAATCCCGGTATATGTTGTCTTTATTACCGATGGCGGGATCAGCAAGACCCGGGCGATTAAAGATGCAATCCGGCGTTCTGCCAACTACCCCATCTTCTGGAAGTTTGTCGGGCTGGGTGGTTCAAGCTACGGTATCCTCAAAAATCTGGATGACTTTACTGACCGCCGGGTTGATAACACCCACTTCTTTGCCATGGATGATTTCGGTTCGATTAGCGATGAAAAGTTATATGATAATCTACTGGAAGAATTCAGACCGTGGATCGATGAAACAAAAAGGTTAGGCATCCTTTAATACGCACAGTTTGAGCATGGTTGAATGAGCTCTACAGCAGCTTAATACTGTAGAGCCTTTATTCATTGGAAATCGTACTGGGAGGAGCATATGGACCGCATCAAGTACCTGAAATGGATAGCTGAAGAATCACCAACTACGGCTCATCAGCTGGTGGCCTGGTTAAACAGAGCAAGGCACTATACGCCCGACATGAAAGAGCATCAGGCAGGTGTACAGATTCAAGAAAAGGGGATTGTTGTAAGGCTTAGACAAAGTACTAATCTTTACCAGGGAGACTGTCTGGTCATACATGTGGTACAGCTTCCGGAAGAAATACAACATAAAGGATGGTTTAAATCTTTTCTGAAGCTATGCTGTGAATCGAATCCTTGGCGCGATGTTGTAATTGAAGACGTAAAAAATCCACATTTATTTGAATTTTGTAAAAAGCTAAATTTTACTGTAATAGATAAGTTTTATCCGGATACGTTCATAGTAAACGCCGATGCAATAATGAGTTTACCCACTCCGCCCTTGGGGAGCTATGAGGCCTATCTTGATTAAACCTGAGAATCTTTCCGATTGAGTGGGATTCCTATGGGCCTAGGCTAAAAACTTGGTTATTTTGACCGAGGAAAGCTAATCCGTTTGATTTAAAAAATGCCAGCACGTCAGAAGCTGGCAGCATAGCTATCGATCTAAAAGCTGATCCATTAATAAATCTTCGTAAAGTCCTGTGGTATTCGGCTTTATTACAATGTCCGTTATTTCGAAGCGTTCAAGCACACATTGCAGATATTCTGGAGTAACGCAGTAGGGATCAGGCTCAGCCAAATTAGTATAGAGTGGGTCTTCTGCTGCATTAATGTCATAGTCAATACACATATGAAACCACTGCAAGGGTGGATCCCAGCCTAACATTACCTGAACAATTCCCTGATTGCATTTCACCTCATACCAGTACTGGCTCATACTTAGTCCTTAAGAAAATTTGTCATCGGAAAATAACACGAAGCCTGCCTCATCGAGGCGCATAACCTTCTTCCCTTAACGCCTGTTGTAATTTATCAACTGCGCTTTTCATTACCCAGGCTTCTTCGTCGCTCACAGCACAGCCACGTAGATCGCTCCAGCTCAGACGTTTAACAAATTGAGCAAGGGCCATAGTTTCGTTCTCATCAAGCCGCAAATTCAGTGTCTCAATACCTTCCACTATCTAAACTCCCTTATACTGAAAAATGGCGCTTTACTTCTGACCAGATGCCGAAGCCTTGAATGCGGCCGGAACTGTCGTTGTTTCTACTTTACAGAAATGGAATTAAAAAGAGGTGATGCTGGGCACGTTTCTTTTCCAGCCGGGGTTTAAGCCAGAGCTGAAACTCATTCAACTTCTCAGCAGCCAAAACCGCTTCAACGGGGAAAACTTTATATTTACCCTGCTGCTGAGGTTCACCCAGCCATCGCCTGATGGCTCCGTCAGTCCATAAACGAGTCTCTTTGAGCCTTGTTACAGTGACCCATTTTCTGGACCATTCATCAAATTGTCGCTGGCGATCCCGATAACGTTGTTCTTCCTGCTGCCGAAGCCACTCGCGATCAACAGCAAATTTTCGGTATCCAACAAAGAGCCCTTGTACTTTGGCCATGTCATATTCCGGTTGCTTAGAGATACTCATTCAACCAAAACCTAAACGTCGATACAAACTCTGTTTCATAACCAGGATTTTATCCTTACCGCGAAAGTAAGTATCAGGGGCTGCATAAACCGGTCATTTAGTCCGTTACGCAAAAATTATTGAGGATCCGGGCTGTTAAACTGTTCTTCCTCTTTCGCTTCCGGTGAAAAGGGGAGGTGCCACCCTGCGAGCCCGTGTAGTGAAAGGGATTCGTCGTAATTCAGGCCAAAGGCGAATATGACCGCAAAGGACGCCCGGGCGACCGGATACCTGCCGGGTTGTGCGATGTAAAAACCAGAAGCAGTGATAACACAAACAGGCCCCTACAGCGTAAGGATTGTGATGGACGATAAAGAGCAGTTTACGAATCTTGTGGCAAAGCATGCCTCCGGACTCACCGAAGAGCAACTGGCCGGGTACGATGCCTGTTCCCTGGATGGTGAATGCGTCACGCCTTCATACGAGGTTTTCCCCCGCCACACTCTGGATGAATTTCTGGAGATGGCCATATCGCTGAATGCCATACACCCGGATGAATATTTAACGGATATGCTGCTGAAGCCTCATGAGGTGATCGGCGCTCTGGCCGATGTAGGCGACCAGCTGAACAATGCCACCCCGGTTTATTTCTTCCCGGATACCGGCGTCTATGCAGCGGCCGTCAGTGAAACCCGGGTGCTCGATGCCTGGCTTTGCTGGCCATGCTACCCGGCGAACTGGTAACGCGGCCGTTGGGATTGCACCGGCATGATACGAATTTAACCGACCCCGTGGCGGGAAGGTTACCACAATTGCATGTCCTCATCCCTCAAGCCCCCTGCCAGGCCCCAACGTGCTGTCAGGCTTCGCCTGATTCCCGATCTGCGCCGGTACTTCAGCCGATAACTTTTTGTTTTCTTTTTATTTTCTCCCCATTTCCTCAAAGTTCGCGGGCGGCGAGGACAGGGCACCGTTGCCGCATGTGGGGTCTAAATGAGGGCAGGGTGGTCAGGTTTGCTCGAAGCCGGGGGTAGGCCCTACCCTTTATGGGATGAGGACATGCAATTCACTAAATTAATCGACAGCACCGGTGGTGACTTATCTGTAACGGGTCAGTTTTGATACGGGGAATGTTTCAGGGTTATGATCTGGAATCATAAAAATATACGCTCCCGTTCAGGACATACGACTTGAAATGGATAATGCCATTAAAGGAATTCCAGCCTTTCGTCGATAACAGTTTCTGACCATCGCCATAACCATGTCATGGAGGAGACTAACCGTGTTTCAGAGGTGAGCTGGTGCCTGGCAAAGCATACAAACTCAAATATCAGGAAGCGAGTTTAGTTGTTTATAACATGCAGCCGTGTAACTGATTAGGTACCGGCAAAAGGAGGAAATAATGTTTGAAAACTACGTTTGTAAAATCTATGTAAGCAATGATCCTCATTTTAGTAGCCATCACGAAGCAACTGCGTTTGGTTTCGATAATGGTCAGCAGCAAAAGATTCTCACCGCAGCCCATGTTGTTACCAATGCTCTTGGAAAAATTTATCCCGTCAGCAATACACTTAAACTTTACGTCAAATTTCTTAACCATCAAGGACTGGTGAACGAAGAGCCTGTTCTAGTCGATTTCATTCTCAATGAGGCTAATGACAGGGCAGACTTTAAAGACGGCATTCCGTTTGTTGACAGTGCAGAAATCGTATTACCAACTGGAATACAACAGCCTGTAAGTAGTTACTTTAAGGTCCTGGCTCCCGCAGCTGGCATGGATACATTGGGTGTCGGATATCCAATGAATGAGACAACAATTTCGACATTCCATGGTGAAGTTTCAGGCATTTGGCCTTTAAATTGCTCAAATCATTCTCCCCAACATCTCACAACTCGCTTTGTAATAGCACATTTCAACACCGATGGTTGCTCTGGTGGACCCTATGTCGTCTCCAAGAATGAAGAGCATTTTGTCATTGGAAGTCTGGTTGGAATAATGTCTGGAACCTGCCAAGATTCAAATCCACACATGTCTGTTCAGTCCGCTACTGATTTTTAGCAAAGTCAGTTCCAAAATGACGCTGGCACGATAGTTATTTTGGGTCTGCCCGATATGGCGTCTGCCCTTACTAACAGCAACAGCATTGAAACTGACAAACATGAACTGGAAAGTGCCACAATAGTAGGTCATGATTTCTTCATCACTTTTATGGTGCTCTTTTTCACCTATCACACAGCAAGTTATGAATACGAGGCCTGTAATGGACGCTACCGAAACTGAAGAGCTCGAAAAAATTCGCAAGAAGGCAATGGATGAAGTTACAAGTGCTCTTCAGGCGCTTGAAAATAAGTTCCCGGGTATTACTGAGGGCGCAGCAGCTTTGGCGGGGTCAGGCGTAGGCGCAGCGGCTTCCTTCGGTGCTCTCTATACGCTTGGTACAACGGGAGTGTCAGCAGCAGGCATAACCTCCGGGCTCGCTACAGCAGGGTCTATCGTCGGTGGCGGTATGGTTGCAGGCATTGCGGTATTGGCCGCACCTGTAGCTGTGTTAGGGATTGGCGGGTACGCGATAGTGAAACACAAAAAAAATGCGAAACTGACAGCCGCCCTTAGTCAGGCCATCCAAAAGCTCTATGAAGTACAGGATAGGTTAATGTCGAATGCGGAGTTTTTTAAGGCAGAAATTGCTGGGATCAAGGCAACAATCGACATGCTTACTAAGAAAGCTCCAAAAGGTAGCCTGGTCGCGGTGAGGTAAACACATGAGTCGGTCTCCTTATGATGATGAGCTCAGGGCCATCCGTTATATTCAGCTCCGTGGTCAGGATATCTCGAACGCTCACGAGACAATTAACAGTGATATAGATAGCCTTAAGGCACAGTTGACCGGGCTAATCAGCGGCACTGAACTTGATGAAGCGGAGCATCTGGCGCTTAAAGAACATCATCTGCGAGAAATGACCCCTTCAGATACTGCCATGCATTCTACTGGTCTCAAGACCATATATAGCGAGGCTAACCAGCGTGTATGCGGTGATATTGGACTGGCCACAATACTCTCCACGGATGACCTGGCTGTTGTAGATGCCCGGATCCAGAATCATATTAAAGAATTTAATGATCGCTACGCACTCGACGCCTGGGATTATGCTATTGCCTGCGGATGCGGGCTCATAGCATCCATGCTGGATTTACTTTGCGTCAGAGCCCCGCCAAAACCTACGGTGAGCTTTACGGCAGAAGTGGATGGTATTTTCAATAAACAGGTGCAGAAAGCCTTCAATGCCATTTTGCCGGAGGACCTGAGTACAAAACTCTCAGATTTGTTCCCTATAGGGGCACCGGACAGTTCGATCAGCAGCGATTTAGTGGGCGCGGCCGGTGGCGTTTTGTCTCCCACAAATCACCGCTTACGTGCTTTGTCACACGATCCCATACTGGGCATTATTTTCGGTATAAAGGATATGCTGAACGGGACCTGTACGGTGGTTCAGAATGGACAGATCGTGGTTTATCCTTCCAGTAAAGGCGTTACTGACGAAACCAATATTTTCAGGCTCATCGCCAGAATGTTTGGACACCTGGCATCGGATGTTAATGCCCCCTCAGCAAGAGGAAACCGTGGCATGGGTTTACCGGCTCCTTTTATGGGGCTACTTCGTATGCTTGAGGGGATCCCTGTGGGGAGTTCTAACTTCGGCAAACAAATCGAGTACATGTATGTCAACGGGTATGACTTTCGTCAGTTTATCGTGACAAGTATTCCGATGACCATAATGGAAGTTTTGATGCGGGTTTTCTATGTGGCGAAACAGGTATCGCTGGGAAAAGGAGCTTTTGGGGAGACCTTACTGGATACCATGCCGTTGCGGCTAAATCCACGCTTCCGGATGATGCTTGCCCTGGGTTATGGAACTTCCAGTGCTGTTAACGCAGGTAAAATGTATATCACCGGCAATATTCTCAATGCGAATTACGCCTCCTGGATGGGGTTGGCCTGGAATGGTTTTCACTCACTCAAGTGGTCCCTTTATCAGCGACATTTAAAGCTTTGGGCCGGTATTGAAAAGGCAGAACTGGAACGGCTTCAGAACAATATAGACAGCATCGAGGCATTGACCATCAGAGCAGTAAACTTGCCAGTCAAGTAGCATTCACCGGAGCACTTCTGGAACCCCATAGCCCACCAGCGGCTAAAAATCTCTGCCTTTGCTTTTTATTACGTTGTCTGCCTCCTCCCCGAGGCAGATAGTAGGTCATAGTTACTTATACAGCTCACAACAGGGCCATAAGATATTCCGCTTCTCGTTTACCGATGATCCTGACCTGTCAGCTCTCTTCCCGGATGCTGTACGAGCGTAACGGCTTATTATCGATAGTTCTCTCATATCAAACGTCATAAAGATTTATGCTGCCACTTAGTAACAGCCTAAAGGTTGTACTCCCTATTTAACAGCTTTTAGGCTGTTAATTTGATATTACAGCTTTTAGGGTGTATGTTTATAAAACAGCCTGCAAGGTGTATCAGAGGAACTGCCGAGGCCAGCTTATGATCAATAATGATTACCCGTTAAACACGCTCAACCAGTTGCGTCCCTTGCTCATTGGTTTTCGCAAGGCGAATGGCCTGACGCAAAAAGACCTGTCCGAAAGGTTAGGTGTCACACAACAGACATATTCACGTTTGGAAGCCAACCCTGCCAGTGCGAGCATTGAACGGCTATTCAAGGTGTTTTCCGTCCTGGGTGTAAAAATCAGCTTCTCCTCGGCAACCACCTCTTCAGAGAGGAAGCAGACGGAAGAAACGCTTAAATCAAACTCACCTGCACGACAGGAGAAATGGTAACGATATGAGCCGTAAACAGCAGCGTCTGGCAATCTGGATGAACGGAATCAAAGTCGGATACTGGGAAAAAAGTAAAGGGGTTGACAGCTTACAATACCTTCCTGAATGGAGTGCTGACGAACAGGGAAGGCCACTGTCATTGTCCCTTCCTTTTACTCCCGGGAACCAGGTCTGGCGTGGAAATGTGGTACGTGACTATTTTGATAATTTACTCCCGGACAGCGAAGGCATACGCAGACGTCTGGCAATGCGTTACAAGGCCGATAGCCTGGAGCCTTTTGATCTGCTGACGGAGCTGGGAAAAGACTGCGTGGGCGCGATACAGCTGCTTCATGACGGAGATGAACCCACAGATTTATATTCCGTGAAGTATCACCCTCTTACTGAATCAGAAATTGCGGCAACTTTGCGTAATACCACGGAGACATTGCTACCGGGCAGGCCAGAAGATAACGACGACTTACGTTTATCTATTGCCGGTGCTCAGGAGAAAACAGCCCTACTGTGGCATGAAGATCGGTGGTGTATGCCGGAGGGTAATACACCAACGACGCATATATTCAAGCTACCGCTCGGACTTGTGGGGAACATGAAAGCCGACATGAGCTCGTCGGTTGAAAATGAATGGCTCTGCTCGGTACTTCTCGAACAGTACGGGCTCCCTGTGGCAAGAACGCAGATTGCTCACTTTGAAGATCAGAAAGCGCTGGTGGTAGAACGTTTTGACCGAAAATGGTCAGGAGACGGACAATGGATCATTCGTTTACCCCAGGAGGATATGTGTCAGGCCCTGGGCGTTTCGCCATTACGAAAATATCAGGCAGACGGCGGGCCAGGTATATCGGAAATTATGGAAGTTCTGAGTAATTCAGACCGCGCAGAGCATGACAAAGCGCAGTTTTTTATGACGCAGATAATTTTCTGGATGATGGCCGCAACAGATGGCCACGCTAAAAATTTCAGTATTTCTATTGGGCCACAGGGACGTTATCACCTTACACCACTCTATGATGTGTTGTCGGCATGGCCGGTGATCGGTCATGGGAACAATCAGATATCCTGGCAGAAGTGCAAACTGGCGATGGCCGTACGTGGCAGTAGCAACTATTACCAGATATATCGAATACAACGACGCCACTGGATCAGGCATGGTGAGATAACCGGCCTGAGTAAACAGCAGACGGAGGCGATGATAGAGGAAATCATCGCCAGAACCCCGGGAGTCATTGAACGTGTTAGCGGGCTTCTTCCGGACCAGTTCCCCCAGCAGCTTGCCGAAAGTATTTTTGATGGAATGAGGCAGCAATGCAGGCGCCTGGCTGAGAAATAACAGCCGCAATTTATAGTGTGCATGTTTTCAAAATAGCTGATGTAAGCGTGAGGATTCAGTATGACTGAAGAACAAAAAAGAATAGAGCGGGCTATTGAGTTGGCCTGTCGTTACGGCGGAACCGATGAAATGCATCATCTGCAATGGGTCGTGGATCAGATGGTAAGAGAACTTGCTGGAGAACGTTATGCACAGATTGTAGCTGATGCCACCAGCGGAGAAGATGGGCCTGATACTTACAAATGGAGTGTTGGGATCGCGCCTTAGCATCTGTCGGTCTGGGGATGAAAACGTACTTAACATCCAGCGAATTCCCAGACTTCACATTAAGACTAAAGCGACGGCCGCAATCACGTGAGAGAAAAAAATGGCAATTTTAGCAATCATTGCAGTTATCGCCCTGGGTGGATACGTCTACGGATATATTAAAGTCCGTGAACTGGGTGCATTACGTAAAGAAATGAAACTGTACGTGGATCGCATGGAAGCGGCGGAGCTGGACTTACACGCAATCAGAAGCGTAGCGGAGCACCGGTTACACGGTGCAGGTAAACAGTTTGCCGATCTTTACAGCCGTATTGACGGTACAACTGTGACGCTGACACCCGAAGATCAGCTGTTACTGTCAACGATGCCATTTAATATCCAGGATGTAGAAGACATCGTAAACGAGCGCGGTCCAAAGACAGTTAGCGGCCGTCCGTTCTGGGAAGTTGAGCCAGGCCAACATGACTATGAATATGGCCCGCAATATCCGTATTTCCCAGACCAGCGCTAGAAAGAGATCAAGATGAGAGAGCCAAGACCCCGCCATACCTTGCAAGTCATTCGAGTGCCTTCTCTGGAGGTTCAGGATCTGGGGCTGACCAGCTTTGACAGCTGGCTTGACGAGAACGGTTATGACAAAACGAATGCCAGAAATAACCGTACCATCTGGGCGAGAGAAGGCGGATGGCATCTGAAACGTTGCAGAAAACTGAAAACTGGCACGGACGATTTCTGGTTTATCGCTTTCGATGGTAAAGGCGGAAACCTTTACCCGCTAAAAACCCAACGAGACTACCGGGCTGCATATCGTAAGCTCGAAGCCGAAGGATATGCGCCTGCGGTTATCGAGCAAATGACCACAGGCGCAGCATATAACCTGGCCTATCCACGTTCCAGCCTTAAACAAGCTGAGATGGCCACCAGCGAGCCGATGCGTAAACCTGACGTAGATATCATGGGTGAGCACTGCGAGCGTGTAGTGACGCAACGTAGTGGTGTGGCACAGGGTAAATTCAAAGTTCTGCTCATCGAGAATTTCGCGGGCCGTTGTGCGATAACCGGTTGGGTTAATGGCGGTGTCCTGGATGCGGCACACATTGAACATGGAACCCGGTACAATCCGTCTAACGGCATCCTGATGACACCAACAATGCATGCGCTGTTTGATGCCGATCTTATGGGCATAGATCCGGCCACCCTGACCGTTCATTTTAAGCCAGGCATTGAGCTGGGCGAGCTGTTTGAAGGCAGTAAAATCACACCGCTGGTGTACGATCTGGACTTAGAGCGGCTGGCCGTACGCTGGGCAGGATACCAGGGTCTGGCTCATGAACAATGATGAGTTACAGCCGGGATGTGTGAAAACCCGTCGGTGAAACCTGCATGCGCCATACCTTTAAATTTAAACTCAAGAGCCAGGCTCAGGATAAAACCGAAATGAAAAGGTAAAAACCGGTGCACCAGATCTCTTAGGTTTAATACCTGAGCCCGTATACTGGCAGGCGCAGGTATGTGGGTATTATCCAGTCCATACATCTCCACAAAGTGTTAACCGCAACATTTAAAGTTTAATAAGGACGGTTTCAATTTTATGAATAAAACAGCGTTAGTGATGATTATCGGGATCCTCGGATGCAGTAAAGCATTCGCAGCCACTGAATTACAGCTCCAGCAAAAACGCGTTATGCAGTTCTGTGCCAACGCCAGTCTTCCATTGTTAGTTGCGGGTACAACGTACGCGAATACGTCTGACAATGGACGACCAGAAAAAGAAAGAGTGGCAATCCTGAAAAATTCAGTTGCAAGCTCGACAGCTTATAAAATGGCATCTCCCGGAGTTCAGATGGCCATGATGAGCGTGGTGGAAGATATTGCCGCTCCGAAAGAATTAGCTCTACATCAAAAAGAAATTAGACGTCTTGGGGCTAGTTATCTATCCGACAGCGGTGTTTCATGGGCTTCAAAAACTGTTTCACCATTTACAGCCTGGTGTAACTTTAACCGTTTAGAAAGTTAAGACTGACAAGGCGGTTCCTGTTCAGGAAAGTTACTTTTCGTGCGGGGACCGTAAGATACAGATAAAGTTTAACGCCTTTAAATTTCTGGAAAGCATTTGAAAATTTTGTTGCGCTTGTCTGATATGAAACAGCCCCTGCATTTCTGCAAAGGCTGAAAGAGTGTGTACGGACTTTGGAAGGAGTGATGATATACGCCTGAGCCATCCCATCACCGCAGACAGGGTAATTAACCCTGACTAAAGCTTTCACCTATTCCGTCGCTCGCAAGCGGCTTTCGCACACTAACGAAGGTATGGGCCTTTCGTCGATGTTAAATTTTTCAAACTTTGCTTACTTTGTCAAGGAAAGTGACCGCAGTAGCAGGCACAACTATTTTAATCTGTATGAATAATAAGGTAGAACCGGCCAGTGAATGAATGCTTACCCTGAAATCAGGCGGACAACCTTCAGGAACACTGATAGCAAGACTGAATCTCTCGCTGCGGTGATAAACATTCCGCCCTAACCCTGAACGAGAGTGGTTCATCCATCATATACAGGAGCGTTACATGCGCAAATTTAAGTACATAATCTGTCACCAGTGCGAAGGCCACGGGACCATGGAAAACCCGGCCTTTGAAAATGGATTCACCCAATCAGAAATGGCTGAGTGGGAGCCAGAAATGCGTGAAAAGTATTTTGCCGGAGCATTTGATGTTCGCTGTGACGTTTGTGCCGGTGACGGTAAGCTCAGCGTACCAAACGTAGCGGCTATGTCTTTTTCAGAACGCCGGGTTCTGGCCGCACAGCGGCGTGATGAGCGTCTTCAGGCAGCTGATGAACGGCTGTCCCGCCAGGAACGAGCAATGGGGTACTGAGTTGCGATAGCAAAGATGAAAATGACGAAGTCAAACCCGGTAACCCGGATGAAAAGACCGTTTATTAGTGAGCTTGCAGAACTGGGTTTATCGGGTGAAATTCTTTCAATTCGAACTGACGGCATGCAGGGGACACTCATACCCGATCTTACCGCAGGGGTGAGTGAAGCAACCCGTGTGAAAACCGGCAACTGGGTAATCTCTGACAAAAGAACCTTCGACCATGTCGTTCTGTGTGTTGAAAGACAAGATGAGAACTATGATGTGTTCGTAGGTAAATTCATCCAGTTACATGTAGCCGCTAATAAGAGCCTTAAGATCGTCGAAATGGGCGATGTGAAACTGGTGGCCAAGACTAGTTCGATTCCTACTATTTTTAATGGTGGGGTAAGGAGATACAAAGGGGTTACGTATGTGTCACTTTCCCAAACAGCTCAAACCACTATCGACTTCCCGAAGCGTATCTACAAAGAGGGCCAGGAATGTACTTCTGTCACCAGTCCTGACCAAGGTCCTTTCGCCCGGGATGTTAGGTTGAATTGCTACGGGCGATGTGTTGTCACCGGCGTAAGGTCCCCCTGGCGTACTGAGGCCGCGCACTTAACGCCCCGTCATGAAGAAGGCATTCCCGACGTAACGAACGGAATTTTACTTCGCCGTGATATCCATACACTGTTCGACAATGACCATTGCGCCATAAACCCTGACACTATGAAAATTTACTTCAGCCGAGAGTGTTACCAACGGTGCAAAACTGATCCACCCCAGCGGTTGAAAATTGATCCAGGGGTTAATCTGCTCCTCTGAATACAGGGGAGCTTATGATCACTTTTGAGATTCGTATGGAAATTAAAGTCCTGCATAAGCGGGGAATGAGCATCCGGGCCATCGCCAGGGAACTGGGTATTTCGCGCAATACTGTCCGCAGCCACCTGAAAGCCAAATCTGAAAAGCCGCAGTATTCACCACGCCCGGCATCATCATCACTGCTCGATGAATACCGTGATTACATCTCTAAACGGATCAGCGATGCACATCCCTACAAAATCCCTGCGACCGTTATTGCCAGGGAAATCATGGAGCTGGGCTATCGTGGAGGGCTGACTATCCTGAGAGAGTTCATCCGTTCGCAGGCCCTCCCTGCACAGGCCGAACCGGTCGTTCGCTTCGAAACCGAGCCCGGACGGCAGATGCAGGTTGACTGGGGGACCATGCGAAACGGCAAGTGCCCTTTGCACGTGTTCGTTGCTGTTCTGGGGTACAGCAGAATGCTTTACCTCGAGTTCACCGACAACATGCGCTACGACACGCTGGAAGCCTGTCACCGCAATGCGTTCAGCTTCTTCGGTGGCGTACCGCGGGAAGTCCTGTACGACAATATGAAAACGGTGGTGCTCCAGCGTGATGCTTACCAGACCGGGCAGCACCGGTTCCATCCTTCCCTGTGGCAGTTCGGTAAAGAGATGGGCTTCTCTCCTCGCCTCTGCCGTCCCTTCAGGGCGCAGACTAAAGGCAAGGTGGAGCGGATGGTGCAGTACACCCGAAACAGCTTCTATATCCCGTTAATGACGCGCCTGCGTCCGATGGGGATCACCGTCGATGTTGAAACCGCAAACCGTTACGGCCTGCGCTGGCTGTACGATGTGGCCAATCAACGTAAGCATGAAACTATCCAGACCCGCCCATGCGATCGCTGGGTTAAGGAACAGCAATCCATGCTGGCACTACCTCCGGAGAAAAAACAGTATGACGTGCAGGTTGATGAAAGCCTGGTGACCTTCGACAGGCAGCCGTTGCATCATCCGCTCTCCATCTATGACACGTTCTGCAGAGGAGCCGCATGATGGTCGAGCTGCAACATCAACGGCTGATGGTGCTTGCCGAACAGCTGCAACTGGACAGTCTTATCGGCGCAGCACCGGCGCTGTCACAACAGGCGGTGGAGCAGGAATGGAGCTACATGGACTTCCTGGAGCACCTGTTACATGAGGAGAAACTGGCCCGGCATCAGCGTAAACAGGCGATGTACACGCGGATGGCAGCCTTCCCGGCGGTAAAGACGTTCGAGGAGTACGACTTCACCTTCGCCACCGGCGCTCCTCAGAAGCAAATCCAGTCGCTGCGATCTCTGAGCTTCATCGAGCGTAACGAAAATATCGTACTGCTGGGGCCATCGGGCGTGGGGAAAACGCATCTGGCGATAGCGATGGGATACGAAGCGGTCCGGGCGGGTATCAAGGTTCGCTTCACAACAGCAGCGGACCTGCTGCTACAGCTGTCCACTTCACAGCGCCAGGGCCGTTACAAAACGACACTCAATCGCGGTGTCATGGCCCCGAAGCTACTTATCATCGATGAAATAGGTTATCTGCCGTTCAGTCAGGAGGAGGCCAAGCTGTTCTTCCAGGTCATCGCCAAACGTTACGAGAAGAGCGCGATGATCCTGACCTCCAACCTGCCGTTCGGACAGTGGGATCAGACGTTCGCCGGGGATGCAGCCCTGACATCGGCGATGCTTGACCGTATCTTACATCACTCACATGTAGTCCAGATAAAAGGAGAGAGCTATCGACTGAAGCAGAAACGAAAGGCCGGGGTTATAGCGGAAGCTAATCCTGAGTAAACAAGGTGGATCAATATTAGACCGTTGGTGGTGACGGTAAGTGGATCACTTTTTACCCGTTGTTGACAGAGAGGCCCGGGAGTTGGATGATGATCTCCTGAAATGGCATGGGAATGAGATAGAGACGACACGCATGCAAGTTCCGGTTAACATCGAAAACCTTCGGATACGATGGCAAAATTTTAAGGCTAAGGATCGTCAGCGTAAATAAAGCCATAAGCTGAACCACGGCGAGGATTAGTCTTGTTCACTAAATGACTGCGAGAGATTAAATGCAAACCCAAAAAGAAATTACAGTTGGCCAGATCTGGGAAGAAGTGGATCCAAGACTGATCCGGAAAGTGCGAGTTGTTGAGGTGGCCTCGTTAGAAGGGCCCAAAGGCATCCTAATCGAAAACGTGGAGTCTGGTCGTAAGAACTGGGCGTCGTCATCCCGCTTTAATGGAAAGCGTGGAGGGTATCGTCTTATTTCCTGACGGTTTTGCCAATATGGAAAACTGAAGAGGTTGAAACCATCCCGGTGAGGGTGCATATCTGGTAAAGAAGAGTCTTTAAAAAGGTTTTACGCGACCTGGGATAATAAACGGGAAAACGAGACCCAAAAAAAGAATACAGCGATGATAACGATAAGGAATGGTAAGGGCTTCAATATTTTGAGAAATGACCTGGCTTCCTTTGAATCTGCATTTCTAATCAAACTGTCCACATAGGGATCACAGCTCTTAGGTTCTGAATTTTTCATATGTTCTGTACCTGAAAATTGATTCCGTATGAGAAAAGGCCACCGAAGTGGCCTCTATCAAAACTGGTGGCAAAAGTTAGATCAGGAAATCATCAAGACTTTTACCGGCTGCAATTTGTTCTGCCAGAGCTTTGGGGGTACGGCCCTGTCCAGTCCACGTTTTTGTTTCGCCGTTTTCATCAGTAAATGAGTATTTGGCCGGGCGTGGTTCACGGCTTTTCTTGGTAGCCGTAGATTTGGCCTGGAATGAGCCCAGCAGCTCTTCCGGGTTGATACCATCTTCTTCCATTAACTTACGCAGGGTGTCAAGTTTCTCCTGACGAGCTTGCAGTTCGGCAGCTTTTGATGATTCTTCCTGACGACGCTCATCAACAATGACATTAAGCTTTTCGAGGATTTCCTCAAGTACTTCTAAAGACAGCTCGCGGCCCTGGGCGCGAAGAGTACGAATATTGTTTAACGATTTGAGTGCTTCAGACATACGACCTCACTTTCTAATTCTTTGATAAGGATTTACTTTATTATAATACACTCTATAAGGAAAAAGATGCCAGCTTTATGTCTTCAGGTACAAAGATATCTTGCTAAGAATACTCCTTATCTTCCTTGTGCAGACTGATTCGTTCTTTCGATGTTGTTCATGAGTCTTAAAATCTGCTCACTGTTTAGGGTGCTCATGCTGTGAATCATCAAGAAGGAAACGCAGAACAACATAAGCAATCGGAAAAGGAAACCATGCCAGTGACAGTCCATATATGGCGGAGATAAATATAGGGTAATTTAACTCACTTACAAAATTCGCATCATTGTATTGTTGAATCGAAATGGCAGAAGCAAAAATCATAATTATAGTAAGAAAAATCCACTCTAGCCATCTTTTTTTATAACAAGCATAAGCGAAAGCTGAAGGGTAAAAAATAAAGCAAAAAATTCCAGCTGCAATTACGTTCATAAAAGTAACTTTCCTGATAGCGCCTTTATTTTTCGGATGCAGTATCATGAACAACTGCCATAACATTGATGATTGGTTTTCTTTTTCTGAAAAACCTTCCGCGCGGCAAAGTTTCTCCCGCTTTGAGACGATAAAGCCAGAAAACATAAGCCGGAGGAACATTGCTGTCAAAAATATCAGAACAAGTTTGAACTGAGATGCCTACTGTATTGTCTTTCCTCATCTCTTTAAAAGTGCCATGCAACGCAGCGGATAACGTCATTTTAAGAAACCTTTTTTCTGTTTGAACGGACAGACTTGACTTAGCTGGCTTGACTGTAATGCTTGCCACTAAAGATCCCTCGTTCTGAGGATGCAGGCACTACAAAGTTACCGTCAGGTCTAATCATACGAGTTTGGATGAAATTTTTGCCGGATTTGGTTTTTTCAACCTGGTGCTCGATCTTCCATTCTTCTTTAACGGGACCGGATGACAAATGAACTAGAACCGGTACTTTTTTACGTGTTCTATCCAGAACAATACAATTTGATTTATCCGTATCAACGCTTCCCTGAAGAGTATTCGAAGAGCAATTATCATATCCCTCAACCGGAACTGCATTACCTTGGATATCAATTTTGAATCCTCCAGCTATTACAATTTCGGGTGCATTATCATTTAAAGTCACGTCATAGGCTGCATCAACTACATCGCAGGCAGTAAGAGTAAGTGACGATGCCACAGCAAGACACAATAAAGAAAATCTGTTTTTGAGCATATTTGGGACCTTTTATAAAAATAAAATAACAGGAAAATTGTATCATTAACAGGCTAGTTCTAACGACTACCACTTTTAAGTATGTATTGAGCCAGTTTTATATTCAGGCACACCATATTACACTCCAGGTCTTTCATCATTCTTGAAGAACTCTTAATTAAGTATTCTTCTAGTGGGCCAGCATATGCCCCTGATGTCACGATCGTTAGTTGCGTAAGAGGATGAGTCAAACTCTCAATGCCTTTCAGGATGTCATTCTGGACAGCAGCAATATAAACAGGCGAAGCCGCAATCAAATATTCATCATTCGGACGGGACTGCATTAACTGGCTTATAGTTGCGCAACGGTTATGCTTTCCTAGTGATTTTGTGATGGCTTTCCACCAGAGATCATGCCTGAATGGTACTTGATGAAATGTCGCCTCGTAAGAGGGCACCCGATCTCGACTATTTAAAAACCCCATCCCGGCAGAGATTATCCACAACTCCAGATTTCTGGTTGAGTTTAAAATTTCCTTTGCCGTAGACCAGTGATTACCTGAATACAAGGACAATGCCGGTACCGCCTGATTACTTCTGGCGTCGTCTACAATGTTACTCCAGGCATATGCTGCGTCGTCCGGGGTTTGTTTTGGATCTATGTCCAATGTCGGCCAGACGTGGCCCTGATGATTCTTGCCCTTTGTACAGGAAGTAATTAAGTGTACTGAGCGTTCAGAGAACATTATCTTCCTTATATACCAATAGAACAGCTTTCTAAGAACGGTGGGCTCGCCTGAAAATTACAAATCAGCCCCTTTTACGGCATCATTTTGATTCTTCCCATCTACCCCCAGTAAGATGACCGGTTTTCTGCATGGCAGTGTTATTCCTAACAAACGCAACACAAAACCACGCCAGCCAGAGCAAATTTTTTCATTTGCTGCGTAAAGCCTATTGTTTTCTCTTTTAAGCTTCGCCCACTCGTTACAGAGGGTAACATCATCAAGCGCTGTTATATGCTTCGCCTCACCTTCGACGATAACGGTATGGATACCGTATGCTGTAAATCTCATACTATTTTCCAGAACCCAGTTGCGGTATTCGTTGAGTCCACCTTCGGAACCGGTAGCTCTGCGCCACATTTCGATTTGCTCGTGTGATGGGTCAAGTGTACTTGTCATTGAAGCCTCGTCTCAGCGAGAGCGCTAGTAATAGCACGCTTTGGTCAAAATGGAATTAGCCATCTGACTGGCGATTTGATTGTATCTTACTCATAGTGCCCTACCTATAGGTTAAAAAGGGGCATTTTCGCTTTATAGCGTGTTCAACAGCATCAATCCGCCAAAGAAAGGCTGGCTTATTAAACCGGTCCATCATTTTCTGTATATCTCTCACCATTTGCATATCCGGCCTGAAGTCCACCGTTCAAGCACTCCGATCAGGCATGTAGTTACTAGTTAACTCTTTACTAGTGACTAAATTTTATCGCAATACGTGACAACGTCACGTCAAAAAGGCATAAAATTGCCCGCTTTTCATACTATGGGATTTAATTAGGAGTAAATCCCACAGCCTTACATAAAAATGACAATTAAAAGCGTTAAAAATCAACTAGATATAACGATTGCATCCATTGAATGGGCTAATCACATTATTTCACTGACCGAGGTTATTGCTGGCATATCTGAAAGTGCTAATATGATAGTAATTAGTAATTAGTAAAGCCTTTACTAAACGCGTTTCTACGTTAATTCTATAGGCTTTT
Organism: Enterobacter hormaechei; assembly: GCA_041890495.1. Taxonomy (GTDB): domain Bacteria; phylum Pseudomonadota; class Gammaproteobacteria; order Enterobacterales; family Enterobacteriaceae; genus Escherichia; species Escherichia boydii. Next base: position 186,989 of record CP169086.1, read on the forward strand.
GAGGGTCCTACCTTTGCTCAAATTAAAATGTTATGACATACCAAAATGGAGTGTGAAATGACTCAAAACCAGGGTTCTGAGCCAGTACTGGCAAGTCGCACAGGACAGCTCATCAGCGCCCGGGATACGGCCATGCAGAAATTCGAAGAAGGGATGCGGTTAATATCGGAAGCATCAGAACTGTGCGGGCTCTCTCTCTTCACCAGCAGAATTATGCAGCCTAACGCATTTGGTCTTCCGGCCTCACTGGAACGAACCATCGAGGAGGGGCGTAAGGAAATTGACCGTAAAACGTGGAAAAGTCTCTTTGAAGAAACAGGTATGGACCGATACTGGAACCATAAACAAAAAGAAGCCTTTAACGAATCCCTACGTTCAGATCCGCCCGTCGCTTCCCTGGAGATTGTTAAGGGAACATTACAGCATGCACTGGCTAACAGACGAGACACGCTTGCAGAAGGTTTCGTTGATGTTCTCAACAAGCTTGACCGAAGTTTTAAAAGCAATGCACGGCAATATACAATGCCGAAAAAGCTTGTTCTTCGGGGGATTTTTCCTGGTGTGAACGTACTGAGGTACAACGGTTTCTCGCAGGACAATCACTTTTGTTTACGCGACTTTGAGAATATTGTATGCATCTGTTCTGATACTCCAACACCTGCAACCGGCGGTGGGCTGAGTATGGTCGACAGGCTGACGGCCATGAGAAATACAGATTTCACAGGCGAGGTCTGCGATGAGAATGGCTGGCGGTGTCGCCTGTTTGAGAATGGAAACGTTCATATTTGCATCGACAGTATCTCGCTTATGAATGCTCTGAACGATCTTATCAGCATATATTTTGCAAACCAGCTTCCGGCCGCAGGAAAAAAATGATGATCGAAAACGATAAAGAAAAAAGCCTGAACGATGCTACCTCGCCAGAGGTGCAGAATGACATCCGCAGCGAATCCACAGAAAAATCAAAGGAAATGGGTCGTTCAAGGTACTCATCTATTGCGATGATCGATTACTTCAATGCAATCGAACGTCTGTGCGAAGAGAAAAAAATTAACCCGGAAAATATCGATCTGAGCTTCAAAGTTCACTGGCTCAGAAACGCTGTTGGCGGCTCGTTTGCAAGGTCACAGGAGATGTTCGCTGAGTACCAGAAGTATGTTAAAGAGGTTCCTGAAGAGGCCCGTTACCTAAATATACCCGATGAGGTGAAGGTTGCACTCGGCGATATTATCTCGTACATCACCTGGCACTACCGTAGAAGCTATACCGCAATACAGAGTGATAGTGTTAAAAAAGCTGAAGCACGTAGCATGCAGCTGGAGGAGGAGGTAACGCAGCTTTTACAGCGGCTTGAGCAAAGCGCTACCGATATGGATGAGCTGAAACTTGAGAATCAGGCGCTACAGGGTCGATTAGAGATCCGGGACAGTACCGTCAAGGAGTTAGAAACAAGGCTGAATGTTGCCGAAGCAGAACTCGAAACCTGCCATCACCAGTTAGATAGCACACGGCATGAATTAAGCCTCGCACAGCAGTCAAATGACTCACTCTCCCAGCAACTGGCTGAACGTAAAACAGAGATCGCTGGTCACCTTGAATATCAAAAAAAGCTGAACGAAGAGATCAACACTCAGCGTTCTGATAATGCCGGTCTTTCCAGACAATGCGACCAGTTAAGTCAGACTGTGTCAGATACAAAGGCAGAGAGGGACAGGTTTGAACAGGAATTGATTGCTGCACAGAACCTCTGTACTGAGCTGAAAAGTGCACTGTCCGGGAAGGAGGGTGACCTGGTGGCGGTGAATGCCGAGCTTACTGAACTCCATAAACTAAACGAGTCGCTGAGCGCCAACCTGAAAAAAGTAACTTTGGTCAGCCAGGGCTATGAAGCGGAAGTGGCTGAACAAAGCAGTGAATTAAAAACGCTCCAGTCCAAAGTAATGAAGCTGGAAGCTACCCTGGAGGCAGAGAAAACAATCTCAGAATCCCTGAAAGGCACCATTGATACATTGACTGGTGCAATGGCAGGGGGAGGTACTGGAAAGTCAAAACAGCCGCGTAGTAGAAAAACATCATGATAAATGAAGCCAGGTTGATAGACTTCTCTGCATCCCCTGGCACAGTAGACCTTCTGCGGACATTCAGCCCGTCCGCAGGAGTTTTCGTCCTTCAGTCAACAAATGCACTACCTTTTTTGAGTCTCCACTTTCCAGTGCAGAAAACACGTTACCGATTTTACCAACAGCTTGTATCTGAGTGATAACCCCAGTCTTGTAATCATCAAGGATCCCTGACAGAAAAGCGTTCAGTTTTGTCTGTTCGCTTAGCGAAAGCATGTATGACATTTTTTCTCCATTTTAAGCAGGTGTGTCAGTTGAAAGAGGTCTACGTGATTCTGGAAAATGAGGCAGCACCATAGTTTCAGATGCTGTGGTCGCATCCCAGTGCCACCATCCATAAGGCCCATATTCACGGTTGTAAAAATCCTTTTTGAGTTGCTTTCGTGCCAGATAAGCAGGGGTGGCCATACCAAATACTTCCATCGGGAACGGCTTATCGCTTTTGGTGTCGAGCAGGTAAAAGTCAGGGAACACCTCACTAATGCTCGCATCATAACGCATGGGCTTAACGTACTGCCGGTGCTCGGCATCCAGCTTTTCTGCAACAATCGCCTCATAGGAGGAGTCCAGAGGTATCCAGTTCTCGCTAACGTGCATCAGCACAATTTGATGAGCTCTTACAGAAGGGCCTCTGCCGGTTACCGCAGCTGGTGACGTCAACGCAAAGACAACAATTTTCGCTCCGGATTTCCATGCTGCGTACTCCGATGAAAATCGTTTCTTTACGCTGTCCCAATGGCCTTCAGAATTGAAAAAAATCAGCGGTAGCCCCCCAAAATTCCGCAGGGGTAAAAATTTAAGTGGCTTCTCATGCTTTTCAGCATCGTAGCGAGGTAAAACTGACAGGAGCATGAGACGTTTATCATTCATTGCCTGTGATGAAAGACGCTGAATCTGCGACTGAGCGACAGGTTGTTTCGGGTCAGGTACACCAATGAATAAATGGTCACCTATGCAGGCTCTGCCGGTACGAATTTGTTTAGCGGTTTCATGCAGACGATACCGCACCAGTGAATCGTTACGTTTCCCTGCCATTTTCGGGTACCAGACATTCAGACCAGACTCTGTCCACAAAAGACTAAGCAAGCCCAGGAGGGTCATTGAGGCCTGACCACCTTCTGGTCGCTGAACATGGGGCAGGGGAGGCACTTCTGATTTTTCAGGAGGATCTTTCTCTGTCATACCGATACCGAGCCTTACAGCCATATCACCTTCGGTTGTAATACGGACCACACCACTCGCATATCCTTTCAGGCCGGTATGCCGGGCATCAAGGGAAAAGAATACGCAGGAAGGATCATGCTCAATGCCCGTGTTAGCGGCTTTGACGAGAATAAAGGCATCACCGTTCGGTAAAGCACGAACATAAAGTCGCTTTTCTCCTTTTCCACGACATCCGCAGGTAATGACTGATTTTTGACCTGAGGTGTGGTGTGCCTTTTTAAGAGCCGACTGCCACCCTTTTGCAAACTCATCCTGCGTTTGAAAGTCAGGTGAATACCTTTTGACGTTTGGATCGTCGTCGTAAGCAATCATCACTGCGAATTTTTGGCTCATAATAATCTCCTAAACTGGAAGTTTAATATCCCAACCAGAGCAACACTTCCTGAGCGTCATACTGTTCCTTTACGCCCATGTCGCTAAAGAATTCTTCGAAATCTGTTTCAGGAACGCAATGCCTGGACAGTTCTTTTAAAGCGCGTTCTTTAGATACGGTCTTACCTTCAGCTGATTCGAAATACGTCATGGTTGACCTCAGACATTATTACAACAATCTTCAGCATTTAAATTGATAAATGAGCTTAGTTCAGCACACTTCATCGTATGACTGCCGCAATCGCAAGAAAGCAGCATATTCAATTCGTGACTTCAGCAATTTAGCGACAGCTGCAAAGACATCAACAATCACTGAGTTCCCAAACTGTCTGTAAGCCTGTGTATTGGACACAGGTATACGGAAAACACTTTCCCCGGGTTTATCGAAGCCCATAAGCCTGCTGCATTCACGTGGCGTTAGCATGCGTGGCCGACGGTCCATATTGTCCGGGTTATGGAAATCAGACTCTCCCAGCTCATGCGACCAACCCCGATCAATAAGAATTTCAGATCCGTCTTTCATATAGCGGCTTGAGAGGGTTCTGGTGACACTATTAACATTGGAAGGATCTACAAGTCCAAAACCAAAACCATTGCCTTTTGCTGCATGTTTCTTTGCATAGTTGTATAAGTACTCCCAGAGTTTAGGGGAGAGGATGTACTTACTATCTACCGTCGGTTCCAGTAAATCGGAGAGAGAAGGGCGCTTGTCCGGATAAAAGTCTTTAATGTCTCTTAGAGAAAAACCGTCTTTCAGGCGCAGGTCGCGGCGAAAACCAATAAGGACGATACGCTCACGGTGCTGGGGTCGGAAATGACGGCCGTCGATGACTTTAGGATCATCCGCGCCCATGCTTTCGCTGTTTGCGACGTCGTAGCCAAGCTCTTCCAGCGTTTTCATGATGATGTTAAATGTATTACCCTTATCGTGACTCTTCAGATTTTTAACATTTTCCAGAACAAAAATTGCAGGTTGTTTTGCCCGGATGATCCTGGCCACATCAAAGAAGAGCGTACCCTGAGTGTCGCACTCGAAACCGTGTTTGCGTCCCAAAGAGTTCTTTTTACTGACACCGGCAATGCTGAATGGCTGACACGGAAACCCCGCAAGAAGTACATCATGATCCGGGATAGAGGTATCGATAAACTTGTACGCCTCTTCATCAGAAACCTCGGGCCGGTTGCTAAGAGTGATGTCACGGATATCTGAATTGAAGCGGTGCTCGTTCTCATCGCAATACCAGTTCGCCCGGTAAGTACGGCTGGAATAAGTATTCCATTCACTCGTGAAAAGACATTTACCACCGATGGCATCGAATCCGCTTCGTAGTCCACCTATCCCTGCAAACAAATCGATAAAGCTAAAGTGCCTGTCCTCGTAATCAGCAGGCCGGGAAGGAATTAAAGTCTGTAAATAAAGTCCATCTGCGATACTCAGCTCACAATGTTCAGGTTTTCCTTTAACCTGAAGTTTAAGCGAGGCGCGGGACCAGTTACTGCCATTTTCATCATTTAAAACCTGAGCCAGATATTTCAGATCATAAATTGTCGAAGCTATTAACAAAGTTTTGTGGATAAAATATTGAGCTTTATCCACATCATTCAGGTCTGTTTCATGCTCATGAGTATAATGCTTCATCCTAACTCTCTCAGGAATAATATCTTTGAGATAGATTAACACGCTTAATTTGGATTATTTTTTGGTTCAGGTTCTAAATCTTTTGTGATTTTTCTGCCTTTAAGATGCAAAATGATATGTTTTAAGCCCGTCCATGAATTTATGACTTGTTAAACTAGTGCATATGAATAGCCTTGTGTATACATGTCTGCACTCAACAAATTCAGGTGAAATGATGGGTTATCTAAAAAAGTTACTTTTGCCAATCATGATCGTTTTATTCCCTGCGGCGTCCTGGGGGAACTCAACAACTTTTGAGGCAAAGGTGGTGAAGATAGTTGACGGTGACACCATAACTGCGCTGGATGCTCAAAATACAACCATCAAAATACGGATGTATGGTATAGACGCTCCTGAATCCAAACAGGCTTTTGGGCAAAAAGCAAAGCAGGCCTTAACCACAGCTATTGCAACCAAAATCATTACCGTGAACGACCATGGTACGGATATCTATGGCCGAATGTTAGGGACCATTTGGTTAGATGGTTATGACATTAATGCTTCTATGGTGGACAGCGGATATGCGTGGGTATATCGGTTTGAAGATAACGCCATTGTCCCGAGCTACCTCAAGTATGAATCCGCAGCACGAAAAAATGCAAAGGGGTTATGGGCAGACCCCAACCCTGTCCCTCCGTGGCAATGGAGACAGTTAAACGAAAAGCCCAGAAAGGTTAAAGAGAAGAAATGACCATGATGAAAGAGGATCATCCGTTACTTCAGTTGGTACTCAACGATTCCGGTCGTCTTGCTATGCCTGTTCATGATAGAGACCAACAGTATTGCCCGACCTGCCTTGCAAAGGTACAGAAGAGTGAGGATGGAAGGTTGTCGCATGTCGGACATGAAAATCAAATTAAATGTATTCCTTCTATTTCAGTAGTTGTGACAAAAGCAATTATAGAAATGTTAAGTGATGGAGAAAAAATTTATGTAAGTCCAATCCGAAACCGAGGACGAACTCTGGCGCCATCAGTGATTTTTTCTCCTGAAACACACACATTTAAGCCATTTATAAATACAGACTATCAGCCTGTAGGCGCAAACTGGAAAAGTGACAAAGGTTATAAACTAGGCCTTTTTTATCTCAAAGATCGAGCATGCTCTATTAATAAAGAGGAATTTGATTTCATTGCTGTTATTGATCCAGAGATATTGCTTAACGAATTTATTTCTTCATGGTCTGTAGATCAGAACGCACCAATGGAGCAGTTGAAGAAAATTCTACGGTCAAAAAATAATTCTTCTGCTTGGGTAAAATGGCCTGGTAAACTCGACTTAGCAAAGAAAACCAATTATACCGATAATTTCTGGTACGACAATCAATCTGATAGTGCGGAACTTAACTGCACTGTTTCCGTAGTAGGTATAGAAGGTAACAGTTCAGGTGAAACAATTTATAGATTACAAACTTTGCTAAAGCATAAGTTTAATGAATATCAACTGGTTCGGTCTTTGGGTACTATTATGCTTCTTGATAATACCGGGAATATGGTCTCATCAAATCACCCGAATTTTGACATCATCTCAAGCGCATGTATAAGTGGAGTACGTGATTTTGTTCGCCAAAACCCATGGGTAGTTAGACAGACAACTCTTAACACTTAATTATCTTTAAAACAAAGACCACTCCATTACTTAAAAAGTTTTTCCCATAAGTCAGTTTTCGGACTTTTCACCACAACGACATGTAACAAAAAATGTAACTGTTACAGTGAGTTATCAGTACAAAAGCACACTTCCGCACCGGGCGGGAACCGCACCAATTGCATTGATCTAAATCAATAAAAGATCACATATGCAACATTCAACCATCAGGGCAGTTACTTATAGTTAATAGCCCTGCAAATGACTACATAAGCAGTTAACAACACAACTATTACCCCAAAATCTAGAGGTGCACTCTGTTACAAAACAGAGGAAAATTCTTAGGAAAATTCTAATTGCAGATCTTTGATCTGCAAAGTTGATCTATGTGAGCAATATGTTCTATCATCGCTTTGTAAAGATACCTTGTAGTAACTATTACCACTGTCCAACAAAGGGAATGATATGGCAGATTCCAGCTTCCAGAATGAAGTGCCAAAAGCACGTGTCAACATCCAGCTTGACCTGCACACGGGTTCCGCCCAAAAGAAAGTCGAGTTGCCCTTAAAACTTCTCGCGGTGGGAGACTTCAGTAACGGCAAAGAAACCCTCCCGCTTTCTGAACGCAGTAAGTTAAATATTTCCAAAAACAACTTTAATAGCGTTCTGTCCGAGCTTAACCCAGAGGTCAGCATTGATGTTGCTAACACCCTGAGAGGGGATGGTTCTGAAGAAAATATCAAACTCAGCTTTTCTGAAATGAAGGATTTCGAGCCTGAAGCAATAGCAAAGCAAATTCCTCAACTTCGTGCCATGTTAGCCATGCGCAATCTCCTTAGAGACCTCAAGTCAAACCTCCTGGATAACGCCGAGTTCCGCAGATCTCTTGAAACCATACTGAAAGACCCGGCTTTGAGCGAAGAATTAAGACAAGAGCTGAATGCCCTTGCACCTGCCGAATAACAGCAAAATGTTTTTTTAATGGATTAACAGAGAGGATGCTGATGTCTGTGAATACTGAAACACAATCGGTGCAGGGGAACACTACTGTACTTGAGAATAACCCAGACAGCGTGTATGCCTCGCTGTTTGAAAAAATTAATCTGAATCCAGTTTCTCGCCTGGGTGACATTACTGAATATCAGGACGACAGCGTCATGGCCGATGCCTCGGCAGATGAGCGAGTGACCGCAGCCATTCAGGTTTTTATGCAGGTTATTTCAAAATCAGGCCAAAAAGTTGAGAAGCTTGATAAATCATTGCTTGATTCGCATATCGCAGAGCTTGATTATCAAATCAGTCGCCAGCTCGATGAAGTTATGCACCACCCGGAGTTTCAACGCGTAGAATCACTCTGGCGCGGGCTTAAGCACACGGTTGATCGCACCGATTTCCGCCAGAATGTAAAAATAGAAATACTTGATGTTTCTAAAGACGATCTGCGTCAGGATTTTGAAGACGCTCCGGAGATTATCCAGAGTGGTCTTTATCACCATACTTATTCGATGGAATACGATCAACCGGGCGGAGAGCCCATTGCCGCAATCATTTCGTCGTATGAGTTCGATTCCTCCGCTCAGGATGTAGCGTTACTCCGTAATATATCAAAAGTTTCAGCTGCCGCTCATATGCCGTTTATTGGTTCTGTAGGACCAAAATTCTTCCATAAATCCAGCATGGAAGAAGTCGCGGCCATCAAAGACATCGGTAACTATTTTGACAGAGCTGAATATATTAAATGGAAAGCGTTCCGTGACTCTGAGGACTCCCGCTACATTGGCCTGACTATGCCACGTGTGTTGGGCCGTCTGCCGTATGGTCCGGATACCGTCCCGGTGCGCAGTTTCAATTATGTGGAGGAAGTGAAGGGACCTGATCACGAGAAGTATTTATGGACGAATGCATCCTTTGCCTTTGCTGCCAATATGGTGAAAAGTTTTATCAATAATGGCTGGTGCGTCCAGATTCGTGGCCCTCAGGCTGGCGGTGCAGTTCAGGATCTGCCTATCCATCTGTACGACCTCGGTACCGGTAATCAGGTAAAAATCCCGTCCGAAGTAATGATACCGGAAACCCGTGAGTTTGAATTCTCGAATCTGGGATTCATTCCGCTAAGCTATTATAAAAACAGAGATTATTCCTGTTTCTTTAGCGCAAACTCCGCCCAGAAGCCTGCGTTGTACGACACTGCGGATGCGACCGCCAACAGCCGCATCAATGCCCGTCTGCCATACATCTTCCTGTTGTCACGTATCGCGCACTACCTGAAGCTCATCCAGCGTGAAAATATCGGTACCACCAAAGACCGTCGCCTGCTTGAGCTGGAGCTCAATACCTGGGTGAAAGGTCTAGTGACCGAGATGACCGATCCGGGCGATGATCTCCAGGCTTCACACCCGCTTCGCGATGCCAAAGTCATCGTTGAAGACATCGAGGATAATCCGGGTTTCTTCCGCGTGAAACTCTTTGCCGTCCCTCACTTCCAGGTTGAAGGCATGGACGTCAACCTGTCGCTGGTATCCCAGATGCCTAAAGCAAAAGCATAAGGCAGGGCAGGGATGAAAATTTATCGTCCACTGTGGAACGAGGGGGCTTTACTGTCCCCTCAACAGTTCCAGCAGCAGGCTGAATGGGAGTCTTTTCGCAGTGCCGGTGCATCAGCACTGGCATCCCCATTCCCCTGGGGCGTGGAAAAGATTGAGTTTAATGACAGCCTTCTGTCGTCCGGTCTGATTCAGATTACGCAGTTACGTCTCTGGCTGGAAGATGGTTCGCTGATTGACGCACAAAGGAGCGATCTGCCTCCGGCACCACGTGAGTTAGATGCCAGTCTGCTGGCAGGTCGTGATGCGGTAACCGTCGTTATTGCACTGCCTCACATGCAGCCAGGTGTTGCCAACGTTGAACAGGAAGGCGTCACTCCAGACCGTCCGCTCCGTTATCGTGAAGAATGGGTGACTTTGCAGGATGCCTTTGGCTCTGAAGAAGAATCCATGGCCGTTGCCCGGTTTAACTTCACTATCCGGTTTGCTCATGAAAGTAATGATTCCTGGAAAGTGTGCCCGGTAGCAAGGCTTATCCGGGATGGACAAAATGCGTGGCGACAGGATCCGTCTTTTATTCCTCCAGTGGCATCTTTTGGGGCAAGTCCGGTCCTTCGAGAACGTCTGGTGCTGCTCAATCGCCAGCTTCGCTCCCGACGCCAGCGACTGATGACAATGCGTCGTGAAAGTAACGAAAGACTCGCCGATTTTGCAGTCGCCGATGTTTCCCTTTTCTGGTTGCTGAATGCGCTGAATTCCCACGCCAGGGTGCTGACGGAATACGAACGTTTTCCTTCCCGTCCACCAGAACAGGTGTGGGCAGAGCTCGCTCGTCTGGCAGGCAGTATGCTGACTTTTTCCCTGGACCATGATCTTGACGCTATACCGGACTATGACCACGAGGAACCGGCCAATGCGTTTCCCCCGCTGTTTGACCTGATAACAGGTTTGCTGGAAGCAAGTCTGCCATCCCGGGTCATTGCTCTGGAAATGTCCCGACCGGACGGACAGACCTGGAAGGCCAACCTCCACGATATCCGCCTGCGTGAAGAGGCTGACCTTTATCTCTCTGTGCGCTCGGATATCCCGGCCTGGCAGGTCGCCGAGAAATTTCCTGCACTCTGTCAGGCGGGTTCACCTGATGATGTCCGCGAGATCTATGGTGCGGCACTCAAGGGGATCCCTTTGATCCCGGTGAGCAGAGTCCCGGCAGCATTGCCTGTACGCATGGAAAACCAGTACTTCGCCCTTGATATGGAAAGTCCCGCTGCACATGAAATGCAGGAGCAGGGGGTGTGTATGTTCTATGTGCCTGAGCTTCTTGGCGCCCTGGAACTTGAACTGTTTGCGGTATTGCGCTCATGAGACAGGATATTGATATCGACCAGCTGATGGCGGAGACCTGGCTTACCGTCACCATGCTTAAAAAAGGTGCCGTCACGCTTGATGGCACTGCGCTTTACAACAAATGTGTTAAACAGGTTGAAACTGTGCGGGAAGCGCTGGAGCGTGCCGGTTATGACGACGCCAGTGTGGAGCATATTTCCTACGCACAATGTGCTCTGCTGGACGAAACGGTAATGAGCCGTAAGTCTGAAAAAAGCGAGGAAGGAGAGGAGCCGAAAGTTGATGAGGGCCAGGTGGCCTGGCGTAAAGCGCCACTTCAGGCCCGTTTTTTTGGCTCACTTCGGGCTGGTGAAGCACTATGGGATCGCATTGAAGAAGTTCTGCGTCAGCCTTCACCAAACCCGGCCGTTTTAACCTGCTATCACCGGGTGATAGCGCTGGGCTTTCAGGGGTTATACAGCCTGAAAGCGGTCAGCCAGTCGCAACGTGATGAGGTAATGAAAGCCCTTTCTGAACGTGTTTCTCCGCCTGATGCTGGCCTGTCTTTGGTTGTTCACCGGATGGGGAAACATCGCTGGAGTCTGATGCGCTCAGTCTGGTTCTGGATAGCGCTCGCCATCATTCTTACGGGTGTTACCTGGTGGGGGGGCCATCTCTGGCTCCAGGCACTCTTGTCAGCACAAATACCGGAGCTGCATGGCTAATGCGTAGATCAGTCATCATTCCGGTAGTCCTGCACGCCCTGGCAGCCGTTGCCACGTTCTTATGGTTGCTGTGGTATTTCATCCCGACAGGCAACGTTTTTAACGGTCTGTCCACGCTGCTGATCCTCCTTCTGGCAGGCTGGTATGTTTTTAAAAACTGTCGGAGCGAAGAGCCCACATCCGACGTTACCCTCCCGGCCGCTGAACTGCCTTTACCCGACGCCCAGGGTCCCGTTGTACTGGTGTGCGGTGACATGCTGGATGCGTTATTTCAGGGGAGTCCTCTGCGTAAAACAGCCCAGGGATGGTGGCTGCGGGCGGGTGACGTCAACCGGTTAACTGACGTTGTCCGCAGTATCCAGACGCAGTTCCCGCGCCAGGTTGGTCAGCTTTCGGTGATGTACCGCTGCCTTCCAGACCATCATCAGGATGAAGCCGTTCTTCGTTCCGCACTGAAAACGCTGCGCCAGCAGTGTAAGCAGATTAAATCCCTGACGGGGTTCACCCTGCCGGTTGTGTTGAGTGCAGAATTTTCCGGGCCAGAAACGCCCTGGATAATCGTTCGGGGTGATAAGCCGATTGTCTGTCCGGTAAATGATTCGCCGCAGGCTTTCATTGACTGGCAGCAGGCGGAAGACAATATCCTGGCACTGCCAGCCGTCAGCGAGGCATTTTCCTTTATCCGTAATACGCTGGCTGAAGAGCTGGAAAAGCCTGATCGGTTAACGCCTCCAGAACGAGCATTCTCTGTGGCAATGCGCCTCGGTACCGTCCTCCCCTGTACAGAGTCAGTCTGGGCCGACTGGCTACATACCCGCACCTGTTTGCAGTTTTTCAGAAAACCAGGGCAGACAGCCCCGGCAAGTTTGTTTCCGGATGCGGTTCTGCCGTTACTGGCACCTTTTGCTTCAACTGTGCAGGGGGGCCAGCGTACCCGTCTCCTGATCCTGCTGATGTGGCTGTGTGCCCTGACCGCATTGGGTATTTCTGCGCTCAATAACCGTGACCTGATCCGTCAGGTGAGTACTGATTTACAGCGCTGGAATGCAATCCCGATGAACCACTATCGCCCTAAGGCAGAATCACTGGCCGCCCTGAAGCAGGATGCGCTCCTGCTTGAACGCTGGCAGCGCCAGGGTGAACCTTTGCGTTACAGCCTGGGCTATTACCCGGGCCAACGACTGTGGCTGGCCTTGCAACAGGCTATTGATACCTGGACGCCTCCACCAGCCCCTGAACCAAAACCAGTACCGAAAATTGTTCGTCTCGACAGCATGTCGCTGTTTGATTCTGGTAAGTACGTGCTGAAACCGGGCTCCACCAAAATGCTGGTCAACTCGCTGGTCGGAATCAAAGCCAAACCAGGCTGGCTTATCGTGGTCAGCGGTCACACAGACAATACCGGCAGCGTTCAGTTAAATCAGACTCTGTCTTTGCAAAGAGCAGAGGCCGTTCGTAACTGGATGCGTGATACCGGGGACGTACCGGAAAGTTGTTTTGCCGTGCAGGGTTACGGTGACAGCCGACCAATTGCATCAAACGACACGCCTGACGGCCGTGCGCATAACCGGCGTGTCGAGATCAGTCTGGTACCGCAGGCCGACGCCTGTCGTCTGCCAGGCGCAAAACACGCGTCACAGGATGTACGTGACGTTTCAACTCAAGAAATGGAGAAGTAAACATGGCAATCCCAGTTTATCTGTGGCTGAAAGACGATGGCGGTGCTGACATCAAGGGTTCCGTAGATGTGAAAGATCGCGAAGGAAGCATCGAAGTTGTTGCTCAGGAACACAACCTGTACATCCCGACCGATAACAACACTGGCAAGCTGACCGGAACCCGTATTCACACGCCGTTCCTGTTTACCAAAGAAATCGACTCTTCCAGCCCGTATCTGTACAAAGCGGTGACCACTGGCCAGACCCTGAAGTCTGCTGAATTTAAGTGGTACAAAATCAACGACGCAGGCCAGGAAGTTGAGTACTTCAACACCAAACTGGAAAACGTGAAGCTGGTTAAAGTTGCGCCGAAAATGCACGACATCAAAGATCCTTCTTTCGAGAAGCATAACCATCTTGAGCAGATCGAGCTGCGCTACGAAAAAATCACCTGGACCTACAAAGACGGCAACATCATTCATTCCGATTCCTGGAACGAACGCACCACAGCATAAGACTCTGGCGGGCAGATCCCTTCTGTCCGCCTTTTTGTTTTGCTCCGCACAGCGCCTGTCAGACGGACGCTTTGCAGAGCAGTCTCACAATTTATCGGCATGAACCTTATGGGCATCGGTTGACGGCCAGGGGCGGTAGCGTGCCTGAACAAGCAAGAGGGAACGACATGGAACATCATTCAGCAGTCCTGCTACGACGACTTAACCCTTATTGCGCCAGAGCACTGGAAGGCGCGGCTTCTTTATGTCAGACCCGTGCGCATGCAGAAATCACGCCTGAGCACTGGCTGCTGAAACTGCTGGAGCAGGGGGAAGGTGACCTGACCGTTCTTGCCCGGCGCTATGAATGGGATATGGATGCCGTCTGGCAGTCTCTTCTGAGCTGGCTGGATGCACAGCCTCGTTCAGTTCGCACCCGACCAGAGCTCTCTGCTTCCCTCCAGACCCTGCTGAAACAGGCCTGGCTTGCCGCCACGCTCGCGGGAGATGAGCAGATCCGCAGCATACATTTGCTTACGGCCATGGTTGAAACGTCAGGGTTGACACGCTGTGATGGCCTCTGGCCTTTAATGACGCTGACCACCTGCCAGCTGGAAAGGTTACGTCCCCTGCTGGAAGCCCAGTCGGATGAGCGGCATGACGTTGCGCTCAGTGAGCAGTCTGGCAATGTCAGCATTATTGGCCGGGCTGCACCGTTACAGCATGAAGCACAAAATCAGGCTGAAGGCGGAAGTGCGCAGCCTGCCGTTTCACAGGAAGAGTCCGTTCTCAATCGTTTTACAGTTGATGTGACTGCCCGTGCCCGGGAAGGAAAAATTGACCCGGTTTTTGGTCGCGATAACGAAATCCGGCAGATGGTGGATATTCTCTCCCGACGTCGTAAGAACAACCCCATTCTGGTAGGTGAGCCAGGTGTCGGCAAAACGGCCCTGGTTGAAGGCCTGGCGCTACGTATTGCTGAGGGCAATGTGCCCGAAAGTCTTAAGCCCGTCATCGTCAGGACACTGGATCTGGGTTTACTTCAGGCGGGTGCCGGTGTAAAGGGGGAGTTCGAACAGCGTCTGAAAAATATCATCGACGCCGTCCAGCACTTCCCGGTGCCGGTGCTGCTGTTTATTGATGAGGCACACACCATTATCGGTGCCGGTAATCAGGCGGGCGGGGCAGATGCGGCCAACCTGCTGAAACCGGCACTGGCTCGCGGTGAACTGCGAACCATTGCGGCCACCACCTGGAGTGAATACAAGCAGTACTTCGAACGTGACGCTGCCCTCGAGCGCCGCTTCCAGATGGTCAAGGTTGATGAGCCCGATGATGAGACAGCCTGCCTGATGCTGCGCGGTCTTAAATCCCGCTATGCCGAACATCATGGCGTACACATTACCGGTGAGGCCGTCCGGGCAGCGGTGACGCTATCCCGCCGCTACCTCACAGGGCGCCAGCTGCCTGATAAAGCGGTGGACTTACTGGATACCGCTGCGGCCCGGGTGCGGATGAGCCTGGACACGCTGCCGGAACAGCTTACCCGGTTGCAGGCTGAACTGACTGCGCTTGCCATGGAGCAGCAGGAGTTGCTGGAAGATATTTCTCTGGGTAACAGTGTTGATGCCAGTCGTCTGCCGCAGATTGAACAACGGACCCAGGCGCTCAGCCAGCAAAAAATGGCCCTTCAGTCACAGTATGAGACTGAAAAGCAGCTTACCGACTCGCTGAAAGCCTGCCGGGAAGACATCAGCCGCCAGAAAGAGATCTCCGCCTTCCAGCAGGAGCTCTCCCACATTCAGAATAACAGCCCATTACTGGGGCTGGATGTTGATGTCCGCACCGTTGCAACCGTTATCGCCGACTGGACAGGGGTTCCTCTCTCGTCGCTGATGAAGGATGAGCAGACCGAATTACTGACGCTGGAAGAGCAGCTGGCAACCCGTGTTGTCGGCCAACATCCTGCCCTGAATGCCATTGCCCAACGACTGCGAGCGTCAAAAACAGGTCTCACGCCGGAGAACGGGCCGCAGGGTGTGTTTTTACTGGTGGGGCCAAGCGGGGTGGGCAAAACAGAAACCGCGCTGGCGCTTGCCGACGTTATGTATGGCGGTGAGAAATCGCTCATTACCATCAACCTGTCAGAATACCAGGAGCCGCACACGGTCTCGCAGTTGAAAGGCTCCCCTCCGGGCTATGTAGGATATGGTCAGGGCGGCATTCTCACCGAGGCAGTCCGTAAGCGGCCGTACAGCGTGGTGCTTCTCGATGAAGTGGAAAAGGCCCACCGGGATGTGATGAACCTGTTTTATCAGGTCTTTGACCGGGGCTTTATGCGGGACGGGGAAGGGCGTGAAATTGATTTCCGCAATACCGTGATACTGATGACGTCCAACCTGGGCAGTGATCAGTTGATGCAGCTGCTGGACGAGCAACCAGAATCCACTGAGAGCGATTTACATGAGTTGTTACGTCCAATCCTGCGCGATCATTTCCAGCCAGCGCTGCTGGCCCGCTTCCAGACGGTGATATACCGGCCGCTGGCAATGGATGCCATGCGCACCATCGTCGGCATGAAGCTCGCACAGGTGAGCACGCGTCTGCAACGCCACTACGGCATTTCAACTCACATTGGCGAAAGTCTCATCGACACCCTGACGACAGCCTGTCTGCTGCCGGATACCGGTGCCCGTAACGTCGACAGTCTGCTTAACCAGCAGATCCTGCCGGTTCTGAGCCAGCAGTTATTGAGCCATATGGCGGCAAAACAAAAGCCGTCTTCACTACAGCTGACCTGGGATGACGAACAGGGCATTGTGCTGGCATTTGATGAAGAGGCAGAAGGAGAGGCGTCATGAGCGGAACACTTATCAGGAAGGCCACCGACGCGGTGCAACAGCTGTCAGGGCAGTCACGTTATCGGGTTGATGTGCATGAATGCAGCGATTTCCTTGATGTTCTGCGTTACAGCGCGGTTGAATCACTTAGCCAGCCATGGCGCTATGACGTGGCGGTCACCTGCTCCTCTAAGGATATCGCCTGTGACACGTTACTGCTGAAACCCGCGTCATTTACCTTCCAGACCCCGATGTTTGACGGGGCACCGGCGCTGCCGGTCAGGACGGTATTCGGCGTGGTTGAGTCGTTCCGCCGCGTATCTACGTCGAATGATGATACCCATTACGCGCTGACTATTGTTCCACGTATTGCTCTACTGGGCTATACGAAAGGGAGCGAGATCTACCTCAATCAGTCGGTTATTGAGGTGGTTGAACAAGTGCTGCGTAAACACGGTCTGGAAGGGCCTGATTTTGAGTTCCGTCTCTCCCGGGAGTATCCATCCCGGGAGCTCATCACCCAGTGGCGGGAAACCGATCTTGAGTTTGTTCAGCGTCTGCTGGCGGAGGTGGGCATTTACTGGCGCTATGAAATGGACGGCCGTCTTGAACAGGACGTGGTGATTTTTCAGGACAGCCAGGAGCAGTATGAGTTTGGCGTCACGCTGCCGTTACGCAACCAGGCCGGGATGAGTGACAGCGGGCAGGAGAGCATCTGGGATATTCAGACCGCATACAATGTGGTGAGCGGAAGTGTGGCCACCCGTGACTACAACTACCGCGAAGCGCTGAAACCTCAGGACAGTACTGAAAGCATTTTTAGCAAAGAAGGGATCACCGCCGGAGAAACGTACCATTATGCGGAACCCTTCCTGACTGAAGGTGATACTGAAAGCCCAGAGACCGGAGCATACTTCGCCCGTCTGCGTCACGAACGCATTCTGAATGCGCAATATCAGGTCACCGGGCATTCCTCCAGCCCTCATCTGGCTCCGGGTCAGGTACTGGAAACGGACGGAACGCTTCCCGATGCCGTCAGGGAAGGCATCGTCATCACCACGGTGCGCACCAGCGGTTCGCGCAAAAGTAGCTTTACGCTGACGTTCGAGGGTATCCCCTACAGTGAAACCGTCTGTTATCGTCCGGCGTTACTTAATCGCCCAGTGATTTCCGGAACGCTTCCAGCCCGGGTGGAAAGCACACAAAAAGGCGACACCTATTCCTGGCTCGACCCGGAAGGGCGCTACCGTGTGAAACTGGACTTTGACCGTAACAGTCCTGAACAGGGTTATGCCTATTTGTGGCTGCGGCTGGCTAAACCCTATGCCGGTGATACCTACGGTTTCCACTCTCCGCTTATCGACGGAACTGAAGTGGCCGTCATTTTCGACAACGGGGATCCTGATCGCCCCTATATCGCCTATGCCCTGCACGACTCAGAACATCCGGACCCTGTCACCAGTGACAATCATACGCGGAACGTGTGGCGTACCCCGGCGAACAATAAGTTGCGGATGGAGGATAAGCGCCAGGAAGAGCATATCAAGCTCGCAACGGAATATGGCAAAACGCAACTGAACATGGGACACCTGGTCAATGGCCAGCGTGAAAAGCGCGGCGCTGGTTTTGAACTGCGTACAGACGAGCATGGCGCAGTTAGGGCTGCAAAAGGGCTGTTCCTGACAGCGGATGCCCAGTCCAAAGCCCAGGGGCCGGTGCTGGAAATGGCCCCTGCGATAAGTCAGATTAACCAGGCCAACAGCCAGATGCAGGCGCTGAACAGCGCAGCTGTTGCCGCCGGAGCGCTGGTCTGCGACATCAATACCCAGATTAGTCTCGTGACCGATAAAATCAAAGACCTCCAGTCTTCAGTTCTGCTGGGTAGCGCTCCGCAGGGGGTAGCATTTACCTCAGGTGAGCATCTTCAGCTCAGCAGCTCCCGCAATACCATGATTAATGCCGGTCAACATCTTGATATCGGTGCGATGAAAAATCTGTCTGTAACGGTAGAAAAAACCCTGGGAATGTTTGTCCATAAAGAAGGGGCTAAGCTGGTTGCCAACCAGGGAGACATCGAGATTCAGGCTCAGCACAACACGATGGCACTGTTTTCTGAAAAGCAGCTGACGGTGACCAGTAGTGAAGACGAAATTATTATCAGCACCCCGGAAGCGCTTACGCTGAACGGCGGCGGATCTTACCTGAGGCTGAGTAAAAACGGCATTGAGCATGGTTCATCTGGTGAGTTCATCATGAAAACGTCCGACTACCTGGTACCAGGTTCGGGCGCAAATCTTCCCAACGAAACACCCAATTTCAGCCTGACGGATATCACCCAGGAAAGCAAAATCAGCAGCAAGTCATTTAACGACTGACAAGGAGTGTGAATCGTGTCTGTATTACCCAAAATTGTCTGGCCGATCCCCTCCAACAGTCGGGGAAATGAGTTCAAAAATCAGGAAGAGATCCTCTCTCATGTCGGGGGGGAATCCACCGGGCAGTATATGATTGGCCGAAGTGGGATGTGGCATGGCGGGATCCATATCACGGAAGCCACGACTCCGTGGTGTGCTCTTAGCGGCAGGTCGCCTCTTGAAGCACTGGATTTCCCGGTCCCCTTTAAAGGTGAGCAGGCTGTGCGATGCATGGCTGACGGTGAAGTGGTTGCTTATCGTGTCTGCAAGGATTATCTGACGCTTGCATGGGAATCCGGCCCATTGAGCTTTTCCGGTTCGTTTGTTCTGGTTAAACACTTTATTCAACCGGGGGAGAAAGAATCCAGCGGGCTGCATTTCTACACCCTGTATATGCACCTGGCCCCATATTCAGCCTATAACGTTAATCCGACGGAAACAAAGTGGACAGTCCAGGATACGCTTTCCGCCTACGATCCCGAATGGGTCATGACCGCCAGTACCAATAATAAAAGTACCAGCGAAAGCTACCGAAAAGGTACGATACCAAAAGGGTCCATTGTCGAGTGGGATAAAACAGACAGCGGCCTCCATACCGTCGCATTTAACAAGAGAGAGTATGGCCTTGTTACATTTGTCAGCCTCTCAGAACAGGCATTGCAAAAGGGTAAGAAAACATCCCTGAAGCCAGGACAGCAATACTGGATGCTTGTGGACAAAAACAACCTGTCTCCTGGCACTGATGGGGCGGTACAGCCTTCCTGGTGGCAGAAACTTATGCCACCAGCAAAAGAAGCGCTGAAATTTGACAAGGTAGTATGCCCAACTCCCTTTGCTATCAGTGCAGGTGATCCTGTTGGTCATATGGGATATTATCAGGCACCTAAGGATGGCGGATATGAAGCGCGATACCAGGTTCATATCGAATGCACGAGTATGGATGATAACCTGGAAACGTTCCTGACCAACCCTGAGCAGGTGGGAGAAAAGAATCCACTCTGGCTAAAGTACGCTCCGGGCCTTACGTTGTACAAAAAAGATGTTGCAACAGGAACATTCACAGTAGATACAAGGGCAACAACCAGGGCGGGGATCCTTCCACTGAGTCAGGTGCAAACGGAAGTCGATAAGTCTACCAAACAGGAATACTGGCAGCTGCGACCAGAAAATGCTTACGTCCCTAAAGGCCAGGCGGAACCTCAACTTTTGTCGCAGTATGATCTGGCAAAGCTGGGCTTCCGAACTGAAACCGCAGAACCTTCCAGCTTTGATTATCTGGATGGGAAAAACCAGCCTACTGGATTCTTCCGTAACCTCATCGACTCACTCTATCAGGCCGCGACCGAAGACACGCGGACCAGTCATGCTCTCGTGAAGCATAATTATCAGCGCCTGCTGGATAAAATTGACAGCGGAAGCGACCGCTATTCTCCAATGGAGTACTGGAGAGCACTTCATAATCCTGATTATCGTGACGTTATTCAGAAAACAATCGTAAAACACCCAAGCGACTGGTACTTCAAAAAAGGCGATGCTATCTGGCAACCGTTCCTCAATGCGCTGAAAAAAGATGCGCCAGAATGGAAGAAATACAGCGAAGATTTTCTTGAAAAAATGGAATGGATGCAGGATGTTACATCCGAAAAACTAGGCCCTTCATTATGGCATATGCATCCGATTACCTTTCTTGGTGCATTAATAAAGAAAAATACTGGCTGGGCACATAGCAAGTTTGCAAACCTTTTAGGAAGTGTCGAGTCAAAAAATGATTATTCGGCATACAATGTTACAAAGACAGGTAAATCCGTCCCGCACTATAATACTAACCTCACAAAAATGACAATATCTGAGGTAATTGATGCCCAAAGAGAACGAAATATGTTCGCCACAGGTCGATTCCAGATAATCCCAGAGACGCTTAAAAGTGCAGTAAAAGCACTTAGTCTTGATACTTCGAAACTATACGATGCTGCGATGCAGGATCAAATATTTGAGCAGTTTTTGATTAAATTGAAGCGGCCAGCATTTATTAATTATCTTGAGGGTAACGGAAGCGCTGAAGATGCGATTTATGCGTGGGCGAAAGAATTTGCATCAGCTGGTGTACGTAAAGGAAAGAGTATAAGCCCCAAAAAAGTACCAGTGTTGGATGCAAACGGATTACCAGTGTATGAAAATGGTAAAAAGAAATACAAATTAGTACCAAGGGTGGCAGAAGTAGAGGGTGAGTCGTACTATGCTGGCGATGGATTGAATAAAGCTCACCTATTACCAGACACGATGATTAAAGCTCTTGAGGATTCTAAAAATGGGATGCAATAAAAAATCAAACAAATTTATGCTTTTTGTGTCATGTATGCTCTTGTCTTTTGTAGCGTACTCACAAGACAGTTCTAATCCTCAGTTTTCTGACTACCTGGTTCCCGTAAGTAACGGTCCATTTGAAAAAAATATTCACTTTAATAAAGAGCAGAAAAACTACTCGCCACACTGGAAAAATGCAGTCCAAGAGCAACTAAAAAAACCTGTTAACTTTGCAGGGCACTTTAGAATCTATACAGCCTTTGGAGGTCATGGTAAAGAATGCCTTCGTGATAATTGGATATGTGGTTGGGTTATTGATAAACTATCAGGGGAAGTTGTAGCAACACTTCCATCAGATAATAATGGTAGTTATAATTATGCTGATATTTCTGATAATGGTACCCCTGTTGGCCTTCCATTTGAGATGGATGTTTATAAAAATAGTTCTATGATTGCAATAACCGGTCAATCTATCTCAATCAACAAGAGTGATAGTCCTGTATGCAAAACGGCCTTGTTTAATTTTAATAATGGTGGATATGTGAAACTAATAGAATCATTAGAAGGATGTAATAACCAATGATCCCCTCATAAAGATCCGACATGCATCAGAGGACGACCAGGGTTGAGTTAATAAATTCAACCCTGACTCACTAACAAATATTAATTTAGGCTAGCCAAATGGACTTTAGATCTAAAAAGCTATTGCTCTGCATTTTTGTTTGCATTTCTTACATTTAATAATTTTGCTATTGCGGATGACCCCAAGGATAAATAACTCCTCAGAAAAAACGCTTGTAGAATAAAAAACAATGGCGAACTTGTTGATTATTTATTAATAACCCAATGGGAAATGCATGAGATTGTACCCATTACATGGGTTTAGCAAAACAGAAGATGAAAAATTCAAACTTCTGAAGACAATTGACATCTGTGGCGGACATTACCCATCAATAACCAGTGACCAAGAAACATTCATAATAAAAATCCCTTCGATCTCTATTGACGGCACGGATAAAAAAATTTCTGCTGAGACATGGGAATTAAAGAATGATGAATTAGTAAAGATATAGGGAAGAGGAATTTAATAATGCTCCAGATTATCCGTAAAGGCGATAAAACCACTCACGGCGGCTCGGTCCTGACCGCTTCCGATACGATGAAATTCGGTGGTATTGGCGTTGCCCGTAAAGGTGACAAAGTGTCCTGCCCGGTTCCGGGACATGGCCCAACAACCATCGTAGAAGGGAACCCTAATTACCTTGATCATGGTATCCCGGTTGCCTTTCACGGTCACAAATGTGCCTGTGGTTGCACATTGATCAGTTCGTTTGCCGCAGCAAAGGTTGCCTGATTATGCCCGTCTGGCTGGATGCCATCCCTGAAAAGGCTCCGAAGGTAGCTCGACCCGGCACCGGCCGTTGGCTGCTCTTCCTCGCGTTTGTCATGCTGGCAGGCATAGCGCTCACGCTATGGTGCTGGACGTCAGAGCGAACCGGATTTGTCTTCTGGTTTACCGCGCTGGGTCTTCCATTTTGCACCTGGGGGCTTATTTTCGGCTTACGCCGGTTTGCCTACAAAGCCGAACAGGTGGGGGCCGAGTCCCGAAATGTCCAGCGAGAAGCGCTTA
This sequence comes from Enterobacter hormaechei, assembly GCA_041890495.1. GTDB lineage: Bacteria > Pseudomonadota > Gammaproteobacteria > Enterobacterales > Enterobacteriaceae > Escherichia > Escherichia boydii. The sequence continues at coordinate 209,904 of CP169086.1, forward strand.
TTGACAGTGAAATTCTGCGCGGTCAACGCTGCGCCTGGATCCTCGGTACTTATATTCAGAGTCCGGCCGGAAACAAAGCCGATGACCTGCTAAAGGCAATGAAAGTCGCAGCTCCTGTTATCGAATTCTCTCGCCCAAGAGGATGTGACAAACCGGTCAGATACGCGGCATTACCAGAATATCAGACAGATTTAACGAAGGCCCTGAAAGCAGCGGTTAATAAACTGACTACGCGTGTAGAGGGGATAGTTAAGCCACTTCCGCCCGAGCTGCCATGCTGGCTGGTGCTGGATTGTGATAACGATCTGTATTCCCTTTTTGAAGAGCAGCTTAAAGCCGATCTCTCACTCAAGACGGGCAGGATTTTTCGCCTGATGGCCGGAAAAGGGCTGGGGGCGTTTGATGCCTGGCTGGACAAGCGATGGGACACCCCGGGCATTTTGGTTGCCATCACGCTGTCGTTACCGGCGTCTCCCCGGGAAGAAGATGCTGATGCTGTCTCAATGGTGGTATTGAGCAACCGCAAAGCCCATGCCTGGCCGGATGCGCTTCGCCTTCATCGCCCCGAAAGGGGAACAGAAACAACGCTCACAAAGACACTTACCCGGGCGCTTCTCTGGTCGAAGACCCTGCCCAATGAACTCAAAGGAAGCTGGATCTCCGGTCACACATTGACGTCGGGCAGCGGCTGGAATAATGCCTGCGAAGAGAGCGAAGTGGAATTTAGTCTTTCAGAAGACAATTTCAGTATCGATCCCGTGCTGGGATATACCGGCCATGCTGCTCCATGGCTGGCCATCACGCTTGCTAATGCTGACGTTGAACAACGAGGGGCGCAGGTTATCGCCGCACAACCCGCCGCTGATAAGGACGACATCTGGGTCGCCGTCATCACCAAAGAAGAAGTTCGCAAGGAATCGCCAAAGAATGTCTAAGGTAAAAGTAAAAACTCTCATCGGCTCGGTTGTGACTGTCGTCTTTTTCCTGACAGCCATCGTGGCATTTTTGTTTTATGCCTTTCCGGAAAATGTGGCCTCAGCCACCGGCTTCGGACCGTATGACGGACAGCGCATACTCACATTCTGCGCCATTATGGTTGCCGCGATGTTTTTACTCGGCTGGCTGACAGAAAAGGCTTTCGACTTCGCCGGTAAATCCGGGTTGTATTTCCAGTGGGGCCAGAAAAAGGCTGAGAGAATCACTCCGGTGACGAACACCATTCCCGGTGAAGAAGATGACGATGAACCGGTCTTCAGCGAAGACGCCGTATCCGAACACCTGCGCTTTCGCTATGGACGCCGATGGCAGCGTAAGGTGCGACTCCTGCTGGTGATGGGCAACACGGACGACGTCCATAAAGCAGCTCCGGGTCTGTGCCATGACCTCTGGCAGGAAGGTGACGGCAACGTACTGATTTATGGCGGTGATGCGCAGTCACTTCCGGATGAGCTATTCCTTTCAAAACTGAAGCGTCTGCGATCTGGCCAGCCGGTTGATGGCATTATTCAGGTGATGAGTACTTCAGCCCTCCCGACGGACAGCGAACGGGATGCTTTCTTGCGTTGCCGCCAGAAAGCCGATCATCAGCTGGGCTGGCAGGCGCCTGTCTGGCTGTGGCTGACTGATAAAGCCAAAGGTGCTCAGCAGGACGCGGACACGGCTGCGACAGGGGTGATATTCGGACCGGAAGGCACTGTAAAAGAGGCGGATAAGGCATTGACTACGCTGTCTCAGCGCCTGCAAAAAGTCGGTATGGCACAGATACTGAATAATCCGGCTCATAACGGCCTGCTCCAGTTATCTTCCCGTCTGCAACACGAACTGAAAGCCAGTCTGACTGTTTTGCTCAGCGGGTTGATGCAGGGATCTGCGGCCTGGCGTTTACGCGGTGTCATGTTCAGCCCTGAACTGGCCATTGCCGGAACGGTACCGAACACGCGCCTCGACACACCGACATGGAAAGCCGTCATTGATGACTGTGATGCCGTCAACGGCAGGAAGCTGGGCTTCGACTGGCAGAAGATGCTGAGGTTAATGCTGCTTTCCCTTATTGTCCTGTGGGGGACAGGTACATTGCTGTCCCTGATCGTTAACCGTACCCAGATTTATGGGGCACAGGAAACGGCGAGGCAGGCAGCGGATACTGCAAAACCACTTGCAGAACGCCTGCACAACCAGCTCGTCCTCCAGCAAGCGATTGCCCGTCTGCAACATCGTGAGGCGACCGGTGCTCCGTGGTACACCCGATTTGGTCTTAATCAGGACAGCGATACGCTGGCCGCACTCTGGCCCCTGTATGCGAAAAATAACGCACAGCTGATGAGGGATGCTACAGCAGAGAGTCTCAGGCAGCAGCTTAATGCGTTTGTGCAACTTCCTCCTGCCAGTGATGCCCGAACGCAGGGCACACAGCATACCTATGACGTGCTTAAGAGTTATCTGATGCTGGCCCGTCCTGACAAAGCAGACGCAGACTGGCTGGCAAAAAACGTCCTGAAAGCCTTACCGAAACGCCAGAATGTGCCGGATGGCATATGGCAGGACCTGGCACCGAAACTGCTGGGCTTTTATGCGCAGAACCTCCCGGCTCATCCGGAATGGAAAATTAAGCCCGACGCTGAATTAATCAGCACGGTTCGTCAGATCCTGCTCAAGCAGATTGGCCAGCGGAACGCTGAGTCCGGGTTATATCAGGACATGCTGAAGCGCGTGGCCAGCAACTGGCCTGATTTAACGCTTGCCGATATTACCGGCGACACCGATGCCTCAACGGTATTCAGCACTGACGAAGTCGTCCCGGGTATGTTTACGCGTCAGGCCTGGGAAGAGCAGGTTCAGGATGCGATTAACGAGGTCGTCAAGACACGCCGCGATGAAATTGACTGGGTACTGACGGATAAGACGCACCAGACAGGGAGCGATATCTCCCCGGAGGCGCTGAAAGCCCGTCTGACAGAACGCTATTTTACCGATTTTGGTAACGCCTGGCTGAACATGGTCAACAGCATTCAGTGGCAGGAAGCCACGTCACTTTCCGAAGCGATTGCCCAGCTCAGTCTGATCGGCGATGTCCGCCAGTCACCGCTCGTGGCACTGATGAACACGCTGGCCTGGCAGGGAAAAACAGGGCAAAAGGGTGAGGCACTGGCTGATTCGATAGTGGACTCAGCGAAAAAGCTGATCGGTCAGAAAAAAAATGCCAGACAGTTTATTGAACAGGCACAGGGCCCTAAAGGCCCGCTTGATGGCGTGTTTGGCCCGCTGATGGGGCTGATGGAAGGTAAAGAGGGCACCGGTGCCAACGGTAACCTCAGTTTCCAGTCCTGGCTGGCTCGCGTAACCCAGGTGAGGCTGAAGCTTCAGCAGGTCACCAGCGCCCCGGATCCGCAGGCTATGTCGCAGATGCTGGCCCAGACCGTGTTCCAGGGCAAAGCCATCGATCTGACCGATACCCGCGATTATGGCAGTCTGGTTGCGGCAAGCCTGGGGCAGGAGTGGAACGGATTTGGCCAGTCGTTATTTGTGCAACCGCTGGATCTGGCCTGGCGGCAGGTACTTGCCCCGGCGGCGGGTAGCCTCAACGCCCGCTGGCAAACAACCATTGTCGATCAGTGGAATAAGGCCTTTGCGGGACGGTACCCGTTTAAAGCCACCGGCAGCGATGCTTCCCTGCCGCTACTGGCTCAGTTCCTGCGCAGCGACTCGGGTCGAATCACTACCTTCCTGAAAACGAATCTCGGCGGGATCCTCCACCAGGAAGGGAATCGCTGGGTCGTTGATCCTTCCGCAAGTCAGGGGATGGTTGTCAGTACGGATTTTCTCCGGGCGATTAATCAGCTGGCGGAACTGTCAGATATCGTGTTCTCACAGGGCGATGCGGGTGTTCATTTCGAACTGATGGCGCGTCCTTCACGGGATGTTGCCAGAGTGCAGCTTACTCTCGATGAGCAGAACCTGGATTACTTCAATCAGATGGAAAGCTGGCAGAGCTTCACCTGGCCGGGGAATACGTACTATCCGGGCGTGTCACTCAGCTGGCGAAGTGTCAACAGCGGTATGCAGCTCTACGCCAGTAACCAGGGCAACTGGGGTTTCATTCGCCTGCTGGACAAAGCCCTGATCACTCCACTTGATGCCAGCCGTACACAGCTGGTGTGGATCACCGCCGATGGCAATCCTCTGAAGTTCGTCATGCGCAGCGAGCTGGGCGACGGTCCGCTTGCCTTACTGAAGCTACAGGGATTTACGCTACCAGCGTCCATTTTTAACGTTGCCGCTGGCACCGAAGGCGTTGAGTAAAGATGAACAGGGGCATTCATCCTGCGCTGGCCTTTGCTAAACAGGTAGAGGGCTGGTCTCCGGGCGTATTCAGTCAGGTTGATAAGTGGCGGGAGACCGATTCACTTGCCCCATGGCGGTTTATGTCGTTTCGCCAGTGTAAACACTGGCTTGCGGACTGGCTGAAGCGTAACCCGGCGCCAGAAGAAGGGTTCCTTTGTCCTCAAATTATGAAGCGTTTCCCGCCGCATATTGTTTACATGACGCTTGCAGCCTGGCGAACCGGTAAAACACTGCTTCATTGCGACGAATCTCTCTTCCGGATGCTGGGTGAAACCCGTCAGACCGATGCTCTGTCAGGCGAAATGCTTCGCCGCCTGCCATTCTGGGGATTCTGGCTCGATTTTCCGGCTGACATGGTTTTTGCTGAAGGCCAGGGTGCGCTGATGGGCGCATTTTTCACCCTTGCCGATCATGATAGCCAGACTGATGCACTGCTCGCCCTGACGCTCGCTCAGGATCCACTTTCCCGGGAGCACATTCCGATGGGAATGGAGTATCTCGCCTTAACCGATCCTGTCTCCACTGCCATCAATCAGCAGGAGGAGGGGATCCGAGGATTCTGGCACGCCGTGCTGCCGGTGCTGTTCTGGCTTTGCTCGGAGAACAGTGAGTGGGGAAGGCAGGGGAAACCTGTGAGACCCGCGCCCAGACGCGTCGGAAAGCATCAACGCCTCATCCCGCCGGACAAGCCTGTGCAGATTTTTGCAGGTGCCCGGGCCGGTTCCGCGCTCAGGCAGGTACCGCGAGCGCCGGAAGCCAGTACATCAGGGTACAGTCCCTCCACACCCCATCGGCGCCTGCGCCCCCATGTCAGAAAAGCCCACTGGCAAAGCTACTGGAAGGGCAAACCCTCTCAGGGGGAGGAGAAAAGTATGCTGCTGAAATGGAAGCCACCACAAATCGTCAATGGCAAGGACGACGATTCACTGGAAGCGGTCGTGAGATTTATGAAAGAGACTAACAAACGGGAAAAAGAATGAGTTCACCGGAAGATCTGTTAACCGCCTGCGCCACCAGCCTGGAAGAAAGGCAGCGCCTCATTTCCCGGGCAAATGATGCCCTGTCACTCTGGGATAACTGGCTGCACCCGTTCACCTCGGGGTCTGAAACCGGGGACGATCCTGCTTACGATGATAATTTTCAGCTTATGCGTGAAGAGATCAATAAGCTTTCGGGTACCGATTCTACGCTGTTGTGCGAGCTGGCCCAGAAGTGTCTTTGCGAATGTGCCAAAGACATACGTGTTGTGACCTGGTACGTGCAGGCCCGACTCAGTCGCGACGGTGAAAAAGGGTTGTCCGAAGGCTTACTGCTTCTTGCTGCGATGCTGACCCGCTACGGGCAGGCCTGCCATCCCCGGCGCCCCACTGCCCGAAAAGCTGCGCTGGAGTGGCTGAACAGTGCAAAAGTGATTGATGCATTGCTGTTATGGCCCGAGGTGGACAGCAATGACGCCGGTCTGACGGCGGGAGCCATAAGCCTGCTTGAATCCACAGTGGCAGACTGGCCGGAAGCCGAGAAACCGTCTTTTGCAGGGATTTGTACCGCGCTTGAAAACCGCCTGGCACGTTCGGGTGGTATGGAAGTGCTGGTCCCCCAGAACAGCAGTACTCAGGAACACGGGCGTGAAGCCGCCCACTCGGATTCACCACAACTGTCAGCGGTGAAATCGGGACGCGATTTACTCGACCAGGCAAAGTTACTTTCCCGCTGGCTGAGCGAGCAGCCGCAGGGCTGGCTTGCCTCTCACCGGCTGATAAAGACCGTGCGATGGGATACGGTCGACCAGATCCCTCCGCTGGACAGTAGCGGGCGCACCCGTCTGGTACCGCCGAAGGCCGAATACCGGGCTCAACTCAAGCGGCTCTACCTTCAGAAAAACTGGACTGAACTGGTTGAGCAGGCCAGCCAGATGTTTTGCGAGGGAGTGAATCATTTCTGGCTCGATCTCCAGTGGTATCTCTGGCAGGGGCTCAGCCATGCCGGTCACCCGTGGGATGCCTGGACAAACTCTGTCCTTCTCGATCTGCGGCTTCTTCTTCAGCGCCTTCCTGGCCTTGAAGGGCTGGCATGGAATGACGGAACGCCCTTCGCTGATGAAGTCACCACCGCCTGGATCGCTGAAAAAGTGAATGAGGAAGGTCTGCTTTACGGTGATGAACCCGCCACCGTTGTTAATAGCCAGTCCGACGATGTATTGCTTCTTGAATCCGAAGCTATGGAAAAAGGTGACGCGGAAGGACCCGAGGCGGCGCTTGCGTGGCTTCAGTCCCGACCGGGGATGGACACACCACGCCATCGCTGGCTGATACGCCTGCTGATGGCCCGGGTGGCAGAGCAGTATGGTCGAAACGATATGGCGCTTCACCTGCTTGGCGAACTGACCACCAGCGCACCAAAGCTGACGCTGGAAGACTGGGAACCCGCACTGTTGTTTGAAGTCCAGGCTCGTCGCCTGAAACTGCTGCGCCTGAAAGCCGGTCGCAGCGAATCCGATAAAGCCCGTCTGATGCCTGAGATGGATACGCTACTGGCGGGTCTGATCGCCATCGATCCTGCCCGTGCCATGGTGCTCTGTGGCTAATGTTTTTTTTAATCATTTTCAGGAATGCCGTGCATGGATGATTTAACCCTGCGCTATTACGAAGCAGAGATGCGCTACCTGCGTGAGGCGGGTAAAGAGTTTGCCCGTGCCCATCCGGATCGGGCAGCGATGCTTAATCTGGATAAACCCGGCGCCCGCGATCCCTATGTAGAACGTCTGTTTGAAGGCTTCGCCTTCCTGATGGGCCGTTTGCGTGAAAAGCTGGATGATGACCTGCCGGAACTGACCGAAGGGCTGGTTAGTCTGCTGTGGCCGCACTATATGCGGACCATCCCATCGCTGGCCATCGTCGAATTCTCGCCAGATTGGCGTGGCCTGCGTCAGGCCGAAATGCTGGCTGAAGGCTTCTCCGTGCTTTCACGCCCTGTGGGGCCGCATAAAACCGCCTGTCAGTATCGGACGACCCGCGATGTTCCCCTGCAACCACTGCATCTTGCGGACGCCCGCCTGCATACGGAAACCGATGGCCGCTCTGCTATCCGTCTGCGCTTCGAATGCCCGGAAAAAGTGGACTGGAGTAAAGCCGGGATCGACAAAGTCGCCATATTCCTCAACGCAGAGAGTCCGATCAGTTCAGCACTGCATCTGGCAATGACCCGTCGCGTCCACGCCATGTATGCCCGCCATGCAGGGACATACACCGAACGCCATCAGTTTGATGGCTGGTGCAAACCCATGGGCTTTGACGACAATGATGGTCTGTGGAAGAAAGCCGATACTGCCTTCAGCGGTTACCAGCTGCTGCTGGAATATTTCAGCTTCCGTCCGAAATTTATGTTTGTTGAGCTGTGCGGTCTCGACACCATTGGGCTCACTGATGCCAGTACTTGGTTTGAAATCGACATCGTGCTCAGTGAAGCCTGGTCATCCGATCTGCCTTTTGAAACGGAAAACTTCCGGCTGCACTGTGCGCCGGTCATCAACCTCTTCACCCTGGAGGCCGACCCACTAACGCTTAATCCGCTGGATAACGAATACCTGCTCAGGCCGCTGCGTCTTCAGGATGGCCACACCGAGATTTACAGCGTCGATAACATCCATGGCGCGGTGAAGAATGGCAAACACCCCTATGTACCGTTCACCAGCTTCCGGCACCGGGGCGGTATGATGCGTCACGATGCCCCTGAACGTTATTATCACACCCGCGTGAAACGCGGCCCCTCTGGCCTGTATGACACCTGGTTGATCCTCGGCGGTCGCTCGTTCGAACTGGAGCAGCTGTCTGAGAAACCTGAGTCGCTCTCGATGCGGATCACCGGTACCAATGGTCAGCTTCCGCGTAAGGCACTGGAAAGTACCCTGCTGGACAGGGTGGTCAAAACCGGCAAAGTACCCGTCAGAGTATTAAACGTCACAGCACCGACAATGCCGCTGTATCCCCCTGCAAATGATCGTTTTCACTGGCGAGTGATGAGCCACCTCGGCTCAAACTTCCTCAGCATGATGGACAATCCGGAGGTTCTGCGGGGAACGCTGGCGCTCTATGACTGGACTGACGATGAGATGAACCGCCGTCGGCTTGAAGCAATCGTCGCGGTGAAGCACACACTGATCCGCCGTTTTGAGAAGGGCTTTATGCTCAGGGGCGTGGACATAGAGGTCACGCTAAATATGGATAATTTTGCAGGTGAGGGCGATGTGAATCTCTTCGGCGAGATGCTGCACCGGTTCTTTGCGCTCTACGCGGATATTCACCTCTTTAACCAGCTCACGCTGGTGCTGCAACCGACAGGAAAACGACTGAGATGGCGCGAGAATCACAGCCAGCACGTACCGGGCTGACATTAGTCCTGAGCAAAGATATCTGGCGGGCCAACTTCTACCGTTTCTGCCAGCTGCTGGAGCAGGAAAATCCGGACGCGCCGAAACTGGGCACCACCAGCCATCCGGCCAACGATCCGGTACGATTCAGGCCCTGGCCTGGTATGGGATTCCCCGTCAGTACCCTCAAAGCGGTGGAGACCGACGAAGACAACCCGACATTGCCCCCAACGGTCCGTACGACATTTTTGGGGATGTATGGCGTGGACTCTCCTCTGCCAACGGCCTATCTGGACGACATTGCGCAGCGCCGCGAAGGGCACGAGGCGGTCACCTCATTTCTGGATATCTTCAGCCACCGCATTACCACCCAGTACTATCGGATCTGGCGAAAATACGCCTATCCTGCCACCTTCGAGGCAGGTGGCAGTGATGCCACATCACAGTGTCTGTTGGGGCTGGTGGGACTCGGTATACCGGGAACGGCTGAGCAGGTGGCAACGCCGGTTTCCCGCTTTCTGGCCCTGCTGGGCACCATGCGATTACCCACCCGCAATGCAGAAGGCATCCGGGCCCTGGTGAACCTGCTGGCACCGAATACCCGGGCAATTATCACCGAACCGGATCCGGTGAAGGTCCATATCGATAACCGTAGCGGGCTGGGTGTCGGAAACCGCATCCGCCTTTCGCAGCGGGCCACGCTGGGCAAAACCGCTAAAGAAGCATGCAGTCGGGTACTGGTGACCCTAGAGACAGCGGACCCGGATGAGGCGGAAGGCTGGTTGCCTGGTGGTTTGCTCCATACCGATTTGCTGGTTCTGTTACGCGTTTATCTCGGCTACCGCAGTGACGCCCGGCTACGCCTCACCGTACCCGTACGATTGCTGCCTGAGCCTCGCCTTGGCAAAGGCAGACGCATCCAGCTGGGCCGTACCGGTTTGCTTGGCCTGAAAGCGGGCAAGCTCAGCAATAACCGGGAGAGTCTGACCGTCAGTCTGGGCTGCTATGAAGGGCTGCAATGTTCTGCGTTACCGTCCGCTGAAGACGGGCACTACCGCTTCGAATAATCTCGTACTCCCACTCTCAATAAAGGAACTTTTGAATGGCAACAGTAACCCGCTGGTGGGCGCTGACGCTTATTGCCTGTAGCCTGCTCGCTGGCTGCGGTCTGACGCAGACCGTTACGGACGGTACGGTCAGCATCACGAAATCCATCTTCTACAAGAAAATCAAAACGCTGCATCTGGATTTTACCCCGCGTACGGCCATTAACGCTGATGGGGCGCAGACACCGCTGGCGGCGATGGTGAGAGTCTATCAGCTAAGGGATCGTAAAGCGGTTGATGCCGCCGATTACCAGACGCTGCTTCGCAATGCCGATACGGTCCTTAAAGACGACGTACTGGCGTCAAAATCGCTGCTGGTGATGCCCAAAGGCAGCGTGACACTCAATATGCCCATGGATGAAGATGCTCAGTTCGTGGCTGTGGTGGGACTGTTTAACCGCCCGGATCAGAAGGATAACCGCTGGCGCCTGGTGCTGACCCGTGACGATCTCGACCCGGACAAACCGCGCACGATTGAACTGGGTGATGGGTGGCTCAGCCTCGTGCCGGTGAAGGAGTGACGTGATGGATAACTGGTTAGCGCTTTTTGACGGACAGACCCGATATTTTCTGGATATCAATGACAGTTCAGTGAAGCCGGATGTTCTGCGCTTTTACGGCAGGGAAGCCCTGAGCGAACCATTCCGCTGGGACATCGAGTTCACAACGCTTCAGGCGAACATTCCCCCGGAAGAGGTGCTGATGAAATATGCCTCTTTCCGGATGCGGAGCGGCAAAAGTGTGCACGGCATGGTGACCCGCCTGGAATGGCTTTCCACCTCCAGGGACCAGTCTCATTACCGGCTAACGCTCAGTTCGCGCCTGGCGCTTCTGGGTTACACCCGACAGTGCGCGGTATATCAGAACCAGTCCGTTCCGGAAGTGGTGGAGCAGGTGCTGCGCAAGCACGGGCTGGAAGGACCTGATTTTGACTTCCGCCTGGAGCGCATCTACCCGCCGCGTGAAATTATCACACAGTGGCGTGAGACGGACCTTGAGTTTATCCGGCGCATTCTGTCTGAAGTGGGGATTTACTGGCGCACGGAGATGGATGACGTGCGCGGTCTGGATACGTACATACTGGCCGACAGCCAGCTTAACTACCAGTTTGATGTGCAGTTGCCGTACCGCGAACCATCGGGCCTGTTTGACGGCGCGGCAGAATCGGTCTGGGATGTGCGGACCTGGCACAACATCGCCACCGGCACCGTCGCCACGCGGGATTACAACTACCGGAGAGCTTCCACGCCGATGAATGCGGCGGTCAGCGTGCGTAACGATGCGGTCACCACCGGGGAGCATTACCGCTACGCGGCACCTTATCGTGAAGCGGGCGATGACGCCAGCCCGGAGCCGGAAACCGAATCTGGCGCGTTCTACGCCCGACTTCACCACGAGCGAGAGCTCAACAGGTCGGCCCGTATCCACCTGTTCAGCAATGCTGCACACCTCACCCCCGGGCACGTGCTGGAGCCGCAGGGCGACATCATTACGGCCCTACAAGAAGGCGTGATCCTCACGCTGGTGACCTTCCGTGGCGCCCGTGATTCCCGTCTGCACGTGTCGGTCTGGGGCCTGCCTTACACGGAACGTTACTGCTTCCGTCCGGTAGAGATCCCTCGCCCGGTAATCCCGGGTACGCTTCCGGCCCGGATCGAAAGTCGCGAAAAAAGTGATACCTACGCCCACCTCGACGAGCAGGGGCGATACCGGGTGAAGCTGGACTTCGACCGGGAGAGGACTGAACCCGGTTACGGTTACCTGTGGCTGCGGATGGCGAAGCCTTATGCCGGTGAAACGCTGGGCTGGCATACGCCGCTCATCGATGGCACCGAAGTGGCGATTGCGTACAGCAATGGTGATATTGACCTCCCGTACATCGCGTATGCGCTGCACGACTCGGATCACCCGGACCACGTCACCCGCGACAACCATACCCGTAACGTGTTACGCACACCAGCCAACAACAAGCTGCGGATGGAGGATAAGCGCAGTGAGGAGCACATCAAACTCGCCACGGAATACGGCAAGACGCAGCTCAACAGCGGGCACATGGTGGACAGCAAGGGGCAGCTTCGCGGTAAAGGCACAGAGCTGCGCACCGATGAGTGGGGAACGCTGAGAGCCGGGAAGGGACTCTTTATTGCTGCGGATGCGCAGGCGAAAGCGCAGGGTGAGGCGCTGGACATGGATGCAGCGCTGAAGGAAATCGACAGGCTTAATCAGCAACTGCAACAGCTGGAAATGGCGGCAGAGCAGGCTCAGGCGCTGAAGGGGGATGTCGACAGCCAAATACAGATGTTTGAGCAGCGGCTGAAACCGCTCAATGAAGCGGTGCTTTTCTCGGCGCCGGAAGGCATGGCCCTGACCAGTGGGGAAGATATGCAGCTGGCCGCTGGCCGAAACCTTGCGCTTAACTCCGGAGAAGACTTCAGTGTTGGCGTGATGGGCAATGCGACCGCTTTGACCGGGGAGAAACTGGGACTCTTTGCCCGCACCGGTCAACTGAGCCTGAAATCTGGAGAAGGGCCAGTGGATGTCCAGGCGCAAAACGCCAGCCTGCGGTTGTTTGCTGAGAAGAAGCTGACGCTGAGCTCAGCGAGTGACATCTCCTTTGTCGGGAAAAAACGTATCACGCTGATCGGCGGCGGAAGCTATCTGCGACTTGAGGCCGGAAAGGTCGAGTATGGTACGACAGCGTCGTATATACGCAAAGTGAGGCGGACGATGGCGGCATCGGCCAGCGCTAAACCGCCGGAGGCCGTATCCTTACCGCCTCCGGCGACCATGCGAGAATTCAATCCCGAAACGCTCACCCCGTGGGTGACGCCTGTTTATGCAAAATCCTGCCTGAAGGAGAAAGGCTGCACGGATGCCGGTACTGCCGAAGAGCCCGTTGATAACTTTGGACAGATGACAATTTTTGCCCAGCCTGTCGAGGACGACTGCTGCGGTTACGGCCATCAGCATGAGCATGCAGATGATGAAGTCGTTCAGCATGCCCAGTCAGCCAAAAAACATAAGCCTGACGCCGGGGGTGCAAATGCCCCTGCTCAGGCAACGGCTGCACCGCTTGCTCTTGGGGCTGCTACGGGCGTGATGACCCAGGTCTGGGGGGAATGGTCCCTGACCGGCGTATTGGGCGCGGCCCGGGGAATTCCGTATGTAGGAGCGATGATGTCCGCACTCTACGTTCCATCTGCGGGCGAGGGGAGTGACAGGGTTCCTGGCCGGGATGAATTCTGGTACGAGGAAGAGCTGCGGCAGAAAGCCATCATCGGGGCAAAAGCGACAACCCGGGTGAGATTCTTCTGGCGCCAGGATGAGCAGGGCAATATGCGGGTCTATGGCGTCCATACGGGTGAAGGTACCCCGTATGAAGGTGTCCGTACGGCAAACATGGTGTGGAATAGTGAACATAATCGGTATGAGTTCACTCCAGCTCATGGTGCCGATGGTCCGCTGATTACCTGGACGCCTGAGAGACCAGAAGGCAGTGACCTTCCCTCACACACCGGCAGCGACATCAAGCCAATACACCAGACTACAATACTCGTCACGCCAATTCCAGACGGCAAAGATGAATACACGACACCACCTTTCCCGGTGCCGGAAGAACGCGATCTTAACGATTACATTCTGGTGTTCCCTGCGGACTCCGGGATTAAGCCGATTTATGTCTATCTCAAAACCGCGAGGGATGAACCAGGTGTGGCAACAGGGGAGGGTAAGACACTATCAGGTTCTGAAAAATGGCTTGAAGCAGCAAGCTCTGGTCTGGGGGCGCCTGTGCCATCACAAATCGCTGATAAGCTAAGAGGACAAGAGTTTAGTAATTTTGATGCGTTTAGAACTGCCTTTTGGAAAGCGGTAGCTGAGGACTCAGCATTGCTTTCTCAATTTACAAGAGGTAACCAGGCTTTAATCAAAAAGGGATACGCACCTTTCACTATTCCAGAAGAGCAGGTTGGTGGTCGCAAAACATTTGAAATCCATCATAATGAAAGAATAGTAGATGGGGGGGAGGTATTTGACATGGACAACTTGTCAGTAGCCACTCCGAGAAGGCATATTGATATTCATAGAGGAAAAAGTGAATGACAGCCTCATATAAACAGCTTAATGACTATACTGAAAACGAGTTTATCCAATTCGTAACCGACATTGTTGAAGTCAATTCAAATTCAGAGGAAGAACATCACGCTTTGGTATCAAAGTTCGAAGAGCTGGTTCAACATCCAAGGGGTAACGGCCTTATTTATTATCCAGAAGACGGTGAGGACGATTCCCCTGAGGGAATTGTCCAGGCGATCAAAATATGGAGAAAATCTAAAGGTCTCCCATTATTCAAAGACTCATAATTCAACAACATTCGGTATGCTCTTTGGCTGCGAGATAGCAGCCCCATATATTAATTATTAATCAACGATAAAACTTATATTACGGGAGGCCTTGTGGAATTTAAAATGCGCTTTGAAGATTATACTGAAAATGAGTTTAAAAATTTCTTGCAAGATATTTTTAAAACAAACACCGAGCCTGATGATGATAAGCTAGACGAGCTGCTTGAGCATTTTGAAAAAATCACCAGTCATCCCGATGGACCAGACTTGATATACCACACTATAGATGAGGAAGACTGCAATCCAGAGGGAATAACTAAGGTAGTGAAAGCATGGAGAAAATCTCAAGGCCTCCCGCTTTTTAAAAACTCTGAAGCTGATTCGTGAGGTCTAAATGCCAGATAGAAGATCCCCATCTTTATATGAAATTCTTACTGGCAACTTTACAGGGGATCTTCCCCTTGAAGTTGTAAACGAAGAAGACCAGGTCATTTTATCCGTACTGGATAACATCCAGCGTATTTTGAACGCCCGGGCCGGGACCCTATCCCATCTCCCAGATTATGGTTTGCCGGATATGACCAAAATTCTACAAGGCATGCCCGGGACCGCCCACGAGCTGATCGATACGCTGGCCGGTGTTCTGCTCAAGTATGAACCCCGTTTGCAGTCCCTTAATGTAACCTTACTCCAGCAGCAAGTGCCCGGGGAGTTGCGCTACACCATCGATGCGGAACTAAGAGGTATCGGGCTTGTACGGTATGGGACCGAGTTTATGCCTGAGGGTAAAGTGATGATCAGGCACTTGAAACAACAACAGCATCTGGAAAACCATCAGTTTATCTAATCAACTCTTACCCTCATTCGATACGGATTTCACAATGTCCCACACTACCGAACGCCACCTTAAGATCGGAAACGATCCTCGCACAATGCCTGATTATTCAGCGCTACGTGATGAGCTTGCCAAACTCTCCCATCCAGCCCGTCCGGATGTGAACTGGGGGAATGTTGAAAAACTGGCATTAAACCTTTTCGATACCAATGGTGTCGAGCTTCAGACAGCGGCGTGGTATACCCTGGCAAGGGCACAACAGGCGGGTATACAGGGTTTCAATGAAGGTATGGCGATTCTGGATGCCCTGATACGCTACCAATGGTCAGCAATGTGGCCCGCTTCTGCACATGCCAGAATAGAAATACTCAGCAGCCTGAGTAAACGTCTTCAGCAGCTGTACCGGACTTTTTCCCTTCAGAGGGAGGATTTACCAGGCCTGAACCAGGGCATAAGGCTTTTGAGTTCAACAAGTGAAGCCTTGCAACGGCTCGAACTCCACAATGCAAGCGGATTTGAGCCGCTTCGTCAGATGCTGCAAAACACAACCATCAGGCTGGAGAATAGCGATGTCCCCTCAAGCCAGACAGAGAGCAATCTAACAGATCTAGCACTACCTGTTAGGGCTGAAAGGCAGAATAGTCAGCGCTGGGTATATGTGGTGAATTCTGAACCAGCAGTTGAAGTTGAAGTAATCAGAAAATCAGCCACCAGGATCACTCCATTAGTGGCTTACTTCGGCGGTATTTTAACAGCTGCCGTACTGTGCATAGTCGCCTATATTTTTACGCCAATAGTATTCAGCCCCCCCGGAGAAGATGCGTTGAACAACTCTCTCGCAGCTTTACCGTCCAGCATGCCTCTTGCTGCTGTCGATAAGCTACGCCAGGACGCTCCGACGTGGCTTGAATCCAGTGATACCTATGCAAAAAAATTAACTTCCCGTCTGAACGAACTGAGCACTCTTCCACCGTATTGGCCATTGCAATACGGTAATCAGTTGGTAGAACAAACGCGCCATCTTTACCCTAACACCAAATTTGCAGAGGAGGTGTCGGCTGACTGGCGGTCAAAGCTGCAAGCCAACAGTTTGCCCAATGCCACCATTTCAGGTTGGTACAGGGGAGTATCTGAGCTTCAGAAGCTTCAGGACAGACTTAATCAACTCGACGAGAAGAAGGGCAAATACCTGACCGTTAGTGAACTTAAAACAGCTGTGTTCTCTATATCAAAGTCATTAAACGAGAGCGTTCCGGTTGAAGAATTAATCAGGCAACTGCAAAATTCCCCTCATGATCAACCGCTGTCACGAGACCTGCTCAACCGTGCAGATCTACAGCTCAGGCAACTGAATAACTCCTACATGATGGCCACATCAGACAACCAGAAATAGGTTTTGAGTTTAGACGTACCAGGTAATGATGAAGACGCGCCGGTTTGACTTCATATCCTTCATCCCTACCAACTTCGACACTCGAAACTTGACCACATTTCGCCGGTTCGCCAACAACCAATTTCATGTTAATCTCCGGCCTTAAAATTTTCCCTTAACAGTCGTGGAGAAAGTATTGACTGAGCTAACTACCAAGCGCCCTGACACTGAACTGGCGCATCTTGCCTGGTGCCTCATCGTAGCGGTAAAGCTTGCACGGAAAGAGGGAAAATCTCTCACGCCTCTTCAAACACACATGTTCATAATGCAGTGGCTTTCAACCGCTCAGAAGCGCAAGCTTTTTCCTAAATCTCTGGCACCTGACATTCTCTGGTTACTGGAGCAAGGAAAACAGAAGGGGCCATCAGCACGGCTTTACAGTAAGGTGGAGTATATCTGGTTAGCAAGCTCTGGTGAGTTAGCCAGCCAGAGCACACTATTCCGGTTTACCTGCATGATCGACACGCTTCGCACAATGGGCTGGAGGGATTTTCTTCTATCGGATGCTGATTGGGAGAATAATTGGATGGCAGGAACTGACGTATCTGCCATATATACACAGAAGTCTCAGCTTCACAGTTCATTTACACAATCAGGCCAGTTGATCGTACCGCTTGAAGTCCGAATTACTGGTAATTCTGACGGCATTTTTCCACTACTTAAACAATGCAATTTAAAATTAGGAAAGCAGCCTTTAGAATTTGAGTATACACTGTTGATCATTCAACCCGATGCTAAAACTTAACATCAAAATAAATGAATAAAGCTTTTTTTTAGAAAAATAGCAAACCCAATTAGGCTGGGAGCAGACCGGTTTTATTGCCTTAACAACTGTGATAATGTGGTCAGGGAAGTTTGTGATGAAAAGACTATCTGAATGATGATTAATCCACACTTTTCTACATCTCAGAAAAGTTACTTTGTGAGTAAACAGTCATATGGCAAGCAAAACGCTGACCTCAAAGACAGATGATGGATACACATTTACCATTTCACCCTACGGTGACGGATACCGTTTATCTGTCTCGCCTGAAAATCGTCACAATGGCACCCAAAGCTTTGACGGCTGGTTCCCACGTTTTTTTTCCGAGCCCCAGTATGCCAAATCATCTTTAACTAAGTTTCTCGGTGAGTCCGTACTATGGAAAGAAGATTGAAGTAATGCTCAATGAGAGTACTTATTAAACGCTCCTCGTTTAATCTCCATGGAGAAATATATGAACTTTGGTTCCACGGTTGATTGGTCAAGCTGGAAAACTTATGACGCCATGTTGATCTTCGGAGCGTTTATCTAAAAGGATGACCACGACAATACCAATCATACAACAAGGTCGTTAGCATGATCGTTGAAAGCAACGGAAGCACTTTGAAAAAGGTCGGCAGCACTTTAAAATCTATCAGCAATACACACAAATAAACTACTGGTATCTTAAAATGAAAGTGAAAGAGTTGATCGCCATGCTGAACGAAAGAGACCCTGAGGCAATTGTTCTGATTTCCGGCTATGAAACGATAGGCGGCACGGAAGTCGCAGAAGCTGATTTGCTCATTGATATGCAGTCAATATGCTTAGAACAGGCTGATAATCTTACAGGAAACCGTAAAGTTGTTTCTTCCGGTGGTGAAGATTCAGTTTGGTTAGGCTGGAAAGATGATTACCGTACAAAGGTGTTTTTAGAAGATGCCCAAATTCCTGATCAAGATGAATGACGGTCAGCGTTGGCATCAAAGGCAATCTATCAGTACGTGAAACGTACATGCTAAAAAAATAACCATATATAAATCAATTTCTTAGGTGCGCTTAATCATTGTTATGTTAAATGCGCACTGTACATGTATACAGTATCATTTGATGGCGACCCTCATATTCATTGTCCCCCCCCCTATTAACTCTCCACTGACACAGACGAAACCGACTATTACTCGCGCATAAAATATTTTTCCCTAGTTATGAATTATCGAAATGATATAATAATCTCAATTAAATCTTTGCTTTTAACTTACCCCTTTTAAAGAGCCCTCAAGATGCATAGTTACGTTGATTTTAACGCCAGAGAACTGGCTTTCATTGAGCCACTGCCCTTATTTGAACGTAATCCAGCAACAGAAAGATATCTCGATGACAAACAGGTAACGCAGGAAAGAAGATCTTGTTTTTCCGTTTACGTATTTTGCAGTAAGCTTGAGAAACGTGTAGTAGAGTTCAATCTAAACAAACACTTCCGCAGTAGCTTGATAACATTTCTTGAATCTGGAGATTCCTTTTTCATTGAGAATTTGCATAGCGATTGGCCCAAGGAGGAATATCTGTCCCTGCTAACAAATTATATCAACAAACTTAAAATCACGTTAAACGTAAAAACTACTATCCCTTATCCAAAAACCAGGCTTGAAATTGTGTGCAATACACTTACCGCCTCTCTCAAAGAAGTTGATTACGATTTATCTCGCTTTCGTTTAGCTAATCCACATTGGGTGAGTGACCTTAGAAGCTATGGAATGTTTCTGAGTAATGGCATATGCCCTATCTTTCTTATAGATAACTTAGACATTTTCTTTGAACATAATTTCAGGGCATGCTCTATATTCTTTATCGTAACCCCAGTCTCAGATGAGCAACTGCAAATAATATGCTCTCGTTATTTTCCAACTCTTATCATTTATAGAAACGAGAATGGAACAACACAACTTTTAGAACCAAAAGGTTCTTTAAACAAATTTACTTATGCAGTCATGGATCATGTATCCAACTGGCGTAAGCATGCTGTAAGTGACGATACAAAAGAACTGATGGATGTAATTTATAAAGATCTGCAAGGGCTAATAATTGAGTTTGATAAATTTATTGATAACTTTCGCTATCATAATAAATTGAATAGTTTTTATATCGGTTTCATATCATATAAACTCAATGGTTTATCTTTTAAAGTTAACAATCTTCCTTTTGAAAGTCATGCGAACAAGACCGCCTTAGCTATAAAAATAGATATTTTGGCTGATTATTTTGAAAATTTGATTAGCAAACACAGCCATATTGGACTGTTTGAACAAGCCATTACCGATGGAGTCCGTAATATATCTGAAAATAGCAATCTTTATAGTGTCACAAAGGAGACACTCTTCAATGAAAATAATCTTACTGCCGCTCTGTTAACTTGGTTAAGAGCAAGGCTTTCAAATCTAAATTTCTTTTTCTTGCAGGAAGAACCAATTGCTAATGGCCGAACAGACATATCAGTATACAAGGATAATCAGCGAATCAGTGTAATTGAATCTAAGTTAGTACACGAGCATTCGAGTGCATCCGACATCCGCAAGAAAATAAACAATGGCGTTTATCAACTTTACTCCAAATATTCAGATTCAATACCTGTTACTTTTAACACTCCTCCAGAAATGTATTTTGTTTTGTTTTGCTATAATCCTGACTATAAAAGTATACGCGAGAACATAGCAGCTGCGCTTGACAATTTAAGCACAGAGCATAGCCGTCTTACCTTAACGCATTTAGCAAACTTACGTTACCGACTTCAGGAATCAGGGGGTAGGTTTTCAGACAAAGTAGTTCATATTACGTTAATCATTGCCCCGCTTCGCACAAAGGATAATAATGATGAAAAACACGGGAAGTATTTAAAAAGAAAATGAGTATTATTTTACCACGCCATCTTAATGACCTTCATAATGCCCTCCTTCTGGTAGACGAGGCTCCACTGGAATGTGATGGGCATACCATGCTAATAAGTAATGCTCTTGTAGAGGCCTGTATCCCTCATGAACGAATTCTTGGTACCGTTCGCGGTCAGCACAACGGATTTTGTTTATATCCTCATCACTGGCTGAAGTTAGATGGATATATAATCGACTACCGGTTAAGGATGTGGGTAAACCTTTCTGACGAGACGTCAGTTTCTGGCACTGTTCCGCACGGGATTTTTCCTGCCAATTCGGATGAGATGAATTATCTGTATGAAAAACATCAAGTCGCCCCCGCAAAGCTGTTTGATAAAGACCTCCTCAGCTTAATTTCAGATGGTTTTTCGAACAGATTAACCATTCCTGAAACGACCATATCTTGGTCCAAACGACACTCCCATGATATTCATGAAATTAAGAGCTGAGTGGTAACGAAAAAAAGTTACCGACACGGCTACATTTCAAAGCTGCCTTTTAAAGTGACAGGCCTGACGAAATTCGGACAAACATCGAGAGACTGCTCTATTGGCTGTCAAAAAAAGAGATACCAACCAATAACACTACACATCATGTTCATAGACAAAATCATAGCCTGCGGTCGATTTATCCTACCGGCGTCTGTGATGCTCAATACAGTCCTGCTCGTTATCAAAGACCAGCTCGCGTCCGGACAGTTCCAGCGGGATCCCCATACGCCCAGCAACCCGCACGAACACATTGTCGTTTCCCTTGATGAGCATGTGGCCCGCGCACTGCTTGTCGGTCTTTTTATGGCAGACAAACGAATCAGCACCCAAAATTTCCTGCATTCTCTCAGCACCTAACCATTCTTTAAGCGTATCATTGCGAAAAGGACAATCTCGGCAGGGGCGGGCGATATGGGGCAGCTCAGGCATTTCTTTCTCCTCACTCAGTAATTCTCTGGCGGATAAATTATGCCGTCGCAGTGTAAGAGCGATTTATTGCTTACGCTGCTCGTTTCGGCATTTGGTGTGCAGTCAACGCGTTCCCCTTCAGGAATGAGCACCGAACTGTTATCTGTCTCGGTATCTCTGAGCAGGGCGGTGTAGGCCTTTCCCGCTTTTCTCTTCCATGCCTCAGCTTTTTTTCGGCGTTTGCCAGTCGCCCCCGGAGCTTATGAGAGCCATGGTCAGGCCAGCGGCAATTACCCAACCGGTGACTGCCAGACAGGCGGTTGTCAGGAGCCATTTATTAGAACGAACCACAATCATTTCTTTTACTGATAACCCGCAGTGGCCGGTGGTCTGCTCACTGCGCCTTTTCGGGCGGCAGTGATGCCACTAATGCCCGCATGTCATGAATATTGTCTGCTCCAGATTCCGCTACAGCTCGGGCTATATTCGCTGCTGCTTCCATCGACCTGACACGTGCAAGACTGGTACTCGCCCATGAGACGCCAAACCAGCCATCACTGTAGCGTTCCTGTACGGCCCAGATTGCTCCCACACCGGCAACCGAGAGAAACTTCATCGTGGGCATTGGCTCCTGCTGTGGCCGATGATAAGCGTTGTGCATTATGACTCCCCTGAGGCTTCTTTCGCGTTTGCGTGGTTGATTTCGTCCTGGGTGAGCCGCGCAACTTTTCGAGTACCCGGCACAAGGATGCTAAGTTTGCCTTTATTCGGGCCGCGCTGTGCAACACGAAATTCAGCGCCTGTGATTTTCATACCTTTACCGGGCCCTAAATTCTCAGCTTCATACAGGCGAAAGTTAGCCGGTAACGGAGAGAGCTGTTGCAGTGCGGCTTTACCAAACGGGAATTCAGCAAATTCATCATGGGTCATATCGGTCATTCGCTTTACCTTATTCCACAGTCGCCAGTTCAGGGCGGAACACACACCGACATTCATCAAAATGTGCGATCACAATACCAGCCTCGTCGAAGTATTTAACTTTCCAGGTAACCCCAACTTCCATTCGATCACCTCTGAAATTAAGCCAGTCTTTATAGAATTTGCTTAGTGTGCGTATTTCGCACATTAAAGATAATTATGTGCGAATGTCGCACTTTGGGCAACAAATTATGTGCGGGTACCGCACAATTATTTCTGCTCTGCGGCCAGACCTTTAACGATCAGTTCGACGACACGCCGACGCGTTCGCCACCAGTCGTACAACGTGCGCCGAGGCAGACCTGCCCGCAGTGCAACTGTGGACACATCTAAACCGCAGTTATCCCTACAGTAGGTAGATAAATCTTCAGCTTCGGTCATTAGTTTTACTCTAGGGAAATATCATTGCCTTCACATTGTGCGGTATCCGCTCACTACTGGCAATCCTCCAGCTAACACAACTGCTGAACAATACTCCTGCCCTCATCTGCAAGCCAAACAGGGTAGAAAGCGGCCTTAGTACAGATGTAAGTGATGGCCCAGCGTTACCGTAAATAGCGTTACATGCATTCCACCAGCGGAGCATAACCGGCGTTCAGGATTGGGCGTGTATGGTATTATGCTGAGGTTGATATCTGAAGGTAGACGAAGTATTGATTCTGCCATTAGCCAGTATAAGTTAGTAATGTTTGTATATTAATATTGGAGGTTACATGCAACCGGATAGTGAATTTTATACACACTTAGGTAGTTTAATTAAGGGAGCGTCGCGTCAAGAAATATACAAAGAATATAAAACGTCTGACAATGATAATTTTTGCTTTAACATGAATGGGCTGTTAAGGGCTGGACATCCGTTGCAGACGCTTCAGACAAAATTTGATGCAATGAAGTCAATATTCAGAGCGCAAAACCTGGAGCAAATTGTTCTATATCGCATGACATCAAGTTGTGAGTTTACACCTGGCGGTGCAGAGGTGGCCCTTGGCATGCCCTTCAGGTACCCTGCATTTTTGTCAACAAGCCGCAATGTGGATGTTCTAAAATCATTTAATCCCTCGCAAGGGATCCCAACTGTATTAATAATTACATGTCCTGCGGGTATGCGAATGGCTCTAATGGAGGGCAATAACTCTCACTCAGGAGAGGCGGAAGTTTTACTGGAGGCATATGCAGAGTACAAAATAACAAGTGCTCAAAAGGTGAGCTCGGATGCTGAAATTAAAAAATATATCCTCCCGAGCAATCTCTGTAAAACACCTGTTATTTATGTTCTTGAGTTGGAAATGACTGGCAATGCAGTAACACCAAGTCATGCTCAGATAGACCAAAGTGAGATGTTTAACTTTAAACCTTTGTAATTCAGCCCAAGGAAAGTTACTTTTCTTGGTTTTAGAAAAGTATTAAGATAAACGTTAAGTTTTTAAAACATAAGATATGTAATGACAAATTCTCAATCTGATTTTCCTTTGAACGATCAAAATTTTCAGGCAGATTTGCTGAAAATCAAAAAGGTTTTCGCCGACCTTATAACGCAGGCATCTGATGGTAAGATACCCATAAGGTCTTCTCATGTACACGGCTTACACCATTTCGAGGAGCTCTACATCCGGGCAAGAGCAGGCATGTGTTCGGTCCTGGGATATCCGGTCATGGTTGTTTCAACTATCTCAGTTAAAGAGCCCGGCACAGGCATTTTTAGAGCGCTTCTTGCAGAATTGAAATGTATTGCGGATGAACAAAATTACATTTTGAAAATTGAAAATGTACTGCCTCCCCTATTCCGCAAATACCTTATTCAAGAAGGTTTTGTTTTCCCGGGTGAACCTTGGATGTGTGGTTCCGGCTATTGGTTTAAGAACCCACAAGTACTTCATGAAAATATTGAGTTATTATCTGTTTAAGTCGATCTAACAATTTCACTGGAGCTAACATGTCCCCGGAATTGGTATCAGACATTGCAAGAGTGGCGCATGAAAAGCTACTTTCAATTTTAACGGAGTGCGGCATAGAGAAGACGGCAGGCACTTGCCTTTTTGCAAGCTATCTTGTGTGTTATTTAGCAAAAACTAAAGGTCTAGATGCTGTTGTCCGTGGGGGTAACGGTGCAGATGATGGCGGTATATTTATAGAGTGTGGTGGCTTTGGCCATTATTGGTGTGAGTTGAATTTCGAAGAAGTGCAATATTATATTGACATCACTTCCGAACAGTTTGGGTTTCATCCATACATAGTGAAACTCGCCAACGATATAACTGGATGGCCTCGATATATTCCTGGTGATCAGGAAACGGTCGATAGTCATTTAGAACAATTATTACGCGACGGCTATACAGAATAGGCTGCGTATACCCTATCGCAGCCTTTCAGGCTCTTTACCCTTGTGACCTGTTAACGGAACCACTCAGGATGACGCTGCCGATCAACTTTGATAACCTGCGAATTAAATTCAACGACATCCGCTGGAGTAAGCATTAATTCATCAGGATTTACAATAAATGGTCTTAAAACCACTTCGCCACCGTCTTCTTTTGCACCGTAGATATTAATAAGAAAGTGCAGTCGTTGATTTCCTTCAGCATTGCGTTGCCATTCTCTAAAAGTCAAAGTTTGTTTAATATAGTTTGTTAATAGAAATGCGAATTCAGATTCTTCCGTTTGTGAGATACCGATTTTGTTAGACATTTTTTTTAGTATCTTTCCGAGCATGGACACACAGGCATCTAGACTTAACGATGTTGAAATTTTGGTCGTATTAAAATCCTCCTGCGAAAGTGAAATCATCCATGTATTATCTTTATGATAGTCGGTGATATAAATAAAATGAGATGTAAAAGGCGTTGAGTGATTGAACTCTCCTAAGTTCCATCCATACTGACTCACTGTATTTGAGCTAAGTTCTTTGTCGGTAATGTTCATAATTCATACCTTTCGATAAAGTCTGTAATGATAATTAGCTATCTCAAAGGACCAGAACAACTCTTGAAATAACCACACTCGAAGAATTTATCATATTGAACACCCCTACCTAATAACCTTGCCGACTTAATAAATCACAATAGCCCTCCCCTGTCATTTTAAAATGCTACTTGAATTTTTGATAGCTTATGGTTGTTTTATGTTCTTTGTGATACGCATATGTCATCTTCTCTTTCCAGTACCAATCTTGTAGATCCTGCAAGTCTAGCCCATTTTTCTCACGTATGCTTTCGTGTAATTCGCTAAGCGCGAGTTTATCATTAGGTTTATAAATGGCTAATTTTTCTTCAAATAAATCCAGCCAACGTTTCCCCATCTTACGACGCAAAACAAACACCATCGTGATAAATGTAATGAAATGCACAGCAATTAGTTCCAACTTATGCGATTGCTGACCAGATAAAATTACTATTGTAACAACAGGGATGGCCGTATATAAAGCAATCAAAGCGACCATAAGTTGGTATGGTTTTTCCCGTATTACCATGTTCATGGGTAAACCAGAGGACGCTACTGCTTGCCAAAATCTCAAATACCTTCCGATGGACTTAAACCTTTTCCCGTTTTTATGCATAAACCTGTTTTTATTTACTATCATGTTAGACCTCTATTTTTCTGTAATTCTAGAAGAATGTTACCTTTACCCTTGACAGTGATAACACCGCATGTATTATCTCCATAATCAAAGCGCAGGGCCGGTAATAAAAAGTACCATACCATCGATGTGTAGTTCGTTCAGTGCATCCCTGTCCGTGGATAGCTTTCTAATGTTGTCAGGAGTTGCATCAATCGGGTATAAATCCTGCGTCAGTTTGACAAGATTATTCGCAGTGCAGGTAAGACCGCATTCAGCGAGAGTGCGCAGATAATCGCTAAACACGACTTCTTTTTCATCAGATGTAAGTCGCTCGAAATAACCCATGTGTTCGGACGTGAAGTTCTCATCCGAAATACTTCCCACTGCTGACAGGATTTCCGACCTTATGACCAGCTCCCGCACCGCAGCATAAAAAATCCTGCCGTAATGTCCTGACACGTTTTCCTTTGCGAGCCACCAGCGCTCATCCGTAGTAACGGGTACTGTGGTCGGGGATGCCAGTAGCAGAACAGGGCTTAAACCGGATCGCGATAACCCTTCAGCAAACGCTACTTCAGGAATACTGTTAATAGGCTTACCTTGATAGCGTGCTTCTATCATTTATGCTTCACCTTTCTGATTTGGGAATGAACGTCATCACGATGCATTATCATCCCCACCATCCAGAGAAATTGAACGACCCTGAAAATCACTGAGCTTGTTCAGTAGGCGGTCATCAAGCGGATTGAGAGGATAACAACCTGGCTGATGTTTAAAGCTGAGGGCGTGAAGAACAGAGGTGTTGTCTCTGTATCGCTGCAAATTCAGTAGGCGACCGGCAAGCTGGCGTTTCTCCGCATCAGAGTCTGTAGACGCAATTTCCTCTATACGTTCGTTACTCAGGTACAGAGCACTATCAGTTATTTCAAGATTCGCCAGGAGTTGCGCCAGTTCATCGTCTTTATTGCAAGACTGACTTTCTTTTTTGTCTTCATCAGCACGGTTGCAGCATTGCTTATTGGGTTTGCTGTTCATCGAGTCATGCCTATTCAGTATTGTACTTCTGACCACTCTGTTAAAGTGGTCGTCCTTTTTAACTTTCAATATCTGGCTTGCTACCAAGACCGGATTAAACTTCCGGGCCAGGGTTCTACAACAGACACTAATGAGTAACTTTAAGCCTGTAAAATTTCAGTGGGTCGTGCGGATTATTGTCCCCTACCCCGCGTTTTACCATGCACGAAGTACATAGCGGCTCACACCCTCAGCGGGTTGTTGCCACTCGCTATTCTCCGTTAACGGTCTGAGGCGCGTCGAGCCCCGGGAGATGTTATTCATCGCCTGCTCAAGAGTGTCCATCTTGTAGGTTTTGATGTTCACCCCTTCTTCAGGAATAGGCCCCAGCAGTTCCGTAACCTCACGCTCACCCTGATAAATATCGACCCACTGTGTAATATTCACCTTATCACCATTCGCATCAGTGCCACGTCGGTTAAAGTGATCAATTTCAAACTCACACACGGTTACCGGTACCAGCCCCTCCGGGCGCGCATACCCGAGTATTTCATCAAAGCCAGGTTCCCCTTCATCAGTGACCAGATCAGGCGTCAAATAGAGTTTTCCGTTACGGGAAAAATGCGCAACATGGCAGGACCACTG
Source organism: Enterobacter hormaechei (assembly GCA_041890495.1). GTDB lineage: Bacteria > Pseudomonadota > Gammaproteobacteria > Enterobacterales > Enterobacteriaceae > Escherichia > Escherichia boydii. The sequence continues at coordinate 237,091 of CP169086.1, forward strand.
GTCATTTAACATCGTTGGCATGCTTGTGAACATTCCTGAATACCACCGTCTGGCATTATCAACTGATTTGGTGACGAGGATTTCATCTGGTACTTCCCCGTTGTCCATGGTGTAAAAACTGAGAGACGGAGTGGTATTTCTGCGTGAAAGTAGCTTTTCTTTATTGACCTCTTTATTTTCAAATTTGGACAGGTATTCCTCAAGGAACAGCGCCTGCAACTCGGGTGTCGGCGCTTTCTGATAAAACCAGTCGGCCAGGTCTTTAGTGCCAATATAGATGAGGCTGGCTTTACCTTTTTCGCTCTTGACCGCAACAGGAGCCATTAGGCTTACTTGCTGTACGTACTCACTGGTTTCATTGATACTTTCATAGGCCTCAATCCACTGGCCAAGCAGATTGGTGTAAATCACCGGATCGTTCAGCTTTAAAAACCGCTTAAGAGCCTGAGCGCCACGGGAGCATGTATCAAAATAACGCTGCTTCTCTTCGAAGCTTTTGAAAGCAGTCTTTTTGCCCGACCATGTGGCCACCAGCTGTTCATCTTCGAACAGGGTGTTTTCAGCTGGTAAGAAGTGTTTCATTTTCGCAAAACGTTGATGAGTGACGTTTAAGCCATTTCGGGATGTAGCAAGTACCATTCGATGAACCCAGGCATGCCCTTCCATCCGGTTGTCGCATTCAAAATTTGCTGGTGCGGCATATGCAACAAGTTTCCCTGAAGCATTTACCGATAACCTGACCAGCTCATAGCCTTTGCTGCTGATAAAATTACGAACCCCGGGAAGATGTTTGAGCCCCACATCAGCGAGCATATAGAGCTGGTTCAGGAGCTCTTTGGAGCCCTTCTCTGTACTCATGGCAGCTTCCAGCGTCGCCCCCCTGTTATCAGCTCGCCAGGCTACAATGCATCGATCTATCAACTCTGACCTCAGATTAGGCTGGCCAATATTTCCATCGGCCAGAGCCTGGCTCAGCATCTGCCGGTACGGTTCTTCTGCCTCACGCTCGGCACGAATATAATTTAAAGCCATCTTGAAGAAGCGAATGTAAAACAGGTGATTAGACCTGAATTTACGTCTGTGAATGTACCATTCGAGCTCCTCCGCTTTAATGGTATCCATGCACAGGAAACCCAGTTCAGCATCATTCCTGCTGGACTCCTTAAATAAAGACAAATTCACCTTACAATTGAAATCTCGATCCGTTGAGTATCTGTTTACTGTTGCGTTGACACAGATATCGTCTCCCTGACGGAATGCAATAACCGGCTCATAGTTTTTATGGGTTCTCCCAAGCCATTTATAGCCAGAGTAGCTGTTGTCTTCCTGAACTGCTCCTGGTGCTGTCACTGGGTTCATCAACGAATCCCAGTTGCACATTACCCGGGATCCGGACTGAAGGCATGAGTTTGCCTGTTCAAGATAACTTTGCAGAGACGGCCGTGTCTCAGCCATACCCAAAAGGCCAGAACCGTCTTTGTCGTGCAGAAATTGGAAGTACCGTTCCTGGAACTCAAGGCTCAGAAAACTGTAAGGGGTATTGGTATCATAGAAATCACCAAATAGTTTGAGCCGGTGATCGAGGCCGCAGATAAGGATCAGGAAACGACGGTAGTGAAGTGCCATAAGATCATGCTGCTTCAGTCGGTCGGTATAACTGACGTCCTCAAACTTTATGGTGCTGCCATCAATCCCCTGGAAATGTGCTTCCTGTTCGCTGGCGGAAGGGAATAGCTGCGAAGCCCCAAGATGGCTTTCTACCGAAGAGTAAACCTGATGAATATTTTGACCGTCCCGGACCAGAAGGAATACAACCCGGTTCCTGTCATTGCGGACATGATTTTCCCAGGGATCGCGGTAATCGATATAACGTCGTGTTGTGGCCATACATACGATGGAACGTTCGGACGGAAAAATCTGCTCCACCAGCCCGGGGCTGGTTCGTAAAGTTTCATGAAATTTTTCCATATCAGAGAAGTCGAACCAGCTATCGAGATCGCACCATACGGCCAGCTCTTCATCCACCATCAGCTTTGCCTGAACGACCTGGAGCGGGAGGTGTGATGGAGCGGATTCACCCTTCACGATATTCACTACCTCAACGTCTTTGCCGGTATACAGTTCCAGACTGCCAACGCCATCGTGGATTTTCTTCACGTATTCCATGGCTTCTTCTGTAGTGGCCAGACTTGCCGCTGCAACTTCCTCGAAATAGGGCAGCATTCTTTTGCTGGCATTAGCGATTGCCTGCGTTCGTTGTGTGATGATTTTGCTGATGGCTGTGCTGATCTGCCCTTCTTTTAAGGCCGCTTCTCTGATTTGTTCAATGCGGGTATCTGAAATACCAGAGGACAGAGCATTCTGAACTGATCCAATTGCCAGGGAGGTGACCGCCTGCTGCTCTTGAGAGGGCACTAACGCAACGCTAATGCCCGTCACAGGGTTTTCACGGTCATCTGTACCTAATTGCTCAATCGCGAGGTCACGGAGCCCCTGAGCATCGCTCACGAGAGCTGTAAGCGATGCCTGTAGGCTATTCACTTCTTCCTGAGCTTGTCTGAGTTCAGCATCCCGGATTACCTTATGGTCGGGTTCAAATACAAAACTGGACAGAAAATCCTTAACCAGGAAGCGATGCTCTCGCATTTCTTTGCCACGTTCCCTACGGTTGCCGCTGCTGTCGTCAGTGACAATAGCTACAGTCTGACCGTAAACGCGGGGATGGGCGCGTAGAATTACTGTGTGCAGCTTATCTTCAACGTAACGCAAAGACGTAATGAGCAGCGTATCCCCTGCCACAATACCCTCTTCAGGGATGCTGTCAGTGGACGTCCAGTACTGACCCGCCAGCAAAGAATGAAATCGCTCTAAACGGTCAATGTTATTTTTGCTGACCAGGTCACCCATGTACCTTTCCTTCCAGATTCGTGTGTTAGGTGAATCATACCAGATTGCCTTTGTCGTCTAATAACGCAGAAAACAGTGAATTCAAAATTCCTTAAATTCAAACCTGTCCAATATAAAAAGATGGCTCTTTTTCTTATCCAATGTTAAGCGATAATGCTCACTTTTATTTCACCATTGTCAGAATCAAGTTAATTTGAAAATAAAAAAGGCTTCAGAATTGAAGCCTCTATATTATACAACGTGAATGTATTTTATTTATCTTTCACCGAGTTCATTTCCCAATATCTTTCACGTACGTTTTCTTGGCAATGGTCCGCTCGCTCCGGCGTGTCCCTTTTACGAGTAGCAAAGGCTTCAATTACGGCATTCAAGTCTTTTTCTTTGATTTTAGATCCAACAGGCAAGTTTTCTTCAAACTCAGTCCTTACCAGTTCTTTAGTTTTTTTATAATCGGTTTCACTTTGGATTTCAGGTTTTAAACAAATATCGGCAACCATCACATCTGATTTGCCCGGGATCGGTTTTTCCCCGTTTTCAGATGCAAGGACCGCAGAGGAGGTAAAGGCGACAGACAGAGTTGCACATAACAGAAGATATTTTAATTTCATGACTCACTCCATGATTATCAATGATGGTTGCTCAGACACATCATTTATACCATGCCTGTCACCGAATACGAGATCCCCATATTTTGGCTTTAAATATTATCCAAATAGGGTTTCATACACCAGGCTTCTGAAAGCAAGGTTCAAGGAGCTTCAGGGGGAAATCAGATTGTTGTCGATCCAGTACTTGTGCAAACCTACCACCCAATTCCTGGAAATGGACGAAAGTTCATGCGCCAGTTCACGGCAGCATTCAGGCGTAAAAATACGTATGGGGCCTGAAGTACCGATATCAACAGACATGATGAACTCCAGAATGTTGCCATGGCATAGGTTGTTTCTCAGCCTGACAATTTCTGCTTCAGGTTTTTTCCCGGCTGCTACCTTCGCCAACATATCCTGCTCGGCTGGAAATGACAGTAATTCTACCGGCACCCCTTCTTGCCTGACCTTTTTCAGTAAGGCATTACTCATTACGGAGATACCCTCCAAGTCCACCAGCTCAGGAGCTGGCTGCTGATCGTTAACTGTTGTTTTCAGCATCAGCGACTTCAACGCAACCATGAGTGATGTTTCAATCCCGTTCAGGAAGCTCGTACAGGCCGGTATCCATAGGTCGTGATGCAACGCCTCGGTTGCTTGTATAAAGAACCAGTCAATCACGGGGACAGTGCGATAATCATAATAGTGATTTACCTCGCTGAACCTTGCCATATAAGCATCGTACTCAGCCTGGTCTTCAGGAGATAAAAAATTTGGTGGGAGGGGCATCAGAATCCTTTCATCCTTGCTTGTACACCTTCTTCGCAGGCCAGCTCGCCATTATCGGTAAAAGATGGTTTTTGGAGTTTATGATGAAGCTTAATTTGTCGCCAGGCTCGATAGCGTTACCGGAGAGATTTGATCTTTTCTCTGCAACTCGCAATACTGTTTATACATACAGTACAAGAATTCGAGTGTAGCTATGTCTGTTATCCTTGAGCACATTAGCAACAAGCCTTACGAAATGGCACCTTTTTTCAGTGATTTACTAAGCTGTGGAGTGATGAGTCCGTGCGCCGGGCATGAAGATAATGAATTAAATTTGCATGAATATGTAGTCCGCAACCGCCCCTCAACCTTCTTTGTCAGGGCGGCGGGCCTCAGTATGATCAATGCCGGTATCAATGATGGAGCAATACTGGTTGTGGATCGGTCTTTAACAGCACGACACGGCTCTATCGTCGTTGCGCTGGTGGATGGAGAGTTTACGGTAAAGATCTTACACACGTATCCTGAGCTGCTTTTGATGCCTTCTAATCCAGCCTATAAGCCGATACGTGTAAATCCTGAATCCCTTGAGATATGGGGCGTCGTCACCTTTGCACTGAATCAGTTCAGCCATGTACATGCACGTTGATATTAACGGAGCCTATGCGGCATTTGAGTGTGCGATGGATCCCAAGCTGTCAAAAAAGCCGCTCATCATAGCCAGCAATAACGATTCGTCCGTCATTGCAATGAATAAACTGGCTAAAAGCGTTGGTATTAAGCGTGGGACCCCAATTTTTAAGTGCAGGGATTTGATTCAGCAACACCGGATCGAAGTCCGGAGCTCTAACTTTACTTTGTATGAAGACTACTCAAATCGCTTCCATGAAACGCTGGAAAGCTTCGCGCCTCAATCGAGTCGATATAGCATAGATGAAAATTTCATGTTATTGAAAAACATGAACAAGATAATAGATTATGAAGATTACGGCCGGTTGATCAGAAGTACACTTCTTCATAATCTGTCCCTTACCTGTGGTGTGGGTTGTTCAAGCACCAAAACCCTCGCTAAATTATGCACCTATGCGAGCAAACGATGGGCAGCTACAGGCGGGGTTGTAGTTTTGACTGATCAGGCCAGGATCAGGAAGCTCCTGAGCCTGATCAGTACCAGAGAAATATGGGGTATTGGTCGAAAGATTAGTGAACGCCTGTCGGCTTTCGGGATCATCACTGCCGGTGATTTTTATAATAGCGACGTTCGCTTTTTACGTAAAAGCTTTGGCGTTGAAATCGAGCGTACCTGGCGGGAACTGCATGGCGAACCATGTTTCCGGCTGCACGAGTCTCCTCCTGTCAGGCAACAGATTATCGTTTCCAGAAGTTTTGGTCAGCGCCTTAATGAGATAGGCAAGCTACATGAGGCAGTTTCATTTTTTACCGCCCGGGCGGCAGAGCAGCTGCGCAAGGATGGCTCGTGGACCCGTCAAATCACAGTCTTCATTCAGAGTAGCAATTATGCGCAAGGTGAAAACCGCTACAGCAATTGTGGTATCGAGCCGCTTACCGCTACACAGGACACCCGCGATCTGGTTGATGCAGCCATGACCATCCTGAACCGCATTTACAGACCCGGGATAGCGTATGCGAAAGCAGGGGTAATGCTCTCCGCTATGACTGACGGCACAGAGCAACTCAGCCTGTTTGATACTCGCCCGGCCAGGCCTGGCAGTCAGGCACTGATGAAAGTTATGGACCGGTTCAATAAAGAAAAGCGCGGAGCTCTGTTTTTACTGGGGGAAGGCATTCAACAGGATTTTCGTATGAAGCAGGCCATGCTATCACCGAGATATACGACCCGCTGGGATGAATTACTCGTTGTAAAAGCGTAGCGGCCATGACCGGCATGGCCGTACTCATCAAATGTGAAAGTAACTTTAGGCCCCGCGAGCTTTTTCGATTGCGGCCTGCAAAGTTGCTGCGTCCATAGCCCCGGGGATAAATGTGGTAGTCGCCGCATTCGGCTTTTTCATATTCATAATGATGAAACCGGGTGTGCCGGTGATCCCGAGCGCTTCGCCCAGCTGCATATTGCCGGAGATCACGTTTTCATACCGGTTTTTTTCCCTGTCAGAAAACGTGCTGTTAAACCCTGACTTTTCCACCACAGTATTAAAGTCAGTGAGTTCGAATTTGCGTTGAGAGGTCATGAAGGTATGAGCCACAGCCATCAGGTTGTTGTGGTACTTACGATAGGCTTCAGCACCGAAATTCTGATAGACGTGCAGACCCGTAGCGGCCCCCATGGCAGATACAGGTTTTGAACCGGCAAAAATCGGGAATTCTTTAAAGAAGAATTTAACATCTTTGCTCTGATTCATTACCGATTCAACAACAGGTGTAACCCGCATGCAGTAAATACACTGATAGTCGAAGAACTCGATTACCGCGACGTCGGCGTCATCAGGGCCGATGTTTGGCGTCTCCTTGGTATCCAGCAGAGCTGGCGCATATGGAATTATTCGTTCCACTGAGGCACTCACGTTCTGATTTTCCAGCGCCTTACCTGCTTCCACTAAATAATGGGGATTTTTTACCAGGTAAGTAGCGGCAATTTTGCCAATTTCTTCCTCACTGAGCACCTTCGGTTTAAAATAAGTTGCCGTGATTAACGCCGAGGCAGCGGTAGCAATAACCGCAGAAATTAAAATCGTGGCCATCGGTTTTAAATAAAATTCTTTAGACATAGCTACCTTTATGCTTTTCAGCCTGTTAGTTATTAACCTGCGATGGATTATACTGGCCCGGTAAATCGGAATTATTCGTGAAACAATGCTTTTTGGAGATTAAAGGATGATTAGGCAGGGCTTTATACTCACAACCGCAATGCTTTTGAGTGGATGCGGATATCATTTCGCAACCCAGGTAGATGCGTACGATCTAATGCCTCGTCCTGTTACAAATAAAAGGTTTCAGATAGTCCCTCCGGACGAAAGTATTCAGTCCAGAATGTTTTCAGGCCGTTTTGCTGATGGATTAGCAAAAAAAGGAGCCATTATTTCCACTCACCAGCCAGATTATGTGCTCAGGTTCCGAATCAGCAGCTCACAGGAGAACATGCTGTATAGCGAGCAGCTTCTTAATGGGGTGACAGGCTACGTTGTAGATAAAAAGACAACGAGAACTGACAAGCATGGCGAATTGCATACTGACTATGACTACAAGCCAGTCGATGGGGTAATAGGCACTGAGACGATGTCGCAGATGCACTATATGCGACAGCTGGATGTCGAGGTATACCCGTCAGCGAAAGGAGCAAAGCAGGTTCTGAAAGTGAGTATGCAAAGCAATGCACCTGTGCCGTCAGACAGCATTGCTTATTCAGCAATGATCGACGCCTTTACTGATAAATTTGATGCGCCGCTGCGTTCCGGAAATTATGTTGCAGTGATCCCCTGGAACTGAAAGCAGACGGCGGGAAGAGAATGTTCAAAAGTGACTTTTGGACACGCACATTAACGTGGCTATCGCCCTCCCCCATTAAAATCATAAAGTCGGTAAAGATCGCCCATCGTGATGCAATTGGGCTTATTAATGAACAGATACTGCAACTGTTCTTTATGTTGAGTACTGGCAGCTGCATTCATAAGCACTTCCAGGTAGAACTTGTAGCCTATGCTTCGCTCTGAATACATATACTGGAACTGCATCAGTAAAATGCCTGACATAACATACAACAGCAGCAGACTGAGTAATACAGTGCTATCAGGCTGTTCCAGTGCCATACTGACATACCCTGAACCCAGAATGCACAGAATCCACCCCGTCATTAGAGCAGGCACCCTACGACTCAGACGTTCATAACAACGTTTTATTACAGGATCCCGGAGATACTTTTTGTCAGGTATCCCCGTTGCTCTGATGACGAAGCTACTGAGTATCGACATCTTTTTTCCTTCTGGACGCTCTCAGTCAATAAATCAGGCCAGGCGCTCATTGAAAGCTACCACGAGCTGCGAATCGGGATTTTTTACCAGTTCGGGCCGGATAACTTTTAGTTGCCTCGTTGGGGCGAGCTCATCTGTAGGCCTGATGGTGGTATTACCCGGCCCCTTGCGGGTACTGTCGGTGTTTACCTTGAGCTTTTTATTTCCCAGGTAGCTTTCCATCTTTTTAGAGATGGTGTCACCTGTGGTCGCAACACCAGAGAGTTCCTTTAGTTGTTCACCTTGATCCATTTGTACCGATGACATCAGAAATCCGATTCCGGGATCGTTATCCGCTCCACAGGCTCCGTACTGACATTGTGCAGCGAAAACGGGCTGTACACCTACAGCAACCAGAATTAACGTACTCAGTAAAGTAGATTTCATACACACCTCTTACAGTCGGAAAAGTTACTTTTGCGCAGCGCCCATTTGGGTCACCAGGTTTTCCGGGCTCAGCCACCCCGTAAATAACTGCGGTTTGCCGCTTAGTGTCACCATGGTAGGAGTACCTTGCAGCGGGATTGTTGAGGCCACCTGGAAATGCGATTTGATAATGTTTAAGCAAGCCTCATCAGGACGTCCTTCCGGGATAGTTGAAACCGGATTCATCGCTGCATCCAGAGCTTCGTTTGGCTTTGCTGAACACCAGATTTTGGCCATGTTCCCGGCTACTACCGAGTTCAGTCCTGCACGTGGGAATGCAAGAAACTTAATCGAAATACCGGCATCAAGATAAGACTTCAGATCATGATGCAGTTTTTGGCAGTATCCACAGGTTATATCGGTAAAGATAGCAAGCCGGTATTTTTCGTTTGGTGATTTGTAGTCGATGGATTTTGTTTTGGATGCGAATTCCCGGACGCCCATTAAAATGGCCTGCTCAGTGGTGTTTACCACATCTTTACCTTTCACGTGGAATAAGCTTCCGGTAAAGATGTAATCTCCGTCTTTGCTCACGTAACTTACCCCCTCCCTGGAAATCACCGTAAAAATATCTTTTACTGGCGAGGGTTCGACGTGCTCGATTGAAAGCCCAATGGCTTTGAGCTTATCCCGGGCTGCATCTGGCAGTACCATTGTATTAACCGGCTCGGCATTCATCGTGAAGGCGGTACTTAATGAAAGAAGTAATACCGATGCCTTAATAATTTTTTTCATTTCTGCTCCTTAAATCGAGCACTAATATTATCACGCCCCAAAATTCCAGAATTTTGCTTAAACGCTTAAATCAACGGGTAAAGCCGAAAGAAAGTCGATAGATATATGGGAGAATAGATAAAACGTAGATTCAGTGGAGAAATCGTTGTGTTTACACCACCAGCAGATGATGTGAAACCTATTCCCGTTCCTGATGAGATTTACACTCAGTGCATTACGGATGCCGCCCGCTACTTCGGAATTGATGCTGAACTGGTTTTTACGTTGTTTGACAATGAAGGCGGTAAGGTTGGTACTTTCAGCAGGAATACTAACGGCACTTATGATATTGGCCCAATGCAGATCAACTCATCCAATCTGCCTGAAATAAAAAAGCATTTCCCGACGGTAACGTGGCGGGTTCTGGCTTACGATGCTTGCGCAAGTTTCTGGGTAGGAACATGGTGGCTCTATAGAAAAATTGTTGATCGCAAGGGCAATGTGTTTGAAGGGATTGCAGATTACAACAGCAAAACCCCAAAGGTACGTGCAAAGTACATATTTAATTTCATGGTAAAGTACAATCGCCGGATCCAGCAGCGTAACGGGATGGGTGAGCTTTATCAATGGACCCAGCAACCTCCTCGATACAATGGCCATATAGCTAAAAATGTCCCGGAGCAAAACCCGACTCCTGTTGTTAAATAAATACAACCCGATATTACAGAAGATCATCGAGTGGCTTGGGAAAACCACCACAAATATTTCACACTGACTCAGGAAAATATATTGTCTTCTTCTGCAAGAAATTTATTTAAGATTCTCTCTTCTTTCTTGATCCAGAAAAACCCTCATCATGAAGAAGTATGTGTTCATGAAGAAACAACAGCTGGTTTATGGGCCCCTCTCCCTGATTCGCATGTCGTGCTTTTCTTAGATTTCGATGGGGTTTGCCACAGGTGTAAAAATGAAACCTTTGAGCGAATGCCACTGTTAGAGAAATTGCTGGATAACTGCCCTGCCATGGTGATTGTTATCTCCAGCTCATGGCGTGAGTGCGCTAATACAAGTTATCTGAAATCTCTGTTCCGGGTGCCTTATAGAGACAAAATCATAGGTGCAACCGGTTCGGTATATTTAAAACACGGACAGACTGGTGTGCGGGCTGCCGAGTGTGAGGACTTTGTCTTTTCACATCGAGTTAAAGCATTTATCTGCCTTGATGACGACGAATCATTATTTCCGGCCGGTTATCCGCATTTGCACAAAACCGATTATTACACGGGCCTCACCGAATCTGACCTTGCAGCTCTTAACGCAAGGTACCATCAGCTCATGGGACGCTGATGAACAAAGTAACTTTCCTTTTACCCTGTCACTGCTGATCTCGTACGCCCATCCACTTTAGGATTGATTGTTTTATACCATACGCAATAATGTCTCATATGAATTCGACAAGAAAGGGACATTATGCTGCATCACTGTCAGGCTAAGTCACTGGATGACATATACCTTGAGGATATTCCCCACATCATACATCCGGCCACGGCGGTACATGACCTCGAAGATACCGCCCTGCCAAACCGGATTATTCAGGAATGGAATTTACCGCAGGGATATACACAGTTTGTCAGCCGGTATCACCAGTTCCACCATCAACGCCCCTGGCTCGCTTACCGCGATACGCTTGACGACATCAGATACGGTAAGATCGTTCTGCTTAGAAAAGACATAACCGGCAATGCCGGGCCGGAGGTTATATCAAATGGCAACCTACGCAATGACCTGCCCCTGTCCCTCTTTACCCGTCTTGTCAACAACGGGTAAAAAGTGATCCACTTACCGTCACCACCAACGGTCTAATATTGATCCACCTTGTTTACTCAGGATTAGCTTCCGCTATAACCCCGGCCTTTCGTTTCTGCTTCAGTCGATAGCTCTCTCCTTTTATCTGGACTACATGTGAGTGATGTAAGATACGGTCAAGCATCGCCGATGTCAGGGCTGCATCCCCGGCGAACGTCTGATCCCACTGTCCGAACGGCAGGTTGGAGGTCAGGATCATCGCGCTCTTCTCGTAACGTTTGGCGATGACCTGGAAGAACAGCTTGGCCTCCTCCTGACTGAACGGCAGATAACCTATTTCATCGATGATAAGTAGCTTCGGGGCCATGACACCGCGATTGAGTGTCGTTTTGTAACGGCCCTGGCGCTGTGAAGTGGACAGCTGTAGCAGCAGGTCCGCTGCTGTTGTGAAGCGAACCTTGATACCCGCCCGGACCGCTTCGTATCCCATCGCTATCGCCAGATGCGTTTTCCCCACGCCCGATGGCCCCAGCAGTACGATATTTTCGTTACGCTCGATGAAGCTCAGAGATCGCAGCGACTGGATTTGCTTCTGAGGAGCGCCGGTGGCGAAGGTGAAGTCGTACTCCTCGAACGTCTTTACCGCCGGGAAGGCTGCCATCCGCGTGTACATCGCCTGTTTACGCTGATGCCGGGCCAGTTTCTCCTCATGTAACAGGTGCTCCAGGAAGTCCATGTAGCTCCATTCCTGCTCCACCGCCTGTTGTGACAGCGCCGGTGCTGCGCCGATAAGACTGTCCAGTTGCAGCTGTTCGGCAAGCACCATCAGCCGTTGATGTTGCAGCTCGACCATCATGCGGCTCCTCTGCAGAACGTGTCATAGATGGAGAGCGGATGATGCAACGGCTGCCTGTCGAAGGTCACCAGGCTTTCATCAACCTGCACGTCATACTGTTTTTTCTCCGGAGGTAGTGCCAGCATGGATTGCTGTTCCTTAACCCAGCGATCGCATGGGCGGGTCTGGATAGTTTCATGCTTACGTTGATTGGCCACATCGTACAGCCAGCGCAGGCCGTAACGGTTTGCGGTTTCAACATCGACGGTGATCCCCATCGGACGCAGGCGCGTCATTAACGGGATATAGAAGCTGTTTCGGGTGTACTGCACCATCCGCTCCACCTTGCCTTTAGTCTGCGCCCTGAAGGGACGGCAGAGGCGAGGAGAGAAGCCCATCTCTTTACCGAACTGCCACAGGGAAGGATGGAACCGGTGCTGCCCGGTCTGGTAAGCATCACGCTGGAGCACCACCGTTTTCATATTGTCGTACAGGACTTCCCGCGGTACGCCACCGAAGAAGCTGAACGCATTGCGGTGACAGGCTTCCAGCGTGTCGTAGCGCATGTTGTCGGTGAACTCGAGGTAAAGCATTCTGCTGTACCCCAGAACAGCAACGAACACGTGCAAAGGGCACTTGCCGTTTCGCATGGTCCCCCAGTCAACCTGCATCTGCCGTCCGGGCTCGGTTTCGAAGCGAACGACCGGTTCGGCCTGTGCAGGGAGGGCCTGCGAACGGATGAACTCTCTCAGGATAGTCAGCCCTCCACGATAGCCCAGCTCCATGATTTCCCTGGCAATAACGGTCGCAGGGATTTTGTAGGGATGTGCATCGCTGATCCGTTTAGAGATGTAATCACGGTATTCATCGAGCAGTGATGATGATGCCGGGCGTGGTGAATACTGCGGCTTTTCAGATTTGGCTTTCAGGTGGCTGCGGACAGTATTGCGCGAAATACCCAGTTCCCTGGCGATGGCCCGGATGCTCATTCCCCGCTTATGCAGGACTTTAATTTCCATACGAATCTCAAAAGTGATCATAAGCTCCCCTGTATTCAGAGGAGCAGATTAACCCCTGGATCAATTTTCAACCGCTGGGGTGGATCAGTTTTGCACCGTTGGTAACAAGAGCCTCTCGGGGCGTGGAGTGGGCGTGACATTCAGGCCGATGAGATAATAGATACGGAATATCCCCTTTGGGTTGACGTGAAGAGCCTCCCGACGCAATAACTGGCAGATGCGGTGGTAACCAAAGGGGGGAGTGAAAACTCGTTGAGTCGGAGAGACAGTTGCGAGTGAGTCGCCGGAAGCTGAACCCAATAGAGGCAGCTTGACAGGGACAAACCTGTCAGCCTGTAGGTAAGATGTTGCTACAGGCCAGTGACCTCACACATGACTTCGATGGCTTCCCGCTTCTGGTCTGTCGTCAGAACTTTCGTCCAAGAGCCGACTTATCCAGCATGGTTACAGTGAGCAGATTCCTGAGGAGGACGATCTCCTTTTTGAGTAACCCGAGCCGCTTGAATCCGGGGGACTTCAAGGGTGACAAAATTCTTATGTCATTTGTAAAAGGTAGCGTCTGAAATAGCATGATTACGGCAGAATTCATGGGTTAAAATCCCTGCCTCGGTCTCGCGGAAAAAACGGATGATCTGTTAATCGGAAAATCACTTGTTCATGGAGGTGTCTTCATGTGACTGATGAATACATTACTAACATCGCGGCATATTAATAATATGCTGAGCAGGTCAATAAGTTAAAAAATATTTATTTGTAAAAACTTGAGGGGTCAGTCTCGATAAAAATGTTAAAGGCTTGTTGTGGTGTAGGGGGGGGTTGGTTAACCGGGAAGTGTCTAGGAGTATGCTTTCTTAACAATAAAAAAATAGGAAAACAAATGGTGCCAAATGGCACCTTTTTTTTGGGGGGGGTGAGGTAAATCGAATGAAGTGAGGGATAAAAAAATTTTAGGTGTTAGGAAGATAATGAAGAAAAAAAAGTTGTAAATAAAGTGTATTTATTACAGTGAGATAAGAATTTTCTTTTGATGTTGATCGTTTTCATTGATCAGTCGGAACGATCAATTTTAAAAAATCAATAGATATGATCGTGGTTTAAGTGGTGATAGGAGGGCTTGAATATCGGTGCGTGAAATTTATAATAATAGCGGGTCAAGTAAATGGTTCTTCTTCTATAACGGATTAAGATTTTTGTCTGTCTAGACTAATGATAAGGATGTAGTTAATGAAAAAAAAAATTGGAACGATGATGTCTGTGATGGCTTTCGTTTCTTTTTCTGGACATTCTGCGCCAGAAAAGATCACTGTTGATGGAGGTAAAGTTAACTTTGAAGGTTCTGTCGTGGCGGCGCCATGCGCTGTAGATAACACAACAGCTGGCCAGACAGTTACTCTTGGCCAGGTGCCAACTAACCGACTGGCTTCAAGAGGAGATACCAGCAGCGCAGTTCCTTTCAGTATTAAGCTGACTGGGTGTGATCTCTCAGCTATTGATTCGGAAGATGCTGAAAATGTGGTTAGCTATACAAGTGCATCCGTAATTTTTAGTGGGGCGACAACAGGTGATGATTCTACACTTGCTGTTCAACCCGTAGCGAGCGGTGCAGCGGATATCGCTGATGTTGCCAAAAATGTTGGAGTTCAAATATTCCAGAATAATCAGCTTGTTAAGGTGGATGGCAGCACGCAAACATCTGCTCAAAGCATCGTAAATGGAGAAAACGAAATTCCATTTAGTGCAGCCTACGTAGCTACTGCTAATAATGTGGTAGCTGGTTCAGCTAACTCTACCGTTAACTTTAAAATTAGTTACGAATAGAAAACGGGATTAATAATGGCGCGTAGGATGTCAGCTTTCCTACGCCCAACTTAAGCCGTATTAATAAAGGTTATTAAAATGTTTAAATCAAAATGTCTTTTATTTGTATCGTTATTTTCATCATTAGCTATTTTTCCTTTAATTGTAAGTGCTGGAGGAATCACTGTCGGCGGTACTAGAGTCATATACCCGGCCGATAAAAAGCAGGTAAGTATGTCAGTGAAAAATTCCTCAGATAAAGCAAGCTTTATGGTTCAATCATGGGTTGAGTTACCAGACGGAAAAAAAAGTAAGGATTTTGTCGTTACCCCGCCTGTATATGTCAGTGGACCGGGTAATGAGAACACCCTAAGAATTATGTATGTTGGTCAGCCAGCCAGAAAAGATCAAGAAACCCTTTATTTTTTTAATACAAAAGCCATTCCATCAATGGATAGAAAATCAACTGAAGGACAAAACATACTGATGCTGGCTGCAACAACGCGAATAAAGCTATTTGTTAGGCCCACTGGACTTCAGCCAGCCGTTGACAAAGCACCTCAAATGCTGACCTTTAATCGAGATGGTAAACATTTAAAGATTAATAATCCGACGCCGTATCATATTACGCTGGCAAATATAAGAATTATGGGGAATAAACTGCCCGACGCGATGGTTAATCCCAGAAGTAGCCTATCAATACCATTAGCAGCTGAGACAGGAAGTACAATTTACTACCGTACCATTAATGATTTCGGGGCTGCAACTCCTGAAATTAAGGCAACGATAAAGTAGTTTTTTTAAATATCTTTGGGGGGGGGGGGTGAAAAAGAAATCAAAAAACCAGCGATGGTGTTATATTTCTGATGAAAAGAAGTGTTATAGTTCTGCATTAATCTTTGCATCCTGTATTAACTTATTCTTCGTTACATCAGCATCCTGTGCAGAACTTTATTTTGCTCCAGAACTAATTTCTTCAGATCCTAGCTTAGTGGCAGATATGACACGTCTACAGAAGGTGGGTGCCCAGCTTCCAGGTAATTATCAGGTTGAAATATTTATCAACGGCAAATATGCTATGAGCCGCAGTGTGACGTTTAAAGATTCCCCCGAATTTTCTGATAAAAAAGAAGTTCGCGACCAAACAGGACTAATGGCTTGCTTGGCAGTTGATGATTTTAAAACGCTAGGTGTTGATGTAAGGCATTTTTCATCTGAAGAAGGATGTATCTCCCCTGGAAAATTTATCCCTGAAGCATTCACAGCATTTGACTTTCAGCAAATGCGTTTAGACGTGAGCATACCTCAAGTTGCTATGATTAACACTGCAAGAGGATATATACCGCCTGAGCGTTGGGACGAGGGAATTAATGCTTTTTTACTTAATTACAGTTATAACGGTAGTCAGAATGATAGCCGTAATGGAAACAGTAGAAGTAGTTATATAAATCTTAATCCGGGGGTCAATATTGGTCCCTGGAGATTAAGGGATTATCGAACATGGAACGAATACAGCAGCGACTCATATACCTGGAGACGATGGCAACATCTTAATACGTATGCTCAAAGAGCTGTAATTCCTTTGCGAAGCAATCTTACGATCGGAGATGCTACTTCGGACGGGGATGTTTTTGATTCACTAAAATTTCGTGGCGTAAAATTGGCTACAGACGACAGTATGTATTCTGATAGTCAGCGTGGTTTTGCACCGGTTATAAGAGGTGTTGCTAACACCAATGCACGCGTTAGTATACGACAGAATGGCTATACTGTTTATGATACCTTTGTTACACCGGGAGCTTTTGAGATTGATGATCTGTATCCGGTTTATTCAAGCGGAGATCTTAATGTTACTCTGACAGAGGCGAACGGAACAATCAGAACATTTACGGTTCCCTATTCTTCAGTCCCAGTATTACAGCGCGAAGGGCGCATGAAATACAGTCTGACAGCGGGTAAATATCGTTCCTCTGGTGATGCCTATACTGATCCTGGTTTTATTCAAGGCACTCTTATCAGAGGGTTCCCCCATAATACAACGGGCTATAGCGGTTTACAGTATTCAGACAACTATCTGGCCGGCATTTTGGGGATTGGTTTTAATCTGGGAATGCTTGGTGCCCTTTCCGCGGATTTTACCCAGGCAAACAGCACGCTATCTGATGGCAGTAGACACCGAGGCCAGTCGCTTCGTTTTTTGTACGCGCGATCTTTAAATTCTATCGGCACTACTTTTCAGTTAACTGGTTATCGTTATTCAACAGAAGGCTTCCATACACTTGATGAAACGGCCCTTAAAGGCATGAAAGGGTGGAGAAATGAAAATGATATGGTTGATTCAGAGGGCCGGCCTGTTAAAAATTATCATGGTGATTATTATAATCTTTATAATAATAAAAGAGCCAAGTTACAGGCGACAGTGTCTCAGCGTGTAGGGGATTTTGGGTCACTGTATTTGTCGGGTATCCGCCAGACATACTGGAACACTCAGAGAACCAGTGATTCCTTACAGGCAGGATTTAACGGTGTTATGGGAAAAGTCAACTATGGAATAACTTACAATTACAGCAGGCAGTTTAGTCAAGATAATTTTGATAAATCACTTTTTGCAAGTTTATCAATTCCGTTGGATATGCTTTTTGGATCAGCGAATAAATCAGGTCGTCCTGTATATGCCACTTATAATGCTAGCAGAGATACATTCGGTGAAATCTCACATCAAGCAGGATTGACGGGCTCAGCGCTGGAATCAGGTAACTTAAACTGGGGAATTTCTCAGGGAGTTACTCGTAGAGAAGGAAATAGCGGAAATCTAAATGCCAGTTATCGCGGAACGTATGGCAGTACCAGTGCGGGATATAGTTACAGCAACAGTTATCGTCAGATAAATTATGGATTCAGCGGAGGTGCTCTTTTGCATTCAGAAGGGATCACACTAGGCCAGCAAATCGGTGAAACAAGCATATTGATAGCAGCGCCTGGTGCAGCAGATGTCCGCATAGAGAATGAGACTGGGGTAAGGACAGACTGGCGCGGCTATACAATGAAGCCTTATGCATCGGTCTATCGTGAAAACCGTATTGCACTGGATACATCAACACTCAACGATAAAACTGACATTGAATCACCGGTTACACAGGTTGTCCCTACGAGAGGCGCGATAGTCAGGGCTGGGTTCGTAGGATATACGGGAAGCAGAGTGCTGATGACATTGACTAAAAACGGCAAGCCGCTACCCTTTGGTTCTTTGGTAAAATATGGTGAGCGAAGCAGCATTATAGGTGATGAAGGTCAGGTTTATATTTCTGGTATGGAAAAAGAAGGCACCGTACGGATTGAATGGGGCTCAGGTGTTGATCAGCAATGCAATGCTCATTACAGATTACCAGAGGATTCCATGATTCAAACAGTAGTTAGAATTAACGCAGAATGTCAAACTTAAATTTTTATCAGGAAAAAAAGATGAAAAAAATTCTCTTAATGGCTTTAGTCGCAGCGAGTTCTGCCCAGGCTGCATCTGATAGCGCTAGAATAACCATAACAGGCAATGTACTATCTAACACATGTACTATTGATAATGGTTCTGCAAATCAGACCGTCGTGTTGCCAGATATTTCTGACAGGGACATAAGTGGTAAGGGAAAACTTGGCGGCCTGACCAATGTAACAATAAAATTAAATGACTGTGGTACCGCTGCATCTGAAGTTGAAGTCAGTGCTTCAGGAAATCAGGATGATGAAGACGCAACAGCCTTCTCAAATTCTGTTTCACAGGAAGACGGGGGCGCAACTGGCGTGGGGGTTTATTTTTACCATACTGATGGGGCAACTAAATTCTTACCAGATGGTTCGGTGACACAGGTCAGTAAGTTAACACCCTTATCAGATAATACACTAAATTATCAGGCTTCTTATGTTGGCATAAATGATACTGTTACGGCAGGCCCATTTAGTACAGTGGTAAATATGACGTTTACTTACCAATGAATTAACTTCTAGTTTGTTAATGTTGCCAACACCATAAGTATAATTAAGACTCTCTTCTTCTTTTCTGAATGTGGTAGGATAAAATGGAAAAAAGGCATGGATTATCAATCTTTTTAGTTCTGACTACAGTGATGATAATTTCATCTGGTAATGTGGAGGCTGGAAGAGAGTCTGCTCAGGTAACAATAAACGCAACAGTTGAAGAGAACAGTTGCACTATTGACTTCGATTCAGGTATTCAGACCATCTCGCTCAATGATATATCTGAAGGAGGTTTGAAAAAAGGGACCGTATCTGGAGAAAAGAGCTTTTCTATAAAGCTTAATGATTGCGGTTACACATCCCTTGTATCTGTTGCTACAACAGGCGTACCTGACCAGGATGACAATACGGCTTTTGCAAACCAATCAACGGGTGGCGCTACTGGAGTGGGCGTATATGTTTACACATCAGATGGCATAAAGTTTATGCCAGATGGTTCAAATGCTGCAATAATACCCTTAAGATTGGGTGATACAAAAACGATAGATTTTAAAGTTGCTTATGTAGCCACAAATGAAATTGTTTATGGAGGACCATTCAGAACAACATTTGGTATGATTATTAATTATCATTGAAATTCAGTTTTTGACGGCAATCTTAATGGGTGGTCTAAATGTTTTCATGCAATGGCAGATTAACAAGAACAATATTTCACATCGCAACTCTATCTATTTTTTATCCCTTTTATTTAAATGCAGCTACACTCCAGGCCTTATCTACCGGAGGGACTACAACTCTGATTGATATACGTAATAATACTATTAATTACGCATATTTGGGGATTTCATGCCATGATGGTGAAGCGATAACGATAAAGGCTTCTATTTATAGAGGTAATCAAGGGGCGAATGGATTTGACCGTGATGCTTATGGGACTTGTAATGGGGCTATTATAGCAACATCAAATTTAGAAGTATATGCAAGGTTCAACATTGAATTAACCAATCCAACCGAGCAGGATATAACCACATCAATTTCATATGGGGCTATGGGGAGCGATGCACGATGGGATGAAAGAAAATTAATTGTTCCCGCAGCAACTGTTTGCAGCCTTTCTTATGAGCCGGTCATTTCAATGGGTAAGGGAAGTGTTTCACGCCCATTTTCAAGTAAACAGCTGGCAAGTGGAGGGAATGGTATAGGTGATGTTTTGTTTATTCCAAATAATGTTAATAATAATAGTGGACTTTTAAAGTCTAACCAAGATACATTACCATATTATATAACAAGCAATTCGGGTGATATATTAAGTTGGGATGCGGGCTCAGGGGGGTGGACCGGGACTAATGAAGGTTCATACTCTGTCAGTATCCCAACGGTCAGTATGAACCAGATCCCGGGGGAATATTCAGGGACGCTCAGTCTTACTTTAATATGTCCCTGAATGATTTATATATTTCGCATTTCAAAGGTGATGTTATCATGATGAAAATCGGTTGTTTAGCGATTATAACTGAAAATAACAAAATTCTACTGGTTAAGCGAGCAAATCCTCCTGAGCGCCATTGCTGGGGTTTGCCCGGAGGTTCCCTGTTACCGGGAGAACTTCCTAGCGATGCGGTTGTCAGAGAGACTTCAGAAGAAACAGGCTTAAAAGTAAAGCCAGTAATTTCATATCTTCCATTTAATGAAAAAACTAATAATAAAAATGAGTCTATTTTTCACGAGTTTATCCTTTATCCCGTAAAATGTGAAGTTGAGTCTGGTTTTTTGAAAGCCAACGACGATGCGATTGACTTGGGCTGGTTCTGTTTAGATAACCTACCCATTCAAAGAGTTAAAAATCTTGACTGGTTGTTAACTGTGATCTTGTGAGATCATTATATTTTTAACAGTCAAATAGCTTTTAATACTTCCGGTGAATTTTAATACTGAGTTTTTAAACTGGGTCTCTTGATAACCTTACATATTGGATAAATCATGGCGATAGCTCACGAAGATATTTTGAAAGTTATAAATTATTACGGATTTAAAGAATGCGAAGAAATATCATCCTTTCTTAACCATGTTTGTGGGGGATATCCAGATGATGCAGATCTCTACTGGATTTATCAGAAATTAAGCCGTTGCCTAAGAAAAAACAGTGACGGTAGCGATTATTTTCTTCCTCTTAAATTTCTTAAGGTAACAATTGAAGAGAATTTGCATATTCTCCGTAATTTTTTTACTTAAAAAGCCTGTTGCTTGGTTTACCTTGATCACTTACTCCATACTTTTCATAGCGATCACGGATAATCAAAATAAAAACAATTTTTTTATCTTACTAATTACAAAAAATTCAGATTCTATATTATATTCCCTCACCATCAAATATTATTAAAAGTTGACTTCTCTCCTAAAGCTTAATATCCATTCTTCGTGAGATCAGTACATTAAAAAGTTAATTAAAATTTGGACTCATCCCTAACCCGCTAAGATGCTCGTTACCTGAATCAGGTAAGTGACCTGCCCTGAAATTCTGCTCTATTCAGAATCAGAATTCCGCATGATATTCACTCACCTGAGCGGAGTATGTGCCGATAAAAAAGTCACGATTCACCGAAGAGCGTATTGTCTTTTCCCTGAAGCAGGCTAGCTGAGTACGCCCGTACGGGAAGCCTGTCGGAAATTGAGCATCTACGATGCCACGTTCTACACATGCGCAAAAAGTACGGCGGGATTTTTCCTTCAGAACTGTAGCATATGTGAAAGGTGTCAGAGTAAAACCTTCGCCAGAAGAAGCTGGTTGATGACCTGACCCTCGACAAGGCCATGCTGCAGGGCGTGCTGCCAAAAAAGTACTGACGCTGGCACACCTGCATGAGTGGATCAGGG
This sequence comes from Enterobacter hormaechei, assembly GCA_041890495.1. GTDB lineage: Bacteria > Pseudomonadota > Gammaproteobacteria > Enterobacterales > Enterobacteriaceae > Escherichia > Escherichia boydii. The sequence continues at coordinate 258,779 of CP169086.1, forward strand.
ACTTACAGACCCGCTACGACGCCAGTCAAAGACAGGTTTGCTTTGCGCTGCAGGTCAGCCGCAGTTCATTCCGTTACCGCTCCGTTGCGGCTTCGCATCAGGGATATAACCGAAACCCGAATACACTATAGCTACACCAGTGTGCACGTCATGCTTAAACGGGAATGCTGGCGCGATAATCACAAACGAATTATCCGCCTTTACCGCGAGCAGAGATTATCGCTGCAGCTAAAGCAACCTTCGCCACAATAAATCTCCAGTGAAACTTCAACCCCAGCCGCAGGTGCTGTATCCCAATCATATCCCTGGGACGGATTTCGTCTCCGGTGCTCTGTTCGACGGTCGCCGCTTTCGCCTGCTGACGGGAATCGATCTCTACACGCGCGAATGTCTGGTGATCTACGTGGCCCAGAACATGCGGTCTTCAGAAGTCGCTGAGATGCTGGACATCATCGCGTTGAGACGTTCGTTACCGCAACTACTGAAAACAGATGATGGCTCTGAATTTGCAGGAAAAATTCCGGATCAGTGGGTGTCCGAGCGTGATATCCGGAGTGACTCACATCCACGGATAACGCCACGGTGGAATGATTCAATGGGAGGATGCGTCAGGAGTGCATGAACGAGAACTGGTTTATGTCCATGGAGGATGCCCGGTGCAAAATCGAGGTCTGGTGCTAATCTATAACCAGAGCCGTCCGCATTTTGCGCTGGGCTGGATGACCCCACCCGAACTCGCCGAAAAACCTGCTGGTTTCCAGAATAAGAAACCAACCTGAAGCCAGCTATTCCTGATTATGCATGGATCATATTCGGTATCAGGGGCATTTTACTCTATTTCTGTTATCTTAATTATGGCAGTTATGTTGACATGCCGTAAAGTATTTATCATCATGCATTGACTGGTACCAGGGCGCTGGTGAGAAAAAAATTTCTCCTTCAAATGGCATCCTTCGGATGTAATTTCATCATTCGATCTACACAGGATCGGTTTTTTTATCTGCATGAAGATCATGCTTTGCTAAGAACCATTCCAATGTGGTCGACAGCATTATCCCATTGAAAGAGGTGCCGTTATGATACCCGGCAACCCCTCGAATTTATTTTTTCATGGCAGAATCTGGTTCAGAAATGATGCGGTGACGCTGAGCCTTATGTGATTCACTCATCATTCTGTTCATCACTTCGCCCTCATACTCGGCATACTCGCTACCGTAAACAAATTCATGTCCTGTCATCAGAGCATACCAGGCGCGTTTTGCCACTTCTTTCGGGTCGTCCTTTTTCATGGATCCCACGGTCGTACTTGCCTGCCCTGCATTATTGAAGAAATTGGTCTCCGTTGCTCCGGGCATCAGAAGCGTCATCGATACACCGCTCCCCATAAGTTCATTACGTATGGCGTAAAAGAAGGAGTTAACGAAAGCCTTCGACGCTCCGTAAACTGCTTCGAAGGGGATTGGTGCGGAACCGGAAAGTGAGGATGTGACAAGAACGTGTCCGCAGCCTTTTTTAACGAGTTGTGGGATAAATAATTTAGAAAGATGGACTACAGCATCAATGTTAAGTCGAATTAATTGCAGTTCTTTTTCAAGAACGGTACTACCAATAAAGGCCCCTCCGAGCCCCTGACCAGCATTAATGACCAGAGCACTAAGTGCTAACCCCTCCGCATTCATTCTGACCTGCAGGTTGGTAATCTGATCATACTCACTAAGGTCAGCACTGAACGCATATACGTTAACTGGAAATTTTTTTTGCAAACATTCCCGCGCGGCGGACAGTTTTTTTTCATCCCTGGCGACGATAACAAGATCGTATCCGTTAGCCGCAAATTCTTCCGCAAGTGCCAGGCCGATACCGTTGCTCGCTCCGGTTATCAGAGCCAGTTTTTCCTCACCCATACTTTTCTCCACTAAAACGTGTTAACCGTCCATGCAAAGGTTGGTAGTAAACGATGAACTCAGCTTCAGCAACTGTCGATCCAGCGGTGCTTCGGATGAAGCTATACCAGTTTTCGCATTGCCTTTGCCCTGAACTGATTCATTACTCAAAAATTTTTTGCGCTGTTTAACGACGGATAATCATCTGACACCAAGCATTTATGTCAATGAGTAACGTCAGTAGCAAGCATTCTCAAAATGCTCTACTGTCATCCCGACAGTTCTCCCTGAACCACCGGCAATGGTTATAATTTTTTTTGCTGACATACTTCGTCCTTCAGAGGGAGGTACAAATCCCCCCTAATTATTGACGATAAAATTCGATCTGTGATGGGCAAGACAAAAACTCAGGTTCTTTTAATGCAGAAGTAGGCTCTTGTTTACATACTTGGCGTCATAAACCTCCCCATAAAGCAACCTGAATGAATCTTTTTAAAGTTAATGTCCGCCTCATTTAAAGTGGGTCCTGTCAGATTTCATTGTTTTAATCAACAAAACCTGTGTTAGAAAGACGTCAGGCTCTTGGGAAGACGACCTGTAGTAGACAAGTAATCCGTTCAAACGATAGGTATTTTCTTTTAAGCGGAAGGTCGTTGATTGATTCTACAGCCTTATCAGGTATTCCGTCACCAGCAACCACAGTTCACGGGCGGGTTTTACAGAGTGGGCTATTATAAACTTATCAATAGTGTGAACCTGCAGCACGATAAAGCGATCCCCTGGTTTCGTCCGGCTTCCTTGGCGTAAGAAATGCCAATCAGCTATCAGACGCTCCAGAACCAAGGGAAAACAAACGAACGATAAACATGGTGATAGGGGTAAGTCCCATCAATACAGGACTCATCGCTTTTACCCTCTCTTTTAGCTGCGTGTACATTAGATGAACAACCAAGGGACTTCGTCCTGCCCATCGTTTCTGATTCCCTCCAGTTCCGGCCACCAAATAAGGATTTTCCTGCAGGTTGTTCAGAAAGTACAGATGCCCCTCTTTATTGTCATCAATGTCACAGAAAAACAAACATGAGGTCATGTAGATTTTTTCATCTGTGACTACTGGATGCAGTTGAAATCGGAGTTTTTCTTCCTGGATATTTCTGAAACAGTAAGCCAGAAGATCGTTGCCCTCTCTCAGCGTAATAGGGGTAACCGACATGCCGTCATTAGTCCGGACATTACGCGGAGACTGTCCGATGCGCATGCGACATGATTTACTGTTCTTCACGTTCCGGGCATAGTCAATACCAGAAAAGAATAGTGAAAGGAGGTTAATTTCCATAGCGCACATTTTTTATACTGAGGTTTTGCACCGCAAAGATGACCTGAAGATAAGTCCTGACGACAAAATTACTCATTCTGGGAAATTTCAGATCTTTCAGCAAGATGTACCCATTTTCCTCCTGTCACGCTTATCCTTCCCGGGTCCGTAAACCAGAAGGAAAATAAGATGAAATGGCAGCATTATTTACTGGGCGGCGCGCTGGGGATGTTCAGCGCGACCGGCTTTGCTGCGGAGATGAAAAATCCGCTGAGCGTACACGTGCTGAATCTGCAGACCGGCGTACCGACCGCCGGTATTGAGGTCGAACTGGACAAAAAGCAGGGGGAAGAGTGGGTAAGGCTGGCCGGGGGAACCACTGACGGGCAGGGCCGGATTGCAGCACTCTATCCAGCGAACCAGAAGGTACAGACCGGCATATACCGCGTGGTTTTTAAAACCGGCGACTATTACAAAAAACACGATCAGCCGACCTTTTTCCCGGAGATCCCGGTAATGTTCAGTCTGACCAGCGCCGGGCAGCACTATCATATCCCGCTGCTGCTCAGTCAGTACGGATACTCAACTTACCGGGGCAACTGAGCGCAGGGGTTCCCTTTCATAAAAAACCGGCGTGTCGCCGGTTTTTTATCCTGGTGACCTGTTGTCTACCATTTGTACTGATTAGAGTCTTCCCAGTCCTTCAGCTCTTTTTCGGCCTGCTCCTTGCCATAACCGTAGCGCTCCTGGATACGGCCGACCAGCTGCTCGCGCTTCCCTTCTGCCACATCCATATCGTCATCAGTGAGCTTACCCCACTGTTCCTTCACTTTGCCTTTGAACTGCTTCCAGTTTCCGCTGATGCGATCTTCGTTCATGTTGATCTCCTTGGTTAACGGACAGTCTTCGCCAGGCGGCCCGTCGCAGAGCTTTATGCTAAACAGTATGGCTCAGCCGGATGATTTTTCCTGCACAACGTCACAATTAGGGATTTTTCTGGAAGGCTGTCCCGCCTAAACTGCAGCAGGGGCTTACAGAAAGACCGCCGTTCCGGCTGCGGGCCTTTTCCGCAACCGGCATCACGCTGCTGTCTCCACCGCGGCGTGCAGGGGAAAGATGCTCTGCGTGACTTATGTCTCGTAGCTTAATGTTATAAAGTTACCGCCCCATATCTTCCTGTCCTGAATGGATCCAAAAAACTCTGAAATCATCTCTTCATGATCGGCTTCTCGACAGCAGCGAGGCACGCTGCCCCCCCACCCAGATGATCAGTGCAAGCATGGCTACCGCGCCCATGACGGCAAACGCAGCGGAATAGGAGTAGTGTGAAATCAGCGTGCCCGCCATGGCCGGGCTCAGGGCCGCACCGGCCCCCTGCATGAGCAGGATAAAGCTCTGGCCGGCGTTGGTATGGCCTTGACCGTCAAGCACCCTGACCACGAAGCCCGGCACGGCAACCCCCAGAAGGCCGGCAGCCATTCCGTCCAGTATCTGTATAACCGGCATGAAGGCGATGTCGTCACCCATGGAGGCCACGGCGGCCCGCACGGGCAGAATGCACAGGGCCGCGGTGATCAGGGAAAGGTAGCCCGTGCTCTGCGACCTGCGCGCCGCGTACAGCGCGACCGGGATCATCACGGCCTGCGAAATAATCACGGTGGCCGCGGCAAACACGCCCGGGTTTATTCCCGTCCCCGGTGAAGCCGCCACCCGGACGCTCAGCATGGGAAGAAGGGCCGCGTTGCCCAGATGAAACAGCAGGACCGTAATGCCGCCGATGATTAGCGTGGGCTCACGGAGGAGCACTGAGAGGCGCGGCAGAGAGGCGTTTCCGGCGTCCGCGTTCAGCCCGCGGGCAAGCCGGTTATTGATGTCGCGCTCGCGGATCCCCATAACACAGGCCGTGGCCAGCAGGGCCATGACCGTCATCAGCACAAACACGGCCCCGGTTCCCCAGTACCAGACAGAGGCGCCTGCCACCGCAGACGCCGTCATATTACCCGCATGGTTATACGCTTCGTTCCTCCCCGTCTGATGGCCAAACTTTTCAGGTCCCGTCAGGCCCAGCGTCATGGCGGTCATCAGGGGGGCAATGAACGCGGCCGCCAGTCCGGTCATCACCTGAGAGGCCACCGTCACGGCAGGACCGGGAAAATACCAGAGCATGACCGTCGCCAGAATTATGGCAAGGGTACCGGTGATCAGCATCAGCCGCTTGTTTCGGACCGCGTCCGCCGCGATACCAGCCGGTAAAGTGGCAATCAGGCTGACCACGCCTGCTGACGTCATTACCCAGCCGATGGCTTCCGGCTTCCAGTGATGTTCAGTCATAAAGATCCCCAGAAACGGCCCCAGTCCGTCCCTGACGTCTGCCATAAAAAAATTTACCAGGCAAAGAGCCTGAAGTGATCGCAGTGACATAGTTTCCCCGGAAAAATAAACGAGCAGACTTAAAGATGGCAGATAAAAGAATGTTCACCAGTTGCAGGTAACGGTCGGTCGCAGTCCCTGGTGCCGCACCTGGCTCACTGCAGGGCCATCTGCCGGATCGTCCCGTTGACACATTGTGTTCCACCGGATGAGGGGCGGTCAGAGGGCGTTCATCTGCCCGTGAGCGCAGTCGCTGAAAGTGCTGGGCGCTACCAGGAGCGCCTGACTGCGGGAGATACCGCCGAGCGCGGTGAGGATAAGCGGGCAGGTCAGCCCCGCCATGGCGTTAAAGCCAAACCGGACGAAGAAAAAATAGCAGGCCACGCACCCCGACAGGAACGACACGATGGTCACAAGGTGCGTGCCGGGCAGCGCCCGGTGAACGCCCCGGAGGCAGATAAGGAAGAGAAGCCAGGGCGGGATACAGTTCATTTAACCCCCGCCGTCAGTCGGAGAAGATGTCCCACCCCGGCGGGGTAAGCGTACCAAAAACGCAGCGCAAAAAGCCAGCCAGCCGTGACAACAGGGCATGGTACTGTACAAAGCTACTGCGTCCGCCTCCGCACGAAACAGCGATTGCCGCCTCCGGGGAAGCATAATCAGCGCGGGGAAAAGGAGCCGGGTAACAGCAGCCGGCCCGCCTCCTCCGGATCCATTGAGAACCGCACGCCGAGCTGGCGGGTCACGTCCAGCGCAAACACCCGCGTATACCACTCCGTCGACTTCGCGTCCTTGTGCCCCATCAGGGTCTGAATGACCTTCTGCGGCACCTGATGCTGCACCAGGTGCATCGCAAACGAGTCCCTGAACGTCTTCGGCGTCACCGGCCGGATAGAGAAGGTGACCCCGTCACGCGCCGCTGCCGCCACCGCCTGCGAGATCCAGCTGCGCGCGGTGTCCTCGCTCTTTATATCCCACAGGCGTCCGCCCGCCGGCGGGTTCACCGTCGCAAACCACTCCCTGAGGCGCTGCACGAAGCCCGGATCGGTGAGCGGCACCGCGCGCGGCGGGTTGTCCTTTATCCCGGCTTCCACCTCGCGCTCCGCCTGCTGCTCCTCCTTCGTCGGGCGGCCGCGCCGGCGGCTGCGGCTCTTCGCCGCCTCTTCCAGCTTCCGCTGCTTGAGCGTGCGCAGCACCACGAAGGGTGACGACAGCGGCGCGCCGGTGAGCGGGTCGTCCAGCACGAAGTCCTCGCGGGCCAGCGGCAGAATTTCATTCAGGCGCCCGCCGGTGTTCCACAGCGCGTCGATGAACAGGCGCTTGCGGAGATCGGTCACCTTTGCCAGCAGCACGGCCACCTCGGGCGCCAGCAGATAGTGGGGCATGTCGGTGCCGTACGCGGCGGCCAGGTTGCGCAGGGCCACGGCGCTTTCGTAGTCAAAGTAGCGTGCGGCGCCGGAATTGTGCAGATTGTGCTCAGTGACAGCGCTGCGTGAATTCTGCGTCAGTTCGCGGGGTAAAGTGCTCAGAATTTTAATCTCCGTCGTCTGGCGGGTGAGAACGTATTTTCCCCTGTCTGTCCAGCGAAAACCACGGGAATAAATCGATCCTCCGCGGATCCGTTCCGGATCGGTTTTCCGGCTATTCTCCCGTATACGGAGAATAACCTGGACGGCGCGGAATAAACAGCGCGGCGATCGCGCGCGGTTCGGGAGTCGGTCGACGCGTAACACACTGACGGATAATGGAAAGTGGCGGGAACCGCGGGGCAGGGGACATACCAGGCACTCTAGGTTGAATACCTGGACAGAATTGCAATTATTTAAAGGGAGGGGATACCTTATGAAGGCTAAACCCCTGGATGCAATGTATCAATCATGCAAAGTATTAGCTGTTACCTTATTTAAATATTATTTGCTATGGTTAAGTGTGAATGGGTTAAAAGTGACAATTTAGATTTTTTATATAACAACATGAGGTAAATCCGGTAGGTTGTGAGAGGTTTTAAATAAATCCTCTAGATAAAGGCAGAAAAGTAACAGTATTTTGGGGAGATATATTCTTATCAAGAATATAAATTTTATTAATTTACCGTGGATTTAGGAACACTGACTACACGTAACTTATTGATGCAAATTGATAATTAACATATCTGTCAATGCTGCCTTCTGATTTTATATTTAATATGTTATGTGATGAGAGGACTTTCAAGCTCAAAAAAAATTATTGAATATGGTGTTTTTTGTGGAAAAATATTTTTTTTGATAAAATACATAAGATTAGATTATTTGTTGTAAATTACTTTCATAAACCGGATCATTTAATGTTTTTTTGTATCAGTGAATCTCAATATTACAGTTAATTTTTAAAGGGTGTTGTGGTTTAAGTATAGTGTGAGGTTTCATTTCGTCATTTAAATGCGCATATTTAACAGGCTTAAATTAATAAACTAAAGTTATGCTGATTTAATTTTGTATTATTTCCTGTTTCCTGTTTCCTGTTTCCTGTTTCCTGTTTCCTGGTTCATTGCTTGACTCTGAATAACAGGTGCTTCATGACAGGTATCAGTTGACATCTTTAATGTAATTTTGCTCATCATTGAGTAAAATTCTTGCCTTAAAATATAGTTCTTGCTTTGAATGCGTCCCCATTCTTTTGGAGAGTAGATCAATTCGTGAGTAAAGTGTTTTTTGATTGCATCCTAACAGATAAGCAATTTCCTTTATTTGTTTCTCATTGATAAAGTGTTTTAATATCTCTCTTTCAATTGCGTTTATTTTAACCTTACTTCCTTTAACTGGTGAAAAAATCCAGTTTTTTAAAGCCTTTTCTATCTGGAAAACGGACATTTCCTCTCTCAGGAACAATGCGCCAGAGAAAACATGTGTTTCATTCAGCATACGATGACAGGGTGCACTGCAAATCACAATGAATGACGTGATATCGTTGATTTTAGGCCGGTTATTATAAATATCAGGAAGGCTCATCCCACTGTAAACACAAACGGAGATATTTGCGTTTTCTTTTTTTAAAAGGGATGTTAAGACGTGCATAACTCCTTTGATCGCTTGCTTGTTCTTACCATAAGTCTTAATTTTTTTTGGTGATGACATAGTCATGTTTTTTGTCCGCTTCTTATGTTGTTAATATTGATACTGGTAACAAGCGCTATCCTCAGTAAGTTTCTGGTTGAAATATATTCTATTTTCATAGCGCTGTGGATTTTTAAACCATCAATAATTATTCATGGGTTTTTATTAAAGATAATACCGCTGATTTAATAAATATCATTTACACGAACTACGGATATCATTGAGTCATTTGGGGGGGTAAAGTGCAAACTGGATCATCATGGCACACAAGAAATACCCTCTGCTAAAATCGTTAGAATCAATGCGGAACAGGATAAGAAACCGAGGTCAGTTGGTTTGAAAAATATAAATTCATGCTGTCATTATAATACGTGAATTTCATTTTCTATAACTCCCTTGATATTAAGAACCCTCAAATTAATGTCACTTTATTAATTTAAATTATGGAGAATGCTCATTGCAGTCTTAACTGTCATGGCGATTAACATTCACGATGTGATTAACATTTAACAGATCACCAAGTAAACCTCCAACATCTATAATATATACGTTAAGCTTCAGTAAATATGATTTTTATCAATTTTAAAGTTAGATTCCCAACACTCAGCCACATAAAAGAGAGAAAAAAAGTGTCATATGCGCCATGATGTTTTAAAATCGTCAGATGTTTCATTTTTATTAAGTAAGGTGATGTTTGGTTAAATTACGTGTTGCATATAAAAACTATTTTTCCGTTTTTTATAGCGCGTTCTTAATCGTTTGAGGTTTTTTTAGAATAAATCTCAGGTGTACTTGATATTTATGGTAGGTCCTCTTAAAAGATATAAAGAAGTTCCGTCGAGCTTGTAAAACTTTCATCATGACGAGGATGCCGGACGTCATAGAAGAGCATAGAGAGGCAAATACCCAAGTCTTCAGGCAGAGATGTCAAAGTTGATAACATTATGTCACATGTAATTCAAAGAGTTTCAGGCTTCCAGGTTCATGGTCAGAACTTCTAATCTAGAGCCACATGAAGCAACTGTTTATTTATCATGTCATAAGTGAATGCCTTACTGAGTGTTCTTCCTTCTATTCATTATACTTGAGTTTCCTCAGGTCAGATATTCTATGTCGTCCTACTATTTGAGGTGGGTCTAAGGAGGCATCTGATCCTGAAGATTTCGACTCCGCTTTCGGACCTGAACACTGCCTCATGGATTTTTAATGAAAACATTCTTTAACAAGAAGTTATTCTCTTGAGTTTCATAGAGATATTGCCAATTTCGGTAAGAATAATTTAATCCTAAACAGGCCTTGATGACCAGTTTGTTGATTTAAAAAAAATGTGCGGGCGTGCATAAGTTAACAAAAACAATCATTTATATAAATTATTTTCTCTTAAAAATCAAGAGGTGTATAAGTTGAACAGGGTTATTTATCTCTAATAAATTGTTTAAAATCAATTTACCCTTGTTTTTTGGAGCCCTGGCCTTCTTGTTTAATGAGCGTTTAAAAAATGCAGAGTAATCTAATTTAATGATAATTTTAAATTTTTATATATTATCCACATGATCTGTGGTGACACTTATCTCTTTCATTTAATTAATCCCTGCGATAATTAAACAGCAAAGAAAATAAACTCTATGCATCAGGAGAGGCAAAGAATACGGTGTTGAAACTGACTATCAATAAAACGATAGATTTTTTGAATAACGCATGACAAATCAATCAGTCTTTTCTTTGATTGATCCTTCAAAGAAATTGTGATTTTTGAGGTTGAAAATGAGATATTGGCTTTTGTTGGGATTTGCTATAGTGGCTGAGGTGATCGGCACGCTTACTATGAAATGGGCTAGTATTAACGATAACATCTTAGGTTTTTCCTTCATGCTATTAATGATTGCAATTTCCTATATTTTTTTATCTTTTGCTATCAAGCGCATCAACTTAGGTGTTGCCTACGCCATGTGGGAAGGTATTGGTATCATATTTATTACTTTATTTAGTGTGATGATATTTGATGAAAACCTTTCTGTAATGAAAGTATCTGGATTATTGACGATGGTAGTTGGAATAGTAATGATCAAGTCAGGAACTGTTACTCATAAGGAGATGGATAATGACAACAATTGATTTGACACATGTATATTGGTTAGCTCTTGCTATTGTGCTGGAAATCGTCGCAAATGTGTTTCTCAAATACTCTGATGGATTTAAGCGAGTGACTTATGGCATCTTCTCTTTGATTGCGGTGCTAGCTGCTTTTGTTGCGTTGTCAAAAGCAGTAAAAGGAATCGACCTTTCAGTTGCTTATGCATTATGGGGTGGTATCGGTTTGATAGCTACTGCAGCGTTAGGTTGGGTTCTTTTTAAGCAAATAATTAATTGTAAGGGATGGTTAGGTGTATTGTTAATTATTTCAGGCATGATTCTCATTAAGTTATCATGATAATGATAATTGCGTTACAGTAAACGATTATGATTAATTAAATAAAAACAAGTAAAGGTGGGGGGGAGCTCCTTACAAATAAATCACATCAAAACCAGGTAAGCAAGTATAACTCTGCCAAAAATAACTCACATCTGATGAAAGCTATCCATAAATTGTTCTCGGGTTAAAAAATTTTTAGTTAAATTTACTAGATTCTAACGTATTTCTATCAAGTGACAGGCGAACATAAAAATGAAATCAACTTATAAAAATTATTCTGATGTATTGTTAGAATTTTTTTGTGAAGGTGATGGTTAAATAGTCATTTTTTACCCTTTTATCAACGTTGATGAAAGGTATCGCCGATTAACTTATTTATAAATTCAGTCACCTTCTTAACATTTATTGCTGTGTTGTTGATGTCTTGTCGTTTATTGATGAGGGTTATTTGAATGCCTTGATGGCCATATCAATACAAAAAATGTATAGATTGGCTTTTCAATGAGGTTATTAGGAAAATGAAATTATCTGGAATTATCAACTCCAGATAATTTCATTTACCTAGTAAACCTTCACAGATACAATTAAAGAATAACAAACAAACTTAGAGAATAAAATTATGAATACAATGATGAATGCTCTGATATTAAAAAAATTTGGGGATAATAAATTTACTCGCGTTCAACTTCCTATACCCAAAGCTACATCAGGACAGGTACTTGTAAAGATACATGCCAGTGGTGTCAATCCTATTGATTATAAAATCCGGCTCGGAGAAGCACCTTACGCCATGCCAGTGTTACCGGCAGTTCTGGGTACGGATATGAGTGGAGTTGTTGTTTCTGTCGGTGAGGGGGTATCACGGTTTAACATAGGTGATGAAGTTTATGGTCTGATCGGTGGTGTTCGTGGACATCAGGGATCTCTTGCACAATATGCTGCTGTTGATGCTGATTTACTGGCACATAAACCACACAATTTATCCATGCGCGAAGCCGCCGCAATTCCATTAACTTTTCTGACTGCATGGGAGGGACTCGTCGATAATGCTAAGGTAAAACCAGGTCATAATGTTCTAGTTCAAGGTGGAGCCGGCGGTGTTGGTCACATGGTTGTACAACTGGCAAAAGCAATGGGTGCTAATGTCTGGGCTACAGGTTCAACGGCTAAGCAACCACTGATTGCCCGGTTGGGCGCTACTCCATTGGATTATACCGTGCTTTCAGCTCAAGAGATTGTGAATAGCTGTACTGCGGGGCGGGGTTTTGACATTGTTTATGACACTGTTGGAGATCAAGTTTTACAGGATTCCCTTGGTATGACCAGACACTACGGACACATAACCAGCTGCGCTGCTTTTAGTGAACACAATCTGGCGGTATCATCTTTACGTTGCGCCACGCTGTCTGGGGTATTTGTCCTCATGCCCATTCTCTCTGGAGAAGCACGGGCTCATCATGCAGATATACTGGAATCAGCTACCCGCATGATTGAAGATAACAAAATTCACCCTGTTGTTGACATTCGTCATTTCAATTTCGATCAAGCGATTGATGCCCACATCGCAGTGAAGGATGGTTCGGCAAACATCAAGGTCATTGTTGATGTTGAATGACTTTTACATTGATTAATTTATCCTTTGGTCTTACAGCATCCCGATTCACTGAATCTTCCCGCTCTTTAATGATGGTGACTTAACTTAGATATTTTTACGGTTTATCTAGAATGTGGCCAGTATGGCTGTCGTGTGTGGCTTCAGTAATGATTAATTGCTTACTGACGTTACAGTTCGCACAATTCCCATCTAAAGTAATAATGTTTTGACAACTTAGCAGACACCATCTTATAACAGAAAAGACTCTAAAGAATCGCATGAATAAACGAAGGGTCTATAATAATTGAGAATTTTGTTGTCAGATGTTCTTATCATATTTACTTTTTTCTCAAGACACTGGAATAACTCATGAAGTAAAGCTTCCCCACAGGCTGATATATTCTAATGATCATTTAATATGTGAATTTCCATGAGCCTGTCGGTTATAGTAAATTTTTCAAATATGGATATAATCAACGCAATGCTTGGCTTAAGAAGTGCGTTATGTGTCGCTTGCTTAGTATCCTGCTCGGGTTATCGTTGGCAGTAACGACACTAAACTTAAAAGCTGAAGCAGACCATCTCGAAGATTAGGTCTGCCAGCACACATGAAGGGGGGGGGGATAATATCAGGTTTCAATACCAGCTAAAATATCTGCCAGATAATCAAATAACATTCTTATTCTCAACGATGTTGGACCACGCTGTGGGCGGTAAAGATAGAGCCCCCAGTTTGATATGGTTTCATACTCCATAAACCGGATCAATTGCCCGTTTTTTAAATAAGGTAACGCCAAGAAGCCGGGCATATACCCAAAACCCACGCCATTAAGTACTGCATTAAATTCAGCTTCAAGATCATCAGTAATAAAACGAGGATCTGAGGGCGTAAAACTTCGCATATCCTTGAAAAACCATGGCCAGTAACGTCCGGTATTATGGTCAATCAACGCTGTAAGCGGAAACGTATCCAGTTCATTAACACTTTTGGGAATTCCAGTAAGTCGGATTAATTCTGGCGCACCACAAAGAAAAAATTGTATTTTTGTTATTTCACGAGCCACATAACGATTGTCGGGTAAAAAACCGAAACGAATGCCGATGTCTATGCGCTCATTAATCACATCACTGTGCCTGTCCGTCAGAATACAGTTCACAATAATTTCTGGGTAAGTTTTAGAAAATCGAGTCAGTGCGGGAATAATGAATTTTCGGCCAAATACGGAAGAGACGGTCAGTTTTATTGTTCCCTTCATCTCATCTGACTTAACCTGCAGTTTTTCAGTAAATAGAGCATCAACAGCGTTAACTACCTGACAGGCATGTTGCGCAAGACGCTCACCATCGGGTGTTATTTTCATTTGACGGGTACTCCTGTAAAACAAAGCCTCACCGCGTTGTTCTTCGAGTTATTTCACCGCACGTGTCACCGCTTGAGGAGATATACCCATTGCTACAGCAGCTTCTTTGAAGCTTTTTGCTTCTGCAGCAGTTAAAAAATGCGTAGCATTTCAAGTTTATTTTGCATGTTATCCTGATCAGATTAATGAATTCCATATTCGGGAATTCTGAAAGGGAATATTTTCCATTTATTCTAGCTCAAAATAATTAGAAAATAAAAACATTACCCTAAAAAAAAGTGTTGAAATGAGCGAAATTAAAAACAAAATAATTGTTATTACCGGTGCGAGTAGTGGGATTGGCGAGGCAACAGCCCTCAGTTTGTCTAAGAATGGTGCGATACTGGTGCTGGCTGCTCGTCGAAAAGATCGGCTTGAGGCTCTTGTTTCACAGATTGTTGCTACTGGCGGCCAAGCTATCGCTGTAAGGGCTGATGTCACTAATAAAGCAGATATGCAGAACATTATTGATATAGCAATTAATGCCTTTGGGCGCGTGGATGTGATGATCAACAACGCAGGTCTGATGGCTATCGCACCAATGAGTCTGACGAAAACCGATGAATGGGATCGGATGATTGATATCAATATTAAAGGTGTTCTCTACGGTATTGCAGTAGCATTACCAGTGTTTGAGAAACAGAAAGCTGGTCACTTTATTAACATTGCTTCAGTTGCCGGAATCAAAGTATTCAGCCCTGGCGGAACAGTTTACAGCGGAACAAAATTTGCAGTAAAAGCAATTTCTGAAGGACTTCGTCACGAAGTTGGTTCTTACATCCGTACCACCACTATTTGCCCTGGAGCAGTCGACAGTGAGTTGAAACTGGGGAGTTCGGATGAGCAAAGCGCGAACGCCGTGGCTGAGTTCTACTTGCAGGCAATACCCGCAAATTCAGTTGCCCGGGCAATTGCCTATGCGGTTGAACAGCCAGCTGATGTTGATATTAATGAGATTGTTTTACGACCAACAAGCCAGGAATTTTAACATCAATGCGAGTTCTGTTGATTTAAGTATTTTGTGGATATTCTCCAAGATTTCAGTAATAAATCAATCTTGGATTAATATGACGGCAAACTAACTATCTATAGTGCGGCCAGTTATCTTAGTGCCGCATTTATATGTCAAGTGGGAACTCCTGTTTAAAGCAGTGAATGCAGCAATTTTTCTCAGATACCATTTCCTGGGTTCGCCTCTAGGGGTTTCAAGGTCTAGCTTCTACTTGGTTATTATTGTCTTTTTAAAATACTTTATCTAAAGAACTAAAAACCTTGTCCAACTGATATTTCCCTTTAAAAATAATCAAATCTATACGGGTTAACTTAATCC
The DNA here is from genome assembly GCA_041890495.1 of Enterobacter hormaechei. GTDB lineage: Bacteria > Pseudomonadota > Gammaproteobacteria > Enterobacterales > Enterobacteriaceae > Escherichia > Escherichia boydii. The sequence goes on from CP169086.1 coordinate 274,176, forward strand.
GCCGCCCTTCATAGCGGTTTGGTTTAATATAATTCACTATTTTTTTACATAATCAATCTGAGGTGATTGTTAATGGCCAGGGCAGAGTTGCTAAAATTATTTTTTAGTGAAAATGGTTATTTTCACTCTCTCTGATTTTTCTCATAAACCTTAAGATTGTACTTTTAGATAGAAAGGAGGTTGTCAGAACAAATTTAGTTAATGATAGGTGTTTTTTTATCCCGTCTGGTAATTTATTCCAGCGCTCCATACATAACTTTACATGCGTCTCAGAATCAACATGATGAATTTGTAAATAGTTTATCAGATCTGAATGATAGCTTGAGATTGTACTCATTACATCAGGGAGTAGGTCTTTGTTTTTTATTATATTCCAAAAATCAGTGTAACTGATACTATATATTTTGCCATATCCTATTTTTTCAAGATAAACTGGATAATCAAGAGCAGGCATTGCCCCAAATACAAATGGAGCCATTACTAAGCTCATGACTTTCCCTCCGACACAAGATCTAACTATAAAGGCACCGTCCAGTAATAGATAAACTCGCTGATGGGCATTTGATTTCATATCATAAAGCTGTTTACCTTTTGACAGCCTGTCATGTTTTGCAGGAACGGCAAAATCAAGCATGGCTGATATGATATTCTTATGATTATCAACGGTTGGGTGGGGCATATGCACCTCATATTAATCATGTTGAGATTGAATTTTTTCTTGGATGCATAAATATTAACATCAAAAGATAAACGGCAAGTTAACAATGAAAGTTAATTTCCATTGCTAATCGTTCCAGACGCTATCGATGTACCTGCGGCCTGAGAGCCGTCAGCTAGTCCTGTCTTAGCTACTAATGTGTTGGATACTATCAACGGTGCCGCAAAACTTACCGTGGCTTCCGCAGTGGCTGCGTCTGATAGCTTGGCCTGCGTTACGAAGCTGACCAGTAGCACTGATGATATGGCTGCAGCTGTTATGGTCTTGTTTAAATTTATGAATTTCATTGGTACTTCTCCTTTTTGATGGTTTATCTAAGACCTTAATGAAAGCGAAAATTTTCTGTCAGATATTCGCAATGATTACTATCTACTACCCGATCTGCGGATAAACTTGCATATTCTGTATTGTGACCGACTGCCGGTTACTGTGTGTTATGGGTGAGGCCCGTGACACTTTCGTATCCACGGCGAGAGGAAGCCGCCGAAAGTACCTGGATTCGCGTCTGAGGGCTGCATAATACTTGGGCCAGCCATCCGTACAAAAATCATCCAGTCAACAGATAAGACGCTGGAGGTAGTAAGATGATTTTGCGAATCATCTTACTGAGTGCCTGCATTATTTCGTCTTCCTGCATAGCATCATCAAATGAATGGAAAGTTTATATCCAACGGATAGAGCAGGCAGACAACAAAACGCTCCATGCATTTCCGGGGAAAATTGACAGTATTGGTGATGCCCTTGACGATGAGCATACAGAAGAACTGACTACAGCTCTTAGCATGGCGTTGATTAAAGACCCAATATCTGTAATTAACGCAACCAGCTCGCTGGACAAGAGTACCGACGCCTTAAAGCAGCGGTTCGGCACATCAATGGTATGCGGTATACCTTTAATCACACATGCAAATCAGATGGAGATTGAGGAGTATTTCGCGAAGGCAGAACCCGTGCTGGAAAAGGCTGGAACGCCAGCTGCAGAATGTCTGAGCAATATGCGTGACACGATTGACGAAGTCAGACAAGAAACAGCACAAAAACCAGCAAAGTAATCCTCAGAACAAACCTGGCGCTCGCCGGGTTTTCTTAAAACATGTGGATTTGATTAAATTCCCTTTAAAACAACAAATTATCTCCTTAGCGTGGTTTTTTACACGATTGCCCCTCAAACCCCGTTACTGGCTGACGTCACAATCACAAACCCCTCTTTGCCGTGGTCCTGTCCGTAAGGCTGCCTGCCGATGGCCGCAAAGAACAGGGGGTGATTATCTTTATGATAAATGCAGAAGGGCTGCTTCTTATCACCTTCCTTCTTCCATTCGAACCAGGCGTTGGCGGGTACGATGGCGCGTCCGTGGTTCCACAGCGGCTTAAACATACGGCCGCCTGCCGCCGTTTCACCGCGCGCGTTAATCAGCGGCGGTTTGTCCCACCATTCCGGTCCGTAGCCCCAGAAAACCGGGTCTAAATGCAGCTCACCCCCGCGATCGTTCAGCAGCAGCACCTTCGTGCTGGGCGCGACGTTATACCGCCCGATGGGTTCAGGGTCGTAAGTTATTTCATCCGGTTTCAGGCCGAGTGCGTCAAAATACTCATCCCGGCTGCTGTACTGCGCAAATCGTCCGCACATAGACACCTCCTGATGAAAGAATAGCGGGATATACTGACGTCAGGAGGATTTCATATGTCACAGAATTTAGCCGCACGAAGCCCGGAGAACGCGCAAAGGTGAACGTGGATCTGGCCGCGTCGGGAGTCGCCTACAAAGAGCGCCTGAATCTGCCCGCATTTCCGGCTGAGGTCGAAAGGGAGCAGCCCGAGGCGCTGCGCGAGTACTTCAGAGAGCGCCTGCAGCATTACCGCAATATGGCCCTGCAGTTTCCGCGCGGGACCGATCCGGTGTATCAGAAAGAACCAAAGGGGGAATGACGTCTGTGGCAGGTACGGGCAGAAGCCCCTGAGCCGGGGCTCTTTTTACTTCTGAGGCGCTGAGGTAAAGGAGCCCAGTATAATGCCGATCATCGCGAGTCCGGTAATATACAGTCCCGCTATCACGATCACGCCGGACAGCTCCGTCAGCTGGTTTGTTTCTAACCAGGCGGTCATCAGATGAGCGCCGTGCGAAGTCCTGCCGGCAGCCCGGAAGACAGCATCTGGGCACCACCCTCAAGTAATCTTGTCAGCTCACTGGCCATGGTTTATTGCCCTGTTCTGAATCAGTGGTGAATTTTTGCGAGATCGTCGTCTGACAGACCAGTGAGTTCCCTTACTGACTCCAGCGGGATGCCTTTCTGCAGCAGGTTGCGGGCGACCTCCATTTTTCCTTCCTGGCGTCCTTCCTGGAGCCCTTCCAGACGCCCTTTCTCTATACCTTTCTGCTCCAGCTGCTGTGCAATCTTCATCATGCTACATCAAAGTTCAGTGGCGGATATGCTTTAGGTCATTTTCAGTGAGTCCTGTCAGGCTGATAACAGTCTGATTGTCCAGGCCCTTTTGCAGCATAGCGCGGGCAATTTTCAGCGTTGCCTCACGTTCACCTTCGACACGGCCCTGCGTCAGACCTTTTTCCAGACCTTTTTCAATTCCCTTCTGCTCCAGCTGCTGTGCAATCGTCATCAGTTCATCCTCATGCTGCGGCACTCTCTGCGCCAGGTTGCGTACGAAGGCTTCGGCGTCGTCGGTTTCGCCCGCCTGTACGAGGTAGTTTATCAGCGAAACCAGCTGCTGTCCCGTCAGGTGCCCTGCCATCAGGGTGGTGGCCAGCCGGTCGAGCAGGTCGGCTAAATCGCGCCGGTGTATGTGCTTCTGCAGCAGGGTCAGCACGGCCAGGCTGCGGTGATTCATGATCTCCTCGTCCGGGATCACCGTGACGTCGACCAGCGGGAACGGCGCGCCGTACAGGCGGCCGGCCAGCATAGGGTCGTCAAAGTCCTGCAGCCAGTCGGTGGAGTACGGGTACGGGCTGCGCTTCCCGGTGTAAAACAGCACCGGGATGACCAGCGGCAGCTTTTTATGACCGGCGTCGAGATGGCGCTGCATGGCGGCCACGGCGTAGCGCATCAGGCGAACCGCCATATGGCGATCGGGCGTTGACTGATGCTCTATCAGCACGTGGATGTAGCCGTCACCGGCGGCGGTCTTCAGGCTGTAGAGCACGTCGCTGTAGTAGGCCCGCAGGCTCTCTTCCACGAAGCTGCCGGACTCCAGCTTCAGGGTGCTGAGGTCGCAGGCGGCGCGCAGCTCCGCCGGCAGATGCAGCTCGATAAAGTCCCGGGCCGTATCAGGGTGCGTCAGAAAGGCCTTGAAGGCCGCATCGTGAGGTACCGGTGTCGGTTTTTTCACCATGAGCTCCTTTATTTCAGACCGGCGGTAGCGCCGGCAGGCCCAGCGCGATGGCCAGTTCGTCCACGGGCATGGCAACGTCGAACCACTTGTCGTTCGACAGGACTACACGGGCCCCCTTATAAACGTCTTCTTCCCGGATAAAAGCGATAAGTTCCTTCTGTATTACCCAGACCTTCCCTTTTTTATCTCGCAGCGTGACCAGGTTTGCCGGAGAACAGGCCGCTGCGGCGTAACTCTCTGAGGTGCTTCTGACGTTGGTGTCGAACATCATCAAAATCCTTATCTTTAAAAACAGGGGGTATCTTCCGGAACGGTCCGGCTTATTCCTGCAGCTGGCGCTGCTCGGGTGCGCGCACGCGTTCAGATTCAAAAGGGCTTCGCAGCAGGATATCGCTCACCTCATGCACGTAAGGCTGAACGTGAAACGGCCCGGGATTACTCAGATAATCTGTCAGCGATATGATTTTACCCGCCTGCTTCGCCGTGTTTATCCACTGGCCGAGTCGCGCGTCATCCACTTTCAGCCCTGAGCGTGGAATGAATGCAAGCCTGATGTTCTCGCTGCAATGTACGGGCTCGATGTAGCCAATGTACTCGCTGACCAGACCGCTCAGAGACAGCTGAAAGCCGGCGTCAGCATCTCGTCTGTATCCCGTTCCGTCATCCCTTCGTGGCCGGTAAATGAATGCAATATACCGGGCCTCCAGCTCGCGGACGGCTTCAGTATTGATAGACAGGTGCTCCACCACGGCTTCCCTGTTGTAAACGAAGTTATCCCGGAGGGCCTGATAAATCACCTTTGCCGCATGGTGAGAACCGCCTTCGTTGGATACCGGGTGCGGCAGCGCCGCAGTAAAGTATTCGCGCATGATTTCATACAGGGTGCTGAACGAGATGTGTCCGTTTTTTATGATGTCCCTCTGGCTGATTTAGTGTGATCGCCGGTGACGACTGTCCGAGACCGTCACGGCCTTATACATCAGCGGTTATCGACAGCCCGCCAGATTTCTGTATCTCCTCCCATTTCCTGGCAGGAACCCCCGCCCCTCCTTCATTAGGCCGCGGCAATGACAATACTCAAATTCAACACTTTATTAATTTCATTTTAATATTAAACAAGCATTATTGTGATGTTGTTATGATTGTTTTCTGGATTCTTCTCCTCTACAATCAGCATCAGTTAAGGAAAACCGCTTTGAAATCTTTTTAATATTAATATGAGGTCGTGTTGATATGATTCTGACAATCGTGAATACCAAGGGCGGCGTGGGTAAATCGACACTGGCCGTTAACATTGCGATCGCCCGGGCGCATCAGGGCAAGAAGGTCTGGCTAGTTGACGGTGACAAGCAGGGCTCATCCCAGACGGCCATTCTGATCCGTTCTGAGGCGGACGTGCAGCCGGGCATTGCCTGCTCACATTTCCCCGACGGCCCCGTACTGAGAACGCAGGTTCTGCAGCAGAAAGACAACTATGATGACGTCATCATCGAATGTGGCGGGCGAGATTCGACGGCCATGAGGGCGGCTCTGACGCTCACGGACTATGCGCTGGTTCCGTTTGTTCCGGGCAGCTTTGAAGCCTGGGCGATGGAAGACGTCGTGAACATGATGCAGGAAGCGCGGAGCATACGTGACCCCTTCCCGGCGTTTTCTATACTTAACAGGGCTGACGTTAACCCGCGCAGCAAAGACAATCAAGATATGGTGGCGGCCATGTCTGAATACGCTGCTGATATCCCGGTACTGGACCACCTCCTGCACATGCGTAAGGCCTTTGGCAACGCTGCCGGCAGCGGCCGTTCCGTTGTTGAGCTCAAGCTTAAAGCCCATGAGAAGCCAGCCAAAGACGAACTGGAAAAGCTCATCTCTATAGTATTTAAAAATTGATGTGATATTATTGTAATATTAATTGAGTGTTGAGGTGATATGTAATGACGATTACTTCCAGACCGAAGGCCACCCCATCGGTTACGCAGGAACAAGCGGATATTGAAAAGTTCATCAATGACGCTCCGGACGGCAATAAGCCTGAAAAGCGGGGCGTGAAAAAAGGTCAGCGTGAGCAGATTACGGTCACGTTTGACACCACCATCATTTCTCAGCTGGACGATCTCGCCCAGCATGAAGGTCTGTCCCGCGCAGCGCTCATCCGCATGGCCGTACGCCAGTTGCTGGATAAAGGGGCGCAGGTAGGGGGGTAATGCGATTCCTATCAATTTAATATTAAAGTGATTTTTATTTGATATCTTTTTAATTTCATTTAAGTATCAATTTAGAATTGTTTTCATGCTTGATATGGTGGGGTTAGTGAACAGTTTTTTTTCTGAGAATGCACAACAATGAGAAAAATTCACTTAGCTTCCATCAATGTAGCATCCACTGATTTATGCGTGCTAGTTGCCCTGATTAGGACTTAAGCAACGTCTGCCGGGTTAGGCCTTTCCTATTTTATGGCGGTAGCCGCGGCATTTAAGTAAGCGTCGCATTCAGACCGTATTGACGTTTAGACAGAGGTAAGATCGACCTTCCAGGTGAGCAGATCGCGGAACCGGTTCACCGGCCAGTCCTGTATATGACCGATGACATAACGCAACCACGTCTCAGGGTCAATATCGTTAAGCCGGCAGGTGATGATCAGAGAGTAGGGGCAAATTACCTCGAGAAGTCATGTCCGGTGTTTCACGCGATAGTGTCCATTAAAAATGATGGACACTATTTTTCCGGAACCTGAGTCCGCTGCACAGACGGTCTAATTGTGAAGCTTACCGTCAAGGAACACATTACCGAAATGGCATTCAATGGAGTCGGTGTTCGTGACACTGCAAGCACGCTCAAAATCGGCATTAACACCGTCATTCGCACTTTAAAAACTCGCGCCGAAGCGAATAACATCCTCACCGGTAGCTCATGCCGATGTGGCGCTTATCTGCGAACTCGATGAATAATGGAGCTTTATCGGCAGTAAAGCGCGTCAGCACTGGCTCTGGTATGGATACAACACCAAAACAGGCGGCGTTCTGGCTTATACGTTCGGTCCGCGTACGGATGACACCAACCGTGAACTTCTGGCTCTGCCTACACTATTTAATATCGGCATGATAACCAGCGATGGCTGGGGCAGTTATGCCAGAGAAGTGCCGAAAAATGAGCATCTGACGGGCAAAATATTCACTCAGTGTATTGAACGTAACAACCTGACGCTGAGAACCCGCACCAAACGTCTGGCCCGGAAAACCATTTGCTTCTCGCGCTCGGTTGAACTGAATGAAAAAGTCATCGGGGCTTTCATTGAAAAATACATGTTCTAATATTTGGAGGTATCACCAAATCAAAGAATATGTTTAAGAAAAGGTAATTTTAAGTAATGAATTTAAAATGCCATTGCTTGATAAGTTTGTTTGAAATATGTTGAGCTCACCAAAAATAGTGGGGTATACAGAATGTTCAAAAAAATAATTTTAACGACAGCTTTAGTCCTCAGTGGCATATTATCATTCAATGTAAGTGCCAGTAGCATTTCTGCTACTGGGTTAACTATCAATGAGGCCAAACAGAAAATAGAGCAAAAAGCCAACAAGAAAGGAGTAGGTTATAAGATCATTGGTGCTCATTATGGGAACTATGTTTATATGATTGCAAAAACAACCCCACAATAAAACATACTGGGGTTTATAATTTTAAGTTTATAGATAAGTCCGTTTTTATCAGTAATACGCCGTTTTCTTAAGGTTGCACCGCAACAACTTGTTCGTGGATATAAATATCACTCTTCTGGTGCTCTATCGGCAGGAATGATAGGCATGAACGTCAATATCGAAAATACTATAGCTGCAATATTCACTGCCACCGGCCAGGATATAGTAAGCATCCATGAATAATTAGTTGGCCAATTATGCGTGGAAATAAATGATGATGCCTCGATTTTCTATCGTTGACATCCCTTCAATAACAAACAACTCCAGGAGGCATTGATAATAAAACAAGACGTATAACGCAGAGGGCATTCGCTCTCTGACATCAGTTGTTGAGATAAATAACCAGCTTTTGTGTCCGAAAACACAAAGACGGACTGCCGCCTGTTACCATATAAGGAGATATGATGATGAAAAAACTAATTTTACTGTTGTCACTGGCATCAGTGAGCACCTTTGCTTCTGCTGAAGTCTGTGTTAAGGCGACCGATGTCCAAGTTGAGGGGCTTTTTGAGCGCTGGAATGAGACCCTGAAATCCGGTGATGCAAAAAAAGTGTCGGCGAACTATTTAAGTGATGCGGTTCTTCTTCCGACGGTGTCGAATAAAGTAAGACTGACAGATGCCGAGCGGGTGGATTACTTTGAGCACTTCCTTGAGAAAAAACCCACAGGAAAAATTGACAGCCGGACAATACGTACCGGCTGTAACAAGGCTATCGACAGCGGAGTGTATACCTTCACTTTCGCAGATAAATCCACTGTAACGGCACGCTATACCTTCACGTATGCCTGGGACGGTAAAGACTGGAAAATTTCTTCTCATCACTCTTCTGCCATGCCGGAAGGTTGAAGGGACTACTATTTTCCGGCCATCCGTTTAAATTAAGTTATAATAATACAATCTGCAGATAGCTTGTGGGTTGTATTATGTTACCCATTTTATTAAAAGATTAACTGTAACTAATAAATATTCAGGGGTACTCACATGACCTATTTCATTCTGTCATTATCTATTGTGTGTGAGGTTATTGCCACGACCTAGTTAAAAGAGTCTGATGAGTTCTCCAGACTCATCCCGTCGGTTCTCACCGTGTTATTTTACGCAGAGGCATTTTATCTGCTCACGATACCAATGAAACAGATTCCGACGGATACTATTTATGCTGTCTGGTCAGGTGCGGGCATAGTTCTGATTAGCTTAATCGGGTGGGTTTATTACGGTCAGAAAATCGATCTGTCGGGGATAGGCTTTATTGTGACGGGTGTATTAATCATAAATATCTTCTCCAGATCAGTCACGCATTAGGCGGTGTGCAGACTGTCCGCTGTTCTCTCTGCCCCACCGCGCATCAGGCGGGGCAAAGAAAGGAAAGGGAGGAGCCTGACTTTTTGTAAAGACACAGAGAATAATTAGTGACACGGGCATGTGATATTGTTGCTTAGTACCGGGAGAGATGGATCCTGAGCCCAGGAAAGACTAGGACTCATACATATCAAGCTCACCTCTTTCCAGCTGCAGGGAACCCGCCTTTTTAAGCTTTTTCATGATCCGGCACAGCGTGATTTGTTGAAAGGTATGAGCTGTTAGCCAGAAAGTACAACAAGGAGACTCTTTTTCTGATGTGTGGCGGATAGGCATTCCCGCGTTCAATAATGTTTTTTGTATGAGTTTCAGTTTTATTTGTTAACTGCCCCAGATTAATAATCCCGACCTGAACCAGGACCAGCCGCTAACGATACTTATGCCACTTAGAATTAGCATCGCTCCTTAAATAAAGCCTGGCTGTAGCTGTTCTCTCAAAATAAATTATGCTGTAATGACCCCAAATACAAGCGTCATGAATGAGAGAACACCTAACTGTGATGCCATGTATTTTCGCATTAAACTTTACCAGGCTAAATAACTCAAAAAGCCAACTGTTACGCTTTGAAAGATTAAACTAACAATCCCAGAGGTGCCAGATTCGAAGTGATATTGGCCGGAGAAGTATGAATAGTTTGATAAACTAAATTTTCCCCTAAAAAACGGATGAGAAGCCGGCGACTCACTAAGAGATGAGCATCGGATGAGTACGGTAGTGGCACCCCATGACAGGCCAGCAAATAATCCCATTATATCTCCTGCCAGAGTCTGGCTGGAACTACCACCTGAAGCATTACCTGACAGAAACGCAACGCAAATCTATGCAAATGTAATTGCTATCCCTATCCATTGCGGGTAATGCCTCTATCTAGTTGAATTGGTATATAATACCTGCTTTTGAGGTTTTCTCATGGTCAGCGTACCGTTCATTGTCCCCGCAGCCAGTCTGCTCAGGTTTATCGTCATGGACAGAACCCTAAAGAGCGTGACCGGTTCCGCTGCCGTGACTGCCGTCGTGTATTTCTGCTCACCTATACCTATGAAACCAGCCCGGCGTCAAAGAACACATTACCGAAATGGCGTTCAATGGAGCCGGTGTTCGTGATACTGCAAGCACGCTCAAAATCGGCATTAACACCGTCATTCGCACTTTAAAAAACTCGCGCCGAAGCGAATAACATCCTCACCGGTAGCTCATGCCGATGTGGCGCTTATCTGCGAACTCGATGAACAATGGAGCTTTATCGGCAGTAAAGCGCGTCAGCACTGGCTCTGGTATGGATACAACACCAAAACAGGCGGCGTTCTGGCTTATACGTTCGGTCCGCGTACGGATGACACCAACCGTGAACTTCTGGCTCTGCCTACACTATTTAATATCGGCATGATAACCAGCGATGGCTGGGGCAGTTATGCCAGAGAAGTGCCGAAAAATGAGCATCTGACGGGCAAAATATTCACTCAGTGTATTGAACGTAACAACCTGACGCTGAGAACCTGCACCAAACGTAAGCGTTAAGTGAGCGCCGTATTGACGACTATTGCCTGGTGAGATCTACGTTCCATGGCTGCAGTTCGGCCACTTTGTTGCTGGCCCAATCCGATAGTACCCTCAGGATATAGAGAAGGTAGGCTTCTGGATCGATACCGTTCAGCCTGCACGTTCCGATCAGACCATACAGAAGGGCACCACGTTCACCACCATAATCGCTGCCGAAGAAGATAAAATTCTTCTTTTCCAGGGCAGACGGCACGAAGGGCTCGTTCGGCTGCATTGTTATCAGGCTCTGCAAGGCCGTCATCACTGTAGTAGCACTGCGCATCCCACTGGTTCAGGGCATAAGCGAACGCTTCGCCCAGACGGGATTTTTTCGACAGCATTGCGCTTTTCTCCACCAACCAGTTGTGCAGGGAAGCCAGCAACGGTTTGCTCCGGGATTGCCTGGCTGCCGGACGGACTGCTATCGGAAGGCCGCGTATTTCGTCCTCAATGGCATACAGCTCGCCGATACGTTTCAGGGTTTCCTCTGCTGTCGCCGTTTACGTTGTGGATTTTGCGCCGCGCGTGGGCCCAGCATGCAGCTTCTGTCAACGGGCCACCTTCACGCTCTGCGCTGAACAACCTGTCGTAACCTGCGAAGGCATCGGCCTGCAGCACACCACGATAATGGCGAAAATGCTGCTGAGGATGCTTCCCCTGCCTGTCCGGCGAGAAGGCGAACCACGCAGCGGGCGGGTCTGACGAGCCAGCGTTCCGGTCATCGCGTACATATGTCCAGATGCGCCCGGTTTTTGTCTTCTTTCTGCCCGGTGCCAGTACCGGCACTGGGGTATCGTCCGTATGCATTTTGCGGCAGTTCATCACGTAGCGGTAAAGAGCTTCATCCAGCGGGGTCATTAACCGGCAACAGGCATCCACCCAGTCGGAGAGCAGTGCACGACTCAGAGCCACACCCTGACCAGCAAAGATTTCAGTCTGACGATACAGCGGCAGATGTTCGCAGTATTTCGCGGTTAGCACCCGGGCCAGCAGACCCGGTCCTGCGATACCACGATCGATGGGACTTGATGGCGCAGGGCCTTCAACGATACAGTCGCATCTGACACAGGCCTTTTTCACTCTGACCGTGCGGATCACCTTCAGGGCGCTGGAGACCAGTTCCAGCTGCTCCGCGCTGACTTCGCTGAGGTACTCCATATCGCTGCCGCATTCCGGACAGCAGGTTTCCGCAGGCTCCAGTCGGTGTATCTCGCGGGGAAGGTGTTCCGGTAACGGGCGACGATGGCGGGACTGACGCAACTGGCGGGGTACCTGTGGATCGTCTTCCCGTCCGTTGTAGCGATCGCTTTGCTGCTCCTGCTGTTTCAGCAGGGCTTCGGCTTCTTCAACCTGTTGGCGACGTTTTTCTGAACGGGTGCCGAATAACATCCGGCGCAGTTTTTCTATCTGTGCCCGCAGGTGCTCTATCTCGCGCTCTTCGTTCTCTATTTTCTCTTCAGCGCGGGTCAGCGCCGAACGCAGGAACAACTCAGTCTCTGCAACGAGGCTGAGCTGACTGTCTTTCTGGCGAAGCGCGTCTTCCAGCGCGGTGATACGGGCGAGATAGTCCTGACTCATGGCCTCCTTTATAATGCGGTCATGTTCTTTTTAAAACATTGTCAGTAAGTTAAGGTGTGCTGTTTTTGGCTGACGTCAGTCCAGCTTATCGAGGAGCATGGCAAGTTGTGAGCGGGTGATCGCTATTTTACCATCGCATACAGCAGGCCAGATGAACTGGCCTTCTTCCGGCCGCTTGGTAAACAGGCACAGGCCATCAGCATCAGCCCAGAGGATCTTCACGGTGTCACCTTTGCGGCCACGGAAGATAAACAGGTGACCGGAGAACGGATCCTCATCAAGTGCATGCTGAACCAGTTCGTCCAGACCATTGAACGATTTACGTATGTCCGTGACGCCAGCAACCAGCCAGATGCGGGTACCTGACGGAAGATTAATCATCCTGACACTCTCCCGGTAAGCTCACGTAGCAGCACAGCCAGCAACTCCGGCGACGGATTTTCCAGGGTTATTTTACCGTGGAGGAACTCAACACAGCAGGAAGAAGCATTCAACGGGCACAGCCCGAAAGCGATATCAGATTCTGTGGACTCCGGTACGATCTCTAAGGGTAAGAGTGACGGCTCCGGAGGTGGGGCGATGGTCGCGGGCAGGCGGCGAGATATCCGACCTTCGCTTTGCCACATGCGCAACCACTTAAAAATGAGGTTGTGAGCAACCCCGTTTTCCCTTGCGACATTGGCTCCTGGGTGAGAAGCCAGTTCAACAATACGAAGTTTAAAGTCGTTGGAATAGACTGTATGCATATTCGCATGTCGCTCGATCACTGATTCGCACGCTGGTCGATCACCATTTGGCACGTTGCCCGATCACCGATTGGCATGGTGGTCGATCACTGCCACTTAGCCTGCCCAATCAGTGATTCGCATCTCCAATCACTGATTGGCATACCACCATGCCAGACCTCCTCTCTTCTGCCACGCTCTCCACTGGGCGCATCGTCATTCCTGTGGAGATAACCATGTCACGAAAGAAGAATCAGAGGACGTCTATGGATACCTGCTTTCGTATTCTCCAGTTGAAGTTCGGACAGAGCCTGTCACACCGTAACATCGGGCTGACGCTACGCATCAGTCCCTCTACCGTGTTCGAGGTGCTGACTCGCTTCGCGGCCAGCCAGTTGCCCTGGCCGCTGCCTGAAAACTTCACCGCCGATGTGCTTGAGAAGCGACTCTTCCCTGCTAAAGAACCCACTCATGCTCCCGTTGTCGAGCCCGACTGGCTTTACACCGACACTGAACTGCGACCCCGGCGTAACGCGCCAGTTGCTCTGGACGTAGTACAAAGCGCAGGCGGGTGAAAAAGCCATGGGCTACTCCCAGTACTGCCGCTGCTACCGCAGCTGGCATAAAACGCAGCGCCGCTCCATGCGCCAGACGCATCGTGCCGGGGAAAAGCTTTTTATCGACTTTTGCGGCCCGACCGTTCCCGTAGTCAACCCTGACACCGGTGAAATACGCAGGGTGGCCATCTTCGTCGCGGTGATGGGCGCATCCGGCTATGCCTTCGTGGAGGCCTGCGAGGGCCAGGACATGATGTCATGGCTGAACGCCAACAGCCGGTGCCTGACGTTCCTGGGTGGGGTACCGCAGCTGCTTATCCCTGATAACCTGCGCAGCGCGGTCAAAAAACCGGACCGTTACGAACCCGCCATTAACGACAGCTACCAGGCGCTGGCGGCCCACTATGGTAGGGCGGTGCTGCCGGCACGGCCGCGAAAGCCTAAAGACAAGGCGAAGGTGGAAAACGCGGTGCTCATCGTGGAGCGCTGGCTGCTGGCGCGCATCCGCAATGAGACTTTTTACACGCTGCGCGCGCTGAATCACCGGCTCAGTGAGCTGCTGCACTCGCTTAACCACCGTCCAATGAAAGGCTATGGCAACCAGAGCTGGGCGGAACGCTTCGCGCTGCTGGATGCGCTCGCACTGTCGCCGCTGCCGGCCATACCGTATGAGTACAGTGAGTACCGCACTGTGAAGGTGGCGCCGGACTATCACGTCGAATACGCGCGCCACTGGTACTCCGTGCCGCACGAGCTGGTTGGCCAACGCCTGTCGCTGAAGGCAGGCCAGACTGTGATACAGGTTTGGTACCGGGGCCAGTGCGTGGCACAGCACCCGCGCAGCCATCACGAATATCAGCACACGACGCATCCGCAACACATGCCTGCAGCACACCGGCGCCACAGTCAGTGGACGCCGGAGCGTCAGGCCGCGGTAGCGGCCAGCATCGGCCCGTTCACCGGGCGAGTCGTGGTGCTGATGCAGAACCGGAAAGCACACGGAGCAGTCCTGCCGGGCCGTGTCGGGGCTGCTGGCGCTGGTGAAGCGTTACGGCCGTGAACGGCTGGAAAAGGCATGCCGTGCGGCCTGCCACTATCAGGTACCAGAGCGGCGGTTCGTGGAAAACCTGCTGCGCCATAACCGTGAAAACGCGGTGCTGGCCGAATCGTCAGCAGAGAATGAGGCTGCGTCGCAGGCGCATGAAAACGTACGCGGACCGGGTTACTACCACTGAGAGGAACAACACCATGCAGGATATCCTGATGCAAAAACTGCGACAGCTGAAGCTGCCGGCGATGGCAGAGTCATTGTTGCGCCAGCGTGAAACGCCCCAGACTTACGGTGAGCTGTCGTTCGAAGAGCGCCTGGTCATGCTGGCCGATGAAGAGCTGCTAAGTCGTGAGAATAACCGGGTGGCCAGGCTGAGGAAGAACGCGAACCTGAAGTACAGCGCCGCGCCGGAGGGCCTTCATTACCCGGTATCAAGGGGGTTGCGCGCAGAGCAGATGCGCGAGCTGCTGAGCGGCCAGTACATCACACACAGCAAGAACGTGTTAATCACGGGTCCGACGGGGTGCGGAAAAAGCTGGATAGCGAACGCGCTGGGCGAGCAGTGTTGCCGGCAGAAGTATACGGTACAGTACTGGCGCGCAGGACGTCTGCTGGAGACGCTGTCGCAGGGTCGCGTAGACGGCAGCTGGCTGAAAGTGCTGAAGCAGGTGCAGAAAACGAGGCTGCTAATCCTGGATGATCTGGGTCTTGAACCGCTGAACGCTCAGCAGAGCAGTGACCTACTGGAAATAGTAGAAGATCGTTACGGTGAGGGCAGTACCATCGTGATAAGCCAGTTCCCGGTAGATAAATGGCATGGACTGATGGAAAGTCCGACGACGGCGGATGCACTGCTCGACAGGCTGGTGCACAACGCGCACAGGGTGACACTGCAGGGATAATCGATGAGGAAAACGCGGCCTGAACTGGAAAGTGTTACCGACGTAAGCTAAAACGAGACAGGAAGAGAGGTTCAGGCGCGATCGGTCAGGATGCGAAACAGTGATCTAGCGACCATGCGAAATGGTGATCGAATAGAGTGGAATACGCACTGTACGTGATTCAGTTCGCCAGTCGGAAGTGTTTTCCATGAATAGAGCTCCATCTGGTTTAGAAGGAGCTCTAACCTAACGATCCCGGAACCAGAATCACAGGCGGCAGTGGCTTGACGCTTACGCATTTAATACCTATTTTGCAACAATGCATATACTGCAATCTCTGACTTCCTGTTCATCCCGCAGCGTCTGACGGCATTTATTCTGCATTTAAACTCCCCCTCCATTTAGAAAAATTAATTCCGATCTGCCTCGCCGTGTCACTGGACATTATTTCCGAATGTGCTCTTTCCTCCAGGTGACAAAGCACGTTTTGCTGGCGGCGGGGCAGGGTGCGGAGGGAGGCTTTTAAACACACATACCTTGTGTGCCGGTAAGCTGGTGAAGGCACGACATGTTGATTATCCACAGAAACGGGGGATAACTGGACAGAATTACGCTTCTGTTCAGGCTGACGCGGGCGCGCGTGGCATCACTCCCGTAGGCTTAGTGTGAGTTTCCCATGGCATTTCCAGCGTTTGCATGGTTAGTCTATCGGACGGTGAGAACGATATTGGTCAGCACACTGGTTTCAGGCTGAAATAAACGCAACTCAACACCATGTCCACGCCCCCTTGATCGAGCACGTGGAAGGTAAATTCCGGGTTCTGATCAGTTCTTATTGTTGTAGAGTAGTCACGAAAAAGCGTAAGCCTATCTAGAATAGGAGTCACCTGAACGATTTTAATACCGAATGCCTTGGTGATCGTCAGACACTCCCTCATGAAATCATCAACGCAGATTAGCCAGTTAATGCTGCGGACGCTGGCAAGTGCATCCATGACAAAGTCCATCAACCATGTCAGGTCCGGTGCACCCGGGAAAAGAAAATGAAGACGCTCAGTGAGAGCTGTCAACAACGGGTAAAAAGTGATCCACTTACCGTCACCACCAACGGTCTAATATTGATCCACCTTGTTTACTCAGGATTAGCTTCCGCTATAACCCCGGCCTTTCGTTTCTGCTTCAGTCGATAGCTCTCTCCTTTTATCTGGACTACATGTGAGTGATGTAAGATACGGTCAAGCATCGCCGATGTCAGGGCTGCATCCCCGGCGAACGTCTGATCCCACTGTCCGAACGGCAGGTTGGAGGTCAGGATCATCGCGCTCTTCTCGTAACGTTTGGCGATGACCTGGAAGAACAGCTTGGCCTCCTCCTGACTGAACGGCAGATAACCTATTTCATCGATGATAAGTAGCTTCGGGGCCATGACACCGCGATTGAGTGTCGTTTTGTAACGGCCCTGGCGCTGTGAAGTGGACAGCTGTAGCAGCAGGTCCGCTGCTGTTGTGAAGCGAACCTTGATACCCGCCCGGACCGCTTCGTATCCCATCGCTATCGCCAGATGCGTTTTCCCCACGCCCGATGGCCCCAGCAGTACGATATTTTCGTTACGCTCGATGAAGCTCAGAGATCGCAGCGACTGGATTTGCTTCTGAGGAGCGCCGGTGGCGAAGGTGAAGTCGTACTCCTCGAACGTCTTTACCGCCGGGAAGGCTGCCATCCGCGTGTACATCGCCTGTTTACGCTGATGCCGGGCCAGTTTCTCCTCATGTAACAGGTGCTCCAGGAAGTCCATGTAGCTCCATTCCTGCTCCACCGCCTGTTGTGACAGCGCCGGTGCTGCGCCGATAAGACTGTCCAGTTGCAGCTGTTCGGCAAGCACCATCAGCCGTTGATGTTGCAGCTCGACCATCATGCGGCTCCTCTGCAGAACGTGTCATAGATGGAGAGCGGATGATGCAACGGCTGCCTGTCGAAGGTCACCAGGCTTTCATCAACCTGCACGTCATACTGTTTTTTCTCCGGAGGTAGTGCCAGCATGGATTGCTGTTCCTTAACCCAGCGATCGCATGGGCGGGTCTGGATAGTTTCATGCTTACGTTGATTGGCCACATCGTACAGCCAGCGCAGGCCGTAACGGTTTGCGGTTTCAACATCGACGGTGATCCCCATCGGACGCAGGCGCGTCATTAACGGGATATAGAAGCTGTTTCGGGTGTACTGCACCATCCGCTCCACCTTGCCTTTAGTCTGCGCCCTGAAGGGACGGCAGAGGCGAGGAGAGAAGCCCATCTCTTTACCGAACTGCCACAGGGAAGGATGGAACCGGTGCTGCCCGGTCTGGTAAGCATCACGCTGGAGCACCACCGTTTTCATATTGTCGTACAGGACTTCCCGCGGTACGCCACCGAAGAAGCTGAACGCATTGCGGTGACAGGCTTCCAGCGTGTCGTAGCGCATGTTGTCGGTGAACTCGAGGTAAAGCATTCTGCTGTACCCCAGAACAGCAACGAACACGTGCAAAGGGCACTTGCCGTTTCGCATGGTCCCCCAGTCAACCTGCATCTGCCGTCCGGGCTCGGTTTCGAAGCGAACGACCGGTTCGGCCTGTGCAGGGAGGGCCTGCGAACGGATGAACTCTCTCAGGATAGTCAGCCCTCCACGATAGCCCAGCTCCATGATTTCCCTGGCAATAACGGTCGCAGGGATTTTGTAGGGATGTGCATCGCTGATCCGTTTAGAGATGTAATCACGGTATTCATCGAGCAGTGATGATGATGCCGGGCGTGGTGAATACTGCGGCTTTTCAGATTTGGCTTTCAGGTGGCTGCGGACAGTATTGCGCGAAATACCCAGTTCCCTGGCGATGGCCCGGATGCTCATTCCCCGCTTATGCAGGACTTTAATTTCCATACGAATCTCAAAAGTGATCATAAGCTCCCCTGTATTCAGAGGAGCAGATTAACCCCTGGATCAATTTTCAACCGCTGGGGTGGATCAGTTTTGCACCGTTGGTAACAAGACATTGGAACTACGTGTAGCTTCCTGCCTTTCATGACCTCCGGGTCAACACTGATTAACCTGGTTTCGTAATCAATTCCCGCCCATACCAGCGAACGCAACTCCACAGTACGCATGGCCGTATAGTGAAGAATCTGCGCTGCTATCTTCGATACAATCCACCCGCCATACGCATTTAAAGTACGCTGGAATTCGTGTATACGGTGCATAGGAAGGAAGGGGTAGTTCTGCTTTCTGTATCCTTTCATCGCGCCAGAAAGGTCTCTGGATGGATTGTATTTAGCCCTTCCAGTTATGATCGCATAGCTGAATACCTCACCACACCTTCTCCTTGCCTTATCGGCGCGCTCCATTGCGCCCCTGTCTTCGAATAGCCTGATGACCTTCAGCAGCGTCATCGGCTCGACATCATCCATCCTTAGATGGCCTATCAGTGGCAATATGTCGTCATTGAACATGCTCATCATCTCGTCAGCATATCCTTTAGACCACACCTTTGATTTGTGCGCATGCCATTCACGGAAGATGTCGCCGAATGAATCAGCAGCTTCCTCTTTCTCTTTCTTCTTTAGTGCCTGCTTCTGTTCGGCCGGGTCTACTCCAGTCAGCAACTTCATTTTTGCTTCTGACTGTTTTGCCCTGGCCTCGGTGAGAGATATTTCAGGGTATGGACCAATGACCAGCGTCTTTTCCTTTCCTTCAAACCGGTAACGCATCCGCCACACCTTTTTCCCTGATGGCGGAACGAACAGGAAAAGCCCTCCGGCATCTGCGAGGCGATATGATTTTTCCGCAGGTTTGGCTGCGTCTATTTGCTTTACCGTAAGCATGTGGGCATAAATCCGTGGTCATTTTGCAGTGTGCCCACAATATGCCCGCAATAGTTCGGAGTAGTCAATCCATGTTGGGTAATGTGCGGTAACGTCGGCCGCATTGTGTGACAACGATATCAAGGGATTTGGTAATGGTGGGAAATGACTGGTAATGAAGAAATGGTGTCCCCTGCAGGAATCGAACCTGCAATTAGCCCTTAGGAGGGGCTCGTTATATCCATTTAACTAAGAGGACAATGCGGCATGAGTATACCCGCTAATGGAGTGCGGGGTAAGTACGCTGCCGCTCGATTGCTTAAACCCTCGCCATTTATGCCGGGTTTTTATAATTTTTCTTAATGTTTTCCGCACGTTCTGCTTTTTGGCGTGCTTCTGCTTTACGCTTATTGCTCATGTCGTTACGAATCTGTGCATGACTCATTAACGCGAAGATAAAGGTGCCGCCGCAGATGTTCCCCGCTAAAGTAGGTAGTGCGAAGGGCCAGATGAAATCGCTCCAGTGCAGCGTACCGTTAAACACCAGATAGAGGATTTCAACAGAACCGACCACGATATGGGTGGTGTCACCCAGGGCAATAAGCCAGGTCATCAATATAATCACCACAATCTTTGCCGCACCCGCTGCAGGAAACATCCAAACCATAGTGGCGATCAGCCAGCCGGAAATGATCGCGTTGGCAAACATCTCGCTGGGGGTGTTCTTCATCACATCCATGCCGATTTTGACAAATGCATCGCGAGTTTCTTCATTGAAGATAGGCATATATTCAAATGCCCACGCCGCAATACCTGTCCCGAGAATATTACCCAACAGCACGACGCCCCATAACCGTATAAGTAAGCCGACGTTGCTCATTGTCGGTTTTTGCATGACGGGTAGTACCGCAGTCACGGTATTTTCGGTAAATAATTGCTGGCGGGCCATAATGACGATAATAAAACCAAAGGTATAACCGAGATTCTCCAGCAAGAAGCTGCCCGGCACACCTTCCAGTTCGACTTGAAATATCCCTTTTGCCAGTAACGAAGCGCCCATCGACAGACCCGCCGCAATGGCTGACCACAGTAGCGCCATTGCGTCGCGTTCCAGCTCTTTTTCACCATCCTGGCGGATATGCTCATGAATTGCCATCGCCCGGGAGGGGAGTCGGTCTTCATCTATTTCTATTTTTTTGCCGCGCTCTTTTTCTTCGCTCTCAACTTCAATTTCCTCATTGCTCTCGCCAATTTTTTCTTCGCCCACTTCTTTCATATCTGCTCCCGGAGGTTGATCTTTCTGTTAAGCGTAGCGGCTTTTGTCAGGATGCCTGTGGGGATGCTCTTAAATTGGCGGCAATGACAACAAAGGTGATACATCTCTTTCAAAGACATTATAAAATTGGCAGCGAAACGAATTCCAAAAGCCAGGCTATGCTGAGATCAGAGTCACGGTGGTTACTGCCCGTAATTGTGCTCATAGACATCGGTAAACGTGCTGTTACAATCGCTTGCACGTTTACAGACGGAGCGTCAACGGCTCCGTTACGGATGGCAATCAACGATAGCCATACTGAACAGGGAGATATTTATGAAACTTCGGCTGTCGGCGCTTGCGCTTGGCGCGACGATGCTTGTGGGCTGCGCCAGCTCCGGGGAGCAAACGGGACGCTCCGATCCTCTCGAAGGATTTAACCGCTCCATGTATAGCTTCAACTACAACGTGCTGGATCCGTATGTGGTTCGCCCGGTGGCAGTGGCATGGCGCGATTATGTTCCACAGCCCGCGCGTAACGGGTTGAGTAACTTTACCAGCAACCTTGAAGAGCCTGCGGTAATGGTGAACTATTTCCTGCAGGGCGACCCGTATCAGGGGATGGTCCACTTTACCCGCTTCTTCCTGAACTCCATTCTGGGGATGGGCGGCTTTATTGACGTTGCAGGCATGGCGAACCCGAAACTGCAGCGTGAACAGCCGCACCGTTTTGGTAGTACGCTGGGGCATTATGGTGTCGGCTACGGCCCTTACGTTCATCTGCCGTTCTATGGCAGCTTCACCGTGCGTGATGATGGCGGTGATATGGTCGATACGCTGTATCCGGTTCTGTCGTGGCTCACCTGGCCGCTATCGGTGGGTAAATGGACGGTGGAAGGGATTGAAACCCGCGCGCAACTCCTCGACTCTGATGGTCTACTGCGCCAGTCTTCTGACCCGTACATTATGGTACGTGAAGCGTATTTCCAGAATCATGACTTTATTGCCAACGGCGGTAAGCTGAAGCCGGAAGAGAATCCAAACGCGAAGGCGATCGAAAACGAACTAAAAGATATCGATTCGGAGTAAATAAAAAAGGTGAGCAATGCTCACCTTTTTTGATTCCAGTGCGATTAGAACGCGTAGTTGAAGTTCATGCCGTACAGCCAGGCTTTACCTTCGGAAGAGAACTCATACGGACCTTCCTTGAAGTTAACTTTTTGACCGTGCATATAAGAGATGCCCGCATCAATAGAGGCATCCTTGTTGAATGCATAGGTCGCACCTGCGCTCAGCCAGAAGCGGTCCTGATCCGGAATAGAGATGGAACGCTTGTCGGCAGGTACCGGGCTGTCATCGAAGGCAATACCGGTACGGAATGTCCAGTTGTCATCCATATAGTAGGTGGTACCCAGCGCGATGCGGTAAGCATCACGGAAGCTCTCATCTTTATAGAAGAGCGTGTCGCCGTTGCTATTGGTCGCCTTCAGCTCCTGGAACTGGCTCCAGCTGGTGTAGGTCAGGCTATAATGAACCGCCCACTGTGGTGCCACTTTGTTATAACCAGACAGTTCCCACATTTCTGGTAAGTGCAGGCTCAGAGAGCCGCCAGTGGTTTGGCCATTGGTACCCATCGGCAGGCCGAAGTTGCCGAGGATCTGGTTATAGGCAGAAGGGAGGCTGCTTTTGTAATCTCCATCAAAGTCGATTTTTACTTCGGAACGGTAGGTAAAGCCGTAACGGTTGTTTTTATCGAGTTCATAGAGGATACCGGCGTTCCAGCCAAAGCCCCATTCGTCGCCCTTCAGATAAGCGATTTGAGTGTCTGCCGGGATACCAGCCACTCGCTGTGCCAGTGCTGGCGGTAGCGCACCTGAGCCAGCAACGACTTTACCCAGGTCGCCCGCGTAACGTTCGATCTTCGCTTTAGCATACACAGCGTCAAAGCCAACGCCGAAGCTCCAGTGATTATCAAGACGGTAAGCACCGCTCAGGTTCAGGTTCAAGGTTTCCAGGTCGGTTTTACCGCCAAACGCCCCGGCTGCATAGTCGTTATTGAACTCGGTTGCTAAACCGTAGTTAGAGGTCACGGATGCGCCCCAGCCGAACTGATCGTTAATTGGCGCCACGAAGTGCATGTTTGGAACCCATGCCGTTGGGGCAATGTTATCCGCTTTCAGATTGGCACCTGTCGGGGAGCGACCTGAGATATCAACACCTGGATCGACAAAAATAGCACCCGCAGAAAATGTCGGGCGGTCAAACATAGTAATCAATGCGGGGTTACGGCTGACGTTACCTGCATCATCGGCAATTGCGCCTTCCCCTGAATAAGCCCGGCCCAGGCCAGAGGAAGAAAATTCGTTTAACTGAAAGCCTGCCGACCAGGCCTGGGTGGAGATAAGTGCCACTGCGACTGCGAGAGCAGACTTTGTAAACAGGGTTTTCTGGCTCATGACCATAACCTCAATGATTTATTTTTATACAAACTATGTTACGTGCTGTAACAGGAGCGCGAAGTGTAGGGTCTGAGGTACATCTTAGAAATCAGACCAGTGGCGAGAGTATAGGTCGGACCAGCTGGAATGTTGCAAGTATGTTTCTATCTTTTTTCAAATATGATCTAAGAAACGCGATCCAGCTGGCAAAATTTGGAGGTGGCGCACTCATGGATTCGGGTGAATTTTGTTTTAGATCATTTTTAAGTGTGATTTCGGTCACTTATCCGATTTTGCAGAATTAACAACTGGAGCAGCACTTTCCGGAAGCGTAAAATATCCACAACGTTTATCTGGCACCTTGGGTGCACATACAGAGGAAATCAACGATGAGTAAATGTAGTGCTGATGAAACCCCGGTTTGCTGCTGTATGGATGTTGGCACCATTATGGACAACTCCGACTGCACCGCGTCTTACAGCCGCGTGTTTGCAAACCGCGCAGAAGCAGAGCAAACGCTGGCGGCGCTGACTGAAAAAGCCCGTAGCGTGGAATCTGAACCTTGCAAAATCACCCCGACTTTCACTGAAGAGTCTGACGGTGTGCGCCTGGATATCGATTTCACTTTTGCCTGCGAAGCTGAAATGCTGATTTTCCAGCTGGGTCTGCGTTAATTCCTCTCGGGTACGTACGCCCCTGTCAGTTGCTGGCAGGGGCGTTTTCTTTTCTCTTCTTCTTTTCTCTCTGTGTCATAGCTCCCACTTTCCCTTTTCTCCACTTGGCTAAATGTAAAAAAATGGTTAAGACTATGATCAGGTCAGACCACTTTATTTGTTTTTTTACAGGGGAGTGTTATGGGTCAGGTTTTACCGCTGGTTACCCGCCAGGGCGATCGTATCGCCATTGTTAGCGGTTTACGTACGCCTTTTGCCCGTCAGGCGACGGCTTTTCATGGCATTCCCGCGGTTGATTTAGGGAAGATGGTGGTAGGCGAACTGCTGGCACGCAGCGAGATCCCCGCCGAAGTGATTGAACAACTGGTCTTTGGTCAGGTCGTACAAATGCCTGAAGCCCCCAACATTGCGCGTGAAATTGTTCTCGGTACGGGAATGAATGTACATACCGATGCTTACAGCGTCAGCCGCGCTTGCGCTACCAGTTTCCAGGCAGTTGCAAACGTCGCAGAAAGCCTGATGGCGGGAACTATTCGAGCGGGGATTGCCGGTGGGGCAGATTCCTCTTCGGTATTGCCAATTGGCGTCAGTAAAAAACTGGCGCGCGTGCTGGTTGATGTCAACAAAGCTCGTACCATGAGCCAGCGACTGAAACTCTTCTCTCGCCTGCGTTTGCGCGACTTAATGCCCGTACCACCTGCGGTAGCAGAATATTCTACCGGCTTGCGGATGGGCGACACCGCAGAGCAAATGGCGAAAACCTACGGCATCACCCGAGAACAGCAAGATGCATTAGCGCACCGTTCGCATCAGCGTGCCGCTCAGGCATGGTCAGACGGAAAACTCAAAGAAGAGGTGATGACTGCCTTTATCCCTCCTTATAAACAACCGCTTGTCGAAGACAACAATATTCGCGGTAATTCCTCGCTTGCCGATTACGCAAAGCTGCGCCCGGCGTTTGATCGCAAACACGGAACGGTAACGGCGGCAAACAGTACGCCGCTGACCGATGGCGCGGCAGCGGTGATCCTGATGACTGAATCCCGGGCGAAAGAATTAGGGCTGGTGCCGCTGGGGTATCTGCGCAGCTACGCATTTACTGCGATTGATGTCTGGCAGGACATGTTGCTCGGTCCAGCCTGGTCAACACCGCTGGCGCTGGAGCGTGCCGGTTTGACGATGAGCGATCTGACATTGATCGATATGCACGAAGCCTTTGCAGCTCAGACGCTGGCGAATATTCAGTTGCTGGGTAGTGAACGTTTTGCTCGTGAAGCACTGGGGCGTGCACATGCCACTGGCGAAGTGGACGATAGCAAATTTAACGTGCTTGGCGGTTCGATTGCTTACGGGCATCCCTTCGCGGCGACCGGCGCGCGGATGATTACCCAGACATTGCATGAACTTCGCCGTCGCGGCGGTGGATTTGGTTTAGTTACCGCCTGTGCTGCCGGTGGGCTTGGCGCGGCAATGGTTCTGGAGGCGGAATAATGGAAATGACATCAGCGTTTACCCTTAATGTTCGTCTGGACAACATTGCCGTTATCACCATCGACGTACCGGGTGAGAAAATGAATACCCTGAAGGCGGAGTTTGCCTCGCAGGTGCGCGCCATTATTAAGCAACTCCGTGAAAACAAAGAGTTGCGAGGCGTGGTGTTTGTCTCCGCTAAACCGGACAACTTCATTGCTGGCGCAGACATCAACATGATCGGCAACTGCAAAACGGCGCAAGAAGCGGAAGCTCTGGCGCGGCAGGGCCAACAGTTGATGGCGGAGATTCATGCTTTGCCCATTCAGGTTATCGCGGCTATTCATGGCGCTTGCCTGGGTGGTGGGCTGGAGTTGGCGCTGGCGTGCCACGGTCGCGTTTGTACTGACGATCCTAAAACGGTGCTCGGTTTGCCTGAAGTACAACTTGGATTGTTACCCGGTTCAGGCGGCACCCAGCGTTTACCGCGTCTGATAGGCGTCAGCACAGCATTAGAGATGATCCTCACCGGAAAACAACTTCGGGCGAAACAGGCATTAAAGCTGGGGCTGGTGGATGACGTTGTTCCGCACTCCATTCTGCTGGAAGCCGCTGTTGAGCTGGCAAAGAAGGAGCGCCCATCTTCCCGCCCTCTACCTGTACGCGAGCGTATTCTGGCGGGGCCGTTAGGTCGTGCGCTGCTGTTCAAAATGGTCGGCAAGAAAACAGAACACAAAACTCAAGGCAATTATCCGGCGACAGAACGCATCCTGGAGGTTGTTGAAACGGGATTAGCGCAGGGCACCAGCAGCGGTTATGACGCCGAAGCTCGGGCGTTTGGCGAACTGGCGATGACGCCACAATCGCAGGCGCTGCGTAGTATCTTTTTTGCCAGTACGGACGTGAAGAAAGATCCCGGCAGTGATGCGCCGCCTGCGCCATTAAACAGCGTGGGGATTTTAGGTGGTGGCTTGATGGGCGGCGGTATTGCTTATGTCACTGCTTGTAAAGCGGGGATTCCGGTCAGAATTAAAGATATCAACCCGCAGGGCATAAATCATGCGCTGAAGTACAGTTGGGATCAGCTGGAGGGCAAAGTTCGCCGTCGTCATCTCAAAGCCAGCGAACGTGACAAACAGCTGGCATTAATCTCCGGAACGACGGACTATCGCGGCTTTGCCCATCGCGATCTGATTATTGAAGCGGTGTTTGAAAATCTCGAATTGAAACAACAGATGGTGGCGGAAGTTGAGCAAAATTGCGCCGCTCATACCATCTTTGCTTCGAATACGTCATCTTTACCGATTGGTGATATCGCCGCTCACGCCACGCGACCTGAGCAAGTTATCGGCCTGCATTTCTTCAGTCCGGTGGAAAAAATGCCGCTGGTGGAGATTATTCCTCATGCGGGGACATCGGCGCAAACCATCGCTACCACAGTAAAACTGGCGAAAAAACAGGGTAAAACGCCAATTGTCGTGCGTGACAAAGCCGGTTTTTACGTCAATCGCATCTTAGCGCCTTACATTAATGAAGCTATCCGCATGTTGACCCAAGGTGAACGGGTAGAGCACATTGATGCCGCGCTAGTGAAATTTGGTTTTCCGGTAGGCCCAATCCAACTTTTGGATGAGGTAGGAATCGACACCGGGACTAAAATTATTCCTGTACTGGAAGCCGCTTATGGAGAACGTTTTAGCGCGCCTGCAAATGTTGTTTCTTCAATTTTGAACGACGATCGCAAAGGCAGAAAAAATGGCCGGGGTTTCTATCTTTATGGTCAGAAAGGGCGTAAAAGCAAAAAACAGGTCGATCCCGCCATTTACCCGCTGATTGGCACACAAGGGCAGGGGCGAATCTCCGCACCGCAGGTTGCTGAACGGTGTGTGATGTTGATGCTGAATGAAGCAGTACGTTGTGTTGATGAGCAGGTTATCCGTAGCGTGCGTGACGGGGATATTGGCGCGGTATTTGGCATTGGTTTTCCGCCATTTCTCGGTGGACCGTTCCGCTATATCGATTCTCTCGGCGCGGGCGAAGTGGTTGCAATAATGCAACGACTTGCCACGCAGTATGGTTCCCGTTTTACCCCTTGCGAGCGTTTGGTCGAGATGGGCGCGCGTGGGGAAAGTTTTTGGAAAACAACTGCAACTGACCTGCAATAAGAAGGTCAAAGCTATATGAATCCGCGCTGAATGGCGGAGTGTTGGTCAAAATGTAAACGCATATTGACTATACTTACGCCATTGAGGTAAAAAACAGCGTTTCATTCGGTGAATGGATAAGGCACAATGCCGGCCACCGTTTTCTTTCTCTGGTTTCAGATGAAAGAAAACGGGCGAATCTGGTTAACAAAAGCGGTGCAATATGCAAGTTTTTATCATGCGTCACGGCGACGCAGCCCTCGATGCCGCCAGTGATTCCGTTCGTCCTCTGACCACTAATGGTTGTGACGAATCTCGCCTGATGGCGAACTGGCTGAAAGGTCAAAAAGTGGAAATCGAACGCGTTCTGGTGAGCCCGTTCCTGCGAGCCGAGCAAACACTGGAAGAAGTAGGGGATTGTCTGAACCTGCCTTCCAGTGCAGAAGTTCTGCCGGAGTTAACGCCCTGCGGCGATGTTGGTCTGGTCAGTGCCTATTTGCAGGCGTTGACCAATGAAGGTGTTGCTTCCGCGCTGGTCATTTCCCACCTGCCACTGGTTGGCTATCTGGTATCTGAGCTGTGCCCGGGCGAGACTCCGCCGATGTTCACGACATCCGCCATTGCCAATGTTTCTCTCGACGAAACGGGCAAAGGTGTCTTCAACTGGCAAATGAGTCCGTGCAACCTGAAGATGGCAAAAGCCATCTGACGTGACGTGCGATATGGCGGGGGCAATGTGCTTCCCGCCATTCTCTCAGGGCAACTCCGGCGGCAGCCACTCTTCGACTTCAATCAACACCAACAACGCCGCATCACCGCCATACTCTTTTGGTGCCTGATGAAAGGCCATCACATGCGGATGTTGTGCCAGCCACAGCGGTGTTTGTTGCTTCAAAATATGCTTCCCGTGCCCATGCATCACGCAGGCGCAAAACACATGTTCACGGCGGCAGGCGGCAATCAACGCCCCCAGTTCCTGCTTGGCCTGCAGCTGCGTCAGACCGTGTAAATCCAAAAACAACTCCGGCGAATAATCGCCACGGCGCAGTTTCTTCGCCTCAAAATGGCTGACATCCGGGCGAACATATTTCACCGGACCTTCGGTATTTAATAACGGCTGAAACTCATCGGAGAAATAATGGCTGGCATCAGCCTGCTCCTGGATCAAGCGTTTCACCGGCACTTCGCTGATTTTTTTACGCTGCGGTCGGTGGACAATCGTGTCCTGCTTAATCTTGCGAGTCCCCGCCATCAACTGGCGAAACAGAGCCTGGTCCTCCTCGCTAAGTGTTGTTTTCTTTTTCATTTATCTGTCTCTATTTCTAATTTTCCTACAGTTTACCCGACTCGTAGCGCAATCGATCGTTTTAAACGTATTTTTCCTCACTCACCGCGCGTGAATGCTGATTTATCGTCATCTTCATGGCAAACTAGCCGCCGAAATTATTGCGATCATGCCCTGGAGGAATACGTGGATAAAATTTTCGTTGATGAAGCAGTAAATGAGCTGCAAACCATTCAGGACATGTTGCGCTGGTCGGTGAGCCGCTTCAGCGCGGCAAATATCTGGTACGGTCACGGTACCGATAACCCGTGGGATGAAGCCGTACAGCTGGTGTTGCCTTCGCTCTACCTGCCGCTGGATATTCCGGAAGATATGCGCACCGCGCGTCTGACCTCCAGCGAAAAACACCGTATTGTTGAACGCGTGATCCGCCGCGTCAATGAACGCATTCCGGTGGCTTACCTGACCAACAAAGCGTGGTTCTGCGGCCATGAATTTTACGTCGATGAACGCGTGCTGGTGCCGCGCTCGCCGATTGGTGAACTGATCAACAATAAATTTGCCGGACTTATCAGCAAGCAACCGCAGCATATTTTAGATATGTGTACTGGTAGCGGCTGCATCGCCATTGCCTGTGCTTATGCCTTCCCGGATGCAGAAGTCGACGCGGTGGATATCTCTCCAGACGCGCTGGCGGTTGCTGAACAGAACATCGAAGAACACGGTCTGATCCACAACGTCATTCCGATTCGTTCCGATCTGTTCCGCGACTTGCCGAAAGTGCAGTACGACCTGATTGTCACTAACCCGCCGTATGTCGATGCGGAAGATATGTCCGACCTGCCAAACGAATACCGCCACGAGCCGGAACTGGGCCTGGCATCTGGCACTGACGGCCTGAAACTGACGCGTCGCATTCTCGGTAACGCGGCAGATTACCTTGCTGATGATGGCGTGTTGATTTGTGAAGTCGGCAACAGCATGGTACATCTTATGGAACAATATCCGGATGTTCCGTTCACCTGGCTGGAGTTTGATAACGGCGGCGATGGTGTGTTTATGCTCACCAAAGAGCAGCTTATTGCCGCACGAGAACATTTCGCGATTTATAAAGATTAAGTAAACACGCAAACACAACAATAACGGAGCCGTGATGGCTGGAAACACAATTGGACAACTCTTTCGCGTAACCACCTTCGGCGAATCGCACGGGCTGGCGCTCGGCTGCATCGTCGATGGTGTTCCGCCAGGCATTCCGCTGACGGAAGCGGACCTGCAACATGACCTCGACCGTCGTCGCCCTGGGACATCGCGCTATACCACCCAGCGCCGCGAGCCGGATCAGGTCAAAATTCTCTCCGGTGTTTTTGAAGGCGTTACTACCGGCACCAGCATTGGCTTGTTGATCGAAAACACTGACCAGCGCTCTCAGGATTACAGTGCGATTAAGGACGTTTTCCGTCCAGGCCATGCCGATTACACCTACGAACAAAAATACGGTCTGCGCGATTATCGCGGCGGTGGACGTTCTTCCGCCCGCGAAACCGCCATGCGCGTGGCGGCAGGAGCTATTGCCAAAAAATATCTCGCCGAGAAATTTGGTATTGAAATCCGTGGCTGCCTGACCCAGATGGGCGACATTCCGCTGGATATCAAAGACTGGTCGCAGGTCGAGCAAAATCCGTTTTTTTGCCCGGACCCCGACAAAATCGACGCGTTAGACGAGTTGATGCGTGCGCTGAAAAAAGAGGGCGACTCCATCGGCGCTAAAGTCACCGTTGTTGCCAGTGGCGTTCCTGCCGGACTTGGCGAGCCGGTCTTTGACCGCCTGGATGCTGACATCGCCCATGCGCTGATGAGCATCAACGCGGTGAAAGGCGTGGAAATTGGCGACGGCTTTGACGTGGTGGCGCTGCGCGGCAGCCAGAACCGCGATGAAATCACCAAAGACGGTTTCCAGAGCAACCATGCGGGCGGCATTCTCGGCGGTATCAGCAGCGGGCAGCAAATCATTGCCCATATGGCGCTGAAACCGACCTCCAGCATTACCGTGCCGGGTCGTACCATTAACCGCTTTGGCGAAGAAGTTGAGATGATCACCAAAGGCCGTCACGATCCCTGTGTCGGGATCCGCGCAGTGCCGATCGCAGAAGCGATGCTGGCGATCGTTTTAATGGATCACCTGTTACGGCAACGGGCGCAAAATGCCGATGTGAAGACTGATATTCCACGCTGGTAAAAAATGAATAAAACCGCGATTGCGCTGCTGGCTCTGCTTGCCAGTAGCGCCAGCCTGGCAGCGACGCCGTGGCAAAAAATAACCCAACCTGTGCCGGGTAGCGCACAATCGATAGGCAGTTTTTCTAATGGCTGTATTGTCGGCGCTGACACGCTGCCGATACAGTCCGAACATTATCAGGTCATGCGTACCGATCAGCGTCGCTATTTCGGTCACCCGGATCTGGTGATGTTTATCCAGCGTCTGAGTAGCCAGGTGAGCAATCTGGGCATGGGTACGGTGCTGATTGGCGATATGGGGATGCCCGCTGGTGGGCGTTTCAACGGCGGTCATGCCAGCCACCAGACCGGACTGGATGTCGATATCTTTCTGCAACTGCCGAAAACTCGCTGGACCTCCGCGCAGCTCTTGCGCCCGCAAGCACTGGACTTAGTTTCCCGCGACGGTAAACACGTTGTCTCCACGCTGTGGAAGCCAGAAATTTTCAGCTTGATCAAACTCGCCGCCCAGGACAAAGACGTCACGCGCATTTTTGTTAATCCGGCGATTAAACAACAACTTTGCCTTGATGCGGGCACCGATCGCGACTGGTTGCGCAAAGTGCGACCCTGGTTCCAGCATCGCGCGCATATGCATGTACGATTACGTTGCCCTGCCGATAGTCTGGAGTGTGAAGATCAACCTTTACCGCCATCAGGCGATGGTTGCGGGGCAGAACTGCAAAGCTGGTTTGAACCTCCAAAACCGGGAACAACAAAGCCTGAGAAGAAGACACCGCCTCCGTTGCCGCCTTCCTGCCAGGCGCTACTGGATGAGCACGTGATCTAATGGAAACGTTTAATAGCCTGTTTATGGTTTCCCCGCTGTTGCTGGGAGTTCTCTTTTTTGTCGCC
Organism: Enterobacter hormaechei; assembly: GCA_041890495.1. Lineage (GTDB taxonomy): Bacteria > Pseudomonadota > Gammaproteobacteria > Enterobacterales > Enterobacteriaceae > Escherichia > Escherichia boydii. Next base: position 305,858 of record CP169086.1, read on the forward strand.
ATGCTGGCGGGATTTATCGACTCGATTGCCGGTGGCGGTGGGTTACTCACCATTCCGGCATTGATGGCAGCGGGGATGTCTCCCGCTAATGCGCTGGCAACCAATAAACTGCAAGCCTGCGGCGGCTCTATTTCCGCTACTATCTACTTTATTCGCCGCAAAGTGGTTAGTTTAAGCGATCAGAAACTCAATATCGCCATGACCTTTGTCGGCTCAATGAGCGGCGCACTGCTGGTGCAATACGTTCAGGCTGATGTCTTACGGCAGATTTTGCCCATTCTGGTAATTTGTATCGGCCTCTATTTCTTGCTGATGCCAAAGCTAGGTGAAGAAGACCGCCAGCGCCGGATGTACGGTTTACCCTTCGCGTTAATAGCCGGTGGCTGCGTCGGTTTTTATGATGGATTCTTTGGCCCGGCTGCCGGGTCGTTTTACGCGCTGGCCTTCGTTACGCTGTGCGGATTTAACCTCGCCAAAGCCACGGCTCACGCCAAATTACTCAACGCAACGTCAAACATCGGCGGTTTACTGCTGTTTATTCTCGGCGGCAAAGTGATTTGGGCGACGGGCTTTGTCATGCTGGTGGGGCAGTTCCTCGGCGCGCGCATGGGTTCACGACTGGTGTTGAGCAAAGGACAAAAGCTGATCCGCCCGATGATTGTTATCGTCTCGGCGGTGATGAGTGCCAAATTACTTTACGACAGCCACGGACAGGAGATCCTCCACTGGTTGGGGATGAACTAATGAACAGTACACACCACTACGAGCAGTTGATTGAAATTTTTAATAGCTGCTTTGCCGATGATTTTAATACCCGTCTGATTAAAGGCGACGACGAACCGATCTATCTTCCTGCTGATGCGGAAGTACCGTATAACCGAATCGTCTTTGCTCATGGCTTTTATGCCAGCGCAATTCATGAGATTTCGCACTGGTGTATTGCCGGGAAAGCGCGCCGTGAGCTGGTTGATTTCGGCTACTGGTATTGCCCGGACGGACGCGATGCCCAAACGCAAAGCCAGTTTGAAGATGTTGAAGTGAAGCCGCAGGCGCTCGACTGGTTGTTCTGTGTGGCGGCGGGATATCCGTTTAACGTCAGTTGCGACAATCTGGAAGGGGATTTCGAACCGGATCGTGTGGTGTTTCAACGGCGAGTACATGCGCAGGTGATGGATTATCTGACAAATGGCATTCCGGAACGTCCGGCACGCTTCATTAAAGCACTACAAAATTATTATCACACGCCGGAACTTACGGCGGAACAGTTCCCGTGGCCGGAAGCGCTCAACTGAAGCCAGCGCCACGTTTTACAATGAGGAAAGAAGATGATCGCGGAGTTTGAATCACGCATTCTGGCATTAATCGACGGTATGGTTGACCATGCCAGTGATGATGAGTTGTTTGCCAGTGGGTATTTGCGTGGCCACCTGACATTAGCCATCGCAGAACTGGAAAGTGGTGATGACCACTCCGCTCAGGCGGTGCATACGACCGTTAGCCAGAGTCTGGAAAAAGCCATTGGTGCTGGTGAATTGTCGCCGCGTGACCAGGCGCTGGTGACCGATATGTGGGAAAACCTGTTTCAGCAGGCGTCACAGCAGTAAGTTGCGGCGTCTGGAGCAGCATGCCTGATGCGACGCTTATCGCGTCTTATCAGGCCTACACGTCACACGTAGGTCGGATAAGGCGTTCACGCCGCATCCGGCAAACACTGCGAGAGCAGATTACCCCGCCTTAACCGCTTTACCCTTCAACAATTTCCGCACCCATAACCGATTCGGGTTTAACGCCGCCAGCGTACTGGCATCCATCGGAATCGGTTCGTCGCTCATCTGCGCCGCCAGAATCTCGGCACACAGCGGGGCAGAACACAAACCGCGAGAACCTAAAGCCGCAAACATAAAGAGATCGTCAAAAACCGGCGCGCTTACCGCCTCATCTTTCTGCTCCGCCAACGACGCATATTCCACGAGTGTTGCCTCATAATCGGGAACATTGCCTACCATTGGCAGATGATCGCGGGTGGCACAACGCACACCGCAGCGCGCCTCTTTATCACTGACATCAACCTCTTTTGCCCACTGTGCCTGCGGGAAACAATCAATCAACCGCTGGCGATTCTGCTGCTGATCGTCCTCACTGTACGCCGTATCTTCGCTGCCGCGATGATAACTGGCACCAATACAATGATGTTGATTCGCCGGATTTTGTGGCGTGAGATAACCGTCATAGCACAGCACCTGCTTCAGCTCTGCCAATTCCGGCGTTGTCGGAATATGGCTGACCTGCCCGGCAACCGAATACACCGGGAGAGTCGACGTTTGGCTGAATCGGCTGATTTGATGCCCGTTCGCCAGTACCACTACGCTGTGTGTTGCTTGCTGATCTCCTGCAAAATTCAACAACCAACAGTCATCCTTACGGATAAATTCTGTAACTGATATTGATAATAAATCTGCAAACCCTGCTGTTGCGCCAGTTCCAGCACATTACGGGTCAGTTCTGCTGGGCACAGCCAACCACCTTGCGGATAAGTAATGCCGCTGCAATTTGTCGCAACGCCCGTAATTTGTTCAACCGCATTTGCCTCAACGGCTACAGCCAGTTCTGCGGGTAAATCCATTGACAACATCTGTGCGATTTTATGCTGGCTTTTCTCATCCCAGCCTAACTGCGTGACGCCGCACCAGTCATGATCAAATTTAACGGGTAATTGGTCGTAAAACCGACGAGCAAAAGTAAACGCATTAGAGAAAAAGCGGTTTAGCGCCTCATCGTGTTTGCTTAATAACGGATACAGCGCCCCCTGGCGATTGCCGGAAGCACCCAGTGCGGGGGCCTCATCCGCGCAATAAAGCGTTACCTGCCAGCCGCGCCGTAATAGCGCCAGCGACAACAACGCGCTGGCAATACCACCGCCGATAATCGCCGCTTCCCGTTTGCTGCTGCCCGTGCGGTTAAACCACGGCGCGGAGCAGGGGAGCGGTAATGTCTGTTCCATCACCCCGCAAAGCATTTCCCGTTTGCGCCCAAAGCCCTTACGTTTTTGCATCGTGAATCCGGCGTCCTGCAAACCGCGGCGGACAAAACCGGCAGACGTAAATGTCGCCAGCGTGCCGCCCGGACGCGCCAACCTTGCCATGGCGTTAAACAGATTTTGCGTCCACATATCCGGGTTTTTCGCTGGCGCAAAGCCGTCCAGAAACCAGGCATCTACTTTTTGATTTAGCGAATCGTCCAGTTGGCTGGTCAGTTCGTTAATATCGCCAAACCATAAATCCAGCGTCACGCGGCCTGCATCGAGCAATAAACGATGGCAACCGGGCAAGGGCATTGGCCACTGCGCCTGAAGTTGTTCTGCCCACGGAGCCAGTTCCGGCCAATGTTGATGCGCTAAGGCTAAATCCGCACGGGTGAGGGGAAATTTCTCAAAACTAATGAAATGTAAGCGTTGTAATTGCGCTTGCGGATGCGCTTCGCGAAACTGATCAAATGCCTGCCATAGCGTCAGGAAGTTTAATCCGGTGCCGAAGCCGCTCTCTGCTACCACAAACAGAGGATGTGGATGCTCAGGAAAGCGTACCTCTAATTGGTTGCCTCCCAGAAAAACATAACGCGTCTCTTCCAGCCCGTTATCGTTGGAAAAATAGACATCGTCAAAATCTCGGGAAACAGGTGTACCCTCAGCATTAAATTCGAGGTTGGCAGGTTGTATGGAGTAGTGTTTCACGTAAGTTACTCGTCTTACAGGCGGTGGCTCGATCTTAGCGATGTGTGTAAGGCTGCGCAAATTTCTCTATTAAATGGCTGATCGGACTTGTTCGGCGTACAAGTGTACGCTATTGTGCATTCGAAACTTACTCTATGTGCGACTTACAGAGGTATTGAATGAAACGTGCAGTGATTACTGGCCTGGGCATTGTTTCCAGCATCGGTAATAACCAGCAGGAAGTCCTGGCATCTCTGCGTGAAGGACGTTCAGGGATCACTTTCTCTCAGGAGCTAAAGGATTCCGGCATGCGTAGCCACGTCTGGGGCAACGTAAAACTGGATACCACTGGCCTCATTGACCGCAAAGTTGTGCGCTTTATGAGCGACGCATCCATTTATGCATTCCTTTCTATGGAGCAGGCAATCGCTGATGCGGGCCTCTCTCCGGAAGCTTACCAGAATAACCCGCGCGTTGGCCTGATTGCAGGTTCCGGCGGCGGCTCCCCGCGTTTCCAGGTGTTCGGCGCTGACGCAATGCGCGGCCCGCGCGGCCTGAAAGCGGTTGGCCCGTATGTGGTCACCAAAGCGATGGCATCCGGCGTTTCTGCCTGCCTCGCCACCCCGTTTAAAATTCATGGCGTTAACTACTCCATCAGCTCCGCGTGTGCGACTTCCGCACACTGTATCGGTAACGCAGTAGAGCAGATCCAACTGGGCAAACAGGACATCGTGTTTGCTGGCGGCGGCGAAGAGCTGTGCTGGGAAATGGCTTGCGAATTCGACGCAATGGGTGCGCTGTCTACTAAATACAACGACACCCCGGAAAAAGCCTCCCGTACTTACGACGCTCACCGTGACGGTTTCGTTATCGCTGGCGGCGGCGGTATGGTAGTGGTTGAAGAGCTGGAACACGCGCTGGCGCGTGGTGCTCACATCTATGCTGAAATCGTTGGCTACGGCGCAACCTCTGATGGTGCAGACATGGTTGCTCCGTCTGGCGAAGGCGCAGTACGCTGCATGAAGATGGCGATGCATGGCGTTGATACCCCAATCGATTACCTGAACTCCCACGGTACTTCGACTCCGGTTGGCGACGTGAAAGAGCTGGCAGCTATCCGTGAAGTGTTCGGCGATAAGAGCCCGGCGATTTCTGCAACCAAAGCCATGACCGGTCACTCTCTGGGCGCTGCTGGCGTACAGGAAGCTATCTACTCTCTGCTGATGCTGGAACACGGCTTTATCGCCCCGAGCATCAACATTGAAGAGCTGGACGAGCAGGCTGCAGGTCTGAACATCGTGACCGAAACGACCGATCGCGAACTGACCACCGTTATGTCTAACAGCTTCGGCTTCGGCGGCACCAACGCCACGCTGGTAATGCGCAAGCTGAAAGAATAATCGCATTATGTTTGATTCAGAAGGGGAGCCATAAGGCTCCCTTTTTTTATGCATTGACAAGCAGCTGATCTCACAGGCAAACTTCATCCCTCAACATTATCCTCACGATAATGCGTAAGCGTTTAACGTCAACCAACGCACCTTAATCCTGATAATCAGGTAGAGGGGGCGTGGCATTTCCCCGCCTTACTCTTCATTTCGGAGTAAAGCATGACTGCAGTAACTCAAACAGAAACAACCCCTTCAGCGAACGTCTCGCTGTTCCGTATCGCTTTTGCGGTATTTCTGACCTATATGACCGTTGGCCTGCCGCTGCCGGTGATCCCGCTGTTCGTTCATCAGGAGCTGGGCTATGGCAACACCATGGTCGGCATTGCCGTGGGCATTCAGTTTTTAGCCACGGTATTGACCCGCGGATACGCCGGAAGACTGGCGGATCAGCACGGTGCAAAACGCTCGGCGCTGCAGGGGATGTTTGCCTGTGGGCTGGCGGGCGGCGCCTGGCTGCTGGCGGCTCTCCTGCCGGTAGACGCCGCGTATAAATTTGCTCTGCTGGTGCTGGGCCGTTTAATTCTTGGTTTCGGTGAAAGCCAGCTGCTGACCGGCACCCTGACCTGGGGAATGGGGCTGGTGGGGCCAGCACGCTCCGGCAAGGTGATGTCCTGGAACGGCATGGCCATCTACGGCGCGCTGGCCGCCGGTGCGCCGCTTGGGCTGCTGATTAATAGCCAGTTTGGGTTTGCGGCGCTGGCCGCCACCACGATGGCTTTACCCCTGGTGGCGTGGGCGTTTAACGGCTCGGTGCGTAAAGTGCCCGCGCACAAAGGCGAGCGTCCTTCCCTGTGGAGCGTGGTCGGCCAAATCTGGCAGCCGGGTCTTGGCCTGGCGCTGCAGGGCGTGGGTTTTGCGGTGATTGGTACCTTCGTCTCGCTCTACTTTATGAGCCGCGGCTGGGCGATGGCCGGCTTTACGCTTACCGCGTTTGGCGGCGCGTTTGTGCTGATGCGCGTGCTTTTCGGCTGGATGCCGGATCGCTTCGGCGGCGTTAAGGTCGCGGTAGCGTCGCTGATGATAGAGACCGTGGGTCTGCTGCTGCTGTGGAATGCACCCGTGGCATCCGTTGCTCTGCTGGGTGCGGCGCTGACCGGCTGCGGCTGTTCACTGATCTTCCCGGCGCTCGGTGTTGAAGTCGTGAAGCGCGTGGCCCCACAGGTGCGCGGCACGGCGCTGGGCGGCTATGCGGCGTTTCAGGATATCTCATACGGAGTAACCGGGCCGCTGGCCGGGGTGTTAGCCACCTCGTTTGGGTATCCGTCCGTCTTCCTGGCCGGTGCGGTTTCCGCGGTCGTTGGGATCGTGGTGACGCTGGTGGCGTTTCGCAGGTCGTAGTTTTTGCCCGGTGGCGCTTCACTTACCGGGCCTACAACCGCACTAGCCGTAGGCCGGGTAAGGCGAAGCCGCCACCCGGCAGTTTTAAGCAACCAGCCAGAAAATCGCCAGCGCAATCAGTAGAGCAATAAACATCAGTCCTGGACGCGCAGAGAGCGTTCTGAACGTCTCGACGACTGGCGCAAACAGCGGGCTGTAGATCGGCTGAATGTTTCTCACCTCCGGCACGCCGCCCTCACGCTCGGCGCGGCGAACGAAGATCTGGTTAAGCAGATCCTGTACCTGCGCGGTGGTCAGTACCGTTTGCGGCGTGGCCTGCCAGTTTTGCTGGGCGTAATCCCGGATGGCTTCAAACTCGTGCGGCTCAAGCGGCTGTTTCAGCGCGGCCTGGACGGTATGCAGGGTAGGGGCACTCTGGATGCTAAGCGTCTGGCGCGCCTGGAGCCAGGTCACCAGATGGGTAAACTGTTTGGCCGGGATCAGCTCACCCGCCTTCACGCCGGACAGCTCCAGCATGGATTGCCAGATAAGCTTCGTCGGTTCGCCGGTGGCCGCAGCCAGCTTGGTCACCATCTGCTTGAGCGTGTTATGCTCGGCGGGGAGCAGCGGACGCTCGGTCGCCGGGCGCACCTGTGGCTGCGGAATCGACAGCTCATTGTTCTGCAGCAGCGTCAGCACGGTTTTGAGCTGATCGGGCGTCAGCTGGCCCAGCGCGGTCTGACCATACTGCTGGCGAATAAAATCACTCACCGCCTGGCGATTATTTCCCTGGCCCAGCAGCTCCGTCAGCTGAGAAACAATCTGGCGTGTGGTGTGATTCTGCTGCGCGGTTGTAATACGCTGGTTCAGGTTTTGCTCGGCAGCGGGGAAATGACGCGACTGCAGCGGTGCATCGTTCCTCACGCCTAAATCATGCTTCACCCCGGCCCAGACTTCCGCGTTTTGCTGCGAAGTCAACGCAATCAGGCGCGTGATCAGTCGCTCCAGCACGGTGCGCTGTTGCGTGGATAGCGGTTGTTCACCGGCAACGTTTGGCGTGACGGGGCCTTCACCCGGAGGGCGTGGCGGCGTACCTGAAATGGGCTGCATCGTCAAAAATCCTTAAAGTCAAAACTCAGCGTAAACCTGGCAGACGTATATGCCTGGCCGCGAGATTATGGCACACTTGTCCGGTTAACTCTCGTCTCATACAGGTAACACAAACGTGAAAATCCTTGTTGATGAAAATATGCCTTATGCCCGCGACTTATTTAGCCGTTTGGGTGAGGTGACCGCGGTTCCCGGGCGTCCAATCCCCGTCGCTCAACTGGCAGACGCGGATGCGCTGATGGTGCGTTCGGTCACGAAAGTGAATGAATCTTTGCTGCAGGAAAACCCATTAAATTTGTTGGCACTGCCACTGCGGGGACCGACCATGTCGATGAAGCATGGTTGAAGCAGGCGGGAATTGGTTTTTCCGCTGCACCTGGCTGTAATGCGATTGCGGTGGTGGAATATGTTTTTCTCCTCCCTGCTGATGCTTGCCGAACGCGATGGATTTTCACTGTACGACCGTACGGTGGGGATCGTGGGCGTTGGTAACGTTGGACGTCGATTGCAGGCGCGACTGGAAGCGTTAGGGATTAAAACCTTACTTTGCGATCCGCCTCGCGCCGACCGTGGGGATGAGGGTGATTTCCGCTCGCTGGATGAGTTAGTCCAGCGCGCGGATATTCTGACTTTCCATACGCCACTCTTTAAAGATGGTCCGTACAAAACGCTACATCTGCGGATGAAAAACTGATCCGTAGCCTGAAGCCCGGAGCGATTCTGATTAACGCCTGCCGTGGCGCAGTCGTCGATAATACTGCGTTGCTGACCTGCCTGAATGAAGGCCAGAAGTTAAGCGTAGTGCTGGATGTCTGGGAAGGCGAACCGGAACTCAACGTCGAGCTGCTGAAAAAAGTGGATATCGGCACGCCGCATATCGCAGGCTATACCCTGGAAGGTAAAGCACGCGGTACTACGCAAGTGTTTGAAGCTTATAGCAAGTTTATTGGGCATGAACAGCACGTTGCGCTGGATACATTACTGCCTGCGCCAGAGTTTGGTCGCATTACGCTGCATGGCCCGCTCGATCAACCGACGCTGAAAAGGCTGGTGCATTTGGTGTATGATGTGCGCCGCGATGACGCACCGCTGCGTAAAGTCGCCGGGATACCGGGTGAGTTCGATAAACTGCGCAAAAACTATCTTGAGCGCCGTGAATGGTCATCTCTGTATGTAATTTGTGATGACGCCAGTGCGGCATCATTGCTGTGTAAACTGGGTTTTAACGCCGTTCATCATCCGGCACGTTAATCTCTTCTTCATGCTCTCTGCTGTAACATTGGCAGGGAGCTTTGCTATTTCTGGAGTAAACCACCATGTCTGAAGGCTGGAACATTGCCGTCCTGGGCGCAACTGGCGCTGTGGGCGAAGCCCTGCTTGAAACGCTGGCTGAACGTCAGTTCCCGGTTGGGGAAATTTATGCACTGGCACGTAACGAAAGCGCAGGCGAACAACTGCGCTTTGGTGGTAAGACAATCACCGTGCAGGATGCCGCTGAATTCGACTGGACGCAGGCGCAGCTGGCATTTTTTGTCGCAGGCAAAGAAGCTACCGCTGCCTGGGTTGAAGAAGCGACCAACTCAGGTTGCCTGGTGATCGACAGCAGTGGATTGTTTGCTCTCGAACCCGACGTACCGCTGGTGGTGCCGGAAGTAAACCCGTTTGTACTGACAGATTACCGGAACCGGAATGTCATCGCCGTACCAGACAGTCTGACCAGCCAGCTGCTGGCGGCACTGAAACCGTTAATCGATCAGGGCGGTTTATCACGTATCAGCGTTACCAGCCTGATTTCAGCCTCCGCCCAGGGCAAAAAAGCGGTCGATGCGTTAGCGGGGCAGAGTGCGAAATTGCTCAACGGCATTCCGATTGACGAAGAAGATTTCTTCGGGCGTCAGCTGGCGTTCAACATGCTGCCGTTACTGCCGGATAGCGAAGGTAGCGTGCGTGAAGAACGTCGTATCGTTGACGAAGTACGCAAAATCCTGCAGGACGAAGGGCTGATGATTTCGGCTAGCGTCGTCCAGGCACCGGTATTCTACGGTCATGCCCAGATGGTCAACTTTGAAGCTCTGCGTCCACTGGCAGCAGAAGAAGCGCGTGATGCGTTTGTTCAAGGCGAAGATATTGTGCTCTCTGAAGAGAACGAATTCCCAACTCAGGTAGGTGATGCTTCGGGTACGCCGCATCTTTCTGTTGGCTGCGTGCGTAATGACTACGGTATGCCGGAGCAAGTCCAGTTCTGGTCGGTGGCCGATAACGTTCGCTTTGGCGGCGCGCTGATGGCAGTAAAAATCGCCGAGAAACTGGTGCAGGAGTATCTGTACTAATGTCCGACCAGCAACAACCGCCAGTTTATAAAATTGCGCTGGGCATTGAGTACGACGGTAGTAAGTATTACGGCTGGCAACGGCAGAACGAAGTCCGCAGTGTGCAGGAGAAGCTGGAAAAGGCGCTCTCCCAGGTGGCGAACGAACCCATCACCGTCTTCTGCGCCGGGCGTACTGACGCAGGGGTACACGGTACCGGGCAGGTTGTGCATTTCGAAACAACCGCGCTGCGCAAAGACGCGGCGTGGACCTTGGGCGTAAATGCGAATTTACCTGGTGACATCGCTGTGCGTTGGGTTAAAGCTGTACCTGATGATTTTCATGCCCGATTTAGCGCCACGGCTCGCCGTTATCGCTACATCATCTACAATCATCGGCTGCGCCCGGCGGTACTGAGTAAAGGGGTAACCCATTTTTACGAACCGCTGGACGCTGAACGGATGCATCGGGCTGCGCAATGCTTGCTGGGCGAGAATGATTTCACCTCGTTCCGTGCGGTGCAGTGCCAGTCCCGAACCCCGTGGCGCAACGTTATGCATATTAATGTTACGCGTCACGGTCCTTATGTGGTGGTAGATATTAAAGCGAATGCTTTTGTACATCATATGGTCAGGAATATTGTCGGCAGCCTGATGGAAGTCGGTGCCCACAACCAGCCGGAGAGCTGGATAGCAGAGTTGCTGGCGGCAAAGGACAGAACGCTGGCGGCAGCAACGGCAAAAGCGGAAGGGCTGTATCTGGTCGCGGTGGATTACCCTGACCGGTATGATCTTCCAAAACCGCCAATGGGCCCGCTATTTCTGGCGGACTAACGAGAATAATGCTCGGAACATTTCAGGCTGTAGCCAACGTAGTTACAGCCTGAAAGATGACGAGTACAAGGCATAGGCAAATATGGACCTGATTTATTTCCTCATCGATTTTATCCTGCACATTGACGTGCATCTGGCAGAGCTGGTCGCGGAGTACGGCGTCTGGGTTTATGCCATTTTGTTCTTAATTTTGTTCTGTGAAACCGGTCTGGTGGTAACGCCGTTTTTACCGGGTGATTCATTGCTGTTTGTTGCCGGAGCGTTGGCATCACTGGAAACCAACGATCTCAACGTCCATATGATGGTGGTGCTGATGCTGATCGCCGCGATTGTGGGTGACGCGGTCAATTACACTATCGGGCGGTTGTTCGGTGAAAAGTTGTTCAGTAATCCCAATTCGAAAATTTTCCGTCGCAGTTATCTCGACAAAACCCATCAGTTTTATGAGAAACATGGCGGCAAAACGATTATTCTCGCCCGTTTTGTGCCGATCGTCAGAACGTTCGCCCCGTTTGTTGCGGGAATGGGCCACATGTCGTACCGTCATTTCGCCGCTTATAACGTGATCGGCGCACTGTTGTGGGTACTGCTTTTTACCTACGCAGGCTATTTCTTCGGTACAATCCCGATGGTTCAGGATAACCTTAAGCTGCTGATCGTCGGGATTATTGTGGTTTCTATTTTGCCGGGCGTCATCGAAATAATCCGTCACAAACGCGCTGCGGCACGCGCCGCAAAATAAAAAGTAACTCCGCGGTTCGACCACTTTTTTATCCAAAGTTTCGGGCTGTTATGTTTTAATGTGCAACATTCATGGTCTGTTGGGGGCAAAAATGGCATTATGCGTCCCCAAAGATAAAACTGGCATCGAACCAGGTTCAGACAGAAAGGTCCCTAATGAGCTGGATTGAACGAATTAAAAGCAACATTACTCCCACCCGCAAGGCGAGCATTCCTGAAGGGGTGTGGACTAAGTGTGATAGCTGCGGTCAGGTTTTATACCGCGCTGAGCTGGAACGTAATCTTGAGGTCTGTCCGAAGTGTGACCATCACATGCGTATGACAGCGCGTAATCGCCTGCATAGCCTGTTAGATGAAGGAAGCCTTGTGGAGCTGGGTAGCGAGCTTGAGCCGAAAGATGTGCTGAAGTTTCGTGACTCCAAGAAGTATAAAGACCGTCTGGCATCTGCGCAGAAAGAAACCGGCGAAAAAGATGCGCTGGTGGTGATGAAAGGCACTCTGTATGGAATGCCGGTTGTCGCTGCGGCATTCGAGTTCGCCTTTATGGGCGGTTCAATGGGGTCTGTTGTGGGTGCACGTTTCGTGCGTGCCGTTGAGCAGGCGCTGGAAGATAACTGCCCGCTGATCTGCTTCTCCGCCTCTGGTGGCGCACGTATGCAGGAAGCACTGATGTCGCTGATGCAGATGGCGAAAACCTCTGCGGCACTGGCAAAAATGCAGGAGCGCGGCTTGCCGTACATCTCCGTGCTGACCGACCCGACGATGGGCGGTGTTTCTGCAAGTTTCGCCATGCTGGGCGATCTCAACATCGCTGAACCGAAAGCGTTAATCGGCTTTGCCGGTCCGCGTGTTATCGAACAGACCGTTCGCGAAAAACTGCCGCCTGGATTCCAGCGCAGTGAATTCCTGATCGAGAAAGGCGCGATCGACATGATCGTCCGTCGTCCGGAAATGCGCCTGAAACTGGCGAGCATTCTGGCGAAGTTGATGAATCTGCCAGCGCCGAATCCTGAAGCGCCGCGTGAAGGCGTAGTGGTACCCCCGGTACCGGATCAGGAACCTGAGGCCTGATAACTGATAAGGGCAGGGCCACTGGCTCTGCCCTTTTGCTATTCTCACCGTAACGAATCAGCGGATACCATGATTATCAAACGCACTCCTCAAGCCGCGTCGCCTCTGGCTTCGTGGCTTTCTTATCTGGAAAACCTGCACAGTAAAACTATCGATCTCGGCCTTGAGCGCGTGAGCCTGGTCGCGGCGCGTCTTGGCGTCCTGAAACCAGCGCCATTTGTGTTTACCGTTGCGGGTACGAATGGCAAAGGCACCACCTGCCGTACGCTGGAGTCGATTCTGATGGCGGCAGGGTACAAAGTGGGCGTCTACAGTTCGCCTCATCTGGTGCGTTATACCGAGCGCGTACGTGTGCAGGGCCAGGAATTGCCGGAATCGGCCCACACCGCCTCTTTTGCGGAGATTGAATCGGCACGCGGTGATATTTCCCTGACCTATTTCGAGTACGGTACGCTGTCGGCGTTGTGGCTGTTCAAGCAGGCACAACTTGACGTGGTGATTCTGGAAGTAGGGCTGGGCGGTCGTCTGGACGCAACCAATATTGTCGACGCCGATGTCGCGGTAGTAACCAGTATTGCGCTGGATCATACCGACTGGCTGGGTCCAGATCGCGAAAGTATTGGTCGCGAGAAAGCAGGCATCTTCCGCAGCGAAAAACCGGCAATTGTCGGTGAGCCGGAAATGCCTTCTACCATTGCTGATGTGGCGCAGGAAAAAGGTGCACTGTTACAACGTCGGGGCGTTGAGTGGAACTATTCCGTCACCGATCATGACTGGGCGTTTAGCGATGCTCACGGCACGCTGGAAAATCTGCCGTTGCCGCTTGTCCCGCAACCGAATGCCGCAACAGCGCTGGCGGCACTGCGTGCCAGCGGGCTGGAAGTCAGTGAAAATGCCATTCGCGACGGGATTGCCAGCGCAATTTTGCCGGGACGTTTCCAGATTGTGAGCGAGTCGCCACGCGTTATTTTTGATGTCGCGCATAATCCACATGCGGCGGAATATCTCACCGGGCGTATGAAAGCGCTACCGAAAAACGGGCGCGTGCTGGCGGTTATCGGTATGCTACATGATAAAGATATTGCCGGAACTCTGGCCTGGTTGAAAAGCGTGGTTGATGACTGGTATTGTGCGCCACTGGAAGGGCCGCGCGGTGCCACGGCAGAACAACTGCTTGAGCATTTGGGTAACGGCAAATCATTTGATAGCGTTGCGCAGGCATGGGATGCCGCAATGGCGGACGCTAAAGCGGAAGACACCGTGCTGGTGTGTGGTTCTTTCCACACGGTCGCACATGTCATGGAAGTGATTGACGCGAGGAGAAGCGGTGGCAAGTAAGTTTCAGAATCGGTTAGTGGGCACGATCGTGCTGGTGGCGCTGGGGGTGATTGTACTTCCAGGGCTGCTGGACGGGCAGAAAAAACATTATCAGGATGAGTTCGCGGCTATCCCGCTGGTGCCGAAAGCGGGCGATCGTGATGAGCCTGATATGATGCCAGCCGCCACCCAGGCGTTACCGACGCAGCCGCCGGAAGGCGCAGCGGAAGAGGTGCGGGCAGGTGATGCCGCAGCACCGTCGCTCGATCCGGCCACTATTGCAGCCAATAACACCGAGTTTGAACCGGAACCTGCACCGGTCGCCCCACCGAAGCCGAAACCGGTGGAGCCGCCTAAACCAAAGGTTGAAGCACCACCTGCGCCGAAGCCAGAACCGAAGCCGGTCGTGGAAGAAAAAGCTGCACCGACGGGTAAAGCCTATGTTGTGCAACTGGGTGCGCTGAAAAATGCCGATAAAGTGAATGAGATTGTCGGTAAGCTGCGCGGTGCCGGTTATCGGGTTTATACGTCGCCATCCACGCCAGTGCAGGGTAAAATTACCCGTATTCTGGTTGGGCCGGATGCCTCGAAAGATAAGCTGAAAGGTTCGCTGGGTGAGTTGAAGCAACTTTCTGGCTTAAGTGGCGTGGTAATGGGCTATACGCCGAATTAATACGGTCTTGCCTGATGCGACGCTGGCGCGTCTTATCAGGCCTACGCAGGGGTAGAACCGTAGGTCGGATAAGGCGTTTACGCCGCATCCGACACGCATTGCCCGATGCCGCAAAGGCATAAAAAGTCGATGGCGTTGAATATTTTTTTCAGCGCCATTTTTATTGATGCGCGGGAAGGAAATCCCTACGCAAACGTTTTCTTTTTCTGTTAGAATGCGCCCCGAACAGGATGACAGGGCGTAAAATCGTGGGACACATATGGTCTGGATTGATTACGCCATAATCGCGGTGATTGCTTTTTCCTCTCTGGTTAGCCTGATCCGCGGCTTTGTTCGTGAAGCGTTATCGCTGGTGACATGGGGTTGTGCTTTCTTTGTTGCCAGTCATTACTACACTTACCTGTCAGTCTGGTTTACGGGCTTTGAAGACGAACTGGTTCGAAATGGGATTGCCATCGCGGTACTGTTTATCGCTACCCTGATCGTTGGTGCTATCGTGAACTTCGTGATAGGCCAGTTGGTGGAGAAAACGGGGTTGTCAGGCACCGATCGGGTGCTGGGCGTCTGTTTCGGTGCGTTGCGCGGTGTGTTGATTGTTGCTGCCATTCTCTTCTTTCTCGACTCCTTTACCGGGGTGTCGAAAAGCGAAGACTGGAGCAAATCACAGCTGATCCCGCAATTCAGTTTTATCATCAGATGGTTTTTTGATTATCTGCAAAGCTCGTCAAGTTTCTTGCCCAGAGCGTAAGTGCTCTGAGATGTGGCTTAACGAGGAAAAAGACGTATGTGCGGTATTGTCGGTATCGCCGGTGTTATGCCGGTTAACCAGTCGATTTATGATGCCTTAACGGTGCTTCAGCATCGCGGTCAGGATGCCGCCGGCATCATCACCATAGATGCCAATAACTGCTTCCGTTTGCGTAAAGCGAACGGGCTGGTGAGCGATGTATTTGAAGCTCGCCATATGCAGCGTTTGCAGGGCAATATGGGCATTGGTCATGTGCGTTACCCCACGGCTGGCAGCTCCAGCGCCTCTGAAGCGCAGCCGTTTTACGTTAACTCCCCGTATGGCATTACGCTTGCCCACAACGGCAATCTGACCAACGCTCACGAGTTGCGTAAAAAACTGTTTGAAGAAAAACGCCGCCACATCAACACCACTTCCGACTCGGAAATTCTGCTTAATATCTTCGCCAGCGAGCTGGACAACTTCCGCCACTACCCGCTGGAAGCCGACAATATTTTCGCTGCCATTGCTGCCACAAACCGCTTAATCCGCGGCGCGTATGCCTGTGTGGCGATGATTATCGGCCACGGTATGGTTGCTTTCCGCGATCCAAACGGGATTCGTCCGCTGGTACTGGGAAAACGTGATATTGACGAGAACCGTACAGAATATATGGTCGCTTCCGAAAGCGTAGCGCTCGATACGCTGGGCTTTGATTTCCTGCGTGACGTCGCGCCGGGCGAAGCGATTTACATCACTGAAGAAGGGCAGTTGTTTACCCGTCAATGTGCTGACAATCCGGTCAGCAATCCGTGCCTGTTTGAGTATGTATACTTTGCCCGCCCGGACTCGTTTATCGACAAAATTTCCGTTTACAGCGCGCGTGTGAATATGGGCACGAAACTGGGCGAGAAAATTGCCCGCGAATGGGAAGATCTGGATATCGACGTGGTGATCCCGATCCCAGAAACCTCGTGTGATATCGCGCTGGAAATTGCTCGTATTCTGGGCAAACCGTACCGCCAGGGCTTCGTTAAAAACCGCTATGTTGGCCGCACCTTTATCATGCCGGGCCAGCAGCTGCGTCGTAAGTCCGTGCGCCGTAAACTGAATGCCAACCGCGCCGAGTTCCGCGATAAAAACGTCCTGCTGGTCGACGACTCCATCGTCCGTGGCACCACTTCTGAGCAGATTATCGAGATGGCACGCGAAGCCGGAGCGAAGAAAGTGTACCTCGCTTCTGCGGCACCGGAAATTCGCTTCCCGAACGTTTATGGTATTGATATGCCGAGCGCCACGGAACTGATCGCTCACGGTCGCGAAGTTGATGAAATTCGCCAGATCATCGGTGCTGACGGGTTGATTTTCCAGGATCTGAACGATCTGATCGACGCCGTTCGCGCTGAAAATCCGGATATCCAGCAGTTTGAATGCTCGGTGTTCAACGGCGTCTACGTCACCAAAGATGTTGATCAGGGCTACCTCGATTTCCTCGATACGTTACGTAATGATGACGCCAAAGCAGTGCAACGTCAGAACGAAGTGGAAAATCTCGAAATGCATAACGAAGGATGATGCCTTCGCTGAGGGTGCCGGTCTGGCACCCTGACTTGCAACTCCCGCCGAAATCCTGCAAAGTCTGCCTGCAAGTCTGACAGGGCAACTATTTATGAAACGACTCATTGTAGGCATCAGCGGTGCCAGCGGCGCGATTTATGGCGTGCGCTTATTACAGGTTCTGCGCGATGTCACAGATATCGAAACGCATCTGGTGATGAGCCAGGCAGCGCGCCAGACCTTATCCCTCGAAACGGATTTTTCTCTGCGCGAAGTGCAGGCATTAGCCGATGTCACGCACGATGCGCGCGATATTGCCGCCAGCATCTCTTCCGGTTCTTTCCAGACGCTGGGGATGGTGATTTTACCCTGTTCAATCAAAACCCTTTCCGGCATTGTCCATAGCTATACTGATGGCTTACTGACCCGTGCGGCAGATGTGGTGCTGAAAGAGCGTCGCCCGTTGGTGCTCTGCGTGCGTGAAACACCATTGCACTTAGGCCATCTGCGTTTAATGACTCAGGCGGCAGAAATCGGTGCGGTGATTATGCCTCCCGTTCCGGCGTTTTATCATCGCCCGCAATCCCTTGATGATGTGATAAATCAGACGGTTAATCGTGTTCTTGACCAGTTTGCGATAACCCTTCCTGAAGATCTCTTTGCCCGCTGGCAGGGCGCATAACTCCGCTGTTGCCCTGTTTCAGGGCAATTTTGCAACCGCGATCAAATCCTCGACATTTTTGTTTCTGCCATTCAATCGAAACGCTGCGATTCAACCGCTATACCTGCTATCTTCAACTTCAGGACAATAATGCAACGTCTTATTAACATATTTAACGTTGAATGTTACTGTTGTCGTCAAGATGGCATAAGACCTGCATGAAAGAGCCTGCAAACACACAACACAATACACAACATAAAAAGCCATTTTCACTTGAGGGTTATGTATGAAGAAGTCGATTCTCGCTCTGTCTTTGTTAGTCGGTCTCTCCACAGCGGCTTCCAGCTATGCGGCGCTACCGGAGACGGTACGTATCGGAAACCGATACCACCTACGCACCGTTCTCATCGAAAGATGCTAAAGGTGATTTTGTTGGCTTTGATATCGATCTCGGTAACGAGATGTGCAAACGGATGCAGGTGAAATGTACCTGGGTTGCCAGTGACTTTGACGCGCTGATCCCCTCACTGAAAGCGAAAAAAATCGACGCTATTATTTCGTCGCTTTCCATTACCGATAAACGTCAGCAGGAGATTGCCTTCTCGACAAGCTGTACGCCGCAGATTCTCGTTTGATTGCGGCCAAAGGTTCACCGATTCAGCCAACGCTGGATTCACTGAAAGGTAAACATGTTGGTGTGCTGCAGGGATCAACCCAGGAAGCTTACGCTAACGAGACCTGGCGTAGTAAAGGCGTGGATGTGGTGGCCTATGCCAACCAGATTTGGTCTAATTCCGATCTGGCTGCAGGACGTCTGGATTGCTGCGTTACAAGATGAAGTTGCTGCCAGCGAAGGATTCCTCAAGCAACCTGCTGTAAAGATTTCGCCTTTGCTGGCTCATCAGTAAAAGACAAAAAATACTTCGGTGATGGCACCGGTGTAGGGCTACGTAAAGATGATGCTGAACTGACGGCTGCCTTCAATAAGGCGCTTGGCGAGCTGCGTCAGGACGGCACCTACGACAAGATGGCGAAAAGTATTTCGACTTTAATGTCTACGGTGACTGATACGTCGCTGGGAAGCTGTACCTGATGGAATGATCATCATGGTGCACGCCAGGTTTGTTGCACTATCGTGGTGCATTGAAATGCATACTTAAGCATTTTTAATGAAAAATAATACGTCTAACGGGGGGGATATTTTGCCTTGATGGTCAATTTTATGGCACGATAAGTGTAACAAACCTGTAAATATTCCCTATAAAAAAGACTGTCAGTTGAGGACATTATGAAAAAACTGGTGCTATCGCTCTCTCTGGTTCTGGCCTTCTCCAGCGCAACTGCGGCGTTTGCTGCGATTCCGCAAAACATCCGCATCGGTACCGACCCGACCTATGCGCCATTTGAATCAAAAAATTCACAAGGCGAACTGGTTGGCTTCGATATCGATCTGGCAAAGGAATTATGCAAACGCATCAATACGCAATGTACGTTTGTCGAAAATCCGCTGGATGCGTTAATCCCGTCCTTAAAAGCGAAGAAGATTGACGCCATTATGTCATCGCTTTCCATTACGGAAAAACGTCAGCAAGAAATAGCCTTCACCGACAAACTGTACGCTGCCGATTCTCGTTTGGTGGTGGCGAAAAATTCTGACATTCAGCCGACAGTCGAGTCGCTGAAAGGCAAACGGGTAGGCGTATTGCAGGGCACCACCCAGGAGACGTTCGGTAATGAACATTGGGCACCAAAAGGCATTGAAATCGTCTCGTATCAGGGGCAGGACAACATTTATTCTGACCTGACTGCCGGACGTATTGATGCCGCGTTCCAGGATGAGGTCGCTGCCAGCGAAGGTTTCCTCAAACAACCTGTCGGTAAAGATTACAAATTCGGTGGCCCGTCTGTTAAAGATGAAAAACTGTTTGGCGTAGGGACCGGCATGGGCCTGCGTAAAGAAGATAACGAACTGCGCGAAGCACTGAACAAAGCCTTTGCCGAAATGCGCGCTGACGGTACTTACGAGAAATTAGCGAAAAAGTACTTCGATTTTGATGTTTATGGTGGCTAATCGCCATCGGTGAAAGAAAGCCCGCTCCCTTCGGGTAACCGGAGGGAGACAAGAGGCGGTAATTCACCACACACGACAGGACAGGCAGCATGTTGTATGGGTTTTCAGGTGTTATTTTACAGGGTGCGCTCGTCACGCTGGAGCTGGCTATCAGCTCTGTAGTGCTCGCTGTAATCATCGGTTTAATTGGCGCTGGCGGTAAGCTCTCGCAAAATCGGCTTTCGGGGCTGATTTTCGAAGGGTACACCACGCTGATTCGTGGCGTGCCGGACTTAGTGTTGATGCTGCTGATTTTCTACGGTTTGCAGATTGCGCTAAACACGGTGACGGAGGCGATGGGCGTCGGGCAGATTGATATCGATCCGATGGTCGCTGGTATTATCACTCTCGGTTTTATCTACGGTGCTTATTTTACTGAAACGTTCCGTGGTGCTTTTATGGCAGTGCCGAAAGGACATATAGAGGCGGCGACGGCGTTCGGTTTTACTCGTGGGCAAGTGTTTCGGCGGATCATGTTTCCGTCGATGATGCGTTACGCCCTGCCAGGCATTGGCAACAACTGGCAGGTGATCCTCAAATCTACCGCACTGGTTTCGTTACTCGGCCTGGAAGATGTGGTCAAAGCCACCCAACTGGCAGGCAAAAGTACCTGGGAACCGTTCTATTTCGCCATCGTCTGTGGCGTGATTTACCTGGTTTTCACCACTGTTTCCAATGGTGTGCTGCTGTTCCTTGAGCGCCGCTACTCCGTGGGTGTGAAGAGGGCTGACCTGTGATCGAAATCTTACATGAATACTGGAAACCGCTGCTGTGGACCGACGGTTATCGCTTTACTGGTGTGGCGATCACTCTGTGGCTGCTTATTTTGTCGGTAGTGATAGGCGGAGTCCTGGCGCTGTTTCTGGCGATTGGTCGTGTCTCCAGTAATAAATACATCCAGTTTCCAATCTGGTTATTTACCTATATTTTTCGCGGTACGCCGCTGTATGTTCAGTTGCTGGTGTTCTATTCCGGCATGTACACGCTTGAGATTGTTAAGGGAACCGAATTCCTTAACGCTTTCTTCCGCAGTGGCCTGAACTGTACCGTGCTGGCGCTGACGCTTAACACCTGCGCTTACACTACCGAGATTTTTGCTGGGGCAATCCGTTCGGTTCCGCATGGGGAAATTGAAGCCGCCAGAGCCTATGGCTTCTCGACTTTTAAAATGTATCGCTGCATTATTTTGCCTTCTGCGCTGCGTATTGCGTTACCGGCATACAGCAACGAAGTGATCCTGATGCTGCACTCTACTGCGTTGGCATTTACTGCCACGGTGCCGGATCTGCTGAAAATAGCCCGCGATATTAACGCCGCCACGTATCAACCTTTTACCGCCTTCGGCATTGCCGCGGTGCTCTATTTAATCATCTCTTATGTCCTGATCAGCCTCTTTCGCAGAGCGGAAAAACGCTGGTTGCAGCATGTGAAACCTTCTTCAACGCACTGAGAATACGATGTCCGAGAATAAATTAAACGTTATCGATTTGCACAAACGCTACGGCGAACATGAAGTGCTGAAAGGGGTATCACTGCAAGCGAATGCCGGAGATGTAATAAGCATCATCGGATCGTCGGGATCGGGGAAAAGTACCTTTCTGCGCTGCATTAACTTCCTCGAAAAACCGAGTGAAGGGTCGATCGTGGTCAATGGCCAGACGATCAATCTGGTGCGCGACAAAGACGGTCAACTCAAAGTCGCCGATAAAAATCAACTGCGCTTACTGCGCACACGCCTGACGATGGTATTCCAGCACTTCAATCTCTGGAGCCATATGACGGTGCTGGAAAACGTTATGGAAGCGCCGATTCAGGTGTTGGGCCTGAGCAAGCAGGAAGCGCGCGAGCGGGCGGTGAAGTATCTGGCAAAAGTCGGGATAGACGAACGTGCGCAGGGGAAATATCCGGTGCATCTTTCCGGCGGTCAGCAACAGCGTGTTTCTATCGCGCGGGCGCTGGCGATGGAACCGGAAGTTTTACTGTTTGATGAACCTACCTCGGCGCTCGATCCTGAACTGGTAGGCGAAGTGTTGCGTATTATGCAGCAACTGGCAGAAGAGGGGAAAACCATGGTGGTAGTGACTCACGAAATGGGCTTTGCTCGCCATGTTTCTACTCATGTCATTTTCCTCCATCAGGGGAAAATAGAAGAGCAGGGGCATCCGGACGAGGTGCTGGCGAACCCGCAAAGCCCGCGTTTGCAGCAGTTCCTGAAGGGGTCTTTGAAGTAGGTTTTGCCTTTCACCCTCTCCCTGTGGGAGAGGGGCGGGGTGAGGGCATCAGACCGTTGTACCGCCCAATCGCCCGGTGGCGCTTCGCTTACCGGGCCTACAAAACCGTAGGCCGGGCAAACGCAGTGCCGCCCGGCATTCAGGCCGCACCGCACTCAAGCCGATACACCCAGTCGTCATACCTCGCGCCGTCAATTTCATACGCCTTTTCCAGCACCTGCGTTCGCACAAACCCGGCTTTCTCCAGCACCCGCACCGACCCGCCGTTGTCCGCCAGCACGTACGCGTTAATCGCCTTCACGCTGGTCTGGCTAAACGCGTACTCACACACCGCGCGCAGCGCTTCGCTGGCGATACCTTTCCCCTGCGCGGCAGGCACAACCGTATAGCCGATATCCGCCTCTTCCCGATTCTCAGCGCTAATCTGCAGGCCGATATCGCCCAGCGGCGTATCATCATCCCGGGAGCGAATGACAAACACATGAGCAGCAGCGAGGCGTGCGGCAAACACGCGGCGAGTCTCTTTTTCCGGGGCGATGGCGGCCATGTAGCGCATGATGCTGCGATCTTCACGCAGCGAGCGGAAGAAGGCCCAGTCAGTAGGTTCGAAAGGAGTGAGGTGAAGCCGGGGTGTGGTGATGGTTGCCATTGTTACGCCATATCTTCGGAACATAGCCTGTCACAGTACCATATTCACCGCACCACATCCCCCAGCGCCTCTTCTAATTCATACCAGCGGAACGCAAACCCTGCCGCTTCCAGCCGTTTTGGCAGCGCTCTCTGTCCGCCCAATACCAGCACTGACGCTTCACCCATCAGCAGACGAATGACCGTGGCAGGCACGCGCAATATCGCCGGGCGGTGCAGGGCATGCCCCAGGGCGTGGGCAAACTGTTCATTACGCACCGGATACGGCGCAACCATATTAAACGGCCCGCGCAGATCGTTTTCCAGCAGCCACAGAATCCCGTTGACCATATCGTCGATATGGATCCACGCCATATACTGACGGCCATTACCGATGGGGCCGCCGAGTCCGAGCCTGAAAGGGGGAAGCATCTTAGCCAGAATGCCGCCTTTCGGCGCAAGCACAACGCCGGTCCGCAGCAGACAGACGCGGGTTCGATCGCTCTGCGCCGCACTGGCGATACGCTCCCACTGGGCGCAGAGTTTATGGGTAAACTCGTTATGCGGCGGCTCTTCCTCGGTCACCACCACCTCACCGAGATCGCCGTAATAGCCTACGGCTGAACCTGAAATCAGCACCGAAGGCGGAGTTTGGCTATTGCGGATCAGCTCGACCAGCTTTTCGGTAATGTTCCACCGGCTGCTGCATAACAGCTGTTTTTGCTCTTCCGTCCAGCGCTTATCGGCGATGGGTTCACCCGCGAGATTAATGACGGCGTCGAAGCCGTCCAGATTTTGCTGCTCGGCCAGATTTTTCCAGATATCGATGCCCGCCCCCAGCACCTGACGCGCCTTCTCCGGGCTGCGCGTGACCACGGTAATGTCGTGATGCAAGGCCTGCAGACGCGCAATGAGGTGACGACCAATCAGGCCTGTCCCGCCGGTCAGCAAAATCTTCATACAACCTCCAGGTTTACGCCTGGCGTCGCCAGCTTAAGTCATGGATACCGAATCGGCGTAGCGCAGCGCGTGCAGTTTATCGATCTCCACTTCAGCATACGTCACCCAGTGATGTTCACGTGCGATATCGAGCACATCCTGAGTTAATTTTTCCAGCAAAGAGAAACGGTTATTCTCTACATGCTGAATAATGTTTTTCGTTACGGTGCGATAATTCAGCGCATCGTTGATATCTTCGCTAGTGCGCGCTTTATCGGCGGGGTAGTGGATCGTCACATTGATAACAATATCCTGACGGTTGTTAATGTCTTCTTCCTTAATTCCGATAAACGTACGCAAACGAAGGTTCTTTATACGAATAATAGCATCTGGCTGTGACATTGCAGGTCTTCTCCGTGTCAGTATTTCCTGCTCATAATACATGAGAGGCTCGCAGGCACCCAGCCTCATAGAGGGTTAAATCTGCTGGATTTTTTGCATCGCTCGCTCGGTGGCCGGGCGGGTCCGGATGCGCTCAAACCAGTTGTTCACTGCCGGGTAAGAGGCCAGGTCAATTCGGTGTTTTTCATGCGTATTCACCCACGGCCAACAGGCGATATCGGCAATACTGTAATGATCGCCCCCGAGCCACGGCGTTTTCTTCAGCCGACGGTTCAGAACGTCATAGAGCCGCTGCGTCTCGACCTGATAGCGTTCTATCGCGTAAGGAATGGGCTGCGGGGCGTATGCGGTAAAGTGATGATTTTGACCCAGAATGGGGCCCAGCCCGCTCGCCTGCCAGAAAAGCCACTGCAGGGTATGATGACGCTCACGCAGCTCGCCGCTCAGCAGTTTGCCGGTTTTCTCCGCCAGATAGAGCAAAATCTCACCGGATTCAAACAGGCTCAGCGGTCTGCCCCCGTCCGCCGGCTGGTTATCAATAATGGCCGGGATTTTGTTATTCGGCGAGATAGCCAGAAAAAGAGGGCTGAACTGTTCGCCTTTGCTGATATCCACGCGAATGATCCTGTAATCCAGCTCGGCTTCTTCAAGAAAGAGGGTGATCTTATGGCCGTTTGGGGTAGGGGCGTAATAAAGGTCGATCATTCTCAACTCCTGTCCATGCGAAGAGTGGTGCCATGACAAATGAGTATAGGTGGTTGTTGTAAATCGTGAGTTTTCATCAAGTGACAGCGAGGCAAAGAGATTATATGTTGAGTAAAAACCGATCAGCCTATGAGGATGTTATGAACCAGCCCGTCATCACGTTGTGGTCCGATGCGAATTTCTTTTCTCCCTATGTTATGAGCGTATACGTTGCGCTGGCCGAAAAAGGGCTCACTTTTACGCTGAAGACCGTTGATCTTGACGGCGGTGAACATCTTAAACCGCAGTGGCAGGGCTACGACCTGACCCGACGCGTGCCGGTGCTGGAGATTGATGGATTTGCCCTGAGCGAATCGTCGGCAATTGATGAATATCTGGAAGATCGGTTCGCGCCGCCCGAGTGGGAGCGCATCTATCCTCACGACCTGCAAAAACGCGCGCGGGCGCGGCAGATCCAGGCGTGGCTGCGAAGCGATCTGGTGCCGATTCGCGTGGAGCGCTCGACGGACGTTGTGTTTGCCGGGGTTAAAAAACCAGCGCTCAGCGCAGAAGGCCGTGAAAGCGAGCAAAAACTGATTGAAACCGCCACCTCGCTCCTCGCCCACGGCAACCCGAACCTGTTCGGCGAGTGGTGCATTGCTGATGCAGATCTGGCGTTGATGCTAAACCGCCTGATCCTCAACGGCGATGAGGTGCC
This sequence comes from Enterobacter hormaechei, assembly GCA_041890495.1. GTDB lineage: Bacteria > Pseudomonadota > Gammaproteobacteria > Enterobacterales > Enterobacteriaceae > Escherichia > Escherichia boydii. The sequence continues at coordinate 331,045 of CP169086.1, forward strand.
GCAGCTGCTGGTGGATTATGCCGCGTTTCAGTGGCAGCGTGCCTCCGTGCAGCGCTATGTGGCACTCTCGGCTAAGCGCGCGGGCTGATAAGCCATGCCGCTTCAGGTATGATGGGGGCAGTCTGTTTTCCCGAGGAGTGACTGATGAAACTGATGTTTGCGTCGGATATCCATGGATCGCTGCCCGCTACCGAGCGTGTCCTCTCCCTGTTTGCACAAAGCGGTGCGCAGTGGCTGATTATTTTGGGCGACGTGTTGAATCACGGCCCGCGCAACGCGCTGCCGGAAGGCTATGCCCCTGCGCAGGTCGCTGAAAAGCTTAACCCGTACGCCTCGCGCATCATCGCCGTTCGCGGCAACTGCGACAGCGAAGTGGACCAGATGCTGCTGCATTTTCCCCTTACCGCACCGTGGCAACAGGTGCTGCTGGAACAAAGCCGTCTGTTCCTGACGCACGGGCATCTTTTTAGCCCGGATAATCTCCCGGCGCTCGCGGCTGGCGATGTCCTGGTTTACGGTCATACTCATATTCCGGTTGCTGAAAAGCGCGGTGAGATTTATCACTTTAACCCGGGTTCGGTCAGCATACCGAAAGGCGGCTATCCTGCGAGCTATGGCATGCTGGATGGAAATACCCTGAGCGTTATCGCACTTAATGATCAGCAAGTTATTGCGCAGGTAGCGATTAATCCGTAAGTTACACCTCAACTGCAAACGCGCCGAAAGAGCGCTTAGAAGAGAAGGTTTCCCGATGGTGGAGCAGAGTCATTTGGCAAGTACAGAGTGGGTTGACATTGTCAGCGAAGAGAATGAAGTGATCGCGCAGGCCAGCCGCGAACAAATGCGTGCGGAGCGTTTACGTCACCGCGCAACGTATATCGTTGTGCATGACGGGATGGGCAAAATTCTGGTCCAGCGCCGCACGGACACCAAAGATTTTCTCCCGGGTATGCTGGATGCCACCGCAGGCGGTGTTGTCCAGGCTGATGAAGTGCTGCTGGATTCCGCGCGTCGAGAAGCAGAAGAAGAGTTAGGCATCGCCGGAGTGCCGTTTGCCGAGCACGGTCAGTTCTATTTCGAAGACGAAAACTGCCGCGTCTGGGGCGGGCTGTTTAGCTGCGTTTCTCACGGCCCGTTCGCCCTGCAGGAAGAAGAGGTGAGCGAAGTCAGCTGGATGACGCCGGAAGAGATCACCGCGCGCTGCGATGAGTTTACGCCGGATTCATTAAAAGCGCTGGCGCTGTGGATGACCCGCAACGCCAAAAACGAATCGACCAAATCAGAGAAAGAGGAAGAGGCTGAGTAAGCTTCAGCAGCTCTCTCTCAGACAAAGACTGGACGCGATGGGCTTTTGATCGCGCCAGTCACCGTCATTCAGACGCTCCAGCAATGCTTTCCCGGCTTCAATTCCAATCTTACGATGCGGCACCGCCATCGTCGTCAGCGGCGGCTGACAGACGCGGCTCACGTCGCTATCGCCAAAGCCTACTACCGCCAGATCGTCCGGCACCTTGATTCGCCTGCGCTGGCACTCGTACAGCGCGCCGCAGGCCAGCTCGTCAGAGACGCATACCAGCGCATCCAGCTCCGGCCAGGCCAGCAGGAATTCGGGCAGCTGTGCTGCACCGGTCGAGAAGCTCGGCGACATCGCCGCGTTAATGACCCGGTTTGGCGACATATGGTGGCGAAGCATGGCTTTGTACCAGCCCTGCAGATGCTGCTGGAAAATCCACTGCTCCTGGTTGGCGCACAGCAGGCCAATATTTTGATAGCCGCGCTTAATCACCATTTCCGTGAGTTCATACATGGCCGCTACGTTATCAATTCCGATATTCATATCAATCGGATCGGCGCGCATGGCACCCATCTCCATCACCGGAATAGACGCATTTTTCAGCCAGTGGCGAACGGTGTCGGTATGTTCAACGCTGAGCAGGATAGCGGCGGCAATATTCGACGCCAGCAGCGTCTCCAGCAATTTCTCCTCTTGCTCTAGACGATGCTGGGATTCAGCCAGCATGATTTGATACCCGGCAGGCTGCAGTACCTGCTGTAGCCCGGCGAACATCTCCGAGCATCCGGCTTCGGAGAGGTTGGGCACCACCATGGCGATCGTCCATGACGACGCCGAGGCCAGCGCGCTGGCGGCAAGATTAGGCATATAACCCAGCTCCTGCACGGCAGCTTCAATTTTTTCTCGTAGTTTATCGGAAACCTGTTCGGGAGTGCGGAGTGCACGGGACACGGTCATCGTGCCCACACCGGCAAGCTGTGCGACATCGGCGAGTGTCACTTTACCAGTACTGCGCCGTTTTCGGGTTAGAGACATACACCTTCCTGCTGACCAGACGCGTTCTTCATTTCCTTCGCTTCACGTGACAGGCAGTATACGCCTTAAATCCCTTTTTTTGCTGTGATTTAGCGCCGTGATTGCAATTTGATAGCGCTATCACATTTCTGCATGTTAACGATTGGTAGCGCTATCTTTGTGATCCCGATCGCAGTCATCCAGCGATGTGTTGAATAAAGTTTGCTCATCTTTAGCGTGTGGCGGGAGTGAAAAGTGCTCAAAAAATGGATATATGATACAACCATCGCGCTGCAGGATAGCGTGGAAAACTGGCCGCAGGCGCTGGAGCTGTGCGCGAAGCCGCTGCTGGATATGCAGGTGATTGGGCCTGAATACGTCACGGCCATCATCCAGCAGCACCACACGTTAGGACCCTATTATGTGCTGGCACCAGGGCTGGCGATGCCGCATGCGCGGCCGGAGGAAGGAGCCAAAGGACTGGGGTTGTCTTTATTAAAACTAAAACAGGGCGTCTCGTTTGGTGCCGGTGAGTTTGACCCTGTCGATGTCATTATTATGCTCGCGGCGCCGGACAAACATAGCCATATCGAAATGATATCCGCACTTGCAGAATTATTTTCCAGCGACGAGGATATGGAGAAACTGCATCAGGCGAATACCCTGGAGGAAATTAAAACGATTATTAACCGCTTCTGATTTAATTCTTTAATCCGGTTTTTCACAACATTACGCGTCAGCGTGATGGGGCGTACTCTACTCAAAATAAGGGGACAACAATGAAAATCATGGCTATTTGCGGTTCTGGCCTGGGCAGTAGTTTTATGGTCGAAATGAATATTAAAAAGGTGCTCAAAAAGCTGGAGATTGAAGCTGAAGTTGAACACTCCGATCTCTCCTCGGCCACACCCGGCGCGGCCGATCTGTTCGTGATGGCAAAAGACATTGCCGCCAGCGCCAGCGTGCCGGAAAGCCAGCTGGTAGTGATCAACAACATCATCGACATCAACGAACTTGAAGCGCAGCTGCGCGCCTGGTTCGACAGACAATAACCCTGATAAGGCGAGGTGGATATGTTTATCCTTGAAACGCTGAATTTCGTTGTTGATATTTTAAAAGTCCCTTCGGTGCTGGTGGGTTTAATTGCGTTAATCGGTCTGGTTGCGCAGAAAAAAGCGTTTTCCGACGTGGTGAAAGGAACCATTAAAACCATCCTGGGCTTTATTGTACTGGGCGGCGGCGCCACGGTGCTGGTCGGGTCATTAAATCCATTAGGCGGTATGTTTGAACACGCCTTTACTATCCAGGGCATTATTCCAAACAATGAAGCGATAGTGTCCATTGCGCTGGAAAAGTACGGTGCAGCGACCGCGCTTATTATGGCCTTCGGGATGGTGGCGAATATTATCGTCGCACGCTTTACCCGCCTGAAGTATATCTTCCTGACCGGACACCACACGTTTTATATGGCGTGCATGATTGGCGTGATCCTGACGGTGGCGGGCTTTGAGGGCGTGGGGCTGGTCTTTACCGGGTCACTGATCCTCGGCCTGATCATGGCCTTCTTCCCGGCGATTGCGCAGCGCTACATGAAGCGCATTACCGGCAACGATGAGATTGCCTTCGGCCACTTCGGCACGCTGGGCTACGTGCTGTCCGGCTGGATTGGCAGCAAGGTTGGCAAAGGTTCCCGCTCAACCGAAGAGATGAACCTGCCGAAGAACCTGAGCTTCCTTCGCGACAGCTCGATCTCCATCTCTCTGACCATGATGATTATCTACCTGATCATGGCGGTGAGCGCCGGACGCGAGTACGTCGAGGCCACCTTCAGCGCCGGTCAGAACTATCTCGTCTACGCCATCATCATGGCGATCACCTTCGCGGCGGGCGTGTTCATCATCCTGCAGGGCGTACGCCTGATTCTTGCTGAAATCGTCCCGGCCTTTACCGGATTCTCCGAAAAACTGGTGCCGAACGCGCGTCCTGCGCTGGACTGCCCGGTGGTCTATCCCTATGCGCCAAACGCGGTGCTGATTGGCTTTCTGTTCAGCTTCCTCGGCGGGATTGTGGGGTTGTTCATCTGCGGTCAGTTTAGCTGGGTGCTGATCCTCCCGGGCGTGGTGCCGCACTTCTTCACCGGCGCAACGGCGGGCGTGTTCGGAAACGCCACCGGCGGACGTCGCGGGGCAATGATTGGCGCCTTTGCTAACGGCCTGCTGATCACCTTCCTGCCGGTCCTGCTGCTGCCGGTGCTGGGCGCCATTGGCTTTGCGAACACCACCTTCTCTGACGCCGACTTCGGCGCGGTCGGGATTGTCCTCGGCAACCTGGCGCGCTTCCTGTCGCCGCTTGCCATCACCGGGCTGGTTGTGGCGCTGTTCGCGCTGCTGGTGGCGTACAACGTCTTCGCGAAAAACAAACCTGCGGGCGGTAACGCGCAGGAAAACACCGGAGCCAAATCATGAATGAGAAAGAGATAACCGAACTCGCGCGTCAGATCCGTCTTGAGACGCTGAAATCCCTGACGCAGCTGGGCTTTGGCCACTATGGCGGCAGTATGTCGGTGGTCGAAACCCTGGCCGTGCTGTACGGTGCGGTGATGAAAATCGACCCGGCGGATCCGGACTGGCCGGAGCGAGACTACTTTGTCCTGTCGAAAGGCCATGCGGGTCCGGCGCTCTACAGCACGCTGGCGATCAAGGGCTACTTCCCGGTGGAAGAGCTGAGCACCCTGAACCAGAACGGCACGCGCCTGCCAAGCCACCCGGACCGCCTGAAAACACGCGGCGTGGACGCCACCACCGGTTCGCTGGGGCAGGGGATCTCAATTGCTGGCGGTATGGCGCTGTCGCACAGGCTGGCGGGGCTACCGAATCGCGTCTTCTGCATCGTCGGTGACGGCGAGCTGAACGAGGGACAATGCTGGGAGGCGTTCCAGTTTATTGCCCACCATCGCCTGAACAACCTGACGGTATTTGTCGACTGGAACAAACAGCAGCTCGACGGCGAGCTGGACGAAATCATCAGCGCGTTCGACCTGGAAGGGAAATTCCGCGCCTTTGGCTTTGACGTGGCGACGGTGAAGGGCGACGACATTCCGGGTTTGTTGGCGCTAACGTCTCGGGTCCCCGAGGCCGATGCGCTTCCGTTAATCGTCATCCTCGACAGTATCAAAGGCCAGGGGGTGCCGTATCTGGAGCAGCTCAGCAACTCGCACCACCTGCGGTTGACCGCGGAGAGCAAAGCGGCTCTCAACGAGACGATTCGCCAACTGGAGGCTTCACATGATTAAGGTTGCACCGGCAGGAGAGAAAGACGCCGTTGAGATGCGTAAAGTTTACGCTGGCTTCGTGGCAAAACAGATTGAGACCGGAAGTGACATCATTGCGCTCGAAGCAGACCTGATGAGCTCGATGGCAATGGACGGCGTGGCGCGCGATTATCCGCAGCACGTGATTAACTGCGGCATTATGGAAGCCAACGTCATCGGCACGGCAGCCGGGCTGTCGCTTACCGGACGCAAGCCGTTCGTTCACACCTTCACCGCCTTTGCCAGCCGCCGCTGCTTTGACCAGCTGTTTATGTCCCTGGACTATCAGCGCAACAACGTGAAGGTGATTGCCTCAGACGCGGGCGTGACGGCCTGCCACAACGGCGGAACGCATATGTCGTTTGAGGATATGGGCATCGTGCGCGGTCTGGCACACTCGGTGGTGCTGGAGGTCACTGACGCGGTGATGTTCGAGGACGTGCTGCGCCAGCTTATCGACCTCGAGGGCTTCTACTGGGTACGTACCATCCGTAAGCAGGCGCCGAGCGTGTATGCGCCTGGCTCAACCTTCACCATCGGAAAAGGCAACGTGCTGCGCGAAGGAACCGATATCACCCTGATTGCCAACGGCATCATGGTGTCGGAAGCGCTGGAAGCGGCGCGCCAGCTTGAGCAGGAGGGCGTCAGCGCGGCGGTCATCGACATGTTTACCCTCAAGCCCATCGACCGGATGCTGGTGAAAAACTACGCCGAGAAAACCGGGCGTATCGTCACCTGTGAAAACCACAGCATTCACAACGGCCTCGGGTCGGCGGTGGCGGAAGTGCTGGTGGAAACCTGCCCGGTGCCGATGCGGCGGGTGGGCGTTAAGGAGCGTTATGGCCAGGTGGGGACGCAGGATTTTCTGCAGAAAGAGTATGGCCTGACGGCACATGACATTGTATCGGCGGCGCGCGAGCTGCTGTAAATAAAAAAGGCGACCGGTTTAGTGGTCGCCTTTTTGTTGCCCGGTGGCGCTCGCGCTTACCGGGCCTACGGTCCTGTAGGCCGGATAAGCGAAGCGCCATCCGGCAAGACCTTACAATTACTGCTGCTGTGCAGACTGAATCGCAGTCAGCGCGATGGTGTAGACGATATCGTCAACCAGTGCGCCACGGGACAGGTCGTTAACCGGCTTGCGCATACCCTGCAGCATCGGCCCGATGGAGATCAGGTCGGCAGAACGCTGTACCGCTTTGTAGGTGGTGTTACCGGTGTTCAGATCCGGGAAGATGAACACGGTAGCGCGACCTGCAACCGGAGAGTTCGGCGCTTTGGATTTCGCAACGTCAGCCATTACCGCAGCGTCGTACTGCAGCGGACCGTCGATCATCAGGTCAGGACGTTTTTCCTGCGCCAGACGAGTTGCTTCGCGAACTTTTTCTACGTCGCTACCTGCACCAGAAGTACCGGTGGAGTAGGAGAGCATAGCAACGCGCGGTTCGATACCGAAGGCCGCAGCGGAATCAGCGGACTGAATCGCGATTTCTGCCAGCTGTTCAGCGGTCGGATCCGGGTTGATCGCACAGTCACCGTAAACGTAAACCTGTTCCGGCAGCAGCATGAAGAACACGGAAGATACCAGGGAGCTGCCCGGTGCAGTTTTGATCAGCTGCAGCGGCGGACGGATGGTGTTTGCGGTAGTGTGAACAGCACCGGAAACCAGACCATCAACTTCATCCTGTTCCAGCATCAGCGTACCGAGCACCACGTTGTCTTCCAGCTGTTCGCGGGCAACGGTTTCGGTCATGCCTTTGTTCTTACGCAGTTCGACCAGACGACCAACATAGCTTTCGCGAACCACTTCTGGATCAACGATTTCAATCCCTGCACCCAGTTCTACACCCTGAGACGCTGCAACACGGTTGATCTCTGCCGGATTACCCAGCAGTACGCAAGTTGCGATACCACGTTCAGCACAGATAGCGGCTGCTTTAACGGTACGCGGTTCGTCACCTTCCGGCAGTACGATACGTTTGCCCGCTTTGCGCGCAAGTTCAGTCAGCTGATAACGGAACGCAGGCGGAGACAGACGACGGCTGCGCTCAGAAGTGGCAGTCAGAGATTCGATCCAGTCAGCGTTGATGTAGTTAGCAACGTATTCCTGAACTTTCTCGATACGTTCGTGATCGTCAACCGGAACTTCCAGGTTGAAGCTCTGCAGGCTCAGAGAGGTCTGCCAGGTGTTGGTGTTCACCATAAATACCGGCAGGCCGGTAGCGAAAGCACGTTCGCACAGTTTAGAAATGCGCGCGTCCATTTCGTAACCGCCAGTCAGCAGCAGGGCACCGATTTCTACGCCGTTCATGGCTGCCAGGCAAGCGGCCACCAGCACGTCAGGACGGTCTGCGGAAGTCACCAGCAGAGAACCGGCACGGAAGTGCTCCAGCATGTGCGGAATGCTGCGTGCGCAGAAAGTGACGGATTTAACGCGGCGAGTATTGATGTCGCCTTCGTTGATGATGGTCGCATTCAGGTGGCGAGCCATATCGATCGCACGAGTCGCGATCAGGTCAAAGCTCCACGGCACAGCGCCGAGAACCGGCAGCGGGCTGGATTCTTGCAGCTTCGCCGGATCAACATTGTTTACTTTAGCTTTGGAAGAGTCGTCGAAAATCTCGGACAGATCCGGGCGAGTACGACCCTGTTCATCAACCGGTGCGTTCAGTTTGTTAACGATAACGCCGGTGATGTTGGTGTTTTTGGCACCGCCGAAGCTGTTGCGGGTCAGTTCGATACGCTCTTTCAGCTGTTCCGGGGTGTCAGTGCCCTGAGACATAACGAAGACGATTTCCGCATTCAGCGTTTTAGCGATTTCGTAGTTCAGAGACTGGGCAAACTGGTGCTTACGTGTCGGGACCAGACCTTCAACCAGAACGACTTCAGCGTCTTTGGTGTTAGCGTGGTAGTTTGCGACGATCTCTTCCATCAGCACATCTTTCTGATTGCTGGAAAGCAGACCTTCAACGTAGCTCATTTTCAGCGGTTCAGCGGCCGTCGTGGTGGAAGAGTTCGCACGCACGATAGTCGTAGTCTGATCGGGCGCATCGCCACCGGTACGCGGCTGAGCGATAGGTTTGAAAACGCTCAGACGAACGCCTTTGCGTTCCATTGCACGGATCACGCCAAGGCTGACGCTGGTCAGACCGACGCTGGTTCCGGTAGGGATCAGCATAATAATACGGGACACGGTTTATCCTCTTTCGTTACCGCCGATTTGGCGGGTTACAAAACAGCACCGCCAGCTGAGCTGGCGGTGTGAAATCAGGCAGTCAGGCGGCTCGCGTCTTGCGCGATAACCAGTTCTTCGTTGGTTGGGATAACCACCGCAGGACGGGTACCTTCTTTGTTGATGAAACCAGATTTGCCGAAACGTGCAGCCAGGTTGCGTTCATGATCAACTTCAAAGCCCAGCACGCCCAGTTTGCCCAGAGACAGTTCACGAACCATTGCGGCATTTTCACCGATACCACCAGTGAATACAACAGCGTCCAGACGACCATCCATCAGCGCAGTGTAGGCACCGATGTATTTCGCCAGGCGGTGGCAGTAAACGTCCATTGCGCGCTTCGCGTCTTCTTTCGTCGCGTAGTTGTCTTCAACATAGCGGCAGTCGCTGGTCACTTCGGTCAGACCCAGCAGGCCAGACTCTTTGGTCAGCAGTTTGTTGATTGCGTCAACGCTCATGCCCAGGGTGTCGTGCAGGTGGAAGATGATCGCCGGATCGATATCACCAGAACGGGTACCCATGACCAGACCTTCCAGCGGGGTCAGGCCCATAGAGGTGTCAACGCATTTACCGTTGCGGATAGCAGAAACGGAACCACCGTTGCCCAGGTGGCAGGTGATGATGTTCAGTTCTTCTACCGGTTTGTTCAGCATTTTTGCCGCTTCCTGGGTTACATAGAAGTGGCTGGTGCCGTGCGCGCCGTAACGACGGATGCCGTGCTCTTTGTACAGGTTGTAAGGCAGGGCGTAGAGGTAAGACTCTTCCGGCATAGTCTGGTGGAACGCGGTGTCAAATACAGCAACGTTTTTGTCTTTCAGCTGTGGGAAAGATTTCAGAGCTTCTTCGATACCGATCAGGTGAGCCGGGTTGTGCAGCGGTGCAAAAGAAGCTGCATCTTTGATACCCTGAATAACAGACTCATCGATCACTACGGAGCTGGTATACTTTTCGCCGCCGTGTACGATACGGTGACCGATAGCAGTCAGCTGCGCAGACAGTTCTGGTTTTTGTGCCAGAATAGTATTAACGATAAAGTTGAGCGCTTCGCTGTGAGCGGCGCCTGCACCTAAAGCCGCTTCCTGTTTATTGCCGTCCATTTTCCATTTGATACGTGCTTCGGGCAGGTGGAAACATTCGGCTAAACCAGAAAGGTACTCTTCACCATTTACTGCATCGATGATGGCAAATTTCAGTGAAGAACTACCGCAGTTCAGAACCAGTACTAACTTACTCGACATGGAAGTACCTATAATTGATACGTGGCTAAAAAAACGTCAGGGAGCCATAGAGCGTAGCGCATGATGACACCGACATTTATGATTAACATCATGCACTGCAAATTTTTTTTGCATGATGGAAGAAATATCTTGAGTCTATGCCATTTTGCGTAATTTTCAGCCAATGGCATAATGTATATGAATTTGACGACTCAATGAATATGTACTACTTAGGCCTTCAGGCTGCTAAAGGATACCTGATAGTGGGTATGGAAGACAAAATGTTTTGAACGTTGTCCCGCTGAGTTGTGAATTTGCACAAATTTTTGAATCTTTATATGTGAAGTTGAGGTGAAGCATGTCAACGCCGGATAATCGTTCTGTTAATTTTTTTAGCTTGTTTCGCCGGGGACAGCATTACTCAAAGACGTGGCCGCTGGAAAAACGCCTTGCCCCGGTCTTTGTCGAAAATCGCGTTATCAAGATGACGCGTTATGCGATCCGTTTTATGCCGCCGATCGCCGTATTTACTCTCTGCTGGCAGATTGCCCTGGGCGGTCAGCTTGGGCCGGCAGTTGCCACTGCCCTGTTCGCCTTAAGTTTACCCATGCAGGGATTGTGGTGGCTGGGCAAGCGTTCTGTCACGCCATTACCCCCTGCAATCCTTAACTGGTTTTATGAAGTTCGCGGTAAATTGCAGGAGTCTGGACAGGTGTTGGCACCCGTTGAAGGCAAGCCTGATTACCAGGCATTAGCTGACACGCTTAAGCGCGCCTTCAAACAACTGGATAAAACTTTCCTTGATGATTTGTAATTGACCCCTGATTACGCATATAAAAGAAGGCATACTCAGCCTTCTTTTTTTTCACCGTAGTAGAGTGATACAGGAGTCAACAATGGAAATGACCAACGCGCAACGTCTTATTTTGTCTAATCAGTACAAGATGATGACTATGCTCGATCCGGCAAATGCTGAACGTTACCGTCGCCTGCAAACAATTATTGAGCGTGGTTACGGATTACAGATGCGTGAATTGGATCGCGAGTTTGGCGAGCTGAAAGAAGAAACCTGCCGCACTATCATCGACATTATGGAGATGTATCATGCGTTGCATGTTTCCTGGTCTAATTTGCAGGACCAGCAATCCATCGATGAACGTCGTGTCACCTTCCTCGGCTTTGACGCCGCCACTGAAGCACGTTACCTCGGTTATGTCCGCTTTATGGTTAATGTGGAAGGGCGCTATACCCATTTTGACGCCGGAACTCACGGTTTTAACGCCCAGACGCCAATGTGGGAAAAATATCAGCGCATGCTTAATGTGTGGCATGCCTGCCCGCGTCAGTACCATTTGAGCGCCAACGAAATTAATCAAATTATCAATGCCTGAGGAGGCCCGCGTGCGGTGCAAAGGTTTTCTGTTTGATCTTGATGGAACGCTGGTGGATTCCCTGCCTGCGGTAGAACGGGCGTGGAGCAACTGGGCCAGACGTCATGGGTTAGCGCCGGAAGAGGTGCTGGCTTTCATTCACGGTAAACAGGCGATCACCTCTCTGCGCCATTTTATGGCGGGCAAATCCGAGGCTGATATTGCCGCCGAGTTTACGCGTCTGGAGCACATCGAGGCCACGGAAACCGAAGGTATTACCGCGCTTCCGGGGGCAATCGCCTTACTCAGTCATTTGAATAAAGCAGGTATTCCGTGGGCCATTGTGACTTCTGGCTCCATGCCGGTAGCGCGAGCGCGCCATAAAATAGCTGGGCTTCCCGCACCAGAGGTGTTTGTAACCGCTGAGCGAGTGAAGCGCGGAAAACCAGAACCTGATGCGTATCTGTTAGGCGCGCAGCTGCTGGGGCTTGCGCCGCAGGAGTGTGTGGTGGTGGAAGATGCTCCCGCTGGCGTGCTTTCTGGCCTGGCGGCGGTTGTCATGTCATTGCGGTTAACGCTCCGGCAGATACCCCGCGCCTGAATGAGGTCGATTTGGTCCTCCACAGTCTGGAGCAAATTACTGTGACCAAACAGCCAAATGGCGATGTTATTATTCAGTGAAAACACTCTGATCATGATTTAGCCCCGTCTCGTCGGGGCTTTTTTATGGCAGAATCAAGTCATCCCCTCACTGACAAGGATAGGTTGTGAACGGTGAACTGATTTGGGTCCTGAGCCTGCTTTTAATCGCCATCCTTCTTTTTGCCACGGGCAAGGTACGCATGGACGCCGTCGCCCTGTTTGTCATCGTCGCGTTTGTGCTGAGCGGTACGCTCACGCTACCGGAAGCCTTCTCCGGATTTAGCGATCCTATCGTTGTCATGATTGCCGCCTTGTTTATTATTGGCGATGGTTTGGTCCGTACCGGTGTTGCCACCGTAATGGGAACATGGCTTGGTCAAAGTTGCGGGCAATAGTGAAATCAAAATGTTGGTTTTGTTGATGCTGACCGTCGCGGGGCTTGGCGCGTTTATGAGTTCAACCGGCGTTGTCGCTATCTTTATTCCCGTGGTGTTAAGCGTTGCCATGCGTATGCAAACGTCGCCGTCACGTCTGATGATGCCGTTAAGTTTTGCCGGGCTGATTAGCGGCATGATGACGCTGGTGGCGACGCCGCCGAACCTGGTAGTCAACAGTGAATTGCTGCGTGAAGGCTATCACGGCTTCAGTTTCTTTAGCGTAACACCTATTGGCCTGGTCGTGCTGGTGCTGGGTATTTTGTATATGTTAGTGATGCGTTTCATGCTGAAAGGGGATACCCAGACCCCGCAGCGCGAAGGCTGGACGCGTCGAACCTTTCGCGATCTTATCCGTGAATATCGACTGACCGGGCGTGCGCGACGTTGGCTATTCGCCCCGGATCGCCAATGATTGGTCAACGGCTGGATGATCTCAAATTACGTGAGCGTTACTGGCGCTAACGTCATCGGTGTTGAACGCTGGCGGCGTTTTCGTCGCGTTATCGTGAACGTTAATGGGGTTTCTGAATTTCGCGCGCGTGACGTTTTGCTTATTGATATGTCTGCGGCTGATGTCGATCTCCGGCAATTTTGTAGTGAGCAATTGCTGGAGCCGATGGTACTGCGCGGCGAGTATTTTTTCTGACCAGGCCCTTGATGTGGGCATGGCAGAGATTTCATTAATTCCTGAGTCAGAACTGATTGGTAAATCGGTGCGCGAAATTGGTTTTCGTACCCGCTACGGACTGAATGTGGTGGGGCTAAAGCGCAATGGCGTGGCGCTGGAAGGTTCGCTGGCGGATGAGCCTCTGCTGCTGGCGATATCATCCTGGTTGTGGGTAACTGGAAACTGATCGGTATGCTGGCCAAACAGGGCCGCGACTTCGTAGCGCTGAACTTACCGGAAGAGGTGAGTGAAGCATCACCCGCGCACAGCCAGGCACCCCATGCCATTTTCTGTCTGGTGCTAATGGTGGCGTTAATGCTGACAGATGAAATTCCTAATCCTGTTGCCGCTATCATCGCCTGCCTGCTGATGGGGAAATTCCGCTGTATAGATGCTGAAAGCGCCTATAAATCCATTCACTGGCCGAGCATTATTTTGATCGTTGGGATGATGCCGTTTGCTGTGGCATTACAGAAAACGGGAGGTGTCGCGCTGGCGGTGAAAGGGCTGATGGACATTGGCGGTGGTTACGGGCCACATATGATGCTGGGGTGTTTGTTTGTCTTGTCGGCGGTTATTGGGCTATTTATCTCTAATACCCGCGACGGCGGTGTTGATGGCTCCGATTGCGCTGGCTGCTGCCAAAACGATGGGGGTGTCGCCTTATCCATTCGCGATGGTCGTGGCGATGGCAGCATCCGCCGCCTTTATGACACCGGTTTCTTCACCTGTTAACACACTGGTTTTAGGTCCGGGAAATTACAGCTTCAGTGACTTTGTGAAGTTGGGGGTACCGTTCACCATTATCGTGATGGCGGTTTGTGTGGTGATGATCCCGATGCTGTTTCGTTTTGACAAGAGCCTGATGTCGCATCCGGCGCTTATTGCCTGATGCGACGCAGACTCCGGCTGCTTACAGCGGTGAATCCTGGCTAATCTCATCGAGCGAAAGATGGAAGCTGGGAACAAATATTTCCATGAAGTAGTCCATCTCCTGGCTGCGACGCGCTTCAAGCGTCGCTTCCAGTCGCGTTTTTGCCAGCAAGAATTCATTATTTCCGGCCGCGAGTTCTTCCAGACATTTCAGATATGCACCACAGTGCATCTGCCTGTTTCACCAGCGATTTTTCTTCATCGCTATATGCATGCTCGTCAATTAACGGCGCAAAGATATCCCGCAGCTCTTCCGGAACCATATCGACCAGTTTTTGCTGAGCGATTTTTTCAATAGCCTTGTACTCCTGAGCGATTTGCGAATTGAAGTATTTCACCGAGTAGGGAGATCGCCGGTGAGCACTTCTGAGGCATCGTGGTACATCGCCAGTAAAGCGATACGTTCGGCGTTGACATTACCGCAAATTTTCGATTTTTGATAGCTGCCAGCGCATGGGCGACATCGCTACCTGCAAACTGTGTTCGGGACACATTTTCCGTCCGCACGTTGCGCATGAGCGGCCAGCGGTTAATGAGTTTCAGGCGGGAGAGGATGGGCAAAAAAATGGCTCTGTTTCATAGTGACCTTACGTATGATGACATCATCAGGTCATTGTGGCGGGATAACGCTGCCGGATGCAATCTCCGGCAGTGAAATTAGATTACAGCTGATGATAACCAGAAAGGAAACGCGCGAACTTGCTCAAAGACAGCTCGATATCATCGACACGCGGTAGCGTGACAATGCGGAAGTGATCCGGCCACGGCCAGTTGAATGCCGTCCCTTGCACCAACAGAACTTTTTCCTGCAACAGGAAATCCAGCACCATTTTCTGATCGTCGTGAATGTTAAAGCGTTTGGCGTCGATTTTCGGGAACATATACAGCGCACCACGAGGTTTCACGCAGGAAACGCCCGGAATATCGTTGATCAGTTCCCACGCGCGGTTACGCTGCTCATAAAGACGACCGCCAGGGGTAATAAATTCACTGATGCTCTGATAACCACCTAGCGCGGTCTGAATGGCGTGTTGCGCAGGAACGTTAGCACACAGGCGCATTGAAGCCAGCATTTCCAGACCTTCGATGTAGCCTTTGGCGTGTTTTTTCGGCCCGTTCAACACCATCCACCCCTGACGGAAGCCTGCAACGCGGTACGTTTTCGACAGTCCGTTAAAGGTAATGGTCAGCAGGTCAGGTGCCAGCGGTGCAATTGAGTGATGCTCAGCGTCGTCGTAGAGAATTTTGTCATAAATTTCATCGGCGAAGATAATGAGATTATGCTGACGTGCAATCTCCACAATCTCCATTAAAAGCTCTTTGGAATATACCGCGCCGGTTGGGTTATTTGGGTTGATAATAACGATCCCACGCGTACGAGGCGTAATTTTAGCGCGAATATCATCGAGGTCCGGGAACCAGTCAGAGGATTCATCGCAAAGATAATGCACCGCTTTACCGCTGGAAAGCGAAACCGCCGCGGTCCATAGTGGGTAATCTGGTGCAGGAACCAACATTTCGTCCCCGCTGTTCAGCAATGCCTGCATTGCCTGAACGATAAGCTCCGATACACCATTGCCGATGTAAATATCTTCCACGGTAACATCACGCATGCCACGAGCCTGGTAGTGCTGCATGATGGCTTTACGCGCGGAGTAAAGACCTTTGGAATCGCAATACCCTTGAGCGGTAGGCAGGTTGCGTATCACGTCAACGAGGATTTCATCTGGCGCGTCAAAACCGAACGGGGCTGGGTTGCCGATGTTCAGTTTCAGTACCTTGTTACCTTCTTCTTCCAGGCGTTTTGCTTCTTTCAGCACCGGACCACGGATGTCATAACAGACATTCTCTAATTTGCTGGATTTTTCAATGGGGGACATGAATCTTGACCTTTTTTGCTGTTATCGCCACTCCCTGCCGTGGAAGTCAGCTTAGAACAATGTACTCCCCCCTCGCTTCGTTTTGAAGGGTGTGCAGTAGAAGATTTTGCGCGGGGTACAAATTTTTGATGAATCTTTTTCGCTGCACGTACGCTTTTTCACTGTCTTAAAGTTGTGCGCATAGCGAGAGCTTAGGTTAAATGTGCTATTCATTTAACAAAATACTGTATAATGTGCTGCTAAAAATAAGTGGTGAGCCGGACAGCGGTGGCAGTCACCCTGAGTGACTTTTCGTAAAACCTGAATGCTTGATACCTGTTTCTGTAATAGCATACTGTGGATAAAAGTTACCCATGTGAAATTAATGTTAAGTGCGATTAATGAATGGTCTTAATCTAAATTAAAATTTATTTATTATTAACCTATAAAATGCAACTTTAGTTAATTTTAATAAAATTAGTTTAGAAGCTTAACATTCTTCTTTAATCCTTAATATTGCAATAAGACTTATAAATAAAGTGGATTTGGGTTAAGATGTCTTCCAGGAAAGCAGAGGACAGATGCACGTTTTTTGTATATCTGACCCTGGTTTTCCGAATTAATTGATTGTTATTGTTAGAGTTATCTCTGGCTGGAATGTGTCGCACATCTCCTGCTACGTTGACAGCGCTGCGATACAGATGGCAGAAAAGGTGTTATACCTTTAATGTAATTTACATAAACCTGCGAACATCTAAATATCCTGAACGTTTAAGAGAATAAAAATAACGTCATGAAACGTGCTTTCTGACTGTTGATATAAAGCAGCACAATAACTATCTGTCAGGCAGTCTGCCGGGCCGGGATGCGAGGGAAAATCTTCAGAGGGAATTGCTTAACTGTACACACACAGCTTCAACCCGGGCAGCTCCGCACGAGCAACCTGAAAGTGAATAGATATGATAAATGCAAATCGTCCGATAATGAATCTCGACCTCGATCTGCTGAGAACGTTTGTTGCGGTCGCCGATCTCAACACTTTTGCAGCAGCTGCTGCCGCCGTTTGCCGAACTCAGTCCGCCGTCAGCCAGCAAATGCAGCGGCTGGAGCAACTGGTTGGTAAAGAGCTTTTTGCGCGTCATGGGCGTAATAAGCTCTTAACGGAACACGGTATTCAGCTTCTGGGTTATGCCAGGAAAATTCTTCGCTTTAATGATGAAGCATGTATGTCATTAATGTTTAGCAACCTACAAGGGGTGCTAACGTTAGGTGCATCTGATGAGTCGGCGGATACTATATTGCCGTTTCTTCTCAATCGAATTAGTTCGGTTTATCCGAAGCTTGCGCTGGACGTGAGCGTAAAGCGTAATGCTTTTATGGTTGAGATGTTAAATGAGAATAAAGTCGACCTGGTGGTGACTACGCATCGTCCCGGGCAGTTTGATTGCCTGACGCTGCGCACATCGCCTACGCACTGGTATTGCGCAGCCGAATACGTGCTGCAAAAAGGCGAGCCGGTTCCACTGGTCTTACTGGATGATCCGAGCCCGTTCCGCGATATGGTGCTCACGGCGCTGAATGAGGCCAACATTCCGTGGCGTCTGGCGTATGTGGCCTCCACGCTGCCAGCGGTTCGTGCCGCTGTGAAGGCCGGTCTGGGTGTAACGGCCCGTCCGGTAGAGATGATGAGCCCCGATCTGCGCGTTCTGGGCAAATCCGATGGCCTGCCTGCGCTGCCGGATACTGAATATCTACTCTGCCACAATTCGTCAAGTCATAACGAGTTGGCCAAGGTGGTATTCGAGGCGATGGAAAACTACCATAACCCGTGGCAGTTCGAGCGCGTTACCTCCGAAGGGGGGGATGACTCCCTGATCGTTGAAGGGGATTTTGAGTGATCGCCAGCTCAGAATTCTGGTAACAAAATGTAAGTGTAAAAAAAAGCCACTCGTGTGATTTTCACATGTAGTGGCTTTTTTTTAGCAGAAATATCCGCTTATGGCGTATGGATTTTCAAAATACTTCATATTTATCAATATGCTAAATGCTTTTGCTTAAATCTTGCTCGTTTTCCGTTCTAACTTCATCCACATCCCTCCTATGTTAAAAAAACAGGAAATATGTTGCCGTTTTCCAGGTTGAATGACAAAAGCGTGTCACAGATCAAGAAAATACTCTCTTTTGGGGGGAGGAATCGACACAAATTCCTGTCAAAATAGACCCGTATTTTTTCCATTGCTTCACAACGGACACGATTCAACAACATCTAATTATCCTGGAGTCGTCAAGGATCTGGGGTGAAAGGGCATTAAATGCTAATGGTGTTGATATTATGTAAACTAATGTGAAGAAACTTTTGTTAAAGTTGACAAAAGGTTATAGAAAGGAGTAAAAGACCACATCAATTAGCTGTATAAAAGAATTTCTACAGTGATTGTAAGGTTTTTTTTATTCCTCCCCATGAATCGATGTGGCGTCCATCTGCCGTGAAGAGCAGTGAATCTGGCGCTACTTTTGATGAGTAAGCAATGAGTATGTCAACATCCACTGAAGTCATCGCTCATCACTGGGCATTCGCTATCTTTCTTATCGTTGCCATTGGCCTGTGTTGCCTGATGCTGGTAGGCGGTTGGTTTTTAGGCGGTCGCGCACGCGCGAGGTCGAAAAACGTGCCGTTTGAATCCGGTATCGACTCGGTCGGCTCCGCCCGCTTACGCCTGTCCGCCAAGTTTTATCTGGTGGCCATGTTCTTCGTTATCTTCGACGTTGAAGCGCTGTATCTGTTCGCATGGTCAACCTCTATCCGCGAAAGCGGCTGGGTAGGCTTTGTGGAAGCTGCAATTTTTATTTTTGTGTTACTGGCAGGTCTGGTTTATCTGGTGCGTATTGGCGCGCTGGACTGGACGCCCGCGCGTTCACGCCGCGAGCGTATGAACCCGGAAACGAACAGTATCGCTAATCGTCAACGCTAACCGCGAGGCATTAAGATGGATTATACGCTCACCCGCATAGATCCCAACGGTGAGAACGACCGTTACCCCCTGCAAAAGCAGGAGATCGTAACCGACCCTCTGGAGCAAGAAGTTAACAAAAACGTGTTTATGGGCAAGCTCAATGACATGGTTAACTGGGGTCGTAAAAACTCAATTTGGCCGTATAACTTCGGTCTTTCCTGCTGTTACGTTGAGATGGTGACTTCGTTTACCGCGGTGCATGACGTGGCGCGTTTTGGCGCAGAAGTATTGCGTGCTTCGCCGCGTCAGGCTGACCTGATGGTGGTTGCAGGAACCTGCTTTACCAAAATGGCACCGGTTATTCAGCGTCTGTATGACCAGATGCTGGAACCAAAATGGGTTATCTCAATGGGTGCCTGTGCCAACTCTGGTGGTATGTACGATATTTATTCCGTTGTGCAGGGCGTCGATAAATTCATCCCGGTTGATGTGTATATCCCGGGCTGCCCGCCGCGTCCTGAAGCGTACATGCAGGCACTGATGCTGTTGCAGGAATCTATCGGCAAAGAACGTCGTCCGCTCTCCTGGGTGGTTGGCGATCAGGGCGTTTATCGCGCCAATATGCAATCAGAGCGCGAACGCAAGCGCGGTGAACGCATTGCCGTAACTAACCTGCGTACACCTGACGAGATTTAATTTGCGCCTGTCGGCAAAGGGATTTTTCTTCGCTTATTCCTAAATCTATTTCGCGAAGCTTACTGCGCCGACAGTCACCACGGACCATTTGCAATGGTGAACAATATGACCGACTTAACCGCGCAAGAACCCGCCTGGCAGACCCGCGATCATCTTGATGATCCGGTGATTGGCGAACTGCGCAACCGTTTTGGGCCGGATGCCTTTACTGTTCAGGCGACTCGCACCGGGGTTCCCGTTGTGTGGATCAAGCGTGAACAATTACTGGAAGTTGGCGATTTCTTAAAGAAACTGCCGAAACCTTACGTCATGCTGTTTGACTTACACGGCATGGACGAACGTCTGCGCACACACCGCGAAGGGTTACCTGCCGCGGATTTTTCCGTTTTCTACCATCTGATTTCTATCGATCGTAACCGCGACATCATGCTGAAGGTGGCGCTGGCAGAAAACGACCTGCACGTACCGACCTTCACCAAACTGTTCCCGAACGCTAACTGGTATGAGCGTGAAACCTGGGATCTGTTTGGCATTACTTTCGACGGTCACCCGAACCTGCGACGCATCATGATGCCGCAAACTTGGAAAGGTCACCCGCTGCGTAAAGATTATCCGGCGCGCGCTACCGAATTCTCGCCGTTTGAGCTGACCAAAGCCAAACAGGATCTGGAGATGGAAGCCCTGACCTTCAAACCGGAAGAGTGGGGGATGAAGCGCGGCACCGAAAACGAGGACTTCATGTTCCTCAACCTCGGTCCGAACCACCCGTCGGCGCACGGGGCTTTCCGTATCGTTTTGCAACTCGATGGCGAAGAGATTGTCGACTGCGTACCAGACATCGGTTACCACCACCGTGGTGCGGAGAAAATGGGCGAACGCCAGTCCTGGCACAGCTACATTCCGTATACTGACCGTATCGAATACCTCGGCGGCTGCGTTAACGAAATGCCTTACGTGCTGGCGGTAGAGAAACTGGCCGGGATCACCGTGCCGGATCGCGTTAACGTCATTCGCGTTATGCTCTCCGAACTGTTCCGCATCAACAGTCACCTGCTGTATATCTCGACCTTTATTCAGGACGTCGGCGCAATGACGCCAGTGTTCTTCGCCTTTACCGATCGTCAGAAAATTTACGATCTGGTGGAAGCAATCACTGGTTTCCGTATGCACCCGGCGTGGTTCCGTATTGGCGGCGTAGCGCACGACCTGCCGCGCGGCTGGGATCGCCTGCTGCGTGAGTTCCTCGACTGGATGCCGAAACGTCTGGCGTCTTACGAGAAAGCGGCGCTGCAAAACACCATTCTGAAAGGTCGTTCCCAGGGCGTTGCCGCCTATGGCGCGAAAGAGGCGCTGGAGTGGGGCACCACTGGCGCGGGCCTGCGTGCTACCGGGATCGACTTCGACGTGCGTAAGGCGCGTCCTTATTCTGGCTATGAAAACTTCGACTTTGAAATCCCGGTGGGTGGTGGCGTTTCTGACTGCTACACCCGCGTAATGCTTAAAGTGGAAGAGCTGCGCCAGAGTCTGCGCATTCTTGAGCAGTGCCTCAACAACATGCCGGAAGGCCCGTTCAAAGCGGATCACCCGCTGACCACGCCGCCGCCGAAAGAGCGCACGCTGCAACATATCGAAACCCTGATCACCCACTTCCTGCAAGTGTCGTGGGGTCCGGTGATGCCTGCCAATGAATCTTTCCAGATGATTGAGGCGACCAAAGGGATCAACAGTTACTACCTGACCAGCGACGGCAGCACCATGAGTTACCGCACCCGTGTTCGTACCCCGAGCTTTGCGCATTTGCAGCAAATTCCGGCGGCGATCCGCGGCAGCCTGGTGTCTGACCTGATTGTTTATCTGGGCAGTATCGATTTTGTTATGTCAGATGTGGACCGCTAATTATGCACGAGAATCAACAACCACAAACCGAGGCTTTTGAGCTGAGTGCGGCAGAGCGTGAAGCGATCGAGCACGAGATGCACCACTACGAAGACCCGCGTGCGGCGTCCATTGAAGCGCTGAAAATCGTTCAGAAGCAGCGTGGCTGGGTGCCGGATGGTGCGATCCACGCGATCGCCGATGTGCTGGGTATTCCGGCAAGCGACGTCGAAGGTGTGGCAACGTTCTACAGTCAGATCTTCCGCCAGCCGGTTGGTCGCCATGTGATCCGTTATTGTGACAGCGTGGTCTGTCATATCAACGGTTATCAGGGTATTCAGGCGGCGCTCGAGAAAAAGCTGAACATCAAACCAGGGCAAACGACATTTGATGGCCGCTTTACGCTGCTGCCAACTTGCTGCCTGGGGAACTGTGATAAAGGGCCAAACATGATGATCGATGAGGACACTCACGCGCATCTGACCCCGGAAGCGATCCCTGAACTGCTGGAGCGGTATAAATGAAAAACATTATCCGTACTCCCGAAACGCATCCGCTGACCTGGCGTCTGCGCGATGACAAACAGCCAGTGTGGCTGGACGAATACCGCAGCAAAAACGGTTACGAAGGCGCGCGTAAGGCGCTGACCGGGCTGTCTCCGGACGAAATCGTTAATCAGGTAAAAGACGCTGGTCTGAAAGGGCGCGGCGGCGCGGGCTTCTCGACTGGCCTGAAATGGAGCCTGATGCCGAAAGACGAATCCATGAACATCCGTTACCTGCTGTGTAATGCCGATGAAATGGAGCCGGGCACCTATAAAGACCGCCTGTTGATGGAGCAACTGCCGCACCTGCTGGTGGAAGGTATGCTCATCTCCGCGTTTGCGCTGAAAGCTTACCGTGGCTACATCTTCCTGCGTGGCGAATATATCGAAGCGGCAGTTAATCTGCGCCGTGCCATTGCCGAAGCCACCGAAGCGGGTCTGCTTGGCAAAAACATTATGGGAACAGGTTTCGATTTCGAACTGTTCGTCCATACCGGGGCAGGGCGCTACATCTGCGGGGAAGAAACAGCGTTAATCAACTCCCTGGAAGGACGTCGTGCTAACCCACGCT
Organism: Enterobacter hormaechei; assembly: GCA_041890495.1. Lineage (GTDB taxonomy): Bacteria > Pseudomonadota > Gammaproteobacteria > Enterobacterales > Enterobacteriaceae > Escherichia > Escherichia boydii. Next base: position 353,657 of record CP169086.1, read on the forward strand.
CGAAGCCACCCTTCCCGGCAACCTCCGGCGCATGGGGTAAACCGACCTGTGTCAACAACGTCGAAACCCTGTGTAACGTTCCGGCGATCCTCGCTAACGGCGTGGAGTGGTATCAGAACATCTCGAAAAGTAAAGATGCTGGCACCAAGCTGATGGGCTTCTCCGGTCGGGTGAAAAATCCGGGACTGTGGGAACTGCCGTTCGGCACCACCGCACGCGAGATCCTCGAAGATTACGCCGGTGGTATGCGTGATGGTCTGAAATTTAAAGCCTGGCAGCCAGGCGGCGCGGGGACTGACTTCCTGACCGAAGCGCACCTTGATCTGCCGATGGAATTCGAAAGTATCGGTAAAGCGGGCAGCCGTCTGGGTACGGCGCTGGCGATGGCGGTTGACCATGAGATCAACATGGTGTCGCTGGTGCGTAACCTGGAAGAGTTTTTCGCCCGTGAGTCCTGCGGCTGGTGTACGCCGTGCCGCGACGGTCTGCCGTGGAGCGTGAAAATTCTGCGTGCGCTGGAGCGTGGTGAAGGTCAGCCGGGCGATATCGAAACACTTGAGCAACTGTGTCGATTCTTAGGCCCGGGTAAAACTTTCTGTGCCCACGCACCTGGTGCAGTGGAGCCGTTACAGAGCGCCATCAAATATTTCCGCGAAGAATTTGAGGCGGGAATCAAACAGCCGTTCAGCAATACCCATTTGATTAATGGGATTCAGCCGAACCTGCTGAAAGAGCGCTGGTAACCGAATTTCGATTAACGCTCAGTCTCTGACTGAGAAAACTGGAAGCATGCTAATGGCTACAATTCATGTAGACGGCAAAGAATACGAGGTCAACGGAGCGGACAACCTGCTGGAAGCTTGTCTGTCTCTGGGCCTTGATATTCCTTACTTTTGCTGGCATCCGGCGCTGGGAAGTGTCGGTGCTTGCCGCCAGTGTGCGGTGAAGCAATACCAAAACGCGGAAGACACGCGTGGTCGCCTGGTGATGTCCTGTATGACACCGGCTTCCGATGGCACCTTTATTTCCATTGACGACGAAGAAGCGAAACAGTTCCGTGAAAGCGTGGTCGAGTGGTTGATGACCAACCACCCGCACGACTGTCCGGTATGTGAAGAGGGCGGTAACTGCCATCTTCAGGATATGACTGTGATGACCGGACACAGCTTCCGTCGCTACCGTTTCACCAAACGTACCCACCGTAATCAGGATTTGGGGCCATTCATCTCTCACGAAATGAACCGCTGCATCGCCTGCTACCGCTGTGTGCGTTACTACAAAGATTACGCTGACGGTACAGATCTGGGCGTTTACGGTGCGCACGACAACGTCTACTTCGGTCGCCCGCAAGACGGCACGCTGGAAAGCGAATTTTCCGGTAACCTGGTCGAAATTTGCCCGACCGGCGTATTTACCGACAAAACGCACTCCGAGCGTTACAACCGTAAATGGGATATGCAGTTTGCGCCGAGCATCTGCCAGCAATGTTCCATCGGCTGTAACATCAGCCCCGGTGAACGTTACGGCGAACTGCGTCGTATCGAAAACCGTTACAACGGTACGGTAAACCACTACTTCCTCTGCGACCGTGGTCGTTTCGGTTACGGTTACGTCAACCTGAAGGATCGTCCGCGTCAGCCAGTACAGCGTCGTGGCGATGATTTCATTACCCTCAACGCCGAACAGGCAATGCAGGGCGCGGCAGATATTCTGCGTCAGTCGAAGAAAGTGATCGGTATTGGTTCTCCGCGTGCCAGCGTGGAAAGCAACTTTGCGCTGCGTGAACTGGTGGGCGAAGAAAACTTCTACACCGGTATCGCTCACGGTGAGCAGGAACGTCTGCAACTGGCGCTGAAAGTGCTGCGTGAAGGCGGCATTTATACTCCGGCTCTGCGCGAAATCGAATCTTACGATGCGGTACTGGTGCTGGGCGAAGACGTTACCCAGACCGGCGCGCGCGTCGCGCTGGCAGTGCGTCAGGCTGTGAAAGGTAAAGCGCGCGAAATGGCGGCAGCACAGAAAGTGGCTGACTGGCAGATTGCGGCAATCCTCAACATCGGTCAACGTGCGAAGCATCCGCTGTTTGTTACCAACGTTGATGACACCCGTCTGGATGATATCGCGGCGTGGACTTACCGCGCACCGGTTGAAGATCAGGCGCGTTTAGGTTTTGCCATCGCCCATGCGCTGGATAACTCTGCACCAGCGGTTGACGGTATCGAACCTGAGCTGCAAAGCAAAATCGACGTCATCGTGCAGGCACTGGCAGGTGCGAAGAAACCGTTGATTATCTCCGGGACGAACGCCGGTAGCTTAGAGGTGATTCAGGCGGCGGCTAACGTCGCGAAAGCCCTGAAAGGTCGCGGCGCTGACGTCGGTATCACCATGATTGCCCGTTCCGTCAACAGCATGGGGCTGGGCATTATGGGTGGCGGTTCGCTTGAAGAAGCGTTAACCGAACTGGAAACCGGACGCGCCGACGCGGTGGTGGTGTTGGAAAACGATCTGCATCGTCACGCTTCTGCTATCCGCGTGAATGCTGCGCTGGCTAAAGCACCGCTGGTGATGGTGGTTGATCATCAACGCACAGCGATTATGGAAAACGCCCATCTGGTACTTTCTGCTGCCAGCTTTGCTGAAAGCGACGGTACGGTGATCAACAACGAAGGCCGCGCCCAACGTTTCTTCCAGGTTTACGATCCTGCTTATTACGACAGCAAAACTGTCATGCTGGAAAGCTGGCGCTGGTTACACTCGCTGCACAGCACCCTGCTGAGCCGTGAAGTGGACTGGACGCAGCTCGACCATGTGATTGACGCTGTTGTGGCGAAAATCCCGGAACTGGCAGGTATCAAAGATGCTGCGCCGGATGCGACATTCCGTATTCGTGGGCAGAAACTGGCCCGTGAACCGCACCGTTACAGCGGTCGTACCGCCATGCGCGCCAATATCAGCGTTCATGAGCCGCGTCAGCCGCAGGATATTGACACCATGTTCACCTTCTCGATGGAAGGTAACAACCAGCCGACTGCGCACCGTTCGCAAGTGCCGTTTGCCTGGGCGCCGGGCTGGAACTCCCCGCAGGCGTGGAACAAATTCCAGGACGAAGTGGGCGGCAAACTGCGCTTTGGCGATCCGGGCGTGCGTCTGTTTGAAACCAGCGAAAATGGTCTGGATTACTTCACCAGCGTACCGGCACGCTTCCAGCCGCAGGACGGGAAATGGCGTATCGCGCCGTATTACCACCTGTTTGGCAGCGATGAATTGTCACAGCGTGCTCCGGTCTTCCAGAGCCGTATGCCGCAGCCGTACATCAAACTCAACCCAGCGGATGCCGCGAAGTTGGGTGTGAACGCAGGTACACGCGTCTCCTTTAGTTACGATGGCAACACGGTCACGCTGCCGGTTGAAATCGCCGAAGGACTGACGGCAGGGCAGGTGGGCTTGCCGATGGGTATGTCCGGCATTGCTCCGGTGCTGGCTGGCGCGCATCTTGAGGATCTCAAGGAGGCACAACAATGAGTTGGATATCACCGGAACTGATTGAGATCCTGCTGACCATCCTCAAAGCGGTGGTGATCCTGCTGGTGGTTGTCACCTGCGGGGCATTCATGAGCTTTGGCGAACGTCGCCTGCTGGGTCTGTTCCAGAACCGTTACGGACCTAACCGTGTTGGCTGGGGCGGTTCGCTCCAGCTGGTTGCGGACATGATCAAAATGTTCTTTAAAGAAGACTGGATCCCGAAATTCTCGGATCGCGTCATCTTTACCCTGGCACCGATGATTGCCTTTACCTCGCTGCTGCTGGCCTTTGCGATTGTGCCAGTCAGTCCGGGTTGGGTGGTTGCCGACCTGAACATCGGGATTTTGTTCTTCCTGATGATGGCAGGTCTGGCGGTTTACGCGGTGCTGTTTGCGGGCTGGTCAAGTAACAACAAATACTCGTTGCTGGGTGCGATGCGTGCTTCTGCGCAGACCCTGAGCTACGAAGTGTTCCTCGGGCTTTCCTTGATGGGCGTGGTGGCGCAGGCCGGTTCATTCAACATGACCGACATCGTCAACAGCCAGGCGCATGTGTGGAACGTTATCCCGCAATTCTTTGGTTTTATTACCTTTGCCATCGCGGGCGTGGCGGTATGTCACCGTCACCCGTTTGACCAGCCGGAAGCCGAGCAGGAACTGGCGGATGGTTACCACATTGAATATTCCGGTATGAAGTTCGGTCTGTTCTTCGTGGGTGAGTACATCGGGATTGTGACCATCTCTGCATTGATGGTGACGCTGTTCTTCGGTGGCTGGCAAGGCCCGTTGTTACCGCCATTCATCTGGTTCGCGCTGAAAACCGCGTTCTTTATGATGATGTTCATTTTGATTCGTGCGTCGTTACCGCGTCCGCGTTATGACCAGGTAATGTCCTTCGGCTGGAAAATCTGCCTGCCGCTGACGCTGATCAACTTGCTGGTAACGGCGGCTGTCATTCTCTGGCAGGCGCAATAAGGGGCAATAAGACCATGACCTTAAAAGAATTGTTAGTAGGTTTCGGCACCCAGGTTCGTAGTATCTGGATGATCGGCCTGCACGCGTTCGCCAAACGCGAAACGCGAATGTACCCGGAAGAGCCGGTCTATCTGCCGCCCCGTTATCGTGGTCGTATCGTTCTGACCCGCGACCCGGACGGCGAAGAGCGTTGCGTAGCCTGTAACCTCTGCGCGGTAGCCTGCCCGGTCGGCTGTATCTCGCTGCAAAAAGCAGAAACCAAAGACGGTCGCTGGTACCCGGAATTTTTCCGCATCAACTTCTCACGCTGCATTTTCTGTGGTCTGTGCGAAGAAGCCTGTCCGACCACGGCGATTCAGTTAACCCCGGATTTCGAAATGGGGGAATACAAGCGCCAGGATCTGGTTTACGAGAAAGAGGATCTGCTGATCTCCGGTCCGGGCAAATACCCGGAATATAACTTCTACCGGATGGCAGGTATGGCAATCGACGGCAAAGATAAGGGCGAAGCAGAGAACGAAGCCAAGCCTATCGACGTCAAGAGCCTGTTACCGTAAGGAGAGGGGCAATGGAGTTCGCTTTTTATATCTGTGGCCTGATAGCCATACTTGCGACCTTGCGAGTGATCACCCATACCAATCCGGTACACGCACTGCTGTACCTGATTATTTCGCTGCTGGCGATTTCCGGGGTGTTCTTCTCACTGGGCGCTTACTTCGCCGGTGCGCTGGAAATTATCGTCTACGCGGGTGCCATTATGGTGCTGTTCGTGTTCGTGGTGATGATGCTCAACCTGGGCGGTTCAGAAATCGAACAGGAACGCCAGTGGCTGAAACCGCAGGTGTGGATTGGTCCGGCAATTTTGTCGGCCATCATGCTGGTGGTGATTGTTTACGCCATCCTCGGTGTTAACGATCAGGGTATCGACGGTACGCCAATCAGTGCTAAAGCAGTGGGTATTACGCTGTTCGGGCCTTACGTACTGGCGGTGGAACTGGCTTCTATGCTGCTGCTCGCAGGTCTGGTTGTGGCCTTCCACGTCGGTCGTGAAGAGCGTGCGGGTGAAGTGCTGAGCAATCGTAAAGACGACAGCGCGAAAAGAAAAACGGAGGAGCACGCATGATCCCCTTACAACATGGACTGATCCTCGCGGCAATCTTATTCGTTCTTGGCTTAACCGGTCTGGTTATCCGTCGCAATCTGCTGTTTATGTTGATTGGTCTGGAAATCATGATTAACGCCTCCGCGCTGGCCTTCGTGGTCGCCGGAAGCTACTGGGGCCAGACCGACGGTCAGGTGATGTACATTCTCGCCATCAGCCTCGCGGCGGCAGAAGCGAGTATCGGCCTTGCGCTGCTGCTGCAACTTCACCGTCGTCGCCAGAACCTGAACATCGATTCAGTAAGTGAGATGCGCGGATGAACATGCTTGCCTTAACCATTATTTTGCCATTGATTGGCTTCGTCCTGCTGGCATTCTCCCGTGGGCGCTGGTCTGAAAACGTCTCGGCGATCGTCGGCGTAGGCTCTGTGGGCCTGGCGGCGCTGGTAACCGCCTTTATCGGCGTTGATTTCTTCGCTAACGGCGAGCAGACATACAGCCAGCCGCTGTGGACGTGGATGTCGGTAGGCGACTTTAACATCGGTTTTAACCTGGTGCTGGACGGCCTGTCGCTGACCATGCTCTCGGTGGTCACTGGTGTGGGTTTCCTTATTCACATGTACGCCTCCTGGTATATGCGCGGTGAAGAGGGCTACTCTCGCTTCTTCGCTTACACCAACCTGTTCATCGCCAGCATGGTGGTTCTGGTGCTTGCCGACAACCTGCTGCTGATGTACCTCGGCTGGGAAGGCGTGGGCCTGTGCTCCTATCTGCTGATCGGGTTCTATTACACCGATCCGAAGAATGGCGCAGCGGCAATGAAAGCGTTCGTCGTGACCCGTGTGGGTGACGTGTTCCTCGCTTTCGCACTGTTCATTCTTTACAACGAACTGGGCACCCTGAACTTCCGCGAAATGGTGGAACTGGCACCAGCGCACTTTGCTGACGGCAATAACATGCTGATGTGGGCGACGCTGATGCTGCTGGGCGGTGCGGTCGGTAAATCTGCGCAGTTGCCGTTGCAGACATGGCTTGCCGACGCGATGGCGGGCCCGACGCCTGTCTCCGCGCTGATCCACGCCGCAACCATGGTAACCGCGGGTGTCTACCTGATCGCCCGTACCCACGGCCTGTTCCTGATGACGCCGGAAGTTCTGCATCTGGTGGGTATTGTCGGGGCGGTTACGCTGCTGCTGGCCGGTTTTGCCGCGCTGGTACAGACCGACATCAAACGTGTTCTCGCTTACTCTACCATGAGCCAGATTGGCTACATGTTCCTCGCGCTTGGCGTGCAGGCATGGGATGCGGCGATTTTCCACTTGATGACCCACGCGTTCTTTAAAGCGCTGCTGTTCCTGGCATCCGGTTCCGTCATTCTGGCCTGCCATCACGAACAGAACATCTTCAAGATGGGCGGTCTGCGTAAATCTATTCCGCTGGTTTATCTCTGCTTCCTGGTGGGCGGCGCAGCACTGTCGGCACTACCGCTGGTCACTGCGGGCTTCTTCAGTAAGGATGAGATCCTCGCGGGTGCGATGGCGAATGGTCATATCAATCTGATGGTGGCAGGTCTGGTCGGTGCGTTTATGACCTCGCTCTACACCTTCCGTATGATTTTCATCGTCTTCCACGGAAAAGAACAAATTCACGCTCACGCCGTGAAAGGGGTAACTCACAGCCTGCCGCTGATTGTGCTGCTGATCCTTTCCACCTTCGTTGGCGCACTGATTGTACCGCCGCTGCAGGGCGTGCTTCCGCAAACGACGGAACTGGCGCACGGCAGCATGTTGACCCTGGAAATTACCTCTGGCGTGGTCGCGGTGGTCGGCATTCTGCTGGCAGCCTGGCTGTGGCTGGGTAAACGTACTCTGGTGACCTCCATCGCCAACAGTGCGCCGGGCCGTCTGCTGGGCACCTGGTGGTACAACGCCTGGGGATTTGACTGGCTGTATGACAAAGTGTTCGTCAAGCCGTTCCTGGGTATTGCCTGGTTGCTGAAACGCGATCCGCTGAACTCAATGATGAACATCCCGGCTGTCCTTTCCCGCTTTGCAGGTAAAGGTCTGCTGTTAAGTGAGAACGGCTATCTGCGCTGGTATGTGGCATCCATGAGCATCGGTGCGGTCGTGGTGCTGGCACTGTTGATGGTACTGCGTTGAGTTAAGGATTGTGGGATTGCCCCTGGGCATATAAGAACGTAGGTCGGATAAGCCGCCTTCGCGGTGCATCCGACACTACCCCCAGTCCGAAGAGAATTTTCTGTCGTGAGAATTCGTTGAAAATCCGGTCCTGACGGGACTTTTACAAGGAATAAAGATCGCCATGTTACTACCCTGGCTAATATTAATTCCCTTTATTGGCGGCTTCCTGTGCTGGCAGACCGAACGCTTTGGCGTCAAGGTGCCACGCTGGATCGCGCTGATCACCATGGGATTGACGCTGGCGCTGTCGCTGCAACTGTGGTTGCAGGGCGGTTATTCACTGACGCAATCCGCCGGAATTCCGCAGTGGCAGTCTGAATTCGACATGCCGTGGATCCCGCGTTTTGGTATCTCTATTCATCTCGCCATTGACGGGCTGTCGCTGCTGATGGTCGTGCTGACCGGTCTGCTCGGTGTGCTGGCGGTACTATGTTCGTGGAAAGAGATCGAAAAATATCAGGGCTTCTTCCACCTCAACCTGATGTGGATCCTGGGCGGCGTTATCGGCGTGTTCCTTGCCATCGACATGTTCCTGTTCTTCTTCTTCTGGGAAATGATGCTGGTGCCGATGTACTTCCTGATCGCACTGTGGGGGCATAAAGCCTCTGACGGTAAAACGCGTATCACGGCGGCAACCAAGTTCTTCATTTACACCCAGGCGAGTGGCCTGGTGATGTTGATTGCCATCCTGGCGCTGGTTTTTGTTCACTACAATGCGACCGGCGTCTGGACCTTCAACTATGAAGAGCTGCTGAATACGCCAATGTCCAGTGGTGTGGAATACCTGTTAATGCTGGGCTTCTTCATCGCCTTCGCAGTCAAAATGCCGGTGGTTCCGCTGCATGGCTGGCTGCCGGATGCGCACTCCCAGGCTCCGACCGCCGGTTCCGTTGACCTCGCGGGGATCTTGCTGAAAACTGCCGCTTACGGTTTGCTGCGTTTCTCCCTGCCGCTGTTCCCGAACGCGTCGGCAGAGTTCGCGCCAATTGCTATGTGGCTGGGTGTTATCGGCATCTTCTACGGTGCGTGGATGGCCTTCGCCCAGACCGATATCAAACGTCTGATCGCCTACACCTCGGTTTCCCACATGGGCTTCGTGCTGATTGCTATCTACACCGGCAGCCAGTTGGCCTACCAGGGCGCGGTAATCCAGATGATTGCGCACGGTTTGTCGGCGGCGGGTCTGTTTATTCTTTGTGGTCAGCTTTATGAACGTATCCATACCCGCGACATGCGCATGATGGGCGGTCTGTGGAGCAAGATGAAATGGCTGCCAGCACTGTCGCTGTTCTTTGCGGTGGCAACGCTTGGGATGCCTGGCACCGGTAACTTCGTCGGCGAATTTATGATTCTGTTCGGCAGCTTCCAGGTTGTACCGGTGATTACCGTTATCTCTACCTTTGGGCTGGTCTTTGCATCTGTTTATTCGCTGGCGATGTTACATCGCGCTTACTTCGGTAAAGCGAAAAGCCAGATTGCCAGCCAGGAACTGCCAGGGATGTCGCTGCGTGAGCTGTTTATGATCCTGTTGCTGGTGGTGCTGCTGGTACTGCTGGGCTTCTATCCGCAGCCGATTCTGGATACCTCGCACTCCGCGATTGGCAATATCCAGCAGTGGTTTGTTAATTCCGTTACTACTACAAGGCCGTAAATCGCCATGACAATAACTCCACAAAACCTGATCGCACTGCTACCGTTGCTGATCGTCGGCTTGACGGTGGTGGTTGTGATGCTCTCCATTGCGTGGCGACGCAATCATTTCCTCAACGCTACGCTCTCGGTTATTGGGCTTAACGCGGCGCTGGTTTCGCTCTGGTTTGTTGGCCAGGCGGGCGCTATGGACGTTACGCCGCTGATGCGCGTTGATGGTTTCGCCATGCTTTACACCGGGCTGGTATTGTTGGCGAGCCTCGCCACCTGTACTTTCGCCTACCCGTGGCTTGAAGGCTATAACGACAACAAGGATGAGTTCTACCTGTTGGTGTTAATTGCCGCGCTGGGCGGGATCCTGCTGGCGAATGCCAACCATCTGGCGTCTCTGTTCCTCGGTATCGAACTGATCTCTTTGCCGCTGTTTGGCCTGGTCGGTTACGCTTTCCGCCAGAAACGTTCACTGGAAGCCAGTATCAAATACACCATCCTTTCTGCCGCAGCGTCTTCTTTCCTGCTGTTTGGTATGGCGCTGGTGTATGCGCAGTCTGGCGACCTGTCGTTTGTCGCGTTGGGTAAAAACCTTGGCGACGGTATGCTCAACGAGCCGCTGTTGCTGGCAGGTTTCGGCCTGATGATTGTTGGCCTCGGCTTCAAACTCTCTCTGGTGCCGTTCCACCTGTGGACGCCAGACGTATACCAGGGCGCGCCTGCGCCGGTTTCCACTTTCCTGGCGACGGCGAGCAAAATCGCTATCTTCGGTGTGGTGATGCGTCTGTTCCTCTACGCACCGGTGGGTGACAGCGAAGCGATTCGCGTGGTGCTGGCGATTATCGCCTTTGCCTCCATCATCTTCGGTAACCTGATGGCGCTGAGCCAGACCAATATCAAACGTCTGCTCGGTTACTCATCTATCTCTCACCTCGGCTATCTGCTGGTAGCGCTGATTGCGCTGCAAACCGGCGAGATGTCGATGGAAGCGGTAGGGGTTTACCTGGCCGGTTATCTGTTCAGCAGCCTCGGCGCGTTCGGCGTGGTCAGCCTGATGTCCAGCCCGTATCGTGGCCCGGATGCTGATTCCCTGTTCTCTTACCGCGGTCTGTTCTGGCATCGTCCGATCCTTGCGGCAGTGATGACGGTGATGATGCTGTCTCTGGCCGGTATCCCGATGACGCTGGGCTTTATCGGTAAGTTCTACGTGCTGGCGGTCGGTGTCCAGGCACACTTGTGGTGGCTGGTGGGTGCCGTGGTTGTCGGTTCGGCAATCGGCCTCTACTACTACCTGCGCGTGGCGGTGAGCCTGTAACTGAGCGCGCCTCAGCAGCTCAACCGTGATGCCCCAACCAACTGGCAGTACAGCGCCGGGGGTATTGTGGTACTCATCTCCGCGCTGCTGGTGCTGATCTTCGGTATCTATCCACAGCCGCTGATTGATATCGTGCAGCGAGCGATGCCATTAATGTAAAAATAAAAAACCCGCTTCGGCGGGTTTTTTTATGGTTTGCGCCCTCTCCCTGTGGGAGAGGGATGGGGTGAGGGCACCAGCCCGCACAGGACCTAAGCCAGCTGCTTCCGGCTAATCAACGGCCCGTCAATCTTCTTCATCGAGCGGTCCAGCACTTCCTCAATCACCGACGACAGCTCGTTCAGCTCAAACTTCGCCACATACCCGTCCGCCTTCACCTTGCGAATATGATCTTCGTTGGCGTTGCCGGAAAGGGAAGAGTGGATCACGACAGGAATATCTTTCAGTATCGGGTCGGTTTTGATTTTGCGCGTCAGCGTAAAACCGTCCATCTCCGGCATTTCGAGGTCGGTCAGCACCAGCGCGATCTTATCGGTGATGGGAACTCCCTCAGCCTGCGCCTGCGCGGCCAGCACGCCAATTTTTTCCCACGCCTCTTTGCCGGTGATATGCAGCTGCGCCGGGATCTCCATCGCCTGCAGACCTTTCTCCAGCATCGAGCGCGCCACTTTGGAGTCTTCCGCGACGATGGCCACAGCGCCCGGCTTGATATGGAATTTGGTGGTCTTCAGGTTCGTGGCGTGAAGATCGTGGTTGGCCGGAGTGATGTCATACAGGATCTGCTCAACGTCCAGCACCATCGCCAGATCGTTGGTATCGGTCTTCTCGTCAAGACACGCAATGCTGGTGATGTAGCGACCGCTGACGGCGGTTTCCGCCGCGTGCACCTGCTTCCAGTCCAGACGCATGATGTTCTCAACCGATTCCACGGCAAACGCCTGCACGCTGCGCGCATATTCGGTGATCAGCAGGATGTTCAGCCCGGTGGTGGGCTTACAGCCCGCCACGGCGGCCAGGTCAATCACAGGGATCACCTGATCGCGAATATTCACCATTCCCATCAGCGGTGACTTCATCCCGGCGGGTTTCGTGAACTCCGGCATCGGCACAATTTCACGTAGCTTAAAGACGTTAATGCCAAACAGCTCAGATTTATTTTCGTTCAGAGAGGTGCCAAGACGGAACAGCAACAGTTCAAAACGGTTCGACAGGGTCAGATTCGCCCTGTCATCAATATCTTTTTGGAAATTATCCATTCTACCCTCGAGAGAAATGCTGACCTTTTAATCGTTATCGGCATCCTGAGGGAAAAATGAAGGACTAAACGCTGACCTGAGCGAAATCTTCGGCCAGCTCACATTCCGGGAACAGCGCGCGGCACTCGGCCAGCAGCTTTTCACAGCCCCGCGCGTCGTAGCGCGAGCTGACGTGGGTGACGATTAGCCTCCCGACGCCCGCGTCACGGGCAAGCTGCGCAGCCTGACGCGTGGAGCTGTGGCCCCGGCCGTTGGCTTTCTCTTCCATCGCCGTTTCAAGCGTCGCTTCATGCACCATTACGTCTACGCCCTGGGCCAGCGTGAGCGCCGCCGGGCACGGTGCCGTATCGCCAAAAATCGCCAGCTTCTTGCCGGGCTGTGGCGCGGCGAGATAATCCTGGCCGTTGATGACGCGCCCGTCCTCCAGCGTGACGGTCTCTCCGTGCTTCAGACGCTGGAACAGCGGCCCGGGCTTTACGCCGTCGGCCATCAGCGCGGCGGCGTCCAGCGCGCCGGGTTTGTCATGCGCTTCAATGCGGTAACCATAGCACTCGACAGGATGATTGAGCGGCTGAGCGCTCACCTTATAATCGCCGTCATCGAAAACCAGGCCTTCGCTAATCTCAACGACCTCCAGCGGATAATCCGTCCACGACCCGCTCAGGCGTAGCGTGGTTTCAACAAATTCACGAATACCCTCAGGCCCGTAAATCGTTAGCGGGTTGGCGTTACCGGCCATCGAGCGGCTGCACAGCAGGCCGGGAAGGCCAAACAGATGGTCGCCATGCAGATGGGTGATAAAAATTTTATCCAGCTTGCCGGGGTGATAAGCGGTGTGTAACAGCTGATGCTGCGTCCCTTCACCACAGTCAAACAGCCACAGCCCGCCGCGGGTGGGGTGTTTAAGATCCAGCAGGATCGCCGTCACGTTCCGTGAGCGGGTTGGCACGCCCGCGGACGTACCCAGAAAAATCAGTTCCATAATGCAATCAGCCCTTTGCCGAACGGGGAGGGGTTTAGTATAACGTGATGAACCCCAGGAAGGAGACTGACATGATCCAGTGGCAAGATATACACCATAGTGACCTCACCGTTCATTCACTTTACGCCCTGCTGAAACTGCGCTGCGAAGTGTTTGTTGTTGAACAGACCTGCCCGTATCAGGACATCGACGGAGACGACCTCGTCGGCGAGAACCGCCATATCCTCGGCTGGCGGAATAACGAGCTGGTGGCGTATGCGAGGATTCTGAAAAGCGAAGACGATTTTGAGCCTGTCGTCATTGGCCGCGTCATCATCAGCGGTAGCGCGCGTGGTGAAAAACTGGGCTATCAGCTGATGGAGAAAACGCTCGAGGCATGCCAGAAACAGTGGCCGAACAAAGCGTTATACCTGGGCGCGCAGGCGCATCTGCAGTCGTTCTATGCCCACTTTGGCTTCACGCCGGTAACGGAAGTGTATGACGAAGACGGCATTCCCCACATCGGCATGGCGCGGGAAGCGAAGCAGGCGTAATGGCGAGTCGTTGGCTATAGTTAGCGGACTGGTGTACTAACATGGAGAAAAATATGTCATTTCAATCCTGGGATACCCGTATCGACGACGACCTGGCCTTACTGAGCGAAACGCTGGAAGAGGTGTTACGTTCCTCGGGCGACCCTGCCGATCAGAAATATATTGAGCTAAAAGCCCGCGCCGAGCAGGCGCTGCATGAAGTGAAAAACCGCGTCAGCCATGCGTCTGATACCTACTACTACCGCGCCAAAAAAGCGGTGTATCGTGCCGATGATTACGTGCATGAAAAACCGTGGCAAGGTATTGGCGTGGGCGCTGCCGTAGGGCTGGTGCTGGGGCTGCTGCTGGCCCGACGTTAAGCCGCTTAACCACTCCCTATACGTGGGTACTGCTATTTATTGCCAGTACCCCGTATAATACGAGGTTTTAACAGGGAGAGGTTCGCGTGAATTCGATTTTCCTCGCGCTGGAGCAACTGCGTACCCAGCTTTCGCAAGCGTTACCCGCAGCACCCGGCATACGTCATTTCGACGTCTCTTTCCCGTTAAACGATGCCTTCGATCCTCTCGCCTGGCTTGGCGAGCAGCAGTGCTATCCGCAGTTTTACTGGCAGCAGCGTAACGGCGATGAAGAGCTTGCCGCGCTGGGGGCGGTTATCCCATTTTCATCGCTGGCATTAGCCACGCAGTTTTTGCGCGAGCAAAACGCGGCAGGTGATACCCGCATCTGCGGCCTGAACGCCTTTAATCCGGAGCAGGGCAGCCTCTTTTTACCGCGACTGCTCTGGCGGCGTACCGCCGGCACCGCCACGCTGCGCCTGCAGCTGTGGAGCGATTATTCGCTTCAGGAAGATGCCCACGCCGCGCGGGATTTTTTACAGCAGCTCCGTCCCGCAAGGCCTATCCGCCCGCTGTCCGTTCAGGTTGAGCACGAAACCCATCAGCCGCAGCAGGCCGAATGGCTGAAGCTTATTCGCAGAGCGACTGAGACCATCGCGCGCGGTGACTTTGAAAAGGTGGTTCTCGCCCGGGCAACCGATCTGCAGTTCACACAGCGCGTTAACCCCGTCGCGCTGATGGCGGCCAGCCGCGCCCTTAATTTGCATTGCTACCATTTCTGCATGATTTTCGACGCCAGCAACGCGTTTCTTGGCTCGACCCCCGAGCGTCTCTGGCGGCGGCGCGGCAAGCTGCTGCGCACGGAAGCGCTGGCGGGCACCGTTGCCAGCCATACCGATGATAGCCAGGCGCAGCGTCTCGGCGAATGGTTGCTGAACGATGATAAAAACCAGCGCGAAAATATGCTGGTCGTGGAAGATATTTGCCAGCGTCTTCAGCACTATACGCAGACGCTTGAGGTACTGCCCCCCCAGGTGGTGCGCCTGCGTAAAGTGCAGCACTTGCGCCGCTGTATCTGGACCGAGCTCAAACAGGCCGATGATGAGCAGTGTTTGCTCATGTTACAGCCGACCGCGGCCGTTGCCGGATTACCCCGACAGCCAGCGCGCGAGTTTATCCAGATGGTTGAGCCCTTTAACCGCGAGTGGTACGCCGGTTCGGCCGGGTATTTATCTCCCGAACAGAGTGAATTTTGCGTGGCGTTGCGCTCCGCCCGCGTCCAGGATGGCTCCCTGCGGCTCTATGCCGGTGCCGGTATTGTCAGCGGGTCTGACCCGGAACAGGAGTGGCAGGAGATTGAAAACAAAGCCGCCGGATTGCGCTCTCTGCTCCTAAGGGATTAATACTGAATCGCGCAATCCCGATTCATATCAAAATTCCAATTTTTTCTATTATTTATACTGTGTCGCATTCTTGATACCGGACAATCTCATGTCAGTAAGTTCTTTTAACCGACGCTGGGCGGCGGTGATCCTTGAAGCCCTGACGCGCCACGGCGTCAGGCACGTGTGTATTGCACCGGGTTCTCGCTCAACGCCGCTGACGCTGGCGGCCGCCGAAAACCGGGCGTTTATTCACCACACCCACTTTGATGAGCGTGGCCTCGGGCATCTCGCGCTGGGTCTGGCGAAGGTTAGCAAAGAACCCGTGGCGGTGATTGTCACTTCCGGTACTGCCGTGGCGAACCTCTATCCTGCTCTGATTGAAGCCGGGTTAACCGGTGAAAAGCTTATTTTGCTGACGGCCGATCGTCCCCCAGAGCTTATCGACTGCGGCGCCAATCAGGCCATCCGTCAGCCGGGACTCTTTTCTTCGCATCCTTCGCAGACGATTTCGTTACCCCGTCCCACCCAGGATATCCCGGTAAGCTGGCTGGTCTCCACCGTCGATCACGCCATGGAGACGCTGCGCAGCGGGGCGTTGCATATCAACTGCCCGTTTGCCGAGCCGCTGTACGGCGAGCTGGACGATACGGGTCTTGACTGGCAGCAGTCCCTCGGCGACTGGTGGCAGAGTGAAAAACCGTGGCTGCGCGAGCAGACGCATCTTGAGAGCGCGAAGCAGCGCGACTGGTTCTTCTGGCGGCAGAAGCGCGGCGTGGTTATTGCCGGGCGCATGAGCGCCGCCGAAGGCAAGCTGGTTGCCGAATGGGCGCAAACCCTGGGCTGGCCGCTGATAGGCGACGTACTTTCCCAGACCGGTCAGCCGCTGCCGTGCGCGGATCTCTGGCTGGGTAATGCCAAAGCGGTCACCGAGCTGTCGCAGGCGCAGATTGTGGTCCAGCTTGGATCGAGTTTAACCGGCAAACGGTTACTGCAGTGGCAGGCCACCTGCACGCCTGAAGAGTACTGGCTGGTGGACGCGCTGGAAGGGCGGCTTGACCCGGCGCACCACCGCGGTCGTCGTCTCGTCAGCAGTATCGACGCCTGGCTGACGCTTCATCCGGCTGAAAAACGCAAGCCCTGGGCGGTAGCCATCCCGGACCTTTCGCGCCAGGCGTGGGAGCTGACCAAAGCGCACTGTGAAGCGTTTAGCGAGGCCGGGCTGGCACACCGTATTCGCCAGTGCCTGCCTGAACAGGGGCAATTGTTTGTTGGTAACAGCCTGGTGGTACGTCTGATTGATGCGCTTTCGCAACTTCCGGCAGGTTACCCGGTGTACAGCAACCGTGGGGCCAGCGGTATCGACGGGCTGCTTTCGACCGCCGCCGGCGTTCAGCGGGCAAGCGGCAAACCGACGCTGGCGATTGTGGGCGATCTCTCCGCACTTTACGATCTCAACGCGCTGGCGTTATTGCGTCAGGTTTCTGCGCCGCTGGTATTAATTGTGGTGAACAACAACGGCGGGCAAATTTTCTCGCTGTTGCCAACGCCGCAAAGCGAGCGTGAGCGTTTCTATCTGATGCCGCAAAACGTCCATTTTGAGCACGCCGCCGCGATGTTCGAGCTGAAATATCATCGTCCGCAAAACTGGGAACAGCTGGATGCCGCGCTCGGTGCGGCCTGGAAACAGCCCGGCGCGACGCTGATTGAGCTGGTGGTGAACGAGGCTATCGGTGCGCAGACCCTGCAAAGCCTGCTGGCGCAGGTGAGCCAGCTGTGATCCTCTCGGGCGTGCAGCAGGCCGGAAAAGCAGGCTATCCCTGGCTGGTCTTTTTGCACGGTTTTTCCGGAGATTGCCGCGAGTGGCAGGCCGTTGGTGAGCGACTCCGTGACTACCCCCGGCTGTATCTGGATCTGCCGGGTCACGGTGGATCCCGGCACCTTGGTGTCGCGGGCTTTGACGAGATGAGCGCGTTGCTCACCCGAACTCTGATTAGTTACAACATACTTAATTTCTGGCTCGTCGGGTACTCCCTCGGCGGCCGCATTGCGATGTTCCATGCCTGCCAGCAGCCAAAGGGGCTGCTGGGCGTGACGGTAGAAGGCGGACATCCAGGCCTGCAGGATGCCGATGCGCGACATGCGCGGCTGGCATCCGACCGCCGTTGGGCAACGCGTTTTCGCAGCGAACCGCTGGAGAAGGTGTTCGCTGACTGGTACCAACAGCCCGTGTTCGCCTCCCTCACGGACGCCCAGCGCGACGCGCTGATTACCCTGCGCAGCCAGAACAGCGGCGCGGCGCTGGCGATGATGCTCGAGGCGACCTCGCTGGCCGTGCAGCCTGACCTGCGTGCCGCCCTGAGCGCGCGCGATTTCTCTTTTGATTATCTCTATGGCGAATGTGATGAGAAGTTTGCGGCCCTTGCCGCGGAGCTGAACGCCGTCCGTCATGAAATTCCCAACGCCGGACATAACGCGCATCGGGAAAATCCCGCTGGCGTAATCGCAAGTCTGGCGCAGATCTTGCGTTTCTGACTAAAGGACACAATATGATTTATCCTGATGAAGCAATGCTTTACGCACCGGTTGAATGGCACGACTGCTCCGAAGGTTTCGAGGACATTCGTTATGAAAAATCCACCGACGGTATCGCAAAAATCACCATTAATCGTCCGCAGGTGCGCAATGCCTTCCGTCCTCTGACGGTAAAAGAGATGATCCAGGCGCTGGCAGATGCGCGTTATGACGACAACATCGGCGTGATCATTCTGACTGGTGCAGGCGATAAAGCGTTCTGCTCCGGTGGTGACCAGAAAGTGCGTGGTGATTACGGCGGCTATAAAGATGATTCCGGCGTACATCACCTGAATGTGCTGGACTTCCAGCGTCAGATCCGTACCTGTCCGAAACCGGTTGTCGCGATGGTGGCTGGCTACTCCATCGGCGGCGGTCACGTTCTGCACATGATGTGCGACCTGACTATCGCGGCAGATAATGCCATCTTCGGTCAGACTGGCCCGAAAGTCGGTTCCTTCGACGGCGGCTGGGGCTCTTCCTACATGGCTCGCATCGTCGGGCAGAAAAAAGCGCGTGAAATCTGGTTCCTGTGCCGTCAGTACGACGCAAAACAGGCGCTGGATATGGGCCTTGTGAACACCGTGGTACCGCTGGCGGATCTGGAAAAAGAAACCGTCCGTTGGTGCCGCGAAATGCTGCAAAACAGCCCGATGGCGCTGCGCTGCCTGAAAGCTGCACTGAACGCCGACTGTGACGGGCAGGCGGGGCTGCAGGAGCTGGCGGGCAACGCCACCATGCTGTTCTACATGACGGAAGAAGGTCAGGAAGGTCGCAACGCCTTCAACCAGAAACGTCAGCCTGACTTCAGCAAATTCAAACGGAATCCGTAATGCGTAGCGCGCAGGTATACCGCTGGCAGATCCCCATGGACGCGGGGGTGGTTCTGCGCGACAGGCGGTTAAAAACCCGCGACGGGCTGTATGTTTGCCTGCGTGAAGGCGAGCGCGAAGGGTGGGGGGAGATCTCCCCACTGCCGGGCTTCAGTCAGGAAACCTGGGAAGAGGCGCAAAGTGTGCTGCTTGCCTGGGTAAATAACTGGCTGGCAGGCGATTGCGAGCTACCGCAGATGCCTTCCGTGGCCTTTGGCGTAAGCTGTGCATTGGCAGAACTGACAGATACGTTGCCGCAAGCAGCCAACTACCGTGCGGCACCGCTGTGTAATGGCGATCCGGACGATCTGATCCTCAAACTTGCAGATATGCCAGGCGAGAAAGTGGCGAAGGTCAAAGTGGGATTGTACGAAGCGGTGCGCGACGGCATGGTGGTGAATCTGTTGCTGGAGGCAATTCCGGATCTGCATTTGCGTCTTGACGCAAATCGCGCCTGGACACCGCTGAAAGGTCAGCAGTTTGCCAAATACGTTAACCCGGATTATCGCGACCGCATCGCGTTTCTCGAAGAGCCGTGCAAAACCCGCGATGATTCGCGAGCGTTTGCCCGTGAAACCGGCATTGCCATTGCCTGGGATGAAAGCCTGCGCGAGCCGGATTTTGCCTTTGTGGCTGAAGAGGGCGTGCGCGCGGTAGTTATCAAACCCACGCTCACGGGCAGTCTGGAAAAAGTACGCGAGCAGGTACAGGCGGCGCACGCGCTGGGGCTGACGGCGGTGATCAGTTCTTCCATTGAATCGAGCTTAGGCTTAACGCAACTGGCGCGGATTGCCGCCTGGTTAACGCCGGACACCATTCCAGGGCTGGACACGCTGGATCTGATGCAGGCGCAGCTTGTCCGCTCGTGGCCGGACAGCGCGCTGCCGTGCCTCGACGTCGCGGCGCTGGAGCCGTTGCGATGAGTTTTAACGACTGGCCGTGGCGACACTGGTGCGCACAGTTTGCCGATAAACCGGCCCTCAGGCTGAACGACGAGGTGCTCAGCTGGCAACAGCTGTGCGCGCGCATAGACAGCCTTGCGGCGGGCTTTCACCGGCAGGGGGTGGAGGAGGGCTGCGGCGTGCTGCTGCAGGCCCATAATCATCCGCAAACCCTGCTGGCGTGGCTGGCGCTGCTCCAGTGCGGGGCGCGTATTCTTCCCGCTAATCCACAGCTGCCGCGCCCGCTGCTGGACGTGCTGCTCCCGCAGATGACGCTGCGCTTTGCGCTGGTGCTGGACGGCAGCTACGACGCTCTTCCTGCCCTGCGCATGCACGAGACAGCCGATGCGTATTGCGCAGCGTGGCAACCGGCGCGGCTGGCCTCCATGACGCTGACCTCCGGCTCCACCGGGCTGCCGAAAGCGGCGGTCCATACCTGCGAGGCCCATCTTACGAGCGCGCGCGGCGTTTTGTCGCTGATGCCTTACGGTGAAGACGACGACTGGCTGCTTTCGCTACCGCTGTTCCACGTTTCCGGCCAGGGGATTTTATGGCGCTGGCTGCAGGCCGGCGCGCGGTTAACCGTACGCGAGAAACAGCCTCTGGAGCAGGCTCTCCGAGGCTGCACGCACGCCTCGCTGGTGCCAACCCAGCTCTGGCGCCTGCTTAATGCCCACCAGCCTGTCGCACTGAAAGCGGTACTGCTGGGCGGGGCCGCCATCCCTGTGGAATTGACGCAGCAGGCGCGAGAGCAGGATATACGCACCTTCTGCGGCTACGGTCTGACCGAGTTTGCCTCTACCGTTTGCGCGAAAGAGGCGGACGGCGAGCCGGACGTGGGATGTGCGCTGCCGGGCAGAGAGGTGCAGGTCGTTAACGGGGAAGTCTGGATCAGGGCGCAAAGCATGGCCTCAGGCTACTGGCGGGATGGCGAACTGATTCCGCTGACTAACGAGCAGGGATGGTTCGCCACACGCGATCGCGGCGAATGGCATGACGGCCGTCTGACGATCCTTGGCCGCATGGACAACCTCTTTTTTAGCGGCGGAGAAGGGATCCAGCCGGAATCGCTGGAGCGCGTTATCGCCACGCACCCGCAGGTTAACCAGGTGTTTATCGTTCCGCTGGACGACGCTGAATTCGGGCAACGTCCGGTGGCGGTAGTGGAGTGCGAGCCGGGAACGGATATCACCTGTTTACCTGACTGGGTGCGGGATAAGGTGGCGCGTTTTGAGCAACCCGTCCGCTGGCTGCTGTTGCCGACCGAACTCAAAAATGGCGGCATTAAAGTCTCGCGCCGCGCGTTGCAGGAGTGGGTCAACGCATCGCTGAAGGGATAACAGCCGTTTCAAATAGTTACAATCTACCGTTCTGCCGCACGCAGAGTGCTTGATCCCCGGAAGACTCCGGTTAAAATCTCGCGGTTTTGGGACTTCTTTATAATAATTGTGTGGGATCACGACAATGAAAAAAGTGGCATTACTGGGCCTCGGCCTGATGGTTGTATCTGCGGCGGCTAACGCCATCAGCATTAACGGCTCGGCGGGTCAGGATTATACCCACCTGGGCTTTGGCATGGGGACCGAGACTTCCGGTCTGGCGATGACCGGCGGCTGGACGCATAACGATGACGACGGCGACGCGGCCAGCCTCGGCCTGGGTCTGAACGTTCCTCTTGGCCCGTTCCTGGCCACCGTCGGCGGTAAAGGTATCTATACCAACCCAAATGACGGTGACGAAGGGTACGCGGCGGCAGTAGGCGGCGGCCTGCAGTGGAAAATTGGCGACAGCTTCGGCCTGTTTGGTGAGTACTACTATTCACCGGATTCCCTCTCAAGCGGTATCGAGAGCTATGAAGAGGCCAACGCCGGCGCGCGCTGGACCATCATGCGTCCGATTACCATCGAAGCGGGCTATCGCTATCTGAACCTGGCCGGCAAAGACGGCAACCGCGACAACGCGCTGGCCGACGGCCCGTACGTGGGCGTCAGCGCAGGCTTCTAATCACTCCGGCGCGGCGTTCTGTCGCGCCAGTTTCTCTCTTCTCCACCCCGCGTTTGCGCTATAGTGTTTTGACCAAATAAGCGGGAGAACATAATGATTAACGTGGAGATGTTATCCACCGGCGACGAAGTGCTGCATGGACAAATTATCGATACCAATGCTGCCTGGCTTGCCGATCTTTTCTTTGAGCAAGGATTACCGTTAACGCGCCGCAATACGGTGGGCGACAATCTTGAGTCACTGGTCGCTATTCTGCGCGAGCGCAGTGAACGCTGTGACGTGCTGATTGTGAACGGTGGGCTCGGCCCCACCAGCGACGATCTCAGCGCCCTGGCCGCCGCGACCGCAAAAGGCGAAGGGCTGGTGCTGCACGAGGCGTGGCTCTCGCAGATGGAGCGCTTTTTCTCCGAACGCGGTCGCGTCATGGCCCCCAGCAACCGCAAACAGGCTGAAATTCCTGCCAGTGCTGAACTGGTCGATAACCCGGTCGGTACCGCGTGCGGGTTTGCCATGCAGCTGAACCGCTGCCTGATGTTCTTCACGCCGGGCGTGCCCTCAGAATTTAAAGTGATGGTCGAGCAGCAGATCCTGCCGCGCCTTCGCGATCGTTTTACCCTGCCGGAACCGCCGCTGTGCCTGCGTCTGACTACTTTTGGCCGCTCGGAAAGCGATCTGGCCCAGAGTCTCGATCACCTTCCGCTGCCGCCGGGCGTGTCCATGGGCTATCGCTCCTCCATGCCGATCATTGAACTTAAGCTGACAGGCCCGGCCGAACAGAAAGAGGCTATGCTGGCCCTGTGGCCCGAGGTGCAGCGCGTGGCGGGCGAAAGCCTGATCTTTGAAGGTACGGAAGGGTTGCCCGCACAGATTGCGACGCAGCTGCAGGCGCGTCAGCTCAGCGTGACCTTAAGCGAGCAGTTCACCGGTGGCCTGCTGGCGCTCCAGCTGTCGCGCGTCAACGCGCCGCTGCTGGCGAGCGAAGTGGTGCCGTTCCAGCAGGAGACCCTGGCGCAGACCGCCCGCTGGGCGTCCGAGAGAAGGGTGAAGCATTTTGCCGGTCTGGCGCTGTTTGTCGGGGGCCTGGACGAGGAATACCTTAACTTCGCGCTGGCGACCCCGGAAGGCACCTGGGCCCTGCGGGTAAAAATGAGCATCACCCGCCACAGCCTGGCGGTGCGTCAGGAGGTGTGCGCGATGATGGCGCTGAACATGCTGCGCCGCTGGCTGAATGGCAAAGAGGTGGCCAGCGAGCACGGCTGGATCCATGTGGTCGAGTCGCTGTTCATCGAGTAACACCTGTGCCGGGGCCTTTCGCCCCGGCCATGTTCACCCGAGCGCCTTTGCCAGCAGCGTAATCGGATGCTCGCAGCGCTTGCTGGTGGACATCTCAATCTGCCACTTGCAGGTTTCGCAGTCCGTCACCACGATATCCGCGCCGCTCTCCTCAATCTGACGGAACAGCGGGGCGCCGATCGCCTGCGACGTTTCATAGTTTTCACGCTTAAAGCCGTAGGTTCCCGCAATCCCGCAGCAGCGCGAGTCCAGCACCGTCAGCTCCAGCCCCGGGATTAACCGCAGCAGCTCCAGCGTATAGAGCGACCAGCCCATCTTCTCCATATGACATGGCGTGTGATAGACCACTTTCAGCGGCAATGTCCCCAGCGGCAACGTCTGCCCGCTGTCCAGCTTGCGCCACAGGAAGCGTGTCGCCAGCTCGATGTGCTCGCGCAGGCCTGTGTTGTCCACGTCCAGCAGATGCGGATACTCATCGCGCAGGGTGAAGGTACAGGTGGAAGAGGTCGCCAGCACCGGAATGCCTTTATCGACAATCGCTTCGCGCAGGGAGGTGACATTGCTTTGAGCCTGCCTTCGCGCTTTATCGGTAAACCCGTTTGCAATCAGCGGTACGCCGCAGCACTTCTCTTTGTTCAGTAACTGAACGCCCGTGCCCATGGCGTTTAGCACTTTCAGCAGATCTTTACCCAGCTGCGGGTGGTTGTAATTTACATAGCAGCCGTGGAAAAAGGCCACCTGCTCGGCGTACTGCGCCTGCTTCGCCGTCACGGATTTATACCAGCGGCGGAAGGTGCCGTGAGAATATTTCGGCAGGCTGCGGTGATGGTCTATCTTCAGCGTGGCATCAAGCAGCTGCCGCACCGGTTTCAGCGAGGTAGCGGTGTTGACGATTGGTGCGAACGGCGTGGAAACGCTACCCATCAGGTCGGTATGACTCAACACAAAATTACGCAGCGACGGGCGCGTGGTGTCATATTTCGCCCGCGCGCGCTGGATAATATCGCCAATCTTCACATCGGACGGGCAGGCGACTTCACAACGTTTGCAGTTGATGCAATATTTCAGCGCCTCGTCATACAGTGCGCCATCTTTCAAACGCAGACGCTCGCCATCCGGCCCGGCTTGTTTTGGCCCTGGATAACCGGGATTCACCCGGCTCACCGGGCAGGCGGTGGTGCAGACGGTGCACTTAATGCAGTTTTCGAAGCTGGTGTCATTCATTGTTGGCCTCCTGCGCGTTGGGCAATCTGTTGAGCGGCATGTAAAGCACTGACGGCACAAACACCGCCGCCGCATCCCTGGGGCGGATGGGATCAAATCCGCCCAGCACCCGAACCGATGGCAAACAGGTTTTCAATGGTTTGCCCTGCCTGTGACGGGCGTAGCCGTCTCATCAGTGGTTACACCGAACTGCTGCCACGGTTGCGGCGCAAAAAAATCTCCCTTATACCATTCACCCCGCGTGGCGGTTTGTAGCACATCAAGGCCGAGAATCGGCTCTCGAATGCCGTTACGTTCCGCTACCAGTCCGCCACTAAAGAAAACTGCCGCTGGCGGAAACCGCGAAACGTGGACGTAGCGAATATCGGCGTGATTGCGGGTCCAGATTTCGTTCACTACGCCATTTTTACAGGTCACTTTTTTCACTTCATCGCCCGGCATCCCACACGCCACCCTGGCGCACAAACTGGCGCTGTAACTGGTTTTGCAGACGAATGCCCAGCACGGAAGGCGGCAGCGTTGGCAAAAGCATCAGTGAACAAGGTAGTTTTTCATTCAACCAACGCCACAGTTTGTCATCGGCCAGACCGAAGCAGGCGGGCATCAGGATCATTCGCAGGTATTGGCGACAGGAATTAAGCGCATCAAGTAACAGCGGCCAGTTTTCTTCATTATCAAGGAAACGGGCGATATTCACCGCGCGAAATTCGCTCGGGTTATCGCGCAGGACATCCAGCTCAGGCAGTTCTATCTCAGCCGTTTCGGCATTGATGCCCTGGCGGCAAAGTGATGCCGCCGCGAGATGGGGCTGGAAATCCAGAAAGCCGCTAATCCCTACCACTTGCACGCGTCCCGCGCGAATGGGGGCAACGGGCACCTCCTCCGGGCTGAGCCACGCGGAACGCAGCGTGCCAAGCGGCGTAACGCGCTGGTGATTGAGCCGGGCGCTTCCCTGCAGACGTGCGCCGCAGTCCGCCAGCAGCGCTTCGGTCTCCAGCGCAAAGCGGTCAATATGCTGCGCGCCAATCAGGTGATACGGGTGCTCCGGCGGCAGCTTATCGCGGTACGCTTCGTCCACCAGATCCAGCGAGCCCGACGAGAAGTGCAGGGCGCTCTGGCCCCGGGTGATAATGGCGCAGCGCAGCCCCTGCTTCGTGAGCCTGATGCCGCAGAGCAGGCCCGCCAGCCCGCCGCCGACGATTACGGTATCAAATTTCATCGCGTTGCTCCTTCTCAAGACCGCAAAGCCCCTGGTAGACCCAGCGGGTAAATTCGCTTTCGCGCAGCGCATCGCCCCAGGCGACGGGCTGAATGCCTTTCCAGCGCTCGTTTAAAAACGCGCTGAGCTGATCGAGCGACTGGGTGGCGGTGGTAGTGTGAAAGCGCTGCAACAATCCAGCGGCACGACAGGCGCACAGCTCGCCCTGACAGGTCCCCATTCCAACGCGGGTGCGGCGGCGGAGATCGAGCAGGCTGGTGACCGTCAGATTCTCCACCGCGTACTGCACCTCACCGGCGGTGACGACTTCGCACTCGCACACCAGGCTGCGGCTCAGTCGTCCTTCACCAAGCCACGGTGGCGTTCTGTCGCCGTGGCGGTAAATAGCGGACCCGCGCAGCGGCGCGGGCAGAGAGATGATTTTTTGCAGCGTTTTTTCGGTGGACTGCCGCGATCCCGGGAGCGGCTGTTCTGCCGTCACGCACGGCTCGGTATTGCCTAGCTTGCGGCATACCGCGTCGGTAGCCCATTCAGCCATCAGCCGATAGGTCATCAGTTTGCCACCGGTGATGGTGATAAATCCGTCCAGACCATCGCGTTCAGCATGGTCGAGCAGCACGATGCCACGGCTGACGTTACGTCCGCTCGGGTCGTCATCGCTGGCAACCAGCGGGCGCACGCCAGAATAGGCCCGCAAAATGCGCGTTTTCGCCATCACGGGGGCCAGTTTTTCCCCTTCACGCAGCAGAATATCAACCTCTTCTGCCGTCACTCGATTATCGTCAATCTCGTTGTAATCAATACGTAAAGAGGTGGTACCAATCAGCGAAATGGTATCGCCAGGCACCAGAATATCGGCGTCGGAAGGTTTACGGCAGCGGTTGATCACATGCTGGTTAATGCGGTGATCCATGATCAGCAGCGATCCTTTCGCCGGGAACATGCGAATGCGCAGATCGGCATATTCGGCAATGTGTTGCCCCCAGATCCCAGCGGCATTAACCACGACAGGTGCATGAAGGGCCTGAGTTTCGCCGGTGAGATGGTTACGTACACGAACACCGCACACCGTCGCGCCTTCACGAATCAGCCCCGTGACTTCATGAGCGGTAAGGATAACGGCACCGTGTTCTTTGGCATCCAGCATGTTTGCTGCGGTCAGACGAAATGGATCAACGGTGCCATCCGGAACTTTCACCGCGCCAATCAGTGCCGGGTTAACGGCAGGTTCGATAATGCGCGCTTGCTGCGGGTCTATAGCTTCTGCGCTGATCCCTGCTTCTTCGCAGGCGCGAATAAAAGTGGCCTGGAAGGAGAGGTCATCTTCCGGCAGGGTGATAAACAGGCCGTTGGTTGGTTCAACGCAGTGACGTGCAATGCGTTTCAGGATCTGGTTTTCACTAATGCATTCGCGGGCCGATTCCGCATCGGTTACCGCATAGCGCGCACCGCTGTGCAGCAGGCCGTGGTTACGCCCGGTGGCACCGGTTGCGATGTCGTGGCGCTCAACCAAAATCACGCGCAGCCCGCGCAGGGCACAGTCGCGGGCAATCCCGGCTCCCGTTGCGCCGCCGCCAATGATAATCACGTCACTTGATTGCGAGTCGCGAGTTTTCATTGTTATCCCTCTGAAGTTCGTTTTTTACCATTTAGCCATAGTAAAAACATGAATTGTTTGATTTCGCGCATATTCGCTCATAATTCGAAAGTGAAACGTGATTTCATGCGTCATTTTGAACATTTTGTAAATCTTATTTAATAATGTGTGCGGCAATTCACATTTAATTTAT
The DNA here is from genome assembly GCA_041890495.1 of Enterobacter hormaechei. Taxonomy (GTDB): domain Bacteria; phylum Pseudomonadota; class Gammaproteobacteria; order Enterobacterales; family Enterobacteriaceae; genus Escherichia; species Escherichia boydii. The sequence continues at coordinate 380,819 of CP169086.1, forward strand.
GAATGTTTTCTTAACATCGCGGCAACTCAAGAAACGGCAGGTTCTCTCACTGAATCAGGCTGTTAATCATAAATAAGACCACGGGCCACGGAGGCTATCAATGTTGAGTATTTTTAAACCAGCGCCACACAAAGCGCGCTTACCTGCCGCGGAGATCGATCCGACTTATCGTCGATTGCGCTGGCAAATTTTCCTGGGGATATTCTTTGGCTATGCGGCTTACTATTTGGTTCGTAAGAACTTTGCGCTTGCTATGCCTTATCTGGTTGAGCAGGGATTCTCACGCGGTGATTTAGGTTTTGCCCTTTCGGGGATCTCGATTGCTTATGGATTTTCGAAATTCATCATGGGTTCGGTATCGGATCGCTCGAATCCGCGCGTTTTCCTGCCCGCAGGTTTGATTCTGGCGGCGGCAGTGATGTTGTTTATGGGCTTTGTGCCATGGGCGACGTCGAGCATTGCGGTGATGTTTGTACTGTTGTTCCTCTGCGGTTGGTTCCAGGGGATGGGGTGGCCGCCGTGTGGTCGTACTATGGTGCACTGGTGGTCGCAGAAAGAACGTGGCGGCATTGTGTCAGTGTGGAACTGTGCGCACAACGTCGGTGGTGGTATTCCGCCGCTGCTGTTCCTGCTGGGGATGGCCTGGTTCAATGACTGGCATGCGGCGCTCTATATGCCTGCTTTCTGCGCCATTCTGGTGGCATTATTCGCCTTTGCGATGATGCGCGATACCCCGCAATCCTGTGGCTTGCCGCCGATCGAAGAGTACAAAAATGATTATCCGGACGACTATAACGAAAAAGCGGAACAGGAGCTGACGGCGAAGCAAATCTTCATGCAGTACGTACTGCCGAACAAACTGCTGTGGTATATCGCCATCGCCAACGTGTTCGTTTATCTGCTGCGTTACGGCATCCTCGACTGGTCACCGACTTATCTGAAAGAGGTTAAGCATTTCGCGCTAGATAAATCCTCCTGGGCCTACTTCCTTTATGAATATGCAGGTATTCCGGGCACTCTGCTGTGCGGCTGGATGTCGGATAAAGTCTTCCGTGGCAACCGTGGGGCAACCGGCGTTTTCTTTATGACACTGGTGACCATCGCGACTATCGTTTACTGGATGAACCCGGCAGGTAACCCAACCGTCGATATGATTTGTATGATTGTTATCGGCTTCCTGATCTACGGTCCTGTGATGCTGATCGGTCTGCATGCGCTGGAACTGGCACCGAAAAAAGCGGCAGGTACGGCAGCGGGCTTTACCGGGCTGTTTGGTTACCTGGGCGGTTCGGTGGCGGCGAGCGCGATTGTTGGCTACACCGTGGACTTCTTCGGCTGGGATGGCGGCTTTATGGTAATGATTGGCGGCAGCATTCTGGCGGTTATCTTGTTGATTGTTGTGATGATTGGCGAAAAACGTCGCCACGCGGAAGTGCTGGCACGTCGTCAATAAGGAGCTTTGCGATGAAATTAACTCAGTTAGCGACAGGCCTGCTGCTGGCGGGCCTGATGACCGGATCCGCGCTGGCGGCGGATAAAATTGTTATTGCCCACCGCGGCGCGAGCGGCTATCTGCCGGAGCATACGCTGCCGGCGAAAGCGATGGCCTATGCGCAGGGCGCGGATTACCTGGAGCAGGATCTGGTGATGACGAAGGACGACCAGCTGGTCGTCCTGCACGATCACTATCTTGATCGCGTGACGGACGTGGCGGAGCGTTTCCCGGACCGCGCCCGTAAAGATGGGCGCTTCTATGCCATCGACTTCACGCTGGCGGAGATCCGTTCTCTGAAGTTTACCGAAGGCTTCGAGATTGAAAACGGTAAGAAAGTGCAGGTCTATCCGGGACGTTTCCCGATGGGCAAATCTGACTTCCGCATTCATACCTTCCAGGAAGAGATTGAGTTTGTTCAGGGGCTGAACCACTCCACCGGTAAAAACATCGGCATCTACCCGGAAATCAAAGCGCCGTGGTTCCACCATCAGGAAGGGAAGGACATTGCCGCGAAGACGCTGGAGGTGCTGAAACAGTACGGCTACACCAGCAAGAAGGACAAGGTCTACCTGCAGTGTTTTGATGCCGCCGAGCTGAAGCGCATCAAAACCGAGCTGGAGCCGAAGATGGGGATGGATCTCAATCTGGTACAGCTGATTGCCTACACCGACTGGAATGAAACCCAGGAGAAGCAGCCGGACGGAAAGTGGGTTAACTACAACTACGACTGGATGTTTAAGCCGGGGGCGATGAAGCAGATTGCGCAGTATGCCGACGGCATCGGGCCGGATTATCACATGCTGGTGGCGGAGGGCTCAGCGCCGGGCCACGTGAAGCTGACGGCGATGGTGAAAGAGGCGCATGCCAGCAAGATGCAGGTGCATCCGTATACGGTGCGTGCCGACCAGCTGCCGCCGTATGCCACGGATGTGAATCAGCTTTATGAGGTGTTGTATAACCAGGCGGGCGTGGACGGACTGTTTACGGATTTCCCGGATAAAGCGGTCGAATTCATTCACCGGAAGTAGCTTTGGCAGGTCGGGTAAGGCGAAGCCGCCACCCGACAATCAGGCTCTGCGGCCTGATGCCCTCACCCTAACCCTCTCCCACGGGGAGAGGGGATAAGGACAACAATCACATCTCGATCTCTATATCGCCTTTTGCCCGGCAGCAGCAGGGCAAAATTTCCCCTTCGTTGATAAAGGCCAGCGGTTCGGTCAGCCAGTCCACCTGGCCGGCGACCAGACGGCAGCGGCAGGAGCCGCAGTAGCCCGAACGACACTGGTACTCTACTTCTACCTGATGCGCCTCAAGCGCCACAAGCAGAGAAGGATGCTCTTCCCGACACAGCACCTCAGTGCCGGAAAGACTTAACGTACGCGGGCCATCAGAGCTGGAAGTTACTCAAATCGTCGGTGTCCACTTCCGAGTCAATCTGCCCGACCAGATAAGAACTGACTTCCACTTCCTGCGGAGCAACCTGCACGTTATCAGACACCAGCCAAGTGTTGATCCACGGGATCGGGTTGGAGCGCGTCTGGAACGGCAGATCCAAACCGACTGCCTGCATACGGATATTGGTGATGTATTCAACGTACTGGCAGAGAATGTCTTTATTCAGACCAATCATCGAACCGTCGCGGAACAGATAATCCGCCCAGTCTTTCTCCTGTTGAGCTGCCTGAACAAACAGGTCATAGCACTCCTGCTTACACTCTTCGGCAATTTCCGCCATCTCAGGATCGTCCGCGCCGCTGCGCAGCAGATTCAGCATATGCTGGGTGCCGGTCAGGTGCAGGGCTTCGTCGCGGGCAATCAGGCGAATAATTTTGGCGTTGCCTTCCATCAATTCGCGTTCTGCAAATGCGAAGGAACAAGCAAAGCTGACGTAGAAACGAATCGCTTCCAGCGCGTTAACGCTCATCAGGCAGAGATACAGTTTTTTCTTCAGCTCGCGCAGGCTAACGGTCACAGTTTTACCGTTAACGGTGTGGGTACCTTCGCCCAGCAGATGCCAGTAGCTGGTCATTTCGATCAGCTCATCGTAATAGCTGGAGATCCCTTCCGCACGTTTCTGGATCTGCTCGTTGGTGACGATATCGTCAAACACAACAGACGGATCGTTAACGATATTACGAATGATATGAGTATAGGAACGGGAATGAATCGTTTCTGAGAACGCCCAGGTTTCGACCCAGGTTTCCAGTTCCGGAATAGAAATAAGCGGCAATAGCGCCACGTTCGGGCTACGACCCTGAATGGAATCCAGCAGCGTCTGATATTTCAGGTTGCTGATAAAGATGTGTTTTTCGTGCTCCGGCAGCGCCTGGTAATCTATACGGTCGCGGGAGACGTCAACTTCTTCCGGACGCCAGAAGAAAGAGAGCTGCTTTTCGATCAGCTTTTCGAAGATGTCATATTTTTGCTGATCGTAGCGAGCCACGTTGACCGGCTGACCAAAGAACATCGGTTCTTTGAGCTGATCATTTTTCGTCTGTGAAAAGGTGGTATATGCCATGAGTGTGTCCTGTTGGGAGTTTAATGCCGGATAAGGCATTTTACGCCGCATCCTGTGCCTGATGCGACGCTGGCGCGTCTTATCAGGCCTACAAACCGAGCCGTAGGCCGGATAAGGCGTTTACGCCGCATCCGGCATCTCAATATCAGATCTTACATGCGCCGCTTTCGCAGCCATCGTCCTGGATTGACGGCACCAGATCGTCTTGTGCGTCTTCAGCGCCGTCACGGGTGTTCTGATAATACAGTGTTTTGACCCCGAATTTGTAGGCGGTGAGCAGGTCTTTCAGCAACTGCTGCATCGGCACTTTTCCTGACGGGAAGCGTGACGGATCGTAGTTGGTGTTGGCAGAGATCGACTGATCGATAAATTTCTGCATGATACCCACCAGTTGCAGATAACCATCGTTACCCGGCATTTCCCACAGCAGCTCATAGGCGTCGTGCAGGTGCTCGTAGTCCGGCACCACCTGGCGCAAAATACCGTCTTTCGACGCTTTGATGCTGACGTAACCGCGCGGCGGTTCAATACCGTTAGTGGCGTTAGAGATCTGCGAAGAAGTCTCGGACGGCATCAGAGCAGAAAGCGTGGAGTTACGCAGACCGTGCGTTTTGATTGACTCACGCAGAGCTTCCCAGTCGTAATGCAGCGGCTCATTAGCGATGGTATCCAGATCTTTCTTATAGGTATCGATCGGCAGGATCCCTTTCGCGTAAGTGGTTTCGTTAAACCACGGGCACGCGCCTTGCTCTTTCGCCAGCTCATTAGAGGCTTTCAGCAGGTAATACTGAATGGCTTCGAAGGTTTTATGCGTCAGGTTGTTGGCGCTGCCGTCGGAGTAGCGTTTACCGTGCTTCGCCAGGTAGTAAGCGAAGTTGATCACACCAATACCCAGCGTACGACGACCCATCGCTCCACGTTTGGCGGCCGGGATCGGGTAATCCTGATAATCCAGCAGCGCGTCAAGTGCACGAACCGCCAGAATTGCCAGCTCTTCCAGTTCATCCAGGTTATTAATTGCGCCCAGGTTGAAAGCAGACAGCGTACACAGCGCGATTTCACCGTTCTCGTCGTTGACGTCGTTCAGCGGTTTGGTCGGCAGGGCTATCTCCAGGCACAGGTTAGACTGACGCACTGGCGCGATGGCCGGATCAAACGGGCTATGGGTATTGCAGTGGTCAACGTTCTGAATATAGATACGACCGGTAGACGCACGTTCCTGCATCATCAGCGAGAACAGCTCAACGGCTTTCACACGCTGCTTGCGGATGCTGTCGTCTTTCTCATATTTGGTATACAGACGTTCAAACTCTTCCTGATCGGCGAAGAACGCGTCGTACAGCCCCGGTACGTCGGACGGGCTGAACAGGGTGATATCTTCACCTTTCAGCAGACGGGTATACATCAGTTTGTTGATTTGTACCCCGTAGTCCATATGACGCACGCGGTTGCCTTCCACACCACGGTTGTTTTTCAACACCAGCAGGCTTTCCACTTCCAGATGCCACATCGGGTAGAACAGCGTTGCCGCACCGCCGCGCACACCGCCCTGAGAGCAGGATTTCACCGCTGTCTGGAAATGTTTGTAGAACGGAATGCAGCCGGTATGGAACGCTTCACCACCGCGAATCGGGCTACCCAGCGCACGAATACGCCCGGCGTTGATGCCGATCCCGGCACGCTGGGAAACGTATTTAACAATCGCGCTGGAGGTGGCGTTGATGGAATCCAGGCTGTCACCGCACTCGATCAGTACGCAGGAGCTGAACTGACGAGTCGGGGTACGCACGCCGGACATGATTGGCGTCGGCAGCGAAATTTTAAATGTGGAAACCGCGTCGTAAAAACGCTTCACATATTGCAGGCGCGTTTCACGCGGGTAGTTCGAGAACAAGCACGCGGCAACTAGAATATAAAGGAACTGGGCGCTCTCATAGATTTCGCCGGTCACGCGGTTCTGTACCAGATATTTGCCTTCCAGCTGCTTAACGGCAGCATAAGAGAAGGTCATATCACGGTCGTGATCGATAAAGGTGTCCATCTGCTTGAACTCTTCTTCCGTGTAGTCTTCCAGCAGATGATTATCGTATTTGCCCATCTCGACCATTTTCACCACGTGGTCGTACAGCGCAGGCGGCTCAAACTGGCCGTAGGCTTTTTTACGCAGGTGGAAGATCGCCAGGCGCGCGGCGAGATACTGATAATCCGGCGCATCACGGGAGATCAGGTCTGCGGCAGCCTTGATAATGGTTTCGTGGATGTCAGAGGTCTTGATACCGTCATAAAACTGAATGTGGGAGCGCAGCTCGACCTGGGAAATCGAAACGTTATGCAGTCCTTCTGCCGCCCAATCCAGAACGCGATGGATTTTGTCGAGATTGATGCGCTCTGTGCTACCGTCGCGCTTTGTCACCAGCAGATTCTGATTCATGTATGTCGTACCTGTCCGTGAAATAAAAAATATCCCCCGCTTATCCACAGATCCGTCTTGTGACTAACTCTGTGGATAAATACTACATATAGGGGGTTTGCGATAAGAAAAACGCTATATGGTGAGTATTCTAGTATCGAATCTTTTCAGCACAAGGGTTGATTTTGACGTTAAATTGAGGTTGTGAAAGGGTAAAAAAGGCTAAGTCCTCGTACCGTAAGGCCTGGAAGACATGTCAATAATTAAGAAAAAAAATTCAAAATTTGATCGAGTGCTGATTTCTTCAACGAGAGGTCAGAATTGCGCAACATGGTGTCGCGCAATCTTTATAAGAATAACGAATGACGTTAGTCGTTTTTGGCGGTTGTGTGCAGCATATAGTTCACATCCACGCCGGGGCCGAGTTTAAAAGTATTAGTGATCGGGTTGTAATGCAGCCCAGTGATATGCCGCTCTTTTAAACTGGTCTGATCCACCCAGCCCAGCAATTCTGCCGGTTTAATAAACTTTCTTCACATCATGCGTGCCTTTGGGCACCATGCGCAAAATATATTCCGCACCAACCACCGCCATCAGCCATGACTTGCCGTTGCGGTTAAGTGTCGAGAAAAAGACATCGCCGCCTGGTTTCACCAGTTGCGCACAGGCTCTGACCACTGACTGCGGATCGGGGACGTGCTCCAGCATCTCCATGCAGGTCACCACATCATACTGCCCGGCATGTTTTGCCGCGTGCTCTTCCACGGTTTCCTGCACGTAATCCACCTGAATGCCGCTTTCCAGTGCGTGCAGTTTTGCCACCTGCAATGGCTCAAAGCCCATATCCAGACCGGTCACCGTCGCGCCTTCGCGCGCCATACTCTCGGCCAGAATGCCGCCGCCACAACCGACATCGAGCACCTTTTTGCCAAATAAACCGCCAGCACGCTCGGCAATATAGCCCAGACGCAGCGGGTTAATGCGGTGCAGCGGTTTGAACTCACCTTCCAGATCCCACCAGCGGGAGGCGACGGCTTCAAATTTAGCGATCTCTTCGTGGTCTACGTTATGGTTTACCGGCGATTTTTCGGCATTCATTGGCACTTCTACTCCGTAATTGGCAAGACAAACGAGTATATCAGGCATTGGATGTGAATAAAGCGTATAGGTTTACCTCAAACTGCGCGGCTGTGTTATAATTTGCGACCTTTGAATCCGGGATACAGTAGAGGGATAGCGGTTAGATGAGCGACCTTGCGAGAGAAATTACACCGGTCAACATTGAGGAAGAGCTGAAGAGCTCCTATCTGGATTATGCGATGTCGGTCATTGTTGGCCGTGCGCTGCCAGATGTCCGAGATGGCCTGAAGCCGGTACACCGTCGCGTACTTTACGCCATGAACGTACTAGGCAATGACTGGAACAAAGCCTATAAAAAATCTGCCCGTGTCGTTGGTGACGTAATCGGTAAATACCATCCCCATGGTGACTTGGCGGTCTATAACACGATCGTCCGCATGGCGCAGCCATTCTCGCTGCGTTATATGCTGGTAGACGGTCAGGGTAACTTCGGTTCTATCGACGGCGACTCTGCGGCGGCAATGCGTTATACGGAAATCCGTCTGGCGAAAATTGCCCATGAACTGATGGCCGATCTCGAAAAAGAGACGGTCGATTTCGTTGATAACTATGACGGCACGGAAAAAATTCCGGACGTCATGCCAACCAAAATTCCTAACCTGCTGGTGAACGGTTCTTCCGGTATCGCCGTAGGTATGGCAACCAACATCCCGCCGCACAACCTGACGGAAGTCATCAACGGTTGTCTGGCGTATATTGATGATGAAGACATCAGCATTGAAGGGCTGATGGAACACATCCCGGGGCCGGACTTCCCGACGGCGGCAATCATTAACGGTCGTCGCGGTATTGAAGAAGCTTACCGTACCGGTCGCGGCAAGGTGTATATCCGCGCTCGCGCAGAAGTGGAAGTTGACGCCAAAACCGGTCGTGAAACCATTATCGTCCACGAAATTCCGTATCAGGTAAACAAAGCGCGCCTGATCGAGAAGATTGCGGAACTGGTAAAAGAAAAACGCGTGGAAGGCATCAGCGCGCTGCGTGACGAGTCTGACAAAGACGGTATGCGCATCGTGATTGAAGTGAAACGCGATGCGGTCGGTGAAGTTGTGCTCAACAACCTCTACTCCCAGACCCAGTTGCAGGTTTCTTTCGGTATCAACATGGTGGCATTGCACCATGGTCAGCCGAAGATCATGAACCTGAAAGACATCATCGCGGCGTTTGTTCGTCACCGCCGTGAAGTGGTGACCCGTCGTACTATTTTCGAACTGCGTAAAGCTCGCGATCGTGCTCATATCCTTGAAGCATTAGCCGTGGCGCTGGCGAACATCGACCCGATCATCGAACTGATCCGTCATGCGCCGACGCCTGCAGAAGCGAAAACTGCGCTGGTTGCTAATCCGTGGCAGCTGGGCAACGTTGCCGCGATGCTCGAACGTGCTGGCGACGATGCTGCGCGTCCGGAATGGCTGGAGCCAGAGTTCGGCGTGCGTGATGGTCTGTACTACCTGACCGAACAGCAAGCTCAGGCGATTCTGGATCTGCGTTTGCAGAAACTGACCGGTCTTGAGCACGAAAAACTGCTCGACGAATACAAAGAGCTGCTGGATCAGATCGCGGAACTGTTGCGTATTCTTGGTAGCGCCGATCGTCTGATGGAAGTGATCCGTGAAGAGCTGGAGCTGGTTCGTGAACAGTTCGGTGACAAACGTCGTACTGAAATCACCGCCAACAGCGCAGACATCAACCTGGAAGATCTGATCACCCAGGAAGATGTGGTCGTGACGCTCTCTCACCAGGGCTACGTTAAGTATCAGCCGCTTTCTGAATACGAAGCGCAGCGTCGTGGCGGGAAAGGTAAATCTGCCGCACGTATTAAAGAAGAAGACTTTATCGACCGACTGCTGGTGGCGAACACTCACGACCATATTCTGTGCTTCTCCAGCCGTGGTCGCGTCTATTCGATGAAAGTTTATCAGTTGCCGGAAGCCACTCGTGGCGCGCGCGGTCGTCCGATCGTCAACCTGCTGCCGCTGGAGCAGGACGAACGTATCACTGCGATCCTGCCAGTGACCGAGTTTGAAGAAGGCGTGAAAGTCTTCATGGCGACCGCTAACGGTACCGTGAAGAAAACTGTCCTCACCGAGTTCAACCGTCTGCGTACCGCCGGTAAAGTGGCGATCAAACTGGTTGACGGCGATGAGCTGATCGGCGTTGACCTGACCAGCGGCGAAGACGAAGTAATGCTGTTCTCCGCTGAAGGTAAAGTGGTGCGCTTTAAAGAGTCTTCTGTCCGTGCGATGGGCTGCAACACCACCGGTGTTCGCGGTATTCGCTTAGGTGAAGGCGATAAAGTCGTCTCTCTGATCGTGCCTCGTGGCGATGGCGCAATCCTCACCGCAACGCAAAACGGTTACGGTAAACGTACCGCAGTGGCGGAATACCCAACCAAGTCGCGTGCGACGAAAGGGGTTATCTCCATCAAGGTTACCGAACGTAACGGTTTAGTTGTTGGCGCGGTACAGGTAGATGACTGCGACCAGATCATGATGATCACCGATGCCGGTACGCTGGTACGTACTCGCGTTTCGGAAATCAGCATCGTGGGCCGTAACACCCAGGGCGTGATCCTCATCCGTACTGCGGAAGATGAAAACGTAGTGGGTCTGCAACGTGTTGCTGAACCGGTTGACGAGGAAGATCTGGATACCATCGACGGCAGTGCCGCGGAAGGGGACGATGAAATCGCTCCGGAAGCCGACACCGACGATGACGCAGCGGATGACGCTGACGAGTAATGTCTTCTGATGCAAAAAAGGGCCGGATTCCGGCCCTTTTCTTTTGCACAAGCAGATAAGTCAACGTTGCGACCTGGCGCGTTTACCGCTACCTTAACCACATTCTTTTGACCCCGACGGCGGAGCCTCGCCCCCTTGAAATACCTCGTCTCCTTTCGTACTACGCTGAAAGTCTCTCGTTATCTGTTTCGGGCGCTGGCGCTCTTGCTTTGGCTGCTGGTGGCCTTGTTCTCGGTGTTTTACATCGTTAACGCCCTGCACCAGAAAGAAGCGGAGATCCGCCAGGAGTTTAATTTAAGCTCCGACCAGGCCCAGCGTTACATTCAGCGAACGTCTGACGTAATGAAGGAGCTGAAGTATATTGCCGAAAATCGTCTGACGGCGGAAAACGGCATCCTTGCGCTTCGCGGACGTGATGACAAAACCGAAGTCCCGGATTTCCAGCCGCTGTTTCCGGACTCCGATTGCTCCACCATGAGCAATTCCTGGCGCGGGTCTCTGGAATCCCTTGCCTGGTTTATGCGCTACTGGCGCGACAATTTCTCCGCCGCCTATGACCTGAACCGCGTTTTCCTGATTGGCAGCGAGAATCTCTGCATGGCTGATTTTGGCCTGCGCGACGTGCCCGTTGAGCGTGACGATGCGCTGAAAAGCCTGCATGAACGTATTGTCAAATACCGCAATGCACCGCAGGACGAGCGCGGGAATAATATCTTCTGGGTGAGCCAGGGCCCGCGCCCGGGCGTGGGCTATTTCTACGCCCTGACGCCGGTGTATCTCGGCAATCGCCTGCAGGCGCTGCTGGGGATTGAGCAGACCATTCGCATGGAAAACTTCTTCACCCCGGGCAGCCTGCCCATGGGCGTGACCATTCTGGATGAAAACGGTCATCAGCTGATCTCGCTTGCCGGGCCCGATAACCGTCTAAACGTCGAACCGCACTGGATGCAGGAGCGGTCGTGGTTTGGCTATACCTCTGGTTTCCGCGAGCTGGTGCTGAAGAAGAGTCTGCCGCCTTCGTCGCTCAGTATCGTCTATTCGCTGCCGGTGGATATGGTGCTTGAGCGGATACGCATTCTCATCATGAATGCCATTCTGCTGAACCTCATCGCGGGTGGGGCGCTGTTCACCCTGGCGCGCATGTATGAGCGGAAAATCTTTATTCCCGCCGAAAGCGACGCCCAGCGGCTGGAGGAACACGAGCAGTTTAACCGGAAGATTGTCGCTTCGGCGCCGGTGGGGATCTGTATTCTGCGTACCCAGGACGGGACCAATATCCTGAGTAACGAACTGGCGCATACCTATCTCAATATGCTTACGCATGAGGACCTGCCTACGACTGACGCAAATTATCTGTGGCAGCAGGTCAATTTTGTTGATGTCCTGACCAGCAACAATACCAATCTGCAAATCAGCTTCGTCCATTCGCGCTATCGTAATGAAAACGTGGCCATTTGTGTGCTGTGGATGTTTCTTCGCGCGTGAAGATGGAAGAGTCGTTGCAGGAGATGGCACAAGCATGCGGAACAGGCGAGCCAGTCAAAATCGATGTTCCTTGCCACCGTCAGTCATGAGCTGCGAACGCCGCTGTAATGGCATTATCGTAACCTGGATCTGTTGCAAACCATAGAGTTACCGAAAGGCGTCGATCGCTGGTGACGGCAATGAACAACTCTTCCAGCCTGTTGTTGAAAATTATCAGCGATATTCTCGATTTCTCGAAGATTGAATCGGAACAGTTGAAGATCGAACCGCGTGAGTTTTTCACCGCGTGAAGTGATGAACCACATCACGCCAACTATTTACCGCTGGTGGTACGCAAGCAGTTAGGCTTGTACTGCTTTATTGAACCGGATGTGCCAGTGGCCTTAAATGGCGACCCGATGCGTTTACAGCAGGGTCATCTCCAACCTGTTGAGTAACGCCATAAAATTCACCGTACCGGCTGTATATTTTGCATGTTCGCGCGATGGCGATTATCTCTCTATCCGTGTTCGCGATACCGGCGTGGGGATACCGGCGAAAGAAGTGTGCGCTTGTTTGATCCCTTCTTCCAGGTCGGAACGGGCGTACAGCGTATTTTCCCAGGGGACCGGTCTGGGTCTGGCGATTTGTGAAAAACTGATCAGCATGATGGACGGCGATATCTCGGTAGATTCGAACCGGGAATGGCAGCCAGTTTACCGTGCGTATTCCGTTGTACGGCGCTCAGTACCCGCAGAAAAGGCGTGGAAGGGTTGAGTGGTAAACGCTGCTGGCTGGCGGTCCGCAATGCGTCGCTCTGTCAGTTCCTGGAAACCAGTTTGCAGCGCAGCGGCATCGTCGTTACACATACGAAGGGCAGGAACCGACTCCGAAGATGTTTGATCACTGACAGGTAGTGAGTAAAAAATGGCAGGGCAGAGCGGTAGTGACCTTCTGTCGTCGCCATATTGGTATTCCGCGGAGAAAGCGCCAGGGGAGTGGGTACACAGTGTGGCTGCTCCGCATGAGCTACCGGCATTGTTGGCGCGTATTTATTTGATCGAGATGGAGAGCGACGATCCTGCTAACGCTCTGCCGTCAACGGACAAAGCGGTCAGCGATAATGACGATATGATGATTCTTGTCGTGGATGATCATCCGATTAACCGCGTTTGCTGGCAGATCAGTTGGGATCGTTGGGCTATCAATGTAAAACCGCGAATGATGGCGTCGATGCGCTTAATGTACTTAGCAAGAATCATATTGATATCGTGCTTAGCGACGTCAACATGCCAAATATGGATGGTTACCGCTTGACGCAACACATTCGTCAGTTGGGACTGACGTTGCCGGTAATCGGAGTAACTGCTAATGCGTTGGCTGAAGAGAAGCAGCGGTGTCTGGAGTCCGGTATGGACAGCTGCCTGTCGAAGCCGGTAACGCTGGATGTGATAAAACAGACGCTGACGTTATATGCCGAGAGGGTCAGGAAATCGCGGGATTCGTAGGACGGATAAGGCGTTTACGCCGCATCCGGCATTCAGTGCAAATGCCAGATGCGACGCTGACGCGTCTTATCTGGCCTACTTTAATGTAATTTGTTGAAATAATGGGAATCGTAGGCCGGATAAGGCGTTTACGCCGCATCCGGCAATCGGTGCAAATGCCAGATAAGACACTAACGCGTCTTATCTGGCCTACAGGTGATTAGTCTTTATCTGCCGGACTTAAGGTCACTGAAGAGAGATAATTCAGCAGGGCGATATCGTTCTCGACACCCAGCTTCATCATCGCAGATTTCTTCTGGCTACTGATGGTTTTAATACTGCGGTTCAGCTTTTTAGCGATCTCGGTCACCAGGAAGCCTTCCGCAAACAGGCGCAGAACTTCACTCTCTTTTGGCGAGAGACGCTTGTCACCGTAACCACCAGCACTGATTTTTTCCAACAGGCGAGAAACGCTTTCCGGGGTAAATTTCTTCCCTTTCTGCAGCGCGGCGAGAGCTTTCGGCAGATCGGTCGGTGCACCTTGTTTCAGCACGATCCCTTCGATATCCAGATCCAATACCGCACTAAGAATCGCCGGGTTGTTGTTCATAGTCAGAACAATGATCGACAGGCTTGGGAAATGGCGCTTGATGTACTTGATTAAGGTAATGCCATCGCCGTACTTATCGCCAGGCATGGAGAGATCGGTAATCAACACATGCGCATCCAGTTTCGGCAGGTTGTTGATCAGTGCTGTAGAGTCTTCAAATTCGCCGACAACATTCACCCACTCAATTTGCTCAAGTGATTTGCGAATACCGAACAAGACTATCGGATGGTCATCGGCAATAATTACGTTCATATTGTTCATGTAATAGGCTACCTTGCTACAGCAAGCTCTTGACATAACTGTCAATGTCGCTGATGTATTTTTCTATTCCTGGAACATCCTTCTCACGAATCAGATGTTCCAGCGTTTCACATAACTGCTTGCCGGGTACCAGATTTAGCATGGCAAATACGCCTTTAAGACGATGAGCCGTTTGGGCTAACGCAGCAAAGTCACTGGTTGCTGCTTCAGTATACAGCCTCTTAACATCATCCGGTACTGTGTCTACAAAGAGCGCATAATAGCCGCTGGCATGGAGTTGCGCATTTTCATCTCCGCCCAGAGGCGATTCTGTCACCTCTTCCTGCGCCAGTTGCACTTCAATTAATTGTAAGACCGCTTCCTGCATAGCGTTGCTCATATTGAAGTTGACGCACAATTGACCAGGCCCAATTTCCCGTACGCCAGACTCATCATCGCTTAAAAGCAAGCCAGAGGCAGTAAGATTAGACGGATTATCCGTTAAAAAGATATCATAATCTTGACTAATTAATCTTTCATCGGGTGTGATACAGGTTGCACCCCAATTTTCTAACTGGCGAGTGACAATATTCCGAATTTCTGCCGAAGTAACATCCACCATTACGCAGACATCATCCAGTAAACGCTCTTCTTCCTCTTCAACTTCCGGGTCAGCTGCGAGCATTTTGATATGCACAGAGTAGCGTGTACCAAGCCCATCCCGCGTTTTGATGTTTAAATGACCGCCCAGTTTACGTGCCAGTTGATCGCTCAGCCAGAATGCCAGCGGGTCCGCCTTGCCATAGCGATCGTTTTGGGTCTGGTTGATAAACGGGAAGTGCAAATTATCCATTTCATGAATACTTACGCCTTCTCCCGTGTCCAGAATGCGGAACGTCAGGCGGTCTTCGGAGGACTCATCCTGATCAACCTCAAGGGTGATTTTTCCCAATTGCGTTGAGGTCACGGCATATTGCATCAGTAGCAGCAAAATACGTCGTAAGGCATCGCGATCGCCGCGGCGCATATCGTGTGCTTTCAGATGATTGTTAATCAGCAGTTGCAGACCTTTACGCTTGATGGCAGGCAACACTGAAGGCACAACTTCATCAATTAAATCCTGCACGGAGAACAGCACCGTCTCACTTTTCCAGCTATCATCCGCAAGCATGTTCGCTAACTGTATTTCATCAACCAGCCGCACCAGCACATCTGCCTGATTCGCCAGTTGTTTGCTTTCCGGGGCGTTGAGTTTAGCCGCGCTCTCCGCCAGGGACTGTGCGGGTTCTTTCAGCGCATCGCCAATGTTTTTCATAAAGATCATCCGCCCCTGCTGGTTTTTCTCATACAGACGCTGCGCCTGCTTGAGTTTCTTGTTTACCAGCACTTCGCGATCCTGATCGCGAATAATGAAAATTTGTGTGCGCGGCGCGACCTGGCTGCGGAACATGCGGATCTCATACAGCTCGTTATTGATCGTCGCCTGAATAATCCCCTGATGCTGTTCCGCCATGGTGGTGATGTTTTGCAGATTCAAATGCGGCAGCAAATGATCGGCAATTTTGTTACTTATGACAGTGCGGTTCGATTCCTGATCGTGAACCAGCAGGCCGAGCGGCAGCAGTGAGACTATCTCTTCATTGATTGCCCGTAAAATGCGCAATTCGTTATTGACCGCCGTGCTGGGGACGTTTTCTGTACTGCGGCTGGAGAAATGGCGGAATGTGGTATAGCCAAATAACGCCAGCGCCAGCAAACCGATGTTCAGCAGCAGTGGCAGCAGAATGTTTTGCAACGTATCCAGCAATAAGGTGCCATAAGGAACCTGCCAGACCAGGCGCATATCGGTAGAGTTGAGTGCCGAGGAGATTTCAATCTTCGTACTGTTAAAGTGGATACTGACGCTATCCGTCCCTTCTTTCTCATTATCATTGTTTCCCGTTGCCGTCGCGTCTGGCTCAAGGCGGAAACTGTCCAGCGGCATACCCGGTGGGATCAAATCATTAATCGGCAGATCAAAAGCCACGACCGTTGCCAGATGTCCTGGCTGGTTAAAGGTAGTACGCAATGTAAAGTAATGACCGTTCTGCCAGGCCAGGCGGCGCATGTTAGAAAAGCTTTCGCGTTCATCGAGGGCGTTGGCCTGTTGCAACATCTCTGCACGACGTGAATCAACAATGTCGCTGACGGTCGATTCTTTAAATCCGGAGGTGAGATCTTTAAGGGGTAGGGTTGAGATCAGCACCAGACTGTTATCCTGACCATTCAGGTAATACATCGACCACGGTACATTTTCTGCGCCCCACAATGTATCCAGATAAGTGGACATCCGCTGAGTCATCTCAAGCGTTGAGTTGTCGTGAGAGCCAAAGATTAACGCTTCCGTTTTGCGGCGTGGTTTCTCCAGATAGTAGACATCCTGTTTCAGGCGCGTCTCTTGTAAACCTTCGCCGGAGGAGGGGGAGGTCGTCGCGGCAATGTTGTCGTAGATCTGCCAGGTCACGTAACGCCAGTTATCGACGCGCTTTTGGATAGCATGGGTAATGTCGACAATCTGGTAACTTTTATCTTTCAGCCAGGCGTTAACGGCGCTTTGTACCATTACACCCATCGTCACCAGTAACACAATGATCAACAGTAAAAAGAAGCGGGTAATGCTCCCCGGTAGGAGTGAAAAGCGGGTCGTGGCCGTTGTCTCTTTCTGACGCATTCGTGTTTATGACCTGTTAAAACTTCGCGAAGTGATAGGGCAGTATAAAGGGTACAGTGTGAAATTCCAGACTCTTACCTGATTGATGATTCTCTATTCTCCCGTGATATTTATCATCCTGCATTGGGGGAAATAGATGTACAAGCGCCATTTTGCTGTACAAATAACCTACAAAAAGCCCAACGAAAATAATTGCAAATAAACAAAGATTGCTGGAAATTATGCTGATGTTAATTATTTGTGAAATAGTTAACAAGCGTTATAGTTTTTATGTGGTAGCACAGAATAATGAAAAGTGTGTAAAGAAGGGTAAAAAAAACCGAATGCGAGGCATCCGGTTGAAATAGGGGTAAACAGACATTCAGAAATGAATGACGGTAATAAATAAAGTTAATGATGATAGCGGGAGTTATTCTAGTTGCGAGTGAAGGTTTTGTTTTGACATTCAGTGCTGTCAAATACTTAAGAATAAGTTATTGATTTTAACCTTGAATTATTATTGCTTGATGTTAGGTGCTTATTTCGCCATTCCGCAATAATCTTAAAAAGTTCCCTTGCATTTACATTTTGAAACATCTATAGCGATAAATGAAACATCTTAAAAGTTTTAGTATCATATTCGTGTTGGATTATTCTGCATTTTTGGGGAGAATGGACTTGCCGACTGATTAATGAGGGTTAATCAGTATGCAGTGGCATAAAAAAGCAAATAAAGGCATATAACAGAGGGTTAATAACATGAAAGTTAAAGTACTGTCCCTCCTGGTCCCAGCTCTGCTGGTAGCAGGCGCAGCAAACGCTGCTGAAGTTTACAACAAAGACGGCAACAAATTAGATCTGTACGGTAAAGTAGACGGCCTGCACTATTTCTCTGACAACAAGTCAGAAGACGGCGACCAGACCTATGTACGTCTTGGTTTCAAAGGCGAAACTCAGGTTACTGACCAGCTGACCGGTTACGGCCAGTGGGAATATCAGATCCAGGGCAATACCTCTGAAGACA
Source organism: Enterobacter hormaechei (assembly GCA_041890495.1). Classification (GTDB taxonomy): domain Bacteria; phylum Pseudomonadota; class Gammaproteobacteria; order Enterobacterales; family Enterobacteriaceae; genus Escherichia; species Escherichia boydii. Next base: position 398,637 of record CP169086.1, read on the forward strand.
ACAAAGAAAACTCCTGGACCCGTGTGGCATTCGCAGGTCTGAAATTCCAGGATGTAGGTTCTTTCGACTACGGTCGTAACTACGGCGTTGTTTACGATGTAACTTCCTGGACCGACGTACTGCCAGAATTCGGTGGCGACACCTACGGTTCTGACAACTTCATGCAGCAGCGTGGTAACGGCTTCGCGACCTACCGTAACACCGACTTCTTCGGTCTGGTTGACGGTCTGAACTTTGCTGTTCAGTACCAGGGCAAAAACGGTAGCGTAAGCGGCGAAGGCATGACCAACAATGGTCGTGGTGCTCTGCGTCAGAATGGCGACGGTGTCGGCGGATCTATCACTTATGATTACGAAGGCTTCGGTATCGGTGCTGCAGTTTCCAGCTCCAAACGTACTGATGATCAAAATGGTAGCTACACCAGCAATGATGTAGTTCGTAACTACATCGGTACTGGCGACCGTGCTGAAACCTACACTGGTGGTCTGAAATACGACGCTAACAACATCTACCTGGCTGCTCAGTACACCCAGACCTACAACGCAACTCGCGTAGGTTCCCTGGGTTGGGCGAACAAAGCACAGAACTTCGAAGCTGTTGCTCAGTACCAGTTCGACTTTGGTCTGCGTCCGTCCCTGGCTTACCTGCAGTCTAAAGGTAAAAACCTGGGTGTCATCAATGGTCGTAACTACGACGACGAAGATATCCTGAAATATGTTGATGTTGGTGCGACCTACTACTTCAACAAAAACATGTCCACCTACGTTGACTACAAAATCAACCTGCTGGACGACAACCAGTTCACTCGTGACGCTGGCATCAACACTGATAACATCGTAGCTCTGGGTCTGGTTTACCAGTTCTAATCTCGATTGATATCGAACAAAGGGCCTGCGGGCCCTTTTTTCATTGTTTTCTAGCGTACAAACACAGTTTTTTGGTGTACTCTTGCGACCGTTCGCATGAGGATAATCACGTATGGAAATAGCTTTACCCGCGTGGCACTGCTGGCTGCCGCGCTCTTCTTTGTTGGTTGCGATCAAAAACCACAACCCGCCAAAACCCACGCTACTGAAGTTACCGTTCTTGAAGGCAAAACCATGGGTACCTTCTGGCGTGCCAGCATCCCGGGCATTGATGCCAAACGCAGTGCCGAACTTAAAGAAAAGATTCAGACCCCAGCTGGACGCCGACGATCAGCTGCTTTCGACCTATAAAAAAGATTCCGCGCTGATGCGCTTTAATCTCTCCACCAGCACCTCCCTGTGGCCGGTGAGCGAGGCGATGGCCGATATCGTGACCGAGGCAATGCGCGTGGGTTACAAAACCAACGGTGCGATGGATGTGACCGTCGGACCCCTGGTAAACCTTTGGGGATTTGGCCCTAACAAGCAGCCGGTGACCACGCCTGAACAGGCGGCCATTGATGACGCCCGCGCCCGGACGGGGCTACAGCATCTGACCGTGATCAATCAATACGGGCAGCAGTATCTGCAAAAAGATATCCCCGATCTTTTTGTCGATCTGTCGACGGTTGGGGAAGGCTATGCGGCGGATCATCTTGCTGCGCTGATGGCCCAGGAAGGTATTTCCCGTTATCTGGTCTCCGTGGGCGGCGCGTTGGTCAGCAGGGGCATGAACGCCAGCGATAAGCCGTGGCGCGTAGCGATTCAAAAACCGACCGATCGGCAAAATGCCGTGCAAGCGATAGTGGATATCAACGGACATGGCATCAGTACCTCCGGAAGCTATCGCAACTATTACGAGCTTGACGGGAAGCGTATTTCGCACGTGATTGATCCGCAGACCGGACGCCCCATCACGCATAACCTGGTCTCGGTGACGGTCATAGCCCCCACCGCGCTGGAAGCGGATGCATGGGATACCGGATTAATGGTTCTCGGCCCGGAAAAAGCCAAAGAGGTGGTCCGTCAGGAAGGGCTGGCGGTTTATATGATCACCAAAGAGGGCGATGGGTTCAAAACCTGGAGCTCGCCGCAGTTCAACAGTTTCCTGGTAAGCGACAAAAATTAAAAAGCAAGGTTGCGGGTTTTTTATCACTGGCACTCAGGCACGCTCTATGTATGCTTACAAGAGGAGCCGATCATGAGAAACCCAACCTTAAATACCGATGAGGATCGCTGGCAGGCCGTGCTGGCCCGCGATCCGCTCGCTGACGATCAGTTTGTCTTCGCCGTGCAGACGACGGGTATTTTCTGCCGTCCGTCATGCCGCGCCCGCCACGCGCTGCGTAAAAATGTCCGTTTTTATCCTGATGCCCACCATGCCGCGCAGGCAGGCTTTCGTCCGTGCAAGCGCTGCATGCCGGACAAACGCGATCCGCAGGCGCAGAAGCTGGCAAAAGTGGAACATGCCTGCCGGCTTCTGGAGCAGGATCCTGCGTTAACCCTGGAGAGGCTGGCGGAGCAGGTCGCCATGAGTCCTTTCCATTTCCATCGTCTGTTTAAGTCCGTGACCGGCATGACGCCAAAAGCCTGGCAGCAGGCGGCGCGGGGTCAGCGTCTGCGCACCGCGCTTGCGCAGGGAGACAAAATTACCGACGCCGTGCTGGCGGCGGGATTTCCCGACAGCAGCAGCTATTATCGCAAAGCCAACGATGCGCTGGGCATGACGGCGAAGCAGTATCGCAAAGGAGAGGTGGCCGTGCGGTATGCCATCGATGACTGTTCTTTAGGACGCTGTCTGGTCGCCGAAAGCGAGCGGGGGATCTGCGCGATTCTGCTCGGTGACACCGATGCTGAATTAACCGCAGAGCTTGCCACGCAATTTCCAAAAGCAACGCACGCGCCGCAGGACGAACCCTTTGTGCAGCGGATCCACCAGGTGATTGCCAGTATTGATAACCGCGACGCACCGCTTGCGCTGCCGCTGGATATTCGCGGTACCGCGTTCCAGCAGCGCGTCTGGCAGGCCCTTAGCAACATTCCCTGCGGCGAAACGGCAAGCTACCAGCAGGTGGCGCAGGCGATTGGTCAACCCAATGCGGTACGCGCCGTTGCCGGAGCCTGTGCGGCAAACACGCTGGCAATTGTGATCCCCTGTCATCGCGTGGTTCGTCACGACGGCGCGCTGTCGGGCTATCGCTGGGGGACGGCGCGAAAAGCGCTATTACTGAAACGCGAGGCGAAACGCCAGGAGGGATAATGCTCGATCTTTTTGCGGATGCTGAACCCTGGCAGGAGCCGCTTGCGCCGGGGACGGTGATTCTCCGCCGCTTTGCACTCTCCCGTGCGGCGGCGCTGCTTGCTGGTATCGACGAGGTGACGGCGGTTTCGCCGTTTCGCCATATGGTGACGCCGGGCGGCTACACCATGTCGGTGGCCATGGCCAACTGCGGCGAACTGGGCTGGGCGACGAACGAGCGAGGCTATCTGTATGCTCCGAACGATCCCACGACCGGCCAGCCGTGGCCTCCCATGCCTGCGGTTTTTCAGGCGCTTTGTCACGAGGCTGCCGTGGCGGCGGATTATCCTGACTTTCGGCCGGATGCCTGCCTGATCAACCGCTACGCCGTCGGTGCGAAGCTCTCGCTGCATCAGGACAAGGATGAGCCCGATCTGCGCGCGCCTATCGTATCGGTATCGTTAGGTCTGCCCGCCGTCTTTCAGTTTGGAGGATTACGCCGCAACGATCCGCTCAAACGCATCATGCTGGAACATGGTGATGTGGTGGTGTGGGGCAGGGAATCGCGGCTTTATTATCACGGCATTCAGCCGCTGAAGCCCGGCATCCACTCCCTCACGGGTGAGTACCGCTTTAATCTGACCTTCCGTCAGGCGGGTATGAGTAAACTAAAATAAGAATTATTCTTGATGTCCGCGCAGGGCAGTTTACACTGCTGGCTGATTTTTATTGTCCGGATTGCCTGCATGCAACTACTTCTCCTTGTCTGGCGTCAGTACCGCTGGCCCTTTATTGCCGTAATGGCGTTAAGCCTTGCCAGCGCCGCGCTGGGTATTGGCCTGATCGCGTTTATTAACGTGCGCTTGATTGAAATGGTCGATACCTCGCTCTCCGTATTGCCGGAGTTTCTCGGCCTGCTGCTCCTGTTGATGGCGGTTACGCTCGGTTCCCAGCTTGCGCTGACCGCGCTCGGGCACCATTTCGTTTTCCGTTTGCGCAGTGAGTTTATCAAGCGGATCCTGGACACCCAGATAGAGCGCGTTGAGCAGCTCGGCAGCGCCTCCCTGCTGGCGGGGCTGACCAGCGACGTACGCGCCATTACCATCGCGTTCGTTCGTTTGCCGGAGCTGGTGCAGGGGATCATTCTGACCTTTGGCTCTGCGGCCTATCTCGCCTGGCTCTCCAGCAAAATGCTGGCGGTGACCGCGCTGTGGATTGCCATTACCATCTGGGGCGGTTTTGTGCTGGTGTCACGCGTCTATAAACACATGGCGGTGCTGCGCGAAACCGAAGATAAGCTCTACAACGATTACCAGACGGTACTGGAAGGGCGCAAAGAGCTCACCCTTAACCGCGAGCGTGCCGAGCATATCTTTAATCATCTCTATATCCCGGACGCGCGCGAATACCGTCATCATATTATTCGCGCCGATACCTTCCACCTGAGCGCGGTGAACTGGTCAAACATTATGATGCTGGGCGCCATTGGCCTGGTATTCTGGATGGCAAACAGCCTGGGCTGGGCTGACACCAACGTAGCGGCAACCTACTCGCTGACGCTGCTGTTTTTACGCACGCCGCTGCTCTCGGCGGTCGGCGCGTTGCCCACCTTGCTGAGTGCGCAGGTGGCCTTTAATAAGCTCAAAAAATTCGATCTCGCGCCGTTTAAAGCCGAATTCCCGCGCCCGCAGGCCTTCCCGAACTGGCAGACGCTCGAGCTGCGTAACGTCACGTTCCACTATCAGGACAGCGCCTTCTCCGTGGGGCCGGTCAACCTGACGATCCGCCGCGGGGAACTGCTGTTCCTGATTGGCGGCAACGGCAGCGGTAAATCTACGCTGGCGATGCTGCTGACCGGACTCTATCAGCCGCAGTCGGGCGAGATTTTACTGGATGGCAGAGCGCTGAGCGCGGAAAAGCCCGAGGATTACCGCAAGCTTTTCTCGGCGGTGTTCACCGACGTCTGGCTGTTCGATCGGCTGCTGGGGCCGGACGGGCAACAGGCTAATCCTGCGCTGGTGGAAAAATGGCTGACGCAGCTGCAGATGTCGCACAAGCTGGAGCTACAGGACGGGAAGATCCTCAACCTGAAGCTTTCCAAAGGGCAGAAAAAGCGCGTGGCGCTGCTTCTGGCGCTGGCGGAAGAGCGTGACATCATCCTGCTGGATGAGTGGGCAGCGGATCAGGACCCGCATTTCCGCCGCGAGTTTTATCAGGTGCTGCTGCCGCTGATGCAGGAGATGGGCAAAACCATTTTCGCCATCAGCCACGACGATCACTACTTCATTCATGCCGACCGCCTGCTGGAGATGCGCGACGGCAGGCTGAGCGAGCTGACCGGTGAAGAGCGCGATGCTGCCTCGCGTGACGCGGTGGCGCGTACGGCCTGATGCCCTCACCCTAACCCTCTCCCACAGGGAGAGGGGATAGATCGTAGCCGTAATGCCGATTTTTTCTCCATCCCGCCCCGTTGTTTATTCTTATTTACATATCCTCGCGCTATGCTTAATACCAACTTATTTCATGGATTTATGATTGATGTCGGTATTAAAGAAAAACAGCGCCAGACAGCGTGACCAGGAACGTGCGCGACTCATCTGGCTTCTCACGACCGATAAAGCGGTCACCTCTACGCTATTAGGCAAACTCACCCTGGCTGAGCAATATGATGTCGGCACTTTAGCCGACGATATTGCTGAGGTAGGTGCGCTGGTTGCTCACTTGCCCCCGCCGGATCTGGCGGATACCCTGGAAGCGCTTCCCTCGGAGGAACGCCACGCCCTGTGGCGGCTGGTGCAGGATCACGAGCGCGGGCAGGTGCTGCTTGAGGCCTCCGAAAACGTCTGGGACGACCTGATCGACGAGATGAGCGACCGGGATATTCTTGACGCTCTGCAAACCCTGGATATCGACGAGCAGATTTACTTGGTTCAGCACCTGCCGCGAAATCTGACCGGTCGCCTGCTGGCGTCACTGCCTGCCGATGAACGCGCGCGCGTGCGTCAGGTGATGCACTACGAGAAAAACAGCGTCGGCGCGATCATGGAGTTCGGCGTTATCACGGTGCGTCCGGACGTGACGCTCGGCACCGTGCAGCGCTATCTGCGTCGCCTGGGCAAAATGCCGGACAACACCGATAAGCTGTTTGTCACCTCCCGGGATAAAACCCTGCTCGGCGAGCTGGAGCTGAAAACCATCCTGCTCAACAGCACCCAGCGGAAGGTGAGCGAGGTGATGGAAAACGAGCCGATGGTCTTCTCCCCGGAAGACGATGCGGAGAAAGCGGCGCGTACCTTCGAACGTGACGACCTGGTGAGTGCCGCCGTCGTGGATTCCGTCGGCAAACTGATGGGGCGTCTGACCATCGATGAGATCGTTGACGTGGTCTACGAAGAAACCGACAACGACCTGCGCGCGCTCGGGGGAATCAGCGCCGAAGATGACGTTCATGCCTCCGTCGGCAAGGCGGTGAAAACCCGCTGGGCGTGGCTGGCCATTAACCTGTGTACCGCGTTTATCGCCTCCCGCGTGATCGACGGTTTTGAACACACCATTTCGCAGCTGGTGGCGCTGGCCTCGCTGATGCCTATCGTGGCCGGAATTGGCGGCAATACCGGAAACCAGACCATCACGATGATCGTTCGCGCGCTGGCGCTGGAAAATATTCAGCCCGGAAACTTCGCCTTTCTGATCTTCAGAGAGATGGGCGTGGCGCTGATCAACGGCCTGGTGTGGGGCGGTATTATGGGGGGCATCACCTGGTGGCTGTATGACGATCTGGCGCTGGGTGGGGTGATGATGCTGGCGATGGTGCTGAATCTGCTGGTGGCATCGATGATGGGGGTCATTATTCCGCTGACGATGACCAAACTGGGGCGCGACCCCGCGGTGGGGTCGAGCGTGATGATCACCGCCATCACCGATACCGGCGGTTTCTTTATTTTTCTTGGGCTGGCGACGATTTTTCTGCTTTAAGCCGACGCTTAATGCGGGCGGGAAGCAGCACCATGACGATAATCCCGCCCAGCACGCCAATCGCCAGATTGCCGGTTGATACCGTGGCGGCAACGGTCACCAGCATGACGATCGTTTCTGCTATCGGGGCAGCTTTCACCGTGGCTGGCTGAAGGCTATGCCAGCTGAAGGTTTTGACGGCGACGATCGCCATAATGCCTGCCAGCACCGCCATCGGGATGTTGGCCATCACGTCGCTGAGCGCCGTCACCAGGATCAGCAGCACAATACCTGCCGCAAAGGTTGAAATACGGCTTCGGCCTTTCCCCATCTCCACGTTAACGATGGTTTGTCCGATCATCGCGCAGCCCGCAATCCCACCGTAAAATCCGGCCAGAATATTGCCGACGCCTAATCCAATGCTTTCGCGGCGTTTACCTGACGGCGTCGCGGTCAGCTCATCCACCAGCTTTGCCGTGAGCAGGGATTCCAGCAGGCCGACAAACGCGATGCTCAACGCGCACGGCCAGATAATGCTCAGCGTCTGTAGATTGAGGGGGACCAGAAGTTCGGTAAGACCCGGCAAGCCGCCGCTCATGGAGCCTTCATCGCCCACGGTCGGCAGGATTTGACCGGTTGAAACGGTGAATAAGGTAAGCACAACAATCGCAATCAGCGGGGAAGGGATGCTTTTGATATAGCGCGGCACCCACAGCACAATCAGCAGCGTCAGCACGAACAGACCCACAATCAGCGGGCTTCGGCTCCAGAAATGCGGCACCTGAGCGAAGAAGATCAAAATGCCCAGGGCGTTAACAAACCCGGTCATGACCGACTGGGGAATAAAGCGCATCAGTCTTGCCATGCCCAGCACGCCAAACAGAATCTGAATCACGCCAGCCATCAGCACGGCGGGAAGAATGTACTGTACGCCGTGCTGATGCACCATCGGGCCAATGACCAGCGCCACGGAGCCGGCCGCTGCCGTGACCATCGCCGGGCGACCACCCAGTACAGACAGGGCGAGACAGAGCACCACGGAAGCGATCAGGCTGACCTTCGGGTCAACGCCCGCCACCACGGAAAATGAGATGACCTCGGGTATCAGCGCCAGGGCGGTTATCACGCCCGCCAGCGTTTCACGCGTCAGCTGCTTAGGGGAAAGCAGCACGTTGGCTACGCGGTTTTCGGGAGATAAAGGAGAATGGGGTAGGGACATAACGTTTCGCTGGTTAGGGCAGGCTTCCGTGCGCGCAATCGCAAAACGCAACATACTAGCCAGTAAAACCGCGCTTTACCAGACGCATCGATAATTCCTCACAAACAATCCATCATTAAATTTCACAATTACAATAATTTCGTAACCTTTAAACAATATTTAAAAGTTGTTACCGTGCCCCCGCAGCTTTTTTCACCTGCAATTTCCACGCATCAAGCACTTTTACACTAAGGCATAAATTATGAAAAAAATGACTGCCATGCTCTTTTCTCTGGCCGTGGGGCTTAACACCGTCTCCATGGCGGCGAAAGCTGACGCACCAAAAGAGCAGGAAACGGACGTCCTTTTAATCGGTGGCGGTATCATGAGCGCCACGCTGGGAACCTATCTGCAAGAACTGCAGCCGGACTGGTCAATGACTATGGTCGAGCGCCTTGATGGCGTGGCGCAGGAGAGTTCGAACGGCTGGAATAACGCCGGTACCGGGCATTCGGCACTCATGGAACTGAACTATACGCCGCAGAAAAAGGACGGTTCCATTAGTATCGAGAAGGCAGTAGAAATCAACGAAGCATTCCAGGTTTCTCGCCAGTTCTGGTCTCATCAGGTCAACAGCGGCGTGATGCACGACCCGCACTCCTTCATCAACACCGTGCCGCACATGAGCTTTGTGTGGGGCGAGCAGAACGTTAACTTCCTGCGCGCGCGCTACGCCGCTCTGCAGCAGAGCACGCTGTTCCGCGGGATGAAATACTCTGAAGACCACGCGCAGATTAAAGAGTGGGCTCCGCTGGTCATGGAAGGGCGTGACCCGAATCAGAAAGTAGCGGCGACCCGTACCGAAATTGGTACCGACGTCAACTACGGTGAAATTACCCGTCAGCTGGTGACGTCTCTGAAGAAAAAAGAGAACTTCAACCTGCAGCTCAGCACCGAAGTGCGCGGTTTCAAGCGCAACGCGGATAACAGCTGGAGCGTGACAGTTGCCGATCTGAAAAATAACGAAGCCGAGCACGTCATCAAGGCGAAGTTTGTCTTTATCGGTGCGGGCGGCGCGGCGCTGAAGCTGCTGCAGGAGTCCGGTATTCCGGAAGCTGACGACTACGCGGGCTTCCCGGTCGGCGGTCAGTTCCTGGTATCCGATAACCCGGAAGTGGTGAATCGTCATCTGGCAAAAGTGTACGGCCAGGCTTCAGTTGGCGCACCGCCGATGTCTGTTCCTCACATCGACACCCGTATGCTTGACGGCAAACGCGTGGTGCTGTTTGGGCCGTTCGCGACCTTCTCCACCAAGTTCCTGAAAAATGGCTCCCTGTGGGATCTGCTCAGCGCAACCACCACCTCTAACGTTAAGCCGATGATGGACGTGGGGCTGGATAACTTCGATCTGGTGAAATACCTGATTAGCCAGGTGATGCTCTCTGACGACGACCGTTTCGAGGCGCTGAAAGAGTACTATCCGCAGGCGAAGAAAGAAGACTGGCGTCTGTGGCAGGCGGGTCAGCGCGTGCAGATCATCAAGCGCGATCCGAAAGAGGGCGGCGTGCTGCGTCTGGGTACCGAAGTGGTAAGCGATAAGGATGGCACCATCGCCGCGCTGCTGGGGGCGTCACCGGGCGCGTCTACCGCTGCGCCAATCATGCTGCACCTGATGGAAAAAGTGTTTAAAGATAAAGTCGCCAGTCCGGAATGGCAGGCGAAGCTGAAAACCATCATTCCATCCTACGGCACGAAGCTGAACGGTAACGTGGACGCGACGGAGCAGGAGCTGGAATACACCAGCCGCGTACTGCAGCTGCAGTACATCAAACCGCAGGCTGCGGATGCTGCGCCAAAAGCGGAGCTGAAGCCTCAGCCGGAAAACAAACCGGTTGCGGATATCGCGCTGTAAGGTAAAAGCAAAACGGCAACATACGTTGCCGTTTTTGGTGTTTTTCCCCTCTCCCGGTGGGAGAGGGTTGGGGTGAGGGCACCAGAGCGCACCCCACCTGGTTTTAACGTACTACCGCTTGTCCGACAGTCTCTTCAGCCTTCCACACGCGATACTTCACTTCCACGTTTTCAGGCGTATAGACCACGATCGGCAGCTTGCTGTTGTAGCGCAGCAGGCTATTGTCGCCCAGATACGCCGTCACAAATTTCTTCTCTTTCTTGCCGTCCGGGCAGGCCATCATGGTGGAGACCGGAGAGGTGACTTTATCAAAGATGTAGTAGTCGTAACCCCAGCCTTCCAGCGTTTTGCTTTCCAGCTGACCACCCAGGCGATGCTGGTTGCAATCCACTTCCAGCGTCTTGCCAATTAACAGCTCTACTTTGAAATTCGCTTCGTCCTGCTGTGCCGGCAGCTGGATCACCTGACGCTTCATTCCTTTATCCGCTTTCGGATACGGGGCAACTTTTTCCAGCGGCTGCTCTTTAGGCGTTTCGCTGGCGAAAGCGCTGGTGCTGACGCACGCGGCGGCGATGAGGGCGATGGCAAATTTAGGTGCGTTTTTCATTGTCATTCCTTTATGTCAAAACGATCCTGCACAGGTTAACATATCGATTATTAATAATTGGTGTTATTTACTTACATTTTCAATATGAATAGCGTAATAAACCACTCATTTACTATTTAAGTAGAGGTTTATACTGCCGTGGAGTCCGGCAGGCGTTTGTGTTATTTTAGACCCTCTATAATGTTATTCATCTGTAAAAGGAAAGAGAGATGGTTCGTGCAAAACTGAAAACGCCTGAAGGCCGCAAGTTCCTCCTGGCGCTGCTGGTTGTGTTTATGATTGCTGCCGCGTGCGTGGGGCGGGCCACCATTGTTGGCGTCATCGAACAGTACAACATTCCTCTCTCTGCCTGGACAACCAGCATGTATGTCCTGCAATCGGCGATGATCTTTGTCTACAGCCTGGTGTTCACCGTTCTGCTGGCCATCCCGCTGGGCATTTTCTTCCTGGGTGGACGTGAGAAGCACTAAGCCTTCACCTCAGATAATGAAGCCAGCCTGCGGGCTGGCTTTTTTTATGTCAGATGATTTTTATTCGCATTTCCAGGATATTCTGTTTTGAACAAGGTTGTTCGACATAAAGCAGGAGATGCGCAATGTTATCCCGGTTTGCAACGCTCAGTCGGATCCCGAAAGGCGTCTGGGTTGTGGGTGGCGTCAGTATGTTAATGGATATCTCCTCGGAGATTATTCACAGCCTGCTGCCGTTGTTTATGGTCACGACGCTGGGCGCCAGCGTAATTTTCATTGGTTTGATTGAAGGCCTGGCTGAGGCCACGGCGCTGTTTATCAAGGTGTTTTCCGGCGCCATCAGTGACTATCTGGGCAAGCGTAAAGGACTGGCGGTTCTGGGCTACGGTCTTGGCGCGTTGAGTAAGCCGTTGTTCGCTATCGCCTCTTCTTCCGGCATGATCCTTGGGGCACGCTTAATCGACCGTGTCGGGAAGGGGATCCGGGGAGCGCCGCGCGATGCGCTGGTCGCTGACGTTACGCCGCCGGAACTCCGCGGCGCGGCCTTTGGGCTGCGTCAGTCGATGGACACCGTTGGCGCATTTCTCGGGCCGCTGCTGGCCGTAGGATTAATGCTGCTGTGGAACGATGATTTCCGCACGATTTTCTGGATCGCGGTAATCCCCGGCGTGCTCGCCGTGGCGCTGCTTTTCTTCGGCCTGCATGAGCCGAAAACGCCCGTCGAACATAAACGCACGAACCCCATCAAAAAAGAGAACCTAAAGCGTCTCGGGAAAGGCTGCTGGTGGGTCATTGGCCTTGGGGCCATCTTTACGCTCGCACGCTTCAGTGAAGCATTTCTTGTGCTTCGCGCTCAGCAGTCGGGTGTACCGCTGGCGCTGATCCCGCTGGTGATGGTTGCCATGAATCTGCTCTATTTCCTCTCTGCCTATCCGTTTGGCAAATTATCGGACGGGATGAGCCACACCCGACTATTGCAGTGGGGTCTGGTGATGCTGATTGGGGCAGATATTGTGCTGGCGCTGAGCACCCACTGGGCTGGAATGCTTCTGGGCGTTGCGCTTTGGGGAGTGCATATGGGGATGACGCAGGGGCTGCTGGCGGCAATGATTGCGAAAACTGCGCCTGCGGATCTGCGCGGTACCGCCTACGGCATTTTTAGTCTGGTAAGCGGCGTAGGATTGTTAGTCGCAAGCCTCGGCGCCGGGGTCATCTGGGAAACGTTTGGCGCGGAATATACGTTCTATGCCGGAGCGGTGATTTGTCTGGTTACGCTGATGTACTTGCGCAAAACCCCGGACGAGACGAAATAAAAAAACCAGCCATAAGAGGCTGGTTTTAAATGTGTTTTTGGTCGGCACGAGAGGATTTGAACCTCCGACCCCCGACACCCCATGACGGTGCGCTACCAGGCTGCGCTACGTGCCGACTCGTGGCTGCTAATACTACCGTTTTCCACACCGATTGCAAGTAAGATATTTCGCTAACTGATTTATAATTAATCAGTTAGCGATAAAACGCTTCTCGTCTGTCAGCACTTGCAATAACAAACTTAACTGTGGTTTTTCATCTTTCACTCTTTCACCACGTAAGTTGTAAGTGCGGTATTTACCGTTATTGTTCAGTACCAGCGTCTTTTTCGGGGTGGTAATTGCCAGCGTATCGTTATCCGCTGCGGTAACCCAGTAATGACGGCGTTGAGGGTTGAACAAATCCTGACCTTGCGAATATTCGCTGGCAGGTGTGCTGACATGTAGCAGGCGTTGCATCAGCGTCGTCATCAGATCGGTATGATCAGTCAGAGCATTAATACGCTGCGCCGGCGTGCCTGGCCAGTGAATCACTAATGGCACCTGCAGATGACCGTGGGACCAGTCAAAGGTTTCTTCCTCTTCGCTCAGTGGAATACCCCGACCGGCAGTGATAATCACCACCGTATTGTCCAGTTTGCCAGAATCACGCAGTGCATTGAGCACGCGGTTGATCTGGTCATCGACATTGCCTGCCGCCCGGCTATATTTCCGTGCAAATGCCTGCTGATTGCTGTCGTCAATGTTAGTACCATTGAAAGAAACCCACGAGAACCAGCGGTTATCTTCTTGTGCGTAGCGTCCCAGCCAGTTGATCCACTGCGTGGCGGTCTGCTCGTCGGATTGGGTGCGTACGCTCGGCATCGAGAAATCTGACAACAATGCCTGGCGATACAGCGGGCTGGTAAAGCCATCTGATGAGAATAACCCCAGCTGATAGCCTTGCTGATTAAGCGCAGTAATTAATGCCGCAGGCGTACGGGTCGACAGAATGCCGTCCATATAGCTCGGCGAGATGCCATAGAACAGGCCAAAGATGCCGTTGTCTGTAGTGTTGCCGGAGCTCATATGGCGCGTGAACGAAATATTTTGCTCAGCAAAACCTGCCAGCGCAGGCATCTGCTTCTCGAAGCGTGAGTAGTTCAGGCCATCGACAGTAATCAACAGCACATTCTGCCCGGTGCCCATATCGCGATAGCGCAGTTCGCTTAACGGATACTGAACGGAAACGGCGTCTGGATTACCTTGCTCAATAAGACGGCGTTGATACTCCTGCGCATCAAGCAGACCATGCTTCTCAAGAAAACGTCGCGCCGTCATCGGGTACGAAAGCGGCAGGTTAGCGCGCTGCATGGTGATCGGGCGATAGAAGTTGGCATCGGCCCAGATATACACCACATGCGAGGCGATAAAGGCGATAAATAAGAATGCGGCCAGCGGGCGCGCGAAGCGTCGACGACGCGTCAGGCTGCGCAGCTTTTGCCAGCTCCACGTCGCAAACACCAGTTCAAGCAATAAAATAACCGGCACGCTGATGAACATCAGCTGCCAGTCGCGCGCCATCTCATTTTCGTCTGGGTTGATAACCAGTTGCCAGACGATGGGATTAAGATGGAGATGGAAACGAGTAAAGACTTCGCTATCGATCAGTAATAGCGTCATTCCCGCCGTTGCCAGAATGACGGACAAAAACCTCATCAGCCTCTGGGAGCCGACGATAAAGGTCAGCGGGAAGAGGATCAGCAAGTAGGTGGCGAACACCAGGAAGCTGAAATGGCCGATAATGCTTACGTAGGAATAAATGCGACCAGCAAGCGTTGTCGGCCAGTCGGCGATAAACAGGTAACGGCTGCCAATGACGAGCGAAAGCAGAATATTGAACAGTGCAAACCAGTGCCCCCAACTGACCATCTGGGAGACTTTTTCACGGTAGCGCTGACGATGAGTTACCATAACCTGTTATCTGTTTCCCTTAGTGCGCTTTGTCTTCGTTGATAGAGGACTGTAAGGCGCGGGCAAAAGAGTTGGCAATTGCCTGGCGTTGGGCCGGGGCAATGCTGGTGTTGATAAGGTTAGTGACCATGTTGCCTAACACCATCAGGGAAAGGTCGGTCGGAGCCTTATGTTTTTCCAGTACGTTGAGCAGCTCTGCGAGCAATTGTTCAACCTGTTCATCACTGTAGCGGGAAATTTGTGGCATAAATCGAAATCAGTTAGTTGATGAAAGGGCAACATATTACCGTAGCAACGGTTTTTTTTCTGCTTTTTTATGCGTTAAATCATTCTCGTTACGCTGCCTTCTGTAAAATGACCGCCATCTTTTATTGCGTCGCTTAACCGGCGGTGGTTGAATACCGCCCGGTCTTAAAGGAGAGTTTATCATGAGTCTGGATATCAACCAGATTGCTCTGCACCAGCTTATCAAGCGTGATGAGCAGAACCTTGAGCTGGTGTTGCGCGATTCATTGCTGGAACCGACAGAAACCGTCGTTGAGATGGTGGCAGAACTGCATCGGGTCTATAGCGCCAAAAATAAAGCTTACGGCTTGTTTAGCGAAGAGAGTGAACTGGCGCAGACGCTGCGCTTACAGCGTCAGGGCGAAGAGGACTTCCTGGCATTTAGCCGCGCGGCAACCGGCCGCCTGCGTGACGAATTAGCGAAATATCCTTTTGCTGACGGTGGATTCGTGCTGTTTTGCCACTATCGCTATCTGGCGGTGGAGTATTTGCTGGTGGCAGTTCTGAGCAACCTGAGCAGTATGCGCGTTAACGAAAATCTCGACATCAACCCAACCCATTATCTTGATATCAATCATGCGGATATTGTTGCGCGTATCGATTTAACCGAATGGGAAACCAATCCAGAGTCCACCCGCTATCTCACTTTCCTGAAAGGGCGAGTAGGGCGCAAAGTGGCGGATTTCTTTATGGATTTCCTCGGGGCCAGCGAAGGGTTAAACGCGAAAGCGCAAAACCGTGGGCTGTTGCAAGCGGTTGATGATTTCACTGCCGAAGCACAACTGGATAAAGCAGAGCGACAGAACGTGCGCCAGCAGGTTTATAGCTACTGTAATGAGCAGCTGCAGGCAGGCGAAGAGATCGAACTGAAATCGCTGTCGAAAGAGCTGGCAGGCGTAAGCGAAGTGAGCTTCACGGAGTTTGCGGCTGAAAAAGGCTACGAACTGGAAGAGAGCTTCCCGGCAGACCGTAGCACACTGCGTCAGTTGACGAAGTTTGCCGGTAGCGGCGGTGGCTTGACTATTAACTTTGATGCGATGCTGTTAGGTGAACGCATCTTCTGGGATCCAGCAACCGATACCTTGACCATTAAAGGCACGCCGCCGAATTTGCGCGACCAATTGCAGCGCCGGACGTCTGGCGGCAATTAATCGGTTTTGTGTTCTGAATGCCAGATGCGGCGTGAACGCCTTATCTGGCCTGCAAAAAATAGCAATACCGTAATCAGGCATAATCTGCAGATACAAAAAACCCCGCCGGAGCGGGGTTTTTTACAACTTATTCAGCAATTAAGCGCGAACGAAGTCGATGTGCTGCAGCTTCGGTTTGTACGGGTGACGCTGTACGTCCTGAGCTTTAACTTTGATTTCTTTACCGTCAACAACGATGGTCAGAACTTCGCTGTAGAATTCAGCTTTAGCTTGCATGTTCATGACTTTGTCGTGATCCAGCTCGATAGCCAGCGGCGCTTCTTTGCCACCGTAGATGATTGCCGGGAACTTGTTAGCGGCACGCAGGCGGCGGCTCGCACCCTTACCCTGCTCTTTACGTACTTCTGCGTTGATAGTAAACATTTCTTTCTCTCTTAAATTAATCCTGCTACAGGCGACCCAGCAACAGGTAAGTGATCTGCTTTGCGTATGCAAAAGCGGGCGAGATTCTATACTCAATCGCCTTATACATCAATCAAAACTACCATTAACCGCGTAATTCGTGCGCCAGACGAAAACGACCTTCGTAATCGAACACTTTTTCACGCACCTGCCAGTACTGGCCTTTCATGCGGGCGACGACAAAATCTGGGTGTCGCAATAAGGCTTGCTGGGCGAGGATATCGGCGGCGGTGATCCAGCGCAGCGGGATGCCCGGTGTGCGCGTATGCGGGCGGATAAAAAGCTGCTCGAAGGCGGTACGCTGGGCAGGTGTTTGCAGACGGAAACGCTCACTCACATCCGCGCCGTCTTCATCGTAATAGGTGATTTTCAACCATTCGCCTTTCTCGTCGTGCCCATGTTGCAAAGACATGCCGCTACAGCGTAATACCAGCGCGTCTTTCAGTCGTAGCGCCGCTTTTAACATATCGTCCGGATCAACCAGTACGGTGTCACATTCGCGGCAGCGGCGGGCGGCAATATCGTTTTCCGCGTTACATTGCGGGCAATTTTTAAAACGGAAACGGAAGTCACATTGTTCGCGATGACCGTCGTCATCTTCAAACCATCCCTGACAGCGACGACCAAAGTGTTCAATCAATGTCCCGTCGGCGGTCGTTTTCCCCCAAAAGGTGTTGGCAAAACCGCAGGCAGGGCAGAAAACCTGTACCGGAACGTTGTCACTTTTGCCTTTTGGTGTACCAACTTCCGGCGCGTAGAGATCGTGAGGATTACCCGCATAATCAAGAATTAAGCAATCAGTCTTGCCCGGAGCGAGACGCAGACCGCGCCCGACAATTTGTTGGTAAAGACTCACTGATTCGGTAGGGCGCAGAATGGCGATAAGATCGACGTGCGGGGCGTCAAATCCGGTGGTCAGTACCGCGACGTTGACCAGATAGCGAAAACGCTGGGCTTTAAAATTTTCAATTAACACATCGCGCTCAGCGCCGGGGGTGTCGCCAGTAATCAGTGCTGCATCTTCGGCAGGCAGTAATCCCACAATCTCTTTTGCGTGTTCAACCGTCGCGGCAAAAATCATCACCCCTTTGCGCGTTGCAGCAAACTCCATAATCTGGCTGATGATGTGCGGGGTAATACGTTGTTGTTTTTTCAGCTCACGGTTGAGATCGGCTTCGCTGAACAGCCCGTTACTCTGTGCCTGCAAGCGGCTGAAATCGTATTGCACTACTGGCATATCCAGTCGTTCTGGCGGCGTCAGATAGCCGTGTTTAATCATATAACGCAGCGGCAGCTCATAAATGCAGTCACGGAAAAGGGCTTTCTCATCGCCGCGTACCATGCCGTGATAATGAAACTGGTAGATCCAGCCTTTGCCCAATCGAAAAGGCGTGGCAGTCAGCCCCAGCAGGCGTAAGTGGGGATTCACTTTTGTCAGGTGAGTGAGGATTTGCTGATACTGGCTCTCTTCATCGTCACCAATACGGTGACATTCATCGACAATCAACAGCGAAAATTCACCCTGAAAGGCATCAAGATTACGGGCGACAGACTGCACGCTGCCAAATACCACTTTACCGTGGCTCTCTTTGCGCTTTAGCCCGGCGGCAAAAATATCGGCTTCCAGCCCCAGCGCCTGATACTTTGCATGGTTTTGCGCCACCAGTTCTTTAACGTGTGCCAGCACCAGCACGCGACCACGAGCCAGCCGTGCCAGTTCCGCTATCACCAGGCTTTTACCTGCGCCGGTGGGCAGCACGATAACGGCAGGGGTTTTATGACGACGAAAATGGTTGAGCGTGGCATCCACGGCTTCTTGCTGATATGGGCGAAGTGTAAAAATCATGGTCTCGCGTAGGTAGATTATTCTGCTAATAGTATGCCATGGATCTTTTTCCCTTGAGGGATGTTATTAGACCGCTATACTGGGCAGACAACAGTTCAGATTTTCGGGTCAATGCCCGACCTCCGTTTTTACAGGCAAAATCACACACATGCGACTTGATAAATTTATCGCACAGCAACTCGGCGTTAGCCGTGCTATTGCCGGGCGTGAAATCCGCGGCAATCGTGTCACCGTCGATGGCGAAATCGTCCGTAATGCAGCGTTCAAACTGCTTCCTGAACATGATGTCGCTTACGATGGCAACCCGCTGGCGCAGCAACACGGTCCACGTTACTTCATGCTCAATAAGCCTCAGGGCTATGTTTGCTCCACGGACGACCCTGATCACCCAACGGTGCTCTATTTTCTTGATGAACCGGTAGCGTGGAAACTGCATGCGGCGGGGCGGTTGGATATTGATACCACCGGTCTGGTGCTGATGACTGATGATGGTCAGTGGTCGCACCGCATTACTTCTCCGCGCCATCATTGCGAGAAGACCTATCTGGTGACACTGGAATCACCTGTAGCTGACGATACGGCAGAGCAATTTGCTAAAGGCGTGCAGCTGCATAACGAAAAAGATCTCACTAAACCTGCGGTGCTGGAAGTGATTACCCCAACGCAGGTTCGTCTGACCATCAGCGAAGGGCGTTATCATCAGGTGAAACGCATGTTCGCCGCCGTGGGTAACCACGTGGTTGAGCTGCATCGTGAACGTATTGGCGGTATTACGCTGGATGCTGATTTAGCCCCCGGTGAATATCGTCCGTTAACTGAAGAAGAAATTGCCAGCGTCGTCTAACTTTTCAATGACTTTCAGGAGCCCGTTGTGACCACCCGACAGCATTCGTCGTTTGCTATTGTTTTTATCCTTGGCCTGCTGGCCATGTTGATGCCGCTGTCGATTGATATGTATCTGCCCGCGCTACCGGTAATTTCAGCGCAGTTTGGCGTACCGGCGGGCAGTACGCAGATGACCCTCAGTACTTATATTCTGGGCTTTGCGTTGGGGCAGTTAATCTACGGGCCGATGGCAGACAGCTTCGGGCGTAAGCCGGTGGTGCTCGGCGGTACGCTGGTGTTTGCCGCCGCCGCGGTGGCGTGTGCGTTGGCAAACACCATCGATCAGCTGATTGTGATGCGTTTCTTCCACGGGCTGGCTGCGGCTGCGGCCAGCGTGGTCATTAACGCCCTGATGCGCGATATTTACCCGAAAGAAGAGTTCTCGCGGATGATGTCGTTTGTCATGCTGGTGACAACCATTGCACCGCTGATGGCACCGATAGTTGGCGGCTGGGTGCTGGTGTGGCTGAGCTGGCATTACATCTTCTGGATCCTGGCATTAGCGGCGATTCTGGCTTCGGCAATGATTTTCTTCCTGATTAAAGAAACCTTACCACCGGAGCGTCGTCAGCCATTTCACATTCGTACCACTATTGGTAACTTTGCGGCGCTGTTCCGCCATAAACGTGTCCTGAGCTACATGCTTGCCAGTGGTTTCAGCTTTGCCGGGATGTTCTCATTCTTAAGCGCCGGACCGTTTGTTTATATTGAAATTAACCACGTCGCGCCGGAAAACTTTGGTTATTACTTTGCGCTAAACATTGTTTTTCTGTTCGTGATGACCATCTTTAACAGCCGCTTCGTCCGCCGCATTGGCGCGTTAAATATGTTCCGCTCGGGGTTGTGGATACAATTTATTATGGCAGCGTGGATGGTCATCAGTGCGCTGCTGGGGCTGGGATTTTGGTCGCTGGTGGTTGGCGTTGCGGCGTTTGTGGGCTGCGTGTCGATGGTGTCATCCAATGCGATGGCGGTCATTCTTGATGAGTTTCCCCATATGGCGGGAACGGCATCTTCGCTGGCAGGAACCTTCCGTTTTGGCATAGGGGCAATTGTTGGCGCATTGCTTTCTCTTGCGACCTTTAACTCTGCATGGCCGATGATTTGGTCAATTGCATTCTGCGCAACCAGCTCCATTCTCTTCTGTCTGTACGCCAGTCGGCCGAAAAAACGGTGATCTATTGCACAACGAGGAAGCTAAAAGGCTTCCTTTGTTGATGCATGTCAACCACAAATCTATCATTCCCCCGATATATGTTTATTTTATGTAAAATCAATTTATGTAAAAAGTCACATCATTGTAGTTAAAAAGGTTGAGTTAGATCGCAGAAACGGGTACATATAGCCCCCGCAACGTGACCACGCCCGCAGATATTACTTAAATCAGAGCCATAGAGGCCACGCAGGCGAGGCATCAATCTTTACGATCTGTATAAAGACGGATTGTTGATGATGTGTTAAAATTGATGTAAACAAATTGTGAAGTGAATGTGCTTCGGGGAAAATAAGTGACTTCATTACAACTCTCAATCGTCCATCGACTGCCGCAGAACTATCGCTGGTCTGCTGGTTTCGCAGGTTCGAAGGTTGAACCGATTCCGCAAAATGGACCGTGCGGTGACAACAGCCTGGTGGCGCTTAAATTGCTTAGCCCGGATGGTGATAATGCATGGTCGGTGATGTATAAACTAAGCCAGGCGTTAAGCGACATCGAAGTTCCATGTTCGGTGCTGGAGTGTGAAGGTGAGCCGTGCCTGTTTGTAAATCGCCAGGACGAGTTTGCTGCAACATGCCGATTGAAAAATTTTGGTGTGGCAATTGCCGAACCCTTTTCAAACTACAATCCTTTTTAAGCGTCAGCTCAACGCCAGTAGCTGACGCGTATACTCCTGCTGCGGTGTGGCAAACACGCGCGCGCACGGTCCTTGTTCCACTACTTCCCCTTGTCGCAGTATGATAACCTGATGACATAACGCGCGGACAACGTGCAAATCGTGGCTGATAAACAAATAGGCCAGTTGATGCTTTTGTTGCAATGATTTCAATAGCGTCAATATTTGCGCCTGTACCGTTTTGTCGAGTGATGATGTCGGTTCATCAAGTATGATCAGCGAGGGCTTAAGAATTAATGCCCTGGCAATCGCAATACGTTGTCGCTGACCACCAGAGAACTCCGCCGGATAACGGTGGCGTGTTTCAGGATCTAATCCCACTTCATGCATCACGGCTATCACTTGTTGTTCGCGTTGTGCGGCAGAAAGCGTCGGCTGGTGAACCCGTAAGCCTTCCTCAATAATCTGCAAAACGTTGAGTCGTGGGTTGAGCGAGGAGTTTGGATCCTGAAATACCACCTGAATGCGATGACGAATAGGTAACAGCTGGCGGCGATTTAAATTTTGCAGTGGCTGACCGTCAAAGATGATGCTGCCCTGAGAATTAATCAGTCGCAGCAGCGCCAGTCCCGTCGTACTTTTCCCCGGAACCGGACTCGCCACTAAACCCAGTGTTTCACCCGCTCGTAGCGTAAAACTGATGTTTTTCACCACCACATTATGATCCACAATGCGCTATCAAAATCCCTTTGCGAATGGGGAAGGCAACCTGAAGCTGTTCAACATCCAGCAACGTTGAGGCAGGTTCTGGCAACGGCACTGGATCGCCTGACGGTTCACTGTTGAGTAGCTTTTGTGTGTAAGGATGAGTGGGTGATGCAAATAGCGTAGCGGCGTAATTTTGCTCGACACAGCGACCGTTTTGCATTACCGCCACGCGGTGGGCCAGTTTTCTGACAATGCTGAGGTTATGAGTAATAAACAGCATGCCCATATTCAGCTCGCCTTGCAGTTCGCGCAACAGCTGTAAAATCTGCGCCTGGACAGAGACGTCCAGTGCGGTGGTCGGTTCATCGGCAATTAATAATTCCGGTCGCGTTAACAGCGCCATCGCAATCATCACCCGCTGCCGTTCGCCGCCGGAGAGCTGATGCGGATAATCTGTCAGCCGTTTTGCCGCCTGGCGGATACCAACGCGATCAAGGCAGTTAAGAATTTCGCCACGAGCCGCTTCCCGACGCATCCCGCGGTGGAGTGAAAGCACTTCATAAAGCTGTTTTTCCAGGGTATGCAATGGATTTAACGACACCATCGGTTCCTGAAAAATCATGGCGATCTTATTACCGCGTACACCGCGCAACGTTTGATCGCTGGCGTGAAGCAGCGATTCGCCATGAAAACGAATATCGCCGGAGAGATATTCAACCGGCGGGGAAGGGAGCAGGCGTAAAATTGACAGCGCGGTAACGCTTTTGCCTGAACCTGACTCACCCACCAGCGCCAGCGTTTCGCCAGCCTCAATCTGTAGTGAAACATCATTGACTACTGTACGTACGGTTTGCTGATGGCGAAAACCCACCGACAAATTTTCAATCGCTAACAGAGTTTGCGTCATGCTACACCGCCTTATTAGGATCAAATGCGTCGCGGACGGCTTCACCAATAAAGATCAGCAAAGACAATAATATCGCCACCGACAAGAAGGCGGTGATCCCAAGCCACGGGGCCTGAAGGTTATTTTTCCCTTGTAACAGCAGTTCACCGAGTGACGGTGAACCGAGCGGTAGACCGAAGCCGAGGAAATCGAGCGAGGTCAGGGTGGTTATCGAACTACATAAAATAAACGGTAAAAAGGTGAGGGTCGCGACCATGGCATTAGGCAACATATGACGCAGGATGATACTGCGATCGCTGACGCCAAGCGCCTGTGCCGCACGAATGTAGTCGAAATTACGAGTACGTAAAAACTCCGCCCGCACCACGCCGACCAGACTCATCCAGCCAAACAAGACAGTAATTGCCAGCAGCCACCAGAAGTTAGGCTGTACGACGCTGGAAAGTAAAATAATCAAAAACAGCGTCGGCATCCCCGACCATACTTCAATAAAGCGTTGTCCCCAGAGATCGACTTTACCGCCGTAATAGCCTTGTAGCGCCCCCGCCAGCACGCCCATCACGCTGGAACAGAGAGTCAGCATCAGGCCAAACAGAACCGAGATCCGCGTGCCATAGAGAATGCGTGCCAGCACATCGCCGCCGTTGGCATCCGTTCCCAGCCAGTTTTGCCGGGAGGGTGGAGAAGGGAAGGGCTTATCGGTAGCAAAGTTGATACTGGTAGCACCAAAGCGAATCGGTGCCCACAGTACCCAGCCGTTATTTTCCAGCCGTTGTTTCAGCCACGGGTCCTGATAATCAGCCTGACTTGCCAGCGGGCCGCCAAAATCGCTTTCGCTGTAGTTTTTCAATAACGAGAAATACCAACTGCCGTCATAACGCACCAGCAACGGTTTATCGTTGGCGATAAGTTCAGAACACAAACTCAAACCAAACAAGACGAGGAAAATCCATAACGACCAGTAGCCGCGACGGTTATGACGAAAACGCGCCCAACGGGCCTGATTGACGGGGCTGAGTCGCGACATTAACGTCCCTCAAAATCAATACGCGGATCAACCAGCGTATAGCTGATATCACTGACAATATTCAGCAGCAGGCCAATCAGGGTGAAAATATACAAGGTACCAAACATTACAGGATAATCGCGCGAGACGGTCGCTTCGTAGCCCAGTAAGCCCAGACCATTGAGTGAAAACATCACCTCAATCAGCAGCGAGCCGGTAAAAAACATGCTGATAAACGTCGCCGGAAAACCGGCAATCACCAGCAGCATGGCGTTGCGGAACACATGTTTCCAGAGAATATTTTTTTCACTTACCCCTTTCGCACGCGCGGTCACCACGTATTGCTTGCGCACTTCATCAAGGAATGAGTTTTTTGTCAGCATGGTCAGCGCCGCAAAGCCACCAATCACTGTCGCCAGCACCGGCAGCGTGATATGCCACAGATAATCGGTGATTTTCTGATACCACGGCAGCGAATCAAAGTTAGCGGAAACCAGGCCGCGTAGAGGGAACAGGTCGAAATAGCTGCCGCCCGCGAAGAAGACAATCAGCAGGATGGCAAACAAAAAGGCCGGAATGGCGTAGCCGATGATGATAAATGCGCTACTCCAGACGTCAAAGCGGCTCCCATTATAAACAGCTTTGCGAATGCCTAACGGAATCGACACCAGATAGATAATCAGCGTGCTCCACAATCCGAGGGTGATGGAAACCGGCAGACTGTCTTTAATCAGCGTCAGCACCGAGGCGCTGCGAAACAGGCTATCGCCAAAATCAAAGCGGATGTAGTCCCAGAGCATTTTGAAGTAACGTTCGTGGATCGGCTTATCAAAACCGTAGCGATGAGTGATCTCAGCGATCACTTCTGGATCTAATCCGCGTCCGCCACGGTAATTACTGTCGCTGATATTGCCGACACCCGTTTGCGCATGGCTGGCACGAACACCTTCACCGCCTGCGCCGGGTAATACTCCGGCATTACCAAACTCAATGGCGGCGATGGCCTGGTCGACCGGACCGCCAGGCGCAATTTGCACGATGAAAAAGTTGATGGTGATAATCGCCCATAATGTTGGGATCACCAGCAACAGACGGCGGAGAAGATAGGCACCCATGATGATTCCTTATCGCCGCTCAGCGGGAAGTCTGGCGGCTTTGTTAACGTCATACCACCAGGTATCAAAGCCCAGGGAATAGACAGGGCGCACGGCAGGCACGGAGAACTTGTCCCAGCGCGCAAGGCGATCTTCGCCCATATACCACATCGGCAGCATGTAGTAGTTCCAGGTTAAGACCCTGTCGAGGGCGCGCCCGAGCGGCAGGAGCTTTTCTTTATCACCCTGCGCCGCCACGATTTTCGCAATCAGCGCGTCAATCGCCGGGCTTTTTACCCCCGGCGCGTTGTACGAGGAGTCGATGTAGCTTGAGGCCCAGGAGATTTGCAGATCCGAGCTGGGCCACGGCTGCGCCGGCCACAGGCGCTGCATCATGTCGTAATCGCGGCTGCGCATGCGGCTGGTGATCTGCGCGTTATCGACCTGGCGAATGTTCATAGTCACGCCCAGCCGCTCAAGGTTGTGCTTAAACGGCAGAACCCACTGATCGTTGCCTCCGGACGAGAGCAGAAGCTCAAAGCTGAGGGGCTTGCCCGTTATGGCATCAACACGCTTTTGATTCTTCAGGTGCCAGCCCGCGTCATCCAGCAGCTTGCTGGCCTTCAGCAGGTTTTCACGGTCGTAGCCGTCACCCTTCGAGGCGGGCGGCTGAAACACGGTGGTGAAAACCTGCGGGGGCAGCTCTGCTTTCAGCGGTGCCAGCAGGACCAGCTCGTCGGCTTTCGGGTAATCACGCGCGGCATATTCTGTGTTCTGGAAATAGCTGTTGGCGCGGCTGTAAGCCCCGTAAAACAGCGCTTTGTTCATCCATTCAAAATCAAAGGCCAGAGATATCGCTTCCCGCACCCGGCGGTCATTAAATACCGGGCGCTGAATATTAAACGCCAGCCAGCGCGTGTCTTGCGCAGACTCATTTTTGTGCTCGTCTTTGACGATATAGCCTTTAGCGAAATTTTTGCCGATATAGCGGGTCGCCCAGTTTTTGGCGCTGCTCTCGACGCGCAAATCGAAGGCCCCGGCTTTGAACGCTTCAAACGCCACGTTATCGTCGAGGTAGTAATCATAGCGAAGGGTGTCGAAGTTCCAGCGCCCGCGGTTTACCGGCAGATTGGCCGCCCAGTAGTCCTTGACGCGGGAATAGACGACATATTGCCCCATGCGCCAGTCGGTGATGCGGTAGGGGCCGCCTGCCAGTGGGGGAGTCGAAAGCGGGTCGCTCAGCTTATGACTTTTCCAGAACGATTCCGGCATTACCGGCAGCGAGAACAGGCTGAGCATATTCTCTTTGTTCGGTTCGCTCAGCTCGATGCGTACGGTGAGCGGCGCAATGGCTCTGACGGAAGCCCCTTTATACACGATGCGGAACTGGGGGACGCCTTCGGTCATGAATTTATGGAAGGTGAACGCAACGTCGCTGGCCTTAACCGGTGTGCCATCGTGAAAACGTGCTCGCGGGTTAAGCGAGATTTCCGCCCAGGCGAAGTTATCGGCGTAACGCACGTTCTCGGCAATCAGCGGATAGTAGCTGCCGGGTTCATCATCCGACGTGACAAAGAGCGTATCGTAAAGCGATTCCGTCCGCGCGGCCGCCACGCCGCGCAGGGCAAAACGGTTGAAGTTGTCGAATGTCCCCGTGGCGGAAAGGGTGACCTTTCCGCCCTTCGGCGCGGCAGGGTTAACGTAATCGAAGTGCGTAAAATTGACCGCATATTTCGGTTCGCCAATCACCGCGAAGGCGATATTTTCTTTGATGGCTTGCGCCTGGCTGGACAGGCTCGTGAATGCCAACATCAGCAACATAAAGCGCATAAGCATCTCGCGGCAGCTCCCTCTTTTACAGACCGGCTCGGTTAAGCTGAATAATAAGTGACGTCGCGGGCAATGTGAAATTAATCGCCTTCGGGCGAAATATCAGGCCGCCATTCGCGGAACTGCGCCAGCGGCATCGGGCGGCTAATCCAGTATCCCTGCAGGAAGTTAACGCCGTGTTCGCGCAGCCAGGCCGCCTGTTCCGGCGTCTCTACCCCTTCGGCGACGGTCGACATATTCAGTCGTCTTGCCAGCGTCAGGACGGCATCCAGCACCGGCGACGTCACGGTCTCAGTGCCAATCGCATTAACAAAACCGCGATCGATCTTGAGGTAGTCCATGGTGAAATGCTCAAGATAAATCAGCGCGCTGTGGCCGGTGCCAAAATCATCAATGGCTATCTCAAACCCTTCGTTGTGCAGCCATTCGAAGAGGCTGTTAGCTTCCCGATGATTGAGCATGTCGCGCTCGGTAATTTCCAGCACGATCTGGAAATAATCCGGCGGCAGTAGCGCTTTGAAGGTGCGCATATCGTCCTTAAAGCTTTCCGCGTGCAGATGTCCCGGCGCAATGTTGATGCCCACCTTTGCGCCCGGAGGTAACAGCGTTTGTAATACCGGCGCATCGTCGATAATAAGATCAAAGAGATGCAGCGTCAGCGGGACGATTAGCTTCTGCGCTTCGGCAAAATTGATAAACGCGTCCGGCGGAATTTCCCCCATTGTCGGGTGTTTCCAGCGCATCAGCACTTCAAGCCCGGTCATCTGGAGCGATTTGGCATCAACGACGGGTTGATAAACCACGTAAAACTGACCGCGCTTAATGGCGCTTAAAATCTCTTTACCCGGGTTGAGCCGAATGCTGAGGATGTAGTAGTTGAGCGATCCGGCACAAATACCGCATACCAGCCCGAAGAACACGGCGTAGAGAATTTCATCGCTGGTCCATGCGTCCGCATACAGGTTGATGGTCAGGGGAACGTCTTTCAGCGTTGCGGTACGGACCGGGATGTCATGTAATTCGTGCGCATGAACCAGGGTACTGGACTGCGTCGACAACGCATTATCGCCGATGATGATGGCTATACCGGCGAACTCGTCCTGGCGCTCCGTGTAGAGCAGGTAAGGCGTCAGATTAATATTCACTGAAGTGAACACACCGCCGCCCTTTACTAATGGGTTGCGGTACCAGATCGCAATTGCAGGCTCATCAGGCAGCATGGGGGTACCCGGAAGCAGCGCCATATCGATCGGTTTATCGATATTCAGCTCAGGTATCAGCGTCTCCATCGGGACATTCATTGGGCCTGTGGCGGAAGAGCAGAACGCCATTTTGTCCCTGACCAGCAGGAAGGCGCGAACGTTAATGCTGAAGGCCGCGCGTGAGGTGAGTTCCTGATTGACGTCGTGGCACGTGTTCAGCGTGAGGGGCTGGAGAACATTGACAGCTTTTTTTAAATCGTCGAAATAGCTCCCCATATAGGCGCTTACATCATTCACCAGAGTGTCGAATTTGGCTTCCCGCTTGTGGTAACTCCAGGAAAATTGCAGGATACCCAGGAGCAGGGCGGTGATGAGACCCGTGATAATACTGAGGATCAGTATCTTACGATTACTGGAGAAGTAGCGGGTGAGCATAGACGTCGTGATTCCTGAAATGCCGCTGGATGTATTCAGTGTAACGGGCAAAAAAAAACACTGCCGAAGCAGTGCTTTTTTTCATCATATCGTCAGCCAAGGGATAACCAACGATACAATAGTCATATTAGCTGCGGCTGAGAACCCGGCGTGCTTCGTTGTAACGCTTCTTCCAGTACGGTTCATTCATGCTGGAAATAATAACACCACTGCTGGTGGAAGCATGGACAAACTGATTGTTGCCGATATAAATACCGACATGGCGTCCCGTTGAACCGGCACGGAACAGAACTAAATCACCCGTACGCAAATTACTGCGGGAAACAGATTTACCCATTTCCTGCTGTTCGTAAGTCGAACGCGGAAGTTCTAAGCCAAATTGCTCACGGAATGTACGCTGTACGAAACCAGAACAATCGATACCTTTTTTAGTGCTGCCGCCCAGACGATAACGTACGCCTTTCCAGTCAGCATACTGATCCATAATTCGCGATTTTACGTCGACATTACGAACCAGGTTTTCAAATTCATCCTGAGAAGCTTGCAGTGATGATGTTTCACTACCCACTGCACGTGTCTCAGGATGCATATTCTTTGCGGTGTTATTTGCACTACATGCAGAAAGCAGAACCGCTACTGCAATCGCGGGAATCCCGCGCAAGATATATCTCAAAATCGGTTGAGATTTGACCATGTTGTTTGTTTTCCCTTGAAGTCCTTAACGACAAATATCGTTATAAAAAAATGCCAAGCGACACGAGACTAATTACCTGGGCATGTTGAAACAATTCCTTAAGGCCAAATCTGTGGACTAACGCACAAAATTATATGCTGTGAGGATAATCTACCGCCGAGGCAAAACGAGTTCGAGATTACCCGATTGGTGCGGTCTTGGCGAGCGGTTTTACATGATTTTTTATAAGAAAAAGTGATACAGAAAGTTAATAAGCGGGGTTGGTCAATTAAAGTACAATTGAGTGAAACGCATGCAATCCATTCATTTACTTAGAGAATGATTTTTGCGTTCGATAGATGAAAGCACGGTGCGCATCATCAGGATTATCCTCACTATAAAAATAACCCTGATGATGTTAATTACTGTGAGTTATTTGTTTTGGAAATGTTTGTTTTTTCCTGGTAGTGATTTGTCAAAAAAGGTGATTAATCGATCACTTAATGGCGTCAGCAACACCCAGGGCAAACCGATCAATATCACGGTCATCGAACCGACAATGATGTCAGTAAACCAGTGTGCGCCAATCATTACTCTGGGAAATGCAAAAACCACAAAAATAATAAGGGCTAAGGCCTGCAACTTTGCCGAAATAACGCCACATGAATGCCGAAAAAATAAGCAGCATCATGCCGTGATCGCCGGGAAAGCTATCTCGTGAGGCATCTTTCGTGGGAACAGAGAGCAGTTCGCTGACGCGGTTAATATCGGTAAAAGTCAATGTTGGGCTGGCCCGTTTTACAGGAATTAATGCCTGACCCAGCTGGTTTAATACCACTGCAGTTAATAGCATGACCAGACCAATAATCACGATACGTCGTCTGCCAGGGGCGTTTTCTTTCAGCCAGAAACTCAGCATCAACATACCCATCGCCAGCAGTGAACAACCGTCGAAGGCGCGATTGTTGGTCAATGCAACCAGCCACAAAAAGGCCTTACTTTCGACCAGTTTCTGATTAAAGAAATAAAAAATATCCGCATCAATCGGCAACCAGAATCCATGATTAACGGGGATATACCAGGAAAGAAACAGCGCGAGGCCGACAATATTCAACAACACTATTTGCGGCAAATTTTTAATCATATTTTCTCTAATTATCTTACTGAAAAACGCAGGCAACCTTACGCGGTAGTCGCTAAACGAAGCTTCAACAGCGCGCTCTGCAAGGCATTCCAGTCAGCTTCGCTGCTGGAAATCAGCTCAATACGGCTGTCCGGTGGCGCAACGTTTTGCGTTTCAATGTGCAGGTCATCGCCCTGACGGTTGATTCGCACCAGCCCTTCGGGAATACGCAGCACGCCTTTGACGCGTTCCACCGGTGCAAGTCGCGCCCATTCCAGAATGCCAATGGTGTCGAATACCGTATCAGCGTCGAATATCCAGCCGCAGGCCTGATATCCTTGCCCGCTGTTCAGACTGCGACGCCAGCGTTGATGCTCTGGCAGGCTTAGAGCGGCTAAACCCTGCTTAACCGGGTGACTGTGCGCATGTTCCGCGCTGGCAGGCAACGCCGTGAGGTTCAGTCGTGGAAGGTCAAGCAGGGCGCTATCAATATTCCCCTGGGTGGTCTGCACCCGCGTGCGGTTACCGCCAAAATGTTGCCACCACGCGTCAAGCGCGCCCTGGCTTTCAGCCGTGGCGCGATCTTCCTTGTTGGCGACGATAACATCCGCCGAGGCGAGCTGATCGCGGAAGTTCTCGTTAGCCACCGCCTTATCATCCAGAAGCTGACGCGGATCGAGCAGGCACAGAGTGGCGCGCAAATCGATCCACGGCTCGTAAACCGGGGCGGTGAGTAAATCGAGGATCTGCTTCGGGTGACCCAGTCCGGTGGGTTCAATCAGCAGGCGGTCAGGTTTGCCCTGACGCAGCAGGGTATTGAGTCCGACCTGCATCGGCAGGCCATTGACGCAGCACATGCATCCGCCGGGGATCTCTTTAATCATCGCGCCGCTGGATGACAGCAACGCGCCGTCAATGCCCACCTCGCCAAATTCATTGACCAGCACGGCCCACTTCTCGGCCGGATCTTTATTCGCCAGCAGGTGGAGAATTGAGGTGGTTTTACCGCTGCCGAGAAAACCGGTGATGAGGTTGGTTTTGGTCACGTGCGCTCCAGATGAGAATTGTGATGCTATAACACTTCTCTCTATCCTGGCGAAAAACGGGTCCTGTGAGAAGGGGAAGGGCGAACGGAGGTCTTATCCGTTCGCGTTAAGGGCAATAATCGTTAAAGATTTAACGTTTCGATAACAGCCTGACGCGCGCCGTGGCGGGTAATGCGCTGATAGGCCTGGCTGACTGCCTCCACAAAAATGCTGTTTTGCGCGAGATCTTGACCAAAGACCTCACTCAGCCCCAGCAGCGCGTTAACGCGGTCGGCGTCGCTGCTGGCGTTGACGATGGCGCGGATTTTATCGCTGAGGGGATCGCGAACGTCAATCGCGTTGCCATGGTCGTCGGTACCGCTGACGTAGCGTATCCAGCCGGCCACGCCCAGGGCCAGCAGCGGCCACGGTGTTTTTCGCTCAAGATGAACGCGGATCCCGTCCAGCATTCTTTGCGGAAGCTTCTGACTACCGTCCATCGCGATTTGCCAGGTCCGATGCTGGAGGGCAGGATTGGCAAAGCGCTCCAGCAGGCTATCGGCGTAGGCGGTGAGATCGACATCCTTAATACGTAACGTGGGGGCCTGTTCGTCCAGCATCAGCCGACGGGCAGCTTCACGGAACGCCGCGTCCTCCATGCATTCATTTATATGGGCGTAGCCCGCGAGGTATCCCAGATACGCCAGGAAAGAGTGGCTGCCGTTGAGCATGCGTAATTTCATCTGCTCCCACGGCAGAACATCCTGCACCATCTGGACACCCGCGACTTCCCAGTCCGGACGACCGGCGACAAAATTATCTTCTACGACCCACTGAATGAACGGTTCGCAGCTGATGGCGCAAGGATCTTCCACGCCGAGCGCGTCGGTGATTTCCGCCAGCGAGGCGTCCGTCGCGGCGGGCACAATCCTGTCGACCATCGTCCCAGGGAAGCTCACGTGGCTATCAATCCATTCAGACAGCGTCGCGGAACGCTTTTGCGCCATGCCCAGCACCGCGTTTTTCACCACGTGCCCGTTGTCAGGGATATTGTCGCAGGACAGCACGGTAAACGCAGACAAGCCGCGCTCGCGGCGGCGGTGGAGGGCTTCGACCAGGATCCCTGGGGCCGAATGTGGCTCTGAGGGGTTTTCAAGGTCGTGGACGATCCGGGGGTTATTCAGATCGAGTTTTCCGCTCGCGGGATCGATGCAATAGCCTTTTTCCGTGATGGTGAGCGATACGATCGCGACCTGAGGCTCGCAAAATTTCTCAATAATGGCGGGCAGGGAGTCCAGCTTTGCGTTCAGGCATTCGTGGACGGCACCGACGATAATCGCCTCATTTCCTTCAGCCCCTTTCTCCAGCACGGTGAACAGGTGATCCTGCGCGCGAAGCTGGCTCATCAGCACATCGCCGCTGAAGAGGCTAATCTCACAAATCCCCCAGTCGCCGCCTTTTTCATTCAGCACCCTATTTGTTAACAAAGCCTGGTGCGCACGGTGAAACGCGCCAAAGCCAAAGTGGACGATGCGGGAGCGCAGTTGCTGACGATCGTAACGCGGTTGCTGAACCCGGGCAGGAAGGGCGGTGGAGGCAATTGTCTTCATGAGATACACACCTGATTAACCATTAATTAACAATGCCAGTGTAAAGTTATATGACAGCAAATAAAATTGGTGAGCCGTAAATATCCCCGTTATGTGAGTTCGATCAATCAATGTGTGGCGGCGTATTGACCCTTTCCGGCAAACATGTATGGTAGCCGTCATTGCAGTAACGCATATTGGTATAACAACTTAAGAGGGTGAGGCAATGGAACAAACCTGGCGTTGGTACGGGCCGAACGATCCGGTTTCTCTTGATGATGTGCGTCAGGCTGGCGCAACGGGTGTCGTCACGGCGCTGCATCATATTCCTAACGGTCAGGTCTGGCCGGTAGAGGAAATACAGGCGCGTCAGGCGCTGCTGGCGGAGAAGGGACTAACCTGGTCTGTGGTGGAAAGCATTCCTGTTCATGAAGATATCAAAACCCACTCAGGGGAGTACCAGACCTGGATTGCTAACTACCAGCAGAGCATTCGTAACCTCGCGGCCTGCGGCATTGATACGGTTTGCTACAACTTCATGCCCATCCTCGACTGGACGCGTACCGATCTCGAATATCAAATGCCGGACGGCTCGAAAGCGCTGCGCTTCGATCAGATTGCCTTTGCGGCATTCGAACTGCACATTCTGAAACGCCCTGGCGCAGACGCGGATTACACCGTGGAAGAGCAGCAGCAGGCGCTCGCGTGGTTTAACGCCGCCAGTGACGCAGATATCGAAAAGCTGACCCGAAATATTATTGCGGGCCTGCCGGGGGCCGAAGAGGGCTATACGCTGGATCAGTTCCGCGCACGCCTGGCGGAATACGGCGATATAGATAAGCACCAGCTGCGTGAAAACATGGCGTATTTCCTACGCGCAATTGTGCCTGTCGCGGAAGAGGTGGGGGTTCGCCTGGCCGTACATCCGGACGATCCGCCGCGTCCAATCCTCGGTCTGCCGCGTATCGTGTCCACGATTGAAGATATGCAGTGGCTGAAAGAGATGGTCGACAGCATCTATAACGGCTTCACAATGTGTACCGGCTCCTACGGCGTGCGGGCGGATAACGATCTGGTGCAGATGATTGAATCCTTCGGCGACCGCATTCACTTTACGCATCTGCGTGCGACCTGCCGCGAAGAGAACCCAAAAACCTTCCACGAGGCGGCGCACCTTGGCGGTGATGTGAATATGGTCGCGGTGGTGGACGCTATTCTGGCAGAAGAGGCGCGTCGCAAGCAGATTGGCGATGTGCGTCCTATTCCGTTCCGTCCCGATCACGGCCACCAGATGCTGGACGATCTGCGTAAGAAAACTAACCCGGGCTATTCGGCGATTGGCCGTCTTAAAGGGATGGCGGAAGTGCGCGGCGTTGAGCTGGCGCTGAAGATGACGAAGTATCCGGAGCTTCTGTAAGCGCCACCGGGGCAACAATAAAAAAAACCGGCCTGAGAGCCGGTTTTTGTGTTTTTGCAGGTCGGGTAAGGCGAAGCCGCCACCCGACAAATGCCGCAATCAGTCAGCGCGACCCATATAGCGTTTTTCTTCGATATGGATGCGGATCTTCTCGCCAGCGGAGAGGTATTCCGGCACCTGCACAACCAGGCCGGTCGTCAGGGTAGCCGGTTTGTTACGGGCGCTGGCAGATGCCCCTTTGATGCCTGGTGCGGTTTCAACGATTTCCAGATCAACGGTCTGCGGCAGCTCAAGCGCCAGCAGTTGACCGTCCCAGGTCAGCACCTGCATGTCCGGCATGCCGCCCTCTGGCATAAACAGCAACTCTTCTTCAATCTGATCTTTGGTGAAGGTATACGGGGTATAGTCTTCTTTATCCATAAAGACATATTCGTTGCCATCGACATAGGAGAAGTCAACGTAACGGCGGGTCAGCGTCACGGTGTCAACGATATCATCACCTTTGAAACGCTCTTCTACTTTCAGCCCGGTACGGACATCAGAAAAAACGCATTTTGTACAGCGTAGCGGCACCGCGGGCAGTGGGCGACTGAATATCAATATCCTTAACCAGCAGCAGTTTGCCGTTGTAATTCAGTACCATACCTTTTTTAATTTCGTTCGCTCTTGGCATCGAAAAATTCCTGTAGTCGAAAATGTCAAAAATATCGCGACAAAGTACTCGCGACGGGCCTTACGGGCAAGTGTATTCGCACTTTTGCTGGTGCAAAAAAGGTGGGTACTGTGCGCGCTCATCAATCCGGTGGTTAACCTTAAGAGAACAACGTATGGAATGCCGTCCGGGTTGCGGGGCGTGTTGCACTGCCCCTTCAATTTCCAGCCCTATTCCCGGTATGCCAGATGGCAAGCCCGCCAATACGCCCCTGCATTCAGCTTGATGACAGCAACGCTGTAAAATTTTCACCTCGCCGCTGCGCCCGAAAGTCTGCTCCGGACTTCAGCCCGCTGCCGAAATGTGCGGCAGCACGCGAGAGCAGGCGATGACGTACCTTCTTGACCTTGAAAAGCTCACCGCGCCTTAAACGTCTTTAATCCTCGCCAGACAGCCGATCGTCAGCATACACATCAGCAGCGCAATCCAGAATACCGTGTGATAGTTCCAGATTTCGGCCACGACACCGGCCATTGAGCCCGCGATAATCCAGCCCACGCGGGTGGTATTAGTATAAAGGGTGGTGGCAGAGCCTGCCTGGCCCGGCATCAGATCCTGAAAATAGAGCAGACCGGCTACAGCAGCGACGCGCATTAAAAAACGTTTCCCGAAGCGCTTTGCGTAATAGCCCGCGATAAGCATGGTCGGGATCTCAAGCCCGGCCGCGGTGCCCATCATGATGCCCGCCAGCTTCTCCGACAGGTGCAGCTCATTAATAATAAACAGCGGCATATTGATGATGTACAGGCTGTTGGTGCCCCACATCAGCGTGCAGATCGTGAACAGGAGCAGGGCATCGCGGCGGTTACGGCGCGGCGCTTCCAGCACGCCCGTTGCCACTTTTGGCTCTTTGCGCATGGACGGCAGGAAGCACCACACCAGCGTGCCGCACGCCACAAACGCTACCGCTGCGCTCAGATACATTACCGTAAAGCTGAAACCCATCGCTAAGGCATAAGCCAGCGGTGGGCCAATGACCCATGCCAGTGAAACCTGAGCGCGTAAAAAAGAGCTGAACATCACCGCCTCACGTCCGGTTTTGTCGGCATGTTCACGGGCAAGGGCAAACATTTGCGGGTTAGCGGTCGAGCCAAAGCTGCTAAGAAAGACGCCAACGAATAGCAAAACAAAGTAGTTGCGATTCCAGGCAAAAAGGGTGCAGGCCAGCACGCCTAACAGGCAGCAAAAGACAATCAGCGATTTGCGATCGCCGCGCTTATCAGAGCGCCCGGCGAGAAACTGACTTACCAGAATCCAATGACAGCGCTGCCGGTAAAGAAGAATCCCACCATCGCCGGACGGGCATGTACTTCATCGGTAAGAAAAATACTGAGTGTCGGGGTTTGCAGAGCGCCCGCAATACCGGTGAGAAAGGCAACGATTAAAAACGCCGTCGAGGTCAGGTCAAATCGATTTCGCGCTGGAGACTGCGGGGGAGTTATGCATGCTGGTCGATCACTGGAAGAGGAAGACGCGGAGTTTACGCTGCTTGTCAGAAAATAAACAGACAGCGAAATCAAAAGCGCCACGAATAGTCAAAATGCCATTTCACTGTTGCTGATTGGCTGCTGACGCTGCTGAAATGAAATTGCTGATAACGGATTTTCCCATCAGCAATTAGGAAAAATGCAAAAAATTGTGCAGCACATCAAACTTTTGCTCATAACTTTACGGCTTTCCTTGCGTGCTGAAACAGAAGTATTATGCTTTCTTGAAACGTTTCAGCGCGATCTTGTCTTTAACCCTAAGCCAGGTTGGCGCTTTTTTTCTCATAGAGGCTGAATCGTTTCAATTCAGCAAGAGAGGAGAACTATGTTCCAGTTATCCGTACAGGACATCCATCCGGGCGAAAAGGCCGGAGACAAAGAAGAGGCGATTCGCCAGGTCGCTGCGGCGCTGGTGCAGGCCGGTAATGTAGCAGAAGGCTACGTCAATGGCATGCTGGCGCGCGAACAGCAAACCTCAACGTTCCTCGGCAATGGTATTGCTATTCCACACGGCACTACCGACACCCGCGATCAGGTGCTGAAAACCGGCGTTCAGGTATTTCAGTTCCCGGAAGGCGTCACCTGGGGTGACGGTCAGGTAGCGTACGTGGCAATCGGTATTGCTGCCAGCTCGGATGAACATCTGGGCCTGCTACGCCAGCTGACCCACGTACTGAGCGATGATTCCGTTGCTGAACAACTGAAGTCAGCAACAACAGCAGAAGAACTTCGCGCATTACTGATGGGCGAAAAGCAGAGTGAGCAGCTGAAGCTCGACAACGAAATGCTGACACTGGATATCGTCGCCAGCGATCTGCTGACTCTTCAGGCGCTGAACGCTGCGCGTCTGAAAGAGGCGGGGGCAGTTGACGCCACTTTCGTCACCAAAGCCATCAATGAACAACCGCTGAATCTCGGACAGGGTATCTGGCTGAGCGATAGCGCCGAAGGCAATCTGCGTAGCGCGATTGCGGTAAGCCGTGCGGCAAATGCTTTTGATGTGGACGGCGAAACGGCAGCCATGCTGGTGAGTGTGGCGATGAATGACGATCAGCCCATCGCGGTTCTTAAGCGTCTCGCTGATTTATTGCTCGACAATAAAGCTGACCGCTTGCTGAAAGCGGATGCGGCAACGTTGCTGGCGCTGCTGACCAGCGATGATGCGCCGACCGACGACGTGTTAAGCGCGGAGTTTGTGGTGCGCAATGAACACGGCCTGCATGCTCGTCCAGGTACCATGCTGGTCAATACCATTAAACAATTTAACAGTGATATTACCGTGACAAACCTTGATGGTACCGGCAAACCGGCAAACGGACGTAGTCTGATGAAAGTTGTGGCACTTGGCGTTAAGAAAGGTCATCGCCTACGCTTTACCGCCCAGGGTGCAGATGCTGAACAGGCGCTGAAAGCAATCGGCGACGCTATCGCTGCTGGTCTTGGGGAGGGCGCATAATGAGCAGACGTGTTGCTACTATCACCCTTAATCCGGCTTATGACCTTGTTGGTTTCTGCCCGGAAATTGAACGCGGCGAAGTGAACCTGGTGAAAACCACCGGTCTGCATGCGGCGGGTAAAGGCATCAACGTGGCCAAAGTATTAAAAGACCTGGGAATTGATGTCACCGTTGGCGGCTTCCTGGGTAAAGACAATCAGGATGGTTTTCAGCAACTGTTCAGCGAGCTGGGCATTGCCAACCGTTTCCAGGTTGTACAGGGGCGCACCCGAATTAACGTTAAGCTGACGGAAAAAGACGGCGAAGTGACCGACTTCAACTTCTCGGGTTTTGAAGTCACCCCCGCCGACTGGGAACGCTTTGTGACTGATTCTCTGAGCTGGCTCGGTCAGTTCGATATGGTCTGTGTCAGCGGAAGCTTACCGTCAGGCGTCAGCCCGGAAGCGTTCACCGACTGGATGACTCGCCTGCGTAGTCAGTGTCCTTGCATTATCTTTGATAGTAGCCGTGAAGCGTTAGTAGCAGGTTTGAAAGCGGCACCGTGGCTGGTGAAACCTAACCGCCGCGAGCTGGAAATCTGGGCAGGCCGTAAACTGCCTGAAATGAAAGATGTGATTGAAGCTGCACATGCGCTACGTGAACAAGGCATCGCGCATGTTGTTATTTCACTGGGTGCCGAAGGCGCGCTTTGGGTTAATGCCTCCGGCGAATGGATCGCCAAACCACCGTCAGTCGATGTCGTAAGCACCGTTGGCGCAGGGGATTCTATGGTTGGTGGCCTGATTTATGGCTTGCTGATGCGTGAATCCAGTGAACACACACTGCGTCTGGCGACAGCTGTTGCAGCCCTGGCGGTAAGTCAAAGCAATGTGGGTATTACCGATCGTCCGCAGTTGGCCGCAATGATGGCGCGCGTCGACTTACAACCTTTTAACTGACAGCAGGAGAGGCATAATGAAAACGCTGCTGATTATTGACGCTAATCTCGGTCAGGCACGCGCCTATATGGCGAAGACCCTGCTGGGCGCGGCGGCGCGAAAAGCAAAACTGGAAATCATCGACAATCCGAACGACGCTGAAATGGCGATTGTTCTCGGTGATTCCATCCCGAACGACAGCGCGCTGAACGGTAAAAATGTCTGGCTGGGCGATATTTCCCGGGCAGTTGCGCACCCTGAGCTGTTCCTGAGTGAAGCCAAAGGCCATGCGAAACCTTACACTGCGCCGGTCGCTGCGACAGCACCAGTTGCCGCCAGCGGTCCGAAACGCGTAGTTGCGGTGACTGCTTGCCCGACTGGCGTAGCACACACCTTTATGGCGGCTGAAGCCATTGAAACCGAAGCGAAAAAACGTGGCTGGTGGGTGAAAGTTGAAACCCGTGGTTCTGTTGGCGCGGGTAATGCAATCACTCCCGAAGAAGTCGCAGCAGCGGATCTGGTGATTGTGGCGGCAGATATCGAAGTGGATCTGGCGAAATTTGCTGGTAAACCGATGTATCGTACCTCTACCGGTCTGGCGCTGAAGAAAACCGCGCAGGAACTGGATAAAGCGGTTGCTGAAGCAACGCCGTATGAACCGGCGGGCAAAGCTCAAACGGCGACCACTGAAAGTAAGAAAGAGAGTGCAGGCGCATACCGTCACTTGCTGACGGGCGTTTCTTACATGCTGCCGATGGTCGTTGCAGGTGGTCTGTGTATCGCGCTTTCTTTTGCTTTTGGTATCGAAGCGTTTAAAGAGCCGGGTACGTTGGCTGCGGCGCTGATGCAGATTGGTGGTGGTTCAGCCTTTGCGCTGATGGTGCCGGTACTGGCAGGTTATATTGCCTTTTCCATTGCCGATCGTCCGGGCCTCACTCCGGGTCTGATTGGCGGTATGCTGGCGGTCAGCACCGGTTCTGGCTTCATTGGTGGTATTATTGCGGGCTTCCTGGCTGGTTACATTGCGAAGTTAATCAGTACGCAATTGAAACTGCCACAGAGTATGGAGGCGCTGAAACCGATCCTGATCATTCCGCTAATTTCCAGTCTGGTGGTCGGTCTGGCGATGATCTACCTGATCGGTAAACCAGTTGCTGGCATTCTCGAAGGGCTGACTCACTGGCTGCAGACCATGGGGACTGCGAATGCGGTTCTGCTGGGGGCGATCCTCGGTGGCATGATGTGTACTGACATGGGCGGTCCGGTAAACAAAGCAGCGTACGCATTCGGTGTGGGTCTGCTGAGTACTCAAACCTATGGCCCGATGGCGGCGATTATGGCGGCAGGTATGGTGCCACCGCTGGCAATGGGTCTGGCAACAATGGT
The DNA here is from genome assembly GCA_041890495.1 of Enterobacter hormaechei. Lineage (GTDB taxonomy): Bacteria > Pseudomonadota > Gammaproteobacteria > Enterobacterales > Enterobacteriaceae > Escherichia > Escherichia boydii. The sequence goes on from CP169086.1 coordinate 438,613, forward strand.
GGCGCGTCGCAAATTCGACAAAGCGCAGCAGGAAGGTGGCAAAGCCGCTCTGGTATTGGGACTGTGCTTCATTTCGGAAGGTGCAATTCCGTTTGCTGCTCGTGATCCGATGCGTGTGCTGCCGTGCTGTATCGTGGGTGGGGCGCTGACTGGCGCAATCTCAATGGCGATTGGTGCGAAACTGATGGCACCGCACGGTGGTCTGTTTGTTCTGCTGATCCCTGGCGCTATTACGCCGGTATTGGGTTACCTGGTAGCAATTATTGCCGGTACGCTGGTGGCGGGTTTGGCCTATGCCTTCCTGAAACGTCCGGAAGTGGACGCAGTAGCGAAAGCAGCGTAATAAAAGTGTCGGGTGGCGGCTTCGCCTTACCCGACCTACAAAAAAAGCCGGGTTGCATTACGCACCCGGCTTTTTTTATGCCGCCTGTTCAGCGGTTTGTTGCGCTTTCAGCCAGGCGATCTCTTCTGCCCAGATATCCGGGTTGATGGTTTCGAGGATCAGCGGAATGCCGTCGAAACGGTCGTCCTGCATGATCCAGCGGAACGCATCATGACCGATATTGCCTTCACCGAGGCTATGATGGCGGTCAACGCGGCTGCCAAAGGTGCTTTTCGCATCGTTAAGGTGCATCCCGCGCAGATACTTAAAGCCGACAGTACGGGCAAAATCCGCGAATGTTTTCTCGCATTCGGCTGGAGTACGCAAATCATACCCGGCAGCGAAAGCATGGCAGGTATCAATGCAGACGCCGACGCGGGATTTATCTTCCACGCCGTCGATAATCGCCGCGAGATGTTCGAATTTAAACCCTAAGTTACTGCCCTGACCGGCGGTGTTTTCTATCACCGCTGTCACACCTTGAGTTTTATCCAGCGCAATGTTGATGGATTCGGCAATACGCGCAAGGCAATCCTCTTCTGAAATCTGCATCAGATGGCTGCCAGGGTGGAAGTTGAGCAAAGAAAGCCCCAGTTGTTCGCAACGCTGCATTTCATCTATAAAGGCATCGCGCGATTTTTCCAGAGCTTCAGTGACCGGATGTCCGAGGTTAATCAGATAGCTGTCGTGGGGAAGAATTTGCGCCGATGTGTAGTGATATTTTTCACAGGCGGCTTTGAATTCATCGATGGTTTGCGTCGTGAGCGGTGCGGCACGCCACTGACGTTGGTTTTTGGTGAACAAGGCAAACGCGGTTGCGTCGATTTCGGCGGCGCGAATTGCGGCATTTGCCAGACCGCCAGCAGCACTAACGTGCGCTCCAATGTATTTCATGCGAGGACTCCTGTTAAACCCGCTGGAGGAAAACGGTAATGATAGCGGGTTAACAGGAGCAAGATGTAGTGGTTTATGCGATGACGCTTTGAATCACATAGTTAATCGCACCACCACCAACAATCAGCCAGGCAAACAGTACCAGTGCCATCAGCAGAGGTTTCGCCCCGGCTTTTTTCAGCGCGCTGACGTGAGTGGTCAGACCCAGCGCCGCCATCGCCATTGCCAGCAGGAAGGTATCCAGCGTTACCAGCATGTTCACCACGCTCTGCGGTAACAGGTGGAACGAGTTAAAGATGGCAACTACGATGAACAAGATGGCAAACCACGGAATAGTGATTTTGCTTTTCTCGCCGCTGTTCGCCCCAGACAGCTGTTTAACACGCGCCGCCAGCAGGATGAGGAACGGAGCCAGCATCATCACGCGCAGCATTTTGGAAATAACTGCTGCGTTTTCCGCATCCGGGCTGATGGCATGACCTGCCGCCACCACCTGCGCCACTTCGTGCACAGTAGAACCAATGTAGATACCGAAAGTTTCCGGACTAAACCATTGAGACATCAGCGGATATATCGCCGGGTAGAGGAAAATCGCGACGGTCCCGAAGATAACAACGGTTGCAACAGCCACGGTTACTTTACTGGCTTCCGCTTTCACTACCGGCTCAGTCGCCAGTACCGCGGCAGCACCACAGATACTGCTACCGGCACCGATCAACCAGCTGGTGTGCTTATCCAGACCAAACACTTTCTGCCCCAGGAAGCAAGCCAGCAGGAAGGTACTGGACAGCGTCAACACGTCAATGATGATCCCACTGATACCGACATCGGCAATTTGCGAGAACGTCAGACGGAAGCCATAAAGAATGATACCCAGACGTAATAAATATTGCTTGGCAAACAGCACACCACCGTCACAGCTTTTCCAGATGTGCGGATAGATGGTGTTGCCTAAAACCATCCCCAACAAGATTGCGAGGGTGAGGGCACTAAACCCGGCACCCGCAACCGCGGGAATGGAACCACCCCACAGGGCGACCCCGGTGATAACTGCACTCAGGGCTAACCCCGGAATAAAATGCCACAGTGTACGATGTTGTTTCTGTAAGGTGATATTCGTCATAACCCTCTCCTTTAACCGGGCATAAGGTTACGACTAACTGGTTTAAAAATAAAATTGATTATATATTTATAATTAATCTTTATAAGTGGTAAGCGACTATGCACATCACCCTCCGGCAGTTGGAAGTTTTTGCAGAAGTATTGAAAAGTGGATCAACCACCCAGGCGTCGGTGATGCTGGCGTTGTCGCAATCAGCAGTGAGCGCAGCCTTGACCGACCTGGAAGGGCAGCTTGGCGTGCAACTGTTTGATCGCGTGGGGAAAAGACTGGTTGTTAATGAACACGGGCGGCTGCTCTATCCGCGTGCGTTGGCATTGCTTGAACAGGCGGTTGAAATCGAACAACTGTTTCGCGAAGACAACGGCGCGATTCGTATCTATGCCAGTAGTACCATCGGTAACTACATTCTGCCTGCAGTTATCGCCCGTTATCGCCATGATTATCCGCAGTTGCCGATTGAACTTAGCGTTGGGAATAGCCAGGACGTGATGCAAGCGGTGCTGGATTTCCGCGTTGATATTGGCTTTATTGAAGGGCCGTGCCACAGCACTGAAATCATTTCTGAACCGTGGCTGGAAGACGAGCTGGTGGTTTTCGCCGCGCCGACTTCGCCGTTGGCCCGTGGTCCGGTCACCTTAGAACAGCTGGCCGCTGCGCCGTGGATCCTGCGTGAACGCGGTTCCGGCACGCGGGAGATTGTCGATTATCTGTTGCTGTCACATTTACCGAAGTTTGAGATGGCGATGGAATTAGGTAACTCCGAGGCAATCAAACATGCGGTGCGTCATGGGTTGGGAATTAGTTGCCTGTCGCGACGTGTGATTGAAGATCAATTGCAGGCAGGCACATTAAGTGAAGTTGCGGTCCCTCTGCCGCGCCTGATGCGTACGTTGTGGCGTATACATCATCGGCAAAAACACCTTTCCAACGCGCTACGGCGCTTTCTGGACTATTGCGATCCCGCAAATGTGCCGCGTTAAGTTGCTGTACAAGAACATGCTGGTGCTGTGTCGATTTCGTGACGCAGCGCCTTCAGCATGCATTCGCCAGAAAAGAGATTGGCTGCTTTACTTATAATCCCTGGGCGATCATGAAGGTGTCTTATAACCGTGTATTTCTGCCGGAAGGATTGCCAATCGTCTGCTACAATCGCGCCTCATTTTTAAGATGGATAGCATTTTTGTATGGTTTCCGAAACTAAAACCACAGAAGCGCCGGGCTTACGCCGTGAATTAAAGGCGCGTCACCTGACGATGATTGCCATTGGCGGTTCCATCGGTACAGGTCTTTTTGTTGCCTCTGGCGCAACGATTTCTCAGGCAGGTCCGGGCGGGGCATTGCTCTCGTATATGCTGATTGGCCTGATGGTTTACTTCCTGATGACCAGTCTCGGTGAACTGGCTGCATATATGCCGGTTTCCGGTTCGTTTGCCACTTACGGTCAGAACTATGTTGAAGAAGGCTTTGGCTTCGCGCTGGGCTGGAACTACTGGTACAACTGGGCGGTGACTATCGCCGTTGACCTGGTTGCAGCTCAGCTGGTCATGAGCTGGTGGTTCCCGGATACACCGGGCTGGATCTGGAGTGCGTTGTTCCTCGGCGTTATCTTCCTGCTGAACTACATCTCAGTTCGTGGCTTTGGTGAAGCGGAATACTGGTTCTCACTGATCAAAGTCACGACAGTTATTGTCTTTATCATCGTTGGCGTGCTGATGATTATCGGTATCTTCAAAGGCGCGCAGCCTGCGGGCTGGAGCAACTGGACAATCGGCGAAGCGCCGTTTGCTGGTGGTTTTGCGGCGATGATCGGCGTAGCTATGATTGTCGGCTTCTCTTTCCAGGGAACCGAGCTGATCGGTATTGCTGCAGGCGAGTCCGAAGATCCGGCGAAAAACATTCCACGCGCGGTACGTCAGGTGTTCTGGCGAATCCTGTTGTTCTATGTGTTCGCGATCCTGATTATCAGCCTGATTATTCCGTACACCGATCCGAGCCTGCTGCGTAACGATGTTAAAGACATCAGCGTTAGTCCGTTCACCCTGGTGTTCCAGCACGCGGGTCTGCTCTCTGCGGCGGCGGTGATGAACGCAGTTATTCTGACGGCGGTGCTGTCAGCGGGTAACTCCGGTATGTATGCGTCTACTCGTATGCTGTACACCCTGGCGTGTGACGGTAAAGCGCCGCGCATTTTCGCTAAACTGTCGCGTGGTGGCGTGCCGCGTAATGCGCTGTATGCGACGACGGTGATTGCCGGTCTGTGCTTCCTGACCTCCATGTTTGGCAACCAGACGGTATACCTGTGGCTGCTGAACACCTCCGGGATGACGGGTTTTATCGCCTGGCTGGGGATTGCCATTAGCCACTATCGCTTCCGTCGCGGTTACGTATTGCAGGGACACGACATTAACGATCTGCCGTACCGTTCAGGTTTCTTCCCACTGGGGCCGATCTTCGCATTCATTCTGTGTCTGATTATCACTTTGGGCCAGAACTACGAAGCGTTCCTGAAAGATACTATTGACTGGGGCGGCGTAGCGGCAACGTATATTGGTATCCCGCTGTTCCTGATTATTTGGTTCGGCTACAAGCTGATTAAAGGAACTCACTTCGTACGCTACAGCGAAATGAAGTTCCCGCAGAACGATAGAAATAAGTTTCCTCCCTTCCTTGCTAAGCCCTCTCAACCGAGAGGGCTTTTTCAATTCCATTTCCCTGACAAATCATGCGGATATAAAATTTAACATTTGGATTGATAATTGTTATCGTTTGCATTATCGTTACGCCGCAATCAAAAAAGGCTGACAAATCAGAGGCTGTTCCGGCTTTCTGGGATGATCACCTGCATAAAAAATAAGTCCACCGCGATGCTGCCGTACGCAAGGGGACGTGAAGAAGATGTGAGCGATAACCCATTTTATTTTCGTAGTTACCTCATGGAGATATGGAATGTTTAGGTTGAACCCTTTCGTACGGGGTCGGGCGTGTGTTTGTCCGCTATTTCTTGTGCATGGCCTGTGTTAGCGGTCGATGATGATGGCGAAACGATGGTTGTCACTGCATCTTCCGTGGAACAAAATCTTAAAGATGCACCTGCCAGTATCAGCGTCATTAACCCAGGAAGACCTGCAGCGAAAACCGGTACAGAATCTGAAGGATGTCCTCAAAGAAGTGCCTGGCGTACAACTGACGAACGAAGGGGATAACCGTAAGGGCGTTTAGTAATTCGTGGTCTGGACAGCAGCTACACGCTGATCCTGATCGACGGCAAGCGCGTCAATTCCCGTAACGCGGTATTCCGCCATAATGATTTCGACCTCAACTGGGTGCCGGTTGACGCCATCGAACGAATTGAAGTGGTGCGCGGACCGATGTCTTCTCTTTACGGCTCCGATGCGCTGGGCGGCGTGGTAAACATTATCACCAAAAAAATCGGCCAGAAATGGACGGGCACCCTGAGCGCAGATTCCACGGTTCAGGAACATCGCGACCGAGGAGATACCTACAACGGTCAGTTCTATACCAGCGGTCCGCTGGTGGACGGTCTGCTGGGGCTGAAAGCCTACGGTAGCCTCGCAAAGCGTGAGAAAGACGGTCAGCAGAAATCTTCTACTACGGCGAGCGGTGAAACGCCGCGCATTGAAGGCTTTACCAGCCGCGATGCGAATGTGGAATTCGCCTGGACGCCGTCTGAAAATCACGACTTTACGGCGGGCTACGGTTTCGATCGTCAGGATCGTGACTCGGATTCCCTCGACAAAAACCGCCTTGAGCGTCAGAACTACTCGCTCAGCCACAACGGTCGCTGGGGCGTCGGCAACAGCGAGCTGAAGGTTTACGGCGAAAAGGTAGATAACAAGAACCCGGGCAACAGCAATCCGATCACCTCCGAGAGCAACGCGGTGGACGGAAAATACGTGCTGCCGCTGGGCGAAATCAACCAGCTGATGACCTTCGGCGGCGAATGGCGTCACGATAAGCTGAAGGATCCTGTCAACCTGACGGGCGGTTCAGGCAGCAGTACGTCGACAAGCCAGTATGCCCTGTTCCTTGAAGATGAGTGGCGTATCTTTGAACCTCTGGCGCTGACCACCGGCATCCGTATGGATGACCATGATACCTACGGCGACCACTGGAGCCCGCGCGCCTATCTGGTCTACAACGCGACCGATACCGTAACGGTGAAAGGGGGCTGGGCTACCGCGTTTAAAGCGCCGTCGCTGCTGCAGCTGAGCCCGGACTGGGTCACCGGCTCGTGCCGCGGTGCCTGTGAGATTGTCGGTAACCCGGACCTGAAGCCGGAAACCAGCGAGAGCTTCGAATTCGGTCTCTACTACAGCGGGGAAGAGGGCTGGTTAGAGGGCGTGCAGGCCAGCGTCACCACCTTCCAGAATAATGTGGATGACCGCATCAGCATCAGCCGTACGGCCAATGCGAAACAGGCCCAGGGCTACCCTAACTACGTTGGCCTGAATGCTGACGGTGAACCTATTTTCCGCTACTACAACGTTAACAAGGCGCGCATCCGCGGGGTGGAGACCGAGCTGAAATTCCCGCTGGCGGAAGACTGGAAAGTGACCCTTAACTACACGTACAACGACGGTCGTGATATCAGCAACGGCGGCAACAAGCCGCTGTCCGATCTGCCGTTCCATACCGCCAACGGTACCGTTGACTGGAAGGCAACGCAGGACTGGTCGTTCTATGTTCAGGGCAACTACACCGGTGAGAAACGCGCGCTGACCAGTAGTGCACCAACACCGGGCGGTTACGTGATCTGGAATACCGGCGCCGCGTGGCAGGCGACGAAAAGCGTGAAGCTGCGCGCGGGCGTGCAGAACCTGCTGGATAAAGATCTGAGCCGTGACGATTACAGCTACACGGAAGATGGCCGTCGCTACTTTGTCGGTGTGGATTATAAGTTCTGATATAACCTTTATGCCCGGTGGCGCTTCGCTTACCGGGCCTACAAAATCCGCGAATGTAGGCCGGGTAAGGCGAAGCCGCCACCCGGCAATCGGCGCCACTTATCCGAACAAATGCTCCGCATGGAAGCGAAGATGATCCTCAATAAAGGACGCAATGAAGTAATAGCTGTGATCGTATCCCGGCTGAATGCGCAGCGTCAGCGGCCAGTCCTTCTGGCGTGCCGCTTCTGCCAGCACCGCAGGCTGTAGCTGCCCGGCGAGGAACTGATCCGCATCACCCTGATCGATAAGGGTGGGAATCGTCGCTTCAGATTTGCTGGCCAGCATCAGCGCACAGCTGTCCCATTCCTGCCAATTCGCTTCATCTTCACCCAGATAGTTCGTGAAGGCTTTCTGCCCCCACGGCACCTGCGTTGGGTTCACAATTGGCGCAAATGCCGACACGCTGACGTATTTCCCCGGATTTTTCAGCGCCATGATGAGCGCGCCGTGTCCGCCCATCGAGTGGCCGCTGATCGCGCAGCGTTCGCTAACCGCAAACTGCGACTGCACCAGCGCTGGAAGTTCATCGCGAAGGTAATCATACATGCGGTAGTGGCGCGCCCAGGGCTGCTCGGTCGCATTCAGATAAAACCCGGCGCCTTTGCCCAGATCGTATCCGGCATCGTCGGCCACATCATCGCCGCGCGGGCTGGTGTCAGGCATCACCAGCGCAATGCCCAGCTCGGCAGCAATACGCTGCGCGCCCGCTTTGGTGGTGAAGTTTTCGTCGTTACAGGTCAGGCCTGAAAGCCAGAACAGAACCGGCGGATTTTCCGTCGGCGGCAGGAAAATGCTGAACGTCATCGCACAGTTCAGGACGGTGGAGTCATGCCGCCAGCGCTGCTGTCGACCTTCAAAACAACGGTGCTCTTCGAGCAGTTCCATGCAGGGCTCCTTAATGAGAATGCGTATTCATAAAAACCATAATACAGTCTTTTCATTGACCTGTGAGTAACTTTCACTTTCGCCAGACGGCGAGATGCTGCATCATAAATTTACTTTTCTTTAACAATTGGAGCCGTCATGGCGCTGCGTATTGCGCTCAGTGGGTTTGTCGTTCTGGTGGTGGCGATGGGGATAGGGCGCTTTGCCTTTACGCCTCAGGTGCCGCTGATGATTGCTGCCGGGCAGCTTACGCTGACCAGCGCGGGTCTGGTCGCGGCGATGAATTATCTGGGCTATCTGGTGGGGGCATGGGATGCCATGCGCGCGCACCGCTTTGTGGAAACGCGCCTCTGGCTTGGCATCACCGGCGCGGTTGCGCTGACGCTGCTCTCCGCGGCGGCGGAGAACGCCGTCGTGCACGGCCTGCTGCGCTTCGTGATTGGCTGCATGAGCGGCTGGTCGATGGTACTCATCGCAGCCTGGACCAACGAACGGCTGGGGCAGCTGGGTAAACCGGGCCTGAGCGCTGCGGTGTTTGCCGGACCGGGGGCGGGCATTGCCCTGAGCGGCCTGCTCGCCGTCTATATTCAGGCAAAATCCCTTTCGGCCGGAGCGGCATGGCAAATCTACGGCGTGCTGGCGCTGGTGCTGATTGCGCTGGTGGCGCGCTACCTTCCGCGATCCGGGCAGCTCCATCGGCCCGGCACCGCCCCGGAGCCGCTGGTGCTGACGGCGGATTTAAAGCGTCTGGTCTGGAGCTACAGCCTGGCCGGGTTTGGCTATATCCTCCCGGCGACCTTCCTGTCGCAAATGGCGGCAGTGCGTTTTCCCGGCAGCCTGTTTGCGCAGTTTGTCTGGCCGATTTTTGGTATCGCCGCCGTGGTGGGTATTGCGCTCAGTATTCTTTTACGCCATACCTCAACGGCTAACCGCAGGCTGGCTATAGTCCTGTGGTTACAGGGGGCGGGCGTGCTGGCGGCCTGGCTGCTGCCGGGGATTGGCGGTTTGCTGACGGGCGGGCTGCTGGTGGGCGGCGGCTTTTTGTGTGCCGTGCAGCTCTCGCTTTTATACGGTCGCGAGCTGGCGCCAAACCACACGCGCTATATGGCCGGCCTGCTCACCACCGGATATGCGATTGGGCAGTTGATTGGCCCGATGACCTCGGCGTTATCAACCTGGCTTACCCACCGGCTGGAGCCCGCGCTGGGGCTGGCGGGCATTGCGCTGTTCGTGGGGGGAGCCCTGGTCTGGAATCGTCACGCTGAAAGGCAGCGGCAATTACAATAATTATCGCTGTGAATACTGGATTATGTGCGCCGCCTCACGCACAATAATCAGGCTGTAAATCAGCTTAATAACTTTGCCCCCACGCAGGGCGGAGGCGTCACACCTGCAGGAGAAATCATAAATGCCATCACTCAGTAAAGAAGCGGCCCTGGTTCATGAAGCGTTAGTTGCGCGAGGACTGGAAACACCGCTGCGCCCGCCCGTGCATGAAATGGATAACGAAACGCGCAAAAGCCTTATTGCTGGTCATATGACCGAAATCATGCAGCTGCTGAATCTCGACCTGGCTGATGACAGTTTGATGGAAACGCCGCATCGCATCGCTAAAATGTATGTCGATGAAATTTTCTCCGGTCTGGATTACGCCAACTTCCCGAAAATCACCCTCATTGAAAACAAAATGAAGGTCGATGAAATGGTCACCGTGCGCGATATCACTCTGACCAGTACCTGTGAACACCATTTTGTTACCATCGATGGCAAAGCGACGGTGGCTTATATCCCGAAAGATTCGGTGATCGGTCTGTCAAAAATTAACCGTATCGTGCAGTTCTTTGCCCAGCGTCCGCAGGTGCAGGAACGTCTGACGCAGCAAATTCTTATTGCGCTACAAACGCTGCTGGGCACCAATAACGTGGCTGTCTCGATCGACGCGGTGCATTACTGCGTGAAGGCGCGTGGCATCCGCGATGCAACCAGTGCCACGACAACGACCTCTCTTGGTGGATTGTTCAAATCCAGTCAGAATACGCGCCACGAGTTTCTGCGCGCTGTGCGTCATCACAACTGATTAAAAGGCAGGAACCATGGAGCGCAACGTCACGCTCGATTTTGTTCGCGGCGTCGCCATTCTGGGGATCCTGCTATTAAACATCAGCGCCTTTGGGCTACCAAAGGCGGCTTATCTTAATCCCGCCTGGTACGGCGCTATTACGCCGCAGGATGCATGGACCTGGGCATTTCTTGATCTCGTCGGCCAGGTGAAATTCCTCACGCTTTTTGCGCTGCTGTTTGGTGCGGGCCTGCAAATGTTGCTGCCCCGTGGCAGACGCTGGATCCAGTCGCGGTTAACGCTGTTAGTCTTGTTGGGCTTTATTCACGGTTTACTGTTCTGGGACGGCGATATTCTGCTGGCTTACGGGCTGGTGGGCTTAATCTGCTGGCGGCTGGTGCGCGATGCGCCATCGGTAAAAAGCCTGTTTAATACAGGCGTCATGCTTTATCTGGTGGGGCTTGGCGTTTTGCTGTTATTGGGGTTGATTTCCGATAGCCAGACCAGCCGCGCCTGGACGCCGGATGCATCGGCTATTTTGTATGAAAAATACTGGAAGCTTCACGGCGGCGTTGAAGCGATCAGTAATCGTGCCGATGGTATTGGCAACAGTTTATTGGCACTGGGCGCACAGTATGGCTGGCAACTGGCTGGGATGATGCTCATTGGTGCGGCGCTGATGCGCAGCGGCTGGCTGAAAGGGCAGTTCAGCTTACGTCACTATCGTCGTACTGGTTTTGTGCTGGTGGCGATTGGGGTGACCATTAACCTTCCTGCCATCGCCCTGCAATGGCAGCTGGACTGGGCGTATCGCTGGTGTGCCTTCTTACTTCAAATGCCGCGGGAACTGAGTGCGCCGTTTCAGGCGATTGGCTATGCGTCGCTGTTTTATGGCTTCTGGCCGCAATTGAGCCGCTTTAAGCTGGTGCTTGCGATCGCCTGCGTCGGACGGATGGCGCTGACCAACTATCTATTGCAAACGCTGATTTGTACCACGCTTTTTTACCACCTCGGTTTGTTTATGCATTTTGACCGCCTGGAGCTGCTGGCGTTTGTTATTCCGGTATGGCTGGCGAATATCCTCTTCTCTGTTATCTGGCTGCGTTACTTCCGCCAGGGGCCGGTGGAATGGCTCTGGCGTCAGTTAACTTTGCGTGCTGCCGGACCGGCAATATCTAAAACATCAAGATAACGATCTGGATCACATTCGTTAACAAAACGGCTGTAACCGTTTCCATTGCTGTGACTCGATTCACGAAGTCCTGTATTCAGTGCTGACAAAATAGCCGCCAGCAAGCAGTCATTTACTGCAATCTCATAACAGGTAGTGAATATGATCACCATTCGTGATGTAGCGCGTCAGGCTGGCGTCTCTGTGGCAACGGTTTCCCGGGTGCTCAATAACAGCACGCTGGTCAGTGCCGACACGCGTGAAGCAGTAATGAAAGCCGTGAGTGAGCTGGATTATCGGCCAAACGCCAATGCCCAGGCGCTGGCAACTCAGGTTAGCGACACCATTGGCGTGGTGGTGATGGACGTTTCTGATGCGTTTTTCGGCGCGCTGGTAAAAGCGGTGGATCTGGTCGCTCAGCAGCATCAGAAATACGTGCTAATCGGCAATAGCTATCATGAAGCGGAAAAAGAGCGTCACGCCATTGAGGTGTTAATTCGCCAGCGTTGTAATGCGTTGATTGTTCACTCAAAAGCATTGAGTGACGATGAACTGGCGCAATTTATGGATAACATTCCCGGTATGGTGTTAATCAACCGCGTTGTGCCGGGGTACGCCCATCGTTGCGTTTGCCTGGATAATCTCAGCGGTGCCCGAATGGCGACGCGCATGTTGCTGAATAACGGTCATCAACGTATTGGTTATCTTTCTTCCAGCCACGGCATTGAAGATGACGCCATGCGTAAAGCAGGCTGGATGAGTGCGTTGAAAGAGCAGGATATTATTCCGCCGGAAAGCTGGATTGGCGCTGGTACGCCGGACATGCCGGGCGGTGAGGCGGCGATGGTTGAACTGCTGGGGCGCAATCTACAACTTACCGCTGTATTTGCTTATAACGACAATATGGCCGCTGGCGCACTGACAGCATTAAAAGATAATGGCATTGCGATTCCGTTACATCTCTCAATCATCGGTTTCGATGATATTCCCATCGCCCGTTACACCGACCCGCAATTAACGACCGTGCGTTATCCCATTGCTTCAATGGCGAAATTAGCCACCGAACTGGCCTTGCAGGGGGCAGCAGGCAATATTGATCCTCGTGCCAGCCACTGTTTTATGCCGACGTTAGTGCGTCGCCATTCTGTCGCAACACGCCAGAATGCGGCGGCGATCACTAACTCAACAAATCAGGCGATGTAACCGCTTTCAATCTGTGAGTGATTTCACAGTATCTTAACAATGTGATAGCTATGATTGCACCGTTTTAACGTTGTAACCCGTATGTAACAGTGAATAATCACTTTTGCCGAGGTAACAGCGTCATAACAACAATTAAAGCCGTTTTCTGGAGCGTTACCGGGCATGGAAGAACGAATTTTAAAAAGTGAGCTTCGGCGTTCAGTAACACTTCATTAACTCTACTGCCCCGCCGAGCATTTATCTCAAGCACTACCCTGCATAAGAAAAACCGGAGATACCATGAATAAGAAGGTGTTAACCCTGTCTGCTGTGATGGCCAGCATGTTATTCGGTGCCGCTGCACACGCTGCTGATACTCGCATTGGTGTAACAATCTATAAGTACGACGATAACTTTATGTCTGTAGTGCGCAAGGCTATTGAGCAAGATGCGAAAGCCGCGCCAGATGTTCAGCTGCTGATGAATGATTCTCAGAATGACCAGTCCAAGCAGAACGATCAGATCGACGTATTGCTGGCGAAAGGGGTGAAGGCACTGGCAATCAACCTGGTTGACCCGGCAGCTGCGGGTACGGTGATTGAGAAAGCGCGTGGGCAAAACGTGCCGGTGGTTTTCTTCAACAAAGAACCGTCTCGTAAGGCGCTGGATAGCTACGACAAAGCCTACTACGTTGGCACTGACTCCAAAGAGTCCGGCATTATTCAAGGCGATTTGATTGCTAAACACTGGGCGGCGAATCAGGGTTGGGATCTGAACAAAGACGGTCAGATTCAGTTCGTACTGCTGAAAGGTGAACCGGGCCATCCGGATGCAGAAGCACGTACCACTTACGTGATTAAAGAATTGAACGATAAAGGCATCAAAACTGAACAGTTACAGTTAGATACCGCAATGTGGGACACCGCTCAGGCGAAAGATAAGATGGACGCCTGGCTGTCTGGCCCGAACGCCAACAAAATCGAAGTGGTTATCGCCAACAACGATGCGATGGCAATGGGCGCGGTTGAAGCGCTGAAAGCACACAACAAGTCCAGCATTCCGGTGTTTGGCGTCGATGCGCTGCCAGAAGCGCTGGCGCTGGTGAAATCCGGTGCACTGGCGGGCACCGTACTGAACGATGCTAACAACCAGGCGAAAGCGACCTTTGATCTGGCGAAAAACCTGGCCGATGGTAAAGGTGCGGCTGATGGCACCAACTGGAAAATCGACAACAAAGTGGTCCGCGTACCTTATGTTGGCGTAGATAAAGACAACCTGGCTGAATTCAGCAAGAAATAAGACTGATTGGGCGCAGTCTATTACTGCGCCCTTATTGTATGGCCAACAAGGTAAAATTATATGGTCAGCTCAACGACTCCGTCCTCCGGGGAATACTTGTTGGAAATGAGCGGTATCAACAAGTCCTTTCCTGGTGTTAAGGCACTTGATAACGTTAATTTAAAAGTCCGGCCACATTCTATCCATGCATTAATGGGGGAAAACGGTGCAGGAAAATCGACATTATTAAAATGCCTGTTTGGTATTTATCAAAAAGACTCCGGCACCATTTTATTCCAGGGTAAAGAGATCGATTTCCATTCTGCAAAAGAAGCCCTGGAAAATGGTATTTCGATGGTACACCAGGAGTTAAACCTGGTATTACAACGTTCGGTGATGGATAACATGTGGCTGGGGCGATATCCCACCAAAGGCATGTTTGTCGATCAGGACAAAATGTACCGCGAAACCAAAGCGATTTTTGACGAACTGGATATTGATATCGATCCGCGTGCGCGCGTCGGCACATTATCCGTTTCGCAAATGCAGATGATCGAAATCGCCAAAGCGTTTTCCTATAACGCGAAAATTGTGATTATGGATGAACCGACTTCTTCGTTAACCGAAAAAGAGGTCAATCATCTGTTCACTATTATTCGTAAATTAAAAGAGCGCGGCTGCGGTATTGTTTATATCTCGCATAAAATGGAAGAAATCTTCCAGTTATGTGATGAAGTTACCGTATTGCGCGACGGTCAGTGGATCGCCACCGAACCGCTGGCAGGACTGACGATGGACAAGATCATCGCCATGATGGTTGGGCGTTCTCTTAACCAGCGTTTCCCTGACAAAGAAAACAAACCGGGCGAAGTCATCCTCGAGGTACGTAACCTGACGTCACTGCGCCAGCCGTCGATTCGCGATGTCTCGTTTGATCTGCATAAAGGGGAGATCCTCGGTATTGCCGGTCTGGTGGGGGCGAAACGTACCGATATTGTTGAGACGTTATTTGGTATTCGCGAGAAATCGGCTGGCACCATAACGTTGCACGGCAAACAGATCAATAACCATAATGCCAACGAAGCCATAAACCATGGATTTGCACTGGTAACTGAGGAGCGCCGCTCAACGGGAATTTATGCCTATCTGGATATTGGTTTTAACTCGTTAATTTCCAATATTCGCAACTACAAAAATAAAGTTGGTTTACTGGATAACTCGCGGATGAAAAGCGATACCCAGTGGGTGATTGATTCGATGCGGGTAAAAACGCCGGGTCATCGGACGCAAATTGGTTCGCTCTCCGGTGGTAATCAGCAAAAGGTGATTATTGGTCGCTGGCTACTAACGCAACCAGAAATATTAATGCTCGATGAACCGACGCGCGGTATTGATGTCGGGGCGAAGTTTGAAATTTATCAGTTAATTGCCGAACTGGCGAAGAAAGGCAAGGGGATTATTATTATCTCCTCTGAAATGCCTGAGTTGTTAGGGATAACAGACCGTATTCTGGTCATGAGCAATGGTCTCGTTTCCGGAATTGTCGATACAAAAATAACAACGCAAAACGAAATTCTGCGTCTTGCGTCTTTGCACCTTTAAGATTAGGGGCTTCCCATGAGTGCGTTAAATAAGAAAAGTTTTCTTACTTACCTGAAAGAGGGCGGTATTTACGTCGTTCTTTTAGTTTTGCTGGCGATTATTATTTTCCAGGACCCAACATTTTTAAGTCTGTTGAACTTAAGTAATATTCTCACCCAGTCATCGGTGCGTATTATTATCGCGCTCGGTGTGGCAGGGTTAATTGTCACCCAGGGGACCGATCTTTCTGCTGGTCGTCAGGTAGGGCTGGCGGCAGTGGTGGCTGCGACATTATTGCAGTCCATGGATAACGCCAACAAAGTGTTCCCGGAAATGGCGACGATGCCGATTGCGCTGGTTATTCTGATTGTCTGTGCCATTGGTGCGGTGATCGGTTTGATCAACGGTCTGATTATCGCTTATCTCAACGTGACGCCGTTCATTACCACGCTCGGCACGATGATCATCGTCTATGGCATCAACTCGCTCTATTACGACTTTGTCGGGGCGTCGCCAATTTCTGGTTTTGACAGTGGCTTCTCTACCTTTGCTCAGGGCTTTGTCGCGCTGGGGAGTTTCCGTCTCTCTTACATCACCTTCTACGCGTTGATTGCGGTGGCGTTCGTCTGGGTGTTGTGGAACAAAACCCGCTTCGGTAAGAACATTTTTGCCATTGGCGGTAACCCGGAAGCGGCAAAAGTATCTGGTGTCAACGTCGGCCTGAACCTGCTGATAATCTACGCGTTGTCTGGCGTGTTCTATGCCTTTGGCGGGATGTTAGAAGCCGGACGTATCGGCTCTGCCACCAACAACCTCGGCTTTATGTATGAGCTGGATGCTATCGCGGCGTGCGTGGTAGGCGGTGTATCGTTCAGCGGCGGTGTGGGGACGGTGATTGGCGTGGTGACCGGGGTAATTATTTTTACCGTCATCAACTATGGCCTGACGTATATCGGCGTAAACCCATACTGGCAGTACATCATCAAAGGGGCGATTATTATCTTCGCCGTAGCGCTGGATTCACTGAAATACGCGCGTAAGAAATAATCGTCTCTCGCTATACCCGGCCCGCTCACCGAGCGGGCTTTTTTTATGCCTTATGCCAGCTGTGACTCCTCTGGGGTCACAATGCGTTCAAACCAGTCGAGTTCAGAGAGCTTGCAGGCGACCCACTGTTCGGAAAAGGCGTCGCCCAGGCTGTCGGTGAGATACTGACAGCGGGCAAAGGTCTCAATCGCCTCCTGCTGAAACAGCGGCAGTTCGGGCCGATCGTGCTGCGATTCGGGCAAGTCCTCCTCGTCGATGTTTTCCAGCCCGTAGAGCATGCCGGTCAGGATAGTGGCTGCCACCAGATACGGATTCGCATCGGCCCCGGCAAGCCGGTACTCGATACGACGGTTGTGGTCATCCGAGCAGGGAATACGCAAGGCGGCGGAGCGGGTGTTATAGCCCCAGGAGTTAAAGACGGGTTCCGTCAGGTTTTTACGCAGGCGACGAAACGTGTTGACGCCCGGCGCAAGAATGGCGATAGAGGCGGGCATCAGAGCCAGCTGGCCCGCGATGCACAAACGCATCATGCTGCTCAGCGCATTCACCGGGGAAGCAAAGACGTTGTCTCCGCGGCTATCGTTCAGGCTGAAATGGATGTGCAAACCGCTGCCGGACAGCTGGCTGAATGGCTTAGCCATAAAGTTGGCCTGCAGGCCGTGCTGTTCAGCGACATAACGGGTCAGGCGACGAAGCGCCAGCACGTTATCGCAGACCTCAACGACGCGATGGCTGTGCTTCAGGTTTAATTCGTACTGACCGGACTCGGCTTCCGCTACGACCCCTGACAGCGGAATGCGCTGCAGGTGCGCCAGCTGTTCCAGCTCGTCAAACAGCGCCGCATGCGCCGACGAGGTATCCATGTGAAAGCAGCCCTGATTTTGCGGATCGCGATCGCCCTGTCCCGTCAGATAGAACTCGATTTCCGGGGCAATCACCGGGAAAAGGCCGTGCCGGTGGAAGCGGGCCACGACGTTCTGCAGTATCACGCGCGGCTCAAGCGGGCAGGGGTTACCGTCGCTGTCTTTCATCGTTAACAGGATCTGCGCGTTGTGCTGCGGATCCTGCGGACAGGGACGCAAAGAGCCGGCGACCGGAACGCAGAGTCGGTCCGGTTCATCATGAAGCGGGGCAGCGATGTTTCCCTTCTGATCCATTGAGTAGACGGAAAGCGGAAAATAACAGCCTTTCTCCAGGTTCAGCATGCTCTCCACCGACAGACGCTTGCCGCGCATCGTGCCGTTGATATCGTTCAGGTAAACGTCAACATGTTTCGTTTGCGGGTAACGTTCCAGATAATCGGCCACTTCCACGGCAACGTTGTGCTGCAGGGCGTCAATTTTTTCATCCAGCCAGAGACCAGAAGTGAGTGCGCCAGGGAGTGATAAGCCGGGAAAGTTAAAGTACGGGCGGAGACTTTTGAGGAAAAACGCATTCATTATCGAGTTCATAGTCATTCTTCAATGAAGCCGTAGCGGCAGTGAACTCAGCTTAAAAGAGCCGGCGTAAAGGGGAGATAAAAAGCGTCAGGCCCGGCGTAAAGAAAGTATAAAGGCGGTCCCGCTATTTCTCTTTTTTCTGCATATCGAGCAGCTGCTCGGGCGTGACGGCCGGGTAACCCTGCGCGTCTTCCGGCACTTCGTGCATCGCCGGAATCGGCACCAGAGGGCCTAAAAAGCGCGGTTCGCGTTTGAAGATGTACAGATCGGCCAGGGCACCAAAGCGGGCGCCGAACTCGCGCACGCGCACGCTCAGCATATCTTTTGGCGACGGCACCGCGTAGCACTGCGCCTGAATGCCCATATGCAGGGCGATAAACAGCGCGCGCTCGCAGTGGAAGCGTTGGGTGATGATGATGAAGTCGTTGGTGTCGAAGACTTTGCGCGTGCGCACGATGGAGTCCAGGGTGCGGAACCCGGCGTAGTCGAGCACGATATCGGCAGGATCCACGCCCGCAGCAATCAGGTCCTTACGCATCGTCACCGGTTCATTGTAGCTTTGCAGCGCGTTATCGCCGCTCAGCAGCAGGTAGTTCACCTTGCCGCTGTTGTAGGCGTTCAGCGCGCCCTGGATGCGGTAACGGTAATACTGGTTGATGACACCGGTGCGGTAATACTTGGCGGTGCCGAGCACCACGCCAACCTGGCGATAGGGCAGGTCCTGCAGGTCATCAAAGATGTAGGGGGCGGTTTTCCAGCTCATCCAGCGGTCGAGACCGAGCACGATCAACAGCAGTATGCCGACCAGGACAGACAGGCTGTAAAAAACGCGCTTTAACATGCAGATGGCTCGTACCGAAGGTGAAATTTAACTCAGGCTACTTTACCCGCCTGGTTAGCGCAAGAAACAGCGACTCAACTGAGGGGTTTTTCAGCAAACTGGCGGGCATTTCTGCCCGCCTGAAGGGTTAAGCCAGCAGTACGCGGTCAATCGTCGTACAGCCCAGCGCTTTAAGCGTTGCGGCAGTGGCATCCCACTGAATCAGCGGCGCATCGGCAATTTCAGCCAGAATGGCTCGCTGAATGTCAGGATAATCATAGCCGTTCAGGCTCAGCAGGTTGAGTGCGCCCTGCAGCGGCGGCAGCGTTGGGTTAAACGCGGCGTTTTCCGCATAGCTGCCGGTGAAGATTCGGCCATCGTGGCACTGCAGCGCCACGCCGCTCGGGGACTTACTGTACGGCGTGTGGCTCTTGTTGGCGGCGGTAATCGCCGCCTGGCTCAGGTCATCGCCGGACAGGGCGAAACCGTGGTCCTGATCGTCCATCAGCAGCGTTTTGATCTCCAGATCTTTTGGGCCAAACGCGTCAGGCAGATAATCCCCCAGCGTGTGCGGCGCGCGGCCTGGCAGGTTGATGCGCAGCTGCAGCCCGCTGTTCAGCTCGTTCATAAACTGACGGCAGTGGCCGCACGGAGTGTAGTTAACGGTAATGGCGCTCAGCGCTTTTTCACCGCGCAGCCAGGCGTGGCTGATGGCGCTCTGCTCGGCGTGCACGGTTTGCTGCATGGTTGCGCCCAGGAACTCCATGTTGCCGCCGAAGTACCAGGTGCCGCTGACGCCGCGCGCAATGGCCCCGACGTTAAAGTGGGAGAGATCGGCCCGCGCGCAGGAGGCAGCCAGAGGAAGCAGTGCGAAAGCCAGCGCGTCTTCATCCAGTCCCGTTGCCTGTTTCAGCATCGTGACCTGCTCCGCGGTCAGCAGGGCGGGGAAGTGCGCATCTGCCAGAACGGGAGCAAGGGCTGACTGCAAATTCTCTGCAAGCTGGGCGAAAGCAGCTTGAAAACGTGGGTGCATGGCGTTTGCCTCATAAAGGTTAATGGATCGGTAGTTTACGGAGCCGTCAGGGCTTTATATGTGATCCACTTCTCATTATGTATGCAACTTATGAAATCAAAATGAAATTTGCGCGACGCATCGCAAATTTTAGCCCATCACCGCCAGAATCAGCGGGAAAATGAACGGGGCCAGCAGGGAGGTGATAATCCCGCAGATCACCAGCGCCAGCGAGCTAAACGCGCCTTCCTGATAATCCAGCTCCGCGCAGCGGGCAGTACCCAGCGCGTGCGAGGCGGTCCCCATCGACAGCCCCCGCGCCGCTTTCGTATGAATACGCATCCCGTTCAGCAGGGTGTGACCAAACACCGCGCCGAGAATACCGACGAAAATGACGCACATCGCGCTGATGGCCGGAATGCCGCCGAGGCTGCCCCCGACCGCCATCGCGATAGGCGTGGTCACCGATTTAGGCAGGATAGAGGCGGCAATCTGTGGGGAGGCTCCCATCAACAGCGCTACCGACGTTCCGGTGATCATCGCCACCAGGCTGCCCACAAAACAGATGGTAATGATGGATTTCCAGCGGGCGCGGATCTGGTGGAGCTGCTCGTATAAAGGAAAAGCGAGCGCCACAACGGCAGGCTGCAGCAGGTCGTTTAAGATTTTACTGCCGGCAAAGTAGCGTTCGTAAGGAATGCCGGTGAGCAGCAGGAACGGAATAATCACCACCATCGCCACCAGCAGCGGGTTCAGTAGCGGCATTTTGAAACGCGCGGCAAGTTTGCGCGCGGCGAAGAACACCGCCAGGGTTAACGGCAGCGACCACCAGATATTGGCCATCATTTTTTTGTTTTCTCCCCGACCACGTTACGTTCGCCATGCACCAGATGCGAACTCCAGCTCACTACCAGGAAAACTACCAGCGTACTGACCGCGCAGGAGACCACAATCGGGCCGAACTGGGCTTTGAGCAAATCAAAATACTGCATGACCCCGACGCCAATTGGCACGAAAAGCAGCGCCATATAGCGAATGAGGACGAAGCAGCCGGGGTTGACCCATTTTGCGGGCAAGATTTGCAGCGCCAGCAAAACGAAAAGGATCAGCATGCCGATAATGCTGCCGGGAATGACGATAGGCAGCAGCGACGCGATGAAAATCCCGGCATACAGGCAGGCGTAAATCAGGACGAATGCGCGCAGATATTGCCAGATAATGTTCAATGATTTGCTCATGGTGATAGTCCTTGCTGAAACGCATTCATCATACAATTAAACCAAAAAATGTGCCACGGATCACATCATGAAATTTGAGCATACCAGACATTCCAGAATGGAACGTCGTGCTTTCCACACACATACAGAGCAGATACTATAGCGCGTCTTTTTTCACAGGTACTGCTATGCGTGTTTTACTGGCCCCAATGGAAGGCGTGCTCGACTCTCTCGTGCGCGAGCTTCTGACCGAGGTGAATGATTACGATCTCTGCGTGACGGAGTTCCTGCGCGTGGTCGATATGCTGTTGCCGGTAAAATCCTTCTACCGTCTGTGCCCTGAGCTGCACAACCAGAGCCGGACCTCTTCCGGCACGCTGGTGCGTATTCAGCTGCTCGGCCAGTATCCGGAATGGCTGGCGGAAAACGCCGCCCGGGCGGTTGAGCTGGGCTCTTACGGGGTGGATCTCAACTGCGGCTGTCCGTCGAAGCTGGTGAACGGCAGCGGCGGCGGGGCCACCTTGCTGAAAGATCCTGAGCTGATTTACCGCGGCGCGAAGGCCATGCGCGAGGCGGTACCCGCGCATTTGCCGGTGACGGTGAAGGTGCGCCTGGGATGGGACAGCGACGCGCGGCAGTTTGAAATCGCCGATGCGGTGCAGCAGGCCGGGGCCACCGAGCTGGTGGTGCATGGCCGTACCAAAGAAGATGGCTACAAAGCCGATCGCATTAACTGGCAGGCGATCGGTGAGATCCGCAAACGCCTCACTATTCCGGTGATCGCCAACGGCGAAATCTGGGACTACGAGAGCGCGCAGGCCTGTCTGAGCGCCACCGGCTGCGATGCGGTAATGATCGGCCGCGGCGCGCTGAACGTGCCCAACCTCAGCCGGGTGGTGAAATATAACGAGACGCGGATGCCGTGGGCAGACGTCGTCACGCTGCTGCAAAAATACAGCCGTCTGGAAAAGCAGGGCGACACCGGTTTGTATCACGTCGCGCGAATTAAGCAGTGGCTGAGTTATTTACGCAAAGAGTACGATGAAGCGCTGGGGTTATTTCAGGAGATTCGTACTTTACAGACGTCGGCTGATATTGCCCGGGTGATTCAGTCAAAATAATAAGCGTTAAATTGCTCACACTTTTTTAAAGCAGAAAACAGTTCAGGTTTTCAACGTGGCGCGACGGTGTTAAGGTGCCACTGTTTTCAACGCAGGATTGTTACTGGTTAACAGGCAAAACCTAAGCGTTTCACAGCATTTTCGCTGTGGAGCGCTTAGGTTTTTTTTTGCCTGTCGTTTACGCAGGAGAGACATTTGGCTTAGCGCTATTTACTGGTTTTTAAAAAATGAAATATCGACAGGAAATAGAAAAATTTCCTGCGGCCGGTTACGCACTCAATACTCAATCACAGGTTGTTATTATGGCATATAAAAATAAACTCTATGCGTTCGCCTTATTGGCGATATCCCCGCTGTCGCTGGCGCAGGAATGGAACGGAACGGTATTAGGTTTTGAAGCTCCACCGGCGCCCGTGCTGGGCGAAATGCTCGGCATACGTAAAATCCTTAACGATAACGGTTTTACCTATAATCTCGGATACCTGAATGAAATTGGCTGGAACGGCGGCGGTGGTTATAACCACGACTCCCACGTGGCCTATATTGACCAGTTCGCGCTGACCTTCAACCAGGACCTGGAGCGCTGGACCGGTATCCCGGACGCGCGTATCGAGGGGAACATCGTCAACCGTAATCACAATGACGACCTCACCACCAAACGCGTGCAGGACCCGCGCGTCAACTTTAACGATTTGACTCAGGAGAGCTGGGGCGGGCAGTCGATTACCCGTCTGGGCTGGCTGACCTTTGCCCGAAGCTTTGACGACCGGCGTCTGACCTGGCGCATCGGGATGATGAACAAGGTGCAGACCTTCGACCAAATCATTCCCTGTGATTTCCAGCTGCTGTCGCAGTGCGGCGGGAAGTCGGCCAACTCGCTCACCTGGAACAACTGGAACGTGCACACCTGGGGCACCACGCTTTCGTATCAATTAACGCCGACGCTGACCCTGAAGGGCGGCGTGATGGAGCAAAATCCGCAGGCATCCAGCCGCAGCCACGCGTGGAGCTGGTCGACGAAGGGCAGCAAAGGGGTCTTGCTGCCGGTTGAAATCGAAGCGCGTCCGCTGATTAACGGTCTGCCGGGCGCTTACAACCTGGGCGTGGTGTTTACCAACGCGCCGCAAACCGATCTTTATCGCGGTAAATCGGGTGGGGCGGGGGCGACGGACCCGGACGGATTCGATACGCACAACCGGACCTGGTTCATGTACGCCGGGCTGAACCAGCAGCTTACGCAGCATCAGGATGACCCGAATCGCGGGTTGAGCACCTCGTTCAGCATGAGCCTTGCGGATCAGAGCACTAACTACATGCACCAGGTTTACGCCGCCTCGCTGCGCTACCGCGGGCTGTTTGATGCGCGACCGGAAGACTGGATTGGATTTGGCTTAACCTGGATTGATATGAGCAACCAGTACGCCCGCAACCAGCGTTACCTGAACAGCGTGAGCGGCGTAAGCGATTATAACAATCCGGCATATCACCCGGTGCCGGGCCATTCCCTGAACGGCGAGTTTTACTACCGTTTTCGTCCGGTGTCATGGCTTGAGCTGCAGCCGGGCATTCAGTACTGGCACCATCCCGGCGGGGTCAGTCGCACCCAGGATGCCTGGGTCACCGAGCTGAAAACGGTGGTGAGCTTCTGATATCACCGTAGCAAGTTCGATCCGCGTCACGTTTCTGACGCGTGAGGCATTGAGGCTACGAATGAAACTGATAGAGTGCCAGAACTGGATTGTTACTGCTTAGGCAGGCAAAACCTGATTTTCTGGCATCTGCCGGAGGTCAGGTTTTTTTGTTTCTGGGGTTCAGATGAAAATCGCCAAGATACTCAATAATAACGTGGTGGTTGTTCAGGATGAGCGCGGGCGCGAACAGGTGGTGATGGGCCGTGGGCTGGCCTTTCAGAAGCGCGTCGGTGAAGCGCTGGATACCGCGTTGGTTGAAAAGGTGTTTGCGTTACAAAGCGATGAACTGGTGCGTCGGCTTGGAGAGCTGCTGAGTCAAATTCCGCTGGAGGTGATGACCACCTGCGACCGCATCATCGGGCTGGCGGCGCAGCGGCTGGGCAAGCTGCAGGAGAGTTTGTACATCACCCTCACCGATCACTGCTACTTTGCGATTGAGCGGCAGAAGAAAGGGCTGGCCATCAAAAACGTGCTGCTGTGGGATATTAAGCGGCTGTATCCGAAGGAGTTCGAGTTAGGGCAGGAGGCGCGGGCCATTATCGCCAGACGCCTGAACGTCGAACTGGAGGAGGATGAGGCCGGTTTTATCGCGCTGCATCTGGTCACCGCGCAGCTGAACAGCGAAATGCCGGAGGTGATGCACGTGACGCGGGTGATGCAGGAGATCCTGCAGCTGGTGAAGTATCAGCTGCAGCTTGAGTATGACGAAGAGTCGCTCAGCTATCAGCGTTTTGTCACCCACCTGAAGTTTTTTGCCCAGCGGATGCTCACCCGCACCGTGGTGGAAGATGATGATGTCTCGCTGCATACGGCAGTAAAAGACAACTACGCGAAAGCGTGGAAATGCGCCGAGAAAATCGCGCAGCACCTGAACAAAAGCTATCAGCGTGAGCTGACAACCGAAGAAATTATGTTCCTCGCCATTCATATCGAGCGGGTGAGAAAAGAGGGGCGTTAAGCCTCAAAACAGGATTGTTACTGCATCACGCAGGCAAAACCTGAGCGCGGCCTTCGTCAGAAGGCCGTTCTCGGGTTTTTTTATTTTTTGTACTCAGTCAACAGGTGCCTGCGGGCATCGGATGTAAGGAAATCGAGATGGAATACCAGGCTTTAGCGAAGGATATTCTCGGCCACGTTGGCGGAAAAGAGAACATCGTCAGTCTTGTGCACTGCGCAACCCGGCTTCGCTTCAAACTGAAAGAGAATCAACGGGCGGATGCAGAAGGGCTGAAGAAAAATCCGGGCGTGATCATGGTGGTCGAAAGCGGCGGCCAGTTTCAGGTGGTGATTGGCAACCACGTTCACGACGTCTGGCAGGCTGTCCGTAATGAAGCAGGCCTTACGGATGACGCCCCTGCTGTGGAAGAGAAGGGTGAAAAGGGGAACCTGCTGGGTCGTCTGATTGACATTGTCTCCGGGATCTTTACCCCGTTTATCGGCATTCTGGCCGCGTCCGGTATTCTGAAAGGGCTGCTGGCGCTGGCCGTGGTGTGCGGCTGGCTCAGCCCCGAGAGCGGCACCTATAAAATCTGGTTCGCCGCCAGCGACGCGCTGTTCTTCTTCTTCCCGCTGGTGCTGGGCTATACCGCCGGGAAAAAGTTCGGCGGCAACCCGTTCATTACCATGGTGATCGGCGGGGCGCTCACCCATCCGATGATGATTGCGGCGTTTAATGCCAGCCAGCAGCCGGGGGCGGTTTCCGAGGCGTTTCTCGGCATCCCGGTGACCTGGTTTAACTACAGCTCGTCGGTGATCCCGATCATTCTCGCCGCGTGGGTCAGCTGCTGGCTGGAAAAGCAGAGCACCAGGCTGCTGCCTTCCTCGATGAAAAACTTCTTCGCGCCGCTGATCTGTCTGGTCGTGACCGTGCCGCTGACTTTCCTCGTTATCGGGCCACTGGCGACCTGGCTGAGCCAGATGCTGGCGAACGGCTATCAGAGTATTTACGTTCTGGCACCGTGGCTGGCGGGCGCGGCGATGGGCGCGCTGTGGCAGGTCTGCGTCATCTTCGGCCTGCACTGGGGGCTGGTACCGCTGATGATCAACAACCTGGCAGTGCTGGGGCATGACTCCATGCTGCCCATGCTTTTGCCTGCGGTGTTCGGCCAGGTGGGTGCGGCGCTGGGGATCTTCCTGCGTACCCGCGATGCGCGTCAGAAAATGCTGGCCGGTTCATCCGTGACGGCAGGTATTTTCGGTATTACCGAACCCGCAGTGTATGGCGTAAACCTGCCGCTGCGCCGTCCGTTTATTTTTGGCTGCGTGGCAGGCGCTATCGGCGGGGCGATTGTCGGCTTCAGTGACACCCACGTTTACTCTTTCGGCTTCGCCAATATCTTTACTATCGCCCAGATGATTCCGCCGGGCGGCGTGGACGCTACGCTGTGGGGCGGCATTATCGGTACGGTGGTGGCGCTGGTGCTGAGCTGCGGCCTGACGCTGGCGGCGGGCATGCCTGCACGCTCAGCGCCCGAGGCGGTTGCGCCAGCGGGTGAAAACGATGTGCTGGCACCGATGACCGGTACCGTTCTTGCGCTCGACCAGGTGCCGGATACCACGTTTGCCAGCGGCCTGCTGGGCAGCGGTGCCGCGATTATTCCCTCCGATAACAAAGTGATTGCCCCGTTTGCCGGCGTGGTGGCCTCGCTGTTTCAGACCAAACACGCCATCGGCCTGCTCAGCAACGGCGGAATAGAAGTGTTGATCCACGTGGGGATCGACACCGTGAAGCTCGACGGCAAGCCGTTTACCGCCCACGTGAAGGTGGGCGACAGGGTACAGCCCGGCGATCTGCTGCTGGAGTTTGACCGACAGGCGATTATCGATGCCGGATACGACCTGGCGACCCCGATCATTATCAGCAACAGCGATGAGTATCGTGACGTGGTGACCGTGGCGGCAACATCCGTCAGTGCCGGTGCGCCGTTACTCAGCGTAAGCCATTAATAACAGGAGAATGTGATGAAAACTTTCCCGGACGATTTTTTATGGGGCGGCGCGGTTGCCGCGAATCAGGTAGAAGGCGCGTATCTGGAGGATGGCAAAGGGCTGTCCACCTCAGACGTTCAGCCGCAGGGGGTCTTCGGCCCGGTGGTTGAGCGCGTGGCGGGCGACAGCGGCATCAAGGACGTCGCCATCGACTTCTATCACCGCTACCCGGAAGACATCAGGCTCTTTGCCGAAATGGGCTTTAGCTGCCTGCGCGTCTCCATTGCCTGGACGCGTATCTTCCCGAACGGTGACGAGCAGCAGCCTAACGAAGCGGGGCTGGCGTTTTACGACCGGCTGTTTGACGAACTGGCCGCGCACAACATTACCCCGCTGGTGACGCTGTCGCATTACGAAATGCCGTGGGGGCTGGTGAAACAGTACGGCGGCTGGGGCAGCCGCCAGACTATTGGGTTCTTCGAGCGCTACGCCCGCACCGTGTTTACGCGCTACAAAGAGAAGGTGAAGCTGTGGCTGACCTTCAACGAGATCAATATGTCTCTGCACGCGCCGATGACCGGCGTGGGCCTGCCGGAAACCAGCAGCAAAGGGGAGGTGTACCAGGCGATCCACCACCAGCTGGTGGCCAGCGCGCTGGCGGTGAAGGCCTGCCACGAGATTATTCCGGATGCCAGAATCGGCAACATGCTGCTTGGCGGCCTGATGTATCCGCTGACCTGCAAGCCGGAAGATGTTCTGGAGACGCTGCAGGAAAACCGCGCGTGGCAATTCTTTGGCGACGTGCAGTGTCGCGGCGCCTACCCGGGCTATATGCAGCGTTTCTTCCGCGACAACGGTATTCAGCTAGAGGTAACGGATGCCGACCGCGAGGCGCTGAAATCGACCGTCGATTTTATCTCGTTCAGCTACTACATGACGGGCTGCGTCACCGCGGACGACGCGCTCAACCAGCAGGCGCGCGGCAACATCCTGAGCATGGTGCCAAACCCGCATCTGGCAAGTTCCGAATGGGGCTGGCAGATTGACCCCATCGGCCTGCGTACCCTGTTAAACGTTCTCTGGGATCGCTATCAGAAGCCGTTGTTTATCGTGGAGAATGGCCTTGGGGCGAAGGACAAACCGGATGCGGACGGCGTGGTGCAGGATGACTATCGCATCAGCTACCTCAACGACCACCTGGTGCAGGTGCGAGAGGCGATTGACGACGGCGTTGAGGTGATGGGATATACCAGCTGGGGGCCCATCGATCTGGTGAGCGCGTCTAAAGCCGAACTCTCTAAGCGCTACGGCTTTATTTACGTCGATCGCGATGACAGCGGAAAAGGCTCCTTAGCGCGCAGCCGTAAGAAAAGTTTCTACTGGTATAAAGAGGTTATTGCCACGAAAGGTGCTTCGCTGAAAGACTGATATCAACGCGTTGCCCGGCTCAGAGCCGGGCAAATGAATCAGAAAATCATCTTGAATACGCCGGTAACCACCAAGAGCCCTATCAGAAATATAATCAAAATAACCCACAGTAATATTTTCATTTCTTTCTCCCGCTCATGTATGTCCTGAATAAGTGTAGCAGCGTATTTATATTTGACGTGAATGTATTGAATTTAATCATTCTCTTTGGGAATAAATTTCCGGGTATTAAGATGTATGACAATTTGCGGATTGCCACGCGTTACTAAAAAAATGAACAACATCGAGCGTAACGTGCGCCTTTATTTTTTGAGTGTATGGCGTCATGAAACGTTCTCTTATTTTATCTCTGAGCGCACCCTTCGTTTTTATTCTGGCTGCCTGCGCGCCTGAACATGCCACGGTGTCTCCCATTAAAACGCAAACCACGGCGGCGTCGGTTAATACGGTTCTGAATCATCAGGACTGGCCGAAAAATGAGTGGTGGAAAGCGTATAACGATCCCCAGCTTAACGGGCTTATTGCGAAAGCATTAAGCGATGCGCCGGATATGCAGATTGCCCGTCAGCGCATTACGCTTGCGGAAGCCCAGGCCAAAGCCGTAATGGCGGCAGACGGTCCGCAAATTGATTTTTCCGCCGATGCGGAACGCCAGAAAATGTCCGCCGAAGGGCTGATGGGGCCCTTTGCCTTTACCGACCCGGCTGCAGGCACCACCGGGCCGTGGTACACCAACGGCACCTTTGGCCTGACCGCTGGCTGGGATCTCGATCTGTGGGGAAAAAATCGCGCCCGGGTCGAGGCCCGGATTGGCAAAGTGAATGCGCAAAAAGCGGAGCTGGAGCAGACCCGGCAGCTGCTGGCCAGCAGCGTGGCGCGGCTCTACTGGGAGTGGCAAACGCAGGCCGCCGCAGGGGAGGTGCTCGCGCAGATAAAACATGAGCAGGACAACATTATCGGCGCCGATCGCGAACTGTATCAGCACGGCATCACCTCCTCCGTGGAGGGCGTTGAAACGGACATCAACGCCAGCAAAACCGAAGAGCAGCTGGCTGGGGTCAACGGGAAGATGAAAGCCGTAGAGGCGCGTCTGGTCGCGCTGACGAATTCTTCCTCCGTAACGCTTACGCGGCATGCGCTGCCGACGGTAGACGCTTCGTTACCGTCGACGCTCGGCTATGAACTGCTGGCACGCCGTCCGGATCTACAGGAGGTGCACTGGTATATCGAAGCCTCCATGAGCGAGGTGGAGGCCGCCAGAGCGGCTTTCTATCCTGACGTGAACCTGATGGCGTTCTTACAGCAGGATGCGCTGCATCTGAGCGATCTGTTTCGCTCTTCAGCGCAGCAGATGGGCGTGACCGCCGGGCTGACGCTGCCGATTTTTGACAGCGGCAGGCTGAACGCCAGCCTTGATATCGCCCAGGCGCAGAATAATCTCTCGGTAGCCAGCTACAACAAAGCGGTGGTCGAAGCCGTCAGTCAGGTGGCACGCACGGCCAGCGAAGTCGAAACGCTTATGGCGAAGAACAGCCGTCAGCAGCAGGTTGAAAAAGATGCGGCGCGGGTCGTGGCGCTGGCGCAGGCGCGTTTCAGCGCGGGGATCGTTGCGGGTTCCCGGGTCAGCGAAGCCAGAATTCCGGCCCTCAAAGAGCACCTCGAAGGAGTGCTGCTGAAGGGGCAATATGTCGACGCTACCCTGCAGCTGACGTCGGCGCTGGGCGGTGGCTATCATCATGGCTAAAAAAGGCCATTATCTATACTTACCTCTTTGCAGTTTTTCAGGAGGTGAGTATGACCAGAGTAGCGATTGTTACCGCATCGGATTCCGGGATTGGGAAAACCACGGCCCTGATGCTGGCCGAGCGCGGGTTTGATATTGGCGTCACCTGGCACTCGGATGAAAAAGGGGCGCTGGAAACCTGCCGCGAAGTCGAAGCGCAGGGGCAGCGCGCGGAGGCTATCCATCTTGATTTAAGCACGCTGCCGGAAGGCGCTGAGGCCATTGAAACGCTGATTGCGCGTTTTGGTCGGCTGGACGTGCTGGTCAATAATGCAGGGGCGATGACCAAAGCGCCGTTCCTCGAGATGCCGTTTGACGACTGGCGGAACATTTTCACCGTCGACGTGGACGGCGCGTTTCTCTGTTCACAAATTGCCGCAAGGCAGATGGTGAAGCAGGGGAAAGGGGGGCGGATTGTGAACATCACCTCGGTACATGAACACACGCCCCTGCCGGAGGCCAGCGCCTACACGGCGGCGAAACATGCCCTGGGCGGGTTAACCAAATCCATGGCGATGGAGCTGGTTAAGCACAATATTCTGGTGAATGCCGTCGCGCCGGGTGCCATTGCCACGCCGATGAATGACATGGACGACAGCGAAGTGCAGGAAGGCTCAATGCCGGAAATCCCGCTGGCAAGGCCGGGCCATACTAAAGAGATTGCCAGCCTGGTGGCGTGGCTGTGCGACAGCGACGCCAGCTATACAACAGGGCAATCGTTTATCGTCGACGGGGGCTTTATGCTGGCGAACCCGCAGTTTAAGCCGGAGGGGTAGGTTCCCCTCTCCCTGTGAGAGAGGGTGTTTTTAGTGCCCTCTCCCTGTGGGAGAGGGTTAGGGTGAGGGCATCAGGCCGCACTCACTCCTCATCCCGCCTCTTTTCCCGGTGCTTCAGCCACAGTCGAACCGCAATCACCGCCACGACCACCAGAATCAACCATGCCCAGTGCTTCAGGTGCTGGTCGAGATTATGCAGCCAAGGCGCAATCACTTCGCCCCCTACATAACCAAGCGTCGTAAAGATCAGCGCCCAGGCAATCGCGCCCACAATATTGAGCGGCAGAAAAATTTTGGGCGGCAGATGGCTGGCGCCAATCAGTATCGGACCGATAATGCGAAAGCCATACATAAAGCGCGTGCCGATGACGAACAGATAGGGATGACGTTGAATGAGCCGCTGAGCGCGGCGGATTTTCTTCTGATGCTTTGCGAAACGCTTAAGCAGCGTTGGCCCGAAGCGCAGCCCGAGAAAGTAGAGCAGCTGATCGCCTATCATCCCGCCCAGTGCGACCGCGGCGACGACCAGCGGGAATTTCAGTAACCCCTGATGCGCGGCGACGCCCCCTAACAGCGTGATGGTTTCACCTTCTGCCACGCTACCGATGACCAGCGCGGCATATCCATATTGCTCAATAAGTGCGTTAATATCCATTACGTAACTGTTATCTCCCTCAGCGTACCTCGTTTAATCATATACCCCATGAATCAACAGCGGGGAAATCAACGGAAATTTCCCACTGTACATAAAATAATCTAAAGCCTGCATTATACTTAAGGTATCGCTGACGGGCCGACAACAAGGGGGCGCTATGAACCATGTCTGGGGACTTTTCTCCCATCCCGATCGTGAAATGCATGTCATTAAAAGTGAGAACGAAACGGTCTCGCATCATTACACGCACCACGTGCTGCTGATGGCTGCGGTGCCGGTAATATGCGCTTTTATCGGAACGACACAAATCGGCTGGAACTTCGGTGACGGCACCGTGGTTCAGCTTTCCTGGTTTACCGGACTCTATCTGGCCATCGTCTTTTATGGCCTGATGCTGGCGGGTGTGGCGGTCATGGGGCGGGTCATTCACTGGATGGCGCGCAACTATCCGCAGCGTCCATCGCTGGCGCACTGTATGGTCTTTGCCGGATATGTCGCGACCCCGCTGTTCTTAAGCGGTATTGTTGCGCTCTATCCACTGGTCTGGCTGTGCGCGCTGATCGGTACCATTGCCCTCTTTTACACCGGTTATCTGCTGTATCTGGGGGTCCCAACCTTTCTGAATATCAATAAAGAAGAGGGCCTGAGCTTCTCCAGCTCAACGCTTGCCATAGGGGTGCTGGTACTGGAGGCGCTACTGGCGCTGACGGTGATTCTCTGGGGTTATGGATACCGTCTCTTCTAAACGCACTGCATTGCTGGCGTAAATGCCAGCAATGCAGCATCTGTTCACGATTATCCTCTGGCGACAACGCCCGCTGGCGGCTATGATGCCGAAGCCAGCCTGTGTTTATCCGTTGATGCAGGCGGTGTACGTCATGACGTGCGTGAATAATTATCAGAAGTCTCACCATGCTGAAATTCCGAGTCTCTTTACTTAGCCTGGCGCTGTTGCTGGGCGCGTCCGCTGCCGTGCCGGCCGTCGCTAAAACGCCTGCGGTGGTTGCCGCAGCCGCTCAGCCGCAAATTGCTTCCGGCAGCGCGATGATCGTCGATCTCAACACCAATAAGGTGATTTACGCCAGCCATCCGGATCTGGTGCGACCGATCGCCTCTATTACCAAATTAATGACCGCGATGGTGGTGCTTGATGCCCATCTGCCGCTGGACGAAAAGCTGAAAGTGGATATCAGCCACACGCCGGAGATGAAAGGGATCTACTCCCGCGTGCGCCTGAACAGTGAGATCAGCCGTAAGAATATGCTGCTGCTGGCGCTGATGTCGTCTGAAAACCGCGCGGCGGCGAGCCTGGCGCACCATTATCCGGGCGGCTACGACGCCTTTATCCGCGCGATGAACGCAAAAGCCAAAGCGCTGGGGATGAACAATACGCACTACGTTGAACCGACGGGGCTGTCGATCAACAACGTCTCCACGGCGCGCGACCTGACGAAACTACTGATTGCCAGCAAACAGTACCCGCTGATTGGTCAGCTCAGCACCACCCGTGAAGAGATGGCTACCTTTGCGAATCCGGCCTATACGCTGCCGTTCCGCAATACTAACCATCTGGTTTACCGCGATAACTGGAATATTCAGCTAACGAAAACCGGCTTTACCAACGCGGCAGGACACTGTCTGGTGATGCGCACGGTGTTTAACGGTAAGCCGGTGGCGCTGGTGGTGATGGATGCGTTCGGCAAATACACGCACTTTGCGGATGCGAGCCGCCTGCGTACCTGGATTGAGACCGGGAAAGTGCAGCCTGTACCGGCCGCGGCATTGACGTATAAAAAGCAGAAAGCCGAGCAGATGGCGACGGCGCAGAACGATTAATTCTCCTCTGCGCGCTGATGCCCTCACCCCGACCCTCTCCCACAGGGAGAGGGAGAAAACACTAAAAACGGTAACCCAGGTTACCGTTTTGCTTTTATTCCGGCAGCGTCCAGTCACCATCGTTGAGCGGGCGCTGCATAATCACCGTATCCCGCCAGTCGCCTTTCTTATAGCCTACGCTGCGCAGCTGACCGACAATCACGAAGCCATGTTTTTTATGCAGGCGTAACGAACCGGCGTTGTTATTGCCATCTCCCACTACGGCTATCATCTGTCGCCACGGCCCTTGCTCACAGCGTTCAATCAGCGCATCCATCAGTGCCGAACCAAAACCGCGCCCGGTGATGCTGGCATCCACGTAAATCGACTCTTCCAGGGTATAGCGGTAGGCGTGTCGCGGTCGGTAAGGGGTGGCGTAGCAGTAGCCCACCACGATGCCGCGATACAGCGCGATAAGCCACGGTAAACCGCTCTCAGCCACGCTTTTCATACGCTGACGCATTTCGTCGACGGTGGGGGGGACTTCTTCAAATGACGCGCGCCCGTGAAGCACATGCCAGGCGTAGATCGCGGCAATGGCATGCACATCGTCGGGAAGGGCATCGCGCACTTCCAGTTCGGTCTCGGATAAAACATCAATAGCCGACATGATGTGCCTGCTCCTCGTTATCGAATGCCGGAGAAACGTTCCTCCGGCGTCAGACGGTTACTCTATTACGATTAAGGAGCGCTAAACAATCTCTCAAATTTGGCTGTAGGAATTAATCAGACGCTTGCGTTATGCGCTGCTCCGCGTCTGTGCTCTCTTTCCAGTATTTCTTCCGCGTTGTTTTGCCAATGCCGGGATTCATGCTGTTTGTAGGGTCATTCTCGCGATAAAACTGCTTAAGTGCGTCAGGGGCTTTATAAAGATGCCCGACGTTGTGTTCCGCAGGATATTGTGCGCCGCGTTCACGCAGCAGGGCGAGCATCTGCTCCTTCAGTTCGTGCACATCCACGCCTTTTTTCACTATGTAATCCTGATGGAAGACATAGCACATAAAATGGCCGTAATAGAGCTTGTGCACCAGCTGGCTGTCGATCTCCGGCGGTAAATGCTCATACCACTCGGTGTCGTTACGCCGCAGAGCGATATCCAACGCCAGAATGTCTTCGACTTCATCGGAATGCACCGCCTGATAACGAATTGCTGCGCCCGCAGCGGCGAAACGGTGTAAAAACGCTTTGCTGCCTTCCTCCGGCGTACAGACAAAGAAATCGCCTTCGGCCTGTTTGAAATAATCCACCAGCCACGATTTGGCTTCGCCCACGCCATCGCCCGCCATTTTTAACAGCAGATGATGCTCGTATTTATCGCGCCAGTTTTTCATGCGCGGCGGTAAATGGCTGGGGAACAGGTGACCGAATTTTTGCATCGCACGGTCAGTAAAATGCGGACGGAAGAATTTCACTTTCTCCAGCATCGCATCGGTGCGTCCCTTGAGATTAAAGAAGAACGGCATCTTGTCGGTGCCTAACTTATCAATCATCAGGAAGGTGTCTTTGCCGTATTTTTCCGCAATATCGTAGATATCCCGGTGCATATATTCCCCGGCAACCGGCAGATTTTCGAAGTTAGCCAGAATATGACGGCGGATTTCGGTCAGCACTTCCGGCTGGTTGGTGCCGATATAAAACACCTGCTGATTTTTTTCCGCTTCGAAGGTATCAAGACGTACTGCAAAGACCGCCAGCTTCCCGGCGCAACCAGAAGATTCAAATAACCGATCAGGATCGGCGTTATAACGTGCGGGCGTGTCGGCTTCAATATCACGAACGCGGTGGACATAGTCATAATCGTGGGCGTGACGACCATCGTGACGCACATCGTCATCTTTGATGCGATCATCATCCAGCTTGCTAAGGATCTGCTCCGGCGTTTCGCCCAGATCAATCCCCAGATGGTTCACCAGCGTCAGTTTGCCGTCTTCATTTATACGCGCGAATAACGACATTTCGGTATACGCCGGGCCACGTTGCACCAGCGAGCCGCCGGAGTTGTTACAAATACCGCCGATGACCGATGCGCCTATACACGATGATCCAATCACTGAGTGCGGTTCGCGTCCCAGCGGTTTGAGGGCTTTTTCCAGCGAATAGAGCGTGGTGCCCGGATAGGCCAGCACCTGTTCGCCCTTGCCAAGAACGTGCAGCTTGTCGAGACGCAGGGTGCTGATGATCACGATATCGCGATCATAGCCGTTACCGTTTGGCGTCGATCCTTCGGTCAGGCCTGTATTGGCAGCCTGCATCAGAATAATTTTGTCGGCGGTGACGCAGGCTTTCAGCACCCGCCACAATTCCAGTAGTGAGCCAGGGAAAACGACAGCCAGCGCGTCGCCCTGACCAGAACGGAAGCCCTTGCGATAGCGGGCCGTTTTTGCGGGATCGGTGAGCAGGTGTGAATGACCGACCAGACGGGCAAGTTCATTCAAAAAGGCTTTATTATCAGTTGTTGTCATGGAAGACATTTTCCACTCCTTGTGGTGGCGAAAAAATATCACAAACTAGAATAGCGCCTTGTATGACAATTCAGCGAGTGAATATTTTGAAAATTCAGACAATAAACTGAGCATTCTTTTTCTCTCTCCATCATGCTTATGGCAAACTACGGTTTTTGCACCATTTTCGCTGCCTCGTCGGGCAACAGAGGAAGAAAAATCCATATGAAATGGCTATGTTCAGTAGGAATCGCGGTGAGTCTGGCCCTGCAGCCAGCACTGGCGGATGATTTATTCGGCAACCATCCATTAACGCCCGAAGCGCGGGATGCGTTCGTCACCGAACTGCTTAAGAAAATGACAGTTGATGAGAAAATTGGTCAGCTGCGCTTAATCAGCGTCGGCCCGGATAACCCGAAAGAGGCGATCCGCGAGATGATCAAAGACGGTCAGGTTGGGGCGATTTTCAACACCGTAACCCGTCAGGATATCCGCGCCATGCAGGATCAGGTGATGGAATTAAGCCGCCTGAAAATTCCTCTTTTCTTTGCTTACGACGTGCTGCACGGTCAGCGCACGGTGTTCCCGATTAGCCTCGGTCTGGCCTCGTCTTTTAACCTCGATGCAGTGAAAACGGTCGGACGTGTCTCTGCTTATGAAGCGGCAGATGATGGCCTGAATATGACCTGGGCACCGATGGTCGATGTCTCGCGCGATCCGCGCTGGGGACGTGCTTCCGAAGGTTTTGGCGAAGATACGTATCTCACCTCAACAATGGGTAAAACCATGGTGGAAGCGATGCAGGGTAAAAGCCCGGCAGATCGCTACTCGGTGATGACCAGCGTCAAACACTTTGCCGCATACGGCGCGGTAGAAGGCGGTAAAGAGTACAACACCGTCGATATGAGTCCGCAGCGCCTGTTTAATGATTATATGCCGCCGTACAAAGCGGGGCTGGACGCAGGCAGCGGCGCGGTGATGGTGGCGCTGAACTCGCTGAACGGCACGCCAGCCACCTCCGATTCCTGGCTGCTGAAAGATGTTCTGCGCGACCAGTGGGGCTTTAAAGGCATCACCGTTTCCGATCACGGTGCAATCAAAGAGCTGATTAAACATGGCACGGCGGCAGACCCGGAAGATGCGGTGCGCGTGGCGCTGAAATCCGGAATCAACATGAGCATGAGCGACGAGTACTACTCGAAGTATCTGCCTGGGTTGATTAAATCCGGCAAAGTGACGATGGCAGAGCTGGACGATGCTGCCCGCCATGTACTGAACGTTAAATATGATATGGGGTTGTTTAACGACCCATACAGCCATTTGGGGCCGAAAGAGTCTGACCCGGTGGATACCAATGCCGAAAGCCGCCTGCACCGTAAAGAAGCGCGTGAAGTGGCGCGCGAAAGCTTGGTGTTGCTGAAAAACCGTCTCGAAACGTTACCGCTGAAAAAATCGGCCACCATTGCGGTGGTTGGGCCACTGGCGGACAGTAAACGTGACGTGATGGGCAGCTGGTCCGCAGCCGGTGTTGCCGATCAATCCGTGACCGTACTGACCGGGATTAAAAATGCCGTCGGTGAAAACGGTAAAGTGCTGTACGCCAAAGGGGCGAACGTCACCAGTGACAAAGGCATTATCGATTTCCTGAATCAGTATGAAGAAGCGGTCAAAGTCGATCCGCGCTCGCCGCAAGAGATGATTGATGAAGCGGTGCAGACCGCGAAACAATCTGATGTGGTGGTGGCTGTGGTCGGTGAAGCACAGGGGATGGCGCACGAAGCCTCCAGCCGGACCGATATCACTATTCCGCAAAGCCAACGTGACTTGATTGCGGCGCTGAAAGCCACCGGTAAACCGCTGGTGCTGGTGCTGATGAACGGGCGTCCGCTGGCGCTGGTGAAAGAAGATCAGCAGGCTGATGCGATTCTGGAAACCTGGTTTGCGGGGACTGAAGGCGGTAATGCAATTGCCGATGTATTGTTTGGCGATTACAACCCGTCCGGCAAGCTGCCGATGTCCTTCCCGCGTTCTGTCGGGCAGATCCCGGTGTACTACAGCCATCTGAATACCGGTCGTCCGTATAATGCCGACAAGCCGAACAAATACACTTCGCGTTATTTTGATGAAGCTAACGGGGCGCTTTATCCGTTCGGCTATGGTCTGAGCTATACCACTTTCACCGTCTCTGATGTGAAACTTTCTGCGCCGACCATGAAGCGTGACGGCAAAGTGACGGCCAGCGTGCAGGTGACGAACACCGGTAAACGCGAAGGGGCCACGGTAGTGCAGATGTACTTGCAGGATGTGACGGCTTCCATGAGCCGTCCAGTGAAGCAGCTGAAAGGCTTTGAGAAAATCACCCTGAAGCCGGGCGAAACTCAGACCGTCAGCTTCCCGATTGATATCGAGGCGCTGAAGTTCTGGAATCAACAGATGAAATATGACGCCGAGCCTGGCATGTTCAATGTCTTTATCGGCACTGATTCCGCACGCGTTAAGAAAGGCGAGTTTGAGTTGCTGTAATGCTTTAGTAAGGGCGCGACGTTTGCGCCCTTTGCCTGATTATCTTAACTTGCTGAATTTTCGCACTTTGTAGGCCGGATAAGGCGCTCGCGCCGCATCCGGCAGGAAACGCCGGACCGAATATGCCTCTTAAGTATTTATCTGATTCTGCAACTGAATCCTTCCGCTCAAGCTAACCCCGCCATTATCAACTATGCTTTTCTCTTAATTCGCTGAAAACAACAGTAAAAGAATGAGGAAAGCATCATGCCACTCTTAAAGCTCTGGGCAGGTTCACTGGTTATGTTGGCAGCCGTGAGCCTGCCGCTACAGGCGGCTTCCCCCGTTAAAGTCGGTTCAAAAATCGATACCGAAGGTGCGCTACTCGGCAATATCATTTTGCAGGTGCTGGAAAGCCACGGCGTACCGACGGTGAATAAAGTGCAACTCGGAACGACTCCTGTGGTGCGCGGGGCGATTACTTCCGGTGAACTGGATATCTATCCGGAATATACCGGCAATGGCGCTTTCTTCTTTAAAGATGAAAACGATGCAGCGTGGAAAAACGCGCAGCAAGGTTACGAGAAAGTCAAAAAGCTCGATTCGGAGCACAACAAGTTAATCTGGCTGACGCCCGCGCCTGCAAATAACACCTGGACTATCGCCGTGCGTCAGGATGTGGCAGAGAAAAATAAACTCACTTCGCTTGCCGACCTGAGTCGTTATCTGCAAGAGGGCGGCACCTTCAAACTGGCAGCCTCGGCAGAGTTTATCGAACGCGCCGATGCGTTACCCGCGTTTGAAAAAGCCTATGGCTTTAAGCTCGGTCAGGATCAGTTGCTGTCACTGGCTGGTGGCGACACGGCGGTGACGATCAAAGCCGCTGCCCAGCAAACCTCTGGCGTTAATGCGGCAATGGCTTACGCACTGACGGCCCGGTAGCGGCGCTGGGGCTGCAAACCCTGACCGATCCTAAAGGCGTACAGCCGATTTACGCTCCGACCCCTGTCGTGCGTGAGGCGGTGCTGAAAGCCTATCCGGATATTGCAGAATGGCTCAAACCGGTCTTCGAAAAGCTGGATGAAAAAACGCTGCAGCAGCTAAATGCCAGCATTGCCGTCGAGGGACTGGATGCCAAAAAAGTGGCCGCCGACTTCCTGAAGCAACAAGGGCTTGTGAAGTAACGGGAAAGGGCTGTGCCAATAAAATGTCATAACCGCGTCCTGCTGCTGCTGGCCTGCGTGGCCATCGCGGCGGTCGCGTTACCGTTTGTCAACGTTGCCCCAAACCGCCTGATGTCGGGGGAGGGCAAAGCGCTCTGGCAGGTCTGGTCGTTCACGCCGGTGTGGCTTGTGGCGTCGCTTGGCGCGTGGGTGATCCTGTCGCTCTGGCAGGGACGCCCGGCGCAGTGGCTGACGCTGCTCCTCTCCGAAGGGCTGTTTATCATTCTGTTCTGGAGCGCCGGGATGGCGGCGACGCATATGGCCTCGGCGGAAAGTCCGCTGGCGAGAACCACGGTGGGCAGCGGCCTGTGGCTGTGGCTGGCGCTCTGCCTGCTGGCCTGCAGCGATGCCATTCGTCGACTCATCGCTAGCGCCGTCTGGCGCTGGGTGCTCAATGCGCAGATATGGTGTATTCCTTTACTCCTGCTGTTCAGCGGGGAACTGAACAATCTCTCGCTGCTAAAAGAGTACGCCAACCGTCAGGAGGTGTTTGATGATGCCCTGGCGCAACACCTGACAATCCTTTTCGGCACGCTGATCCCTGCTCTGCTGATCGGGATACCGCTCGGCATGTGGTGCTATCGCCATCCTTCACGCCAGGGTGGGATCTTTGCCGTGCTCAACGTGATCCAGACCATTCCTTCCGTTGCGCTGTTTGGCCTGCTGATCGCGCCGCTGGCCGGGCTGGTGAAGTCATTTCCTGTGCTGGGAACGCTCGGTATTGCCGGAACGGGGTTAACGCCCGCCCTAATCGCGCTGGTGCTGTATGCCCTGCTGCCGCTGGTGCGCGGCGTGGTTGCGGGCTTAGGTCAGGTCGCACCTGACGTGCTGGAAAGCGCCCATGCGATGGGAATGAGCGCCCGGCAGTGTTTCTGGAAAATTCAGCTCCCGCTGGCGCTGCCCCTGCTGCTGCGCAGCCTGCGGGTGGTGGCGGTACAGACCGTCGGCATGGCGGTGATTGCGGCGCTGATTGGCGCGGGCGGCTTTGGCGCGCTGGTGTTCCAGGGGCTGCTGAGCAGTGCCCTGGATCTGGTGTTATTGGGCGTGGTGCCCACGATTGCGCTGGCGGTGGTCGTCGACGCATTGTTTGCCTTATGGCTCGCGCTGCTCGGGAGAAGAGCCAATGATTGAATTTCATGATGTCAGTAAAACCTTTGCCGGTCGCCAGGCGGCGAGCCACCTGAACCTGAACTTTGCCGAGGGGGCGTTTTCCGTGCTGATTGGCACCTCGGGGTCGGGTAAATCCACTACGCTGAAGATGATCAACCGGCTGGTTGAGCATGACAGCGGGCTGATTCGCTTTGCCGGGGAGGAGATCCGCAGCCTGCCGGTGCTGGAGCTGCGCCGTCGGATGGGCTATGCCATTCAGTCTATCGGCCTGTTTCCGCACTGGACGGTGGCGCAGAACATCGCCACCGTGCTGCAGCTGGAAAAATGGTCGCGGGCGAAAATCGCCGAGCGTGTTGACGAGCTGATGTCTCTGCTGGGGCTCGAGCCCGCGCTGCGCGATCGCTATCCGCACCAGCTTTCCGGCGGGCAGCAGCAGCGCGTCGGCGTGGCGCGCGCGCTGGCGGCTAACCCGCAGGTACTGCTGATGGATGAACCCTTCGGCGCGCTGGACCCGGTTACGCGTGGGGCGCTGCAGGCGGAGATGACCCGCATTCACCGCATTCTTGGACGCACGATCGTTCTCGTGACGCACGATATTGATGAAGCCCTGCGCCTGGCCGACCATCTGGTGCTGATGGATCATGGCGAAGTGGTGCAGCAGGGCTCGCCGCTTGAGCTGTTAACCTGGCCGAAGAACGACTTTGTGCGCGAGTTTTTTGGCCGCAGCGAGCTGGGCGTCAGGCTGCTCTCCCTGCGGACGGTCAGCGACTATATGCGTCGGGATGCGGTGTCGGTGAGCGGCGAACCGCTGCAGGCGCAGATGAGCCTGCGGGATGCGCTCTCCGCGTTTGTCGCGCGCCAGTGCGAGGTATTGCCCGTTTCGGATGCCCGGGGCGCGCCGTGCGGAACCTTACACTTTCGCGATCTGCTGGCCGGGGAGGTGACGCGTGAAGGCACTGCGTGATCCGCTCCTCTGGCTGGTAGCGCTCTTTGTCGCCTTACTGTTTTTGATGCCCCACAGCGCGGCGCTGTTTAACAGCCTCTTTCCCGGGCTGCCGCGGCCGGTGTATCAGCAGGAGAGCTTTATTAATCTCGCCCTGGCGCATCTCTGGCTGGTGGCGCTCTCCAGCGCCATCGCGGTTGTGCTGGGCGTGGGGGCGGGCATCGCGGTCACGCGCCCTGCGGGCCGGGAGTTTCGCCCGCTGGTGGAGACGATTGCGGCTATCGGACAGACGTTTCCCCCCGTGGCGGTGCTGGCGATAGCGGTTCCGGTGATGGGCTTTGGTCAGCAGCCTGCGATCGTTGCGCTGATTTTATACGGCGTATTGCCGGTGCTGCAGGGCACGCTTGCGGGCCTCGCGGCGGTACCGGCGTCGGTGCTGAGCGTGGCTGAAGGGATGGGAATGAGTCGTTTCCAGCGGCTGCGCAAGGTTGAACTGCCGCTTGCGGCGCCGATTATTATTGCCGGGATCCGCACCTCGGTAATCATTAATATCGGGACGGCGACCATTGCGTCTACGGTCGGTGCCAATACGCTGGGAACGCCGATCATTATCGGCTTAAGTGGGTTTAATACGGCTTACATTGTGCAGGGGGCAGTGCTGGTCGCGCTGGCGGCAATCGTCGTCGATCGCATTTTTGAGCGGCTGGCGCTGTACCTCAGCCGACACCGCCGCGAACAATAAACGAGTATCCTGCCAGCATCACGCCGCCGATACCGCTCACGGCCATCAGGACAAAAAGGGTAATAATGGCCAGTTTGGTTGCCTTCATCATGTGCTCCTGTTGTTAACGGAACAATTATACGGTGAAGCGCAGCTGTTAATGAACCATTAAATGCCGTTATGGCTCATCCGGGCCAAGGGAATAAACCGGGTAACCATTCTCCCGCCATTCCGTCAGCAGCTGTTGCTGCGTGGCGGACGGCACTTCGCCACACCAGACCAGCAGGGTCTGGCCGTCGAAAAACTCAGGTCTGAGCTGCGCCAGCGAGTGCGCCAGGACATCCACGCGCCAGCCCTTCTGGGTCGCAATCCACGCTTCCAGCCACAGGCGGGTGGTATCGTGTACGTTCCAGCCGACCACCAGCGCATCTTTTCCGGCTTTGTTCTTCGCCGAGGCAAGGCAGACGGCAATGTAGTTGATCAGCACCCCGTCGAGCATGCTGAGCAGCGCCTGCAGGGTAGACTGCTGGCACTGCAGGCGTCGACGGAGCGGAATGAAAAGATGGGAGATCAGCGTCTGTGCCGGGTAATCGCGGCCTTGCTCTTTTATCCATGCGCGCAGGCGCTGAAGATTGCCCGCCTGCAGGAGCCGCAGCAGGGTTTCCTGCTGTTCGCGCCAGAGATGCTGCGTATCCGGGTCGTCGTGGCTAAGAAGGGACTTCACTTTGCCGACCTGCACCCCGTTGTCGATCCAGCTTTTAATTTCGCGAATGCGGTCGATATCGGCTTCATTGAAAAGGCGATGCCCACCGTCGGTCCTCTGCGGTTTGAGTAATCCATACCGTCGCTGCCACGCCCGTAGGGTAACGGGATTGATATCACAAAGGAGTGCCACTTCACCTATCGTGTAAAGCGCCATATTCGCCCCCTGGCTTACGCGTCCCCAGCTTAACTGTAGACTCACTTTGGCGAACCAGGAAGGATTGTTTGATTTTTGAACAAACAATGCGAAGCATGCGCGATATTCAGAAAAAGGTGTGATAACGGACACGATTTTGCGCTTTTTTGGGATGCTTCAAAGAAAGTAAACCCGCATCAGTGTATGTTACGCGTTTTTAGCGTGTGCGGTTTTGAGTATGTACGAGTTTAATCTGGTGCTGCTGTTGCTTCAGCAGATGTGCGTGTTTCTGGTCATTGCCTGGCTGATGAGCAAAACGCGCCTGTTTATCCCGCTGATGCAGGTCACCGTCCGCCTGCCGCATAAGCTGCTCTGCTACGTCACCTTCTCTATTTTCTGCATCATGGGGACTTATTTTGGTCTCCATATCGAAGACTCTATTGCCAATACGCGCGCTATCGGCGCGGTGATGGGCGGACTGCTGGGCGGTCCCGTCGTCGGTGGCCTTGTCGGTTTAACCGGGGGGCTGCATCGCTATTCCATGGGCGGGATGACGGCGCTGAGCTGCATGATCTCGACGATCGTGGAAGGGCTGCTCGGCGGGCTGGTGCATAGCTACATGATTAAACGCGGTCGCCCGGATAAAGTCTTCAGTCCGCTCACGGCCGGTGCCATTACCTTTGTGGCAGAAATGGCGCAGATGGCGATCATTCTGCTCATTGCCCGTCCGTTTGAGGATGCGCTGCACCTGGTCAGCAGCATTGCCGCCCCGATGATGGTAACAAACACCGTGGGCGCGGCGCTGT
This sequence comes from Enterobacter hormaechei, assembly GCA_041890495.1. Lineage (GTDB taxonomy): Bacteria > Pseudomonadota > Gammaproteobacteria > Enterobacterales > Enterobacteriaceae > Escherichia > Escherichia boydii. Next base: position 482,571 of record CP169086.1, read on the forward strand.
TTATGCGCATTCTGCTCGACAAGCGCGCCATGTTTGAGAAGTACACCTCGGCCTTTTCCGCCACGGCGCTGAAGGTCGCCGCCTCGACCGAAGGGATACTGCGCCAGGGCTTTAACGAAGAGAACAGCATGAAGGTCGCGCAGGTGCTCTACAAGGAGCTGGATATCGGCGCGGTGGCCATCACCGACCGCGAGCGGCTGTTGGCCTTTACCGGCACCGGGGACGATCACCATCTGCCGGGTAAACCCATCTCCTCAGCCTACACGCTGCGCGCCATTGAAACCGGCGAGGTGGTATATGCCGACGGAAACGAAGTGCCTTACCGTTGTTCGCTGCACCCGCAGTGCAAGCTGGGCTCCACGCTGGTGATTCCGCTGCGCGGCGAGAATCAGCGGGTGATGGGCACCATCAAACTGTATGAGGCGAAAAACCGTCTGTTCAGCTCGATCAACCGCACGCTGGGGGAGGGGATCGCCCAGCTGCTGTCCGCGCAAATCCTCGCCGGACAGTATGAGCGGCAGAAAGCCCTGCTGACGCAGTCTGAGATTAAACTGCTGCATGCCCAGGTCAACCCGCATTTCCTGTTTAATGCCCTCAACACGCTCAAAGCGGTGATCCGCCGCGATAGCGATCAGGCCGCCCAGCTGGTGCAGTTTCTGTCGACCTTTTTCCGCAAGAACCTGAAACGGCCGTCTGAGATTGTGACCCTCGCTGATGAGATTGAGCACGTGAACGCCTATCTGCAGATTGAGCAGGCGCGTTTCCAGTCGCGCCTGCAGGTATCGCTCTCCGTACCGGACGAGCTGGCGTATCAACATCTTCCGGCCTTTACCCTGCAGCCCATTGTCGAAAACGCCATTAAGCACGGCACATCGCAGCTTCTGGGAACGGGGGAGATAACCATTGCCGCCAGCCGTTTTAATCACCATCTGGTGCTGGATATTGAAGATAATGCCGGGCTCTATCAGCCTTCCGCCTCCGGCGGTTTAGGGATGAGCCTGGTGGATAAACGCCTGCGCGCCCATTTTGGCGACGACTGTGGCATTACCGTCGCCTGCGAGCCCGACCGATTTACCCGTATTACCGTACGACTGCCGCTGGAGGAAAACGCATGTTAAGAGTGCTGATTGTGGATGACGAGCCGCTGGCACGGGAAAACCTGCGCGTTCTGCTGCAGGAGCAGCCGGATATTGAGATTGTGGGGGAGTGCGCGAATGCCATTGAGGCCATCGGCGCGGTGCACAAACTGCGCCCGGACGTGCTGTTCCTCGATATTCAGATGCCCCGCATCAGCGGCCTGGAGATGGTGGGCATGCTCGACCCGGAACATCGTCCCTACATCGTGTTTCTGACGGCGTTTGATGAATACGCCGTTAAGGCCTTTGAGGAGCACGCGTTTGACTATTTACTCAAGCCGATTGAAGAGAAGCGTCTGGAAAAAACACTCACCCGTTTACGCCAGGAGCGCACCGTACAGGACGTCACGCTGCTGCCGGAAAACCAGCAGCCGCTGAAGTTTATCCCCTGCACCGGGCATAGCCGGATTTATCTTCTGCAGATGGATGATGTGGCGTTTGTCAGCAGCCGCCTGAGCGGGGTGTTTGTCACCAGCGCGGAAGGGAACGAAGGGTTTACCGAGCTGACCTTGCGCACGCTGGAGAGCCGCACGCCGCTGATCCGCTGCCACCGCCAGTATCTGGTGAATATGGCGCACCTGAAGGAGATCCGCCTGGAAGATAACGGCCAGGCCGAGCTGGTGCTGCGCGCCGGGCAAACGGTACCCGTCAGCCGTCGCTACCTGAAGAGTTTGAAAGAGGCGATTGGGCTATAAAGCTGGTACACTGCGCGCCATTGCATCATCGACATTCGAAGGCTCTATGCTAAGTAACGATATTCTTCGTAGCCTGCGCTACACCCTGAAAGCGAACAATAACGACATGGTGCGCATTCTTGCGTTGTCCGACATGGAATCCACGTCTGCCGGTTTCGACACCTGGATGACCAAAGAAGACGAAGAGGGCTTTGTCCGCTGCCCTGACATCATTCTGTCGGGTTTCCTGAACGGCCTGATTTACGATAAGCGTGGCAAAGATCCGGCCGCACCAGAGCTGGCGCTGGAGCGTCGGGTGAACAACAACACGGTGCTGAAAAAGCTACGCATCGCGTTCTCGCTGAAAACGGACGATATCGTGGCGATCATGACCGAGCAAAAATACCGCGTATCCGTGCCGGAAGTGACCGCCATGATGCGCGCGCCGGATCATAAAAACTACCGCGAGTGCGGCGACCAGTTTCTGCGTAATTTCCTGCGCGGGTTAACTCACCGTGTGCATCACCCGAAAGAGTGATTGCGGAAGGGGCGGCCTGATGCCCTCACCCCGACCCTCTCCCACGGGGAGAGGGAGAAAACAAAATGCCAAAAAAAAGCCGGAGATAATCTCCGGCTTTTTTGTTATTTCACCTGATGACCCGGTTTAGCACCGGCATCCGGGCTTAGCAGGAAAATATCTTTCCCGCCAGGACCGGCAGCCATCACCATGCCTTCAGAGATACCGAAGCGCATTTTACGTGGTGCCAGGTTAGCCACCATAATGGTGTGACGACCAATCAGTGCCTGCGGATCCGGGTAAGCAGAACGAATACCGGAGAAGACATTGCGTTTTTCACCGCCGAGATCCAGCGTCAGGCGCAGCAGTTTGTCAGAACCTTCAACAAACTCTGCGTTTTCAATCAGCGCCACGCGCAGGTCAACTTTAGCGAAGTCGTCAAAGGTGATGGTTTCCTGAATCGGATCATCTGCCAGCGGGCCAGTTACCGGCGCGGCAGCGGCTTTTACTTCTTCTTTAGAGGCTTCCACCAGTGCTTCAACCTGCCTCATATCGATGCGGTTATACAGCGCCTTGAACGGATTCACTTTGTGGCCCAGCAGCGGTTGCTGGATACCATCCCAGGTCAGTTCCGTATTGAGGAATGCTTCTGCACGCTCGGTCAGTTTCGGCAGTACCGGCTTCAGGTAAGTCATCAGCACGCGGAACAGGTTGATGCCCATTGAGCAAATTGCCTGCAGGTCGGCATCGCGGCCTTCCTGTTTCGCCACCACCCACGGAGCCTGTTCATCGACATAGCGGTTAGCCAGATCAGCCAGCGCCATGATTTCGCGCACGGCTTTACCAAATTCACGGCTTTCCCACGCTTCACCAATCACTTCAGCGGCATCAGTGAAGGTTTTGTACAACTGCGGGTCAGCCAGTTCGCTTGCCAGCACGCCGTCAAAACGCTTGTTGATAAAGCCCGCATTACGGGAGGCCAGGTTAACCACTTTGTTAACGATATCGGCATTCACACGCTGAACGAAATCTTCCAGGTTGAGATCGATATCATCAATGCGCGAAGAGAGTTTCGCAGTGTAGTAGTAACGCAGGCTGTCTGCGTCAAAATGATTCAGCCAGGTGCTGGCTTTAATAAAGGTGCCGCGAGACTTGGACATCTTTGCGCCGTTCACCGTCACATAGCCATGAACAAACAGGTTGGACGGCTTGCGGAAGTTGCTGCCTTCCAGCATGGCAGGCCAGAACAGGCTGTGGAAGTAAACAATATCTTTACCGATGAAGTGGTACAGCTCGGCGGTGGAGTCTTTCTTCCAGTATTCATCGAAGCTTACGCTGTCGCCGCGCTTGTCGCACAGATTCTTGAAAGAACCCATGTAGCCAATCGGTGCGTCCAGCCAGACGTAGAAATATTTGCCCGGCGCGTTCGGAATTTCAAAACCGAAGTAAGGGGCGTCGCGGGAGATATCCCACTGTTGCAGGCCAGATTCAAACCACTCCTGCATTTTATTTGCCACCTGCTCCTGCAACGCACCGCTGCGGGTCCATGCCTGCAACATTTCGCTGAAAGAGGGCAGATCAAAGAAGAAGTGTTCAGAATCACGCATTACCGGCGTAGCGCCAGAAACCACCGATTTCGGCTCGATCAGTTCAGTCGGGCTGTAGGTCGCGCCGCAGACTTCGCAGTTATCGCCGTATTGATCCGGGGATTTACATTTCGGGCAGGTGCCTTTCACAAAACGGTCCGGCAGGAACATGCCTTTTTCCGGATCGTACAGCTGAGAGATGGTGCGGTTTTTAATAAAACCGTTTTCTTTCAGGCGAGAGTAGATAAGTTCTGACAACTGGCGGTTCTCTTCGCTGTGCGTCGAGTGATAGTTGTCATAGCTGATGTTAAAGCCTGCGAAATCAGTCTGATGCTCCTGACTCATTTCGCCAATCATCTGCTCCGGGGTGATACCAAGCTGCTGAGCTTTCAGCATGATCGGTGTACCGTGGGCATCGTCGGCGCAGATGAAGTTGACCTCGTGGCCGCGCATTCGCTGGTAACGGACCCAGACATCAGCCTGGATGTGCTCCAGCATATGGCCGAGGTGGATTGAGCCGTTAGCGTACGGCAGTGCGCACGTCACCAGAATTTTCTTCGCGACTTGAGTCATAGTAGGCATTACTTCTTAATAGTGAAAAGGGGTTAGATAGTACCAAATGGGAAAATGTTAAGTAAGTACTTCTCTATATTCTTCAGGTAAACTATCAGCTGATGGTTTATCTATACAAAAAAGGAGTCGGGATGAACGAACAATCCCAGGCCAAATCACCAGAAGCCTTGCGCGCAATGGTCGCCGGGACACTGGCCAATTTTCAGCACCCAACCCTGAAGCATAACCTCACCACGCTGAAAGCGTTGCACCATGTCGCCTGGATGGACGACACGTTGCATGTGGAACTGGTTATGCCGTTTGTCTGGCATAGCGCGTTCGAAGAGTTAAAAGAGCAATGTAGCGCCGAACTGCTGCGCATCACCGGGGCGAAAGCTATCGACTGGAAACTGTCGCATAACATAGCCACTCTGAAACGCGTGAAGAATCAGCCGGGAATTAACGGTGTGAAGAACATTATCGCGGTGAGTTCCGGTAAAGGCGGCGTGGGTAAATCGTCCACGGCGGTAAACCTGGCACTGGCGCTGGCGGCAGAAGGGGCGAAAGTCGGCATTCTGGACGCCGATATCTACGGCCCATCAATCCCAACAATGTTGGGCGCAGAAAATCAGCGTCCAACTTCGCCGGACGGTACCCATATGGCACCGATTATGTCTCATGGCCTGGCAACCAATTCAATTGGTTATCTGGTCACTGACGACAATGCGATGGTGTGGCGTGGACCGATGGCGAGCAAGGCGTTAATGCAGATGTTGCAGGAAACCTTGTGGCCGGATCTCGACTATCTGGTGCTTGATATGCCGCCAGGCACCGGTGACATTCAATTGACGCTGGCGCAAAACATTCCAGTAACCGGTGCAGTCGTGGTCACCACCCCGCAGGACATCGCGCTGATCGATGCGAAAAAAGGCATTGTGATGTTCGAGAAAGTCGAGGTTCCGGTGCTCGGTATTGTCGAGAACATGAGTGTGCATATTTGCAGTAACTGTGGTCACCATGAACCGATTTTCGGTACCGGTGGTGCAGAGAAACTGGCTGAAAAATACCATACACAGCTGCTGGGGCAGATGCCGTTACACATCTCCTTACGTGAGGATCTCGATAAAGGTACGCCAACGGTTATCAGCCGTCCGGAGAGCGAATTTACCGCTATCTACCGCCAGCTGGCTGACCGCGTTGCAGCTCAGCTCTACTGGCAGGGTGAAGTCATTCCAGGCGAGATTTCCTTCCGCGCGGTCTAATTCCTCTTCGCTTAGTGCCGGGTGGCGGCTTCGCCTTACCCGGCCTACGAAATACGGTTTTGTAGGTCAGGTAAGCGAAGCGCCACCTGACTTTACCCAAGCCGGTAATGCATCAGATAGTACTCTCCGTCAGGAGAATCACCCGTCGCCTCAATGTGCCAGCCGTGCCGCTGGTAAAACGCGACAGCCCGCGCATTCTTCACCAGACACTTAAGCGAACCCGTACTGGTAAACGTCTTCTGAACCTGTTCCAGGAGTAACTTCCCGACCCCGAGGCTCTGATACTGCGGATCCACAAACAGGTTGTGCAGAAAATTATCGTTCATCCAGACGGAGGCAAAACCCAGGCGATGGCCGTTCTGCGTGGCAACCCAAATCTCTTCGTCACGGATTGCCGCGTCAAAGTCTTCCAGGTGCCAGTCTGAACCGTCCAGCCATGGCCAGGCTTCACGCCGGGCGTGGAGGAAAAGCGTGCGCAGGAAAGGGCGATCGCTTTCCTGCCAGGGGCGGATCAGAATGGTATTAGCGGTGATAGAAAATATCTCCGTTATAGGCTTTGTAGATTTTGCCGTCCGCATCGCCGATCAGCACGTAGTTCTCACCCATGTAGGTCCAGTGGGTTCCGGCATCCGGAGCCGGCAGGTTACGCAGCTGGTACTGTTTGATGGTGTACTCGGGCGTTTGATACTGTGCCGGCGCCGTGTCGCCAATCTTGAATTTCGTGAAGTCAGCGATGAACTCTTGTTCTTCATAGGCCTTGATGCCGGAGGGGGCAGAGGCCGTTTGCGGGGCAGAGAATGCTGATCCCGCCAGAGACAGTAATACACCCAGAAGCAGCAATTTACGCTTAGCCATTTTTTCTCCAGTGATATCGTGACAGATACTTTGCGTCTGCGGGTCGTGCAAAGCGGCGCAGACAGTCCATTTTAAGTATCAACGCAGGGTCTGTTTGAAAAAAAATGTAACAAAAGTGGACGGTTTTGTGTAGTCGCATTGGAAGATGTTTATCATTGTGGTGAATATTGCCTGTGCTTTATATTTTTAAAATTTATTATTTCTCTACTCAATTCTGAAAATAAATTTTCACGTCAAAATTGGACTGCTATGCGAATGCTTTACCATTAAAGAAGATTTAATATTGTCTTCGGGTGAAGCGGGCTTGCTTCCATTTTTTTACAGGGCTAAGTATTGCTTTTGATTTTTAGAAAGCGATTTGGTCACGTTTTATAATGTCAGAATTTCATATTGCAGAAGAATAAGCAATTAAATTTCATAGGCTTAGGTGAAGTCTCTTCGCAAACTTGACGATAAACGCAACGTTAAAAAGAAATTTTTATATAATGAAAGGTACAACTGCATTTTCGCTGTTATTTCTTACTGTTAGTCAATTAACAGGGTGTGTATTTTCCCCCGGCCAGAACTTAAGTGTATCCGGGAAAAAAGTCATTGCTGCGGAAGACGCCAATTATCAGCTTGATAAGCGCGTGGACGTTTTTTCTCTGACGCCGGGATTGATTGAAAAACTACGTCCGGCGGTATCGAAATCTCAGGCAAATCCTAATCTGGATGAGCAGATCAAAAACTGGGAATACCGTATTGGCACAGGCGACATCCTGACGGTCACCGTCTGGGATCACCCTGAATTAACGACGCCCGCGGGACAATATCGTAGTGCGAGCGATGCCGGCAACTGGGTCAACGCCGATGGTACGCTCTTTTATCCCTACGTCGGAAAGTTGCGGGTGGCGGGAAAAACAGTTTCACAGGTACGTGAAGAGATTACAGCGCGACTGGATAAAGTCATTGAGAGCCCGCAGGTGGACGTCAGCATTGCCGCCTTCCGTTCCCAAAAAGCCTATGTCACCGGAGAGGTCGAAAAATCGGGCCAACAACCCATAACCAATATTCCACTGACGGTGATGGATGCGGTTAACGCTGCTGGCGGTCTTTCTGCGGATGCCGACTGGCGTAACGTCGTGCTCACGCATGATGGCAAGGACTCCCGGCTTTCGCTCTATGCGCTGATGCAGCATGGCGATTTGACCCAAAACAAGCTGCTTTATCCTGGCGATATCCTGTTTATTCCCCGGAACGACGCGCTGAAAGTGTTCGTGATGGGCGAGGTGGTCAAGCAGAGTACGCTTAAGATGGATCGTAGCGGCATGACGCTGGCCGAAGCCCTGGGAAATGCCGGTGGACTTAACCAAAATATGGCTGATGCAACCGGCATTTTTGTTATTCGGCAGGTAGCGAAAAAAGGCGGCGCGGACAAAATCGCCAATATCTATCAACTGAATGCGGAAGATGCGTCAGCCATGGTGCTGGGTACGGAATTCCAGCTGGAGCCGTACGACATCGTCTACGTCACTACGGCACCGTTATCACGCTGGAATCGCGTGATTACCCAACTGGTGCCTACCATCAGCGGCGTGCATGACCTGACCGAAACCGTTCGTTACATCAGATCGTGGCCGCAATAATGTTCCAGTCAATCTTAGTGGTCTGCACCGGCAATATTTGCCGTTCACCGATGGGTGAGCGGCTGTTGCGTCAGCAATTGCCTGGCAAGCAGGTGACCTCAGCAGGTATTTTTGGACTTGAAGGACACCCGGCGGATGCGGGTGCGCAGGCTGTGGCCCGGCGTCATGGTGTTTCGCTGGAAGGCCATGTTGCCCGCAAGGTGACGCGCAGCCTGTTGCAAAAATCCGATTTGATTCTGGTGATGGAGCAGGAACATCTCCGTTACATAGCCGCTATGGCTCCGGAGAACCGGGGAAAATCGCTGCTCTTTGGACAATGGCTGGAAACCAGGGACATTCCCGACCCGTATCGCAAAAGTCGCGAAGTCTATGATTATGTTTTCGAGCAATTGGGGAAAGCCAGTCAGGAATGGGCTCGTCGTTTGAGTCAACAAGGAATGAAGCCGTAATGTCGTCTTCTAAATCAGATAAAAATAGCGCTGCGACACCGCAGAATAATGAAATCGATCTCCTTCAGTTGCTTGCTGAGATGTTCGATAACCGGGTGACGATCGCGTGTGTCACGCTCCTGTTCACCGTATGCGCGGGGATCTACGCGTTCAGCGCCACGCCAGTTTATCAGGCTGATGCCCTGGTGCAGGTAGAAGCCAGGCAGAGTAACTCGCTGCTCAAGAACATGACCCCGTTCGGGTCCGAGCTTTCGCCAGAGGTCGCGCCGGAACTTTTACTCCTTAAATCACGGATGATTCTGGGAGAGACCGTTGATCAATTAGGGTTGACGTACAACGTTAAGCGACGCGTGTTTCCTGTCATCGGGCCTCTGTGGGAGTACGTGCGGGGACGTAAATCCGATGAAATAACGATTGGCGCGCTGGCAATTCCCCTTCTGGAAGGTAAGCCACAAAAGCTATTACTTACCGTACAGGAGAAAGGGCGGTATCGTCTTGAGGGTAAAAACCTTGAAGCAGACGGCATTGTGGGGGAAACGCTGGTTAAAGACGGAATGTCGCTTCTGGTAACATCCCTCAGCGCGAAACCCGGCACCCAGTTTACCCTCGAAACCGTCACAAGGCTTGACGCGATCGGCGCCATTCAGAACAGGCTTACGGTTGTTGAGTCGGCGAAACAGAGCGGTATGATCGCATTAACGTTGATGGGTGAAGATCCCGCCAGGATCGCCGCGGTACTTAATACCATTGCTGAAAATTTTCTCAGCCAGAATATTGCGCGCCAGGAAGCGAAAGATTCCCGCAGCCTCACGTTCTTACAGGAGCAATTACCTAAGATCAGCCGGGAACTGGATGAAGCTGAAGCGCGACTGAATGCCTACAGAGAGCAACGCGATTCTGTCGACTTATCTCTGGAAGCGAAGTCAGTCCTTGATCAGGTTGTTAACGTGGAAAACCAGCTTAACGAGCTGACGTTCCGCGAAGCAGAGGTTTCGCAGCTTTTCAAAAAGGACCATCCCACCTACCGTGCCTTGAGGGAGAAGAAACAAACGCTTGAGCGGGAGCGTGCACGCCTGAATAATCGAGTCTCAACCATGCCTTCCACGCAGCAGGAAATCTTACGGCTGAGTCGTGACGTTGAATCCGGGCGTACTATATACCTGCAGTTGCTGACGCGTCAGCAAGAGCTGAGTATCTCGCGCTCCAGCGCTATCGGGAACGTGCGGATTATTGACCCGGCCATAGCGAAGCCAGATCCGATCAAACCGCACAAAGCGCTCATTATCGTACTGGGTATGCTGATGGGCTTGATGCTCTCCGCCGGAATGGTTTTAGTGCGCTCAGCCTTTAATCGGGGCATTACCTCGTCTGAACAACTGGAAGTGCAGGGGATACCGCTTCTGGCGACGCTTCCGCGCTCGGAATGGCTCTGGAAAAAAACGCACCTGCGCAGGAAAACCCTTTTTGCGTCCCACTGGAAGCACAGGACGTCGAACGTTCCTTTTCTGCCCGTTGACCGTCCGGCAGATATGTTTGTCGAGGCGGTGCGCGGGCTGCGCACCAGTCTGCATTTTACCATGATGGAGGCCACAAACCGGATCGTCGTGGTGTCAGGCCCCACGCAGGACTGCGGAAAGACGCTGGTCAGTACGTCACTGGCGTCGATTGCCGCTCAGGCCGGACAGCGAGTGCTGTTTATTGATGCGGATATGCGCAAGGGATATGTTCACAATGTTTTCAAACTGAGTAATCATCGGGGATTATCCTGCGTGCTCGAAGGAGCCGTTGAGTGGCAGGAGGCAATTCAGCGCGTCGAGAAAGGCGGTTTTGATGTATTGACCTGCGGACCTCAACCTTCGCATCCCGTTGAGCTGCTCATGAGTGAACGCTTCCAGGTCGTGATGTCGCAGATAGACAAACTCTATGACATTGTTATCGTCGATACCCCGCCTGTGCTTGCCGTAACGGATGCCTTGCTGATAGCCAGAACGGCGGCTACCACGCTGCTGGTCGCCCGCTTTGGTAAAACCAGCGTCAAGGAGATCGAGAACTGCCTGAAGCGTCTGCAGCAAATGGGTGTACAGGTGAATGGCGCGATCCTCAATGATATCGTGAAATCGGCAGCGCTCTATTACAGCTCGGGATATAGCCATTACGACTACGGCTATACCCAGGAGTAAACCTGACGCGACACTTCTTTACAGCGTGATGGCGTATTGCCCGCTAATATGACCTTCGTTAATTCAAGAGGTCACAATGGAAAACCGCAAAATGAGTCGACTGCGCCGCTGGACGCGGGAAGGGATCATCCTCGTTCTGCTGACGCTGGTCGTGGTGTGGGGCGTGGATCGGTACCGGAAGCCGACGCTGCCCGCCAGTTTTAGCGCAACACCGATGCAGAGCATAGACGGCAAGATGCACGATATCGCGGCGCTCAGCCAGGATCGCCCGCTGCTGATCTACATCTGGGCGACCTGGTGCAGTATATGCCGGTACACGACGCCTTCGGTTAATCAACTGGCAGAAGAGGGCGGGAACGTGGTGAGTATCGCCATGCGTTCCGGAGACAACGCAAAGCTTGAGCGCTGGGTTGAAAAGAAACAGCTGAAAATGCCGGTGATTAACGATGCAAACGGTGCTTTGTCGCAGCAGTGGCAGGTGAGCGTCACGCCAACGCTGGTGGTTGTGTCGAAGGGAAACATAGTGAGTACAACGACGGGCTGGACGAGCTACTGGGGATTAAAATTTAGGATGTGGTGGGCAGGCGTATAAAAATAACACCTCTCCCGGCGGAAGAGGGGTTTTGTATTACTTAGCCAGAACTTCCTGCGCGGTGCGCTCAACCAAAGACAGCAGGATTTTAATATCTTCCAGCGTCACGGTTGGGTTCAGCAGCGTCAGCTTCAGGCAGGTCACGCCGTTATGCTCGGTCACGCCGACGTTTGCACGGCCGGATTCCAGCAGCGCATCACCAATTTTCTGGTTCAGCAGGGCGATACCCGCTTCGTCCATCTGGACCTGTCCGCGGAAGCGGAACAGGACGCTTGCCAGCTGTGGCTGCATAACCAGTTCCAGAGCAGGCTGCTCTTTCACGTAGGCCGCAACCTGCTGTGCCAGCGTCACGCCGTGATCGATGATCGCCGCGTACTGTTCCTGGCCCAGCGCTTCCAGGCTCATCCACAGCTTCAGCGCGTCGAAACGACGGGTAGTCTGCAGAGATTTGGACACCAGGTTTGGCACGCCTGCCTCTTCGTCGAACTCAGAGTTCAGGTAGGCCGCCTGGTAGCGCATCAGCTCATAGTGGCGCGCTTCTTTCAGCAGGAATGCGCCGCAGCTGATGGTCTGGAAGAACTGCTTGTGGAAGTCCAGGGTAACGGAATCCACCAGCTCAATGCCGTCCAGGTAGTGACGATACTGCTCAGACATCAGCAGCGCGCCGCCCCAGGCTGCATCAACGTGTACCCAGATGTTCTGCTTCGCCGCCAGCTCTGCAATCGCACGCAGCGGGTCGATAGCACCGGCATCGGTAGTACCTGCCGTCGCGACGATAGCCAGAATCTGCTCGCCGTTCGCATTGCACTGTTCAATTTTCGCCGCCAGATCGGTCAAATCCATACGGGAGAATTCGTCCGTTTTCACCTGTACGACGGACTGGTAGCCCAGCCCCATCAGCGCCATGTTCTTCTGCACGGAGAAGTGCGCATTTTCGGAGCACAGCACGCGGATTTTACGCAGATCGCCCACCAAGCCGTCCTGCTGAACGGAGTGACCCTGACGCGCAAAGAACGCATCACGCGCCAGCATCAGGCCCATCAGGTTGCTCTGGGTACCGCCGCTGGTGAAGACACCTGCGTCGCCGGCCTGATAACCCACGCGGGTACGCAGCCACTCGATCAGCTTGATCTCGATAATGGTTGCGGACGGGCTTTGATCCCAGGAGTCCATACTCTGGTTAGTGGCGTTGATCAGCACTTCCGCCGCCTGGCTTACGACCAGGCTTGGGCAGTGCAGGTGCGCCACACACTGCGGGTGATGAACGGACAGGCTGTCTTTCAGGAAGAACTCGACGGCGCGTTCAATCGCCGCTTCGTTGCCCAGCCCTTTCGGGTTGAAATCCAGCTTAATACGGTCGCGCAGTTCCGCGACCGTTTTGCCCTGGTACATCTCAGGCTGTTTCAGCCACTGCATCACAGCCTGAGTGCTTTGTTCAATCGCCTGCTGGTAAGCTTCAATGCTCTGCGCAGAGGAGAACAAAATTGGGTTTGAATCAGACATCGTAATCAACAACTCCGGTTACGCCGGGCGAACGCCCGCAGCAAGCAGTGCCTGCTCGAATTTATCCAGGAAGATCTTCAGCTCTTCATCGCTGATCAGCAGAGACGGCAGCAGACGCAGAACGATACCGTTACGGCCACCGCGCTCCAGAATCAGACCGGCTTCGAAGCACTTCTTCTGAATCAGTGCAGACAGCTCGCCGTCGCCCGGGAAGCAGCCCATGTGGTCAGCGGCTTCGTGTGGCTTAACGATCTCAATACCGATCATCATGCCCAGACCGCGCACGTGGCCGATAACCGGATAACGTTTCGCCATCTCTTTCAGCTGGCCTTTCAGCCATTCGCCTTGTGCAGCCACTTTGCCTGCGATGTTCTGATCTTTCAGGATTTTCAGCGTCGTCAGACCGGTTGCCATCGCCAGCTGGTTGCCGCGGAAGGTACCGGTGTGGTGACCTGGTGCCCATGCATCGAACTGCTTTTTGATACCGAGCACGGCCAGCGGCAGACCGCCACCTACTGCTTTAGACATCACGATGATGTCTGGCTCAATGCCAGCGTGTTCGAAGGCGAAGAATTTACCGGTACGGGCAAAGCCAGCCTGAACTTCGTCGAGGATCAGCAGAATGCCGTGTTCCTGAGTCACTTTACGGATGCGCTGCAGCCACTCAGCCGGAGCCGGGTTCACGCCGCCTTCGCCCTGAACCGCTTCCAGGATCACCGCAGCAGGTTTACGCACGCCGCTTTCAACGTCGTTGATCAGGTTATCGAAGTAGTAAGTCAGCGCTTTCACGCCCGCTTCACCACCGATACCCAGCGGGCAGCGGTACTCGTGCGGGTAAGGCATGAACTGCACTTCTGGCATCATACCGTCAACCGCTTCTTTCGGAGACAGGTTGCCGGTCACGGACAGCGCGCCGTGGGTCATGCCGTGGTAACCACCAGAGAAGCTGATGATACCGCTACGGCCGGTCACTTTTTTCGCCAGCTTCAGCGCCGCTTCAACGGCGTCAGCACCGGATGGACCGGTGAACTGCAGGCAGTACTCTTTGCCCTGACCGGGCAGCAGAGAGAGCAGGTATTCAGAAAACGCGTCTTTCAGAGGCGTAGTCAGATCCAGAGTATGTAACGGCAAGCCGCTGGTAATGACATTTTGGATGCTTTTCAGCACATCAGGATGGTTATGGCCAAGCGCAAGGGTCCCCGCGCCTGCTAAACAGTCAAGGTATTCTTTATTGTCTGCATCGGTGATCCACACGCCTTCTGCTTTAGTGATGGCTAAAGGCAGTTTGCGCGGATAACTCCTGACGTTAGATTCAAACTCGGCCTGACGGGCCAGATAGGTTTCGTTGCTTTTGTGGGCATCTACGGTGTCAATACGGACTTTATCCGTCATCATATCACTCCTACAACCGCCGCTTCGTTATGAGCCACGATTGAATAAAAAGTTAAAAAACAGATGGGGGCCTGAAAAAAACGCCGCCAATATAGAGCCTTTTGCCACGGGGCTCAATGGTTAATTTGTTTACTGTTTTGTGACACGGGGCTGTAGGGAGAGAATATCCCCATTTATAAAATGAAAATTGCATTTTATGCCAAATAAAAACAGCCTGTTACAGGCTGTATATCCCGAGTGTAAAGTCCCAAAAAAGAGTGTGACAAAACGTGCCATCGAATAGCAAAAAAGAAGGCTGGCTATCTCTATTCCTGCGTCATGTGCAAAAAGCGGTGCTTATGATGCATGTACAACGGAATCACGCATTAAAAAAGGACTCTCAACGCGCGTGATGTTCTGATGCTCTTCACCATTAATAATATGCAAGGCGCTCAGGCGACCAATGTCATAGTGTGGCAGTTGAACCGTCGTGAGGGGAGGCAGGAACAACTCCCCAATACCCACCATATTGTCATAGCCGATTACCGCGACGTCTTCCGGGATGCGAAGCCCTTGCGCCAGCAGCGTCTGGTACACCATAAACGCGATACGGTCGTTGCCGCAGATGACGGAGTCGAATTGGGGAATGCCTTTCTGCATGTGCGCCAGCAACACTGACGGGATATCACGATAGTGCTCGTCCCCGAACGCCATATAGCTGTGTACCAGGCTTTGAGGATCCAGCCCCGCTTCACGGCATGCACGTTCCAGCCCCTGACGACGCCGGGTTGTGGCCAGATGCCCCTCAGGCAGATGCAGGCAGAGAGGTTGGCGATAACCCTCAGAGAGTAACGCCCGCACGGCGGTATATTGCCCCTGTTCATCATCGGGAATATAGCTGGCGACCTTTTCGCCGTCACTTTCGCAGTTGGCCAGCACGCAGGGAAGGGTGAGGAGTTTAGACGGAAGAGGAACCTGACGTAACCCCATGGTGGTGTAGATAATTCCGTCAGGCCGATGCGAGAGGAGAAGGTCGACAATGGCGTCCGGGTTGTCATCGGTAAACATATTCATCACGAAGCTGTTCCAGCCGTGCATTCTGGCAGTCTCTTCAATCGACAGCGTGATGTCCACCGAGAAAGGCGTCGTCACCGTATCGAGCGCCAGCACGCCTATGGTTTTTGGCGAGGCATTCGCGCCGCGAATTTTCTTGGCAGACAGGTCTGGCACGTAGCTGGTCTGCTCGATAGCCCGCTGAACGCGGGCCAGCGTTTCCGGCTTAAGGCGCTCCGGGCTGTTCAGCGCGCGGGAGACCGTCATCAGCGATACGTTAGCCAGCTTTGCGACGTCCTTCAGGGAAGCCATTTTCTTACTCCGTTAATGCTCTGTGTGAAAGGGTATACAACTAAGTCGCTGATGTAAAAGGAAGGCTAATGCACAGGCCAGGTCAGGCTTACCTCAATGATGAATATTTGATCGCGATCTCACTCTCTCAATGTTAACGTTAACTTTTGTGATTAACATCTTAAATTTTTACCAAACAGCATGAGAAAGGATAAATGTTAACGTTACCATCGCATCATTACTCCTACATGAGAATGTCATGATGAAAACGCATCACTCTCACAGCTACCCTTTATTAAGCGCATTACTGTTTTTCTTTTTTGTCACGTGGTCCTCTTCCGGCTCGTTACTCTCCATCTGGCTTCATCAGGAAGTGGGCCTAAAAGCGGGGGATACCGGCATTATCTATGCCGTGCTTTCTGTCTCCGCGCTGTGCGCGCAAATCTGCTACGGCTTCATTCAGGACAAGCTCGGCCTGCGCAAAAACCTGCTCTGGTTTCTGACCAGTATGCTCATTCTTTCCGGTCCGGCCTTCCTGCTGTTTGGTTATCTGCTGCAAATTAACGTGTTACTCGGCAGTATTTTCGGCGGGATTTATATCGGGCTGACGTTTAACGGCGGAATAGGGGTGCTGGAGTCCTATACCGAGCGCGTGGCCCGCCAGAGCCAGTTTGAGTTTGGCAAGGCGAGGATGTGGGGATCGCTTGGCTGGGCGGCGGCAACCTTTTTTGCAGGGCTCCTGTTCAACATTAATCCGAAGCTGAACTTCGCGGTGGCGAGCTGCGCCGGGCTGGTGTTTTTTGTGCTGCTGGCGCGGCTCAGGGTCTCTTCCGCTCCGCACGCCATGCAGGAGGCGGTGTCCGGCGGTAAGGTCACGCTGGAAGATGCCTTGCGTCTGCTGACGCTGCCGCGCTTCTGGGCGCTGGTGTTTTTCGTTATCGGCACCTGTATTTATGGCGTTTATGACCAGCAGTTCCCGGTCTATTTCTCGTCCCAGTTCCCGACGTTACAGGAAGGGAACGCCATGTACGGCTATCTCAACTCCTTCCAGGTTTTCCTTGAGGCGGCGGGTATGTTTTGCGCCCCGTGGCTGGTGAATCGCCTCGGTGCGAAAAACGGCCTGATTTTCGCCGGAATGGTGATGGCGATGCGTATGGTGGCATCGGGTCTGGTTGAGGGACCGGTATTGATCTCCATTACCAAGCTCTTGCACGCGGTTGAGCTGCCCGTTTTGCTGGTCTCCATCTTCAAATACAACAGCCTGCATTTTGATAAGCGGCTCTCTTCCACCCTCTATCTGGTGGGCTTTGCCTGTACAAGCTCGGTGATTGCCTCGGTGCTGTCGCCGCTGGCAGGTTATAGCTATGAGAAATACGGCTTTGCCCAGTCTTATCTCATCATGGGGCTACTGGTCTTCAGCACCACGTTTATCTCCATCTTCCTGTTGCGCTCGGGTAAGTCCACTTCTGACCCGCTCATGCCGCAACCTTCCACCATCTGATCGAAAGAGTAGAGAAATGACGTATTCCATTACGAAAGCAGAACAGGAACTGCACTCCAGACGCGAAGGGCTTAACCTTCGCTGGTATCCGCGTTACCACCTCGCTGCACGCGCTGGCTGGATGAACGACCCAAATGGTCTGGTCTGGTTTGACGGCTGGTATCACGCCTTTTATCAGCATCATCCGTATTCGACCCAGTGGGGTCCGATGCACTGGGGCCATGCGCGCAGCAAAGATTTAGTTCACTGGGAGCACCTCCCGGTTGCGCTGGCACCGGAAGGACCAGACGACAAGGACGGCTGTTTTTCTGGCTCAGCGGTGGTGGATGGCGACACGCTGGCGCTGATCTACACCGGCCACAAGTTCCACGGCGATCCCGGCGATGAGGCTAATCTCTACCAGGTTCAGTGCCTGGCAACCAGCCGTGACGGCATCCACTTTGTGCGGCATGGGACCGTCATTGACACACCGCCTGGACTGCATCACTTCCGCGATCCGAAAGTATGGCGTGAAGGGGAGTGGTGGTACATGGTCGTTGGCGCGCGAGAGGGTGATACGGGCCAGGTGCGTGCGTACCGGTCTGCCAACCTGCGCGAGTGGGAGGACTGGGGCGTGCTCGCGGTGGCTGAAAAAGAGATGGGTTATATGTGGGAATGCCCGGACTTTTTCACTCTCAGTGGCAAGCGCGTGCTGATGTTCTCTCCTCAGGGGCTGACCGCAGACGGTTTTAAAAATCGCAATCTTTTCCAGAGCGGCTATCTGGTAGGTGAATGGCAGCCCGGTCAGCCCTTTGTGCGTGAAGGTGAATTTGTGGAGATGGATTACGGGCATGATTTCTATGCGCCGCAAAGTTTCCAGACGCCGGATGGCCGACGCATCGTCATCGGCTGGCTGGACATGTGGGAATCCCCGCTGCCGGAACAGGACGATGGCTGGGCGGGCATGCTCTCCTTACCTCGCGAGCTGACGCTAAGTGCGGATAATCATCTGCAAATGCGGCCGGCCAGAGAAGTTGAAACCCTGCGCGGGGCGTGGTTCCCCTGGCCGGTAAGTACGCTTAATAGCCAGCAGATGACGCTGGTGGAACACTGCGATGCGATGGAGGTCATTCTGCAATGGGATTGCGCGAACAGCAGCGCGGAGCAATACGGCATTCGTCTAGGCGACGGGTTACGCGTCTATGTTGATGCGCAGATGCAGCGCCTGGTGCTGGAGCGACACTATCCACAGTATGGCCTGTGCGGCACCCGAAGCGTTGCGCTTAACCTGAACGACGCGCTCAGCCTGCGCCTGTTCTTTGATAGCTCGTCTGTGGAAGTGTTTGTTAACGAGGGTGAGGCGTGCCTCAGCAGCCGTATCTATCCTGATGCAGGCTGCCGCGAGCTGGCGTTGTTTGCCTGGACGGGGGGAGCGTCGCTTATTCATGGCGGAGCGTGGCAGTTAGAGTAAATTTATATTTAGCCACGAGCTAAAATAAAGCCCCATACAAATGGGGCTACGTAAATGTTATCAGTGGACGCGTAGAGCTAACATCACATTTTTGATAATTGTGCGTTTACAACTCTCTCTTTTTCGACAACCAGTTGCATAGTATAGCCACCCTTATGCCATGACCCCTTATTTGGCTTCCAGCCTTTCGAAAGCAGATATTCAGCAGCATCTGAGATTGGCTTATTCATAACGCGATCCGCTTCACCTGAAAACGTTTTTAAATCACCGCTTGCTTTGGCAGGCTTGCTATCACAACGACCCGCAGCATCCATAACCTGAGTGCAGCCTTCAGGAAGATGCTTATGTGCTGATTGTGCGAGTTGAGCAGCATTCTCCAAAGCCTGTTTTTCTGCAGCAGCGTTAATGGCTGTAGTGCGGTTTTGCTCGACAATATAACAAGCATCTTTACTCACTCCCTTGCTTTGACAATCAGCCATCCGTTGAGCAGGTGAGGAGCACGCAGCAAGAGATAATACAGCCGCTATCATCATTAATTTTTTCATTCTTGCCTCAGTAATTACAATTATAAATATAGGTGCCTAACATCAATCCAATCCATATCCCTAATAAAATAAAAGTGAGATATAGAACAGCGGAAATAAAAATGTACTTTGTCATTTTCTGTGTGAGAAGCATTGTTTAGAGTTATAGCCAGCTAATTAATACTCATGAGCGAGTTTTAGCTCGCTGGCATTTTATTTTAATACTGTAACTCACCATCCGTAAGATGCGGACGCCGCAACAATCTCATCACCGTTGGATGTACCTGATGTAGAGAGGGTAGTGGCTACATTCTCAGCGAACTTATGACGGTAGCCGATTGCATAGCCTTGCGCATCTTTGAAGTTGGCAGCGCCGACGGCAACCGCGTTATCTGTATCAACGTAATGCAAACCAGCAAGAGAAGCAGCGCCAGCGATACCAGCACGATATTCCTTGCGATCCTCATTCTGCTGATTTTCCAGAGCAGAGAACTTAGCGTTATTTTGATTCTCTAACGACGTAATACGTGATTCATGGTTCGCTAATTGTGCGCTGTGATTCTGAATCGTCGCTTCTTGTGTTTGCTGGCGTGACTGAACGTTAGCAACAGCAGCTTTATTCGCTGCGGCTACAGTTTGTGCATCTACAGCTAAAGATTGCGCATAAGCGCCCGTATTAAATGCCTGAGTCGCTTTGTCAGTGGCGTCCTGGAGGGCGCGATCTTGTCTATCCTGATCGGCGTTGAAAATGCTTTTATCTACCTTACTTGCAAGCGCTTGTGTATTAGCATCGGCTTTGTTGTTCGCATTAGTGGCGGTGATTTCAGCATGATCGGCAGCGGCTTTAGCGCCGGTAGCATCAGCAAGCGCTGTATCAGCTTTAGCACCAGCAAGCAAAGCATCGGATTCAGCTTTACTTACTCTCGTGTTGGTATCAGTGATTGCTCGTCCGTTAGTAGTAACGCCCTGTAAAGCCGCGTCTGCTTTATTATTGGCATTATCAATCAAAACATTCTGTTTATTATCATTAATTGTCTGATCTGCCACGTTATCGTTAACTTTCTGATTAAGAATAGCGTTAGCTTGAGTGTTAGCATTTACGCCAGCTTGAGCTGTATCTGCTTTATCAGTTGCACTTCTAATTGCATCATCACGCAATAAATTCTCATCTTTCATGTTGATAATATCAGTACGATTTGTACCAATATCAACACGATTTGCTTCTTCACGATCTGCATTTTGTTTATTGATTTGGGTTTGAGTCCAGCCCAAAGAATCTACAACATCATCAGTGCCGATCGTAGCTGCGTATGTTGCACCAGAAAACACAATACCAAATACAAAAACAGCGGCAGCTGATGTATTTAAACATTTCATTTTAAAGCTCTCATCATCAATATAAAAAAAGTTAGGGCGCTATCCTGGCGGGAAGATACAACGTCTTGTTATATCTGAATTAATTCACGATTAACGTTGAAATTTTGGTTTGATAACTTATTTCGTAACGTGCAGTAACTATCTATGAATGTGTAGTTTTGATTATTGATCTAAATCACAAATAGCAGTAATAGCTAAATGAGTTGATCCAGAAGGGATGAAGTTATTAATCTTATAATACAATGACTTATGTGTTTACAGTGAATGGGGGATAAATTGGAAATAAAATATCAATACATTAAATATATTTATGTGTTTAGATGAAAAAAGATTAAAAATACACATAACAGTTTATGTAAATTTATAGGTTATTGCCGATTCATTATTATCGAATCTCTATTCTGCTTCGAATGAAAATAAACTCAGGTCATTTTTGTTCCAGGATATACCAGGAAAAAATATTTATGTTGAAGATGCTAGCGAAAAAGTGTTTAGGCTGATTCATTACGCGATCGCAGTCGTGATAAATCGAAACCCCTTGCGCCTGGCCTGTGGCCACGGTTACACTGATTAAGAACATTGATTTTAATAAGTCACTGTTTTAAAAGTATTTTGACTCGGGGTGCCCTTCTTTGTGAAGGCTGAGAAATACCCGTATTACCTGATCTGGATAATGCCAGCGTAGGGAAAAAAGAAAGGACTGAAAACAAGCACTTACAGAATTACCGTCAGTTTTGGTGATAATGTAGGTGATAGAATGGGTGATAGAAAGTTAGCTTATACGTTTATTAAAAACCGTATTTACTTTGTTCAATTGTTACTTCCAAATAACAAGCTTTACCGGAGAAGTTTAGCTACAGATAGTTTCCGTGAGGCTGCTAGTCTTATGGAGCAAATCACACCAGCCATTAAGCAATTTAAAAAATCTCTCCTTACCTTTGACATGCTTGATAGTTACGTTAAAGCCCTCGTTGCATCTTCAAACTTACCAAATCAAACAGCTATACACGCTTCAATCAATAGCACCCTTTCAATGCCTGTAATTGTTCCTTCTGCAATCTCTTCTTTTCATGCTGAACCTGTTAAAGAAGCAGAAGTTAAGCCTACTCTTACTCTTGCTCAGTCCTGGGAAGATTTCAAACAGTGGAAGATTTCTAAAGGTGAGATCTGGAACGTTGAACAAGCTAAAAAGAATGAGAGATCATTTGATAGCTTGTTAGCTTTATTAGGTGATGATTTCAATGTTTACGATATTACACGTAAAACTATGGATCGCGTTATGGAATCTATTGAAGGGCTTCCAGATGCGCGAAAACCTCCATATAATAAAATGAGTGTTAAAGAGCGTTTAGAATGTGACGATATACCAGAGGATTTATTGATCGGAGCGTCAACATATAACGCTCATGTTAAAATCTTCAATCAATTCTTTAATAGTTATCTTGTAGCAGAAAAACAACTTATCTCTGTTTCTCCGATGGATGGAATTAAACAGAAAAAAGAGAATAGCCGCTATGGTGTTTACACCAAAGGAGAGATTAAGCAATACATCAATCACGCTCTCACACGTAATGATTCTATGAAGTGGATTATCCTTCTTCTGATCTATACAGGGGCTAGACGTGGTGAGATTGCTAAACTCAAAGCTTCACAAGTCAAGTTTGATACAGATTGCAAACGATATTACTTGCACATTGCTGAAGATGGTAACGGTAAAACTGAGAATGCTACAAGGGAAGTAGCGTTACACGCTGATCTGATTGCATACGGTTTCATTGATTTTGTAAGTGGTAAAGAGGGCTATCTCTTCCCTGATATTGCAAGTACAAGCTTGAACCAGCTTACACAAGATTTCATTGAAATTCGTGATGAATTGAAAATTGCCCCATTAGATAAAGATGGATCACGTAGAGCAATACATAGTTTACGTCACACATTCATTACTTATGCTTCTGGTTGGATGAAAGATAACACTCATTTGCAGCAAACAATAGGTCATGCAAAAACTAATTTAGGGGTAACTAAACGATACATTCACAGTATTCCTCTTGAATCACTTCTCTATATTGTTGATGGTGTGAATTGGTGATGAAGCAAGAAAAATTAGATTTCGATAAAGATAAAGGTGAAAAAGTTACACCAGCTAAGGGGAGTATCTACCCATTTAGCAAACATAGTGATGATTGGGCTTTCGTAGTGTTCTTAGAACGTGTTGCAGATAGTTATGATAGGGAAGAATTAGCGATTGACGAAAGCATAGACGAGTAAATTTAAATGGGAGACTAAAAATCTCCCATTTTTTTTAAAATTGCTGGAACCATTCAAAAAGATTTGTAGCCATATATAAATATATCTAGTGTTTAAGTTAAGAGTTTTAGCTCTTACTAACCTATAACAAGCCAGAAGAAAAACGATGGCTAAACCTATATAAATATTTATCTTGAGGTGCTTATGTCGGATCATAAATATCCTAAATGGATTACAGATCAACTTTATATCATTGCCAAAGAAGAAGGGGTAAGTATGAAAGCTATTATTACCCGTATGATTAAAGAAAGAGTTTTGCAAGAATTGCAAGAACGTAATCAAAGATGTATATAACATGAGGCAAAATTTGCTACGGTATTCCTCCCTGTAATGCTGTCTTAAATTATAAAGTATTTACTCTTATATATAACATCAAGCAAAATTTGCCACGGTATTCCTCCATTTAATTGTTGGTTTTATATCAAAATCACATGAATTATGGCTAGTCTTGTATATAAGATGCTTAAAATATTGTAATCAGAAATAAATATATAAAAACCTAAAACACAAAAGACCGATGAAAAAAGAAGTAATTAAGAGTAGATGAATAACAATCTAATAATTATTAATGCGATTCCGCATTAATTAACTTCTTTCTTCTCTTTATCGAAATCTTTGATTCTTTACTTGCGGCTTGCCGCTACCTAACTCTATTGAGGTGCTTATGTCAGAAGAAAACTCCTGGTGTATTCAGGAATGGGCTATTGATACTAAACAAACTGCCTATGCTCAAATCAGCGAAAAGCTATTAAATTTAAAAGGTGTTACACCTACTCAACATCTTTTCATAATTAAAGTTGCAATGCATCAAATGCGACGTAAATCACCGTTTGTCTGTCAGAAAGATTTTGTTTCCGATCATAACGGTAAGCCATCAAGCACTACATTAACTAAAGAAATAAATGAAATTATTCAACGTGGCATCATAAGCAAGTATGGCGTAATAAAAGAAGGTTTAGCCCGTAACTTTCTATTGAGTGATGAATTTATGATTGAAATGGGTTATAAACCTGTAGGGGATAAAACAGTAATCCATGATGTATCAGTTAAAGAATCATCAAAGAAAGAGCCTACTCATTCAACGGCTACATTAATTATTAGGAAACGTATAGAGGATTTACATACACCAGAAATAATTACTTCTCCAGTTATCGAAAAAACAGAAGAAGAGAAACAAATTGAATTAGCCGAAACCTTACCTATACCGGATAAGGGATGGTTACTTGAAAAAATGAAAGATTTTGCTAAGTATGGCAAAAATCAAATGGCGTTTATGAAAATAGCTTACCACAATGAACAATTGAAAGGTGTTGATTGTGATTAAATATATTAATTCATCTGCACTGAAAAAAGAAGATTATCATGAAGCCTTAAATAATAATCGCTATATCCGCCATCATTTATGGGAAATGACAAATAGGAGATGTTCTTATTGTGGTATTCCATTAAAAGAACAAGATGGAAATATTGATCATATTCACCCATCAAGTAAAAATGGTAGTGATTCTATTGCAAATTTAAGAGTTGTTTGTAAATCCTGCAATAGCTCTAAGGGTAATAAACTTTTAGAAGAATGGAGGCTTGTTTTAAGGTGGCGTAAAAAATATCCTACATCAAATGCTTCTTTTAAAGAGATTAAAGCTAGTACAGAAAAGTTACCAGAATATAAATTTTATTCCGAAAGAATGAGAAAGGTAAAGTATCTTTATTTAAATGGAATACAAATTGTTTCTTCACTTTTGCCTACACATCCAATTCTTAAGCCTAAAATAATTCCACCCTTAAAATGGGAAAGTTTCGATATGTTAGCGGAATGGGCACATTACGAAAACTATATTAGTGATAAATGGCCTTGTGCTTATTACTAAAAATCAATAACAGAAGAGCACTAGCGGTTTTTACTAAAGGACAAGCAAAGGTATTACTCACATAACAAAAGCCCGTCAGAACGCCATACAGGAGCTATACGGGCTATTCTCTATAGGATGTTAAATCATGGAAGATTTCAGCTATTACAATCTCAATGGTAGATTGATAAGGGTACATCACACACGCCCTAAACACTTTAAAGACATCACCCCTTATTCATCATTCCCACTATCTGAAGATGTGCTTAAAGATAGTTTCAATAAGTGGCGTAAGTTTGATACTGATGATTGGGAGTTAATCCAGACCTTTAATTTTAGCCTGGATAATGATCAGTTTATGGAAATGTATAAAGCATTTAACGGTGTTTCTTCTTATCGGAAACCAAAACAGAAGCGTACAACAATCACCCCTGAATTGATTGAGCAAATCAAACGTAGATTTAAACAAGGTGAAACGGTTTATGCTATCTCAAATCTATTAGGTATTTCACAACCTACCATTAAGAAATATATCACTGTTTAGTAATAAATGGGCTATCCCACAGCCTACTACTAAACTCATGTTTGAAACCCGCATGAATAGGGAGTTTAAAGGGTGATCCCGGCTCTCTTTCAAACCTACTTTAAGATCTCTATTTCATTCAAGGAAAGATTTATAATGAATCGACTTAATAGATTAAGCATGTATTCATTACATGTTTTTATATCAGAAACACTTATACTCACTGTTTACCATATGTTAAATCTTGATGCTAAGAGCACTTTATATATTTTCAATGCTGGTTTTATAACTGGTGCAATCTCTAATATTTTTTACAACAATATCACCTCAAACAAGGAAGTTACTAATGCTTAATACTACTCGTGATAAAATTGAAGCCTTAAAAATGATTATGAATCTGGCTAATGTAGTAGATCATACAGATAATGATTCCATTAATATGCGTCTACACGCTCTTGAATCTGCTGTTATGCATCTAAAAGATGATGATGAAATTACAAAAGTAGTTGAATCACTGGATAAAGCTTGTTGTACAGCCTATGAAGATAATCATGAAGAGTATGTAATGATTGCTAAGGAACTAAAAGACACCATCAAACGATTGGATAAGCTTGAAAGCGTAGTGCTAAAAATGCTTACAAACCCTGCTGTAGTTAGCAAATTTCAAGAAATCAAAGCTACTAAGGCGGTGTTTTAATGGCTATCACTTCAGAAACACAATCTTTCATCATGCGTAATCGTGCTAAGGCTGCTGAGGCTCAATCACGCTATGCTGCTGCTGAAGCTGATTTGTACGACATCTATCAAGATCTACAACAATATCTTTCTGATAATGGATTGATTATTAATGATGGAATCGTACAAGAAGTTAATCACAATGAATTTTTTGATGATGAATTTACAGAGAATGTTTAAAGCGTTCTCTCTACAACATAAGGAAGCTAAAACAATGCAGATTGATAAAGAAGCTATTTTGTTTCAATTAGTAGAAATTAAGAAAGGTTTTAAGGAACTTAAAAAAGCTCACAGAGAGCAAGAGAAAGCTATTAAAGCTCAAATTGATATTTATGAGGCTATGCTTAAAGAAGCTAGTAATGGTGAATAATGGCAAGTAGAATTAATCTTTCTATTGGTGATGTTTTAAATAGTCACTCTTATGGTAAATATGAATATTTTGGCTCATTTGATGATTTAGAATTAGCTGAATTAGTTGCTAGTGAAGTTAGATCTAAATATCATGGTGATTATGCTAATGATGGTTGATCCGCTTTTGAATAAGCAGCGCAAGCGGTCGATTATTATCAACATTTACCATTTTCTTATCCATTGAAAGACATATTCACTCATTCACTTTGTTCATTCGCTCATAACCTCGCTACGCTTCGGTAGAGCACCAAAACACCAAAAACATTATTTGTACATTAGACATTTAATCAACTAAATACTTACTATTAAACTTGGCGCTTTTATGCGTTGGTGCTTACTCACTACGTTCGTACAGTGCTTATTAGACCGTTAGCCTCTGGCTAACTTAATGCATTTTAAAGGTACTCATGAAAAGAAAGCTTTGAATGTACTAGCATTCTCATGGTGAACAAATTAAGCAGAATGCTTTATTTATCTAATAAAAGCTACACACCTTTTTATCTCCAAATGAGAATGGTTCTCAGTATATATAACAGGCAGGAGTGGATTAATTCCCATTAGCTGAAAAGGGTAATAAGCTATATTTGAAGAGGTTGTTTAAAGCAGGTGTTTATTATGCGCTATTACAATAATAAACTCAATGAAAATGAGGATAAATAAAAAAGCTTTTAGAAGCGCTACGCTAGCGCTTTATTCACTGTTACACGAGTGATGTTTAATCTTCTTGCTATCTCAGACTTATTTACACCCTGATTGAAAAGCTCTTTTACTTGCTCGCTATACTTACTACCTGTAGGGCGTCCAATCTGCTTACCTGCTTCCCTAGCAGCCTGAATACCTGCCTTTGTACGTTGGCTAATTTTAATGCGTTCTTCCTCAGCGATGATGCCTTTAAGCTTTGCTTCTAAGTCATACTTAACAGCACCGTTAACCGTAATGACTTTGACGTTACAATCTCTAACTACATCACGTAAGAAAACAGCCTGATCAGCATAATCACGAGTGATACGGTCTAACTCATACACATAGAGCACATCACCAGGGCAAAGCTTAGAGATCAATTCTAACCATTGCTCACGGCCTTTGTAGCTCTTGCCGCTCTTACCTTCATCAGCATACACATTATCAGGTTCGATAGCGTATTGAGCCAACCATGAAGCCTGTGAAGCTGTATCTTGCTTATCTGTACTAACGCGCATGTATGCGTATGTAGTCATGTTAGAAACACCTGCTTTGCTCTTGTATTCAGTGCAGAAAGAATAACCCGGTTATCTGTAGGTGTATACTTAAATGTGCGTTTTAATATACGCCTGGTTATGCAATAGCTATTCACTATGGATAGTGGTTTATATGACAGGTGGAAGCTATCAATGATAGGGGGGGTACATAGGGTGACTAGCTAAGCAGGTGAGATACCTACTCATAGACCTAGAGCAAACGGGGTAGTTAAAACAATGGGGTGCTCTATTAATCAAGGGGGATACCCTCTACTTCTACAGCTTGAGCGGCTCTAAACCTTTTTTCCATAAAGCCAGAAATAACAATAGGTAGGCATTCTTAAATCAAAAAGGGATGCCCCCCATTTTTAAAAAAATAAAAAATTTTGCTAGTACCTCCAAGCAATTTTTTCAAACTTGAAAAAGTCATTCATGAAGGAAAATATTTATACAACTATCAAGGATGGTGATTATATGCAACACGGTTTTAAAATTAAAAAAGACACGCTTATCAAACTAGCTAACATTTTTGCTTCTGGTTATTTGTCATATGAGCACATTGCTAAATTAATCAATAAAGAGAGTTTCTATAAAAAGAAGATCGAAGCAAGTGATGTAAAAGAAATATTTCATCGTCTATATCTTGTTTGTGGCATTGATGAAAGCTATCTATTCCCATTTCTCAACATTACACCAAATCAAGCAAAGGCTTTCGAAACTGCTCACTACTTACGCGATGCTACAGCTAGTGTTTTAAACATCCCTCATGAGTATAAGGAAGATATTATTAATGGTAATTGGTGTATGCCTATTAAAGTTAATGATGCTGTAGTAAGTATTGATGCGGGGTTGTTAGACAAGCTAACAGAGCATGAAAGCGTAATAACGCCTAAAAAGGTAGAAGGGCATAAAAACATAAATAGCTTGCCTATTACCTCGCCTGAAACCGTATGTATTGATGGTGAATTGTTTGATATCAGTTCTCTTTCTCCTATCGGAAAGAAAAAGGTTAAGGCTATTTTGAGCGGCTCGCTAAGCTCGCATGAAACAGTTAACAATATTCCTAAAGGTGGTTTATATCTCTATTGGAAAAATAGAAAAGACTACAATGATTGGCAAGAATACATTAAAACTAAACTATCAAAACCATCATATGAAACGTTTTGTGGGTATAAGGATTTTGTTTTAGAAGTTCTTTCCACTATCGGAATAGATAAAGCTGGTGATGAATCAGATAATTGGAGATTGAAATTTTCTTATGGTGAAGTTAGGGCGATCCGTTACTTAGTGAATGAATGTAACATTCCTTATTCATATCTGATGTTTTTCTTCAATTCATCAAAAATCACATTGTCATCTATTGCTGATGGCTCAATCTATGAGTATGTAGAATAAATATTTTTTAGTAATTAGTTAATATTTTGGTAGTGAAATTAGGAAAACCATAGCCTTAACATAGTTGTTAAAGGAAGCCAATAAGAAGAGGCGTATATGTTTAAACCAATTTACGGTTTTGAAGATTATGGTGTTATTGATGAAAACGGAAACATCAAACGCCATAAATCTGACAAAATCAGAAAAACGTGTTTCGATACACGCGGAAGAGAGGGATTAACTATTAACCAGAAAAGGGTGCTAGTTAAAAACCTCGTAGCAAAAACTTTTATTAGAGATTACAACTCTAAAACAGAACGAGTAGTTTACATTGATGGTAATACGAATAACCATCACTATTTAAACTTGAGTATTGAAAAGAATGATCGCTTTAAATTGTCGCAAGAAGTAGCGGAAGAGATCAGGAATCAATATAAAGCTGGTTCAAAGCTAATTGATTTAGCAAATAAATACAATGTTAGTGAATGTATGGTTTCTTATGTAGTTAATGGGAAACGCTACTAACATATCAATTTCTCACTAATCGGATAAGTGGGAAACGTCAAATATAAAGGGCGGAGATTGATTCATTTACCTTCTTAGTATGTGTCTAGCAGCGCATTGAATGAGGGGGTAAGTGAATCATTCTCTGCCCTTTTTTATCTTCAACTTCTGATTCATGGATGAATATATGAGTGATACGGATTTTTTAAATTATCTATATGGTTTTAAAGTTTCTAAAAGGTCAACAGGTAAGAAACTAGAAGCCCTACATCGCCTCTATGAAACAGGAGAATTAAACTTTAAGTAAGGATGCTTATAATGCTTTATTCATACGATTTACAGGGTGTAAAAGATAGCTTTTCAGATTGGATTAGTAATATTTCACCAGAAGATACCTTTATTGTATCAAATACTAAAAAAGAGCAAGCAAAAACAACAGCATTTAAATGGCAAACTGATAGTTTAAATACAACTGCTCTTGATTTTACTTTAGATGAATCTAATTTTTACAATAAAGAAGGTAAAGAGGATGATTTTAATAAAGTAAATGAATTGCAATTTACTAAAGAGAAAAAAGGCTATACACAAATTTTTCTGAAAACTATTAATGTTTCTGACACAGCTTTAGCTTCTTCATCACATGGTAGAGCTAATGAATTGAAATACCAACTTGAAAAAGCGGGTAAAGAACTTAAAACAAATATGGAAAGGGTGTTTTGTTCTTCACAAGAAGGTAGAACAACTAATTTTGTTACAGCATCTTCAGGTTTGTTATCAATGATCGCAAAAATTGATATTGATAATCCTGACCTACCGTCGCCAACAAAAGCGGGTGATTATGCTGTACATAAGAAAGATGATTTAACCTTTGCTTCACTTGATGCTATTTCATTTGCACTTTATGCTTCTGGTAGTAAAGCAAAATACATTCTTGTAAATCCTATCAATGCAACATCTTTAAATAAAGCTCGTGATGAAGCTGTTACAGCAAAAGTAGAGCAATATAAAATCACTGATAAATCGAATCCAGACCGTGAATTTGAAATTCCAACAATCACAGATAGTAGAGGCAAAACCTGGGAGATTGTTTATTCTCGTTTTGTACCAGTTGATTTAGTGTATTTCATCGATCCAGACTCTATTAAACAATTTGTATTACGGGAACCTAAAGCTACTCAGCTTGGTAAAAATGGTAGTTTTGAAACATGGCAACTTGTTATTGAAGCTGGTCTAGCTGTACTCAATCCTTATGCATGTGGTGCTTTAGAAATTACCACTACAAAACCATAATAAGGGGATCTAAATGCCATACAATCCAAAATCACTAAACAATCTCAAACCTATTTATAAAGGTGACAAACGCCCTAGCATTCCTCACCGTACATTAGTAGATAAGATGCAAAAATATGTACTTGGTTTAGAAGATGGTGCTCAACCGTGGGAAATTTTAGGTGGTATCTCTCAAGATACTTCTATTCCTGAAACAGAACGTATTAAAGCCGCTTCTAAGCTTGGTGATTGGGCTATTAAAGATACCTCAGCAGGTGTAGAAATCAATGCTCAACAAGTAATTGTTGATGATGTTGAATCACGTATCAGAGATATGCTGAAAACTCAGGAAGAGTTAGACGCAGAACAAGAAGCAGAGGATGCACTAGAAAATGAAATGGATGAGTGATACGGATTTTAATAATCACGTAAACGCTATCCTTTCTAATCCAGACACTACCGAAGAAGATAAGCAGGAATTATATTTTCTTGTTAAAAAGAGACAAGAGCACAAAAAATATAATGCTCTTGAATACTTTGAGCCTCACGAATGGCAAAAAGAATTTTATAAAGCTAGCAAGAATCATCGTTATCGCTTTTTATCAGCCTGTAACCGTGTTGGTAAATCTCTCTCAATGAGCTATGAAAGCGCATATGTACTTACGGGTAAATATCCTGATTGGTGGGAGGGTAAGAGGTTTAATAAACCGATCAAAATGTGGGCTGTAGGTAACACAACATCACAAGTAACAGATATTCTACAGGCTTTATTGGTTGGTACAAACACAGTAAAGGGTAATCTTTCAGAAAACCCTAACTTTGGTACAGGTGCTATACCCCGTGATGATTTGGTAGTTTCAAGCGCTCAGAAAGATGGGGCACGTTTAGAGAGTATTAGCGTTAGGCATTACAATAAATATGGTGAATATGATGGTGATAGTGAGATTGCTTTCAAAGCTTGCTCACAAGGTGTAGAAGCCTTTGCAGGTGCTACTTTAGATCTTGTTTGGGAAGATGAAACACCGCCGGAATCACCTTCTGTTAGTTCTCTTACTCTTTATACTGAATTGCTTCAACGTGTACGCACAACAAAAGGTTTAGTTGTAATTACAGCTACGCCTGATTTTGGTGAAACTCCACTAGTTAAGAAGTTTATACATTCAGAAAGTCCTCAAGAATACATGCTCACTGTCAGTATGTATGATAGCCCTCTATATACAAATGAAGATATTGAGCAAGCTAAATTAGAGATTCCTGAATATCTTCACCCGGCTAAAATATACGGTAAACCTGAAGTAACAAGCGGTGCTGTTTTCCCTTATAACATTGATTCTATGGTAATTGATCCTATCCCTATTCCTAGTGATTGGATTCATGTTTGTGCTTTAGATGTTGGTTGGAGTGATCCCACTGTTTGTACATGGGTAGCTATGTCTCCTAACAAAGTATTTCATGTTTATGATACTTACGCTAAAGCCGAAGATGTACCCGCCGTACATGCTCAAGCTATTAAATCTCGTGGTGCTGATATTCCTCTTATCCTTCCTCATGACTCTGTGAAAAGTTCTAATACTTCTGGTGAGTCTGCTTATCGTGCTTATCGTGAATTACTTCCTAATCAGGCTGAATACGATACATTTTACAATTTTACTAATCAGGAAGGTAAAAAGAATATCAAGCGTGAACCTGGTTTTGATGCTATGCGTGTGATTATGCGTGAGGATAGATTAAAAATATTCTCAACCTGCAAAGAAACAATTAAACAGCTTAAAAATTACCACGTTGAAAATGGAAGAGTGCAAGAGCGAAACGATGATTTCGTAGATTCATTAAGATATGCGCTTCTTTCATGTGAGAAACGAGGTAAAGCACGTAATCAGGTTGATAAATGGAGTGGATTCGATCAGAGCAATAGCTTTAATCCGTTCAATCTCTATTACTAAAAGGAATTAGATAATGATTGTAACATTACCTGATGAGAAAGAGCAGGAGATTAGACCTATTATTTCTCGTCTTTATAACGCTGCTTCTGATTATATGGAAGGTAGTATTAAAAATCAGGCTCGTAGAAATTGGAGGTTTTACCACGGTACATTACCAGAACCTTCACATGCTTCTATTATGCCTGCTGTAGACCGCACTTGCTATACCTTAACAGAATCTGCTTTGAAAGATCTAATTGAGATCCTAACTTCTTCAGAAGATTGTGTAGCCTTTTCGCCAATGAATAATAAAGATGTTTATTCAGCAAAAGCAGCTACTCAGTTAGTAAATCAGATTATGATCCGTAATCAAGGTAAGGCTCTTATTCAAGATGCGCTTAAAACTTCATTGGTTGAAGGTTTTGCTATTGTCAAAGCTTATTATTCAGATGATGAAGTAGAAACACATACAGTACATGAAAAAGGAATTCCATCAAAGGAAGAAATTCTTACTTACTTGATTGGATTACGTGATGCAGGTATTAATATTAAAGATGAAGATATTGAAATCATCGAGAATGAAGAAAATACTTTTGATGTAACTGTAACTTATTCTATTGAACGTGAATCTGTAAAGGTTGAATTACTTCCACTTGAAGAATTTGTTATTGAACCAGGTACAAAATCTATCGAAGATAGTAGTTATATGTGTCATAGAGTGCTTAAGACTAAAGAGCAACTTAAAGCATATGGCCTTACAGATGAAGAACTAGATGAATTAAATGATGAAGAGAGTGATTTTGAAGATTACACATTAAAAGCAGTGAGATCTAATAACGCTCTTGATATGAATGATAAAGATGCTGAAAGTGATGATCCAGCTTTCAGAGTGTGGGTAAAAGAGCATCATTGGAAAACTGGAATGATTTCAGATGATGGCTCAGTACGTAGATATAAGCTAATTCAAGTAGGTGAAGGACGTATTATTAAAGTTGATGAAACGTTTAATTTCCCATTCTACGTATGGAATCCAATTCCTCTACCTAATGCAGTATTTGGTTACTCCTTTGTTGCCTCTGTTTCTGATCTCCAATGTGATCGGGCATGGGCTAAACAAACTTGGCATACATACACCCACAAAGCCGCTCTTCCATCATGGGTAGTCTTAGATGATCAGTTTAAGGGCGGGGATTTGATGAACCCTAAACCTAACTCTATCTATCGTGTTTCAGCGCCTGGGGCTATCTCACCAATGACTATGCCAGAAATGCCGCCTCTAGATGGTCTGTTAGCCCTTATTGATAAGGATAAGGAAGAACGTACAGGAATCAACGCCAGCACAGCAGGATTAACTACAAGCGGGATTGAGACTAACCGATCAAGTGAAGCAACTGTAAACAACATGATTACCCTTGCTACTGGCCGTGTTAGACAAATGGCACATTCGATCTGTAATGATGGCTATTCGAAACTCTTTAAAGCAATTTACTCTTGCTACAAAGATAATTCATCAAGAGCTATTCCAGTAGTGACAGCCTACGGTGTGCAAGATATTCATCCTTCTCAATTGGCAGATCGTGATCATCTTACAATCAACGTAGCTCTTACAACTCAAGAGAAACAGAAACGAGCAGCAAATTTAAATATGCTCTCTGATTTCATGGCTAAGATTTCTACTATCAATGCTGCTGGTTTTGTACAGCCTCAACATACAGCATGGATGATTCAAGAAATGGGTAATTATTTAGGATTCCAAAACACCTTTGATTTCTCTGTACCTCTTGATCAATATCAGGCTCCTGGTATGGATTCTGGAACACAAGCACAGATTGAAAATGTTAATGCTGATACACAGCTTAAGATTGCTCAGGCTAATAAACTGGTAGCTGATGATCATCACACTGCTGAAATGAATCTTTTCACTCAACAGCGAGCCTCTAAACAGGAAGCTAGAGCAGATAGAGAATTAGAAATGAAAGAAGCTTATAACAGTGATTTCTTCAGCTTGGAGAATAATAGATTAGCTGTACATGCTCAAACAGAAGCAGCTAAAACACAGCACAATCAGGAAAGACAAGCTAATGAAGCCTATAAAGCTCAAACGGCTAACTTGAAAGTACAGGGTGCTATTATTCAGAAAGATCACGAGATTGAGCAAAAACATATTCAAGGGGTAGGAGTTTAAACCTCCCCTTATTTTAAGCATATCTAAATTAGAGAGGTATAGAAAATGCTTACTGATAAACAACTAAGAGCAATTAGCTCTTTCAATGATAGTGATGGATTGTTAGAAGGTGTTATTGAACATCTTAAAGAAAATTACTATCAAGCATGGCTTAACACTAAGCCAGAACATTCTAAACAGCGTGATGAGCTATACACAAAAACTACTGTATTAAACGATATTGTAGGGCTTATTCGTAGCGCGACTAATAAACAACGTTTTGATTAATCAATAGAGAGGTTTTAATCAATGGAAAATAATGATGCTTATGAAATCTTCTTGGCTTTAGAAGATGTTAATGATACTGGATTCAGCAAAGAAACAGTAGCTAAAATTGAATCAGATCGAGAATCATTGAAAGCTGATAGGGTAGAACGTGAGATCAACGAATCACAATTAACAGATGATTCACCTACAGATGATGAAATTGAAGATGATGAAGGTTTTGATTTCTCACTTTTAGATGAAAATAACCCTGTATGGGAAGATGAAGTAGAACCAGAACAAACAGAAGATGATAATACAGATGAAAGTGATGATTCTGAAGTAGTCAATAGCGGAGAATATGACGAAACAGAAGAAGAAGGTGATTATGATTATTCTGTAGATGAAGATACTACTCTTAATCTTCCTGATGGGCGTATTATGTCAATTGGAGAGATTCAGCAGCGTGTACTTGATAATGAAGCTTTCAATGCTCGTGAAGAGGCATTTAAACAGCGTGTTGCTAACTTTGAACAAGAATATGAAGCAGCTAAAAACACTCTAGAAGTAGCTGAATTAGAATGTGCTAAAGTTATTTCTGAATATGATACTTGGGATTGGGAAGAGTTATATCGTGAAGATCCTGTAACTTTTGCTTCTGAGAAACGTTATTATGACAGCATGGTTAAACGTCAAAATGCATTAATCAAAGAGCAATCAATTATTCGAGCTAAACAAGAACAAGCACAGCAAGCAGAATTTACTAGAAAATCTCAAGCTTGTGTAGATACATTACGTGCAGCAATCCCTAATTGGAATGATAATTTGTATGAAACACTAATGAATTACGCTGTTAGTGAATATGATGAAGATCCTGATGAAGTGCTTAAATGGAATAATCCTAGTGAGTTTATTCGACTCTACAAGCTATATAAATTTGAAAAAGGTGTAGAGAAAGCTAAAGCAGGTATCAAAGGTGCTAAGAAGGGAGGTAAGTTTCTTAGCTCTAATGGTGCTCGTGCTCAAGTTTCTAAAGCAGCACAGCAGGAGAAAGCCGCTCGTTTATTTGCTCAAGGCAAGATGTCTAATCAAGATGCTTTTTCGTTCCTTGTTGATTAATAAGTAAATGAATGGGTAGTAAAGGTATGCAATTAACTAAAAAATATCTAACATCAAAATATGATTACGATCCTCAAAATGAATGTTTCATATACAAAGAAAATCCATCAAAGCGGGTATTATGGAATGAACGTTTTAAGGGTAAAAGGGTAAAGCCAATTATAAATGTCGATGTAAAGTATATAACAGTTAATAATGCAATCTATCCATTAAACCAATTAATCAAACTTTGGGAAGAAGGTGTTAATGAAAGGCTGAATCCTACTACTATTGAAGAGTTATCAAAAAAAGATGCTAAAAGGAAAGCGTTAATTTCTTCAATGTCAGTAAGCGATTTAAATCTTCTTCAAAAGCAGATATTGAATAATGAAAAGTATAGGTTAGGCAATAGGAAAGCTAGTAAAAGCCCTAAAGCAAACAATAATAGGATAGTTGCTAGGGCTAAAGATCTTCTACATGAAGAAGATATAGAGGTTAATGAATTTTCAGGTTATCCACGTCATATTTATTATGACGGTTTAACATTATCGTATTACGTCAAAGTTAGTTATAGGAATCAAAAACACTATCAATATGGATTTGGGAATATTAATGATGCGTTAAAGGTACGCAATCAAATTTATAGAGATATTATTCAGTCTGAAACGTAATGTTCGATAAACGGTAGCTATCTTACAGGCACACTTAAAGAGGGGTGAAGGATGGCATATTAAAAATAAATAAGTTTAGGGGATAACATGGCTAATAATGCTATGCAACTTCAAGGCTGGATTAAAAAATACTCCGATCAATATGGAGTAGATCCAGAACTTTCAAATGCCGTATTGATGAAAGAATCTAGCGGTAATCCTGATGCTGTAAGCGGAACAGGTGCAAAAGGGTATATGCAATTATTCCCTGGTGCTTTTAGTGATGCTAATGCAGGAGGTAGTATTGATGATCCTGAATCTAATGTTAGAGCAGGGATTAAGTATTTATCAATGCAACTTAAAAAATCAGGTGGAAATGTAGCTGATGCTTTGGGTATGTATAATCAAGGCGCTACAGGTTATCTAGGAATGAAAAAGAGTGGTGATTATGCTCCTGAAGTGGTGAATTACATCAATGATCCTCGTTTTTCTAAATGGGTTGGAGATCAGCGAATTACACAAACTGCTAACCCAATGAAAAGTAGAAATGATTCTAATAAATTCACTCCAGATCAATTACAGAGATCAGCACTTAAAAACGTACACAGTGAAGCAGAAGCACTAACACAAGGGGCTAATATGCAGCCTCAATTACAAGATGCAACTGATATTACACAGCAAAAACAAACCAATCCATTGTTAACTACTCAGCAGCAATATCAAAATGAACTAAATCAGCAGAAGTTAGCAGCAGCAGCAGAAGAGGCTAATCGTAAGAAAGCAGCTTTTCAGCAAATGGGTTATATGGTGCTAGGTGCTATTCTTGGCAAAAACGCTAATTCTGTAGATTCTGGTAGTGGTTTGGGTATTCCAACATATAAGGGAACAGGTCAACCATTGCAAGGTTATGGAAATAAGAATCTAGCAGATTTCCAAATCGCAAATGGAGGTAATAAATAATGGCCTCATTCTGTACTGACCCCAAAAAGTTGGACAGTTAAACACGAGGCACATAGGTCTGGGTTCGATATTCAATTGGACTCAGACCTTTTAATTTCAGGCTAATTCTTCTGCTGTTGTAGTAGTCAATATATTCCGTAACAGCATCCTTCAGTTCGCTTATATTACTGAACTCGTCAAGATAAAAACACTCCGACTTTAAGGTTCCAAAGAAACATTCCACGACTGCATTATCCAGACAATTGCCTTTTCTGGACATGCTCTGTGTAATGCCTTGTTCTTTAAGGATGTTTTGATACCTTCTCATACGATACTGCCATCCCTGGTCAGAGTGCAGAATAGGATGCTCGTGAGGCTTAAGCTTTTTGAATGCCTGATCGAGCATATTCTCGACCATGTTCATCACCGGTCTTTCCGACAGGCTGTAAGAAATAACTTCGTTGTTGAAGAGATCTATTACTGGAGACAAATACAGCTTGCGCCCATTGACTGCAAATTCAGTAACATCGGTAACCCACTTCTCGTTTGGCCGTGTAGCCTTGAAATCCCTTTGGAGAACATTAGGGGCGGTTTGCCCTACCTCTCCTCTGTAGGAGCTGTATCGCTTGACCTTAATCGCTGCCTTAAGCGAGAGGGTTCCCATCAGGCGCTGAACAGCTTTATGGTTAATCCGTTCCCCGTCTCGATGGAGAGACAACGTTACCCTACGGTATCCGTATCGACCTTTATTCTCGTGATAAATCTCACCAATACGCTTTTTAACATCCGCATACTTATCAGGCTTGCTGAGAGCCTTTAGATGGTAATAAAACGTACTGCGCGGTATCTCCGCTGCCCTGAGAAGCTCATCAAGAGGGTAAAACTGCCTTAGCTCATTGAGTACTTTCACTTTTTCGCGGGATGAGCTAAGGCTTTCAGCTTTTTTAGATACGTAAGCCGCATTTCAAGGAATCGAACTTGTCTTTCAAGATCCTCAATACGTCGGTCTTTCGACAGCTCCAATGCTAACGCCGCTTTTTCTGGATCAACTGACATTGTAATGTTTCTTTTGGTGCCGATCTTGAGTGCGCGTAAACCAGCTTCTCCGTGCTCCTCATAGACTTTCAGCCACTTGGCTACAGAACCACTACCAGCAAGCATAAAGTGAGCAGCAGCCTGATTGAGGGACATCTGCTGCTCGGTCACGGCTTTCACGACCTTAATGCGCAACTCTGGATCAGCACTAACGCCTTTAGGTTTGGGAATTAAACCTTTTTCTCCATGTTTTTCATAGAGGGCAACCCATGTCCTGACCTGGGTTCGGGGTACACCAAAACGGGCAGAGATGATCCTGTAACCATCATCAGTTGTGAAGTAGTGATTCACGACTTCAAGGCGCTTTTCGAAGGGGTATTTTGGCTTTGACATATCAGGGACTATTCCATTTCATCGTCCAACAAAATGGGTGCAGTACATTCTTTGGTAAAGCTTCTACCACAACAACAAAAGTAAGCCCTGATCCTCGTGTTGCTAATATGCTCAAAGGAATTCTAGAAGATGCCCGTGGTATTGATGATTTTAATTTCATCAACCATGAAGCCGCTACAATGACTCCAGAGCAAAGAGCAAGTATTCAAGATTATGCTCAATCAGGAAATCTACAAGCTATCGGAGGTGCTTTATCACCTCGTCTGATGTAAGGTATCGAACAAGCAACAAAACTAAATGATGTTTATGAGAATGCAGCTACAGATAATATCACTGCTGCTGATGTTCTTAAGAACTCTAACGCGCTCCGTAATGGTCTTTATTCAACGGTACAGCAAACAGCACAGAATGCAGGTGGTGTAGCTGGTAAATTCGGTGCAGCAGGTAGAGCAGCGGCTAGACGTGGTACAGAACAATTAAATGCTCGTAATGCTCTTGATTCTTCTCTTACTGATCGTGCTATCAATATGGGCGTAAATAATCAGCGTAATACACTTGCTGTAGCAGACTTACAAGGCAAGATAGCAAGCACTAATCAAGAATTAGGGTTTACTGGTATTAATGCTAATGATCAGGCAACACGTAATCAGCTTACAGCAGGTAACATTTTACAAGGTTATCAAAACGCACTTAACTATAATGCTCAGCAGAATCAGCAAGGGGCTAATGATTTCATTTGGAACAAAATAGCTCAGAAGCAAAACATTCTTGGTAATGTTTCAGGAATGGCTGGTTACAAGATGGTTCAGAAAGGGGATGCTATTTCACAAGATAGACAATTATTAGGTGCTGGTGTCGCTGGTTTAGGTATTGCGTCTAAAGCTGGTTATTTGGGTAATAGTGCAAGTACATTGCAAAATAATTTAGATACTGGAAAGGTTAGTTATGATCAGTTAGGTGATAAAAGTAACGTTGTAGATACTATCCCTGCTGCTAATGGTGCTCCTGCTATTCCTATCTATGGTGCTTCTAAAACTAATGGAAGTGGTTTTAATTGGGGTAATGCTTGGTCTGGTGTAACAGGGGCATTATCTGGCATGGTAGGACTTTAACATGGAAAATGTACATTTCACTGAAGCACAATTAAACACGATGCGGAAAAAAGGTTATGCTGATCCTGTTAAATGGAGGGCATATCTGGATCGACAAAAAGAATACAGGAAAGAGTATATGCGCAAACGTCGATCAGAAAATCCAGATTGTCACAAAATTGAATATCATAATAATAAAGATAAACACCGTAATAGAAAACTAATGTATGAATACGGTATAAGTTTAGAAGATTATGATGAAATGTTTGAAAAACAAAATGGTTTATGTGCTATCTGTAAACAACCAGAAACTTGTAAAAGTAGTGGTGGCGGGGTAAAGAGGTTAGCAGTAGATCATAATCATGAAAGTGGAAAAGTTAGATCACTTTTATGTACAGCTTGTAATCAGGGATTAGGCCAATTTAAAGATAATATATCTTATCTATCTAATGCTATTACTTATTTAAATGTTCATCATATGGTAGGAGGCTAATATATGGCATCTACACGTATTTATCGCCCTGGTTACGTAAATGATTTTACAGGCGATCTAATTAATCAAATCAACGATGCTAAAAACTCTGATTATGCTAATTTAGATTATTCTTCATTGAATAGTGATCAACAAGCAGCACTCAATAAAATGATGAGTGGTGAAAACTTTAATAGTTATATTGATCAACTAATGGGAGCAGGTGAAGCAGGTACAAGAGCATTAGATAACGCATATAACAAGATTAATGATCTCTATTCTTCAGGTAAAGCTACACCTCAATCAATTGAGTCTCTTACTGATCAGCTTTATAACCGTGGAGCAGTAGAAGAAGGGATTAATCAGGCTAATGCAGCTTCAGAACGTCGGTTTTCAACTGAAACAGCGCCAGCAATAGCAATGCAAACTTTGTCGGGCGGTTGGTCTGGTGGTTCGGGTGGATGGGGATCTAGTAACAGGCTCGCAATGAGTAGAGCACAAGAAGCTTTAGTTAATGAAGAACAATCTAACGCTGATACCATTGCTAACAATGCGTATAACAACGCTCAACAGCAAGCAACAGCTATCTTTAATGCAAATGCAGCTAACACTAAAAGCGCTCTTGCTGGCTTGTCTGCTAACGCTGGTGCTCTTGCTAGTAACTACGGTTCAGCAGCGCAAATGACGCAGAATAGACTTTCTCAAGGTGTTCAAGCTTCTCAGCAGCAACTACAAGATGAACAGAATCGACTTAACACCAACTATCAGAATCAGATCGGTGCTCAGAACCAATATCTAAACAACATCCAGAACCGTCTAAATGCTGCTTCTGCTGCTAATGGCGTACTTGGTATGAATAGTAAAACTACTGTATCTGGTGGCGGTGGTGGAATCCTCGGAGGAATGATTAGTGGTGCTGTTACAGGAACCATGACCGGAGGATTTCCATACGGAACTATGGCGGGAGCAGCTATAGGTGGAGCAGCAGCAGCTACACAATAAAGATGTATCAAGGAAGGTTTTTAAGTGGAAAGAAGGGATAATAGAAGATCTATAAATCTTGGTGAAAGATTTAAAACAAATAATAACGGTGAATTGCAAGTAATCGGATGGTGTGAAGGTGGTAAATATCTAGTACGTTTCCTATCTACAGGTTTTACTACTATTGTTAAAAGCGACAAAATAAGATTAGGTATTGTTAAAGATAAATTACGCCCTCGTGTTTATGGTGTTGGCTATATCGGTAATGGTATTTATTCTAGTAAAAATGAGCCTATTCTTTATTTACGTTGGAAGAAAATGTTAGCTCGTTGCTATTCTAATTCATATCCTCATTATGTTGGTTGTACCGTTTGTGATAGATGGTTAGATTTTCAAAACTTTGTAAGTGACGCTAAAAACCTTCCTAATTATTCCGATGATTTAAACGGAATGGATTTAGATAAAGATTCAATAGTAGTAGGTAATAGAATCTATTCTCCTGCTACTTGTCAATTTCTCACAAGAGCAGAAAACTTTAGATATGCTCTTAACAGATGGTAAGGATGCTTAAGAATGGCTTTTACCCCTACTAGTTATTACGATTACGATTCTACGCCATTCATGCAAGGCTTGAATAGTGATCCTCTATCGTTTAATAAATCAAGCGGTAGTATTTATAATTTAAATGATTTCAAAAATCAGTCACAAATTCCTCGTATGCCAGGTGAATATACACCTAACAAAAGCCTATTTACTGATAATAGTAAACAAGCTTCAGCGATGGAATATAAACCTACACAATCTCCAGTAATGCCTAAAACATTTAATCTTCAAGATGCTCATGAAGCAATTGAAAGCTCACGCCCTGCTTTAGTTCCTGGTGATGGGTCTGTAATGGATGCAACAGCTAATCAAACTGTAGATGATGTAAAATCTAATCTTACAGCTATTGCTAACGCTAAAGATCCTGATGCTGTAGCAGCTTCTATTATGTCTCAGCCTGGTTATGGTAGTGGAGGGTTTGCAGGTGGTTTAATGAATATGGGATTAGCTATTATGTCTGGTGCTAATCCAATGCAAGCAACACAAGCAGGTATTGAAGGTGCTAAATATTTTGAAGGTGAAGATCGTAAATCTCGTATGTCTGAATATTTACGACAGAATGCAAAAGATTTAATCAATCAAGGTTATTCAGCTAATTCTATTAGTGCTGCTATCGCAAGTGGTGATAATTCACTTCTCCAGATGAAACAGCTTTCACCAGCGGAAAAACGTGCTCAAGATTTGCAAGATCAGCAAACAGAATTTCAAAATAGGCTCACTCTTCAGAATAATTCGATTAATGCACAAGCTGATCGAGATGATAAACGAGCAGAAACAGCACGTATTGCACAAGATGCTAAAGAAGCAGCAGCAGAGAAGAAAGCTCAAGCACAAGCTGACCAGAAACAAAAAACACTTAATGCAAAATATTACATGGTTGATGATAATCCTGTAATGACTAATTCAGAATTTAATGGTTTAAAAACAAGTTTCCAAAGAGTGCATAATGCTTTAGGCGTGAAAAACTCAGCATTTGATCAAGCTAATACAAACTTACAAGATGCTCGT
This sequence comes from Enterobacter hormaechei, assembly GCA_041890495.1. GTDB lineage: Bacteria > Pseudomonadota > Gammaproteobacteria > Enterobacterales > Enterobacteriaceae > Escherichia > Escherichia boydii. Next base: position 525,876 of record CP169086.1, read on the forward strand.
GATGCTAAAGCTTCAGGTGATGATATTGCTTCTACAGCAGCTTATAGACAATCTTTAGAGCAGTATGTGAAAGGTATTATGGGTAGTGGTAATAGATCGCTTGATGATAAACAATTAGAATCTCTTGGGGTTGATCCTGCATGGCTTCGTAATAAAACTGGTGCTATTACTCTTGCGGCTGGTTTCTCTCCTACAGATGATAATATCAAGTATATTCAATCCGCTATTGATACAGATAGTAAAGCTTCTAATAAAGAGGCAAATAGGCTTGTTAAAGATGAAATTGATCGCTTGGTTAAAACTAGAAATATGGATGTTCCAACAGCTACAAAAGTTGCTAATGGTTATGCTTCAGTGACATTAGGTAGTCATACATATGATCCATATGGCGTATTTGGTGAACCTACTACAGATAGTAGTAATAGTGTACAAGCTTCTAATGGTGCTTTATCGAGCGGTAAACAAAAATCTAAAGATGGGGCTTCATTACTTGATAGCGCATTAAGTGAATAATGACAGGGAAGAGGGTGTTAATTCATCCTCTCTAATTTCAGAAGGAATTGATTAATGAAGTCATTAGAAGAAATTCGTAATACTCAGACTTATCAAAATGCTGATGATGCGGGTAAAGCTCTTATTGAGCAAGAGTATAATAAACGTTATGGAAATCAGGGTGAAGCTGATATTTCCAATAACGATAGATTAGCAGGGCAAGCTAAAAACTTAGCACAAGATGTACAAAACATCACAAATCCAAATTACAATAATTTAAAAGATATTCCTGAAGCATTGCCAGCTACACAGAATATCAAACCTGATGCGGCTCCTAATGATGCTCCTTCTAAATCTTGGGATCAGGTTATCAATACTCAGACTTATAAAAATGCTTCAGATCAAGATAAGTATGCTATACGTCAAGAATATGAAAAACGTGGTGGTGTAGCTGAAGAAGCTAATCCAGGTTTTTTACGTAGTGCTAAAACAGCCTCTCAAGGTGCTTATTTCAGTGTGCGTGATGCTGCTACAAATTTAGTATACGGTACTGGTATTTTAGCTTCTGATATTGTCAATAAGTCTGATGAAGTGCTTAATACTATTACTGGTCAAGATCCTAATAATAGTATGTTGGGTAATTGGTCGAAACAAAGTAGCCAATATCTACAGAAAAGTTTGAATGATCTTAATCAAGGGGCTGCTGTACAGGAAAATGCAACAGGGGTTAGTACAACTGAAGCAGGTAAGGCAGCTACTAAATATGTTGCTCCTATCGCTGAAGGTGCTGCTATTCTCGCTTCTGGTGGAACCTTAGCAGTTCCCTTTGCTATAGGTGCTGCTGGTAGTCACTATGCAAACACAGCACCAGAGAAAAAGAGTATTGCAACTTCTCTTACTGTAGGTGGTATGCAGCAGTTAGCTAATGAAATGCTACCGGGATCAGGTGGTAGGATTGCCAATCTTGCTGAAGAGGGCGCACAGAAATTTTTTAGTAATGTAGCAAGCCCTACAGTAAACAACATCCTTTCTAAAACAGTGGGTGCTACTGTACGAGCTACAGAAACAGGTAGCTTAGGTTATGCTGGCGGTTATGGTGTTGGTACTGGTACAGCATTAGCAGAAGGTAAATCACTCAAAGAAGCTCATGAGCAAGGCTTAGAATCTGGTAAAGAAGGGCTTGCTATGGGGATTGGTTTTCACGTAGCGGGTGAAGGTGTTCGTTATGCTACTAAACCTAAAGTTAGTGAAGCAAGCCCTCTTTCCTTCCGTAACAAAGTTGATAACCAAACTGAAGAAATTGATAAGACTCAGAATGCTACAGGTGCTGAACGTCAACAAGCTTTCAGTAATGCAGATGAACGTAATGCAGCAGCAGCGCATAACATTGTTGAGGAAGCAGGTCTTAAATCTACTCAACAGACTGTTAGAGCAGGTGGATTAGGTGAAGCTGGTAACGTATCTGAGAAAGCAGGTGATAAAGCTTTTGCTGATCTTGAAGGTGCTAAACAGAATTACAAAGACACTGTAAATACATTTAATGAATCTACCAAAGCTTCTAATACTCGAAACATTGAAGATGTTATTAATGCTGTTAAACCTCATGTTGGGGATGAAGCTAAAACCACTGAGAATAAAACAGCAAATGAAGCTGTTTCTAAATGGCAAGCTCTAGCTAAAAAACGTATGACGGAGCAAGCTAAAGCAAATGTTAATTACGAGAATCTTACAGAACTTGCTCAACGTGAGCATGATGCTTTTTTGAATATGCAAAATCATGCACCTGAAGTAGCAGATTTTGTTAAAAGCAATTGGGATAATCCATTTAGTAATAATACGAAAGGTTATGATCCTATTGCTCATGCTAATGAACATATTGCAGCAGATAAATATTTAGATGCTGTAGGTACTAAACTAAGATCTGCTTCTGACATTACAGATCCTAGCGCACTAAGTAAGGCTCTTAAATGGGCTATTCCTTCTGCCGCTCATATAGGCTTATGGTCACATGGTGGAGGAGTAGCTGAACACGCTATTTTAGGTATTGGTGAAGCTGGTTTAGGTGCTGCTATCAACTACGGGAAAAGTAGAATGAATGCCCGTAAGACTGCTAAAGGACGTGCTTCACAGCTTCAAGAAGGAGCAGAAGCCACTACAGCTATTAACCAGGCTCAGGCAGGTGTTAAAACGGCTCATGAAGCACCTGAAACCCCTGTTACTGAGGAAGGGTATAGAGAAACACGCCGTACTCGTGAACAAGCTTCTATTGAGGCTCAGAGACAAGCACAGGCAAGAGCAAAAGCTGAAGATGTTAAGCAACGTTTTGCAGGTCATGAAGATTTGCAGAAACAGATCACACCAGAGAACTACAACAATAAAGAGCACCTTGCTAATCTACGTGCTCAATTGGTAGAGCGTAACACAGCAGCTAAAGCACAAGTTAAACAAGCAGAACGTGAAGCAGCAGCTAAAACAGAAGAATCCAATAACAAGCAAGAAGTGAGTGATTTTAAGAACGCTTACCCTCATCTTAATCAGTTCTTTGCTGAAGCAACACGTAACTTAAAAGCCAGTGGTAAACCTGCTAACGGTGCTAACTTTGAAAAAGAAGTTAATGCACTTGCTACAGGTAAGAAGCCTTTAGCCAATGGTGAGAAAGTCAAAACACCATTTACAGCAGGTAGTAAAGCTGAGTTTCATGAAGATATTCGTAAAGGGTTTGCCCCTGAAGCAGCACGACTAGAACAACAAGCAGCAGTAGACGCATATTTTAGTGATAAGAATAAGGTTCGCCCTAACGGATCATTAAATGTAGCTGAACAGAAAAAGCTTCATAATACATTAGCTGAGATTGCCAGAAATCACTATGGTGATAAATATTCAAATGAAGCTAACAATTCAAATGAATATTGGAAAGGTAAAAGTGAAAGAGCAGATATTAGAAGTAAAATAGCTACTCGAAACTATCAGCGTGATACGGTTGAAAATACAATCACTGAAGCTTTTAAAGATTCAGGACTTTCAGAGCGTAGCATGAATAAGTTTATGAAAGCTAAGCTTCAAGAGTTAAGCAGTAAAGAATTCGCTTCTTCAAAAGAATTCAAGGATCATTTAGATACTATCAAATCTCAAATTAAAGAGATGGTAGAAACTAAAAAACAGCCAACAGAATCTAAACCAAAATCAGAACCTAATAAAACAGAACCAGAAGAAAATAAACTTACTGATACTGAGAATAACAATATCCGTAACAAGTATATTTCTAAACTTGCTGATACTGTAGGTACAAAAGATTTTGATAAGATTGCTGATGAGTTTGAAACTTTCTTAGAAACTAACGAGCTAACTGATACTTCAACGAGCAAATATTATCATAACTTCAGAGAAACACTTCAGAAGATTCATGAGCGTAAAGCTAGAGGTATTACTGATCCTGAAGCTTTGATTTCTGCTAAAGATTGGTCTGATTCCACTTCTCAAGGCGTTAAAACTGGCTCTTATATTTTACATGCTTTGGGTGTTAGTGAGAAACCAGCTTTTAAAACTGAAGCTCAACGTAAAGCCCTAGAAGAAACTTCTACCCCTGAAGCCAAAGCTGAGAAAGCTAAAGCTGATAAACTTGCTGCTACACAGAAAGCTAATCGTGAGAAACGTAAAGTGATTAATGCACGTTTGAACATGAAAGCTAAGAAATAACTAATACGGCTCTTTCATTGGAGCCGTAATAACAAGGATAATAATAATGCCTAAATCTAATATGGATGTAGATTTTTATGACGAAAATATCACGGATGATAAAACCAAAAGTGATAATGAGTATAAGAATAAACGAGCTAAATTAGCTCATCAATTGGCGGTAGTGCTTTTATTCGATCAAAAAGCTAAACATTTGGAAGAACAGAAAAAGCAATCTAAGCCAATTAAACGAGTAGTGAGCGCTAAGAAAGGTGCTTTAGAGGGAGTTAAATAAAATGCTAGGAAAGCCAAAAGCAAACGGTAAAGGCACTTATAGATCCCCTCATTGGTTTTTCCCAAAGATGGAAGGTACAGGTAAAATTAAACCTTATACCGTTATTGAACCATATCACGTAATGCTTGAACGTTATGAAGATGAGAAACAGTTAAAGGTGCTTAGATCTTGCTGGTATGAAGGGGATAATAAGAAGCTTACTAAAATCCAAGATAAATTTGAAAAGGATGCTTTTGGTAGAGTAATACTTCTTCGACTTGATACAGTGATGATACAACATAAGATTGAAAGATACACATATACACCTCTTTATTATAAAGGGGCTAAATTAGTGCTCCAATGTATCGAGCGTCCTGATTGTCGTACATTAATGAAAGCAGAAAATCTAATGGTTATTACAGACCAATTAAAAGCTAATGAAGAACGAAAAAACATTCGATGGGAGTTCATTCCTGGGGGATATGGGCGTAAACCAGGATTCAAAGGTTCTATCATTAATGACGATGGTCAAGAAGAAACTGAAACAAGAATTTAATCTTACGGGGGGCTTGAATGGCTATTACCGATTTACTCACTCAGATTGAAAATATGGGTGATTTGAAAAAAGCTTTATCTTTATGGTGTGATCGTGATGATGATGAGTTTAACAATGCTCGCCATAATTTTATTAACTTCGCAGAGAAAGATATTTATCGACGTTTACGAATTCCTTCTTTGGAACGTGAATTATATTTGAATGTTAATGATGGTGTTGCACTTATTCCAACAGACACTATTCAAATTAAATACCTTTTTAACCGTAAAACATTTGAAACCTATCGTGTAACAGGTATTGAAGAAGTACAAGCTATCCGACGTGGTGAATATAGAAATCCTGCTAATGATGTATGTTTTGCTCGTTTAAATCAGCGTCTGCTTTTTAGTACATCTTTTGATGCTCCTAGCTCGGATGGTAAAACAGATGGTGACGTAGTGATCGGGTATATCTCTGATACGCCAGAAATGATTAAAGATTCTGATAGCTGTAATATTCTTACTATTGCTCCTGATCTGGTGCTCTACATGGCTATGAAACATGCTTGTGTTTTCATTCAGGATGATGAAGGAGCACAGAAGTACGGTATGCTTGCAGAAGCAGCGTTAGCAGTGATTCAAGAACAGGCTAACAAAGCTGAATTTAGTGCATCACCTCTTATCAAGCCTGATCATATTTATACAAATGATGTGAATTGCTATAATGATTATTCATTTGGTGTTTTAAAATACTAACAATATTTAAGAGGGAGTATTGATTTCCTCTTATCGTGAGAGAGCTAGATAACCTCTATAAAATGTCTATAATTTTATGTTATTTAAACTCTTCGAATAACATTAAAGTTTACGTGAGTACGCATTGTTATTATCAAGATAACTATGAGTGATAACTCTCCCTCTCTTTTATATCCTTCAGCAAGAAATGATTGAGAGGGAGATTATTTTATCTTTTTATTGGTACTAAAAAACTAATTTATGTAGCCTTAACATATCTGAAATTTTTTGATTTGTTTTAATGACGAGTCAAACCTAACAAAAAACTTTCTCTAATGTTCGAAATTACAGATATTTGCAGAGTCTGATAATTATTTCTATCATTATTTTTATGATCTCCATCATCTAGAAAGTTTTTAGCAGTGATTAGAATACCTTTTTAATACTACTGCTTTTTTATTGTGATCACGAAAGCCCCTATCTTTATTCTCACTTCTTGCCGGATTATGAGAGTAGGATTGGGGCTTTTTTGTTTTTACTGAATCAAAGCTCTAGATAGTTTCTAAACATCGACAGGAAGCCACCTGTAAGCCTCGTAGCGGCGTTATCTGGTGCTTAGTGGTATAGGGGTAGAGGATAGCAACCGGAAAGCCTCCTAAACCCCGTCATTACTGGCCTCAAAAACCTTATGCACTAGTAGGCTGTAGGGTAGTATAGGTAGAGTGAAATTTAGTAGTGATCAAATAATAGAAGCCTCCTTATGGGAGGCTGTTCTATTGATTATATTCAAAGTGTTTTATTTGAAATGCGTATGAATTGGCGATCAATAAACTTTTTGTTTACGCTTGTGCTCTTCAATTTTCCTAAGTGATGATAGTAAGCTTCTTTGATTTCATCACCTTCAGTAGATTCAATCACTATAGAATAAATCCCTTGTGAGTGAGCTATATAAACATTGTCGTTATTATTAACCTCTTCTTGAATCCTATCTTTCAATACCTTCAATTTCTTGATTATAGCTTTATCAGCTTGATATCTCATAATCACCTCTTATTTGATGAATGATTTATTCTATTTCTTTACTCACTTTATCCATCATCAAACGTATCTCACTTACTTTATCGTTATACTTACTAACCCATTCTTCATAATGCTGTGACGGTGATTCTTCTTTATTATGCGTTGCAATATCAAATCCTGTATTTTGTTTAATATCATTAATAATATCATTCACCTCTTCTTGATACTCGTCAGGGTTATACAAGAATTTTTCACCAATTGCTAAAGCTGTGTAATCTCGGTTTTCTTTAAGGATTTTCAATACATCACTAGCATGGTGATTCTTATGCATGATCATTCTCCAGGCTAGATCATAAAAAGATCTTGCTAAATATATTTCTGCAAAATTAGCATCACTCTTAAGACTTTCTAAATGACTTTTAATTTTATGCTCATTATCTTTATGTGTGGCCTTAACTCCATAAACGTAAAAAACTGCTAACAATACGATAACGACAATTAACCACATTGGAATAAACATATCTCACCTTCATAGTTGGATTCTGAAATTAAACTCAGTATAACAGAGTGGATAAATCTATCTAGTTTTTTAATAAAACAAAAAAGGCGACCTAAGCCGCCTGATATTATTTTTTGTTATCGTGGATTACCTTACATACCCACACATAAAGTAAGACTCATACATGATCCCAATCCATATACCAACCATTACAAGGGCTAGATAGAGAGTAGTATAGATAAATATGTGTTTGATCATTGTTGCTATCATCAGTACAATCAGTTTTGAAGAGCTAGTTAATTAATCTGTGGTGGTTTGTTACTTTACTGGTAGTTAGCTAGTCTCTTCTCTTTAGTTGCAAATCAAGCTACCGCCTGGAGTGGTGTAACACGTTGAGCTAAATTCTCTGTCACCATTTACACCGTTTGTTTGATAATTTCCGTTAGGTAGTTCTACGGTGGTGCTTTGAACCATATCACCATTATCATTAAAGCCAGTACATTGGATGTTACCCGCCGGATCTTGATTGCATGTTGTTTGAGCAAAAGCGTTAATGCTTACAATACTAATCAGCATAGCAAAGATTACTTTTTTCATTTTAAAACACTCTTATATTTTTTATTAGCCCCCATTTAGAGGGCTAGCAGGTTATTAATTAAAATCCGAAACCTACCCCAGCCCCCATAGCTAAATCATTGTTTGTTGAAGTGCTTACACCTGCTTTCACTGTAGCGGCTCCAGCGTGGAAAGAAGCGCCTACGCTTACAGCTTGCTCGTCTTTAAAGCTACCTACGCCAGCAGAGAACATTACGTTTTGACCTGCTTCAACTTGAGGCATAGAAGCAATAGCAATTGCACTAGCAGCACCGGAACGGGCTTCTTTCTTATTACTGTCTACTTCATCGCGCAATGATTTGAATTGTGCGTTAGTGTTGGCTTGTTGCTGGCTAAACACTTTCTTAGCATCTTGCAGATCTTGAGCTACGCTAGCAGCCTGATTAGACGTTGAAGAGATAGCAGCAGTGTTAGCCGCTACTTGTTTGCTATTGCTATCTACTTTAGCTTGTGTAGCTGTATCTACTTGCGTGATGGTGGTAGTAACGCCGTCTTTACCGTTAGCACCATCTTTACCATTAGCACCAGTAGCGCCCGTAGCCCCGTCTTTACCGTCTACGCCGTCTTTAGGCTTAGGCTGGTTTTCCAGTGTAGTGATCCGGTCACTGTTATCGGCGATCTTTGTATCTTGCTGAATGTTCTGATTCAGGAAAGCATGATTAACCTGATCTTGTGCAGCTTTGTTATCAACAATCTGATTTTGAAGATTCACATCACCATTGATACGATCTACAGATTCTTGAGTAGCGTTATTCTGAATGGTGTTTACTTCACCCTGAATATTAGCCACTTCCATTTTATCAGCTTTACCGTTATCAAGGCGCGTTACTTGCCCTTGCAAATCCAGATCAGCAGCAACACGGTTAGCCGTTTCATTAGTCGTGTTGGTGTTCATTTGCTCCAGATCGTAAGTTTTAACACTTTCATCTTCACCGGAGATAGCAATAACAGTATTGCTACTATCGTTAGTGTTAATGAACGCAGTACCAGCAGCTTTAGCAGGTACAACAGCAGAGAACATAGAACCAAACACGATAACAGCCAAAGTGGATTTTTTAAAATTGACTAATTTCATTTTCCTATCACCATCAATAAATATTAGGGAAGTTCCAATGTGTAATTTTGTACATTGATAACGGCGGTGAAATATCCTTTAATATGGTAGTAATAATATTGATCTACATCATAAGAATATTCTTAGATAGGTTAATTTTTAGGTGATAAAACAGGCATTTAACGTTAATGTTTTTAAATGCAATGCATAATATTACAGGAATTTTACAACTAACCATTTAAGTAAATGTAAACATTATTCATAATCTCACTTAATGATTACTATGTTGTGGTCATTTGCCGCCGGAATATTTCGAATTTTAAAAAAGTCATAATTAATAGCTAAATCCGCCAGCTAAGAAGGAGCGTTGAACTAAGCAGACGCCACCAAAGAGGGTATAAAGTAAAGGAATGATGCCGGATAACTTTAAGTTAACTGCCGGAATTTTATAAGAATTTTTGCCGGACTGAAAGAAAGTTAGTTTTACGGCAGATTTTGATAAATTTCAAAAAGTTGAAAAAAGGTGGTACTAACTTTCCCTGATCTGTAGCCATTATATATTATAAGTTTTCGACTTATTGCAGGCTTGTAGATTGGGCAATGTTTGGCATCCCTTGCAAGTACCGAAGGGCTGGAGACACCAGCGAGATAAAAACAGAAAATTCTAGAAATGTGCTTTCTAGGATTTAGTAAGTTGGCTACTCTTACTACTTTTAAGATAATTATATCTAAGAAATATTGATTACAGGGTAATCGTAGATTACCAATGTAGTAAATGTCTTGAATACATATCCTTCTTTCTTACCTACTTTAACTTAGGTATTTAAGGGAAATTGTATTCAATTTTTTTTGAATCTTTTTATTAACAATGATACTAAAAATAATAAATATGTAGTCTTATATAAGTAAGTAATGAAATAAATTATTTAGATAATTTACTGTACTCAGAAAACCTAACGGTTTTCCGAACCTTTCCCTTAACGTCAAAAGACCGATAGAGAAAAACAAAATGACTAGCTACGCATAAGTAATTAGTTCTTTTCTTCTCCTTTATCGGATAAGAAAGCCTTAGCTTTCGATTCTTTTCCCACTATCGTTACTCCTTGCTTGGCGGATTTTAATTTATGTCTACTACCTTTGAAGTTTTCTCTAAAGATTTTTCTGACGGAAAAATCAAACAAATGAATGATACTTATGATCATGCCGTACAAAGCTATAGAACTACCCCTCAGCATGTAAGAACAGCTAAAGCTAAAGCTACACGTAACAATAAAATCCTAAATAATTTACGGCAAGAAGCTATGTATGATAAAGGGTATGATATGAATTTAATTTTCCCTTTGTCTGCCGAACAATTAACAGGATTGCTTAAAGGTGACTTTAAGTTTAATGAATATAACGAATTTGTTTCTGCATGATTTTTCATAAATAGCCTGCCTTTTTTGGCGGGCTTTTTTGCATCTAAAATTCAAGGATGAATAATATGTATATTTCTGACGGCATTTCTTACAATCCCTCCACAGGGGAATTCTTTGGTAAGTCCGGCAAACTCTTACAGCGTAGATCTGGCAAATACCAGCGTATAGATTACATGGGTAAGTCACATCAAGCCCATCGTGTAGCATGGCATATTATGACGGGTGAGTTTCCTTCTTTCCTTATCGACCATCGTAATAAAGATAAATATGATAATCGCTGGCAGAATTTGAGAGAGGCCACCAAAGCAGAGAATAACAGAAATACAGGACTAAGATCAGATAACGTATCAGGTCATAAGGGCGTTAGTTGGCGTACAGCAAGAAATAAATGGTTGGTTCAAATTGGCGTCAACGGAAAAGTAAAACAGCTTGGTAATTTTGATGATTATGAATTAGCTTGCTTGGTGGCAGATGAAGCCCGTAATAAATATCATGGTGATTTTGCCTCACATGAATAAATGCATCTCGTATTACGGCGGCAAGTTCAAATTGACGGCAAATAAAAAAGTTGCCGGAATATACAGATTTAAAAACAGGTTGTCAATATTGTATCAAAGGTTTTTCCTTCTATAATCCTCCACATCAGTTAAGCGCTCAACGGTGCTTATCTGTAGGTAGAAGTTAACGCTTCTTCCTGCCGTAACAGGTGAACAATGTAGGCTCAGATTTGAGCAGATTACATCTATCCCTTACTTGCTTACGGAACCTATCAAAATGACTCAACAATCAGTAGTTGCTATTAACACCCTCGAAGCCCTGGAAACTCAGCTTAACGCCAGTCCTGTTTATGAAAACATGGTTGTTCTTCCTGGTGTTGCCGTTGATACCTTCATTTCAATCTCAGATTACGAATGCAACCGACCAGTAAAAGAGCGTGCTTTAGATCAGGCTAAGAATGCCGCCAAAATCTCTAAACAGCTTTCTTCCCTTGTTGCCGTCGCCAAACTCGATCCTTCTCGTAACCGTGGATTGTGGCAACGTACAGAGCGTACAGCACGAGAAACCGGAATTCCTCATACTTTGCCATTCATTAAAGTGAACGGTCATACGCGCTCATTTGGCTGGTCTAATCGTCGCTTCTGTCAGGATCTCTCATTCAAAGAAAATTCTATTGTGTCGGCGGATCGTATCGGGGTAGCAAAGGTAGATGATTTTGATATGTTCCCTCATATCTTCCAGCGTCCTAGCTCATTGATTATGACGGTGCATGTCAATCTGACAGATGAAGAGATCTATACGCTGGTTAAAGATGATTATTGCGGCAAAGTTAGCGTTGCTACTAATCGTGATTTGCAGCAAATGGGCTATAGAAAAGTTGAGTTTACGCCATCATCTAATTTTGTTGCCAGAGATAGCTGGTTGACGGCGTTCAAGCTGGTAGATCAGAAGTATCGTAAAAATATTGATGCGGCGTATGAAGAGTTGCATGAAGCTTTGACAGCTATCGAAGGGTTACAGGTAGATACCAAATCGCCAATTAAAAAATATGTTGGCGTCCGGGCGTCATTGATCAACACGTATAAACTTGCTGTTACGCATGATGTTGAATCTAAACTCCCTCAATGGGTGGCGTTCTGGTCTGATTTTTACAACGCTACGCCGTCAAACGAGATCGTTAATGCGTTGCTTGCTTCTTTAACTGGCGTAGCTTCCAATAATTCGAAAGCAATTATTGATCTGTGTAAAAATGCCTTTGAAAGCTACATTGCCTGATCAGTAATTCAATAAGCCCTTAGCAGGATTGCTAGGGGTGTTTTAACCTATGGATAGAGAAAAATAATATGCTGAAAATCAAACATACATACGAATATGATTTGAGTAATATCAATCATGATCAAATGGTAGTTAAGTTGGGTATGAGCGCTCAAGAGGCTGAAACCATTCTTACTTATCGGGAACGTTTTGCACTTCTTGAAGGTGGTGAGGGGGCTTTAGTTAACCTTACTGAATTGTGGGAAGCACTGGATAAACCATACGGTCAATATGATGTGTGGTTGATTCAAGTTGTTCAACCTTTTGTAAAACGATTAAACCTAGAAATTTCTAAGTTTAATCACAAACCGAAAGGAAGAGGACGCCCACGAGTTGATCATTTTGTTTGCACAGAAGCGGCTAAGCATCTTGCTTTAGCTGTCAACAATGCAGCAGGTGATGAAGTGAGAAGTTATTTTATCACTGTAGAACGTCTGTTTAATTCTATGGTGAAACATAACGCTTTACGTGTTGAATTGCATGATGTTCAAAAACAGTTTTACGCTCAGGATTTACCACGGCGTAAGTTTGATAAGAAAGCTACTGGTAAAGATTTGGTGATGTTCAATACACTTGTTAAGAAAGCTTCTGGCGGTCGGAACGAGTTAAAGACAAATCTTGATTATTATGCGGCGTGTCAATCCGTAATCGGTAATGCTTTGCTTAACGGTAAAGACCCTGAACAGCTAAAACGTGCTCTTTGTTAGTCAACTTTTGCCCCGTCAACATGAGGGGCTTTTTAAGCCATTACGCCAGCGTGTAACTACGCCTTTCTTGCTTCTTTTGCCGTTCCTTATCGGGATGTTGGTATTGATTCGGAAGATGTTACCCGGAGTAAACCACGGTGAGAAAACCTTACGTGAGAAGGTGATAGATCAGGTGATAGATTTGGTGATAAATGTATGTTTTTTGCTCCTGTCCGGCGTGAAGAAACGATGACCGAGAGGCGGCAAGTTTTGCTTGCAAAATCTTGCTACTTCCCTTACGCTGCAAGGGTTTACAAGAGATTTCTGTGGTGCTGTTTTTTGCCTTTCCCATATGAATTTTCTAGCTAGCCTGAATGCCAGCGTAGGGAAGTCAGATGCCTTCCCGGTCATCGCTTCTTCACGCAAGGCAGGAGCGAACCCATGCAGCCTGACCTGCTCGATTTACACGTTTTACATCACTTCCGCACCCGTTCTCCGCTTACCCATTGTATGACCAATGACGTCGTACAGACCTTTACGGCCAACGTTTTGCTGGCGCTTGGCGCATCACCGGCGATGGTGATCGAGGCCGAAGAGGCCGAGCAGTTTGCCCCGATAGCCGATGCGCTGCTGGTTAACGTTGGCACGCTGACCGCGCCGCGCGCCCAGTCGATGCGTCGGGCGATTGAAAGCGCGGTGGCGGCAGGCAAGCCCTGGACGCTGGACCCGGTTGCCGTGGGCGCCCTGACGTTCCGCACCCGCTTTTGCCATCAAATCCTTGCCCTGAAACCGGCCGCCATTCGCGGCAATGCCTCCGAAATTCTTGCTATTGCCGGGATGAGCGCGGGCGGGCGCGGCGTCGATACGACCGATACCGCCGTCAGCGCGGTGCCTGCTGCCCAGGCGCTGGCCCGTCAGATCGATACGATTGTGGTGGTCACCGGCGAGGTGGACTACATCACGGACGGGCAACGCACCCGAACGGTAACCGGCGGTGACCCGCTGATGACGCGCGTGGTGGGCACCGGGTGCGCGCTTTCTGCCGTTGTGGCGGCGAGCTGTTCGCTGCCGGGCGACCGGCTGGATAACATCGCTGCCGCCTGCGGATGGATGAAGCGAGCCGGAACGGTCGCCGTTGCGCAGTCGCGTGGGCCAGGCAGTTTTGCCAGCGCGTTCCTCGACGCGCTCTATACGCTGGAGGAGCAGGCATGAAGCGGATTAACGCCCTGACCATTGCCGGCACCGATCCCAGCGGCGGTGCGGGTATCCAGGCTGACCTGAAAACTTTCTCGGCCCTTGGCGCGTACGGCTGCTCGGTCATCACCGCGCTGGTGGCGCAAAACACGCGCGGCGTGCAGTCGGTCTATCGTATCGAGCCGGATTTTGTTGCCGCGCAGCTGGATTCGGTGTTCAGCGACGTACGCATCGATACCACCAAAATCGGCATGCTGGCCGAGACGGATATTGTGGAAGCGGTGGCCGAGCGGCTTAAACGCTATCAGGTGCAAAACGTGGTGCTGGATACGGTGATGCTGGCGAAAAGCGGCGATCCGCTGCTCTCCGCCTCTGCCGTGGAGACGCTGCGTACAAAGCTGCTGCCGCAGGTGGCGCTCATCACGCCCAATCTGCCGGAAGCCGCCGCGCTGTTGGGCACATCGCACGCGCAAACTGAACGCGAGATGAAAGCGCAGGGGAACGCGCTGCTGGCGATGGGCTGTGGGGCGGTGCTGATGAAGGGCGGGCATCTGGATGACGCTGAAAGCCCGGACTGGCTCTTCACCCGCGACGGCGAAGTGCGCTTTACCGCGCCGCGCGTGCAGACCAAAAACACCCACGGCACGGGCTGTACGCTTTCGGCCGCGCTGGCGGCGCTGCGTCCCCGGCATGAAAGCTGGGCCGATACGGTTCGCGAAGCGAAAGCCTGGCTCTCGGCGGCGCTGGCAAAAGCCGATACTCTGGAAGTCGGTCACGGTATTGGGCCGGTTCATCATTTTCATGCATGGTGGTAAGCCAGTATACTGGCAGGAAACACCACGCCTGAGAAAACAGAGATGGAACAAGCGCATACCCGGTTAATCGCTCAACTGAATGAACGGATCGCCGCGCCTGACAACACGCCGCTTTATATTAAGTTTGCCGAAACGGTAAAAAATGCCGTGCGCAGCGGGGTGCTGGAGCATGGCAATATTTTGCCCGGTGAGCGTGATTTAAGTCAGTTAACCGGTGTTTCGCGCATTACGGTGCGCAAGGCGATGCAGGCGCTGGAAGAAGAGGGTGTGGTGACGCGTTCGCGCGGTTACGGCACGCAGATCAACAACATCTTCGAATACTCGTTGAAAGAAGCGCGAGGTTTTTCTCAGCAGGTGGTATTGCGCGGGAAAAAGCCCGATACGCTATGGGTTAACAAGCGTGTCGTGAAATGTCCCGAAGAAGTCGCGCAGCAGCTGTCGGTCGAAGCAGGAAGTGATGTCTTTTTGCTTAAGCGTATTCGCTATGTCGATGAAGAAGCGGTATCGATTGAGGAATCGTGGGTTCCGGCGCATTTAATTCATGATGTTGATGCCATCGGGATTTCACTTTATGACTATTTCCGCAGCCAGCACATTTACCCACAACGTACGCGTTCCCGCGTTAGCGCCCGGATGCCGGATGCCGAGTTTCAGTCACATATTCAGTTAGATAGCAAAATACCGGTGCTGGTGATCAAGCAAGTGGCGCTTGACCAACAGCAACGGCCTATTGAGTACAGCATTAGCCACTGTCGCAGCGATCTATACGTTTTTGTGTGCGAGGAGTAGTTCCTCGCGCGTTGGCGCACAATCACCGCCCCGATGCCCGACAACCCACGACGCCACTGCATTGCCCAGTAATACGGCATCCGCCAGTGACCATCCCGCCGCCAGCCCGGCAAGCGTGCCGCCCGCGTGGCTGTCTCCAGCGCCAATGGTATCCACAACCGCCGCCGGAAACGCCGCAACAACGCCCGAGGTATTACCGTCATACCATGCGGCGCCGTCTTTATCATGCCGCACAATCAGCGCGGCACCGAAACGCAGCTGCCACTCCGCACCCAGATTTTCAGCCGCTACACCCAGTCGTTCGGCTGCAATCTCCGCTTCCTGACGATTAAGCGACACGATCGGCCTGCAGGCCATAATTCGTGCCATCAGCGCGTCGGGGATATCCGCGATGCGGGGACCGAAATCGATGAATGCCGTCACCTTCTGCAACCCCTCCAGCCAGCGTGTCAGCAGCTCGCCGCACGGTGAGGCCAGCTGATAGCCGGACAAATAGACCAGGCTGTTTTGCGGAACGTGAAGCGCATCCAGCCAGCGCTGCTGCCACTGGTTCTCCACGCCGCTAAAGGACATAAAGGTGCGCTCGCCGTCTGGCTCAACCAGCGCGAGGCACCAGCCATTATCGCCCGTATCGGCCTTCACGGCGCTGTGCAGATCCTGCTTCGCCATGGCGTTGCGGATAATATCCGCCCACACGCCGTGGCCGACGGGCAGGGCGTTTTGCGCCGTAATGCCGAGCCGCTTCAGAGCGATGGCGATATTCAGCGCGCAGCCGCCAATATTCACGCCCTGCTGCTTAAGTTCGATATCGCACCCGCGCCAGGGCAGGGCGTAGGCGTCGGCGATGACGTCAATCACCGCTGCGCCCAGCACCGTCACCGGGCGCGTGGCGTGCAGATTTTCAAGACGTTGGGCAAATGCATTCATACGCCCTCCCTATGCTCCCTGAAGTGCAGCAGTTTCTCGCAATAGTGGCCGAAATCGAGCCGGTTGACGGCGTCGAGTTCGGCTTTCAGCGCCGGGTCAATCGCCTGCACACCGTGGAGCGCACCGCAGATGGCCGTCGCCATAGCGCCGATGGTGTCTGTGTCGCCGCCAAGGTTAGCGCACAGGACGGGCGCGCGATTCGGGTCGGTTTGTGCCAGTTCAACCCAGCGCAATGGCGCACGGAACGGACTCAATAGTGCTGGTACCTGCGCCAACGACCTGGTAAAGCTGTTCGCTGGCGGATTCGGTGCCGTCGGCATGCGCACAATTTTCAGCGCAATCTCCAGACGTAGCTGCCAGTGAGGCGCTGAAGGTAGTGATGCGTTTTTGCTGTGCATGTCGCGCAATTGAAGGCAGGGAATCAACAATCGCTGACCAGCTTCTCCGTCAATGGCACGAGAAATCGCCCATGCGATGACTACCGCACCTGCAACTGCCAGATCGGATTTATGGGTCGGGCTCGACGCCAGCGCCCACATCATCAATAAAGGAATCAACATCACGCGCCGGAAAGCAAACAACCTAATGGCGAGACGCGCATCGCTGCGCCGTTGGTCACGCCGTTGTTTTCCAGTTCAGCAACGGGTTTACCGTCGCGAATGGCGTTAAGCGCAATCTTCGAGGTCGGACCTAGTACGTTTTTGTTAAAGGCGTCGAAACGCAGCGCCCAGTCGAGAATATTACGCCCAATCAGATCCGGATCGATCTTGCCTTCACGTTCCAGTAACGCATCCGCCAGACACAGCGCCATCGAGGTATCGTCGGTGAATTCGGCGCGGTTAAAATAACAGGCCGCGTTATTCTCCTTTGGTCCAGGCAGAAAACGGTCAATCCAGCCAAAGTGTGCTTTAACGCGGCTGCGTGGCCAAAGCTCGGAGGGCATCCCCATCGCATCCCCTAACGCCTGCCCATAAAGAGCACCGAGAATACGTTCTGTTTTCATTTAACTTCCCCTTGTGTCAACGCAATATCGCGATCATCGACCTTGATAGCCGTAATTTCGTTGTCGGATTCGCGGAAAAAAATCATGAACAGCACGGCGATAATGGCAATCATCACCGCGCCGAAAGTCCACATCCCGGACCAGTTGAAAGTCAGCCCGTTTACCGGTTCCGGATAAGCGAACATCTTTTCCATCATCACACCGCCAAGACGATAGCCGAGCAAACTGCCGAAGCCCTGGCAGCAGAGCGTGATCAGCCCCTGCGCGGCGGTACGCATATGCACGGGGGCTTTTTTATCGACATAGATGTAAGCGGTAACGTAGTAAAAATCGTAACTTACGCCGTGAAGCAAAATACCGAGGAACAGTAACGCGTAAGTGAAATATTCATCCGCACTACCGTAAATAAAGAAGCCATAGCGGATCGCAGCGGTGACCAGACCAAGCAATAATACCTTTTTGATACCAAAGCGTTTAGTGAAAAACGGCAATGCCAGCATAAAGAAGATTTCAGAGAACTGGCCGAGCGTCATCCAGCCGGTGGCGTTTTTCATGCCAACTTCGGTCAGATAACCGTTGGCAAAGATGTAATAGAACGCCAGTGGCATCGCAAACAGGAATGAACAGAAGAAAAAGACGAGGAAGTTTTTATCGCGCAGCAGGATCAGCGCATCCAGGCCGAGCATGACTTTAATGTCCATTTTGCCGGTGCTTTTTGGCGGCGTGTCGGGCAGGAAAAACGCAAACACACCGAGCAGAGCAGAACTTCCGGCGGTAATCAGCAGCGGGATGTTAGTCGGTGAGATATCGGCATACCCCAGCATTTGCGGCAAGAAACCACATGCCAGACCAGAGGCAATCCAGCCGATAGTGCCCATCACACGAATGCGCGGGAAATCACGCTCCACATCCGGCACGTTGGCAAAAGCGATACTGTTAGTCAGCGCAATGGTCGGCATATAGGTTAGCGAGTAGGCCAGCAGTAACGGGAAGAACCCGGCAAAAGTGGTCTGTTGCGCAGCGAAATACATCAGCAGCGCGCCTGCGAACATCAATACCGCCAGCACTTTTTGCGCCGAGAAAAAGCGGTCAGTGATGGAGCCAACCAGAATTGGCGACAGGATCGCCGCAATGGCTGTGCAGGCATACGACCAGCCAATTTCTCCGGCACTAAAACCGCTTTTACTTAACCACAACCACAATGGCACAAACCACGCGCCCCAGATAAACCATTCAACAAACATCATGAACGACAGCTTTGCTGTTGTTTTCATCTTTTAATTCCTTCATGACAGGTAATGTAAGGTACGCGATGACAATACCACTTAATAATACCTTTTAAATACCTTTGCGGTGAAAACTTGACCGCGCTAACATTTTTTCTGATGAATCGAGCCAACAGAAAACGCTGAAAAAACATCCAAAAGATGGAAAAACTCGCCCGTAACGACCAGGATTATGATTGCCCGCAAAAGGCGGGCCAGGACAATCCATAGCCGATATCCAATCGGAATTTACGGGAGCATAGTAATGACAGATATTGCGCAGTTGCTTGGCAAAGACGCCGACAACCTTTTACAGCACCGTTGTATGACAATTCCTTCTGACCAGCTTTATCTCCCCGGACATGACTACGTAGACCGCGTAATGATTGACAATAATCGCCCGCCAGCGGTGTTACGTAATATGCAGACGTTGTACAACACCGGGCGTCTGGCTGGCACAGGATATCTTTCTATTCTGCCGGTTGACCAGGGCGTTGAGCACTCTGCCGGAGCTTCATTTGCTGCTAACCCGCTCTACTTTGACCCGAAAAACATTGTTGAACTGGCGATCGAAGCGGGCTGTAACTGTGTGGCGTCAACTTACGGCGTGCTGGCGTCGGTATCGCGGCGTTATGCGCATCGCATTCCATTCCTCGTCAAACTTAATCACAACGAGACGCTAAGTTACCCGAATACCTACGATCAAACGCTGTATGCCAGCGTGGAGCAGGCGTTCAACATGGGCGCGGTTGCGGTTGGTGCGACTATCTATTTTGGCTCGGAAGAGTCACGTCGCCAGATTGAAGAAATTTCTGCGGCTTTTGAACGTGCGCACGAGCTGGGTATGGTGACAGTGCTGTGGGCCTATTTGCGTAACTCCGCCTTTAAGAAAGATGGCGTTGATTACCATGTTTCCGCCGACCTGACCGGTCAGGCAAACCATCTGGCGGCAACCATCGGTGCAGATATCGTCAAACAAAAAATGGCGGAAAATAACGGCGGCTATAAAGCAATTAATTACGGTTACACCGACGATCGTGTTTACAGCAAATTGACCAGCGAAAACCCGATTGATCTGGTGCGTTATCAGTTAGCTAACTGCTATATGGGTCGGGCTGGGTTGATAAACTCCGGCGGTGCTGCGGGCGGTGAAACTGACCTCAGCGATGCAGTGCGTACTGCGGTTATCAACAAACGCGCTGGCGGAATGGGGCTGATTCTTGGACGTAAGGCGTTCAAGAAATCGATGGCTGACGGCGTGAAACTGATTAATGCCGTGCAGGACGTTTATCTCGATAGCAAAATTACTATTGCCTGACGCCTCCATCTCCCTCTCCCTGTGGGAGAGGGTTGGGATGAGGGCATCATCGCGCACCGTGTGAAACATCAGCGCAAAAGCACACAGTCCGGCGGCAGCCGACACTGCAGCGCGCCGGGCAATACCTCAATGCGGAACTGCGTTCCGCTCAGCGGCTCTCCGTCGAGGTTAAAGGTCATCCCGTGCGGCGCATTCACCTCAAACCACGCCGATTTCCCGGCAATGATATTTGGACTCTCTTCCGGCTGCGTCAGCGTGGTAAACAGCGCGGGCAGCAGGCCGTCGCCCGTGAAAATCCGCAGCTGGAGCTTACCGTCATTGATCAGCGCCTCCGGGCACAGCTGCTGACCGCCGCCCGCCTGACGGCCATTGCCAATCCCTATCACCAGCGCGTCACCCTGCCACTGAAAATCCTCGCCGCGAATTTCGCAGCGGTCAGGCTTGAGGGTGTCCATGCGCATCAGCCCGTGGATCAGGTACGACACGCCGCCCAGCGCCGCCTTCAGCTTTTCCGGCGTTTCGCTGGTGATGCGCGTGCCAAACCCGCCCGTCGCCATATTGATAAAGCAGGTTTTGTCATTCACCTGCGCAATATCCACAGCGGTGGCCTTGCCGAGGATCGCCAGCTGGAGCGCCTTCTCTAACTCTTCCGGGATCCCGGCGCTGGTGGCAAAATCATTGGCGGTGCCGAGCGGTAAAATACCCATAACCGGGCGGTTTGCCGGGGGCAGGTCGATAAGCGCTGACGCAATCTCATTAATGGTGCCATCGCCGCCGCCGGAAATGATGGTACTGACGCCAAGCCCGAGGGCTTCATTGATATAGCGTGCCGCGTCGCCTTTTTCCCAGGTTACCCTTACGTGGATGCGCGCGCCGTCGTCACGCAAACCCTGCATTGCCTGACGCAACAGATCGTTGCCCGCACTTTTGCCGTTGAGAATCAATAAACTGTCTGGATAGGTTGCCATCCGCGCTGCTCCCTTTTATAGCGTTAGTAAGAGTGTATAGCAGAGAGGGAAAAAGCGGGTAAGAACAGGATGAAAGGAACAAACCAGGCACGAAAGCGCGTTACACTCCAGCGATGATAGTAACGTAATCCCAGGAAAGTGATGATGAATAAAATTTTGGTAAGCGCGTGCCTGATGGGCTTTAAGGTTCGTTATAACGGAAGTGAAAAAGCGCGAATGAACGAGTTGCTCGCTCGCTGGCAGCAGGAAAAGCGTCTGGTTATCCACTGTCCTGAACTTGCGGCCGGGATGCCTGTACCTCGTCCTCCGGCAGAGATTATGTCCGCTGATGGCAAAGACGTAATGCGCGGGCAAGCCAGAATTAGTGAACATACAGGGCAGGATGTGACTGAGCAGTATCAGCTTGCAGCCTGGCTCGCGCTACGCGCTGCTCAGGAGTCGGGGTGTAGCGCAGCACTTTTAACCGATGGCAGCCCCACGTGCGGCAGTCAGTTTATTTATGACGGATCTTTTCGCGGGATCCATAAAGCGGGGATGGGTGTGGCTGCATCGTTGCTCGCAGAGCATGGGATAGCCGTGTTCTCCGAGGGGCAAATCGACGAGCTTATTGCCTGGGTTGAGGGGAGAGAAGGCAAAAAATAAGCCCGTGTAAGGGAGATTACACAGGCTAAGGAGGTGGTTCCTGGTACAGCTAGCATTTTATGGGTTATGTTTTTCAGCGAAACGGATGATAACCTTAATAAATGTAGCTGTATGTGATCGGTTTCTAAGAATTTTCCATCCGGGAAAAATAATCGAAATTAATCACTTACCGTGTGGGTTACGCGTGGTTTCCCCGGAGAAATTACGCATCAGCAGAGCGTAATTGAGCTCAAGATCCTGCGGGACCGGGAGCCACACAGTATAACCATCGCCTGGTGCGACCGGCATCGCTTCACCTTTGGCGTTTTCCATGTGCTCAAGGGTAAAGTTAATGTTGCCTTGCGGCGTCATCAGCTCAAGGCTGTCGCCAACGGAGAATTTATTTTTCACCGCTACCGCCGCGAGGTCCCCCTTGCGCTCACCGGTAAACTCACCAACAAACTGCTGGCGGTCAGAAACTGAATAACCGTATTCGTAGTTCTGATAATCGTCGTGAGTATGACGACGCAGGAAACCTTCGGTATAGCCACGATGCGCCAGACCTTCCAGAGTTTCCAGCAGGCTGGTATCGAACGGTTTGCCCGCAGCGGCGTCATCGATAGCTTTACGGTAAACCTGTGCGGTGCGTGCGCAATAGTAGAAAGATTTAGTACGGCCTTCGATTTTCAGCGAATGCACGCCCATTTTGGTCAGGCGTTCTACATGGGCGATGGCGCGCAGATCTTTCGAGTTCATGATGTAAGTGCCGTGCTCATCTTCAAACGCGGTCATATACTCGCCCGGACGCTGGGCTTCTTCGATCATAAACACTTTGTCGGTTGGCGCGCCGATACCCAGCGTCGGCTCAACATTTTGCACCGGAATCGGCTCGTACTTGTGTACGATGTTGCCAACGTCATCTTCTTTCCCTTCCTGGACGTTGTACTCCCAGCGGCAGGCGTTGGTGCAGGTACCCTGGTTCGGATCGCGCTTGTTGATATAGCCAGAGAGCAGGCAGCGACCGGAGTAGGCCATGCACAGTGCGCCGTGAACGAAGATCTCGATCTCCATATCCGGCACCTGATTGCGGATCTCTTCAATCTCTTCCAGCGACAGCTCGCGAGAGAGGATCACGCGGGTCAGGCCCATTTGCTGCCAGAATTTCACCGTCGCCCAGTTTACGGCGTTAGCCTGCACCGAGAGGTGGATCGGCATTTCAGGGAAGTGCTCACGCACCAGCATAATCAGCCCTGGATCGGACATAATCAGCGCATCCGGCCCCATTTCCACCACCGGTTTCAGGTCACGGATAAAGGTTTTCAGCTTGGCGTTGTGCGGTGCAATGTTGACCACGACATAAAACTTTTTCCCCAGCGCGTGGGCTTCATTGATGCCGAGCTGAAGATTTTCGTGGTTGAATTCGTTGTTGCGCACACGCAGGGAGTAACGCGGCTGGCCCGCATAAACAGCATCTGCGCCATAAGCGAAAGCGTAACGCATATTTTTCAGCGTTCCCGCCGGGGAAAGGAGTTCCGGTTTAAACATAATTCTCTCGTTCTGATGACAGGTCAGATCCGCTTCACCTGATGAAGCGGTTAGGGGAGTGCCCCCACTTTAAGGGCGGGCATTGTAGCGCTGTGGGGGGATCTGGTAAAGCGCCGGGACGCCAACAACCCACGCCCGGCATCGTAATTACGTATTGTCTTTCACCGTCTGGCTTGTGCCATTGGCTTTAACGGAGGCAATTCCGGTTTCACGAGATTGCGCGGTGGCGTACATCTGGCTGGAGCCGATAATTTGATGATTAGCGGCTTTCAGATTGAAATAGAATTTGCCGTTACTTGCCGTTTTTTTCTCATAGCGTTCTTCTTGCGGGCTGTTGCTACGCACCGACGCGATGCCCTTTTCCGCAGAGGCTTTTGAGGTATAAAGCTCGCTGGTGAGGATAGTCTCACCATTGCCCGCTTTTAGCACAAACCGGAACTGATTATCACTGCTCTTACTGAGTTCAAACCAACCAGCCATAATGACTCCTTGATTGAAATTGTGTATCGAAAACAGCATCTAAAGGTGCTGTTTACCGATTAAAGTATGAGCGATTTTCTGATGCCTGCCAGGGCGGAGAGATAATGTCAGTTTGCTGACCATGCGTGGGATAATGTTGCCGGATCTGGTCTGAACGCCATCTCCGGCTAACAAAATAATGTCGCTAAAACTAAACGATGCGGCAGGCGTCGGCTTCCCAGCGGTAACCGACGCCATAAACGGCGCGGATAAATGACTGTTCGGCGTCGAGAGATTCCAGCTTGCGGCGCAGGTTTTTAATGTGGCTGTCGATGGTGCGGTCGGTTACTACGCGGTAGTCGTCATAAAGATGATTGAGCAATTGCTCGCGGGAGAACACTTTTCCTGGTTCGTGAGAGAGCGTTTTCAGCAGACGAAATTCCGCAGGCGTCAGGTCAAGCATTTTACCGCGCCATGAAGCCTGAAAACGACCTTCGTCGATAATCAACGGGCTTTCAGCATCCTGTTGCTGCAACTCGCGCTGCGGTTTGCAACGGCGCAAAATGGTTTTGACGCGCGCTACCACTTCCCGTGGGCTGTACGGCTTACAGATATAATCATCTGCGCCAATCTCCAGCCCCAGCAGGCGATCGATCTCTTCGATTTTTGCCGTCACCATCACGATCGGAATGTCAGAAAAACGACGAATTTCCCGGCACAGCGTCAGGCCATCGGTGCCAGGGAGCATCAGATCTAACAGGATCAGATCCGGTGGTGTCTGGCGCACATACGGCAGTACCTGATCGCCGTGGCTGATAAGCGTCGGCGCATAGCTCGCAGCACGCAGATAATCAATGAGCAACTGCCCCAGCTTCGGTTCATCTTCCACGATCAAAATACGCGGTGTGTTTTCGTCGATTGGTAACTCGGTCATACTTCTCTCTGTAAATCCCGTTCCAGCGGTAACTCTACTGTAATGCTTACCCCGCCAAAAGGCGAATGGGCAGCAATAATGCGACCATTATGTGCTTCAACAATGTTCAGGCAAATCGCCAGCCCCAGCCCGGAACCGCCGCTGGCACGGTTGCGGGAACCTTCGGTGCGATAAAAACGTTCAAACAATTTTTGTAGCTGATCGTCACTGACACCTGGCGCACTGTCGGCAAAGGTCAGGCGCACCGTTTTGTCGCGCTGCCCGGCAGAGATTTGCAGGCTGCCGCCGCTGTCAGTGTAGCGCAGGCTGTTTTCCAGTAAGTTATTGAATAACTGCATTAAACGGTCGCGATCGCCAAATACGGTAATACTGTCTGGCAGGGAAAATTGCAGTTTCAGGCCACGACTGGCGAATCGTTCGCGAAATGCGCCGCCCGCCACTTCCAGCAGTGGGATCAAATCTACCGGTGCTTTTTGATAGGCGAGAGCGCCTTCATCAGACATCGACAACTGATGGAGATCGTCAACCAGTTTGGTCAGTGTACCGACCTCCGCCTGTAAAGACGCCACCGTCTCCGGCGTGAATTTACGCACGCCATCCTGAATGGCTTCCAGTTCACCGCGCAGCACCGCTAATGGCGTACGCAGTTCGTGAGAAATATCGGCCATAAAATCGCGCCGCATTTGCTGGTTTTTCTCCAGTGTGCTGGCAAGCTGGTTGAAGTCTTGCGCCAGTTTGCCCAGTTCATCTTCACTGGTGGGCGTTACGCGGGTAGTGAAATCGCCCGCCGCCAGTTTGTGCGTGCCATCGACAAGTCGTTTTACCGGTGCCAGTAAACCGCGCGCCAGCAGAAAAGTGGCAAGTGCCGCGAGTAACGTTGCCAGGGCGACAATCAACCAGCTGGTTTGCCGCTGTTGTTTATCGAAATTGATATCAGTATTGCGCGTTAACCGCTCAACGGGGGAGGCGATCACCGCGCCAACTTCCGCACCGTTGACCAGAATGGGTCGCCGTGTACCGTCAGGTGGAATCGGCGCTCGCGGACCAACCAGCACTTTGTTGTTTTGATCAACCACCCAGAACTGGGTACGCCAGCCGTGCGGTGGCATACCCGGGCCGGGTTTATCTTCCGAATTATCGTGTTCAAATGAACGCAGGATCTGAAAGACAAAGCGATCATTGTTGCGCAGGAAGCGCCAGTTGCCATGCTGCGCATACTGCTCGCCAAGCGCATCACTTAACAGTTGTAATCGCTGTTCATTACCATGCTTGATGTAATCAATAAAGCCACGCTCAAAACTGATACGCACCGCCCAGTGCATACTGATCAGCAAGACAATGCAGGTGGCGAAAATCGCCAGAAACAGTTTGCCGGTAATACCGGGTCGCCAGAACTTCATTGCGCGCTCCTTTTTCGCCGCGAAATAGCTACATTTTGATGCGTATCGTTCGGCACTCTGGCAAAGATGAACGCCGGAAGGGCGATGATCAACGCCATGCTAAGCCAGGTGTACATAAAGACGGTTTGTGTGGTGCCGCTGTCGACGCTGACATGCTGTGAACCAAAAAGTCCCAGCAACAGCCCGGCGATAGTGACGCCGATACTCATCGACAATTGCATAATCATCGACAGCAGGCTGTTGCCGCTGCTCGCCAGATTGTCCGGGAGATCTTTCAGCGTCAGGGTGTTCATGGAGGAGAAACGCGTCGAGTTGACCATCCCTTGTAAAAACAGGACGAACGGCAAAACGTAGTACCAGCCCAGCAGGGCGGTAGTCATAAACAACAGGGTGACCAGCGACAGACCCAGCGTGGTCGCTACCAGTACCCGACGATAACCAAAGCGATTCACCACCTGTACCACAATTCGCTTCATTCCCATGCTGCCAAGCACCATCGGGATCATCATCAGTCCGGCATGAAACGGCGAGAAACCGAGGCCAATTTGCAGGAAAACCGGTGTCATAAAGGGCAACATGCCACTGCCAATACGTCCGGCAAAGCTCCCCGCCAGGCCCAGCGAAAAGGTACGAGTACGGAACAGTTTCAGACTGAACAGGGCACGGTTGTTATTTCTGGCGTGCAGCAGATAAAGCACCAGTGCCACCACGCCAACTGCGACCAGGCCTGCAATCGTCAGCGGCGATAAACCTGTACCTTTACTGCCGTCCAGCGCCAGGGTTAATACCGCCATGCCAACCGCCAGCAATAAAAATCCGGAGAGATCAAAGCGCCGCGTCTGCATGGTGTAGTTTGGCATTAACAGCAATGTGGCGATCGCACCGATAATCCCCACCGGAATGTTGATCAAAAAGATACAGTGCCACGATGCGTACTCCACCAGCAGACCGCCGAGCGCCGGACCGAGCAGCGGACCGACCTGACCGGGTAACGTGACAAAGGTCATCGCCGCCATATATTGCTCGCGCGGTACGATTTTCATCACCGTCAATCTGCCGACCGGCACCATCATCGCGCCGCCAACGCCCTGTAACGCGCGTGCCAGCAACAGTTCGTTCAGCGTGCCGGAAAGCGCGCAAAACAGTGAACCGAGAGTAAACAGCA
This sequence comes from Enterobacter hormaechei, assembly GCA_041890495.1. Taxonomy (GTDB): domain Bacteria; phylum Pseudomonadota; class Gammaproteobacteria; order Enterobacterales; family Enterobacteriaceae; genus Escherichia; species Escherichia boydii. Next base: position 553,093 of record CP169086.1, read on the forward strand.
CGATGGCGGTAAAGAAAATATTGCGCACGCCGACTTTGTCCGCCAGCCAGCCGCTGGCGGGCAGCATCACCGCCACGGTCAGCACATAAGAGACAATGACCATGTGCATATGCAACGGACTTTCCCCGAGGCTTTGCGCCATTGAGGGAAGGGCGGTGTTTACGATGGTGGTGTCCAGCGACTGCATAAAGAAGCCGAAAGCCACAATCCACAATTGCCAACGGGTGCTGTCGGGAAGATCTGTCATTTACTCGGTTACCGTTTGTTTAGGTTTACGCGAAAAACGCAGCCGCAGACGGTCGAAAAAGAGATACACCACCGGCGTGGTATACAGCGTAAGGAGCTGGCTCATTACCAGTCCACCGACAATGGTGATCCCCAGGGGTTGCCGCAGCTCCGAGCCGTCGCCGCCCGACAATACCAGCGGCAGCGCACCAAACAGCGCCGCCAGGGTAGTCATCATAATCGGGCGAAAACGCAGCAGACAGGCCTGGAAAATAGCTTCCTGCGGCGTCAGGTTACCGTGCCGTTGGGCTTCAAGCGCAAAATCGACCATCATAATGGCGTTTTTCTTCACGATGCCGATTAATAGCATGATCCCTATCAGGGCGATTAGGCTGAACGGGGCATTGAACAGCTCCAGCGCCAACAGCGCTCCAACGCCCGCCGAGGGCAGGGTGGAGAGAATCGTCAGCGGATGTACGTAACTCTCGTAAAGGATACCCAGCACGATATACACCGTGGCGATGGCGGCGATAATCAGGATCACCTGCGAGTTCATCGTCTCCTGGAACACCTGCGCCGTGCCGGCAAAACTGCCGCGCACCGTCGAAGGCACACCAAGCTGGGTCATTGCGCGATCGATCGCCGCACTGGCGTCCGAGAGCGATTTTCCGGTCGGCAGGTTAAACGAAATGGTCGAGGCCGCCGATAATCCCTGATGATTCACCGATAGTGGGGCATTCGCCGGTTGCCATTTAGCGAAATACGACAGCGGGATCGCTTTGCCTTCGTTATTGATAACGAACATTTTTTCCAGCGCACTGATGTCCTGGGTATAGCGCGGATCCACTTCCATCACCACTTTATACTGGTTCATCGGCTGGTAAATGGTCGAGATTTGCCGCTGACCGAAGGCGTTATTTAACAGACTGTTGGCGGCTTGTACGTCGATTCCCAGCCGTGCCATGGTGTCGCGGTCGTAAACCAGATTCATCTCCGCGCCGTTATCCTGCTGATCGGAGTTCACGTCCGCCAGTTCCGGCAACGTCGCCAGTTTTTTGCGGATTTTCGGCTCCCATTCTCGCAGTGCCGCCAGGTCGTCGGATAACAACGTGTACTGGTAGCTGGCGTTCGACTGACGCCCACCAACGCGAATATCCTGTACCGCCATCAGGAACAGATTCGCCCCCGGTTCTTTCGCCAGTTTTACGCGCAGACGGTCGATAATTTGCTGCGCCGTTTCGCTGCGTTCGTCGCGTGGCTTGAGGGTGATAAACATCATCCCGCTGTTCACTCGCGAACCGCCTGTAAAGCCGGTGACATTATCCACTGCCGGATCGTCACGGATAATTTTCATGAAATCCTGCAACTTACCGCGCATCGCCTGAAACGAAATACTCTGATCCGCCTGAATCCCGCCCATCAACACGCCAGTGTCCTGCTCCGGGAAGAAGGTTTTCGGGATCGAGATATACAGCCAGATATTCAGCGCAATGGTGCCAAGCAGCACCACGCCCACCAGACGGGTATGATTGAGCACCCATTTCAGTGACTTGCCGTAGCCTTGTTGCAGGGCTACCAACATGCGACCAAAACCACGCAGTCGCTTTTGCTCGCGCGGCTTGCTGGCTTTCAGCATCCAGCCACACATCATTGGCGTTAATGTCAGAGAAACCAGCAACGATATACCAATGGCGACAGAAAGCGTCACGGCAAATTCGCGTAACAGTCGGCCCGGCAATCCGCCCATCAACAGCAGCGGCAGGAACACCGCCACCAGTGACAGACTCATCGACAGCACCGTAAAACCGACTTCGCGAGTACCTTGCAGTGCGGCTTGCAACGGTTTCATTCCCGCTTCCAGATGACGGGCAATGTTTTCCAGCACCACGATGGCGTCATCCACCACGAAACCAGTAGCGATGGTGAGCGCCATTAACGAAAGGTTATTGAGACTGAATCCGCACAGGTACATCGCCGCAAACGTACCAATCAGCGAAACCGGCACCGCAACGGCGGGAATAATAGTTGCGCGACCCGAGCGCAGGAATAAAAACACCACCAGAATCACCAGCGCCACCGAGATAATCAGCGTTTGCTCGACTTCTTCCAGCGAGGCGCGAATGGTGGGGGAGCGATCCTGAGCAATTTGCAGATCAATCGCCGCCGGAATGGTTTCCTGCAACTCCGGTAATTTTGCCCGGATGCTGTCAACCGTCTGGATAATATTGGCTTCCGGCAGCTTGCGGATCATCAGCAAAATAGCCGGTTTGGCATTGGTCATCCCGGCGTTACGTACATCCTGTACAGAGTCGGTCACTGTCGCCACATCGCCCAGACGAACCGCGCCGCCGTTGTTGTAATGAATAATCAGCGGCTGATATTCGGCGGCGGTTTTTAGCTCATCATTGGTCTGGATCTGCCAGCGGTGAGTGCCATCTTCCAGCGCCCCCTGCGGTTTACGCACGTTGGCATTGCTGATGGCAGTGCGTACGTCGTCCAGCGAGACGCCCTGATTAAACAGCGCCTGCGGATTCAGCCCGACGCGTACGGCGGGCAGTGAGCTGCCTCCGACATCGACATCACCAACACCGTCGATTTGCGAAATCGTCGGAGCCAGCTGCGTCGAGGCGAAATCGTACAGTTCACCCTGCGAATAAGTATCGGATGTCAGCGTGAGGATCATAATTGGCGCATCCGACGGGTTCGCTTTGCGATAGGTCGGACGGCTGGGCATCCCACTGGGCAGCAAACTTTGTGCGGCGTTGATCGCCGCCTGCACATCACGCGCTGCGCCGTTGATATCCCGGTCAAAATCAAACTGCAAAATAATGCGCGTGCTGCCGAGCGAACTGCTGGAGGTCATTTCACTAACCCCGGCAATGCGCCCAAGTGAGCGCTCCAGCGGCGTGGCAACGGAAGACGCCATTGTCTCCGGCGACGCACCGGGCAGCGAGGCGCTGACCATAATCACCGGAAAATCGACCTGCGGCAGCGGGGCGACCGGCAGCATACGGAAGCCCAGTATGCCGCACAGGGTAATGGCGACCGACAGTAAAATCGTCGCCACCGGGCGGTAAATGAAGAGGGCAAAAAACTTCACTTACGCCTCCTCTTCATGACGGGCAAAGCGACTTTTGGTCCACAATGCCAGGCGGTCAAACAGCAGATAAATCACCGGCGTGGTGAACAGCGTCAGCACCTGGCTGACAATCAGGCCGCCGACCATGCCGATACCTAACGGACGACGCAGTTCCGCGCCGACCCCGGTACTCAACATCAGCGGCAGCGCGCCAAGCAGAGCCGCCAGGGTGGTCATCAGGATCGGACGAAAACGCAACAGACAAGCCTGGTAGATTGCATCGCGCGGCGACATGCCTTGCTCGCGCTCAGCAGCCAGCGCGAAGTCGATCATCATGATGGCGTTCTTCTTCACGATACCGATCAGCAAAATAATGCCGATAATCGCAATCACATCCAGTTCGCTACCGGCAATCATTAACGCCAGCAGGGCGCCAACACCTGCCGTGGGTAGCGTCGAGAGAATGGTGATCGGGTGAATAAAGCTCTCGTACAGAATGCCGAGCACTATATACATCGCCACCACCGCCGCGACAATCAGCCAGACAGTGCTGCCCAGCGCCGACTGGAAGGCGAGGGTGCTGCCCTGGAACTGTGTGGTGATATCCACCGGCAGATTCAGCGTCTTTTCGGTGTCCATAATCGCCTGCACCGCATCGCCCAGCGAATAGTTATCTGGCACGTTAAAAGAGATGGTCGTTACCGGGAACTGATCCAGATGGTTGATGGAAAGCGGCGCAAAACGCTGTTCAACTTTGGCAATTGAGCTTAACGGCACCACGCCGCCGTCGCTGCTGGTCAGGCGAATGGTATCTAGCGCCGCAAGCCCTGGGGTATTTTCGGTGTTGTGCTCCAGCACCACGCGATACTGGTTGGCCTGAGTATAAATAGTGGAAATCAGCCGCTGACCAAACGCATTGTACAGGGCGTTATCGACGTCCGCCATGCTGATCCCCAGACGGCTGGCGCTGTCGCGATCAACATTGACATACGCCACCAGCCCTTTGTCCTGCCAGTCGCTGGAGACATCAGATAGCTGTGGCAGCTGCTGGAGTTTTTCCATCAACTGTGGCACCCAGGTACTGAGCGCATCCAGTGACGTGGCCTGCAAGGTAAACTGGTACTGGGTGCGGCTGACCTGAGTATCAATAGTCAGATCCTGCGTTGGTTGCAGGAAGAGATCGACGCCCGGCACTTTATCTACCGCCGTTTGCAGACGGGCGATGACTTTTTGCACCCGATCATCACGTTCATCCAACGGTTTGAGGTTGATCTGCAAACGCGCACTGTTCAGCGACGGGTTAGTGCCATCAACGCCAACAAATGAGGTCAGGCTTTGCACTGCCGGATCCTGCAAAATCACGTCCGCGACCTGGCGTTGTCGCTGGGCCATATTGGCAAAGGAGCTGGATTGCGGTGCCTGCAAAGTGCCCTGAATAATGCCGTTGTCCTGTACCGGGAAGAAACCTTTCGGAATGAACACCCACAGCAGCACGCTAAGCAGCAGCGTGCTGAGTGCCACGCTTAAGGTCAGCCACGGATGATTCAGCACTTTCGCCAGTCCACGACCATAGGCGGCGATTATCCTGTCGAACATTTTTTCCGAGGCACGGGAGAAGCGGTTCTGTTTACGCAACGACTCCTGGCTGAGCATCCGCGCGCACATCATCGGTGTCAGGGTCAGCGACACCACCGCTGAGATCAAAATCGCTACCGCCAGGGTAATAGCAAATTCGCGGAACAGTCGCCCGACGATATCGCCCATAAACAGCAGTGGGATCAACACCGCAATCAGCGAGAAGGTCAGCGAGATAATGGTAAAGCCGATTTCACCTGCGCCCTTGAGCGCCGCCGCCAACGGTTTTTCGCCTTTTTCGATATAGCGGGAAATATTTTCGATCACCACGATGGCGTCATCGACCACGAACCCGGTGGCGATAGTTAACGCCATCAGCGTCAGGTTATTGATTGAAAAATCGAGAAACACCATGACCGCGAAGGTGCCGATTAACGACAGCGGCACTGCGAAGCCGGGAATGATGGTCGCCGGAATATTGCGCAAAAACAGGTAGATAATCATGACTACCAGCGCGATAGCCATCATCAATTCAAACTGGGTATCGTTGACCGATGCGCGGATATTGGTGGTGCGATCGGAAAGCACTGTTACCTTCACCGATTTCGGCAGACTCTCGGTGAGCTGTGGCAGCATCTGTCGGATGCTGTCGGCGGTGGAGATAATGTTAGCACCGGGCTGGCGCTGAACATTCATCACAATGGCCTGTTCTTTGTTCGCCCATGCGCCAAGCCAGCTGTTTTCTGCACCTTGCTCTACGGTTGCGACATCGCCAAGACGAATCGGCGCGCCGTTCTGGTAGGCGATGATTAGCTGGCGATACTCTTCGGCGGATTGCATCTGGTCGTTCGCGGAAAGCGTGACCGCACGGGAAGGGCCGTCGAGGCTACCTTTTGCCGAGTTAACGTTAGCGCCGGTAATGGCGGTGCGCACGGTTTCGCTGGTCAGGCCGAGGGCGGCAATCGCCTGAGCGTTAAGTTTGACGCGAACAGCCGGACGCTGACCGCCGGAAAGCGTCACCAGGCCGACGCCGGAAATCTGCGAGATTTTCTGCGCGACGCGGGTTTCCACCATATCTTCCACTTGCGTCATCGGCATGGCGGTTGAGGTGACGGCGAGCGTCATGATCGGCGGATCTGCCGGGTTCACTTTGCTGTAAACCGGCGGGTTAGGCAGATCGCTCGGTAGCAGGTTAGTGGCGGCGTTAATCGCGGCCTGCACTTCCTGCTCGGCGACATCGAGCGGTAATGTTAGCTGGAACTGTAAGGTGATAACTGACGCACCGCCGGAACTTTGCGACGACATCTGTTTCAGGCCAGACATCTGCCCGAACTGGCGCTCGAGCGGCGCGGTAACGGCAGAGGTCATGACATCCGGGCTTGCACCTGGGTAAAGCGTGACTACCTGAATGGTCGGATAGTCCACTTCCGGCAGCGCCGAAACGGGCAGGGCGCGATAACCGATAATCCCGGCGAGTAAGATCGCCACCATCAGCAGCGTGGTGGCGACAGGACGCATAATAAACAGGCGAGACGGGCCGCCTGTGCTGCTCGGGGGTAACACCTGCATCAGGAGCGTGCTCCTTTTTTCGCGTATTCGCGGCTGGTGGCTTTCTCTTCTGGAGTGGTGGCGCTCTGGGCTTCCACCACTTCCACTTTCGCCCCTTCGGTCAGGCGATCAATGCCGTCTGTCACCACGCGATCGCCCGCAGAAATACCTGCACGGATCACCACTTTCTGACTGTCCTGAATGCCCGGCGTCACCAGATGTTTGCTGACCTTGTTTTCACTATTCAGCACCCAGACAAAATGGCCTTCATTGCCCATTTGCAGGGCGGCTGATGGGATCACTACGGCGTTTTGTTCGGTGTCGACTAACATGCGCGCGTTAACAAACTGATTGGGAAACAGCGCATCATCCTGATTATTAAAGCGTGCTTTCACTTTAATCGTACCGGTTGTGGCATCGATTTGGTTATCGAGGCTTAACAGCGTGCCTTCACTTAATTTCTTCGAGTTGGTGCGATCCCAGGCTTCTACCACCAGCGGTTTTCCGGCTTTCTGCGCCTGCACGACGGTAGCGATATCGCTTTCCGGCAGGGTAAAGAGCAAATCGATAGGATGCGTCTGGGTGATCACCACGATCCCGGTGGTATCACCACTGGAGATTTGGTTACCAACATCAACCTGCTTGAGACCAACGCGACCATCGACTGGTGCGGTGATGCGGCTCCAGTCGAGTTGCAGCTGCGCGCTGGCGACGCTTGCTTCATCAGCCTTAATGGTGCCTTCGGTTTCACTGACCAGCGCCTGTTGGGCATCCAGCTCCTGACGGGATACGAGATTGGTTTTTGCCAGTTGCTGATAACGCGCCAGGTCACGGCGGGCGTTAGCAAGCGTGGCTTTATCTTTTGCCAGTTGGCCCTGGGCTTGTGCTAATGCAACTTTGAACTGGCTGGGGTCAATTTCTGCCAGTAAATCGCCTGCTTTGACCTGCTGGCCTTCCTGGAAATGTAACGCCATCAGTTGACCGTCCACGCGGCTGCGCACCGTAACAGTATTAGCGGCGGTAATGGTGCCAAGCCCGGTGAGGTAACGCGGAACTGCCTGTTCTACGGCGGTCGCCGCCTGAACCGGCGCCAGCGCACCACCGCGCATGCCGTGGCGCCCTCCGCCTGACGGGCGCTGTGCCTGACTGTTGGCACCGGAGGGAGCGGCGGAGTTCGCGGATTGACTGTGCCAGTACCAGGCGGCGGCAAGGACCACCACAATGATGCCAGCGGCGATTGCCCAGCGGGTTTTGTTACTGCCTTTCATCGTTATACGTTCTCATCCTGAAGACTTCGGGGAATGATACTAGTTTAGTCAGCTAACACAGCGGAAAAATGGAGGAAATATGGAAGACTGTCTGGAATTGTCTGAGTGTCGCCGGGTGACGCTTCGCTTACCCGGCCTACAAGGTAAATGCAAACGGCAACGGATGTTGCCGTTTTTGGTGTTTTCTCCCTCTCCCTGTGGGAGAAGGACGGGGTGAGGGCACCAGACCGCACCGCAACAGCACTAGCTAAACACCACTTCCGCCCAGCGTGCCAGCCCGGCGGTGACGGAGCCAAAGTCATCGCCGCCTGCAATCGGAATGCCCGGCAACTGTTCTGCCAGCGCTTTTTTAATCAGCGGAGAACGGGCGCTACCGCCGGTCAGGTAGATAACGTCCGGTTTTTCCTGGGCGTTATCCAGGGCCAGTTGCACCTGTTCCAGAATCCGCGCCAGTGGCTGGCTGAGGGCGCTTTCCAGCCCTCGCTGGCTAATCAGCGTAGCCAGTTCATTGCTGATAAACGGCAGTGAGGCGCGGGTTTCCGCTACGCTTGAAAGAGCAATTTTGCACTCTTCTGCGCTACGCACCAGGCGATAGCTTAAACGCTGACGCCAGACTTTCTGTAACAGGGCCACTTTTTCCGGTTCGCGGGCATCGCGTACCAGATCGTTAAGCAGACGACCGTTGGCACTACTGTAGAAATCACTCTGCGCAGGTACGTCGTTGATGGCAACCGCATTCCACCACGGCAGGATCGGCAGGGCGATGCCTTTTTCGGTTTCGCCACCCATACCCAGCAGTGGCATCAGGTTTTTAAACGCCAGGGCGATATCCAGATCGTTACCGCCAATACGATAACCACTGTGACCCAGCAGGCTGGCTTCACGATCGAGACGCGAACGCCACTGCGGTCCCATCAGCAGCAATGAACAGTCAGTCGTACCACCGCCGATATCCACCACCAGCACCCGTTTTTCTTCCTGCAAGGTGGCTTCGTAATCCAGCCCAGCCGCGACCGGCTCGTACTGGAATACCACGTCCCTGAATCCGGCACGCTTCGCCGCGCGTTCCAGAATCCCTTGCGCCTGGGCGTTTGCTTCATCGCCGCCCAGCCCCTGGAAGTTGATCGGGCGACCAATCACCGCCTGAGTAATCGCTTCTGGCAGCTGCGCCTGCGCCTGCTGGCGAATGTGCAACATCATTGCGCAGACCAGATCCTCAAACAGCGCTACCTGCTGCGGTTTTAAGCCGCTGGCACCGAGGAACGATTTTGGTGATTTCACAAACCACACTTCTTCTGGATCATCAATGTACTGTGCCAGTGAGGAAAGACCGAACTGCACGCTTTTCGCCGTAACATCGATATCTTCTTCGCGGTTATAACGAATCGCCCGACGCAACAGCGCCTGCGTTTCATCGTCGTCTGCCGGAACATCATGATGGCGGTACAGCCATTCGCTTACCGCTTCACGCGTTGGCGCGCAAAGCATTGAAGGCAGCAGCGTGCTGTCGTTTTCCATTTTTAGCAAGTGCGGTTTACCGTCACGCATGACCGCCACTGAACAGTTTGCTGTACCGTAATCAAAACCAATAAACACGAAATAATCCCCATGCCGGTGAAGAAGGGGCGTGACTTTAGCGAAATGTTGCCGTCGCGACAACCGGAATATGAAAGCAAAGCGAAACAGGGTCTTTCCGTTTATGCTTTGAAGAACCCAAAAGGAGAGACGATGTACACCCTTAACTGGCTTCCCCCTTACGACTGGCAGTGGATGTTTGGCTTTCTTGGCGCGCGTGCGGTAACGGGCATTGAAACCGTCACGCACGACTACTACGAGCGCAGTTTTGCCTGCGAGGGGCATCAGGGGATTTTCCGCGTGACGCCGGATATCGCATCACACACGCTGGCCGTGACCCTCAGCCCGGGGTTAATTCCGGTTGCGCAGCCTTGCCTTGAACGCATCGAACGCCTGTTCGATCTTGGCTGCAATCCGCAGCACATCGCGGAGACGCTGGGCGATCTCGGTGCTGCCCGGCCAGGCTTGCGTTTGCCGGGAGCGATGGATGCGTACGAGCAGGGCGTCCGGGCGATTCTCGGGCAGCTGGTGAGCGTGGCGATGGCGGCGAAGCTGGCGTCGCGCGTGGTGGCGCTATGCGGTGAACCCGTGGCGGATTGCCCGGGCTATCTCTGCTTCCCCACGCCGCAGGCGCTGGCGGCAGCGGACCCGCTGGCGCTGAAAGCATTGGGCATGCCGGTAAAGCGCGCTGAGTCGCTGATTCACCTGGCGCAGTCGGTTATCGACGGAACGTTTCCGCTTTTCCCACCCGCAAATATAGAAGAGGGGATGAAGGCGCTACAGCAGCGGCCGGGAATAGGGCGCTGGACGGCAAACTACCTGGCCCTGCGCGGCTGGCAGGCGAAAGATGTGTTTCTGCCGGATGATTACCTGATTAAACAACGCTTCGCCGGAATGACGCCCGCACAAATTCGTCGTTATGCCGAGCGCTGGAAGCCGTGGCGCTCTTACGCGCTGCTGCACATCTGGTATACCGACGGCTGGGCACCGTCAGTTGATGGCGAAATAGCTGGTGTTGAGCAGTAGATCCAGCGGCTGCGGCTCGGCGATGGTGTCACCAAAAATAAAATCGATGCCGATACCGGAGAGCGTATCCATCATGATGGGCTGATTGCAGGGACCTGCGATGGTTTTCATTCCCAGACGCTGGGCGTGGCCCTGAATAATGGTCACCATCATCTCATCCATCAGATTGCCGTATACGTTGGTGACCACCTCCGCATCCAGCATCAGATAGTCGGCCATATTCGCGGTCAGGTGGGTAAAGACGTTCATATCGCGTCCCACCTGGCTGAAGATCACGCGGCAGCCCGCCTGACGGAGCTTTTGCAGACCCCGATGCAGGTTCTTTTCCGGGCTGCGCACCACATCGGCAGAGATAACCAGATGCAGCAGACGGCCCGGCATCGGGCTTTTATCCAGCAGGTCGAGCAGTTCATCGACCAGCGTCACGCTGGCTAAACCGGCCTCCGAGAGCGGCAGCGCCACCCCCATGCCTTTACTGGCGATCTGTGCGGCTGAGGTGCGGAAAAACTCGCTAAAGATCCGTCTGTCGAGGGCGTGCAGAAGCTCAGGCTCCGCCAGGCCCGAGCGGAAGGCATGCTCTTCCTGAACTTCGCCCTGGCTGGTCCACAGGCGTAACGACAGCAGCCAGAAATTACTGCTCTCAGGGATGCGCGGGGAGGCGACGCTGCGGGCAATCATCATCAGATGATTGTCTTTAATCATGTGCCACTGTTCATCAAGCGACATCATGCTGCGCGTGTTGTGATCCCGCTCCTGCTGGGGTTCGTAAACCGTCACCATGCCGCGCCCGCTGTTTTTCGAGGCGTAACAGGCAATGTCCGCCTGGGACATGATCTCCGACGCCTGATGGTTATTTTCATCAATCAGCGTGATGCCGGCGCTGGCGCCGATCCGGTGCAGACGGCCTTCCCACATAAAGTGATAGTCATTGATCGTATGAATCAGGCGCCCGGCGATATAGCGCGCGCTTTCAATATTGCAGTCCGGTAACAGTAATCCGAATTCGTCCCCGCCCAGACGTGCCAGCACGTCGCTGGAGCGGAGCATGGTCAACATCAGGGAGGCCAGTTCCCGCAGCAGGGCATCGCCCGCCGCGTGGCCAGCCGTATCGTTGACGGCTTTGAAGCGATCGAGGTCGATAAACACCAGAGCATGACGCTGGCGCGTTTCGCGAACGGTCTGCAGAAGCCGTTTAAGATGGTTTTCGAAGCTGACCCGGTTTGCCAGATGGGTCAGGGCATCGTGGGAGGCGCTGTAGCTCAGCTGACGCAGCATTTTGCGCGACTCGGTCACGTCCTGAATCACGATCACCGAGCCGATATTCTGTCCATCCAGCGTGCTGAGCGGCGTAATGCTGTAGTGAATATCAAAATTGCCGCCGGTACGGCAGTTCAGCACCACGTCCTGATCAATATCGGAACGGGACATATCGCCGCTGTGAATATTCTCCATCAGCGGTCCTTTTTCACCAAAGGTGATGTGTAACACCTTCAGGATCGGCTGACCAATAGCCTCGGTCTGCAGCCAGCCGCTCATTTTCTCAGCCACCGGGTTCATAAAGGTGACGTTCATGTTGATATCGGTGCACAGCACCGCTTCACCGATGGAGTCGAGAGTAATGTGCAGACGCTCTTTTTCCTGGAAAAGCGCCTCGTTAAGCTGCTTAACCTCGGTCATGTCCATATTGATGCCGAGCAGCCGCTCGACTTCACCCTGCTTATTGAGCACCCGGTTCGCCAGGGAACGAATATGGCGCACGCCTTCTTTCACGCGGATGCGGAACTCCAGCTTAAACGGCAGCCGGGAAATCAGCGAGTCCCGCAGCACCTTCTCTGCGTGAGCGCGATCTTCCGGCAGCATCGTGTCGTGCCAGAGCTGCCAGGTGGGCTTGATGTGCGGCGGAATTTCATACAGCTCAAACATCCGCTTGTCCCAGCTGATAATGTCTGGCTCCAGATCCCACTCCCAGATGCCGATGCCCCCTGCTTCGTTTGCCAGGGTGATGCGCTCCATCAGGCGTTTATTGACCCATTCGGTCTGCTTCAGGTCGTTAATGTCTTCAATCTGGGCGATAAAATAGAGCGGCGAGCCGTCGGCATGACGCACCACGGAGACGGCAAGCAGCGCCCAGACCACTTCCCCGTCGCGCGTGTAATAGCGCTTCTCGAGGGTATAGGTATTGATGTCGCCGTTAATCAGCTGTTCGAGCTGCTCCAGGTCGGTATGCAGATCTTCCGGCCAGGTGAGCTGCTGGAAGGTCAGCGACTGGAGCTCCGTCTGGCTGTAGCCGAGGAAATTGCACAGCGCCTTGTTAGCCTGAAGCCATTTGCCTTCGATGCTGACCAGCGCCATACCGATGGCCGAATACTCCATCGCGTTACGAAAACGCTCTTCGCTTTCGGTGATGTGTTTGCGCTCCGCGCGGAAGGCGTACATCACCATGGTCATCACGTTAGCGGGCAGGAGCAACATCAGGAACGGTAGCCAGGGAGCGTTCAGCATCGGCCCGGCGTGCTGGGTGGTCAGCGCCAGAGGGTTCCGGGCAATCATCAGCGACACAACCATCACGGTAATCAGAAACACCATGAACGCTTCCATTCGCGGCAGGCGCACGGCGCTCCACATTAGCAGAACGATCACGCAGGTGAAGGGCCACGGCAGCCAGGTGATGGCTGCCCAACTGAGGGCTAGCGTTACGGCCAGCGTGGTCAGCGTTTCCAGCAGCAATCGCGGATCACGATGGCGCAGCAGATAATGCGGCTTAAACAACAGCCCTAGCGGCACCAGCGCCAGCGCGCCAATCGCTTCTGACAATACCCAGACGAAGAAATTACGCAGGGGCTCAGGGCCGGGTGCCAGCAGAGACACCAGAATACCGCCTACCAGCGGCGGCACCAGCGCGCTGCCGACGGCCACGCGGATCCAGTCGTTCAGATTCTGCAGCGGGTTATACCACGGGAGCCATTTGCGCAGGAACAGCGCGCCGATTGCAGCCTCAATGACGTTGATAGAAGGGTAGATAAGGCTGACCGACCCCCACGAAAACAGCATCCACGAGGCCAGAACGTTGCCGAACGAGCAGGCCAGGGCGATTCCTGGCCACATTTTTCCTGCATGACGGTAAAACGCCACCATCATAATCGCGGTGGGGAACCAGAGCGGGGCAAGCAGGGTACCGAACCGGGTGAGCTCCAGCGAAAATAAGGTAAAGATAAAGGTGACCAGGCCCAGACAGACAAGTCGTATTAAAGGATGTGGGGTGGTAACCAAAACCCGCTGGTATTGTTTATTCATTACCGCTTTATCCAGAGACGCCATGCCGTCAGGGAAGATGTCCGAACGCGTGAATTTGATAATTTGGTTTATGCTAGTACAAACAATTTACAATTCATATGGTGACCGCTCAGAATTTGACACCACAGACTTATTAAATAGAGGCTCTGTGAAAAAAAACGGTTAAACGCTGAAAAAACGTTCATTTAAATTTCACTCAGGGAATAAAGCGCTACTTTTCGGCCAGTCTCGCAGAACCTGTGCTTTCGACTGGTATCAGACGGATGAAATCCCTATAATTGCCGCGTTTGGCGCTTCGTCGCCCCCTTCCTAACATCCAGGTTAATCAGGTCGCTAAATATATGACTGATCAGTCTCATCAGTGCGTCATTATCGGTATCGCTGGCGCATCGGCTTCCGGCAAGAGTCTTATTGCCAGTACCCTTTATCGTGAATTGCGTGAGCAAGTCGGTGATGAACACATCGGCGTAATTCCCGAAGACTGCTATTACAAAGATCAAAGCCATCTGTCGATGGAAGAACGCGTTAAGACCAACTACGACCATCCCAGCGCGATGGATCACAGTCTGCTGCTTGAGCATTTACAAGCGTTGAAACGCGGCTCGGCAATTGACCTGCCGGTTTACAGCTATGTTGAACATACGCGTATGAAAGAAACGGTGACGGTTGAGCCGAAGAAGGTCATCATTCTCGAAGGCATTTTGTTGCTGACGGATGCGCGTTTGCGTGACGAACTTAACTTCTCCATTTTCGTTGATACCCCGCTGGATATCTGCCTGATGCGCCGCATCAAGCGTGACGTTAACGAGCGTGGGCGTTCAATGGATTCCGTGATGGCGCAATATCAAAAAACCGTGCGCCCGATGTTCCTGCAATTCATTGAGCCTTCTAAACAATATGCGGACATTATCGTGCCGCGCGGCGGGAAAAACCGCATTGCGATCGATATATTGAAAGCGAAAATAAGTCAGTTCTTTGAATAAGCTTGATAAATTGTGTACCGTTCAGTGATAACCTGGTATGCCCTTGACGTAATTGGCGTTAAGGGAGTGATGCGCGAAAGGAGAAAATGCCATGCGTCTGTGTGACCGAGATATTGAAGCCTGGCTTGATGAAGGCCGTTTGTCGATCAACCCACGTCCGCCAATGGAGCGTATTAACGGCGCGACGGTGGATGTACGCCTGGGCAATAAATTTCGTACCTTCCGTGGTCACACGGCAGCGTTTATCGATCTGAGCGGTCCCAAAGATGAAGTGAGCGCCGCGCTTGACCGCGTGATGAGCGATGAGATCGTTCTCGACGAGGGCGAGGCGTTCTATCTTCACCCAGGAGAGCTGGCGCTGGCGGTGACGCTGGAGTCGGTGACGCTGCCAGCCGATCTGGTGGGCTGGCTGGACGGGCGTTCCTCTTTGGCGCGTCTGGGGCTGATGGTGCACGTC
Organism: Enterobacter hormaechei; assembly: GCA_041890495.1. GTDB lineage: Bacteria > Pseudomonadota > Gammaproteobacteria > Enterobacterales > Enterobacteriaceae > Escherichia > Escherichia boydii. The sequence goes on from CP169086.1 coordinate 568,123, forward strand.
ACCGCGCACCGTATCGATCCGGGCTGGTCTGGTTGCATTGTGCTGGAGTTCTACAACTCCGGTAAGCTGCCGCTGGCGCTGCGTCCGGGCATGTTAATTGGTGCGCTGAGCTTTGAGCCGCTTTCCGGCCCGGCGGCGCGACCTTACAACCGCCGTGAAGATGCGAAATATCGCAACCAGCAGGGCGCGGTAGCCAGCCGAATCGATAAAGACTAATTCAGGCCCATTGAGGATACCATGAGACGATTTCTGACGACGCTGATGATACTCCTGGTCGTGCTGGTGGCCGGGTTATCTGCGTTAGTGTTGCTGGTGAATCCGAATGATTTCCGCGACTATATGGTCAAGCAAGTTGCTGCACGTAGCGGTTATCAATTGCAGCTCGACGGGCCACTGCGTTGGCACGTCTGGCCGCAGCTTAGTATCCTCTCCGGGCGAATGTCTCTCACCGCCCAGGCGCGAGCCAGCCACTGGTGTCCGCAGACAACATGCGCCTTGATGTGGCGCTGATCCCGCTTATTTCCCATCAGCTGCAGGTTAAGCAGGTGATGCTGAAGGGCGCGGTGATCCAGCTCACCCCGCAAACCGAAGCCGTGCGTGATGCCAATGCGCCGGTTGCGCCGCGCGAAAATACCCTTCCTGATGAGCCGTCCGATACCGGCTGGTCCTTTGATATTGGCAAGCTGAAAGTCGCCGATAGCGTGTTGGTTTTCCAGCATGAGCACCAGGAGCAGGTGACCGTACGCAACATTAACCTGCAGATGGAACAGGATGCACACCATTTAGCGTCGCTGGAGTTTAGCGGGCGCGTGAACCGCGATCAGCGCGATTTGACCCTGTCGTTGAATGCCAGCGTCAACGCCTCAGACTATCCGCATCAGCTTACGGCCGACATCCAGCAGCTGAACTGGCAGCTGACGGGGGCCGATCTTCCCACCCAGGGGATCGCGGGGCAGGGAACGCTGCAGGCCGTGTGGCGCGAAGAGCAAAAGCAGCTGGAGCTGGATAACCTCAACCTGCAGGCAAATGACAGTAGCCTCAAAGGGCAGGCGAGCGTCACGCTCGAAGAGAAGCCTAAGTGGGTACTGAATTTACAGTTTGACAAGCTCAATCTGGAAAACCTGCTGCCGCCTCTGCCGGCCAGCGCCACGGACAGCGATGCCACGCAGACGGGGCAAAGTCAGGCGCCGGTCTCACGTCCGGTTATCTCGTCTAATCTCGATCAACCTGACTATAACGCTCTGCGCGGATTCACAGCGGATATTCTGCTGAAAGCCAATAGCCTGCGCTGGCGCGGCATTGATTTTACCGACGTGAGCAGCCAGATGTTTAACCATAACGGTTTGCTGGTGATCTCCGAGCTGAGCGGTAAGATGGGCGCAGGGAATCTCTCGCTGCCCGGCACGCTGGACGTCCGTAAAGACGTTGCCAGCGCCGAATTCCAGCCGCGTCTCGACAACGTTGAAATAGGCACTATCCTGAAAGCGTTTAACTATCCGATATCCCTGACGGGGCAGTTGTCGCTCGCGGGTGACTTCTCAGGCACGAAAATTGATGCCGATGCTTTCCGCCGCGAGTGGCAGGGACAGGCGCATCTTGATCTGAAAAATTCCCGCATGGAAGGGCTTAACTTCCAGCAGCTGGTGCAGCAGGCGGTTGAGCGCAGCAGCGATGTGAAGGTCCAGGATAACTACGACAGTGCCACGCGCCTCGACAGCTTCACCACGGACCTGACGCTGGACAACGGACAACTCACACTCGACGGTATGCAGGGTGCCTCTTCACTGTTATCAATGACCGGTGAAGGTAAGCTGGATCTGGTGAAAGAGACGGCGGACACGCGCTTTAACGTGCGCGTACTTTCCGGCTGGCAGGGGGAAAGCAAGCTCATCGACTTCCTGAAAGAGACGCCGGTCCCGCTGACCGTATACGGCAAATGGCAGGCCCTGAATTACAGCCTGGAAGTGGATCAGATCCTGCGCAAGCATCTGCAGGATGAAGCGAAACGTCGGCTTAGCGGCTGGGCGGATCGCAATAAAGATTCACAGGACGGCAAGGATATGAAGAAGCTGCTGGATAAGCTTTGACGTTCGTTGCGCCGGGTGGCGGCTCCGCCTTACCAGGCGGCCAGTGCGGCCTGATGCCCTCACCCCGACCCTCTCCCACGGGAGAGGGAGCAAATACTAAAACGGCAACCGGGTTGCCGTTTTGTTTTACCTAAACCTCAAAATCCAGTTCTTCCTCATCCCGCAGCGGGATGAGCTGCACCTTCTGCACGCGATGGCTTTCTACCTGCAACGTTTTAAGCAAATAATCCCCCACCTGAACTTCTTCGCCAGGTTTTGGAATACGCTGCAAATATTCCATCAACAGCCCGGCAATGGTGTGATATTCCGTTTTTCATCCAGCGGTAGCGGCACATATTGCACAGATCCTCCAGCGGCATATGACCATTCGCCGTCCAGGAACCGTCCGCATTTTTCTGAATATCATGGCGGGCGTCGATCTCTTCCACTTCGTTCGGTAAGTTACCGGCATGGTTTCAGTGACGTCACTTAATGTCACAATCCCTTCCACCGAGCCAAACTCATCCACTACAAAAGCAAAGTGCGTGCGGGCATTACGGAACTGCTCCAGGGCGGAAAGCAGCGGTAGCCCCTCAGGGAAAACCAGCGGCTGGCGCACCAGTACGCGCAGGTTGAGCGCCTCGCCGTGAAGCTGCTGCTGGAGCAGGTCAATAACGTGCACCACCCCCAGCAGTTCCTCTTCCTCTTCACCGCCGGTTACCACCACGCGGGTGTGCTGGTTTTTATCCAGCAGGGCGCGAATATGCTCTTCCGGTGCCGTCAGGTCGATATGCTCAATGTCATGCCGCGAGGTCATGATGCTGCTGACCGTCCGCTGATTCAGATTGAGCACCCGCTCGATCATCCGTCGTTCCTGCGGGTCAAAGATCAGCCCGTCGCTGTGGTCGGCCAGCATGGCGGAGGATTCGGCGTCCAGCTCCGCATCCTCTTTCTTACCGCTTAGCAGGCGCATAACCGTGTCGGCCGTGCGCTGACGAAGGGTTTGATTCGCGGACAGGAAGCGGCGGCGGTTAAATATCGCCAGCTGGTTGAGCGCTTCAATCATCACCGAGAAACCAATGGCAGCGTACAGGTAGCCCTTTCGGAATGACGAAGCCGAAACCTTCTGCCACCAGGCTAAAGCCAATCATCAACAGAAGCTCAGACAGAGGATCACAATGGTCGGGTGACTGTTTACAAAGCGGGTCAGCGCCTTGCTGGCCATTACCATTAGCGTGATGGCAATAATCACCGCGGCCATCATTACCGCAAGGTGGTCCACCATCCCGACGGCGGTGATCACCGAGTCAAGGGAGAAGACCGCATCCAGCACCACGATTTGCGCCACTACCGGCCAGAATTTCGCTCCGCGGCGCTGGGTTGGGTTCTCGCTGTCTTTGCCCTCCAGCCGCTCGTTGAGCTCCACCGTGGCTTTGAACAGCAGGAACAACCCGCCGAAGAGCATGATCAGATCGCGGGCACTAAAGCTCAGGCCGTGAATGGAGAACAAAGGCTGAGTGAGCGTCACCAGCCAGGAGATAGAAGCCAGCAGCAGTAACCGCATCACCATCGCCAGCAGCAGACCCGTCACGCGCGCGCGGTCGCGCTGGGAAGGCGGCAGTTTTTCAGCAAGGATGGCGATAAAAACCAGATTATCAATCCCGAGCACCAGCTCGATGACGACCAGCGTAACCAGCCCGGCCCAGATTGAGGGATCGGCAATCCATTCCATAGTAATAGCAATACCTTCTGTTATATGACGAATGTCACACTTCGATCATGGATAAAGCTGGGGGAAATTGCAATGCCGGGCTGAGATTTCTCTTAATACGGCGGTTAAAAAAGAGAGCATTCTCAATAATGTGTAAATAAGCGAAATGCGAATATTTAATTGCAGAGATAGCATTTTAGGATATATCGCAGGCGGTATTTTTTACTCTCATTTTGTCAATATAAAGAAAATCCTAAAAGGTCAAAAATTTGCTCTTAATATTAATCTTAAAAACCGATATTAGGACAGTTGTCTCCTTGCCTGCTATTAGGTTAGCTGCAACAATTCTCCCAGCATCAAATGTTAAATCTCGGTGTTGCTATTAATGTTCGGTCTTCAGGAGATGGTTATTCATTATCCGTCGGGTTTCTCAAGCGACTGATATATTTCCAGAAGACCTTGCTCAAGAGGGTATCTATCCATAACACATTGTTTAGTCAGTGTATTGGTAGCTAGAAAGCCAGGGGCGGTAGCGTGTCTGGATGCCTGAAAGACCAGTCTGAATTATTCTGTCAATAGCCTACGGATGAAATCAATTTTTTTAGGACTGATGCCAGTTAAATTTTTATTCAATTAACTGCAAGGTAAATGTGCATGGCGACATTGCTATTAATAGTGCACAGGATAATTACTCTGCCAAAGTGATAAATAAACAATGATGAAATCCAAAATGAAATTGATGCCATTATTGGTGTCAGTAACCTTGATAAGCGGTTGCACAGTACTTCCGGGCAGCAATATGTCGACGATGGGCAAAGACGTCATCAAACAGCAGGACGCTGATTTCGATCTCGACAAAATGGTGAATGTTTATCCGCTGACCCCGCGCCTGATTGACCAATTACGCCCACGCCCGAATGTAGCGCGCCCCAATATGACGCTGGAAAGTGAGATCGCGAATTACCAGTATCGCGTCGGGCCGGGGGACGTTCTTAATGTCACCGTCTGGGATCACCCGGAACTCACCACGCCAGCCGGTCAGTACCGCAGCTCCAGCGACACCGGCAACTGGGTACAGCCTGACGGCACTATGTTTTACCCGTATATCGGCAAGGTCCACGTAGTCGGGAAAACGCTCGCTGAAATCCGCAGTGATATTACCGGGCGCTTAGCGACGTACATCGCTGACCCGCAGGTGGACGTTAATATCGCCGCCTTCCGCTCACAAAAGGCCTATATCTCCGGTCAGGTGAATAAATCCGGTCAACAGGCGATCACCAACGTGCCACTGACTATTCTCGACGCCATCAACGCCGCAGGTGGCCTGACCGACACCGCTGACTGGCGCAACGTGGTGCTAACACACAATGGTCGTGAAGAGCGCATTTCTTTGCAGGCGCTGATGCAAAACGGCGACCTCAACCAGAATCGCCTGCTTTACCCCGGCGATATTCTCTACGTGCCACGTAATGATGATCTGAAAGTATTTGTGATGGGTGAAGTGAAGAAACAGAGCACCCTGAAAATGGACTTTAGCGGCATGACCCTGACTGAAGCCCTGGGCAATGCTGAAGGCATCGACATGACCACCTCCAACGCCAGCGGCATCTTTGTCATTCGTCCGCTGAAAGGCGAGGGCGGGCGTAACGGCAAGATTGCCAATATCTACCAGCTGGATATGTCCGATGCCACGTCGCTGGTGATGGCGACAGAATTCCGCCTGCAACCTTATGACGTGGTGTATGTCACCACCGCCCCGGTTTCCCGCTGGAACCGTCTGATCAATCAGTTGCTGCCAACTATTAGCGGTGTCCGTTACATGACGGATACAGCCAGCGACATTCATAACTGGTAATCGTCATGTTTAACAACATCTTAGTTGTCTGTGTCGGCAATATTTGCCGTTCCCCGACGGCGGAACGCTTACTGCAACGTTATCACCCGGAGCTGAAAGTGGAGTCCGCTGGACTCGGCGCGCTGGTCGGTAAGGGCGCTGATCCTACCGCTATCAGCGTCGCCGCAGAACATCAACTGTCTCTGGAAGGTCACTGTGCCCGTCAAATCAGCCGCCGTCTGTGTCGCAACTACGACCTGATTTTGACCATGGAAAAGCGCCATATCGAACGCTTATGCGAGATGGCACCGGAGATGCGCGGCAAAGTGATGCTGTTTGGTCACTGGGATAACGAATGTGAAATCCCCGATCCGTATCGCAAAAGCCGGGAAACGTTTGCAGCGGTGTACACATTACTTGAACGGTCTGCCCGCCAGTGGGCGCAGGCATTGAACGCAGAGCAGGTATAAGAATGACAGAAAAAGTAAAACAACATGCCGCTCCGGTAACGGGCAGTGATGAAATCGATATTGGTCGCCTGGTCGGCACCGTCATTGAAGCGCGCTGGTGGGTGATTGGCATCACCACCGTATTCGCCCTCTGTGCCGTGGTTTACACCTTCTTCGCCACGCCGATTTATAGTGCCGACGCACTGGTACAAATCGAGCAAAACAGCGGCAATTCGTTAGTGCAGGACATTGGTTCGGCATTAGCCAACAAACCGCCTGCATCGGACGCCGAGATCCAGTTGATTCGTTCGCGTCTGGTGCTTGGTAAAACGGTGGACGATCTCGACCTCGATATTGCAGTGAGCAAAAACACGTTCCCGATTTTCGGTGCGGGCTGGGATCGCCTGATGGGACGTCAGAACGAGACGGTGAAAGTGACCACCTTTAACCGCCCGAAAGAGATGGCGGATCAGGTGTTTACGCTTAATGTGCTGGACAACAAAAACTACACCCTGAGCAGCGACGGCGGCTTTAGCGCCCGGGGGCAAGCGGGCCAGATGCTGAAAAAAGAAGGCGTCACGCTGATGGTTGAAGCCATTCACGCCAGCCCGGGCAGTGAGTTTACCGTCACCAAATACTCCACGCTGGGGATGATCAACCAACTGCAAAACAGCCTGACGGTAACGGAGAACGGCAAAGACGCTGGCGTTTTGAGCCTGACTTATACCGGTGAAGATCGTGAACAGATCCGCGACATTCTTAACAGCATCGCCCGTAACTATCAGGAACAAAATATTGAGCGCAAATCGGCGGAAGCGTCGAAAAGCCTCGCCTTCCTCGCGCAACAGTTACCGGAAGTACGTAGCCGCTTGGATGTTGCCGAAAACAAACTGAATGCCTTCCGTCAGGATAAAGATTCTGTTGATCTGCCGCTGGAAGCAAAAGCGGTGCTCGATTCGATGGTGAACATCGATGCGCAGTTGAACGAACTGACCTTTAAAGAGGCGGAAATCTCCAAGCTGTACACCAAAGTTCACCCGGCGTACCGCACGCTGCTGGAGAAACGTCAGGCGCTGGAAGACGAAAAAGCCAAACTTAACGGTCGCGTAACGGCGATGCCGAAAACCCAGCAGGAGATTGTCCGTCTGACCCGCGATGTCGAGTCTGGTCAGCAGGTCTATATGCAACTGCTGAATAAAGAGCAGGAGCTGAAAATCACCGAGGCCAGCACCGTCGGCGATGTGCGCATTGTTGACCCGGCAATCACTCAGCCTGGCGTGCTGAAACCGAAGAAAGGGCTGATTATCCTCGGCGCGATTATCCTTGGCCTGATGCTTTCTATCGTGGGTGTGCTGCTGCGCTCGTTGTTTAATCGCGGCATTGAAAGCCCGCAAGTACTGGAAGAACACGGTATTAGCGTCTATGCCAGCATCCCGCTGTCGGAATGGCAGAAAGCGCGTGATAGCGTCAAAACCATCAAAGGGATTAAACGCTATAAACAGAGCCAGCTACTGGCGGTGGGGAATCCAACCGATCTGGCGATTGAAGCCATCCGTAGTCTGCGTACCAGTTTGCACTTCGCGATGATGCAGGCACAGAACAATGTGTTGATGATGACCGGGGTTAGCCCGTCAATTGGTAAAACCTTTGTCTGCGCCAACCTGGCGGCGGTGATCAGCCAGACCAATAAACGCGTGTTGTTGATCGACTGCGATATGCGCAAAGGCTACACCCACGAGCTGTTGGGCACTAATAACGTTAATGGCCTGTCGGAAATTCTGATTGGTCAGGGCGATATTACTACCGCTGCTAAACCGACCTCTATTGCCAAATTTGACCTGATCCCGCGCGGTCAGGTGCCGCCAAATCCTTCTGAACTGTTGATGAGCGAACGCTTTGCCGAACTGGTGAACTGGGCGAGTAAAAACTATGACCTGGTGTTGATTGATACGCCGCCGATTCTGGCAGTGACCGATGCGGCAATTGTTGGTCGTCATGTCGGAACCACGTTAATGGTGGCGCGTTATGCGGTCAACACATTGAAAGAAGTGGAAACCAGTCTGAGCCGCTTTGAGCAAAACGGTATTCCGGTGAAAGGGGTGATTCTGAACTCCATCTTCCGCCGCGCCAGCGCGTATCAGGATTATGGCTATTACGAATACGAATATAAGTCGGATGCGAAATAACGACGCCTGCATTCGCACCGCCCCGTAGGCCGATAGCGAAGCGTCCGGCAAGCAAACCAGCTCATAAGCCGGGAGAACAACCTATGAAAGACAATCCGCTGATCTCAATCTATATGCCGACCTGGAACCGCCAACAACTGGCGATTCGGGCGATAAAATCGGTCCTGCGCCAGGACTACAGCAACTGGGAGATGATCATCGTGGATGATTGCTCCACCTCCTGGGAACAACTGCAACAGTACGTCACTGCCCTCAACGATCCGCGTATCACCTACATTCACAACGACATTAACAGCGGGGCGTGCGCGGTACGTAACCAGGCGATTATGCTGGCGCAAGGGGAATACATCACCGGGATCGATGACGATGATGAATGGACGCCCAACCGCCTGAGCGTCTTCCTCGCCCATAAACAGCAACTGGTCACTCACGCCTTTTTGTACGCTAACGACTACGTTTGCCAGGGCGAAGTCTATTCCCAACCAGCAAGTTTGCCGCTGTATCCCAAATCGCCGTATTCACGCCGCCTGTTCTATAAACGCAATATCATTGGCAATCAGGTTTTTACCTGGGCGTGGCGTTTCAAAGAGTGCTTGTTCGATACCGAACTGAAAGCAGCACAGGATTACGACATCTTCCTGCGGATGGTGGTGGAGTATGGCGAACCGTGGAAAGTGGAAGAGGCGACGCAGATCCTGCATATCAATCACGGTGAAATGCAGATCACCTCGTCACCGAAAAAATTCTCCGGGTACTTCCACTTTTACCGAAAGCACAAAGATAAATTTGACCGCGCCAGCAAAAAATATCAGCTGTTTACTCTCTACCAGATCCGCAATAAACGTATGACCTGGCGCACTTTGCTGACGCTGCTGTCGGTGCGTAACGGCAAACGTCTGGCTGATGGTATTCGGGGGCGCTAAAGATGCTGGAAGATTTGCGTGCCAACAGCTGGAGTTTACGCCCGTGCTGCATGGTACTTGCCTATCGTGTTGCTCATTTTTGTTCGGTGTGGCGCAAAAAGAACGTCCTCAACAATCTGTGGGCGGCCCCGCTGCTGGTGCTGTATCGCATTATCACTGAATGCTTTTTCGGTTATGAAATCCAGGCAGCCGCAACCATTGGTCGCCGTTTCACTATCCATCACGGTTACGCCGTAGTGATCAATAAAAACGTGGTAGCGGGGGATGATTTCACCATTCGCCACGGCGTCACTATCGGCAATCGTGGTGCCGATAACATGGCATGTCCACACATTGGCAACGGCGTCGAACTCGGTGCCAACGTCATTATTCTTGGTGATATCACGCTTGGTAACAACGTCACCGTGGGCGCGGGCAGCGTGGTGCTCGACTCTGTCCCGGACAACGCGCTGGTGGTGGGAGAAAAAGCGCGAGTGAAGGTAATTAAATGAATATTCTGCAATTTAATGTGCGATTGGCGGAAGGCGGGGCGGCAGGTGTGGCGTTAGATCTCCACCAGCGTGCGCTGCAACAGGGGCTGGCGTCACATTTTGTCTACGGCTACGGCAAAGGCGGCAAAGAGAGCGTCAGCCATCAAAACTATCCGCAGGTCATCAAACATACGCCGCGGATGACCGCGATGGCGAATATTGCCCTGTTTCGTCTGTTTAATCGCGATCTGTTTGGCAATTTCAATGAGTTATATCGCACCATTACTCGCACCCCGGGTCCGGTGGTCCTGCATTTTCATGTGCTGCACAGCTACTGGTTGAATCTTAAGAGCGTGGTGCGCTTTTGCGAAAAGGTGAAAAACCATAAACCGGACGTCACTCTGGTCTGGACGTTACACGACCACTGGAGCGTTACCGGACGCTGCGCCTTTACCGACGGTTGCGAAGGCTGGAAAACGGGCTGCCAGAAATGCCCGACCTTAAATAACTATCCGCCGGTGAAGATTGATCGGGCACACCAGCTGGTGGCGGGCAAACGCCAGTTATTCCGCGAGATGCTGGCACTGGGCTGTCAGTTTATTTCCCCCAGCCAGCATGTGGCTGACGCTTTCAATAGTCTGTACGGGCCAGGGCGTTGCCGGATTATCAATAATGGTATTGATATGGCAACCGAAGCGATTCTGGCGGACTTGCCTCCGGTGCGCGAAACCCAGGGCAAGCCGAAAATCGCGGTGGTGGCGCATGACCTGCGTTACGACGGCAAGACTAACCAGCAACTGGTGCGTGAGATGATGGCGCTGGGCGACAAAATCGAACTGCATACCTTTGGTAAGTTCTCGCCGTTCACCGCTGGCAACGTGGTTAATCACGGCTTTGAAACTGACAAGCGCAAGTTGATGAGCGCGCTCAATCAGATGGATGCGCTGGTGTTCAGTTCTCGCGTCGATAACTACCCGCTGATTTTGTGTGAGGCGCTATCGATTGGCGTGCCGGTGATCGCCACCCATAGCGATGCGGCGCGGGAAGTGCTGCAAAAATCCGGTGGTAAAACCGTCAGTGAAGAAGAGGTGCTGCAACTGGTGCAGTTAAGCAAACCGGAAATCGCGCAGGCGATATTTGGTACCACGCTGGCTGAGTTCAGCCAACGCAGCCGCGCCGCCTACAGTGGACAACAGATGCTGGAGGAGTATGTCAACTTCTATCAGAATCTGTAGCTACCTGCTGCTGCCGCTGATCTACCTGCTGGTTAACGTCAAAATCGCCCAGCTTGGTGAAAGTTTCCCCATCACTATCGTCACTTTTTTACCTGTCTTGTTACTGCTGTTTTTAGAACGCATCAGCGTTAAAAAATTGATGATTGCCTTAGGGATTGGTGCGGGACTCACGGCGTTCAACTATCTGTTTGGTCAGTCGTTGGATGCCAGTAAATACGTCACTTCAACCATGCTGTTTGTCTATATTGTGATCATTATTGGCATGGTGTGGAGTATTCGCTTTAAAACGATTTCGCCACACAACCATCGCAAGATATTACGTTTCTTTTATCTGGTGGTCGGGTTGGTGGTGGCGCTGGCGGCGGTGGAGATGGCGCAAATTATCCTCACCGGCGGCAGCAGTATTATGGAGTCGATTTCGAAATATCTGATTTACAGCAACAGCTATGTGCTGAATTTCATCAAATTCGGCGGCAAGCGCACGACAGCACTTTATTTCGAACCGGCATTTTTCGCTCTGGCATTAATCTCAATTTGGCTCAGCATCAAACAGTTTGGTATCAAAACGCCTAAAACCGATGCTATGATTCTCGCAGGGATAATATTATCCGGATCGTTTTCAGGGGTTATGACCTTTATCCTGTTTTATTTGCTGGAGTGGGCATTCCAATATCTGAATAAAGAGGCGATTAAGAAAAAGTTACCGTTAGCATTGATTTCTCTGGCTGTATTCCTGGTTGGCGTGGTAATCGCGTTTCCTTATATTTCCACCCGTCTGGGCGATTTAGGTACAGAAGGATCGTCATCGTATTATCGCATTGTCGGTCCGCTGGTGATGGTCGGTTATTCTTTGACCCATATTGACGGTGTAGTCAGATTTGGCTCACTTTATGAATATGTCGCATCATTCGGAATATTTAACGGTGCGGATGTCGGAAAAACCATAGACAATGGTTTGTATCTGCTGATTATTTATTTTTCCTGGTTCGCAGTGTTTTTATCGCTGTGGTACATGGGGAAAGTGATAAAAATGATGATCAACGCTTTTGGTGATAACCGCAATTTTCGCGTGCAATTATATCTTTTTACTCCGGTGTCGCTGTTTTTTACCGGTTCGATATTTAGCCCGGAATATGCATTTTTAATCGTCTGTCCGTTTATTTTGCGAAAAGCGTTAAATATTACGAGGTAAGAATAAGAACATGTTGCTTAGCATAATCACTGTCGCGTTTCGTAACCTCGAAGGGATAGTCAAAACACATGCCTCGCTGGCGCATCTGGCGCAGGCGGAAGATATCAGCTTCGAATGGATTGTTGTCGATGGCGGTTCCAACGACGGCACCCGTGAGTATCTGGAAAATCTCAATGGTATCTTTAACCTACGCTTTGTCAGCGAGCCAGATAACGGTATCTACGACGCCATGAACAAGGGCATTGCGATGGCACAAGGCAAGTTCGCGTTGTTTCTCAATTCGGGCGATATTTTTCATCAGGATGCCGCAAATTTTGTCCGTAAGTTAAAAATGCAAAAAGATAACATGATGATCACCGGCGATGCGCTGCTGGATTTTGGCGACGGGCATAAAATTAAACGTAGCGCCAAACCTGGCTGGTATATTTATCACAGCCTGCCCGCCAGTCATCAGGCGATATTTTTCCCTGTATCCGGCTTGAAAAAATGGCGTTATGACCTGGAATATAAAGTTTCTTCCGACTACGCGCTGGCAGCCAAAATGTATAAAGCCGGTTATGCATTTAAAAAACTCAATGGCCTGGTGTCTGAATTTTCCATGGGTGGGGTATCTACCACCAATAATATGGAATTGTGTGCTGACGCGAAAAAAGTCCAACGACAAATATTACATGTGCCTGGCTTTTGGGCTGAATTATCCTGGCATTTACGCCAACGTACTACCTCAAAGACGAAAGCCTTATATAACAAAGTCTGAATATAAGGAAAACCAATGCAAGATTTAAGCGGTTTCTCGGTGCCGAAAGGGTTCCGGGGCGGCAACGCTATTAAAGTGCAATTATGGTGGGCAGTACAGGCAACAATATTTGCCTGGTCGCCACAAGTATTGTATCGCTGGCGGGCTTTTTTATTACGTTTATTCGGAGCAAAAATAGGAAAAAACGTAGTTATTCGTCCGTCAGTAAAAATTACCTATCCGTGGAAATTAACCTTAGGTGATTACGCGTGGGTCGGCGATGACGTCAATTTATATACCCTCGGTGAAATAACCATTGGCGCACATTCGGTGATATCGCAAAAAAGTTATTTATGCACCGGTAGCCACGACCATGCAAGTCAACATTTCACCATTAACGCCACGCCTATTGTGATTGGCGAGAAATGCTGGCTGGCAACCGATGTCTTTGTTGCCCCAGGCGTCACAATCGGCGACGGCACCGTCGTGGGTGCACGAAGCAGTGTTTTTAAATCGCTTCCGGCAAATGTGGTTTGCCGGGGGAATCCCGCAGTGGTGATACGCGAACGCGTTGAAACTGAATAAATTCAAAAATACAGAGGAATAAGACATGTCAAAAGTCGCTCTCATCACCGGTGTAACCGGACAAGACGGTTCTTACCTGGCAGAGTTTCTGCTGGAAAAAGGTTACGAGGTGCATGGTATTAAGCGTCGTGCATCGTCCTTCAACACCGAGCGCGTGGATCACATTTATCAGGATCCGCACACCTGCAACCCGAAATTCCATCTGCATTATGGCGACCTGAGTGATACCTCCAACCTGACGCGCATTTTGCGTGAAGTGCAGCCGGATGAAGTGTACAACCTGGGCGCAATGAGTCACGTTGCGGTTTCTTTTGAGTCACCGGAATATACCGCAGACGTCGATGCGATGGGTACGCTGCGCCTGCTGGAGGCGATCCGCTTCCTCGGTCTGGAAAAGAAAACCCGTTTCTATCAGGCTTCCACCTCTGAACTGTACGGTCTGGTGCAGGAAATTCCACAGAAAGAAACCACGCCGTTCTACCCGCGATCTCCGTATGCGGTCGCCAAACTGTATGCCTACTGGATCACCGTTAACTACCGCGAATCCTACGGCATGTACGCCTGTAACGGTATTCTCTTCAACCATGAATCCCCGCGCCGCGGCGAAACCTTCGTTACCCGCAAAATCACCCGCGCAATCGCCAACATCGCCCAGGGGCTGGAGTCGTGCCTGTACCTCGGCAATATGGATTCCCTGCGTGACTGGGGCCACGCCAAAGACTACGTAAAAATGCAGTGGATGATGCTGCAACAGGAACAGCCGGAAGATTTCGTTATCGCGACCGGCGTTCAGTACTCCGTGCGTCAGTTCGTGGAAATGGCAGCGGCACAGCTGGGCATCAAACTGCGCTTTGAAGGCACGGGTGTTGAAGAGAAGGGCATTGTGGTTTCCGTCACCGGGCATGACGCGCCGGGCGTTAAACCGGGTGATGTGATTATCGCCGTTGATCCGCGTTACTTCCGTCCGGCTGAAGTTGAAACGCTGCTCGGCGACCCGACCAAAGCGCACGAAAAACTGGGCTGGAAACCGGAAATCACCCTCAGAGAGATGGTGTCTGAAATGGTGGCTAATGACCTCGAAGCGGCGAAAAAACACTCTCTGCTGAAATCTCACGGCTACGACGTGGCGATCGCGCTGGAGTCATAAGCATGAGTAAACAACGCATTTTTATCGCTGGCCATCGTGGGATGGTCGGTTCTGCCATCAGGCGGCAGCTCGAACAGCGCGGTGATGTGGAGCTGGTATTACGTACCCGCGACGAGCTGAATCTGCTGGACAGCCGCGCCGTGCATGATTTCTTTGCCAGCGAACGCATTGACCAGGTCTATCTGGCGGCGGCGAAAGTGGGCGGCATTGTTGCCAACAACACCTATCCGGCGGATTTCATCTACCAGAACATGATGATTGAGAGCAACATCATTCACGCCGCGCATCAGAACGACGTGAACAAACTGCTGTTTCTCGGATCGTCCTGCATCTACCCGAAACTGGCAAAACAGCCGATGGCAGAAAGCGAGTTATTGCAGGGCACGCTGGAGCCGACCAACGAGCCTTACGCCATTGCCAAAATCGCCGGGATCAAACTGTGCGAATCATACAACCGCCAGTATGGACGCGATTACCGCTCTGTCATGCCGACCAACCTGTACGGGCCGCATGACAACTTCCACCCGAGTAACTCGCATGTGATCCCAGCATTGCTGCGTCGCTTCCACGAGGCGACGGCACAGAATGCGCCGGACGTGGTGGTATGGGGCAGCGGTACACCGATGCGTGAATTCCTGCACGTCGATGACATGGCGGCGGCGAGCATTCATGTCATGGAGCTGGCGCATGAAGTCTGGCTGGAGAACACCCAGTCGATGCTGTCGCACATTAACGTTGGTACGGGCGTTGACTGCACTATCCGCGAGCTGGCGCAAACCATCGCCAAAGTGGTGGGTTACAAAGGTCGGGTGGTTTTTGATGCCAGCAAACCGGATGGTACGCCGCGCAAACTGCTGGATGTGACGCGCCTGCATCAGCTTGGCTGGTATCACGAAATCTCACTGGAAGCGGGGCTTGCCAGCACTTACCAGTGGTTCCTTGAGAATCAAGACCGCTTTCGGGGGTAATGATGTTTTTACGTCAGGAAGACTTTGCCACGGTAGTGCGCTCCACCCCGCTTGTCTCTCTCGACTTTATTGTCGAGAACAGTCGCGGCGAGTTTCTGCTTGGCAAAAGAACCAACCGCCCGGCGCAGGGTTACTGGTTTGTGCCGGGAGGGCGCGTGCAGAAAGACGAAACGCTGGAGGCCGCATTTGAGCGGCTGACGATGGCGGAACTGGGGCTGCGTCTGCCGATAACAGCAGGCCAGTTTTACGGTGTCTGGCAGCACTTTTATGACGATAACTTCTCTGGCACGGATTTCACCACTCACTATGTGGTGCTCGGTTTTCGCTTCACGGTAGCGGAAGAAGAGCTGTTACTGCCGGATGAGCAGCATGACGATTACCGCTGGCTGACGTCGGACGCGCTGCTCGCCAGTGATAATGTTCATGCTAACAGCCGCGCCTATTTTCTCGCTGAGAAGCGTACCGGAGTACCCGGATTATGAAAATACTGGTCTACGGCATTAACTACTCGCCGGAGTTAACCGGCATCGGCAAATACACCGGCGAGATGGTGGAATGGCTGGCGGCACAAGGTCATGAGGTGCGGGTTATTACCGCACCGCCTTACTACCCGCAATGGCAGGTGGGCGAGAACTATTCCGCCTGGCGGTACAAACGAGAAGAGGGGGCCGCCACGGTGTGGCGCTGCCCGCTGTACGTGCCAAAACAGCCGAGCACCCTGAAACGCCTGTTACATCTCGGCAGTTTTGCCGTCAGCAGTTTCTTTCCTCTGATGGCGCAACGTCGCTGGAAGCCGGATCGCATTATCGGCGTGGTGCCAACGCTGTTTTGTACGCCGGGAATGCGCCTGCTGGCGAAACTCTCTGGTGCGCGTACCGTGCTGCATATTCAGGATTACGAAGTAGATGCCATGCTGGGGCTGGGCCTTGCCGGAAAAGGCAAAGGCGGCAAAGTGGCACAGCTGGCGACGGCGTTCGAACGTAGCGGACTGCATAACGTCGATAACGTCTCCACGATTTCGCGTTCGATGATGAATAAAGCCATCGATAAAGGCGTGGCGGCGGAAAACGTCATCTTCTTCCCCAACTGGTCGGAAATTGCCCGTTTTCAGCATATTGCAGATGCCGATGTTGATGCCCTTCGTAACCAGCTTGGCCTGCCGGATAACAAAAAAATCATTCTTTACTCCGGCAATATTGGTGAAAAGCAGGGGCTGGAAAACGTTATTGAAGCTGCCGATCTCCTGCGCGATGAACCGCTGATTTTTGCCATTGTCGGGCAGGGCGGCGGCAAAGCGCGGCTGGAAAAAATGGCGCAACAGCGTGGTCTGCGCAACATGCAATTTTTTCCGCTGCAATCGTATGACGCTTTACCCGCACTGCTGAAGATGGGCGATTGCCATCTGGTGGTGCAAAAACGCGGCGCGGCAGATGCCGTATTGCCGTCGAAACTGACCAATATTCTGGCGGTAGGCGGTAACGCGGTGATTACTGCAGAAGCCCACACAGAACTGGGACAGCTTTGCGAAACCTTTCCGGGCATTGCGGTTTGCGTTGAACCGGAATCGGTCGAGGCGCTGGTGGCGGGGATCCGTCAGGCGCTCCTGCTGCCCAAACACAACACGGTGGCACGTGAATATGCCGAACGCACACTCGATAAAGAGAACGTGTTACGTCAATTTATAAATGATATTCGGGGATAATTATGGCGCAGTCGAAACTCTATCCAGTTGTGATGGCAGGTGGCTCTGGTAGCCGCTTATGGCCGCTTTCCCGCGTACTTTACCCCAAGCAGTTTTTATGCCTGAAAGGCGATCTCACCATGCTGCAAACCACCATCTGCCGCCTGAACGGCGTGGAGTGCGAAAGCCCGGTGGTGATTTGCAATGAGCAGCACCGCTTTATTGTCGCGGAACAGCTGCGTCAACTGAACAAACTTACCGAGAACATTATTCTCGAACCGGCAGGGCGAAACACGGCACCTGCCATTGCGCTGGCGGCGCTGGCGGCAACACGTCATAGCCCGGAGAGCGACCCGTTAATGCTGGTATTGGCGGCGGATCATGTGATTGCCGATGAAGACGCGTTCCGTGCCGCCGTGCGTAATGCCATGCCGTATGCCGAAGCGGGCAAGCTGGTGACCTTCGGCATTGTGCCGGATCTACCAGAAACCGGTTATGGCTATATTCGTCGCGGTGAAGTGTCTGCGGGTGAGCAGGATACGGTGGCCTTTGAAGTGGCGCAGTTTGTCGAAAAACCGAATCTGGAAACCGCCCAGGCCTATGTGGCAAGCGGCGAATATTACTGGAACAGCGGCATGTTCCTGTTCCGCGCCGGACGCTATCTCGAAGAACTGAAAAAATATCGCCCGGATATTCTCGATGCCTGTGAAAAAGCGATGAGCGCCATTGATTCGGATCTCGATTTTATTCGCGTGGATGAAGAAGCGTTTCTCGCCTGCCCGGAAGAGTCGGTGGATTACGCGGTCATGGAACGTACGGCAGATGCTGTTGTGGTGCCGATGGATGCGGGCTGGAGCGATGTCGGCTCCTGGTCCTCATTATGGGAAATTAGCGCCCACACCGCGGAAGGCAACGTTTGCCACGGCGATGTGATTAATCACAAAACCGAAAACAGCTATGTGTACGCCGAATCTGGCCTGGTCACCACCGTCGGGGTGAAAGATCTGGTGGTAGTGCAGACCAAAGATGCAGTGCTGATTGCCGACCGTAACGCGGTGCAGGATGTGAAAAAAGTGGTCGAGCAGATCAAAGCCGATGGTCGCCATGAGCATCGGGTACATCGCGAAGTCTATCGCCCGTGGGGCAAATATGACTCTATCGACGCGGGCGACCGCTACCAGGTGAAACGCATCACCGTGAAACCGGGCGAAGGCTTGTCGGTACAGATGCACCATCACCGCGCGGAACACTGGGTGGTGGTCGCGGGAACGGCAAAAGTCACTATCGACGGTGATATCAAACTGCTTGGTGAAAACGAGTCCATTTATATTCCGCTGGGGGCGACGCATTGCCTGGAAAACCCGGGGAAAATTCCGCTCGATTTAATTGAAGTGCGCTCCGGCTCTTATCTCGAAGAGGATGATGTGGTGCGCTTCGCGGATCGCTACGGACGGGTGTAAACGTCGCATCAGGCGCTGTTTGTCGGATGCGGCGTGAACGCCTTATCCGACCTACGGTTCGGATTTGTAGGCCTGATAAGACGCGGCAGCGTCGCATCAGGCGCTGGCTGTCGGATGCGGCGTGAACGCCTTATCCGACCTACGGTTCGGGTTTGTAGGCCTGATAAGACGCGGCAGCGTCGCATCAGGCAATGAATGCGAAACCGCGGTGTAAATAACGACAAAAACAAAATTGGCCGCTTCGGTCAGGGCCAACTATTGCCTGAAAAAGGGTAACGATATGAAAAAATTAACCTGCTTTAAAGCCTATGATATTCGCGGGAAATTAGGCGAAGAACTGAATGAAGATATTGCCTGGCGCATTGGTCGCGCTTATGGCGAATTTCTCAAACCGAAAACCATTGTGTTAGGCGGTGATGTCCGCCTCACCAGCGAAACCTTAAAACTGGCGCTGGCGAGAGGTTTACAGGATGCGGGCGTCGATGTGCTGGATATCGGCATGTCCGGCACCGAAGAGATCTATTTCGCCACGTTCCATCTCGGCGTGGATGGCGGCATTGAAGTTACCGCCAGCCATAATCCGATGGATTATAACGGCATGAAGCTGGTTCGCGAGGGGGCTCGCCCGATCAGCGGCGATACCGGACTGCGCGATGTCCAGCGTCTGGCTGAAGCCAACGACTTTCCTCCCGTCGATGAAACCAAACGCGGTCGCTATCAGCAAATCAACCTGCGTGACGCTTACGTTGATCACCTGTTCGGTTATATCAATGTCAAAAACCTCACGCCGCTCAAGCTGGTGATTAACTCCGGGAACGGCGCAGCGGGTCCAGTAGTGGACGCCATTGAAGCCCGCTTTAAAGCCCTCGGCGCGCCCGTGGAATTAATCAAAGTACACAACACACCGGACGGCAATTTCCCCAACGGTATTCCTAACCCGCTGCTGCCGGAATGTCGCGACGACACCCGCAATGCGGTCATCAAACACGGCGCGGATATGGGCATTGCCTTTGATGGCGATTTTGACCGCTGTTTTCTGTTTGACGAAAAAGGGCAGTTTATCGAGGGCTACTACATTGTCGGCCTGCTGGCAGAAGCGTTCCTCGAAAAAAATCCCGGCGCGAAGATCATCCACGATCCACGTCTCTCCTGGAACACCGTTGATGTGGTGACTGCCGCAGGTGGCACGCCGGTAATGTCGAAAACCGGACACGCCTTTATTAAAGAACGTATGCGCAAGGAGGACGCCATCTACGGTGGCGAAATGAGCGCCCACCATTACTTCCGTGATTTCGCTTACTGCGACAGCGGCATGATCCCGTGGCTGCTGGTCGCCGAACTGGTGTGTCTGAAAGGAAAAACGCTGGGCGAACTGGTGCGCGACCGGATGGCAGCGTTTCCGGCAAGCGGTGAGATCAACAGCAAACTGGCGCAACCCGTTGAGGCGATTAACCGCGTGGAACAGCATTTTAGCCGTGAGGCGCTGGCGGTGGATCGCACCGATGGCATCAGCATGACCTTTGCCGACTGGCGCTTTAACCTGCGCTCCTCCAACACCGAACCGGTGGTGCGGTTGAATGTGGAATCGCGCGGTGATGTGCCGCTGATGGAAGCACGAACGCGAACTCTGCTGACGTTGCTGAACGAGTAATGTCGGATCTTCCCTTACCCCACTGCGGGTAAGGGGCTAATAACAGGAACAACGATGACAAATCTAAAAAAGCGCGAGCGAGCGAAAACCAATGCATCGTTAATCTCTATGGTGCAACGCTTTTCAGATATCACCATCATGTTTGCCGGACTATGGCTGGTTTGCGAAGTCAGCGGACTGTCATTCCTCTACATGCACCTGTTGGTGGCGCTGATTACGCTGGTGGTGTTCCAGATGCTGGGCGGCATCACCGATTTTTATCGCTCATGGCGCGGTGTTCGGGCAGCGACAGAATTTGCCCTGTTGCTACAAAACTGGACCTTAAGCGTGATTTTCAGCGCCGGACTGGTGGCGTTCAACAATGATTTCGACACGCAACTGAAAATCTGGCTGGCGTGGTATGGGCTGACCAGCATCGGACTGGTGGTTTGCCGTTCATGTATTCGCATTGGGGCGGGCTGGCTGCGTAATCATGGCTATAACAAGCGCATGGTCGCGGTGGCGGGGGATTTAGCCGCCGGACAAATGCTGATGGAGAGCTTCCGTAATCAGCCGTGGTTAGGGTTTGAAGTGGTGGGCATTTACCATGACCCAAAACCGGGCGGCGTTTCTAACGACTGGGCGGGTAATCTGCAACAGCTGGTCGAGGATGCGAAAGCGGGCAAGATTCATAACGTCTATATCGCGATGCAAATGTGCGACGGCGCGCGAGTGAAAAAACTGGTCCATCAACTGGCGGATACCACCTGTTCGGTGCTGCTGATCCCCGATGTCTTTACCTTCAACATTCTCCATTCACGTCTCGAAGAGATGAACGGCGTTCCGGTGGTGCCGCTGTACGATACGCCGCTTTCCGGGGTTAACCGCCTGCTAAAACGTGCGGAAGACATTGTGCTGGCGACGCTGATCTTGCTGCTGATCTCCCCGGTGCTGTGCTGTATTGCGCTGGCGGTGAAACTCAGTTCACCTGGGCCGGTTATTTTCCGCCAGACTCGCTATGGCATGGATGGCAAGCCGATCAAAGTGTGGAAGTTTCGTTCCATGAAAGTGATGGAGAACGACAAAGTGGTGACTCAGGCGACGCAGAACGATCCGCGCGTCACCAAAGTGGGGAACTTTCTGCGCCGCACCTCGCTGGATGAATTGCCGCAGTTTATCAATGTGCTGACCGGGGGGATGTCGATTGTCGGGCCACGTCCACACGCAGTAGCGCATAACGAACAGTATCGACAGCTCATTGAAGGCTACATGCTGCGCCACAAAGTGAAACCGGGCATTACCGGCTGGGCGCAGATTAATGGCTGGCGCGGCGAAACCGACACGCTGGAGAAAATGGAAAAACGCGTCGAGTTCGACCTTGAGTACATCCGCGAATGGAGCGTCTGGTTCGATATCAAAATCGTTTTCCTGACGGTGTTCAAAGGTTTCGTTAACAAAGCGGCATATTGATATGAGCTTACGTGAAAAAACCATCAGCGGCGCGAAGTGGTCGGCGATTGCCACGGTGATCATCATCGGCCTCGGGCTGGTGCAGATGACCGTGCTGGCGCGGATTATCGACAACCACCAGTTCGGCCTGCTTACCGTGTCGCTGGTGATTATCGCGCTGGCAGATACGCTTTCTGACTTCGGTATTGCTAACTCGATTATTCAGCGAAAAGAAATCAGCCACCTTGAACTCACCACGCTGTACTGGCTGAACGTCGGGCTGGGGCTTGTGGTGTGCGTGGCGGTGTTTTTGTTGAGTGATGCCATTGGTGACGTGCTGAATAACCCGGACCTGGCACCGTTGATTAAAACATTGTCGCTGGCGTTTGTGGTGATCCCCCACGGGCAGCAGTTCCGCGCGTTGATGCAGAAGGAGCTGGAGTTCAACAAAATCGGCATGATCGAAACCAGCGCGGTGCTGGCGGGCTTCACTTTTACGGTGGTTAGCGCCCATTTCTGGCCGCTGGCGATGACTGCGATCCTCGGTTATCTGGTCAATAGTGCGGTAAGAACGCTGCTGTTTGGCTACTTTGGCCGCAAAATTTATCGCCCCGGTCTGCATTTCTCGCTGGCGTCTGTGGCACCGAACTTACGCTTTGGTGCCTGGCTGACGGCGGACAGCATCATCAACTATCTCAACACCAACCTTTCAACGCTGGTGCTGGCGCGTATTCTCGGCGCGGGCGTGGCCGGGGGATACAACCTGGCGTACAACGTGGCCGTTGTGCCGCCGATGAAGCTGAACCCAATCATCACCCGCGTGTTGTTTCCGGCATTCGCCAAAATTCAGGACGATACCGAAAAGCTGCGCGTTAACTTCTACAAGCTGTTGTCGGTAGTGGGGATTATCAACTTTCCGGCGCTGCTGGGGCTGATGGTGGTGTCGAATAACTTCGTACCGCTGGTCTTTGGCGAAAAGTGGAACAGCATTATTCCGGTGCTGCAATTGCTGTGTGTGGTGGGTCTGCTGCGTTCGGTGGGTAACCCGATTGGTTCGCTGCTGATGGCGAAAGCGCGGGTCGATATCAGCTTTAAATTCAACGTATTCAAAACATTTCTGTTTATTCCGGCGATTGTTATTGGTGGACAGATGGCGGGCGCAATCGGCGTCACGCTTGGCTTCCTGTTGGTACAGATTATCAACACCATTCTGAGTTACTTCGTGATGATTAAACCGGTGCTCGGTTCCAGTTATCGTCAGTACATCCTGAGTTTGTGGCTGCCGTTTTATCTCTCGCTGCCGACGCTGGTGGTCAGTTATGCGCTGGGCATTGTGCTGAAAGGGCAACTGGCGCTGGGGATGCTGCTGGCGGTGCAAATAGCCGCGGGCGTGCTGGCGTTTGTGGTGATGATTGTGCTGTCGCGCCATCCGCTGGTGGTGGAAGTGAAGCGCCAGTTTTGTCGCAGCGAAAAAATGAAAATGCTTTTACGGGCGGGGTGAGTTGTTGTTTTCGGTTCCGACAACGGTTGCCGGGTGCAGCGTAAAACGCCTTATCCATCCTACGGTTCTGTGCTCGGGACCTGTAGGCCTGATAAGACGCGTCAGCGTCGCATCAGGCACTGAATGCCGGATGCGGCGTGAACGCCTTATCCGGCCTACGGTTCTGTGCTCGGGTCTTGTAGGCCTGATAAGACGCGCCAGCGTCGCATCAGGCAAAAAACGGCAACGAACACAACAAACACAGCCTCACCTGGCATCAAATTTATGAGGAAAAAATGAAATTACTTATTCTGGGCAACCACACTTGCGGCAATCGTGGCGACAGCGCCATCTTGCGCGGCTTACTTGATGCCATCAACATCCTCAATCCACATGCCGAAGTGGACGTGATGAGCCGCTATCCGGTCAGTTCTTCCTGGCTGCTCAACCGCCCGGTAATGGGCGATCCGCTGTTCCTGCAAATGAAACAACACAATAGCGCGGCGGGCGTTGTCGGGCGCGTTAAAAAAGTCCTCCGTCGCCGCTATCAACACCAGGTACTGCTCTCGCGCGTCACCGACACTGGCAAGCTGCGTAATATCGCCATCGCCCAGGGATTCACCGACTTCGTGCGCCTACTGTCAGGTTACGACGCCATTATTCAGGTCGGCGGATCGTTTTTTGTCGATCTCTATGGCGTGCCGCAGTTTGAACATGCGCTTTGCACGTTTATGGCGAAAAAGCCGCTGTTTATGATTGGTCACAGCGTCGGTCCCTTCCAGGATGAGCAATTTAACCAACTGGCGAACTACGTTTTTGGTCACTGCGACGCGCTGATCCTGCGCGAATCGGTCAGCCTTGAACTGATGAAACGCAGCAATATCACCACTGCAAAAGTTGAACATGGCGTCGATACCGCGTGGCTGGTCGATCACCACACCGAAGATTTCACTGCCAGCTATGCCGTTCAACACTGGCTGGACGTTGCCGCACAACAGAAAACGGTGGCAATTACCCTGCGCGAACTGGCACCGTTCGACAAACGTCTCGGCACCACTCAACATGCGTATGAAAAAGCCTTTGCCGGGGTGGTCAATCGCATTCTCGACGAAGGCTATCAGGTGATTGCGCTCTCCACCTGTACGGGTATCGACAGCTATAACAAAGACGACCGCATGGTTGCGCTCAACCTGCGCCAGCACATCAGCGATCCTGCCCGTTATCACGTAGTGATGGATGAACTTAACGATCTGGAAATGGGCAAAATTCTCGGTGCCTGTGAACTCACCGTCGGTACGCGCCTGCACTCCGCCATTATCTCAATGAACTTTGCCACTCCGGCGATTGCCATCAACTATGAACATAAATCCGCCGGGATCATGCAGCAGCTGGGACTACCGGAGATGGCAATTGATATCCGTCATTTATTAGACGGCACCCTGCAAGCGATGGTTGCGGATACCTTAGGCCAGCTTCCGGCGCTGAACGCACGACTTAACGAAGCTGTCAGTCGCGAACGTCAGACGGGAATGCAGATGGTGCAATCTGTGCTTGAACGCATCGGGGAGGTGAAATGAAGGTCGGCTTCTTTTTACTGAAATTTCCGCTGTCGTCAGAAACCTTCGTCCTCAATCAAATTACCGCGTTTATTGATATGGGCTTTGAGGTGGAGATTGTCGCGCTGCAAAAAGGCGACACCCAGAACACCCACGCGGCATGGACGAAATACAACCTTACCGCCAGAACCCGTTGGTTACAGGACGAACCTACGGGCAAAGTGGCGAAACTGCGCCACCGTGCCAGCCAGACCTTACGCGGCATTCATCGTAAAAATACCTGGCAGGCACTTAACCTCAAACGCTATGGTGCTGAGTCGCGAAACCTGATTTTGTCTGCCATTTGCGGCCAGGTCGCAACACCATTTTATGCCGATGTCTTTATCGCTCATTTTGGCCCTGCGGGGGTAACCGCAGCAAAACTACGCGAACTGGGTGTCATTCGCGGCAAAATTGCCACTATCTTTCACGGTATTGATATCTCCAGTCGGGAAGTGCTCAACCACTACACTCCCGAATATCAACAACTGTTTCGCCGTGGCGACCTGATGTTACCAATAAGCGATCTGTGGGCCGGAAGGCTGCAAAAAATGGGCTGCCCGAGGGAAAAAATCGCCGTATCGCGCATGGGCGTGGACATGACGCGTTTTAGCCCGCGTCCGGTGAAAGCGCCCGCAACGCCGCTGGAAATCATTTCCGTCGCACGCTTAACCGAGAAAAAAGGTCTGCATGTGGCGATTGAAGCCTGCCGTCAGTTGAAAGAGCAGGGCGTGGCATTTCGCTATCGCATCCTCGGCATTGGCCCGTGGGAACGACGCCTGCGCACCCTCATCGAACAATATCAACTGGAAGATGTGGTAGAGATGCCGGGCTTTAAACCGAGCCACGAAGTGAAAGCGATGCTCGACGACGCGGATGTCTTCCTGTTGCCATCGGTAACGGGCGCGGATGGCGATATGGAAGGCATTCCGGTAGCGCTGATGGAAGCGATGGCGGTCGGCATTCCGGTTGTTTCAACTCTGCATAGCGGGATCCCTGAGCTGATTAAGTCTGACCATTCCGGCTGGCTGGTGCCGGAGAATAACGCGATGGCCCTTGCGGACCGATTGGCAGCCTTTAGCGATATCGACCAGCAGGCGCTGGAGCCCGTGCTCCATAACGCCCGACAAAAAGTGGAAACCGATTTTAACCAGCAGGTGATTAACCGCCAGTTAGCGAGCCTGCTGCAAACGTTGTAACGCCGAGGATGTATGCTGAAAAAGATTACCCGACGCACCTTTGTCTCTTCTCTCTCCGTTCTGGCGGCCACGCCGCTGCTGTCGTCACGTATTGCGCGGGCGGCAAGCGGAAGAACGGTCTCTGTTAATCATTACAATAACAACGACTGGATCGCCGCCTTTAAGCAGGCGTTTAATGATGGCGACACCGTCGTGGTCCCTGCCGGGCTCACCTGCGAAAACATCAACACGGGTATTTTCATTCCCGACGGTAAAACGCTGCTGATCCGCGGGGCATTAACCGGTAACGGGCGCGGCCGCTTTGTTCTGCAGGAAGGCAGCAAAGTGATAGGTGAAGGTGCTGGCCGCACGGAGAACATAACGCTCGACGTTCGCGGCTCTGACTGCGTCATCAAAGGGCTGGCCATGAGCGGTTTTGGCCCGGTGACGCAGATCTACATCGGTGGCAAGAAACCCAGCGTGATGCGCAATTTGCTGATTGATAACATCAGCGTGAGTCAGGCTAACTACGCCATTCTGCGCCAGGGTTTCCACAACCAGGTGGACGGAGCCCGCATCACCAACAGCAAATTTAGCCATCTGCAGGGTGATGCGATCGAGTGGAACGTCGCCATCAACGATCGCAATATCCTGATCTCCGATCATGTCATCGACAACATCAGCTGTACCAACGGCAAGATCAACTGGGGCATCGGCATTGGCCTCGCCGGCAGCACCTACGATAACGACTACCCGGAGAAGCAAACCGTCAAGAACTTCGTGGTGGCCAACATCACCGGCATCAACTGTCGCCAGCTGGTGCACGTTGAAAACGGTAAGCATTTTGTTATCCGCAATATTAAGGCCAAAAATATCACTCCCGACTTCAGTAAAAAGGCGGGAATAGACAACGCCACGGTCGCCATTTATGGCTGTGATAATTTCATTATTGATAATGTCGATATGGTGAACAGCGCCGGAATGTTAATCGGCTATGGGGTGATAAAAGGCGATTATTTGTCCATCCCGCAGAACTTCAAGCTCAACAATATTCACCTCGATAATCGACAGCTTGCGTATAAATTGCGCGGAATACAGATTTCATCCGGTAATGCCACCTCGTTTGTGGCGATAACCAATGTGGAAATGCAGCGTGCTACGCTGGAACTGCACAACAAGCCGCAACATCTTTTTTTACGCAACATCAATGTGATGCAAGAAGCCGCCGTGGGGCCCGCCCTCAAGATCAACTTCGACCTGCGCAAGGATGTGCGGGGTAAATTCATGGCGAAAGACGAGACGCTGCTGTCGCTGGCGAACATAAAAGCTGTGAATGAGAAGGGGCAGAGTTCGGTGGATATTGACCGGGTCGATCAGCAGGTGGTGAATGTGGAAAGGCTTAACTTTGCGCTTCCGCACAGATAATCGACAATTATCTTTTTTAAGACTATTCCTGGCATAAAAGTGAGATCGAATCAGATTACAACTACAGAAATTGGTGATGCTAAGGCGTAACATTGCCTCTGGATTACGGCAAATCATGCTGGCGAAAACAGGTTTAAGAGCTATAATTCGTCAACCATTTTAAGGTGGAAGAAAGAATGACGAATTTAAAAGCAGTTATACCGGTAGCAGGTCTTGGGATGCATATGTTGCCTGCCACTAAGGCGATTCCCAAAGAGATGCTACCGATCGTCGACAAGCCAATGATTCAGTACATTGTTGACGAGATTGTGGCTGCAGGGATCAAAGAAATCCTCCTGGTAACTCACGCGTCCAAGAACGCGGTCGAAAACCACTTCGACACCTCTTATGAATTAGAATCTCTCCTTGAACTGCGCGTGAAGCGCCAACTGTTGGCGGAAGTACAGTCCATCTGTCCGCCTGGCGTGACCATTATGAACGTGCGTCAGGGCGAACCTTTAGGTTTAGGCCACTCCATTTTATGTGCACGACCCGCTATTGGCGACAACCCATTTGTCGTGGTACTGCCAGACGTAGTGATCGACGACGCCAGCGCCGACCCGCTGCGCTACAACCTTGCTGCCATGATTGCGCGCTTCAATGAAACGGGCCGTAGCCAGGTGCTGGCAAAACGTATGCCGGGTGACCTCTCTGAATACTCCGTCATTCAGACCAAAGAACCGCTGGACCGTGAAGGCAAAGTCAGCCGCATTGTTGAATTCATCGAAAAACCGGATCAGCCACAAACGCTGGACTCAGACATCATGGCCGTTGGTCGCTATGTGCTTTCTGCCGATATTTGGCCGGAACTTGAACGCACTCAACCTGGTGCATGGGGGCGTATTCAGCTGACTGATGCCATTGCTGAACTGGCGAAAAAACAGTCCGTTGATGCAATGCTGATGACTGGTGAAAGCTACGACTGCGGTAAAAAAATGGGCTATATGCAGGCGTTTGTGAAGTATGGACTGCGCAACCTGAAAGAAGGGGCGAAGTTCAGAACCCGTATTGAGAAGTTGCTCGCAAACGACTGATATTCCAGCCACGACTTGAACAAGCGGCAGTCATTATTTTGGTGTGTTGATATCTAACCAAAATGATGACTGCCGTTTTTTGTTATAAATTAAATGATTACATAGAGTTATAGGGTTTAAATCTGGATCGTTTTGTAGCGATTTGTGCTTGTTTCTGATGTCGTTTAGGACGACAATTAACGCCAGTTTTTTGTCTGTATCCAGACAAGAAAAATCATTTAATCAAACATCGCTCAGTGCACTGGTAGCTGTTAAGCCAGGGGCGGTAGCGTGCTCAATTTCTGAAATCGTTAATAAATGCTCAGGTTTCAGAACGCCAGTATCCAGACAAATACACTAGACGGAACAGATAACGTGAAAATTCTTGTGACGGGTGGGGCCGGCTTTATCGGCTCAGCGGTTGTACGACATATTATTAAAAATACCCCGGACGACGTCGTCAACGTAGATAAGCTGACCTATGCCGGCAACCTTGAGTCGCTTAGTGAAGTCAGCGACAGCGATCGATATGCTTTTGAGCATGCGGATATTTGCGATAAAGACGCTATGGATCGCATTTTCGCAAAGCATAAGCCTGACGCGGTGATGCATCTGGCGGCTGAAAGTCACGTCGATCGTTCAATTACCGGTCCGGCTGCTTTTATCGAAACCAATATCGTTGGCACTTATGTGCTTCTGGAAGCCGCCCGTGCTTACTGGTCAACGTTGGATGAGCAGGCGAAGAAAGCGTTCCGTTTTCATCACATCTCTACCGACGAAGTGTATGGTGATTTGCCGCATCCGGATGAGCATCCTGCATCAGCTGAGCTGCCACTCTTCACTGAAACTACCGCGTATGCACCAAGCAGCCCGTATTCCGCGTCGAAAGCCTCCAGCGATCATCTCGTTCGTGCCTGGTTGCGTACCTACGGTTTCCCGACCATTGTCACGAACTGTTCAAATAACTACGGCCCGTATCACTTCCCTGAAAAACTGATCCCTCTGGTTATCCTGAATGCGCTGGACGGTAAAGCTTTGCCTATTTACGGCAAGGGGGACCAGATTCGTGACTGGCTGTATGTTGAAGACCACGCGCGCGCACTCTACACCGTTGTCACTCAGGGGAAACCGGGTGAAACGTACAATATTGGCGGTCATAACGAGAAGCAGAACCTGGACGTGGTCCATACGATTTGCGATCTGCTTGATGAGATTGTGCCAAAAGAGGGGTCTTATCGCGATCAGATTACGTATGTGGCTGACCGTCCGGGGCATGACCGTCGCTACGCCATTGATGCAAATAAAATTAGTGCTGAGTTGGGATGGACGCCACAGGAGACCTTTGAAAGTGGCATTCGTAGAACCGTTGAATGGTATTTGACAAATACAGAATGGGTGGAAAACGTTAAAAGCGGTAATTATAAATCCTGGATTGCGCAAAATTATCAAAATCGTTAAGAGCAGTTCATTTCTATATTTGTTTATAGTTCATTAACTGATAGGGGATGACAATGAAAGTTTTAGTGACAGGGGGAACTGGTTTTCTCGGTTCTGCTTTAGTCAAAACGCTGAGGTCGGCAGGTCATCAGGTAATTTTCACTTCCCGTCGAGACGAAAATATCGACAATGGGATGTACAACCTTGGCGATATCTCTGCACAAACAAACTGGACAACCCTTCTCCAGGGTTGTGATACTGTCATTCACACAGCAGGCAGAGCTCATATCCTTAATGATAAAGCCGAAGATACGCTGACAGAATTTCGTCGTGTGAATCATGATGCCACGATGAAATTAGCTCATGATGCAATAAGTTGTAATGTGAAACATTTCATCTTTGTCAGTTCAATAGGTGTTAATGGTAATTCCACTTCGGGGATACCTTTTAGTGAAACGACACCTGCCAGACCCACTTCAGATTATGCTGTTTCAAAGCTAGAAGCCGAGGAAAGTCTTCTTAAAGCATTTACTGGTAGCAATATGGGGATAACCATAGTGCGTCCGGCATTGATTTGTGGTCCAAATGCACCGGGTAACATTCAACGATTGTTAAAATTAGTGTCGCGAAATCTGCCACTGCCTTTTAAATCGGTTAAAAATAAGCGTGCTCTTGCTTCACTGGACAATGTTGTGAGTTTTATCAGTGAATGTGTCACGAATGAGAAGTCAAAGAATGAACTCTATCTTTTGGCTGACGAGGTGCATCCTTCAACGGAAGAAATGATAACGGCATTTTCTACTGGGATGGGTATGAAAGCGCGACTTGTCTATTTCCCCAAAACAATACTGAAAATTCTCCTTTCTATACTGGGCAAGAAAAGTATATATGATCAACTGTTTGGCGATCTGGAAGTTGATTCAAGAAAATCAAGAGAGCAGCTTCAATGGACGCCACCCGTCTCGTTACAAGAAACGATGGTAAAAACAGCGAAGTATTTTATTGAAGGTAACAAATAATGTTGTATCTGGGCATTGTCGTTTTTGCATTCTTTATATCATGCGCGTTGACCTGGGGTTTAAGGTTATATGCCATCAAGAATAATGTAATTGATCAACCAAACCAAAGAAGTTCTCATAGTGTTCCTACACCTCGTGGGGGAGGGGTAGCTATTGTATTAACATTGTTAGCTTCATTAGTATGGCTGGTCCTTACAAATCATATAACTACGGCAACATTTTTAGGTTTCTTCGTGCCTGGCTTATTGATTGCGGTTATTGGTTTCCTCGACGATCATGGCCATATCGCCGCACGCTGGCGCTTGTTAATGCACTTCATCGCTGCAGCTATAGGGCTTTTTTATCTAGGATCGTTCCCAAGCATTAATATGTTTGGCTATGATGTTTCTTTGTCATGGTTTGGAATGATCCTCGGTAGTATCTATCTTGTATGGATGTTGAATTTATATAACTTTATGGATGGTATTAATGGTCTTGCAAGTGCGCAAGCTATTACCTTTTCGCTTTGTAGTATCTTGATAATAACTATCAATAACTACTCTGATTCATCTGATGCAATGACTATGCTTGCATTAGCACTCGCTGGATCGGTCGCGGGGTTCATCGTGTGGAACTTCCCTGTGGCAAGGATCTTCATGGGCGATGCTGGAAGCGGTTTTCTGGGTATCACCATTGGGTTGATGATCCTTTATTTTGCAAAGCTAGACTCACGTGTTCTGATCGCAGAACTCTGTCTGCTGGGTGTTTTCATTGTTGATGCAACTACTACCTTACTGAGAAGATTACTGGCGGGTAAGAAAGTCTATGAAGCACATGCGAGTCATTGTTACCAAATTCTTGCCCGTAAATATAAGAGCCATGTTCCTGTTACTATGGCGGCTATAGCTATTAACTTCATGTGGCTGCTCCCTATTGCTTACTTAATCATCTCTGCAAAAATTGATGGAATTGTAGGCATTACCATCGCCTGGTTACCATTGATTATTCTTGCATTCAGATGTGGTGCTGGAGTTAAAGATAAAGAGAAGGCATAAATGAATGATCTGATCATTGTTGGAGCTGGAGGACATGGACGTACATTGTACGAAACTGCTACGCTATTGGGATATGAAAAAATTGTATTCCTCGACGATAATGAATCTGGCTCCGACAATTCAAAGGTTCGTGTTATCGGGAAAACCTCAGATCTGAAGCTTTATGCTAGTACTGCTAAACACATTGTAATTGGCATAGGTAATAATAAGCTCAGAGAGTCATTACACCAACAGCTAGAATTGCTAAGCATTTATCCGATAACGCTAATTCATCCTTTTGCATTTGTGAGCCCGTCCGCTACTTTGGGACATGGCAGCGTAGTTTTAGCCGGTGCGGTTGTAGGAGCGAACTCAACTCTTGGTGTAGGTACGATAGTTAATTGTCATTCTACAGTCGATCATGATTCAACTCTCGGTGATTTCGCCCATTTAGGTGTTGGGGTGCATCTTGCAGGGGGAGCGCGTATTGGTAAATCGGCATTTCTGCAAGCGGGAACAGTGGGTGGATATAGTGCAACAGTGGAAGAGCATGTCATATGCCCTCCAGGTACTATTTTATAAATTAATAGCAAGCTTTAACGAGGCGACTAGTTTTTAGTATGCTAACTTATTTAATTTCTTTGCCAAGACCAATAAAACGGATTATAACGCTCTCTATTGATGTAGTACTATTAATGTGCGCATTTTGGTTTGCATTTTGGGTCCGTATTGATTCAATGACGCCATTATCAAGCGTATCTCATTGGTTACTGCTGACATCGATAATAGTGATTACTTTGGCCATCTTTGTAAAACTTGGCCTTTATAGAGCAGTCATAAGGTATATAACTGCGAAAATACTGCTTGTAGTTGCTATTGGGATGCTAATTTCGTCGTTGTTGCTGATTATTGCCGCATTTTACACGAATCTCTATCTTCCAAGAACAATCCCGTTTATCTACTTCTCTTTCGGAGTATTGTTCGTTGCAGGCTCACGCCTTGCTATGAGAATGCTGGTCAATCGTGGTTTAAAATTGGGAACCCGCGTAATTATATACGGGGCTGGAGCGTCTGGACGCCAGTTACTTCCTGCGTTAAGCCAAATGGATGAATACTATCCTGTGGCTTTTGTTGATGACAATCGCTCATTGCAGGGGCAGGTCATCCATGGTGTAAGCGTATTTTCACCTGAAAAATTGGCCTGGTTGATAGAGAAGTACGAAGCTAAGAAAATCCTCCTGGCAATGCCAAGTGCCAGCCGCGCCAGAAAAAATGAGGTTATATCTACCCTTGAGGGACTTCCGTGCGAGGTGCTTTCAATACCTGGAATGGTCGACCTCGTTGAAGGAAAAGCAAGAATCGATGCCTTACGTAAGGTAGTAATTACTGACCTTTTAGGACGCGATCCTGTTACCCCGATCCCTGAATTAATTTCAAAGAATATTCAGGGTAAAACAGTCATGGTTACTGGCGCGGGTGGTTCTATAGGCTCTGAACTATGTCGACAGATAATCAGAAATAAACCTTCTCAACTAATTCTTTTCGAATTATCAGAATTTTCACTATATTCAATTGATTCTGAATTGCGAAATTTAATACTTTCACAATCTTTAAATGTTAAGATTTACCCAATTCTGGGCAACGTTCAGGATATTGCACATCTTGAAAGGTTAATCAAGACATTTAACGTTGAGACCATCTACCATGCGGCTGCTTATAAGCATGTTCCCCTGGTTGAATTTAACGTTATTGATGGTGTTCGTAATAATATCTTCGGGACCTTATGTTGTGCACAAGCTGCCGAAAACTGTGGTGTCGAAAGTTTTGTGCTTATCTCTACGGATAAAGCTGTGCGACCAACGAACACCATGGGCGCAACAAAAAGAATGGCAGAGCTAATACTTCAGGCTCTCGCATCAGAGTCAAGTAAAACCTGTTTCAGCATGGTCCGGTTTGGAAATGTGTTGGGTTCATCCGGCTCCGTCGTTCCATTATTTGAAAAACAAATTGCTGCTGGTGGTCCGGTGACGTTAACGCATCCTGACATCACACGTTATTTCATGACCATTCCTGAGGCAGCACAGCTTGTTATTCAAGCTGGAGCAATGGGCAGTGGTGGGGATGTTTTCGTATTGGATATGGGGGATCCGGTCAAAATTATTGACCTCGCCCACCGTATGATTGCCTTACAAGGACTTTCAGTACGTGATGATAAAAACCCTTATGGCGATATTGCTATCAAAACGACTGGCTTGCGTCCTGGTGAGAAGCTGTATGAAGAGTTGTTGATTGGCGATAACGTCTCAATAACACAGCATCCACGAATTAAGACGGCTAATGAAGTCATGCTTCCGTGGAATGAAATGAAAGACATTATCGCAGAATTGGATAGCTCATGTCGCAACTTTGATTATGAGCGGGTACGCGAAATATTGCTTAATGCACCTACCGCATTTAATCCTACTGATGATATCTGTGACTTACTTTGGAAAGAACACAAAAGTTAAGTATTTATAGTTTCAACCAGTATCCGAAATTAACTAACAAAGCAGCTGGTGAGAATATCTTTCCAGCTGAGGGATTTTAAATGAATGTAATTCAAACACCTTTAAAAGATTGTGTGATCATTGAACCTAAGGTTTTTGGCGATTCTCGCGGTTTTTTCCTTGAAGCCTGGCATAAAGAAAAATATGAAAATGCAGGAATCAAAGGTAATTTTGTACAGGATAACCGCTCACGTTCAAGTCGAAATGTTTTGCGTGGACTGCATTTCCAGAAAACGAAACCCCAGGGTAAATTAGTCAGCGTAATCAGCGGGGAAGTTTATGATGTTGCAGTGGACCTGCGCCACGATTCTGAGACGTTTGGTCAGTATGTGGGTGTTCTTCTTTCTGGCGAGAAGAATAACCAGTTGTACGTTCCTCCCGGATTTGCCCATGGATTTTGTGTATTAAGCGAATATGCTGATTTTCACTATAAGTGTACTGATTTTTACGATCCAAAGGATGAAGGTGGAATTATCTGGAATGATCCAGATATTGCGATTGACTGGCCGGTAACAGAACCACTTCTCTCAGAAAAAGATATTAAATTAATTACACTTGCAGAGTATAAAAAATCTTTATGAAAGCACATTATACAGTGATCGGTGGACGTGGTTTCATTGGCAGTGAAATCGTTGAAAACCTTCTGGCTAAGGGTGAGAATGTTGAGGTTCCACGGCGTGATGATAAGACTCTTTTTGAAAGAGATCTGGGAATTGTCATCTATGCTGCTGGCAATGGTGATTGTGCAAACACGCCGTTTGAAGTATATAAATCTAACACCGAGTTGCTGGCAACACTTTTGGAACGCGCTCAATTCTCGAAATTAATCTATATTTCATCAACGCGTGTTTACATGGAACAGGATAGCGCGTCGGAAATGGATAATCTTACGGTATGCACGAGCGATAACCGAAGGCTTTTTAATCTTACTAAACTGGTAAGCGAAGAGTTATGCTTAAAAAGCAACCGAGATACGATTATTGTCAGACCTAGTAATGTATATGGTTTGGCATTAAAGAGTAAGTTATTCCTACCTAGCATAATCAGAAATGCAATCTCGAATAAACATATTGATATGTATGTTGCCCCTGCCTATGCAAAAGATTATGTTTCAGTTACGGACGTTGCTGAGCTTATTTACCAGATCAGCCGTAAAAATGAGTATAGCATCTACAATATTGCATCAGGTGTTAATACAACAGCTGCTGATATTGCCGACTTAATTGCAAGTAAAACTGGTTGCACGATCAAATGGCATGAAGGTTTCAAAGGTGAATATTTCCCGCCAACAGATAATACCAGAACCACGAACGAGTTTGGCCATGTCTATAACAATGTATTGTCTGATATAGAAATAATGATTGATAACTTTAGAAAGAATATGACAGATGTCTAATTTTTTATTATCAGCCATAAAAAAAAATGTGGCGGATGAAGATAAAAGAAAAGTCTTTGTTAACTTCTTTTATCTTAGCCTCGAGAGAATCACTCAACTTGTTATCATTATTATCATTAACAGATTATTGATAAATCATTATGATTTTAGTGATTTCAGCAGTTGGCAATATTCTCTCGTCATTTTAGCTATATTTATGACAGGTACATGGATCTGTGGGGCCGAGGTGGTAATTCCTAAATTGCTGGATGCTCCATCTAAAATAAATACCACAATGAGCAACGTGATTATATTACGTCTGGCTGCAGGGACTTTCGTTGCGTTGTGCATGGTGGCATGGGGGTTTTTTGCTGCAAGTGGGCTGTCCAGACAGTTCATAATTGGTTTGGCCATATCTGTCGCATTGAGAGAAACTTTCATCGTCGGTTTAACATGGTACCAAAGCCAGGCTCGTCTCAAATTACCTTGCCTGGTACTAATGTTAGCTGCAATAATTAAACTCATTGTCATTTATATTGGTGTAAGGAATCAGTTACCAATAAATTATCTTTGGGCAGCATGGGTCATTGAATCACTTTTACCTTGTGGCTTTATCTTTTATTCTTTCAGAAAGGCTACCGGTTTTAGATTTGTGAAGGTTGATTCTGAAATTTTCTCATATCTTAAGATTGGCGTTGCCGTATGGTTTTGTTTGATCATGCAACAGGTCACGATGAAGTTTGATCGTGTATATCTGGAAGGTAAAATTTCCGGAGAAATGTATTCAAACTATGCTGCAGCACTTCAGTTGGTCGATAACTGGTATGCAATATGTATTCTGTTTGTCCAGGCAATTGCACCAATTTTTATATTTAAATTCATTGATATAACAAACATTAAAAGAAAATTACCATTCTGTGTTTTCGCTACACTTGCTGTAACCTGCGCAGGCGCATTATTTACAACAGTTCTTGCAGACATGATTATTCATATTCTTTATGGTGCAAAGCTTGTTAATGCCTATAGTTATTTGCGAACGTTTGTCTGGTTAACCCCAATTTTAGCTATAGATCAATTGCTCAGCATGGTTCTAATTAGAATGAATCAGCTAAATAAATTAGCTATTAAGTGGTTGATAGCTTTCTGCCTGGTAGTGGCTGTTGTGCCTGCTATTTATCATTATATGGGTGTTAGTAACATCGTCTTAGGTTTAGCAGTAGTTTACGCCTTCAATATAATTTATTCTACGAGGTGCATTGGTGCAGTACAATGATAAGATTTCAATAGTGGTCCCTGCCTATTGTGAACCATCGAAAGTTAAGCGTTTCATGGATGCCATGCTGAATATTGATTATCCGGATAACCTTATTGAATTAATTCTTATTGATGATTGTAGTCCGGTTTCACTGGAAGAAATCGCAGCCTCTTATGGAGAAGCCTTTAAAGATAAAATAAATTTTTCATTTCACAGGAATCAGGTAAATTCTGGCAGGGCTATTTCCCGCAATGTTGGTATTTCTTTGGCAACAAACTCGTTGATAATGTTTATTGATATCGACAACCTGCTTGAATCTAATGCAATAAAAAAAATAGTTTCTTTTTTCCATGGTAAGCACTTCACTGCAGCCAGAATTAATATACGAATCGACCCAGCCAGACTTTCAACTAGCAATTATCTCCGTTATTTTGATAGCCGTTATCTCGGAGCGCGTAATATACCTGAAGGGATTATAAGTACTCGCTTCTTTGCAAGTGACGGCATTATCCTGACACGAGATATCATTAATACAATCGGTGGTTTTGATGAGACGTTCTATCATTACGGCTGTGAAGATGAGGAACTTGGCAT
Source organism: Enterobacter hormaechei (assembly GCA_041890495.1). GTDB lineage: Bacteria > Pseudomonadota > Gammaproteobacteria > Enterobacterales > Enterobacteriaceae > Escherichia > Escherichia boydii. Next base: position 605,814 of record CP169086.1, read on the forward strand.
CCGAGTTTCAAAAGCAAAATATGACTTTTATTTTTTACCCGATGCAAAGGCAGAAGACAGTGATACACCAACATTGCGCCGAGCATCAGAAAGAATGGTTGTGTATGCATCAAAATCTTTCCCTGTATTGAAAGAGAAACACCCGGAGTGCGTGAAGGACAGCCTCTTTTCATCCTACGAAGTAATGTTAGATGATACGAGACTCCCTAGTAAATTGCTCATAAATGTTATCCATCTTCTCCCACTTACAACAACCCGTAAAAGCCTTCTTTGGTTGTGTGACAAACTAGATACGAAAGCGATTAAAGTACCTGACTTCATATATAAGATCGTATTGGCACTTTCATATATTGAAGGTGGACGAATTCGACAGCTGAGGATGTAGGATGAGTATTTTTTTAATGTCCCCAGGTTTTGTGTATGCTTCAATTTGGCTGTTCACAATTATATTATATTCGCTTGGATTGACTACTAACATTAGCCCGCTCTCAAACGAGATGGTGGTGTTTTTATCAATTAATGTGGTTCTGGGTTTGATTTTTTCACTTCCATTCATCACTCCTGGCAGTATTAATCGCGTTCGTCTGGATAAAATTATGCCATCCTGGCGAGCGACTAAAATATGGCTCATCATTTGGTGCTTTGCGATAATTCCTGATGTGGTTGTTGCTGGCGGGATTCCAATGATTATGCAGTTTAGGGGCGGTTATAATTATACTGAGTTCGGTATACCGACATATCATGGGATAGTTAATATGCTATTCCTTTTTGTTTTTCCGTCACTGTATTATCATTTTCTTTTGTCAAAAAGAAAAATTATTCTGCTGATTATACTATTGATGAGTATATGGGAAATGCTGGTCTTCAGACGAGGTATACTGATGTCTGGCCTCGTGGAAATATTCTTTTTATTTTTTATCTATAAAAAATTCACTAAAAAGATGTTTATTTACACTGTGTTTTCTGTAATCACAATAGTTCTCCTTTTTGGAGCAGTAGGAGATATCAGGGGCGCTGAAAATCCTTATCAATATTTGTTGTCACCAGAAGGGCAATTTCTTTCGAGTTTGCCTTCAGGCTTCACATGGTTTTATGTCTATGTTACGGCAGGGCTTGCAAACCTTGCATATAACTTTGCGCACATAGTTCCGGTATACGATTTTACAAGCTTCCAGGACCTTTTCCCCAGTGTTATCCGAAATCTCATTTACAGTGATTTAGGATTCCATGATACCATGGCGTTAGTAGACGATAATGCCAACGTTTCGACAATGTTTGAAAAGCTAATGCCCGATCTTGGGATAGCGGGCTCCCTTATTGTGGTTACATGTTTACTTCTGCTTTTTAGTATTGCTTACAAGAATTTGCTTAAATCGTATCGTTATAGTTTGTTTCCTTATGCGATTGCAATGCAATGTGCAATATTCAGTGGCTTTTATAATTTATTCTTTATTCAAACATATTTTTTACTTTTCATTGTTACTCTTGTTTTTGTGAGAATAAAAATATTTACAGGGAGTCATTCTCATGTTTGAGTTAGTTAAAGATGATGTGCTGAGATATTACAAACTGACTGGGCGAAATAAATCAAAAGTATCTATCTTCGGTATAATATCGGCTTTTTTCGGAATGAAAATGACTCCAGTTATATTATACCGGATGAGTCATTTTTGCTTTAAGAAAAAAATATCTGTTTTAGGGAAGGTTTTTTCTCTAATAAATTTTGTTGTCTTTGGTGTTGAGATTGCTTCTAATTGCGAAATAGGTGGTGGTTTCTTTATTCCTCATTCGCAGGGCATTGTTATTGGTGCATCTAAAATTGGTGTTAACGCTACGATATACCAACAAGTTACTCTGGGCGCAAAAAATATAGATATTCCCTTTAATCACCTAAATCGCCCTGTTTTAGGTGATAATGTGGTTATTGCATCTGGGGCTAAGGTTCTTGGCGGTATTCGAATTGGCGACAACGTTATTGTCGCTGCTAACGCTGTTGTAATGCATTCCTGTGATAACAATGTGCTACTTGTAGGCATCCCGGCCGTTGTGAAAAAGAGTATTTGAAATGAAAGTGTTGTTTTTATGTCCTCGCTTTTTTAACTATGAAAATGAAATATCTGATGGATTAAGGCGAGCCGGTGCCACCGTTGATTATTTCGATGAAAAACCATTTAATAACGTATTTTTTAAAATATTACTCAGGCTTTGGAAAGATAATAATTTTCTTAAACGTATTTCAGATGCGTATTTTGAGAAGATTTTGCTTCAAACAAATGATGACTATGACTACGTCATAGTACTCAAAGGTGAATCCCTCAATAGAAAAAATTTATTAAAATTCAAAAATAAATATAAAAAAGCTAAATTCATTTACTACGCATGGGATTCTATTAAAAATTACCCTCATATTCAAGAGTATCTGAATTTATTTGACCGCGTGTTTACCTTTGATGATAACGATGCGCGAGAATATGATTTTATGACTCATTTGCCATTGTTTTATTCCCCGGATTTTGTAAGCACAGCGAAAAAAGACGCTTCAAAGAATTTTAAGCCATCTATTGCATTTCTCGGTACCGTACATAGTGACAGATACAGGCTATTGGGGGAAATTTATGAGAAATATAAAAATGAATACGATTTGAGGTTTGTTCTTTATTTCCCTTCAATTGTTGTCTTGGCAGGTTTTATTCTTACTAATATTAAGTCTATCATTAGGTTCAGACTTTTTAGTTTTACCCTTCGCTCTAGAAATAAAAAGCAGATAGCATCATTCTTCTCTAGTGCTGATGCGGTCCTTGATATCCAGCACCCCCGTCAGACAGGTTTGACGATGAGGACAATAGAATGCTTGCCTCTCAAGAGGAAATTTATAACTACCAATTCACGAGTTAAAAATTACGATTTTTATTCAGCTGAAAATTTTTACTTTATCGATCGCGATAATATCCATATCGACTCTGATTTTTTTGAAATCCCATATAACGATGCGCACCTGAATGCAATTTCGCGTTATAGTGTAGACTCGTGGGTAAAAACATTATGCTCGACTGGTATCAGAGAAGATGTTGTTTAAATAAAGATATCTAATCTATTTTAGCTTAAAAGTATTGAGGTAGTAGAATGAAAGGCATTATCCTGGCTGGCGGTTCTGGAACACGTTTGCACCCGATAACACGTGGAGTCTCTAAACAACTCTTACCCATTTATGATAAACCTATGGTTTATTATCCAATGTCAGTGCTTATGCTTGCGGGAATTCGAGATATTCTCTTAATCACAACACCTGAAGATATGCCTTCTTTTAAACGTTTGCTGGGCGATGGCAGTCGTTTCGGAATTAATTTATCCTATGAAATTCAGCCATCTCCTGATGGCCTCGCGCAAGCATTCATTATTGGTGAAGAGTTTATCGCGGGTGATAAATGTGCCCTTGTATTAGGCGATAACATTTTCTTCGGGCAAAGTTTCGGCAGAAAACTTGAATCGGTTGTTTCCGGCAATGCCGGAGCTACTGTTTTTGGTTATCAGGTAATGGATCCAGAACGTTTTGGAGTTGTCGAGTTTGATGAAAACTTCAAGGCATTAAGTATAGAAGAAAAGCCAGCTGCGCCTAAATCCAACTGGGCTGTCACTGGCCTATACTTTTACGATGAAAACGTGGTTGATATGGCTAAACGTGTCAAGCCATCAGCACGCGGTGAACTTGAAATTACTACACTGAATGAAATGTATCTCGAGCAGGGGAATCTTCAGGTAGAATTGCTCGGCCGTGGTTTTGCATGGCTCGATACCGGTACCCATGATAGTTTAATCGAAGCATCACAATTTATTCATACTATTGAGAAACGACAGGGATTCAAAATCGCCTGCCTGGAAGAAATTGCTTACCGTAACGGCTGGCTCACTGAAAGTGAGGTCGTGACCTTAGGGAATGAGATGAGCAAGACCAATTACGGTCAATATTTACTCAATTTAATAAAGAATAGTAAATAGCAGTTATTGTTATCTGACAATATCATATCTTTCATGGGTATCTGGTATAATTCTAAAATGAAAGCAAAATATTTTTTCTTTACCTCTGTACCTCTGTACCTCTGTACCTCTGTACTTCTGTTACCTCCTGCATTCTCCGGCGAAAAACAGCAATGCGATTTTCTCTGGGGCACGGCATCCTCATCCTACCAGGTTGAAGGTGGTTGGAATATAAATGGAAAGGGGCCTTCAAATTGGGATTATTTTACCCATAATGAGGTCACAAAGTATACCATTGGCACTGTTGAAAATGGAGATATTGCGGCCAATCAAATTTCGCGAGATGTCTATCTAAAAGATATACAACTCATGAAAGAACTAGGTGTCAATTCGTACCGCTTCTCTATTTCCTGGTCAAGGATCATGCCCGACGGAGTGACGGTTAATAAAAAGGGATTAGAATATTACAGCCAATTGATTACTGACTTAAAAGAAGCCAATATTGAACCTGTGATTACACTTTACCACTGGGACATGCCATTAGCACTTTATAAGAAAGGAAGTTGGTCTAATCCTGAATCACCAGTTTGGTTTGAGAAATATGCACAGGTCATTTTTGAAAATTTTGGTAGCAGAAGTCATTATTTTATAACTTTTAATGAGCCTGAAGGATACGTTTTTACTCTTGAACCTCTTGCAGCAAACCTTATTGATAAAAAGCCAGACGGATATCGTGACGTTTTATCCGTTGCTTCTCGTGGAAAACAAGCGGTAGCACTTCACAATCTTTTGATCGCTAATGCGATGGTTGTACGTAATTACCACAAAGCAAAATATGATGGACGTATTGGGATTGCATTAAACTTATCGCCATGCATTGATAATGACAATCCAAATAGTGCTACTGAAAAGTTATGTAACGATCTCCATAACAACTGGATCCTGGATGCCCTTTTTAAGGGGAAATATCCTGATTCAGTATTGAAAATGTATCAGTCTGCATATCCTAAATTCAAGCCTACATCTCAAGATATGCAACTCATTACCCAGGGGAAACCTGATTTTATCGGCGTGAATTATTATGGTCCTACATTGGTTAAGCATGATAAATCTGAACCGTTTGAAATAGGTAACGTTCCGAATCCAGATAAAGAGCCTTCTGTCAACGGACCAGTCTCTCCAGAGGCGCTGGTAATGATGATGAAAAAGTTTGATACCCAATATTCGCATCCTACTTTCATTATTACTGAGAATGGTGCAGGTTTTGGTTTAGCCGATGAAAAACTTAATGATGGTATCATTTCTGATAAGTTGCGAGCAGACTATCTACAGAGACATGTATCTGCAGTTATTGAAGCAAAAAAGAAAGGTTTGGATATCCAGGGCTATCTATTTTGGAGCTTACTTGATAATTTCGAATGGCTATGGGGTTACAAAAATAGGTTTGGCATAATTGGTGTTGATTTTGATGATAAGACATTGAAGCGTACACCGAAGTTAAGCTATTATAGCTATCAGAAAATTATTAAAGAAAATAAAAATCAATGTGTTTCATTGATGAAAAAATAACCTCACAATAAACCTTGCTTTTGTTAAGGTTTAAGCGTGTCAATGACCATAATTACCTACCTCTGCTCTCGATTTCTGAGTTAAGATAATTCGATAATATCTCCACCGGGAAGTACCCCGGTGGGACCACACCTGACAGGAGTAAACAATGTCAAAGCAACAGATCGGCGTAGTCGGTATGGCAGTGATGGGGCGCAACCTCGCGCTCAACATCGAAAGCCGTGGTTATACCGTCTCTATTTTCAACCGTTCCCGTGAGAAGACGGAAGAAGTGATTGCCGAAAATCCAGGCAAGAAACTGGTTCCTTACTATACGGTGAAAGAGTTTGTTGAATCTCTGGAAACGCCTCGTCGCATCCTGTTAATGGTGAAAGCAGGTGCAGGCACGGATGCTGCTATTGATTCCCTCAAGCCATACCTCGATAAAGGTGACATCATCATTGATGGTGGTAATACCTTCTTCCAGGACACCATTCGTCGTAACCGTGAGCTTTCTGCCGAAGGCTTTAACTTCATCGGTACCGGTGTTTCTGGTGGTGAAGAGGGGGCGCTGAAAGGTCCTTCCATTATGCCAGGTGGGCAGAAAGAAGCCTATGAACTGGTTGCACCGATCCTGACCAAAATCGCCGCAGTGGCTGAAGACGGTGAGCCATGCGTTACCTATATTGGTGCCGATGGTGCAGGTCACTATGTGAAGATGGTTCACAACGGTATTGAATACGGCGATATGCAGCTGATTGCTGAAGCCTATTCTCTGCTTAAAGGTGGCCTGAATCTCACCAACGAAGAACTGGCGCAGACCTTTACCGAGTGGAATAACGGTGAACTGAGCAGCTACCTGATTGACATCACTAAAGACATCTTCACTAAAAAAGATGAAGACGGTAACTACCTGGTTGATGTGATTCTGGATGAAGCGGCTAACAAAGGTACCGGTAAATGGACCAGCCAGAGCGCGTTGGATCTCGGTGAACCGCTGTCGCTGATTACCGAGTCTGTGTTTGCACGTTATATCTCTTCTCTGAAAGATCAGCGCGTTGCCGCATCTAAAGTTCTCTCTGGCCCGCAAGCGCAGCCAGCTGGCGACAAGGCTGAGTTCATCGAAAAAGTTCGTCGTGCGCTGTATCTGGGCAAAATCGTTTCTTACGCCCAGGGCTTCTCTCAGCTGCGTGCTGCGTCTGAAGAGTACAACTGGGATCTGAACTACGGCGAAATCGCGAAGATTTTCCGTGCTGGTTGCATCATCCGTGCGCAGTTCCTGCAGAAAATCACCGATGCATACGCCGAAAATCCGCAGATCGCTAACCTGCTGCTGGCTCCGTACTTCAAGCAAATTGCCGATGACTACCAGCAGGCGCTGCGCGATGTCGTCGCTTATGCGGTACAGAACGGTATCCCGGTTCCGACCTTCGCCGCTGCGGTTGCCTATTATGACAGCTACCGCGCCGCAGTTCTGCCTGCGAACCTGATCCAGGCACAGCGTGACTATTTCGGTGCGCATACTTATAAGCGCATTGATAAAGAAGGTGTGTTCCATACCGAATGGCTGGATTAAGTTAGCTTACTCGCTGTAATCAAAACCCGGAGCCTGTCTCCGGGTTTTTTTATGCAAAAAATGTCACCTGTTATTCGAAGTAGTCCGAATCTCGGCCCGCTCGTAGTGATTACTCCTGGTTTGCCTTGACAGTTCAGTTTGCCAGGAGGTACAAAGCCCAACAGTTATGTTTATCCCTATGGTCTGGCGGCCATCAGTACAGTTAACTCACAGAAGTCATTAGCGAATGAAAATAACAATCTCCGGAACAGGGTATGTCGGTCTTTCTAACGGCATTCTGATTGCTCAGAATCATGAAGTGGTTGCGCTGGATATCGTGCAGGCCAAAGTTGATATGCTCAATCAGAAAAAATCGCCGATTGTGGATAAAGAAATCCAGGACTATCTCAGCAATAAACCGCTGAATTTCCGCGCCACGACAGATAAAGAAGATGCATACCGCAATGCGGATTACGTCATCATCGCGACGCCTACTGACTACGATCCTAAAACCAACTACTTCAACACCTCAACGGTAGAAGCGGTGATCAAAGACGTTATCGCGATCAACCCTGATGCGGTGATGGTCATTAAATCAACCATTCCTGTCGGTTTTACCAAATCCATTAAAGAAAAATTTGGTATTGATAATATCTTCTTCTCGCCGGAATTCCTGCGTGAAGGGAGAGCGCTTTACGATAACCTGCATCCTTCGCGAATCGTCATTGGCGAACGTTCTGAGCGCGCTGAACGTTTTGCTGCGCTGCTTCAGGAAGGCGCAGTGAAGAAAGATATTCAGGTGCTGTTTACCGACTCCACTGAAGCTGAGGCGATTAAGCTCTTCGCGAATACCTACCTGGCAATGCGTGTGGCTTATTTCAATGAGCTCGACAGCTACGCTGAAAGTCTTGGACTGAATACCCGCCAGATTATTGAAGGGGTGTGTCTCGACCCGCGCATTGGCAACCACTATAACAACCCGTCATTTGGCTACGGTGGCTATTGCCTGCCGAAAGACACGAAGCAACTGCTGGCAAACTATCAGGCTGTGCCAAATAACCTCATTTCGGCGATTGTTGATGCGAACCGTACACGTAAAGACTTCATCTCCGATTCCATCCTTGCGCGTCAACCGAAAGTGGTTGGCGTGTACCGTCTGATCATGAAGAGCGGCTCCGATAACTTCCGCGCCTCTTCCATTCAGGGGATCATGAAGCGCATTAAGGCGAAAGGGGTTGAGGTTGTTATCTATGAGCCTGCCATGCCGGACGATCAGTTCTTCAATTCCCGGGTGATCCGCGACCTGGATGCATTCAAGCAAGAAGCGGATGTCATCATTTCAAACCGTATGGCGGAAGAGCTGTCTGACGTGGCGGATAAGGTTTATACCCGAGATCTGTTTGGTAGCGACTGATTCTCTGCTTTATCTGGTAAAAAACCCGGCTGAATTGCCGGGTTTTTTTATTTTCAAACCTTGTAGAAAGCGCGGTACCAGTCGACGAAGTTCTTCACCCCATCTTTAACTGAGGTTTGCGGTTTAAATCCGATCGCGTCATAAAGTGGCTGGGTATCTGCGCTGGTTTCCAGAACATCCCCGGGCTGGAGTGGCAGCATATTTTTCTCCGCTTTTTTACCGAGGGCCTCTTCCAGCGCGGTGATGTAATCCATAAGTTCCACTGGTGAACTGTTACCGATGTTGTAGACCCGGTAAGGCGCTGAGCTGGTTGCCGGCGAACCGGTCTCAACTGTCCAGTTTGTGTCAGACTGAGGAATAACATTCTGCAGACGAATAATTGCCTCAGCGATGTCATCAATGTACGTGAAGTCGCGCTTCATCTTACCGTAGTTATAGACATCAATGCTTTTGCCTTCAATCATCGCCTTTGTAAACTTAAACAGGGCCATGTCCGGGCGTCCCCACGGACCGTACACTGTGAAGAAGCGCAGGCCAGTGGTCGGCAGATTATAGAGATGCGAGTAGGTATGCGACATCAGTTCGTTGGCTTTTTTGGTCGCGGCATAGAGTGAGACCGGATGATCCACGGAATCGTCAGTGGAGAAGGGCATCTTGCGGTTGAGGCCATATACAGAGCTGGATGAGGCATACAGAAGATGCTGAACGTTATTATGTCGGCAGCCTTCCAGTACGTTGAGATGGCCGATAAGGTTGGCATCTGCATAGGCGTGCGGATTTTCCAGGGAGTAGCGTACGCCTGCCTGTGCGGCCAGGTGAATGACGCGATCAAATTTCTCACGAGCGAAAAGTGCAGCCATGCCTTCACGATCTGCTAACTCCAGCTTGTGAAAGGTGAAACGCTCTGATTGCAACCGTTCCAGACGCGCCAGCTTCAGATTGACATCATAGTAATCATTCAGATTATCAATACCGACAACCTGATGACCGACCTCAATGAGGCGTTTACTGACATTCGCACCGATAAAACCTGCAGCGCCCGTGACCAGAAATTTCATATCTTCCCTCAAATGCATATACGTACTGATGCTTGTGTACATCAAATGATGTCTATGATACCGCGAAGACAGCAAGTTACATAACGCATCTTTCCGATATAACTCATCGGATTCTTATAGAAAAATTTTCAGCAATATATACACTATGCAAACATAATAATGTTTACCCTTTTTTATCTGTTAGGGATTGTATGACGCAAAACAACAATAGCCCGGTCAGCCGAAGCAATGACCCTGAGCATATTGATTTACTTGAATTAATGCAGCAGCTGTGGCGTGGGAAGGGGACGATAGCGATCTGTGTTGTTGTTTTTATCGCCATGGCAGTTGGATATCTGGCACTCGCGAAGGAAAAATGGACCTCAAAGGCTATTATTGCACAACCTGATGCGGCCCAGATTGCTACCTATTCAAATGCATTGAACATCCTCTATGGAAGTGCTGCCCCTTCAATGCTGGACATCCAAACGCGCGCGATTGGCCGTTTTAACTCTTCTTTCTCAGCGTTATCACAGGCGCTGGACAATCAGGACGAACCTGAAAAGCTTACCATTGAGCCTGCTGTTAAAGGGGAAACGCTGCCGTTAAGCGTCACCTATACCAGTACATCAGCTGAAGCTGCTCAAAAGCAGCTTGCGCAGTACATCCAGCAGGTTGATGAACAGACGGCAAAAGAACTTGCTCTTGACCTCAAGGACAATATCAAGGAGCAGATTAAAAGCCTGAACGATTCTCTGGTAAGTCAGGAGAAGGTCGCTCAGGAGCAGAAAGATCTGCGAATCAAACAGATTGCTGAAGCGCTGAAAAATGCTGAGGCAGCGAAAATTACCTCGCCGCGCATTCAGCAAGCCCAGGATGTAACTCAGGAAACGTTGTTCCTGCTTGGAAGCGACGGGCTGAAATCGATGATTGACAATGAAGCTTCACGCCCGCTGGTATTCTCAGCCGCGTACTATCAGACCAAACGAAACCTGTTGGACATCCAGAATCTGAACGTAAACCCGGACACTATTCACGTTTATCGTTACGTGATGAAGCCAAATCTACCTGTTCATCGTGACAGCCCAAAAAAACCTATTATTCTGATTCTTGCCGTGCTGCTGGGCTTAATGGTCGGTTCTGTAGTGGTACTGGCGCGTAGTGGATTACGCAACTACAAACCCAAAGCCTGATTTGTAGATAAAAAAACCGGGGCATATCCCCGGTTTTTTTTATTTGTGACGTTTACGCAGGTTCTCAATTACTGTCGTTAAATCCAGATCCTGATCCTGCAACAGCACCAGCAGGTGATACATCAAATCAGATGCCTCGTTGGTCAGCTCAAAGCGGTCATGTACAGTCGCGGCCAGTGCGGTTTCCACGCCTTCTTCGCCCACTTTCTGCGCAATGCGTTTGGTGCCGCTGGCATACAGTTTGGCGGTGTAGGAGGTTTCCGGGTCGGCAGATTTACGTTCGGCGAGCAGTTGTTCCAGTTGATACAGGAACAGCCACTGGTGAGCGGTGTCGCCGAAGCAGCTGCTGGTGCCTTTGTGGCAGGTCGGGCCGATGGGATTCGCCAGCAACAGTAACGTGTCGTTGTCGCAGTCCGGCGCAATATTTACTACGTTGAGGAAATTGCCCGACGTTTCGCCTTTGGTCCACAGTCGCTGTTTAGTGCGCGAGAAGAAGGTGACTTTGCCGCTTTCGATGGTTTTGTCTAAGGCTTCCGGGTTCATGTAGCCCAGCATTAGCACTTCGCCGGATACCGCGTGTTGCACAATCACCGGCATCAGTCCGTCGGTTTTTTCCCAGTCCAGTTCGCGGCGTTGTTGTTCTGTTAACATATCCTGATCTCCACGCCCTGTGTTGCCAGGTACGCTTTTAATTCACCAATATTGATTATTTGTTTGTGGAATACGGAAGCTGCCAGCGCACCGTCAACGTCGGCATCGCGGAAAGCTTCGAGGAAGTGTTCCATGGTGCCCGCGCCACCGGAGGCAATTAGCGGGACGTGGCAAACTTCACGCACTTTTTTCAGTTGTTCGAGGTCGTAACCGTTACGCACGCCGTCCTGATTCATCATGTTGAGGACGATTTCTCCGGCACCGCGTTTTTGCACTTCCTGTACCCAGTCGAGCGTTTCCCACTGAGTGACGCGGGTGCGGCTTTCGTCGCCGGTATATTGATTCACATGATATTTACCGGTTTCGCCGTCGTACCAGGTATCAATACCGACCACAATACACTGCACGCCAAAGCGATCCGCCAGGCGAGTAATTAACGTCGGGTCCGCCAGTGCAGGGGAGTTAATGGAGATTTTATCCGCGCCAAAGGAAAGAATTTTCGCGGCATCTTCCAGAGACTTAATCCCACCCGCCACGCAGAACGGAATGTCGATCACTTCCGCCACGCGAGATACCCAGCTTTTATCTACCACACGGCCATCGCTGGAAGCGGTGATATCGTAGAACACCAGTTCGTCTGCACCTTCTTCGGCGTAGCGTTTTGCCAGCGGCACGATATCGCCAATGATTTCATGGTTGCGAAACTGTACGCCTTTCACCACCTGACCATCACGAACGTCGAGACACGGAATTATGCGTTTTGCCAGCATGCGATGGCCTCCTTCACGGTGAATTTACCTTCCAGTAATGCCCGACCAACTATTACGCCGCGCACACCAGTGCCACGCAGGGCCGCCACATCATCAATGTCGCCAATACCGCCGGAGGACTGAAATGCCACCTGCGGATATCTGGCGCACACTTCTTCATATAAAGAGACGTTAGAGCCTGCCAGCGTGCCGTCGCGCGAGATATCGGTACACAGCACATGTTTCAGGCCGACGGGCAGATAGGTTTCCACCAGTTGTTCCAGCGACACACCCGAATTCTCTTGCCAGCCGCTGACCGCCACCTGCTTGTTGCCTTGCTCGTCAATACGGACATCCAGCGCCAGCACTAAGGCATCGGCACCGAAGCGTTCAAACCAGCCTTTCACCATATCTGGTGATTTCACCGCGGTGGAACCGACCACCACGCGCGCAACGCCTGCTTCCAGTAACGCCGCCACGTCTTCTTCGCTACGCACGCCGCCGCCAACCTGCACCGGAACGTTAACGCCCGCCACCAGGGTTTTAATCAGCGGGATTTGACGTTTAGCCGGATCTTTTGCCCCGGTCAGATCCACCAGGTGCAGCACTTCGGCACCCTGCGCGGCGTAATCCTGTAAGCGCGGCAGCGGGTCGTTACCGTAATCGCGCTGTTTGCCGTAATCACCCTGATGGAGACGCACCACAGTGCCGTCGATTAAATCTAATGCCGGAATAATCATCACATCTCCAGGAAGTTTTTCAGCAGCTTAGCGCCAGCGGCACCAGAACGCTCCGGGTGGAACTGCACGCCGTAGAAGTTATCTTTTTGTACCGCCGCGGTGAACGGTTCGCCGTAATTACACTGGGCGATGGTCCACGGATTGACCGGCATTGCGTAACTGTGAACAAAGTAAAAGTACGCGCCGTCTTCAATCCCCTGAAACAGGCGGTTGCCTGCCTGCGGGTAAACGCGGTTCCAGCCCATATGCGGCAGTGGCAGACCAAAGTCGGTCATTTTCGGCACGTCTTCGTCGATGATGCCCAGCAAGTCGACGCCGTTGCTCTCTTCGCTGCGCCGCCCCAGCAATTGCATCCCTAAGCAGATGCCCAGCACCGGTTGGGTACAGGCTTTGATGAGATCAAACAGCTCGCGCTCACGCACCTGATCCATCGCTGCTTGCGCAGTGCCAACGCCGGGTAAAAACAGTTTATCGGCCAGCAACACGACGTCCGGGTCACGGCTGACTTTGGGTTCATAACCGTGACGCGCAATGGCAGATTTCACCGAGTTCAAATTGGCGCAGCCAGTATCAAGGATCACCACGTTCATTACAGCACTCCTTTCGACGAGGGCAGAGTATCGCCTTCCACGCGGATGGCCTGGCGTAGGGTGCGACCAAAGGCTTTGAACAGGCTCTCTACACGGTGGTGATCGTTTTTACCTTTGGTTTTCAGGTGCAGCGTCACGCCCATGGTGTAAGAGAGCGAACGGAAGAAGTGCTCGATCATTTCAGTGCTGAGATCGCCCACGCGCTGGTAGGTAAACTCGGCTTTATATTCCAGGTGCGGGCGACCAGAGATATCCAGCGCGCAGCGGGCAAGGCATTCGTCCATCGGTAGCACAAAACCAAAGCGGCAAATACCGCGTTTGTCGCCAAGGGCAATTTTTAACGCTTCACCCAGCGCCAGGCCGGTATCTTCGACGGTGTGGTGATCGTCGATATAGAGGTCGCCTTTGACGTTGATTTCCATACGGAAACCGCCGTGGGTGGCGATCTGATCCAGCATGTGATCAAAGAAGCCAACGCCGGTATTAATCTTGCTGCCACCTTCGCGATCCAGCCACACCTGGACGTCAATTTGCGTCTCTTTGGTGTTGCGCACTACATGGGCGTAACGGTCTCGTTTAGTGAGCTGCTCGCCAATCATTGGCCAGTTCAGGGTTTCGCGGTCGTAGCGTAAACCATTAATGCCCATGTTTTCCGCCAGCTGAATATCGGTCGCGCGATCGCCAATCACATAACTATTGGCACGATCCATCGCTTGCTCAGCCAGATAACGCTCCACCAGTTTTACTTTCGGCTTACGGCAGTCGCACTCATCGGCGGGCAGGTGCGGACAAATCAGCACTTCATCAAACTGCACGCCCTGTGAGGTGAAGATCTGCATCATCAGGTTGTGCGGGCCATCGAAATCCGCCTGCGGGAAACTTTGTGTTCCCAGACCATCCTGATTAGTGATCATCACCAGCTTGTAGCCCGCTTTTTGCAACTTCAGCAGCTCCGGGATCACGCCCGGTTCAAAGGCGAGTTTATCAAAACGGTCCACCTGAAAATCACTCGGCGGTTCGCTAATCAGGGTTCCATCGCGATCGATAAAAAGATACTTCTGACTCATCAAACTTGCTCCGCACGTAAGGCGTCAATGACGCGCTGGCTTTCTTCACGGGTTCCGACGGTAATTCGCAGGCAGCCGCTTAAAGAGAGTTGTTTATTCTGATCACGTAAGATAATGCCCTGATCCCACAAAGATTTAAACACTGCACTGGAGGCTTTAAAGCGCGCCAGAATGTAGTTGGTTTCAGAGTCAAAAACCTGCTCCACGCAGGGGATCTCTTTCAATGCGGCAATCAGATATTCGCGTTCTGCAATAATTTGCGCCACCCGCTCACGCATGGCGACGATCCCCTGCGGGCTTAACGCCTGGGCCGCAATGTCGGCAACCGGCGTCGAGAGCGGGTAGGGGGCGATCACTTTCATTAACAGGTTGATGACCTCTTCGTTTGCCAGCGTAAATCCGCAACGAAGCCCCGCCAGAGCAAAAGCTTTCGACAGTGTGCGCAAAATAGCCAGGTGCGGATATTCCGCCAGCCAGCCAGCCAGCGATGCCTGTGGACAAAACTCTATATAGGCTTCATCGGCAACCACAATCGCCTTACCGCGCGTTAACTCCAGCAGGGTGCGAAAATCCTGCGGGTTGATCAGTTGCCCGGTCGGGTTGTTGGGGCTGCAAACATAGACCACTTTTACGCCGTCCAGCTTGTCGGAAATGCCCTGTAAGTCCAGTTGCCAGTTGTCCAGCGTCGGCACTGTGCGGCACTCGACGCCAATCGTTTCGGCGCTGACGCTGTACATGCCGTACGTTGGCGGGCAGTAGAGGATGGCGTCTTTACCCGGTTCGCAAAAAGCGCGAATCAGCAGTTCAATACCTTCGTCCGCGCCACGGCTGACCAGCACCTGCTCCGGTTTTACGCCTGCATATTGCGCGTAATTTTCAATCACCGCTTTCGGCTGGCATTCCGGGTAGCGGTTGAGCGTTTGCTGAGTAAGCTGAAACTCCACGGCAGTGGGGTATTCGTTGGCGTTCAGCCAGACATCGCCGTTACCGCCCAGACGACGCGCTGACTGATACGGCGTCAGGTTGCGGACGTTTTCACGCGCTAAATCGGTAATAGTCACGGTGCTCATGCTTGCTCCTTAAGGGCGTTAACACGCAAAGTAACGGCATTTTTATGGGCGGTCAGGCGCTCGGCGGAGGCCAGTGTTTCAATGGTCGAAGCCAGCGCGGAAAAGCCTTCTTTCGAGAGTTCCTGCACGGTCATGCGCTTCTGGAAATCTGCCAGCCCGAGGCTGGAACAGGTGGCGGTGTAACCGTAAGTCGGTAGAACATGGTTAGTGCCGGAGGCATAGTCGCCTGCCGATTCCGGTGACCAGTCACCAAGAAATACCGAACCGGCGCTGGTGATGCCATCGACCAGTTCGCGGGCGTTGCGGGTCTGAATGATCAGGTGCTCCGGACCGTACTGGTTGGAAATCTCTACGCACTGCGCTAAATCTTTAGTCACGATCAGGCGGCTGGCGCTCAGTGCCTGACGTGCGGTTTCGGCACGCGGCAGTTCTGCCAGCTGGCGTTCGACAGCGTCGGCAACGCGACGCGCCATATCAGCATCGGGCGTCAGTAAAATCACCTGAGAGTCCGGGCCGTGTTCAGCCTGAGAAAGCAAATCAGAAGCCACGAAATCTGGCGTAGCGCCGCTGTCGGCAATCACCAGCACTTCCGACGGGCCTGCGGGCATATCGATCGCCGCACCGTCCAGACGCTGGCTTACCTGGCGTTTTGCCTCGGTGACAAAGGCGTTGCCTGGCCCGAAGATTTTGTCCACTTTTGGCACAGATTCAGTACCAAACGCCAGTGCGGCAATGGCCTGTGCGCCGCCGACGTTAAACACGTCCTGTACACCGCACAGCTGCGCCGCATAAAGGATCTCATCGGCAATCGGCGGCGGTGAGCACAGCACCACTTTTTTACAGCCCGCAATACGCGCCGGAGTTGCCAGCATTAATACCGTTGAGAAGAGCGGGGCGGAGCCGCCAGGAATATACAAACCTACCGAAGCCACCGGGCGCGTGACTTGCTGACAACGTACGCCTGGCTGAGTTTCTACATCTACCGGCGGCAGTTTTTGCGCAGTGTGGAAGGTTTCAATATTCTTTACTGCCACCGCCATCGCCTGTTTTAGCTCGTCGCTCAGGCGTTCGCTGGCGGCGGCAATTTCCTCTGCAGACACCTTCAGCGCGGTAACCGTGGTTTTATCAAACTTCGCGCTGTATTCCCGCAGGGCCTCATCGCCGCGTGCTTTCACGTTATCGAGAATATCGTTAACAGTGCGGGTAATGCTTTCAGAAGCGGAGATCGCCGGGCGCATTAATAGCTGGCGTTGTTGCTCCGCAGTACAGCTATTCCAGTCAATGATTGTGTTAAAGCTCATGGCGATCACTCCATCATCTTCTCAATCGGCAGGACCAGGATTGAACTGGCACCCAGCGCTTTCAGTTTTTCCATCGTTTCCCAGAACAGGGTTTCGCTACTGACCATGTGCATCGCTACGCGTTGTTGGTCACCCGCCAGCGGCAGAATGGTTGGGCGTTCGGCACCTGGCAGCAGGGCGATGACTTCATCCAGACGTTCGGTCGGTGCGTGCATCATGATGTATTTTGATTCGCGCGCCTGGATCACACCCTGAATACGGGTCAGCAGTTTGTCGATCAGTTGCTGTTTGGATTCTTCCATTTCGCCATCGCGCTGGATCAGGCAGGCTTTCGAGCGGTAGATAACTTCGACTTCGCGCAGGCCGTTTGCTTCCAGCGTGGCACCGGTGGAAACCAGATCGCAAATCGCATCCGCCAGTCCGGCACGCGGGGCGACTTCAACAGAACCGTTCAGTAAGCAGGATTTAAAAGAGATGCCTTTCTGGTCGAGATAACGCTTGAGCAGGTGAGGATAAGAGGTGGCGATACGTTTACCGTTTAAGGAGAGCGGGCCATCCCAGGCTTCATCAACCGGCGTTGCCAGCGAAAGACGGCAGCCGCCGAAATCCAGACGACGCAGGGTAAAGTAGCGTGGATCTTCACCCTGGGCGCGGCGGTTAAGCAGCTCTTCTTCCAGCACGTTTTCGCCGATAATCCCGAGGTCAACCACGCCGTCCATTACCAGACCGGGAATGTCGTCGTCACGCACGCGCAGAATATCAATCGGCATGTTTTCTGCCATCGCGATCAGGCGCTGGGTGTGAAGATTAATTTTAATGCCACAGCGCGCCAGCAATTCGCGTGAGTCATCACTTAAACGGCCGGATTTCTGCATAGCTATGCGTAAACGAGTGTTGTCTGTCATTTTGTTATTCCTCTTTAAACCTGTCTGAACCGTTATCAACCGCGCAATAAAAAAGCCCCCGGAAGGTGATCTTCCGGGGGCTTTCTCATGCGTTCATGCACCACTGGAAGATCTGAATGTCTTCCAGCACACATCGCCTGAAAGACTAGTCAGGATGATGGTGATGATGGTGGTGTTTAAATTGAACGCGTGTCATAAAAGTCTCTGTGAATGTTTATTCAACTGATGTCTTTTAACCTAAACCACTTTCACGTTAGAAAGCAAGGGCTTTTTTATATATTTTATGGCAATGGATTTGTTTAATGAATGAGCGGGGAAAGGAGGGGGCTAAGAGGACTGTCCTCTAAGCTGACGGCACCAAAAATAGCGAAGCCTGGATTTTCGTCTCACTGACAATACCTTGATCTACAAACTAATTAATAAATAGTTAATTAACGCTCATCATTGTACAATGAACTGTACAAAAGAGGAGATTGACATGCGTACAATTAGCTACAGCGAAGCGCGTCAGAATTTGTCGGCAACAATGATGAAAGCCGTTGAAGATCATGCCCCGATCCTTATTACTCGTCAGAATGGAGAGGCTTGTGTTCTGATGTCACTCGAAGAATACAACTCGCTGGAAGAGACGGCTTATCTACTGCGCTCCCCCGCTAACGCCCGGAGATTGATGGACTCAATCGATAGCCTGAAATCAGGCAAAGGAACGGAAAAGGACATCATTGAGTGAAACTAATCTGGTCTGAGGAATCATGGGACGATTATCTGTACTGGCAGGAAACAGATAAGCGAATTGTTAAAAAGATCAATGAACTTATCAAAGATACCCGCAGAACGCCATTTGAAGGTAAGGGGAAGCCAGAACCCCTGAAACATAATTTGTCAGGTTTCTGGTCCCGACGCATTACAGAGGAGCACCGTCTGGTATACGCGGTTACCGACGATTCACTGCTCATTGCAGCATGTCGTTATCATTATTGAACAGATTCATTCATAGAATGAATTGTCAGTTTTGATACGCTAGCGTAGCCTTATAGATCTAAGGTGTATCAGGAGATAACGGATGAAAAAGGTCGCAATTGTCGGGTTAGGGTGGTTAGGCATGCCGCTGGCGATGTCACTTTCAGCGCGAGGGTGGCAAGTCACCGGGAGTAAAACCACACAAGATGGTGTCGAAGCGGCCCGAATGAGTGGCATTGATAGCTATCTGCTTCGCATGGAGCCTGAGTTAGTTTGCGATTCTGACGATCTGGATGCCCTGATGGATGTCGATGCGCTGGTCATTACGCTTCCGGCACGTCGTAGCGGCCCCGGCGATGAGTTCTATTTACAAGCGGTACAAGAGTTAGTGGATAGCGCGCTGGCCCATCGTATTCCCCGCATTATTTTTACCAGCTCAACATCTGTCTATGGCGACGCGCAAGGCACGGTGAAAGAAACTACCCCGCGTAATCCGGTAACCAACAGTGGACGAGTATTAGAAGAACTCGAAGACTGGCTGCACAATTTACCCGGTACTTCGGTCGATATTCTGCGTCTTGCGGGGCTGGTCGGACCGGGACGTCATCCCGGACGCTTCTTTGCCGGAAAAACCGCGCCTGATGGTGAACATGGTGTTAATTTAGTCCATTTAGAAGATGTTATTGGCGCTATCACTCTGTTGTTACAGGCACCTAAAGGCGGACACATCTATAATATATGTGCGCCAGCTCACCCTGCGCGTAATGTTTTCTATCCGCAGATGGCCCGTTTACTGGGGCTGGAGCCTCCGCAGTTCAGAAATAGTCTGGACAGCGGCAAAGGTAAGATTATTGATGGCAGTCGGATTTGTAATGAACTGGGATTTGAATACCAGTATCCCGATCCGCTGGTAATGCCGCTGGAGTAAACGATCACGCCAGCAGGACGCCGCATGCACTGCAAGGGGGCGTGTATGAAACCACTGCTGGATGTGTTGATGATCCTCGATGCCTTAGAAAAAGAAGGCAGTTTTGCGGCGGCGTCGGCCAAACTCTATAAGACGCCGTCCGCTCTGAGTTACACCGTTCACAAGCTGGAAAGCGACCTTAATATTCAATTGCTTGATCGTAGCGGTCACCGCGCTAAATTCACCCGTACCGGAAAAATGTTATTAGAGAAAGGGCGGGAAGTTCTGCATACCGTGCGGGAACTGGAAAAGCAGGCGATCAAACTGCATGAAGGCTGGGAAAACGAGCTGGTGATTGGCGTGGACGACACGTTTCCTTTTTCTCTGCTTGCGCCACTGATTGAAGCTTTTTATCAACATCATAGCGTGACGCGCCTGAAGTTTATCAATGGCGTACTCGGTGGTTCCTGGGATGCCCTGACTCAGGGGCGAGCGGATATTATTGTTGGCGCGATGCATGAGCCACCATCTTCCAGTGAGTTTGGTTTTTCACGGTTGGGCGATCTGGAACAAGTCTTTGCGGTCGCGCCTCATCATCCGTTAGCCCTGGAAGAAGAGCCGTTAAACCGTCGTATTATTAAGCGATATCGGGCGATTGTGGTGGGGGATACTGCGCAGGCAGGCGCTTCTACGGCCTCACAACTTCTCGACGAACAAGAAGCCATTACCGTTTTCGATTTTAAAACCAAGCTGGAGCTGCAAATTAGCGGCCTCGGCTGCGGCTATTTACCCCGTTATCTGGCGCAACGGTTTCTCGATAGTGGCGCGTTAATCGAGAAGAAAGTGGTCGCCCAAACTCTCTTTGAACCCGTCTGGATTGGCTGGAATGAACAGACCGCAGGGCTTGCCAGCGGCTGGTGGCGGGATGAAATTTTAGCAAATAGTGCGATCGCCGGTGTTTATGCAAAATCTGATGACGGAAAATCAGCCATTTAAAGAAAAATTATTATGACAAGCCTCTCATTCTCTTGTCATTTCCCCCCCATTTAGGCACAATGCGCCGCTGTCAAAAAATGACTAAAAACCGACGTTTCATCAGCGTCGGTTATTTTTTGCTTCAAACCAATCATTCAAACCAAGAGGCCGGGCTTCGTACCGGATAGATATTTACTAAAAATCGACAGTTGTTGTCGCTGAGGAATCCAAAAAAATGGGGCAATTTTTTGCTTACGCGACGGTTATCACCGTAAAGGAGAATGACCATGTCGCATAACGTTACTCCAAACACCTCTCGCGTGGAATTGCGTAAAACGCTTACGTTAGTTCCGGTTGTAATGATGGGTCTTGCCTATATGCAGCCGATGACGCTGTTTGATACTTTTGGTATCGTTTCAGGCCTCACGGATGGTCATGTGCCGACAGCCTATGCGTTCGCATTGATTGCGATCCTGTTTACGGCTCTGAGCTACGGGAAGCTGGTTCGCCGCTATCCTTCTGCTGGCTCTGCATACACTTACGCCCAGAAATCCATTAGCCCGACTGTCGGCTTTATGGTGGGTTGGTCTTCTCTGCTCGACTATCTGTTCGCGCCGATGATCAACATTCTGCTGGCGAAAATCTATTTTGAAGCTCTGGTGCCTTCCATCCCATCGTGGATGTTTGTGGTGGCGCTGGTGGCCTTTATGACCGCCTTTAACCTGCGTAGTCTGAAATCCGTAGCGAACTTCAACACTGTAATCGTCGTGTTGCAGGTAGTGCTGATCGCGGTGATTCTGGGCATGGTTGTTTATGGCGTATTTGAAGGTGAAGGCGCTGGTACGCTGGCGAGCACTCGTCCGTTCTGGTCTGGCGATGCGCATGTTATCCCGATGATTACCGGGGCGACAATCCTGTGCTTCTCCTTTACCGGCTTTGACGGCATCAGCAACCTGTCGGAAGAAACCAAAGATGCAGAGCGCGTGATCCCGCGTGCGATTTTCCTGACCGCGCTGATTGGCGGCATGATCTTCATCTTTGCAACTTACTTCCTGCAGCTGTACTTCCCGGATATCTCTCGCTTTAAAGATCCGGATGCGTCACAGCCTGAAATCATGCTGTATGTTGCAGGTAAAGCATTCCAGGTTGGTGCGCTGATCTTCTCCACCATTACCGTACTGGCGTCCGGTATGGCGGCGCATGCAGGCGTTGCGCGTCTGATGTACGTAATGGGGCGTGACGGCGTATTCCCGAAAAGCTTCTTCGGTTATGTACACCCGAAATGGCGTACTCCGGCGATGAACATCATCCTGGTTGGCGCGATTGCCTTGCTGGCAATCAACTTCGACCTGGTAATGGCTACAGCGCTGATCAACTTTGGTGCGTTGGTGGCGTTCACCTTCGTTAACCTGTCGGTCATCTCGCAGTTCTGGATCCGTGAGAAGCGTAACAAGACGCTGAAAGATCACTTCCAGTATCTGTTCCTGCCGATGTGTGGTGCGCTGACCGTTGGTGCGCTGTGGGTTAACCTGGAAGAAAGCTCAATGGTTCTGGGTCTGATCTGGGCGGCTATCGGTCTGATTTACCTGGCTTGCGTCACCAAGAGTTTCCGTAACCCGGTTCCGCAGTACGAAGACGTAGCGTAATCACTCGCCGGGTGGCGCTAGCGCTTACCCGGCCTACAAAACGACACACCCGTAGGCCCGCGCAAGCGCAGCGCCATCGGGCAAAAAAAAGCCGGAGACATCGCCTCCGGCTTTTTTTATACCCCTCACTCAGACAATTTCTTGAGCGTACTGGAACAGTGATTTCAACAGCGCCTGTTTCTCAGCATTTCCTTCATACTGGCCATAAAGCATTTCCAGCTCCTGGGCATAGCTATTAAGGAATTCCTGGGTAAAGACATTGCGACGATGCTGCAGCCAGCGTTCCTGCTC
The DNA here is from genome assembly GCA_041890495.1 of Enterobacter hormaechei. Classification (GTDB taxonomy): domain Bacteria; phylum Pseudomonadota; class Gammaproteobacteria; order Enterobacterales; family Enterobacteriaceae; genus Escherichia; species Escherichia boydii. The sequence goes on from CP169086.1 coordinate 628,388, forward strand.
TGCTTCATCCAGCGTGCCGGGGTAGTTACGCGCGCGGTAATTAAACATCAGCTTTTCGATGCGCTTATCGGCGAAAGTAATATCCAGCGCCGGTAAGTTACGTGGCTCGGTTTGCAGAACGATATTCATCGCAGCGCGGTCGGCATCGCTGAAGAAACCGTTATAGAGCTGAGCGTCCACGTTTTCAGACGGCACGAACGGCTCGGCTTCGGCAAAAATGGCCACTACTTTCTCGCGCACCTGTGGATTTTCACGCAGCACTTTCAGGTTATCCAGGCAGTGCTGACGGTTAATGCCCAGTCTGTCTGCATCTTCCGGGCGCAGCGTGTTCGCCTGCGCCAGTACCGGACATTTATTGATATGCACCAACTTGACCGGCACCGCGGGCAGATCCCCGAGTTCATTTTTCGGCGTGTACAGCCGTTCACGCAGGGTATCGCTGTCGAGTTCCAGCAGCGGTGAAATATCGCCCGCCAAATCCACCATGATGACCGCATTACGGTTGTCAGGATGCCACGCCAGCGGCGCGACCCAGCTGGTATTGCCGCGCCATGCGCCAAACATGCCGGAAATATGCACCAGCGGCTTCATCTGCGGCACATCAATCAGCGTGGTCAATTTCTGCTTACTGCGGTGGCTCAGGAGATATTCGAACAGTCGTGGCTGCGCGCTTTTCACCAGCTTCGCCATGGCAATGGTGGCATAGACGTCCGCCATCGCATCGTGGGCATTGCTGTGCTCAATACCGTTGGCGCGCGTCAGGTGCTCCAGCCGGAAGCTGGTCAGCCCTTCCTCATTTTCCGGCCAGTTAATGCCCTCAGGACGAAGGGCATAACAGGCGCGCATGATATCGAGCAAATCCCAGCGTGAATTGCGGTTCTGCCAGCTCCAGGCATAGGGATCGTAGAAGTTGCGATAGAAGATGTTGCGCGTCACTTCGTCATCGAAGCGGATGTTGTTGTAACCGACCACGCAGGTATTGGGAACGGTAAACAGATCGTAAATACGTCGGGCGAATTCTGCCTCGTTAACGCCTTTCTCCCGCGCTTCCTGAGGGGTGATCCCGGTAACCATGACCGCGCCGGGCTGCGGCAGGTAGTCGTCCGCAGGCTTGCAGTAAAAGACCTCGGGCTCGCCAATGATGTTGAATTCGTCGTCGGTACGGATGGCGGCAAACTGCGCCGGTCGGTCCAGCGCCGGATGCGTGCCAAAGGTTTCGTAGTCGTGGAACAAAAAAGTCGGGCGAGCGGCAGAGTCAGACACCAGTAATACCATCCTGTTAAAAAATGACGTCACTATGGTAAACGATCGTGCGGGCCAGACCGAATAAAAAGCACCTCCGCGTCGCAAATTTGCGCGCCAGCTTCAGAGAAAAATCAGCGTTCTGTCACATTTTTTTGCAATTAAGCCAGGTAACGACATCAGAACTCCCGTAAAAAGGTCATCGATTTTTAATGACCTGAGGATATACCGTTGAAACGCCGTCTGTTTATTGCTGTTTCTTTACTCGCTTCGAGTGTCTCATCTGCTTTTGCGGCCGAACCACTGGATTTTTCGCCGCAGCCTCCGGCCATTCAGGCGGGCTCCTGGGTGCTGATGGATTACACGACTGGTCAGATCTTAACGGCGGGCAACGAACATCAACAACGTAATCCGGCGAGCCTGACCAAGCTGATGACGGGCTATGTGGTGGATCGGGCCATTGATAGCCACCACATTACCCCGGATGACATCGTCACCGTAGGTCGCGATGCCTGGGCAAAAGGTAACCCGGTTTTTGACGGTTCATCGCTGATGTTCCTGAAAGAGGGCGATCGCGTCTCCGTGCGCGATCTGAGCCGCGGACTGATTGTCGATTCCGGCAACGACGCCTGCGTGGCGCTGGCCGATCACGTGGCGGGCGGGCAGCCGCAGTTTGTGAAGATGATGAACGACTACGTGCAGAAGCTGAATCTGCGCGATACGCACTTTGAAACCGTCCACGGGCTGGACGCGCCTGGTCAGCACAGCTCGGCCTATGACCTGGCCGTCCTCTCCCGGGCCATCATCCACGGCGAGCCTGAGTTTTATCATATGTACAGCGAAAAGAGCCTTACCTGGAACGGGATCACCCAGCAAAACCGCAACGGCCTGCTGTGGGATAAGACCATGAACGTGGACGGCCTTAAAACGGGACATACCTCAGGGGCGGGTTTTAACCTGATTGCGTCTGCCGTTGACGGCCAGCGCCGTTTAATCGCGGTGGTGATGGGGGCGGACAGCCCGAAAGGACGCGAGGACCAGGCCCGAAAACTGCTGCACTGGGGGCAGCAGAATTTCGATACGGTGCAGATCCTGCATAGCGGTAAAAAAGTAGGGACGGAGCGCATCTGGTACGGCGATAAGGAGCAGGTGAAGCTGGGCACCGACCAGGACTTCTGGCTGGCCTTGCCGAAAGCGGAAGTGCCGAACATCAAAGCCAAATACGTGCTGGATAAAAAAGAGCTGGAAGCGCCGATTGCCGCGCATCAGCGGGTCGGGGAGATTCAGCTCTACGATCGCGACAAGGTGGTAGCCCACTGGCCGCTGGTAACGCTGGAAGCCGTTGATAAAGGCGGCCTGTTCTCTCGTCTGAGCGATTATCTGCACCACACGCTCTAACGGCAGATGAGCAGACTGGCAGGGTTGCGAGTCTGCTCACATAATAAACACTCCTCGTTTGCTGATAATGATAATCCAGTTTTATAGTGTATAAATATACAGTGATGAGCGGAGGCAGCATGGACTACAGCATTACGCAGCAACAGAAACGTAAGATTGCCGGTTTTCATTTGGTCGGCCCTTGGGAACACACGGTAAAACAGGGCTTTGAACAGCTGGTCATGTGGGTCGACGGGCGTCATATTGAGCCGCTGGAGTGGGTGGCTGTTTATTACGATAACCCCGATGAAGTCCCGCCAGAAAAACTGCGCTGTGATACGGCCGTTACGGTACCGGATGATTTCGTTATCCCGGAAAACAGCGAAGGCGTCATGATGACAGAAATCGCGGCCGGTGATTATGCCGTGGCGACGGCGCGTGTGGAAAACTACGACTTCGCCACGCCGTGGTATCAGTTCTTTAACTCTCTGCTGCAGGACAATAAGTACCAGATGGCGCTTAAACCTTGCTTCGAACGCTATCTCAATGACGGCAATGCGGACGGTTACTGGGATATCGAAATGTATATCGCCGTAGAGCATAAAACGGTTTAGTCCTGTTAAATGAAGGGTTTTTCAGCCGGGAGCGATCCGCCCGGCTGAAAACACAGTACAATTGTGATTTGCCGTGTAGCTGGAGAGCGGGTGTGCGTCCCGACAAATCATTAACCCCTTTTGAAATTCGGTTGTACAAACACTACCGCGTGGTGCACGGGTGTCGCATCGCGCTGGCTTTCGTATTGACGTTTGTACTGGTCCGTTTGCTGAATGTTCCGGAAGGGACATGGCCGCTTATCACGCTGGTGGTGGTGATGGGGCCCATCTCGTTTTGGGGGAACGTTGTTCCGCGCGCTTTCGAGCGAATTGGCGGGACGGTGTTAGGCTCGGCCCTCGGGCTTATTGCCCTGAAGCTGGAGCTCATCTCATTTCCCGTGATGCTGGCATGGTGCGGTGCCGCCATGTTCCTGTGCGGCTGGCTGGCGTTGGGTAAAAAGCCGTATCAGGCGCTGCTGATTGGTATTACGCTCGCGGTGGTTGTCGGCGCACCCGCCGGGGATATGACCACGGCGCTGTGGCGAAGCGGGGATGTCATCCTGGGGTCACTGCTGGCCATGCTCTTCACCGGTATATGGCCACAGCGAGCTTTTCTGCACTGGCGTATTCAGATGGCGAACTACGTCACCGCGTTTAACCGCGTCTATCAGGCCGGTTTTTCCCCGAATCTGGTCGAGCGCCCCCGGCTGGAAAAGCATCTGCAAACGATCCTCAACGACGTGGTCAAAATGCGCGGCCTGATCACCCCCGCCAGCAAAGAAACCCGTATTCAGAAATCGATTTTCGAAGCCATCCAGACGTTAAGCCGCAATTTGGTCTGCATGCTTGAGCTGCAAATCAACGCCCACTGGGCTTCGCGTCCCAGCCATCTGTTGATGCTTAACGCGCAGACCCTCAAAGAGACCCAGCAGATGACGCAGCAAACGCTGTTGACCATCGCCCATGCGCTCTATGAAGGGAACCCGCAGCCGATACTGGCCAACAGCGAGCGACTGAATGAGATCGTCGCGGAGCTGAAGCAGTTAATCAATGAACGCCAGAGCGATAACGTCGCGGAAACGCCTATTCATGGCTACGTCTGGCTGAGCATGGAACTGGCGCGGCAGCTTGAGCTGTTATCGCACCTGATTTGCCGGGCGCTGCGCAAATAAAAGGCGTATGTGACGCCTGCTGCTTCGATTCAGCAGCAATTGGGGTTATGATAGCTTTAAACGATATACTCATTGTCATTCGCAGCTGCTGTCTGTTACAACGGTTGCCTTAACGAATCCGAATCTCACATTATCAGGGGTGTAAAAATGGAAACTACCAAGCCTTCGTTCCAGGATGTTCTGGAATTCGTCCGCCTGTTCCGCCGCAAAAACAAACTGCAGCGTGAAATCCAGGACGTTGAGAAGAAGATCCGTGACAACCAGAAACGTGTTCTGCTGCTCGACAACCTGAGCGACTACATCAAGCCAGGCATGAGCGTTGAAGCTATCCAGGGCATCATCGCCAGCATGAAGAGCGACTATGAAGACCGCGTTGATGACTACATCATCAAAAACGCTGAGCTGTCCAAAGAGCGTCGCGACATCTCCAGGAAGCTGAAAGTGATGGGCGAAATCAAAAACGGCGAAGCAAAAAGCGAGTAATCGCAGCGAATAGTGAAAAAGGCTCTCTGGTGACAGAGAGCCTTTTTTTATGACGCAGAACGCGGCTGTAGCTGATAAATCCAGGCCTTAACCTGTTTGCCTTCAAGGGTGGTCACGGTGACCTCAACCCGATCGTAGCCGTCTTCAAATTCATCCAGCATTTGCCAGTGTGCGGCAAGGTTATCAGAGATAAACAGATAGCCTTCGACGCGGGGACCATCAGGGTGGAGCACGATCCCCGGGAAGTCCGCCGCAGCGCCCCAACCGCGTTCGTAAAACGTACCGGATACGGAACCGGCCAGCCATTCGCCGCCAATGTTTTCAAGAATATGCGCATTAGAGTGGCCCGGGCGCAGCGTGCCGTAGACAAACAGAGCGTTCATTTTCCCTCATCCGCAAAGCAAAAAGCCCGCTATAAAAGCGGGCTTTTCAGAAATTTGGCTCCTCTGACTGGACTCGAACCAGTGACATACGGATTAACAGTCCGCCGTTCTACCGACTGAACTACAGAGGAATCGCTGTTGAGGCACATCTTAACGGCGAAAAATCTTTTGTCAAACCCGATTTTAGGGAAAATCGACCGATTGCTGATTCTGCCATCAGTTTGTTGTAAATCCACACATCTTTTTCTGGAAAATACTTTGCAGGATTAGCATTTGTCCCCCATCATTTGAAATGGAGTTTCAACTTTTCTCGCTAAGGTCCATTTTGAACGTCACTGCCTCCTTACGCCAGGCGATCGCGCACACGCCATGGTATGCAAAACGTAAAAGCTATCGTGTCCTGTTCTGGCGTGAAATCACCCCTCTTGCCGTGCCTATCTTCCTGGAAAATACCTGTGTCCTGTGATGGGTGTCTGAGCACTTTTCTGGTCAGCTGGCTGGGAAAAGATGCGATGGCCGGCGTGGGATTGGCGGCACAGCTTCAATATGGTGGTGATCTCGTTCTTTGCCGCCATTGACCTCGGGACGACGGTGGTGGTGGCCTTTAGCCTCGGCAAGCTTGACCCCAAACGTGCACGCGAGGCGGCCCGCCAGTCGCTGATGATCATGACCATTTTTTCGATCGTTCTGGCGGCGGTAATCCACTATTTCGGTAAAGAGATTATCGACTTTGTCGCCGGGGAGGCTACGAACGAGGTTAAAGATCTGGCGCTGACCTATCTGGAGATGACCGTCATCAGCTATCCGGCGGCGGCTATCGCCCTGATTGGCAGCGGCGCGCTGCGCGGGGCGGGCAACACCAAAATTCCTCTGCTGATCAACGGCGGGATGAATATCCTCAATATTATCATCAGCAGCGTGCTGATCTACGGCGTGTTCTCGTGGGAGGGGCTGGGGTTCGTCGGTGCCGGACTGGGTTTAACCATTTCACGCTATATCGGTGCGGCGGCGATTATCGGCGTGCTGATGGCGGGGATCACCCCCTCGCTGCGCCTCACGCTGAAGAGCTATTTCCGCCCCTTTAATTTCGCCATTATCTGGGAAGTGATGGGGATCGGCATTCCCGCGAGCATTGAATCGGTGCTGTTTAACGGCGGGAAATTGCTGACGCAGATGTTTGTCGCCGGGATGGGCACCGACGTGATCGCCGGTAACTTCATCGCCTTCTCCATTGCCTCGCTGATTAACCTGCCGGGTAACGCGCTGGGCTCTGCATCGACCATTATCACCGGGAAACGGCTCGGGAAAGGGCAGATAGGCCAGGCGGAGCGACAGCTGCGCCACGTTTTCTGGCTGTCGACCATTGGACTGACGCTGATCGCCTGGGGAACCGCGCCGTTTGCCGGGCTGATGGCCTCGTTCTACACCCACGAAGACGATGTTAAAGAGGTTGTAAAAGTCCTCATCTGGCTCAATGCGGCCTTTATGCCCATCTGGGCAGCCTCATGGGTTCTGCCCGCCGGGCTGAAAGGGGCGCGCGATGCCCGCTTTGCGATGTGGGTGTCGATGCTCGGCATGTGGGGATGTCGCGTCGTGGCAGGGTATACGCTCGGGGTGATGCTCGGATGGGGTGTGATCGGCGTCTGGCTGGGGATGTTCCTGGACTGGGCCGTGCGGGGCGCACTGTTCTACTGGCGGATGGTCAGCGGGCGCTGGCTGTGGAAATATCCGCGACAAAATGCCTGACAATTGCGCGAAGTGGAGAATAATTCGGCAAACGAGCGGAAATATGCATTCTGCCTTTGACATTGTGGGTGGGCATCGCTAATATGCGCCCCGTTCATCACGATTCCTCTGTAGTTCAGTCGGTAGAACGGCGGACTGTTAATCCGTATGTCACTGGTTCGAGTCCAGTCAGAGGAGCCAAATTCTAAAAAGCCTGCTTTCTAGCAGGCTTTTTGCTTTTCTGCGCCGGGTAAAATTGTCGGGTGGCGGCTTCGCCTTACCCGACCTACGGGACTGTAGGCCCGGTAAGCGCAGCGCCACCGGGCAACAAACCGCACTAATGTTTGACGCGAACCGGCGCCGTCGCCTCTACCAGCCACTCGCGCGCCTCGCTATTCACCAGAGGTGAAAGCGCCTCGCGTACCTGCTGGTGATATGCATCCAGCCACTGTTTTTCCTGCGCGCTCAACAGATGTAGCTCAACCTGACTTAAGTCGATCGGGATAAGCGTCAGCGAGGCAAATTTGCAGAACCCCGGACGGCTCTCCACAATTTCCACCTGGTTTTCAATACGAATACCGTGGCTGTCGCCCAGATAGTAGCCCGGCTCGATAGTCATGATATTTCCCGCAACCAGCGGCCACGGGTTGACCTTTTTGGCAATGCGATGCGGGTTCTCGTGGATCAGCAGCTGGTGCCCAACGCCGTGTCCCGTGCCGTGATCGTAATCCAGCCCCATCTCCCACAGCGGGCGACGCGCAAATGCATCCAGCTGATGCCCCTGAGTCCCGGAAGGGAACTGCAGGGTAATGAGCGACAGGAAGCCTCTCAGCACGGCGGTGTAGTGCAGACGTTGCTGCGGATCGACCTTACCCCATGCCAGCGTGCGCGTGGCGTCGGTGGTGCCATTAACGTACTGACCGCCGGAATCGTTCAGGTAAAAATGGTCATGACCGATGGGCTTGTTGCTGGCCTCGCTCGAATGATAGTGACACATCGCCGCATTGCTCGAAGAGGCGGAGATGGTCGCAAAACTCTGCTCGATAAACCCGGGCTGCTGTTGACGGAACGCCAGCTGCTGCGCCTGGACTTCCAGCTCGGTGAGCGGATTCCCTGCCGCCTCGCGCAGCGGCACTTCACGGCTCAGCCAGGCCAGGAAGTTGACCCAGGCGGCGCCGTCCTGGTGATGGCACGCGCGATAACCGGCCAGCTCAACCGGGTTTTTGGTGGCTTTCATCAGGGTGATGGGGTCGGTCCGCCAGACAATCTCTCCCCGTGGCTCAATGGCGAAGCGCAGAGCCACCGGCGCGGAATCGGTATCAACCATCACCCGTTTGCCTGCAGCAATCTGCTGGCAGCGGTCGATAAAAGCATCCTGCGGCGCAATGGTAAACGCATTGCGCACGTCTTCAGGCAGGGCGCTGAGCTTATTGTCGTTAACAAACCACTCAACGTGGCCGTCACGGCCCAGAAGAGCAAAAGAGAGCGGTACCGGGCTGTAAGGGATATCCGCGCCACGGACGTTTAACAGCCAGGCGATATTATCCGGCAGGGTAACGGCGAGATAATCGGCATTGCTTGCAGCAAGCACCGCGGCGACGCGCTGGCGTTTATCAGCGCTGCTTTCACCGCTGCATTCAACCGGCATTTCCCGGATAAGCCCTGCCGGTGCGGCAGGGCGGTCAGTCCATAGGGTGTCAAACGGCGAGGCTTTCAGCGGGACCAGCTCGCAAGGCGTGGCAGACAGTTGCTCAAACTCCGAGTTGGTCATCAGCAGCGGATCAAAACCGATGCGCGTCCCGGCCTCCACGTTTTCCGCCAGCCATTCTGCCAGCGGCTCGTTGTGCAGGTGGTGGATCTCAACCTCATCCGTATTGACCTGAACGCGAGCCTGAACCTGATAGCGCCCGTCAACGAACAGCAGCGCTTTGTTTTTCAGCACCAGCGCGACGCCGGCCGAACCGTCAAAGCCCGTCAGCTAGGCCAGCTTTTCGTCGTATGGCGCGCAGTATTCGCTCTGCCACGCATCCGCACGCGGGACGATCATCCCGTCGAGATGGCTGGCCTCAAGCCAGTGGCGCAGGGCAGAGAGCGGAGATGTGCTGTACATGGTGATTCCTTATCGTTATTAGCGGAACGGCGGCTCGTTGAAGGTGCGCAGCTTGCGGGAATGGAGCCGGTCACCTTCTGCCCGCAGCAGGTCAATGGCGCGAATGCCGATTTGCAGATGTTCGGATATCGCACCTTCATAGAAACGGTTGGCCTGGCCCGGCAGCTTAATTTCACCGTGCAGCGGCTTATCGGAAACGCACAGCAGCGTGCCGTACGGGACGCGGAAGCGATACCCCTGCGCGGCGATGGTGGCGCTCTCCATATCAATGGCCACCGCGCGGCTCAGGTTGAACCGCAGCGCGGAGGCGGAATAGCGCAGCTCCCAGTTGCGGTCATCCGTCGTGACGACCGTACCGGTGCGCAGGCGCTGCTTAACTTCTTCTCCCGGCATGCCGCTGACCTCTTTGGTGGCGTCGTACAGCGCGCGCTGCACTTCCGCGATGCTCGGGATGGGGATATCCGGCGGCAGCACCGCATCCAGCACGTGGTCATCGCGCAGATACGCGTGGGCCAGCACGTAGTCGCCAATCAGCTGGCTTTCACGCAGGCCGCCGCAGTGGCCGATCATCAGCCACACGTCCGGACGCAGCACCGCCAGATGGTCGCAGATGGTCTTGGCATTTGACGGGCCCACGCCGATGTTGATCAGCGTAATGCCCTGACCGTCGGCGGTAATCAGGTGCCAGGCGGGCATCTGATGTTTTTTCCACGCCAGGTCGGAAATGGCCTGCTCGGGCGCTTCGGTCTCGGCGGTGATCCAGATCCCTCCCGCACAGGAGAGCGCGATATACGGGCTTTCCGGGTCGAGGATCTGGCTGCAGCCCCAGCGGACAAACTCGTCAACGTAGCGGGTGTAGTTGGTAAAGAGGACGAACGGCTGGAAATGTTCGACGGGCGTGCCGGTGTAGTGGCGCAGGCGCGCCAGGGAGAAATCGACCCGGCGGGCATCAAAGTGCGACAGGGGAGAAAATTCTGCCGGGTGATAGATCCCATCGGCCGTCTCATCGCCAATCTGCGACAGTTCCGTTGTCGGGAAGTGGCGGGTCAGCCCCGCGCTCATGGAGCGGTCAAGGGTTAATGCCGAACCGTCAATCACGTACGGATACGGGATCTCATGCTGCGAGGGCTCAACGGAAATATGCGCGCCGTAATCCTGGTACAGCAGCGTGAGCTGTTCTTCAAGATACGGGCGGAACAGCGCAGGGCGGGTGACGGTGGTGCTGTAGCAGCCGGTGTGGGTAAAGCGCGCATAGGCACGGGTTTTGGGATTACTGCTAGCGCTGCCGTCCCAGGTCACAGAGAGCGATGGATAAACAAAAAGGCCCTCGGTTCTGGCCTTTTCGTCGGGAAGTTTCCCTGTTTCGATATATTCGCTGATGGCGCTGCGCAGCGCGTTGACGGACTGTTCATACAGCGCGTCGAGTTTTTCCAGCGCCTGAGCCGGGGTCAGGCTGGAGCCCTTATTATTCATCTCTGTCTCCTTGTTCCACAGGTGTGCGACTCTACCCGATAGTATGTCACACGCCTGTGAAACAAAAGTGAGATCAGCGGTGGCTCGTCTCTTTCATCAATAGCGCCGTTGCCGCCGACAGCAGGCAACCGGCCAGCAGATAAATCGCCACGCTGTGCCAGTTACCGCCGGAGAAGGTCACCAGCGCGGCGGCAATAAACGGCGTAAACCCGCCGCCGACCACGCTTGCGACCTGGTAGCCCACGCCCGCGCCGCTGTAGCGATAGCTGGCACCGAACAGTTCGGTAAACATCGGCTGCTGCACGCACACCACCATATCGTGAGCGATGTTCGCGAGCATGATGGCGAAGAAGACAATCCAGAAGATCGACTGTGCCTCCAGCGCCATAAAGAATGGCCAGGCGCTGAGGGTTCCAATCAGCGCCCCGGTAATGTAGACGCGACGGCGGCCAAACCTGTCCGCAAGCCAGGCGAAGCAGGGTATCGTCAGGCAGCTGATCCCGCCGACCAGCAGGCCAATATTCAGGAACAATTCACGGGGCAGGCCGAGATTTTGCGTCGAGTAGTTCAGCGCAAAGGCGGTGACGATATACATCGTCAGCAGCTCGCACAGGCGCAGGGCAATAATTTTCAGAAAAGCGCCAGGGTGTCGAATCAGGGCTTCCATCACCGGCAGCCGTTTTTTAACGACCGATTTTTCCTGCTGCTGTTGTTCGAATTCAGCGGACTCCTCCATGCCGTTACGGATCCACAGTGCGGCAATCACCAGCACGATGCTGAATATGAACGGAATGCGCCAGCCCCAGCTCAGGAACTGCTCGTCGGTGGTGAGCTGGCTGATTAACGACACCAGCCCTGTGGAAAGCAACAGTCCGACGCCGTACCCGACCTGCACGCCGCTGCTATAAAATGCTTTTTTATTTTTTGGTGCGCTCTCAACGGATAACAGCGCCGCGCCGCCCCATTCGCCGCCCACGGCGAAACCCTGGATGGCGCGCAGGGTGACCAGCAGTACCGGCGCCCACCAGCCGATAGAGGCAAACGAGGGGAGAATACCGATAAGCGCAGTGGCGATCCCCATCATCCAGACGGTGAGCATCAGCATGCGCTTGCGGCCAAGACGGTCGCCGAAGTGGCCGAAGATCACCCCACCCAGCGGGCGAAACAGAAAGCCGACGCCGAAGGTGGCAAACGCGGCGAGCGTACCCATCGCAGGGCTGATCTGGGGGAAGAATTCGCGGTTAAACACCAGCGCGGCGGTAATGCCATAAAGCAGAAAATCATACCAGTCGACGACGGCACCCGCGAAGCTGCCGAGTGCGGCGCGGCGGGCACGATTGAGCGAAGGTGTCTCCTCGTTGGGACGATCGGAGATAAGGGTGGAGTCCATAGTTGTCCTGTCCGTACTAATTTTTAATTATTGGTATAAGAAAAGGTCACTCACATTGTGCCCGTCATATAAACGGAACCTATGAGACTACCGCGACAAAACGCCTGAGAAAACGTTTTTATCTTTCCGGAAGGCGCTGAATAAATAAATTTCATCTTCACCTGCAGCGAGATAATTGTATCTTCTGGCTCCGTTAAAGGCTGAATGGTTTACAGTAATAGTGACCGCCGCGTGAGTTAATCTGGGGAATAACGATGCAACGCACCTTTTCGGCATTCTGGATGGTCCTGTTTTTATTCGTCGCACCGCTTAACGCGGAGCCCAACGTCTACGGAGAACAGCGTATCAGCGGCTGGTGGAACGCGCTGACGGACGATATTTCGCAAACCTGGGAGCAGCCGCAACGTTACGATCTGTACCTGCCGTTTCTGAGCTGGCACGCTCGCTTTATGTACGACAAAGAAAAAACCGACAAGTACAATGAAATGCCGTGGGGCGGTGGCCTGGGCGTGTCCCGCTATAACGAAGAGGGCAACTGGAGCGCGCTTTTCGCGATGATGTTCAAGGACTCGCATAACGAATGGCAGCCCGCGATGGGCTATGGCTGGGAGAAGGGCTGGTATCTGGATAATGCCAGAGATTTCCGCCTTGGGCTCGGTGCCGCAGCGGGCATCACGGCGCGAGATGATTTTGCGAACTATGTCCCGCTACCGTTCATCTTCCCGCTTTTTTCGGCCAGTTATCAGCGCGTTACCGTCCAGTTCACCTATATTCCCGGGACTTATAATAACGGCAACGTGCTTTTTGCCTGGCTGCGCTTAGGCTTTTAAAGGGTGATCACCTTTTTAGCCACGGCGTTAGACAGTACCAGCATGGAGAAGAGAACAGAGGTGACGAATGTGAGCACAATAAGCGTCAGCTTCATTCCGAGAGAGGTCACCGGTATCAGCGCCGTCAGCAGATGAAACACCGAGTAGTGCACAATATATACTCCAGTCATCGTTTTGCTGATGGCGGCCAGAATGGACTCCTTAAATTCAGCATTGCGGCGAAAGCGCACGCCGTTCGCTGCAATCACCAGCGCGATGATCAGAATGTAAATTTGAGAGCCGGTGAGGATAAAGGCGTTTCTGTCGGCCTTGAACAGCGCGAAGAAGAAGTGGCGCTCGTAAAACCAGGTGAAGAGATAGATAAACGGGATGGCGATAACCGCCGCCCTGACTACATTTTTGCGGCTTATCCACTCGGCGATTTTAGGGTCGCAAAAGAGTTGCCCCGTCAGATAAAACAGCAGCCATGTCCACAGCCGATACTGCGGTGAAAGAGAAAGGACGTGCGTTTCAGGATAAAGCGCCGATAACAGATCGTATCCGTAGGAAAAGAACAGCAGGGCAGCAATCGCGCCGCAGAACAGCGATCTCCGCTGGCTAAGCCACTCCACCGCCGGGTGGAAGGTGTAAATCACGACAAAGGCGAACACGAACCAGGGCTGGATTAAATACCCGCGCTGATAAGGCTCCCAAAGGTAGTAGATCGTTATCCAGAACAGAAAAACAATCACCAGGCTTTTAATTTTACCCAGCTGCCAGCGCGTACCGTGCCGGGATTGTCCGTCGAGATAGCCCGACACCACAAAAAACAGCGGTGTGGCGATGGTCGAGATAAAGGTTAAAAACCCGAGGATCCAGTGATAGTCATAATCATAATGATCCCAGGTATTGTAGATGGTGAAGAAGGTAACCGCCGTCATGCAGCCCAGCGTCTTGATAATGTTCAGCCCTGTCGCATTCATTGTTGTTTGGCTTCGTCCTTACGATGGAAACACGCGTAGATCACGGGGAGTACCAGTAGCGTCAGGATTGTAGCAAACCCCAGTCCAAACATAATCACAACGGCCATGCTCTGGAAGAAAACATCCAGCAGCAGCGGAGCCAGGCCAAGTACGGTAGTGAACGCGGTGAGCAGGATAGGGCGCAGGCGCGAGGTGGCGGCATAAACGATCGCGCTGTGCTGATCCTTTTGCGTTTTCTGCTGTTCGATCTCTTCCACCAGCACGATGCCGTTGCGGATGAGCATTCCGCTCAGGCTCAGCAGACCAATCAGCGCCATAAAGCCGAACGGGATACCGGTTATTAAAAATCCTGGCGTGACGCCAATCAGCGCCAGCGGTACGGTCAGCCAGATTGCGACGGCATTTTTTACCGAGCTGAACATCAGCACCGTAATGACAAACATCACCAGATACCCGAGAGGCAGCGTAGTGAATAGCCCTTGCTGCGCTTCGCTGGAGTTTTCCGCGTCGCCGCCCCACTCGATGCTGTAGCCGTGGGGCAGGGGAAGTGCATCTACCTGCGGCTTCACGCGGGCGAGAATATCGCCGGAGGTTTGCTGGCTCAGCGGGTCCGGGTCCGTCTGAACCGTCAGTACCCGCGAGCGGTCGCGTCTAAGAATGAGCGGATCTTCCCACTCCAGCGAAAAGCTGCTGACGACGTTACTCAGCGGGATATACTGCTGCCGCGCCTGGCTCCACACCAGCACGTTGTTCAGGTGGCTGGCATCCAGCCTTTCGCTTTCCGGGGGCCTCACCACCACGGGCAGCAGGTCGCTGCCTTCCCGATACAACCCCGCCCGGCTGCCGGAGAAATTCATCTCCAGCGCATTGTCGACGTCCTGTTTATCCACGCCAAGCTCGCGTCCCAGCGCGGCGACGTACTGCGGACGGATCACTTTACTGCGGTTTTGCCAGTCGTTTCGGACGCTCCCCGTGGCCGGGTCGCGCGCCAGAATATCGTCCACCTGGCTGGCAATCAGGCGCAGCCGGTCTGGATCCGGGCCTTTAATGCGCACTTCAATGGCGCTGTCGCCGGAGGGGCCAAACATCACCCGTTTCGTGCTGGCGTTGACCTGCGGGTAGTTTCGCGCGATGTACTCATCAACGTGGCGGGTCAAGGGAGAAATGTTACGCTGGTCATCCATTCTTACCATGATTTGGGCATAGTTGCTGTACTGGCGCTGTCCGCTGTAGGTCAGAATAAACCGCATACTTCCCTGACCGATGGTAGAGACGGTCGTTTCTACGCCGGGCTGGCCCTTGATGGTTTTCTCAATATCACCGGTCATTTTCTCGGTCCATTTGATATCGGTCCCGTAGGGTAACCAGAGATCGACAAAGAAAATCGGCGTATTAGATGACGGGAAAAAGTTTTGCCGCACCGCGCCAAACCCCCAGACAGACGCGGCCAGCAGGGCGGCCATCACTACCAGCGTCGGTGCCTTATGGTGCAGCAGCGTGTTAAGCAGGCGCTGGTAGAGGCGGTAGAGACGTTTGTCGTAAGGATCTGACTCGTCAGTGGTGTCCGGCGCACTGTCGTTTTTAAACAACCACCACTTAATCATCACCGGGGTGAGGGTGAGCGCCGAGAACCAGCTCAGCATCAGGGAAATCAGCAGCACCTGGAAGAGGGATTTACAGTATTCCCCGGTGGAATCCTGCGACAGTCCGATAGGCGCAAACGCAAGGATAGCAATCACCGTCGCCCCCAGCAGCGGCAGGGCGGAGCGGCGGATGATAGCGTTAACGGCGGTCAACAGCGGGGAGCCCTGCTGACGGGCAATCAACACCCCTTCGACAATTACGATGGCGTTATCCACCAGCATGCTGAGGGCGATAATCAGCGCCCCAAGCGAGATGCGCTGCAGCTCAATGCCCCACAGATACATAATCAGCAGCGTGCCCAGCACGTTAAGGGCGAGAGAAACCGCAATGATGATCCCGCTGCGTACGCCCATAAAGATCAGCAGCACGCCGATGACAATCGCCAGCGCCATCAGGAAGTTAATTATAAAACCGTTAACAGAGTGGCCCACTTCGGCTGCCTGATCGTAAAACAGATCTATCTGTATGCCTGCCGGTTTTTCCGCCGACATCTGGTTTAGCTTCGCCTCCAGCGCGTGGCCCACGTCGATCACGTTCACGCCGGGAATAAACGAGACGCCCATGGTGACGGCTTTTTTGCCGTTGGCATGGTAGATACTGGCTGGCGATTCGTTCAGCCCGCGCGACAGCGTGGCGATATCACGCAAACGCGTCGCCGCCCCCGTGCCGGAAGGCGTGATGATGAGATCCGCCAGTTCATCAAGATTCTCGAACTCACCGGTCGGGTGCAGACGAATGGATTCGCTGCCGGAGGTGATTTCTCCGGCGCTGGATACGACGTTGAGCCTGCTGAGCAGGGCGGAAAGCTGGTTCAGCGTAATGCCGCGCGCGGCCATTTTGGTCAGGGAAATATCGATGTTGACCTGTTGGCTAATCGCTCCACCGATGGCAACCTTCGCGACGCCGGGGACCAGAATCAACTCGCGGCGCAGCTGTTCCGCGTATCTCACGAGTTCAGGATTACTGAATTCATCCCCGGATATTGCGAAGAAGAAGCCGAACACGTCGCCGAAATCGTCATTTACAAAGGGCGTGACGACGCCGGGCGGGAACTGACGAGAGGCATCGCCCACGCGGCGGCGCAGTTCATCCCAAATCTGCGGCAGTTCGTTCGAGTGATAGCGTGAAGCAATGTTAACGGTGATTTGCGACAGACCGTTTGAAGAGATGGAGCTCACGTTGTCAAGATAAGGCAGCTGCTGAAGGGCATTCTCCAGCGGTAGCGTCACCTCTTCTTCGACCTGCTGAGCGGATGCGCCGGGGTAGTGGGTGACCACCACTGCAGTTTTGATGGTAAAGGCGGGATCTTCCAGCCTGCCGATATTCAACAGCGCGAAAATACCCCCGATGCCCAGCAGCAGAATCGTTAGCCAGACGCGAACAGGGTTATTAATAAACTGACGAGAGATATCCATTACAGTCCCCGTTCACGCGTCCAGATACGCACCGGCTGGTTAGCATGGAGCTCTCCAACGCCTGCGGCTACTACGCGCTCGCCCGCCTTAAGCCCGCTGGTGATTACCACGCCTTCGGTAATCACTTGCCCCACGCTGACCTTGCGGTCTTCAAGATGGAGCGTGTCGCCTTCTCCCGCCACAACCCAGACGTGCGGCTCATTGCGCGGGCTGTTGTCCGGGTTAAAGACTGCCTCAACCGGTACGACCAGCGCCTCAGCGCCCGCGCCAGCCGGGAGGTTGGTTAAATTAATGGTCACCGTGCCGCTTACGCCACCGACGGATGGAAAATCATCTGGCCGCGGCATGGTCAGTATTACCTGCCAGGTCAGGGTATTACTGTCGCTGCTGCCCGAGTGTTCTTTATAAACGGCGGTAAATTCCCGATCCGGAATGGCGTTAATTCTCACTACCGGGCGATACTGCGCGTTGCGGATATCAAAGGTCTTAAACAGGTTTTCAGGAATGCTGAACACCACGTCAAGCAGATCGGTGCGGGTTAACGTCGCGATGGGCTGACCGGCAGACACCACCTGATGGTTTCGGACATGCACGCTGGCCGCCGTTCCGCTGAAGGGGGCGACAAGCGTCATTTGATTCAGCTCTTCTCGGGCGATCTGTAGCGCCGCATTCGCCGAATCGCGGTTCGCACGCTGCACGTCCATTTCGGCTTTCGAAATCGCCTGGCGGCCCGCCAGCGTCTGGAAGCGATCGAATTGCCTCTGGGCCAGCGTCGCCGCCGTTTGTCTGTCATTTACCCGCTGCTGGGCTTCACGGGCGTTCAGTCTTGCAAGCTGTTGCCCCTGTTTGATGGCTGCGCCCTGACGCACATCGAGCGCTTCAATTTGACCTGCGCGCTTGAAGGAAAGGTCTGTGGCATCGCCCGATTCAATGCGGGCGGGAAAAACGCGCTGCTGGGCGTGACCGGGAACCGTCACCTCCGCCACTTTTACCATTCTGGGAAGGGGTGAGGCTTGCTTCGGTTTCGGGTCGCACGCTGTGAGCGTTAACAAAACGAACGGTAAAAGAGAGAGGTAGCGGTTCACTGTATTCCCCTAATAAATAACTGTTTTATTTATTCCATAACCTGGACAGGGGTGACACTATTCTGCCAGAAAAGTGACGACCATATAGGTGAATAAACCAATCGCCGTGCTGGCGATAATGGCAAGCGCAATAAACATACCCAGACGGATCAGGCTTAAACCATACATACATTCCTCCATGAGCCGGAAGCGGTGGCTAACTATGAGCATAGTCGGCGAAAAGATAAATGTTAAATAACCATTAGCAGTGGGGAAGCGCTAAACCTGATATTCCTGTGCTACGTTTAATATCATCCATCTTTTTTTACTGTAACTGGCATTAAGGGCAACCCCCTGCATTTAATGCGTTTTTTACTTCATTCACTCTCGTGTTGGTTATAAAAAGGATGCTCGATATGTATAAAAACATTCTCGTTCCGGTGGACGTCTACGAGACAAGCCTGGCGGATAAAGCGTTGCAGCATGCACGGTTTCTGGCGCAAAGCGCATCGGGTGACATTCATTTGCTGCACGTCATGCCCAAGTTTTCAGCCGAACTGACGCGTGGTTTTATTTCAGATGCGCGCAAGATGGATGAATATATGATTAATAATTCGAAAGAAAAATTGTCTGAACTGGTCAAAAAATTGAATCTGCCAGAAGATCGTGTTCATCTCCATGTGCGCAGCGGAAATGTTCGTGATGAGGTTATTAAGCTGGCGGATGAACTTACTGCTGGCGCGATTATTGTCGGCTCCCGGAATCCAAATATTCAAACCCATTTGTTAGGATCGGAGGCGGCAAGTATTGTTCGTTATGCCCATGTTCCTGTTTTCGTTATTCGTTAATGACATAAAAGCAAGGTGGTTTCTGAATAGAATCTGAGGAAGGAACGATGAAAACAGGAAAACCTGAACGTCCGTATTATCAACAAACCGTTGACGAAACCCTGTCGAATATCCACTCCACTCTGGAAGGACTTAGCGGCACTGAGGCATCAGCCCGACTTCAGCAGCACGGTGAGAATGCGTTGCCGCAAAAAAAGGGCAAACCCGCCTGGCTGCGCTTCCTGGCGCATTTTAACGATGTATTGATTTACGTTCTGCTGGTGGCCGCGTTGCTTAAGCTATTCATGGGCCACTGGGTAGACATGTTCGTGATCCTTGGGGTTGCCATCATTAACGCGCTGATTGGCCATATCCAGGAGAGCAACGCTGAAAAATCGTTGCAGAGTATTCGCAATATGCTCTCCAGCGAAGCCGTGGTTGTACGACAGGGGAATCATGAAACGATCCCCACCACGTCGCTGGTCCCGGGAGATATCGTGGTGATCCGTGCCGGGGATCGTATCCCTGCGGACCTGCGCGTAATTGAAGCGCATAACCTTCGCGTGGAGGAGGCCATCCTGACCGGCGAATCCACCGTTGTTGAGAAAAACAGCGATGCGTTAAGCGGGGAACTGCCTTTAGGTGACCGGTATAATCTGCTCTACTCAGGCACCACCGTCAGCTCTGGCGGCGGTAAAGGCGTGGTGGTGGCAACCGGCGGCGAGACCGAGCTTGGCCACATCAATCAGATGATGTCCGACATTGAAAAGCACCGCACGCCGCTGATGGTGCAGATGGATAAGCTCGGTAAAACCATCTTCATGACTATCCTGGTGATGATGGTGGCGCTGTTTGTTTTCAGCCTCCTGTTCCGGGATATGCCGGTTTCTGAACTGGTGCTGTCGCTTATCAGCCTCGCCGTTGCCGCCGTGCCGGAAGGCCTGCCGGCCATCATTTCCATCATCCTTTCGCTTGGCGTACAGGCCATGGCGCGTCGCAAGGCCATCATTCGTAAGTTGCCGACGGTGGAAACGCTGGGCGCAATGACGGTCATCTGCTCGGATAAAACCGGCACCCTGACGATGAATGAAATGACGGTCAAAGCGGTGATTACCGCTGACACGACCTATCGCGTGGAGGGTGACAGCTACGAACCGGTGGGGAATATTCACCCCGTAGATGACCCGACGCCCGTCAGCGTGACGCAGGGTTCCCTGCTGGAACGCTACCTGCGCACCATTGACCTCTGTAATGACAGCCAGCTGATCAAAGACGAGCAGGGGCTGTGGAAAATCACCGGGGGACCAACCGAGGGCGCGCTGAAGGTGCTGGCGGCGAAAATCCCGCTTCCACCGCTCGATACCGAAATGCGCAGCAAAATCCCGTTTGATTCGCAGTATAAATACATGTCCACGCTGTACCGGCTGGGTGAAGAAGAGGCGATCTTAATCACCGGCGCGCCGGACGTCCTGTTCCGCCTCTGCCAGTACCAGCAGACGAATGACGGACTGCAGCCGTTCGATCAGCCTTACTGGGAAGGGAAGATCGAAGAGTATGCCCGGGAAGGGTTGCGTATGGTGGCTGCGGCCTGGAAGCCAGCCCGCGAGGGACAGCGCGAGCTGGATCACCCGGACCTGCACGATGGGGTGATCCTGCTGGGTATTGCTGGAATGATGGATCCGCCGCGTCCGGAGGCCATTACCGCGATTGCCGACTGTCTGCAGGCCGGGATCCGCGTGAAAATGATCACCGGCGACCACCCGCAAACGGCCATGAGCATTGGGCAGATGCTGGGGATTGGTAACGCCGCAAGCGCTATCACCGGACGTGAGCTGGAGGCGATGGACGATCGTCAGCTAAGCGACGCCGCGCAGCAGTATGATATTTTCGCCCGTACCAGCCCGGAGGATAAATTCCGCCTCGTGCAGGCCCTGCAAAGTAAACAGGAAGTGGTGGGCATGACCGGGGATGGCGTAAATGATGCCCCGGCGCTCAAGCGGGCGGATGTGGGTATCGCCATGGGGATTAAGGGGACTGAAGTTACCAAGGAAGCCGCCGACATGGTGTTAACGGATGACAACTTTGCCACTATTGCCAGTGCGGTGCACGAAGGACGTCGGGTTTACGATAACCTGAAAAAAACCATTCTGTTCGTAATCCCGAGCAACATCGCGCAGGCCCTGCTGATCATCATTGCGCTGCTGGCGGGGAACCTCATTCCGCTGACGCCGGTCCTGATCCTGTGGATGAACATGGCGACGTCGGCAACCCTGTCGTTTGGCCTGGCGTTTGAAGCGGGTGAGAAGGACATCATGAACCGGCCACCGCGTAAGGCGAATCTGCATGTGATGGACGGCTATGCCATCTGGCGCGTAGTGTTTGTCGGTCTGATGATTGCCATCAGCGCCTTCGTGCTGGAAGCCTGGCTACAGCCGCGCGGCTATTCGGCGGAATTTATCCGCACCGTGCTGCTGCAAACCCTGGTGACCGCGCAGTGGTTCTACATGCTTAACTGCCGCGTTAATGATGGCTTCTCGCTAAGCAAAGGCCTGTTGGCGAACAAAGGGATTTGGATCGTGAGCGGCGTACTGCTGGCGCTACAGCTTCTTATCATTTACGCACCGTTCATGCAGATGCTGTTTGGCACCGAAGCGCTGCCGTTCCGCTACTGGGTCATCACCTTCCTGATTGGTTTTGTGATGTTCCTGATTGTCGAGGCGGAAAAAGTGCTGACGCGCAGATGGCGCAAAACCGAGGCGTAATAGCGTAAACTGAGAAAGCCTGCCTGAGCCCGGGCTTTCTCTTTTTTTGAGCACAGGAAATTATGATGCGATTTACCTGGTTCGTCCTTACGCTGTGTGCCGCTGTTCCCGGCGCGTTTGCCGTAACTTATACCCTACCGCCGCAAGGCAGTCGTCTGGTGGGAAACCCGATTACCATCACCGTTCCCGAGCGCAATACGTTACCGCTTGAGGCCTTTGCCGCGCAGTATGGGCAGGGGCTAAGCAATATGCTGGAAGCGAACCCGGGAGTGGATCCTTTTTTGCCCAAATCCGGCACCCGGCTGGTGATCCCCCAGCAGCTAATTTTGCCCGACACCGTACGCGAGGGCATTATCGTTAACGCGGCAGAAATGCGCCTCTACTACTACCCGCCTGGCGGCAATACCGTTGAAGTGTTGCCCATCGGCATCGGTCAGGCCGGGCGTGAAACTCCGCGTAACTGGGTGACGGCCGTTGAGCGTAAGCAGGAGGGGCCAACCTGGTCTCCGACGCCGAATACGCGCCGTGCCTATGCGGCAGAAGGGAAAACGCTGCCGGCATTCGTGCCCGCCGGGCCGGATAACCCGATGGGGCTGTATGCGATTTATATCGGCAGGCTGTATGCCATTCACGGCACAAACTCGAATTTTGGCATCGGGCTGCGGGTGAGTCAGGGCTGTATCCGTCTGCGTAATAACGACATCAAATATCTTTTCGATAATGTTCCCGTCGGAACCCGCGTGCAGCTTATCGACAGGCCCGTTAAAGTCACCACCGAGCCGGACGGCAGCCGCTGGGTGGAAGTTCACGAGCCGTTGTCGCGTAACCGCGCGGAATTTGAATCAACCCGGAAAGTGCCTCTGCCTGTTTCAGCCGCGCAGCGAACGCAGCTGATAAACGAGGGCGCGGGAGCCGAACTGGAGCGACGGTCGGGGATGCCGGTTAAGATGGGCAACTGAGGGCATGTTAGTCGGGTGGCGGCTGCGCCTTACCCGACCTACGTGACAAGTAGGCCCGGTAAGCGCAGCGCCACCGGGCAATCTTTCCAGATGCCGAAAAGCAAAAAGCCTGCTTTAAAAGCAGGCTTTTCAAATTTGGCTCCTCTGACTGGACTCGAACCAGTGACATACGGATTAACAGTCCGCCGTTCTACCGACTGAACTACAGAGGAATCGTGTGAACGGGGCGAATATTATCGACCTGCGTTCGCCTTGTCAAAGGGTGGATCAACGCCTTTTGATCGTTTGCTGACAAAATCGGCAAAGTGATGTTTTTGGCAGCGGAATGCACCGTCATGGTGCGGGTATACCCCTAATGGGGCAGATCATAAACTGCTGTTTCGGTAATAAAACCCCCCTCCATGATTAGGTTTCCTTATTTTCAGGCGTTTAGCGCGCAATTTGTACCGCCTGGTAAAAGTGGCATTCATATTGCAAAACCTGTTCAACAACGACAGCCGGTTCCGGCACAGCATTTCGAACAGGGGGCAAAATGAACTTAAGACGACTGAAATACTTCGTAAAAATCGTCGATATCGGCAGCCTGACTCAAGCGGCAGAAGTGCTGCATATCGCGCAGCCTGCGCTGAGCCAGCAGGTGGCTACTCTGGAAGGCGAGATGGATCAGCAGCTGTTGATCCGTACCAAACGCGGCGTCACGCCAACGGAAGCCGGTAAGATCCTGTATACCCATGCGCGCACCATTCTTCGCCAGTGTGAACAGGCGCAGCTGGCGGTGAATAACGTGGGGCAGACGCTGAGCGGGCACGTGTCCATCGGGCTGGCACCGGGAACGGCCGCGTCCTCTATTACCATGCCGCTGCTGCAGGCCGTTCGCGCCGAGCTGCCTGAAGTGCTGGTCTATCTGCACGAAAACAGCGGTTCCGTACTGAATGACAAACTGCTGAGCGGCCAGCTCGATATGGCGGTCCTTTACGATCGCTCCCCGGTCGCCGGCATCACCAGCCAGCCGCTGTTGAAAGAAGATCTCTACCTCGTGGGCACCCGCGACTGTCCGGGCCAGAGCGTAGACCTTACCGCCGTGGCAGAGATGAATCTCTATCTGCCGCGCGACTACAGCGCCGTGAGAGTGCGCGTGGACGAAGCGTTCTCCCTGCGCCGCCTGACGGCCAAAATCATCGGTGAAATAGACTCAATCTCCACGCTGACCGCAGCCATTGCCAGCGGCATGGGGGTGACCGTTCTGCCAGAATCCGCAGCACGCTCGCTGTGCAGCGCGGCAAACGGCTGGATGGCGCGGATCACCACGCCTTCGATGAGCCTGCCGCTGTCGCTGAACATGTCCGCACGCGGTTCGCTGTCGCCACAGGCGCAGGCGGTAAAAGAGATTTTGATGTCGCTGGTCAGCAAGCCATCGCTTGAGAACCGTGAACTCCAGCTCGTGAGCTGATATTCCATAAAAGCATAAGATGCTGGTTTTTATTATTTGTTCTGCAGCTCGGCTGACTCTAACAATAGAGCTATGTCAGATGCGCCGGAGTGAATCGTGAATTTCCAGCAACTTAAAATTATCCGTGAGGCGGCCAGGCGGGACTACAACCTGACCGAGGTCGCCAATATGCTTTACACCTCTCAGTCCGGCGTCAGCCGCCATATCCGCGAGCTGGAAGAGGAGCTGGGCATAGAGATCTTTATCCGTCGCGGCAAGCGGCTGCTCGGCATGACGGAGCCGGGTAAGGCTTTGCTCACCATCGCTGAGCGGATCCTCAACGAGGCCAGCAACGTGCGTCGCCTGGCGGATCTCTTCACCAATGACGCCTCGGGCGTGCTCACCATTGCCACCACCCACACCCAGGCGCGCTACAGCCTGCCGCCGGTGATTAAAGCGTTCCGCGAACTTTTCCCTGACGTCCGTCTGGAGCTTATCCAGGGCACGCCGCAGGAAATTGAAGTGCTGCTGCAAAACGGTGGGGCGGATATCGGCATAGCCAGCGAACGCCTGAGCAACGACCCGCTGCTGGTGGCTTTCCCGTGGTTCCGCTGGTATCACAGCTTATTACTCCCGGTCGATCATCCACTGAATCAGGTCTCTCCCCTGACGCTGGAAGACATTGCCAAATGGCCGTTGATCACATACCGGCAGGGGATTACGGGACGTTCGCGCATAGACGAGGCCTTCAACCGCAAAGGATTAACGCCGGACATCGTGCTGAGCGCGCAGGATTCTGACGTGATCAAAACCTACGTCGAACTGGGTCTGGGCATTGGGCTGGTGGCAGAACAGTCCAGCGGAGAACGCGAAGACGGGAACCTGGTGCGTCTTGACACGCGTCATCTGTTTGACGCCAACACCGTATGGCTTGGCCTGAAGCGCGGACAGCTGCAGCGCAACTATGTGTGGCGCTTTATCGAGCTGTGCAATGCCGGGCTGTCGGTGGATGAGATTAAACGTCAGGTAATGGAGCCCGAAGAAGTGGCGATTGATTATCAGATTTAATAATCCAACTTAGACAAGCAGTCTGTTATCGTTTATGCCCGGTACGTTAGTATCGCGGCATAAATTTTATATAGTATTCATGCAGGAATAAATAATGAATATATTGATAGCAAAAGCTTAGGCGTGTTAAAAATGGAGGCTACGTCGATGCCGGGAGGGCACAATGGCAAATGTTATTCATGATTTTATTTATGATATCTGCCACTCAGAAAATCTTGAGGCAGCTGTTCAACAATATGCACTCTATTACCACTATCTTGACGATTATACCTTCATTTTTGCAGCGGAGAAAGGTGCGACTCCGGGCTTATCGGTTAACAGGAACTTCAGGAGTGGTTCTGCCGTGCGTAGCTTATTCAAAACGCCGCATGTGTTTATTCTTACACCAGACATATTCAGAGAAATGTTTATCTCTGGTAACCGCGTTACATTTCCCATCGACTATTCTATCTCGCTCGATACGCAGGTATTAAGTTATCTTAAACCTTTCTTTGAAGGGCAAAGATCGCGACTTCCCGATGATTTTGAAGAAATTTTTGACTTCATCGCCAGAGAGGAGGTCAATGTTGATCCTTTGCTGTATGAACTCGAAAATCTTTGTAATTTTAGCGATCTCAATAAACAGGAAAAAATCTTCGAACGCATTCGAGCTTATGAAATGTTACGCAACCTGGATGTTGCGGCTTGGCAGCAGCATAGGCAGTTAAAATTTAATGTGTCTGAACAGGAAATTATAGCTAAAACGCAGCAGTATATGGCACGTAAAAATTATGAGTTTATAAATAAGTCGCTAATGGAAGAGCTGGCTCGTGACTATAATCGCTTATATGTATATGTGTTAAAAATGTGCGCGATTCACCTACGGAACCCAAAAACAAGCGCTAAGCAGGTGCAGGAAAAATTACTCGAACTGCTAGAATTTACACACAATGAAGCCCATTTCTTTGGCATTAGAGAAATTTTGCTCGCTAAGCGTTTTTTTGAAAACGGTTGTAAGGAAGCCTTTTTTCACAAAGTGAACCGTAATACGGCAAGATTTTGGGAGTATGTTAGAGGTATGGCCTGGGATCTTCGCCATCAGCGCTTTCTCGAATTTGTTATTACATTAAATATTGATAAAAACGCGGCATTCTTTTTTCCCTCAATCTTAACCTGTGATAAAAAATTCATTGAGGTTCTGGATGCTCATAGCGTAAAAGTCATCGTTTTTAATAACAAAACTAAAGAAATCCTTCCATTTTATGATATTGATTTTATTGAACAAATAGCATCATGCGGTGAGCGAGTCAAAGAGCGATTAACTTTGCTCTCTTCCGAAGAATACCAGTTACAACGTCGCCAGTATCAGGAAGGCCCAGACTATCTTCAATCTTTGGTTAAAACACTCGAAGCCGAACTTGAGGGCATTTGCGGTATTGCCTGTGAAAAGAATCCGCTTGGTAACTATTAGTGAGTCACAGAAGCAAAAAGCCGGCTTCAAATGTAGTCACTTATAGGTAGAAGTAGGGGCATGCTGCTGCATCAATTCAACGATCCAATCAATAAAAACGCGCAGTCTGGCGTTGACATGGCGGTTAGGCGGAAATGCGAGGTACAGGGGCATTGGCTTAATACGCCAATCTTCAAATAGCGGTATCAAGGAGCCACACGCCTGATGCGCTGCCGCCATATAGACGGGTAGCGCAATCACGCCTAACCCGGCTAATCCCGCTTCGAGGTAAGCATTGCCATCATCCACGGCAAGTACATAGCTGCCCGTAATTTCAATATGTTCGCTATCACAGCGCAGTACCAGAGGATCCATCTTACCGGTACGTGAAGATAAGAATCCCACGATGCGATGGTCCGTGTTTTCCAGCTCTCGCGGATGCGCAGGGGCGCCAAGGCGTTCCACATAGCTCGGTGCGACGTAAACACCGATTTGCAAATCGCCGAATGGCGTGCGATCAGGGACTGGTCGTTGATTTCACCACCGCGCAGGACGCAATCCACGTTGTCGCCAATCAGATCCACAATCCGGTCACTGACGCCCATGTCGAACTGGATATCAGGGTAGCGCGCGTGAAAAGCCGGTAGCGCGGGCACCAGCACCAGGCGGGCGAGAGGAGAAGGCACATCTACCCGCAGGCGTCCCCTGGGCGTCATCGTCGCACTGGACAGGCTGTTGTCAGCATCTTCCATGTCCGCCAGCAGACGGATGACGCGCTCGTAATAGACCGCACCATCAGGAGTGACGCCAAGTCTGCGGGTGGTACGATGCAGCAGCTTGACGCGCAGGCGCGCTTCCAGCTGCTGAATAAGCTGCGTCACCGTGGTTTTGCTCATATAAAGCGTTTGGGCAGCCTTTGTGAAACTGCCTGCTTCCACCACGCGAGCAAAGGCGCGCATCGCATCGAAACGATCCATCCCTTGTCCTCTCTTTTCACCGATTGTTTGGATATTACAAACAATGATGGACAAAGTCGCTTGTTTATCCGCCCGATCTGGCGCCTGTAAAGTGTCTTTATCTTCACCGGGCAGATTTAGCCCCATAACAAAGGTACAGACATGACAACACGCGAAGCAGTTTTTCCCTTCGGACGCCAGGCGCTCTACGAGCGCAATCGGTATTCACCCGCCATCAAATCTAACGGCTTCCTGTTTGTTTCGGGGCAGGTTGGTAGCCGGGAGGATGGTTCACCTGAAGAGGATCTCAACGCGCAGGTCCGGCTGGCATTCGATAACCTTAATGCTGTTCTTACGGCTGCGGGCTGCACGTTCGGTGACGTGGTTGACGTTACCCTCTTTGTCGTCGATCCCGAGTCAAACCTCGACGCTATCTGGAGTATCCTGCCAGAATATTGGGGGGAAGCACCTTATCCGACGCTGACCGGGATCGGCGTGACGTGGCTGTACGGATTCCAGTTTGAGATTAAGGTGATTGCCAGGCTGCCCTAGCGTTACGGGTCTTTCCGCCGGTCGAAAGATAAGACAGAGGAAAAATTGATGAAAGCAGCGGTTTATGAAGTGGAAGGCGCTCCCGACGTCCTGCAGTATGTCGACGTCCCGGATCCGGTCGCAGGACCTGACGACGTCCTGATTTTTGTCGAGGCTATCTCGATTGAAGGGGGAGATCTGATCAACCGGCGCTTAACTCCGCCGCCTCTTCCTTCATGGATCGTCGGCTACGCGGCCGCAGGCACGGTGGTGGCCGTCGGATCAAAAGTCCGTAGCCGAAGGATTGGGGACAGAGTGACTGCTTTTAGCATGCAGGGGTCGCATGCGGAACGTTGGGCCGTGCCTGCGGAACGTACCTGGCTTATACCAGACGGGGTGGATTCAGCAGAAGCGGCGGTGGTACCGATCTCTTTTGGAACCGCATACCATTGCCTTTTCACACGAGGCATGCTCCGGCACGGAGAAACCGTCCTGATTCAGGCTGCGGCGGGGGGCGTGGGGCTCGCCGCCGTTCAGCTTGCCTCACAGGCAGGCGCGACGGTCATCGCCGTGGCAAGTGGAATGCAGCGAAGAAAGCGGTTGCTGGAACTTGGTGCCGACCGTGTCGTGGATCGTGTAGAGAATAACGTCGTGGACAGTGTCCGAGAGTATACCCATGGCACCGGCGTTGACCTCGTTATCGATCCGGTAGGGACGACGTTGCCAGCTTCGCTTTCTGCACTCGCTCCGGAAGGGCGTCTCGTCTTCGTCGGTAATGCGGGCGGCGGCGATCTGACTGTCGACCTGTGGCCGGCCATGCAGTCTAACCAGACGCTCATGGGGGTATTCATGGGGCCTCTTTTTGAAAAGCCCGGCGTTCGGACAAGTGTGGACGACATGTTGCAGGCTGTGGCTGCAGGGCACATCAGGGTTGTCATTGACCGCATCTTCCCCCTGGCTAACGCCGCCGCGGCCCATGAATACGCTGAGATAGCGAAACCGCTTGGCCGCATCGTTATGAAGCCGTGAGAGGGGGCCTCAACCTGGCCCCGGGACGGCTCCGAGCCGGAAGCAGCCTCGCAGTTCGTTTATCCGATCCGCCATAATCCTTTGAACCGCGAACACAGTTTTCTATTATCAGCCTTCTTAGTGATGCATTTCGTTCCCACCTGCACTGTGATGGATTACGGCTTTATGGACACTTAATACGAAAAGGAAATCACCATGAATCTGATGACTAATTGTACACCTCACTCTATGGATGTTATATTAAAATATAATATTTGGAGGTGCGCTATGTATACAACTCGTCTTAAAAAGGTCGGTGGGTCCATCATGCTGGCGGTTCCTCCCGCCGTGCTGAAAACGCTGGAGCTGTCGACGGACAGCGAAGTCAGCATGACCATCAATAATGGCTGCCTGACTATCGAACCTCAGAAACGGCCTCATTATTCGCTTGAGGAGCTGCTGGCGCAGTGCGATCCGCACGCTGAAATGAGCGAAGAGGATCGGGAATGGATTGATGCGCCTGCGGTGGGTAAGGAGCTCCTGTAAATGGAAAGAGGGGAAATCTGGCTTGTTTCACTGGATCCGATTGCTGGCCACGAGCAAAGTGGAAAACGTCCGGTACTCATCGTATCGAAGGCATCGTTCAACAAGCTGACCCGGCTACCGGTAGTGGTTCCTGTCACCAGCGGCGGAAACTTTGCTCGCACGGCAGGCTTCACCGTTTCACTGGAAGGGGCGGGGACAAAAACGATGGGCGTTATTCGCTGCGACCAGCCCAGAACTATTGATATGGCTGCCCGAAACGGCATGCGGCTGGAACGCATACCTGATGCCGTGGTAAATGAGGTGCTTGCCAGGCTGGATGCGATTCTGATTTAACATCAGAGACGCAGAAAAGCAAAAAGCCTGCTTCAAAAGCAGGCTTTTCAAATTTGGCTCCTCTGACTGGACTCGAACCAGTGACATACGGATTAACAGTCCGCCGTTCTACCGACTGAACTACAGAGGAATCGTGTGAACGAGGCGCATAGTAGCGACCTCAATACGCCTTGTCAAAGGGTGAAAACGCACTTTTCGTTCGTTTGCCGACAATTTCAGCAAATCGCTGATTTTATAGTAAATTTGCTTCGAATTTACACAACAGAATGCGCCGCCCGAAGGCGGCGCGCAGGATTAGAACAGAACGGAGTAGTTCAGACCAAAGGTACGTCCACGGCCTTTGTAGGTATACAGACCCGGTGCACCGTAGGTTGGGCTATACAGCCCCGGCGCGCGCTGGCCCCATGCGGTGGTGTAGTCTTTGTCCAGCAGGTTTTCCACGCTGAAGCTGACCTTACCCACCGGCAGGGCGTAGCTGCCCAGGAAGTCGACCGTGTTATAGCCATCGATCTTCTTACCGTCGGAGTCTGATACGTCAAAGGTCTGCGTGCTCTGCACGCGCAGGGTCCAGTCGCCCGGCGCCCAGTTGACCCACGCGCTGGCTTTCGACGGGCTGGCGCTGTCGACCGTCAGCTTCTCCCATTTCCCGTTTTCGCGGGTTTCAGACTTAATGGCGTTAAAGTTCGCCCCGGTGCTCCAGTCGCTGTCGGTGAAGAAATAGTCCACCTGGCCTTCCACCCCGTAGATACGACGCTTGTCGTCTTCCAGGTTGATGGTCATATCCGTCTTGTTGATGGTGATGGTTTTATCCGAGAGCGAGTAATACGCCGCGACCTGCGTGCGCAGGTTATCGCCGGTGTAGCGCCAGCCCAGCTCATAAGCGTTGACCTTGATACCGTCCAGCTTCGAGTCGTTGACGTTGACGCTGTTCAGCAGGCGATAGTGACCGTTGCTGAGCTGATAGGTGCCGGAGCCGTAGTACTTCGCCAGGTCCGGAATTTCGAAGCCCTGGGAGAAGTTAAACCACACCTGCTGCTGTTCGGTCAGGCGACCGAGGATCCCGGCGTTAAACAGGAAGTTGTTGTAATCGGTTTTCCCGCCCGGCACCGCGTCGGCGGAGGTGGCTTTCCCGGTAGCGATGGCCTGCTGCTGGGTGTAACCGACAAAGTCGTCTACCTTGTTCTCGGTGTACTGGTAGCGCACGCCGCCGCTCAGGGTGATGGCGTCAATGTCGTAGCTGGCCTGCAGGAACGGGGCGAGGTTGGTGATGCTGTAGCCCGGGTAACGACCCACGTTGTAGGCGTTATCCAGCTCCATGCCGCCGCTCGCCGCGGCTTTGCTCAGGTTAAAGAACTGCTGGTTAGCATCAAAGGTTTCGTGGTCGGCATCCACACCCCAGGTCAGGGTTAAATCGTCCACCGGCTTGCTGTTCAGCGTCAGCTTGCCGCCGTAGAAATCGGTTTTCTGCTGGGACGCGCCGATGCTGCTCACCACGCCTTTGGTCAGGGTCGGGAACGGATAATAGGTCAGGCTCTCGTCGCGATAGTAAATCTGCGCGACCAGATCCTGGCCCCAGAAGTCGGTATTGGAGTACTGCAGGTTGATCAGATGGCGCTCGGTACCCGGTACGCGGTCAGAATCAAGATTACCTTTGTTGTAGGCGGTCGCATCCCCCGTTACCGCCGAGAAGTTCTTCCCGAGATACAGCCCATGCTTGCCGTCGGACTCGCTCTTGTAGTACTGCGTCGTCAGCTGCAGCTGCTGATGATCGTCAATATTGATGGTGCCTGTGCCCATCACATCGATACGGTCGGAATACTGTAAGCCGGTCTGGGTGTTATCAATAATCACCTCGTCGCCTTTGCCGTCATACCAGCCGCCGTAGCGCTGATACGACACCGACAGACGACCGGAAGCGTTATCGTTGCCGCCGCTCACCGCTGCCGACACGTTCTCATCGTGGTCGTTGTGGCTGTTAAACCCGCTTTTAGCCCCGGTCTGGAACTCGACTTCGGTCTCAGGCTGGCCCTTTTTGGTGACGATGTTCACCAGGCCGCCGGTGCTGCCGCCGCCGTAGAGTGACGTGGCGCCGGAGATGACTTCGATACGGTCAATGTTGAACGGATCGATAGAGTCGAGCTGGCGGCTGTCGCTGCGGGACGAGTTCAGGCGTACGCCGTCCACCATCACCATCATGGAGCGACCGCGCAGGTTCATGCCGTAGTTGGTGCGTCCCTGGCTGCTGACGTCCATACCCGGGATCAGCTGCGCCAGCACTTCTTTAATCTCTTTCCCGCCCTGAACCTGCTGCTCAATTTCAGCCCGCTCAATGACCCAGGTGGTCTGCGCCATCTCCGCCACGCTGCGGTGTGCGCGGCTGGCGGAGACAACGATATTTTCTTCCTTTTGTTCTTCCGCCCACGCAGAGGTAGAAAGCATTGCAAGCAAACAAGGATTTAAAACCCAAAGATGAGAACGTTTCATTGTTATGTTGACCCTGATTGTGTGTGTCAGTACTCGGTGGTTTTTGCTAATGATTTAAAAACCTGACTGTTCTCCGGGCTGGTGGTGCTTCGCCAGTGGATAACGCCAGGGGTAGTAGCCAGCTCAAACGGCTCGTCAGCGTGCGCGCGATTCAGAATGCGCGCCTCGCGCCAGGCCATCAGGCTGAGCTGGGGTTCGGCAATGCCGAGACGGTGCATCCCGGCATTCACGGCGAACAGGCGGTTGCTCTGCGGACCGTCCCATTCGAGGGTGAAATCATTGTTGATGCAGAAGGCTTCGTCCGTATCCAGATGCAGGCGGTGAGACAGCGGCGCCAGGAACGCAGGCTGTACGGCGCGATAGCCGGTGGCGAAGATGGTCACGTCGCTTTCCAGCTGCTCGCGGCCGCCGTCAAGGTGATGCTGTATGCTCAGACGCTGGCCGTTTTCCAGGCGCGTCAGGGCCGTCACCGAGCGGGACGGCATCAGGTGTGCCCAGGGTTTTTCACGCAGCACTTCGAAGCGGTGGTACATGGCGCGGTAAATGGCCAGCAGTGACTCGGTGGTTATGCCGTCGGACGTCATCTTCTGCTCGTGCAGCATCTGACGACGGGCCTCATCGCCGAGGGTGGAGAAGCTGTCCACGTACTCCGGCGTGAAGTACTCGTTGGCGAAGGCGGCTTCATCCAGCGCGTTGTAGTTGTTGCGGCGCGATACCCAGTTCAGGCTCAGCGGCTGGCCCCATTCGCCACGGAAAATATTCAGGAACAGGTCGGCTCCGCTCTGGCCGCCGCCGACGACGGTGACGCGCTTGCCTGCGAGATCCGGCGTGCGCAGCATCATCTCGCTGGCGTGGAAGCAGGTATCGTCCTGCGTCGTGACGCAGTCGGGCAGGTTGATCTGTTTGCCAATCCCCACGCAGACGTGCCGCGCCAGGAAGCGGTCGCGCTGGGTCACCACCTCAAACAGGCCGTTTTTCTCATCAAAGCTCACCTGCTGCACCTGCTGGCTAAAGGACAGGTTGGTGAGGTTTTCCGCCGCCCAGCACAGATAGTCCGCAAACTCCTCGCGGGAAACGGTGCGCTGCTCGGTGGTCAGGAAGCGATAGAATTTTTTGCGCTGCACCAGGTAGTTCAGGAAGCTGTGGCGGTTGGTCGGCTCCACGGCGCTGACCAGATCCTTGAGGAAGCTGGTCTGCATGTGGCAGTCCGGCACCATCATGCCGGGGTGCCAGGAGAAGTGTGGTTTACGCTCAAGGAACAGCGAGCTAAAGCCGTCCAGCCCTTCCGCCAGCGCGGCGATGCTGAGGTTAAACGGGCCGATACCAATGCCGATGAAATCATAGGTTTTCATTGCGCGGACTCCCGGGAGGCGAGAAAAAGAGGGTTATCAAGGTCGGTAACGTAGTTCGGCAGCATGCGGCTGCCGCCGTCGTGTTCGGAGAAGGTCAGTTTGACCGGGTTGAGGATCACGCGAATAATCTGCGGCTTAAACAGGTCGAACTTCGCGAAGCGCTCAGCAAGCTCGGGGTGCGCGGCCATATAGCGGTGCAGCACCCCGGCGAGGATCTGATAGAAACGCGTTTCGCTGACGCCGCTTTGCAGCGTGAGGCGCGAGATAAAGCGCAGCACCGTCACAAAGTTGCCGGTTTGCAGGTCGTGAATAATGTAATCCGCGTTCAGACGCGCCGTGACGGCCTTCACCTGCTCCGGCAGGCTGTGGGCCTGCGGGAAATCCTCATCCACCAGGCGCATATCACCCTGGAAATCCTTCAGCAGGATGCGCTGCGGGATGTAATCCTTCATCACCAGCGTCACGTTCTGGCCGTGGGCGATCAGCGCCACGCCGTAGCGGCAGAGCAGGTGATAAAACGGGATCACCGTTGCCTCAAACAGTTTTTCCAGCCACGCTTCGGCGCTTAAGCCCGAGCGTTTAATCCACGCGTCGATCAGCGGGCGCCCGGCGTTGTCGGTTTCCATCAGCGCCGCCATCAGCACCGCCTGTTCACCGTCTTCTAAATAACAGGAAGGGTTCTCGCGCCAGATCACCCCCAGCATCTCCTGATAGCGGTAGGGCGCTTTCGGCAGCGCCGCATAGCCCGAATGCGACAGATATCCGGCGGCGGGTTCGCCAAGCACCTGTGCGCCAGAGCGGGCAAGCGTGGCGTCGGTGGCGAACTGCTGCTGCAGCCAGCGCGAGGCCAGCGGCCCGGCGGCAATGTATTTGCCCGGAATACCGCGATAGCAGGAGGTGTTGTAGATCGTCAGCGGAAGCTTGATGTCATACGGCGCGCGACGGCTGGCGTTGGTAAGCGTGCGCAGGGACTGCTGGGCAAGATACTCGTCGCCAAACTCGCCCAGCTCAACCATCTCTCCGCGCGCCAGCTGCGCCAGGAAATGAATAGCAATCTTCTGCTGCCACTGCCACGGGTGCAGCGGCACCGGCAGCCAGCTCTCATCGAGACCCAGCGCCTGCCAGCGGGCGTCAAAGCGGGCGCGCTCGGCGTTGTCCATAGCGCTGGCGAGCAGATGGTGAATGTCGCAATCGGCGTCGCTGCTCCAGACCAGATGCTCCCGCTGAACGGCAACCCAGTGCAGACGAAAACGTCCGCGATACTCAGGCGCGTACTGGCGCAGCGCGTCCAGACCCCAGCCGCGGCGGCCTTTGTTGAAAATAAACTTCGGGTGACCACTCATCAGACACTGTAATTCGTCCGGATCGAGGTGGATCAGCGCGTCCGCGTCCAGCGCTTCACGCGCCTGCAGCAGCTGAATGTCGCCGCGCAGCGTGGCGTAGAGATCTTCCATATGCTCCGCCGTCTGCGCGTCGCTCATCTCCAGCACCACAGACAGCTGCAGCAGCGCGCTTTCCGCTTCGACGGCATTGCCGCTGGCGGTGGTCAGGCTGTCCGGGTCGATATGCAGCCAGCCCCAGATCCCGCGCGTGGCGCGAAACTGCCAGGACTCGTTGCCCATGGTGATGCGCCAAATGTCCGACGAAAGCGGCTCGGCGCGCAGAGTGCGTTCGTATTCCAGCTCGGCGAGGATCTTCGCCACCATCTCGCGGTTCACTTTTTCCCACAGCGCGTTCACAGGCCCACCTCGCTGAAGAAGCGGTGACGCTGGCTCATGATGAGGCGCGAGCGCTTGTGCGGGAAGTCGAACTCTTTCACCGTGTCGAAACCGGCAGAGTCCAGATGGCGGAACAGGCGCTGGTTGTCGAAGCGCGGCTCGGCGACAATCCGCGTGGTGCGCGGTTCATCGAGATACAGATAGTGGCTCAGGCCGCGCAGCCAGCTGCGGATGTACTGCGCGCCGCGCCAGTTCTCTTCGCCCACCAGCATGTGCAGCCCGCGGTCAAACGGCTGCCAGCGGTAGTGGCGGCCAATGCGGTCTTCCGCCGCCCAGTAGAGCTCAAAATAGCCGAACGGCTGGTCGTCGAAGCAGCCGATAACCGGGTAGCAGTAGGTCGAGTCAAGCTGACGGCGCAGGTAGTTTTCCTGCTCGGCCTGCGGGCCCGCCATCTCCCAGAAGGCGTTCACGCGCGGGTTGTTCATCCATTGGGTAAAGCGCTCGCCGTCCAGCGCCACGTCCGCCACGCGGAAGCTGAGGGTGCGCTTAATTTGCGGATCGTAACGGCGGTACACTTCGCCCTGCGGGCGGTGAGGGCGCAGCGGGAAATACAGCTGACGGCTATCATCAAACTGCATTCCGGCGCTCGCCTGCGGACGCTCGCCTTTCAGCCACAGCGGCAGCTGCCAGAAGGCATCACGCGCCAGATAATCCCCGTGGGCCTGGCCAAACAGCGCCTGCGCCTGGGGTTCATCCTGCCAGCTTTCCCACGGCAGGGTAACGCCGGTCAGCGCGGGTGCGGCAACAAACAGCTGATCCAGGGCTTCGACCAGCCAGCCGTCCGGGATCCCCTTCAGACGCTCCAGCACCGCGCTGCCGTCGAGACCCAACGCCAGCGGCAGCGCACGATCCGTTGCGGTGCAGCGAAAGCCATAGCCGGAATGGACGATATTCGCGATTGCCATTACGCCTTCTCCTTGTAAAACGGGTTGCTAAAGTCGAAATAGATCACCGCCGGATCGGCGATGGTATTTTCATTGCGATCGTGCAGGTAGCAGAAGAAGTTGCCTTTGCAGTTCCAGGTCGGGCTATCGAGCACGTAGTCGAGGCAGCGGGTCTGCCTTGCCGTGCGGCGCAGTTCCGCCAGCGCGTCGCGCACCCGGGACATCAGGCTCTCCTCGCTGTCGAAACCTGCGGCGGCGAGGGCGGCGGTGACGGCAAGGGTAGAGTTCAGCAGCAGGTAATAAGGGAAGTAGCGCAGCAGCTGGCTCTCACCGAAGCGGTTTTCCACCTCCGTTTCGCCCGCCTCTTTCAGCCACGCGTCGGCGCCTTCGGTCCACGCGCTGCCCTGGCAGTCGCGGTAGATCAGCCCGACGGGGAAATCCTGCTGCATCTCAACGAGGATATTTTGCTGGTGCGCCAGCAGGACCAGACCGTAGTCCGCCTCGGCGCTGAACAGCGGAAGCAATACGCGGTCGCAGTAGGCGTCCAGCCAGCAGCGTGCGGCCTGGGCGAGCGGTAATTCCAGACGCTGGCTCAGACGGCGCACCGCCGCAGCGAGCAGGCTGTCACCGCCGTCCGGCGCGGCCTGCGTCAGGCTGACCAGCACGTTGGTCTGGGTGTTTGGCGTATCGAACAGCAGGTTGACGCGCAGGGCCATCAGACTCTCTTCCTGAACGACGCCGCTTTCATCGCGCAGCCCCGCCCAGCCGTCTTCCTGCATCACGCGCATGGTCGGGTAGCGTGCCTGTAAATCTTGCCAGCGTTCCGTTTTTGCCAGGCGCGCAAGGCGCATGCCGCGCTTCACCTCTTTCACCGAAAGCGTGCGCACGGAGTTGGTCAGGCGCACGCTGAGGGAGAACTTAATCATGTCGCTGTTGGTTTCGCTGTACAGCGAGCGTGAGGAGCTGGTGGGCAGCCACTGTGCGCCCGCTTCACCCAGGTCCTGCAGTGAACCGTTTTCCGCCAGACGCCGGCACCAGTCCTGCTCCAGCAGATAGTCGGCCTGCCACGGATGCATCGGCAGCAGCCAGCGGGTGTCGGTGAAGTGGCCGAGCAGCTCTGGCGCGCTCTGGGCCGCAAAGCGCAGCAGACGCTCACGCAGGGAGACGTTCAGGCTGTCGCCGGCAACGAGCGTGCTCTCAACGGCAAACCAGCGCAGCGGGAAGCGGGAGGCGAAATCGGGCAGATAGCGACGCGCCTCTGTTTCGTTGAACGGCTCGTGCGACTTCGGCGCCGGGTGAAACGCGTGGCCGACCAGCAGCGCCTGCTCCGCGTCGGCAAACGTCAACGGCTTATCGCGCAGGGTTGCCCAGCTGTGGCGCAGATCGATCGCCTGCCAGGTGTGGGCATGGCTTTCGAGAACGCGCTGCTTAAAACGCGCCAGCGTATCGGCATCCAGCGAGCCTTTTACTGACGGTTTTTCAAGAATTAAATCAACAAGTTGATCGAATGTGACGGCGTCACCGTCATCACTGTTGCTCTGAATAAGCGTTGCCGGGAAACGGTACTGATGATGCTGGGTGGGAGAGAAATAGCGTACCGGCACCCGAAGAGCCTGGGTTTGGGAAAGCGGGATATGAATGTCCGGTAACGCATCCGCAGCGTTAGCGGGGAGATAGCGCCAGTCCTTCGTTTCGCGCAACAGGGCGTTTAAAAAACACTGGGCTGCAACGTCTGTACCGGCAGAGCGGGGCAGAGCACGCATAGATGTACCTCATTCCATGATTGATAATAATTCTCGTTATGATATTCATTCTGTTTACAGTGGCAACCATTTTTGCAATATTTGTTTTCATAAACTTCATAATTTCCACACATTTATTGACACTATGTTCACATTCTCATGCGCACTGACTCAGAAACATTGACCGAAAACGCCGCCTCAAAAGCCAACTGGCCCCTGGCGCTATGTGCGGGTTTATTAGGTATCGGACAAAACGGCCTGCTGGTGATGCTCCCGCAGCTGGTCACCCTGACCGGGCTGTCGCTCTCGGTCTGGGCCGGGCTGTTGATGTTCGGATCCATGCTCTTTTTACCGGCATCGCCCTGGTGGGGACGCCAGAGCGAGCGGCGGGGGTGTAAGGCCGTGATGGTGGCCTCGCTCAGCGGCTATCTGGCCAGTTTCGTCGTGATGGCGCTGGTGGTCTGGGCGATGGCGGCCGGAAGGCTGGATGCGGTCTGGGGACTGGCGGGACTGATCCTCTCGCGCCTGGTCTACGGGCTGACGGTTTCGGGGCTGGTGCCTGCGGCCCAGACGTGGGCTATTCAGCGTGCGGGGCTGGAGAAGAGGATGGCAGCGCTGGCGACGATAAGCTCCGGCCTCAGCTGCGGACGTTTGCTCGGCCCGCCGCTGGCGGCGGTGATGCTCAGCGTCAGCCCGGTAGCGCCGCTCTGGCTGATGGCGATCGCGCCGTTAATCGCTCTGCTGCTGGTGCTTCGCGAAGTCGCGGACCCGCCGCTGCCGCCGGTGGCGCACCAGGCGACCCGGCTGCAGGCCTCCATGCTGCCGTTCCTGCTGCTGGCGCTGCTGCTGGCGGCGCTGGTGAGCCTGATGCAGCTTGGCCTGTCACCGCATCTTAGCCCCCTGCTGGAGGGCAATGCCCGGGACATCAGCCATCATGTTGCGTTTCTGCTGAGCCTGGCCGCGCTGGCCACGCTCGCGGCGCAGTTTCTGGTGGTCCGCCCGCAGCATTTCAGCCCGATGACGTTGCTCTGCATCGCGGCGGTGTTAATGGTTGTAGGGCTTGGGCTGATGTCCGTCGCGGGTTTAACGCTGTTCTACGTGGGGATAGTTATCACTTCACTCGGGGCGGCAATGGCCACGCCGGGCTACCAGCTGCTGCTGAACGACAGGCTGACCACCGGAAAAGGGGCGGGCGTCATCGCCACCAGCCACACGCTAGGCTACGGCGTCAGCGCGCTGCTGGTGCCTGTGGTGACGCGCTTTTACGGCGAGCAGTCTTTAACGGTGGCCGCATGGGGAATGGCTGTGCTGTTTTTAGCGTTGAGCATAGGGGTACGGTCAACCGAGCGGACCCCTGCTGAAAAGCCTTAATGGATCTGGCGGGAGGAATGACCGCCAGACTCCTCATTGTGTCGCAGACGCTGCAGGGGATCCTGCTGATAAAACTGGCAGAAACGCTGCCAGAGCGCCGGGAAGCGGGGCGCGAAGAGCTCCGGCGCGCTGAAGAAATACTCCGAGAGCACCGCAAAGCACTCGGCCGGATCGGTTGCCGCATAGGCGTCAATGCTGGCCGCGCTTTCGCCCACCAGGTCTATTTCATCCTGAATGTTATCCATCGCCGCGTGCAGATCGTGCTCCCAGCCCGCCACCTCGCGAAGCGGGATCAGCGGTACTCCGCTGGCGCGATCGCCGTTGCGGGTATCCAGCTTGTGCGCCACTTCATGAATAATGAGATTAAAACCGGACGCGTCGAACGAGTCCTGAATGTCGAGCCAGTTGAGGATTATCGGCCCCTGCTGCCAGCTTTGTCCGGACTGCACCACGCGCTGGTTGTGTACCAGCCCGATATCGTCCTGCCATTCGTCATCCACCACGAACGGCGCGGGATAGATAAGCACTTCGTGGAAACCGTCCAGCCACTCAATGCCGAGCTCAAGCACCGGCAGACAGAACAGCAGGGCGATGCGCGCGTTTTTCAGGGGATCGAGTTCGAAACCCTGCAGTGGAACCAGGCGTTTTTGCTGTAAAAAACGATCCGCCAGCTGAACCAGTTTCGCTTGTTCCTCCGGCTTAAGATTAGCCAGAACAGGGATCGTCAGCGCGTCATCCCATGGCAGCGCCATATCCCGGCCAGCCTCATTCGTTTTCCAGGGCCACTTTATCATCGCTTTGCTCGCAAACTCGTCACTTGAACAAAAATGGGAAAGTCAGGTTAGGTTAAGATGCCAGAAAATCGCTCACTGCGACAAATCCAGCCTGAATAAACTATCATTCGTACGTAGCGGTGGGTAGCGGTTTGCGGGCATCACCTCCATTTTGTGAAGTCTGTCGTAGCCTTAACCCACAGGTTCAGTGAAGAAATCAGTACGGTATTGATAAATGAGCGATTTCAAAGGTAACAAGCAGGACCTGCCCAGTCGGTTGTGCCTGCACTGCCAGCGGCCCATGACGTGGCGCAAAAAATGGGCGAAATGCTGGAATGAGGTTAAATACTGTTCTGAACGTTGCCGCAGGAGCCACCGTTGACCGAGCTGCGCCTGATCCTGGGCGATCAGCTTAATCCGCATCACAGCTGGTTTGATACCTGCAGTCCGAACGTCATTTACGTGATGCTGGAGCTGCGGGCGGAAACCGCGTACGTGCTTCATCACGCTCAGAAAGTGATCGCCATCTTCGCGGCCATGCGCGCGTTTGCCTCTGCGTTAAAAGAAAAGGGGCATCGGGTGAGGTATGTCCGGCTCTCTGACAGCTCAAACCGCGGCGCGCTGGAAGACAATCTCAACGCGCTTGTCGCGCATTACGGCGCTGACAGGGTGTTGTGGCAGGAGCCAGACGAATGGCGTCTTGATACGCAGCTGCAGGCGTGGGCGAAGACGGTCTCCGTTGAAACGGCCTGCGTCAGCAGCGAGCATTTCTTCACCACGCGGGAACAGGTGAGCGCGTTCTTTGCGTCACGCAAAAGCTGGCGAATGGAGTACTTTTACCGGGAAATGCGTCGTCAGCACGGCATACTGTTGACCTCAGAAGGCGAGCCGGAAGGGGGAAAATGGAATTTCGATGCTGAAAACCGCAGGCGCTGGTCCGGCGAGCCGCCCGCGCCGGGGGATTCGCGTCCGCTCCACGATAATTCAGCCCTATGGGCGGAGATCCAACGCTGCGGCGTAAACACCTTCGGCGAACCGCAGGCCGGGAATTTTCGCTGGCCGCTCAGCCGTTCGGAAGCCAAAGCCAGCCTGGATGAGTTTATCACTCACGCGCTCCCGCAGTTTGGCGCCTGGCAGGACGCGATGCACGCGGAGGAACCCTTTCTTTTCCACTCGTTAATTTCATTCGCGCTGAACACCAAAATGCTTAATCCGCGGGAAGTGGTGGCTGCCGCCCAGCAGGCATGGCGTTCGGGCCATGCGCCGCTGCCTGCCGTTGAAGGGTTTATCCGACAAATTCTCGGCTGGCGGGAGTACGTGCGTGGGATTTACTGGTCGCAGATGCCGGACTATCGGGAGCTGAATGCCTTAGACCAGCACGCCCCGCTGCCGGACTGGTTCTGGACGGGCAAGACGCAGATGCGATGCCTGGCGCATGCCGTTGGACAGTCGCTCACCGAGGCTTACGCCCACCATATCCAGCGCCTGATGGTCATCGGGAACTTTAGCCTGCTCAGCGGCCTGTCGCCGCAGTCGGTTCATGAATGGTATCTGGGGGTCTACATTGATGCCTTTGAATGGGTGGAGCTGCCCAATACCCTCGGCATGAGCCAGTTTGGCGATGGGGGGTTACTGGCCAGCAAGCCCTACGTCTCGAGCGCGTCCTATATTCATAAGATGAGTAATTACTGTCAGGGGTGCCGGTATCAGCACAACCAGCGTACCGGAGAGCTGGCGTGCCCCTTCAATGCCCTTTACTGGGATTTCTTTGCGCGCAATCGGGCGCGTCTGGGTAACAATCCCCGCCTGGGCATTGTCTTTAAACAGCTTTCGGACATGAAGGAAGAGGAGCGGCAGGCCATTGCTGACCGCGCAGGATATGTTCGCCTGCATCTCAACGACCTCTGACCTATTTCATCACCGCACCGGTTGCGGTGGGTCAATAA
The DNA here is from genome assembly GCA_041890495.1 of Enterobacter hormaechei. GTDB lineage: Bacteria > Pseudomonadota > Gammaproteobacteria > Enterobacterales > Enterobacteriaceae > Escherichia > Escherichia boydii. Next base: position 670,429 of record CP169086.1, read on the forward strand.
GACGCTATTATTTTTGACTTTGTTGCGTATTCCCTGACAGGACATCCAGACGCTATGCCCGTGAATTTTGACCTTAACGATCTTTATGCTTTCAGAGCGTTAGTGGAATACGGTAACTTCCGTGTCGCTGCTGAATCCATCTGTTTATCCCAGTCGGCGCTAAGCCGCAGGATTGAAAAGCTGGAAGCCGCGCTGGGAAACCGGCTGTTCGATCGTACCACCCGCCGCGTGGCCTTAACGCTATACGGGCAAAACTTTGCTGAACGCTCCGCGCAGCTGCTCGACAACGTTGAGTCAATGCTGGCGGATGTTGATAAAGTCAGTGAAGAGCGGACGGGGCTGATCACGGTTGCCACGGTACCGTCCGCCGCCTGTTACTTTATGCCTGATGTGATCCGTCGTTTTCAGTCTCGCTATCCGCGCGTTCGTATTAAGCTCATCGACAGCAGCGCGGGGAATGTGATTGACGCCGTGGCCCGAAGCCAGGCGGATTTTGGCATCTCCTTCGCGGGAAATCTGCCGTCTGACATCGAATTTTTCCCGCTAGTGGAGGATGTCTACGTTGCGGCGTGCAGAAAGGATCATCCGCTTGCGCAGAAGAGTCACCTGAGCTGGAAGGCGTTTTATCAGCAGGATTATATCTCCCTCGATAAAACGTCTGGCAACCGCAACCTGCTCGATCGGATGCTGGGGGATATCGTTCCCGAACGCCCCAGCGTCTGCGAAACACGTCACGTTACCACGATGATCGGCATGGTAGAGGCGGGGATCGGCATTGCTGCCGTTCCCGCCATGTCGATGCCGACGTCAGAGCATACGCTGCTGACGCATCTGCCGCTGGTGGCGCCGGAAGTGAAACGCACCGTGGGGCTTATCCGGCGCCGGGGGCGCATCCAGTCTTATATTGCGGCTGAACTGGAAAAGCAGATCACCGAGCAGTATCGCCGGACGTAACGGGGATCATCCCCGTCTCCTTGATGACGGCCCTTGAGGGCGGTGAGGCGAGATAGGTCAGCAGCGCTTTCCCCTCTGCGGGATGTTCGGCATGGCGGGTGACCGCACCCGCGAAGCGCGTGATGTACTGCAGATTATCAGGGATTTTCCCGATAAAGGTGACGCCCTGAACCGGCAGCAGCTCGCTGACCTGCTGGAAGCCCACGGCGTATTTTCCTTTCGCCACTTCTGAGGCGACAGGAATACGCTCGACCATTGTCGCTTTGCCCGCTACTTCCTTTTCAATCCCCAGCTTTTTGAACAACGCCTGGCTGACGTACCTGCCGCTGGCGCTGTCAGAGTAGGCGATGGAGCTGGCCTGCAGCAGTGCGTTACGCAGGGTCGCCTCGCTGCTGATATCAGGAACATCCGCACCTTTTTTCACCACCATGCCAACGGGAGAGTCCGCGAGTTCCGTTCGCGAACCCGGCTGGGTCTGGCTGGCTTTTTCGAGCTTCTCCAGCGCATCGCCCACCATAATCACCACGTCGGCCTTCTCGCCGCGCGCCAGGCGGTTTGGGATCGCCTGCGGCGTAGCGCCCATTGAGGGGCCGGGGATGATCACGATTTTATCCCCGGTCTGGCGTTCATACTCGGGCGCCAGCTTTTCCAGGGCGGCTTTGAAGCCGCCTGAGATCATGACCTTCACGTCCTGAGCGCAGGCGCTCACGCTCAGGAACATCAGCACCAGCGAGCTGGCGCTATAGCGATAAGTGCGTTTCATACTGCCCCCTGTGACTTGACGGTATTTTGCAGCGATACCGCACGGCGGCGGTAGAGGTAGAGCGTGGCCAGCAGGGCACACACCGCGGCGAAGCTCATCCAGTAGCCAGGCGAGGCTTTATCACCGGTGTATTCAATCAGCGCGGTGGACATTACCGGGGTAAAGCCGCCAAAGACCGCCGTTGCCAGGCTGTAAGCCAGAGAAAAGCCCGCCACGCGCACTTCCGCAGGCATAATTTCCGTCAGGGCCGGGATCATCGCGCCGTTATAGAGGCCGTAGAGGAAGGAGAGCCACAGCAGCACGCTCAGCATCATGGAGAAGCTGGGGGCACTCGCCAGCAGCGTTAGGGCCGGGTAGCTGGTCGCAAGCGCCAGCAGGGCCATGGCAATCAGCACCGGCTTGCGCCCGAAGCGATCCGACAGCGCGCCGCCCACCGGCAGCCAGATGAAGTTAGAAACCGCCACCAGCAGCGTGACCAGCAGGCTGTCCGACGCGCTGAGCATCAGCACTTTTTTGCCAAAGGTGGGGGCGTAGACGGTGATCAGATAGAACGCGGTGGTGGTCATCGCCACCATCAGCATGCCCGCGACCACCACCTGCCAGTTGCCAAGAAGCGTTTTAAAGACCTGACGCATTTCCAGATGATGGCGGCGCGCGCTGAACTCTTCCGTCTCCTCCAGCTTGCGGCGCAGGAAAAAGATAAACGGCACGATTAAACAGCCGAACAGGAACGGGATGCGCCAGCCCCATTCGCGAATGGCGCTCTCTTCCATCAGGGCATTCAAGGCAAAGCCCATTGCGGCGGCGACCATAATGGCGACCTGCTGGCTGCCGGACTGCCAGCTGGTGTAAAACCCTTTGCGGCCCGGCGTGGCGATTTCAGCCAGATAGACCGAGACGCCTCCAAGCTCCGCGCCGGCGGAAAAACCCTGCAGCAGACGCCCCGTCAGCACCAGCAGCGGCGCCCACAGACCGATGCTTTGATAGGAGGGGATAAGCACAATCAGAAACGTCCCCGCCGCCATGATGGATAGCGTGACGATCAGCCCCTTTCTGCGCCCTACCTTGTCGATATAGGCGCCAAGCACGATGGCACCGATCGGACGCATCAAAAAGCCCGCGCCGAAGACGGCGAAGGTCATCATCAGCGACGCAAATTCACTGCTCGCCGGGAAGAACGTGTGGGCGATGTAGGTGGCATAGAAGCCGAACAGAAAGAAATCGAACTGCTCAAGAAAGTTGCCGGACGTGACGCGAAGTATCGCGCCCGCCTTCGAACGTACGGTTGCAGGTGAGGTTGAGGAAAACATGGTTATCTCCAGTTTCATTGTTGACGTTTTACGCGTCTGTTTCTGAAAACTGGATCAGGAAGAGGAATTAGATAAGCGCAAATGCCGCATCGACTGATGCATTTCTTGCATGAATATAATCCGTCGAATAAATACAATTAATGGCAACAGTAACTTAACAAAATGTTGGCTTTTTATTCACCAATATTCTGTAAGTCTCTGATATTGCGATTTTGTGATGTGGCGCAGAGGCGCGTTTCAGAATGAGCCGGGTAACCGCGTTGTTACCCGGCGGAGGCCATTTAGCGCAGCGCCCTGGCAATCGCGCTAAACATCAGAGAGGCTTCCAGCGGCTGGGCGCTGAAGGACGGTTCCGCCTGCGGCCAGGTAGACCACTGGACGATGACCAGATTTTCCTTCGGGTTCACCATAATCATCTGCCCGAAAATGCCCAGCGCCCAGAGTGAACCTTTTAGCGAATCCTGTGCCGTCGGCTCTACGCCCGTGGCGTTGGCGGGCACTTCGTTGTTCCACCACTGATAGCCGTACAGCCCCTCGGGATGGGCGTCAGAGACCGAGCCTTTGGCCTTCGTCCAGTCTGACGACTGCCGGATCCAGTTTTCCGGCAGGATGGTCTTACCGTTCGGCAGCGTACCGTTGTTCAGGATAAATTGCCCGAAGCGTCCCCAGTCCTCCAGCGTGGCGTTAAAGCCGTGCGCGCCGACGTCGTGCTGGCCTTTGCTGTAGGCATGCCACACGCCGTCGCTCGCCATGCCGTAAGGCTGCCAGATGCTTTTCTCCAGATAGGCCGCAAGCGTCATGCCGGTGGCCCGCTCCAGCACGTCACCCAGCAGCCAGGCGCCGCCCGAAGAGTAAGACCAGTTCTCTCCGGCCGGGTGCGCCCTGCGCAGCCCCTTCACCAGCTTGCGCACGCAGTCATAGGTACCCGGCTTCGCCTCGCACTCGGTGAGCTGCGCGAAGTCGGATTTAGGGTTGGTGTAATCCTCGTTCCACGCCACGCCGGAGGTATGGGTGATAAGCTGCTTAAGCGTCACGCCGTCCCACGCGGTGCCTTTCAGGTCGGGTTCATACCGCGTGACCAGGTCGTCGAGCGAGTGAATTTTTCCCTCTTTGAGGGCCACGCCTGCCAGCGCCGATACCACCGATTTCCCAACCGAGCGAGAGGTCCAGAGCGTGGAGTCGGTGTTGCCCTCTCCAAGGTACTTCCAGGCGATTTTGCCGTCCTTCAGCACCAGCATGCCGCTGACGTTCTGGCGCTTGAGGTACTCCTGAAGGCCGTAGCGCCTGCCGTTGACCTGATAGTGTGCGTCCGTGAGCGGCTTGTCAGACATTTGCAGCGGCACGGCGTTACCGTGGCGGAAACGATCCCCAGCGTAGTTGCGGTAGTCATTGCGAAAGCCCACCACGCGATCGGCCTGGCTCCAGGTGAGCATCTTATGGGGGTCAGGCAGCGTGGTGTCGAAGGGGGCTGGGCAGGCGCTGAGGTCGGTACCTCTACAGGCCGCCACTGCCGCAGGGGAGAGCAGGGTGCTGAAGACAAGGCCCGCCAGCAGGGCATGGTTTACTTTTCTGTTTTTCATATCCGTCTCTTACAGGTTAGGAACGGCTTCAGTTTAAAAACCCCGGGGCTATAATAAAAAACGCGTAGCGGGGGAAAATCCCCCAAAAAAACAGAAGGAGCGTAGCGTGGCGGGACTGATTTACTCTTTTGCACAGCTCGAGGCATTTACCGCCGTGGCCGAGAACGGAAGCCTGAGTAAAGCCGCGGTGGCGCTGAAGAAGGACCGAACGACGCTTCGCGATCTGGTTGATTTTCTTGAGGATGGGTTAGGCTACGCGCTGTTTATTCGCGACGGTCGCACCCTGCGGCTCACGCCCGAAGGGGAACAGCTTCAGCGCCAGGCGCACCTGCTGATGCGGCAGATAAAGGCCTTTGAGGCGTTTGCCAGAGAGGTGCCGCACGGTGCCAGGCAGGACCTGACGCTGGTCTACGATCCTTTTACGCCCAGAGCCTTTCTGCACGGGGTAATTGCTGAAATGGCGGTGCGAAAAATCCGCCTGAGCCTTATTTGCGCCTCGCGGGATGAATCGGAACGGCTGCTTGCGAACAACGAGGCGGATCTCGCCATCTGCCAGGCACGCAACCGCAGCGTGGGCAATGATATGGATTGGCGTGCCCTGGGTGCCATCGATATGGATTTTTATGCCGCCAGCGGGCTGTTTGCTGACCGTTCTTCGCCTCTGTCGCTGCTCGATCTCTCCCTGGTGCCCCAGGTCGTCATGCACCCCGCCTCGGACGAGCCGGTGGCGCGCCGCCTGCAGATTTCCGGGCATACCCTCTTTACCAATGAACCGGAGATGCTGCGCGGTTTGCTGGAGCGCGGCTGCGGCTGGGGATTCTTACCGACGCATTTTCACGCCGGGCAGTGGCAAAACGTAAAAAGGCTGCACACCGAAGTGGGCAGCCAGGGGATTGGTCAGACGATGGTCACCATCTGGAAGCCGGGGAGCGACAAGCGCAGCACGATCGCTGAAACGCTGTCGCTCTTGCCGGACGTATGGAAGCACTCAGCGCTGTGAACAGCCTTTACACTGCTGGTTCTGGATCTGCTGGAAGAAGTCGTTACCTTTGTCATCGACCAGGATAAACGCCGGGAAATCTTCTACTTCGATTTTCCAGATAGCTTCCATACCCAGCTCCGGATAAGCGACGCATTCCAGATGCTTGATGCTCTGCTGCGCCAGTACCGCCGCCGGACCGCCGATGCTACCGAGGTAGAAGCCGCCGTGTTTATGACACGCGTCGGTAACCTGCTGACTGCGGTTACCTTTCGCCAGCATGATCATGCTGCCGCCGTGGGATTGCAGCAGATCCACGTAGGAGTCCATACGGCCTGCGGTGGTTGGGCCAAGTGAACCTGATGGATAACCGGCAGGGGTTTTCGCCGGACCCGCGTAGTAGATCGGGTGATCTTTGATGTACTGCGGAAGTTCTTTACCGGCGTCAATCAGCTCTTTCAGCTTGGCGTGTGCAATATCTCGGCCCACGATAATGGTGCCGGTGAGCGACAAACGAGTGGATACCGGGTATTGCGAAAGCTGGGCGAGGATCTCTTTCATCGGGCGGTTAAGGTCAACTTTCACCGCTTCGCCTTCACCGGCCTGGCGCAGTTCTTGTGGAATGTACTGGCCTGGGTTGTGTTCCAGTTTTTCGATCCAGATACCTTCGCGGTTGATTTTCGCTTTAATGTTACGGTCAGCGGAGCAGGAGACGCCCATGCCGACCGGGCAGGATGCGCCGTGACGTGGCAGACGGATAACGCGAATGTCGTGCGCGAAGTATTTACCGCCAAACTGCGCGCCAAGACCGAGTTTCTGGGCCTCTTCCAGCAGTTCCTGTTCCAGCTGGACATCGCGGAACGCCTGACCATGTTCGTTCCCTTCCGTCGGCAGTTCATCGTAATAGTGAGCGCTTGCTAACTTGACGGTTTTCAGGTTGGTTTCCGCAGACGTACCGCCAATCACAAACGCGATATGGTACGGCGGGCAGGCTGCAGTACCGAGGGTACGCATTTTCTCGACGAGGAAGTTTTTCAGTTTGCCGGGAGTCAGCAGGGCTTTGGTTTCCTGGTAGAGATACGTTTTGTTGGCAGAGCCGCCGCCTTTCGCAACGCAAAGGAATTTGTACTCATCGCCATCTACCGCGTACAGGTCGATTTGCGCAGGCAGGTTAGTGCCGGTGTTGACCTCTTTGTACATGTCCAGCGCCGCATTCTGTGAATAGCGCAGGTTATCTTCGATATAGGTGTTATAGACGCCTTTCGACAGCGTTTCTTCATCACCGCCGCCGGTCCACACGCGCTGGCCTTTTTTACCGACGATGATCGCGGTGCCGGTATCCTGGCAGGTCGGCAGCACGCCTTTGGCGGCGATTTCGGAGTTTCTTAAGAATTGCAGCGCCACGTACTTGTCGTTTTCGCTGGCTTCTGGATCGTGAAGAATAGCCGCAACCTGTTTCTGGTGTGCCGGGCGGAGCATAAAAGAAGCGTCGTGAAAGGCTTGCTGCGCCAGCAGGGTCAGGGCTTCTGGTTCCACTTTCAGGATGGTTTCGCCGTCGAAGTCGGCAACGGAGACGTGCTCTTTGGTCAGCAGGTAGTATTCGGTGTCGTCATGCGCAAGAGGGAAGGGGTTCTGGTAGATAAACGGTTTGTTTGACATAGCGTATTGCTCCACAAAAATTAAACCGCCGGAGGATAAGTCCGGCGGTCAGGAATCAGAACATCATGGACATCCACGGATAGCCAATCAACAGCAGGGCCGCCAGGAAGATGGCTCCGAAGATGGTGCCGAGGCGCCAGTAATCTTTGGTTGGCAGGTAGCCGCTACCGTAGTAGATCGGGCTTGGGCCAGTACCGTACGGGGTGATGATCCCCATCACGCCCAGCGAGGTCACCATCAGCAGAACAAACACTTCCATATTCATGCCCGGAATGGTGGAGGCGATGGTCAGCATCGCTGGCAGCAGCGCCGTGGTGTGCGCGGTGGTGCTGGCAAACAGGTAGTGCAGCAGGTAGAACGCCAGCAGCAGGACGATGGTCGCCACGCCCGGAGAGATACCGCTCATTAACAGACCGCCTTCTTTACCCAGCCAGCTGATAAAGCCGGTAGAGGAGAGGCCGTCCGCCAGCGCAACCAGGGTGGCGAACCAGACGAAGGTGTTCCACGCCGCTTTGTTACCGGTGATATCGTTCCACTCCAGCACGCCGGTCCACAGCATCAGGCCGACGATGAGCAGGGCAGCCATAGCGGGCTCAATCCACGCGGCAGCGAAGATCCACATCAGCAGCGCGCAGCACACGAATACCAGCAGCAGGATTTCGTTGCGGGACAGTTTGCCGAGTTTTTCCAGCTCACGGGTCGCCCACAGCGGCACTTCGTTGTTCACCTTCACTTCTGGCGGGTAGAACCAGTAGGCCAGCAGCGGCATGGTCAGAATCAGCAGGATGCCCAGCGGCAGGAAGGCGAGGAACCAGGTGCCCCAGGAGATATCAATCCCAACCGTACTTTTCACCAGCGCCAGGGCCAGCAGGTTTGGCGCGAGGGCGGAAAGGAACATTGAACTGGTGATACAGGCCGCGGTGATCGCCACCCACATCAGGTACGAACCAATCTTACGCGCGCTTGGGTCGTTCGGTTTTGAACCGTACAGCGGCGGCAGGTTAGCGATAATCGGGTAGATGGTCCCGCCGCTGCGCGCGGTGTTGGACGGGGTGAACGGTGCCAGCAGAAGGTCAGCAAACGTAATCGCGTAACCGAGCGTCAGGCTGCGACGGCCAAGGTACTTCACCAGAATCAGCGCCAGACGGCGGCCGAAGCGGGTTTTGTCATAGCCTGCGGCGAACATAAAGGCACCGAAAATCAGCCAGACGGTAGAGTTACCAAACCCGCTCACCGCCCACTTAAAGGAGGCGCCTGCCAGCTTGAATTTCGGGTCAGCCAGCTGCTCAGGGCTGAACAGTACCCACTGGCTGCACAGGGCAATGGCGACCACGCCGGTCAGACCGATCACCGCGCCCGGCAGCGGTTCGAAGATCAGACCAACGATCACGCCGACGAAGATGGCGAAGTAGTGCCATGCGTAAGGAGGCAGTCCTTCCGGTACCGGAACAAACAGCAGCAGTACGGCGACGATGACGGGCAGAGCCATCATCAGCAGACGTTTTGCGTTTCCATTTGATGCCTGATTCGCCACAGGGGGCGTTACAGCAGTTTTTGTATTCATAGTTTCACGTCTTAAGTTGTCAAAGATTCGGTCGTACTGAAAAAACAAAATCACTTTCTTAAGTTTCTTTGCTTTTTTTAGTTATTAAAGGTGCGGTTTTGTATTTTCAGTAATAGCAATTTAACGCTTTTACGGTGGCGCTAAATTAAAAAATGATGATGTTTTTATATTGCGCTTTTGGATGCCATAACTATTGATCGCGATCAAAAAAACAGAATTGCAGCGTTATTTTTATGCTTTTATTAATAACCACTCAGGCGTATGTGGGTATTACCTGTTTTATTGGTTTGTTTTATCATTTTTGTAACATTTATGTTTTCTGTGTTTTTTATGTTGTTGTTTTTTATGATTTTTTGTTTTGTCTATGAATTGGTTTTACCAATTTTTATTTAACGAACTTTAAATTATTGTGAATGGCTGAATTACATTCGCTAACACCAATGTGTTATTTGTGTTATTGCAGGGATTAAATAGTTTTTTAACTAACGTAATAACTTTAGAAACTAAAAAAATCATTATATTAATATCATGACATCGGCAAATAACGACGAACTAAAAAACCAATCCGATAACGAATTCTTAATTTTTTAAAAGTTTGGAGTTTCTATTATGAGCACTAACGAACGCATTCTTAGCCCCTTCACATTACCGAATGGCACTGAACTGAAAAACCGTTTGTTAATGGCCCCTATGACCACCTGCACCGGCTATTACGACGGCACCGTTACCAGCGAACTGGTGGAGTACTATCGTGCCCGCTCCGGCAGTATCGGCACCATCATTGTGGAGTGCTGCTTCGTCGACGATCTCGGTCTGGCCTTCCCCGGCGCGATCGGGATTGATAATGACGAGAAAATTGCCGGGCTGGCGAAAATCGCGGAGGCGATAAAATCTAAAGGCTCTAAGGCCCTGCTGCAGATCTACCACGGCGGCCGCATGGTTGACCCGAAACTGATCGGTGGCCGTACGCCGGTTGGCCCAAGCGCCGTTGCCGCGCCGCGTGAGGGTGCAGCAACCCCAGTGGCGCTGACTGGCGAAGAAGTCGAAGGCATGATCGGCAAGTTTGGTGAAGCGGTGCGCCGCGCCATCCAGGCCGGCTTCGACGGCGTGGAAATCCACGGGGCAAACACCTATCTGATTCAGCAGTTCTACTCACCGAATTCAAACCAGCGTGACGACGAGTGGGGCGGCAGCCGCGATAACCGCGCGAAGTTCCCGCTGGCGGTTCTGGATATCACCCACAAAATGGTGCGCCAGTACGCGGACGACGCGTTTATTATTGGCTACCGCTTCTCCCCTGAAGAACTGGAAGTGCCGGGCATCCGCTTTGAAGACACCATGTACCTGCTGGAAAAACTGGCGGCACGCGGTGTGGATTACCTGCACTTCTCCGTCGGCGCGACCCTGCGTCCTTCCATTGTCGACACCCAGGACCCGACGCCGCTTATCGAAAAATACTGCGCGATGCGTTCTGAAACGCTGGCGCAGGTTCCGGTCATGGGCGTGGGTGGCGTGGTGAATGCCGCCGATGCCAATGAAGCGCTTGAACACGGTTACGACCTGATTGCCGTGGGCCGCGCCACCATCGCCTATCCGGACTGGACCGACCGCATCGCGGCCGGGGAAACGCTGGAGCTGTTTATGGACAGCACCCAGCGCGAGGCGCTGAATATTCCTGAACCGCTGTGGCGCTTCTCGCTGGTAGAAGCGATGATCCGCGACATGAGCATGGGCGAATCCAAATTCAAACCGGGCATGTTCACCGAGAAGGTGCAGGACGACGCGAACGAGCTGGTAATTAACGTCAGCCTGGAAACCGACCGTATTGCGGACATCGAGCTGGCCTCTGGTCCGAGCGAAGACGTTGAGTTCGTCACCAGCTTTGAAGAGATCCGTACCCGCATTCTGGACGCCAATACCCCGCACGTGGATGCCATCACCGGCGCAACCAGCCAGAGTGAAGCGGTGAAGAAAGCGGTCTCTAAAGCGATGCTGAAATCCAGCAAAGCGCTGGCAGCGGAAGAGGGCGTTGACCCGAACGAAACCCGCAGCGTGGACGTGGTGGTTGTCGGCAGCGGCGGCGCCGGTCTGGCGGCGGCGATTCAGGCTCACGACGAAGGCGCGAGCGTGCTGATTGTTGAGAAAATGCCAACCATCGGCGGGAACACCATTAAAGCCTCTGCCGGTATGAACGCCGCCGAAACCCGCTTCCAGCGCGTGAAGGGCATTCAGGACAGCAAAGAGCTGTTCTACCAGGAAAGCCTGAAAGGCGGCGGCAACAAGAACAACCCGGAACTGCTGCGTCGCTTCGTCGAGAACGCGCCGCAGGCGATTGAGTGGCTGGCAACGCGCGGCATCATGCTGAACGACATCACCACCACCGGCGGGATGAGCATCGACCGTACTCACCGTCCAAAAGACGGTTCTGCGGTGGGCGGTTACCTGATTAGCGGCCTGGTGCGTAACGTCAACAAACGCAACATCGAGGTAATGCTGGATACCTCCGTCAGCGACATTATCTTCGAAAACGGTGAAGTCACCGGCGTGCGCCTGACCACCGAAGAGAATGAAACCGTCACCGTAGCAGCGAAAAGCGTGATTGTGGCAACGGGCGGCTTCAGCGCCAACAGCCAGATGGTAGTGAAATACCGTCCGGATCTGGAAGGTTTCGTCACCACCAACCACAAAGGGGCGACCGGTGGCGGTATCGCGCTGCTGGAGCGCATCGGGGCAGGCACTGTCGATATGGGCGAAATTCAAATTCACCCAACCGTGGAGCAGAAAACCTCGTATCTGATTTCCGAATCCATCCGCGGCGGCGGGGCGATTCTGGTGAACCAGCAGGGGAACCGCTTCTTTAACGAGATGTCGACCCGCGACAAAGTCTCGGCGTCTATCATCGACCTGCCGGAGAAATACGCTTACATCGTCTTTGACGAGCACGTACGCGCCAAAAACAAAGCCGCTGATGAGTACATTGCCAAAGGCTTCGTGACCAGCGCCAGCTCGCCAAAAGCTCTGGCGGAAGCGCTCGGTATGGATCACCACGCTTTCCTGGCGACCCTGGAACGTTACAACGGTTTCGTTGAAAAACAGCACGATGACGACTTTGGTCGTACCACCGCGCTGCGTGCGCCAATCAATGAAGGGCCATTCTACGCCATTCAGATTGCGCCGGGCGTGCACCACACCATGGGCGGCGTGACCATCAACACCGAAACCTGCGTGCTGGACAGCAGCCACAATGTGCTGCCAGGCGCGTTTGCGGCCGGTGAGGTGGTCGGCGGGATCCACGGCGGTAACCGTATCGGCGGTAACGCGGTGGCAGATATCATTATTTTTGGTACCCTTGCAGGACATCAGGCGGCTCTGCGTTCGAAAAAGAGGTAAGGCACCTGTTTCCCAGGCCGGATACGCGCAGCGCTATCCGGCATTTTCCCCGGCGGCGCGGTGCTAGCCGGGGCTACATCTGAGGACTCCTGCCATGCCTGATAGCCATCGCGTTTACAGCTACTCCGCCGTCCTGATGGGCTCACCCATTCTCCTGAAACTCTTTTCCCACGATGAAGCCCTCGCGTCCCGCGTGTTTCGCCTGATCAAACAGTATGAAGACCTGCTCACCGTTAACCGCGCGCACTCGCAGGTGATGGACATCAACCATGCCGCCGGCCAGCATCCGGTCACCGTCAGTCGGCCAGTGTTTGATCTGATCCGCTGCGCAAAAGCGGCAAGCCTTTTCAAGGACAGCGCTTTTAACCTGGCTATAGGTCCGCTGGTGAAGCGCTGGAAGATTGGTTTTCAGGGGGACAGCGTTCCGCCTGCCGATGAAATCGCGTCGCTGCTGGCGATAACCCGTCCAGAAGATGTCCTCCTTGATGAGGCCAGCAGCAGCGTGTTTCTGACCAGAGCGGGGATGGAGATCGATCTGGGGGCCATCGCCAAAGGCTATATCGCCGACAGGGTGCGTGATTACCTTCGTAAAGAGGGCGCTGAGCTGGGGCTTATCAATCTCGGCGGAAACATTCAGACGTTAGGCTCGCCGGAAGGGGGCTGGAGCGTCGGGCTGAAAAAACCGTTCGCCGGTGACGCGCTGATCGGCGCGATGACCGTAGAGAACCTGTCCGTCGTGACGTCGGGAACGTACGAGCGCTACTTTGAGCAAAACGGCAAGCGCTATCACCATATTCTCGATCCGCGCACCGGATATCCGCTGGACAACGAGCTGGACAGCGTGACGATTGTTTCGAAAGACTCCATCGACGGCGATATCTGGACCACGCTGATGTACGGCATGGGGGTAGAGAAGGGATGTGCTGCCCTGCGCGCGCGCCCCGATATTGAAGCAATCTTTGTGACCAAAACAAAAGAAGTGGTGTTCTCCTCAGCACACCACTTCCGCTTTACCCTGCTGGATAACGACTACCGCGTTACTGACAGTATTGCTTGAGCAAGCCGGTCTGCTCCGGCTGAAGACGATAGCGATACACCGGACGCCCGGTGGCGCCGTAGTGAATGCTGGTGAACAGAATGTTGATTTGCGCGAGCCAAATCAGGTATTTACGGCAGGACACGCGGGAGATGTTGACGGCGTTTGCCAGGTCATCGGTAGAAAACTCCGTTTCCGGGTGAGCGTCAATCCACTGGCAAATCGTGCGCAGCGTTTGCGGCGTTAACCCCTTCGGCAGCTTTTTACTGTCCGCCAGTTCCGGCGCCCCGCCGTGGATCAGCCGGTCGACGTCTGCCTGCTCATAGTACTGGTGCGAACCCATGAGGTTGTGCTTTGCCTTCCAGCCGTTCAGCGCCTCTTCAAAGCGCGGGAACTGGAACGGCTTGATCAGATAATCCACCACGCCGTAGTGAATGGAGGTCTGGATCGTGGCTGCGTCGGCAGCCGACGAGATCATAATCACGTCAATTGGGCGGCCGGAGGCGCGAATAACGGGCAGCAGATCCAGCCCGTTATCCTGCTGCATATAGACATCCAGCAGCACCAGATCGACAGGCTGCCCGGGGTTATTAATGATGGCCTCGGCCTGGTTTAGCGTGGAGGCGACGCCGCAGCAGCTAAAACCTTCAACACGGTTGACATACAGACGGTTGAGGTCGGCTACCATGGCGTCATCATCGACAATTAATACATTTATCACGCGATATTCCTCTCGCTATCCCAGGGGATGTGAACAAAAAATTGGGTAAATACGCCAGGCTCAGATTCGACGGTGATATCGCCGCCGAGGTTCTGGATTTGCTGGCGAGCAAGGAACAGCCCAACGCCACGGTTTTCACCTTTTGTTGAGAAGCCCTTTGTAAAAATAGCCTCCAGCTGAGTGGGATCAATGCCGGGGCCATCGTCGCTGACTTCGCAGCTGAGCCAGCCATTCTGATAATGCAGCAGCAGGCCGATCTCACCTTCCTGCTGTCCTTCCATCGCGTCGAGCGCGTTTTCAATGAGGTTACCCAGCGCGGTGATCAGCACCGCGACCTGCTCTTCACTCGCGGTATCCGGTATCTGGCATTCATCCGCCAGCGTCAGGGTGACGCCCGCTTCTTTCGCCCGGTTGATTTTACCCAGCAAGAACCCAGCGATAACCGGGGATTTTACCTTGCTCTGTATCGTACCGATATCCGTCTGGTAATTTTGTGCCGTCTGAATGATGTACTCTTCCAGCTTGTCGTAGCGCTTCATGTGCAGCAGGCCCAGGATCACATGCAGCTTATTCATAAACTCGTGCGTATGGCTGCGCAGGGCGTCGACGTAGTTGACCATGCCATCAATACGCTGCATTAGCTGGCTGATTTCCGTTTTATCACGGAAGGTGGTGATGGCGCCGATCACCCGATCCTGACTTTTAACGGGCACCATATTGCACAGCAACAGACGCCCGTTACAGCTGATCTCCTGATCCTGACGCGCGACGCCCGTCTTTGAGACTTCACGCAGGCTGGCCAGCAGGGGCGCGCTGGCGTTTTCGGTCTGCTTGCCGGAGGGAAGAAGCAATACTTCTCTGGCGGTCTGGTTGATCATCGTCACGCGCCCGTGAATATCGACGGCCAGCACCCCCTCGCGAAGCGACTGCAGCATCGCCTGACGCTGTTCGAACAGGGCGGAAATTTCGTAAGGTTCGAGCCCGAACAGGATGCGTTTCAGGACCCGCACCAGGCCCCAAATCGCCATCGAGCTCATAAAAATACTGAATAAAATGGTCCAGACGGCGTTTAGCCGCCCGCGGGCAATTTGCTCTTCAACCTTATTCAGGGAGATACCGACCACCACCACGCCGATCTGCTCGTGCTGGACGTCGTAGACGGGCGTAAACACGCGCAGCGCTTCGGCGAGCGCCCCCCGGTTAACCGATACGTTCTCTTTGCCTTCCAGCGCGGGGGTTAAATCGTCGCCGATAAAATGCAGCCCAAGCAGCGCTTCGTTCGGGTGTGAATAGCGGATCCCGCGCATATCGGTGACCACGGTGAACAGCAGATCGTTTCGCTTCGTTACCGCCTGGGCGATGGGCTGAATAATATTCTCCTGCGGTGCCTGCATCAGGCCGCGCTGTATCTCGGGGCTGTCGGCGAGGGTGCGGGCAATACCGAGCGCGGTGTCTTTAACATCATCGCGGGTCGCCCGGGTGATTTGTACGGAGTAGAGCGCAAAGACCACCAGCAGCACAGAGGCAATAATCGCGCACACCATCAACGTGACCAGGGTATTCAGCTTCATGGGGCGCTTGCGCGTCGGAAGGAAAGGCTGCAAATCGCTCATCAACACTCCGCGATGATTAAGAAAGGGTAATTATCGCCGATGACGCGCTTTTCTTAAAGCCATGTAAAGGCGTGGATTTGGTCCTCTTTTCGTGACCCTCCTCGCAGGTCATCTATATAAAACACTTTATAGTGTGTGGGTACTCATAATAAGGAGGCTGTTTATGAGCATTATGCTTACCGGTTCGGTCAAGGAAAGACGGCACGCCAGCACGATGAATATTGATAGATTGTCCACGCTGGACATGCTGAAAGTCATTCACCAGGATGATGCACTCATTTCTGCTGCGATCGCCCCCTGTTTACATACCCTCGCCCGCGTGGTGGACAACGCCGCCGCGACGCTCAGCCACGGCGGTCGCCTGGTCATCGTTGGCGCGGGCCCGTCGGGGTGCATTGCGCAACAGGTTGCCGATGAATATGCGCCGGGCAAATCCCCTGTGATGGCCGTTTCGGCACAAGAAGGGGAAGGAAGCTACGAGCGCGGCGTTGCCGATCTTCAGGCCATCAAGTTTGGTGAACACGATATGATGCTGGCAGTAAGCGTCAGCGGAAAAACGCCGTGGGTCTGGGGAGCAATGCGGCATGCGTGGTCGCTGGGTTCACCGGTCGCCATTATTACCGGTGATGCGCAAAGTGAAGCCGCACAGCTGGCGAGCATGGTTATCGCTCCGGAGCTGGGGGCCGATGTCGTCGCAGGCTACATAAACACCAAAGCGGGGATTGCGCAAAAAATGATCCTCTCGATGATCGCCACCGGGCTGGCCGTCCGAACCGGACGGGTTTACAGCAATCTGCGCGTGGATCTTGAGGCAGGCACAACCAAATGGGCTGAACGGCAAATCGCCATTGTGATGGAAGCGGGAGGATGCAGCCGGACGGAGGCAAAAGCCGCGCTGGAGAGCTGTAACCATAACTGCAAAACGGCGGTATTAATGGTGCTGACAGGGCTGGATGCATGGAAAGCCCATGAGCTGCTGGCGCAGAATAACGGGTTTATCCGCGTAGCGCTGCAGGAAGCCCCGTAATATAAAGTGAAGATATAAAAAAGGCCGCAGTTGCGGCCTTTGATATTTTTGGAGATTAGAACTGGTAGGTCATGCCTACGCCAATGATGTCATCGGTAGAAATACCGTATGTGTCATACAGCGCTTCGTCCTGATCCAGCATGTTGATTTTGTAATCAACATAGGTGGAGAAGTTTTTGTTGAAGCTGTAGGTCATGCCCAGGTCGATGTAGTTAACCAGATCCTGATCGAATCCTTTACCGTCCAGGTCTTTACCTTTTGAGTAGACCCATGCCAGGGAAGGGCGCAGACCGAAGTCGAACAGGTACTGAGCAACCGCTTCAAAGTTCTGAGTCTGGTTGGCGATACCAAAGTTGCCGATTGGCGTCATGTTGCTGGTTTCAGCATACATTATTGCCATGTAGACGCTGTTAGCATCGTATTTCGCGCCCACGGTCCAGGCTTCAGCTTTTTCGCCACCCGCATAGCCAATGCTTTCATAGCTTTTGCCGTATCCAACCTGCCTGTTGGTACGATCGGAAGACGAGTACGCTGCACCCAGGCTCAGGCCGGTAAGATCGCCAGAGAAGTCATAGCTGGTAGAGATACCGAAGCCGTCGCCATTCTGGAAACGAACATTATCATGACCGTTTTTAGTACCTTCCTGATCTTCTGTTGCATCCTGGTTTTCGTTCGCCCCCTGATACTGCAGCGCGAAATTCAGACCCTCAACCAGACCGAAGAAATCCTGGTTACGATAGGTTGCCAGACCGTTAGCACGACCGTTCATAAAGTTATCGGTCCAGGTGTAAGAGTCACCGCCAAATACCGGCAGCATATCGGTCCAGGCCTCTACGTCGTACACGACGCCGTAATTACGGCCATAATCAAATGAACCGTATTCGCCATATTTCAGGCCAGCATATGCCAGACGGTTAAACGATCTGTCACCCGCGCCTTCGGTATCGTTAGCGAAGGTTTTGTATTCCCATTGACCGTAACCGATCAGGTTGTTAGCGATCTGGGTTTCACCTTTGAAACCAATCTGTACATAGGTTTCGTCGCCGTCATCGCCAGCGTTGTCAGAGAAGGTGTGACGCGCATCGACTTTGCCGTACAGGTCAACTTTGTTGCCGTTTTTGTTGTACATTTCAGCCGCATTGGCAGCGCCTGCCATTAATAAAGCGGGTACCACAATTGCCAGAACTTTTCTTTTCATTATATATTCCCTTTAGAAATAATTTATATGAATAATTTAAACATAATTTATATGAATATATGTAATCACCCTCCGTAATTACAGGCATGATACTATTCCAGGAGGTGTTATTTAGTTTCAAAAATAAATGTAATTAAATGATGTTAAATATTGCTAAATATTTCTATTAATCTCTTTGTTTTTCTGATGAATTAATTGGTTGAATTTATATGGTGTAATTATTATTAAGTATTTCGCAATTCTATTTTTAAATTGGTTTAATTTGTCTGTGTTATAATTCACTCTCTTTTAATCAACAGGACATGACGATGGAACTTGCCCGCTGGCAGCATAGATTTGAGCGCTGGCTCGAGGAAAACCACAGCACCGACGATACCGCACATGATATTTCGCATTTTCGTCGGGTCTGGATGACGGCGCAAAAAATCATGGATCGCCAGATGGTGGAACCGCTGGTGATCCTGACCGCATGCTATTTCCATGATATTGTCAGCCTGCCGAAAAACCATCCCGAACGCGGTCGGTCATCGCAGATGGCAGCGCGCAGAGCGTGCGAGATTCTGCGCCGCGACTTTCCTGACTTTCCGCCAGAGCACGCTGCCGCCGTCGCGCACGCGATTGAGGCGCACAGCTTTAGCGCCGGGATTGCGCCGCAGAGTATGGAAGCCAAAATTGTGCAGGACGCAGACCGGCTGGAAGCGTTAGGGGCTATCGGTCTGGCGCGCGTCTTTGCCGTCTCGGGCGCACTGGGCGTGCCGCTATTCGATGCAGACGATCCCTTTGCCGATGAACGTCCCCTCGACGACCGTGCGTTTGCCCTCGACCATTTTCAGACCAAGCTGCTGCGTTTGCCTGATACAATGCAAACGGAAATGGGCCGCGAACTGGCACGTCACAATGCCGATTTCCTGATCCAGTTTATGGCGAAACTTAGCGCCGAATTACACGGCGACTGCCTCGGGCTGGATAGCCAGGTGCTGAGCCGCTTCCGTCGCAGTTTGCGCAACTGAACTGTGGTAATCTGTTCCCAGTCTTTATTCTCCGGTTAAAAGAATGCAGGAAAATCGATCAGTGACAGAGCCCGCGCCCGCGCAGGCTGAGAAATCAACGGCAACGGTGCAGGCCTTACTGCGCCAGCTGTTGGATATCTATGATGCTAAGACGCTGGCCGGTCTGCTGGTGGCGCACGGCGAGAGCCACTGGAGCCCGGCGATCCTTAAACGTCTGCTGACCAGCGAACGCGCTGGGCGTCGCCTGAGCGAAGGCGAGTTTCGTTATCTGCAAAACCTGCTTCCGCGTCCTTCAGCCGCGCACCCGAACTATGCCTTCCGGTTTATCGATCTGTTTGCCGGTATCGGCGGCATTCGGCACGGTTTTGAAGCTATCGGCGGACAGTGCGTGTTTACCAGCGAGTGGAACAAACATGCCGTCCGGACCTACAGGGCCAACTGGTACTGCGATCCGAACGAGCACCATTTCAACGCGGATATACGCGATGTCACCCTGAGCCATAAAAGCGGCGTGAGCGATGAACACGCCGCCGAGCACATTCGCCAGACGATCCCGGCGCATGACGTGCTGCTGGCTGGCTTCCCGTGTCAGCCTTTCTCGCTGGCCGGCGTCTCCAAAAAGAATGCCCTTGGACGCGCCCACGGTTTCGCCTGCGATACGCAGGGAACGCTGTTTTTTGACGTGGCGCGCATTATTGACGCCTGTCGCCCGGCCATCTTTGTGCTGGAAAACGTCAAAAACTTAAAAAGCCACGACGGCGGAAAAACCTTCCGCATTATTATGCAAACGCTGGATGAGCTGGGTTATGACGTGGCCGATTCAGAGGATATGGGCGCGGACGATCCTAAAATCATTGATGGGAAACATTTCCTGCCCCAGCATCGCGAACGTATCGTGCTGGTGGGCTTCCGGCGCGATCTCAATCTGAAAGGGGATTTCACCCTGCGGGATATTCCTTCTCTGTATCCCGAGCGCCGTCCCACCGTGGCCGATCTGCTTGAACCGGTCGTCGACGCGAAATTTATCCTGACCCCGGTGCTGTGGAAATACCTTTACCGCTACGCCAAGAAGCACCAGGCGAAAGGCAACGGCTTCGGTTTTGGGATGGTAAACCCGAACGATCCGCACAGCGTCACCCGCACGCTGTCTGCTCGCTACTATAAAGACGGTGCGGAAATCCTGATCGACAGAGGATGGGACAAGGCGCTGGGTGAAAAGGATTTCGACGATCCGCACAACCAGCGTCACCGTCCGCGGCGCTTAACGCCGCGAGAATGCGCCCGGCTGATGGGCTTTGAGTCCCCGCAGGGTTACCGCTTCCGCATCCCGGTTTCGGACACCCAGGCGTACCGCCAGTTTGGTAATTCGGTGGTGGTTCCCGCGTTCGCGGCGGTGGCTAAACTGCTGGCCTCGCGCATCCGACAGGCGGTGGCACTTCGTCAGGGTGAGGCCGTCAATGACGGATGTTCACGATAAGGCGACGCGCAGTAAAAACATGCGTGCCATCGGCACGCGTGACACCGCCATTGAAAAGCGCCTGGCCACGCTGCTGACGCAGGCGGGCTTTGACTTCCGCGTGCAGAATCCCGCCCTGGCGGGGCGCCCGGATTTCGTTATTGACGCCTGGCCGTGCATCATCTTTACCCACGGCTGTTTCTGGCATCACCACGACTGCTACCTGTTTAAAGTCCCGGCGACGCGCACCGATTTCTGGCTGGATAAAATTGGCAAGAACGTCGAGCGCGACCGCCGGGACCTTAGCGCGCTGATTGCGCAGGGCTGGCGGGTGCTGATCGTCTGGGAATGTGCGCTGAGAGGCAGATTAAAGCTGAACGATGCCGATCTGAGCGAACGGCTGGAAGAGTGGATCTGCGGCGGCGGCCAGACCGCGCAGATCGACACGCAGGGCATTCACCTGCTTACGGTTTCTCCACCTCGCAAGGCGTAACCACCGGTTTTGCCGGCAGCAGATATTTGCCCAGCGTGACCAGCACGACGGCAAACACGATGATCCCAAGCGCAATCCATTCCACAGGTGAGAGCGTTTCTCCCCCCAGTCCTGTTCCGAGCAGTACGGCCACGACCGGGTTGACGTAGGCGTAGCTGGTGGCGACAGCCGGAGAGACGTTGCGGATCAGGAACATATAGGCGTTAATGGCGATGATGGAGCCAAACAGCGCCAGGTAGCCAACCGCCAGAAAGCCCGACAGCGGCGGCAGGGTCGTCAGCGTTTCTCCCGTCAGCGCGGAGGCCAGCAGCAGGACAATCCCCGAGGCAAGCATCTCAATCGCACCGGCCATCATGCCGGTCGGCAATTCGATACGTGAACCGTAGACGGAACCAAACGCCCAGCTCATCGAGCCAATCAGGATAATCACCGCGCCCCACGGATTCCCGCTCAGGTTACCGCCGCTATTCAGCAGAATGATGCCGGCAAGGCCAATGCCAATCCCCAGCCATTCCAGCTTGCGGGTGCGGATGCCGAAAAGGCGGCTAAAGCAGAGGGTAAACAGCGGTACGGTGGCAACGACCACGGCGGCGATCCCGGACGGGACGTTCTGGTGCTCGGCAATCGTCACAAACCCGTTACCCACCGCCAGCAGCAGCAGGCCGATCAGGGCGGCATTCAGCATCGGGCGCAGCGGGGGAAGCTTATGCCCGCGCAGGAGCAGGAAAGCCAGCAGCAGGATGCCCGCCGAGAGGAAGCGAATGCCCGCCATCATCAGCGGCGGCCAGCTCTCCACGCCGATGCGAATAACAAAGTAGGTTGAACCCCAGATGATGTACAGCGAAAAGAGTGCCCCGATGAGCGGTAGCAATTGCCGGAAACGCATAATCCCTCACGACGAAATAAAAAGTTCGCTGATAGTAAACGCGAAAACTATCGCGCTGGCGAGCCCTTTAATTGTGTAGCGTAGGTGAATTTTTTGTTGACGTAAGGTGCCTGTTTCCGGGTTTGCGCTTTTGCTCCATACTATTCACCTAATTACCAAAAAATGAAGGATTAAGATTTTGGCAGGAAGTAGCTTATTAACATTGCTGGATGATATTGCCACCTTACTGGACGACATTTCAGTGATGGGGAAACTGGCGGCGAAAAAAACCGCGGGCGTGCTGGGAGATGATTTATCGCTTAACGCCCAGCAGGTGAGTGGGGTGAGGGCAAACCGTGAACTGCCGGTGGTGTGGGGCGTGGCAAAAGGCTCCTTCCTGAACAAGGTGATTCTGGTGCCGCTGGCGCTGCTGATCAGCGCGTTTATTCCCTGGGCCATCACGCCGTTACTGATGATTGGCGGAGCATTTCTCTGCTTCGAGGGCGTGGAGAAGGTGCTGCACTCCTTTAGCGCGCGCAAGCAGAGCGATACGCCGGAGGTGCGCCAGCAGCGTCTTGAAGCGCTGGCCGCGCAGGATCCGAAAACCTTCGAGCGCGACAAGGTCAAAGGCGCCATTCGTACCGACTTTATCCTGTCCGCCGAGATTGTCGCCATTACGCTGGGCATTGTCTCTGACGCGCCGCTCCTGAATCAGGTTCTGATCCTCTCCGGCATCGCGATTCTGGTCACCGTGGGCGTGTACGGTCTGGTGGGGCTGATCGTCAAGCTGGACGATATTGGCTACTGGCTGGAAGATAAGTCGAGCGCGGTGGCAAGAGGCATTGGCAAAAGCCTGCTGGTACTGGCCCCGTGGCTGATGAAGAGTTTGTCGGTGGTAGGCACGCTGGCGATGTTCCTCGTGGGCGGCGGAATTGTGGTTCACGGCATTGCGCCGCTGCACCATGCCATCGAACATTTCTTCTCCACGCAGGGGGTCGTTATCGCGGCGATTCTGCCCACGCTGCTGAATCTTGTGCTGGGCTTTATCATTGGCGCTATCGTCGTCGCGGCGGTGAAGCTGGTTGAGAAAATTCGCGGCACGTCGCACTAATTGTTACCCGCGGCAGGATGCAAAAAGACCATTCCTCGTCTAAATTGAAACAGTTTCACCCTGATACAGGAGGCAGGTATGGTCTTTTTGGTCAGTGATGAAGTTAAGCCTAAGAAGGGCGGCCCACGTATGATTGTCACCGGGTATTCCAGCGGAATGGTGGAATGTCGGTGGCACGATAGCTATAGCATCAAGCGGGAAGCATTCCGTGAAGATGAGCTTCAGCCGGGGGACGGGCAGCACCAGCGGGACAAGGCTTAATCACATAACGCCCGGCTTTGCCGGGCGTTTTTATCTCAAGTACCGGGTGTAAGGCAGCGATCAGGGAGTGTGTGTGCAGCGCGATACCTTTGTTGTAAGACAATCTTTTTTGCAATGGCTGCATAAGCGTAGCAATCCGGGGCTGATTGTTAATCTCTGTTTTTTGGTCGTTCTGGTATTTTCTACTCTATTGACCTGGCGTGAAGTGGTGGTACTGGAAGAGGCGTACATCTCCAGCCAGCGCAACCATCTGGATACGGTGGCCAGTTCGCTGGACAGGCAGTTACAGAACAGCGTGGACAGGATGCTGTTGTTCCGTCAGGGCATGCATGATGCGATCGAGACGCCGCTGGCCTTCGATGTCTTACAGGATGCGGTATCACGCTTTAATACCGTCCGCATGCTCCCTACCTGGCAGCTTGCCGTTGATAAAAAGCGCACGCTTCCCATTAACGGCGTATCGGATGCGTTCGTGGATAAAACCACGCTTCTGAATCGGGACGCCGAGCGCATCAGTCATGAAATTTCTGCCGCGCTCGAAGTGGGGTATCTGCTCAGGCTGGCGTCATCAAGAGCACAGACGGAAGCGCGGGTGATCTACGTCTCTCGCGCCGGTTTTTTCCTTTCCACGGATACGCCGGACCAGGCGGGGAATATTACCGCCCGCTATTACCATCTGGTCACGCAGTCCTGGTTTACCCAGCAGTCAGAGCGTAACAATCGCGCGCGTGCCGTGCGCTGGTTTATCTCTACCCCTTCATCCTGGACCGGGGATGAACGAACGATCACCGCCAGCGTCCCCATCTATTTCGATCGCTACTGGTACGGCGTCGTGGCGATGGACTTTACCTTGAGCACGATGCAGCGTCTGCTGACCGACGCGACGGAAGACCGAACGGAAGGGGAGTATCAGCTGTACGATACCCGGCTCAATATGATTGCCACCTCTGCCAACGCGGGAAGCCTGGTTAACCATTTTGACGAACGCGAAACGGCGCAGATTGCCCAGGCGATTGAGCATGATACCGGCGGCGGGATCCGACTCGGGAGCCGGTTTATTAGCTGGGAGCGGCTCGATCACTTCGATGGCGTCGTCCTGAGGATCCACACCCTGCATGAAGGGGTGCAGGACGATTTCGGCAGTATCAGTATCGTACTGGCGCTGCTGTGGGCGCTCTTTACCGCCATGCTGTTGATCTCGTGGCTGGTGATCCGTCGGATGGTGAGTAACATGTATACGCTTCAGCACTCCCTCCAGTGGCAGGCCTGGCACGATCCGCTGACCCGATTGAATAATCGCGGCGCGCTGTTCGACCGCGCAAAATTGCTGGCGGAAACCTGTCGGCAGCAGGCGCTGCCGTTCTCGGTGATTCAGATCGATCTCGACCATTTTAAAAACATTAATGACCGTTTCGGCCATCAGGCCGGTGATAAGGTGCTTTCCCATACGGCAGGCGTGATTGCCAGCGCGTTACGCAAGAATGATGTGGCCGGGCGCGTCGGCGGAGAAGAGTTTTGTGTGGTCTTGCCGGGGATCGGTCTGGAGGAGGCGAGAGGCGTCGCTGATCGCATTCGTTGCCGAATCACCAGTAAGGAGATCCTGGTGAAGAAGAGCACAACCCTGCGCATCAGCGCGTCGCTGGGCGTCAGCAGCGCGGATGAAACGGGCAACTACGATTTTGAACAGCTGCAGTCCGTGGCGGACGCCCGGCTCTATCAGGCCAAGCAGAGCGGGCGTAACCGCGTCGTGTGGCGGGATCAGGACAGGAAGTGATCCAGCCCCTCCTGCCAGCCCGCCGGGCCGGGCTGTTGGGTATGATAGACCCGCTCGGGGTTATCGTCCCTTAGCATGATGCCCTGGCGGTTAATCCCCTTGATGACCACCGCGAAGTCCATGCTGTCGAGCAGCGGCGCATCGTTAGGGCCATCGCCGAGCCCCAGCGTGGTGGGCGCGATCTCGTCCTGCTGGCGATACTGTTCAATCAGCCAGTTAACCGCCACGTCTTTACCGCAGCGGGCGTCCAGAATATGCCAGAAGCGAGCCCCCTGCAGGCACTTCAGGCCGCTGTGCGCCAGTTGCTCTTCAAACTCGACCAGTTTCTCGTCGGTATCGCGCCAGATGAGCGTGACGGAGGCTTCATGCTTGCGGGCAAGGGTCGAACGGTAGCGCGTCAGTCCGGTCCACTCGCTGATAACGTGCTCATCCACGTCGTCAAAGGTGGTAAATTTATAGCCTGTCTGCAGGCGAATTTGCTCTATCCGCGGGCGAATATCCCGGTGCGTCATCCCTCTTATCTGGCGTTGAACCTTGTCCCAGCGCACGTCTGGCTGAATCACCGCGCCGTTCTCGGCAATAAAAGGCAAACCTTCCAGCCCCAGATCCTGCTGGATATCCAGCATTTCTGCCGCAGTCTTGCTGCTGCAGAGAATGACCGGAACCTGGTTATCCTGCAGCCTGTCCAGCCAGGGCATTGCGGGTTGCCAGTCGTAGGTATGAATATCCAGCAACGAGCCATCCAGATCAGAAAAAATCAGCAAGGTATCCCGCAGTGAAGGCATAGTGACTCCCGATAATGGCTGCGTTTCGCTCTAAGAAAATTCCTAAAAAATAGCCGAATTGTTAACAGGAGAAATGGGAACAGTCCCTGGCAAACCCGCATTCGGCGCATGTTATTGCTCATAACGAAAAGCATAATGTTAAAAATATTATATTCATCGTAAGAATATATGCTTGTCAGCCAAATTCGTTGGGGATAGTGTGGCATGTACATCAGATTTCCTGGTGTAACGAATTTTCAAGTGCTTCTTGCATAAGCAAGTTTTGATCCCGGTCATCCCCATGACCGGGATTTTTTTCGCCCTACCTATTGGCTTCAGACACGCTAAAGTCGTGAATATCGAGCTCGAAGGCCTCCGCCAGCTCGCGATAGGTGTGATAATCCCTTCCGTTAACAATGACGCGGTCCGAATTATCGTCCGAGCGGCGGACTTCTGACTCACTGATCTCATTGATCGCCGCCAGCAGGGCATCGACATCGACGCTGACCTCACGTTTTGCGGTATCGCTGTACTCTTTTGCGGTTTTCATCATCTTTCCTCCGTTACTCTGTTGTTGCCGCCAGTCGTTAAGTCCGCCTGGCATCTCTTAAGTATAGACCGTCGAGAAAATCAGCACTCGCGCGCGCCTGGCGCTGCCAGAAAAACGAAATTGTTCTACACTGGCACAAAGCCACAGGAGGAAAACGATGAAGGTGAATGATCGGGTAACAGTCAAAACGGATGGCGGTCCGCGTCGTCCTGGCGTGGTACTGGCAGTTGAGGAGTTTAGTGAAGGCACAATGTACCTGGTTTCGCTGGAAGACTACCCGCTCGGCATCTGGTTCTTTAATGAAGCAGGGCATCAGGACGGTATCTTTGTGGAGAAAGCAGAGTAATCTTATTCAGCCTGACTGGTGGGAAACCACCAGTCAGAATGTGTTAGCGCATGTTGACAAAAATACCATTAGTCACATTATCCGTCAGTCGGACGACATGGTAGATAACCTGTTTATTATGCGTTTTGATCTTACGTTTAATATTACCTTTATGCGATGAAACGGTCTTGGCTTTGATATTCATTTGGTCAGAGATTTGGATGGTTCCCTGACCTGCCATCCACATTCGCAACATACTCGATTCGGTTCGGCTCAATGATAACGTCGGCATATTTAAAAAAGAGGTTATCGTTGTCTCTTTTTTCAGAATATCGCCAAGGATATCGTCGAGAGATTCCGGTTTAATCGATTTAGAACTTATCAATAAATTTTTTCTGACCAATAGATATTCATCAAAATGAACATTGGCAATTGCCATAAAAACGATAAATAACGTATTGGGATGTTGATTAATGATGTGCTTGATGCGCTGACTGTTAGAAGCATCATGGATGAAACAGTCCTCATTAATAAACACCACTGAAGGGCGCTGTGAATCACAAGCTATGGCAAGGTCATCAACGGTTTCAATGTCGTTGATTTCTCTTTTTTTAACCCCTCTACTCAACAGATACCCGGTTAAACCTAGTCGGGTGTAACTACATAAATCCATAATAATCGTTGACATGGCATACCCTCACTCAATGCGTAACGATAATTCCCCATCTGCCTGAGAGCTCAAAACAGCCATACGGGATGGAAAAAAATAATAAACCTGTGAGCATGACAAAGACTTTCAGGCGGACTCACTATCCCGTAAAGTTACGTATAATTTGCCAGGAATCTTCTTAAAGTAAAGTAAATATTAAGTATTGTGAGATGGTTAGAAACAATTAAACCGCGTCAGATATATCCTGGAAGATGTTTTTCGCGTTTTATTTTAGGAATATCCTCAGAAAGACAGTAGCAACAGTGCGGGCTATTATTTACGAGGCAGTTCGCTGACAATATCCGCTAACAGGTTGAATATCTCGCCGAATAAATGTTCACAGAAAGGAGCGATCAGTGGCATCAGTAATGACATTAATAAAATTCCCACCGTCAGCGTCAGCGGAAAACCAATGACAAACACCGAAAGCTGCGGCGCCATTCGGTTGAGTAAACCTAATGCCAGGTTGACGGTCAGCAGCAGGGTGATGATCGGCAGCGCCAGCATCAGCCCGTTGAGGAAAATCAGCCCCGCCGCGCGGGTGAGCGCCAGGAAAGCGTTGCTGTTCACCGGATTTTCGCCAATCGGCAGCGTATGGAACGTATCCACCAGCATGGAGATAAGCCACAGATGACCGTTGAACGACAGGAACAGCAGCATGGCGAGCAGATCGATAATGCGTGCCAGCACGGGCATGTTGAGATGACTGCCGGGATCGACAAAAGTGGCGAACGATAGCCCCATCTGCAGGCCAATCAGTTCCCCTGCGGTTCGCACCGCGGCAAAAGCCAGCTGCATGGTAAAGCCGACGGCGACGCCAATCATCACCTGCTGCAGGGCCACCCACACCGCGTTCGCCGAGAAGATCGGAATATCCACGGGGGGAAGAGAGGGCGCGACGATAATCGAGATGATAATCCCCAGCCCCACCTTGACGCGTTTGGGTATCGATTTCTCGCTGAGAATGGGGGCGGTGGAGATCAGCGCCATGATGCGCAGCATCGGCCAGAAGTAGACGCCGAGCCACTGAACCCACTGGTCGCTGGTGAAGTGCAGCATCGTCAGATCAGCCGATGATATACGGCAGGTTAGTGAACAAGGTGCGGACGTAATCCAGCAACAGATTGAGCATCCACGGTCCGGCAATAATAATGGCAATAAATACGGCGATGATTTTCGGAATAAACGACAGCGTCATTTCGTTAATCTGGGTGGCGGCCTGCAAAATACTGATGATAAGGCCCGTGACCAACGCTACCAACAATAGCGGGGCAGCCAGTGCCAGCGCGACTTTCATCGCTTCAGTCCCCATCATCATGACCGATTCAGGTGTCATTTTGCCTCTCTAGCTGTAAAAGCTCTGCGCCAGCGAACCGACCAGCAATTGCCAGCCATCCACCAGTACAAACAGCATCAGTTTAAAGGGCAGAGCAATGGTGGCGGGGGGAACCATCATCATCCCTAATGCCATCAACACGCTGGCTATCACCAGGTCGATAATCAAAAAAGGGATGAAAATCGTGAAGCCTATCTGAAATGCGGTTTTCAACTCGCTGGTCACGTAGGCCGGGAGCAAAATGCGCATCGGCACGGCTTCAGGTCCCTGCAACGGGCCAGTATTTGCCAGTCTGGCAAACAACCCTAAATCCGCCTCACGGGTCTGACGCAGCATAAACTCACGCAGCGGCTGCGCCCCTTTTTCCAGCGCCTCCTGCATTGATATTTTCTCTTCGCTGAATGGCTGGTACGCATCGACATAAATTTTGTCGATCACTGGCGACATAATAAAAAAGGTCAAAAACAGTGCCAGCCCCAGCAATACCTGGTTAGGTGGCGCGGAGGGCGTTCCCAGCGCGTTACGCAATAAACCAAAAACAATAATGATGCGGGTGAAACTGGTCATCATCAGTAAAATTGCCGGAATAAACGTCAACGAGGTGATGAACACCAGCGTCTGCACCGGGAGCGACCAGCTTTGTCCACCGCCAGGCAGCGGCTGGCTGGTGATACCCGGCAGTTGCGCGAAGGCGAGGGGCGTAATCAGCCAGAGAAGGACAGGGGCGACAGACAACAAACGACGCATCAGGATCTCCCGCTACGCTTAAGCAAGCTTTTCATGACCGACTGAAAATCGGGCTGCGGTATCTCTTCCGTTGGTGCTGAAGGGGGAAGTTTATGCAGCAGATTGATTTGCCCTGCGGTAACGCCGAGCACCAGCCGTGCATCTTCCACATCGACCACCACAACCCGTTCACGCGCGCCCAGCGAAGCACTGGCGCTAATTTTCAGACCGTTAACGCCAGTGCGTTTAGGGGCAAATCCCAGCCGTTTTACCAGCCAGGCGGCAGCGAGGATCAGGGCAATAATGGCGATGAGTGCGCCGCTCACCTGCAGCAGTGACGCAGCAGAAACCGGCGCGGAAGATTGCACAGTAGCATGGTTATTCATCACTAACGGCTCAGGCGGCGCATCCGCTCGGACGGGGTAATGATATCGGTGATCCGCACGCCATATTTATCGGCAACGACCACCACTTCGCCCTGGGCAATTAAATAACCGTTGATCAGAATATCCAGCGGTTCGCCCGCCAGACCGTCCAGCGCCACGACTGATCCTTGCGTCAGACGCAACAGCTCTTTGATGGTCATCCGCGTACGGCCCAGCTCGACGGTCAGCTTGACCGGAATATCCATAATCAGGTCGATATCCTGCAACGTTCCGCTGACATCTCCGCCGCCAAATTGCTGGAACACCGCGTCGGCAGCGCTTTTTCCACTGGTTGATTTTTGCTCGCTCAACGCTTCAGCCCACAGATCGTCCATTGCGCCGTTGTTGTCATCGGCCGGATTATTCATGTCACTCATTTGGGCTGTTCCTCGTTCAGAGAATTTAAAATCGGGTTAATCAAATGTTCTATCCGTAACGCATACTGACCGTTGAGGGTGCCGTACTGACTGGTCAGTACCGGAACGCCGTCAACATGGGCGATGATGCGATCGGGTTTTTCTATCGGCAGGACGTCGCCGGGTTTCAGTTTTAAAATCTGCGACAGGCGTAGCGAGATATCGGCAAAGTTGGCCACCAGTTCCAGCTGTGAATGCTGCACCTGACGCACCAGGTTATCGCGCCAGTTCTGATCTTCATTACGCGAGTTTTCCAGCGGCGGGTTAACCAACAATTCCCGTAGCGGCTCGATCATGCTGAATGGCAGGCAGATATTAAATTCGCCGGTCAGGTTGCCAATCTCCACATGGAACGGCGTGTTAACCACAATGTCGTTCGGCGAGGTGGTGATATTAGTGAATTTCACCTGCATTTCCGAACGCACGTACTCAACTTCCAGCGGATTAATCGCTTTCCAGGCGTCGCTATAGCCTTCAAGCGCCAGCTTTAACATGCGGTTGATGACGCGCTGTTCGGTATGGGTAAACTCGCGACCTTCCACTTTGGTCGGGAAGCGTCCATCGCCGCCAAACAGGTTATCCACGGCGATAAACACCAGGCTCGGCGAGAACACCACCAGCCCTGTGCCGCGCAGCGGTTTAAGGTGTATAAGGTTCAGGTTGGTCGGCACCGGCAGGTTGCGGGCAAATTCATGGTACGGCTGAATGCGGATGGCCCCGACGGTTATATCCGGGCTACGACGCAGCAGGTTGAACAGCCCCATACGAAAATGGCGGGCAAAGCGCTCATTAATGATTTCCAGCGCCTGCAAACGTTCGCGCACAACCCGTCGTTGGGTATTCGGATCGTACGGACGAATGTCACTTTCGCCGCTAACACTGGCTGTCGGTTCGTCTTTGACTTCGCTGTCACCATTCAACAGCGCATCAATTTCAGCTTGAGAAAGAATACTATCGCCCATGTCGTTATCGCAGAATAAAAGCGGTATACAGCACGTCGGTGACATCCTGTTTCGGTTGCCCGTTTACCAGCGGGGTCGCCAGCGTTTGTTTAATGGCGTCGACCAGCTTTTGCTTACCCACATCGGTAGCCAGCGCCGAAGCGTCCTGACGAGAGAACAGCAGCAGAAGGCGGCTGCGCACTTCTGGAAGGTAATCGTTCAGACGTGAACGGGTGGCTTCATCTTTCAGGCGCAGCGTAATGCCAACATAAAGCACGCGATCCGCATCACCCAGATTGACGGTGAAGGTATCCAGCGGGAAAAACACTGGAGCCGGCGGAGGTGGCGCTTCAGCTTTGGCTGCAGCGGTGGTAGGTTCCTGCTGCATACGCCAGTAACTATAGCCCGCGGTGGCGCAGGCGGCGAGCGTGATCAACACCAGCAGCGGGATCCAGATGGAACGCTTACTTTTTTTGGTGATAGCGGAGTCAGTCATCTGATACGAGCTTCCTGTTTCGGTACAGCTTAATAAGGTGATTATCCCGTGTCCTGCTGTCGTCAAAGCGTGGAAAAGACGGGGATAATCACGCTACCTCGGGCGTTTAGGCGAAGATGTCTACGGCACTGTTACCGCGCGCGGCGGATTGCAGGGCGGCAGGAACAGGCAGTAATTCATCGGTCTCTTCATTAAAACCGCCGGTGTTGCCGGAACGCGAAGCCTGGTGCTGCTGCTGTGATGAGGACTGCTGCTGCCCGGCAAAGCTCTCGCTGCTGACGCTGCTCTGCGAAAGCTGAATGCCGTTTTCCGCCAGTGAGGTCCGCAGTACCGGCAGCGCGGCTTCCAGCGCCGCACGAACATGGCTGTGCGCAGAGACCATCTGCAGCTGGGCCTGGTTATCATCCAGCTTAAGCGAAATTTGCACCTGACCCAGATCTTCCGGGTGCAGACGCAGCTCGGCTGTCTGCTGGCCCTGTTTGGTGAACAGGGTGATGTGCTGGCTCAGGGACTGCTGCCATTCGTGGGTTCCCAGAGGCTGGCTTAACACCGGGGCGGTGGCGACGGTGGCGGCCGTCTGACTGGTTGCATGGCTGGACATAATCGGTGCCAGGGTAGCCGTCGGCGATGATGAGGAGGAGGCGCTGGCGAGCTCCTGCTTCTCTGCGGTTGCGGCCAAGGCCGGTGTGGCCGGCGCGTTGCCGGACGGGGCCGGATCGCTGTTTTTCGCCTGGCTCTGATAAGGCGCAGAGCTCAGCGCTTTATCATGGCTTCCTGGAGCCGCGTTCAGGGAAGGTTGGCCTGCGCCGTTTTGCGTAAGCGCCGTTGAATTCAGCGTTGCGGTGGCGGAAACGCCGTCACTGCCTGCCGCGCGTGAAGTGCTGGTCTGCTGGTGCGGCAGCATCGCCATCAGCGCGCTTAATCCGGCCAGTTCTTCTTCGCTCAGATCGCTCTTACCGTCATCCTTGCTGGTCGCCACATTGAGCGTCTTCAGCGCATCGCCCTTAGACAGCGGCACCAGCCCGGAAACCAGCGTATCAAGCGGCGCGACGGGCGACGTTTCATCGCCATTCAGCGCGGTCTGGCGCGAGAGCAGGTCGGCAATTTTGGCCTGCAGGGTGGTATCCCCTTTCGCGTCCTGAGCCACTTTTGACAGTTTACTGCCGGCAGCCTTCAGGTCAGCCAGGGTCAGCGGCGCATCTTTGCCCTTGCCCGTTGCTTCCGACAGGGCGCCCGCGAGCAGTGCGAGAAAGTCCTGTGCACCGTCGGTGCCTTTCCCCGTCTGCGTACCGCCTGACAGGTCGCTGTCGCTCATCAGCAGTTGTTGCAGTGTGATCATTCAGGTTTCCTCATGGCGGCGCGCTGGGCGAACTCATCCATCTTTTTCTGATCGAGGCGGTTTTCTGCAAGCAGTGCCGCCGTGGATTGCCGTTCCTGCAGTGTCTGCCAGGCCTGCAAACGTTGTTTCTTTTCTCGCCAGCTGTTCAGGGCAATGTCAACTTTCTGCGTCCACTGATTAAGTTGCTGGCGATGCTGAGTAATGGCTTTTTCCAGCGTCTGGATAAACTGCTGATAGTTGATCCAGCGGTTGCTGGTCATCCCGGCACTCATATCGCTATTGAGGTTATTGCGATATTCATTCTGATAATCGATCAGCATTTTGAGCTGTTCTTCCGCCTGCTGACACCCGCGACGCATTTCACCCAGCAGGCGCGCGGCATCCTCTACCTCTTTTTCTGCCAGATCTTTCAGGGTCGCCAGCGCGCCATGTTCTGCCATCTGCCGTTATCTCCTGGGTTATGACACTGTCGGGAAAATACGCTCCAGCCCCTGGAGAGACGCTTCCCAGTCCGCGCGTTCAAAAATGCCTTGTTGCAAATAGCCCTCCAGCTGCGGCCACAGGGCGATGGCTTTGTCGAGCATCGGATCGCTGCCTTTGGCATACGCGCCGACGCTAACCAGATCGCGGTTACGCTGAAAACTCGACAACAGCTGTTTGAAGGTGCGCACTCGCGCGTAATGTTGCTCACTGATCAACGCCGTCATTGCGCGGCTGATCGACGCTTCAATATCGATAGCCGGATAGTGCCCGGCTTCCGCCAGTCGGCGAGACAGCACAATGTGACCGTCGAGGATTGCCCGCGCAGAGTCGGCAATGGGGTCCTGCTGGTCATCGCCTTCAGTGAGCACGGTATAAAATGCAGTAATCGATCCGCCGCCGCTAATGCCATTTCCGGCACGCTCGACCAGTGCCGGTAATTTGGCAAACACCGACGGGGGATAACCTTTAGTGGCGGGTGGTTCGCCAATCGCCAGCGCAATTTCACGCTGGGCCATCGCGTAGCGGGTGAGGGAGTCCATAATCAGCAATACATGCTGACCACGATCGCGAAAATCTTCGGCAATGCGCGTGGCATAGGCGGCACCCTGCATTCGCAGGAGCGGAGAAACATCCGCCGGAGCGGCAATCACTACTGAGCGTGCACGCCCTTCGGCACCGAGGATATTCTCAATAAAATCTTTTACTTCGCGCCCTCGTTCACCAATCAAACCCACGACAATGACATCGGCGCGGGTGTAACGGGCCATCATCCCCAGCAGCACACTTTTACCAACGCCGGACCCGGCAAACAGCCCCATACGCTGCCCACGCCCAACGGTAAGCAGGGCATTGATTGGGCGCACGCCAGTGTCCAGCACATGTTCAATCGGTGTACGTTGCAATGGGTTAAATGGTGGGGTAATCAGCGCACCGGTTTCCGTCGTATCGGGGGAGGGGAGGCCATCGAGCGGTTTACCGCTGCCGTCCAGAACGCGACCTAATAACGCCGGACCGAGCGGCAACTGTTTGCCGCTTTGCAGCCCTTCTGCCGAAATGTTTTTGGCATAAACACGCGCGCCGGGCAGGACACCTTCGACTTCCTCCAGCGGCATTAAAAACAGCCGTTGACCGTTAAAGCCAACGACTTCGCTTTCTACTTCGTGCGTTTCAGTGCCGTTCTGGCGCTCAATCACACAGGTTGCGCCGAGCGGCAATTGTAATCCGGTGGCTTCCAGCACCAGCCCGGTAGCGCGGGTTAATCGCCCGTAGCGACGTACCGCAGGCAACTGCGCCATTTTGGCTTCAAAGTTATCCAGCGTGGTTAGCCAGCGAGTCAGGCGCGTGGTCATTACACCACTCCTGGTGCTGCCAGACGGCAGAGTTCTTGCCAGCGAGTGGCGACACTGGCGTCGAGATCGCCTTCATCGGCGGAGACTTTACAGCCGCCAGGATGGAGGGTGGGATCGCCCCGCAAGCGCCAGCCATGCAAACTTAAGGTAGCGCCGAGCATATCATCCACACGTTGCAGATCATCCGGGTGCACGCGCAGCTGTGGTTTACCGCTGAATAACGGTTCTTGCTGCAACAACTGTTGGATCTGTTTGATCAGTGCCGAGTTATCCACTGTTGGCGTCTGACCGATGACCTGACGTGCTGCCTCCAGCGCCATCTGCATCAGGCGCGAAGCAATCACACTATCAAGCGCATCAAGGGTAGTTTGAAATTCGCTGACCAGTTGCTGCATCCGGGCATGAATTGGCGCTTGTTGAGACTTCGCCTCTGCCAGACCTTGCTCCAGCCCCTGGGCCAGTCCTTCCTGATAGCCCTGCTCATGACCTTGCTGGCGACCTTCGGCAATCCCCGCCTGATAACCTTGCTCATGGGCCTGCATTTGCAGTTGCGCCAGTTGCTGCTCAAGGCTGGGTTCGGCCTCTTCAATGATGGTTTCTTCCGGCTCGACCATGGGCACAAACTCTGCCTGTGGTGGCGCGAGATCGTCCGGCGTCCAGGTTTTCCACGGCAGATTATCAGACATAGGTATCCTCGCCGCTGCCAATTACCATCTCGCCAGTTTCGGCAAGGCGGCGCACAATCAGCAGAATCGCTTTCTGTTCGTTTTCCACCTGCGACAGACGCACCGGACCACGGTTGGCGAGATCGTCGCGCAGAATATCGGCGGCACGCTGCGACATATTGCGCAGGAATTTCTCGCGCAGTGGCTGCTCGGCCCCTTTCAGCGCGATCAACAGCGATTCGGAATCCACTTCCTGCAACAGACGCTGAATGCTGCGATCGTCGACATCCACCAGATTTTCGAACAGGAACATCTCGTCGATAATTTTTTGCGCCAGCTCGCCGTCGAATTCGCGCACGGCGGTAATAACGGCTTCTTCCTGCTGAGTTTTCATCAGGTTGATAATTTCGGCTGCCGTTCTCACGCCGCCCATTTTGCTGCGCTTGAGATTCTGACCGTCGAGCAAGCCATTCAGTACTTCGGTCAGTTCCGCCAGCGCGGCTGGCTGCACGCCGCCAAAGGTGGCGATACGCAACATCACGTCGTGGCGCAGACGTTCATCGAACAACGCCAGAATATCGGCGGCCTGGGCGCGCTTCAGATGCACCAGAATGGTGGCGATAATTTGCGGATGCTCATCGCGAATCAGATCGGCGGCACTCTGCGGCTCCATAAAGTTGAGCGTTTCAATACCGCTGGCGGTATCGCGAGTTTCGAGAATATCTTCCAGCAGGCTGGCGGCACGTTCCTCACCCAGAGCTTTGACCAATACCGAACGCAGATAATCGTTGGCGTTGATATTCAGTGCGGCAAACTGTTCAGCTTCTTGCTCAAACTCCGCCAGCACATCGGTTAGCTGCTTGTTGGAGATCTGCGTGACGTTCGCCATTGCAGCGCTCAGGGTTTGCACTTCGCGCTGGGAGAGGTGCTTGAACACCTCTGCCGCCCGGTCTTCGCCAATGGTCATCAGCAGGATGACGCTTTTATCGGTGCCTGTCAGGTTACTCATGATCGTTATTTATCCACTGGCGAATGACCAGCGCCACCACGCGCGGATCGTTATCAGACATTTCACGGATACGCTGGCTCATGACTTCTGCCCCCAGACGTTGGTTAGCGCGTCGTTGTCGGAGTTGTTCGTCTTTGCTCAGGCGGACTTCCACCGCATCTTCCACTTCCTCACGGGCCTGCGCCTGTTGCTGTACAGCTTTCATCGCCTCGGCGCGACTTGTTAACTGCGGGCGTACCGCTTTCCGCCACAGCAGCCACGCCACCAGCAGTACCAGCAACCAGCGACCGGCAGCCAGCAACTGATCGATAAACGCTTGCTGTTGCCAGAACGGCAGTTCTCCGCCGCTTTCGTCACTGCTATTGAACGGCGAGTTAACGACATTGAGCGAGTCACCGCGTTTTTCAGAAAAGCCCATCGCCTCGCGGGTCAGATCTTCAATTTGCGTCATCTGTTCGTTGCTGAGAGGCAATGGTTTACCGTCTGCAAGGTTTTGTAATTCACCACTACCGCGACTGACAGACGTTGCACATCGCCCACGTTCATTTTGTATGACGAATGGGTGCGATCGACTTCGTAGTTCGTGGTTTCGTTACGGCTGCTGGTACGCGGACCGGCGTTACTGGCTGTTGAGGTGGTCTGCTGATTATTTTGCAGACCGTTCTGCTGATTGGCCGGAGGCGTAGAAATCGGCGCCGCGTTAGCCGGGGCAGGCTGGTTAGAGAGCGCGCCCGGCACGCCGCCCGGGTATGCACCGCCGACCTGTTCGTTCGAATTGATCTGGCGTGAACGCATCACCGCCTGAGCCGCATCGCCGTTCGGGCTGTACTGCTCTTCGGTTTGTTCTTTATTTGCGAAGTCGATCTGCGCGGTAACCTGCGCGTGCACGTTGCTGTTACCCACGACCGGGCCGAGGATGGCTTCGATACGGCGCTGGAGACGGCTTTCGACATCGGCGGCATATTTCAGTTGCGCGTCATTCAGATCGCGACCGGCGGTATTAGATTGCGTCAGCAGGTGACCGCTCTGGTCAACCAGCGTCACGTTACCCGGCGGCAGACCGGCGACGGCGCTGGAGACGAGATGCGTCACCGCGCTGATTTGCCCTTCGTCCAGCGCGCGGCCAGGCTCAAGGTTTACGGTCACGGAAGCCGAAGGTGATTTCTGTTCGCGGACAAATAAGGAAGGTTTAGGCATCGCCAGGTGCACGCGGGCACTCTTCACCGGGCCTAATGTTTCAATGGTGCGTGCCAGTTCACCTTCCAGCGCACGCTGGTAGTTCACCTGCTCGCTGAACTGGCTGATACCGAATTTTTCCTGATCCAGCAGCTCAAAGCCCACCGCGCCGCCTTTCGGCAGCCCCTGCTGGGCCAGACGCAGACGCAGTTCGTGCACCTTATCTGCCGGGACCTCCAGCGCACCGCCATTATCGGCAAAACGATAAGGGATGTTCATCTGGGTAAGCTGGGTGACGATGGCGCCGCCATCCTGATCGGAAAGATTACTGTAGAGCGTCCGGTAATCAGGGCTTTTCGCCCACAGGACCATCGCTACAAGGATCGCAATTGCGGCAGCGCCTGCCACGATCAACGGGATTTTAGGATTCGCGCGAAGGCGGTTCATCCACTCGAGTGATTTATTCTGCGGCGCTGTCGATGCTGTTGCACTCATTGCGCACCTCTTAAATCCTGGTGGTTTACGTTATTCGTGTAGAGAAACAAAACTGACTCCCGGGTCGGCAAACACGACAAAAGTTCCATATTGATGGCCCTGCCATTATTTGATGATTCGTGATTTTCTATGCGTCAAATAACCTGGTTTTTTCATGCTATTTACCGCCATTATCTTATTGACAAGCTGTTAGTCTTGACCCCGTAAAAAACCATCCAGGGGAAAGTCATGGCTATACAGGGCATTGAAGGGGTAATCAGTCAGTTGCAGGCGACGGCGATGACGGCCCGTAACCAGAATGTGGCAGATCAGCAGCCGAGCATCAGCTTCGCAGGGCAACTGCATGCAGCTCTTGACCGTATCAGTGATACCCAGACTGCAGCACGCACTCAGGCCGAAAAGTTTACCCTCGGTGAGCCCGGCGTAGCGCTGAATGATGTGATGACCGATTTGCAAAAAGCCTCGGTTTCCCTGCAAATGGGGATCCAGGTGCGTAACAAGCTGGTGTCGGCGTATCAGGAAGTGATGGGGATGCAGGTGTAGGTTAACTAACCTGATGATATTGATAGTTGATTACTGCCCTGACCCACGACGTGGGGCATGAGCAGGGCAAATCCTCTTTCGTTTTGGTTCTGGACTGGTGTCTCGTCTGTTCATTTTCCGCCTTCCAGAACCGAACTCTCTGATTCATATCACGCGTTATGTTACGTCTTCATGATGCAGATATATGTTTCACCTGGACTGCCCTGATAAAATGTAACTCCTTTATTTTACAGGGATAGAAAAGTGAAAAGAGCGTTTCTGGTTTCTTCTGCAATTTTACTGGCAGGTTGTTCCGCTAAATACAGCACAAATAATATTCAGGAGCGTACAGAGCACCTGGTAAAAGATGTCCCGGTTGTGATTTCTCAGCCAACTGATGGCGTTTATGAGACACACATTTATTCGGGTTCAGGCAAAGCAACGGCCGACGCTGTAAAAGCGGCATTTTTACGGCATTCCGATAAAGTTACTGTTTTTGCTGACTGTGATGATGTCCCATGTCTGAAAACTGGCCATTCAATCAGCCGGGGATATTATGTGGTCCCGCAGATACTGCATTGGGAAGATCGTGCAACCGAGTGGTCTGGCATTCCGGACAAGATTGAAGTGAAAATTACTGTTTATAACGCTGAATCCAATAATCGGGTTGCATCAACCATTATCAACGGCAAAAGCAAGTGGGCGACCTTCGGTGGCGATCACCCGCAGGATTTGTTGCCGGAGCCGATAAACACGTTCGTCTCAAGCCTGTATTAATTATCTATCAGACCCCTTGCGAAAACCCCGTACAACCGGGGTTTTTTGTCTGCACGCGGTAGACAGGAGCCTCAGGAGAGTGCGTGATAGCTATAGTTTAAGACCTGTCGATCTTCGCTGGCAGCCGCAGCGCTTTAATGCCACAATATTTTTTTCTTCGAATGCAGGAAAGATGATGAAAAAAATAGCAATTGCTGGCGCGCTGCTGGCACTGACCGGGTGCGTTCAGGTCGATAATTATAACGACGTGATCAAGCATCCTGTCCCGGCCCATCTGGCGGGATACTGGCAGTCGAAAGGGCCGCAGAGCAACATGGTCAGCCCGAATGCGATTGCCACGCTGGTGGTGACGGAAGAGGGTGATACGCTGGACTGCCGTCAGTGGCAGCGCGTGATTGCCGTGCCGGGTAAAATCATGCTGCGTTCAGACAGCTATTACAACGTGACGCGTAAGCTGGATATCTATCCGCTGGAGCGCGATGGCTCGACGCTTGAGTACGACGGGCTGGAGCTGCAGAAGGTCGATCGCCCAACGGTTGAGTGTGCCGATTACCTGAGCAAGAATCCGCTGGAGAGTAAGCTTCCGTAGCCGTTTGTTGCCGGGTGGCGGCTTCGCCTGACCCGGCCTACAAAAGTACCGTCCCGTAGGCCGGGTAAGGCGAAGCCGCCACCCGGCATTGTTTCTACAATGCATCCTCTATTACCCACACGCTCACGCTTCCGCCTTTGCAGGTAAACGTCCCTTCGCCATCCGCCGCCGTGGTGATGGTTTCTTCGCGATTGCCGAGAAAATCTCGCCACGTTTTGTTGCCGTAGTTTTCCCCCAGGCAAATCACTTTTTCACCGTCGTCCCCGTTTGACATCACCACCACGCAGCCGGGATCGTCATCGGTACCACTGCGGCTGAAGGCAATGCAGTTAGGATGGTCAAAAAACAGCGTTTGCACGCCGTGGGCAAAACGCTGGCGCGCGAGGATCAGCTCGTGAAGCTGCTCAATGACCGGCATATCAATATGGTACGTTTCTCCGTCTCCCCCTGTATCGTCATAGCTGGCGCCAAAGAGATCCGGATAAAAGACGCTCGGCACGCCATTTTCCCGCAGCAGGATCAGCGCGTAAGCGAGCGGTTTAAACCACGGTTCGACGGGGCTTCGAGGGCTTGCTACGGTTGGGTGTCGTGGTTGGCAACGAGGGTTACGGCGTGAAAGGATCGGCTTCCACTAATGTACCCGTGAAAATTCTGCGTCAGGTCGTAGTCGCGCCCCATGCGCGATGCTTCATGGAATTTCATCTGCAGCGGCGCATCGAACAGCATGGTTTTGCCTTCCACCTGATCAATATACGTTTGCAGTTTATCGACTTCATGTGACCAGTACTCTGCCACAATAAACAGCGGCTTTGGCGCAACTTCCTGTACGTGTTCGATCCACTCTTTATAAAACCACGCCGGAATATGTTTGACCGCATCAAGACGAAAACCGTCGCATTGCGTTTGTTCCATCACCCAGCGCGCCCAGTATTTAATCTCTTCCGTCACGGCATGATTGCGAAAATCGATATTCTCACCCATCAGATAATCGAAATTACCTAATTCATCATCAACCTGATCGTTCCAGCCTTCGCCGGTGTAGTCGTTAACAATTTTAAATATGCCATCTTCATCAGGGTTTTCGATATGGTCGATACCGCTAAAACATTTGAAATCCCAGATAAACTGCGAGTATTGCCCGGCACGGGCGGGGAAGGTGTAACGCGTCCAGCCTTCACACTCAATGACCTCGTCATCGATTTGCGTGCGATCCTGTTCGTTCACGCGCTGAACGCGCACAGGCTCTTTTTCATCGGCGCCCATTTTATGGTTGACCACCACGTCCAGCAGCACGGCAATGTCGTTGCTCTTGAGGGCGTCGATGGCCTCCAGCAGCTGCGCCTTGTCGCCGTATTTCGTGGCGATACTGCCTTTCTGGTCAAACTCGCCCAGATCGAACAGGTCATAGGTGTCATAGCCGACAGAATACCCGCCGGATGCCCCTTTACAGGCAGGCGGCAGCCAGATCATGTTGATGCCGATTTCGTTAAGATTGGGAGCTAACGCCGTGACCTCTCGCCACAATTCACCGCCAGCAGGGTAGTACCAGTGAAAACATTGTAACAGGGTGGGGTTTTTCATCATCCTTGCTCCAGAAGCCATTGGCAGACTTCTGGAGTATGGATGAAGAAATCATAGTTGTGTGTCGCGGGTAAAACTTTCTGGATAAAGAATATTCCCTGACAGCTTTCCATAGGTAGACGTGATGGATTGCTGTTTACCGGTTTGATCAATCAGACTGCGCAGTTCGTCCATGCGGACTTTCAGCAGCGCCTTTAGCGCATTCTCATTTTCAAGGATCATTTCCAGCAGCGCACGCGCTTGCTCAACCTGAGCCGGAGGGCATGACATGATGGGCGTTTGAGAAATCCTTTCCACCAGTTGTACGTAATGCATTTCCTGCTCGATAAGCGCATCCCATTGACCAGAATGTGCGAGATTTAGCATAGCAATGCTCTGAGCATGTAACGCCTGCCAGTGGCTAAGCGCTGCGCTGGGATTATTCATCAAAAATTATCCTGAAATAGAGGACGCATTGGGGCCGATTTGCTTCCACGCATCCGCAATGTTGTTTAATAAACCCTCGACTTCAACAATTGCGTCTACGTCGTTACTGACATTCGCCAGCAACAAACGTCGAACCATATATTCGTACAAGGAGGCAAGATTACCGGACAATTCGCTCTCGACCTCCATGTTCAGTCCTGCTTTTAAACCGTTGTCGATGATGTTGATGGCTTTGGATAAGGCTTCGCCTTTCTCACGAATTTGTCCGGCTTCCATGAACAAACGCGCGCGAACCAGGGCGCTATGCGCCCCGTCGAACAACATGACAATCAGCTGGTGTGGACTGGCATTCATGACTGCGCTTTCGACTCCTATCTGCTGATAGGATTGAACACCAGAGGTCTTATACATATCCACTCCTGAAGGCTACGACTATTTTTGTGAGAACTGTTGGGTCAGGTAGTTGGCCGTGCTGGTCATTTTGGTGACCAATACGTCCAGACTGGTGAACTGGGTTTTGTAACGTGCCATGGTGGCTTCAATTTGGGCATCCATGGCATCGTAACGTTCGCCCAGCGTTTTCAGCGTTTTGTTGATCCCGTCTTTCGCGTTCTGGATCACCCCGGCGCTGCCGGTACTGGTGCTGAGCATGGTGGTCAGCGTGTTGTTCATCTGGGTCGCCATACCGGTTTTCTTTCCGTCGCCGACAAAATACTGCTGTACGGCGTTCGGGTTATCGGTCAGCGCTTTTTTCAGCTTATCGGTGTCGACTTTCAGGTTACCGACGGTACCGTCAGAACCTTTCACCGGGTCCTGGGTAATCCCCAGCTGGGCCATAATCTGAATGGAGCCGGTCTGCACTTCGGTCAGCAGGCCGCGCAGCTGGGACTGAACCCCACGCACGTTCGCATCACCGACCAGCGCGCCGTTGCTGGTAGACTGGCTGCCGGAGCCTGCATCAACCGGAACATACTTCGTCAGGCTGTTAATGGTGGACTGCAGCGAGTTGTACGCCGTGACCCAGTCCGTGATTGCCTTCTGGTTCGCATCCGTTGCGCGTGAAACCTCAAGGGTTTCATCAGCTTTGCTCTCGGCCTTCACCGAGAAGGTCACCCCAGGCAGCGCATCGGTAATGGTATTCGACTGGCGCTCGATGGAGATGTTGTTCACCACCACAATCGCGTTTTGCGCGTCGGTGTTAACCGTCAGCGCGCCCGTTTTGGTGGTTGAATCGTAGCCAATGGCGCTTTGCAGCTTGGCGTCGCCGGTAACGCTGACCGTCATCGCACCATCCGTCCCGGTGGTTTTTGATGACAGCATCAGGCGGTAATCACCGTCTTTCGCTTTAATGACGCTGGCGGTGACGTTGCCGTTCGCTTTGTTAATGGCGCTCGCAATCCCGGCTAGCGACGTATCGCCATCTGCCAGGGTTACCTCTAAAGGCGTTTTCGTGCCCGGCTGGGTGATGGTGATTTTACGCGTTGTACCTGTCGTATCGCCCAGCAGGTCGGTATTGTTAGCATAGGAGCCGGTAGTGAGCGCCTGTGCTTTTGCAACCTGGTTGACGTTGACAACAAAGGAACCCACGGACGCATCAGCCGTCGTCGTGGCGGTAAAGGCCGTATTAGTGCTGCTAACGGACGTTGAGTTCCAGGTGGTTTCTTTACCCAGTGCAGCGGTCGCAGTCTGCAGCGATGTCATGGCGCTCTGCAGCTTGCCGTAAGCGCTTAACTGTGCGTTATACGTTGATTGCTGGGAAGTAATCGTCGTCAGCTTGGTTTTTTCTGCCGCTTCCAACTGATTATATAAATCCCCGAGTCCTGCAGAACCTATCCCGAGGTTACTGATAGTAGCCAT
Source organism: Enterobacter hormaechei (assembly GCA_041890495.1). GTDB lineage: Bacteria > Pseudomonadota > Gammaproteobacteria > Enterobacterales > Enterobacteriaceae > Escherichia > Escherichia boydii. The sequence continues at coordinate 714,149 of CP169086.1, forward strand.
GCATATTTTCCTTAAAATACGAAAGTAGTTCAGGACTCTTATCGGCCTCTCAACGTAAAAGTTTACGATGGTGAGAAAAAAATAATCCGAAGAATAGACGCGTCCTGGCGGGGTAAATGAATGGATTGCACTTTAGTGTCATTATCAGTGCATTAAAAACACGGATAAGTGTGTGCCTTTTTTGTCATCTCTTTGTGCGTTTAAAAAGCGTAAATAATAAACCTCTGACGGACCTTAATTGATTTTTTAAAAATAAAATCATTAATAATCAGTTGGTTGTAATTTTTTAAAAATTGATTCTAAAGTCTTTTGGGGACCCGTCGATAACCTTGTTGACGGTGAGAGACGCTGTGAGTGTTAGGCACCGGACCTAAAACCCAATTTTTGAAGGAAACAAAATTATGGCAGTTATCAATACTAACCTGTTGTCCCTGACCACTCAGAACAACCTGAACAAATCTCAGTCTTCTCTGGGCACTGCTATCGAGCGTCTGTCTTCCGGTCTGCGTATTAACAGCGCGAAAGACGATGCTGCTGGCCAGGCGATTGCAAACCGCATGACCGCTCAGATCAAAGGGATGACTCAGGCAGCACGTAACGCCAACGACGGTATCTCCATGGCGCAGACTGCTGAAGGTTCCCTGAACGAAATCAACAGCAACTTGCAGCGTGTTCGTGAACTGGCTGTTCAGGCAAGCAATGGCACCAACAGCGCATCTGACCTGGCTTCTCTGCAGGATGAAGTTACCGCTCGTCTGGCTGAAATCGACCGCGTTGCGGGCAAAACTGACTTCAACGGCATCAAACTGCTGGACGGCACTGCAGGTACTGGTGGTGTGGTTAAAATTCAGGTTGGCGTGAACGACGGCGACACCATCAACCTGGACCTGAGCGGCGCTAAAGCTGACTCTACCACTCTGGGCGTGAACGCTATCGACCTGAAAACTATGGGCGCTAACGATCTGGACACCATCGACAAAGCTATCGCTAAAGTTGATACCGCTCGTTCAGGCCTGGGTGCTGTGCAGAACCGTTTCACTTCTGCAATCAACAACCTGAACAACACCTCTAACAACCTGTCTGCTGCTCAGTCCCGTATCCAGGACGCTGACTACGCAACTGAAGTTTCCAACATGTCCCGCGCGCAGATCCTGCAGCAGGCTGGTACTTCTGTTCTGTCTCAGGCAAACCAGGTTCCACAGACCGTTCTGTCTCTGCTGCGTTAATTTTACGCACGAAACCCCGCTTCGGCGGGGTTTTTTTATCTCTGCTATTTGAGAATCCGCCTGTGAAACAAATCAGTGTCACTCAACCAAAGCTGGTCGCAGATTTTTCATGTGTCGGTGGGGAATGCCGTGAACATTGTTGTCAGGGCTGGACCATCGCGTTTGATAAATCCTCCGTTAACCGTTACCTGAACAGCAAAAATGCCGCCATTCGTCACACGGCGAAAACGGCGATAAAAGTCACCAAAAAACAGTATGGCAACTGGGGCGAAGTGATTTTCCATACGGAAAGTAAAAACTGCCCGTTTATGGATACGGAAAAACTCTGCTCTATTCACAGCGCCATGGGCGCGCAGGCGTTAAGCCCAACCTGTTCGTCGTTTCCGCGGACAAACCGGGTCTATAAAAATGAAATCGAAAAATCGCTGAACCTCTCGTGTCCGGAAGTCACCCGACTTCTGTTGAACGATCGGGAGTCGATGTCGATGATGGAATCGGTCATTGTCCAGCAGGACGTCAATACTGCGCCGATGATTGATTTGAAGGCGAAGGTCATCAATCTCTTCTGCCAGAATATATTCAGCGTTGAGTCGGTCAGCGTTGAAGAACAGGTTTACGCCGTGGTGAAATTCCTCATGGTGGCTGAAAAACTCGAGAACCTGGAAGAAAATATCGACACGCTCGAAACGGTCTATTTCTCGATGGTTAACGAACTAGTGAGCGGTAAAATCAAAACGGAATTAGACGGATTTAATCAGAACTACAGCCTGAAATTCGCGTTAATTTCGCTCATTCAGAGCTACTTTACGAAGAAAGCGACAGCCCGCGGCGGTGCGGTATTAAACCGTTATTTTACTCAGCTTTATCAACAATTTGAGTCTGCGGGTGACACCGTGCCGGCAGAGAAGGTCATGGAGAACATCGAGTCCGTCTGGCGCGATGTGGCGGGCAGTTACCTGGCGGCCAATGACCATTTATTTAAGAACTTTTTTAAATACAAGCTGTGGGAGCAGGGCTTCCCGCAGAACAACGGTCGCAGCATGTTGAATAACCTTTATTTAATCGTTGCGGAGTTCTATTTCCTTAAAACGTTACTTGCCGGTCAGGCGCTCGTGGCGGGAAAAATTGAACAAGATAATATCATTGATGTTATTTACAGCTTCCACTCCCTTAGCCAGCATAATCAGGAAGCAGGAAAGCTCTTTCATCAACATATAGATAGCGTCAAACTTGGCGACGATCTTTCATTGTTACAACTGTTAATTTAGGCTGAAAAGTTGCCCCTGTTGTGGGCAACCTCAGAATAACCTCACTTTATCCCCCTTTTTCATCCAATTGAACCCCCTGCAGAAACGGATAATCATGCCGATAACTCATATAACGCAGGGCTGTTTATCGTGAATTCACTCTATACCGCTGAAGGTGTAATGGATAAACACTCGCTGTGGCAGCGTTATGTCCCGCTGGTGCGTCACGAAGCATTGCGCCTGCAGGTTCGACTGCCCGCGAGCGTGGAACTTGACGATCTGCTACAGGCGGGCGGCATTGGGTTACTTAATGCCGTCGAACGCTATGACGCCCTACAAGGAACGGCATTTACAACTTACGCAGTGCAGCGTATCCGTGGCGCTATGCTGGATGAACTTCGCAGCCGTGACTGGGTGCCGCGCAGCGTGCGACGCAACGCGCGTGAAGTGGCACAGGCAATAGGGCAACTGGAGCAGGAACTTGGCCGCAACGCCACGGAAACTGAGGTAGCGGAACGTTTAGGGATCGATATTGCCGATTATCGCCAAATGTTGCTCGACACCAATAACAGCCAGCTCTTCTCCTACGATGAGTGGCGCGAAGAGCACGGCGATAGCATCGAACTGGTTACTGATGATCATCAGCGAGAAAACCCGCTACAACAACTGCTGGACAATAATCTGCGCCAGCGGGTGATGGAAGCCATCGAAACGTTGCCGGAGCGCGAAAAACTGGTATTAACCCTCTATTACCAGGAAGAGCTGAATCTCAAAGAGATTGGTGCAGTGCTGGAGGTCGGGGAATCGCGGGTCAGTCAGTTACACAGCCAGGCTATTAAACGGTTACGCACTAAACTGGGTAAGTTATAACGTCAGTAAATGCCGCACTTTAACTTTGACTACCAGGAGTTCTTAATGATGGTGCAGCACCTGAAAAGACGGCCATTAAGCCGCTATCTTAAAGACTTTAAACACAGCCAGACCCATTGCGCGCATTGCCGTAAATTACTCGATCGCATTACCCTCGTTCGCGACGGCAAAATAGTGAATAAAATCGAGATTTCCCGCCTGGACACGCTGCTTGATGAAAAGGGCTGGCAAACGGAACAAAAATCATGGGCGGCATTGTGCCGATTTTGCGGTGATTTACATTGCAAAACGCAGAGTGATTTTTTCGATATTATCGGCTTTAAGCAATTTCTTTTTGAGCAAACTGAAATGAGCCCAGGTACGGTGCGTGAATATGTCGTTCGTCTGCGCCGTTTGGGGAATCATCTACACGAGCAAAATATTTCCCTCGATCAGCTGCAGGACGGTTTCCTTGATGAAATCCTCGCCCCGTGGCTGCCCACCACCAGCACCAACAATTACCGCATCGCGTTACGGAAGTATCAACACTATCAGCGCCAAACCTGTACCGGACTTGTGCAGAAATCCTCCAGCCTGCCTGCTTCTGATATATATTAAATAAGAATAAGATGTAGCGGAGTTGTTTTTGTGTTTACAAACAATGGCTCTACACTGCAAACAGACATAACAACATTCGGGGTGAATATGAAATTAGCACATCTGGGACGTCAGGCATTGATGGGTGTGATGGCCGTGGCGCTGGTTGCGGGCATGAGCGTTAAAAGTTTTGCAGATGAAGGTCTGCTTAATAAAGTTAAAGAGCGCGGCACGCTGCTGGTAGGGCTGGAAGGAACTTATCCGCCGTTCAGTTTTCAGGGAGATGACGGCAAATTAACCGGTTTTGAAGTGGAATTTGCCCAACAGCTGGCAAAACATCTTGGCGTTGAGGCGTCACTAAAACCGACCAAATGGGACGGTATGCTGGCGTCGCTGGACTCTAAACGCATTGATGTGGTGATTAATCAGGTCACCATTTCTGACGAGCGCAAGAAAAAATACGATTTCTCTACCCCTTACACCATTTCCGGTATTCAGGCGCTGGTGAAAAAAGGTAACGAAGGCACCATTAAAACAGCTGCTGATCTGAAAGGCAAAAAAGTGGGTGTCGGCCTGGGCACCAACTATGAAGAGTGGCTGCGTCAGAATGTTCAGGGCGTCGATGTGCGTACCTATGATGATGACCCGACCAAATATCAGGATCTGCGCGTAGGCCGTATCGATGCGATCCTCGTTGACCGTCTGGCGGCGCTGGATCTGGTGAAGAAAACCAACGATACGCTGGCAGTAACCGGTGAAGCATTCTCCCGTCAGGAGTCTGGCGTGGCGCTGCGTAAAGGAAATGAAGACCTGCTGAAAGCAGTGAATGATGCAATTGCGGAAATGCAAAAAGATGGCACTCTGCAAGCCCTTTCCGAAAAATGGTTTGGTGCTGATGTGACCAAATAATCAGCATAATGACAAAAAAGGGCGCTTTCACTAGCGCCTTTTTTATTTACGCGTTTTCAGCGTGCATAATAAGAAAATCACAACAACACACATCGGAGGCTGTTATGCCACTGCATAATTTAACCCGTTTTCCACGGCTGGAGTTTATCGGCGCGCCAACGCCGCTCGAATATCTGCCGCGCTTTTCTGATTATCTTGGACGGGAAATTTTCATCAAACGGGATGACGTCACACCCATGGCAATGGGCGGCAATAAATTACGTAAGCTGGAATTTCTCGCGGCAGATGCTCTGCGTGAAGGTGCCGATACGCTGATTACTGCCGGGGCGATCCAGTCTAACCATGTGCGCCAGACTGCCGCAGTTGCGGCGAAACTCGGTCTGCACTGCGTGGCGCTGCTGGAAAATCCTATTGGCACAACCGCAGAAAACTATTTAACCAACGGCAATCGTTTGTTGCTGGATCTGTTCAATACCCAGATTGAAATGTGCGACGCACTGACCGATCCCAATGCCCAACTGGAAGAGCTGGCGACGCGAGTCGAAGCACAAGGCTTTCGCCCGTATGTCATTCCGGTTGGCGGTTCTAATGCTCTGGGCGCGCTGGGTTATGTGGAGAGTGCGCTGGAAATTGCGCAACAGTGTGAAGGGGCGGTTAATATTTCGTCGGTGGTGGTCGCATCGGGCAGTGCCGGAACTCACGCCGGACTGGCTGTTGGGCTGGAACACCTGATGCCTGAAAGCGAACTGATTGGCGTGACCGTGTCGCGTTCCGTTGCCGATCAATTGCCGAAAGTGGTTAACCTACAACAGGCGATTGCGAAAGAACTGGAGCTGACCGCATCAGCGGAAATTTTACTCTGGGATGACTATTTTGCACCTGGCTACGGCGTGCCGAACGACGAAGGCATGGAAGCAGTGAAATTGCTGGCGCGGCTGGAAGGCATTCTGCTTGATCCTGTGTATACCGGAAAAGCGATGGCGGGTCTGATTGACGGTATCAGTCAGAAACGTTTCAAAGATGAAGGGCCGATTCTGTTTATTCATACCGGCGGTGCGCCTGCGCTGTTCGCCTATCATCCCCACGTTTAGCTCCGGAAACGCTCATGCAAGAAAGTATACAACTGGTTATTGATTCCTTGCCGTTCCTGCTGAAAGGTGCTGGGTATACGCTGCAACTCAGTATCGGCGGCATGTTTTTTGGCTTACTGCTCGGGTTTATTCTCGCGCTGATGCGCCTGTCGCCAATCTGGCCCGTGCGCTGGCTGGCGCGTTTTTATATCTCTATTTTTCGTGGTACGCCGCTCATCGCACAACTGTTTATGATCTATTACGGCCTGCCGCAGTTTGGTATCGAATTAGATCCCATTCCGTCAGCAATGATTGGTCTGTCGTTGAACACTGCCGCCTATGCTGCCGAAACGCTGCGCGCCGCCATTTCTTCTATTGATAAAGGTCAGTGGGAAGCGGCAGCCAGTATTGGTATGACGCCGTGGCAGACCATGCGTCGCGCGATTTTGCCACAGGCGGCGCGTGTGGCGTTGCCGCCGCTGTCGAACAGCTTTATCAGCCTGGTAAAAGATACGTCGCTGGCCGCGACAATCCAGGTGCCGGAGCTGTTCCGTCAGGCGCAGTTGATTACCTCGCGTACGCTGGAGGTGTTCACCATGTATCTGGCGGCTTCGCTCATCTACTGGATCATGGCGACTGTGTTATCGACGTTGCAGAACCATTTTGAGAATCAACTTAATCGCCAGGAGAGAGAACCAAAATGAGTGCCATTGAAGTTAAGAACCTGGTGAAAAAATTCCACGGTCAGACGGTGCTGCACGGTATCGACCTCGAGGTAAAGCCTGGCGAAGTGGTGGCAATTATCGGTCCGAGTGGTTCCGGCAAAACCACGTTGCTACGCAGCATAAATCTGCTGGAACAACCCGAAGCGGGAACGATCACCGTTGGCGATATCACTATTGATACTGCACGTTCATTAAGTCAGCAAAAATCGCTGATTCGCCAGTTGCGTCAGCACGTCGGGTTTGTCTTCCAGAACTTTAATTTGTTTCCGCATCGTACGGTGCTGGAGAACATTATTGAAGGGCCGGTGATCGTCAAAGGCGAACCGAAAGAAGAGGCCACGGCGCGCGCTCGCGAGCTACTGGCGAAAGTTGGGCTGGCCGGTAAAGAAACCAGCTATCCACGTCGTTTGTCTGGCGGTCAACAGCAGCGTGTTGCGATTGCGCGTGCGCTGGCAATGCGTCCTGAGGTGATTTTGTTTGACGAGCCAACGTCAGCGCTGGATCCAGAGCTGGTGGGCGAAGTCCTGAATACCATCCGTCAGCTGGCGCAGGAAAAGCGCACGATGGTGATTGTGACGCACGAAATGAGCTTTGCCCGGGATGTTGCGGACCGGGCGATTTTTATGGACCAGGGGCGGATAGTCGAGCAGGGGCGCAGCAAAAAGCCTGTTCGCTAACCCTCAACAGCCGCGAACCCGTCAGTTCCTTGAAAAATTCCTTATGCAGTAGCATTTTTGCACTAATTTGCTCCAGAAATTTAGGCTGGAGCAAATTATTCTCCCCCCGGGGGCAGTGGTTTGTTTTTTTATTCCATCCGGCTTGGATAAGCCTTATCGATAGTAAAGTTAATTGTGCTAATGCCGATATTTTGTAGTTAGAAAAAAGTTTTATGTGTTAGGTTATATTCACCATAATAATGATTATCTGTTCAGAGGCTTCATTTAGTAAGTATGAAGGATTTAGACTTTTTCACCTGGCGACGGGATTGCTCCCTCCGGTTTCAGGAATTGACCTGTGCCGCCGAGGTATATGAGGAGCTGGAGCGACAAACTCAGGCGCTGGAATTCGATTATTACGCGCTCTGCGTGCGCCATCCCGTGCCATTTACCCGCCCCAAGATCTCCCTGCAAACCACTTACCCCAAGCTGTGGATGGCGCAATATCAATCCGCGAACTATTTCGCGATCGATCCGGTTTTAAAACCGGAGAATTTCATTCAGGGGCATCTCCCCTGGACAGACGCATTATTCGCTGAGGCGCAGGAATTATGGCATAGCGCCCAGGACCACGGTTTACGCGCGGGAATAACGCAGTGCCTGATGCTGCCGAATCATGCGCTCGGCTTCCTGTCAGTTTCTCGTACGCGAGTGCAGGAAGGGCCGTTAGCTCATGAGGAAATAGAACTGCGGTTGCAAATGCTGGTGCAAATGGCCTTAACCTCTCTGATGCGTTTTGACCATGAAATGGTCATGCCGCCCGAAATGAAATTCAGCAAGCGCGAGCGCGAAATTCTGAAATGGACTGCGGAAGGGAAGACGTCAGCGGAAATAGCGATCATTCTCTCTATCTCTGAGAATACCGTTAACTTCCATCAAAAAAATATGCAGAAGAAATTCAACGCGCCCAACAAAACCCAGATTGCGTGCTACGCGGCGGCAACGGGGCTGATCTGACAGGATAATACGTTCTGCGTGACAGACGAGCAAACGGCTGAATGCACTGCATCCAGCCGTTTTTTTGTTACTGGCGGTAGGCTTGTTTGATTTGCTTAACGGTGTTCGCAAATACCGCAGATTCAGCCTGGTCTTCCATCTCCGCGATTTGTTTTTCCATTTTAATGATCACACGACCGGCGTCCGCCTGGCCCATCGCCTGCAGCATCAGCGTTAGCAATGCTTTCAGGCAGTTTACTTCCTGTGCCAGTTCCTGGTTATTCTCCGCAGTGGCAAATTCAGGTGTGCTCATTTATTTTCCTCATTATTAAACGGCGCTAAAGCGCGACGACGAAAGTCAAGGCGGCGGAGTATACCACAAGCTGAAGCAAAAAATGCAGCGGTTGTTTTTTGTACTTTTACGCGGATGTTTAATTGCGTAAACAGAACGTACCGGTAAACTTAACTGCCGTTAAAGGCTATTAATTGCTGATGCCCGGTTCGCTTGTCGTTAATTATTGTTACAAAAATTTGAGAGCTGTTTTTTTGCAGGGAAACCCTGCAAGTTTTTTGTAACTTTTTGAATACAGATGCTTAAAAAAAGCTGCAAAAGCCCTGAATGCATGGTCTCTCTTTCCACGGACTGTACAGCCTAATTTCCAAAAACGAGAGAAAAATCGAATACCCACCATTTTTAACGTTTCAAAGTTGCAATAAAAACCGCTAATATACGAATGACTAACTATCAGTAGCGTTATCCCTATTTCTGGAGATATTCCTTTGATCAACGTTCTACTTGTTGATGACCACGAACTGGTGCGCGCAGGGATACGACGCATTCTGGAAGATATAAAGGGTATAAAAGTCGTCGGTGAGGCATCGTGCGGTGAAGACGCCGTTAAGTGGTGTCGGGCAAATGCCGTTGACGTGGTGCTAATGGACATGAGTATGCCGGGCATTGGCGGTCTTGAGGCGACGCGTAAAATCGCGCGTTCCACAGCTGATGTCAAAATCATCATGCTTACCGTCCATACAGAAAACCCTTTACCAGCGAAAGTCATGCAGGCCGGTGCTGCGGGCTACCTCAGCAAAGGCGCGGCTCCGCAGGAAGTCGTGAGTGCGATTCGTTCTGTCTATTCAGGGCAGCGTTACATTGCTTCTGACATCGCTCAACAAATGGCGTTAAGCCAGATCGAACCAGAAAAAACAGAAAGCCCATTTGCCAGTTTGTCTGAACGTGAATTGCAGATTATGCTGATGATCACCAAGGGCCAGAAGGTCAATGAGATCTCAGAACAGCTCAATCTCAGTCCGAAAACGGTGAACAGCTACCGCTATCGTATGTTCAGTAAACTAAACATTCATGGCGATGTTGAGCTGACTCACCTGGCAATTCGCCATGGTCTGTGTAATGCGGAGACATTATCAAGTCAGTGAGTGATCAGTTTGACGCAAAAGCGTTTTTAAAAACCGTAACCAGCCAGCCAGGCGTTTATCGCATGTACGATGCTGGTGGTACGGTTATCTATGTCGGCAAAGCGAAAGACCTGAAAAAACGGCTTTCCAGCTATTTCCGTAGCAACCTCGCTTCGCGCAAAACCGAAGCGCTGGTCGCCCAGATCCAGCAAATTGATGTAACGGTTACTCATACAGAAACCGAAGCGCTGTTGCTGGAACACAACTACATCAAACTCTATCAGCCGCGTTACAACGTTTTGCTACGCGATGATAAATCTTATCCTTTTATCTTCCTGAGTGGCGATACCCACCCGCGTCTGGCGATGCATCGTGGTGCGAAGCATGCCAAAGGTGAATATTTCGGCCCGTTCCCGAATGGCTATGCCGTACGTGAAACACTGGCGCTACTGCAAAAGATTTTCCCCATTCGCCAGTGCGAAAATAGTGTTTATCGCAATCGCTCGCGTCCGTGTCTGCAATATCAGATAGGGCGCTGTCTGGGACCGTGCGTTGAAGGACTGGTGAGTGAAGAAGAATACGCTCAGCAGGTCGAGTATGTGCGCCTGTTTTTGTCTGGCAAAGATGATCAGGTGCTTACGCAACTCATTAGTCGTATGGAAACTGCCAGCCAGAATCTGGAGTTTGAAGAAGCGGCACGTATTCGCGACCAAATTCAGGCGGTGCGACGCGTCACCGAAAAACAATTCGTTTCCAATACCGGCGACGACCTCGACGTTATTGGTGTGGCGTTCGATGCGGGCATGGCTTGTGTCCACGTATTGTTCATTCGTCAGGGCAAAGTGCTCGGCAGCCGCAGCTATTTCCCGAAAGTGCCTGGCGGTACGGAACTGAGCGAGGTGGTAGAAACCTTCGTAGGTCAGTTCTATTTACAAGGCAGCCAGATGCGCACCTTACCGGGTGAGATCCTGCTCGATTTTAATCTTAGCGATAAAACGCTGCTCGCCGATTCCCTTTCAGAACTGGCGGGACGCAAGATTAATGTTCAAACCAAACCTCGCGGCGATCGGGCGCGTTATCTGAAACTCGCGCGCACCAATGCGGCGACGGCCTTAACCAGCAAACTTTCGCAGCAATCTACCGTTCACCAGCGGCTTACAGCACTTGCCAGTGTGTTGAAATTGCCGGAAGTGAAGCGGATGGAGTGCTTTGACATCAGCCATACCATGGGTGAACAAACCGTCGCTTCCTGTGTGGTGTTTGATGCTAACGGCCCGCTGCGTGCGGAGTATCGGCGCTATAACATTACTGGCATCACGCCGGGCGATGATTATGCGGCGATGAATCAGGTGCTGCGTCGGCGTTATGGTAAAGCCATCGACGACAGTAAGATCCCGGATGTGATACTTATCGACGGCGGCAAAGGCCAGCTTGCGCAGGCGAAAAATGTCTTCGCCGAACTGGATGTCTCATGGGATAAAAATCATCCGCTGCTACTTGGCGTTGCCAAAGGAGTAGATCGTAAGGCTGGGCTGGAAACGCTGTTCTTTGAGCCGGAAGGTGAGGGATTCAGTTTGCCGCCAGATTCTCCCGCGCTGCATGTTATCCAGCATATTCGCGATGAATCACACGATCACGCGATTGGCGGGCACCGTAAAAAACGGGCGAAGGTCAAAAATACCAGTTCCCTGGAAACCATTGAAGGCGTCGGGCCAAAACGCCGGCAAATGTTGTTGAAATATATGGGCGGTTTGCAAGGTTTACGTAACGCCAGCGTCGAGGAAATTGCAAAAGTGCCGGGTATTTCGCAAGGTCTGGCAGAAAAGATCTTCTGGTCGTTGAAACATTGATGTCTCTGTAGCAACATAGGGGTAATCTTACTGACAACAGATAGTTACCCGTCATTATGCAATTTAATATCCCTACGTTGCTTACACTGTTCCGTGTCATCCTTATCCCATTCTTTGTATTGGTCTTTTATCTGCCTGTCACCTGGTCGCCGTTTGCCGCCGCGCTCATTTTCTGCGTCGCGGCGGTGACTGACTGGTTCGATGGTTTTCTGGCACGCCGCTGGAACCAGAGTACCCGGTTTGGTGCTTTCCTTGACCCTGTCGCAGATAAAGTTCTCGTGGCTATCGCCATGGTGCTGGTAACCGAGCATTATCACAGCTGGTGGGTGACCTTACCGGCGGCAACGATGATCGCCCGTGAAATTATTATTTCTGCGCTACGCGAATGGATGGCGGAGTTGGGTAAACGCAGTAGCGTGGCTGTCTCCTGGATTGGGAAAGTGAAAACTACGGCCCAGATGGTGGCGTTGGCCTGGCTGCTGTGGCGTCCGAACATTTGGGTTGAGTACGCCGGTATTGCACTTTTCTTTGTGGCTGCGGTACTGACTCTGTGGTCAATGTTGCAATATTTGAGCGCTGCGCGTGCAGATTTGCTTGATCAGTGATCGCTTCGGTGCAATTTTCAGCAAACGATCAAAAGTGGTGAAAAATATCGTTGACTCATCGCGCCAGGTAAGTAGAATGCAACGCATCGAACGGCGGCACTGATTGCCAGACGATAATAAAATCAAGTGATTAACTGATTGCTTGATGAATGCGGGAATAGCTCAGTTGGTAGAGCACGACCTTGCCAAGGTCGGGGTCGCGAGTTCGAGTCTCGTTTCCCGCTCCAGTTTAAAAGACATCGGCCTCAAGCGGATGTCTGGCTGAAAGGCCTGAAGAATTTGGCGCGTTAACAAAGCGGTTATGTAGCGGATTGCAAATCCGTCTAGTCCGGTTCGACTCCGGAACGCGCCTCCACTTTCTTCCCGAGCCCGGATGGTGGAATCGGTAGACACAAGGGATTTAAAATCCCTCGGCGTTCGCGCTGTGCGGGTTCAAGTCCCGCTCCGGGTACCATGGGAAACATCAGAATAATCAAAGCAATAAGCAGTGTCGTGAAACCACCTCAAAAGGCGGTTTTTTTATAACACTTTCTTTACTTCCGAATATCCTTTCCGAATATTACTTGTTTGATTTTTGCGCGCCAACAACAGGGACTACTTTAATTTTACGGTCATAATTGATCGTCTGCTCAACGTTCTTATGACCAGCGATCGCTTGTTTCTCGTATGCAGTGCCTTCCAGATCGGATATCCCTTTTGCTTTCAGATCGTGAAATGTAAAGTTCAGGTCCATACCTGGATAAGTCGCTTTTGCGGTGGCTTTTGCCTCTCTCCAGCGTGAGTTGAAACCATCCCGCGTGTATTTGCTTCCGTTCGTCTGATGCAGCACAAAGATGGAACTCATGCCAGATTTAAGGGGCAGGGTATCTGCAAGTTTTACGGCAGCCTCCAGGCGATCGGACCATCCCTTGATCTGCTTAACATTGGTCTTGCTCTGCTTAATCATTATTCCGTCTGCGACAAACTGAGATTTTGTCATTTCAAGAACGCCTTTCTGCCTGGCGCAGCAAAGATAAGCCAGCTCCATTGCGACCTGCACAACCGGCGGCGAAACGCTGTATACAGCTGCGTATTCTTCATCGGTGATATAACGATCGCGCGCCACTTCTTTGAACTGCCGCACGCCCTTGGTAGGGTTTCCCTTCACCATTTCCCGCTCATATGCCCACCGGTACACCCTGGACAAAAAAGCCTTTTCGCGGTTCGCCTGCGTGGGACTGCGTAGCCCGCGTTTATCCATATATTTGCGGACGTGCTCTGGCCTGAGTGCATCAGGTAACATCTGCCCGAAAACACCCAGAACCTTGAGCGAGTATTTTCGATAGTCACTCTGCGTATCTTTCGCCAGGGCGCGAAAATCTGCAGAACCGAAAAACGCCTCAACCAGCCCGGCCAGCGTGTTATCTTCTTTCCTGTCATTTATCAGCGCTTCATACGCGGTCCACAGTGCCCCTGTCATATCGTCGTTTTTACTCAGGCGGCAGATTGTCTGAAATATCCATACCGGCAACTGACTGGATTTTCCAGGTTCCATCTTCCTTTACCATGCAGTCAATAACAGTGTGATCCCTTTTCTTGCCAAACGAAATATACACATGCATGCACACTGCATCGTAATCAAGCGCCCGGGCAGTAACCGTTCCCCAGTCATCTTCATAGCCCTGGGCTTTTATGAACATATCGACATCCGGCACGTCGTATTCATTCGGATCACGCCTGTCCATGGCTTTGAGTTTGCGTATGGTGTCGCGTGTTACGTACTTACCCAGCGCAGCGTAATCGGCCTCTGGGTGCTTGTCGCTCATAATCTGCGATATGTACCATTTATTAAACTGCAGCGCTGCTTCCGCTTCAGGTGGCAACTTCCCCGCACCTGACGCAATCAACGGAAGTAACAGTGCTGTAAGTATAATTTTTCTCATATCAATTGTGCCTGTAGATTTCGTATGCTGGTTGTATTTCTCTGTAACCCTTTCCAGGGTACATCGTCGACTGAACAAAATCAGAATACCAGACACCGCTTCCGCTATAGATGCACGCATGGCCGAAGGGATGCCCCGGAATAGGCTGAATAACTGCTACGTCACCTTTAACCGGAGTCCCGTAAACGAGATGGAAACCGGCAGCTTTTAAATTGTTTTTCATATCCTTGGCGTAATGCGTGTTGCGAATATTCGCACCGCCTGCGCGAATGGCCTTTGAGACAAATTCGGCACACCTTTTTTGACTATGAGCCCCGGCATGCTGGCGAGCATACGAAACGGCGCTATTTGCATTCCACATAAGTTTTCTCCCTGTTATTTTGATGAGTAACAAGAAATAACATTACGCCGATAAGTTACGCATTTTTGTAATGAAAGGTGACATGTGATTAACCACTATCCATATGATTTATGGAAACAAATCAAACAATAAACCAACCTGATACCGAAACAAGCGCTGCTTTGTCGTTTGCGTGAATAGTGGGAAGGCATCGACGCTTGCGCACGAACTGGCGCACATTTGCTTCGAGATATGCAGTCTGGTTGGTGTGCCGTGCAGGGAAGGTGAGGGTAACGAGACGTTCTGTTATCTGCTGGGCTCGCTGATGGCCTATTTTCTGCCGCAGATAAAAAAACCGGCTGGGTGATAGCCGGTTGAATTATGCATACTGCAAGATAGTATTACTTTTTAGTGCTGTCAGGTGTTCTTACTACCTGAGTCCAGGTATTACCCGGCTTTGATGTTGGCGGAACGGTTTTGTTATCCGGAATAGCCGCAAAATTATCTTTCTTACCGCCGCGTGGGCCAGTTTCCTGAAAGATGCCGCCGTCCTTTCCGGTGTTATCACCTGGTTTCTTGCTCATTGATTTTCCTTGGTTAGATCCGTTACAACGTGTGACAAATTCTGAATACGCCTCTAAGTTACTGTTCACAATGTATCTTTTGTCCATTATCGGACTATTCGTAATTGTTTCTGTTTTCCCCTGGCTGTAATCATTTTTTTCCGAGGAATTGGTATGGCATTCATTCAGGAGACCACAACCGCTGAAGGCCGCAAGGGTTATACAGTCCACTGGCAGCAAACTGAAACCGGCCACGGCAGGCAGCGCAATTTCCTGAACATTGACGAGGCCGCAGGATTCTTTTATAGCTGCGAAGAAACCGCAGCAGCCTGGCGCACGGCTGGCATCGCAGAACGCTGCGCGGCCTGGTCGCTACATCTCTAATAGCAAGCCCAGAACGCAGGGCGATTTTCAGCTAACCTGCAACCAATCTTAAACAAACATTTCACTCGCCAGACACAGGTTGCCGCCGCTGATAAACTGGCTGGTATCCACCCTGGAGAGCGGAAGGTTATTGTCATGCAATATGAAGAACAGCAGCTTATCAACGGCCTTTTCGAGCGTCTGAAACAGGCCGGACAACAAAACAGCCAACGGGATGCAGATGCGGAGCGTCAGATCGCTGAATTCGTCAGACAGCAGCCTGCGGCCCCTTACTATATGGCTCAGTCGATTTTGATTCAGGAAGCGGCGCTGAAACGCCTGCAGGCCCGGGTTCAGGAGCTTGAAGGCGAATTAGCCGCGCAAAAAAGCAAACCCTCGACGGGCGGCAGTTTCCTCGGCGGCCTGTTTGGTGGCGGGAAAAGTAACCCGCAGCCTGACAACAGCTGGAATGCCCAGCCGCAACAGCCGCCGGCGCAGGATTACTCTCGGGCGCCAGCGCCGGCTACTCGCGGCGGTGGTTTTATGGCTGGCGCGCTCCAGACAGCCGCTGGCGTGGCCGGTGGCATCGCGCTTGGCGAGATGCTTACCAGCATGTTCCATCAGTCGCGGCCGGAAGAGATTGTGAACATCATCGAAGAACCGACAATGCCCGTCGGTGGGGAACCGTTCGTCGGTAATCAATACGGCGACGTTAATAACGTCTCTGACACCCGTTTCCTCAACCAGAACGATCCGTTCGGCAGTAATAACGACGCCTGGCTGAACGACGATGTAGATGACGACTACAGCAATGACGACGATAGTTTTATTTAACGACGTTATCTTGAAACCACCGAAATGAAGTTAACCCCGAAAGTTGGGTATCCAGCGATTAGGGGCTTTGCTTTTCCGGGTCAAAAAAGCCTTTGAGGCTAAACCAGAAGGCTCATAAATCACATTCTTTTTACTATTTTTCTTACTAACAAACCTGTCAGAATTGCCGGAAGCAATCCAAATATAGAGGCGATATCGACTAACGTATCCTCCAGTTCTGCTATCCCGTATGTGCCGAAATGATCCATCACGGCATAAGCCCATTCGTCAGATATCAAATCACACCCCGCCCAAATACGCCTTCCTCACGTCCTGATTGCCCAGCAATTCCTCACCGCTGCCGCTCAGCCGGATCTGTCCGTTCACCATCACATACCCGCGGTCAGACAGCTTCAACGCATGGTGCGCATTCTGCTCCACCAGAAAAATGGTCATGCCGCTTCGGGCCAGCTCGCGCAGCGTCTGGAAGATCTGCTTCACCACAATCGGGGCCAAGCCCAGACTGGGCTCATCCAGCAGCAGCAGCTTCGGACGGCTCATCAGCGCCCGGGCGATCGCCAGCATCTGCTGCTCCCCGCCGGACATGGTCATCGCGCGCTGCTTGCGTCGCTCCTTGAGGCGAGGGAACAGGTCGAACATGGTTTGCATATCCTCAGCGGCAAACTGGCTGCCGATGGGGATGGTCCCCATCAGCAGGTTCTCTTCAACGGTCATATCCGGGAAGATTCGTCTGCCTTCAGGCGCCTGCGCAATGCCGCCGGACGCGACGTAGTGGGTGGATTTATGGCTGATATCTTCACCACTAAACAGGATCTGTCCGCTGCGGATACGGGGCTGGCCGAAGATGGACATCAGCAATGTCGATTTGCCCGCGCCGTTTGCGCCAATCAGCGCCACGGTTTCCCCCTTATTCACCTCGAGGGAGACCTGCTTCAGCGCCTGGATGACGCCGTAAAAAACATCCACATCGCGAAATGCCAACAGCGGTTCGCTCATAGGGAGACCTCGCTTTCGTCCGTGCCCAGATAGGCGGCAATGACCTTTTCGTCATGCTGGATCTGCTCGGGTTTACCCCTGGCAATCACATCGCCGTGGTCGAGCACGATAATGTCGTCCGAAATCTCCATCACCATCCCCATATCATGCTCAATCAGTAATACCGTGATGTCATGGTGATCCCGCAAAAAGCGAATAATGCCGCTCAGCTTGTGCGTTTCAACCGGGTTCAGCCCTGCGGCGGGTTCATCCAGACAGATCATTTCCGGCCCGGTGCACATTGCCCGCGCAATTTCCAGACGCCGCTGCTGGCCGTACGACATCTCTCCCGCCAGGCGATTGGCGCACTCCACCAGATCCACCACTTCCAGCCAGTAGAAGGCTCTGTCCAGGGCGTCGCTTTCCGCCCTCCGGTAGGACGGCGTATTCAGGATCCCGGCGAGCAGATTGCGGTTCACCCGCATATGCTGAGCGACCAGCAGGTTTTCCACGACCGACATCTCGCGAAAAAGACGGATATTTTGAAACGTGCGCGCCAGCCCTGCGCGATTGACAAGATGGGTTCCGCCAAACATTTTGTAGAACAGACGTTGCCCGAACCGCGCGGGGTTAATCCAGTCGCCGGGCTGGAATTTTTGTCCAAGGACCTGAATAACGTTGGTCGTTTTATGGCGGGTATTAAATAAAATGTTGCCGCCGGAGGCCCTGTAGAATCCCGTCAGGCAGTTAAACACGGTTGTTTTTCCTGCCCCGTTTGGCCCAATCAGGGCGGTAATGGAGCCGCGTTGCACGTCCAGGTTGACGTCATTCAGGGCCTTAATCCCGCCAAAATGCATCATCAGATGCTCAACGCGTAATATCGTTTCGTTCATGGCGCGACGCCCTTACGCACGGCAAACCCGCTGCGGTTAATGCGGATCAAACCGCGTGGACGCCAGATCATCATTACCACCATCAGCATGCCAAACAGCAGGACGCGGTACTCGGCAAAACTGCGCAGTAGCTCCGGCGTGACCGTGAGCACAAAGGCTGCCAGCACCACGCCGAGCGTAGAGCCCATACCGCCCAGTACGACAATGGCGAGGATCAGTGCCGATTCAAAGAAGGTAAAAGAGGTTGGATTCACGAACCCCTGATAGGTGGCGAAGAACACCCCGGCAATGCCCGCGGTCGACGCGCCCAGCGTAAAGGCGGAAAGCTTCACCAGAACATGATTTAACCCCATTGAGCGGCAGGCAATTTCGTCTTCACGCAGCGCTTCCCACGCCCGACCAATCGGCATTCGCGTCAGGCGGTGCTTGATATAGAGCACCAGCATCACCACCAGGAACAGCACCGCGTAGATAAAAATAAACTTCATGTTCGGGTTGTAGGTCAGGTGGAAAAACTCGTGGAAGGGCACGCCGCCTTCTTTCGCGCGTCGTCCAAATTCCAGACCGAAAAAGGTGGGGGGAGGGGCTGAGACGCCGTTGGGTCCGCCGGTGAAGGTCAGCCAGTTGTTCAGTATCAGACGAATGATCTCCCCGAATCCGAGGGTGACGATGGCGAGATAGTCACCGTGCATGCGCAGTACCGGGAAGCCGAGCAGGGCGCCTGCGGCGGCGGCCATGATTGCCGCCAGCGGCAGCATGCTCCAGAAGCCTAAGCCGAGATACTGGTATCCCAGCGCCAGCCCATATGCGCCAATCGCGTAGAACGCGACATATCCCAGATCCAGCAGACCGGCCAGACCCACGACGATGTTCAGCCCCAGGCCGAGAAGCACGTAGATCAGCCCGAGGATGGCGACGGTCAGCACATACTTGGTGGCGACAAACGGGAAGCAAATCGCAAGAGCAATCACCAGAGGAATAATCCAGCGCATGCGGCTTTTGTAATCCGCTGGCCGGACATATACGCCCGCGCTATCGGTCTCGAAGCGCGCCAGGAAACGGGCGCCCGGGGCGGTACCTAAAAAGGCGCTCAACAGAAAACGCCCGAGCATAACGATGCCAACCATCCAGGCCAGTCGCTGTCCGGCGAAGTTAAAGCTGTACCCGTCCAGCACCACGCCAGCGATGGGGCCGAAGATTATCAGCGCAATCAGCCCGGAAAAAACCGCGTCCAGAATGCAGCGTTTTAGTGAAAAACCGTGTGATGTCATCATTCTCTTCCTCACACTTTGGCCACAATCGGGCGCCCAAGCAGGCCCTGGGGACGGAAAATAAGGATCATGACCAGCAGGCCGAACGAAAAGACGTCTTTATAGTCTGAGTTCACCATGCCTGAGAACTGCGCTTCCGCCACGCCGAGAATGAGGCCACCGAGCATGGCGCCCGGGAGGGAGCCGATGCCGCCGAGTACCGCTGCAGTAAAGGCTTTAATACCGATCACGAACCCGACGTAGAAATCAAAGGTGCCGTAGTTCATGGTGATCAGCACACCCGCCAGGCCCGCCATCGCCGCGCCGATGACAAAGACCAGCGAAATAATCCGGTCGGTGTTAATGCCCAGAATGGAGGCCATCTTACGATCCTGCTGGACCGCGCGGCACATCCGCCCCAGGCGGGTACGGTTGATTATCCAGGTGAGCACCAGCATGCCGGCAAACGAGGCAACCAGAATAAACACTTTGGTGTAGGTAATCTGCACGAACCCGTCGCCCAGATGCAGGCGAATAACGCCGTCCAGCATGGTCGGCACCCCTTGCTGGCGCGGGCCCTGGCTCAGCTGCGCGTAGTTCTGGAGGATAAGCGACATCCCGATGGCGGAGATCAGCGGCGCCAGGCGCGTGGAGTTGCGCAGCGGCTTGTAGGCGATACGCTCGATAGTCCAGCCGTACACCCCGGTGACCACAATGGTGAACACCAGCGTGCCGAGGATCAGCAGCGGGAACGACTGCAGGCCGAAGAACGAGAGCAGCGCCAGGCCAATGGCGCAGAGATAGGCGGAAATCATATACACTTCGCCGTGGGCGAAATTGATCATGCCGATAATGCCGTACACCATGGTGTAGCCGATGGCGATCAGGCCGTAGACGGAACCCAGCGTTAAGCCATTGATTAACTGTTGCAGGAAGAATGTACTCATCTTAGCGCGCTCGTTTTATAGGCTGCGCGATACGCGCAGCCTGATGTTTATTACGCGCCGGCGGGCAGGCCCGCCGACGTTGAGCGTGACTCCGTCCCGTTACTGTACTTCCTTATATTTTCCTTTGTCGTCCCACTGGTAAACCACGTAGTCAGAGACCTTCAGATCGCCTTTGCTGTCCCAGGCTTTTTTGCCCATCACCGTGTCGACGGAATTGGCCTTCAGCCACTCGCTGGCTTTGGCAGAATCCTTGCCGCCGGTGGCCTTGAAGGCCGCGGCGATGGCCTGTACGGAGGCATAGGAGTAAAGCGTGTAACCTTCCGGCTCGAATTTACCGGCGCGGAATTTCTCGATAACCGCTTTGCCGTCCGGGATCAGGCGCGGGTCTTTACCGAAGGTCATGTAAATGCCGTTGGTGTATTGCGGGCCGCCCGCCGCGGTCACCATCTCCTCGTTGACGATGCAGTCCCCGGAGAAGAATTTCGCCTGCACGCCCTGCTCACGCATCTGGCGAACCAGCGGTCCGGCTTCCGGGTGACAGCCACCGAAGAACACGACGTCCGGTTTTTGCGCGCCGATTTTGGTGACCAGCGCGTTAAAGTCTTTTTCACCGCGGGATAACCCCTCGTACATCACATCCTGAACCCCGCGTTTCGCCAGCGCCGCTTTGGTGGCGTCAGCCAGACCCTGACCATAGGTGTCTTTGTCGTGAATAATCACCACGCGTTTGGCTTTCAGCTTGTCGATGATGAAGTCGCTGGCAACCTGACCCTGCTGGTCGTCGCGGCCACACATGCGGAACATATCGCTCATGCCGCGTTCGGTGATCAGCGGGTTAGTTGAGCCGGGCGTAATCGCAATAATGCCTGCGTCGCTATACACCTCGGAGGCGGGCATTGTTGAAGAGGAGCAGAAATGGCCGACCACGGCGTTGACTTTATCCTGGTCAACTAATCGGTTGGCGACGGCGACGGCCTGCTTGGGCTCGCAGGCGTCATCCCCCTGAACCAGTTTGATCTTCTCACCGTTAATGCCGCCGGCGGCATTAATGTCTTCGGCGGCCTGCGTTGCGCCGTGCCAGTACTGATCGCCATAGGTCGCATTGGGACCCGTGAACGGCCCGGCCACGCCAATCACAATATCTGCCCGGGCGGAAAACGCCGTCACCAGGCAACCGGCCAGCACAAGAGAAAGAGGAGTTCTGATAAATTTCAGCGACATTATTATGTTCCTTAGCAAAGAGGTTTTTGCACCACGGCGTAAACCCGAACGCCCGACGGCGCAGCCAATCCGAAACACGAGCAAGAACAAAATGCACTAAACGAACAAGATACAGACGGCATCCTGCATATACGGCGAGATTTCCCTGCGCGGGGGCGCACAAAGAACGTTAAGCAAAAACGTTGCCAGAATGGTTAACCCATTGACGGGCATGCGACATGTTTGAGTATAGAGCGCCGCGTTATGCCGCCTTGCGGGAGGAGAAGAAATTACAGCGGAGATCACATATCGTTAACAATAAAGCCCATAAGTTGTGCAAAGGTCACGGTTTGCACGTTTTTGCAGCAATAAAGACCTAAACTTCAGCCCGGAGAGGCGTGAGATATGTGTTAGGATCGTTTCCTTTTTTGCAGGAGTATCAGCGATGACTGAAGGCCCATTGAATGAAAGCGAAATGGCGTGGCTTGAAGAGACGTTAATGTCTTACGGTCATGATGACGCGTCCGTGATTGACGTGTCCGAACTGGACGGCATGCTTACCGCAGTGCTTTCCGGTCCTGTTGTCGTTGAGCCAGATGCCTGGCTGGTGGCGGTTTGGGGTGGCGAGAAGTATATTCCGCGCTGGAAAAACGATCGTGAGATGAACCGTTTTATCGATCTCTGCTTTAAGCACATGAACGATATTGCCGAGCGCCTGAGCGAATACCCGGATCAATTCGAACCGATGTTTGGCTATAACGACGTGGACGGCGAGAGCTATACCGTGGTGGAAGAGTGGTGCTACGGCTATATGCGCGGCGTGGCGCTGACGGACTGGTCAGCCTTGCCGGAAGCACTGAAGGCCGATCTTGATACGATTGCGCTGCACGGTACAGAAGAGAACAGCGACAAGCTGGATGAACTGTCCGAAGAGGAGTATATCGCCAGCATCGAGAGCATCCAGCCTGCGGCGCTGCGCCTGTATAACTACTGGGTGAACAACCCGCAGCAGCCGGAAGCGAAGAAGCCGATTGTGAACGGCACGAAGGTCGGGCGTAACGATCCGTGTCCTTGCGGCAGCGGGAAGAAGTTTAAGAGCTGCTGTTTGCACTGATAAAAAAGGGGCTGATGACAGCCCCTTTTTTATTTAACCCACTTCCGGCAGCATCCCGGCTGCAATCAACACCTGCACCAGAATAATCACCACCCCGCAGCCAAACACAACGCACAGCAGCGGTTTTCCTCCCGCCACGCGGTAACCCTGCTGCGGATGCTGCTGGCGGCTTTTCCACGCCAGCAGGGAAGGGAGGAGGAGGGCAAGGATCGAGAGCGCCACCCCCGCATAGCCCAGCGCCATCACAAACCCGCGTGGATAAAACAGCGCGAACGCCAGCGGCGGCAGGAAGGTGATTGCGCCCGTCTGTAACCGTCCGGCCGCGGTATTGCGGCGCTGGAACAGGTCGGCCAGATAATCAAACAGGCCGAGCGCCACGCCCAGGAACGAGGTTGCCAGCGCCAGGTCGGCAAACAGGTGCACCGCCAGCTCTACGTGCGGGGAGGTGACAACCTCGCGCAGTGCCAGCAGAAAACCGTTCAGACCAGCGTGTTGCGCCATCAGCCCAATAAAGGTTGAAGAGTCAATGCTGCCCAGCGTCACCAGCTGCCAGAAAATATAGGCGATCAGCGGGATCGCGCTGCCGATCACAAAGACGCGGCGCAGTTTTCGGATATCGCCGTTCATATAGCTGACGATGCTCGGCACGCTGCCGTGGAAGCCAAACGAGGTGAAAATGACCGGGATCGCGGAGAGCGCCAGCCCTTTTTCCAGCGGCAGCGTCAGCAGGTTAACCTTGTGCACGTGCGGCGCCAGCAGCACCAGCATGACGATCAGGAAGAGAATTTTGGCGCTGAACAGAAAACGGTTAAACAGATCGACCAGCGATGTGCCCACGCAGACCACGCCGCCGCCGATGAGCGCAAAGAAGATAGCCCCCGTCGCTGGGGTAATGTCAGAGCCAAACCAGTCGTTGACGCTTGAGGCGATGAGCTCCCCGGCGCCGCTGATATAGGCGGCGGTCAGGGCGTACATCAGGAACATCATGCTAAAGCCGGTTATCCACTGGCCGTAGCGTCCCAGATAGCGCGCCGCAAGCGAACCCAGACCGGTGTCGGCAGGCACGTGCTGGTAAACCTCAAGCAGCAACAGCGCGGTGTAGCACATCAGCGCCCAGAGCGTACCCAGCAGCAGAAGGGTCATGCCGAATCCCACGCCCGCGGCTGCCAGGGGCATTGCCAGCATTCCTGCGCCAATTGTCGTTCCGGCGACGATAAAAATACTTCCCAGGGTTCTGTTTTTCACGCTTTCCTCTACAACGATGCTTAACCGCGACAAAATCTGCGGCGCAGAGTAAGGCAAAAGCCGCAACTCGTCAAATCACCGTTACAAGTGGTGTAATGAATGGTTTACAGATTAATATCCCTGCGATCCTTTTGAAGCTTATGTCTACCTCATAAGGGCAATGTTGCTGCACGACATTCCGGCGTAACGTAAACAATAAATATAAATTATCAAATTAAGTGAGGGTTTATGGCAGGGGAGAATCCCTTTACCGCGGCATGGAGCCGGGGAGGTAACCTGTTGTGCCATGGTCACTGGATAATCAGCTGGGAGAACCAACCCCTTAACCTTCCCGAGTCCCGCCGCGAAAAGGATATGGGCACCAGGGGGATCTATTCGGTTATTGATCCTGAAGATGAAACCTTTGCGCAAGGCTTACAGGAGGATGAGTGGATTATCGAGAATGTCGACTGGTTAACGGATATGTTCTTTGAGGTGGGTATTCCACTGGAGACGTCCAGCTACCGCTATTTTTACCAGGCCGTGAATCCCCATGACTGGCGTTGCACCAGCTGTGCGGGCTGTATGTAAATTAACGCGGTGCCGGAAACCTGCACCGCGCTGAAATTAATTCTGCGTATCGAGAGTGGAGAGTTCTTTATCAATAAAGTAAAGACCTTCGCCGGATTTACCCACCAGAGATAATTTATCCAGCACGGATTTAAACAGCTTCTCTTCTTCGTGTTGTTCAGCAACGTACCACTGCAGGAAATTAAAGGTTGGATAATCCTGGCTGGTCATCGCCGCATGAACCAGTTCGTTAATTTTCTGCGTGATCAGCTGCTCGTGCTCGTAAGTGGCGCGGAACAGTTCATCGAGAGAATTATACTCAGCAAACGGTGATGCCACGGTTTCAATGCGCGGCAGGCTGCCCGTATCCGTCAGATAATCAAACAGACGCTGCATGTGGGTCATCTCTTCCTGAGCGTGACGACGCAGAAACGCGGCAGCGCCTTCGAAACTGTGGTAGCTGCACCAGGCGCTCATCTGCTGGTAGAGGAGGGATGAAAAAAGCTCGAGGTTCATTTGCGCGTTGAGCTTGTCGATCATTTCAGTTTTCAGCATGGTGACGCTCCGGGTTATTATTTCTGGTTCACGATGAGCGACACTATAATTTGTTATTTAATTATATGCAAAACGTAAATTTTTATTTTATTTATTTAAAATACGAATGGGAATAAAACGCATTGGCAATTTTTATAATTTATTAATGAGAATTATTTTTGTTCTTGATGAAATAAACTGCCAGCACACGCTGGCAGCTTCGATTAATACCAGGGATTAGTTGACTTAGGGTTAACGGCGTAACCCATACATTTGTACTGGATTGTCACGCTCTCGTTCAGACACAAAGAACCGCTCGTCAGGGTGCAGGTTTTAATGGGCTGACCATAGGCTGAGGCGGTGGCATACCCCATGCTCTGACACGCTTTTGCCGCCGTGCCGTTATTCACATACTCATCGGAATACGCATTTTGCAGCGCAGCCTGGCCGTAGTCGAGGCGGACGATGCCGTTCGGCGCGTCGAGGCTGCTGACTTCAGCCTGGCGGTTAATAGTACATCCCGCGAGCAGCAGGAGCGTGCCGGCTACAATGACTCTTTTCATGGTTCGCTCTGAGTGGATGGAAATACGTTATCGTACCCGCAGATGCCCGCTGCAATGGCTGGAATAGCCGGACAATCTGCCCTCACTCTTCGCAACGGGTCCGCGGTGGGCGCTTTCAGGCGACAGGCGGAAAATTGTGATGTTTGTCACAAAAGTATTGATTTTTGTGATGGTGGTCATATTATAAGCACGTTGACGATAAAGTTGTATAACAAGTTAATGGAGCATCATCGTGAAACTGCGCAAAATCCTGAAAAGCATGTGGGCCAATTACTGCCGCACCTTCAAAGACGTGCCGCCGGGCGCCATGTTCTGATAAAAGAAACCTGCTTCGGCGGGTTTTTTTGTACCTGCAGGCGATGAAGGGAAGATGTCAGGGGGCGTGTTTTGCTACTATGGCGGCCTTTAAATAAGGAGAAACCCCATGTCACAAAACCTGAGCGCCGATCAGGAACTGGTCTCTGACGTTGTTGCCTGTCAGCTGGTTATCAAACAAATCCTTGATGTTCTTGACGTAATTGCGCCGGTTGAAGTGCGCGAGAAGATGTCTACGCAGCTGAAAAACATCGATTTCGCCAGCCACCCCGCTGCCGCTGACCCGGTTACGCTTCGTGCAATCCAGAAAGCCATCGCGCTGATTGAACTGCGATTCACGCCGCAGGGTGAGTCCCACTGAAGCAGGGAAATGGGCGACGGCATGAGTCGCCCTTTGATGCTATCAGAAGAACGTCTGGACCAGCAGGTAGCTCGCCGCGCACGCGCAGCTTACCCCAATCAGCCCTGGCAGAATGAAGCTGTGGTTGATGATAAATTTGCCGATGCGGGTGGTGCCTGAACGGTCAAAGCCGATGCAGGCCAAATCGCTGGGGTAGGTCGGCAGAACAAAATAGCCATATGACGCCGGGAAAAAGGCGATCAGCATTTTCGGATCAATGCCTAGCATGAGGCCCATAGGCGCAACGGCCGTCAGCGCCGCCGCCTGGCTGTTCACCAGTTTTGACACCAGAAACAGCACAATGGCATACGTCCACGGGTGGCTTTTCACAACGCCTTCCAGCGCCAGCTTTAACTCGTCGAGATGTGCCTGGAAAAAGGTATCGCTCATCCACGCCACGCCAAATACCGAGAAGATCGCGACCATACCGGCTTTGAACACCGCGCCGTTGGAAATCGCGGACGCATTGACCTTACAGGCCATCAGCATCACGGCGCCCGCAATTAACATCATCATCTGAATGACAAGGTTCATCGACAGCGCCGTCATTTTGCCTTTCAGCTCAAAGGCGGGGCGCAGTTCAGGGAAGGCGCCCAGCAGAACGACCACGGCAATGCCCGCAAAGAAAATCCACGTGGACCAGTAGGCCTGCTTTGGGAAACGCTGATTCATTAACGTCTCCGTACCGCCATAGATAAATTCGTGCTGCTTAGGGTCTTTCAGCTTTTCCTGAAACTCCACGTCGTCAGCCAAATCTTTCCCACGGCGTAAGCTCCACAGGGCCGCAATGGCCACGCCAAAAAGCGAAGCGGGAACCGACACGGCGAGAATTTCCAGGATCCCCCACGCGTGACCGATACCATGCTGTGCCGCCAGGATGGACACCAGCGACACCACGGCAACGGAAACGGGGGATGCCGTAATGGCCATCTGCGACGCGACCGATGCCACGGCCATGGGGCGCTCGGGGCGGATCCCTTTTTTCAGGGCGATATCCGCAATGATGGGGAACATGGTGTAGACCACATGCCCGGTGCCGCACAGAAAGGTCAGCATCCAGGTGGTGAAAGGGGCGAGCAGGGTGATGTGCTGCGGGTGCTTGCGCAGCAGACGTTCAGCAAACTGCATCATGACGTTGAGGCCGCCCGCAGTTTGCAGCGTAGCGGCACAGCCAATCACCGCGAGGATGGTCAGCATAACGTCTACCGGCGGCTTACCCGGTTGCAGACCAAAGACAAAACATAAAATAAAAAGACCAATACCGCTAATTAACCCAAGCCCCATACCGCCGAAACGCGTACCCGTCAGCAGGCAGAGGAGAATGACAACAAACTCAATGGTGATCATGATGCTCCCTCGTCAATGATTATGTAACTAAATAAATCATCACACGTTGTGTGGTTAATCATTGGGAGCCAGATCTGATTTGTTAAATTTCAGCAAAAGCAGAAGGTTGGAGATAGGGAGAGAGCCTGCTTCCCCGGATGGGAGCAGGCCAAAAACTCAGTGGTGCTGCACCGCCACAATGTCGAGCAGGTGACGGTCGGTCTGCTCGGGACATAAACCCGCCTGCTGTGCATTATGGATCTCATCCGCCAGCGTCTTCAGCAGCATGCCATCCTGCTGCTGTTCTTTGTCCATATCGCGTAAGAATCTGAGCGTCGTAATATCCTGCTGCGCTTTGGCTTCATCGGCCAGTTTGCTGAGCGTGCTGCAGCGTTGCTCGTACTCTTCAAGCGTTTTCTGAAACAGTTCTTCCAGGCAAGAGTAATTTTCATTGATCCCATCAAGGGCTTTAACGACAGGATTTGCCCCTGCGGCTTTCAGGAAGTTAAAGACACGCATCATATGGGTGACGTTACTTTGCGCCTGAGAGCGAAAGAATGTGGCAGACCCCGTGAGACTATTCTCGGCACACCACGCACTTAAATGAAGGTGCAGGTTCGAGGCGTAGAACTCAAGGTTCATCTGCGCGTTAAGTTTTTGCATCATCGTTTGGGTAGCCATACTCATATCCTTATTGACTGTGGGACGTGATGTCCGTTGCTTAACCTGAGCGCCAGGCAAATACGAAGAAAAGCAGAAATACGCTTTCTGCAGTAAACGAAGTCGACCGAAATTCACTTCCTGTGTTCGATATAAATAAGCATACCCTTGTCTGTGGTCTAAGAAAACTCTTAAATAGGCTGTGTTTACCATACATTACAAACTTTAATATAGTACATAAATACAATTAGCTTCCCATCGATTGCTCATTCATTAATTTGCTGATAATTAAAGGTTTTTGTTGAAGAGATATACTGTTACTCTTTTGGGAATATTAAGCTGGAATAATCCTCCGTAAAATAATGAATTACGGATTGATTATTTCAAATATATGATGCATTAATAAAATTGCGCTAAATCAAATTCTACAAAATAAATAATGCTCCGGACGTGCTGCGTTTTTGATAAAAAACATGCTGCAGCTTTCTGACGTCTGGCGTCCTCACGCCTGTTACAGGCCATCAGGGATATCTTAGCTAATCTTATGGATAATCCTGCTTACCCTTGTTTCATTTGTCTGACATATCCTGCCTTTTTTATGTCATTTTTCGCTGAATTTATGTACGCAATTACTGTAATTCTGCGGTGTGATGGGGCTCTCTTATGGATGATTAATTTCCCGCTAAAACTATCACCAGCAATAACGCTTATGACGAGGTAAGCGCTAATGCCTTGTTTTAAGTCCGATTAAATAAGAAGCACGCATATATTCCCTACAGAAAAGAATGCTAAAGCTGGAGAGAACCATGCACAAATTTACTAAAGCCCTGGCAGCCATTGGTCTGGCAGCCGTTATGTCACAATCCGCTATGGCGGAGAACCTGAAGCTCGGTTTCCTGGTGAAGCAACCGGAAGAGCCGTGGTTCCAGACCGAATGGAAGTTTGCCGATAAAGCCGGGAAGGATTTAGGGTTTGAGGTTATTAAGATTGCCGTGCCGGATGGCGAAAAAACATTGAACGCGATCGACAGCCTGGCAGCCAGTGGCGCAAAAGGTTTCGTTATTTGTACTCCGGACCCCAAACTCGGCTCTGCCATCGTCGCGAAAGCGCGTGGCTACGATATGAAAGTCATTGCCGTGGATGACCAGTTTGTTAACGCCAAAGGTAAGCCAATGGATACCGTTCCGCTGGTGATGATGGCGGCGACTAAAATTGGCGAACGTCAGGGCCAGGAACTGTATAAAGAGATGCAGAAACGGGGTTGGGATGTCAAAGAAAGCGCGGTGATGGCGATTACCGCCAACGAACTGGATACCGCCCGCCGCCGTACAACGGGTTCTATGGACGCACTGAAAGCGGCCGGATTCCCGGAAAAACAAATTTATCAGGTACCTACCAAATCTAACGACATCCCGGGGGCATTTGACGCTGCCAACTCAATGCTGGTTCAACATCCGGAAGTTAAACATTGGCTGATCGTCGGTATGAACGACAGCACCGTACTTGGCGGCGTACGTGCAACCGAAGGTCAGGGCTTTAAAGCAGCCGATATCATCGGTATTGGTATTAACGGTGTGGATGCGGTGAGCGAACTGTCTAAAGCACAGGCAACCGGCTTCTACGGTTCCCTGCTGCCAAGCCCGGACGTACATGGCTATAAATCCAGCGAAATGCTTTACAACTGGGTAGCAAAAGACGTTGAACCGCCAAAATTTACCGAAGTTACCGACGTGGTACTGATCACGCGTGACAACTTTAAAGAAGAACTGGAGAAAAAAGGTTTAGGCGGTAAGTAATTTGCCGGAAAAATTCCCCTCTGCATGATGCAGAGGGGGTGTGAACGACCAGTGATTCACGGAGACGTTATGCAACAGTCTACCCCGTATCTCTCATTTCGCGGCATCGGTAAAACGTTTCCCGGCGTTAAGGCGCTGACGGATATTAGTTTTGACTGCTATGCCGGTCAGGTTCATGCGTTGATGGGTGAAAATGGCGCAGGAAAATCAACTCTCTTAAAAATCCTCAGCGGCAACTATGCGCCAACCACGGGTTCTGTAGTGATTAATGGGCAGGAAATGTCCTTTTCCGACACGACCGCAGCACTTAACGCGGGCGTGGCGATTATTTACCAGGAACTGCATCTCGTGCCGGAAATGACCGTCGCGGAAAACATCTATCTCGGCCAGCTGCCGCATAAAGGCGGCATTGTGAATCGCTCATTGCTGAATTATGAGGCGGGTTTACAACTTAAACATCTTGGTATGGATATTGACCCGGACACGCCGCTGAAATATCTCTCCATTGGTCAGTGGCAGATGGTTGAAATCGCCAAAGCGCTGGCGCGTAACGCCAAAATTATCGCCTTTGATGAGCCAACCAGCTCCCTCTCTGCCCGTGAAATCGACAATCTTTTCCGCGTTATTCGTGAACTGCGAAAAGAGGGGCGGGTAATCTTATACGTTTCTCACCGTATGGAAGAAATATTTGCCCTCAGCGATGCCATTACTGTCTTTAAAGATGGACGTTATGTCAAAACCTTTACCGATATGCAGCAGGTTGACCACGACGCGCTGGTGCAGGCGATGGTCGGGCGCGACATTGGCGATATCTACGGCTGGCAACCGCGTAGTTATGGCGAGGAGCGCCTACGTCTTGATGCTGTGAAAGCACCAGGCGTGCGTACGCCAATAAGTCTGGCGGTTCGCAGTGGTGAAATTGTTGGGCTGTTTGGTCTGGTAGGGGCGGGGCGTAGCGAATTAATGAAAGGCATGTTTGGCGGGACGCAAATCACCGCCGGTCAGGTTTATATCGACCAACAGCCGATCGATATTCGTAAACCGAGCCACGCCATTGCCGCAGGCATGATGCTCTGCCCGGAAGATCGCAAAGCGGAAGGCATTATTCCCGTGCACTCCGTTCGCGACAATATCAACATCAGTGCCAGACGTAAACATGTGCTCGGCGGTTGTGTAATCAACAACGGTTGGGAAGAAAACAATGCCGATCACCACATTCGTTCGCTCAACATCAAAACGCCGGGCGCGGAGCAACTGATCATGAATCTCTCAGGCGGAAATCAGCAAAAAGCCATTCTGGGCCGCTGGTTATCGGAAGAGATGAAGGTCATTTTGCTGGATGAACCTACGCGCGGCATTGATGTTGGCGCTAAGCACGAAATATATAACGTAATTTATGCGCTGGCGGCGCAGGGCGTGGCGGTGCTGTTTGCCTCCAGCGACTTACCTGAAGTCCTCGGCGTTGCCGACCGGATTGTGGTGATGCGGGAAGGTGAAATCGCCGGTGAATTGTTACACGAGCAGGCAGATGAGCGTCAGGCACTGAGCCTTGCGATGCCTAAAGTCAGCCAGGCTGTTGCCTGAGTAAGGAGAGTATGATGTCTTCTGTTTCTACATCGGGGTCTGGCGCACCTAAGTCGTCATTCAGCTTCGGGCGTATCTGGGATCAGTACGGCATGCTGGTGGTGTTTGCGGTGCTCTTTATCGCCTGTGCCATTTTTGTCCCAAATTTTGCCACCTTCATTAATATTAAAGGGTTGGGCCTGGCAATTTCCATGTCGGGGATGGTGGCTTGTGGCATGTTGTTCTGCCTCGCTTCCGGTGACTTTGACCTTTCTGTCGCCTCCGTAATTGCCTGTGCGGGTGTCACCACGGCGGTGGTTATTAACCTGACTGAAAGCCTGTGGATTGGCGTGGCAGCGGGGTTGTTGCTGGGCGTTCTCTGTGGCCTGGTCAATGGCTTTGTTATCGCCAAACTGAAAATAAATGCTCTGATCACGACATTGGCAACGATGCAGATTGTTCGAGGTCTGGCGTACATCATTTCAGACGGTAAAGCGGTCGGTATCGAAGATGAAAGCTTCTTTGCCCTTGGTTACGCCAACTGGTTCGGTCTGCCTGCGCCAATCTGGCTCACCGTCGCGTGTCTGATTATCTTTGGTTTGCTGCTGAATAAAACCACCTTTGGTCGTAACACCCTGGCGATTGGCGGGAACGAAGAGGCCGCGCGTCTGGCGGGTGTACCGGTTGTTCGCACCAAAATTATTATCTTTGTTCTCTCAGGCCTGGTATCAGCGATAGCCGGAATTATTCTGGCTTCACGTATGACCAGTGGGCAGCCAATGACGTCGATTGGTTATGAGCTGATTGTTATCTCCGCCTGCGTTTTAGGTGGCGTTTCTCTGAAAGGTGGCATCGGAAAAATCTCATATGTGGTGGCGGGTATCTTAATTTTAGGCACCGTGGAAAACGCCATGAACCTGCTTAATATTTCTCCTTTCGCGCAGTACGTGGTTCGCGGCTTAATCCTGCTGGCAGCGGTGATCTTCGACCGTTACAAGCAAAAAGCGAAACGCACTGTCTGATGCTTTTTTCTGCAACAATTTAGCGTTTTTTCCCACCATAGCCAACCGCCATAACGGTTGGCTGTTCTTCGTTGCAAATGGCGACCCCCGTCACACTGTCTATACTTACATGTCTGTAAAGCGCGTTCTGCGCAACACAATAAGAAAAGAGAAGGAGGAGAACCGGGTGACAGAACTGTTAACCGAAACCCCTGAACTATCCGCGAAATATGCCTGGTTTTTTGATCTTGATGGAACGCTGGCGGAAATCAAACCGCATCCCGATCAGGTCGTCGTGCCTGACAATATTCTGCAAGGACTACAGCTACTGGCAACCGCAAGTGATGGTGCATTGGCATTGATATCAGGGCGCTCAATGGCCGAGCTGGATCTGCTCGCCAGTCCTTACCACTTTCCGCTGGCCGGTGTACACGGAGCGGAGCGCCGCGACATCCATGATCAAACGCATATCGTTTCACTCCCCGACGCACTCACGCAAACGCTCCAGAAGCAGCTCTCTGCTGCGCTGGCAGGCTTGCCTGGCACCGAGCTGGAAGCCAAAGGGATGGCCTTTGCCCTGCATTATCGCCAGGCACCGCAGCATGAAGCCGCCGTGCTTGCGCTTGCGCAGAAGGTTGCGCAAGCGCATCCACAGCTGGCGCTGCAGCCGGGCAAATGCGTGGTGGAGTTAAAGCCTAAGGGGATTAATAAAGGCGCAGCCATCGCCGCATTTATGGCGGAGGCACCTTTCAAGGGCCGGACGCCTGTTTTCTTTGGGGATGACCTGACCGACGAGGCCGGGTTCCGTGTGGTTAATCAGGCCGGAGGGATCGCCGTTAAGGTAGGGCCTGGTGACACTGTCGCCGAATGGCGGCTGGCGGATGTCGCCAGCGTCTGGCAGTGGGTATCTGATATCGCTAACCAGCAACAACAACAAATAGCGCAAAACAAAGGGGGAAACCATTATGGGTCGCTTAGTCGTCGTCTCTAACCGAATCGCACCGCCTGATGATAAAAAAGCCAGTGCAGGTGGACTGGCGGTGGGGGTGTTAGGTGCCTTAAAAGCCGCTGGCGGGCTGTGGTTTGGCTGGAGTGGGGAAATCAGTGAAGAGGAGAAGCCGCTCAAAAAGGTGACGCGCGGAAACATTACGTGGGCTTCATTTGCATTGAAAGAGAAAGACTACGACGAGTATTACTCGCAGTTCTCGAATGCCGTCCTGTGGCCTGCGTTTCACTATCGTCTTGACCTGGTCAAATTCCAGCGTGAATCCTTCGAAGGCTACTCGCGCGTGAATGCATTGCTGGCGGATAAACTGCTGCCATTAATAGAAGAAGACGATATTTTATGGATCCACGATTATCACCTGCTGCCCTTCGCGCGCGAGCTGCGAAAAAGAGGTGTGAATAACCGGATTGGCTTCTTCCTGCACATCCCGTTCCCGACCCCGGAAATTTTTACCGCGCTGCCGCCGCATGAAGAGCTGCTGGAGGCGCTGTGTGACTACGATTTGCTGGGCTTCCAGACGGAAAATGACCGACTGGCATTCCTTGACTCCGTATCAGGAAAAGCGCGTCTGGTGACCAAAGGCGGGAAAACCCATACGGCGTGGGGAAAAACGTTCCACACCGAAGTGTATCCAATAGGGATTGAACCTGACGAAATCGCGGAGCAGGCCTCTGGCCCGCTGCCGCCGAAGCTGGCTCAGCTTAAGAATGAACTCAAGCACGTGAAAAATATCTTCTCGGTTGAGCGTCTTGATTATTCAAAAGGGCTTCCGGAGCGCTTCCTGGCATATGAAACGCTGCTGGATAAATACCCGCAGCATCACGGGAAAATTCGCTATACCCAGATCGCCCCGACGTCGCGCGGTGAAGTTCAGGCCTATCAGGACATTCGCCACCAGCTGGAGACAGAAGCAGGGCGCATTAATGGCCGCTACGGCCAGCTGGGCTGGACGCCGCTGTTTTACCTGAATCAGCATTTTGACCGTAAGATCCTGATGAAGGTCTTCCGCTATGCGGACGTTGGGCTGGTCACGCCGCTGCGCGACGGGATGAATCTGGTGGCGAAAGAGTATGTGGCGGCCCAGGATCCTGCCGACCCGGGTGTTCTGGTGCTTTCCCAGTTTGCCGGAGCTGCAAATGAGCTCACGTCGGCGCTTATTGTAAACCCTTACGATCGCGATGACGTGGCTAACGCGCTGAACCGCGCGCTGACCATGCCGCTCACGGAGCGTATTTCCCGCCATGCTGAAATGATGGAGACGATCCGTAAAAACGATATTAACCACTGGCAGGCGCGTTTTATTCAGGATCTCCGCGATATCGCCCCACAAAGCCATGAAGGCGATTTACAAAAAAAGATCGCAACATTCCCTAAACTTGCCTGATATTTCCCTGGGGGGTTAACGCCCCCCAAGCGGCACTAACAGAACATCAACCTGGCTTGACGCGACAATAGATTTCGCCGCGCAGGCCGCGCGCGATAAAAAGCTGTGGTTATGATTCCCGCATATCACTAAATCAATATTCTGTTTACGACACATATCGAGAATATGGGCATTAAGTTCTCCTGTCGCAATAACGGTCTCAAAGACAGGATAGTGTGCCTTTTCTACCAGCTCGCGCAGAAACTGCTGCGTTTCCTCCTGAAGTACCTCACGAATATCCTCCAGCATAGGGGCGGCCAGCTGATTATACATCTCCGGTTCAGCCGCAAGCGTAATGAGGCTGATGCGGGCATTGTGGGGTCTGGCAATGGAAACCGCCCGGGCGACGAGCTGATGGCTTTCTGGAGAAACAGCAACAGAAACAAGTAGATGGGAGTAACTCATGGCGCACTCCTTGGGTGTCTGAAAGACAGCGTTTGATCACCTTTACCGCGAATTCCCGGGTTCTGCAAGAGCTGATTACGACATTAGTGTGAAGCTTATCATAATTATTCATTAATTATTCTTATAAGAAGAATAACTGAAAAATGCCCCTAAATGAAAAAAATTAACAACTTAACGTAAATCACACAAATTCACGCTTTCACTGTTAAATCGTTTTGTCACGTTACAAAATCATTTCGAATGGTCACGTTATGAAACATCTTTTTTGTGCTACCTGCATAACTATATGTTTTTTCACGGTAAGAAAAATGTTTCCAGGAGAGGGGGTTGTTGTAAATGTTTCCGCGCGGCGCTTACGACGGTAAAAGCACGTTGCATGCCAGTTCGGATCGCCCGTCTGCATGAGTATTCGTCAATTAAGAATACAAAACAGTACTGATTGGTTAAAAATTGAACAAATTACAAGTCATACTGATGGATTTATGGGTCATATTCACTTAAATTGTGTGACGTGGATCACATTTTTTTTAAATTTGAGGGTGGCTGGATTGTATGTGGCAAAACTGACGAGTAGAGTTTGCGTCGAATTAGGAAAAATCTTAGTTATTTGTAAGAAATGATAAAACATGTAAGAGACGCATTCGCGGTTTCTCTCTTACGGGTTTCAATGAATACAAACCTAAATTCAACTATGCATTTAGCCTTTTCTTTTTTATACCGGGTGACTTCCCGGCGACATCACGGGGTGCGGTGAAACCGCATAAAAATAAAGTTGGTTATTCTGGGTGGGAATAATGCATACCTCCGAGTTGCTGAAACACATTTATGACATCAACTTGTCATATTTACTACTTGCACAGCGTTTGATTGTTCAGGACAAAGCGTCCGCTATGTTTCGTCTCGGCATAAATGAAGAAATGGCGACAACGTTAGCGGCACTGACTCTTCCGCAAATGGTTAAGCTGGCAGAAACCAATCAACTGGTTTGTCACTTCCGTTTTGACAGCCACCAGACGATTACTCAGTTGACGCAAGATTCCCGCGTTGACGATCTCCAGCAAATTCATACCGGCATCATGCTCTCAACACGCTTGCTGAATGATGTTAATCAGCCTGAAGAAGCGCTGCGCAAGAAAAGGGCCTGATCATGAGTGAAAAAAGCATTGTTCAGGAAGCGCGGGATATTCAGCTGGCAATGGAATTGATCACCCTGGGCGCTCGTTTGCAGATGCTGGAAAGCGAAACACAGTTAAGTCGCGGACGCCTGATAAAACTTTATAAAGAACTGCGCGGAAGCCCACCGCCGAAAGGCATGCTGCCATTCTCAACCGACTGGTTTATGACCTGGGAACAAAACGTTCATGCTTCGATGTTCTGTAATGCATGGCAGTTTTTACTGAAAACCGGTTTGTGTAATGGCGTCGATGCGGTGATCAAAGCCTACCGTTTATACCTTGAACAGTGCCCACAAGCAGAAGAAGGACCACTGCTGGCATTAACCCGTGCCTGGACATTGGTGCGGTTTGTTGAAAGTGGATTACTGCAACTTTCCAGCTGCAACTGCTGCGGCGGCAATTTTATTACCCACGCTCACCAGCCTGTTGGCAGCTTTGCCTGCAGCTTATGTCAACCGCCATCCCGGGCAGTAAAAAGACGTAAACTTTCCCAGAATCCTGCCGATATTATCCCACAACTGCTGGATGAACAGAGAGTACAGGCTGTTTAACTGATACGGTGAGGCGCAACATTCCAGCAGCGGTAACGACGTACCGCTGCTTTTTTTTGCCCCAATCGCGCGTTAACGCCTGACGACTGAACATCCTGTCATGGTCAACAGTGGAAGGATGATGTCGTGCTTATCTTATTAGGTTACCTGGTTGTTCTCGGTACAGTTTTCGGCGGTTATTTGATGACCGGTGGAAGCCTTGGAGCACTCTATCAACCCGCTGAACTGGTGATTATTGCCGGTGCAGGGATTGGGTCGTTTATCGTCGGCAATAATGGCAAAGCGATTAAAGGCACGCTGAAGGCGCTGCCGTTGCTGTTTCGTCGCTCCAAATACACCAAAGCAATGTATATGGATCTGCTGGCTCTGCTTTATCGGTTGATGGCGAAATCGCGGCAGATGGGGATGTTTTCGCTGGAACGTGATATTGAAAATCCCCGTGAGAGCGAGATCTTCGCCAGCTACCCACGCATCCTCGCGGATAGCGTCATGCTTGATTTTATCGTCGATTATCTGCGCCTGATTATCAGCGGTCACATGAACACCTTCGAAATCGAAGCCCTGATGGATGAAGAGATTGAGACGCACGAAAGCGAGGCAGAAGTCCCGGCGAACAGTCTGGCGCTGGTCGGGGACTCACTTCCGGCGTTTGGTATTGTTGCGGCTGTAATAGGGGTCGTTCACGCGTTAGGTTCAGCCGATCGTCCTGCCGCCGAGCTGGGTGCGCTTATCGCACATGCGATGGTGGGGACTTTCCTCGGCATTTTATTGGCTTACGGATTTATTTCCCCATTAGCGACTGTTTTACGTCAGAAAAGCGCCGAAACCAGCAAAATGATGCAGTGCGTCAAAGTCACTCTGCTTTCTAATCTGAACGGTTACGCACCGCCTATCGCCGTTGAGTTTGGTCGCAAAACGCTCTATTCCAGCGAACGCCCGTCGTTTATTGAACTGGAAGAGCATGTGCGTGCGGTGAAAAATCCGCAACAACAGACGACAACCGAGGAAGCATGAAGAATCAAGCGCATCCGATTATTGTCGTCAAACGACGCAAAGCCAAAAGCCACGGGGCAGCACATGGAGCGTGGAAGATTGCTTATGCCGACTTTATGACTGCGATGATGGCCTTTTTTCTGGTGATGTGGCTGATCTCCATCTCCAGCCCAAAAGAGCTGATTCAGATTGCGGAGTACTTCCGGACTCCACTGGCGACTGCGGTTACGGGCGGCGATCGCATTTCTAATAGTGAAAGCCCAATTCCCGGCGGTGGTGATGATTACACCCAAAGCCAGGGGGAAGTGAATAAGCAGCCGAACATCGAAGAGCTGAAAAAACGCATGGAGCAAAGTCGATTGCGGAAATTGCGGGGTGATCTCGACCAGTTGATAGAGTCCGATCCGAAACTGCGGGCGTTACGTCCCCATCTCAAAATCGATCTGGTCCAGGAAGGTCTACGTATTCAGATCATCGATAGCCAGAATCGCCCGATGTTTAGAACCGGCAGTGCCGATGTCGAACCCTATATGCGCGACATTCTGCGCGCCATTGCGCCTGTACTGAACGGTATTCCCAACCGTATTAGCCTTTCAGGTCATACCGATGATTTCCCCTACGCCAGCGGTGAGAAAGGATATAGCAACTGGGAGCTTTCTGCCGATCGGGCCAATGCATCCCGCCGCGAACTGATGGTCGGAGGGTTGGATAGCGGCAAAGTGTTACGTGTCGTCGGCATGGCGGCAACGATGCGCTTAAGCGATCGCGGACCTGATGATGCCGTCAACCGTCGCATCAGCCTGCTGGTACTGAACAAACAAGCCGAACAGGCCATTTTGCATGAAAACGCCGAAAGCCAGAATGAGCCAGTAAGCGCCCTGGAAAAACCTGAGGTTGCACCACAGGTCAGTGTTCCCACAATGCCATCAGCCGAACCGAGGTGACAGCGTGAGCATGGATATAAGCGATTTTTATCAGACATTTTTTGATGAAGCGGACGAACTGTTGGCTGACATGGAGCAGCATTTGCTGGTTTTGCAGCCGGAAGCGCCAGATGCCGAACAATTGAATGCCATCTTTCGGGCTGCCCACTCGATCAAAGGAGGGGCAGGAACTTTTGGCTTCAGCGTTTTGCAGGAAACCACGCATCTGATGGAAAACCTGCTCGATGAAGCCAGACGAGGTGAGATGCAACTCAACACCGACATTATCAATCTGTTTTTGGAAACGAAGGACATCATGCAAGAACAGCTCGACGCTTATAAACAGTCGCAAGAGCCGGATGCCGCCAGCTTCGATTATATCTGCAATGCGCTGCGCCAGCTCGCCCTGGAAGCAAAAGGTGAGGTCGCTGCAGCCGTTGTCCCTGCGGCGAAACTGAGCGTTGTCGATGCGGTTGCTGCCGACGAGGCCGCGCCAGCAGCTGCACAAGCGGGCAAACTGCGCGTTGTGCTGTCACGCCTGAAAGAGAATGAAGTTAACCTGCTGGAAGAAGAGCTGGGTAACCTGGCGAAATTAAGCAACGTGGTAAAAGGCAAAGACAGCCTGGCCGCGACGCTTGATGACGGTATTGGCCAGGACGATATCGTGGCGGTTCTGTGCTTTGTGATTGAAGCTGACCAGATCGCTTTCGAAACCGAAACGGCTGCGGTTGACGTCCCTGCCGCTGCGGAAGAGGTGGCCATTGTCGCTCAGGCCGCAGCACTGGCTGTGGCCCCTGCGGCCCCGGCGCTGAAGGCAGTGCCAAAAGAGGCAGCTGCGCCTGGCCGTGGTGAGAAACCTGCCGCGCGCTCCAGCGAGTCAACCAGTATCCGCGTTGCCGTTGAGAAGGTTGACCAGCTTATTAACCTGGTTGGCGAGCTGGTGATCACCCAGTCGATGCTGGCGCAGCGTTCTAACGAGCTGGACCCGGTCACCCACGGCGATCTGATTACCAGCATGGGCCAGCTGCAGCGTAACGCCCGCGACCTGCAGGAATCGGTCATGTCCATCCGTATGATGCCGATGGAATACGTCTTCAGCCGCTTCCCGCGCCTGGTCCGCGACCTTGCCAGCAAGCTGAATAAACAGATTGAACTGACCCTGATGGGCAGCTCAACCGAACTGGATAAGAGCCTGATCGAGCGCATTATTGACCCGTTAACGCACCTGGTGCGTAACAGCCTCGACCACGGTATCGAACTGCCGGAAAACCGCATTGCCGCCGGAAAATCCCCGGTCGGCAACCTGATCCTCTCTGCGGAACACCAGGGCGGGAACATCTGCATCGAAGTGACCGATGACGGCGCGGGTCTTAACCGCGAGCGCATCCTGGCAAAAGCGATTTCGCAGGGGATGGCGGTCAATGAAAACATGACCGACGAAGAAGTGGGCATGCTCATCTTCGCGCCGGGCTTCTCTACCGCAGAGCAGGTGACCGACGTGTCCGGGCGCGGCGTAGGCATGGACGTGGTGAAACGTAACATCCAGGAGATGGGCGGCCACGTTGAGATCCAGTCTAAACAGGGTTCCGGCACCACCATTCGCATCCTGCTGCCGCTGACGCTGGCGATCCTCGACGGCATGTCGGTCAAAGTGGCGGACGAAGTCTTTATCCTGCCGCTGAACGCCGTGATGGAATCCCTGCAGCCGCGTGAAGAAGATCTGCATCCGCTGGCGGGCGGCGAGCGCGTGCTTGAAGTGCGCGGTGAATACCTGCCGCTGGTGGAACTGTGGAAAGTGTTCGAAGTGGACGGGGCAAAGACCGAGGCCACGCAGGGCATCGTTGTGATCCTGCAAAGCGCGGGCCGCCGCTACGCGCTGCTGGTCGATCAGCTGATTGGCCAGCACCAGGTGGTGGTGAAGAACCTCGAAAGCAACTACCGCAAAGTGCCGGGTATTTCTGCCGCCACCATTCTGGGTGATGGTAGCGTGGCGCTGATCGTCGACGTGTCGGCGCTTCAGGGATTAAATCGTGAACAACGTGTGGCGTACACAGCCGCCTGATTAAGTAGAAGGTAATAACATGACCGGTATGAGTAATGTAACGAAACTGGCGGGCGAGCCATCAGGGCAGGAATTCCTGGTATTCACTTTAGGCGATGAGGAGTACGGCATCGATATCCTGAAAGTGCAGGAAATCCGTGGTTACGACCAGGTTACCCGCATCGCTAACACGCCTGCTTTTATTAAAGGTGTCACCAACCTGCGTGGCGTTATTGTGCCCATCGTGGACCTGCGCGTGAAGTTCAGCCAGGGCGACGTTGACTATAACGACAACACCGTGGTGATCGTTCTCAACCTGGGGCAGCGCGTGGTCGGTATCGTGGTGGATGGCGTATCTGATGTGCTTTCCCTGACCTCTGACCAGATTCGCCCTGCGCCGGAGTTTGCGGTCACGCTGTCGACCGAATACCTGACCGGTCTGGGCGCGCTCGGCGAGCGTATGCTGATTCTGGTGAACATTGAGAAGCTGCTGAACAGCGATGAGATGGCGCTGCTGGATATCGCCGCGAGTCACGTAGCGTAGGTAAATGCAAAACGGCAACCCAGGTTGCCGTTTTTTGTGTTTGCTCCCTCTCCCACAGGGAGAGGGCTGGGGTGAGGGCATCAGGCCTCACCCTTTTTTTCACCTTACGCTTCCTGCTTTACCAGCTCCGCTTCAGCTTCCGCTTCCCGCGCGCCTTCATTCTGCGACAGCATCGCGGTCGCAATTCCATTCCCCAGAACGTTAATCGCGGAACGGCCCATATCCAGGAAGTGGTCGATACCCATCAGCAGCAGAATACCCGCCACCGGAATGTTAAAGCTTGGGATCGTCGCGGCCAGCACCACCAGCGAGGAGCGCGGCACGCCCGCAATCCCCTTGGAGGCCAGCATCAGGGTCAGCATCAGCACCGTCACTTCAGAGAAGCTCAGGTGAATGTTGTACGCCTGTGCGATAAACATCGAGGCGAAAGAGCAGTACACCATCGACCCCACCAGGTTGAATGAGTAGCCAATCGGCAGAACGAAAGAGGCGATGTTGCGCGAGCAGCCAAAACGCTCCAGCTGCTCCAGCGTTTTAGGGTAGGCCGCTTCAGAACTGCTGGTGGTAAACGCCACCAGGACCGGATCCTTGAGCATGCTGACCAGGCGGAATACCTCTTTTTTCAGCACCATGTAACCCACGGCCAGCAACACCATGCAGGTGAGAAGAATGGCAACATAGTAGCCGCCAATAAATGAGGCGTAGTTCAGCAGAATGCCCAGACCCTGCGTGGCAATGACGGATGAGATTGCCGCGAAAATGGCCAGCGGAGCCACGTACATCACATAACCCGTGACCTTCAGCATAATATGGGAAACCACGTCCAGCGCGGCCACCAGCGGGGCGTTGAATTTCTGCCCCAGCGACGCGCCACCAATGCCGAAGAACATTGAGAACACCACAATCTGCAGGATCTCATTGTTAGACATTGCCCCCGCGATGCTGGTTGGAATGGTGTGTGACAGGAACGCTTTCAGCGTCATGCCGCCAACGGCCAGACCGGTATCTACCGCCTCGGTAGGGACCGTCAGGTTCAGACCGCTTCCCGGATGCTCCAGCGTGACGATAAACAGGCCGACCAGAATAGAGAGCACGGATGAGCTGATAAACCACACCATCGCTTTGCCGCCAACGCGTCCAATGGTAGAGGTTTCGCCCAGCTTCATAATACCAACGGTGAGCGTACTAAAGACCAACGGTGCAATGACCATTTTGATCAGTCGGAGGAAAATATCGGTCAGAAGGGTAATATTATCCGACCAGGCTTTGATGGCATCCGCAGATGCATATTCATGAATTGCTGCCCCTGAAAGAATACCCGCCAGCATGAATATCACGATGAAGAGTGTGAGTTTGTTTGCACTTGCCACGAAAAAAGACCCTCTATGCGCTTCAGATGTAGCCCGCGGCGATACATATAAATTTTTTATTACGACGCGGGAAATTATTCGGCACATAAATTGACGCAAAGCGTAGGGGGATACAACTCCTTTTTAAGTTTTATTAATTTTGTTGTTATTACCCTGATGATATATTGTGATCTCCATCACACTTTAATGGATATATTCTCTCCAGATAAAATAAAAAAGCTGAAAAAATTAATTTAACTCTCTGTTATATAAGGTAATAAGAAGTCAATAGGACAAAGTGCTTAGACGTTAAGGGGCAGGTGGTCGAAGCGATATCCGTAAACTAAATTCTCAATAACCCCCTCAGAGGAACGTTAAGCGGGGCTAACATCTTGAACGACAAAAATAAAACGTGGCAAGGGAACGAAGACGTCTTCTGGAGGGTGGTAAATGAAAAGAAAACTCCTTTTGATCTGCGCAGGCACCTTACTGACTGCGACAACGGCCCATCAGGCACTGGCCGTCACCAGCAGCGGCACCATCGGCGCGACGCTGACGCTCACGAATGGTTGTCTGATAAACGGCTCGCCCACGCAAAACGGCATTAACTTCGGGACGCTGGATTTTGGCACCCATCCTGCAACGTTTTCCACTCTGACCACGCAGCTAACCGGTGCCAGCGGCGGAAACACCTTCACTATTCAATGTACGACCGCCAGCTATACGGTGGCGATCACAGGCAACACCAACTCCTCTGCACCCGGCACCGTTGTAGGCACGCCGGGAACGCCTGCGCGCTATCTGGTCAATACGAGCAATACGGCGCAGGGCGTGGCTTACAGCCTTTACAGCGACAGCGGGTTTAACAGCGTGATTGCCAATAATACCGCGCTGCCGATCGCCTCTACGGCCGGAGGAGTGGACAGTTACACCCTCTACGGGCGTATTACCGGCGGCGGTAACAGCGTGACGGTCGTCCCGGGAACCTACACCGACACGATTAACGTCAGCGTCACCTACTAGTCCCGAACCGCCATGAAGGCAACTCTCACAGGTCTGCGCAAACGCGCGGAGGGACGCGTGCAGCCTTTTTTCGCGCTGATGGCAGGAGTGCTCATGATGCCCGCGGCGGGGGCGGTGACATCACAGTCCTTTAAGGTCAGCGCGACCATTGTTCCAGGGTGCGTGGTGGCCACCGGTAGCGGAGGGCTTCTCGGTACGCTGGATTTTGGCAGCCATAACGGCGTCGAGAGCGCGCCGGTGAGCACCAGCTTTGTGCCAAACGGGGCGTTATCCATCGCCTGTACGCCAGGCGTGGCGCTAAGCATGAGCATTAATGGCGGCCAGAATTATTCATCCGTTCGCCGCATGAAGCGGTCCGGTGGAACAGACCTGGTGCCATACCGGCTCTACAGCAGCAGCTCGCTGGCCGCGAACAGTGAAATCGGCGTCAACCAGGCGATACCGGTTACCTATACCAACAGCAATAACATCGCGCTGCCGCTTTTTGGCGTGGCGCTACTGACCGGGTTTAGCCCGGCGGGAACGTATACCGATCAGCTCACTGTGACTTTGTCATGGTAAAAAAGGGAGAGTGTTGATGAAGCCATTTTTTAGACCTGTTTGTCTGGCGGGCGCGTTGGGCATGGTTGCGGCAACCGGCCAGGCGCAGGCGGCAGCCACCATTCTGCTCTGGCCTATCGATCCATGGCTTGCTGCGGATGCCAACGCCACGGAGCTGTGGATCCAGAACCAGGGGAGCAGCGCAACGACGATGCAGGTGCGCATCGTGCGCTGGAAGCAGGAGAACGGGCTCGAGCGC
Source organism: Enterobacter hormaechei (assembly GCA_041890495.1). Taxonomy (GTDB): domain Bacteria; phylum Pseudomonadota; class Gammaproteobacteria; order Enterobacterales; family Enterobacteriaceae; genus Escherichia; species Escherichia boydii. The sequence goes on from CP169086.1 coordinate 758,880, forward strand.
TACACGGCGCAGCAGGACGTGGTCGCCAGCCCTCCCATCGTAACGATTGGCACCGGCAGCAAGCAGCTTATTCGCCTTATCAAACAGGCTTCGGTTCCCGCGGGTGTCGAACAGGCTTACCGCATCATCGTAGATGAAATCCCCCAGCCTGATGCCAAAGCCGAACCCGCCATCGGCCTCAAATTGCAGATGCGTTACTCCATTCCTTTGTTCGTGTATGGACAGGGGATCCCGACCATCAAAGAGGGCGCGCATCACGCGCTGGCGGAAACCCAAAACCTGAGCTGGCGCGTGACGCGTTCGGACGGGCAGCCTGCGCTGGAGGTCAGAAATCGGGGGGATGTCCACGTCAGGCTCAGCCAGGTGGCGCTGGAGCAGGGAGGGCAGAAACGCACGGTTGCGGAGGGATTGCTGGGTTACGTACTTCCCGGCAGCACCCGCAGCTGGCCCATACCCGCTGGCGTTCGCCAGCCAGAGCGGATGAGCGCGCAGATTAATGCCAGGGACGCACAATGGCAGTCGACGCCCGTCAACTGAAGCCGGCAATAATGATACTGCTCTGCGTCAGTTCCGCGACCCTGGCCGAGCCCGGCGACGACAGTTTACCGCCGCCACCCCAGGCACAGGCGATAGATGATGAAGCGGTGTTCCAGCTTGCTCTGGTGCTCAACCACTACGATACCGGTCTGGTGGTGCCCGTGACGCAGCGTAAAAGCGCTTTCTTTATCTCCAGCGCCGACCTGCTGCGCGCGGGGCTGCCACCGGCGCATGTTCCCCCCGGAGAGGTGAATCTCTCTTCGCTTACACAGGTGCGGGTGGAGTACGACAGCGCCGCGCAGCGCCTGCTGTTAACGGTTCCTCGCGACTGGGTTACGGCCCGCGTGACGCCGTTCAGCACGCAAGCGGCGCAGGCCAAACCGCACTTTGGACGCGGGGCGCTGCTGAATTACGATTTCTACACCAACCATACGGAACATATCGGCGGTCAGGCGTCGCTCTGGCATGAGTTCCGCTACTTCAACGAGAACGGCTCGTTTTCCTCCACCGGCTATGCCCGGGAAAATTTCACCGGTAACGAGGGTCAGCAGGAGGGATATGTTCGCTATGACACGTCCCTGCTGTTCACCAACGAGGATGACGCGATGAGCTGGAGCGTCGGGGACGTGATCAGCGATGCCCTGAGCTGGAGCTCCAGCGTGCGGATGGGGGGGATAAGCGTCGGGCGGGATTTCTCCCTGCGCCCTGACCTGGTGACGTGGCCGCTGCCCGAATTCGCAGGAGAAGCGGCGGTACCCACGTCGGTCGATCTCTTTATCAACGGGTATCGCTCCGGCTCAACCCAGCTTCAGCCGGGCCCCTTCACCCTGACCAATCTGCCCTATATCAACGGTGCCGGGGACGCGGTGCTGGTCACGACGGATGCGCTGGGACGACAGATAAGCACCACGCTACCGTTTTACGTCACCAGCGACTTGCTCAAAAAAGGGCTGAGCGACGGCGCCGTGACGCTGGGCAGCCTGCGGCGCAATTACGGTATCAAGAATTTTGACTACGGCTCAGCGGCGGGCAGCGGTTCGTATCGCTACGGGGTGACGGACTGGCTGACCCTGGAAGGTCACGCGGAAGGTGCGCAGGAACTGGCGCTGGGCGGGGCAGGAACGGTGATTAAACTCGGTCAGCTTGGCGTGGTTAATACCGCTTACTCGCAGAGCCGCATGCGCGGGGATGCGGGCGGGCAAATCAGCTGGGGTTATCAGTACAGCACCAGCGAGTTCAGCGTGGCCACCCAGCACACGCGTCGCGACCGCGGCTTTGGCAATCTGGCCCTTTACGACCAGCCGACGGTGTATGACGAGAACGATAAACCCATCGCCAGCTTCAGCCGTAATACGGACCAGTATTCTCTGACCTTCAACCTGGGACAGTACGGCAACATCGGCGCGGCCTGGATCGGGGTGGAGAGTTTTGACAGCCAAAAAACCGAGCTGCTTAACCTCTCATGGAGCCGCAATCTGTGGGGCGCGAGCAGTATTTATCTGGCCGGCAGCCGGGACCAGCAGCGGGGAGACTGGACGGTCGCGCTGTCGCTGCAGGTGCCGCTGGGGGCGCGCGACAGCGCTGCCATTACCGTTGAAAACACCCCGGATGCCGGCAGTACCCAGCGCATCAACTATAACCACTCCATGCCTTCTGACGGTGGGTTCAGCTGGAACATGGCCTGGGCCAACCAGTCAAGATCCAGCGATTATCAGCAGGGCACGCTGGGCTGGCGCAATAACAACATAGAGCTGCAGGGCGGCGGCTACGGCGAAAGGGACATGATGACCTGGTGGGGCGAAGCGATGGGCGCAATTGTGTTGATGGACGGCGAGCTGTTTGCGGCGAATAAGATCAACGATGCGTTTGTCGTCATCAGTACCGACGGTCATCCGGATGTGCCCGTCAGCTATGAGAATCAGCCCGTCGGCAAAACGAATAACAACGGTTACCTGCTGGTCAGCGGGGTATCGGCATATTATCCGGCAAGCTACCGGATTGATACCCTGAACCTGCCGGCGGATACCCGTCTGAAAGAGACCGAGCGGCGGATCGCGATCCGGCGTCACAGCGGCTATCTGGTTGACTTCCCGATGGAGCAGGAGCGGGTGGCAAGCGTCATTCTGCACGATGCGCGCGGCCAGGCGCTGCCGGTGGGAAGCCAGGTCCGACGCGCCTCGCGCAGCAATGCGGTGGTGGGGTATGACGGCATCGCCTGGCTGGAAAATCTTAGCGATGTGAACCCGCTGGAGGTGATCGTGCCTGATGGAAAACGCTGCCGGGCTACCCTGACCGTGGGAGCCAATCCGGAGCACAAGCTGCAAACCTACGGTCCGCTGGTCTGTCGGGAGGCGCCATGAAACGCCTGCTGCTGTTGATACTGCTGCTATTTTCCAGCGGAGGCTGGGCGGCGTGTACCGTCAGTACGGTCAATGCCTCGTTTGGCAGCGTCACGTCGTTTGCGCTCAGCGGAACCGGGGAGGTGGAAACCACCGGCACGCTGGTGGTGGCGTGCGATGCCATACTGAATCTGTTGACCAGCGACTCGGTGACCCTGACCTATACCGCGGCATCGGTCTCGGGCAGCAGCCGGGCCACCATGAAACGCACGGATAACGCGGCCATCACGGACGTGATCCCCACCCGGCTATGCGGACTCGCGGGCTGTGCGAGCAGCAGCGAGGTACAGATAAGTAAATCATATACCTGGAGCGGAAATACCCTGCTGGGGTTGCTGGGCTCAAAACAGTACAACATCCCGCTCTATTTCCGCACCGTCGCCGGACAGAACGTTTCTGCCGGGCCGTATCAGGTGCAGTTAACCTTCAGCGTTAACTACAGCGTCTGCTCCGTGGGCGCGCTCGGCATTTGCACAATCAATCAGACGGGCACGGCGACGACCACCATCCTCCTTAACCTGACCGTGACCAACGACTGCAGCGCCATGACCACGCCGGACGTCAACTTCAACAGCGCGCCGCTGGTGCAAAGTTTCCCTACCGTCTCGCAGGCGATTGCCGTCACCTGTACCAAAGGCAGTACGTATACCATCGGCATTAACAACGGTGCTAACGCGCTGAATAACGTGCGCCGGATGGTAAGCGGCAGTAACTACCTGAGTTATGACATCTATAAAGAAGCAACGGGCAACCGCTGGGGCGGCAGCGGCAGCGAACGCTGGACCAGCGCGACGTCATCGCAGGTCAGTACCGACGGTTTACTGCGCACCTACAACTACACCGCGAAAGTTCTGACCAATCAGGCCACGCCCCCCGCCGGAACCTACACAGATACGCTGATTGTCGACGTGGCTTTCTAACCCCGCGCTTTTCCCTTTCTCAAATGTAAAGTTCCTGTTGGCAGTGCCGATAACACCGTTAATAAATCTATGAGAAGGTGTTGTATGTTGAACCGTATCCGCGTTGTCACAATGCTTATGATGGTGCTGGTCATTTTCGCACTTCTTCAGCTTATCTCCGGCGGGCTTTTTTTCTCGTCGTTAAAACAGAACCAGGACAGCTTCGCGGCCTCGAACGATCTCCGCCTGCAGCAGAGTGAGCTCACTTCAACGTGGGATCTGATGCTGCAAACGCGTATCAACCTGAGCCGCTCGTCCGCGCGCATGATGATGGATCCCAACAATCAGCAGAGCAGCGCGAAAACCGATCTGTTGAAAAATGCCCGCGCCACTCTCGCTGACGCCGCAAAACATTACGACGCCTTCAAAAAGATTACCCCGCAGCCTGCAATGGAGCAGGTGAGCCAGAATATTGACGAAAAATACAACGCCTACCATGCCGGTCTGGCAGAGCTGATTCAGTTCCTTGAGAGCGGCAACATGGACGCCTATTTCGCGCAGCCGACGCAGGGGATGCAAAACGCCCTCGGCGCGGCGCTGGGGGAGTACGCGAAGGTCAGTGGCGATCTCTATCACTCCGCGTTTGCTGAAAGCCAGAATGACTACCGCTTTGCGAAATGGCAGATGGCGGTGCTGGCGCTGGCGCTGGTTATTGTGCTGGTTGCGGTCTGGTACGGCATTCGCCATATCCTGCTGAACCCTCTCGGCCGCGTCATTGCCCACATTCGTGAAATTGCCGGCGGTGACCTGACCAAAACGCTGACCGTGTCCGGGCGCAATGAGATCACCGAGCTGGCAAACAGCGTTGACCATATGCAGCGTTCGCTCATCGAGACCGTCGCCAACGTGCGTAACGGGTCGGAGGCGATCTATGCCGGTACCCGTGAAATTGCGGCGGGCAACACCGATCTTTCCTCCCGTACTGAACAGCAGGCATCCGCGCTGGAAGAAACTGCCGCCAGCATGGAGCAGCTCACCGCGACAGTGAAGCAAAACGCCGATAACGCCCGCCAGGCCTCGCAACTGGCGCAAAGTGCCTCCGACACCGCCCAGCACGGCGGCAAAGTGGTGGATGGCGTAGTGAAAACGATGCATGAGATCGCCGATAGTTCGAAGAAAATTGCCGAAATTATCAGCGTTATCGACGGTATTGCCTTCCAGACTAATATCCTCGCGCTGAATGCCGCGGTTGAAGCCGCGCGTGCGGGTGAACAGGGCCGTGGTTTTGCCGTGGTGGCGGGTGAAGTGCGTAATCTTGCCAGTCGCAGCGCCCAGGCAGCAAAAGAGATCAAAGCCCTCATTGAAGACTCCGTCTCACGCGTTGATACCGGTTCGGTGCTGGTCGAAAGCGCCGGGGAAACAATGAACAATATCGTCAATGCTGTCACTCGCGTGACTGACATTATGGGCGAGATTGCATCGGCATCGGATGAACAGAGCCGTGGCATCGATCAAGTCGCATTGGCGGTTTCGGAAATGGATCGCGTCACGCAACAGAACGCATCGCTGGTGCAGGAATCAGCTGCCGCCGCCGCTGCGCTGGAAGAACAGGCGAGTCGTTTAACGCAAGCGGTTTCCGCGTTCCGTCTGGCAGCCAGCCCACTCACCAATAAACCGCAAACACCATCCCGTCCTGCCAGTGAGCAACCACCGGCACAGCCACGACTGCGAATTGCTGAACAAGATCCAAACTGGGAAACATTTTGACGAGTATTTACTAACGCGGTCATTGCCGCCTGATGGGGAGCGTTGATGTTTAATCGTATTCGAATTTCGACCACGCTGTTTTTAATTTTGATTCTCTGCGGGATCTTGCAGATTGGCAGTAACGGCATGTCTTTTTGGGCATTTCGCGATGGCTATCAGAATTTGCAGGACGTTGAGGCGAGTAATCAGCAGCGCTCCGCACTGGCACAAACGCGTGCCGTGCTGTTGCAGGCAAGCACTGCGCTGAACAAGGCGGGAACCTTAACCGCGCTGAGTTATCCGCCGGATGACATTAAGGCGCTGATGGCGACCGCGCGCGACAGCCTGAAGCAGGCTGACGCACAGTTTAAGGCCTTTACGGCGCAGGCCGCCGACAGCGAGAAAGAGAAAGCGCTGAAGGCCGCCATGAAGACGAACTTTGAACAGTGGTACAGCGATCTGGACCATCAGGCGACGTGGCTTGAGAACAACCAGCTGTCGGACTTTATGACCGCACCGGTTCAGGCGTCTCAGGCGGCGTTTGACGGCAGCTTTAACGCGTGGCAGCAGAATATCAATCAGTCTGTTCAGCGTGCGGGTGAACAGAGCCGTCAAAGCTATCACATGTCTGGCGTCATCTTTGCCGTGGTTGTGATTCTGGCAGGGCTGCTGACCGGCGGGGCACTGCTCTGGTCCCGCAGAATGATCGTGCAGCCGCTGGCGATTATCAGCAGCCACTTCGACAGTATTGCGAAAGGGGACCTGGCGCGTCCGGTGGCGGTGTTCGGCAGGAACGAAATTTCGGCGATCTTTGCCAGCCTGAAGGCGATGCAGGGATCGCTGCGGGAAACGGTGAGCGACGTGTGGCAGGGCAGTTATGCCATGCACACCGGTATCTCTGAGATTGCGGCGGGTAACAACGATCTCTCAAGTCGTACCGAACAGCAGGCGGCATCGCTGGCACAAACGGCCGCCAGTATGGAGCAATTAACCGCCACGGTAGGGCAAAACGCCGATAACGCACGACAGGCGTCGGAACTGGCAAAAAATGCCGCGACAACGGCGCAGGCGGGCGGTGTTCAGGTCAGTACCATGACTCACACCATGCAGGAGATCGCCACCAGCTCGCAAAAAATTGGCGACATTATCAGCGTTATCGACGGAATTGCTTTCCAGACCAATATTCTGGCCCTGAATGCGGCAGTGGAAGCGGCTCGCGCCGGAGAGCAGGGGCGTGGTTTTGCGGTAGTGGCAGGTGAAGTGCGCAATCTTGCCAGCCGTAGCGCGCAGGCAGCAAAAGAGATCAAAGGGCTGATCGAAGAGTCAGTCAATCGTGTCCAGCAGGGTTCGAAACTGGTGAATAACGCCGCCGCGACCATGATCGATATTGTCAGTTCGGTGACCCGCGTGAACGACATTATGGGAGAAATTGCCTCTGCGTCGGAAGAACAACAGCGGGGGATTGAGCAGGTTGCACAGGCTGTCAGCCAGATGGATCAGGTGACTCAGCAGAACGCCTCGCTGGTAGAAGAAGCGGCGGTGGCAACGGAACAACTGGCGAATCAGGCCGACCATCTTTCGTCGCGTGTAGCGGTATTTACCCTTGAAGAACATGAAGTAGCACGACATGAGTCGGTGCAGTTACAAATTGCGCCAGTGGTATCCTGAAGTGATTGAGAAGGCGCTATGACTTCATCTCTGCCCTGTGGGCAAACGTCTTTATTGTTACAGATGACCGAGCGCCTGGCGCTTTCCGACGCGCATTTTCGGCGGATAAGTCAATTGATCTATCAACGAGCCGGGATCGTTCTGGCTGACCATAAACGCGACATGGTTTACAACCGACTGGTTCGTCGTTTGCGTTCGCTGGGACTGACGGATTTCGGTCATTATCTGAACTTGCTGGAATCTAATCAGCACAGCGGTGAGTGGCAGGCGTTTATCAATTCGCTGACCACGAATCTGACGGCATTTTTCCGTGAGGCACATCATTTCCCTCTGCTCGCGGATCACGCACGTCGCCGTTCTGGCGAGTATCGCGTATGGAGCGCGGCGGCTTCGACCGGCGAAGAGCCGTACAGCATTGCGATGACGCTGGCTGACACATTGGGCACCGCGCCCGGACGCTGGAAAGTGTTTGCCAGTGATATCGACACCGAAGTGCTGGAAAAAGCCAGAAGCGGTATCTATCGCCATGAAGAGTTGAAAAACCTGACGCCGCAGCAACTGCAACGGTATTTCATGCGAGGGACGGGGCCGCATGAAGGGCTGGTACGCGTGCGTCAGGAGCTGGCGAACTATGTTGATTTTGCCCCGCTGAATCTACTGGCGAAACAGTACACCGTGCCGGGGCCGTTTGATGCGATCTTCTGTCGTAACGTCATGATCTACTTCGATCAAACTACCCAGCAGGAGATTTTGCGCCGCTTTGTTCCGCTCCTTAAACCCGACGGATTGCTGTTTGCGGGTCACTCTGAAAACTTTAGCCACCTTGAGCGCCGCTTCACGCTGCGTGGTCAGACGGTGTATGCGCTAAGTAAGGATTAACGATGAGCAAAATCAGGGTGTTATCTGTCGATGATTCGGCACTGATGCGCCAGATCATGACAGAAATCATCAACAGCCATAGCGACATGGAAATGGTGGCGACCGCGCCTGATCCGCTGGTCGCGCGTGACTTGATTAAGAAATTCAATCCCGATGTGCTGACGCTGGATGTTGAAATGCCGCGGATGGACGGACTGGATTTCCTCGAAAAATTAATGCGTTTGCGTCCAATGCCCGTTGTGATGGTTTCTTCCCTGACCGGCAAAGGGTCAGAAGTCACGCTGCGCGCGCTGGAGCTGGGGGCGATAGATTTTGTCACCAAACCGCAACTGGGTATTCGCGAAGGTATGCTGGCGTATAGCGAAATGATTGCTGAAAAGGTGCGTACGGCAGCAAAGGCGAGCCTTGCAGCACATAAGCCATTGTCGGCACCGACAACGCTGAAGGCGGGGCCGTTGTTGAGTTCTGAAAAACTGATTGCGATTGGTGCTTCAACGGGTGGAACTGAGGCAATTCGTCACGTACTGCAACCGTTGCCGCTTTCCAGCCCGGCACTGTTAATTACCCAGCATATGCCGCCCGGTTTCACCCGCTCTTTTGCCGACAGACTTAATAAGCTTTGCCAGATCGGGGTTAAAGAAGCCGAAGACGGAGAACGTGTCTTGCCGGGGCATGCCTATATTGCGCCGGGCGATCGGCATATGGAGCTGGCGCGTAGTGGCGCAAATTACCAAATCAAAATTCACGATGGCCCGGCGGTTAACCGTCATCGGCCTTCGGTAGATGTGTTGTTCCATTCTGTCGCCAAACAGGCGGGGCGTAATGCGGTTGGGGTGATCCTGACCGGTATGGGCAACGACGGCGCGGCGGGAATGTTGGCGATGCGTCAGGCGGGGGCATGGACCCTTGCGCAAAACGAAGCAAGTTGCGTGGTGTTCGGCATGCCGCGCGAGGCCATCAATATGGGTGGTGTTTGCGAAGTGGTCGATCTTAGCCAGGTAAGCCAGCAAATGCTGGCAAAAATTAGTGCCGGACAGGCGATACGTATTTAAATCAGGAGTGTGAAATGGCGGATAAAGAACTTAAATTTTTGGTTGTGGATGACTTTTCCACCATGCGACGCATAGTGCGTAACCTGCTGAAAGAGCTGGGATTCAATAATGTTGAGGAAGCGGAAGATGGCGTCGACGCTCTCAATAAGTTGCAGGCAGGCGGTTATGGATTTGTTATCTCCGACTGGAACATGCCCAATATGGATGGCCTGGAATTGCTGAAAACAATTCGTGCGGATGGCGCGATGTCGGCATTGCCAGTGTTAATGGTGACTGCAGAAGCGAAGAAAGAGAACATCATTGCTGCGGCGCAAGCGGGGGCCAGTGGCTATGTGGTGAAGCCATTTACCGCCGCGACGCTGGAGGAAAAACTCAACAAAATCTTTGAGAAACTGGGCATGTGAGGATGCGACTATGATGCAACCATCAATCAAACCTGCTGACGAGCATTCAGCTGGCGATATCATTGCGCGCATCGGCAGCCTGACGCGTATGCTGCGCGACAGTTTGCGGGAACTGGGGCTGGATCAGGCCATTGCCGAAGCGGCGGAAGCCATCCCCGATGCGCGCGATCGTTTGTACTATGTTGTGCAGATGACCGCCCAGGCTGCGGAGCGGGCGCTGAACAGTGTTGAGGCGTCACAACCGCATCAGGATCAAATGGAGAAATCAGCAAAAGCGTTAACCCAACGTTGGGATGACTGGTTTGCCGATCCGATTGACCTTGCCGACGCCCGTGAACTGGTAACAGATACACGACAATTTCTGGCAGATGTACCCGCGCATACCAGCTTTACTAACGCGCAACTGCTGGAAATCATGATGGCGCAGGATTTTCAGGATCTCACCGGGCAGGTCATTAAGCGGATGATGGATGTCATTCAGGAGATCGAACGCCAGTTGCTGATGGTGCTGTTGGAAAACATCCCGGAACCGGCAGCCCGTCCAAAACGCGAGAACGAAAGCCTGCTCAATGGTCCACAGCTCGACGCCAGCAAGGCGGGCGTGGTGGCAAGCCAGGATCAGGTCGACGATCTGCTGGACAGCCTCGGCTTCTGATTATTCTGATTACCCTCAGGTTGCGGCCTCAACCTGAGGGAATTTCGGTTAGCGAAGATCCATCTTCACCGTTACGTTACCTTCAAAGCGACCCGGGGCCGGGGGAGCATTAGTCGTGCTGACAGGTACAGCCTGAATTTTGACCACACCGTTTCCCTGATTGTCCATCGTTATCGGAAACTCATAGGTACCATCCAGCGCAACGTTCTGACTGTTTTCATCATATACACGTACGCCGAGATCGTCCCTGTCCAGAAGTTTTGCAATGTAAGGCGTACTGCTATCCGCAACCCCCTGATCTGCTGTCAGCGTGAGCTTTATCCGGTCCGTGTTTCCCACTGCGTTATCATCACAGTGGTAGGCAATATCAACGTTTTTGATGGCATAACGTTTTGGCGGTTGCCCCTTGATGACAAATTGCTTGCTGACGATGCTGCCGAACTCAACCTCGATGGTACTGCCTGCGTTGATGGTGCAGCTGAGCGGCGCAGAAAGCGTGCCGCTAAACCAGATATCAGATACCTGATCTGCCTGCCCGGGATCGCAGCTTCCCCCTGTGCCGAAATAGAGGCAGGCATAGTTTTGCGCGACGATCGTCGAAGGTATCACCTCTTGACCCAGGATGGGTTTTTTAACGTGAAGCGTGACCGCAATGACGTTCCAGCGGAAATTACGCTTTACGGTAGCGGCATTGCTCGGCTGGGTGCCACTACTGCAAACGTTGGCATCGCCCTCCGTTTTGGCGAGTGCATTCTCGGTCGTGTTACGCATATTCCCTCTGGGCGTCGGGTATTCATTGACGGCTATCGGGGTCAAAGAATTGCCGTCCGGAGAGTTGATTGCATCAGCGTAGGCGGTGATATCGGCATCGATCTTTTCGGTCAAAAAGCCGTATCCGTTTGTTCCCGGACTCAGCGGGCTCCCGGCAAACGTTTTTTCATAGACCATGCTCGAAGAAAATATATTTCCGGGACAGCTGCAGTTGGCCACTATCACCGGACCATTGCCGACAAGATGATTTGGCACATCATAGTCATGATTGGCGATATTTTCGCTGGACAAAAACTCATGATCGAACGTTATGGTGTAAGCTTGCGGCGCACCGAAGCAGTTATGAAGTAAAGTCACCGCTCCCCTGCAGGGGCTGGTTGCGGCCAGGCTCAATGCCGTGGCCAATAAACCCCAGACGGCCTGTTTCGTGAGTATAGTTCTCATGTGCTTATTCCTGCTGACAAAGCTCGCTAACCGAGCGAATACCGTTAGGGCTTTCGTTTTGGTTGGCTGACTGTTGCGTAATGCTGGCGCGGCACTGTTGGTCCGTGCCGTTGCCCCATTTCACGGTAATTTGCGCGGTCTCTCCAATGCCTGCCAGATAGACGGTTCCGGTTTCATCGGCAATGCCGCTCATCACCGGGTCGCTACTGGTCGCGATGGCGCCGAACGGAACGGGGAGGCCGTTTGGTCGCTTCAGGGTAACCAGCATCCTATAGCCTGTGTGGGCGTCAAATCTGGCCAGCACCGCCGCGTTGCGCGAGGGAATGACGGTGATGGCGGTATCGCTGCTGTCCACATTTTCCGGCAGGCTCGAGGTATCAATACGAATGTTGTTCTCCTGGTACGGAGTGAGCGATGGAATGACTGCGTTACCCTGCCAGTCGGTCTGAATACCCCGCTGGTTCAGGAAACGAACGCCGGAAGCGTCGTTGGTGTTCACGATAGCAAACTGGCTGCCTAAAGGTTGCGCCAGCGTGACGCCCTGAGGATGGGCAACAATACCGCCGCTAATGCCGTAATTAAGCTGCTGAGAGTCATCAGTGGAGGCGTAATAGCCTGCGGTCAGGTTGGCGTATTGCGAGCGGTAGCTGCCATAAACGCTGCTGATATTTTCCCCGTCGTGGTTGGAATGGCCCTGCTGCAACGAGTAGCTCAGACGCTCGTCGTCCAGCAGCGTGCCGTTGAGGCCGACGTTTTGCCGCGTATAGCCATTTTTAGTGTTGCTGATGTTGTAGCTACTCCAGGCGTGAGGCAGCCATCTGGCGAGAGGAATGCTTAACCCCAAAGAGACCATCCTGTCAGACTCTTCGTCGTTGGTTTCGCTGTACGTATAGGCCACGTGATAACTCGTTCCGGCAACAACGGTATTGAATCCAAACGACAGGCTGCGCTCTTTTTTAGTGGTGCCCCAATAGTCCTGCTGATAACCGTTAAGATACAGACTCGCCCCAGCAACGGTTTGGCTAATGCTGGCCTGAATGCGGTTGCGTTTATTGTAACGAAACAGCAGATCGTCTTCGTGGCCGTCACGCTTTTGGTTGGCGTCGGCAAAGCTGTAATATCCGCGGCTGGTGTATCGGTAGCTGCCGAGGCTGAAGTTGGTATCGGTCGAATCCAGCTTACCGGTATAAAGCAAACGCCATGACTGGCCGGTATGCTGGCTGTTATCGTCCAGCCGGGTGTCGGCCACGGTAACGTCAGCCGACAGTGAGCCCAGCGGCCCGAGCGCCAGACCGGCACCGGTATTGGCTGCGTTATAGTCTTTCGAGAGCGTCAGCCCTCCAAACCCGGTGAGAAGGTTGTTTAGACCGTAAATCATGCTTGCCTGGAGGAAGTCGGGTTCCTTTTGGTCGCTCCCGCTTTCAGCACGATAACGGCCCGCTGTAATTTCGTACTTCATACGCCCGGGCCGCAGCATAACCGCGATACTGGAGTAGGGCTGGGTAAAGTGATGCTCGGTGCCGTCAGCCTCTTTCACCGTAACGTCCAGATCGCCGCTGTTGGTCGTGGAGTAGAGATCGCTGATTACGAACGCGCCCGGCGCGACATTTTGCTGATAGATGAGATAGCCGTTCTGGCGCACCGAGACTTCAGCATTTGAACCTGCTGTGCCGCGTATGACAGGGGCATAGCCGCGTTGGCTATAGGGAAGCATTTCTTCATCTGACGCAAGGTTGACGCCCCGGTACTGCAAGCTATCAAATACCTCGCCCCGCGTGTTGCTTTCCCCGAACGTGAACTGCGACTTGAGGGCGTCAACGTCATGCTGCAGGAAGGTATTGATGTTTTCCCAATGGTTTTCACTCTCTGAATTGCTCCACGTAGAATAGTTGCGCACTCGCCAGCCACCCAGGTTAGCGCCGGTGCGCAAATTCAGATACTGATTGGTGGCGCTATTGTCGCCGCTGTCCTTATTGTTTGATCCTGAAAAAGCGTAGTCACTGAACAACACGGGAACACCGTCGTCCCAGCGTGAGGGATCGATATAATCGTAATCGGTACCGCTTAACGCGGCCTGAGGAATACTCAACGCTAACGTCATGGTTGAAAAATCAAGCCGCGCGGAGGCCTTGGGGATATAGTTGCTGATATCTTTAGGCAAAACCTTATTGGCGGGTAACGTAAGCAAGGCGGGATACCGGTCGATAGCAATCCCCCATGCCCGCAGCATATCCGGTGTGAGCTGCGGTATCAGTGACCCTTCCGGCGAGCTGACGTAAGCGATATTGGTGGTGCTCAGGCGGCGATCGTTCACCTGCACTCGGGAAGAATAGGTGCCGGGTAGCTGAGCATTCGACTTTGAAAAGAGTGAAAGGTCGATATCCTGCTGTGCCAGCATGTCCCCTTCAAGCGATGAGGGAGAGAAACGATACTCACGGGCCAGCGTCGAGAAGCTCGCCATGAGTAAGACACCGCCAAGGCAGCGAAGAAGCGGATTCGGTCTAAAGAGCCGCCCGTATGACAAATAATTACGTCCTGTCATCATCGCGGTCTTTTAATCCTGCGCAAGTGTGGAAGTGTATTTTTCTGAAGCATTGCCATAATCGGTGATGCAACGCCAGGTGACGCTCGTCCCCTGAGCATTGTCAGGGAGAGGAATGTCAACGCGGGATTGAGGTGCAGCTATGTCGGCTTTCTCCACTTTGTGCGAGCCCAGCGCAAGTGAATCAAAGACGCTGTAGAATGCCCCCGCGTTGATGACCGTGAGCTGCTGACCATGACGAGCGAAGCGCAGGTTTTTGCAGGATTCAGATGGGGTACCACTAAGTCCGACAGGGCGCCAGAACAGCTTCAGACGCGTTTTATAGATTAACCGTAGGACGTTTTTGTCATCCCCATCCGTAGCCGTGGCAGGAACGGTTCGAACGTTCATATAGAACAATGACTCTTTATCCCCTGCTAAGGTTGTCCCGTTCCAGGTAATGCGCAGGCTTTGCTCTTTTTGCGGATCGAGTCGAAATAGCGGTGGTGTCACGATAAACGGTCCGTGCGTTTTACCATCACCCGTATCCGTCCATGACTGTATTAACCAGGGAAGTTCTTTATCATTGTTTTGTAAGGGCAGGGCAACTTCCTTTTTCGCGGCATCGTAGATTATGCGTGTGCGACCTATTTGAACGCCTGCTGCGTGACAAAAGGTGCTCGCAATGACAGGAATACATAATAAGACCAGGAGTGATATGCGCATGGTGAAACCTTCAATAAAGGACGTTGAGGGGGAATGATAATAGTCCGAATCCGGATTCGGACTATTATCAGAGCATGACTCCTTAAACGTCATGACGCCTAATATATATTCTGAATGTCAGTGATGCGTCTATTAACGATAAAGAATATTTACCGTCATATCAGCATCTGCAGGACCGGCGGTAACCGCAGTTGCAAATGATTTATAGCGGGCATTAAAATCAGCTTTAATCGTATCTGAGGATTTTGTTGCCAGTTCTATATAGACCTGCCCCTCAACGCCATCCATAGTGATGAATTGATCGTCTTTACCCGACGGGCTGACGGCAACGCCGATACCGGTGGCCGCAGTTTCACCCGTGGTGGTAATTTTACTGACGTCCAGCATCGTATTGCTACCGGTCAGGGTTGTTGGGCCGTTAAAGGTCAGCTGTACAGCCGGAAGCCCATCGCTTTTCAACGGGCAGTTCGCCAGCGTAATAGAGAACGGCATAAGTGCGGTTTCTGTCCCAACGGCAGTAAACAATGAAATAGGATAGGTACCCAGTGGGATAGTACTGTCCGCGCCATTGTCACCCTGAATCGTACAGCTTGATTCGATAATTTCACCCGTGAAGTGAATAGTACCGGCATTCATTTCTGCGGCGAAACCATTTATCGATAGCGTTGCAAGGGCTAAGCCCGCAATAATTTTCTTCTTCAAATCCATCTTAAATGTTCCTTTAAGTAAAAAATATCTGGCATACGTTTTGCTTTCTTGCGGAAAGTAAATTATGTCGCGTGGAATTATAACATTTAAATTTCTTCTGGTAAGTGAGTTTTAGGATTAATGCTATATGGATTAATTTATTATTAGATTGCCTGCGGCAATGGATAAATATAATTCAATTACTCTGAATTATTGAATTCACATACTTATATCATCCCTGCAATATTAAGTGGTTAAAAGCGACGTCTATGTTAATTTTCATTCGGAATGTATTTAGCGTAAACGTCCTTTTAAACTGCGCTTAATTCATTTTGTAATTTGAAGCGCATCACAAAAGCTGGAATATATTTTTTCGGCTATTACGTGTTCTCTCTTCGCTCACCCAACGTGCGTAGTGTGGGCTTAAACTGGATAAAAAGACCCGGTTATAGGGGTTTATCAGCCCATTGATCATAGGCGGTGCTGGCATGATACCCGTGACGTAATGGGCTGAGCATGCACTGTGGCAGAAGATAACGACGACAAAACGGAAGCCCCCACACCCCACCGACTAGAAAAGGCGCGTGAGGAAGGGCAGATCCCCCGATCCCGAGAATTAACCTCCCTGCTGATCCTTATCGTAGGGGTGTGCATTATCTGGTGGGGCGGGGAGTCGCTCGCCCGCAAGCTGGCGGGAATGTTGTCCACCGGCTTACGTTTTGACCACAGCATGGTCAACGATCCGAATCTGATCCTCAGCCAGATTATTCAGCTTATCAAAGGGGCCATGGTCGCGCTGTTGCCCCTGATTACCGGGGTCGTGCTGGTCGCGCTGGTCTCCCCGGTGATGCTCGGCGGTCTGGTTTTTAGTGCCAAATCGCTGCAACCGAAATTTTCCAAACTGAACCCGCTGCCGGGTATTGCGAAAATGTTCTCTGCGCAGACCGGGGCCGAGCTGCTCAAAGCCGTTCTCAAATCGGTGCTGATGGGCAGTTCCGCAGGGTTTTACCTCTGGTACCACTGGCCGGAAATGATGCGTCTTATCAGCGAATCGCCGCTCACCGCCATGGGTAATGCGATGGATTTGGTAGGGCTATGCGCACTGCTGGTGGTGCTTGGTGTCATTCCAATGGTGGGATTTGACGTCTTTTTCCAAATCTTCAACCACCTGAAAAAGCTGCGAATGTCGCGGCAGGATATTCGTGATGAGTTCAAACAAAGCGAAGGCGACCCCCATGTTAAAGGACGGATCCGTCAGATGCAGCGAGCTGCCGCACGGCGTCGGATGATGGCCGATGTGCCGAAAGCGGATGTCATTGTCAATAACCCGACCCACTATTCGGTAGCGTTGCAGTATGACGAAAACAAAATGAGCGCACCGAAAGTGGTCGCTAAAGGTGCAGGGCTGGTCGCGCTGCGCATTCGTGAAATTGGCGCTGAAAATAACGTCCCGACGCTTGAAGCGCCGCCGCTGGCGCGAGCGCTGTATCGACATGCGGAGATTGGTCAACAAATCCCGGGTCAACTGTACGCCGCGGTGGCGGAAGTGCTGGCCTGGGTCTGGCAACTGAAACGCTGGCGTCTGGCTGGTGGACAGCGCCCTGTACAACCTACTCATCTTCCGGTGCCGGAAGCCCTGGATTTTATTAACGAGAAACCGACCCATGAGTAATCTGGCCGCGATGCTGCGCCTGCCCGCAAACCTGAAATCGACACAATGGCAGATCCTTGCCGGACCGATTTTGATCCTGTTGATCTTGTCGATGATGGTGCTGCCACTGCCCGCATTCATACTCGACCTGTTGTTTACCTTCAATATTGCCTTGTCGATCATGGTGTTGCTGGTGGCGATGTTTACCCAGCGCACGCTTGAGTTTGCTGCGTTTCCGACCATTCTGTTGTTTACCACGCTGTTGCGTCTGGCACTTAACGTGGCTTCAACCCGTATCATTTTAATGGAAGGGCATACCGGCGCGGCGGCGGCAGGGAAGGTGGTCGAAGCGTTCGGTCACTTCCTCGTTGGTGGCAATTTCGCTATCGGTATCGTGGTGTTTGTCATTCTCGTGATCATCAACTTTATGGTCATTACCAAAGGTGCCGGGCGTATCGCAGAAGTGGGTGCGCGCTTTGTTCTCGATGGTATGCCGGGTAAGCAGATGGCGATTGACGCCGACCTTAACGCCGGATTGATTGGTGAAGATGAGGCGAAAAAACGCCGCTCCGAAGTGACTCAGGAAGCCGATTTTTACGGCTCAATGGACGGGGCAAGTAAGTTTGTTCGCGGCGATGCCATCGCCGGGATCCTCATCATGGTCATTAACGTTGTCGGCGGGTTGCTGGTCGGCGTGCTGCAACATGGCATGAGCATGGGACACGCGGCGGAAAGTTATACGCTATTGACCATTGGCGACGGTCTGGTGGCACAAATTCCGGCGCTGGTGATTTCTACTGCCGCGGGGGTCATCGTTACGCGTGTCAGCACCGATCAGGATGTTGGCGAGCAGATGGTGAATCAGCTTTTCAGTAACCCAAGCGTTATGTTGTTAAGCGCCGCCGTGCTCGGTTTACTCGGCCTGGTGCCTGGAATGCCGAACCTGGTATTTTTGCTGTTCACTGCCGGATTGCTCGGGCTGGCCTGGTGGATACGCGGACGCGAACAAAAAGCGCCTGCCGAACCCAAACCGGTAAAAATGGCAGAGAATAATACCGTTGTCGAAGCGACGTGGAACGATGTACAACTGGAAGATTCTCTGGGAATGGAAGTGGGTTATCGACTGATCCCGATGGTCGATTTCCAGCAGGATGGTGAGTTGTTGGGCCGTATACGCAGTATCCGCAAGAAATTTGCCCAGGAGATGGGATTTCTGCCGCCAGTGGTGCACATTCGCGACAATATGGATCTGCAACCTGCCCGCTATCGCATTTTGATGAAAGGCGTGGAGATTGGCAGTGGTGATGCTTATCCGGGGCGCTGGCTGGCGATTAACCCTGGAATCGCTGCCGGGACGTTACCTGGTGAGGCGACCGTCGATCCGGCATTTGGCCTGAATGCTATCTGGATTGAAAGTGCGCTAAAAGAACAGGCGCAGATTCAGGGGTACACAGTGGTTGAGGCCAGCACGGTGGTAGCAACGCATCTTAACCACCTCATTAGCCAGCATGCCGCAGAGCTGTTTGGTCGTCAGGAGGCGCAACAGCTGTTGGATCGCGTCGCCCAGGAGATGCCAAAGCTGACGGAAGATCTCGTTCCTGGCGTCGTCACGCTCACCACACTGCATAAAGTGCTGCAAAATCTCCTCGATGAAAAAGTACCGATTCGCGATATGCGCACCATTCTCGAAACGCTGGCGGAACATGCGCCCATCCAAAGCGATCCACATGAATTAACCGCCGTCGTGCGCGTGGCGTTGGGACGGGCGATTACCCAGCAGTGGTTTCCTGGCAAAGATGAAGTCCATGTTATTGGCCTCGATACACCGCTGGAACGTTTGTTACTACAGGCGCTGCAGGGCGGGGGAGGACTGGAGCCAGGGCTGGCGGATCGTTTACTGGCGCAAACTCAGGAAGCGCTATCCCGTCAGGAGATGCTGGGTGCGCCGCCAGTATTGTTGGTGAACCACGCGCTGCGACCATTATTGTCTCGCTTCCTGCGCCGCAGCTTGCCGCAGTTAGTGGTCCTGTCGAATCTGGAACTGTCTGATAACCGACATATCCGCATGACGGCGACAATTGGCGGCAAATAATGCGTAAATGGCTATGGATGTTGCTCTTCCCGCTGGCGGCGCAGGCTGCCGGGGGAGGCACCTGGCAGGCGAGCAGCATGGGGGGGACCCTCAGCAACCGGGGTGTTGCCATGTCGTCTAACCCGCTGTCGCCTTCTGAAGGCGTATCCGGTCAGATGGGTCTTGTGGTCTGGAATTACCGGCTGATTGGCCCAACGCCCGCAGGGCTGCGGGTGCGCCTCTGTTCTCAGACGCGCTGCACGGAAATCGACGGCGAGAATGGCACGACGCAGGCGTTCAACGGCGTACCGGCCATTGAACCTTTGCGTTTCATATGGGAAGTGCCGGGCGGGGGGCGCTTAATCCCGGCGCTGAAAGTGCAGAGTAATTCCGTCATCGTGAACTATCGCTAAATCCCGCCTGACCTGCAGCCATCAGCATTTCTGATGGCTGTCTCGCAAAATTCGACCTCTCATTTTGAACTAAAAGAAACGCCGTTTTATAAAACGGTGACACGCGTAATGATACTCTTTGCATTTTTGCCAGCCAGACCCTATTGGTGGCAGAAATAGAAAGGTATCACCAGGACGATACTTCTACTGTAGCCGTGTAAAAACTCCCGGAACAGGTTTGCTGACAGGGAGTCTCCCAAACGTGACCAGGGGTGACGGCAATGAAAACACGCAAAATTGGATTGGCAAACTACCTTGCTTATGGGGCAGGCGATTTTCTTGGGGCGGGAACCACCGCCCTTACGGCGGCCTGGCTTTTATATTTTTATACGACGTTCTGCGGGCTCACACCGATAGAAGCAACGTTCATCTTCGCCGCCGCCAGGGTGCTGGATGCTGTTGTCAGCCCGATTATGGGCTTTCTGACGGATAATTTCGGTACGACGTGGCTCGGTAAGCGCTTTGGCCGCCGTAAGTTTTTCATTCTGCTCGGCATTCCCTGCGTATTCAGCTATTCCCTGATGTGGGTCGGGGACATGAGTTTTTGGTATTACCTGCTTACGTATCTGGTATTCGATATCGTCTACACCATGATCCTGGTTCCCTATGAAACGCTGGTGCCGGAGATGACGGACGATTTCAAACAGAAAACCAAATTTTCGGGCGCGCGTATCTCAATGGCGCAGATGTCCGCCATTCTGGCCTCATTCCTGCCGGGGATCCTCCTCACGCAGTTCGGTAAAGACAACGCGATTTCCTTCTTTTACGCCAGTCTGGTCTTTTCCGTCCTGTGCGCGCTGATGCTGACTTTTGTCTGGTTCTTCACCTGGGAGCGCCCGCGTGAAGAGTGGTCCGAAGCGGCCCTGCGCGCGGAAGCAGAGAAGAAAACCCTCACGCTCGGGCAGAGCCTGAACCGTCTGTTCGTGGAGCTAAGCTCGACGCTGCGAGTAAGGATTTTCCGTCAGCATCTGGGCATGTACCTGGGCGGCTATATCGCCCAGGACGTCTTTAATGCCGTGTTTACCTACTACGTGGTCTTTGTACTGATGCAGGAAGCGTCAATGGCTTCAAACCTGCTGGGCACGATGGCCATCTTCCAGTTCCTCGCCGTGATCGGCATGATCCCGCTGTGCATTCGCTTTGGACCTGCGCCGTCTTACCGCATGGTGGTGGTGCTGTTCGGCCTGGCTTCTCTCTCTTACGCCATGCTCTATTACGCGGGACTGAGTGACGTCTACGCTCTGCTGCTGCTTGTCTCAGCGGTGGCGGGCCTGGGTCGAGGCGGTATCAACTATGTGCCGTGGAACACCTATACCTACATTGCTGATGTGGACGAAGCGATCACCGGGCAGCGTCGCGAGGGCATCTTCGCCGGCATCATGACCCTCACCCGTAAAGCGTCTCAGGCCGGTGCGGTGATGCTGGTGGGCATCGTGATGCAGATGTCCGGCTTTGTCAGCGGTCAGAAAGTGCAGCCTGCGGGAGTGAGCCACACCATTCTGATGATCCTGAGCATCGGAACCCTTCTGGTGCTGTTCTGCGGCTTCCTTGTCTCCCTGCGCTTCAGGCTCAATCTGCAAACCCACAGCACGCTGCGCGAAGAGACCGCGAAAATGCGCGAGTCCGGCTATGCGATGCCTGAAGCGGCAACCCCGCAAGCCCGTGCCACCGTGGAAATGCTGGCCGGTATGCCGTTCGAATCCCTTTGGGGCAACAACAACATCGGTTACCTGAACCGCAATAAGTCAGCAGCCCTTTCGCTGAAGGATCGCGCTGTACTGAATTCGTCATATCATGGAGGTTAAGATCATGAAAGTTTGGCCTGTCAAACATAGCCCGCTACTGCGCCAGCCTGAGCGCTTTATTGCCAGGGATGAGCTGAAATCGCTGATTCAAAAAGTGACGCACAGTCTGGTCAATATCCACGACAAGACGGGGGAGTTTTTACTGCGGCTGGACGACGGACGCGCGATCGATACCAAAGGCTGGGCCGGGTGGGAATGGACGCACGGCGTCGGTTTGTACGGTATTTGGCAGTATTACAGCCAGACCGGCGACGAGGGGATGCGCGACATTATCGACCGCTGGTTTGCTGACCGTTTTGCGGAAGGGGCAACCACCAAAAACGTGAATACCATGTCACCGTTCCTGACCCTCGCGTATCGCTACGACGAAACCAGAAACCCGGCCTGGCTGCCATGGCTGGAAAGCTGGGCGGAGTGGGCGATGAACGACATGCCGCGTACCGACCACGGCGGCATGCAGCATATCACTCTGGCGGAAGAGAATCATCAGCAGATGTGGGATGACACGCTGATGATGACGGTGCTGCCGCTGGCGAAAATCGGCAAGCTGCTCAACAAACCTGACTACGTAGAAGAAGCTATTTATCAGTTCCTGCTGCATGTGCAAAACCTGATGGATCGGGAAACCGGCTTGTGGTTCCACGGCTGGAATTATGAAGGTAAACATAATTTTGCGCAGGCCCGCTGGGCCCGCGGCAACAGCTGGCTCACCATCGTGATCCCGGACTTCCTCGAAATGGTGGATCTGCCGGAAAACAATGCCGTACGTCGCTACCTGGTGCAGGTGCTGAATGCTCAGATTGCCGCGCTGGCGAAATGCCAGGACGATAGCGGCCTGTGGCATACGCTGCTCGACGATCCTCACTCCTATCTGGAGGCGTCAGCCACGGCAGGTTTTGCCTACGGGATCCTGAAAGCGGTGCGTAAGCGTTACGTTGGTGCAGAATATGCTGACGTTGCTGAGAAAGCGATTCGCGGTATCGTGAAAAATATCTCACCGGATGGAGAGCTGCTGCAAACGTCGTTCGGTACGGGGATGGGAAGCAATCTTGAGTTTTATCGCCAGATCCCGCTGACGTCGATGCCGTATGGACAGGCAATGGCGATTCTGTGCCTAACGGAATATTTACGGAAATATTTTTGATAATAAAAAACCCGGCGAGTGCCGGGTTTCATTTTTTACATACGCTCTACAGTCTCAATACCCAGCGTATCCAGACCCAGCTTCAGCGTCTTCGCCGTCAGTTGTGCCAGTTTCAGACGGCTGTTACGCACTTCTTCGTTTTCTGCGCTGAGGATCGGGCAGTGCTCGTAGAAGCCAGAGAACAGACCGGCCAGATCGTACAGGTAAGCACACATCACATGCGGCGTACCTTCACGGGCAACCACGGTGAGGGTTTCTTCAAACTGCAGCAGGCGAGCTGCCAGTTGCGCT
This sequence comes from Enterobacter hormaechei, assembly GCA_041890495.1. Lineage (GTDB taxonomy): Bacteria > Pseudomonadota > Gammaproteobacteria > Enterobacterales > Enterobacteriaceae > Escherichia > Escherichia boydii. The sequence goes on from CP169086.1 coordinate 781,682, forward strand.
TCACGATCTTCACGGATGATAACCGGAGCTGCAGCCAGTTGCTCTTCGTCAATTTCTGCTTTACGGAACACGGACAATACACGCGTGTATGCATACTGCATGTATGGCGCGGTATTACCCTCAAACGCCAGCATGTTGTCCCAGTCGAAGATGTAGTCCGTGGTGCGGTTTTTGGAGAGATCCGCATATTTCACCGCACCAATACCAACCGCGTTAGCCAGTTTTTCCAGCTCGTCGGCTGGCATATCCGGGTTCTTTTCTGCCACCAGACGGCGTGCACGTTCCAGGGCTTCATCCAGCAGATCGGCCAGTTTCACTGTACCACCCGCGCGGGTTTTGAACGGTTTGCCGTCTTTACCCAGCATCATGCCGAACATGTGGTGTTCCAGCGGTACGGATTCCGGTACATAGCCTGCTTTACGGACGATCGCCCATGCCTGCATCAGGTGTTGATGCTGACGGGAGTCGATGTAATACAGCACGCGATCGGCATGCAGTGTTTCATAACGATATTTCGCACAGGCGATATCAGTGGTGGTGTAGAGATAGCCGCCATCTTTCTTCTGAATGATCACGCCCATCGGTTCGCCTTCCTTGTTTTTAAACTCATCAAGGAATACGACGGTCGCCCCTTCGCTTTCTACTGCCAGACCTTTGGCTTTGAGATCCGCCACAATTCCTGGCAGCATCGGGTTGTAGAGGCTTTCGCCCATCACGTCATCACGGGTCAGCGTCACGTTGAGACGATCGTAGGTGATCTGGTTCTGCGTCATGGTGATGTCGACCAGTTTGCGCCACATCTCGCGGAAATATTCGTCACCGCTTTGCAGTTTTACCACGTAGTTACGTGCGCGCTCGGCGAACTCTTCATCTTCATCGTAATGCTTTTTCGCATCGCGGTAGAAACCTTCAAGGTCAGCCAGCTCCATTTCACCGGCGTTTTCCTGCTGCTGCTTTTCCAGCCATGCAATCAGCATACCGAACTGAGTGCCCCAGTCGCCGACGTGGTTTGCGCGAATCACTTTGTGACCGAGGAACTCCAGAGTACGCACTGCTGCGTCACCAATAATGGTAGAGCGCAGGTGACCGACATGCATCTCTTTCGCCACGTTTGGCGCAGAGTAGTCAACCACAATGGTCTGTTTTTCTGGCGTAGCAACACCGAGACGATCGGACGCCAGCGCCTGCTGAACATGTTCAGCCAGGAATGCCGGATCAAGGAAAATGTTGATAAAGCCTGGACCGGCGATCTCAACTTTGCTGGCGATACCGTTAAGATCCAGATGAGTCAGCACCTGCTCTGCTAATTGTCGCGGTGCCATACCCAGTTTTTTAGCAACTGCCATCATGCCGTTAGCCTGATAGTCGCCGAACTGAACTTTTGCTGACTGACGAACCTGCGGTTCGCAATCCGCAGGCGCGCCTGCCGCAATCATGGCCTGACGGACTTTTTCTGAGAGAAGAGCCTGAATATTCACCGGAATACCTTACATTGATGAAGCGAGCAAAAATTGCCCGCACCAGTTAAAGAAATTAGGGCGGGAGTATACTGCAAATGGCTTTTTCGTCAGCATTGCGGGGCCTTAAGATTGCTCAGAATCCAGGCGGTGAAGGTATGCATAATCATGCAGTCGCAAAAAGCCGGATTCTGCGGTTGGTCAAAACGGGGCAACAGAGTAAATTAGCGGCTTTGCGACATGAAAAGAGAGTGACTTATGGCGAACTGGCAATCCATTGACGAACTGCATGATATTTCCGCAGATTTACCGCGCTTCACCCAGGCGTTCACAGAACTTGCCACCCGTCTTGGTCTGGATATCGCGCCGCTTGAGGCCGATCACATCTCTTTGCGCTGTCACCAGAATGCCACCGCCGAGCGCTGGCGTCTCGGGTTCGAACGGTGCGGCGAGTTGCTCTCCGAGAACATCATTAATGGTCGCCCGATTTGCCTGTTTAAATTGCATGAGCCTGTGAACGTGGCGCACTGGCAATTCACCGTGGTTGAACTGCCGTGGCCGGGTGAGAAACGCTATCCGCATGAAGGCTGGGAACATATCGAGATTGTCCTGCCGGGTGAGCCGGAAACGTTGAACGCGCGCGCGCTTGCCCTGTTAGCGGACGAAGGCTTAAGCCAGCCGGGAATTTTTGTGAAGACCAGCTCTCCCAAAGGCGAGCGCGAGCGGTTACCTAACCCGACGCTGGCCGTCACTGACGGAAAGGTCACGGTGAAGTTTCATCCGTGGACCATTGAGCAGATCGTTGCCAGTGAAGCGTAAGAGATGTGAGTTCACGCCGGGACTGAAAATGGACGGCGTGGCATGATGGTTCGTTTAGTGGGATTTCAGGAGGATTAAATGGCGCTGCTGGAGATTTGTTGTTACAGCGTGGAGTGTGCCGTGACCGCGCAAAAGCACGGGGCTGACCGCATTGAACTGTGCGCGGCACCCAAAGAGGGCGGGCTGACGCCGTCCTATGGCGTATTGAAGTCTGCCCGTCAGGCCGTAACTATTCCCGTTCACCCGATTATCCGTCCACGCGGCGGTGATTTTTGTTACACGGCGGGCGAGTTCAGTGCCATGCTTGATGATATCGCGCTCGTTCGGGACCTGGGGTTTCCAGGGCTGGTAACCGGCCTTCTGGATGAAGACGGCAATATCGATATACCGCGCATGCGTCAGATAATGAGCGCCGCACAGGGGCTGGCCGTTACTTTTCATCGCGCATTTGATATGTGCAAAGATCCGCTTCAGGCCTTTGAAACGCTTGGAGAACTTGGCGTGGCGCGCATTCTGACATCGGGTCAGCAGGCGTCAGCTGAAAAAGGACTGCAATTAATTACGGAACTAAAAGCACATTCCGGTGTTCCAATAATAATGGCGGGTGCGGGAGTCCGCGCCAGCAATCTGGAACGGTTTTTAAACGCCGGGGTAGAAGAGCTGCACAGCTCCGCGGGTAAATGGGTACCTTCACCCATGCGTTATCGCAATACAGGATTGTCAATGTCGACGGATGCTGAAGCGGATGAGTATTCACGCTACGGCGTAGAGGGAGAGTCGGTTGCGGAAATGAAGTCGCTGATTGAGCGCCATCACGTGTAGCAACGTACCGATTTTTACCGTTGCATCATGTCGCCCAATATGATGCTTGCTCGTACCAGGCCCCTGCAATTTCAACAGGGGCCTTTTTTTATCCTTCATATTTCAAGCCGCAGCCGCGTTGGCCGCCTCGCTCACCCCGGTCACTTACTGATGTAAGCTCCCGGGGATTCGCTGCGTTGCCGCCTTGCTGCAACTTGAACTATTTTGGAGAAAACGTGCGACGTGTAGGCCGGGTAAGGCGTAGCCGCCACCCGGCTAAAGGGCTACGGCTTGGTCGCAATCAACACCGCACGCATCGGGGCCGGATAGCCTTCGATGGTTTTGCTGTGGTCGGCCGGGTCGAGGAAATCGGCCAGCGATTCGGTAACCATCCATTCGGTGCGTCGCTGCTCTTCTGTGGTGGTAACGCTCACATCCGCAATGCGGATATCTACAAAACCACACTTCTTCAGCCAGTTTTTCAGCGCCAGCGCGGAAGGGATGAAATAGACATTACGCATTTGCGCGTAACGATCGCCTGGTACCAGCACCGTGTTCTCATCACCATCAATAACCAGCGTTTCCAGCACCAGTTCACCTTCATTGACCAGTTGATCTTTCAACTGCCATAGATGCTCCAGCGGTGAACGGCGATGGTAAAGCACGCCCATCGAAAAGACGGTATCAAAGGCTTTCAGTGCCGGAAGTTGTTCAATACCTAACGGTAACAAATGCGCGCGCTGATCATTACCCAGTAGTTTACGCACCGCTTCAAACTGGCACAGAAACAGTTGCGTAGGGTCGATCCCCACCGCGAGGTGCGCGCCTGCGCCAATCATGCGCCACATGTGATAACCGCTGCCGCAGCCGACATCCAGAATGGTGCGTCCGGTTAAATCAGAAAGATGGGGCAGAACACGATCCCATTTCCAGTCGGAACGCCATTCGGTATCGATGTTGACGCCATACAGTGAGAACGGCCCTTTGCGCCACGGCATCAGGTTGCGCATCAGCGTTTCAATGCGTTTAATTTGCCCTGCGCTCAGTGGCTCTTCGCTTTCTGCCGTAACGCTATGCAATAAATCAAGACGATACGGTTTAATTTCAGGTAGAAACTCCACCGCATTTGACCACTGCTTAAACAACCCGTGCTGCTGCTCGCGCTGCCAGTTAGCAATCAGCGCGGGCAGCGTTTCGAGCCAGTGTGAAAGATGATTTTTGGCAATCAGAGAATAAAAGTTACCAAAGTCGATCATGCAGCGTCCTCTGCTTTTAATGCCACCAGTGAACCAAAGTTAAAGCACTGGAACCACAGCTCACTATGCTCAAAACCGGCGTTATGCAGGCGTGCTTTATGGGTTTCCACGGAATCGGTCAGCATCACGTTTTCCAGCATGCTGCGCTTCTGGCTGATCTCCAGTTCGCTGTAACCGTTGGCACGTTTAAAGTCGTGGTGCATGTTGAACAACAGTTCACCAACTTTGGCATCTTCGAAACTGAATTTTTCCGAAAGCACCAGCGCGCCGCCGGGGTTCAGCCCTTGATAAATTTTATCCAGTAACGCCTGGCGCTCGGAAGGTTCCAGGAATTGCAGGGTAAAATTCAGCACCACCATCGATGCGTTTTCAATGGCGATATCGCGAATATCACCTTCAATGACGTCTACTGGCGTAGGGGCTTTATAGGCGTCAATATGACGACGGCAGCGTTCAATCATCGCCGGGGAGTTGTCGATGGCAATAATTTTGCAATTATCATGATGAATGTTGCGACGCACCGAGAGCGTCGCCGCGCCCAGAGAACAACCCAGATCGTAAACCTGCGTACCAGGTTGAACGAAGCGCTCGGCTAACATACCAATCATGGAAATAATATTGGAATAGCCGGGTACGGAACGCTGGATCATATCCGGGAAGACTTCAGCTACCCGTTCATCAAAGGTCCAGTCGCCCAGTCTGGCGATAGGGGCAGAAAATAGCGTGTCGCGGTGAGACATAACGTAAAAATCCGGGAAAAAGAAAGTGGCGTATTGTGCGCTAACGCAGGGAGAAAACCAACTCCCAGGGCATATACCAAAGATTCGCCAGCACCATCAGCAACAGCGCACACCAGGTGGCGCTCATGCCGGAACGTCGCCAGCGGAACAGACGGTGATGAAAACCGTAATAATGCATCAGACGACCAGCAAGCAAAACGATGCCGCAAATATGCACCATCCAGGTTTCTGCGCCATTCATTTCCATAAACAGCATCAGCACAATCGCGATGGGAATATATTCCACCGCGTTACCATGAATGCGAATAGCGCTTTGCAGTTCGCTAAAACCGCCGTCGCCATAGGCAACGCGGTACTGCATTCGCAGGCGAACGACATCAAAAGAGAACTTCATTAATAACAACGCACTTAAAACGGCGTACAGCGCGCTTACCATACAAACTCCCTTAAAATGGCCGATGGCACCTGTCTATGATAGGTGGCAAATTCAGAAAAGAGAAGATTGCTGTGGGATGGAAGGGGCGCTTCCCACGGACGGCACCGCAGCCTGCAAGGCCCGCCACAGAGCATCGACCAGTTCGGGGGCCTGGGCAATATCCGGCGTGTGCAAAAAGAGATACGGCGTGGTGGTATGTTCCCACGAGGCCAGTTTTTCCAGCCAGACGGCGAAGAGCGCCTGGTTTTGCTGCATGTTATCGCTACCGATAAACCTGACCATTGGGTTCTGCGCGGTCACGATGGCGTGGACCGGCACTTTCGGTTTTTTACGCTGCGCCTCAACGATGGCTTCGCTATGGGGGATTGCGCTGTGCACCGGGCGGCTGTCGAGAATCACCCGGTTTACGGAACGCTCAAGCAGGCCGCGGTTGAGCGCTTTTTCCGCTTCGCCCTTTGCAAAAAACTCAGGATGCCTGACTTCAACGCCGTAGGTGAATTCGCGGGGCATGGCGTCCAGAAACGTCCACAGTGCGGGCAGGTCGCGCGGGCCAAAGACGGCCGGAAGCTGCAGCCAGTACTGGCCGATGCGGTTTGCCAGAGGCGCCATCCGGGCAAAGAACTCGTCCGTCAACTCACCGCAGTTTCTCAGCGCGGCCTGATGGGAAATCGTTGCCGGAAACTTGAAGCAGAAGCGGAAGTGGTCGGTCGTTTGTTCCCGCCAGCGCGCAACAATCTCGGCTTTGGGGAGCGCATACAGGGTGGTGTTGCCCTCGACGCAGTTGAAGTGTCGGGCATACTCCTCAAGGCTGGTGATGCCAAGGCGCACCCATTTCGGGTGCGACCACTGGGGCAGGCCCACGTACATCATAGCGCGCTGATAATCTCATCCGTGCTGCGCACGCGGCCGATGCGCGGGAAGATATGGGTCATGCTGCCCTGATGCTGTTCCGCGGAGGCCGCGCTGCAGGCGTCTTCGGCAATCACCAGATTAAAGCCAAGTTCCCAGGCATTGCGGGCGGTGGATTCAACACCGATATTGGTCGAGATCCCACATAAACACTATTGTATCGATACCTCGGCGGCGTAATTGCAACTCCAGAATCCGTACCGTAAAACGCACCCCATTGACGTTTGATGATTTCGATATCGCTGTCGGTTGCACCTAATGCAGCAGGATGTTGCCACCAAATTTTCGGGCAACACTTTAGCCGGTGAGGGCGCATCGACCGGCATGTTTTAATGCTTCAGCGTAATCGGCCAGACCAGCCAACGCGCACCAGAAACACGGGCTGGACCGCTGGCGCGAAATTTCGCCGCCAGCTTCCCGGCGCGATTAACTACCTCATCGGCAGTATGTGGACCACCGGCAAAAGGTAAGATGCCTTCTTGTAAATCGATCACCACCAGCGCAGTGGTTTTAGGCATTAAGTTCAAGCATAATGACTCCTGAAAAAACAAAATCGTGCCTCACACCTTAATGCGATTAGCCGATGGCGGAACGACAAATTTTGTTAATTTTTATGAGTTCGGGCAACACCTTTATAGCAAACTGGCGTAGAGTCTGATTTCAGGCCCGATATAAAGTGGTAACGAGGCGTTCCAGCGCGGGCCAGGCTCTTACGGTGCGGCAGAATTTCCAGTATAATAGCCGCCTTTTTTCATTCAGTTGTGACATACAGCTAACGCTGCGACTTGGTCACCTGCGCAGCAGGGGGCATCTGCCGGCAGCTAAGTTAAGGGATATCTCATGCGTACAGAATATTGTGGACAGCTCCGTTTGTCCCACGTGGGGCAGCAGGTGACTCTGTGTGGTTGGGTCAACCGTCGTCGTGATCTTGGTAGCCTGATCTTCATCGATATGCGCGACCGCGAAGGTATCGTGCAGGTATTTTTCGATCAGGATCGTGCGGACGCGTTAAAGCTGGCCTCTGAACTGCGTAATGAGTTCTGCATTCAGGTCACGGGCACCGTACGTGCGCGTGACGAAAAAAATATTAACCGCGATATGGCGACCGGCGAAATCGAAGTGCTGGCGTCCTCGCTGACTATCATCAACCGCGCAGATGTTCTGCCGCTTGACTCTAACCACGTCAACACCGAAGAAGCGCGTCTGAAATACCGCTACCTCGACCTGCGTCGTCCGGAAATGGCTCAGCGCCTGAAAACCCGCGCTAAAATCACCAGCCTGGTGCGCCGTTTTATGGATGACCACGGCTTCCTCGACATCGAAACTCCGATGCTGACCAAAGCCACGCCGGAAGGCGCGCGTGACTACCTGGTGCCTTCTCGTGTGCACAAAGGTAAATTCTACGCACTGCCGCAATCCCCGCAGTTGTTCAAACAGCTGCTGATGATGTCCGGTTTTGACCGTTACTATCAGATCGTTAAATGCTTCCGTGACGAAGACCTGCGTGCTGACCGTCAGCCTGAATTTACTCAGATCGATGTGGAAACTTCTTTCATGACCGCGCCGCAAGTGCGTGAAGTGATGGAAGCGCTGGTGCGTCATCTGTGGCTGGAAGTGAAGGGTGTGGATCTGGGCGATTTCCCGGTAATGACCTTTGCGGAAGCAGAACGCCGTTATGGTTCTGATAAACCGGATCTGCGTAACCCGATGGAACTGACTGACGTTGCTGATCTGCTGAAATCTGTTGAGTTTGCTGTATTTGCAGGTCCGGCGAACGATCCGAAAGGTCGCGTAGCGGCTCTGCGCGTTCCGGGCGGCGCATCGCTGACCCGTAAGCAGATCGACGAATACGGTAACTTCGTTAAAATCTACGGCGCGAAAGGTCTGGCTTACATCAAAGTTAACGAACGCGCGAAAGGTCTGGAAGGTATCAACAGCCCGGTAGCGAAGTTCCTTAATGCAGAAATCATCGAAGACATCCTGGATCGTACTGCCGCGCAAGATGGCGATATGATTTTCTTCGGTGCCGACAACAAGAAAATTGTTGCCGACGCGATGGGTGCACTGCGCCTGAAAGTGGGTAAAGACCTTGGTCTGACCGACGAAAGCAAATGGGCACCGCTGTGGGTTATCGACTTCCCGATGTTTGAAGACGACGGTGAAGGCGGCCTGACGGCAATGCACCATCCGTTCACCTCACCGAAAGATATGACGGCTGCAGAACTGAAAGCTGCACCGGAAAATGCGGTGGCGAACGCTTACGATATGGTCATCAATGGTTACGAAGTGGGCGGTGGTTCAGTACGTATCCATAATGGTGATATGCAGCAGACGGTGTTTGGTATTCTGGGTATCAACGAAGAGGAACAGCGCGAGAAATTCGGCTTCCTGCTCGACGCTCTGAAATACGGTACTCCGCCGCACGCAGGTCTGGCATTCGGTCTTGACCGTCTGACCATGCTGCTGACCGGCACCGACAATATCCGTGACGTTATCGCCTTCCCGAAAACCACGGCGGCAGCGTGTCTGATGACTGAAGCACCGAGCTTTGCTAACCCGACTGCACTGGCTGAGCTGAGCATTCAGGTTGTGAAGAAGGCTGAGAATAACTGATATGACTCAAATACACGAAATCATTCGCGTTGCATCGAGGCGGCAACTGAGTGAACTCCCATGAGCATAGATAACTATGTGAATGGGATGAGCGAAGGCAGTCAACGAAGAGGCAGCGTGAAGGATAAAGTGTATAAGCGTCCCGTTTCGATCTTAGTGGTCATCTACGCACAAGATACGAAACGGGTGCTGATGTTGCAGCGGCGTGACGATCCCGATTTCTGGCAGTCGGTAACCGGCAGCGTGGAAGAGGGTGAAACCGCGCCGCAAGCTGCCATGCGCGAAGTAAAGGAAGAGGTCACCATTGATGTTGTCGCTGAACAACTGACCTTAATTGACTGTCAGCGCACGGTAGAGTTTGAAATTTTTTCACATTTACGTCATCGCTATGCGCCGGGCGTGACGCGTAATACGGAATCATGGTTCTGTCTTGCGCTTCCGCACGAGCGGCAGATCGTTTTCACTGAACATCTGGCTTACAAGTGGCTTGATGCGCCTGCTGCGGCGGCGCTCACTAAGTCCTGGAGCAACCGGCAGGCGATTGAACAGTTTGTAATTAACGCTGCCTGAACAGGCAGGGCTATCTGGAGATATTTTTATGGCAGGTCATAGTAAATGGGCCAACACCAGACATCGTAAAGCTGCGCAGGATGCTAAGCGCGGTAAAATCTTCACTAAAATCATTCGTGAGCTGGTAACCGCGGCTAAGCTGGGCGGTGGCGATCCGGACGCTAACCCGCGTCTGCGTGCGGCGGTGGATAAAGCACTGTCTAACAACATGACCCGTGACACACTGAACCGCGCAATTGCACGTGGTGTGGGCGGTGATGATGATGCAAACATGGAAACCATCATCTACGAAGGTTACGGTCCTGGCGGCACGGCAATCATGATTGAATGTCTGTCTGACAACCGCAACCGTACCGTTGCTGAAGTGCGTCATGCATTTAGCAAATGTGGCGGTAACCTCGGTACTGATGGTTCCGTTGCCTATCTGTTCAGCAAAAAAGGCGTGATCTCCTTCGAGAAAGGCGATGAAGACACCATCATGGAAGCAGCACTGGAAGCAGGTGCTGAAGACGTTGTGACCTATGATGACGGCGCGATTGATGTCTACACTGCATGGGAAGAAATGGGTAAAGTGCGCGACGCTCTGGAAGCGGCAGGTCTGAAAGCAGACAGCGCGGAAGTTTCCATGATCCCGTCTACCAAAGCTGATATGGATGCAGAAACCGCACCGAAACTGATGCGTCTGATCGATATGCTGGAAGATTGCGACGACGTGCAGGAAGTTTACCATAACGGTGAAATCTCTGATGAGGTCGCAGCGACTCTCTGATGAGGCCTGCTAAACAGCAAAACGGAGACGCGTGATGGCTATTATTCTCGGCATTGATCCGGGTTCGCGCGTGACCGGCTACGGCGTCATCCGCCAGGTAGGTAGGCAACTGTCCTACCTGGGTAGCGGATGCATCCGCACCAAAGTGGATGATTTACCGTCTCGTCTGAAACTCATCTATGCGGGCGTGACGGAAATCATCACCCAGTTCCAGCCTGATTATTTCGCCATTGAACAAGTCTTTATGGCAAAGAACGCTGACTCAGCCCTGAAACTGGGCCAGGCGCGCGGCGTGGCGATTGTGGCGGCGGTGAATCAGGAGTTGCCAGTATTTGAATACGCGGCACGTCAGGTAAAGCAAACGGTGGTAGGTATTGGCAGTGCCGAAAAAAGCCAGGTGCAGCATATGGTCCGCACCTTGCTGAAACTGCCCGCTAATCCACAGGCGGATGCCGCCGATGCGCTGGCGATTGCTATCACCCACTGCCACGTTAGTCAGAATGCGATGCAGATGAGCGAATCGCGGCTGAACCTGGCGAGAGGGCGACTGCCGTTCCACTCCCTCCGCATGAATCAACACCAAACCCGATGATGCCACAAACTGGCTGCGTGACGGTTTTTACGCTCCCACGAATAGAACCCAGGAACCAGAATTTCCAGAAAGTGAGTTTTGCATTCGGATTGCTATTTAACATTCTCCAAACGTCTCTATTTCACCCACCGGAATACATAGCGCTTCTTTATAAATATCAAAAACAAATTTTTGAACAGAACTGGCGTGAAGATTCGTATTTAAAACCGGTGTGGTAAAGTTGCGTAGGCCGGGAGGGGAACCTGTTCAACAATTCGTTGTTTTTGTCGTTCTGTCAGCCCAGCGTCTATCGCTTTATAGCATAGCGTTGATTAGACGAACGTTTAATAAAACGAGATAGCGTGGTGATGGTTGAAAGGGGAACCCGGCTTTCTGCAACCAGGAAGTCTTCACCGTTATGACCGATAATGATCCCGACGTGATTACTCCAGCAATTTGATGCAGCTGATATTTGACCAAATAAGGCAGCACCTATACATGTAAAGACGATATCTCCAATTTCATATTCAGCAGGGGTAATTAATATTCACGTTGTCATTCCATGAAATAGATACAAATATACGTAATTAGCATAAAAAATTTATTTTTTTCAGGAGGCGCAATGTATATTTTTTATTACGCATTTCTTCACTGAATATGTAATATTAAAATATTTGCTTCCAATATAACCTGTAGAATAAATATACTGTGCCATTTTTCAGTTCATCGGAGACACCTCGCAAGTTTTCTTCATCCTTCGCTGGATATCTATCCAGCATTTTTTTATCATACAGCATTATCTTTGATTCATTACGCAGGAGCGTCATGTGATAGGCAGACTCAGAGGCATCATCATTGAAAAACAACCCCGCTGGTGTTAATTGAAGTGGGCGGCGTAGGCTATGAAGTGCATATGCCGATGACCTGTTTTTATGAACTCCCTGAAGCGGGTCAGGAAGCGATCGTTTTCACCCACTTTGTGGTGCGTGAAGACGCGCAACTGCTGTACGGTTTTAACAATAAACAAGAGCGCACATTGTTCAAAGAGTTGATCAAAACCAACGGCGTCGGCCCGAAGTTGGCGCTGGCGATCCTCTCCGGAATGTCAGCGCAGCAGTTCGTTAATGCCGTTGAGCGTGAAGAAGTGGGGGGCACTGGTGAAACTGCCGGGTATTGGCCAAAAAAACCGCCGAACGCTTGATTGTTGAAATGAAAGACCGATTTAAAGGTTTGCATGGCGATCTCTTTACGCCAGCCGCCGACCTGGTACTCACGTCTCCTGCCAGCCCGGCGACCGACGATGCTGAACAAGAAGCGGTTGCCGCGCTGGTGGCGCTGGGCTATAAACCACAAGAAGCAAGCCGCATGGTGAGCAAAATCGCTCGCCCTGACGCCAGCAGTGAAACTTTAATTCGCGAAGCCCTACGCGCCGCGTTATGAGGTAAAGGATGATTGAAGCAGACCGTCTGATTTCTGCCGGTACCACTTTGCCGGAAGATGTAGCAGATCGCGCCATTCGCCCCAAATTACTGGAAGAGTATGTTGGTCAGCCGCAGGTTCGTTCACAGATGGAGATTTTCATCAAAGCAGCGAAACTGCGCGGCGATGCCCTCGATCATTTGTTGATTTTTGGTCCTCCGGGGTTGGGTAAAACTACGCTTGCCAACATTGTCGCCAATGAAATGGGCGTTAATTTACGCACGACTTCTGGTCCGGTGCTGGAAAAGGCGGGCGATTTGGCTGCGATGCTCACTAACCTTGAACCGCATGACGTGCTGTTTATTGATGAGATCCACCGTTTATCGCCAGTTGTTGAAGAAGTGCTGTACCCGGCAATGGAAGACTACCAACTGGATATCATGATTGGTGAAGGTCCGGCGGCACGCTCCATTAAAATTGATTTGCCGCCGTTTACCCTGATTGGTGCAACCACGCGCGCAGGTTCGCTGACATCACCGTTGCGCGACCGTTTTGGTATTGTGCAACGTCTGGAGTTTTATCAGGTGCCGGATCTGCAATATATCGTCAGTCGCAGCGCACGCTTTATGGGGCTTGAGATGAGTGATGACGGCGCGCTGGAAGTTGCTCGTCGCGCTCGCGGTACGCCGCGCATTGCCAACCGTCTGCTGCGTCGAGTGCGTGATTTCGCCGAAGTGAAGCACGATGGCACCATCTCGGCAGATATCGCTGCTCAGGCGCTGGATATGTTGAATGTCGATGCTGAAGGTTTCGATTATATGGACCGCAAATTGTTGCTGGCGGTAATCGATAAGTTCTTTGGTGGACCTGTAGGTCTGGATAACCTGGCGGCAGCCATTGGCGAAGAACGTGAAACCATTGAGGATGTGCTGGAACCTTATTTGATTCAGCAAGGCTTTTTGCAGCGTACACCGCGTGGGCGTATGGCGACGACGCGGGCGTGGAATCACTTTGGCATAACGCCGCCAGAAATGCCGTAAGTCGGATTGGTCGCTCGCGCCGCATCCGACATTGGCAGTGTGCCTGATGCGACGCTATTCGCGTCTTATCCGGCCTACGAGAGATAGCGAACCGTAGGTCAGATAAGGCGCTCGCACCGCATCCGACATTGGCAGTGTGCCTGATGCGACGCTGTTCGCGTCTTATCAGGCCAGCCAGAGATAGCGAACCGTAGGTCGGATAAGGCGCTCGCGCCGCATCCGACAAATGTGTTCAGCGATAGATTAGCTGGCCTGCTTTTTCATCATACTGAGAATAAATAACAGTGCCGCACATAGCACCACCGACGGACCCGCCGGCGTATCGTAAACCGCGGAAAAGGTTAAACCGCCAGTCACTGCCACCATCCCCACCAAAACAGCGACACCAGCCATCTGTTCCGGCGTGCGGGCAAAGCGACGCGCAGTAGCAGCAGGAATAATCAGCAACGAAGTAATAATCAACGCACCGACAAATTTCATCGCTACACCAATCGTCAATGCCGTCACCAGCATCAATAACAATTTCACGCGCTGTAATTTCACACCATCAACAAACGCCAGATCCGGGCTAATCGTCATCGACAGCAAATTGCGCCATTGCCAGAACAAAATAGCCACCACGATGACCACGCCAATGGCGATGGAGATGAGATCTTCCGGCGTCACTGCCAGCAAATCACCGAACAAGTAAGCCATCAAATCAACACGAATATTAGACATCAGACTAACGACCACCAGGCCCAGCGACAGGGCACTGTGCGCCATAATCCCTAATAACGTGTCGATCGCCAGCTGTGGACGCTTCTCCAGCCATACCAGACCGCCCGCCAGCAGCAGCGTAACGGCAATCACCGCATAGAATGGATTCACGTCCAGCAACAAACCAAACGCGACGCCAAGTAATGAGGCATGAGCCAGCGTATCACCGAAATAAGACATACGACGCCAGACTACAAACGAACCCAGCGGACCCGCGGCACAGGCGAGCATGATCCCGGCTAACCAACCGGGAAATAATAATTCAATCATGAGCGATCATTTCCCCGACGCAAAACAATTCGTCCCTGTAAATCGTGACGATGATTATGATGATGGCGATAGATACCCAGTTGTTCAGCACCACGAGGACCAAACATTGAAATAAACTCCGGATGCAGGGAAACAACTTCCGGTGTGCCGGAACAACAAATGTGGTGATTCAGGCACAGCACTTCATCGGTTTTTGCCATCACCAGATGCAGATCGTGAGAAACCATTAAAACGCCACAATCCAGTTCGCGACGCAACTGGTCAATAAGGTCATATAACGCCACCTGGCCATTTACATCCACGCCTTGAGTGGGTTCATCCAGCACTAATAATTGCGGGCGATTTAACAATGCTCGCGCTAACAGTACACGCTGCGTTTCGCCACCCGAGAGCTTTTGCATCGGTGCGTTAATCAGGTGGCCGGCCTGGACACGTTTCAGTGCAGGCAAAATATCTTCTTTATGTGTGCCAGGGCGTAAGCGTAAAAAACGGTTTACGGTCAGTGGCAACGTGGTGTCGAGATACAGCTTCTGCGGTACATAGCCGATGCGTAGTTTTCCGTTGCGCTTGATAACCCCTTCATCGGGTGTTACCAGCCCGAGCACTACCCGTACCAGTGTCGACTTACCTGCGCCATTTGGCCCAAGTAAAGTCAAAATTTTTCCAGGTTTAAGTTCCAGCGACACATCAGAGAGGACGCGGCGTTGGCCAAAAGAAACCGAGACATTTTCCAGGGAAACCAGACTTGTCATGTTAATTTTAGTCTTGCAGTAGTCATGAAATGTTATAATATCACACTTCTCATATTCATTACGATGATTGGTCGCATTATGTTACATAAAAAAACGCTTCTTTTCGCAGCATTATCCGCCGCTCTCTGGGGCGGTGCAACACAGGCCGCAGATGCCGCCGTTGTCGCTTCGCTTAAACCCGTTGGGTTCATCGCTTCTGCCATTGCTGATGGGGTAACAGAAACGGAGGTTTTACTGCCTGACGGCGCTTCAGAACATGATTATTCACTGCGTCCATCGGATGTAAAACGCTTACAGAACGCGGACTTAGTCGTTTGGGTTGGCCCGGAGATGGAAGCGTTTATGCAAAAACCGGTAAGTAAATTACCAGAAGCGAAGCAGGTAACGATTGCGCAGCTTGAAGATGTGAAACCGCTACTGATGAAAAGTATTCACGGCGATGATGATGATCACGACCACGCGGAAAAAAGTGACGAAGATCACCATCACGGCGATTTCAACATGCATCTTTGGCTTTCCCCAGAGATAGCGCGGGCTACAGCGGTTGCAATCCATGGAAAATTAGTGGAACTTATGCCGCAAAGTCGAGCCAAACTTGACGCCAACCTGAAGGATTTTGAGGCACAATTAGCCTCAACCGAAACGCAGGTTGGTAACGAGCTCGCGCCGCTCAAGGGGAAAGGTTATTTCGTTTTTCACGATGCTTACGGCTATTTCGAAAAACAGTTTGGACTGACACCGCTTGGTCATTTTACCGTTAACCCTGAGATTCAACCTGGCGCGCAGCGTTTACATGAAATAAGAACACAGTTGGTTGAGCAAAAAGCAACCTGCGTTTTTGCTGAGCCACAGTTCAGGCCAGCGGTCGTTGAGAGCGTCGCACGAGGGACATCCGTTCGTATGGGAACGTTGGATCCCCTGGGGACGAATATCAAACTGGGTAAAACAAGCTATTCAGAATTCCTGAGTCAATTAGCCAACCAGTATGCGAGCTGCCTGAAAGGAGATTAATGAGGAAGTGATTACGTGCAACAGATAGCCCGCTCTGTCGCCCTGGCGTTTAATAATTTACCGCGACCACACCGCGTTATGTTGGGGTCGCTCACCGTTCTTACTCTGGCCGTCGCTGTCTGGCGGCCCTATGTTTATCACCGCGATGCCACGCCAATTGTCAAAACCATTGAGCTGGAACAGAACGAAATTCGTTCGCTCTTACCTGAAGCCAGTGAGCCGATTGATCAAGCTGCACAAGAAGATGAAGCCATTCCTCAGGACGAACTGGATGACAAAATCGCCGGTGAAGCGGGCGTGCATGAATATGTTGTTTCCACTGGCGATACGCTAAGCAGCATTCTCAATCAGTATGGTATTGATATGGGTGATATCACCCAACTGGCTGCGGCCGACAAAGAATTGCGTAACCTGAAAATCGGTCAACAACTCTCCTGGACATTAACCGCGGACGGCGAACTGCAGCGCCTCACCTGGGAAGTGTCTCGTCGTGAAACCCGAACCTATGACCGTACTGCCGCTAACGGTTTTAAAATGACCAGCGAAATGCAGCAAGGAGAGTGGGTTAACAATCTGCTGAAAGGTACCGTCGGGGGGAGCTTTGTTGCCAGCGCCAGAAACGCCGGTTTAACCAGCGCCGAAGTGAGCGCAGTGATTAAAGCCATGCAGTGGCAAATGGATTTCCGCAAACTGAAAAAAGGCGATGAATTTGCGGTATTAATGTCTCGAGAAATGCTTGATGGTAAACGTGAGCAAAGCCAGCTGCTGGGCGTACGTTTGCGTTCAGAAGGTAAAGATTATTACGCTATCCGCGCTGAAGATGGCAAATTCTACGATCGTAACGGTACTGGTCTGGCGAAAGGATTCTTGCGATTCCCGACGGCGAAACAGTTCCGTATCTCGTCTAACTTTAACCCGCGTCGTACTAATCCGGTGACCGGTCGCGTTGCACCACACAGAGGTGTTGATTTCGCCATGCCACAAGGTACGCCAGTGCTTTCAGTGGGTGACGGTGAAGTGGTGGTTGCCAAACGCAGTGGTGCAGCAGGTTATTATGTAGCTATTCGTCATGGTCGCAGCTACACCACGCGTTATATGCACTTGCGCAAGATTCTGGTGAAACCGGGACAGAAGGTGAAACGTGGCGACCGTATCGCGCTTTCCGGTAATACCGGACGTTCAACCGGGCCGCATCTGCACTATGAAGTATGGATAAACCAGCAGGCCGTAAACCCGCTGACGGCAAAACTGCCGCGTACCGAAGGGCTGACCGGCTCCGATCGTCGCGAATTCTTGGCACAGGCCAAAGAGATTGTGCCGCAGCTACGGTTTGATTAATTAACATCCATTCGCAGCCGGTACGCAGTCAGTACCGGCTTTTTTTATTTGGTGCGGGGCAAGTTGCGCCGCTACACTATCACCAGATTGATTTTTGCCTTATCCGAAACTGGAAAAGCATGGAAACGAAAAAAAATAATAGCGAATACATTCCTGAGTTTGATAAATCCTTTCGCCACCCGCGCTACTGGGGAGCATGGCTGGGCGTAGCAGCGATGGCGGGTATCGCTTTAACGCCGCCAAAGTTCCGTGATCCCATTCTGGCACGGCTGGGACGTTTTGCCGGACGACTGGGAAAAAGCTCACGCCGTCGTGCGTTAATCAATCTGTCGCTCTGCTTTCCAGAACGTAGTGAAGCTGAACGCGAAGCGATTGTTGATGAGATGTTTGCCACCGCGCCGCAAGCGATGGCAATGATGGCTGAGTTGGCAATACGCGGGCCGGAGAAAATTCAGCCGCGCGTTGACTGGCAAGGGCTGGAGATCATCGAAGAGATGCGGCGTAATAACGAGAAAGTTATCTTTCTGGTGCCGCACGGTTGGGCCGTCGATATTCCTGCCATGCTGATGGCCTCGCAAGGGCAGAAAATGGCAGCGATGTTCCATAATCAGGGCAACCCGGTTTTTGATTATGTCTGGAACACGGTGCGTCGTCGCTTTGGCGGTCGTCTGCATGCGAGAAATGACGGTATTAAACCATTCATCCAGTCGGTACGTCAGGGGTACTGGGGATATTATTTACCCGATCAGGATCATGGCCCAGAGCACAGCGAATTTGTGGATTTCTTTGCCACCTATAAAGCGACGTTGCCCGCGATTGGTCGTTTGATGAAAGTGTGCCGTGCGCGCGTTGTACCGCTGTTTCCGATTTATGATGGCAAGACGCATCGTCTGACGATTCAGGTGCGCCCACCGATGGATGATCTGTTAGAGGCGGATGATCATACGATTGCGCGGCGGATGAATGAAGAAGTCGAGATTTTTGTTGGTCCGCGACCAGAACAATACACCTGGATACTAAAATTGCTGAAAACTCGCAAACCGGGCGAAATCCAGCCGTATAAGCGCAAAGATCTTTATCCCATCAAATAAAAAAGCCTCTCGCGAGGAGAGGCCTTCGCCTGATGATAAGTTCAAGTTTGCTTCAGAATATTCGAAATCTGTTGAACTATCATTGAACTGTAGGCCGGATGTGGCGTTTTCGCCGCATCCGGCAACGTACTTACTCTACCGTTAAAATACGCGTGGTATTAGTAGAACCCACGGTACTCATCACGTCGCCCTGGGTGACAATCACCAGGTCACCAGACATCAAGTAACCTTTATCGCGCAGCAGATTAACCGCTTCGCTGGCAGCTGCTACGCCGTCATTAGCGCTATCAAAGTGCACCGGCGTAACGCCACGATAGAGAGCAGTCAGGTTCAGCGTACGTTCATGGCGCGACATGGCGAAAATTGGCAGACCAGAGCTGATACGGGAGGTCATCAGCGCGGTACGACCCGATTCGGTCATGGTGATGATCGCCGTAACGCCTTTCAGGTGGTTAGCTGCGTACATTGCTGACATGGCAATAGCTTCTTCCACATTGTCGAACTGAACGTCCAGACGGTGTTTAGAAACGTTGATGCTCGGGATTTTTTCCGCACCCAGGCAAACGCGCGCCATGGCTGCAACGGTTTCTGACGGATACTGCCCAGCGGCAGTTTCTGCAGACAGCATCACAGCGTCAGTACCATCCAGAACGGCGTTTGCTACGTCCATGACTTCTGCACGCGTCGGCATCGGGTTAGTAATCATTGACTCCATCATCTGGGTCGCCGTGATTACCGCTCGGTTTAGCTGACGCGCACGACGGATCAACGCTTTCTGAATGCCGACCAGTTCCGGGTCGCCAATTTCCACACCGAGGTCGCCACGTGCAACCATTACCACGTCAGAGGCGAGGATGATGTCATCCATTGCATCCTGGCTGCAAACGGCTTCCGCACGTTCAACCTTGGCAACAATTTTCGCATCACATCCTGCATCGCGTGCCAGGCGACGGGCATAGTTCAGATCTTCGCCACAGCGTGGGAAGGAGACAGCCAGGTAATCTACGCCAATCAACGCCGCAGTCTTAATGTCTGCTTTGTCTTTTTCGGTCAGCGCTTCAGCCGACAAACCGCCGCCAAGTTTGTTGATACCTTTATTGTTGGAGAGGGGACCACCGACGGTGACTTCGGTGAACACTTTCATGCCCTGAACTTCCAGTACTTTTAACTGGACGCGACCATCGTCCAGCAGCAGGATGTCACCAGGCACGACGTCAGCAGGCAGGCCTTTGTAGTCGATACCGACTTTTTCTTTGTCGCCTTCACCTTTACCCAGGTTGGCGTCGAGCAGGAATTTATCCCCAATATTGAGGAAAACTTTGCCTTCTTTAAAGGTGGATACACGGATTTTGGGCCCCTGGAGGTCACCCAGAATAGCCACATGACGCCCCAGTTTTGCGGCAATCTCACGAACTTTATCCGCGCGCATTTTGTGATCTTCAGGCGAGCCGTGAGAAAAGTTCATACGTACAACGTTGGCACCCGCCGCGATAACTTTTTCAAGATTATTATCGCGATCTGTTGCTGGGCCTAACGTGGTAACGATTTTTGTTCTGCGAAGCCTTCTGGACATGTAATACTCCGTTGACTGAAACAACCAGGTGTTGCTTGAACATGAAATCCGAATGAAATAACGCCGCGATGGCGATAAATTAATCTCATTCGGATGTCGTATAAGATTAGGACAGTGACAGTCGTTTTTAGCGATCGTCACTTAAATTAAGTAACTGCTTATCAAAACGCGATTCCTTCAGCGCTTCCTTGACCCGCTTCAAGTTATCTCTGAATTTTGCACCGCGTCGCAAAGTAAATCCTGTCGCCAGCACATCTATCACGGTCAGCTGTGCAAGTCGAGAAACCATGGGCATATAAATGTCAGTATCTTCCGGTACGTCGAGGGTAATTGCCAGCGTTGCTTCCCGGGCGAGCGGGGTACCCGCAGAGGTGAGAGCAATCACCATGGCGTCGTTTTCGCGTGCCAGCTGCGCCAGCTCGACCAGATTTTTTGTTCTTCCAGTGTGAGAAATCAGCACCACCACGTCTCCGTCGCTACAATTCATACAACTCATGCGTTGCAGCACGATATCATCGGAGTACACCACCGGAACATTAAAACGAAAGAACTTATTCATCGCATCGTGGGCAACGGCGGCTGAAGAGCCTAATCCGAAAAAGGCGATTTTCTTTGCCTGAGTGAGCAAGTCGACGGCGCGGTTGATGGCAGATTTATCCAGTGAATGACGGACATGATCAAGCGTTGCCATTGCGGACTCAAATATTTTCCCTGTGTATGATTCAACGCTGTCATCTTCATTGACATTGCGATTAACATAGGGAGTGCCATTCGCCAGACTCTGTGCCAGATGAAGTTTAAAATCAGGAAAACCGCGCGTGTCCATGCTGCGACAGAAACGATTCACCGTCGGTTCGCTAACATTGGCTTCCAGTGCCATAGCAGCAATACTCGAATGGATCGCGTTATCGGGCGAAGCCAGAATGACCTCGGCAACTTTGCGCTCTGATTTGCTCAAATGTTCCAGCTGAGACTGGATTTTTTCCAGCATATTCATGATGTAAAGAGACTCACGGGTAATGACGATTTCCGCACTGAAAGAAATCGAAATGCAGTTTTGTCAGATATTACGCCTGTGTGCCGTGTTAATGACAAAAGCAGATAAAAAAGTTGTTATTTTTTTTCATAACATGATCAGTGTCAGATTTTTACCCAATGGAAAACGATGATTTTTTTATCAGTTTTGCCGCACTTTGCGCGCTTTTCCCGTAATCGCACGGGTGGATAAGCGTTTACAGTTTTCGCAAGCTCGTAAAAGCAGTACAGTGCACCGTAAGAAAATTACAAGTATACCCTGGCTTAAGTACCGGGTTAGTTAACTTAAGGAGAATGACATGGCGGTAACGCAAACAGCCCAGGCCTGTGACCTGGTCATTTTCGGCGCGAAAGGCGACCTTGCGCGTCGTAAATTGCTGCCTTCCCTGTATCAACTGGAAAAAGCCGGTCAGCTCAACCCGGACACCCGGATTATCGGCGTAGGGCGTGCTGACTGGGATAAAGCGGCATATACCAAAGTTGTCCGCGAGGCGCTCGAAACTTTCATGAAAGAAACCATTGATGAAGGTTTATGGGACACCCTGAGTGCACGTCTGGATTTTTGTAATCTCGATGTCAATGACACTGCTGCATTCAGCCGTCTCGGCGCGATGCTGGATCAAAAAAATCGTATCACCATTAACTACTTTGCCATGCCGCCCAGCACTTTTGGCGCAATTTGCAAAGGGCTTGGCGAGGCTAAACTGAATGCTAAACCGGCACGCGTAGTCATGGAGAAACCGCTGGGGACGTCGCTGGCGACCTCGCAGGAAATCAATGATCAGGTTGGCGAATACTTCGAGGAGTGCCAGGTTTACCGTATCGACCACTATCTTGGTAAAGAAACGGTGCTGAACCTGTTGGCGCTGCGTTTTGCTAACTCCCTGTTTGTGAATAACTGGGACAATCGCACCATTGATCATGTTGAGATTACCGTGGCAGAAGAAGTGGGGATCGAAGGGCGCTGGGGCTATTTTGATAAAGCCGGTCAGATGCGCGACATGATCCAGAACCACCTGCTGCAAATTCTTTGCATGATTGCGATGTCTCCGCCGTCTGACCTGAGCGCAGACAGCATCCGCGATGAAAAAGTGAAAGTACTGAAGTCTCTGCGCCGCATCGACCGCTCCAACGTACGCGAAAAAACCGTACGCGGGCAATATACTGCGGGCTTCGCCCAGGGCAAAAAAGTGCCGGGATATCTGGAAGAAGAGGGCGCGAACAAGAGCAGCAATACAGAAACCTTCGTGGCGATCCGCGTCGACATTGATAACTGGCGCTGGGCCGGTGTGCCATTCTACCTGCGTACTGGTAAACGTCTGCCGACCAAATGTTCTGAAGTCGTGGTCTATTTCAAAACACCTGAACTGAATCTGTTTAAAGAGTCGTGGCAGGATCTGCCGCAGAATAAACTGACTATCCGTCTGCAACCTGATGAAGGCGTGGATATCCAGGTACTGAATAAAGTTCCTGGCCTTGACCACAAACATAACCTGCAAATCACCAAGCTGGATCTGAGCTATTCAGAAACCTTTAATCAGACGCATCTGGCGGATGCCTATGAACGTTTGCTGCTGGAAACCATGCGTGGTATTCAGGCACTGTTTGTACGTCGCGACGAAGTGGAAGAAGCCTGGAAATGGGTAGACTCCATTACTGAGGCGTGGGCGATGGACAATGATGCGCCGAAACCGTATCAGGCCGGAACCTGGGGACCCGTTGCCTCGGTGGCGATGATTACCCGTGATGGTCGTTCCTGGAATGAGTTTGAGTAATATCTGCGCTTATCCTTTATGGTTATTTTACCGGTAACATGATCTTGCACAGATTGTAGAACAATTTTTACACTTTCAGGCCTCGTGCGGATTCACCCACGAGGCTTTTTTTATTACACTGACTGAAACGTTTTTGCCCTATGAGCTCCGGTTACAGGCGTTTCAGTCATAAATCCTCTGAATGAAACGCGTTGTGAATCATCCTGCTCTGACAACTCAATTTCAGGAGCCTTTATGAATCCACAATTGTTACGCGTAACAAATCGAATCATTGAACGTTCGCGCGAGACTCGCTCTGCTTATCTCGCCCGGATAGAACAAGCGAAAACGTCGACTGTTCATCGTTCGCAGTTGGCATGCGGTAACCTGGCACACGGTTTCGCTGCCTGCCAGCCAGAAGACAAAGCCTCTTTGAAAAGCATGTTGCGTAACAATATCGCCATCATCACCTCCTATAACGACATGCTCTCCGCGCACCAGCCTTATGAACACTATCCAGAAATCATTCGTAAAGCCCTGCATGAAGCGAATGCGGTTGGTCAGGTTGCGGGCGGTGTTCCGGCGATGTGTGATGGTGTCACCCAGGGGCAGGATGGAATGGAATTGTCGCTGCTAAGCCGCGAAGTGATAGCGATGTCTGCGGCGGTCGGGCTGTCCCATAACATGTTTGATGGTGCTCTGTTCCTCGGTGTGTGCGACAAGATTGTCCCGGGTCTGACGATGGCAGCCCTGTCGTTTGGTCATTTGCCTGCGGTGTTTGTGCCGTCTGGACCGATGGCAAGCGGTTTGCCAAATAAAGAAAAAGTGCGTATTCGCCAGCTTTATGCCGAAGGTAAAGTGGACCGCATGGCCTTACTGGAGTCAGAAGCCGCGTCTTACCATGCGCCGGGAACATGTACTTTCTACGGTACTGCCAACACCAACCAGATGGTGGTGGAGTTTATGGGGATGCAGTTGCCAGGCTCTTCTTTTGTTCATCCGGATTCTCCGCTGCGCGATGCTTTGACCGCTGCCGCTGCGCGTCAGGTTACACGCATGACCGGTAATGGTAATGAATGGATGCCGATCGGTAAGATGATCGATGAGAAAGTGGTGGTGAACGGTATCGTTGCACTGCTGGCGACCGGTGGTTCCACTAACCACACCATGCACCTGGTGGCGATGGCGCGCGCGGCCGGTATTCAGATTAACTGGGATGACTTCTCTGACCTTTCTGATGTTGTACCGCTGATGGCACGTCTCTACCCGAACGGTCCGGCCGATATTAACCACTTCCAGGCGGCAGGTGGCGTACCGGTTCTGGTGCGTGAACTGCTCAAAGCAGGCCTGCTGCATGAAGATGTCAATACGGTGGCAGGCTTTGGTCTGTCTCGTTATACCCTTGAACCATGGCTGAATAATGGTGAACTGGACTGGCGGGAAGGGGCGGAAAAATCACTCGACAGCAATGTGATCGCTTCCTTCGAACAACCTTTCTCTCATCATGGTGGGACAAAAGTGTTAAGCGGTAACCTGGGCCGTGCGGTTATGAAAACCTCTGCCGTGCCGGTTGAGAACCAGGTGATTGAAGCGCCAGCGGTTGTTTTTGAAAGCCAGCATGACGTTATGCCGGCCTTTGAAGCGGGTTTGCTGGACCGCGATTGTGTCGTTGTTGTCCGTCATCAGGGGCCAAAAGCGAACGGAATGCCAGAATTACATAAACTCATGCCGCCACTTGGTGTATTATTGGACCGGTGTTTCAAAATTGCGTTAGTTACCGATGGACGACTCTCCGGCGCTTCAGGTAAAGTGCCGTCAGCTATCCACGTAACACCAGAAGCCTACGATGGCGGGCTGCTGGCAAAAGTGCGCGACGGGGACATCATTCGTGTGAATGGACAGACAGGCGAACTGACGCTGCTGGTAGACGAAGCGGAACTGGCTGCTCGCGAACCGCACATTCCTGACCTGAGCGCGTCACGCGTGGGGACAGGACGTGAATTATTCAGCGCCTTGCGTGAAAAACTGTCCGGTGCCGAACAGGGCGCAACCTGTATCACTTTTTAAGACGACAAATTTGTAATCAGGCGAGAGAAAACTCTGATGAAAAACTGGAAAACAAGTGCAGAATCAATCCTGACCACCGGCCCGGTTGTACCGGTTATCGTGGTAAAAAAACTGGAACACGCAGTGCCGATGGCAAAAGCGTTGGTTGCTGGTGGGGTGCGCGTTCTGGAAGTGACTCTGCGTACCGAGTGTGCAGTTGATGCTATCCGTGCTATCGCCAAAGAAGTGCCTGAAGCGATTGTGGGTGCTGGTACGGTGCTGAATCCACAGCAGCTGGCAGAAGTCACTGAAGCGGGTGCACAGTTCGCAATTAGCCCGGGTCTGACCGAGCCGCTGCTGAAAGCTGCTACCGAAGGGACTATTCCTCTGATTCCGGGGATCAGCACTGTTTCCGAACTGATGCTGGGTATGGACTACGGTTTGAAAGAGTTCAAATTCTTCCCGGCTGAAGCTAACGGCGGCGTGAAAGCCCTGCAGGCGATCGCGGGTCCGTTCTCCCAGGTCCGTTTCTGCCCGACGGGTGGTATTTCTCCGGCTAACTACCGTGACTACCTGGCGCTGAAAAGCGTGCTGTGCATCGGTGGTTCCTGGCTGGTTCCGGCAGATGCGCTGGAAGCGGGCGATTACGACCGCATTACTAAGCTGGCGCGTGAAGCTATAGAAGGCGCTAAGCTGTAAAAGTCAAAATGCCCGATCGAGGATCGGGCATTTTTGTAGCGTTTTTTTGCCGGGTTTAACCCTGTACTTTTACCTGTCCGGCGGCGTGCTTCGCGCGCTCAATGGCGTCAACAACACTCTCAGCGGTCGCCAGCGCAACACCCAGACGACGGCTGCCATCAATTTCCGGCTTACCAAATAAACGAATCTGCAAATCTGCGCCTACGGCATTCTGCACATTATCAAACGTGACATTCTGACTGGTCAGTTGTGGCAGAATAACGGCAGAAGCTGCAGGACCATACTGACGGATCCCGCCAACCGGAAGTCCGAGGAAGGCACGTACATGCAGGGCAAACTCTGAGAGATCTTGAGAAATTAACGTCACCATCCCGGTATCATGTGGACGAGGGGAGACCTCACTGAAAATCACCTCATCACCACAGACAAACAGCTCGACACCAAACAGACCATAACCGCCCAGTGCCAGCACCACTTTACGGGCAATCTCCTGCGCACGTTCAAGGGCAAGCGGGCTCATTTGCTGTGGTTGCCAGGATTCACGGTAGTCGCCATCTTCCTGGCGATGACCTACCGGTGCACAGAAATGGACGCCATCCACCGCGCTGACGGTTAGCAAGGTAATTTCGAAGTCAAACTTAACGACGCCTTCAACAATTACGCGGCCCGCTCCGGCGCGACCGCCTTGCTGAGCGTACTTCCATGCCTGAGCAAGTTGCTCTGCAGAACGAATAAACGTCTGCCCCTTGCCGGAAGAGCTCATCACCGGTTTTACAATGCAGGGATAGCCAATGTCAGCAACCGCCTCGCGGAAAAGGCTTTCGCTATCGGCAAAACGATAAGTGGAAGTGGGCAGCTGCAGCTCTTCTGCCGCCAGGCGACGGATACCCTCGCGATTCATCGTTAATTTCGTTGCGCGAGCGCAGGGGACAACATTCAGTCCTTCCTCTTCAAGTTGGATCAGCATATCGGTGGCAATAGCTTCGATCTCCGGCACGATATAATGTGGTTTTTCCAGTTCAACCACACGGCGTAATGCATCACCATCAAGCATATTAATGATATGGGAGCGATGCGCGACATGCATGGCTGGTGCGTCGGCATAGCGATCGACGGCAATCACCTCTACGCCGAGACGCTGACACTCGATTGCCACTTCTTTACCCAGTTCACCGGAGCCTAATAACATCACGCGAGTTGCTGCCGGACGCAGCGCAGTGCCTAATAACGTCATAACGAATATCCCCTGATTAATTCCGCGCGCAGTATAAACGAAAACGTTTGCGCGTGTCTTGCGCAGGGATAAACGCGAGGGCAGAAATTTGCGCTTCTTTAGCCCGACCAGACATTTCCTGACGCCCGCTCGCTTACGCTGTGGAACATGTTCACCGTTAAGTGAGGGAAACCATGTCTGGCTGGCTAAATCAATTGCAATCCCTGTTAGGGCAGAAAACATCGTCTTCCGGCGAGCGGGATCTCAGTAAACTGCTGGTACCCGGGGCGCTCGGCGGGCTGGCGGGCCTGCTGGTCGCGAATAAATCTTCGCGCAAGCTGCTGGCAAAGTATGGCACAGGCGCACTGCTCGCCGGTGGGGGAGCCATTGCGGGGACCGTCCTGTGGAACAAATACAAGGACAGGGTCCGGACCGCGCACAGTGATGAACCGCATTATGGCGAGCACACCTCGCCGCTGGATCTGCGTACCGAGCGGCTTATCCTTGCGCTGGTTTATGCTGCGAAAAGTGACGGGCATATTGACGATAAGGAACGACTGGCGATCGAGCAGCAGATGCGCGAAGCCGGCGTCGAAGAGAAGGGCAGAACGCTGGTGGCGCAGGCCATCGAACAGCCTCTGGAGCCGCAGCGTCTGGCGCAAAGCGTGAAAAATGAGGAAGAGGCGCTTGAACTCTACTTCCTCAGCTGTGCCGCCATCGATATCGATCACTTTATGGAACGCAGCTACCTGAATGCGCTTGGGGATGCGCTGAAGATCCCACAGGACGTGCGCGAAGGCATTGAGCGGGATATCCGAGAACAAAAACAGGCGTTGCAGGGTTAGTTCTCGCCGTTGCGGCCCTGTTTCGCTTGCATCATGCGTGGGTTTTGCCAACCTTATAGGGTGTAAAACTTAAAAGATAGATGACATGCCACCGAAAGCCCGACGTATACCTTATGCGATCACCACGCATGGCGATACGCGTATAGACAACTATTACTGGCTAAGGGACGATTCTCGCTCCCGGCCAGAGGTACTCGACTACCTGCACGCTGAAAACGACTATGGCCGTAAGGTCATGTCGAGCCAGCAGACGCTTCAGGACCAGCTGCTGAATGAGATGGTGCAGCGTATTCCTCAGCGCGATATCTCCGCGCCCTGGACCAAAAACGGCTATCGCTATCGCCATATTTACGAGCCCGGCAATGAGTATCCCATCTACCAGCGTCAGTCGGTATTAAGCGCCGAATGGGATGCGTGGGATATTCTGCTGGATGCCAACCAGCGCGCCGCCCACAGCGAGTTTTATACCCTGGGTGGTATGTCCATTTCGCCTGACAACGCGGTGATGGCGCTGGCGGAGGATTATCTCTCCCGCCGCCAGTACGGCCTGCGGTTTCGCAATCTGGAGAGCGGCAACTGGTATCCGGAAATGCTGGAAAACGTCTCCCCGGATTTTGTCTGGGCGAATGATTCCGAGACGGTTTACTACGTCAAAAAGCACGCGTCGACGCTGCTGCCTTATCAGGTGTGGCGGCACACAGTGGGAACGGACTCCGCAGACGACGAGCTGGTCTATGAAGAGAAAGACGAAACGTTCTATGTCAGCCTGCATAAAACCTCCTCACGCCACTATGTGATTATCTTCCTTACCAGCGCGACGACGTCTGAAGTTCTGCTGCTGGATGCCGAACTGCCCGACGCCCAGCCGCTCTGTTTCCTGCCGCGCCGCAAGGATCATGAGTACAGTCTGGATCACTTCCAGCACAGCTTTTATCTGCGCTCGAATCGCGAGGGCAAAAACTTTGGTCTCTATAAAACCAAAGTGCGCGATGAGCGCAAGTGGGAGGTGCTTATCCCCGCGCGGGATCAGGTGATGCTCGAAGGGTTCACCCTGTTTACCGACTGGCTGGTGGTGGAGGAGCGTCAGCGCGGGCTGACCAGTATCCGGCAAATCAACCGTAAAACGCGGGAAGTGGTGGGGATCGCGTTCGACGACCCGGCCTATGTGACGTGGATTGGTTTCAACCCTGAGCCTGAATCGTCGCGGCTGCGCTACGGCTACTCCTCCATGACCACGCCGGACACCCTGTTTGAGCTGGACATGGATACCGGACAGCGCCAGGTGATTAAACAGACCGAGGTCAAAGGGTTTGAGTCTGAAAGCTACCGCAGCGAGCACCTGTGGGTCACCGCCCGGGATGGCGTTGAGGTCCCCGTCTCGCTCGTCTATCACAAAGCCCATTTCCAAAAAGGCAAAAACCCGATCCTGGTGTACGGCTACGGGTCGTATGGATCCAGCATGGACGCCGATTTCAGCAGCAGCCGGTTAAGCCTGCTCGATCGCGGCTTTGTCTTCGCCATCGCCCATATTCGCGGCGGCGGTGAGCTGGGCCAGCACTGGTATGAAGACGGGAAATTCCTGAAAAAGAAAAACACCTTCAATGACTACCTCGACGTCTGCGATGCGCTGATTGAGCAGGGCTATGGCGATCCGCAACTCTGCTTTGGCATGGGCGGCAGCGCGGGCGGAATGCTGATGGGGGCGGTTATCAACCAGCGTCCCGAACGCTTTAAGGGGATTGTCGCGCAGGTGCCGTTTGTCGATGTGGTGACGACTATGCTCGATGAATCCATTCCTCTTACCACCGGGGAGTTTGAAGAGTGGGGGAATCCGCAGGATGAGATGTACTACCGCTATATGAAAGCGTACAGCCCGTACGATAACGTGGAAGCGAAAGCCTATCCCCACATGCTGGTGACCACCGGTTTGCATGATTCTCAGGTGCAGTACTGGGAGCCCGCAAAATGGGTGGCGAAACTGCGGGAGCTGAAAACCGACGACAACCTGCTGCTGCTGTGTACCGATATGGACTCCGGTCACGGCGGGAAATCGGGACGATTTAAATCCTACGAAGGGGTTGCCCTGGAATATGCCTTTTTGATAGGCCTGGCGCAGGACACGCTGCCAGGCCGTGCGTAGGGTTAAGCGTCGCCCAGATAATGTTTCAGCGTTAAGCGCAGTTCCGGGCTCATTCTGTCGAGGTTGTTATACAGCCAGCGCAAATAGCCCGGGTCTTTATCCGCTACCTCGGACACCGGCTTCCCGCGATATTTCCCAAAGGTAAATGTGGTCAGTAACGCGGGGCGTCCGGTGATCGTCGCCATATCATCCGGTGTCCAGCCAGAGATATTCATAATATCAATCAGCAACGCGGCGGTGATATAGCAGTCATACAGGGCGCGGTGATGGTGAAGCCCTTCAGGCGTGCGGACGCTGAGCTTGCGGGACTTGTACAGCGCCATGTTGCTATATTTAATCCCGGGCCAGAGACGACGCGCCAGCTTCATGGTGCAAATCCATTCACCCGGCATCTCAGGTAGCACCCGGCGGTCAAAACTGGCGTTATGCGCGACGTACCACGGGCTACCGTAGTAGTGGGGAATGATCTCTTCGATCCACGGCTTATCCGCCACCATCGATTCGGTAATGCGATGGATAGCCATTGCCTGAGGGCTGATAGGGCGGTCGGGACGCACCAGATGGCTCATTGGGTTGACGATTTTACCATCAACCACGTCGACAGAGGCCACTTCCACTATTCCGCCCTGAAGATCGCAAGTTTCGGTATCGATGACGCGCAGCATTGAAAACTCCTGAGCTTAAAACGCCTAGCCTAAAGGAATGACATCGCCTTGCCAACCCTCTCCGCCTAGGGTACCGGTCACCAAAAGCTCGCCCTTATCCGCACGCACGATCAGCTGGCCTTTTTCATCCCACAGCGCGCTACCGCTGCAGGCATTTGCCATTAGCACCGCAATGGCATACTTATGCGCGAAGCGCTGTAGGGTACTGATAGACTGCCGCCAGCGGTTATCCCTGACTGACTGGCAGCTGGTAACCAGAGTTGCCCTGGGATCGAGATTGGGGGAATCGGCGTGCGCATCAATAATGCTGAGTTGTTTCTCTCCCTGCACCAGGCTGGCACCGCGGCCTTGCGGATAGCGCAAAATGCGATGGCGGGCGGGCGAAAACAGCACAAGGCCTTTCTGGCGCTGGCCATTCTGTTCCAGGGGGAGCCCGGCAATAACGGTAATCTGGTGTAGGTGTGCCGCGTTGAGCAGCGGCTCCAGCTGCGCGTCATCGGGTGGGAGTGGTAACGTCGGCGAGCCAGAGCCCGTTAATGAGAGTTCAGGGAAAACCAGCAAATCACACCGCTGCCGTGCTGCTTCGGCGATGAAGCGCAGGTGGTGCGTAACATGGTCATCCACGCTGTGGTGCTGACCGCCATACTGGGCTGCCGCTATATTCCAATGTGACATCGTGACTTCCTTATACACTGAGTCGCAGGGATTTAAGAATACACCTATATTTATCAGGGTTTTCTTATCCTGCCAGATTCAGCGTAAGGAAGTGTAACGGCTCGTTAAGCTTATTTAACTTTAGGTTCGTACGGTAAACGGGAGAGGTTGACCGAGGCGAGACGGTGGGCGATGAGTCTTTCGCGAAACCAGTCGCGCAGATGGGCGGGCTGTTCCCGTTCCACGACTTCAGCCACGATGGGCATGTTGTAACGCTCTTTGAACGCGACGCCAGCGGCAGCAAGATCGACATTCACTTTATCCATCTCGTCCTGCGGAAGGGCGGCCAGATTGATCTTCATTACCTTCTCCTTTTTATGCGGTGGCAACGTTACCGCGATTGCACGATGATGACAAGCGGAGGCAGGATGATCCTCGACTCGCTTATTATACAGCGTTATTCTTTAGCATACAGACATAACAAAAAGGAATGATTGCGATGGGTTTCTCCGCCTCCCGCGCGGTATGCGCACTGGTTTTTGTGGCCTCGACGATGATGACGCCCTCCGTGCTGGCACATGCACATCTTAAACAGCAGATCCCGGCAGCAGACAGCGTGGTGGCCGCACCGCAGGCACTTACGCTGCATTTTTCAGAAGGCATCGAACCGGGATTTAGCGGTGTGGTGGTGACGGATGCGCAAAAGCAGGTCATCAAAACGGGAACCGCTACGCGAGACGAAAAGAATAAAGCGCAGCTCACCGTTCCGCTGGAACAAACGCTGGCGTCGGGGACGTACCAGGTAGACTGGCACGTAGTCTCCGTAGACGGTCATAAAACCAAAGGCAGCTATCACTTTAGCGTGAAATAGCATGCTGGCGCTGTGTTATATCGGGTTGCGCTTTATCCATTTCGGGGCGCTGATGCTGGTTTTTGGCAATGCGCTTTACAGCGTCTGGTTTGCGCCATCCTCTCTCCAGCGACTGATGTCCCGGCGTTTCCAGCTGCAGCAGAAAGTGGCGGCCTTAGTGAGCCTGGCGGCTGCACTCCTGATGTTTATGCTTCAGGGCGGACTGATGGGTAACGGCTGGGGAGATGTGTTTGCCCCGCAGGTCTGGTACGGCGTAATGAGGACACAGTTTGGCGGCGTCTGGCTGTGGCAAATGATTCTTGCTGTGATGATGGTCGCTGCTGCATGGCTCGCGCCGCTGAAAGGTTCGCGGCTGCTGCTGCTCGCCATGGCCCAGCTTATTCTGCTGGCGGGGGTAGGGCACGCGGCGATGAACGACGGTCCGATGGGGGCGTTGCAGCGCCTTAATCACGCTTTTCACCTGATCTGTGCCGCAACCTGGCTTGGCGGATTACTGCCCCTGTTGTTCTGCATGCGTCTGGCGAAAGGGCGCTGGCAGAATGCCGCCATCTATACCATGATGCGCTTCTCGCGCGTGGGCCATTATGCGGTCGCGGGCGTGCTGTTCAGCGGAGCGATCAATGCGCTCATGATACTGGGCGTCCATATTCCCTGGCAGACTGAGTACGTGCAGTTTTTGTTGTTCAAATGTGCGCTGGTGGCGTTGATGGTGGTAATTGCGCTGGCAAATCGGTATTTTCTGGTGCCACGGTTTCGTCCGGAGACCGGCCGGGCACAACAGATTTTTATCAGGATGACACAGGCAGAAGTGGTGCTGGGGGCGCTGGTACTGGCAACGGTCAGTCTGTTCGCCACCTGGGAACCCTTCTGACAAGGTTAAATATCATATGAAAAAAACAGTACTTTCTCTCATCTTGCTGGCCTGCACGGGGAGCGCGCTGGCGGCACCGCAGGTGATTACCGTCAGCCGTTTTGAAGTGGGTAAAGACAAATGGGCGTTTAATCGCGAAGAGGTGATGCTGACTTGCCGACCGGGTAATGCTTTGTATGTCATCAACCCAAGTACCCTCGTGCAGTATCCTTTAAACGATATCGCACAAAAGGAAGTTGCCAGTGGGAAGACTAAAGCCCAACCCATTTCGGTGATTCAGATTGATGATCCTAACAATCCCGGCGAAAAAATGAGTCTGGCACCGTTTATAGAACGAGCTGAAAAACTCTGTTAATTACCTAAAATAGCCTTTTGATTTCCAATAAAAAAACCGCCTCAGTTCTTTCACCAGAACGGGCGGTTTTTAACATTTAAGCTGATGACCACCGCGCTTTTTATTGACCATTTTGCACGCAAACTGGAAAACCTGGCGTCGTCATCTATTCTTAAAGGGCAAGGCAACTAAGCCTGCATTAATGCCAACTTTTAGCGCACGGCTCTCTCCCAAGAGCCATTTCCCTGGACCGAATACAGGAATCGTGTTCGGTCTCTTTTTATCTGCATGAAAGTAAAAGACTAATCCTTTCGATGTCTCACTTCTGCAGCGCACGTCCTGTACGTCTGGTTAAAACATAACACACTACAGCATGCTGTAGTCCAGCCCTTTTTGCCTGTTTTGTTAAATTTTCGTGTGCAATTCAGGAAAGCGCGTGCGGGGTCTAAAAGTGCGATTTAACCGACGCCTCAATTTCGTCAAGCAGCTCAAAGCGACGGCGGTATTCAGCGCGTTTTTTACTGGCAATCTCTTCCAGGGATTTGCGCTCCATCCGCAGCGGC
The DNA here is from genome assembly GCA_041890495.1 of Enterobacter hormaechei. Lineage (GTDB taxonomy): Bacteria > Pseudomonadota > Gammaproteobacteria > Enterobacterales > Enterobacteriaceae > Escherichia > Escherichia boydii. The sequence goes on from CP169086.1 coordinate 815,566, forward strand.
AGCTGCCAGCAGAAAGTGGAGAGCTTTTTACCGTCCAGAGATGACCAGAATTCATCGTAGCTGGCGTGGAAATGGCGGCCTTTGCTGAGACGATATCGCAACGCGCGGAAAACGTGCCCCTCATCGCTGACGGCAAAAATCGCCCGGACAGAGGACTGCGCAGCCAGCTGGAAGAGGACTTCCATCAACACCCGTTTGGGGAACAGGCCGTGGCAGGCGCGGGTGGCCTGTTTAATAACGTCTCGCGATACGCAGCGGCGGGGTCCCTGAAGCCCGCCGATGACCATGACCTGCTGACCGTTGCTGCGTGCGACGCTAAAGGTCAGGCTGGCCAGCAGCGTATCCTCGTTGTCGCGAAGCCATAGTGTGCTTTCACCTTCGCGCTCGGCTTTCCCCGCAGAGGACGCATTGACCGTATAGATAACACCGTCTTTGGCATGGAACTGTGCGACGGTTTGCTCCTGCGGGCTGGTCATTGCCTGAGCAAGACCGCTCTCTTTCAGGCTATCAATCCAGTAATAATGGCTAACGATCGCGTCGGCGCGATCGTTAGCCGTCAGGCCGCGCATCAGGTACTGCCGGTGGGTCTTGCTCGGCAATGTAATTTGAGAGGCCAGCAGTTTGTCGAAATCGTCGCGGCCTGAAAGGGCCTCCAGCATGCGATGGGTAGAGGACCAGAACACCAGCGAACGTAACAGGAACTTCAGGCGATATTCGCGCTTGCGCCAGATCGGCCCCGGGACGCGTTTGCCGTTCACCAGCTCGGAAATAATATTTGTGCGATGCGGATAAAAAACATCGTTATGCAGGTGCGTATTAGACACGTGAAGACCCTCTTTTTTTTCTACCCTTATTCTAAAGAGCCAATAAAAAGGGATTAATAGCGCGAGGATCTTTATTTCTGTTTGGTTTACCGTTTGTTTCACTTCATGAGGACCACGCCTGTCCGTTGCATTTTCTGAGGTGGCTATACTGTTAAAAGGAGGTCCTATGTATCAGCGAATTGAAGGTGGGGAGTGGCGTCACGTCTGGGTTGTCAGCGATATACACGGTTGTTACCAGTGGCTTATGGATGAGCTTAAACGCCGCCATTTTAACCCGTATGAGGATTTACTTATTTCAGTCGGGGATGTGATCGATCGTGGCCCTGATAGCGTGAAATGCCTGCAGTTAATTCATGAAAAATGGTTTCGTGCCGTGCGGGGAAACCATGAGCAAATGGCTCTCGATAGTCTGGATAATAACGATTTTTCGCTCTGGACGATGAATGGCGGAATGTGGTTTTCGCAACTTGAACGGGGCCAGCAACAGCTTGCGCTGTCGTTACTCGAAGCCTGTCGTGAATTACCGCATATCATCGAGATAAACTGTGCGAACGGTCTGAATGTAATTGCCCATGCTGATTATCCGGCTGCGGAATACCAATGGCAAAAGCCGGTAAGCGCCCAGCGCGCCTTATGGAACCGCGACAGGCTGATGGGATTTATGGTGGGCAAAGGAGAGGGCATCAGCGGCGCGGATCATTTCTGGTTTGGGCATACGCCCCTCGACAGAAGGTATGATTTTAATAATCTCCACTACATTGATACGGGGGCTGTTTTTGACGGTTACTTTACGCTGGCGCAGCTGCAGTAATAAATAACCCGCCTTCGGGCGGGTTCTCTTTAGGTCAGGCAAGACGCATGACCCAGGCATCGGTTTTACTATCGTAATGCTCACGGTAAAGGACAGAATGTTCGCCATCAAGTATTGCCGGGACGCTGGTGTCTGCATCCCATGCATCGAGCTGCATGCACAAATCCGGGTCGGATTTGCAGGGAATACTTAACGTTCGATCGCCCTGTGCTTCGCCGCGCAGCTCTGCGTCGTCGATCTCAAAAGCGCCAATACGCACGCTGGTTTTCGTCATAGTGCTCTCCGGGTCGGTTGTCAAAATCTGGTATGACCAGTGTGGCCACCCATTTTTGATCGTAGACAAGGAGAGCAAAATCGCCAGTAAAAAAATGCGCTTTTTTTCAGTCCGTGCGATCGTTACCGGTAAACAGCCGGCCGTCCCGCACCAGCTCGCGCGGATAGCTGTTTTTCAGCCTTGAGCCGACCTTTTTTGCCAGCCCCAGCGGGTATCCCTGATACGTCACAATCACTTCATCGTCTGATGGCGTGCTGTCCGGATAGACATCGCGACCGCGATACCACTCTTCGGCTTCCTGATGCGTCAGGGCAAAGGTATTCTCGCTTCCGGCAAGGGCGATTACGGCCTCATGCTGCCAGCGATAGCCTTTATTATGGACTTCCGCCAGGCGGATCCCGATTCGGGAAAAACGGACCTTGCCGATGAGCGGCTCGATCTGTGCCGGGAACAGCCAAATCTCTTTATCACGCATCCAGAGGTGCAGGCTCTCATCCCAGACCAGCCCAACCTTTTTGGCGGCAGCGATAAGCTGTGCTGCATCGCGGCCTTTAAGAGGGGCAAACGGGAAGTTACCGACCTTGAATTTAGGGGCGGGCAGGGGAGCAACCGCCTGCGTTTTACGCAGACGCGCTACAAAGAACCCTTCGCAGTCGTAAATCTGCGGGAAAACGTGGAGGAAACCCTCCGGCGTGAGCGCCTCCTGTGCCGAGGCGAACAGATCGTTAAGCGGCAGGAACTCGACCGCATCGGGGTATTGCACTTTCAGCCACAGGCAGACGTCTTCGTTTTCATCGCGGTTTAGGGTGCACGTGGAATAGACCAGCGTGCCCCCAGGGCGCAACGCGTGAAATGCGCTCTCGATCAGCTCTCGCTGCGTGGCGGCGATCTCAAGGTTGCTTTCCACGGACCAGTTCTTTAACGCATCGGGATCTTTACGCACCACCCCTTCGCCGGAGCAGGGGGCGTCCAGCAGAATGGCGTCGAAGGCTTCCGGCAAGGCGGCGCCAAACACGCGTCCGTCGAAGTGCGTCAGGGCAACATTATGAATACCGCAGCGGCTGATGTTGGCATGCAATACCTTCACGCGGCTGGCAGAGAACTCGTTGGCGAGGATCGCCCCGTGGTTACCCATGCGGGCTGCAATTTGCGTAGTTTTTGAGCCGGGTGCCGCGGCCACATCCATCACGCGCTCAGGCGCGTTGCCCTCTGCGAACAGGGCGGCCACCGGCAGCATCGAGCTGGCTTCCTGAATATAGAAAAGACCGCTCAGATGTTCAGCGGTACTGCCCAGCGGCAGTGAGGCTTCGTCATCGCGTTCGATCCAGAACCCCTCAGCGCACCACGGTACCGGCGTAAGCTGCCAGCCGTATGGCGAGACCAGCGCCAGAAAATCATCGACGCTGATTTTCAACGTGTTGACGCGAATACTACGGCGTAACGGACGCTGGCAGGCGGCGATAAAATCGTCTAACGACAGGTGAGAAGGAAGCGCCTCGCGCATCTGCGCCAGGAATTGTTCAGGAAGAAATACGGAGTTTTGAGCCACGGGCACACCACAGGGAAAAGTTCAGGTGCGCAGTGTAACATAAAGGCTCCGGTGCGTTGACACCGGAGCCTGTCAGATTAACGCGGCAGGGCGGTTCCCCATTCGCGCCACTCTTTCGGTTCGCTTTCAAGCAGCAGGAAGTGTTTGCCCGGCTGTGCTTTCGGCGCCAGCGGCGTGCCCGGCGGCGTGGCAAACGCGATACCGCCGCGAATGAACTGGTTGAAGGTGCCGGTTTTCACCACGCCTCCCGTCAGGCCAAAGTCCAGCGAATAGCCGGATGCCAGCCAGAATACCGAGTTATTGCGCACCAGGTGCTGGTAGCGTTCGCTGATGCGTAATGCCACCATCACGCGGTCGGAGAGCGTACCGAGCGTCAGACCCGTGACCGTACCCACCTCAATGCCGCGGAACAGTACCGGGGTGCCGATGCTCAGCGAGCCCGCTTCCGGCACTTCCACCACGATGCTCAGGCCGCCAAGGTAGCGCGAGTCGGTGATCGTGGCTTCCTGCAGCTCGAAATCACGACGGGCATTGCCCTGGCCCGGCTCCACGTTGATGTACGGCTGCAAAATGGTGTCGAGATGCTCAACGCCCGCGGCCGAGATCTGCGGCGTGACCACCGAGAAGCGCGAGCCGGTGCGGGCAAAGGTCTGCACATATTCCGGGTAGAGCACGGCGGTGGCCTGCACCTCGTTACGCGAGGTAATTAGCGTCAGCTTCTGGATCTGCCCGATATCAATGCCCAGATAGCGGATTGGCATGCCTTCCGCCAGCTTACCGGCATCAAACGCGTGCAGGGTTATCTGTCCACCCACGGCACGCGCAGCGGTTTCGGACGAGAAGAGAATACGCTTGTCACCTTTACGCAGATTCGCGCCCGCGCCGCTGAGGTTATCGAAGCTAATCGCCCCGCGCAGCGCGCGCGACAGCGGGGAGGCCTGCACGGTCAGCCCGTTACCGTTAAGCTGAACTTTCGCGCCGCCTTCGGCCCAGAAGACGCTGTTTGGCGTCAGCAGCTTGCGGTACTCCGGCTTGATGTGCAGTTCGATATCGAACGCATCCGCACGCGGGCGAACGGCGATCACTTCCCCGACTTCAAACTTGCGATACAGCACCACGGATCCCGCCTGTACGTCCGGCAGCGTCTCGGCGCTCAGCGTAAGCGTGGTGGTAGGAAGATCGCTCAGGCTGTTTTCAATCGCTTTCTCCAGGTTGGCATACAGCGGATAGCTGTCGCGCACGGGGCCTTTATCGCCAGGCAGAATGCGGATACCGCCGTTAACCCATTCGCTGGCGCTGGCGCCGAGGAACTCCACGCCGTCCAGACCCACCTTCACGTCGACGCGACTGTTCACCACGAATTTACTGTCACCGTGCACCAGGTCGCTGTATTGCGGATCGATGGCGACCGAGAACGTCACGCCATCCGCGGAGAGCTTACGCTCCAGCACCTGACCGACCTGTACGCCGTGTAAAATTAGCGGCTGTCCGGCTTCGATACCGTAACTTTCTGGCGCATTCAGCGTGACGGTCACCACGCCCGGCTTTTGCAGCAGGGCTTTATCCGCCGGGGCAATTACGAAGCTGTTGCTGGGTTCACCTTCACCGGGGATGAGCTCAAAGGTATTGCCGGTCAACAGCGTGCTGAGGCTGGCATCGTTCAGAGAGAGCTTTGGACTGCGCATTTCGATGCGCGTTTTCTCACGCAGGAGATCGACCACGCTCGGATCGACCGTCATTTCGCCGGTGACCGATCCGCCCGGGTTGAGCGTCATTTTGGTGAGCTGGCCGACCTGCAGACCCTGATACATCAGCGGCGTTGAGCCCGCTTTTAGACCTTTAGCATCGGGCAGGGCGAGTTTAACGATCACGCCACGCTGGCTGTGCGCCAGGTCAGCGTACAAGCCAAATGAATCATCAGCGGTGGCAGGGCTTGAGTTTTCCGGGGAGTCAAAGGCAATGGCGCCATTCACCAGCGCGGCCAGACTCTCCAGCTTCACTTTCGCACCGCTCAGGCTGAGGTCCGCATCCACGCCTGAGACGTTCCAGAAGCGGCTGCCTTTTTTCACCAGATTGGTGAAGCGACGTTCGATCAGCACGTCGATGGTGACGCCCTGTTTATTCGGGTTGATCGCGTAGTCGTACACGCGGCCAACCGGGATCTTCCGGAAATAGACCAGTGAGCCACTGTTCAGGGAACCGAGGTCCGGTGCCTGGAGATGAATCATCAAATCGCCGTTATTGAGGCGGTATTTGGGCTGCGTATCCAGAGCAACAAAGTGATCCTGCGGCTCGCCTTTGCCCGGCATCATGCGATATAGTTACCACCGACGAGGGCGTCCAGCCCGGAGACACCTGCCAACGATGCTTTTGGCGTCACCAGCCAGAACTGAGTCTCTTCGCGCAGCGCATCTTTCATATCGGACTTGATGCTGACCTTGACTTCAATCTTACGAAGATCGTCGCTGAGGCTGATATCCTGCACTGTTCCGACTTCAACGCCCTGATAACGAACAGGCGTACGGCCCGGGACAATACCATCCGCCGACATAAAGTCGATGGTGACGGTATTACCCCGGTCCTGATAACTGTCCCAAATCAGCCAACCGGCAATCATTAGCGCGATGAACGGCAGCAGCCAGAAAGGTGAGATACGGCGTTTATTTTTAATCTGCGCTTCAGTCGTCGAAGCGGGCGTTTCCTGACTCATGTGCATCCCAAAGTAAGCGGCTGTCCAGCCATTCCACAGCAAGAATAGTCAAAATTACCGCTGCGCCGAAATAAAACGCAGCCGGTCCCATAGTAAAAGCGAGGATCTGATCGCGATTAATCAGCGACATGGTTAAAGATATGACAAACAGGTCGAGCATCGACCAGCGACCAATCCAGGTCACCATCCGCAGTAACAGAATGCGTGTGCGTAAACCTTGCTGGCATTTAAAATGAATACTCAACAGTAAAGTGAACATGACGATCACTTTAGTAAACGGTACCAGAATACTGGCGATAAACACGATTCCCGCAACCGCAATGTTGCTACTTGCCAGCGACATAATTCCGGAAAGAATTGTATCTTCCTGCCGTCCTCCGTTCAGATAAATGATAGAAATAGGCAACAGGTTGGCAGGTAACAACAAAACGATTGACGCTAACAGCGCCGCCCAGCATTTTTGCAAACTATGACGGCGACGCAGGCGTAGCGGGATATGGCAACGCGGGCAGCGACCACGCTGATCAGTATAGCCGGTAAAATGGCACCCAAGACAGACACGAAGTTTCTCGTCCCTACGCGTAGCGGGGCGCTGCGGATAAAATCGCTCCCACAGCTCCTCGACATTAAGATGTGACAACGTCACCGTCGTTAAAATCACCAACGCCACAAAAGAGAACAAGCCGACACCCGCCTGGATATGGGCATAATCCTGTACCTTTATAGAAGCAACGCCAATGCCGACCAGGTAGATATCCAGCATTACCCACTCTTTAAGTCGCTCAAGCATCAGCAGTACCGGACGTAAATTCATTCCCAGTCGGTTACCAAACCATAAATATGCTATGGAGGACACCAGAATGAGGGGGGCACCAATAACGCAGAAAAAGACCATCGCCCCCGTTATCGTATCGCCCTGTTTGGTCATTTGCCAGATGCCTTGCATGACGTTGGCGTCGATACGAATACCTAACAGCCAGATATGCAACAGCGGTTCGCCCCAGGCAAACGGCATCAGCAACAGCATGGTGAAAGCCATTGCCGCCAGGCGCGTTAGCGACCAGTCGCGCCCGTCGCGAATTTTTGCCTGACAGCGCGGACAATAGGCACTCTGATGAGAATTTATCTCGGGCAGGCTAAACAGCATGTCGCATTGCGGGCAACGTTGGTAATCACCACGCGGCAGTTCCTCGCCGATTGACCTCACTGTTATCTTTTTTGTCGGCGTAATTTGTGGTGTGTTAAGAGCCATGACGTGCCAAATGTAATAAGAATTAACATTAATATTAACCCATGATGGGAATGATCTTGAGCATTAACGCATTTAATGCTTATTTTAATAGGCTGGCAGTTCCAGGTAAGACAACCAAGTGATTATATAATGAACAAAACAGAATTTTACGCGGATTTAAATCGCGACTTTAACGCGCTGATGGCAGGAGAAACCAGTTTTCTGGCAACGCTTGCGAACACCAGTGCGTTGTTATACGAGCGTCTCACTGACGTAAACTGGGCAGGTTTTTATTTGCTTGAGGACGATACACTGGTACTCGGACCATTTCAGGGCAAAATTGCCTGTGTCCGGATACCCGTCGGGCGCGGGGTGTGCGGCACTGCGGTTGCCCGCAATCAAGTGCAGCGTATCGAGGATGTTCACGCGTTTGACGGGCATATTGCCTGTGATGCGGCGAGTAATTCTGAAATTGTTCTGCCGCTGGTGGTGAAAAATCAGATTATTGGTGTTCTCGACATCGATAGTACCGTCTTCGGTCGCTTTACAGACGAGGACGAGCAAGGCTTACGTCAGCTTGTGGCACAGCTTGAAAAAGTGCTTGCAACGACGGATTACAAAAAATTCTTTGCGAGCGTCGCAGGATAATCAACGGATAACGTAGCATTTACTGGTAGCGTCATTATAATGACGCCTGTTCATGCCTGCGCTTGTTGGCTACGTCCGTTGTAATCAGGAAATTTCATGGAAAATCAACCTAAGTTGAATAGCAGTAAAGAAGTAATCGCGTTTCTGGCCGAACGTTTTCCCCACTGTTTCAGTGCGGAAGGTGAAGCGCGTCCGCTGAAAATCGGTATTTTTCAGGATTTGGTCGATCGTGTTGCCGGGGAAATGAACCTGAGCAAAACGCAATTACGATCCGCTTTACGTCTCTACACTTCGAGCTGGCGTTATCTTTACGGTGTTAAACCCGGCGCAACGCGTGTCGATCTTGACGGCAACCCATGCGGTGAGCTGGACGAGCAACATGTAGAGCATGCTCGCAAGCAGCTTGAAGAAGCGAAAGCGCGTGTTCAGGCACAGCGTGCTGAACAGCAAGCGAAAAAACGCGAAGCTGCCGCAGCTGCTGGTGAGAAAGAAGACGCACCGCGCCGCGAACGCAAGCCACGTCCGACCACGCCACGCCGCAAAGAAGGCGCTGAACGTAAACCTCGTGCGCAAAAGCCGGTAGAGAAAGCGCCAAAAACAGTAAAAGCACCTCGCGAAGAACAGCACACCCCGGTTTCTGACATTTCAGCTCTGACTGTCGGACAAGCTCTGAAGGTGAAAGCGGGTCAAAACGCGATGGATGCCACCGTATTAGAAATCACCAAAGACGGCGTCCGCGTCCAGCTGAATTCGGGTATGTCTTTGATTGTGCGCGCAGAACACCTGGTGTTCTGAAACGGAGGCCGGGCCAGGCATGAACATGTTTTTTAGGCTTACCGCGTTAGCTGGCCTGCTTGCAATAGCAGGCCAGACCTTCGCTGTAGAAGATATCACGCGTGCTGATCAAATTCCGGTATTAAAGGAAGAGACGCAGCATGCGACGGTAAGTGAGCGCGTAACGTCGCGCTTCACCCGTTCTCATTATCGCCAGTTCGACCTCGATCAGGCATTTTCGGCCAAAATCTTTGACCGCTACCTGAATCTGCTCGATTACAGCCACAACGTGCTGCTGGCAAGCGATGTTGAACAGTTCGCGAAAAAGAAAACCGAGTTAGGCGATGAACTGCGTTCAGGCAAACTCGACGTTTTCTACGATCTCTACAATCTGGCGCAAAAGCGCCGTTTTGAGCGTTACCAGTACGCTTTGTCGGTACTGGAAAAGCCGATGGATTTCACCGGCAACGACACTTATAACCTTGACCGCAGCAAAGCGCCCTGGCCGAAAAACGAGGCTGAGTTGAACGCGCTGTGGGACAGTAAAGTCAAATTCGACGAGTTAAGCCTGAAGCTGGCAGGAAAAACGGATAAAGAAATTCGTGAAACCCTGACACGCCGCTACAAATTTGCCATTCGTCGTCTGGCGCAAACCAACAGCGAAGATGTTTTCTCGCTGGCAATGACGGCGTTTGCGCGTGAAATCGACCCGCATACCAACTATCTTTCCCCGCGTAATACCGAACAGTTCAACACTGAAATGAGTTTGTCGCTGGAAGGTATTGGCGCAGTGCTGCAAATGGATGATGACTACACCGTTATCAATTCGATGGTGGCAGGTGGTCCGGCAGCGAAGAGTAAAGCTATCAGCGTTGGTGACAAAATTGTCGGTGTTGGTCAAACAGGCAAGCCGATGGTTGACGTGATTGGCTGGCGTCTTGATGATGTGGTTGCCTTAATTAAAGGGCCGAAGGGCAGTAAAGTTCGTCTGGAAATTTTACCTGCTGGTAAAGGGACCAAGACCCGCACTGTAACATTGACCCGTGAACGTATTCGTCTCGAAGACCGCGCGGTTAAAATGTCGGTGAAGACCGTCGGTAAAGAGAAAGTCGGCGTGCTGGATATTCCGGGCTTCTATGTGGGTTTGACAGACGATGTCAAAGTTCAACTGCAGAAACTGGAAAAACAGAATGTCAGCAGTGTGATCATCGACCTGCGTAGCAATGGCGGTGGGGCGTTGACCGAAGCGGTATCGCTCTCAGGTCTGTTTATTCCTGCGGGTCCCATTGTTCAGGTCCGCGATAACAACGGCAAGGTTCGTGAAGACAGCGATACCGACGGGCAGGTGTTCTATAAAGGCCCGCTGGTGGTACTGGTTGACCGTTTCAGTGCTTCGGCTTCAGAAATCTTTGCCGCGGCAATGCAGGATTACGGTCGTGCGCTGGTTGTGGGTGAACCGACGTTTGGTAAAGGCACCGTTCAGCAATACCGTTCATTGAACCGTATTTACGATCAGATGTTACGTCCTGAATGGCCAGCGCTGGGTTCTGTGCAGTACACGATCCAGAAATTCTATCGCGTTAACGGCGGCAGTACGCAACGTAAAGGCGTAACGCCAGACATCATCATGCCGACGGGTAATGAAGAAACGGAAACGGGTGAGAAATTCGAAGATAACGCGCTGCCGTGGGATAGCATCGATGCCGCGACTTATGTGAAATCAGGAGATTTAACTGCCTTTGAACCGGAGCTGCTGAAGGAACATAATGCGCGTATCGCGAAAGATCCTGAGTTCCAGAACATCATGAAGGATATCGCGCGCTTCAACGCTATGAAGGACAAGCGCAATATCGTTTCTCTGAACTACGCTGTGCGTGAGAAAGAGAATAATGAAGATGATGCGACGCGTCTGGCGCGTTTGAACGAACGCTTTAAACGCGAAGGTAAACCGGAGTTGAAGAAGCTGGATGATCTACCGAAAGATTACCAGGAGCCGGATCCTTATCTGGATGAGACGGTGAATATCGCACTCGATCTGGCGAAGCTTGAAAAAGCCAGACCCGCGGAACAACCCGCTCCCGTCAAGTAATATCAATCAGGCACAAGAAATTGTGCCTGATTTTTTAACAGCGGCAAGATGCCGTAAATCAGATGCTACAAAATGTAAAGTTGTGTCTTTCTGGTGACTTACGCACTATCCAGACTTGAAAATAGTCGCGTAACCCATACGATGTGGGTATCGCATATTGCGTTTTGTTAAACTGAGGTAAAAAGAAAATTATGATGCGAATCGCGCTCTTCCTGCTAACGAACCTGGCCGTAATGGTCGTTTTCGGGCTGGTACTGAGCCTGACAGGGATACAGTCGAGCAGCGTTCAGGGGCTGATGATCATGGCCTTGCTGTTCGGTTTTGGTGGTTCCTTCGTTTCGCTTCTGATGTCCAAATGGATGGCATTACGATCTGTTGGCGGGGAAGTGATCGAGCAACCGCGTAACGAAAGGGAACGTTGGCTGGTCAATACTGTAGCAACCCAGGCTCGTCAGGCAGGGATCGCTATGCCGCAAGTGGCTATCTACCATGCGCCGGACATCAACGCTTTTGCAACCGGTGCGCGCCGTGATGCCTCTCTGGTTGCTGTCAGCACCGGTTTGCTGCAGAACATGAGCCCGGATGAAGCCGAGGCGGTAATTGCTCACGAAATCAGCCACATCGCCAATGGTGATATGGTTACCATGACGCTGATTCAGGGCGTGGTGAACACCTTCGTTATCTTTATTTCCCGTATTCTGGCGCAGCTTGCCGCGGGTTTTATGGGCGGAAATCGTGATGAAGGTGAAGAGAGCAACGGCAACCCGCTGATCTACTTTGCGGTTGCAACGGTTCTGGAACTGGTGTTTGGTATTCTGGCGAGCATTATCACCATGTGGTTCTCGCGTCATCGTGAATTCCATGCTGATGCCGGTTCGGCAAAACTGGTTGGTCGCGAGAAAATGATTGCCGCGCTGCAGCGCCTGAAAACCAGCTATGAACCGCAAGAAGCAACCAGCATGATGGCTTTCTGCATTAACGGTAAGTCGAAATCGCTCAGTGAGTTGTTCATGACTCACCCGCCGCTGGATAAACGAATTGAAGCTCTGCGTACGGGTGAATACCTGAAGTAACGCTAAGAACGCTAATAAGCCGGGCAGGAGTACACTCCGCCCGGCTTTTTTTATGCCTGAACCCTGGGCTGGGTAACCCGCAGGCCGCTGACGACCGCCGCGACGGAGGCAAGGGCACCCGCGGTGAGAAGCGCAATGTGGTTACCGTTTTGCCCGGCGAGGTTAAACATCAGGGCGACCAGCGCCGCACCGCTGCTTTGTCCCAGAAGGCGCGCTGTCCCCAGCATGCCGCTGGCACCTCCGCTGCGATGGCGCGGCGCGGAGGTGATAATGGTGTGATTGTTAGGGGACTGGAACAGGCCAAACCCCGCGCCGCAAAGGATCATGCGCCAGATGATGTCCAGATCGGTTGGCGATGACGGTAGCATAGCCAGCGCGAAAAGGCCTGTCGCCATCACCGCCAGCCCCAACGCTCCCAATAAACCGGCATGAACGCGTTCAATTAAATAACCTGCCAGCGGTGCCATCACCATCGTCGCCAGCGGCCAGGGGGTGAGCAGCAGCCCGGTTTCCACTTCTGAACGGCCAACTACGCTCTGCAGGAAGAAGGGCAGAGAAACCAGGGCCAGCATCTGGGCGCAAAACGAGCAAACGGACGTGCAAATGGAGAGGGAAAAGAGGGGAATACGCAGCAGATCGACCGGCAGCAAAGGAACGGGCAGGGTGAGCTGGCGGCGTACAAAGAAGAAGCCGATTGCCAGCAGGGCGATGAGCTCCGCGGCGGTAAGCATCAGAGATTGTCCCTGCGCAAAGCCGCTCAGCGCCGTAATCAGCAGGCCAAAGGTCAGGGCATTCATCACCGCACTCGCCACGTCGAAGCGCGGCATGCTGCTCTTAGGACCGTTAGCGGGAAGAAAGCGCAGGGCAAAGAAGATGGCGACGATACCCAGCGGCACGTTAATGGCGAACAGCCATTGCCATGACGCAACGGAGAGGATCGCCGCCGCTATCGTTGGCCCGGCGGCAGAAGAGACGGCGACAATAAACGAGTTTATCCCCATTCCGCGCCCCAGATGACGCTGCGGATAAATCAAGCGGATCAACGCCGTGTTTACGCTCATCAGCGCCGCGCCGCCAAAACCCTGCGCAATACGCGCAAGCGTCAGGGTATGCAGTGAGTCTGAAAGAGCGCATAACAAGGACGTGAAGGTGAAAACCACCAGACCGCACTGATACACCCGACGGTAGCCAAACATATCGCCCAGAAACGAAAACGAGAGCAGGGAGATGACAATGGCGATTTGATAGGCGTTCACTACCCAGATGGAACTGGCTGGCGTGGCATGAAGGTCCGTGGCGATTGTTGGCAGGGCGACGTTGGCGATTGCGCCGTCAAGGACAGCCATCGAAATACCAATCACAATGGTTAATATCGCACCGTATCGCTGGGGCAATGGCAGGCCGTCGGCCTGAACTTTTGGCATAGGAAATTTTATATCTTGGTGAATAATCAACAGGGGTATGATTCTAGCACTGATATTCACGGTGGATGTCGCAGAATTGTAACTACCGGCAAAAGATGGATTGCGACCACCCCTGGTGCGAAATTATAATAAAAAACAGTTCTGATTTTTATAAAACACTCGCAATGAGGTGATAAATGGCTAACGCAGATCTGGATAAACAGCCTGATTCTGTATCTTCCGTGCTAAAAGTTTTTGGCATTTTGCAGGCGCTGGGTGAAGAGCGCGAAATAGGGATAACCGAGCTGTCGCAGCGCGTCATGATGTCAAAAAGCACCGTTTATCGCTTTTTACAGACCATGAAAACCTTAGGTTATGTGGCGCAGGAAGGGGAGTCGGAGAAATATTCCCTGACCCTGAAATTGTTTGAACTGGGCGCTCGCGCGTTACAAAACGTCGATTTAATTCGTAGCGCAGATATCCAGATGCGTGAGATCTCCCGCCTGACCAAAGAAACTATCCACCTCGGCGCACTGGACGAAGACAGTATTGTTTACATTCACAAAATTGACTCTATGTACAATTTGCGCATGTATTCACGGATTGGGCGTCGTAATCCGCTGTACAGCACCGCGATTGGTAAGATACTGCTGGCATGGCGCGATCGCGATGAAGTGAAGCAAATTCTTGAGGGCGTGGAGTATAAACGCAGTACCGAGCGGACCATCACCAGTACAGAAGCGTTATTACCCGTTCTGGACCAGGTGCGCGAGCAGGGGTATGGCGAAGATAACGAAGAGCAGGAAGAAGGGCTGCGATGCATTGCGGTACCGGTATTTGATCGCTTTGGCGTGGTCATTGCCGGTTTGAGCATCTCCTTCCCGACGTTGCGTTTCTCTGAAGAGCGTCTGCATGAGTATGTGGCTATTCTGCACACTGCCGCACGTAAAATTTCTGAGCAGATGGGGTATCACGACTACCCGTTTTAATCCCTGCTGGCAGAAAAAACGCCGCATCTGATGCGGCGTTTTTTGTTTGTCATTCACCAGGCTGATTAGCCATTATCAATGACGACGGATGTTTTACGCAGTACAGGGCATTGGGTTAAGCCAACGATCCCGCTGTCAGTATGCAGATACTGGGCAGTGCTCATTCCTTGTGCTGTTAAATATTTACACTGAATGCCTAGCCCGGCTGCGTTTTCGGTGCTCCCCACGAGCACGCCATAGCCTGTTAACAGAAGGCCAATCCAGACAAGGGCCAGCGCAATAATTGTTCGAATAATGAATCGCATCATTACCTCTTTTATCGTTGTTATCGTAATGCTAGCGTAAAGTGTTTACGCGATGAAACAAGTGCAGGATTCTTAAAAAAGCGCGATGGAGGCACAGTTAGTCCTTGTTTAAGATAAGCGTGATAATCTCGTTACATCAGGTCCTTAGACGGAGTGTGGAGTGAAAAAAATACGCTGGGTAATTCTGATTATCGTGCTGATAGCGTGCGTGGTGTTATGGACACAGACGATCAATGTGATGTGCGATCAGGATGTACAGTTTTTTAGCGGCGTTTGCGCAATAAACAAGTTTATTCCGTGGTAATAGACATTTTTTCTCAACGTGATTTCCTTCCTTCGCGCCAGTGGTAAAATAGACGTTTTTATTGAGGTGGTGAAATGGGTGAGTTACTGAATTCAGGGCTGCTGAATATAGCGTCCCTGATGATTTCTTTGGTTGTTCTGCTTGTGGGGCTGGTCATCTGGTTTTTCGTGAACCGCGCCAGTTCCCGTACTAACGAGCAGATCGAACTGCTGGAAGCGCTGCTCGATCAGCAAAAACGTCAGAATGCGCTGCTACGCCGTCTGTGTGAGGCGAACGAACCGGAAGAGAAAGATGCGCCGAAAGACGCGATCGCTGAAGATAACAAAGACGAAGACGACTTTATCCGCCTGGTGGCTGAGCGTTAATCTTTTTGTCCTGGGAGGTGGCTGTGGTCTGGAAAAATCCCTGGTATGACCCCTCCCTGAAACATCACACCCCGAACGGTTTTCGTAATACCTATCCTGTCGAACATCAACCCGGTGACCTTGACCGTTGGCGTAAAGCACGTAAAAAGGCCGGTTTACCGAAGCCGCCCGCGCTGGGTTATGAAGACTTTATCCGTCAGTGGTGGCAGCCTGTTGAGCTAACTCAACCTCAAGAAGATGGGGTATGGTGGCTCGGACACGCGAGCGTGTTGCTGCAGCTGGACGGCAATATCATCCTTACCGATCCGGTGTTTTCACGGCGCGCTTCTCCGCTCCCTTTCCTTGGGCCACAGCGTAAGACACCCCCCGTACTGTCTGTCGAGCAACTTCATCAGCTTGATGCGGTCGTCATCTCCCATAATCATTACGATCATCTTGATGACGCGACCATTCGCCGAATCCTCAAGCGCTTTCCCGACGTCAGGGTTTTTGTGCCTTTGGGCCTGGCCGACTGGTTTCGTTGCCGGGGAGCAAAACGCGTGGTCGAACTCGACTGGTGGCAGAGTTTCACCTGGCAGGGGATGACGCTGACCGCCGTACCGGCACAGCACTGGAGCATGCGCACGCCCTGGAACCGCAATCGTTCCTTATGGTGCGGCTGGGTGATGGAAGGGCGGCATCACCGCTTCTGGTTCAGCGGTGATACGGGGTATTCGCCCGAGCTGCTATTGATACCTGAACGCCTGGGCCAGATAGATGCCGCCGCGTTACCGATTGGTGCCTATGCCCCACGATGGTTCATGGCTGTCCATCATATGGATCCGCAATCTGCGGTGGCATTGTGGCAGCAGCTTGGCTGTCCTATGGCGTTTCCCATTCACTGGGGCGTGTTTGAACTGGCAGATGAAGCCTTAGATGAACCTGTGCAGGAGTTAACTCACGCGCTCGATAATTTAGCACCAGTTAATCATTCTTTCAGGATACTGAAAATTGGTGAATATTTATCCTTATAAACGAAGCGATAAATTGTTGCATATATTGTTGATGTAAACGCGCGCAGGAATGTTTTATTTTTATCGAAACGTTTTGCTTGCCTTCTTTTGATGCAGAGTCATAAAAATTTCATTATTTTGGTGCATAACGCTGTTTATTAACTGGTGCATTTTAATACAGCCGGGCGCCGGTTATTAACACTGTTTTTTCTCTGAAACAATTTGGTCGCGTTACAATGATTTAAGCATAAGTTTTCACAAATTGTTCTAACTCACTCAAGACGTAAGATTTCTTTTACCGGTTGCTGGACGCTTCGTTATGATTGAGCTATGTTAAAAAAGTCTTAGATTACAGCGGTCGTGAAAGCAACGCTGGGTCTTTGTTACGCAGCAGAGCTGTCTGTATGTGATGCGCATAATTGTGCAAAACCTGACAGGCACTGTTCGAATTTGTGCGTCTGATCGAGACATGTTTAAAAATGGCTTGCCATAATTAACGTTGTATGTGATAACAGATTTCGGGTTAAACGAGGTACAGTTCTGTTTATGTGTGGCATTTTCAGTAAAGAAGTCCTGAGTAAACACGTTGACGTTGAATACCGCTTCTCTGCCGAGCCTTATATTGGTGCCTCATGCAGTAATGTGTCAGTTTTATCTATGTTATGCCTGCGGGCGAAGAAAACAATCTAAGGAATTTTTCAAATGGCAAAGATTAAAGGTCAGGTTAAGTGGTTCAACGAGTCTAAAGGTTTTGGCTTCATTACTCCGGCTGATGGCAGCAAAGACGTGTTCGTACACTTCTCCGCTATCCAGGGTAATGGCTTCAAAACTCTGGCTGAAGGTCAGAACGTTGAGTTCGAAATTCAGGACGGCCAGAAAGGTCCGGCAGCTGTTAACGTAACAGCTATCTGATCGAACCCCTGCTGACTGAAGCGCTTAGCACTTCACTCTCAGACATAAAGCCTCGCATAACGCGGGGCTTTTTTATGTCCCTAATCTTTCAAAATATTACCATTCGCGGTCTCGTTATTAACTTGTTGCAAAGCTGCGAGGTTAGTAGCACTGTTTTGCCACCCTAACACCATCTTTTCCCGTTAAATCAGGGCGTTGTTTTACAGCCCTGGGGTGCAGGTGAAGAAGACATTGATAACAGCAACTGGAAATTTCACGCCGGCGCGTTTTGTGCTGCTCTGTTTAGCGATTTTTTGTAGTCTGGCATTTTTGCTGGGCCGCGTTGCCTGGCTGCAAATCATCAAGCCTGACAATCTGGTGAAGCAGGAAGATATGCGCTCCCTTCGCCAGCTGGCGATTGATGCACCGCGCGGCATGATAATGGATCGCGAAGGTCGCCCCCTGGCGGTGAGCGTGCCCGTCCGGGCCGTCTGGGCCGATCCTAAAACGGTGCTGGCAAAAGGGGGCGTTGGCGTTGATGAACGCTGGCAGGCGCTGGCCAGCGCGCTGCATCTCTCCCTCGGCACTCTCTCGGCGAGAATCAACGCCAACCCGCAGGGCCGTTTTATTTATCTTGCCCGCCAGGTCGATCCGGCACAGGCAAAGTGGATCGACAAACTCAATCTGCCAGGCATCAATTTACGCGATGAATCCCGCCGTTTTTATCCTGCCGGCCATGTGGCAGCGAACCTGATTGGCTTCACCAATATTGACGGGCAGGGCATTGAAGGCGTGGAAAAAAGCTTCAACGTGCAGCTGACCGGCAAGGCCGGAGTGCGGCAGGTAAGGGAAGACCGCTACGGCCGCGTGGTTGAGAACCTGACGGAAGTGGCGCCCGCACCGGCGCATAACATCCAGCTAAGTATCGACGAGCGGCTGCAAACCATCACCGAAGATGCGCTCGATAATGCCGTGGCCTGGAACAAGGCCGAGTCCGGGGCATCGGTATTAATTAATATCCCAACCGGGGAAATTCTCGCCATGGCGAGCTATCCGGATTTCAATCCCAATAACCGGGAAGGCGCGACGATAAACGATTTTCGCAACCGTGCGATCAGCGATACGTTCGAACCCGGTTCGACCGTCAAGCCGCTGGTGCTGATGACGGCCCTGCAGCAGGGGCTGGTCCAGCCGGACAGCGTGATTGACACCCACCCGTATACCCTTGACGGGCACCGTATCCGCGACGTGGGCTTTTACCCTGAGCTGACGATGACCGGGATCCTGCAAAAATCCAGCGATACCGGCGTGTCACGGCTTTCGCTGGCGATGCCTGTTCAGCATCTCATTGATACCTATCGCAACTTTGGTTTTGGCACCAGTACGGGGCTTGGCTTAACGGGGGAAAGCTCAGGGCTGTTGCCCCAGCGTAAATACTGGAGCCAGCTCGATCGCGCGACCTTTGCCTTCGGCTACGGGCTGATGGTAACGCCGCTCCAGCTGGCCCACGTCTACGCCACGATTGGCGGGTTCGGGCTTGAGCGTCCGCTCTCCATCACCCGCATCGATCCCCCCGTTATCGGGCACCGCGTCATGCCGGAAGAGATTGCGCATGAAGTGGAGCACATGATGGAGAGCGTTGCGCTGCCGGGCGGCGGAGGCGTTAAGGCTGCCGTGCGTGATTACCGGGTGGCGGTGAAAACCGGTACGGCGAAGAAAATTGACGACAGCGGGAAGTACGTCGATAAATACGTCGCCTACACCGCGGGGGTTGCACCTGCCAGCAATCCGCGCTTTGCCCTGGTGGTTGTGATTAACGATCCGCAAAACGGGGCCTACTACGGCGGGGCCGTTTCTGCGCCTGTCTTCAGTGAGATTATGGGTAACGTACTGCGTCTGGAGAATGTAAAACCTGACGGGTTACCGGCGGGTTCCGATCACCTAATCGTTATGCGTTAACCGGACGTTTATAACCAGGGCGAATAGCGGTACACTTCGCCCTTTGATTATGCTCCGGAGTCACCATGTCCTTCAGTTGTCCCCTTTGCCACGCCCCTCTGACGCACTCAGATAAAAGTTATACCTGTCCGCAGGGGCATCAGTTTGATATGGCAAAAGAAGGCTACGTGAATCTTCTGCCGGTGCAGCATAAGCGCTCCCGCGATCCTGGCGACAGTGCAGAGATGATGCAGGCGCGCCGCGCGTTTCTGGATGCCGGGCACTATCTGCCGCTGCGGGAGGCAGTCGCGCAGATGCTGAATGACATTCTGCCGGGGTCAGCCACCGCCGTGCTCGATATCGGCTGCGGAGAAGGGTACTACACCGCACGGTTTGCAGAGGTTGCTCGTGAGAAGGGCGCACAGACATTCGGTCTGGACGTGTCGAAAGCGGCCATTCGCGCGGCGGCAAAGCGTTACGCCGACGTGACGTTCTGCGTGGCATCCAGCCACCGGCTGCCGTTTGACGATGCCAGCATGGACGCGGTTATCCGCATTTACGCGCCGTGTAAGGCAGAGGAGCTGGCGCGCGTGGTGAAGCTGGGTGGATGGGTGGTCACCGTGACCCCAGGCCCGCGTCATCTGATGGAGCTAAAAGGGCTGATCTACGACGAAGTGCGTCTGCATGCCCCGCATTCTGAACGGCTGGCCGGTTTTACCCTGAAGCAAGCGGAATCGGTGGCTTACGAAATGACCCTGAAAGGGGAAGAGGCCGTCGCGTTATTGCAGATGACGCCGTTCGCGTGGCGGGCAAAACCGGAGGTGTGGGAAACGCTAGCGGCACATTCAACATTTCGCTGCCAGACGGACTTCAGCATCCACGTCTGGCAGCGCGAAGACTAACCGGCGAAGTGCGCCCAGAGGATCTGGGCACCAATGCCAATTAGCACAATGCCGCCCAGGATCTCGGCGCGTTTACCCAGCAGCGGGCCGATAAACCGTCCGACCATCATGCCCAGCGTGGACATAATCAGCGTTGCGCAGCCAATAGCCAGCGCGGTGGCGATAATATTGACCTGCAGGAATGCCAGACCGACACCGACGGCCATCGCATCAAGGCTGGTGGCAATGGCAGTGGTGACCAGCAGCCAGAATCCATGGCGATGCTGCGGCTCCTCGTCTTCTTCCTCACCACCGCGAAAACCTTCAATCACCATTCGGCCACCGAGAAAGACCAGCAGGACGAATGCAATCCAGTGGTTCCACTCCAGCACGAACTGGCTGGCGAGCATGCCAAGTCCCCAGCCGATAAGCGGGGTCAGCGTTTCGATAGCGCCAAAAATCAGGCCGGTGCGCAGGGCTTCTGAGAATTTAGGTTTGTGGAGCGTGGCGCCTTTTCCGATGGAAGCAGCGAATGCGTCCATGGACATGCCAAAAGCGAGAAGGATCGTAGCGGAGATATTCATAACAGCGTCCAGACCGGGGATATCCATATGACACATCACTGCCCCCAGTAAACAGCAGTTGATGTATCTATGGTCTCGCCTGATCGCAATGCACATAAGATGTGCGGTAAGCGATCCGTACGTGCCACGTTTT
This sequence comes from Enterobacter hormaechei, assembly GCA_041890495.1. Classification (GTDB taxonomy): domain Bacteria; phylum Pseudomonadota; class Gammaproteobacteria; order Enterobacterales; family Enterobacteriaceae; genus Escherichia; species Escherichia boydii. The sequence goes on from CP169086.1 coordinate 836,334, forward strand.
GCAACGAGTATGTTGACACGTACATTTCCGGAATCTGGAAATCGGCTACTCCCCAAATGAGGGCGCAACCTTAACATATTTTGAGAATATAAAACAACTGTTGGAATATATTATTTCATTGCTTTATTGATAACGATTTACATTTAGATTTATATATCAATGAAACGTTAAAATAAATAACAAATAAGGGAAGAGGTAATATAGCCTAAGCTATGTCTGATTATTAAAAATACACTAAACATAGCTTTGGCTAAATTCATAACTTATTGAGTTGAAACGAGAAGCTTATAAATTTTTTCCAGATCGTCGATATTTCGAACGCGGATTAACAGCCGACGCTGTTCTAATTGCATCACCAACACGCCATCTTCCGACAAGTTCATCGCTTTGATTCGGCTATATTCAATCCAGACATTGGCGAAGAAAAAACCTTTTTGTTTAAAGATGATCTTCGGAACGCGGATCCAGAATATATAAAAACCCATCAGAGCCAGTGCGCTTAATAACCATGTCGTTATTAACGCACCATGATTCGTGACGTTGTTATAGATAAGAATGACAATCAATCCGACGAAGATAACGCTATCGATGCGACCACGCCGGAGCAAAGGAATTGCCAGCAGGGTGGGGCCATTACGGCGGGGCATGATGAACTGATCGTAGATCGCGAAGGCCAGGAGTGCGGCGATGAAAAGAATCAGTACCAGGTCCGTGATTGTCATTAATCCTCCAGATAAAAAAACGGGGCCAAAAGGCCCCGGTAGTGTACAACAGTCTTACAGTCCCAGCAGGCCGCAAGCGTAACCAGCGATACCGATGACGAAGAAGCCAACGATGATCCACAGCGGGTTAACTTTTTTGCGCAGTAGCCACATACAAGCAAAGGTCAGCAGCAGTGGTACCAGGCCTGGCATTAACTGGTCCAGAATAGTCTGGACAGTAGTAACGTGTTCTTTGCCCGTCTGGTCAGTAATGCGAGAGACAACCAGCGGGATGTTGACATGTGTCCACTTGTTAACCAATGCCCCCATGACAAACAGGCCGAGGATAGACGCCCCTTCCGTCAGTTTTTGCAGGAAGCCACCACCCATATCTTTAACGATATCGATACCTTTGGAGTAACCATACGCTACGCCGTAGTAACGGGTTGCCAGACGCACCAGGTTAAACAGGATGAAGAACAGCAGCGGACCTAACAGGCTGCCGCTCATCGCGATACCGGCACCCAGTGCTGCAAATACCGGACGTACGGTTCCCCAGAAGATCGGGTCGCCTACACCAGCCAGTGGCCCCATCAAACCGACTTTGATACCGTTGATAGCACCGTCGTCGATCTCTGCGCCATTAGCACGCTGTTCTTCCAGCGCCAGGGTTACGCCGAGAATCGGCGCAGCCACGAACGGCTGGGTGTTAAAGAACTCCAGGTGACGGCGAATAGCTTGTTTACGAGCTTCGTTGTTCTCAGGGTAGAGGCGACGAATTGCCGGTACCATAGAGAAGCAGAAACCCAGTGCCTGCATACGTTCGAAGTTCCATGAACCCTGGAAGAGGTTAGAACGCAGGAAGACGCCACGAATATCACTTTGAGTGAGTTTTTTCTCGGTGGTAGTTTGAGTTGTATCAACCATTTCGCTCACCTGTTAGTCCAGTTCGTTATCGAGATCGTTGTTACCAGCTGCCTGAGCAGGCGCACCGGCTACGCGGTTGTATTTCGGGCTAAGTTGGATGTAGAGCACTGCCATAACAGTACCAATCACACCCAGAGCAACCAGGTTAAAGTTGGTGAATGCTGCGGTTACGAAGCCGAGGTAGAAGAACGGCATCAGGTAGCCAGCACGCATCATGTTGATAACCATCGCATAACCAACCACCACGATCATGCCACCGGCGATATTCAGACCATTGGTCACCACTTCCGGAATCGCATTCAGCATGTTCTGTACTTCGCTGGTACCAACAGACAGCGCAACGATGACGGCCGGAATAGCCACACGCATTGCTTGCAGGAACAGAGAAGAAACGTGGATCCAGGAAATCGCTGTCAGGTTGCCGTTATCAGCAGCCTTATCCGCAGCGTGCTGGAAAGCAACGGTAATAGTACGAACGATGATGGTCAGTACCTGGCCCGCAGCGGCCAGAGGGATTGCCAGTGCGATACCTGCACCAATGCTCTGATGACCTGCGATAACCAGAATGGTAGAAATGATAGAAGCCAGAGCGGCGTCAGGCGCAACTGCAGCACCGATGTTCATCCAGCCCAGCGCGATCATTTCCAGCGTACCACCGATAATAATACCGGTTTTCATATCCCCAAGAACGATACCCACCAGGGTACACGCGATTAGCGGACGGTGAAACTGAAATTCATCGAGGATTGATCCCATACCTGCGATACAGGCTACGATAAATACCAGCACAATTTGAAGAGTGGTAATCTCCATTGTACTTCTCCTGTTTACGTAAGACTTAAGTGTGAAAACTGAGTGATAATCAACACAATACGTTACTTATCGATTTTGCTGATCAGATCCATCATTTTCAGTTTCGGATCGGTGGAAACCTTACGGACTTCCAGCTCAATACCGCGCGCATTCAGTTTCTTGAACGCCTCGATATCTTTTTCATCAACCGAAACCGCGTTATTCACCTGGGTTTTACCCTGACGGAATGCCATACCACCGACGTTAACAGAGGTGATTTTCACGCCGCCTTCAACGAGACGCTCTACATCTGTTGGGTTGGTAAATAACAGCATTACGCGTTCGCCAGCATATTTCGGGTTGTTGTAGACGCGAATCATTTTGGCAACATCAACTACGTGTGCTGTTACGCCCGGAGGTGCAACCTGGGTGAGCAGTGTCTTACGAACGGTATCCGCAGCCACTTCATCACTAACAACAATAATACGGGAGACATTGGTTTCTTTGGTCCAGCGGGTGGCGACCTGACCGTGAATCAGACGGTCGTCGATACGCGCAAGGCCAATAACCATGTAGTCGTTTGGCCCCATTGGTTTTGCCGGAGTTGGAGCCGCTTTTGGTGCTGCGGCAGCGGGTGCTGGCGCGGCTTTTTCAACCGGTTTGGCTTTCAGTGCTTTCACGCCTTCACGGCCTGTTTCTACTGCCAGCGCAACCAGTTCATCAAAGCTTGGGTCATCATCACGAGCCATTAACGTTTCCACGAGCATTGGAATGTTAACGCCTGCAATGACTTCATAATGCTCTTTGTCGACGACAATGCGGCTGGCAGCATTGAACGGGCTGCCTCCCCATGTATCAACGAGAAACAGCACGCCTTTAGTGGTGTCGAGTTTTGCCAACTGAGCGTTGTACTTTTCAATCAGCGTTTCGGCATTTTCACCTGGAACGAAATCGATCCAGCCGACGTTTTCCTGCTCGCCTAACAGCATTTCTGCCGTTTTAAGCAACTGCTCTGCAGCCCAACCATGTGTGCCTATAACAATAGCAATGGTCACTTGCTACCTCCTTTATTATCGTTAACACCTCAACGTGCCAGATGTATTTTTGAATCGTCGTCCACAATCGAATCGATTCAGATAAGGGCTACAACCAAAAACCCCTGCGTTTCGCGATTTATTTTAGATATCGAAAAAATTATTTTATGTGATGAAGATCCGTAATTTAACTTTCGATTAGCAGAAATTTCGAAAGGTAAAATATCCTTGTCACATTCGTTTGCAAAGGAAGGTAAATCTTTGCCAAATCAGAGGCGTCTCTGATATGTTTAACTCCCGTTTAACAACCATGGAGTATAGGGCAGTAGCCCGCAGTATGGATCGTCACCGACGTCATTTCAGCATCAGGCCTTTTAACGCCTGCCTTTCTGGCACTCTATGCCGCACCTTTCGTTTGCATTTTGTCGTTACGCCTGCATTATTTCTGGCGTCGAATAGCTATTCCTTAAGCAGGAGCTTGTCATGGAATTCTTAATGGACCCCTCAATTTGGGCGGGGCTACTCACGCTTGTTGTTCTCGAAATTGTGCTGGGTATCGATAACCTGGTCTTCATCGCCATTCTTGCTGACAAACTGCCGCCAAAACAACGCGATAAAGCGCGTTTGCTGGGGTTATCACTGGCGCTGATTATGCGTCTGGGGCTGCTGTCGCTGATTTCATGGATGGTCACGCTGACCAAACCGCTATTTACCGTCATGGATTTCTCCTTCTCCGGACGCGACCTGATTATGTTGTTCGGGGGGATATTCTTGCTGTTCAAAGCAACAACCGAACTGCATGAACGGCTGGAAAACCGCGATCATGATTCCGGCCACGGTAAAGGCTACGCCAGTTTCTGGGTGGTCGTCACACAGATTGTCATCCTTGACGCCGTCTTCTCGTTGGATGCGGTAATTACTGCAGTAGGGATGGTTAACCATCTGCCGGTGATGATGGCGGCGGTAGTGATTGCGATGGCGGTTATGTTGCTGGCATCCAAACCGCTGACGCGATTCGTTAACCAGCACCCCACGGTGGTGGTGCTCTGTCTGAGCTTCCTGTTAATGATTGGTCTGAGTCTGGTGGCAGAAGGTTTCGGTTTCCACATTCCGAAAGGTTACCTGTATGCCGCGATTGGCTTCTCGATCATCATCGAAGTGTTTAACCAGATTGCGCGTCGCAACTTTATTCGTCACCAGTCGACTTTGCCGCTGCGAGCGCGTACTGCCGATGCCATCCTGCGTTTGATGGGCGGGAAACGTCAGGCCAATGTTCAGCACGATGCCGATAACCCGATGCCGATGCCGATCCCGGAAGGTGCATTTGCCGAAGAAGAACGTTACATGATTAACGGCGTACTGACGCTGGCGTCGCGTTCTCTGCGCGGGATCATGACGCCGCGCGGTGAAATAAGCTGGGTTGACGCTAATCTCGGGGTCGATGAAATCCGCGAGCAGCTGCTCTCCTCACCGCACAGCCTGTTCCCGGTATGTCGCGGTGAACTGGATGAAATCATCGGAATCGTACGTGCTAAAGAACTGCTGGTGGCGCTGGAAGAGGGCGTTGATGTGGCGGCGATTGCTTCGGCGTCTCCGGCGATTATCGTCCCGGAAACCCTCGATCCGATCAACCTGCTGGGCGTGCTGCGTCGCGCTCGCGGGAGCTTTGTTATCGTGACCAACGAGTTTGGTGTGGTACAAGGCTTGGTCACGCCGCTGGATGTGCTGGAAGCCATTGCGGGTGAATTCCCGGACGCTGACGAAACGCCGGAAATCATTACTGATGGTGACGGCTGGCTGGTAAAAGGCGGTACAGATTTGCATGCCTTGCAGCAGGCGTGATGTTGAGCACCTTGCCGATGACGATGATATCGCGACGGTCGCGGGCCTGGTGATCTCGGCAAATGGTCACATTCCCCGTGTGGGCGATGTGATTGATGTAGGGCCACTGCATATCACCATCATTGAAGCCAATGATTATCGTGTTGATCTGGTTCGCATTGTTAAAGAGCAACCGGCGCACGATGAAGATGAGTAAGCGTTAACGTAACGGCATAATGGGCGTGATATGTCCATTATGCCGGGCGGGCGGCGGTTGGCTGCCCGCCAGCCATTTGGGAAAATCACGTAGCGGCATCGGCTGTGCGTACAAATACCCTTGCAAAATATGCACGCCATGACGGCGCAAATACTTCGCCTGTTCTTGCGTTTCCACGCCCTCCGCCACCAGTTCAATATTCAGTCTTTGCCCCAGCGCGATGATGATATCGGTCACCGTCGAGTTAACCGCGTCAGAACCTATAGCTGCGGTAAATGACTTATCAATTTTCAGCACGTCAGGACGTAATGTTTCAAGCCAGGAAAATGAACTGTTGCCGGTGCCGAAGTCATCAATCGCCAGTTTGACGTTTTTACGATGTAGCTCGCGGGCAATCCGATAATCAACATCCAGTAAGGCATCGCGTTCGGTGATTTCGAGGATCAGTTGCTGAATCGGGTGAGCGCTAAACCAGTACTGATTGAGATCTTTTATCAGCACACCACGGCGAAATGGCTGGGTGCGACGTTAATGCCAACATGAAACTGACTACTCATCGGGAAAACATGGCGCTGACGAATGGTTCTGCCATCACATAGCGGGTCAGTGGCACAATTAAATGATGTTCTTCCGCGATAGGAATAAACACTCCGGTGAAATCCAGCCCTGACGCGGATTGTTCCAGCGCAGCAGGATCTCCACGCCGATGCAGGCCTGGGTACGGGCATTCACCAGCGGCTGACAGAAAAGCTCAAATTCCCGCCCCGCAATCCCCATATCGATCTCCCACGTAAAGCTCATCCGGTTTGCCGTCGCCAGCCAGGCGAGATAGCCCAGCAGCAGGCTGAGCATGAGTCCCAGCGGCAGCTGGGCTGGCAGGCTTTTTAAGGCTAATGCTCCGGGACCTGGCCCGCTGACCGTAATGGTGAAAGGATTTCGGGTTGATGCCTGCTGGAAAAGAGAGCCCTCCTCATCAAACGTCAGGCTGTCGCTGACGCGTTGTCCATAGCGCAGAAAGCGATCGCCCACGGTCAGCGCCACGTCATTAATAAGCGGGCGCTGGGGCTCGAGGATCATTTTGGCGATCAGATCGATATTGATGATTTCGATGACGCCTGCTTCACCGTCCGGAGAAACGGGATACCACTGGATCAATATCGGACTATCTTTAAGCAGCCACTGGTCGGTGGATAAAATTAGCTTCGCCGTGCTGGCGGGTAACTCTTTCAGAAAGTCGCGAACGGGCACGTCGCGGCTCCCGAAAATACTTGAGCAATACAGGACACCGTCGTTAATCAGGGCGATGGAGCGGACCGTCTGCAAAATGGCGGCCTGCTTTCGCAACGCCAGATGCGCCTGCGGACAGGGCTGTCCCACCAGGGGCTGCAGCACGCTGCGGCGGTTTTCTAAAGAAAGCAGTATGTTATCAAGGGCGCGGACGGTGTGGCTGGTAAAATCGAGGATCCGCTGTTGGTTAACGTTGCGCTGGGAAATAAAGCGAATGCCTAGCGTCAGGATGAGCGTGAGGAGCGCAACCGTCACACAGACGATAACGCGTTTTCGGCGATAGTTTTTAATGATCGTTTGTGCAGTTTGCATGAACGGTCGCCTGATAAGCCACCAGCCACAAACGCCTGACGCAACAGTGGAAGTGTAGTGGGGAATATTACAGCAGACGAGAAAGCGGGTATAAATTCGCCCATCCGTTGCAGATGGGCGAGTAAGAAGTATTAGTCACACTGGACTTTGATTGCCAGACCACCGCGTGAGGTTTCGCGGTATTTGGCGTTCATGTCCTTACCGGTTTCGTACATCGTTTCGATGACCTTATCCAGCGAGACGCGCGGTGCACTGGTGCGGCGCAGAGCCATCCGTGCGGCGTTAATCGCCTTCACAGAGGCAATGGCATTACGCTCAATGCACGGCACCTGAACCTGCCCTGCAACCGGGTCGCAGGTTAAACCAAGGTTGTGTTCCATGCCAATTTCCGCCGCCACGCAAACCTGTTCCGGGCTACCGCCCAGCAGTTCTGCAAGACCCGCAGCAGCCATTGAACAGGCAACACCCACTTCGCCCTGGCAACCAACTTCCGCACCGGAAATAGAGGCGTTCATTTTATACAATGCACCAATCGCGCCCGCTGCCATAAAGTAACGGGTATAGATGTCCGGGCTGACCGATTCAATAAAGTGGTCATAGTAAGCCAGCACTGCCGGAACGATACCGCAGGCACCGTTGGTTGGCGCAGTTACCACACGACCACCGGCGGCGTTTTCTTCGTTAACTGCCAGCGCAAACATGTTTACCCAGTCAATGACATTCATCGGATCGTTAGACAGTTTATCGCTGGAAACTAACATCCGGCGCAGGGCAGACGCACGACGTGGCACGCGCAGCGGGCCTGGCAGTACACCTTCGGTGTTCATCCCGCGATCGATACATGCCTGCATGGTTTGCCAGACATGCGCGAAATACTCGTCGATCTCTTTCTTGCTGTGCAGCGCCAGTTCGTTCTGCATAGCGAGACCAGACAGCGAATAGCCGGTTTCATTACAGTACGCGAGCAGTTCGGTGGCAGATTTGAACGGATACGGCACGCTCACTTCGTTGGCAGCATCCTGACCAAAGTGTTCTTCATCGACGATAAAACCGCCGCCGATGGAATAATAAGTTTTGCTGTAGACGACTTCATCGCCGTTATAGGCGTGGATTTGCATACCGTTTTCATGCAGCGGCAGGTTGCCGTTATGAAAACGCATCCCGTTGTCGCGCGGGAAATCCACTTCATGCCGTCCCTGTGCCAGCAGCAGACGTTCGCGCTCTTCTACGTCGCGAATAAAACCGGGAATACTGTCGATATCCACGGTGGCAGGTTCGTTACCTGCAAGACCCATAATAATGGCGATATCGGTGTGGTGGCCTTTACCCGTCAGCGACAGTGAACCATAAACGTCCACGGCAACGCGAGTAACGCTATCCAGTAAGCCTTTTTCGACCAGATCATCGACGAACTGTTTACCCGCCTTCATAGGCCCTACGGTATGGGAAGATGAGGGACCAATCCCCACCTTAAACATGTCGAATAGACTAATCACGATAATACTCCTGACAAGGTGACTGGACTTCCAGTAACGAACTAATAACAGCGCATAGTGTAAGAGGGAACGCGGCGACTGGCTTAACTATTCACATGAATTAAACTAATCAAAAACCGCGATTTAACTAATATTGCGATGATTGTCTCAAGTAGTGTTTTGTAGATGTAAAGATAAGTATAGTCAGGGTTTCACACCAATTTGCAGCGCCAGCTCACGAATTATGCATGCGGTCATTCCCCATACAAAATACTGTTCGTACCAGGACAGCCATACCCGATGTGAATCGCCACGGCGGTAGATATCTAAAGGGTGATAACGACCCAGATGTAATGCCTGGGCGAGCGGCATTTCAAACACCGCCGAGACTTCATCTTCACTGGCGCGATACGGCAGATCGGGCGGGATAATGCCGACCACTGGGGTTACCTGATAGCCAGTTACGCTATCGACGGGCGGCAGCACGCCGATAACTTCAACGGCGGAAGGCGGTATAGCGACCTCTTCTTCAGCTTCGCGCAGCGCGGCGGCGATAACTGATGCGTCCGTGTCATCGACTGCACCTCCAGGGAATGCCACTTGTCCAGCGTGTTTACGCAGATGAATTGAACGCTGAGTCAGCAACAACCCCGGTTGCGGTCGACGGACGATGGGGATTAACACGGCAGCCTGACGATGATTTAGGGTTTCCCGGTTAATTTGCGGGCGCAAAAGTTGAAAGCGAGATAAAAAATCATCAAGCGTCAGGCTACGGTATTCCACGTCTTACTTCTCCAGTTGGCGTAATATCTTATTAACTTTATCAAAAGTTTCCTGATATTCCGCTTCTTCCTGGCTATCGGCGACAATTCCACCGCCCGCAGAGCAGTATATTTGTCCGTTAATGGCAGTCAGCGTGCGGATAGTAATGCTGGTATCCATGTTGCCGCAAAAGCTCAAATAGCCAATGCTGCCGCACCAGGCATTACGTCGCTGCGGTTCCAGTTCGTCGATAATTTCCATAGCCCGTACTTTCGGAGCCCCGGTTATTGAGCCACCAGGAAAAGCTGCGCGCAGCAGATCGCTGGCGTGTAACTGTTCTGGTAGTCGCGCCGTTATAGTGCTGACCAGATGATGCACGGCCGGGAAAGGCTCAACGACAAACAGTTCCGGCACGCGGACGCTGCCCGGAACGGCCACCCGGCCAATGTCGTTACGCATCAGATCGACAATCATCAGGTTTTCGGCGCGATCTTTTGGCGAGGCGGCCAGTTTTTCCGCCTGCTGGCGATCGGCATCGGGATCGGCAAGACGCGGCAGGGTGCCTTTAATCGGACGGGTTTGGATCGTGCCCTCGGCCAGATGAATAAAGCGCTCGGGCGACAGGCTGAGGATCGCCCCCTGTTCCAGACGCACAAACGCGCTAAATGGCGCCTTATTGCTGGCATTAAGACGGGTAAACGCCTGCCACTCATCTCCCCGATAGGTCGCCTCGAAGCGCTGGGCGAGGTTAACCTGATAGCAGTCGCCGCTTTGCAGATACGCCTGAACGCGCGAGAATTTTTCGCCATACTCCGCGGCGCTCATGTTGGAGCGCCAGCCGGAGGTCAGCGTGAACGTCTCTGCGGGTGCAGCCTGTTGCGCCTCAAGCCAGGCCAGACGCGCCTGCACGTCACGATGGCTCAGCAGGGAAACCGTTTTTTTCTGGTGATCGACAATTAACGCCCAGTCATACAGCCCCACGGCCATGTCGGGCAGGGGGATATCAGCCTGCGCATGCTCGGGCAGCGTTTCGAAACGGCGACCCAAATCGTAGCCAAACAGGCCCAGCGCGCCCCCCTGAAAAGGAAGGTCCGGGTTGGGTGTGGCAGATAAGCCCAGCGCGTCAATGTCGTGTTGAAGCTGCACCAGCGGGTCGTCCGTCAGCGACAGGTCATCGGTTGTCAGCGTCTTCAGCGGATCGGCGACCAGAATATCAAAGCGGCTAAAGGGATGGTCCGCATGGCCGGAGTGCAGCAGCATCGCAAACGGAAGATGGCTCAGGCGGGCAAACCAGTATTCAGCGGCGTCTGTCCGCCAGGGCAGGGTAATAACAGTGGGGAAGCGCATGTTCATGTGTGGCATACTACCGGGCAGCGTGAAATAATTAGCGCGAATAATTTAGCAGGAGTTGACGATGTTTGCAGGTTTACCTTCTCTGAGCCATGAACAGCAGCAGAAAGCGGTTGAGCGAATTCAGGAACTGATGTCCCAGGGGATGAGCAGCGGACAGGCGATTACCGTTGTCGCCGAGGAGATTCGCGCCAGTCATTCCGGCGAGCGGATCGTGGCGCGTTTCGAAGATGAAGATGAAGATGAAGATCCAGAAGAGTAATCGCGCTTACACCGCAGCCACAATCTTAATTTCAACTTTATACTTCGGGTTCATCAAACCCGCTTGTACCGTGCAGCGCACCGGCGCATGACCCGCGACAACCCAGGCATCCCACGCTTTATTCATCGCCGCGAAGTCGTTTTTATCGGCCAGGAAAATGGTGGCATCCAGAATGCTCGATTTATTGCTGCCCTGTTTTTCCAGCACGGCATCAATCTGCGCCAGCGTGTTGGCGGTTTGCTCAAAGGCATCGGCGTCGAGGTTTTCCGGTACACCAGTGTAGTAGAGCGTGTTGTTGTGGATTACCACATCAGACCAGCGGGCTTCAGCATCGATACGAACGATAGTCATCATTTTGTCCTCATTATCCTTCCATTTTCGTGCTGCAAAGACTGCCACAATGTGAGGTCGCCGTCACCACTTCAACTGGCGAAAGCGCCCTCATCCTGACATAATCCCTGTTCAAATCAACAGGGGGTAGTGTGACGGACGATTTTGCACCAGACGGTCAGCTGGCGAAAGCGATACCAGGCTTTAAGCCGCGAGAACCACAGCGACAGATGGCGGTAGCCGTCACCCAGGCGATAGAAAAAGGCCAGCCGCTGGTGGTGGAAGCAGGAACCGGTACGGGCAAAACCTACGCTTACCTGGCTCCTGCGCTGCGGGCGAAAAAGAAAGTCATTATCTCGACCGGCTCAAAAGCGTTGCAGGATCAGCTCTACAGCCGCGATTTGCCAACAGTCTCAAAGGCATTGAAATATACGGGCAACGTGGCGCTGCTGAAAGGGCGCTCAAACTACCTCTGCCTCGAACGTCTCGAACAGCAGGCGCTGGCGGGGGGCGATCTGCCGGTACAAATCTTAAGCGATGTGATCCTGCTGCGCTCCTGGTCTAATCAAACAGTCGATGGTGATATCAGCACCTGCGTCAGCGTGGCGGAAGATTCACAGGCGTGGCCGCTGGTCACCAGCACCAACGACAACTGTCTTGGCAGCGACTGCCCGATGTATAAAGATTGCTTTGTGGTCAAAGCACGTAAAAAAGCGATGGACGCCGATGTGGTGGTGGTAAACCATCATCTCTTTCTGGCGGATATGGTGGTTAAAGAGAGTGGATTTGGCGAACTGATCCCGGAAGCGGACGTCATGATCTTCGACGAAGCCCACCAGCTACCGGACATTGCCAGCCAGTATTTTGGTCAGTCACTCTCCAGTCGACAACTGCTCGACCTGGCAAAAGACATCACCATCGCCTACCGCACCGAATTAAAAGACACCCAGCAGTTACAAAAGTGCGCTGATCGTCTTGCCCAGAGTGCGCAGGATTTTCGTCTGCAACTCGGTGAGCCAGGTTATCGCGGTAACCTGCGTGAGCTGTTAGCTAATCCGCAAATTCAGCGGGCATTTTTACTGCTCGATGACACCCTGGAACTTTGTTATGACGTGGCAAAACTGTCACTGGGGCGTTCCGCCTTGCTGGATGCGGCATTTGAGCGCGCCACGTTGTATCGCACACGGCTGAAGCGGCTAAAAGAGATCAATCAGCCGGGCTACAGCTACTGGTACGAATGCACTTCGCGCCATTTTACTCTGGCTCTCACGCCGCTCAGCGTGGCGGATAAATTCAAAGAGTTAATGGCGCAAAAGCCCGGTAGCTGGATCTTCACCTCAGCAACGCTGTCGGTGAACGACGATCTGCATCATTTCACCTCGCGGCTTGGGATAGAACAGGCGGAGTCGTTGCTATTGCCAAGCCCGTTTGATTACAGCCGCCAGGCGTTACTCTGTGTGCCGCGCAATCTGCCGCAAACCAACCAGCCAGGTTCTGCTCGCCAGTTAGCGGCAATGCTGCGACCGATCATCGAAGCTAACAACGGTCGTTGTTTTATGCTTTGTACCTCGCACGCCATGATGCGCGATCTGGCCGAGCAGTTCCGCGCTACCATGACGCTTCCCGTTTTGTTGCAGGGGGAAACCAGTAAAGGCCAACTGTTGCAGCAGTTTGTCAGTGCCGGTAATGCGCTTCTTGTGGCAACCAGTAGTTTCTGGGAAGGGGTGGACGTGCGTGGCGATACATTGTCATTGGTAATTATCGACAAATTGCCGTTTACCTCGCCGGATGATCCACTGTTAAAAGCGCGCATGGAAGATTGTCGTTTGCGCGGTGGCGACCCGTTCGATGAAGTGCAACTACCAGATGCCGTCATTACTCTCAAACAGGGGGTAGGGCGACTGATTCGCGACGCCGACGATCGTGGCGTGCTGGTGATTTGTGACAATCGGCTGGTGATGCGTCCTTACGGCGCGACGTTTCTCGCCAGTCTGCCGCCCGCGCCACGCACCCGTGACATTGCCCGTGCGGTTCGTTTCCTTGCGATACCATCCTCCAGGTAATTTGTTACGGAGTATGGTATGATGCGCGCCTTTTTATTGATCTAAGCACGAAGACCCATGCGAATTCTGGCTATCGATACCGCGACAGAGGCCTGCTCTGTCGCCCTGTGGAACGACGGTACTGTCAACGCTCATTTTGAGCTTTGCCCTCGTGAACATACTCAACGAATCTTACCGATGGTGCAGGATATCCTGACCACCAGCGGAACTTCCCTGACTGATATTAACGCTCTGGCTTACGGGCGCGGCCCCGGTAGCTTTACTGGCGTGCGCATTGGTATTGGCATCGCGCAAGGGCTGGCGCTTGGCGCGGAATTACCGATGATTGGCGTCTCCACGCTAATGACGATGGCGCAAGGGGCGTGGCGCAAAAACGGCGCAACCCGCGTGCTGGCAGCCATTGACGCGCGAATGGGCGAAGTTTACTGGGCCGAATATCAGCGTGATGAAAACGGTATCTGGCACGGTGAAGAAACCGAAGCCGTACTCAAACCCGAAATCGTCCATGAACGAATGCAACAGCTTTCCGGCGAATGGGTGACGGTAGGGACGGGCTGGCAAGCTTGGCCGGATCTCGGTAAAGAGAGCGGGCTGGTTTTGCGCGATGGCGAAGTGTTACTGCCTGCTGCTGAAGATATGCTGCCGATTGCGTGTCAGATGTTTGCTGAGGGTAAAACGGTGGCGGTGGAACATGCCGAACCGGTTTATTTACGTAACAACGTCGCATGGAAGAAACTTCCGGGCAAAGAATGAATCTTAAGAGTATGCCCTGAGAAAAAAAGGAGTCGCACCATGGCGGTTCAAAAGAATGTTATCAAAGGCATACTGGCAGGTACGTTTGCGCTAATGCTGAGCGGTTGTGTCACTGTGCCGGACGCCATTAAAGGCAGCAGTCCCACGCCGCAACAAGATTTAGTTCGGGTGATGAGTGCGCCGCAGCTGTACGTTGGTCAGGAGGCACGCTTTGGTGGCAAAGTGGTTGCGGTACAAAACCAGCAAGGGAAAACTCGCCTGGAAATTGCTACCGTACCGCTGGACAGCGGAGCCAGACCGACGCTGGGAGAACCTTCTCGCGGTCGCATTTATGCCGATGTGAACGGTTTTCTGGACCCGGTGGATTTCCGTGGACAACTGGTTACGGTAGTCGGGCCAATCACTGGTGCGGTTGACGGCAAAATCGGCAATACGCCCTATAAATTTATGGTGATGCAAGTAACGGGTTACAAACGTTGGCATTTAACCCAGCAGGTGATTATGCCGCCTCAGCCGATTGATCCATGGTTTTATGGCGGTCGTGGCTGGCCCTATGGCTACGGCGGATGGGGCTGGTATAATCCCGGCCCCGCGAGAGTACAAACAGTTGTAACTGAATAATTGCTTGTTTTTTAAAGAAAAAGAAACAGCGGCTGGTCCGCTGTTTCTGCATTCTTACGGTAAAGATAAAATAAATAGTGACGCGCTTCGCAACCTTTTCGTTGGGTAATTATCAAGCTGGTATGATGAGTTAATATTATGTTAACGGCATGTATATCATTTGGGGTTGCGATGACGACGAACACGCATTTTAGAGGTGAAGAATTGAAGAAGGTTTGGCTTAACCGTTATCCCGCGGACGTTCCGACGGAGATCAACCCTGACCGTTATCAATCTCTGGTAGATATGTTTGAGCAGTCGGTCGCGCGCTACGCCGATCAACCTGCGTTTGTGAATATGGGGGAGGTAATGACCTTCCGCAAGCTGGAAGAACGCAGTCGCGCGTTTGCCGCTTATTTGCAACAAGGGTTGGGGCTGAAGAAAGGCGATCGCGTTGCGTTGATGATGCCTAATTTATTGCAATATCCGGTGGCGCTGTTTGGCATTTTGCGTGCCGGGATGATCGTCGTAAACGTTAACCCGTTGTATACCCCGCGTGAGCTTGAGCATCAGCTTAACGATAGCGGCGCATCGGCGATTGTTATCGTGTCTAACTTTGCTCACACACTGGAAAAAGTGGTTGATAAAACCGCCGTTCAGCACGTAATTCTGACCCGTATGGGCGATCAGCTATCTACGGCAAAAGGCACGGTAGTCAATTTCGTTGTTAAATACATCAAGCGTTTGGTGCCGAAATACCATCTGCCAGATGCCATTTCATTTCGTAGCGCACTGCATAACGGCTACCGGATGCAGTACGTCAAACCCGAACTGGTGCCGGAAGATTTAGCTTTTCTGCAATACACCGGCGGCACCACTGGTGTGGCGAAAGGCGCGATGCTGACTCACCGCAATATGCTGGCGAACCTGGAACAGGTTAACGCGACCTATGGTCCGCTGTTGCATCCGGGCAAAGAGCTGGTGGTGACGGCGCTGCCGCTGTATCACATTTTTGCCCTGACCATTAACTGCCTGCTGTTTATCGAACTGGGTGGGCAGAACCTGCTTATCACTAACCCGCGCGATATTCCAGGGTTGGTAAAAGAGTTAGCGAAATATCCGTTTACCGCTATCACGGGCGTTAACACCTTGTTCAATGCGTTGCTGAACAATAAAGAGTTCCAGCAGCTGGATTTCTCCAGTCTGCATCTTTCCGCAGGCGGTGGGATGCCAGTGCAGCAAGTGGTGGCAGAGCGTTGGGTGAAACTGACCGGACAGTATCTGCTGGAAGGCTATGGCCTTACCGAGTGTGCGCCGCTGGTCAGCGTTAACCCATATGATATTGATTATCATAGTGGTAGCATCGGTTTGCCGGTGCCGTCGACGGAAGCCAAACTGGTGGATGATGATAATGAAGTACCACCAGGTCAACCGGGTGAGCTTTGTGTCAAAGGACCGCAGGTGATGCTGGGTTACTGGCAGCGTCCCGATGCTACCGATGAAATCATCAAAAATGGCTGGTTACACACCGGCGACATCGCGGTAATGGATGAAGAAGGATTCCTGCGCATTGTCGATCGTAAAAAAGACATGATTCTGGTTTCCGGTTTTAACGTCTATCCCAACGAGATTGAAGATGTCGTCATGCAGCATCCTGGCGTACAGGAAGTCGCGGCTGTTGGCGTACCTTCCGGCTCCAGTGGTGAAGCGGTGAAAATCTTCGTAGTGAAAAAAGATCCATCGCTTACCGAAGAGTCACTGGTGACTTTTTGCCGCCGTCAGCTCACGGGATACAAAGTACCGAAGCTGGTGGAGTTTCGTGATGAGTTACCGAAATCTAACGTCGGAAAAATTTTGCGACGAGAATTACGTGACGAAGCGCGCGGCAAAGTGGACAATAAAGCCTGAGCGTTAAGTCAGTCGTCAGACGCCGGTTAATCCGGCGTTTTTTTTGACGCCCACTAAAGAGAAAACAATTTGAATTACCAAATGATTACCACGGACGATGCGCTGGCTTCTTTGTGTGAAGCCGTCCGTGCCTTTCCGGCGATAGCCCTGGATACTGAATTTGTTCGTACGCGCACTTATTACCCGCAGCTGGGGTTGATTCAACTTTTCGATGGCGAGCATCTGGCGCTAATCGATCCACTCGGGATCACCGACTGGTCACCGCTGAAAGCGATCCTGCGCGATCCGTCCATCACAAAATTTCTCCATGCAGGCAGTGAAGATCTGGAAGTGTTTCCTGAACACCTTTGGCATCATGCCCCAGCCGCTTATTGACACGCAGATCCTCGCGGCATTCAGCAATCGTCCGCTCTCATGGGGCTTTGCTGCCATGGTAGAGGAGTATACGGGCCTGACGCTGGATAAAAGCGAATCCCGTACCGACTGGCTGGCGCGTCCGCTTACCGAGCGTCAGCTGGAGTATGCGGCGGCTGACGTGTTTTACCTGCTGCCGATTGCAGGACAGTTGATGAAAGAGGCGGAAGCCTCCGGCTGGCTGTCTGCGGCGCTTGACGAGTGTCGTATGACCCAGCAGCGTCGCCAGGAAGTGGTCGACCCGAAAGAGGCCTGGCGCGATATCAGCAACGCCTGGCAGCTGCGCACGCGTCAGCTGGCATGCCTGCAATTGCTGGCAGACTGGCGTTTGCGTAAAGCGCGCGAGCGCGATCTGGCCGTTAACTTTGTCGTTCGCGAAGAGCATCTCTGGGCGGTGGCACGCTATATGCCGGGCAGCCTCGGCGAACTGGACAGCATTGGCCTTTCGGGCAGTGAGATCCGCTTCCACGGCAAAACCCTGCTGGCGCTGGTCGCAAAAGCGCAGGAGCTGCCGGAAGATGCGCTGCCGGAACCGCTGCTGAACCTGATGGATATGCCGGGCTATCGCAAAGCGTTTAAAGATATCAAAGCGCTGGTGCAGGCAGTAGCAACGGAAAGCAAGCTGAGCGCGGAACTGCTCGCCTCACGCCGTCAGATTAATCAACTGCTGAACTGGCACTGGAAGCTGAAGCCGCAGAATGGCGTACCGGAAATGATGGCGGGATGGCGCGGGGAATTGATGGCCGATCGCCTGAATACGCTGCTGGAAGCATACCCACGCTAAAAAATTGTAGCCCCGGTAAGCGCAGCGCCACCGGGGAAATTGCCGGGCGGCGCGACGCTTGCCCGGCCTACAAAATCACAAACGGATTAACGCGACTCTTCTGCTTCCGGTAAGGTCACGTTCAGCTCAAGAATAGAAATATCGCCATCTTTTTGCTCAAGCTGTACGGTTACCATCTCAGGATCAATTTGTACGTATTTACAAATGACCTCAAGAATATCTTTACGCAACTGCGGCAGATAATGCGGTTCTGCATCGCTGCGACGGCGTTCAGCAACAATAATCTGCAGCCGTTCTTTTGCAATGTTGGCTGTGTTTTTCTTCCGCGAGAGAAAGAAATCGAGTAATGCCATAACTTATCCTCCGAACAAGCGTTTGAGGAAGCCTTTCTTCTCTTCTTCAATGAAGCGGAAAGGACGTTCTTCTCCCAACAGACGTTCTACGGTATCTGCGTAGGCTTTACCCGCATCGGCGTTAATGTCGAGAATGACCGGTTCACCCTGGTTAGAGGCGCGCAATACTGATTGATCCTCTGGGATCACGCCGACGAGTTTGATGCGCAGGATCTCCAGCACATCTTCCATGCTCAGCATGTCACCTCTGCTTACGCGGCCTGGGTTATAGCGCGTTAACAGCAGGTGCTCTTTAATAGGCTCTTCGCCATTTTCTGCGCGGCGTGATTTCGACGCCAGAATGCCTAGAATACGGTCAGAGTCGCGTACTGAGGAGACTTCCGGGTTGGTGGTAATAATGGCTTCGTCTGCAAAATAGAGTGCCATTAACGCACCGGTTTCAATCCCTGCCGGGGAGTCACAAACGATAAATTCAAAATCCATCGCTTTCAGATCATCAAGAACTTTGGCGACCCCTTCACGGGTGAGGGCATCTTTATCGCGTGTTTGCGATGCCGGAAGAATATAGAGATTTTCAGTACGCTTATCTTTAATTAACGCCTGATTTAGCGTTGCATCGCCCTGAATGACGTTGACGAAATCGTAAACGACCCGGCGTTCACAACCCATAATCAGGTCGAGATTACGCAGGCCGATATCAAAATCTATCACGACAGTTTTCTTTCCCTTCTGGGCCAAACCAGTGGCGATGGCCGCGCTGGAGGTTGTCTTACCAACACCCCCTTTGCCCGAAGTAACAACAATAATGCGTGCCATAGAAATTCCTTGTTAAAAAGGGATCAATTTAACGGTTGAACGGTCAAAGCGTTTTCGACTAACTGCAGTCGCGCCGCTTTGCCATAAAATTCTGCTGGGATTTGATCACTCAGCCAGTATTCACCTGCGATGGACACCAGTTCCGCCATCAGGTTCGTACAAAATATTTGCGTTTCCCGGTCACCACTTGCCCCTGCCAGCGCACGACCGCGCATCATGCCATAGACATGAATGTTCCCATCGGCAATCAATTCGGCCCCAGCGCTAACGTGGCTTGTAACAATCAGATCACATTGTGGAGCATAAATACGCTGACCGGAACGCACCGGGGTATCTATTAAACGCGTTTTTGTGACCGGCGTTGTATTTTGCGCTGGAGCCTGCGGTGCGGGAGCTGGACGTGGCGCTTTTTCCTTTCCTTCCGTCAGGATAGGCAGCCCCATTTTTTCAATTTCGGCTTTAAGTTGCGCATCTTTGCAGCCACTTACGCCAATAACCCGCAAACCGGTTGCCGAAACCGCCTTATGCATCGCTGACCAGTTTACCGGGTCTTCCAGTGCACTGACGTTGAGTACAACGGGGGCATGTTTTAAAAATGCGGGGGCCTGAGCGATTTTGTCTTCCAGCGCCTGATGGATAACCTTAGGTTCTGCCTCATGCAGATGAACCACAGATAAAGTGAAGCTACTGCCTTTAAGCTCGATTGGCGTGTTTGACATCCTGGCCTTACTCAATTAGCTATTAATCATCGCCAGCGCGCGATGATGTTCCGAAGACTATAAGGCATGTTATAGTCTGGATTATATTGAGGCAAGTCACCCTCCCATTTATTCAGAGTAAAAACATGTTTTGTGTGATCTACAGAAGTACAAGCCGTGACCAGACCTATCTTTATGTCGAAAAGAAAGACGATTTTTCACGCGTGCCTGAAGAATTAATGAAGAACTTTGGCCGACCACAGCTGGCGATGCTGCTGCCGCTTGATGGTCGTAAGAAACTGATTAATGCCGATCTGGATAAAGTGAAAACGGCCTTAGCCGAGCAAGGCTATTATTTACAGCTTCCACCGCCACCCGAGAATTTATTAAAACAGCATCTTGAGGCGAACGGTAAAAAATAGTCTCAACTGTTTTTGGGCACAACACATCAACCGTTTAGGGGTCGACCATGTATCAACATCATAACTGGCAAGGTGCATTACTGGATTATCCCGTCAGCAAAGTGGTTTGCGTGGGCAGCAACTATGCAAAACATATCCAGGAGATGGGCAGCGCGACGCCAGAAGAGCCGGTCCTGTTTATCAAGCCTGAAACGGCGCTTTGCGATATCCGCCAGCCGCTGGCGCTGCCGCAGGGGCTGGGCTCTGTGCATCACGAAGTTGAACTCGCCGTGCTGATCGGCGCGACGCTGCGCCAGGCTTCCGAAGAGCATGTTCAGAAAGCGATTGCCGGATACGGCGTGGCGCTGGATCTGACGCTGCGTGACGTGCAGGGCAAAATGAAGAAAGCAGGGCAGCCGTGGGAAAAAGCCAAAGGGTTTGATAATTCCTGCCCGATCTCGGCGTTTGTGCCGGTGAGCGAATTTACCGGCGACCCGCAGGACACCCCGCTTAGCCTGAAGGTTAACGGTGAAATCCGCCAGCAGGGCACCACCGCAGACATGATCCACAAAATTGTGCCGCTGATCGCCTACATGAGCCGCTTCTTTACCCTGAAGCCGGGTGATGTGATCCTGACCGGCACGCCGGAAGGCGTTGGTCCGCTCGCGAGCGGTGATGAACTGGAGGTCGGTTTTAACGGCCTGTCGCTGAAAACCCGCGTGCTGTAACCTCCTCTTGCCGCCTGAAAAGGGCGGCAAAACTTGCAACGACGTGCCAGACTCGTTATAAGGTGCGCTTTCTTTTGACGTGTGGACATCCTGATGAACAACATCCCTTTCTGGCAAAGCAAAACTCTCGACGACATGACTGACGCGGAATGGGAATCCTTGTGCGACGGCTGCGGCCAGTGCTGTCTGCATAAGCTGATGGATGAAGACACGGACGAAATCTACTTCACCAACGTTGCCTGCAAGCAGTTAAACATTAAAACCTGCCAGTGCCGTAACTATGAACGCCGGTTTGAATTTGAGCCGGACTGCATCAAGTTAACCCGGGATAATCTGCCGACGTTTGAATGGCTACCTCATACCTGCGCGTATCGCCTGCTGGCGGAAGGAAAAGATCTGCCGGCCTGGCATCCCCTGTTAACCGGTTCAAAAGCGGCGATGCACGGTGAACGCATTTCTGTGCGCCACATTGCGGTGAAAGAGTCCGAGGTGCGTGACTGGGAAGATCACATCATGAACCACCCGACCCGTTGAGATTAAAAAACCCGCCGAGGCGGGTTTTTTATTGTGCGCTGTTGTGTCGGGTGGCGCTGCGCTTACCCGACCTACAAAACCGTAGGCCCGCGCAAGCGAAGCGCCGCCGGGCAAATTAGCGCCCAAAAAGATCGCGTTTCTTCGGTTTGAACGGCTGAGCGATCAGCACCAGCAGCGCCACGACGAAGTAGGCGGCAAAAATGCCCACCAGCCACTGCGGCATCTCGAGGGTCAGGAACTCCCACTGACGAACGGAGCAGTCACCGGATGCAACAAACACCTGCGGCAGCCATTTATCCAGCGGCAGCCAGCTCGGGAAGCGGGCGGCAAAATCACAGGTCATAAACGGTGACGGATGCAGCTGCATCATGGTGTGCTGCCAGGAGAGTTCAATGCCTTTCCAGGCGCTGTACAGCCAGATGGCGATAGCGGCATAGCGAAGCGGGGATTTCGGCGCAATCGCGCCCACCAGGCCCGCACCCATAATGCCGAACAGCGCGCAGCGTTCGTAAATACAAAGCACGCAAGGTTTGAGTCCCATTACGTGCTGGAACCATAGCGCCACCATTTCCAGCGCAAAGGCGGTCAGGGCCATTAACAACCACGCTCCGCGACCGCGGGAGCACTGGTTTAAAAATCTCAACATAATCATTTCCCTGGAACATGCTTAGAAATCGCAGTGTAAACGAATTCGTTTTTCGCGCCACCTGTACCAGGCGAAATAAAACGTAATTGGATGTTTATCGTGCGAAAAGGCAAACGGGCAGCGAACTGCCCGAGTTGCAGTATTTACTGCGCCGCAAGTATACCCGCTTGTATCAACCATTGCGTACAGGGAATGAGGGTAATTTTGACGCAAAGCAATCCCACGATCGTGAGCACCAGCGTGTAGGGCAGCGCCATCCACACCATCCGGCCATAGGAAAGACGTATGAGGGGCGCGAGAGCGGAGGTCAGCAGGAACAGGAAGGCGGCCTGGCCGTTTGGCGTCGCCACCGACGGCAGGTTGGTGCCGGTGTTGATCGCCACGGCCAGCAGCTCGAACTGTCCGGCGCTGATAATGCCTTGCTCCATGGCCGCTTTGGCCTCGTTGATGTAGACCGTCCCGACAAAAACGTTATCTGAGATCGACGAGAGCAGGCCGTTAAACAGGTAAAACAGCGACAGCTGAGCATCCGGCGATGCCTGTAATACAAAGGCAATGATCGGCGCGAACAGGTGCTGGTCGATAATCACCGCCACGACCGCGAAGAAGACCGCCAGCAGGGCGGTAAACGGCAGGGATTCGGTAAACGCTTTGCCGATGGCATGTTCGTCCGTTACGCCGGTAAAAGTGGTGGCGAGAATAATAACCGACAGGCCAATCAGCCCCACTTCGGCAAGATGCAACGCCAGCGCTGCAATCAGCCAGATGCCGATGATCCCCTGAGCAATCAGACGCAGCGTCACCTGGCGCGTCCGCTGGCGTCGGCTCTGCAGATCGAATTTATGCAGCTCCTGACGCACCGGCTCCGGAAGCTGCGCCCCATAGCCGAAAAGGCGAAACTTCTCCACCAGAAGACAGGTCGCCAGCCCGCAGATCAGCACCGGTACGCTCACCGGCGCCATTCTCAGGAAGAAATCACCGAAGTGCCAGCCCGCCGCTTTGGCAATGATCAGGTTTTGCGGCTCGCCCACCATGGTCATCACGCCGCCCAGCGCGGTACCGACGCCAGCATGCATCATCAGGCTGCGCAGGAAGGCGCGAAACTGTTCCAGTACCTCACGGTTATGTGCTTCGACGTGGCTGTCATCCTGCAAATCGTCACCCGGGCGAGAAGAGGCCACGCGGTGATAAATACCGTAAAACCCAACCGCTACGCTTATCACCACCGCGACGACCGTCAGCGCGTCCAGGAAGGCCGACAGGAAGGCGGCCGCCAGGCAAAACGCCAGCGAGAGGAGCATTTTCGACGGAATGCTGAGCAGCAGACGCGTGAAGATAAACAGCAGCAGCTGTTTCATAAAGTAGATGCCCGCCACCATAAACATCAGCAGCAGTAGCACTTCGAGATTTGACGCCAGCTCGGCTTTGACATGCTCGGCGCTGGTCATGCCGATGACGACGGCCTCAAACGCCAGTAATCCGCCCGGCAGCAGGGGATAACACTTCAGCGCCATCGCCAGGGTAAAGATAAACTCCGCCACCAGCAGCCACCCGGCAATGAACGGGTTTAGGCTAAAGAGGAGGGGGTTAACGACCAGGAACACCAGAAGTATAAGTTTGTACCAGTCCGGAGACTGGCCTAAAAAGTTGCGCCACAGTGCGCGCCCAAAAGAAATTTCCACGACAGACATCCATCCCCGTCAAGTAAGACAAAACATCAGTATACGCAAAAATCGCGGCCTGGAGGCTGATAAGGCTGCATTGTAAATTTCACAAAAATGAAACGGCGATCCCTCTTTTCTCTCTTTGCCGTGCTACCTGCCACTGGCTGCCTCTGGTATGATGAGTCCAACTTTGTTTTGCTGTGTTATGGAAATCTCACTATGGTCATTAAGGCGCAAAGCCCGGCGGGTTTCGCGGAAGAGTACATTATTGAAAGTATCTGGAATAACCGCTTCCCTCCCGGGACTATTTTGCCCGCAGAACGTGAACTTTCAGAATTAATTGGCGTAACGCGTACTACGTTACGTGAAGTGTTACAGCGTCTGGCACGAGATGGCTGGTTGACCATTCAACATGGCAAGCCGACGAAGGTGAATAATTTCTGGGAAACTTCCGGTTTAAATATCCTTGAAACACTGGCGCGACTGGATCACGAAAGTGTGCCGCAGCTTATTGATAATTTGCTGTCGGTGCGTACCAATATTTCCACTATTTTTATTCGCACCGCGTTTCGTCAGCATCCCGATAAAGCGCAGGAAGTGCTGGCTACCGCTAATGAAGTGGCCGATCACGCCGATGCCTTTGCCGAGCTGGATTACAACATATTCCGCGGCCTGGCGTTTGCTTCCGGCAACCCGATTTACGGTCTGATTCTTAACGGGATGAAAGGGCTGTATACGCGTATTGGTCGTCACTATTTCGCCAATCCGGAAGCGCGCAGTCTGGCGCTGGGCTTCTACCACAAACTGTCGGCGTTGTGCAGTGAAGGCGCGCACGATCAGGTGTACGAAACAGTGCGTCGCTATGGGCATGAGAGTGGCGAGATTTGGCACCGGATGCAGAAAAATCTGCCGGGTGATTTAGCCATTCAGGGGCGATAATCCCTTCCGTTTAAAGAGCAAACCCCTCAAACGAGGGGTTTTTTGTTGTTTTTACAGATTTCCCATTCTTGGCGGGCAACGTTCCAGCAACTCGATGCTGCCGTCTTCGTTTTGCTGTTCGAGCATCACATCAAATCCCCACAGGCGATGCACATGCTTCAGCACTTCTTTGCGCCCCCGATCCAGCGGTGCGCGATTATGTGGAATGTAACGCAGCGTCAGCGAACGGTCGCCGCGCAAATCCACGTTCCAGATCTGAATATTCGGCTCCAGATTACTTAAGTTATATTGCGACGATAACCGGTTACGGATCTCCCGATAACCTTCTTCATTATGAATAGCGGAAATCTCCAGATAATTATGCCGATCATCATCCAGCACGGTGAAGAAGCGGAAATCACGCATCACTTTCGGTGACAGAAACTGGCTGATAAAACTCTCATCTTTGAAATCACGCATCGCGAAATGCAGCGTTTCCAGCCAGTCGGAACCGGCGATATCCGGGAACCAGTATTTGTCTTCTTCCGTTGGCGACTGACAAATCCGTTTAATATCCTGGAACATGGCGAACCCGAGGGCATACGGGTTGATGCCGCTGTACCACGGGCTGTTATAGGGGGGCTGGAAGACCACATTGGTGTGGCTGTGCAAAAACTCCAGCATAAAACGTTCCGTTACTTTCCCTTCATCATACAGATGGTTAAGGATGGTATAGTGCCAGAAGGTCGCCCAGCCTTCGTTCATCACCTGAGTCTGTTTTTGCGGATAAAAATACTGGCTCACCTTACGCACAATACGCAGGATTTCACGCTGCCATGATTCCAGCAGTGGCGCATTTTTCTCCATAAAATAGAGCAGGTTTTCTTGTGGTTCGGACGGATAGCGGCGCGCTTCAGCAACCGTTTTCTCTTCCTCGCGCTTCGGCAGGGTACGCCAGAGCATATTGACCTGACTTTGTAGATACTCTTCGCGACTTTTCTGCCGGGCTTTCTCTTCTTGCAGCGAGATTTTTTGCGGGCGTTTGTACCGGTCCACGCCGTAGTTCATCAGCGCGTGGCACGAGTCCAGAAGCCGTTCTACTTCATCAACGCCATAACGTTCTTCGCACTCGGTAATATATTTACGGGCAAAAATCAGATAATCGACAATCGAACTGGCGTCGGTCCAACTGCGGAATAAGTAATTGTTTTTAAAGAAAGAGTTATGCCCATAGCAGGCGTGTGCCATCACCAGCGCCTGCATGGTAATGGTGTTCTCTTCCATCAGGTAAGCGATACACGGGTTAGAGTTAATGACGATTTCATAGGCCAGTCCTTGCTGACCGTGCTTATACAGCCGTTCAGTCTCGATAAACTTTTTACCGAATGACCAGTGCGGATAGTTAATTGGCATGCCGACGCTGGAGTAGGCATCCATCATCTGTTCTGAGGTTATCACTTCAATCTGGTGCGGGTAGGTATCCAGCCGGTAGAGTTTCGCCACCCGGTCTATCTCTGCCAGATAAACATCCAGCAGGTCGAACGTCCAGTCGGGTCCATCGCTCAAACGTGTGGTGTCCTTATTCATAGAATCGATCGTCGCCATACGCGCACCTCATTGTTGTCGGCGCTCTCTGTGTGGAGCACCTCATTTCAAGCATAGAACACCTGTTAAAAACCGCGTCGCCGGAGAATTTTTTTCTTTGCGATTTCTTATTATCAGAGTGCCACTAATCCGCTTCTGAACGGAATTTTATGCTGGATAAAAAGGGCGTTCAGCAGGAGATACTAAAGACGCCATATTGCCGCAGAGTCAGGGAGATGTGAGCCAGCTCACCATAAAAAAGCTGTATGTTGAATAATATTTTCAACTGAGTTATCAAGATGTAATTAGATTATTATTCTTTTACTGTATCTACCGTTATCGGAGTGGCTATGCGAGTTGTCATACTGGGAAGTGGTGTGGTAGGCGTTGCCAGCGCCTGGTACTTAAATCAGGCAGGACATGAGGTCACCGTCATTGATCGGGAGCCGGGGGCCGCCCTGGAAACCAGCGCCGCGAATGCCGGGCAAATCTCCCCCGGATATGCTGCACCGTGGGCGGCACCAGGTGTGCCTTTAAAAGCGATCAAATGGATGTTCCAGCGCCATGCGCCGCTGGCAGTTCGTCTCGACGGTACGCAGTTCCAGTTGAAATGGATGTGGCAAATGTTACGTAACTGCGACACCAGCCACTACATGGAAAACAAAGGGCGGATGGTGCGTCTGGCGGAATACAGCCGTGATTGCCTGAAAGCATTGCGCGCCGAAACCAATATTCAGTATGAAGGGCGTCAGGGTGGGACGCTGCAACTGTTCCGTACCGAACAACAGTATGAAAATGCGACCCGCGATATCGCCGTGCTGGAAGATGCCGGCGTACCGTATCAGCTGCTGGAATCCAGCCGCCTGGCGGAAGTGGAGCCCGCGCTGGCAGAAGTGGCGCACAAACTGACGGGCGGCCTGCAGTTACCCAATGATGAAACCGGAGACTGCCAGCTATTTACCCAGAATCTGGCGCGGATGGCGGAGCAGGCGGGGGTTAAATTCCGCTTTAATACGCCCGTTGACCAACTGCTTTGCGACGGCGAGCAAATCTACGGCGTGAAGTGTGGCGATGAAGTGATTAAGGCCGATGCGTATGTGATGGCGTTTGGTTCTTACTCGACGGCGATGCTCAAAGGCATTGTTGATATTCCGGTGTATCCGCTGAAAGGCTACTCGCTGACTATTCCAATTGCGCAGGAAGATGGTGCGCCAGTATCCACCATTCTTGATGAAACCTACAAAATCGCCATTACCCGTTTCGATAACCGCATTCGTGTTGGCGGAATGGCGGAAATTGTTGGTTTTAACACCGAGCTGTTGCAACCGCGTCGTGAAACGCTGGAGATGGTGGTTCGCGATCTCTATCCACGCGGCGGTCATGTCGAGCAGGCGACTTTCTGGACGGGTCTGCGCCCGATGACGCCAGACGGCACGCCGGTTGTCGGGCGTACACGCTTTAAAAATCTGTGGCTGAATACCGGTCACGGTACGCTCGGCTGGACGATGGCTTGTGGTTCCGGTCAGTTGTTAAGCGATCTGCTCTCTGGTCGCACGCCAGCGATCCCATATGAGGATCTAAGCGTAGCGCGCTATCAATCGGGGTTTACGCCGTCGCGTCCACAGCACCTGCACGGCGCGCATAGCTAAGGAGTTGTCATGTCCCGTCCTGTTCTGGCCCAGCTGAACCTGCAGGCCCTGAAGGATAATCTGCAAATTGTTCGACGGGCGGCGCCTGGCGCACGCGTGTGGTCGGTGGTGAAAGCGAATGCCTACGGCCACGGCATTGACCGTATCTGGAGCGCGCTGAGCGCCACCGACGGCTTTGCGCTGCTGAATCTGGAAGAGGCCATTCTGCTGCGCGAGCGCGGCTGGAAAGGGCCGATACTGCTTCTGGAGGGCTTCTTCCACGCCGACGATCTGCCTCTGCTCGACAAGTACCGTCTGACCACCAGCGTTCACAGCAACTGGCAGATCAAAGCGATTCAGGATGCGAAGCTCCATGCTCCGCTGGATATCTATCTCAAGGTCAACAGCGGTATGAACCGCCTGGGCTTCCAGCCTGAGCGGGTGCATACGGTCTGGCAGCAGCTGCGCGCGCTGAAGAATGTAGGTGAAATGACGCTGATGGCGCATTTTGCCGATGCGGAAAAACCGGACGGCATCACAGACGCCATGGTCCGCATCGAGCAGGCGGCAGAAGGGCTGGACTGCCCGCGCTCGCTGTCCAACTCGGCGGCCACGCTGTGGCATCCCGAGGCGCACTTCAACTGGGTGCGTCCGGGGATCGTTCTGTACGGGGCGTCGCCCTCGGGCCAGTGGCAGGATATCGCCAACAGCGGCCTGAAGCCGGTCATGACCCTGCGCAGCGAAATCATTGGCGTGCAGACCCTGAAGGCCGGTGACTCGGTGGGCTACGGCAGCCGTTACCGGGCAAATGGCGAGCAGCGGATTGGCATCGTGGCGGGCGGTTATGCCGACGGCTACCCGCGCATCGCGCCGACCGGCACGCCGGTCTGGGTCGACGGGGTACGCACGGGAACGGTGGGCACCGTATCAATGGATATGCTGGCCGTGGATCTTACGCCATGCCCGCAGGCAGGCATCGGTTCGCCGGTCGAGCTGTGGGGTAACGAAATCAAAATTGATGACGTGGCGGCCGCAGCGGGCACGGTGGGGTATGAACTGATGTGTGCCCTGGCGCCGAGAGTGCCGGTTGTGACGGTGTAACGATTGTTTGCCGGGTGGCGCTAACGCTTACCCGGCCTACTTTCGAGGGTTTTTTAGGCCGGGTAAGGCGAAGCCGCCACCCGGCAAAACGCTACTCCGCTTCCTCTTCCATCGGCCTCAAACCGACTTTCCGCACCGCGTTATCTTCTTTCTCGGCCACCGTCCAGATCATCCCGGCAAACTCTACCTGGTCACCGACAACCGGTGCCGCGCCTAACAACTGCTGGACAATTTCACCCAGCGTTTGCTGCTTATCACGATATTCTCGCCCGTCTTCCAGGCCATATATCAGCGCAACATCAGCATATTTGGCGCTGGCTTCGAGAATGAAATCACCAAAGAAGCGTTGATCCAGCGCGACCGGCGGCGACTGGCTGAACAGTTTACCGAGCGCCGGAAGATCGCGTTCCCGACCAATTACACACAACACATCGCCTTCGCGCAGTCGGGTGCTGCCGGTAGGATGAAGCAACTGGTTATCACGAAACAGTGCCGCAATACGCGTCTCTTTTGGCATATGCAAATCGCGCAGTGCCGCGCCCACGCACCATTTATCGGCACTCAATTGATAAACAAACTGCTCCCACGGATTTTCCGGATGAATATCCAGGCCAACGCGTGACACCGGACGTCCCACTGGCGGAACCACCACTTTGGCTTTTTTAGCCGCCCACGAGAGTGATGTTCCCTGCAAGAGCAGTGAAACCAGAACCACAAAGAAGGCGACATTAAAGAACAGACGTGCATTCTCCAGCCCCGCCATCATCGGGAACACGGCCAGGATGATTGGCACCGCGCCGCGTAATCCTACCCAGCTGATAAACACGCGCTCACGCAGATTGAAACCGCGGAAGGGGAGCAATCCAGCAAATACCGAAAGGGGACGGGCGAAGAATATCATCCATGCGGACAAAATGAGCGCCGGAATGGCAATAGGCAGCAGATCGCTTGGGTTAACCAACAGCCCCAGCACCAGGAACATGGCGATTTGCGCCAGCCAGGCGAGGCCGTCGAAATTTTGCAGGATGCCGTAGCGGTTGCGAATAGGGCGATTACCCAGCAGAAAACCGCACAGATACACCGCCAGAATACCGCTACCTTCCAGCGCAGTAGTTAATGAGAAAATCAGAATACCGCCACTTAATGCCAGCAATGGATATAATCCGGCGGGCAGGGCGATGCGGTTGATCATTTGCAGTAGTAAATAACCGCCGCCAAGACCTATTACAATGCCCAGACCAAATTGTTGCAGAATATCGACAATGAACATCCAGCTAATATTGCTCTCATGATGCTGGATCATCGCAATTAGGGTAATCGTCAGAAAGACCGCCATTGGATCATTACTGCCGGATTCAATTTCCAGCGTCGAGCCAACACGTTCGTTAAGCCCCTTACCACCCAGCAGAGAAAAGACCGCTGCAGCATCGGTAGAGCCGACGATAGCGCCGATTAATAAGCCTTCAATCAAATCAAGATTAAACAGCCACGCCGCCATCATGCCGGTTAAACCAGAGGTGATAAGCACGCCCAGCGTCGCCAGCGACAGTGCCGGTCCTAACGCCACACGAAAGGAACTGGCCTGAGTGCGCATCCCGCCGTCGAGCAAAATAATCGCCAGTGCCAGGTTACTTACCATGTAGGCGAAGGGGTAATTATCAAACGGGATACCGCCGACGCCATCGACTCCTGCCAGCATGCCGATCGCCAGAAAAATAACCAGAATAGGAATGCCAAGACGGGAAGAAAATGAACTAAGTAATATACTGCTGGTGACAAGGATGGATCCTAAGATGAAAAGGCTAATTATTGTTGTGGCATCCAACGGTCGGTTACTCCTGATTACGCTGTCTCTTATATAAACCCTACCATATTAGCGGCAGAGACAGCGTTTTACTTAGCCCTGAAGCGTGATTTTTTTACATTTTAAGAACAGGATGACCGCTAATCGTCAACTGAGTGCCTTCCCGGGTGTTATTCAGAATGGCATGTGCGCCCAACGGCAGCGTAACCGTGCGTTGTTCATGACCAAAATCGAGGCCGGTAATGAGTGGAATCGACAGGCGGGAACGCAAAAACGCGTACACTGACTCCAGGTTGTAACCTGCGTCATAATCATTGGGCGTGCTGCCGCTAAAGCTACCGAGAATAATCGCCTTCTGACGTGGCAAAATTCCCGCATGATAGAGCTGCAACAGCATACGTTCGACCCGGAAAGGGTGCTCGTTAATATCTTCCAGCACCAGAATACCGTTCTCAATTTTTGGCATCCACGGTGTACCGATCAGTGAAATCAGCATCGCAAGATTGCCTCCCCACAACGTGCCTTCGGCCCGACATGTCGGGCCTTCCCCTTGCCATTCAATGGTGAAGGTTTCATTGCGTAACGCCAGCCAGAAATGGTGCTCGGTAAAGGCGTTCAGTTCATCCGCGCCAAAGTTTGCTACCAGCATGGGGCCGCTAAAGGTGATGACATTGCCATGCGCCAGAAGACCGCACTGAATGGCGGTAAAATCGCTATGTCCGCAAATGAGCAACGGGTCATGTTGTTGGCGAGCCACCAGTGCCTGCCAGTCAATATCTGCCAGTAAACGACTGGCACCGTAACCGCCGCGTACAGCCAGCACGATGGTGTTGGGGGTAGTCAGTCTGGCAAGGGAATTGAGATCTTCCAGACGCTCTGTTTCCGTACCCGCAAAACGCTCACAACGACGGGCAATAACCTCGACGTTATTGACCTTGATGCCCCGCGTCGGGTAAGGCGCTGGATACCACGCAGCGCGGCGTGCTGTTTAATGCAGTAACCCGATGGGGCAATTAAGTGAAACAGAGACATGGCAATTCCTTGCTGACAACAGAAACGAAATGTATATCATGCCGCTTAGGTGTGCCGTTGTCACCTCAACGGCGATTCCAGGCTATAAGGATAGAAGAAGTGAAATTGAGATGGTTTGCCTTTTTGATTGTGTTTATAGCGGGTTGTTCATCAAAGCATGACTATACGAACCCGCCGTGGAACGCGAAAGTTCCGGTGCAACGTGCGATGCAGTGGATGCCGATCAGTGAACAAGCCGGGAAAGCCTGGGGCGTCAGCCCGCGTCTCATCACGGCGATCATTGCGGTGGAGTCCGGCGGTAACCCCACGCTTGTCAGCAAATCCAACGCGGTGGGGCTGATGCAGCTTAAAGCGTCAACGGCGGGGAGAGAGGTTTACCGCTATATGGGCTGGAGCGGCCAGCCGTCGACCAGCGAGCTGAAGAACCCGGAACGCAACATTTCAATGGGCACGGCCTACCTGAGCATCATGGAGCATGGCGTACTGAAGGGCATTAAGGATCCGGAGGTGATGCAGTACGCGCTGGTGGTCTCTTACGTCAACGGTGCCGGCGCGTTGCTGAGAACCTTCTCCTCTGACCGCAAAGAGGCGATAGAAGAGATTAACGGCATGGACAAAGACGAATTCTTTGAACATGTGGCGAAAAATCACCCGGCACCACAGGCGCCTCGTTATATCTGGAAAGTACAGAAAGCGATGGATGCCATGTAATGCCGCAGACGGGCGGCGGTCACGCTGCCCGATTTTCCTTACAGAACCTTATTTGCGCGTTCCCGCGCTTCCCGCTCCAGAGAGTAGATAATGCGCTGCAGCTCGCGCTCTGCGCCAGGCCCAACATTCAGGAAACGGAAGCTCAGACGCGGCGTGGTGATGGTTTCATTTTTGCTGTCCACGACGGTGCGATCGCTGATGGCAATCAGCTGTGCATCGAAATAAAAGCGACCCCAGCCCCCCATATCCAGTTCAATTTGCGTAAACCTCATGCCCTCTACCAGTCCGTCAGGTTTAGGCGTATCCATCAGTGCGCCCATGCCGCCCAGCGACAGGTCGAAGAGGCGAAAGCGGATCTCTTTTTTGTCCGGCATTTTGGCCTTGCAGAAGTAAGCGGGATGAAGCGGGGCGTTGATGCGGAAATATTCGCGACGCTGGACAAACCAGAGGTTGGTGGGAAGAGGGGTAGCAAAAGCAGGGAGTCCCTGGTATTCGCTCATTTCCAGCCGCGACAGGACAAACTCCACTTTGGCACCCTGCGTTTCGGCCATCACCGCGACATTTTCCGCTTTCAACGCCGCGCGGTTTTCATACTCCTGACTGCCTAAATCAATCACCAGCCGCTCCTGCGAGGCGTCAAGGATCTTGCTGATGAACTGATTATTCGACCAGCTGATGCGCAGCGGCACTTCACCTTTTTGCAGGTCGCGTAATACCCCTAATACAGCCAGCGGATTTTGCTTGAGGAACTGCTCACTGTAATGACTCACGCCGGATGGCTCCTTGATTGATGACAGACTGTCTTAGCGTTATCGGCAATCTGCGATGAAACTTAATACAAACCGGTGAGTTTTTTTTGCCTGTTTACGCAAAGATAAGTCGGTGAGATGAAAATGGTTTTCCTGCGATGACCTATACTTAAGTTAGCTGTGCAGAAGGTTTTCTGCGCACGCGTTAAACCTGCAAGAGGGCATCGCTATGGGTATCATCGCCTGGATTATCTTTGGTCTTATTGCTGGCGCTATCGCTAAACTGATCATGCCGGGAAACGATGGTGGCGGCTTTATTTTGACCTGTGTACTCGGGGTCGTTGGTGCGGTTGTGGGCGGCTGGCTGGCGACGATGTTTGGTTTTGGAGGCAACATAAGTGGTTTCGACCTGCACAGTTTTCTGGTCGCTGTCGTCGGTGCCATTGTGGTGCTGGGCATATTCAGGTTACTGCGACGAGCATAAATTGACGTAAACGGCTCTCTGCGGAGGGCCGTTTTTTTGCCTGAGTATTGATTTGTTAATCTAAATGATAATAATTGTCGTTCCGTATTGCATCTAACAACAAGACGACATTATGAATACCTCACGCTTTACGCTTTGCGCCCTGGCAGGCGCCGTCACGGTGGCATTTCAGGTCCCGGCATTCGCCGACGAATCCACCAT
This sequence comes from Enterobacter hormaechei, assembly GCA_041890495.1. Lineage (GTDB taxonomy): Bacteria > Pseudomonadota > Gammaproteobacteria > Enterobacterales > Enterobacteriaceae > Escherichia > Escherichia boydii. The sequence goes on from CP169086.1 coordinate 870,178, forward strand.
CGTCGTCACCGGCTCAGAGCAGGGCAGCGCGCTGCCGGCCTGGACGAACAGCGCCACAAAATCGGCCGTTGCTGAAAGTAAAACGCCGCAGGTCATCACGACCCTCTCTGCGCCGGAAATTGAAAAGCGCCATGCGAATTCGGTGAATGAAATTCTGCGCTATGCCCCAGGCGTCTCAACCGAGGTGCGGGGGAATACCTCCTACATGAGCGAATATAAAATTCGTGGTTTTACCGTCGACCAGGAGTTCTACAACGGGCTGCAGCTGCCCTATAACGTCACCGGTAATACCAAAGCGCGCATCGATCCGCTGCTGATCGACAGCGTTGATATCCTGAAAGGCCCCTCATCGGTCCTTTACGGCGGCGGTTCGCCGGGCGGGCTGGTGAATATTCAAAGTAAAAAACCGCAGCGAGAAGCCCGAACGGAAATCGGCGTTAACACCGGCAACCGCAGCCTGAAAGAGGGCTATCTCGACTCAACCGGGCAGATTGCCGACAGCGACTGGAACTACCGTCTGCTGGGCAAAGCGACGGAAAATGACGATCAGCCGCACACCACCCGGTATGAAAATTACCTGGTTGCCCCGTCCGTCACCTGGCAACCCGACAGCAAAACCCGCCTTACCCTGGACGCGCTGGCGCAAAACACACCGAGCCTGACGCCGTCTAACCCTCTGCCGCTCGCCTACCTGCGCTCGAAATACGCGGGCAAGCGCGACTACGCCGGTGACGAGTGGAACGGGTTTAAGCAGCGTCAGTGGATGCTGGGCTACAGCTTTGAACATGAATTTGACAGCGGCTGGGGCTTTAATCAGAAAGCTCGCTATTTCGACGTCGATACCCATCAGCGCAGCGTCTATGCAACAGGGACGGGAGGCGAGGTCTATCAGCTCAACCGCTATGCCTACACCACCGATGAAGATCTAAAGAGCTTCAACATTGACAACCAGGTGACTAAAACCGTGGCGCTGGGCGACTGGAAACACCACCTGCTGGCCGGGTTTGACTATCAGAAGCTGAACTCCCATTTCCACTACCGCTACGCGTCGGCCACGCCGGGCATTGACATGCGCAATCCTGACTATTCGCAGATCGTCGAAAGCGCGCTGGGCCTGTATACAGCCCAGAAAAACCGTCTGAGCTATCAGCAGAACGGCTACTACCTGCAGGATCAGGTGGAGTGGGGGGGCCTCAATCTGCTGGGCAGCCTGCGCTACGACGATTACCGTTCCGTCACCACCAATTATCTGCAAAATGGTGTTAAGGCCTGGGTCTCTCAGGATCGCGTCACCAAACGCCTGGGCGCGCTCTACGCTTTTGATAATGGTCTGTCACCGTTTATCAGCTATTCCGAAGGCTTTGCTCCTGTATCGCCGCAGGGAACCCTCGTGGCGAAAGACGTCAAGCCAACCACCAGCAAGCAGGTGGAGGGCGGCGTGAAATATCTGCTGGCCGACTACGCAACCACCTTTACCGCCTCGGTGTTCAACATCCGTCAGAAAAATGTCGTCACCTCCGATCCGGGCTTCCTGAACTATCGTCAGACCGGGGAAGTGGAGTCTAAAGGGGCAGAACTCTCCGCCATTAGCCGCCCGACGGACAACCTGACGCTGATTGCTAACTATGCCTACACCCACGCGATCAATACGCAAGATGACAAGTACAAAGGGAAACGTCCAACGCAGGTGCCGGAGAATGCCTTCAATCTCTGGGGGGATTACACCTTTGAGAACACGCCGCTGAAAGGGCTGATGCTGGGGGCGGGGGCGCGCTATACCGGCCCGATGGAAATCTCTCCGGCAAACGATGCGGGTAAACTGGGCGGCACTACGCAGTACGATCTGGCGGCTTCCTACCGGATGGGTGAAATCCTGCCCTCGCTGGCAGGACTAACGCTTAAGGCCAGCGCGCAAAATATCACCAATAAAGAGACGCTGACCTGCTATGACGCGACCAACTGCTGGATTGGGCGTGACAGAACGTATCAGCTAGGGGCGAGTTACAGTTTCTAAGCAAAGCCCTGTTATTTCAAAAAGTAGGCCGGGTAAGGCGTAGCCGCTACCCGGCAATACTCCCTTACTGCGCCGCAGCTTTCACCGGTGCAGCCTCATCATTCGCCGCAGGCCGATTCTCCGGCAAGCTGTCGCACGGTTTCTCTTTCGGGCAGACCCGATCCAGCATCTTCAGCGTTACGCCGTTGCTCCAGCCAAATCCGTCCTGCAGCGGATACTCTCCGCCGCCGCCGCCCGTACCGGTTGTCGAGACGTCATACTTCTCGACCAGTTTCTTTTCCCGGTCATAAGTGTGCTGAACGTTCTTCAGGAAGCGCCAGGTCACATCCATCGAGACCTTCTCTTGCCCGTAGTTCTGCAACCCTTCCGCCGCAACCCACTGCAGCGGAGCCCAGCCGTTTGGCGCATCCCACTGCTGGCCGCTGTTTACGGTGGTGGTCGCAACACCGCCCGGTTTCAACAGGCGCGACGAGGTTGCCGCGGCGACTTTATCGGCACGATCCTGCGCCGCCGCCTTCACGTAAAGCGGGAACAGGGCTGCGGCCGTGAGCTGATTGCGCACCTTCTTACTCTTCAGATCGTAATCCGCGTACCAGCCCTCTTTATCATTCCACAGGTGGCTCTCGATGGCTTTCTGGCGCGCGGTGGCCAGCGTCTCATACTTGTTCGCGCTGGCGGCATCGCCACTCTCCTGGCTTGCCCGGGCCAGCAGTTTTTCCATCTTGAACATCAGGGCGTTCAGGTCCACGGGCACAATGCTGGTGGTCCGGATGGTGCCGAGTTTTTGCGGATCGTCCATCCAGCGGGAGCTAAAGTCCCATCCCGAGGCCGCGGCGGAACGCAAATCACGGTAGATCTCGGTTGCCGGTCGGTTAGGGTTACTTTTCGCGGTATTCACATCGTCAAGCCAGGACTCCGGGCGCGGGGTGTCGCGATCGTCCCAGTAGCGGTTGAGGATTGCGCCGTCATCCAGTTTCACCACGCGCTTGTTGGCCTGGCCCGGCTGCAGGGCATCGACGCCGTCCATCCAGTAGGCATACTCTTTCTCCATCTGCGGACGATACTTCTTCAGCGCATCGCTGTCGTGCGTTGCCAGCAGTTCCACCATCAGCGAGAAAAACGGCGGCTGGGATCGGCTCAGGTAATAGCTGCGGTTGCCGTTGGGAATGTGGCCGAAGGTGTCAATCTCATACGCAAAGTTATCCACCATGTCGCTGATTTTGTCCCAATGATCGCTCTCAGCCAGGCCCAGCATGGTGAAATAGCTGTCCCAGTAGTAGACCTCGCGGAAACGACCGCCGGGCACAACGTAAGGTTTCGGTAACGGCAGAAGGGAATCCCATTTGTTGCTGGCTTTATCCGTGGTGCGCGTCAGTACGGGCCAGAGATCGTCAATGTGCTCACGTAAACTTTGTCCAGCAGGCGGAACATATTTTTCCCCTTCCGCAGGGAGCGTAAAGTTCATCTCGACAAAGTGGCGTAAGTCAAAGCTGGACTGCGTGTGCTGCATACGATAATCCGCCAGAATCATCAGCGGGTCGCTTTTGGGGACGGCATCAGCGAAGGTTTTCTGATCGGGAAACAGTTTCGCGCTTTGCACATCATTAAACAGAGGGCCCAGCAAAATATCGGGTGAGGTTGTCTGGGCTGCGGGGGTATCGTCGGCATAACCGAAAGTCGTTACGCCGAGCAGCGCGCCTCCTAACGCAAGGGGCAAAAACGCGGGGCGTAGTGTACGAGGTCTTATCATTCGTTCGTCTCCTGTCTTCACTAAACAGCGTGGCCGCTGTTGTCAATCACCTGAAAACCTTAGACGAATATTGCCCGCTTCGCGTTAATAATTGCTTGTCCGTCAGACCTCTTCCGTCGTCTGGCTGGCTTCCCGCAGCGTGCCCGGCGCATGTCCAATAATACGCTTAAATGCCCGGCTAAATGCCGCCAGAGAGCCGTACCCCAGCCGCAGCGCGACGGTTTCAATCGGCTGATTTTCGTGGCGAATGTACTGGATGGCCAGCCGCATTCTCAGCTCGCTGAGATATTTTGCCGGGGTGGTTCCCGTCGCGGCCAGAAACCGTTCCGCGAACACGGAACGGGACGTGCCCGCTTCTTTTGCCAGATCCGCCACGCTCCAGTTCAGGCCTGGCTGCTGATGCATGGCGTAAATGGCGCGGCTGAGGCGCGGGTCGCGCAGAACCTGCACCCAGCCGGTGGATTTACCACAGCCGCCTTCAACCCAGCCCCGCACGATTAACGCCGCCACCACATCGGCCAGCCGCGCAAGGATCCCGGCATACCCGGCCTGACGCGCCGCGGATTCCCGCTCCATCGCCGCCAGCAGCGGATGAATTTCCGGCCAGGTAGACATCAGCCGGCTGACCATCATCACTTCCGGCATCGCCTTGATCAGCGGCTGCATTCCGCCCAGCTCAAAATCCATGCACCCGCTAAAGATAAGGGTGTTCTCGCTCTCCGGGCAGGGCTCGCAGGTGATAGCACAGACCGAGCTGCAGATAGGCTCGCTCGGAAAGGCGTTGACGGGGGTAATGGTGGCCTGCTCGTCCGAGAGCAGAGCATGGGAATTTCCGCCGGGAATAAAGAGGGCGTCACCACCGCTCAGTTCGAACGTTGCACCGCTCTCCATGCGCAACAGGGCGCTACCGTGGCTCACAAAATGAAACTGCGCCCTGCCGGGAGCCTGATGAAAAGCGACGCCAAATGGCGCACTGGCTTCAATCCGCCGGTATTTCACGCCTGAGAGGCGCATGCCGCGTAAAAGTTCGCTGATCAAATCGGGTGACTGTACGGTCATGGCGCAACTCCGGACGAATAATCAATAAGTGGAGATTATATGTCATAGATCGTCCAGGGTGAACCTTCTATTCTTTTGCGACAGTAGTCACATTTTTATAACGGGAGATCAACAGATGAGTTCATGTGTCGCGGCGAGCGAGGCGGTAGCGCCTGCAAAACCCGCCTGGCGGGCCGTCTATTCACTGGGGCTGGGGGTATTTGGTTTGATTACGGCAGAATTTCTGCCCGCCAGTTTGTTAACACCCATGGCCGCGAGCTTGGGCGTTACCGAGGGGATGGCTGGACAGGCCGTCACCGCCACCGCGCTGGTGGCGCTGGTCACCGGATTGCTGATTACCCCGGCAACCAAGAGTATCGACCGCCGCTGGGTACTGATGTTTTTCTCGGTGCTGCAAATTATCTCCAGCCTGCTGGTGGCCTTTGCGCCTAATCTGCACGTCCTGCTGATGGGGCGCCTGCTGCTGGGGGTCGCGATCGGGGGATTCTGGGCGATGTCGACGGCTACGACGATGCGTCTGGTTCCGGCAGATAAAGTGCCGAAAGCGCTGGCGGTGATCTTCTCCAGCGTGTCGATTGCCACGGTAGTCGCGGCGCCGCTGGGCAGCTATCTGGGCAGCCTGATCGGCTGGCGCAACGTCTTTGTGCTCTGCATTCTGCCGAGCATGCTGGCGCTGCTGTGGCAGCTCTGGGTGCTGCCGTCCATGAAGCCGGAGAGCAGCGGCAGCCTGAGTACGCTGTTCCGCGTGCTGCGTCGCCCGGGGATGATCGGCGGCATGCTGGCGACCATTCTGATCTTCAGCGGCCATTTCGCTTTCTTTACCTACTTGCGTCCGTTCCTGGAGACGGTGGGCCAGGCGAGCGTGGAGACCATTTCCCTGATCCTGCTGGGCTTTGGTATCGCCAACTTTGTGGGTACCTCCGTGGCCGGGCATCTGCTGGCACGTAATCTGCGCCTGACGCTGGCGCTGGTGCCGTTTGCGATGGGCGTTCTCGCGCTGATGATGGTTGCGTTTGGTCATCTGGCCGTGCTGGACGGGCTGCTGGTCGCGCTGTGGGGCTTTGCATTTGGTCTGGTTCCGGTGGGCTGGTCAACCTGGCTTGCCACTACGGTCCCGGATGAAGCCGAAAGTGCAGGAGGGCTGCTGGTGGCCTCAATCCAGCTGGCAATCAGTGCCGGTGCGGCCGGGGGCGGGGCGGTATTTGACCTCAACGGCGCCAGCGGCGTATTCGCGGGAAGCGGTTTCCTGCTGGTAACGGCAATGGTGATTGTGTTTATGGGTGTGAAAGTGAAAGCGGAGTGAATTATTTGCCGGGTGAGCGCGAACGCCACCCGGCTCCAGGCTTACAGCCCTTTCTTATCCATCCACACCGCCAGGTCCACCAGGCGGTTGGAGAAGCCCCACTCGTTGTCATACCACGCAAGGATCTTCACCATGTTCCCGCCAATCACCAGCGTGGAGAGCCCGTCGATAATTGAGGAGCGAGGGTCGCCCTGGTAATCGCTGGAAACCAGCGGTTCATCGCTATAGCCCAGAATGCCTTTAAGAGGCCCGCTGGCGGCCGCGTTGCGAAACGCGTCATTCACCTCTTCGGCGGTCACGTTACGGCTCAGCGTTACCGTTAAATCGACAATCGACACCACCGGCACCGGCACGCGCAGGGAGTACCCGGTCAGTTTACCGTCAAGAGAAGGGATCACTTTCCCCAGCGCTTTCGCCGCGCCGCTTGAATAAGGCACAATCGACAGCGCCGCCGCGCGCGCGCCGCGCAGATCTTTCTCCGGCTGATCGTGCAGCGCCTGGCTGTTGGTGTAGGCGTGCGTCGTGTTCATCAGGCCATGCTCAATCCCGAACTGCTGGTGCAGCACCTGAGCTGCCGGCGCCAGACCATTCGTGGTGCAACTCCCGTTGCTTACCACCGCGTGCCGGGCGGGATCGTACTGGTCATGGTTGACGCCCATCACAATCGTCAGGTCGTCGTTCTTACCGGGAGCGGAAATGATGACGCGCTTAGCGCCGCCGTGGGTGATATGCACCGCCGCTTTCTCCCGCTCGGTAAAGAAGCCGGTAGCCTCAATCACAACGTCTACCCCAGCATCACGCCACGGGATATTCGCCGGATCGCGTTCGCTAAATACGGCGATCCGCTGTCCGTCTACCTGCAGCGCGCCGTCAGCCGCTTCAACGGGCGCGGGCAGCTTGCCCAGAAGGGAATCATGTTTTAGCAGATGGGCGAGAGTTTTACTGTCCGTCAGATCGTTGATGGCCACAATCTGAAGCGCCGGGTTGCCCAGCGCCGCGCGCAGGAAATTACGTCCGATACGGCCGAAACCGTTAATACCGACCTTAACCATGGTGCACTCCTTATCTCTGTTGTCTGGAGTCACTGTAGGCGTCGGGCGGGTTGGCGTAAACGACAAAAAAGGATCAGATTAGGCCATCTTGCGGCAGTGGAATCGCTGGCGGTACTCGCCGGGCGTGAGGTGAAGCTGTTTCTCAAAGATACGGCGCAAGTTAATGCTGGTACCAAAACCGCTTTGCTCAGCAATGTGCTCAAGGGGATCGTGGGTCTGTTCAAGCAGCTGCCGTGCGGCGGCCAGACGCGCTTCGGTCACGTAGCGGGCAGGAGAGACCCCGGCCTCGCGGGTAAACACGCGGGTGAAGTTACGCGGGCTCATCGCCGCTTTCTCGGCAAGCTTCTCCACGCACAGATCGGCGGTGAGGTTCTGCAGGATCCAGCGTTGCAGCTCGCCTATCGGTCCTGCTGTGCCTGGCTGCTGCAGGCTGTAGCGGCTGAACTGCAGCTGTCCGCCGGGACGTCGCAGATACATCACCATATCCTGCGCCACGTCGCGGGCGAGGGTAAATCCGTAGTCGTCCTCCACCAGCGCCAGGGTCAGATCGAACCCGGAGCTCACGCCGCCGGAGGTCCAGATGGGGCCATCCTGAATATACAGCGGACCGCCTTCGACGGTGATAGTCGGATACTGGGCTTGCATGGTCTCCAGCAGCCGCCAGTGGGTGGTGGCGCGACGACCGTCCAGCAGGCCGGTCTGTGCCAGCAGCATCGCGCCGCCGCAGATAGAAGCTACCCGTCTGGCGTGCGGCGCAGCGAGGTGCAGCCAGTCGACTACGGCCGTGCTCTCCTGCTCGTTCATACCGCGTCCGGTAATGATAATGGTGTCCAGCGGCTCGCGCGGATCCAGCTCCGGCAGGCGATAGTCCGCCAGCAGGTTCAGACCGGACTGGCCGTGGATCACCTGGTGAGGCTGCGTGGTGGCAATGATAATCCGGTAGCGGGGCTGCTCAAGCCCTTCCGGATGCAGCCGGTTGGCCTGCATCAGAATGTCGGCGATGCCGGCGGCTTCAAACAGCATGCCGCCGTCGGGAACGATAATCAGGATCTTTTTCATGTCCTGAAAAGTACCTTTATTACAGAATATGTCAAGCGACGCGTGCGCTCTGTATTTCTGGCAAAGCAAAGCGATTTAAGTTCTTTGTTATTTCAGGCCTAATCCCCGATCTTCAGGGCTCTGTCTCTGGCGAAACGGCGTCTGAAGGAATGGGTAAACGAAGCTCCCTCTATTTACATCCGCAACAACGCGAACAAATCCGTCATCTTGCATCGGGTTTTATATGGCGAAGCGAACTGCCCACCTGGCTGTTAATGTTCACGATTTATGCGGGCTGGTTTGCCACGCTGGCGTTCTGGCAAACGCTCGGCCTGCTGCCCGCCACACTGCTGCTCATCTGGTTTACCGCCTGGTACATGTCCCTGCAGCATGAGCTGATCCACGGGCATCCCACGCGTTTTGCCTGGCTTAACCAGCTGTTTGGCACGCTCCCGCTGGCGGTCTGGTACCCGTATGGCCTGTACCGGGATTCCCATCTGGCCCACCATCGGTACGATAGCCTGACCCATCCGGTGGATGACCCGGAGTCGTACTATTTTACCGAGGCGAGCTGGGCGCGCTTTTCCCCCTGGCAGAAGCGCCTGATCCGGGCCCGAAATACCTTTACCGGGCGGCTTCTGCTGGCGCCGCTGCTGGATATCCTGCAGACGCTTGGCAGCGCCCTGGCGGCGTTTCGTCATCTTCATCTGCGGGCGATGACGATGTGGCTGGTTCACATCACGCTGCTTGCGGCACTCTTCGCCTGGATGACGCACGTCGGTTTTTCACCCGTCTGGTTCGTGCTGGCGGTCAGTTATCCGGCGCTGGCGCTGACCAAGGTGCGATCGTTTTTCGAACATCGCGCGGCGGAGGATCCGCTGGCGCGCTCCGTCATTAACGAGGCCGGGCTGTTCTGGCGGCTACTGTTTTTGAATCTCAACTATCATTCAGTACATCATGATTTACCGGGCGTGCCGTGGTTCGGGCTGAAGGCGATCTACCAGCAGAACCGGGAGGCGTACCGGGAGCGAAACCGCGGTTTTCTCGTCAGAGGCTACGGTGAATGGCTGCGCCGGTTCTGGGTCAGTCCCGTCGACGTCACCGTTCACCCCGGAAAGCAACAGGGGGAAGGGGATGAATAACCTGCTGGCGTTTCCCATGTATGCGGTGGATCGCGCCGATACCCGCGCGCTCTGGCTGGCGGTTAAGGGATTGCTGGCCGCACGCGGTGTGCCCGTCGATCGCGATCCCGGCTGGCCGGAGTCCGATCTGCTAACCCACTGGCGACAGCCCGGGCTTGTCCTCAGCCAGACCTGCGGTTATCCGCTGGTCACCCAGCTTCCGGACGTGCAGGTTGTCGGCTGTTTTCACTACGCGGCCCCGGGCTGCGCAGGGTTCCAGTACCGCAGCTTTCTGGTGGTACGCGAGGAGGATCGGCATCTCACGCTGGCGGATTTTCGCGGACGACGGGCGGTCTGTAACTCTGCGGATTCCCAGTCCGGCTACAATGCGCTGCGAAAAAAAGTGGCACCTCTGGCGGCTGACGTTCCGTTTTTCGCGCAAACGTCCTTTAGCGGCAGCCATCGCCAGTCGCTGAACGATGTCAAACGCGGAGCAGGGGATATCGCGGCCATCGACTGTGTCACCTGGGCACTGCTGCAGCGTCACGAAGCGGAAAGCCTGACGGGTCTGGCGGTCATTGACCGTACACCTCTGACGCCGGGGCTGCCGCTTATAACCTCGCACCACACCTCGCCTGACATCCTTGACGCCCTTCGCGATGCGCTCCACGCGCTGGTGAGTTTGCCGGAACACCGGGCCGTTTGCGACGCGGTGTTGATTGAGGGGTTTAGCGTCGTGACGCGTCAGGCCTACGCCTCATTGCTGGCGTGATAAATCTCCTGTGCGTCGGTAAAGCAGCGCAGCGCCAGCGAAGAGACCGGTTTTTGCCTGCGCATAATCAGGCCGACAGGAGCCTCAATGTTCGCATCGGCGATGGGGACAATCCGGAAATGGCTGTTCAGATCTTCCAGTCCGTTGTTTAGCGGCATCACGGCGCAGCACACGCCGCTCTGCACGGCCTGAATGATCTGGAACGTGGAGTCGCTCTCGAAAACGGACGTCGGTTCAATGCCGACAGACTTAAAGCTGGCCTCCATATGCGCCCGGTAATGCATCCCTTTGGTCAGGAACCCCAGCGGAAAATCCGTCAGATCGCGCCAGGTTAGTGTCTCCTGGCCGAGCTGGAAATGGCGGACGTCGTGCAGCAGGCCCATCTTCGTTTTGGGAAGCTGGATAATATCGAACAGGCTGGTGTCGATGCTGTTGAGATAGCAAATCCCCAGCTCAAGCTGATTGCGGCTGACGCCGTCGGCTATCTGCGCGGAGGACATGGAATAGAGGCTGTAGGTCAGCTCCGGGTATTTATGCGTCAGCAGGCGAATAAAGATCATCGGATCCACGCTCGCCAGCGGCACCATCCCCAGACGGAGTTCGCCCACCACCTGGCCTTTGCACAGCGCGGCTTCCGCCTGTAGCCCGTCGTGCGCGGCCAGCAGCGCGCGGGCCCAGGCGAGGATGCGTTCACCCTCCGGCGTAAACCCTTCAAAGCGCTGCCCGCGCACAATCAGCACCAGCCCCAGCTCCTCTTCCAGGCTGCGGATGCGCATGGAGAGGGTCGGCTGGGTGACGTTGCACTGCGAGGCCGCTTTACCAAAGTGCCGGGTCTCGTCGAGCGCGATTAAATATTTTAACTGTTTAATATCCATCTTTTTCTCTGCGCGAACAGCCTTACAGCATGCGGATCTCTTTTGAGCGCAGGGTGATGCGAACCGGAACGGATTTATACGACGGCGTACCGCTGTCCTTATCCAGATAATCGAGCGGTACCAGCACGTTGGCCTCCGGATAATAGGCGCCGACGGTCCCCGGCGCGATGTTGTACGCCACCACGGTAATATCTTCCAGACGCTGTCCGTTGCCGGGCAGGGCGGTTTCGATATCCACGCGGTCGCCGTGTTCCAGCCCTGACTGCGCCATATCGTCTTCGTTCATAAACAGCACGTCGCGACGGCCAAACACGCCACGGTAGCGGTCGTCCAGCGCGTAAATGGTGGTGTTGTACTGGTCGTGGCTGCGAAGCGTGATCAGGCGCAGAACGTGGTCACCTTCACCACTGGCGTTCTCGTGTACGCCGTCGAAGACCGAGAACATCGCTTTTCCCGTCGCCGTTGGCCAGATGCGTTGCGTTGGCGGCAGGGGCATACGGAAGCCGCCGGGAACGCGGATCCGCGCATTGTAGTTCTCAAAGCCCGGAATGGTCTCCTCGATCAGATCGCGTATGCGGTCGTAATCCTCAACCAGCGTCATCCAGTCCACGCGGGTATCCGGCAGGGTGGCTTTCGCCATGCCCGCGACGATAGCGGGTTCTGACCGAAGCAGCGGCGAGGCGGGTTTCAGCTTGCCGGATGAGGCATGGACCATCGACATTGAGTCTTCGACGGTAATGGACTGGCGGCCGGTGGCCTGAACATCCAGCTCGGTACGGCCAAGACACGGGAAAATAAAGGTCTCTTTGCCCACCAGCAGATGGGTACGGTTCAGCTTGGTCCCGACGTGAACGCTCAAATCCAGGTTACCCATCGCCGGAAAACCGCGCTCGTGATCGGGCATTGCGACGGCAAAATTACCCCCGAGGCAGATGAGCGCTTTCGCGCGGCCGTCGATCATCGCCTGCGTGGCCTGCACCGCGTCGTGTCCGTGGTGCGACGGAGGCTCAAAGCCGAACACGTCTTTGAGACTGTTCAGGAAGGCCGGCGTGGGTTTCTCGCTAATCCCGACGGTACGGTTCCCCTGCACGTTTGAGTGGCCGCGCAGCGGGCATATTCCCGAGCCGGGCTTGCCGATATTCCCGCGCAGCAGCAGCAGGTCGGCAATCAGGCGGACGTTCGCCGTGCCTTTATTGTGCTGGGTAATGCCCATCCCGTAGGTAATGATGGTGGCATTCGATTTCGCATAGGCCTCGGCTACCTTTTTGAGCGCCGCCTGGCTGAGACCTGACTCGCGTTCGATCTCGTCCCAGCGGGTTTGCGCGATATCGGCGGCGAAGTCCTCAATGCCCTGGGTGTGTTCGGCAATAAATGCATGATCCAGCACGCCACCGCGCTCGGCCTCCATTTCGAGAAGGTGTTTGGCAATGCCTTTCAGCGCGGCGGCATCGCCTCCGGCCTTCACCTGGAAATAGGTCGAGGCGATATCCGTGGAGCTGTAGGTCGCCATCTCAATCACGCTTTGCGGGTCTGCAAAACGTTCCAGCGCACGCTCGCGCAGCGGGTTAAAGACGATAATCGGCACGCCGCGGCGGGCCAGCTCGTGGAGGGTCCCCATCATTCGCGGATGGTTGGTGCCGGGGTTATGGCCGATGGAGATCACCAGCTCCGTCTTGTCGAAGTCGTCCAGCGAGACGGTCCCTTTCCCGATGCCAATCGAGCGCGGCAAACCGACGCTGGTGGCCTCGTGACACATATTCGAGCAGTCGGGGAAGTTATTGGTGCCGTATTCGCGAGCGAACAGCTGGAACAGATAAGCCGCTTCGTTAGAGGCGCGTCCGGAGGTATAGAACTCGACCTGGTCCGGCTCGAGCCCGCGCAATACTTCGCCGATGCGTTCAAACGCCGCGTCCCAGTCGACGGGGCGGAAGGTGTCGCTCGCCCGATCATAGCGCAGGGGGGGCGTGAGTCGACCGTAGCCTTCCAGCTCAAAGTCCGATTTTGCCAGCAGCGTGGAGACGCTGTTTTCGGCCAGAAACGCGGGGGTGACGCGTTTGCTGGTCGCTTCCCAGGTCACCGCTTTGGCGCCGTTCTCGCAGAACTGGAACGTCGACTTGTGTTCTTTATCCGGCCACGCGCAGCCCGGGCAGTCAAAGCCGTCAGGCTGGTTGGTGCGCAGCAGCGTCGCGGGGGCGTCAAGGGTATCCATTTGGGTTCGTACCGCAATGGCCGTTGCTTTTAATGCCCCCCAGCCGCCGGCAGGGCCATCATAGTGTCTGATACCTGGCACCGAGCGTCTTTTCTTGTTCATACCCACTCCTGATTTGTTCGATCACACAACGCCTGAGCTCAAAATATCACTGACGGGAGCAATAGGTGAAAGCAATGACCACCGGATGGCGGCGCACATACGGGGTGTGAAAATGCCTTAACCAAAACTCTTTTTATTACAGTGATTTGTATGGTCTGGTGTTTAAATATTTAAAGAAATTATAACGAATTTTTATCATTTTAATAATAAATCTTATCTATCGTCCGGTAGGCGAGATAGATGGCGGTGAGCAGGAAAGGATGTAGCGACAGTAAAATTTCGAGTGAAGCTAATGAGCGAGAGATATAGCCGCGATTCACGACTGGCGGGCTACTGGAGGCATTTTTCATTTGAGGAAATGGCAGGAAGGTTTACCCAGGCTTAATGAATAATAGATATAAGGTATCCCTTATAGTGGAAATATCACCGCGTGAATATACAGTTTTTTTGCGGCGTAAAATTAACGTCTGGGTGCATAAGTGAAATATTCTCACCCATGCGATGAAGCGTGTTCAATATTAAATGTACTCTGTTAATGCAACAAATAATTCATCTGCGATATATTCCTTTGACATCAAAAAAACGTGAATTCTACTAATTATGGTAGTGGCGATAATAGCGTTATTGCGTTAATGAAAGTGGTTCTCTTTTGTATTTTTTAACATATAAAACATAAAGTTATGTTGTTATGCGTTGATGAAATTAGAAAGGATCGGCCAGGTCGTTTTTTTTCATAGGATTAATCCTATAATTTTCCGACTGCTTCATTTACCAACAGTTACGGGGCGGTAAATATTGAATTGATGCGAAGCTCATGTAAACTTGCTTACCGTTTGTCAAAATATGTCAGGAAGACACTGGGCCTTATTCTGAAGGGCTCGTGCGGTAGCTATGCCCTTAAAATAGTAACGCCCTGAAAATATCCTGGCTATTTTAACAATAGCACTTAAGTCAAACTTCACCCCCTTATCTTCACCATCGAAATATCGCTACGGAAAAGCATATGAAAATGCGCGTACTGTTTTCACTTCTGTTTGTAATGGCGGTGGCGGGCTGTAAAGCGCCGCAGAAACCTGTGATCAACGACGATACGATCGAGACCAGTCAGGTCAACGGCGTCACCTTAACTCACCGTCACGCTGTTACGCCGCCGACGGAGTTCACGCCGGTGAACGAGCCGTATCGTGCTATGTATCCGGCCTCTCTGATGAGCCGTCCTGACTTCGGCGGCAAAGTTATCCGTAATCTCGAGACCGGCAAAACTTACGTGGTGCTGGGGCAGGTTGAACACTACTGGATGGCGCTTGCCGATGAAGGTAACGAACAGCTGATTGGTTACGTCCCGATGCGCGCCGTGATCAAGGCCGACCTGTACGACGCCGCCGTGCGTAAACAGGCTATTCGTCCAAAGGCGCGTAAAAAAGCGACCTGTGTTGATGTCGACGGCAACAGCAAAGCCTGCAAAGACAGCGCTAACGGTACCTGGATCCTGAACTAAACGGCTTTCATGAGCGCATTTTTATGAATAATAAAAATTTTCATAAGCTGTGGTTATTCTTTTACGCGGTGATTTTCGCCCTGGTCAGTGGTTGTACGTCGTCTTCACACAGCGACCCCTCCCGCTACAATCTGCAGTTTCAGGCTCATCCACAAATCAATGAATCTGCGCCGCTTAAGGTCCGGGTATTGTTGCTGAAATCCGATGCGGATTTCATGTCCAGCGACTTCTACTCCCTGCAGAACAACGCGTCGGCCACGCTTGGCGCGAATCTGCTGAACAGCGACGTGTTCTTCCTGATGCCGGGACAGCTGTCCAAAACCCTCAGCGGGCAAAGCTCTCCGGAGGCCCGCTACATCGGCGTTATGGCGGAGTATCAGGTGCTGGATGGCAAAAAATGGCGCGTTTCACTTCCTCTGCCCGTGCCTGGCGAAAATCATATCTACCAGTTCTGGAAATGGTCCGCAGATGAGCTTCAGGCCAACGTTTTTCTCGACGTGAACGGCATTCGGGTCATCAGCCAGTAACGCGCTTCAAAACAGGAAACACATCATCATGACGAAAGCAGAAAAGGTCGTCTGGACCGAAGGCATGTTCCTGCGTCCACACCATTTTCAGCGGACTGAAAGCTATCTGCTCAACCATGTTCGTGAATGGGGCGCGCTACAGCGATCGTATCTCTGGGGCTTTCTTGACGTTGAACTGGATGAAGCGATGCTTCGTCAGGGATGCATTGCCCTGAGCTACTGTAGCGGACTGCTGCCGGACGGCACTTTTTTCCAGGTCCGTAACGGGCGCAACGGTCCTGTGCCGCTGAAAATTCCAGACAATCTCACCAACGAAAAGGTGGTGCTCGCGCTGCCGGTTCGTCGTGGCGAGAGAGAAGAGGTGATCTTTAGCGAAGAGCCGGCCTCGCTGGCGCGCTTCATCGCGTTTGAGCAAGAGGTGGAAGACGATAACGCCATGTCGGTGGGTGATGCCACCGTCCAGTTTGGCCGCCTGCGTCTGACCCTGATGCTCGAAAAAGACCTCACGGCAGAGTGGACCGCCATCGGCGTGGCCTTTGTGACCGAGAAACGTAACGACAACCACGTGCGGCTCGACAACAGCTACATCCCGCCGATGCTCAACGCTAACAACAGCCCGCAGATCTACAGCATGATCAACGATCTGCACGGCTTGCTGGTGCAGCGCAGCCAGCAGATTGGCGGTCGTTTGCGCCAGCCCGGCCGCTTTAATACCTCTGAACTGATTGAATTCACGCTGCTGTCGCTGGTTAACCGCCACCTGGGCGAGGTGTCTCATTTAAAAACCCTCCCGCTGCTGCATCCGGAAACGCTCTGGCGCATCTGGCTGCCGTTTGCGACCGAGCTCACCACCTGGACGTCGCAGCGGACCGCCGAAAGCGTGCTGCCGATTTACGATCATGACGATCTGGCAAACTGCTTCAGCAAGCTGATGCTGATGCTGCGTCAGGGGCTGTCGCTGGTGATGGAAGACCACGCGATTCAACTGCCGCTAAACGAACGCTCTCACGGCCTGAACATTGCCACGGTGCCTGAAACCAGCATGGTGCGTGAGTTCGGCTTCGTGCTGGCGGTTAAAGCCAACGTGCCGGGCGAACACCTGCAAACCCATTTCCCGGCGCAGATGAAGGTCGCGCCGGTCTCGAAAATTCGCGATCTGGTTCAGCTTCAGCTGCCGGGCATTATGCTGCGCGCCATGCCGGTCGCGCCGCCGCAGATCCCGTGGCATGCCGGCTACAGCTACTTTGAACTGGAGAAGGGCAGCGAGCTGTGGCACGAGATGGATAAGTCCGGCGCATTCGCCCTGCATCTTGCAGGGGAATTCCCGGGGCTGGATATGGAGTTTTGGGCCATCCGTAGCCCGACAGAATAATAAAGCGAGCGCTTAATATGCAGGAACGACAGGACACCGGCAGTGATGCCGCGTTTACCGGGGCCAGTAGCAACAATCAGCTTGTGGCGGCCGCCAATCCGCTGCTCAATGCGATTCCGCAGATCCGTCATTCGGTTTCCCATGACGATCAGGTGGCGTTACGCCAGCGCCTGATCGATGAGATTCGCCGTTTCGAAGTCCGCTGCCAGCAGGCGGGGCTGCCCTACGAAGTGATCGTCGGGGCACGCTACTGCCTGTGTACGGCGCTCGATGAGGCCGCCGCGCTCACCCCCTGGGGCAGCAGCGGGGTCTGGTCAAGCAACGGTCTGCTGGTGACGTTCCATAACGAAACCTGGGGTGGGGAGAAGTTCTTCCAGCTGCTGGCGCGCCTGTCGCAAAACCCGCGCGAGCATATCCTGCTGCTGGAGATGATCAACTACTGCCTGCTGCTCGGCTTCGAAGGGCGCTATCGGGTGCTGGATAATGGCCGCACCCAGCTTGAAACCATCAAGCAGCGGCTGTGGCAGATGATCCGCGGCGTGCGCGGAAGCTATCCGCCACCGCTTTCTCCCCATCCGGAAGATCGTCCGGTGCTGCGCAAGCTCTGGCGGCCGATGGTTCCCCTGTGGGCATGCGTGGCGCTGGCCGGGTTTATCGCCTGCCTGTTTTATATCGTGCTCAACTGGCGTCTTGGCGACAGCACCAGCCCGGTGCTGGCGAAGATTTATCAGTCCCAGCTGCCGGAAACCACTATTCAGCAGCCGGCGCGTCAGCTTCCGGCTGTTCTGAACCTGCGCGGCTTCCTGAAGCCTGAAATCGAAGCTGGCCTGGTAGCGGTGAAAGACGAAGCGGATCGCAGCGTCGTTATCCTGAAAGGCGACGGGCTGTTTGCCTCTGCCTCGACCGTCGTGCGCGACCGCTATGAACCGGTCATCAACCGCATCGCGCAGGCGATGAATAACGTCAGCGGCAAAATTCTGGTGGTGGGCTACAGCGACAACGTGCCGATCCGCAGCGCGCGCTTTGCCTCTAACTATGAACTCTCTCTGGAACGCGCCCGCTCGGTACAAAAAATGCTGCAGGGAAGCCTCTCTCAGCCTGGCCGCGTGAAAGCGGAAGGGCGGGGCGAGATTAACCCGGTGGCGCCGAACACGACGCCTGAAAACCGCGCCCGTAACCGCCGTGTGGAAATTACTCTGCTGGTGTCGCCTGAAAACACTCAGGCCGAGCTGAACGGATTGCCGCAAGGAAACTAAGGAATGCTGACGACTCTTCTTTCCATACTGACTAACCGCATTCTGTGGAGCTTCCTCGGCGTCACGGCGCTGGCGGCGGTGATCTGGATGATTGGACCTCTGCTGTCCATCGTGGACACCCGACCGCTTGAATCTGAACAGAACCGCATCATCAGCATCGCCGTGGTCTACCTGCTCTGGGCGCAGGGCCACATTCTGCCGCGCCTGTACAACGCCTGGCTGAACCGCAAGCTGATGGACAAGCTCAAAGAGAACACCGCCAGCCCGGAAGCGTCGGATCCGCAGAAGCGACTGAACAACGAGGAGCAGATCCTCGCCAGCCGTTTTGATGAAGCCGCGCAGATGCTGAAAAAAGCGCACTTCAGCAAGGCGGGACAGGGCACCCAGTGGACGCAGCGCTTCAGCACGCAGTACCTCTACCAGCTGCCGTGGTACGTCATTATCGGCGCGCCGGGGTCCGGTAAAACCACGGCGCTGGTCAACTCCGGGCTGCAGTTCCCGCTGGCCGATCGTTTCGGTAAAACCGCCCTGCGGGGCATTGGCGGCACGCGTAACTGCGACTGGTGGTTCACCAACGAGGCGGTGCTGCTGGACACCGCGGGTCGCTATACCACCCAGGAGAGCGAGCAGGTGCAGGACGCCGGGGAATGGCTGCAGTTTATGGGGTTACTGCGTAAGTATCGCCGCCGCCAGCCGATCAACGGCGTGATCGTCACCATCAGCATTTCCGATCTGCTCACCCAGTCAGCCGAGGCGTCCCGCCAGCAGGCGGTGAATCTGCGCCAGCGTCTGTCCGAGCTGCATGAACAGCTGGGTATCCGCTTCCCGGTCTACGTGATGGTGACCAAGGCCGACCTGCTTAAAGGCTTCCGCGCCTGGTTTGCCGACTACGACAAAGCGCAGCGCGACCAGATCTGGGGCTTTACGCTGCCGTGGGAACAAACCAAACACGCCGATTACGACCTGATGGGCAACTTCCAGCAGGAGTTTTCTCTGCTGCAGCAGCGCCTCGACGCCGGGCTGCCGGAAACTATGCTCAAAGAGCATGACGCGAAAACCCGCGCAGAAGCGTATCTCTTCCCGCAGGAGTTCGCCGCGCTGCGTCCGCTGCTGGCGGATTACCTGAGCACGGTCTTCGCCCGCTCGAACTTCGAAACCGAGTTCTCCCCGCGCGGGATCTACTTCGCCAGCGGGACTCAGGAAGGCATGCCGTTCGACCGGGTGATGGGCGAACTTAACCGCGCCCTGTCGCTGCCGGAAGGGGGCGAGGCGGATAACTGGGATTCGGTCAGCAAAGAAGCGCCAATCCCGGGCGCAAAAGGTCAGAGTTTCTTCATCAAGAACCTGCTGCAAAACGTCATCTTCCAGGAAGCTGGAATCGCCGGGGAAAACCGCTGGTGGGAGCTGCGCAACCGGGCGGTGATCTGGTCCGGCTATGCGGCGCTGCTGGCGCTGCTCGCGATTCTGGGCGGACTGTGGCTCACCAGCTATGCCAAAAACAAGGCCTACCTGGAAGAGGTTGATGCGAAGGTGCCTCTGCTTGACCAACAGAGCAAAGCCTTACAGAACCAGACTCAGCGTGATCTGTTCGAACTGCTGCCGCTGCTGAATAGCCTGGTCGATCTGCCGAAAAGCGACGCGTTTGATGTGAACGATCCGCCGCTCTCCCGCCGTATGGGACTCTATCGCGGGGATGACGTCAGCGACGCCTCCCAGTCCCTGTATCAGAAAGCGCTGGATCAGATGCTGCTCCCTGCCGTCGCCATGCACATCACCACCTGGCTTCGCAACGACAACGGCAGCGATGTGGAATACAGCTATGAAGCGCTGAAAGCCTATCAGATGCTGTATCAGCCGAAACACTATGACGGCAAATTCCTGCATTCATGGGTGATGCTCAACCTGCAGCGTAACCTGCCGCAGAACGTCACAAAAGCGCAGCTGCAGCAGCTTGAATGGCACCTGACGCAGCTGCTGGAGCCGAAAATTCAGGCCTCGCCGTACGCGCAGGACGAATCCCTGGTCGCGCGCGAAAGAGCGATGATCGGCCAGCAGCCGCTTTCCACGCGCGTGTACGGCCGCCTCAAGCGCCTGCTGGAACATGATGACAACCTCAAGCCGGTCTCCCTTTCCGACCTGGGCGGACCGCAGAGCGAGCTGGTGTTTTCTCGTAAAAGCGGCAAGCCGGTGAGCGAAGGCGTACCGGGTCTCTATACGCCGGACGGCTACTGGAAAAGCTTTAACGCCCAGATTGACAGCGTCACCACCGCCCTGCACGAGGACGACGCCTGGGTGCTGGGGGCCGCGACGGCTCAGGAGGATAAACAGCAGATCGATAACGCCGTGCGCCAGCTCTACATGCGCGACTTTATCGCCAACTGGGATCGCTTCCTCGCCGACATTCAGCTCAATAACAGCGCCGACCTTTCCCAGCGCATCAACACCGCGCGCCTGCTCTCCGGCGCCAACTCGCCGCTGCGCCGTCTGGTGCAGAACCTGAGCCAGGTTCTGACGCTGTCACGCAACGCACCAGCGCCAGAAGATGCGGGTAAAGCGCAGGATCAAAGCAACCGCGCCACCCGTACGCTGGAAGCCCTGTTCAGCAACAATGACGCTGCGCCGACCCAGGCCGCCGTTGTTACGCAGGCACCGGAACAGCTGGTGACCGACCACTACGCGCCGATGATTGAGCTGGCGCAGCCGCTGGAGAAGGGCGGGAAGACCATCGTGTTTGACGATTTTCTCAAGCAGGTGGATGAACTCTATCGCTACCTGACCGCCGTGCAGGATGCGGCCAACAGCGGCATGCCTGCGCCGGGCGGGGAGGCGATCAGCCGCCTGCAGGCCAGCGCCGGTCGTCTGCCGGGCGGGCTGCAAACCATGTTCAGCAATATGGCGGTGGGTGCCAGCAGCGATACCCAGCGCCGCGACCTCGAGAACGTACGTAAGCGGATTAACGTTGAGGTGGGCGGGTTCTGCCGCCAGGCAATTGCCGGTCGCTACCCGCTGGTGCGCAGCGCCAGCACCGAGGTCACCCCTGACGATCTCGCGCGCATGTTTGCGCCGGGAACAGGGCTCATGGACGCCTTCTTCCGCGACAATCTGACCAATAAGGTGGATACCACGCAGGCCAACTGGCGCTTTATGCCGGGCATTGACGGGAAAACGCTGCCGGGAAGTGAAGGGCTGCTGAGGCCGTTCCAGCAGGCCCAGTCGATTCGCGACGCCTTCTTTGCTAACGGCGCAACCACGCCGTCTTTCAAGGTGACGGTTCGCACCGTGCGAATGGATAACACCATTCTGAATCTGACCCTGGACGTTGACGGCCAGCTGCTGCGCTACAGCCACGGCCCGCAGGCCGTGCAGATCATGAACTGGCCGGGGCCGGGCGGCACCAACCAGGTCCGCATGCAGCTGGGGCTGGCGAACGGCAGCACGGCGACGCTGGTCACCAACGGCGCCTGGGCGCTCAACCGCTTCTTCGATAAAGCGAGCACCAGTCCGGGCGCGGGCAGCCTCAGCCGTCAGGCCACCTTCAGCGTCGACGGACATCAGGTCACGCTGGAGTTTGCGCCGAACAGCATTCGTAACCCGTTCCAGCTTCCTCGTTTCTCATGCCCATAACCGCAAGGACAGCCGTATGACGAATACCCCTGCGATGAACCGCTACAGCTGGTATGGCAAGTTACCCAGCGCCGGAGATTTTTTGCAGCGTCGCTTTCCTGACACTCTACAGCGCCAGTGGTCGCACTGGTTCCAGGTCGGTCTGCTGGCCTGGCAGCAGGAAGAGCAGCGCAGCGGCGAGCGCCCGTTCCAGAAAGCGCCAGTCTGGAATTTTGTGGTACCGCCCATGCTGGGCAGCCAGATGATCCAGATGGGCTGTCTGCTGCCCGGCCGCGACAGCGTTGGCCGACAATACCCGGTTTGCCTTCAGCTGAGCTTCGCGCCGTCCGAATGGTCGACCAGCCTGCTCAGCCAGGCCGAAAGCTGGTACCAGCAGGTTGGGCGCCTGGGGCTGCACGCGGTGCGCAACAGTTTTTCCGCCTCGCAGCTGGATGAGATGCTGATGACCATTCCGGCGCCGCAGCCCGTCGAGCCGCAAAAGCGTTCCGACATCCTGGATGTGATTGGCTATGACGAGGACGGCCAGAGCACGCTGGGCTGGCCGCAGGCGGCAGAGTGTTTTGATCCGCTGCGTCAGACCAGCTACTGGTGGACCAACCGCTGCGACGGTTACCCGCTGTACACCCATGTTCACAGCGGTAACTTCACCGGACAGCTTTTCACCCTGCTGTTCGACCCGGCAGGGGGCGCCCGTCCGGGCCGCCACGGTCTCTATCCGCCTATGTTTGAATAAGCAGGGATCTCATGAATATCGAAGAATTTCTCGCGCCAATAAGCTCCGAAAAGCCCTGCGGCGAAAACCTGGAGTACGACGCCGACTTCCAGAGCATGAATCAGGCAAGTCTTGGGAAAGCAGAGCAGCAGTTTGGCGACACCATTATCCCGGCAGAGCCGGCTGACTGGAACACGGTCGAGAAATATGCCACCAGCCTGCTGACCCGCACCAAAGATCTTCGCGTCCTGCTGGCGTTAACCCATGCCTGGACGCGCCGCCGCGGGCTTGCGGGCTACGCGGACGGATTATTGCTGGTGCAGGAGGCGATCGCCCGTTACTGGGAGACGCTCTATCCGCTGCTGGAAGAGTATGGCGAAACCGATCCGTTCTACCGCATTAACGCCCTGGCAGGTCTGAGCGATAAGTCTGACCTCACCATCGCCGTGCGAAACGCCTCGCTTCTGCGTTCAAATGGCGATGAAATTTCGCTCCGGGATGCCCAGGCGCTGCTGGACGGCAGTAAGACGGAGTGTCCCGACTATCCCGGCGGTCGTCCACGGCTGATTGATGAGCTTTCCCGCGGCGACCAGCCGGGGACCGCAGCGGTTATCGTCATTAACGAACGGCTGCTGGCGATTCGAGAGCTGCTCACCGGGCATCTCGGTGAGAGCGGCGTGCCCGAGATGGAGCAGCTGCTTAAAACCGTGGGGCTGGTTGCCAGCGCGTGTCAGGTAACCGATATCAGCAAGCTCCTGCCTAACCGTGAGGCGCAGGCGGAACCCCAGGCCGAACAGCAATCGGGGGCAACGCAGCCCGCTCAGCCGGTCACCGACTGGCGAAGCGTGCAGATCACCAGCCGCGCCGACGCGCAGCTGATGCTGGAAAAAGCGAAGCAGTATTTTGCGCAGTACGAACCGAGCCACCCCGCACCGCTGATGATTGAACGGGTGCAGCGGCTGTCAGAACTTAACTTTATGGACATTATTCGCGACCTGGCGCCAGACGGCGTTAACCAACTTGAAAACATCTTTGGGCGCCGCGAATAACGCGTCCAGGCATTATGACGACAGGCATGGAGCCTGCCGTTTCACCTTCACCGCGCATCTTTGATGGAGAACATCATGGCAATGAGTAACAGTGGGCAGAAATTCATCGCACGTAACCGTGCCCCCCGCGTGCAGATCGAGTACGACGTAGAGATCTACGGTGCAGAACGTAAAATTCAGCTGCCGTTTGTGATGGGCGTCATGGCCGATCTGGTCGGCAAACCGGTGGAAAACCTGCCGGCCGTTGACGAGCGTAAATTCCTCGAAATCGACATCGACAACTTTGACGAACGCATGAAGGCGCTGAAGCCGCGCGTGGCGTTCCAGGTGGATAACACCCTGACCGGCGAAGGTAAGCTCAACGTGGATCTGACCTTCGACAGCATGGACGACTTCCTGCCGGACGCGGTGGCCCGCAAGGTTGAGCCGCTGAACAAGCTGCTGGAGGCGCGTACCCAGCTCTCTAACCTGCTGACCTATATGGACGGTAAAAACGGAGCGGAAGAGCTGATCGCAAAAATTCTGCAGGATCCGACGCTGCTCAAATCCCTGAGCCAGTTGCCGAAAAATGACGAAAGCGCGAAAGGTAGCGAGGAATAATCGATGAGCAACCAGACTCAACAACACGAGCAGCAGGCGGGTCAGGCGTTCAGCCAGGATGAATTCAGCGCGCTGCTGAATAAAGAGTTCCGCCCGAAAACCGATCAGGCCCGCTCCGCCGTAGAAAGCGCGGTCAAAACCCTGGCGCAGCAGGCGCTGGAAAATACCGTCACCTTCTCGAACGATACCTACCGTACCATTCAGAACCTGATTGCGGGTATCGACGAGCAGCTGTCGCAGCAGGTAAACCAGATCATTCACCACGAAGAGTTTCAGAAGCTGGAGAGCGCCTGGCGCGGTCTGAGCTACCTGGTGAACAACACCGAAACTGACGAGATGCTGAAGATCCGCTTTATGAGCATCTCCAAGCAGGAGCTGGGCCGTACCCTGAAGCGCTACAAGGGCGTGGGCTGGGATCAGAGCCCGATCTTCAAAAAAATCTACGAGCAGGAGTACGGTCAGTTCGGCGGCGAGCCGTTTGGTTGCATCGTGGGCGACTACTACTTCGACCACAGCCCGCAGGACGTTGAGCTGCTGGGCGAAATGGCGCGCATCGGTTCTGCGGCGCACTGTCCGTTCATTACCGGTACCGCACCGGGCGTGATGCAGATGGAATCCTGGCAGGAGCTGGCTAACCCGCGCGACCTGACCAAGATCTTCCAGAACACCGAATACGCGGCCTGGCGTTCGCTGCGTGAATCCGAAGATGCCCGCTATCTGGGCCTGGTGATGCCGCGCTTCCTGTCGCGCCTGCCGTACGGCATTCGCACCAACCCGGTCGACAGCTTTGACTTTGAAGAGCAGACCGACGGCGCGAACCACAACAGCTACTCCTGGGCGAACGCCGCGTACGCGATGGCCGCCAACATCAACCGCTCCTTCAAAGAGTACGGCTGGTGCACCTCGATTCGCGGCGTGGAGTCCGGCGGGGCGGTGGAAAACCTGCCGTGCCACACCTTCCCGAGCGATGACGGCGGCGTGGACATGAAGTGCCCGACCGAGATCGCCATCAGCGATCGTCGTGAAGCCGAGCTGGCGAAAAACGGCTTTATGCCGCTGGTTCACCGCAAAAACTCCGACTTTGCCGCCTTCATTGGCGCGCAGTCGCTGCAAAAACCGGCGGAGTACCACGATCCGGATGCGACCGCCAACGCGCGGCTGGCATCGCGCCTGCCGTACCTGTTCGCCTGCTGCCGCTTTGCCCACTACCTGAAGTGCATCGTGCGCGACAAAATCGGCTCCTTCCGCGAGCGCGAAGAGATGGAACGCTGGCTGAACGACTGGGTGATGAACTACGTCGACGGTGACCCGGCGAACTCCTCTCAGGAGACCAAGTCCCGCAAACCGCTGGCCGCTGCGGAAGTGCAGGTGCAGGAGATTGAAGACAACCCGGGCTACTACGCCGCGAAGTTCTTCCTGCGTCCGCACTACCAGCTGGAAGGTCTGACCGTTTCCCTGCGTCTGGTTTCTAAGCTGCCGTCGCTGAAGACGAAAGACGCGTAAGAGCAACGTGCGTTTTTGAGTTTCGCCCGGCGGCGCTACGCTTGCACGGGCCTACAATGAAACGTGCAACCTATTGATATTGTTGCTCGATGTAGGCCGGGTAAGCACAGCGTCACCCGGCAAGAAAGACGGCTAAATTGTTAATGCCGTCCTTAACAGGTTTCAGAATAACGCACGGTAATAATGACTTCACATTCATTCCGTTATTGCGGGGGAATGTAAGACTGTCAAATGACACGGGTCATTTGATGTGAGGCAGAGGTAAAATATGGACGGTTTTATTCAGCCCCATGCTTTCCTGTTTGCCATATAAGTGCTTTTTCGAAAGCAATATTGTTCATCCACGAAGAGTAGATATTATGGCTATTGATATGTTTCTGAAGGTCGAGGGTGTTACGGGCGAATCAAAAGATTCTAACCACACCGGCTGGACTGATATTACCTCCTTCTCCTGGGGCGCTTCCCAGCCTGGTAATATGAGCGTTGGCGGTGGCGGCGGTGCCGGTAAAGTTAACTTTAACGATCTGCACGTTAACGCCTTGATCGACAAATCCACTACAGCAATCCTGAAACACTGCGCCAGCGGTAAACACCTGACCAAAGTTGAGCTGTCCGTCTGTAAAGCCGGTGGCCAGCAGGTGGAATACTCCCGCATTACGCTGGAAGATGTGCTGGTGACCTCTGTTCAGTACACCGGTGCAGACAACGGCGATACCGTTGGTGTGACCTATGCATTCCAGGCAGCGAAAGTGAAACAGCAGTACTGGGAGCAGACCACCTCTGGTGGTAAAGGTGCTGAAAGCAGCGCTGGCTGGAACATCAAAGAGAACAAAGAAGCGTAATTGCGCATGTGGCCGGGGAGTTTTTCCCCGGTCATTATGAATGGTTAACTATCCGGTGTGTATTAAATAGAATAGGTAAGTTTTCAAACGTTGCCGTTTTTAAGAAAGTGTCTACGTTTGGATACTCGTCAAACTCCATTTCATCTGAATGTGAGTGCTTATTTGTTAAGAGCAAAGGGAATGAATATGGCTAGTCAATTATTAGTTAATCCTGGTTATTGCATTGTTCAGCAACCCGGAACCCTGGATTTCCAGGCAAGGCTCTTATTCAACAATCCAAACAGCGATGCTGCTCGTTATTTCATGCAGGTTAATAGCGATGCACAGTGGTCAAAACCTGGGCAGATGTTGATTCTTGATGCACCGGGAAGTAATAATTCTGTGCAGCTTAAGCAATTACAGCTCGCTAAAAAGAAAGTCAACGGTGCTCTGGCCGATCTTAACTCTGGTGAAGCGAATTTCTTTAATCAACATTTTAGTACCATAGCTGCAGTCACTAATTTTATGGATAAGTCCCTTGGTGTCGTTGCGGATGCAGGTGAAAAATATTTTAGTGAAATAGAAAAAAAACTTAAATCCATTGAATTGGCTTACCAGAATCAGTACAGAGCACAAGGGACATTGATAAGCCAACAGTTTTTTGTTGAGCGTCAGCGCCTCTTTTCTGAGTTGGATGGTTTATTAAACAAATTGTCCCGACTGACCTTAAAGATGAAACCCTATAACGAATTGAAGCATGCATTAGGCTTGTCAAGCCGATCCATTGTACATGAATGGAGTACAGCCGGGGTCGCCTCTATTCGTGGTTATTCAACTTATATCGATAATGCCTCTAAGGCCGCTCGTTTTCTTAAAGCGGGAGGGTGGCTTGCAATAGGTTTTGCAGGTGCAAATACCACTAATGAAGTTTACAATGCCTGCACCGCGGGACGAGAGCAGAGTTGCTCTAAAGTTGCTGTGAAAAAATACAGCAGCTTTGGTGCAAGCCTGGCAGGGGGTATTTACGGTGGTAAATACGGAGCAATGGCAGGTGCTGGTGTATGCGTTGCGCTTGGTGTTGCAACGGGGGGCGTAGGACTGCTCGCCTGCTCCATTGTTGGGGCTGCTGCAGGTGGATACGTTGGTGGCGAGATAGCGGGCGGAGCGACTGAGTATATGATGGATAAAATATGGTGAATATAGAGAATTTATCATTATTTCTTATCGTGGTTTTATTGCTGGTTGTTGTAATTATGGATCTGTTCAGTTCTCGTTATTTCAAAAAACACGAGGCTGATTATAATCAGTTACTTTCAGACTATCGGCGCAAGGGATATGATCTGGATCTTGTAACCGACTATGCTTCTTTTTTTGGTTCACTGGCCAATTATCAAAAAATAATCTGGTTTGTTCGCCTTTATAAAGGCGTTAAAATGAAATTCACGCGTGAAAGGCTTGTTCAGGAAGATGCTTATAAATATGTACAGTCGTTACCTGAAGAAAGAATTGGTTGGATGCTAAAGTTACATCGCCGTTATAAGTTGCAGGCGTTAATATTCACTCTATGGCTCATTGTTGGATTATATTTTATTACCTTCATTAAATAGTTTTTGATATTCAATTTCTCAAACGCCGCCGTTCTCGCCTCGAGAGCGGCAGCGTTTGAGCGCTAATCATACCAGCAGGAATACGCCATGCGATTCACGATTATTTCTACGAAACCCGGTCATCAGCCGCCGCAAAGCAGCTGTGATTTTTACGCTCCGGGCGGCACCATTGGGCGCGGTACGGATAACAACCTGGTGTTGCCGGACAATGACCGCACCATCTCTCGTCTGCAGGCGATTGTTCACGTTGACGCCCAGGGCGAATGCCGCGTGACCAACCGCGGCAGCGTTACCCGCGTGGTATTGAATGACATTCCGCTGGAGCGAGGGCGTCAGGTTGAACTGCAGGATGGCGACATTCTCGGTATTGATGACTACCGCATCGAAGTGACCGAACTGATCCACGATACGCAGCCCGTGAGTCGCATGGCGGCCAGCCTGCACCAGCAGGCGCGTCCGACGGTCGCCCCTGCGCCTGCGCAGCAGCCGAAACCGGCGAATGCCGCACCCCGCGGGAAAACCGAGCCGACCGCCGTGCCAACGGAGATCTGGGATAGCCTGATGCAGGAGTTCTCCATCTCCGACAGCATCTCCAGCAACCGTACAAAACCGCAGCCTGCGGCATCGCACGATCCGTTCTCCCAGCCTGCGGCCCCGGAGCGTAACGCCGAAGATCCGCTGGCGATGTTCAACGACAGCGATCCGACGCTTGAGCGTAAGCATGTCGATCCGGATACGCTGTTCAGCGATGAAGCGCTGTTCAAAAAAGAGAGTATTTTTGACGACGTCACCCCGTCAACGCTGGTGCCGCCGGGCGAGACGAACCCCGTTAAGCCTGAAGAAGAGGCAACGGATGAGCTCGATCCGCTGGCCCTGTTCGGCGGCAAGGCCAGCGCGCCAGCCGCGCGCAATGACGACCCGCTCGGGCTGATGGGCGGCGCGCCGTTAACCCATCCGGATGACATTATTGACGAAAAACCTGCCCAAGTGACGGAACCTGAGCAGGAAGAGGACGCGCTGGCCGATTCTCCGCTGTTCGCCCCTGAGCCGCAGGAAGAACCGCGTGCTGAAGAGGAACCCGCGCGACCGGATTACGCAGGCTTCACCATGCCAACGCCACAGGCCGTTGCGCGCAGCAGCGCTCAGGCGCCGAAGGGGCGCCTGCGCATCGACCCGGTCAATAACGCCGCCTCGCCAACCGCCACGGCAAACAGCGGTGAGAAGGGCGAAGTGCTGCAGGGCGAGCTGCTGGAAGCGCTGCTGGAGGGGATGGGGCTCAGCGAAATGCAGCCCGTTCCGCAGTTTGACCGTGAAAATATGCGTCAGCTGGGGCAGATCCTCGGTATGTTCTCTCAGGGGACCGTGGCGCTGCTCTCCTCGCGCTCTATCCTCAAGCGCGGCGTGAAAGCCGACATGACCATGGTGCTGGACGATGCCAACAACCCGTTCAAGCTGTTGCCAACCGGCAAAACCGTCCTGATCCAAATGTTTGGCACCCCGATGCCGGGCTTTATGCCGCCAACCAAATCCGTGCGCGACGCGCTGATCGATCTGCAGGCGCACCAGCTGGGTATGATCTCCGGCATCCGCGCCATTATTGCCGCGATGCTGCAGTCCTTTAACCCGGAGCAGCTGGAAGAGCAGGCGAAGCAGAACGGTATGACCTCGCGTCTGGCGCTGCCGGGCAGCCGCAAAGCCGCCCTGTGGGACTATTTTGTTCGCAGCTATGGCGAGACGGCGGGCGAGATTGAGGACGACTTCCATACCCTGTTCGGCGAGGCCTTCCTTCATGCGTATGACATGGAGGTGAATCAGTACAAAGACTCACAGAGCGGATCGGAAGACAAATGAATATCGCAACGGCTTCTCTCTCCCGCCAGGGGACGCGCGCCAGCAACCAGGATCAGACGGGAGAAACCATAGGGGAACGTTCAGCCTGCTTCGTCGTCTGCGACGGCATCGCGGGCCTGCCGGGCGGTGAGGTGGCTGCAGAGCTGGCCCGCAACAGCATTATCTCCCGCTTCGATGGCGACAAACATCTTAATGCGCAGCACATCCGCGACTACGTGCAGACGGCGAATCGCACTATTCTCAGCGAACAGCAGGCCGTTCAGGACTATCGCCGGATGGGCACGACGCTGGTCAGCCTGTTCATTGACCGTGATTACGGGCTGGCCTACTGGGCGCATGCCGGTGACAGCCGCCTGTACCTGTTCCGCCGCGGATGGCTGTGGCATGTGACCACCGACCACAGCCTGGTGCAGCAGATGAAAGATGCCGGACACCAGACCGACAACCTGAACAGCAATCTGCTCTATCTGGCGCTCGGGATTGAAAACGGCGGGCCGGAAGCGAGCTACAGCGACGTGGTGCAGGTTGAAGACGGCGATGCATTCTTACTCTGCACCGACGGGTTCTGGCACGGCGTCAGCGAAGAGCAAATGAAGCAGTCGCTGCATATGGTCAATACGCCGCAGGAGTGGCTGACCTTAATGAACCAAATCATTCAAAAGAATGGCGAACAGGAGGGGAATGCTCAGGATAACTATACCGCCCTGGCTGTATGGATGGGCAACCCTCAGGACACCACTTTGCTGCACACCCTCTCTGACGCAGCACAATTTCTTCCCTGCGGAACTGATTAGACACACAAGGAACGATATGAAACTTTGGCTATCGGGTTTGGCACTTCTGGCGGCGACCTCCACCGCACAGGCTGAAAATTTCCGCATCGTGCAGTCTCCTGCGCAGAAGCTGGATATCTGGATCGACAACATCAAAGACAACACGCCGCAGAGCTGGTGTAAGCCTGAGGTGGCGCTGCGCATTGTGGCAAACGGCAAGAAAGACGTCTCCGTGCTGGAGAACTTTGTGCCGCGTCTTGGCTCACTGCTGGAACACCAGTGCAGCAAAGTGAATAAACTCAGCTGGACGCTCAACGATCCGGCGGGTACTACGCTGGCGCAGGGCACGGCCGGCAAAGCGCAGGACTGGGCGCTGGTGGTGAAACAGGAGCAGGCCGCGCCTGCCGCGACCGTCGCCGCAACCCCAGCCAGCGGCGCGTTACTGCCGCCAGATCAGAACGTGGCTTCCCGCACCGTTGCCGCCGACCGTACGCCGTGGCAGGAGTTTACGCTTCAGGACGGCTGCCACCTGCGCACCTTCTGGGAAGGGGGCGCTTCTGCACCGGCGCTCTTTATTCCGGATTCTGACACCACCCGCTGCGGCAACGGCAGCTGGCTGAGCGGACACACCGTTGTGTCGCAGTCCCGCAACGGCGGACAGAAAGAGATGGCGGTGACTTACATCCACGGCTTCCCGGTGACCGGACTGAATCAAAGCGCCGACCCTGAAAACGCGCTGATCACCTCCGTCAACAAAGAGCGCATGGTATTCAGCACCCCAGACAGCGACCAGAGCTGGATGATCCTGCCTTACGACAACGCCCTGAACAGCTGGAAGAGCAACGGCACCGTCGCGGTGGAGATCTCCCGTGAAACCGCCAGCGATGATGCAAAACTGCAGGCGCGTATCGCGGCGGTGAAAAAGACCTGGAGCGCCTGGGTGGCACCCGGCACCCCGCTGAATATCGTTCTGATTGACACCCTGCGTCCTCAGCTGCGCGATCCGGCCGTCGGCGCATGGCGCGCGGCAAATTAAGGAATAGCGATGAATACGCTCTATCAACACCTGGCGGGTGAGTCGCTCAACGACGCGCTCGCGCGCCTTGAAGCAGAAATCAAAGCCCGTCCTGCGGATGCCGATCTCCGCGCCGCGTTCGTGCAGTTTTTAACCCTCAGCGGCAACTGGACGCGTGCTCTGACCCAGCTGAAAAGCTGGCTGGCGCTGAAGCCGCAGGCGAAGCCCACCGTCACGCTGCTGGAGCAGTCCATTCAGGGCGAGCTGCAGCGCGCGCAGGTGATGACGGGACAGGCGCGTCCGGCCATGCCTGAAACCCAGTGGCCGTGGCTTACCACCCTTGCCGCGGCGCTGAGCGAGGAGGGCGAGCGCGCGCAGGCGCTGCGTCTGGAGGCTCTCGAACAGGCGCAGGCCACTCCTGGCAACATTACTCTCGAAAACGAGGAGACGCAGGCCTTTGACTGGCTGATGGACGGCGATGCCCGTCTCGGCCCGGTGTGCGAAACCATCGTCAACGGCCGCTATTTCTGGCTGCCGTTTAACGCTATCGCGGAGATCCGTTTCCAGGCGCCTGCCAGCGTCACCGATCTGGTCTGGCGTCACGCGCTGGTGCGCCTGACCGACGGAACGGAACAGGTGTGTCAGATCCCGGCGCGTTATCCGTTTGCAGCCGATGCCTCTGATGCGGTCAAGCTGGGGCGCACCACCGACTGGCAGCCGCTCGACGAAGACGGCACCCTTTACGAAGGCACGGGTCAGAAAGCCTGGCTGAGCGAGCAAAGCGAAAGCCCGCTGCTGTCGCTAAGCCTCGTGACGTTTGCGACGGATGGAGCCGATGAGTAATCCCGCTGGCGAAGGCGATCTGCTGCGCAGCGGCTGGCAAGCCCGCAGCAAGCAGGAGAAGGTGGGGGCGCGCGACAAAATGCAGCCCTCGCTGCTCGATCGCCTCACCGATAACGATCCGGAAAAAAAGCGCGAGTTGGCTAACAGCAATCTGATCACCCACGCCGCCCTGCGCCGCAATGTCCTGCGGGATCTGCAGTGGCTGTTTAACACCATCAACCAGGATGCCTCCGGCGATCTGAGCGCGCTACCGCACGTCAGCCGCTCGGTGGTTAACTTCGGCGTCGCGCCGCTGGCCGGGAAAAGAATGTCGGACATCGAATGGCACGACATTCAGCGCAAGCTCACTGAAGCCATCATCAATTTTGAACCACGCATTTTGCCGCAGGGGCTGCAGGTTCGCTGCGTGTCGGATACCTCCTCGCTGGATCTGCACAACGTGCTCTCCATCGAGATCAAAGGGCGCTTATGGTGCGTGCCGTACCCGCTGGAATTTCTGTTTCGTACCGATGTCGATCTGGAAAACGGCCATTTTGAACTGAAAGATGCGGGGTAATCGTGGAAAGTAAACTGCTCGAATACTATAACCGTGAGCTGGCCTACCTGCGCGAAATGGGGGCCGAGTTTGCCGAACGCTACCCTAAGGTCGCCGGACGGCTGGGCATGCGCGGCATCGAAGTGGCGGACCCGTATACCGAACGTCTGATGGAGGGCTTCGCCTTCCTGACCTCACGCGTGCAGATGAAAATGGACGCGGAGTTTCCGCGCTTTTCCCAGCGTCTGCTGGAGATGATTGCGCCTAACTATCTCGCGCCCACGCCGTCGATGGCGATCGCGGAGATTCAGCCCGACAGCAGCCGGGGCGACCTGAGCAAGGGCTTCATTGTGCCGCGCGGTACCATGATGGACAGCCTGGCGCTGAAAAAAACCGGCGTGACCTGCAGCTATACCACGGCGCACGAGGTTAACCTGCTGCCGCTAAAAATTGACAAGGTCGAGCTGGGCGGCGTGCCCGCCGATCTGCCGCTCGCGCAGCTGGGGCTGAGCCAGCGGGGGATCGGCAGCGCCTTACGGATCCGCATCGCCTGCGACGGCCCACAGAATCTTGGCCATCTGGATTTCGACCGTCTGGAATTTTTCCTCGCCGGTCCGGATATTGAAGCGCTCAAGCTGCTGGAGCTGGTGATGGAGCACCACGCCGGAATCGTCTGCCAGACGGTCAGCCCGCAGCCGCAGCGACAGCTGCTGGCGTCGGATGCGCTGCGCCAGGAGGGCTTTGAGCCCGATCAGGCGCTGCTTCCGGACGATCTGCGCAACTTTGACGGCTATCGTCTGCTGCAGGAGTATTTCGCGTTTCCGGCCCGTTTCCGCTTCATTAGCCTGAGCGGTCTGAGCGAGCTTATCCAGCGCTGTGAAGACGAAAAAGCCTTCGATATCTTTATCCTGCTGGATAAGTCGGATGAACAACTGGAGCGCGTGGTCGATGCCAGCCATCTGGCGCTGCACTGTACGCCGGTCATCAACCTGTTCCCAAAGGTCGCGGCGCGTCAGAAGCTGAATGAAGGCCAGCATGAATACCATCTGGTGGTGGATAACATCCGTCCGCTGGATTATGAAATTTACGCGGTCAAAAAAATCTATGGCAGCGCGGATGGTCAGCGCGATGACCAGACGTTTCGTCCGTTCTGGAGTACCTGGAGCGGCGATGCGGGCAACTACGGGGCCTATTTTTCCCTGCGTCGTGAACAGCGCGTGCTGTCCGAGCATGCCCTGCGCTACGGCACCCGTACCGGCTATATCGGCTCGGAGGTCTTCGTCTCGCTGGTGGATGAACAGCACGCCCCCTGGCAGGAAAACCTGCGCTATATTTCTGCCGAGGTGCTCTGCACCAGCCGCGACCTGCCGCTGATGCTGCAGCAGGAGCTCGGTCAATTCATTATGGCCGATTCCATGCCGGTGAAATCCCTCACCCTGCGTAAAGGCCCGACGCCGCCGCGTCCGGCACTGGCTGAAGGGTTCAGCACCTGGCGGCTTATCAGCCAGCTGCAGATGAACTACCTCAGCCTGATGGACAGTGACAACGAGGAAGGGGCTGCCGCGCTGCGCCAGCTGTTAGGGCTGTACGCCAACCTGGCCGAAACGCCCGTGGCGCGTCAGGTGGAGGGGGTACGTAATTGCGTGCTGGAGCCGGTTCACCGCCGCGTGCCTGAACCCGGCCCGGTCGTGTTCGCCCGCGGGATCGGCATTACCCTGACGGTGGATGAGCGAGCCTTTTCGGGAGCCAGCCCGTGGCTCTTCGGCAGCGTGATGGAGCGTCTTTTTGCACGCCTGGTCTCCATCAACAGCTTTACTGAGTTCTCCCTGAAAAGCCAGCAGCGCGGCGAGATTGGCTACTGGGCGCCGCGCATGGGTAAAAGGGCGCTGATATGAGTGACGCCGCCACTGCACCGCTGCGCGTGCATCGCCTGACGAAGCTGCCGGATGCGTTCTGGCACGGAGTCCGCGAGACGCCCTGGCGCTACGATCTGTTTCAGCTGTTAAGGCGCATTGATGCCCAGGGCGGCGAGCGCTACCCGCTGGGCCGCGCGCCGCTGCCAAAATTTGAACCGCTGCGCATCGGCCAGCAGCCGTCGATGAGTTTTGCCCCGTCGACGCTGGCCCAGGTGCGTCAGCGGGAAGAGAGCGGGCTGCATGAGGTATCTATCCTCAGCTTCGGCCTGTTTGGCCCGAACGGCCCGCTGCCGGTCCACATGACCGAGTATGCCCGCGAGCGTATTTATCATCATCAGGACACCAGCCTGAGCGCGTTTGCCGATCTGTTCCATCATCGTCTGGCGCTGCTGTTTTACCGCGCCTGGGCGGATGCGCAGCCCACCGTCTCGCTGGACCGCGCCGATAACAAACGCTTTGAGGGCTATCTGGCGTCGCTGATTGGTATGGGCCAGCCGGGTCAGATGAACAAAGGCAGCCTGAGCTCGCACGCCCGCTTTACCCACGCCGGGCACCTGACCCGTCACGGGCGGGATCCGGAGGGGCTGGAGAAGATCCTGCGCAGCTATTTTAAGGCGCCGGTCAAGCTGGTCAGCAACGTGCCGCAGTGGATGCCGCTCTCCACGCGCGAGCAGGCGCAGCTGGGTACAGGACGCCGCATGCCGCGCATGGGTGAATCCGCGTTTCTCGGCGTCGCCGTCCGCGACGTGCAGCATAAGTTTCGCATCGAGATTGGCCCGCTGAGCGCGGAGGAGTACAACCGCTTTCTCCCGGGTGAAGCGTGGGTCACCGAGCTGCGCGACTGGGTGCGTCAGTACGCCGGAGTGGAGTTTGAATGGGAAACGCGGGTGATCCTGCGCGAAGACGCGGTGCAGGGCGCCACGCTCGGCAGTCATGCGCGATTGGGCTATAACACCTGGCTGGGCCTTCAGCCGCAGCCTGCCCCGCGCGGCGATCTGGTGTATCGCGCAGAGCGGTAATCCTTCCGTATACCGAATCATTGTTAATGGAAACTAACATGTCAGAAATTAGCCGTGCCGTGCTTTTCGGCAAACTGGATACGCTGTTATTTACCTCTCTGGAAAGCGCGACTGCGTTCTGCAAGCTGCGCGGCAACCCCTATGTTGAGCTGGTGCACTGGCTGCATCAGCTGATGCAGCAGCAGGATGGCGATCTGCAGCAGGTCATCCGCCACTTTGCCCTTGATGAACAGCAGCTGACGCGCGATATCGTTGCCGCGCTGGATGTGCTTCCGCGCGGGGCGAGTTCCGTTTCCGATCTCTCCGAGCATATCGACAGCGCCGTGGAGCGCGCCTGGGTCTTCGGCTCGCTGAAGTTTGGCGTCAGCCGTATTCGCGGCGGCCATTTGCTGATCGGCATGCTCAAAACCTGGAATCTGGCCAACGTGCTGAAAAGCATTTCGGCGCAGTTCACCCGCCTTAACGTCGAGGTATTGATTGAGCAGTTCGATACCATCTGCGCCAACAGCAAAGAGACGCAGCAGGCCGCTGCCGCCGTCGATGCACCGGCGGGTGCGGTACCGGCAGCCCAGGGGACGCTGGCCCAGTACGGTCAGGACCTGACCGCCCGCGCCCGGGAAGGGAAGATTGACCCGGTTGTCGGACGCGACGAGGAGATCCGCCAGATGGTCGATATCCTGATGCGCCGTCGTCAGAACAATCCTCTGCTGACCGGGGAAGCCGGGGTCGGGAAAACGGCGGTTGTGGAAGGGCTGGCGCTGCGTATCGCCGACGGCGACGTGCCGGAGCCCCTGCAGAACATTCAGCTATGGCTGCTGGATATCGGCATGCTGCAGGCAGGCGCAGGCATGAAAGGCGAGTTCGAGGCCCGTCTGCAGGCGCTCATTAATGAAGTCCAGTCCAGCGCCACGCCAATCATTCTGTTTATCGATGAGATCCACACCCTGATTGGCGCAGGCGGCCAGCAGGGGACCGGCGATGCGGCGAACCTGCTGAAGCCCGCCCTGGCGCGCGGTCAGCTGCGCACCATCGGCGCCACCACCTGGGCGGAATACAAAAAGTACATCGAGAAAGACCCGGCGCTGACCCGTCGTTTCCAGACGGTTCAGGTTCACGAGCCGGACGAAGCGAAAGCCATTCTGATGCTGCGCAGCACCGTGTCGCCGCTGGAGACGCACCACCAGGTGTTGCTGCTCGACGAAGCGGTCAGCGCGGCGGTGAAGCTGTCTCATCGCTACATTCCGGCGCGTCAGCTGCCGGACAAAGCCGTTGCGCTGCTCGACACCGCCTGCGCCCGCGTGGCGGTCAGCCAGAGCGCGCCGCCTGCGCAGCTTGAAGACTGCCTGCGCCATCTTGCCGCGCTGGACGTTGAGATTGAGATTGCTGAACGCGAAGCGCGCGTGGGGGCCGGTGACGCCGAGCGCGTAGCAACGTTACGCGCCGAACGCGACGCGTATGAAACAAAACGCGAAGCCCTGGCCGAGCGCTGGGAAGAAGAGCGCAGCCTGGTGCAGGAGATTATTCGCCTGCGCGCGGCGCTGTTCGCGGCGGGAGATGAAGACACCGCTGAGCTGCGCGGCCAGCTGGCGGAACAGCAGCAGGCGCTGAACGCCTTACAGGGTGACGAGCCGCTGCTGTTTGCGGCGGTGGATGAAAACGTGGTTGCCGCGGTGGTCTCTGACTGGACCGGGATCCCGCTGGGCCGGATGGTGAAAAACGAGATCGATGCGGTACTCAACCTCGCCGACACGCTCAACCAGCGCGTTATCGGCCAGCGTCACGGTCTGGATCTTATTGCCCGCCGCGTGAAAACCTCGCGGGCGAAGCTGGACGATCCGAACAAACCGGTGGGCGTCTTTATGCTGTGCGGCCCGTCCGGCGTCGGTAAAACCGAAACCGCGCTGGCGCTCGCCGAATCCCTGTACGGCGGCGAGCAGAACGTTATCACCATCAATATGAGCGAGTTCCAGGAAGCGCACACGGTTTCCACCTTAAAAGGTGCGCCTCCGGGGTACGTAGGGTATGGTGAAGGCGGGGTACTAACAGAGGCCGTGCGCCGCCGCCCGTACAGCGTGGTGCTGCTGGACGAAATAGAAAAAGCGCACCCGGACGTCCACGAGATCTTCTTCCAGGTCTTTGATAAGGGCTGGATGGAAGACGGCGAGGGGCGCCACATTGATTTCCGTAACACCATCATTATTCTGACCTCCAATGTCGGTACCGACCTGATTAGCGCCATGTGCGCCGATCCGGAGCTGGTGCCGGAGCCTGAGGCGTTAAGCGGCGCCCTGCGCCAGCCGCTGCTGGAGGTATTCCCGCCGGCGCTGCTGGGCCGCCTGCTGGTGGTGCCGTACTACCCGCTCAGCGACGAGATGCTGGGGCAGATCGTTCGCCTGCAGCTCAAGCGCATTCAGCGCCGTCTGGAAGAGAATCACAGCATTATTTCTGAGTTTGACGACAGCGTGGTGGAACAGATTGTTCAGCGCTGTACCGAGGTGGAGTCCGGCGGCCGCATGGTGGACGCTATTCTGACCAACACCCTGCTGCCTCAGATGAGCCAGATCTTACTTACCGCCAGCCGCAGCGACGAGCAGTACCGACGTCTGCACGTCACCTGCGAGCAGGGCCAGTTTCACTGTCAGTTTGCCGCGTAATAATCATCAAGAGAACTGTAAAAGATGACGGATAATGATAACAATCGGACTGTCCCAAACGCGCTCCCGGTCGGGTACCGCTTCAACGAGTTTGAAATCAAAGAGGTGATCGGCGGCGGCGGTTTTGGCATCGTCTATCGCGCGTGGGATCACCAGCTCGAACGCACTATCGCTATCAAAGAATTTATGCCTTCTTCGCTCGCCGTACGCGGCGACGACATGACCCTGGTGCTGCGCAGCGAGCGCTTTGGCAAAGCGTTCTCCGCGGGCCTGAACAGCTTTATTCAGGAAGCGCGTCTGCTGGCGCGCTTTAACCACCCGAACCTGCTGCACGTTCTGCGTTTCTGGGTGCAAAACGACACGGCCTACATGGGGACGCTGTTTTACAGCGGCACGACGCTCTCACGCCTGCGTGAAGAAAAGCCGGAGCTGATCAACGAAGCCTGGATCCGCCGCACGCTGCCGATGCTGTTCGGTGCGATCAAGACCATCCACGACGAAGGCTACCTGCACCGCGATATCTCTCTGGATAACATCCAGATCCAGGATAACGGCCTGCCGGTGCTGCTCGATTTCGGCTCCGCGCGCCGCACGATTGGTAACCTCTCCGACGAAACGGAAACCATGCTGCGTCCGGGATTTGCGCCGATTGAGCAGTACACCGACGACAACGAAAGCGAGCAGGGCCCGTGGACGGATATTTACGCCCTCGGCGCCGTGCTGCGTACCCTGATTGTGGGCTCTCCGCCGCCGGTCAGCGTGGTGCGTTCTATTCAGGATACCTGCAAACCGCTGGTGGAAATCATGCCGCAGGGCTATTCCATTCCGCTGCTGCAGGCCATTGACCGCGCGCTGGCGCTGCACATGGAGGACCGTCCGCAGTCCATCGACGAGTTCGCCGCGCTGATTGAGATGCCGGTCGCCGGTATCAACGATGTGCTGACCGCGAAAAAGCCCGGCACGATGCTGGTTCCGGTGGAAGAC
Organism: Enterobacter hormaechei; assembly: GCA_041890495.1. Lineage (GTDB taxonomy): Bacteria > Pseudomonadota > Gammaproteobacteria > Enterobacterales > Enterobacteriaceae > Escherichia > Escherichia boydii. The sequence continues at coordinate 909,632 of CP169086.1, forward strand.
GAAAAACCGGCGTCGCTGCTCGACTGGCGCCGCTACAGGATCCCGGGCATGGTAGCCGCAGGCGTGCTGGTCGGCGTTATCGCTGGCGCGATGCTGTTTAGCGGCGGCAAAGATGCGCCAGAGCAGGCTGCGCAGGCACCGGTAGAGACGCGTCCAACCGAAACCGCCGCGAACGCGCCAGACGTGAAGCCAGAAACGGCGAAGGTGAGCGAGCAGGCGACGGCACAGCAGACGCCACCGCCTGTCGAGAGCCCTGTTGCGTTGGTCTATATCCGCATCCTCGACGGCGAAACGTTGAAAGTGAACGGTGAGCCAAAAGCGCTGCGTCCAGGAACCAACGGCTATGCATCGCTCAAGCTGCCGGCCGGTGAGGCGAAGATTGAGCTTCAGGGCAACGGAAGAACGCGTGGTCAGACGCTGGATATCACCAAACCGGGCACCTGGCTGGTGAATCCGTAGAAATATAAACAGGAGAAACTATGGAAGTGTACGATCTTCGAAGCCAAAGGCTTCATCCAAAGGAATTCGAAAAGATTGTCTCTCCTGTTTATGCACGGAGCGATGTAGGACGTGAATTTGTTGTGGTGCGCGGTGCTTTAAATCCATTTCACAGCATTGATGGTTTAACGTTGCGACGTCGCTTCGAATTTAATCCTAATGCCGTGTTTGATCCTCTCTACGCACAAAATCTTAGTAAAATTGAACGGTTAATTGACTCAGGAGAGGTGGTCTTAATCGATCGCCGTCAACGGACAAAAGCTCTGTATCCCTTTTTCATCTCTGAGTCAGGGGAGCTGTTTTGTGTTGATGAGACGATGTACAGCCCAGCTTTTGTGAATTACATCCTCGAACGTTACCGAAATAATGTCGCTCTGTTTGGAAAACCAACCCCAACGCGTGATTCATTTATTCCATCGACCGCTCACTACGGACCGGGTTACTGGAAAACTGTTGAAGATGATTATCATGGCACAAAAAATGTTGTGATTATGGCGATTAATCGGCTGACGAGCATGGGGGACGAGGGACGGGTGTTTGGATCGGACGGTAAGGACTACATGAATACCTCGCGCGATAAAATCCAGCGCTGGACAGCACTACCCGCAGAACTGGACGGTGATTCGCGCGCGTTTATATCTGAAAAATCTGTCATCAGACGATACGGAGAACAACGATCCATTTATCAGAAATACCTTGAGAGCGACGATGCCTGGGCAGTAAGTGGTAAATCATGGCAATGGATACCTGGAGTCAGAGAAGAGGATTATGAATTTAAAAAATAAATTATGGTATTTCTGGGGATGCATGGATGTACTGGCTCTTTTTCTTTATTCTGTAAATTCATTTCGCCAGGACAGAATCCCCTTCATTTCAGATATAATCGCGTTCACAGGAACCTCAGATGTAGCTTCAGGAGGCGGTTACAGCTTTATCGTAACACTCTTTTTTATATTTGATTTGCTCTTGCTGCTTTCACTTTTTGTTTCTGTTTGGCTATTTTTTAAGAGAAAAGACGTTGCGATTAAATTCGCCCTTGTTCAGGAATTTTTTCGCCTGATTTCGTTCAGATGTTCGGTTTCTATTTTCCCACTTCTGGTAAGTGTTTTTGGTATTTCAAGTGTCTGGGTGAATTTAGGATTGTTTGTTATCTCGGAACTGCTGAAAGTATATTCTCTTATTTACTTAATGGGCAAAAGAGAAAAAACTCATTCACTTTGATATATAAATGACGCTCATGCATAGATGCGAACCTCTTTTCTCAATCGCATAAGCAATATGGAATGAAGATTATGCTCAACCGAATTACCGTTCAGCTCCCGGTGGAGGGGCTTCTGTTCTGGAAACTGACGGGCCGCGAGGCGATGTCCGAGTCGTTCGCGCTGACGCTGACCGTGCTCGGCACGGACGCGCGCATTGACCGCAGCAGGCTGCTGGGCCAGCCGGTCACGGTGACCATCCCGACGCAGAATCTGCTGACGTCCCGCTATGTTAACGGCAAGATTACCCGCGTGGCGGTCAGCGCCGTTGAGCTGACGGGCACCCGCTATGCGGTCTACCAGCTGACGGTGGAGCCGGATCTGTGGCCGATGAAGCGCGACCGAAACCTGCGTATCTTCCAGGGCCAGACGGTGCCGCAGATTGTGAAAACCCTGCTCGGCGAGCATCAGGTCAACGTTGAGGACAAACTCACCGGCAGCTACCGGGTGTGGGACTACTGCGTGCAGTATCAGGAGTCGAGCCTGGACTTCATCAGCCGCCTGATGGAGCTGGAGGGGATTGCGTATTACTTCCGCCACGAGGCGGACAAACATACCCTGGTGCTCACCGACGCCGCCACGCAGCACCAGCCGTTCAGCGGCTATGAGGTCATCCCTTACCACCAGACGCCGTCGGGCGGCAGTACGGACGAAGAGGGCATCAGCCAGTGGGCGCTGGAGGACAGCGTGACGCCGGGGATTTACAGCCTCGACGACTATGACTTCCGCAAGCCGAACGCGTGGCTGTTCCAGGCCCAGCAGAACCCGGCGTCGCCGAAGCCGGGCAGCATTGACGTGTACGACTGGCCGGGACGCTTTGTGGACAAGGGGCACGGGGAATTCTATGCCCGCATCCGTCAGGAGCGCTGGCAGGTTGAGCATCAGCAGATTCAGGCCACCGCGACGGCGGCGGGGATTGCGCCAGGCCACACCTTCACGTTAACCAACGCCCCGTTCTTCAGCGACAACGGCGAGTATCTGGTCACGGCGGCGGGTTACCACCTCGAAGAGAACCGCTATGCCAGCGGCGAGGGGGAGACCATACACCGTACCGATTTCACGGTCATCCCGGCGTCGGTGGTGTACCGTCCGGCGCAGACCACGGCGTGGCCGCGCACCTACGGCCCGCAGACCGCGAAAGTGGTGGGGCCGAACGGCGAGAGTATCTGGACGGACAAATACGGCCGCGTGAAGGTGAAGTTCCACTGGGACCGTCTGGCGAAGGGCGATGACACCAGCTCCTGCTGGGTGCGCGTGTCGAGCGCGTGGGCGGGCCAGGGCTACGGCGGGGTACAAATCCCGCGCGTCGGCGATGAGGTGGTGGTGGACTTTATCAACGGCGACCCGGACCGTCCGATCATTACCGGGCGCGTGTACAACGACGCAAGCATGCCGCCGTGGGCGCTGCCGGCTGCGGCGACGCAGATGGGCTTTATGAGCCGCACGAAAGACGGTTCCGTCGATAATGCCAACGCCCTGCGCTTTGAGGACAAGGCGGGTGCAGAGCAGGTGTGGATCCAGGCCGAACGCAACATGGACACCAGCGTTAAAAATGATGAAACGCACAGCGTCGGCGGGGCGCGCAGCCATTACGTGAAGAAAAATGAACTGCATCGCGTGGAAGCGAATCAGACTCAGGCCGTGAAAGGTGGAACCGAGATCCTGACGGGTAAAGGCAAGCTGGATGCGGCGGTGGAGCAGTATGTGATTGCTTCCGGGACGAAGCTGCGGCTGGTCTCAGGTGAAAGCGCCATTGAGCTGAATGCTAACGGCAAGATTAACCTCATCGGCAAAGAGTTTAACTTCTTTGTGGAAGGGGATGGTCATATCACGACGGGCGGTAAGCTGCATCTGAATACCTCTGGCACAAAACCTGGCACAACGGCACCGGGATCGGGGCATAAAGGGGATATTGATGCGGCAGTGCAGGCGTATTTCTCTCCGGATCAGGCTAAAAAATCTGCCGGTGCTGGAGTTGCCGGAGGATCAGGTAAAGCGGTACCTGCGCAAAACAATTCAGCTGCATCAACCGGCACAGACAAAACCAGTGAATATGATTATTCGTTGCAGGACATGGTGGATAAGCAAAAGAATTTAAAGGCTAAACCTCAAAAGTGGACGCGACGCGGCTTTGTTAACGCCTCTGAAGATGATATTAAGAAATATGCAAACCCGGATAACTTCAATACAGGAACTGATAAATATCAGTTCCTGGATCTCTCATCTTCATCAGGTGTTTCTGAAACTGATATGGCTTCCTTCCTGAAAGGGAAAGGCGTACTTGAAGGTCAAGAAAAAACATATCTTGACGCAGCAAAGAAATACAATGTCAGTGAAGTTTATCTCGCCTCGCATTCTGCTCTAGAAACAGGTAATGGAGCGAGTGAACTGGCAAAAGGTGTCGAGGTCAACGGTGTAAAAGTTTATAATATGTACGGTATTGGCGCTTTAGATGGTAATGCCGTTAAAACAGGTTCCAATTACGCATATAAAATGGGATGGACTTCGCCAGAAAAAGCGATAGACGGTGGTGCGAAATGGATTTCCGAAAAATACATTAATAATGCGGATTATGCCCAAAACAATCTTTATAAGATGCGATGGAACCCAGCTTCGCCAGGGACGCATCAGTATGCAACTGATGTCAACTGGGCTGTAGCCCAAACATCAAACATGAAGAAAATGTTTGATAATTTCCCTGGAGCAAACCTATCATATGATATTCCAAAATTTAAGTAATGGATCAACTTATGAGTAAGAAAATTCTGAGTGTTTTCTGTTCTGTTCTGGTGCTCTGCAGTTTGAACAGTTATGCGGCGACTGCTCCAATCAATAAAGAAATTGGAAATTCATCACATACTCTTTTAGCCATTCCCGATTTTTCTGTACAAATAAATAAACAGACTGTCGCATTGGGCGACAGATGGACTAATGACGTTGCACGTAAAGTTGAGTTGCCGGTTGAAGGCCGTTTTGTCGGGGAGGTTCCTTTCGACGGAACAAATTATAAATTCTTTCAGCATCAAAACTCTGGGCTAGAAATATTCAGTTCCAACCTTTGGTGGGATAAGGCCGAGAGAAGTATTGATGATTATATTGTCTCACAGATTACGCTAACTGCTGCGGATGGCAAAACACCTCGTGGGATCCATATTGGTTCAACAATAAATGAACTTAATAAAGCTTACGGTAGTGGCCAGGTCGAAAATGATTCCGGAGAGCAGTGGATTTCCTATGAATTGGGTAAGAAATTGCTTTCTTTTGAGGTTAAAGACAATAAGGTTGTAAAAATAACAATGAATTACGAAAATGGTTCTTCAGAGTAATTTATGACCGAAAAATATCAGTCAGTCGTATTGTTCACCGCTTTATTGACAGGCGTCGTTGAAACGTCATCTGCGCTTGAATTATCGCAATACAATAAGCTCGATACGGTAAATCGCATCGTTAACGATAGCGAAGTGACAGACAATCTCAGGAAGACACTGGGAAATCATTACCAGACCTTTATTGATAACTTTGATGTCTTTGGTGAACCACATACCACCACAGGTGGCGGATTGTTTGTTGAAGGCTGGTTAAAAGATCTCTATCTGGAGAATGCGTCCGCGCTGATCATCAATCCTGACGGCAAAATCTTTGCGGCCTGGGTGGTTCCAGAGTCGGACGTTATTCATTACCAGTCTTCTGATAATAGCTCGGTTATTCATGCCGATATTCAGCGATGGGCCGCCAGATTCAATGCGATGCATTTTGCAACGAACAGCTCATCTGGCCTCGCGTTTGACGGAGAATGGGCTGGCGAATACGAGAACGACTCAACGTTAACCCTGCGGTTAGCTGAATCAGGCAACCGTATCACCGGGTCTTATTGTTATATCTCCCAAAGAGGAAACCGCATAGATTGCCCGGAAGATGATGAGCGTAATCTTAGCGGTACGATAGCAAGCAATCGTGCCAACGTAGAGTTCAACTCATCGTTTGGCGGCGTAGGCGGACGGGCTGTTTTGGAAATAAAGGGGAGTGAAATGGAATGGCGCTTAGTTACTCCTCCACAAAAAGGAAATTATTATGCTCCGCTGCGTTATACGTTACATAAAGCCGCTTCGGTTCAAAACGCGGAAACCAGAAAGCTCGACACCGAAAAGTTCGCTATTTCGCTGATGAACACCTGCGGCCATTTTGAGAGTGAATGTGACGAGATGGTTTATCTCGGCGTACGCAAAAGCGATAACAGTACGATCTCCTTAAGGGGAAACACGTTGCACGACTCTGCAGGTAAAATAATCGGCTCAACGTATAAGAATGGCGAGACCGTTTACACCGTGACGTATGCCCCCATGAAATTGACTGTCAGCAAAGGTAGCCATGTTTTAGTCGATCAGTCAGGGCAATGGCTTAAATAAAACAGCCAGCCAAAAGGCCTGCATGGATTGGCCTTCTTGTTTCTCTGAATATTAATCATCCCGAGTTCACTTATGAAATACACCCTCCAGGAAGGTTCGTTTTCCCTTTTTCCTGCTGCCTGGCAGGATAACAGCATGAACATTATTCGCGATGACGAAAGCGGGCTGTCCGTGGTGGTCAGCCGCGGCGTGATTCCCGATGGTAGCGACTACGAACAAGAGTTTCACCGCCAGTGGGACGTGCTGCGTCCTCAGATGGGCGAAATTGCCCAGAGTGAATTCCGGAGCGTAAAAGCCGGGCCTGACGGAAAAATTAACGGGCTGGAAGTTGAAACCACGTTTGACCGTAACGGGCAGCGGCTGTGGCAAAAACAGCTCGCCGTGCAGACGCCGGGTAAACCAGTATTGATGATTTTTACCCTCTCGGCAATCAGAGCCTTTACCGAAGAGGATGAGGTGCGCTGGAGCGCGCTTAAGCAGAGTCTGACGCTAAACGACAACCGGAATGTGTAAGGCATGAGCGATAACAACGCGGCCCGTAAGGGCGACGAGATTATTCACTCCAGCATTTTTGCTGACATCACCAGCATTGTGGCGGAAGGTGCCGCCTATGCGGTGATCGGTGCGGCGGTAGGCGCAGCAGCAACCGTAGCGGCGCCATTGCTGGGGGCAGGTGCAGCAGCTGCAGGCGTGGCCGCAATTGGATCCAGCTGTCTGTTAAGCGGCATCATTGGCGGCGTGCTGGCAAACGTCGCGGGTATCACCGACGATATCAGCAACGCCGCGGAAGGGCTAGGCAATGCGCTTTTTCCGCCGTCGCCTGCGGGTAAAATTACCACCGGTTCGAACAACGTACTGACCAACGCACTCCCCGCCGCACGTGCGGCAGGAACGCTGACGCCTGCCGATACACCGTCCCCTGAGCCGCAGTCGCCGGGCAGCTTTGCCGATTATGCGGGCATGCTGCTTTCCGCCGCCGGACAGTTTGGCAGCGAAATGTGGCAGCCGAGTGTCGCCTCGGCCGCCGCGGGAACCTCGCCGCTGGAAGAAGACAAGGTGGCGTGCGAAAAGCACTCCGGGCCGCAGTATCTGGCTGAAGGCTCCAAAAGCGTCTTTATCAACGGACAGCCCGCGGTACGTGCGAAAGATCGCACCACCTGCGAAGGCACCGTTTCCGACGACGTCTCCCCGAACGTGATCATCGGCGGGGATACGCTCACGGTCCGCGATATCAAAAGCGGTAAAACGCCGGGTCTGGCGCTGGGGATGATTGCACTCTCCCTGCTGCGCGGGCGTCCGGGCAAGATCCTGAAAAACATGCCCTGCGCGCTGGCGGCGGCCGGCGGCGGGATGCTGGCGGATATGGCGGTCAACGCCGTGTTTGGCTCCTCGCACCCGGTTCACGCCGCCACCGGCGTGAAGGTGCTGAACGACGACGACGAGCTCGACTTCTCGCTGCCGGGGCGCTTCCCGCTCCGCTGGCAGCGCAGCTACAACAGCCTGACCACCCGCGAAGGGCTGTTTGGTCTGGGCTGGGCAACAACTTTTGACAGCTATCTGACGCTGGAAGATAACAATGCGACCTGGTTCGATGAAACCGGGCGCGAGCTGAGCTTTGAGCTGCCGCCGGTCGATCGCGCGTTTTACAGCATCAGCGAGGGCATCATTATCCGCCGCAATGAGGGCGGCGACGTGGCGATTGCCGACGATGACGGTGCGGTGTGGCGTCTTTACAAACCGACTCGCGCTAATCCATCCATCCTGCGTCTGGCCTCCCTCAGCGACGAATACGGCAACGCGCTGCTGACGGAGTGGGACGAGCAGGGCAGGCTGCTTGGTCTTCATGACGAGCCGCGGGCAATAGACGTTACCCTGCGCTATGAAGATGAGCGCTTCCCGCATCGCGTTACCGCAGCCAGCCATTTCGACGGCAGCCAGACATGGCCGCTGATGCAGTGGGGCTACGACGCGCGCGGCCAGCTGGCGAGCGCGACGGATGCCTCCGGCGTGGTGACGCGTGAATACCGTTACAACGACCATGGCCTGATGGTCTGGCACCGGATGCCGGGCGGTCTGGAGAGTGAATATCGCTGGAAAAAATTCGATCACTGGCGCGTGGTGGAAAACCGCACCAGCACCGGCGACGGCTGCCGCTTTATCTACGATTTAGCCGCCGGGCAGACGACCGTCGAGCACTACGATGGTCAAACGCGCCGCCACTACTGGAACGCGCAAAATCTGATTGTCCGCTACGTTGACGAGCGCGGTGAAAACTGGCGCTACGAATGGGATGACAACGAACTTCTGACGCGCCGCATCGATCCGCTCGGAAACGCCGTCACCTTCGTTTACGACGAGATGGGCAACCGGGTTCAGGAGACCGATGCCGACGGCAATACGCGCACCACCACATGGCTGGAGCACCGCGCGCTTCCTGCGGCCATTATCGAAGCAGACGGCAGCGCTACCCGGTTCTGGTACGACGAACATCACGGGCTGAAGCGCGTGGTGGATCCGATGGGGCAGACTACGCAGCTGCGCCGGGACGAGTTCGGCCAGGTCGTTGAAGAGGTCGATGCCGCAGGCAACAGCCGCTACCAGGAGTACAACGAGGCCGGGCAGATCGTTCGTGCGACGGACTGTTCCGGGCGTATTACCCGCTACCGCTATCATCCGCTGGGCTGGCTGGTGGCCGAGACCGGCGCCGACGGCGAAGTGACGCGCTATCGCTACGACGCCGCAGGGCGTCCGGTGCAGCTCGATCGTCCGGAAGGCTGGACGGAATCGCTCAAATGGAACGAGCGTGGCCTGCCGGTGAAGCATGCGGGCGCCGACGGGAAAGAAAGCGAGTTCAGATACGATGAGGCGGGGCGCTTAACCGCCACCCGTAATACTCAGGGCGAAGAGGTCCGTCGCCGCTGGGACAGCCGCGGGCGTCTGATTGCCCTGGAAAACGAAAACGGCGAAGCGTATCAGTTCCGCTGGGGCGCGGACTCGCTGCTGCTCGAAGAGGTGGGACTCGATGGCGTAGCCTCGCAGTATCGCTACGACGCCTGCGGGCGCACGATTGCGCGCACCTTCGCCGCCGGTCATCCGGAGGCAATCACCCACGCCTTCGCATGGAGCGCGAGCGGCCAGCTGGTCGCCCGCACCACGCCGGAAGGGCAGACCCGCTACCACTACACGCCGTCCGGGCTGTTAAGCCGGATTGGGCTGCATCCTGCGCTTTCAGCCGACGCGTGGACCACCGAGGCAGAGCAGGAGCTCGCCTTTGAGTACGACGCGCTTGGTCGCGTCACGCGCGAAGCGGGCGAGAACGGTGCGCTGGCGTGGGAGTATGATGCGCTGGGCAACCGCACCTCTATCACGCTGCCCGATGGCCGCGAGCTGAAGCAGTTTTACTACGGCAGCGGACATCTGCTTAGCATAGCTCTCGATAAGCTGTCGGTCTCCGACTTTACCCGCGACGAACTCCACCGGGAGACCAGCCGTACTCAGGGGCTGCTGACCACCCGCAGCGAATACGATCGTCTTGGGCGACTGCATCGCCGGGACGTCTTTACCGGCAATGCCCAGCGCCCGTCGCCGCGCCGCTGGTCCCGCCGCTGGGATTACGACTATCGCAATAACCTGGTGAGGGAAGAGCGGGACGATAACCCGTTCAGCTGGTACCGCTGGCAGTACGACAGCGCCGGGCGTCTGCTCGTTCAGGACGGTACGCTGCCCGGACAGGAGCAGTGGCGCTGGGACGCTGCCGGTAACCCGCTCGAAGGAGCTGCCGAGAAGGTCACGCACAACCGCCTGACGCAGCTGAACGGCATTCGCTGGCGTTATGACCTCCACGGCCGCACCGTGGAGAAGGATAACGGCCAGATCAGCTGGCACTACCGCTACGACGGTGAACACCGCCTGACGGAGGTTATCAGCCAGCCGCGGGATCGCAACAGGCCGCAGACGCAGGTCAGCTTCCGCTACGATCCGCTCGGGCGCCGCATCAGCAAAACGCGCCGCCAGATGCTGGGCGGACAGCCAACCGGCAAGCCGGTCACCACCCGGTTTGTCTGGGAAGGGTTCCGCCTGCTGCAGGAAGTTCACGGGGATGTGCCGCTGACCTACGTCTACAGCGATCAGGACAGCTACGATCCGCTGGCGCGTATTGACGGCGTGGAAGCGCCGGAGATTTTCTGGTTCCACTGCCAGCCCAACGGCACGCCGGAGCGGATGACGGATATCGAAGGGCAGGTGCGCTGGGAAGGCGTGAACAGCGCCTGGGGCAAGCTGCTGCGTGAAAGCGAGACGCAGATATCAGGATATTCTCAGAACCTGCGCATGCAGGGGCAATACCTGGACCGTGAGACAGGGCTGCACTACAATCTGTTCCGGTATTACGACCCGGACTGCGGACGGTTTACGCAGCAGGACCCAATAGGGTTAAATGGCGGGTTAAATCTTTACAGCTATGCTCCTAATCCTATAATCTGGACAGATCCTTTAGGTCTAACACCTTGTAAGGGTTTACCTTCTACACGTAGGGCTGGGGGGACAGGCAAACATTATGATCCTGTAAATGGACAAGGGTTGTATGTGCTACACGATGGAAAGAATATTATCTATGTAGGACGTGGGGATGCACCAACGCGTTTGAATAGCCATGCGAATACACCGGGTAAATCTCATTTGGAACAGCTGACTATATTTGATAATAATTTGACCAAGGCTGAAGCTAAATACTTGGAACAAAGAATTATGGATCTTAATGGTGGAGCTAAGTCAACGAATTCCTTAACAAATCTCCTCAATAAAATCAGATCATATAGTCCTAATAACCCAAATGCTAGCACATATGATATTGCGGGTCATAGCAGTGATTGGGGTGGGAAAGTATTGAAAGATGCTTTATCAATTCTTAAAGGTAATGGTTTATGAAAGTAAAATACAAAGAGGGTGACATTTTTGTCATTCCATTGAGCACTGGGAAATATGCGATTTGTCATATTCTTTTTGCTCCAAGCAAAAAATTTAAGCAAGCCATAGGCTTCTGCATATTATCAATACAGCATACTGAAGAACTTATGGATAGCGATTCATTAACACCTTTAGTTTTTGAAAAGTTTGGTAAAGAGACGAAAGTTATCTTTACTGGCAACCAAAATATCAGCAAAGGCGTTTGGAAAATTATTGGTTACGCTGATCTCACAGAAGAAAAAAAACAACTGAAAATATTTAATTATGCAGGTGGTTTGTATAATGGAGAGGAAGAAATTAGGAGGTTGTCTGTTGCCGAATACCCTAATTACACAACAATGGGGGTATCAGGGTTTGAGCTTGTCGATAACATTCTGACCAATATCTGAGCATCAGGGGAAGGGTGCTTCCCCTGTCAGCTTTCGTATTAGAGCCACTTATTAACATCTTGAAAAGATGGCCTGACCTCACATTATCGGTAGAACGAGAATAAAAATCGAGGTAATGTAATGAATGATAAAAAAATACAAATAGTTGACCTGCTTATTTCACATAGTCAAATAGTGTTACGATCCCGAGACTATGATGAAAAGCTGAGTCAGTGGGGAAAAGGCAATGTTTCTCAAGGTGCTGTTCTACACAAGGATTATGTTATATTCGATCCATTACCAGAGGACGCGTTTGGAGCAAACGTCAATATCAAAATAGAGAATGCTTTTAAAATGGATGAAAATGCTCAGCGTTGTATTGTTGTGCCATTTTTCATTACGGATAAAGATAAGCTGCAAATCGCTTCTGCAACTGAGAAATTCGATTTAAATATAGATGTGAACGATAAGGTTTATTCACTCTTTTATGAGATTTGTGAAGGCGATGAAATTTACTATAATTTCACTCTTGTACCGGCAAAAGAAGCTATTGCTGCTAAGTTTTTGCTTGATGACCCTTGGGGAGGAATAAAAGATCATCCTCTCAAAGAAGGGGTTTTTTAAATTTAATACTAACCGGGGAGTTAATCTCGAAAAAAAATCCACGCCATGGCGTGGATTTTTTTTCATTCAAAACAAATCAAACGTTGAAAAGGAAGTTCATCACATCGCCATCTTTCACGATGTAATCTTTACCTTCTGCACGCATTTTGCCTGCTTCTTTCGCGCCTTGTTCACCTTTGTAAGTGATGAAATCTTCAAACGAGATGGTTTGTGCACGGATAAAGCCTTTTTCAAAATCAGTATGGATTTTGCCCGCTGCCTGCGGCGCGGTTGCTCCAACCGGAATGGTCCATGCACGCACTTCTTTCACCCCAGCGGTGAAGTAAGTTTGCAGGTTCAGCAGTTTATAACCGGCACGGATCACACGGTTCAGGCCCGGCTCTTCCAGCCCAAGCTCCTGCATAAACTCGTCACGTTCTTCGTCGTCCAGTTCGGCAATGTCTGCTTCAACAGCAGCACAAACCGGAACCACAACAGAACCTTCTTTCGCCGCGATTTCACGCACCTGGTCAAGATATGGGTTGTTTTCAAAACCGTCTTCGTTGACGTTGGCGATGTACATTGTTGGTTTCAGCGTCAGGAAGCTCAGGTAACGAATAGCCGCTTTCTCTTCAGCGCTTAAATCCAGCGCGCGCAGCATACCTGCATTTTCCAACTGGGGCAGGCATTTTTCCAGGACCGCCAGCTCAGCTTTCGCGTCTTTATCGCCACCTTTGGCTTTCTTCTGTACGCGATGAATCGCACGTTCGCAGGTGTCGAGGTCTGCCAGCGCCAGTTCGGTGTTGATAACTTCAATATCGTCAGCCGGGTTAACTTTGCCGGAAACGTGAATGATGTTGTCATTTTCAAAGCAGCGAACAACGTGACCGATCGCTTCGGTTTCACGGATGTTGGTCAGGAACTGGTTACCCAGACCTTCGCCTTTCGATGCGCCTTTTACCAGACCGGCGATATCGACAAATTCCATGGTCGTGGGAAGCGTACGCTGCGGTTTTACGATTTCAGCCAGTTGATCCAGGCGAGGATCAGGCATTGGTACGACGCCTGTGTTCGGCTCAATGGTGCAGAATGGAAAGTTGGCCGCTTCAATACCGGCTTTGGTCAGCGCGTTGAACAGGGTAGATTTCCCGACGTTGGGCAAACCGACGATACCGCATTTGAATCCCATGATTTAAATCACCTTAATATCTTAATAATCAATCTGTTATTGCTAACAGATTGCAGAAATGGAAATAACTTTGCCTATTATACACGGCACTCGGCAAAAATGCCGCAGACAACGACTTATTGCGCTTTAAAGGCGTGCAATCGGTTCGTTGCTTTGGTCAAGCCATCTGTAAACCACATTTCAGTACAACGCGCCGCTTCGTCAATGGCTTCATCAATTAACTTCTGTTCACTAACAGGCGGTTTGCCTAACACAAAACCGACAACTTTATTTTTATCGCCCGGATGACCGATTCCGATGCGTAAACGGTGAAAGTTAGGGTTATTACCCAATTTACTGATGATGTCTTTCAGTCCATTGTGACCACCATGGCCACCGCCCAATTTAAATTTGGCGACGCCAGGAGGCAGATCCAGTTCGTCGTGGGCCACCAGAATTTCGTCCGGATTAATGCGGAAAAAACTGGCCATCGCCGCAACGGCTTTGCCGCTGAGATTCATAAATGTAGTCGGGACTAACAGGCGGACATCTTCGCCTCCAAGAGTGACTCGCGAAGTATAACCAAAGAATTTAGCCTCTTCGCGCAGCGGAGCGCGCAAACGCTCTGCCAGTAAGTCAACGAACCAGGCACCAGCATTATGTCGCGTTGCGGCGTATTCAGCACCGGGGTTCGCCAGGCCGACAATCAATTTAATCGTCACGTTTTTTTGTCCTGAGTGTGTACATAACTGGCGCGTAGTTTACTGGTTGCGGCCCCGCTTGACAAAAAACTGCGTATCAAATGCAGATAACGTAATAATTGCCTGAGTGGACTATTAGAAAGTCAAGGTGTTCAGGCGTTTATTTGTAAAGTTTTGTTGAAATAAGGGTTGTAATTGTGATCACGCCCGCACATAACCCACTGGGTGTTGTCTATACTTTACACATAAGGAAGAGGGGTATTCCCTGTTACAACCCAGAAAGTTCCGGAGGTGACATATGAAACGCAAAAACGCTTCGTTACTCGGTAACGTGCTCATGGGGTTGGGTCTGGTGGTAATGGTGGTCGGCGTGGGGTATTCAATCCTCAACCAGTTACCACAGCTTGACCTCCCGCAATACTTTGCGCATGGCGCGATATTGAGCATCTTCGTTGGTGCGGTATTGTGGCTGGCAGGGGCTCGCGTGAGCGGCCATGAGGAAGTGTGTGACAAATACTGGTGGGTGCGCCACTACGATAAACGCTGTCGTCGCGACCAGCATAAGCACAGCTAGTGCTACGATAAAGAATACCGAAACGGCTCCCGAGGGAGTCGTTTTTTTTGCATCAAAGGTTGACCCTCACGTAACGTAAGGCTCCAGAGTGGCGACACTGGCAAAGAAAAAGGAGCAGTTATGTTGATTCAGGTGGGTGAGCTGGCGAAACGTGCAGGGCTCACCGTGCGGACATTGCACCACTATGAGCAAACAGGGTTGTTGCTGCCTTCTGCCAGAAGCGCGGCAGGTTATCGGCTTTACAACCTGGCGGATGTCCAGCGTCTGCACATGATCCAGGCGCTGGCAAAAGCGGGGCTGGAACTTGCTGAAATCAGGGATTTCCTGGAACAGGAGTCGCTGTCGTTAACCGAGTTACTCGATGCGCAAATCACGCTGCTGGATAAACAGCTGCGCAGCATGCATACGCTGCGCGACCGGCTGGTCGAACTGCGCACCGGGCTGCTCAACGATGCGACGCCGGATCTGGAATCCTGGCTAAAGACTCTGGAGTTAATGAATATGTACGATCGCTGGTTTAGCAAAGATGAGTTACAGCAGCTGCCGTTTGCGGTGCAGAAGGATGCGCTGGCGGCTATCTGGTCAGGGCTGGTTGCAGAGGCCAACACGCTTCTGGAGCAACATATACCCGTTACGGACCCGCGGGCGATGGACCTGGCGGCACGCTGGATGGAACGCCTGGAGCAGGACACGGCGGGCAAGCCGGAGTTTCTCACCCGGCTGAACGAAATGCACAGCGTTGAACCGCAGATGCAGGCGCAGACCGGTATCACGCCGGAGATGACGGATTACATCACGCGCGCGTTTGCGGAATCAAAGCTAAAAATATGGGGGAAGTATCTCACTGCCGAAGAGATGGCCTTTACCCGGGCACATTACTTTGACCGCATGATGGAGTGGCCGCCGCTGGTGGCGAAACTGCATCAGGCGCAGCGGGAAAATATCGATCCTGCCTCTGAGGCGGCGCAAAAGCTGGCTGAAAACTGGCTGGCGTTATTCCAGTCGTACGCGGGCACCAGTCCGGAGACCCAGCAAAAGTTTCGCACCGCCATGCAGCAGGAGCCGCATCTGATGAAAGGAACATGGATGACGCCTGCCGTGCTTGAGTGGCTTCAGCAGGCGATTGGGGTGATGATGCAGAGACGTTTCTCTGCATCAGGCGGCTCACAGATCCGCTAACGCGGCTTCACGGTTAGGATAAAAGGCAAGGCGTCCCGGGATCGGTTGAATGCCAGCGCGAGCCATAGTGCGCAGTGGCTGGAATTCCACGTTGCACACGCGCAGTTCACATCCCTCGGGCAGACGCTTCACAAAACGCTGGAACGCATCAAGACCACCAGCATCAAGTACCGGAACGGCATCCCACTTCAGAATCACAATCCGTTTGCCTTCAAGACGTGACTCCAGGTCCGTGAATAAGCCTTCAGCAGCAGCAAAAAACAGCGGGCCAATAACGCGCAGAACCAGGACATCGTCTGGAACATCTACGACTACCGGTGCCAGGCGAGTCATACGTGCGATACGACGCATAAACAGCAGCGATGCCAGCACGATCCCCACGCTGATGGCAATAACCATATCAAACAACACGGTCAGCGACATGCACAGCAGCATGACGATGATGTCATCTTTCGGCGCATGACGCAGCAAGTCGACCACTTTGTGCGCTTCACTCATGTTCCACGCCACCATCAACAGCAGGGCTGCCATGGCGGAAAGCGGCAGCCAGGAGAGCAGCGGTGCCAGTACCAGCAGGGCAAGAATAACCAGAATAGAGTGGATCACCGCCGAGATAGGGGACGTTGCCCCGGCACGGACGTTAGCGGCAGAACGCGCGATGGCAGCTGTAGCGGTAATACCACCAAAGAACGGAGCGATAATATTCCCCAGTCCCTGTCCAACCAGTTCGCTGTTCGCCTTGTGTTTCGTCCCGGTCATACCATCCAGCACCACGGCGCAGAGCAGAGATTCGATTGCGCCGAGCATTGCCATTGAGAATGCCGCAGGCAGCAGTGTGCGAATAGAATCCCAGGTTAGCGTGAATTCTGAATTAGGCAGATCCCACGGCAGCACCAGTTGCGGCAGCAGTTGCGGAATACCGTTACCCTGAGAACCATCGGCCAGGACGTAGTGGAATTGCGAACCGATGGTAGCAACATGTCCGCCGAGCAGGTTAACAATCCCCATCACCGCGCAACCAGCCAGCAAGGCCGGAAGGTGACCGGGTAAACGAATGCCCAGACGCGGCCAAAAAACAAGAATACCTAGCGTCACAATGCCAATGGCAGCATCACCCACATTAATGGTCGGCAGCGCCATAAATAATGCGCCGACTTTTTGTAGATAATGTTCCGGGACATGGGCCATTTGCAGACCGAGAAAATCTTTAATCTGCATGGTACCGATGGTGATCCCGATACCCGAGGTGAAACCTAAGGTGACGGAAACCGGAATATACTCAATCAGGCGACCAAAGCGTGCCAGACCCATCAGAATCAAAAAGATCCCCGACAGCAAGGTCGCAACCAGCAGTCCTGCCAGTCCAAACTGTTGCGACACGGGATAGAGAATTACCACAAATGCCGCAGTCGGACCGGAAACGCTAAAGCGTGACCCACCCGTCAGAGCAATGACAATCCCCGCAACAGCTGCGGTATATAAACCGTACTGGGGTGCCACACCACTACCAATAGCCAACGCCATCGCCAGCGGGATAGCAATAATCCCGACGGTTATCCCGGCAATCAGGTCACGGGTAAACCGTGCGGCAGTATATTTTTCTTTCCAGCAAGCGTCGATCAGAGCGCGGAAAGGCATCACATGTGAGGAAAATATTTTGTTCACAATAATGTTTCATCCGTGAGCGCATCATCTGTCAACTAAATGGCAGGTGAAGGAGGCATAGGTCATACAAATGGATATTACAGACAAAAAAACCCGCCGCAGCGGGTCTTTGAGCCGGGTTCGATTAGTGTTCGAACATGGCAGAGATCGATTCTTCGTTGCTGATACGACGAATCGCTTCGGCCAGCATACCTGACAGGGTCAGAGTACGCACGTTCGGCAGTGATTTGATTTCATCGCTCAGCGGAATGGTATCGCAGACAACGACTTCATCAATTACAGAGTTACGCAGGTTGTTCGCCGCGTTGCCAGAGAAGATCGGGTGAGTCGCGTACGCAAATACACGTTTAGCACCACGTTCTTTCAGAGCTTCAGCAGCTTTACACAGCGTACCGCCAGTGTCGATCATATCATCGACCAGTACGCAGTCACGACCTGCAACGTCACCGATGATATGCATCACCTGTGAAACGTTCGCACGCGGACGACGTTTGTCGATGATTGCCATATCGGTATCGTTCAGCAGCTTAGCGATAGCGCGGGCACGCACAACGCCGCCGATGTCCGGAGAAACCACAATTGGGTTATCCAGATTCAGCTGCAGCATGTCTTCCAGCAGGATCGGGCTACCAAATACGTTATCAACCGGAACGTCGAAGAAACCCTGAATCTGTTCAGCGTGCAGATCCACTGTCAGCACACGGTCAACACCGACGCTGGAGAGGAAGTCTGCAACCACTTTCGCAGTGATTGGTACACGAGCGGAACGGACGCGACGGTCCTGGCGCGCATAGCCGAAGTAGGGGATAACAGCGGTGATACGACCTGCGGAAGCACGACGCAGGGCATCAACCATAACGACTAATTCCATCAGGTTGTCGTTAGTAGGGGCACAAGTGGACTGGATGATGAAAATATCACCACCGCGTACATTTTCATTAATTTGTACGCTGACTTCGCCATCGCTAAAGCGACCTACAGCGGCGTCGCCGAGTGAAGTGTACAGGCGGTTGGCAATACGTTGTGCTAGTTCCGGGGTGGCGTTACCAGCAAAAAGCTTCATATCAGGCACGAGAAGAACCTCAGGCATGCGTCCATTGGTGGAAAGAATCTGCCGAAAACTGTGCGGGCCAGGCATGATCCTTTCCAGGCGGTGTATTAAAGAGCGCGATGCAACGTCTGGAACAAGGTGACGTTGTCACCGAAACTCAGCTTGCCCGGCTTAAAGCATGGCTCTGTGCAATGGGGAAAGATTAGCGCCTTTCGCCACAAAGCCATTGAGCCATTCCGGGGCTTGCTCTAGCACCTGGCGGGCTTCAGACTCTGTATCAAATTCAGCAAAGACACAGGCCCCTGTCCCAGTCAGGCGCGACGGGGCGTATTCTAACAGCCAGGAAAGCACCGCATCAACCTCGCGAAAACGTTTTCTTGCGATAACCTCGCAATCATTGCTGAATTCACATTTTAGCAACGTTTCTATTGACCTTTTTGGCGTATTGCGCGGGAGTTCAGGATCTTTAAAAATCACCGGAGTCGGAATACTTACACCAGGGTGCGCCACCAGATACCACTTCTCTGGCGGATCCACCGGCGTTAGTATTTCACCAACGCCTTCGGCAAACGCGGCATGCCCCCGAACAAAGACAGGAACATCTGCGCCCAGCGTCAGCCCCATTTCCGCCAGCTCATCCATGCTTAGCCCGCATTGCCAGAGATGATTTAATGCCACCAGGACCGTCGCGGCATTGGATGAACCACCGCCGAGACCGCCGCCCATCGGCAAACGCTTATCAATGCTGATATCCGCACCGCTTCCCGTCGGAAGACGCCCGCTGTCTGCCGCAGTTTTCATCAACAACCGCGCTGCGCGAACGATCAGGTTATCTTCATGTTCCACGCCTTCAACGGGCGTTAACAGACGAATATCCCCATCGTCACGAAGCTCAATGCTGATGGTGTCGCCGTAATCAAGAAACTGAAACAGCGTTTGCAGCGTGTGGTAACCATCCGCACGCTGACCGGTAATGTATAAAAACAGATTAAGTTTTGCCGGAGAGGGCCACTGTGTCCGCATTATTTCACTATCCAGTTATCCATTTTTAACTTGATGCGTTGACCACCGTCGGTGAGTTCCATATTGGCTGGCATCGCAGGTTGCGTTTTGGTGTCATAACCACCATAAACAACCTTCCAGTTTTTGCCATTCTGGCTGTAGGTAATTTCGCTCAGGCGGTACTGGTCGTCCAGTTTGTAGTCGGTTGCATCACCCGGTAAACCTAAAATCCACTGGCGCAAGCTGTTGAGCGGAATTGGCATTCCGGTCAATTTGCCAATCATCTCTTCGGCGTCATCGGCGGTATAACGCTGACCTTTATTGTCGACTAACTGCACGTTACCCGGTTGAGCATTCAGCTCCAGTTCCGTGCTGCCCAATGGGTTAGTGAGCAGCAGACGGTAGCGATCCTGGCCGGTTTGCTGCCAGAAAAAGCGGGCGTACACTTTTTGTTGGTCAGAAATATAAGCGAACGCGCCGCGAGTCTGATACTGATTAAGATTGCGCACGTCTTGCTGATGCTGACGCCATTGTGGCGAATCCGGGCTTTTGCCAGGACCTTTGGGCGTGGTAACGGAACAGGCAGTGAGCACAAGAGCAGCCAGCGGTAGCAGGCGGATAAGACGAAAATCGGGCAGGGGCATAGTGATGACAAGTCCTTGAGATACGTTGCAGTTATAACCCTTAATGCTAGCGTTACCGTCCGCTATCGTCTATGTTCAAGTTGTCTTAATTGCCAGAATCTAACGGCTTTCGGCAATTACTCCAAAAGGGGGCGCTCTCTTTTATTGATCTTACGCATCCTGTATGATGCAAGCAGACTAACCCTATCAACGTTGGTATTATTTCCCGCAGACATGACCCTTTTAGCACTCGGTATCAACCATAAAACGGCACCTGTATCGCTGCGAGAACGTGTATCGTTTTCGCCGGATAAGCTCGATCAGGCGCTTGACAGCCTGCTTGCGCAGCCGATGGTGCAGGGCGGCGTGGTGCTGTCGACGTGCAACCGCACGGAACTTTATCTTAGCGTTGAAGAGCAGGATAACCTGCAAGAGGCGTTAATCCGCTGGCTTTGCGATTATCACAATCTTAATGAAGAAGATCTGCGTAAAAGCCTCTACTGGCATCAGGATAACGACGCGGTTAGCCATTTAATGCGTGTTGCCAGCGGCCTGGATTCATTGGTTCTTGGGGAGCCGCAGATCCTCGGTCAGGTTAAAAAAGCGTTTGCCGATTCGCAAAAAGGCCATATGAAGGCCAGCGAACTGGAACGCATGTTCCAGAAATCTTTCTCTGTAGCGAAACGCGTTCGCACTGAAACAGATATCGGTGCCAGCGCTGTGTCTGTCGCTTTTGCGGCTTGTACGCTGGCGCGGCAGATCTTTGAATCGCTCTCTACGGTCACAGTGTTGCTGGTAGGCGCGGGCGAAACCATCGAGCTGGTAGCGCGTCATCTGCGCGAACATAAAGTACAGAAGATGATTATCGCCAACCGCACTCGCGAACGTGCCCAAATACTGGCAGATGAAGTTGGCGCGGAAGTGATTGCCCTGAGTGAGATCGACGAACGTCTGCGCGAAGCCGATATCATCATCAGTTCCACCGCCAGCCCGTTACCGATTATCGGGAAAGGCATGGTGGAGCGCGCATTAAAAAGCCGTCGCAACCAACCAATGCTGTTGGTGGATATTGCCGTTCCGCGCGATGTTGAGCCGGAAGTTGGCAAACTGGCGAATGCTTATCTTTATAGCGTGGACGATCTGCAAAGCATCATTTCGCACAACCTGGCGCAGCGTAAAGCCGCAGCGGTTGAGGCGGAAACTATTGTCGCTCAGGAAACCAGCGAATTTATGGCGTGGCTGCGAGCACAAAGCGCCAGCGAAACCATTCGCGAGTATCGCAGCCAGGCAGAGCAAGTTCGCGATGAGTTAACCGCCAAAGCGTTAGCGGCCCTTGAGCAGGGCGGCGACGCGCAAGCCATTATGCAGGATCTGGCATGGAAACTGACTAACCGCTTGATCCATGCGCCAACGAAATCACTTCAACAGGCCGCCCGTGACGGGGATAACGAACGCCTGAATATTCTGCGCGACAGCCTCGGGCTGGAGTAGCAGTACATCATTTTCTTTTTTTACAGGGTGCATTTACGCCTATGAAGCCTTCTATCGTTGCCAAACTGGAAGCCCTGCATGAACGCCATGAAGAAGTTCAGGCGTTGCTGGGTGACGCGCAAACTATCGCCGACCAGGAACGTTTTCGCGCATTATCACGCGAATATGCGCAGTTAAGTGATGTTTCGCGCTGTTTTACCGACTGGCAACAGGTTCAGGAAGATATCGAAACCGCACAGATGATGCTCGATGATCCTGAAATGCGTGAGATGGCGCAGGATGAACTGCGCGAAGCTAAAGAAAAAAGCGAGCAACTGGAACAGCAATTACAGGTTCTGTTACTACCAAAAGATCCTGATGACGAACGTAACGCCTTCCTCGAAGTCCGTGCCGGAACCGGCGGCGACGAAGCGGCGCTGTTCGCAGGCGATCTGTTCCGTATGTACAGCCGTTATGCCGAAGCCCGCCGCTGGCGGGTAGAAATCATGAGCGCCAGCGAGGGTGAACATGGTGGTTATAAAGAGATCATCGCCAAAATTAGCGGTGATGGTGTGTATGGTCGTCTGAAATTTGAATCTGGCGGTCATCGCGTGCAGCGTGTTCCTGCTACGGAATCGCAGGGGCGTATTCATACTTCTGCTTGTACCGTTGCGGTAATGCCAGAGCTGCCTGACGCAGAACTGCCGGACATCAACCCAGCAGATTTACGCATTGATACTTTCCGCTCGTCAGGGGCGGGTGGTCAGCACGTTAACACCACCGATTCGGCAATTCGTATTACTCACTTGCCGACCGGGATTGTTGTTGAATGTCAGGACGAACGTTCACAACATAAAAACAAAGCTAAAGCACTTTCTGTACTCGGTGCTCGCATCCACGCTGCTGAAATGGCAAAACGTCAACAGGCCGAAGCGTCTACCCGTCGTAACCTGCTGGGGAGTGGCGATCGCAGCGACCGTAACCGTACTTACAACTTCCCACAGGGGCGCGTTACCGATCACCGCATCAACCTGACGCTCTACCGCCTGGATGAAGTGATGGAAGGTAAGCTGGATATGCTGATTGAACCGATTATCCAGGAACATCAGGCCGACCAACTGGCGGCGTTGTCCGAGCAGGAATAATGGAATATCAACACTGGTTACGTGAGAGCAATAAGCCAACTTCAGGCGAGCGAAAGCCCGCGGCGTGATGCTGAAATCCTGCTGGAACATGTTACCGGCAAAGGGCGTACTTTTATCCTCGCCTTTGGTGAAACGCAGCTGACTGACGAACAATGTCAGCAACTTGATGCGCTACTGACACGTCGTCGCGATGGTGAACCCATTGCTCATTTAACCGGGGTGCGAGAATTCTGGTCGTTGCCGTTATTTGTTTCGCCAGCGACCTTAATTCCGCGCCCGGATACGGAGTGTCTGGTGGAGCAGGCACTGGCGCGGTTGCCTGAACAACCTTGCCGTATTCTCGATCTCGGGACGGGTTACCGGGGGCGATTGCGCTTGCGCTGGCTAGCGAGCGCCCGGACTGCGAAATTACCGCTGTAGATCGTATGCCGATGCTGTCGCTCTTGCCACAACGTAATGCCCAGCATCTGGCGATCAAAATATCCGCATTCTGCAAAGCGACTGGTTTAGTGCGCTGGCCGGGCAGCAGTTTACGATGATTGTCAGCAATCCGCCGTATATTGACGAGCAGGACCCACATCTTCAACAAGGCGATGTCCGCTTTGAGCCGCTCACTGCGCTGGTTGCGGCAGACAGTGGAATGGCAGACATCGTGCATATCATCGAACAGTCGCGTAACGCGCTGGTATCCGGCGGCTTTCTGCTTCTGGAACATGGCTGGCAGCAGGGCGGAAGCGGTGCGACAAGCATTTATCCTCGCGGGGTATCATGACGTCGAAACCTGCCGTGACTATGGTGATAACGAGCGCGTAACGCTCGGCCGCTATTATCAATGACAAGTTTTTTCTACACTGCTTAGTGTTCATCTTATTAGTATCGCGCTTTCTGTTGGTGCTATTAACCTTACGTTTCTGGCTACGTTATCAGAAGCATCCACAGGCATTTGCTCGCTGGACGCGCATTGTGCCGCCGGTTGTCGATACGCTGTTATTTGTTAAGCGGCATTGCGTTGATGGCTAAAGCGCACATCCTGCCATTTTCCGGGCAGGCACAGTGGCTGACTGAAAAGCTGTTTGGAGTTATCATTTATATCGTTTTGGGTTTTATTGCACTCGATTATCGTCGTATGCACAGTCAGCAGGCGCGCATTTTTGCCTTCCCGCTGGCGTTGGTGGTTCTGTACATCATCATTAAACTCGCCACCACAAAAGTACCGTTACTGGGGTAAGTCATGAGATCGTTAGCTGATTTCGAATTTAATAAAGCGCCATTGTGCGAAGGCATGATCCTGGCTTGCGAAGCAATCCGCCGCGATTTTCCCTCGCAAGATGTTTACGACGAACTGGAGCGTCTCGTTAGTCTGGCGAAGGAAGAAATCAGCCAGCTTCTGCCTTTAGAAGAGCAGCTGGAAAAACTGATCGCGCTGTTTTACGGCGACTGGGGATTTAAAGCCTCACGCGGCGTTTATCGTCTTTCCGATGCATTATGGCTGGACCAGGTGTTAAAGAATCGACAGGGCAGTGCGGTATCATTAGGTGCGGTTTTATTATGGGTCGCGAATCGTCTCGATTTGCCGCTGCTGCCGGTGATTTTCCCTACGCAGCTGATATTGCGCATTGAATGTCCGGATGGCGAAATTTGGCTGATTAATCCTTTTAACGGTGAATCGTTAAGCGAACATATGCTGGACGTATGGTTAAAGGGAAATATCAGCCCGTCGGCGGAACTGTTTTATGAAGACCTTGATGAAGCTGATAACATTGAGGTAATTCGCAAATTGCTGGATACACTCAAAGCCTCGTTGATGGAAGAAAATCAGATGGAGCTGGCGTTACGCACCAGCGAAGCTTTATTACAATTCAACCCTGAAGATCCCTATGAAATTCGCGATCGCGGGTTGATTTATGCGCAACTGGATTGCGAACACGTTGCGTTGAACGATTTAAGTTATTTCGTTGAACAGTGTCCGGAAGACCCGATCAGCGAAATGATCCGTGCGCAAATAAATAACATCGCGCATAAACATATTGTGCTGCATTAATTAATCGACATTTTACTCAAGATTAAGGCGATCCTATGAAACAAAAAGTGGTTAGCATTGGCGACATCAACGTAGCAAATGACCTGCCGTTCGTACTGTTTGGCGGTATGAACGTGCTGGAATCTCGCGATCTGGCGATGCGCATTTGCGAGCACTACGTAACCGTGACCCAGAAACTGGGTATCCCTTACGTGTTCAAAGCCTCTTTTGACAAAGCCAACCGCTCCTCCATCCACTCTTATCGTGGACCGGGCCTGGAAGAAGGGATGAAAATCTTCCAGGAGTTGAAGCAGACTTTTGGCGTGAAAATTATCACCGACGTTCACGAACCAAGTCAGGCACAGCCCGTTGCTGATGTCGTGGATGTGATTCAGTTGCCGGCGTTTCTTGCTCGCCAGACTGACCTGGTTGAAGCCATGGCGAAAACCGGTGCGGTAATTAACGTCAAGAAACCACAGTTTGTCAGCCCGGGACAGATGGGTAATATCGTTGATAAATTCAAAGAAGGCGGCAACGAAAAAGTGATTCTTTGCGATCGCGGTGCTAACTTCGGCTATGACAACCTGGTTGTCGATATGCTGGGCTTCAGCATTATGAAGAAAGTGTCTGGTAACTCGCCGGTGATTTTCGACGTGACCCACGCACTGCAATGCCGCGATCCTTTTGGCGCAGCTTCCGGCGGTCGTCGTGCTCAGGTGGCTGAGCTGGCACGAGCCGGTATGGCGGTAGGTCTGGCAGGGCTGTTTATTGAAGCGCATCCGGATCCGGAACATGCGAAATGTGATGGTCCATCCGCGCTGCCGCTGGCTAAACTGGAACCGTTCCTCAAGCAGATGAAAGCGATTGATGATCTGGTGAAAGGTTTCGAAGAACTGGATACCAGCAAGTAATAAAAAAACCCGCTTCGGCGGGTTTTTTTATGGGGCATATTGCCGGGTGGCGCTGCGCTTGCCCGGCCTACGAAACCCGTAGGCCCTGCAAGCGAAGCGCCGCTGGGCAAAGAGGCTACGCAAAAATCGTCATCAAGTACGCAATAAACAACGCCATATGTGCCGCCCCGTTCAGCACGTTGGTACGCCCGGTTGAGAACGAAATCTGGCACAGCAGCAACGAGGCAACCATCACAATCATCTCCGGCGCGCCCAGCGCAAACTGCAGCTCGTTACCGGTCATAAAGGCAATCAGCGTCACCACCGGCACGGTAAGTGAAATGGTCGCCAGCACGGAGCCAAAGAACAGGTTCATTGCGCGCTGCACCTGATTATTCAACACCGCTTTCAGTGCGCCCAGTCCTTCAGGAGACAGGATCAGCAGCGCCACCAGGAAGCCGGTAAACGCGACCGGCGCGTTCAGCTCGGTTAACAGCGTCTCAAGCGGGTTGGCGTTCATCTTGGTGACGGCAATCACCGCAATCAGATGCACGATCAGCCAAACCGTATGCCACGCGCTGCTGTGGGCCGACGGCTTGCCGTGGTGCGGGTCATCGTCGTCGCCGTCGTCTTCATGCTCGTACACAAACAGGCTCTGGTGCGTTTTAGTCTGAATCAACAGGAACACGCCGTACATGGCGGCGGAAATCAGCGCGACCAGCAGCGCCTGACCGGTGGAGAAGTTTGCACCCGGCAGCGCCATCGGGAAGACCAGCACGATAATGGCCAGCGGGAAGAGGGCAATCAGATACTGTTTAATGCCGAACAGGTTCATATACTGGGTCGCGAACTTGCGGCCGCCCAGCAGCAGAGAGAAGCCCACCAGGCCGCCAGTCACAATCATAATGATCGAGTAAAGGGTGTCGCGCATCAGCGTCGGCGCGGCATCGCCGGTCGCCATGAGCGCGGAAATCAGGCTGACTTCGAGAATAACGACGGAAAGGCTGAGAATTAACGATCCGTACGGCTCGCCCAGACGGTGGGCCAGGACGTCCGCATGGCGAACAACGCTAAATGCGCTGGTCAAGATGCCGACCAGGGCAAGAATATTGATACCAACCACCACTGGCAGTGACTGACTGCTTCCCCAGAAGAGCAGCACAGCCAGTGCCAGAACCGGGAAAATGAGTGACGTCTCCTTGTGGCGGGTCTTTACCGCCTCGTGTGTTGCTGTCATGTGCTTCTCCATCAATGCAGGTGCTTGTAATTATAGATAGATTTTTGAGGGCATTAAACTAACAGATATCTGTTAAATACCCTTTATCTTTTACTTAATTTTACCCTTTATCATGATTTTTCTTTTTTGATGTCTATAATGTGCTGTCTTTATTTGTTATTCATTAAATAACAATGAATTAGAAATGATATTTATTCATAAATTATCACGGAGTGGCACCATGCCATATCGTCGTCCACACTTATCTCTTTAAGCAAAAGAGAGGTGAGTGATGCCATATAAAACGAAACGCGAATTACCCGATAACGTGCAAAACGTACTGCCCGCTCACGCGCAGGATATCTACAAAGAGGCGTTTAACAGTGCCTGGGATCAATACAAAGATAAGGACGATCGCCGGGATGATGCCAGCCGTGAAGAGACGGCACACAAAGTCGCCTGGGCCGCCGTAAAACATGAATATGAAAAAGGAGACGACGATAAATGGCATAAAAAGAAATAGTCGTGAAATAATTCGCTGCCTTCATTTTGACTTTTCAGGCGGTTGAACTGCCGTTGTATTGCAACTGGTCCGCTAATTGCTTATCGTTATTTAACTGCTGGCAAAATGACCAGCACATAATGCCGGGAAGGCGAATTACAGATGTCGCAAGGAAGCATGCAGTGGCGGAGGTGTAAAGTGTTAACGCGTGATTTCTTAATGAAGGCAGATTGTAAGACGGCATTTGGTGCTATTGAGGAATCGCTTCTCTGGTCAGCTGAACAACGTGCGGCGTCACTTGCTGCCACGCTTGCCTGCCGCCCGGATGATGGCACGGTATGGATTTTTGGCTACGGTTCCCTGATGTGGAACCCGGCTCTGGAATTTGTCGAATCGGCAACGGGAACGCTGCCTGGCTGGCATCGCGCATTTTGCCTGCGCCTGACGGCCGGACGCGGCAGCGCGTGCCAGCCGGGACGTATGCTTGCACTGAAAGAGGGCGGACGCACCACGGGCGTGGCGTATCGCCTTCCGGATGCCACGCTGGAAGAGGAGCTTACGCTGCTCTGGAAGCGTGAGATGATCACCGGCTGCTACATGCCGAGCTGGTGCAAGCTGGAACTGGATGACGGTCGTACCGTTAATGCGCTGGTGTTTATTATGGACCCGCGCCATCCGCTGTATGAAGCGGATACCCGCACGCAGGTGATTGCCCCGTTGATTGCCGCCGCGAGCGGGCCGTTGGGCACCAACGCGCAGTATCTCTTCTCCCTCGATCAGGAATTGACCCGCCTCGGCATGCAGGACGATTGTCTGAATGAGCTGGTGGCGAAGGTGAAGGCGCTGCTGGAAGGGAACCCGCTCAACGGCACGCTGCGACCGGGTTTTGCCTGATAATACGCCCGGCTTGCCGGGCGTTTGACGTTATGCGGCCACGTAGCTGACGGAATGCTCCAGCGACTGGCTGTGGCTGTCGATCAGCACATCCCACGTGCCGGTATACGGCACGGTAAGCCAGGCGTTATCATCCTGCACGGTCAGAATATCCGCCTGGGATTGCTTTTGCGCTTTCGCACTCATGAGATGAATACGACAGCGCTCTGAGCAACGCACCACTACCGTATCCCCGCCAAAAAGTTTCAAACTTGTTTTTACCAGTGCCATTTTTTACCCCGTAGTCTTAAGCAACGCTCTCCCTGCAGCCATATCCGAGCGTGATGTTGTTCACAATTCACTCATGGCATAACACCAAAGGGAAGGGGGTGGGATGCTGATTTTGATCAAAAAATGGCATAACGTTTAAACAAAAATGACAAAATTCCTGAAAGCATTCAGCTGGCGCGGGTTTTACCCATAAACCCGCGCCGGAATAAAATTAAATGCGGAAATGGCCGGCCGTTTCAGCAAGGTCGCCCGCCTGGCTCTGCAGGGCGCCCGCAGCGGCGGCGGATTGCACGACCAGCTCGGCATTCTGCTGAACCATGCGGTCGAGATGGGTCACCGCGTGGTTGATCTCGTGAATACCTTTCATCTGCTCGCTGGTGGCGATGGATATTTCGCGCATGATGCCGGAGACGCTGCCGATGCTGGAGCGGATCTCGTCCATGCTTTCCCCGGCCAGATGCACGTAGCGGGAGCCGGTTGCCACGCTGTCGGTGGTGGAATCGATCAGGGATTTGATCTCTTTCGCCGCCTGAGCGCTTCGGCTCGCCAGGTTACGCACTTCGCCTGCTACGACGGCAAACCCGCGCCCCTGCTCGCCGGCACGCGCCGCCTCGACGGAAGCGTTCAGCGCCAGAATGTTGGTCTGGAAAGCAATGCCGTCAATCACGCTGGTGATATCGCCAATTTTTGCCGACGCGACTTCAATGGACTGCATGGTGCTGATCGCCTGGGAGACTACCTCGCCGCCGCGCGCAGCGGCCGCAGAGGCCTTGCTCGCCTGATCGTTTGCTTCTGCCGCCGACTCGTTCGACTGCGTCACGGAGGCGGTGATCTGCTCCACGGCGCTGGCCGTCTCGCGCAGGCTGGATGCCGCCTGCTCGGTACGTCCGGAAAGATCCTGGTTACCCGCGGCAATCTCCTGGGCGGCGTTTTTCACCGACTCGCTGGCATCACGGAGCTGTACCATCACCACCGACAGCTTATCGCTGAAGGCGTTAAAGGCCTGAGCAATCTGCGCCACCTCGTCCTCGCCGCTGTCCGGCAGACGCTGCGACAGATCGTTAGTCCCGTTGGCAATGTTGTGCATCGCGTCGCGAATGTCAGACAGGCGCTTCAGCAGACGGGCAATCAGGAAGTGAACAATGGCCGCGCTCAGCAGCGCCAGGATCACCAGCGAAATCGCCGATGCCTTGAGCATGGAACACATGCCGGAGGTGGCATCACCGTTGTCGAGCGCGACGACTAACAGCCAGTTTGTGCCCGGCACGGCTGTTGCCACGAAGGTTTTTTCCGCGTCGTTAAGCGTGCCGTTGACAAGGTTACCGCTTTTCAGCGCGGCAAAATCGATGCCTTTGATGGTCTCAGCGAACGGTTTAAGCGTCAGAGCCGGATCGTTAGCGGCAATCACGCTGCCGTCACTGTTCAGAAGCAACCCGCTGCTGGACGGGGTTGGATGGATCCCGCGAACGTTCGCCACCACGCTGTCCATGGCCACATCGCCCGCCACCACCGCTTTCAGAGTGCCATTCTCTTTCACCGGCACGGCGAAGGTCACCACCAGTTTACCGGTACCCGCATCAACGTAGGGCGCGGTGACGACCGGACCGTCCGTACTGACCACCTGCTGATACCAGGGGCGAATGGTCGGGTCATAATCAGCCGGAACGCCCGCCGGTTCAGAGAATTTCGCCGTTTTGCTGGCGTAGCCGACATAAACGTTAGTGAACCCACCCGCCTGCGCAAGCTGTTTAAACACCGGAACCGGATCGTCACTCAGCGCAACGGTCTGGGCAGAGGCAATCACCGTCATCTTGCTTTTGACCCAGTCGGCAATCGCCATGTTATGGCTGGCGCTGGTGCTGGTCAGGATATCGCGCTGCGACTGCTGGTTATCCTGACGGGTGACCTGGAAGTTAATAACGGTGTTGAGGAGAAGGGCGACGACCAGACAGCCTGCCGTCGCAGCGATGATGCGTGCACGAATCGATCTGAACATAAGTGAAATACCTGCTGTGTTGTTTCCATGCCTATCGGCAACCCCGCAGGTAAACTTGATGCTGAAACCGCGTCCATAAGAAAATAATATTTTTACGGGTTTATTATTAAAAAGTTAATACTTTATCAGCGGACAGCGTCCACTCGGCCAGCTCAACCAGCGTACCAATTTCAACGCCATCAATCAGCGGCAGTCCGGTAATGCCGCGCCCGTCGGTGCAGGTTTTGCACAGCTTCACCGGCACGTTTTGCGCGGTGAGGATCTCCAGCATCTGCTGGATGTTATAGCCCTCGGCCGGTTTTTGGCCTTTCAGCCCCGCGGTAACCGCGTCCGACATTAAAAAGAGGCGTAACGCCAGCTCGCTCTCTTTTTCACGCAGCGCAATGGCCAGGCGCAGGCTGTTAAAAAGGGATTCACTTCCGTAGGCCGCACCGTTGGCGACGATAACAATCTTTTGCATGTTGACTCCTTTACATATAAAGGCACGAATAATATAGGGTTTACCGAGTTTACGCTGCCTGCTGCTGTCAATAAACTTCAGGATATTCCTGAAATTTCCCGTAAGGCTGCAATTCTTTCTTAATAGCGTTATGGTAAGAAGTCTTTTATAAAAATCCAGGCGCTAAATCCGACGTTGATGGCTGTATCGTCTCGCATTCGTTTTCTGTTATTACTCTCCCTTCTGTCGGCCGGAGCCGTTCACGGTGCGCCGAATTCCTTTATGCATCAGGCCCAGCACCCCTTTGATAATAACGGGGACAGTCTGCCCGACCTCGGCATGGCGGCGCCAACGGGCGAGGGGGAGAAGCATCTGGCCGAAATGGCGAAAGCCTTTGGTGAAGCCAGCATGACCGACAATGGCCTGACGACCGGCGAGCAGGCGCGTCAGTTTGCTTTTGGTCAGGTGCGCGACGCGGTAAGCGGCGAAGTAAACCAGCAGATTGAATCCTGGCTTTCGCCCTGGGGGAACGCCAGCGTGAACTTACTGGTCGATAACGATGGCAAGTTTAACGGCAGTAGCGGGAGCTGGTTTATTCCATGGAACGATAACAACCGTTACCTGAGCTGGAGCCAGCTTGGCCTGACCCAGCAGACGGATGGTCTGGTCAGTAACGCCGGTATAGGCCAGCGCTGGGTGGCGGGGAAATGGCTGCTGGGTTACAACACCTTTTACGATAATCTCCTGGATCAAAATCTGCAGCGTGCCGGGCTGGGCGCGGAAGCGTGGGGGGAAAATCTGCGCCTCTCAGCCAACTATTATCAGCCCTTTAGCGGCTGGCGCGAGCGCTCCGACGTCCAGGAGCAGCGCATGGCGCGCGGATATGACGTCACCGCTAAAGCCTGGCTGCCGTGGTTCCATCATCTGAATACCAGCGTTAGCTTCGAGCAATACTTTGGCGATAACGTCGATCTCTTCAACAGCGGAACCGGCTACCACAATCCGGTGGCCGTGAATCTGGGGCTAAACTATACCCCCGTTCCGCTGGTCACCTTGACCGCCGGGCACAAGCAGGGCGAAAGCGGCGAGAGCCAGAATAACCTCGGGCTGAAGCTCAACTATCGCTTCGGCGTGCCGCTGGTGAAGCAGCTTTCCGCCGGTGAGGTCGCCGCCACGCGCTCCCTGCGCGGAAGCCGCTATGATTCGCCGGAGCGCAACGGCCTGCCGGTGATGGAGTTCCGCCAGCGCAAAACGCTGTCCGTCTGGCTGGCAACGCCGCCGTGGGATCTGAAAGGAGGCGAGACCGTTATGCTGAAGCTTCAGGTTCGCAGCACAAACGGTATTCGTCAGATTCACTGGCAGGGGGATGCGCAGGCATTGAGCCTGACGTCACCGGCGAAAAGCAACAGCACCGACGGCTGGAGTGTGATTATGCCTGCCTGGGATGACCGTGAAGGCGCGACAAACCGCTGGCACCTGTCGGCTGTGGTAGAAGATGAGAAAGGCCAGCGCGTCTCGTCCAATGAGATCACGCTTGCTGTGGTGCAGCCGCTGGTCGCATTACCTGACGACGATCCGCGCTGGAAGCTGCTGCCGGATGAGTAGCCCTTAAAAAATGCGTTCCTGATGCACCCACACGGCGGCTTCAACGCGGGATTTTAGCTTCATTTTCTTCAGCATATGCTTCACGTGCACTTTCACCGTGCTTTCGGTGATGTCCAGACGACGGGCGATCATTTTGTTCGGCAGACCCTGGGCAATCAGTTTGAGAATATCGCGCTCGCGCGGCGTGAGCTGGCTGACGTCACGGTCAGAGGTGGCGCGGTTTGCCCGCAGGCTGGCGGCCAGGACCGGCGTTAAGGCTTCGCTGAGCACCATCTCGCCAGCCGCCGCCTGCTGCAGCGCCTTAAGCAGATCTTCCGGCTCCATGTCTTTCAGCAGATAGCCGTCCGCGCCGCGCTTAAGCGCCGTGACCACGTCCTCTTCATGGTTCGACACGCTAAAGACGACGATGCGGCCGGAAAGCGATTTTTCCCGCAGCTTGTCGAGGGTCTCCAGACCGTTCATGCCGGGCATATTCAGATCGAGCAGGATCAGATCGGGATCGAGGGATTCGGCAAGCTCAATGCCCTGTTCGCCGTTGCTGGCTTCGCCCACCACGGTGATATCGGGTGCCATGCTGACCAGCTGTTTCACGCCAGTACGCAGCATCGGATGGTCGTCGATCAACAGGATGGATGCCGGTTCCTGATTAGTCATGGGTTTCTCCTTGAGCAGTTGTGAGCGGTTTCTCGGGAATAAAGGTGACGACAACTTCCGTGCCGCCCGTTTCTCTCCGGCGAACCTGGCAATCACCGCGCAGGCTTTGGGCGCGGTCTCGCATAATGATTAAACCATAGTGGTTAGTGCGTTCGGCATTTTCCGGCACGCCGCGGCCGTTGTCGTGAACCGTCAGTTTCACCTGATTGTCGTGCTGGCTGACGGTGACCGTGACCGCCGTCGCTTCGGCGTGTTTAAGCACGTTGCTTAGCGCTTCGCGGGCGATCTGCAGTAGATGTATGGCCTGATGGGAGGGGACAAACCGCGGCGGCAGCTGGTAATCCAGCTTCACCGGGAACCCCAGCCGGGCGCTAAATTCGCGACAGCTGGCTTCCAGCGCCGGGCGCAGGCCCGGCTCGGTCAGCTGCAGGCGGAAGGTGGTCAGCAGCTCGCGCAGCTGCACCCAGGAGGTGTTCAGCTCGTTGCGGATCTGGCTGAGCAGCTGCTTATTGCTTTCGGGCATCTCCGCATCCTGCATCTGCAGGCAGCTCACCTGCATTTTCATACAGGATAGCGACTGGGCGATAGAGTCGTGAAGCTCGCGGGCAATCGTCGCGCGCTCTTCCATGACGATCAGCTGCTGCTGCTTTTCCTGATGCCTGTCGAGCGCCAGCGTGGCCGTTAGCTGTTCGACCAGCGTATCCACCAGCTGCTGCTGGTCGTGGCTCAGGTGACGCCCGGCTGGCAGCGTTGCCAGCAGAATACCGTACTGGGTGTGGCTGTCGGTCAGGCGCCACTTCAGGGTGGTGCCGCCGGTCGTCAGCGGCGGCAGGCCGCGAGGGCAAAGATGGCAGCCTTTGTCATCGCAGGACATATCCGACTGGCAGGTAAATTCCTGATGGTTATCTTCGTCTTCCACATCGTAGACCCGCAGCTCAAGGTCGTGAAGCAGGGTCAGATTTTGCAGGCCGTTCAGCACCGGCGAGAGACGTTCGCATAGCGGCACCTGCATGTGCAGACGACGGTTGGCCTGCCACAGGAATGAGAGGATCTCGTTTTTCTGCTCCAGCCCGGCCGTTTTTTCCTGAACGCGCTGTTCAAGCACCGCGTAGCTCTCGGAGAGCTCTGCCGACATGGTATTAAGCGCCTGGCCGAGCATGGCCATCTCGTTGCGCCCGCTGATGTGCGTGCGCTGGGTAAAATCGCGTGCGGTGACCGCGCGGGCCATTGCCAGCAGCTGTTTCCACGGGTTCAGCAGCCGCGCGCGAAGCCAGACGATGGTGAAGATCAGCAGCAGACCCATAAACAGCGCCATGGCGCGGTGCACCATCACCACCCGGTCGATGCGTAACTCGGTGGTTTGGTCGAAAGAGGAGACCAGCGCATCAATGCGTGAGACGAACCCCGCCACGTCCTGTGCGACGGTTTCCGTGCTGCGCGCCTGTTTCAGCCCTGGCTGCAGCTGGGCGTGCCAGTAGCCCTGAAGGGCGTTAAGCTGGGATTGCTGACCGGCGCGGATGGCGGCGTTTTCCAGTTCGGGGCTGAAAACCGTGCGCTCCATTTCATCAATCAGGGGCCGATCGTCCTGCGTCAGGGGAACCGATGCCAGCAGGCGATAGCTCTGCATGCGCAGCGAGCCTGCCTCGTTGATGGCATGCGCATTACCCTGTACTCCCTGTACCAGCCAGCCGGAGATCGCCATGCCGGTCACGCCGATGGCGGTGGACAGCAAAACGATCAGAGCGAGCTGATTCACGAGCGTCAGCGGAGATAAACATCTTTTTAACATAGAGGTGGCGTGCTCCTGACGTGGCCTGCTTGCAGGAATGGCGCTATTCTGGTGCATACCCTGGAGTATACCCATACCAATAAAGGATTACCCCTAAATTGCCAACGGAGTAGGGGGAAGGAGGTGGGGGTAGCCAGGAACCGTCAGCACCGTGAAAAACCACGTCTTTTTTACCGAATTAGCCTACTCACTAAGGGTGAGGCCTTATTTTGCGCCGCAAATCCTCCCACTTTTCCTTTGATTTATATCAACTTACCGCCGCCCTAAAACCCTAATGTTTGCAGCATCATTCGAGTATCAGAGGTGTCTATGAGTCACTCATCCGCCCCCGAAAGGGCTACTGGAGCTGTCATTACAGATTGGCGACCGGAAGATCCTGCGTTCTGGCAACAACGCGGTCAACGTATTGCCAGCCGCAACCTGTGGATTTCCGTTCCCTGTCTGCTGCTGGCGTTTTGCGTATGGATGTTGTTCAGCGCTGTTGCGGTGAACTTACCGAAAGTCGGTTTTAATTTTACGACCGATCAGCTATTTATGTTGACTGCGCTGCCTTCGGTTTCTGGCGCGTTATTACGTGTTCCATACTCCTTTATGGTTCCTATCTTCGGTGGTCGTCGCTGGACGGCGTTCAGCACCGGTATTCTGATTATTCCTTGCGTCTGGCTGGGTTTTGCCGTGCAGGATACCTCCACGCCTTATAGCGTCTTCATCATCATCTCTCTGCTATGCGGCTTTGCTGGCGCGAACTTCGCATCCAGTATGGCAAACATCAGCTTCTTCTTTCCGAAACAGAAGCAGGGTGGCGCGCTGGGTCTGAATGGTGGTCTGGGAAACATGGGCGTCAGCGTCATGCAGTTGGTTGCTCCGCTGGTGGTATCACTGTCGATTTTCGCAGTATTTGGTAGCCAGGGCGTCAAACAGCCGGATGGGACTGAGCTGTATCTGGCGAATGCGTCCTGGATATGGGTGCCGTTCCTTGCCATCTTCACCATTGCGGCGTGGTTTGGCATGAACGATCTTGCTACCTCGAAAGCCTCCATCAAGGAGCAGTTGCCGGTACTCAAACGGGGTCATCTGTGGATTATGAGCCTGCTGTATCTGGCAACCTTCGGCTCCTTCATCGGCTTCTCCGCGGGCTTTGCAATGCTGTCAAAAACGCAGTTCCCGGATGTTCAGATTCTGCAATACGCTTTCTTCGGGCCGTTTATTGGTGCGCTGGCGCGTTCTGCAGGTGGTGCATTATCTGACCGTCTGGGCGGAACTCGTGTCACGCTGGTGAACTTTATTCTGATGGCGATTTTCAGCGGCCTGCTGTTCCTGACCTTACCGACTGACGGGCAGGGCGGAAGCTTCATGGCGTTCTTCGCGGTCTTCCTGGCGCTGTTCCTGACAGCTGGGCTGGGTAGTGGTTCCACTTTCCAGATGATTTCAGTGATCTTCCGTAAACTGACAATGGATCGCGTGAAAGCAGAAGGGGGTTCTGACGAACGTGCGATGCGTGAAGCGGCAACCGACACGGCGGCGGCGCTGGGTTTCATCTCTGCGATTGGCGCGATTGGTGGCTTCTTTATCCCGAAAGCGTTTGGTAGCTCGCTGGCATTAACGGGTTCGCCAGTCGGCGCAATGAAGGTATTTTTGATTTTCTATATCGCCTGCGTAGTGATTACCTGGGCGGTATATGGTCGGCATTCTAAAAAATAAACCGTTACTCGTCATACTTCGGGTTACATGTGCTGCGGCTGCGTTCATTCACCCCAGTCACTTACTTTAGTAAGCTCCTGGGATTCATTCACTTGCCGCCTTCCTGTAAACCGAATTATATAGAGTAAAATATTTGATTATCCTTTGCGCGGCATGATGTCGCGCTTTTTTTATGCGTTATTTAGTTACAACATACTAATGTTATATGGTTTATTTCGCCGGATTTCATTAAGAGCCATTAAAATGTTACCCATGGGGGAATACTCCTTAATACCCATCTGCATAAAAATCTTAATAGTTTAGATAACTACAGGTATAAAACGTCTTAATTTACAGTATGTTATGTGGTGGCTGTTAATTATCCTAAAGGGGTATCTTAGGAATTTACTTTATTTTTTCATCCCCATCACTCTTGATCGTTATCAATTCCCACGCTGTTTCAGAGCGTTACCTTGCCCTTAAACATTAGCAATGTCGATTTATCAGAGGGCCGACAGGCTCCCACAGGAGAAAACCGATGAGTAAATTCCTGGACCGGTTTCGCTACTTCAAACAGAAGGGTGAAACCTTTGCCGATGGGCATGGCCAGCTTCTCAATACCAACCGTGACTGGGAGGATGGATATCGCCAGCGTTGGCAGCATGACAAAATCGTCCGCTCTACCCACGGGGTAAACTGCACCGGCTCCTGCAGCTGGAAAATCTACGTCAAAAACGGTCTGGTCACCTGGGAAACCCAGCAGACTGACTATCCGCGTACCCGTCCGGATCTGCCAAACCATGAACCTCGCGGCTGCCCGCGCGGTGCCAGCTACTCCTGGTATCTTTACAGTGCCAACCGCCTGAAATACCCGATGATGCGCAAACGCCTGATGAAAATGTGGCGTGAAGCGAAGGCGCTGCATAGCGATCCGGTTGAGGCATGGGCTTCTATCATTGAAGACGCCGATAAAGCGAAAAGCTTTAAGCAGGCGCGTGGACGCGGTGGATTTGTTCGTTCTTCCTGGCAGGAGGTGAACGAACTGATCGCCGCATCTAACGTTTACACCATCAAAAACTACGGCCCGGACCGTGTTGCTGGTTTCTCGCCAATTCCGGCAATGTCGATGGTTTCTTACGCATCGGGTGCACGCTATCTCTCGCTGATTGGCGGTACTTGCTTAAGCTTCTACGACTGGTACTGCGACCTGCCTCCTGCGTCTCCGCAAACCTGGGGCGAGCAAACTGACGTACCGGAATCTGCTGACTGGTATAACTCCAGCTACATCATCGCCTGGGGTTCAAACGTGCCGCAGACGCGTACCCCGGATGCTCACTTCTTTACTGAAGTGCGTTACAAAGGCACCAAAACTGTTGCCGTCACACCAGACTACGCTGAAATCGCCAAACTGTGCGATCTGTGGCTGGCACCGAAACAGGGCACCGATGCGGCAATGGCGCTGGCGATGGGCCACGTAATGCTGCGTGAATTCCACCTCGACAACCCAAGCCAGTATTTCACCGACTATGTGCGTCGCTACACCGACATGCCGATGCTGGTGATGCTGGAAGAACGCGACGGTTACTACGCTGCAGGTCGTATGTTGCGCGCTGCTGATCTGGTTGATGCGCTGGGCCAGGAAAACAATCCGGAATGGAAAACTGTCGCCTTTAATACCAATGGCGAAATGGTTGCGCCGAACGGTTCTATTGGCTTCCGCTGGGGCGAGAAGGGCAAATGGAATCTTGAGCAGCGCGACGGCAAAACTGGCGAAGAAACCGAGCTGCAACTGAGCCTGCTGGGTAGCCAGGATGAGATCGCTGAGGTAGGCTTCCCGTACTTTGGTGGCGACGGCACGGAACACTTCAACAAAGTGGAACTGGAAAACGTGCTGCTGCACAAACTGCCGGTGAAACGCCTGCAACTGGCTGATGGCAGCACCGCCCTGGTGACCACCGTTTATGATCTGACGCTGGCAAACTACGGTCTGGAACGTGGCCTGAACGACGTTAACTGTGCAACCAGCTATGACGATGTGAAAGCTTATACCCCGGCCTGGGCCGAGCAGATTACCGGCGTTTCTCGCAGCCAGATTATTCGCATCGCCCGTGAATTTGCCGATAACGCTGATAAAACGCACGGTCGTTCGATGATTATCGTCGGTGCGGGGCTGAACCACTGGTATCACCTCGATATGAACTATCGTGGTCTGATCAACATGCTGATTTTCTGCGGCTGTGTCGGTCAGAGCGGGGGCGGCTGGGCGCACTATGTAGGTCAGGAAAAACTGCGTCCGCAAACCGGCTGGCAGCCGCTGGCGTTTGCCCTTGACTGGCAGCGTCCGGCGCGTCACATGAACAGCACTTCTTATTTCTATAACCACTCCAGCCAGTGGCGTTATGAAACCGTCACGGCGGAAGAGTTGCTGTCACCGATGGCGGACAAATCCCGCTATACCGGACACTTGATCGACTTTAACGTCCGTGCGGAACGCATGGGCTGGCTGCCGTCTGCACCGCAGTTAGGCACTAACCCGCTGACTATCGCTGGCGAAGCGGAAAAAGCCGGGATGAATCCGGTGGACTATACGGTGAAATCCCTGAAAGAGGGTTCCATCCGTTTTGCGGCAGAACAACCAGAAAACGGTAAAAACCACCCGCGCAACCTGTTCATCTGGCGTTCTAACCTGCTCGGTTCTTCCGGTAAAGGTCATGAGTTTATGCTCAAGTACCTGCTGGGGACGGAGCACGGTATCCAGGGTAAAGATCTGGGGCAACAGGGCGGCGTGAAGCCGGAAGAAGTGGACTGGCAGGACAATGGTCTGGAAGGCAAGCTGGATCTGGTGGTTACGCTGGACTTCCGTCTGTCGAGCACCTGTCTCTATTCCGACATCATTTTGCCGACGGCGACCTGGTACGAAAAAGACGACATGAATACTTCGGATATGCATCCGTTTATTCACCCGCTGTCTGCGGCGGTCGATCCGGCCTGGGAAGCGAAAAGCGACTGGGAAATCTACAAAGCCATCGCGAAGAAATTCTCCGAAGTGTGCGTCGGCCATCTGGGTAAAGAAACCGACATCGTCACGCTGCCTATCCAGCATGACTCTGCCGCTGAACTGGCGCAGCCGCTGGATGTGAAAGACTGGAAAAAAGGCGAATGCGACCTGATCCCAGGCAAAACTGCACCGCACATTATGGTCGTAGAGCGCGATTATCCGGCAACTTACGAACGCTTTACTTCTATCGGCCCGCTGATGGAGAAAATCGGTAACGGCGGTAAAGGGATTGCCTGGAACACCCAGAGCGAGATGGATCTGCTGCGTAAGCTCAACTACACCAAAGCGGAAGGTCCGGCGAAAGGCCAGCCGATGCTGAACACCGCAATTGATGCGGCAGAGATGATCCTGACACTGGCACCGGAAACCAACGGTCAGGTAGCCGTGAAAGCCTGGGCTGCCCTGAGCGAATTTACCGGTCGTGACCATACGCATCTGGCGCTGAATAAAGAAGACGAGAAGATCCGCTTCCGCGATATTCAGGCACAGCCGCGCAAAATTATCTCCAGCCCGACCTGGTCTGGTCTGGAAGATGAACACGTTTCTTACAACGCCGGTTACACCAACGTTCACGAGCTGATCCCATGGCGTACGCTCTCTGGTCGTCAGCAACTGTATCAGGATCACCAGTGGATGCGTGATTTTGGTGAAAGCCTGCTGGTTTATCGTCCGCCGATCGACACCCGTTCGGTGAAAGAAGTGATAGGCCAGAAATCCAACGGCAACCCGGAAAAAGCGCTCAACTTCCTGACGCCGCACCAGAAGTGGGGTATCCACTCCACCTACAGCGACAACCTGCTGATGCTGACTTTAGGTCGCGGTGGTCCGGTGGTCTGGTTGAGTGAAGCCGATGCCAAAGATCTGGGTATCGCCGATAACGACTGGATTGAAGTATTCAACAGCAACGGTGCTCTGACTGCCCGTGCGGTTGTCAGCCAGCGTGTTCCGGCAGGGATGACCATGATGTACCACGCGCAGGAACGTATCGTTAACCTGCCTGGTTCGGAAATTACCCAACAGCGTGGTGGTATCCATAACTCGGTCACCCGTATCACGCCGAAACCGACGCATATGATCGGCGGCTATGCCCATCTGGCATACGGCTTTAACTACTACGGCACCGTAGGTTCTAACCGCGATGAGTTTGTTGTAGTGCGTAAGATGAAGAACATTGACTGGTTAGATGGCGAAGGCAATGACCAGGTACAGGAGAGCGTAAAATGAAAATTCGTTCACAAGTCGGCATGGTGCTGAATCTCGATAAGTGCATCGGCTGCCACACCTGTTCAGTTACCTGTAAAAACGTCTGGACCAGCCGTGAAGGCGTGGAATACGCGTGGTTCAACAACGTGGAAACCAAGCCGGGTCAGGGCTTCCCGACTGACTGGGAAAACCAGGAAAAATACAAAGGCGGCTGGATCCGTAAAATCAATGGCAAACTGCAGCCGCGCATGGGTAACCGCGCCATGCTGCTGGGTAAAATCTTCGCTAACCCGCATCTGCCGGGGATCGACGATTATTACGAGCCGTTCGATTTTGATTATCAGAACCTGCATACCGCGCCGGAAGGCAGCAAATCGCAGCCGATTGCCCGTCCGCGTTCGCTGATTACCGGGGAACGGATGGCGAAAATCGAAAAAGGGCCGAACTGGGAAGATGACCTGGGTGGTGAGTTTGACAAACTGGCGAAAGACAAGAACTTCGACAACATCCAGAAGGCGATGTATAGCCAGTTCGAAAACACCTTTATGATGTATTTGCCGCGCCTGTGCGAACACTGCCTGAACCCGGCATGTGTGGCGACCTGCCCGAGCGGTGCGATTTACAAGCGTGAAGAAGATGGCATCGTCCTGATCGACCAGGATAAATGCCGTGGCTGGCGTATGTGCATCACCGGATGCCCGTACAAAAAAATCTACTTCAACTGGAAGAGCGGTAAGTCTGAGAAGTGCATCTTCTGCTATCCGCGTATTGAAGCGGGTCAGCCGACCGTGTGCTCAGAAACCTGTGTCGGTCGTATCCGTTATCTTGGCGTGCTGCTGTACGATGCCGACGCGATTGAACGTGCAGCCAGCACCGAGAACGAGAAAGATCTTTACCAGCGTCAGCTGGAGGTGTTCCTCGATCCGAACGATCCGAAAGTCATCGAGCAGGCGATTAAAGACGGTATTCCGCTGAGCGTTATTGAAGCCGCACAGCAGTCGCCGGTTTATAAAATGGCAATGGAATGGAAACTGGCGCTGCCGCTGCATCCAGAATATCGCACACTGCCGATGGTCTGGTACGTGCCGCCTCTGTCTCCGATTCAGTCTGCAGCAGACGCGGGTGAGCTGGGTAGCAACGGCATTCTGCCAGACGTCGAAAGCTTGCGTATTCCGGTACAGTATCTGGCGAATCTGCTGACCGCCGGTGATACCAAACCGGTACTGCGCGCACTGAAACGTATGCTGGCGATGCGTCATTACAAACGTGCTGAAACCGTTGACGGTAAAGTTGATACCCGTGCGCTGGAAGAGGTCGGTCTGACCGAAGCCCAGGCACAGGAGATGTACCGTTATCTGGCGATTGCTAACTACGAAGATCGCTTTGTGGTGCCGAGTAGTCATCGTGAACTGGCACGGGAAGCCTTCCCGGAGAAAAATGGCTGCGGCTTTACCTTTGGTGATGGCTGCCACGGTTCAGATACCAAATTCAATCTGTTCAACAGCCGTCGTATCGATGCCATCGATGTGACCAGCAAAACGGAGCCGCATCCATGATCGAACTCGTGATTGTATCGCGTCTCCTTGAATATCCGGATGCTGCCTTATGGCAGCATCAACAAGAGATGTTTGAGGCGATTGCTGCGTCGAAAAATCTGTCGAAAGAAGATGCCCATGCGCTGGGCATTTTCCTGCGCGATTTAACGGCGATGGATCCGCTCGATGCCCAGGCCCAGTACAGCGAACTGTTCGACCGTGGCCGCGCCACGTCACTGTTGCTATTTGAACATGTTCACGGTGAATCCCGTGACCGCGGCCAGGCGATGGTGGACCTGCTGGCGCAGTACGAGCAGCACGGTTTGCAGTTAAACAGCCGCGAATTACCGGACCATCTGCCGCTGTATCTGGAGTACCTGTCGCAGCTGCCGCAAAGCGAAGCCGTGGAAGGTTTGAAAGATATCGCGCCGATTCTGGCATTGCTGAGCGCGCGTCTGCAACAGCGTGAAAGCCGTTATGCCGTGATGTTTGATCTGCTGTTGAAATTGGCCAATACCGCTATCGACAGCGACAAAGTGGCGGAAAAAATTGCCGACGAAGCGCGCGATGATACGCCGCAGGCGCTGGATGCTGTCTGGGAAGAAGAGCAGGTTAAATTCTTTGCTGACAAAGGCTGCGGTGATTCAGCAATCACTGCTCATCAGCGTCGCTTTGCCGGTGCCGTCGCGCCGCAATATCTGAATATCACCACCGGAGGACAGCACTAATGCAATTCCTGAATATGTTCTTCTTTGATATCTACCCGTACATAGCCGGGGCGGTCTTCCTGATTGGTAGCTGGCTGCGTTATGACTACGGGCAGTACACCTGGCGCGCGGCGTCCAGCCAGATGCTGGATCGCAAAGGGATGAACCTGGCGTCGAACCTGTTCCATATCGGTATTCTGGGGATTTTTGTTGGTCACTTCTTCGGTATGCTGACGCCGCACTGGATGTATGAAGCCTGGCTGCCGATTGAAGTGAAACAGAAAATGGCGATGTTTGCTGGTGGTGCCAGCGGCGTGCTGTGTCTGATTGGCGGCGTGCTGTTGCTGAAGCGTCGTCTGTTCAGCCCACGCGTGCGTGCAACCACTACCGGAGCGGATATCCTGATCCTGTCGCTGCTCGTTATCCAGTGCGCGCTGGGCCTGTTGACCATTCCGTTCTCCGCTCAGCATATGGACGGTAGCGAGATGATGAAACTGGTTGGCTGGGCGCAGTCGGTGGTGACCTTCCACGGTGGCGCTTCTCAACACCTCGATGGTGTGGCGTTTATCTTCCGTCTGCACCTGGTGTTGGGGATGACGTTATTCCTGCTGTTCCCGTTCTCGCGTCTGGTGCACATCTGGAGCGTACCGGTGGAGTATCTGACACGTAAGTATCAGTTGGTGCGCGCTCGTCACTAATTCGCCGTTTTGATGCCAACCCCGCACTCGCGGGGTTTTTTTTCGCCCCAGCCCAGGTTATTGCCCGCGGCAGCAAACAGAATCAGCGCGCCGCCCGCCAGCTGCGTCAGGTTCAGCGCGTGTCCAAATACCAGATTATCGACAACGATCGCCACCACCGGATAGATAAACGACAGGGAGCCGGTTATAGGCGTCGGCAGCTTCTGAATTGCGCTGTAGAGCAGCTGGTACATAATGCCGGTATGGACGATGCCCAGCGTCAGCAGGATCGGCCAGGGGAAATCACCGGAAAATGACGGCATGCTGGCAAACGGCAAAAGCATCACGACGCCCGTCAGCACCTGGATAAAGGCAATCTGCTGCGGCGCAACGGATCTGAGTTTGCGGGCAATAATGGCCGTGACCGCGTAGAAGAAAGCCGCGGCCATCGCCAGGCCGATTCCGGCGAGCCATTCACCGC
Organism: Enterobacter hormaechei; assembly: GCA_041890495.1. Taxonomy (GTDB): domain Bacteria; phylum Pseudomonadota; class Gammaproteobacteria; order Enterobacterales; family Enterobacteriaceae; genus Escherichia; species Escherichia boydii. The sequence goes on from CP169086.1 coordinate 953,925, forward strand.
CATGCGCGCCGGTCAGCTCGCTGGAGAGCAGTATCACCACGCCGCCAAAGGCGAGGAACAGCCAGCCCCATTTCACGAGGCTGACGCGTTCACCAAAAAACATCCCCATCAGGACCAGCATAAACGGCTGGGTGTTATAGACCACGGTCGAAAGGCCAATCGAGATCCGCTCATAGGCGGCGAAGAGCAGCAGCCAGTTCACCACTAATGCCACGCCGCCGAGAATAGCCAGCAGCAGCGTGGTGCGGGTGAGGGGACTAAAGGGCTTTTGATTTACCCGGATAAAAATAAAAAGCGCCACTGCTCCGATAAGACAGCGCCAGAACACCACTTCCGTCACCGGTAGACCGGAGAGCAAAACAAACGCGCCGATAGAGCCGGAAATTAACATCGCCAGGCTCATTTGCCAGACGCCTTTATGTAAATCACGCATCATCCACCTCCTGATTGATGACGCTATTGTCGAAAATTGCTGTCGGGTATTACAGGGGTGATATAAGGTTAAAGAGGTGAAAGACTTTTTAAAATTAGGTGAAAAGAATGGAATGCCTTCTTGATGATATCGACCGACAAATTTTAGCCTGCCTCGTTGAGGATGCGCGCATGTCTTTGAAGGTGCTCAGCGGACGCATCGGTCTGACATCCCCCAGCACGGCAGAACGCCTGAAGAGGCTGGAAGAGCGCGGTGTGATTCAGGGTTATGGTGCGCGTGTGAATCTGGCGGCGCTGGGGTATACGCTTCAGGCGCTGGTGCGCGTGCGGCCTTTGCCTGGGTTGTTGCATAAGGTGGATAAGTACATTCAGGCGATGCCGGAGTGTATTGAGAGCGACAAAGTCACCGGGGAAGATTGCTTTGTGATTAGGCTGGTGGTGCGCTCGATAGAGCAACTGGATGCGTTGCTGGACGGCCTGGCGGAGCATGCCCAGTGTAATACGTCGATTGTGAAGAGTTCGCCGGTGAAGCGCCGTTTGCCGCCGATGTAGGCTTCTGTCGCCGGGTGGTGGCTGCGCCTTACCCGGCCTACAAAGGCGGACTCGGTTTTTTATATTGGAAAAGTGATGGTGGTGGGGGAAGGATTACTCAGCGCTGCGCGCTTCGCCCTTCGGGTCGTTGCCTGCGGCAACGCTCTCTCGCTGGCGCTCGAGTCGAACCTTGGTCGAAGCTTCTCATCCTTCCCCGCATGGGCAGAATATTTAATTGCGGATTCGTTGGGAAGTTCAGGGACTTTTGAAAGTGATGGTGGTGGGGGAAGGATTACTCAGCGCTGCGCGCTTCGCCCTACGGGTCGTTGCCTGCGGCAACGCTCTCTCGCTGGCGCTCGAGTCGAACCTTGGTCGAAGCTTCTCATCCTTCCCCGCATGGGCAGAATATTTAATTGCGGATTCGTTGGGAAGTTCAGGGACTTTTGAAAGTGATGGTGGTGGGGGAAGGATTCGAACCTTCGAAGTCGATGACGGCAGATTTACAGTCTGCTCCCTTTGGCCGCTCGGGAACCCCACCAGGGGTAATTCAAATTTCGAGGTAATGCTTGAGATGGTGGTGGGGGAAGGATTATTCGTCGCTTCGCTCCTCACCCTTCGGGCCGTTGCCTGTGGCAACGTTCTCTCGCTTTCGCTCGAATCGAACCTTAGTCGAAGGTTCTCACCCTTCCCCGATGAGTGCAAACTTTCACAATCTCACCGAAGTTACCACATCGCTGTGGTGAATTATGGTGGTGGGGGAAGGATTCGAACCTTCGAAGTCGATGACGGCAGATTTACAGTCTGCTCCCTTTGGCCGCTCGGGAACCCCACCACGGGGTAATGCTTTTTACTGGCCTGCTCCCTTATCGGGAAGCGGGGCGCATCATATCAAATGACGCGCCGCTGTAAAGTGTTACGTTGAGAAAAATGAACTGGTTGCGTAATTTTCATCCGTAACGGATTAAAGGTAACCAGTTATTTTTGCTGGCGATTAAAGAATAATCGTTCGATTACCGTAAACAAAGACGCGCTGTGCCAGTACTTTGTATAGTGCACGACTTAAGACGTTTTTCTCGACGTCACGACCTGCGCGCATCATATCTTCAGCTGTGTAGGTATGATCGACATGAATAACGTCCTGCATGATGATTGGGCCTTCGTCCAGATTGTCATTCACATAGTGAGCGGTTGCGCCAATAATCTTCACACCACGTTCATAGGCCTGGTGATAAGGACGTGCGCCAATAAACGCTGGCAGGAATGAATGGTGAATATTGATGATCTTATTCGGGAAGCGTGCCACAAATTCCGGCGTTAATACCCGCATATACTTCGCCAGCACCACGTAGTCAGGTTGATAAGCATCAATGGCATCCGCCATCTTTTGATCGTGCTCGTTGCGGGTTAACCCTTCATGGCTTACCAGCTCAAACGGAATATCAAAACGCTCAACCAGAGAACGTAAAGTATCGTGGTTACCAATAACTGCCGCGATTTCGACATCCAGGCCGCCGTAATTGGCTTTCATCAACAAATCGCCAAGGCAATGCGCTTCTTTAGTGACCAGAATCACTATCCGGCGACGACCGGCAGGATTCAGCTCACGCACGGAGCCTTCTGGCAATGCGCTATCGAGATCCGCCAGCAGGGTGGAATCATTAAAAATCCCTTCTAGTTCCGTGCGCATAAAAAAGCGCCCGGTACGGTGATCAACAAATTCATTGTTCTGTACGATATTTAACTCGTGCTTGTAGCAAATATTGGTAATACGTGCGATCAGACCTTTTTGGTCCGGACAAATAGTACGCAGAACTTTACGTTGGAGTGAATGCATTGCTGGAAAAACCTTGTTGAGAGTGTTTGCTAAACCGTACCGTCAACCATTATTGGCCGCAGCACTTTTTAAATTTTTTACCTGAACCACAAGGGCAGGGATCGTTGCGACCAAACTGCGGACGTGTACCGTCAATATAGTACCATTGACCGTTTTCTTTCAAAAATCGCGAACGCTCGATAATGGCACCAGGTTTATTATTCTCGGTAAAACGGGCAACAAAGCTGACGTAACTTTCATCAATATGGCTGCCTGGAGAGGATTCATAGACGGTGAGGCCGAGCCACTGCGTATTCGCAAACCCGGCTTCGATGTCCTGTTTGAAATCGGCCGCGCGGCAGGATGGATGCCAGGTTTTAATCAGGTAGTCTGCGTCTTTGATCACAAAAGCAGTGTACCGTGAACGCATAAGGTGTGACGGGTCTGGTGCAACCTGATCGCCAGACAGATATCGCTGGCAACATAGGCTATACTCCAGAGCGCTACCACAAGGGCAGAGTTGAGACACGATTCTCTTCCTGGAACAAAATATAAAGGCGTAAAACGCTTCGGGTAGCACTATGTTAACTGAGGCGTTGCGTTGACGCTATGTCAGGAATCCAGGGGAAGTAAAACAGGACTAATGAGAAAAGTTAAAATTGGGCTGGCGCTGGGTTCAGGTGCCGCCCGGGGATGGTCGCACATCGGCGTGATTAATGCCCTAAATCAGATGGGAATTACTGTCGATATTGTTGCAGGGTGTTCAATCGGATCGCTTGTCGGCTCGGCTTACGCGTGCGGGAAGCTTCCGGAACTCGAGACGTGGGTGCGCTCCTTTAGCTACTGGGACGTGCTGCGTCTGATGGACCTCTCATGGCAGCGTGGTGGGCTGTTGCGCGGCGAACGCGTCTTTAACCAGTTCCGCCAGGTTATGCCTCTCGAAGACTTCACTGATTGTCAGATGCCTTTCGGCGCCGTCGCGACGAACCTCAGCACAGGACGCGAACTCTGGCTCACCGAAGGCGATCTCCATCTTGCCGTGCGCGCCTCCTGCAGCATGCCGGGGCTCATGGCGCCTGTCCCACACAACGGCTACTGGCTTGTCGATGGTGGCGTCGTTAACCCGGTACCCATCTCTCTGACGCGCGCAATGGGGGCGGACATCGTGATTGCCGTCGACCTGCAGCACGATGCCCACCTGATGCAGCAGGATCTCATGCCGGTCAATCTCCAGAGCGAAGATGCTGAGGGCGAGAAACTGGCCTGGCATGAACGCCTGCGCGGAAGAATAGGGCGTATGGCCGCGCGTCGTTCGGTTGCCGCGCCGACGGCGATGGAAATCATGACCACCTCAATTCAGGTACTCGAGAATCGCCTTAAACGTAACCGTATGGCAGGCGACCCTCCGGATATTCTTATTCAGCCGTACTGTCCGCAAATCTCTACCCTTGATTTCCATCGGGCTGAGGCCGCCATCGCAGCGGGCTCGTTAGCCGTCGAAAAGAAAATGGACGAATTGTTGCCTTTTGTGCAGACCGCACGTTAAGCACCTTTTTTTGACTACTTCAGCAAAATCTGACAGGCGATAGTGCCGATCGCATGCCACTATTTAGTTACTGTCAGCCAGGGGAGGAACCATGACGCAGCCATTGGCCGGAAAACACATTTTGATTGTTGAAGACGAGCCCGTTTTCCGATCGCTACTGGATTCGTGGTTATCCTCGCTGGGCGCAATGACGTCACTGGCTGAAGATGGCATCGACGCCCTGGAAAAAATGAACAGCATTACGCCCGATTTGATGATTTGCGACATTGCGATGCCGCGCATGAATGGGCTGAAGCTGGTTGAACATCTGCGTAACGAAGGCAATCAGACGCCGATTCTGGTGATCTCTGCCACCGAGAACATGGCGGATATCGCAAAAGCATTACGTCTTGGGGTACAGGATATTCTGCTTAAGCCGGTCAAGGATTTGCATCGGCTGCGAGAAACGGTGTTAGCGTGCCTTTATCCGAATATGTTTAATTCCCGGGTAGAGGAAGAGGAGCGTCTTTTCCAGGACTGGGACGCTCTGGTGAGCGATCCGCCTGCCGCGGCGAAGCTATTGCAAGAACTCCAGCCGCCCGTTCAGCAAACTATTTCACACTGTCGCGTAAATTATCGACAGCTGGTGGCCGCTGACCAGCCAGGACTGGTGCTGGATATTGCGCCACTGTCAGATTCCGACCTTGCGTTTTATTCTCTGGATGTCACCCGGGCGGGGGATAACGGTGTATTAGCGGCGTTACTTCTTCGTGCGCTATTTAATGGTTTGTTGCAGGAACAGTTATCCCATCAGGGACAACGGTTGCCGGAGTTAGGCAGTTTACTCAAACAGGTAAACCAGCTTTTTCGTCAGGCCAATCTGCCTGGACAGTTCCCGCTGTTGGTCGGCTATTACCATAGCGGTTTAAAAAATCTGATCCTCGTTTCAGCTGGTCTCAATGCATCACTGAATACCGGTGAACATCATATTCAGGTGAGTAACGGCGTGCCGCTTGGGACGTTGGGAACGGCGTATCTTAATCAAATTAGCCACCGCTGTTCCTCCTGGCAGTGCCAAATTTGGGGCGCCGGAGGACGGCTACGCTTAATGTTGTCCACGGAATAAGCAATTGGATCGTAATTTTAAGATTGCTTTACCTGTGTTTTGCGGGGAGTGCTACTATCGCTGCCCAGTTTCATGCGTATTTATCCTAATTGATCGGCAACGCGTTCTTTTCAGACCCGAACTGCGGGGCGAGGCTGATATACTCAACGCGTTATTTATTGCATAAAAGTTCAAAACACGAACAGTCCAGGAGAATTTAAATGGCTGCCATTAATACGAAAGTCAAAAAAGCCGTTATCCCCGTTGCGGGATTAGGAACCAGGATGTTGCCGGCGACGAAAGCCATCCCGAAAGAGATGCTGCCACTTGTCGATAAGCCATTAATTCAATACGTCGTGAATGAATGTATTGCGGCTGGCATTACTGAAATTGTGCTGGTTACACACTCATCTAAAAACTCTATTGAAAACCACTTTGATACCAGTTTTGAACTGGAAGCAATGCTGGAAAAACGTGTAAAACGTCAACTGCTTGATGAAGTGCAGTCTATTTGTCCGCCGCACGTGACTATTATGCAAGTTCGTCAGGGGCTGGCGAAAGGTCTGGGACACGCGGTATTGTGTGCTCACCCGGTAGTGGGTGATGAACCTGTGGCTGTTATTTTGCCTGACGTTATTCTGGATGAATATGAATCCGATTTGTCACAGGATAACCTGGCAGAGATGATCCGCCGCTTTGATGAAACGGGTCATAGCCAGATCATGGTTGAACCGGTTGCTGATGTGACCGCATATGGCGTTGTGGATTGCAAAGGCGTTGAATTAGCGCCGGGTGAAAGCGTACCGATGGTTGGCGTGGTTGAAAAACCAAAAGCGGATGTTGCGCCGTCTAATCTCGCTATTGTGGGTCGTTACGTACTTAGTGCGGATATTTGGCCGTTGCTGGCAAAAACCCCTCCGGGAGCTGGTGATGAAATTCAGCTCACCGACGCAATTGATATGCTAATCGAAAAAGAAACGGTTGAAGCCTATCATATGAAAGGGAAGAGCCATGACTGCGGTAATAAATTAGGTTACATGCAGGCCTTCGTTGAATACGGTATTCGTCATAACACCCTTGGCACGGAATTTAAAGCCTGGCTTGAAGAAGAGATGGGCATTAAGAAGTAACATCCGTATCGGTGTTATCCACGAAACGGCGTTGAGCAATCGACGCCGTTTTTTTATAGCTTATTCTTATTAAATTGTCTTAAACCAGACAATAAAAAATCCCGCCGATGGCGGGATTTTAAGCAAGTGCAATCTACAAAAGATTATTGCTTGATCAGGAAATCGTCGAGGGATTTACCTTGCTCATCCATTGCTTTTTTGATTACAGCTGGAGTACGGCCCTGGCCAGTCCAGGTTTTAGTTTCGCCGTTTTCGTCAACGTAGCTATATTTTGCCGGACGCTGAGCACGTTTAGCTTTGGTGCCAGATTTAACGGCAGCAAGGCTATTCAGCAGTTCGTTCGGGTCAATACCGTCAGCGATCAGCATTTCGCGATATTGCTGCAGTTTACGAGTGCGCTCTTCAACTTCAGCAGCAGCCGCGCTTTCTTCTTCGCGACGTTCGTTAACAACAACTTCTAATTTTTCCAGCATTTCTTCCAGCGTTTCAAGTGTACATTCTCTTGCCTGCGCACGAAGAGTACGGATGTTGTTCAGAATTTTAAGTGCTTCGCTCATTGTAGTAATCTCAAACTTATATTGGGGTGGTTTGTTGAGGTAATAATAGAGCCTTAAATTCAGTTGTGCAATAGCCAGGAATGTAAGGAATTCAAAAAATACTAAATAATGCCGCTATTATTAATTACGCTAACTTAAATTCCAGCATCCTACTGTCTCGGTTGTTATCACCGGAACCTGCTTAACCCGGTCGAATGCGTCTTTTTTTTGTGACATTTCCCGCAGGAATTATAGTTGCGGCGGAGAAATATCAGCCTTTTGTATTAGTTCTCACCCCTGGTGTTAAGCCTGAAATAGTTAATAAATAGTGAATTTTAAAGGGCCGGGATTCCACTATAAAAAGAAGTGTTATGTTTGGCTTAACTTATAACATATTGGCGGGGCTGAATGGGTTTACTTCATGTTTTAACGGGTTATTTTCATAAACAGAAGGGACTGAATGCGGCACAGAACCGCATCCTCTGTGCGCTGCATCGCTGATGACCAGACAAAATATGGTACAATGACTCATCGGGAATATTACACATTGATTAGGGTTTTACGGCCAATGGCACAACTTTATTTCTACTATTCGGCAATGAATGCCGGGAAATCCACCGCGTTGCTGCAATCTTCGTACAATTACCAGGAACGCGGGATGCGTACCGTTGTTTACACGGCTGAAATTGACGATCGCTTTGGCGCAGGGAAGGTGAGCTCCAGAATAGGGCTCTCGTCGCCTGCCAGGCTGTATAACCCGAAAACCGATCTGTTTGAAGACATTCGTGCAGAACATGCGGCACAGCCCATTCACTGTGTTCTGGTCGATGAGAGCCAGTTTCTGACGCGTGAACAGGTCCATGCCCTGTCAGAGGTAGTCGATGAGCTTGATATTCCCGTGCTCTGTTACGGCCTGCGTACGGATTTCCGCGGGGAGCTTTTTGAAGGGAGCCAATATTTGCTCGCCTGGTCGGATAAACTTGTCGAACTGAAAACGATCTGCTTCTGCGGTCGTAAAGCCAGCATGGTACTTCGTCTCGACCAGGCCGGGAAACCTTATGCAGATGGCGAGCAGGTGGTGATAGGCGGCAATGAACGCTATGTTTCGGTCTGCCGTAAGCATTATAAAGAAGCGCTGTCTGTAGGCTCGCTGACGGCGATTCAGCACGACAATAGAAAATAACCTCAGTCTTATTTTTCAGACATAAAAAAACCCGCCATTAAGGCGGGTTTTTCATCTGCTGCTGTCAATTAAGCGGTTTTCTTCGCTTTCTTGTCAGCTTTGATGACAGGGGCTTCTGTTTTCACAGCGGCAACGTCACCTTCTTCATAATCACGACCGTAGTAGGTATCCAGCAGAATCTGTTTCAGCTCGGAGATCAGCGGGTAACGCGGGTTAGCGCCGGTGCACTGGTCATCGAATGCATCTTCAGACAGTTTATCCACGTTCGCCAGGAAGTCTGCTTCCTGAACGCCAGCTTCACGGATAGATTTCGGAATACCCAGTTCAGCTTTCAGCGTTTCCAGCCATGCCAGCAGTTTCTCGATCTTAGCAGCAGTACGGTCGCCCGGTGCGCTCAGACCCAAGTGGTCGGCAATTTCAGCATAACGACGGCGAGCCTGCGGACGGTCATACTGGCTGAATGCAGTCTGCTTGGTCGGGTTGTCGTTCGCATTGTAGCGAATAACGTTACAAATCAGCAGGGCGTTTGCCAGACCGTGCGGAATATGGAACTGGGAACCCAGTTTGTGCGCCATTGAGTGACATACACCCAGGAAGGCGTTCGCAAACGCGATACCCGCGATAGTCGCTGCACTGTGAACACGTTCACGCGCTACCGGATTTTTAGACCCTTCGTGGTAGGACGCTGGCAGATATTCTTTCAGCAGTTTCAGTGCCTGCAGAGCCTGACCATCAGAGAACTCAGATGCCAGTACAGAAACATAAGCTTCCATGGCGTGAGTTACTGCGTCCAGACCACCGAAAGCACACAGGGACTTCGGCATGTCCATAACCAGGTTGGCGTCGACAATCGCCATATCCGGAGTCAGCGCATAGTCTGCCAGCGGATATTTCTGACCAGTAGCGTCGTCAGTTACAACCGCAAACGGAGTGACTTCAGAACCTGTACCAGAAGTGGTGGTGACAGCGATCATTTTCGCTTTCACGCCCATTTTCGGGAACTTGTAGATACGTTTACGGATATCCATAAAGCGCAGCGCCAGCTCTTCGAAGTGAGTTTCCGGATGTTCGTACATAACCCACATGATCTTCGCGGCGTCCATCGGGGAACCACCACCCAGCGCGATAATCACGTCTGGTTTGAAGGAGTTTGCCAGTTCTGCACCTTTACGAACGATGCTCAGGGTCGGGTCCGCTTCTACTTCGAAGAAGACTTCAGTTTCAACGCCTGCTGCTTTCAGTACGGAAGTGATCTGATCAGCATAACCATTGTTGAACAGGAAGCGGTCAGTCACGATGAGCGCACGTTTGTGGCCATCAGTAATCACTTCATCCAGCGCGATTGGCAGGGAGCCACGGCGGAAGTAGATAGATTTCGGAAGTTTGTGCCACAACATGTTTTCAGCTCGCTTAGCAACGGTTTTCTTGTTGATCAGGTGTTTCGGACCAACGTTTTCAGAGATGGAGTTACCACCCCAAGAACCACAACCCAGAGTCAGGGAAGGTGCGAGTTTGAAGTTATACAGGTCACCGATACCACCCTGAGACGCTGGGGTGTTAATCAGGATACGCGCCGTTTTCATTTTCTGACCGAAGTAAGAAACGCGAGCCGGTTGGTTATCCTGGTCAGTGTACAGGCAAGAGGTATGACCGATACCGCCCATAGCAACCAGTTTCTCTGCTTTTTCTACCGCGTCTTCGAAATCTTTAGCGCGGTACATTGCCAGAGTCGGGGACAGTTTTTCATGTGCGAACGGTTCGCTTTCATCAACAACGGTCACTTCACCGATCAGAATCTTGGTGTTTTCTGGTACAGAGAAGCCTGCCAGTTCAGCAATTTTATAGGCTGGCTGACCAACGATAGCCGCGTTCAGCGCACCGTTTTTCAGGATAACATCCTGAACAGCTTTCAGCTCTTTACCCTGCAACAGATAGCCGCCGTGGGTTGCAAAACGTTCACGTACAGCGTCATAAACAGAGTCAACAACAACAACAGACTGTTCAGAAGCACAGATTACGCCGTTGTCGAAGGTTTTGGACATCAGTACAGATGCAACTGCACGTTTGATATCAGCAGTTTCATCGATAACAACTGGAGTGTTGCCCGCGCCTACACCGATAGCTGGTTTACCGGAGCTGTATGCGGCTTTAACCATGCCCGGACCACCAGTCGCGAGGATCAGGTTGATGTCTGGGTGGTGCATCAGTGCGTTAGACAGTTCAACAGAAGGTTGATCGATCCAGCCGATCAGATCTTTCGGAGCACCGGCAGCGATAGCAGCCTGCAGAACGATATCAGCCGCTTTGTTGGTGGCATCTTTTGCACGCGGGTGCGGGGAGAAGATAATGGCGTTACGGGTCTTCAGACTGATCAGCGATTTGAAGATAGCAGTTGAAGTCGGGTTAGTGGTCGGAACGATACCGCAAATAATACCGATTGGTTCAGCGATAGTGATGGTACCAAAAGTGTCGTCTTCAGACAGAACACCACAGGTTTTTTCATCTTTATAGGCGTTGTAGATATATTCAGAAGCAAAGTGGTTTTTGATCACTTTATCTTCGACGATACCCATGCCGGATTCGGCAACGGCCATTTTCGCGAGTGGGATTCGAGCATCTGCAGCAGCCAGAGCGGCGGCGCGGAAGATTTTGTCTACTTGCTCTTGAGTGAAACTGGCATATTCACGCTGGGCTTTTTTTACACGCTCTACGAGTGCGTTAAGTTCAGCGACATTAGTAACAGCCATAATGCTCTCCTGATAATGTTAAACTTTTTTAGTAAATCATCTGCTCGAATACGAGAGTATAGTCAGTGCGGTGATGATTTGCTTAACCTATGAAAATCAAAAGCTTACTCGCGCTCACACTCACTGTGATTTACTAAAAGAGTTTAAACATTAGAGTTATTATCTCTAATGCGTCACTTCCAGGTGGCGTAAGCAAGATTACTCACTTCTGGGTACTGATTACGTGATCCAAATCAAATTTTTGCAAAGCTGACACCTTTCAGCATCGCTTTTCGCCATTATAGCTAACAGTTAATAAATTGTAGTATGATTTGGTGGCTACATTAGCATGTTTTGCACAACTAGATAACAATAACGAATGATAGCAATTTTAAGTAGTTAGGAGGTGAAAAATGCTGTCAAAAGGCGTATTGTCAGCGCGTCTTTTCAACCTTATTTATGGCTAACATTATCCGGCTTTTGCTTCGGAGCTAACCGTGATTCAGACCTTTTTTGATTTTCCCGTTTACTTCAAATTTTTCATCGGGTTATTTGCGCTGGTCAACCCGGTAGGGATTATTCCCGTCTTTATCAGCATGACCAGTTATCAGACAGCGGCAGCGCGAAACAAAACTAACCTTACAGCCAACCTGTCTGTGGCCATTATCTTGTGGATCTCGCTTTTTCTCGGCGACACGATTCTACAACTTTTTGGTATATCAATTGATTCGTTCCGTATCGCCGGGGGTATCCTGGTGGTGACAATAGCGATGTCGATGATCAGCGGCAAGCTTGGCGAGGATAAACAGAACAAGCAAGAAAAATCAGAAACCGCGGTACGTGAAAGCATTGGTGTGGTGCCACTGGCGTTGCGTTGATGGCGGGGCCAGGGGCGATCAGTTCTACCATCGTCTGGGGTACGCGTTATCACAGCATGATGCATCTGGTTGGATTTTCCGTCGCCATTGCGCTTTTCGCGCTCTGCTGCTGGGGCGTATTCCGCATGGCACCCTGGCTGGTGCGCCTGTTGGGGCAGACGGGCATTAACGTTATAACGCGTATTATGGGTCTGCTGTTGATGGCGTTAGGGATTGAATTCATCGTTACGGGAATTAAAAGCATTTTCCCCGGTTTGCTGCACTGATATTTCGTATGAAAGAACGGAGCAACGGCTCCGTTTTTTTACGTCATTATCAGTAAATCCTATAACTAAAGTTGAAATGCTCACATATCATAATAAATTCTACTAATAATGTTCATTGCTTGTATTTCAACAAGTTATTAAATCCCGCCAAACCCGCCTGCGCAGAAAACCTTCGATCGATCTGTTATTTTACTCACATGATACTCTGGGGCTTGCTGAGAGATAACCGAAATGATATTAGTAATTTCAACATTCCCCTAGATGAATGTGCTAAATAATAACCAGTTGTTAAATTTTTGTACAAAATCACTCGATGATAGCGCAGCGACGCGCTTGTAGAGAAAAAATTCTCTATCTTTTTGAATATTATGTTTTTTACGTGATGTTCGATGTCCGGCAGGGCTGCCCTCAACGATGCGGTACTCACCGTAAAAGAGAATTGCTTAACAATTTTGCAAAATGTATTGGCGAGTAAGAACCGCATTTGGTACTTTCCGGGCAACCGCCAGACGATTCTTTATTGGTAATGAGAATAATTAACAATTAAAGAGCGTCGCGAAAGAATAATGTGTCTCGACAGGGGAGACACAGTACGAATCGACATAAGGTGATCGTCTGAATCACCAGAATAAATAAAGTCGGTGATAGTAATACGTAACGATAAAGTAACCTGACAGCAGAAAGTCTCCGAGCCTGTGCAGGGTCCCAATCCGGGATTACACATGCTGGTTAATACCAGTAATTATAATGAGGGAGTCCAAAAAACAATGACCAACATCACCAAGAGAAGTTTAGTAGCAGCTGGCGTTCTGGCTGCGCTAATGGCAGGGAATGTCGCGCTGGCAGCTGATGTACCCGCAGGCGTCACACTGGCGGAAAAACAAACACTGGTACGTAACAATGGTTCAGAAGTTCAGTCATTAGATCCGCACAAAATTGAAGGTGTTCCGGAGTCTAATATCAGCCGAGACCTGTTTGAAGGCTTACTGGTCAGCGATCTTGACGGTCATCCAGCACCTGGCGTCGCTGAATCCTGGGATAATAAAGACGCGAAAGTCTGGACCTTCCATTTGCGTAAAGATGCGAAATGGTCTGATGGCACGCCAGTCACAGCACAAGACTTTGTGTATAGCTGGCAACGTTCTGTTGATCCGAACACTGCTTCTCCGTATGCCAGTTATCTGCAATATGGGCATATCGCCGGTATTGATGAAATTCTTGAAGGGAAAAAACCGATTACCGATCTCGGCGTGAAAGCTATTGATGATCACACATTAGAAGTCACCTTAAGTGAACCCGTTCCGTACTTCTATAAATTACTTGTTCACCCATCAACTTCACCGGTGCCAAAAGCCGCTATCGAGAAATTCGGCGAAAAATGGACCCAGCCTGGTAATATCGTCACCAACGGTGCCTATACCTTAAAAGATTGGGTCGTAAACGAACGAATCGTTCTTGAACGCAGCCCGACCTACTGGAACAACGCGAAAACCGTTATTAACCAGGTAACCTATTTGCCTATTGCTTCTGAAGTTACCGATGTCAACCGCTACCGTAGTGGTGAAATCGACATGACGTATAACAACATGCCGATCGAATTGTTCCAGAAGCTGAAAAAAGAGATCCCGGACGAAGTTCACGTTGATCCATACCTGTGCACTTACTATTACGAAATTAACAACCAGAAACCGCCATTCAACGATGTGCGTGTGCGTACCGCACTGAAACTAGGTATGGACCGCGATATCATTGTTAATAAAGTGAAAGCGCAGGGCGACATGCCCGCCTATGGTTACACTCCACCGTATACTGATGGCGCAAAATTGACTCAGCCAGAATGGTTTGGCTGGAGCCAGGAAAAACGTAACGAAGAAGCGAAAAAACTGCTGGCTGAAGCGGGTTATACCGCAGACAAACCGTTGACCATCAACCTGCTGTATAACACCTCCGATCTGCATAAAAAGCTGGCGATTGCTGCCTCTTCATTGTGGAAGAAAAACATTGGTGTAAACGTCAAACTGGTTAACCAGGAGTGGAAAACGTTCCTCGACACCCGTCACCAGGGTACTTTTGATGTGGCCCGTGCAGGCTGGTGTGCTGACTACAACGAACCAACTTCCTTCCTGAACACCATGCTTTCGAACAGCTCGATGAATACCGCGCATTATAAGAGCCCGGCCTTTGACAGCATTATGGCGGAAACGCTGAAAGTGACTGACGAGGCGCAGCGCACAGCTCTGTACACTAAAGCAGAACAACAGCTGGATAAGGATTCGGCCATTGTTCCTGTTTATTACTACGTGAATGCGCGTCTGGTGAAACCGTGGGTTGGTGGCTATACCGGCAAAGATCCGCTGGATAATACCTATACCCGGAATATGTACATTGTGAAGCACTAATGGCAATGCGTGGGGCAGGAGTGTCCTGCTCCACGGTGTCTGATTTTTATCGCATTACAGAAGGCACAGGCCAGAAGGTAGGGCAATGTTAAAATTTATTCTACGTCGCTGTCTGGAAGCGATTCCGACGCTATTTATTCTTATTACTATTTCGTTCTTTATGATGCGCCTCGCGCCGGGAAGCCCTTTTACCGGCGAACGTACTTTACCGCCAGAAGTGATGGCCAATATCGAAGCGAAATATCATCTTAATGATCCGATCATGACACAGTATTTCAGCTACCTGAAACAACTGGCGCACGGTGATTTCGGTCCATCGTTTAAATATAAAGATTATTCGGTCAATGACCTGGTTGCATCCAGTTTTCCCGTTTCTGCCAAATTGGGAGCCGCAGCATTTTTCCTTGCGGTAATACTGGGTGTTAGTGCTGGCGTTATTGCCGCATTAAAACAAAACACCAAATGGGACTATACCGTGATGGGCCTGGCAATGACCGGGGTTGTTATCCCCAGTTTTGTGGTTGCACCATTATTAGTCATGATATTTGCGATCATTTTGCATTGGCTGCCGGGCGGTGGCTGGAATGGTGGGGCGCTTAAATTCATGATATTGCCGATGGTGGCGTTGTCACTCGCTTATATCGCCAGTATTGCGCGTATTACCCGTGGCTCTATGATTGAAGTATTACACTCCAACTTTATTCGTACTGCCCGGGCGAAAGGGTTACCTATGCGGCGGATCATTTTACGCCACGCATTAAAACCTGCTCTGTTACCCGTGCTCTCCTATATGGGCCCCGCATTTGTCGGCATTATTACCGGTTCTATGGTCATCGAAACCATTTATGGTTTGCCGGGGATTGGGCAACTGTTCGTTAATGGCGCATTGAACCGTGACTATTCCTTAGTGTTAAGCCTGACCATCCTGGTTGGTGCGTTAACCATTTTGTTTAATGCCATTGTCGATGTGCTATATGCGGTTATCGACCCGAAAATCCGTTACTGATACTGGAGCTCGCGATGATGTTAAGTAAGAAAAACAGCGAGACGCTGGAAAATTTCAGTGAAAAGCTGGAGGTCGAAGGGCGCAGCTTGTGGCAGGACGCACGTCGACGTTTTATGCATAACCGTGCGGCGGTTGCCAGTCTGATAGTGCTGGTGCTGATCGCGTTATTTGTAATCCTGGCACCGATGCTTTCGCAGTTTGCCTATGACGATACTGACTGGGCGATGATGTCCAGCGCCCCGGATATGGAGTCCGGTCACTACTTTGGTACTGACTCATCCGGTCGCGACCTGCTTGTGCGCGTTGCGATTGGCGGGCGTATCTCACTCATGGTCGGTGTTGCTGCGGCACTGGTGGCAGTGGTCGTGGGGACACTTTATGGTTCGCTTTCCGGTTATCTGGGCGGTAAAGTGGATTCGGTAATGATGCGTCTGCTGGAAATCCTCAACTCCTTCCCATTCATGTTCTTCGTCATTTTGCTTGTGACCTTTTTCGGTCAAAACATCCTGCTGATTTTCGTGGCGATTGGCATGGTTTCCTGGCTGGATATGGCTCGTATTGTGCGTGGACAAACCCTGAGTCTGAAGCGCAAAGAGTTTATTGAGGCGGCACAAGTTGGCGGTGTATCGACATCGGGCATTGTTATTCGCCACATTGTGCCGAATGTACTCGGTGTGGTGGTGGTCTACGCATCACTTCTGGTGCCCAGCATGATCCTCTTTGAATCTTTCCTTAGCTTCCTGGGGTTGGGTACGCAAGAGCCGTTAAGCAGCTGGGGTGCATTGCTGAGTGATGGCGCGAACTCGATGGAAGTCTCTCCATGGTTATTGTTGTTCCCAGCGGGATTCCTCGTGGTGACGCTGTTTTGTTTCAACTTTATCGGCGATGGCTTGCGTGATGCCCTCGACCCGAAAGATCGTTAAGGAGTGCAGCCATGAGCGTAATTGAAACTGCAACTGTGCCGCTCGCACAACAACAGGCTGACGCACTGCTGAACGTGAAAGATTTGCGTGTCACCTTTAGTACCCCGGACGGCGACGTCACGGCGGTCAATGATTTGAATTTTTCCCTACGTGCCGGAGAAACGCTGGGTATTGTAGGTGAGTCTGGTTCGGGTAAATCGCAAACTGCATTTGCGTTGATGGGCCTGTTGGCTGCCAACGGACGTATTGGCGGATCGGCAACCTTCAATGGGCGTGAAATCCTCAATTTGCCAGAGCATGAACTCAATAAACTGCGCGCTGAACAAATCTCAATGATTTTTCAGGACCCAATGACTTCGTTGAATCCCTATATGCGCGTCGGTGAGCAGTTGATGGAAGTGCTGATGCTGCATAAGAACATGAGCAAAGCTGAGGCGTTTGAAGAGTCGGTGCGGATGCTCGATGCGGTAAAAATGCCGGAAGCGCGTAAACGCATGAAAATGTACCCGCACGAATTTTCTGGCGGCATGCGTCAGCGAGTCATGATTGCGATGGCCTTGTTATGTCGACCTAAGCTGCTGATTGCGGATGAACCAACAACTGCGCTGGACGTCACCGTACAGGCGCAGATCATGACGCTATTAAATGAACTGAAGCGGGAATTTAATACCGCCATCATTATGATCACCCACGATCTTGGCGTGGTGGCGGGGATCTGCGACAAAGTGCTGGTAATGTACGCCGGGCGCACGATGGAATATGGCAACGCGCGCGATGTCTTTTATCAACCCGTTCATCCTTATTCTATCGGTTTGCTCAACGCGGTGCCGCGTCTCGATGCGGAAGGTGAAACAATGTTGACCATCCCGGGTAATCCGCCAAACCTGCTGCGATTACCGAAAGGTTGCCCGTTCCAGCCACGTTGTCCGCATGCGATGGAAATTTGTAGTAGCGCACCGCCGCTGGAAGAGTTTACGCCTGGCCGTCTGCGTGCTTGCTTTAAACCGGTGGAGGAACTGTTATGAATGCTGTAACTGAAGGAAGAAAAGTCCTCCTTGAAATCGCCGATCTTAAAGTGCACTTTGAAATCAAAGATGGCAAACAGTGGTTCTGGCAACCGCCGAAAACGCTCAAAGCCGTCGATGGTGTCACTCTTCGCCTGTATGAAGGGGAAACATTAGGTGTGGTAGGGGAATCGGGATGCGGTAAGTCCACCTTTGCTCGCGCCATCATCGGTTTGGTCAAGGCGACCGACGGTCATGTTGCCTGGTTAGGTAAAGAGTTGCTGGGCATGAAACCCGATGAATGGCGTGCCGTTCGCAGTGATATTCAGATGATTTTCCAGGATCCGTTGGCATCGCTAAACCCGCGTATGACCATCGGCGAGATCATCGCTGAACCACTACGTACTTATCATCCGAAAATGTCACGCCAGGAAGTTCGCGAGCGCGTGAAGGCGATGATGCTGAAAGTCGGGTTATTGCCTAACCTGATTAACCGCTATCCGCATGAGTTCTCTGGTGGGCAGTGCCAGCGTATCGGGATTGCGCGTGCTCTTATTCTTGAACCGAAGCTGATTATCTGTGATGAGCCGGTGTCGGCGCTGGACGTGTCAATTCAGGCACAGGTGGTCAACCTGCTCCAGCAATTGCAACGTGAGATGGGATTGTCATTAATTTTTATCGCTCATGACCTGGCCGTGGTAAAACACATTTCCGATCGTGTGTTGGTGATGTATCTCGGCCATGCGGTAGAACTGGGGACCTATGATGAGGTCTACCACAATCCACTACATCCTTACACCAGGGCATTGATGTCGGCAGTCCCCATACCTGATCCGGATCTGGAGAAGAACAAAACCATCCAGTTACTGGAAGGGGAATTACCGTCGCCGATCAACCCGCCTTCCGGTTGTGTTTTCCGTACCCGTTGCCCGATTGCCGGTCCAGAGTGCGCCAAAACACGTCCTGTTCTGGAGGGGAGTTTCAGACACGCCGTTTCTTGCCTGAAAGTCGATCCGCTATAATCGCAAGGGCTGACATGATGTCAGCCCTTATTTTTGCGAGGTCACTGTGTCGCGTTTATTCACGTCAGCCCGTCGGCGGCTATATCATTTTTTATTCGATCCTGAAACGGTTTCTGGACGACGATTCGAAGGTCTTTGCGGCTTATTTGCGCTTCTCAGCGTGGTGGTCATCTTTATTGAATCGGGTGCCGGGACGCAATACCACCTGACGTTTGACGAATGGCATATCTTTGTCTGGCTCGAGCTGGCGATTACCCTGGTTTTTACCGCTGAATATCTTCTTCGGGTAATAGCCTGGCCCAACCCGGCCAGATATGTTTTCAGCTTCTGGGGATTTATTGATTTAGCCACCATTTTGCCGCTCTACGTCATGTGGCTGTGGCCGGAAATCAGCCTGAGCTATGTCTTTGCCTGGCGGGCGATGCGCGTTATTCGGGTATTACGTATTCTGAAATTACTCCGCTTTATGCCGTCATTGCGCGTGTTCTGGAGCGCAATTGTCAGCGCCCGGCATCAGCTTATTTTGTTCTACTCGTTTATCGCCATCGTCATGATTGTTTTTGGCGCGCTGATGTATTTAATAGAAGGGCCTAAATATGGCTTTACGACCCTCAATGCGTCCGTCTACTGGGCCATTGTGACCGTGACGACCGTGGGGTACGGTGATATTACGCCACATACGCCACTGGGTCGCATCGTGGCGTCAGTGCTGATTTTGATTGGCTATTCGGTGATTGCGATCCCGACCGGGCTTATTACCACGCACATGAGCAGCGCATTTCAGAACCGCAAGCAGCAGCGCAAATGTCCGGCATGTCATCAGGGTGAACATGACCTCAACGCGCGGTTTTGTAACCGCTGCGGCAGTGAATTACCGGAGTAAATAAAAAAGGCTGCAATCGCAGCCTTTTTTATTATTCGCGCCAGAGAATATGGCACAGCTTATGGTCTTTCTCTCGACAGAGCAGGACGCGGGCGAAAATATCGTTAATCTCGCCGCCGTCTTCATCGGCCAGCCCGATGACCACTTCGGCAAAGAAGTCAGGATTCAGATCGAAATCCACATGCTCAGCCCAGTCTTCTGAAGGGTCGAACAGTTCGGCACCGCCGCGCTCTTCGAACTGCAGATTAAAGAGGATCACGTCTGCGGGATCGAGGTTATCAACCGCCAGTTCGAGAAAAATGTCATAGGCCTGCTCGAGCGTTTCGTCTTCGGTCAGGCGATTGTTCAGATCCATTTCCATGATGACTACCTGTTTAACATCGTTGGGCACGTTTTACAGCAACGGACTAAAGAAGTAAAACAGTCGTTCGGCAATTCTCTGCCACAGCGGACGTTTTACCCACAGTCTGGCATCCAGCAGCCGCGAGCGGGAGATATAATCATCCTGCACCGCCGCGAGATCGCCGCCAAAGCCTGCATCATCAATGACCAACGTGATTTCAAAGTTGAGCCACAGGCTGCGCATATCCAGGTTTACCGTTCCCACCAGGCTCAGTTCGCCGTCGACAAGAACGCTCTTGGTATGGAGTAATCCGCCTTCGAACTGGTAGATCTTCACCCCGGCGGCCAGCAGTTCGCTGAAGAATGCCCGGCTGGCCCAGCCCACCAGAAGGGAGTCATTTTTGCGCGGCAAAATAATGCTCACATCGACGCCGCGCTGCGCCGCGGTACAGATCGCGTGCAGGAGGTCATCGCTGGGGACAAAGTAGGGCGTCGTCATGATCAGGTATTCACGCGCGGAGTACGTCGCCGTCAGCAGCGCCTGATGAATCAAATCCTCCGGGAAGCCGGGCCCGGAAGCAATGGTATGAATGGTGTGACCGCTGGCCTCTTCAAACGGCATAATATTGCCGTCCGGCGGTGGCGGCAGAATGCGTTTGCCGGTTTCTATCTCCCAGTCGCAGGAGTAAACGATGCCCATCGAGGTGGCAATCGGCCCCTCCATTCGCGCCATCAAATCCACCCACTGGCCCACGCCCGAGTCCTGCTTGAAGAAGCGCGGGTCAACCATGTTCATGCTGCCGGTGTAGGCTATATAGTTATCGATCATGATCATTTTGCGATGCTGGCGGAGATCCATCCGGCGCAGAAACACGCGCAGGAGATTGACCTTCAGCGCCTCAACCACTTCGATACCGGCATTGCGCATCATGCCCGCCCAGGGGCTACGGAAAAATGCCACGCTACCCGCAGAGTCAAGCATCAGGCGGCAGTGAATGCCGCGTCGCGCCGCGGCCATCAGCGATTCAGCGACCTGGTCAGCCATTCCGCCGGGCTGCCAGATATAAAAAACCATCTCGATATTATGACGCGCCAGCTGAATATCGCGAATTAACGCCTGCATGACGTCGTCGGACGAGGTCAGCAGCTGGAGTTGATTGCCCTTAACGCCACCAATCCCCTGACGGCGCTCGCACAGCTTAAACAGTGACGATGCGACGCTACTGTTCTCCTCGGCGAATATATGCTTGCAGGCCTTAAGATCGTTCAGCCACTTTGCGGTTGAGGGCCACATGGCGCGGGCCCGCTCGGCGCGTCGTTTACCGAGATGAAGCTCACCGAAAGAGAGATAGGCAATAATTCCCACCAGCGGCAGGATGTAGATGATCAGAAGCCAGGCCATGGCAGAGGGTACGGCTCTGCGCTTCATCAGGATGCGTAACGTCACACCCGCGATTAACAGCCAGTATCCTAAAATGACCAGCCAACTCACCACGGTGTAGAAGGTTGTCATAGGTAAAAAAATCCTTTTGAAAGCGTATTGTTATGAGTGTACGCATCAGGATTCATCTGGCAAATAAAAACGCCAGGTAAAAGCGCTGGTTTGCTGCCGGGTTGGGTTTATAATGGCCTTTCTTTTTGAGAAAAAGTGTTAGAGAAAGAGTTGTAGACATGAAGCGCAGTAGAACAGAAGTAGGGCGCTGGCGCATGTTGCGACAGGTGAGTCGTCGCAAGGCTCGTTGGCTGGAAGCACAATCTCGCCGCAATATGCGTATTCACGCCATCAGAAAATGTGGAATGACCCGGCACCGCAACGCGTTGCTGTTCGCAGTCCAGGATATCTGAGTACCATGAGGGCACCGTAATGGTGCCCGCTGATTTTATAGAGTCTGATTTTTAGGAGTAGCGTATTTGCAGCGCTATTCCTGCTGTATTGAGCAAAAGGAGGGAGAAGAAGTGTTTGCGGAGTTTGGCGTATTGAATTTCTGGACGTATGTTGTTGGCGCGTTCTTTATCGTGCTGGTACCGGGGCCGAATACCCTGTTTGTGCTCAAAACCGGAATTGGACACGGCGTTAAAAAAGGATATCTTGCCGCGTCAGGCGTATTTATCGGTGATGCGGTACTGATGTTTCTGGCCTGGGCGGGCGTCGCGGCATTAATTCAGACCACGCCGGTACTGTTTAATATCGTGCGCTATCTCGGGGCCTTCTATCTGCTCTGGCTGGGGGGCAAAATGCTCTGGTCGGTGGTGAATCGTCAAAAAAACGCCCATGAGAGCGGCCCCGAACCTGCCAGTATGATCATGAAACGTTCGCTGGTGTTAAGTCTGACCAATCCCAAAGCGATTCTGTTCTACGTATCGTTCTTTGTTCAGTTCATTGACGTGAATGCACAAAGTACCGGCACTTCTTTCCTAATCCTCGCGACGACGCTGGAGTTAATAAGCTTTATGTACATGAGCTTCCTGATCTTCTCTGGTGCGTTTGTGACTCGTTATCTTAAAACGAAAAAGAAACTGGCAAAGCTGGGGAACGGGCTGATAGGGCTACTGTTTGTCGGGTTTGCGGCGAGGCTGGCGTCACTGCATTGATGGTTTGAAAAGCTCCTGCGGGAGCCTTTTTTATTCTGATTGACAATCTCTCATCATTTAGTTGTATAGTACAACTAAATAATGAGGACAGAACATGTACAGCGAAACCCCGGTAGTCAGTGTTATTCGACGTTCCTCGCGCCTCATGGTGCGAGAGTTAGGTTTTATGGGTTCTACCCTGGCCTCAACGAATTACTCGCCTTCGGCCGTCCATACACTGGTCGAAATTGCTCTACGTAAGGAGATGACGGCGAGCCAGCTGGTGCAACTGCTGGGTCTGGAAAAGTCCAGCGTCAGCCGGATGCTGGCTCGCCTGATCGCCGCAGGCGAACTCGAGGAAGTCATTTCTACTGAGGATGCGAGAGCAAAGAGCCTCAGGCTGACCGCGAAAGGTCACGAGACGGTCAACAAAATTAATGCCTTCAGCAATGAGCGCGTGGTTACAGCAATAAAGCGTCTTGCTCCTGCCCAGCAGCAGACCATCTCTGAGGGGCTCTCCCTTTATGCCAACGCGCTGCTGGCATGTCGTGAAACGGGCAACGATATGCACCCCGACGAGCTGAAGATAGTGCAGGGGTATATACCCGGCATGATTGGCCGTATCGCGGAGATGCATGGCAGCTATTATTCGCGGGAGCATAACTTTGGTCGCTTCTTCGAGGCCAAAGTGGCTTCAGGGCTTGCCGAGTTTAGTGAAAGACTGGAGAAGCCCTGTAACCAGATTTGGCTGGCAGTACTCAACGACAAAATTGTCGGCTCGGTGGCGATAGATGGCGAGGATCTGGCGCCGGGTGAAGCCCATCTTCGCTGGTTTATTCTTGATGATGGCTGCCGGGGACACGGCGTGGGGAAAAAACTGCTGAATGAAGCGATGCGGTTTTGCGACAGTGCCGGTTTTTCATCCGTGCATCTCTGGACATTTAATAAGCTGACCGCCGCCCGGCGTCTGTACGAGTCGTTTGGGTTTACGCTGGTAAAGGAGTGGGAAGGCGATCAGTGGGGGAGCCTGATTACAGAGCAGCAGTTTACCCGGTACAGAGGCGCGTAATCGCCGCCATAAAAAAGGCTCCTTTCGGAGCCGCTTTGGTATCAGAACACTTTCTTGTACGGTCTGACCGTCACTTTTGCATACACACCCGCTGCAACGTACGGGTCAGCATCGGCCCAGGCCTGAGCTGCTTCCGCGATTCAAATTCAGCAATAACGGTTGAGCCAGTAAATCCCGCAGCCCCTGGATCGTTACTGTCTACCGCTGGCATTGGACCAGCTGTCAACAAACGACCTTCATCATGCAGTAACTGTAAACGTGCTAAATGTGCCGGACGAACGGAAAGGCGTTTTTCGAGGCTATCAGCTTTGTCTTGAGCGTAAATAACATACAACACGGGCACAACTCCTTGTTCGGGAAAGTTGTAAGTACGTTATTTGAAAGGGCGAAGATCTGCAACGGAAGATGATGTCTTTGTTAAGGCCATGCATAAAGTAAGGGTAATTACGCCAAAAATGACATTTTCACTGATCCTGATCGTCTTGCCTTATTGAATATGATTGCTATTTGCATTTAAAATCGAGACCTGGTTTTTCTACTGAAATGATTATGACTTCAATGACCCTTGATTTACCTCGCCGCTTCCCCTGGCCGACGTTACTTTCGGTCTGCATTCATGGTGCTGTTGTGGCGGGTCTGCTCTATACCTCGGTACATCAGGTTATTGAACTACCTGCGCCTGCGCAGCCGATTTCTGTCACGATGGTTACGCCTGCTGATCTCGAACCGCCGCAGGTTACCCCTCCGCCGCCACAGCCGGTGGCTGAACCGGAGCCAGAACCCGAGCCCGTTCCGGAGCCACCGAAGGAAGCCCCGGTGGTGATCCACAAACCTGAACCCAAGCCAAAACCTAAGCCGAAGCCAAAGCCGGTGAAGAAGGTCGAGGAGCGCCCGAAACGCGAGGAACGTCCGGTTGAACCGCGCGCGGCTCAGCCGGTAGAAAATGCAGCGTCTTCACGTCCGGTGATGAACAATACTGCAACGACTTCAAAGCCAACGGTTACCGCGCCTGCGGGCCCGCGTGCCGTAAGCCGCAATCAGCCTCAGTATCCGGCGCGAGCTCAGGCCTTACGAATTGAAGGACGCGTACGGGTGAAATTTGACGTGACCGCGGATGGGCGCGTGGATAACGTGGAAATCTTGTCTGCGCAACCTTCTAATATGTTTGAGCGCGAAGTGAAATCTGCCATGCGCAGATGGCGCTATGAGCCCGGCAAGCCGGGCAGCGGATTGATCGTCAATATCGTTTTCCGCCTGAACGGCGGGGCGCAGATGGAATAAACAAAGCCTCCGAAAGGAGGCTTTTTTTTGCCTGTCGATCAGGCCTGTGGAAGTTGACGAGGTTTACCCTCGCTGTCCACTGCGACATAAATAAACAGCGCTTCAGTGGCCTTATAACGTTGCCCAATCGGCTCAGAAGAGACTTTCTTCACCCAGACTTCGATGTTGATGGAGATGGAGGTATTACCGCGTTTCACGCAGCGCGCGTAGCAGCAAACCACATCTCCCACCGCAACCGGGCGAAGGAAGGTCATGCCGTCCACTCTTACGGTAACCACGCGCCCGTGGGCGATCTCTTTTGCCAGAATTGCCCCGCCCATATCCATCTGCGACATCAGCCAGCCGCCAAAAATATCGCCATTGGCATTGGTGTCAGCGGGCATTGCCAGTGTGCGTAAAACCAGTTCGCCCTGAGGGGCGTTAGTTGTTGTCATTGTTTTAACTCGTAACGGAAGACTTCAGGCGGGATGCTACTATGATTTCACAGCGGAGAGAATAGACCAGAACGCCTGTCGTTGACGTTCTGGTCAGTCATTAATCAGTGCTTGTCATCCTGCGGCATGTGGCGGTAGATATAGATACCGCTTAACAATGTGAAGATTAAGGTAAGGGCGGTCAGGCCAAAGACTTTAAAGTTGACCCAAATATTTTGCGGCAGCCAGAATGCGATGTAGATGTTTGCCAGACCGCAAAGGATAAAGAAAACAGCCCAGGCCAGATTCAGCTTCGACCATACCGGTTGCGGCAGCGTGAGTTCTTTACCCAGCATCCGCTGAATTAGCGGCTTTTTCATCACCCATTGGCTGACTAACAGGGCTCCCGCAAATAGAGCATAAATGACTGTAACCTTCCATTTAATAAACTCATCATTGTGGAAGAACAGCGTCAAGCCACCGAAGACGACCACCAGAACAAAAGTGATCAGGGCCATCTTCTCAACCTTACGAAAGCGAACCCAGCTATAGATAAGCACAATCGCCGTGGCGACGATCAGCGCCGCAGTAGCTGCATAGATGTCATAAATCTTGTAAAACGCGAAAAAGACAACCAGCGGTAAAAAATCAAGAAACTGCTTCATTTTACGATTCCGTAATCAAATGCTTAAGGTTATTGGCGAATCAACATATACAGGCGGAACAGATAGATGAGCAATATGGCTGAAATCAGGTTGCTCAAGGTGTTCGCCAGTACGGCACCAATTTCCGGGGTTAATGCGGCAAAAGAAGAGGCAAAAAGCAGCAACAGTGTTTTTGCCAGCAACCAGCTCAGTACTGCGGGTGCCACCAGACGCATATTCGCCCAAGTCAGCCGCATACTGCTACGCATCGAGGCAAAAATGCCCATTTTGTCCTGTACCAGCATCACCGGTGCCAGGGCCAGCAAAATGGCCATGATAATTCCCGGAACGACCACCAGCATGATGCCAATCTGTACTAAAAGGGTAGTCAGAAAAATCAGAATAAATAACTTGGGCAATATCGGCGCACTGGCACCAATAGCTCGCAGCGCACTGACTCTCTGACCCGCAGACACCAGCTGGATAATTAATATTACGCCTCCGGCGAGAATGGCGTTACCGATCAATCCTGAAAAAGTGGAAGCCGCTGAAGCTTGCAGCAAAATTTGTTGCTGTTCCGGTGACATATTCTGAACCAGGTCGAACAACCCACTACTGCCGCTAACGGGTACGCCGTCATTGAGCTGCGCAAGCTGTGCATCACTGGGTGAGAAAACATGCCCTAACACCACTGTGATAAACGCACATAGCAACGATACCAACAGAATGGTCATAAATTGATTACGGAAGAAATTTCCGGTGTCACGGTATACGGACTGCGCCGTGATAGACATGCACTCTCCTTGAGTTTTATGCAGGTGTTAATTAGCGGGCAATTGTACCCTGGTTAAGCCTCGGGTGGCAGCATCAGGTCTTGTATGGAAAAGCATATCTTTGTAAAGCGGAGGTAATCCAACGCGCGCGCGGGCTCGGTTACAGGCTTCGTTGACCTGCCCATCTTCCCCCGACATGGCAAATTCCCGGCACGGGCTGGGGCGATCCTCATAGATGGAACATCGGGTAGAGACCCCAGGCTCACCCTGTAGCGCCACGCAGCGGACCTGCTTTTGGTTTGTGCCGCTCATGCAGCGCAAAAAGGGGGTTAACGGCTCGGTAAGATGAACCGGAACGGTACCGCCGCCATCGCTGGCTTCGGCCCAGTAGAAAGAGACTCGAAAATACGCACAACAGGCTCCGCACGTCATGCACGGGTTAATATCACTCATGGCACACCTGCAAAAGAAGAACGCATCAAATCAACTTGTGAGAGCGATAAATTATCCAGCCGCCAGAGGAAGAGCAAGAGGGGGAAAAGGGAAAATTTTGTAACCGTGAAATGCCAAAAATTGACATGGAAACAACTTATTGGTTTTGGATGCGTAACAAAAAATTAATCCAGATCAATGAATGTTAAGTTACTGGTTTTAATGTGATCTGTGGCAGATCACTTATTACCCTTTTGTGAGTATATTCTCATCCGCGATTAAAACCACAACGATGGAGTGGATATGAAAAAATTAGCGGTGGCAGCCCTTGTATTAAGCAGTCTCTCTGGCGGCGCGTATGCGCATGAAGCAGGCGAATTCTTTATTCGTGCCGGTTCGGCTACGGTTCGCCCAACTGAAGGATCGGATAACGTGCTGGGAATGGGCGGTTTTAACGTCAGTAATAATACCCAGTTAGGTTTAACCTTTACCTGGATGGCGACGGATAACGTGGGCGTTGAGCTTCTGGCTGCAACGCCGTTCCGTCATCGCGTAGGTTTAGGACCAACCGGCGATATCGCCACGGTTCACCATTTACCGCCAACGCTGATGGCGCAATGGTACTTTGGCGACTCAAGCAGCAAGGTACGTCCTTATATTGGTGCCGGTGTGAACTACACCACATTCTTCGATGAGAAATTCAACGATACCGGTAAAGAGGCGGGTCTGACGGACCTCAGCCTGAAAGATTCGTGGGGCATGGCGGGACAGGTCGGTCTGGATTACCTGATTAACCGCGACTGGCTGATCAACGCCTCGGTCTGGTATATGGATATTGATACGGACGTACGCTTCAAGGCGGGCGGTCAGCAGCAAAGCATCAATACTCGTCTGGATCCGTGGGTGTTTATGTTCTCTGCGGGTTATCGTTTCTGATCCCCCGTCAAGCTGGCCACAGGGTGGCCAGTTTGCTTTGCTCACTTCAAAACGACGGATATACCGGCCGCTCATCAAGCTTTACGCAGTGCCTCAGGATCTTTTCCCCATCATATAAATAGCTAAAAGCGTCGCTGGACAGGGAATGGAAGAGAATATCGCCGTTGGCAAACGGGATAATTTCGGTATCACCCGCACGTTTATGTCCCGCGCCGGTTTCAAAGTGGCCGTGCCACCGTTCCTGGGTATGGTCATAGACGTGCAGAATAACCTCGACAAGTCCTCGTTGCGGACAATTAAGGCGCAGGAAGGTAGAAGAGAAATTCAGGGACAGCGCATGGAAGGGAATTAATAAGGCGAAAACCAGTAAAGCTCGTAAATACATCAAACCGCGGAAACCTCCTTCAAAAGGGAAATGAGATTTTACTTAAGTCAAAAATATCGTTTTTGCCGTGGATCAAGATGTCTTATTATTCAATACGATAAAGGCCCCTGACGAGGCCCCTGGCGATCATTTTTGAATCAGATAGCGAATGGTTGGGCCATCCTGCTGGATATCCAGCACCGTATAACCGTGGTTTTTCGCATCCAGCGGTATGTTGTTGATGGACTGCGGGCAGTCGCTGACCACCTCCAGAATCTCACCTTTTTTTAGCTGCGGTAGGGCTTCAAGCGTAGCAACCGCAGGATATGGACAGGGCTCGCCAACCATATCCAGACGATAATCAGGCACGATCTCTTTCATGCTGCATTCTCCTGCGTTTCAGTTTTAACGCTCGCACGGCGGAAGAAACGTTTCTCCTGTGCGACGACCAGTAAAAAAGCGACCAACAGCAGGGCGTAGGTGACGAGCAGGCCGCCGAGAGGCCCAAAGGTTTTCAGCAGGTTGATTTTGTCCCAGTCGGTGGCCAGCGCCGGAGCGAAATCATCCCAGTAATACGCCAGAATCGTCGAGCCGATCACATTGCCCAGACCGACCCACCAGTAGTGCACCTGGCCTTCTACCGCGCGGTACATCCAGCCGGTTTCGCAGCCGCCTGCCAGCACGATGCCAAAACCAAACAGTAAACCACCAATTACCGCGTTTGGTCCCGCCCACATGATTTTGGGTTCAACGCCTAACTGTACGTAACTGAAGATCCCGATGGCACTCACCGCCATACCGATAATGATTGCTTTCGCCATATGGGTACGTCCGGTGATCCACATATCGCGGAACGCCGAAGTAAAGCAGATTTGCGCACGTTCAATCAGTAAACCAAAGCCGACGCCAAACAGCATTGCCAGCCCCAGTTTTGGTTGGTTCATCGCCGTGAGCAGCGCCCAGCCCAGCATACCGAAAAAGACCAGCATCCCGAGACGAAAACGACGCCGCGCCTGATCCGGTTTTTGCGTCAGCGGTGAGGCGGCAGAAACTTTCTGCATTTTCACGGGAATACGGAAGATGGGCAGCAGGGTAAAGCGCGCGCCAAACCATGAACCAATGGCAGTGGCGATGGCAAAGAACCAGGCATGCAGCGAGAACTGAGGAATACCGGTAAAGAACGCTGCCAGGTTACAGCCCATTGCCAGACGCGCGCCAAAACCAGCGATAATGCCGCCAATGATGGCCTGCATAATGCGGATACGGCTGCGTGGCATGCGCAGTTTGACATTGTTGGCCCACAGCGCTGCGGCAAAGCAGCCGCCAAACATACCGAGGATCATCATCCCGTCGATGCGGGTTAATGGCGATCCTTCCAGATGGATAATTTTAAAGTAACCCCACTCTTCAGCATGGACGCCAAACAGCTGCAGGAGCTGACCGCCCCAACGGGTAAATTCACCCGTGACAGCCCAAAAGGTGCCAGTAATGCCAAAATAGTAAGTGGAGAGAATACCCGCCGCGATGACCGCAGGGATGGGTGCCCAGAATTTAATCAACCAGGCGTGTTTGAATTGCTGCCATGACATGAATGTAGCCTCTGAACTCAGAAGGATTAAAGATAAAAAAGAGTTCAGATCATACGCTTACACGACAGTTTGAAAAGCCATTCACACCGAAAATATCGAAAGGATCAATTTTAACGTCATCCTTTGTTGATGGCGGGGAATAAAGAGTAACCGTCTGGCAGGAATGCCAGACGGTGGAGGGGTCAGACTTTACGCGTCGCCGCCTTCATGGCGGTCACAAACGCCTTAAGCTCGGCCAGCATCTGCTCGGGCTTGTCCACGTTCTTTCTCGATGATCTTAACAATCGCAGAGCCGGAAATGGCGCCCGCAGCTTTTGCGTCAATCGCCGCGGTGACCTGATCCGGAGAGGAGATCCCGAAGCCCTGCAGCGGCGGTGCGGCATGGTACTCGGCCAGCTTTTCCACCAGATGATGCAGCGGCAGGGCCGCGGGTTTTCTGCGCCGGTCACGCCTGCTCGTGACAGCAAATAGGTGTAACCACGACCGTAAGAGGCTATCTGGCGCAGCAGGTCGTCATCGGCATTTGGCGGGCAGATGAAGATAGGTGCGACATTATGACGCAACGCGGCCTGGCGGAAGGGCGCGGACTCTTCAACTGGCACATCGGCAACCAGCACCGAATCGACGCCGACTTTTTCGCACTGGGCATAAAACTCATCAATGCCTTTGTTAAACACCAGATTGGCATACATCAACAGGCCAATGGGAATGGTCGGGTGTTTCTGGCGAATCAGTGCCAGCATTTCAAAACATTGTGCCGGAGTCACACCTGCCGCAAAGGCGCGCAGAGTGGCGTTTTGAATCGTCGGGCCATCCGCCAGTGGGTCGGAGAAGGGGATACCTAACTCCAGCGCGTCAGCACCGGCTTCAATTAGCGTATCGATAATTTTCAATGACTGCTCAATGCCCGGATCACCGAGCGTGACGAAAGGAACGAATGCGCCTTCTTTGCGCTCCTTCAACTGGGCAAACAGAGATTCGTAGCGTTCCATCAGATTTCCCCTCGT
Organism: Enterobacter hormaechei; assembly: GCA_041890495.1. GTDB lineage: Bacteria > Pseudomonadota > Gammaproteobacteria > Enterobacterales > Enterobacteriaceae > Escherichia > Escherichia boydii. The sequence continues at coordinate 984,708 of CP169086.1, forward strand.
GCTTTCAAAATATCGTGAACGGTGAAGATGTCTTTATCGCCGCGACCGGAAAGGTTAACCACCAGTAGCTGCTCTTTATCCGGGTTTTCGCGCATCATTTTCAACGCATGGGCCAGGGCGTGGGAGGATTCCAGCGCCGGGATGATCCCTTCGTGCAGGCACAGCGTTTTGAAGGCTTCAAGGGCTTCATCATCGGTAATAGACACGTAATCAGCGCGTCCAGTGCTGTTAAGATACGCGTGTTGTGGGCCGACAGACGGGAAATCCAGTCCGGCGGAGATGGAGTAAGATTCTTCAATCTGCCCGTCTTCGGTTTGCATCATCGGCGCTTTCATACCGAAATAGATACCCACGCGACCATGTTTTAGCGGTGCGCCGTGCTCGCCAGTTTCGATACCGTGACCACCTGGCTCCACACCAATCAGGCCGACGTTGGTTTCATTGATGAAATCAGCAAACATGCCGATGGCATTCGAACCGCCGCCAACACAGGCGATAACGGCATCCGGCAGGCGACCTTCTCTTTCCAGAATCTGCGCTTTGGTTTCTTCGCCAATCATCCGCTGAAACTCACGCACAATGGTCGGATAAGGATGCGGGCCAGCTGCGGTGCCCAGCATATAGTGCGCGGTTTCGTAACTACCGGACCAGTCGCGCAGCGCCTCGTTACAGGCATCTTTCAGCGTCGCGGAACCGCTATGCACCGGGATCACTTCCGCACCCATTAAGCGCATACGAAAAACGTTAGGCGACTGGCGTTCAACGTCTTTGGCACCCATATAAATACGGCATTTCAGGCCGAGCAGGGCGCTGGCAAGGGCCGACGCCACGCCATGCTGACCGGCACCGGTTTCGGCGATGATTTCGGTTTTACCCATCCGCTTCGCCAGCAACGCCTGCCCCAGCACCTGGTTAGTTTTATGCGCGCCGCCGTGCAGCAAATCTTCACGCTTGAGATACAGCGTGGTGTTCGTCCCGGCTGTAATGTTCTGGCATTTGGTCAGCGCGGTTGGACGCCCGGCATAGTTTTTCAGCAGGTCGTTGAACTGAGCCTGAAATTCAGGATCTTTTTGCGCACTGACAAAAGCTTCTTCCAGCTGGCGCAGAGCAGGCATCAGGATTTGTGGCACGTACATGCCGCCAAACTCACCAAAATAGGGGTTAAGTAATGTTGTCATTGTTCCTTTCCTTAATATGCGCGCAGCGTCTGGAAAACCGAGGCCAAAAGACGTGCGTCTTTGATGCCCGGTTGCGACTCTACAGCAGAATTAAAATCAAGTCCGGCGCAGCCGGTTTGTGCCGCTTCCACGCAGTTATCTGCGCCTAAGCCCCCCGCCAGCAGAACGTTGCCAAGCGATTGACCATTTAATAGTGACCAGTCAAAACGTTGCCCGCTTCCACCCTGGCCGTTGTCTAAAACATATTTATCAACGTGCTGAAACTCGCGGGCGGGCAGGGTTTCACCGACGCTTAATGCTTTCCAGATGGCAACATGTGCTGGCAGAGCTTCACGCAGCGTATCGATATACAGCTGTTCTTCATTACCATGCAGTTGCACTGCCGCCAGCGATAACACCTTAGCTTTGTCCACCACATCGGCAATATCGTGATTGCGGAACACGCCAACATACTGCAACGGTGCCGCAGCCATCACTTCCTGCGCCTGTTCAACGTTGACGCAACGCGGTGATGTCGCAACAAAAATCAACCCACCGTAAATCGCGCCCGCGTCATAAGCTGCTTTAGCATCTTGCCCACGCGTCAGGCCACATACTTTATTCTCACCCAGCAACACCCGGCGCACGGCGGCGTGCAAATCGTCATGGGCCATCAACGCCGAACCAATCAGAAAACCGTTAGCGAAGTGGCTTAACTCGCGCACCTGAGCGTAAGTATTGATGCCGGATTCGCTGATTACCGTCACGTTGTGCCCCAGTTTCGGCGCAAGCTCGCGGGTACGGTTGAGATCAATCGACAAATCACGCAGATCGCGGTTGTTGATGCCAACGACCTTTGCTCCCAATGCAATGGCGCGCTCCTGTTCCTCTTCATTACTGACTTCGGTCAGCACCCCCATCTCCAGACTGTGAGCGACGGCGGCAAGCTGGCGATATTGGTCGTCATCCAGTACTGAAAGCATTAATAAGCAGGCATCGGCCTGGTAATAGCGCGCCAGATAGATCTGGTAAGGGTCGATAATGAAGTCTTTACATAAAATCGGCTGCGGGGCGATTTGGCTGACGATGGGGAGGAAATCAAAGCTCCCCTGAAAATATTTCTCATCAGTCAGCACCGAAATTGCCGAAGCGTAATGTTTATAAATGGCGGCAATGCGTGCTGGATCGAAATCATCACGGATCACGCCTTTTGACGGCGACGCTTTCTTGCACTCCAGAATAAACGCCGTGCGCGCACCCTGTAGCGCATCATAAAAATGTCGCGTGCTCGGCTGAACCTCATTCTGAAAACTGGCCAGCGGTTGCTGCTGTTTGCGGGCTTCTACCCAAATCGCCTTGTCTGCGACGATTTTCGCTAAAACGGTTTGCATCATTTACCCTCGTGCCGCCAGTGCGGTGACTCTGTCGTAAGCGGAACCACTGCGCAGTACCTCAAGAACGGTTTGCGCATTGGCTTGCAGATCTTCATGGCCATGCAGGCGCATTAACATGGCGACGTTCGCAGCGACGGCTGCTTCATGGGCGGCGTCGCCTTTACCTTGTAACAAACGTGTTAAAATGTCACGGTTTTCTTCCGGTGTTCCGCCTGCCAGTTGCTCCTGGTGGTAGGGTGTCAGGCCAAAGTCTTCTGCGGTGAGCTGATAGCTTTTAATTTCGCCGTCATGCAGTTCGGCAACGATTGTCGGCGCGTGTAATGAAACTTCATCCATCCCGCCGCTGTGCACCACCGCCGCGCGTTGATACCCCAGCACGCGCAAGGTTTCGGCAATCGGCAGCACCAGTTCCGGACTATAAACACCAATTAACGCCAGCGGCGGATGCGCCGGGTTAATCAATGGCCCCAGCACATTGAACAGGGTGCGGGTTTTCAGTTGCTGGCGAACCGGCATCGCGTGGCGGAATCCGGTGTGATACTTCGGCGCAAAGAGGAAACATACACCTAACTCATCCAGCGCCTGGCGCGATTTATCGGCGTTCATATCAAGATTAATACCGAACGCCGCCAGCAGATCGGACGAACCAGATTTACTGGAGACGCTACGGTTGCCGTGTTTCGCCACTTTCAGCCCACAGGCCGCGGCGGCAAACGCACTGGCGGTAGAAATATTGATACTGTTGATGCCGTCACCGCCAGTACCGACGATATCAGCAAACAGATAATCCGGGCGCGGGAACGGCGCTGCGTTTTCCAGTAGCGCGGTTGCTGCTCCGGCGATCTCGTTCGGGTGCTCACCGCGAATTTTCATGCTCACCAGCGCCGCCGCCAGTTGTTCCGGCTTCAGCTCGCCACGCACCACCGCTGAAAACAGCTGGTGGCTTTCTTGTTGGCTAAGCGTCTGCGCCTGATACAGTTTTTCCAGAATCGGTTGCAGCGTGTTGGCTGGCTCTAGTTTCTGCTGCGCCCAGGCCAGCGTTTGTTCCAGCAGGCGAGCGCCCTGGGTGGTGAGAATGGATTCCGGATGGAACTGGAATCCACAAACGCGATCCGCATCGTGACGTACTGCCATCACCATGCCATTAAAATGGGCGTTGATGGTTAAACCGGCCGGAATGTTACTGCCAACCAGCGAGTGATAACGCGCCACCGGCAGCGGGTTTGTTAATCCGGCAAACATCGCCTGACCGTCATGTTCAATGCTCGACGCTTTACCGTGAAGAATTTCGCCCGCCTGACCGACATAGCCCCCGTAAGCTTCGACAATTGCCTGATGTCCGAGGCAAATGCCAATAATGGGCAGCTTGCCACGCAAGCGGGTGAGGAGTTCCGGCATACAACCGGCTTCGCTCGGCACACCGGGGCCAGGAGAAAGCATCAGTACCGGATTGCTCATCGTCGCCAGGCGTTCAATTAAGGTCTGCGCCGGAATATGGTTGCGGTAAATCACCACGTTATGACCATTGCTGCGCAACTGATCTGCCAGGTTGTACGTAAAAGAGTCGATATTATCGAGCAGCAGAATGTCAGCCATCAGAAAGTCTCCTGTGCATGATGCGCGGTGGCAATAGCGCGCAGTACAGCGCGGGCTTTATTACGGGTTTCGTCGGCTTCCGACTGCGGAACAGAATCAAGGACTACGCCAGCACCGGCTTGCACGGTGGCGATACTGTTTTCCACCAGCGCCGAGCGGATCACAATGCAGGTGTCGAGATCGCCATGCGCGGTGAAATAACCTACCGCGCCGCCGTAGCTGCCGCGGCGACGACCTTCAGCCTCGGCAATTAACTGCATAGCGCGTACTTTCGGCGCACCGCTTAACGTTCCCATATTCATACAGGCGCGGTAAGCGTGCAGGGCGTCGAGATCGTGGCGCAGCTCACCGACCACGCGGGAGACCAGGTGCATCACGTAAGAGTAACGGTCAACTTTGGTAAGATCGGCGACGTAGCGGCTGCCGGGGGTGCAAATGCGTGCCAGATCATTACGAGCGAGATCCACCAGCATCAGATGTTCAGAAAGCTCTTTATGATCGGTACGCATTTCCAGTTCGATGCGGCTGTCGAGGTCTCTGTCCAGTGAACCATCGGCACGACGACCGCGTGGGCGTGTCCCGGCAATCGGGTAGATCTCAATCTGGCGGCTGGTGGCGTCATATTTGAGCGAACTTTCCGGCGACGCGCCAAACAGGGTGAAATCATTATCCTGCATAAAAAACATGTACGGGCTGGGATTACTCTTTTTCAGCACGTAATAGGCCGCCAGCGGTGACGGGCAGGGCAGAGAGAAACGGCGAGATGGCACCACCTGGAAAATTTCTCCAGCGCGAATCGCTTTTTGCAACAAACGCACTACGCCACCGAACTCTTCATCGCTCTGGTTACATTCACAACGCATATGCGGCACGGAAACCACTGGCAGCGGCGGCGCGGCTTCGGTCAGTTGCTGACGTAGTTCGTTCAGGCGAGCAGTGAGACGTTGTTTTTCTTCTTCATTCGGAGCAAACAGGCTGGCCTGAATACGGGTGCTTTTTTTCTGATGGTCAATCACCATCAGCGTTTCAGCGAGATAAAAACAGAAATCAGGGCAGTTATTTTCCGCTGACAGTTGCGGTAAATCTTCAAATCCCGCCACAAGGTCATAAGAGAACAGGCCGCCGAAGAACATGGCTTCTCGTTCTTCCTTCGGTACATTCAACAGATTCTGCAATAAACGGAAAGCGTCAAAAACCGAAAGGGAGCATAAGCGGGCGTCTTCATCCAGCAGTGGACTGACAGGGGGGAAGCGCAGCACACGGCAGTTTGGTGATTGTTCACTTTCCACACCCGCAGGCAGGGCGTTATCCAGTAGTGCCAGCAGGGCTTCGCCGTTGCCGGAAAGTGCCTGGATTGTGACAGTGTCACCTAAAGCTGTAATGCGCAGCGCACTGTCTACCAGCAGCAGGCTTTTTAAATCATCTTTGCTGTCGATATCTGCGGATTCCAGCAGCAGCGTTGCCGGACGATCCCCACACAACTGGTGAAAAAGCGCGGTGGGATTGTCGCGATAAGCGCCTTCGCAGGTTAGCAGTTCGAGAGTCGGTTTTTGTGTTTGCATTGTTATTCTCTAATTTTGTTCAAAAAAAAGCCCGCTCATTAGGCGGGCTGGGTATCTGATTGCTTTACGCATGGTGAATACACTGCCCGTTTCAGGAAGTGCGCCACCAACCTTTCAGTACGAAAATTGCTTTCATTGTCGATACCCTTTTTACGTGAACTTGCGTACTAGTTAACTAGTTCGATGATTAATTGTCAACAGCTCATTTCAGAATATTTGCCAGAACCGTTATGATGTCGGCGCAAAAAACATTATCCAGAACGGGAGTGCGCCTTGAGCGACACGAATTACGCAGTGATTTACGACCTGCACAGCCATACCACAGCTTCCGATGGCTGCCTGACGCCAGAAGCATTGGTGCACCGTGCAGTCGAGATGCGCGTCGGCACCCTGGCGATCACCGACCATGACACCACAGCTGCAATCGCACCAGCAAGAGAGGAAATTTCACGTTCGGGACTGGCGCTGAATCTTATTCCCGGCGTGGAAATTTCCACGGTCTGGGAAAATCATGAAATTCATATTGTCGGGCTGAATATTGATATTACTCATCCGCTAATGTGTGAGTTCCTCGCGCAGCAGACAGAACGGCGCAATCAGCGGGCGCAGCTCATTGCCGAAAGACTTGAAAAAGCGCAAATACCTGGGGCGCTGGAAGGCGCGCAACGACTGGCTCAGGGCGGCGCAGTGACGCGCGGTCATTTTGCGCGTTTCCTTGTGGAGTGCGGCAAAGCCAGTTCAATGGCGGATGTCTTTAAAAAGTATCTGGCGCGCGGGAAAACCGGATACGTTCCGCCACAGTGGTGTACAATAGAACAAGCTATTGATGTCATTCATCATTCTGGCGGTAAGGCGGTGCTAGCTCATCCTGGGCGGTACAATCTTAGTGCTAAATGGCTGAAAAGATTGGTTGCGCATTTTGCCGAACACCACGGCGACGCGATGGAAGTCGCGCAGTGCCAGCAATCGCCCAATGAACGCACCCAGTTGGCGACCCTTGCGCGTCAGCATCATTTATCGGCATCACAAGGATCTGATTTTCATCAGCCATGCCCGTGGATCGAACTGGGTCGTAAACTCTGGCTGCCCGCAGGCGTTGAAGGCGTCTGGCAGCTATGGGAACAGCCGCAGAACACCACAGAGAGGGAATTATGAGCCAGTTTTTTTATATTCATCCTGATAACCCACAGCAACGTCTGATCAACCAGGCGGTGGAGATCGTGCGTAAAGGCGGGGTGATTGTTTATCCAACTGATTCCGGCTATGCGCTCGGCTGTAAAATTGAAGATAAAAACGCCATGGAGCGTATTTGTCGTATTCGCCAGCTGCCGGACGGTCACAACTTTACCCTGATGTGTCGCGATCTTTCTGAACTCTCGACCTATGCGTATGTCGATAACGTGGCGTTTCGTCTGATTAAGAACAACACGCCGGGTAACTACACTTTTATCCTGAAAGGGACGAAAGAGGTGCCGCGTCGTCTGCTGCAGGAAAAGCGTAAAACCATTGGGATGCGCGTGCCTTCTAACCCAATTGCACAGGCGCTGCTGGAAACCCTCGGCGAACCGATGCTGTCTACCTCGCTGATGCTGCCGGGCAGCGAGTTTACCGAGTCCGATCCGGAAGAGATCAAAGATCGTCTGGAGAAGGTGGTCGAGTTGATTATTCACGGCGGCTATCTCGGCCAGCAGCCGACCACCGTGGTCGACTTAACCGAAGATGCACCGGAAGTGATTCGAGAAGGAGTGGGTGACGTAAAGCCTTTCTTGTAATGGTATAAGCAGATATACTACGCGGCCATCAAAGCAGGGCTCAGCCCTCTTTTGACCTGATTCGACGCCTGTGAAGGCGACACCTGAGGAAGCTCAATGAGCGAGAAGCTACAGAAAGTGCTGGCGCGTGCCGGCCACGGTTCTCGCCGTGAAATCGAATCTATTATTGAAGCCGGTCGTGTGAGTGTTGATGGCAAAATTGCTAAACTCGGCGATCGCGTTGAAGTTACCCCTGGATTGAAAATCCGTATCGATGGTCACCTTATTTCGGTACGTGAGTCCGCTGAACAAATTTGTCGCGTTCTGGCTTATTACAAACCGGAAGGTGAGTTGTGTACCCGTAACGATCCGGAAGGGCGTCCGACGGTGTTTGACCGTCTGCCAAAGCTGCGTGGCGCACGCTGGATTGCCGTAGGTCGTCTGGACGTTAACACCTGTGGTCTGCTGCTGTTCACCACTGACGGTGAACTGGCAAACCGTTTAATGCATCCAAGCCGTGAAGTTGAACGTGAATACGCCGTGCGTGTATTTGGTCAGGTTGACGACGCGAAACTGCGTGATTTGAGTCGTGGCGTGCAACTGGAAGATGGTCCGGCAGCTTTTAAAACCATCAAGTTCAGCGGCGGCGAAGGGATCAACCAGTGGTACAACGTTACTCTGACCGAAGGCCGTAACCGTGAAGTTCGTCGTCTGTGGGAAGCGGTTGGTGTGCAGGTCAGCCGCCTGATCCGTGTTCGTTACGGTGATATCCCACTGCCAAAAGGTCTGCCACGCGGTGGCTGGACGGAGCTGGACCTCGCCCAGACTAACTATCTGCGCGAACTGGTGGAGCTACCGCCAGAAACCAGCTCTAAAGTCGCTGTAGAAAAAGACCGTCGTCGCATGAAGGCGAATCAGATTCGTCGTGCGGTGAAACGTCACAGTCAGGTGAGCGGCGGTCGTCGTTCTGGCGGACGTAATAATAACGGTTAATCAAAGTATGCCGGACGTCATATCCGGCATTTTTACAGATTAATAATCGATCCCTATCTGCGCTTTTACACCGGCATCAAACGCATGTTTGACGGGGCGTAATTCACTTACCGTATCTGCCAGTTCAAGAATATCCCGATGACAACCACGACCCGTGATAATCACCGTCTGTTGATGTGGACGTTCATTTAACGCCTGCACCACTTCTTCCAGTGGCAAATAGTCATACGCCACCATATACGTCAGTTCATCAAGCAAAACCATATCCAGTGAGGAATCAGCAAGCATCCGCTTTGCATGTTGCCAGACTTCGCGGCAGGCGGCGGTATCAGACTCGCGGTTTTGTGTATCCCAGGTAAAGCCCGTTGCCATCACCTGAAACTCAACGCCATGTGGCTCCAGCAGATTGCGTTCGCCATTAGGCCAGGTGCCTTTAATAAACTGCACGACGCCTACTTTTTTTCCGTGACCAACTGCGCGTGTTGCCGTACCAAATGCCGCGGTGGTTTTGCCTTTTCCATTGCCGGTAAAGACGATGATAATACCGCGTTCATCCTGGGCCTGGGCCACACGAGCATCTACTTTTTCTTTCACTCGCTGCTGACGCTGTTGGTAGCGTTCATCACTCATTGGGAAATTCCTGGTTTACGGCCCGGTTGGGCGTCAAAGGTCATGCCGGTTTTACGGCGGCTGTCATCGCCCATCAGCCAGAGGTAGAGCGGCATGATATCAGCGGGTGTTTTAAGTTTCTGTGGATCTTCGGTCGGGAAGGCGCTGGCACGCATTGCGGTGCGCGTACCGCCTGGGTTAATGCAGTTGACGCGCAGGCGCTGCTGATATTCATCGGCCAGTACCTGCATCATCCCTTCGGTGGCAAATTTCGACGCTGCATATGCGCCCCAGTTGGCTCGTCCCTGACGTCCAACGCTTGATGAAGTAAAGACCAGTGAACCGGCGTCCGATTTGAGTAATAAAGGAAGCAGTGCCTGCGTAAGGAAAAACGTGCCGTTGACGTTGACCTGCATCACCTGCTGCCAGATATCAGGATCCTGTTCATCCATCGGACGCACTTCGCCTAACAAGCCGGCGTTATGAAGTACGCCGTCGAGTCTCGGATAGTGAGCGCTGATGCGCCGGGCTAATTCCTGGCACACCGCGGGCGTGCAGGTCAGTAAATCGAGTGTATACCACGGGGTCGATGTACCGCATACGGCCTCAATCTCCTGAGCGACGTTTTTCAGTTTTTCTTCGTTTCGTCCGATCAGAATGACGTTCGCGCCGTATTCGGCGTATGTCAGGGCCGCCTCGCGGCCAATCCCGTCGCCGGCACCGGTGACAAGAATGATCCGGTTTTGCAGCAGGTTTTTTTGCGGTTGATAATGCACGGTGACTCCTCAGGCGACCGGTAAAGCAGTGACGCCTTTATGATGACTTTTCGGCTTTATGCCCGAATTAGCCTAATAATTCAATCAGTCTACAGGACGCATTACTGTAAAATTAACAATTTGCAAATATTTAAACTCCAGTTCGGGGATTCCTGAAGGCGGCTCGCAGAGGTAATGTCACGAGCGAGACGCATGGGCAGGGCTGTTGTACACTGCCGTGAAAGATTCGTGGTTAAATCAAGGTGGAACGCGTGGAATTACTTTCTCAATATGGGTTGTTTTTGGCCAAAATCGCGACGGTGGTGATTGCCATTGCGGTGGTTGCCGTTCTGATTGTCAACCTGACGCAGCGCAAGCGTCAGCGTGGGGAGTTACGCATCACCCGCCTGAGCGAGCAGTATAAAGAGATGCAGGAAGAGATGTCTCTGGCGCTGCTGGATAGTCATCAACAGAAACTCTGGCTGAAAGCGCAGAAGAAAAAGCATAAACAGGAAGCCAAAGCGGCAAAGGCAAAAGCAAAGCTCAATGCGCCGCAGGATAAGGCCACGCCACGTGTCTATGTGCTCGATTTTAAAGGCAGTATGGATGCGCATGAGGTTTCCTCTCTGCGGGAGGAAGTGACTGCCGTTCTGGCCGTGGCGACACCGCAGGATCAGGTTGTCGTGCGTCTTGAGAGCCCGGGCGGGGTGGTGCACGGTTACGGACTGGCCGCCTCACAGCTGCAGCGCCTGCGTGAAAAACAGATCCCGCTGACCGTGGCCGTAGATAAAGTGGCGGCTAGCGGTGGCTACATGATGGCCTTGGTGGCGGACAAAATTGTTTCCGCACCGTTTGCTATTGTGGGTTCCATTGGCGTGGTGGCGCAAATGCCCAGACTTTAACCGCTTCCTGAAAAGCAAAGATATTGATATCGTAACTGCACACCGCCGGGCAGTAGTATAGCGCACGCTGACCTTGCTGGGTGAAAACACCGAAGAAGGGGCGGGAGAAATTCCGCGAAGAGCGTGAACGAAACGCATCAGTTATTTAAAGATTTTGTGAAGCGTATGCGTCCGTCTCTGGATATTGAACAGGTGGCAACGGGTGAACACTGGTACGGACAACAGGCGGTAGAGAAAGGCCTGGTTGATGAAATCAACACAGTGATGAAGTTATTTCTTAGCCTGATGGAAGGGCCGTGAAGTGGTTAATGTACGCTATATGCAGCGTAAACGACTCATTGACCGATTCACCGGCAGCGCGGCAGAGAGCGCCGATCGATTGTTGGTTACGCTGGTGGCAGCGGGGGTCAAAAGCCATTGATGTAAAAGACAAACGCGAGGGTAAGACCTCGCGTTTTGCTTTAATCAACCAGGTGATATTTTTCTGAAAGCACATGGGCCAGGTGTTTGAACATATTAAACACCGCGGTGCTTTTGGCTGGTTGGCAATCCTTGTTTCATCTAAAAAGTAGTCGCCGGTAAATACCAGCACGCCATTACGCTGCGTGACGCCGGTGGCTTCAATCCCTGCGAGCGTATCCTCATGCTCACGAATGATTTTGTTGGCCTCTTTCAACAGCGTTTCGCGGTCGATGGGTTTGTGTCTCTTTGTTCATTATTTACTCCTTAAACAAGGAACATTAGTCTACGCCAGGCAAAGGCTTGCAGACAAAATATACCACGCTGGGTGGCAAGAGCGCCTTACTGGCAACTTTGGATTTTGCATGCTAATAAAGTTGCGTATCGGATTTTATCAGGTACAGTGTGACGCTTTCGTCAATCTGGCAATAGATTTGCTTGACATTCGACCAAAATTCCGTCGTGCTATAGCGCCTGTAGGCCAAGACCTGTTAACTCAGTCACCTGAATTTTCGTGAACAGAGTCACGACAAGGGGTTGATATCCGCAGAGAGCGAGTCCATATCGGTAACTCGTTGCCAGTGGAAGGTTTATCAACGTGCGACGCATTCCTGGAAGAATCAAATTAGGTAAGGTGAATATGGGTAAAGCTCTTGTCATCGTTGAGTCCCCGGCAAAAGCCAAAACGATCAACAAGTATCTGGGTAGTGACTACGTGGTGAAATCCAGCGTCGGTCACATCCGCGATTTGCCGACCAGTGGCTCAGCTGCCAAAAAGAGTGCCGACTCTACCTCCACCAAGACGGCTAAAAAGCCTAAAAAGGATGAACGTGGCGCTCTCGTCAACCGTATGGGGGTTGACCCGTGGCACAATTGGGAGGCGCACTATGAAGTGTTGCCTGGTAAAGAGAAGGTCGTCTCTGAACTGAAACAACTGGCTGAAAAAGCCGACCACATCTATCTCGCAACCGACCTTGACCGCGAAGGGGAAGCCATTGCATGGCACCTGCGGGAAGTGATTGGTGGTGATGATGCGCGCTATAGCCGAGTGGTGTTTAACGAAATTACTAAAAACGCGATCCGCCAGGCATTTAACAAACCGGGTGAGCTGAATATTGATCGTGTTAATGCCCAGCAGGCGCGTCGCTTTATGGACCGCGTGGTGGGGTATATGGTTTCGCCGCTGCTATGGAAAAAGATCGCTCGTGGTCTGTCTGCCGGTCGTGTGCAGTCGGTGGCGGTTCGCCTGGTGGTCGAGCGTGAGCGTGAAATTAAAGCGTTCGTGCCGGAAGAGTTCTGGGAAGTCGATGCCAGCACGACCACGCCATCTGGTGAAGCGTTGGCGTTGCAGGTGACTCATCAGAACGACAAACCGTTCCGTCCGGTCAACAAAGAACAAACTCAGGCTGCGGTAAGTCTGCTGGAAAAAGCGCGCTACAGCGTGCTGGAACGTGAAGACAAACCGACAACCAGTAAACCTGGCGCTCCTTTTATTACCTCTACGCTGCAACAAGCTGCCAGCACCCGTCTTGGATTTGGCGTGAAAAAAACCATGATGATGGCGCAGCGTTTGTATGAAGCAGGCTATATCACTTACATGCGTACCGACTCCACTAACCTGAGTCAGGACGCGGTAAATATGGTTCGCGGTTATATCAGCGATAATTTTGGTAAGAAATATCTGCCGGAAAGTCCGAATCAGTACGCCAGCAAAGAAAACTCACAGGAAGCGCACGAAGCGATTCGTCCTTCTGACGTCAATGTGATGGCGGAATCGCTGAAGGATATGGAAGCAGATGCGCAGAAACTGTACCAGTTAATCTGGCGTCAGTTCGTTGCCTGCCAGATGACCCCAGCGAAATATGACTCCACGACGCTGACCGTTGGTGCGGGCGATTTCCGCCTGAAAGCACGCGGTCGTATTTTGCGCTTTGATGGCTGGACGAAAGTGATGCCTGCACTGCGTAAAGGCGATGAAGATCGTATCTTACCGGCAGTCGATAAAGGCGATGCTCTGACGCTCGTTGAACTGACACCAGCCCAGCACTTTACCAAGCCGCCAGCCCGTTTCAGTGAAGCATCGCTGGTTAAAGAACTGGAAAAACGTGGTATCGGTCGTCCGTCTACCTATGCGTCGATCATTTCGACCATTCAGGATCGTGGCTATGTGCGAGTAGAAAATCGTCGTTTCTATGCGGAAAAAATGGGCGAAATCGTCACCGATCGCCTGGAAGAGAATTTCCGCGAGTTAATGAACTACGACTTCACCGCGCAGATGGAAAACAGCCTCGACCAGGTGGCAAATCACGAAGCAGAGTGGAAAGCTGTACTGGATCACTTCTTCTCGGATTTCACCCAGCAGTTAGATAAAGCTGAAAAAGATCCGGAAGAGGGTGGTATGCGCCCGAACCAGATGGTTCTGACCAGCATTGACTGCCCGACTTGTGGTCGCAAAATGGGGATTCGCACAGCGAGCACCGGGGTATTCCTTGGCTGTTCTGGCTATGCGCTGCCGCCGAAAGAGCGTTGCAAAACCACCATTAACCTGGTGCCGGAAAACGAAGTGCTGAACGTGCTGGAAGGCGAAGACGCTGAAACCAACGCGCTGCGCGCAAAACGTCGTTGCCCGAAATGCGGCACGGCGATGGACAGCTATCTCATCGATCCGAAACGTAAGTTGCATGTCTGTGGTAATAACCCAACCTGCGACGGTTACGAGATCGAAGAGGGCGAATTCCGCATTAAAGGTTATGACGGCCCGATCGTTGAGTGTGAAAAATGTGGCTCTGAAATGCACCTGAAAATGGGGCGTTTCGGTAAATACATGGCCTGCACCAACGAAGAGTGTAAAAACACACGTAAGATTTTACGTAACGGCGAAGTGGCACCACCGAAAGAAGATCCGGTGCCATTACCTGAGCTGCCGTGCGAAAAATCAGATGCTTATTTCGTGCTGCGTGACGGCGCTGCCGGTGTGTTCCTGGCTGCCAACACTTTCCCGAAATCGCGTGAAACGCGTGCGCCACTGGTGGAAGAGCTTTATCGCTTCCGCGACCGTCTGCCGGAAAAACTGCGTTATCTGGCAGATGCGCCACAGCAGGATCCTGAAGGTAATAAGACCATGGTTCGCTTTAGCCGTAAAACCAAACAGCAATATGTCTCTTCGGAAAAAGACGGAAAGGCGACTGGCTGGTCAGCATTTTATGTTGATGGCAAATGGGTTGAAGGGAAAAAATAACCTTTAATTCTGTCAGGTTTTTATAAACAAAGGGTCGCGAAAGCGGCCCTTTTTTATTGCATATTATTTTTTCTTCACACCTATACACTAAGGCTATAAATGATATAGTGGTTATAGTTAGCACCTTTTTTATTATTAAATCGTATTAGTCACGCCGCCTGGTGTGACGAAAAAACGATGTTCTGATGGCGTCTAAGTGGATGGTTTAACATGAAATTACAACAACTTCGCTATATTGTTGAGGTGGTCAATCATAACCTGAATGTCTCATCAACAGCGGAAGGACTTTACACATCACAACCCGGGATCAGTAAACAAGTCAGAATGCTGGAAGACGAGCTAGGCATTCAAATTTTTTCCCGAAGCGGCAAGCACCTGACGCAGGTAACGCCAGCAGGGCAAGAAATAATTCGTATCGCTCGCGAAGTCCTGTCGAAAGTCGATGCCATAAAATCGGTTGCCGGAGAGCACACCTGGCCGGATAAAGGCTCGCTGTATATCGCCACCACGCATACCCAGGCACGCTACGCATTACCAAACGTCATCAAAGGCTTTATTGAGCGTTATCCTCGCGTTTCTTTGCATATGCACCAAGGCTCGCCGACACAAATTGCTGATGCCGTCTCTAAAGGCAATGCCGATTTCGCTATCGCCACAGAAGCGCTGCATCTGTATGAAGATTTAGTGATGTTACCGTGCTACCACTGGAATCGGGCTATTGTAGTCACTCCGGATCACCCGCTGGCAGGCAAAAAAGCCATTACCATTGAAGAACTGGCGCAATATCCGTTGGTGACATATACCTTCGGCTTTACCGGACGTTCAGAACTGGATACTGCCTTTAATCGCGCAGGGTTAACGCCGCGTATCGTTTTCACGGCAACGGATGCTGACGTCATTAAAACTTACGTCCGGTTAGGGCTGGGGGTAGGGGTCATTGCCAGCATGGCGGTGGATCCGGTCGCCGATCCGGACCTTGTGCGCGTTGATGCTCACGATATCTTCAGCCACAGTACAACCAAAATTGGTTTTCGCCGTAGTACTTTTTTGCGCAGTTATATGTATGATTTCATTCAGCGTTTTGCACCGCATTTAACGCGTGATGTCGTTGATGCGGCTGTCGCATTGCGCTCCAATGAAGAAATTGAGGTCATGTTTAAAGATATAAAACTGCCGGAAAAATAATCACACCCGGTATCTTTCCCTCAGGGAAAGATACCGAAATAACGCCTCAAAGCTAAATTAGAATTATCATCATCTACGCATCCCCTGTCATATAATGTCATTATCCATTTAATCCGTAAGGTTATAATGTCGTGAATTGGCGACAAAAGTAGAAACTAATTTACGCCTTCGCAAATTTTTCTTTTCAATTATTTATTTCTGGTCAAAAGATTGAATATTTCATACCTCCCGGTGCGTAAATTCACTGGCTTTTCGGCTAAAGTTTCTTTAGGATTTATCTCAACAGATGATTAATTGTACCAATTGTTTGGTCCTAAATGATAAGCGATGTCGATTGTATGAGGTTAGCAATGCCTTCAGGAAGTGAAGAACCGCAAAGGGATCCTGCGCTCAAGCGTAAAGCCTTGCTGGCGGTCTTTCTCGTCTCTACCCTGTTTTGGGTGGTGGTTGCTCTCCTGGCCTGGAAATATTGGGGTTAAATATGGCAGTGACGGTACGTACAGCTTCGGTAAAACAGATGTGTCAGCATCGTGACAACGGCCACAGAGGGCGTAAAGCACCTGCGACTGTTGTACCCGCGTCCTGGAAACTGACGCCGCAGCAGCAAGCGTTTATTGATGTGTTCGCAGAAGACGAACCCAAAAAACAATAATTTAGTTAATTGCGTAATGATGCAAATAGTCTGAATATCGACTCTGCACTTTTGTACTCTTTAATAAATACACATCAGCAATATAGCACTGAGGATTCACCTCGGAACTTTTTTATAAATAATGCCTGGTGTCCCTATGATGAATAACATGACGTCTCACAAATACTGGTCATGGATCGGCGTTTTTACCGTGTCGATTCTGTTCTGGAGTCAGCTCATCTGGTTGGCCCTCCACTAAATTGTAAAACCTCGCTACGGCGGGGTTTTTTGTTTTCCCATTCTGGACCAATCCTAAATTTATCAATTTGGGTTGTTATCAAATCGTTACGTGATGTTTGTGTTATCTTTAATATTCACCCTGAAGAGAATCAGGGCTTCGCAACCCTGTCATTAAGGAGGAGCTATGTCGTCAACCCTACGAGAAGCCAGTAAGGACGCGTTGCAGGCCAAAGATAAAACTTACCACTACTACAGCCTGCCGCTTGCTGCCAAATCACTGGGCGATATCACCCGTCTACCCAAGTCACTCAAAGTTTTGCTCGAAAACCTGCTGCGCTGGCAGGATGGTAACTCGGTTACCGAAGAGGATATCCACGCGCTGGCGGGATGGCTGAAAAATGCCCATGCTGACCGTGAAATTGCCTACCGCCCGGCAAGGGTGCTGATGCAGGACTTTACCGGCGTACCTGCCGTTGTTGATCTGGCGGCAATGCGCGAAGCGGTTAAACGCCTCGGCGGCGATACTGCAAAGGTTAATCCGCTCTCACCGGTCGACCTGGTCATTGACCACTCGGTGACTGTCGATCGTTTTGGTGATGATGAGGCATTTGAAGAAAACGTACGCCTGGAAATGGAGCGCAACCACGAACGTTATGTGTTCCTGAAATGGGGAAAGCAGGCGTTCAGTCGGTTTAGCGTCGTGCCGCCAGGCACAGGCATTTGCCATCAGGTTAACCTCGAATATCTCGGCAAAGCAGTGTGGAGCGAATTGCAGGACGGTGAATGGATTGCTTATCCGGATACACTCGTTGGTACTGACTCGCACACCACCATGATCAACGGCCTTGGCGTGCTGGGGTGGGGCGTTGGTGGCATCGAAGCAGAAGCCGCAATGTTAGGCCAGCCGGTTTCCATGCTTATCCCGGACGTAGTGGGCTTCAAACTTACCGGAAAATTACGTGAAGGTATTACCGCCACAGACCTGGTTCTCACTGTTACCCAAATGCTGCGCAAACATGGCGTGGTGGGGAAATTCGTCGAATTTTATGGTGATGGTCTGGATTCACTACCGTTGGCGGATCGCGCCACCATTGCCAATATGTCGCCAGAATATGGTGCCACCTGTGGCTTCTTCCCAATCGATGCTGTAACCCTCGATTACATGCGTTTAAGCGGGCGCAGCGAAGATCAGGTCGAGTTGGTCGAAAAATATGCCAAAGCGCAGGGCATGTGGCGTAACCCGGGCGATGAACCGATTTTTACCAGTACGTTAGAACTGGATATGAATGACGTTGAAGCGAGCCTGGCAGGGCCAAAACGCCCACAGGATCGCGTTGCACTGCCCGATGTACCAAAAGCATTTGCCGCCAGTAACGAACTGGAAGTGAATGCCACGCATAAAGATCGCCAGCCGGTCGATTATGTTATGAACGGACATCAGTATCAGTTACCTGATGGCGCTGTGGTCATTGCTGCGATAACCTCGTGCACCAACACCTCTAACCCAAGTGTGCTGATGGCCGCAGGCTTGCTGGCGAAAAAAGCCGTAACTCTGGGCCTCAAGCGGCAACCATGGGTCAAAGCGTCGCTGGCACCGGGTTCGAAAGTCGTTTCTGATTATCTGGCAAAAGCGAAACTGACACCGTATCTCGACGAACTGGGGTTTAACCTTGTGGGATACGGTTGTACCACCTGTATTGGTAACTCTGGGCCGCTGCCCGATCCTATCGAAACGGCAATCAAAAAAGGCGATTTAACCGTCGGTGCGGTGCTGTCCGGCAACCGTAACTTTGAAGGCCGTATCCATCCGCTGGTTAAAACTAACTGGCTGGCCTCGCCGCCGCTGGTGGTTGCCTATGCGCTGGCGGGAAATATGAATATCAACCTGGCTTCTGAGCCTATCGGCCATGATCGCAAAGGCGATCCGGTTTATCTGAAAGATATCTGGCCATCGGCACAAGAAATTGCCCGTGCGGTAGAACAAGTCTCCACAGAAATGTTCCGCAAAGAGTACGCAGAAGTTTTTGAAGGCACAGCAGAGTGGAAGGGAATTCACGTCACACGATCCGATACCTACGGTTGGCAGGAGGACTCAACCTATATTCGCTTATCGCCTTTCTTTGATGAAATGCAGGCAACACCAGCACCAGTGGAAGATATTCACGGTGCGCGGATCCTCGCAATGCTGGGGGATTCAGTCACCACTGACCATATCTCTCCGGCGGGCAGTATTAAGCCCGACAGCCCAGCGGGTCGATATCTACAAGGTCGGGGTGTTGAGCGAAAAGACTTTAACTCCTACGGTTCGCGGCGTGGTAACCATGAAGTGATGATGCGCGGCACCTTCGCCAATATTCGCATCCGTAATGAAATGGTGCCTGGCGTTGAAGGGGGGATGACGCGGCATTTACCTTACAGCGACGTAGTCTCTATTTATGATGCTGCGATGCGCTATAAGCAGGAGCAAACGCCGCTGGCGGTGATTGCCGGGAAAGAGTATGGATCAGGCTCCAGTCGTGACTGGGCGGCAAAAGGTCCGCGTCTGCTTGGTATTCGTGTGGTGATTGCCGAATCGTTTGAACGAATTCACCGTTCGAATTTAATTGGCATGGGCATCCTGCCGCTGGAATTTCCGCAAGGCGTAACGCGTAAAACGTTAGGGCTAACCGGGGAAGAGAAGATTGATATTGGCGATCTGCAAAACCTACAACCCGGCGCGACGGTTCCGGTGACGCTTACGCGCGCGGATGGTAGCCAGGAAGTCGTACCCTGCCGTTGTCGTATCGACACCGCGACGGAGTTGACCTACTACCAGAACGACGGCATTTTGCATTATGTCATTCGTAATATGTTGAAGTAACAACTATTTGCTTGCCGGTTATTTTGCTTCCGGCAAGCAAATGAATTACACAATGCAAGAGGGTTATTTGTTCAGCAAATGGCCCATTTTCTCGGCTTTGGTATCGAGATAATGTTCGTTATTGGGGTTACGACCTACAATCAATGGTACGCGTTCAACAATATTAATCCCTGCTTCGGTCAGAATTTCGACTTTTTTCGGGTTATTGGTTAACAAGCGGACTTCATTGACGCCAAGGAGTTTGAACATATCAGCGCAAAGAGTGAAGTCGCGCTCATCAGCGGCGAAGCCTAACTGGTGGTTAGCCTCTACGGTATCGTAACCTTGATCCTGCAGTGCGTAAGCGCGGATTTTATTCAGCAGACCAATGTTACGACCTTCCTGACGGTGATACAGCAAAATACCACGGCCTTCCTCGGCAATTTGCGTCAATGCCGCTTCGAGCTGGAAGCCACAATCGCAGCGCAAGCTGAACAGGGCGTCACCGGTCAGACATTCGGAATGGACGCGCGCAAGTACCGGGGTATGCCCGGAAATATCGCCATAGACTAGCGCGACATGATCGTGTCCGGTTGCCAGTTCTTCAAATCCCACCATCAGGAAATCGCCCCATGGGGTTGGCAGTTTGGCTTCTGCCACACGTTTAAGCTGCATGAAATTCTCCAGATAATGCTGGTTCTGTATTGGCTTATTTTGCCATAACGAGAAGGGGTTCACCTAATCACGACGCGTCGATCGTTCACGGAATGGCACAAATCTGTCAATTTTTCCTGGAACTGGCGTTTTCAGTTATGATTGTGGGACTTATCAAAAAGGAGAGGCCATGCGTTCGATTGCCAGACGTACCGCAGTGGGAGCTGCACTATTGCTTGTCATGCCAGTAGCCGTATGGATTTCTGGCTGGCGTTGGCAACCTGGAGAACAAAGTTGGCTACTAAAAGCGGCTTTTTGGGTTACTGAAACTGTCACCCAGCCCTGGGGCGTCATTACACATTTGATTTTATTCGGCTGGTTTCTCTGGTGTCTGCGTTTTCGCATTAAGGCTGCCTTTGTATATTTGCCATTCTGGCGGCCGCAATCCTTGTGGGACAAGGCGTTAAATCCTGGATCAAAGACAAAGTCCAGGAACCACGACCTTTTGTTATCTGGCTGGAAAAAACACATCATATTCCGGTTGATGAGTTCTACACTTTAAAGCGAGCAGAACGCGGAAATCTAGTGAAAGAACAGTTGGCTGAAGAGAAAAATATCCCACAATATTTGCGTTCACACTGGCAGAAAGAGACGGGTTTTGCCTTTCCTTCCGGTCACACGATGTTTGCTGCCAGTTGGGCACTGCTGGCCGTTGGTTTGCTGTGGCCGCGTCGGCGAACGTTAACCATTGCTATCTTGCTGGTCTGGGCAACGGGAGTCATGGGAAGCCGCCTGCTGCTCGGGATGCATTGGCCACGCGATCTGGTAGTAGCTACGTTGATTTCGTGGGCGCTGGTGGCGGTGGCAACGTGGCTTGCGCCAACGAATTTGTGGGCCATTAACACCACCTGCGGAAGAAAATCGCGAAATAGCGCAACGAGAACAAGAAAGTTAACGCTGGTTGATTTTCCGAATTTAGCCCTTAAATCATCAACAATGCGTGTTGGATGCCATTTCGCAGACGGCGCGAAAATGGTACTTTAAAGGGCTATTGCGGTAAGTTGACCATAATTTATTCGCTCTAACCACATAACGGGAAGTAATGTGAAATATTTACTCATTTTCTTACTGGTGTTAGCGATCTTCGTGATTTCGGTCACGTTGGGTGCGCAGAACGATCAACAGGTGACGTTTAATTATCTGTTAGCGCAAGGGGAGTACCGTATTTCCACATTGCTGGCGGTATTGTTTGCTGCGGGGTTTGCTATCGGTTGGTTGATTTGTGGCCTGTTCTGGCTGCGAGTTCGTGTTTCCCTGGCGCGCGCTGAACGTAAAATAAAGCGACTGGAAAACCAGCTTTCACCCGCGACTGACGTGGCTGTAGTGCCGCACTCGTCAGCGGCGAAGGAATAACTTTCTATGCTGGAGTTGTTGTTTCTGCTTTTGCCTGTAGCCGCTGCCTATGGCTGGTATATGGGCCGCAGAAGTGCGCAACAAAACAAGCAAGATGAAGCCAACCGCTTGTCGCGTGATTACGTAGCGGGGGTTAACTTCCTGCTTAGTAATCAACAGGATAAAGCGGTAGACCTGTTTCTCGATATGCTTAAAGAGGATACAGGCACCGTTGAAGCCCACCTTACGCTCGGAAACCTGTTCCGTTCGCGTGGCGAAGTTGATCGCGCTATTCGCATCCATCAGACCCTAATGGAAAGCGCCTCGCTGACCTATGAACAGCGTCTGTTGGCGATTCAACAACTGGGGCGTGATTACATGGCCGCCGGGTTATATGACCGCGCGGAAGACATGTTCAATCAGCTGACCGATGAAACTGACTTCCGCATTGGCGCGCTGCAACAGTTGCTACAAATCTACCAGGCTACCAGTGAGTGGCAGAAAGCAATTGATGTTGCCGAACGCCTGGTGAAGCTGGGTAAAGATAAACAGCGCGTCGAAATTGCCCATTTCTACTGTGAGTTAGCCCTGCAGCATATGGCCAGCGACGATCTCGATCGTGCCATGACCTTGCTAAAAAAAGGGGCGGCGGCAGATAAAAACAGCGCCCGCGTATCCATAATGATGGGACGCGTGTTTATGGCGAAAGGAGAATACGCCAAAGCCGTCGAAAGTCTGCAACGCGTGATATCCCAGGACAGAGAACTGGTCAGCGAAACGCTGGAAATGTTGCAAACCTGCTATCAGCAGTTGGGTAAAACTGCCGAATGGGCAGAATTCCTGCAGCGTGCGGTGGAAGAGAACACCGGTGCCGATGCTGAATTGATGCTTGCTGATATCATCGAAGCGCGCGACGGTAGTGAGGCCGCACAGGTCTATATTACGCGCCAGCTTCAGCGTCATCCGACCATGCGTGTGTTCCATAAGTTAATGGATTACCACTTAAATGAAGCGGAAGAAGGGCGTGCCAAAGAGAGCCTGATGGTGCTGCGTGACATGGTTGGCGAGAAGGTACGTAGTAAGCCTCGTTATCGTTGCCAGAAATGTGGTTTTACCGCATACACCCTCTACTGGCATTGTCCGTCTTGTCGGGCCTGGTCAACCATTAAACCGATTCGCGGTCTTGATGGCCTGTAATTTTTAAAAAATCCGACTTTAGTTACAACATACTAATTATTAATGTTCCATTGTGCTCCGGCGCAACGACGGCGCAGAAAAAGCCTGCCAGGGGAGAAATCGCAACTGTTAATTTTTTATTTCCACGGGTAGAATGCTCGCCGTTTACCTGTTTCGCGCCACTTCCGGTGCCCATCATCAAGAAGGTCTGGTCATGACGTTAACTGCTTCATCTTCTTCCCGCGCTGTTACGAATTCTCCTGTGGTTGTTGCCCTTGATTATCATAATCGTGATGACGCGCTGGCCTTTGTCGACAAGATCGACCCACGCGATTGTCGTCTGAAGGTCGGCAAAGAGATGTTTACATTGTTTGGGCCACAGTTTGTGCGCGAACTTCAACAGCGTGGGTTTTGATATCTTTCTTGACCTGAAATTCCACGATATCCCCAACATGCAGCGCACGCTGTCGCTGCTGCAGCTGACTTAGGCGTGTGGATGGTGAATGTTCATGCCTCTGGTGGGGCGCGTATGATGACCGCAGCGCGTGAGGCACTGGTTCCGTTTGGCAAAGATGCACCGCTGCTGATCGCCGTCACCGTGCTGACCAGTATGGACGAAAGTGATTTACGCGACCTTGGCGTGACGTTGTCACCCGCCGAGCATGCAGAACGTCTCGCGCGCCTCACGCAGAAGTGCGGCCTGGATGGCGTCGTCTGCTCCGCGCAGGAAGCGGTACGTTTCAAATCAGCGCTGGGTAAGGATTTTAAACTGGTTACGCCAGGTATACGTCCTGCAGGCAGCGACGTGGGCGATCAGCGTCGCATCATGACGCCTGAGCAGGCCCTTGATGCTGGCGTTGACTACATGGTCATCGGGCGTCCAGTAACGCAGTCTGCAAACCCGGCTGAGACGCTTAAGGCTATCAACGCATCGCTGAAGAAGGGGGCGTAATGACCGATTCCAACAGCCGTCTGGTCTATTCAACCGATACCGGGCGTATAGACGAACCGAAAGCGAAAGTGGAACGTCCGAAGGGGGACGGCATCGTTCGTATCCAGCGCCAGACCAGTGGACGAAAAGGGAAAGGCGTTTGCCTTATCTCTGGTATTGATCTGGATGATGCAGAACTGACTGCGCTGGCGGCCGAGCTGAAAAAGAAATGTGGCTGCGGCGGTGCAGTGAAAGACGGCATTATCGAAATCCAGGGCGATAAGCGCGATTTAATAAAATCACTGCTGGAAGCCAAAGGCATGAAAGTCAAACTGGCAGGCGGCTAAAATAAATGAGCCACGGCAAATACCGTGGCTCGTGTTATATACGTGCGTATGTCAGACCTGAAATGCGTTCAAATATCGCATTACCGGGGAAGGCTTAGATAATTATTATTTGCCAACCTGATGACCGATAATACCACCGACAGCAGCGCCACCTAATGTACCCAGCGTACTACCATCCGTTAATACTGCACCACCGAGAGCACCGGCACCGGCACCAATAGCGGTGTTACGGTCACGTTTAGACCAGTTAGAGCATGCGCTCAGGGACATTGCTACAGTGATTGCCAGAACAGCGGCGGCTAATTTTTTGCTGGTTAAGGTCATAATACTTTCTCCTGAATTATCGATTCACGGAAAGATGTACACGTTAAGTATAGACGAATCGAATACTTAATTCTGTTCTCCGTGAAAGCTGGTCGCGCAGGCGTTACGTAATCACGCAGGTGATAGTCACTTCCTGTTATATCGCTAACATTAATTTTACGACTTTAATGCAGCTTAAACAGGTAAAAACTCTTAAAGAAGTACCAGGAATCATCTCAGAGAAAGAAGGGCATATGCGCCCGAAATTCGGGCGCGGAGGGGACTCAGGCGGTCGTTTTAATAATATTGACGATCAGCCCGTCATCTTCCAGTTTATTACGGTGCGCGTCGCTCAATCTTTCGTCGGTAATCACGCGGCTAAAGCGTGAAACGGGGCCCATCGTATAAGGGTGAACGGCGCCAAATTTAGAGCTATCGGTGAGCACAATGGCTTCACACTCTTTTTCCAGCACGGCATTCACGACGTCGGAGCGCATCATATCCCGGCCGGTAAAACCTGTCTCCGGCTGCCAGCCGTCAATCCCGATAAAGGCCTTACTGAAATGAACCTGCTGGACGTACTGACGGGTCAGCGGGCCAACCATGCTTTCGCTTTTTTTCTGATAAATACCGCCGAGCAGAATCACCTCGCAGCGCGTCTCTTTAAGCAGATGCGCGATATAGCTGCTGACGGTGATGATGGTAACGTCTTTTTGATCGGCAAGCGTGCGCGCCAGAAGGGCATTACTGCTGCCGTTTTCAATAAAGACGGTCTCACCGTTGTTCACCAGGGAGGCAGCAAATTCCGCCAGTTCACGCTTGAGCGCGTAGTTGTTCATCATGCGCGTCTCAACATCATCACTGTCCAGCGGGACCGCATAGCCGTGCGCGCGACGCAGGTAGCTCTGTTTTTCCAGCAGATTAAGATCCTGACGAATGGTGACTTCTGAAACGCCGGTGGTTTTAGCGAGATCGACTACGCTTACGCGTCCCTGATCGATGACCATCTGCAAAATGAGTTGTTGTCGGGAATTCATAGCATCCATTTAATAAAGCGAAACGAGGTCGGAGACGGTGGGAGTTAAACTTCCCACGGCGCTTTTGGCTGTCCGTTTTCTGGCGCATTGTCAGCACCATGCTGAGCAAGAAGTTCAGACTTCAGGATCTCAAGATTACGGATAGCAGAGTGATAATCGCCCGCCACCAGGATATCCAGCACGGTATCAATTCGTTGTGCTACAGCTTGTGCGTCAATAGTCGACATAATCTCACCCCAGGCGCGAAAAGTTAATATTTTCAATGATGCAGAAATTAGGTTCAAAAGAGAAGGGAAAAAATGCAATAACTAAATTACTTAAACGGAAGTGATAAAATTATTCCCCCTCATACAGCGGGCTTATTGAGTGGATTAGTCTAAAACTGCGCGCCACGCGCTTTTTTATAGGAGGAATTAGACTATGACAGTTATCAATCAGCCTACCTGCACACTGTTTACCGATACTGAACGGTTCACGCAGCTGTCAGGGTATTACGAGGCGGAGCGTCACACGGTATGGATGATGCTGCGGGCTCAGCCACGTCCTTGCTTTAACCATGCGTTAATTGAAGAGATCATGAACTTTTCATGGCTGGTTCGCCAGTCTGGTTTTGCGGTTGATTTTTGGGTAACCGGATCGCTGGTTCCCGAGATGTATAACGTGGGCGGCGATCTGCAGTTCTTCGTTGAGTGCATTCAGCATGGTCGACGTGAAGCGCTACGGGCCTATGCGCGCGCCTGCGTTGATTGCGTCCATGCGGCCTCACGGGGGTTTGATACGGGGGCAATCTCTCTGGCCATGGTCGAAGGCAGCGCGTTAGGGGGCGGGTTTGAGGCCGCTCTGGCGCACCATTTCGTTCTGGCGCAGCGCGATGCCCGCTTAGGTTTCCCCGAGATTGCGTTCAACCTGTTTCCGGGCATGGGAGGATATTCACTGGTTGCACGCCGTTCTGGCATGAGGCTTGCGGAGGAGCTCATCTACAAAGGCGAATCCCATACGGCTGAATGGTACGAACAGCACGGGCTGGTGGACGTCCTGTTTGAACCCGGACAAAGCTATGTCTCCACCCGAACCTTCATCGATACGCTGCGGCCAAAACTGAATGGCATAAGGGCAATGCTGCGCGCCCGTACGCGCGTTCTGCAATTGCCTCGCAGTGAACTGATGGATATCACGGAAGACTGGGTTGATGCCGCTTTTTGCCTGGAGCAGAAAGATATCGCCTACATGGAGCGTCTGGTCACGCTGCAAAACCGCCATCACGCTGCGGGCCTGCGTAAAGCCAGTTAACGTTGATTTCGCGCTTGATATCGTTTTAGCCATCGCTCGAATGCGGCAGCGGGCATCGGCTTAGCAAACAGAAAACCCTGCCGTTCGTTGACGCCGTTCTTGGTCAGAAAGGCGTCTTCTTTTGCACTTTCCACACCTTCGGCAATCACCTGTAGATTTAACGCCTGCGCCACCGCGACGATAGCGCGCACCAGTGACTGGGAAATAGACTGCTTATGGATATCCCTGACAAAAGATTGATCGAGTTTAATGGCGTCGATTGGGAAGCGGGCGAGCTGCGAAAGAGAAGAGTAGCCGGTGCCAAAATCATCCAGATGAATTTGCGCCCCGAGCCGGCTGAACTGCTGGATCACGGAGAGCGCCAGCTCTTCGTTCTCGATAAGGCAGCTTTCGGTTAATTCGACGTCGACAGGGCAGTATTCAAAATTCAGATCCTTCAGCGCCTGCTTTAAGTCGCTGAAGATAGTCTGGTCGGCCAGCTGTCGCGCAGAGACGTTCACCGCCACGCGCAGGTTTATTCCCTTATCACGCCATTTCGCCACCTGGCGAACCACATCGAGCATCACCCAGCGGCCCAGCGGCACTATCAACCCCGACTCCTCGGCATAAGAGATAAACTCCAGCGGCGGGATCAAGCCGCGTTCTGGTGATTGCCAGCGGACCAGCGCTTCAAGGCTTCTGACTTCTCCGCGCCAGGTTAATTTCGGCTGATAGTGGATCAAAAGCTGATCGTTATCCAGGGCCTTACGCAGGTTGGTATCCAGCCAGAGATACTCAAACACGCGCTGGTTCATCTCGGGTGAGAAGACGCAGAACTTGCCCCGGCCGTTCTCTTTGGCGGTGTACATGGCGGTATCGGCGTTACGAATGACGCTTTCCCGGTCGTTCCCATGCTGCGGGGCGAGGGCGATCCCCAGAGAGCAGCCGGTATAAACCTCAATCAGACCGATGCGGAACGGCTGGCGCAGGCGGGTTAAAATGCGCGACGCCATCGCCTCCAGAGAGCCCTGAGAGGTATTCGTGGCCATGACGATAAACTCATCACCGCCAAGTCGCGCCAGCACCTGCTCTTCATCCAGACAGCTCAAAATGGCGAGGGCGACAGCCTGTAACAGCTGATCGCCAAACATATGCCCGTAAGCGTCGTTGACCTTTTTAAAGTTATCCAGATCGAGATACACCACGCCTACCTGCGTGTCGCCGCGGTTGTCGATGGCGTCAGAAATCAGATCGTGGATCGCATTGCGGTTTGGCAAGCCGGTGATGGTATCGGTATTGGCCAGTACGCGCAGCCGCTCCTGAGCGCGGCGCTCCTCGGTAATATCTGTCCCGGAACAGATAAGGAAAATTTCATTTTTACCGCTGCCGCTGTGAACGAATTTGTTTCTGAACAGAAACAGCCGCTGCCCTTTACGCGTTTTGATCCAGCGTTCAACTTCATAGGAGCTGCCGTTGCGAAAAAAACCGGTAATATTGCGCTTTGAGGCTGCCGCTTCGCTGCGGCTCATAAACAGCTTAAATACGTTCTGACCAATGACTTCTTGCTCTTTCAGACCGGTGTACTCTTCGCTAAGCCGGTTAAAACGCTGAATATTGCCGTTCTGATCGAGAATAACAATGACGGAGTTTGCCTCTGAGACAACCTGTTCCGCGAAAGAGAGCCCATGAGCCAGGTCGCGCGCCACGGAGGGCGCATCGTTCCAGGCGGAAGCGGTACCGGCCCACTCGTTACGCGTAATTTTCCGCCCAACAAGGTGAACCGGGAGATCTTCCCCGAATAGCGAGAGCGTCATGGAAATACTGGAGGTAATAACGGTTAAGTGGCGGATGAGATCGGCCTGATCGTCGTCCAGCGAAATTACCTGAGTGACATCGGCATTTTCACTGGCGGCAAGGTGCAGAGCATTGCTGTCAGCTGACAAGCGCCACCACGGGCTGTGAGTCCCCATGTAGCGAAACAGCAAATTCTGCTCCAGATCGTCCATTATGTTTTCTCCCGCAGCTGTTCATTAGCGCACAAATTATTCATTTGTTGTCGACTTTTCCGTTGAGAAATAGCGGCAAACCCGAAGTGAACCTGTTGTTTTTCCCTGCTTTCTTATATTAAAACGAGTCAGGTGAAAAAGGATACTGAGCGTATAGAAATTCACGTAACCGAATATAACAACACTCTTTTACTGTAGATAATTATGGCGGTTTTGGGTGAAGGGATACTGAAAATAGTAAGGAAAAATAATGATTTTGTGGCGGGGATAAAAAGAAAAATTGTCGGCCCTTCCGGAAAGGAAATGACCGACAATTGAACCGGTTATCAGGCGACCGGGCGCGCAATAATGCTGCGGGTTTCCATGCGGACTTCGGCAATGGTGACGTCAATAACGTCAGTTACTTTATAAACCGTTTCACCTTTAATTTGTACGGTGCCGTTTTCCTGGCTGCAAACCATTTCATCGCGCACAGCGTGTAAGAAAGGTGCAGGAATAAAGGCGATAGCGCCGTTATCAACCAAACGAACACGCATGCCGCCACGGCTGATATCGACAATTTCCGCCGCGAAACGGGTGTCGGTCCCGGCTTTGTCTTTCAGGAAGCGTGCGTATAACCAGTCACCAACATCACGTTCTGCCATCCGATTGAGACGGCGACGCTCGGCCATTTGGACAGTGATCTCATCCTGTGGACGCGTCGCAGTTTCGCCTTTGATAACCGCTTTCAGCAGACGGTGGTTGATCATGTCGCCATATTTACGGATCGGCGATGTCCAGGTGGCGTATGCTTCCAGACCGAGGCCAAAGTGAGGACCGGGTTCAGTGCTAATTTCAGCAAATGACTGGAAGCGACGAATGCGGCTGTCGAGGAAACCAGTTGGTTGCGCATCCAGTTCACGACGCAGTTTGCAGAAACCGTCCAGCGTGAGCACTTCTTCGGCATCGACATGCAGACCGTGCGTTTTCAGCAACGCTGCCAGCGCGTCGGCATTCGCCGGATCAAAGCCCATATGCACGTTATAGATGCCAAAACCGAGCTTATCGCGCAGTACGCGGGCCGCACAAATGTTAGCGGCAATCATCGCTTCTTCGACGATACGGTTGGCAATGCGACGAGGCTCGGCGACGATATCCAGCACTTCACCTTTTTCACCGAGAATAAAGCGGTAATCCGGGCGATCTTTAAACACCAGTGCGTGGTTATGACGCCACTCGCCGCGGCGTTGGCAAATTTGCGCTAGCAAACGGACTTGTTCGGCAATTGCTTCACTTTCAGGCTGCCAGTCACCGGTATTTTCCAGCCAGTCAGAAACCTGGTCATACACCAGCTTTGCTTTGGATTCGATGGTGGCGGCAAAGAATTCGATATTATCTTCAATGGTGCCATCAGCGGAGAGCGTCATGCGGCATGCCAGTACCGGGCGGACTTCATTGGCGCGCAGTGAGCAGAGATCGTCAGAAAGCTCGCGAGGCAGCATAGGGATGTTGAAGCCAGGCAGATAGTTGGTGAATGCGCGAATTTTCGCGGCTTTGTCCAGCTTGCTGCCTTCAGCAATCCACGCGGTTGGATCGGCAATCGCCACAATCAGCTGAAGTTTGTCATCCGGCAACGCCTTAGCGAAAAGGGCGTCATCCATATCTTCTGTGCTGGCACTGTCGATGGTGACAAAATCCAGCGCGGTCAGATCTTCACGAACCAGACCTTCATCGAGCATTTCGGTAGCGACGCCGTCTGGTGCTTCTTTTTCCAGATTATGGCGTGCAAGTGTAACCCACCACGGTACAAAGTGATCGTCACCAAAAGTGATGTATTGTGTCAGTTCTGCATAGAAAGAACGATCGCCTTTCAGCGGATGACGGCGCATTTCGGCAACCGCCCAGTCGCCTTCTTTAAACTCGTGGTTCAGGCCACGGGCTGCGCGGCAAGGAATGGCGTCTTTTAAGAGTGGATGATCAGGAACGATGGCCAGACGGTCATTTTTGCCCTGAACCTTACCCACGAAACGAGTCAGGAACGGTTCAACCAGTTCTTCTGGCTCTGCGGATTCACGTTCTTTTTCACTGTGGATCACCGCGATAATTCGGTCGCCATGCATGACTTTTTTCATCTGCGGCGGCGGAATGAAATAACTTTTTTGCGCGTCGACTTCCAGGAAGCCAAAGCCTTTTTCTGTGGCTTTTACCACCCCTTCAGCGCGTGGCGTCTGGGAATGCAGTTGCTGTTTAAGCTGCGCTAGCAGCGGGTTGTCCTGAAACATAATTGTCTATTTTGGTGGCCATTAGAGCGGCTGACAGTTTTACGCGAATCTCACTGTCTCAGCAAGCGGTCTTTGGGTAATTAGTATGGTTATTCCTCTTTACCAAACGCGACTTTCAGACGATTGAGCCAGCCATCAAACGCGCTTTGGGTAAGCAGCGTGATGGCATGTTCGCCGGAGAGCCCTTGATCCGTGAGAGGGGTAAACTGCGCGGCGCTAAAGCGGTCCGGAGAGCGGGTCAGCAGTTCGACCGCCGCCGAAAGTGCGGGGGACGTCAGCGGGATCTCTTCGCGGGTGTTTAACAGGATTTCTCCGGTCAGGTCGAGCAGCGACGGCTCATGACAAAGGACCGGCGTCAGCGCCTCTAGCGCGGGTTCAGCCTGCCAGCGAGACAGCGACTCAAGCTGATGCGCACTCGCATAGCGCAGCTCGACGACGGGCAAAAGCGGCGTCCACGCGGCGTGGCGTGTAGGCAGAGTGTGCGGCTGAATATGATGGCCTGGCAACCAGCGAACGGGGTGTCCCAACAGCGCCTGAAAAATCGCGACCACGCGCGCCTGAAAACCGATAAACCCGATAATCTGGTTAATTACCACAATGTCATATGTTGACAGGCCAACCTCATCAAGCTGGTTCTGCGCTTTATCATCAATGACATCAGGGGAGCTGGCGAGCTGGCGGGCATACTGCGTGATTTGCGCCAGACGCCGGTTACTTTCGCGTGAGGAGTCCGGGCCGGGAAGCGGGGCGAGGAGGGCGGCGTAATGGTTACAGAGCCGCTGAACGCCACAGGCCTGTGCGACCGTTAGCGCGGTACTGAGCCGATCGTAAGCGCTGAGCGTATGCAGTCGGTTCACGGGAATCGAGAGCGGAAACAGCTGGTGACATAAGGCTCTGGCAGGAGCAAGCCAGCCAGAACAGGCGGCGACAATATCATCAGGCAGGGCTAAATCGAGCAAAAAACGATCGTCGACGTTAGCGGCTTCGGGCACCAGAGGCAGAACATCCGTCTGCGCGTGGTTCGACTGGGTCTCGTGATACCAGTGGCCTTTGCCGGAAAAACGGCGTTGTTCCATGTGCGTTCCTTGATCTCAAAATGGCGATCAATATCCTGGCGTAAGGCAGATAAAGGGAAAAATATTGTTAGGTGATAACAAATAGCAGAACGGAATAACGAAGGGGTGATGCGGGGGGAAAACTCTCTTCCCGGGCGGGAAGAGAGTAACAGCTTATTTCAGTTCGAGTTCGTTCATTGCAGCAATGCTGAAACCGCCGTCAACGTGGACCACTTCACCGGAGATACCGGCAGAGAGATCGGAGCACAGGAATGCCGCAGAGTTACCCACATCTTCAATAGTAACGGTACGGCGAATCGGGGTAACGGCTTCGCAATGAGCCAGCATTTTGCGGAAGTCTTTGATACCGGAGGCCGCCAGAGTACGGATCGGACCAGCAGAGATGGCGTTAACACGCACACCTTCCGGACCCATCGCGTTCGCCATATAGCGCACGTTCGCTTCCAGAGACGCTTTTGCCAGACCCATAACGTTGTAGTTCGGGATAGCGCGCTCAGCGCCAAGGTAGGAAAGGGTCAGCAGGGCAGAACCCGGATTCAGCATGGAGCGGCAAGCTTTTGCCATTGCAACGAAGCTGTAGGAGCTGATGTCGTGGGCAATTTTGAAGCCTTCACGGGTAACGGCGTTAACATAGTCACCATCCAGCTGATCGCCAGGTGCAAAACCAATAGAGTGTACGAAACCGTCAAATTTCGGCCAAACTTTCCCCAGTTCAGCGAACATGGTGTCGATGCTGGCATCTTCTGCAACATCGCACTGCAGAACGATGTCAGAACCCAATTGAGCGGCAAATTCTTCTACGCGGCCTTTCAGTTTGTCGTTCTGGTAGGTGAATGCCAGTTCAGCTCCTTCGCGGTGCATCGCCTGAGCGATACCGTAGGCGATGGATAGTTTGCTGGCAACACCGGTTACCAGAATGCGCTTACCGGAAAGAAAACCCATAGCTTTAATCCTTATGTTGATTGCTTGTTGTGCCTTGTAATTCATAGCGTTACAGGCAGTATTTCAAAATCATTCGAAATTAGCTCGAAATTATAGCCCACTCACAGCCCCTTGTGTCACGATATTTCTCGCACTTCTCCGAAGTCGCATGCCCCGAAGAATGCGCCGTGGACTCGCGGGGGCGCAAAATTTCAGCATTCGTCCAGTATATCACCCGGCAACAGCTTCGCCTCATCCAACCAGAGAAGGAGCGCGATTCCACCAGGGTATTCACGCTTTCCTGATGTTGTCGACGAAACGCGCAATGACGATAAAGAAAACCGGTACGAAGAATATCGCGAGAAGCGTACCGCTAATCATGCCGCCAAATACGCCGGTACCGATGGCATGCTGCGTACTGTCGCTTGCACCACTGGCCAGCATCAAGGGAACAACCCCTAAGGTGAAGGCTAACGAGGTCATCAGAATGGGGCGCAGGCGCTGGCTGGCAGCATGAACGGTTGCCGCCAGCAGGGGCTGTCCTTCGCGATGGAGCTGCCTGGCAAATTCAACAATCAGAATGGCGTTCTTGGCCGACAGGCCGATAAGCGTAATCAGGCCGACCTTAAAGAAAACGTCATTCGTCATGCCGGCAACAAACACCGCTATCACCGCGCCGATAAGACCTAACGGAACGACCAGCATGACCGCGAATGGAATAGACCAGCTCTCATACAGGGCGGCGAGCACCATAAACACGACAAGTATCGACAGGACGATAAGGCCCGGAAGCTGAGACTCCGATTTTCGCTCCTGCAATGAACTCCCGGCCCACTCGCCCGCCATACCCTGAGGTAAATCTCTGGACAAACTCTCCATAACCTTCATTGCGGTGCCGCTGGACTCTCCCGAGGCCGCATTTCCGGTAATCCGTATAGCAGAATAACCCTGATAACGCGTCAGCTGCTGCGGCGCAACGTTCCATGAAAGCGTGGCAAATGTCGATACCGGCACCATCTGACCCATTTGGTTTTTCACAGATAATGTCAGTATCTGCTCGGGCTGCATTCGGTAGGGCGCATCGGCCTGAATAATCACCTGCTGAACGCGGCCGCTATTCGTATAGTCATTGACGTAATTTGAGCCCAGGGAGACGGAGAGCGTCTGGTTGATTTCATCAAATGAGACGCCCATCGCTTCCGCCTTCTCCCGGTCAACCTGGAGCGCAAGGCTTGTTCCTTCCGGAAGACCGTCTATGTACACGTCACTCAGCTCAGGGCGCTGATTGGCCTGCAGGACCAGCGCGTCGGCAGCGCGCTTTAGCGCCTCGTAGCCCAGTCCCGCTCTGTCCTGCACGTACCAGGTGAAGCCCGAGGAGGTGCCCATATCTGAAATGGCCGGCGGGAGCAGGCTCATCGTAACGGCATCAGAGACGTTAATCATGCTGGCCTGTATATGGTCGGCTTCATCCTGTGCCGTCGAGCCCTGCCGGTTTTTCCAGTCCTTCAGCGTGGTGAAGGCCATAGCCGAATTCAGCCCTGAACCTGAAAATCCAAACCCCAGAATCATAATGTTGCTTTCAATATCCGGCCGGGCCGCAACTTCCTCTTCAAATTTTTTAACAACGTTGAGGGTGCGCTGCATCGTGGCATCAGAAGGCAGCTGGATTGAGGACATAAAGTAGCCCTGATCTTCGTCCGGCAGAAAGGACGACGGTAACGAAGACAATCCCAAAAACAGCGCAGCGCAAAGCGCAACGTACAGGAGCAGCATACGTCCGGTTCGCCTCAGAACGGCACCCAGACCGGCTTCGTAACAGGCGGTGAGCGAACGGAAGCGCGCGTTAAACCTGGCCGCGAACCGTCCACCTCCGCTCTTTCCTGCCTTGTGCGGCTTGAGTAACGTTGCACACAGGGCAGGCGTCAGCGTCAGGGCAAGAAACGCCGACAGCAGTATGGAGACCGCCATTGAAATACAAAATTGTCGGTAGATAATCCCGACGGATCCTTCAGCAAACCCCATGGGGATAAAGACGGCGGTGAGCACTAGCGTGATCCCGATAATCGCCGGGGTAATCTCCTGCATGGCTTGCCGGGTAGCGTCCCGTGGGGACAGACTTTTTTCCTCCATCAGTCGTTCAACGTTCTCCACAACCACAATGGCATCATCAACGATAATCCCTATCGCCAGCACCATGCCGAACATCGTCAGAATATTGATGGAGTATCCGCTCAACAACATCACCGTGAAGGTGCCAAGAAGTGCGACGGGAGCAACAATCGCCGGGATAAGCGTACAGCGTATCTTGTGCAGAAACAGCAGCATAACCAGGAAGACCAGGACCATCGCTTCCACGAATGTCTGAACAACCTTCACGATAGAAAGTTTCACAAACGGCGCGGTATCGAAAGGAACCGTAAACACCATTCCGTCGGGTAACACCCGGGAAAGCTCGTCGATGCGCGCACGCACGCCTGAAGCCGTACTCATTGCGTTGGCGCCTGGCGACAGCTGGATTGCCGCCGCCGTCGAGGGCACGCCATTTTCACGGATACCAAAAGCGTAGCTTTGCAGGCCGGATTCAATCCGCGCAATGTCGGATAATTTCAGGCGGGCGCCGGATGCGTCAGATTTCAGGGTGATATTCCTGAACGCCTCGACCGAGGAGAGCTGTCCCTTTACGGTGATGGGATACGTTACCCCTTGTCCTTCAGATGCGGGCTCATCTCCCGTTTTACCGGGCGAAACCAGGGCATTTTGCTGGCCAACAGCAGTAAGCACATCGCTCACCGAAAGGCCGTAGCTGTGGAGCTTCATTGGATCCAGCCAGATGCGCAGCGCTTTTTCGCCGCCAAACAGCTGAACTTTCCCTACGCCGGGCACGCGACGAAGCTCGTCACTGACGTTTCGGGCAAAATAGTCGCTTAAGTCGGCTTCCTCGAATTGACCGTTGGTAGACTTCAGCCCCACCATCATTAAAAATCCAGAATTAGCGGCCTCGACGTTAATGCCATTTTGTCTTACCGCCTGAGGAAGACGAGGCTCGACGATCTTAATCTGATTCTGCAGGTCCACCTGCGCCAGCTTGATGTCCGTGCCGGGTTTAAACGTGACGGTAATTGATGCCGAACCGGTTGTGTCACTGGATGATTCGAAATAGAGCAGGTTATCGACTCCAGAGATTTCTCGCTCGATTAACGACACAACCGACGTATTCATGATATCGGGGCTGGCCCCCGGGTAACTGACGGAAATAATGATTCCTGGCGGTGCCACCGCCGGATACTGCGCAACCGGCAAACGAGGAATAGACAGGAGACCCGTCAGGACGATAAACAGCGCTACTACCCAGGCGAAAATGGGACGTTCGATAAAAAAATGAGGCATTGGGTTATTTTTGTGCAAAAGAGTGAGGTAGAGACTCTACCGCGCATCTGTTTAGCGGAAGTGGGCGGTTTATGGAGGCCATGTGGATCAAGGGCTCAAATCATTCTCATAATGAGGTACAGCGGTGATCCGCCAAAAAAAATGATCAAATAACATTCGTAATAAAAGACCAGATCCTCGATATCGGGCATCGCGTTTAACAGCACGGTGAACGTAATAATGAGATAAACAAAAATCACCATCAGCCAGAAGGCGACGACAAATAGCTCAGTTAGCGCACCAGCTTTATTTTGGATGATCAGTGAGACCACCGACAACGCGATGCAG
The DNA here is from genome assembly GCA_041890495.1 of Enterobacter hormaechei. Classification (GTDB taxonomy): domain Bacteria; phylum Pseudomonadota; class Gammaproteobacteria; order Enterobacterales; family Enterobacteriaceae; genus Escherichia; species Escherichia boydii. The sequence goes on from CP169086.1 coordinate 1,021,106, forward strand.
CCATAGATAATAGGGGAAGAGAGCAGCGTCGAGGCGACTTTTTCATCCACTCTGTGTACCAGCACCAGCCAGGTATAAAGTAATCCCCACGACAGCAGGAGAAACAGGGAATATATGCCCAGTTTTTTAGGAGAGAAATATTTTGAAAGTTCCATGTTCATTATTTCAGCCAACTTCATAAAATCTTTAAGAAACAGTGGTAATTTGCAGCGCGCAATGCATAACGGGTTATGCCTCAATAACGATTTTGAACGGACATTGTCGAGTCTTTATTGACTGAATGTGTAGACTGTGTGGAGAAATAACCGGGCATTTAAATTAACCGGGAAATTTTCGTGATTACGGCACTTTTTCCCGGAGGCTGTGTCTTATTGTGCTAAAGATATCTGATAGCGTGCTTAAAGGGATTTCACCCGCGGAGATAATATGAACAAAAATACGCTGATCCTTGTTGTTGAAGATGAAGACGAAATCGCCGATATACTGATGAGCTACTTAGAGCGTTCGGGAATGAAAACGCTGAGGGCCAGGCAGGGCGAGCAGGCGATAACGCTCAATCGCCTCCATAAACCGGATCTCATCTTGCTGGACATTCACCTGCCCGTATGTGACGGCTGGAGCGTGCTTACCACGCTTCGCCATGAAAGTGCAGTCCCCGTCATTATGGTTTCCGCTCTCGATCAGGACGTCGATAAACTTATGGGCCTGAGGCTCGGCGCGGATGATTACGTAATCAAACCCTTTAACCCGGCTGAAGTTGTCGCAAGAGTTGAGGCGGTGCTGCGCAGGACAAAACCCGCGCTTCAGCAGGCGGGTTCCCTGCCGCTCAGAACGCCATTTATTACGGTCTATCCGGATGACTTCTACGTGGAAGTCACCGTGGGCGCAGAGGTTGTCTCCCCGGTATTAACGACGACCGAGTTTAAATTGCTCACCTGGCTGGTGAGATATCCGCGAAAGGTCTGCTCCCGAGAAGAGTTGCTCAACGCGTGTTTGCCGGAAGGCGATACGCTCGACAGAACCGTCGACAGCCATATGAGCAAGCTGCGTAAAAAACTGGAGCTTGCCGGTCTTTACGGCGTTCCCGAGAGCATCAGGGGCATGGGCTACCGGCTTGGGGAAAAGAAATGAATAAAGAGTCTGTCCTGAGTCGTCAGATCTTAACGTATATGCTGTTGCTGACGTTTACGATAATTGCCATCGCCATCCTGGGCTCCTGGTTTTTTTACTCCTTTATTCTGGATCACCTCCCGGGCGGCACTGCTGCGGGCGATGATGAGCAGATGACGATGTGGGACTGGGCATGGATTGGGACCGCAACTACGATCAGCCTGATTATTGCACTCTTTTTCACGGTCAAACTGTCATCGCGAATACTCACCCCGCTAAACGCGGTCGCGTCCAGCCTGAAAAAGATTTCTCAGGGCGATCTGGACGCCAGGGCATTCTGCGCCAGTTCCCGGCTGGGAGAGATCAATCACCTGGTTACGGATTTCAATGAAATGGCAGAAAAGCTGCAAACGCTGGATATCCAGCGGAAATCCTGGAATGCCGCGATTGCGCATGAACTCAGAACCCCGGTCACCATTTTACGCGGACGGCTTCAGGGACTGGTTGACGGTGTGTTTACGCCGGATCCGGTGCTGTTTAATAACCTCCTCAAACAGACGGAAGGATTAACCCGTCTGATTGAAGATCTGCGGGTTATCAGTTCGGATGGCGGGGCAGGATACACGTTATACCGGGCCAGAACGGATCTAAAAGGGACAATCCAGGACGCGCTCGATACTTTCATGCCCGAGTTCAACCGTAAGGCATTTACCGTCAATACTGAATTAAGGAAGCAGCAGTGCGTATTCGATCCCTTACGCATTAATCAGTGTCTGACCGTTTTATTTGACAATGCCTTACACTATTCAACCTCGCGGAAGCTCACGGTAAAAAATGGTGTTTCGGATAAAGGCAATTATATCCTTATTCAGGATGGGGGACCGGGTATCCCCAGGGAGTTTCATGACTTCCTGTTTCAGCCCTTTCAGCGCGATAATGGCGCCAGGCAGTTGAACCCGGAAGGCTGTGGTTTGGGCTTGTCGGTGGTAAAAGCCATCATGCTCGCGCATGGTGGCGATGTTACCTATACCTTATCTACGCAAAACCACTCGATGTTTAAACTCACCTGGCCCGACTCGTGAGCTTCAGCGGCAGGTCAAATGTGCCTGCCGGCGATAAATGCCATATTTTTCCTAGCTTAGCATCCCATTCCTGCGGGGTAATCGTCAGTTTGCCGCGTCTCGGGCTTAAGGTTATTTCGCTGAAATAGATTTCATCTTTTTTTAGCATGAGGTCAACGCGGCAGTAGTCAATTCCATGCGCCAGCTCCTGGGATGCCAACAATGCCTGTCGGAACAAGAGCGGTTCGCCTGGTTCTACGGGAGTATTCGGATATTCCATCCGGAAGGGTTGTAAGCTCCAGTGCCTGTCGTAAACGTTGATAAACCCTTTGCCGTTATCATCCGTAAAATCTGCTTCAACATAGTGGGCAACGCCATGAAAACAGTGGATCCTCAGCATTTCCGGCGTTGTGTTTCTGTCGGCATCATCGAAGAGATCGACAAACGGCTCGCAGAGTATACTGGGCGTAATGTTTTTGTACTGCCATTCGCGCGTGGTGTAGTACAGATTTTTCTTTAACGCGAGACTCAGTTTTTTACACGCTTCCCTGACGTTAAATTGCGCTTTGTTTGTACATATTATTGTGCTGCCGCTGTCATGGTTGCACTTAAGGACGAATTTTTCAGGGAGTAGTGAAAAATCAATCTGCGACGCTCTGGTATAAACACCAATTAATGGCACCGTTTTCACGCGCGCTGTTCTGGATAAAACGTATGCCCGAACGGCGAGTTTATCGGCAAGCATCGTATAGAAGTTATTATGGTCATAGACCAGGCGATGACATATTTTTTCAGTCAACGTCGTGGGCGAGTTAATGTCAGGTTTTTTTCCGGTTGTTTTCTTAAGCCTCATAGTATGAAAGTGCAGGTCCGTCATTAAAAATGAACGGCATTTTCTGATGAGATACTCGGTATATTTTAGAACGTAAGTGGTGGTGTTCATTTCTTCTCCTCCGTAATGTCCGGATATTCTGGAGAAGAACTATTGATTTATTTTGCTTCGAATATGGAGCAGGAGTGGAGATGAAAAAGTTAAGGATTAAACAGCGTGTAAAAGCTATTTAATCCTTATTGAACAGTTCAACGTTTGTTCAACGATCTTTACGCCACGCATCCGCCGTCAATGCCTCGCCAAAATGACCGGCAATCAGCCGTTTGGTGAGTTCATGCAGCGGCGATGCCAGCACATCCGCGGTGCTGCCTCGCTCGACAACCTCGCCCTGATGCATCACCAGCACCTGGTCGCTAATGTGCTTCATCATTCCGATATGCTGGGTAACATAAATATACGAAATGCCCTGTTTTTCCTGTAATTCCAGCATCAGATTAATCAACTGCGAACGCATCGACATATCCAGTGAAGCGAGGGCTTCATCGGCAATAATGACTTTTGGGCGCAATATCAGCGCGCGCGCCAGACCCAGACGCTGTTTTTGTCCGGGTGCCAACATATGCGGATAGTAACTGACGTGATCCGGTAGCAGCCCAACCATACGCATCGTTTCAATAATCTGTTTGCGACGCTGTTCCGGTTCCAGGTCGGTGTTCAGGCGCAGTGGAAAATCCAGAATTTGCGAGATACGTTGACGGGGATTCAACGAGGTCGAAGGATCCTGAAAAATCATGCGAATACGCTGACTGCGGAAGGAATAATCGCCAAAATGCAGTGGATGATCGTCAATCAATAACTCGCCGCTGGTAGGCTCTATCATTCCCGCCAGCATTTTTGCCAGCGTGGATTTACCCGAACCATTCTCGCCAATAATCGCCAGTGTCTGGCCTTCACGTAGCGTAAAGCTCAAGGGTTTTACCGCTTCTACGGTCTGACGACGAAACCAGCCGGTCCGGTAGCGGAACGTTTTACTTAAATTACGCACTTCAAGCAGCGTTTCGATCATCTCACTCTTTCTCCATGTTCAGCGGGAAATGACAGGCATAGAGATGATTTTTCGCCCCCGTCAAACGTGGCGTCACAATGCATTCTCGTTGTGCATACGGGCAACGTGGCCCCAGACGACAACCAATCGGTAACTGTTCCAGCAGTGGGATAGCGCCGGGCAGCGTATTGAGGCGACTTTTATGCGGCATCGCGCTGCCGAAGTCTGGTATCGCGCGGATCAGCGCCTGGGTATAAGGATGATGTGGCATCGTCACCAACTCCTTACTCGGCGCGGTTTCCACTGTTTGACCGCAGTAAAGCACGTTAATTTTATCCGCCCATTGGCTAAGCATTTGTAAGTCATGGCTGATAAGCAAAATAGTGGTATTGCTGTTTTGGTTGAGACGCGTCAGCAGGCGAAAGATTTGCGCCTGGGTTGTTGGCTCCATTGAGTTGGTCGGTTCGTCAGCAATCAGCAGACGCGGTTGATTCGCCAGTGCAATGGCTATCATCACTTTCTGACATTCACCTTCGGTCAACTCATAGGGAAAACTGCGCATCGCATCTTTGTGATCTTTAATCCCCACGCGGTGCAGCAGTTCAATGGCACGGCGTTTGCGCCAGCCAAAACGCTGCCACCAACGGCCTTTATAGGTCCAGGCTGGGATGTTTTGCATCAACTGGCGGCCCACACGTTCTGAAGGGTCAAGACACGACTGCGGTTCCTGGAAAATCATCGACACGTTATGGCCAACCAGTTTGCGCCGTTCGCGTGCGGAGAGACGCAGCAAATCGATATCATCAAAACGCATACGGTCAGCAGTAACACGCCAGTTATCTTTATTCACCCCACAAATCGCTTTCGCAATCAAACTCTTGCCGGAACCGGATTCACCAACAAGACCGCGGATTTCACCTTCGGTTAAGGTCATACTTACCCGGTCGACGGCTTTAACCCACTCATCACCGGTTTTAAATTCAATGGTCAGGTTACGAATATCGAGTAATGGCATTATTCCACCCCCGCAATAATCGCACGACGAACGCCATCGCCAAGGAGGTTAACCAACAACACGCTAATCATAATTGCCGCACCTGGCAGCATGACAGTCCACGGGGCGACATAAATCAGTTCCAGCGCATCACCGAGCATCGCTCCCCATTCAGGCGAGGGGAGTTGTGCGCCGAGATCGAGAAAGCCCAGCGCGGCGATATCGAGAATTGCCATCGACAGTGCGCGGGTGATCTCGGTGACCAGCCCGGCGGTGATGTTTGGCATCACAGCAAACCAGAGAATATTCAGCGTTGATGCGCCATCCAGACGGGCGGCGATAACGTACTCTTTTTCCAGTTCGTCATGCACCATGCTGTAAATCGAACGTACCATACGCGGCAGCAATGCCAGCCAGACAGCAAACATAGCGTGGGACAAACTCGGTCCGGCAAACGCTACAACGATAATTGCCAACAGCAGCGAAGGGATCGCCAGTAAGGTATCCAGAATATGGTTAAGCACCGCTGAGCGGAGGCCGTGTGTCGCCCCGGCGAAGGTGCCCAGTACCAGGCCACAGATCGTCGCGGCAAGCGTCACCACAAATGCGCCACCCACGGTTGGCGCAGCTCCGCTCAGTAAACGGCTTAAAACATCGCGTCCGAGGTCGTCAGTCCCCAGGAAGAAAGAAACTTCGCCATAGCGCGACCATGACGGCGGCAATAATTGATAACCGAGAAATTGCTGGTCGATGCCGTAAGGCGCAAACCAGCCGCCAAAAATACACAGTACAGCCAGCCCCGCGCAGCCGTACAGGCCGACCATCGCAGAGGCGTCACTATAAAATTTGCGCCAGGCGGTACGCAGCGTGCCCGGCGGGCGCTTTTCGCTGTATACGCTATCGTAAGGCATACCATTCCTTATGTTTCAGAGGGTTAGCCATGGCACCCAAAATATCAGAAATCACGTTAACAATAATGACCAGTGAGCCACACACCATCACTCCGGCGGAAATGGCTGCGTAATCCTGCTGGCGGATGGCGTTAATTAACCAGCGCCCTAAACCCGGCCAGCTAAAAACCATTTCGGTGATCATCGCCAGCGTCAGCATGGTGGAAAACTGTAAGCCCAGGCGAGGAATAACCGGCGGTAACGCGTTATGCAGAACGTGGCGACGCAAAATAGTAAAGCGCGACAAACCGCGGGTCGCCGCCGCTTTTACATAGTTCTGGTCATACACTTCGATAGTGCTGATACGCATCAGGCGGATCACTTCAGTTGTTGGCGCAACCGACAGGGTGATCACGGGCAATATCATATGGCGGATTGCGCTCATGATCATTTCATCCCGCCATGGTGAGTCCGAAAGCCAGGCATCAATCAACGCAAAACCGGTAATCGGTTTCACTTCGTAGAGCAGATCGAAACGCCCTGAAACGGGCAACCAACCTAGCGTGAGTGAACAAAACAGCGTCAACAGAAGCGCCAGCCAGAACACCGGGATTGAAAAGCCCAGTAAGGCGATGGCGTTGATCAAGTTATCCTGCCACTTATGGCGCGTAATCCCGGCAATCATCCCCACGGGGATGCCAACAATCAGCGCAAAACCGAAGGCGAGGATGCACAGTTCCATCGTCGCCGGGAAGACCTCTTTTAACTGTTCGGCAATCGGTTGACCGTTAATGCTGGAAACACCAAAATCCCAGTGGATCAGGCCGTTAAACCAGAACACCCAGGCATTCCACAGTGACGCGCCTTGTAACGGCGCATGAGGGGTGAAATAGCTCAAGCTGAAGCCAACGAAGGTCAGCAGGAACAAGGTGACAATCAATAACAAAATGCGGCGTAAGGTGAAGATAATCATGGTTTTTTCACCTCATCCTGTTTCTCGCGATACACCCCAGCAAAGGAGGCGTTACCAAACGGGCTAAGTACCAGACCTTTGATATCGTACCGATAGGCCTGCAAACGCAATGACGACGCCAGCGGCAAAATGGGCAATTCCTGCGCCAGAATACTCTGCGCTTCGTCATAGGCTTCAATACGCGCCGCCAGCTGCTGCGAAGAGAGTGCCTTACGCAATACGCTGTCGAATTTCGGATCGCACCAGTGGGCGAGGTTGGTCTGCGAATGAATTGCCGCGCAGCTCAGTAACGGACGGAAGAAACTGTCCGGGTCGTTACTGTCCGTCGCCCAACCGGATAACGTCAGATCATGGCTCATATCCATCAACCGCGCCTCCTGAAAGCGACCTTCTACCGGCACAATCACCACTTTTACGCCAACCTGCGCCATATCCGCCTGAATCAGTTCGGCAGTTTTCAGTGGACTGGGGTTCCACGCCTGCGAACGTGTGGGCACCCACAGTTTCAGCGTTAAATTTTCCAGCCCCAACGACTTCAACTGTTCGCGCGATTTCGCCGGATTGTATTCAGTAATTTTAGCCTCGTTGTCATAGGCCCACGAGGCGCGCGGTAAAATAGAGGCCGCCGTTTCAGCCGTACCATAATAGATGGATTGCATCAGGCGCTGGTTATTAATCGCCAGTGCCAGCGCATGGCGGACAGCGGGATTATTTAGCGGCGGTTTGGCGGTGTTAAATGCCAGATAGGCGACGTTCATCCCAGGACGCAGCGTTAAACGCAAGCGCGGGTCGTCACGCAAAATGGATAGCTGGCTGGCAGCAGGCCAGGCCAGAACGTCGCATTCCCCGGTCAGGAGTTTCGACAGACGTCCGGTGCCGCCGGAGCCTAAATCCACCACTACCTGCGGCATTAACGGTTTACCGCGCCAGAAGTCATCATGACGTTGTAGGCGAATAAATTGCCCGGCGCGGTATTCCGACAACTGATACGGACCGGTGCCGACCGGTTGACGGTCGAGTTGCTCCTGGCGATCTTCTTTCTCTAACTTCCGGGCATATTCTGCCGACATGACCGAAGCATAATGGGTTGCGAGGTGCCACAAAAAAGAAGCATCCGGCTGGGCGAGTCGGAACTCAACGGTATGATTATCCAGTTTGCGGACGCTTTTCACGTTATCGGCAAATTGCAGGCTGTCGAAGTAGGGGAAGTTGCTGCCGTTGACGTTATGCCACGGGTTGTTGCGGTCAAAAATTCGCTGGAAGGTAAACACCACATCGTCGGCATTCATTTTACGAGTGGGAGTAAACCACGGTGTGCGCTGAAATGCGACGTCATCGCGCAGGTGAAAACGGTAGGTTGCGCCGTTATCCAGCACTTCCCAGCTTTCCGCAAGCTCGGGCACAAGACGGTAGGTGTACGGGTCAACGTCAAGGAGACGGTCATAAAGCTGCGCGGCAAGGGTATCCACAATCAGGCCGCTGCCCGCTTTCTGCGGGTTGAAGGTATCCACCTGGCCGCTTACGCAATAGACGAAGCCGCTGTCACGAATGTCAGGCTGCGGCGTTTGCCCGGGCGCGGCAAAGGCCAGGCTGCTAAACAGACCGAGTGCAAAAAAGGACGATAAAACCAGACGCATAATTTTTAAGGTTTTTAGGTTCGATCTGCAAAGTGTATCGCACTTACGCCTGCTTCGTAAAAATGTCTGCAGGTAAGTGCTGATATTGTCAGCGCATTTGATGCTTTTTGAGCAATGCCCTTAATTGATGGTAGGTCAGACCCAGCAGTTCAGCCGCCCGTTTCTGGTTATATTTCGCCGTCTGAAGGCTTTGCTCAAGCAGCCGTTTCTCCTGATCGTGCTGGAACTGGCGTAAATCAAGGGGGAGAGCAGGGACATCGCCAGAAGACGTTAGCGCGGGTGGCGGCGGCGCGCTGCGCTGAAAAGGATCGATAATGATGTTGTCCAGCTCGGTCTCGCTGCTGCCGTGGCGATAGACGGAACGTTCCACGACGTTTTTCAGTTCGCGGATATTTCCCGGCCAGTGGTAAGCAAGCAGCGTCTCCTGCGCATAATCGCTGAAGCCGGGGAACAGCGGCAGACCAAGCTCGCGGCACATCTGAATCGCAAACTGGTCTGCAAGCAGCATGATGTCGCTTCTGCGCTCGCGCAGGGGAGGAAGTTGAACGACGTCGAAGGCCAGGCGGTCGAGCAGGTCGGCACGGAATTTCTCCTGTGCCACCATCTCCGGCAGGTTGGCGTTAGTGGCGCACACCAGGCGCACATTGACCTGGAGCGGCTGGCTACCGCCGACGCGCTCCAGCTCGCCGTATTCGATCACGCGCAGCAGTTTCTCCTGCACCAGCATGGGCGCGGTGGCCAGCTCATCAAGAAACAGCGTACCGCCGTCGGCGCGCTCAAAGCGTCCGGGATGGCGTTTCTGGGCGCCGGTAAACGCGCCCGCTTCATGGCCGAAGAGCTCGGTATCAAGCAGGTTTTCATTCAGCGCCGCGCAGTTAAGGGAAATAAAGGGGCCGTCCCAGCGCCCGGATAAATAGTGCAGACGATTGGCGATAAGTTCCTTACCCGTACCGCGCTCGCCGATGATTAGCACCGGTTTGTTGAGCGGTGCCAGGCGAGAAACCTGTTCCAGCACTTCCAGAAAACTGTTTGCTTCGCCGAGTAAATTGTCTTTGTATCCAGGCATGATGAAATTAACCACTCCTTAGCGATATTCACCAGGGAAGAATAGTTCTTCACTGCATGAAAATCAACCATGGCTTTTTAAATCAATAAGATAAAAAGTTGGCATGATGTTTGTATTATCTGTACAGCAGGGCATAGCCCGATAACAGAACTATGAGGATTAGATTATGGGTATTTTTTCTCGTTTTGCCGACATTGTGAACGCCAACATCAACTCGCTGCTGGAGAAAGCGGAGGATCCGCAGAAGCTGGTGCGTCTGATGATTCAGGAGATGGAAGACACGCTGGTTGAAGTGCGCTCTACCTCCGCCCGCGCGCTGGCGGAGAAAAAACAGCTTACGCGTCGTATTGAACAAGCTACCGCTCAGCTGAACGAATGGCAGGAAAAAGCTGAACTTGCGCTGCGCAAAGACAAAGAGGATCTGGCCCGTGCGGCGCTGATCGAAAAACAGAAGCTGGCTGATATGGTCGCTACGCTCGAGCATGAAGTAACGCTGGTGGATGACACGCTCACCCGTATGAAGAAAGAGATTGGTGAGCTTGAAAACAAACTGAACGAAACCCGCGCGCGTCAGCAGGCGCTGACCCTGCGTCACCAGGCGGCAAGCTCCTCCCGCGACGTGCGTCGTCAGCTGGACAGCGGTAAGCTTGATGAAGCGATGGCGCGTTTTGAATCGTTTGAACGTCGTATCGACCACATGGAAGCGGAAGCCGAAAGTCACGGCATCGGCAAGCAGAAGTCGCTGGATCAACAGTTCGCCGATCTGAAGGCTGATGATGAAATCAGCGAACAGCTCGCGGCACTGAAAGCCAAAATGAAGCAAGACAACCAATAATAATTCCTGCGGCACCTGAGCGTGCCGCATCGTAAGACAAGGAGTACACATGAGCGCGCTTTTTCTGGCCATTCCCCTGACAATTTTCGTGCTGTTCGTTTTGCCGATTTGGCTATGGCTGCACTACAGCAACCGTTCTTCACGGGGCGAACTTTCCCAGAGTGAACAACAGCGTCTGGTTCAGCTCTCTGATGAAGCGAACAAAATGCGCGAACGCATTCAGGCGCTGGAAGCCATCCTGGATGCTGAACATCCAAACTGGAGGGACCGTTAATGTCTGGACTGAATCTGAACAAAAAGCTGTGGCGAATTCCACAGCAGGGCATGGTACGCGGCGTCTGTGCCGGGCTGGCTCATTATCTTGACGTCCCGGTTAAGCTGGTGCGCGTGGTGACGGTGCTGTCGATCTTCTTTGGTCTGGCATTTATTACCCTGGTTGCGTACATCGTGCTGTCGTTTGTTCTTGACCCGATGCCGGAAGGAGAACTGGCAGCGGAAGGCGCCCCCACCAGCAGCGATCTCCTTAATGCGGTTGATGAACAACTCGCTTCCGGGGAGAAGCGGTTACGGGAAATGGAACGCTATGTCACGTCGGATACCTTTACGCTGAGAAGTCGTTTTCGTCAGCTTTAAGAGAGAGAAGAGATGAAACAACACTGGCAACAGGCCGGTCAGAAGGTTAAACCCGGCCTCAAAATCGCAGGTAAACTGGTCCTGCTGACCGCGTTACGTTTCGGCCCGGCAGGCGTGGCGGGTTGGGCGATAAAATCCGTTGCCCGCAAGCCGGTCAGAATGGTACTGGCCGTGGCGCTCGAACCGCTGTTGCAAAAAGTGGCAAAACGCCTGTCGCGCCGCTACTTATCCCAGTAATTCCCGCACGCGTTAGCCCTTACTCTTCCGGGAGAGGGGCTGGCGACGATTAACCGCACTTCCTCGTTTCCCCTGCTTTATTTGCGGCAGCTCACAATATTGTTCTGAGCTGCTTTGCAATCGTGTTTTCTCCTGCCCGGTCCGTTGACAGATATTTTTCATGGGAGTAGATTGCCACTTCATGGGACCGCTACCATGGAAAATAAAGTGAACGAAAAAATTAAAGCACTCATTAATCTTATTTATGGGAAAACGTTTTCTGAAGCACATCTTCATGTGTTGCTGGAAAATATTGGAAAGGCCGCCTCTGTTATTACGGAAAGGCGTAAAATGGGCTGGGATGAAAAAGATGTCGTTTTGATAACCTATGCCGATCAGATTTCAGCGAAAGGGGGAGGAGCACTCCCGGTTTTTACACGTTTTTATAACAAATGGCTTTCGCATTCTTTTTCTCATGTCCATCTTTTGCCTTTTTATCCGTGGTCTTCGGATGACGGATTTTCTGTCATTGATTATCATGAAGTTGCGCCTGAAACGGGAGCGTGGCGAGATGTTGCTGAATTAAAACAGTCAGCCAGCTTGATGTTTGATTTCGTCTGCAATCATATGTCGGCCAAAAGTGCCTGGTTTGCTAATTACCTGAAGCAAATGCCAGGGTATGATGATTTCTTTATTTCTGTCGATCCTGAAACAGATTTATCCGCGGTGACGCGTCCGCGTGCCTTACCGCTTCTTACGCCTTTCACACTTCATGATGGCAGCGTACGATACCTGTGGACCACCTTCAGTGAGGACCAGGTTGATCTCAACTTCGCCTCTCCGCAGGTGCTGATTGCGATGGTCGACGTGCTGCTGCGTTACCTTATTGAAGGGGCGCGATATATTCGACTGGATGCCGTTGGGTTCATGTGGAAAATACCTGGAACGAGCTGCATTCACCTTGAGCAAACCCACCAGCTCATCCAGCTTTTCCGCGCCATTACCGAGGCGGTTGCACCCGGCACGGTGATTATCACCGAGACGAACGTTCCGCATAAAGATAACGTCTCTTACTTCGGTGACGGCGAAAATGAAGCGCAGATGGTTTATCAGTTCTCTTTACCCCCGCTTGTTCTCCATGCTGTGCATTGCCAGGATGTGCGTACGCTAAGCCAGTGGGCTGCGTCGCTTACGTTGCCTTCCACAAAAACGACCTGGTTCAACTTCCTGGCCTCGCATGATGGCATCGGTCTTAATCCATTACGCGGAATATTACCTGAGTCGGAGATCATCTCGCTTGTAGAGAAGCTTCAGTCCGAAGGCGCGTTGGTTAACTGGAAAAATAACCCGGATGGCACAAGAAGCCCTTATGAAATTAATGTGACCTATCTGGATGCATTAAGTACGCGAGAAAGTCATGATAGCGATCGCATTGCCCGATTTATTCTGGCTCATGCCGTCCTTTTAAGCTTCCCCGGTGTTCCTGCGATTTATATCCAGAGTATTCTCGGATCCCGTAATGATTATGATGGCGTAGAGCGCCTGGGGTATAACCGTGCGATAAATCGTGAGAAATATGCCGCGGGTCAAATTGATTGTGCGCTTGAAGATAAAAATAGCCTTCGTTATCAGGTTTACAGTGCGTTAAGTCAGTTAATCGTATTGCGCCGGGCGGAAAAAGCATTCCATCCTGACAGCGAGGCTTATTTCAGCATGTCAGGGAAGCATGTTTTAAAAATTGTTCGCGTGGCGGATTGTGGTGAAAAAATAACAGGGCTATTTAATTTCAGTGATTCTCCTCAAACGGTTGAATCTGATATTCACTCCGGACGGGAATTGATTCGCGGAGAAGATATTACCGACACTACTCTGACCCTAAATCCATGGCAGGTTTTGTGGATTAAAGAAAACTAAAAAGGACCTTAAACATGAAAACACCCAGAATTGTGCTGATATCAGCACTGGTTTCGTGCGCCCTGTTATCAGGCTGTAAGGATGACAAAGCGTCCTCTGTCACCATTGAGTTTATGCACTCGTCGGTAGAGCAGGAGCGTCAGGCCGTTATTACGAAACTGATCGAAAAATTCGAGAAAGAGAACCCTGGCATCACGGTAAAACAGGTACCGGTGGAAGAGGATGCCTACAACACCAAGGTGATTACGCTGGCGAGAACCGGCGCGCTGCCTGAAGTGATTGAGGTCAGCCATGACTACGCAAAAGTAATGGATAAAGAACAGCTTCTGGATCGTGACGCTATTGCTGAAGCCGTTAAAGCGGTGGGGGAAAACACCTTCTATGACGGAATCTTACGCGTAGTCCGAACGGAAGATGGCGCAGCCTGGACGGGCGTGCCGGTCAGCGCCTGGCTTTCCGGCGTCTGGTATCACAAAGATGTGCTGGCCGCGGCGGGCATTGAGGAGCCGCATAACTGGGAACAGCTTCTACAAGCCAGCCAGCGCCTGAACGACCCGGCTAAAAAGCATTACGGCATCGCGCTGCCGACGGCGGAAAGCGTGATGACCGAGCAGTCATTCTCCCAGTTTGCCCTTTCCGGTGGCGCGAACGTGTTTGATGCAAAAGGCAATGTCGATATCGATACCCCGGAAATGGCAAAAGCGCTGGCGTTTTATAAAGCGCTGGCTGCGACCACCATGCCGGGTTCGAATGATGTCATGGAGATCAAAGACGCCTTCATGAACGGTTCTGCGCCGATGGCGGTTTACTCAACCTACATCCTGCCTGCCGTCTACAAGGACGGAAAGCCTTCTAATCTGGGCTTCGTTGTCCCGACTGAAACGTCATCGGCGGTGTACGGCATGATCACCTCTCTGACTATCACCACCGGGCAAACCGAAGAGGAGACCAAAGCGGCCGAGAAGTTTGTTACCTGGATGGAACAGGCTCAAAACGCGACGGACTGGGTCATGATGTCGCCGGGCGCGGCGCTGCCGGTGAATAAACTGGTGGTGGGCACGGATACCTGGAAAAACAACGACGTGATCAAAGCGTTTGGGCAGTTGCCTTATGAGCTGATTGCGCAGTTCCCGAACGTGCAGGTGTTTGGCGCTGTGGGGGATAAAAACTTCACACGCATGGGCGACGTGACGGGCTCCGGCATCATCAGTTCCATGGTGCATAACGTTACGGTGGGGCAGAAGGACCTTAACACAACGTTAAGCAGCAGCCAGAAGCGACTGACTGATCTCATTACACAACGATAGGAGCGCTCTGCGGAAGGAAATTATGAAGACGTTGTTTTCAGGTCGTTCCGATATGCCCTTTGCGCTGCTGCTTCTCGCGCCCAGCTTATTACTGCTGGGCGGTCTGGTGGCGTGGCCGATGGTGTCGAATATCGAAATCAGTTTTTTACGTCTGCCGCTCAATCCCAACATCGAGTCAACGTTTGTTGGGGTGAGCAACTATGTGCGTATCCTCTCCGATCCCGCTTCTGGCATTCGCTGTGGATGACGGTCTGGTATACCGCGCTGGTGGTGGCGGGCAGCACCGTGCTCGGGCTGGCGGTGGCGATGTTTTTCAACCGCGAGTTCCGCCTGCGCAAAACCGCGCGTTCGCTGGTGATCCTCTCCTACGTAACGCCGTCCATTTCGCTGGTGTTCGCCTGGAAATACATGTTCAACAACGGCTACGGCATTGTTAACTACCTCGGCGTCGATCTTCTGCATCTCTATGAGCAGGCACCGCTGTGGTTCGATAATCCGGGCAGTAGCTTTGTGCTGGTGGTGCTGTTCGCCATCTGGCGCTACTTCCCGTATGCCTTTATCTCGTTTCTGGCGATTTTGCAGACCATCGACAAATCGCTGTACGAAGCGGCAGAGATGGATGGCGCTAATGCCTGGCAACGGTTTCGTATCGTCACGCTGCCCGCAATTATGCCGGTCCTGGCGACGGTGGTGACACTGCGCACCATCTGGATGTTCTACATGTTCGCGGATGTTTATTTGCTGACGACCAAGGTCGATATTCTCGGTGTATATCTCTACAAAACCGCCTTTGCCTTTAATGATTTAGGAAAAGCGGCGGCGATCTCGGTGGTGCTCTTCATCATTATTTTCGCTGTCATTCTGCTGACCAGGAAACGGGTGAACCTCAATGGCAACAAATAAACGCACACTCAGTCGCATCGGTTTTTACTGCGGGCTGGCGCTGTTTCTCATCATCACGCTGTTTCCATTTTTTGTGATGCTGATGACCTCGTTCAAGGGCGCGAAAGAGGCGATCTCACTGCATCCTACGCTGCTGCCGCAGCAGTGGACGCTGGAGCATTACGTCGACATTTTTAACCCGATGATTTTCCCGTTTGTCGACTACTTCCGTAACAGTCTGGTGGTGTCTGTGGTTTCATCCGTGGTGGCGGTATTCCTCGGCATTCTTGGGGCTTACGCGCTTTCCCGCCTGCGCTTTAAAGGTCGGATGACCATCAACGCCAGCTTTTACACGGTGTATATGTTCTCTGGCATTTTGCTGGTGGTGCCGCTTTTCAAAATCATCACCGCGCTTGGCATTTACGACACTGAGATGGCGCTGATCATCACCATGGTGACGCAAACTCTGCCCACCGCCGTGTTTATGCTGAAAAGCTACTTCGACACCATCCCCGATGAGATCGAAGAAGCGGCGATGATGGATGGCCTCAACCGTCTGCAAATTATCTTCCGCATCACCGTGCCGTTGGCGATGTCCGGGCTGATATCCGTGTTCGTCTACTGCTTTATGGTGGCGTGGAACGACTATCTGTTTGCGTCGATTTTCCTCTCCAGCGCCAGCAATTTCACCTTACCGGTGGGCCTGAACGCGCTGTTCAGTACGCCAGATTACATCTGGGGACGGATGATGGCGGCCTCACTGGTGACCGCATTGCCGGTGGTGATTATGTATGCGCTTTCGGAACGTTTTATTAAGAGTGGTTTGACCGCCGGTGGCGTGAAGGGCTAAAGCGGCCAGTTTCTTTACAAGGAGTTTTAAATGAAAAAGTTAGTAGCCACAGCACCGCGTGTTGCTGCGCTGGTTGAGTATGAAGATCGGGCGATTTTAGCTAATGAAGTGAAGATCCGCGTGCGTTTCGGCGCACCGAAACACGGAACGGAAGTGGTCGACTTCCGCGCCGCCAGCCCGTTTATTGATGAAGACTTTAACGGCGAATGGCAGATGTTCACTCCGCGTCCGGCAGATGCGCCGCGCGGCATTGAGTTTGGCAAATTCCAGCTTGGCAACATGGTGGTTGGCGACATTATCGAGTGCGGCAGCGACGTTACCGACTACGCGGTGGGCGACAGCGTATGCGGCTACGGCCCGCTCTCCGAGACGGTCATCATTAACGCAGTGAATAACTACAAGCTGCGCAAAATGCCGCAAGGCAGCTCCTGGAAAAACGCCGTCTGCTACGACCCGGCGCAGTTTGCCATGAGCGGCGTGCGCGATGCCAACGTGCGCGTAGGGGATTTTGTGGTGGTGGTAGGGCTTGGCGCAATCGGTCAAATTGCCATCCAACTGGCTAAACGCGCTGGCGCTTCTGTGGTGATTGGCGTCGATCCTATCGCCCATCGCTGTGATATTGCCCGTCGCCACGGCGCGGATTTCTGCCTTAACCCCATCGGCACTGATGTAGGTAAAGAGATCAAAACGCTGACCGGCAAGCAGGGTGCCGATGTGATTATCGAAACCAGCGGCTACGCCGACGCGCTGCAATCGGCGCTCCGCGGTCTGGCTTATGGCGGCACCATCTCCTATGTCGCGTTTGCCAAGCCGTTTGCCGAAGGTTTTAACCTCGGACGCGAAGCGCATTTCAATAACGCCAAAATTGTCTTCTCTCGCGCGTGCAGCGAACCGAACCCGGATTATCCGCGCTGGAGCCGCAAGCGTATTGAAGAAACCTGTTGGGAACTGCTGATGAACGGTTATCTCAATTGCGAAGATTTAATCGACCCGGTGGTGACCTTTGCCAATAGCCCGGAAAGCTATATGCAGTATGTCGACCAGCATCCGGAACAGAGCATCAAAATGGGCGTTACGTTTTAATTCAAAGGAATGAAAAAAATGAAAATCGGCACACAGAATCAGGCGTTCTTTCCGGAAAACATTCTGGAGAAATTTCGTTATATCAAAGAGATGGGCTTCGATGGTTTTGAGATTGACGGCAAACTGCTGGTTAACAACATCGAAGAAGTCAAAGCGGCGATCAAAGAAACCGGTTTACCGGTGACCACCGCCTGCGGTGGCTATGACGGATGGATTGGCGACTTTATCGAAGAGCGTCGTCTTAATGGCTTAAAGCAGATCGAGCGCATTCTCGAAGCGCTGGCAGAAGTGGGCGGTAAAGGCATCGTCGTTCCGGCTGCGTGGGGCATGTTTACCTTCCGCTTACCGCCGATGACCTCGCCGCGTAGCCTGGACGGCGACCGCAAAATGGTGAGTGATTCCCTGCGCGTACTGGAACAGGTCGCCGCGCGTACCGGAACCGTGGTGTATCTCGAACCGTTAAACCGCTATCAGGATCATATGATCAACACCCTCGCCGATGCCCGCCGTTACATCGTCGAAAACGATCTTAAACATGTACAGATTATCGGCGATTTCTATCACATGAATATCGAAGAAGATAACCTGGCGCAGGCGCTGCATGACAACCGCGACCTGCTCGGTCATGTGCATATTGCGGATAACCATCGCTACCAGCCGGGCAGCGGCACCCTGGATTTCCACGCGCTGTTTGAACAGCTGCGCGCGGATAACTATCAGGGCTATGTAGTGTACGAAGGGCGTATCCGGGCGGAAGATCCTGCCCAGGCGTACCGTGATTCGTTGGCCTGGTTGCGTACCTGCTAAGAGGTCTTTGTGAAAAGTGCAATGACAAGCTCTCCGCTGCGGGTCGCGATAATAGGCGCAGGCCAGGTGGCGGATAAGGTTCATGCTTCGTACTACTGCACCCGCAACGATCTGGAACTGGTGGCTGTCTGTGACAGCCGCCTTTCCCAGGCGCAGGCGCTGGCAGAAAAATACGGGAATGCATCCGTGTGGGACGATCCGCAGGCCATGCTGCTGGCGGTGAAACCTGATGTGGTTAGCGTCTGCTCACCTAACCGTTTTCATTACGAACATACCCTGATGGCACTGGAAGCGGGCTGCCATGTGATGTGCGAAAAACCGCCCGCCATGACGCCGCAAGAGGCCGATGAGATGCGGATGGCTGCCCGCAAGGCGGGGAAAGTGCTGGCATATGATTTTCATCACCGCTTCGCGCTCGACACACAGCTGCTGCGCGAGGCCGTGATGAACGGAACGCTGGGCGAAATCTACTTCACCTCGGCGCAGGCGTTACGGCGCTGCGGCGTGCCGGGCTGGGGCGTCTTCACCAACAAAGCGCTGCAGGGCGGTGGGCCGCTGATTGACATTGGCATTCACATGCTGGATGCCGCGATGTACGTGCTGGGTTTCCCGGCGGTCAAAAGGGTCACCGCGCACGGCTTCCAGAGGCTGGGAACCCAAAAAAGCAGCGGCCAGTTCGGCGCTTGGGATCCCGAACAGTTTACGGTGGAAGATGCCCTGTTTGGCACCATCGAATTCTGCAACGGCGGCATTTTGCGTCTGGATACCTCGTTTGCGCTGAATATTCGCGAGCAGTCGATCATGAATGTCGCCTTTTGCGGAGAAAAGGCGGGGGCGACGCTTTTCCCGGCCCACGTTTATCAGGATGACGCCGGGGCGTTACAAACCCTGGTTCAGCGTGAAGAGGCTGACGACCAGCGACATTTACGCAGCATGGAGGCCTTTGTCCGTCACGTGCAGGGAGAGCCCGTAATGATTGCGGATGCTGAACAGGGGCTGGTGATTCAGCAGCTTGTCGCGGCGCTTTATCAATCGGCAGAAACAGGGGAAAGCGTAACATTATGCTGAGCGTGTCTGTATTAATCGATCCGGGCTTTTGTCCGCACAGTCTGAATAAGTACGCATCCATTATGGCATGCGGTAACGGCTACATGGGCATTCGCGCTGCGCACGAAGAAGATTACACCCAGCAAACCCGAGGGATGTATCTTGCGGGCCTCTATCATCAGGCGGGACGTAACGAGACCACTGAGCTGATCAATTTGCCTGATATCACCGGTATCGAGGTTGAGCTGGACGGGGTGAATTTTACTCTTCTGGCCGGGGACATTCTCGAATGGCAGCGCGAGCTGGCGTTTGCCAACGGCGAACTGCATCGCCGCGTCGTCTGGCGTTCACCCAACGGAAAGCGCTATCGCCTGGAGAGTCGTCGTTTTGTCTCTCTGGATCAGCTGCCGCTCGTTGCCATGCAGCTTGCGATCACCCCGCTTGATGATGCCTCGCAGGTGGTGATGAAAACCGGCATTGATGCGACCCAAACCAATACGGGCCGGCAGCATCTGGATGAAATTTCCGTCAGGGTGTTTGACCAGCACTATATGCAGGGTGTGTATGAAACGCAGGACCGGGCCGCTGATGTAGTTATCTCAGCCTTTTGTCAGCTATCAGCCGACAGCGAAAGCTGCTTTACCGCTAAAAATCGTCGTGTCTCTGCCCACTATTCCCTGACGATACCGCAGGGTGACACTGTCACGCTGGATAAGTTTGTCTGGGTGGCCCATCGCAATGATAAAGCCCTGTCGCAGGAGTCGTTCGCGCGCAGAACCCTGGCGGATCTCAAGGTTTGTGCGGCAAGGGGTTATGCCTCGCTGCTGGAAAGTTCAGCCTGCGCATGGGAAGACGTATGGCGTGACGCCCGGGTGGAAGTGGCTTCTGCAGCTCCTGACGATCAGATGGCGCTGGACTATGCCGTCTGGCATCTGACCACCATGACGCCAGCCCATGATGAGCGGAGTAGCATTGCCGCTAAGGGCTTGACCGGCGAAGGATATAAAGGTCACGTCTTCTGGGATACTGAAATATTCCTGCTGCCTTTCCATCTTTTCACTCGGCCACAGGTGGCCCGCAGTCTGCTGCGCTATCGCTGGCTGAACCTGTCCGGGGCCCGGGAAAAAGCGCGCCGCAACGGCTGGCCGGGCGCACTGTTCCCATGGGAGAGCGCCGCGAGCGGCAAAGAGGAAACGCCGGAGTTTGCGGCTATCAACATCCGTACAGGCATGCGGCAGAAAGTGGCCTCCGCCCTGGCCGAACACCACATCGTGGCGGACATTGCCTGGGCCGTTGTGGCCTACTGGCAGGCCACGCGCGATGACGCGTTTATGCGTAATGAAGGACTGACCCTGCTGGTGGAGACGGCAACGTTCTGGATGGGCCGCGCCACGGAGGTCAACGGGCGCCTGGAAATTCATGATGTGATTGGGCCGGACGAATACACCGAGCATGTGAATAACAACGCCTACACCAACTATCTGGCCTGGCACAACGTGGCTAGCGCATGCCGTTTCATGTCGATGTTTGAGCTTGAAGAGGCCTGCTTCATGGAGAAGGCGACCACCTTCCTGGCCCGCTTGTGGCTGCCGGAAGCCGACGACGGGGGAGTGATCCCGCAGGACGATTCATTCATGGCGAAACCCGCGATCGATTTAAGCCGCTATAAAGCCAAAGCGGGCAAGCAGACCATCCTGCTGGATTACTCTCGCGCGGAAGTTAACGAGATGCAAATCCTCAAGCAGGCCGACGTGGTGATGCTTAACTACCTGTTGCCGGAGAAATTTACCCCAGCCCAGTGTGCGGCCAACCTGGCGTTTTACGAGCCGCGGACGATCCATGACTCTTCGCTGAGCAAGGCTATTCACGGCATTGTGGCCGCCCGCTGTGGCGATACGGAAGGGGCCTACGCCTTCTGGCGCGCTGGCGTGGCTATCGATCTTGGCGACGATCCGCACAGCAGCGACGACGGCATTCATGCCGCGGCCACGGGCGCCATCTGGTCCGGCGTCATTCAGGGGTTTGCCGGCATGCAGATTGTTGAGGGCGAGCTGCATCTTGCGCCGAAGCTACCCGCCCGCTGGCGAAAACTTACCTTCCCGCTTCGCTGGCAGAACGCACGCCTGCGCTTCACGTTTGAAAATGACGTTTTAACCATCGATACCTCCGCACCCGTCACGTTAACCCTGTGGGGAAAAACGGTTTGCGTATCGGAGCGGCAGGCACTGTCTCGTAGGGAATTTCTTTCATCTTTTAATGGGACCGCTACCACGGAGGCCAGCCATGAAGCCTGAAGCCGTTGTATTCGATCTTGATGGGGTTATCACCGATACCGCGCATCTGCATTTTCTCGCCTGGCGTTCGGTCGCGCAGGAGATCGGCATCACTATCGATGAGGTGTTTAACGAGGAGCTTAAGGGGATTAGCCGCATGGAATCCCTGCAGCGGATCCTGCGACACGGTGGGAAAGAGGGGGCGTTTGACGACAAACAGTGCCTGGCGCTGGCGGGGAAGAAAAATGCGCTCTACGTCGCATCGCTGTCGTCATTGACCGAGGCGTCGCTGCTGCCGGGCATCAGGGAGGTGCTTGCGGACATTCGGGCGGAAGAGGTCAAAATTGGGCTCGCCTCCGTTTCCCTCAATGCACCTGGAATACTGCATGCCCTGGGTATTCATCGCGCCTTTGATTTTTGCGCCGACGCCTCCCGCATTGTTTGTTCCAAACCGGATCCGGAGATCTTTCTCGCCGCGTGTGCTGGCCTGAACGTCCGCCCCGATACGACCATCGGAGTTGAAGATGCACCCGCAGGCGTGGCGGCGATCAACGCGGCGGGCATGCTGTCGGTCGGGATTGGCGCTGGCCTGACCCATGCGGGATTACAGCTTCATTCAACGCAGGAACTGACCTGGAAATGCCTGACCGATTTCTGGGCCTCCCGGGCGTATTGATAAGGAATTAAAAATGGCACAACTGTCACTGAAACATATTCAGAAAATTTACGATAACCAGGTCCACGTGGTGAAGGATTTTAATCTCGAAATTGAGGACAAGGAGTTTATCGTTTTTGTTGGCCCGTCTGGCTGCGGTAAATCGACAACGCTGCGCATGATTGCCGGGCTGGAGGAGATCTCCGCCGGCGAGTTGGTCATCGACGGCGTTTGCATGAACGACGTGCCCGCCAAGTCGCGCGACATCGCTATGGTGTTCCAGAACTATGCGCTTTACCCGCATATGACGGTCTACGACAACATGGCGTTTGGCCTGAAGATGCAGAAAATCGCCCCGGCGGTTATCGAAGAGCGCGTTAACTGGGCGGCACAGATCCTCGGCTTACGGGAGTACCTCAAGCGTAAACCCGGCGCGCTGTCCGGCGGCCAGCGTCAGCGCGTGGCGTTGGGCAGGGCGATCGTGCGCGAAGCGGGCGTCTTCCTGATGGATGAACCGCTCTCCAACCTCGATGCCAAGCTTCGCGTGCAGATGAGGGCTGAAATCAGCAAGCTGCACCAGAAGCTCAACACCACGATGATTTATGTGACCCACGATCAGACGGAAGCCATGACGATGGCGACCCGGATTGTGATCTTAAAAGACGGCATTATTCAGCAGGTTGGTGCACCGAAGCAGGTCTACAACGAACCGGCAAACATGTTTGTCGCGGGGTTTATTGGATCGCCTGCCATGAATTTCATTCGCGGCGCTATCGACGACCGCTACTTCGTCACGGAAACGCTGCGTCTTGAGATCCCGGAAGACAAGCTCGCGTCACTGAATGCCAGAGGGTATCAGCGCAAAGCCGTGGTCTTTGGGATCCGCCCGGAAGATATTTTCACGCTGCAGAGCCAAGGTGAAAATATCGCGGCGAAAGTCAGCGTAGCCGAACTGACTGGCGCGGAGTTCATGCTCTACGCCACCGTTGGGGGCCATGAACTGGTTGTTCGCGCTGGCGCCGCGAATGATTATGCCGCTGGGGATAATATCGATATCCAGTTCGATATGAGTAAGTGCCATTTCTTCGACGCTGAAACCGAAGCGGCTATTAGATAAGAAAGGTGTTCGCCGGAAATGCAAATTTCCGGTTTTTTTGTTTGTTACTTATAAAGGGAATATTTGATGAGTACTCTACTAAAAAGTGCTGCGCTCGTGCTGTGCGCAGGGATTAGCTGTGCACATGCAACAGAAACGGCTAAAAAGTGGGAGTTTAATATTGGCGCGATGTATGAAATAGAAAACGTCGAAGGCCAGGCGGAGGATAAAGATGGATTATATGAACCCTCCGTGTGGTTTAATGCTACCTGGGATGCGTGGACTATTTCGCTGGCGATGTATCAGGAGGGGCCGGTTGATTATAGCAGCATGACCCGTGGCACCTATTTTGATCGCCCGGAATTTGAATTACGCTATCGCTTTATCGGAACCGATGATTTTACGTTCGGTCTGACCGGCGGCTTCCGTAATTATGGTTATCACTTTAAGGATGAACACGGCGCCAGAGACGGCAGCGCAAATATGCAGCGCTACAAAATTCAGCCTGACTGGGATATAAAATTAACCGACGACTGGCGTTTTGGCGGATGGTTTGCCATGTATCAGTTTGCTAACGATCTGGAAAAAACCGGCTATTCAGACAGCCGCGTCGAAACCGAAACGGGCTTTACCTGGACCATTAACGAAACCTTTGCCGCTAAAGTAAATTACTATTTAGAGCGCGGTTTCAATATGGACGGTTCACGTAATAACGGCGAGTTCTCCACCCAGGAAATTCGCGCCTATCTGCCTATTTCATTGGGCCAGACGACCTTAACGCCTTACACGCGACTGGGGCTCGATCGCTGGTCGAACTGGGACTGGCAGGACGATCCTGAGCGTGAAGGGCATGATTTCAACCGCCTGGGTATGCAGTACGCCTATGACTTCAACAACGGTTTATCCATGACGCTTGAATACGCCTATGAATGGGAAAACCATGACGAGGGTGACAACGACCGCTTCCACTATGCGGGCGTTGGGGTAAATTACGCGTTCTGACCGAGGGGCTTCCAGGGGCTACAAGCCCCTGGTTTTAGCGCAGCGAGGCCGCCAGTAAAAAATGGGTATCGACAAGCACTTTTTGCGGGGCGGGATGGCCCGCGATACGCCTGAAGAGAAGATCGCAGCTCTCTTCCCCCAGTTTTCGGGTGGGGATATCAAAGCCGCCAGGCGCGGGCGTTAAAATGAGAGACAGCATCGGGTCGCTGTATCCGGCTATCACCACCTGTTCCGGAATCATCAGATTCAACTCATCCGCCGCGCGATAAAGGCCGAGTAATTTCATGCTGTCGGTCGCAAATACCGCATCAGGCGGCGTGGGTGAAGAGAGCAATTCCAGAGCCGCCGCGAGCGCGCGCTCATGGGTATAACCGCCATCCCTGATCCAGTCTGGATTAATGGCAATGTGGTGCTTTTCCAGGCTGGCTTTATAGCCCGCCAGGCGATCGATCGAAACATGATAATCAAGCGGCGCATGCAGGCAGGCAATTTTACGGCGTCCGTTTTTAATAAAGGTTTCCGTCAGCGTGGCGCTGTCATGAAAATTATCCGTGTCGACGGAATAAATATTCTGATACACACCTTCCACTTTACCGATAACCACTACCGGTACGCCATACGCATCCAGCGTGGTGAAAAAGGATTCATTTGCCGGTGAACTCAGCATAATGATCCCTTTGATCATTTTCTGTTTTATTTTACTCACGCATTTCAGCAGATCGTCTTCGCTGCTTTTTGACGTTTGTAAAATAACATCAAAGCCTTCTTCTTCCGCTTTTGCCGTAATGGCATGAAGGACATCGGAGAAAAAAGGATTGCCGGCGGTGGTTTTGGTTGATCGGGTCGAAATAACCATAATGGCATCGAAGCCTGAAGAGGTCAGGGCGCGAGCCAGTTTGTTGGGCTGATAATTTAATTCGTCAATCGCCTTCAGCACTTTGTCCCGCGCTTCGGGAGAAATATTCGTTTGTTTATTCAGAACGCGGGAAACGGTTGATTTCGATACGCCCGCAACCCGTGCGATATCATAGATGGTGGGTGACATACACCTTACTCACTCCGGACTGACAGCAATGTCGTTCATCTTACTGGAGAGAAAACGGCAATAGCAATAAATAAGAATTGATAATCAACGATCTGCCCCCATTTATTGTATTCTGAAGCCATGCATTCAAGGCTTCCAGGCAACGAAGGACAGCAATGAAGCGACTTAAAAATGAACTCAATGCGCTGGTGAATCGGGGTGTCGACAGACATCTGCGCCTCGCTGTAACCGGACTTAGCCGCAGCGGCAAAACAGCGTTTATCACCGCGATGGTTAATCAGTTGCTTAATATTCACGCCGGAGCACGTTTGCCGCTGTTAAGTGCGGTGCGTGAAGAGCGCCTGCTGGGCGTGAAACGCATTCCCCAGCGTGACTTTGGCATTCCGCGCTTCACCTATGACGAAGGGCTGGCGCAGTTATATGGCGATCCACCCGCCTGGCCAACGCCAACGCGCGGCGTCAGTGAAATCCGCCTGGCGCTACGTTTTAAATCGAATGATTCGCTGCTACGCCACTTTAAGGATACCTCCACGCTGTATCTGGAAATTGTGGATTATCCCGGCGAATGGTTGCTCGACCTGCCGATGCTGGCGCAGGACTATTTAAGCTGGTCGCGCCAGATGACGGGCTTACTCAATGGTCAGCGCGGAGAATGGTCGGCGAAATGGCGAATGATGAGCGAAGGGCTGGACCCGCTAGCGCCTGCCGACGAAAACCGGCTGGCGGACATTGCCGCCGCGTGGACCGATTATCTCCACCACTGTAAAGAGCAGGGGCTGCACTTTATTCAGCCTGGGCGCTTTGTCTTGCCGGGAGATATGGCAGGTGCGCCCGCGCTGCAATTCTTCCCGTGGCCGGATGTCGATACCTGGGGCGAGTCCAAACTGGCGCAGGCCGATAAGCATACCAATGCCGGAATGCTGCGCGAGCGCTTTAATTATTACTGCGAGAAGGTGGTGAAGGGGTTCTATAAGAATCATTTTCTGCGCTTTGACCGCCAGATTGTGCTGGTGGATTGCCTGCAACCTCTCAACAGTGGGCCACAGGCATTTAATGATATGCGTCTGGCACTGACGCAGCTGATGCAAAGTTTTCACTACGGGCAGCGTACCCTGTTCCGGCGTTTGTTTTCGCCGGTTATCGATAAGCTATTGTTTGCTGCCACTAAAGCGGACCATGTGACCATCGATCAGCACGCTAATATGGTTTCATTACTGCAACAACTGATTCAGGATGCCTGGCAAAATGCGGCGTTCGAAGGGATCAGCATGGACTGCCTGGGGCTGGCGTCAGTTCAGGCGACCACCAGCGGCATTATTGATGTTAACGGTGAGAAAATCCCGGCGCTGCGTGGTAATCGACTTAGCGATGGCGCACCGCTCACTGTTTATCCTGGCGAAGTTCCCGCACGTTTGCCTGGTCAGGCGTTCTGGGATAAGCAAGGCTTCCAGTTTGAGGCATTTCGTCCGCAGGTGATGGATGTCGACAAACCACTACCGCATATTCGTCTTGATGCTGCGCTGGAATTTTTAATAGGAGATAAATTGCGATGACCGAACCGTTAAAACCACGTATTGATTTCGACGGTCCTCTGGAGGTCGATCAGAATCCTAAATTCAGGGCGCAGCAGACCTTTGACGAAAATCAGGCGCAAAATTTTGCCCCGGCCACGCTCGACGAAGCGCAGGAAGAAGAGGGGCAAGTCGAAGCGGTAATGGACGCAGCGTTACGTCCGAAACGCAGCCTGTGGCGCAAAATGGTGATGGGAGGGCTGGCTCTGTTTGGCGCAAGCGTTGTCGGGCAGGGTGTACAGTGGACAATGAATGCCTGGCAAACCCAGGACTGGGTGGCGCTGGGTGGATGTGCCGCTGGGGCATTGATTATCGGCGCTGGCGTAGGTTCTGTGGTAACAGAGTGGCGGCGCTTATGGCGCTTGCGACAGCGCGCCCATGAACGCGACGAAGCGCGTGATTTATTGCATAGCCACGGCACGGGCAAAGGCCGCGCATTTTGCGAAAAACTGGCGCAGCAGGCGGGTATTGATCAGTCGCATCCGGCGCTGCAACGCTGGTATGCCTCAATCCATGAAACGCAAAA
Source organism: Enterobacter hormaechei (assembly GCA_041890495.1). Classification (GTDB taxonomy): domain Bacteria; phylum Pseudomonadota; class Gammaproteobacteria; order Enterobacterales; family Enterobacteriaceae; genus Escherichia; species Escherichia boydii. Next base: position 1,048,456 of record CP169086.1, read on the forward strand.
CGACCGTGAAGTGGTCAGCCTGTATGCGCATTTGGTCCAGCCAGTTTTAGATGCCCAGGCGCGGCGCGAAATCAGCCGTTCGGCGGCGGAATCAACGTTGATGATTGCGGTCAGCCCGCTGGCGTTGGTCGATATGGCGTTTATCGCCTGGCGCAATCTGCGTTTAATTAATCGCATCGCCACGCTGTATGGCATTGAACTGGGGTATTACAGCCGTTTGCGTCTGTTTAAGCTGGTATTGCTGAATATCGCTTTTGCCGGGGCCAGCGAACTGGTGCGCGAAGTGGGGATGGACTGGATGTCGCAAGATCTCGCTGCTCGTTTGTCTACCCGCGCAGCTCAGGGGATTGGTGCAGGACTTCTGACGGCACGACTCGGGATTAAAGCTATGGAGCTTTGCCGCCCGCTGCCGTGGATTGACGATGACAAACCTCGCCTCGGGGATTTCCGTCGTCAGCTTATCGGTCAGGTGAAAGAAACGCTGCAAAAAGGCAAAACGCCCAGCGAAAAATAATGCAATATCGGGTGCTGACCGGATATCTTTACGCCGAAGTGCCCGTTTTTCCCGTCTTTGTGTCAATGATTGTTGACAGAAAACCTTCCTGCTATCCAAATAGTGTCATATCATCATATTAATTGTTTCTTTTTCAGGTGAAGGTTCCCATGCGTCTGGAAGTCTTTTGTGAAGACCGACTCGGTCTGACCCGCGAATTACTCGATCTACTCGTGCTAAGAGGCCATTGATTTACGCGGTATTGAGATTGATCCCCATTGGGCGAATCTACCTCAATTTTGCTGAACTGGAGTTTGAGAGTATTCAGCAGTCTGATGGCCGAAATACGCCGTATTGCGGGTGTTACCGATGTGCGTACTGTCCCGTGGATGCCTTCCGAACGTGAGCATCTGGCGTTGAGCGCGTTACTGGAGGCGTTGCCTGAACCTGTGCTCTCTGTCGATATGAAAAGCAAAGTGGATATGGCGAACCCGGCGAGCTGTCAGCTTTTGGGCAAAAATTGGACTCGCCTGCGCAACCATACCGCCGCACAATTGATTAACGGCTTTAATTTTTTACGTTGGCTGGAAAGCGAACCGCAAGATTCGCATAACGAGCATGTCGTTATTAATGGGCAGAATTTCCTGATGAGATTACGCCTGTTTATCTTCAGGATGAAAATGATCAACACGTCCTGACCGGTGCGTGTGATGTTGCGATCAACGATTCGTATGGGCCGCCAGTTGCAAAATGTCGCCGCCCAGGACGTCAGCGCCTTCAGTCAAATTGTCGCCGTCAGCCCGAAAATGAAGCATGTTGTCGAACAGGCGCAGAAACTGGCGATGCTAAGCGCGCCGCTGCTGATTACGGGTGACACAGGTACAGGTAAAGATCTCTTTGCTACGCCTGCCATCAGGCAAGCCCCAGAGCGGGCAAACCTTACCTGCGCTGAACTGTGCGTCTATACCGGAAGATGCGGTCGAGAGTGAACTGTTTTGTCATGCTCCGGAAGGGAAGAAAGGATTCTTTGAGCAGGCGAACGGTGGTTCGGTGCTGTTGGATGAAATAGGGAAATGTCACCACGGATGCAGGCGAAATTACTGCGTTTCCTTAATGATGGCACTTTCCGTCGGGTTGGCGAAGACCATGAGGTAGCCTGTCGATGTGCGGGTGATTTGCGCTACGCAGAAGAATCTGGTCGAACTGGTGCAAAATGGCATGTTCCGTAGATCTCTATTATCGTCTGAACGTGTTGACGCTCAATCTGCCGCCGCTACGTGACTGTCCGCAGGACATCATGCCGTTACTGAGCTGTTCGTCGCCCGCTTTGCCGACGAGCAGGGAGTGCCGCGTCCGAAGCTGTCTGCCGATCTTGGCACGGTGCTGATGCGCTACGGCTGGCCGGGCAACATTCGCCAGCTTAAAAACGCCGTTTATCGCGCGCTGACCCAGCTTGAAGGGTATGAGCTGCGCCCGCAGGACATCCTGTTGCCGGATTACGACGCCGGAACGGTATCGGTAGGCGAAGAGGCAATGGAAGGGTCGCTGGATGATATCACCAGCCGTTTCGAGCGCTCGGTGCTGACGCAGCTGTACCGCAGCTATCCCAGCACCCGCAAGCTGGCAAAACGCCTGGGCGTGTCGCACACCGCAATCGCAAATAAGCTGCGTGAATATGGTTTAAATCATAAGAAAGGTGACGAATAACAAAAAAGCCTCTGCAAAGAGGCTTTTTATTTCAGGTTTATTCCTTCGCCATCGGCGTGTTAACGATTTCTGTTTTTGTCTCGCCCTGAATCGACGCAATCCTGCTTTCGACGTCTTTCACCTGCTGCGGGCTGTGCAGCAGGGTATAGGTCAGATCAAACTGCGCGCTGGCGCCTGGCTCCAGCTGCTTAACCCGCTTCTGTTCGCGTTCAATCGTGACGGGGTAGGCGTAGCTGGTGCCCGGTTCAATGCCCGTGACGTAGCCCTGCTTCAGCGTGTCGGTATTTTTCCATAAGGTCAGTACGGGCAGCTGGCGCGTATCAAACTGGATTGATGCGCCTTTATCTCCGGCTTTATTGACCACCGCCGCGAGCGTTTCGTGGTTGTTGTCCGCGAGCGGTTTGATGTTAAAGACCATCTCATCAAAGCCTTTTGTCGGCCCGGCGTAGGTTTGCCAGTCGTTAACGCCCGCTTTGGCATAGTCATTGAATGGGCTCACGCTCGCCGCCGGCGCAAGGAAACGGGCGCCTTCTTCGAGGATCGGCGTCCCGAAGTTGCTGTGATAGATGATTTGGTAATCATGAGGGTAATCGGCATGGTTGGTCAGAACATCATGCAGGCTGAACTGGTTGGTCCCTGGCACGTAGCGCAGTTCGGTCATGGTCTGTAGATCCGCTTTTTTGAACGTGCTCTCTTTGATCAAACCCCGAACGCGGATCTCATGCGGGGCGGCATCCGCCACCTCAACTTCCACCTGCGATACCGGCGTATTTCCGGCCCTGCCGTGAAGGGTGTAAATTTGCCCATCCGCGGTGACCGGATGACCTGTCCACTCGTAGCCACAGCGCACCATCATCTCGTTGAAACCATCCAGCCAGCCGAGACCGTTTCGGCTTTCAAGGTTGATATAAGCCGGATTAACGACCTCTTTGACGGGTGAATTCCATCCCAGCCGGGTGCCAAAACCTTCTACGTGCAGAAGGTTCATCCCGCGGGTCGGGCTCAGGGTGATGGTGAGGCCATCTTTGCTGCTAATAATGATGACCTTGCTGCCTTCCTGCTTACCGCCGTGTAAGACTTTTTGCTCAATGCTGAACGTTTGATCCTTAACTTTCAGCTCGTCACTGGAAATCTTCCAGTTTCCTTTCTCTATGCTGCTTTCAGCGCTTGTCAGCACCCAGATTTTAGCTGCGGCATGGCCAGAAAACAGGACCGCAAGGAGCGTAAAAGCGAATTTAATCTTCATATATGATCCTTTTTGCTGAAACGATTATTTTCTTTCGTAAGCAAATCTAATGTTTAGACAAAAAGGGAAATGTGATGGGCTTCACTCGGGGTGAAAATAAGGGATTTTAACGATTATTATGCGTAATTGATCACGCTAATGTTACATATTGCCTTAGTTATTGCATGATTAATGTGACTTGTGCGCATTTGTGCTTTAACGATTCAGCCTGGAAGTAATAAAAAACCCCGCCGTAGCGAGGTTGAGAATAAGTTGTATAGAATGCTAAGGACTTATTATGCTTTCAGCACGTCCAGCGCGGCAGTGTAGTCCGGCTCGGTGGTGATTTCGTTAACCAGTTCGCTGAAGACAACGGTGTCGTTTTCATCCAGAACCAGTACAGCACGTGCTGCCAGACCTTTCAGTGGGCCTTCCGCAATGCTAACGCCGTATTTCTCGAGGAAATCTGCGCTGCGCAGGGTGGAGAGGGTGATAACGTTGTTCAGACCTTCTGCGCCGCAGAAACGAGACTGGGCGAACGGCAGATCGGCAGAGATACACAGCACAACGGTGTTGTCGATCTCAGTTGCCAGTTGGTTAAACTTACGTACTGATGCGGCGCAAACACCGGTATCAATACTCGGGAAAATGTTCAGCACTTTGCGTTTACCCGCAAACTGACCGAGGGTGACGTCAGACAGATCTTTTGCCACGAGAGTAAAAGTCTGCGCTTTGCTACCCGCCTGCGGGATGGAATTGGCGACTGTAACCGGGTTGCCCTGGAAATGAACGGTTTGTGACATGATTATCTTTCCTGTTTACATATAGTTAACGTCACACCTAGTTTATGCTAACTGTCAATAACACAGCAAACGCTATTTGCGCTTAATCCGCAGACCACCGCGACAACAAGGAGTAAAGATGAGAACCGTTAAGGTATTCGAGGAAGCCTGGCCCTTACATACCCCGTTTGTGATTGCCCGGGGAAGTCGCAGTGAAGCGCGCGTGGTGGTGGTTGAACTGGAAGAAGAGGGTATTAAAGGCACCGGCGAATGCACGCCGTATCCGCGTTATGGGGAAAGTGATGCCTCGGTAATGGCGCAAATTATGAGCGTCGTGCCGCAACTAGAGAAAGGGCTGACACGGGAGGAGTTGCAAAAAATTCTCCCTGCCGGCGCAGCACGTAATGCGCTGGATTGTGCATTGTGGGATCTGGCCGCGCGAAGACAGCAGCAATCGCTGGCTGATTTGATCGGCATAACGCTTCCCGAGACAGTTATCACTGCACAGACGGTTGTCATCGGTACGCCTGATCAGATGGCCAATAGTGCATCAACACTCTGGCAGGCAGGCGCGAAATTACTGAAAGTGAAGCTGGATAACCATCTTATCAGTGAGCGGATGGTGGCAATTCGCACAGCTGTGCCTGATGCGACGCTGATCGTTGATGCAAATGAATCCTGGCGTGCAGAAGGGTTGGCGGCGCGTTGCCAGCTATTGGCGGATTTAGGCGTTGCGATGCTTGAACAACCGCTTCCTGCGCAGGACGATGCGGCGCTGGAGAATTTTATTCATCCGTTGCCGATTTGTGCTGATGAAAGTTGTCACACCCGCGAGAATTTAAGCGAGCTTAAGGGCCGCTATGACATGGTCAATATCAAGCTCGATAAGGCAGGCGGACTGACAGAAGCCCTGGCCCTGGCGGCGGACGCCCGGGCGCAGGGGTTCGCCCTGATGCTGGGATGCATGCTATGCACCTCCCGGGCGATCGGCGCGGCGCTGCCGCTGGTCAATCAGGTGCGTTTCGCCGATCTGGATGGCCCGACGTGGCTGGCGGTTGACGTTTCACCGGCCCTTAAATTTACCAGCGGCGTGCTTCATCTCTGAGGCTGCCAGCGCAGAAGCTCCATCATGGCTTTTAAGTATTTTTCGCTGGCTTCGTCGGAGGAAATCGCCGGGAACTCAGCGGTGATGCAGGGCAGGCTTAAGTCGGCGCACCAGCTTCCGAATGATCCGGGTGTTTCATAACCCACGCTGGTGACGAGCGGCAGGTCGAACGCCCGGGCCAGCCATGCGCCCAGTTCAGAGTGGCGCGGATCTTCAATGCAGGCCAGCGGGTCATGGAAGGAGACAACCCAGGCGGGGTGGATCTTATGGATAAGCTGGCACAGCGCCTGCGTTTCCGGCTCTGAGCCAGGGTTGTCTCCCGTTAGCAACACCACGTCCCGCTCCTCGGCGGAGCTGTTCCAGCGATAAACCGTTTCGCCGGCGCGCCAGTTTGCCGCCGGGAAATTACGGTTCAGGTCGACTCCCCGCGCATTCGCCCGCAATCCCAGCTGACAGCCATCCGGATTGACGGCAAGAATCACGTGATGACGTCGTAATGAAGGGGTCAATGTCCGCAGCGCGCAAGAGAGCGTGACGACAGACGAGTTTTCATCACCGTGCGTGCCGGCAATAATCAAACCGCTGTCGCGATCGGCATCGGGCGCCGGGAACCAGATCAGCGATGCGCCTAAAAATGAGCGGCCATATTGTTCAGCGCCCGGAGGAAAGGCGCCGCGCTCCGCGCGTGGTCGGGTGGTTGCCATACGAAATCCTGATAAAGAAGTCTCTACTGGCAGTGTTGTGCAAAAGCCGCTGTTAATCAAATAGTTTCCGTAACGGCTGAGAATTGCCTTAAATCACTATTCAGGCGTAAGTTATTTGCATTTCTTATTGTCGAAACAAATAATTACGCATCTGCTTGTTACCTGAATTCATCAAAGGGGATCTTATGAAGCATCCTGTTTCGCGTCTTTTCACCGCACTGTGCCTGTGCGGGCTCTCTACACTCTCGTTCGCCGCTGATGTGCCGAAGGGCACGGTACTGGCGCAAAAACAGGAGTTGGTCAGACATATTAAAGACGAACCGGCTTCGCTCGATCCGGCAAAAGCGGTGGGGTTGCCAGAGATTCAGGTGATTCGCGATCTTTTTGAAGGGCTGGTGAATCAGAATGAGAAAGGGGAACTGACCCCGGGCGTGGCGACGCGCTGGCAGAGTAACGATAACCGTACCTGGACGTTCACCCTGCGCGATAACGCAAAATGGTCTGACGGTACGCCGGTCACCGCGCAGGATTTTGTCTACAGCTGGCAGCGTCTGGTTGACCCAAAAACAACCTCTCCGTTTGCCTGGTTTGCGGCGCTGGCGGGTATCAACAACGCCCAGGCTATTATCGATGGCAAAGCGGCACCAGATACCCTGGGCGTGACGGCGGTGGATGCCAGAACATTACGCGTCCAGCTGGACAAACCGCTACCGTGGTTTAGCAACCTGACGGCAAACTTCGCCTTCTATCCGGTGCAAAAAGCGAACGTTGAAAGCGGGAAAGAGTGGACTCGTCCGGGCGCTCTGGTGGGCAATGGCGCGTACGTCCTGAACGCGCGCGTGGTGAATGAAAAACTGGTTGTCGTGCCGAATACCCACTATTGGGACAATGCGAAAACTGTCCTGCAAAAAGTGACCTTCATTCCGATTAATCAGGAATCGTCCGCCACCAAACGCTATCTGGCAGGGGATATTGATATTACCGAATCGTTCCCGAAAAACATGTATCAGAAGCTGCTGAAGGACATTCCAGGACAGGTATATACGCCGCCACAGCTCGGGACCTACTACTACGCGTTTAACACGCAAAAGGGCCCGACGGCCGATGCCCGGGTTCGTCTTGCCCTGAGCATGACTATCGATCGCCGCATTATGGCGGAAAAGGTACTGGGCACCGGCGAGAAACCGGCCTGGCATTTCACCCCTGACGTGACGGCGGGCTTCACGCCTGAACCTTCGCCGTTCGAGCAGATGTCCCAGCAGGAGCTGAACGCTCAGGCCAAAACCTTGCTCCAGGCCGCAGGCTACGGCCCCCAGCGTCCGCTGAAGCTGACCCTGCTGTACAATACCTCGGAAAACCACCAGAAAATCGCCATTGCGGTGGCGTCCATGTGGAAGAAAAATCTCGGTGTGGATGTCAAACTTCAAAACCAGGAGTGGAAAACCTATATCGACAGCCGCAATACCGGCAATTTTGACGTGATCCGCGCGTCATGGGTGGGGGATTACAACGAGCCATCGACCTTCCTGTCCCTGCTGACCTCAACCCACAGCGGCAATATCTCGCGTTTCAACGAACCGGCTTACGATAAAATTATCCACCAGGCTACGCTCGAGACCACGGCCAAAGCGCGTAATACGGACTACAACATGGCGGAGAAAATCCTCATGGAGAAAGCGCCCATCGCGCCAATTTACCAGTACACCAATGGTCGCCTGATTAAGCCATGGGTGAAAGGTTATCCCATCAATAACCCGGAAGACGTGGCGTATAGCCGGACAATGTATATTGAGAAGCACTGATGTGTAGGGATTAAAACGACCAATCCAGAACTGGCGCGGAGTTCAGCGCCAGTTGCTCCTCTGATCCTCTCTCGCCACCGCAGAAAGCGGTTTTTCCTGACGATACACACTGCTGATATTTCTCAGGCGATTCAAAAACAACGCAATATGCAATTGTGGGTAAAAATTGCATGAGTTGAATATCGCCGTCTACACTTGAACAAAATAATATCTTGTGTTCTGCATATTAAAAACATGCAGTAACTCCAGTGAGGTCAACATGTCTTTCACTAACAGAGAGTTGCGTGAACTTGTCGAAACACAATTAAAATATACGTTATGCGTTAGCCTGGACAAGGCTACCAACGGCGATATATTCAATGCTGTGGCGCTGGCAGTGCGGTATTTTCAGCAAGATCGCTTTCTCGATAGTCAGACCCGGCAGCGTGCGGAAAAGAAAAAGCGCGTTTATTATCTCTCAATGGAGTTTTTACTCGGACAGTCATTGCGTAATAACCTGACGAATATGAATTTGCTAGATGATATGCGTCAGGTTGTCAATGAGCTTGGATTCGATTTCGATAATATTTTTGATGAAGAACCCGATGCGGCACTTGGGAATGGTGGGCTAGGGCGCCTGGCCGCCTGCTTCATCGATTCTATGGCTACTTTAGATATTGCTGCATCAGGGCATGGTATTAAATACGAATATGGTTTATTCAGGCAGACGTTTGAGAATGGTCAGCAAGTCGAACATCCGGATGACTGGCATTCCAGGCACTCCCCATGGCTGGTTGAACATCATAGTCAGGCAATGCTGATCCCTATTGGTGGTTTTATTGAACATGCAGATGATGCTGACGGGAATTATAATCCAATGTGGATGGGATGGAATACCATCGTCGGCATTCCTAATGATTATTTCGTTTCGGGTTACAGAGGCAGCACCACTAATAAACTTCGTTTATACAGTGCCGTAGCTTCTAACTCTTTTAATATTCATATTTTTAATCATGGCGATTATATAAAAGCAGTCAGTGAAAAAATAGCTTCTGAAAATATTTCAAAAATACTCTATCCCTCTGATGAAATTCTTTCAGGTAAGGAGCTCAGACTTACTCAGGAGTATTTTCTTGTAGCATGTACCCTGCGCGATATTTTCCGCGAATACGCTGAGATTGAAACAGACATTTCGTTACTGCCGCGGCATGTCGCCATCCAGCTAAATGATACGCATCCCGCGCTGGCTGTTGTTGAGTTGATGCGAATACTTGTCGATGAATACAGCCTTCCCTGGCACCAGGCCTGGGATATCACCCAAAGCACCTGTGCATACACGAACCATACGTTGATGCCCGAGGCTCTGGAGACCTGGCCAGTGGCGTTGTTCGAAAAACTGTTGCCGCGACACTTGCAGATTATTTTTGAGATTAACCACCGTTTTCTTGCGGATGTCGCCTCCCGATGGCCAGACAAACCGCACTTGTTGACCTCCTTGTCTCTGTTTTCGGGGGACAACGAGAAAAGTATCAGGATGGCAAATTTGGCCATCGTCGGGAGTCACTGTGTCAATGGGGTGGCGATGCTCCATTCCGAGCTTATCAAAACGCACCTGGTTCCCGATTTTTACTTTATTACGCCAGATAAATTCATTAATCAGACCAACGGCATTACGCCGCGCAGATGGTTGCAGCAGGCTAACCCAAATCTTGCTGCGTTTCTGAACCAGCAACTGGGTACCCGATGGCCGACGGATTTGCATATGCTTCGACAGCTGGAGAAGCATGCGGATGATACGGGGGTAATCGATCGCATCCGCGACATTAAATTCAAAAATAAATCCGCGCTGAGCCAGATTGTTTCACAACGTTACGGGATTATGCTGGATCCAATGGCAATGTTTGATTGCCAGGTAAAACGCATTCACGAATATAAGCGCCAGCTCCTGAATATTCTGCACGTCATTTCTCTCTATATTGATATTAAAGAGAATGGGAGAACCATAGCACCTAAGGTACATCTTTTTGCTGGTAAAGCGGCACCCGGCTATCGAATGGCAAAGCTTATTATTCAGTTAATCAATGCTGTTGCGAATAAAGTCAACAGCGATGCGCGTATTGCCGGACAGTTGAAAGTCGTTTTTCTTGAGGATTACAAAGTCTCGTTGGCCGAAAGCATAATACCGGCAACAGACCTGTCTGAACAAATATCCACAGCAGGTACGGAGGCATCTGGAACCAGTAATATGAAGTTCGCGTTGAATGGTGCGTTAACAATGGGTACGTACGATGGTGCCAACATTGAAATTCTTAATGCTGTTGGAGCAGAAAATTTCTATCTTTTCGGCGCGACGGCTGAAGAAATTAATGAAATCCGTTCCAATGGCGATAATAATCGTTTCACTCACCAGAGCGATCCTCGCATGATGCATATAGTGAATACGCTTATTTCCGGCGTATTTACCGCCGATCGCGAGCTCTTTGCACCGCTACACCATATGTTGACAGCAGCCGATCATTATTGCCATCTTCTGGATTTTGACAGCTACAGCCAAACCCAACGTCAGGCAATGGCGGATTTTGAACACCCCCGCCAGTGGCATCGAAAAGCGTTGCTAAATATTAGCCGAATGGGGGAGTTTTCGAGTGACAGAACCATTCAGGGCTATGCAAAGGATATTTGGGGCATAAACTGCTGATGGTTATGTTTTCAGGCTTCTTTCAGAAGCGATGTCGGTGATTCGAAAAGCTAGCTTACTTCAGCCAATGCCGGGGGTGATTATGAACTTTGAAATACAGAGTGAAAATGACGTACAGATTGTCGTTCCGCTGGTGCGCAGACTGGATGCCTCTGTCGAACAGACCTTTAAGCAGCAGGTGCTGGAGGTGATTGAAAGAAGTAATAAAAAGATATTGCTGGATTTCAGCCACGTAGATTTTATTGACAGCAGCTGTCTCGGCGCGCTGGTATCCATACTCAAGAGTTTAAACGGCAAGGGTGAGCTGGTGCTGTGTTCGCTTAATAGCAATACACACGATCTCTTTAAGCTGACCAGAATGGATCGTATTTTTTCTATCAAGGCCAATCGGCAGGATGCCATGCAGGTGTTGACGGGCTGATATCACAGTGCTTTTCGGTGGGGAAGGCGGGATGTTGCCAACGATCAGAACGAGAACTGACGCTTTCTCGCGCCAGTTCTGCAAAACATGGCACCGCTCCGCCCGGGCTGATACCGGCGCGCTATTGTGCTAATAACGCACTAAACTTCGCCAGCCACTGCGGATGGGCGGGCCAGGCGGGAGCCGTCACCAGGTTGCCGTCGACATGGGCCTGATCGATGCCGATAGTGGCGTAGTGTCCACCGGCGAGGCGTACCTCAGGCGCACAGGCCGGGTAGGCGCTACAGGTTCGTCCTTTCAGGATTCCTGCGGCAGCGAGCAGCTGTGGGCCGTGGCACACCGCTGCAATCGGCTTACGCGCGGCGTCAAAAGCCTGCACCAGCTTTAACACGTCCTCATTTAGCCGCAGATACTCGGGCGCTCTCCCGCCGGGGATGAGCAGCGCGTCGTAATCCTGCTCCTTGACGGTGGAAAAATCGGCGTTGAGGGTAAACCTGTGCCCGGGTTTTTCGCTATAGGTCTGCGCACCGTCAAAGTCATGGATTGCCGTCATGATGTAGTCGCCCTTCGGTTTGTCGGGACAGACCGCATCCACCTGATGGCCAATCATCTGCAAAGCCTGAAAAGGCACCATGGTTTCATAATCTTCGGCGTAATCGCCAACCAGCATCAGGATCTTCTTGCTCATCGTTCCTCACCTTTATCAATAAAGATGATTAAGATATAGCCTGGCGTGGCTGAATTGCCGGAAATAAAAAAGCCCGTCAGAGCACGGGCAACATAAGCAAATGAATAAGTGATTCGTTATCAACGTTGTTGGAGGATAACGCTGCGTATTTTACGCGGCTGCAAGCGAGGCAGATACCTGACATATTCGGTAGGTGAAACAAGCGATTAAACGTGCGTTACGGTGCGTCGAAGGTTGGGTAAAGGCTATTTTCAAGAAACTCGACGAGATACCAGATTTCACCGCTAAAAATAAACCAGAAGCCAAATATAATAAGGAGTAAAATAATTAAGGTGAGTATTATTTCAGTTTTTCCCATTGCGGCTTTTACCCACCTGAAGCTAATTGATTCGAGGTGGGCATTGTAGCGGGGCTTTTCCGGATACTCCAGTTTCATGCAGCAAGGACTTTATTGCGTCCGTCATTTTTAGCGCGATACAGCGCATCGTCTACACGCTTAAACAGCTCATCAATACTCTCTCCCTGATTGTGCCGCGCCACGCCAATACTGACGGTAAACCGCGGCAAGCCCGGAATCGTAATGCGGGCAACGGCTGCGCGGACTGACTCGGCAATCTGCATCGCGGTATCGAGAGAGGTAAGCGGCAGCAGGATAACAAACTCTTCGCCACCCCAGCGGAACACCATATCGCCCTCCCGGCTACAGGCTTCCAGAGTCCGGGAAAGGGCGATAAGTACCTCATCGCCTTTCAGATGGCCGAAAAGGTCATTAATGTTTTTGAAATGATCGGTATCCACCAGCAGCAGGCTAAATTGCTGCCGGGAAGGAAGGTTATTCTGGCTGCTTTGATCGGTAATCGCGTAGAACTGGCGCCGGTTGAGTAACCCCGTCATGGAGTCACGTAACGCCGCATGTTCCAGCTCCTGCTCCAGCCTTTTTTGCTCGGTGATATCGTGGATGATGCACAGCATCAGCTTGTCACCGTAGATTTCAATGGGTCCGGCATACGTCTGGACGTGGCGGGTAGAGCCATCGGCAAGGCGGTGAATAAAATTGAGCGGCTTATGTCCGCCGGGCAGCGCGGCAATCGCAGTCATAATGGGCATCACATCTCGCCCCAGCGTATTGATTTCCCAGGTATGCTTATTGCACATGTCATCGTGTGAATAACCATAAAAATTGAGCGCGGCCAGATTCGCATCGACGATTTGCCCGTCGCGGGCCGGATCGATTAACAGCATCGGGGCGCTGTTGGTCAGAAAAAAGCGCGCATAGAAACCCTGTTTTTTCCGCCTATAGGTGGCGGAACGGCTCGCCTTCAATCCCGAGAGTATTTGTTGGGAGATGCCCTCGAAGATAATGACCTCTCCCCAGGGAGCGTAGTGGGCAAGCGAGAGGCGACAGCTTAACGGTGTATCCTGTCCATCACGGCTCGTTGTCCAGATTTCGACGATCTCCTGCTCTATTTTCAGTTCAGGTACATACATCGTCAGGAGGGTTTGCGCCCTGGCAGAGTAGATCCCTTTGCGCAGGTCATCGAGCGTTTTATCCCCCATGATCTGCGTTGCGGCCACATTCGCAAAAATGATCTTTTCCGACACGGGTGAAACGAGCCACACGGGTGTTTTAATTACATTCAACGCATCAAAACAAGGTTGCGACATAGGCGTTTCCTGGTCATCGACAACATGTGCCTGACAATCATGACAGAATTGACTCGCGTGCACTCCCTTGAAACATACTCCACTTAACCCCGTCAGGCATGATTTTTTTGAGAAATAAATGCGGGGTCCGTTTGAATTTTATTAATGGGTATAATCTGTTTGTCAGAGTTTATCTGCAGCAATAGCCACGGCACCTGTTCGGCAGGTAAGGGGCGGGAGAAAAGGTAACCCTGCAGGTAGTCGCAGCCGAGACGGGTGAGAACCTCCTGTTGTGCTTCCGTCTCAATCCCTTCTGCCACCACGTTCATCTCCATGGTTCGGGCGATACTGATAATGGTTTCAACCAGCTTGTAGCTTTTTTCATTTTCCAGCATCGACGTTACAAAGCTTCTGTCGATCTTGAGCTCTTTTGCCGGCAGCACGCTCAGCATCAGCAGGTTCGAGTAGCCCGTACCAAAATCATCAATCGAGACGGTGATCCCCGCATGGTTAAACGCGTTGAGTAGCTCAATGCTGCGGTCGAGATTTTTAAGCGCGGTGCTCTCGGTTACCTCAAGGATCAGCCGCGACGGAGACAGGCTATATTTTTCCAGCATCGACGAAATGATCTGGAAAATGTCCGGCTGTTCGAACTGGACGGGGGATAGGTTGAGCGATAGCGTCCACTGGCTGAACCCTTGCTCTGTCCAGAAATGCAGCTGACGGCATGCCGCTTCAATGGCCCAGTTGCCCACCGGAATAATTAAGCCGGTTTGTTCCAGCGAGGAGATAAACAGGCCCGGCAGCACAACGCCTTGCTCAGGATGCCGCCAGCGCAGAAGGGCTTCAAAACCGTGAATGGTTTTCTCTCCCGCATGCCAGGTTGGCTGGTACCACAGCTCAAACTGATCGCGTTCAAGCGCCTGAGAGAGCTCCTGCAGGAATCCGGGTTTCGCCGGGATCGCTGTTGACATCTCGGCCCGGTAAATCGCCCAGCCGTTGCGCCCATCATCTTTGACGTGATGTAAGGCTGCATCCGCCTTAAGTTTGAGCTCGTGCAGCGTTTCGCCATCCTGAGGATAGAGGCTAACGCCCGCGCTGATCGTCGTGCTCAACGTATGTCCGCAAATAGACAGGGGGCGTCGTACATCCCCGAGCAGTGAAGTGAGCAGGGCGTTGAGCTTTTCATCATCACATTCCGGCACCAGCAGGATAAAGGCGTCTCCTCCCAGCCTTGCCAGGGTCATCTCACGCGTGAGTCGGGCCGTGATGCGCTGCGCAACGGTTATCAATAACTCATCGCCGACGCTGTGACCCCAGGTATCGTTGACGCGTTTGAAATGATCGACGTTCAGGAAAATGACGGCAAATTGCCTGTTACTCAGCAACGCGCTGCGCAGGCAGTCCTGCATGCGAATATCCATCTGATGGCGATTCGCGAGTCCGGTGAGCGCATCAAAGCGCGCCTGGAGCTCAAGCTGCCGATTGAGCTGCCGCAGATTGTCCGTCAGGCGGCCGGTGCGCCGGTGAGAATCAACAAGGGAAATAATCAACATCACGCCAAGCAAGCAGAGCGTGGTGACCGAAACCCAGATGGATAAACCGAGCTCGCCGATCCCGCCGGGGAGGGTATGCGACATTTCCGGGTAATGCGCGGCACTCATGCCGGTATAGTGCATCGCACAAATGGCGGCGGCCATGACCAGGGCCGCGAGAAGGCGCTCGATAAAAACCCCTTTGTCTCGCAGGCGGAAAGCCAGCCACAGCGCAGTGCCGGAAGCCACCACGGCAATGACGACGGACAACCCCACAATACGGCGATCCCAGATGATGCTTCCATCCAGCATCAGGGCAGCCATACCGGTATAGTGCATGGACACCACGCCCGCGCTCAGGATCGCGGTGGCAACGATCGGTCGAAAGAGAGAGCGTTTTTTTCCCGCGACGGCAATATTAAGGGCCGTGGCCGAAGCAACCACCGCGACGCCGAGGGATGCAAGGGTTAACCAGAGGTCGTAGCTCATCATCATGGGCATTTGCATCGAAAGCATGCCGATAAAGTGCATCGACCAGATGCCGATGCCGAGCGAGATGCCTCCGGCCATACGCCAGAACAGGGCAGCCTTTCGGCTGGAAAGGGGGATCTTTCCGGCGCTGTCCAGCGCCACAAAGGAGGCGATAAACGCCACCAGATAAGAGATAGCGATTAACACAGGGTCCCACGATATATTGAGCATTATGCAATCCCACGCCTGAGAGGGTTACCGATTTCGCCTGCCGGGTACATCTTTATCGGGCAACGAACATGCGCATTCAAACCATATTAGTTATTTATCGTGAAAAATGACCGGTCATATTAATACTCTAAAACTCATTAAGAATATAAAATATATTCTCTTGTTAATATATTAAGCATTGCTAAACAAGATCGAATAAAAGTAGCAAAGCTCCTTAAATATAACGGCGATTGTATCGATGCGCCGCAGCGGATGGTATCGCTTAACGTTGCGGCAGACCAGTATCACAGCATGCCGCGAAGAACATTTTCACTAATACGCTCTTTTTATCTGACTTAAGCTAAATCCCAGGATGCTAACGGCGAAAAAACAAACCCGTGAAGTTTGCGAGGAAAAACGGCCAGGCCAATGCTATAAGTCTAGATGCCGACCAAAATATAAAACGTGGGTATCATCATGCTAAGAAATATTAGTGTCAGGACCTTTATTGTCGGGTTCCTTTTATCGCTATTTTTGGTAAACGCAGGTGTCGTTGTTCTAATTTCCAGCAAGTCCTCTCTCTTTATTTCCCTAAACGTTATCAATTTCGTTGCGCTATTTTTGCTTTGGGTCTACATGACCCGCTATCTTGTGACGCCGATCAATACGGTAAAGAGAAGTATTGAAGAGGTGACAGCTGGCAACCTTGGGGTCTCTATCCCGGAGTTTGGCAATAACTGCGCGGGTCGACTTATTCCCGGGATCAATAGCCTGTCCGGCAACATTGCGACGCTGGTGCGTGAGATCCGGGCGTCGTCGCAAACCGCCATGACCTTATCGGATCAGCTCTCGACCCGTAGCGCTCAGCTCTCGGTGAAAACCGAACAGCAGTCTGCGTCTTTAGTACAAACCGCAGCCAGCATGGAGCAAATGGCTGCGAGCACCAAGAACAATGCCGATAACACCCGCCTGGCGAGCGAGCAGGCTAATGTGGCGACGCTGCAGGCGCGCAAAGGCGGTGAGCTCATGGGGCAGGTCGCCAGCAATATGCAGTCCATTACCGAATGCGCGCAGCAGATGACGGAGATTATCTCGTTGATTGACGGCATTGCGTTCCAGACGAATATTCTCGCGCTCAACGCGGCAGTAGAGGCGGCGAGGGCGGGCGATCATGGAAAGGGGTTTTCTGTGGTCGCGGAAGAGGTCAGAAACCTGGCACACCGCAGTGCAGAGGCCGCGAAGAACATCAAAGCGCTAATTGAAGTCACCAGCAGTAACGTCACGCAGGGCGTTGGCGTTGTGTCACAGGCTGAGAAAAACATGCATGAAATCGTGACGGGTTCGGGGAATGTCAGCCGCTTGATGGACGAAATTTCCTCGTCTACGTCAGAGCAGGAGAAAGGCATTTCTCAGATTACCCTCGCGCTATCGGAGCTGGAGCGGGTCACGCAAAGTAACGTGGCGATGGCAGAAGAGCTCAACGGTTCCTCTGATGTACTACGCAATCAGGTGATTGAGCTGCAGGCCCGAACGCGTAATTTCAGACTTGACCAGGGCTCTTCTTCCTCATTACCTGGCGGCTCGCCATCCTTCCTTCAGCGGCCCGAGCACTCTCTTTGACAGTACCTTAAAGCCTGGCATGCCAGGCTTTTTTTACGCCTCTGGCCGCTGTGTACAATTCCTGAGCGATTTCAGCGCGATGGGATACATAGTTGTTGCTTAACCCCTGATGAAAGCTAGACTGACACCGAAAGAGCTAAAAGGGCGGAGGCGCTGTGGAAAGCATTAAAGGATCTGAACTTAACGTTCCTGACGCAGTTTTTGCGTGGGTGCTGGACGGTCGCGGCGGTGCGCGACCGCTGGAAGACAATGATGTGATCGATAGTGCGCATCCCTGCTGGCTACATCTGAACTATACCCACCCGGACAGCGCTGACTGGCTGGCCTCGACTCCGCTTTTGCCCAATAACGTACGTGATGCGCTGGCGGGCGAGAGCACGCGTCCCCGAGTCAGCCGTCTCGGTGAAGGCACGCTGATTACATTGCGCTGTATAAACGGCAGCACCGATGAACGCCCCGATCAACTGGTCGCCATGCGTGTATATATGGACGGGCGGTTAATTGTTTCGACCCGACAACGCAAAGTGCTGGCGCTGGACGATGTGGTGAGCGATCTGGAAGAGGGCACGGGTCCGACCGATTGCGGGGGATGGCTGGTGGATGTGTGCGATGCGTTGACCGATCATTCCAGTGAATTTATCGAGCAGCTGCACGATAAAATTATCGACCTTGAAGATAATCTCCTTGATCAGCAAATTCCACCGCGTGGATTCCTGGCTCTGCTGCGCAAACAATTAATTGTGATGCGTCGCTATATGGCACCGCAACGTGATGTTTATGCTCGTCTTGCCAGTGAACGTTTGCCGTGGATGAGCGATGACCAACGCCGTCGGATGCAGGATATTGCCGATCGCCTTGGGCGCGGCCTTGACGAAATCGACGCCTGTATAGCACGGACTGGCGTGATGGCGGATGAAATCGCTCAGGTGATGCAGGAAAATTTAGCTCGTCGTACCTATACAATGTCGTTGATGGCAATGGTCTTTTTACCCAGTACCTTTCTGACCGGGTTATTTGGCGTCAACCTTGGTGGGATCCCTGGCGGCGGGTGGCAATTCGGATTTTCAATTTTTTGTATTCTGTTAGTTGTTCTTATTGGTGGTGTTGCTTTATGGTTGCATCGTAGTAAATGGTTGTAACAAAAGCAATTTTTCCGGCTGTCTGTATACAAAAACGCCGCAAAGTTTGAGCGAAGTCAATAAACTCTCTACCCATTCAGGGCAATATCTCTCTTGCAGGTGAATGCAACGTCAAGCGATGGGCGTTGCGCTCCATATTGTCTTACTTCCTTTTTTGAATTACTGCATAGCACAATTGATTCGTACGACGCCGACTTTGATGAGTCGGCTTTTTTTTGCCTGTTATTTATCAGCGTCTACCCTTTAAGAGTCCACCCAATGACCAGAGGGAAATATGACGACACTTATTTATTTGCAAATTCCTGTCCCTGAACCGATTCCTGGCGATCCTGTTCCAGTGCCCGATCCGATCCCTCGCCCGCAACCCATGCCTGACCCACCACCCGATGAAGAACCGATTAAATTGTCGCATCGTGAGCGTAGATCTGCGAGGATACGCGCCTGCTAACTTTGCGTCGATGACCACGAGAATAGATTGTGACCGCTTTTTCTACCCTGAATGTTTTGCCTCCCGCCCAACTCACGAACCTTAATGAGTTGGGTTATTTAACCATGACGCCGGTGCAGGCCGCCGCGCTTCCGGCGATCCTTGCCGGAAAAGATGTTCGCGTGCAGGCGAAAACCGGCAGCGGCAAAACGGCGGCTTTTGGCCTCGGCTTGTTACAGCAAATTGATGCGTCGCTATTTCAAACCCAGGCTTTAGTGCTGTGTCCTACGCGTGAACTGGCGGATCAGGTGGCAGGTGAATTGCGTCGGCTGGCGCGTTTTCTGCCAAATACCAAAATTTTGACGTTGTGCGGTGGTCAACCGTTCGGTATGCAGCGTGATTCGTTGCAACATGCGCCGCATATTATCGTGGCAACGCCGGGGCGTTTGCTGGATCACCTGCAAAAAGGCACGGTATCACTGGATGCGTTGAATACGCTGGTGATGGATGAGGCCGACCGCATGCTGGATATGGGATTTAGCGATGCCATTGATGATGTCATCCGTTTTGCGCCTGCATCTCGACAGACGCTTCTGTTTTCGGCAACCTGGCCGGAAGCCATCGCTGCAATCAGCGGACGAGTGCAACGCGATCCTTTGGCGATTGAAATTGACTCAACAGATGCTTTGCCACCCATTGAACAACAATTTTATGAGACATCCAGCAAAGGCAAAATTCCTCTGTTGCAACGGTTATTAAGCTTGCATCAGCCATCCTCTTGCGTGGTGTTTTGCAATACCAAAAAAGATTGCCAGGCTGTCTGCGACGCGCTGAATGAAGTAGGGCAAAGTGCATTGTCATTACACGGCGATTTGGAGCAACGCGATCGCGATCAGACCCTGGTACGTTTTGCTAACGGTAGCGCCCGTGTACTGGTCGCGACTGATGTTGCTGCGCGTGGTCTGGATATTAAATCGCTTGAGCTGGTGGTGAACTTTGAGCTGGCGTGGGACCCTGAAGTTCATGTACATCGCATCGGTCGTACAGCTCGTGCAGGAAATAGCGGTCTGGCGATCAGTTTCTGTGCTCCGGAAGAAGCACAGCGGGCCAATGTCATTTCTGACATGTTGCAGATAAAACTTAACTGGCAAACGCCGCCAGCTAATAGTTCCATTGCGACGCTGGAAGCAGAAATGGCAACGTTGTGTATCGATGGCGGGAAAAAAGCCAAAATGCGCCCGGGTGATGTATTAGGTGCACTGACAGGAGATATCGGGCTTGATGGCGCAGATATTGGCAAAATCGCCGTGCATCCGGCGCATGTCTATGTCGCGGTCCGTCAGGCTGTTGCTCATAAAGCATGGAAACAGTTACAGGGCGGGAAGATTAAAGGAAAAACGTGCCGGGTGCGGTTATTAAAATAATGAAATGTTGAATTGCCGGGTGCAAGAGTAAATATCTTATTCGGGATTGCCGGATGCGACGCTGGCCGCGTCTTATCCGGCCTCCATAAGAGTAGCCCGATACGCTTGCGCATCGGGCGCTATCCTGGTTATTTCACTTCAACCACATTCAGCCGTAACTCATCCAACTGATTTTCATCTTCTTCTGGCTGCCAGCCCGCCGGTTGTAGTGGGATCTCTTCGCGATCAAACGCCAGATCACCCCCGTTAACCACTTCAGAACCGTGGGTGATGCCTTTGAAATCGAACAGGTTGGTATCGCACAGATGCGACGGCACCACATTCTGCATCGCGCTGAACATCGTCTCGATACGCCCTGGATAACGTTTATCCCAGTCACGCAACATGTCAGCAATCACCTGACGTTGCAGGTTAGGCTGTGAACCGCACAGGTTGCACGGAATAATCGGGAACGCTTTTGCATCGGCAAATCGCTGAATATCTTTCTCGCGGCAGTAGGCCAGCGGACGAATAACGATATGTTTGCCATCATCGCTCATCAGTTTCGGAGGCATACCTTTCATCTTGCCGCCGTAGAACATATTTAAGAACAACGTTTGCAGGATATCGTCACGATGGTGACCCAACGCGATCTTCGTCGCCCCCAGTTCCGTTGCGGTACGATAAAGGATACCGCGACGAAGGCGAGAACACAGTGAGCAAGTGGTTTTGCCCTCTGGAATCTTCTCTTTCACGATACCGTAAGTGTTCTCTTCGACAATCTTGTACTCAACGCCCAGCTTTTCAAGATACTCGGGCAGAACGTGTTCTGGGAAGCCCGGTTGCTTTTGATCGAGGTTAACAGCCACCAGCGAAAAATTGATTGGCGCGCTTTGCTGCAAATTGCGCAGAATCTCCAGCATGGTATAGCTGTCTTTACCCCCTGAGAGGCAA
Source organism: Enterobacter hormaechei (assembly GCA_041890495.1). GTDB lineage: Bacteria > Pseudomonadota > Gammaproteobacteria > Enterobacterales > Enterobacteriaceae > Escherichia > Escherichia boydii. The sequence goes on from CP169086.1 coordinate 1,069,463, forward strand.
ACCATGATGCGATCGCCTTCTTCAATCATATTGAAGTCAGCAATGGCTTCGCCCACGTTACGACGCAGACGTTTTTGTAATTTGTTCAGGTTGTATTGTTCTTTCTTTGTAATTTGTTGATTTTCTTGCATTGAGTACTACCTTCGGAGCCAGCGGGGCAAAAATTGTATGCCGCGTATGGTACGGATTCCGGCGGCGAATACCAGCACGTTTTGCAGCGGGGTCATATCTGGCGTTGTAACGCCGTCAGCACGCGGTGAGATTTCAAAACCTCCTATAGCATCTTACTCGTCCTGGTTTTCCATAATTGTTATATGACGGCAGGGAGCTTATATGGCATAAGAGCGTTAAACGAACATCAAAAGGAATGACGTTATGTCGCTTTATGACCTCAAGACCGAAGCACTTGCATTACCGGAGGCCTGGCACTCTCATATATTGGGCCGCGTTGGAACTGCAAATCTCAAAGTTTTACGAATGGATGAAGGCTCAGTGATTGAAGAGGTTCATGAGTATGACGAGGGATTACTGGTCATTGATGGACGTCTGGAGCTGAGCGTGAAGGGTAAGAAAATCTCTGTCACGCCTGGACAGCTTTATGTAGCCAAAGCTGGCACTCCCCATACTGTAGAAACAGGCAGTTTTGGCACACTGGTTATCATTGATTTACCAGAAGCGGAAGTGGCCTCACGTTGAGCGGCTTGCGATGAGGTCACAGATTGTCAGGGTTGTTCGACGTGCTGATCCAAACTTTAATTAGACTCAACGTAATCAACCCCATCACAACGGCAACAGTGGTTACTATAATATAAGATGTCATGAAATAATCTTTCCTGGTAAGAGTCTTCATTCGACTCATTTCTTTTGCATTTGTTCCTGCAAGGAGCAAAATTTTAATGAAAAGAAGAGTTGGGTTTTAGTCTGTGTTATGTAAATAAAAAGTCGTCTGCTTTGTGTTCTCCTTTGCGAATCCAGGGCATGAAAAAGGGTTGCGCGCATTGACCTTGTGAATATACTTTGATTAGGCTATGTACGTGCAGCACCACGCTTTTTCTTAAAATTTTATCCCATTGGAAGGGTTTTACGTGTTCAAGCTTAATTCATCTCTACTGGCCATTTTCCTGCTGTCGGGTTGTAGTTCAGATCTGGTTCTCAATCCACCTCAGCAACCCGAATACAAGGCTATGCCAGAAATAACCCAGTCTGTGACGCCATCACAGCAGCGTGCAATCATGGCTGGCGAAAGACCTGACTGGTCAGAAAGAACCCCGATAAATTCAATAAAGCGGTATTAATACACACTTACCCACCAGGGGCTGCCGTTCGGCAGCCTTTTGTTTCTCCTCAATTTGGTTTGCGAGAACATTTCTGACGGCTGATATGGTAATTATTACGTTATCAACCATGCTTAAGATAAAGACAATTCAAACACTTCAGCATCGTTGAAGCGGCAACTTCACTTAAATCGAGAACCCTAAATGCGCCATGCATCTATCCCCGTAGCTGCAGCCATGACAATGTTTTTGCTGGGCGTTTTTATCATCAATTTACAGGTTTGGTATTCTGCACGGGCGGACAGTCTTGCAGGGGCGCACTACGTCGTGCGGAACATGAACGTCATTCTTAAGGAAGCCCGTCATGCAACTCAACTGGCAATGCAACTTGCTGAGAATGAGTGTGATGCTGAAGGGCAATATCGGCTGGGTACCGAGGCGGCATTACAGCCTCACCTGAGAACGATCGTTATTCTGAAAAATGATGCGGTCTGGTGCTCCTCTTTACCGGGAAACCGCGTATTGTTGGTTAACGGCTCAGCGCTGCCCGAAGCATCATTACTGCTCGTTCCAGCGAAAAGTACGGTCAACGGCCTGCCGGTTCTCTTATACCAGACAAATCATGCCGGAAGCCGAATCATGGTGAGCATCAGCGACAGCCATATCCGGGATGCACTGAATATGCCATTACGTGGCGTGGGATATTCACTGAACGTCGGCGATCGTATCCTGGGCCAAACAGGCGATGTGGTGACGGCAGCCCATTCGAACAAAGATGTACTGACGGTAAAAGACGCTGATTATCCCTTCGCGATTCAGTTTAACGCTCAGCCTCTTTTTAGCCTGACGAGATTATTCGACCAGGCCGGTGGGGTATTGTTATTTCTGTTGCTTATTTCCTTTCTTCCAGCTTATCTTTTGCAGCGATATCTCTCTAAGGATATTTCGCCTGAGGAATCGCTGCGTACCGCCATCTACAGAAATGAAATTATTCCCTATTACCAACCCGTCGTGAGCGGCAAAGAGGGCACCTTGCGAGGTGTAGAAGTGCTGGCCAGATGGAAGCATCCGCAATCAGGGTTTATTTCTCCCGCGTCCTTCATTCCTCTCGCTGAAAAATCAGGGTTAATTATTCCATTAACTCAAAGTTTAATGAGACAGGTTGCAAAGCAGATGAATTCTATTTCGACATTGCTGCCAGAAGGGTTCCACGTAGGGATTAACTTCAGCGCTTCTCATATCGTTGCGCCCACCTTTGTTGAGGAGTGTCTCCACTACAAACACAGTTTTATTCAACTGGATCTTAATCTTGTCGTTGAGGTGACCGAGCGCGAACCGCTCCATATTGATGAACATCTCGTCAAGACGCTGAATGAGCTGCATAAGAACGGATTTGCTATTGCCCTGGATGACTTTGGTACGGGATACTCAGGTCTATCCTATCTGCAAGCGCTGCATATTGATTACATTAAAATCGACCAAAGCTTTGTTGCCAGGGTTAACGCAAATGAGGATTCAACGTTGATCCTGGATTCGGTGCTGGAGTTGGCAAAAAAACTTTCAATTAGCATCGTTGCGGAAGGTGTTGAAACAGAAGAGCAGCTTGATTACCTCACGCGCAATCATATCCGTTTTTTACAGGGTTTTTACTTCTATAAACCTCTTCCTTTCAAGGAGCTTCTCAAAGTTCTCTTGTCGAAGCCAAAAGTTAAGGTGAGGGTGGAATGAGGTTTAACCCGCTATCCGCATTTCACCCTGAAACATTTCTAAGATAGCGTATAATCCCTTTTCCAAAACCGCCCAACAACCCAGTGGCTTTGTGCTATGACCCTCAATCGTTTTTGTTACTTACTTCTGATCTTTGCTGCGATCGGTAGCGTTCTGGCCTCGAATCCTGTGGTGATGTGGTTTCTGCTGATCAATGTGCTGACGATGGCTCTGTATGGCGCTGATAAAATGGCGGCGCGTAAAGGGATGCGTCGGGTACCGGAAGCTACGTTGCTGGTATTTGGCGTGACGGGAGGTTGGCCTGGCGCCATTGTGGGCCAGCAGCTATTTCGCCATAAAACCCAAAAGCAGCCCTTCAAAACCTACTTTTTCTTAAGCGTCGTGGTCAGCATCGCCATGATGGCGGCGGTTTACCATTTCTCTCCTGTTTCTTCTTTATGAACGTATTGACATCAAGTTAACTTGAGCTTTTAAGATGCCTGCACCACGTTGAAAAGGGAGTAACATCTTAAAATGAAAGAGATTGATGTAGGTTTCACTCATGTCGCGTTTATGGTCAGAGACCTGGAAAAGAGTATTGCTTTCTATCGTCGCTATGCCGGTATGGAGGTCATTCATTTGCGAGAACCCGATATGCCTGATGCAAGAAAAGTGGCATGGCTTAGCGACCATACCCGTCCTTTTGCACTGGTCCTGGTGCAGGCCGATACCGTGACTGATACGCCGCTGGGTAGCTTTGGCCATCTGGGAATTGCCTGCGCGACCCGTGACGAAATTGACAGAAAAACAGCGATGGCCACCGCTGAAGGTGTGCTAAGGAAGGCGCCTGAGAATTTAGGCGATCCCGTCGGCTACTATGTCTTTTTCGCCGATCCCGATGGAAATACGTTAGAGCTGTCATTCGGGCAGCGCGTAGGCCTGGAAGCGATTCGAACGATGAATCGGGATAAATAGCGCAGGTAACCGTCCGGAACGAAGAAGTAGGGCGCATCGCACGTCGTTAAATAATGATCCATCACTGCCAATAGTAGTAGGACTATTCTTAAGGGGTTGCTGTTTTTTGCACAATCTGAATAATACGTGCAACAACACGGACGACAACATCCATGAAAATAAAATCTATTCTACTGGCAGCGCTGGCGCTCTTTTCTGCGCCTTCCTGGTCTGCTTTTCAGGAACGGGAATATAATACCTGGTATATCAAAAATGCGGTTCTTTACGATATGACACAAACCTCGGAAGGTTTCCCTGTCATGGTGAGTGTCTCCCAGCCAGGGAGAAAATCCGCTAACTTACTGGTGTCCTATATTACGGAAGGCCGCTGTGGTGAGAATAACCTGCCGCTTAATGTGAATGGTAAAGTGCTGCCCGCCAAATATGATTGTTTCCAGATAGGTCGGAACAGAATTGAACATTTTTCAGTGGTAGATGCGGACAGCGTCAATGGTATGGTGACGCATTTGAAATCTGACTTCACTATTCTGCTGCAAAACGATATTAAAATTTGGGCGGCAAATATCAAAACCCCCAAATACGGACTGGCACCGAGATTCTAACCATGAAATGTCTGTCTCACGACAGGCATTTTTTCTATTATGGCAATCATTTATGAAATAATAGTGTCGTGGGGTTATTAATCAAAATAAAAAGTAAGTGGCCCTGTTTTTTTACGTATTTAAATGGACTGTATGCTAAACGGTACAAAACCGCACAAATAATCCTTTCTGAAATTATGGATAAAGCTCACTACCAGACTTACGCTTGCTAGCGGCGTTTTAGTTGTTCAGCACATCTTTACTGGTAAGGAGCAGAAAATGTCGCAACGTAATAGTCTGGATTTACTAAGCCGTAAAGAAGGAATGTGTCTGTTAGAGCAAAGCATGGGTTTTGTCTGGCAGGCAGCACTTCGGGCGGTCGCGGTATTAGGGGTCGCAGATCGTCTGGTTGAAGGAAAAAAATCCGTTACGCAACTGGCGGAGGAGCTTAATGTCGATGGCGACTATCTTCATCGGATCATGCGCTTATTGTCCTCTCGTGGAGTTTTCAACGAATTATCTGAAGCTGAATACAGTCTTAGCCATTCAGCACAATTCCTCTGTTCTGATCATGAATTTTCCTTGCGTGCGGCGGTGCTCATGCTAACAGACCCAACATTCTGGCAGCCAGCGGCTAAAATGGATGAGGTATTGCAAGGAAAACCTGTTTTTAATGATTTGTTTGGCAAGCCTTTTTACGACTACTGGCAGCATGACGACACGGTGACTGACAGCAACATCTTTCATGCGGGTATGGCCTCTATGTCATCCGTGGAAAATGAAGTCATCGCAGATAGCTATTCGTTCCAGCAAAACGCCGTGGTTGCCGATATCGCCGGTGGGCTGGGTAACTTATTGCTGGCTGTTTTACGTCGAAATCCGACCCTGACGGGGATCCTTTTCGATCAAAAAGATGTGCTTGAGCGAAATCGACTGCACCTGTTAAATGATAATCGTCGATGGGAGACCGTTAATGGGAGCTTTTTTGAAGCCTGTCCTGTAGCGGACATTTACCTGCTTAAGTATATTTTGATGGACTGGCCTGATGAGAAGGCCGTTCAGATACTTCAATGCTGCAGAAATGCAATGAAAGAAAACTCCCGGCTATTAATTTTTGAGCCGCTGATTAAAAAAGAAAATAATGAACAGGGACGATTTGAAATTGACCTTCTTCTGTTAACAAGCTTTGATGGAGGACGGGCTCGAACAGAGTCTGAGTATCAGGCCTTGTTTGAACAGACCAATCTGAAGCTGAACAAAATAATAGACACCCGTTCGTATCTGTCGATTCTGGAAGTAGTACCTGTCTGAACTGTTTAAATAATATTCAAAGAGCATGTGTCCGGCATTCCGTTTTACCGTATTCCTGCTACCCTTGTTTGTTGTACCAGGAGCATGAATATGAAAAACAAAGATGAACAAACCGGATTAGTGGGGCTGGCGATTGGGGCCGCCGTTATTGGGCTGGTTTCAGCGCAAAAACCGATCCATCGCAATAGTATTGTCGATGAGCTGGTCAGGCTTGGCAGGCAAAAAGGCGACGGTGTAGAAGATGAGGTTTTCGTGAAAGCCGCCGAGCTGGTGAGAAAAGGGGTATAGCCCATGGCTGAAAGACGTAATGCGAAGTGCCATTGCGGCGCGGTGGCATTCACCGTTGAGCTTACCGATGGCCTGAACACCGCGCGGCGCTGCAGCTGTTCTTTTTGTCGGATGCGAGGCGCGGTCGTCGTTTCTGCGCCGCTGTCGGGGATTACGGTGACCAAAGGTGAGGATAAGCTCACCGAGTACCGCTTTAATACGGGTACGGCACGGCATTTCTTTTGCTCGATGTGCGGAATTTACACGTTCCATCAGAGGCGTTCTAATCCTAATGAATACGGCGTGAACGTCGCCTGTTTTGAAAGTGTTTCTCCGTTTGATTTCCCTCAGGTATCCGTGATGGACGGTGTCAACCATCCCACAGATGGGGAAAGTGGAGTATTTGGCTATCTCACTTTTCGCGAGAAAGGGGAAGAGCAGGCTTGATTGCCGCCTGGCCACTCTTTAATCAGCCTGGCTATAGTGGAGAATGGTTATCTGAAACAGGAGAAACTATGCTCTGTGTTGAAAAAGACGATCCGCGTGAGGCCCCTGAGTCAGGGGATAAAAAGCCTCAGCCTGTGAAAAAATAACGCGACCTGTGCGTTTACCCGCCACCGGCACTGCTGGTGGCTTTTTGTTTACAGGGAACGCGGTTAATTGCCATCCAGATGGTTTAACAGCGCGCCGAGATGCCCGACAATATCTCCAAAATCAAAAATTAACGCCATCCACAGCACGGCTAAAAGGGTAAGTACGGCAAGGGATACACGACCAAACAACGCTGTTATCCTTAGTGACGAAAGGGCTATCCCCTGAGTTTAACCAGCTTTCTTTCAACTTACCCTCAACCAACTCCTTTCTGAAACTGTCATTTGTGACGGAGTTCAAAAAAAACGAGCCCGCATCATAATGCGGGCTCTGACAATCAGAACTGGTAAACCAGACCTAACGCTACGACATCATCGGTGCCGATGCCGTTGTTTTTGTAGAAGCTGTCATCTTCATCCAGCAGGTTGATCTTGTAATCAACGTAGGTGGACATGTTTTTATTGAAGTAGTAGGTCGCGCCGATGTCAGCGTATTTAACCAGATCCTGATCGCCCTGACCGTTGCCCAGGTCCTTACCTTTAGACTGGAGGTAGGAAAGGGTCGGACGCAGGCCGAAGTCGAACTGGTACTGTGCGGTCACTTCGAAGTTCTGGGTTTTGTTCGCCACGGCGTCGGTGTTATCACCATACGGGGTCATATTGCGGGTTTCAGAATACATTGCCGCCAGATAGATGTTATTGGCGTCATATTTCAGACCCGCAGTCCATGCATCCGCTTTGTCGCCGCCCGCTGTGGTATTCATCACCTGCTCGTTGGTACGGTCAGAAGAGGTGTAGGCTGCACCCGCAGTAATGCCCATGCCGAAGTCATAAGTGGTAGAGATACCGAAGCCGTCGCCATTCTCGTGACGCGTGTCGCGACCGTTGTTGGTGCCTTCCTGATTGTTGCTGGCATCTTCATTTTTACCCTGATACTGCAGCGCAAAATTCAGACCCTGCACCAGACCATAGAAGTCGGTATTACGGTAGGTGGCCACACCGTTGGCACGGCCGGTCATGAAGTTGTCGGCTTTGGTGTAGGAGTCGCCGCCGAACTCAGGCAGCATATCGGTCCAGCCTTCCACATCGTACAGCACGCCATAGTTACGGCCGTAATCAAAGGAACCGTAGTCGCCCACCTTCACACCGGCGAAGGCCAGACGCGTCCAGGACTGATTATCAGACCCTTCTGTGTTATTGGCCTGAATGTTGTATTCCCACTGTGCGTAGCCGGTCATCATGTTGTTGATCTGGGTTTCGCCTTTGAAGCCCAGACGCATATAGGTTTGATCCCCGTCAGCGCCTTTATCGTCGGAGAAATAGTGCAGACCATCTACTTTTCCGTACAGATCTAATTTGTTGCCGTCTTTATTATAAATCTCTGCTGCATGAGTTGCGCCAGACATTAAAAGAGCCGGAATCATCAGGGCCAGTACTTTTCTTTGCATTGTGATATTCCTTTGCAGTTGTTTTTATTTAATTACCTGTTGAACTTTCAGAATAAGAAAGTTGTCTCATGCTAAATCACTCCTGTGTAAGAGTAATAAATTATAATTGTTACGAACTAAGTAAAATCTAAACCGAATAAATCAATGGTAATAGTCATTGGTTTGATGAATGATTTAAAAGTAAGCATATTAAATTGCAATTATTAATCTGGCATTAATTGATGTAATCTTGCGGGTGTTATATGCCTTTAAGATGATTCATCCATAATTAACATGAATGCTATTAAGATAATTTAATAGATATTCATTGGTTATCTGGATTCGCCCGGTGTGAATACGCCGGGTTTTTTTATGCCAAAAAAAAGCCCGGACACGCCGGGCTGAGAAACTAGTCGCTGGTCGATTTTTCCGCTTTTCCGGCCATTTGTGCCAGGAAGTCATAGCGTTTTTGCAAATCAGCTGCAGCATCTTTCCATAACTGTTCTGCCACTTCTGGCTGCTGCGAATTCAGCCGACGGAAACGTTGCTCGTGAAGTAACGTTTCTTCCAGTGCTTCTGACGGCGGGCGTGAATCCAAGGCCAGCGGCAGTTTGCCTTCATCGGCACGACGCGGATCAAAGCGATATAGCGGCCAGAAGCCGGTAGCTGTGAGTTGGCGCATCTGGTCGTGGCTGAGTGCCAGATCGTAACCATGCTCTTCACACGGGCTATAAGCAATGATCAGCGATGGCCCCGGATACGCTTCCGCTTCCTGAATCGCTTTCACCGTCTGGTTCAGCTGCGCGCCGAGAGAAATCTGCGCCACATAAACATGACCGTACATCATCATACTGACGCCAAGATCTTTACGCGCTTTACGTTTGCCGTGCTCGCCAAATTTAGTTACTGCACCCAGCGGTGTCGCTTTCGACGCCTGACCACCGGTGTTGGAATAGCATTGCGTATCCAGCACCAGAATGTTGACGTTTTCCGTCAAACTCAATACATGATCCAGACCGCCAAAGCCGATATCGTAAGCCCAGCCATCACCACCAATCAGCCAGATTGATTTTTCCACCAGTGCATCTGCATCACGTAGCAGTTCATGTGCTTCGGCAACATCGTTGAGTTGCTGGCGTAAAGCTGCAACCTGTTCACGACGAACCTCTGGCGTGGCGTCTGATTTCAACGCCGTCAGTAATTCCGCCGGGATTTTATCGGCAAATTGATCCAGCAGACGCAGCACGCGGACACGGTGTTGATCGACCGTCAGGCGGAAACCAAGGCCAAATTCGGCATTATCTTCAAATAGAGAGTTCGCCCATGCCGGCCCACGACCGTTGGCATCGGTGGTATACGGTGTAGAGGGCAGGTTACCGCCATAAATTGAAGAACAGCCAGTGGCGTTAGCGATCAACATCCGGTCGCCATAGAGCTGAGTCAGTAATTTAATATACGGCGTCTCGCCACAACCGGAGCAAGCACCTGAATATTCAAACAGCGGTGTAATCAGCTGCGATGTACGAATATCAATACGTTCCAGTTTGCTACGGTCGATTTCTGGCAGGTTGAGGAAGAAATCGTAATTGATTTTCTCTTCTTCGACATGTTCCAGGCGAGACATCATATTGATGGCTTTAATCTCTGGATTCTGACGGTCTTTCGCCGGGCAAACTTCGACGCACAGGTTACAACCGGTGCAATCTTCCGGTGCCACCTGCAAGACATATTTCTGCCCGCGCATATCACGCGATTTCACATCCAGCGAATGCAGGCTGGCAGGGGCGTTTTCCATCGCTTCAGGCGGCACCACTTTTGCGCGAATAGCTGAGTGTGGGCAAGCGGCAACGCAGTGGTTACATTGGGTACAGAGTTCCTCTTTCCAGATGGGGATCTCTTCGGCGATATTGCGTTTTTCCCAGCGCGTAGTGCCCATCGGCCAGGTGCCGTCTGGCGGCAGCGCCGAAACGGGGAGGGCGTCACCAAGCCCGGCGAGCATCGCAGCGGTTACGGTTTTCACGAAATCAGGGGCGGCATCGGAAACCACTGGCGGTCGATTGGCGCTGTGCGGATTTACCGGTTGCAACGGAACTTCTTCTACGGATTCACGCGCCAGCGCCAGAGCCTGCCAGTTGCGTTCCACCAGATCCTGGCCTTTGCTACTGTAACTTTTGGCAATCGCACCCTGCAATTCTGCGAGGGCGCTATCGCCAGGCAGAATTTGCGTCAGATGGAAAAAAGCCATCTGCATGACGGTATTAATACGGGCCGCCAGGCCACATTCGCGGGCGATTTTCGCCGCGTTAATCACATAGAAGCGCGCTTTTTTCTGGTTTAACACGGCCTGAACTTCTTGCGGCAAGCTCGACCACACTTCATCTGCGCTGTACGGCGTGTTGAGCAGGAAAATGCCGCCAGGTTTTAAACGCTCAGCCATCTGATATTTATCGATAAACTGCAACTGGTGGCAGCCAACAAAATCAGCCTGGGAAATGAGATAAGCGGAACGAATCGGCTGTTCGCTCACTCGAAGGTGAGAAACCGTCAGGCCGCCCGCCTTTTTGGAGTCGTAAACAAAATAGCCCTGTGCGTACCACGGCGTGGAATTACCGATAATCTTGATATTGTTTTTGGTCGCGGAAACGCTGCCATCACTACCAAGGCCATAAAACAAGGCTTCCAGTTTCGCCGAGTTTGGCAGGGTGTTTTCCGGCAACGGCAGTGACAGATTGGTCACATCATCGTAAATACCAACCGTAAAGCGCGCTTTCGGTTTAGCCGCGTTGAGCTCGGCAAATACCGCCAGTACACAGTCTGGGCCAAATTCTTTGGATGAAAGACCATAGCGCCCACCAATGACACGGGGCAGAGTTTCGCGCTCGCCATTATTAAAGGCTTCTGCCAGTGCGGTCATTACATCCAGATAGAGCGGTTCTGCCTGGGCACCGGGTTCTTTGGTTCTGTCCAGTACCGCCACGCTGCGTACGGATCCCGGCAGAGCTTGCAGTAAATGTTTAGCGGAGAAGGGGCGGTACAGGCGAACTTTCAGCACGCCAACTTTTTCGCCACGGGTTAGCAATTCATCAACCACTTCTTCACAGGTGCCAATGGCAGAGCCCATCAGGATAATCACCCGTTCCGCTTGCGGATGCCCGTAATATTCAAACGGCTGATACTGACGACCTGTCGCGGCAGAGAAATCATTCATCGCCTGTTCAACATGGTCATAGACCGCGTTGTACCATGGGTTGGTGGCTTCGCGAGACTGGAAATAAGTGTCAGGATTGGCGGACGTACCGCGGATCACCGGATGTTCCGGGTTGAGTGCCCGGGCGCGATGAGCATCAATTTCGACCTGCGGCATGAGATCAAGAATCGTGTCATCGGCCAGCGGGACAATTTTATTGATTTCGTGGGACGTGCGGAAACCATCAAAGAAATGAATAAATGGCACGCGGCTTTTCAGCGTCGCGATTTGCGAAATGAGAGCAAAGTCTTGCGCTTCCTGGACGTTTGCTGCACACAACATCGCGCAACCCGTCTGGCGCACCGCCATAACGTCGGAATGATCGCCAAAAATAGAGAGTGCATGTGTGGCAACGGTACGTGCCGCTACATGCAGGACAAACGGTGTTAGTTCGCCTGCCAGTTTGTACAGCGTCGGGATCATCAGCAGCAAACCCTGCGATGACGTAAACGATGTTGAAAGGGCACCCGTCTGCAAAGCGCCATGCACGGTAGCGATAGCACCCGCTTCCGACTGCATTTCAACCACGCGTGGTGTGTCTCCCCAAACGTTCTTTAAGCCGTTTCCGGCCCAGGCATCAGCCTGTTCTGCCATCGTGGAACTGGGGGTAATAGGGTAGATGGCGATAACTTCACTGGTGCGAAATGCGACCGAAGCAACCGCGCCATTACCGTCAATAGTAATCATATGACACCCTTACATTGCGCAAAAAATAGGGGTCTGTATTACGGCAACAAACCCTGAATATTATCTGTGTATTCTAGCAAATGGGGGATTTTACGATTTTCGCTTTTGTGTCCTCGGTATTCTCGCCATCAATGAGTAGATCAAACTTTTGGCAAAAAAATTGCGAGAAATTGTTTCTGGAGCGCATAAATACGCACTTTCACTCTCGACGACACGGGATGTGATGCCTATTATGCATAGGTTTCGCATTATTCATGGGGGAGAGAGCATGCGCTCAGCATTTTGGGTAGGGTGTGCCGCATTATTGTTGTCGGCATGTAGCAGTGAGCCAGTCCAGCAGGCAACGGCAGCCCACGTGGCGCCGGGAATGAAGGCGGCGATGTCCAGCTCTGGTCAGGCCAACTGCGCCATGATTGGCGGTTCGCTGTCTGTCGCCCGCCAGCTTGATGGTTCTGCTATTGGGATGTGCGCCTTGCCAAACGGCAAACGCTGTAGTGAACAGTCGCTTGCCGTCGGAAGCTGCGGTAACTACTGATTATTCTGCACGCTTAAACATCAGCGTTTTATCGGCTGTCGCCAGCGTTAACTGGTCCTCAGTCAGGTCGACCTGCGCCCCTGTGCGCAGCATGTCGCCGATGGCCCGATCCAGCTCATTCAGCTGCGGTTCAGTACAGAGCTTGCGCGTCATGGCCAGCGTTTTCACCTTAAGCTCGCCTTCGGACAATTTCCCCTGTCCGTTGAAGCGGTTACACATCTGGCCAGAAACGCTGATGTTATTCACCAGGCTGATATCAGGCAGGGCACTAAAACTGATCTCAGGTTGCGTAGTCGCGGTCTTAACGGCCTTACCGTTCACATTTTCAAGCACAAAGCGGTGGCTTTTAAGCTGCTCCGGCTGTACGGAGGCTTTACCCGGATTAACACACCCGGAAAGGACAAGACTGATAACACTTAACGCAATGAGCTTTTTCATTTTTCTTCTCAAACTATAAACACTGTGAATCTTTTTCCAGTGTAACGATACTCTGCCGTGCGTTAATGGGGTTTATCTGAAAGTGCGGGGAGAGGTCCCGGGCAACGCTGCCGTTGCCCGGGATGAAGTTAATGCGATTTAAATCCTGCCGCTGTCATTAGCATACGGAAGAGCATACTGACCGCAGCCAGCGCCAGTACGCTGCCGCCCCAGATAATGACCAGCCACAGTATTCTTTTCCAGACCGGTTGTTGCATCAGTGATAACCCTCCCCATGCTGAACTTTGCCGCGAAACACGTAGTAGCTCCAGAAGGTGTAGACTAGAATAACGGGAATGATCAACAGCGCGCCCACCAGCATAAAGCCCTGGCTTTGCGTCGGTGCGGCCGCCTGCCACAGGGTGATCGACGGTGGAATAATATGCGGCCAGATGCTGATCCCAAGCCCGCTAAAGCCGAGGAAGATCAGCCCCAGCGTCAGGATAAACGGACGGGTATGGCTGGCTGGGTTATTCAGGCAGCGCCACTGGTACAGGCTAAACATCACCACCAGCGCCGGGACGGGCAGCAGATAAAACAGATTCGGCAGCGTAAACCAGCGCGCGGCGATGGCCGGTTGCGCCAGCGGCGTCCAGAGGCTAATGGCGGCAATAAACGCCAGCAGCACGATTAACAGCGTTTTCGACACCTCACGCATCCGCTGCTGCAGCGCGTTTTCGCTTTTCATCACCAGCCAGGTCGAGCCTAACAGCGCATAAGCCACCACCAGGCCCGCGCCGCAAAACAGGTTAAACGCGGTAAACCAGTCAAAGGGGCCGCCGGTATAGGCCCGACCGGTGACGGTAAATCCGTTAATGACGGCGCCCACCGTCACGCCCTGGGTAAACGTCGCCAGAATGGAACCGCCTATAAACGCCTTATCCCAGAAGGGGCGGTGGGCCGGAGTGGCCTTAAAGCGAAACTCAAATGCTACCCCGCGGAAAATTAGTCCGATCAGCATTAAGGTCAGCGGAATGGTGAGAGCATCAACGATCACCGCATACGCCAGCGGGAATGCGCCAAACAGGGCGGCACCGCCCAGCACCAGCCAGGTTTCATTCCCGTCCCAGACCGGCGCGACGCTGTTGACCATCACGTCGCGATCGTCGGCGTTCTGCGTGGCCGGGAAAAGAATACCGATTCCCAGATCAAAACCGTCCATCACGATATACATCAGCGTGGCAAAGACGATTATGACAAACCAGATAATGGAAAGATCGATCCCCATTATGGCTGCTCCTTATGTTCAGTTGTGACGGCAGAAAGCGGGCGCGCCGGACGTCCGTCGGACTCGGTGGCGAAAGACTCATGCGGCTGCGGACCTTTTCGGATCAGGCGCACCATATAGCTGTAACCCACGCCGAATACCGAGGTATAGACGACGAAGAAGGCCAGCAGGCTCACGCTCATATGTAAATCGCCATGGGCAGAAACCGCATCCTTCGTTCGCTGGAGCCCATAGACCACCCACGGCTGGCGGCCCACTTCGGTGGTGATCCACCCGGCCAGAATGGCAATCAGCCCGGTTGGCCCCATCAGCAGCGCAAACCAAAGGAAAGGGCGCGACGAATAAACGCGTTTTTTGTAGCGCAGCCAGAGTGCCGTCACCCCAAGCAGCAGCATCAGCATGCCCAGGCCCGCCATGATGCGGAACGACCAGAAAACGATGGTGGAGTTCGGACGGTCTTCCTTTGGAAACTCTTTCAGCGCCGGAACCTGTTTATCCAGGCTGTGCGTCAGGATAAGACTCCCCAGCGCCGGGATCTCCAGCCCAAAGCGGGTGCGCTCTTGTTCCATATCCGGCCAGCCAAACAGCAGCAGCGGGGTAGGCTCACCCGGCGGGTTCTCCCAGTGGCCTTCAATGGCGGCAATCTTAGCGGGCTGGTGCTTTAAAGTGTTTAACCCGTGCATATCGCCAACCATGGCCTGGATGGGGGCGACAATTAGCGTCATCCACAGCGCCATCGAAAACATCGCCCGAATAGCGGGAGTATTATTCCCGCGCAGCAGGTGCCATGCCGCGGATGCGCCCACAAACAGGGCGCTGCTCAGGAACGCGGCTATTGACATATGCAGCAGGCGGTAAGGGAAGGAGGGGTTAAACACCACCGCGAACCAGTCCACCGGTACCACCTGACCGTTGACGATCTCATAACCCTGCGGGGTCTGCATCCAGCTGTTTGAAGAGAGGATCCAGAAGGTAGAGATAATGGTGCCCAGCGCCACCATGCAGGTAGCGAAAAAGTGCAGCCCAGGCCCGACTTTGTTCCAGCCGAACAGCATTACGCCGAGGAACCCGGCTTCGAGGAAGAAGGCGGTAAGCACTTCATAGGTCAGCAGCGGGCCGGTAATACTGCCCGCAAACTGCGAAAAGCCGCTCCAGTTGGTGCCAAACTGGTAGGCCATCACCAGCCCGGATACCACGCCCATGCCAAAGTTAACGGCAAAAATCTTCGACCAGAAATGGTACAGCGAGCGCCAGACCGGATTTTTTGTTTTCAGCCACAGCCCTTCGAGCACGGCAAGGTAGCTTGCGAGACCAATGGTAATGGCCGGGAAAATAATGTGAAAGGATACGGTAAAGGCAAACTGTATCCGTGCAAGGTGAAAAGCATCCAAACCAAACATGCAAAACTCCGCGATGTAATTATGTCGATGCCATTCTAAGCCGCGCCAGCTCTGGGTTGCAGAAACAGACCTGACCTATTTACCTATAACAGTTTGCCCACCGTAAAAGCTCTTCCCCAAAATCCCCCCAAAACTCTTCCCCAATACTGCTCACTTACTGAGCGGCAATAAACGTCCATCCATCGTCGCGCTCATCGTGGTACATTTCCGTCATCGCTGCAGATTTGTGCCCCAAAAGTTGCTGAGTATCGACCCCCTGTTTTTCGTATAAACGTTCCGACAAAGAGCGTTGCTCATGAAATGACGTTGGAGTTTTACCCTCTGGCGGAACAATGCCAACATGGTCACGGCAACGCGCAAACATGGTGCTCGCCGTGGCTTTGTTGATAGGATCGCCGGACCTGTATTTCTTCGTTGTTCTGACATGATGGACAAGGTAGGCACTCAGTGCATTATCCCGGCATCTATCAACGACTTCTCCCAGTGACAGGCCAATTGCCTCGCAACGAAGCGAAAGGGGAAGGGCGAGCTTAGCGCCAGTTTTACCCTGTTCAACGTATAAATACCCGTCCTTGATGTCCTTAAATTTCATCTTCAGAATATCTGATAAGCGCTGCGCGGTGACGATTGCCAGCAACAGCGCATTAATGGCCCAGGGCGATTCATTCTTTTTCGCATGCTCGAATATCATCAGCCAGTCTTCCAGCTTCAGCCGCGCCCGGGTGACCTTTATTTGAGGTTTGCGTGTTGCCATGACCGGATTGAATCCAGGAGGTACTTCTCCCGCAAACTGAGCCTCTTTGAATATATCGACCCAATCCGCTCTGATGTTCTTGGCTTGGCTGAATTTACCCTGATCAATAAACTCCTCAAGAATGGCGGCCATCTCGCGCGATCCTACTTCCTTAAGAGGCGTATTAGCCACCCGGTCACAGAGGAGGTTAGCGGCGCGTTTGCGGCCCTCGACTGTTGACCGGGATAGCTCTCCTTTCTGGAGTTTTTTATCCAACAACGTGAGGTATTTTTCCACCCAATCTTTAAATCGAACGTCCACCCCGTTGCCGGCACGCTTCTTTTTAGCAAGATCGATAAGGGCAAAACTCTGTTCCACCTGCTGAGAAGCGAATAGGCGATTCAATTCCATAGCGGCGGCCCTCGCGGTATCTTCACAGGTACCAAAACTTTGCCATGTTTGGGTAAAAGGATCCTTGTACTGCCAGTAAACTTTGTTATTTCGCTTATCGAGTTTCACGTAAAGGTTCTCGATATCGATATTGTGCTTACGAGGTGCGCCCATTGATCACTTTCTCCACGAGGTTTTTCGCCGCTTCAGGGAGATTCTGAGAAATTTTGGGTTTACCTACACTGCCAATAAAAATGGCATCCTCATCAACAACCCAGCGTTTCCCGTCTTTTGTAGCTGGAGGGAAAATCTGACCTGTTTTCGCCAGATAATTAAGCCGGGATTGTTTCTGTGGGTAGTCGAATCCGTTTGGTCCGATAGCCCAATCCTGAAGTAAAACTTTTTTGGTCATGAGTCACCTCATACCCGGCCTGCAGGATAGCGCTGACCGGGGATCACAACTGATTATCGAAATTCACTTAACTTGAACAGCCCGGCACCGGGTTTAAAGCGCAGCATATTGCGGCAGTGATTACGCCGCTGGGCGACTAGGCCGACACCAATAGACGTGCTTTGCATGCCTGCTAGCTTAGCCAGTTGGGTAAGAGCGCGGCGCCATAGTCCCCGGCGTTCCAGTTCGCTGATCTCTGCTTCGAGCCTGGCGACATCTTCCGTTGATGCGGTCTGAACATAAGGGGCGGTTTCCGGTACCGGTTCGTAATCGTGAGCAGTGGAATAAAGGCTGACATGTCCGACTTTCTCCCTGATCACTTTACCTTCACTGACAAGTTTGCTGAGGGTGCTGCTGCACTGGCTGTTATCGGTCGCTGCAGCATCAGCAATAACGGAAATAATCGAGCGTGGGTTGCGGTATAGAAAATTGGTGATCTTGTCTTTTCTGGTCATAGTTAAATGCGGCCACGCAGGGCCGCCCTCAGTTAACGTACCTGCAGTGATTCCGCACCGATTTCAAGATGCGCGCCTTTAATGTCCTCACCAGCTTCAATAGCTTCTTTGATTTTTTTCTTATCTGGTGCAACTACAGTGGCAACGTCTACCAGTTCGTCCGGCAACTGATCCACGTTATCGATCACCACAGAAACGGAGCCTTTGCGCACGGTGAGGGTATTGCGCTCGGTTTTAAAGTTCTTCAACTGAGCCGCCTGCAGGCATTGCAGAATGTAGGCTTTGAGGTTTTTGGCCTGCGTATCAAATGACTTTTTACGGTCACTGAGGCGTTTTACTTCTTCGTCTACCGTTTTGGCCTGGCCTTCGAGGTTGCGTACCAGCGTCATGATCCCGTCGAATTTGTCACCCAGCGCCAGCTCTTCACCTTCCAGCGTGTCGGCGATATCGTCCATTGAGAATTCGCCTTTCTCCACCAGTGCGAGCAGGGCGGTCATATTGGCGGCGATTGAAATTGCGGTGGTGTTCTGGCTCATGCTGATTGCTCCTGATTTTCAGTTAAGGTTTTAATGCGCTGATCTTTGATCTGTGAGAGACGGCGCAGGCGGCCGGACAGATATTTGGCGTGTTCCAGATCGCCTTTTGCTTCAGCCGCTTTGCGGTGGACTTCGACTTCACGCGCCAGGGTGTCAAATACCTTCTTCGCTTCATTGGTGCTTACGGCGTTCTCGATGGTGTTCGCCACCCGGGTAAGTTTTTCGTCCAGCTCATTGCGCAAGCGTGTTACGTCCTCCGCTTTATCGCTGGCATTTTTAATAGCGAACTCCGTGGAGTTTTCCGCCTGGTATTCCGGCAGGTCGTACAGACCGAGCCACACATCTGCGCTGAATCCAAGCAGTGACAGGGCTTTTTTCAGGGCATCAGTGAGGGATTTTTTCTGAGCCTCACCATCGCATTTGATCCCATGTTTGGTTTTGAACATGTACGGCGTCGCGCCATAAGCATGCACAGATCCTTCATCGGTTTCTGTCTGGTACCAGAAGCGGATTTTCAGGCTGTGGTTTTGCTCAAAAATAAGGGTGCCGTCACCGTCACGCAGCATGCGGTTACCGATAAATTTCTTATCTTCGTAAACCGGTTCGGAGAACGGTGCACCAGGGATCATGCGATCTTCTAAAATCTCGAATCCCCAGCGGCTGCCGATAGGCCCGAAAATTTCAGTTGCGCGCATGATCATGTACTCAGCGTTGATGCTGGTACCTTCAAATCCGGTGCCCGTCATTTGTTTGGTGAAGCGCGGATCTGTGCGCATTACACTGCGCCAGATTTTGAGATTGTCCTGGGCGTCTTCTGATTTATCCTGAAGGTCTTTTTCCAGGCTGGCGCCAACGCTCTGGAAATCAACTACCGGTTTCTCAGCGTCCGCATGGTTTTCCTGTTTTTCCACTTCATTTGAGGCGGCCTTTTCGGTGTGAACCCATTTCGGATCGTTCTTGTCGCTGATACCCTCAACGTATTCGCCGCGACCAGCTGCCAGTTGTTTTCCCACCTCGTCAGATGTTTCACTATCCTGTTTCTGATTAACGGGATCGTTATATGTCCCGGTTTTGCGTGCCTGATATTCTTCCTGAGAGATTTCAATGCAGCCCTGTGCAACGACTTCCTGCAGCTTCGGTAGCTTATTGGCGCGGCCAATTTTATCGCCTGAGGCGGTACGGTAATAAAATGGCCCCTGGCGCTCGGTTACCACTTCTTCCGGCGCTTCCTCAGGCTCGCTGTCAGAGTGTTGCGTATCCACTGAGCCAGATGCAGTCTGCGCATCTGCCAGTGTGCCAGGCGCGTTCTGTGGTTCCTGTTCTTTCTCATTGTCTCCTCCTTCAATAACGCCGTGTTTTGCCAGGTAATCGGTAATGTAGGCATTCAGTTCGCCCGGGAATTTGTAGATGTCCGGTTTCGGGGCATTACGCACCAGACCGAAGATAGTGGGGCGGTCAAAGGTCAGAATATTTTCACGGGTGAGGATGCATGCAGACCAACGTTTCCAGTCTTCTCGATCATCTTTGATAATGCCGTCAGCCCAACGGGAAATTGAAGGATCGGTCTTGGCGGGATCCACATCACCAGACCAGAGGGCATAGGCGATTTCTTTGTTGAGAGTGCGGTAATTGTGTTCGTATGTGCGACCGTTATAGGCGGTTGTTGACGACGTGGTGATCACTTCTTCGCGGTTGGCTTCGCCAGTAGCTTCTTTGCGCTCTTTCTCATGCTCTTTGAGCCAGGTCGCCAGCTGAGCTTTAATCTCCGGCCATTTTTTGTTTGTCGGGCATTTTTCGACGACGTAGGCGATTGCTTCCATAATGCGTTCTGGGTACATAGAAACAATCGGCGGCATCTTACTGACCGCTTCGACGATATGACCAGGGAAAGTACTGGCTTCATCCTGCAGCAATTCAAGGGCGGCCGGCAGCTGGTCTTTCGTGATCTCTGTGGTCATGTATTTAACCAGCACCGCAATTTTCATGGTTGCGGAGAGTTTGTCGAATTCCACCAGTTGAGGGATTTCTTCCTCTTCTTCTTCGCGGAGAACCGGGAGTCCGTTTTCTGCGTCCCAGTCATAATCCGCCAGCAGTTGATCATCCCAGCAATCAATCTCACCATGAGGGAGGTCGGGAGTGTCCTCGCATACAACGAGCTCGAACTGCTCCTCGTCAACATCAGGGAACTGTTCAATAAAAAGCATGGTTGCCCGTGCGCGAGCCTGGCGCAAATTTGCCGCGTGAAACGCGATGGTGGTTTTTACTGCACCAGTTTCCTCAACGATATTTTCGTTGGGAATGGCATAAAGAATAAATAACGGCTTATCGTTCATGGGTTTCTCCATTTTTAACGGATTCGAAAGTGCTAATTAATTTATTTAAAACGTTTTCTGGTAAAACGTGTTCCAGATGACGCTTATCGCAAAGTTTCAGCTGACCAATTGAAAGAATGACTAATTCCTCAGTGGTTAAATAACCATTGGCGACTAACTCCATAATCATTTTTTTCATTGCGCCGGGTGCAATGCTCAATGTTATTTCATCGCCATTGACGAGAGATAACTGTTTAAATGCGAGTGTGATATCCACTAATAACTCCTCATTTATCAAGCTGAGGACTTTCGAAAATCCTCATGTTGATAAATGCCCCCGCAGGGGCACAGAGTTAATGTTTGTTACGTAGGCCTGCGTGAAGGACTGAAGCCATAATTAAGGCACTAACAGCAGACATAGGAGAGTTTGCTTTGCCTGTTTCAATGCATTCGAGAGGCAAACCAGTTGTCGCCGCGAACAAGGCGCGTGCTGCGCAAGATGCACAGCATGCTTCTTCCAGTTCACCGGACTCCATGATGGGCGTGATTAGTGGACGAGCTTCAGGATCGTTTTTATTTTTATTGAATGCAATATAACCGAGACTAACATTGCCACTGATAATGTTTTCAAGCTGGATGTGGTCTACTTTGATTTCTTCATTTTCAATAATCGTGTCGGCAATGAAATTAATTAAAAATGCTGCTTTCATAATATGCTCCTGAATTTTGATTGAGAAATACCCTGCCCGAAAGGGCATAAATAAAACAGATGTTGCGTTTACTGCTTAGTTAATAAGAGGTTCGCCACGAGAATTAAGGCAGACCTCAACGAATATATCGGTGATACGCTTTGATTCTGTCAGGTTGAATAGATACAGCTTACCGTTTTTATTTGCAGATGCCTGATATGTTTTCCCTTCATGTCTTACCAGCATTCCGGGTTTAACACAGGCGCGAATAACTTCCTGAGTGCCGTACATTACGCCTCCTCACTTACTGTAAGAATGCCATCGTTAAAAACTGCGGTTCTGTTTGGGCGGCCCCAAATTTTTTCACCTTTGCTGACCAACCAGTAATAGTCGAGACTGGCTTCGAACCCAGCATTAAGCCAGTTAGCCGATTTGAAAGGGCGGATAAATTCAGCTTTACCATCGGCATTTACGGCGAGCTGGATACCATCGGCGCGCTGGTAAATGTCAAAAGAGTTGAGGTCGTCACGGCTGAGATGGTGACAGATAAATTCAAGGGCACCGGATTTTCCTGTCTCTTTAACAAAACTCTCGTAAACAGGGTTAGGTTTGGCCGTGGCTTTCTCACCTTTAAGGTGGTGGATGTCGTACATGATTTTTGCGAATGCTCTGCGCTGATCTTCGGTGAACGCCAGATACTGCATGGTCATGTTCTGGTGAGCTTCGAAGTAGTGGAGGATCTCCTCGTGGATGATAGCCAGTGCTGCGTCTTCGTTCTCTTCCCCGGTAAGGCGAGCCATAACGTTGTCGAGGATGTAAGGGGCGATCGCTTTGAACTGCTCGAGTAATTTTTCCATCTTGTTTCTCCCATCGTGGCCTTATCGCGGCTAACGGAACTTTTTGCTGAGTAATCACTGTGCGGTGATTGCTGTTGATGGGATAAATTTAGAATAGCCTAAGGTTTAGATCAATAATTTTTTTGTAGAAAAACCTAAGTTTAAGGGCGGGGATAGATAACTTTATGATTTTTAAAGGGGGTTTAATTTTGGTGTCGTGGCAGAATTCCCGCTATAAGCGGGAATAGGAGGGTTATTTTTTCTGAGTACGCTTGCGTGCCTGCAACAACTCGTCAAATAAGCGGCTGAAGTTTTCTACTCGGGCGCGCAACTCGTTCAGTTGGGCCTCTTGCTCTGATGCCGGTAGTGCATCAAAGAGTTCGATCAATTCTTTATGCTGAGGTGATAACTCTTGTACCTGCAGCTGTGCTGGCTCTGTTGGGACTTTATCTTCGTCACCAAACATTAGCCATGTAGGGCTGCACTGAAGAGCCTTACTAAGCGCAAATAGCCGCTTTCCAGCGGGTTGTGTTTCATCTCGCTCCCATTGAGAAATAGTTACGTGAGCCACCTGGACCATTTTCCCTAAGGCAGCTTGAGACAGTTTTAATTCTTTACGCCTGCGTAACAGACGGGAGCCAAAAGTTTCGTTTTGCATATTAAGTAATTCTAAATTTTCTTTACTTAAGTTTCTCTACGATCTAATCTCTTAGGAAAACCTAAGGGAGAAAGTGAAGTGCTCAAAAGTGAAGCAGTAAAATTTTTCGGAAGTAAAACGAAGTTAGCCATGGCCGCAGGGGTGAAACCTTCATCCGTATCTGTTTGGGGGGATCTGGTTCCAGAGGGCAAAGCTATGCGTCTTCAAATCGCTTCCGGGGGGGTTCTGAAATATGACCCGGTTGCATACGACCAATATAAGGCAAAGCGTAAAGGCAAACTGAATCATGAAAATCAGTCCTCCGATTGAAGTTGTCGCCGCCGAGCTGGAATCCTGGGCGTTGGTGGAAGGGTGGAAATTCGTTGGTTTGGCTGTGGCTGAGCAATATCACGCTGCAGGTGGTGGTTACATCCTGCCGATCACCGATACGGAAAAAGGGCTGATTAACGCCACGCAGCGCGTTAAACGGATCTTCCGTGGGTTTGATGGCCCGAGATATGCACCGCAGGCAGAGGGGTTAAAACCTGCAGCTCTGGCAGCGCTTCCTGCTGAACGTCGGGCACGGTTGGAAGCACCCGATGATCCTGTGTTGCTGGCTGCTGTTGCAGTGAGGGAAGGAATCGAGGCTGTGAATGCTGTGCACCTGAGAGCCA
This sequence comes from Enterobacter hormaechei, assembly GCA_041890495.1. GTDB lineage: Bacteria > Pseudomonadota > Gammaproteobacteria > Enterobacterales > Enterobacteriaceae > Escherichia > Escherichia boydii. The sequence continues at coordinate 1,092,882 of CP169086.1, forward strand.
CACCCGAAGTAATTGTCAGGGAAACAACTCAGGCGATTGCCGCTTTGATAGCTATGCGTAACGCAGCTGTACGGCAGTTTGCCAGTCCTGCCTTTGCGTGATTTGAGGTATGAAAATGAAATTAACGACGTTTAAGAAAAGTCAGCAGTTGTTCAGCTCCGGCAATAAAAAGTTCGGGGTTGTGAAAAGAATAATCCCCGTATTCGGAAGTGGTACCGCAGTTCTTGCAGCTCTCCTGATAAGTGGAAAATGCTTTGGAGAGTTTAAGGGCGTTACGTTTAGTCATCATCCTACTCAACTTCAATATGTCACTCGAACTGATTTGAGCATTGTTGGTTTGCCCCTTTTGGGCAAGGCTAATTTTTTGCATCAACACAACGGCGATTGGATCAGCAACAGCATTGAATTCTTTGAGCCTGTCTCGCTTTATAGCAAGCCAGTGGCCGAACCAGGTTCCCAAACCAAAAGCTATAACCGTCCAGGTGAAACTAATCAGGGCAGGATTAGTATTGAACAAAAGAACGAACTCATTCCAGATGGTGCTCATAGTACCCGGCAACTCCTTTTAGTCCTGTTAACCAGTGCCCTGACCGTATTTCCGTTAGGGGTTTATTTAAGCCTGCGATCGGCATGCAAACGCAATTATGCCCGTGGAATTTCCGCAGTAAAAGTCCCGGTTCTTGGATTGTTTTCTGTCCTGATTATCCCCCGGAAAATAAAAAACCGTCGCTGGCAGATCTGGGAGCAGCGTCAGTGGTTCCGTGATATGCGTCTAAGCCATGGAATTGAGGTGGCATATCGTGACACCTGGCACTGGAAAAAACTGGTCGCTGGGCTCTGGGGCTGAATATGGCTAATTCCTGGCTGCGACTATGGCATGACATGCCCAATGATCCTAAATGGCGAACCATTGCGAAGTTATCGGGCCAACCAATCGCGTTGGTGCAAGCCGTCTATTTGCAGCTTCTGGTCAGCGCGTCGCAGAACCCTGTAACAGATGAAGCGGGCGTAACGTTACATATCGTTACTGTAACGAATGAAGATATTGCGAGTGCACTGGACGTTACAGTGAGTAACGTTGACAGCGTTACAGATGCCATGCAGGGGCGGGTTTTAAATGGTAACACCATCTCCGGTTGGGATAAGCGGCAAGCACCATCTGTTAATCATAGAAACCCCGGAAAGCCAGCAAAATCAGGCGCTCAAAGGGTGCGTGAATATCGTGAGCGTAAAAAGCGTGAGGCTCAATCAAGTGCAGTTGTAACGCAGGGTAACGTTACAGAAACGTCACGTAACGATGTAACGCCACAGATAAGAAAAGAAGAGATAAGAGAAGAAGTAAAAGAATTAAAAGATCCCCCCTTAAATCCCCCCAGGGGGAAAACAGGCGCAAATAAATTTGATCCACTTTCGGTTGAGTTACCGGAATGGCTTTCCCCTGCGCTGTGGGCGGAGTGGGTGGAATACCGCAAGGCATTGCGTAAGCCGATTAAAACATCGCAGGGGGCTAATGGATCAATTCGTGAACTGGATAAATACCGAGGCGAGGGAATTACGCCTGAGCAAGTAATCAGGCACAGCATTGCCAGAGAGTATCAGGGGTTATACCCGCCAAAAGATTTCCAGGTTTCGCGACTACAGACTCGGGACGTTAACGGCATATCTCAACCCGACAACAGTATTCCTGACGGTTTCAGGGGGTAGGCATGAAAAACATATCAGCATCAGGCGGCGCACTGGAGCGTCTGAAAAAAATCATTCCTGCAGGTGTAACGCCGAAGTTCAGCAACGTGGACGAGTGGAGGAAATGGCAGGAGGCGGAAGGGCGGAAACGTGCTGCCGAAGTGAACGAGCTGAACCGCCAGGCGCGCGCCGAAAAAATACTTGGGCGCTCCGGTATCCAGGAACTGCACCGCAACTGCACCTTTGCGAACTACCTGGTGCACGAAGACGGCCAGCGCAAAGCTTTCACAATGGCGAAAAGCTACGCGCAGAACTTCGGCACCGGATTCAGCAGTTTTATTTTCAGCGGCAGCCCGGGGACTGGGAAAAATCACCTGGCTGCGGCTATCGGTAACCACCTCCTGAAGCAGGGTAAAACCGTCCTGGTGGTGACGATTCCTGACCTGATGCTGAGGGTGCGCTCGTGCTACGACAACGGCGGTAGCGAGGCCACGCTGATTGACGATCTGTGCGCTGTGGATTTGTTGATCCTCGATGAAGTCGGTGTGCAGCGAGAATCCCGAGGCGAGCTGGTCATCCTGAATCAGATTGTTGATCGCCGTCTGGCCGGTATGAAACCCGTTGGGATTCTAACGAACCTGAACCACGGGGAGCTGGAACGCGTGCTGGGTGTCCGGATCATGGATCGCCTAACGATGGATGGCGGCGTTTGGGTGAATTTTGACTGGGGGAGTTATCGCAAAAACGTTACTCACCTCCGCGTTGTTAAGTAGGGAGCCATGAACAAAAAATACACGTTGATTTACGCGGATCCTCCCTGGGAATACCGGGATAAAAGTAAATCGGGGAAACGCGGCGCCGGGTTTAAATATCCGACGATGAAAGTTCAGGACATATGCCGTTTACCTGTCTGGGAACTGGCCGATGAAAACAGCCTGCTGGCTATGTGGTGGGTTCCAACCCAGCCTCTGGAAGCGTTGAAAGTTGTCGAGGCGTGGGGCTTTAAGCTTGTGACCATGAAGGGTTTCACCTGGCATAAAACCTGTCTTCTCCAACCAGAAAAATCGGCGATGGGTATGGGGCATCTGACCCGAGCCAATTCTGAGGATGTGCTGTTTGCCGTGCGCGGCAGGAGACCACCACGGCAGGATGCATCGATCATCCAGCACTTTAGCGCGCCCCGGCGCGAGAACTCACGCAAGCCGGATGAGGCTCGCGAAATGCTGGTGCAGCTGCTGGGCGATGTACCGCGCATTGAACTATTCGCCCGTAAATCATCCCACGGTTTCGACGTGTGGGGAAATCAGTGTGAGTCGCCAGCGGTGGCATTAAGCCCGGCGCGAGTCATTGATATTTATTCACCAGTAGATTGATCCAATAACCGAAATAAAACCTATGAGAGGGCACAAGAATGACAGACAGACAGGCGCTACGCGCCACCATCGATAAAGCTAAACGCTTTAATTATCAGAAAGTAGTGATGCGCATAACCCTTGCCGAAGAGCTGCTGAACGAGCTGGAAACGCTATCAAAATCAGAGTGGAAGCTTGCTGGCGAGTTGACCGAGGCACAGATGAAGATTGCCGGGCTGGAGAAGGTACATGAGTTGTTTCTACGTGCAAAGGCACTGATGTACCAATCAGGCGGTACACCAATCGAAAATTCGCTAAATCCGATTGATGCATGGCTCTATGACGCAGAACGCGCAGCCGCAGCCGGTAAAGGAGAGTGAACGTGAAAAGAGAAAATCGTTATTTCGTTCTCAAAGTTTCAGATATTGAGTCCGCATGCGAAGCAGGCCTTATTCCTCATGGGGCGCTGGATGTTTTGGAGCATGTCGCTCTCGCGGTAAAAGACATTCGCCAGCAGCGCGGTAAAGACGAGCTTTCATGCGTCGTTGTTGAAAGCGACTGGCCTGAGCACGAAGTTGTGTGGGGCATGATCGAAGCTCGCGTGGAGGGAATGAAATCATGAGCACCATTACCAGAGAACAGGCGGAAGACCTTCGCAACGCATTTCAATGCTGGCAGCAGGACTATGACGCGGTCGCAGACAAAGAGCAGTACGACATGTTTGGTCTTGGTGTTGTGGCGATGGATGTTCTGCTGGAATCGCAGAACGCCATCCCTTCATCTGAACTGAAAATGGCTGAACTCATCAACAAGTTCTATGAACGTTACCCCATCGGTGGGTTCAAGACTGATGGTGAACGCGCGGAAGCGCTGGGCTATTTCATGGCTGGCGCTGAGTTGCAGTGCTTCGGTGAGTTCGTTAAATATGAGGATTTATGCGGTGATGAATAACAAACCAACAGAACTACGATACGGAAATAACGTTCAAAGCCTCCTGAGCGAACTGGCGTCTTACGATGCAGCTGATATCGATGGCGATGAATTTGACGTTTACGGCGAAGATAGCGACGGCAGAGAGGGTTGCGCCACTATCAGCATAACAGAGCTTGCGGCAGACGCTGCAAAGCTATTGGCCGCGTTGGGCGCTGATCCTGTTTACCAGTGTGAGTTTTGTCATCATGACGAAAATGGTGAACTTCAATGGCACTGGGAAGATGTGAATAAAAGTTTTTATGACCAATATGACTCGGAACGACGCGGAAAGCGCCGAGTTCTTTACACCGCCCCTCCAGTGCCCTACGCCGCCATGCTCGAAAGCTAAAGCAAGCCCCCGATTTTTGTTAGGGGGCACAATAAAATTTCGTAGAAATGTCGGAAAAACTCTGTGAGCGGAACGCCTGATATTACTGGCTTTCGGAACTGAAGCTAAGGAAAACCCAGCATAAACAATACACTAGAGTTTGCATAAAGTGCTTTTAAAACGTTGATCATTTTTTCTTATGGGTATACTGTTTAAATGTACAGTATATGCAGGAGGGAATCATGAAGATAGAAATCACCATCGATCGTACGAAGAAACTTCCTGATGGCGCGGTTCCGGCGCTGGAGAAAGAGCTGCTCCGTCGAATTACCCAAAAATATTCTGATTGTAAACTGACTATCCGCCGCTCTGCCTCTGACGGCCTGAGCATTCTCGGAGGAGAGAAGGGAGACAAGCAGGTAATCGAAGAGATCCTGCAGGAAACCTGGGAAAGTGCGGACGACTGGTTTTATTAAGTATTCTGCCGTTGGTGTTGGCGGGTGCAGCTGCCAGCCGTTTAAAAGCACTGCCTTTTGCTAAAGGTAGGAAAGTAGGGGCATCTCATGCAAATTCCAGATGATTTAATCCCCGGGTTACCAACAGTTACTGGCCCGGTTCTTATTTATTTCTTTAAGGGCAGGCCAGAGCGCGGATATGCTTTACGCAAGGGAGAGTTCGTCACATCAATACCGGCGCTGAATGAAGCGCTCAAAAAAGCGGGCTTTCCCGCTTTAGAAGCCGAAAGGGTTTAGCTATACTCTACTCAGGCCTGAACAGCCTGCTGAGCAACACTGTGCCACGGAGAAAAACCGATGGCGCAGCTCCAACTGATTAAAACCTCAAAAAATACACTGACCCCGGCGACGCCCGAGGCCAGTGATTTTTTGCAGCGTGTCAAAATAGGCGTGTGGCTTAACTGCAATGTTACGCAGGCGCGCAATTATCTTTTCCATAAGCGATTTTTTGCCCTGCTCAATATGGGGTTCGAATACTGGACCCCAGCAGGGGGAACGATCACCCCTTCGGAAAAACAATACCTTCACCTTTACATCCGGTATCTGATTTCCATCGTCGGTAACGAAGAAACCCTACTTGAAACCGAAGCCGCATTCACCGAACGCGCAGCACTTCGCCGTGCAGATGGGCATGCAGTTGTAAAGTCATTCGAAGCATTTCGGAAATGGGCAACGGTTGAAGCCGGATTTTACGACGAGTTTGTTTTGCCAGATAACACCCGTCGCCGTGAGGCGCGTTCGATCTCGTTCGCTAACATGAGCGAGGCAGAATTCCACGAAGTCTATAAAGCCGTTTTTAATGTCCTCTGGAATACCATTTTGTTCCGTAGCTTCGCAACGGAGCAGGAAGCCGAAAACGTAGCCATGCAGCTGCTGGAGTACGCAGCGTGACTAAATGGCCTAACGAAGTAAGGCTGCTCTTTCTGGCAGCCGCCAGCACTGCAGTAATTGACCACCAGCACGCCGAAAAACTCAGGGCGCACATCAATCTGCTGTGGCTTTCCGATACCCCGGAAGAAACCATTATTCATGAAATTTCTATCCTTGCCGAAGCTATGGAGGGCGAACAATGCGCGGATTAATTGTTGATAATTTTGCGGGCGGCGGCGGTGCATCCACCGGGATCGAGCAGGCCACAGGCCGTGCTGTGGACATTGCTATAAACCACGACCCACACGCTATAGCGATGCACACACGAAATCACCCGCGCACACTGCATTATTGTGAGTCGGTATTTGATATTGATCCGGTTGCGGCCACCGCTGGCAGACCAGTAGATTTGGCCTGGTATAGCCCGGATTGCCGCCATTTCTCAAAGGCTAAGGGGGCTAAACCCGTTAAGAAAGAAATTCGCGGGTTGGCGTGGATAGTGCTCAGATGGGCGCTACAGACCCGTCCGCGCGTGATGATGCTGGAAAACGTAGAGGAGTTTAAAACGTGGGGCCCGCTTCTGAGCTGCGAAACCCGGCCAGACCCAGAACGTGCCGGAGAAACTTTTAAAGCTTTCTGCGCAATGCTCTCCTGGGGAATTGCTGCGGATCACCCGGCATTTGCTGAAGCCTGCGAGTTCCTTGAAATTTCCCCGGAAAGTAAAAACGGGAAAAGGCTGCTGTCTGGCCTCGGGTATACCATTGATTATCGAGAGCTGCGCGCCTGTGATTACGGCGCTCCTACTATACGCAAAAGATTTTTCATGGTGATGCGCTGTGACGGCAGGCCGATCATCTGGCCGTCAGCAACACACGGGGATCCTAAAACTGAGGCTGTAAAATCCGGCCTGCTGCAGGCCTGGAAAACAGCAGCTGACTGCATCGACTGGTCATTGCCGGCAGCTTCTATCTTCGACCGTAAAAAGCCGCTGGCAGAGAATACGCTTAAACGCGTAGCGCGCGGTATGCAGAAATTTGTAATCAATAACCCTGCACCGTTTATTGTGAAGTGCAACCACACCAGCAGCCGAGGAAATTACGATTGTTTCCGTGGGCAGCCTTTGTCTGAACCTCTGCAGACGATAACCAAAAAGCACGGGTATGCAGTGGTGATCCCACATCTTACAAAGTTCCGTACAGGCGCGACCGGGCAGGCTGTAAATGAACCTGCGCCGACAGTGACTGCCGGGACATCAAAACGCCCGGGCGGTAATGGGCATGCACTCGGAATGGTTGAGGCGATGCTGACACCGTTCCTAGCCGGCAATGGTGGCAGCGAATACCAGGCGAAACCTCGCTCGATTGATAAACCCGCACACACGATCCTTAAACAGTCCCGCGCTTGTGTCATTGCTCCTGTAATCGTTAGGCAGTTTGGGAATAGCACAGCGAACCCGGTGGATCATCCATCCGCGACAATTACTGCAGGAAGGGGAGGTAAGAGCCAGCTGGCAGCCGCCACGTTAATTCAGGTCGGTTATGGTGAACGGGCAGGGCAATCGCCGCGTGTGCCTGGTATCGAAAAACCTCTCGGCACTGTCGTTGCTGGTGGCGGAAAACATGCTCTGGTGGCGGCGCACATGGTTAAACACTTCGGCGGGAATTACTCCGGGGCGGGTGTGGCAATGGACGAGCCAGCCCACACGGTAACGACAACCGATCATCACGCTCTGGTTACATCACATCTCGTAAAATTCCGGGGAACCTGTAAAGACGGGCAGCCAACAGATCAGCCTGTGCCGACAGTAACAGCAGGAGGCCTGCACATTGGTGAGGTTCAGTCATTAATGCTGCCCGGCGAATACGCAACTGAGCATCCGAATGCTGAAAAAGTACGTGATTTCTTACAGCGGTATTGTGGAGACGACTGGTGCGAATTTGTTGAAATTGACGGCTGCACTTATCAGATCGTTGATATCCGCATGCGTATGCTGCAGCCGCATGAGCTGTATAAGGCACAGGGCTTCCCTGACTGGTATGTGATTGACCAGGACGCGAACGGCAAACGTTATGCGAAGGATAAACAGGTCGCGCGCTGTGGCAACGCTGTGCCACCGCCGTTTGCTGAGGTACTCGTTAGGGCGAACCTTCCTGAGCTTTGCATAGCGCGGGAGGTAGCAGCTTGAAAAAAACCGATCTCCGTAAACAGGCGCGCGGGCGTGAATGTACAGTCCGGATCCCTGGCATATGTAATTTCAATCCTGAAACGAGTGTCCTGGCGCATTACCGCCTGGCCGGTACGTGCGGTACCGGCTGCAAACCGGACGACCTGCAGGGCGCAATCTCCTGCAACTGCTGTCACGACGCAATTGATGGGCGCGCAAAAACTGACTTTTCCCACGATGAACTGAAACTGATGCATGCCGAAGGCGTTATGAGAACCCTGGCAATCTGGCGTAAAGAGGGCTTTATCTGATGGATCTGCAATTACTCGAGTACGCACGGATCGAGCTTACCCGCGCGCTGATAGATAACTCTGGCAAAACCAAAGGTCAGCTGCAAGCATTCTGTGAACATCCCCCAGCAGATAAAGAACGCAATCCACGCAAACCAATTCATGCTGTAGAACTGGATGACGGCCGGGGCGGCGTCCGGTGTGTAAAAGCTGAAAATAGCGCCGTCTATGTGCTGGAAACCCGAAGCCGCCGCAGGCCGCTGCCGCCAATAAACGATAATGAATTTTCTGCAGCACCGTGGCGCCGCGCAGTTAACATGCTTCCGGAGCATGAACAGGCATGGCTTCGTTATTGTTATGGGTTTGATCTGAACTTTAAATACCAGACACTGATATGTGAAGCTATCTGGAATGGTCACCAGCACACGTTGCCGCTTGGCCTGCTTAAGAAAACGAAAAAGCGCATTATTTCTCTCGTCTGGCTGGCTGTGCAGGAAGTGGCGGCGCAGCAGATGAACGACACATACAAGCAATATGCAGGCGCGCTGCTCGCTACTCGCCTGGGCGTATCACGCTCAACATGGTGCGAGGTTTATGCACCTCACTGGAAGATGCTGAAAGGCGCGGTGGCATCACTCGACGTTGACTCATTAGGCAACGTTTTAGCCAGGATGCCTGAACCAAATTTTGAGGAAGATATAGGATGACTATTGCAAAACCGAACAAAATAGCCGATATTTAAGGCTAATTTGGTATGTTGCCAAAATTGTACAAACCCGCTTAATTGCGGGTTTTTTGTTTTCGATCGTGTTTCTCGTTAATTTCTGAATGTAATATCACCAAAATTATTTAACACAGGTGAACTCATGAAAGAAAGTGAAGCAGATGCGCTCTACAATGAGATGTGTCGGATCGTAGGGGATGCAGTTTTTATTCTCTGTGATACTGACATAGAAACGAAGAAGTACAATATTGCGAATGCGCTCAGAACAGCTTTATCTGGTGATCACGGTCACACTGAATACATGCGTAAAGCGATGGAAGCCGCAATCACTGTTCTGGAGCGGTAAACATCATCAAAACTTTCAAGCCCTGGTATATGCCGGGGCTTTGTATCCTACCGGATCAGATTTCAGCCGCTGGTGGATACTCACCGACGACAATTGCCGGGGATTGCATGGTTAGTTTCACTTATGTATCATCTCGCTCCCGGCCCTTTAGCTCAGTAGGTAGAGCAACTGACTTGTAATCAGTAGGTCACCAGTTCGATTCCGGTAGTCGGCACCATTTGCGGGCATCGTATAATGGCTATTACCTCAGCCTTCCAAGCTGATGATGCGGGTTCGATTCCCGCTGCCCGCTCCAGTTTAAGCTTTTCGGTCTGCGATGATGGGGTCCCCGGAGCGACTGAAAAGCAACCCCGTTTTGAATGGGCGCTGCTTTTTGCAAAATTGCTGTGTGAAAATACTGACCTTTGGGTTCAGCGCTCATCCAAAAGCATCTCGTTAAATTCCAGTTAACCTCGGGTGGTTTGTTGGATGAGATGCCTCTCTATTCAAGAAACCTCACTTCGGTGGGGTTTTGTTTTTTAAAGGCCTCGGCATTCGCCGGGGTTTTCTCATATTAAGGCCGCTGACAGGTCAATTTAGTACAACGCTTTCCCCGTTTCCGCTCCTGGAATTTCGGGGATTTTTTATTCTCACACGGCGCCCCATTCTGGAGGTGGCTATGGAAAAACACGGAATAATTGAGCAAACAATGAAATGGTTGGCTGTATACCTGCCGTCGGTTTATGCCGGACTGACGGCTTTGGGGATTTCGGCATTAATGGATATAAGGGCTGGAAAGCCCAAAATCTATACAGCTACCGGGGCACTGGTTTGCGGAATTGCAGCATTAGCAGTATCCGCAATTCTGGAATATTTGGGCCTTCCTGCAAATTCAGGCGCATTTGTTGGCGGCATGATTGGTTTTATTGGCGCTGACCGACTGCGTGATATTGCCGTGGCGTTGTTTACAAAACGAACCGGCATCAATACAGAGAAAAGCGAATGAATAAATCTCAACTCCAACAGGCGGCTGGTATAAGCGCCGATCTCGCTGCGCGCTGGTATCAGCCGCTAACTGCAGCCATGAAAGAATTTGGCATTGAGTCCAAAGACGATCAGGCAATGTTTATTGCCCAGGTAGGGCATGAATCTGGTGGTTTCTCTCGCATTGTGGAGAACCTGAATTATTCGGCCGATGGTTTACTGGCTACTTTCGGGAAATACTTCACAGCAGACACTGCGCAACAATATGGCCGCACTGCAGATCATCCGGCAGACCAAAAATCCATTGCAAATATCGTGTACGCAAATCGCATGGGTAACGTTGAGCAGAACGATGGATGGAATTATCGCGGCCGTGGCCTGATTCAGATTACCGGTCACGACAATTACCGGGATTGCGGTACCGGCCTCGGCACTGATTTGCTGCTGGTCCCTCAGCTACTGGAGCAGGACGATTATGCAGCCCGCTCTGCTGCGTGGTTTTATGCTGCAAAAGGGTGTCTGAAGCACTCCGGGGATCTTAAAGCCGTTACGAAAATTATTAACGGCGGCACTAATGGCCTCGATGATCGACAGGCGCGCTATGACAAGGCGAAATCGGTACTTGTATGACGGCGCTGTTCGCGTTGCTGGGGAAATACTGGAAGCCACTGGCGGTCACATTGCTGGTGGTTTTTTTATTATGGCGGGCATATGACGCGGGCTACGATTCGGCAGATTCTGCATGGAGTCAGCAATGGCTGCAGCGGGATCTCGCTGACTCCACCGCAACGTTGCACCGGGAGGTTACCGAGCGGGCAGAAGAAAGGCGCAGGCAAAAGGTAGCAGATGATGAACAGAAGAGAGGGGCCAGCGAACTGGCAAAAGTCCAGGCTGATGCTGACGCTTCTGATCTGGCTGCTCGTGGGCTGCAGCGGCAGCTCGATACCCTACAATGGCAACTCGCAGGAAGTGAAACCGGCCGACTTTCCGCAATTGCCACAGCAAGCGCGGCAAAAGCCGAGGTCGCCAGCCTGCTCGCCCAGCTGCTTGGCGAAGCTGACAGCCTGGCGGGAGAGTTCGCAAAAGAGGCTGATGAACGTTATGTCGCCGGTAGTACCTGCGAACGAACCTACGACAAAGTGACCAAAGGAGATCGGAATGAAAAAGGTCAAAGGTGAGTTTCGATACAACATCAGCGCCAATAAATGGCGGTTGTTGCTTTATTTAATTCTGGTGCGTATCGGGCTGAAAAAACTCGCGCTGAAGGCACTCAACGCAAGTATTACTTTTCATCCTACGGCATAGCATTACAGAAGCCCTTCATCGAGTGGCTTCGATAATGTGAAGTCGGTGAGCGATGCGAAACGTTAAAGATTTACTGTCGCTGGGGTTTCGTTTCTACCATATGTTGAACGGCCGCATCCACTTCGGCCATTTTTTCTGGCGTTAACTCTCCCTTATCGAGAAGAGGCAAGAGCAATGAGTATCTATAAAAATAAATCTCTGGTGGAAGAACAGAACCGCGGCCCACTTGTTTCATTAGTGCTGTATGCGCCTCCCATTCGGAGAAAGCCATTTTCATAGCAAATTCTGCGATCCTTTTCCTTTCTTCTACTCTTCGCTGTAGATGGGCGTTCCAGAGCGTTAATAGCCCTGATACCGAAGCAGAAATTACTGCGCTGGTGGCGACGACTGAAATCCATTGCATATAGGTACCTCCGTTAAGTGAAGTAGGGATGTTATCAGATCGCTATATATGCAGCGATGAATGAAAAAATCTTGTCATAAATTTTAATCAGTTGGAGGGATAGATTATGCCAAAAAAAGTTATGTCTGCATCCGGTATGCCTGTGCAAGTCCCCTCGATGGAAGATATCGAGGGTGGTGGTTACACGCTGCCGGCAGCGACGCCCACAACCCTTGGTGGGGTAAAGCAAGGGGATGCAGTAGCGGATTCTGTAGCGACCGATGCTGCGGGCGTGGTTGCTGATTTAAATACCCTGCTGGCCTCACTGCGTAAAAGCGGGATCATCCCCGAGTAATACCAGGACAGATAGCCCATGAGCAAACCGGAAGATAGCGGCCTTGAGCGCGATTACTGTGCCGGGGTGCTTTCTCTCCGTAAGCTTGCCGAAATATACGGGCTAACTGAGGGAGCAATCCGCAAGCGCGCCATTAAAAATGGCTGGGTACGCAACAAGCCAGAAGGTACGCAAAAAAGTACGCAGGTACGCAAAACTGGTACGCAAAAAAAAACGGTGCGTACCACTGAAAAAAAACCTGCAGCGGAAATAAAAAAAAACGCTGAGCCTGAACCGGAACCCCGGCAGGAAATTTTATTCGACCCTGCGGAATTCGGGCTAAATCAGCAGCAAGGGATTTTCGCTGAACAGGTAGCAATGGGGAAAAGCCGAATAGATGCATATCGCCAGGCTGGATATTCCTGCGAGGGCGATACGGCGTATGCAGCAGCCAGCAGGCTGTATAGGAATGTTAAGGTTGCGAAGGCCGTGCGCTATCTTCGTGACAAATTCCAGCAACGCTATTCAGCAGAGATAGACGAGATAATTCACCAGCTCGTTTCTATCACCCGCGCAAATCCAAATGATCTCTCACAATACCGGCGTGTTAATTGCCGGCACTGCTGGGGCGAACATCATCTTTACCAGTGGCGCGACATTGCCGAATTCGACAGGGCAGCAGCTGCAGCAGCAAAGGACGGAAAAAAGGATCCTGAGTATGGCGGCCTCGGCTTTTGCGATACGGCAGATCCCAATCCGGATTGTCCTAAATGTTTCGGTGAAGGTTCGGGCCACGTATTTATCCCTGATACGCGGGATCTGGAGGGAGATGCGCGCTGGCTTTATACCGGGGTGAAACAAACAAAATTCGGCATCGAGGTGCAGGCAGCCAGCCAGGAAGCTGCACGTCGTGATTTAATCAAGCTACTGGAAATCAGAGCCAGCAGGAAAAACGGAGATCCGGTTGTTGGTGATGATCCGCACGAAGATGCCGACCTGACCGATGAACAACTGCACGAGGCATTAGAGGAGCTGGGATATGGCCGTCGCAAAAACCAGCTCGATGAAAAACTCGACGATTCTTGAGGCTTTCAAAAAAAGGGCGATGCTGGCGGCCCGGCTAGGGCTGATGGATTTCACGCTGTACACCAACCCGCGTTATGAAACGGGCTGGTTCAATGAACTGCTTTGTGCCGAGCTGGATAATTTTTTGAAGGATGTCGAGGCCGGGAAAATGCCGCGCCTGATGATATTCGCTCCGCCGCGTTCTGGTAAGAGTGAACTGGCCTCACGTCGCTTTCCTGCTTTCGCCCTGGGTAAACATCCTGACTGGAATGTTATTTCGTGTTCGTACTCGGCGGACCTGGCTAACCGAATGTCGCGCGATACGCAGCGCATTATCGACTCGCCGCGTTATCACGAAGTTTTCCCGAAGACCTGCATTAATGGCTCAAACGTTCGTACGGTCGCCGGGGGCGCAATCAGAACGGCAGAACTGTGGGAAACCATAGACAAGAACGGGAAGCTGCACGGAGGCTCGTACCGCGCTGCTGGCGTGAATGGTGGTATCACCGGGCAGGGCATGCACATCGGGATAATCGACGACCCGGCGAAGGACTATAAAACCGCGTCGTCGAAAGCGTATCAGGAAGCCGTGATCGACTGGTACGACACGACATTTTTCACCCGCGCGGATCCCAAGCTGAACGGGATCATAATCATCCTGACCCGCTGGCATAAAGATGACCTTGCGGGGCAGTTGCTGAAGAAAGCGGAAGAGGGTGGCGAGGAGTGGCGCGTGATTAGTTTCCCTATGGAGGCTGAAAACGATGAATTCCACGAACTGAACGGAAAAAAATACGCCCTACGGAAAAAAGGCGAAATTCTTTTTCCTGAACGCATGCCGCGCGCGTTCGTAGAAAAATGTAAGCAGCGCGGATCCCTTGTCTGGAATGCTTTGTACCAGCAGCGACCGACAGCGAAAGGTGGCGGCCTGATCAAGTCCGATTGGTTCGGACAGTACACCGTTCTACCCCTTCTCAAATGGCGCGCCATATACGCCGACACCGCCCAAAAAATCCAGGAAGTTAACGATTATTCCGTTTTCGAGCACTGGGGGCTGGGGCAGGACGGGCGCATGTATCTGATCGATATGATTCGCGGCAAATGGGAAGCGAAAGAACTTAAGCGGCGCGCAACGGCATTCTGGGCGAAAGCCCGGGCGATGCAGAACGGCCCGCTTCGTTACATGGCGGTTGAAGATAAATCCTCAGGCACTGGCCTGATTCAGGATATCCGCGACGAGGCTATTTGTCCGGTTAAGGCCATTCAACGCAACAAGGATAAATACACGCGCCTCATGGACACCCAGGGGTACATGGAATCGGGCTTTATCTATCTGCCGGCAGTTGACGATTTCGTTAATGATTTCCTGGTTGAGATGGAAGGGATCAACACGGAATTCAATACGCATGATGACCAGTTGGATCCAATGATGGATGCCATAGACGACATGTTAATTATCGATGCCCCGATCAAAATCAGCAAAAAGGCGCTCAGGAGCCGCTAATGAAAATATTCGATTTTTTTCGCCGCAAACCGGCAGACGTTCCGCCACCACCCGAAGAGAAAAAACCGCCCCGACCAAAAATAAGTGCTGTTGCGCTGTCGATGGCAAAAGCCAAAAAGTTGAAGTACATCCACCCGCTTAAACAATACCAGCCCCCTGCAGGCGTTATTCCGGCAGATATCCGCAGCGCCGTGCTGGCGATGGATGCCACGCCATACGGTAGCCCGGATTTTGCAGGCATGACAACCGGGCAAAGCGGCTTTCCTGGCTATCCCTATCTGGCGCAGCTCGCCCAGCGGCCTGAATTCCGCAAAATGGTGGATGTGAACTCAAAGGAGATGACGCGTAAGTGGATCACTTTAACCAGCGTCGGGGAGGAGGATAAAAGCTGGAAAATCACCATTCTGGAAAAGGCCATGAAGCGCTACAAACTCCGCGCTGCATTTAAAAAGGCGATGGACGATGACGGATTTTTTGGACGCGGCCAGATTTATATTGAAGTCCGGACGCCAAAAGGGATCGCCGCTTCCGTCGATCCGGTGGAGCTGCAGACCAAGCTTTTTCGTTCTGACAAAAAAATCACGCCGGGCAGCCTCGTGGCATTCCGCTGCGTAGAGCCTATGTGGACTTACCCCGGCGTGTATAACGCGAGCGACCCGCTGCAGGCAGACTATTACAAACCCCAGAGCTGGTACGTAATGGGGAAGGAAGTGCACGATTCGCGCTTCCTGATGTTTGTCTCTCGCCCGGTGCCGGATGTGCTGAAAGCAGCCTACAACTTCGGCGGCCTGTCTCTCACGCAGATAGCGGAACCCTATGTCGATAACTGGCTGCGTACGCGCGACAGCGTCGGCGATATGGTGCATTCGTATTCCACGTCCGGCGTGAAAACGAATATGCAGAACACGCTTTCCGGTGGCTCTGGTGATGACCTGCGGGATCGAGCGGAATTATTCGGTCTTTACCAGGACAATCGCGGGGTGATGTTTCTCGATAAAGACACGGAAGAGTTTTTCCAGTTTAATGCGCCGCTCTCTGGCCTGGACACACTGCAGGCACAGTCTCAGGAGCACATGTGCAGCGTCAGCAGCATCCCGCTGGTGAAGTTTACCGGGATCACTCCTAACGGCCTTAACGCTTCGTCTGATGGTGAAATCAGGGTGTTTTACGATGATATCCACTCCAACCAGGAGGCGGTTTATCGGGACAACCTGCAGGAGGCCATAAACATCATTCAGCTTTCCGAGTTTGGAGAAATCGACCCGGATATCAGCTTTAAGTTTGAACCGCTGATGGAGCTGAGTGACGAAGAAAAAGCCAACATCCGGAAAACAGAGGCTGAAACGGACGACATTCTGGTTAACAACGTGGGCAGCCTGTCAGCTGACGAATCGCGCGAGCGCCTCGCTGGTGACCCGGATAGCCCTTATCACTCGCTGGAGCTGAATAACAATGACGACCTCGAAGACGAAGAGGACGACGAGGAAGACGACGCAGAAAACTTTGGCAAGAGTGCAGCCTAATGCGGGTAACGAGGCGTGGTACCGAAAACGCCTCAACCAGCAGATAGATGCCATGAACAGGGACGTTAAACGGGAAATATCCCGCGTGTACGTCGGTAGCGACGCGGGGATCGCCCAGGACGAAAGCCCGGCGGTTGCATTGCGAAAAGCGGCGCGCCGTCTCCATAAAAAATGGACGGCTAAATTTGATGCGCTGTCGGAAGAGCTCGCCCGGGAATTTACTGATAAGACTCTCAGCGCCACCGATAGATCTGTGCAGAAAAAACTCTCTGATGTTGGTTTTTCTGTCCCGTTCAAAATGACCGATGAAATGCGGGATGCATACCAGGCGACCATCGGCGAAAACGTGGGCTTGATCCGCAGCATTCCCGAGCAGTACCTGACGCAGATTGAAACCATCACCATGCAGTCAGTTACCGCCGGGCGTGATCTTGGTGCACTCACTGAAAAAATAGAGCAGCAGTACGGTGTGACCCACCGGCGCGCTGCGCTGATTGCCCGTGACCAGAACAATAAAGCTACCTCTGACATGGTCGCAGCACGCCAGCGTTCTATCGGGGCGAAAAAGGGTATCTGGCGCCATAGCCACGGTGGAAAGACCAAGCGTGAGGATCACGTTAAGGCAGATGGGAAAGAATTCGACCTATCGAAAGGTCTGCTAATCAAAGGTGAATATGTGTTTCCGGGAAAATTAATCAACTGCAAATGTGGTTGGGAAATGGTGCTGCCCGGATTTAACGACTGACCGGAAAACTCAATGAAACGGAAAAATCCTGATCGCCTCGCGTTTGATAGGGCGAGCGTGCGCACGTACAGCAAAGACGGCGTTTTACATGTCAGCGTAAGCCCGATTTCAAAAGCGATGATTTGCCCGTATTACGGGCGTGAAATACCAGATTCAGAGGCGCTCGGCCTTGAACCAAACCGAATCTATTACCTGTTGCGTGACCCTGATGAACTGAAAAAGGCCGCGCCAACATTTAACAATCTGCCGCTACTCAATAAACACATTCCGATCTCTGCTGATGACCTGCCGAAAGAAAATATTGTTGGCACAACCGGCAGTGAAGCGGCTTTCGTCGCGCCATATCTCAATAACAGCCTGGCTGTGTGGGATGCCGCTGCGATAGGGGGCATTGAGAGCGAGGAAGAGAACGAACTGTCTTCCGCTTATCACTATCGTGCAGACATGACGCCCGGCGAATACGAGGGCGAGCATTACGATGGCGTTATGCGTGATTTGGCTGGTAACCATGTATCCCTCGTCCCTGATGGGCGCGCGGGGCCAGATGTCGTCGTTGGCGACAAACTTCCTGAGGAAATGAAAGAAATGAAGAAAAAAATCACCGCGAAGAATATTGCGCGGCGTACAGCGCTGAGCGTGTATCTGCGCCCACTGCTGGCGCAGGATGCTGCGCTTGATAAAAAGGATTTGACCGAGCTTGTCGTCACGCATGCTTCGGGCAAAGCGCTGGCTGCAGCAGTCGCTAAACAATTCAAAGGCAAACTGGCGCAGGATGCCGAGCTGAAAGAGGACGAGATCGAAAAAACGACCGATACCGCCGCAGATGAAGCGGACGACGACGAAAAGAAACCTGCTGAGGACGACGATGAAATTCTGCAGACGGTTCTTTCGGCGCTGGAAGGTAAGGTAAACGGCGATGTGCTGGCGAAAATCAAGGCTGCCATTACCGGACAGGCTCAGGACGCGGATCCAGATGCTGATCCGGATGACGGGAAAAAGAAACCTGCTGAGGACGAGAACGACGACGATAAAGTAGCAAAACCCGCTATGGATGCAGCAATTAAAACTGCTCGTACCCAGGCGCGTAAAGAAGCGGTGAAAGATTTCAACGCGATTCGCCAGGCCGAGATCGAGGTTAAGCCGCTGGTGGGTGATGTCGTGGCGATGGACAGCGCGGAAGATATTTATCGCTATGCGCTGGAACAGCAGGAAGTGGAAATCGAAGGGGTACACCCGTCTGCATTCCGCTCGATGGTAAAAATGCAGCTCTCTGCGCATCAGGCTGCCAAACCGGGCAAAGGGCTGGCAATGGATTCTAAAACTGTTACCGGTTTTGCAACCCGTTTCCCTAAAGCCAATAAATTAGTAAGGAGCTAAGCATGAGTTTCCAGACTCGAATTAACCAGGATTTGCCGATCGGCGTTGAAGGAGACTTCGCAAGCGATAACCCTGTTTCTTCGTGGCTCGCAGGCGAGGGGGCACTGGTGGCGGGCGATGATGGCGTGAGGGTCGGGCGCTTCGCCTGGGCTGACGCTGACAACATGACTGCAGCAAATACCGGCACGGGCGCACCACACGGTTTTGTCAGCCGAGAGGGGCAGGCGTTGATCACCGACTGGATGGGTAACGCCTCTATGGTGATCCCCGCAGGTATGGCGGTTGATCTGAAAACCCGTGGTGATTTCGTCGTCAAAACGACGACGGCGGCCACCATCGGCCAGAAAATTTTCGCCAACCTGACGGACGGCACAATTTCCACCGGATCGGCAGGGGCAACGATTGCTGGCAGCGTGGAAACGATCTTTACCGTGGGCAGTGCTGGCGCTGCAAACGAACTTATCAAAATGGGAACCTGGGGAAACAGCTATGCCTAAGCATCAAGATTTAATTTACGCCGAACGTGAATACGGCATTGTTCTGCCGGGCGATGATGCGGATTTTCTGGACGAGCGTTTCGACCAGTACCGCAGTAATTACTCGCTGGCAATGGATGCCGCGCCGCAGCTGGTAACTACCAGTAACAGCGGTATTCCGGCCTATCTCACCAACTATTACGACCCGGAAGTGATCAATGTGCTGGTGACTCCGATGAAGGCCGCCGAGATTTTGGGTGAAACCAAAAAAGGCGACTGGACAACCACAACAGCATCATTCCCGATGATCGAGTCTGCGGGCACGGTGAGCTCATACGGCGATTACTCAAATAACGGTAACACCAGCGCTAACCCTAACTGGGAATACCGCGAAAGTTATCACTTCCAGACCATCACTAAATGGGGTGAAAAAGAGCTGGCGCGCTACGGCGAAGCACAGATCAATTACGCATCTGAACTTAACGTCGCCAGTGCGCTGACTCTGGCTAAGTTCCAGAATAAATCCTACTTCTTTGGCATCGCTGGACTGAGGAACTGGGGCATGCTGAACGATCCGGCGCTGGCTGCGCCAATTACGCCGATTGACGACGGCAGCGGTAACCTGCAGTGGGATGATAAAGACGCTGAGGCGATTTATAACGACATCTCCCAGGGGCTTTATAAAAAGCTGGCGACTCAGCTTAAAGGCCAGCTGGAACGCACTGATGCCATGACACTCAGCATGTCGCCGGGGGTGGAAGTGAACCTGACCAAAACCAACATGTACAAAGTGAACGTGACGGATTTGCTGCAGAAAAACTTCCCGAATATGCGTATCGAAACCGCAGTTGAATATTCCACTGATGCGGGCGAAATGGTGCAGCTCAAGCTCGAAAAAGTGGATAACAAAACTACGGGTTACGGTGCGTTTACCGAGAAGATGCGCGCCCATCCTGTCGTTACAGGGCTGTCCTCCTTTAAGCAGAAAAAATCAGGTGGTACCTGGGGCGCGATCATTCGCTACCCGCTGGGCTTCGTAGGCATGCTGGGGGTGTAACGTGGCGAGACGCGGCAGACCACCCAAAAATCCGCCTGCAGCTGCAGGTCAATCAGATGAACCGCAGGAAACCCCTGCGGTTTTTGCTTCTGGGGCTGCCGAAACGTTAGTACCGGCAATTCCTGACGAACTAACCGAGCCTCTGCTGATCGCAGAGGCCTCACCTGAACTGCAGCAACCTGCAGCGCCAGAATTAACGATCACTACTTCACAGGATGAAACTTCGGATATGAGCGAAGAACAAGAAAAAATCAGCGGCACTGTCACCATCGGCTGCAAATTACCATGCGGGCTTGTAATGACGTTCGGCGGGAAAAGCGTTGAGCTGCGGGGTTCCCGCGATTCCCGGATCCTTAACGGCTACGGCCTGACCGAAAACGTTGATGCGGAATTCTGGGAAGCCTGGAAAAAAGCGCATGCAAAATTACCCTACGTGAAAAACGAACTGGTATTTGCTTACGCCGACACTCGCAGCGCTCAGGATATGGCTCAGGAGCGCCAGAATGAACGTACCGGGCTGGAGGGGCTCGACCCGGACAAGCCAGGCAAAGATCTGGAAAAAGTCCCGGAAAGCGACGAAGAGGATTAACCGATGGGGATCGTTGTCTTCGATGTTGAAAAATTCCGGAAGCGTTATCCGGAATTTGCGGCTGTCCCGCCTGATCTGATGCAGGAGTTTTTCACCGAGGCAACGATCTACCTCGACAACACCGACCGCAGTCGCGTAACCGATTTACAGCAGCGCGCCATGTTGCTGAATATGCTCACAGCCCATATAGCGAAGCTGAACGCCGGGAGTAATGGCGAAGCAGCCTCTGATCTTGTGGGGCGTATCAGCAGCGCTACACAAGGCTCTGTTTCCGTTTCGGCTGATATGGGGCCGGTATCGGGTACAGAGGCCTGGTACCTGCAGACCAAATATGGGGCAGCGTACTGGAACGCTACCGCACCATATCGCACGATGCAGTATGTTCCGGGGCGCAGTTATTCCGCCGCCGGATATCGTTCAATGCTGCGCTACCGGAGGCCGTAGAAATGTCGGGATTCAGTGGTGGGGAGGAAATCAGACGAAAGCTGCTGGAAGTGGCGAAGCGTCTGGGCAAAGGGGATTTGCTGAAAGTTGGTTTTCTGGAGGGGGCAACTTACCCCGACGGGACGCCAGTTGCCCAGATTGCTGCTGTGCAGGAGTGGGGCGGCGAAATTGATGTCCCGGCGCGGACGCAGGATCTGCATTTTAAGCAGGGGAAAAATGGCGCGGTGGGCAATCGGTTTGTGAAGAAAAACAAAGCGGATTTTGTCCAGACCGTCACTATCCCCGCGCATAAAATCGTGATCCCGCCGCGCCCTTTTTTTCGAAAGATGATTTGGGCGCAGTCCAAAGGCTGGGGGGCGCTGGTTTCTAAAGCACTTAAAGCGAACAATTACGACCTGGAGCAGGCAATGAATGCTACTGGTGAAATTATTCGGGGCCAACTGCAAAACTCTATTCGGCAGCTCAATGATCCACCCCTCGCAAGATCCACAATCCGTAAAAAAGGCTCTGAAAAACCTCTTATTGAAACCGGCCACATGCTCAATTCTGTAGATTTCGAGGTAACAACAAATGGATCTGAACCGGATAGCTAACGGACTCACCCAATCCGTAAACCCAAACGTTCCCGCTATCGCGCGGATAAGCAATGGCTATGGAACAGCGGCAGACGGCAGCCGTGCGCCGCAATATCTTCCTGACGAAAATGTGGTGGTACAAAAGCAGAACCTGACCCAGCGCGATCTGATGCAGCTCGAACAGCTGAATATTCAGGGCGTGGATTGCACCGCATATATACCGGGCGCGTGGTATGGGGTGGTGCGTAAAGATAAAAAGGGTGGGGATCTTTTCATCATCAACGGTGAAACCTGGCTTGTCGTTGCAGTCCTTGAAATGTGGCCCGACTGGTCGAGGGTGGCGCTATGCCTGCAGCAGTAAACATTACTGAAACCGACCTGAGAACCGCCTTGCGCGGTTTTTTGCTTTCTGTGGTCGGCGATTTATACGAAGTCGTGAAAGGGCAGGATAACCGCGTGGCGATGCCTGAGGGCCGATTCATTACGATGACCGGGCTGAATAACGACGAGCTGAATAAACCCTATTCGACCTGGCAGGATAGCGGTCAACCAACTGGAGGGCTGGAGCTAACCAACCAGGCGAAAAAGTGGATCTGCCAGCTCGATGTTTACGGTGAGGATGCGGGATCCACCGCATCGACCATTTTCACGCTGGCGCGCTCAGGCTATGCCGTCCGGCGGTTCGCCGAGCTTACGAAGGATAAAGGGTTTTCTGTCATTCCGCTTTATGCCGACCAGCCCCACCAGACAACCATGATCAACGGCGAAAAGCAGTACGAAGAACGCTGGACGCTCGATCTGCATCTTCAGTTCAACCTGGTGATTTCCACGCCGATGGAATTCGCCGCTGAACTTTACGTTAAACCGGCATCTGTGGATGCCACTTTCCCACCGGAGTAAATATGTCTATTCCTGCTTCCCAGCTCGCTACTGTGGTGCCTGGCGTTTTGACTGCAGGCGGTAGCGCTGTCGATATGAATGGCCTCATTCTGACAGGCAGCACGTATATGCCGTCCGGCAAAGTTATGCCGTTTGCATCCGCAGATGATGTCGGTGATTTTTTCGGTTCAGACTCACTCGAAAAAAGTCTCGCTGATATTTATTTCAAAGGTTTCACCAATTGCACTAAATATCCGGCCAGCCTGCTCTTTTCGTTGTGGCCGCAGGTCGCCACGGCAGCCATGCTGACAGGCGGATCCCTTGCGGGTGTGTCTGTGGATGATATGAAGCTGTTTACTGGCACTTTCAGCATCACCGTTGATGGCACAGCGGTAACTGCAGACGACATGGATTTTTCAGCAATTACCAGCTATTCGGATGCTGCTGCCGTTATTGCTGAGGCGGTTGGTACCGTAACCACCGTTTACGATTCGACCAAACAGGGGTTTGTGCTGACATCTAAGACCACAGGGACGGCGTCTACCATCACAGCAGCCACCGGAACGCTGGCCGGTAGCCTTAAACTCAGCCAGGACAGCGGCGCGATTGCATCACAGGGCGTTGGCGTTGTGACGCCTAAACAAACGATGGATCAGATCGTTGGTATTGCGCCCAACTGGGGCGTGTTCACTACTACCGTAGAGCCCGATCTCGAACAGAAAATTGAATTTTCGGAATGGGTGAACGGCCGTAATTACGAATATGCCTATGTCGGCTGGGACACAGATCCTGCCGCGCAGCAGCCTAATGCTGCAGACTCCTTTGGCGCGCAGGTTAAAGCGAATAAGTATGAGGGTGTTTTCCCACTGTGGGGCTCAGCTAAAACAGCCGTCTTCTCCATGGCAATTGCTGCCTCACTCGACTTCAACCGTCGGAATGGTCGCACAACATGGGCTTACCGAACTCAGAGCGGCCTTGTTCCAGAAGTTGATGACGGCACCGTAGCGGCGAACTTGCTGTCGAATGGCTACAACTACTTCGGTGTTTATGCCAACAAAAAAACCACCTGGAATATTCTCTTTAATGGCGCGGTGGCGGGAAGTTTCAAATGGATGGACTCCTTCATCAATCAGATCTGGCTTAATGCAAACCTGCAGCAGGCCATGATCGATCTGCTAACTGCAGTCGGCTCCATTCCGTACGCAACTGATGGCTACACAATGGTTGAATCCTCCTGCATGGATCCAATTGGTAAAGCCCTCAACTTCGGCGCTATTCGAACGGGAACGACGATTTCCGAATCTCAAAAGGCGCAGATTATTCAGGCTGTCGGCTCCGATGTGACCAGCTCGATTATTAATAAGGGCTACTACCTGCAGATCGTTGAAGCGACGGCGGATATTCGTTCTGAACGTGCATCACCGCCGATGACGCTTTATTACGCGGATGGTGGTTCTATTCAGCAACTCACCCTTGCATCAATCGAAATTCAGTAAGGTAAAAAAATGGGATCAATTACTTCAGCAAACTCCACGTATTCGCTGGTGATCAATAGCGTTTACCCCAACGCGCAGATTCTGCAGGGGTATGCTGCTGATGATGCGTTTAGTGTCGATGCTGTCGACAAAGCGCAGGTGGTGATGGGCGTTGATGGTCGTCAGTCCGCTGGTTACATATTCAACCCGATTGTGCAGACGATCACGCTTATGCCGGATTCACCATCACTTGAGGTGTTCAGTAACTGGATCAACGCGATGGACGCTATTCGTGAAATCCTGAAATGCACAGCGAATATTTCACTACCGGCCATCGGGAAAAAATACACGCTCAGCAACGGGGTGCTTGTGAATTACAAACCTATCCCCGATGTGAAAAAAGTCATGCAGGCGGTACCGTTTAAAATTTCGTGGGAACGTGTAGTCGGAGAAAATATTTAATGGCTCGTAAAATCCAGACTGTAACTATCACCGCCGAAGGGCGCGATAAAGGGAAAGTTTTCCAGATCACTGAAATGCCCGCGTCACG
Source organism: Enterobacter hormaechei (assembly GCA_041890495.1). Lineage (GTDB taxonomy): Bacteria > Pseudomonadota > Gammaproteobacteria > Enterobacterales > Enterobacteriaceae > Escherichia > Escherichia boydii. The sequence continues at coordinate 1,117,369 of CP169086.1, forward strand.
CGCAGAAATGTGGGCGTTGCGTGCGCTCCTGGCTATTGGGCGCAGCGGCGTGCAGCTGCCGGACGGCATCGAAAAAATGGGCTTCGCGGGTATTGTGTCCTACGGCATCAATCTGATCACGCAACTGCCCTATGACGAAGCTGAATATCTTCTCGGGGAGATGTTTACCTGTGTGCAGATTATGCCGGATCCTTCGCGCCCGCAGATCCTTCGCGGCGTGCAGGAGGATGACATTGAAGAAGTTGCAACCCGCATTACTCTGCGTAAAGAGGTATTCGGCCTGCATTCGGATTTTTTGAAAGCCGTAGGGAAATCGACTACGGCGTCAACTTCTCCGATCTCCCCTACGGCTTAGTTGAATACACCAACGTCCCATCTACCATTGCCACCGTAATATCTGCCGGCAAAGCCACTCTGCACGAACTTGATACCGTTTACGGGCTGGAAGACCTGTGGATATTGATCGAGATTATCCAGGTGGACAGGCACAACGAGGCGGTGCTCAACAAAACGGAGTGATGATGTCTGCGACCGTAATAGATGCGCTGCTGGTGACGCTGGGGCTTGACCCCAGCGCCTTTACTGCAGGAACAAATGAGGTAACGAAAGACCTCGGAAAATTAAAAAAGGAGTCAGAATCCACTTCGAAAGCAATGGCTGAAGAAGGGAAAAAGGCGGCTGAATTTTTCCGTTCCATCCGAAACGAAATGCTGGCGCTGATTGGGGTTACGCTGACGCTGAAAGGCGTGAAAGATATCCTGATCGATACCACGCACAGCATGGCTGATTTGGGGCGTGTTTCGACGTTGATCGGCGAGTCGGCGAGAACGGTGGATGCATGGGGTAATGCTGTAAAAGGATTTGGTGGTGATGCCAAAACGATGCAGGCGACCATGCTGGGGCTTGAGGACAGCATTACCAGCTTTCAGATGACCGGGCGCGGTAACAGCACCATTCAGGCTTTCCGGTCAATGGGCATTCAGTTCATGGATGAACACGGAAAAGCGCGAAAATCTTCGGATCTGCTTCTGGATGTTGCCCGGTATTTTGAAAAAGTGCATGCCACGCCGCAACAGGCGCGCCAGTTCGGAAAAATGGCGGGTATCGATCAGGGTACTATCAACATGCTGATGCAAGGCTCCGATGCCACAAAGCGCTACGTGGCAGAGCAAGAGCGAAATTCAGCTGTAACCGAGCAAGCTATCCGCAACGCTCAGGAAATGGAACGTGCCTGGGCATCCCTCGATTCACAATGGCAGGCCGCAAAACTAACCCTTACGGAAGCGTTACAACCGCAAATTAAACAGGTTACGCAACTGTTGAAGGAAGGGGGAGACTGGATCCGGGATCACCGCGGCGAAATAAATCAGTTCTTCCAAGAGTTGCCTGGCAAAATCAAACCTATTATCGACGATGTGCAGCAGGTGGTTGATTTCTTTGGCGGCTGGGAAACCGTAGCCAAAGCGTTAATTGGTCTGCAGCTAGCGTCATGGATAGCTGGCGTTGCTTCTGCCCTGGGTGGCCTTGCCACTTCGCTTACCGCGCTGGCGCCACTCATGGCAACGCTCTATTACATCAAGTGGTTATATGACCACAAAGAAGATGTAGGGACGACCTTCAAGAGCAGCTACAACTACGCGAAAAATAATATCGAGGACTCATTGCGCAGCATGGGGTTCGATATTGCTATGAACAAAGACCGCGTGAAAGGCACCCCACAGGCCGCGCTCGATATTCCGGGTGTAGCTCCTGCCGGGGGCTATCCTCAACCCTCAGCAGAGCCAGAACAACATGCCCAGTCGGTAAAAATACCCCAGGCAGTTGGCAAAGGCGCCGCTTTGTTGGGAATGATGGCAGGCACATTCGGACAGCTTGAGGCCAAATATAACCTGCCGGATGGACTACTGAAGAGCGTCGCGACAACCGAATCGGGCGGTAACCAGTTCGCTGTTTCGTCCGCAGGCGCGCAGGGGCTTTTCCAGCTTATGCCTGGAACCGCTAAAGGCCTCGGGCTGAAGGAAGGAGAGCAGTTTGATCCGGAGAAATCATCGGATGCTGCCGCGCGTTACCTGTCGCAGCTGTTGAAGCAATTTAACGGCGATTTAAAAACGGCGCTGGCTGCCTATAACTGGGGGCCGGGAAATGTTGCAAAAAAAGGGCTGGGCCGTATGCCTGCAGAAACGCAGGCCTATCTGCAAAAAGTTACAGGTGGTATGCCTGTCGGCGCAGCATCGCGTTATGCATTTGCTCCCCCAGCTGCTGCAGGTGCGCCTGCAGTTACACGGGAAGTGCATAACGAAACGCATATCGGGCAGATCACTATCCAGACGCAGGCTACAGACGCCAACGCAATGGCTAAAGAGCTGCCGGGTGCGTTGCGCCGTAATCCGATAATTTATCAGGCTGATTCGGGGATGAGTTAATGCCTCTGATTGATTTTCCCAACGTTCCGAACGTGCCGGGCGTCCCGTCAATTGCACGCAATCCGGATTTTTCCGCTGATTTTGGTGATCTCGTCAGTGCCGTAACGAGCGGAAACCCTCTTTCCATTATTGAATCAGTTACCACTCCCCGGTGGGGAATTTACCTTCCGGACACGATGGAAAAAATGATCGAGCCTGATTCCGTGCTGGCGTTTGAGTATCGCGGGGACGCGAGGATCTCCGATTATCCGGTTGAGGAAGGGGGATTTCGGTCATACAACAAAGTGCTACAGCCTTTCGATATCCGCATGAAGATGACCTGCAGCGGGGCAGGCACGCTTACCAGCGGGTCGGTTGGTCTGTCATCAGGTATTTCTGCCGGCATGACGCGAGAAACGTTTCTGGGGACGCTGGAGGCCATGAAAGCCTCACTGCTGACGTTCAACGTTGTGACCCCTGATTTTGTTTATAAATCGCTGAACCTTGTCCATTTCGACTATAAGCGCACCAATACCGAGGGGGTTACGCTGCTGACTGCAGAGGTATTTATGCGTGAAATTATGCAGACAGTTGAGGCAAGTTATAAAACGGTCTCAACGGATTCAGCTGCGGATACAAAAAATCAGGGCACTACCAACACAGTGACCCCATCACCTACGCAAAGTGCAGCCATTCAGGGGGGATCATGAAACTCATCCCGATTGAAGCGGTTCCAAGCCAGCAGATGAATATCGTATTGAGCCAGCAAAACTGCACCCTCAAGATTTATCAGAAATCCGGGCTGGTTTATGTGGATCTCGCTGTGGCCGGTAAACCTCTGGTTTATGCCGGGCTGGTACGTAATCGCGTCAACCTCGTCCGGAGCAGTTATCTGCATTTTATCGGTAACCTGATGTTTGTTGATACCCAGGGGAGCAGCGATCCGGTATTTACCGGCTTCAATTCCCGCTGGCTGCTGATATATCAGGAGGGTTAGGCGTGGCATTTACTGAAAAAAAGATCACTGCAATTTTTACCCTGCAGGATCAAACCTTCGCCGATGGAACCAACCAGTTAACGCTGTCCGGGATCCGGATGATGGCGAATATTGAGAGCTTTGGCATATTCGAGCAGGGGACATGCAGCCTGCGTATTTGGGGGATGAAACCGGAAGACATGAATACGCTGGCGACAATGGCTATTCGTACCGGAATAAGTCACAACGCGCTTACCCTGCTGGCGGGTGATGACGAGAAAGGAATGACGCAGGTGTTCGCTGGCACCATTTTTGACGCATATACCGATTACAACAGCCTCCCGGATGTCGCATTCTGTATTGATTCCTCTCCCGGCTGGTTCGAAAAAATGGTACCTGCAGCTGCAAACAGTTTTCAGGGGGTAACGGATGTTGCAACGATGATGAAGTCTCTCGCTGCAGCTGCCGGGTTCGCCTTTGTTAATCATGGTGTGACGGTGCAGCTGTCGAACCATTATTTATGTGGCACGGTAATGGCTCAGATACAGGATGTGGCAACGGCGACAGGGATCGGCTGCAGGCTCGCAAATGACACCGTTGAGATTTGGCCTGATGGGGAATTTACTGATGAAGAGTCAATAATTCTCAGCCCGGAAACCGGGCTTGTAGGGTATCCGGAATTTGACCCATACGGCCTTGCAGTTACGTCATCTTTTAACCCCGATCTCGTGTATGGCCGACGTGTGACCATTACCAGTTCTATCCCGCAGGCCTGCGGCGATTTCGGGATCAGCCAGTGCGTGCACTCTATCTCTTCCAAAGTGCCGGGCGGCCCCTGGTTTACTTCTCTAAGGGTATGGAATAACGATGTCCCAAGAACCTTCTAAAGCGCCAGGGCAACGCCGACCACAGACCGATGCCAATCAGTTCAGCGCGATCAGTTTTGTCATTAAGCAGTATCTTGCGGGTGTGCGCACGGCTATGCCTGTCGTTGTGCGCGGTGTGCGTAATGCCGGAGGGGTTGAGCCGGTTGGCACTGTTGATGTCGAGCCGTTAGTTTCCCAGCTCGATGGTTCAGGGAAAATAGTGTCACATGGCATTATTTACGATATGCCTTACCTCCGTATGCAGGGGGGCGCGAACGCGATAATTCTCGATCCTGAAGTCGGAGATATTGGCCTGGCCGTTGTCTCTGACAGGGATGTCAGCAACGTCAAAAGCACACGTAAAGTATCGGCGCCCGGCTCGAATCGCAGAAACCATTTTTCCGATGGATTTTACTTTGGTGGATTTCTCAACGGAAACCCCGCGCAGTACATCCAGTTCTCTACCGAAGGGATCACGCTGGTATCGCCAACAGCCATCAAACTGCAGGCTCCAAATATCAGTCAGGAGGCAACGGAGTCAATCAGTAATACCGCGCCCACCATAAGTGACACTGCAACCCAGTCCGTTAATCTGAGTGCCCCTTCAATCGGACTCGACGGTGCTTTAACGCAGGGCAAAGGGGAGAATGGCGGTGATGCAAACTTTGGTGGCGCGATTACAGCGGAAAAAGAAATAACCGGAAATGGCGTGCCGCTTTCGGATCATGAGCATGACAAAGTTCAGCCTGGTGACGGGACCAGCGGCAAGCCTGTTAAGTAATCTGGGGTGATTATGCAGAAAACTCTCTTACTGGATCGCACCGCATGGGATCTGGTTTTGGATATAAACGGAAACATAGCCTGTGCGACAGAACCGTATTCGGTTGCACAGGATGTGGCGAGTGCCGTGCGCACGTTTCTCGGAGAATGCTGGTATGACACCTCTCAGGGGGTTCCTTACTGGCAGCAAATTCTGGGGCAATGGCCTCCAATGATCCTCGTTAAAAGCCGCATTGAGCAAACAGCGCTTACCGTTCCCGGCGTGGTAACGGCAAAATGCGACTTTCTCCAGTTCGAAAATCGCCAGCTTACTGGTCGAATCCTGATTAAAGACAGCTACGGTAACGAATCCGAAGCTTCATTCTGAGGTAACAATGACAACCAATGTGCCACAGGTGCAATTCACGCCTGAGGGCGTCGTATTGCCTGAAGAAAGCGAAATATTGCAGGGAGTTCAGGCCGACATCGATCAGGCCTTTGGCGGCGGTGTAAACCCCCAGCTATCTTCACCGCAGGGACAGCTTGCCCAGAGCCAGGCTGCTATCATCGGCAATAAAAATGACCAGATAGCGGAGATATCGAACCAGGTGGATCCCGATACTTCAAGCGGGCGCTGGCAGGATGCTATTGGCCGGATTTATTTTATCGAACGCATATCGGCCAGCGGCACAGTCGTAACGGGTACTTGCAGGGGAAAGGTGAATACGCCAATCCCTGCCGGTTCAATGGCAGAGGATACCAGCGGTTATCTCTATTACAGTCTCGTTGACGCAAGAATTGGAGTCGACGGGACGGTCGATGTCGATTTTCAGTGCTCAACCACGGGCCCGATTGCTTGCCCTGCAGGCGCGCTGTCGAAAATATTTCGTGCGCAAATAGGGTGGGACAGCATCACCAATAAAACAGCCGGTACGCCGGGAGTGGATGTGGAGAGCCGGGCTGATTTTGAGTTCAGGCGCCGTAATAGCGTGGCCGCAAATGCAGTTAACTCCCCACAGTCGATACTTGCCAGCGTTCTTAGCGTTAATAACGTCCTTGACGCATATGTTAAGGACAACGACAAAAATACGGATATCACTTTCGGCGTAACGAATTTCCCGATTGCTAAAAACTCCGTATGCGTTTCCGTTGCAGGGGGAGATCCCGCAGCGGTAGCAGATGCAATCTGGAAGAAAAAATCGCTTGGGTGCTCCTATACGGGCAATACGTCTTTCACTGTTGAAGATCGGGACGGGTATGAAACGCCATACCCCGAGTATGTGGTTTCCTGGCTGACACCGACCGCCAGCGCCGTTTTCTATAAAGTCCAGATAAGTGCCAACGACCAACTGCCATACGACATTGAAGACAGCGTCAGGCAAGCCGTTATCAGTGCATTCAACGGGCAGGATGGTGGTTCACGCGCACGCATAGCAAGCACAATCTACGCCGGACGATATTATGCAGGCGTGTCAGCTGTCGACAGCAACGTCAACATTCTCTCAATCACGCTCGGTCTGTCTACCAGCTCATTGAGTACTTCGCTGGCTCTGGGTATCGATCAGCGCCCCACACTAAGCCCCGAAAATATTACCGTGGAGCTCGTGGACGTATGAATAATGTTTCCGACACACTGCTAAGCCAGTACGCAAACAGTCCGACTATTGTCGGTCTCATTAACAGCTTTAACGAGAATATTGATCCCTCGGTGAACCTGGACGATTTCTACAATTTTGTCTGGAACGTCGATACAGCCCAGGGATTCGGGCTGGATATATGGGGAAAGATCGTAAACGTTTCCCGCAAGCTTGAACTGGTGACTGAAGATGTTTATCTCGGTTTTACTGAAGCCAACTTTACCACTCCTGTATATACCGATCCCCGGCCCTTTGGATCCGGCATTTTCTACACCGGGATCCAGACGGGGACATATGTTTTTTCTCTCACGGATTCGGCTTACAGACGGTTAATCATGGTTAAGTCCATGGCAAATATCACCGACTGCACCGCGCCGAACGTTAATCGCCTGTTGCGCTTTCTCTTTGAAGGGAGAGGGCGTTGTTACGTTGAAGATATGGGCGAAATGCAGATGCGCTATATCTTCGAATTCCCGTTAACCACAATCGAGTATTCGATCATGGTGAATACCAATGTCGTTCCCCGGCCGGCAGGCGTAACCACATACATACAGCGTCCACCTTCTGACGAATAACACCAGAGGATCATGAATGAAACTTGCTTCTATACCGGCTCGCGTTCCGGTGCCTTTTGCTGATCAGGGGACAAAAAACGCAATACCTGTTAATTCTCAGATTGGGGTTAAAGATGGCGCGGCATCGTACACAGATGGGTTTCCTCCTCTGACGATGACACCTATTGCTGCAGGTGGTATTCCGCCTGCCGGCGGGGATTTCAACGGCATACTGAACGCTATCACACAATCAGTGCGCTGGGCGTGCGCTGGCGGACAGTACTCTTATGATGATGCTTTCTCAACGTCGATAGGGGGGTACCCAAAAGGCGCGCTGATTCAGAACACTGCAGGGGATGTTGTCTGGCTCAATACCGCAGACGATAACAGAACCAACCCCGACACAGGAACAGGCTGGATCCCCGCTATTCGCTACGGATTAACCTCTGTAGAGCTCGCAGGCGCGAATGTAACACTGACTCCTGAACAGGCAGCAAAAGAGACCATCGTACTTACGGGGACCCTGACGGCAAACGTGCAGGTAATCATGCCTGCATGGGTCGAAACGTGGCTGATAATCAACAATACAACGGGTAACTTCACCGTAGCGGTGAAACCTGCAGCTGGCAGTGGTGTGAATCTCGCACCCTCAAAATCCAGCATGCTCTATGGCGATGGAACCAATATTTATTACGGTTCGCTCATGGTGCAAAATAATCTGGCGGAGATCAAGGCGGCAGGGACGAATTCTCAAGCAGCAGCCAGGACTAACCTTGGACTGAGTGACATGTCTACGGCTAATCCAAATGATTTTGTACCCTCAACCCGCAAAGTTAATAATAAACAGCTTAATGCTGATATTACTCTCAATGCAAATGATGTAAGTGCAGTATCATCTTCTGGTGGAAGCTATAACGGTATATTCAAATTCGGAAGAGTAGAAACAGTACCAACGGAATCTAATGTGTCAGCGCTTTACAATGTACAGGCTGGCGCTGGCGGGGTTGTCTCAGGAGTAGAATTTAACTGGTATAGTAACAAATTTAATATAGGTGTTATTCGTGATGCGGGGGAAGGAACAGGCGGACTTGTCATTCAGCACAATGGTTATACAAGGTTCACTATTGATAAAAATGGAAACTTAATTTCCGCAGCGGAAATATCTTCCAGTGGTAAGATTGTGTCAGGTGCGGGCCTTTACGATACTCCGGGAGTGAGAGTTTATTCTCCCAATAACCAACCGCCTCAGCAAGATTTGACACCTTATGCAACCAGCAACTGGGTGACTACTTATTTTGTAATGAATGTTAGATTGGGCAGTGAATCAGCCGCATCATCAGGACAACATCTTGATGGGTATGTTTTAACTGCATTTGATTCAATAAGTGGTGGTGTTACGGGTATGTATAAGCGTCCTCTACAGGTTTTAATTAATAACCAATGGTTAACAGTGGGGTCATAATGATTAGCAGTGTATTTAAAATGACAAAGGATTTATGCCCAGAACAGCGGGAGCTTTCGGAAAAGTTTAAAGTGCTATTTCTAAATGATGAAGCCGGAATGGATTGGTATGAATATCAGAAAAAATTCAAAGATGATACATGGAAGATTGCTGTGGATAAAACTGGGAGAATAGATTCTTATTCAAAAGACTGTAGTTCGATTTTCCCGCTAAATTTAATTGTCGTTGAAGTTAATGAGTTGCCTGAATATATTGATGTTAAAGAACCATGGTTTGTAAACTTGGAAACATTATTTGTTTATAGGGATGAGAAGTCCTTAGCTGAGATAACAAAAAAAAATCGTATAGATGATGTCTCATTGGCAATGCTGCCACTCATCCAGGCCGAAGAGGATAATGATCTAACAGAGGATGAATCCGAGAAGTTGAAAGCCTACAGACAATACAGAACAGAACTAAGGCGTCTTGATATTAGTAACGCTCCAAATATTCAATGGCCGAGCATTCCACCCTTCGTTGATTAATGAACGTTAAAAAGGTAACATAGCACCCTTGAGATTATCTGGGGCGCATTATGTCGACACATTCATTAAAATCAGTTCAGGCTCTTAGAGGAATAGCAGCAATAATCGTTGTGCTTTTCCATTATAAATGGGTGATAAACCCTGATCTAGACAACTTGTTTGTGTCGGCAATCTTCAATTCCGGGGGGTTAGGGGTAACGCTATTCTTTATACTTAGTGGATTTATTATGGTCTATTCAGGTATAAATAAAACCTCAGCCATTGATTTTTCTATCAATAGATTTTCCCGCATATACCCAGCATATTTATTTTTTATTATATTGGGTTTTGTTGTGGGTGGGGCTATGAGTACCTTCCATTATGAAGATAAAACGATAAACTTTATTCGGTCATTTTTCTTTCTTCCAGCCACAGTTAATGACGCTCCAGCCTATATAGATGTTAATTCTGCAACAGGAGTTAGGTGGACACTTAACTACGAAATGTATTTTTATGCACTAATTGCGCTGTCCATGATGTTTAAGAGAAAGATAATAGCCCTATTTGTGATTTTTGGGGCTGTGTTATTAATCATACCTATTTCTACGGGGCATATACCAGTGCTCGATATACAGGGTTACCCTTATGAATCTGAGTTTCTAGGATTCTTAACAAACCCAATAATGTATGAGTTCTTGTTAGGCGTGATTATTGCGTTACTCTATTTAAAATTTAATGGCTGGATCCCCACTGTATTGTCCGTTATATTTCTTATAATCTCGCTATTTATTGTTGTATATTATTGCATTTATTTAGGCTTGAATAATCATGGGTTGAAATCATCAGCAATCTTTATGTCAACTTTGTTTTTGGCTGTTGTGGTAAATGCAAAATGGCTAGATAAATTCGTTCCGGTTTCTCTCTTCTATCTTGGGGAGATTTCTTTCTCGATTTATTTGTTACATAACCCCTCCATGATAATAACCAAAAAGTATATACTACATGAAGAAAAAGGAATTACTGTATTTATAACCGCTATTTTACTTACACTTATACTATCAATTTTCTCATATAAATTATTTGAAACGAAGTGCTCAAAATCCTTAAAAAAATATTTGCTCTCTAAGTTCGGAGAGAGGGAACTAAAGACTGAGAAGGGTTAGTTACGTTAGAGAGGTGTTGATTGTTCTCTGCCCGCTGCGAACCACTGAGCGGTTTTACCGACGCCTGATTTTGCTGATGTCAGGGGAAGTCGAAAAAAATTGTGGGCATGTCAATTTTGCCTTAAGAAGATGCATACTAACGAGGGAATTCCTTCCCCAAAACGATTTTTATCTGATTGATTTGAAACGCTTTATTTTGGGTTGTTTTGCGACATGATTATGGGGGCATTTATTCGGTATTCTGCTGATTTGATTGGAAAAGTTTGAAAGTGTTTTATCTCCATCCGTGCAAGGTGAAAAGCATCTAAACCAAACATGCACAGCCTCAATGTCAAACGGTGTGCTGTTATGGTATAGGGGCAACGTTCGGACTATCAGACGCAGAAAAGTGATTTTTAACCATAACAGTTGGCATAAAACTCATGCTTTAGCGATCTGATATACCTCGCAATGAGGAATAAAAACACTATTTTTATGAATTTTGTGCATAAAAATGCTTGCGTTGTCGTCAGCACCGTGCGTTAATGGTCATCTGGTTTTGAGTCCAAATAAATATCTGACGTAGTTTTATAAAGCAGTTCTCATCACGTTGTGCCTCTCCGCAGCCTCTCTTGGGTCTTTATCTACTTTCCGATTAGTTTTGTTTAAAACCATTATTGCCCAATCGGCCCATTAGTAATTTACGTTTTACGTTTCAGGAGAATCCTATGACTTCTTATATCCATTTTCGCTGCCCATGCTGTCATGGTTCGCAGTACCGTACCTCAGTTTTTGATATGTCTGAGAAAAACCCACTCGGCGCGAAATGCATCTTTTGCAAATCGTCGATGATTACGCTCGATCACCTGGCCGCTGCGCGTCAGGCGCAGAGCCACGTTACCGAATACCGTAAGTAATTCATTTCCCGAACTATAACAGTTAGCTAAATCTTCTCTTTTTCTCCTGCTGATATACACTGTCGGTCACAAGGAGAATTTGATGAAAAAATACCAGCGTCTGGCGCAACAAATTATCTCGCAGATTGAGCTTGGCGTATGGCTGCCGGGCGATAAGCTGCCTTCCCTGCGAGAGCAGGTGGCGAGCAGCGGCATGAGTTTTATGCCACGCGTATCAGATGCTGGAAAGTCAGGGGCGCATTGTCGCCAGACCGCAGTCGGGCTATTACGTTGCCTCGCGCCCGACCGCACAACAGCCTGCGCCACCCGCTCAGGTGATGCGTGACGAAGCGGTTGATATCAATACCTATATCTTCGATGTCTTACAGGCCAGCCGCGACCCCTCCGTTGTTCCCTTTGCTTCCGCGTTTCCCGACCCCCGGCTTTTCCCGCTTCAGCAGCTTAACCGTTCGCTCGCGAACGTCAGCAAAACCGCGACGGCGATGAGCGTGATTGAGAACCTGCCGCCGGGAAACGTCGATCTCCGCCACGCCATTGCCCGCCGCTACGCGCAGCAGGGGATGAACATCTCTCCGGAAGAGATCGTAATCACCGCAGGCGCGCTCGAAGCGCTCAATCTCAGCCTTCAGGCGGTGACCGAGCCGGGTGACTGGGTGATTGTCGAAAACCCCTGTTTCTACGGCGCGCTTCAGGCGCTGGAGCGCCTGAAACTTAAAGCGTTGTCGATTGCGACGGACGTCCGCGAGGGGATCGATCTCAACGCCCTTGAACAGGCGCTGAATGAGTACCCGGTTAAAGCCTGCTGGATCATGACCAACAGCCAAAACCCGCTCGGCTTCACGCTGAGCGCGGAGAAAAAAGCGCAGCTAGTCGCGCTGTTAACGCAGCATAACGTCCCGCTGATTGAAGATGATGTCTACAGCGAGCTCTATTTTGGCCGCGAAAAGCCGCTCCCGGCGAAAGCGTGGGATCGTCAGGACATGACGCTGCACTGCTCGTCCTTTTCAAAATGTCTGGTGGCCGGTTTTCGCATCGGCTGGGTCGCGGCAGGGAAACACGCGCGGCGCATTCAGCAGCTGCAGCTGATGAGCACACTCTCCACCAGCTCTCCTGTGCAGCTGGCGCTGGTGGATTACCTGGCGACTAAACGCTACGACGCCCACCTGCGCCGCCTGCGGCGTACGCTCGCCGAGCGAAAGCAGCAGGCCTGGCAGTCACTTTTGCGCCATATGCCTGCCGGCGTCAAAATCCACCATAACGACAGCGGCTACTTTTTATGGCTGGAGCTTCCGGCGCAGCTGGACGCGGGGCTGCTCAGCGAAAAAGCCTTAACGCACCACATCAGCATTGCTCCCGGAAAGATGTTTTCCACCTCCGACGCATGGACACCGTTCTTCCGGTTTAATACTTCCTGGGCCTGGGGAGAGCGGGAAGAGCAGGCGGTCATTCAGTTAGGAAAATTAATTAGCACGATGCTGGAATAAACTTTTCTCCGTTATTTAAATAATCAATTCTTATCCTGATGACGGCGCTGCGAATATTTCGCGGTGCCCTGTCATAGGAAATCTGCATACCGCCTCTCGCGCCTAACTCCTTGTCTATAATCCAGTTAACGGGGAATGCGCCCTCGGTCACACCTTGATGAAATTTCCTGAAGCCGTACGGTGCGGCGCATTTGCGCGGTCTACGTTTAATAAGGGAGATATTTTTACGGCACGGCTGCCGCTAAATTTCATTGCGACAGGAGTAACTCTTATGAGCAAAAATTTTGCCCGCAGCAGCCTGTGCGCGCTCGGCATGACTATCATGACAGCGCAAGCCGCAGAACCACCAAAGGCCATTGGCGACGGGGAAGGTCGACTGGATATTATCGCCTGGCCGGGTTACATCGAGAGGGGGCAGACGGATAAAAACTACGACTGGGTCACCCAGTTTGAAAAAGAGACCGGGTGTGCGGTCAACGTCAAAACGGCAGCCACGTCGGATGAAATGGTCAGCCTGATGGCGAAAGGGGGATATGACCTGGTTACCGCCTCGGGTGATGCCTCCCTGCGGCTGATCATGGGCAAACGCGTCCAGCCGATTAACCCCGACCTCATCCCCAACTGGAAAACCCTCGACGAACGGATAGTGAAAGGGGAATGGTTTAACGTTGGAGGCAAGGTCTACGGCACGCCGTACCAGTGGGGTCCGAACCTGCTGATGTACAACACCAAAACCTTCCCGACGCCGCCGGACAGCTGGAGCGTGGTCTTTACTAAACAGGATCTGCCGGACGGTAAAACCAATCAGGGACGCGTGCAGGCGTATGACGGCCCGATTTACATCGCCGATGCCGCGCTGTTCGTCAAAGCCACGCAGCCGCAGCTGGGTATTAAAGACCCGTACCAGCTCACCGAAGCACAGTATGCCGCCGTGCTTAAGGTGCTTCGCGACCAGCATGCCCTGATCCACCGCTACTGGCACGACACCACCGTCCAGATGAGCGACTTCAAAAACGAAGGCGTCGTGGCCTCCAGCGCCTGGCCGTATCAGGCGAATGCCCTGAAGGCTGAGAACCAGCCCGTTGCCACCGTCTTCCCGAAAGAGGGGGTGACCGGCTGGGCGGACACCACCATGCTGCACGCGCAGGCTAAACACCCCATGTGTGCCTACAAATGGATGAACTGGTCGCTGACGCCGAAAGTGCAGGGCGATCTGGCAGCATGGTTTGGCTCCCTGCCCGTGGTTCCGGAAGGGTGTAAAGCCAGCACGCTATTGGGCGATAAAGGCTGCGAAACAAACGGTTATAACGAGTTCGACAAAATCATGTTCTGGAAAACCCCCATCGCCGAAGGCGGCAAATTTGTCCCTTATAGCCGCTGGACGCAGGATTACATCGCCATTATGGGCGGTCGTTAATTGCCCGGGAGCAGAACATGACGTACGCAGTCGAGTTTAACAATGTTTCCCGCCTGTACGGCGACGTCCGGGCGGTGGATGGGGTCACCATTGCAATTCGTGACGGAGAGTTTTTCTCCATGCTGGGGCCTTCGGGCTCCGGCAAAACCACCTGCCTGCGGCTGATCGCCGGTTTTGAACAGCTGTCAGGCGGGACGATCTCTATCTTCGGTAAAGAGGCGAGCGAACTGCCCCCCTGGGAGCGAGATGTGAACACCGTGTTTCAGGACTACGCGCTGTTCCCGCATATGTCGATCCTCGACAACGTTGCCTACGGGCTGATGGTCAAAGGCGTGGACAAGAAAAAACGCCATGCGCAGGCCCGCGATGCCCTGGAAAAAGTGGGCCTGAGCTTTGCCATCGCCCGCAAACCTTCGCAACTTTCCGGCGGCCAGCGTCAGCGTGTCGCCATTGCCCGCGCGCTGGTGAATGAACCGCGCGTCCTGCTGCTGGACGAGCCTTTAGGGGCGCTCGATCTCAAGCTGCGGGAACAGATGCAGTTCGAGCTGAAGAAGCTTCAGCAGGAACTCGGCATCACCTTTATTTTTGTCACCCACGATCAGGGCGAGGCCCTTTCTATGTCAGACCGGGTGGCGGTGTTCAATAACGGGCGCATCGAGCAGGTTGATACCCCGCGCGATCTCTACATGCGTCCGCGCACGCCGTTTGTCGCCGGCTTTGTTGGCACCTCTAACGTTTTTGACGCGGGTCTTGCGCAGACGCTTTGCGGAATGGAGGGCACCTTTTCCCTGCGCCCGGAACATATTCGCCTCAATGAACACGGTGACGTTCAGGTTCAGGGCGTCGTGCAGGCCGTTCAGTATCAGGGGGCCGCCACGCGTCTGGAGCTGAGGCTTGCCGATGGTGCCAAACTGCTGGTGAGTCAGGCTAACTTCAGTGACGTCTCGCCGCTGAGCGGCATTGCGCCAGGGCAGGCGGTCATGGCGTCATGGTCACGCGACGCGATGATCCGCCTGCATGAGGAGAGGTGAAATGGATATGAGTGTCGCGCATCCTCCCGCCCCGCGCGGCCGCTTAAGCCGCATGACCGCACTGTTCTGGCGAAAACCATCGCTTGGCCTGTTCCTGCTTCTGCTTGCGCCCCTGATGTGGTTTGGCATCGTCTATTTAGGATCGCTGCTGACGCTGCTGTGGCAGGGTTTTTACACCTTTGACGATTTCACCATGGCCGTCACGCCGGATCTGACTCTGGCGAATATTCAGGCGCTCTTCAACCCGGCAAACTACGACATCATCCTGCGCACGCTAACGATGGCGATTGCGGTGACCATTGCCAGCGCCGTCCTCGCATTTCCGATGGCCTGGTACATGGCGCGATACACCAGCGGCAAGTGGAAAGCGTTTTTCTATATCGCCGTGATGCTGCCAATGTGGGCGAGCTACATCGTCAAGGCCTACGCCTGGACGCTGCTGCTGGCGAAGGACGGCGTGGCGCAGTGGTTTCTCAGCCATATGGGGCTGGAGCCGATTCTGACTTCACTCCTTACGCTCCCGGCGATCGGCGGCAACACCTTGTCCACCTCCGGGCTGGGACGGTTTCTGGTGTTCGTCTACATCTGGCTGCCGTTTATGATCCTGCCGGTCCAGGCGGCGCTGGAGCGCCTGCCGGCCTCGCTGCTTCAGGCCTCGGCCGACCTCGGCGCGCGTCCCCGTCAGACGTTCCGCTATGTCGTTGTGCCGCTGGCCATTCCGGGCATCGCGGCGGGGTCCATATTCACGTTTTCCCTGACGCTGGGGGACTTCATCGTTCCTCAGCTGGTCGGCCCGCCGGGCTATTTCATCGGTAACATGGTCTACTCCCAGCAGGGCGCTATCGGCAATATGCCGATGGCTGCCGCGTTCACGCTGGTACCCATCGTGCTGATTTCACTTTATCTGGCGTTCGTGAAACGTCTGGGAGCATTCGATGCACTCTGAACGCGCACCGCTGTTCCTGAAAGTGGCAGCGTGGGGAGGCGTTATCTTTCTGCACTTCCCGCTGCTGATTATCGCGACCTATGCTTTCAACACCGAAGACGCCGCCTTCAGCTTCCCGCCTCAGGGGCTAACGCTGAAGTGGTTTAGCGTGGCGGCAGGGCGCGGAGATATTATCGAATCCGTGACGTTGTCACTTCAAATTGCCGCGTTCTCCACCGCCATTGCCCTTGTGCTTGGCACGCTTGCTGCAGCGGCGCTGTGGCGAAGCGAGTTTTTTGGCAAGAATGCGATCTCTTTGCTGCTGCTGTTACCGATTGCGTTACCGGGGATCATCACCGGCCTGGCGCTGCTGACGGCCTTCAAAACGATCAATCTTGAGCCGGGGTTTTTCACCATCGTGGTTGGACACGCCACCTTCTGCGTGGTGGTGGTGTTTAACAACGTGATTGCCCGGTTCCGACGCACCTCCTGGAGCCTGGTGGAAGCGTCGATGGATCTCGGGGCTGACGGGTGGCAAACCTTTCGCTATGTGGTGCTGCCCAATCTGGGTTCCGCGCTGCTGGCCGGGGGAATGCTGGCGTTTGCCCTGTCGTTTGACGAGATAATCGTCACAACATTTACGGCGGGACACGAGCGCACGTTACCGCTGTGGTTGCTCAACCAGCTCGGGCGTCCGCGCGACGTGCCCGTCACCAACGTCGTAGCACTGCTGGTGATGCTGGTGACAACTATCCCCATTCTGGGGGCCTGGTGGCTAACCCGCGACGGCGAGAATATCGCTGGCAGCGGGAAATAACAGTGAATTCAACGGGAAAATGCTATGCAAAAACATCTGCTGATAAACGGTGAGCTGGTTGCCGGTGAAGGTGAAAAACAGCCGGTTTATAACCCGGCCACCGGAGAGATACTGCTGGAGATTGCTGAGGCGTCAGCGGCCCAGGTCGACGCGGCGGTTCTGGCGGCCGATCGTGCTTTTGAGGCGTGGGGACAAACGACGCCGAAAACCCGCGCCGAGTGCCTGCTGAAGCTGGCGGATGCGATTGAATCGCACGGCGAGGAGTTTGCCCGGCTCGAGTCTCTCAACTGCGGCAAGCCGCTGCACTGTGCTCTGGGTGATGAAATTCCGGCGGTGGTCGACGTTTTCCGTTTCTTTGCCGGGGCCGCACGTTGTCTGAACGGCCTCGCCGCCGGGGAGTACCTTGACGGCCACACGTCAATGATTCGCCGTGACCCGGTGGGCGTGGTGGCCTCTATCGCGCCGTGGAACTATCCACTGATGATGGCGGCCTGGAAGCTGGCCCCCGCGCTGGCGGCAGGGAACTGCGTGGTGATTAAGCCTTCTGAGATCACACCCCTGACCGCGCTTAAGCTTGCGGAGCTGGCAAAAGATATCTTCCCGGCGGGCGTTCTGAACGTCCTGTTTGGCCGGGGGAAAACGGTCGGCGATCCGCTTACCGGACACGAGAAGGTCCGTATGGTCTCGCTGACCGGTTCGATTGCGACCGGGGAACATATCATCGGACATACCGCGTCCTCGATTAAACG
Source organism: Enterobacter hormaechei (assembly GCA_041890495.1). Lineage (GTDB taxonomy): Bacteria > Pseudomonadota > Gammaproteobacteria > Enterobacterales > Enterobacteriaceae > Escherichia > Escherichia boydii. The sequence goes on from CP169086.1 coordinate 1,135,010, forward strand.
CACCCATATGGAGTTGGGTGGCAAAGCCCCGGTGATCGTGTTTGATGATGCCGACCTGGATGCGGTGGTTGAAGGGGTGCGGACGTTTGGTTTCTACAATGCCGGACAGGACTGTACGGCGGCCTGCCGCATTTATGCCCAGAAGGGCATCTATGCAGGGCTGGTAGAAAAGCTCGGCGCAGCGGTCGCCAGCCTTAAAATGGGGGCGCCGGAGGACGAAGCTACCGAACTGGGTCCGCTCAGCTCGGCCGCCCATCTTTCTCGCGTCTGTCAGGCCGTCGATGAGGCGAAAGCGCTCGGCCATATCCGCGTTGTCACCGGCGGGAGCAAAAAAGAGGGGGCAGGCTACTACTACCAGCCAACCCTGCTGGCGGGGGCAAAACAGGACGATGCCATCGTTCAGCGCGAGGTGTTTGGCCCGGTGGTAAGCGTCACCGAGTTTGATGACGAGGCGCAGGTGTTGGCCTGGGCGAACGATTCGCAGTATGGCCTGGCGTCATCGGTCTGGACCAAAGACGTGGGCCGCGCCCATCGCCTGAGCGCGCGCCTGCAGTACGGCTGCACCTGGGTGAATACCCATTTTATGCTGGTGAGCGAAATGCCGCACGGCGGCATGAAATTATCCGGCTACGGGAAAGATATGTCGGTCTACGGGCTTGAGGATTATACGATCGTACGGCATGTGATGATCAAACACTAATCCGCTCAGCCTGGCCGCTTGCGCGGCCAGGCATTCTCTTTTCCCGCCACGCGTGTTACGAAAGATACCCAATTGTTATTAGCCGTAGTTTTTAAGTGGTTATTCTGTAACGAAAAAACTTGATCTGTGTCAACATATGACGCATATTGCGTGCGGTTATTTTTTCGGCTCTGGTATACAGAATGACGTTGTATCAAAAGATGTTGGTTTTTTACGCAATCATGGCTTCCATCTGCGCATTAATCACCTGGTTCCTCTCTAAAGACCGCAAACGTATCCGCCTGCTCAGCGCTTTCCTGGTCGGGTCAACCTGGCCAATGAGCTTTCCCGTTGCGCTGCTGGTCTCGCTTTTCTGAAGCACGCTTCCAGTTTTAAAAGATGAACATAGCATTCCTGACGTGATGACTGTATAAATACACAGTGCATCATAAAAGGAGTGCTTATGAACAGTTTTTACTCGCAGCAGGCCGGTTGCATCGTGCGCTGGCACGACTTGCCCGGTTCCGGCGATCCCGTGGTGTTCATTCACGGGCTGGGCTGCGCCTCTTCCTATGAATATCCCCGCGTTGTTCGTGACCCGCTGTTTGGCGCGCGCAGAGCGATTCTCATCGACTTGCCCGGCAGCGGCTACAGCGACAAGCCTGAACACTACAGCTATAAAACCACTGACCAGGCGCACGTTGTCGCGGAACTGATTGACCATCTTAAGCTGGAGACCTTCTGGATATACGGCCACAGCATGGGCGGCAGTATTGCTATCGAAACGGCGGGGCTGCTGGCAACGCGCGTGAAGGGACTGATGGTGTCAGAACCCAATTTTCACGCGGGTGGGGGCATGTTCAGCCGGTCTATAGCGGCGCAAACCGAGCAACAGTTTCTGGAGCAGGGCTATGACGCCATGCTCGGCGCGGAAAAAACGGCGTGGGCCGGGTGCCTGCAGAGCAATGCCGCTTATGCCGTCTGGCGCGGTGCATCCAGCCTGGTGGCGGGCGTTGAACCGGAATGGGAAGTGCAGTTCCTGTCACTCCCTTGCCCGGTAACGTTGATTTTCGGCGAGCTCTCTCTGCCGGATGACGATGTGGACGATCTGAAGCAAAAGGGCGTTGAGGTAAAAATCATCCCTGCGGCGAGTCATTCAATGTCGTGGGAAAACCCGTCAGCGCTGGCAGAGACGTTAGCCGGGTGTATGGAGGTGTGATGAGCGCAAAAGTTTCGCCCGGCGGCGCTACGTTTGCACGGGCCTACAACGATGAAGAATGTAGGCCGGGTAAGCGGCAGCGCCACCCGGCAAGAAATGCGGCTACATTGTTAATCAGCGTTCAGCGTAATAACGCGTGTAAGGCCTGACGTGCACCGGGCTGAACATCATGCGGGTGCTGGTAATCAATGTTCTCTGTCGCGCGGCTATAGAGTGCGACCAGCCAGTCGTAAACGTACGCGGTAGCCGCATGGACCGGCTGTTCCCCCAGGCGCGTCAGGCGAGGCTCGGCGCTGCTGACCACTGGCGTGACGAAGATGGCCTGGCCCTTGCGGATGCGGCTTGCCGGACGCGTCGCCACGGGCGTCTGGTCGTAACCCAGCCAGCCAACGAAATTGCCCATCACGGCATGCAGTTGCGCAGCGCTACTTTTATCTGCTTCGACAATGCGCTGAAGCTGTTGAGGCAGATTAAGCCGGTAGCTGGTTACGACCAGCACATCCGCGATTTGCTGTAATACCGAAGGCTCCAGCCCAAGGCGGGCAGCGGTGGCCTCGTTGCGGCTCCACTGGCGCAGATGATTTATCCAGACTCTGTGCGCCAGACGCGCTTTGTCTTTTGTCTGGAACAGGCCGTTGCTTTCCTGCGCATTCTCGGCAAACAGGTCAATGGTGTCCGTAAATAGCCCGTTCACCTGCTCCTCGCGAGGCTGCTGAACGGCGAGCAGCGTTTCAAAGGCTTTCAGCGGCGGCAGCAGACCTTCAAGCAGTTCGCCGTGGCGTGCGGCGCTGTTTTGCAGCGTGCGCACCATCTTTTCGGCCTGAGTGCGTCTTGTCCCCGGCTCCTCAACCAGCGGTGCCAGATAGCTTTGCATCAGCGATGAGAGCTCCAGTCGCAGCAGGCCTTTCAGCGTGCTGAGACGCTTCTGTCGCTGCGCGGGCAGCGTGGCCTGAGACAGCCACTCGATGACGCGCTGCATGCTGTGACTGTCCAGCGCCTGCAGCGTGCCCCAGCGTAAACCCGGTTTTCCGAGCAAGTGCTGTACGGCTTCATCGAGATTCTGCCGGGTGGTAAAGCGGGCGTCATGGGGGGTAATCGCCCAAACCAGACCCGGAAGGGCAGATTCTTCAGCAGGCTGCGTCTCCTTCACCCAGTTCATCAACACTTTTGCTTTTTTTGCCGTCTGTTCGTGCTGCGCCGTCGCATTACAAATTATCAGCACGTCTGGCTGAAGCTGCTGACGATAATGCTCGAGCAGCCACTGGGACTTCGCCTGGCGTAGCGGGTCGGCACGGTTATCTTCAAAAACCGGAATATCAATAATATCGACGTTATCCAGCGCGCCGTTCTCAACCGGCAACACCAGCTCGCGGGTCAGGAAGGCCAGCACATCGACGGGGATGCTGATGGCGTTGAGCATTTCACCGCTATTCAGCGGATGAAGCAGCGTCTCCTGCGCGTCCTGAAGGTCTAACGTGCCGTCGTGCGTCAGGAACCCTTCACCCGGCAGCCCAAAACTGTCCACAAGCAGGCTAAGCGGGGCAGCAAGCTCTTCGGCATGGCTGGTCTGGTGCAGCACATGGGCCAGTTTTAGCCACTGCTGGGTCAACTCCTGCTGCTCGCCCCACAGCAGGGACCAGACGCTGGCCCGCGTGCTGAGATCGAGTGAAGGCACCAGCCGGGCAAACTCATACCAGAGGGCATCATCAATTTGCTGCTTAGCGGCGGGTACGGTGCTTTGCCAGAAGCGGGCTATCGCTCCCACTTCCTGAGCCGTGATGCCGGGCACGCCCTGCGGCTGGCGCAGCCCGCGCCATTTCTCCAGGCGTGTCTCAATGACCGCCTTATCCACTGCGCGCATCTGCGGATGAAGCGTTGTGCGGGCAATGAACAGCTGCACCAGCTCGGCCTCGGTGACCAGACGCAGGCGCAGCGGGAACGCCTCATCTGCCACCTCCGTGTTTTCCCGGGTAAAGCGGACGGCCATGTTGGTCAGGGCATGTCCCGGATTGATATGCGAAAAATAGTCAAAGGTGCGTTGGCCAGGCGTCACGTTCAGGCGCCCATTACCGCTGCCGCAAAGAGACAACAGCAGGTGCGCTTTCGCGCTCTGCGAATGGCCGTAAAGCCCAATGCTGCTCTGGCGGGTCATGGCGCGTTCAATCGCCTGCTCCCGCGCCTGCGCCGCGTTGATGCGAGCAAGCAGGGCGTCAGCATCGTTATCCAGCACAGGGGCGTTCAGGCGCGTCTCATTAATCCACCCGATTAAGGCCTGAGTGGTGGTCGTCGTCGCTGTCATTTCAGGTATACGCTCCCGCTGTCGATCCAGTAGTGGCTGCCGCTGTGTCGGCGGTCGGCCAAAGTATTCAGTTTGAAGGTTAGTGCGTCAGGCGCCACCGGCGTGCCGTCCTGCAGCCAGGCATCGCTCAGCTCGAAGGCTTCCGGGCCTTCCTGCTTGCTGCCGCCGCAGAGTTTCAGGCGCACGTTCAGCACGCCGTCGCCGGCAATGGCTTTGGCCAGTTCAGCCGAGTTAATGCTGAGCGTGTAGAGCGGCGTGGCGGGCCACCGCGCGTTCGCCAGCTGGCGGAAGCCGAGGGTGACATTACCGCGAAGCGGGAAGTGCAGGCGTGCGTCGAGCTTCGCGCCGGGTTTATCAAGATCGATATCCTGATACCAGACGTTTTCCTCTCGCAGGGTATTGACGGTGTTATCCAGCACGCCCAGATAGCGCACGGTGGAATACGCGCCAATGTCCGCGGCTTTAAAGTTGAAGCGCGGCAGACGCAGGTCGAGCGCCAGGCTGCAGAGCATGGCGCCCACCGCGGCGGTCGATTTCGGGTTGCCAATGCGCCCCTGCTGGCTGAACGGATACCACTCATGTACCTGGTATTTATCCAGCCAGACGATGCGGTTGACCGGCACCGGCTGCAGGTGACGAATGAGCGCCTGAACACCAGGCAGGCAGCCGGGGCGTCCGGTGATCAGCAGAATATCGCAGCTGTAATGGGAGATCGCCTCACATACCGCGTGGAGCGGGGAGGCCAGCGTAAACTGCCCGGCCAGCATCGCATCCTGCATTTCGCGGAAATTCACATGCAGCGGCACCGCAAACAGATCGAAAGCGTCTGAACCCGCAGGCAGGGCATGATCGATCGCCTGCTGCAGATAGTTCATCACGTTGCGGGTTGGCTTCTGCGGCAGGAGATCGCCAAAGGTGGCATGCAGACCGGCCAGCGGATCGTCAACGTCGCTGGATTCCCATCCGGCAAGAATGGCATGGCCAATCGGCATAAAGAGCTGCAGCGCCGTTTGCTGGCGCAGTACGGCCTGGGTATCAATGCGCCCGGAGTCGCCGAACAGCGAGGCCATCAGCAGCGAGGCGTCCGCGATACCGGATTTCTGCAGCTGCGTTTGCAGAGCGGGCAGCACGTAGCGCTGAATCACGTCCAGAAGCGTATCGTCACCCGCGACCTTAAACCCTTCGCGGAACAGCAGCTGCGGGGTGATTTTGACGTTATTGCCGGAACCGTCGTCCAGCTGGTAATGGGTGATCGCCATATCCGTTGTGCCGCCGCCGATGTCGATGGACGCGACGCGCAGCGCGCGCCCCGGCTGGCTACCCGGCTCAGGCTCACGGTCAGGACGGGCAAGGGAGGCGAAGAAGGCTTCGGTCTGACCGCCAAAACGGGAGATGGCCTCGTTATACAGCCAGACCAGCTGACCGCAGCTGGCTTCATCCCACTCCATCTGGATTTCAGGTACCGGCACCACGCTTTTATCCTGCTGTTTGCGGGTGACAAAATCCTCATCCTGCGGATGCCATCCCATCGCTTTCCAGACGATGGCGATGGCTTCAAACATGCGGCGACGGAAGATCTCGCGCTCCTGCTTTGGCATGGCCGATGGCAGCGTCAGGATCAGGGTGCGCAGCTGGCGCGGCGAGGCAGGGAAACCCAGACGCAGGCGCGTGGCGACGCTGTTGATCTGCCCCAGCGCCTGTGCCAGCAGCTCGCACAGCATATGGGTCATCAGGGTGCTGCGGCTGTACTGCGGCGAGAAGACCGGCAGGCGCTCGTCCTGCGGCAGCGTGAAGAGCGGCTCGCCGTCATCGTTCATCAGGTTCATCAGCGGAAACGCGGTGGCAAGCGGTTCACGCTGGGTCTTGCTGTTCATCTGGCTAAAGCGCCAGTCCTGCACGACCGGCGTTTCATCCCACAGGTAGCGACGCGGGCTGGAGATACCGCTGTTGCCTTCGGTCCCCAGACGCTGCATCGCCAGCTTGCGGGCTTCATCACCCACGCGAACAATCGACGGCCAGACAAAGGCATCTTCGCGACCGCTTTCAACAGAGAAGTGCTGCTTGCCAAAACGCGCTTCCGAAAACTCGAGGCGGCTGGTGAACAGCGGCTCGTTCAGGAACTGCGGCTCGCTTAACGAGCGTACCTGTAGCTCAGCGGTCTGGCGCAGCCCATCGTTGGCGTCACCGTGGTCTTCAATAATGACGCCGCAGGTGTGGGTATTGCCCACGTCGAGGATCAGGTCAACCGGAATGGCAGGCGTGCTGAGCGTATGGGTAACAAATTTCACTTCCGGCACGGTGAGCTGTTCACCGAGCATGGTCATCAGGTTGAGCCAGTGGGCCTGATACTCAAAGCCGCGCATCGCCTGCTGCAGGTCGCGTTCGGAGCGGTTTTCAACGCCGTCCGCATACTGGGTAAAGGCCTCGCGCAGCCAGCCGTCAATCCAGGTCTGGTCGAGGAAACTTTCAACCTCATTGTCTCGCCAGGCCAGCGCGAAACGGGTCCCGTTCAGAATATCGTTTTCAACCGGGGACAGGGCCGACGTGGCGTGTTCGGCAATCTGGCTGTCAAGCGCGAGCGTGACGCGGTGCGTATTGCCTGCCGTGTCCGGGGTGTCAAGCCTGCGCACCTGAACGCGGGCCCAGTTATCCGGCCCCTCAACAAACGTTCGCGGCGGGTTAAAGCGCAGGAACGGAACCGGAAGCCAGACGCCGTCCAGCACAGCAAGCGACTGATGCAGCGGGATGGTGGTTTCCGGTTTTACAACTTCTGGCTGCCCGCCGTTGGTCCCCGGCAAGGTATAACGCCCGTTGACCAGGTCGAAATCGAGACGCAAAAGCGGGCCGTTCGCGGTTTTACGTACGAAGCGCCCGTTGCTGGCGGTGTCCTGCGGCGTCAGACCGAAATCAAGGAACTGCACGCCGCTGTTGGCAATAAGCGTGACGCTTTGTTTATAGTCGCAAAGATTTACCAGCATAGGATCAGGCACCTGCTTTCTTAAACGTCAGTGGAACGACGGTGTTGGCATCATAACGGGCGCGACATTCTGCGATATCGCTGGCGCCTGCTTTACAGGCAATCTCCGGCATCGGGTAGCGAGAGCCGTCGGTGCAGCGGGCAGTACCGCGACTCTTAATCATCAGCTCGCCATTGCTGTGCAGCCCGGAGAATACCTCCGCGCGGCAGACAACGTTGTCGCCGTGGACAACCCGGGCGAAACCTTTATTGTTCTGAATCTGATAGCGCATTGACGGCGGCTTGCCGGTGACCGGATCTTTCACGTCGAGAACCGCACGCCAGGTGCCGTTCAGGAAACGCGTCGATCCCGCTTTCACCTGATTCGCTTCCATCACCATGGCATCTTTCGGGATGGCGACAATCACCACCGGGGCGGGCTGTGGCGCAGGAGCAGGCTCTTTTTCTTTGCTGGCCACGACCTCTGCCTGATGCAGCGGTAATTTCATCGCCAGCGGCTCAACCGCTTTGATCGGCTTTGGCGCAATCTCCACGGGCTCAGGTGCAGGCGCCGAAGCAGGCTCAGCGGAAGGCGACTGTTTTGGCCACAGCAGCGGTGCGGCAATGGCGGCAACGATCGCGACGGCAACCGGCAGCGTCCACAGGGGAACGCGGCGCTTTTTCGCGACGATCGGCACGGCCGGCTCCTGAACGGGTTGCGCAACCGCCGGGGCCGGCTCTGGCTCATAGAGATCTTCCGGCGTGATGCGCACCACCGTGGAAGGGGCGATCAGCGGCTCGTCGGCATGTTCAAAGGCTACAACCGGCTCTGGCTCAGGCTCGGGTTCAGGATCTTCAATCACAACGGGGGCGGGCTCAGGGACAAGCGATTCACGCAGGCAGTCGAGGACATCGTCGCGCGCATTTTCGTTCAGGTTTACAAAGCCCCAGAAGCTGATAACCGGCTTTCCGTCCACCATGAAGAGGAAGTTTTCGCCAGGGAACTGAAACGCCTTCGACAGTAGAGAACCAAAAAGCTGCTGCGCGGTTTTGGGCGACTGGAGGCATTTCTTGCTTAACGACTCGACGCTGGCGAGCGTGTTTTCCAGATAGCGCAGGGCGCGATAGCGATCATCTTCATCGGCCGCTTTCCAGCTGGTTACGCTCCCTTGGACAGGGGAATACCAGTCCACGCGGTCGCCGCTGTCGTTGACCTGAGGAATAGCCAGACAGTCGACGATGGCCTGTTGTTTGCGCAACCGGAGCGCTTCCCGGATTTGTAACGCTGATTCGAAAACGGCTTGTCCGCCGCCGCCAACGGCCTGAAAATCATCCAGATTACCGCTGCGTAAAAGAGTTTTTGCCACGATTTGATCCCATATACTTCTTCACACCGTTACTTTAACGAAACGAGGAAGCAACCAAACGGGGGAAGAGACGCTAAAAGGGCCGATTTCTTGCGGCATAGAAAGTGACGGTTGTGCTTGACGAATAATGGCCCTTAAGGCAAATCACCTTTTTGGGCGCTGGCGGTTAAAACAGCAAAAAATGCGGCTTTAGAATAACCTGATAGTGTTTCGTTATTTGCCAGGTCAAAACGCCTGTGCTGTTATTACAATCCTATATAATAAAACTGTCAGGGTTATACCATGTCTACAGGGAAAACACTGCTCGCCCTTGCGTTGAGCGCTCTTCTACCAGCCGGTGCCGCATGGGCGGCAAACAACGACACGCTTATTTACTGCTCAGAGGCGTCCCCCGAGTCTTTCAACCCGCAAATCGCCAGCTCTGGCCCGTCTTTTGTGGCCAGCTCTCAGGTACTGTACAACCGCCTGATCAATTTCGACCCGGTGAAAAACACCCCGGTGCCGTCGCTGGCGGAGTCCTGGACCATCTCGCCGGACGGCAAGACCTATACCTTTACCCTGCGTAAAGGGGTGAAGTTCAACAGCAATAAATACTTTAAACCAACGCGCGACTTTAATGCCGATGACGTTATTTTTTCGGTCATGCGCCAGAAAGACCCTAAACACCCGTACCACAACGTGTCGCAGGGCAACTACGAATACTTTAACGATGTAGGTCTCGATAAGCTGATCCAGGACGTTAAAAAAGTCGATGATTACCACGTCCAGTTCACCCTCAGCGAACCCAACGCCGCGTTTCTGGCCGACTGGGGAATGGATTTCGCCTCGATTCTCTCCGCTGAATACGCCGACGCAATGCTGAAAAAAGGCACGCCTGAGAACGTGGACACCTGGCCGATTGGTACCGGGCCTTACGTGCTGCAGCAGTACAAAGTGGATTCGCTGATCCGCTACGTAGCGAACCCGAACTACTGGGAAGGCGAAGTGCCGACGAAGCATCTCATCTTCTCGATTACGCCAAACGTGGAAACCCGCCTGGCGAAGCTGCAGACCAACGAGTGCCAGATTATTCCTGCGCCGTCCCCGGTTCAGTTTGACGCCATCAAAAACAACAAAGACCTGACGCTGCACTCGGTCGATGCGCTGAACGTCGGTTATTTGGCGTTTAACACCGAGAAGAAACCGTTTGATAACGTGCTGGTGCGTCAGGCGCTCAACTACGCGACCGACAAGAAGGCTATCGTTAATGCGGTCTTTATGGGATCGGGCACGGTGGCAAAATCGCCGATCCCGCCAAATATGCTGGGCTTCAATAAAGACCTGAAGGACTACAGCTACGATCCTGAAAAAGCGAAAGCCCTGCTGAAGCAGGCGGGTCTGGAGAAGGGCGCGGAGGTCACGCTGTGGTCCATGCCGGTTCAGCGTCCGTATAACCCGAACTCGCGTCGTATCGCGGAGATGATCCAGAGCGACTGGGCAAAAGTCGGCGTGAAGGCCAAAATTGTCTCTTACGAGTGGGGCGAATATCTCTCCGGAATGCGTAAAGGCGAACATGACTCCGCGCTGTTTGGCTGGATGTCCGACAACGGCGACCCGGACAACTTTGCCGACGTGCTGCTCGGCTGCAACAGCATTAAAACTGGCTCAAACGCCGCGCGCTGGTGCGATAAGGGGTATGATGCCCTGGTACAAAAAGCGAAACTGACCAGCAGCCCGGCTGAGCGCGCGAAGCTCTATAGCCAGGCGCAGGAGATCTTCTACCAGCAGGCACCGTGGATCGCACTGGCAAACGGGAAAACGTTCTACGCGACCCGCAGCAACGTGACCGGGTACAGCGTAAGCCTGATGGGCAGCGATTTCTCGAAAGCGAAGCTGAACTGATCGTGTGCCCGGTGGCGCTGCGCTTACCGGGCCTACGGTTCCCCCTGTAGGCCGGGTAAGGCGTAGCCACCACCCGGCACATAACAAGGAGTGACAATGTCACATTTAAACGCTGTTATCGCCCGCGTCGATGCCGCCATCGAAGAGAGCGTGATTACCCACATGAACGAACTGCTGATTGAATTAAGCGATGATGCAGAGCTGAGCCGTGAAGATCGCTACACTCAGCAGCAGCGTCTGCGCACCGCGATTTCGCACCACGGTAAGCAGCATAAGGAGGAGATGGACGCGCGTGAGGAACTGCTGACCAAAGGCGGCACCATACTGTAACCATCAAAACTGGCGTCGCGCCACCAGCCAGGCCCCCACGACCAGCATCACCGCGCCACACACCGGGCCAATCAGGGCGCGCAGCGGGATGCCATGGCTCCTAAGCACGTCCAGCACCAGCCCGCCAATCAGCTGGCTTGCGACCAGCACGGCGATGGTCGTCGCCGCGCCAACGTTCTGATATCCGCTGATGCTGGCAAACACGAAAAACGACCCCAGCAGCCCCGGGATAAGCGTCCACCAGCGCACCGTCGCGGCCAGCTCGCTGAATCCGGCCACGCCCTGTTTCAGCAGCAGAATACTGACAAACAGCACAATGCCGACCAGCGAATTCAGCAGCATCGCGATGAGAATGGTGGAGGAGGACTGGGTGATACGCACCATCAGGGTGTTTTGCACCACCAGACCGATGCCCGCCGCTACAAGAAACGCCAGGGTGAGGGACTGATTCATGGGATAGCGTCCGGATCGCTGCGCTCGTCCAGCTGCAGCTGCATAAAGGTTAAGTCCAGCCAGCGGCCAAACTTGGTCCCCACCTGCGGCATTTGTCCGGTGGTTACAAAGCCGAGCGTTTCATGGAGATGAATCGAGGCATGGTTTTGCGCTTCAATGCCGGCCACCATCACGTGTTTACCAATGGCGCGGGCCTCGTGAATCAGCGCCTTCATCAGCGTGCGGCCAATCCCTTTGCCCTGATGGGCCGGGTGGACGTAGACCGAATGTTCAACCGTATGACGGAAGCCGTCAAAGGCGCGCCAGTCGCCGAAAGAGGCGTAGCCGGTGATTACGCCGTCCTCTTCGCTCACCAGAACCGGGTAGCCCGCAAGCGAGCGCGCCTCAAACCATGCGATTCGGTTATCGGTATCGACGGTTTTATCGTTCCAGATCGCGGCAGTATGCAGCACCGCGTGGTTGTAAATCTCTCCTATCGCAGCGCAGTCTTCTTTGCAGGCATGACGAACGATCATGATGAAACCTCTGTGTGTTGTTCACTATAGTATTACGTTATTCCTACGATATTACACAATCGTGTCGCCAGATCGCTACGGCATAAGGCATATTTTTTTGTTATCAAAAGCCCATTGAATTGCCGTTCATACACTATAGTATGACGTCATGAACACCATAACAGACACAATGAATCAACGGATTAGCGCAAGAATTCGCCTTGAGCGCGAGTCTCGCGGATGGTCCCTGAGCGAGCTTGCTGACCGGGCAGGGGTTTCACGCGCGATGATCCATAAGATAGAGCGCGGAGACAGCAGCCCTACGGCCACCTTGCTTGCCCGCCTGTCGGGCGCGTTTGGCATCAGCATGTCCACGCTGATTGCCCGGGCCGAAATGCAGGAGGGCAAGCTGCTGCGACTTGCAAACCAGCCCGTCTGGCGAGATCCACAGACGCACTACCTCCGCCGCCATGTTTCTCCCCGCACCGATCTGCCCATCGACCTTGTTCAGGTTGAACTGCCTGCGGGCAGCGATGTTCCAATGCCTGCATCCTCTTACGCGCTGGCACGTCAGCTTATCTGGCTCCAGTCCGGCGAGCTGGTGTTTCAGGAGGGCGATACGCGCCACGAAATGCACGCCGGCGACTGTCTGGAGCTGGGGCCGCCAAATGACTGCCGGTTCATCAACGAAACGAATGAAACCTGCATCTATCTGGTTGTACGGCTTAACCAGTCCGGCTCGTAATGCTAATGCGATAACGCGGATCGTGAGCCAGGCTGTAATGACATTTGTACCAGAAGGAGATCCCGATGAATCAACCTGTTTCGCAAAATCGCCGCTGGGTGCTGGCCTCTCGTCCACAGGGCGCACCGGTCGCGGAAAATTTTCGTCTGGAAACGCAGCCTGTTCCGGAACCGGGTGCGGGGCAGCTTTTGCTTCGTACCGTCTGGCTATCGCTGGACCCTTATATGCGGGGGCGCATGAGCGACGCGCCATCCTATTCACCGCCGGTTGAGCTCGGTGCGGTGATGGTAGGGGGAACGGTCAGTCGCGTCGAACAGTCAAACCATCCCGACTTCAAAGCCGGTGAATGGGTGCTGGGCTACAGCGGCTGGCAGGAGTATGAACTTTCGGACGGCAGCGGCCTGGTGAAGCTGGGCGATAATCCGTCTCATCCTTCCTGGTCGCTGGGCGTATTGGGTATGCCGGGCTTTACCGCCTATATGGGGCTGCTGGATATCGGGCAACCGAAAGCGGGTGAAACGCTGGTGGTGGCTGCGGCGACCGGCCCGGTTGGCGCGACGGTTGGGCAGATCGGCAAAATCAAAGGTTGCCGGGTAGTCGGCGTGGCCGGTGGCGCAGAGAAATGCCGCCATGCCGTTGAGGTTCTCGGCTTTGACCTGTGCCTGGATCACCACGCCGCCGACTTTGCCGACCAGTTGAAACGCGCCTGCCCGAACGGGATTGATGTCTATTATGAAAACGTCGGCGGGAAAGTGTTTGACGCCGTGCTGCCCCTGCTGAACACCTCCGCGCGCGTGCCGGTGTGCGGTCTGGTGAGCGGCTACAATGCGACGGGCTTGCCGGAGGGGCCGGATCGTCTGCCGCTCCTGATGGCGACCCTTCTTAAGAAACGCATTCGGATGCAGGGCTTTATCATCGGCCAGGATTACGGGCACCGCATTCATGAGTTCCAGGAAGAGATGGGGCGCTGGGTGCAGGAGGGGAAAATCCACTATCGCGAACAGGTGACGGACGGGCTGGAAAACGCCCCCGAGGCGCTGATTGGCCTGCTGGAAGGACGAAACTTCGGCAAAGTCGTGATTCGCGTCGCGAGTGACAATAAATAAAGAGCACGATGGCGGGGTTTCCCGCCATATTTATTTGTGAAGATACGATATATTGTCTTTAATTACTGGACAGGGTTTTTCGCGCCATCATCCCGGATGAGCCCGAAAACGATAAAAAAAATGATGTTTGCTTTTTTTGCTGTTTTACGTACTTCCCACCACCAGGCATGACGATACAGGATATATCGTACCGGCGCTGTTTTATTAAAACTGGCGTTTAAAAATAGCATTAAGTTTTAGCTACAGGAATTCCACATGCTTGATTTGGATCACTTAGAAAAAGCCCAAAGGGTCAGTCTTACTATGCAAGTTGAACTCAGTTTGAAAGGAGCGTTAATTACAGGCTCACTCAAACCTGGGGCAAGACTGATTACGAAAGAGATCGCCGATAAATTAGGAACGAGTATTACCCCCGTTCGCGAGGCGCTTTTGCGCCTGGTGTCATCAGGGGCATTACACGCCACGCCCGCGCAGGCATTTCTGGTTCCGGAGGTCACGCTGGAGCGCTATAACGAGATTAACGCCATAAGAAAACAGCTTGAGCCAATGGCGGTCGCCGCAGCCTGTCAGAATATGTCTGATAGCAAGCTGGAGGCGTTGCGCAAATTGTCGGATGCCTTTCATGAGGCCATGCGCAACGGAAACGTTCAGCAGGCTCTTCATGCGAATCGCATTTTCCGCTTTACGCTTTATCAGTATGCGGAAATGCCGACGCTTAATGCCTTAATTGAACAGCTCTGGGTGCGCATCGGGCCCTGTATGAACTATCTGCATCAGGAGCTTAACGATATCAAAGCCTCGACATACCACTATGACGAACTCCTTTCCGCCCTTGAGCGAAGAGATGTTGTTGCCTGCCAGAAGGCGATTGATCAGGTGATTGATGAAGCGAATTTGCTTTTACAGCGACAATATTTTAACTGAGAGATTATTTAGCAGGGCGACTATATATCGCACCTAATTATTTATCCGGTGAATAACTCCTGATGGTTTATTGCCATCAGGAGCGTTATTTCATTTATCAAATAAACTTTTCTTTTGCTTACTCGAAGCGATAAGAGACCGACAGCCCGACGCCGTAGTTACGACCTGGTGCAGGCTCGTAATAACGACCGTTAGACTCGTTGACAATAACCGAGCCCGCGTACTCTTTATCGAACAGGTTATCGACGCGGCCAAAGACGTCCATTCCCCAGTTGCCGTAGTTAAACTTATACCCGGTATTCAGCCCGACTACCGTGTACGACGGCGCTTTCGCGGTATTTTCGTCGTCGGCCATGATGTCGCTCATGTAACGCACGTCCGTGCCCGCGTACCAGCCTTCATCCGGCTGCCAGCCAAACGAGGCGAAGCCCATGTTGCGGGCAATACCCGGCATCCGGTTACCGTTACAGTCTGCGTCGCTGCAGACGTTAGTCCGGTAGGTGGCATCCAGGTACGTCCACGCCATCTTCAGCTTCCAGTTCTCAGCGAACTGCTGATCGAGGGAAACTTCAACACCCTGACGGCGTGTTTTTCCGGCATTTTTATAGGTTGTACGGCCGCCTGAACTAGAGTCCACCACGATCTCGTCATCCGTATCGGTGCGGAACAACGCCGCCGTCAGCAGGCCGTTGCCGATGCGGGTTTTGCTGCCCACTTCATAGGTGTTGTTCGTGGATGGCTTCAGGCCAATATTCAGACCGCCCTGATTATCGGCACGGTAGGAGAGTTCGTTGATAGTTGGCGTTTCAAATCCACGCCCTGCGGCAGCGTAGAGGTTCCATGCGTCCGTCACCGCATACTTCACGGAGCCCGCCGGGAGCCACTTGTGATAGCTCGCGTCACCGCTGTCATCGCCGTTGCCCGGCGTAACGTAATGGTCGTTGGAATCAAACCAGACCGAACTGTAGCGGACACCCGCATCGACAGAGAGTTTCTGCGTCAGCTGCCAGCTGCTCTGCAGATAAGGATCGACGTTCCACATCAGGTTACGTTCGTCGCGACGTTTATCGCCTTTGACGCCATAGTCCGGCACGCCGTTGCTCATGACGAAGTTCTCGTAGCCGCGACGAACTTCACTCAGGTTTTCGTAGTTCAGACCGGTGGTAAAGGTCACCGGCACCAGCAGCTCGCCGCGGTGCGTCCAGCGGGTATCCACGCCCTGATAGTGGCGCTGCATATCAATCACTCCGCCGGAGTGAGTGGCTTTTAGCTGCGGCTGATACGGAATCGACTGGTACTGCGTCATTTCACGCTCGCCGGCGTACATCATCACGCTGAGGTCGTCCTGCGTGCTGAGCTGGCGATCGTAGCGCAGTCCGGCCTGGGTCTGTTTGATGGTCTTACGGGTGTTGTACTGATCGCCACGCGGAGACTGACGCGGATTATTCTGCCACTCCTGATAGCTCAGTCCGCCCGGATCGTTGGCCTTCATGTCCACGCTGTTGAAGATCAGCGTCAGCTTGCTAACGTCGTCAATGCGCGCGCCCAGCTTGGCGTTAGCGAGGTTTTTTCGCGCGCCGCTGTGGTCACGGTAGCCTTTGGTGGTGAAACGGGTGGTGGAAACGGTGTAATCCACATCCCCCGCGTGGGTGCCATCACCCATCGCGCCGGTGGCCTTCATGCCGTAGCGCCAGGTACCGTAGCTGCCGTAATAGCTGCTGGCCTCAATGGTCGGCGGCTGCTGCCCGGTCTGGGTGTTGATGTTGATTACGCCGCCAGAGGCGTTGCCGTACAGGGCAGAGAAGGGGCCGCGCAGCACTTCAACGCTCTCCACGCTGGAGAGATCGATATTAGAGGTCTGGCCCTGTCCGTCCGGCATGGTGGCAGGGATGCCGTCGACGTACATACGGATACCGCGCACGCCAAACGTTGAGCGGGCGCCGAATCCGCGCATCGAAAGCTGGAGATCCTGGGCATAGTTCTGGCGGTTCTGAATTTGCAGTCCCGGGACGCTGCCGAGGGATTCAGACAGGTTGATGCGAGGCGCGGCGTGGCGCATGTCGTCGCCATTCACGACGCTGACCGCGGCCGGGGTATCGAGTTCCGACACGGTTTGCGGCGCGGCGCTGACGATCATGGTCTGTTCCTCTGCGCTCATGGCGGTGAGCGGCGCGAAAGTAACGGGAACCAGCAGCAGCGGGAGAGAAGCCTTACGGGCAGAAATGATTTTCATGAATAAAACCGGTTGTGGTATGTAAACGAACCAAATGGAACATGTCCATACATGTTAAAGGTTTTGTAAATGTTTTGAAAACTATAACCGCACATTGCGTTAATGAAAGGCAAGAGGGGAAAGAAAAACTCCACATTCAACTGATTAATGATTACTATTCTCATTATCAAAAGGCAATGCCATGACGTTGTCTGCCGGAAGTGATGTCAGCCCAAACCCCACTTTTCAGAAAAGGAATTGTTATGTCTTTACGTCATCTGTGCTCGCCGCGTCTGAGCCTGTCACTGCTGTCTGCCACCTTACTGCTTGCCGGGACGTTCCAGGTGCATGCCGCCGAAGAGGTGCTGCGTAAAGCGGTGGGCAAAGGGGCGTATGAAATGGCCGTAAGCCAGCAGGAGAATGCGCTGTGGGTGGCGACCTCGCAAAGCCGTAAAACCGACAAGGGCGGGGTTGTCTATCGTCTTGATCCGGTCACGCTGGACGTGACGCAGGCAATTCATAGCGACCTCAAACCCTTTGGTGCCACCTTTGACAACGCGACGCAAACGCTGTGGTTCGGTAATACGATCAACGGCGCGGTAACCGCTATTGATGCAAAAACGGGCGACGTAAAAGGGCGTCTGGTGCTGGACGGGCGTCAACGCAGCGAAACCGTTAAACCGCTGCACCCGCGCTAGCTGGTGGCGGATGACGCGAGCAACACGATTTACATCACCGGCGTCGGCAAAGAGAGCGTGATTTGGGTTGTGGATGGCGCCACCCTGAAGCTGAAAGAAACCATTGCCAATACAGGCACCTACAGCACCGGTCTGGCGCTGGATGCGCAGGCGAAACGTCTCTATACCACGAATGCGGACGGCGAACTGGTGACGATTGATACGGCCAGCAACAAGATTATCAGCCGTAAAAAAGTGCAGGACGACGGGAAAGAGCACTTCTATCTGAACCTGAGCCTCGACGCTGCCGGTCAGCGCGCGTTCCTCACCGATTCAAAACAGCCTGAAGTGCTGGTGGTGAGCCTGAAAGACGGCAGCGTGATCGAGAAAATAGCCGCGCCGGCGTCCCTGGCGGTGCTGTTTAACCCGGCCCGCAATGAAGCCTATGTGACGCACCGTGAAGCCGGTAAGGTGAGCGTGATTGACGCGAAAACGTATAAGGTGACTAAAACGTTCGACACGCCGGTCTACCCGAACAGCCTGGCGCTCTCTGCGGATGGCAAAACCCTGTACGTGACGGTGAAACAAAAATCGACTCGCCAGCAGGAAGCTACCCAGCCTGACGACGTGATTCGTATTGCGCTGTAAGATGGGAATTGCCCGGTGGCGCTGCGCTTACCGGGCGAAAAAAGCATGAGATGTAGGCCGGGTAAGGCGAAGCCGCCACCCGGCTTTTTTATTAACGCGAGGTTTCTTCTACCAGCGGCGCGTCGTGTTTTTCATCGTCGTGATGAACCGGCGCGGTGCTGTGGATCTCGTGAACGCGCTTACGCACGCCGAACCAGCCAGCAATCAGCAGTACCGCCAGCAGCGGAATCGTCGCGATGGTGTAGGTACCGTTCGGGTAGTCAAACGCCATCAGCACCAGCACGCTGAACAGGAACAGCAGGGTGAGCCAGGAGGTCACCGGTGCGCCCGGCATCTTGAAGCTCACATCAGCCGCTTTGCCTTCTTTAATAGCTTTGCGCAGACGCATCTGGCAGACCACAATAAAGGCCCAGGAGGCGATAATCCCCAGTGCAGCCACGTTCAGAACGATCTCAAATACGCGGGACGGCACCAGATAGTTCAGGAACACGCCAAAGACGTAAACCACCAGCGTTGCCAGAATCCCCGCATAGGGAACCTGCTGCTTGCTCATCTTCGACATGAACTTCGGCGCGGAACCGCCCATCGACATAGAGCGCAGGATACGACCGGTAGAGTAAAGGCCGGAGTTCAGGCTGGAGAGCGCTGCCGTCAGGACCACGATGTTCATGATGCTGCCAACGTAAGGTACGCCCAGCTTAGAGAAGAAGGTTACGAACGGACTCTGACCTGCCTGATAGGCAGTCCACGGCAGCAGCAGAACCAGCAGCACCACGGAACCGACGTAGAACAGACCGATACGCCAGATCACGCTGTTGATGGCCTTTGGCACCATCGTCTGCGGATCTTTACATTCACCTGCTGCGGTGCCCACCAGCTCGATAGAGGCGAAGGCGAACACGACGCCCTGAACCAGGACCAGCGCAGGCAGCAGACCGTGCGGGAAGAATCCGCCGTTATCGGTTATCAGGTGGAAGCCGGTGGCATTGCCGTCCAGCGGCTTGCCGCTGCCGAGGAAGACGGTACCCACGACCAGGAACACCACGATGGCCAGCACTTTTACCAGCGCAAACCAGAACTCCATCTCCGCAAACCACTTCACGCCGATCATGTTCATGGTGCCGACAATCGCCAGCGCGCCAAGCGCAAAGACCCACTGTGGCACATCGCCAAACGCGCCCCAGTAGTGCATATACAGCGCAACGGCGGTGATATCGACGATACCGGTCATCGCCCAGTTGACGAAGTACATCCAGCCCGCGACGTAAGCGGCTTTTTCACCGAGGAATTCACGGGCGTAAGAGACGAAGCTGCCGCTGGAAGGGCGATGCAGTACCAGTTCGCCCAGCGCGCGTAGAATGAAGAAAGAGAAGATCCCGCACACCAGATAGACCAGGGCGAGAGCCGGGCCAGCCATTTGCAGGCGTGCACCAGCACCTAAAAACAGACCCGTTCCGATAGCGCCGCCGATGGCGATCATTTGAACCTGACGGTTGCCCATCGCTTTGTGGTAGCCCTCTTCGTGGGAGTTCAACCAGCGACGTTTAGCAGCGTGATGATCGGCTGCGCTTTTATTGCTTGTTTTCATTGAGTTACCTGTTTGCCTGTCTGAACCATTATCGTGATAGTCCTGCCTGGCAGAGCGCAATACAAACGATTGCTTCTGCGCAAACACATGTCGCCTTCCCAGTCATTCTGCGTATGGATAAGGCGAAACATGGCGAGGCATCCTACCTGCAATTCATAAGCGACGCAAAATATAACCGTGCCGAAAGTGATGCACGTCGAAGGAAATCGTGTGGTCAGAGCAGACGGGGATCACAACACGCTGAAACGTGATGAGTTTTTAGTCAAAACAATGGAGGGGGTGATTATTTAATCATCAGAATCTCTTAATTATTACCAGATGGTATAAATTTTTGCTGCTGCAGGGCTTCGAGAAGTAACCTGAACGCGGTTGTGTGCTGCCGTCGGCTCGGATAATAGAGGTGATATCCTTCAAACGTGGGGCACCACGACTCAAGGACCCTGACCAGCCGTCCGTGATTAAGCGCGTCCAGAACCGAGGACTCGGGCACGTAGGCTAATCCGAGGCCATTCTCCGCGGC
Source organism: Enterobacter hormaechei (assembly GCA_041890495.1). Classification (GTDB taxonomy): domain Bacteria; phylum Pseudomonadota; class Gammaproteobacteria; order Enterobacterales; family Enterobacteriaceae; genus Escherichia; species Escherichia boydii. Next base: position 1,155,108 of record CP169086.1, read on the forward strand.
GTCGATGCGCTGCGACAGGTTATTCAGCGTAAGCTGTCCTTCAACCCGCGCGCGAAGCTCGCGCCCGTCGCGCTCAAATTCCCAGTCATACAATCCCCCTCGGGTGGGCAGGCGGAGATTGATACAGCGGTGTTCACCCAGCTGCTCCGGCACGAGCGGCTCGCCAAAGCGTGCCAGGTAATCCGGGGAGCCGACGACCGCCATGCGCATGTCCGGCGCAATCCTCACCGCAATCATATCTTTTGCCACCTGTTCACCCAGGCGTACCCCCGCGTCGAAGCGACCATCGACGATATCTGTCAGGCCATTGTCGACCGTCACTTCGACGTTAATTTCAGGATACTGCACCATAAAAGCCTTCAGAACCGGCCAGAGCACGGCGTCCATCGCGTGCTCCCCGGCGGCGATACGGATAGAGCCTGCGGGTTTGTCGCGGGTGCTACGAAGCGCCGTGAGTTCCTTTTCGATCTCCTGCAGATGCGGGCTGAGGCGCGAAAAGAGCTGCTCACCCGCGGGTGTCGGAACCACGCTGCGGGTTGTGCGGGTTAACAGGCGAACGTCTAATCGCGCTTCAAGCTTGCGCATCGCATGACTCAGTGCCGATTGCGAGACGCCCAGCTGCGCCGCTGCACGCGTAAAGCTGCGCTCGCGCGCCACCACCATAAAGGAGAGCAGATCGTTGAAATTATCTTTTAGCATCGCGGTTCTATTTATGAGTTTCAGTCATGTGTTCTATCTGATTATGCACCCTAATGCTCCGGAGTGCTTTGCGCTACTGTTAACGCAACAGTCAACGAGGAGCAAAAGATGAAAATTATCCGCAGCGGTTCATTACCTTCAGCACGAGGACCGGAAGCCTGGTTTACCGGCACTGTTCGCATTGATGCGCCTTTTCAGGCGACCGAACCTGCCAGCGTCGGCGGGGCAACCGTAACCTTTGAGCCGGGCGCGCGCACGGCCTGGCATACGCATCCCCTGGGGCAAACGCTGATTGTGACGCAGGGTCGCGGCTGGTTACAGGAGTGGGGCAAAGAGGCGCAAGTCCTGAATCAGGGCGATATCGCCTGGATCCCACCCGGCGTGAAGCACTGGCACGGCGCTAGTGCGCAAACGGCGATGACGCATCTCGCCATCGCCGAAGCGGTAAACGGCAGCCCGGTAACCTGGCTGGAAAAAGTGACCGACGAGCAGTACCCGAACGGCTAACCGCCAAAAACGGCAATCGCCTGCTGCAGGCGCGTCGTCCGCTGCGTCAGGTGATTCGCGGCGTGAGTGACGTTATCCACCATCCCCGTATTGCTCTGGGTCATTGCGCCGATACGGGAGAGGGAGGCGTTGATGAGCGTCAGCGCCTGGGTTTGCTCCTGAGTGGCGTGGCCGATCTCCTTAATCAAGGTGGAAACCTGCAGAACATGGTCAATCATGACCGTCAGCTGTGATTCGGTTTGTACCACCTTCTCCACGCCAGCGTTGACGCTGGCGACGTTTTTCTCGATCAGCGCTTTGATCTCCTTCGCCGCCGTCGCGGAGTGCTGCGCAAGATTGCGCACCTCAGCCGCCACCACGGCAAAACCGCGTCCGGCTTCACCCGCGCGTGCCGCTTCCACGGCGGCATTCAGCGCAAGAATGTTGGTCTGGAAGGCAATACGATCGATAACGCTGATAATATCGACGATCTGGCCGTTATCCTGCGAAACGGACTGCATCATACCGATGGTCTCTTTCATCATCGCTTCACCGCAGTGGGCGCTGTCGCGGGTGCGATCCGCCATCTGAATCGCCTCGTTCGCTGTTTCGGCCGTCTGCTTCACCGCGCTGGCGATCTCTTCTACCGCCGACGCGGTTTGCTGCAGAAAGTCTGCGGTCTCTTCTGAACGCGCCTGCAGCGCTGCACCTTCTTTCGCGACCTGCTGGCTGATGGTGCCAATCCCGCTGATTTGCGCCCCGACATCGTCAACCAGCGAGTTCAGGTTCAAACCAGACTGATTCACCAGGCGCATCATCAGCCCGATATCATCGATCCTGTCAAAATGGTAATAGTCCGTTTTACGTCCTGAAACCACGCGCTGCATCTGTTGAACAATGGATTTTACCGGCCGGGCGATCTGCGCATGAAGATAACAGGATAGCGCAGAAAAAAGCAGCACCAGCGTGGCGGCCTGAACGAAAAGATCGCGGAATAAATAGATCGCCAGGCAGGAGAGTAACGCTATCGCAGTAATACCAAGCTGAATTCGTTTTCCGGTACTGAGACATTTAAATAGCGACAAAAATGAAAATAAACCGCGTCGAATTAACAGTCCTTTATAAAAACGATAATGTTTTAATTCGTTATTACGCACTTTTGCATACAGTTTTTCACTGGCTGCAATCTCCTCCCGTGAGGGGATATTGCGCACCGAAATATAGCCGGTCAGGGATCCACCCTGCCAGACCGGCGTCACGTTGGCACGCACCCAGTAGTGATCGCCATTATGACGACGATTCTTCACCAGTCCTGTCCAGGTCTCGCCCTGCTGGAGGGTAAACCACATGTCGCCAAACGCTTCGGCAGGCATGTCGGGATGGCGGATGAGGTTATGCGGCTCGCCCAGAAGATGTTCTTCTTTATATCCGCTGGCTTCTATAAAAGCGGAGTTAGCATAGGTCATATGACTTTTTGTATCGGTGGTGGACATTAACGTCGAACCAGCGTTAAGTAAATACTCGTTTTGTGTAACGGGGGTGTTACGCCTCATGAGTAACTCCATGATGTTGTGCAAGAATAAAAAATCCGGAAAGCGCTCCGGCAAGATAAAAGTGATTATTTTAATAACGGTCTGCGCATATTCTCGCTGAAATTGAGATTCTCCGAAATACCCGGCATTCATTATTTTTAATGTGTTAATCTTTTCGAATGTAATAAAATTGAAAATATTTCAGCGGGTGTTATTTTGAATCGATTTAAATAAATGACATAAGCCAAACTGCAAGAGGGAGATCGTTTCCCTGGAAAAATTGTCATGCTGAAATAGCGTTTCGTTAACAGGATGAAAACGCTATGATTTGGTCCCATTTTCGTAAATACAGGGAGGCTGAGGTGAAAATTAACGTCATAGGAACCAGCGGAAGTGGAAAAAGCACGCTGGCGAAGCAAATTGCAGCCGAACTGGCGATCCCCTATATCGAGATGGACAGACTCTACTGGCAGGCTCATTGGCAGGGCACGCCGGACGACGAGTTTCAGGCAAAGCTGGAGCAGGCGCTACAGGCGTCGCCAGACTGGGTGCTGGACAGTAACTACAACCGCACGCGGCCTGTGAAATGGCGCGATGTCGATGTGGTGGTGTGGGTGGATTACGGGTTTACCCGCACCCTCTGGCAGGCCGTCACGCGAGCAATTAAGCGGGCCTGGCATAAGCACGAGCTCTGGCCGGGAACGGGGAATAAAGAGAGTTTCCGGCGCGCGTTCTTCAGCAGAGAATCCATTATCATCTGGACGATCAAAACCTGGCGAAATAACCGCACGCGCTATGAAGCCGATCTGCAAAACTCGCAATACAGCCATATTCGCTTCGTTCGCATTACCCGTCGGGAGCAGGTGGAAACGCTGATCTCTACCTTAAAGTCTTATTCTTAGCATGGTTTTATATATCTGATTTCCGGCAAACTAAATGTAAATTAATTGTTTCTCAGTGGTGAAATGCGCCTTTAATAATGTCGACATGTTAAGTCAAACGAGAACGCAACATGTCATGGCGAATCAGCATTCTGGATAAAAGCCCCATCGCTGAAAACGAAACGGCTGCCGATGCACTGGCGCGTACCCTGGCGCTGGCGCAGCAGGCAGAAAATCTGGGCTATCACCGCTTCTGGATTGCCGAACACCACAACACCCCACAGCTTGCCAGCCCTTCGCCGGAGCTGCTGATTGCCTGGATCCTCGGGCAAACCGCGCGCATTCGCGTCGGGTCCGGCGGCGTAATGCTTCAGCACTACAGCCCCTATAAAGTCGCCGAGAACTTCAACGTGCTGGCCGCGCTGGCGCCTGGCCGCGTCGATCTCGGCGTCGGGAAAGCCCCCGGCGGATTACCGCTCTCAACCCGCGCGCTGCAGCAGGGCCTGAATCAACAGGAAAAGGGCAGCTTTGCCGAACAGCTGGCACAGCTCGACCGCTGGATCCGTCCTGAGCATCACGCTATTGAAGAGGCCGTCCGCGCCACGCCGCTGCCGCCGTTGCCTGCTGAGGGTTTCCTGCTGGGCGCGAGTACCGAAAGCGCGCTGCTGGCCGCCAGGCTTGACTGGCACTTCGTGTTTGCCGCACACCTGAACGGTGACCCTGACCTGCTGCGCGAGGTGGTATCGACCTGGCGCGAGAACAGCGCGCGGGACGTGATAGTGGCGGTACAGGCGATTGTCGCGCCGACGCAGGCCGAGGCAGACGCCCTGGCGCAGAAGGTCGAAGTGTGGGGCGTTGAGCTGGCAAACGGCCAGCGCGTCACCGTGGCCAGCGAAGAGCAGGCCTACGCCTTTGCACGCCAGGCGGGCAGCGAGCCGGTGCGCATTGCACGCCGGGCGCAGTCGCTGCTGGCGGGTACCGCTGAGTCGGTAGTGGAACAGCTCAACGCGCTGCATCAGCAGTGGGGCATTGACGAATTTATCATCGACACGCCGGTGGCGGAGGGAGCTACGCGCGTCGCGTCGCTGCGTCTGCTGGCCGAGGCGCGTCTTAACAAGGAGGTCACCGTATGAGCTTTGGCGAACAGCTGATTGCCTGGCGTCGCGAACTGCACCAGAACCCGGAGCTGTCCGGCCAGGAAGTGGAGACCACAACGCGCCTGCGCCAGTGGCTGACGAATGCCGGGATTACCCCGCAGCCTTACGATCTGTCTACCGGACTGGTGGCGGAAATCGGCTCGGGCAGCAAACTGATTGCGCTGCGGGCGGATATTGATGCCCTGCCGATTGAAGAGCGCAGCGGCGTGCCGTTTAGCTCCCGGCGTGCAGGCGTCATGCATGCCTGCGGGCACGATATCCACACCAGCGTGATCCTCGGCGCCGCGTTGAAGCTGAAAGAGCGGGAAGCCTCGCTTAACGGCCGGGTGCGGATCCTGTTTCAGCCTGCCGAAGAGAACTTTGGCGGTGCGAAGAGCATGGTGCGCGCCGGTGCCTTACGCGATGTCAGCGCGATTTTTGGTATGCACAACGAGCCCGGCCTGCCGGTCGGTGAGTTCGCTACCCGCGGCGGGCCGTTCTATGCCAACGTCGACCGCTTCGTGATCCGCATTACCGGTAAGGGCGCGCACGCCGCACGTCCGCACGAAGGCAACGACGCCATTGTGCTGGCGAGCCAGCTGGTGACGGCGCTGCAAAGCGTCGCCAGCCGCAACGTCAACACGCTGGATTCGGTGGTGCTGAGCGTCACCCGCATTGCGGGCGGCAACACCTGGAACGTGCTGCCGGAGAGCGTCGAGCTGGAAGGCACGTTGCGAACCCATCGCACGGAAGTGCAGCAGAATGTGAAAGCCCGCGTGGGCGAAATCGCCGCCGGGTTTGCCAGCGCCTTTAGCGCGCAGATTGATATCACCTGGTATGCCGGGCCCACCGCGCTGGTGAATGACGAGCGCTGGGCCGATTTTGCCACCTCGGTCGCGCGTGAGGCCGGATACGAAACCCGGCACGCCGAGCTGCATATGGGCGGGGAAGATTTCGCGGTCTATCTGCAGCAGATCCCGGGGGCGTTTGTCAGCATCGGCAGCAACAGCCCGTATGGGTTACATCATCCGTCGTTTAATCCGGATGAAGCCTTAATTGAGCCCGCTGCCCGCTATTTTGCACAGCTTGCGGAAAAAGCCCTGCAACACGTTTAATTCTTAAGAGGTGAATATGTCTGCACATCGTCAACTGCGGCTGGGGACCATTTTGCATGGTGCATCCGGAAATATGTCCGCCTGGCGTCACCCTGAGGCCACCGCCGATGCCAGTATCAATTTTGATTTCGTCAAAGCGACGGCGTTAAAGGCGGAAGAGGGCAAACTCGATTTTCTATTCGTTGCCGACGGTCTCTATATTAACGAGAAATCGATCCCGCATTTTCTGAATCGTTTTGAACCGCTAACCGTGCTTTCCGCTTTGGCCAGCATCACCTCGCGCCTGGGGCTGGTGGGAACCTTATCCACATCCTACAGCGAGCCCTTCACCACGGCGCGCCAGTTCGCGAGCCTCGACCACCTGAGCAACGGACGCGCGGGCTGGAACGTGGTCACTTCCCCGCTGGAAGGTTCGGCAAAGAACTTCTCTCGCGAAAAACACCCCGAGCATGCGCTGCGCTATCGCATTGCCGATGAGTATCTCGACGTGGTGAAAGGGCTGTGGGATTCCTGGGAAGGGGACGCGTTTATCCGCAACAAAGAGAGCGGTCAATTTTTTGACCCGGACAAGCTGCATACGCTCGATCACCACGGTGATTTCTTCCAGGTCGCCGGTCCGCTGAATATTGGCCGCACCCCGCAGGGACGACCGATTGTCTTTCAGGCGGGCGCGTCGGACGACGGGAAAAAGCTGGCGGCGAAACATGCCGACGCCATTTTTACGCATCACGAGACTCTCGACGAGGCAAAAGCCTTTTACCGCGACGTGAAGCAGCAGCTGGAAACAAACGGCCGCCGCGCCTCTGATCTCCATATTTTCCAGGGCGTCAGCGTGATTGTGGGAAAAGACGCCGATGACGTGGAAAACCAGTATCAAACCACGGCGGCGCTGGTGTCGATTAACGATGCCCTTAACTACCTCGGGCGCTATTTCGAACATCACGATTTCAGCCAGTATCCGCTCGACGAGCCATTCCCGGATATCGGCGATTTAGGCAAAAACAGCTTCCGCAGCACCACCGATGAAATTAAGCGTAACGCCCGCGAGCGCAGCTTAACCCTGCGCCAGGTGGCCCTTGAAGCCGCATCACCGCGCCCGCGCTTTTCCGGTACGCCGGAAGAGGTGGCTGACGGTCTGCAGGCCTGGTTTGAAGGCTATGCCGCAGACGGCTTCATCATTCAGGGCGGTACGCCGGACACCTTCCCGCGCTTCGTTGACCTGGTGGTTCCTGTTCTGCAGGCCCGCGGCCTGTTCCGCACCGACTACCCGGGCACCACGCTGCGCGAAAGCCTTGGTTTAGACCAACCCAAAAACCAGTTCACACAACAATAAAAGAGAACACCGCTATGCAGAAAACATCGCTTATTCTGGCGCTCGCGCTGGCCTTTACTCCTGCCGTCTGGGCAGAGAATGTGAATATTAACGGCACCGGCGTGAGCATCGAGGCCAATAAAACGCCGATTAACACTGCCAAAAACAATGATGCGGTGGCGCAGCTGCCGAAAGACTATCGCTTTGCCGTGCCGGGGAAATTTACCGTTGCGGTGGCGGGCCTCAATCAACCGCCGCTGACGGTCTTCTCCGACGACAACAAAACGCTGCTGGGAAGTGAAGTGGATGTCGCCCGTCTGGTGGCCGACAGCCTGGGGCTGGAGCTGAACGTGGTGCCCACCTCCTGGGAAGACTGGCCGCTGGGCGTAGCCTCCGGGAAATATGATGCTGCTATCAGCAACATCACCGTCACCAAAGAGCGTAAAGAGAAGTTTGACTTTGCCACCTACCGAAAAGATTCCCTCGGGTTCTACGTGAAATCAACCAGCCCGATAAAGTCGCTTGAGAAGGCTGAGGACATCGCCGGGCTGCGGATTATCGTCGGCTCCGGCACCAACCAGGAGGCCATCCTGCTGGCGTGGAATGCCGAAAACCTGAAGAAGGGGCTGAAGCCCTTTACCCCGATCTACACCAAAGACGATGCGGCACAAACGCTGGCGCTGCAGTCCGGGCGCGCGGATGCCTACTTTGGTCCGAACGTGATTGGCGCGTGGAAAGCGGCGCTGAACGGCAAAACCAAACTGGTCGGCAGCGTCGACGGCGGCTGGCCGAAGGCGGCGCACATCGCGGTGACGCTGAAAAAAGGCAGTGGCCTTGCTGAGCCGGTACAAACCGCGCTGAACGGCGCGATCAAAAACGGTGACTACGACAAAGTGCTGAACCGCTGGGGGGAAGGGGTTGAGCGCATTCCTCAGTCCGAAGTGAACCCGGCGGGCCTGGGCGATTAAGGAGGCGTAATGAGCGAACGATTTCGTGATGTATCACCGGAAGACGCTGAACTTCAGCCCATTATCGAGGGGCTGTTCGGGGAATACGCGGCCCGCTACGGGGACTACTTCTCTAAAGACGCGGAAGTGGAGCTTACCGAGTGGTATTTAGCGCCGCAGGGGCTGTTTATCGTCCTGGAGCGCGACGGGAAGATTATCGCCACCGGCGCGTACAAACCGTTCGACGAACGCACCGCGGAAATCAAACGCATCTGGACGGACAAAACCCTGCGTCAGCAGGGGCTTGCCGGGCGCGTGGTGCAGGAGCTGGAGCGCAGGGCGGTGCTGGCAGGGTACAGTCAGATCTACCTGACAACCGGCTTTCGTCAGCCGGAGGCGGTCAGGCTCTATCTTAGCCAGGGCTATCAGCCGCAGTTCGATCTGAACCGCGATCCGGAAGAGTATAGCCAGCCGCCGTTTGACGGTCGGCTGCGATTCACCAAAACGCTGGTACGTGAAGCGTTCAGTAAAACCGCATGAGGAAAGACGATGAGCAACGTTGAAACCATTAAGGTGGTCCCGGCGCGTTATCCGCTCCGGACCGTCGGCGCCGCGGTGGCGCTGTTTGTCCTGGCGGTCGTGATTCAGTCCGTGGCCTTTAACCCGCGCTGGGAGTGGGCGGTGTTCGCCCGCTGGTTTTTTGACCCGGTGATACTTGAAGGTGTCGGTCAGACGCTGCTGCTTACCTTGATCGGCACCGCGCTGAGCGTGGTGTTGGGCGGCATGCTGGCGCTGGCGAGACTCTCCTCGTCATGGCTTCTGAGCAGCCTGGCATGGGGCTACATCTGGCTGTTTCGATCGCTGCCGCTGATTGTGGTGCTGATCATCCTGTACAACTTTTCCTATCTCTACGACACGCTCTCGCTCGGCGTGCCGTTCACCGGCATCACCTGGGGCAGCTTTGAAACCATCAACGTGCTGGGGCAGTTTTCTACCGCCGTGGTGGGGCTAACCCTGGTGCAGAGCGCCTATACCGCCGAGATCATTCGCGGCGGGTTCCTCGGGGTCGATCACGGGCAGTATGAGGCCGCCGCCGCGCTCGGCCTGCCGGCCTGGCGCCGCACGGTGCGCATCATTTTGCCTCAGGCGCTGCGCACCATCCTGCCGTCGGGCTTCAATGAAATCATCAGCCTCGCCAAGGGCACGGCGATGGTGTACGTCCTGGCGATGCCGGAGCTGTTCTATACCATTCAGATGATCTACAACCGCACGCAGGAGGTGATCCCGCTGCTGATGGTCGGTGCCGCCTGGTACCTGGCGATCACCACCGTCCTGTCCGCTATCCAGTACGGTGTTGAACGCGCGCTTGCCCGCAGCGAACGCCGCTCTGCCGTTAATCAGAACCGTGCCACCCGTCGCACCCGTTCTGTCACCACCACGCCAGCGCAGGAGCCTATCCATGCAAGCCTCTCCTGAAGGACATATTTCGATTACCGGCGTCAGCAAGTATTTCGGTCGCCATAAGGCGCTCGACAACGTTTCGCTTGAGATCCCGCCCGGGTCCGTGACCGTCATTCTCGGGCCGTCCGGGTCGGGCAAATCGACGCTGCTGCGCACCATTAATCACCTGGAGCGCGTCGATGAAGGCTTTATCCAGATCGACGGGGATTACATCGGCTATCGCCGTCAGGGCGATAAGCTCTACGAGCTGAAGGAGAAAGAGATCCTCAAACAGCGCGTCAACGTCGGCTATGTGTTCCAGAACTTCAATCTCTTTCCCCATCTCACGGTGCTGGAAAACCTGATTGAGGCGCCCATCGCGCATAAAAAGCTCAGCAAAAAAGAGGCGGTGGAAAGGGCGTACAGCCTGCTGGACGTGGTCGGGCTGCGGGACAAAGCCGATGCCTGGTCCCGCCATCTCTCCGGCGGGCAACAGCAGCGCATCGCGATTGCTCGCGCGCTGGCGTTACGTCCCCGCGTGATGCTGTTTGATGAACCCACGTCGGCGCTGGATCCGGAGCTGGTGGGGGAAGTGCTGGATGTGATCAAAAAACTGGCCCGGTCCGGCACCACGCTGGTGGTGGTGACCCACGAGATCGGCTTTGCCCGGGAAGTGGCGGATCAGGTGGTATTTATGGTCGACGGAAAAATTGTCGAGCAGGGAAGCAGTGACGAGGTATTAAACCGTCCGTCACATGCGCGAACGCGCCAGTTTCTCTCCAAAGTCTTGTAAGGAGTGCCAATGAAATATGGACTTCTGGCGGGGCTGGTCTTCACGACGGCGAGCCACGCCAGCATTGATTTAAAAGCCAACGAGCAGCCGCTGCCGGTGACGGTGGATCGGCAGGCCGTGGCGAAGATCCCCGCCAGTTACAAATTCGTTGAGCCGGGAACGCTGACGGTCGCCGTTTCGGCGCTAAATTCTCCGCCGCTGGCGCTGCTGGCCAGCGATAATCGCACGCGGATCGGCAGCGACCCGGATATCGCCCGCCTGCTGGCGGGCAGCCTGGGGCTGAAGCTTAAGCTGGTGCCGACGGCGTGGGAAGACTGGCCGCTGGGGATCGCCTCCGGGCGCTACGACGTGGCGCTGGTGAACATTGCGGTGACCGAACAGCGTAAAGAGAAATTCGATTTTGCGACCTACCGCGTCGACTCGCTGGCGTTTTCGGTGAAATCCACCAGCGAAATTCAATCAATCAAAAGCGCGGAAGACCTGGCCGGGAAAAGGGTGATTGTCGGCTCTGGCACCAATCAGGAGCGCATCCTGCTGGGCTGGAACGAAGAGAACAAAAAGGCGGGGCGGGCGCCCGCGCTGCCGGTTTATCTCCACGATGATGCCTCGGGCAATCTCTATATCCAGTCAGGCAGGGCGGATGTGTTCTTCGGACCCCAGTCCGTTTCATCCTGGAAAGCGGCGCTCACCGGTAAAACCTGCGTGGTCGGTTTAGGGCCGAAAAAAGCCTATGTCGCGACCACGACCAAAAAAGGCAATGAGCTGGTGTACGCGCTGCAGGCCGCGCTGGACGGCGCGATTAAGCGGGGAGATTACCAGAAGGTGCTGGCGCGCTGGGGCGAGCAGGGGGAAGCGGTGGCAAAGTCGGAGGTCAATCCGCCTGGGATAACCTACTAATGGTGCTCTACACTTAGGATTTTCACTCCTGAGGGGGCAACATGATTAAACTCTATGGCGTATCCGGCTGGGGCTCGGCGATCGGTGAAGTGATGCTAACCCTGGCTGATATCCCTTATCAATTTATCAACGTGGACGGGTTTGACCAGCCCGGCCCGCAGCGTGAATTGCTGCAAAAGCTCAACCCGCTGTGTCAGGTACCCGCGCTGGAGCTCGAAAACGGCGCGATCATGACCGAAACGGCGGCGATTGCCCTGATGGTGCTCGACAGATGTCCCGATCTCGCTCCGCCCTTGGGGCAGGCCGAACGTCAGCAGTTTCAGCGTCTGCTGATCTGGTTCGTGGCCAACGTCTATCCCACGTTTACCTTTGCGGACTATCCCGAACGCTGGGTGCCGGATGCGCCGGAACAGCTGCAGAAAAGCTGCATCGCATACCGGAAATCCCTTTATTTGTGGTTCGAAACTCAGCTCAAGGCCGCCCCGTTTGCATTGGGGGAACGGCTGACGCTGCTGGATGTGTATATTGCGGTGGCGCGCACCTGGGGGCCGCGTCACGACTGGTTTGCCGAGAACACCCCTAAATTCACGGCGATTGCGGACACCGTATGTCAGCTCCCGGAACTGCACAAGGTGTTAAAGGCAAACAATATTATCTGATAACGTGGAACCCTCATTCACAACCGGAAGCCTGCACATGCCACACGTAGATATCAAATGTTTTCCCCGCGATTTGAACGACGAACAAAAAGCTGCCCTGGCCGAGGATATTGCTGAGGTGATTATTCGCCATTTCAACAGCAAAGACAGTTCCGTGTCCGTTGCGTTGAATCAGGTGAACCAGGAGGACTGGAAAGCGCAGGTCTGGGATACCGAAATAGGACCGAAGCTGGACGAGTTAATTAAAAAGCCCGGATATTCAATGTAAGCGCACTTGCCGGGGGGGAGCTCTCCTTCCCGGTTTCCCCGTCCCGTCTTCCCGTTTTTCGCAAAAATCGATAAAAATGCGTTTTGTCTTATCCGCTACAATTAACGTTTCTGGCTGACATATTATTAATCCTTAGGAAAGATCTTCAACAGAATCAATTAAGGACAGACACGTTAAAGGATAATTTTCTCATGACAAAATTACCCCGTTTTTCATTCGCCTTTCTTCATCCCCGTTACTGGCTAAGCTGGGCCGGTATTGCGGCTCTGTGGCTAATCATGCTGCTCCCTTATCCGCTTCTGTTCAGAATCGGTCATGGACTTGGTCGACTGGCGATGCGCCTGCTTCCTCGCCGCGTCGAGATTGCCCGCCGCAACCTTGAGCTTTGTTTCCCGGAGATGAAAAAGGATGAACGCGAGTCACTGCTGCAGCGTAATTTTGAATCGGTAGGAATGGGGGTGATTGAAACCGGGATGGCATGGTTCTGGCCTGCGTGGCGAGTGCGGAAATGCTTTACCGTGACGGGATATGAGCACATGGAGAAGGCCAGAGCGCAAGGAAAGGGCGTGGTGCTGGTGGGGATGCATTTTCTGACGCTTGAGCTGGGCGCGAGGATATTTGGCATGCTTAACCCCGGTATCGGAGTGTATCGTCCCAATAATAATGCGCTGCTGGACTGGCTTCAGACGCGCGGGCGTCTGCGTTCCAATAAAACCATGCTCGATCGTCATGATTTAAAGGGCATGATCCGCTCGCTGAAGCAGAATGAAATTCTGTGGTACGCCCCGGACCATGACTATGGCAAAACCAATAGCGTTTTTGTGCCGTTCTTTGCGGTGTCGGATGCCGCGACGACCGCTGGAAGCTATATGCTGGTCAAAAGCGCTAAGCCTGCCGTCATTCCCTTTGTGCCGCGCCGCAGGGCGGATGGCACCGGCTACGAGCTGATTATTCTGGAGGATATCAGCGAGGCGTTGCAGGGGGGAGATAAAGAAGCCGTGGCGACGCAGATGAACAGGGCAATTGAGCAGGCCGTACGCATGGCCCCAGAGCAGTATATGTGGCTGCACCGTCGCTTCAAAACGCGTCCTGAAGGTCAGCCTGACCGGTATGCCCACCGCAAGAGCGTGGCACAACGGGGTGATATTTTCTCCGCCAGCGATTTTTCTGACCACTCAGGCATACAGCACTAAAGCCCTGGCGATGCCCTCACCCTGCGGTGAGGGCATGACTGGCGCTACAGCGCGGATCGGCGGTACGGCGCATAGTCCGCCTGCCACCAGGTCTTCTCGATACGCGCCATCAACGTCTCATCATCTATCGCCGGTGCTACGCCCTGTTCAATGGCGGCCCGGGCGACGGCGACGGCAATCTGGCGTGAGACTGTTTCAATCTGATCTACCGGCGGCAGCAATCCTCCTCTTTCTGTGGTCACCAGTGGAGACTGTGCGGCCAGGCTGCGGCTTGCTGCCATCAGCATCTCTTCCGTCACCCGGCGCGCGTTACAGGCCAGCACGCCCAGCCCCAGGCCCGGGAAGATATAGGCGTTGTTACACTGGGCGATCTCGTAGTGCGCATTTTCCCAGAATACCGGGGCGAACGGGCTGCCGGTGGCCACCAGCGCGGCTCCCTGGGTCCAGGCGATGAGATCCTGCGGCTGGGCCTCCGCCCGCGACGTCGGGTTCGAGAGCGGCATGATGATTGGGCGCGGACAGTGGCGATGCATCTCTTTGACGATCTCTTCGCTGAAGAGTCCCGGCTGACCTGAAACGCCGATCATCACCGTGGGATGTGCGTTCTTCACCACGTCCAGCAGGGAAATATTCTTCGCGTCTACCTGCCAGCTGCAAACGGCGTCGCGCGCGGTAAGCAGGTTTTTCTGGAAATCGAGCTGGTTGGTCATGTCGTCGGTCAGCAGGCCGAAGCGATCGACCATAAAGATCCGGCTGCGGGCTTCGGACTCGGTCAGGCCGTCATCGACCATCAGCGCCACAATTTTTTCAGCGATCCCGCACCCGGCCGAGCCGCTGCCCAGGAAGACCACGCGCTGATCGCGAATACGCGTTCCCGCCGCGTGGGCCGCTGCGATCAGCGTCCCTGCGGTGACGGCTGCCGTGCCCTGGATATCATCATTGAAGCAGCACAGTTGGTCGCGGTAACGCTGGAGAAGTCGGGTGGCGTTTTTCTGCGCAAAGTCTTCAAACTGCAGGAGAACGTTGGGCCAGCGCGCTTTAACGGTGCTGACAAACATATCCATAAATTCAGCGTATTGATCGTCGCTGATGCGCGGATGACGCCAGCCCATGTACATCGGATCGTCGAGGTGTTGCTGATTATTGGTGCCGACATCCAGCATAATCGGGAGGGTGGAGGCCGGATGGATCCCGCCGCAGGCGGTATAGAGCGACAGCTTGCCAATTGGGATGCCCATTCCGCCGATACCCTGATCGCCAAGCCCTAAAATACGTTCTCCGTCCGTCACCACAATCACGCGAACGTCGTTGCGCGAAAAACTTTGCAGCATCTCATCAATACGGTGGCGGTTAGGCCATGAAATAAACAGGCCGCGCGCGCGGCGATAAATCGTAGAGAAATGCTCGCAGGCTTCACCGACCGTTGGGGTATAGATAATCGGTAACGTCTCTTTCAGATGCGAACGCAAAAGGTTGTAAAAGAGAGTTTCGTTGGTGTCCTGAATATTGCGCAAATAAACATGACGTGAAATATCGCTTTTAAAATGGCAGAACTGCACCCAGGCGCGCTCGGTTTGTTCTTCAATGGTTTCAACGTTGTGCGGCAATAATCCATGCAGGTTAAAATTGTCACGCTCTTCTTTAATAAATGCGAGTCCTTTATTTAGCAGCGGGTTTTCCAGCAATACGGCCCCGTTATAGGGGGTGTACAAAACTTCTTTCCGGGACATGGTTAACTCCTGAATTTTTAAATAAAACAGATTAAGAAATTAAATAGATCATAATGCCTTCGGTCACGACCCCGACGGCAGTGCCAATTAATATGGAAGAGGAGGCGGTATCAATATAGGTATCGCTGCGTAAAGCAAACATTCCTGCGGCAATCGCAGAGGGCGTTGCGCCAATAATCACAACCTGCTGCAATAAAGTATGGCTGAGGCCAAAGGCGATTCCTGCGGCGGCCATCATTGCCGGCTGAATCAGGTTTTTAATACTGATATTAGTAAATGTCTGCACATTCAGTTTGGGACGTTCACCGTAAAACAGCAGGCCGAGGGCAAACAGGGAAAGTCCGCCTGAAACCTTGCCAACCATTTCGACAGGCATGCTGAGAATGGACGGTATCTGCACGCCGGCCAGACTGAGCAATACGCCGGAGACCGGGATCCAGACGATAGGATTGCGTGCCGCCTTTATGAGGTTTTGCACGATCATCGCCCCCGGGTGCAGCGCCTCCAGGCCATCATGACCGTTTTTATCACCCATACGAATCAGGACGATAGTCAGAGGGATCATGATAACGCTGGTAATAATATTGCCAATCAGCACGCCGATAAATCCTTCCGGCCCAATCAATACCGCCAGGACCGGTGCGCCAAAGTAGGCCATATCAGGAAAGGCGCAAACCAGAGACTGAATGGCGCTGGTTTTGATATCGTGACGAAAAACGTAGCGCGAAATAAATAGCGTCAGTAAATACGACCCCATTAAACCGACAACCAGTACGGCCATAAAAGTCAGGTTCTTAATTTTATTGGGGTCAGTATGTAATGCACCAATAAAAAGATGGAAAGGTAGAGCGAAACGAATCACCACGGTAGCCATGACGTTTGCATCTTCACGCCGGGAATATCCCAGCTTTCCACTTAGCCATCCAAGTAACATTATGAAGACGAGCGGAAACAGTGACTGTAATAGTAATGAAGGCATAATATTTCCTGTAGGGTATTTTATGTGTTTTATTGCAGCGCTAATCTAGCGCTTAGATAGCAGGGCAGGAGTGACAAGGGTCACACTCTCTCTGCTTTTATTAATTTCAAAAAGATTGCATTAGTTGGATAAGTAATGCTTTCGTCAAATATTGATAATACGCAAGAAAGCAACATTAGCTGCCACAACTAACTTTAGTTACTTAATGGTGAATTAAGTTATTTAAAAGCAAAGAGCCGAATTGTTCACATTTCTTCCCGCAGGCCCATGATAATTTCATATGGAGCCTGTTTTTAGAAAAGGCCATCTAAGTCATTAATTTATATTTAAGAACATTTATTCGTATCAGGAATAGTTCCAGTTTATTCCTTTCTCTGTTTATCCGAACACAAATTCAGGTGATTATATGAAAGATAATCCTGTATCGACTTCTGAACTGTCGACCTCGCGTTTTGTCTTTGGGCTCAACAATACCGAGGTGGGCACGGTCCCGTTGATGCTGTTCGTCGGGATTGCCGCGATTGTGGCGACGTCCGCCTGGGCAGGGCTGCTGCCGAAAAATATGATCGGTGGCCTCGCGGTCATCATGACCCTCGGTTTCGCGTTTGCCAAAGTGGGGCGTCAAATCCCGGTGCTGAAGGATATCGGCGGCCCGGCGATCCTGTGCCTGATGGTGCCCTCCGTGCTGGTCTATTTTGGCGTATTCGGGAAACATACCCTTGATACCGTGCATCTGCTGATGAAAGAGGCGAATCTGCTCTATTTCGTCATCGCCTGTCTGGTGGTCGGCAGCATTCTGGGGATGAACCGGGTGCTGCTGATCCAGGGGATGATGCGGATGTTTGTTCCGCTGGTGGCGGGAACATGCATGGCCGTGCTGAGCGGCCTCATTGTGGGCTCACTGTTTGGTTATACGCCTTACCACACCTTCTTCTTCATCATTGTGCCCATCATTGGCGGCGGAATTGGCGAGGGCATTTTGCCGCTGTCCCTGGCCTATTCGGCCATACTGGGGCAGACGCCGGACGTCTACGTTGCGCAGCTGGCACCCGCTGCGGTCGTCGGGAATATCTTCGCCATTATTTGTGCGGGCTCGCTGGCGCGTCTCGGCGCGAAACGTCCCGCGCTTTCGGGAAATGGCATGCTCACCCGGAGTAAAGATGACGCCAGCCTGTTTGCCGGGGCGCAAAATACGCAGCAGACGGATTTTCATCTGATGGGCGGCGGATTGCTGATGGTGTGCGCGTTTTTCATCGTCGGCGGATTGTTTGAAAAACTGGTCCACATTCCCGGCCCGGTGCTGATGATCCTGATTGCCGTTCTGTGTAAATACTTCAGGGTGATCCCGGCCTCAATGGAGCAGGGCGCGCACAGTTGCTATAAATTCGTCTCGGCTGCGCTGGTCTGGCCGCTGATGATCGGCCTCGGGATGTTATACGTACCGCTTGAGAGCGTGGTGTCGGTCTTCTCGGTGGGCTATGTAGTGGTATGCGGATCGGTGGTGATTGCGATGGCGCTGAGCGGCTACTTTATCGCGTCGCGTCTGAATATGTATCCCGTGGAAGCGGCCATTGTAACCTGCTGCCACAGTGGGCTGGGCGGGACGGGGGACGTGGCCATTCTGTCCGCGTCTAACCGGATGTCGCTCATGCCGTTCGCGCAGATTGCGACGCGTATCGGCGGTGCCTCGACGGTCATTTTCGCCACGCTGCTGATGGGCTGGATTATGGCGCACTGATCCGAAACGTCAGGATACTGAATCGCAACGACATTTTCAGGATGCCGCTGCGGTTCAGTCCTTTATAAATATCACCGTACTGTATAGAATTACCGCATCCACAGCGACGGGATACCACACGATGACCGGAAGAGTTGATTACCAGATTGAAAAATATCTCCTTACCGAAGCCGCCGAGCCGGAGCGCCTGACGCGCCAGTGGGCGGAGGTGATGGAAGAGTGTCGTGAGCAACAGTCCGGGGCGGAGGAGCGGCTGCGTCTCGCGTTGCTTAATGTGGACTACGTCACCAGCTTCGAGCTGCCCTTCAGGCTGCTTCTCACCCGCGCGCCCCAGCTGATAGACGTTGTCAGAAAAGAGCTTCAGCTCAGTCAGAAAAATGTTCTGTTCAACGGCAAGCGCTTTGGCTGCGTCTATAGCCTTAAAACGGATCTCGGCGGAATACCTGACGAATTTACCTATCAGCTGAAAACGCGTATCCAGCGCAGTGACGCGACAGGATGTAATGAAGCGCCTTACCGGCAAATTGCCCAGCAGGTTAAAGCCCCGAAGGAACGCCTCAAGCTGGCGCTGGAAAATGGGCTGTCGGTGACGGCACTCGACGGGCTTTTCTGGTTCGGCATTCAGCGCATCGCGGCCGATGTGCAACGGTTACGCAAGACAGGGATGAGGATCGTGACGTCCGACGCCGAGGTGTTTGATACGCTTACCAAAACAACCCGGCGGATCCCGGTCTATCGCCTGGAAGGGACTGAAATTATTTAACCTGCAGCAGTATCTCCATCAGCCCTGGAAAACGGGCATCCAGATCGTCTCTTCGTAACGAAATCATGTTCTCCCGCCCCTGCGGGCGCTGCCAGATGACGCCGCTGTCGCGCAGTACGCGCCAGTGGTGTGTCATTGTCGATTTCACCACATCTTCCGGGCGCAGCGCGTTACAGCTGAGTTCGCTGCCATCTGCGAGCCGGCGAATAATCGATAGCCGGAGCGGGTTGCCGAGGGCAAAGAGCACATTTTCCAGCAGTATTTGTTCAGTTTCAGGGTGGTTAGGGATCATCGTTTTCCTGCGTATGGCGTCAGATTGAGCTATATCAACAATAGGTCAACCGTTAAAAAATAGTTCGATAATACTCGTACAATAGGACTATTATAGCAAACGAACGAATACACGACCATCCTGGTCGTCACAAACACGTCATAGTGACTAAGGAAATATCATGCCCCGACCCATCCCTCTCGAACGTTATCGCAACATCGGTATCTCCGCGCATATCGATGCCGGTAAAACTACCACCACCGAGCGCATCCTGTTTTATACCGGGATGAGCCACAAGCTGGGTGAAGTACACGATGGCGCGGCAACCACTGACTGGATGGCGCAGGAGCAAGAGCGCGGGATCACGATTACCTCCGCGGCGGTCAGCTGCTTCTGGCCTGGTATGGACAGAGGATATGAGCCGCACAGGATCAACATCATCGACACCCCGGGGCACGTGGATTTCACCATTGAGGTGGAACGTTCCATGCGCGTGCTCGACGGCGCCGTGATGGTTTACGACTCCGTGGGCGGCGTGCAGCCGCAGTCGGAAACCGTCTGGCGTCAGGCCAATAAATATCACGTTCCGCGACTGGCCTTCGTCAACAAAATGGACCGTCCGGGGGCCGATTTCTTCCGCGTCGTGCGGATGATGCAGGAACGCCTGAAGGCCAATCCGGTGCCGATTGTCATCCCGGTAGGGGCTGAAGATCGCTTCACCGGCGTGGTGGATTTAATCAAGATGCGCACCATTCTGTGGGACGATGCGTCTCAGGGCATGGTTTTCACCTATGCGCCCGTGCCGGACGATTTGGTCAGTACCGCCCAGGAATGGCGGGAAAAAATGGTCTCTTCGGCGGCGGAAGCCAGCGATGAACTGATGGACAAATACCTGGAAACCGGCGACCTGACGGAAGCGGAAATCATCAAAGGGCTGCGTATTCGCACCATTTCGGGCGAAATCCAGCCGATGCTGTGCGGCAGCGCGTTCAAGAATAAAGGCGTGCAGCGCATGCTCGATGCGGTCATTGAGCTGATGCCGTCGCCGCTGGACGTGCCGGCCATTGATGGCGTGGATGAAAAAGGACAGCACGCGGAGCGTCATCCAAGCGATGATGAGCCGTTCTCGGCCCTGGCGTTCAAGCTGATGAGCGACCCGTACGTCGGGCAACTGACCTTTATCCGCGTTTACTCTGGCGTGCTGCGCAAAGGCGACGCGGTGTACAACCCGGTGAAAGGGAAGAAAGAGCGTATCGGACGTATCGTGCTGATGCATGCCAACGATCGCCACGAGGTGGACGAACTGCGCGCCGGGGATATCGCGGCCTGCGTTGGGCTGAAAGATGTGACCACCGGTGACACGCTTACCGATCCGAACGCCGTCATTACGCTTGAGCGCATGGAGTTCCCGGACCCGGTTATCTCGCTGGCGATCGAGCCAAAAACCAAAGGCGATCAGGAGAAAATGGGGATCGCGCTGCAGCGTCTGGCGGCGGAAGATCCGTCTTTCCGACTGCACACTGACGAAGAGTCCGGCCAGACCATTATCTCCGGGATGGGGGAGCTACACCTTGAGATTATCGTTGACCGCATGAAGCGTGAGTTTGGCGTCGAGGCAAATATCGGTCGGCCACAGGTGACCTACCGTGAAACCCTGCGTAAAACGGTGAAGGATATCGAAGGCAAATTTGTCCGACAGTCCGGCGGTAAAGGCCAGTACGGCCATGTGGTACTGAGCCTGGAGCCGCTTGAGCCTGGAAGTGGTTTTAAATTTGAAGATGCCACCAAGGGCGGCGTGGTGCCGCGTGAGTATATCCCGTCCGTTGAGAAAGGGCTGCGGGAAGCGATGAACAGCGGGGTGCTGGCGGGCTATCCGGTAGTTGATGTCAAAGCGACACTGACGTTTGGTTCGTATCACGACGTCGACTCCTCGGAAATGGCGTTCCGCATGGCGGCGATCCTCGGCTTTAAAGAGGGCGCCCGCAGGGCGGATCCGGTGATTCTTGAGCCGATCATGCACGTGGAAGTGGAAACGCCGGAAGAGTACGCCGGTAACATTATGGGCGATCTCTCTTCCCGCCGCGGCATGGTGCAGGGGATGGCGGAGCAGTACGGCAGCCAGATTATTCGCGCTGACGTGCCGCTGGCCGAGATGTTTGGTTATGCCACCACGTTACGCTCGATGTCTCAGGGACGCGCGACGTATACGATGGAGTTCCATCATTTTGCGGAAGCCCCGCGGAATGTTGCGGATGAGATTATTTCACGGCGTGCGAAGTAGTTAATGAAATGCACATGGTAGTCGCTGGGCTACCATGTGCTTTTACCGCTGTAGCAGAAGGCTTTCATATCCGATTATTACTTGATCAGCGTGGCCGATCGAACTTTCCATTTCCCTTCTTCCTGAACGAGACAATCTGCTACAACGTGATCTTGTTTCTTACCAAATGCGAGATAGACGTTTGTGCAAACGGCATCAAAATCAGAGTGTAAGACGGTTATCTGATTCCAGTCTTCATCCCAGTCCTGCGATTTGATGAACATATCAGCATCGGGCATGTCTTTTTCGTTACTGTCGCCAGAGTACATTTCTTTAATCGCTGCAATGGTCCCTGAGGCAACATATTCATTCATGATGTCTGGTTTCAGCACCGGCGGTTTGTCCTGATTCAGCTGAGCGATATACCATTGATTGAATTTAAGTGCTGCCTGGTCTGGTGAAGAGATGCTATCTGCGACCGCGAAGGGAGACAGGGCTAAAAGAAAAAAGCAGAGTGTTTTCATTAGTCATGCCTGAACAGTTCGTAATGGGGCTGTATGTTTCGGTAAGCCTGTCCTGGATACAGAGTGCGTTGTACAAAATCACTTATCCATTGCTGACCATCGTATATGCAAACGTGCTCGCTATCGTGACCCACAATATTTTGGATAACGGCTACGTCACCGGCATGAGGTTGATCGTATACCAGGCGGAATCCAGCGTTGACCAATGTACGCCCCATATCTTTTGCCAGACGCGTATTGGGAATTTTTAATCTTCCCCCCGTTCTGATCGCTTCGGTGACGTAGCGAGCACAATAACCGGTGCTGTTCGGTTGGGCGTGTGATTTGGCATAGGAGATTGCGCCATCTTTATTCCATGTCATTGATATTTCCTTAATGCGAGAATGCTAATGCAGCAACTCCGGAAATATCCTCCGTTTTACCACGCAATAGTAAACATAAAATGCCATAGATATTTACTATAATTCAGCAATATACGATTTAAACAATCAATCCAGCGCCTTCACCATCTTCCCGCTCGCCACAAACGTCCCGGCCCCAAGATGATGCAGGGTATTGAGCTTATCCTCGTCAAACTGCCAGCGTCCGGCGATAAACGCGCGTTCATCCGCTGCCGCTGAAACCACTTCCCCAAACAGGGTGTCGTATTTCTCTGCTGCGGATGTGGCGGGTAATAACCGGCACTCCATCCATGCCAGACATTTTTCTTCAATCACTGGCAGGCCAAGTTCAGGACCGTTCACCACCGGGATCCCGTAGCAGTTGAATTTGTCCTCATCGCGCCCGCTGACGCTGCCGACCGCGTAAGTCCAGTTGGTTGCCGCCACGCCGGGGATGACGATGCCAAATTTCCCGCTGCGTTCAATCAGCTCGCGCGACCAGGTACTTTTGTCCACCACGATTGCGATGCGCGGCGGTTCAAACTCAACCGGCATTGACCATGCGGCGGCCATCACGTTACGTCTGTCGAGGCTTTCATCCCGACTGGTGATAAGCACGGTAGGGCCGTGGTTCAGCAGACGGCTGGCATGACGTAATTCAACAGGGCGAAAGTGGCTCATAGGATCTCCTCATCTACACCGATGAGTATGACGAAAAAGCACGGAAATCAAAGTGAGTGCGTAAAATTAGTTTATAAACAGAACATCACAATCAAAGGAAACTGATTCATGTCCCCATTCCTGACCGCCTATTTCGCCCGCATCGGCTGGACGCAACCAACTCGGGTGGATATCGATACCCTGCGCGCGCTGCATTTACATCACAACTGTGCAATCCCCTTTGAGAATATTGATGTCGTTCTGCCGCGCGAAATCCAGCTTGACGATCGGTGCCTGGTCGACAAGCTGGTCACCGCACGTCGCGGAGGATACTGCTTTGAGCAAAACGGCCTGTTCGAGCGCGCATTGCGTGAGGTCGGGTTTACCGTGCGCAGCGTGCTGGGACGCGTGGTATTAGCGAATCCGCCGCAAATGCCGCCGCGCACGCATCGCCTGCTGCTGGTTGAGCTTAACGGCGAGCGCTGGATTGCGGACGTGGGGTTTGGCGGCCAGACGCTGACGGCGCCAATTCGTCTGCTCGCCAGTGAAGAACAGGAAACGCCGCACGGCCTGTATCGTCTGCTGAGCGAGGGCAACGACTGGGTGCTGCAGTTCCGTCACCACGAGCACTGGCAGTCGATGTACCACTTTGACCTGACGACACAGTATTTCAGTGATTACGTGATGGGGAATTTCTGGTCAGCGCACTGGCCGCAGTCCCATTTCCGCCATCATCTGCTGATGTGCCGCCATCTGCCGGACGGCGGCAAGCTGACGTTGACCAACTTCAACTTTACCCACTGGCAGAACGGTCATGTGGAGGAGCAGATTCACCTGCCGGATGCAAAGGCGCTTTACCAGCTGATGCAGGAACGCTTTGGGCTGGGCGTTGACGATGCAAAACACGGATTTTCGCTGGCGGAGCTAACGGCGGTAATGGCGGGCTTTGATACACATCCTCAGGCCGGGAAATAGTGCGCAAAGAAGTGGGCTGTAGGCCGGGTAAGGCGTCGCCGCCACCCGGCAACATCACGGCTGAGACGGGGTAGTAAACAATTCGAGCGTGATTAACTTATCCAGATGATTGTTAAACGCGGCCTCATCCATTTCGGGCATGTTTAAGATATACATCCCGTCAAGACCGCACACCAGGCCAATCAAGAGCCAGGCGATATTTTCCGCCCGATCGCCGGGACGAAATACCCCGGCTTCCGTTCCCGCGTTGATCAGCGCCACCGTTTCCTGGTGCCACATCTCCATGGTCATCACATACGCGCCCTTGATGTCGGCATCGCGGCTGGCAAGGATCTGGGCTTCACGCCACAGTCGAATATATGGCTCGAACCTGCCGTCATCGCTGCCGAGCATGGCATGAAGCTGCTCCCGCCAGCCGGCCCGTTTGCCCGCGACATCCGCATCCAGCAGCTCGCGGATTAGCCGTACGAAGGCCAGCGATTTTAGCTCCCCGCCGGACGTGAAGTGATGGTGAACCTGTCCGGTCGCGACTCCGGCTTCAGCCGCAACGCGGCGTACCGTCATTGCCGCCAGT
The DNA here is from genome assembly GCA_041890495.1 of Enterobacter hormaechei. GTDB lineage: Bacteria > Pseudomonadota > Gammaproteobacteria > Enterobacterales > Enterobacteriaceae > Escherichia > Escherichia boydii. The sequence continues at coordinate 1,179,320 of CP169086.1, forward strand.
CCTTCGGCCAGCGCCACGCGCATGGCTGCCTGTAAGATGGCTTCGCGCCGTTCATCCTTGCTCAGATATCGCATCGTTACTCACTCTCAATGGGAACGAAACGAGTGTAACAAAAAGCTGGACACGCGTTCAACTTTACGTAGGATCGCAATCTGGACATGTGTCCAGGTTTAAAATGAAAAGGAAATTTATGTTTCGTCAGTGGTTAGCGTTAGTGATTATCGTGCTGGTGTATATCCCGGTGGCGATTGACGCGACGGTGCTGCACGTGGCGGCGCCAACATTGAGCATGACGCTGGGCGCCAGCGGTAACGAATTATTGTGGATCATCGATATCTACTCGCTGGTGATGGCGGGTATGGTGCTGCCGATGGGCGCCCTGGGTGACCGCATCGGTTTTAAACGACTGCTCATGATTGGCAGCACGCTGTTTGGCCTGTCGTCCCTGGCGGCTGCGTTTGCCCCGTCAGCAGGGTGGCTAATTGCGGCGCGCGCCTCGCTGGCAATTGGTGCGGCGATGATCATTCCGGCCACGCTTGCAGGGATCCGTACGCTGTTTATCGATGCGCGGGATCGTAACATCGCGCTCGGCGTCTGGGCGGCGGTCGGTTCCGGCGGGGCGGCGTTTGGCCCGCTGATTGGCGGTATGCTGCTGGAGCATTTTTACTGGGGATCGGTGTTTTTGATCAACGTGCCGATCGTGCTGGTGGTCGTGTCCCTGGCCGCGCGTTTTGTGCCCCGCCAGCAGGGTCGTCCGGAGCAGCCGCTGAATATTAGCCATGCCATCATGCTGATTGTGGCGATTTTGCTGCTGGTTTACAGCGCCAAAACCGCGCTTAAGGGCGCGCTGTCTCCGTGGCTGGTGGCCTCCGCGCTGGTTACCGGCTCGGTGCTGTTGTTTATCTTCGTGCGTATTCAGCTTCGCGCCCGCGTACCGATGATCGATATGCGTCTCTTTTGCCATCGCATCATTTTGAGCGGCGTGGTGATGGCGATGACCGCCATGATTGCCCTGGTCGGGTTTGAGCTGCTGATGGCCCAGGAGCTGCAGTTTGTTCACGGCTTTACGCCGTTTGAAGCGGGCATGTTTATGCTGCCGGTGATGGTCGCCAGCGGGTTCAGCGGGCCGATCGCGGGCGTGCTGGTTGGGCGATTGGGGCTACGCATCGTCGCGGCCGGCGGCATGGGGCTCAGCGCCGTCAGTTTTATCGGCCTGTCGACGCTCGACTTCAGCACGCAGCAGTGGCAGGCGTGGGGGCTGATGGTGCTGCTCGGCTTCAGTGCCGCCAGCGCGCTGCTGGCCTCGACTTCCGCCATTATGGCTGCCGCGCCGAAGGAGAAAGCCGCCGCCGCAGGGGCGATTGAAACCATGTCCTATGAGCTGGGCGCCGGGCTGGGGATCGCCATTTTTGGTCTGCTGTTGACCCGCAGCTTCTCGGCCTCAATTGACCTGCCGAAGGGGCTGAATGCCTCGCTCGTCGATAAAGCCTCGTCATCCATCGGTGAGGCGATGAAGGTGGCGCAGGATCTGACCCCGACGCTGGCGGAGCCGGTGATTGAGGCGGCGAAAAGTGCGTTTATTACCTCCCACAGCGTGGCGCTGGGGAGTGCGGGCGGCATGCTGCTGCTGTTGGCAGTGGGGATCTGGTTCAGCCTGGCGAAGGTTAATCCGCAGTAAAAAACGCGGTAAAACAGGGGCAGAGGTTGGCGCGGGTGGGGCAGATGGGCTATGTTTTTTAAAGGATTATCTGACTCTTGCTGGAAAATATGAGCCCGCGCCACAGCAGTGAACCGTCCCAAACTCTCTCCCGGTTAACCCTGCTTGCAGGGGGCGCGCTGGGCGTCGTTTTTGGCGATATCGGCACCAGCCCGCTTTATACCTTCCGGACCGTGCTTTCGCTCTCTGAGCATGCCCCGACGCCAGACGTCATCCTGGGCCTGCTCTCCCTGATTACCTGGACGCTCATCCTGGTAACCTCCATCAAGTATGCCGCCTTCGCCATGCGAATTGATAATCATGGCGAGGGGGGCATTATGGCCCTGATGTCGCTTCTGGTGGAGAAAGGCAAAGGCGGGCGCTGGGTCATTTTTGCCGCCCTCATCGGCGCCGCGCTGATTTACGGTGACGGCGCGATAACCCCGGCCATCTCCGTGCTTTCCGCCCTGGAAGGGCTGGAGATGGTCATTCCGGAATCTCAGCCGTACATATTACCCCTGACGGTGGCGATTTTGCTGGCGCTGTTCCTCATCCAGCCTTTTGGCACCGCCCGCATAGGGAAAATATTTGGCCCGGTGATGGCGGTGTGGTTTCTGGCGATTGCGGCCCTGGGCGTGCGGGGGATCGTTCAGCACCCCTCGGTACTGTTGGCCCTCAATCCTGCGTACGGCATCGCGTTTTTGTTTTCGAACGGGTACACCAGTTTCCTGGTCCTGGGAGGCGTATTTCTCTGCGTGACGGGGGCCGAGGCGCTGTACGCCGACATGGGGCATTTTGGTAAAAAGCCCATCTGGCTTGCCTGGTACGGCGTCGTTTTTCCTTCGCTGCTGCTCAACTATGCTGGTCAGTCAGCGTTGATTCTGGCCGGTGCCGACAGCAAACAAAACCTTTTCTATACGCTCTGTCCGCCGGCGCTGCAGGTGCCGCTCATCATTCTTGCCGCGCTGGCGACGATCATCGCCAGTCAGGCGATTATTACCGGCGCTTTTTCCATGACCCGCCAGGCCATTCAGCTCGGCTGGTTACCCCGGTTACGCATCAAACAGACGGCGGCAGAAAGCTACGGTCAGATTTATATCGGGATCATAAACTGGCTGCTGATGGTGGTGACGATAGGGCTGGTGGTGTTCTTTAAATCCTCCGATAAGCTTGCCGCGGCGTACGGCATTGCCGTGTCGTTAACCATGCTGATGACGACAGGACTGCTGTTTGTTGCTATGCGGGAAGTATGGCGCTGGAGCCTGTTCAGCAGCGGGATTATCGCCCTCTGTTTCCTGACGATCGATGCCACCTTCTTATTTGCCAATCTGATTAAGGTTCTTGAGGGCGGCTATATTCCGCTGCTAATGGCCGCCGCCATTTGTACGGTGATGCTGATCTGGCATCGCGGCGTTAAGGCGGTATCCGCATCGGTGGGCGAGAAGGGCGTCAGCGTGGATGCGTTCTTTGCCCAGCTTCAGCAAAAGACGGTGCCCAGAGTGACGGGTTCTGCCGTCTTTTTGACCCGCACGCAGAACAATATCCCGCCGGTAATGCGCTGGCACGTCGCGCGAAACCGGGCGCTGCAGCAGGACGTTTTGTCGCTGACCATTGATATTCTCAACGTGCCCTACGTCGGTGAAGAGCAGCGTATCAGCGTGGAGCAGCGCGCGCCGGGCTACTGGCACGGCGTGGCGCAATATGGCTTTATGGAACACCCGGACATCCCGCGTTTGTTGCAGGGCGTCAGCGAGATTAACGCAATTTTTGCCACGGACGACGCCACCTGGTATGTCGGGCACGAAACCATTGTGGCAGGTGAAAGCGGAACAGGCATGGCGGCCTGGCAGCGACACATTTTTGCCTTCATGAAGCGCAACTGCACGCACGTCATCAACCACTACCACCTTCCCAGCGATCGGGTGGTTGAAATCAGCCGGCGCGTTGCCGTCTAGCGTCGCGCGAAAGCAGGGGCTGCTTTCGCGCCGTTCTAGCTCTCCTGGGCCGCGGACAGGACGCTGTGCAACAGCACGTTCGCCCCTTTCTCCGACCACTCCTGCAGGATCCTTTCCGCTTCGTTATGGCTGATGCCTTTCACGCAGGGGATAAAGATCATGCTGGCAGGGGCAATTTTGCTGACGTAGCAGGCGTCATGTCCCGCACCCGAGACCATCGGTTTCGACGAATAGCCCAGTTCTGCCACCGCCTTCTCCGTGCGGGCCAGACATTCGGCATCAAACGCGATGGGCGCGTAGTCAAAAATGCGCTCAACGAGAGCCGACACGCCGCGCAGGCTCAGGCTCTCAGCCACCTTATGCAGCGCCGCCTCCATGGCTTCCAGTGCCGCCTGCGCCGGATGGCGAAACTCCACGCTGCATACCACGCGAGACGGCACGACGTTGCGCGAGTTTGGCGTAACCTGCGCCATACCGATCGTCGCGCGTCCGTCCGGCGCATGCCGATAGCCAATTTCTTCCACCTTCAGCGCCAGCTCTGCGAAGGCGGTCAGCGCGTCGCGGCGGCTGTGCATCGGCGTGGTGCCCGCGTGGGCGGCAAATCCGTCCAGCGTCAGGGTAAACCAGCGCTGGCCCATTGCCGCGCGAACTAACCCGATATCCAGGGCTTCGTCTTCCAGAATCGGGCCCTGTTCGATGTGCAGTTCGTAGCAGGCGTGAACCGGAAACGCGCGGGCAGGGGCTTCACCCCGGTAGCCAATGCGATCCAGCGCTTCACCCACGGTGATGCCATCGCTATCCGCGCGGGCATGAGCGTATGCTTCGCTAAACTGCCCCGTCCAGACCCCTGAAGCGAGCATGGCTGGCGCAAAGCGCGCGCCTTCTTCGTTAGTCCAGTTCACCAGCACGATGTCACGCTCCGTCTCAACGTGATGGTCATTGAGGGTACGCAGCAGCTCCAGCCCGGCCAGCACGCCGTAAACCCCGTCGTAATTCCCGCCCAGCGGCTGGGTATCCACATGTGAACCGGTCAGGACCGGGGCAAGCTGCGGGTTTTTCCCCGCGCGGCGGATAAACATATTGCCCATGCTGTCGACGTCACAGGTAAAACCGGCTTCCAGCGCCCAGTCGCGCAGCAGGTTACGCGCAATACGATCTTCCTCGCTCAGCGCCAGACGGGTGACGCCACCGGCGGGCGTGCCGCCGATCTGCGCCATCATCTCAAGCGTTGACCACAGCCGTTCGGCGTTGACGCGGATCATGGCTTGTCCTTGCTGCTGCGGTAGCGGAAATCACAGCACGAACCGCCCTGCATGATGGTGGTGGTGCGGGTCAGCTTCACGTCCGGCGCATAGCCAACGATGAATTTTTCATCGCGCGCGCAGGAGAGCAGGTGACCAATCTCGCCCAGCCCCATCTCGTGATACATCTCCGCGTAGCGACAGCGGGTCACGTTGTAGTTGTACTGCTGGTCGTCGGCGTCGATCACCTTCACCTCCAGGGCGTTATCTTTCTCCCACAGATACTGCAGGGCGATAAAGCTCTTAACATCCGCGCCGTTGGGTTCTTTGCTGGCAAACGCTTTGCCAGCGTCAATCGCGGCCTGCTCAATGGCCTCGCCAATCACAGCCTGGGCGCGGGCTTTCCCTATCTCGCGCACCAGGATTTCATAAATTGGCTTAATAATTTCGGCTTCAATTTTGCGGCGGGCGAGAATGCCCAGCTCGTTATTATCACTCATCACATTGCCTCGCTGCGTTACTTCGCTTTTGCGCCGCCCAGCACGGTCTGCGGCTGCCATTTGCCGTCGACAACCTTGTAGACCGTGAACGACGGCGATTTCAGGTTGCCCTCTTTATCAAACGCGATCTGTCCGGTGACGCCGGAATAGCTGATGGCGCGCAGGGCGGGCAGATAGTCGGACGGCTCAACGGAGTCTGCTTTTTCTATCGCCGCAACCAGCACGCGGGTGGCATCATAGGCGAACGGGGCGTGCAGTTCGATATGGGTGTGGTAGCGGGACTGATAGGCCTGCTCAAACGCTTTGCCGCCCGGCATCTGGTCAACAGGCAGACCCGGCTCCAGCGCGACCACGCCTTCGCCTTCTTTCTGCGCCAGCTTCAGGAACGTCTGGCTGACGAATCCGCCTGCGCCCATCAGCGTGGCGTTCATGCCCAGCTGTTTGATACGACGCGCCAGCGGTGCGGCCTGGCTGTCGACGCCGCCGAAGAAGATCAGATCGGCGTTTTTACTGCGGATGGCGGTCAGTACGGCGCTGAAATCGACCGTTTTGTCATCCACGTACTGACGATCGACAATTTTCACGCCCTGCGCTTCAAGCGATTTAATAAACTGGTCTGCAAGCCCCTGACCAAATGCGGTACGGTCGTCGATCACCGCAATGCGTTTGGCTTTCAGGGTATTCACCGCGTACTGACCGGCAAACTGACCGCCGTCATCGTCATGGCCCATCACGCGGAAGCTGGTATCAAAACCTTGTTGCGTATAGGCATGACCGGTCGCGACCGGTGCAACCTGGGCGATGCCCGCATCGTGATAAATGCGCGCCGCAGGAATGCTGGTACCGGTGTTCCAGTGGCCGACCACGCCCGCCACGCCGCTGTCCACCAGACGCTGCGCCACGGCCACGGCGGTGCGCGGGTCGGACTGATCGTCTTCCGACTGCAGTTTGAAGGTCACCGCTTTGCCGCCGATGGTCGGGTGCTGCTTGTTAATGTCGTCGATTGCCAGCTGCGCGCCGTTCTCCAGGTCTTTCCCGATACGGGCGGACGGGCCGGTCAGCGGCCCCGCAAGACCGATAACCACGGTTTCACCGTCGGCAGCCCAGGCTCCGGTAGAGACAACACTACTGAGCAGAATAGCGGCGCTGAGCGCACTGATTTTTACTGTTTTCATTGTATTTCCCTGATGTTGGCTGGTGTTGTTAAACGGGCATTTCGCCCAAATAAATCTGTGCAATCTGGTCGTCATTGAGCAGCGCTTTCGATTCGCCATGATGAACAATGCTGCCGCTGTCCATCACCCACGCGCTGTCGGTCACTTCCAGCGCGAGACGGGCGTTTTGTTCGATGAGCAGCAGGGCAACGCCGCGCTCGCGCAGGCCGGCAATGACGGCAAAAATGTTTTCGACCATCTTCGGGGCGAGGCCCATCGACGGTTCGTCGAGGATCAGCAGGCGCGGGCGGCTGAGCAGGGCACGGTTAAGGGCCAGCAGCTGTTGCTCGCCGCCGGACAACAGCCCGGCAAGCTGATGCTGGCGTTCGCCCAGACGCGGGAACCGTTCGAAAATCTCGTTCATCTCGCGCTTAACGGTGACAGTGTCACGCCTGAGCCAGGTGCCCATCTGCAGGTTTTCCAGTACCGTCATGCGGGAGAAAATCCCTCGGCCTTCCGGGACCATCACCAGCCCGTCGCGAAGCAGGGTCTCCGGGCTCTGTTTACGCACCGATTTACCGCTGAATTCAATACTGCCGCTAAAGCTTTCCAGCCCGGTAATGGCGCGTACGGTGGAGCTCTTCCCCGCGCCGTTAGCGCCGATCAGCGTCGCCTGTTCGCCCTCGCGCAGGGTAAAGGAGACGTCGCGTACGGCCTGAATGCCGCCGTAATGCACGTCCAGACGTTCTACCTTCAGTAATTCAGACATGGGCGTTGCCTCCAAGCCAGGCGGCGATCACTGCCGGGTCGCGCCGCACGCTCTCCGGCGTGGCGCTGGAAGATCTCTATGACGCAAATGGCGTGCTGATTGCGAAGAAAGGTCAGTTGCTGAGTAGCTTTGCGCATCTGCGTGATGACGGTACAACCGCATCTTCTTGCTGGATCTACACCGGTAGCTGGACAGAGCAGGGCAACCAGATGGCTAACCGCGATAACTCCGACCCGTCCGGTCTGGGGAATACGCTTGGATGGGCCTGGGCGTGGCCGCTCAACCGTCGCGTGCTGTACAACCGTGCTTCGGCGGATATCAACGGTAAACCGTGGGATCCGAAACGGATGCTGATCCAGTGGAACGGCAGCAAGTGGACGGGTAACGATATTCCTGACTTCGGCAATGCCGCACCGGGTACGCCAACCGGGCCGTTTATCATGCAGCCGGAAGGGATGGGACGCCTGTTTGCCATCAACAAAATGGCGGAAGGTCCGTTCCCGGAACACTACGAGCCGATTGAAACGCCGCTGGGCACTAACCCGCTGCATCCGAACGTGGTGTCTAACCCGGTTGTTCGTCTGTATGAACAAGACGCGCTGCGGATGGGTAAAAAAGAGCAGTTCCCGTATGTGGGTACGACCTATCGTCTGACCGAGCACTTCCACACCTGGACCAAGCACGCATTGCTCAACGCAATTGCTCAGCCGGAACAGTTTGTGGAAATCAGCGAAACGCTGGCGGCGGCGAAAGGCATTAATAATGGCGATCGTGTCACTGTCTCAAGCAAACGTGGCTTTATCCGCGCGGTGGCAGTGGTAACGCGCCGTCTGAAGCCGCTGAATGTAAACGGTCAGCAGGTTGAAACGGTGGGTATTCCAATCCACTGGGGCTTTGAGGGTGTCGCGCGTAAAGGTTATATCGCTAACACTCTGACGCCGAATGTCGGTGATGCAAACTCGCAAACGCCGGAATATAAAGCGTTCTTAGTCAACATCGAGAAGGCGTAAGGGGGCGAACAGATGGCTATGGAAACGCAGGACATTATCAAAAGGTCCGCAACTAACTCCATCACGCCGCCTTCTCAGGTGCGTGATTACAAAGCAGAAGTCGCAAAACTTATCGACGTTTCCACCTGTATCGGTTGTAAAGCCTGTCAGGTGGCGTGTTCGGAGTGGAACGACATCCGTGATGAAGTGGGGCACTGCGTCGGGGTTTACGATAACCCCGCCGATCTGAGCGCCAAGTCCTGGACGGTGATGCGCTTTAGCGAAACCGAACAGAACGGCAAGCTGGAGTGGCTGATCCGTAAAGACGGCTGTATGCACTGTGAAGATCCGGGCTGCCTTAAGGCGTGCCCGTCTGCTGGTGCAATCATTCAGTACGCTAACGGGATTGTCGATTTCCAGTCGGAAAACTGCATCGGCTGTGGTTACTGCATTGCCGGGTGTCCGTTTAATATTCCGCGCCTCAACAAAGAGGATAACCGGGTATATAAATGCACGCTCTGCGTCGATCGCGTCAGCGTCGGCCAGGAACCGGCTTGTGTGAAAACCTGTCCGACCGGGGCTATCCACTTCGGCACCAAGAAGGAGATGCTGGAGCTGGCGGAACAGCGCGTGGCGAAACTGAAAGCGCGTGGTTACGAACATGCTGGCGTCTACAACCCGGAAGGGGTCGGTGGTACGCACGTTATGTACGTGCTGCATCACGCCGATCAGCCGGAGCTGTATCACGGTCTGCCGAAAGATCCGAAGATCGACACCTCGGTAAGCCTGTGGAAAGGCGCGTTGAAACCGCTGGCAGCGGCTGGCTTTATTGCCACTTTTGCCGGGTTGATTTTCCACTACATCGGTATTGGCCCGAATAAGGAAGTGGACGATGACGAGGAGGATCATCATGAGTAAGTCGAAAATGATTGTGCGCACCAAATTTATTGATCGCGCCTGTCACTGGACCGTGGTGATTTGCTTCTTCCTGGTGGCGCTGTCCGGGATTTCGTTCTTCTTCCCGACGCTGCAATGGCTGACGCAAACCTTCGGTACGCCGCAGATGGGACGCATTTTGCACCCGTTCTTCGGCATTGCGATTTTCGTCGCACTGATGTTTATGTTTGTGCGTTTTGTGCATCACAACATCCCGGATAAGAAAGATATTCCGTGGCTGTTGAACATTGTCGAAGTATTGAAAGGCAATGAGCATAAAGTGGCGGATGTCGGTAAGTACAACGCCGGGCAAAAGATGATGTTCTGGTCGATCATGAGCATGATTTTCGTGCTGCTGGTGACCGGGGTGATTATCTGGCGTCCGTACTTTGCGCAGTACTTCCCGATGCAGGTTGTTCGCTACAGCCTGCTGATCCACGCGGCTGCGGGTATCATCCTGATCCACGCCATCCTGATCCATATGTATATGGCATTTTGGGTGAAAGGATCGATTAAAGGGATGATCGAAGGGAAGGTAAGTCGTCGCTGGGCGAAGAAACACCATCCGCGCTGGTATCGTGATGTGGAACGGCTGGAAGCGAAACAGGAAAGTACGGAAGGGATTAAGTAAGACCTGCGCCGTCGGCTTTGTCCGGCGGCGCTGCGCTTGTTTCATTTTTATCTCCTTTGTTGGTGCGGTCATTATCAACCGCAGCCAACACAAGACAATACTGTATCCCTGGTAATATACATTATGCGAGGCGCATTCCAGTAATTTCAGAATCGCTCCTCCACATAGCGGAACGGATATTTTGTGGGTTTGACTTTACCAATTTTGCGTTTCGGTAAATCCACTTTGTCTACGTGTATTTCTTTATAGGGGATCTGCGAAAGCAGATGCGAAATAATATTCAGGCGCACGCGTTTTTTATCTTCTGAACGCGCAACAAACCACGGCGCCCATGCGGTATCGGTGGCTTCAAACATAGCGTCGCGGGCGCGGGTGTACTCGTCCCACAGGTTAAAGGATTTAATATCCATCGGCGACAGCTTCCAGATCTTACGCCCATCGTTAATACGGTCGCGCAGGCGCCGCTCCTGCTCTTTCGGCGTCACCTCCAGCCAGTACTTCAGGAGGATAATCCCGGCATCGACCATCGCTTTTTCCATCACCGGCGCGCCGTCTAAAAATTTATCCGCCTGTTCCTCCGTGCAGAACCCCATCACCCGCTCAACGCCCGCGCGGTTATACCAGCTGCGATCGAAGATCACGATTTCACCGGCCGAGGGCAGATGGGGCACATAGCGCTGGAAGTAAAGCTGGCTTTTTTCCTTTTCAGTTGGGGCAGGGAGCGCAACAACGCGAAACACGCGAGGGCTGACGCGCTCGGTAATGGCTTTGATAGTGCCGCCTTTACCGGCACCGTCGCGTCCTTCAAAAACAATACACACTTTGAGTCCTTTGGCGACGACCCACTGCTGGAGCTTAACCAGTTCAACGTGCAGGCGACGAAGCTCTTTTTCGTACTCTTTGGTCTTCAGCGGTGCATTCGTTACGACATCTACAGCGACATTGGTTTTCTTTTTGCTTCCCATGATTGTCATCCTCAGGTTGTCCGGCGCGGAAAAAGCGAGGCCGCACAATAAAGTGTAATCCACCTGATATTAAACGTATTGTTTTTAGGTAATTAATTTCACGACACTTTTTTAAGCAGATAATGAGGTATTCACGAAGGTGTTAAGCACCTATTCCCCTATTAGAAAGCAGCAGATGCAATAAAATCAGCACTTTTAATCCCTTTCTCTACGTGTGGTTAATGTGATAATTGATTTTTATTTACTTACTTAAAGGAACTAAGAATGAGTTGGAATAAAGAAACTGCGGTTTCGTATCTACGTTCACACGCTCTGGGGCGCTCTCATAGTGAATGTGCTAAGTTTACCCGCCTGGCCATTCTGGCTGGTGGTGTTAAGGTAGCAAACACAGATTATGCAAAAGATTATGGGGCGGAATTATTACGTGCTGGATTCAGTGAGCTGCCGCCCGGTTCAACGTTAATTTCTGGCGATGTGGCTGTGATACAGCCATACCCTGGTGGAAATGGCATAGGTCATATGACTATGTATGACGGTAAGCAGTGGATTTCTGATTTTGTTCAAAAAAGCATGTATCCAGGGCCAGGTTACCGCAAAATGCAACCATCCTTTAAAATTTACAGGATGCATTGATGAAAAGAATATTTCTATCATTCGTTATATTGCTGGTGGGGTGTAGTTCGGCTGCCAATCAAGATCATAGCGCGCAAGACGCTACCGAATCATTTTATAAATCCTATCTTTCCGTATTTGGCAGCGATGAAGCCAGGCCTTATCCTGTCGACGAACTGCGTAAATATGTTTCTGCTGATACTATTGCTCGCATTAATGTCATTCAGGAAATCTCAGAACAAGAGCTAATAGAGTCTGACTATTTTACGTATACCCAGGATTACTCTCGCGAATGGATACCTTCGTTACGAGTTGAAAACGCCAGGCCATTTTTAAACGGTGAAGTAGTCCAGGTCATTGAGGGCGCGGGTAACGGGAGAAGCATCCACCTTGAGGTTTTTCTTCGTCGTGAAGATGATGCATGGAAAATCTACCGCGTCCGAGACATAACGAACAATCACGAGCACCCTATTTTCAGTGCTGGTGCTATTACACGCGCTAAAGCAACGGCAGAAAGCGCACTGTAAAAGCTACACCTCAAATCCTTTCAAGCCCTGACACATGCCGGGGCTTTTTGTTTTCCATTCCCACGGCGTAGCAGTTGGAGAAAATTCCTGAATCAATGGATGAACCTGTCAGCCAGCTGATTTGAACTGGCTCACCATACAAGTTTATTCAATAATGCCCGTTGCGAGTGATTAAACCGTGGTTGAGGTATGAAAAAGACAATATTTTCGTTGGCGCTTGGCACATTTGGCCTGGGCATGGCCGAATTTGGCATTATGGGCGTGTTAACCGAGCTGGCGCATGACGCCGGTATTTCGATTCCCTCCGCCGGGAGTATGATCTCGTTTTATGCCTTCGGTGTGGTTATTGGCGCCCCGATTGTGGCGCTCTTCTCAGGCAAGTTCTCGTTAAAAACGACGCTGCTGTTTCTGGTTGCCCTGTGCGCGGTCGGGAACGCCCTGTTTACCTTTTCAACATCGTATTTCTGGCTGGCGACGGGACGCTTAATTTCCGGCTTCCCGCACGGCGCGATTTTCGGCGTCGGGGCGATTATCCTGTCTAAAATTGCGCCGCCGGGGAAGGTGACGGTGGCGGTGGCCGGGATGATCGCCGGGATGACCGTGGCCAACCTGGTGGGCGTTCCGCTGGGTACCTGGCTGGGGCACCAGTTCAGCTGGCGTTATACCTTTTTCCTGATTGCGGTGTTCGACGCGCTGGTGATCCTCTCGGTTCTGCTCTGGGTGCCGGACATCCGCGACACATCAGAAATCAAATTGACCGAGCAGTTCCACTTTCTGAAAAAACCAGAACCCTGGCTGATTTTTGCCGCCACCATGTTTGGCAACGCCGGGGTGTTCGCGTGGTTCAGCTTCGTTAAGCCGTTTATGGTCAACGTTTCTGGCTTTTCCGAAGGGATGATGACGGCCATTATGATGCTGATGGGCCTTGGCATGGTGTTGGGCAATCTGCTGAGCGGAAAACTCTCGGGGCGCTTTAGCCCGCTGCGCATTGCGGCCACCACCGACATGGTGATTGTCGCCTCGCTGCTGCTGCTTTTCGCCTTTGGCGAACTGAAAACGGCCTCGCTGGTCATGGGTTTTATCTGCTGTGCCGGGCTGTTCGCGCTCTCTGCGCCGCTGCAGATCCTGCTTCTGCAAAATGCGAAGGGCGGTGAGATGCTGGGGGCTGCCGGGGGGCAGATGGCGTTTAATCTTGGGAGTGCGATCGGGGCGTATTTTGGCGGGATGATGATTACCTTCGGGTTTAGCTGGCGCTACGTCACGCTGCCTGCGGCGATACTCTCGTTCTCGGCCATGAGCGCGCTGTTGATATACGGTTACCTGCGGGCCAGACAGGCTCAGGCTAACGCTCGCGCGCTAGCCTGATTTTAATTCAGGCAAGCCAAGGCTCGCCGAGGGTCAGCATCAGGCGGTTGGCCCAGGCGAAGAACGCGGCGGACTGCACCAGATCAAGCTGCGCTAAGGTATCCAACCCCTCTTTTTCCAGCGCGGCAAGGTGCAGCGGCGTGGCGGCAGGCGGGGTAACCGACAGCGCCGCCGCAAAATCGATTTCCGCCTGCCAGCGTGCGGATTGCCCCTCGCTCAGGGACCGCCCTGGCCTCACGGCCAGCAGGGCCTCTACCGCCGCGTCATCCTTTGACAGCTGGCTGGCTTTACGCGCATGGACAGATGCGCAGTAAATGCAGCCGTTGATTTTACTGACTACCGTTGCGGCCAGCTCGCGCTCGGCGCGCGGCAAGCCCCCCGGCGTATAAAAAATCCCTTTATCCGTTAGCGTGCGCTGTTCAAGCACTGGCAGGTTGCGCCCCAGCAGGCGGAAGTAGTCGGAATCGGTATGGCCAAATTTCGCCAGGATGGCAACCTCATCGTCACGGAAGTCCGCAAGCGGTTTTGCTGCTATCCATGGTTCCCATCCCAGCTCCTGCTGGGTAAACGCGACGGGGGCCGACTTCCCGGTGATCGTTGTTGCGGTCGTGTGCCAAATGCCTGCCGCCACCGGCGCATCGCTTTTGGCGACGGGTTTGTCGTTCAGCAGCCGCAGCCCGGTGATGAGTCGGCTCTGGAAGCTGACAAACGCAGTAAGCTGCGCCAGGGTAACAATGCCTTCCTTGCTCCATCCCGCCTGGGTTAGCGCCTTTAACGCTGCAGGCGTCGCTTCGACGGGGGAGAACGTCAGCAGACGTGCGAAATTGAGCGCAGGGGTCAGACGGTCTGAGGTAGGGTCGGCCAGGCCAAACCCCGCATAGTGCGCGGCCAGCGCCTCCGCGCCGTGCCACCGGGCGACTTTTGCCGCCACGGCGAAGCGCTCGTCGAGTGCAAAATCATTATCCTGCTGGCTAAACAGGATTTCGTAGCTGCCCTGCGCGTGGCTCGTGGCGGCATCACGCGTGGCGCGCGCCTCTGCCAGAGGGGAACCGGGTTGAGTTTCCGCCAGCTCGGCGAGAATATCCTGACTTAATGACATAGGTGTCTCCTCAAAGTATGTGGGGGGCAATACGTTCGGCGATCAGTTCGATGGAGCGCAGCGTGTCGCGATGGGTGGGCTCGACCGAATGGACCTGGAATGAGATGTCCGTGGCGTGCCGGAGAACGGAATCAGCCTGCAGAGAATGCAGCACCGTCTCGGGCGATCCGATGTGGGCGTCGAACTGACGGCGATAATCGGTGACACTGTCACCTTTAACAATGTGCCCGGCAGCGCGATGCTGCTGGGCCTGCCTGGTGAGACCCGGCGTGGCGACCTTCAGCGCATAGTCATCGCTGTCGGCGACGAATGCCGTACGGGAGGCCAGAATGCGCGGAGCGATACCGGCGGGCAGTGCCTCCAGGTAGGCATCCACAATCGGGTTCTGGATCGCGTCGAGCGTTAAATCCAACTGGTCTGCCGGGCGCGGCTGCGTGCGGGAGAGCATTAAACCGTGTCCGGCCCGCGCGGCGCGAACGGCACCGTCGACGGAAAAGGTGGCAATCCAGATCCGGTCAGCAAGCTGTGGCGCAGGCGGGTAAAGGTGGTTATCCGGATGGGTGAGCGAATCCCCGCGCCAGGCGCTCTGGATCACATGAAGATGGTCGGCAAAGGCCGCGCCGCGCTGTTCAAACGTCAGTCCGAACGGCAGGAAAGAGGTCGGCGTGCCGCCCGAACCAAAGCCGACTTCGAGACGTCCATCGGCGAGTAAATCCAGAACCGCGGCATCTTCCGCCACGCGCAGCGGGTTTTCCATCGGCAGGGTAATGATGGCCGTACCCAGCCGAATGGTTTCGGTATGCGCCGCTACGTGCGCCAGAAACAGCAGCGGCGACGGCAGGCCGCCTTCACTTTCGTGGAAGTGGTGCTGGGCAATCCAGGCGCTGTCAAAACCGTGGCGTTCGGCGTGGCGGATCTGTTCAGTTGCCAGACGATAGCGTTCCTTCGGCGTGGCGTCGTCAAGCAGGCGGGTGAAAAATCCCAGGCGTTTTCGCGTCATGCGAACTCCTCCGTAGCGGGTGAAAAATGGGGAATGGCGTCAATCAGCTCGCGGGTATAATCGTTCTGCGGAGACGCGAATAAAGTTCCGACGTCACCGTGTTCGACCACCTGACCGCTGCGCAGCACCGTGACGCTGTGGGCGATCCGACGGACGGTAGAAAGATCGTGCGTGATGAACAGGTAGGTTAATCCCAGCTGCTGCTGCAGCTGCTGAAGCAGAGCCAGAATCTGCGCCTGCACGGTGACGTCCAGCGCGGAGGTGGCTTCGTCCAGCACCAGAATGGTCGGCTCCAGGATCAGCGCCCGGGCGATGGCAACGCGCTGACGCTGCCCGCCTGAAAGTTCCCGGGCGGTGCGGGTCAGGAGTTCGACGGGCAGGGCAACCCGCTGCGCCACGGTCTCCACCCGGACCTTTCGCTCCGCTTTGCGCAGGCGGGAAAAGTTCTTCAGAGGCTCTTCGATGATGTCAAACAGCGTCTGACGCGGGTCGAGAGAGGCAAACGGGTTCTGGTAGACAAACTGGATCTTCTGGCGCAGCTGTCGACGGGCTTCGCGGCTGAGCGTGGTGGCATCAATATCATCAATGATGACCTGTCCGCTTTCCGCCTGTTCAAAACCCAGCAAAATACGGGCGAGGGTGGTCTTCCCGGAGCCGGATTCACCGACCAGCGCATGCGTGCTGCCGCGCCTGACGTCAAACGTCACCCGATCCAGCGCCTGAAGCTGATGACCTTTGCCCAGCGAGAACCGTTTGCTGATGGCCAGGGCGCGAATGGCCGGTGACGAGAGCGGGAGACCGGCTACCGGGGCAATGGTCAGGCGCTGGCCCTGAAGATCGCTCAGTAGCTGACGGGTATAGGCGTGCTGCGGCGTGCGGACGATGTCGGCGGTTTCGCCGTGCTCCTGAACCTCACCATTGCGAAAAACCAGCAGCCTGTCCGCGCGCTGGGCGGCCAGGGCCAGATCGTGGGTGACAAACAGAACGGCAGTACCCGATTCCCGGCGCAGAATATCCAGCAGATCGAGAATGCGTTTTTGCACCGTCACGTCCAGCGCGCTGGTGGGCTCATCGGCAACGATAACGTCCGGGCGCAGGGCAATGGCGATGGCTATCAACACGCGCTGCTTCATCCCGCCGGAGAGCTGATGCGGATACTGCGTCATGCGCTGTTCGGGGTGGCTCAGGCCGACCTTTCTCAGCAGGGCGAGCACCTGCTCGTCGCGCTCGGCGCGGGTCACTTTCTGGTGTAGCTGAATAATTTCTCCGACCTGCGCACCGATCGTTTTCACCGGGTTGAGCGAATTACCCGGATCCTGCGGAACCAGGCTGATTCGCGCTCCGCGTAGGGTATCGAGACGCTTCGCTGACCACCTGCTAATCTCCTCGCCGTTGAGCACGATTTTTCCCGCATCGCGCCGGGCGTTATCCGCCAGCAGGCCAATGATCGCCTGTGCCGTGGTCGTTTTGCCGGATCCGGATTCGCCGACAAAGGCCAGCATTTCCCCTCGCCTGAGGGTAAAGCTGACGTTATGTACCACCTCGCGCCACTGGCGAGCGGTACGGTAGCTGATGGTCAGGTTTTCTACCGAGAGTACGGTCATTTCAGGCCTCCGCTGAACTGCTGGCTGATACGGTTGGTGGCCAGCACGACGGCGATGACGACCACGCCGGGGAAGGTGGTTAACCACCATGCGGTAGAGAGATAGTTACGGCCTTCGGCAATTAATAAGCCCCATTCCGGTACGGGCGGCGGGGTGCCGTAGCCGAGAAAGCTCAGCGTGGAGAGCGCCAGGATGGCCTGTCCAAACTGCAGCGTGGCAAAGGCGAGCACGGCGGTTAAGGCGTTGGGCAGGATGTGTCGCCACAGCACGGCGAAAAACGTCCCGCCGCTGCCAAACGCCGCCTCGACGTAATCCGTGTGGCGGATGCGCACGACTTCACCGCGCGCGAGGCGGGCAAAGCTGGCAATGGAGGCCACGCCGACGGCAATCGCGGCGTTAACGGTGCCAAACCCGAGCAGAATAATCACCGTCAGCGAGAGTAGCAGAGACGGAATGGACAACAGCACGTCGACAAAACGCATCAGGAAAGACTCGACGCGTCCGGCGAACGCCCCGGCGATGACCCCCAGGCCGGTGCCTACCACCAGCCCCATCGTGACGGCAGCGAGCGCCGCGCTCAGTGAGTGTGATGCGCCGTAGACAATACGGGTATAAACATCGCGACCAAGCTGATCGGTCCCGAGCCAGTGTCCCGTCTGCGGCGCCAGGCGCTGTGCGCCAGCGATGCCCTCAATCGGGCTGTAGTGGGTTAACAGGCCGGGAGCTACGGCGGCAAAAGCGGCGAGAAGAATCACCCCCCATGCCAGCCACAGTCCCGGTTGCCATTCCACTCCCTGCCAGGCTGGAACGCGTTTTCGCGCGGCGGCAGCGTAATCGACCAGGCTCATGATGCACCTCCGGTAACGGTTTGCAGACGGGGATCCAGCAGTGGCATCAGCAGATCCACCAGCAGATTGATCAG
The DNA here is from genome assembly GCA_041890495.1 of Enterobacter hormaechei. Lineage (GTDB taxonomy): Bacteria > Pseudomonadota > Gammaproteobacteria > Enterobacterales > Enterobacteriaceae > Escherichia > Escherichia boydii. The sequence continues at coordinate 1,197,285 of CP169086.1, forward strand.
GACAAAACCGAGGGCAGAGATCATCACAACCGCCTGAAGCACGGCGATATCCTGGTTATTCACCGCCTGCTGGGTCAGCTGTCCGAGCCCGCTGCGGCCAAAAACGGTTTCGGTGATCAGCGCCCCGGCAATCAGTTCGCCCAGCAGCAGCCCGGCAATGTTCAGCACCGGCAGCAGGGCGTTGCCGGTAACGTGACGCCACAGGACGGCGGTTTCACTCAGTCCTTTGGCGCGGGCCACGGCGACAAACGGCTGCGTCGCCACCTGGTCCAGACTGCGCATCAGAATTTGTGCCAGCGGTGCGGAGATTGGGATCGCGACGGTCACGATCGGCAGGATCAGCCCCTGCAGCGGCGTCGGGTTAATCACCGGAATCAGCCGCAGCTGAAAAGAAAAAAGCTGGATGAGGGCAATCCCCAGCCAGAACGTTGGTAAGGAGATAAACAGGACCGGCAGAGACTGGAGGGTATTACTCAGCCAGCGCAGCCCCGGCAGACGCGATGCAAAGGCCAGCACGAACGCCAGCAGGACCGCGAGTACAAACGCGGGCAGGGCGAGACTCAGGGTATCCGGAAGATTGCTGGCAATCAGCTCGCTGACCGGCACGCCCGCCTGTAACGAATAGCCGAAATCCCCGCGCAGCATCGCCAGCAGCGTGTGGCCGTACTGCTGCCACAGCGGGCGTAGGCCACGCGCATCTCCTCGATTTGCGCCGGGCTTAAGCCCAGGTCCGGGTTCTGAAATTTAATCAGCACCGCGTCGCCCGGCAGCACCTGGAGCAACACGAACGAGAGGGTAAAGGCGGCCCACAGGACCAGCAGCCCGTGCCCAAAACGTTGAAGAAGTGCGTGGCGCATCGTCAGCTCCTCAGTGTTTCTCAATCCACGCGCCGTAGAATGACGGGCGGCCAACCGCTTCAAAATTGACGCCTTTCAGCCACGGCGCACCGGCAAAGACCTGCGGCTCTTCGAAAATCGGAATCACGTAGGCGTTATCCAGCAGGTAGCGCTGGGCATCGCCGGTCAGCTGCAGGCGTTTTTGCGGATCGACCTCAGCGGAAATGTTCACCAGCAGTTCATTCAGCTTGTCGTCACGGAAGCTTTTGACCTTGTCGCTGGATCCGCCTTTTTGCAGCAGCGCGTCGCGGTTCGCCGGGTAGAACATGCTTTTCACCACGTCAGGATCGGCGCGGCCCACTTCGGAGACGGTTAACGGGGTTTTCTGCGGGTCAAGGTTATCCAGCGTGCGGCTGCCTGCGTCACCGGCTTTAACGCTGAGCGCCACGCCCACCTGTCGCCACTGCTGGGCAATCAGCTGCAGCACCTCTTTGTTTTGCGGCTGCGGAAGGGATTCATATACCGTCAGTGCCAGACGTTGTCCGTCTTTGGCGCGGATCCCGTCGCTCCCCGCTTTCCAGCCCGCCTCGTCCAGCAGCTGATTGGCTTTTGCCGGGGCAAAGGTCAATTTGTCGCTGAGGTCGACAAAGCCTGCGGCGGAATCGGCAATCACCGACTTCGCCTGCGGATAGTTGGCCGAGAAGAGGGTCTCGACCACCTGTTTTGCATTGGTGGCATGCAGCAACGCCTGGCGGACGCGAATATCGGAGACCAGCGGGTTATCCGGGCGGAAGCTGATGCTGTCGTTCACCCCGCGCGTTGGGGCAGCGTAGATTTTATAGCCCTGATCGGTCGCCTGCTTTTCGTCATACGCCTGCACCTGACGAATAAAGTCGGCCTGACCGGCCAGCAGGGCGCCGACGCGCACGCTGTCTTCCTGGGTCACGATAAACTTGATGCCGTCAAGATTGGCTGGCCCCTGTTGCGCCAGATTTTTGGGTCCCCACTGATAGTCTTTGCGCGCTTCGAGCGTCACTTCACGGCCCAGCTTCTCGTCCTTCACCACAAACGGGCCGGAGCCAATGATATGGCGGGCATCACCTAGTTCTTCAAAGTTGCGCTTCAGCGTGCTGAGCGAGACCAGACCCGATCCTATGGTGGCGGTGCCCTGCAGGAATCCCGGCGACGGTTTTTTGAAGTAGAACTTCACGGTCAGCGGGTCGACAACTTCGCTGCGATCGTAGTTATTGATCACTTCTGACACCGGCAGGCGCTGCGCCTTGTTCCCTAAGCCGTAGGTATCAAAGTTTTTCGCCACGGCGTTGGCGTCGAGCGGCGTGCCGTCGGAGAAGGTTATGCCGGGACGCAGTTTAAAGGTGTATTCGGTTTTATCTGCATTGGTGGTCCAGCTTTCTGCCACCCACGGTTCCACCTGCAGCGTCTTTGGGTTCTGCCACGTCAGTTTGTCGGTGATTTGATTCAGAATGCCGCCGTTCGGGTAAAAGCCACCGGCAGGCGGATAGAGGTTAGTGTGCGCCTGTTGCTCCAGATAAATCAGCGTGCCGCCTTTGACGGGCGCATCTGCTGCCCAGGCTGCGGTTGTCGCCAGAATCAGCGCCGTCAGCAGCGGCAGACGAAATGGGGTTTGCATGGTGAATTCCTTTGTTATCTTCTTGTTAGCGTCGGATTCATCATCGGGCGCAGGGGAAAGCAAGGGAACAAAGGAATTAAGATAAGGTTTGCCGGAAACTGAAAATATAAACTCCCCGTAAACGGGGCGAGAGCGGGAGCTAAACGAATTTCGCCAGCGGGTCCGCGGCGGCAAACGCGACCGCTTTATCCGCTGCTGGGGGGTAGATCAGCTCGTTCGTGATGGCAATTTTGATCTTCTTTGCCTCGTCGCGGACGGATTTAACGGCCTGTTCCCAGCCCTCGGTATAAACCGCGCCCCACGCGCCTAAATCCAGGCAGGTAACATAGTTCACCTGACGATAAGGATATGGCGCGATGTTTAGCAGGCTGGCTGCCGCATTGTGTCCGGCAAATTTTCCAAGCTGGATCGCGTGCTGGCAGGTCATCAGCGCCGTGTTGCCCGCATCGTCTGTTTTGGCGTGCGCCATGTCGCCGGTGGCATAGATGTCCGGATGGGCTGGGACCTGCAACGACTCGGTAACGATAAGTCGCCCCTGGTTGTCACGTTCGCCGTCAATCTGCTGGCTGAGAGGGTTGGCCTCGACGCCAGCCGTCCAGACCACGGTAGAGGCGGCAATACGTTCGCCATTTTTTAAGATAACGCCGTTTGCGTCGATGGCTTCCACTTCACTGTTAAGACGCCATTCAACGCCCAGCTCGCGGCTTGCGTCTTCAATGGTCTTGCGTAAGGCTTCGCTGTAACGCCCACCGATAACTGCACCACGTTCAACTACGACTACTTTAATCTTTGTATCTTCGCCTAATCGAGAACGAAGCCGTGCAGGGAGCTCGGTCGCCAGCTCAATGCCGGTGAAACCGCCGCCGCAGACCACAACGGTGTTACGTTCTGGGGTGGCAGGCCGTGAAGCCAGTGAATCCAGGTGCTGCTCAAATACCAGCGCCGATTCCAGCTGGTCGATATCAAATGCGTATTCGACAAGCCCGGCAATGGAAGGGCGTTTGGTCTGGCTACCCGTTGCCAGCACTAAACGTTCGTAAGTCACCGAGGATGTCATCCCCTGATTATCACGCCATACCACCTTTTTTTCATGAGCATCAATATGTTCTGCGCTTCCTGCAATAAACTCAACATCCAGCTCAGCGAACAGTTCGGTCAGCGGCGCGACAAGCGTTGATACCTTTTCTTCATAGAAACGTGGGCGAACGCGCAGCTCAGGAACGGGCGCCAGCACGGCTATCTTAAGATTGTTTTTTCCTTCCAGCGCCGACAGGCGAGCGGCGCTGACCGCAGCCCACATACCGGAAAAGCCGCTACCCACAATTAAAATTTGCTTTTTCATACTCGATCCTTTTGATCGCCAGGCTCTGTACCTGACATAACTGCTACTATACTTGTCGGAGTTAACTGCGACAACTTCTTTCTGAGTTAAAAATTGTTATAATGGCCTGAACAGCAAACTGGGGTTAACCATGGCGTTTTACAGTTCCGGTGTGGAATACGGCATTCACAGCCTGATGTGTATGGTGGATGCAAAGGGTAATGAGCGGGAGATGAGCGTCAGGGAGATGGCTGCCCTTCAGGGCGTGCCGTATGATTATCTCGGTAAAATATTCACCCGCTTGTCGCGTGCCGGTCTGGTCATCAGCACGGAAGGCAAGGGTGGGGGCTTTCAGCTGGCGCGCCCGGCGGAGCTGATCACCGTGCTGGACGTAGCACACGCCATCGACGGCGAGAAAAATATGTTTGAGTGTAGGGAGATACGCCAGCGGCTGGCCGTGTTTGATGAAACGCCTCCTGCCTGGGTATGTGACGGTCCGTGCGGGGTACGTTCGGTGATGGACAGCGCGCAGCAGCGAATGGAAGAGGAGCTAGCCCGGCATACTATTCTCGATCTGGCGCGCAAAATGTACCGAAAAGCGCCGGACACGTTCCAGATTGAGGTTCAGGAGTGGATTTCAGACCGGCGTTCGTCGTAACAATAGACCGGGTAGGGCGAAGCCGCTACCCGGCGACAGGTGTTTACGAGCGGAGATCAATGACCATACGGCCGCGGATCTGGCCCTGTTCCATCTCTTTAAAGATGGCGTTGATGTCCTCGATTGGACGCATAGTGACTTTCGGCACCACTTTACCTTCAGCCGCAAACTGGAAGGCTTCCTGCAGATCCTGACGAGTGCCAACCAGCGAACCCACTACCTGAATACCGTCCAGCACCAGACGCGGAATGTCGAGGCTCATCGCTTCCGGCGGCAGGCCAACCGCGACCACGCGGCCACCGGCACGCACGGCATCAACGGCCGAGTTGAATGCTGCTTTTGCAACGGCAGTGACGACTGCGGCATGCGCGCCGCCGGTTTTCTCCTGCACAATTTTAGCGGCATCTTCGCTGCGTGAGTTGATGGTTAAATCTGCACCCATGCTGGCCGCCAGCTTCAGCTGTTCGTCGTTGACGTCAAGGGCGATGACTTTGGCGTTAAAGACGTTTTTGGCGTACTGCAGCGCGAGGTTACCCAGCCCGCCAAGACCGTAAATCGCAATCCACTGGCCCGGTTTAATACCCGATACCTTCACCGCTTTGTAGGTGGTGACCCCGGCGCAGGTAATGCTGCTGGCTGCAGCGGATTCCAGACCGTCCGGCACTTTAACCGCGTAATCCGCGGTGACGATGCACTCTTCCGCCATGCCGCCATCAACGGAGTAACCGGCATTTTTCACATCACGGCACAGAGTTTCGTTGCCGGTATTACAGTATTCGCAGTGGCCACAACCTTCAAAAAACCAGGCCACGCTTGCGCGGTCGCCGACTTTCAGCGACTTCACGCCTGGGCCGACTTCTTTTACGATACCAATCCCTTCGTGGCCCAGGATAACCCCGGTTTTATCCCCAAAATCACCGTTCTTCACGTGGAGGTCGGTGTGGCATACGCCACAGCACTCCATCTTCAGCAGGGCTTCCCCGTGCTTAAGCGGGCGTAAAGTTTTTTCGGTGACATTAACCTGATGATCCTGAGTGACAACAGCAGCCTTCATGTGTATCTCCTTGTTCATGATAAGAATCTGCATAGCAGGTGTAGTACCTCTTAAGGATTAATACATTAGCCTGGTAATGCAAGACTGCAGCAACATAATGTCATCATTTGATTCGATTTCAGAATAAGAATACGGCGTTCCTCTAATTATTAAGGGGGAAAATTCTGGCCCGGCGAGGCGCTCGCCGGGCGCAGACTTACAGCAGTGCTTCTATTTTCTCAATCTCTTTACGCCATTGTGCCTGCAGCTGCGGCTTTTGATGCTTTGGCTTACGCGCCAGATCGTCTTCCAGCAGCGTTTCCAGGGCGACCAGTCGTTCGAGCAGATCGTCATATGGCGAGGATTGAACCGCCGCAGTATCGATGACAGGCGCGGTGGGTGTCACCAGTCCCGCGCTTTCACGCAGGCGCTCAAACACCGCTTCTGCATCATGCCACTCGCTCAGCTTTCCCTCTTCAATCAGCCAGAAACGATTGCAGCTTTGGCTAATTAACTGACGGTCATGGCTGACCAGCAGGACGCCGCCTTCAAACTGCTGAAGGGTTTGCGCCAGCGCCTCTTTGCCTTCCATGTCGAGATGGTTGGTCGGCTCATCCAGCATCAGCAGGCTGTAGCGGGCAAGCGTCAGGCCAACGAACAGCAGGCGCGAGCGCTCGCCGCCGCTGAGCGTGCTGACCGTTTGCCCGTGACGCGCCCACGGGAAACCCGCGCTTATCAGCGCCATTTTGCGGTTCTGCGGATCCGGAGCGAAAGGCTCCAGCGCGTCGAGCAGCGTGGCGTTGTCCGGCAGCTGATTCAGCGTCTGGTCGTAATAGCCTGGCGACACGCGCGGGTGCAGCTTCAGCCCGTCGTGGGTCAGTTCATCGGTAAACTGTCGCCAGATAAGCTTCATCAGCGACGATTTACCGCAGCCGTTACGACCGACAATCGCCACGCGATCGCCGCTTTTCAGCCGCGCCATTTCGATGTTAAACAGCGGCGGTAGCCCTGGCGCAGGCGGGACGTTGAGGTTTTCCATCTCCAGAAGACGGTCTGCCCGCAGCGCGTCGCCGCGCAGGGTTAACGTCCACTGGCTGCCTGCCGTGAGCGCCGTCTGGCTCTCCTTCAGCCGTTCGACCTGTTTTTCCATCTGTTTGGCTTTACGGGCAAGGTCTTCGTTGTCGTAAACCTTGCCCCAGGTCGCCAGCCGCTTCGCGCTCGCGGTCACGCGTTCGATCTCCTTTTGCTCCGCCTTGTGGCGCTGGGCATCGCTTTCATCCTTTGCTTCAAGCGCCTTGCGGGCGGCCGTACAGGGAAGGGCGAAGTAGTGCAGCGTTTTATCGCGCAGGATCCAGCTGCCGTTGGTGACGGCATCCAGCAGCTGTCGGTCATGCGAGACCAGCACGAAGCTGCCCGACCAGTTCTGTAGAAAGTGTTCCAGCCAGAGCATGGTTGGGAGGTCCAGGTGGTTGCTGGGTTCATCCAGCAGGAGCAGGTCCGGCTCGTGAATCAGCGCCCGCGCCAGCAGCAGGCGGGTGTGCTGCCCGCCGCTCAGCGTGGCGGATTGCAGTGCCATATACTGCGGCGTGAAGCCCATGCTTGCCAGCAGCGTTTCGGCTTTCCAGCGCAGGCTATCGCGCTCAGCTAAAGGCAGCTGCGCGAGTACGGTATCCAGCATCGTCAGCGGAAAAATAGCGTCCGGAAGATGTTGCTCCACGCGCGCCATCAGGCAGTGCCCGGCCAGCGCTACCGTTCCGGCGGCGGGGGAGTCAGTGCCGTCCAGCACCTTCAGCAGCGTACTTTTGCCGCAGCCGTTGTCGCCAAGCAGACCAATACGGTCGCCTTTTTTCAGCGTAAAGGAGAGTGAGTCGAAGAGCGTGCCAAACGCCGTATCAACGCGTAAAGATTGTGCAGTAAGTAAAGTGCTCATTGTTGCTTACCCAAGAGTTACAGGCATGTTTATGCCTCGTCAAACATCGCTGACGATAACTCAGTAAGCCCGAGAGAAGGGATTTCAGGGGTTGGTGTCTTCGCTCAAGCAGAAGTTATCGCAGCACGATACCGATAACGCTTGAGCTGGTGCGATCACCAAATGTATGTGAAACATTGAAAATTTCACGATACAGCATAATTGGCCTCCTTATATATTCAGTGGGTTAATGGATGAAAGGAGTGTAGCGGGGGAAAAGGAGTTTGGCTAGTGGGTATTCGATGGTGCGGTTTGTTGCCCTCACCCTAACCCTCTCCCACAGGGAGAGGGGAAATACCCAGCTAAGCGAAGCGCCACCGGGCGGAGCAGATTAAATCGACGTACGGCGGTAGTCGCGGTATTCGGCTTGCCAGAAATTATCGTCAATGGCCTGTTGCAGGGCTTCGGCAGAGGTTTTCACCGCCACGCCTTGCTGCTGCGCCATTTTGCCAACCGCAAACGCAATTGCGCGGGAGACTTTCTGAATATCTTTCAGTTCCGGCAGTACCATACCTTCGCCGTTCAGCACCAATGGTGAATACTGCGCCAGCGTTTCACTTGCCGACATCAGCATCTCATCGGTGATACGTGACGCGCCGGAAGCAATAACACCCAGGCCGATGCCCGGGAAAATAAAGGCGTTGTTACACTGGGCGATAGGGTAGATTTTATCTTTCCATACCACTGGATTAAACGGGCTGCCCGTGGCGACCAGCGCGTTACCTTCGGTCCAGGCGATAATGTCCTGCGGTGTGGCTTCCACGCGTGACGTCGGGTTAGACAGCGGCATCACGATCGGACGCGGACAGTGTTTATGCATCTCACGGATGATCTCTTCCGTAAACAGCCCGGTCTGTCCTGAGACGCCAATCAGAATATCTGGTTTTACATTGCGCACCACATCCAGCAGTGACAGCACATCGCTGTCGGTATCCCAGTCACTGAGGTTTTCGCGCTTCTGCACCAGTTTGGTCTGGAAAGGCAGCAGGTTCGGCATCTTGTCAGTCAGCAAGCCAAAGCGATCGACCATAAAGACTTTCTGCCGCGCCGCTTCCTCGCTTAATCCTTCGCGCTGGGTCTGGGAGATGATCATTTCGGCAATGCCGCATCCCGCTGAACCTGCGCCAAGGAAGACGATTTTTTTCTCGCTTAACTGACCACCTGCCGCGCGGCTTGCTGCGATCAGTGTGCCGACTGTTACCGCCGCAGTGCCCTGAATGTCATCGTTAAAAGAACAAATTTCATTGCGATAGCGGTTAAGTAACGGCATCGCATTTTTTTGAGCAAAGTCTTCAAACTGCAACAGCACGTCTGGCCAGCGTTGTTTCACAGCCTGGATAAATTCATCAACGAATTCATAGTATTCGTCGTCAGTGATACGCGGATTACGCCAGCCCATATACAGCGGATCGTTAAGCAGCTGTTGGTTGTTCGTTCCGACATCCAGCACCACCGGAAGGGTATACGCCGGGCTGATGCCGCCACAGGCGGTATAGAGCGACAGTTTACCGATCGGAATGCCCATCCCGCCGATGCCCTGGTCACCAAGCCCCAGAATACGTTCACCGTCAGTCACCACAATCACTTTAATATTATGGTTCGGCACGTTTTGCAGAATATCGTCCATATTGTGCCGGTTCTGGTAAGAGATAAACACGCCGCGTGAACGGCGGTAGATCTCAGAAAAACGCTCACAGGCTGCGCCGACGGTTGGGGTATAAATAACAGGCATCATCTCATCAAGATGATTGTTTACCAGACGGTAGAAGAGGGTTTCGTTAGTGTCCTGGATGTTACGCAGGTAGATGTGTTTGTCGATTTCGGTTTTGAATCCCTGATACTGGATCCATGCTCGTTCCGCTTGTTCTTCGATGGTTTCGACCACTTCCGGCAGTAACCCCAGCAGGTTGAAGTTACGGCGTTCTTCCATGCTGAAGGCACTGCCTTTATTCAACAACGGAAATTCCAGCAGTACAGGGCCAGCGTAAGGGATATAAAGCGAACGCTGTTTTTTTGTTTTTGGTTCCATGTCACTCACTCTTTTTTGAATATCCATCCCTGGGGGCTTTTATCGTCTTTGCTTTACGCCAGGGCGTCGCCTCAAGTATAAAGCAGATAAAAACAAAAACACCATTGCGCAGGCAATGGTGTTTAATCGTCATTGAGGACTGATGGTTATGAATTACTTTTCAGCGGGGCGTTTTCTGCCGGTTGGTTATTTACTACGCTGGATTTGTCACCTTCGGTAACTATTTTGCGCTGGTTAGAAATTTTATGGTCCAGTCCAAGAATATGCGTGCCTGACGGTTCGATTTCATTTTAACTCCTCAATTCCTGTAGCTAGTTTTAAGGACCAGTTTGCTTACGCAAACGAAATGTAACCCCTTAGGTTGCAGATTCAGCTTAGCAGGTTTTTACAAGGGTGCGTTTTGCCCGCTGACGACGTAGTTAATGGTCTGCTGGTAAATGTCACTGAGGATGTCATTATCTGTGGATTCCACCCACCTGGTCAGTTCCATCAAAATGTCATCTTCAGTCACAGCACCGTGCTCGGCGTGAAGACCCTGTGCAATCGCGTTAACGAGTTCAGGTTGTGCTGCTGCGGTATTAGCCGGGTAATAAGTAAACATGCTGCCTCCGTGTCGTTGTCTGTTTAATGGTACGGCTCGCAAAAAATTTAATTCATAAACAGAATGGCAAATATTTTCCCGGTTGTGGCTCAGATTCATCTTAGAAATAAAAATGACATAAGTGTATGCTTTTGTGTGCTTTTGAAATGTGGGGGTAAATTGAAGTGGAGTTGAGAGGATATTAAGACGGTGCTCCTGCTATCACGAAAATATAGCAGGAGCAGATTTTAAATTACCACTTCATTTCGCCGGTATTCACCTTAGCGCTTAAATCCAGCGAGCTCTCTTCGGCCAGGTTCGGATACTGTTTTTTCAGGGTACTGATGACACCTGCGGAATCTTTATGAACGGATAAGGCCTTTTCAAAGCGCTGCAGATAGTCACGGGTAAAATCAATCGCGCCCGTACCGGCTGGCGGGGTTCCCAGATAGTGACCCGGGATCACGCGCTCGGGTTTGTGCGCCGCCATATTCACCAGCGTTTCCTGCCACTGCTTACGGCTTGCTGCCGTCTGGGTGTCAGCCGTCCAGACGTGGATCCCCCAGGCTACACCGGTGCCGCCGAGGATAGTTTTCGCTGACGGGATCCACACGTAGGCCGCGTAGCTGTCAGGCTGTTCGATATCGATCTTTTCTCCGTCCACCATAAACGTGGTGGAGGCGAGCACCTGCGGGACGACCAGCTCGGTTGGCGCGCCGTCTTTCATCTGCGGACCCCAGAAGGCGAGCTTGGCGTCTTTGGTGGCCTTGATGTGGTCAACCACGTGCTGCGTGGCCACCACTTTGGCGTTCGGGAAGGCTTTGACCAGCGGCTGAAGGCCAAAATAGAAATCCGGATCGCCGGAGGTGATCACAATCTTGTTCAGGGTCTTACCGCTTTGACGAATTTTCTCTACCAGCGCTTCGCCATCCTTCACGCTGAACTGCGCGTCAAACAGCACCGCTTCTTTCGGGCCGGAAACCAGCGTGGAGGAGACAGCGAAAATGCCTTTCTCCTGCGGGTTATAGGTATCAATGCTCAGCGGCGCGGCAAAAACAGCCGGAGTGAAAAGCGTGGAAAGCAGGGCAAGGTGAGTTAGTTTCATGCTGTTGTCTCTGTTGTTCAGGAATGTCTCTATTGTACGGATATTCGCATTTGCCAGAATTCCTGAAACAGGACATGCTTAGTTTCATAAATCGAGCAAATGGAGCTTATATGGATCGCGTTATTGCCGCTCAGGTTTACAACCGGATATGCGAGCTGGGAAGCTTGAGCGCGGCGGCCCGCGCGCTGGGCATTTCCCGACCGATGGTGAGCCGCTACCTTGAACAAATGGAGAAGTGGGCGGGTACACGTCTGGTAAACCGTTCCACGCGCAAGCTGACGCTGACCGCGGCAGGGGAAAAGGTGCTGCAAAAAACGCGGACGCTCACGCAGATATCGCAGGAAATCGAAGGCCAGTCGGAGAAAGATCTGCCGTCCGGCACCCTGCGGGTGGCGTGCGCGCATTTTACCGCCATGCACCTGATAGCGCCGGTGCTGCCCGGTCTGCTCTCGCGTTACCCGCAGCTGCGCATTGAGCTCGACGTGAACAACCACCCGGTGAGCCTGGTGGGAGAGCGCATTGACGTCGCCGTGCGCATTACCGACAACCCCGAACCCGGCATGATCGCCCGCCGACTGGGGGAGTGTCGCTCGGTGCTTTGCGCCTCGCCGGACTATCTGGCGCAGCACGGCACGCCCGTCAGTCCCGAAGAATTAGCCCAGCACAACTGCCTGCACTACAGCTTTTTTGCCGGGCAGTCCTGGCACTTCCTGACGCCGGAAGGCGAAAGCCTGAGCGTGGCCGTCAGTGGCAACCTGAGCGCCAGCATCTCTTCGCTGCTGATGGACGCGGCGGTTAAGCACTGCGGTATCGCCATGCTGCCGGAGCGCGAAGCGCGTGCCGCGCTGGAGCAGGGATTGCTGGTGCCGGTACTGGAGGCGCTGGAGCCGAAACCGCTGGCCATCCATGGTATTTATCAGTCCCGGGAATACCAGCCTGCCGCGCTGCGCGTGTTCCTCGACGCGCTGGCGCACCATTTACTCGGTGACTAAGACTCGTCTGTCTTCCCCGCAGAATCCGGACAGCCTTCTATACTTAACCCTTTGTAAGCCAAAAGGAGAGCAAGAATGACTATTCATAAGCACGGTTCGGCACACTGGTCTGGAGACATTAAGCGCGGTAAAGGGACGGTTTCCACCGAGAGCGGCGTTCTCAATCAGCAGCCTTATGGCTTTAACACCCGCTTTGAGGGCGAAAAGGGAACCAACCCGGAAGAGCTGATCGGCGCGGCACATGCGGCCTGTTTTTCGATGGCGCTGTCGCTGATGCTTGGGGAAGCGGGCTATACCGCCGATTCCATTGATACCACCGCGGACGTTTCGCTGGATAAAACCGACGGCGGCTTTGCCATCACGAAGGTTGCCCTGAAAAGCAAGGTTACCGTTCCCGGCATCGCTCCTCAGCAGTTCGACGGTATTATTCAGAAAGCCAAAGCGGGCTGTCCGGTATCGCAGCTCCTGAAGGCTGAGATTACGCTGGACTATAAGCTTAACTAAGCCACAGCCGGGTTTGGGCCCGGCTATCCCTTCAGCGCGGCGGGAAACACTTCCGCCAGCCAGGCGATAAATACCTTCAGTCTGTGCGTCAAATGCCGGTTCTGCGGGTAAACCACATGAAACGGATAGGCGGCAGGCCGCCACTCGCCCAGGATCGCCGTCAGCATCCCCGCCCGTAAATACGCGTTTGCCGAATACTCAAACGTCTGAACGATCCCCAATCCCGCCGCGGCAGCCGCCAGATGGGCATTACTTTCGTTAACCCCGAGATAATGCGGAATGTTGATTTCCAGCGCCTCGCCGTTCTGTCTGAAGCGAAACGGAAACGCCCGCCCGGTGACGGGTGAGAGGTAGCTAATGAGCTTGTGGCCGTTGCACAGCTCCTGGGGATAGGCCGGAACGCCATGGTTTTTCAGGTAACCCGGCGTCGCGCAGGTGACCATTTCGGCGTTGCCAATATGGCGGGCGATGAGGGTCGAGTCGTTCAGCGGGCCGCCGCGAATCACGCAGTCTACGTTACCGCTGATGAGATCCACCGGACGATCGGCTACCCCAAGGTCGATGCGGATTTCCGGATAACGCTGCATAAAATCCGGCAGCAGGGGGATGAGCACGTCCCGGGCGGTGGAGCCCCCCACGTCAATCCGCAAATGCCCCTTTGGCGTCGCGCGGGAAACGCGAAACGCGGTGTCGATATCTTCGATATCTATCAAAACCCTAAGCGCTTTTTCATAGTAATCCGCCCCTTCAGGCGTCGCGACCACCCGGCGCGTCGTCCGGTGCAGGAGACGTATATCCAGATGCGCCTCAAGCGATTTCACCAGCTTGCTCAGGGTGGCGATGGGCATGTTCAGCGAGTCCGCCGCCCGGGTAAAGCTGCCGGTTTCCACCACCCGGGTAAAAGCGCGCATCGCCATTAGCTGGTCCATTAGGCTCCCCTGATTATTTCCGTGTGTGAATAGTCATTTTCATTTTTGCCGGTTTTTCACTAATCCCGCAAGGGCTAAAGTTTGTCCAACGCAAACCCAACAAAAGGTAAATGACATGAACACGACTCTCTCAGGAAAAATCGCACTGGTCACCGGCGGCAGCACCGGTATTGGTCTTGCCACGGCGCAGGAGCTGGCGGCCCAGGGCGCTAAGGTTTACATCACCGGACGTCGTCAGGCCGAGCTGGACGCGGCGGTGGCTGAAATTGCTTCAAACGCGGTAGGCATTCGCGCGGATGTCTCAAAGCTTCCCGATCTGGATGCGGTCTATGCCCGGATAGCCAAAGAAGAAGGCCGCCTCGATATTCTGTTCGCCAATGCGGGTGGCGGCGATATGCTGCCGCTGGGCGCGATCACCGAAGAGCAGTTTGACCGGATTTTCGGCACCAACGTTCGCGGGGTGCTGTTCACGGTACAGAAGGCGCTACCGCTGCTGTCCGCCGGATCGTCGATTATTCTGACCGGCTCGACGGTGTCCATTAAGGGTACGGCAAACTTTAGCGTCTACAGCGCCAGCAAAGCCGCCGTGCGCAACTTTGCCCGCTCCTGGGCGCTGGATTTGCAGGGCCGTGGGATCCGCGTCAACGTGGTAAGCCCGGGCCCGATCAAAACCCCTGGCCTCGGCGATCTGGTGCCGGAAGAACATCGTCAGGGGCTGTACGACGCGCTGGCCGCTCAGGTGCCGCTCGGCCGTTTAGGCGCGCCGGGTGAGGTGGGTAAAGCGGTGGCGTTTCTGGCCTCAGACGCGGCCAGCTTTATTAACGCCACCGAGCTGTTCGTGGACGGCGGGATGGCGCAAATTTAACCCAGACTGCGCCAGCAGCGGACGTCACGGCCCTCGCGAGAGGGCTGTAACGGCTGAGGACGTTCGCACCCCTGCGCGGCCAACGGGCATCGGTCACGGAAAAAACAGCCTTCGGGCAGGCGGCGGTTGCCGGGAAGCTCCGTTTTGCGTAAGGCCAGCGTTTCATCCAGCGGTTCACCGGTGCGGGGAACCGAATCGAGCAGCAGGCGGGTGTAAGGATGGCGAGGCTCCCCAAGCACCTGCGCGGCGCTCCCCAGCTCTACAATCTGCCCAAGGTACATCACCGCCACGCGGTCGCTCATGTGTCTGACCACCGAGACGTTATGCGAGATTAATACGTAGGTCAGATTACGCTGCCGTTGCAGGGTCACCAGCAGGTTGAGGATCTGCGCCTGCACGGAGATATCCAGCGCTGAGGTTGGCTCATCAAGCACAATCACGTCAGGCTGCGAAGAGAGTGCTCTGGCAATGGCGATGCGTTGCCGCTGCCCGCCGGAGAACGCATGAGGCAGGCGGTCGAGATACTCCGGACGAATACCCACCTGCAGCGCCAGATCCTCCGCCTGCTGACGGCGTTCGCGCTCGCTGCTGCGCTTTTGTACCCACACCGGCTCGGTGATGATGCGCCAGACCGGCAGGCGCGGGTCGAGCGAAGAGAGCGGATCCTGAAACACCATCTGCATGCCGCCCGCGCGGTGCGTCCGCTGGCAGGCGCCGGTGCTGGGCTTAAGCATGCCCATCAGCAGCTGGGCCAGCGTGCTTTTCCCGCAGCCGGATTCCCCGACAATGCCCAGCGTTTCTCCCCGACGGATCTCAAGGTCGAGCCCGTTGAGCGCATGGACTTTTTCCGTCACGCGGCCCAGCCAGTTTTTACGTGCCGCAAAATTGACGTGAACGCTATCCAGTTCCAGCAGTACATCAGACATGGGCTTTCTCCCGTTGTGGATACCAGCAGGCAGCCTGTTGGCCTTCTGCGCCATGGGGCTGCAGGCGCGGCGTTTCGCTGCATTTCACCCCGGCGGCAAAGCAGCGCTCGCGGAACGCGCACCCCTGCGGTAGCTGGCTGAGGTTGGGCACCGTGCCGGGGATGGCGGGAAGCGGGGCGCGCGGCTGGCCGTTTTCCGGCGCACACTGCAGCAAACCAATGGTATACGGATGCCGGGGATGATGGATAACGTCTGCCGTCACGCCGCTCTCAATCACGCTTCCGGCATACATCACGTAAACGCTATCGCACAGTTGCGACACCACGGCCATATCATGGCTGATGAACAGCACCGCAGTTCCACTGGCTCGAGCTTTATGTTTAAGCAAACGCAGTACCTGCAACTGTACCGTGACGTCCAGCGCCGTAGTCGGTTCGTCGGCAATAATCAATTGCGGCTCGCAGGAGAATGCCAGCGCAATCATTACCCGCTGGCGCATACCACCTGAAAGCTCAAACGGATAGCGCGACATAACTTCCACGGCATCCGGGATTTGCATCTCTTCCAGCAGGTCAATCGGCTTTAGCTCTGGCTTCCCGACGACTTATTGGTTGATGATGGCGGATCACGTCCATCATCTGAAGACCTATTCGACGTGTCGGATTGAGGGCGGTCATCGGTTCCTGAAAGATCATCGCCACTCGTGCGCCGCGCCACTGACGAAGCTGTTTTTCCCGCGCGTTAAGAACATCTTCTCCCAGCAGGGAAATCTGCCCCCGATGTACGCAATAACTGCCCGTCGGTAGCAGACGCATAATCAGCATTGCGGTGACTGATTTACCTGAGCCGGATTCTCCCACCAGACCGACAATTTCACTGCGGTTAATCTGCAAGGACACATTGTTGAGCGCGTGAACATCACCGTTAAAACCGGGGAAACTCAAATGCAGCTGTTGAATGTCCAGAACGGGTTGGGTCATGACTGCTTTCCTCCTGCTTTCGGGTCAAGCAGATCGCGAATACCATCACCAAAGAGATTGAACCCGACGGCGGTAAGCAAAATCGCTGCCCCCGGAAATGCGCAATACCACCACTGATCGAGTACATAGTTGCGACCATTTGCTACCATCGCGCCCCATTCAGCACTCGGTTGTTGAGCACCCAGGCCAATAAATCCCAACGTGGCGGCCATTAAAATCGCGCTACCGATATCCAGCGATGCCTGCACGATCAGCGGCGGCAGGGAGTTACGTAAAATATGCCAGTTGATCAGATGCCAACGAGACGCGCCAAAGGTTTTCGCCGCCTGAACATAGGTATACTGGCGTACAACTAATGCTTGCCCCCGCGCCAGGCGCACATAAAAGGGAATTCGCACAATAGCAATCGCCAGCATGGCGTTAAATAAACTCGGCCCGAGAGCGGCAGCCAGTGCCATTGTCAGTACCAACGAAGGAATCGACAGCATAATGTCCATGATGCGCATGATGATGGCGTCTGCGCGTCCGCCAAGCACACCGGATAGACATCCGAGTAGCGAACCAATCATACCCGCAATGGCAACCACGACTAATCCGGCGAGAATTGATTGCTGACTGCCGACCAGTACGCGGCTAAACAGATCGCGTCCCACTTCATCGGTGCCAAACCAGTGCGCCGCAGAAGGCGGCAAAAGGCGGGCGGTTAAATCAATGGCGTTGGGATCATGCGTCGCCAGCCACGGTGAAAAAATCATCATCAGTAGCATTAATACAATGATGACTGCGCCGGTCACGGTGAGCGGACTGCCTTTCAGCATCCATACCAGTTTTGCACCGTTAAATCGCGTTTGTTTTTGTGGGCGTACGGTGGACGTTTCCTCGCTTAGCATCATTCACCACCTCCACGTCCGATACGCGGATCAATCCACAAATAGAGCAAATCCACCACCAGGTTGACCAGCACATAAGCAAATGAAACCACGACGGCAAAGCCCATCACTGCCGGGAAGTCGAGCGCCTGTATTGATGTTACTACCCATGCACCCATTCCGGGCCAGGCAAAAACGGTTTCGGTGAGCACTGCGCCATACAACAAATCGCCCAGCGCCAGACCCAATACGGTAATCGATGGGATCAACGCATTGGGTAGCGCATAACATAAAACGATATACCAGCCGGGCAAGCCGCTGGCCCGGGCGGTACGAATGTAGTCTTCACTCAATTGTTCCAGCATCGCTGAGCGGATCTGGCGAGCGACAATTCCCAGGTGAACGAACGCCAGCGTTAATGCCGGTAAGATGAGATGTTGCAGCGCATTGAAGAAGACTTCACAGTTGCCTTCAAGCAACGCATCGAGCAGATAAAAGCCGGTAACGTGCGTTGGTGGATCCAGCCAGTCATCAAGCCTTCCGCCGCCGGGAAGAATTTGCAGATGACCATAAAACAGCACAATGACGCCCAGCCCAAGCCAGAACGCAGGTGTGGAGATTCCGGTAATGGCCATTATTCGCACCAGATGATCCAGCCAGCGATTTCGCCAGACTGCAGAGAGTATGCCCAGCGGGATGCCAATCAAGAGTGCCAGCAGCAGGGCACAAAAAGCCAGCTCCAGCGTCGCCGGGAAAAATATACGCAACTCTTCCAGCACCGGACGCCCGGTACGAATGGATGTTCCCAGGTCACCATGAAACAGATCGCTGACGTAGCGGTAAAACTGTACATACAGTGGCTGGTCCAGTCCCAGTTGCTGGCGAATATTTTCCACGATAGCATCGCTGGCGCGGTCACCCGCCAGTAACCGCGCCGGATCACCAGGGATCAGATGCGAGATAATAAACGTAATCACGCAGACGCCCGCCACCACGAGCACCAGCCCCCAGCAGCGTTGGCGTAAAATACTCCAGAAGGTCACGTTATTTACTCATGGTATTGATATTGAAGACCTGTTCCAGCATGGGATTGAACACAAAGCCTTTCACCTCTTTGTTCATCGCCAGTTGGTAGTTTTTCTGGAACAGGTACACATAAGCAGCGTCATCAATGACGATTTTCTGTGCCTGCTGGTAGTCCCGGGTACGCTGCGTCTGGTCGGTGGTCGCAAGCGCATTGCGCAGTAACTTATCGACCTCACTGTTTTCATAGAACGAGCGGTTACCCGGCAGACCTTTTTTGTCTGACTCAAACCAGTAATTCATAAACATATACGGGTCGGCAAAATCCGGACTCCAGTTGCCAATCGCAATGTCGTAATCACCTTTACCCACTCTGTCGCGCATGGTGGCGTTCGCCAGCTTTTCCAGCTTCACATTGATGCCCAGCTTGTTGAGACTGGATTGTGTCGCCAGAGCAATAGGCTCCCAGTTCGGATCGTTATCGGAGTAGAGAAACGTCAGGCTGGTGGGTTTGCTCTTCACTTTATCCCATTCGGCTTTGGCTTTCGTTTCGTCATGGTTGTATTGCATTGCCGTCGCATCGTAGCCCCACATGCCTTCCGGAATCGGGCCGCGCATTTGTTTTCCGTTACCACTCAGAATGCCGTTAACCATGCCCTGATAATCGGTAGACCAGGAAATGGCCCGACGCAGATCCGCCTGATTAAGTGGCGCTTTGCTGTTATTCAGATACAGATAGGTGACGCGCAGTGACGGATACTCTGCCACATTGACTTTATTTTCCTGCTTCAGGGCGTTGAGTTGATCCACCGGCAGCGCATCGGCAATGTCAATGTCGCCACGGGAGAGCTGCAGGCGACGGGAGGCACTTTCACCGATAATTTTTACCGATACTCGCTTAAAGTTCGGTTTATTGCCGGAGTAATGCGGATTTGGCACCAGAACTAATTGCTGACCTTTTTGCCAGCTTTTCAGCATAAATGGTCCGGAACCGGCGGTATTTTGCGCGAGGAAGCCGCGAGCATCATCCGCTGCATGTTCCTTTAACACCGCCGGATTGATAATGGATGCACCGTCATTCGCCAGCGTGTAGAGGAACGGTGCGAATGGTTGGCTAAGGGTAAACTTCACCGTATGTTCGTCGGGAGCATCAATCTTTAAATCTTTGGGAAATGCTTCTGCTGGCCCCTGGCCGATTTTTAGTAGCCGCTCAAAAGAAAGTTTTACTGCTTCGGCAGTGACGGGTGTGCCATCGGCAAATTTAGCATTGTCCTTCAGGGTGAACGTCCACTCTTTTTGATCGTCAGACGCTTTCCAGCCCGTCGACAGGTCGCCTTCTACCTCGGTAGAGCCTGGCTTGTACTTGACCAGACGCTGGTAGGACGGATAGGTGACGGTCCAGTCGTTGTTATCAATGGTGATGGCCGGATCGAGCGTTTGCGGGTCGGCGGCTTTACCAATGACCAGCATGTCTTTCGGGACGGCAGCCAGCGCCAGCGGTGCGCTCAGGGCCAGCGCGGCGGCAATGACGGTCGAGAGAAGCGATGTTTTCATGGCAGTGCTCCAGGTTTAAAGAGGGGTGTGCGTCAGGGGAAAACAGGCAAAACGGTCATCAAGCAGCGGGTAGCTGGCGGCGTTCGGCAGTTCGAAGTGCCACCATTCGCTGCCGATCCCGACAAAACCGCCGCCGAACATGATGGCGTTCAACAGCAGACGGTTGCGCTGGGCGTGCGGCGGTACGGAGGGGTGATACGGATGCGAGCGATCGTGCATTTCGTCAAAACCGGCGCCCATATCCAGCACGGCGTTATGCTCGTCCATCAGGGTCACGTCGATGGCCGTGCCGCGACTGTGGTTGGAGCCTATCGCCACGTCGACCACGTATTCCGGATTCGGACAGGCCTCCCAGAGCTGGGCCTGCGCCTGCTGCGGCCGATAGGCGTCGTAGACCACCAGCTTCAGTCCGGCCAGCGTGGCAATGCTGATGGCTTTTGCCAGCGCGGTGGCCGCGTCGGTATGCAGCAGGCACTGCGCCTCCTGGTAAATCGGGCGGCCGGTAATATTGTCGGCGGTGGCGTACTTCAGATCGATATGCAGCGTGGGGAACGTCTTCGCCACATCAATCAGTTCACTCTCTACGGGCATAGCTCCGCTCCTTTAGCGTTCGAATTGACCAAACTCTTGCTGTAATTGTCGGTTTACCGCCAGGCGCGCCGGGAGCGTATCACCCAGCGCTTCCACCACGCCCGACAGCAGCAGGTTGAACAGACAGCTCACGGGGGCAAGTGAATCCCAGAAATGACCGGTATCGGTTTTCACCTGCAGTAAATCAATCGGGTAATCCCGCGCCCACGGGCACCAGATATCGGTGATTAAGGCCAGCGGAATGCCTTTCTCGCTTGCGACGCGGCAGTACTGTCGGGCCATCGTGGAGTAGGTACGCGTATCGGTTAGCACGACATAAGGGTGCGAGAACCCCGAGTTCAGGGATTCCACCCAGCTGCCGGATGCCCCTTCGGAGTAGCTCACCCGCGGGCGGAGGTATTCAAGGTGGCTGAAGAAGGCGTTGGCGATCCCGCGCGTGGACTGGATCCCCAGCACAAAGACCGCGTCCGCGTGGGCGAGGTTGTGCACCACCTGACGGAAGGCGTCCGTTTGCGCCAGCTGATACACCTGCGTGATGGCGTCCACTTCCAGCGAAAGGGCGTGCTGAAGGCGGTTGGGCAGGGGGCGCTGCTGCTGCCAGGAGTCGAGGCGCTCGTTCATGCCCCAGGGCTGATACGGATCCCGCAGGCTCTTTTTGGCATCTTCCAGGTTGCGATACCCCAGCTTGCGCAGAAAGCGTCCGACGGTGATCCCGCTGGTGCCGCTCGCCAGCCCGACGCTCTCCGCCGTTTCAAACGGGATTTGCGCGGCGTGCGCCAGCAGCCAGCTTCCGACCCGCTTCTCGCTGGGGGTCAGCTGGCTGAAGGTCGCTTCGATACGGCTCAACATCTCAGGTTTCGTCGTCATACCGCCTCGCTGTTAACAGGCTGTCAATGGCCGAAATTGTGTTACCTGGTTAACAATGCATGACGCGTGCCATGTTCACAGGAGGGCGAAAACCCGCTGTGCAGTAAACTTCATGCAATATTTGGTTAACCAATGATCAACATTTGTGCAGCGTAGTTCACTTTTGGTGCACCGGCTGACCGGACAGGTATGAATTTGGTGAATACGTCAGCCTGTTCACATTTTTGATAAGATAGAAGCACTGAGAACATAAAAGGGATCCCTCATGGCGAATTTGCCCTGGCGAGTCAGCGCGCGCCTGATCGCGCTTGCAAAGAAAACAGGAATGGTCGTGGGGATCGTCCTGGTCGTCCTGCTGGCGGTGCGGGTGTATCTCTCGCAGCAGGGGCCGGAACTGCACCTGTGGCACACCTGGCGGGCGGATGAGATGTCCGTGCGCGAGCTCGACAAAACCGATTTTGTCGGGTATCAGGCACGGGAAAAGGCGATTTTCACCGATCTGGATAACGCGGTGACGGCGAAAACAGCGGGCTCGGAACAAACCCCGCTAAACCGCTACTACCGCCAGAGCCTGGTGTGGCCCGGTCAGTTTGCCCCCGATGCCAACCGCTCCTTTGTGCTGATGCCGGCCGGAAAGCCGCGCGGCGCGGTGGTGCTACTGCACGGGCTGACGGATTCGCCTTACAGCGTCAGGCGCCTTGCCGTGAACTATCAGCAGCACGGCTTTGTGGCCGTGGTCCCGCGTCTTCCCGGACACGGCACCGCGCCCGGTGCGCTGACGGACGTTGACTGGGAGATGTGGCTGGCGGCCACGCGTCTTGCCGTACGGGAAGCCACGCGCCTGGCGGGTGAGGCTGTACCTCTGCATCTGGTGGGCTACTCCAACGGCGGGGCGCTGGCGATGAAATATGCCCTCGATGCGCTGGACGCGCCCGCGCTGCGTAAACCGCAGCAGGTGATCCTGCTTTCACCGATGATCGGCGTGACGGCCTTTGCGCGGTTCGCCGGCTTCGCCGGACTACCGGCGCTGCTGCCGCCGTTTGCCAAAGCGGCATGGCTGAATATCGCCCCGGAATATAATCCGTATAAATACAATTCGTTCCCGGTGAACGCCGCCCGCCAGTCGTGGCTGCTGACGAAGGCCCTGCAGGAGCAGATTGGCCGCGCGGCGCGGGAAAACAGGCTGGCGAATTTGCCGCCGGTGCTTGCGTTCCAGTCGGTAATGGACTCCACGGTCAGCACCCGTGCGGTGGTCAGCGTCCTGTTTGACCAGCTTCCGGCAAACGGCAGCGAGCTGGTGATGTTCGATATCAACCAGGCGGCGAGCTTCCGTCCGCTCTTCAAACCGTCGTCCTGGACGGCCACCTCGGCGCTGCTGCCGGTTGCGCAGAGACGTTACGGTGTCACGGTTATCACCAATGCGGACGAACACAGTTTCTCGACGGTTGCGAAAATAACCCCGGCAGGCAGCACGCAGGAAACGGTCGTGCAGCTTGCGGAGTCCTGGCCGCAGGACGTCTATTCCCTGTCGCACGTTGCGGTGCCGTTCCCGCCGGATGACGATCTCTATGGCCGCGAGCCTGGCGTGAAAAACCGCTACGGTATCAGCCTGGGGACGATTGCGCTCTGGGGCGAAACGTCCGTATTGAGCGTCGGAAAAGAGGCGTTGATGCGGGTCACCTCGAACCCGTTTTACGACTACATGCAGGAGAGGATTAACAGCCGGATCGGGGGCGCGGAAAAGTAACGTTCCTTTGTGGCGTGAATATGTTAGGTCGCATTGATTAAGTATGTTAAATAATAGCTTCAAGGCACCTCTTTTTCTCATCGGAACCCATTTTTGTGCTGACGACTCTGATTTACCGAAGCCAGTTGAATTTATCTCGCCCGTCCACCGAACTGCGGGAGCTGGTGGAGCGCGCCAGGGGCCGCAACACAAAACTGGATATCACCGGCGTCCTCCTGGCTAAAGGGAATGACGTTCTGCAGATCCTGGAAGGGTCGGAAGAGAGTGTGGTCAAACTGTTCCATACTATCCGCGAGGACAAGCGGCACAGCGGGGTGGTTGAACTGCTGCGGGACTATGGTCCGCGCAGACGCTTCGAAAACGTCGGTATGCTGCTGTTCGATCTGCAAACGCAGTCTCCGAAAGAGGTGCTGCAGTCGGTGCTGCGCTACAGCAAGCTGGACAGCTATCTCACCTCCGACGATCGGGTATTCAAATTTATTCAGACCTTTATAACCGGTAAACGTCCGGTCCCGTCGGGGGGACGCTATACCTCGGATAAATGGACGCTCTCGACCGAAACGCTACCCTTTGGCGAACATCTGGGCCTGATTGCCGGGCAAAGCTGCCAGTTTGCGCTGCAGCCTATTGTCGAGCCCTCGGAAGGGAAGATCAGCTCCCTTGAGGCGCTTATCCGTAGCAACGACGGCGGCAGCCCGGAGCATTTCTTCAGCACTGTCGACCCGGACAGAATCTACGAAGTCGATCTCCAGACAAAAGCCTATGCCTTTGCGCTGGCGGAAAAGCTGGGCATTGGCAGCCATAAAATCGCGGTAAACCTGCTGCCCATGTCGCTGGTGAATGTCCCCGGCGCCGTGGAATTTCTGGTCGATGAGATTAAGAAACATGGCCTGCAGCCGGAGCAGGTGGTCATTGAAGTCACTGAAAACGAGATGATCTCCGGGTTCAACCAGTTTAACAGCGCCATCAAGCAGCTTCGCGGCGCGGGGATTGGCCTGGCGATCGATGATTTTGGCTCGGGCTATGCCGGTCTGTCGCTGCTGACCCGGTTCCAGCCGGATAAAATTAAAATCGACCGGGAAATTGTCAGCAATATCCACCTGAGCGGCCCGAAACAGGCGATTGTGCGCTCCATCATCAGCTGCTGCTCCGATCTTGAAATCACCCTGGTGGCGGAAGGCATCGAGAAAATAGAGGAGTGGTGCTGGCTCGAATCTGCCGGGATCCGCCGCTTTCAGGGGTTCCTCTTTGCCCGGCCGCAGCTGAATGGCGTCGGCGATATCCACTGGCCGCACCTGGTGCGTTAAGTCAAATTTCCCTCCCGTTATTTCCCCTTTGTCCGGCCTGTGCTTAAATAGCTAAATCGGTTTAACATAGTTTAGCTAAGAGGATGACATGAAGAAAATCTGGGTACTTGGCGATGCGGTAGTGGATTTGCTGCCCGATGGAGAAGGTCGATTACTGCAGTGTCCCGGCGGCGCGCCGGCGAACGTTGCGGTCGGTATTGCCCGGCTGGGCGGCCAGAGCGCCTTTATCGGCAGGGTTGGCGACGATCCTTTCGTGCGCTTTATGGCGAAAACGCTCGCCGACGAGCGGGTTGACGTGAAGTATATGCGCCTTGACCCGGCGCACCGCACCTCAACGGTGGTGGTCGATCTCGACGACCACGGTGAACGCTCGTTTACCTTTATGGTGCGCCCGAGCGCAGATCTGTTTCTGGAACCTGCCGATCTACCGACGTTCAGCGCCGGGGAGTGGCTGCACGTCTGCTCCATCGCCTTAAGCGCCGAGCCGAGCCGTTCTGCAACATTTCAGGCGATGGCCGCCATCCGGGATGCGGGCGGTTACGTCAGTTTCGACCCCAATATTCGCCCGGATCTCTGGCCGGACGAGAACGAACTTCGCCGCTGTCTCGAACATGCCCTGCAAAGCGCAGACGTGGTGAAACTCTCGGTAGAAGAGTTGGCCTTTTTCACCGGCAGCGCGGAGGTCAACGCCGGTCTGGAGGCGCTGATGCAGCGCTGCCCGGCGCGCCTGGTGCTGGTCACGCAGGGTAAAGAGGGGGCGATCGCCTGGCATGCGGGCTCCGTTAAGCACTATCCGGCAACGCCTGTGCAGTGTGTTGATACGACCGGCGCGGGCGACGCCTTTGTGGCGGGTCTGCTCTACGGCCTTGCTGACGGTCAGGCGCTGCCACCGGTTATCGCGCTCGCCCAGCGCTGCGGCGCGCTGGCCACCACGGCCAAAGGGGCGATGACCGCGTTGCCCTGGCAGCACGACCTGTAATTCCTCCTCTCCTGGCCGCCATCCGGCGGCCTGAATTGTCGCCTCGATCACACTTACTAAATCGGTTTAGCAAAAAAGATTGCCGATCCAAAATTCACAGGTTTAGTATCAGCAACCTAAACCGGTTTAGCAATTTAGCACGTTTAATGACTTCTTTTAGGGATGCGACAAAATGTATAAAAAACGCAGACTTGCCGTGATGATAGGCATGCTGGCCGGAAGTACCTCTGTATTTGCCCAAACGGATATGACAAGTATCGAAGCGCGTCTCGCCGCGATGGAGCAGCGACTCCAGGCTGCGGAAACGCGTGCGCAGGTGGCCGAGAAGCGCGCCACCGATGCAGAACAAAAAACGCAGCAGCTGGTTGCCGCTCAGCAGCAGGCGCAAACGACGACCCAGGAGGTGGCGCAGCGCACCACCGCGCTGGAGAAGAAGGCGGATCAGACCGGCGGGTTTGAGTTCCACGGCTACGCCCGTTCGGGCCTGCTGATGAACGATGCGGCCTCCAGCAGCAAAAGCGGCCCTTATCTGACCCCGGCCGGTGAAACCGGCGGTGCGGTAGGGCGTCTGGGTAACGAAGCCGATACCTACGTCGAGCTGAACCTGGAGCACAAGCAAACCCTGGATAACGGGGCGACCACGCGCTTCAAGGCGATGCTGGCCGACGGTCAGAGAACCTATAACGACTGGTCAGCCGATACCACCGATCTCAATATTCGCCAGGCCTTTGCGGAGCTGGGCAACCTGCCTGATTTTACCGGCGCGCTGAAGGGCAGCACCTTCTGGGCGGGTAAACGCTTCGACCGCGACAATTTTGACATCCACTGGCTGGATTCCGACGTGGTGTTCCTGGCCGGTACCGGCGGCGGCGTGTATGACGTGAAATGGAACGATTCTCTGCGCAGCAACTTCTCCATTTATGGCCGCAACTTCGGCAGCGTGGAGCAGACCGACAACAACGTTCAGAACTATATCCTCAGCATGAACCACTTCGCCGGCCCGTTCCAGCTGATGGTGAGCGGCCTGCGGGCGAAGGATAACGACGACCGTAAAGACACTAACGGCGATCTCATCAAAACGGATGCCGCCAATACCGGCGTTCATGCCCTGGTGGGCTTGCATAATGACAGCTTCTACGGCCTGCGCGAAGGGACCGCCAAAACGGCGCTGCTGTATGGTCACGGGCTGGGTGCGGAGGTGAAAAGCATCGGCTCCGACGGCGCCTTGCTGTCTGAGGCGGATACCTGGCGCTTCGCAAGTTACGGTGTCACGCCGATCGGCGGTGGCTGGAGCGTTGCGCCCGCCGTTCTGGCACAAAGCAGTAAAGATCGCTACGTCAAGGGCGATAGCTATGAGTGGGTGACGCTCAACACCCGCCTGATCAAAGAGATCACCCAGAATTTTGCTCTGGCGTTTGAGGGCAGCTATCAGTACATGGATTTAAATCCGGAAGGCTATAAGGACCGCAACGCCGTCAACGGCAGTTTCTACAAGCTGACCTTTGCGCCGACCTTAAAAGCGAGCAAAATCGGCGATTTCTTCAGCCGTCCGGAGCTTCGTCTGTTTGCCACCTGGATGGACTGGAGCAGCAAACTGGATCATTACGCCAGCGATGATGCCTTTGGCAGCAGCGGCTTCAACGCCGGCGGGGAATGGAACTTTGGGGTCCAGATGGAAACCTGGTTTTAACCCATCACGCTCCCGCCTGGCGGGAGCGTTTCGCACATCATAAAAAAGAAGTCAGGCAGAGGTATCTATGGATTTTAATCAAATCGCCCGCGAGCTTATTCCGCTGCTCGGTGGCAAGGAAAACATCGCCAGCGCGGCGCACTGCGCAACGCGTCTTCGTCTGGTACTGGTCGATGACGCGCTGGCGGATCAGCAGGCTATCGGCAAGGTTGACGGCGTGAAAGGCTGCTTCCGTAACGCCGGGCAGATGCAGGTGATTTTTGGCACGGGCGTGGTCAACAAGGTTTACGCCGCGTTTATTCAGGCGGCGGGGATTAGCGAATCCAGTAAATCGGAAGCCGCGGACCTGGCGGCGCGCAAGCTGAACCCGTTCCAGCGCATTGCCCGTCTGCTCTCCAACATCTTTGTGCCGATCATTCCCGCGATTGTGGCATCCGGCCTGCTGATGGGCCTGCTCGGCATGGTGAAAACCTACGGCTGGGTCAATGCGGATAACGCCATCTACATCATGCTGGACATGTGCAGTTCGGCGGCGTTTATCATTCTGCCTATTCTGATCGGCTTTACCGCCGCGCGGGAATTTGGCGGTAACCCGTACCTCGGCGCGACGCTGGGCGGCATTCTGACCCACCCGGCGCTGACCAACGCCTGGGGCGTGGCGTCGGGCTTCCACACCATGAACTTCTTCGGTCTTGAGATCGCGATGATTGGCTATCAGGGCACGGTATTCCCGGTGCTGCTGGCCGTCTGGTTTATGAGCATCGTGGAGAAAAACCTGCGCCGCGCGATCCCGGACGCGTTAGACCTGATCCTGACGCCGTTCCTCACCGTCGTTATCTCCGGATTTATCGCCTTGCTGATTATCGGCCCGGCGGGGCGCGCCCTGGGTGACGGTATCTCCTTTATTCTGAGCACGCTGATTGCCCACGCGGGCTGGCTAGCCGGGCTGCTGTTCGGCGGACTGTATTCGGTGATTGTGATCACCGGTATTCACCACAGCTTCCACGCGATTGAAGCCGGGCTGCTGGGTAACCCGTCGATTGGCGTTAACTTCCTGTTGCCGATCTGGGCCATGGCGAACGTGGCGCAGGGCGGCGCCTGTCTGGCGGTGTGGTTCAAAACCAAAGATGCCAAAATCAAAGCCATTACCTTACCGTCGGCGTTTTCTGCGATGCTGGGCATCACCGAGGCGGCCATTTTTGGTATCAACCTGCGCTTCGTTAAGCCGTTTATCGCCGCGCTGATTGGCGGCGCGGTGGGCGGGGCCTGGGTGGTCTCCGTGCATGTGTATATGACCGCCGTCGGGCTGACCGCCATTCCGGGCATGGCCATCGTGCAGGCCAGCTCGCTGCTCAACTATATTATCGGCATGGTGATTGCCTTCGGCGTGGCGTTTACCGTCTCACTGCTGCTGAAATATAAAACGGACTCTGAATAATGACGTTACCTTCCCGCTGGCCTGCGATCCTGCAGGCCGTTATGACAGGCCAGCCGCGGGCGCTGGCGGATAGCCACTATCCGCAGTGGCACGCCGCGCCGGTGACTGGCCTGATGAATGACCCGAACGGCTTTATATGGTTCGCCGGCCGCTACCACCTGTTCTATCAGTGGAACCCGCTGGACTGCGAGCATCGCTTTAAGTGCTGGGGGCACTGGAGCTCTGCGGATCTCGTACACTGGCGGCATGAGCCGCTGGCGCTGATGCCTGACGAAGAGTATGACCGCAACGGCTGCTACTCCGGTAGCGCCGTGGATAACGAGGGCGTTTTGACCCTGTGCTACACCGGCAACGTCAAGTTCGATGACGGCAGCCGCACCGCCTGGCAGTGCCTGGCCGTGGAGCAGCCGGACGGAACTTTTAAAAAGCTGGGGCCGGTGCTGGCGCTGCCGGAAGGCTACACCGGACACGTGCGCGACCCGAAGGTGTGGCAGCACGGCGGGCAGTGGTACATGGTGCTGGGCGCGCAGGATTTACAGAAGCGCGGCAAGGTGCTGCTGTTTAAATCAGCTGATTTGCGCGCCTGGACGTCCTGCGGGGAGATCGCCGGTCACGGGGTTAACGGCCTGACGGACGCGGGTTATATGTGGGAGTGTCCGGACCTGTTCGCTCTCGACGGGACGCACGTCCTGATCTGCTGCCCGCAGGGGCTGGCGCGCGAGCCGCATCGCTATCTCAATACCTATCCGGCCACCTGGATTAGCGGGGCGTTTGATTACGCCAGCGCCGCATTCGATCACGGCGAGCTGCACGAGCTGGACGCGGGGTTTGAGTTCTACGCCCCGCAAACCACGCTGGCAGAAGACGGGCGACGCATTCTGATCGGCTGGATGGGCGTACCGGACGGGGAAGAGATGCTTCAGCCCACCCGGGCGCACGGCTGGATGCACCAGATGACCTGCCCGCGCGAACTACGCTATCGCGACGGCAGGCTCTGGCAAACCCCGGCGCGCGAGCTGGCGGCGCTGCGTGAAGATGAGCAGCACTGGCAGGGGCGCGCCAGCGACGCGCCCGAACTGGACGCGACGCGCCTGGAGTTTGAGCTGGACGCCGCGCACGTGAGCGTCGATTTTGCCGGCGCGCTGCGTCTCAGGGTTGATGAGCAGGGCGTGCGTCTGGAACGCGCGAGCCTGAAAACCGGTGGAACGCTGACCCGCTACTGGCAGGGTGACGTCCGTCATTTGCGCGTCCTGTGCGACCGCTCCAGCGTCGAAATCTTCATTAACCACGGCGAAGGGGTGATGAGCAGCCGCTATTTTCCTGACCATCCGGCCCGGGTGCGATTCGAAGGTGCGTCCGATATCACATTACGCTACTGGTCGCTGCGCGCCTGCATGATAGAATGAGGGTTTTGGCAGCCGGATCTAAGTCGTTGTGAGAAAAACAAAACGCGTCACCATTAAAGACATCGCGGAGCTGGCGGGTGTGTCAAAAGCCACCGCCAGCCTGGTTCTGAACGGTCGCAGCAAAGAGCTACGCGTGGCGGAAGAGACGCGCGAGCGCGTGCTGGCGATTGCAAAAGAGCACCACTATCAGCCCAGCATTCACGCCCGGTCGCTGCGCGATAACCGCAGCCACACCATTGGTCTGGTGGTCCCGGAGATCACCAACTACGGTTTTGCCGTCTTTTCTCACGAGCTGGAAACGCTGTGCCGCGAGGCGGGCGTGCAGCTGCTGATCTCCTGCAGCGATGAAAACCCGGGGCAGGAAACGGTGGTGGTGAACAACATGGTGGCGCGTCAGGTGGACGGTCTGATTGTGGCCTCCAGCATGCTCAACGACGCGGACTACCATAAGCTGAGCGAGCAGCTGCCGGTGGTTCTGTTTGACCGCCACATCAACGACAGCTCGCTGCCGCTGGTGATCACCGATTCCATTACCCCGACGACGGAACTGGTGGCGGACATTGCGCGCCAGCATCCGGATGAGTTCTACTTCCTCGGCGGCCAGCCCCGCCTGTCGCCCACGCGCGACCGCCTGGAAGGCTTTAAGCAAGGGCTGCGTGATGCCGGCGTGGCGCTGCGTCCCGAGTGGATCATTCACGGCAACTATCACCCGAGCTCCGGATACGAGATGTTTGCTGAACTCTGCGCCCGCCTGGGGCGTCCGCCGAAAGCGCTCTTTGCCGCCGCCTGCGGGCTGCTGGAAGGAGTGCTGCGCTATATGGGCCAGCATAACCTGCTGCAAAGCGATATCAGGTTAGCCAGTTTTGACGATCACTACCTCTACGATTCGCTGACGATCCCGGTGGATACCATCCGCCAGGACAACCGGCAGCTGGCGTGGCACTGCTTTGATTTGATTAGCAAACTGATTGAGGGGGAGACGCCTGAACCGTTGCAACGCAAGCTGGCGGCCACCCTGCAGCGGCGCTATAAGTGAGCAATATAGCCCGGACCGATACATCAATAACTTTAATTAATTTAAGTTTTGGAATGGCCGATAACCATAAGGAATAATTCTCCTTGAGGTATTGGTTTATGTCGTTGAAAAAGTCGTCCCTGATTGTCCTGTTCTCGCTGCTTTTCTTCTTTGTCGTCAGCACCGTCACCAGCGTTGGCCTCATCATTAAAAGTAATAATTCGCTGGATAACGTCAACAAAGAGATCCAGGTTGTGCTGTCCATTATTGACCCCATCAACCACAGCCGTACGCTGCGCGTTCGGGTGATGGAGTATGTGAAGATGGTGGAAGCGGGCAACGCGGCGGACGGCGCTGCGAAGCTTACCGCCGTGAAAGAGGCGCTGACCAAAGCGGACCACGCCTTTGCTGCCTTTATGGCGTCGCCGCGCCTGAGCGATGAGGCGTCGCTGGTCACTGCGTATCAGGACGCCTGGCAGAACTACCGCAACCAGGGGCTGGCGCCGCTGATCGACGCCGCCGAGGCGCACGATGTTGCCAAATTCAACGCGCTGATCCCGGAAGTCTCCCGCCTCGACCGCCAGTACGAGATCGTTCTCGACCAGGTCCTTTCCGTGCACCAGAAATACGCTAAAAGCCTGAACGAGGATGCGAGCAGCAACTTCGTCTCTGGCCTGGCGATCGTTGCCGCTATCGCCAGCCTGTTTGTAGTGGTGATTGTCGCCGTCAGCCTGCTGATGAAGCGCTTTGTCTTTGCGCCGGTTAACCTGGCGCGCGAGCACTGCAGCCAGATTGCGGCAGGCAAGCTGGACATTCCGGTGCCGGTGAAGGGGAGTACAGGCAACGAAATCGATCATCTGATGGGCTCGATGGAGCAGATGCGTCAGGCGCTGCTGGCGACCATCGCCCAGGTGCGCGATGCGAGCCATACCGTAACGCACGCAGCGCAGGAGATTGCCTCCGGTAATATCGACCTGGCGTCACGCACTGAGCAGCAGGCTTCGGCGTTAACCCAGACGGCGGCCAGCATGGAAGAGCTGAGCGCGACGGTGGCGAACAATACCGATAACGTGTATCAGGCCGGGAAGCTGGTGCAGGACGCGGTGAAAAATGCCCACACCGGTGAAGCGGTGACCCGTGAAGTGATCGACACAATGAATACCATCGCGGCGAACTCGAAGCGCATTGAAGACATTACCAGCGTGATTAACAGCATCGCCTTCCAGACCAACATCCTGGCGCTGAACGCGGCGGTTGAAGCGGCGCGCGCCGGCACGCAGGGCCGCGGCTTTGCGGTCGTGGCCAGTGAAGTCCGCACCCTCGCGCAGAAAAGCGCGGTGGCGGCCAAGGACATCGAAAGCCTGATTGCCCAGTCGGTTTCCAGCGTGAAAAACGGTGCGGAGCTGGTGAGCCGCTCGGGCGAGGTGATTGACTCGATTATTTCGTCAGTGAATAAAGTGAATACGCTAATGGAGCAGATCTCCGTCGCCTCCGAAGAGCAGAGCCGCGGGATCGGGCAGGTCGGGCAGGCGGTGACCGAGATGGACGGCGTGACCCAGCAGAACGCCGCGCTAGTGCAGCAGTCCGCCGCGGCAGCGGCATCGCTGGAAGAGCAGGCGCAGCAGCTTTCACGGAGTATTTCGAGTTTTAGTTTGCCGGTGCAGGCTTGATTTAGTGAGAGGAGGCTCCTTATGGAGCCTTTGTATCCATTTATGCATTATTCCAAATCGCATCAGCAAAAGATGCTAGTACATCGTCACGAATCGCCGGTGAAGTTTTGCATAGATCTACATTTCGACCAATGATTGCCTGAATCTTGCCACGCAATGTGCTTTCAATTGTTTTTCCATGCATAAATTCGCGCATATTATTATGATACTTTTGGTTGCAATCTAGTGCGATTGCTCCCGCATTAGGTTTAACTCCAGTCTTATAGGATTCTTGCAATTTCCTAGCGTGTATAGTATTAATGTATTTTTCAATGACTGCATCTGATCTTTCTTCAAGGCATGTATTGATGATTTCAGAGGCTTCAGCTTCTGAAATATTCTCATAAAGAAAATGGATGTGCCCTTCATTTATAAAATGACTTTCAGCATCATTCCCTTTAGTTATAAAAACTTTTAGGCCTACAGCTTCAAGATTTTGTTTGTAGCTAAGTATTTCGTTATCATTCATATAATCTCTATCTCTATGAACAACCACTGCAGTTCCAGGTGCATGTTGTGCTATGAATGAGTTTAAAGCCAGTGCTATATTTATGTTTGAACAGCCGTTGTAGGACCATATTTCATATTGGTCAGGCAAAAAACCTGAAGACTCCGCAATAGCTTTTATATATCCTTTGTCTGTATCTTCTGTTAATAGAATTGCTGAAATTTCTCCATTTCTTAGCTGATCCCCTTTATCAAGAGCGCCGATTTCCATCAATATATTTCGCTCGACATCATCAGTTCCTTGAACTAATGCAGAATTGTTTATCCATAACACTGCTGAATCGTCCTTAAGAGCTTCAAAAAAATGTCTGGAATGGGTCGATATAATTATTTGGCACTCTGTTTCTTGGTGCAGTTCTTTTAATAAAAGCGCAAGTATTCTTTGGTTGTTTGGGTGAAGATGAGAGTCTGGCTCATCTAATATTAAAAGTTGAGGTTTATATAAATAGTAATAGGCCAATATTTGAATGGCTTGCAAAATTCCAGTGCCGCATGAATCTATAGGCAATGAAACTGAGTTGCTAATAACTTCTGCATTGATGTGTTCATCAACATTAGGATCAAATGATACCTTTATTTCGTAATCAGGGAATACCGCATTGAATTTTTTCTTAAAGGCAATCCATGAATGTGAATCCTTTGCAAGAAGCAATAAAATATTCCTGAATACACTGTTGGAATCACCTTTTGCTGCAGCTTTCCTTACAACGGATGGTGGTTTGTATTCTTCAAAAGAAGGTATTCCAGCTAACCCCGGTACAATCATTGAAAATGGATTTTCGATATCTTGAAGTAACTCCCCTAATTCTTTCCCTTCTAAAGAAGTTGCTATATTTCTATTCTTTCCCTTACTTATTGTTACTGTTGTGCTTGTTTCGCCATTAAATGTAACCTTAATAGCTTGATCTTTTGATGTCTGTAATTTACCATTTGGAGCTAATGCCCCAATATCTTTTAATGGAGAATAAATTAAGGTATCACTAGAAAGTGATGAAGGGCATCGATTTTGAGACCATCTAGCACCTTGCTGATTTGTTGATTGAGCAATTGAAACTGAAAACTGTATCGCTTGTTGAATACTACTTTTCCCTGCATTATTAGAACCTATTAAAAGGTTTATCCCCTCAAGAGGGATCTCAATGTCAACGATATTCTTAAATCGTTCGATTTTGATACTGCTAAGCAAGATTCTCTCCTTCGCGAAAAATAATTACGCATCATTACGCGATATAATATGTACTCATGAAATGATTTTCCATAAAATCAGATTTCACCTTTTAATTCAACGACTTTTGTTATGTAAGTAACAAAATCTTCTAAGTGAGCGATTTTTTAATTAAATACACTATATAAATAGTAGTATCGTATTTAAAAAACACAGCAATATTTTCCATCCTCATCCGTCTACCTCATCACTAGCCATAATCAGTTACTGTGAACGAGGTAAACACCATGAGAGATTTTGAACTGCACGGCAGAGGTCACGGGCGCGGATTCGGTCGCCACCGTATGGGCAAGGGCCTGGTCATCGGCGCGGTGGTTTTCATCGTGCTCGGCCTGCTGGTGATGTCCCTGTGGAACGCCTTGCTCCCGGCGATCCTCGGCGTGAAGGCCATCGGTTTCTGGCAGGCGCTGGGGATTCTGGTGCTGAGCCGCATTCTGTTCGGCGGATTAGGTTTCCGCCCGGGGATGTTTGGCGCGCACCGCCGGATGCACGAGCGCTGGATGAACATGACGCCCGAGCAGCGTGAGGCGTTTATTCAGCAGCGCCGCGAAGGGTTTGGTCGCCACGGGCGCGGGCACTGCGGCTGGCACGACCATCGTGACGATAAGCGCGATGACGCTACCCCAAAAGCGCCGGACGCAGAGTGAGCGAGATGAAAGCCGGGGAGGCGGGCGGATCCATGCTGATGTCGGCGCTCAACGCCTGTCGCGCCCGGCTGAAAGCCTTCATTCGCGGGCGGACGTCCGTTCGCGATGATGCCGACGACATTTTGCAGGAAGTGACCTATCAGCTGATGAAAGTGGAGCAGCCGGTCGAAAACGTCGCCGCCTGGCTGTTCCGCGCGGCGCGTAACGAGATGACCGACCGGGCGCGTAAAAAGCGCGAGGTTTCGATCTCCGGCTATTTTACGGGTGAAGACGAAGAGGGTTTCCCGGAGGACGAGCTGGCCGAAACCCTGTTCGGCGTGCCGCACTCGCCGGAAGAGGAGTATCTCAAAACGCTGCTGTGGGAAGAACTGGGCCAGGCGCTGTCTGAACTGCCGCCGCCGCAGCGGGAGGTGTTTGAAAAGACCGAGCTCCACGGCTATAGCATTAAAATGCTGGCAGAGGAGACGGGGGCCAGCGAGCAGGCGCTGTTATCCCGCAAGCACAAGGCGGTGCTGTTTCTGCGCACGCGGCTGCGGGACGTCTATGACGCGCTGACGGGCGAATAGCGGCGACAGACAAAACCTTACACTTCCGGCACTTGTAGATTCATCACTATCGTTTATGATCGGGGCGTCTCGTCACTCTGGATTGTTATGCGCAACCGTCAGCTCCTCGGAAAATGGCTTTTGATTATCACCTGTCTCGCGATGGCGCTTTGCCTCGCGCAGCGTGCGGTGATGCTCAACCATTTTTTCCAGGGACTGGATCCGCAGATTTCCCTGAGTGCAGATGCCCCGGCTCAAACCAGCAACACTGAACAGCCCGGCCCGTCGCCCTGTCAGCTTGGCGCACACTCGCTGCTTTGCGCGCAGCCGCTGTTTTTTGACGGCGCGCTGCCGGCCATTATTATCTTCTTCGCGCTGCTGCAGCTGTTTACGCAAGGGCGGGCATTGGTTCCCATGGAACAGCCCGTTCAGGCGCCGCCTCCCCGAATACACCTGAAAAACTGCGTTTTCCGTGAATGAAAAACATCGTCACCACACGATAATTTTTCACTGTTCACGGAGTACAACATGGTTAACCTCTTCAGGGGATTCGTCTTCCTGTGGCTGTCCTGCATCGGCATTGTCCATGCGGCGGACACCGGCTGGCTGGTCTCCCCACAAAACGATCACGCCCGCATCCGCTTTCAGGCGGAGAGGGAACAAACGCACGTAAAAGGCCTGCTCACCGTTGAGCTAAAGCCCGGCTGGAAAACCTACTGGCGATCGCCGGGCGAGGGCGGCGTGGCGCCGAAAATCAGCTGGCCGGAAGGCGTAACGGACAGCTGGTCCTGGCCGGTCCCGTCGCGCTTTGATATCTCCGGCATGACCACGCAGGGCTATCACGATAAGGTGACGATCCCGATTACGCTCGACGGCGCGAAGGGCGACGCGCTCGACGGGACGCTGACGCTCTCTACCTGCAGCAACGTCTGTCTGCTGACGGACTACCCGCTGCATCTCGATTTTACCCAGCTGGTGGATGAGGGCTTCCGTAGCACCTTCGAGCAAGCGATGCGCGCCGTGCCGGACTCATCAGGCGTGTCGTCGGATCTTTCCGCGTGGCTTTCAGGCGACAAGCTGGTGATTACCGGTACCACGGACGGGGAATGGGACAATCCGGGGATCTACTTTGACCCGCTGGAGGGCGATATTCTGCCTGGCGAACCGGTGATTAAACATGACGGCACTGCGCTTCGGGTGACGGTACCGGTGACCGACGAATGGGGTGATAAACCCGCCTCGCTGGCAGGCAAAAGGCTGTCGTTTGTGCTGACCAACGGCGAACGGGCGCAGCAAACCACCATGACCGTTGGGACCGCGCCCGAAGAGACCTCCGTACCGGACAGCACGGGAAAAATGGTGCTCTTTGCGCTGCTGGGCGGGCTGATCCTGAACCTGATGCCCTGCGTGCTGCCGGTGATGGGCATGAAGCTTAACAGCATCCTGCTGGCGGGATCGGACAGCCGCGCCATCAGGCTGCGCTTTCTGGCCACCAGCGCCGGGATCCTCACCTCCTTTATGCTGCTGGCCGGGATGGTGACCGCGCTGAAGCTGGCCGGGGCGTCGCTGGGGTGGGGCATTCAGTTCCAGAACCCGTGGTTTATCGGCCTGATGGTCGCCGTCACCTTCCTGTTTGCGCTGAACCTGTTTGGGACGTTTGAAATGCTGCTGCCTTCTTCTGCCGCAGGACGGCTGGCGACGGCAGGAGGATCGGGGATCGGCGGCAGCTTCTGCGAAGGCATGTTCGCCACGCTGCTGGCGACGCCGTGCTCCGCGCCGTTCCTCGGTACCGCGGTCGCCTTTGCCCTTGGCGCGCCGCTGCACGCCCTGTGGCTTATCTTCCTGATGCTCGGCGTGGGCATGAGCCTGCCGTGGCTGTTCGTTGCCCTGGTGCCGAAAACGGCCATGCTGCTGCCGAAACCCGGCCGCTGGATGAACACGCTCAGGGTCATCCTCGGCCTGATGATGCTGGCCTCCAGCCTCTGGCTGGCGACGCTGTTGAGCGTGCATCTGGGCGAGGCGGTCAGCCAGATCGTGATGCTGGCGCTGACTGCCGCCGCGCTGGTGCTGTTCGCGCTGAAGGGACAGAAATCTTCGCCGCTGTTCTGGCTGGTAGTCATCGCGCTGGCGGCGTTCGGCGGGTATCAGCTGCGCGGTCTGCTTAACGCGCCGCCTGACGCTCCGGCACAAAACGTTGCGCAGACCGTCCCGTGGCAGCCGCTCAGTGAAGAGGCTATCGAGAACGCGCTGGCGCAGGGGAAACGGGTGTTTGTAGATATCTCGGCGGACTGGTGCGTGACCTGCAAAGTCAACGAACACCGGGTGCTCAGCCAACCGGACGTTATAGCCACGCTGCGCCAGCCGGACGTTGTGGCCCTGCGCGGAGACTGGAGCCAGCCGTCCGCGTTTATCGCGGATTTTCTGGCGAAGCGAAACCGCTACGCCATTCCGTTTAACGCGGTGTATGGCCCCGGTCTGCCTGACGGCGAAATCCTCTCGCCGCTGCTGGACAAGCGCACCCTGGTCACCACCCTGAACAACGCAAAAGGCTAACTGTGTCATGAAAAAATTCCTTATTACGCTTCTGCTCCTGCTGGCCCCGCTTCAGGCATTTGCCGCCCAGACGCTGACGCCAGACCAGGAGCAGCGCGCGCAGAAGACGATCGCTGATTTCCTGTTTAACGATCCAAACTCCCCGCGCATCGGCGCGAAAAACCCAAAGCTCACCCTGGTGGTGTTTACCGACTATAACTGCCCGTACTGTAAAAAATTCGATCCCTACCTGGAGAAAATTGTCGAAAAACACCCGGACGTGGCGGTGGTCTTTAAGTTTTTACCTTTCCGCTCGGAAAGTTCGCTTACCGCCGCACGAGACGCGTTAACCCTCTGGCGTGCGCATCCTGAGCAGTTTATGAAGCTGAACCACACCCTGATGGCGAAAAAGGGGTACCACGATGACGCCAGCATTCAGGAGGCGCAAAAGCGGGCGGGCGTGAGCGTGCCGACGCCGGACGAGGAGAGTTTTCTGACGATCAGGCGCAGCCTCATCGTCGCGGAAAAAATGGGGATCCAGGGCACGCCCGCCACGCTTATCGGCGAGGGATTGCTGCCCGGCTGGGGGCCTTACGAACAGTTCGACGAAATGGTCAGTGACGCACTGAAAAACCGCTAACCTGAAGGGGGCGGAATGCCCCCGACAAACCGGAGAGGGAAATGAAAAAATTACTGTTACTTTCAGCGCTGGCGACGTCAGGGCTGGTACAGGCGGCTGAAGCCATACCGGATGTGGTGAAGCACTTCAGCGAGCAGCAGAATATTAAAATCATCAAGAAGCTGGATGCACCCGGCGGCGCGCCCGCCTGGCTGGGGCAGTATCAGGATATGGGCGTGACGCTCTTTTTAACACCGGACGGCAAACATGTCATTTCGGGCTATCTGTACGATGACAAAGGAAAAAACCTCAGCGAAGGCTATTTCCAGAAAGAGATCTACGCCCCGATGGGACGCGAGATGTGGAAGAACCTCAGCGCGGCGCATTCCCTGAAGGAAGGGGCGGATAACGCCCCGCGTAAGGTCTTTGTTTTTGCCGATCCGTTCTGTCCGTACTGCAAGCAGTTCTGGGCCGAAGCGCAGCCGTGGGTGAAGGCCGGTAAGGTTCAGCTCAACACGCTGCTGGTGGCGTTCCTCAACCCCAACAGCGGGCGTAACGCCTCAGCGATTCTGAATGCGAAAGATCCGGTCTCGGCCTGGCGCGAATATGAGCTCTCCGGCGGTAAAAAATTACCCAAGCCTGAAGGCGAGGCGTCCCGCGAAACGGTAGCGATACTGCAGAAGCACCAGGCGCTGATGGACAGCCTGGGCGCTAACGCCACGCCGGCCATTTACTATCTGAATGCGGAAAACGAGCTGCAGCAGGTGGTGGGGATGCCGGATGCGCAGCAGCTTGAGGCGATGTTCGGGCCGAAGCCGTAAAAAACAGGCAGAAACGGGGCGTTTCTGCCTGGTCGTCACTTAGCTACCCCAGCGTCCACGGAGGTAGTTTACCGCCTGCTGGGTCTGCGGCTGGTTCAGGTAATCTTCCCGGAACAGGATGGTGCCGTTGACGTTGGGCAGCGAATCGTT
Organism: Enterobacter hormaechei; assembly: GCA_041890495.1. Classification (GTDB taxonomy): domain Bacteria; phylum Pseudomonadota; class Gammaproteobacteria; order Enterobacterales; family Enterobacteriaceae; genus Escherichia; species Escherichia boydii. The sequence goes on from CP169086.1 coordinate 1,236,904, forward strand.
GAGATCGAGCTGCTTTTTCAGCTCCGGCACGCCGCCCTGAACCGTCCAGTCGGGCTCGTTTTTCGACGGCTCGCCCACCTTATAGAACGCAATGCCGATATACAGGCGAGTGTGGGTCGGCTTCACGACCTCGGCCCACCATTTGGTCAGCACGTCGTAGCGCGCGGCATCCCGGGAGAAGGGCCAGTAAATCTGAGGAGCGATGTAGTCCAGCAGGCCCTGCTGCACCCACTGACGCGTATCGGCGAAGGTTTCATCATAGGCCGCGGCGCCGCGGGTGTCGGAGCCAGCCGGGTCAAAGGATCGGTTACGCCATACGCCCGCCGGGCTGACGCCAAACTCCACGTTGGGCTTTGTCTGCTTGATCGCGCGGGAGACCTGTACGATCAGCTGCTGCGTGTTGTGCCTTCGCCAGTCGGCTTTTGAGGCAAACCCCTGGCCGTACTGCCTCCAGGTCTGCGAATCATTAAGCGCGGATCCCGGCGATTCGGCATAGAAGTAATCATCAAACTGCACGCCGTCTACCGGGTAGTTCGCCACCACTTCGGTAACTACTTTGGTTATCCAGTCCCGCACGTCGGGAATACCCGGATCGAGCACAAAGCGGTCGCCTGAGATGCGCACCCACTCCGGATGCTGGACATAGACGCTGGACGGACTCTGATAGGCGGTCCGGTTTAGCGCGGCGATGGTGGACGGCTTCGTGTTGGTCGACACGCGATAGGGGTTGAACCAGGCGTGAACCTTCATGCCGCGCTTGTGCGCTTCATCAAGCATAAACTGCAGCGGGTCGTATCCCGGATACTCCCCGATGTTGCCCGTCAGCATGTCTGACCACGGTAAAATCTTTGATGACCAGAGGGCAGTGCTGTCCGGCTTCACCTGGAAAAAGACCGTGTTGATGCCGAGGTGCTTAAGGTTGTCGAGCTTTGCGATCAGCGCCTGCTTTTGCATCGCGATGCGCTGGTCCGCGCTGCGACCATTCACCGAGGCCACCGGGGGCCAGTCGAGACGCGAGACGGTCGCCAGCCAGATGCCGCGCATCGGCTCGTTTGCCTGCGGCGTCGGTTTACTGACGGTGGGGAGAGGGGTAACCAGCGATTTCGGTGGTTTTGAGGAGCAGCTCACAAGTAAAAGCGCGCAGGCAGCCAGCGCGCCGATCCGTTTTACGTGTCGCGTCATTTGCGTATTAGCTCTTGAAAATCCGACTGTTGGCCCAGGGATTAAAGGCGGGCGCCGCCTGCTCTGTATTTCCCTCATCGTTGAGAGAGTCCAGATACAGGGCTTCCACTTCCGCGCGCGCCCAAGGGGTGCGGCGCAGAAATTTCAGGCTCGATTTAACGCTGGGGTCTTTTCTGAAACAGTTAATTTTGATGCGGTCGCCCAACTCGCTCCAGCCATATTTCGCCACCAGGGCGTTGACCATCATCTCCAGCGTTACGCCATGCAAAGGATCTTTGGAAATATGTGCAGTCATAGGCGTCCGGATGTCTCGATTTTTAGAGGATTGGGATAAACGCTCAAAGGGTACAAGAAAGCAGGGGAAGCGGCAATTTTCCTTTTCCCCTCGCTCACTTTATGACGGACTCCGTGCGCTGATTTTCACCGACAATTTTTCCCGCACTGTTTTCAATCGTAAACCGAATCGACACGTCATGCTGGCCCGCGGGCGTGGCCGTAAGCGTTTTAACCATCGTTCCCGAGTCTGCTGCGATCGTCATCTTCGTCGCGCCTTTTGCCAGCACCTTATCGCGCTGGGTGATGCGCCAGGCCAGACGGCAATCGCGGCACGGTTTCCAGGTGTCGTTGATGGCCCACAGACGCACGGTCGCCGCCGCCCCGGATTGCCACTGCGCCGTGACCGGTTCAATGGACGGCAAAAGAGGCTGGTACGCGCGCTGGAGCGCGTAAAACCCGGCCTTAGGCTTACGCAGGTAGTCCACCACGCCCCAGTTGATGGAGGGCCAGGTTTCCACGAACATGAAGTGGAACAGGGCCGTCACCGGCTGGTAGCGCTGTCGGCGATAGCTCTCGGCCGCCGTGGCCACCAGCCGCGCCTGATACGCCTGGGTATTGCGAATCATTTCCTGAATATTCTTCCCGCGTGGAATACCGGCAAACTTAAAGGTCTGGAAGGGCTGAAAATTATGGTATTTCCAGACGGTCCAGCCGGGATCGTCAGCGGCGGTGGTTTTTGGCCAGAGAGACGCCGCCGGAATGATGGTTTTTAGCGTTGACAGGCGGGGAAGCGCCTGCGCGCCGAACTCGGTAATGATCCCCGTTTTGGCCGGCGTCAGCAGGTCGCGCACGGTACCGAAGTACCAGCCCGCCCAGTAATGCTCCTCAACGGCGGAAAAGCGATGCACGATGCGGGAGGTATCTTCGGCAAGCGTATCCGCTACCCGCTGCGTGAGCTCGCGATTCAGATCTTTATTCCAGTCCGGGAAGCGTTTTTCCATCCACGGCGAATTCCACGGCGGTTCGTTATGCCCGCCCCAGACGATGATGGCGGGGGAGTTGCCAAACTGTTCGATCATCTCCCGCGTCTGGCGAACCGCGTTTTTCGTAAAGGCGTCGCGGCTGTCGTAGCCCCACTGCAGCGGGACGTCCTGCCAGATCATCATCCCCATCTCATCGGCAACGTCATACAGCGCGCGCCCGGCAACGTGTCCGTGCACGCGTATGGCGTTGCCGTTCATGGTTTCCACCAGACGAAGATCGCGACGGTATTTTTCTCGCGTCATGGTGCTGAGCCAGGGGGAGCCGATGTAATTGCTGCCCTTAATAAAAAGGCGTCTGTCGTTAATGAGCCAGCCCTTATTGTCGGGCTGCTCGACGATCTTGCGCAGCCCGGTGCGGGTCACCGCCGTGTCCATCACGCCGTTTTCATCGCGTAATGCCACGCGAATGGTATACAGGTGCGGTTTCCCCGTGCCGACGGGCCACCACAGTTTTGCCTTCGGCATGGGCAGCGTCACCTGAACGGAATGGGCGCCGCTTTCGAGGGTGACCGGAAAATCAGCCTGATAGCGCTTGCCGCTGAAATTGGCGGGCGTGGCGGTGAGCCGCACGTTCGCCGGGCCCTGACCGAGCGCGCGATAGCGAATCTCCGCCTTTAACGCCGGGCGAGTCAGCCCCTGCGTCCAGTCGGGCCGCAGGATGGTTTCATCGAGGGTAGCGCCCCGGCTAAGATGCAGCCTGACCGGAGCCCAGATGCCGCCAGAGTTGGCGTCCTGTCCCTGGGGCGACCAGGCCCCACCGGGGCGCGTGTCATGCTGGTTAAGGATCCCCTTCATGAGCGTTTTATGCAGCGGCCAGACCTTAGTGGGATCTTCGTAAGGGCTGTCCACCCTGACCACGAGCTTATTGTGACGTTGTAACGCGGGGCTGGCATCCAGCGAAAAGCGCTGAAAATAGCCCTCGTGCTTGCCCAGCGGCTGGCCGTTCAGCGTCACCTCTGCAAGGTAATCGACGCCGTCAAACACCAGGGTGCTCATCACGTCAGGCGGCTGCACGGGCAGGGAAAACGCGTGCTTATACCACAGCGCGCCCTGGCGATCGTACCCGGCGCTGTACCAGTTGGCAGGAACCTGAAGCGGGCGCCAGCCTGATGCGGCAGGGTGCGCGCTACTATTGGCGTCCTGAACCTGCCACTTTCCAGCAAGAGACCAGCTGACCGGCACAGTGTTCGCTACCGCGTGGGTGGTCAACAGGGCAAAAAACAGCGCGCAGCTGCGAGTCATCATGCGTTTACCCCGCGTGCGGTGAGCCAGGCCGTGAGGCGCTGCGATTCCTGGCGAAGGTTGTCATTCAGGGCCGCAAGCCGTTGCCCATCCAGCGCGTGTGCGTCGCTTTCCAGCACCTGCAGCTGCTGTGCGAGCGTGCTGAAGTCCAGGGTGACGGCTTCACCCCGCAGCTTGTGGGCCGCGCGGCGCAGCGCTTCGCGATCGTCGCTGTCGATAGCCCGGGTGATGGCCTTCATGGCCTCCTCCAGCCCTTCGCCAAACAGGGCGAGCAGCTCCTGCACCAGGGCGGGATCGTCAGCGCACTGCTTCAGCAGGCGTGCTTCATCCGGAAAACCGGAGGAATCTTCGTGACGCTGAAGCACGCGGTCAATCTCTTCAGCGAGACGCTCCTGGCTGATGGGCTTGGCAATATAGCCGTCGAAACCCATGTTGAGACAGCGCTCTTTGTCCCCCTGCATGGCGTGTGCGGTCATGGCGACGGTGGGCTGCGCCGGGCCGGGGCGGGACCGTTCTTCTTCACGCAGCAGGCGAATGGCGGTCTCACCGTCCATCTCCGGCATCTGAAGATCGATCAGCAAAACGTCCCACGCGCCCGCGCGCCAGCGTTCCAGCATCGCGACGCCATTATCGACGATCTGACAGGTGTGCCCGAGCCGCTCAAGCAGGCGCGCGGCGACCTTCTGGTTAACCAGATTATCTTCAGCCAGCAGGATCCGTAGTTCCGTAGCCCCTGGAGAGACGACAGGCGCGGGCGTGCTTTCACCCGCGGGCGCGGGCGAATGTTCAAACGCGGCGGCAATCGCCTGATGTAATTCATCCTGGGCGATAGGCTTATGCAGATAGTTCTTGATCCCGATCCGCTTCAGCATATTGATATCAAAATGGCGGCTCATGGAGCTCAGCATGATGATATGGCTTTCAGCAACCTGCGGCAGAACTGAAAGCTCAAGGGCCAGAGACACGCCGTCCATATCCGGCATCTGCGCGTCCAGCAGGATCAGCGGCCATACTGTTCCAGCTTTAACCCTGGCGATGGCCTCGCTGGCGTTGTTAACGCAGGAGGGCTTCAGCCCCATCTGGCTGAGCATTGCTGCCAGCAGCCGCAGGTTGGTCTCGTTATCATCAACCACCAGCACGGGTTCACCGTTAAAGCGATGGGTATGTGGACGCTCTCCGGGCGCAAGGGTCTGTGCCGCCAGCGGCAGCGAGAACGAAAATTCGCTGCCTTTTCCCGGCTCGCTGGAGACCGTTAATTCGCCCCCCATCGCCGCAACCAGCCTTGCCGAGATGGTTAGCCCGAGCCCCGTACCGCCATAGCGGCGGGTTGTTGAGTTATCCGCCTGGCTGAAGGCTTCAAAAATGGCCTTCTGCTTATCTGCCGGTATGCCAATGCCGCTGTCGCGCACGCCAAAACGCCATCGATCCGCGCTATCGCCGGGTTCAACAACCAGGATCACTTCTCCCTGATGGGTAAACTTCAGCGCGTTACCCAGCAGATTGGTCAGGATCTGGCGCAGCCGCGCGCCGTCGACCAGCAGCACGTCGGGGACGTCGGGCGCAATATCAACCAGCAGCTCGATACCTTTTTCGCTCGCCCCCGGCATGTGCGGACGAATAAGCGACTGAATGAAGGGGCGAACAGGCACGGGGTCCGTCTCCAGCTCCACTTTGCCGGCTTCGATACGGGAAAAATCGAGAATATCGTTGATGATATGCAGAAGAGACTGGGCAGAACTCATTACCAGCGTCAGATAATCGCGCTGATCGGCACTGAGAGACGTATCCAGGCACAGCTGGGTCATGCCAATAATGCCGTTCATCGGGGTACGAATTTCATGGCTCATATTCGCCAGGAACGCGCTTTTCGCCTCATTGGCTTTTTGTGCCTCAAGGGCCGAGGCGAACGCCTGAATTTCAGCCTCTTTGCGCCGCGTAATATCCTGCAGCGTGCCAATGACGCGCTCGGCGTTTCCCTCAATGGAGAGCGTGACCACCTGGCCGGACAGCAGCATCCAGCGCAGCCCTTCGGTAGGGTGATGCACGCGAATTTCACATTCAAAGACCGGGCGGTGATCCTGCTTAGAAGCCTGCAGCGCCTTGCGCAGCGGTGCGCGATCGTCCTCGTGGACCTGATTGAGCAGAAAACGCACCGGATATCGCCACTGCGTGCGCGACTGGCCCAGCATGGCAAGCAGGGTGTCGTTAACCTGGAGCGTGTCGTCGGAAACCTGCCAGTCCCAGATCCCGATATGAATGGATTCCGCCGTCAGCAGAAAATCATCATGCAGCTGGTGGCGCGCGCGCTGCGCTTCATCCAGCTCCGTAATATCGCTGTGCAGGCTGACAATGCCGCCGTCCGCAAGCCGCTGATGCTGGACGAAGATCCGCCGCTGCCCCGCCTGCCGCACCTCGCAGTGTTTATCCTGCCGACAGTTACGCGCGATCGACTCGCGCAGCGTCTGGCGCAGGCCGGGGTCGACGTTGTAAACGGCATCGATAAAGCGTTCCACCAGCGCCTCAAGGGTCGTCCCCACCTTCAGCCACGGGGTGATGACCGGATAAAACAGGGCAACGTTGTGATTCCAGGCCTGCAGGCGTTCCTCGCGGTCATAAATCATGACGGCGGCCGGCAGCGCGTTAAGATCGTACGTGAACGAACTCATCGTGATCCTCCCTACGCGCGGTAGTGCAGTTCTGCCTGTCGGCGCAGATATTCCAGCCCGGGCGCGATCGCCATGGCCCAGGCCGTCAGGATCTCATCGTCGCACTGCGGATCGCGTTCGCTCACCGCGTTCAACATCGCTTCGCGCCACAGGGCAAAAAATCGCGGGGGGAGGTGGAGACCGTCGTCACTTTGCTCCCGCGCCAGGCGTTCGAGAAAATCAGGGACGATCAGAGCGCCGTCCACCGCAAGCATGGCGAAGAAGCTTTTAAACAGGGTCTGCTGACCTTCCCGATCCGGCAGACGAGAAAAATGCGCCTCAGTTTCGGGTGACATGTGGACGAAGGCGTCATAGAACGTCTGAAAAAACGCGGTTTTTTCATTATTCGGAAAGACGCGGTTCAGGCTGGATTCAAACAGATCGCGATAAAATTTCACGGCGTCCTCCTTATGATGCTTTCGCCCGGCAGACAGTGCCCGATGGGCGTGTATTCCTCTGCCAGACGGCGTGAAAAATAGCTCTCTTTCTTTGACCGACGAACGTCAAACAGCGGCCCGGCGTTGTGTTTAAAGAAAAGGGCTTCCAGAACCGTGGCATTGGTAGAGAGGGTTAACGCAGCGTTGGTATCGCCCGTGGCTTCCTGACGGCCCTCGTACCAGCCTTTCTGCGGATCGTTAAGGTGTTTTGTGACCGTCATCAGCACGTCGGTGTACGGGGTGTCCCACAGGGCCCACAGGGCAAAGACTGCTTTGGTCGATACCTGCGCAAAACGGGTGTAGTCCCGGCCATCGTCGCCGACAGAGTTCCAGGCATAGCCATTTCCCCAGACCGTATCCTGGATATGCCAGGGCGCCTGCGGGAGCGAGAAATCTGCCCTGGCCGTCAGGATTTTATCGGTCTCCCAGCGGGTCTTCTGGCTCAGCCAGACGTTTTCGGCCTGCTTGCGCAGACGCTTTTGCAGATCGGCCGCAACGCCTTCGGGCTCCCAGCCAAACTCCAGGCCCGGCAGCATATAGGGAAGGGTGCTAATCAGGGAGGGCTGCCACATGGTGCGCGGATCCCGGGCATCGACGGCCAGACGCCGCTGGGCGATGATGACGTGGTGCGCAGGGGGCGAAAACGCTTTATCCGGAGAAAATCCCCACAGCTGAAACGCCGTCGCGGCATATTCGCTCTCGCCTAGGCGCAGCTCCTCGCGCACCACCGGCTGACCGTTTTGCAGGGAAGATGACCACAGTTCGCCTTCGCCGTCGATGACCGGGCAGAAATTCCAGCGCAGGATAATTTTATCGAGGTATTCGCTGTACTGCGGTTCCCGCTCTGCGGTGAGGCGCAGGGCGAGCATCAGACGCGCCATATCGCGCGCGGACCAGCCATTTTTGATGGGCTTGCCGCTAAAGTCGACCGGCGTCGCCGTCTGGCTGGAATAGAGTCGGCTCGGCGTCCGGGCATCGGTCAGCATCAGGCGGTTAAGGGTGCCCATGATACGGGTTAAGCGAGCGTCATACTCGGCATCATCAATTAGCCCCAGCTCTTTTGCCGCCAGCAGGGCGATAAGCGTATCGCCCATTTGCCAGAGCGTGACGCGGGGCTGTTTGTCGCTCCCGTTGACCAGCCCCGTTTGCGGCTGGGTATTATTGACGAAATAGCGCCAGGCGATCGCCGCCCACTGTTGCTCTTCCGGCGTCAGGGCGGCAATACGCGCGCTGGAGTGCCAGCCGCCATTGATGAGCCAGCGCCAGCCTGCTCCCTGATGGCCAAACAGAGCAAAGACGATCGCGCCTGCGAGGAGTAATCCCGCTAGCCCTCTGGCTAAGGTTTTAAGCATTGCGCAGTTACCGGAGGCGGTTTAACGGGCTCGTCCGCGCTGCATGACGCGCACTGGCAGGCCTGACAGGCGGGTTTGGTACGCTGCGTGACGCCGGTCCGGTCGCACCAGCTTTTTACGGCAGGTGTGCTGGTCAGGAACGGACGGCTGCGCAGCGCGTTGTTCTCTTCAAACTGATCGAGCAGCTTTTGATCCCACAGCGACGGCGCAAAATCCTTGCTCTTCGGGTTGTCGGTGTTGAAGGCCAGCAGTTTTCCCTCTTTTTTGAACAACAGGGCCTCCAGCATGATGCCGTTATTGTTCGCGGTGAACTCTTTGATCGGCCCGTCACCGTTTTCATACAGCCCTTCGTAGTAGCCTTTTCCCTCTTCATTGGCATTCTCAATGGTGTTCAGCAGGCGGTCGGTATAAGGGGAGTTCCACAACACCCACATGCCCAGCGCCGCCTTCAGCGATATCGCGGCAGCGTTAGGGACGAACTGGCCTTTATCGGTAATGGTGTTCCAGTTGTACCCGTCGCTGAAGACGGTGTCATAGACGAAGTAAGGGGCCTTATCGAGCTGGTGCTCGGAGCGTGCGGTAAGGACGCCGGTAATGGTATAGCGGTTCTCCTGCGCCTGATAAACGCGGTCGGCAAAGTTTTTCATCCACGTCAGGGAGTAGTCGCGCGGGGCGTTATCCCGGTCGGTCGGTTGATCAAAGCCGAACTCCAGCCCGTAGAGCAGATAGGATTCCGTCACCACGTAGTTATGCTGCGACGTGTTGCGCGGGTCGCGCGTATCGTACGGGACCAGCACGCAGTAGATCTCGGCCAGCTCGTAAGGCTGCGGACGGCTGGCTTTGCAGGTATTAAACCCCCACAGCTGGAAACCGGCCGCGCCGTACTCTTCATAGCCCAGCCGACCTTCCTGAACGTACTTCGGCTGGCCGTTTTCCAGGTAGGCCCCGTACAGCGTGCCGCAGGGATCGATCGCGTGGCTGAAATCCCAGCCGAGCACCACGTTATCAATGCTGTTGCCGTATTCCGGGTACCGCTCTTTGATGATTTTCAGCCAGACCAGCATTCGCCCGATATCCAGCGCCGAGAAGCCAATTTCGCCGGGCTTGTTGGTGTAGTCCACCTTCTGACCGCTGATGGTGTTATAGGCCTTGTTGGGCAGCTCGTTGCGAAACAGTACCAGGGTGTTTAACGTGGCGAGGAATTTCAGCATCCGGCGGTCAAATTCCGCTTTATCAACGATCCCCAACTCGCGCGCCGCCGTCAGGGCGGCCAGATAGGAGGCGCTGTCCCACATGGTGGTGGAGGGATATTTGTTGACCGCATTCACCAGGCCCGTCGTGGGCTGATAGTTGGTGACGAAATACTGCCAGGCGTTTTTCGCAATGGTCATCTCCCGGGCCGTCAGCTCGCCGCTGCGCGGGGAGTAACCTGATGCAGGCAGCTCGGTATCCGCAAGCACGGTCGATAACGCCAGCCAGCAGATCGTTATTCCCGTGAGCAGGTGGAAAAGGATCGGGGATCGTGGCTTCATGGCGTTGCTCCTGCTGAGGGGGAAGTGTAGAGGCAGGCCAGACAGAGCATCTGGCCATGGGCGATATACGACAAACTTTCCAGCACAATAGCATTGGTATCGGCGTCCACGACGGCATTGACGCTGTTGTTGAGATTTAACCCGCGCTGCCAGCCTTTACCCGGCACCTGAAGGGCCAGAACCTGCTGGCGCAGCGCTTCGCTCCAGCCGTTGCGGAACAGGGCATACCAGGCAAACGCGGTGCGGGTGGAGGTAATCGCCACTTTCTCCGGCACCTCGTCGCGCAGGTTACGCGCCTGAACCGGCTGCCTGTCCGGCAGATCGTTGACGTAATCCGGCGCCGGTTCGGCATAATCGGTGCTGACCGGCGGTTTTGGGGTGCGCAGGCTATGGCGCCGCTGCTGGATCTGCATAATCCGCCACGCGATTTCAGCGCTCTGCGCGTCAAAGCCCAGCTCAAGACCGGTTAACAGATAGGGGAGACTGATCAGGGAGGTTTGCTTGCCCCAGGGCGTGCGTAGACCCTCATCGGGCACCATCACGCCATCCAGATCGATCATCTTTTGCCCTTCAGGCGGGTTGGTCACCGCGAGGCCTGCCGCGCTGTCAATCAGGCGCAGCGTATGGCTGGCATAGAGACGGTAGCCAAAGCTGTCCCGCTGTTCGTCATCGGTCAGCGTCCAGTGATGGAGCGGCACGGCCGCCTGACTTTGAACGTTATATTCAATCAGTGCGCCGGTGTTCCAGAGGCTAAATAGATCGTTGATAGCCGCCGCGTGCTGAGGATAGCGCCACAGGAGGGTCTGAAGCGCCGTCAGCAGGCGGCTCAGCCCAATTGCCGAGGCGTCGGGTTTGCCGAGGATCTTCAGGGTGTCCGCATGGTAATACGCGGCAGGGAGGCCTCGCTCGTTGAGCGGAAGCTGCCCCAGCGCAAACAGGGCCGTGCCGATCCTCTCGTCGAACTCATCGGCGGAAATAATGTTCAGCTGCTCTGCGGCAGCGGTCGCAAACAGGTAGCTCCCGACGCTCCAGAGGCTCAGCCACGGCTCACCGTCGCTGGCGTTGGCCAGGCCGTTTGGCTGGGTATTATTCACGTAGTACTGCCAGGCGACCCGCGCCCAGATGGCTTCGTCATAGGTCAGCGGGCGTTTTGCAGGCAGCGGAGGGAAGTCTTTACTGAGCGCGATGCCGCCGCTGCTTTCCACGCGCGTGGGCATCTGTTTCTCCACCCAGACCACAATGGCAAAGCCGATCAGGAAGCCGAGCAAAATGGTGAGGTAGCTGCGCGCGGGCAGCAGGGCATCACGTATCCTCATTGGGTGACCTCATCCTCTTCGGCGGGCGTCCACATGGCCGCGAAAATCAGCGGCAGCATGGCGGCGATGTTCACTCCTCCCCAGAAAATATTGATGACGTAGCCGGAGGGGTCGTCCACCTGTCCACGCGCCACCTGGATACCGCCCCAGATAAGCCCTGCGAGGGTCAGCACCACGATGGCAATTTGCGGCTTCACCAGGTAGAGAAAACGGCCCGTTTGCCGCTCTTTTGGCGTGACGTGAAATTTGATCTGCTCGCCCCGCAGCACCGTATTGAGCGCGCGCAGGTTCATGGAAAAGAAGGAGAGGTAGGAGGCCCTGCCGTCCCAGGCCGAAATCCCCCATGTCCCGAACATAAAGGCCAGTTCAGAGAAAATAAAAAACGGGAGAAAGTGGAGATAAAACGGCGTCGACCAGGCGGATACCGGCGGAATGCCTGTGAACAGATAAATTATGGGTGAAATCAAAAACACCGTGTTCCACACGCAGGCCATGTACGACCAGAAGGTGGTGGCATACATCAGCGTCTGGGGTAGGGAAAGCCTGAAGCGGCGACGGCTGAAGATGTTGTCATGGAACAAAATATCCAGCGAGCCGGCGGCGTACTTAAAGCGCTGGATCATCCAGGTCAGCATATCCTGCGGAGAGAGCATCTTCGACTCCACCCGCGGGTGCATGACCGAGCGCCAGCGTCGCGCGGCGTCACCGTGCAGCAGCACCGAGGTGTAAATATCTTCCGAGACGTGGAATTTGTAGGGCGTTAGCTCAGTGTCAAACGCTACGTGCGGGCGCATTGCCTCCTGCAGCGCTTCCCGCGTTTCGTCATCGCGAATATCGCGCGTATGGCGATGGATCTCCTCTTCGACGGACCAGACATAGCTGCGCAGCGCGGCCTGCATGACCGCCTCGCGACGGTGGATGGAGGCCGCGCCGCAGCAGAAAGCCGCGTTTGCCCAGTTGCGCCGCCGCAGGATCACGTCATAGAACATGCGCGGATCGTTAAAAAACGGGTCGCGGCCAACTGTCACAGGGCCAACACACTTTTGAATTAGCCAGCCCAGACCGTAACCCACTTTGCCGGCTTTTCGCTGGCCCCAGCGCGACAAGTTCTCTCCTTCCGGAAGATCGAAGAACCACTGCGGCGTCTGCACCCAGGCCACGTCCGGATCGCGAAAATAGCCCAGCGTATGGCTGAGCAGGGTGGGAAAGACGCGGGTATCGGCGTCGCAGATAACAATAAAATCGCCGTCGGTTTGCTCAAGGCCATTGCGCAGGTTGCCGGCCTTAAAGCCGATGTTGGTCTGGCGGCTGATATAGTTAACGCCTTCCTCTTCGCAGACGGCTTTCATCTCCGGGCGTCGGCCGTCATCAAGCACGTGGATGCGGTAGTCAATCGGGAACGGGTACGCCATCTTCAGGGCGTCGCGAATGGACAACCTGACCAGCTCGGTGTCTTCCGAGTAGGTGGCAATGAACAAATCCACTTTTACAGGACGAGGTTCTACGGCCTCCTCTGGCGACAGGCATTCGTTAATTTCGCCGGGCGGCGGGCACTGGGGAGGATCCTGTTCTTTCCACAAATTGATGGTAAACAGCACGGTGCCAATCCACGCCAGGGTTTCGGCGAGGACCAGCGGTATGGCATACCATAATGCGTCAGTATTCAGGGAGGCGGTCCAGCGCCAGTAAATATAATTGGCACCCAGGATAAGCGCCGCGACCGCTAACACCTGCCAGGTCATCATTACCCAACGCGGTGTTGTTAACGGCTCCGGAGGACGACGATGTTCAAAACGGGAAAAATAAAAATCCATAGTTCCGGCGTTCCTGATTCCGTGAAAATGCAGACCCATTCTGCTGCGCAGAAAGTTGCCCAAAAGCGAAAGAAAATAGCGATTAAACAAGATTTAAGATAAGTGTAGAACGCCGAATAAAAGTGTCCAGCCGCGTTTTTATTAATATGTAGCAGAGGTTAATTCAGCTTAAACTCCGCTTAATATGTTTCATCTGTCGCCGATAAATTGCAGTTACTATTCCTTTAGGCTATCTACTTTATTTAGACCTTAATTTTCGTTTTCAGGCAAAGGACACCGTATGAGCCATGTTGCGCCGTCGATCGCGCAAGAAGATAGCGCTAAATCAACGGCATGGCGTTATGCCGTTGCAGGTGCCCGGGACCTGAGAATTGACTTTATGCGCGGCATTGCCCTCGTCATGATGGTCGTGGCGCATACGGAGGTGATGTCGGTATTTAATATATTCTCCTGGGAGCGTTTTGGGCTAACTACCGGTGCAGAAGGCTTTGTCATTCTCTCGGGGTTTATGCTGGGAATGCTGAATCGCGCGCGTTTGCAAAAAGTGGTTTTGCTCACGGTTTCCTGGGGGCTTTATCTAAGGGCGTGGAAAATATATCGCGTAAATATCATTATCATAGTGTCGTTTATTCTCCTGGCCTATATTCCACATATTAATGTTTTCGAAGTCACCCATTTTACCGACCGCTTTTCGGGTCAAAGCTGGTCGCTTTATCCTGTTACGCCGCAAATTAAAGAGACCTGGTTCAACATTATTCTCTATTTGCAGATCGGCCCCCATCAGACGCAAATTCTGGGGCTGTATATATTTTTGCTGCTCTTTAGCCCCCTTTTTTTAGGGATGCTGCAGAAAGGAAAAGTCTGGTGGCTGTTAGGGCTGTCGCTGCTGGTGTACGGCCTGTGGCAGCGGTGGCCGCTTCGGCTGACGCCGTCGGAGTTCGAATTTGCCTTTCCGCTGCTGGCCTGGCAGTTCATCTTTGTGCTGGGCATGGCCAGCGGCTGGTATAAAGCCGAACTGATCTCTTTCGCCCGTACGCCGCCGGGAAAAGTGGTGGTGGTTGCGCTGGTGATGGTGGCGCTCATTCTTGGGTTCGTCGCACAGAACCATACCAACCCGTTTATGCCGCCCGCACTGCTCATGCACGTCATCCCGCCTGACAGCTTCAATACGTTTTATCACACCTGGGCGGCGAAGAATGGGCTGGGCCCGGTGCGGGTGTTAAACGATATCGCCCTGATGGTCACCGTCTACCTGGTGCTGACGTATTGCTGGACGCCGCTCAACCGCCTGCTGGGATGGTTCCTGATCCCGCTAGGGCAGCACTCGCTTTATACCTTTATTTTGCACGTGTACGTGGTGCTGCTGGTGAGCCAGTTCGTTACCTTCGATTTATGGCGTCACGCCTGGATAGAGAACACGTTAGTGCATGCGGCGGCACTGGGTATTTTGTGGCTGATGGCAAAATACGACGTCGGCGCACGCTGGATACCTAACTAAGGATGGCGGTTATGCGCGAAAAATGGCTTCTGGCGGGCGTGCTGCTCGCCGCGATCCCCGCCGCAGAGGCGGCGCAAAGCAGTGATAAAGAAACCCTGCGCGATAAGAACGGTGAACCCGTTCAGGCAGGCGTGTTTACCAGCCGGTGGGGGCGTTTGTTCTCGGGAAATGACAAGAAATTTTCAGGGGCTCTGAGCTTCAGTTCAGGGCTGAAAGAGCAGATGGTGAGCGTGCCTAATAGCTCTGACAGCGCCGCGCAGGAAAAAAAAATTAACCAGACGCTGAATCTTAGTCTGCAGTATTCGCCCTACAGCTTCTGGTTTGCCAACATTACCTCCCGGCTACCGGTCAGAGATACCACCCGCTATACCGCCGATTTTCGCTACAGCTTCGGCTATGACGACTGGCATGCCAATACGTTCAGCCTGGTATACGGCAACTACGGCGATAACCACTTCTGGACATCGGGCAGCCGGAGACACACCTATTTCGAACAGGGCGCCTTTACGCTTGCCTATAAGTTTTCGCTACCGAAACCGGTTGAAAACACGCTCCTGATTAATAAAGGGGACTCTATCATTTGCCAGGTCGGGTACAGCTGGGTTCCGCGGTACTACGACCTTAGCAGCGATGACATCCGCAAAAATAAAAACGTCATGCTCGGCGGCTGCGGTTACACCTTTAAACAACATTTCTTCGTTCGCGCAACGGCGTTCTGGTTCCCGGACAGCAGCCAGCAGCAGCCCTGGAACGGCGATTACAGCTACAGCTTTGGCTACGCGGGCTATACGCCGGGATCGTTTTCCGTCCAGTACGCAAACTATGCCGGGACGCGCTATCCGGGGCACGGCAACGGTAACGCAAAATTCAGGGAAGGGACCGTGAGCCTTATCTGGTTCTTACCGCTATAGGAGGGATACATGTCGGCGCTGCACGTGTTAATCGTTGAAGATTCGCTGATTTATCGTCGTCTACTCTCCCGGATGCTCACCCAGTGGGGTATCTCGTGAGCGAGGCGGAAAATGGTGTTGCCGCGCTGGAAATCTTGTCCAGCCAGCCGGTCAGCATGGTGATAAGCGACTGGGAAATGCCGGAAATGGACGGGCTGACGCTGTGTCAGACCATCCGCAACCGCCAGTTTGGCCACTACGTGTATATCATCCTGTTGACGGCCCGCGAGAATGCCGGGGACGTGACGCAGGGTTTTGACGCGGGGGCGGATGATTTTTTGAGTAAGCCCGTTGAACAGGCTGAACTCCGGGCGCGGCTCCACGCCGGGGTGCGTATTTTGACGCTTGAAGCGACCCTCGCGGCGCACAACAAGCGCCTGAGTGAAGCGTTGCACCAGATTGAAAAAGATCTTGAACTGGCGGCGCGCGTTCAGCATTCGGTGCTGCCTTCACGCCGCTTACGCTATGGGGACTACTTCTCCGACTGGCTTTTCTTACCGTCAGCCTGGGTCTCGGGCGATGTGTTCAATATCTTTCCGCTGGATTCCCATCTGGGATTCTATTGCGTTGATGTCTCGGGTCACGGCGTGGGGGCGGCGATGATGTCCCTCGCGGTGGCTCGCCAGTTTTTACACGGCCGGGTGGTGGATCGTTTTCTGTTTACCGATGAGGGCGGCATTCAGTCACCCGCGGAGGTCGTCAGGATGTTGAACAGCCGCTTTTGCAGTGAAGAGAGCGACATCACCAGTTATTTCACGCTCATTTACGGCGTGATCGATCCAGAAACTGGGCAGGGGTTGCTGTGCCAGGCAGGGCATCCTACTCCCGTCATTGTGAACGCAGACAGCGCCGTCACGTCCGTGGGCGATGGCGGCCCGCCGGTCGGGCTGATCCCAGACCTGAGCTGGGAGGATGTCGCGTTTACCCTCAATCCGGGGGATCGCTTATGCTTATTCAGTGACGGTATTACGGAGTGTGAGGACGTCAGCGGCGAGCAGTTTGGCCCGCTGCGTCTCGAACGGTGGCTTCATGAGCATGCCCGGCTCCCGGTTGACCAGCTCCTGCCGCGGTTCGGTGACCACCTGACCGGCTGGCGCAACGCAAATCGTGATGAACCGATCGCCTTAACCGACGACGTGTCACTGCTCGTGATTGAACGTCAGGGAGAACAGAATGATTATTAACACCGAGCGATTAGCGCATGCCAATATTCTCACTCCCGCGGTCCGGCGGCTGGATGCCTCCGTTGCCGCGACGTTTAAAGCGTCCGTGACGGAGGAGATTGGCAGCGATCGTAAAGCCTTAATCGTCGACTTTAGCAAAGTGGATTTCATCGACAGCAGCGGGCTGGGAATGCTGGTGTCGTTGTTCAAGCTAATGAACGGTAAAGGCGAAATGGCGCTGTGCTCCCTGAACCCAGGGATCATGAACATGTTCACCCTGACCCGAATGGATCGCATATTCCGCATCTATCCGGATAAACATAGCGCGCTTGCGCAGCTGGGGCAGTAGATGCAGAGGCCGGAGCAGGCTGAATTTCCGGCGGCGATCGATTCCCTGACGCCGCTGTCCGGCTGGCTGGGAGACAGGTTGAGCGCGCTTCCCGTAGATGATGAGTGGCGTTTCGCCTTCGATCTCGCCGCCTGTGAAGTGGCGACGAATATCATCCGCTACGCGCTTCACGAGGATAACTCGCGCGTCTTTAGCGTCCAGTTCGACGTCCGCGGCAACGACGTCTGCGTTGTTTTTAGCGACGCGGGTGACGCGTTCCCGCAGGAGCGGCTTGAGGCCGCCAGGCGAGACCGCTTCTGCGAAATGTCGCCGCTGCTGGAGAGCGGCAGGGGGCTGATGCTCATTTTGCTGAGCGTCGATCGTTTCACTGTGGAACGCGTGGCGGGTGAAAATATCGCCACGCTTGAAAAGAAAATAAGCGTATGACCTGCGGGCCATACGCGCGTGATTTTCTCTATTTTTTACCGGCAAACAGCTCCGGTGCCCACGGACGCGGATCCACCTCCATAAACGGCGCGCGCTCGAAGCGGTCCTTCAGCGCCCACGGCACCGTGCAGTCGAAGATCGTCTTGCAGGAAATGCCGTTGCCGCGAATCGAGGTGCTGTAATCCGGCGACTGGGACGGATCCAGCTGGTGGCCGCGGATCCCCGGAATGTTAGTGATGCTGACATCGCCCTGCATGCGGGTGGTCATCGCCCACAGGATGTCGTCGCTGTCGAAAATATCCACGTCTTCGTCGACAAGAATAATGTTTTTCAGCTCCGAATAGGTGGCTAAGGCGATGAGCGCCGCCTGGCCCTGGCGTCCTTCGTCTGACGGCTGGCGTTTTTTCACCTGCAATATCCCGAGGAACTTACCGCCGCCCGCCGTATGGGCATAGACGTTTTGCAGGAAGCCCGGAATAGCCTCTTCAACGGCATTACGGATGCTGGCCTCGGTCGGCAATCCGGCCAGCGTGGTATGTTCTTCACCCGGTCCCACCAGCGTCTGGAGTATCGCGTGGTTTCGCATGGTCACGGCTTTCACTTTGATCACCGGCAGGGAGGGATTCGCCTCGCCGCAGTAGCCCGGGAACTCCGGCATCGCGTGGCCGGTGTTGGTGTGCTGATCCTCTCTCACGCGTACGCCCGGAAGCAGTTCGCCTTCGATGATGATTTCCGCCCGCGCGATGGCTTTCTCTTTTACCGCCACGCCCTGCACCAGCTCGACCGGCTGCTGGCGCAGCGCTCCGGCGACGCCCAGCTCGTTGTAGCCGAACGGCGTGGTAGGGGCCTCAAAACACGCGCCGATATAGATGGCGGGATCGAGCCCCATGTTGATCGTCACCGGCAGCGGTTTTCCGGCATCCTCAGCCTTTTTGCGGAACACTTCGATATGGCGCCCGGCGGCAAGGAACATGGAAAGCTCGTCGCGCTCCTGGACGCAGAGGCGGTGAATGGTGACATCCGTCAGCGAGCTGTCTTCCGGATCGCTTGCCAGCACCAGCCCCAGGCAGAAGAACGGACCTGCATCAATCGGCGTGTTGGTCGGGGCCGGAAGCAGTTTACGCAGATCGAAGTCGGGATCGTCAGCGTAGAAGATCTGCTCCTGACAAGGGGCCAGCGAGGCCGGAACGACAACCGGCGCAACCGGTTTTTTCACCGCCTGGCCAACGTGTTTTGCCAGTTCAGAGGGCTCGCAGCCTAACAGATGCGCCGCGCGCTCGCGGCTGGCGTGCATACCCACCAGAATCCGGGAGCCCGGATAGCCCTTAACGCTGTTGAACATCATGGCCGGGCCCGTGCGGGTTGGGCGTTTGACCGTGCCGCCCGCGCCGATATGGCGATAAACGCCCGCCAGCTCCGCGTTGGGATCGACCGGACGATCGGTTTCAAGATACTGCCCTTCGTGGCGCTGCAGTAAGGCGATGGCGCTGCGGAGATCGTTAATCTTGTTTTCCATATTTTCCTCCCTTGGTTGAATACCTCCATTTTTATGGCAATGACCAATAGCATCAATTGCATCATTAATGTTAAATTGATAAGTAAATTAATATCAATATAAGGAGGCGTCTCGTGCAGTTTCGTCAGATGCGCCACTTCATCGTCGTTGCCGAAGAGCTCCACATGCACCGGGCCGCCGAGCGTCTGAACATGGCGCAACCGGCGCTGAGCCAGCAGATAAAGGCCCTGGAAGAACGTTTAGGCGTCACGCTTTTCAGCCGGGCCAACCGCCGCTTAACCCTGACGCCTGCGGGCGAAGCGTTTCTCGTGAAAGCCCGGCTTGCCATCTCGCTGACCGAACAGGCGGTGCTGGACGCCAGACAAACGGCAAGGGGCGAGCAGGGCGTGTTAAACCTCGGGTGCGTGTCGAGCGCGATGTTTGACGGCAGGCTGCCCGCCGTGCTTCGCCAGATGCACAGCCGCTGGCCGGCCATTACCATGTCCCTGATGACGGGAAACGTGCAGACGCTCTACGCCGCCGTGCAGAGCAACCAGCTGGATGTGGCTATCATCCGCGCGCCGCTGCCGTCGCTGCCGGACGATCTGCAAAGCCGTCCGTTCGCCTCGGAGAAAACGGTGCTGGCGCTGTATCGTCAGCATCCGCTGGCCGGGTCCGCCGCGCTGACGCTTTCGTCAGTAAAAGACGAAAAATGGATCTCCCTGCGCGACCCTGAGGGAATGGGGCTGGAACAGTATTTCTATGACGCATGCAGCGGGGCGGGCTTTCAGCCGGACGTGGTGCAAAACGCGACCGACGTGCCCACGGTGATAAGCCTGGTTTCGGCAGGGTTTGGACTGGCGCTGCTGCCCGCGTCTGCAAAGGCGGTGAGCGTCGAGAACGTCGTCTACGTGGACATCCTCGACCGGCTGCGGGAGAGCGAACTTACCCTGGTTTGCCACCGGATTATTCGCTCAGAGGTGCTTAAAAAGTTTCTGGTTACCCTCGATCACACCTGACGTCTTGCGGCCCGCAGCAGCTGCTCGCGCAGCCAGGCGTTCGCCGGATCCTGGCTGTTTTTCGGATGCCAGTACATGTTGATGGTAATCGGCTGGAGAGGCAGCGGCGGTGGAAAAATATCCAGTGTGCTGGCGAACCGTCGCAGCATCCGTTCCGGCAGGGTACAGACCAGGTCGGTACCGGCGACCAGCGGCGGCGCCATGGCGTAGCTCTGGGTGGACATGGCGACGTGGCGCTGATAGCCCAGCCCGGCAAGGGTTTGGTCGACAAAGCCGGTAAACGGATCACCCGCCGACGACACCACCAGATGGGAAAGCGCGCAGTAGCTCTCCAGATCCAGCGGACCTGTTCCGCGCGGATGGCCTTTGCGCTGGGCGGTGGCAAACGCGTCGTCGAGGAGTTTGCGCCTTACCCACCCGTCATGGGCGCCCGCGCTCACGCCGATGTAGACGTCTACATCCCCGTTTTCTAGCTGCTGCGGCAGGTCAGCCATCTCCGGCAGGGCGAAGCGCAGGCGGATGCCGGGTGCGTCGGTTCCCACCTGGTTAAGCAGCCCGGTGCCGAGCATCAGCGCCGGGTTCTCATGCAGCGCGATAACAAAGGTCCGGCTGCTGGTTTGCGCCTCAAACGCGGTGGGCGCAAACATCGCGCTGATGCCGCGCAGCACGCTCGCCACCTGCGGCCTGAGCGCTTCCGCTCGCGGCGTGGGTAATACTCCGCGTCCATGCGGGGAGGGAATGAACAGCGGTTCGCCAAACAGCGTGCGCAGACGCGCGAGACGGGCAGATAGCGCGGGCTGGCTGATGCCCAGCCGCGCGGCCGCATGGGTGATGTTCCTGTCCTGAAGCAGGGCGTCCAGCGTCAGGAGCAGGTCTATGTCCATGTCAGAGATCCGCGTCATGGCTCTATTTCGCGCCGCTGGCGTCCCGGTTGGTATAGGTGACAGGGACCCAGGCATAGCCGCCTTTCTCGCCTTTCGTCACATAGCCGATGCCCGGGAAAGGCAGGTGCGGGGCGGCAACCAGGTCCTTGTTTTTCACAAAGTCAGCGAACGCATGCTCGCGTACGCTTGCCGCTTTGTTCTGATCTTCATCGTAGGTGATGGTCACCGCAGGCTGCGGGAACTGAACCGCCGCGGCATGAATGATGTCGCCGACAAAGGTGATCTTCTCGCCCTTGCTTGTCAGCGTGTAGAAGGCTGAGCCCGGCGTATGGCCGGGATGAACCGTGCCGGTCAGCCCCGGGAGAATCTCCGATGTGCCGCTAAACGGCACCACTTTCCCCGCGTCAAGATACGGCTTTAAGGTCTTCTGTGCGACGGTAAAGTAGTTCTTGCCGTAGCCGGTTTTTTTCTGGTTGTCGTCGTTAAAGAAAAAGTCGATATCCGGTTTGCCAACGAAAACGCGCGCGTTGCTGAACACCACTTTTCCATCCTTCACCAGGCCACCGGCATGATCGGAGTGGGCGTGGGTCAGCAGGACTTCAGTGATGTCCTCGGGCTTTATCCCCTGCGTGGCGAGGCTCTCAACCAGACGTCCGCCGGTATTAGGGCCAAAGAGCTGGCCCGAGCCGGTATCAACCAGGATTTTATGTCCGGGTATCGCAATCAGGAAGGCGTTGATGGAGACCTCAGCCGGGTTGGTCTGGAGGTTTTTCGCGAGCAGCGCATCAATGTTTTGCGGCGTTGTCCGGCGCAGCAGCTTGTGCAGATCCTGCGCGACGGTCCCGTCGGTAAACGAGGTTACCAGAACGTCGCCGACCTGAACGCTGTACCCGCCCGCCGGTTGTTTAACGACGTGCTGGGGCGTCTCTGCCGAGGCCTGGAGCGCAGGGTAGAAAAGCAGTGAACTGGAAATCAGCGTGGAAAGAGCAAGTTTTTTCACGGTAAGCATACGAGTCTCCTTTGAAAGCACTCATCTTACTTCTTCGTAAAATTATAAGAACCTGCCCAGAAATGATAGGACCTATAAACGGGATGGATAGGAAACTGAAGGGCCAGGAAGGCGCGCGATAGCTTTCCCGGCCCGTAAGACCTTATTTTTTCAGCGGTGCGTTCCAGCTATCCAGCGTGGCTTTGGACCAGGCGCCATAGGCGGAATTAGGCAGCACAATCCAGTCGTTGCCGAAGTGTTCGGCGCTGGCCTCAACCAGCTCACGCTGCTGCTCGCTTGGTTTTTTGTTTTTAAACTGCACGGCGAAATCCGGCAGGCTGTCGCCGAACAGCATCACGATCTGCTGCTTCTTGAGGATATTCTGGCGACGCTCTTCCTTGCTGACCGTATCCAGAAGCACGCTTTCGTCAGACACCTGCGGAAGGCCGAGAGCGTTTAACGTCTTCAGCGTGTCGGCTTTATTTTCCTGCATGCGGTCCGAGACGTAGTAGATACGGACCTTGCTCTGATTCACATGGTCAAGAAACGCCTTCGCCCCCGGAATTAAGCCGGGTTTTCCCTGTTTCTCCCAGTCGCTCCAGGTGTCCCATTTTGTATAGTCATGACACTGCTCCGCGTCGCGCACCAGCAGAGGGGTGTTATCCAGCACCGTTTCATCGAGGTCCATCACCACGGCGTAGCTTTCGGGCGTTTTCAGATCCTTTAACTTTTCGTTGAAACGCTCGGTGGCAAACCGATAGGTTTGCAGCTGAAGGGCCATAATCTCTGCCGATTTCTGCTGGTAGCGCAGCGCCATTTCGTACGCTTTCGGTTCGCACAGGTCGTGCCCGGCAGCCGTCGCGGTTGCCGCTGCACTCATAACAGGTAATACCAGCAGTAATGCCTTAGCCATTGAATTCACGCTTTTTTCCTCAACACCCTTGTTAAAATGCCGAAAGCGTAATGAAATTCAGTGACAGAAATATGACCGCGATGTGGCAATGTGTTTCCGCTAGACCAGCATGTAATACCAGAACAGGGCGACCTCGTCTTTTTCCGGCAAGGCGTTATAGAGATAACGATCGTATCCGCCCAGGGTGAATCCGTAGTTACGGTAAAACAGACAGGCAGAGACGTTCACATTTTGTGTTTCAAGCCGTAATCCCGGCGCGTTTACGCTGCGCGCCCACACGTGTGCAGCGGCCATTAATTTTTGCGCGGCGCCGGTTCTGCGTTTTGTACGCTCAACAGCGATATAATCCACTGAGATAAATTTATTCCAGCCAATAGACGCGGTAATAAATCCGGCTATTTCACCGTCATCCGTTTCCGCAACAAGAAATATGGCGTCCGGATTAACGCAGTGGTTTTCAAGGGTTTGAATGTCGAGTTCGTAGGTTTTTATCCACGGTTCGGCGACGGCTTCGATATGCAAATCACAGTGGATAAAGGGCTCTCGCGCAATGTGGCTTATAGTGAAAGAAAAGTCACAGCATTCAAGGCGCGTGAGGTCAGTATTGAGTCCTTTTCGAATCTGCATAGTATTCCCGATAGTGAGTTATTTCATAAAGAATAGACGAAGCGGTTAAATTCGCTGGGCTAACACACTTTTAATCCTGAACTAAGCTTGTACTTCGTTCCGCGTAAAATGTGGGTCATTCGAGGACAATGAATGGAATTCAGGACATTTCAAAAGCAGTGGGGTGCTGAGTTTATTTCCGATGACGTTGTACGTTTTCGCGTCTGGGCAGAAGGACATAAAGAACTTACGTTACGTCTTGCCGCCGCCGACGTGCCGATGACGGCAACCGGCGACGGCTGGTTCCAGGCAGACGTACCCGGCGTCACGCACGGCGCAGAATATCAGTTTGTTCTTCAGGACGGTATGGCGTTGCCCGACCCGGCGTCGCGCTCGCAAAAGGGGGACGTTAACGGACCCTCCGTTGTGATCGATCCCCGGCGCTACCAGCCGGTCAACCGCGACTGGGCAGGGCGTCCGTGGGAAGAGACGATCATTTATGAACTGCACGTCGGCACCTTTACCCCGGAGGGCACCTTCCGGGCGGCCATCGACAAGCTGCCGTATCTGGCAGAGCTCGGGATTACCCAGCTTGAAGTGATGCCCGTCTCTCAGTTTGGCGGTTCCCGCGGCTGGGGGTACGACGGCGTGCTGCTGTATGCCCCACACTCCGCCTACGGTACGCCGGAGGATTTCCACGCTTTTATCGACGCCGCGCACGGGCTGGGGCTTTCCGTGGTGCTGGATATCGTGCTCAACCACTTCGGTCCGGAGGGGAACTATCTGCCTTTGCTGTCGCCCGCGTTTTTCGATGCACAGCGGATGACGCCGTGGGGCAACGGCATTGCCTACGAGCGCGAGCCGGTGAGGCAGTACATGACCGACGCGCCGCTCTACTGGCTGACGGAATATCGCCTGGACGGCCTGCGCTTTGATGCCATCGACCAGATTAAAGACGGCTCGGACCCGCATATTCTCGAGGAGATTGCCGCAAAAATTCGCGAGGCCATTCCGCACCGTCACGTTCACCTGACCACGGAAGACAGCCGCAACGTGATTTTTTTGCATCCGCGCGATGAACATGGCAACGCGCAGCTGTTTACCGGCGAGTGGAACGATGACTTCCACAACGCCGCCCACGTGTTTGCCACCGGCGAGACGCACGCCTACTACCAGGATTTTGCCTTTGAGCCGGAGAAAAAGTTCGCCCGGGCACTGGCGGAAGGCTTTGTCTATCAGGGCGAGATTTCGCTGCAAACCGGCGAGTCGCGCGGGGTGGAGTGTCAGACGCAGCCGCCGCAGTTCTTCGTCGACTTTATTCAGAACCACGATCAGACCGGGAATCGCGCCCAGGGCGAGCGGCTTATTACTCTGGCCGGTGCCGATAAGACGCGGGTGCTGCTTGCCGCGCTGCTGCTTTCCCCCCATATCCCTCTGCTGTTTATGGGCGAGGAGTTCGGTGAAACGCATCCGTTCCTGTTCTTCACCGATTTTCACGGCGATCTGGCTAAGGCGGTGCGGGAAGGGCGCGCAAAAGAGTTTACCGGCCATGCCGGGCACGATGAAACCGTCCCGGATCCGAATGACGTGAACACCTTTGTTCGCTCAAAGATCGACTGGAATAAGATTGCCACCGACGAAGGTAAAACGTGGCTACGCTTCACGCGCCATCTGCTGACGCTGCGTCATCGCCATATCGTTCCGCTTCTGCGTCATGGCGGCACCGTTCAGGGCAAGGTGATCAAGACCGCGCCCGGCATGGTGGCGGTGTGCTGGCGCTTCCCGTCGGGGACGCTCTCTCTGGCGCTCAATATCGGTAATAAGCCCGTCGGGCTGCCCGATTTCACGGGTGAGACGCGCTTTGCCTGGCCGGAAGTCACTGACGTTTTACCCCCGAACGGTATTGTCGTTCGCTTTGCTGATGGAGAAGCATCGTTATGATCCCTTCCGCCACGTACCGAATTCAGTTCCGTAACGGCATGACGTTTGACCGCGTTGCGGCGCTGGTGCCGTATCTGAAAGATCTTGGCATCAGCCATCTTTACGCGTCGCCCGTGTTTACCGCCACAGCGGATTCCACCCACGGCTATGACGTGACCAACCCGAATGAAATTGACCCCGCCATCGGCGGACGAGAGGGGTTTGACCGCATGGCCGCCGCGCTCAAGCAGGCCGGCATGGGATTGATTCTGGATATTGTCCCGAACCATATGTCGACCTCGCTGGAAAACCCCTGGTGGCGGGACGTGATTGAATACGGCCAGCAGAGCCGCTACTTCCGCTATTTCGATATCGACGGTTCGCGACCGCTTACGCTGCCGTTTCTCGGCGATACCTTTGAGGCGGAGCTGGAGAAGGGCGCCATCACCCTAAAAGGTGACCCTGTCACGGAAAAGGCCGCGCTGGTCTACTATGACGCCGAGTATCCGCTCAACCCCGGTACGTACAGCGAAGAGAAGAGCATTGCGGAACTGCACGACGCGCAAAGCTGGCGGCTGATGTCCTGGCGGGAAGCGCCGAAGCAGCTCTCGTGGCGGCGCTTCTTTGAAATCACCGGGCTGGTAGGCGTTCGTGTTGAAGATGACGCGGTCTTCGACGACACGCACCGGCTGATCCTTGAGCTGGTCCACGCGGGCGTGGTGGATGGTCTGCGCATTGACCACGTCGACGGCCTGGCCGATCCGCTGGGCTATCTGCAGCGCCTGCGGCAGGCCACCGGGCCCGACTGCTACATTACGGTCGAAAAGATCCTCGCCAAAGGGGAACAGCTCCCCGCAGACTGGCCGGTATCCGGCACCACCGGCTACGAGTTTATCGCCTCGCTGGCGGAAGTGCTGGTCGACGACGATAGCCTTGGGCGTCTGGAGAAAATCCACGACGAAACGCTCGGCGTGACGGTCGATCGCCACGCGGAGCTTCGCGATGCCAAAGGCCTGATGGCCGATCGTAATTTCGAGGGTGAATTCACCACGCTGCTAAACCTTGCTGACGATCTGGCCCGCCGCAATGAGGTTGCGCTGCCGCGCGAGGATATTCGCCACGCGCTGCGCGAGCTGCTTATCGCCTTTCCGGTATACCGCACCTACGGCACCCGGGAAGGATTAACCCCACCGGACGTGGCGCTGCTTAACCGCGTGGTCGCCAGCGTGGAGACGTCGGAAGCGGCGCTCAGCCCGATCGTGCGCATTCTTACCGGCGATCTGTCGGAAGATTGCCGCGATACCGCCGCGCTTTTCAGGACCCGCTTTCAGCAGCTCACCGGGCCGCTGATGGCAAAGTCCGTTGAAGACACGCTGTTCTTTCGCCACAACCTCGAGCTTGCGCTCAATGAAGTGGGGGCCGACCCGACGCCGCGCGCGTTTTCATTATCCCGTTTCCACCAGGAGATGCGCATTCGTCTGGCCCGTCAGCCCGACGCGCTGCTGGGTACCTCCACGCACGATACCAAGCGCGGGGAAGATGCCCGGGCGCGCCTTTACACTCTGACGGAAGCCCCGGAACGCTGGGGGGAAAATCTGGCCCGCTGGCGGCAGATGAACCAGACCCAGGTGCGTTTTCTCAATGACGGTACCGCGCCTAACGCCGCCGATACGTGGATGATCTACCAGGCGCTGGCGGGCGTCTGGCCCGCCACGCTGTCACCGGACGACGCCGACGGGCTGAAATCACTGGAAGAACGTTTCCTTGGCTTCCTCGAGAAAGCGCTGCGCGAGGCGAAACGGCGCACCGACTGGATCGACAGCAACGAGAGCTACGAGAGCGTGGTGTTGAGCTACGCGCGACACCTGCTTTCACCGGACAATAGCCTGTTCCTGCACGATTTCAGCGAGGCGATGCAGCCCTTCATCCGCGCCGGGCTGATGAACAGCCTCAGCCAGACGGTGATCAAGCTGACTGCGCCCGGCGTGCCGGATATCTATCAGGGCAGCGAGGCGCTTAACTTCAGCCTTGTCGACCCGGATAACCGGCGGGAGCCGGACTTTCCGGCCCTGGTGCAGCGCCTCAGCGCGGCGGATGCCGGGGTGTTTGACAACCCGGCATGCTGGCGGGACGGCAGGGTCAAACAGTTCGTTACCGCCACGCTGCTGCGGCTTCGACCGCACTACGACGCGCTTTTCCGCTACGGCGACTGGCTGCCGCTTAAGGTCACCGGCGATCGCGAGGAGAACCTGATTGTCTACGCGCGCGTTAAGGACGATGAGGCGCTGATTGTTGCCGTGCCGCGCCTGGTTTTTGACGTCACCGATAATCATCGGCTGTGGGTCAATACCACGGTCGCGTTACCCGACGTACTGGCCGGGAAGCGCTATCGGGATCTGTTCAGCGGCGAAAGCCGCATGCTGCAAGAAACGCTGGAGTTAACGTCAGAAAAGGGATGTGTACTGGTTCTGCTTACCTGCGAATAATCGTGGAGAACGAAAATGGCAAAGGATACAAGGTTTGAAGTTCGGGCCGGTCATGGCCAACAGCTGGGTGCGAATTATGATGGGAAAGGGGTCAACTTCGCGCTGTTCTCCGCTCACGCCGAGCGGGTGGAACTCTGTCTGTTCGATCCGTCCGGGAAAACGGAAATCGCCCGGCTGACGCTCCCGGAGTATACCCATGAAGTCTGGCACGGCTATGTGCCTGACCTGAAGCCGGGGGCGCTGTACGGCTATCGCGTCTACGGCCCCTACGACCCGGAAAACGGTCATCGCTTCAACCCGCATAAGCTGCTTATCGACCCCTATGCCCGCGAACTGGTGGGCGATATCGACTGGAACGACGCCCATTTCGGCTATGAGCTGGGGCATGACGAGCTGGATTTGAGCTTTGACACCCGCGACAGCGCGCCGTTTACGCCGAAATGCCGGGTCATTGACCCGAACGCCTTTGACTGGCAGGACAACAACCGGCCGAACGTGCCCTGGCCGCATACCGTTGTTTATGAGAGCCACGTGAAAGGCTTTACCCAGATGAACCCGGCCATTCCGCCCGAGCTGCGCGGCACGTTTGAAGGCATGGGGCATAAAGCCTCGGTCGACTATATAAAAAGCCTCGGCATTACCTCGGTGGAGCTGCTGCCGGTTCACTGGTTCCCGGACGATCAGCACCTGCTCGACCGGGGCCTGAAGAACTTTTGGGGCTATAACACGCTCGGCTTTTTTGCTCCGGCGTCGCGCTACTACGGCCGGGCGGGGATCCAGGGCTTTCGCGACATGGTGCGCGCCTATCATGACGCGGGCATCGAGGTGATTCTGGACGTGGTGTACAACCACACGGCGGAAGGGAACGAGCTTGGCCCGACGCTTTCGTTTAAGGGGATTGATAATTACAGCTATTACCGCACGCTCCCGGACCAGCACCGGTATTACATCAACGACACCGGGACGGGAAATACGGTCAACACCTCGCATCCGCGCGTGCTGCAGATGGTGATGGACTCCCTGCGCTACTGGGCGGAATCGATGCACATTGACGGCTTTCGTTTCGACCTCGGGACGATTCTGGGCCGCGAGCCCGAAGGGTTTGACCCGCGCGGCGGTTTCTTCGACGCCATGACTCAGGATCCGGTCTTATCCCGACTGAAGCTGATTGGTGAACCCTGGGATATTGGTCCCGGCGGCTATCAGGTGGGCGGATTCCCGCCGGGCTGGGGGGAATGGAACGACAAATACCGCGATACCGTTCGCGAGTACTGGAAGGGGGATAACGTCTCCACGGACTTTGCCGCGCGTCTGCTCGGTTCCGGCGATCTGTACGATCTGCGCGGCCGCCGCCCGTGGGCCAGCGTCAACTTCATCACCGCCCATGACGGCTTTACGCTGAATGACCTGGTGTCGTACAACGAGAAGCATAACGCCGATAACGGCGAGGACAATAACGACGGGCATAACGATAACCGATCGTACAACTACGGCGAGGAAGGGCCAACCGAGAATCCGGATATCATCGCCACCCGGGAGCGGCAGAAGCGTAACTTCCTGACCACGCTGCTGTTCTCCCACGGCACGCCGATGCTGCTGGCGGGGGACGAGTTTGGCCGTACGCAAAAGGGCAACAATAACGGCTACTGCCAGGACAGTGAGATCTCATGGATCGACTGGAAAGGGATGTCCGAAAATGACGCCGCGCTGCGCGAGTTTACCCGGCGGTTGATTGCCCTGCGCGCATCGCAGCCGTTATTGCGTCGTGAAAGCTGGCGCGACGGGCTGGAGATCCGCTGGTTCAATGCCGGAGGCGGCGCGCAGCAGGCCGAGCAGTGGGATGAAGGCTCGACGCTTGGAGTCTCCATCAGCAGGCCGGACCTTCGGCAGGAGGACGGTATCTGGCACGACGTGCTGATGCTGTTCAACCCGTTTGAAGGCACCGTGCCGTTCCAGATCCCGCAGTTTGGCGAAGGGGGATGGGTGCTGGAGCTGTCTACGGCGGATGACGCTGCCACCGGGACAGCGATCACCGAAACCGCTGAGTACGATCTGGCCGGGCGCAGCATTACGCTGTTCCGACGTCCTTAATTACAGTGACGCCGCCGCCCGGGCGGCGGTGTCATACAGGGAGGAGATCGTGCGTAACAGCTGCGCGGTCTCGCCAATCGACTTCCCGGCAATGCCGCTCTCAGCGTGGATCGCAATCAGACACGCTTCCCGCACGTCACGGTATTTCATGCACAACGCTTTCCCTTCCTCCGTGGTAGAGAAAAAGAGCTCTTTACCCGCTTTCTCGCTCGTCACGTAGCCTGCTTTGACCAGCTTTTTCAGGGCATAAGTCACCACGTGGGTATCTTCCACGTTGAGGACGAAGCAGATATCGGCCAGCTTTTTCTTGCGGTCGCGGTGGTTCACGTGATGCAGCAGCGAAACGTCAAAAGCACCCATATCGGGCTCGCCGGCAGCCGTCATGCAGCGCACCATCCATTTGTTAAACGCGTTGCTGGTCATGATCAGCGCGTATTCCAGCTCTGATAACTCCGCGCAGCGCTCGGACACCAGATGGCGGGATGAGACGATCCGGCCATCGTTGATATCGTCGCGATCGGGTGAATCACTCTTTTTCGAGGTCATAACGTTCCTTAGCCAGAAATGTAAACTCATCGATAAAATAAGAACATTTTATTGATAATTTGTTTACATGTTTTTGAGGTTCAGATATAGCTTTTTAGCGCAGGTTTTCCGAAACCTGACGAAAAACACAACATCGCTCGCCGCAAATTAAAAAAATAGCCGTCGGCGCGCAACGCTCACTTTGGATAGGGTAAACGTTATGGACGGTACTACGCTGTTGCCGCTGATCGGGATACCGATCGTGGTTATTGGTTTTGCACTGCGCTTCAACCCGCTGCTGGTGGTCGTGGTGGCGGGGCTGGCGACGGGTCTGCTGGTCGGGATGGATTTCGGCATGCTGCTGGAGACCTTTGGCGAAAAATTCGTCAATAGCCGGTCGCTGGCGACCTTCATCCTGATCCTGCCGGTGATTGGTCTGCTGGAATATTACGGGCTTAAGGAGCGCGCCCAGGCCTGGGTGGCGAAGATCGCCAGCGCTACCTCGGCGCGTATTCTGATGCTCTATTTTGTCGCGCGGGAAGGCACCGCCGCGCTGGGCCTGATGTCGCTGGGCGGTCACGCGCAGACGGTGCGCCCGCTGCTGGCGCCGATGGCCGAAGGGGCGGCGCTGAACGAATATGGCGAGCTTCCGCAGCACATTCGCGACAAAATCAAAGCCCACGCCGCCGCGTGCGACAACATCGCGGTCTTCTTTGGGGAAGATATCTTTATTGCCTTCGGGGCGGTGCTGCTGATCGACGCGTTCCTGAAAGAGAATGGTATTCAGGGCATTGAACCGCTGCATATCGGCCTGTGGGCCATTCCAACCGCCATTGCGGCATTGATTATTCATATGACGCGCCTGCTGCGCCTCGATGCCAGCATCCGTCGCGACGTCATGGCCTGGCGTGCAGAGCAGGGTACGCAGGAGGCCGCACAATGATGACGCTTATCACCATTAACCGCGTGTACTACCTGATTGGCTTTGTCGTGATGCTGCTGGTCGTGATGACCCTGCGCGATCGCGCCAATCCGAAGCGTTTTACCACCGCGCTGTTCTGGTTCTTGTTTGGCGGGATCTTCCTGTTTGGCGATCTGATGGTGCAGGAGCTGGGGAAATCGCTGGCGTACCGGATTATCGGCGGTGGCGTTATCGTTATCGCGCTGCTGGCGGGTTTTGGTCTGGTCGGGAAAGGGCACTATAAAATGTCGACCGAGGAGGAGCGCGTTGCCTCATCGAACCGGCTCAAAAACTGGCTGTTCCTGCCCGCGCTGATGATCCCGGTGGTGACGGTGCTGGGAACGTTATTCCTGAAGGGCGTTTCGGTCGGCGGCGTGTTTCTGCTCGATCAGAAGCAGCTTACCCTGGCGGCGCTTTGCGTGGCCTGCGTCGCGGCGATCCTCACCGGCTGGTGGCTGACCAAAGGCACACCGCTGCATGCCGTTCGTCAGTCCCGTCGTCTTGTCGACACCATCGGCTGGGCGGTGATCCTGCCGCAGATGCTGGCCATGCTTGGCGGCGTGTTCGTGGTGGCCAACACGGGTGATTCGGTACAGAAGGTGGTGAGCCTGTTTGTGAACCCGGATAGCCGCTTCATGCTGGTGGTGATTTACTGCGTGGGCATGGCGCTGTTTACCATGATCATGGGTAACGCCTTTGCGGCCTTCCCGGTGTTAAGTGCCGGTATCGCCTTGCCGTTTCTGATCAACGTGCATCACGGCAACCCGGCGCCGCTGCTGGCGATTGGCATGTACGCGGGCTACTGCGGTACGCTGATGACGCCGATGGCCGCGAACTTCAATATCGTTCCCGCCGCGCTGCTGGAGCTGAAAGACAAATATCAGGTGATCAAGATCCAGATCCCGACCGCGTTAACCCTGCTGGTGGTGAACGTGTTCCTCATGTATTTCCTCGTGTTTCGCTAAGGAGCTGTTATGGAATTAACGCAACATCAGGCTGACGCGTTTGCCCGCATGCCTTTGACCTATTTGCGCCAGGAATACCCGAACCACATCATGCACCTGCTGAATGATGATGGTGACGTTCTACCGCCCCGCGAACTGCACCCGATTTTCTACGGCTGTTTCGACTGGCACTCGGCGGTGCACGGCTACTGGCTGCTGCTGCGCTGCGTGCGCCTTTTCCCGGAACTGCCGAGCAGGGAAGCGGTCGTCGCGCTTTTTGACGAGCACATGACCGAAGAGAACGTGGCGAAGGAGCTGGCCTATTTCACCGCGCCGTTCCGCGCCTCGTTTGAGCGTCCGTATGGCTACGGCTGGCTGCTGGCGCTGGCCCAGGAGCTGAAACAGTCGTCGCTGCCGCAGGCCGCGGGCTGGTACGAGACGCTGGAGCCGCTCACCCAGGATATTCGCAACCGGCTGGTGGATTACCTCGGTAAGCTCACCTATCCGATCCGCGTCGGGACGCACTACAACACGGCGTTTGCCCTCGCGCTGGCGCTCGATTACGGTCGCATCGTGGGAGACAAGGCGCTTGAGCAGGCGATTCTGGCGGCGGCGGAGCGGTTCTATCTCGCCGATACGCGCTATCCGGCACACTACGAACCCGGCGGAGACGAGTATATTTCCGGCGCGCTGACGGAAGCGCTGCTAATGAGCAAGGTGTCTGAAGACTTTCTGGCCTGGTTTGACGCGTTTCTGCCGGATGTGGGGGCCGTTACGGCACTGATGAACCCGGCGGAAGTGAGCGATCGTACCGACCCGAAAATTGCCCATCTGGACGGGTTAAACCTCAGCCGCGCGTGGTGTATGAAGCACATTGCGAAAGCGCTTCCTGCCAGCCACCCGGCGCAGCAGGCGCTACGCGAGGCGGTGACGAAACATCTGGCCGCTAGCGTCGGGCATGTGGTCGGCAGCCACTACAGCGGCGGACACTGGCTGGCGAGCTTTGCGCTGCTGGCGCTGGAATAAATAAACGCGCCGTCTTTCTTGCCGGGTGGCGCTGCGCTTACCCGGCCTACATTGTGCAACGCTTACCTGCAGGCCGCGCAGGGCGCAGGCTAGATTTCTTTGATTTTTAATGCGATTAATACCTTAGTCGGATATTTTTCCGTCATTTCTCTGGAAACAGATATCTTTTTTACCATCGCAAAAGTGTACGATACTCGGCCACATACCCACAGTGGATGGATGGTTAATATGGCTGTTATACCTTTGTTGCCTAAAGAAGGAATCGCACTTGTGTTGGCAAACATGAGGATTGCAAGAGCGCATGGTATGAGTAGAAACATGGCTATCCCTACAACCTATCTTTGGTTTTATCAAAAAGTAAGAAATAAGGGGCCGTGGGATTACAAGCAGGGACACCCTGAGTTAGCAAATTTTGGGAACTTCAATTATGGTTCGGCTGGTTATGCCGCCGGGATACCATCAAAAACGCTATTGATGGGGGCTGGATGGGCGCAGGAAAGAGCTAAAACCTCCAAAAAGAAATGGGGGCACTGGTATCAAAAACCGCCTTATGGGGATGATCCTCACGATCAGTTTTGGATAAGGCAAGGTATAGAATATGCAAAGAAATACGGTTATTAAACGGCTTCATTTCTTACTCACAACGATTCTATTGCTCGTTGTTTGTGGGTTTCTGACATATCAATACTATTTTAATGCACCTCCTCACGATAGTTTTGTCAGCAAACAGAAACTCTCTGATACCGTCACACTGTACATAACAAAGTATGATGATGGGGACGCTACGGTGTCGGGTGTTTACCGCTTCTACTTAGATAAAGACAACAGCGGGAACATTATGAAAGCCCTTGAAGATCGATCACCATTCCTTGAAGCCAACACAAGCAATGTTACTGCTTCAGCTTATGGGAGCACGGTAAATATAAAAATCACTGGCAAGGTTTATTCATTCACTAATTCTGATCTGTTCTATGCAGATGGTGTAGCGATCATGCCTGTAATTAACCTCATAGCCAATGGAATAAGAGATTAATCAAAATAAGGAGTTACAGAAATGGCTGTACCAGTACACCTCTTTTTGAAAGACGATGGCGGAGCAATGATCCGTGGCGGTTCTGATGTTGCAGACCGTGAAGGAAGTATAGAGCTCAGAGATCTGATTCATAACCTTAGCATTCCAACAGATGATGCCACGGGTAAACTTACAGGTACAAGGCAACACTCAGCTTTCAGTTTAACAAAAGCAATTGATTCATCTTCACCCTATCTATATAAAGCAGTCGCTACAGGTCAGACGCTTCATAGTGCTGAATTAAAGTTCTACCACATCAATGATGCTGGTCAGGAAGTGGAATACTTCAACATCCTTATGGAATGAGTGAAAGTCATTTCAATAACACCAATAATGCATGATACAAGAGATTGTCCCGGTACTGGTCACATAGAAAATGTATCTTTGCGATATGCAAAAATCACATGGAAAATTCTGGACGGAAATATTCAGTACACTGATGCGTGGAACGAACGCCCTACAGCCTATGCGTAAAAACGAGCAGCGCCTCTCGGCGCTGCAATAGTTTACGCTGATGCCCGAACCGCAGGGCGCAGCCTGCTCAGGCTAAATAAGACCGATCCCGTTGAGGCAATCACCGCAATCCACAGCGCCAGATGCACGGCCCGGTCATCAAGCGTTTGATGATCTGACCCTGTAGTCACAGCCAGCAGAACCCCCACCACGGCTGCGCCGAGACACTGGCCGAATGTCCTCACAATCGACAACACGCCGGAGGCATAGCTGGCATATTCCCGCGCGACGTTAGCGAGCATTTCCCGGTTATTGGGGCTCTGGAAGCAGCCAAATCCAATACCGCATACCAGACTGCGCAGACAGATATTCCACACGGAAGGATTCTCCGGCAACGTGGCCAGCAGGACCAACCCACCGACAAAAACGATCAGCCCGAGGGTCGAGATCAGCGGCGCGGAGATCGTATCCGCCCAGCGACCCGCGTGCGGCGCGATCAGCACGATGCCAATCGGCCACGGGGTAAACAGCAGCGCCGACACCACCGGGCTGTAGCCATACACGCTCTGAAACAGGAACGGCAGCGCGACAAACGCGATCCCCTGGCTCACAAACGAGGCCAGCGAGGTCAGCGCGGCGAGGGTGAAGCGCCCGTTTTTGAACATCACCGGCGGCAGTAAAGGATGTTTCGCGCGCCGGATACGCCAGGTAAACGCGAAGGCGCTGACCAGCGCGAGAACGCCCCAGCAGATGGCCTGCCGGTTAATGTGTTGCGTCACGTGCTGAAGACTGTCGGCCAGCATGATCGCCGAACCTAACAGCGCGGCGGAGAGCACTGCGCCAGGCGCATCAAAGGGAGTGCGGTCAACGACCGATTCCCGCGGCAATGCCCGCCATGCCAGCAGCAGGGCGATGCTGCCCGGAATAAGGTTAATGGCGAACAGCCACTGCCAGCTCAGCGCGTCCAGTATTGTTCCGCCGAGTACCGGGGCAATCGCCGTGCTGGAGGCGATAAGCAGGGCGTGCAGCCCCAGAATGCGGCCCAGCAGCCGGCCCGGAAAAACGGAGCGCAGGATCGCCGGGGCGATACTGAGGGTAGCCGCGCCGCCGATGCCCTGCAGAATTCGCATCGCGGTTAACATTTCCGGCGTTGTTGCCAGCGTGCAGCCGAGCGAGGTGAGCGTAAAGGTGGCAAGCCCGGCCAGAAACACCGGGCGATAGCCCACGCGTGCCGCCAGCGCGGCGAAGATGGCTAGCGTCATTGCCGCTGACAGCAGGTAACCGTTGGCGAACCAGACCGCAACGTTTGCGGGAACCTGCATCGCCCTTGCCATAGAGGGCAGCGCGATGTTGATCATGGTACCGTCAAAAACGCCCATCAGCGTGGTGGTCATAACGGCGGCCATCACCCTGGCGCGTTCATGCCCGGGTAAACCTTCATCGCCGGGCTGGTCTGAAAAGAGCGTCATCGTCGTTACTCCGAATAAGAATCGTGATGACGAAACTATAATCATGCGGTATACAGGGCGGAAGACGCAGTATTTGCACTTAATCATTGCACATAACGCCACATCTGAGGAGCCACCGTGTCCGATCCTGATTTTAACCTTCTGGTTGCGCTCGACGTTTTGCTGGCAGAAGCCAGCGTGGCGGGCGCGGCGCGACGTTTGAACCTGAGCACCTCCGCGATGAGCCGCACCCTGAGCCGGCTGCGGGAGGTGACTGGCGATCCGATCCTGGTACGGGCCGGTCGTCACATGGTGCTGACGCCCTGGGCCGAAGCCACCCGGGACCGCGCCAGAAGCGCCGTGCACGAGGCGAGGGCAGTGCTGCAGCCCTCCACCGACGCGCTGAAGGTGGAAAGCCTCGAACGACTGTTCAGACGGTTTTGTAGTGGCGTTTGGTCCAATGCTGATTGCAGCGGTGGCGAGCGTCGCGCCCGGAGTGTGCATCCGCTTCTCACCGAAACCGGAAAAAACGTCGCGCTACTTGCGGGAGGGGCTTGTCGACCTGGAGATCGGCGTGCAGGGCAACATGGGGCCTGAAATACGGCTGCAAAGGCTTTTCCAGGATCGGTTTGTAGGCGCGGTGCGCAAGGGGCATCCGCTTTCAGAGCAGCCGGAGATCGGCCTGAGTGACTATGTTGCCTGGGGGCATGTGGTGGCCTCGCCGGACGGATCGCTGCACGGGTTTGTCGATGAGGCGCTGGCGGAGCGCGGGATGAAGCGCAAGGTCGCCAGCGTGGTGCCCGGCTTTCCGACGGCGTTATCCGTGGCGCTGGCCTCCGATCTGATTGCCATGGTGCCGGCGTTATACCTGCTCAACCAGGCGATGACCGAGCGCGTTCACGTCTTTGAACTGCCCTTTAAGACCCGCACTATTACGGTGTCCCAGATGTGGCATCCGCGCATGGAACGAGACCCGGCGCATCGCTGGCTCAGGGAAAAGGTCCTTGAGGTGTGCCGCGCTGTTTGCTGACGCTCAGAGCACTTTCCCCGGCACGGTGAGGATGAAGCGCGTCGACGCCGCATCCGATTCCACGCGGACTTTTCCGCGGTGTGCCGTGACGATGGACTTCACGATGGCAAGCCCAATGCCGCTGCCTTCGCCTTTACGCTGCCTGGACGGATCGACGCGATAAAAACGGTCAAACAGCTTCGGCAGATGCGCCTGCGGGATCGGCGTGCCGGGGTTTTCTGTCACCAGTTCAACTTCGTTATCCCATTTTCGCAGTGAGACCGTCACCGTTTGGCCCGCTGGCGTATAGCGCAGGGCGTTGGATAACAGATTATTGATTGCCCTTCTGAACATCTGCGCATCGCCTTCTATCAGACAGGGCGTCCCGTTGAATTTCAGCGCGATGTGGCGTTCTTCCGCCCAGGCTTCGAAGAAATCAAACACCTTGATGACCTCGGCGCTTAAATCAAACATCACCCGATCCGGGATGAGCTGATTATTATCGGCCTGCGCCAGGAACAGCATGTCGCTGACCATGCGGGTCATCCGGTTGTACTCTTCAAGGCTGGAGTACAACACATCCTCCAGCTCCTTCGGAGTGCGGTTCTGACTCAGCGCGATCTCCGTTTGCGTCACCAGGTTGGTGATAGGGGTTCTGATTTCGTGCGCGATATCGGCGGAAAAGTTAGCCTGACGGGTAAAGACATCTTCAATCTTTTCAATCATCTGGTTGAAGGAGATGACCAGCTGTTCCAGCTCAACGGGGACGCGGGAAGGCTCCAGTCGTGCATCCAGGTTTTCGGAGGTGATGTTTTTAATGGCGTTGCTGACGTTACGCAGGGGCAAATGTCCCTGACGCACCGCGATGCGGATGACAAGAATAATCAGCAGGCTGATAACCGCGGCAATCGCCAGAAGGTTTTTTTTCAGCGCCTCAAGATAGTGAAGATGAAAATTAATGGAGAGGCCGATCAGCATGACGTAGTCCTGGGTTTTGCCCTGCAGCGTCGCCGTGCCTGAGGAGGCGATAATCCGGTACGTTTCCATTTTCATGTCGGACCCGGCATGCATGGGGTTGGCCGGGTCTTCTACCGTCCAGAGAAACACATCCTGCGCGCGACGGTGTTCGCTAAAGTCCGCCGTGTTCATTGCCGGGCGCAATGTCGCCCCTTGAGTCGAGCTGAACAGGGTATTGCCCTGCGGATCCAGAAGCAGGACGGCTACGTTGCGGTAGCTGGCGATCGACTCTTTGATCTTACCGATTTTCTTTTGGTCGGGGTCTGCCGGTGAGTGCAGTATGCGGTGCATCGCGGTGCTGATCTGCTCAAGGTCGCTGATATCCTGCTCGGCAAAGTGCTTCTCAACGGAGTGCAGCATGAACCAGGTAAAGGCGAAGAAGGCCAATATGGTGGAGAGGCTGATAAAAAAGGTCAGCCGCAGCGCAAGTGAGAACGGGCGTCGAAGGGGCTTAACGCGCATCCGGTACCTCCAGCATATAGCCCACGCCGCGCACCGTCTGGATCAGCTTCGGTTCAAAGTCATTATCGATCTTTGCGCGCAGCCGCTTTACCGCCACGTCAATCGCGTTCGTGTCGCTGTCAAAGTTCATGTCCCATACCTGGGAGGCAATCAGGGAGCGGGGCAGCACTTCCCCCTGATGACGCATGAAAAACTCCAGCAGGCTGAACTCCTTGCTGGTGAGCAGGACGCGGCTTCCGGCCCGGCTGACCTTTCTCGACACGAGGTCAACCGTCAGGTCAGCCACCTGTAGCTGGCTTTCCGCGATCACCGTATTCCCGCGTCTTAACAGCGTCCTTACCCGGGCGAGCAGCTCGGCAAAGGCGAATGGCTTAATCAGGTAATCATCCGCGCCCAGCTCAAGCCCTTTAACCCGGTGTTCTATCGTACCGAGAGCCGTCAGAAGCAATATGGGCATCCCTTTTCCGGCAGAGCGGAGCATGCGGACAATATCCCAGCCGTTCACATCGGGCAGCATGATGTCGAGAATCAGCAGATCGTATTCAGCGGTCATGGCGAGATGGTAGCCGTTCAGGCCGTTATCAGCGTGGTCCACGACAAACCCCGCTTCAGTGAGCCCCTTGCTGAGGTACTCACCGGTTTTCATTTCGTCTTCAACGATCAGTATTTTCATCTTGCTCCCCTGACTGGCTGCTGATGACATTCTATGGCGCCCGCCACCGTTCACAATGACTTACGTTAAAAATGACAACATTGTCATTATCCCGTCACCCGTCAAACAGGAAGCGTTCCGTAGAGTAGCCCTAAAACTACACTGGACTTCATTTGAACCGTTATGTTCCTGTTAAAACGACTAAGCATCAGTACGGTATTTATTCTGGCAGGCTGCGTCTCGCTGGCCCCCGAATATCAGCGCCCGGCGTCACCGGTACCCCAGCAATTTTCGCTCTCGCGCAACGGCCTGACGCCCGCGGTGGTGGGGTATCAGGATACCGGCTGGCGCACCTTTTTTGTCGACCCGCAGGTAGCCGGGCTGATTACGGAAGCCCTGAACAATAATCGCGATATAAAAATGGCCGCTCTGAAGGTCGAAGAGGCCCGGGCGCAGTTCACCGTGACTGATGCGGATCGCTATCCTCAGCTGAATGCCTCTTCGGGCATCACGTACAGCGGTGGGCTGAAAAGTGACAAACCCACCACGCAGCAGTACGACGCGGGCCTTGCGCTTGGCTATGAACTCGACTTCTTCGGCAAGCTGAAGAACATGAGCGAGGCTGATCGACAAAACTATTTCGCCAGCGAAGAGGCCCGTCGCGCGGTACATATTCTGCTCGTTTCTAACGTGTCGCAGAGCTATTTCAACCAGCAGCTGGCGTATAAACAGCTGCGTATTGCGCGGGATACGCTGGAAAATTACCGGCAGTCATATGCGTTCGTTGAGCAACAGCTGGTGACGGGCAGTACGAACGTCCTGGCGCTGGAACAGGCCCGGGGACAGATCGAAAGCACGCGTGCAGAGATTGCCAGGCGAGAGGGAGAGCTGGCGCAGGCCAATAATGCCCTGCAGCTGGTCCTCGGGACGTACCGTGCGCTGCCGGGCGACAGCGGAATGGACGCCAGCGATATTGCGCCGGTAAAACTCCCGCCCCATCTTTCCTCAGCGATACTGCTGCAGCGCCCGGATATTATGGAGGCGGAGTATCAGCTTAAAGCGGCCGATGCGAATATCGGCGCCGTGCGTGCCGCTTTTTTCCCGTCCATATCTCTAACCAGCGGGCTTTCAACAGGCAGCACGGAATTATCCAGCCTGTTCACCGCGGGCAGTGGGATGTGGAATTTTATCCCTAAAATAGACATTCCCATTTTTAACGCGGGCAGGAATAAGGCCAACCTGAAGCTGGCTGAAATTCGCCAGCAGCAGTCGGTCGTGAATTACGAACAAAAAATACAGGCCGCCTTCAAACAGGTAGCCGATGCGCTCGCGCTGCGGGGGAGTATTAACCAGCAGCTAGCTGCGCAACAGCGGTATCTTGATTCGCTACGCATCACCCTGCAGCGGGCCAGAGGGTTATATTCCAGCGGCGCTGTCAGCTATATCGAAGTGCTTGACGCGGAACGTTCTCTTTTCTCCACGCAGCAAAATATTCTCGATCTTATTTATGCCCGGCAGGTTAATGAAATTAATCTTTTCACCGCGCTCGGCGGCGGCTGGGTCGAATAACGTTATTAATTAAACAGGAAAATAAATATGCGCAATTCACTTAAGGCTGTTGTATTCGGTGCGATCTCTATTGTGTTTTCTGCCGGCCTGCAGGCCGAAGTTCATCAGCACGAGGCGATGAGCGACGCCCGTGAAGGTGCCGCAGAGCAGGTTATTACCGGGACCGGTATCGTGAAAGACATTGATCTTACAAATAAAAAAGTCACGATTTCTCATGAGGCCATCCCGGCGATTGGCTGGCCCGCGATGACCATGCGTTTCACCTTTATTCAGGCCGATGAGAGCATCAACGCCTTAAAGGTCGGCCGTCACGTTGATTTTTCATTTGTTCAGCAGGGCAATATCTCTTTACTGAAGAGCATTAAATAGCGAGAAACGGCATGGCCTCATTAAAAATAAAATACGCTGCCATGATGGTCAGCAGCCTTATTGCGGGAGGGCTGATATCCGTGACGGCCTGGCAGACGCTTTATTCATCTGAAAAAACAGAAAATAGCGCTGCGGAAAGAAAGGTTCTTTTCTGGTATGACCCGATGAAACCTGACGTGAAATTCGATAAACCAGGTAAATCGCCGTTTATGGATATGGATCTGGTGCCGAAATATGCCGATGAAGAGAGTTCTGCGTCTGGTGTGCGCATTGACCCGACTCAGACGCAGAATCTGGGGGTGAAAACGGCTACCGTCACGCGCGGACCGCTGACTTTTGCCCAGAGTTTCCCGGCGAATGTCAGTTACAACGAGTATCAGTATGCCATTGTGCAGGCTCGCGCTGCCGGGTTTATCGACAAGGTGTATCCGCTTACCGTGGGCGATAAAGTACAAAAGGGCACACCGCTTCTCGACCTGACCATTCCTGACTGGGTGGAAGCGCAGAGTGAGTATTTACTGCTGCGCGAAACCGGCGGTACGGCGACCCAGACTGAAGGCATTCTTGAGCGGCTGCGACTGGCGGGAATGCCGGAGGCGGATATTCGCCGCCTGATCGCCACGCAAAAAATCCAGACTCGCTTTACGCTCAAAGCGCCCATTGATGGCGTGATCACCGCGTTTGATCTGCGCGCGGGAATGAATATCGCCAAAGATAACGTGGTAGCGAAAATTCAGGGTATGGACCCGGTGTGGGTCACTGCTGCGATCCCGGAGTCTATCGCCTGGCTGGTGAAAGATGCCTCGCAGTTTACCCTCACCGTTCCGGCGCGACCGGATAAAACACTCACCATCCGCAAATGGACGCTGCTACCTGGCGTGGATGCCGCGACCCGCACGCTGCAGCTGCGTCTGGAAGTCGACAACGCCGACGAGGCGCTAAAACCGGGCATGAACGCCTGGTTGCAACTCAACACCGCCAGCGAACCGATGCTGCTCATTCCGTCACAAGCGCTGATTGATACCGGCAGCGAACAGCGGGTGATTACCGTTGATGCCGACGGGCGCTTTGTACCGAAACGCGTTGCTGTTTT
This sequence comes from Enterobacter hormaechei, assembly GCA_041890495.1. Classification (GTDB taxonomy): domain Bacteria; phylum Pseudomonadota; class Gammaproteobacteria; order Enterobacterales; family Enterobacteriaceae; genus Escherichia; species Escherichia boydii. Next base: position 1,279,191 of record CP169086.1, read on the forward strand.
CCAGGCATCGCAAGGCGTCACCGCATTACGCTCTGGTCTGGCGGAAGGTGAAAAGGTGGTTTCCAGCGGCCTGTTCCTGATTGATTCCGAAGCCAATATTTCTGGCGCACTGGAGCGGATGCGCTCTGAAAGTGCTACCCATGCGCATTGAGGGAATAACCAATGATTGAATGGATTATTCGTCGCTCGGTGGCGAACCGTTTTTTGGTGCTGATGGGCGCGTTGTTTCTGAGCATCTGGGGCACCTGGACCATCATTAATACGCCAGTGGATGCGCTGCCGGATCTCTCCGATGTGCAGGTTATTATTAAAACCAGCTATCCCGGTCAGGCACCACAAATCGTTGAAAATCAGGTGACTTATCCGCTAACCACCACCATGTTGTCGGTGCCTGGCGCGAAGACTGTGCGCGGTTTCTCACAGTTTGGCGACTCTTATGTGTATGTCATTTTCGAAGATGGCACCGATCCGTACTGGGCGCGTTCGCGGGTGCTGGAGTACCTCAACCAGGTACAGGGTAAGCTGCCTGCGGGAGTCAGCGCCGAGCTGGGGCCAGATGCCACGGGTGTTGGCTGGATCTATGAATATGCACTGGTGGATCGCAGCGGTAAGCACGATCTGGCCGATTTACGCTCATTACAGGACTGGTTTCTCAAATATGAGCTGAAAACCATCCCTGACGTTGCGGAAGTGGCGTCGGTGGGTGGTGTGGTGAAAGAGTATCAGGTGGTTATCGATCCCCAGCGCCTGGCGCAGTATGGCATCAGTCTCGCCGAAGTAAAAAGCGCGCTGGATGCTTCAAACCAGGAAGCGGGCGGTTCGTCGATCGAACTGGCGGAAGCGGAATATATGGTGCGCGCCAGCGGCTATCTGCAAACGCTCGACGACTTTAATCACATCGTTTTAAAAGCCAGTGAAAATGGCGTGCCCGTTTATCTGCGCGATGTTGCGAAGGTCCAGATTGGCCCGGAGATGCGCCGGGGCATTGCCGAACTAAACAGCGAAGGCGAAGTGGCGGGCGGGGTGGTGATCCTGCGATCCGGCAAAAACGCCCGAGAAGTGATCGCCGCCGTGAAGGACAAACTGGAAACGCTGAAAAGTAGTCTGCCGGAAGGCGTGGAGATAGTTACAACATACGATCGCAGCCAGCTCATTGACCGCGCCATCGACAACCTCAGCGGCAAGTTGCTGGAAGAGTTTATTGTGGTGGCGGTAGTCTGTGCGCTGTTTCTCTGGCATGTGCGCTCGGCGCTGGTGGCGATTATTTCGTTGCCGCTGGGGTTGTGTATTGCTTTTATTGTCATGCACTTCCAGGGACTGAATGCCAATATTATGTCGTTGGGTGGCATTGCGATTGCCGTCGGGGCGATGGTCGATGCTGCTATCGTCATGATCGAGAATGCGCATAAACGGCTGGAAGAGTGGCAGCACCAGCATCCTGACGCCACGCTGGATAATAAAACGCGCTGGCAGGTGATCACCGATGCGTCTGTTGAAGTGGGGCCGGCGCTATTTATCAGTCTGCTGATTATCACGTTGTCGTTTATCCCGATCTTCACCCTGGAAGGGCAGGAAGGGCGTCTGTTTGGCCCGTTGGCGTTCACCAAAACGTATGCGATGGCGGGTGCGGCGCTGCTGGCGATCGTAGTGATCCCGATCCTGATGGGCTACTGGATCCGTGGCAAAATTCCGCCGGAAAGCAGTAACCCGCTCAATCGCTTTTTGATTCGTGTTTATCATCCGCTGTTGCTGAAAGTACTGCACTGGCCGAAAACCACGCTGCTGGTGGCGGCGCTTTCGGTGCTGACGGTTCTCTGGCCGCTCAATAAAGTTGGCGGGGAATTTTTACCGCAGATCAATGAAGGCGACTTGTTGTATATGCCATCGACGCTGCCGGGGATTTCCGCAGCAGAGGCGGCGAGTATGCTGCAAAAAACCGACAAGCTAATTATGAGCGTACCTGAAGTGGCGCGGGTATTTGGCAAAACCGGGAAAGCGGAAACCGCCACCGATTCTGCTCCGCTGGAGATGGTAGAAACGACCATCCAGCTTAAGCCGCAGGAGCAGTGGCGGCCAGGCATGACGATGGACAAAATCATTGAGGAACTGGATAACACCGTGCGGCTGCCGGGGCTGGCGAATCTGTGGGTGCCGCCAATTCGTAACCGTATCGATATGCTCTCAACCGGCATTAAAAGCCCCATCGGCATTAAAGTTTCCGGCACTGTGCTGGCGGATATCGACGCGATGGCTGAGCAAATTGAAGAAGTAGCGCGAACGGTGCCAGGCGTAGCTTCTGCGCTTGCCGAGCGGCTGGAAGGTGGGCGCTATATCAACGTTGAGATTAACCGTGAAAAAGCCGCACGTTACGGTATGACGGTGGCGGATGTGCAGTTGTTTGTGACTTCTGCGGTGGGCGGGGCGATGGTTGGCGAAACGGTGGAAGGGATTGCCCGTTATCCAATTAATCTGCGTTATCCGCAAAGCTGGCGCGATAGTCCGCAGGCACTGCGCCAGCTGCCGATCCTGACGCCGATGAAGCAGCAAATCACCCTGGCAGACGTGGCCGACATTAAAGTCTCTACCGGACCGTCGATGCTGAAAACCGAGAATGCGCGCCCGACGAGCTGGATTTATATCGATGCCCGCGATCGTGACATGGTGTCGGTGGTTCACGATTTGCAAAAAGCGATAGCTGAAAAAGTGCAGTTAAAACCGGGCACCAGCGTGGCATTCTCCGGGCAGTTCGAGCTACTGGAGCGCGCCAACCATAAGCTTAAACTCATGGTGCCGATGACGTTGATGATTATCTTCGTGCTGTTGTATCTGGCGTTCCGTCGGGTGGGCGAAGCGTTGCTGATTATCAGCAGCGTACCGTTTGCGCTGGTGGGCGGCATCTGGTTGCTGTGGTGGATGGGCTTTCATCTTTCCGTGGCGACGGGCACTGGCTTTATCGCCCTCGCCGGGGTCGCCGCCGAATTTGGCGTGGTGATGCTGATGTATTTACGTCACGCCATAGAGGCCGTGCCGTCGTTGAATAATCCACAAACATTCAGCGAGCAGAAGCTGGATGAGGCGTTATATCACGGCGCGGTCCTGCGCGTGCGCCCGAAAGCGATGACGGTGGCGGTGATTATCGCCGGTCTGCTGCCGATTCTGTGGGGAACGGGGGCTGGTTCAGAGGTGATGAGCCGGATTGCCGCGCCGATGATTGGCGGCATGATCACCGCACCTTTGCTGTCGCTGTTTATTATCCCGGCGGCGTATAAGTTAATTTGGTTGCGCAGGCATAAAACAAAGACAGCCTTTGGAGAAGATGACAGGGGTGTCAACAACTGATAAATTAGCTATTCAATAACCTATTCAAAAAGCGATTCAATGCCATGATAAATCGATCCGAAACGCTACGACAATTGCTGAGGCAAGGACCCGTATCGGTAAGACAACTTACTGATATTATGGGAATTAGTCAGCCTACCATTTCGCGATCGATTAAAGCGCTTGGCGATGAAGTTGTCCGCATTGGCTCCGGTCCATCTATTCACTATGTGCTGCGCGACCCGCATCGTGGATTCAGTTCGGCCCCCATCTACCGCATAACGGAAGAGGGCCAGGTTAAACCGCTGGGTAAACTCGTTCCGGTGTATCCAGACGGATTTGTCATGGAGCAAACGGACAATGTATGCCTCCACAGCGACGGGTTGCCGTGGTGGTTGTTTGACATGCGGCCTCAGGGATACCTTGGCCGCGCGTATGCCTCCCGATTTTCATCCGAGCTTGGCCTGCCGGCAAATCCGGAAAACTGGACTGACTCCGATGTTATCAGGGCGCTGCTGGCCCATGGGCATGATGCAGTAGGAAACCTAATAATTGGGGAACAGGCGCGGAATCATTTTGTTGAGATGCCGTCGCCAGTTGAAGTGGACCGGGCAACCGCATATCCGTCACTGGCGCTGGCCGTTAGCGCCGGCGATGTACCGGGTTCCTCCGCAGGCGGTGAGCAGCCCAAATTCTGTACTTACACAGAACGCGGTCACGTCATTGTGAAATTCACTGCACCGGACGATAACCCTGTAAGTGAACGCTGGCGAGACCTGCTGCTGGCGGAACATCTGGCGTTAAGCGTGCTTGGCGTCGAAACAGAAGTGTTTGATTTTGGTGGACAACGCTTCCTTGAGATCCCGCGGTTCGACCGCACGGGACCACTTGGTCGTAAGGGGCTCTTTTCATTACGTGCGCTTGAGGCGGAGTTTGTCGGTCGTGCAAGAGAAACCTGGCCGGTACTGGTGAACGAGCTGGCAAAGCAGGGATGTGTTCACCCGGAAGCGGTCGCCAGCACGGCAAGGCTTTGGGCGTTTGGCATGCTGATCGGCAATACCGACATGCACCATGGCAATCTGTCGTTTATCAGTTCCCATGGACGTCCTTACGATCTTGCGCCAGCCTATGACATGCTGCCTATGGGCTTTGCGCCGAAGTCAGGTGGCGGAATGGTGAATACGCTTCGCCCGGTTGCGCTGAACGACGCGATCGAGACAGGGATCTGGCATGAGGCGCTTGAGCTGGCTGAGCGCTTTTATGCACTTGCCAACGGTTGCCGCCGTTTTACCGCCAATTTTGCGCCATGTCTTGCAGCATTGCGCAGCCATCTAGACGAAACGAGGCAAAAAATCTCGCGTCTTGGATAATGAGTATTTGATACGCTCCTTAAAAGTGGGGCGTTTTTTATGGGCAAGACCAGGGGATGTAGCGGAAGGTATTCAGATTATGGTTACTGAAATACATCATTTAACATAATATACATTATGCGCACCGTTATGGAATCAGGGAAAATCTGGCGTTTTGCTGACATCGTTGGCTTGAATGCTGATGGCATCTGAACTGGCTATCTCACGGTGCGTCCAGCGCATGCCAGCTTAACAATGCCGTTCTTCCAGGGTTTACTTATCGTTTTTCTCTGTTGATATAAGCCTGTAAACCCTCTGCAAGAAAATCAAACACCGTTTTACAGGCCTGGCTGTGGCGTAAATCTTCATGCATCACCAGCCATGTGTCGAGATGAAATGCAAAGAAATCAGGCATTATCCTCTGTAACGGCGGAGAAAAATCGGCCAGATGCACCTGGCACATACCGATACCTGCTCCGGCACGTATGAGGTTTAATTGCGCAATATCGCTGTCGGTTCGCACGGTAAACAGCTCGCGGTTGAGCTGTGGGTACTGTTTAAGAGCTTGTAAAATAAAGGGTGTCATATTATCGAAACCCACAAGCGTATGGGTGAATAACTCATCAATACTTTCCGGTGCACCATGTCGTGACAGATAGGCTGGCGCGGCATGCAGACCTATTTCAACCCTGCCCATTCGACGAGCAATTAGGCCACGAACCTCAGACCCCTCTTAATGAGGCCGTACATACAACATTAGTTGGTTTGGGCTGTATTTAACATAACATGCAGTTTAGAAAGAGTTGAAATATGTCTGATATACTCAATCTTTTGAAAAACATAGCCCTAAGCAAATGGAAATTGAATTAAATAAAAGTGCTAAAGAGAGAATCTTCCATGCAGTCATTTTTGAGGTGATGGCCAACGTTATTATCGCGCTGTCACTTGCCTGGCTGATGAATGTGTCTGTTCTCCAGTCAGGCTCGTTGTCCGTCATATCCGCACTTACCGCAACGATCTGGAATTTTATTTTTAATAAACTCTTTGATTCCCTTCAGAAAAAATACCAGTTTGAAAGAACATTTCTCATTCGTGCGATCCATGCAGTAGGTTTTGAAACGGGACTCATCATAACCTTAATGCCCGTCGCGATGATTATGCTGAATCTTACAGTGACGGAGGCTTTTTTTGTTGAGATCGGTCTTGTACTGTTTTTCCTGCCGTACACGATGCTGTTTAACTGGATCTACGACTACCTGCGCTGGATATTTGTTGGACGGAAACGGTCTGCTCAGTAGCGAGACATCTGTCACATAGACACGCCGTTGATCATATTCGACTTCTCTTACCTTCTATACTCTTCATTTCTCTATCTCTTTTGAGGAGTCGATAATGTTTGACCATGTTAAATTCGGCGTTAGCGATTATGAAAAAAGTAAAACTTTCTTCCTCGAGGCGCTTCGCCCGCTTGGTGTAGAGCTCATTGATGAAGGCGCGCCAGATTATGGTGTCGAAATGAGCGCTGGCGACGTTTCACTTTGCCTTTTCCAGACAAATGACACACCCGCGCCTCTGCATCTGGCGTTTGTGGCTAATACGCGCAAGCAGGTAGATGATTTTTACCACGCCGCGCTGCGCGTTGGCGGACGTGATAACGGCGGACCGGGATTACGCCCGTACGGTGAAAATTATTATGCCGCTTTTGTCATCTCACCTGATGGTCATAACATCGAGGCCGTGTGCCATGCACCGGAGAGCCCGTAGCCCGACGCCTTTTTCAAAACCCGTCAACCGATCTGCTTATGCGTCTTTTTACACGTTACTGCACGAAAAGTTGTATTTCTGGCCAGTAATGACGTAAGGTATCCTCTGTAAATGTGCAGTTTCATGCAATAACACTGACAGAGGTATCAATGACACAACAGTTGATTTTAATTGCCGGTCCCTATCGCAGCGGAACCGATGGCGTTCAGGCGCGAATAGATGAGAATCTGGCGCGTCTCGAAAACGCAGCATTAGCCGTTTACCAGCGTGGTCACATTCCGGTGATTGGTGAATGGCTTGCGTTGCCGCTGGCAAAAGCCGCAGGCTCAAAAACGGTGGGTGATGAAATCAGCGAAGCGATGCTGTACCCCGTTGCTCACCGGCTCATCGCAAAATGCGATGCGATTTATCGTATAGCCGGTGCGTCTAAAGGTGCCGATATGGACATTGAGGTAGCCAGAAAATATGGTCTCAGCGTTTATACCGCGCTTGAGAGCATTCCAGAAGCGTAAGCCAGGACGCCAGCCAGCCTGTCGTTAAAGGCTGGCTGTCAGAGACTGTCACGAGCTGAGGTCAGCACGACGGATACCCCCTTTTGCGATACTGCGCGGATCCACTCCTTATCTGTACCGTCTTCAACGACGATGGTATTCACTGAAGAAATATCGCCAATCACAAACGACGACGCGGTGTTGATCTTTTCCGGAGAAGCCAAAACGACCGTTTCCGCGGCTCTGCCGGAAAATGCACGTTTGATGCATGCCTCTTCGAAATCACCGGTTGTCAGCCCCGCGTCAGGATGAATACCGGTCACCCCCATAAAGAACAGATCTGCATGTATATTCTCTATGCCCTCGATGGCCGCAGCGCCGACCGCAACAATTGAGTGTTTATACAAACGTCCGCCAATTAAAATCACCTCAATGGAAGGATGATCAACGAGCCCCAGAGCAATGCTCGGGCTGTGCGTCACCACGGTGATGCGCAAGTCAGGAGGGAAAAAGGTAATCAGCTCCGAGGTGGTCGTGCCACCGTCGACAATCACCACCTGGCCTGATGAAATCAGCTGTGCTCCTTTTCGGGCCACCCTTTTTTTCGCATCCATCTTCACGGATTGCCGTTCGGCAAACGGAGCAATAGCGGAAGATGACGGTAGCGCACCGCCGTGAACACGCTGCAAACGCCCTTCTGCCGCCAGCTCGCGCAGATCGCGCCGGATGGTGTCTTCAGAGACGTCAAAGAGAATGCTGAGCGCTTTTGACTGGACCTGCCCTTCGGCACCCAGCTTTTCAAGGATCAATTGTTTTCGCTGACTGGTAAGCATCATGGATTCCTGATGTTGCATGTTTAATCTTGAACATGCATGATATTGCTGTTTATGACCATTACTCTACGTAAGGAAGAACAATCGTGCAATCAAAACGTGCAAATGTACGCATCATCGACAGTGAAACCCTCTCAGACAACTGGTACATCCTTAAAAAATATATCTTTGACCTGCAGCGACGTGATGGCGAATGGCAACGGCAGCATCGGGAAGTCTATGACCGTGGCAACGGCGCGACGATTCTTCTCTATAACCGAGAGAAAAAGACGGTGATCCTGACGCGCCAGTTCCGCTTCCCTGTCTTTATCAACGGCCACCAGGACGATTTAATTGAAGCTGCAGCAGGATTGCTGGACAACATGGATCCCGAAAGCCGCATAAAAGCAGAAGCTGAAGAAGAGACCGGCTTTCACGTTTCGCGCGTGCAGAAAATCTTTGAAGCCTATATGAGCCCGGGCTCCGTTACGGAAAAACTCTATTTTTATCTTGCCGAGTATCAGCCAGATGACAGAACCGGCGCAGGCGGCGGGATCAAGGCTGAGGGCGAAGATATCGACGTGCTGGAAATGACGCTTGAAGAGGCATTACGCAGCATTGAAACGGGCAAGATTGTCGACGGTAAAACCATCATGCTGCTTTATCATGTTGCCCTTAAAGGTATTCTGTAACCTACTGGTTTAAATCCTTATTTAAAGGCGCATGAAGGTGGTACGCTTGTCCGTTACGCGGATGAAAAGCGGAATACCTCCTAAATTTTGCAGCCTACTATATTTAGTGAACGATTTCGAAATTCGATAAAATCATCAACATTTCCCTTAGTCACCTGCATTTATCATTCAAAAATGCCAAACGTTCACGAGGCTGCCTGCTGAGGTAGCCTGTCTTATCTTTTGTCTGGATTAAAATGCGACTCGCTACAGATAACGAAGCATATTATACTTGGTCCTCCACTCGAACAGGAGGCAGCAACTCACGTGAAGGATACATATTACAACGACATAGCGATCAATACGCAAATTCAGAGTGAGCTGGACGCGTTTTTTGAGGATTTCAAAGGGATCGTCTTCGCCTACGCTATTATGAATAAGAAAGATCCTTCACAGATGAGGATACTCAATAATAATTCTGAGTGGTTTAATATCTATCTTGAAAGAAAATATCAGTTCATTGACCCTGTCATTATTAGGGCTTTGCGTTGTGTTGAAGATTTTTTCTGGGAAAGTGATGTCGTCCTGTCGGATGGTTATAACCTGACGCGCATTTTCGACGAAAGTGTCCAGTATGATATTTACCAGGGGCAGACGTTTCCTCTGCATGACTATCTGAATAATCTTGTGGTCTTATCCGTCATCAGTCCTAAGCATTCAGGCATTGACATAGAGAAATATCGACCGAAATTTCTACGCTTCCTTGTTCAGTTACATCAGAAGACGCTCAATCTTTACAGCCAGCATCAGCAGAAAAAGAATGTTTTCTTGTCGCCACGCGAGCGCCAAATCCTTAAATGGGTCAGCGCCGGGAAAACGTACGCCGAAATTGCGGTTATTTTGTCTATTGCTGAGCGCACCGTTAAATTCCATATGGGCAATATAATGAAGAAACTCGGTGTGAATAATGCCAGACACGCAATAAAACTTGGAACGGAACTCCGCTTACTGGACGACTGACCCTCAGCCACTGGTTATAAATGGCGTAAATGTTCGAGCATTTCGCGAAGCCAGTGACTGGATTTGTCTTTGCTAATAATGTCTTCAATAATGCTGGTGCTGGCAGGCATATAAATATAGTAAATAGCCTCCCCTTTTTCAGAAACACCGCGCTGAATGACTTCAACTTTCCAGTTTGCATGGCGAAATATGGCATACATACCACGACTGGCTACTGCGTACATCCCGTGATATTTTTTCTTTATGCAATAAATATTCATTGCAAGAAACAATGCCTTACTGGCGGGTACACCCTGCAGACTTGCAGAGTCTCGTGTTTCTTTATCTAAAAATAAACGACTCACTTCACAGCAGGGAACATCTGCTGGAAAAACAATGGGATTATCGAAATAGTTGTGAAAGATTTCGCTTATCATTGTCGGCTGCGTTGCGTTAATAAATCGCGCGCCGCATAACAGCTGTCCATCATACATACCCAGCAAGTAGGTCGTGTTATGGGAATCAAACTGATCCTTTTCCATGCCTTCGATGCATTCAACTTTCCAGTCGAGTCGGTCCCGAAAAGTTTTTCTTCTGAGTCGGTAGAGTTCGTGTGCTAATGCTGGTGGTAAATCATCGTAGTCGTGTAAAAAAAATTCAATGACAGAATTCATGCTCTTGTTCCTGATAATAACACCTGAAACTATTATCACCTGTCTTTTAGGACAGCTTTCATTGTGCCGCATATTCCCTATACTTAAAAAGTACCTGACCACGAAGTTCTCGCAAAACTAAGCGGCCAGGAGGTCAAAGACCTACGAAACACCAGGGATATACCCATCGATGATTATCTAATAATTAAAGTTTCGGGTACAGAGCATAAGAAGCACTTTGCCGATAAAATATTAAAAAACAATAATTACAATAAAAACATTGCCCCTTAATCTTTTAAGGGGTAATATTTCTGTTTTATTATTTTTCCACCCTCCCTTCGTTTTACTGACTCTACTGATTTTCATCTGCCCGAAACCCTCGTCGGTACCGTTTTACAGGCATCTGCCTGTGCTATTCTTGCTGAATCATGTAAGACGGAGAATTGATGATGGCCGACTGGAACCCTTCTCTTTACCTGCAGTTTGGCGCGGAAAGAACGCGTCCAGCCGCTGAATTGCTCGCCAGAATTCCTATTGATGAAGCCGCTACTATCGCCGATCTGGGCTGCGGTCCAGGAAATAGCACGGCGCTGTTAAAGCATCGCTGGCCTTCTGCGCACATTACCGGGGTCGATAACTCCCCTGCCATGCTTGAGGAAGCACGCGCCGCCTTACCTGACTGCCACTTTGTTGAGGCCGATATCCGTCAGTACAAGCCTGGCCAGCCGCTGAGCCTGATTTATGCCAACGCGTCGCTGCAATGGGTTCCGGACCATTACGATCTCCTGCCGCATCTCGTCTCCCTGCTTAAGTTAAATGGCGTGCTGGCGATCCAGATGCCCGACAACTGGCTGGAACCCACCCATGTGGCGATGCGTGAAGTGGCGCTGGAGCAAGACTACCCGGACCGTGGCCGCGAACCTCTGCCGGGCGTACATGCTTACTACGATATTCTGTCGGAGGCTGGCTGTGACGTGGATATCTGGCGGACAACCTATTATCACAAAATGAGCTCTCATCAGGCTATTATTGACTGGGTAAGCGCCACCGGCCTGCGCCCCTGGCTCCAGGAACTGAATGAGAGCGAGCAGAAACGTTTCCTTAAACGCTACCATGAACTGCTGGAAGAGCAGTATCCGCTCCAGGAAAACGGGCAGATACTGCTGGCTTTTCCTCGGTTGTTTATCGTGGCTCAACGCCAGCCCTGATCCGATTATAAGCGGGCTTCTTTAAGCAACTGCTGGATAACCTTTTCCTGCTGCTCATAATCACCCTCGCCAAAGGCGGTATAGCGCAGCTGACCTTTGGCATCAAAGTAGTAATGCGCTGGCCAGTACTGGTTTCCGAAAGCATTCCAGATTCGGTAGTTATTATCCGTTACCACCCGATAAGGCAATTGCCATTTCGTTACCGCCTTTTGTACCGACGAAAGCGGTTTTTCCCAGGGGTATTCCGGCGTGTGAACCCCAATCACCACCAGACCCTGCGGCTGATACTTTGTGGCCCAGTCCCGCACATGTGGGAGCGTATGCTGGCAATTAATGCAGTCCCAGGTCCAGAAATCAATCAGAACAACCTTCCCTCGCAATGCTTCAGACGTGACAGGGTCACCGTTTACCCATCCTGTTCCGCCGCTTAGCGAAGGCAGCTGGCTGCTGGGCTCAGCGATCGCCACCGGCTGGAGCTTCACCGGCGCGGCTGTGGGTTTTGCCAGATTTAAGAGCGCGGTCTCAAGACGATCTGCGACGCCGTTAGCCCCTTTCAGCTGCGAGGTCATCCCCGTCGCGTTCAGGATGACCGCCGCTAACATCGCTACCCCCGCCCCCTGACGCAGCTTTGCCATGAGCGCCGATTTTGCTCTCAGCGGGGTCACTAGCGTGCGGCCTCCGATGACGAGTAATCCCAGCATCAGCGCGCATCCGCTGCCATAGGCGGCCAGCAGCGCGCCGGTGGTAATAGCTGAATGCCCCGCAATATTAATGCTGAAGATCGCCCCCAGAATGGGGCCGGCGCAGGGAGACCAGAGCAGTCCTACCGCAAGCCCGGCCAGAAAAGCCGATGCCATTCCGCGCGTTTGCCCGCTTCGGGAGTTGAGAACATTTCCCGCGCTGACGGCCGGACCCGCAATACGCTGGGCGAAAGACGGGAAAATTAAGGCCAGCGCGGCGGTGGCCAGAATGACGAGCGCGATCCAGCGCCCGACTATGGTTGCCTCCGTTATCCACTCGCTGGCGACGGTGACGACCATCGCTACCAGGGTGAACATCACGATCATCCCTGCGAGCATAGCCAGAATATGTCGCCGTTGCCCATGGAAACCGGCGAACAGGAGTGGAATAACCGGGAGCGTACATGGGCTGAGCAGGCTTATCATCCCGCCCAGAAAAGCGATTACCAGAAACATAATGACCTCACATTACACGTCCTGCGACACTGCAGTGAGGCTATTTCATCGTGCTGATGTGTTCAGGGTATGTGTAAACGCGCGGTTTTTGTCTGGCTCTGTATCACCCTGGCCGGGAGATACAAAGCCGTACAATTACGAACGACGCGATAGCGTAATGGCGACATCCAGTCCGCCCCCGGCGCGGTTCGCTAGCCTGAGTTTTCCTTCCAGCTGTGCGGTCAGCTGCGCGGCAATCGCCAGGCCGAGTCCTGTCCCGCCGGTATCACGGTTACGCGAGGTTTCAACCCGATAAAACGGCTGCAGAACCGCCTCCAGCTCGGCTTCGGGTATTCCCGGTCCGTCGTCCACAACGTGAATCACCACCTCTTCGGCAGATGAATCATCAATGGCAATGACGGCACAGCCGCCGAACTTCAGAGCATTATCCAGCAGGTTAGTCATTACTCTACGAAGCGCCTGTGGACGCGTGACGATCGGCAAACGGACGTCGTTTGCCTGAAACTGCACGTTTTTACCAATGTCCTGATAATCGCAGGCGATGCTGTTGACCCAGGCGTTCAGCTCCAGCTTCAGAGACGTCTCTTCCAGTGATTCTGATGACCGGGCATACGCGATACCCTCTCGCACCAGACGAGACATGCTATCAAGGTCGTTCAGGAGCTTGTCGCGTATTTCCGGTTCCCCGGCCATTTCGACGCGCAGCTTCATGCGGGTAATGGGCGTCTGAAGATCGTGGGATATCGAGGCCAGGATCTGCGCGCGTTCCCTTAGATAAGACTGAATGCGCGCCTGCATGGCGTTGAAGGCATGCGCTGCCCGCTGCACCTCGAGCGGCCCTTTTTCCGTCATTAGCGTGCTGGCCGCCGGATCCAGCGCATCCACCGCGCGGGTAAAGCATGAAAAAGGCCGTACAACCTGCCGCACGGCAATCCAGGCGCAGGCAGCCAGAACCAGCAGCTGCAGGATGAGAACGACCGGTAGCCAGCTGGCGACGGGCGGCATGCGCGGGATCAGGTCAATGGTCAGCGGTGCGCCATCGCGTAACGTAAGATGGGCCTGAATATGCGAAATGGTGCCGGGAACCGCGGTAAAGCTAAGCGGGTAATGCGCGGCAAGCGTCGCTTTTAAGGTTCGGATAGCTTCCTGCGAACGCTTATCCGTCGGGGCTGCACCGGGTTCCCCTGTACCCAGAATATAACGATAGTTACCTCGTTCAAGCCGAGGCAGCCAGGCGGCGCGTTCGCTGGCAGGTAAGCGGTCTAAAATAGCGACGCTAGTTGCGACGTCGTTTTCCAGATTACCGAGCATCACCGTGCGGGCGCTGTGCATGCGCTCAATCATCACCAGCGTCAGGCTCAGGGCGTTAGCCAGCAGCAAACCGGACAGTACGACGATCAGCAAACGGGCCAGCAGCGAGCGTGGCCAGAGCGTCATTCGTTAACCTCTTTGATGGTCACCGGCATCGTAAAGACGTAGCCTTCGCTGCGCACGGTTTTGATATAGGCGGGCGTGCGGGCATCTTCATTGAGACGCTGGCGAACCCGGCTTACCAGCAGATCGACTGAACGTTCAAACAGTTCTGCGTCACGCCCCTGCGTCAGGTTGAGCAGCTGGTCTCGGGTCAGCACGCGCTGCGGATGGTCCAGGAAAACGCGCAGCAGACGATACTCCGCCCCGCTGAGCGCCACAATCACCCCTTCCGGATCGATTAAGTGGCGGGCGACAGTATCGAGCTGCCATTCACCGAACATCACCAGCCGCCCTGCTTCTGTCACCTGCAGATTGGGCGGCATCGTGCGAAAACGTCGTAAAATCGCTTTGATACGCGCCAGCAGTTCGCGGGCGACAAACGGCTTCACCACGTAATCATCCGCCCCCATTTCCAGACCGAGGATCCTGTCCGTCTCCTCATTGCGGGCCGTCAGCATCAGAATGGGCAGATCTTTATATTTCCCGACGCGGAGCTCTCGACACAGCGTAAGACCGTCATCGCCGGGCATCATGACGTCCAGCACCACCAGGTCGATATGCTGTTTATCCAGCACGCTACGCATCTCTTTGCCGTTGGCCGCGCCCGTCGCGCGATAGCCAGACTTACCGAGATAATCGACAATCAATTCACGAATATCCCTGTCGTCATCGACGACAAGGATATGATCAATATGCTCCACCGAACTCTCCAGACCGAAAGGTAACATACTGAAAATAGCACATTTCAGAGTTTGTCAGCGTCAACGACGGCCTTGACGAAATCTTGTGGATCTTCCTGAGGCGGGTTGTGCCCCACGGTTGCGCCGAAGGTGCGGTGCTCATATTTGCCGGTAAATTTACCCGCATAGGCCTGCGGAGCCGGATGCGGCGCACCGTTGTTGCCGCCTTCGATGGTGATTGTTGGGACGGTGATATTCGGCAGCGTGGCCAGTTTTTGCTCGTAGCGGTCGTATTTGCGCTCGCCTTTTTCCAGCCCTAAACGCCAGCGATAGTTGCTGAGCGTCACCGCGACGTGGTCCGGGTTATCGAGGGATTTAGCGCTGGCGTTAAAGACCGCATCGCTAAATTTCCAGTCAGGCGAGGCCTGCGACCAGATTAAGCGCGCAAAGTCATGCGTGTTTTGGCATAGCCTTCAGCGCCGCGCGCGGTGGCGAAATAGAACTGATACCACCACTGCTGCTCTGCTTTTGGAGGCAGCGGCTGTTTGCCAATCTGCTGGCTGCTTATGAGATACCCGCTCACCGACACCAGTGATTTTACCCGCTCGGGCCACAGCGCCGCGACGATATCCGCCGTACGGGCACCCCAGTCATATCCTGCAAATACCGCCTGCTTAATATTCAGGGCATCCATCAGGTTCACAATATCTTTAGCCATGGCTGAAGGCTGGCCGTTGCGCGGTGTGTTTGCTGACAGAAAGCGCGTGGTGCCGTAGCCGCGCAGAGACGGCACAATGACCCGGTATCCTTTTGCCGCCAGAGCGGGCGCGACGTCGGCATAGCTGTGAATATCGTACGGCCAGCCGTGCAGTAAAATAACCGGTTGACCGTCTTTTGGGCCAATGTCGACATAACCGACATTCAGATCGCCGGCGTTAATTTGCTGAGGATGATCAAAGGCTGCGGCGACGTTTGTGCCGGTGACTTCGGCCTGACAGGACATCACGGTGCCAAGAGAAACGGTCAGTGCGAGTGTTGAGTACGCGAGTTTGCTAAACATGTTGGTATCTCCGGTTGAGTACAATTCACGGGGATATAACAACACCTCAATGTATAGCGGATATGTGCTAAAGCGGGTTTATTGCAAGCCTGTGTATGTATCCGGGACGCTGATACAGTCTGATACAAACACAGGCGCTGAATTCTTAGAGGGAGAGACGATAGCGGACGTAATCGTCAGCTTCACCATATTTATCATAGAGTTTACGCGCCGGGTTGTTCTCCCGGGTGACCCAGTACAGTTTCGACCACCCTTCGCGCTTGCCTTCTTCAATCAGAGCGTCAATGAGCGCCTTACCGGCTCCCGCCCCGCGTTCGGCAGCATCAACAAACAGATCTTCCAGATAGCAGACGGGGGCCGTTGACCATGTGCCTTCATGCAGAATGCACATCGCGAAACCGATGACCTTTTGGTCCTTCTCCACGACCCGACAGAACATCGATGAATGCGCTGAGCGCGCCCTTTCCCACGTCGCTGCGGTGACGGATTCCTCAAGGTAGCAATCATAAAAATGGGTGTAACCATCCCACAGCGGTCGCCATTGGGAATAGTCCTCTGCGCGTAAAGGTCTTACCGTGACAGCCATATGTTCCTCACATTACAAATCGATCGCCATTTCAAAACAGCGTAAATCAGCCCCCGCCATACGCGAGTGATGATAGGTTTCGCTCAGTGTTACAAACCCCAGCTTCTGATAAAACGACTGGGCATTAGGCGTTGCATCGAGCGTCAGGCGGGTTATCCCCCGGCTGCGGGCTTCCTGCTTGAGCGCCTCGATAATCATGGTCGCCATGCCTTTACCCGATGCTGCGGGCAGGGTGAAAATCGCCTCCAGACAGTGGGTATTAAGATCCAGATAGCCGGTTGCCACAGCATCGCCCTTTTCATCTTCAACCACGTAAAAAGGGTATTCAATGACCATCTGCCGATAGCGTTCGGGCATCAGTTCTGGCGTCCAGCGCGCAATGACGTCGGCGTCGTAACTGGTTTTACAGCCGTGACGAATTGCCTGATTGCGAATATTCCAGAGTGTTTCGGCTTCATGTGGCGTGGCTTTTCGTAATGTCATAACCTCCCCCTTTAACGGCTTTTTAGCCGCATTTCCCGTGCCAATCTGGCAAGACGCTGAGTACGACAATAGAGCGTAAACAGAACAAAGCCGCTGCGGTTCATCACCACCCGACAAAGTAACAGCGCGAAAGATGCAATGACGAGTGGCCAGAGGCTTCCATCATGAGAAAGCAGGATATGTAGAACCTGAACGAGGGTCGTTATCAGCAGGATGATGAACAACGCCATAAAGCCCGACAATCCCGACGTCTTCCCACGAGCCAGTAGTACGCTTGTCACAATGAGCGCGCCTGTCATCGTCAATGATGGTAAGAAAAAGCTCAATGCATGATGTAAAGGTGACAAACCCTGCAACCTGCTGAGAAAAGGCAAAAGGTTTAGCGCAAACGCCACTAAAAACAGAGGTAACAGCATAGCTACCGGGTAAGGATTTTGACGCGGAAGCTCGCTGAGGGGTCGCGAAAAATACCGTTCCAGTTCGGGAGTGGAATTATCCAGAAGGCGGGTATCACGACGAGCAATAGCCTCCTCTATATCTTTACCATGTTGCAGGAGATCCTGGAAAACCCGTCCGGTTAACAAACTCAAAAACTTCATCAGAATACCGCCAGTGACTGAATGGTACCGATAATGTATTTACCGGTGCGTGGTAAGTTACTGGGCGCTGCAATAACGCCGCTCACCGCACTTCCCGCCAATGCTGCGGCACTTGTTACCACTTGCCCAAGTTGTCGAGTGAGTTCGACCTGAACCGGCCCGGTTGGAAAGCGTTTCGGATAAAGACCCGCGCGGATAAGAGCCTTGATTTCTTTGTTGCTTATACCGGGGTTTTGCGCGCGAATTATCAATTCGGTCAAACGAGCACGATCCTGACGAGGATAGCTTTTTAACCATTCAGTGGCTTTCAAGGAAGATATGGATTTTATTGCACGCCAGGTGGTAACGGCTTCTTTTAATGCCCCACCTGCACTTGCTAACGAAATTACATCCAGTGATGTGGAGGTGGCGACGTACCATTCTTGCGTATCGAGCCATGCAACATTTCCGCCACCGTTTTCAACCAGATCATAAATTCGATAAAGACCGTTAACACATTGTAATCCGGTAGCGAGAGTACCAGCGTAGCCGATAGCCACTAAAACACCACTGCCTCCTGCGGTAAGAGGTGTTGCTGCCGTGCCTGCAAGCATTACACCTCCAGTAATGATCATCGCGCCACAGGATAGTACAGTCGACGCAAGCTCAGTACCCATGGATGTCGATGTCACAGCGTCAGTCAATGATTTACCTACGCTGGAGGTGGATGGCTGCGAGTTCGCTTTCGTTACAATTACGTGGGTTACAATACCACTTTGGCCATTAGGATGACGCTGACCAGAGCGAACCAGGTAGCGTTGAGTACCATCAGAATAAATGATACCGGCCTGAGCAAATTCGCGATTACAGTCCATGGCGGAACCCAGTGCTTTGAAATCGAAATCTGCAGCCCCTAAACCTGCCATTCGCGCATAATCATAACCGGGGAGATTGGTCTCAGGATTCATTCCAGGCAAAACCATACATTATTCCTTATGTGGGTAGGTAAGTTAGCCCAACTAATCTGATGGTAGTCGAACGCTCAGCAGAGCAAAATTTTGGTAGTAAATACGTTACAACACAACTAAACAGAACGTCATATAGATGAAAATACCAAAACGCAAACAAAAGCATAACGCCTAAATAGGGAGATCCGCGCATGACGATACCGACGCTCACGACAGAACGCTTACTGCTAAAACCGCTGGTTGCCGAAGATGCGGCCCAGATACAAACGCTGTATCCGCGCTGGGAGATCGTCCGCTATATGGTCTCTTCCGTGCCCTGGCCCTACCCGGATAACGGCGCGGAAAACTATGTCAACAACGTGGCGCTGCCGGATATGGCGAAAGGGATTGCCTGGTTCTGGAGCATCCGGCGACGTGAGGTGCCGGATGAATTGATGGGTATTATTTGCCTGTACGACGTCGAGGATAACAACCGCGGCTTCTGGCTCGCGCCGGAGTTTCAGGGCCAGGGATATATGCGCGAGGCCAGCATTGCCGCGACGGATTACTGGTTCAATACGCTAAACAAATCCGTCTTGCGGGCTCCGAAAGCCGCCGCGAACAGCCGCTCACGGCGTATTTCAGACAGTAGCGGCATGCGGCTTATCAGGACGGAGAAAAAAGCCTACGTCAGCGGGATGCTGGACTCCGAGCTGTGGGAGATCACCCGCGACGAGTGGAACGCCCGTCAGGTCAGCTGATAGTGCTTATCCGGCATCAGCCTTTCCGGAATGTTCTCTTCGTCGTTCATCTGCAGCAGATCGCGCTCCATCATGTTGCAGATGGCGTCCAGCGGCAGGTCGTTATCTTCGGTGCCGAACGGGTCTTCCAGCTCTTCCGCCAGGGTATCGAGCGAGATAAAGGTGTAGGAAATCAGGGCTGAGACGAAGGGCGTCATGTAGTGCAGATCCACAACCAGCGCGAACGGCAGCATAATGCAGAACAGATAGACCGTACGGTGCAAAATCAGCGTGTAGGCGAACGGTACCGGCGTGGTCGCAATGCGCTCGCAGCCGGACAGGACGATGGACATATCGTTCAGACGGTTATTCAGGCTGTGAAACAGGATGTCTGAGAGTTGCCCGTTACGACGGCGCACGGCAAGCCACTCCCCCATGATCAGTAAAATACGGTTCGCGGGCGCGCTGGCGTTCATCACCTGACGTAAATCATCTGGAGAAAGATAGCGAGTGAGTTGCTCGGCGTTCAGCTCCCGGCGCAGGGTCATGCGCAGGCAGTTGGCAAAAGCAATCTGCAGACGGACAAATTCCCCCAGGTGCTTATCGTCAGGCAAGGTGTTTTTTACCTCGCGAAACAGCGAGCGTGCCGCTATCATCAACTGCCCCCAGAGCAGGCGAGCCTCAACGTAGCGTGAATAACAGGCGTTGTTTCTGAAACCCAAAAAGATAGCGATCGCCACGCCGAGAATGCTGAATGGTGCCACGGTAAATTTGATGCCCAGCGAGGTATACCACGGCAGCATCAGGATAACGGCAATAGAAAGCAGGAAGTTGAGCAGCAATCGGGTATAGATCTTAGGCAGTACCGAACCGTGCCAGACAAAAATCAGTTGTAGCCAGTGTTGTTTAGGACGAACGATCATAGTGAGTTTCATTGAAGAAAGTAGCGTCGCTATTAAACGTGATCCCCATCACCGTTGCAAGCTTGTTAACGGGACATTGCATTTTCTCCCCTGATTAGCGAAATGCGCACAGTGCTGCATGTGCTTTTTTAAAAACAAAGCATATAGTATGTTGTAACTAAAATGAGGTGTGTTTAAACCCGGCCGTAGCCGGGTGAACGTTTTAGCAAAGCGGTTTTACCGCAGCGCGCATCCCTTTCAGTAAAATGGCATCAAGGTCCAGCGTCACCTGGTCGACAAGCCCACTCACCTGCGTCAGATCTTGTTCCCAGTGCTCGCTCACGCTCAGCACCGACTGCACCAGTTCACGGGTACTCAACTGCCGATCGCGGTGCTGCGCCCAGAGCTGCTGATAGCGTTCCAGCCAGCACGCATCATCCTGCACCGGATAGCTCTCCCCGTTACGCTCCGCGCGGTAAAACGCGATCAACGCGGCTAAGGCAAACGTCAGACGTCCCGGTAATTGCCCCGTTGCCTTCTGCCCTGCCAGCAGCTGCGGCAGGATGCGGGTACGGAATTTCGTCATGCCGTTAAGCGCAATGGAAAGCAACTGGTGTCTGATGTAAGGGTTACGAAAACGTCCTGTTACCGCACTGGCGAACGATTCCAGCTCTTCACGCGGCAAATCGAGGACCGGAACGATCTCCTGATAAATCGCTTTTTCGACGAACGCGCAGATCTCCGCATCATTCATCACCTCACCTACCGTATCCAGCCCGGCCAGGAAGGCGACAGGCACCAGCGCCGTGTGCGCGCCGTTCAGAATAGCGACCTTGCGTTCTTTGTAAGGCCTGATGTCGTCGACAATCAGCACGTTTAACGGGTATTTATCCAGACGAAGTTCGCGGGCAAGTGATGCAGGCCCCTGAATAACAAACAGATAGAAGTGTTCGGCCGTGTCCAGGAACCCATCGTGATAACCCAGCTCAGCTTCAAGCGCGGCCGCTTCGTCACGTGGATAACCGGTCACGATACGGTCAACCAGCGTAGAGCAGAAGCTGTTCGCGTCGTTGAGCCACTGAATAAAGGCGGCCGGCAGCGCCCACTCCCGGGCATAGCGCAGGACGAGTTCACGCAGTGCGTCACCGTTATAGTCAATCAGTTCGCACGGAATGATGATCCAGCCCTTGTCAGCCGCACCGTTGAAGTGGCTAAAGCGCTCAAACAAAAGACGCGTCAGCTTCGCCGGGTAGCTCACCGCAGGCGCATCGTCGAATCTGTCACCCTCGTGATAGCTGATGCCCGCTTCGGTGGTATTCGAGAAAACAAAGCGCATATCCGGATTGTGTGCCAGCTTCAGGAACGCGTCATACTGGCCGTAGACGTCGATTTCCCGGTTAACGGAGCGGATAAGCCGGCTTTCGCTCACCGCCTCTCCCTTCTCATTCAGACCGCGAATGAGCGTGGTATAAAGACCGTCCTGCGTATTCAGCGACGGCGGGAAGTCGCTCTGAATCGGACGGACGATAACCACGCCGGCGTTAAGATCGGTATGTTCGTTTAATAGGTCAATTTGCCAGTCGACAAACGCGCGCAGGAAATTGCCTTCACCAAACTGAATAATGCGTTCGGGATACAGAGCACCGGGATAATCGCGACGGTTGAGCGTGTTCACAAGAGGTTCCTTTTATGATTAGTCATACAGCCTGATAAGATTGGTACGATAACTTATCAAAACTTAACGACCAGAAACCCTGTTTTGATCAATACGTCGCGTAGTTGTGCAGAAAAATTATAAGAACTTATAAAAGACGGACGTGGCCGTCATGGCACCGTCCGGCATCAGGGCATAGCGCGGGATCTCACCCACCTTTTGCCAGCCAGCACGCTGGTAGAAGGTCTCGGCCCCGCTGCCGGTGGAGGTATCGAGCACCAGCACCGAAATCTCTCTGGCCCTGGCCTCAGCTTCCAGCGCTTCCATCAATGCCATCGCGGCCCCTTTCCGGCGCGCTTTCTCGTGAACCAACAGCTTTGCCACATCGGCCCGGTGCGGCTGGTTTTCCGGCTGGTCTGTGATCAGCTGCACCGTTCCGATGACGCCGTCCTGCGCATCGACGCAGGCAAGCACCAGCCGCTCGCCTCGCGCGACGCTTTCGGCAATGCCGCGCCAGAAAATACGAGCCTTATCCAGGCTATAGGGAAGCATAAAGCTGACGGATGCCCCGCCGTTCACACAGTTTTCGAGGATCCCGGCCAGCGCATCAAGATGGATGAGAATTTCGTCTCGGGTGAGGTTTTTGATTTGCAGTGAGGTATTCATTGTTTTTCCTTACGTTGAATACCATCACTGTGCATTTAACATCTTCTTAACGCAAACGGATCGAACATAGGCTTTTGTTATGTCACCGGGCGCGCTGGCGCTGCTGTTTCATAGCGTACATTTTTTCATCGGCATCTTTTAACCACTGTTGCAGGTCGTTGCCGTTATGATCGAATTCACTGAGCCCCCATGAGAAAAGAAGCGACCAGGGATGCAGCTTGCGGGCGTTATAGTTTTCCACCTGCTCGGCGAGATACTGCATGGCAATCCAGGCCCCCTGCTCATCCGTATCCGCGAACAGCACGGCGAACTCGTCCCCGCCAAAACGAACCAGCAGATCCGCTTCACGGAAAGAGGCGCGCATCAGCTGCGCCATCGCTTTCAGCGCCTTATCCCCCTCTTCATGGCCGTAGCGATCGTTAATTTCCTTGAAGCGATCCAAATCCAGCCAGCCGAGCGTCAGCGGCTCAGCCCGGCGCCGGGCAACGGAAAGCGTGAAACGCACGAGCTGATTAAAGCCCCGACGATTGAATAGCCCTGTTAATTCATCCGTGGTCGCCGCGCTGATGGCAGCAAATTCATCTTCCGCCAGCGCGCCAAGGTCTCCCAGGACGGCGAGGTCGGCGGCAGAAAACTCACGGGGAGCGTAATCAATCAGGCACAGCGAGCCAACGCTTGCGCCGTCGCGCAGGCGCAGCGGGAATCCCGCGTAAAACCGCACGCGAGGTTCACCGGCCACCAGCGGGTTATCCGCAAAGCGATCGTCCTGGAGCATATCACCCACCACCAGCGGCGCTTCGGTGAGGATCGTATGCCCACAAAATGAGATGTTACGCGGAACGGTGTCGGGTGCCTTACCATCAGCGGACTTAACGATGAGCGAATGCTCATCAATGAGATTGACCATCGCCAGCGGCACCTGGAAGAAGCGTTTTGCCAGACGCGTTAACCGGTCAAACGCCGGGGAGCTGTCTATCTCAAGCAGACCGGATTCTCGCAGCGAGTTGAGTCTGTCTGTTTCATTTTCAGGGGTTGCAGGTGCTTTCATAATGTCTCCTGACGTAAAGCGTTACTAAAAGCGTAGCTTAAACAGAGGCATTGTCAGCGTTCTGACAGCCTGTTAAGCCGCTTACTATTCACGTCAATGCCTTATGACGATTAACGCAGCTATGTTTCACTCCCGGAGGGCGAGGCAATTTGCTCGTCCGCCCCCCGGGCGCTGGTACGGTTTCGACCCGCTTTTTTTGAACGATAGAGATGATCGTCCGCCTCGGCCATGAGCTTGTTGAAGACCTCGGTCAACTGCCATGACTCAGCCTTTCCGGTTCCGAGGCCAATACTGACCGTCAGAAAGAGCGTCTGGTGACGCCATGTAAAAGGATGGCTGGCAACGGTGGAGCGGATACGCTCAGCAAGTTCAAAACCGTGCTGCGCGTCGCCTGAGTTGACCACCACAGCGAACTCTTCCCCGCCCATGCGCGCTACCATGCCATCTTCGCCGACGACCTGCTGAACCTGTCGGGCAAACGACGCCAGCACGCGGTCTCCGCACTCGTGGCCGTAGTTATCATTAATGCTTTTGAAATAATCAATATCCAGCAGCATGACGGTCAGAAAACGCGTATGCCGGTACGTCTCTTCATGCTTTAACGCCTCGTAAAGCCCGGAACGCGAGTAGACGTGCGTTAAAAAGTCATAATCCGCCCTCAGCGAAACCTGGCGGATCAGGGAATTAATCGCCGCCATGCTGACGGAAACCATCACCGGACAGATCGCCATCGTGGCAATGCCCAGCCGGGCTGAAAACATCATTGGCGTCGTAAACGGCGTCGCCACGGCAATATTAATAATCGAATTGGCGACCAAAATGATTTCAGTGGCGCCCGTAATAAACGTCAGCAGACAGGTCGCAGGCAGTGAGTAACGAACCGCGCACCAGATAAGCGCAGGCAGAGGAAATGAGAGGCTCCCCGCTCCGCCAATCACCACCGACGCGATCGCCGAGACGATCAGCGCCATCACCGGCAGCAGCTGCTCCAGACGTAACCTGAGCTCGCGCCCGGGCATACGTAACGTGAGCATACAGGGCACAACAAGCACGCCGGTTGAGAACTGCTCGCTAAACCAGTCGGCAAACAGCGGCCAGAAGGTGTGACTATCAATCCCGACCGACCCCACCGCGCCGAGCAAGGCACAAAGCAGCGCGGCAATCAGACAGTAGTTAAACAGGCGTAATGCGTTAAGCGGATCGGGGGTTTTCTTCATCAGCCGCTTGTCGCGCTGAACCAGCACGGCGACGACAACGATAAAGATCATGTTAGACAGATTGATCACCACTGAGGCTATACCCCAGTTGGTTGTGACCGCGTCGTACAACAGCATCGCGACATAACATACCGCATAGTAATGCAGGCGATTCAGGTAAACATAGCGGGCGAAGATCCCTGCCATGACGCCGTTCAGCGGCCAGAACAGCGACAGGGCCTCAACGAGCCGTAATTCCGCACCCACAAAATAGAATAAGGTGGTGAGAATGAAAATCGTCGTTGCGTTTCGCAGCGGCGTGTCAACCTGGAACGGCCTGAAGGCGGTAAGAGCAGAACGCATTAAATATCATTCCATATGAAAGCTTATGGCAATTATTGCGGTCGTCAGCAAGATCGGGACTAACTTGGGATGCATCTATAACACAAATACCACTGGAGCATAACTCGTCAAATTTAGGCGTTCATTTGCAGCACCAGCCAGTGGTGGATAACGCTGACGATATAATTTTTTTGCGGCGCCGTCAGCGTTACGCCCTGTGGAATGTTATGCCATTTTGCCAGACAGCCCCGACAACAGGTGGCGGTGGCATGCTGGGCGATAAACACCGGGTGACCGCGCATAGGCGTCTGCTTACCGTCGTTTGCGGGTTGTGCAGGCGCAAGGCGCTTTTCGACAAAATCCGCGGCATGCTGGTCAATGGTTTCGGGGCCTTTGTCCCAGCAGTACTGTCGTTCTTTATCGCCTAAACGAAAGCGCGAGCGAAATGTCGATCGCGCCAGTCGGGAAAAGAGAGGATCCAGATCGGGCATCAATATACGGAACGTCCCAGACGCTGGGTCAGTTTCTCCAGAATCGCGACGCCGGCAAGCGAATTTCCCGTTTCATCCAGCTCCGGGCTCCAGACGGCTATCGCCATTTCATGCGGCACAATCGCCACGACCCCGCCGCCGACGCCTGATTTAGCCGGAAGTCCAACGCGCCAGGCAAACTCACCGGCGTTTTGATACATCCCGCTGGTTGCCATCAGCGCGTTAACCTGACGAGCCTGAAGCGGAGAAACGACTTCCTGATCGAGATGCGGCGCGTGTCCCTGGTGCGCAAGGAACAGGAACGTCTGGGCCAGCTCAACGCAGCTCATTTTCAGGGCGCAGTAATGGAAGTAGTTTTGCAGCACGGTCGCCACATCGTTGTGGAAATTACCGAAGGATTTCATCAGCCACGCGATGGCCGCGTTACGGGCGGAGTGTTCAAACTCCGAACGTGCCACCACCGGATCGTAGGCAATGTCGTCGACGCCCGAGAGCTGGCGCACTATCTCCAGCATTCGCTGACGCGGCGCGCTGAGGCGGCTTTGCAGCATATCGCAGACCACCAGCGCCCCGGCGTTGATAAAGGGATTTCGCGGTTTACCCTGTTCTATCTCGAGCTGAAGCAGCGAGTTAAAAGGCTGGCCGGACGGATCTTTGCCCACCCGCTGCCAGATCTCGTCTTCTTCATACTGGCGCATCGCCGCAACCAGACTGAGCACTTTCGAAATGGACTGAATGGAAAAACGTTCTGTTGCATCCCCTGCCTGGTATCGCTGTCCGTCGATGGTACAGATAGCAATGCCCAGCTTATTCCCGCTGACCGAGGCAAGAGCCGGAATATAGTCGGCAACCTTCCCCTTTCCAATTAACGGACGAACCTGCGCCAGAATCTCGTCCAACATCTCATTATGGATGACCGCAGCCACACTTTGCTCCTTGCCCTCAGGCTAAAACGGGCTGCGAGTATAACAGAGGCTTATGTATTGCGTCAGGCGCTAAGACGAAAACGCGAAACGGCCTGCAATAAAAGATCGGACTGCTTTTGCAGACGTTCAGAAGCATCAGAAGCGTCAGAGACCAGCAGGTCCGTCTGACGGGAGACCTGGTTCAGCGCCTGAAGCTGACGCGTCATCTGGTGAATACTCTCTCCCTGGCTGAGCGTGGCGGTGGAGATCTCATTAAGCAAACTGCTTAAATTGCCCACCAGACCGGTGACCTGCTGCAGATTATCTTCCATCAGGGTAACGGCTCTGGAACCGTCTTCAATGCCCTGCAGCGAGCGGTTGATCAGCTCCTGAATGGTCTGCGTCGAGTGGCTGCTCTTTCTTGCCAGCAGCCCAACCTCCCGTGCGACGACGGCAAAACCGCGTCCCTGATTTCCGGCATGGGCCGCCTCAATAGCGGCATTCAGCGCCAGGATGTTGGTCTGAAACGCCACGCTGTCGATCATCGCCACGATCCCGCGCATCTCGGACGATCGGTCGACGATCGCCTGCATGGACGCGTTTACGGTAGACATCATCTGGTCGCCGCCCACGGCGGCCTGGCGCGCTTCATCGGCCCGGGAGCTGGCGAGCCTGGCATAGCCGGTATTCCCTTCCACATGGCTTTCCAGCGCCGCGATATGCGCCGTCACATCCTCTAGCTCTTTCGCCTGGCGCGTCGACTGCTGATACAGCTTCTGATTACCTTCCGCCAGGGAGCCAATATTCTCCACCATGGTGGCAGTAGCATGGCTGACCTGCGTCACCAGCTGCTGCAGACCGTGCTGCATCGTCGCAATACTGTCGCTAAGCTGCCCTATCTCGCGGTTAAAGCGCATGACGTTCGGCGGCGTGCCGGAGAGATCCCCTGCCGCCAGCCGGTTAATATGCGCAATCAAACGACGCAGCGGCGTAATTACCCATCTGGACATGCCGAACCAGACGACAACCGCGATGGCGAGCAGCAGCACCGGCGCAAACAGGAACAACGTTTGCAATCCTGAGAGCTGCGCCATGAGGCTCTGACGCCCCTGCATGGCCTGCTTCTCGCTTGCCTGCTGATAGCGCGCATAGTTGTCGTTAAAATCAGACTGAAACGCCTGCGCCGGTACGGCAAAAAAAGCGTCGATGGTGTTGGTTTTTATCAGACCGTCTGCCTGTTCTTTGATTGCACCATAGAAAAGCTGATAGCTGTTCACCAGCGCATCGTCTTTAGGCGGATTCAGCGCCAGCCAGGCCTTCCATGCCTGCTGCGAAACCGCCAGCCCCTTTTGCGCATCATCCATCAGGCTATGCCAGCTCCCGTCGGATCCGGTCTCTTTATCCTGCATAAACCAGACGCCGGACCGGTTAAGGAGATCGCTTGCGGCCAGCAGAGAAACACGGGCCAGATCCAGCTTGCTCTGCTGCTGCCAGGCCAGAAGGTTTTGCTGCTCGTTGCGCTGGGCGTCGTTCAGGGAGGCGTTAAGCAGGAGTGACGAGGAGAGCTGCAGCGCGGAGAAAAGGCCAATAATGCAAAAGATACCCGTCAGCAGACCAAAGTGACGAGGGGTGAGACGCTGCGCAATACGGCGAAAAATTTGCGTTAGGTTCATAATTTTCTTCAGTAACAAGACGTTAGACGCGTGCTAGTCTACGAAATGAAAATGACAGAACCATTGCAGAGAAATGACAACGGCCCTCGCGAGGAGGGCCGAAATCACGGGATTACACGCGATCCTTCCACACAGTCTGCACATTGCAGAATTCGTGCAAACCGAAGTGGGAAAGCTCGCGGCCAAAGCCGCTTTTCTTCACGCCGCCGAAGGCTACGCGCGCATCGCTGGCGCTAAAGCCGTTGATAAACACGCCGCCGCACTCCAGTTCGCGGGAGAATTTATCCGCAAGCGCTGCGTCAGCAGTGAAGACCGTCGCAGACAGGCCAAAATCGCTGTCGTTGGCAAGCATCAGGGCGTGCTCCGCGTCTTTAGCAACAGTAATGGCCGCGACCGGACCAAACAGCTCCTGGCGGAAAGCCGTCATCGACGGGGTGACATTCGCCAGCACGGTTGGCGCATAATAATTCCCCTCGCCGCTGATTTTCTCACCGCCCAGCAGCAGCGTTGCCCCTTCTGCCAGCGTCGCCTGCACCTGCTGATGCAGTTCATCGCGCAGATCGAAACGCGCCATCGGGCCCAGGTAGTTTTCTTCCTGGTCCGGCGCACCCAGCTTCAGGGCCGCAACCGCATCGACGAAGCGCTGGGTAAAGGTGTCCGCAATGCTCTCCTCCACAATAAAGCGTTTGGCCGCCGCGCACACCTGTCCAGTATTCTGGTAGCGCCCCGCTACCGCCGCCTTCACGGCAAGATCCAGGTTGGCATCTTTGAGAACGATGAACGGGTCTGAGCCGCCCAGCTCAAGAACGCATTTTTTCAGCGTAGCCCCCGCCTGAGCGCCAATGGCTGCCCCGGCACGCACGCTGCCGGTGACGGTCACCGCCGCAATACGACGATCGTTAATCGCCTGGCTGACGCCGTCGTTGGTGGCGTTCACCCAGCCGAACACGCCTTCAGGGAAACCCGCATCCGCAAAGATCTGCGCAATAAGGTCCGCCGAGCCGAGCACGTTGGGCGCGTGTTTAAGCAGATAGCTGTTCCCTGCCAGCAAAATCGGCACCGCGCCGCGCAGCACCTGCCAGAGCGGGAAGTTCCACGGCATTACCGCGAGGATCGGCCCAAGCGGACGGTATTCAATAACCGCGTTCTGATTTTCTACCTGCGTAGGTTCCGCGTGCAGCATCGCCGGGCCGTGCTCGGCGTACCAGTCGCACAGGCTGGCGGATTTCGCCACCTCCGCCCGCGCCTGCTGAATGGGTTTGCCCATTTCACGGGAGATCGTCTGCGCCATCTCTTCAGCGCGATGACGCAGCGCGGCGCCAAGATCGCGCAGCTTTTGCGCCCGGTGGGAAACACTTTCGCGACGCCACTGGCGATAGCCCGCGTCGGACTGAGAAATCGCGCGTTCAACCTGTTCCGGCGTCGCCCACGGATACGCGGCGAGGGTTTCACCCGTGGCCGGGTTGACTGAGAAGGCATGTGTTGCAGAGGAATAAGTCATGGTGTTCTCCACGTTTTTCGGTTGATTAATTGTGGCCCACTCTGCTATTTCTTAAAAATGAATAATACTAACCACCTTATTCACAAAACGAGAACATTATGGATTTAACCCAGCTTGAGATGTTTAACGCTGTCGCGCTGACGGGCAGTATCACCCAGGCGGCGCAGAAGGTGCATCGCGTGCCGTCCAACCTGACGACCCGCATCCGCCAGCTGGAAGCCGATCTGGGCGTTGAGCTGTTTATTCGTGAGAACCAGCGTCTGCGTTTATCCCCGGCTGGACATAACTTCCTGCGCTACAGCAAGCAGATCCTCGCGCTGGTGGATGAAGCGCGCATGGTTGTCGCGGGGGATGAACCGCAGGGGTTATTTGCCCTCGGCGCGCTGGAAAGCACCGCCGCCGTGCGCATTCCTGAAACGCTGGCGCAGTTTAACCAGCGCTATCCGCGCATCCAGTTTGCCCTTTCGACCGGACCATCCGGGACGATGATTGATGGCGTACTGGAGGGAACCCTCAGCGCCGCCTTCGTCGACGGGCCGCTGTCGCACCCGGAGCTGGAAGGAATGCCGGTCTACCGGGAAGAGATGATGCTGGTCACGCCTGCCGGGCACGCGGAGGTGACGCGTGCCGCGCAGGTCAGCGGCAGCGACGTTTATGCCTTTCGGGCCAACTGCTCGTATCGCCGACACCTGGAGAGCTGGTTTCACGCTGACCGCGCCACGCCCGGCCGCATTCATGAGATGGAGTCCTACCACGGCATGCTTGCCTGCGTCATTGCGGGCGCGGGAATCGCGCTGATGCCGCGCTCGATGCTGGAGAGTATGCCTGGGCATCATCAGGTGGAAGCCTGGCCGCTGGCGGAGAACTGGCGCTGGCTGACTACCTGGCTGGTGTGGCGACGCGGGGCGATGACCCGCCAGCTGGAGGCCTTTATAGCGCTGCTAAACGAACGTCTTCAACCAGCGCCTTCTCCATAAACAGGCTGAGCGGGTCGTCAACGTATGGGGGAAATGCCGGACGCAAATCGTATCCGCACTGCTCATACAGCCGCACTGCGGCATGCTGTTTGATGCCCGTCTCCAGCCTTACGGTATGACAATGACGGCTCAGGGCCTCATCTTCCAGGGCGGCCAGCAGAGTCTCTCCCAGATGCTGCCCGCGATGTGCCGGATCGATATAGACCCGCTTCATCTCGCCCGTACCGTCGCCGTTGAGCACGATAGCGCCACAGCCAACGGCCTGAAGCTGCTGGTCGCGAACGATCATCAGGATCAGCGAGGCTTCCGGCAGTGCAGTCAGATCGAGCAGATGATTACTTTCGGCGGGATAGAGTTCGCTCTGATAGCGGTCAAGCGCCGCGATCAGGCTGAGAATGTCCGGGTGACGAGCAGATTCAGAGGTAATGGAATACATGGCAGGCTCCTTGCTTTTTTATGAGGCTAAATTTCAACATAGCGCAGGCCTGCCAGGGTGCTTCATAGTATTAACTTATCGCTCCGTCCTGTTAGCGCAAAAAGACACGCCCTTTCATATACAGGGTGGCCTGACCGCCGATCAGCACGCGGTCGCCCTTCAATTCGCAGCGCAGATCTCCGCCACGGTGTGACACCTGGCGGGCATTGAGCGACGTTTTACCCAGCTTTTCGCTCCAGTAAGGGATCAGCATGCTGTGGGCAGACCCGGTAACCGGGTCTTCCGGCACCCCTTCGCCCGGGCAGAAGAAGCGGCTGACGAAGTCATAGTTTTCTCCCGGCGCCGTCACGCAGACCATTTTATCCAGCGGAAGCATGGCCCCAATATCCGGCGTTAACGCTTCTACCTGCTGCTGGCTCTCCAGCACCACCATGTAATCCCGACCCACGCGCACCTCTTTTGCCTCTGTAATGCCCAGACCGCTAAAAAGCAGCGCAGGTGGGTTCTCGACCACCTCCGTTGACCACGCGGGGAAGTTCAGCGTCAGCCAGTCGCCGCTGCGTTTAACCGTCAGTTCGCCCACGAAGCGCGTGGTGAAGGTGATTTCAGTGTGCGGATAGTCAAGGTATTCAAAAATAACGTGCGATGCGGCAAGCGTGGCATGGCCGCACAGGTTAATTTCATCCAGCGTGGTAAACCAGCGCAGCTCAAAACCACCGTCGGTACGGACGAAAAAGGCGGTCTCAGACTGGTTATGCTGCTGCGCCATTTTGAGCAGCGTCTCGTCCGGCAGCCACTCTTCCAGAGGACATACCGCTGCCGCGTTTCCGCCAAAAGTTTTGTCGCTGAAGGCATCCACCAGATAAAAATCAATTTCTTGCATTGTATTACCGCCTGTTTTTATTGTGTTGTTCTTTTATATTCAATGAAAACAGCGTTCCCGGCTACCGCTTTCATAAGGTAAATATTGAGATCTGCATCACATAATGGTTGAGTTTTCGCCGTTTGACGTTTTAAGATCGTCTCCTCTTCTTTTCAGCAACGAATCTCCGACATCCCTATGACAACGAACACAGTTTCCCGCAGGGTTGCGTGGCTACGCGTGGTCACGCTGGCCATTGCCGCGTTTATTTTTAATACCACAGAATTTGTTCCGGTTGGGCTGTTGTCTGACATCGCTGACAGTTTCCAGATGGAAACGGCTCAGGTGGGCATTATGTTGACCATCTACGCCTGGGTGGTAGCGCTGATGTCCTTGCCGTTTATGCTACTGACCAGCCAGATGGAGCGTCGCAGGCTGCTGATCGGACTGTTTGTCTTGTTCATTGCGAGCCACGTGCTGTCGTTTATGGCGTGGAACTTTACGGTGCTGGTCATGAGCCGCATCGGCATTGCCTTTGCCCATGCGGTGTTCTGGTCGATCACCGCTTCGCTGGCGATTCGCCTGGCACCTGCGGGTAAACGCGCCCAGGCGCTGAGCCTGATTGCCACCGGTACCGCACTGGCGATGGTGCTGGGTCTGCCGATCGGCCGCATCGTGGGGCAATACTTTGGCTGGCGCACGACCTTCTTCGCCATCGGCATGGGCGCGCTGGTTACGCTGGTGTGTCTGATTAAACTGCTGCCCGCGCTGCCGAGCGAACATTCCGGCTCGCTGAAAAGCCTGCCGCTGCTGATGCGTCGTCCTGCGCTGCTGAGCATCTACCTGCTGACGGCCATCGTCGTGACGGCCCACTACACGGCGTACAGCTATATTGAACCGTTTGTGCAGGTGGTAGCGGGCTTTAGCGCCAACTTTGCCACCGTATTACTGCTTATCCTCGGCGGCGCTGGCATTGTTGGCAGCGTGCTATTTGGCAAGCTGGGTAACCGGCACGCCTCCGTGCTGGTGAGCAGCGCCATCGGCCTGCTGCTGGCCTGCCTGCTGCTGCTGATGCCCGCCGCGGGCAGCGAAAGCCATCTGGCGATCCTCAGCCTGTTCTGGGGCGTGGCGATCATGATTATTGGCCTCGGTATGCAGGTGAAAGTGCTGTCCCTGGCGCCGGATGCGACGGACGTCGCCATGTCGCTGTTCTCGGGGATTTTCAATCTGGGCATTGGCGCGGGGGCGCTGGTGGGAAATCAGGTCATACTGCACGTGTCGATGTCGGCGATTGGCTATCTGGGGGCTATTCCGGCCCTGGTGGCGCTGATCTGGTCAGTGCTCATCTTCCGTAAATGGCCGGTAGCGCTGGAGGAACAGGGGCAGCACGGGTGAGGATTGTTGGTACCGGGTGGCGCTGCGCTTACCCGGCCTACAAAAAGACGGATTTCGTAGGCCGGGTAAGGCGAAGCCGCCACCCGGCAATGAACTTAATGATAGGTCTTAATAATTTCCAGCACGCCGTTAATAATAAACTGCACGCCCATACAGACCAGCAAGAAGCCCATCAGACGGGAAATTGCCTCGATACCGCCCTTACCTACCCAGCGCATAATAGCGCCAGAGCTCCGCAGCGACACCCACACGATAAGACCGATAATCGCAAAAATCAGCGGTGGCGCAATCATCAGCACCCAGTCCGGGAAGGTTGCGCTGTCACGCACCGTTGACGCGGAGCTGATGATCATCGCGATGGTCCCCGGCCCCGCCGTGCTCGGCATGGCAATCGGCACAAAGGCGATATTCGCACTCGGTTCGGTTTCCAGCTCTTCCGATTTGCTGGTCGCTTCAGGCGACTCATGCGCTTTCTGCGCCGGGAACAACATGCGGAAACCAATGAAGGCCACAATCAGCCCCCCGGCGATACGCAGACCAGGGATGGAAATCCCGAAGGTATTCATC
Organism: Enterobacter hormaechei; assembly: GCA_041890495.1. GTDB lineage: Bacteria > Pseudomonadota > Gammaproteobacteria > Enterobacterales > Enterobacteriaceae > Escherichia > Escherichia boydii. The sequence continues at coordinate 1,312,814 of CP169086.1, forward strand.
ACCACCTGTCCGGCGTAATAAGCCACCATCATGATGGCAAACACATACACCGAGGCCATCATCGACTGATGGTTGCGCTCGGCGCTGTTCATATTCCCTGCCAGCCCGAGGAAAAGCGCCACCGTCGTTAACGGGTTAGCCAACGGCAGCAAGACCACCAGCCCAAGGCTGACTGCTTTAATTAAATCCAACATAGTGCGTTGTCGTCCTTATCCATATTTAACACAGCAATTATAGGGGGAAAGTGCGACATTCAGCCATGGGCGCAACGTAACGATTATTTTCCTTCAGAAAAGATAACTGTCAGTTATCTATATGATTTGAAAGACCTCAAAAAAAGTTCATGAACCGATTTAGCAAAACGTGGCATCGGTCAATTCATTCATTTGACTTATACTTGCCTGGGCAATATTATCCCCTGCAACTAATTACTTGCCAGGGCAACTAATGTGAAAAGTACCAGCGATCTGTTCAATGAAATTATTCCATTGGGTCGCTTAATCCATATGGTTAATCAGAAGAAAGATCGCCTGCTTAACGAGTATCTGTCTCCGCTGGATATTACCGCGGCACAGTTTAAGGTGCTCTGCTCTATCCGCTGCGCGGCGTGTATTACTCCGGTTGAACTGAAAAAGGTATTGTCGGTCGACCTGGGAGCACTGACCCGTATGCTGGATCGCCTGGTCTGTAAAGGCTGGGTGGAAAGGTTGCCGAACCCGAATGACAAGCGCGGCGTACTGGTAAAACTTACCACCGGCGGCGCGGCAATATGTGAACAATGCCATCAATTAGTTGGCCAGGACCTGCACCAAGAATTAACAAAAAACCTGACGGCGGACGAAGTGGCAACACTTGAGTATTTGCTTAAGAAAGTCCTGCCGTAAACAAAAAAGAGGTATGACGATGTCCAGACGCAATACTGACGCTATTACCATTCATAGCATTTTGGACTGGATCGAGGACAACCTGGAATCGCCACTGTCACTGGAGAAAGTGTCAGAGCGTTCGGGTTACTCCAAATGGCACCTGCAACGGATGTTTAAAAAAGAAACCGGTCATTCATTAGGCCAATACATCCGCAGCCGTAAGATGACGGAAATCGCGCAAAAGCTGAAGGAAAGTAACGAGCCGATACTCTATCTGGCAGAACGATATGGCTTCGAGTCGCAACAAACTCTGACCCGAACCTTCAAAAATTACTTTGATGTTCCGCCGCATAAATACCGGATGACCAGCGTGCCGGGTGAATCCCGATACCTGTATCCGTTAAAACACTGTAGTTAATCATCGCCTGTAACAGACGTAACCGAGGAAATCATGAAAGTTATCGCCTCCGCCGCCCTCGCCTTGCTGGTGCTGTTCTCCAGCCAGACCTTCGCGGAGCAAACCCCTCGTGCAACGCAGCAAAATAATCCTGATACGATGATTTTGCCGTCAGCACATGACCAGTCGCCTTATGATTTCAACCATATGGGTGCTGGTAGCGACAAATCCGACGAATTAGGCGTGCCTTATTATAATCAGCACGGCTTCTGATTCGTTTTTGCCCCGCAGATGCGGGGCTTTTTTTATGCCTTTTCGCTTACCCGCGTCGTCCGACGAACCCGCAGACCAAACACGTTAATGTACAGCCCGGCCATGATCAGCACGGCGCCAAACAGCTGCAGCGCGCTCAGCGTTTCATCCAGTAAGAGTGCCGCACTGGCAAGCCCCACCACCGGCACCAGCAGGGATAACGGTGCGACGCGCCAGGTTTCATACCGCCCCAGCAGCGATCCCCAGATCCCATAGCCCACAATGGTGGCGACAAAGGCCAGATAGACAAGAGAAAGGATGGTGGTCATATCGATGTCAACCAGACTGTTCAGCATCACCGCCGGACCGTCCAGAAGACTCGACGCCAGCAGAAACGGGATAACCGGGATCAGCGCGCTCCACACCACCAGCGACATTACCGCCGGGCGCGCCTCGTGCTGCATGATCAGCTTGTTGAAGATATTCCCGCAGGCCCAGCTCAGCCCCGCCGCCAGCGTCAACATAAACCCGAGCAGCGCCACGTGCTGACCATTCAGGCTGCCCTCTATGAGCACCAGCACGCCGAACACCGCCAGCGCGATCCCCGCCAGCTGTTTGCCCTGCAGACGCTCGCCAAACACAAACGCCCCGAGAATAATGGTAAAGAACGCCTGCGCCTGTAACACCAGCGAGGCAAGACCCGCCGGCATTCCAAACTTGATGGCGCAAAAGAGAAACGCGAACTGGCCAAAGCTAATGGTCAGACCGTAGCCCAGCAGCAGTTTAAAAGGGATCTTTGGACGCGCCACAAAGAAGATGGCCGGGAAAGCGACCAGCATAAAGCGTAAACCGGCCAGCATCAGCGGCGGCATATTATGCAGCCCCAGCTTAATGACCACAAAATTGAGCCCCCATACTACGACCACCAGCAACGCCAGCAGCCCGTCTTTCCGCGTCATATCTAGCCCCTGAATTATTAATAATTTGTTAACACTTCAAGGTAACAGAAAAAAGTACGTCACGAGAAGATCATTATTTCTGGCAGGCAGCTGAAGCACTTAGGGATAAATCAGGTGCTATACAAGCCCCTTATGTCATGGTAATCCTGTTAACACACCTCTAATAAAAGCATAAGCAACTGTCGGGCAGGAATATGAAACCATCTCTCAGGCGCTCAACCGCAGCGCTGCTGGCATCGTCATTGTTGTTAACCATCGGTAGAGGGGCAACGCTGCCGTTCATGACCATCTATCTCACGCGCGTCTACAGCATGAGCGTTGAGAATATTGGTTATGCCCTGACCGTGGCGCTGACCATTGGCGTGGTATTCAGCCTGGGATTTGGCATTCTGGCCGATAAGTTTGATAAAAAACGCTACATGCTGATCGCAATAGTGGCCTTTATCGCGGGGTTTGTCGCGATCCCGCTGGTCGATAACGTCACGCTGGTGGTGCTGTTCTTTGCGCTGATCAACTGCGCCTATTCCGTCTTTTCGACGGTGCTGAAGGCCTGGTTCTCCGACGTGCTCACCACGAGCCAAAAGGCGCGCGTCTTCTCGCTGAACTACAGCTTCCTGAACATTGGCTGGACGATCGGACCACCGATTGGCACCCTGCTGGTGATGTACAGCCTGCAGCTGCCGTTCTGGCTGGCGGCCTTCTGCGCCGCCCTGCCGCTGGGATTCATCCATTTCTTTGTGCAAAAAAGCGTGGCGTTAGATACCGCAGAGGAGAAGATGCCCTGGCAGCCATCGGTGTTGCTGAAAGACCGCGCGCTGTTCTGGTACACCCTTTCTGGCCTGCTCGCGTCCTACGTTGGCGGGTCGTTCGCGACCTGCATTTCGCAATACGTTCTGGCCGCGCATGCGGACAGCGATTTCGCAGAAAAAGTGGTGGCCGTAGTATTGCCCGTCAACGCCGCCGTGGTGGTGACCCTTCAATATGCGCTGGGCCGCAAAATCTCAGCCAGCAATATCCGCCCGCTGATGACCCTCGCCACCCTGTTTTTTATCGTGGGGCTGGGCGGCTTTATGCTCTCTGGGGAAAACCTGGTTTACTGGGGCATTGCTGCCGCCATCTTTACTCTGGGTGAGATTATCTATGCGCCGGGTGAATACATGCTGATCGACAACATTGCGCCACCGGGAATGAAGGCGAGCTATTTCTCCGCGCAGGCGCTGGGCTGGCTCGGCGCGGCGGCAAACCCGATGATCACCGGCATCATCCTGACCAACCTGCCGCACTGGTCGCTGTTTGCGATCATGATGGTCGCCATCGTCATGGCCTGGCTGATGATTTTGCGCGGGATGAGCGTGAAGGCGTGGTGCGAGTCGCCCAAAGCGGCGTAGCAAAAGGCCGGGTAAGGCGAAGCCACCACCCGGCAAAAGCAAAAATCTAGTGGTGCAACATCTCCTCCACCACCTGCTCTTTATACATCTCGTTCGGGTAATAGGTCGGCCAGTTGTCCATCTCTTTCAGCAGCGCCTCGTGGGAGGCGTTGCCCATGAAGATATGGAAGTGCGAAGAGGCCTTCGGTCCGATGGTATGGTCGCTGAACTGCACGAACTTCGGCGCTTTGCTAGCGGCGTCCTTACACTCAAACAGATAGCGAACGCCTTTCTTACCTGATGCGTAGGTCAGAATTTTGTAGCCGCTGTAATCATACTGACAGCGGCTGACCGCTTTACCCTGATGGAATTCCATCACGTTATTTTCGATGCCGATGGCATCCACGTCCGTCGCATAACCCTTGCGGTAGTAGGCTTTCACCTCATCAAAGGATTTGCTTTTATCCTTCTGGGCTTTCTGTTTAAAGACCGGATCCAGCGAACCATCAAGCAGGAACGGATAGACCGACTGCCAGGTCCCGTCCCAGTCAGACAGCGTTCTGTCCTTCACGTCTTTATCCTCAAACACGCCGTTCGCCGCTTTCTGTTCCGCTTCGGTCATCTGATGGCCGTGCGAGTGAGCAAATAGCTGGCCGCTGACCAGCAGCGCCCCCAGAGTCATGGCAAATTTTCCAATATGTGCAGCCAACATAACATCCTCATTCCGTTTTATAAGAACGAGAATGTTATATCATAACATTTCAAATCGCAACCAGGCCGCGAACGCCCTCCAGCTCCATGTTTTCGCCCCGCCCGCGCTGAATAATGGTGCCACGGGACATTAGCAGATAGCTGTCGGCCAGTTCGGCGGCAAAGTCGTAAAACTGCTCCACCAGCAGGATCGCCATGTCACCTCTGTTTGTCAGGGTGCGGATCACGTGGCCGATCTCTTTAATGACGGAAGGCTGTATGCCTTCGGTCGGTTCATCCAGGATCAGCAGCTGCGGACGACTCGCCAGCGCGCGACCAATCGCCAGCTGCTGCTGCTGCCCGCCGGAGAGATCTCCCCCGCGACGATGCTTCATCTCTTTGAGCACCGGGAACAGCTGCCAGATCTCCTCCGGCACCTGCTTCGCCTCGCGGGCGGAAAATCGCGACAGCCCCAGCTGGAGGTTCTCCTCCACGGTCAGGCGCGGGAAAATTTCACGTCCCTGCGGGACATACGCCACGCCGGACTGTACCCGCTGGTGCGGTTTACTGTGGGTGATCGTTTTTCCCTGCCAGATGATCTCCCCGGTTTTCGCCGGGATCAGCCCCATCAGACACTTCAGCAGCGTGGTTTTCCCCACGCCGTTGCGACCCAGCAGGCAGGTGACTTCGCCGGTGACGGCCTCAAAGCTCACGCCGCGCAGGATATGGCTGCCGCCGTAATACTGATTCAGTTCGTTGACCTGTAACATTCCCTCTCCTTAACGTCCCAGATAGACCTCAATCACCTGCTCGTTGGCCTGAACCTCGCGAAGCGATCCTTCCGCCAGCACCCGCCCCTGATGCAGCACTGTCACATGGTCGGCGATGGTTTCAACAAAACCCATATCGTGCTCCACCACCATCAGAGAGTGTTTGCCCGCCAGCGTCTTGAACAGCTCTGCGGTGTATTCCGTTTCCGCATCGGTCATCCCGGCGGCGGGTTCATCCAGCAGCAGCAGGTGCGGGTCCTGCACCAGCAGCATGCCAATCTCCAGAAACTGCTTTTGTCCGTGGGAAAGCAGCCCGGCGCGGCGGTCGCGCTCGCCGGTCAGCCGCAGTAAAACCAGCATCTCATCGATCCGGTCGCGCTGCGCGCCGTTGAGTTTTGCCCGCAGGCTCGCCCAGACGGACTTATCGCTTTTCATCGCGATCTCCAGGTTTTCCCACACCGTCAGCGCCTCAAAGACCGTGGGTTTCTGGAATTTACGCCCGATGCCCTGGCGGGCAATGGCCGCAGGCTCCAGCGCGGTCAGGTCGATGGACTGGTCGTAAATCGCCCTGCCGCTCTTTGGCCGCGTTTTGCCGGTAATGACGTCCATCAGCGTGGTTTTACCGGCACCGTTGGGACCGATCACGCAGCGCAGCTCGCCTACGCCGATATTCAGCGAAAGATCGGTCAGGGCCTGAAAGCCATCAAAATTGACGTTAATCGCCTCAAGCTGCAGAACCGGGTCGGTCTGCTCGCGGTAACGATCGCCGGGTAGCTGGCGGGTAAATAATCCTTCGGCTGGCTGCATTATTTTTCTCCCTTACGAAACAGTCCGTAGACGCCGCGCGGTAAAAACAGCGTAACGGCGATAAAAATCAGCCCCAGAAACAGCTGCCAGTATTCCGGCATCGCAACGGTGAAGAAACTTTTCGCCCCGTTCACCAGCGCCGCGCCAATCACTGGCCCCACCAGCGTGCCGCGGCCACCCAGCGCTACCCAGATGGCGGCCTCAATCGAGTTTGTCGGCGACATTTCGCCCGGGTTGATAATGCCCACCTGCGGGACATAGAGCGCCCCCGCCAGGCCGCACAGCACGGCAGAGAGCGTCCACACCAGCAGCTTGAACCCGCGCGGATCGTAGCCGCAAAACGTCAGGCGGTTTTCGGCGTCGCGAACGGCGGTCAGGATGCGGCCAAACTTGCTCTTTGCCAGCGCAAATCCGGTGCCCAGGGCCAGGAGCAGCAACATCACGGTTGCCAGAAACAGCGCGATACGGGTAGTCGTTTCTGTTACCGAAAACCCGAGCAGCGTGGTGAAGCCGGTAAAGCCGTTATTGCCGCCAAAGCCGGTTTCGTTGCGAAAGAACAGCAGCATCCCGGCATAGGTCAGCGCCTGGGTCATAATCGAGAAATAGACCCCTTTGATCTTTGAGCGGAAGGCAAACCAGCCAAAAACCAGCGCCAGCAGCCCCGGCACCATCACAATCAAGACCAGCGCCCAGGCAAAATGCTGCGTTCCCCACCAGAACCACGGCAGTTCGCTCCAGGAGAGAAACGACATAAACGCGGGCAGACCGTCACCCGCGGCCTGGCGCATCAGGTACATGCCCATCGCGTAGCCGCCCAGCGCGAAGAAGATCCCGTGCCCAAGCGACAGCATACCGGCATAGCCCCACACCAGATCCAGCGCCACCGCAACGATGGCATAGCAGAGGATCTTGCCAATCAGCGTCAGCATCCAGGTCGACAGCGCCAGCGGATGCGTCGCAGGCAGTAAGGCGAAAAACGGTAATATCAGCAGACATACCACCAGCAGGCTGCCTGCAAGTTGCGTTGTGCGTGGCGCTTTGCGCGCCAGCGTTAAGGTCAGCGGCTGGCTCATCAGTCAATTACCCTCCCTTTCAGCGCAAACAGACCCTGGGGACGTTTCTGAATAAACAGCACGATCGCCACCAGAATCACGATCTTGCCCAACACCGCCCCCATCTGCGGTTCAAGAATTTTATTGAAAATGCCCAGGCCAAACGCCGCGGCCACGCTGCCTGCCAGCTGGCCTACGCCACCGAGAACGACCACGAGGAAGGAATCAATAATGTAGCCCTGGCCCAGCTCCGGCCCGACGTTACCCAGCTGCGATAGCGCCACGCCGCCTAACCCCGCAATCCCTGAGCCAAGCCCGAACGCCAGCATATCGACGCGGCCTGTCGGTACCCCGCAGCAGGCGGCCATGCTGCGGTTCTGCGTCACAGCGCGCACGTTGAGCCCCAGACGGGTTTTATTCAGAATGAGCCAGGTGAAGAACAGCACCAGCAGCACAAAGCCCAGCACCACGATGCGGTTCCACGGCAGCGTCAGGTTGGCAAAAACCTGCACCCCGCCGGAGAGCCATGCCGGGTTCGCCACCTCCAGGTTCTGGGCGCCAAAGGTCATGCGCACCAGCTGGATAAGCATCAGGCTGATCCCCCATGTCGCCAGCAGCGTTTCCAGCGGACGTCCGTACAGATGACGGATCACCGTGCGCTCCAGCACCATTCCAATGCCCGCCGTCAGGCAGAACGCGACCGGCAGGGCGATAACGGGATAGAGCGCCAGCCACTGGGGCGCAAGCCCGGCCATCGCCTGCTGTACCATCCAGGTGGCATATGCCCCCAGCATCAGCATCTCGCCGTGGGCCATGTTAATCACGCCCAGCAGGCCGTAGGTGATAGCCAGCCCCAGCGCGGCCAGCAGCAGCACCGACCCGAGGGACAGCCCCATAAACGCCTGGCCCAGCAGATCGCCCCACATCAGTCGGTGCTGGATCTGGCTAAGACTCTCTTCTGCGGCCGCGCGAACGCCGCTATCCGGCTCCGTCTGTGGCTGGGTAAATGGGGTAAGTCTGGACTGTACGTCCGGATCGTCTGACTGGCCTAACAATTCGACGGCCCTGCGGCGGACCTCGGCCTGCGGGCTAGCCAGCTGGAGATTCGCGACCGCCAGCAGCAGCGCCTGACGCGCCACGGCATCCGTTTCAGCGGTCACTCGCTTTTCCAGAAAAGCGAGCATCCCGGGCTGGGCATCGCGCTGCAGCTGGCGCGCCGCTGCTCGCCTTTCGGTGACACTGTCACTCACCAGCTGATGCGTGGCGATGGCGGTTGCAGCAAGCACGCGAAGCCGGTTCGTCAGGCGCACGGCTTTGGTTTGCCCTTCTGCCGTCTGGCTTTCACCCAGCGGGATGACGTTGCCATCGCGTTGAGTAAAGGCGTGCTTTTGCGTATCGACGTAGAGGTTTTCCTTTTGCAGCGCCTCAAGGAGCGGCAGCCTGGACGCATCCGGCGCGGCGGCCCACTGCGTCAACAAATCCGCCTGCTGGCTGCGGCTGGCGGCAACAAAACGATCGGCATCCGATGCCTGCGCCATCCCTGGCAGCAGTCCGGAAAGCCATACAAGAGCGATGAACAGGCGCATGGCGTTCATGACGTTTCTCCCTGCGGTGATGGCTTAGTTGCTGGCGGTTTTCATCGGCTGGTCAGGCTTTTTGTCATTCCCGGCGATGAACGGGCTCCACGGCTGGGCGCGCACCGGCTGTTCGGTCTGCCACACCACGTTAAACTGGCCGTTGCCTTCGATTTCACCGATCATGACCGGCTTATGCAGATGGTGGTTGGTGGCATCCATGGTGAGCGTAAAGCCAGACGGCGCCTTAAAGGACTGGCCGGCCATCGCCGCACGCACTTTGTCCACGTCGGTAGTGCCCGCTTTTTCCACCGCCTGCGCCCACATATGAATCCCCACGTAAGTCGCTTCCATCGGGTCGTTGGTCACCACGGTATCGGCGTTCGGCAGCTTGTGCGCCTTCGCATAGGCTTTGTAATCCGCCACGAACGCCTGGTTAGTCGGATTATCGACGGACTCAAAGTAGTTCCACGCCGCCAGGTTACCCACCAGCGGTTTGGTGTCGATCCCGCGCAGCTCTTCTTCGCCCACGGAGAATGCCACTACCGGCACGTCGGTCGCCTTCAGCCCCTGGTTAGCCAGCTCTTTGTAGAACGGTACGTTGGAGTCGCCGTTGATGGTCGACACCACGGCGGTTTTACCGCCCGCAGAGAATTTTTTGATGTTGGCGACGATGGTCTGGTAGTCGCTATGACCAAACGGGGTATAAACCTCTTCGATATCCTTATCCTCCACCCCTTTCGAATGCAGGAACGCGCGCAGGATCTTGTTGGTGGTGCGTGGATAGACGTAATCGGTTCCCAGCAGGAAGAAGCGTTTCGCCGCGCCGCCGTCTTCGCTCATCAGGTATTCCACCGCCGGGATCGCCTGCTGGTTCGGCGCCGCGCCGGTATAGAAGACGTTTGGCGACATTTCCTCGCCCTCATACTGCACCGGATAGAACAGCAGGCCGTTCAGCTCCTCAAAGACCGGCAGCACGGATTTGCGCGAAACCGAGGTCCAGCAGCCGAATACCACCGCCACTTTATCCTGGCTTAACAGCTGGCGCGCTTTCTCGGCAAACAGCGGCCAGTTCGAGGCCGGATCCACCACCACCGGCTCCAGCTTCTTGCCCAGCACGCCGCCTTTGGCGTTGATCTCATCGATAGTCATCAGGGCGACATCTTTCAGCGGAGTCTCGGAGATAGCCATCGTGCCGGAAAGAGAATGCATGATCCCCACTTTGATGGTATCGGCCGCCTGTGCGCCAAAACTCATCCCCATCGCCACGACGGACGCAGACAACGCGAAGGCTTTTAATAAAGTACGACGGTGCATATTTTCACTCCTGAAAAAGAACGCTGTGCGAAAACGTCCGTTACGGCGTGGACGCGGAAATAAATGTGTCAGCGAAGCAGGAGCAAAAAGAATGCCAGAATGGAGATAGCGCTATTTCTGGGAGGGGAACGCCGGATGTAAAGAGAACGTCTCAGAATGGCACAGCGCTGCACTTTTATAATGCAGCGCTGATGAGGATGTTTTACCAGACTTCGCTGGCGATCTGCGTGACCAGACGGACTTTGTCCCACTGCTGGGTTTCGCTCAGGCTGTTGCCCTCTTCGGTAGAGGCAAAGCCGCACTGCGGGCTGAGGCAAATTTGCTCTTTCGCCACGTATTTCGCCGCCTCTTCCAGACGGGCTTTAATCCCCTCCGGGTTCTCCAGCTCGCCGTTTTTCGTGGTAATAAGACCCAGTACCACCTGCTGCTTGCCCGGGCGAACAAAGCGCAATGGTGCGAAATCCCCGCTGCGGTCGTTATCATATTCGAGGAAGAAGGCGTCAACGTTAACCGTTCCGAACAGCACTTCCGCCACCGGCTCATAGCCGCCTTCGGAAATCCAGGTGGAGCGGAAATTGCCGCGACAGACGTGCAATCCGATGGTCAGGTCGTCAGGCTTGCCCTCCAGCGCCTTGTTCAGCACGCGGGCATAGATGCGCGCCAGCTCATCGGCATCATCGCCGCGCTCGCGGATCTGACGGCGCTGGTCGTCCGAGCAGAGATAGGCCCAGACGGTGTCATCCAGTTGCAGATAACGGCAGCCCGCATCGTAGAAGGCCCGAATGGCGTCGCGCCAGGTGGTAGCCAGATCGTCAAAATAGACGTTCAGGTCCGGATAGACGGTCGCATCAATGTCTTTACGACCGCCGCGGAAATGGAGCACGCTCGGGCTGGGAATGGTCATTTTCGGCTGGGCGTTCCCGCTGATGCTTTTCAGATAGCGAAAGTCTTCCAGCATCGGATGTTCGCCAAAGCCCAGCTTGCCGGTGACGCGCACGCCGTGGGCTTTGGTTTGTACCCCGTTAAACTGAATGCCCTGCTGCGAATCGTAACGCTCAACGCCCTGCAGTCCGTCGAAGAAGTCGAAGTGCCACCACGCGCGGCGAAACTCACCGTCGGTGACCACATGCAGACCGCACGCACACTGCTGCTCAACGACGTGGCGAATGGCCTCGTCCTCCACCGCGCGAAGCTGTCCGGCGTCAATTTCGCCGCTGGCGAACTTCAGGCGAGCCTGCTTGATGGCATCCGGGCGTAAAAAACTGCCGACTACATCGGCGCGGAACGGGGCGTGGTGTCGTTGCATAAAATCTCCTCAGTCTGCCGGCGATAATTGCCCGCAGTGATAATTCATTATTTGAAGCTTTAGACTTCTGGATGTCTAAATGTCCAAAAACAATGTCATACCTCACCGGCGCCGGCAAACGAGAAAATTTCACGGGTGTTGAAAAAAATTCATCTTCACAGCGCGGCAGCGGTTTCGCTGCTGGCAAAGGCGAATCGTTCATCTTCCCAGCCGGTAATCCCGCCCAGCATGATTTTGACCGACAGCCCGAGACGCGCCAGCTTGAGTGCGGCTCTGTCCGCGCCGTTACAGTGCGGCCCTGCGCAGTAGACGACGAACAGCGTGCCTTCGGGCCATTGGGCCATGCGCTCAGCGGTCATCTGGCTCCACGGCATATGCAGAGCGCCCGGCACGTGACGGCGGGCAAACTGCTCCGGGCTTCCCACCACGTGCAGCAGGACGAAGTCCTGTTCATTACTGGCGATGGCATGGTGCACGTCGGCGCAGTCGGTTTCGACGCTCAGGCGGCGCAGGAAATGGGTAACGGCTTCCTGCGGCTCGGCGGCCGGAAATTCAGTAACATAGCTCATGATCCTTCCTCATCTTTGGCGTTTGTGTTAACACTACTCTACCCACAAATTCAGCCCGTGAATGCGCTCGCTTATGCCAGAAAACAGCAAAAAGATGACAACGTTAAGACAGATTGCCCGCCCGAAGGTGGTAGTGCTGGCGTATGACGGTCTGTGTACCTTTGAGTTTGGCGTAGCGGTGGAAATCTTCGGCCTGCCGCGCCCCGAGCTGGGCGACGACTGGTATCGTTTTGCCGTGGCAAGCGTTGACTGCGGTGAGCTTCGGGCAACAGGCGGGATCAGTATTATTACCGATGGCGATCTCTCCCTGCTTGAGTCTGCCGATCTGATCGTAGTGCCGGGCTGGCGGGGGCTGGACTCGCCGGTTCCGGACGCGCTCTGCAACGCATTACGTCAGGCCAGCGCGCGAGGGTGTCAACTGCTCTCCATCTGCTCGGGCGTGTTTGTGCTGGCCGCCTCGGGGCTACTGGATGGACGTAAAGCCACGACGCACTGGCGCTACATTGAGACGCTAAAAACCCGCTTCCCTGACATCGACGTGGTCGAGGATGTGCTCTACCAGGACGAGGGCGATATACTCACTTCCGCAGGCAGCGCGGCGGGGATCGATCTCTGCCTTCACGTTGTACGAAGAGATTATGGAATGGAAACCGCCAACAGCGTGGCGCGTCGGCTGGTCATTCCCCCTCACCGGGATGGTTCACAGCCACAACAGCTGAGCCGCCCTGTGGCGCAGCTGCGGGAGAGTCAACGTCTCGGCCAGCTGTTTGATTTTCTGCACACGCATCTTATCGAGCCGCACAGCGTCGACTCGCTGGCGCGCAGGGTCGGCATGAGCCAGCGCACTTTTCTTCGCCGATTTGAAGCGGCCACGGGGACGACGCCTGCTCGCTGGTTGATTAATGAACGCCTGCTGCGCGCGAAGGATTATCTGGAAAGCAGTCGTTTAAGCATCGACAGCATCGCGGAACAGACCGGGTTTGGCCAGGCATCGACGCTCCGCCATCATTTTCGCCAGCAGTTCGCGATTTCCCCGGCCCAGTACCGCAAACAATTTTCTCATTCCGGTACTGCTCGCTGAGGCGTCAGTCTTTTTGTTTCGCAGGAATATGGAGAGCATGATGGTCACAACACACGTTTTTATCGCAACCAGTCTCGATGGCTATATCGCCCGACATAATGACGATATCGACTGGCTGCTGCAGCGCGATGACCCGATTGAGGATCATGGCTATGCGGCGTTCATCGCAGACAAAGAGTGGATTGTCATGGGCCGGGGGAGCTATGAGAAGGTACGGACTTTTGACACATGGCCGTATGACCGGCCCGTGCTGGTGCTCTCCCGGCAGCTGGCCGACACGCCCGTGCCAGATGCATTGAGGGGCAAAGTACAGTTTTCCGACCGCACGCCCAAGGAAGTGCTCGACGACCTGGCGATGCAGAACGTGCGTCGCGTCTATCTGGATGGTGGGCAGGTGATACAGTCGTTTCTGCGGGAAGGACTGGTCGCCGATATGGTGATCACGACCGTTCCTGTCCTGCTCGGCTCGGGTAAATCGCTGTTTGGCGCCCTGTCCGGAGATATCGATTTGACGCTGGTATCCAGCCGCAGCTTCCCTTCAGGCCTGGTGCAGTCGCACTATCGACTGATGCCATAAAACCGCGGTAAACGCTGCGCAAAAAAAACCGCCAAAAATGGCGGTAAATGCTTGCATGGATAGATTTGTATTTTGGTCTCTACGTCCCGACACTCCATGGCCGGGCTGCGGATCGCTTACAACCTAACACCTGTAGCCTTAACGAACGCTAAACAACCTTATTAACCTGTATGGGTGTTTATCTGCAAATAACGCATAAGACCCTGCTCAGCGCTCTCTTTTGCGTCGTCATTAATGGCTTCAAGATAAAAGGAGCGAGCGACACCATAAGGTGCTTTTTCAGAGGGATACACCGCGAACTGGAATGTTTTACCTCTTGCCTGATGAGTACAATCTAATTCCCAACGCTGATCGTTCACTTTTTTGCTGGCGCAGGCAACGCCACCATAATCGCTGGTTAAATAAGAACCCACGCGCATTTCTGCTGATTGAATATATTCTGGTTCGTCATTACCTGCATAACGAATCGCTGCGACGGCTCCAACAGCCGCCACCACAAGCGCAAGCGCTATTATTTTTTTCATTTATGAATGACCTGTTCCTTAGCCTAAGATCGCTATTATATAAGATTAATCCTTTATGCATACGTCCAATTGTGGACCAGAAATGGTAGTTTACAAAGATTCAGTTGTTTTTAGGAAATGTCCTAACCACTATTTCGAACCCACATTATTTGACATTTTCTTTGCGCTAATTTTAATTTTTGAATAATAACCCTTAAAAATAATCGACATGATCGTCCCGCATTGTTTTTAAGCGGTGAATCCATGATTAAAAAAGGGTTATCTCTCGTCATGCTTATCTGTGCGCTCTTTTCTGGCCAGCTTATGGCCGGGCACAAAGGACATGAATATCTTTGGGTCAAGAATGTGGCGCATCAGCTTCGTCATGAAGCCGACAGCGACGAGTTGCGAAGCGCTGCGGAAGAGTCGGCGGAGGGTTTGCGCGAACACCACCTGTGGCAGAAATCGCGCAAACCCGACACGCACGTTCGGTGATTAGCTGCCCTTGCGTTTTGGCAGGGTTTTCATCAGATCGTCCGGGCTGACGGACGCCACGATACTGCCTGGCTGCGGCATTTTGAAGATATGGTTTTTCATCTTACCAATCACATGCATTTCGCAAGGACGGCAGTCGAACTTGAGGGTCAGAACTTCATCACCGTTTACCAGCTGCATTGGGGTGGCCTTCCAGCTCTTTATGTTGCCTTTCGCCTGCTTAGGACACAGGTTAAACGCAAAGCGCAGGCAGTGCTTGGTGATCATTACCGGCACATCCCCCTTCTCTTCATGCGCTTCATAGGCCGCGTCGATCAGCTGCACGCCGTGGCGATGATAGAATTCACGCGCTTTATGGTTGTAGACGTTAGCGAGGAAGGATAAATGGGTGTCCGGGTATACTGGCGCAGGGATGGCTTCCGCTTTACGGCTTCCACGCGGATACTGTGCAAGGCGCGCGGCATCCAGCATCTCAGCCGTTTCGCGGCGGAACTGGTTAAGCAGGCTGTTCGGCACGAACAGCGCGTCCGGCAGATTCACGTCGATAGCGCGCGCGTAGTAAATCGTCTGGCCCAGCTTCGCCACGCCATCCTTCAGGCTGTTAAGCGCTTTTTCAGCGTTGTTTGCCACCTCGAAAAGGCCATCGAGCGTATGCGTTACGCTGATGCCGTCTTCACAGGTCATGGTCAGAATCAGCTGCTCTTCCCAGCCGCCCAGTTCAATATCCACCGCGATACGACGTTCGCTGGAGGTTTTCAGCAGCGCCTGCTGCCAGTTGTGATCGAGGTTACGGTTAAGCGCCGCGTTCGGTCGCGCCTTGTAGAGATCGGCGGGCATTTCATTCGGCCAGACGCGGTAGCGGTTCTCGCCGGTTTTCTCGACCGTATTGGCGCGAAAGCCCACGACTTCACGCTTAATCATCACGTTAAGGCCATCGCCGTTCGCCAGCGGCTCCGTCACCGCAACATCAAGGTGGTCTTTCGCCACTTTCAGCACTTCGCCAACCGGTAAGCCGATAAACTTCGGTGAGTCAAACGCGCCGATATCGCCTTTACGGGCATTCACAAAATAGTCCGTGCTGCCGCGGTGGAACGTTTTGTCCGTCGACGGAATAAAGAAATGCTCGGTGCGGCCGGCCGACGCGCGCGCCAGATCGCCGCGATCTTCGATGATGGCGTCAAGCATCTGGCGATAGTGCGCGGTGATGTTCTTCACGTAGCTCATATCTTTGTAGCGCCCTTCAATCTTGAAGGAACGCACGCCCGCGTCAATCAGCGCGCCCAGGTTGGCGGTCTGATCGTTATCCTTCATCGAAAGCAGGTGTTTTTCGAACGCCACGACGCGGCCCTGATCGTCTTTCAGGGTATACGGCAGACGGCAGGCCTGTGAACAGTCGCCGCGGTTGGCGCTGCGCCCCGTCTGCGCGTGGGAAATGTTGCACTGGCCGGAATAGGCGACGCACAGCGCGCCGTGGATAAAGAATTCAATCGTCGCGTCTGTCGCCTGGTGAATATCGCGGATTTGATTCAGGTTCAGCTCGCGCGCCAGAACGATCTGCGAAAAGCCGACGTCGGAGAGAAACTTCGCCTTCTCGACCGTACGGATATCGCACTGGGTACTGGCATGCAGTTCAATGGGCGGAATATCCAGCTCCAGAACGCCCATATCCTGAACGATCAGGGCATCAACGCCGGCCTGGTAGAGATCGGTAATCAGACGTTGCGCGGGCTCCAGCTCATCATCATGAAGAATGGTGTTCAGGGTCACGAACACTTTCGCCCCGAAACGGTGGGCGAACGGCACCAGTTCAGCAATATCGCTCAGGCTGTTGCTGGCGTTATGGCGGGCACCGAAGCCTGGGCCGCCAATGTAGACGGCGTCTGCGCCATGAAGGATCGCTTCACGGGCAATGGCGGCGTCACGGGCCGGGCTTAAAAGTTCAAGATGATGGGATTGCAGGCGCATACTTCGTCGTTATCCGTTATGGTCAAAATGGCGGCTATTGTAGTCAGAAGTATGCGTCAGCGAAACAGTTTTGCGTAGCCTCAGCGGGGATAATGAATCAGGGAGTGAAAATGCACCGTCCGGTCGCTGCTGTTGCGGTAGGCATGCGGTTTATCGCCGGCGAAACGGACGCCCGAATCGGCTGAAATCGTCTGCCATTTGCCGTCGAGCTTCATCTCCAGCTCGCCGCTGACCACCACGACATGTTCAATCACTCCCGCCTCGTGCGGCGTGGACTCGCTCAGGGCGCCGGGTGCCAGGGTAATGGAGAAATAATCAAAACGGAGCGCCTCGTCCCATGGAAAGAGCGGCTTTACGACCATCTCCTGCTGCTGCGGGTCAAATACCGCCTGCTGGTCCGCCTCAGGCGTAATGAAGGCGGAAAACGGCACGTTCAGCCCGGTGGCAATTTTCCACAGCGTCGACACCGTGGGGCTTGATTCATTACGCTCGATTTGTCCGAGCATGGCCTTTGACACGCCGGTCTCGTCCGCGAGCTTCGACAAACTCCAGCCGCGCGCCTGGCGCAGCGTTTTCAATGTGGTTGCAAGATGTCGTGTGATGTCCATGTTCCCTCCTGGTGACGTTCAGCATACCACTTGTACGCTATAGCGCACAGTGCTACCTTACTCCGGACGTTATAACGCACAACGGAGTTTTCATGCGCCCTTCCTCTCATCTTATTCCAGTCGCACTGGCTGGATTTGTCGCCGTGCTGGTCGGTTACGCCAGCTCGGCCGCCATCATCTGGCAGGCCGCCGCCGCGGCAGGCGCCAGCGCGCAGCAGATTGCGGGCTGGATGACCGCGCTGGGGATTGGGATGGGCGTCAGCACGCTGGCGCTTTCCTGGTGGTACAAAGCGCCAGTACTGACCGCCTGGTCGACGCCCGGCGCGGCGCTGCTCGCCACCAGCCTGCACGGCGTCACGCTGGCGGAAACCATCGGCGTGTTTATCTTTGCTAACGCGCTTATTTTACTCTGCGGCATTACCGGGCTTTTCGCCCGCCTGATGAAGCTGATCCCCCATTCGCTTGCTGCCGCCATGCTGGCCGGGGTATTGCTGCAGTTTGGCCTGCACGCGTTTGCGCATCTGGAGGGGCACTTTCTGCTGTGCGGCAGCATGATTGCGGCGTGGCTGATCGCGAAAGCGCTGTCGCCGCGCTATGCCATCGTGGTCACGCTTCTGGTGGGCGGTATTGTGGCATGGGCCGGTGGTGACGTTGTCACGGATAAGCTCACGCTCTCCCTTGTGATGCCTGAGTTTATTGCGCCCACGTTCACCTTCACCAGTCTGGTGAGTATTGGCGTGCCCTTCTTCCTGGTGACCATGGCCTCGCAAAACGCGCCGGGTTTCGCCACGATGAAAGCCTCCGGTTACCCGCTGGCGGTCTCGCCGCTCATCATCGTGACGGGTGCCCTGGCGCTGCTGCTTTCCCCTTTTGGCGTCTTTTCTATCTGTATCGCGGCCATTACTGCCGCCATTTGTCAAAGCCCGGATGCACACCCGGATGCGGATAAACGCTGGCTGGCGGCCATCGCAGCGGGTGGTTTTTATCTGTTGGCGGGAATTTTCGGTGGCTCCATTACCGGGCTGATGGCCGCTTTGCCGCTCAGCTGGATCCAGACGCTGGCAGGCCTGGCGCTGCTGGGCACCATCAGCGGGAGTTTATATCAGGCGCTGAATCACGAAGCGGAACGCGACGCGGCTATCGTCACGTTTCTGATGACCGCAAGCGGCGTCACAATCCTGGGCATCGGTTCGGCATTCTGGGGGCTGGTGCTGGGCGGCGTGTGCTATGCCCTGTTTTCACGCGCTCGCCGCGCGTAGCTGAGAAGGCGTCGTGCCCGTCGCGCTGCGAAAGCGGTTGCTGAAGTGGCTGGCGGAGTTAAACCCGCAGGCAAGCGCGATCTCCGTCAGCGGCGTAGTCGTGTGCTGCACCAGGGCCTTCGCTTTTTCCATTCGCCTCTGCATCACGTACTGATGCGGCGCCAGCCCCGTCGACTGGCGGAACATGCGGGCAAAATGGTATTCGCTGAGGGCGGCCTGCGCCGCCAGTTCGGCAAGCGTCAGAGGCTGCCCCAGATTCTCTTCGATAAAGGCCAGCACGTTGCGCAGCACGAATGGCGATAGCCCGCCGGTGATGACCGGCAGCTTCCACTGCACGTTTGAGTAGTTTTGCAGCAGATGGGTCAGGAGCAGCGTAGAGGCCGTGCTAAGGGTCAGCTGGTTGGCATGCTGTTGCCAGTCGCAGCCCAGTAAAAACTGGCGATACAGCGCGGTGATCTTCGGATCGCTGCCAAAAATGCGCTCGTCCAGGGTGAGCGAAAGCGGCCGCTTGTCCCAGATTTTCTCCCCCACGTCGCGCAGGTGTTCATCGGTGCAGTAGAGATGCACAAACGACAGGTCATCACGGATATCCCACGTCGATTCGCTCTCTTTGGGCATCAGGCAGAAACGGTCCGGCCCCCCGCCGTTCTTCCAGCCGCCCGGCGTTTTTTGATAGCTTTCGTAGCCGTCCGCCACGTACAGGCTGAGGGTATGATGGTTGCTTTTAACGGTTATCGTGTCGTGCTTGTTGTACCACGCTGCCAGCTGAATACCCGAATTCAGCGAGACGGTTTCCCGCAGGACTGCATTCTGTTGGCAAAGCGTTTCAAAGGTATCGTAAGCGTGAGACATAACCGTTAGCGCATGATTGATGGGAATATCAGTCTAAGAAGAGTTGTCCCCCGTTGCCAGCCCCCTGGGAAGAAAAAAGCGCAAGATTTTGCAAGTCACCCGCAAGCCGGTGAAAGCCCGTTACGCATCTCAGCGCCATACTGCGGGCTTCCGCGGTTTGAGAAGAGACAACTATGAACGCATTATTATATGGACTCGTGGTCATTATCTGGGGAACCACCTGGATTGCGATTTTTCTTCAGCAGGGCCCCGTCGCGGCGCCGGTGTCGATTTTCTGGCGCTTCGCCGTCGCCAGCCTCACCATGATGGTGGTGTTACTCGCCCTGCGTCGCCTGCGCGCGCTGGCGCTACGGGATCATCTTTTTTGCATGCTTCAGGGATGCTGTGTTTTCTGCTTTAACTTCTGGTGTTTTTACGCCGCAGCCTCGCACATCAACACCGGGCTGGAGTCGGTGATCTTCTCCATGGCCGTGCTCTATAACGCCATTAACAGCTTTATTTTCTTCGGGCAGCGCCCGCCCGCGCGTTTCTGGACGGCGGCGGCACTGGGGCTGGTTGGGATCGTCACCCTCTTCTGGGACGATCTGCTGGCCAGCGGCTGGAGCGCGTCGCTCCTGACCGGTATTGGGCTTTCCGCACTCGGTACCTACGGCTTCTCGCTGGGCAATATGATCAGCATGCGCCATCAGCGCAGAGGCCTTGAAACAATGACCACCAACGCCTGGGCGATGCTCTATGGCACGCTGGTGATGGGCTGCATTGCCCTGTTCAGAGGCGATAGCTTTGTGCCGGAATGGACGGTGAGCTATATCGGCGCGCTGGTGTATCTGGCCCTGTTTGGCTCGGTGATTGCTTTTGGCGCCTACTTCACGCTGGTGGGACGCATTGGTCCGGGCAAAGCGGCCTACAGCACGCTGCTCTTTCCGCTGGTGGCGCTCTCCATCTCCACGGTCTATGAAGGCTACGTCTGGCATATCAACGGTATTGTGGGATTAGTGCTGATTCTGGGGGGAAATATGGTGATGTTTACCAAACCGGAAACCTGGTTCAGGCGCTTACGGATGGCGTAAATAAAAAGGCCTGCATTACGCAGGCCCTTTTATTTTATTTTGCTGTCTTTTTAACATCAAACATGGTGGCATCCGTCGCCATGTCATCAACAACCTGCTTCAGCGTTGCAAAGGTCATCGGTGTGCTTTCGTTATTCAGCTCTTTACCTTCGCCTTTACGAACCACTTTAATGACCGGCTTACCGGTTTTCGCATCAATTAACTCACCTTCAAAGTACAGGTGGGTATCCATTGTGCGGTGACCCGTCGCCATTTGCGTACCCGCTACAACCAGCGCGACAGGCACCACTTCATAGAATTGCAGACCTTCTTTCTTCGAGCTTACCCCGGTAATCGCACCGCGGAAAATCAGGCTACGCGGCCCTGGCGTAGTGACGATAGGTTTACGCTGGCCAATCGCGGTTTTCATTTTGTTGTTGGTATAGTTCAGCAACTCATCCAGTGTTTTCTGACCAATCTGCGTGGTTGGTTTTGGAACGGGATAATACGTAATCGGGTTCCAGACGATATTGTCATAATTCGCTTCATTATATGAAGGGTCAACCCAACGCAGCGTTGGTTTTCCCGTCGCCGAAGTCGTTTGCTGCAAGCCTGAGTAATCTTTTAAAAAGCCGGAGTATTGTTCTGGCGCAGCGACTTTTGAAGAACAGCCCGCTAACGCCAACAGACCAGTAAGCACTGCAACTTTAAAAAAAGTTTGAGTACGCATGATAGTTTTCCATGTTATCTGCAAGTATGCATTTGAAGTTATAGCAAAAGACGGCCGGGTTTGTTGTGACAAAAAATGATGCGGGGAGCACAAATTGCAAAAAGATTGCCCGGACGCATGCCGGGCAGTGAAAAATTACTGATTTATATCCACTTGCCAGAACAGATGTTTGCCAAACGGGTCGATTTCATAGCCCTTCACCTCCTTGCGTACCGGTTCGAAAATCGTTGAATGCGCAATCATCACCGCGGGCATCTGGTCATGCATCATCTGCTGCGCCTCTTTATACAACGCCACGCGCTTATCATGATCGGTTATCGATTTCGCTTCGGCGATGATGCTATCAAAGGGCTTGTAGCACCATTTCGCCGAGTTTGACCCGCCGTTCGCCGAGGTGCAGGTAAAGAGCGGGCCGAAGAAGTTGTCCGGATCGCCGGTGGCCGTCGTCC
Source organism: Enterobacter hormaechei (assembly GCA_041890495.1). Classification (GTDB taxonomy): domain Bacteria; phylum Pseudomonadota; class Gammaproteobacteria; order Enterobacterales; family Enterobacteriaceae; genus Escherichia; species Escherichia boydii. The sequence continues at coordinate 1,334,308 of CP169086.1, forward strand.
AGCCCATTAGCGCGGCCTGATGCTCTCCACCCTTCACGCGTTTCAGATACTCGCCCCATTCGTAAGTGACGATTTTGGTCTGCACGCCTATTTTCGCCCAGTCGGCCTGAATCATCTCCGCCATGCGTTTCGCATTCGGATTGTACGGACGCTGAACCGGCATCGCCCACAGGTCGACGCTCACGCCATTGGCAAACCCGGCCTCTTTCAGCAGCGCTTTGGCTTTTTCAGGATCGTAGTCGTAATCCTTAAGCTCGCTGTCGGCACTCCAGACGCCCGGCGGCAGCAGATTCTTCGCCACGGTGCCGGTACCGTGGAACACCGCATCAATAATGGCCGGTTTGTTGATGGCCATCGCCAGCGCCTGACGGACCTTCACGTTATCCAGCGGCGGCTTCTGGGTGTTGAACGCCAGGAAACCGGTATTCAGCCCCGCCTTACTCATCAGATTAATATCTTTGTTGGCCTTCATGCGCGGCAGATCGGCCGGGTTCGGGAACGGCATCACCTGACATTCGTTCTTCTCAACTTTTGCAAAACGCACGGAGGCATCCGGGGTGATGCTGAACACCAGCCTGTCCAGCTTCGATTTCCCCTGCCAGTAGTCGGCAAACGCCGTGAACAGGATCCGGGAATCCTTCTGATACTGCGCCAGCTTAAACGGCCCGGTGCCGATGGGCTCCATATCCACCTTCTCCGGCGTGCCCGCCTTCAGCATCGCGTCGGCATACTCCGCTGAAAGGATCGAGGCAAAATACCAGGCCAGATCGGCGACAAACGGCGCTTCCGGGTGCGCCAGGGTAAAGCGCACGGTGTGGTCATCGACTTTATCAATGGCGGTTATCAGGCTGCCGAACTCCAGGCTTTCGAAGTTGGAGTAGCTGCCGTTAGAGACGTTGTGGTAGGGATGATTCACGTCTTTTTGCCGCATAAACGAGAAGATCACGTCGTCGGCGTTAAAGTCGCGGGTCGGGGTGAAGGATTTATTGCTCTGGAACTTAACGCCCTTACGCAGATGGAAGGTGTAAACCTTACCGTCGTCGCTCACCTCCCAGCGCTCCGCCAGGCTCGGCACCAGCTCCGTGGTGCCGGGTTTGAAATCAACCAGACGGTTATAGACCGGCACCGCGCTGGCGTCCACGCTGGTTCCCGAGGTGTAAAGCTGAGGGTTAAAGTTTTCCGGCGATCCTTCGGAGCAATACACCAGCGTTTTGGCGGCGACGGCGGAACTGACCGTGAGTGCCGCGAGCGCCAGCGTGAAAGTTGTGAGTTTGCTTGTCATCATTTATTCCTGTCTTTTAATTCGACGGCTAATTAATTCTTTTGCCATTTCATAAATAACATTAAAGTGATGTGGCAAACACCTGAAAAATAAATAAGGAATAAATCACTATGGGCTCGCCGCTTTCCAGACAATTAACGCATCGTTTTTTCCGCTATCTCTCTATCACCAGCCAGAGCGATCCTAAAGTCAAAACCTTGCCCTCAACGCCGGGCCAGCATGACATGGCGCGGGAGCTGGCGCAGGAGCTGGCACAGCTGGGATTAGACGACATTGTGATTGATGAATTCGCCACGGTGACGGCGGTGAAAAAAGGCAACGTGCCCGGTGCGCCGCGCATCGGCTTTATTACCCATATTGATACCGTCGACGTGGGACTTTCACCGGATATTCATCCACAAATATTAACGTTTACCGGTGAAGATCTCTGTCTGAATAAAGAGAAAGACATCTGGCTGCGGGTTAAAGAGCACCCTGAAATTCTGGCTTATCCGAACGAGGAGATTATTTTCAGCGACGGTACCAGCGTATTGGGTGCCGATAATAAATCCGCCGTCACGGTGGTCATGACGGTGCTGGAAAACCTGACGGCGGAGCATCGGCACGGCGATATCGTCGTGGCGTTTGTGCCTGACGAAGAGATCGGCCTGAACGGTGCCAAGGCGCTGGATCTTAAGCGCTTCGACGTAGACTTTGCCTGGACCATTGACTGCTGCGAGCTGGGTGAGATTGTCTACGAGAATTTTAATGCGGCAGCCGCGGAGATCCGCTTTACCGGCGTGACGGCGCACCCAATGTCCGCCAAAGGCGTGCTGGTGAATCCCCTGCTGATGGCGACTGATTACATCAGCCATTTTGACCGCCAGCAAACGCCCGAATGTACCGAGGGACGTGAAGGCTATATCTGGTTTAACGGCATTCAGGCCGGACAGAACGAGGCCGTTCTTAAGGCCAATATCCGCGACTTTGACAAGGAGAGCTTTGCCGCCCGCAAGCAGCAGATTGCCGACGTTGCCGCACTGATTGCCGCCCAACATCCGACGGCCAGGGTGGACTATCGCATTGAGGATATCTACAGCAATATCAGTAATGCGATTGGAGAAGACCGGCGCGCCATCGATCTGATGTTCGAGGCGATGGAATCGCTCGGCATCACGCCGAAACCGACGCCGATGCGCGGCGGCACCGACGGCGCGGCGCTCTCGGCAAAAGGGCTACTCACGCCGAACTTCTTTACCGGGGCGCATAACTTCCACTCGAAGTTTGAATTCCTGCCGCTCTCCTCGTTCGAAGCGTCTTACAGGACAGCCCTGCAGATCTGCCTGCTGGTCGCCCGTTAAGCGGGCTTGCGTGCCAGCATCGTGGCAAAGCGCAGCTTAATGCGGTTGCCGTTTTCATCGGTGCGGTGCAGTTCGCCAACGTCTTCGTTGTATTTGAGCAACTCCCAGCCTTCGTAGTAGTTGCTCAGCTCACCGCTCCTGAACGCAAACGGGAAGCCGACCGTGCAGGGGTAGTCTGCCGTATCCATGGCGGCAACGATCAGATTGTAACCGCCCGGCTTCGTGCAGCGCTGCATATTGGCGATAAGGCCCGGGATGGTTTTAGCCTCCAGGAACATCAGCACCACGGTGGAGAGAATAAAATCGTACTGGCCGTCAAAGCTCAGGTTGTTCAGATCCTTAATCGCCGTATTCAGATTAGCGATCCCTTCTTCCGCCTTGATGCGCTCGATATTGTCGATGCTCATCGGATTCTTGTCCCACGCGGTCACGTCGTAGCCGTTAGCCGCAAGGTACAGGCTGTTGCGGCCGTTGCCACAGCCCAGATCCAGCGTTTTACCGGGCTTCACAATCCCCGCGCTGTACAGCACCTCTGAATGGGTACGGGTTAAGCCATATTTCTCTGTGAAGTAATTCTCATCGACGGTCATTATTTTTTCCTGAGCCTACATAAGCTGAAAGTGCATTCTGGATGCCATTTTAAGGCGTTTACCGTCTGGTTTCCAGCCGCTCGAAAAGCGAAAACTTTGCTACGTTTAGTGAAGACGCTTAGCAGAGACATGAAGATGAACAAATATCGCCTTAGCGACAAGACCCGCCTCTGGCAATGGAAAAACGGCGAAACTACCCACGCCACCACGCTGCGGCAGATTATCGCCACGGCGGACTTTAACGACGTGACGGTCGGCACGAGAGGCGGCTGGATTGACGATGAGCGCGCCCTCGCGCAGGACGGCGACTGCTGGATCTACGATGAAAACAGCGTGGTGTTCGCGGGTGCAGTCGTGTCCGGCAACGCGCGGCTTACCCTTCCATGCATCATTAGCCATGACGCGCATATCGGCGACAGCTGCTGGCTGGACGGCGCGGAGGTCAGCCACGGGGCGCGCATAAGTGACAACGTCACCATTCAGCAATCCTGCGTACGGGGCGAGTGTCATATCTACGGCGAAGCGCGCGTGCTGCATCACAGCGTGGTCATTGCCGCCAAAGGGCTGACGCCAGACCATGAACAGATCCTGCAAATCTACGACAAGGCGACGGTGAGCCAGTCGCGGATTGTGCACCAGGCGCAAATCTACGGCGAGGCGATGGTCAACTTTGCCTTTGTTGAACACCGGGCCGAAGTCTTCGACAACGCGATCCTCGAGGGTAACGATCTGAACAACGTCTGGGTATGCGACTGCGCAAAAGTCTACGGTAACGCCCGCGTGATTGCCGGGTTTGACGACGATTCCATCCCGACGGTGCGCTACAGCTCGCAGATTGCGGAGAATGCCGTGGTCGAAGGCAACTGCGTCATCAAGCATCACGTCCTGATTGGCGGCCAGGCATGGCTACGCGGCGGGCCGATCATGCTGGATGATAAAGTGGTCATTCAGGGGCGCGCGCGCATCAGCGGAGATGTGCTGATCGAACATCGGGTTGAAATCACCGACGATGCGGTCATTGAAGCGTTTGCCGGCGAGAGCATTCACCTGCGCGGCGAAAAAGTGATTAACGGCGACCAGCGCATCACCCGCACGCCGCTGCTGGGCGCGTTATAGGGTATAGATTTTGCCGTAGATATTCACATCGTCAAAGCGGCCGTTCAGGTATTCCGCTTCCCGCAGGCACCCTTCCAGCGTAAAACCGTTGCGCACGGCAACGCTGTTGCTGTGCTGATTCGCCACCCGACACTTGATCACAAAACGGCGGATCTCACCGCGTTCAGCGTAGTAGCTCATAAACGCCTGCAGTGACTGTGAGAGAATGCCCTGCCCCTGGTGGGCTTCATCCAGCCAGTAGCCGATGTACCCGGCTTTGTTGGTCGGTTCAATCGTGTTGAACGACAGTACGCCAACCAGCGCATCATCCTTGAAGATCAGAAACATTTTGGCGTAGCCGCGCTGGTGTAGCATCTGGTTACTCTGCACGTTACGGCGGGTATCCTCTACGCTGCCCGCGTGCTGCGCCCAGTCAAAGGCGGTTTGCAGAAAGGCTCTGTTTTTGACGACGAGATTATGCAGGTCAGCGGTGTAGCGTTCTTCGACGGAACGTAGTTCGATGTGTTGTGAAACGGGGATGATTTCAGATGTCATGGCGCCTCGTCATCGCCCGGTGGCGCTGCGCTTACCGGGCCTACAGTACTGAAACGTAGGCCGGGTAAGGCGAAGCCGCCACCCGGCACAATCCCACAAAAGTTAACGCATTACCCGGTCGTCAACATACTGACGTTTATCCGGCGCTGGCGGGAAATACTGATACAGCCATGTTTCACTGATAGCATCCCCCTGACAACGCAGATACATCCGCATATCGACCGGATCAGTGGAGTCCGACGTCGGATACCAGTCAAACTGAATACGATAACCATCAATGGGTTCAATATAGAGAATTTCGATTTGCTTCGCTTCCCCACTGGAAAGCGTAATCACCGGCTCAATGCCTTTTGGCGCGGCAGCTTTCAGATCACCACCAACGAAATCGACGGCAAAACGACGTGCCCATTTTTCGGGATAGTGTTCACCTGGTGCCCAACCTTCCGGGAAACCACCCATGCCGGTACGCGTCGCCATAACGCGCGCTAATGGGCAATGAACAGGCGGTTGCGCACTCCAGTACAGACGATACTGGAATGCAAATTCATCACCCGCTTTTACAGCTTTTTCTGGCTGCCAGAAGCAGACAATGTTATCCAGCGTTTCACCCGTTGTTGGGATTTCCATCAGGCCGATGGTGCCCTTACCCCACTTGTTACGCGGCTCCACCCACAGACTTGGGCGTTTGTTATACCAGCCCATAATGTCCTGATAATGGGAGAAATCACGATCCAGTTGCAATAAACCAAACCCTTTCGGGTTGTTGTCGGTGTAAGCATTGAACTGCAATTTTTGCGGATTATTCAGCGGACGGCAAATCCACTCGCCGTTGCCCCGCCACATGGACAGACGATCAGAGTCATGGATTTGCGGATGAATGGTGTCGCACATCCGGCGTTCATTAGTACCGCAGCTGAACATACTGGTCATCGGCGCAATGCCCAGCTGTTTAATGTCTTTGCGCGCATACAGGTGATTTTCCACATCCATAATCACCTGACTTTTCTCACAATGGATAGTGAACTTATAGGCACCAGTAATACTGGCGCTATCGAGCAACGCATAAACGGTAAAGGTAGTTGCCCCCGGTTTTACCGTATCAAACCAGAAGGCGGTAAAGTCGGGGAACTCTTCTTTACTGTCGGTGTAAGTGTCGATCGCCAGGCCGCGGGCCGACAAACCGTATTGATATGTATCATCAACGGCGCGGAAATAACTCGCGCCGAGGAATGATACTACATCACGGCGCGCCAGTTCGGGGGCTTTAAACACGCGAAAACCGGCAAAGCCGAGATCGCTTTGCCCTTCTAATTGTTTTGTATCCACCCCCGTTTCGCCGTAGCTGAACAGCTCCGGACGGAAGTGGATTTCGCGCGCCATAGAGGTGGAATGGTCCAGCGAGAACATCCGCACGCGACGGCGGAATCCCATTCCCATATGGAAGAACTGCACGTCCAGCTGACGCCCTTCAATGTTGTTCCACAGTGACTGTTTTTCATCGTAGCGGATGGCGTTGTACGCCTGCGGCGTCATGGTCGCCAGCGTCTCCGGCAGCGGGCGCGGCGCGCCACCCCACGGGGTTTTCGCCAGGTCATGCGCCATGGATTGCAGTACGGAGAAGTCAAAACGACGGCTCTGGCCGTCAGCAATGTCAGAGTCGGCAGCGTATGCCGCTTTGGAAAACAGGGAAGCAAGGCCGGATGTGCCGCTCAGGGCTGCTACTGCCAGCGAGCCTTTTAGAAAACGTCTGCGATTCATGCCTGGAAAAACGTCCTTATGGTCGTGTGAATGTGTTTCGCGCTCGGCGAAATGACGGCAAGAAAGAACGCACAGCCTAAACAAAAATGGTTAAGAATCCAATTGTTGGCCGGTGATTATCTGAACAAAGTGAGAAATATTTTCTGTCGACCAGAACGGCCCGAAAGTGGTGTAAAGAAAGCCTGGAAAATGTGTATAAAAATGCCCCGTCAGGACATCAGCTGACGGGGCGAATGAGGCGGTTATTTTACGCTGACATCGATACCCGGGAAGTACTTATCAGCGAGTTTGGCGATCGTGCCGTCGGCACGTACTTTATCAATCGCGGCATCAAGCTGCTTTTTGGTGGCCTCGTCCCCTTTACGCAACCCAAAACCAATCCCACTGCCGAGGATAGTGTCGTCAGACACCGGCTTGCCGATGAAGCCAAACCCTTTCCCCTGCGGCTTGCTGAGGAAACCTGCCTGCCCGGCCGCGGACATGACCAGCGAGGCGTCGATACGGCCATTCAGCAGATCGCCCCAGGCCATATTCTGATCTTTATAAGACACCACGGTGACACCCTGCTTTTCCCAGTGCTCTTTGGCATAGGTTTCCTGAATGGAGCCCTGCAGCACGCCGATAGTTTTCCCCTTCAGCCCTTCAGGCGTCGCCTCGACCGCCGTACCGGCCTTGCCCACCAGCTGAGACGGAATACGGTAGATAGGCTGGGTAAAATCAATGCTCTTTCGGCGCTGCTCGGTAATGTTCATCGCCGAGTTGATGGCGTCGAATTTCTTCGCCACCAGGCCCGGGATCAGCGCATCAAACGAGGTTTCCACCCAGCTGCACTTCAGCGCTGCCGCTTTGCAGATGGCATTCCCCAGCTCAACGTCAAACCCTTCCAGTTCGCCTGCCGCATTGCGGCTTTCAAACGGCGGATACTCGGCTTCCAGACCGTAACGCAGCTCGGACGCCGCGAAGGAGGAAAAGGTACACAGCAATCCCATGCCGACAACTAGCGCGCGTAATTTCATCTCAAACTCCTCAGAGCCTATCTCAGCGTGGTTTAACCCGACACAGGGCTTGGGCACCTGCCCGTAACGTCGCCTCATCTTTCGCAAAAGAGAGACGAATCAATTTATTATCCGTACCGTCCGCATAAAACGCCGACAGCGGAATGGTGGCAACACCATACTCGACGATCAGCCGCTTCACCAGATCGCTGTCGCGCTCGTCGCTGAACTGGCTGTAGTCCGCCAGCATGAAGAACGATCCGGCGCTGGGCAGCAGCGCGAACGGCGAATCGGCCAGCAGACTGTGCAGCAGATCGCGCTTGCGCTGGTAAAACGCCGACAGCGACAGCCAGGTTTGCGGGTCGACCATATGTTCAGCAAACGCGTGCTGCATTGGCGTATCGGCAGAAAACATTAAAAATTGATGGACTTTACAAATCTCGTCCATCAGCACCGCCGGTGCAACACAGTAACCCACGCGCCACCCGGTGACGTGATAGGTTTTTCCGAAAGAAGAAATAATCACGCTACGCTCCGCCAGCTGCGGGTGCGTGGCCATACCGTGGTGCGGCTCACCGTCAAACACCACGTGTTCATACACTTCGTCAGACAAAATAATGATGTCGGTATTGCGCGTCAGCGCCGCCAGCTGCTGCAGGTCGTTGGCTGAAAAGACCTTGCCGCTCGGGTTGTGCGGCGTATTGACGACGATCATGCGCGTGCGCGGGGTGATGGCGGCGCGGACTTCATCCCAGTTAACGGCAAAATCCGGCACGGTGAGCTTGATGGCAATCGGCGTTGCCCCCTGCAGACGGACAATCGGCGCGTAGCTGTCAAAGGAGGGCTCAAAGTAGATCACCTCATCGCCCGGATGCACCAGCCCGCTAATCGCCGAATAGAGCCCTTCGCTGGCGCTGGCGGTCACCAGCACCTCGCTGGCCGGGTCATACCGCGTGCCGTACAGCGTGGCTATTTTATCGGCAATACGTTCTTTGAGCGGCTGCAGACCTGTCATCGACGCATACTGGTTATGCCCCGCCTCCATTGCGCGGGTGACGCCCGCAACAAGCTTCGGGTCGCAGGAAAAATTCGGTGCGCCCTGAGAAAGGTTAATCGCGTTATGCTGCGCCGAGAGCTGGCCGATAACGGTAAATATGGTGGTGCCCACATCGGGCAGTTTAGAGCGCGTTTGCACTGGCGTTCGTAAAGTCATCCTCTTTCCCTTCTCATGGACATTGCATAACTATTCAAACAACATCTCTGTTGTCGGGACAATCGAATTGTTGTCATAATAGCCATGAGAAAAATGCATAGCTGAGGTGTTTCCATGTCGCGCCGTTCGCTCCCGCTCAATGCCATTGACGCATTTTTAGTCACCGCGCGTCACCTGAATCTGACCCATGCTGCCGCAGAACTTTGCCTGACGCAGGGGGCCGTGAGCCGTAAGATAGCCTCCCTTGAGGCGTGGTTTGGTTTTCCGCTTTTTGAACGCCACGCGCGCGGCCTGCGCCTCTCTTCGCAGGGCAGCGCCCTGCTTCCTGAACTGCAGTCTGCTTTCGAACAATTGCTGACCGTAGCCGATAGGGCCCGCAGCCAGCAGACCGTGATCCGGCTCAAGGCGCCCACCTGCGCCATGCGCTGGCTGGTGCCGCGCCTGCTGGAAGTGGAGCGCGAGCAGCCGGATCTGCAAATCGCCCTGACCACCACCACCGATCACAACGTCAATTTCAAAACCGAATCTTACGACGCGGCCATCGTGTTCGGCACGCACATGAGCGCAGGCGACCTGCTGTTCGAAGAGGCGCTCACCCCGGTAATTAGCCCGGTGCGGGCAGGTGCAGCGCTGGGATCGTTAACGTTTCTTCACCCGACAAGAGATAAGACAGACTGGTCGCTGTGGCTGACGAAACAGGAAGGTCCGGGCTTTGCCATGCACAAAAATCAACACTTCGACACGATGGATCTCGCCATCACGGCCGCCATTCAGGGGCTGGGCGTTGCCATTGCCGACGAAACGCTGGTGGCCGAAGATGTTCGCGCGGGAAGACTGATACGGCCTTATGAAACCAGCATAAAAACCGGCGCAAGCTACCGTCTGGTGCTGCGCGAAACGCCAGGGGAGGAAAATGGACTGGCGGCGTTTCGCGCCTGTTTGCTTAATCGAGGCTGACGTGGTGCTTCATCACCCGTTTGAAGAGGCTCATGCGGGCGCGCATAAAGCGGTTTTCAAGCCGGAAACCTGCATGTTTATTCACACCGATGCGTAACAAAACGTCCCGCCCTTTTCGGCACGCGGGCCAGTGCGTCGGCCCCGGCAGGATCTCGCGAGGCCCTGCGTCTCGCGCAAAGCTCACCCAGTAATCGGCCACCCGGGCAGCAAACTGTAAATCCCGTTCGTTGACATACTGGCGTGAAGGCTCCACCTGGCCGAGGGTATCGAAGACGTAGGGCACCTCATTGCCGTGCCAGGCGCCGTTGATGTAGGTGGCATGTTCTGCTTCCGCGACATAGTCAAACCAGTAACGCCAGCACAGTCCGCCGACGCGCTGCTGGGCCTGCATCACGACGTAGCCCATCGTGGTGAACGCCATGTCGCGGCACACCTGCCTGCCCAGCTCTTCATCGCCTTTGACGCCCGGATAGAGCAGCTTAATCAACCCCAGCCCGAAGCGCCGCTCCCGGCGGAGCTTCTGGATTTGCCCGGCGAGATCGATGCCAAAAACCGCCATCACGCTGGCCTCATCGCTGTTCGACCCAATCATTACCGGTACGGGATGCTGGCGGGCCGCGAAAAAGACGTCCAGCATCGCTTCGGGCAGAACGCAGTCCCCGACGATGGGCGCCGGAGCGACGTTCAGCGGCGCGGTTAACGGCCAGAACGCCTCGGGCGGAATGGCGCGCAGCTGCTCGGCAGTCGCCTTCTCCAGGCCAAAATGGGCGGCCAGCGCCTCCCCTTTTTGCAGCGCCTGTTCACGCGGCGTGTCCGGCAAGGTGTACCCGCTTTGCACAATCGCCTTATGGAATAATCCAGCTGCCAGCGGAGAGGCCAGCAGTGAGAGCACGCTGCGCGCGCCGGCGGATTCGCCAAACAGGGTCACATTAGCGGGATCGCCGCCAAATGCGGCGATGTTGTCCCTTACCCATTCGAGGGCCGCGATCTGATCCAGCAGGGCAAAATTATGCACCACGCGATCTTCCTCGCCTTCCAGCGCGGGATGGGCGAAAAAGCCGAGATGGCCGAGACGGTAGTTAATCGTGACCACAACCACCCCGCGCGTGGCCAGCGCTTTGCCGTTATAGGGCGGCAGGCCGCCGGCACCAATCGTAAACCCGCCCCCGTGCAGCCATAACATGACCGGAAGCGCCCCGGCGCGCTCTTTGGGGGACCAGACGTTCAGATAAAGACAGTCTTCCGAGAACTGTCCGGGGTCGCCCCCGCCCAGCTCCTGACAATATTCGCTGCTTTGCCAGCTTGAGGCCGAAAAGGCGGTGGCCTCGCGAACGCCATCCCACGGCTCAGGGGGCTGCGGGGAGCGCCAGCGCCACTCGCCCACGGGCGGTGCTGCGTAGGGAATACCGCACCAGACGTGGACATTTTCATCGGTTAAACCAGACAGTGCGCCCTGGCGCGTTTCAACCACAGGGGCGGAAGGATTTTGCATAACGACCTTATTTTTTCCATCACACCCCAGCAGAGTAACGATTTCAGAGCAAACCGCAACGCTGTTTGCTGCGGGTTTCAGCCTCCTGGTAGAGCGCAAACTCGTCATACACCGGGCAGCCGAGCGCGTCTTCAAACGCATCGCGGCTGGCGTTACCGTGGCTGCGGGCCTGGGTTTCGTTCCCGAGATTGGACTGGAAAATCCCGGCGGCGCTGACCGGGAGGAAATCTTCGTAGGTGATCGGCTGGGCGACCACCCATCCGCGCTCTATGAGCGGCTGCGGATCGTCTCCCGGCCGAAACGCATGGCGATGCGCTTCACCCGCAGGCGTCAGACGGTAGCGGAAATACGCCAGCTCCTGACGGCGCATTAACAGTTCACTGTCCGGGAAGGCGCTAAAGATCTCCCGCAGATGCAGCTGATGCGTCAGGTTATCTTTGCCGGTACCGGCCTGGGAAAGCAGGCTATCGTACAGTTCACGTCCTTTCGGCGTCATCGCCACGCCGCGCTGCTCAATCTCACCGAAGCGCGCGGTGTGGGTGCCTTTGTGTTCACCGGCAAACAGCACCGGCTCTTCCAGGGCTTTAAAGCTCGTTTGACGCAATAACACGGGCACCTCGCGACGCGGCGGCCCTTCAATCAGAATTTTCGGCTCGATACCGTACTTCGGCATCAGCTCCTGCACCCGGTCAATATCGAGCGTGCGGGGCGTAAGGTGGTTAATGTGGCAGCCCGGGAAGCAGACCACGTCGGCAATCAGGCGGTGCTCGTTATGCAGCGCCTGATAGGTTTCCTGATCGACCGTCGCGTGACGGTGCCAGCGGAAGGTTTCCAGCGCTTCCTGCACAAACTCGTGCGCCTGTTCGTCAGTGAACTGCCCTTCTGATTCATACAGATCGAGCAGCGCCAGACAGCGCGGGGTGAAGATGTTTCGGTGAGAGAGGATTTCCGCCGCACGTTCGCGCAGCGCGACGTTTTCAATCAGCTCAAGGCGCAGCAGCGACGTAAAGATACGGAACGGATTACGGCACAGCGCCGCATCATCGATCGGGCGAAACGCCGTTGAGTGGACCGGCACCCCCGCCTGAGAGAGATCGTAATAGCTGACCGGGTACATCCCCATAATGGCAAACATACGGCGCAGGGTTGAAAGTTCTTGTGCTGTGCCAACGCGGATTGCCCCGTGACGCTCAACGTTCAGGCGAGCAAGCTCATCGGCGTTAGCCAGTTGTTCATGTAAAAGTGGGTTATTTTCCAGCACCGCCAGGTTTACGTCCGCAACCAGTTCAAGCAAGGTGCCGTACTGCGGAACTTCCTGCTGGTACATCGCCGACATAGCCTGCGAAAAGTGTTCCCGAATGTCATCAGCCGTGATGGTGTTCGCCATGATGTCATGCCTCCAGTGAATATTACCTGGAGTGTAGAGAAACCCGTTCCTTCCGGGGGGAAGAATTTCTGATTTGTGATCTTAAGACGACAGTGGTTAAACCGTGTGCTGCTGGCCCCTGAACAGCGCCGAACGGAACCGCCCTTTCTACCTGAACGCTTTTATCCAGGATTTTCCTTATAATTATTTAGGGTTCCGCTTTCTAGCTATAAAGGAGTATTTTTTGCCTTTCTACTGACTGCAAATTAACCAATTTGAGCACGCCGTAATTATTCCCTCATCTTTCAAATTTTTAGTTCGAAGTTAGGATTAATCCGAATGGATGTTTTCAAGTCCTTCCTGCTTATCCATATTTCCATTTTAAGCGAAGCGCAAATTTACAAACATTTAAAAATAACGCAACCGCAAATAGCAAACCGCATTTGACGGATGACGCACAGCGACTAGAGTTATTACTCGAACGACGAGTGATACGGAATAATTTCGTATCGTACTGACATAACCAATATATGACTATGAGGTTTAATATGGCAGAGCATCGTGGTGGTTCCGGTAATTTCGCTGAAGACCGTGAAAAAGCATCAGAAGCTGGACGTAAAGGTGGCCAGCACAGCGGTGGTAATTTTAAAAACGATCCGCAACGCGCATCTGAAGCGGGTAAGAAAGGGGGACAGAACAGTCACGGCGGAGGCCGTAAGTCTGATAACTCCTGATCTTATTTAGTACTCTTTTAATAAAACCAGAGAGCATGCTGCGGGCTGAATAGCTCGCAGTACCCTTTCTTTATTTTACCGGAGCGTAATTATTATGAATATGAAAAGTGTTGAGGATGTATTTATTCATCTTCTGTCGGATACCTACAGCGCAGAAAAGCAGCTTACCCGCGCGCTGAGCAAGCTCGCCCGCGCCGCGTCCAGCGAGAAGCTGAGCGCAGCCTTTACCGCACACCTGGAAGAGACGCAGGGGCAGATTGAACGTATTGACCAGATCGTCGAGCAGGAAGACGGTATTAAGATCAAACGCATGAAGTGCGTGGCGATGGAAGGCTTAATTGAAGAAGCCAACGAAGTTATCGAGAGCACGGAAAAAAATGAAGTGCGTGATGCCGCGTTAATTGCCGCTGCACAAAAAGTTGAGCATTACGAAATAGCCAGCTACGGTACCCTTGCCACATTAGCAGAACAACTGGGCTATAAAAAAGCCGTTAAACTTCTTGCCGAAACGCTGGAAGAAGAAAAAGAGACCGACCTTAAACTCACCGACCTGGCCGTTGGAAATATTAACCAAAAAGCGCAGAAATGACGCAATAACACAGGTTAAATAAAATGAGCATCAGTCCCAGGACAATTAAACGGTGCCATTTAACGGCAGCCATAATATGGTTCATTCTCGCTATCCCTTCCGTAATATGGTGGAAGAACAGCGTGCTTTGGGTCATTATCATCAGTATTTACGCCAATATTGTCGGCCATTTATCTGGCTACAGCGCCGCACGTGCCGATCAGGCTGCTGAAAGTGAGACCAAATAAGCGAACCCCTAATGAGGATACAATGATGAATCACGTAGAACACTACCATGACTGGCTACGCGATGCCCATGCGATGGAAAAGCAAGCCGAATCAATGCTGGAATCCATGGCCAGCCGTATCGATAATTATCCTGATGTTCGCGCCAGAATTGAACAGCATATTAATGAGACAAAACGGCAAATTACATTGCTGGAGGAAATCCTCGATCGTAATGATATTTCTCGTTCGGTCTTAAAAGACTCAATGAGCAAAATGGCGGCGCTGGGTCAATCCATCGGCGGCATGTTCCCTTCTGATGAGATCGTTAAAGGCTCAATCAGCGGCTATGTCTTCGAACAGTTTGAAATCGCCTGCTATACCTCCCTGCTGGCAGCGGCCAAAAAAGCCGGGGACACCGCTTCGATACCCGCTATTGAGACGATCCTCGCAGAAGAACGTGAAATGGCCGACTGGCTGATTCGCCATATCCCGCAAACGACGGAACAGTTCCTGCTGCGTTCAGACGCATCGGGTGTCGAAGCGAAAAAATAATCCACAGGAGAGTGCCTATGTTTCGACACGTCAAGCAGCTGCAATATACGGTTCGCGTCGCCGAACCCAACCCTGGCCTTGCCAACCTTTTACTGGAACAGTTTGGCGGGCCGCAGGGCGAACTGGCCGCCGCCTGCCGGTACTTTACGCAAGGGCTGAGCGATGACGATCCGGGCCGCAAGGATATGCTGATGGATATCGCGACCGAGGAGCTAAGCCATCTCGAAATCATCGGTACCCTGGTCGGCATGCTGAATAAAGGTGCCAAAGGCGCGCTGGCGGAAGGGGTCGAAAATGAGGCTGAACTGTATCGGTCCATGACCGAAAACGGCAATGACAGCCACATCACCTCCCTGCTCTACGGCGGCGGTACCCCGCTCACCAACTCGGCGGGCGTGCCCTGGACGGCGGCCTACGTCGACACCATCGGCGAGCCGACGGCGGACCTGCGCTCAAACGTGGCGGCCGAGGCCAGAGCGAAAATCATCTATGAACGGCTGATCAACGTGACCGACGATCCCGGTGTTAAGGACGCGCTGGCGTTTCTGATGACGCGTGAGGCGGCGCATCAGCTCTCCTTTGAGAAGGCGCTGCAGTCCATCCGTAATAATTTCCCGCCGGGAAAACTGCCGCCAATCGAGGAATTCACCAACAAGTACTACAATATGTTTGAAGGTGGAGAGGTTCGCGGAAGCTGGAACAGCGATAAACATTTCGATTACGTTGAGTCCCCCCAGCCTGCGGTGGACGGCGGCGATGGCAGTGCCAGCGTAACGCTCACGACCGAACAGGCAACCCTGGTCAAGGCGATGTCTGCCCGCACTAAATCCGATCCACATTCCGATCCGCTGACCGGCGCCGAGCTGGGTGCCGGTAAGACTAAACCGTAATCGGTTTGCCGGGCAGCACTGAACTGCCCGGCAATTCGCGTGCCCCATCGTCTCAGAGGTACGGACCATGTTCGAACTCGATGCATTTCATCTGGCCAGAATTCAGTTCGCTTTTACCGTCTCGTTCCACATCCTGTTTCCCGCGATCACCATCGGTCTCGCCAGCTATCTGGTGGTACTGGAGGGCATGTGGCTGCGCACCAAAAACGACGTCTGGCGATCGCTATACCATTTCTGGCTAAAGATATTTGCCGTTAACTTCGGCATGGGCGTCGTTTCCGGGCTGGTGATGGCGTACCAGTTTGGCACCAACTGGAGCGGGTTCTCCCAGTTCGCAGGCAGCATTACCGGCCCGCTTCTGACCTATGAGGTCTTAACCGCCTTCTTCCTGGAGGCCGGATTCCTCGGCGTCATGATGTTCGGCTGGAATAAGGTCGGTCCGGGCCTGCATTTCTTTTCGACCTGCATGGTGGCGCTCGGCACGCTGATGTCGACCTTCTGGATCCTTGCCTCAAACAGCTGGATGCACACGCCGCAGGGTTTTACTATCGAAAACGGGCAGGTGATCCCGCAGGACTGGCTGGCCATCGTCTTTAACCCCTCCTTCCCTTACCGTCTTATTCATATGGCTATCGCCGCGTTTCTGAGCAGCGCGCTGTTTGTCGGCGCTTCGGGCGCATGGCATCTGCTGCGCGGTAACGATACGCCCGCCGTTCGCACCATGTTTTCGATGGCGATGTGGATGGCGCTGCTGGTCGCCCCCATTCAGGCGGTGGTGGGCGATATGCACGGCCTGAACACGCTTGAGCATCAGCCGGCAAAAATTGCCGCCATTGAGGGTCACTGGGAAAATCCCCCCGGCGAGGCCACCCCGCTGTTGCTGTTTGGCCTGCCGGATATGGAGGAGGAGCGCACCAAATACGGACTGGAAATCCCCGCGCTCGGCAGCCTGATCCTGACGCACAGCCTGGACAAGCAGGTCCCCGCGCTGAAAGACTTTCCGAAAGAGGATCGCCCAAACTCGACCATCGTTTTCTGGTCGTTCCGCGTGATGGTCGGGATGGGACTGCTGATGATTACCCTTGGTCTTATCAGCGTCTGGCTGCGCTATCGCCATCGACTTTACCACTCGCGCCCGTTCCACTGGTTTGCCCTGTGCATGGGGCCAGCCGGGCTGCTGGCGCTGCTCGCCGGCTGGGTGACTACCGAAGTGGGACGTCAGCCATGGGTCGTCTATGGCTACCTGCGCACCATCGACGCGGTATCGCTGCACAGCACGCTGCAGATGAGCATCAGCCTGCTGGCGTTCTTTGTCGTCTACTCGTCCGTGTTTGGCGTGGGCTATGTTTACCTCATCCGGCTGATTAAGAAAGGGCCGCAGCCTGTCGATACGCTGACGTCAAACACTTCGGGCACGCCAGCCCGTCCGCTGTCTGCCGCTGAGTCTGTTCCGGAAGAGGAGAGAATCTGATGGGCATCGATATCTCAGTTATCTGGTTTGCCATCATCGTCTTTGCCACGCTGATGTACATCATCATGGATGGCTTTGATTTGGGCATCGGCCTGCTGTTTAACTTCGTGGGCGATGCGAAAGAGCGCGATGTGATGGTCAACAGCGTAGCGCCCGTCTGGGACGGCAACGAGACCTGGCTGGTGCTCGGCGGCGCGGGTCTTTTCGGCGCGTTTCCGCTGGCCTATGCGGTCATTATTGATGCGCTGACGATCCCCCTCACCGCGATGCTGATTGGCCTCATCTTTCGCGGCGTCGCCTTTGAGTTCCGCTTCAAAGCCACGCCGTCGCACCGCAAATTCTGGGACTACTCCTTTGCAGGCGGCTCTCTGCTCGCTACCTTCAGCCAGGGCGTGGTGGTGGGCGCCGTGATCAACGGCTTTGACGTGGAGGGCCGACGTTTTGTCGGCTCCGCGCTGGACTGGCTCACCCCCTTTAACCTCTTCTGCGGCATCGGTCTGGTCGTCGCCTACACGCTTCTGGGCACCACCTGGCTCATTATGAAAAGCGAAGGCGCGCTGCAGGTCCGCATGCGCGAACTGACCCGCCACGTGCTGCTGGCGCTGATGGTGGTTATCGCGGTGGTCAGCGTCTGGACGCCGCTCGGCTGGCAGTACGTCGCCGACCGCTGGTTTACCTTACCCAACTTCTTCTGGTTCCTGCCGGTTCCTCTGCTGGTCGGGATCTTCAGCGTGCTGATCTGGCGCCTGACCCGCAATCCGGCCAGCCACGCGCGCCCTTTCCTGCTGACGCTGGGGCTTATTTTCCTCGGGTTTAGCGGGCTGGGCATCAGCCTCTGGCCGAACATAATTCCGCCGCGCATCACCCTGTGGGAAGCCGCGGCACCGCCTGCCAGCCAGCTGTTTATGCTGGTAGGCACGTTGCTGATTATTCCGGTGATCCTGGTGTACACCGCCTGGAGCTACTACGTCTTCCGGGGCAAGGTTTCGGATACTGAAGGCTATCACTGAGGAACGCTATGACGGACTGGCATACACGAGCCATTATTTACCAGATTGATACCGCACTCTTTTATGATTTGAACGGCGATGGCTGCGGGGACATCGCCGGGATAGCGGCCAAGCTGCGCTACATTCGCCGGATGGGGGCGACGGTTATCTGGATCACCCCGTTTTACCTCACGCCCTTTCTCGATGAAGGCTATGACGTCAGCGATCATCTTCAGGTGGACCCCCGCTTCGGAAAGCTGGCCGATATCATTGCCCTTATCGAACAGGCCCGCGAGCTGGGCATGCAGGTCATTATCGAGCTGCTAATCCAGCACACCTCCGACGCGCATCCCTGGTTCCAGCAGGCCCGCCGCAACCCGGCGTCACCCTATCGTGATTATTACCTCTGGTCGGATAGCGACGAGGACGATACGCACCCCATGTTCCCCGGCGTGGAGAAGAGCATCTGGAGCTGGGACGACGAGGCGGGACAATACTACCGGCACATGTTCTATCGCCACGAGCCGGATCTGAACCTCACCTCGCCCGCGGTGCTGAAAGAGATTGAGAATATCATCCTCTTCTGGCTCAAGCTGGGCGTGTCGGGGTTCCGCCTCGATGCCGCGTCCCACCTCACCACGCAGGCGGGAAACGGTGATGAAAAAAAGGGGCTCTGGATCCTCGAACACATGCGGCGTCTTATCGAAGAGCATAATCCGGAGGCGATCCTGCTGGGTGAGGTGGACGTCGAGGTGGAGGCCTATCAGGACTACTTCGGCAATAACGATCGCCTGAATCTGGTGCTCAATTTCTGGCTCAACAAGTATTTCTACGTCAGCCTGGCCCGCAAAAGCGCCCGCCCGCTGCGCAAGGCGGTGAAAAAGATGATCGTCCCGCCTGACTCCTGCTGTTTTGCCAACTGGCTGCGCAATCACGACGAGCTGGATCTGGAAGGCATCAGCCAGAAAGACAAACAGTTTGTCCTCGATACCTTCGCCCCTGATGAGGAGATGAACGTCTATCAGCGCGGGATCCGCCGCCGCCTGGCGCCGATGCTCAATGGCGATAGGAAGCGGCTGGCATTCTGTCATGCGGTGCTGTTTTCCCTGCCGGGTGTTCCGGTGATGCGCTACGGCGACGAGATCGGCATGGGTGATGACCTCGATCTGGAGGAGCGCTACGCCGTCCGCACGCCGATGCAGTGGGCGGGATCGCAAGGGGGCGGTTTCTCAGCGGCCGATCCGGGCAAATTTATTGCGCCGATTATCGACCACGGCCCTTATCGCTATCAGAAAATCAACGTCGCCGATTCGCTGCTCCACCGCAACTCGCTCCTGCACCGGATCATTGATATCGCCAATACCCGCTCGGAGTTTCCCGAAATCGCCGTTGCGCCCTTTCGGCTCCTCACGATCGATAGTGACGCGGTGCTGGGGATCTATTACGAAACCGAAGAACGCAGCATCCTGACCTTTGTTAACTTCAGCGACCAGCAGGTACGGTTCACCGTCAAGGGGATCCGCAACGCCACCTGGACCGCCTGTCTCGCGGACAAACGCTACGATGACGCGCTGGTTTGCGGTAAAACCGTTGAGCTCAGCCTTGGCGGCTACGGCTATCGCTGGTTCTGGACGCACCGCAGCGCGCTGCGCTGATTACGGTTTCCGGCGGGTTAGCAAACGCGTTAATACAAGCCCCGCCACCGCCAGCCCCCCTAACGCCACTTTGCCCGGCATACCGGAGGTCACGGACGTCGCGCGGGTTTTCGCTTCGTCAGTGAAACGGCCATGGATTTTGTGCAGGTCGTTAACCGGCTGGTCAAGATAGTCCCGGCGGTCCGGCGCGTTCAGATCGTCGGTCATCTGACCTTCCCAGGCTTTCTTCACCATCAGCCGGTCCAGAAAGCCCGGGAAGAGGAACTGCCCGACAATCGACTGAATGGTGCTGCTGCCAACCCAAAGCTCGCGCACCGGCTTTTGCGCCACCCTGAAGATGGCGCTGGCGGCGACTTCTGGCTCGAAAACCGGCGGCACCGGGCGCATGGCCCAGGCGAACTTGTTCCTTGCCCATTCAAACTGCGGCGTGTTAAGCCCCGGCATCTGCACCATCGAAAGCTGAACGCGGCTGTTCTCATGCATCAGCTCGGTACGCACCGCATCGGTAAACCCGCGGATCGCCGCTTTGGCCCCGCAGTAGGCGGACTGCAGGGGTATGGAACGGTAGGCCAGCGCGGACCCTACCTGGATAATCACGCCCCTGTCGCGCGGAACCATAAGCTCCAGCGCCGCGCGGGTACCGTTCACGTAGCCGAGGTAGGTCACCTCAGTCACGCGCCGAAACTCGTCCGGCGTAAGGGTGCGAAACGGCGCCAGCACGGCCCCCATGGCATTATTCACCCAGACATCAATCGCACCGAGGCGATACTCAATCTCGTTAGCAGCCTCCACCACCGCCTGACTGTCGGCAACGTCCGCCTGTACGGCGTGTGCATTTACGCCGAAGCGGCGCAACTCTTCCTGGGTAGAATGCAGGCTTGCTTCATCGCGGGCGATGAGGCCGACATCGTAACCTGCTTTAGCAAAGTGCAGCGCCGTGGCTTTTCCCACGCCCGCCGTCCCACCGGTAATCACTATGACAGCCATAGAACCTCCACGTGAGTTTATCCGTTATGCCCGTCCGACAATGCTGTTACCAGCTCGGCCAGCGAAAAATGCACCGCTTTTTCCACTACGTCCTGACAGTCTCCGGAAAACAGTACGGTGCGGGTTTGCGTCTCGCCGCGGATGTTCCACGCAAAGCAGACCGTCCCCGCCGCCGTGCCGTCGTCGCCCCCTTCCGGACCTGCGTATCCGCTGATGGCGATGCTGATATCCGCCTGGGCGATGTCGCGGATGCTGGCGGCCATCTCGGTCACCGTCTGCTCACTGACGGCGGTATAGCGCGCGAGCGTCTCAGGACGAACGCCGAGGATCCGCGCTTTGGCTTCGTCGCTGAATACGACCAGGCCAACATCATAAAAATCGGCCGTGTTCTCTTCGGCACAGAGTGCTACCGAGAGCTTTCCCCCGGTACAGGATTCCGCCGTGGTTAAGCGAAGCCCGAGATCGGTTAATTTGCTCGCCAGTTTTTTCGTCAGTTCACCCACGGTATAATTGTTGTCGTGAAAAAGATTGCTCATCTTTTCGCCTCTTATTTCTCGAAAGGAATGATTGAAATATGCCCATTGCGTTCAAGTATGGCATATTTAATTTCACTCATTTGCGTGATGCCATTATTCTGGCGCGCCGACACCAGAATATCCTCACACGACACGTCGACTTTTTTAATTTTATCTGCTAAAGGCACGCCGTTCTCAACCAAAATGACGGGAGTGCCGTCCAGAATATTCTCCACAGGAGAAAAATACTTCTTCATCAGGCCAAATATAATATCCACTACCACCAGCGTGGTAATGGTTATCATCGCACCGGTGACGGAAAAATCTTGTCCGAGAAGCGCCTGCTGAGTAGCTTCACTAATTATCAGGAGCAGAATGAGATCGAAGTTGGTCATCTGCAGCAGCGCGCGCCGCCCGGCCACTTTAAATACCACCACGAGGAATAGATAAATCGCCAGCGCACGAAAGACCATATCCATATCAGCCTCCTAGGGGTAAATAAATTGCCAGAGGGTTATCTCCGGCTCGTTGTTTACACGAACGGTCGTGTTCCATTTACCGGCTCTCGAAGGCGTGGTGAAGAGTAACACCGCGAAGCGGTCTGACTTTTTCAGGTTGTTATAGACAAAATAGAGGTTCTTGCCACGGCTGAACATGCTGTCAGGCTGCGGCCAGATGCTGCCGGGCTCGTAAACATCGCTGCTCTCGCTGGTCATGCTGAGAACATACTTTCCCTCTGTTTGCACCGGGAACGCCAGCTCCATTCGCGTCTCCGTCTCCCGTCGGCCAAACCGTTCATAGCTTATGGTCAGTGATTTAGCGGAATTGGTTTTGACCGTATCGCTGACCCAGCCGCTTGAAAACAAACCGGCAATCGCCGCGATGATTATAGCCAGCAGAACAATAAAACCTACCTGACGAAACGCGTATTCAAACGTCAGCAAGCGATAACTCTCATCTATCCCGGGCAACTTTTCATTTTCACGCTTCATGGTCATCGTCACCGTTTCGCTTATTATCCGATAAGTTTGATTTCTCACGCGAATGTTTTTAGGACTTATCACATTTGCCACATAAAGGAATAGCAACAATACTTAATAAGTCAAGACACGCAAAATGAAGGATATCGGATGAAATTATCACTTATTTCCGCTTTATTGATATTTCTGGTTCCAACCGCATGGGCTGATAATAACGGCGGGTTACAAAAGGGCGAAGCCCCGCCGCCACCGCATGCGCTGGATAGCGGATATCGCGGAACCGACGACGCGCGTATTATGACCATCGATCAGGCCAAACAAATGCACGACGGTGCGACAATTTCATTACGCGGTAATCTTATTGACGGTAGCGGCGATAAGTTTGTATTTCAGGATAAAACCGGAAAAATCGACGTTATTATTCCCCAGGCAGTCTTTGACGGCAGAACGGTAAAACCCGACCAGATGATCAGTATCAACGGTTCGCTTGATAAAAAATCATCCCCTGCCGTCGTCCGTGTCGATCGTTTGCAGAAATAATTCAGCGAAGCGTTAACGCTGCAGTTATCCATCAAATCTCACCCCTTGGCTTAAGGAGTCAGCTATGAGTGATACCAAACAACGTACGAACGCTTACCCGCAGCCCCCGTTCCCGGAACAGCCACAAACGCCACCGGGACTGGCATCTGAAATGCAGCCTGTACCCGACCACGGGGAAACCAGCTATAAAGGGCACGGCCGCCTGGCGGGCAAAAAAGCCCTGATCACCGGCGGTGACTCGGGTATTGGTCGCGCTGTGGCAATCGCCTATGCCCGTGAAGGCGCGGACGTGGCCATTAACTACCTGCCTGAAGAGGAAAAAGACGCCGCAGAGGTCATCGACCTGATCAAAGCCGAAGGGCGGAACGCCGTCGCGCTGCCGGGGGACGTCCGGGACGAAACCTTCTGCCAGAATCTGGTCGAAGAAGCCGTCTCGAAGCTGGGCGGGCTGGATATTCTGATCAACAACGCCGGACGCCAGCAGTTCCGTGAATCGCTTGAAGAGCTGACCACCGAAGATTTTGACGCGACGTTTAAAACCAACGTGTACGCGCCTTTCTGGATCACGAAGGCGGCTCTGCGCCACCTGAAAGCCTCATCCGTTATCATTAATACCTCCTCCGTTCAGGCCGTGAAGCCCAGCCCGGTGCTGCTGGACTACGCCCAGACTAAGGCCTGTCTGGCGGTATTTACCAAATCCTTAGCCAAGCAGCTGGGTCCGAAAGGCATTCGCGTCAACGCGGTCGCGCCTGGTCCCTACTGGACGGTGCTGCAGTCCAGCGGCGGCCAGCCGATGGAAAAAGTTAAAGAGTTTGGCGGAGATACGCCGCTGGGACGTCCGGGTCAGCCCGTCGAGATTGCCCCGCTGTACGTCACGCTGGCCTCGGATGAATGTTCATTTACGTCCGGCCAGGTGTGGTGTTCTGACGGCGGAGACGGTGTGATCTAACTGCTTAACCCTTCCCCTCAGCAATGAGCAATAAATGAACAAGGACGTTCACTCATATTCCCCTGCCGAAAAACATGTTGTAACTCAAACAGATCAAATGTTAAAAATATTTTGCTATCAGGTTATCAAAATTAAACAACTTAACTTGTCACCCGCATCGCTCTGTTTTTAACATCGCCTATGGAAAAAAATGGTCTGTTCAGTCAGCGCATACGCTTGCGCCATTTGCATACATTTGTGGCCGTCGCTCAACAGGGAACGCTGGGGCGGGCGGCTGAAACTCTCAACCTGAGCCAGCCTGCGCTCTCGAAAACTCTCAACGAGCTGGAACAGCTGACCGGCGCCCGTCTTTTTGACCGCGGTCGGCTGGGGGCGCAGCTTACCATCGTGGGCGAACAGTTCCTCACGCACGCCGTTAAGGTGCTGGATGCGCTCAATACCGCAGGCCAGTCCCTGCACCGAAAAGAAGAGCAATCCAGCGAGGTGGTGCGCGTGGGTGCCTTGCCCACCGCGGCGCTCGGCATTCTTCCGCCGGTGATTGGCCAGTTCCACAAGCAGCAACGGCATACCACGATTCAGGTTGCCACCATGAATAACACCATGCTGCTCGCGGGGCTGAAATCGGGCGAGCTGGATATCGGTATCGGCCGCATGTCCGACCCTGAGCTGATGGGCGGCCTCAATTATGAACTATTGTTCCTGGAGTCCCTGAAGCTGGTGGTTCGTCCCGATCACCCCCTGCTGCAGGACACGGTTACGTTAAGCCGCGTGATGGAGTGGCCGGTGGTGGTTTGCCCGAAAGGGACCGTCCCGCGCCAGACCGCTGAAACCTTGCTGCAAATGCAGGGGTGTACGCTGCCCTCAGGGTGCATCGAAACGCTGTCAGCCTCGCTTTCACGCCAGCTCACGCTCGATTATGACTACGTCTGGTTCGTCCCCTCCGGGGCGGTAAAAGATGATTTGCGCCAGGGCACGCTGACCGCTCTCCCGGTAACGGCCCCCGGCGCCGGGGAGCCTATTGGTATTTTGACCCGGGTAGATACCCCGCTTTCCACGGGCGCACAGACGCTGCTGAGCGCCATCCGCAAATCGATGCCGGTTTAAAACCTTTTCGCCCCTCCCCCTAACCCTCTCCCCTCAGGGGCGAGGGGTCTGTCCTGTGCGTTAATCAAATAATGCGGAATAAATCATTAACAATTGCGTAAAACAATTTAACAGTTTTATCATAGCGGTGAATTCACCAAATGGTTCGCAAATTATTTGATATAAACGAATTCACCTGTATCAATCATCATTCCCACCGCATTTATTACCCAACTGGTACATACCCGACACGGCGGGGGGAGCAAAGGAGAGAGAAATGGCATTTGGCAGCGCGCCGCGCGGGATACCTCGTATTCTGCAGTGGCTTCTTGCCGGACTGATGATGCTCATCGGTCTGGCCGTCGGCGGGTTGGGCTTTAAGCTCGCCACCGTGGGCGGAAGTAGTTACTTCCTGATCATGGGCGTGGTAATGGTGATTGCCGCGATCCTGATTTTCCTTAACCGCACCAGCGGAATCGTGCTTTACGGTATCGCGTTTATTGCCTCGCTGTTCTGGGCGGTAAGCGATGCGGGCTGGGATTTCTGGCCGCTCTTCTCCCGCCTGTTTACCTTTGCCGTACTGGCGTTCCTGTGCGCCATCGTCTGGCCCTTCCTGCGCACGGCAAACCACACTGCACCGAACAAGGCGCCCGCTTTTGGCGTCGCGGCGCTGCTGGCGGTGGCCATGCTGGTCAGCCTGGGCTGGATGTTTAAGCCGCAAACCCTCGTGGCAGCGAACGAACCCGTTCCGGTGAAACCCGTCGCTCCCGGTGAGCAGCAAAAAAACTGGGAACACTGGGGCAACACCACGCACGGCGACCGTTTCGCCGCGCTGGACCAGATTAACAAGCAAAACGTCAGCGACCTGAAAGTCGCGTGGGTTGCGCACACCGGCGATATTCCGCAGAGCAACGGCTCGGGCGCGGAAGATCAGAACACGCCTTTGCAGATTGGCGACACGCTGTACGTCTGTACGCCGTACAGTAAAGTGCTGGCGCTGGACGTGGATTCCGGTAAAGAAAAATGGCGTTATGATTCCAAAGCCACCGCGCCTAACTGGCAGCGCTGCCGCGGTCTGGGCTATTTTGAAGATCATGCAAACGTGACGGCGTCACAGACCGGGACCTCGCCAGCGGCATGCCCTCGCCGCCTGTTCCTGCCCACCACCGATGCCCGCCTGATTGCCATCAACGCGGATAACGGCAAGGTCTGCGACGACTTTGGCGACCATGGTACGGTGGATCTGAGCGTCGGCATGGGTGAGATTAAGCCCGGATATTATCAGCAAACCTCTACGCCGCTGGTTGCCGGGAACGTTGTTGTCGTCGGCGGTCGCGTCGCGGATAACTACTCTACTGGCGAACCGCCGGGCGTGGTGCGTGCCTACGACGTTCACACCGGTAAGCTGGCGTGGGCGTGGGATCCGGGTAACCCGAACCTGACCGGCCTGCCGCCGGAAGGCCAGACCTACACCCGCGGTACGCCGAACGTCTGGTCTGCGATGTCTTACGACGCCAAACTGAACCTGATCTACCTGCCTACCGGCAACGCCACGCCAGACTTCTGGGCGGGTGAGCGTACCGCGCTGGACGATAAGTACAGCTCCTCCATCGTCGCCGTCGACGCGGCCACCGGTCAGGTGCGCTGGCATTTCCAGACCACCCACCACGACCTGTGGGACTTCGACCTGCCTTCCCAGCCGCTGCTGTACGATCTGCCAGACGGTAAAGGCGGCACCACGCCTGTGCTGGTGCAGACCAGCAAGCAGGGCATGATCTTCATGCTTAACCGCGAAACCGGCAAGCCGGTGGCGAAGGTAGAGGAACGCCCCGTTCCGGCGGGTAACGTTGAAGGTGAACGCTACTCCCCAACCCAGCCGTACTCCGTAGGCATGCCGATGATTGGCAACCAGACGCTTACCGAGTCCGACATGTGGGGGGCGACGCCTGTTGACCTGCTGCTGTGCCGCATTCAGTTTAAAGAGATGCGTCATCAGGGCGTCTTCACCCCGCCGGGTCTCGACCGTTCCCTGCAGTTCCCTGGCTCTCTCGGCGGGATGAACTGGGGCAGCGTCTCCGTTGACCCGAACAACAGCCTGATGTTCGTCAACGATATGCGCCTGGGTCTGGCAAACTATATGGTGCCGCGCGCGAACGTGGCGAAAAACGCCAGCGGCATCGAGATGGGGATTGTTCCAATGGACGGCACGCCGTTCGGCGCGATGCGTGAACGTTTCCTGTCACCGCTGGGCATTCCGTGCCAGAAGCCGCCGTTTGGCACCATGTCAGCCGTTGACCTGAAAACCGGCAAGCTGGTGTGGCAGGTCCCTGTCGGCACGGTAGAAGATACCGGTCCGCTGGGCATTCGCATGCACATGCCAATCCCAATCGGTATGCCGACCCTGGGCGCGTCGCTCTCTACCCAGTCCGGTCTGCTGTTCTTTGCCGGTACCCAGGATTTCTACCTGCGCGCGTTTGATACCGCCACCGGGAAAGAGATCTGGAAAGACCGCCTGCCGGTTGGCAGCCAGTCCGGCCCGATGACCTACGTGTCGCCGAAAACCGGTAAGCAGTACATCATCATTAACGCCGGTGGCGCCCGCCAGTCGCCGGATCGCGGTGATTACGTTATTGCGTACGCGTTACCCGATAAGAAATAAGATATGAAAAAGGGACCGAAAGGTCCCTTTTTGGTAGGTCAGATTTTGTAGGTCGGGTAAGCGAAGCGCCACCCGACACTGCTGGCAACTCAGAACGTCTCCCAGTTATCCCCGGAAACCGTCGCCGCCGGGCGCAGCGGTGCGTTCTGCGCCACCGGCGCAGCCGTCACCGCGCGGCCCTGCTTTGCGCCGCTCAACCGAAACGCGCCAACCGCCTCGGTCAGACGCGCGCCCTGTTCTTCCAGAGACGCCGCCGCCGCGGAGGCTTCTTCCACCAGCGAGGCGTTCTGCTGGGTCACTTTATCCATCTCAGAAATCGCCTGACTCACCTGCACAATACCGCGGCTCTGCTCATCGGACGCCGCCGCGATCTCCAGCATGATGTCGGTAACGCGCTTCACCGCGTCGACGATCTCATTCATGGTGTTACCGGCGGCAACAACCTCGCCGGAGCCCTGGTCGATCAGCGATACCGATTCGTTGATCAGGCTTTCGATCTCTTTTGCGGCATTCGCACTGCGGCTTGCCAGGGTGCGTACTTCACTTGCCACCACGGCAAATCCGCGCCCCTGTTCACCCGCACGGGCCGCTTCTACCGCCGCGTTGAGCGCCAGGATATTGGTCTGGAAGGCGATGCTGTTAATCACGGCGGTGATTTCAGAGATCTTCTTCGAGCTGCTGGAGATATTGCCCATAGTTTTCACCACGCCGGAGACCATCTGGCCCCCTCGGCTGGCTTTACCGGAGGCATCTTCCGCCAGCTTGCTGGCATGATGGGCGTTATCGGCGTTCTGCTTCACCGTCGCGGTCAGCTGTTCCATGCTTGCGGCGGTTTGCTCGATGGCGGCAGCCTGCTGCTCGGTGCGGGAAGAGAGATCGGTGTTACCGGCAGAAATTTCGCTGGTGCCACGGTAGATTTCCTCTGCCCCCTGACGTACGGTGCCCACGGTGGTTTCAAGGGAGTGCTGCATGGTTTGCAGATCGCGCGTCAGGCGACCAATTTCGCTGCGCCCCGCCACGTCGTCCGGCATCGTCAGGTCGCCCCTGGCGATATTCTCGATACGTTTCGCTGCACGCTGCAGCGGATTGATTACCGTGCGGCGCAGCACGACAAAGGTCATCGCCGTCAGCACCAGCGCCAGCGCAAACGCGCCTACCATAAACATCAGGCCCAGCTGCGTGCGGCTATGCGCCTGCGCCGTCAGCGCGTTGGCACGGTCGGTACGGATCTTAATCGCCTTAAGCAGCACGGCGTTATAGGCGTCATCCAGCGGGCGCGCCGTTTCGTTTTCATGGTTGATAATGGCTTCGAACATGCCGTTTTTGGCGAATTTCACCATCGGCTGCATGCCTGCGATATAGGCGTCGTAACGCGCCTTGAGATCCGCATCCAGCGCTGCGCCCTCGGCGGTGCGCACGGCGCGATTCATGTAGGCGGTAAAGCTCTCCTGAGACTGCTTAATGCGCGTTTCCGCCTCGCTGATGTTCTGCTTCATCGCATCCATCTCCGCGATACGGCTTGCCGCACCGGCGTGGATCAGGTTGATACGCGCGGTTCGCAGATGGTTTGAGCTGTTCGACAGCCCCATACGCACCTGAATTTCGGCTGTGACATCCTGCTGATCGCGATCGGCCTGCAGCAGGAAATAGCCCGCAAGACCCGAGCTCAAGGCAAACAGAAGAATAATGCCACCGAGAATGGAGGAAAACAGCGGAACCAGCCTGATGTGATGCAAGAAGCTCAGCTTGCGCTGCGCCAGCATCGAAGTAGTGTTGTCCATGACCGTCGACTCTCTTGTAGGTAAGATGCGTAAAAACACGCCTGTTAAATAGTCATCGGCACGGCAGGGATTTAGATTACGGCTAAAAACGCCGCACTGGTCACACTTTAGAGAAGATTATTAAAGAAGTGCCAGCGGCGAAAAACCGCTGGCAGAAGAGTTACTTGTCGCCGAAGTGGATAACGGTACGGATGGATTTTCCTTCGTGCATCAGATCGAACGCCTCGTTGATCTGCTCCAGCGGTAAACGGTGGGTGATGAACGGGTCGAGCTGGATCTTGCCGACCATCGCATCTTCAACCATACCCGGAAGCTGGGTACGGCCCTTCACGCCGCCGAACGCGGAACCGCGCCACACGCGCCCGGTCACCAGCTGGAATGGACGGGTTTTAATCTCCTGACCCGCACCGGCCACGCCAATGATAATGCTCTCGCCCCAGCCCTTGTGGCAGCACTCCAGTGCGGAACGCATCACGTTGACGTTGCCGATACACTCGAAGCTGAAGTCCACGCCGCCGTCGGTCATCTCAACGATGACGTCCTGAATCGGCTTCTCGTGATCTTTCGGGTTCACGAAATCGGTCGCGCCCATCTCACCCGCCAGCCTGAACTTCTCCGGGTTGGTGTCGACCGCGATGATACGCCCGGCCTTCGCCTGCACCGCGCCCTGAATTACCGCCAGGCCAATGCCGCCGAGACCGAACACCGCCACGGTATCGCCCTCTTTGACTTTTGCCGTGTTGTGCACTGCGCCAATACCGGTGGTCACGCCGCAGCCCAGCAGGCAGACTTTGTCCAGCGGCGCCTGTGGGTTTACCTTCGCCAGCGAGATCTCCGCGCAAACGGTGTATTCGCTGAAGGTGCTGGTGCCCATGTAGTGATAAACCGGCTCGCCGTTATACGAGAAACGTGTGGTGCCGTCCGGCATCAGCCCTTTCCCCTGCGTGGCGCGCACAGCCTGGCAGAGGTTGGTTTTACCGGATTTACAGAACTTACACTCGCCGCACTCCGCGGTGTACAGCGGGATCACGTGATCGCCAGGCTTCAGGCTGGTAACGCCCTCGCCCACTTCCACCACAATCCCGCCGCCTTCATGACCCAGCACTGCCGGGAAGACGCCTTCAGGATCGTCGCCCGAAAGCGTAAACGCATCGGTATGGCACACGCCGGTATGGGTGATTTTGATCAGCACTTCGCCTTTCTTCGGCGGTGCCACGTCGATTTCAACGATTTTAAGCGGCTGGCCGGGACCAAATGCAACTGCAGCGCGAGATTTCATATGCCTTCCCTTTTTTGTCAGGTATGTGGATTTATTTTAGATAAGAGCGCAGTAAATGGCCGACTTCCGCCATGCGTACGGCTCGCTGATCAGGCGTGGTGTCCCCCGCTACCAGCTCATCTTTGAGGTGAATTTCAACCATTTCGCCCATCAGGCCATTGGCAGCCCCGCGCACGGCGGCAATTTGCTGCAGGATAGCCAGACAGGGATCGCCCGATTCCAGCGCGCGTTCGAGGGCATCAACCTGGCCCCGGATGCGACGGACGCGGGTAAGAATACGTTTTTTATCTTCGGGTGAATGCGGCATACGCCCTCCTGATACTATAGGGGGGTATGGTATATTTTAAAACGACTTTATGTAAACCTTAAATTTCATATGGCTATCACGCAGTTACACAGTCGTTTATCAATGTATGCATATAAATGGCGGCCATACATACTGATTCCTCAGGCTATTGCGGTAATGTTAATGTTTGAGTATTGGCAGTGGTTAACTATTGAGAATGGCTCTTACACTGCCTCTAAGAACATGATAAACTAAGAATTCTTAATTTTATGGCTCGAGAAATAAACGTGCTCTTCAATACTGCATCTCTCACTACAATTAATTATTCAAAAAAAATAAAATCTTCACTCCTGGATTTCATTTTTATTGTTCTTTTTTTTATAATAGCCATAGCAGGCATTAGAAATTCAATACCATTACCAAACTATTTATACATAATAATACACTATATCTGGCTTGCAAGCCCTTTACCTTTAGCCTATATTTCACTTCGACTATTAAGAGTGCCATCATTAATTTCAGCTTATGCTGTCTTTATGATTTTCAAATTATTAGAATATATAAGCAACACTAAGCTATCCCTCACGGGTGAGGTTCTATCCTGGAATGTCTTATTTTCTCACTCCAATATATCCATTGCAAAACATTACCTTACACCATGGTCACTGTTTTATCTATTTCTCGGAATATCATTCTGTATAATTTTGTTCTTTATTAGCCGATGTTTTTACACCACGAAGAAAAACCAATTATTTCTTGCTATTAGCTTTGCCATAACATTACCCTTTTCATTTTATTCCCATTTTAGCGTTCTTTTAGGAGAAGATAATATCTTCGCCAGAAAAATGACATTGCTCGCTATTAAAATGAATGTGAGCTATATATCGTGGAATTGGCCTGTAAACTTACAGGAAAACGGCATGGCAATGCATATTTTGATGACAGGTTCACGTAAATCTGCACCATTTGCTGATAAGACTAGCAGAGAGATTTACTCTCTTGAAAAGTCAGCTGGTAGTTCATCATTACCAAAACCTAAAACTATTATTTATGTGCTCTGCGAGTCATGCTGGTATGACAATGAAAATTTTAAAGAAATCATCAATCCTTTATTAAAGGAAGGCTTTGTAACTTTCCGTGCAACCTCTCCAGTTTATGGCGGAGGCACTGCAAATGTTGAATTTGAAATGCTAACCGGGCTACCAAGCAACTCACGAGTTTTATCTGGCACAATTTATCAAGAATATGCCTCGCAGTTCAAATCGGATTCAGATACTATTGCAAGCGTTTTAAAAGAGAAAAACTTCATCACTTATGCAGCACATAATTATATAAAAGAATTTTGGCATAGAGATATTGTTTATAAGAAATTTGGTTTCGAACAATTTGATGGCCTTAATGAAATGTCTAATATAAAGCTACCCGATCAAATTGTCGCAACCAAAAAGAAATGGCAGTGGCAACCTGATGATTACCTTCTTTATAGGTCAGCAATTGAACGTCTAAAAAAAGCTGACGGAAAAAGTATCTTCATGAATTTAATTACTATGTCTACGCATGGCCCATACCCTAGAGAGAATGATTCAGGAGAGTATGTATATACGTATGAATTAAAACAGGCTATTGACCGGTTTATTGATTTTTCCAAAGAAGTACGAGAAATTGATCCTGATGCTGTCATAGTTATTTATGGTGATCACAAGCCCGCCTTGAATAAATTTTTTATGGACAAGAATGTCTTACCTGCTAATTTTTTCAGCAAAACAGGTGATCAAGACAACGACTTCGTATTTAAATGGGATATAAAACCGACTGATTATGGTGATGTCCCTGTGTTTATCACTGCAGGCAACAATACTAATTTACAACAACTGGTTAATGAAGCAAATAATCAGCCTTACTTTTGCATTTCATCCCTGATAGATAAACACTTAATTAACTCTGGTCTACCAAGCTTCAGATACAATATTAAAAATGATTGTTCCAATACAGGTCACTCATATGAAAGAAAAATCAATGCAATGCCATCATGGGTATATTCCATGGCATTATTCGAAGGTAATCAAAAATGAGATTTCAGATTGTATTGGACAATGTTCGACATGTCATAAGAAAATTAGCTTCTTATAATCTGCCCCGGAAGCAGTTATCGTGATGCCGTAACTGATAATTCTGAAGGTGAAAATATGACAGACAGCAAATGTTACTGTATTCATCACCTTCAGAAACGGCCACCGGTGGAGCGCATTTCGTGCCACCGGGAGCCGGACAGGCCGGAATAACGCACCAGCGTTCGCTGGCTCCTCCTTAAGCCATTGGGTACACGTGTCACCGGAGAAGACCTCGCCCCGCGGGATCGCGCTTTCCTGCGTCGATCACGTCTCAACAGTTTCTGAATTTATGCTACCCTTCCATAAATTTCATAAACATATCGCAGAACGCCATGACGACAGCCCCTTTTATTCGCCCACAACTTACCCTGCCAGACGGTGCCCACAAGCTGCTGCTGCACTCCTGCTGTGCCCCCTGCTCGGGGGAAGTGATGGAGGCTATCCAGGCATCGGGTATTGATTACACGATTTTTTTCTATAACCCCAATATCCATCCGCAAAAGGAATATCTGATTCGCAAGGAGGAGAATATTCGGTTTGCGGAAAAGAACGGCGTGCCGTTTGTTGATGCCGATTACGACACCGATAACTGGTTTGAGCGCGCGAAAGGCATGGAATGGGAACCCGAGCGCGGTGTCCGCTGCACCATGTGCTTCGATATGCGTTTCGAGCGTACCGCGCTCTATGCGGCAGAAAATGGATTCAGCGTCATCAGCAGCTCGCTGGGGATCTCCCGCTGGAAGAACATGCAGCAGATAAACGACTGCGGTCAGCGTGCGGCCGCGCGCTATCCGGGTATGGTTTACTGGGACTATAACTGGCGCAAACAGGGCGGATCTTCACGCATGATTGAGATCAGCAAGCGGGAACAGTTTTACCAGCAGGAATATTGCGGGTGCGTTTATTCGCTCAGGGACAGTAACCTTCACCGTAAGTCTCAGGGTCGCCCGCTGATCCGCATAGGGAAACTGTATTACGGTCAGGATGACAATGAGAAATAACGGGTTCCCGGTATAGAGATATATCCTAAAACCGCCCTGTCAGGTGCCGAATTTAGCCTTGCGTCTCCCACATCCACAAAGAGCGGCTATCCTTTAACTATCAACAAAAGGAGGCAAAAATGTCTGATATCGGTACTGATAAAAACACCCAGTTTGCTGAAGACAAGGCAAAAAATAAATTTGATGAACTCGCAGGTTCAGCGCAGCAGCAGTTTGGTGAATTCGTCGACTCACCAAAACATCAGGTAAAAGGTGCTGCGAAAAAGTATGCCGCTCAGGCCAGCGATGCCGTTTCCGACGTCACAGAAGCGGTCAGAAATAATCCCCTCACCGGCCTCATCGCCGCGGGTGCTGTCGGTATTGTTCTCGGCCTGCTGCTGGGTAGAAAATAACAAAAGGCCCTTCGGGGCTTTATTTTACTAGCTAAACATCCTGACCATGCGATCTAACTCTTCCTCTTTCACGGCGCGCGATAAATAATACCCCTGAAAGTTTTTGATGCCCAGAGCGACTAATTTCTCAAACTTTTCCTCACTATCAACCCCCTCTGCAATACAGTCCGTTCCTGTCATGTCGCTATAAATCTGTATCGCTTTAATCAAGTTATAGTCATTGTCGTTTGCCACAAAATGCTCAACGATGTCGCGATCCAGCTTGAGGCCATCGAAATGGACCTGCCGCACCGGGAACATGGTTTGGTGGTTAGAGAAGCAGTCATCCAGGAACAAACGACACCCCGTATTGCGTAAATGCCGCATGGTTTCAGGGATCCTTTTGTCCTTCGTCACGTCAATATCCTCTGCAAATTCAAAGACCAGCTTTTCGGCCCACTGCGGTTTAAGCAGCATATCGATGGCCTTGCGTGCCATATCAGGCAAGGCATTTCCGGAAGCCAGACGAGGCGGGATGTTCACAGAAAAATAATATTTCCCGTTATACTTATTGATCCCCGACACGGCAGCATGGATAACCAGCGCCGTTATTTTTAACCATATCTCATGATTTGAGATATCCGTGAGAAAGCTGGCTGGCTTGACAATTTTACCGTTTTTATTCCAGCGAATGAGTATCTCAAAACCTACCCCTTTTTTATCGCGATCGGTAATAATCTGATAGGCAGGAAATATCTCTTTTTTATGCAATGCATTGAAAATTTCTGCTTCTTTATCCGTAAGTTCCGTTTTTTGATTCCGCTGTTTAATACTTCGTTCCGCTTTGAAATTGTGCGGATCGTGTAGCCATCGCTTAATTAACCTTAATTTCAGCACACCTTCCTTACGGTGGGTATAAACCGTTTTATTCGAGAGATCCATTCTGTCGCACATTTCTTTTACGGACATGCCGCGGTAGAAATTTAGCAATACATCAATCTCTCTTCTTGTAAGCCACTTAATATTGTCATGCGATGAAATATCCGTACTGCGCTCGCGTAATAAACGTGAGTAGTCCTTAAACCCGTTATGGTGGGTATGAAAACAGGTCATGACATCTGAAACATGCGCTAAGCGAATCAATGATAATTGATAGCGGTTATTTAAAAGACTGCCCAGCGTGCGATACAGCCAGCCATCGGGAATATCACCATACAGCGTGACGTGCCGAATGACGGGGAGTGCATTGAGTATCGATGCCAGTCGCTTCAGGCTTTCCAGAAGGTTGACAACGCCTTTCCCGAGAAACACCACGATATGCGCATCCTGATTTTTAAGGATATTTTCAATATCGTGTTGAGATGCCTCATCTCCGTTAAAGTGAATCCGGGAGGCGTGGATTCCGTATTTATGAAGGATCGAACAATATCCCTGGAATGTGAAACCGCAGGCTGAGATGACAAACTTATGTTCATCGCAAGCCCCATTTCTGAGAGAAATTTTGTGGGTCATAACCTGCTCCTGGGCTCCAAAGCGCCATTTCCATTTGAGAATGCGTAAAATTTACTGTACCTGTTGCGTAGTATAATTTTATCGTACGCTCTCTGGTTAATAAACTGTTATCAACCGAACTCACCGGAACATCTTTGCGTTAATCACCGGCGTTTAAATATACTTTTCTTTTCAAATAACCACGGCAAATGTTTTAATCTCAGGGTATAATGAAAATTCCGAAAAAGAAGACTGGATACTTCATCTATCGGTTCATTCAAATACGAGAAAAACGCTATGGATAATCACATCTCATCCAGGGCCTTGCTACATCGAAGGGATGTTATAAAGAACAATCCGCGATTCGGTGAGGCAATATTAGAGCACTACGCAATTAATGACACCATCTACAAAAAACAACCTTTGTTCTACAAGACCATGCTGCAGGAATCACGATTCAACATTATTCTCTCCATGTGTTGTTTTATTTTTGGAAATCAGGCCGAGTCAGTTTCAGAGATTAAAGAGTTATGCTCTCGCTATAAGATAGCCAGCCCCAACAGCGTCATTGCGATCATTACGATACTGAGAACCACCGGGCGCATCAAGACCTGGCGCTGTACGGAAGACCGACGTAAAACGAGAATCGCGCCAACCGAAAAAGGCCTGAATGAACTTAAGCGATATATGTCCGGCGCTTTTTTGCCCGTCAGTATTCTTTACCCGACATTCAATATTAACGTAAACCTGCTGGATAATGATATTTTGAGAAATAACTTCTTCCGCCGCGCGGCAGAATATCTTTTTCGGGGATTAACGTTCAGAAAGGTATTGCCGGAAGTGGGATTATTTATTGATAAAGATGGCGGGCGTATGATTATGCTTTATCTTTACCTGCAGGCTATGAAAAACAAATCTGCCCATGGTGCCGTCATTGAATATTCAGCCAGCATGCTCGCAAAAGAATTTTTCGTTTCGCGCATCCACGTCAACCGGATTATCAAATCGGCTCAAGAGGCGGGCTATCTGAAAGATCGGGGTGATGGTCGGCTATCGGTATACCCGGCGTTTATCGAACTCGTCGAAAATTATGCCGGTTTATATTTTGCGTATGTTACGCATTACATCAACGTTGTCCCTAAAGAGCGACGCCACGCTCACAGCGTGACGTCAACCGTATAATCCACCCGGCGTTCGGAATTCCGAACGCCACTCATCTATCGTTCCCGCAGCGCCTCTTTTGCCTTGTTCAGCGGTTTTAACAGATAATCCAGAATGGTTTTGCTGCCGGTTTTAATATCAACGGTGGCAATCATGCCCGGAAAGACCGGAAATTCCTGACCTTGCTTATTGGTCAGATGGTTACTGTCGGTACGAATATAGACGCGATAGTAGTAAACATCCCTTTTCACCTCATCCTGCAGGGTGTCCGGGGAAATCATGGTCACCTCGCCTTCCAGCCCGCCGTAAATGGAGTAGTCATAGGCCGTCACTTTCACCAGCGCTTTCTGGCCGGGGTGGATGAACGCCACATCGCGCGGCGAAATTTTCGCTTCAACCACCATCTGGTCGTCAAGCGGGACAAGGCTCATCAGCTTGCCGTTCGGCGGGATAACGCCGCCCACGGTCGTGACGTCAATATCCTTCACGATCCCGCGAACCGGGGCATTGAAGGTCAACCGGGTCAGAGAGTCTTCCCGCCCCTTCATCACCGAACGCTGGGCTTCAATCTCGGCATTGGCTTTCGCCAGCTCTTCGCGGGCGCGAACGTAATACTGGTTTTTCATTTCGGTGATTTTGTTCTCAAGCTCGTTTTTTTGACGCTCAAGACGCAGCACCTCCACCTTGCTGGCCGCCCCCTGGGTCACCAGCGGACGGGTTAACGACAGCTCGCGCTGCACCAGCTCGGCGCCCTGACGTAAGCCGGCCAGTCCCTTTTCGAGGCTTTCACGACGGGACTGGTAGAGCGCCGTTTCCTGTTTAACCAGCTCAACGTCGTCATCCAGCTCTTCCGGGAACGCAAGTTCCGTGTCGTTCACCTCGGCCTTGAGTCGCGCCGCCGTTGCCAGCGCCGCATTCAGGCGAGACTCGCTCTCCAGCACGCTCGACTCGGTTTTTGTCCGGTCAAGCTGCGCGAGCTGCTGGCCGCGTTCAACAATGTCGCCTTCGCGCACCATCAGGCTGTGGATAATGCCGCCTTCCAGGGACTGAATGACCTGCTCATGCGAAGACGGTATTACCTTGCCGCTGCCGGTCGTCACTTCATCAAGATGGAACAGGCTTGCCCAGGCGATAAACACCGCCAGCAGGGCGAAAAGCGACCATGCCACCAGTGACGATCTCGGCAGGCGTGGCTCCTTCAGCCGGCTATTGAAACGAGAGAAATCATTCATGCCGCGCCCTCCTCTGCAATCGCCGCTGGCTTCATGGTCACGGTGCGCTGGGCTGTCTTTTGCGGCGCCATACCGTGCTGATGCAGGATCGCATCGCGCGGGCCGTCCATCACCACCCTGCCGTTTTCCAGCACAATGATGCGGTCGACCAGGTCCAGAATCGGCAGGCGATGGGTCGCCACCACCAGCGTCCGGCGTTTACCCAGCCATTTATGAAGATGCTGTATAAACTGCTTCTCGCTCATTTCGTCCAGCCAGGCCGTTGGCTCGTCCAGCAGCAGAATATTCGGCGAGGTAATCAGGGCGCGCGCCAGCAGCAGCGCCTGACGCTGTCCGCCGGAGAGGCCAGCCCCGCCCTCGTTGATGATATAGTTCAGCCCCATTTTCTGTTTACGCACAAACTCCAGCGCGCCGCTGTTAACCAGCGCCTGATGAATTTCGTCATCGGTCGCCAGCGGGTTCCCCATCAGGATGTTGTCCCGCACGGAG
Organism: Enterobacter hormaechei; assembly: GCA_041890495.1. GTDB lineage: Bacteria > Pseudomonadota > Gammaproteobacteria > Enterobacterales > Enterobacteriaceae > Escherichia > Escherichia boydii. The sequence continues at coordinate 1,372,953 of CP169086.1, forward strand.
CCAAAGAACAGCCGGGCCTGCTGGCTCAGCAGCTGCATGTCGCGACGCACGTCGGCCGGGTCGAGGTGATTGAGGGCAATATCGTCCAGCAGAATGCTGCCCTGCTGCGGCTCCTGCATGCCCGCCAGAAGCTGTAACAGCGTGCTTTTCCCGGAGCCATTCCGCCCGAGCACCGCTACGCGCTCTCCGGCGCGGATCTGCAGCTTGCTGATGTTGAGCACGGTGAGTTTCTCTTCCTCGTCGTAATAAAACCCGACGTCCTCAAGGGCATAGTCGCCGCGCAGGTGGGCTTTGTGCACCTTCTTGCCGTGCTGCGGATCGTCAATCGGCCGCTGCATCAGGTCGTCCAGCCCCTTGCGGGCCACTTTTGCCGACTGCCAGCGCGAGAGCACGCCAGAGATCTGCGACAGCGGCGCGATAGTCCGCGATGCCAGAATCGAGGTCCCCACCAACGCACCGGTGGTCATATCGCCGCTGATGACCAGATAGCACCCCACCAGCAGCACTACCGCATAAACAATGGACTGCACCTCCTGCGTCCAGGTGAGCAGCAGGCCCGTCAGCCAGCGCTGCTTCATGCCGACGCTGGCGGCAACGTCGTTGGTGTTATTCCACTGGTTCTGGAAACGCTGCTCGGCGCGCATCAGCTTGATGTCCTCAATGCCCTGCACCGCTTCCACCAGCGTGGCGTTACGGATGGCGGATTCACGCATCCCTTCGCTGGAGAGTTTACCCAGCGGGCGCTGCACCAGCAGGCCGGGGATGAGCAGCAGCGGCACGGCGAGCAGGACCACCAGCACCAGCGGGCCGCCAATCATCCACAGAATAAAGACGAACAGCAGGAAGAACGGCAGATCGGAGATAGCCGCAATGGTGGTCGAGGTGATGAGCTCGCGCACCGACTCCAGCTCGCGGATCTGCGCGATAAAGGATCCGGTTGATTTCGAGCGCGCGCCGTTTTTAATCCGCAGCGCGTGGGCAAAAACGCGTTCAGATATACGCAGGTCGGCGCGTTTCCCCACCACGTCGGAAATATGCACGCGCAGCATGCGCATGATGAATTCGAACACGATGGCAATCATCACGCCGCCAAACAGCACCCACAGCGTGGCTTCCGACTGCGACGGTACTACCCTGTCGTAGACCTGCATGGAGAAGACCATGCCGGAAAGCGCCAGCACGTTGGCGACCAGCGCCACCAGCATAATGTCGCTGTAGCGTCGCCAGTCCTTCAGCGCCAGCTGCCAGAACCAGTTTTTTTCATACGGTTTGATGTAGTCGTCCACGCGCGCATCCGGCGTGGATTCGAGCGGGCGCAGCACCATCAGGCCCTTTAACCGCGTCCCGAGCTCATCACGCGTCAGCGTCGTCTCCAGCCCCGCGTCGCCGCTAAACTGCAGGCTGACGTTGCCTTCGCTGTCCATGCGGTTGATGACCGCGATTTGTCCGCCGGTGAATTCCGCCAGAAGCGGCAGGCGCCACGGATCGAGGGATACCGCTTCAGCCGCCACCACACGCATCCCCAGCCCAAGCTGGCGCGCCATCTCCTCCAGCACCAGCTGGCGCGGAGACTGGCTTTCATGATTAATCGTGACCCGAACATGCTCCGCGGAAAAATCCAGCCGGTAGTGCTTCGCGATGATGAGCATGCCCTGCAGCCAGGGTTCGTACTGTGGATGTGTCTTCATAAGGCTACGTCCTGTCCAGAGCGGTAATTTCGCACTGAAATGATACCTTTACGGGATGATTAAAAAACGAACGCTTTCTAAACGAGCCCGCAAAATAATCTTGTGAAATATAGGGTTATGACTATTCGTGTAAAGAAACGCCAAAAGGCCGCGGGGATCGCTCCCCGCGGCGTTGTTTTACGCAATTAACAGCTGATGGTTCGCCAGCAGCGTCGCCAGATCCGTCTGCACGCCGTTCAGGGTCACCAGTGTGGTCGGCGAGAACTGGCCGCCCGTACCGTCCAGGTCAACCTGGATCTCGGTATTGCTGCCGTTCTGCACCACGCGGATGTAATCGCTGATATTGCCCGCGCTGCTGTCCAGCGTCGCCACGCCGTTCACATAGCTCGCCGAGCCCGTGCCGGTATAGCCGCTGCCGGAGAGCAGATCGCGCAGGTCAATGCGATCCGTGTCCGCGGTCCCTTCCCAGGTGCCGACCGTAAAGCCGTTCACCACGTCGTGACCGTTACCGCCCGTTGCATCCGAAGCGTTGATCAGCTTGTAGAGCAACGTATCGTGACCGCCGCTGCCGATGTTGAAGGTGTCGTTCCCGCCGCGACCTTCGAACTGGTTATCACCGCTGTTGCCGGTAATGACGTCGTCGAAGTTCGAGCCGTTGATGCCCTCAATGTTGAGCAGTCGTGACGTGCCGAACCCGGTGTCCTGCGCGGTAGAGAGGCGCAAATCAACGGTAACGCCGGAGGTCGCATTGCGGTAATCCACCACGTCCATCCCACCGGTGTTGCTCCAGGTGTCATAGTCGGAATGGGTATTCCAGCCGCCGGAGCCGTTGTAGGTATAAGTGCCATCCTCTGCGATAAAGGTGTCGTTATACCCGGTCCCGGTGATGGTTCCGCTGTGGCCGCCGGTGGCCGCTTCGGCCGTCAGGACATAGCCCTCTTTGCCGTTGCCCGCCTCCAGACCGCTCCAGGTGACGTTATCCGACACGCCGTTGGTGATCTTCAGGATCTCGGCCGAATAAGTTTCATTCGGATCCAGCCCGTAGAAGCTCACCAGCGCGGAGGTGTCGTTCGACCCGATACCGGACTGGGCGTTAATGATCTGCGAAGCCACCAGCACGCCCGCGGAGTTGTACAGATTGACCGTGTTGCCGTAGTAGGCGTTGATGCCCTCGCTGTCGACAATGTGCAGATGCATCGCGGTGCCGTCAGCAATGGTCTTGCTGTTTTGCACCAGCACCACCTTGCCGTTCTGCTGGGAGACCAGCAGATCCTGCGCGCCGTCCCAGTTGTAGTCCACTGCCGCCACGCCGGTGACGTTCGCCAGTCCTGAAGCCAGCTGGCTTGCGGTCCAGGTCGAGCCGTAACCGTTGTTGGTGAACAGCGTCGCCGTCTGCGAGCCGCCGTAGGTGCTGAGCTTGACGATGTCCATCTGCCCGTCACCGTTCCAGTCAACCGCCACCGACAGATACCCCGCCGTGGCGTTAGAGGCTTCCACCGCGCTCTTGGTAGTTGAGAGCTTCCCGGTACCGTCGTTGTAGTAAATCACCCCGCCGTTGTTGTTGTAGCTGCTGCCCAGGTACAGATCCATGTAGCCATCGCCGTTAAAGTCCGCCCACGTCATGGACGCCGCCGTGGTGGTATTCGAGGCGTTCCCTACAAACACGTTGGTCAGGTTCTGGCCGATAGAGAGCGTGCCGTTACCGTTGTTGTTGATCACGGTTAACGAGTTCGCGCCGCTGCGGTTGGTGTGCTGAACCACGTCCACGGTGCCGTCATTGTTAATATCGACGCCGGAGATTTCACGCATGGTGGTGAACTGCCCCCAGAACCCCGCGCCGCCGTTGGTGCCGTCAGGCGAGAGTACCCCGTTGTTGTTGATCAGATAGGTAATGGAGTCCGCACCGGAGTCGCCGTACGCCAGATCCAGATAACCATCGCCAGTTTTATCGTACGCAATCACGCCGCCGTACCAGATGGTGGTCCCCATCGCCAGCTGGCTGGCGTTATAGGTGCTGCCATCGTAGGTCCACATGACCTGCGTAGAGCCGGAGTAGGTATTTTCCGTCGCGAAAATATCCTGGGTGCCGTTACGGTCAAAGTCGGCGGCGGTCTGGCTCACCACGTAGTAGTTACGGGTGTTGGTCAGCGTATTGCCGGCATAGGTCGAGCTATCGCTGCTGGAGTAAGACTGACCGTTAGCGATGATATTCCACAGGCCGCTGCTGTTCGTCCCCACCGTCATGGTCGAGTTGTTGCTGTTCCCCGCCGTGGTTGCCCAGTCGGTATTCACCGAGGTGGTATCAATCACAAGGCTGCCGGTCGCCGTACCCGTGGTGTTGCCGTTCCCCGCGCTGCTCTTCACCTGCGCCGTGACGCTGTAGCTCGCCACGCCCAGCGCATCGCCGTCCGGGATCTGCAGATACCAGGTGTTGTGATCCGGGTCGACCACAACCGCGCCGCCGGTCTGCGAGGTGTAGGTTTTGCCGTTCACCGTCACCACCAGGTATTCACCGTTCACCAGGTCAGCGGAGACGGTACCGGTGACGATCGGCGTAGTATCCGACGTGGTCTGCGCGGTAATCGCCGCCATGGTGGTCGGAATGCTGGTATCGACGTTCAGCACAAAGCCGTCGGATTCCGTGTAGTTTCCGGCCCTGTCGGTGACGCGCACGATGTAGGTGTGATTCCCGTCGCTCAGGCCGTTGTCCTGGAAGGACCAGCTTGCGCTGCCGTTCATGGTCACCTGGCCGAGCAGAACCCCGTCACGGTAAAGCTGCACGATCTCACCGTCGTCCGGGGCGCGGTTGAGCGTCCCGTTGATCAGCGGCGAGTTATCGTCCGTTGCCACCGAGCTGCCAAAGGTGCCCTGACGCTCGCCTTCGCCATCGGTGTAGCTCACCACCGTGCCCACCGTGGTCGGCGGCGTGGTGTCTACCGTGACGACCTGTGAGGCTGTGGATCCCACGTTGCCCGCCCGGTCGATAATCCGCACCTGGTAGGTGTAGTCCCCGTCAGCCAGATCGCGGGTATCGGTGTAGCTCCAGCGCTGGTTGGCGACCGTGGCATCTGACCAGGTATTCCCGCCGTCGAGGCTGATCTGCACGCGTTCGTCGCTTGCCAGCGCGCTGCCCAGCGAACCGTTGATGGTCAGCGTGGTGTCCATGGTGATGAAATCACTCCCGGACTGGCCGGTGTCTTCGCTGATGCTGTCGATGGTGATGCCGTACTGCGGCGCCTGCGTATCCACCGTCACCGCCTGCGAGGCGGTTGCCCCGACGTTACCCGCCAGGTCAACGACCCGCACCTGGTAGCTATGGCTGCCGTCGGTCAGGGTACGCGTATCGCTGTAGCTCCACTGCGTCCCGCTGACGGTGGCGTACACCCAGGTGGTGCCGCCGTCCACGCTCACCTGCACGTACTCACCCGCCCCTAACGCTGCGCCAAGCGTTCCGTGCAGCGTGTACGAGGTCGAACTGGTCAGGAAGTCGTTATTGTCGAAGCCGGTATCCACGGTGATGTTATCCACGGTCACCGTAATCGCCGCATCCGGGGCGACCGTATCAACAGTCACCTGCTGATGGGCGCTGGCGCCCACGTTACCGGCGGCATCCACTACGCGAACGTAGTAGTCATAGGTCTGGTTACCCAGCGTGCGGCCATCCACGTAGTACCAGCTGTTGCCGGTGACGATCACGTTCTGCCAGGTGACGCCGCCGTCGATGCTGATCTGGGCATATTCGCCGTCGGCCAGCGTCGCGCCGAGCGAGCCGTGAAGCGTCAGGGACGTATCTTTCGTGACAAAGTCGCTGCTGCTCAGGCCGGTATCGTCGCTGATGCTGTCGATAGCGATCGTTTTGCTGGCGTCCGGCGCAACGGTATCAATGGTCACCACCTGAGAGGCGGTGGCGCTGATGTTGCCCGCATCGTCAATCACGCGCAGCTGGTAGTTGTAATCCCCGTCGGCCAGCGTGCGGCCATCGACATACGTCCAGCTCAGGCCGCTGACGCTGACGTCGGTCCAGGTGACGCCGCCGTCAAGGCTGATCTGCGCGTGGTCGCCGCTGCCCAGCGCCGCGCCGAGCGTCCCTTTCAAGCTGATCTGGTTGTCGCTGGTGATAAAGTCGCTGCCGGACAGACCGGTATCCTGAGTAATGGAATCCACGGTAATGGTGGTTGCCGCAGGCTTCGTCAGGTCAATCACCACATCCTGGCTGTCCGTTGCCCCCACGTTGCCCGCATTATCAATCACGCGGACCTGGTACTGATACGTACCGTCCGAAAGGGTGCGGCCATCGGCGTAGCGCCAGGCGGTGCCGGTCACGGTCAGGTCAATCCAGGTAACGCCGCCGTCCAGGCTGATCTGCGCCTTCTCGTTATTGCCGAGCTGCGCGGTCAGCGAGCCGTTGACGACGACCTGGCTGTCGTTGGTGATGAAATCCGTTGCGCTCAGGCCGGTATCGTTTTGCAGCGAATCAATAGCGATCCCCATCGACGGCGCGGTCAGATCGACCGTGACGGTATTGTTATCGCTGGCGCTGTTGCCGATGGCGTTGCTGACCTGGGCGTTAATCACGTACGAGCCGCCGTCTGCCAGCGCGGTCACGTCAGCGCTTCCTACCGTGTAGCTCCAGGTGCCGTCATTCTGGACGGTAGCCGCATAGGTTTTACCGTTCAGCGTGATGGTCACCGTCTGGCCCGCCGGCGCGTCGGTGGTGCCGCTGATGACCAGCGGCGTGCCGTGCTCGGCGGCGTTGACGATATCGTCCTGCGCAAAGGTGTTAATGGTGATGGTTGGGACATCGCCGTTCAGCGTCACGTCGTGCGTTGCGCTGCCCGGGTTGCCCGCCCTGTCGCTCACCGAAGCGGTGATGGTGTACTCCCCGTCGCTCAGACCGAGGAAATCACGGCCCGGCACGAAGACCGACCACGATCCGTCCGCCCCGACGGTCGCCTGATAGCTATGCCCGTTGAAGGAGACGGTCACCGTCTGGCCCTGTTCCGCCGTGGTGGTGCCGCGGATGGTCTGGCCCGCCAGCTGCTCCGCGTTGTTGACGATATCGTCATCGGCCACGGTGCTGATGGTCACGGTTGGCGCGACGGTATCGACCGTTAAGGTGTGCGTGGTCTGGCCGCCGTTGCCGGCTTTGTCGTTGACCGAGGCGGTGACCGTCAGCGCGCCCTGGCTCAGGGCGGCCAGATCTGCTGCAGGCACGTCGAGCGTCCAGGTGCCGTCGCTGCCGACAAGCGCAGTGTAGGTTTTTCCTCCCAGCGTCACGGTAACGGTCTGACCCGCCTCCGCGCTGGAAGATCCGTGCACGGTCAGCGGCTGCTGCGCTTCCGCCGCGTTCAGCATGTCGTCAACCGACAGCGTCCCAATGCTCACCACCGGCGCAGTGGTATCGACGCTGATGCCGTGCGTTGCCGACGCGCTGTTGCCCGCGCTGTCCTGCGCCGACACGGACACCTGATAGCTCGCGCCATCGGCCAGGGCACCCACGTCTGCGGCGGGAACGGTGGTCGTCCAGCTGCCGTCGCTCTGGATGGTGGCCGTATAGGTCTTGCCGTTCAGGGTCACGGTGACCTGAGTTCCGCTGGCGAACTGGGCGCTGGAGCCGCTAATCACCAGTGACGAACCGGCTTCAGCCGCGTTGATCACGTCGTCACCGCTAACGGTGTTCACCGTCAGCGCCACGGAGGCGGTATTGACCAACACGTCATGGGTCTGGGTACTGCTGTTACCCGCGCTGTCGGTAATGGTCGCGCTGAGGGTCACGGTGCCGTCGGTCAGGGCGGAAATCACGCTGGCCGGAACGCCCACGCTCCAGTTACCGCTGGCGTCAACGGTAGTGGTGTACTGGTTCGAACCGATGGTGATAACCACTTTATCCCCGACGTTCGCGCCGGTTGCCGACCCGCTGACGATCTGCGCCTGGCCGTGCTCCACGCTGTTAATCACGTCATCGCCCGCGACAACGTTAAAGCTGACGGTCGGCGGCGTGGTATCAAGCGTAATCGCTTTGCCCGCGCTGCCCGGGTTACCCGCGGCGTCGCTCACGCTGACCTGCACGGTGTAGCCGTTATCCGCCAGCGCGGACAGGTCGGTACCCGGCACGTTCACGCTCCAGATCCCGCCCTGCTGCACCAGCGCGGTATAGCTCTTACCGCCCAGCGTCACGGTGACCGTCTGCCCGACTTCCGCCGTGGTAGTGCCGGAGATGGCCACGCCCGCAGCCGCTTCGCTGCCGTTAATCACGTTATCGCCCGCGACCGTATCAATGGTCACTGTTGGCGCCGTCGCGTCCACGCTGTATTCACGGCCCGCCGAGGCGCTGTTGCCGTGCGCGTTGGTGACGCTCACCTGCACGCTGGCATCGCCGTCCTTCAGGCCCGCGAGATCCGCGGACGGCACGGTTGCCGTCCAGTTGCCGTCGGCATCCACCTTCGCGGCGTAAGTCTTGCCGCCGAAGGTGATGGTGACGGTCTGGTTTTCCTCCACGTTCGAGGTGCTGCCGGACAGCACCAGATCCGCGCCTTTCTCCGCCGCGTTAATCACGTCGTCGGTGGCAATCGCATCGATGCTGACGGCGACGGCAGACAGATCTACGGTCACGTCATGGCTGATAGTCACCGGGTTGCCCGCCGCGCTCTGGCCAGCAACGGTCACGGTGACCGTACCAGCTGCGAAGGCCCCGACGTCTGCCGCCGGGATCGCCGCGCTCCAGGAACCGTCCGCCAGCACGGAGGCCGCATAGGTTTTGCCATTGACGGTCACGGTGAGCGTTGTGCCTACAGCCAGCCCGTCGCTGGTGCCGGAGACGATCAGGTTTTGAGTATGTTCGATGCTGTTGATGACATCATCGCCCGCCACGGTATCGACGCGCAGGCCCGGCAGGCTGGCGTCGATAGCGATTTCGCGATCGCCTGCGCCCGTGTTGCCATGGCCGTTGGTGACGGTTGCTGACACCGTCAGGTCACCGTTGCCCAGCGCCGTCAGGACGGACTCCGGCACGCTCACGGACCAGGTCAGATCGCTCTGTACCGTCGCGGTGTACGTGTTGCCGCCAATGGTCACGGTGACGGTATTGCCCGCTTCCGCGTTCGTTACCTTGCCGCTGATGGTCTGGCCCGCGGCCACTTCCGCCGCGTTGATGACGTTATCGCCCGCGATGGTGTTGATGGTGACGCCCGGCAGCGCGGTGTCCACCAGCAGGTTCGCGGTGTTGCTCACGCTGTTGCCCACACCGTTGGTCGCAGCCGCGCTCAGGGTGTAGTTTGCTTCGCCCAGGCTCGCGAGATCCGCCGCCGGGACCGTCAGGCTCCAGGTGCCGTCCGCCGCCGTCGTGGCCGCGTAGTTTTTACCGTTCAGAGTCACGGTCACCACGGTGCCTTCCGCCAGGTTAGCGCTGGTGCCGCTGACGCTCAGGTCCTGACCCTTCTCTACCGCGTTCAGCACGTTGTCGCCGCTGATGGCGTTGAAGGCCACGGACGGCAGGCCGGTATCGACGGTCACGTTATGCGTGCCGGTACCAGTATTGCCCGCCGCGTCGGTGACCGACGCCGTGACGGTCACGGTGCCGTCGCTGAGGCCGGAAATCACGCTCGCCGGGACGCCCACGCTCCAGTTGCCCGCCGCGTCCAGCACGGTGGTGTACGTCTGGCCGCCGATGGTGACGGTCACCTTATCGCCCGCTGCCGCGCCGGTGGCGGTGCCGCTGATGATTTGCGCCTGAGCGTGCTCAGTGATGTTAATGACATCGTCGCCCGCCACGGTATTGATGGTCACCGCAGGCACGGTCACGTCCACCGTCAGAGTATGATCGACCGACGCCGGGTTGCCCGCCTTGTCGCTGACGCTCGCCGTCACGGTGACGCTGCCGTCGCCAAGCGCCGTCAGATCCGCCGCCGGAACGCTCAGCGTCCAGCTGCCGTCCGCGCCTGCGGTTGTGGTGTAGTCTTTGCCGTTCAGCGTCACGGTTACCGTCTGGCCCGCTTCGGCGGTGGTGGTGCCGGACACGGTCAGATCGCTCTTCGCTTCGGCGGCATTGAGAATGTCGTCCGTCGCCAGGGTGCTGATGGTCACGGTCGGCGCGGTGGCATCCACGCTGTACTCGCGGCCCGCCGAGGCGCTGTTGCCGTTCACGTTGGTGACGCTCACCTGCACGCTGGCATCGCCATCCTTGAGGTGTGCCAGATCCGCAGACGGCACGGTCCAGGTCCAGTTGCCGCTGTCGTCTACTGTCGCGCTATAGATTTTGCCGTTCAGGCTGATGGTCACGGTTTGCCCGGCTTCCACGTTGGTGGTCGCACCGGACAGCACCAGATCCGCGCCCTTCTCCGCCGCGTTAATCACGTCGTCGGTGGCGATGGAGTTGATGCTGATGGCAACGGTCGCCAGATCTACCGTCACATCGTGGCTGATGGTCACCGGGTTACCCGCTGAACTGTCGCCGGTAACGCTGATTTTGACGGTGCCTTCCGGCCACGCGCTCACGTCGGTCGACGGGATCGCCGCGCTCCAGGTGCCGTCCGCCAGCACCGTGGCCGCATAGTCTTTACCGTTGACGGTGACGGTCAGCGCCGTGCCCGGTGCCAGCCCGTCGCTGGAGCCGGTAACAATGAGGTTCTGCGTATGCTCGATGCTGTTGACCACGTTGTCGCCCGCTACGGTATCGACGCGCAGGCCCGGCAGGTTAGCGTCGATAGCGATCTCGCGCTCGCCGGTGCCGGTATTGCCGTGGCCGTTGGTGACGGTCGCCGTCACGCTCAGGCTACCGTTGCCCAACGCGGTCAGCACGTCTGACGGCACGCTGACGGACCAGGTCAGATCGTTCTGCACCGTCGCGGTATAGCTGTTGCCGCCAATGGTCACGGTCACGGTGTTGCCCGCTTCGGCATTCGCCACGGTGCCGCTCAGCGTCTGGCCTGCCGCCACTTCCGCCGCGTTGATGACGTTGTCTCCCGCTACGGTGTTGATGATGACCGTTGGCAGCGCGGTGTCCACCAGCAGGTTCGCGGTGTTGCTCACGCTGTTGCCCACCCCGTTGGTGGCGGTCGCGTTCAGGGTGTAGTTGGCCTGACCCAGACCGGCCAGATCCGCTGCCGGAACGGTCAGGCTCCAGGTGCCGTCTGCGGCGGTCGTCGCCGTGTAGTTTTTGCCGTTGAGGGTCACGGTGACCACGGTGCCTTCCGCCAGGTTGGCGCTGGTGCCGCTGACGCTCAGATCCTGACCCTTCTCTACCGCGTTCAGCACGTTATCGTCGCTGATGGCATTGAAGCTGACCGATGGCAGACCGGTATCGACGGTCACGTTATGCGTACCGGTACCGGTATTGCCCGCCGCGTCGGTGACCGACGCCGTGACGGTCACGGTGCCGTCGCTGAGGCCGGAAATCACGCTCGCCGGGACGCCCACGCTCCAGTTCCCCGCCGCGTCCAGCACGGTGGTGTAGGTCTGGCCGCCAATCGTGACGGTCACCTTATCGCCTGCGGCCGCACCGGTGGTGGTGCCGCTGATGATTTGCGCCTGGCCGTGTTCTGCGATGTTAATGACATCGTCGCCCGCCACGGTATTGATGGTCACCGCAGGCACGGTGATATCTACCGCCAGGTTGTGGTCCACCGATGCCGGGTTGCCCGCCTTGTCGCTGACGCTGGCGGTGACGGTCACGCTGCCGTCCGTCAGGGCCGCAACATCGGCCGCCGGGACGTTCAACGTCCAGCTGCCGTCCGCGCTGACGGTTGTGGTGTAGTCTTTGCCGTTCAGCGATACGGTGACCGTCTGGCCCGCTTCGGCGGTACTGGTGCCGGACACGGCCAGATCGCTCTTCGCTTCGGCGGCATTGAGGATGTCGTCCGTCGCCAGGGTGTTGATGGTCACGGACGGCGCGGTCGCATCCACGCTGTACTCGCGGCCCGCCGAGGCGCTGTTGCCGTTCACGTTGGTGACGCTCACCTGCACGCTGGCGTCGCCGTCTTTCAGACCCGCCAGATCGGCGGCTGGCACCGTGGTCGTCCATTTGCCGTCGGCGCCTACGGTCGCGGTGTAGCTCTTGCCGCCGAAGGTGATGGTGACGGTCTGGTTTTCCTCAACGTTCGAGGTCGCCCCGGAGAGCACCAGATCCGCGCCCTTCTCGGCGGCGTTAATCACGTCGTCGGCGGCAATCGCATCGATGCTGATGGCAACGGTCGCCAGATCTACCGTCACATCGTGACTGATGGAGACCGGATTACCGGCGCTGCTCTGGCCTGCAACGGTCACGGTAACCGTGCCTGCTGCGAGAGCACTCACGTCTGCCGCCGGGATCGCCGCGCTCCAGGTGCCGTCCGCCAGCACGGTCGCCGGATAGGTTTTGCCGTTGACGGTCACGGTCAATGCCGCGCCAGCCGCCAGCCCGTCGCTGGTGCCGGTGATAATCAGGTTCTGTCCGTGTTCGATGCTGTTGATCACGTCGTCGCCCGCCACGGTATCCACGCGCAGGCCCGGCAGGTTAGCGTCGATAGCGATATCGCGCTCAGCGGATCCGCTGTTGCCGACGCCGTTGGTCACGCTGGCCGACACCGTCAAATCGCCGTTACCCAGCGCGGTCAGCACGTCCGACGGCACGTTAACGGACCAGGTGAGATCGCTCTGCACCGTTGCGGTGTAGCTGTTACCGCCAATGGTCACGGTCACGGTATTGCCCGCTTCGGCATTCACTACCTTACCGCTGATGGTCTGGCCGGCTGCCAGCTCCGCCGCGTTAATGACGTCGTCGCTCGCAATGGTGTTAACGATCACGCCCGGCAGAACGGACTCCACGTTCACGGTATGCGACGCGCTGGTGCTGTTGCCGACGCTGTCCGTTGCTGAGGCAGTGATGGTATAAAGCGCCTCGCCCAGCTGACCGACTTCGCTCGCCGGAACGGTGGTGGTCCATTTTCCGCTATCGTCCACCTGCGCGCTGTACGCTTTGCCGTTGAGCATTACGGTCACCACCGCGCCTGCCGCCAGGCCGGAAGCCGTACCGGAGAGGGTCAGATCCTGGGTTTTCTCTGCATTGTTGATCACATCGTCACCGGAAACGGTGTCAATGGTCAGCCCCGGCGCGGTCAGGTTCACCTCCACGCCGTGCGTGGCGCTGTTGCTGTTGCCCGCTTTATCGGTCAGCGCCGCGGTAATAGTGTAATCCCCGGCGGCCAGCGAGGTGACGTCCGCCGCAGGCACGCCCACGCTCCAGTTGCCTGAGGCATCCAGAGTGGCGGTGTACGATTTGCCGTTGAGGGTGACGGTGACCACGTCGCCCGCCGCCGCGCCGGTCACGGAACCGGTGACAATCAGGGCCTGAGCATGCTCGGCGCTGTTGATCACGTCGTCGTCGGAAACGGTGTGAATGGTCAGCTGTGGAACGGTGGTATCAACCAGCACGTCGCGGTCCGCGGAGGCCGGGTTACCCGCTTTATCCGACACGGCGGCGCTGACGGTGTAGTTCCCGTCGGTAATACCGCTCAGATCCGCGGACGGCACGGTCACGCTCCAGCTGCCGTTGGCCTGCACGGTGGTGGTGTAGTCCACGCCGTTCAGCGTCACGGTGACGGTCTGGCCCGCTTCGGCGTTGGTCACGCCGTTAATCACCAGATCCTGCTGCGCTTCGGCCGCATTGATGATGTTGTTGTCGCTGATGATTTCAATAGACACCGTCGGCGCGGTCGCGTCCACGCTGTACTCGCGGCCCGCCGAGGCGCTGTTGCCGTTCACGTTGGTGACGCTCACCTGCACGCTGGCATCGCCGTCTTTCAGGCTGCCCAAATCGGCAGACGGTACGGTCGCCGTCCAGTTGCCGTCGGCATCGACCGTCGCGGTGTACGACTTACCGCCGAAGCTAATGGTAACGGTCTGGTTTTCTTCTACGTTGGTGGTGGAGCCGGACAGCACCAGGTCCGCGCCTTTCTCCGCCGCGTTAATCACGTCGTCAGAGGCAATCGGATTAATGCTGATGGCGACTGCCGACAGATCCACCTTCACGTCATGGCTGATGGAAACCGGATTACCCGCCGCGCTCTGGCCTTCCACGGTCACGGCGATCGTACCCGCATTCAGCGCGCTGACGTCTGCCGCCGGAATGGCCGCCGTCCAGGTTCCGTCCGCCAGTACGGTGGCCGCGTAGGTTTTACCGTTAACGGTGACCGTCAGCGCTGAGCCGCTCGCCAGTCCGTCGCTGGAGCCGGTGATAATCAGGTTTTGTGCGTGCTCAATGCTGTTGATGACATCGTCACCCGCCACGGTATCGACGCGCAGGCCCGGCAGGTTGGCATCAATGGTGATGTCGCGCTCGCCCGTTCCGGTGTTGCCGTGGCCGTTAGTGACGCTGGCTGACACCGTCAGATCGCCGTTACCGATGGCGGTTAAGACCGTAGACGGCACGTTGACCGACCAGCTCAGGTCGTCCTGAACCGTCGCCGTATAGGTATTGCCGCCGATAGAAACAGTGACAGTGTCACCGCTCGCCGCACCGCTCACTTTGCCGCTCAGGGTCTGCCCGGCAGCCACTTCCGCCGCGTTAATGACATCGTCAGTCGCGACTGGGTTGATGGCGATCTGCGGCAGCGCGCTGTCGACCAGCACGCTGTGGCCGGTGCTCGCGCTGTTGCCCGCGCTGTCGGTCACGCTCGCCGTCACGGCGTAGCTCGCTTCGCCCAGCGCCGAGACGTTTGCCGCCGGAACGGTCACGCTCCAGTTCCCGCTCGCGTCGGTGGTGGCCGTATAGCTGATGCCGTTCAGGGTCACCGTAATGGTCGTGCCGTCCGGCTGGTTACTGGTGCCGGACACCTGCAGCTCCTGACCTTTCTCGGTCGCGTTGATCACGTCGTCAACCGCCAGGGTATTAATGGCAATCACCGGCGCGGTCAGGGAGACGTCAAACTCGTGCGTCGCGGTGGTGCTGTTACCGGCTTTGTCGGTGAGGGTCGCGGAGATCGTCTGCTCGCCGTTTGCCAGCGCGCCCACGTCCGCCGCCGGAACGCCCACGCTCCAGCTGCCGGACGCGTCCAGCATGGCGGAGTAGTCTTTACCGTTCAGGGTCACGGTAATCACGTCGCCCGCCTGCGCGCCCGCCACCTTACCGGAGACGATCAGCGCCTGGCCGTGCTCGGCAATATTCACGACGTCGTCGCCCGCAACGATGTTGAACGAAATCTGCGGTACGGTGGTGTCGACCAGCACTGAGGAGCCCGAGCTGGCCGGGTTGCCTGCCTTATCGGACACGGTCGCCGTTACCGCCGCACTGCCGTCGGTGATGCCAGCCATATCCGCCGCCGGCACGTCCAGCGTCCAGCTGCCGTCCGCCTGCACCTGCGCCGTGTACTGATTGCCATTGAAGGTCACGGTTACCGTCTGGCCTGCTTCGGCAGTGGACGTCCCGCTCAGGGTCAGATCCTGCGCTGCCTCAGCCGCGTTCAGCATATTGTCATTGCTGATGGTGTTGATGGTCACCGTCGGCGCGGTGGTATCGACGCTGAATTCCTGCGCCGAAGACGCCGCGTTGCCGTTCACGTTGGTCACGCTGACCTGCACGCTGGCGTTGCCTTCTTTCAGGCCGCTCAAATCCGCAGCCGGAACGGTCCAGGTCCAGTCGCCGTTGCCATCCACCGTCGTGGTGTACGTTTTCCCTGCAAAGGTGATGGTGACGGTCTGGCCCGCTTCCACGTTGGAAGTGGTGCCGGAAAGTACCAGATCCTGGCCTTTTTCCGCCGCGTTAAGCACGTTGTCGTCGGTCACGCTGCTGATGGTGATGGCGACCGGAGCGAGATCGACGTCCACGACGGTCCCGATGGTTACCGGGTTGCCGGAGGCATCCTGCGCGCTTGCCTTGATATCCAGCGAGCCATCCGCCCACTGGGACACGTCCGCCGCCGGTACCGCTGCCTGCCAGGTGCCGTCGGCCAGCACCGTTGCGGAATACGCTTTGCCGTTAATAGTCACTGTGACGGCGCTGCCCGGCGCCAGATCGGTGCTGGTGCCGGATACAATCAGGTTCTGTGCGTGTTCAATCACGTTGATCACGTCGTCACCTGCGACCGTATCAATACGCAGTCCCGGAAGCTGGGCGTCGATGGTGAAGTCGAGCGAAGAGGAGCCGGTATTGCCGTGCGCGTTGGTGACGCTGGCCGATACGGTGAGTTCGCCATTGCCGAGCGCGGTGAACTGGCTCTGGGTTAACGGCAGGCTCCAGGTGAGATCGTCCTGCACGGTAGCCGTGTATGTCTGGCCGCCAAGGATAATCGTGACAGTGTCACCTGACGCCACGTTCGTTACCTTACCGGACAGGGTTTGCCCTGCCGCCACTTCCGCCGCGTTAACGATATTGTCGCCCGCCAGCGTGTCGATCGTTACCACCGGCAGAGAGCTGTCCACCAGCACATCGTGCGAGGCTGAAGCGCTGTTGCCCACGCTATCGGTGACGCTCGCCGTCACGGTGTAGTTCGCTTCGCCCAGCGCCGAGACGTTTGCCGCCGGAACGGTCAGGCTCCAGTTTCCGCTCGCGTCAGCGGTGGCCGTATAGTGAATGCCGTTCAGGGTGACCGTAATGGTTGTGTCTTCCGGCTGGTTGCTGGTACCGGAAATCTGCAGATCTTCGCCTTTCTCGGTCGCGTTGATCACGTCGTCCGCCGCTAGCGTGTTGATACCGATGACGGGCGTCACGGTATTCACCACCACGTCCAGCGAAGTGCTTCCGGTATTGCCGGATCGGTCGGTCACGGAGACGTCGATGGTCCAGGTCCCGTCAGTCAGCCCCTGCACGACGGACGCCGGCAGGCCAAGGCTCCAGTTGCCCGCCGCATCCACCACGGTGGTGTAATCGACGCTGTTAATGGTGATGGTCACAAGGTCGCCCGCCGCCGCACCGGTGACGGAGCCGCTCAGGATCTGCGCCTGCGAATGGGCGAGCTGGTTAACGGTGTTGGTGCCGGTGACAAAGTCGTTGATGGTCACCTGCGGTACGGTCGCATCCACCAGACCCACGCGATCGGCGCTGCTGGCGTTGCCCGCCACGTCGCTCACGGTGGCCGTCACGGTCACGATGCCATCGTTGAGGGCGCCGACGTCAGCCGCCGGTACGATCAGCTGCCAGGTACCGTCCGTCTGGACCGTGGTCTGATACGTTTTGCCGTTCAGCGTCACGGTGACCGTCTGGCCTGCTTCAGCACTGCTGGTGCCGCTTAAGGCTAAATCCTGCTGCGCCTCGGCCGCGTTGATGATGTTGTCGGCGGTCAGGTTATCGAGCGTAATCGCTGGCGGCAGCGTATCTACCGTGACCACGCGCGCGGCGTCCGCGCTGTTTCCGCTGACGTTAGTAACGCTGACGCTCACCTGCGCGCGCCCGTCGATCAGGGTTTCCATGGCGCTGGCGGGCACGGTCAGGCTCCAGGAGCCGTCCTGCTGCACCTGTGCGGTAAAGGTCTGGTCGGCGAATTTCACCACCACGGTCTGTCCTGCCTCAACGCCCTGCGTCTGGCCGGAAAGGGTTAAATCGGCGCCTTTTTCTGCCGCATTCAGCAGGTCGTCGCCGGAGACGGTATCAATGGTGACCGCCACGGCGTTCAGATCGAGTTCGATCGGGTGTTCAGCCGCAACGGGATTGCCCCAGGCATCGACCGCACTGACGCTAACCGTCATGCCGCCCGCCGTCCAGGACTGCAGGTCCGCCGCCGGAATGCCGATCTGCCAGTGGCCGCTGGCGTTAACCGCGGTAACGTACTCAACGTTGTTGATGGTGACGGTAATCTGCGTGCCGGCAGCCAGATGGGTGCTGGAGCCGGTAACGGTCAGATCCTGCTGCTGTTCAATGGCGTTGATCACGTCATCGCCGGAAATGGTGTTCACGCGCAGCCCCGGAAGCTCGGCGTTGATATTGATATCACGCTCGCCGGTGCCGGTATTGCCGTGCGAATTGGTCACCGACGCGGTGAAGGTTAAATCCCCGTCGCCGAACGCCTGAAGATCCGCTGACGGGATTTTCACGCTCCAGGTCAAATCGTTCCCCACCGTGGCGGTGTAGCTCTTGCCGCCCACGGTGACAGAAACGGTATCGCCCGCCGCCGCGCCGGTGACGCGACCGCTGAGCGTTTGATCCACACCCGCTTCGGCGTTATTGACCAGGTTGTCGCCCGCAAACGTATTGATGATGACCTGTGGAAGGACGGTATCCACCAGCAGATTCGCCTCGGCAGAGCCGCTGTTACCCACGCTGTCAGTACCGCTGACGCTGACGGTGTAAAGGGTGTTCGCCAGATTCAGGACGTCGGAAACCGGCACCTGAACCGCCCAGATGCCGTTTTCAACGGTGGCCTGATAGCTGACGTTGTTCAGCGTCACGGTTATGGCGCTACCGTCAGGCAAGTTGCTGGTGCCGGTCAGGCTCAGCGGCTGCATCGCCTCCTGGGCATTCAGAACATTATCCTTGCTGATGGCGTCAATCGTAAATTCTGGCGGGTGTCCACTCAGCGTAATGCCGTGCGTGGCATTGCCGGTGTTGCCTGCCGCGTCGGTCACGGAAACTGAAATCGTGTGGTTGCCTTCACCCAGCGCGCCCAGCACGGACGCCGGAACGCCAACGCCCCAGCTGCCGTCCGCCAGCACCACGCCGGTGAAGGTCTGGCCGCCAAGGGTCACGGTGACCACATCGCCCGCGGCTGCACCGCTCGCCTGGCCGGAAATAATGTGCGCCTGGCCCTGCTCGCTGATATTGAGGATATCGTCGCCCGCCACGGTATGGATGCTCACGACCGGCGCGGCGGTATCAACCGTGAAATCTGCCGTCACGGACGAGCCGTTGCCCGCTTTGTCGCTAACGTTCACCGTCAGGCTGTGATTGCCCTCGCTGAGCGCCTGCACGTCGTTCGCCGCCAGCGTAACGGACCAGGTGCCGTCGCTGCCCACCGTGGCGTTATAGTTTTTGCCGTTCAGCGTGACCGTGACGATCTGACCGGCTTCCGCATTCGTTTTACCGGTCAGGGTCAGCGGCTGGTTGTGTTCAGCCGCATTAATGATGTTGTCCTGTGCGAGGGTATCGACAGAGAGGGTTGGCGCGGCGGTATCCACGCCGATCGTCTGGCTGCCGCTCACGGTGTTACCCGCCGCGTCTTTACCGCTGACGTTAACCGTCCAGGTGCCGTCGCCCAGCGCCTGCGCGTCTGCTGCAGACACGTTCACGCTCCACGCGCCGTCTGCCCCTACTTCAGCCGCGTAGGTTTTGCCGTTCAGCGTCACGGTAAGTTCGGTGCCCTGCGCCAGATTCTTGCTGGCACCGGAGAGCGTAAAGCCCGCGGATTGCTCGCTGGCGTTAAGCACGTTATCGCCTGCGGTGGTGGCAAGCGTAATGGCGGCCTCGGCGGTCGAGACCGTTACGGTGATGTTGCCCGCATCGGTAGTCTTACTGCCGTCGATCTGCACCACAGACCAGGTGTGTTCTCCGTCCGTCTGGGTCGGTAATTTTACCGTCCAGGTGCCCTCTTTACTCACCATGGCGCTGGCGATGGTGCTGCCGCTGCTGTCTTTGATCTGGATCGTCGCGCCCGGCTGACCGGTACCGCTAAAGGTTGGCGTGTTGTCGTCCGTGATCGCGTTTGCTGTCAGCACGCCCTGCCTGTCACCCGCATTGTCCGTCAGCAAAAAGGTTGGCGTGGCGCTTTCTACTTCCTTTGTATTATCAATAACTTTTGTTTTAGTTTCGCCATCACCGCCGTTTGCCAGCAGTGCCCCGATGGCGCCGCCGCCTAACGCAGCCCCGGCAATCCAGCCCCACGGGGCGTCGCTTAAGACGCTTTCCTGCTCCAGGAAAGGTTGAATGCTGCTAATTGGTGTGGCCTGGGCGGTTAACTCGGTCACCGCCACGCCCGATGCTTCCCCGGTATCGGCAAAAGAAATATGCGTCAGTTCCTGACGATTGTTGAATACCAGCTCTGACTGATTATGCGTTTCAGGATCTTCAACAAAATAGTTATTGCAGCGAATCACGCTGCCATCTTTCATATAAATGAGGAGGTCTTTACCCTGGCGGACATAACGCACCACATCCTGAGCAGAACCCTGGATTTCAATGACGCTCGGGGATGAAATAGAGACCGACAAATTCCCTTCGCCGGTTAATTTCGTTTTCTCCGCCGTTTTGCGAATGATGACATCAACAACCTTTATGTTACTCATATTTCTCTCCTTGCAGGTGTACGGATTCCTGTGGATATGTCCACCAGACGGATGTAGCTATCCCTGGGAAAAAACACCCATTATTTTCAGTCTTACTTTGCGCAACGCTGCGCGTCTTTTATTAACTCAAATCGGGTAATTTTGCGGCTGCGTTTTTCTCTATCCCAATAAGCGGCATTAAATTATCAACCGCGGAAGCATAATTAATTGCCGAACTCCAGCCGTCATACTCAGCGATTATTTTCGCCGAGGTGGCCTGCCAGACATCCTGCTCAACGCTGAGCAGATCGTTAATGCTCCGCTTGCTCAGGGTGTATTCATTTTTATAGACATCGCGGGCGCGCAGGGCATTTTCCAGCTGTTGCTTCCCGGCCTCCATTCTTCCCCGTGCGCCGGTCCAGTCCGCCTGTGCGACGGAGGCTTTTTGCAGGACATCGAAACGCGCCTGATCGACCTGAGAGGAGGCCATTGCCCGTGCTCCTTCAGCCTGGCGCACGCGTGCTGAGACCGCGCCCCCCTGATAAAGCGGTGCGTCTATATTGAGCTGGATTTGGTCGTCCCAGTACGAACGGTTGTCCGACTCGTAACGGGTACGCCCCCCCTTCAGGCTTAAGGTTGGCCAGTGCTGGGACTTAGCGGTTTCCACGCCATACTGGGCAGAGCGCTCCATGTTTTGCGCAGCCATGACCGCCGGTATCAGCGAATAATCAATGCGGTTGAGCGAATCAGGCTCGACCGCGAGGTTTGCAGGTACAGGCGAAAAGTTATCTGCCTGCATGCCGGTTAATACCGCGAGCCTTGCGCGGGCGCTGTTTAAGGCGGCTTGATACTGCGCGACCGTCGCCTGCATGCCGGCAATACGCGTGCGGGTCTGGAGCTCATCAGAGGTGGAACTCACGCCCGCGTCGGCGCGCAGCTTTGCCAGCTGCTCAACATTTTTAAGCGCCTGAACGTTCTCCTTTGCCGCCTGCAGCAGATCGGAATAGCGTTTGACCTCGACATAGCTCAGCGCGGTTTTTTCCGCCACGTCAGAGAGCGTGCCCATCAACTGATAGCGGTAGCTATCGCGCCGGGAGGAGGACTGGCTGATGCTGTTATTGGTCTTGCCAAAATCGTATAGCAGCTGCGTCAGGCTCAGCCCCCAGGCGGCTGAATTCTTCAGCGACCCGCTGGAATCAGTGGTCTGGCTGTGCCCTGTACTCCCGTTCAACGATATTTGCGGCATCCAGCCGCTGCGCGCTTCATCTATTTGTGCCTGGCCAATACCTAATTGCGCAGCCTGCTGACTAATTGACGGATCGCGATCGATAGCAAAAAGAATACTTTCTTTTAAGGTTGTCGTGGCAACCGGGGCAATGCCCACCTGGCTACTATTGGCGTAAGCCGTATTTATGGCTAATGAAATGAATGCCAGTGCTGCTGTAAATTGGCGTAACATAGGCTTTCGCAATATCGTCATTTTTATCTCCCTGACTCTGAGTGACACTGAAGCAATTACCCAAAAAGAGGTATAGATAATTAGACAAATATCTTATTTAGCATCCTTGCCGAATTTTAGGTAAAACTCCCCATACCCATTTCCTCTGGAGATGAGATCTGCCTGCGTCTTATTTAAATTAAGAATTTACTTATTTCTTAAAGTGGTTAGCAGCATAACAAAATGAGTTATAGGCCACTACACCCACAATGTTAATGCGGTGTTACAATTAAGAAAAAAGATGGGGTTTCTGGACAAAACTCTGAAAATGACCTTTCAGATGAAACATATAAACCGACTGTTATTTAAGGAAAATTCTTAATTCGTTACCTGCACATTTTTGCGTTAATTTCCGGTCGGGTCAGACACAAAGATTTTCAAAGAAGTGTCAATTTAAGTAGCCGAGCCGCCCATGGCAAAACTTAACGCTATTAATAAACTAATTAAAGCGATTTAAAACCATATTAAGACAATTATTGAGAATTAAAGCCCGCATAATGGTTATGCAGTGGTTACATAACCCAAATCATTAAATAAAACATAACAATAACATTATGGTTAACATTCAAAACGGCTTACTTATACCTCCTTAATAAAATTTTAATAATCACGCATCTGAATCATCACGCCTCTCCACGACATCAAAATGACGTTGCCCTTTTCTCTGCGCCAAAATGCTGTATTATGCGAATTATTGCGACATTTTGCAGGAATGCACACCGATGCACAAAACCGCACGACAACGCCACGTTCTGGATATCCTGAGCGAGCAAGGCCAGGCCAGCATCACCGAGCTGGCAGAAAAGCTGCAGGTTTCAGCCGACACCATCCGACGGGATCTGACCGACCTGGAAAATCAGGGGCTGGCGCAGAAGAACCACGGCGGGGCCATCGCGCTGAACCTTTCCGCCATGAATCGCCAGGGCCGCAATACGCTGCTGCCGGAAACCAAACGGCGCCTGGGAAAACAGGTCGCACAGCAGGTTCCTGCGGGTTCTACCCTGTTTCTGGATGCGGGAAGCACGGTGATGGCTGTCGCTTCCTTTCTTCGCGGGCCGCTCACCGTCATTACCACGTCTCTGGATATTGCCCAGCACTTTAGCGACCGGGAAGACGTTGAGCTGATCCTCCTCGGCGGGAAATGGGACCACCAGCAGCGCCTGTTTGCCGGAAGCGCCACGTTGTCCTTGTTGTCCCGCTATCGGGCAGATATCGCCATCCTCGGGGCGTGCGCCATTCATGCTGAACTCGGTTTGAGCGCGGGTAAAGAAGCGGATGCCGAGGTCAAACGCGCGATGCTTGAAGCAAGCCATGCGCGCTGGATTGTTGCCGATCACCTGAAAGTCAACCGCTGCGAACCGTATCTGGTTTCCGGGTTATCCAACATTCAACAACTCTTTTTAGATCGTCCCTGGCCTGAGCTTGGGGACCCCGGCGCATTGCAGGTCACGGTGTGCGCGAATTAACGTGGAGAAGTTCATGAGTACAGTTCGAACAATCAACATTGCGCTGATCGGGTATGGATTTGTGGGTAAAACCTTCCATGCCCCGTTAATCCAGTCTGTGAACGGGCTTAAGCTGGCGGTGGTCTCTTCTCGTGATGAAGAGAAGGTCAAACGCGACCTGCCGGACGTACAGGTGGTGGCGACACCGGAAGAGGCCATTGGGCATCCTGATATCGATCTGGTTGTGATTGCCTCCCCCAACGCCACGCACGCCCCGCTGGCGACGCTGGCCCTGAACGCGGGTAAACACGTGGTCGTGGATAAGCCTTTTACCCTCGACATGCAGGAAGCCCGCGACCTGATTGCGCTGGCGGATGAAAAGCAGCTACTGCTTTCTGTCTTCCACAACCGTCGCTGGGACAGCGATTTCCTCGGCATTAAGCAGATCATTGAGCAAGGCACGCTCGGCAAGGTTAAGCACCTGGAATCGCACATCGACCGCTTCCGCCCGGAAGTGCGCGTGCGCTGGCGCGAGCAGAATGTCCCCGGGAGCGGCCTGTGGTTTGACCTGGGGCCTCATCTTATCGACCAGACGCTGCAGCTCTTTGGCCTGCCGCAGTCGGTTCAGGGGAATATCGCGACGCTGCGCGACGGTGCAGAAATCAACGACTGGGCGCACGTGGTCTTAAACTACCCCGAGCATAAGGTGATCCTGCACGCCAGCATGCTGGTGGCTGGAGGTACGGCACGCTTTGCCGTCCACGGGGACAAGGGCAGCGTGGTGAAGGCCAGAATCGATCAGCAGGAAGCGCAGCTGCTCTCCGGGGTGATTCCCGGGAGTGAAGCCTGGGGCGAAGACAGCGACAGCATGGTGTTCTTTGGCGCTGACGGCGCGCCGCAGACGATCCCTACCCCGAAAGGCGATCAGCGCCAGTATTACATCAACGTGCGTGACGCGCTGCTTGGGAAAATGACCAATCCTGTCCACCCCGTTGAGGCACTGGCAGTCATGGCCGTGCTGGAAGCGGCGGTTAAGTCGTCTGAGACGGGGTCAACGCAGGCGCTGGCATTAAGTGCTGAAGAGCGTGCTTTGCTGGGTTAAAAAACAAGCCGGGTGACGCGTAGCGATCCCGGCCTACGATTATGGAATTGCATCGTAGGCCGGGTAAGGCGTAGCCGCCACCCGGCAAGCGTTAATGACTACGAACGCTTTTTCGGCATCATGCGCAGAAGAGTATTATCTTTCCAGAAATAGTGATGCATCAGCGCCGCCGCCGCGTGCAGGCCAATCACAAAATAGCCCAGGTTTGCCAGCGTCTCATGCCACTCCTTCAGCGTATCAACCAGGTCAAAATTGGACTCCGCCGCATGCGGCATCGCCAGGCCAAAGGCAAACCAGTCGCTGCCCCGGTTATACATCATCACAATGCCAATCAGCGGCAGCGCAATAAACAGCAGATACACCACCAGATGCCCCAGATGAGACATCCCCGTCACCATCGCTTTTGGCTTCGGCTGAATCGGCGGCGCGCGGAACTTCAGGCGAACCATCAGACGCGTCACCATCAGCACCAGAATGCCGATCCCGCATGAGACGTGGATCATATTGATTGCCGGACGCGCGGTACACGGGAAGAAACCCCTGAACTCCATGGCGCAGTAGGCGACGATGATTAACAGAAACACCAGCCAGTGGATGCCGATTTGCAGGCTTGTATATTTAGTGCGCATGTCATTTCCCGATGAAAAACAGTTATCGCGCCAACATAATCCCCTTTCCTTAAAAATTCATTAACTTTTCTGTATGGTTTTTCAAATACTTCCCCCCGCATGAAGCATCTTCAATTGCCGCCCTGCCCGTGATGGTCTAAGCCTGGATGAGTTCACACTGTCGCATCGACACGTTTACAGGAGAACACCATGAGTAAAATTGGCATTAACGGATTTGGACGCATTGGACGTCTTGTTCTGCGTCGCCTTCTTGAAACCCAGGACAGTAATACCGTCGTCGCCATCAACGACCTCACCTCTCCCAAAGTGCTGGCCTACCTTCTCAGGCATGATTCCAACTACGGTGGCTTCCCGTGGAGCGTGGATTTCACCGAGGATGCGCTGATTGTTGACGGTAAAACCATAGCGGTCTACGCCGAAAAAGAGGCGAAGCACATTCCGTGGAAAACCGCAGGCGTGGATATCGTCGTGGAGTGCACCGGCTTTTATACGTCTGAAGAAAAATCACGGGCGCACCTGGACGCTGGCGCGAAGAAAGTGCTGATCTCTGCGCCTGCGGGTGACATGAAAACGATCGTCTACAGCGTGAATGACGACACCATTGACGCCAGTGACACCATTATTTCCGTGGCATCCTGCACCACCAACTGCCTGGCTCCGCTGGCGAAAGCCCTGAACGATGCGTTTGAAATCAAAGTGGGCACCATGACCACCATTCACGCCTATACCGGTACCCAGGCGCTGGTAGATGGCCCGCGCGGGAAAGACCTACGCGCCTCGCGGGCGGCGGCAGAGAATATTATTCCGCATACCACCGGCGCCGCCAAAGCCATCGGTCTGGTGATCCCTGCGCTCAGCGGCAAACTGAAGGGCCACGCGCAGCGCGTGCCGGTAAAAACGGGTTCGGTAACCGAGCTGGTGGCGATTCTGGGCAAGAAAGTAACCGTTGAGGAGATCAACGCCGCGCTGAAAAAGGCGACGCAGGGCAATAAATCGTTCGGGTATACCGACGAAGAGATTGTGTCGTCCGATGTGATTGGCTCGCACTATGGTTCGGTGTTTGACGCCACGCAGACGGAGGTATCAGAAGCGGGAGAACTTCAGCTGGTGAAAGCCGTTGCCTGGTATGACAACGAGTATGGGTTTGTGACCCAGCTGGTGCGGACGCTGGATAAGTTTGCGGCGCTGTGATTTTCCCCTCACACCAACCCTCTCCCCAATGGGGCGAGGGAATTGTTCCGTGCTCAGATGATTTTTCGCCTCACCTTCAGGACCGGGTCCTGCTGCAGCTGTTTCCATGCGGCCATGACGGCCTCGGGGAATTCAACGTGAGCAATATAATCCCGCCCGGCCGGGCCATAGCCGCTGGCGTCATCATACAGGCGCGGCAGTTCCCCCATAACCAGTGAAAGATAACGGTCAACGGGCCACAGTCCCGCGTTGCCTTCACTGAATTCCACGCCCTCTGTACCGTTTTGCAGCGTCGGCGTAAACCCTGGATGGCTGACCCACTGCGGTGAAACGGGCTCATCCCGACAAACCCGGGCAAACGTCGCCATCGTGCGGCGCTGCATCGTCGGATCCTGCACCACCAGCACCCGCCCGGTTGTTCGATGGTGCTGTTTCAGCATGTTCCAGCTAAAGCGCGCGTTTTCACCGCAGTTGGTGGATTGATCCTCAACCCACAGATGCGCCTCGGGGATCTGCCAGAACGCCCGCGCAATGTCGGCAAGTATGCTCGCTTCGGCCCGCCCCGCTGCCGGTACGGTGTGATAACGCGGATGACTGCCGATGGCGGCATATAAAAAGGTAGTTGAATGCCCGATGCCGCCGCTAATCAGAAGCGGCACGTCTTTCTGAGAGACAATCCGGCAGGCCGCGTCAATGGTTGGGATCACCGCGTTTCCTGCAAGAATCACCGCATCAACTTCCGGGATCGGACGGGTCGCGCTCAGGTCGTCCTGCGCCAGCCATTCACCGACAGTATTAATGGCCGCCAGCGTGGCATCCGCCAGAACGGGAAAATGGGGCTGAACCATGGTGAACTCCTCACGTTGTTGAAGCGGCGAATTTATCATTTTTCTGAAATAACCAGAAACATCCAAAAATCATCGGGTTGCACCTGCCTATTATGCTTTTGATTTCCAGCCTTACAAAACATTGTATTGTGCAGGCGTCATGAAAAAGCACCCGACGCTGCTTATTTCACCGTGATCTGACCAGTTTCATCCCCCCTCCGCTTGCCAAATACAACATCCAACCCTAAGTTGCTTAACAATTTCACAACCTTTTTCATCATCGCAGGTTGCACCTGAAGCGCGCCAGGTGACACCTCTCTCATCATCAACGTGGCGGGGTTTCAGGTCATGACAGAACATGAAAGTACGACGACGGTATTACGAAAAAATAAAAAGGTATTAATCGCCAGCCTTACCGGGAGCGCCATTGAATGGTTTGACTATTTTCTCTACGGTACGGCGGCCGCGCTGGTCTTTAATAAGATTTTTTTCCCGATGGTCGATCCGGTGATCGGGCTCATTCTCTCGTATCTCTCTTTCTCATTAACCTTTTTTATTCGCCCCATTGGCGGGGTACTTTTCGCCCACATTGGCGACCGCATCGGACGTAAAAAAACCCTCGTGCTGACCCTCTCTTTGATGGGAGGTGCAACCGTTATGATTGGCCTGCTGCCCACGTATGAGACGATCGGCCTGTGGGCTCCCGCTCTGCTGATCCTGATGCGCATCATTCAGGGGATGGGCATCGGCGGTGAATGGGGCGGCGCGCTGCTGCTGGCCTACGAATACGCGCCCGAAAAACGTAAAGGCTTTTTCGGCAGCATTCCGCAGGCGGGCGTGACCATCGGCATGCTGATGGCGACCTTTATCGTCTCGCTGATGACGCTGTTCAGCGAGGAGGATTTCCTCTCATGGGGCTGGCGCATCCCGTTCCTGCTGAGTTCGGTTCTGGTGTTGCTCGGCCTGTGGATCCGTAAGGACATCGACGAGACGCCTGATTTCAAGAAGGTAAAACAATCGGGCCAGGTGGCGAAAGCGCCTCTGCGCGATACCCTGAAATATCACTGGCGCGAAGTGTTGATTGCCGCCGGTCTGAAGGTTGTCGAAACCGCGCCGTTCTACATCTTCTCTACCTTCGTGGTGAGCTATGCCACCACTACGCTGACGTATCAAAAATCTCAGGCGCTGGAAGCCGTGACGCTGGGAGCCCTGGTGGCCACGGTTATGATCCCGTTAATGGGGTTACTTTCGGATAAAATTGGCCGTCAACGCATGTATGCCGCGAGCGTCTTCATCCTGGGTTTGTTTATCGTACCGTGGTTTATGCTGCTCAACACCGGTACCACCTGGGGCATTGTGCTCGCGACGGTGATCGCCTTTGGCGTGTTGTGGGCACCGGTAACGGCGGTACTCGGCACGCTGTGCTCTGAAATTTTTAGTGCAAACGTGCGCTACACCGGCATTACGCTCGGCTATCAGCTGGGTGCCGCGCTGGCAGGCGGTACCGCGCCGCTGATTGCCACCGGACTGCT
Source organism: Enterobacter hormaechei (assembly GCA_041890495.1). Classification (GTDB taxonomy): domain Bacteria; phylum Pseudomonadota; class Gammaproteobacteria; order Enterobacterales; family Enterobacteriaceae; genus Escherichia; species Escherichia boydii. Next base: position 1,401,027 of record CP169086.1, read on the forward strand.
GGCAAAATATGACGGCGACTGGGTTCCGGTGGCCTGGTATCTTGCCGTCACGGTAGCCATCTCCTTAATCGCGATTTTCTGCGCCAGCCGCGTTAAGCGAGCCTCCCCTCTGCAGGCGCAACCCGAACATCTCTGATTGCTGTCGGCCCGACTTTCGGGCCGCTCTTTTTCCTTAAATTTCCCTTCACCATTTGATTAACATGCGTAAATCATATTCACTTGAATTATCATTTGCGGCAGACGTAGAATCGCTAGCCCGCTAATTATTCAATCATTTCTAAGGTAAACGACGTTATGCGCCTGCCCGAACGCGACCCTTATGCTCCTCGCGAGTGGCAGCCACATGAGAAACCCGCCCTGCTGGGTTCACCCTCCACGCCCGAACACAGTACGCCAAAACGCATTGCCTACGGCGTCGTGGGCCTGCTGGTCTGCCTGACGGGTGCGCTGGGGAATGCGGTGGTGACCGCCAACCTGCAAAATTTGCAGGGGACTTTCGGGGCCTGGTCCACCGAAATCGCCTGGCTGCCCGCGGTCTATGTGATGACCAACATCTCCATCAACCTGCTGCTGGTCAAGTTCCGCCAGCAGTACGGTCTGCGCGCCTTCACTGAAGGTTTCCTGGTGCTGTACGTGCTGGTCACCTTCTTCCATCTGTTCGTAAACGACCTCAGCTCGGCGCTGATGGTTCGCGCCGCGCACGGCATGGTGGCCGCCGCGCTCAGCTCGCTGGGGATTTACTATCAAATCCAGGCCTGGCCTGCGAAGCACCGCCTGAAGGCGCTCACCATCGGCATCACCGGATCGTCACTCGCCATCCCGCTGGCCCGCCTGTTTTCGACAGAGCTGCTGCAGCTGGACGAGTGGCGCGGGCTCTATTTCTTCGAGCTGGGGCTGGCTCTCATCTCCCTGGCCTGCGTGATAGCCTTAAAACTGCCGCCGGGCGACAGGCGCAAGGTCTTCGAGAAGAAAGACTTTATCACCTTCTTTTTAATGGCCCCCGGAATGGCCCTGCTCTGCGCCGTGCTCTCGCTGGGCCGCCTTGACTGGTGGTTTGAAGCGCCGTGGATCGGCTGGTCGCTGGCGCTATCGCTGGTGCTGATTGTGGCTGCCATCGTCTTTGAACATAACCGCGTCAACCCGCTCCTGAACACCCGCTGGCTGTCGAGCGGCAGTATCGTCCGTCTGGGACTCATCATGCTGCTAATCCGTATCGTGCTGGCAGAGCAAAACACCGGCGTCATCGGCTGGCTGCAGTACGTGGGGTTACAGAATGAGCAGATGACCCACCTGGCGTGGTCCATTTTCGCCGGTATCGTATGCGGGATTGTCACCAGCTGTCTCACGATTAAGCCGACCAAACTGGCGTGGCCGATTATTACCTCCCTGGCGCTGATGATTGTTGCCTCGCTGCTGGACAGCCAGTCCAACAACCTGACCCGACCGGATCAGCTGATGCTCAGCCAGTTCCTGCTCGGCTTCGGCAGCGCCTTCTTCCTGGCGCCCGCCATGCTGGCCGCCATTGGCGGGGTGATCGCCGACCCGCGCAACCTGGTCAGCTTCTCGGTAATGTTTGGCATGAGTCAGAATCTCGGCGGCCTGCTGGGCTCCGCGATCCTCGGCACCTTCCAGACCTGGCGCGAGAAGTACCACTCCAGCCTGCTGGCGGACCAGCTCACCACGCTAAACCCGCTGGTCAACGAGCGAATCCAGCTTTATACCCAGATGTATAAAAGCCTGATTGGCGACAGCGCGCTGCTGAGCACCCAGGCGATAACGCAGCTGCAAACGGTGACCGCGCTGGAGGCGAATATTCTGGCCTACAACGATACTTATCTGCTGACGGCGAGCATCGCTGCCGCCACGCTGGTCTGGATTTTATGGCGCTTGCTGCGCCTGCGCATCACTGCCCGTATGGCGCTTAAGAACGCCACCGGCAACAAATAATTGAAATATTTCTGGAGAGTTTATGAGTCAGCAGGATGCCGCTAAAGAGCAGGCCAACACCCGCAAAAATGTGCGCATTGTTTCCGTTTTCACCGCCGCCGCCATCGGTATCGTCGGCGTGCTGGTGATCCTTTATGCGTGGCAGCTGCCGCCGTTCACCCGCCACGCGCAGTTTACCGACAACGCCTACGTGCGCGGCCAGACGACGTTTATCAGCCCGCAGGTGAACGGCTATATCACCGAGGTGAAGGTTCAGGACTTTGTGCAGGTCAAAAAAGGCGACCTGCTGATGCAGATTGATGACCGTATCTATCGTCAGCGCGTGCATCAGGCCGAGGCGCAGCTGGCGATGAAAATTGCCGCCCTGAACAACAACCTGCAGCAGCGTAAAAGCGCCGAAGCGACGATCGCCAAAAACGACGCTGCGCTGAAAAATGCCCGCGCCCAGAGCCTGAAAAGCCAGGCGGATTTAAAGCGGGTGAAAGAGCTGACGTCGGACGGCTCGCTTTCCATTCGCGAGCGCGACGCGGCGCTGGCCAGTGCCGCCCAGGGCAGCGCCGACATCGATCAGGCGAAAGCCGCCCTTGAGATGTCGCGTCAGGATCTGCAGACGGTGATTGTCAATCGCGGTGCGCTGGAGGCGGATGTCGAAAACGCCAAAGCGGCGCTGGAGCTGGCGCAGATTGATCTGCAGAACACCCGCATTGTGGCACCGCGCGACGGCCAGCTCGGCCAGATCGCCGTGCGCCTCGGGGCATACGTAACCGCCGGAACCCATCTCACCACCCTTGTGCCGCCTCAGCACTGGGTCATCGCCAATATTAAAGAGACCCAGCTCGCGGAGCTGCGCGTCGGTCAGCCGGTGAAATTCACGGTTGATGCCCTGAACAATAAAGCGTATCAGGGCCGCGTGGAGAGCATCTCCCCGGCAACCGGCGTGGAGTTCAGCGCCATCACGCCGGACAACGCCACCGGCAACTTTGTCAAAATTGCCCAGCGTATTCCGGTGCGCATTGAGGTGCTCGGTAAGCCAGAAGATTCCGCGCTGCTGCGTCCGGGTATGTCGGTACAGGTGACCATTGATACGCGGGAGGCGAAGTAATGATCCTTCGCCCGATAGCCGCGCTGGTGGCGGCGGTCATGCTGGCAGGATGCCAGTCCGTTGACGTCAAACCGGCGCAGACGACGCTGCATATCCCCACCCAGTGGCGAGCTGACGCCGGGCCTGCCAGCCCGACGGAGCAGCTCTGGTGGCGAAATTTCCATGACAACCATCTCAACCGCTATGTGGACCAGGCGCTAGAGCATAACAGCGACGTGCTGATCGCCCGCGAACGGATAAACGAGTATCAGGCGCGGGTCTATGCGGCCGACGGTAGCCTGTTTCCCTCGCTTGATGCGGGGGTAACGGGCACGCGCGCCCGTTCACAATCCGCCGCGACCGGGCTGCCGGTTTACGGCACGCTGTACAGAGGGAGCCTGACGGCGAGCTATGACGTTGATATCTGGGGCGTCAACCGCAGCACGGCAAGAGCGGCCGAAGCCTCGCTGGCGGCGCAAAAAGCCGCCGCCGCGGCTGCGGATTTGACCGTTGCCTCGTCCGTTGCATCCGGCTACGTCACCCTGCTCTCGCTTGACGAACAGCTGCGCGTGACCGAATCCACGCTGAAATCGCGCGAGGAGGCATTTAACCTCGCGAAACGTCAGTTTGAGACGGGCTACAGCTCGCGCCTGGAGCTGATGCAGTCGGATTCCGAGCTTCGCTCAACGCGGGCGCAGGTGCCCGTGCTGCAGCACCAGATTGCACAGCAGGAGAATGCCCTGAGCCTGCTGCTGGGAAGCAACCCCGGCGACGTGGCGCGCAGCGCAAGCTTCGCGGCACTGACGCCGCTGACGCTGCCGTCGCAGCTGCCTTCTACGCTCCTGAACCGCCGCCCGGATATCGTTCAGGCTGAACGCCAGCTGGTGGCGGCTGACGCCTCGCTTGCCGCGTCACGCGCCAGCCTGCTGCCGTCGATCAACCTGACCGCCACCGGATCGGTTCAGGATCGCACCCTTTCCGGCCTGCTGGACAACCCGCTTCAGCTCTGGAGCGTCGGAGGCAGTATCCTTGCCCCGCTCCTGAACCGTCAGGCGCTGAATGCGCAGGTGGACATTTCCCAGTCCCAGCGAAACCAGGCGCTGTACGCCTATGAAAAGACCGTGCGTAACGCGTTTGCCGAGGTGAATAACAGCCTTGATGCGATTACGCGCTATCAGGAACAGCTGACGGAGCTGCTTGCCCAGCAGGACGTTGCCCAGGAGACGCTGCGCATTGCGCAGAACCGCAATCGAAACGGCTACTCCTCCTATCTGGACGTGCTGGACGCGCAGCGCACGCTGTACTCGGTTCAGACCAGCGTGGTGCAGGTGAAAAATAACCTGCTGCTGGCGCAGATTGATTTGTACAGAGCGCTGGGCGGCGGCTGGGTCAGTGCCTGAAGACCCGCCCGGTAGCGCCGGGCCTACATTTCACCCCGTAGGCCGGGTAAGGCGTAGCCGCCACCCGGCAATCCCCACAAGGAGTCAATCTATGCAACAACAGTGGTCTGCAGTAGATAATTACATGATTTCTTCGCTTATTCCTGAAGATGACGTACTGAGTCAGGTACTGGAAAACAACAAGCGCGCCGGGCTGCCCGAACACGATGTCGCGGCCAATCAGGGGCAGCTGCTGGCGCTGTTCGTGCGCATGACGCAGGCAAGACGCATTCTTGAGATTGGCACGCTGGGTGCCTACAGCTCAATCTGGATGGCGCGCGCCCTGCCGCCGGACGGGAAGCTGATCACGCTTGAAGCCGATCCGACGCATGCCGGGGTTGCCCGCCAGAATATTCACCTCGCGGGGCTAGACGAACGTATTGAATTAATTGAAGGCCCGGCCCTGAGCTCGCTGGAAAATTTCGGTGAGGTTCCGCCGTTCGACCTGATCTTTATTGATGCCGATAAGCCAAACAATCCCGGCTATCTGGAATGGGCGCTGCACTACTCCCGCCCCGGTACGGTGATTATCGGCGATAACGTTGTACGCGATGGCGAAGTGATCAACGGGGAAAGCGACGACGCGCGCGTGCTGGGCGTGCGGCGTTTTATTGAAATGATGGGGGATAACCCGCGCTTAACCGCCACCGCGCTGCAAACGGTGGGGATTAAGGGATGGGATGGGTTTACGCTGGCGATTGTGAACGGGTGAATAAATGTGCGGGCTGATGCCCTCACCCCGCCCCTCTCCCACAGGGAGAGGGAGAAAGCAGGGTTTTAACCGCAAATCTGCTCCATCGCCTGCAAAATACGCTTATCTGAAATCGGATAAGGCGTACCAAGTTGTTGAGCGAAGTAACTAACGCGCAACTCTTCTATCATCCAACGGATCTCTTTCACGTCTTCATCCTCACGACGTGCGGGCGGCAGTTTGTTGATCCATTGCTGCCACGCCTGCTGGACGTTTTCGACTTTCAGCATCTGCGCACGGTCGCGATGTGGATCAACCGCCAGTTTTTCCAGCCGTTTTTCAATCGCCTGCAAATATCGCAGCGTGTCGCCCAGCCGTTTGAAGCCGTTACCAGTGACAAAACCGCGATATACCAACCCGCCCATCTGCGCTTTAATGTCAGAAAGCCCCAGCGCCATGGTCATATCCACCCGCCCTTTCAGACGTTTGTTGATATTGAACACTGCCGTAAGGATTTGCTCGACCTGCTTCGCAATATCCACCACCGTGTCGTTCAGTTCGGCACGCACTTTTTCATGCAGCGCAGCAAAGCCTTCTTCCGTCCAGACCGGGCCACCATTGGCGTCGATCAATTTATCCACACCGCAGGAGATACAGTCGTCGATCAGCTCCAGCACTTTGCCATACGGGTTAAAGTACAGTCCCAGCTTGGCTTTGTTCGGTAACTTTTCATGTAAATATTTGATTGGCGATGGAATATTCAGCAGCAGTAGACGGCGAAGACCGTTCCACATTGCCTGCTTTTGCTCCAGCGGGTTATCAAACAGTTTGATCGCCACACTGTCGCGCTCATCCACCAGCGCCGGCCACGCCTTCACTTTGTAGTTGCCACGCTTCTGTTCGTAGCTTTCCGGCAGCTGACCAAAACTCCAGATATGTAAGCCGCTCTGCTCGATACCGTCATCCGCCACCGCAGATAGCGTTTCCTGCACTTTGCCTTTCAGCGCATCTTTCAGATCTTGTAGCGAGCGCCCTTCTTTTAGCTTCTTGTTTTTGTCATCCACCACGCGGAAGGTAATTTTCAGGTGATCGGGCACCTGATCCCAGTGCCAGTCTTCGCGGTCAACGGTAACGCCGGTCATCCGCCGTAACTCGCGCTCAAGGCTGTCGAGCAACGGTAACTCCAGCGGTTTGACGCGGCCTAAAAACGCTTCGGCATAGTTTGGCGCGGGTACAAAATTACGGCGTACCGGTTTCGGCAACGATTTAATCAGAGCAATCACCAGTTCGCGGCGCAGACCGGGGATCTGCCATTCAAACCCGCTTTCCTCAACCTGGTTAAGTAACGGCAGCGGAATATGTACGGTCACACCGTCAGCATCCGCGCCGGGCTCAAACTGATAGCTCAAACGCAGCTTGAGATTGCCCTGATGCCAGAAGTTCGGGTAATCCAGCTTGCTGATTTTTTCTGCGCCCTCTTTGATCAACATGCTTTTTTCAAAGTTGAGCAAATCAGGCGTTTCGCGGCTGACTTTTTTCCACCAGCTGTCGAAGTGGCGAGCGGAGATTACATCGTGGCTGATGCGCTGGTCGTAGAACTCAAACAACGTTTCGTCATCAACCAGAATATCGCGGCGACGTGATTTGTGTTCCAGCTCTTCTACTTCCGCCCGTAGTTTCAGGTTTTCACGGAAGAATGCGTGACGCGTCTGCCAGTCACCTTCCACCAGCGCGTGGCGAATAAAGAGTTCACGACATAACGCCGGATCGATCTGGCTGTAGTTGACCTTGCGCGCGGCAACAATCGGCAAACCATAAACAGTGACTTTTTCCGTTGCCATCACCGCGCCCTGCGCCCGTTCCCAGTGCGGTTCGCTGTAGGTGCGTTTAATCAAATGCTGAGCAACTGGCTCCACCCATTCCGGGTCGATACGCGCAGCAATGCGCCCCCACAGGCGGCTGGTTTCTACCAGTTCCGCCACCATTACCCATTTAGGCGGTTTTTTGAATAAACCAGAACCGGGGAAGATGGAGAAACGCGCGTTACGTGCGCCGGTATATTCTTGTTTATCGGCATCTTTCATGCCGATATGGGAAAGTAAACCGGTCAGCAACGCAATGTGAATTTCGCGATACTCCGCCGGTTCGCTGTTAACCGGAATGCCAAGTTCTTTCACCACCTGACGCAACTGGGTGTAGATATCCTGCCATTCGCGCACGCGCAGATAGTTGAGATAATCGGTACGACACAGGCGACGGAAGGCGTTGGAAGAAAGCGCCTTTTGCTGCTCGCCAAGATAATTCCACAGATTCACAAACGCGAGAAAGTCAGACTCTTTGTCGTGGAAGCGACGATGTTTTTCGTCCGATGCCTGCTGTTTGTCCATCGGACGTTCGCGCGGATCCTGAATGGAGAGCGCGGACGTGATAATCATCGCCTCACGCACGCAGCCATGTTTTTGCGCTTCCAGCACCATACGCGCCAGACGTGGGTCGACAGGCAACTGCGAGAGCTGGCGACCGAGCGGCGTCAGTTTATAGGCGCTGGCCTGTTCATCAGTGGTGATCGCGCCCAGCTCTTCGAGCAGACGCACGCCATCCTGGATATTGCGTTTATCCGGTGCTTCGACAAACGGGAACGCAGCGATATCGCCCAGCCCCAGCGCGGTCATCTGCAAAATAACCGAGGCCAGGTTGGTACGCAGAATCTCCGGATCGGTAAACTCCGGGCGCGAGAGGAAATCGTCTTCGGAATAGAGACGAATACAGATCCCTTCGGACACACGACCACAGCGGCCTTTACGCTGATTGGCAGACGCCTGGGAAATCGGCTCAATCGGCAAACGCTGCACTTTGGTGCGATAGCTGTAGCGGCTGATACGCGCTGTACCGGGGTCGATAACGTATTTAATCCCCGGTACGGTCAGCGACGTTTCCGCGACGTTGGTCGCCAGCACAATGCGCCGTCCGCTGTGCGACTGGAATACCCTATTTTGTTCGCTGTTCGAAAGCCGCGCATAAAGCGGCAAGATTTCGGTATGGCGTAAGTTCAGCTTGTTCAGCGCATCGGCGGTATCGCGGATTTCCCGCTCGCCGCTCATAAAGATCAGAATGTCGCCATGGCTTTCCTGACTCAGTTCGTCTACGGCGTCAAAAATCGCCTGCAACTGATCGCGCTCGGTGTCATCGGCTTCTTCAACAATCGGGCGATAGCGCACTTCCACCGGATAGGTCCGACCGGAGACTTCAATAATCGGCGCATTATTAAAGTGGCGCGAAAAGCGTTCCGGGTCGATAGTCGCGGAAGTGATAATGATTTTTAGGTCAGGACGCCGCGGCAGCAACTCTTTCAAATAGCCGAGCAAAAAATCGATATTCAGGCTGCGTTCGTGCGCTTCGTCAATAATGATAGTGTCGTACTGCATCAGCAGGCGGTCTTGCTGGATCTCCGCCAGCAGGATACCGTCGGTCATCAGCTTGACCATCGTGTTATCACTTACGTGATCGCTGAAACGCACTTTGTAACCGATGCAACCGCCCGGCTCCGTTTTCAGCTCTTCCGCAATACGGTTCGCCACTGTTCTTGCCGCCAGACGACGCGGCTGGGTATGGCCGATCAGTCCTTTAATCCCGCGCCCCAGCTCCATACAGATTTTCGGTAACTGAGTCGTTTTACCAGAACCCGTTTCCCCGGCGACGATCACCACCTGGTGATCACGAATCGCTTCGAGAATGTCCTGTTTTTTCTGACTAACCGGTAAATTGTCAGGATAAGTAATTTCCGGTCGTGCCGCTTCACGCAGCAGGACTTTCCCTGCCGCCTGGTCAATCTCTTTCGCCATCTCCTGGAAAATGGCCTGTTGTGCATCAGGATTTTTAACCTTCTTCACGCCGTGCAGACGGCGAGAAAAACGCAGTCTGTCACGCAGCATCAGCGAATCCAGCCGCTGCTGCAAGGCCGTAAAGGTCAATTTTTGTTGTTCTGTCATAACGTTAGTGGGCAGTAGTCTGCCTGATTAATTTTCTTTTAAATGATAGATATAGAGTACCACATCGCGGCTTTCTATGCGTTGTTCAATAAATTCGAACATAGGCTTCGATTTATTGCGCTATCTCTGTGGCAGGATTGTGAATAAAGTGTCAACAAGCAACGGGGCATCGCCCATTCAAACATCTATAAGGAAACACCATGAGCAAGGTATTAGTTCTTAAATCCAGCATCCTGGCAGGGTACTCTCAGTCTAATCAGTTGTCCGATTATTTTGTTGAACAATGGCGCGAAAAGCACTCCGCTGATGAAATCACCGTTCGCGACCTGGCTGCAAATCCGATTCCGGTACTGGATGGCGAACTGGTTGGCGCTCTGCGTCCGAGCGATGCGCCGCTGACTCCGCGTCAGCAGGAAGCTCTGGCACTTTCCGATGAGTTGATTGCCGAGCTGAAAGCCCACGACGTTATCGTTATTGCGGCACCGATGTATAACTTCAACATCTCGACTCAGTTGAAAAACTATTTTGACCTGGTTGCCCGCGCAGGCGTTACTTTCCGCTATACCGAGAACGGTCCGGAAGGTCTGGTAACGGGTAAAAAAGCCATCGTTATTACCAGCCGCGGCGGGATCCACAAAGATGGACCAACGGACCTGGTGACGCCGTATCTGTCCACGTTCCTCGGCTTTATCGGCATTACCGATGTGAAATTTGTCTTCGCCGAAGGGATCGCATACGGTCCGGAAATGGCAGCGAAAGCACAGTCTGACGCAAAAGCAGCCATCGACAGCCTGGTTGCAGCGTAAGACTTCACCCTCTCACCGCCCGGTGGGAGGGTTTTTCTTTTCCCCCGCATTTCGTTATCATCCGCTCCCACTCTCCAGCCGGGCGGCCTGATGTCTGCGATTATTGATTCTTTTATTGCCCCACCGTGTCACGACGACATTGAGATCCTCTGGCAGGATGAACATCTGCTGCTGATCGATAAGCCTTCCGGCCTGCTGAGCCTCTCGGGCAAAAATCCGCAAAACCTTGATTCCGTCCACTATCGTTTGGTCCAGACGTTCCCCGACTGCACGCTGGTACACCGCCTGGACTTCGGTACGTCCGGGCTGATGGTGGTTGCGCGCAATAAGGCCATCAACGCGGCGCTGTGCCAGCAGTTCAGCCAGCGCAGCGTGGAGAAAGTCTACAGCGCCCTGCTTTGCGGACATGTGGAAAATGACGAAGGTGTAATCGATGCGCCGATTGCCAAAGACCCGGCGCTGTTCCCGCTGATGTCGATCTGCGCCATCAACGGGAAACCCGCCCGCTCCCGCTATCGGGTAGTGGAACGGTTTTATCAGGAGGCGGGACTGCCGCTAACGCGGGTGGAACTGACTCCGGAGACCGGGCGAACCCACCAGCTGCGCATTCACTGCCGGCTGCTGGGGCACCCGATTCTGGGCTGCGATCTGTATGGTGGTCTTGACGCGCCGGGGGCGGAAGACGCGCCCCGCCTGATGCTGCATGCCAGCGAGCTGAATTTTATTCATCCCGCGAGCGGCGAGCCGGTTAACGCCCGTCACGCCGCCCCGTTCTGAACGCGGTTTACCACATCAGATCGTCAGGGATTTTGAAGTCTGCGTACGGATCGTCTTCGTCCTGCTCTTCCTGGCTGAGCGCGCTGTTCAATACGATGCTGTCGGCATCGCGCTGGGCAATTTTGTCGGCCACTACCGCCGGGATAATCGCGTATTCGCAGTCGCCGCTGGCGTTAATCACCAGACGGGCAATCGCCAGACGGCCATTGATAAGCTGAGCCTGGGTTTGCTTGTCGACCTCGATTTTTTTGATCAGATTACCGTCGGTGAAGTTAAAGGTGATGTTACCTTTCGCCACGGGGATGCGGTTCATCTCAATCAGCTGCTTCACCTGCGCCTTAAACTCTTTCGCCAGCACGGCCTGCTTCTGCTGCTCGCTCAGCAGCTTGTCACGCTCGATCTGCGCCTTCTTGTTCTCTTCTACCGCTTCCCGAGCCTCACGCGCCTGAACGCGTGATTTCTTTGCCGTACGCTGCACTTTCGCCGCTTTCTTGCTGCTGACCAGGCCCGCTTTCAGCATCTGCTCTTGTAAGGTGAGTTTTGTCATGATTGTTTCTAAACCGGTTGGAAATTTTGGGGATTATAGCGGGAATTGCGGAGCGTGTGCCAGAGAAGTAGGCATGGCGTTTTGTTGCCTGAGCCTTATTTATTATTTATTCAGCGTTTACTAACGCTACAGCCGCAAGAGTGATTAAAAATTGTCAGGTCATTTTCTTAAAAAAAATTAGCAGCGCAGAAATATGATGTGAGTTGAATATCTGTACCCACATCAGGCGTAGGCTGCCTTTCTCTTATTAAAAGACTAAGGAGAAAATATGGACTTAAAAGGAACAATGCTGCTTAACGGTGCTGACTATGCGCCTTTTAACCTGCACGGCGTTGGCGTGTTTATGGCGCATTCCGGGCAGGGAATTTACAGAAACAATGGATTATGTGGTGCTGTTAAAGGCTCAGGCCCAATTCCCGCAGGGAAATACTGGATTGTTGACAGAGGGACTGGAGGTTTCTTTTCAGGGTTAAAAGCGAAGGTTCAGGATCGGTGGAACAAGGTTAGATCCGGGGCGGAATTTGGCCGCGATGAGTGGTTTGCTTTATACAAGGATGACTGGGGAATCGATGATGGCACCTGGATTGATAACGTCTATCGGGGTTTGTTTCGGCTGCATCCGGGTACGCTATCTGAGGGATGTATCACGATTGCCCATGATTCTGATTACGCATTGATTCGCAATGCTCTGATGAGTACAGAACTTATTCAGGTTCCCTGTATGCGTTCACTGAAGGCACGCGGCTGGGTTGAGGTGATTGAAAGTGGCTACACCAACACTTGTCCGTAAATGGGGCATCAGGCTATTCAAAACAGTCTGGTTTCTATGCATCAGCATTATAGTAGGCCGCATATTGGGTCCCGCTGAACGCTATCTTGATCATGACGTGGTCTCATCTATATGTAATTTTATTTATGGAGACGTGAATGCTGAAACAATATATGACACATATACCAATATCGATATTTTAATTGTACTGACCCTCGCCACTATTATTTATCGCTTAACAACACTGTCACTCAATAAAACAAGGAAATAAAGAATGCCAATTCCTCCCTACATGTGGTTAAAAGACGATGGTGGAGCAGATATTAAAGGTTCCGTTGATGTTCAGGACCGTGAAGGTAGCATTGAGATCATAGGGCTGAGTCATGGCCTTAACCTACCGGTAGACAGCGCTAACGGCAAGATCACCGGCACGCGACAACACTCATCCATGCGGATTGAAAAGGAGGTTGATAGTTCCACGCCCTATCTCTATAAAGCAGCATCTACCGGTCAGGCGCTTAAAAGCGCTGAAATCAAGTTCTATCATATTAATGATGCCGGACAGGAAGTCTGTTATTACACCGTGTTGATGGAGAACGTAAAGGTTACTGGTGTTAACTGCAGCGTGCCGAACGTGAAGATCGCTTCTAACGATAAAATAAACCATGTGGAAAGCGTAAGTCTGCAGTACGAAAAAATCACCTGGCGCATTGTCGACGGCAACATCATGCACAGTGACGCCTGGAACGAACGTCCTACAGCATAACGCTAAGGGGTGCGATGCCCCTTATTCTTACTATGCCAGCCTTTGCGCAATCCTGTTCATGAACTTCCCTCATGTTGCATTGAAATTAAGTCACTTCCCCTGCGGCGCGGGCTCAGGCATAAATTATGCATTGGTAACTTCTTAGCAACATGAACTTAGGATGCATAACCACAATGAGCAAAGCTTTCACATATACCCTTAAGCGCAGTTGCTTCGATGAGAATTACAACCCGTCAGAAAATACGCGTACGACTACCAACTTTGCCAACCTGGCGCGAGGCGAAAAACGTCAGGAAAACCTGCGCAATACGCTGGTGATGATCAATAACCGCTTTAACGCCCTGGCGCGCTGGGATAACCCAAACGCCGATCGCTACGCGGTCGAGCTTGAAATTATTTCTGTCGACCTGAATATTGGCGCGGAAAAGCCGTTCCCGGCCATCGAGATTTTGCAAACCACTATTGTCGACAAGAAAAACAACCAGCGAATCCCCGGCATCGTAGGTAATAACTTCTCGTCTTACGTGCGGGATTATGATTTCAGCGTCCTGCTGCTGGAGCACAACAAGAATCAGCAGCACTTCAGCATTCCGGAAAAGTTTGGCGAACTGCACGGCAATATTTTCCGCCACTTTGTGAATTCGCCGGAATACAAAGAGAACTTCAGCAAGGGTCCGGTGATTTGCCTGAGCGTCTCCAGCAAAGACACCTACCGCCGCACCGGTAACCAGCACCCCGTACTGGGCATTGAGTATCAGCCGGATGGCGAGTCGCTCACGGAGCAGTACTTCGCGAAGATGGGCCTGCAGGTTCGCTATTTCATGCCGGAAAACAGCGTGGCGCCTTTCGCGTTCTTCTTTACCGGTGATTTGCTGAGTGATTACACCGATCTGGAACTGATTGCCACCATCAGCACGATGGAGACGTTCCAGAAGATCTATCGCCCGGAAATTTATAACGCCAACTCGGCGGCGGGACTGTGCTACCGACCGGATCTAAACCAGCAGGATCACTCCTTAACCAAAATTGTCTATGACCGGGAAGAGCGTAGCCGTCTGGCGATTGAACAGGGTCGCTTTACCGAAGCGTATTTCATTAAGCCTTACCAACACATTCTTGAGCAGTGGTCTGATAACTACACGCTTTAATTCATCAAAAAAGGTCTTTTATTATGAAAACATTGCTCCCGACTTCTACGGCTGGCAGCCTGCCAAAGCCGACCTGGCTTGCGCAACCTGAAACGCTGTGGTCACCCTGGAAATTGCAGGATCAGGAACTGCTGGCGGGCAAGCAGGATGCGCTGCGCCTGTCTCTGGATGAGCAGATCCGCGCGGGTATCGATATCGTCAGCGACGGAGAACAGACCCGTCAGCACTTCGTTACCACCTTTATTGAACACCTGAGCGGCGTCGATTTTGAAAATCGCCAGACGGTGCGCATTCGTAACCGCTACGACGCCAGCGTGCCGACCGTGGTTTCAGCCGTCGCGCGTCATAAGCCGGTATTCGTGGACGATGCAAAGTACCTGCGCCAGCTCACGGACAAGCCAATCAAATGGGCCCTGCCCGGGCCGATGACCATGATCGACACCCTTTACGACGCGCACTATAAAAGCCGCGAAAAGCTGGCATGGGAATTCGCCAAAATCCTCAATCAGGAAGCGCGAGAGCTAGAGGCCGCAGGCGTGGATATTATCCAGTTCGACGAACCGGCGTTTAACGTCTTTTTTGACGAAGTGAATGACTGGGGTATCGCCGCGCTGGAGCGCGCCATTGAAGGGCTGAAGTGCGAGACCGCGGTCCACATCTGCTACGGCTACGGCATCAAGGCCAACACCGACTGGAAAAAAACGCTCGGATCCGAGTGGCGCCAGTACGAAGAGGCCTTCCCTAAGCTGCAGACGTCTAACATCGACATCATCTCCCTGGAGTGCCATAACTCACGCGTGCCGATGGATCTGCTGGAGCTGATCCGCGGCAAGAAAGTGATGGTCGGCGCGATTGACGTGGCAACCAACACGGTTGAAACGCCGGAGGAAGTGGCCGATACGCTGCGAAAAGCGCTGCAGTTTGTCGATGCCGACAAGCTGTATCCGTCAACCAACTGCGGCATGGCCCCGCTTTCACGTGAGGTTGCTAACGGTAAGCTGAAAGCCTTAAGCGCGGGCGCGGAGATCGTCAGACGGGAAATCCTGGCGAAATAGTCATCCGGTTTCCGGGTGAGGCGTTAACGGCCTCGCCCGGAGAGCCGTCATGCAGAAAGATCTCTCAACCAGCCGTGCACGCTTTCTGAAGTCAGATGTGCTGGTGTCCGCGATATCTCATTCCCTCCCCTGAGCGCCAGCAGCGCAGGCAGGCCGCGCACGCCGAGGCGGGCAGCCAGCGCCGGGTTCAGGTCGGCATCAAGATAGCGCGTATCAAGCCGGTCGGTCAGCGGGATGACCGCCTCCTGAGCCAGGATATGCCAGAGTTTTCGGCAATGTACGCAGCGTTCTGCGCCAACAAACAGCAGCACCGTCCCCTCCTGTTCCAGCTCGCTTTCATTCTGAATCGGCCTGAACCGGCTCTCCGCCACGCGGAACAGTTTCGGACTGCGGAGAAGCGTATCGTTATCCGTCGCGACGCACAGCGCATCGGCACCTTTACTGTAGGGCTGCACCCCGGCAACCCGAACCACGCTTTGCGCCGGGCCCGCCGCCGCACCCGGCTGCCGCAGCGTTCGCACGTCCACCGGCTCAATCGGCGTCTCCTGTGGCGAGCTCAGCTGCGGGATCCAGGCGTAGGGAATACGGTAGGCGCGGTACACCATATTGTTATTGAGCGTTTTTCCCCACCAGGGAGAGATATACTCCCAGACGATTTCATGATCGCGCGTCACCTCGAAGATCCGTCCGTTTGATCCTTCGTTAATCAAGGTATTGCCGTTCTCCAGGCGCTGCATATTGCTGATGTAAGGGCTGTAGAATCGGTAGGAATCGGTCGGTTGGGGCAAGTTTGCCTCGTACGGCGAGTAGCGCCACTCGATGTCCAGCGTGACCGGGTTGATTTCCAGGATCCGCGAATAATCTCGCCAGGCGTTTTTCACGCCGTCCGCCGAGGCCGGGTTTGGCGCGCCGTATCCGGCCCAGCCGCCGTTGTCAAAGATCAGGATATTACCCGCCCCGGGCAGGCCGTGGGGGATCATATGGGCGTGATGCTGGCCGATAATCCAGCCGATGTGTTTAAGCTCCGGCTTGCTGTAATCGGGCCCAAGCTGCCAGACGATGCGTCCGCTACGCTTATCAATAATGGCGATGATGTTGGATTCGCGCGCATCCCAGATAATGTTGTCGGGATGGAAGCGTTCATCTCCTGCGTCATACCATCTGTTCGGCCCGAGCGCCGACATCGAGTTGATATGCATCCAGTCGCCCATTCCGCCGCCGCTGGCGCGCATGTTCGGGTTATTGTAAAGCGCGGTTTTCGCCGCGTCGTCGAAGCCTAGTTCTTGAAAATGGTCGCTGCAGCGCCACTCCCACACCACGTTCCCCTCCCAGTCGACTTCGATGATGGCGTCATCCAGCAGGACCTTGTCTGAAATTGCCTCGTTGACCAGATTGGTATGGGCGAGGATCAGCGTATTGCCCCCGTCGACCTGCGGCTCCAGCCCCGGCGCATAATAGCCAACCGGATTGCCCGCGCGCTGATAGTCATGATGCGCCCTCGCCATCCAGCGCGGCTCATGGCCCGGATCGGCGATCTTTTCGTAGCGGTCAAATTTCCAGGTGACATTCCCCTCCCAGTTCACCTGAATCAGGTCAAGCATGTCCTGCATTCCGTAGCGCGGGTCGCGTTCGCCGCTGTGCCCGAGGATAGCCCCACCGGGCAAGATCTTGTTCGGAAAACCGTGCAGCTCCGGCCATTCCCGCACTACCTTGCCGTTCATGTCCACCAGTACGGCACCGTGTTCAGTGGCCTGAAAAAGCGTATAGCCGCTCCAGGCACGCGCCGGATCGTACAGCGTTGCGCCGGTGGGGAAGACGGAAGGATGTCCCATGTTATTACTCCTTAATTGAAATTGAATAGTCAGGATGAGGTAATCAAGTTTCGTATCTGGCGACAGGAAGCCGTGAAGGCGACATCGTCACGCTGGCGAGGATGAGGCAGCGCCAGGCTAATCACGTCGCGTATGCGTCCGGGACGCGGGGAAAGCACCACGATCCTGTCCGCCAGCGCTACCGCCTCCTCAACGTCGTGAGTGACCAGCAGCGTGGTGGTGCCTTCACTCTGGTGGAGGTGCAGCAGCTCCTGTTGCAGGGTGTGGCGCGTCAGCGCATCCAGCGCGCCAAAAGGCTCGTCCAGCATCAGTATCTGCGGGCGCGCCACCAGGCCTCGCGCAATGGCCACGCGCTGGGCCATGCCGCCGGAGAGCTGCGCGGGGAGTGCGTTGGCAAATTCGGCAAGCTGCACGCGCGCCAGCATCTCCTCTGCGCGCTGGCGCCTGGCTGCCCGGCTGAGTTTTTCATCCGCCAGACCCAGCATGACGTTGTCAATGACGCGCAGCCAGGGGAACAGGCGAGGCTCCTGAAAGACCATGCCGCGCGCCTTGCCCACGCCGCACACCCGCTCGCCGTTAACGCGGATTTCACCTTGAGTCGTGGCTTCAAGGCCAACCAGCATCCGCAGCAGAGTCGACTTTCCGCAGCCGCTGCTTCCCACCAGCGCTACCAGCTCGCCGGCGGCGATATCAAGACTAAAGTTCTGCACGGCGGTAACCTGCTGCCAGGATTTGCGCACCTGCTGAAACGAGACCAAAGGTGTGTTGCTCATGATGGCTCCTGTATGCGCCAGCGGGTGACGCGGATTTCCAGTAAACGTCCGGCTTTATCCAGCGCTGCGCCGGTAATACCGACGAGCACCATGCCGCAGAGGATGGTGGGCATGTCCAGCAGCTGCTGGGCATTGATCATCAGGCTGCCAATCCCGGTCCCGGAGGACATGAAATATTCCGCACCAATATTGCCAAGCCAGGCGTAAATCAGCGCCAGCCTTAGACCGGCAAAGATACCGGGCGCTGCGCCGGGAAGGATCAACGTGCGCAGACGCGTCAGCCCGCTTAAGCGCAGCACCCGGGCCACCTCGTCCAGATGCGGATTGCGCTGCAGAACGGCCTGCAGGGTGTTGAAGAACATCGGGAAAAATGAAGCCAGGGCAATAAACACCATTTTTCCGCCGTTATCATTACCGACCCACGCGGTCAGAAGCGGCAGCCAGGCGAACAGGGCAATATGGCGCAGGACGTTTAGCGTCGGGGTGACGATCTCGCCGGCGCGCGGGCGCAGGGCCAGCAGCAGGCCGCATAAAAATCCCGCGGCTATCCCCACGGCACCGCCAACGAGGGTGCGATCCAGGCTCGCCAGCATGGCTGATGCCAGCTCACCGCTCGTCGCGCCCTGCACAAAGCGCGAGACAACCGCCTGCGGGGATGAAAACAGCGCGGCATCAATCCAGCCCCGCTGGCTGGCGGCCTGCCAGAGCACCAGCAGCGCGGCAGGCAGTTGAAGCGCCTGCCAGCTGGCCTGCGGCTTCCAGGCCAGCCGCCCGACGGCAGCCTGGGGCCAGAACACCAGTCGCGAACCGACACGGCTGGCCGCCCAATCCACTACCATGCCGCTAATGCCGACGACGGCAATGGTCACAAAGACAATATCCAGCTGGAACAGCTGACGTCCCCAGACCATCAGGTAGCCAATGCCCTCCGAGGAAGCCAGCAGTTCAACCACAATCAGCGATACCCATGCCTGCGAAAGCGCCAGCCTGAGGCCGGTAAACCAACCCGGCAGGCTTGCCGGGATCACCAGCCAGCGCAGGCGCTGCCAGCGGGAAAAGTGCATGACTTTTCCCGCCTCGCTCAGCGCCTCTGGCACGCTCGCTACCGCCTGCTGCGTGTTGAGGGTCAGTGGCACAATCGTGCTTTTGATGATGACCGCCAGCTTCAGGCCGTTATCAATCCCGAAGAGCACCATAAACAGAGGGATCCAACCCAGCGTCGGGATCTGCGCCAGCGCGTAAAAGAGCGGCTCCAGGCGGCGGGCCGCCCCGGGCATCAGACCGAACAGCGCGCCCAGCACGGTACCGATGATCGCCCCCAGCAGCAGGCCGAGCGCCAGATGCTGCAGGCTGAAGGCCCACTGCCCCAGCAGATCGGCGCGCAGAAGCGATAGCGCCGTGTCGGCCACCGCGCCGGGGGCGGGCAGAATTTGTTCAGGCATCCACCGCGCATACGCGGCGACGTACCACAGCAGCAGAAGTAACGCCGGCATGAGCCACGGCCAGCCGTTAAGCTGGATCCTCGGCCTGCCGGAAGGTGCGGTTTTTAAAATCATTTGCGACATAGCGGTTCACTGATTAACGGGCCATGCCGCTATCAAATCCCCTCTTACGGCCCGTCGCCATTGCGTTACGCGAATAATCCCGATGCAACAAATGCATGTGAACCTGCCGGGTGCACGGACGCTGATTTAGCTTTTTTTCACCTGTTCTTTTCCACTAAAAGCATTTAACAGCCGGGCGACGAGATCTTTAGGGTGAAAAAAAACAACAGGAGTCACTCGTTATGATGAAAGCTTTTATCAACCGCACCCTGCTGGCGCTGGCAGCCGTGATGATGCTGACGGCGAATGCCAGCGCCGACCCGCTGCGCACCATACGTATCGGGGTACCGGACCAGAGCGCAGGCAGCAAACCCTTTATCGGAGGCCCGCTCGGCATGGCGTATATCCGCCATCAGCTGGAGGACGTGTTTAAACCCCAGGGCGTTAGCGTTGAATGGCAGTTTTTCAAGGGCGCGGGACCGGCGGTGAATGAGGCGCTGGCTAACCAGCAGCTTGATTTTGCCTGGCTTGGCGATCTTGCGGCTATTATCGGAAAGGCAAACGGTCTTCCGACGCGCCTGCTGCTCGGCAGCCGCGGGTCCGAATCCTACCTGGCGGTTACCCGAGCTTCGGGCATTCGCTCTCTGGCAGACCTGAAAGGGAAACGGGTCGCGGTCTATCGCGGCACGGCGGATCAGCTGGCGTTTGACCGCGCCTTGCGCACGGCGGGGCTTACGGAACGCAGCCTGCAGGTGATTAATCTC
This sequence comes from Enterobacter hormaechei, assembly GCA_041890495.1. Classification (GTDB taxonomy): domain Bacteria; phylum Pseudomonadota; class Gammaproteobacteria; order Enterobacterales; family Enterobacteriaceae; genus Escherichia; species Escherichia boydii. The sequence continues at coordinate 1,420,955 of CP169086.1, forward strand.
GACTGGAATGCCGGTAAGGCGGCGCTGGCCGCTGGCCGCGTGGATGCCGTCTGGGGCGGCGTATCGCTTCTTGCCTTACGCGGCGAGAAAATAGACGTGGTGGCCAGAAGCGGCGACTCTGGCCGCCAGAATACGACGCAGGCTGCGCTGCTCGGTACGCAACACTTTATCGACGCGTGGCCGCAGGCTACCCAACAGATCGTCGACGTTCTGGTGAAAAATGCGGCTGAGATAAGCGAGCCGTCCAGCCGCAACGCCTGGTCCGCTGAAATGGCGCAGCAAAGCCAGATCCCCCAGGCGCTCTTCCTGGAAGAACTCCGCCCCGATGACCTTAACTTTACCACCTCACCGCGCATCGACCCGTTCCTGACGGACAGTTTCAGCCAGAGTGTTGAACAGGCACAGGCGTCTCGCCTGATCCGCAGCGCCTTTGATGCCCGACAGTGGGCCGAGGGAAAATTCGTCGAACAGGCGATCACCACACTGAAGCTGGAAACCCGCTGGCCGCAGTACGATGCCGAAGGTCAGCCGCGCTAAACCTCCTCCTGCTCCAGCAGCTGAAGAGCGTGCTGGCGGTCAACGTGGAGAATAATCTCGATCATCTTCTCGACCAGCGGCGTCTGAGTCGCATGAACCGGAGAGATAATCCCAAACCGGGTCTGCATCAGGCGCCACTCTTCCGGCAGATCGCTGAGCTCCAGCTTTACCAGGCGGTGGCTCTGCTGGCACAGCGCAAATCCGTCCTCGCTGGCGAAGCTGACGGCGTGCGTATGGGCCAGCGTAGAAAGCAGTGCATAAATGTGGTCACACTGGATTGCCGGCGAAAAATCCTGCTGCTCGCTCAGGGTTGCCAGCACTTTGCGCACGCCGGGCGGCAAATAGGGTGCAGCAAACGGATAGCGGAGCATGGTCTGGACGGAAACGGGCCCCTCGTTCGCCAGCGGGTGATCGACGTGGCAGATAAAGAAGCAGCGCTGCGGGCTCAGCGGCTGAACGCGAAGCTGGGGATCGAGTTCGGCCTGCCAGCTGTCGGCGACGACGAACGGATAGTGGCGAGAGGTCAGCGCCTGATGGAGGGCAAACCAGTTATCAACCTGAAACCTTACCTTCGCCTGGGGCATGCTGCGGTGGAATGCCCCCACCGCGGCGGGGATCAGCCGCGCCGACGGTGCCGGGCCGCAGCCGAACATCACCTCGCCGGTGAGCGCCTCCTCCGCCTCGCGCATCTGGCTGCTGAGCTCAACGTTCAGGGCCTGAAAGCGGCGGGCATAAGGAAGCAGCGTTTGTCCGTGCAGCGTGAGAGTGGGAAGCTTGCTCTGGCGATCGAATAAAGGATGCCCTACGCTCTGCTCCAGCGCCTGAATGCTTCGGCTAAATGCGGACTGCGAAAGGCAAACCGCCTCCGCCGCCCGGTTAAAACTGCCGTATTCAACCAGCGCGACAAAGTTGCGAAGTTGGCGAAAATCAAGGTGCATGGCCGAATCATCCTCTGTTGATATCCCTTAACACTACTGGATGCCGGACCTGTCACGCAATCCCGGCGGTCAGTCGCGCCCGGTTTGCCAGTACGGCGGCGTACCAAAACGCTCGACGTAATAATCAATCACCGCCCTGACGTTCAGGGGCGGATGTCGGGCATCAGGGTAGATCGCCGCGATCGCCTGCTGTTCCGTATTGATGGCACACTCCAGCGCGGGCAGGAGCGAAATCAGCTCGCCGCGCTGAAGCGGCTCGCTCACCAGCCAGTCCGGGAACAGCACAATCCCCATCCCGCCCAGCGCCGCGGCCAGTAACGCCTCCGCATTATTGGAGGTCATCAATGGCGTCACGGGATAGTGTATCCACGCCTCGCCCTTCCTGCGAAAGAGCCAGCGGTTTGGCCCTGACGATCCGCGATAGACAAGACAGTGATGACGGTTCAGATCGTCCGGTCCTTCAGGTGCACCGTGTTTACGCACGTAGTGTGGCGACGCGGCCAGATGATACACCTGCTGCCCGAACACGCGCGCCCGAAACGAGGAGTCCGTCAGTACGCCAATGCGGAAGATAAGGTCCGCCGCATCACGGTGGGGGTCAATAAAATCATCGGTCAGCATCAGCTCTACGTTCAGGCGGGGGTAGCGTTCCGACAGGCCGGGAAGACCTGGGGCTATGTGCTTCTGGCCGAAAAACACCGGTCCGTTAATGCGGATCGCGCCGGAAGGCTCCACCGCACGCGCGTCCAGCTCCCGTCGCGCCTCTTCCAGGTTTTCCGCCATTGACCGGGCGTAGCGGATAAACAGATGACCGCTTTCTGTGGGAATGACGGCCCGCGTATTGCGATAGAAAAGCTGCTGCCCTAGCGCATCCTCAAGCTGGTGGATCACGCGCGATATCTGCGAGGCCGATATCCCCTGCCGCCGCGCCACGACGGAGAAGTTCTGCGCTTCATACACGTCGATAAAGATCAGCAGCGCGCGGATGTTGATGTTGCTGGCGTCAACCATTAATGCATTTCTCGCAAAGGTGTTTACAGCATTATGGCATTTTTCTCATTGAACAACCCACGTAATCTTCTTCGCCTGAAAACGGAGGAAGAAAATGCAGTTTGTTTTGATTTTACTGGTGATTGCCGGCGGGATGGGCCTCTCCGTCGAAGCGGGACTGCTGGGACCGCTGGGGGGAAAGGTCGGGGATTTATGGGCGACGTTCAGCATTTTTGGCGTTGGCGCCGCGCTGACGTTTCTGCTGATGCTGTTTTTCAGCCCGCGTAGCAGCCCATCGTTTTTCGCACAGCCCGGCTGGCAGCTGCTCGGCGGCGTGCTCGGTCCGGTGTACGTGGTCATCCTGACCGTGGCGACACCCGCCATCGGCATCGCCATGACCATGATTGGCATTCTGGCCGGCCAGGTCTTTAAAAGCCTGATCATTGACCATTACGGTCTGCTGGGTTCGCCGCAGAGGAAGATAAACGCGAAGCGCATTATTGCACTGGGGTTCATTATTGCGGCACTGGTTCTGGTCGCGCAGGGGTAACGTATGACACTGATTATGATTCTTCTGGCCGTCTGCGGCGGCGCGACGCTGAGCATTCAGGCCGCCATTAACGGCCAGCTCGGCAGCAGCGTGGGGGTATTCAAAAGCGCGTTTCTGACCTTCTCCGTCGGCGCGCTGGTGACCGCCCTGCTGATTTTCTTCTTTGAGCCTAAGCAGGCGGTCACGCTGCTGGACGTGCCGAAATGGCAGCTTCTCGGGGCAATGTTTGGCGTGCCTTATATTGTGATTATGGTCGTGGCGGTGCAGCGCATCGGCACCGCCGTCGCCACGGTGGCGGTGATCTTTGGCCAGCTCGCCATGAGCATGTTGATTGACAACTTTGGCTGGTTGGGTAATGCCGCCATTCCCTTTTCGCCCAGCCGTCTGGGGGCGGTAGTCTGCCTGGGGATTGCGCTTGTCTTTATTTACTCGGGTAGTAAAACCCGTTCTGCCGGGGCATGACATCACACCTTGCGGACACAGCGTAGACACGAAACAGTTCCCTCGCCCCTTTGGGGAGAGGGTTAGGGTGAGGGGGAACATACGGTTGTAGTGGTCATTCCGTTCACTTTATGTTCCTTGCTACTCTGTAACGACATGACCTGTGAACGTGCCAGGGTGGCTCAATCGCCACCACCCTGGCGACCCGGGCTCCCGGCGGTAAATCGCCGCTTCGCGGTCCCTTCGGCTTATTCCTTCCGGCTTATCGGGGACGGGCGGAGGTAACATCCCTGCGCCTCGCCCCGGCCTGCAGGAAACGCCTCAGCGATTTACAGCCGGACCAGGTCATCGCTGCAAAATAATCATGTCATTTAAAAAATCCGAATCGCTTCTGGTTACAAATTGAGTGGGGATCCCTTATCCCTTGGTGAAAAACAACGTCACCGTGGCAACGGTGACGCCCAGCTTTTTCATCTCGGTTTTATTAAACAGGTGCGTTTCATCATGCAGGTACATCCAGTCGTCAAAGTTCAGTAGCCAGGTGCTGCCGTTGGCCTTCACGTTCATGCTGTAATGCCAGTTGAACGCGTTGCCTGCGGCCTGCCCCGTCGCTACCCCTTCGATATCCCCCGCCGTGCCCTCGTAGCGATCGTTCCCCAGGCGCCGGATATGCCAGACCCGCTGCTGCTTCTCACCGTCATCGTAAACAAAATGTTCGTTGAGCGTCAGCGTATCGCCGATAACGTCTCCGGCAATCTCAACGTGGAAACGTCGGATCTGCTTGCCGCTGCGATCCTGCACCATCCCCCACGCTTCGGTTTTGCCCTGGAAGAAATGGAAGATATCAAGCCGCGGCTGCTGCTGGCGGTACTCGGTCACCTCCGTGCTACAGCCCGCCAGCAGCATCGTCAATGCCAGCACCATCATCAGGAAACGTTTCATTTTTGGCCTCCGATTAACTGCTGACGCAGTTCAGGATATTGCGTACGGGGAGCCAGCCAGATGGCCAGAAAGCGGGTACTGAACGCTTCTGACTGGCGTGGCCCAAGGGGAATAAAGGTTTTCTGAAGGGTCGGATCGCGGTACCAGAACTGCCCCTGCTGGTCATCAAGGACAAACGCCAGCTGCGAGCCCGGTCGGACATCCGGCCACAGCGTCCGGAGCATCCGCAGCCAGGCTTCACTTTGCGGTTCCTGCGCCAGGATCCCCTGCGCCTGCCACTGGTCGCGGGTCGCCTCAACCAGTTCATCGCGATCGATGTCGCGCGCATAGGTAATTATCAGCGCCTGATCCTGATTCTCCCGACCGTAACGCCCGTCCGGAGTTCGCAGCTGGGAGGTATAGACGGTGAACGGTCCCCAGGTGAGCGTGGCATCGCCCACCTTCCGCCACGCCAGCCAGTCGGCGGCCTGTGCCGCGGGCATGGCGATCAGGCAAAGCAGCAAAATCACAGCTCTCATTTTTGTCTCCCCATCAGCAGGTGGAAAAACAGCATCAGCACCAGCCAGCCCGGCGCCATCCAGCTGACGACGATAAAGGTCGGCTCCAGAAATGTGATGGCATCCAGCCGCTCGCCAATCAGGTATGCCACCGGGCCTCCCACGGCGGCCAGCAGGGTCAGCAGCCAGCCGGGCAACGTGGTGGTGCGCGTCAGCTGCGTCCAGACGGTGGCGAACATCAGCCACAATGCCACCATCCATAGCGGCATCAGAGACTCGCCCGTGAAGGCTATCAGTCCCGTCAGCGCCCAGAGCGTATCGAGCAAACTGCCCGCCGCGGCCAGCCCGATGGCGTAAAAACGGTATACAGACGGCAAGAGCAGGCACGCCAGGATCGCCAGCGCGAGCCAGATAATCAGGCCCTTTTCGCGAAAGAGCACCACCAGCGTCCAGTAAAGATCGAACGCGACGGCCAGCAGAAAGACCTGAAGATATCGTTTCATACGCGCTCGGCGGTCAGCTGCACCACGCTGATGGTGCGGGCGTTAAACCCGGCTTCGCAGTAGCCAAAGTAGTACAGCCACATGCGGCGGAAACGCTCATCAAAGCCGAGCTTTTCAATCTCCTGCCAGGCGTGGACAAAGCGCTGCCGCCAGTGCGCCAGCGTGCGGGCGTAGTCCGGCCCCATGTCGAACAGATTGCGCACCACGAAATCGGTGTGGCGCGTCATCAGCTCGTTCATCGCGGTAATGCTCGGCAGGAAGCCGCCGGGGAAGATGTAGCGCTGGATAAAATCGACGCTTTTGCTGTAGTCGCGATAGCGCTGGTCCTGAATAGTGATGGCCTGAATCGCCATGCGTCCTCCCGGGCGCAGCCGCGCCTGGCAGGTGCGGAAGAACGTGGGCAGATAGCGCTGCCCGACGGCTTCGATCATCTCAATCGAGACCAGCTTGTCGTACTGCCCGGTGAGGTCGCGATAGTCGCAGAGCAGCACCTCGACACGCTCCTGCAGCCCGGCGCGGGCGATCCGCTCGGTCGCCCAGACGTATTGCTCCTGCGACAGCGTGGTGGTGGTTACCCGACAGCCATAATGACGGGCCGCGTATTCCGCCATCGCGCCCCAGCCGGTACCGATTTCCAGCAGATGATCGCCCGGACTCAGCGCCAGCTGTTCGCACAGACGCGCCATTTTAGCCTGCTGAGCCGCCGTGAGATCCTGCTCGTCCTCCGTAAACAAGGCGCTGGAATAGAGCAGCTCCTTGTCCAGAAAATGGGAATAGAAGGTGTTGCCCAGATCGTAATGGGCGGCAATATTTTCACGCGCCTGCGCGCGCGAGTTACGCCGCGTCCAGTGGCGTAGCCGCTCCAGCGGTCTGCCGAACAGGCGGAATCCGTTTTCCAGACGGCCGAGCACTTCGCCGTTGAGCGCCAGAAGTTCCAGAAGCGGCGTAAGGTGCGCGGTTTCCCATTCGCCGTCCATCCAGGCTTCTGCCGCGGCAAGGCTCCCGCCCGTTAAAACGCGCCAGTAGACGCCGGCCGTAAGGATCTGTACGTCGGCATGCAGCGCGGAGGATGACTCACCAAAATGAAAGGTCTGCGCCCCTTCACGCAGGGTAAGAGAGCCGCCGCGGATACCGCTTAATAGACGAAAAAGCAGCCAGCGCGCAATGCGCACGTTGCGCGGGATATCGGGTTCTAACGCAAAGACGGGATCGGTCATGAGCGTTCACTCCTGCTGACGGGGTGGTTATGCAGCGGCACGCGCTTGAGCCACAGGCGCAGCGCCTGCCAGTAAATGGCAAAAACGGTTTTCAGGGTCATGAGCGGGATGCGCACCAAAAGCGCACGAAGCGCCGGGCGCGTCAAAGGTTCCCGGCGCAGCGCCAGCGTGGCGTCAAAGACCTTCGATTCCTGGTGATTTTCAATGTGCATATGCAGCGTGTTATCCGGCTCGTTAAAGCGCCAGTGGTAGATCATGTCCATCGGATTGAAGGGGGAAACGTGAAACGCTTTTTCCGTGGGCTGAGCCTCCTGTCCGTTGACGGCATAGTAATGACGTTCATTCCACGGCGTGTTGCGAACCTCCGCCAGCACCCAGCGCAGCGTCCCCTTCTCGTCATAGCAGTAGTAAAAGTTGACCGGATTGAAATGAAAGCCGAAATAGCGCAGCTGCGTCAGTAGCATGACCCGCCCGTTTGGACGTTCTCCGATCAGGCTCTCCAGCCTGCTCAGCACGTTCTCTTTGAGCGGCGTGCCGAGCGGATAGTCCGCGTCGTGGAACGAGGAGGCGGCAAAGCGATTGCGCCGCACGCCGACGGACGGCAGCAGCGGTAGTTCATCGAGATCCAGCCAGGCCATAAAGACGCTGTAGCTGAATTCGTGGGTTTTCGGCTGGAAGCGGCGGTGGCGTAATACGCCGTGGTAGAGGCAGCTGTTCATCTCAGTTCCCCTCTCCGGCCGCTATCGCGTTGACCACGTCCAGCGCGCTGCGCACGCCATCCTCATGAAAACCGTTGTACCAGTAGGCCCCGCAGTACCAGCTCCGGTTATGACCGTTGATCTCGCCGCGCCGCGCCTGCGCCCGCCAGCTTTGCGGGTTAAACAGCGGATGTTCATAAACGAAGCGTTGCAGAACGAAGCGTTCATCTACCGGCGCGTCAGGGTTCAGGGTGACGCAGAAAAGCGGACTGCCCGCAGGCAGCCCCTGCAGAATGTTCATGTTGTAGGTCACGCAGGCGCTGGCCTGCGCCTGAGCGCTCAGGCGGTAGTTCCAGCTCGCCCACGCGCGCGGCCGCACCGGCAGCCAGCGCGGGTCGCTGTGCAGCACAACCTCGTTGCGCTGCCAGCCAATATCGCCTAGCACCTCGCGTTCTGCGGTGGTCGGGTCGTCAAGCATGGCCAGCGCCTGAGCGGAGTGGCAGGCAAATATCACCCGATCGAAGATATGGCTGCCGTTTTCGAGCTGGAGGGTGACCCCGCGCTCGTGGCGGCTCACCCGCTGCACCGGCGAATTGAGATGCAGCGTCAGACGGTCGCCCAGCTTATCCAGCATGGCGCGGATATACTCCCGCGAGCCGCCAGGCACCACGTACCACTGCGGGCGCTGGGTGATATCCAGCAGGCCATGATGATTAAAGAAGCGCAAAAAAAGCGGCAGCGGGAAGCGCGTCATCTCCTGCAGCGATGAGGACCAGATGGCGGCCCCCATCGGCAGAATGTAGTGGCGCGCAAAAAACGGCGTGAAGCCGTGCTGGTCCAGAAACGTCTGCAGCGTGGCGTTCGGATCCACCTCCCCGTCCAGCGCCGCTTTCGCCAGGCGGTTAAAGCGAACGATCTCGCCCAGCAGCCGCCAGAATGCCGGATTCACCAGGTTTCGACGCTGGGCAAACAGCGACGTCAGCGTGTGGCCGTTGTACTCAAACCCCGTCGCGGGGTCGTGCACCGAAAAGCTCATCTGCGTTTTTTGCCCGCTGATGCCCAACTCGCTGAGCAGGCCCATAAAGCGCGGATAGGTGCGATCGTTGTAGACGATAAACCCGGTATCGATCGCGTATGTACCCTGTGGCGTCGTCACGTCAACCGTTGCGGTATGGCCGCCCGGCGTGGATCCCGCTTCAAACAGGGTCACCTGATGGTGTCCGGCCAGACGCCAGGCGCAGGTCAGCCCGGCGATGCCGCTGCCGATAATCGCAATGTTCATGAACGCACCATCCTGCGCAGCAGCGCGCGCTGAAGAAACGCCGGCAGCCCGGAGAGCAGCCGCAAAATAAAGCCAAACCCGGACGGAAACGCAATATGCATTTTCCCAGCCGCCAGCCCGATCCGGATCGCCTTGACGGCCTCGTCGACGGTCACCCTGCCCGGCATGGCAAAATCGTTTTTTTGCGTCAGGGGCGTATCAACAAAGCCCGGAGAGACAACCGTAACGGTAATCCCTTTTGGTTCCCAGTCCAAGCGCAGGCTGTCGGCAAACCAGCTCAGCGCCGCTTTGGATGCGCCGTAGGCCTCCGCGCGGGGAAAAGGCAGCCAGTGGGCCATCGAGCTCACCAGCACCACGCGGTTGCCTCGAACCAGCTGCGGCTGCAGCGCCTCAAGGCAGTTCACCGGGCCGAGGAAATTGGTTGCCATCACCCGCTCCACCAGCGCCGCATCCACCACGCCCAGGTCGAGGTATTCGCAGGTGCCCGCGCAGAGAATAATCAGATCGGCGTAGCTACCGGTCAGCGCCTGGCGACAGGCGTCCCTGTCCGTCATATCGAACAGGCGCATGGTGAGATTGGGACAGCTCTGATGCAGCGCTTCCAGACGCGCCGGATCGCGCCCGCAGGCAATCACATGGTAGCCATCAGCGGAAAAAGATTTCGCCAGCCCGGCGCCAATCCCCGAGCTTGCGCCAGTAATCAACACCGTCTTCATGATTTGACCCTCCGCTTCACGCCGCGAACCGCCCAACCCAGCAGAGGAAGGTGTTCGTAGATCATCTCTCCCGCATCGTAGTAGTCGCGCTGGCGCGTGATGAAATCGTTTTCCGTCTCCACCACGGAACATCCGGGCAGGTCGAGCGGTTCGCCTCCGGCAATGCGCGGATGCGACCAGTGCATCACCCAGGTGACAACAAAACGGTTTCCACTGCACAGCGGCGGATCGATAGAAAAACGGCAGTTCTCGACGTTGGCCAGCAGATGAGTGAAATAGCGCTGAAGCGCGAAAAGCCCGTCATGCTGGCCAAACGGATCGATAAGCGTGGCATTCGAATGATAAAGCCCCGCCAGCGCGGACGGCGGCTGGCTATCCAGTGCGGCGTAGTACTCAACAAACCGACTCACGACAGAGGGCAAAGTGCTCATGGGTCACATCCTGGCTGTAAACAACGTGGCGTAATCGCATACTTAAAACTTACACAATTAACGTTATTTGTCCAAGTTTGTGCAGATTTATTTTTTATTACTTATAGATATCAACAAGTTGATAACTCAATTATTTGACGGTTTTGTTAGGCAGGGTATGGCGTAGCCGCCACCCGGCGTTCACTTTCAGGTTATCCTTAAGGCAAATTCAGCCGTCATCTTCCAGGCTTATCCTTTTTATTCATAAGGATGCCCACATGAAACGTTTCTTCCTCTCACTTTTCTCCAGCCCGGAATCCTTATTGCAGGTGATGAGCCAGCAGGAAATTATTGAAGCCGTCGAAGATGGCGATCGCATCATCATCGACCAGGACGGGAACGCCTCGGTGAACTACAAGAGCAACGAGGTGCGGCAGGACTTTCTGCGTCACGTTAACGCGCTGAAGAGGGCCTGATATGGGAACGGCGATATTTATGGTGCTGATGGTCTGCGGGTACTGGTACACCAGCCGCGACCTGTCGACCCGCTTTAAAATTAAGCGTTCCTTCGGCTGGGACGTCTATTTTCTCGTTGCGCTTTACGGCTGTATTTTCGTTCTGCAGGGGGTGATTGCGACGGGGTTGCTCTGGCTGCTGCTGCTTACCCTTTCCGCCGCCAACAACGCTTTTCACTTTGCCTCACCGAAATACACCGACTGGCAAATCGACTTTATGAACTGGAGTTTTTTAGGCATTCAGGCGCCGGTGGTGGTAATGCTGGCGTTCGCCATCCTGTTTTGTCTCTACCGCTCTAACTGGGCAGGCAGCGCCAGGCTCGACGGCGAGAGCCGGAAAAAGCTCTACAAACGGCTAGCGCAGGCGAGCGGGATTGAACAACTGCTGTACCAGTGTATGGAACAAGGCGAACTGGCGCAGGTCACGCTTCGCTCGAGACGGATTTACGTCGGCATGATCCACACCGCGACGCTGGAATATGAAAAAACGGCCAATATCGTGCTGATCCCGATGTTAAGCGGGTACCGGGACGCGAAGACCATGAACCTGCGCATCGAGAATAATTACAGCCGGTGGTATGCGGAGCATGACATTACGCTCGACTCGGAACCCCGCAGCGCCATGTCTTTCCGCAAGGTGATTTTACTCAATCAAATTGAGAGCATCTCGCTGTTCGATCCCGCCAGCGCCAGCGCGCTGTCGCTGGCACAGCGGGACGAGAGCACATGGCCTAAAGAGACATCCCCATAATTTTAAGTTTGCTCTGCTGGGAAGCGTACAGGATAAAAGGCGAATGACACATCGTTTGCGGTGGTATTCACGGTTGCGCATTCTGATAAAGATCCCAGCGGTTGCCGTAAATATCTTCAAACACCACTACCGTACCGTACTCTTCCTCACGAGGTTCTTCGCAGAAATGAACGCCTTTTGCCTTCATGGCATGGTAATCGCGCCAAAAGTCATCCGTCTGAAGGAACAGGAATACTCGGCCACCGCATTGATTACCGATAAAACCTTCCTGCCTCTCGTTAGAAGCACGAGCCAGCAGGATATTGCAGTCGCTTTGCGGATTGGGTGAGACGACTACCCAGCGTTTCCCCGGTTGGGGCGTATCCTCTACGAGGGTAAACCCCAGCTTGTCGGTGTAGTATTCAATGGCGCGATCGTAGTCATCAACCACAATAGCCACGCAGCCGAGGCATCGCTTCTGTGTTCTCATTTCCGTTTCCTTGACCCTAAATGGTTATGCTTAGCGCTTTCCCACAGAATACGCGCGCATGAACATATTTTACAGACTGATAAGTCTGCTACGTACGATCCAGGTTCAGACACACTAAAACGGGTGGGTGAAAATCAGTGTGAGAACGCGCTAGTCTGCCTCTGGTGAATCGATGGTGAGCGATGAAGACATATGGAAATTATTTTGATGCGCCACGGCGAACCCGAATTCAGGGGCGCGGGAAAGGTGTCGTACAGGGAAATGGCGGAATGGATCGACAGCTATAACCGCTCTTCAACGGGCAGCGACAGACCTTCGGAGATGGCTCAAATCCTCGCGTACCGCGCGCTGACGTTTCTCAGCAGCCCTCTCCCGCGTGCCCTTTCATCGTTGAAAACGCTGGGGTGTGAACCAAGGTTAATTGATGAGGTTTTTCGGGAGGCAGAGCTGCCGGTATTTCGTATTCCGGGGTTACGGCTATCGCCATTTTACTGGGCGGCGCTGTTTCGCATTTTTTGGCTCTGCGGCCTGTCTGGCGAGTCAGAGCGCGTAAGCGCCGTAAAAAAACGTGCCGCTAAGGCGGCTGAGATCCTCATGTCGGCGGCAAGTGGCTCCGACGGACCCGCCTTGCTCATGGGGCACGGGGTCATCAACCGGTTTATTGCAAAAGAACTGATCGCATCAGGCTGGAAAGAACAGATTCGTCCAGATACCGGGTACTGGGGAGCAGGGGTTTACAGCATTGTATAGCGGCACATGCTGAGGCCGAGGATTGTTCATCCTCGGCGCACTCCAGCCGACTGTTATTCGGAAATGCTGAATGCACCAGTCAGCCATCGTCTGGAGGACTAAGGGGGATCCTCGCTAGCCCCCGATTAGGTCTGCCAGCGCCCTCTTCAGCGACGTTATGACCTCATCCGTCTCCATGCCCATTTGCGCATGAATAATTGCGCCGTCAATAAGCAGCATGATTTCATCGACGACGCGCTTATCACCCATCTTCGTCAGCGGCGCAATAATATTCTTTGTTTCGATTTTATGATCGCGGCATATCGCTTTTATTTCGCTTTCAATCTCTTCGGATTTGGCTTCGGCGCTGGCATTAATAAACGCACAGCCGTGGAACTCGGACGAAATAAACCATTCACAGAGCGTTGCAGAAATCGCATCGGCAGGTATTTCGCCTTCATCGAGATGTCGGCGCAGCGTGGATTCAAACCAGCTAATCCATATTTCATGCCGATAGTTCAAATAGGCGAGAATAAGTAAACTTTTGCTCGGAAAATGGCGATAAAACGTTACCTTCGTCACTTTCGCCTCTTTAATCAGCGTATCCACCCCCGTCGCCCTGAAGCCTGTGGAATAAAACAGATCGTGCGCCGTGAGTAATATCTTATCTCTGACGCTGATTTTTGTATCGTTGCCTGCCGGTTCAGTTTTCACTTTTGGGTAGCCTCAAAAAGAATGTTGACAGCGTTATTCTACGGGCATAGATTACCGCAAGTAGACAGATCTGTCTACCTAATATAACGCTGAGGTAATCGCAATGAACACACGTCCTCCTTTACCGCCCTTCACTCGTGAAAGCGCCATCGAAAAAGTCAGGCTGGCAGAAGATGGCTGGAACAGTCGCGACCCGGCGAAAGTCGCGCTGGCCTATACGCTGGATACCCAATGGCGCAATCGCGCGGAGTTCGCCACCAACCGTGATGAGGCCCGGGCGTTTCTGGAGCGGAAATGGAAAAAAGAGCTGGACTATCGTCTGATTAAAGAGCTGTGGGCCTTTACGGATAACCGCATCGCGGTCCGCTATGCCTATGAATGGCATGATGATTCCGGCAACTGGTTCCGCTCCTACGGCAATGAAAACTGGGAGTTTGAGCCGGACGGGCTGATGAAGCGCCGCTTTGCCTGCGTAAACGATATGCCGATAAAAGAATCCGAGCGACTGTTCCACTGGCCGCTGGGCAGACGCCCGGACGATCACCCCTCGCTGAGCGATCTGGGCTTATAGGATTTTCGCATCACTCCGGGCCGCCCCGGAGTGATGAATTTACAGCGCGCCCAGCTGTTTCATCAGCGCCAGGTTGTCCTCAATATGCCAGTTTGCCGCAATTTTACCGTCACGGACTTCATAAATATCCGTAGCGATGAAATCTATTTTCTGCCCTTTTCCTTTCAGCTTGCCAAATGTCCCGGTGAATGTGCCGTAAAAATGCAAATGCGAAACCACGCGATCGCCTGAAATAACCATCTGCTCAACGTCACAGCGTAAATCCGGCACGGCGGCACGAAACGCCCGGGAAGCTAAAATAGCGCCTTCCGGCCCCTGTTTACGACCTTCCGGTGGCGTTTTATCGATGAAATTCACCGCCAGCGCATCACGCGCCAGGGACTCTTCTCCCGTATTCCAGAACGTTGCATATTCTCTGGCAACGGCTTCATTCGCCCTTAATTGCGCCTGGGGCAGGCTCTTATCAACAATAAGCTGTTTCGGCTGAAGCCATTCCAGCTGCGCCGAAAATGCGGTGCCGGACAGACCGGCAAGAATAAGCATCGCCATAGCTGGACGAAAACACGTCGTATATTTCATGATGTCCCTCAACAGAGTATTACGTTACCCGCAGACGATTTCCTGCGGTTCTAAACAGAGAGGGTCAGTTAATTAACGCCCCACCCTCAATATCAATGACCGAGCCCGTGACAAAGGGATTGTCGATGGCGAAAAGATACCCTTGCGCGATGTCCTCCGCCCTTCCCCAGGCTTTGGCTGGTAGGGTTTCCGCCGCGCCGGCGAGCATTTTTTCCCACGCGGCGGGGTCCATCCCCGCATACGCTTTCGTGTCGGTCAGCCCGCTGGTGAACGTCAGCGTACCGCCCCGGGCGATGTTCCCGCTGGTTTACGGGTCATAATGTTTCCTCCTGCAGGGTGTACGTTGGGTAATCGGTGTACCCCGTTGCGGTACCGCCAAACAGCGTGGCGGGGTCGCGTACCTGTGCCAGCGGCAACCGGTGCGCCAGTCGGTGAGGCAAATCCGGGTTGGCAATAAACGGTCGGCCGAAGGCAATCAAATCGGCATAGCCGGCCGTAAGGATCTCTTCGGCTTTATTAAGGTCATAGTTACCCGCGACGATAAGGGTTCCGCTGAACGTCTCGCGAAGGGATTGACGGAAACGCTCGGGTATCTGCGGCGCGTCGTCCCAGTCGGCCTCCGCCAGGTGGATGAACGCAATCCCCTTTTGTTCACACCAGGCCGCAAGCTCGAGTATGGCTTCAGATACCTGCGGGTCGTTCATCCCGCGCTGGGTAATAAACGGGGAAAGGCGGATGCCCGTGCGCTCGCGGCCAATGGCCTCGGCAATGGCGCTTAACACCTCCTGGGCGAAGCGGATCCGGTTCGCCAGCGTGCCGCCGTACTCATCCGTGCGTTTGTTGGATGTCTGACGCAGAAACTGGTCGATCAGATAGCCGTTTCCGCCGTGAACCTCCACGCCATCAAACCCTGCCTGAACGGCATTCAGTGCCGCCTGACGGTAGTCCGCGATAATGCAGTGAATGCCCTTGCGCGAGAGGGTTCTCGGCTGCGGACAGTCAACCATCTGGCCTTCCCCTTGTTCATTCACTACCCACACCTGCGCGTCCGGCGCCAGCGCTGACGGGGCGACGGGCTGACCGTCCGGGTGAAAGCTGGCGTGCGACATTCGCCCAACGTGCCAGAGCTGCGAAAAAATCACCCCGCCCGCCTGATGCACGGCGCCCGTCGTGAGCTGCCATCCCGAAACCTGCTCCGGCGAATGAATGCCTGGCGTCCATGAGTATCCCTGGCCCTGAGGCGAAATCTGGGTGGCTTCCGTGATGATTAATCCGGCGGTGGCCCGCTGCCGGTAATACTCCGCCATCAGCGCGGAGGGAATATTGCCCGGCTGAAGGGAGCGCGCGCGGGTCATCGGCGCCATGACGATACGGTTTTTCAGCTCTTGCTGACCCAGCCTGTAGCGTTTAAAAAGAGAGGTACGTTGCATATTTTCATCCCTCATGGTTTGGATGAAATCACTTTACATGCGACATCTGATTTTGATAATTACGCTAAAAGCAGATGCACTTTTCGGAAAAGATGAATAATGGGTAAACTCGAAGACATGGCCTTACTGGTGGAAGTTGCCGGGGCCGGAAGTCTTTCCGCCGCCGGACGACGCCTGTCGCTTTCCCCCGCCACCATGACGGCCAGGCTGAAGGCGATTGAGGAGCGTTACCAGACGCGCCTGTTTCATCGCTCAACGCGATCCCTCACCCTGACTCGTGCAGGCGAAGAGTTTTACCACGCCGCGCTGCGCGTGCTGGAAGAGATGCATCACGCCGAGTCGTTACTGACGCAAAAAGAGGGCGTGCTCAGCGGCAACATTCGCCTTTCCGCGCCCTCAGACTTTGGCAGACAGTATCTCAGCCCCGCCGTCATTGAATTTTCCCGGCGCCATCCTGCCGTAAAATTTTACATCTCGCTAAAAGAACACGTTCAGGATCTGGTTGCTAACCGGCTGGATATGAGCGTGCGTTTCGGTAACCTGCCGGACAGCAGCCTTGTCGTCAGAAACATCCGCCCGAACCATCGGGTGCTGGTCGCCTCCGGGGCGTATCTTAACGACCGCGGCATCCCCGCCACGTTTGCAGATTTAGCCCAACACCGGTGCCTGGCGCTGGAGTCTCAGGGCGTGGTGATGAACGAATGGCGTTTTGAAAAAGAGGGAGAGGAAAACGTTGTGCGCGTGGAGCCCGTCATGGTGTGCGACGACGGTGCATTGCTTCGCCAGTGGGCTCTCAGCGGGGCTGGCATCGCGGGAAAATCGTGGTGGGACGTCAAAGACGACGTTGAGGCCGGAAGACTCACGGTGCTGTTTGCCGACAGCTTCACCGGCTTTAGCCGATGCGATCGCAAAGATGTCGGGCTGCAGTTTGTTTATCCGCAGCGCAAGCTGCAGCCGCTTCAGGTTACGGCGTTTAGCCAGTTTTTTCTCGACTGGCTAAAAGAACATTAATTTGTCGCCAAAATAAGAGACAGCGCGCATTTCGGTGCCACCCTCAGGACTACCCTATGAGCGGTTTTCAGGAGGAACAAAACATGAAAAAGCTTCTGATATGTTGTTTGTTTGGTAATACCGCAAACTCGCTCGCCAAAAAGATGCAGTCTCTGGCAGAACGCGACGGCTATCCGCTGATGATTAGCGCTGTAGGGCTGGATAACTTTGCCAGCGTCGCTCCCGCGTTCGATGGGTTTCTCATCGCGCCGCACATTCAGTACAAACTCGATGAGATAAAAGAAACGGTGGGTAATACGCGTTCAATCGCCATCGTTGAGAGTCTTCCCTATGCCTCTCTAGACGCGAGGAAGGTATTGGACTTCGTAAAGGAACAGATGCCTGAACTGGCTGCCTGAAATATAAGGCCGCATCGGTTCTGCGGCCTCCTCAAACGGTTATGTTCAGTGCAAGGAAACTGCGCTGAAACCCTCGCTTATCGTCGACAGATAGATGCCATAGTGCACGAAAAACAGTGATACACTTACCCCACCTGGTTGATCGTCCCGTCTGAAGGGCTCATGATGAATGACGGTAACCAAATTACGAAATGGTCACTCGTTGTTAATCGTAGCCTGTCACGCTAAGCTTAAATAATGACTAAAAATATGAATCCCCCATCAGCACGTGGTCCACTTGACCACGCTGTCAGAGAGCAAATCGTCGAAGCCGCTTTTGAGCACTTCGGTCACTACGGCTATGAAAAAACCACCGTCGCCGAGCTGGCGAAATCGATCGGTTTTTCAAAGTCCTACATTTATAAATTCTTCGATTCCAAGCAGGCTATCGGCGAGGTGATCTGCGCTAACCGCCTGGAGCTGATCATGGCGGCAGTGCTTTCCGCACTCGAGGGTGCACCGTCAGCAAGCGAAAAACTCCGCCGTCTCTTCAAAGCACTTGCCGAGGCCGGAAGTGAGCTGTTTTTCCACGATCGCAAGCTCTATGACATTACCGCCGTCGCCGCACGCGAGCAGTGGCCGTCGACAGAACGGTATGCAGAAAGCCTGATGAAGCTGATTGAGAGC
Organism: Enterobacter hormaechei; assembly: GCA_041890495.1. Lineage (GTDB taxonomy): Bacteria > Pseudomonadota > Gammaproteobacteria > Enterobacterales > Enterobacteriaceae > Escherichia > Escherichia boydii. The sequence continues at coordinate 1,438,509 of CP169086.1, forward strand.
ATCATCATCGAAGGCAGGCAGGCCGGAGAGTTTGAAAGAAAAACGCCGCTGGATGAGGTCACTCAGGCTATCCACATGGTGATGTGTCCTTACATTAATCCCGTTCAGCTGCAGTACAACCTTGAAATGGCCCCCACCGCGGCGGTGCTTCTCTCATCACTCATTTTAAGAAGCCTGGCCCCCTAATTTGTGACCATTGACATTTTTGGTCACTAGTCAGAGAATGCGGAAACCGTCCTGTTACGTTGAAAAGGTTTCCCATGCTCAGGCTCACTTCAGCCCGCGTTGCCGTTTGTCTCCTGCCGTTTGCCCTGGCGGCATGCGGCGATATTTCCGCGAGTGACGATCCGCGCACAAAGCCACCGCTTGTCAGATCCGCATCCGTCGAACTTGCGAACAATACCGCCCGCGCCTTCACGGGTGTTGTCGTCGCAAGAACGCAAAGCGATTTGGGTTTCAGGGTTCAGGGAAAAATCCTTGAGCGACTGGTTGATACCGGGCAGACCGTCAAACAGGGTCAGCCCTTGCTGCGCCTGGATCCGGTTGACCTGAAATTACAGGCTCAGGCGCAGCAGCGCTCGGTGGATGCCGCCCAGGCGCGCGCGCGAAAAGCCTCCAGCGATGAGGCGCGCTATCGCGGTCTTGTTGCGTCCGGCGCCGTGTCCGCCGCGGAGTATGACCAGATCAAAGCGGCGGCCGATACGGCCAGGGCCGATCTCAGCGCCGCCCGGGCGCAGGCCAGCGTGGCGCAAAACGCCACGGGCTATGCCGTGCTGCTGGCGGATTCAGACGGCGTGGTGATGGAGACGCTCGCCGAGTCGGGTCAGGTCGTCAGCGCCGGACAGGTAGCAATCAGGCTCGCCAGAGCGGGACAGCGCGAAGCGCTCGTCCAGCTTCCGGAGACGCTGCGCCCTGCCGTCAGCAGCGAGGCGCAGGCCACGCTTTATGGCAATGAAGAGCACCCGGTCACCGCAAGGCTGCGCCTGCTGTCTGACTCGGCCGATGCCGAGACCCGAACTTATGAAGCACGCTACGTGCTGGATGGCCCGCTGGCAAACGCGCCGCTGGGGGCAACCGTCACGCTGAACATTCAGGACAATAAAGCGGAAGGTCAGGTCATGCAGGTCCCGCTGGCCTCACTCTACGATGCGGGTAAAGGGCCTGGCGTCTGGCGGATTTCCGCCAGGCCTGCAAAGGTCGCATGGACCCCAGTTAAGGTGCTGAGCGTAGGCGAAGATGCGGTCCAGGTCACGGGCGGCGTGCAGCCCGGGGAGACGATCGTTGCGTTAGGGGCCCATCTTCTGCACGAAGGTGAAGTCGTCAGGCTTGCAGAACAGCGCCATGCCGCTCCGGCGGAGAACGCGCCATGAGCCAAAGTCGATTCAACCTGTCAGCGCTGGCCGTCCGCGAGCGTTCCGTCACGCTGTTTCTGATCGTTCTGGTCACGATTGCCGGTATTTACGCCTTTTTTGGACTGGGACGCGCGGAAGATCCGCCCTTCACCGTGAAGCAGATGACGGCGATCGTCGTCTGGCCGGGTGCGACCGCGCGGGAGATCCAGGATCAGGTAGCCGAACCGCTGGAAAAGCGCCTGCAGGAGCTCAAGTGGTATGACCGTACGGAAACCTATACCCGTCCCGGTATGGCGTATATCACCTTGTCACTGCAGGACAAAACCCCGCCTTCTGAAGTGCAGGAGGAGTTCTATCAGGCGCGTAAGAAGCTTGGGGATGAATCCCGGCGTCTTCCGGCGAGCGTCATCGGCCCGATGATCAATGACGAATTCGCGGATGTCACCTTTGCCCTCTTTGCCCTGAAAGCGAAAGGCGAACCGCAGCGGCAGCTGGTACGCGATGCTGAAGGCCTGCGACAGCAGCTTCTGCACGTTCCCGGGGTGAAAAAAGTGAACATTATCGGCGAACAGGCCGAGCGGATTTATATCGCCTTCTCCCATGACCGTCTGGCGACGATGGGCCTTTCACCGCAGGATATCTTTAATGCTCTTAACAGCCAGAACGCCCTGGCCGCGGCGGGCGCCATTGAGACCCGGGGCGCGCAGATTTTTATCCGCCTGGACGGCGCGTTCGATGAACTGCAGAAAATCCGCGATACGCCTTTTGTTGCTCAGGGCAAAACGCTCAAGCTGTCCGACGTGGCAACGGTTGAGCGAGGCTACGAAGATCCCCCGACGATGCTGATACGCAATCAGCATGAACCCGCCCTGCTGCTGGGCATTGTCATGCGTGAGGGCTGGAACGGCCTGGCGCTGGGTAAAGCGCTGGATGCGGAAACGGCGAAAATTAACGATAGCCTGCCGCTTGGCATGACTCTGACCAAAGTCACCGATCAGTCCGTGAATATTCGCTCCTCGGTCGATGAGTTCATGATCAAATTCTTCGTCGCCCTGCTTGTGGTCATGGTGGTCTGTTTTGTCAGCATGGGCTGGCGCGTGGGGGTGGTGGTTGCGGCGGCGGTACCGCTGACGCTGGCGGTCGTTTTCGTGGTGATGGAAGCCGCGGGAATAAACTTTGACCGCGTCACGCTGGGCTCCCTGATCCTCGCCCTCGGTCTGCTGGTTGACGATGCCATTATCGCCATCGAAATGATGGTGGTGAAGATGGAGGAAGGTTACGACAGAATCAAAGCCTCGGCCTACGCCTGGAGCCACACCGCCGCGCCGATGCTGGCCGGTACCCTGGTGACGGCCATTGGCTTTATGCCGAATGGGTTTGCGCAGTCGACCGCCGGGGAATACACCAGCAATATGTTCTGGATTGTCGGCCTCGCCCTGATTGCCTCATGGTTTGTCGCGGTGGTGTTCACGCCCTATCTTGGGGTGAAGATCCTGCCGGCGATCCCCAAAGTGGAAGGAGGTCATGCCGCCATCTATAACACGCCTCGCTATAACCGTTTTCGAGAGCTGCTTGCCCGCGTTATCGCCAGAAAATGGCGGGTGGCCGGGTCAGTGGTCGCCATTTTCATCCTGGCCGTACTCGGCATGGGGCTGGTTAAAAAACAATTCTTCCCGACCTCCGATCGCCCGGAAGTGCTGGTTGAGGTGCAGATGCCCTACGGTACCTCGATTGCGCAAACCAGCGCCGCAACGGCAAAAATAGAAGCGTGGCTGGGCCAGCAGCCGGAAGCCAAAATCGTCACGGCCTATATTGGTCAGGGCTCGCCCCGTTTCTATCTGGCAATGGCTCCCGAGCTGCCCGACCCCTCTTTTGCGAAAATCGTGATCCTGACGGACAGCGAGACGTCACGCGAGGCGCTTAAGTTCAGGCTCAGGGAGGCCGTCTCCAGCGGTCTTGCGCCAGAAGCCCGCGTGCGGGTGACGCAGCTGGTGTTTGGCCCCTACTCGCCCTTCCCGGTTGCCTGGCGCGTGTCGGGGCCGGACGTCAAGCAGGTACAGGACATCGCCGATCGGGTGAAAGCCGTGCTTCAGGCAAGCCCGATGATGCGAACCGTCAACACCGACTGGGGTTCGCGCGTTCCGGTATTGCATTTCACTCTCGATCAGAACCGCCTGCAGGCGACCGGCTTAACCTCCAGCGCCGTTGCCGAGCAGCTTCAGTTCCTGTTATCAGGCGTGCCTGTCACCTCCGTGCGGGAAGATATTCGATCGGTAGACGTCGTTGCACGCGCGGCGGGTGATATCCGCCTCGACCCGGCAAAAATCGAAGGCTTTACCCTGGTCGGCAATGCCGGACAGCGCGTGCCGCTGTCTCAAATCGGCAGGATTGAGATCGGCATGGAAGATCCGATCCTGCGTCGTCGCGATCGTACCCCAACGATTACCGTACGGGGCGATATCGCCGACAACCTTCAGCCGCCGGACGTGTCGGTCGCCATCATGAAACAGCTTCAGCCGATCGTTGATGCGCTGCCGGCCGGGTACCGTATCGACATGGCGGGTTCGATTGAGGAATCGGGTAAAGCCACGCAGGCCATGTTACCGCTGTTCCCGATCATGATTGCCCTGACGCTGCTGATCATCATTTTGCAGGTGCGCTCACTCTCCGCGATGGTCATGGTGTTCTTAACCGCGCCGCTGGGGCTGATTGGCGTCGTGCCGACCCTGCTGATATTTAATCAGCCGTTTGGCATCAACGCGCTGGTCGGTCTGATTGCCCTCTCCGGCATTCTGATGCGCAATACGCTGATTCTGATCGGTCAAATCGATCATAACCAGAAGGACGGCCTCGATCCGTTCCAGGCCGTTGTCGAGGCGACGGTCCAGCGGGCGCGACCGGTCTTACTGACCGCAATGGCCGCCGTGCTGGCGTTCATCCCCCTGACGCATTCGGTGTTCTGGGGCACGCTGGCCTGGACGCTGATCGGCGGAACGCTGGGCGGGACGATCATTACCCTCGTCTTCCTGCCCGCGATGTATGCGATCTGGTTTCGGATCCGCCCGGTTGAACAACGCGTGCAGCGCGGCACGGAAAACGTGTAAACTACCATTAGTAGATAACTAATCTGAGGAAAGCATGGTTGTTAAGCGCTTAAGAAAAGAGGACCGCCGCGTGCAGCTGCTGGAGGTTGCGCGTGGGATCGTGCGTCAGCAAGGCACCGAGGCGTTGACCCTTGGCTATCTGGCCGAGCGGGCCAACGTGACCAAGCCTATCCCCTACGACCACTTCGGCGATCGTGAAGGGCTGCTGATGGCGCTGTATCAGGACTATAGCGATCGGCAGCTGGCGAAATTCCGCGAGACGCTGGCGGTTGACGGCAAAACGCTGGAAAAGACGATCCGCTTTTTCAGCGCGGCCTATATCGACTGCGCGATTGCCGCCGGGCCTGAAACCGGGCCAATCGCCGCGGCGCTGTCCGGTTCTCGCGCGCTGCAGACGTTCCGGGAAGCATGCGTGGCCGAATGTGCCGACTGCCTGCGAACCGCGCTTGTCCCTTTTATCGTCTTAAAAGGCGTTCAGGGTGAAGCGGTACTGACGGCCATCATTGGCGCGGCGGAGGCGCTCAGCACCGCGGCGGGCAACGGCGTGCTCGCCCGAAACGTTGCTGAAGATACGCTCAGCGGCGCCATGACCGGGGTGCTGGAGACCTACGCGAATAGCACAAAATGATCGTCGGTGGCGGATTGACACATAAGTTACCAATAGTAATATAAGAGTCAATTCTCACCCATCCGAGGTCGCTATGCCTGCTACAAATGCCATTAAAAACGCGCTGATCGTGACGGCACACCCGATCGACAATTCGTTATCACATACGCTGGCAGCCCGTGTTGCCGGGAAATTACGCGAGCAAGGAACACAGGTTGAGATCGCCGATCTGCATGCTGAAGGGTTTAATCCAGCCATGTCTCGTCCCGATCTCGATTTGTATCATGGCGATCCGAGCGCCCTTCCCGACGATATTCTGCGCGAGCAGCAGCGCGTCGAGCGAGCGGATATGCTGGTGTTTGTCTTCCCGGTGTACTGGTGGTCGGTCCCCGCGCTGTTGAAAGGCTGGTTCGATCGCGTATTAACCCTGAACTGGGCGTATAAGGTGGCCGAAGATGGCCGGATTGTAGGCAACTTACGTGATGTTCCCGTCCGTCTGATTGCCACCGGCGGCAGCGATCTGACCGGATTTGATAAACACGGCTATTCGACGGCGATTCAGACGCAGATTATCGAAGGTGTATTTGGCTTCTGCGGGTTGAAGAACGTCAAGCTCGATATCCTTTACCAGGCAGATACGGCGACGCCTGAGCAGGTTGAGGATTTCCTGCAAGGGCTCGGCAGTATTAAATAATATCAGCCAGGCGCAACGCTAACGTTGCACCTACTGATGTTGGTGTATTGAAGAGAATCTCTCACCAGCGCTATAACTGTACGCGATAGTTGCGCTAACAGCGAAATAAACAAAGGTCATTGCATGTATCAGTCAGCTCAGCCAACAACCACGCTCACCACCACCGGAACCTTCGGCGGCGTGAGTGTATCTGTAGCAAACGACTGACAAACAGAACCTCAATCCCCGCCAGCCTGGACGGGGAAATATCTCTCCGTTCACTACCCTCTGAATGGAGAAATAAAATGGTTTCGTCTGACAATGCACTCCTGGTTATCGACATGCAGCAGGGCCTCTTCCGGGGTCCGGTTTCCCCCTTTTCCGCCGATACCGTTCTGGAAAATATCCGTCTGTTAATCACCCACGCGCGACACGCGCAGGTACCGGTCTTTTTTGCCCGCCATATTGGACCAGACGACTCCCCGCTCTCAGAGAAGGGGCCGTTAACACAGCTGATACCCGAGCTGGGCGTGAAGGAGCAGGATGTTGTTTTCACCAAGCGCTATCCAAGCTGTTTTAGGGATACGGTATTGTTACGAGAACTTAATCAGCGAGGTGTCAAACAGCTGGTCATTGCCGGGATGAAAACAGAGTTTTGCGTTGATACGACCTGTCGGGCCGCACCGGAGCTGGGGTTCAGGACGGTATTGATTTCTGATGCGCATACCACAATGGATAATGACTATTTATCCGCCAGCGACATTATTGCCCATCACAACAGCACCCTGGCAGGTCCGTTCGTGACGCTGTCGGCTGCCCGCGACTGGCATTTTAATAGGGCGAGTTGAGTTGGCGCGTTCGTCTCTCTCTTCCCCGGTGCGCCTTTGCGCGCCGGGGACATGAGTGCACAATTACAGGGTAAAACCAGCGTCACCCACCTGTGCCTGAGCGTACCATTTCATCAGCTTCTCGGTGCCAGGCTCGTTTTCTGCCGGTGACCATGGGGCGGTATCATGCTCCGGAACAGGCTGGTAGCCGCCGTGTTTTACCTCAAAAATAACGCCGCCCTTATCCAGCGACAGCACGGCATGCCAGGTACCGGCATCCATCTCCAGCACTTTGCAGTCTTCACCTAACACCACGCGCTGGGTCACGCTACCGCTGTCATCAAAATTCAACACCAGAAAGCGCCCGCTCAGCGCCGTCAGCAGCTCAAACGTATGCGGGTGGCGATGGGGGCGAACATAGGTGCCGGGTTCCATCGCGATGGCCAGGCGCTGCACCGGGTCGCTCAGTTCAGGGTGTAAATTGCGATGCGCGCGTAAGCGAGGAGAATTGGCAGCCTGCTCGCTTTGCTGCTGCAGGTCACTGAACGTTATTTGTTTCATATACACCTTTAGGAATGTGGGCTGTCTGCGGCAACCCGATTGCCGCAGGACGTTATACCATTCTGAACGGTCGAGGAGCGATGGGATTTGTGAAACAAATCGCTGCAACGTGAGGATGCGCGAGATTGCTCTCCAAAGCGCAACGTTGAGTAAAACTCACATTGATTCCGACTATTTCTCGTTTTTAAAACCCGATCGCATTGAAATACCATCCCTTCATCCCCGGTCTCTTCCTGACCAGGAACAGAGAGCGAAATTCAAATAATAAATAAACCTGCATGTATATGGAGTACCTATGACACTCGATGTTTTATTTCATCTAATGAAAATGATCCCCCCTGAAAAAAACATCGCGGGTGAAAATATACATGCGTTAATAACGTTACTTTCGTCAGAAGGCGATAGCGCTGAGGTGCTTTCACCCTTGATTCATCGACTGCACCTCCTCTCTTTCGCCCAAAGCAATCCGGGTAACGCAGAAGAGTTGCTCTCTGCGCATTTACCAAAAGAAGAAGGGATCCTTCCGGTTCTGGACTTCGCGGACTGGCCCCGGGTGCGTTACGCCGGGTCAGGTGAAGTTCAGACGCCTGGTTCCGAGGATTATTTCCGAACAATCACCGCTGCCGCCAATGTGTTACGCTCAGCGCTGATTGAAGCTGAGCGCGAAAAAGGTACGCCTGCGCTTTATATTCTCGATAAATTGCTTAATCTGAACAGCGCGCTGCCGGAAAGGTATAAACAAATGGCAAATATTCCCTACGCATAATGTTGCAGGCCCGTGCAAGCACAGCGCCGCCGGGCGAAAGTCACGATTGCCTCAGCGCCGTTTCTCATCGTAGTTAAGACAGACAATATCCAGCGCGGGAACAACGGGTTTATGGAGATTAAGCCAGTCCAGCAAACGCTCAATACTCTGTCCTCTGAGCGAATTTTTGGGCCAGACAAGGTAGTAACCGTCCCCTGTTGCTATTGCCTCCCTGAAGGGCAGCGCGAGCAGGCCGCTTTTCAGCGCGTCGAGCGTGAGCCGGAGATCGGCCATCGCCACGCCGTGACCGTGCATGGCCGCAAGGCTTCCCTGCTCCAGGGTGTCGAACACTATCCCACCGCTCATGTCGAGGCCGGGGAATAGGCCCGTCCTTTTCAACCAGCGCTTCCAGTCCCGTCTGTCCGGTGACGGATGAATAAGATCGCACTCGGGAAGCTGATGCCGGGCCGACTCCAGCAAAGTCGGAGAACAAACCGGAATAAGCCATTCGCTGAACAGCAGCCGACTCTCGGTTGATTCGCCGAAATAGCCGTTACCGAGGAGGATCGCACAATCGTAAGGTTCCCGGCTGAAGTCAACCGTGTCGAAGTCCATCCAGACGCTGGCAATTTCGATTTTCGGCTTCGCGTGGTTCTCGCGGAAGGATTTAAGCACATCCAGAAGCCATCGCATCGTCAGCGAGCTGGGCGCTTTGAGGCGCAGAAGATGGTTTTCACTTTTGAATGCGCGACAGGCCCACTCAATGTTCGAGAAACTTTCGCTAAGCTGCCCGGCCAGAATACGCCCGGCATCGCTGACCTCCACTCTCGGCCCCTGCCGCTTAAACAGCTCGCAGTCGAACCACATTTCAAGCGTCTGGACATGCCTGCTGACCGCCCCCGGCGTGATATGGAGTGTTTCAGCCGCTTTGCTGAAGGAGTTCAGCCGTGCGGCAACTTCAAACGCGCGCAGCGCATACAGTGGCGGTAATGACATACGTTCCCTTTCTGTAAGGTGTAATCATGCAATTTTTGTATTATCGGCACTCGGTGACGTTTAACCCCATTCCTCAGCCGGAAACGTCAGCAGCAGCACCCTGAGCAGGGACTCAAGCTGCGCGCGTTGCGCCTCAGAGAGGTTTCTCAGCAGCGCATTTTGCGTTTGTGTATGCACGAGCAGCGCCTGTTCGATACGAGCCTGCCCGTGCGGCGTCAGGCTGACGAGCGAGCTGCGCTTGTCATCGGGATCGGCGATCCGCCTGATAAGGCCTTGCTGTTCAAGATGGTTGAGCCGGTTCGTCATCGCCCCTGAGGTGATCAACAGCGACGTATACAGCTGCGTGGGAGAAAGGCAGTACGGCTCACCGGCGCGGCGCAGCGTGGCGAGCACGTCAAACTCGCCCTCGCGAAAGCCAAACTGCGCCATCGCCTCCGCCCATTCTTTTCCAAGATGCTTCATCAGCCGTAGCATTCGGCCAAAAATCTTCATCGACGAGGCGTCCAGCTCCGGCATGGCGCGGCTCCACTGGCCGACGACGAAATCTACATGGTCTTTCATTTTCACCTCTAATGGGGTGGGTATTTATCCTGTTGTGCGGTACATCTTACGCAAAAACACATTTTATCTTAACGTTAAGATAAATGCTCGCAGCGATTTGCCCGGGCCATTCACAACCGAAAAGGATGCCATGTTGAAACGCACACCACCGTTACTCTTCGCCGTTATCGCTTTTATCGTCGGGCTGAACCTGCGCCCCATTCTGGCCTCGGTAGGACCACTTTTCTCCGTGCTGCAGCGCGAAGCGGGTCTGACCGCGACGCAATTCAGCCTGCTGACCACCCTGCCGGTGGCGATGATGGGACTGGCTGCCCTGTCGGGACCCTGGCTTTTAGCCAGAGTCGGCGTCGTACGGGGAATTACGTTCGGGCTGTTCATCCTGCTTGTGGCCTGCTTATTACGCGGTTTTAGCGCCTCACCGGAGAGTCTTATGGGCACCGCGTTACTGGGCGGGGCCAGCATAGGCACGATCCAGGCGTTAATGCCTGCCCTGATAAAAAAGGAGTATACGCAAACGGCCAGCACGATTATGTCGCTATTCAGCACGGGCATTATGGCCGGTGCTGCAGTCGCCGCCGCCAGCGCCGAGCCGCTGTTTTCATGGCTCACGCTCAAGCCCGCACTGGCTATGGCCGGGCTGTTAGCGCTGCTGGCGTTGATACTGTGGTTAACTCTGGTTAAACATCCTCAAGGGGAAAAACCCGCACACGAAACCGTTACGCTCTCGTCCTCCCGTACAGCACTGCTGTTGCTCTTTTTCGGCGTGGGAACAGGTGCATATACGCTGGTATTGGCCTGGCTGCCCCCGCTCTATATTCAGGCGGGATGGTCCGCACGCAGCAGCGGCTACATGCTGGCCTGGCTGACGTTAACCGAGGTTGTCGCCGGGTTTGCCGTCTCCGCGCTGATCGGTAAATTCCCCGACCGTCGGATGCCGCTGATTGCCGTACTGTTGCTGCTGCTGGCGGGATTACTGTGTCTGGTCTTTTCGCCGGGTACGACGCCTGTGTTATCCACGCTGCTGCTTGGCACCGGGATCGGCGCCCTCTTCCCGCTGTCGCTCATCGTCACGTTCGATCATGCACGAACGCCCGCGCAGGCCGGGAAGTTACTGTCTAAAGTTCAGGGAGGTGGATATATGATTGCCGCGCTTATGCCGTTAATTGCGGGGATCGTTCGCGACAGTTCGGTCTCGCTGACCACCGCATGGCTGATCATGAGTGCGGGAGTCGTGCTGCTGATCGTCATCGCGCTGAATTTTAAACCCGTCGTGGATGTGCAGACATGATGAATGCGATACCAGAATTGAGGGTCGTATTTCAGCCGGTCGTAAGATAAATTCAGGGTGAATCTCACCTCATTCAGGATTGGATATGTCGCAGACGTTACCAGCAATTGATGTCTTATTTGTCGCCGGGTTCGGGCCCATTTCGCGGGATACGGAATCCAGCACCGCGTTTTATGTCCAGACACTCGGCCTTCCGCTGAAGCCGATGGAGGGGAACAGCGATTATCTGCTCACTGAAGAGGGCAAGCTGGAAGGCGTGAAGCATTTTGCCGTCTGGCCGCTCGCGCAGGCGGCTACGTCCTGCTTTGGAGAAGAACAGTGGCCCGCTGAGCACCCGATACCGCAGGGATGGGTTGAGTATGAGGTGCAGGATCTGGACTCGGCTACCCGCATTCTGAGTGACAAAGGCTATCGGCTGCTGGTGGCTAACCGCACCGAACCGTGGGGCCAGACCGTTACTCGCCTGCTCAGCCCGGAAGGTTTACTTACCGGGCTGACGATTACACCGTGGCTGCGGGGGTAATGAGGATGCGTTTGTGGTGCCGTTTTCAGAGGCGCGTACCACAATGAAAAGCGAAATTTTATCCGCAGCTGACCGTTATTTCGCATCGAGACAGTAATGATTTAAATATTATCGGCCTCCTCCTCAGGCGGCCTAAAGTCAAATACCGCTCCTTACGTCAAATTATAAAAAATTACCAAAACTGGCAGTTGATTCTTATTTGTGTGACTTTTAATATTTCCCTGCAACTCATTGATTAATTTGTTTTAGGGAAATAAAAATGACAAGAAATATTGTTGCGGGAATGATGATGGCCGCGTTTTCAGGGGCAGTATATGCAGGTTCCTCACAAGCCATACCGGATTTTTCACCGGAAAGTTTAACGGTTTCAGCCTCTGCCGGGATGCTGAGCGGAAAATCCCACGAGATGGTTTATGACGAAGTCACAGGAAGAAAAATTAGCCAGCTGGACTGGAAAATAAAAAATGTTGCTATTCTGAAAGGCGATATTTCCTGGGATGCATACTCATTTTTGACACTTAACGCTCGCGGATGGACATCTCTGGCATCAGGCTCTGGTCATATGGATGACTATGACTGGATGAACGCCAAACAATCCTCCTGGACAGACCATTCAAGCCACCCTGCGACCAACATGAACTATGCCAATGAATACGATCTCAACGTTAAAGGCTGGATCTTCCAGGGCGATAACTATAAAGCGGGCGTAACCGCAGGTTATCAGGAAACCCGCTTCAGCTGGACGGCGACCGGTGGCTCTTACAACTACGACAACGGCGCCTATCAGGGGAACTTCCCGGCAGGCGAACGCGGTATTGGCTATAGCCAGCGTTTCTCTATGCCGTATATTGGTCTTGCAGGTCAGTACCGCTTCAATGACTTTGAATTTAATGCCCTGTTCAAATTCAGTGACTGGGTGCGTGCACATGATAACGACGAACACTACATGCGCGATCTGACCTTCCGCGAGAAGACATCGGATTCCCGCTATTATGGTGCGTCTGTTGATGCGGGATATTACGTGACGCCGAACGCCAAAGTTTTTGCTGAATTTACCTATAGCAGTTACGAAGAAGGTAAAGGCGGTACGCAGATTATTGATACCAATACCGGTGACTCCGGCTCTATTGGTGGGGATGCGGCAGGTATTTCTAACCACAACTATACCATTACAGCGGGTCTGCAATATCGCTTCTAATTCAGGCGAAACGCAGTCGATTGTAAAAGCAGACAAGGCTCCTGATGGGGCCTTTTTCGTTACGTTGAGCTAATCCCTCTTTATATTCTCTCATCTGCCAGGGACAGACCCAGGAACTGGCGCGTTACAAAAATAACTGTTTTAACTCAAAATAATAGATTGTAATATGATTCCAAAGTGCTAACAAACAAAGGAGTGACATGCTTTCTCAAACACTACGCTTCAAAAGATGGGCAGGGCTCTCTTAGCGAAACATCAGGATCGCGAAGATCAAAAAACACTCAATTACAGACCTGGCGTTAGTTATTGATGAGTCTGGCACACTAACAACGTCAAGCCCCAAAAAGTGAATTTAATTTATCAAGGAAAAAAATGAAAATCATCATATCGAGTGTAATAATTGGCGCGTCAGTATTGCTATCAGCTGCGATGCTGTCAGGAAATATAGAATTTAAGAAGCAGAACATTTTAAGTAATGATAACGGTCATGTATCTTTAGGAAAAGTTTATAGTGAGAATGCATTTATCGATGTTGAATTAAAAACTGACAGTGACAACTCATCTATCTTCAAACTGACCGATTTATCTATCGGCTCCTATCAAAACAGCATTAAGAGCGAAATTCAGTCAATTATTGATGAGTATAACAAAGATAAATCCGATGATAAAAAAACCACTGTAGACAAACTTTCTTTAAAAGTTCCTGCAACACTGACGCTGAAGATCCACAATGTATATCACGCTGAAAACATTCCGGCGTACAATCTCACAATAGATACCCAATCCATAAAATTTGGCAAAGAGACTTCAGTTTTGAAATCTGTTTTAGAAGCATCAGATAAAATAGTGAAGGATAATAACCAACGAATTCAGGAAACCTTTTTATTGTCGAAAAAATAGCTTTATAATTTATATGCTCGCTATGCTAGTGTGGAGCAGCTACTCTGCGTTCCTCTTCATCAGCGAGCCGTCTGCTGTTATGAACAATAACGTCCGCTCCCGGCACAACGCGTAAAAAATAGCGTTTAGTCCGACAGGAGCACAGAGCGGGCGTTATCATCTCTCCAGTATGAGTATTTCGGCATGCTCTAAAGGAGAACGGTTCGGCTATCACAAACCTTACATTTCCAGTGCTGCAAAAATTGCAGGGTCTATTTTTTCTGGCGTCGTCATCGGTGCAAAACGCTTGAGCGGTTTACCGTCGCGTCCGATCAGAAACTTAGTAAAGTTCCACTTAATCCGCCCACCCAGCACGCCGGGCAATTCGTTTTTCAGATAACGAAACAGCGGGTGTGCTGCGCTACCGTTAACCTCGACCTTCTCAAACATCGGGAAGCTCACGCCGTAGTTGATGTAACAGGTTTTCGAGATTTCGTCGGTGCCGCCGGGTTCCTGTTTACCGAACTGGTTACATGGGAATCCCAGCACCACCAGCCCTCGATCGGCGTATTTCTTGTATAGCGCTTCAAGACCAGCATATTGCGGCGTGAATCCACACTGGCTGGCAGTATTCACGACCAAAACCACCTTTCCCGCATAGTCGGCCATTGAATTAAGCTGCCCATCGAGACGGGTGGCGCTAAGTTGATAAAAGCGAGTCATATTAAAATCCTTCAATTCAGGCCGTAAAGTCACGGTGACCCTCAACAAGGCCGTCACCGTGTAGAAAGTTTACATTCAAGCAGGCCAAGTGTGATACATTCCTGGCGCGCCAATGACCCCTACGCTCGCTATCAGGTATGCAGAACATAACAAAAAAAATTCACTGGCTTCTGCTTACTCTTCCACTCCTCAGCGGCTGTGGCACGCTCTCACAAATGTCCTCCCCGGAAGGTACTCAGGAACTTCTCACCCATGACTCGCTGGATGGCGACGTTGACAGCGTGGTGCGTCACTATATGGCGCAAAAATCCGTGCCTGGAATGACGGTCGCGGTGATCCATAATCACAGCTCACCGAAGTTTTACGCCTGGGGCGTAACCGATGCGGTCAATCGCTATCCGGTCAGGCCAGACACCCTGTTTGCACTCGGCTCGCTCAGCAAAGGGATCACGGCGGAAGTGGTGGCTTGTCTGGTCAATGAAGGGCAACTGAACTGGAACGATAACCTGGCGACATTGCTACCGCCGGGTACGCCGCTTAGCGCGGATGCACAAAAAATCACCCTGCTTGAACTGGTCACCCACACCTCCGGCCTGCCGCGTCAGAATATGGATGTTCCGATGCTTGGAAAATTCATCGGCTATTTAAGCACGGGCGATAATTTCTACGGTGAGCTGGATAGCGATAACGTGCTGAGCTACCTCGCCGACTGGCGAGCGCCAAAAAATAAAGTTCCGCAATACTCCAATACCGGCTACGCGCTGATCGGCTATATCCTGAAACACAAAACCGGCAAAGATATGCAGAATTTAGCCTCGCGCTATATTTTCCATCCGCTGCAGATGGCCAACAGCAGCTTTACGCCGCAGCAGCTAAAAGGATACCCCCAGCGGGCGCTTGGCCACGCGGGCGATCAGCCTAAATTTATCCCGCGCGGGCAGCTCACCCCGGACTGGCATTTTTCCAATAATATGGTGGCGGCAGCGAGCTTATACAGCAACGCTGAAGATCTGGCGGCCTATGCGCGCTATCACGTATCGACGACTCACAATCGCTTACTGGACAGCGTCTTTGCCGAAGTCAGGGATACCGACATTCAACGACCTGACGGAGTACAGGGTATTGCCTGGACCACCGAC
This sequence comes from Enterobacter hormaechei, assembly GCA_041890495.1. Lineage (GTDB taxonomy): Bacteria > Pseudomonadota > Gammaproteobacteria > Enterobacterales > Enterobacteriaceae > Escherichia > Escherichia boydii. Next base: position 1,453,685 of record CP169086.1, read on the forward strand.
TTTATCGGTCTGGAGAAAATCACCTATCAGGTCGGCTATATCGGCGGCTACTCCAGCTTTATCGGTTATGACAAAGAAAGAGGCAATGCGGTGGTGGTGCTGCAAAATACCTTTAACTGGAGTAATTACATTGGCATCGCGCTTTTGATGGATATGGCGAAAAAAGACAGCCCTGCTATCTCTGGCAACCGTTTTGCGAGTAATGGGATGCCTGAACGCGTTTATCAGCAATAACGGTGAACGCCCGCCGTCAGATTCATGCCTGATGTGCCAGATCTTCACGAGTGGGCCCCTGAAAGTAGATGGTACTAATATGGCAACTTCGAGGCTGAGTCAGCACAAAACGCATCGTTTCCCAGATGGACCGTCCATTCACCAGACGCTCCCCCATTCTTGTTTGATTATCGACATGCGCATCTAAACCGGTCAGTTCAAAATCAGGCGGATATAGCCCGGTTACCCGAATATTTTCTTTGGATAAGTGTTCTGACAGTTTCGTTGTAAAGCCGCCGAGCCCGTGTTTGCTGGCAAAAAAAGCGGGATGGGCAATGGAATCTGTAAAATTCGGAATACCGCATGCGGAAATAATCGCAATGATGTCAGCGCTCTCTGAGCGTCGCAATCCTGGAAGCAGCGCCTGGGTGAGCAGGATTGAACCAGTCAGGCCTGAACTGACGGTACTGACGATTTCTGTGCTCGATTGTTCGTCTATCGTCCCTGACAGCCACTGAGCAGCATTCAGTATTAAAATATCGATTGGCCTGTCTGAACGTAAGACCTGTGAAGAGAACTGAGAAACGGATTCCGGCTGGGCTAAATCGCAGATATACCCGCTTGCCACACCCCCTTCAGCCGCGATGAGAGCGCAGGTTTTTTCTATATCCTCGACCCGACGGGCGCTAAAATCCACGTCAGCGCCCTCTCGCGCCAGCCAGACGCAAAGCGCCTGACCAAATCCCCCACCGCCACCCGTGATAACAGCGCGTTTTCCTCTCAGCATAACTCTGCGTCCTCTATCGTGATGAGTCTGTGTCGGAGGATTTATAGCATGGTGAGGCGGGGTAACTTCTTCCCGTTAGTGCCGTGGCGCGATCTTCCCGTCCTACACCGCAGACTTTGGCCGCAAATTCTCGTCAAACGTCAGCCGTTTCCGGTCAGGCTCAGCCTCGCGCAGCGGCTCGACCTGGTGCATAGTGAGCTTGCAGCGTTCCACAAGAACCTGGTATTCCCGCGTGCCCTGCTGCTTCCAGGCCAGCTCCTGCTCGCTCAGCTCACGGATCGCTTTGGCCGGGCTGCCGATGATCAAATGGTTGGCGGGCATCTCCGCTTTGGCCTTCACGAACGCCGCCGCGCCGACGATGCTGTTTTCACCGATGACCGCGCCGTCCATCACCACCGCGTTCATGCCCACCAGCGCATTGCGGCGGATCACGCAGCCGTGGAGAATGGCGCTGTGCCCGATATGCCCGTCCTCTTCCACCACCGTGTCCTGCTCCGGGAAGCCGTGCATCACGCAGTTATCCTGAATGTTGGCGCCGTCTTTCACCACGATACGGCCAAAATCACCGCGCAGGCTGGCGTTAGGACCAACGTAAACGCCTTTGCCCAAAATCACGTCCCCAATCAGGACCGCCGTCGGGTGAACGTAGCTCTCGTCAGGCACGACCGGCGTAAGACCGTCAATTTGATAAACTGGCATCTTCACTCCTTATGCGCTTGTAAGACCACCAAAGCGTTGATAGTAAAGCGTGCCGGGCACGGGCAGTTCGCCTACAGAGGTTTCGCCCTTTTCGCTGACAAACGCCAGCGCCCCCGGCGCGACACGCTGATAGATATTAATGCAGAGCTGTCGGGCGCTTTGCCCCGCCCAGTGCGCGGGCAGTAACTCTTCCGGCAGCAGCGGGTCCTTCAGCACTACGCGACGATAAAAGTGAATCAGCAGCAGCTGGATCTGGAAGCAGCGTTCCGGCGTCAGCTCCTCCGGCGCGGCCTCTTTCAGCAGCGGCAGCAGCGGCCGGAACGAGCTGATAAACGACTCGTACATCGCGTTTTGCTCGGTTAACTGCCAGCACTCTTCTACGCGCGAACGCAGCGCGGCGCGGGAGAGCGCCAGCGGCGAGTGGGCTTCAAAGAAAATCACGTTTTCCGCCACGCCAGCATCGTGAAGCAGGGACTGCACGTCCGCCAGATGCTGCGACGGCGAGGCCATCAGGCTCGGCGCCAGCGTGCCAAACCCCTGCCAGATCAGCTGCTTTTTGACATCGGCGAGGGTGGTTTTGTCCAGCCCTTCCGAGAGCAGCAATAGCCATTTGCCGTCCCAGGCAGGCAGTTCCGCACGGTAGATCTTATTCTCCGCCCGGCGCGTCAGGCGCAGCCCCTTATCGCTCAGGCGGTAAAAGCTGCGTCGCCCGATGCGCGAGACGTCCAGCCAGCCCTCTTTGTTGAGGCGAAACAGCGCTGTGCGCACGAACCGTTCGCCAAACCCCATGCCTTCCAGCAGGGCGGCCAGGCTGCCGAGCCAAATCTCACCGCCGCGATGGGAAAGCGCGTCACCGTATAGCGAGGAGATAAGCGAGGTCCCGCTGACGGGAACGGAGCTGACCGCGTGCTGGATAAAGGCGTCGAGTTTATTCATGTGATTCATTCTGTTGTTATTTTTGTCCTGGATGAATCATAGCATAGGAATTCGGGGTAGATATCCTCACCCCTCACCCTAACCCTCTCCCCTGAGGGGAGAGGGGAAAAGTCTGCACCGTAACGTCCCTTCTCCCCTTTGGGGAGAAGGCCAGGATGAGGGGTAAGGTGTTTTAACCGTTTGCCGCCGCTTTACGCAGATCAAACACCCGACACGCCTTGCCTTCTGAACGCGGGATACTGCCACAGTTAACGATCATCACATCGGTAGAGATCCCCACCATCGACTTAATCCGATGGCGCAGCTGGTGGCATACCTGGCAACGCTGCTCATGCGTCAATGTCAGGCTACTTTCTTTCAACTCCACTTTCACAGAAAGTGAATCAAGATGCCCCCGGCGGTTCACCTCCAGTTGGTAATGCGGCGATAAATGTTCGAATTTGACAATCTCTTCTTCCAGTTGTGACGGAAAGACATTTACACCGCGAATAATCAACATGTCATCGCTGCGTCCGCTGATGCGATCCATGCGGCGCATAGTCCGCGCCGTTCCTGGTAACAGTCGGGTTAAATCACGCGTGCGGTAACGAATGACCGGCAATGCTTCTTTGGTCAGCGTGGTGAATAACAGTTCGCCATGTTCACCATCGGCAAGCGGTGTGCCGTCATGAGGATTAACAATTTCAGGATAGAAATGATCTTCCCAAATGGTTGGGCCGTCGGTAGTTTCCAGACACTCCATCGCCACCCCCGGCCCCATCACTTCTGACAGGCCATAAATATCCAGTGCGGTGATCCCCAGGCGACGCTCAATCTCTTTACGCATGGCCTGTGTCCACGGCTCAGCACCAAATACTCCAACCCGCAGCGAGCAACCGCTGGCATCACCGCCCAACTGCCGCTCCAGCTCTTCAATCAGGTTAAGGCAATAAGATGGCGTAACCATGATCATATCTGGTTGAAAATCACGGATCAGTTGCGCTTGTTTTTCCGTCTGCCCGCCAGACATCGGGATCACCGTAGCGCCCAGACGTTCGGCACCATAGTGCGCACCCAGCCCACCAGTAAACAGGCCGTAACCATAGGCAACATGAATTTTGTCTTTGGGCGAGCCCCCTGCCGCACGCAAAGAACGCGCTACAATATTGGCCCAGTTATCAATATCGTTTTGCGTATAGCCGACAACTGTCGGTTTACCTGTGGTTCCCGAAGAAGCATGAATGCGCACCACTTGTTCCATTGGCACGGCAAAGGTGTCAAAGGGATAGTTGTCGCGCAGATCCTGTTTGGTGGTACAGGGAAATTTACGCAGGTCTGAAAGTTCCCTGAAATCATCAGGATGTACGCCTGCTGCGTCGAATTTGCGCCGATACATCGGCACATTTTCATACGCGTGTTTGAGCGTCCATTTCAGACGCTGTGTTTGCAACGCCTGTAACTCATCAACAGACGCGGTTTCAATCGGGTCAAGCTTTGTATTGGTTATCATTGTAGGGTACTCGCAGGTTGATATGCTCAAACACGCTCCAGAATCATGGCGATGCCCTGACCGACACCGATGCACATGGTGCACAATGCGTAACGACCGTTACGCCGATGCAGCTCATGGCTGGCAGCCAGTGCCAGGCGGGCACCACTCATTCCCAACGGATGGCCTAAGGCGATAGCGCCTCCGTTGGGGTTAACATGTGGGGCATCATCAGGCAGCCCCAATTCGCGTAGTACACCCAACGCCTGGGCCGCGAACGCTTCGTTCAGTTCAATCACGTCCATATCGTGAATACTCAGCCCTGCGCGTTCCAGCACCCGGCGAGTTGCAGGCACCGGACCAAGCCCCATCAGGCGCGGTTCCACCCCGGCGGTTGCCATGGCTACGATACGCGCCCGCGGTGTCAGTCCTTGCGCTGCTGCCATCTGTTCACTGGCAATAATCAACGCAGCGGCTCCGTCATTCACCCCGGAAGCATTGCCTGCGGTAATCACCCCATTGGCACGAAATGGTGCTTTTAACCCACGTAACTGTTCCAGCGTCGTTTCCGGGCGCAGATGCTCATCATGTTGTATTTCTGTTACAACACCTTTCTTGTTTTTCAACACAACCGGAACAATCTCCTCAGCCAGAATGCCTGAGGATTGCGCTTTTGCCGTACGTTGCTGACTGCGTAGCGCAAAACTATCTTGATCTTCTCGTGAGATTTTTAACAGTTCAGCTACATTCTCTGCCGTTTCCGGCATGCTGTCAGTTCCAAATTGCTGAGCCATGAGCGGGTTCACAAATCGCCAGCCAATAGTGGTATCGAACATCTCAGCCTGACGAGAAAATGCACTGGCTGCCTTGCCCATAACAAACGGTGCCCGTGACATTGACTCCACGCCACCGGCGATCAGCAAATCGCCATCGCCCGCTTTAATCGCCCGTGCGGCAAACCCCAGTGCGTCCAGCCCGGAACCACACAAGCGGTTAATGGTTGTGCCGGAAACACTCTGCGGCAGCCCGCCAGTAAAGTCGCCATCCGGGCTACGTTACGGTTATCTTCTCCCGCCTGATTAGCACAGCCGAGGATCACATCATCGATACACTCCGCATCGAGACGCGGGTTTCGCACCAGCAGTTCCCGCAAAGGGATAGCAGCCAGATCATCAGCCCGAACACTTGATAATGCCCCGCCGTAGCGACCAATTGGCGTACGAATTCCGTCACAAATAAAGGCTTCACGCATCAGGCTTCTCCTGTAATGGTGCCGCCGATGCGGTGAGATTTACCGCGAAACAGCGCAACCGTTTTTTGTTGTTGGTTAACAATTTCGATGTCGTAAACACCGGTTTGCTTGCCCTGATGACGTACCTGCGCAGTAGCAGTTAAGGTGTCTCCGGCAAAGCCCTGGACGCAAAAAATCAATCGTGCAGGCAGAAGCGACGGCTGCCAGCCCCTGGCTATTGCAGGCGTAGGCAAAGGCAGTATCAGCCAGTGAAAATAGCTGCCCGCCGTGGCAACTTTGATGACCGTTAAGCATTTGTGCAGTGACGGTCATGGTCACTACAGCAAAGCCTTCATCCATTGAGATAATGTCGATGCCAAGCGCTTTGGCGCAGGCATCGTTCTCATACATTGCATGGGCATTTTGCCAGGCCTTATGACTCATAACCGCTCTCCAGAAGCGCCCGTTGGCGCAGCAATGAACATGGGCGATAGCGTTCTTCGCCATAGTGATGCTGTAGATTTTCAAGGAGCCTTAATATTCGCTGCCAGCCAAGTTGCGCTCCCCAGGCAAGTGGGCCATATGGATAATTCACCCCAAGACGCATGGCGGTATCGATATCCTGTTCAGAGGCCACGCCTTTTTGAAGCGCATCAAGGGCTTCATTGATGATCATTGCTACCGTTCGCCAAATCAGCATTCCTGGGTAATCTGCAATTTGCAGCACTGTTTTGCCCTGCTGTTGCAGGTAATAAATGGCCTTGCGGGTCGCTGAGTCCGGGTTCACCGCTGCAGCAGCAATGGTCACCACCTTGCCCGCCATTTTATCGATCACTACCACCGGGCGTGCCAGTCGTATTGCCAGCGCCTGTGCCGTCTCGCCTTGTGTCTCAATCAATAAAACATCGTCAATTTCCGTGACACCGTCACTTTTCTTTTCTACTTTCATTGGGCTAAAACTGTCGCTTACCGCTTCCAGGCCAACAACTGCCTCACGTTCCGCGCGCCAGTCGTACACGCCCAGCCCACTTTTCTTGCCCAACCGTCCACCAATCACCAGTTCCTGTTGCACCAGCGAAGGTAAAAAAACGACGCTCCTGCCAGAAAGCGTTAAACACCGAACAGGTGACAGCAAAATTGACGTCCTGACCAATCAGATCGGTTAATTCCAGCGGCCCCATCGGGAAACCAGCGCCATCGCGAAGTGCAGCGTCAATCACTTCTGGTGCAGCAACCTGCTCTTCCAGTGCCCGCCAGGCCTCGGAATAATAAGGACGCGCAACACGGTTAACGATAAATCCAGGAGTCGAATGACAGCGCACAGGCTGCTTACCCCAACTCAACGTTAGTTCACACAACTGCTCAACAACTTCCGCCGCCGTTGCCAGCCCACTGACCACCTCCACCAACTTCATCACCGGTGCCGGGTTAAAAAAATGCAGCCCCGCAACACGTTCAGGATTTTTTATCTCCGCAGCAATCGCGGTTATAGAGATTGACGAAGTGTTAGTGGTCAATAGCGTTTGTGGCGGGCAAACTTCCGCCAGCTGTGCAAAGAGCGCTTTTTTGACTTCCAGACGTTCAGACGCCGCTTCAATGACCAGGTCCGCAGCTGCCAGCGCGTGAATATCGGTCACCGGGATCAGGCGTTTCAATGTGCGTTCACAGGTTTCAGCAGTCAGTTTTCCCCGCGTCACGCGTGAATTTAGCCGCGCGTGTATCCCGTCGATTGCGCGGGTCAGCGCTTCAGCAGAAATGTCATACAGTAAAACCTGGTGTCCATGACTGGCAGCAACTTCAGCAATGCCTGCCCCCATGGTGCCGCTCCCAATCACTGCCACAGTTTGCACATTTATCATCATGCTATTTCCCCGTGAACTGCGGTGAGCGTTTAGCCAGGAACGCACTGACACCTTCACGATAATCTGCGCTCCGTCCGGCAAGTCGCTGATAGTCACGTTCCAGATCCAGTTGCGTATCGAGCGTATTGGTTTCAGCGCTATTTATCGCTTGCTTGATAAGTCCAAGACCAAATGTCGGTTGTGTCGCCAGATGCCGTGCCAGCTGTTGCGCGGTATCTGCCAGCGTTTCATCATCAACAACCTGCCAGATCATCCCCCATTCGTGCGCCTGTTCAGCACTCAGTTGATTCCCCAGCAGTGCCAGCCCCATGGCGCGCGCTCGTCCGGCAACGCGTGGCAGTAACCAGGTTCCACCGCAATCGGGTATTAAGCCTAACTTACTAAACGCCATGACGAATTTTGCTGAACGGGCAGCAATAACGATGTCGCCCCCCAGTGCCAGTGTTGCGCCTGCCCCTGCCGCCACGCCATTGACTGCACAGATCACCGGTTTTGGCAGTTTTGCCAGGCGACGTACCAGTGGGTTATAGAAACGTTCAACTGACATCCCTAAATCCGGTGCGGGGCCTGTGGGATCAACGTTACGATCGTTAAGATCCTGACCAGCACAAAATCCGCGCCCGGCACCTGTAAGTAACAGGCAACGGATAGTGTCGTCGCGCTCGACCTGTTTCAGGCACTCTGCCAGTTGTGCGTGCATCTCATCATTAAAACTGTTCAGGCGTTCCGGGCGGTTGAGCGTTAGTGTCATCACGCCCTTTTCTACATGACTGAGGATGAATTCCATCATTAGCGTCCTTTAAAGTCGGGCGTGCGTTTTTGTAAGAAAGCGGAGATGCCTTCATGACGATCTTCTGTTGCCGCCAGCAAGGTGAATAACTGTCGCTCCTGGGCAAGTCCGGCTTGCAAAGCCACTTCCTGCGACTGGCGCAGCGCTTGCTTTGCCGCTTGTAAGGCCAGCGGCGAGTGACGTGCCATTTTCGATGCCAGCTGTAAGGCGTATTCGAGGGTTAAAAATCGCTGGGGAAGACGTCGCTAACCAGCCCGGCCTGCTGTGCTTGCTGAGCGGTGATACTTTCTCCGCTCAGCACCATTTTGCTGGCTAACGATTTACCGACACTACGGATTAAACGTTGCGTTCCGCCTGCGCCAGGCATGATGCCGAGAGTGATTTCCGGCAACCCAAAACGCGCGTTCTCTCCGGCAACCACCACATCGCACAACAATGCCAGTTCGCAACCCGCCCCAAGCGCGTAACCATTGACGGCTGCGATAAGTGGTTTATTAAAGGCCTGCAATCGCGCCCATAGCTGCGGACGTGTATCGTTTAAGGTGGCCGCGAGATCTTTTTCTGCCATTTCGTTGAGATCGGCCCCAGCGGCAAAAAAGCGTGCATTACCGGTAATCACACAGACCGAAATGCTGGTATCGGTAGCCGCAGCTTCCAGTTCATTTACCAGTTGCATCAGCAGGGCATTATTTAGCGCATTACGTGCGGCGGGACGGTTAAGGGTCAGCAACAATACTCGTTGCTGACGGCTGACGATCAGTTCGCTCATGCCATCCCCTTCGCGTCAAAGTCAACCACCACATCGCTGGTCAGCGGCAGTGCCTGGCAACTCAACACATAACCTGCGGCCAGTTCATCCGGTTCCAGACTGTAATTGGTTTCCATCGCCACTTTGCCACGCAGCACTTTGCATTTGCAGGTCGCACAGACGCCGCCTTTGCAGGCATAGGGCAGATCCGCCCCCTGGCGCAATGCCGCATCGAGAATGCTTTCATCGTCGGCATTAAGCACGATTTCCCGATCCCGCCCATCCTGACGTACAGTCACTTTTTGTCCGTCACTTTGCACGTTAACGCTACGTTTGACGCGCGTGCCAGGCGTATTAAACCGCTCCAGATGAATGGTTTTATCTGGCATTCCCAGTGCTTTTAAGGCGGTTTCCGCGTCATCCATCATCGCCGCCGGACCACAAATAAATGCCTCATCATAAAGACGAAAATTAATGAGCGAGGCCCCAAGTGACTGTAATTTTTCACCGTCAATACGCCCGTGAAGCAGATCGCTGTCGAGGGTTTCCTGACTGAAAATGCACAACAACTGTAAACGCTGAGGATATTTGTCTTTCAGGTCTGCCAGTGCCTGGCGAAACATCATGCTCTGGCTGGTACGGTTACCGTAGATCAGGGTGAACTGACTTTCAGGCTCGGTTTGTAAAGTGGTGGCGATAATCGCCAGCATTGGCGTAATACCTGATCCTGCTGCAATTGCCAGATAGCGCCCCTGGCGTTCGGCCTGCGGCTGATAGCCGAAATGCCCCTGCGGCACCATGACCTCCAGCGTCATACCCTGGCGGATGTGTTCGCGGGCATAGCGGGAGAAACGTCCGCCTTCAATGGCTTTCACCGCCACACTAATTTCGCCAGGCAGATAGCTGCGGCAAATGGAGTAACAACGGCGTAATTCTTCACCATCAAAGCTGGCTTTTAAGGTCAAATGTTGACCGGGGCGAAAGCGATACGCCTCCTGCAAAGGCTGGGGCACCGCAAAGGTAATGGTCACCGCATCACGGGTTTCCGACTCGACTTTTGCCACTGTTAAGGAATGAAACGTTGTCATGGCATCCTCAAATACATTTGAAATAATCGAAAGGTTCGCGGCAACTATCGCAGCGGTACAATGCTTTGCAGGCCGTGGAACCAAATTCACTGATAAGTGTGGTATGGACGCTGGCGCAGCGCGGGCAACGTACTTCTGGCGGCAAATGGGCATGGCAACTGTGTCCGGCGGGCGGGCTAATGCCATACTCTCGCAGACGCTCACGGGCATCGGGGGTCATCCAGTCGGTGGTCCAGGCCGGGGTCGAGTTGCAGCACAACCTGAACGGGGGTAAACCCGTTGGTTGTCATGCCTCACGTATCGCGCCAATCAAATGTTCCGTTGCCGGACCAACCGGAATATGTCGGCGTAAAGCCGATCACCCATCCTTCTCCATCTGTGTCACATTACGCACCATGCCCTAAATCAGTTATGGTCAGCACCGGATCTCGGTCCGGGATCTGGCTGAGTAGCGCCCATATCTGCGGAATTTGCGCGGGCGCGATGTCGACGAGGCGTTGCATAGCGTTCTCCTTTACCACTGCTGACCGGGATACGCGCGCTGGAGATACTGCATCTCCGCCAGCATCGGACCCAGATGTTCGGTGTGCAGCCCCTGCTTGCCCCCGGTGCGGTACGCCACCTCTGCGGGCACCTGCAGGCAGGCTTCATTCAGACCGGCATACACTTCACTTTCCCACGGTTGGCGCAGGAGGCGCGAGTCAACCGCCACCCCGGACTCAATCAGCTCCTGCTCGACGTCATCGGCTTCAAACAGCTCGGCCGTAAAACGCCACAGGCTGTCGAAGGCCTGCTGCATTTTTTGCGCGGACGTTTCGGTCCCGTCGCCCAGACGCACCAGCCAGCCGCGGCTGAAGCGCAGGTGGTAACGCGCCTCTTTAATCGCTTTAGCGGCAATGGCGGCAAGCTGGCCGTCGCGGCTTTGGGTCAGGCGTTCGTATAGCGCCACGTTCCAGGCATCCATCAGGTACTGGCGGGCAATGGTGTCGGCGAAGCTGCCGTTCGGCTGCTCCACCAGCAGGACGTTGCGGAACTGTCGCTCGTCGCGGCCAAACGCCAGCGTGTCTTCATCGCCGTGGCCTTCCAGCTCCGCGGCATAGGTCAGGAAATTACGCGCCTGGCCAAGCAGGTCGAGGCCGATATTGGCGAGCGCGAGGTCGATCTCCAGCTCCGGCGCGTGGCCGCACCAGGCGCCGAGACGCTGGGAGAGGACCAGACCGTTGTCGCCCAGACGCAGGGCATAGGCAGTCACTGAATTCATTCTTTGCCTCACATATGCTCGATGCCGTCAGGGATGGTGTAGAACGTCGGATGGCGGTAAACCTTGCTCTCCGCCGGGTCGAAGAACTCGCCGCTCTCTTCCGGCTGGGAGGCGACAATCTCGCTCGCCTTAACCACCCAGATAGAACACCCTTCGCTGCGGCGGGTGTAGGCATCACGCGCATTTTCCAGCGCCATGCGATCGTCTGCGGCATGCAGACTGCCCACGTGACGGTGGGATAACCCTTGTTTGCTGCGTACGAACACTTCGTACAGCGGCCAGTAGACATTGCTCATCGTGATTCCTCTCAAGCCACTTTGCGGGCGTGTTGTTTTTCCGCGTGCGCCAGCGCGGCTTCCCGCACCCACGCCCCCTCTTCCCAGGCTTTACGTTTGGCGGCCAGGCGTTCGTGGTTGCAGATGCCGCGCCCGTTAATGACCTCGTCAAACTCCTGCCAGTCGATCTCGCCGAAGCGATAATGACCGCTCTCTTCATCAAAACGCAGGTCGGGATCGGGCACCGTCATGCCCAGCATCTCCACCTGCGGCACCGTGTTGTCGACAAAGCGCTGGCGGAGTTCGTCGTTGGTGAAACGTTTGATTTTCCAGGTGAGACTTCTGGCGCTGTTTGGCGAGTTATCATCGTTTGGCCCGAACATCATTAAAGGCCTGGCCACCAGAAACGGTTAATGGCGTCTTGCAACAATCTGCTTTTGAGCTTCGCTGCCCTGCGCCAGTGCCATGCAGGCTTCAAACCCCTGACGCTGGTGAAAACTCTCTTCTTTGCAGATTTTCACCATTGCTCTGGCATACGGGCCATAAGAAGTGCGGCATAACGCCACCGTGATTGACGATCGCTGCGCCATCCACCAGCAGCCGATAACACCGATATCAGCCCAACTCAATGTCGGATAATTAAAGATGGAGGAATATTCATCCGTCCGTCGAGCATTTTTTGGTAGATGTCTTCTCTGGCGCAGCCAGTGTTTCGGCGGCGCTATAGAGATACAGACCATGACCGGCTTCATCCTGCACTTTGGCCAACAGAATGGCTTTACGCGCAAGGTTGGTGCGCGAGTGATCCAGTTCCCTTCAGGCACATACCAACAATCTCGGAGTGCGCATGCTGCCAATCTGGCGGATCAATGTCTTTCCCGGTAAGCATCGGGCATCCAGTCCTGTGGCTCGATAGCCGTTTCCTGGGCTATCCGTTGCTCAAAGCGTTCTTCTTGGGTCACGTCATCACCTTTACGATTCGTTAGTTTGCAAATTAAAGCGTAATGTTGAATCACTTTGTTTTTTAAAAGTTACACAAAGGTTAAATATAACCCCAAGAATTGTTTCCTGATTCTGTGACATTGCTCGCAAGGCTTTTACAGCAGGCGCGTTGAAGGCCGCCCTGGCGCACCGCGTTTCATCAGAGCGGATCACAATGTTAACAATTCATTAAAACTCAGCTTGATTTTTATGATTCATGATTAAACTATTAACGAGTAAATTACGTAACACTTGGAGATAAGCGATGCAGCAGTTAGCCAGCTTCTTATCCGGTACCTGGCAGTCTGGCCGGGGCCGCGAACGCACTATTCATCACGCCATCAGTGGCGAAGCGCTGTGGAGCGTGACCAGCGAAGGGCTGGACATGGCGGCCGCCCGTCGCTATGCGATTGAGCGCGGCGGCGAAGCGCTTCACGAGATGACCTTTATCGAACGCGCGGCCATGCTGAAGGCGGTGGCAAAGCACCTGCTTAGCGAGAAAGAGACGTTTTATGCCCTGTCCGCCCAGACCGGAGCGACGAAAGCGGACAGCTGGGTCGATATCGAAGGCGGGATCGGCACCCTCTTCACTTACGCAAGCCTGGGCAGCCGCGAGCTGCCGGAGGACACCGTGTGGCCGGAAGACGAGCTGATCCCGCTGTCAAAAGAAGGCGGCTTTGCCGCGCGCCACGTCCTCACCTCAAAATCCGGCGTGGCGGTACATATCAACGCCTTTAACTTCCCCTGCTGGGGGATGCTGGAAAAACTGGCGCCGACCTGGCTGGCCGGCATGCCCGCCATCATCAAACCCGCCACCGCCACCGCACAGGTGACGCAGGCGATGGTGAAATCCATCGTCGACAGCGGGCTGGTGCCGGACGGCGCTGTCAGCCTGATCTGCGGCGGCGCGGGGGATCTGCTCGACCAGCTCGACAGCCAGGACGTGGTGACCTTTACCGGCTCCGCCAGCACCGGGCAAAGCCTGCGCGTGCACCCGAATATTGTGGCGAATTCGATTCCGTTCACCATGGAGGCCGACTCCCTGAACTGCTGCGTGCTGGGGGAAGACGTCACGCCGGAGCAGCCGGAATTTGCCCTGTTCATTCGGGAAGTGGTCCGCGAGATGACCGCCAAAGCCGGGCAGAAATGTACGGCCATTCGCCGCATTATCGTCCCGCAAAACCAGATTGACGCCGTGAGCCAGGCGCTGGTTTCCCGGCTGGAAAAGGTGGTGGTTGGCGACCCAGCGCAGGAGGGGGTAAAGATGGGCGCACTGGTCAACGCCGAACAGCGTGCGGACGTGCAGGAGAAATTGGAGCAGCTGATCGCCGCTGGCTGCCAGGTCCGTCTGGGTGGCAAAGCGGATTTGCAGGCCGCGGGCGCGTTCTACCCGCCGACCCTGCTGTTCTGCCCGCAGCCGGATGAAACTCCGGCAGTCCACTCAACTGAAGCCTTTGGCCCGGTTGCGACGCTGATGCCGTATCGCGACGCGCGCCACGCAATGCAGCTAGCCCGCGCGGGCGGCGGCAGCCTGGCGGGCACGCTGGTCACCGCAGACCAGGCCATTGCCCGCCAGTTTATTATCGGCGCGGCGCGCGCCCACGGGCGTATTCAGATCCTCAACGAGGAAGCCTCGAAAGAGTCCACCGGCCACGGCTCCCCGCTTCCGCAGCTGGTGCACGGCGGCCCGGGACGCGCGGGCGGCGGCGAAGAGCTGGGTGGCCTGCGCGCGGTGAAGCACTACCTGCAGCGCACCGCGATTCAGGGCAGTCCGACCATGCTGGCCGCCGTCGGCAAGCAGTGGGTGCGTGGCGCAGCGGTGCAGGAAGATCGCGTACATCCGTTCCGCAAATACTTTGAGGAGCTGCAGCCGGGCGACAGCCTGCTGACGCCGCGCCGCACCCTGACGGAAGCGGACATCGTGAACTTTGCCTGCCTGAGCGGCGACCACTTCTACGCCCACATGGACAAAATTGGCGCGGCAGAGTCGATCTTTGGCGAGCGCGTGGTGCACGGCTACTTCCTGATTTCCGCCGCAGCGGGACTGTTTGTTGATGCGGGCGTCGGGCCGGTCATTGCCAACTACGGCATGGAGAACCTGCGCTTTATCGAGCCGGTTAAACCGGGCGATACCATTCAGGTGCGTCTGACCTGCAAACGTAAAACGCTGAAGAAACAGCGTACCGCCGAGGAAAAACCAACCGGCGTGGTGGAATGGGCGGTTGAGATCTTCAACCAGCATCAGCAGGCCGTGGCGCTCTACTCCATCCTGACGCTGGTGGCGCGCCAGCGGGGCGATTTCTGAGACCTTCCCTTCACTGCCTTTCCTGCCGGGTGGCGCGATGCTCACCCGGCCTACGACGACCAGCCGGGGTGTGACACCACCCCGCTCTTTTTTTAACCTGGCAAGACTGACAAATAATCTGGCAGATGCAGGCAAACGCTTTTATCAGGCGCCTGTCAGGATAAGGCTGTCACAACACAATAAACACAACAAGATGAGGTCTACGATGGGAAGCAATTCTTCTTTTTCTGCCCGTAGAACGGCGCTGGCTATGGCCGTTGCGCTGTGTTGCGCCTGGCAATCCCCTGCTTTCGCCCACGGCAGTGAGGCGCATATGGTCCCGATGGACAAAACGCTGCAGGACTTTGGCGCCGACGTTCAGTGGGATGATTACGCGCAGATGTTCACCATTGCGAAAGATGGCGCCTTTGTGAAGGTCAAACCGGGCGCTAAAACCGCCATCGTCAACGGGAAAACCCTCAAGCTCGAGGTGCCGGTGGTGATGAAAGGCAAAAAAGCCTTTATCTCTGACAGCTTCATCAACGATGTTTTCCAGTCCGGCCTTGACCAGACTTTCCAGGTTGAAAAACGTCCTCACCCGCTAAACGCGCTGACGGCGGACGAAATTAAGCAGGCCGTTGAGATTGTCAAAGCCTCGGCGGATTTTAAACCGAATACCCGCTTTACCCAGATTGCCCTTGCTGAGCCAGAGAAAGCCAAAGTGTGGGACTTTGTGCTTAACGGTACGGCTGTGGATGCCCCGCGTCAGGCGAAGATTGTGATGCTCGATGGGAAGCACGTTATCGAAAGCGTGGTGGATCTGAAGGATAATAAAATCCTGCGCTGGGAGCCTGTGAAAGACGCGCACGGCATGGTGCTGCTGGATGATTTCACCGCGGTGCAGCAGATCATCAACGACAGCACGGAGTTTGCCGAGGTGCTTAAAAAACACGGCATCACCGACCCGAAAAAAGTGATTACCACGCCGCTGACCGTCGGCTATTTCGACGGTAAAGATGGCCTGAAGCAGGAAGATCGCCTGCTGAAGGTGGTGAGCTATCTGGATGTCGGCGACGGCAACTACTGGGCGCACCCGATTGAGAACCTGGTTGCGGTTGTCGATCTTGAGCAGAAGAAAATTCAGAAAATCGAAGAAGGCCCGGTCATCCCGGTTCCGCTCACACCGCGCCCGTATGACGGCCGCGACCGGGTAGAAACGGTTAAGAAACCTCTGGAGATCGTCGAGCCGGAAGGCAAGAACTACACCATCACCGGCGATATGGTGCACTGGCAGAACTGGGATTTCCACCTGAGCCTGGACTCACGCGTCGGCCCGATGATTTCAACCGTTACGTATAACGACAACGGCAAAAAACGCCAGATTATGTATCAGGGGTCGCTCGGCGGCATGATTGTCCCCTACGGCGATCCGGACGTGGGCTGGTACTTTAAGGCCTATCTTGATTCCGGCGACTACGGCATGGGCACCCTGACCTCGCCGCTGGTGCGCGGTAAAGACGTGCCGTCGAACGCGGTGATGCTCAATGAGACCATCCCGGACTACACCGGCGCGCCGATGGAGATCCCGCGCGCGATCGCGATTTTCGAACGCTACGCGGGCCCGGAATATAAGCATCAGGAGATGGGCCAGCCTAACGTCAGCACCGAGCGCCGCGAACTGGTGGTGCGCTGGGTGAGTACCGTGGGTAATTACGATTACATCTTCGACTGGGTGTTCCATGAAAATGGCACCATCGGCATTGACGCAGGTGCGACGGGTATCGAAGCGGTGAAAGGCGTGCAGGCGAAAACCATGCACGATGCCACTGCCAAAGACGATACAAAATACGGCACGCTGATCGACCACAACATCGTGGGCACCACGCACCAGCACATCTACAACTTCCGTCTCGATATGGACGTGGACGGCATCAACAACAAGCTGGTGGCCATGGATCCGGAAGTGAAGCCAAATACCGCCGGTGGCCCGCGCACCAGCACCATGCAGATCAATCAGTACGATATTGATACCGAGCAGCAGGCGGCGCAGAAGTTCGACCCGGGCACGATTCGACTGCTGAGCAACACCCGTAAAGAAAACCGCATGGGCAACCCGGTTTCGTACCAGATCATCCCTTACGCGGGCGGCACGCACCCGGTGGCGACGGGGGCGAAATTTGCCCCGGACGAGTGGATCTACCATCGCCTGAGCTTTATGGACAAACAGCTGTGGGTAACCCGCTACCACCCGGATGAGCTCTATCCGGAAGGCAAATTCCCTAACCGCTCCATCCACGACACGGGCCTCGGACAGTACAGCAAGGACAACGAGTCGCTGAACGACCAGGATGACGTGGTCTGGATGACCACCGGCACCACCCACGTGGCGCGCGCGGAAGAGTGGCCGATTATGCCAACGGAATGGGTGCATACCCTCCTTAAACCGTGGAACTTCTTCGACGAGACGCCAACGCTCGGGAAGAAAAAAGACGAAACGAAATAACGTACCGGGCGCAATGCCCGGTTTTTCATCTATTTACTTGCTGAATATCTCTCCCCGCTTATAGTTATTTCTACCTCGTTTATTCCCATTGTATTTCTTGAACCACTTTCAGCCAGGACACGAAGTTTCCACGAACGACGTAATACACCACTGAGAGGTTAGGATGAAATTCAATTTGATCGTCAGGAGTCTTGCTCTGGCTGGACTTGTTATTTCCGTTAGCTCCGCGTATGCCGCAGAAGCCCCGAAGGATGCCACGGCCGCAACGCAACAAGCCAATAACACCCTGTTTAATCAGCTTCCTTTCTCCGATAACACCGATTTTACGGACGCCCATAAGGGCTTTATTGCGCCGATCCCTCAGGAAATTATCAAAGGGGAACAAGGCAATATCATCTGGAACCCGCAGCAGTATTCCTTTATTAAAGAAGGCGATAAAGCCCCGGACTCCGTTAATCCAAGCTTATGGCGTCAATCTCAGCTAATTAATATTAGCGGTCTGTTTGAAGTGACCGATGGCGTATATCAGATACGAAATCTCGATCTGTCAAATATGACCATCATCGAAGGGAAAGAAGGTATTACCGTGGTTGACCCGCTGGTGTCGGCAGAAACGGCGAAGGTCGGGATGGATCTCTATTTTAAACATCGCGGCAAGAAACCGGTCGTCGCCATCATTTATACCCACAGCCACGTTGACCACTATGGCGGCGTGCGCGGCGTGGTGGATGAAGCGGACGTGAAAGCCGGTAAAGTGAAGGTCTACGCGCCTGCCGGGTTTATGGAAGCAGCCGTTGCCGAGAACATTATGGCGGGCAACGTGATGAGCCGCCGCGCCAGCTATATGTATGGCAACCTGCTGAAGCCAGATGCCAAAGGTCAGGTGGGTGCCGGTCTTGGGACAACGACCTCCGCCGGGACGGTCACGCTGATTGCCCCGACCAATATTATCGAGAAAGATGGGCAGAAAGAGGTTATCGACGGCCTGACCTACGACTTTATGCTTGCGCCTGGCTCCGAAGCGCCATCGGAAATGCTCTGGTATATCGAAGAGAAAAAACTGATCGAATCCGCTGAGGACGTGACCCACACCCTGCACAACACCTACTCGCTGCGCGGAGCGAAAATCCGCGAGCCGCTGCCGTGGTCGAAATACATTAACCAGGCGATTGTGCGCTGGGGTGATAAGGCCGAAATCATCATGGCACAGCACCACTGGCCGACCTGGGGCAACGAAAACGTGGTCAAACTGCTGAAAAGCCAGCGTGACCTCTATCGTTACATCAACGACCAGACGCTGCGTATGGCGAACGAAGGGCTGACGCGCGACGAAATCGCCGCGAACTTTAAGCTCCCGGATTCACTGGCCCATACCTGGGCTAACCGCGGCTATTACGGTTCGGTGAGCCATGACGTCAAAGCCACCTACGTGCTGTATCTTGGCTGGTTTGACGGCAACCCGGCGACGCTGGATGAGCTGCCGCCAGAAGAAGGCGCGAAGAAATTCGTTGAGTATATGGGCGGCGCGGATGCCATCCTGAACAAGGCGAAAACCGACTTCGACCAGGGGAACTACCGCTGGGTGGCGCAGGTGGTGAGTAAAGTGGTCTTTGCCGATCCAAACAACCAGGCGGCACGTAACCTGGAGGCGGATGCGCTGGAACAGCTGGGCTATCAGGCCGAATCCGGCCCGTGGCGTAACTTCTACCTGACCGGTGCGCAGGAGTTGCGTAACGGCGTGGTGAAAGGTCCAACCCCGAATACCGCCAGCCCGGATACGGTACGCGCGATGACGCCAGAGATGTTCTTTGACTACCTGGCAGTCCATATTAATGGTCAGAAAGCCGGTGAGGCTAAATCGGTGTTTAACATTGATTTGGGCAGCGATGGCGGGAAGTACAAACTTGAGCTGGAAAATGGCGTGCTGAACCACACGGCGAACGCAGAAGCAAAAGATGCGGACGCTACGCTGACGCTTAACCGTGACACCCTGAATAAAATCATCCTCAAGGAGGTGACGCTGAAACAGGCCCAGGACAGCGGAAATATTAAAATTACTGGCGACAGCGCGAAACTTGATGCCATGCTTAGCTATATGGACAAGTTTGATTTCTGGTTTAACATTGTGACACCGTAACGGTACACGCAAAAGGGCGGTTCGTCCGCCCTTTCCTGCGCCACGTGTTCGCCAGACAGGGTAAAAAGCGTCAATGGAAAAAAGAAAAAAACCGACACTTGAACGGGCAACATGGCCGACGCGCCATGCCATGGTCATGCACGGGCTGGCGATGAACCTGCCGTGGCTGGCCTTCGTCAATATCAGCTTCGCGGTGATGATTCTGCTGCGACACGTTCTGCTTAACGCCAGCGATCCCCTTTATCCCCACTCGCCGCAGCTGACGAGAATGGTCGATGCCTCCATGCTCGGCATTATCATCCTCTCCGCTGCGCTGATCCTGATGGCCTGGCGGCGAATCGCCGGAATCAGCGTGGTGTTGTTTATCTGTAGCGCCATCTGGTCGGTCTCCTGCTTCTGGTTTATTACCCAGCTGCTGCTCCCGCACGTCTGGCCGCTGTGCGTCATTTTATTACTCGCCGGTTTAACGGCGCTTTATTTTTACCCTGAAGGGCTACTCGCCTTTGTGCTCCCGCTCTGGATCACCCTGCCGATAGCAAGCTGGATACGGAACGATGGCCTCAACCTTCACTTCGTGGTTATCTGGAGCGTCTTTACGCTGATCCTGGTCTGCGGGCGTTTCATTCTGCTGAGCTGGTTTGACGAGGCCTGGCGACGTAACCAGCAAAATCAGCTGCTGATTTCACGGCTGGACGCGCTGGCGCACCAGGACCCGTTAACCAGGACCGCCAATCGCCGGAAAATGGAGGTGGTGCTGGAGAACGCGGTTGAGCAGAAGAAAACCTTCTCGGTGATTATGCTGGATATCGACTATTTCAAGCTCTACAACGACACTTACGGGCACCAGGCAGGCGACGACTGTCTGACCCGCGTGGCGCGGGTGCTGAAGCAGTCGGTGCGCACACCTGACGATGTGGTGTCGCGTTACGGCGGCGAGGAGTTTGTGGTGATCCTGTTTAACTGCCCGGAAAACATCGCGGAAAAGGTTGCCTTACGCATTCAGGAGGGCCTGCGTACGGAAGCCATACCGCACGGCGCCTCAACCGTTAGCGACCATGTCACCGTGAGCATGGGGATTGCGAGCATGGCGGAGGGGCTGGCGGGCACCGAGATCATCGCCCGCGCCGATGCGGCGCTCTATCGGGCAAAGGAGGCCGGGCGGGATCGAGTATGCCGGTGAGAACGGCGGCTAATCCGCATGACGCTCGGCGATCCATTTGCGGTATTGACCGGGCGACATTCCCGTCACCCCCGTGAATGCGCGCCTGAATGCCGTGTCGTCAGCGTAACCGCAAGCGCCGGCAATCTGCGCTATGACATACCCCGGCTGCTCCAGGAGACGCATTGCCTTTTCAATGCGCATGCGCGTCAAAAAGTTTTTAGGGCTTTCATTCATCTCCTCCGCCATTTTTCGGTGAAGGGTACGAGTGGTCATATTTAGCGCCCGGGCAAGCTGTTCTACGGTAATCGCCGGATTTTCATACCGGACGATATGTTCCGCTTTCATTATCATCGGATGGACTGAATTTAAAAAACCTGCTGGCGCGTAAACCTGCTGAGATAACGGCTGGCTGTCAGCCACGGCCATATCGGCCGTCAGACGCGCCAGCTTCTGCCCCGCGTGCAGACGGATGATATGCAGCGCCAGGTCAACCCACGAGAGCGGGCCACCGGATGTGATAACCCGAGCGTCGTGCACCAGCGCTTTACCCCAGACAGGTTTGCTGAGCGGATAACGCTGGCGGAAAGTATGGTAAAGCCACCAGGTCGTGGTGCATGCCCGGCCATTGAGGATCCCCGCCTCGGCGAGAACCAACCCACCGGCACAGGCTCCCGCAAGCATCGCGCCTTTATCATACTGGCCGCGCAGCCATTCGGTAGCCTCGAGGACGGCCGCTGGCGAGACCGGGCGTTTCTGCTCGTCAAGCTTCATCCCGCAGGCAATCACGAGCTCGAAGGTTGCCCCGGTAGCAAAGCTCGCTTCGGCCTCGATCGGCCGCCCCTGCGCGTCCGGGACCGGCTTTCCTTCCGCCGTGATGATGACCGCCTCAAAAGGCGAAATGCCCTCGCCGTCCGGCTGCTGGGCAATTACCTCGTTAGCCAGCCAGAACATGTCGCAGAGCCCAGCCACGGCGGATTTCATACTTCCGGGTAACGCTAAAATGGCAATTCTCATGATTCAGGCCTGAGTAAAATTTCTGATTTCGTATGTTAACAGTCATTTCAGACACTACAAACCTCTTTACGCCTCTCGTTACACTGTGCTTCAACGTCACTCAGGAAATTACGTCACGCTTATGAAATCGACACGCTTGCCCGTTCTTCTTTCTTTGCTTTGCATGGCTGCATCGCAGTCTGTGCAGGCGCGGATTAATAACATCATCCTCGTGCATGGTGCCTTTACAGATGGTTCCGTCTGGCAGGAAGTAACAGGCCGTTTGCAGACCCGGGGCTATCACGTCACGGCAGTGCAAAACCCTCTTACCTCGCTGGAAGAGGACGTCGCCGCCACAGAGCGAGTCATCGACCGTCAGCAAGGGGACGTGGTCCTTGTTGGCCACTCCTGGGCCGGCGCGGTCATCGCTCAGGCAGGCAATAACCCGAAGGTGAAAAAACTGGTTTTTCTCTCCGCCCTTGCCCCCGACAGCGGTGAATCGGTTACCTCTCTTCTTACCCGCCTCAACGCCCCGATGGCCGACATGCGCCCGGATAAAAAAGGGTTAATCTGGCTGGACGATCCTGCTGCCTATCAGCGCACGATGGCCAACGATCTGCCCCTCAAGCGCGTAAAACTGCTGACGGCAACGCAGCAGCCTATCGCGGCAAGCGCCTTCAGCGAGAAGGTAGAACATGCAGCATGGCGTGAAAAACCCTCATGGTATCTGATAACCGAAGAGGATCGCGCCCTCTCTCCCGGTATCCAGCAGCAGCTCGCAGGCTCCATGAACGCTAAGGTCCTGCGTATTAAGAGCAGCCATATGTCGATGATTTCCCACCCGGACGCCGTCAGCCAGTTTATCGAACAAGCAACCCAGACCGACGCAAAGGAAACAGAGAAATTAAGATCCTGCATATAGATTCAAGCATTAACGGCGAGTTCTCACTTTCACGTCAGCTGACGGCAGAGGTGGTTCGCCAGATAGCATCAGAGAAGGTGGTCTATCGCGACGTCGTTAAGACCCCCATCGCCCATCTCACCGGCACCGTTGCCGCTGGGTTCCGGCCGCTGCGGATAGCCACCGATGCGACGGCTGAAGATGTCCGCGAACGCGCGCTGTCCGGGGAACTTGTGAACGAATTTCTCAATAGCGACCTCATTGTGATAGGCGCGCCTATGTATAATTTCTCCGTCTCAACGCAGCTTAAGGCCTGGTTAGATCGACTCGCCCAGCCGGGAAAAACCTTTAGCTATACCCCGACGGGCCCGGTGGGACATGCGACCGGAAAGAGGATTATCGTCGTTTCAACCCGCGGCGGGATATATCACGGTACGCCAATCGAAGACATGGATTTTCAGGAGAAATACCTGCAGCGATTCTTTGGTTTTCTGGGTATCGACAGAGTGGAATTTGTCCGCGCGGAAGGGGCGACGCGCGGTGAAGAGATCCGGGCCAAAGGCGTTGCGCAGGCGTTTGACGCTATTCCATCGGTCATTGCCGCAGCGCTAAAATAGCCGCCGGGTTAAAACCTGCCGGGTAACCGCATCGTTACCCGGCATTGTGTTTAATACCGCACGCACACCGACTTGGTTTCACACCAGCCGTCCAGCCAGTCCGGGCCGAAGTCGCGCCCTGTCCCGGACTGCTTCATGCCGCCAAACGGTAAGTTAGCGTCAATCAGCGTATGGCTGTTCACCCAGACGGTGCCCGCCTGCAGCCGGTCGGTGTACTCCAGCGCCTTGCTGATATTCTGCGTCCAGACGCTGGCCGTCAGGCCATATTCACTGTCGTTTGCCCGCTGAAGCGCCTCTTCCCCGTCCGCGACGCGCACCACGTTGACCACCGGGCCAAACACCTCTTCGCGGGTCAGGCGCAGCGAGGCATCTGGGTTCACCACCAGCGTAGGCGCAACGTAATAGCCTTTGCCTTCCGGCCCCCGGTTACCGACGATCAGCTCCGCGTTGCGCGACTTCGCCTCATCAAGGAAGGTCTGCACCTTGTCACAGTGGGCGCGCGACACCAGCGGGTTGATAAACGCCTCAGGCGACATGCCCGGCCCGACGCTCAGGGATTTCACCGCCAGCTCAAACCCGCTGACCAGCGTGTCAAACAGCGGCGCTTCAATGTAGATGCGCGAGCTCGCCGCGCACACCTGCCCCTGGTTCAGGAAGCTGCCGGTCATCAGGCCTTCGATTACCCACGCCGGGTCCGCATCCTTGAGTACAATTGCCGGGTTTTTCCCGCCCAGCTCCAGGGTCACGCCGGTTAGCGTGTCCGCCGCCGCGCGGGCAATTTGCTTACCCGTCGCCGTTGAGCCGGTGAAGCTCACCTTTGCAATATACGGATGCGAGGTCAGCGCTGCGCCGCACACCGCGCCGCTGCCGGTCACCACGTTGAACACCCCGTCAGGGATGCCCGCTTCACTGGCCAGTTCCGCCACGCGGAGCATGGTCAGCGGCGTGGTTTCAGACGGCTTAATGACGATCGAGCAGCCCGCGGCAAGCGCTGGCATCACTTTCCACATTCCGATCATCAGCGGGAAGTTCCAGGGCACAATCCCGGCCACCACGCCAACCGGCTCTTTACGCGTCCACGCCTGATAGCGTGCGCCCTGCGGCAGCGGTATGGAAAGGTCGAGGGTCTTACCCGTAATTTTGGTGGTCAGCCCGGCGGTATAGCGCATCCAGTTCAGGGTGCAGCTGACTTCAAACATACGGGAAATATTGATGGATTTGCCCTGCTCCAGCGTTTCAAGCTGGGCCAGCTCCTCGCTGTGCTGTTCTACCAGATCGGCGAAATGGAGCAGGATCCGCTCGCGCTCCGCCGGCAGTTTTCCGGCCCAGCTGCGGGCGACAAACGCGCGCCAGCCGGACATAACGGCGCGGTCAACGTCGTCGACGCTGGCATCGGCAGTTGAGGCAATGACCTCGCCCGTGGCCGGGTTGTAGACGTTCAGCCGCTTTTCACTGTCCGACGCGGCCTGACGCCCTTCAATCCACAGGCCATGCTGTCGGTCTAAAAATTGTTGCACGGCAGGCTGAATAGCCACCAGTGATTCAGACATAGGATACTCCTTCGTTATTCTTCGCAGGGTGTTCATCCAGTCTAAGTGGGGTTTTGAGTTCTCGCTTTTGTCTCTGTGACATTCGCTTTGCCACCTGTGACAGGCTCCGCAAATCGCGATAATTGCCGCTTATATCGCTGTTACCGGTGAGTGTTCTTTCCTATAGTCAGCCTCATAGCTCTGACAAAATGCAACACAAATGCAACAATGCGAAAACGTTGACGGTGCAGTGAGAGAAACGATGGCGTGTGCAAGCGAGCAGGAACAGTATCAGCAGTGGCTGGCGCAAATTAACCAGGTTTGCGGGCGTTTTAACGCGCAGCCCACCGGGGGAAAATTCTTCGGCGAGCTGGAGACCAGCTATGCGCGCAGCCTGAAGCTCAGCACCGTGACCGCAGGCGGCGTTAACCTGTTCCGCTCCCGTCAGGAGATCGCGCAGAGTAATGATGCCTGGTTCTATACCGTGTTCCAGCTCGAAGGCAGCGCGGAAATTGAGCAGGATGACCGTCGCGCGCTGCTCAGAACTGGGGATATCACGCTGATTGACGCGTCGCGTCCCTGCTCGATCAACTGGCGGGAAAAATCACGCCAGATTTCGCTCCTGGTTCCCCGTCAGATTATTGAGCAGCAGTGTCGTTTCCAGGAGATAAGCTGCGCGACCGCCCTTTCCCGCACCTTGCCCACGGTACAGCTGAGCCATCGCCTGTTGATGGAGAGCATGAGCAATGCCGACCTGAGTGACCGGGAGAGCGAAGCGGCGCTCGAAGCGATGATCTGCCTGCTGCGCCCCGCTTTCCAGCAGCGTGACATCATTCAGCCGCGCAAGGAGCGCCAGTTCCTGCACGTGGTGGCGCTGATTGACGATAATATTCAGTCTGAATCCCTGCGTCCGGAATGGATTGCCGCCGAGAGCGGTATGTCCGTGCGCAGCCTTTACCGCATGTTTGCCGAGAAGGGGCTGGTGGTGGCGCAGTACATCAAAAACCGTCGTCTGGATCTCTGCGCGCAGGCACTGCAATCTACCGGTGATGATGAAAAGCTGGCGGGCATTGGCTACAGCTGGGGGTTCACCGACCATAGCCATTTTTCAACGGCGTTTAAGCAGCGCTTTGGCGTTTCGCCGGGTGAATACCGCAGGCGCTACCGCTAGCTACTTTTTGAGCCACTTTCCGTTAATGCCCCTCACGTATTCGCCCGGCTGCGCGCGGGCAACCAGTTTCTGCCCTGCCATTTTGGCCACTTCATCGACCGGCAAATTATTGCTGTCAGCCAGCTTCTGGTAGTTTTCCGTGCGCGCCGCATTGATACGGTTGACCAGCGCCAGCGTTTCGGCGTCCTGTTGAATCGGGGCAAGATAACCGCTGAGGGTTTCCCCCACGCGCCCCTGCGCCCGGGCGTCGTTCAGGGTGAGCGTAGCCGCCTGCACGTTCATCCCCAGCGCCAGTAAAATCAGAGCTAATCGTTTCATGGCGTCCTCAGAACAGATCGCTGCGCGATTTCAGCAGAGTTTCAACGTCTTTATCGACCTTAATATGGATCTCATGTTCGATTTTAACATTCATATTGATGGTAATCGGCTCCTTTGGCGCAGCGACTTCAATGCGCGGCGTACAGCCGGACAGTAGCGCGGCAACGGCAACGGTGAGCGCACCAGCCATCTTTTTCATTGTTGTTCCTCACTTTCCTTGCCGGTCGAACTGCGGGGAGCAGGTATCGCCGCATGTTGCTCAAACCAGGTTTGCAGGTTGTCCCCAAAACGCAGGCTGCGCCAGAGGGTAAAGACATTCTCGTCATGGGTATAGTTCAGGTTGACGGAGCTGCTTTTGCCATCCACCCGGCTGGTCCCCTTGATGGTCGCCTGCATGGTTAATTCACCGAGGTTATCTAAATTGATTCTCGTCCACGAACGCGAAATTTCCATATAGCGGAGCCAGTTAATCGCGGCACCCGCGACCATATTATCTTTTACGATGGCGTCGGCCGTATCTTTGTCGATGCGCAGCGTCATTGGCCCAGGATTGGTCAGCCAGCCATCCTTAATGATCCATTTTTCGTTATCCAGCCAGAACGGCAGCGCCCCGCTCACCGGCCCCGACATGGCAAACTGTTTCGGATTGACCGCGCTAATCAGCTCGCTCGAAGAGATATTGTCCACCCGCAGCAGGGCCGGATCGTGCTGCGGCATCCGCAGCTGCTGCATGGTGATCTTCCCGCCGAGGGCTTCCACCTTCACGTTGGTGAGCAGCAGCGGATTGTTCTCCGTCCAGGGATAATCGCCCTGTAAATCCGCGGTAATGTTGCGCGCGGTCACCAGGTTTACCACTTCGCCGATGCGCAGCGTCACCGGACCGCGCGTGCCCAGAGACCAGGTTCCCTCGCTGAAGCGGAACGGCAGCACAAAGTCGACGCCGTTAATCTGGTTATCCGGCATCCAGGCGCTGCCGGATTTCAGCACGCCGTGCCCGCCCGCTTCAAAGCCCTGATCGGCCGCCGCCGAGAAGGCGACCTGCGCATAAAGTTCCCCGTCGCGCAGCGTCATTTTCCAGTCCGGCGGGATCAAAGGCTGGAACACGGTGAGCGACTGTTTCGGCCACCAGGCCTGCCCGCGAAGGCGCACGCCATCCCAACGACCGTTCACCTGTACCGGGCCGATTTTGTCCGCATGAAGGTCGCCCTTAAACTGAAAAATTGTCGGGTCGGTGCCGTCGACGCTGAAGGTCAGGACCGAGGGTGGCAACACGCTGCCGCCGGAGAAACGGGTTTGCCCGGCATTGAGCGACAGCGCGCCGCTGAAGGCGGGTTTTTCGGCATCGCGCAGCCAGCGTACAGGCCGATCCAGCACCAGACGCGGCTTGCTGACCTCCATCGTGCCGTACTGGAGCTTGTCAAAACCGGTGGAGAGCGCCGTCAGCTCAATAAGGTTGTCGCGCCACTCGCCTTTCCCGGCGACATCCCAGCGGGCATGCATCGGCGTAAAACCGCCTTTTCCCCAGTAGCGCCACTGCCACAGGCCGTTATCGGGTAAAAAGTCGTTTGCCTGGCCGTCCAGGTGGAGTTCAAAATCGCCCATCTCGTTCTCATGGGCGCGCAAAATCGCCTGTAAACGACCGTCCACGCCCTTCTGGGTGAGCTTCACGCCCGCCAGCGGCCAGCGGATTTCATCGATGTCGAGTGAGTTAATGATGCGTCCGCGCGAGCGGAGCAGCGCGCCCGGCTCAAAGGTGAGCTGCGGTTCATACAGGCTGCCGGTCAGCGTTGCGGGCAATTTGGCGTAAAGGATGAGATCGTTTTGCTTCGCCTCGCCGCTCAGATGCAGCGGCATATCGCTGTTTTCCATGCTGAGCCTGCCGGGCCCAATATTCAGTACCGCGTTGCCTTTCCCCGCATCGCCTTGCGTCAACACGTTCAGTCGTCCGGTCAGGGTGGCTTTCTCCAGCCCCTGCTGCCAGTTGTCGGCGCGAAGGGACACCCGCCCGCTCAGCGGCATACCGGAAAGATCCCAGTTCCAGCGCCCGTCGCTGATGTTCAGCTGTTCCGCGGTGATTTGCCACGGCAGGTCGAGCAGCGGATCGGGGTTGTCCCGCGCCATCACCACCAGCTGTCCCTGATTATCTTCCCAGTCGAGATCGGCGTCGACCAGTGACGTTAACTGTGGCACGTTAAAGGTCGCAACCGCGTGGCCTTTCACCGGCACGCCGTCCGGGACCAGCGGCAAGGTAAACTCGCCCACCAGCTTGATCGGCTGCGGCTGGTCCGGGAGCTGAACATCAAACTGGCTGACCGAGAGCGTCTGACCGCGAAGCGTGCCTTTAATGCTGACCTGCTCGCCTTTATAGGCGATCTCCTGAATGGACGGGGTCAGCGACGCGTGAAGCTCACCCTGCCACTGCTGCCAGGGCGACAGCGTCAGACGGTGAACCGTGAGCCAGGTATTGGGCAATACCGCCTGCCATTGTGCCAGCGTTTTCGGGGCGACCGTTGAGGGCGCCGACTGGGGAATTTTGCTCAGGCAGACGGAGTTAAGATCCAGCGCGCCGATATCCAGCTTCCAGCGGCTGGGATGTGACAGCGTCACGTCATCGATGCGGGCAATTTCGCAGTCTTCCACCAGATAGCGAAGGTCGGGGATCACCAGCGCGTGGCGAGTCAGTTTCGGGCTCTCTTCGAAAGCGATGCGCGTCCCGACGGGCAGCCAGATCCCGGCGAGCGTCGGTACCCACTGGGCGAGCGTCATCAGCAGCGTCAGCGGCAACAGTATGAACAGCAGTAAAAGCGCAAGAGCGGCTTTGTATTTACCCTTCATGGGCAGTTAATATCCTGATTTAGCGAAAGAATTAAGCCGGCAGTGCCGATCATTGTCGCATGTTTAGCGGTTGAGTTGAAGTTAACGCCAGGATTAAGGATAGATGCTGTAAAGAGTATGAGGTAACTTTTTTGCTATGCGTAACCTAAAGAACACAATTTAGATTCAGTGGGTTACGCATAATTTCAGGCCAAGAAGCCGGAATAACTGCGTAATTAATACCTGTTCCTGGGCATTGCCAGCAGGTAAAGCATTGCGAATATCAATGACCCCCAGTACACCGAGTCGTACCGCCAGGGATCAAAATCGATATGTAAAAAACCGCGAACAAAATCATAGCCGTTGGCAAAAACGTTAATCTGGATGGCTGCAATGGCTATCACAAACAGCGTATAGGCAATGAACAGAGGATATTTACGAAGCCTGTTGACCTTGAGTTTTCCGAGGTACAACAAGCAAAAAATGACAATAGATACAATAAAATAGCACACAGCAGGTAGAATCGGTGGGGTTAATGACAACTCGAACTGTTCCGACATAATTAATTCTCTTTAGCTATCTGGTACATCTGCCAACCTGTGACGCTTCCACTGGTTAAATCCAGAGCCATCGCTGTTTTAGAAGCCTCTTGCCATCCTCTGATATAATCAGATTCAATGTTGCGAAACAAACTCCAGGATTTTTCTCTGGGAGCCAGAACTTTTCTTCCCGCGCCATAGGCTGATAAAGAGATATCAACTACACCATAGACAATATCAGCTTCATTATTTCCATAGCCGAGCTTCGCTGCTGCGTAGCGATAAGCATCTCTTAACGTGCCAGACCGATCTTCACGATAGAGAAGATAGTATCCATTTTCATACATGTTGTTTAGCCCATGAGTAATCATAGGTGCACCATAGGCAGCACAGGCAAGACCCAGCGAACCGACGCATAAACTAGCGCCCCCATACACTTGCGCCCCACCGGCAACGAAACCGATCTGTTTAAGCGCTAACGTCGTCGTTGTTGTCCGATTTTTTTCAACAACAATGAATAATTTAGCCTTATTGAAGGTAAGTAAGTCATCTTGTTCCTTAAGATGATGTATCTGTTCATCAAGAACTTGAATCCCGCCTGACCAAGTCAAGCAATGCGATTCGATCTCCCTTCTCAAATGAGCAACGAGTTGTTGAGTTTCAAAAAACATGCCAGAGGTACCGTAAAGCAAATGCTTTGTGGCAATTCGCTGCGCAAGATTTTCAATCTCTGAGACTTTCTCCTCGAAATGACTTTTTTCCCGATTATGGTTGTACATTCGGTCTCCCTGTCATTTTTAAACAATAACGATAATACTACCTTTGATGTTAATACATTCAAAGAGCTACGCAATATCAATAACCACGCGTGGTCACGTTTTCAGGCATTGGTAAACCACTTGAGTCTCCCCAATATTAAAACTAACAGACATGTCTCTGGCGTCCCCCCCTTAAGAAAGCGTTAGATATGAATATCATGGAGTTAGGGTGCACATATGTTCTAGAATAATTGATAGAACTTATTGAATTCAATAATATTTTAGAAATTGTAAGATAATTTTAATCATGCTAACGTGAATGCAAAATCATTGGAGAAAGTCTTATGAAACTCGCGGTATACAGCACAAAGCAGTACGACAAAAAGTATCTGCAACATGTTAACGAGGCTTACGGGTTTGAGCTTGAATTTTTCGACTTTCTGCTGTCCGAAAAAACCGCTAAAACGGCGCACGGCTGTGAAGGCGTCTGCATTTTCGTAAATGATGACGGCAGTCGTCCGGTGCTGGAAGAGTTGAAAAAACAGGGGGTGAAGTACATCGCCCTGCGCTGTGCAGGCTTTAACAACGTGGATCTCGACGCGGCAAAAGAGCTGGGTCTGAAGGTGGTGCGCGTCCCGGCGTACTCCCCGGAAGCGGTGGCGGAACATGCGATTGGCATGATGATGTCCCTCAACCGTCGTATTCATCGCGCTTATCAGCGCACCCGTGACGCCAACTTCTCGCTGGAAGGACTGACCGGCTTTACCATGTACGGCAAAACCGCTGGCGTGATCGGGACCGGTAAAATTGGCGTGGCTGCCCTGCGCATCCTGAAAGGCTTCGGCATGCGTCTGCTGGCATTCGATCCGTACCCAAGCGCCGCAGCGCTGGATCTGGGCGTGGAGTACGTCGACCTGCCGACGCTGTTCTCGCAGTCCGACGTGATCTCCCTGCACTGCCCGCTGACGCCGGAAAACTACCACCTGCTTAACCAGGCGGCATTTGACCAGATGAAAGATGGCGTGATGATCATCAACACCAGCCGCGGCGGGCTGGTTGACTCCCAGGCCGCTATCGAAGCGCTGAAGACCCAGAAAATTGGCGCGCTGGGGATGGACGTCTATGAAAACGAACGCGATCTGTTCTTTGAAGACAAGTCTAACGATGTCATCCAGGACGACGTGTTCCGTCGCCTCTCTGCCTGCCATAACGTGCTGTTTACCGGACATCAGGCGTTTCTGACTGCCGAAGCGCTGATCAGCATTTCGGAAACCACGCTGGGCAATCTTCAGCAGTTAGAAAAGGGTGAGCCTTGCCCTAACGAGCTGGCTTAAGTGCTACGCCGGGTGGGGGCTAAGCCTCACCCGGCGCGTTTGTTTCCCAGCTCCGGTGCGCAACGCGCCACCAGAGCAGGACGGCGGCCAGCGCAATCGCGCTCAGGACACTGAATGCCGTCGCAAACGAGTAATGTCCGGCTATTGTCCCGGTTAACGCCGGGCTCATGGATGCCCCTACTCCCTGCATCAACATCACCACACTCTGCCCGGCATTGACGTGCCCGCTTCCGCGCAGCAGCACCACAATAAACGACGGTACGACGACACCCAAAACCCCGGCGGCCAGGCCGTCGAGAATTTGTACCGGGATCATCATTAACGGCGCGTCCGTAGATGCCGCCAGCGCCGCGCGCACCGGCATAACCAGCAGCGCCAGCATAATCAAGCGCCAGTAGCCATAGTGTTCGATCCGGCGCGAAGCCCAGATGGCGACCGGGATCATCACGGCCTGAGAAATGATGACGGTACCGGCTGCATATAAACCGGGGTTGATCGTGGCAGGTGCCGCGGCAACCCTCATGCTCAGCATCGGCAACAGCGCCGCGTTCGCCAGGTGGAACAGGAGCAGCGTCAGTCCGGTCACAAACAGCGCCCGGTTTTTCATCAGCACGGCAAAACCGGGGACCGGCAGGCTCGCTGAAGAGGACAGCCCGCGCGCCGCATCGTTATCAATATCGCTGTTGCGAATGGCAAGCAGCGCACACAGCGTTAGCAGCGTGGTACAGGTCATCAGCAGGAAAATCCCGCCCACGCCCCAGTACCACGCAATGCCGCCCGCAAGCAGCGCCGTGACAAAATTGCCGCCGTGGTTGAACGCCTCGTTTCTGCCCATCTGCGCGCTGAACCCGCTCTGCCCGGTCAGCCCCAGCGTAATCCCGGCGATCAACGGCCCGACAAATGCCGCACAGATACCGGTGACGATTTGCGACAGGGCGACAACGCCGCTCTGCTGGCTAAACCAGAGCAGAAGCGTGCTTAGCGTAATCAGAATGCACAGAAGCGCGAGCACAGCGCGCTTGTTGCGGGAGGTGTCGGTGATGAACCCCGCCGGCAGCGTAGCCAGTAACCCCGCCAGCCCGCCGGCCGTCATCAGGATGCCGATATCATCAGGAGTCCAGTGGCGTTCGGTCAGAAAAATACCGAGAAAAGGCCCCAGGCCATCGCGGACATCCGCAATGAAAAAACTTGTCAGGCATAACGCCCGCAGCGAACGAAGAGACATACTTCCTGCCTTGCCTGTTATCGCCTGAAAAATAGAAAATGTAGTATACCGGGTATTTTTGAAAATCAGATGACGTCTTAAAAAACATCTCTTCCGAACTTAAACAATTCATAACGGACGTTGTTTTTTCACTTTACTCATTATCGGCCCTGACTATACTGGCAATAAATTTTCACAGGAGTCCTTCGTTGGAAAGTTATTTTATCGTCGATACGAAGGTAAGCTGACGCGATTTCTCGCTGCTTACCTTAACGGTGGGCAGCAATCCTCCTGACGTGATTGCATCCCAATACATTAAGAACGACCAGGTTTGTGGGGCATCGCGATGTTCATGTTTAATCATTCACTCTTTCCACCACCCTCGCGCTGACATGCTTTGCGTTTTAACGGCGTCATACTGTGCTTTGTAAAGCGCTGACGCTTATCGTTTAATCATGTTAACAGGCGACAGGCTGATGTTCCCTTATATCTCTCATCTGCTCGCAGCGATGCTGCTGGGCGCAATTATCGGCGCGGAAAGACAATGGCGCCAGCGTATGGCGGGGCTTCGTACCAATGCACTGGTTGCGACGGGCGCTGCCGTGTTTATTTTAAGTTCCCTCTCGACGTCACCCGATAGCCCGGGGCGCATTGCAGCGCAGATAGTCTCCGGCATAGGCTTTCTTGGCGCAGGCGTTATTATGCGTGAAGGGATGAATATTCGGGGTCTTAATACCGCAGCAACGCTGTGGTGTTCAGCCGGAATTGGTGTGTTATGCGGCTTAGGCCAATTCTGGAATGCCGGTATGGCCAGCGTGATTATTCTGTGCGCCAACATCCTGCTTCGCGAAGCTGCGCAGCGGATTAATCAACTGCCCGCGCTCCATGAAGGCGAAAAATGCTATGTCCTTAAAATCACCTGTAATGACGAGCATGAAGATGCGGTGCGGCAGAATATTGTCAATATGGCGAAAGAGTTAACGTTAAGCCTGAAAGCCATTTATTGCGATACGGCGCAGGCAGAAGGTAAAACCGAAATACGGGCCGAGGTAATGACCCGTGAGGAATACCGGAAATTACTCGAGCTGATTATGGATAATATTGGCGGGAATAAAATTATGGCATCCGTAAGCTGTCACGCAGTATGAACACGATACCGGGCATTGCGCCCGGTTGAGGCTTTGCCGTTTTGCTGAAACGGACAGTAACGCGGAGAGATTTATAGAGAAGCGCTGATTTTAGCCAGACTTTTCATCATCTTCGTCGTAAGGCTAAGCTGCTCGCTGCCCATAAGTTGGGACAGATCCTGCTTAGCGGATTGCCATACTGGAATGATCTGTTCAAGCAGACGCCAGCCTTCCCCCGTCAGCATGAGTCGTTTTCCTGAACGTCCACGCCCTCCAGCAGAGTCAATAATGCCGCGGAACTCCAGACTACGGATATTTCGACTCAGTGTTGTCGCATCCACCCCTGCTCTGGCGGCGAGTTCCGCAACGGTTTCATTCGGAGCCCCCCCGATGCCAACCAACAGGCTGAACTGCTCAGCGGTCAGATCAAACGGTCTGAAGCAGGCATTGTAATAGCGTGTAATAGCCCGCGCGGTAGCTCTCGCCTGAAACGCCGGGCAGACTTCCGGAATGGCCTTTAACAACGTCATATCAATGTTGGTCATCATTTCATCTCGACATTCAATGCTAAAATTAATACTGTATATACATTATTAAGCATGTTTGAGGAACGATTATGCCAGCCTTTGTTCATATCAACTTACGCATTATTGACCCAGCCAGACAGGCCAGCCTTGCCCCCCGCTTCACGTCAGCATTAGAGGAAGCTGGCGGTAAAATTGTGCATTTTGGTGCTGTCGCACAGGTACTGGAAGGCGACGAAGAGCCGTTACCCTATGCAGGCATTTTTGAATTTCCGACGTTAGATCAGGCCCTTGCCTTCTATCATTCGGAAAAATATGCCCCGATTAAGGCTGAACGCCAGCTCGCCCAGGAAGCGAGAATGTTCATCGTCACGACGGATTGAACGCTTCGCTGACTCAATGGCAGGCAGGTTCGGCCGGGCGAATATCATTCCGAGGATAGCCTGACGCACATGGTTATCCCGTTCGTTCAGGCAATACTGCACTTAACACGGCCAAAGTTTACTTTCTTATCGTTATTCCATCGCTTCCCACAAGCCGGACATCTCGACCTATCTGTTGGGTTCATGTGCTGGTTGTAAGATAAAAAAACCGGGCGCAAAGCCCGGTTTTTTAAGCCAACACCCATGAGCCGCTCCCAACAGATAGCTTCACAGGAATATGAGCAGGTTCACGATCCCGGACCTGGCCTTACCTGTTCACGCAAAGCGCAAATGGCGACTGCAGATTTCCAATCAGCCAGCCATTACCTGTAGGTTCAAGCTTCAGCTGGCGAACGGTTCCCTCGGGAACATAAAAGAAGCTGCTTTTGAAACTGTCATCATCAGCCGTATCCCGCGGATTTTTAACGTAGCGCGTATCTGTAAGGGCAATCTCGCCTGGCCTGTTCATCTCATAGCTAAAGTGAATTGTGCGTGAGATGACATGAACACCTCTCGCTGACTGGATATTCCCCGACAGGACAGCCTGGCCATCGTGGTTTTCATCCAGACGAAAAATAAACTCCAGCGTAGCGACGAAATCAGGCTCGTGATGGTTGTAACGTACAATTGTGGAACAGTTAACACTCAACGCACTCTGTTTATGACGTATGTGAACGTAAAACCACACCGATAACGCCAGGATGAGGAGTAAAATTACGGCAGATATCCCTGTTTTTTTATTGATTTCGTTCATAACCACTCCAGTAGTTATTCAGACAGGAGATGTAATTATTATTTTTTTGCGAGCATCGACTGATAAACGCTCTCCCCTTATTGCCGTACAGATAGGACTCAGAAACCTGATAGAGAAAAGATGTGCCTTCAAGACACTGAATATGGCTTGAGGCAGCCAGTTCTAAAAACAGTTCTTTTTTTTGCTCTGACAGGGATGCAGAGTTGTTCTGTACCGTATAGACAGGACAGGTGTCGTAGTTAAACAAAAAATGGGGTTTAATCTGTTTTATATCCCTTAAGTCTTTCGACGGAGTTCCGAGACCTAGCACAACCAAGGTAGCGCTGATTAGAAGTACTATCAGTGCCAGCGTATAATGAAGAGCCTTGTACTTACCCGCTAACGTAGTACGGCGGACTACTTTTATTACTTCCGGCTCTTCAATCTCTTTGAGTCGTTCATCAGCAATGGTAGATTCAGTGATATCCCTGACGTCAATATCACTGTTAAACATAAAGCCGACCCGAGGCACTGTGGTAATACATTCATCCGTAATACCAAACTGGACAAAGTGCTTTCTCAGTTCTGAGATGTATTTATTTAATGTGTGACTCGATGAGCGCAATCCATGAGCATCCCAGACGCTATCCAGAAGCTCATTTCGGGTCAGAACCTGACCATGCTTTTCCAGAAGGCATGTTAGTAGTCTGTTCATTGTCAGGGTCAGAATGACAGTAGAGCCCTCGTCTCCGGATGGCCATATAGCACCATCTTCCGATCGAAAGAAAACCCTATTATCAATCACGAAAACCATCTACGACTCCTTATCCATGATGGTATTTGAATGGATCCTCTCGTTTTTCCAACCTGCGAAAACCCATTAACGTCTTGCAAGCATCGTAGCACAGGCAGGCGCGACGGCATCTCAAGCAGATATATAACCTGTAAAAGACATAACAAATAGAATATCGGTTTGTATTTTAATCAATCAACGATACAAGTATCTATCAAGCATTTCCGGTTGATAGGATTGTTCGCAGAAGTGAATGAGCAGATTCTTAATCTTCACGAGCAGCATCCGCGCTACTGCCATTCACGACCCGGGGGAAAGAAGTAATACCTCGGGTAGCGAATTCAGTAGATAAGGAGCGACATAATGATAAGCACCAAAATGCTCATGAAGGCAGAACGTTTCTTCATCAAAGCTCGTACATTGATTAGAGAAACAATCTTATCAGCGGAACTGACTGGTACTGAATTTGTTCCCTTCATCCAGCCGGTATGTAAGGGAGATGAGATCGTAGGCGGTGAGGTATTACTCAGAGTTCTCAAAGACGGGATTTACCACTCTCCCGAAAAATACCTTTCCGCAATGGAATCGTGCGAGGTGATTAATGATGTCACATGCAGCCTGATGTCTGATGTTAAAGCATTTTTTGAAGGCTATGAAGGAACTTTACCTGATGACTTTTATCTTTCATTCAACATCTGTGCAAGACAGTTGAACTCTTCAAGAGTTATTGAAGCAGTGACGGACTTTAAGAAAGTATTCGACGGACGCATTGATGTCACGCTGGAAATTGTCGAACGCGGAACAATGAACCTGGACGACTTTGCGCTTGATGCTATGCAACAGCTTACTGAGTCAGGTGTGCGATTTGCGATTGATGATTTCGGCAGCGGGAGTTCATGCCTTAAATATATTGAACATGCAGGTTTCTCAACAATCAAGATTGATAAATGCCTAACAATTGCGAGCAATGGATCATTAATCTATTCCGCGGTAATTGATTCCATTGTAACTCTTGCAGAACGATTACAAATTCATGTCATTGCTGAAGGTATAGAAGATAAAGAGCAACTGTCGCTTTTGAAAGATAAAGGAGTGAGTATTTTCCAGGGTTATCTATTTTCAAAACCTGTAAGCATGCGCGAGTTTTGCACGCACATATAACATTTTTCAAAAGCATAAACACAGCAATTCGCAACCTGTCATGGAAAGCATTACTTAAATAAATGTAGTGCACTCAACCTATTTGTTACAGATTTAAAATTACCACCAAGGACAAATTATATATGTCAGATAACTTCTCAAATCCTCCAGAACTCCCGTCCTGCACAGGACCGGACGGAATTCTTTATGACTTTAACTATGGCGCGCGCGTTTTGCTTCCGGAAGGAAAATGGCACGTCATATTAATGGATGACGACAGCGGCAATATTCTTTTCAGCTGTGATTCAGAAGGCGGCTGGGTCACCAGTAATAAAAAATATTACGTCCGTTTCCGCATTCAGGTATTCCACCAGGGTTCGGCGAGCCCGATCCTGGATGAAACACTGGATATGAAGGACAAGCCCGTTGTTATCTTTTTCCCTACGGGCACGCTGGGCGACATGCTTGGGTGGTTCCATTATGCAGAGCGTTTTCGCCAGCTGCACCGCTGTCAGCTTGAGTGCGTTATGGGGCAGGAAATCATTGAACTACTCAGCGCGCAATATCCCGAAATTACGTTCTCCACAAAGGAGAATCTACAAACGATAAATCCTTACGCGTCCTGGTATGTCGGCCTCTTCTTTAAGGGTGATACCACACACCAACCGATCGATTTCAGGAAGGTCGGCTTCCACCGCAATGCCGGCTACATCCTGGGGGTTGACCCGCGTGAATGCCCTCCCCGCCTGAAGCTGGATGCGGAGCGAAAAATTGCGGAGCCATACGTCTGCATCGCCGCGCAGTCCACCAACCAGGCGAAGTACTGGAACAACGGCCATGGCTGGGCAGAGGTAGTTGCTCACCTCAAGTCTCTGGGATACCGGGTGCTGTGCATAGACCGCCATGCGCATTACGGCCAGGGCTTCGTCTGGAACCACATTCCCCAGGGCGCCGAAGACTTCACAGGCGATATTCCGCTTCAGGAGCGGGTGGACCTGTTAAGGCATGCGAGCTTCTTTATCGGCCTGGGCAGCGGGCTGTCATGGCTTGCCTGGGCGTCCGGGATACCGGTGGTGTTAATTAGCGGATTCAGTCTCCCCAACAGTGAATTTTATACCCCCTGGCGGGTGTTCAGCAGCCATGGCTGTAACGGCTGCTGGGATGACACGTCCGTTGATTTTGACCACGTGGATTATTTGTGGTGTCCGCATCACAAGAACACCCCCCGACAGTACGAGTGCACGAGTCTGATAACCGGTAAACAGGTCATCGGCATGGTGGACCGTCTGCATTCAGGATTAGTTGATAAGTAAGGGACGTAAATATGAACAAGATATATACCACAGTGTGGTGCGAGTCGCGCCAGCAGTGGGTGGTCACCTCCGAGCTGGCGACCGGGTCCGGTCGTCCGAAGCTGACGCCGAAGAAAAGCGCACTGGCGTTACTGCTGGGCGCCGTGCTGCTGCCTTCAGGGCCGGTCATGGCTGCGGATTATGAGAATGTGACGTTAGACGGCAACACCGATACTCAGTACCTGCGTTCAGGAGACAAGGCCACCTCCACTACCATCAACAGCCGTGGTATACAGTACGTTGGAAGTGGCGGCTCGGCCAACTTTACAACGATCAATAGTGGAGGTTCTCAGAGTATCACCAACAGCGGCGCGGCTACCTCTACTACGATCAACAATGGCGGTGCTCAGAGTGTCATCAGTAGCGGCATAGCCACCTTTACTACGATCAACAGTAGCGGTACTCAGTTCGTCTCCATGGGCGGCTCGGCCATTAATACCGCCATAAGTGGTGGTAGTCAGCGATTAACCGGTGGCATAGCCAAGGACACTACCATCAATAGCGGTATTCAGTACGTTTCCAGTGGGAGTGTCGCCAATGAAACAACCATCAACGCCGGTATTCAACACGTCTATAATGGCGGCGATGCCATTAGTACTAATATCAACAGAGGCATACAGTACGTCTACAATGGTGGTCAAGCCACCTCTACAAACATAAATAGCATTAATTCTATTCAGAACGTCTACAGCGGCGGAATGGCCACCTCGACCACTGTCAACGACGGTACTCAGATTGTCTCAAGTGGCGGTGCTGCCAGAGATACCACCCTCACAAGCGGAGGTACTCAGTTCGTTTACGGCGAATCACACAACACCATCGTCAACGATATCGGAACCCAGCACAGTCTGAGTGGTGGCACGGCCACATCTACTACCATCAACGGGGGGTTCCAACGTGTCTCAAATGGCGGCACGGTGATTGACACTACCATTAACAGTGGAGGCACTCAGTACATCTCCAGCGGCGGTTCCGCGACTATCACTACCATCAACAATGGCTTGCAGAACATCTACAATGGCGGCTCGGTCAACAGCACAACAATCAACAGTGGTGGCTCTCAGTACGTCTACAGCGGCGGCTTAGCCATTGAAACCACCATCCACAGTGGCTTGCAGGACATATACGGTAAAGCAACTGACACCATAGTCAACAACGGCGGCAGCCAGTATGTCTATAGCGGGGGCATGGCCACTGAGACCACCATCAACGACGGTGCTCAACAGCGCGTCTACTCTGGCGGCAAGGCCATCTCAACTACCATCAACAGTGGCACCCAGCACGTCTCTAATGGCGGCACTGCAAACTTTACCACCATCAAGAGTGGCTATCAGAACGTATCCAGTGGCGGCAAGGCCACATCAACAACCATAAACAGTGAGGGTGAGCAAAGTGTCTTGGGTGAGGCTACTGAAACCATAATCAGCAACGATGGTACTCAACGAGTGTCCAGTGGTGGCTCAGTCATCGATACGACTATTAACAGCGGCGGCAGGCAGTTCATTTACACTGGCGGTTCGGCCACATCTACTACCCTCAATGGTGGTCTTCAGTTCGTCGACAGTGGTGGTGCTGTCTCCATTACTACCCTTAATGGTGGTGCTAGTCAGTCCGTCGCCAGTGGCGGTTTGGCAACCTCTACTACCATCAATAGCGGTTTTCAGAACATAGGCGGTTCGGCTACCACCACCACAATCAACAGTGGTGGCCGTCAGTACGTCTCCGGCTCGGCCACTGGCACTACCATCAACTCCGCAGGCGAGCAGTACATCTCGAGTAACGGCGTAGCCATTGATACTACTGTAAATAAAAGTGCACAACAGTTCGTCCGCAATGGCGGTACGGCCACTGATACCAAAATCAACGGTGGCTCTCAGTACGTCTATAGTGGCGGCATGGTGACTGACACTAAAATTAATAGTGGTGGTCATCAGCGTGTCTCCAGTGGTGGCACAACTACTGATACCACTATAAACGGTGGCCAGTCCTTGCTGATGACCGGGGCGCAGGCTGCCGGCGAAACCAGAGTGAGCGCCGGTGGCGAACTGCTGTTGGACGCCGGCTCTCTTGCAACGGACGTCAACATCTCCGGGGGTACCCTCTCTGTCAGCGACCTTTCCGGTGCCACATCCGGCCCGGACACGGCTCAGGTCGGTAAGCTCACCATGGACGGCGGTAACGTCAACTTCCTGCGCAACAGCGATGGTGAATTTGCGAAGCTAACGATTACAGAGCTGAATGGCACCGGAAACTTCCTCCTGAACACATCTCTCGCCGATCGTAAAGCCAACTTCGTCACTATCGAACAGGGCACTGGTAATTTTGGTATTGCCGTGGCTGACTCCGGTAAAGAGATATCAGATCACACTGATTTGACGCTGAACCTCATCCATGAGAAGGGCGGAGACATTGATTTTGAAATGGTCACGGCTTCAGGGCGAAGCACCAAAGTCGTGGATGGCGGCACGTACATGTACACCCTGTACAGCCAGCAGGATAAGGACGGCCTCACCGGGGGTAACGTCTGGTATCTCGGTGCCATCGATGACGGCGGTGAGAACCCTGGCGGCGAGAACCCGGGCGGCGAGAACCCCGGCGGTGAGAACCCCGGCGGTGAAAACCCCGGCGGTGAGAACCCTGGCGGCGAGAACCCTGGCGGCGAGAACCCTGGCGGTGAAAACCCTGGCGGTGAAAACCCTGGCGGTGAAAACCCTGGCGGTGAAAACCCAGGCGGCGGTGAGAACCCTGGCGGCGAGAACCCTGGCGGCGAGAACCCTGGCGGTGAGAACCCTGGCGGTGAGAACCCCGGCGGCGAGAACCCTGGCGGTGAGAATCCAGGCGGCGGTGACAACGGCAACGCGGGCGGTAACGGCAGCGGTGGCAAGAAGCCAATGACCACGCCTGCAACCGATGCCATTCTGGTCATGTCCAATGCCGGTCTGAACGTTATCCACGGTGAGCTGGATGGCCTGCGCACGTATCGCGCGAGCCCGGACAAGACCGGACCTGAAAGCAACGTATGGGGACACTACCTCGGCAGTAAAAGTGACATTGATACAAGCAATGGCGCAGCATATAAGTTGAGCCAGAACGGACTTGAGATCGGAGCTGACACCCGGAATGACTTTGCGCGCGGAAGCCTTGTCACCGGTGCGTTCATGTCCTTTAGCGATAACAAAGTGAAACATGCCCGCGGTGGTACAAGCAAAATCGACAGCTATGGTCTAGGCCTGTATGCCACGTGGTTTGACGCCAGCGGGTTCTACGCTGATGGTGTTGTGAAAGGTAACCGTCTTAACAACAAACTGAGAGCGGTCATGACCAATGGCGGTAGAACCGGCGGTGACTGGAAGCAGTATGCACTCAGCACAGCCGTTGAAGGTGGTTATCAGTTCGATCTCAATGACGACCTAAGCATCACGCCTTATGGACGCCTGGCGTTTGTTCAGATGACCAGTGAGGAGGTGAAACTCAGCAACGGCATGAAAGGTAATAC
This sequence comes from Enterobacter hormaechei, assembly GCA_041890495.1. Lineage (GTDB taxonomy): Bacteria > Pseudomonadota > Gammaproteobacteria > Enterobacterales > Enterobacteriaceae > Escherichia > Escherichia boydii. Next base: position 1,495,875 of record CP169086.1, read on the forward strand.
GGGCTCACCGCGTTCTGTTACGGGTGAAGCCGGCGCGAAGATTGCCGGGAAGTTCAATATTGGTTCGACTGAGTTCAAACCTTATCTGTCAGCTGCGGTGCTGCAGGAGTTTGCTAACTCAAACGAAGTCACGATCAATGAGCGCAATCGCTTTGACAACAACGTCAAAGGCACATCAGGCAAGTACGGTCTGGGTGCATCGGTCAACGTTGGCAAAGACGTAACCTTGTACGGTGAGGCTAATTATCGTCAGGGCAGCCAAATCGAAACGCCTATTCAGGGTGTGGCAGGTATCCGTATCGGATTCTGATGTTACCGCAGGGGCCTTAGGGCCCCTTTTCACTGTGTTCTGAAATGTTCTGGTTATGTTTATGCCTCACATGATTTTGACGAAAGATGTTTTTTTGAATAAAGCGCTGTCTGTCATCCTTCAGCAAGCGTCCCCCGGCAGAAAGGTTTGCATCGTAGATATTGAATCATTCAGAAGCCTGGGCGCCATTTTCAACCTTCTGAAAAGAAAGAAACTGACTGAAAAGCATCAATTGATCTTCATCGGTGGCAAGGATGTCAGCTCAAGAGTTCTCGAACCGCTTGTGACAATCTACAGGAAATCGTGCTTTATGGAGTTTCGAAAACAGCTTACTGGCGGCAGGACGCATTCACCTGAATATGCGTTGAACCACATTGCGCGCTGCAGAAGTCTTAGCATGCTTTCAGCACAGGAGAAAAAAACACTTTTTGCCCTGCTGGATACTGATGACACTGTTGCTGCTGCCAGAAAAATTTACCTGTCCCCCAAAACTGTCTATACCTACACCAATAATATCGGGCAAAAACTTAACCTGAATTCGATACTTCAGGTCAGACAATTTATTCATTCTGAATTTGAATAGTCGTTAGTGATAAATACAAAAAAACCGGGCGCAAAGCCCGGTTTTGTTTTCATCTAACAATAACCTACGCGCTCAACCCACGATTCTCCAGCATCGGTTCAATCTTCGGATCGTGCCCGCGCCAGTTGCGATACAGTTCGGCTAAATCCGTGCTGTTCCCGCGGGACAAAATCGCCTCGCGGAATGTTTGCCCGTTTTCACGGGTTAACCCGCCCTGTTCGACAAACCACTGATAGCCGTCGTCTGCCAACATCTGCGTCCACAGGTAGGCGTAATATCCCGCAGCGTAGCCGCCGCCGAAGATATGGGCAAAATAGCTGCTGCGGTAGCGCGGCGGTACGGCGGGCAGATCCAGCCCCTCTTTTTTCAACGCTGCCGCTTCAAAATCCTCCACGCTCGAAACGGCCTCGCCGATGCCGTGCCAGCTCATGTCCAGCAGCGCGGCACTCAGCAGCTCCGTCATGTCATAACCCTTGTTGAAATGGGTCGCGTTGAGCATGCTTTCCCGCAGCGCGTCCGGCATCGGCTCACCGGTTTCGTAATGCCGCGCATAATGGGTAAACACCTGTGGATGGCTGGCCCAGTGCTCGTTGATTTGCGACGGGAATTCAACAAAATCACGCGGCGTATTGGTGCCGGAAAGCGTGGCGAAACGCTGGCTGGCAAAGAGGCCGTGCAGCGTATGGCCAAACTCGTGGAACAGGGTTATCACATCGTCCCAGGAGAGAAGCGCGATCCCGCCATTCGCCGGTTTTTGGTAGTTACAGACGTTGTAGATCACCGGACGAGCAGCAAACTCGAGGGATTGCTCGACGAAATTCCCCATCCATGCCCCGCCCTGTTTGGAGTCGCGGGCAAAGAAGTCGCCGTAAAACAGCGCCATGCCCTCACCGGTGTGGTCGAAGATTTCCCAGACCCGGACGTCCGGGTGATATACCGGGATATCGAAGCGCTCGACGAAGCGAATGCCAAACAGCTGGCTTGCCGCCCAGAATACGCCATCCTGCAGCACGGTATTGAGCGCAAAGTAGGGCCTGATCTGCGACTCATCGAGGGCATATTTTGCCTGGCGCACGCGCTCCGCATAAAAGGCCCAGTCCCAGGCCTGCACGGTGAAACCGCCCTGCTCGTCGTCGATGACTTTCTGAATATCGGCCTGCTCGCGTTCCGCGCGGGCGCGGGCGGCAGGCACAATGCCGCGCATAAAGGTCAGCGCGGCGGCCGGGGTTTTCGCCATCTGATCGGCGATGCTCCAGCTGGCGTAATCCTCAAAGCCCAGCAGACGGGCCTGTCGCGCACGTAGCGCCGTCAGACGAAGGATCAGCGCGCGAGTATCGTTTTCATCCCCTTTCTGGGTACGCGTCCAGCCTGCGTTGAACAGGTTTTCGCGGGTCTGACGATTGCGCAGCGCGGCAAGCGCGGGCTGCTGGGTGGTGTTCAGAAGCGGGATCAGCCAGCGATCGTTTAGCCCTCGCTCCGCGGCAGCCTGCGCCGCGTCAGCAATCTCACCGGCGCTGAGCCCGTCAAGCTGGTGCGCATAATCCACCACCAGCCCGCCGGTCTTATCGGCGGCCAGCAGACGCTGGTTAAACTGGCTGGTCAGGGTCGCAGCCTCGGTATTCAACGCCTTCAGTTCGGCCTTTTCTGTCTCATTCAGACGCGCACCGGCCAGAATAAACCGCTGATACGTCTCCTCGACCAGACGACGGGATTCGGCGTCCAGCGCGGCAAGGTCCTGCCAGACGTTCTCCACACGGGCGAACAGCACGTCATTCAGCCAGATATCGTTTGCCAGCGCGGCAAGCTCGGTGGAGAACTGTTCCTCCAGCTCCTGTAAATACGGATTGGTGTGCGCGGAGGTCATGGCGAAGAACACGCTGCTAACGCGCGCGAGCATGGCGCCGCTTTTCTCCAGCGCCAGCACGGTGTTAGTGAAGTCAGGCACTGCGGCCTGAGAGACAATCGCGTCAATGTCCGCCCGCTTCTGGCGAAGGGCTTCATCAAAAGCCGGACGATAGTGGCTGTCGTTGATTTCATCAAAATGGGGAGCCTGATATGGTAACAGGCTGATTTCAAAAAAGGGATTGGTGGCCGTCATCTTTCACTCCTGAGTACGGGTATCCTCCCAGAGTAGGCCAGGCCGCCATCCCCTGCAACGCCGTCATACAAATGTTGCCTTAACGCACCCTCTGCGGCCGTGCTATGTTAGTACAACACAAAAAGCGTTGAGGAACAGTGAGATGATTATTTTAGTTACCGGGGCAACGGCAGGTTTTGGTGAAAGCATCACGCGTCGCTTCGTCGCCAACGGGCACAAGGTTATTGCCACGGGCCGTCGTCAGGAGCGCCTGCAGGAGCTGAAAGACGAGCTAGGCGACAGCATCCTGACCGCGCAGCTGGACGTGCGTAACCGCGCGGCGATTGAAGAGATGATTGCCAACCTGTCCGCCGAATGGCGCGCCATCGACGTGCTGGTCAACAATGCCGGTCTGGCGCTGGGCATGGAGCCTGCCCACAAAGCCAGCGTGGAAGACTGGGAAAACATGATCGACACCAACAACAAAGGGCTGGTCTATATGACCCGTGCGGTGCTGCCGGGCATGGTTGAGCGCAACCGCGGCCACATTATCAATATCGGTTCCACAGCCGGAAGCTGGCCTTACGCTGGCGGCAACGTATATGGCGCGACGAAAGCGTTTGTGCGACAGTTCAGCCTTAACCTGCGTACCGATCTGCACGGCACCGCCATTCGCGTCACCGATATCGAGCCGGGCCTGGTGGGCGGCACCGAGTTTTCCAACGTGCGTTTCAAAGGCGATGACGCGAAGGCGGACAAAACCTACGAAAATGCTAACGCCCTGACGCCGGAAGATGTCACCGAAACGGTCTGGTGGGTGGCGACGCTGCCAAAACACGTCAACATCAATACCGTAGAAATGATGCCGGTCAGCCAGAGTTTTGCCGGACTTAGCGTCCATCGTGGCTAAACCTGCCGTTCCCGGCCTGCGGGCCGGGTCTGTTTCGGGTTATAAAAGAATGGTAGTATGTTCAGGCTAACTCTCTGAGAAATGACAACTCATGGCCGCTGAATCGCAACTCAATCCCACCCAGCCCGTAAACCAGCAAATCTATCGCATTTTGCGACGTGATATTGTCCATTGCCTGATCCCACCGGGAACGCCGCTTTCTGAAAAAGAGGTGTCCGTGCGTTTTGACGTTTCCCGTCAGCCGGTGCGTGAAGCGTTTATTAAGCTTGCGGAAAACGGTCTGATACAGATCCGCCCGCAGCGCGGCAGCTATGTGAACAAAATTTCACTCTCTCAGGTGCGCAACGGCTGTTTTGTTCGCCAGGCTATTGAGTGCGCGGTGGCGCGCCGTGCCGCAACGCTCATCAACGCCAAGCAGTGTTATCTACTGGAGCAAAACCTGCATCAGCAGCGGATTGCCATTGACCGTAAGCAGCTGAATGATTTCTTCCAGCTTGATGATGAATTCCATCAGAAACTGGCGCAGATTGCGGATTGCCAGCTGGCATGGGATACCATCGAGAACATCAAGGCCACCATTGACCGCGTGCGCTACATGAGCCTCGATCACGTCTCCCCGCCGGAAATGCTGCTCCGACAGCATCACGATATTTTCAGCGCGCTGGAAAAACGCGACCCGGACGGCGTTGAAAAAGCAATGACCCTGCATCTGCAGGAAATTAGCGAGTCCGTGCAGCTGATTCGTCAGGAAAATAGCGAGTGGTTTAGCGAAGAGTAATATTACGCCGCCCCCTTTCGGATGCGGCGATGGGTTTAGCGAACGACTAACACCGGAATTGTGGCGTAGCGCAGGATAGATTCGGCATTTGATCCCAGCAGATGGGTGGTGATGCCCGGATTTTTCGACCCGATGACGATCACGTCATATTCCCCCTCCTTGCTCAGCCTGATAATTTCATCGCGGACGTTGCCAAAGCGAACCAAGCTGTCAATTTTCTCCGGCGAGATATCGAACAGTCTTTTTAACGCGTTCATTTTCTTGCCGGATTCCTCCGTCATATACTCTTCGAACTTTTTAATATCGGCGTTAAATCCGCGCAGCAGGGACCGACTGCTGGCCGGCAGAATGTTGACCAAGGTAATCGAGGCGCCCTCCGCCTTCGCAAGGTTTGCCGCGTGGCGAACCGCTTTGTCGCTCAAATCCATTTCAAACACGTCAACAGGCATCAAAATCTTCTTATACATAAGCCTGACTCCTTATTCCGATGAAAGGGTTATTTCCTGTACCCAGAATGGCACCGGGAATATAAACCAACCCTCAACGTTTCCCTTCTGAAACTATCAATAAATGAAAATAAAGGTCTGCTTTGTCAATTGCTGTCGTGAATCGTCAGCGCCCGGCACAATAAAGAAAAAAGTGTGAGTTTGATCAAAAACAAAAACATGTGGTGCAGACAGGCGTATTTATATGCTCCGTGAACGGCAACCCTGAAATAACGCCGTAACGAACAGGTTAGAGAGGAGAAAATACCATGATGACATACGACCGTAACCGCAATGCAATCACCACCGGCAGCCGCGTCATGATTAGCGGCACGGGCAAAACTGGCGTGATTAAAGCGATTCACAGTGACGGGCTGGATGCCGCGCAGGTTCGCCGCAGCAAAACGGTTGAAGTGGAAGGATGCGAAGGTAAGTTCGAACCGATTGAGCTGATTCGCCTGGGTATGCACTAAACGGTGCGCAGACATGCCGCCGCGAACGGCGGCATGTGCTGAATTACCGTTGAGACGCGTACTGCGCCACGGTCGCTTTCGCGCCCTTTTGCAGCAGCGTCTGGTACGCCTTCATCACTGCATCAACAAAGACGGCTTCACGCGGTAACTCCTTGCCAAAGATGGCCTCGATGCCGAGCAGCGCCTTGACCCGGCTTTCCCCTTCCGCACTGCCCTTTACCGCCGCCTGAATCACCGCCAGCTGAGGATCGCTCACGTCAATCGCGTTACCCTGCTCGTCCACGCCGCCGACATAGCGCATCCACCCTGCCACGCCCAGCGCCAGCAGCGGGAAAGGCTTATGATGCACCAGGTGCCAGCGCACGGAATCCAGCATGCGCTGCGGAAGCTTCTGGCTGCCGTCCATCGCGATTTGCCAGGTCCGATGGCGCAGGGCCGGGTTGCTGTAGCGGGCAATCAGGAGTTCGGCATAGCGTCCTAAATCGACGCCTTTGACCTTCAGCGTAGGCGCCTGCTCGTTAAGCATCAGCGCGTGCGCGGCGATGCGGTAATGTTCATCTTCCATACAGTCGTTGATATGCTGATAGCCCGCCAGATAGCCCAGATAGGCCAGGAACGAGTGGCTGCCGTTAAGCATGCGCAGCTTCATCTCTTCAAACGGAATCACGTCTGACACCAGCTCGGCACCGGCTTTTTCCCACTCGGGACGTCCCGCAACAAAGTTGTCTTCAATCACCCACTGGCGGAACGGTTCACAGGCCACTGCCGCCGGATCGCGCACGCCGGTCAGCCGTTCGATTTTATTCAGCGTGTCGGGGGTGACCGCGGGCACGATGCGATCCACCATGGTTGACGGGAAGGTGACGTGGGATTCGATCCAGTCCGCCAGCTCACCGTCTACCGCACGGGCGTACGCGCAGGTGACATTGCGCATCACGTGACCGTTCTCCGGCATGTTGTCGCAGGACATCACGCTAAACGCAGGCAGACCCGCCGCCTTACGGCGCGCCAGCGCTTCCACGACGACGCCCGGCGCAGATTTCGGCTGGTGCGGGTTTTGCAGGTCGGCGACGATAAACGGGTGATCGAGCATCAGTTGCCCGGTCGCCGGGGAGTGGCAGTACCCTTTCTCGGTGATGGTCAGCGAGACAATCGCTACCTGCGGGTCACACATCGCCGCCAGCACCGTCTCCAGCCCGTCAACCTGTGCATGGAGGGCCTTTTTAACCACGCCCACCACGCGGGATGTCCACGCATCGGCAGACATTTCAGCCACGGTATAGAGATTATCCTGCGCGTTCAGATCGGCAATCTGCTGCTCACCGCCAATCAGGTTAACCTCACAGTAACCCCAGTCGCTGCCGTGATCGGCGGCGAGGATGTCGGCGTACACCGCCTGATGCGCACGGTGAAATGCGCCAAAGCCTAAATGAACGATGCGTGCCTTAAGGCTGTTGCGATCGTACTGAGGCAGCGTCGCATTGGCCTGTAATAACGTGTTTTCCATGATAAAGACTCGTTAATTAGAAAGCTGTGGATCGCTGCCGCTCATGTTGAAGCGACAGCGCCTGCTGACTACACCATCTAGAATGGCAGTTGGAGTAAAAAGAGAACTGCCATCAACCATACTGATACTGCGGTTTGAGATTTTGATTTATATTAACTTTTGGTCATGTGGTGTGACATAAAAATAAAGTTGTGTGACAGGTAGCGCAAGCTATAAACCACTAGCGTCGCGAGGAGAGAGCGCCGTACCCAACCGTCTCTTTTGGCGCAGACTCGGCTGCGTCATGCGCCGCGCTCAAATCACGGTCGCGCACTTCCGGCATCAGGATCGCCGAGACCAGTCCTATCACGGAATAGGCCACCAGCATGGCGACAATCGGCCACCAGGAGCCGGTCATATTGCAGAAGATCCCTGCCAGCACCGGACCAAAGCCCACCGCCACCAGACCGCCCGCCTCTTTGGAGATGGCCATACGCGTAAAGCGATTTCGCGAGCCAAACATCTCCGCCATGGTGATATTTTCCAGCGCGAACAGCCCCAGAACGGCGAAGTTATGGATAACGATGATAGAGAGCATGATCGTCCCCGGCGCATAGCTCTTATCGACGATGATCGACAGCATCGGGTAGGCGAGCAGAATGGCTGAGATATTGAGAATAATGTACGGCAGACGGCGCCCCACTTTATCGGAAAGCCAGCCCAGCAGCGGAATGGAGATAAACCCGAGAATGGAGCTGATCATCAGCGCATCGGTAGGGATGGCCTTATCAAACAGCAGCGTCTGGACCAGATAGCCCGCGAGGAAGGTCTGGATCAAACCTGAATTGCCCGCCTGGCCGAAACGCAGGCCGGTCGCCAGCCAGAAGGATTTACTTTTCACCATGGAACCCAACGACGTGTCCGGCTGCACGGTCTGTGCATCGTTCACTTTCTCAAAGACCGGGCTCTCCTTGAGGTTCATACGCAGCCAGATGGCAAAGATCATCACCACGACGCTGGCGAGGAACGGCACGCGCCAGCCCCAGGCGAGCAGCTGTTCACGGTCAAGGGCAAAGAACATGATGGCCCAGATCGCCGTTGCGCTCAGCGTCCCGCAGTTAGTGCCCATCGCCACCAGCGAGGAGATGATGCCGCGCTTTCCTTTCGGCGCATACTCCGCCAGCATGGTTCCTGCTCCGGAAATCTCCGCCCCGGCGCCGAGTCCCTGAACGATGCGCAGCGTCACCAGCAGCACGGGAGCAAAAATCCCGATCTGCGCGTAGGTCGGGAGGACGCCAATCAGCGTGGTGCAAATCCCCATCATAGTGATGGTGATGAACAGCACCTTCTTACGGCCAATGCTGTCGCCCATTCTGCCGAAGATAAAGGCCCCGACGATGCGCGCAATATAGCCTGCGCCGTAGGTCCCCATCGCGAGGATCAGCGCCATCGCGGCTGACTGTTCCGGGAAGAAGATCTCATGGAAGACCAGGGCGGCGCCCAGCGAGTAAAGCTGAAAGTCCATAAACTCCAGAGCGGTACCGAGCCAGCCGGAAACGGCGGCTTTCACCAGATCGGCGGTGGATCGTTGCGGTTGTACTTGTGTCATGATGGCTATCTCTGAAAGGTAAGATGCGAACCACATAGAGCCTGTCTGCGCAGGCTCTTAATCGCGCAAATGATTATTGGCCGAACGTGAGTAAGACTTTGCAGCACTGCCGCTGGTCTTTCTCAAACAGTTCGATGGCGTCTGTTACGTGGTGATAGTCAAAAGTATGGGTGATCAGTTTTTCCGGGTCGATCAGCCCCCTCTTCAGCCAGTCGATGACGACCGGGAATTTGCTGGCGTTCAGGCGCGAGGAGAAGATCGCCAGCTCTTTGCCGGTGATGCCCTGCTGAACAATCTGGCTCGGCTCGCTGGAAAAGCCCATCAGCACGATGCGCGCCGCCGGCGAGGCCAGGGTTATCGCTTCCTGCAAAATAGATGGATGGCAGGCGGCATCAATGATTAACGTCGGTTTGACGCCTTTTTCCTCCAGCCCGGCCTGCAGCGACTGCTCGCCGTTATTAAAGACCCAGTCCGCGCCGCTGCGCAGGGCCATTTTCAGGCGCTCGTCCATGCGGTCAACCACGATAACCTGCTTGACCTTATAGACGCCCTTCAGCGCCTGCACGGTGACCAGCCCCATCGGGCCAGCGCCGTAGATCAGCGCAACGTCCTGCTCGGTCGGGTTGGCCTGCCCCGTTACGTTGGCGGCGATGGTGAAGGGCTCAACCATGACGGCGTGTTTATCAGGAATGTCATCCGGGATAGGCCAGGCATTTTTAGCGGGCACTGCCGCATATTCGCTGAAGCCCCCGTCGCGGTGTACGCCCAGCACCACCAGCGAGGTGCAGACGTTCGGTTTTCCGACGGAGCACGGGTAGCAGTGTCCGCAGCTGATCACCGGGTCAACCGAGACGCGCTGGCCCAGACGTGCGCTGTCAACGCCCTCGCCTGTGGCGTCAATCACGCCAAAAAATTCATGCCCGATGACGCGTGGATACTTCGCAAACGGGTTATGCCCGCGATAGATGTGGCTGTCTGAACCGCAAATCCCGGCCAGTTTAATCTTGACGCGCACTTCGCCTGCGCCTGGCTCCGGGCGTGACCGCTCTTCAATCACCAGTTCGTTCGGCTGCTGAATCACTACGCTTTTCATCGTTCGCTCCTCGCTTACCAGTTCCACAGCGTGCCGTCTTCAAGACGGGCCACCGGCAGATAGGCCGGGTCGTACGGGTATTTCGCCGCCAGTTTTTCATCAAACTCAATGCCCAGCCCCGGCTTGTCGCCCGGATGCATATAGCCGTTTTCGAACCGCCAGCTGTGCGGGAAGACTTCCAGCATCTGTTCGGAGTAGCCCATGTATTCCTGCACGCCAAAGTTCGGCACCCACAGGTCGAAATGCAGCGCGGCGGCGTGGCAAACGGGCGACAGATCCGACGGGCCGTGTGAGCCGGTGCGCACCTGGTAAAGCGAGGCGAAATCGGCGATGCGACGCATCCCGGTAATGCCGCCCGCGTGGGTAATGGTGGTGCGGATATAGTCGATAAGCTGCTCTTCGATAAGCTGCTTGCAGTCCCAGATGCTGTTAAACACTTCGCCTACCGCAATGGGCGTGACGGTGTGCTGGCGGATAAGGCGGAAGCAGGCCTGGTTTTCCGCAGGGGTTGGGTCCTCCATCCAGAACATGCGGAATTCTTCGATGCTCTTGCCGAAGCGCGCCGCTTCGATTGGCGTCAGGCGGTGGTGCATGTCGTGCAGGAGATGCTCATTGAAGCCGAATTTACTGCGCACCGCGTCGAACAGCTTCGGCGTGAAATCGAGGTATTTTTCGGTGGACCAGAGCTGCTCTTCCGGCCAGTCGCCTTTGGTCGCAGGCTCGTAGGCCAGCCCCTTCCCTTTGGCCATGCCGTAGGTGGTTTTCATGCCCGGCACGCCGCACTGCACGCGGATCGCCTTAAAGCCCATCTCTTTATGACGGGCGTAATCTTCCAGCACGTCGTCAATGGTGTGGCCGGTAGTATGGCAGTAGACCATCACCCCTTCCCGGGAGGCACCGCCCAACAGCTGGTAGAGCGGCATGTTGGCCGCTTTGGCTTTGATATCCCACAGCGCCATATCCACGGCGGAGATGGCCGACATGGTGACCGGACCGCGGCGCCAGTAGGCGCCTTTATAAAAGAACTGCCAGATGTCTTCTATGCGGTGCGCATCGCGGCCAATCAGCTGGGGGCAAAGATGATCCTTCAGGTAAGAGGCCACGGAGAGCTCGCGTCCGTTTAGCGTAGCGTCACCGAGACCGACAATCCCCTCATCGGTGGTGATTTTAAGGGTGACAAAGTTCCGCCCCGGGCAGGTAACAAACACGTCAGCCGCGACAATCTTCATAATTCCTTTCCTTACATCGTTCGTTGTGATGCTGGAAATTTACCCACCAACCCTACTACCATACAAGTATAATGATCATAAAATCAGCTAACGATCACAAAACCCGGGCGCTCACGCGCGCCCCCATCCCGCCACAATAATCAGCATACCGCACAGGGCAATCAGCGCCCCGGCCCAGTCGTATGCGCTGAGCTTGACGCCGTCCACCACGCGTAACCACAGCAGCGCAGTACAAACATATACACCACCGTAAGCCGCGTAAACGCGCCCGCTGGCCGCCGGATGCAGCGTTAACAGCCAGACAAACAGGGCCAGCGCGACGCTTGCCGGGATGAGCAACAATACGGATCCTCCCCTCTTCAGCCAGAGCCAGGGCAGGAAGCAACCGATGATTTCGCATAGCGCGGTGGCAAAAAAAAGTAGCGTCGTTTTCAGCATATTTCACGTCAGGTGAGGATCTATTTAACCATCATACCTGATGATGCCCTTTACTTTTCCATACTTGCTCCGCGGGTATGCCGTCATTTCGCTTTAGTGTAGAATCTGTACGGGGTAACTTGATTATCTGCACCCATTTAAAAGGAAACGCTATGACCACATTAAGCAAACGCCTTTGTCTGACAGCCCTGCTGGCGCTGTCATCGTTCGCCTTTGCCGCCTCTGCGACAGCGGAAACCAGCAAGCTCATTATTGAGTCTGGTGACAGCGCGCAAAGCCGCCAGAACGCCGCTATGGACAAAGAACAATGGAATGACACACGCAACCTTCGTCAGAAGGTCAACAAACGTGCTGAAAAAGAGTGGGACAAAGAAGATGTCGCTTTTGACGCGCGCGATAAGTGTCAGCAAAGTGCAAACGTCAATGCCTACTGGGAGCCTAATACCCTGCGCTGCCTGGATCGCCGCACTGGCCGCACGGTAGCACCGTAATGTCGGTGTCCTGCGACGTTAAACTCCGTCCGCTGGAGCGCGAAGACCTGCGCTTTGTCCACCAGCTCGACAACAATGCCAGCGTGATGCGCTACTGGTTCGAAGAGCCTTACGAGGCGTTTGTCGAGCTGTCCGATCTCTACGATAAGCACATTCACGATCAGAGTGAACGTCGTTTTGTGGTGGAGTGTGAAGGTGAAAAAGCCGGTCTTGTGGAGCTGGTTGAGATTAACCACGTTCACCGCCGGGCGGAGTTTCAGATAATCATCTCCCCTGAGCATCAGGGAAAAGGCCTTGCTTCACGGGCGGCTAAGCTGGCAATGGATTACGGATTCAACGTTCTGAATCTCTACAAGCTTTACCTGATTGTGGATAAAGAGAACGAGAAAGCGATCCATATCTACCGCAAGCTGGGCTTTATGGTGGAAGGCGAGCTGATTCACGAATTCTTTATCAACGGTGAATACCGCAATACCATTCGCATGTGCATCTTCCAGCATCAGCACCTCGCCGGACACAAGCCGTCAGGCGCCAGCCTGCTCAAACCGACCGCGCAGTAACCTGCGCGGCTTTACTCTCAGTAATATTCAATCGTGTTCTTGATGGTGTATTTGCGCTCAACGGCGGGTTTGACGCTGTCGTCCGTGATCGTCAGATCGCAGCTCACCGGGTTATTGTGCCGATCGTAATCGCAGCTCTGCTTCACGTTGCCCAGCGGCTTGTCATTCAACATGCTCACGGCCGAGTAATCCATTCTTTTGCGAAGATCTTTAGACGGCGTCGACTGAACGGACAGGTGCTGATCCCCGGAGACGGTGGTTTTGCCAAGCGGGTAGCCATCCGCATCGTAGCGATACTTCACTTCCATATCTTTGCCGTGCGCCGCCACCACAAAACCGTTATCGTCGGTATCCCACGTTATCCCGGCTGACGGCAGTTCGGCCAGCTGGCATTTTCCCTGCAGCTTCACTTTGCGCTGCTGGGTTTCGGCATCAAGGTAGTAATTGGCGTCAAGCACCAGCGCCACGCCGGTGTTGGCCTCCAGGTCGTGCAGCTCCAGGCTATCGAAACACCCTTCCGTAGACACGGTGCCGGTGACCCGCTTAGACACTTCGCCCTTCTCGTTGAACAGCGTCTGGGTAAAGTCTTTGACCGGGCCGCGCAGCGGGTCAAAATCAAATTCGTTCGAGAAACTTGCCATCTCGGGCGTAAACGACAGCGGCGCGGAGCTGTTGTCACAACCCACCAGTGTTGCTGCCAGTAGCGTTATCGCTGCGTATTTCATCACATCATTTACCAATAGAATGAAAGGATTGTTGCTCTCATAGTATCAAATAGAATGGTAGCGATGGATAGCATTTTGGAAATTCATGCCTTTACCTTCCCTACGGCTAAAATTATTTTTTTACCCCACCGGATATGCACTTACTGATGTTGAACAGCCCCAAATACTGATAAAATGCCTGAAATTGGTCCAGCTATTCAGTCTTTAAGGTACGTTCAAAGGATGATAACTTTTATAATCAATCTTAAACACTCGCGCGAACGTCGTGCAAAAATGGAGTCTCAACTGTTAAAGTTGAATATTGCACACGAGTTTGTTGAAGCAGTTGATGGTCGGGAAATGACGGAAGCTGAACGTAAAAATGTTACACGTGAGGTAAATTATGCTTTTCTCCCAGGGGAAGTGGGGTGCGCGTTAAGCCATCAAAAAATATATAAAAAAATCATAAGCGAAAATATCGAAGCAGCTCTGATTCTCGAAGATGATGTTATACTTAGTAGCGATCTTCGTGAAATATTAAATAATATCACACTTAGCAAGACTAAGCCTGAGATTATACTTCTTAGTCGAGTCAATAAATATTACAAAAAGTCAATTAAAAACATATGCGGCTCTTATAACCTACACAAGACGCACCAGGCCACAACAGCGCATGCGTATATTATTAACCAAAAAGCAGCCGACAGGCTCCTGGCAAACCTTTATCCTGTGTGGATGGTTTCTGATAAATGGAGCTTATTCGAAGATCTCTCTTTGGCTAAAATTCACTCTCTAGTACCTTATCCAGTACGTCTTTCTGAAGATGCTAATGCGTCAACAATTAATGAATCCAAAGGCGATGCCGTGATAGATGCTAAAAAGAAACAAATTTGGGATGCATTAATGCAGGAAAGACCTTTAGCTGCAAAACTTCGTCACCGTTTTCGACGTGCCATTACTCCGTTATTCAATACAATTATTAACCAGGGTAAAGGATAAGCTTAGTTTTGTGTTTTGATTACTACCAGGGCGTCAAGTTACTTCCAGGACTATTCAGAAAGATGCACACAAAAACAAAAGGTTACCTTTATCCTGCTATGCTTAACGTTCACACAGAGAAAAGGAGCTACAGATGAAACGGTTACCCTGGATTACCGCCCTGCTGTTAATGAGTGCCTCAACGGCCGCGCTGGCGGCACCGGATTCCTGCGAGCGCGTGAAAAGCGACATTCAGCAGAAAATTATCAACAACGGCGTGCCCGAGTCAGGCTTTACGCTGAGCATTGTGCCGAACGATCAGGCCGATCGGGCGGGCACGCAGGTGGTAGGCCACTGCGCCAACGACACCTTTAAAATTTTGTACACCCGTACAGGCAACGGAGCTGCTGAAGCTCAGTAATTTATCCTCAATTCCCTTTGATTTGATGAGGATTAAGATCTAATACTCCCAAATCAGTAACACTCACCCCATCATTAGCCCGGTTATCATTTCGGGAAAAATAATACGCAATTATAATGATGGGGTGAGCCATGTCCGATATTGAACATCACGGCGGAATTAGCCGTCGAACTCTCGCGAAATCTACGGCAATAGGTTCTCTGGCGCTTGCCGCTGGGGGGATCTCGCTTCCTTTCGGCTTAAAAAGCGCCGCCGCAGCGGTGAAAAACGCCGTCCAGCCTTCTGAAGATAAAGTTGTGTGGGGCGCCTGCTCGGTCAACTGCGGCAGCCGCTGTGCGCTGCGTCTGCACGTGCGCGACAACGAAGTATACTGGGTCGAAACGGATAACACCGGTAAGGATGTCTATGGCGATCATCAGGTGCGCGCCTGCCTGCGCGGACGTTCTATTCGCCGTCGGATCAATCACCCTGACCGCCTCAACTACCCGATGAAACGCGTGGGCAAACGCGGCGAAGGTAAGTTCGAGCGCATCACGTGGGATGAAGCGCTCGACACGATCGCCGCCAGCCTGAAAGACGTGGTGGCCAACTACGGCAACGAAGCGGTGTACATTAACTATTCCTCCGGCATTGTCGGCGGCAATATCACCCGCTCCTCCCCTTACGCTTCGCTGGTGGCTCGTCTGATGAACTGCTACGGCGGTTTCCTGAGCCACTACGGTACCTACAGCACGGCGCAAATTGCCTGCGCGATGCCGTACACCTACGGCAGTAACGACGGCAACAGCACCTCGGATATCGAAAACACCAAGCTGGTGGTCATGTTCGGCAATAACCCGGCGGAAACGCGCATGAGCGGCGGTGGGATTACATACTATCTGGAGCAGGCCCGCGAGCGGTCCAACGCGCGAATGATTGTTATCGACCCGCGCTACACCGACACGGCAGCCGGACGCGAAGATGAGTGGATCCCGATCCGTCCGGGAACCGATGCCGCGCTGGTGGCGGGCATTGCCTGGGTGTTAATCGACGAAAACCTGGTCGACCAGCCGTTCCTCGATAAATACTGCGTTGGCTATGACAAAAAAACGCAGCCGGAAGGCGCGCCTGCTAACGGCCACTACAAAGCGTATATTCTCGGCCAGGGCGATGACAACACGGCGAAAACACCGGAGTGGGCCTCACGCATCACCGGCATTCCGGCAGAACGCATCGTTAAGCTTGCCCGCGAAATCGGCTCCGCAAAACCGGCCTACATCTGCCAGGGCTGGGGACCGCAGCGTCAGGCGAACGGCGAGCTGACCTCCCGCGCCATCGCGATGCTACCGATCCTCACCGGAAACGTAGGGATCAACGGCGGGAACAGCGGCGCGCGTGAGTCGACCTACACCATCACCATCGAACGTATGCCGCTGCCGGATAACCCTGTAAAAACGCAAATTTCCTGCTTCAGCTGGACGGACGCCATCGCCCGAGGGCCGGAGATGACCGCCCTGCGCGACGGCGTGCGCGGCAAGGATAAGCTGGACGTGCCGATTAAGTTCATCTGGAACTACGCGGGCAATACCCTCATCAACCAGCACTCCGATATCAATAAAACGCACGAAATTCTGCAAGATGAAAGCAAGTGCGAGATGATTGTCGTCATCGATAATTTCATGACGTCGTCGGCGAAGTACGCCGATATCGTGCTGCCGGACCTGATGACCGTCGAGCAGGAAGACATCATTCCTAACGATTACGCGGGGAATATGGGTTACCTGATTTTCCTCCATCCCGTGACTGCGCCAAAGTTTGAGCGCAAGCCCATCTACTGGATCATGAGCGAAGTGGCGAAACGCCTCGGGCCGGATATCCATCAGAAATTTACCGAAGGACGGACGCAGGAGCAGTGGCTGCAGTTCCTGTATGCCAAAATGCTCGAAAAAGACCCTAAGCTGCCGTCCTATGACGAGCTGAAAAAAATGGGTATTTACAAGCGTAAAGATCCGAACGGACACTTTGTGGCCTATAAAAAATTCCGCGAAAACCCGGAAGCCAATCCGCTGAAAACGCCATCGGGCAAGATTGAAATTTACTCCAGTAAGCTGGCGGAGATTGCGGCCACCTGGGAGCTGGATAAAGATGAGACCATCAGCCCGCTGCCCGTCTACGCATCAACCTTCGACGGCTGGGATGCGCCCGAGCGCGCGCAGTTCCCGCTGCAGCTGTTTGGCTTCCACTTCAAAGCCCGTACCCACTCGAGCTACGGTAACATCGAGGTGCTGAAAGCGGCCTGCCGCCAGGAGGTCTGGCTTAATCCCGTCGATGCTGCAAAACGCGGCATTAAGAACGGTGATATGGTGCGCGTCTTTAACGATCGCGGCGAGGTGCGAATTGAAGCGAAAGTCACGCCACGCATCATGCCCGGCGTGAGCGCCATGGGCCAGGGGGCCTGGCACGACGCCAATATGAACGGCGACCGCATCGACCACGGCTCATGCATCAACACGCTGACGACCCATCGACCTTCTCCGCTGGCAAAAGGCAATCCGCAACACACCAATCTGGTGCAGATCGAGAAGGTCTAGAAAGTGAAGCGCATGACCGTGGTTTATTCTATGGTCTATAAATTGGTTTAACACAGTTGCGCGGGCGAAATCCGCGCGAGCAAGGAAGGTTTAATGAAAGACGTCTCACATCGTGAATCGTTCGCGTTCAGCGCCCGGGTGCTGGGCGCGCTGTTTTATTTCGCACCGGACAGCGAGCAGGCCGCGCCGCTGGTGCAGGCCCTCACCGCGGGCGAATGGGTTCAGGACTGGCCCCTGCCATCGGTAACGCTGCAGCCCGTTGCCGATACGTTTGCCTCCTCTTCCGATGAACCGCTGACCGACGCCTGGCAACGGCTGTTTATTGGCCCTTACGCCCTGCCCGCTCCGCCGTGGGGATCCGTCTGGCTTGACCGTGAATCCGTGCTGTTTGGCGACTCGACCCTCGCGCTGCGCCAGTGGATGCGGGAGAATAATATCGCGTTTGAGATGCAGCAGAATGAGCCGGAAGATCATTTTGGTACGTTGCTGTTGCTGGCGGCGTGGCTGGCCGAGAATGGCCGCGAGTCGGAGTGCGCTCAGCTTCTGGCGTGGCACCTGCTGCCGTGGAGCACCCGTTTCCTGTCAGTGTTTGTCGACAACGCCGGGCATCCGTTTTATATCGCGCTGGGTCGGCTTGCGCACCTGACGCTCGCGGACTGGCGATCGGGGCTGCTTATTCCGGTTGCGGAAAAGACGCTGTACCGCTAGGAGATATGGCTTGCTCGCGGTTGGCGGGCAAGCCTTTACCTTATACCTCTCCACCTGATTCACTCACGCTCTCTTTGCTTTGAATGAACCGAAGTGCCAGGTAAAGGTCTGGCGCCAGAATCATATCATCATCATTCATTGTTGGCCGACTGTCTTTAAACCAGCGCGTTAATTCCGTTTTCCTGCCCGCGAGGATTAACTTAATCTGTCGACCTTTCAGATCGCGCTTTAACTCATTAATGGTTGCCAGAACGCTGATGTCTGAATAGGTGAAGCAGGCAACGGCATCAATGACCACCCATTTAGGCTGTAAGGCTGCCCCATCAACCAGATTCAAAACCCGACGTTTAAAATAAGCCACGTTAAAATAGGTCAACGGCGAGTTAAATCGATACATCAGCACGCCCGGGACCATTTTAATATCGTTCGTATTTCCTAATGAGTGAATCATTCCATCTTCGTCAGTGCCCAGCAGGTGCTCAGAGGGACGAAACACTGTACGAAGAAATTGTAATAACCCAAGCAGCACCGCAAGGCCGATCCCCTGGATAACGCCGATAATTAAAACGCAGCCAAAGGTGAAAAAGGCCAGACGAAATGCCTGCTTATTTCTGCGCCTCAGGTTCCATAATCCACGTAAATCGATTAATGACCACGAGGCATACATTAGAACTATACCTAACGCAGATACCGGAATGTATTGTAATGGCTGAGTGAAAAACACCACGACAATACCGATGATCAAAGCTGCGACCACCGAAACCAGCTGACTTTTCCCCCCAACCGAATCATTTACCGCGGTCCGGGAATCGGCGCCACTGATAGCAAACCCCTGAGATAACCCCGACATAATGTTCGCAATACCCAGCGCGCGGAACTCTGCATCAGCATTAATTTCATAGCCATTTTTCGCGGCAAAACTGCGGGCGGTCAGCATCAGGCTGACAAAACTGACCAACGCCAGGTTCAGCGCCGGGATCACTAAATCACGCATCGGACCGGGCTGGAACGCCCCCCAGTTAACGACGGGTAAACCGGGCTGGAAGCCATCCCCTCCAATAGTGGCAATACCATACTGTTGGGCAGATGTTCCCCATACCAGTGCCGTTGTTATTACTATGGCGATTAAAGGTGCTGGCCACTGGCCGCGATACGTTTTGATAACCATTAAAATAATTAACGTAAAAAGGGATATTCCTACGGTTAATAAATGGCTTTCTGAAAGTCTACCCGGCAGGGCCATTATTTTCTCAATAACCTGCGCCTCATCAAGCTTGATCCCCAACACCTTGCCTAATTGTCCGACAATAATCGTCACGGCTACGCCATTAAGCAATCCCGTTAGAATGGGGTGAGAAAGCAGATCGGCGAGCGCGCCCAGGCGGAATTTACTGGCAAGCAGACACCACCCGCCCATCATCAATGTCATGATGATTGTCAGCTGCCAGTGCAGTTCGGGATTACCTGCAGAGAGAGGATACACGACGGCCGCAATCACCGCGCAGGTCGTGGCATCAGGGCCAACAATAAGCTGACGTGAAGAGCCAAACAGTGCGTAAGCTATCATTGGTAAAACGCAGGAATAGAGCCCTACAATTGCCCCAACACCCGCCAGTTCAGCGTAAGCAATAGCAACGGGTAGCGCTACAGCCGCAACGGATAACCCGGCTTTAACATCATGTTTTAGCCAGCTTTTATCGTAGGCCAACAAATTTTGTAACCCTGGCATGTAGTTCAACAATAGCTTTCCGAACACGTTATTCTCCGGACATTAATACAACCCACGGAATGTTGGCACACTTTTAAGTGAGGTTCTGGCTTTCAAATGCTCCGGACTGAGGCCGCCGCCTCTCAGTACCTAATAGAACTACAGCCCTCGTCGTATTCTGACTGGTATTAAACATAGTTCATAAACTACCCCATAGCCTGAGCTGGCCTGGCCGGACGCTGCAGTGTGCCTGGTACCGGGAGCGGACTCAATGTCGTGCTGTCCGTTACACCCTTATTCGATGCGTTCCACATTTGGATGACGCTCGGTTGCGGCTTCATGGAATATGTCACCAAGCCAGCTGGCAATCTCGACTTCTCTCATATCGTCAGGAATAGCGATGTCATAGAGTCGAGAAAACTTTCTCTCGGTCAGGTCAACGCGAAATACCAGCCATCGATCGTTCTTACGCTGAACGCCAATATGACGTCCAAAAACGTTATAAATAAGCATATGCAATCTCCGCTCATACTAATAAGCCCATGAATCTATGATACATACGTCGGACAGTTCAGAGAGTATAAAAGTATAGCGTCCGCTCCTCGCTCAATACTGCTTCAGCAACTATGGAACAACTGCGTTATTTTCACAATTTGCGGTAGATATATTTATTGATAAAGCTTTATTGCTTTTGTGTTAATTTTAAAATGGTACAACTTGCTTAAGGAGACATGCGTGAACATCACCATCTGCAAACCACACGAACACCCTGATTTGGTTGATATTTTTATCGAGATGGAAAACTATTATAATCAGAAACTTTGCTTATGTTCCTTTGAATACTTCTCTGCTTCAGGAGAATAATTCTGACAAACACATGCCAGCTTATTCCCATCAGGATCGCGCAGATAGGCAACATAAAAATCGGGGCCGTACGCGGTTCGTGTACCCGGCGCGCCTTCATTCTTCCCTCCCGCAAGGAGGCCTGCCGCATGGAACCGTCTGACACGATCCGCGCTATCTGCACGGAATGCGAACATTGTCCCGTTTCCCGCCGCTGCGGGATGCCCGTCAAAAGGAGGACAAATACAGAAGCTGAAACCCTCCTCCGGGTTATTTTCATCTCCCCACATTGCCCAGTCTTCTGTCCAGGCAGGCACACGTGAATAGCCAAGCACTTTAAAAACAGCGTCATAAAACGCCACGGAGCGCTGAAGGTCATTTGTACCTATGGTGATATATGCCAGCATCTTATCACATCCTCTTAACCGTTTATCTGAGCGGACATTATACCTGGAGGCTATGAATTTCGTGACCATAAAAGAGCAGATTTTAACATTGTAAGAGTGTGGGCAAAATGGTTCGCTGAACATGTCTGTAAGACGATCTCAGCCCCCCAACCCGTGACGTGAGTATCTCAAGTTTCCGTATGTATGCTAAAATTTGTACAGCTGCAGGACGAAAATAACCCCTTATAACATCAGTATGTTAGCCAAAGTGAGCGTATATGGATAATATTCCACATAAGCAGACAGCCCTGAAAAAATCCCACGCATGGCTGTGGTGCGGAAGTTTTTATTTGGTTACATTGCATTGCTCTGCAGATGAAATAAATCTGTATTCAATAAACACTGGCTCATACGTTTATCATCTGACACATAATCACGGACAATACACGGAGAACTTTGAAAACAAGTTTATATCCGTGGAGAGGAAATTCTCGGACACGTCGCAATATAGCGTAGTGCTAGGCACAATGAAAAACAGCTTTAATGACAGATGTCTGGCTGCCGGCGTAAGAAGAGATTGGGCTGGATGGAATAACGGTTGGGTTTTTAAGGGAATCTATGGATATGTTGGCGAATTTTTCTTTGATACTTTCGATGATTGTGGAGACCATGGTTCATACCATGATTTTAAAAAAGTAACAGGGATAGGATTTTCTCCCTACATATATCATGGATTCCAGTATAATTTTACGTCTTATTTTGGAATGGATGTGGGTATTATCATTCCCTCCGTGTTTGTCATCACTGCCCAATGGAGCTTTAGATAAATCCTTCAACTGCGGGTGCAGTGCGGCCTAATCAAAGCATCAGGTTTTAAGACGTTCCAAGATTGTTGCTGTCAGCAATGGGAACCGCCCCGCCATCTTAACCGGAGGGGCTAAAATCACCGTTATTGCACTCTCAACACCGCAATTTAAAAACTATACGTCACCTTCAAACTCCCCGCAGGCGACGTTTTGCGTTGCACAATCGGGCTGTCGCCTGCATCCCCCGTCAGCTGCGTCACGCCCGCAGAGGCAAGTACGCTCCAGCGCGAGGTGAGCTTATGGGTCCAGTCAAGGTTCATCGACCAGGCATAAATTCCGGCCCCGGCGTCATGTCGGGCAAATCCCGACGCGCTCGACTGAGCGGCACTGACCCCGTAGTAGGTCTGCATGTACTTGCTGGATCCCCAACTGCCGGTCAGCGCCAGACTCACCTCATTTTTTGGTGAGGTATAGAACGGGCTGGAAATGCCGAAATGCACGGCTTCACCGTTGTCTCTCTCAGAAACCGGTACCTCTGCCTGCAGCTGCAGGTGAAGCCAGTCGGTCACCTTGTACTCCAGCCCGGGTACAACGATTGCCGAGCCTTTTATCTCGCCCATCCCGCGCAGCTCGTCGCTGCCGGAGGCGATCGAATCGCTGCTAACGTCTTTATCTTTACGGCCAACTCGATAGCTCAGCGCGGCGCTGTAATCCAGGTTACCGATGTTGTTGCCGTAACCGATCCCGCGCGTGGTGCCGATGAAGAAGCCATTTGCCATGGAATAATCCACTACCTGAGCCGCTGAAACGCGGGTTTTCTCTGAACCCGAGTAGCGCGGCCCAACGTCCACGCCGCCCCCCAGGGTTAAGACGTTACCCTGGCTCTGTTCTGCAGCCAGAACAGGCGTGGCCAGTAACGCCAGAACGACGCCCGGCACGATGTTTTTCAGGCTGCGGCCCGAGAGTAAATGGGGGAACGTATGACGCAGTTCGATGTTTCTCATTAAAGAAGCCCTTTTGGATTCAAATGATGACGATGCATGCGGTTAACCGCCGGAACGCCCATTTTGAATACTGACCCTAAGGTTCTTATGAGCCGAAAATGAAGAAAGAGTGAAGCGCGGGCAGGTGCTGTCATCCGGACAGATTTCCTGCTACCGTTTTTTTCTTAAGTTATTCTTCATTCACGGTTGATACCGTTACCAATGTGAAAATTCTACTTATCGAAGACGACCTGGATCTCGGCAATGGCGTACGTATCGCCCTCTCAGATCAAGGGTTTGACGTCATATGGGTTCGCCGTAAAGAGGATGCGCTGCATCAGCTTGACGTCTGCGTGCCGGAACTTATTTTGCTCGACCTGGGTCTACCCGACGGCGATGGCATGAGCCTGATGACGCGTTTGCGTCAGCAGCTCAAGGGGATCCCCGTCATCATCCTGACGGCGCGAGGGACATTGCAGGATCGCCTGTGCGGGCTGGATGCCGGCGCGGACGACTATCTCGTCAAACCCTTTATTCTCGCCGAGCTGCTGGCGAGAGTGCGAGCCCTTGCCCGGCGCAGCTACGGTTTTGAGAATGAGGCGATAGAAATTCGCGGGCTCTCTCTTCATGTCCCGACGCGTCGCGTGACGGTGAGCGCGCGCCATATCGATTTAACGGCCAGTGAATACGCGCTGCTGGAGACGTTGATGCTGCGCGCGGACCGCGTGCTGACCCGGCGGTTTCTGGAAGAAAGGATATTCGGCAACAAAGAGAACCTCAGCAACGCGCTCGACGTGCATATGGGAAATTTACGGCGAAAAATCGGCGACGGCTATGTGCGAACGGTCCGGGGCGTCGGGTACGTTATTGATACCGTCTCAATACAAAAGGTGACCGGTTAATGCAAAACGTCTTGTATCACCTGAGGCGCCCGACGCTGGTACGGCGAATTATCATCGCCCAGATGCTGCTGCTTACCCTGCTGTGGTGTCTTTTTTTAACCTTCATTCTGTGGGAGGACCTGCGTAGCCCTCCTATCCTCACGGGCAGTAAAACGTACGAAACCGTTTTTACCCTGGCTGAGCGTATGGACGGACGCCCGCAGGATCGTACCGCCGTGCTGGAGGCCTTCAGCAAGGCGCTGCGTGAAGGTTACGGCGGAGGGGAAGATCCCGTGCTGTCGATTAACCTCATCGTACGCAAAAATAGTACCGTTATATTTGCCTCAGACGGTGCGCCCGCGGGGATAACAAACACCCGGTTCGGCGAACTGGAGCACGTTCAGAGTGAAGATCGTACCTGGACCAGCCGCACCCTTAAATCCCCGCACTCCGACGTGGAGGTTACCCTTTTCACTCCAGCCAGCGGCTGGAACTTCTTTATCTACCTGAACTCGCGCGGGTACTACATCCTGCCGCTGCTGGTCTGCTTCCCTTTCCTACTGTTTCCCGCGTGGCTGTCAATACGCATTGCGATGCGTCCCTGGAATAAGGTGGTCAATGAGATTACCTTACGCACGCCGGACGATCTCTCCCCGTTAAGAGCCGTACCGAAGCACAGAGAGCTTCGCCAGATGGTGGACGCGATCAATGACTTCCTTGCCAGAGTGCGTGAAAGCGCGGAAAGGGAGCGGGTTTTCATCGCGGATGCCGCGCACGAGCTGCGTACGCCCCTCGCGGCGATGCGCATCAACGTGGAAGCGCTGCAGTCCTGGGTCATCAGCGAGAGCCAGCAGGAGCTTCTTGCGGGAGTGGTTCGCAGCAACAGCCGCGCCGCGCGTCTCGTCAACCAACTGCTGCTGCTGATGCACAGTGAAGCGCGTATTGATACAGCTATGGAGCCCGTGCCGCTGACAACGCTTATTCAGGAACGAATGGCCGAGCTGGAGCCGCTAGCGTCTGCGCGCAACATTGAGCTGGAATTCTTCGCCGAGGATGAAATCTGGATCTCAGGCGTCAGGGAACGCCTGGTGTCGCTCATTGATAATCTTATTGAGAACGCCGTGAAGTACAGCCCCGAGGGCGGGCGGATTCAGGTCGATGTCCGTGTAGTAGATAGCTTCGCGCGGCTTCGCGTTTCAGATGCAGGACCCGGCATTCCGACCGAGCTGCGGGAGCGCGTGTTCGACCGCTTCTTCCGCGATCCCAATCAGGTGCAAAGCGGCAGCGGGTTAGGGCTTGCCATCGTCAAAGCGGTGGCGCAGCAACACAGCAGCAGCGTAAACCTGAGCACTTCCGCTGAAGGAGGCCTCATGGTGACGGTTGACTTCCCGAACCGCACGTTTAGCTAAAGCAGAACAGGGGGTTTGATCGCAAATGCCGTAGATTGCTTCAAAATAATTACCGTATTTGTTATATTGTTGTTTATTGCTTATTCACCTCTGCGGTGCCAAAAAGAACAAGATTCACCGCAACCCAGGATACAAAAAATGTTAGATTACCGCTTCCCGACAGCTTTGCAGATGGTTCTCAGCGTAGCGATGGCGGAGCAATTGGGTGAACGTTCGACGAGTGCGATTCTGGCCTACGGCCTGGAAGCGAACCCGAGCTTCATCCGTAAATTGATGGTTCCGCTGACGCGTGACGGCATTATCGTCTCAACGCTTGGCCGTAACGGCTCCATTCACCTTGGTCGCCCGCCGGAAGAGATCTCCCTGCGCGACATCTACCTTTCGGTCATCGAAGATAAAAAGCTGTGGGCGTCGCGCCCTGACGTACCGGCCCGCTGCGTGGTCAGCGCGAACGCCTGCTGGTATTTCAAATCGATTTCCGAAGAAGCTGAGCAGGCATCGTTAGCGGTACTGGCCCGCCATACCGTGGCAAGCGCGCTGGAAGCGGTCAAAAACGCCGACAGCAGCGGCTGGGATCCGCTCCCCGACCTCATCGCCCAGTATCAAAAAACGTCGTAACGTTTAACTGATGCGAAAAAAAACCGCCTTCACAGTGAAGGCGGTTTTTTATTATCGGCAACGTCCCTACGCGGGCAGAACGTCCCTTTCCTCTTTCTTCCCACGCGTGACGAACTTACGCAGCGTCACGTAGAACACCGGCGTCAGGAACAGACCAAACAGCGTCACCCCCAGCATACCGGAGAACACCGTGATCCCTGTGACGCCACGTACTTCTGCGCCCGCACCGTGGCCGAGGATCAGCGGAATGGTCCCGGCAATAAAGGCGATGGAGGTCATCACAATCGGGCGTAAACGCAGGCGGCACGCCTCCAGCGCGGCCTCCATGATGCCCTTACCCTGAATTTCCAGCTCGCGGGCAAACTCCACGATAAGAATGGCGTTTTTACAGGCCAGCCCCATCAGCCCCACCTGCACGAAGACGTTGTTATCGCCTCCGGTCAGCCAGACGCCAAACAGCGCGGAGAGCATGGTCATCGGCACGATGAGGATCACCGCCAGCGGCAGCGTCCAGCTTTCATACAGCGCCGCCAGGACCAGGAACGCCAGCAGCACCGCGACCGGGAAGACGATCAGCGCCGTATTGCCCTGGGTGGCCTGCTGGAAGCTCAGATCCGTCCATTCAATGTTCATCCCGTTCGGCAGGATCTGCTTAGACATCGCGTCCAGCTGCGTCATCGCCTGTGATGATGAGAGCACGCGCGGGTCGGCATCGCCAATCAGGTCCGCCGCCGGGTAACCGTTGTAGCGGATCACCGGATCCGGCCCGTAGGTGGTGGTTATTTTCACCATGCTGCCAATCGGCACCATTTCGCCCTGGCTGTTGCGGGTGCGCAGATTCGCAATGTCTTCCACGCTGTCGCGGAACTGCCCGTCGGCCTGCGCCATCACGCGCCAGGTACGCCCGAACTGGTTGAAGTCATTGACGTACGACGAGCCCAGATAGGTTTGCAGCGTCCCGAAAAGATCGGTCAGCGATACGCCCTGCGCTTTCGCCTTATCGCGGTCAACCTGCACGTCCAGCTGCGGCACGTTAGCCTGGTAGGTTGAGATCGGGAAATGCATCCCCGGCGTCTGCATAATCGCACCGGACATGGTGTTCACCGCATTCTGCAGCGCGCCATAGCCCAGACCACCTCGATCCTGGATGTACAGGGAATAGCCCGACCCCTGACCCAGTCCTAAAATCGGCGGCGGCAAAATGGAGAAGCCAAAGCCTTCCTGAATTTGCGCGATTTTCGCGTTGATCTCCGCGTTAATTTCCGCCGCAGTATGTTTACGCTGGTCGAACGGCTTCAGGCCGAAGAACACCGTCCCGGTGTTCGGCGTATTGGTGAACTGCAGCGCGTTCAGCCCCGGAAACGCGACCGCATAGTCCACGCCTTCGGTATTCATCCCGATTTCGCTCATTTTGCGGATCACCGCATCGGTGCGAGCCAGCGAAGAGCCTTCCGGCATTTTCACGCCACCGATCAGGTACAGCTTATCCTGCGTCGGAATAAAACCGCCGGGCACCGCTTTAAACATGACGCCTGCGGCACAGAGCAGCAGCAGATAAACGACGAATACCGCCCCGCGTCGGCCGAGCGTTTTGCCCACCAGCCCCTGATAGCCGTTCGAGCTGCGGTGGAAAAAGCGGTTAAACGGACGGAAAATCCAGCCGAACAGACGATCGATAAGCCGGGTCGGAAAATCTTTCGGTGCGCCGTGCGGTTTTAACAGCAGTGCCGCCAGCGCCGGAGAAAGCGTCAGCGAGTTAATCGCTGAAATCACCGTAGAGATCGCGATCGTCACCGCAAACTGCTTGTAGAACTGCCCGGTAACGCCCGAGAGAAACGCCATCGGCACAAACACCGCGCACAGCACCAGCGCAATCGCGATAATCGGCCCGGACACTTCACGCATCGCCTGGTGCGCTGCGGCAAGCGGCGCAAGCCCCTCTTCGATATTTCGCTCGACGTTTTCCACCACCACGATGGCGTCGTCCACCACGATACCGATGGCCAGCACCAGCCCGAACAGGCTGAGGGTATTCAGCGAGAAGCCCAGCAGGTAGAGAATGCTGAAGGTACCCACCACCGACACCGGCACCGCGATCAGAGGAATGATCGACGCGCGCCAGGTTTGCAGGAACAGAATGACCACCAGCACGACCAGCACCACGGCTTCCAGCAGCGTTTGCACCACCGCACGGATGGAGTCGCGCACGAAAACGGTCGGATCGTAAGGTGCCGCCCACTTCATGTCTGCCGGGAAGCGCGTGGACAGTTCGTCCATTTTCGCGCGCACCGCGTTAGACAGATCGATAGCGTTCGCCCCCGGCGACTGGAAGATACCAATCCCGACCGCGTCTTTATTGTTCAGCTGGGAACGAAGCGCATAGCTCCCGGAGCCCATTTCAATCCGCGCCACGTCGCGCAGGCGGACGACCGTACCATCCTGCGTTGTTTTCAGGACAATATTGCCAAACTCTTCTTCGGTATGCAGACGGCCCTGGGCATTAATGGAGATCAGGAAATCGCTCTCTTTCGGCAGTGGCTCGGCGCCAAGCTGACCGGCGGAGACCTGTACGTTTTGCTCCTGCATCGCCGTGACCACGTCCGAGGCGGTCAGCCCGCGTGCCGCCACTTTATTTGGGTCCAGCCAGACGCGCATCGCGTACTCGCCGGAGCCGAAAATCTGGATCTGGCCGACGCCGGGCAGGCGCGCAAGCTCATCCTTCACCTTCAGCGTGGCGTAGTTACGCATATACAGGGAATCATACTTACCGTTTGGCGAAAACAGATGCACCACCAGCGTCAGCGTGGGCGACTGCTTCTGGGTGGTAATGCCCAGACGCCGCACGTCCTCCGGCAGACGCGCCTCGGCCTGCGCGACGCGGTTCTGCACCTGAACCTGCGCCTGATCGGGGTCAGTTCCCGGACGGAAGGTCACGGTGGTCACCAGCACTCCGTCCGAACCCGCGACGGATTTCATGTACATCATGTTCTCAACGCCGTTGATCGCCTCTTCCAGCGGCGTCGCCACGGTCTCGGCAATCACTTTCGGGTTAGCGCCCGGGTACTCCGCGCGCACCTGCACGCTTGGCGGCACGACGTCAGGGTATTCGCTCACCGGCAGCAGCGGGATGGCGATTAACCCTGTGATAAAAATCAGAATCGACAGGACGGCAGCAAAGATCGGCCTGTCGATGAAAAAGCGGGAAAAGTCCATGGGTTGGATTCTCAGGTCAAGGGATCAGTTGAGGGCGCTGGTGGCGGTCATGGCAACGGTTTTGGCGTTAACCGGCATACCCGGCATAAACACTTTCTGCAAACCCTCGACGATGACTTTGTCGCCAGGGTTCAGCCCCTGCCGCACGATGCGTAAACCGTCTGCCAGACGACCCGGCGTAATGTCGCGACGCTGCGCTTTCCCCTCTTTATCCACGATATAGACGTATTTACGATCCTGATCGGTCAGCACCGCCTTGTCGTCGACAAGCGTGGCTTTGAACTCCGCGCTGCCCGGCAGGCGTACGCGGGCAAACAGTCCCGGCGTGAACTGACGCTGTGAGTTATCCAGCAGCGCGCGCATGCGGATTGTCCCGGTACTTGGCGTGAGCTGGTTATCCAGGAAATCCACTTTGCCCTGGTGGGGATAGCCCTCCTCGCCCGTCAGGCCAATCTCAACCGGCAGCGCCGTGTGATTGCTGGACGCGCCCTGCCCGCTGCGGGCCAGGTTTTGATAGTGAAGGTAGGTTGACTCGTCCACGTCAAAGTAGACGTAAACCGTCTTCTGGGAGACCAGCGTGGTGAGGACGCTGGCGGTATCGCCGGCAGTCACCAGGTTACCGCTGGTGATCAGCGCTCGGCTGGCGCGACCGTCGATAGGCGCGGTCACTTTGGTGAAGTCCAGGTTGAGCTGGGCTGCGTCAACCGCCGCCTGCGCGGCGCGGATGTCGGCCTGCGCCTGAACGGCAGCCGAGCGACGCTGCTCCCACTCTTCCCGGGAGACCAGATGGGTATTGATCAACTTATCGGTACGGTTAGCCTCACTTTGCGCGAGGCTGGCCTGCGTTTTGGCTCTTGCCAGGTTCGCCTGCGCCTGTTCCAGCGCGGCGCGATAGGTACGATCATCAATGGTGAACAGCACCTCGCCCTTCTTCACTTCCTGGCCGTCGGTGTAATTCACCTTGTCAATGTAGCCGGACACGCGCGGGCGCAGCTGAACGCTCTCCACCGCTTCAATCCGGCCGTTAAAGCTATCCCACTGGCTAATCGATTTCACCACTACGTCAGCGGCACTCACGGCGGGCGCAGGCGGCGCGGCATTTTGCGCGACGCTGTTATCGCATCCGACGAGCAGCACGGAGAGCAACATTGCCCCCAGCGCGCTCAGATGAGAATTACCCCAGGTTTTTTGCAGGCTCATTATTTTTATTCCGATAATTATCGCCACCGGGCAAGACGCAGCAGGAGGCACCGCGCCACTTCCTTTGTCCGGGGGCTGTCTTAAGGCCATTTGTGTCGTTCATCGCCACAAAACTGTAACAGTTGCGAATACACTATTCGCGGCGATTGTAGGAAGGCGCTTAACTAAGTGCAAGAATAATTGTTGCACTTTATGTGCTATTTGAGCGGATGTGAAAAGACCCGTTTCGCTCAGGGATTTAAATGCAACAATAAAACTTGCAATTACAACAAAAACGCGCCACCTTTTAATGCAACAGACAAAGATACTTTTTAATTCGCTGCGTGGGGGTAACCAGATGAACACTGGCGCATTTATGCATGATTTACTCGACTGGATAGACAACAACCTGGACAGCCGCCTGGACATTGAGACCGTCGCCAGGCGTTCCGGCTACTCGAAATGGCACCTCCAGCGCCTGTTCAAAGAGCATACGGGCTATCCCCTCGCCGGGTATATTCGCGCGCAAAAGCTGCAAAAATCGGTTGAGCGGTTATCCCACAGCGATGAACCGATTCTGAACGTGGCGATCGCGCTGGGCTTTGACTCCCAGCAGTCCTTCAACCGCAGCTTTAAGCGTCAGTATGGTCAGGCGCCAGGGGCATGGCGGCGGAGTATGGGTGGCCCGGAAACGCAGCAGTTACGCTAGCAATGAAGTTGTCACGGATGACATCCTCCCTGCTTGCGTCCCAGGCGATGCCCACCTTCCAGCTGATTGACTCCCCCGTTAGCGGAATCATCACTAGCTCCGGCGGCGCGATATGCGTCACGCTGGTGGGCAGAATGGCCACACCGATACCCGCAACCACCATCGCGACGATAGTTTGGATATCGTCAGTCAGCTGAGTCGAAGAGATGAAAAGACCGTTGTCATGCAGGAAGCGGTCAATCTGCGCGTTTAAACCCCGCCCTCGCTCATCATACAGCCGCAGCAGAGGGCGTTTCGTGAGCCACTCTGCAGCAGACATTGCTGGCGACGCGGCGGGCGCAACCAGGACCAGCCGATCGGTAAATAACGGCAGGTATTCAAGCGCCACGGGGGGCGGAACCCTGACAAAACCGACCTGCAGCTCATCATTTTGCAATCGCTCGTACTGCTGGAAGGAAGGCAGATCCGTCAATGACATTTCTACTTCCGGATAGTCCCGACGAAAGTCAGCGATACAGCGTGGCGCCAGATAAAAGCTTGAAAGTCCGAACCCGACGGCGATATGCCCCTCCACCCCTTTCGATACCCGCTCAGCGTGCTGCATAAATTGCCGGGTCTGCCTGACCACTTTTTCAGCCTCTGGCAGCAAACGCCTGCCGCTGGCCGTCAGTATTGCGCCGTGACGACCTCGTGAAAAAAGCGACATATTCACCAGGGATTCGAGGAGATTAATCTGTTTGGTCAATGCCGGCTGTGAGATAAATAGCGCCCGCGCCGCATCGGCATAATTACCCTTTTCAGCCAGTATCAAAAACGCCTTTAGCAGCCTGGTGTTCATTTTCGCATTCCAGATGGTTATCGAATTCGGAAATGATTTGATTATACAGTTATCGGCAATCGTTATGTAATTCAGTCTCGATGACAACCGGAGACGCAACATGAACGCACTGACATCCTTAAAGGCGGCAACCGTACAGTTTCAGCATCAGGCGAATAACAAACACTACAACCTGCTGATAATGGAGAAATTTATTGAACAGGCAGCGCTTGAGCAGGTGAACATTCTCACTTTCCCTGAAATGTGCATCACCGGCTACTGGCATGTCCCTAAGCTCACCGCGGCAGAGGTGTCTGCGCTGGCAGAACCGGTTGCTGACAGCCCTTCCCTGACGCTCATTCGCTCCCTGGCGATAAAACATCAAATGCTGATTGGCGCCGGTCTTATTGAACGCGCCGACGACGGCCGACTCTACAATGCGTATGTTGCCTGTATGCCGGACGGCTCAATGCATACGCATCGTAAACTCCATGCTTTTGAACATCCGGCCATCAGCAGCGGGGACAGCTTTACCGTTTTTGATACGCCGTGGGGCGTGAAGGTCGGTATCCTGATTTGCTGGGACAATAATCTGGTCGAAAATGTGCGCGCGACGGCGCTACTGGGTGCCGATATTCTTCTCGCGCCGCATCAAACAGGCGGTACCGATTCCCGCAGCCCTCACGGGATGAAGCCTGTTCCGCTGGCGCTCTGGGAGGAGCGGGAAACGCGCAAGGAAGAAATTACGGCTGCATTCAAAGGGCCAAGCGGTCGGGGATGGCTCATGCGCTGGCTGCCTGCCCGCGCGCATGACAACGGGTTATTTCTTCTATTTAGCAACGGTGTCGGTGCCGATG
The DNA here is from genome assembly GCA_041890495.1 of Enterobacter hormaechei. Lineage (GTDB taxonomy): Bacteria > Pseudomonadota > Gammaproteobacteria > Enterobacterales > Enterobacteriaceae > Escherichia > Escherichia boydii. Next base: position 1,528,187 of record CP169086.1, read on the forward strand.
ATGACGAAGTGCGTACAGGCAATGCCATGATCCTCGACCCCTATGGCAGGATCGTGAACGAAACCTGGGCGGCTGAAGATGCGATGGTGAGCGCTGAACTCGATTTAAGCCTGCTTGCTATGAGCACCGGACGCCGCTGGATCCACGGTCGCCGCCCTGATTTATACCAGATACTGACGCAGCCGCAGGGCTATGAACGTGATGCGATCAGCGCACGCTTTTCGAATGTCCCCCCTGCCCGCTAAAAATGTGTGCAATTTTTAGCTGAAACATAAGCCCGGAGCTGTTATACTGTATATAATTACAGTATGAGGTGTGCAGAATGGCTGTTGAAACAAAATTTGTTGTCGTAAGAAAAGGTGAAGAGAAAATGACATTTGCCAGTAAGAAAGAGGCTGACGCTCACGACAAGCTGCTCGATATGGCAGACGCGTTCACCGACTGGCTGTTGCAAAGCGGAATGCAGATGGATGAAACGCAGGCTGAAAATCTTGGCCTGTATCTCGCCGAGCAGAAAGAGACCGTGCAGCATATTCTGCGTACCAGCAAGCTTCCGGACCTCAACGCTCCAGCTGCAGCGGATCAAACTGAATCCGACGCGGCTGACGCGAAAAAAATCAGGGCTGTGAAAGCGGCCTGATTGTCAGAAAATCATCACCGATCCGGAAGCCGCAAGCAGACATCTGCTTGCGGCTTTTTTTAGCCCGAACATGAAGAAAGTAAAGGATATGACGTGCGGCAAGGAATGAAGGAAAAAATCATCAGGATCTGTGATGCAAAAATTGTCTCTAAGGGAAGCGATGTTGGGCTTTCGTTTTATGCTTTTTTTGCTAATAAAAATGACGATCCGGAACTGCTTATGGAAGTGGCGCACTGGTGGATTATGGAGATGAAGCTGGACCATTTTGAAAAGGCTGAAAAGATCAGAAACCTCGTCTCAGCCCCTTAACACGCTAAAGCGGGATGGCCGGTAGCATTGCGGGATTTCATCGCTCTGACCGTCGCATAACTCCTCTGAGAGCAGTCTGCCAATGGTCGCTGCGCACATAACGGCTGGGTGCAATAGAGGCGACGTAAACCTGGTTTAGTCAGTTATTTAAAAGCACATTACACTCTGAAGACACGAATGTTCAGTACTCTTAACTCTAACGTTATCAGTAGTTTTATAGTGCTTCCAATTACCCGATGTACCCAAGTCGTTTTCTGCGATGACCACCGATGTGATGACAGACAAATGAGAAATATCGGCTCACAGTAAGTATTTTAGTCATCATACATAGACAAATATCACGTAGAGAAAATATCCTGGTAATATTTAACCGTTAATTTTTAATGAATATATCCAGCGAGGGGATGATTACCCTCTTTATCCTGCCAATAACTGGATTATCGAAGCTGGAACAATCCGCAATCTTATTGCTTAAATCGCTAACAGATCCTTGTGAACTGCGGATAAATCTTAAGTTTCATGTGGCTTAGGCGTCTTTAATCCTTTATCGTATAAAGCATCAAAACAATTTTTAAGGGTATGTATCATGTCGACTAAAAGTTGGCTTGGTAGCCCCATTCAGCAGGATCTGTCCTACACCGGGTTGCTCCATCAATAAACATAGCCTGAGTATTATATTCTCATTGGAGACGGAATTTTATGAGCCTAAAGATATCTGTCAGTGTCGCCCATAAGCTGGGATTCACCTCACATCAAAATGCAGTTCCTCTGTTACGCGAACTGGTACTACATAACGAATCTGATCAAATGTACCAGGACTTAACATTGCATTTGCAGACAACACCTGCAGTGCTGGAAGCAAAACAGTGGAAAATTGATCGCTTGCTTCCTCATTCCACACTCGATATCCGTGATCGCGATATTAAGCTTGATGCAAAATGGCTGGCTGAGTTGACTGAAAGCGTGGTGTGCGAAATTACATTGTGTTTACGTCAGGGAGAGGATGAACTTTTTACAGTTAATTATCCGCTTGAAGCCCTGGCAAAAAATGAATGGGGCGGCGATGCGATGGTTGAATTGTTGCCATCTTTCATTACGCCTAACGACCCTGCGATTGATCGTCTGCTCAAAGCCACATCAGATGTACTTCGTAGCGCAGGGAAAAGAGAAGCCCTGGATGGTTACGAAAGCAAATCCAGAACTCGGGTCTGGGAGATAGCCTCCGCCCTGTGGACTGCCATTTGTAACATGAATATCAGTTATGCGCTTCCCCCTGCCAGCTTCGAACACAACGGCCAGAAGATTCGAACACCCGGAACCATCGTTGAAGCAAGGATTGCCACGTGTTTGGATACCACACTCCTATTTGCATCCGCTCTAGAACAACTCGGCCTAAACCCTCTGGTCTTGTTAACGGAAGGTCATGCTTTTGTCGGCCTGTGGTTACAACCGCAAGAGTTTGCGCAACTTGTTACCGAAGATGTCTCAGCCGTACGTAAACGAATCGATTTAAAAGAGATGGTCGTATTTGAAACGACACTGGCAACACAAGCGCACCCAGCATCATTTACTCAAGCTTCCGTAGAGGCTTTACAGCATCTGACAGAAAAAAAATTCTACGCCGCCATTGATGTACGCCGCGCACGAATGCAAAAAATTCGCCCATTAGCACTGGGAACATTAGGTGCGACTGGTCAGAGTGAGGATACGGAACAGATTATTTCTCATGGATTTGAAGATGCGCCGCAGCTACCTTCATTTGATATTGAGCTCGACATCGCAGATGAAAAAGGTGCAACAAGCCGACTGGTCCAATGGCAACGAAAATTGTTAGATTTAACAACCCGGAACCGCCTATTACATTTGCCGGAAAGCGCTAAAGGCATCCGATTATTATGTGCTAACCCCGGGATGCTTGAAGATAAACTTGCGGAAGGTAAGCGTCTGCGTATTGTTTCTTTGCCAAATCTCGAAACGGGCGGTCGAGACGCAGAATTATACCAGCAACAGACGCATGAGAACTTACGTGATGAGTATGCACAAAATGCGCTGGAACGTGGCGAAGTTGTCTCCTCTCTTGAAAAAGAACGGCTGGAATCTTCTCTAATTGATCTCTATCGCAAATCCAAAAGTGATCTCGAAGAAGGCGGTGCCAATACACTGTTCCTGGCGGTCGGTTTCCTTAAATGGAAAAAGGCTGCCGATGACCCTAAAAGTTATTTCGCTCCACTCATTCTTCTGCCCATTCAGTTGGATCGGAAAAGTGCGCTCTCTGGCGTGACGATGCGTTTGCTGGAAGAAGAACCTCGCTTCAATCTGACTCTACTCGAGCTACTGCGAAACGATTTCGCGCTAACAATCAACGGGCTAGATGGCGAGTTACCAACCGATGAAAGCGGTATAGATGTTGATGGTATATGGAATGTTATACGCCGCGCAGTCCGTGATATTCCAGGCTTTGAGGTCACTCGCGATGTCGTGATCGGTACCTTTTCATTCGCCAAATAACTAATGTGGAAGGATCTCGTCGACCGCACACCGCAACTGATGGAAAGCCCGCTGGTTAAATACCTGGTTGAGCGTGGGCAGGAAAATGCCACGTTGGAAAAGAGCGGTGAAATCATAGATGTCGATGAACTGGATAACGAAATAGGAACACAGGAGCTTTTTTTGCCATTACCTGCAGACTCCTCGCAAGTTGCAGCAGTAGTGGCGTCCGCAAAAGGTCGCGACTTTGTGCTTGACGGACCGCCCGGGACAGGCAAGTCGCAAACTATAGCCAATATGATTGCGCACAACCTTGCACTGGGCAGACGTGTGCTGTTTGTAGCTGAAAAAAAAGCCGCTCTGGATGTCGTTTACCGCAGGTTGGAGGCGCAAGGATTAGGTGAGTTTTGCCTAGAGTTACACTCCAGTAAAACCTCGAAAATGGATTTTCTAAAGCAACTTGAACGCGCGTGGGATGTGAGAGACGTGCTGACCACCCAAGAATGGGATGAGGAAGCAAGCAAGTTGCAAACTCTTCGTGACAAACTTAATGGCGTTGTTCGTTTGCTTCATAAACGTTGGTCTAATGGTTTAACGCTACATTATGCAATGGGTCGAGTCATAAAAGATGCCAGTGCAGCAACACCGCGATTTACATGGCCAGCTTATACGCTGCATACAGCAGAACAAATGGAATATTTCAGGCAGATAGCCAGACGCCTAGAGCTTAACCGTGCTGCTTTTTGTCAACAACGGGTAAAAAGTGATCCACTTACCGTCACCACCAACGGTCTAATATTGATCCACCTTGTTTACTCAGGATTAGCTTCCGCTATAACCCCGGCCTTTCGTTTCTGCTTCAGTCGATAGCTCTCTCCTTTTATCTGGACTACATGTGAGTGATGTAAGATACGGTCAAGCATCGCCGATGTCAGGGCTGCATCCCCGGCGAACGTCTGATCCCACTGTCCGAACGGCAGGTTGGAGGTCAGGATCATCGCGCTCTTCTCGTAACGTTTGGCGATGACCTGGAAGAACAGCTTGGCCTCCTCCTGACTGAACGGCAGATAACCTATTTCATCGATGATAAGTAGCTTCGGGGCCATGACACCGCGATTGAGTGTCGTTTTGTAACGGCCCTGGCGCTGTGAAGTGGACAGCTGTAGCAGCAGGTCCGCTGCTGTTGTGAAGCGAACCTTGATACCCGCCCGGACCGCTTCGTATCCCATCGCTATCGCCAGATGCGTTTTCCCCACGCCCGATGGCCCCAGCAGTACGATATTTTCGTTACGCTCGATGAAGCTCAGAGATCGCAGCGACTGGATTTGCTTCTGAGGAGCGCCGGTGGCGAAGGTGAAGTCGTACTCCTCGAACGTCTTTACCGCCGGGAAGGCTGCCATCCGCGTGTACATCGCCTGTTTACGCTGATGCCGGGCCAGTTTCTCCTCATGTAACAGGTGCTCCAGGAAGTCCATGTAGCTCCATTCCTGCTCCACCGCCTGTTGTGACAGCGCCGGTGCTGCGCCGATAAGACTGTCCAGTTGCAGCTGTTCGGCAAGCACCATCAGCCGTTGATGTTGCAGCTCGACCATCATGCGGCTCCTCTGCAGAACGTGTCATAGATGGAGAGCGGATGATGCAACGGCTGCCTGTCGAAGGTCACCAGGCTTTCATCAACCTGCACGTCATACTGTTTTTTCTCCGGAGGTAGTGCCAGCATGGATTGCTGTTCCTTAACCCAGCGATCGCATGGGCGGGTCTGGATAGTTTCATGCTTACGTTGATTGGCCACATCGTACAGCCAGCGCAGGCCGTAACGGTTTGCGGTTTCAACATCGACGGTGATCCCCATCGGACGCAGGCGCGTCATTAACGGGATATAGAAGCTGTTTCGGGTGTACTGCACCATCCGCTCCACCTTGCCTTTAGTCTGCGCCCTGAAGGGACGGCAGAGGCGAGGAGAGAAGCCCATCTCTTTACCGAACTGCCACAGGGAAGGATGGAACCGGTGCTGCCCGGTCTGGTAAGCATCACGCTGGAGCACCACCGTTTTCATATTGTCGTACAGGACTTCCCGCGGTACGCCACCGAAGAAGCTGAACGCATTGCGGTGACAGGCTTCCAGCGTGTCGTAGCGCATGTTGTCGGTGAACTCGAGGTAAAGCATTCTGCTGTACCCCAGAACAGCAACGAACACGTGCAAAGGGCACTTGCCGTTTCGCATGGTCCCCCAGTCAACCTGCATCTGCCGTCCGGGCTCGGTTTCGAAGCGAACGACCGGTTCGGCCTGTGCAGGGAGGGCCTGCGAACGGATGAACTCTCTCAGGATAGTCAGCCCTCCACGATAGCCCAGCTCCATGATTTCCCTGGCAATAACGGTCGCAGGGATTTTGTAGGGATGTGCATCGCTGATCCGTTTAGAGATGTAATCACGGTATTCATCGAGCAGTGATGATGATGCCGGGCGTGGTGAATACTGCGGCTTTTCAGATTTGGCTTTCAGGTGGCTGCGGACAGTATTGCGCGAAATACCCAGTTCCCTGGCGATGGCCCGGATGCTCATTCCCCGCTTATGCAGGACTTTAATTTCCATACGAATCTCAAAAGTGATCATAAGCTCCCCTGTATTCAGAGGAGCAGATTAACCCCTGGATCAATTTTCAACCGCTGGGGTGGATCAGTTTTGCACCGTTGGTAACACTTTTCAACAACACGGTGAACATTTTGCCGCTATTGCACAAACAGACTGGACGAACGGATGGCAGTCATCACTTATTGTCAGCGCGAAAGCACTACCTGGAAAAATAGAAGACCTAGAGCATGCGGCTGATACGCTACTCGAGACAAGTGGAATTGAATTGGATCGCAAAGAGCCAGCAAAACTGGCACAACTGCTCGCTTTTTGTGAACTCCTGACCAAAGCCGGTGGAATCGATCTCAGTTTTATGTTCACTCCCGATGCGGCAGCTCGCATTCAGGCAGGCCATACTGCAATCGCTCTGCTTCAGGAGATAACAAACATCAAAGAACAGTTGTCAGTCAACTATCCTGCAGATAGCTGGCAGCACATCAATGTGCCACAAATCCGTCAAGCACTAACACAAGCGGGTAAAAAATTCTGGTTCTTTGCCACCAGCGCGCGCAAAAAAGTTATCCAGGGAGTAATGCAGCAACATGCTCTCAGTTCAGCACCGGATTTGGCTGCCGATTTACCTGTTATTGATCTGCTACAGCCGTTGTCACAACGACTATCTGCGATAAGTAGCGAGACGGCAACCCTCCCGGGCTGGAACAGTCTGGAAACAGATTGCGAAAACTTAGCAACGACACTGACACTTGCAGAAGAGATCCGCAACAAACTCGGCACATTAGCGTCCTCACCACAACAACTTGCACGGATTCGCAATGCCGTTAAAACCCTAGTTATTGATGGTAATGATTTGCTGGGGGCGACCGGTATAGTTGCGAATTCTTGCCAGAGCCTCCGTACTGCACTTATCGGGTTTAGCGAAGCCAAAACAACCTTCTGTGGCCTGATAAAAACGCAAGAAGAAAATCCATCGATCCCCACATTGCGGAACTGTGCGCAAAACATAATACAGAATTCATCCGCACTGAAAGCATGGAGTGACTGGAGTCGCGTGCGGGAGGAAGCTATTTCACAGGGGATGATGCCCATGCTGGATGAGCTTGCTAGCCTTGATACCTCAGAAACAAGTGCCTTAGAGATTTTCGAAACAGCCTACTGTCGCTGGTTCGCCTCCTGGGTCATTGATGCGGAACCACTACTCCATAATTTTGTTCCTGCCGAGCATATGAGTGATATTGAGGCCTATCGCCAGCATACCGATCGACTGGCAAAGCTAACAGTTCGTTATATTCGAGCTCGTCTGTGCGGCGTAATCCCCGCAAAAAATGAAATAGCCAAACAGGGAGGTTTTGCCTTACTGAAACATGAATTACAAAAATCTCGTCGTCATAAGCCTGTACGGCAAATGGCCGCAGAGATGGGTGATGCAATGTCTAAACTAGCACCTTGCATGCTTATGAGCCCTCTTTCCGTAGCTCAATTTTTGCCTTCCAGCCAAGCTTTGTTTGATCTAGTAATCTTTGATGAAGCATCACAGATTTCCCCTTGGGACGCCATTGGCGCAATGGCTCGTGGTAAACAAGTTGTCGTGGCTGGCGATCCACGTCAGATGCCGCCAACCAGTTTCTTCAATCGAGGGGCAAGTGATGTCGACGATGATGTGGAAGAGGATATGGAAAGCATTTTGGATGAATGCCTTGCCGCCGGGTTATACAATCATAGTCTGAGTTGGCACTACCGTAGTCGGCATGAAAGTTTGATCACCTTCTCTAACCATCGTTATTATGATGGCAACCTGATCACCTTCCCTGCGTCAGAAACACGACAGAGTGCTGTTCAGTGGTGCAAGGTCGCAGGCGTTTATTCGAAAGCTAAAGGTCGTCACAATCAAGCCGAAGCCGAAGCCATTGTCGCAGAGACCGTAAAACGTCTAACTGATAAAAAATTTGTTGCTTCAGGTAAGTCAATTGGCATTATTACCTTGAACACTGAACAACAAAAGCTGATCAATGACTTGCTGGATAGAGCCCGTCAGCAACATCCAGCAATCGAGCCCTTCTTTCAGCAAGAGCTTGATGAACCCGTGGTGGTTAAAAACCTTGAGACAGTTCAGGGCGATGAGCGTGATCTAATTATGCTCGGTATAGGGTTCGGCCCTACCGAGCCCGGTGCCAATACGATGTCTATGAGTTTTGGTCCACTCAATCGTGAAGGAGGCTGGCGACGCCTGAATGTTGCCGTCACGCGTGCTCGCCAGGAGATGATGGTATTTACCTCATTTGACTCTTCGATGATCGATCTCAATCGAACCAGCGCACGTGCTGTCGCCGACCTTAAGCATTTCATAGAATTTGCTCAAAGGGGCCCGGTAGCATTGGCGCAGGCTGTTCGTGGATCGGTTGGCGGCTATGACTCACCTTTTGAAGAAGCTGTTGCTAATGGCCTGAGAAGGAAAGGCTGGCATGTTGTTCCGCAAATAGGCGTATCCCGTTTCCGTATTGACCTGGGGATCGTTCATCCGGATAAACCGGGTGATTACCTAGTCGGCGTTGAATGTGACGGTGCCACCTATCATAGTGCTGCAACAGCCCGCGATCGTGATAAAGTTCGCAGCGCTATTCTGCAAGGCTTGGGATGGAAATTATTACGCCTATGGTCAACGGAGTGGTGGATTGATAAAGAAGGTGCGCTTGAGCGACTTGATTCGGCCATTCGCAATCTGCTTGAGGATTCCCGAGCTACTGATGCAATGCGCGCAGATGAAGCAGAACAATCTGCTGATATTAACGTTGAAAGAACTGCGGTTGCAGAGTCGGATGATCTCCCCTTAACTACCTTCAAAATGCAAGGTGCCAACGATGGAGAGATCTCCGCTTCTGTAGAAGTGATAAAGCAACCGAGCAAAGAGCCTGAAGACGACGATAGCGCAGAAACCGCTGTGCCAGAGCTCAAATACTCCTCATCATCGACCCTGGAAATTCCCCTGCTCGCTCAGGGCGCTAAATACATCGTTAATGACCTGCAAGAATGGAACAACAGAGTTGATGCCGAACGCTTCTACATCGGTGGATATGACGAAACGCTGAGAGGACTCATCGACTCAGTGGTGAAAGCTGAATCTCCACTGCTGGAAACGACTTTGGTACAGCGCATTGCACGCGTACACGGTTTCAATCGTGCTGGCAGACTAATTCGGGAAAGAGTGATGGAGTTGGTGGATCAGCACTATCATGTTGCGACAGATCATTTTGGTGAAAATTTTGTATGGCAGTCAACAACTCAGCAGGCAGACTGGAATACGTTCCGTTTGCCTGCGACAGAAAATGATATTCGCCAGATTGATGCCATCCCTGCTGAAGAGTTACGCGCATTGGTGTTGAGTATTAAAGGTGAGAACCAAATTGCAGAGATCTCCCGATCGTTGGGCATTAAGCGGCTAACAAGCCAGGCACGACAAAAACTGGAGTCATTACTGTAGGTCAGACAGGCTATTCCTGGGTTATCGAAAGGAATAGCCTCTATTCTTTTTTTCAGTCCTTTGTTTTTCCCCACTAGCGCAAATTTAACCGCCTTGGTCTGGATGCGATGAATATTCGAAAAAAAATGGAACAAATAGCAGCATCCAATATCCGGTTCATTTCCGATGCTCGGAGATATGGATTTAACCAGCTTTGCCGTTGTCCCATTATCCAGGGATTCGTGACGCCGCTAGCAGCCCCTCACTGATTCATACCCGGCTACGCTAGTGGCCTTTAACAAGTTTTTAAAGAATCGCGAACTTCCGCTCCTCGCTCATAGCAGACCTAACGTTATCTGCCCCCTCAACTTTCCCATAACGCCCCGCCATAAAACCTGGTAGCTATACAAACACACCAGACTGTTATGTTAATGCGCGTTACCCACTACAACGAGGAAACGCGCATGACCCCACATCCGCTACGCCAGATCATTGAATCCTGCGATCGCGCCATCACCACCAAAAACTATGACGCCCTGATGGAGTATTACGCCGAAGACGCGGCTCTGGTAGTCAAGCCCGGCATGACGGTTAAAGGTAAAGAAAACATACGCAGCGCGTTTATTGCTATCTCTGATTATTTTCAGGATCAGCTGATCGTCGAACAAGGGGAGATGCAGGTAATCGAAGGTGGTGGTAATGCCCTCGTTATCATGGAAACCGTTCTGCGTTTTCCTGATGGTCAGGGTGGAATAACGGAAATGTCGCGCCGCGCGACCTATGTTTTTCGACAGGAAAGCGACGGTCGCTGGCTTTGTACCATCGATAACTCCTACGGTACGTCGCTTCTGGATACCGGGAACCGATCGCGTTAATTGCAGCGTCAAAGGGCGCTGCCGCCCCTCCACGCCAGCCCCTTAATGCGCAGTAATGCGCGGCTCCTACACAAACTAAGTCAGCAGCCACACCATATCGTGCAGCAGGCCCGTCAGCTCTTTCGCTACGTGAGCGGGCAGCGTTCCACCCATCACCGCCTGTATCAGCGCCAGAACGTAGTCCACCTGCGTCAGGGTGTCCTGCCAGCAGTCCGGCACGCAGGAGTTCAGTTTCTCACCAATGATCAATTGCGCGATCAGGTCTGGCGGCAGATCGACATTGCACAGTTCTCTTAGCTTACGCAGGGCGTGCAGCAGACGCTCGCAGAGCGCAGTAAACATCTTCGCATCCTCGATTTCGATCAGCACGCTCACCAGCGCGGCGCAGTCTCGGCAGCACGAAAGCAGACAAAACAACGACCCGCATGGCTACTCATTAAAGAAAAACGCTCCTGAAACTTCTTGAGTCGTCATAGGGTGGAAGCTTGCAAAACTGTGCGGATATTGGGTTATTGCCAGGCCGCGGCAGCTAATATGGTATTAAGGATATTATCAGCCGTTCAGCCATCCGGGTGTTTAAATGGTTAAAATAAAATAACATTTACATTGCTGTAATAAATATTCTATGTCTTAATAGCGTCATCGGTTTGGAAAACAGACCTTATGAAAGCAGTTTTAGTAAAGCAGTCCTCAGTTCAGGTGTTATCCTTAGATATCCCTTCTTCATGAGCCTTCTCCTAAGTGCCAAATAAGTAACTCTCTCAATACAGGCCATCATCGCCGCACTATGTGGCTCATAAATTAAGGAATTATCTATGTCTAATAAAATGACTGGTTTAGTAAAATGGTTTAACGCAGATAAAGGTTTTGGCTTTATCACTCCTGATGATGGCAGCAAAGACGTTTTCGTCCATTTCACTGCCATCCAGGGCGATAACTTTAAAACTCTGGATGAAGGTCAGAAAGTGTCCTTCACCATTGAAAATGGCGCTAAAGGCCCTGCGGCCGGTAACGTCACTGCATTGTAACAGGTGCTCATTATCAGTGGCGCTTACGATAGCGATGAAGGCGTCGGCCTGAGCAGTTATGTGCTACTGATAATAAAATGAACCCGCCCCGAGCGGGTTTTTTATTTATACTTCCTGACGTCTTCATCTCTTCAAATATTGTTATAAAAATAAGTAATCATCATTTTAATCGTGTATTTTTTTGTCCCCTTATAGCAGGAGCTCTCTATGTCAGTACGTAAAAAAACACAAACTCATCGTAATTATTTAGTGAAATGCACATGTCCAGGCTGTGCAAAAGATTCAGAACACAGCTTTAGCCGCGTTCAGAAAGGCTCTCAACTTGTCTGTCCGTCTTGCAATACCCTCTTTAAATCTTCCAAATGAATGAAGGCGTGCTCCTGCCATTCTCTTTATCCCTGAAATAAAGCTATATTTTCAGCGTATCGATCACCACCCTCAGTGCAGGCGACACGTTACGGTGCGGATAATAGAGATACAACCCGTCCATGCGCAGGCTATAGCGCTGCAACACTCGGATCAGCGTTCCGCGCTCCAGATCGTCAGCCACCAGCTCCACCGGGACATAGGCCAGCCCAAGCCCCAGCCGGGCGGCTTCGGCTTCCATGTAGCTGTCAGACAGCGCCCATTGCCCCTCTGGCCGATGGGTGATTTTTTTCCCGTCCTGCACCAGCTCCCACTGATAGTCACTACCGTCGGCAAGCTGGTAGGCAATGCACGGATGCGCCACCAAATCCGCAGGCGTCTGGGGAAAACCGTAGCGTCTGAAGTGTTCCGGCGCAGCCACTGCGGCCATTTCCATATCAGGCGTGATACGTACTGCAATCATTCCCTGCCCCACTTCCGGCCCCAGTCTGACACCCGCATCGAACCGCTCGGCGATAATGTCGACGAAGCGGCTTTCATTCATCAGTTCCAGCCTGATGTCCGGGTAACGCTGTTTAAAGATGGCGAGCTTTGGCAGCAGACATTTGTCGATAGCGTGCTGGCTGGCATTAATACGCACCGTGCCGGACGGCGTCTGACGATAGTGTGCCAGGGTCGCCAGGCCCGTATCGAGCGTATCGAACGCGGATTCGGCGGTCCGGTAAAGCTGTTCTCCGGCGTGGGTTAGCGACAGCTTGCGCGTGGTGCGGACCAGAAGCTGAACGCCCAACCGCTCCTCCAGCTCGCGAACCGAGCGGCTGATCCCGGATTGCGCCAGCCCGAGCCGCTGCGCAGCCGCCGTGAAGCTCCCTTCCCGCACCACCTGCATAAACAGGTACAGCTCATTGTAGTTTTCCCGCTTCGCCATCATGCCCCCTATTTATAACAATATGATATGAATCCTAGCAGCTTTCGGCCTCTAATCAGCACTATTTCTGCTAACTATAATGACCGCAACACAACAACCTGGGGTCCATTTTCATGAAAACATTCACCCAAAAATTGTCCGTTGCGATGCTGCTATGCGCATCATTAAGTGGAGTGACAACAATGAGTTATGCAGAAACCACTAACCCAAACGCACCTGTTTCGATGGTGAGCACATGGGATAAAACCTTCGCCGAAAGTGAAAAAGTCGATCACCGTAAGGTGACCTTTAAGAACCGGTACGGGATCACCCTGGTAGGCGATCTGTATCTTCCCAAAAACCGCGGTGACCGCAAGCTGGCGGCGATTGCGGTCAGCGGGCCGTTTGGCGCGGTCAAAGAGCAGTCAAGTGGCCTGTATGCGCAGACACTGGCGGAGAATGGGTTTGTGACCCTGGCGTTCGATCCGTCCTATACGGGCGAAAGCGGCGGCCAGCCGCGCAACGTTGCGTCTCCGGATATCAACACAGAGGACTTCAGCGCGGCGGTGGATTTCCTGGGGTTGCAGAAAGAGGTTGATCGTAACCGCATTGGTATTCTCGGCATCTGCGGCTGGGGCGGTATGGCGCTGAATGCGGCCTCCATGGACACCCGCGTGAAAGCGGTCGCCACCAGCGTGATGTACGACATGAGCCGGGCGATGGGCCACGGCGTGGGCGACGGGAAAGATCGCTATTCAACGTCTGACCGCCGTGCCGTTCTGCAGTATCTCAACGCACAACGCTGGAAAGATGCTGAGAACGGTACCTTCGCGCACGGCGGCCATGACATTTATGTCAATGAGAACGGCAAGGTGACGGCAGCAGAACGTATTCTGCCAGAGGCGCTGCCAGCAGACCCGCATCCGGTACTGAAGGAGTTCTACGACTACTACCGCATGCCGCGCGGCTTCCACGCGCGCTCCGTCAACTCCACCGGCGCGTGGACCGCGACCACGCCATTATCCTTTATGAATATGCCGCTGCTGAGCTACGCCGGGGAAATTACTATCCCGACGCTTATCGTAACCGGTGAAAAGGCACACTCCCGCTACTTTGCAGAAGATGCGTTTAAAGCGGTTGGCAGCAAGCAGAAGGAACTGGTGATTGTTCCGGGCGCAAACCATGTCGATCTCTACGACAATGCTGCCGGGAAGATCCCGTTCGGCCAGTTTGAGCAGTTCTTCAAAACCAGCCTGAAATAAACCTCTCCGCCGCCCGTGTTGAGCGGGCGGCCCTTCGTTAAAGATGACTATGTCCACTCTGAACCCTACCACCTCACAGAATGAGGAACGCGCGCACTGGGGCGGTATTTTTGCCATGACCCTGTGCGTATTCGTCCTGATTGCTTCGGAATTTATGCCCGTCAGCCTGCTTACCCCCCTTGCGAGAGATCTGGGCGTTACGGAGGGGCTCGCTGGCCAGGGGATCGCCATCTCCGGCGCGCTGGCGGTTCTGACCAGCCTCTTCCTTTCCCGGCTTGCCGGGAATATGAACCGCAAACACCTTCTGCTGGGCATGACGCTCCTGATGGCGCTCTCGGGGATGATTATCGCTTTCGCCCCAAACTATCTGGTTTACATGACTGGCCGCGCGCTGATCGGTATCGCTATAGGCGGGTTCTGGTCCATGTCTGCCGCAACGGCCATTCGCCTCGTTCCGCAGCATCAGGTCGCGCGCGCGCTGGCGATATTCAACGGGGGGAACGCGCTGGCGACGGTAGTCGCCGCCCCGCTCGGGAGCTATCTCGGCGCCACCATTGGCTGGCGCGGCGCCTTCCTGTGCCTGGTTCCCGTGGCGATAGTGGCGTTCCTCTGGCAATGCTTTAGCCTGCCCGATATGAACGGCAATAAAAATACGGCGTCACGCGCATCCGTCTTTCGGCTATTCCGCCAACAGGTGGTTTCCATTGGTATGCTGGCCTGCGGCCTGTTCTTTATGGGACAGTTTGCGCTGTTTACCTATGTGCGTCCGTTTCTCGAAACCGTCACGCAGGTCAGCCCCTCCAGCTTATCGCTGATTTTACTCACCATCGGCGTCGCGGGTTTTGTTGGCACACTGCTCGTTGCTCTGGCCCTGAACGCCGCGTTTTACCTGACGTTAGTCGCCATTCCCCTGCTGATGGCCGTCATTGCAGGCGTGTTGATACTGACAGGCCACAGCGTGTGGATCGTTGCCCTGCTGTTAGGCTTCTGGGGGATGCTGGCGACGGCGGCGCCAACGGGATGGTGGACATGGATTGCGCGAACGCTGCCGGAAGATGCCGAAGCCGGTGGTGGATTAATGGTCGCCGTGATCCAGCTTTCTATTGCGCTGGGTTCAACGGCCGGTGGCCTGGTATTCGACCATCTCGGCTGGCAGAGCACGTTTGCATTGAGCGGCATGTTGCTGCTGTGCGCGGTAGTGCTGACGCTTCTGCTTTCTCGTCTTCACAAATCACTCGCCGGATAATTTGTTGACGCTTTTCTTCACCGCTGGTGTATTGTTTTTAAACGATTCATCACCCTGAAGAGAAGCGGCGACATGATTAATATCCTCGGCAAAACCACCTCCATCAACGTGCGTAAAGTGCTCTGGACCTGCGAAGAAGCAGGCATCGCTTACCGGCAGGAAGATTACGGCAGCGGTTTTGCCTCGACGGAAACGGATGCCTTTCGCGCCCTGAACCCTAACGCCATGGTGCCGGTGCTGATTGATGGCGATTTCGTGCTGTGGGAGTCCAACGCCATCTGCCGCTATCTGGCGCGCAAGGCCGGACGTCACGACCTGCTGCCCGCAGAACCGCAGGCCTGCGCCAACGTTGAACGCTGGATGGACTGGCAGGCCACCGAATTTAACAACGCCTGGCGCTATGTCTTCCCGGCGCTGGGGCGTAAAAACCCGGACTTTAACGACCCTGAGCGCATCGCGGCAGGAATCAAAGAGTGGAACCACTGCATCACCATTCTGGAAAACCAGCTGCAGCGCACCGGGGCCTTTGCGGCAGGCGAGACGTTTACCCTCGCGGACGTGGTGCTTGGGCTGTCGGTGAATCGCTGGAAGATGACGCCCTTTGATAAGCCCGACGTGCCCGCCATTGAGGCCTGGTTCGAGCGCCTTAACCAGCGTCCGGCATTTTTGCGTCATGGCAATAACGGCATGGTGTGAAACTTAACATCTGAATGAATACCGCAGCGAGGCTGTTTTATTTAATTACTAAACCCTGAAAGTCGTCAGAGGGAATAATAATTAAGCCATATCCTGGACAGCCCGTTGCACCGCTTTGCTAGCCTGAATAATCAGGCAAAGCTCAACCCGGAGGTATTCTTGCTGATTAAACTCAAGAAAGAACGAACGCATAAGGAGGATCGCCGGCTTGCTCTCTGGCTGGCGACCTCGGCAGGTTTGCTGAATGCCATCGCCCTCGGGGCATTTGGTTTTTTCCCCTCACACATGACCGGCAACACCTCACAGTTATCCAGCGAAGTCTCCTCCACCGATCTGAGCGATATTATTTTCTTCGGCTCGATTATTCTCTCCTTTGTCGCAGGCGCCATTATTGCGCGCACGATCGTGATATGGGGCATTATCCATAACGTCAGGCTGGTTTTTTGCCAGATCCTGTTTGTCGAGGGGATATTACTGACCGGCGTTTCCTTCTACGAAATGTATTTTCATGCCCTCACCAGCAACCGAGAGATTATTCTTTTTCTCTGCTTTCTGATGGGCATTCATAATTCCACCTCCACGCAGCTTTCCGGCGGACGAGTGAGATCGACGCACATTACCGGCACGTTAACGGACGCGGGGATTTCCCTGGCCTCCGTAATGGTGGCGATGCTGCGCAGGGATTACTCCAAAGATACGGCGGCGCAAAAAAGTCAGCTGCAAACCCACTTAACCACCCTTTTCTCGTTTATTACGGGCGGTATCGCGGGGCTGCTGCTTTTCCGATGGATTGGCTTCAACGCCATGCTGGCGCTGGGTGTGATGCTCGCGGTTGTCGCCGCCGTCTCAATTATCACCGTCTCGTCGCGGGTTCGACGTGTTCGCGCCCCTCTATGAAGATAATGGCCTGTATTAGGCGTAAGAGCCCTTTAGATGTGACACCGTCACATCTAAAAATTCGCTTTAGGACTATTCTGCCTGCCCCTCAATCAGCCCTTACGGCATAAGGCTTAACCCCAGGTTGTCACTGTTTTCATAGGGTTACTGATTTTACCCCTTCGCTGGAACCCTTCCCAAACGCTTGCTATAGGTGAAATACCCCTGCCGAAACATGGCATAACAACAGGCAACCGGTGGTTGCTATAACGCATGCGCACAGGGAGACACACCGCAATGCACCCATTACTCAAACGTTCGCTGCTGTTTGTCGGCGCCATTTTCGTGGTCCTCGCCCTTCTCGTCTGGGGCATTGGGCTTGAGACGATAAGGGCGCGCCAGGTTGACCTGGTCTATCTCGGGCAACAGCACATGATTCTGGTTTTCTCGTCAATGTTTTTTGCCCTGCTGTTGGGTATTCCAGCCGGTATTCTGCTGAGCCGTCCGGCCGCGCGGGGTATCGCCGAATATGTGATGCAAATCTTCAACGTCGGCAACACGCTGCCGCCGCTGGCCGTTCTGGCGCTGGCGATGGTGGTGATTGGCATTGGCGATACGCCCGCCATCATCGCCCTGTTCCTCGCCTCGCTGCTGCCGATCGTGCGTAATACCTATGCCGGGCTGTGCTCGGTCCCGCCGTCGCTGCTGGAAGCGGCAAATGGGATTGGCATGACCAAATGGCAGCGTCTGCGTCAGGTTGAGCTACCAGCCGCCTGGCCGGTCATGCTCTCGGGGATCCGCATCGCCACCGCCATTAACGTCGGTACCGCGCCGCTGGCGTTCCTGATTGGTGCCAGCAGCTACGGCGAGCTGATTTTCCCCGGTATTTACCTGAACGATTTCCCGACCCTGATCCTCGGCGCGGCGGCCACCGCCCTGTTCGCCCTGATCCTCGATACCCTGCTGGCGGCATTGGGTCGCGTGATGAGTCCCCATCTCGCTCGATAACAATAACAAGGAGCTTTTATGAGACTGATATCCGGCCTGGCGGCGATGTGTGCCGCGGCGCTGTTCTCCAGCCAGGCGATGGCGGCCCCGCTGATTCTGGCGACCAAGAGCTTTACCGAGCAGCACATCCTCTCGGCAATGACCGTGCAGTACCTGCAAAAGAAAGGATTCCAGGTTCAGCCGCAAACCAATATCGCCACGGTGATTTCCCGCAACGCGATGATCAACAAGCAGATTGATATGACCTGGGAGTACACCGGCACGTCATTAATCATCTTTAACCACATCAACAAGCGCATGTCGCCGCAGGAGTCTTACGAGACGGTGAAACGCCTGGACGCGAAGCACGGTCTGGTCTGGCTCAAGCCCGCCGATATGAACAACACCTACGCTTTCGCCATGCAGCGCAAGCGCGCCGAGGCGGAACACATCAACACCATGTCGGAGATGGTGGCGAAGATTGAGCAGATCCGTAAAACCAACCCGGACAAAAACTGGATGCTGGGCTTAGACCTCGAATTTGCCGGGCGCAGCGACGGCATGAAGCCGCTTCAGGCTGCCTATAAGATGGATCTGGACCGCCCGCAGATCCGTCAGATGGACCCCGGTCTGGTCTATAACGCGGTGCGCGACGGCTTCGTTGACGCCGGGCTGATTTATACCACCGACGGGCGCGTGAAGGGCTTCGACCTCAAGGTGCTTGAGGACGATAAAGGCTTCTTCCCGAGCTATGCGGTAACCCCGGTTGTACGTAAAGACACGCTGGAGGCCAACCCCGGTCTGGAAGAGGCGCTCAACACCCTCTCTGCCCAGCTCAACAACGACGTTATCACCGATCTGAACAAGAAGGTGGATATCGACCATCAGTCACCGCAGCAGGTCGCCCGTGATTTCCTGCGTAGCAAACAGCTGCTGTAGGAGGCGCTATGGAGACGATTCACTACATTCTGGACAACTGGGACTACCTGTTAACCCTGACGCTGCAGCATCTGTGGCTGGTGGCGCTGGCCGTAGGTTTAGCCATCATCATCGGCGTCCCGCTGGGCATTCTGATTGTCCGCCACAGGTGGCTGGCAACGCCGGTGCTGGGGATAGCCACCATCGTGCTGACCATTCCGTCCATCGCCCTGTTTGGCCTGATGATCCCGCTGTTTTCGCTGATCGGTCAGGGGATTGGCGCCCTGCCCGCGATTACGGCAGTGTTTCTCTACTCGCTGCTGCCGATTGTGCGTAACACCCATACGGCGCTCGACAGCCTGCCGCCGGGCCTACGCGAAGCCGGACGCGGCATCGGCATGACCTTCTGGCAGCGTCTTCGCTGGGTCGAGATCCCGATGGCGCTGCCGGTGATTTTCGGCGGGATCCGCACCGCCGTGGTGATGAATATCGGCGTGATGGCGATTGCCGCCGTGATCGGCGCGGGCGGTCTGGGCCTGCTGCTGCTCAACGGCATCGGCGGAAGCGATATTCGCATGTTAATTGCGGGCGCGCTGATGATTTGTCTTTTAGCGATTGTGCTCGACTGGCTGCTGCACCGTCTGCAGGTGGTTCTGACTCCAAAGGGGATTCGATAATGATAAAACTGGAAAACCTCACCAAACAATTTTCACAGAAGCACGGCCAGACCTTTAAGGCCGTCGACAACGTCAACCTGAACGTGCCCGAAGGGGAAATGTGCGTCCTGCTCGGTCCCTCCGGCTGCGGGAAGACCACCACCCTGAAGATGATTAACCGCCTTATTACCCCAAGCAGCGGGACTATCCTGATCAACGGCGAAGACACCAGCGGGATGGACACCGTCACCCTGCGCCGCAACATCGGCTACGTGATCCAGCAGATTGGCCTGTTCCCGAACATGACCATCGAAGAGAACATTACCGTCGTGCCGCGCATGCTGGGCTGGGATAAAGCGCGCTGCAAAACCCGCGCCGAAGAGCTGATGGATATGGTGGCGATGGATCCGCATAAGTTCCTCAACCGCTACCCGCGCGAGATGTCCGGCGGCCAGCAGCAGCGCATCGGCGTGATCCGCGCCCTGGCGGCAGATCCTCCGGTACTGCTGATGGATGAACCCTTCGGCGCGGTGGACCCGATCAACCGCGAGGTGATCCAGAACCAGTTCCTGGAGATGCAGCGCAAGCTGAAAAAAACCGTCATGCTGGTGAGCCACGATATCGACGAAGCCCTGAAGCTCGGCGACCGTATCGCGGTGTTCCGTCAGGGGAAAATAGTGCAGTGCGCCAGCCCGGACGAGCTGCTGGCGAAACCGGCGAATGAGTTTGTCGGCTCGTTTGTCGGCCAGGACCGCACCCTGAAGCGTCTGCTTTTGGTCTCGGCGGGCGACGTCACCGACCAGCAGCCGACCATCACGGTGCGGGGCTCTACTCCGCTTCCCGAAGCCTTTACGACCATGGATGATAACGACATTCGTGCCGTTACGGTGGTCGACGAGCACGGCAAGCCGCTGGGCTTTGTGAAGCGTCGCGAAGCGCGTAACGCCAGCGGGACCTGCGCCGACATCCTGCATCCGTTCCGCATGACCGGCAAGGCGGAAGACAACCTGCGCGTGGTGCTGTCTCGCCTGTATGAGAGCAACACCAGCTGGATGCCGATCGTGGATGAAGACGGGCGCTACAACGGCGAGATTTCGCAGGACTATATTGCCGAGTATCTCAGTTCAGGACGTACGCGCCGGGCACTGAATATTCATAGCGACAGCTAACCTTTCTGGCCGGGCATCGCCCGGCTTTTTCGCACGCATACCTTTTGCTAACCCCGCGATTTGCCGCCACAATATTGTATCTTTCCCGTTGACTCGCGATCCATGCAACGTCTTCATACGTACCCCGACATCCGCGCGATGTTTCGCCGACTGCTGATTGCCACCGTCACCGGCGTGCTGGCCGCGCTGGCCGTTGCGGTGTTCCGCCACATCATGTACCTGCTGGAGTGGCTGCTTCTCAGCAACGACAGCGGCAGCCTGGTGAATGCCGCCGCCTCGCTCTCACCCTGGCGGCGCGCCCTGACGCCCGCGCTGGGCGGGCTGGCTGCCGGGCTGTTGCTATGGGGATGGCAACGGCTGACCGCCCAGCGGGCTCATGCGCCCACCGACTACATGGAAGCGCTGGAGACCGGTGACGGTCAGCTTGACTACGGCGCCAGCCTGGTTAAATCCCTTGCCTCACTGCTGGTCGTTGCCAGCGGCAGCGCCATCGGGCGTGAAGGGGCGATGATCCTGCTTGCCGCCCTCGCCGCCTCCTTTTTTGCCCGGCGCTTTACGCCCAAATCCGAATGGAAATTGTGGATAGCCTGTGGTGCCGCCGCCGGGATGGCCAGCGCCTACCATGCACCGTTAGCCGGAAGCCTGTTCATCGCTGAGATTCTGTTTGGCACCCTGATGCTGGCCTCGCTCGGGCCCGTGGTTATCGCGGCGGTGGTGGTGCTGCTCACGACGCAGCTTCTGGCCCCGGGTGCCGGCACGCTCTACGCGGTCCATCTGAGCGGCCTCCTCACCGGAGCTGATTATGCCCTGCTGGTCGCGATGGGGCTGGTGGCGGGTCTCTGCGGGCCGCTGCTGATGTGGCTGATGGCGTTCAGCCACGGTCTTTTCCTGCGCCTCAGGCTTTCGCCGCCGTGGCAATTAGCGCTGGGCGGTGCTATCGTCGGGCTGCTGTCTCTCCTGACGCCGAAGGTGTGGGGGAACGGCTATAGCGTGGTGCAGGCTTTTCTGCTCGCGCCGCCGCTGCTGTCGGTGATTGCCGGGGTATTCATCTGTAAGCTGCTGGCAGTTCTGGCGAGCAGCGGATCGGGCGCGCCGGGCGGGGTGTTTACGCCCACGCTGTTTGTCGGTATGGCAACGGGGATGCTGTTCGCGCAGCTTTTCGCGCTGTGGCTGCCGGGTTCTGAAACGGCTATTTTGCTGGGGCTGGCAGGGATGGCAACGCTACTCGCCGCGACCACGCATGCGCCCATTATGTCGGCGCTGATGGTCTGTGAAATGACCGGGCAGTATTTTTTACTGCCCGGCCTGCTGGTCGCCTGCGTGGTGGCGTCAGTGCTGTCGCGGACGTTACGCCACGACTCTGTCTACGGTCAACACGCCACCGAGGGCAGAGAGATCGATGTACTGCGCTAGCTCGCGCTGCTCGGCGCGTGGCAGATAAGGCAGTTCACCCACCAGCGGTCCGGGCAGCTTAGCGCTCAGCACGTCGATGATCTCCGCGTAGTGCGCCAGGCCCGGGTTGATGCGGTTGGCTACCCAGCCAACCAGCGGCAGGCCGTCATTGGCGATCGCCTGCGCAGTCAGCAGCGCGTGGTTGATGCACCCTTCCTGGATCCCCACCACCATCACCACCGGAAGCTGCTCCTGCACGACCCATTCAGACAGCGGGCGCAGGTCGTTCATCAGGCTACGCCAGCCGCCCGTCCCTTCAACCACCACGTGGTCAACCTTCTCGCCCAGGTTCGCCAGGCCGTCGGACAACAGGGGATAATTAATCAGGCCGCTGTGCGCTACGCTGCTCTCTTCTTCGCTTAACGCAATGGGATTGACCGCGTGATAAGGCAGTTCCAGTGACGAGACGCTTTGCAGCACCAGGGCGTCTTTATTGCGCAATCCCTCTGGCGTCTCTTTACTGCCTTTTGCGACCGGTTTGTACCCTGCCACGCGTTTACCGCTTGCTGCCAGCGCCTGCAGCAATGCGCGGGATACGACGGTCTTGCCGACAGAGGTATCTGTACCAGTAACAAAGAAACGCTTAAGCATGACTCACTCCACCTCTTGGGTATGCTTCGAAAATATAAACCAGGTAAATAATTCAGTGGAGGAAGTCTACGGGATGCGTGCGCTACCCGGCTTGAGATAGCGCAATTTTTCTTACATCTGCGGAAAAGAGTTAACCCTGTAACAGGCGGATCAACAGCGAGCCGTTATACATGGCATCTTTGACCAGCGCCGCACCAGCCATGGTCCCCTGATTGGAAAACTGGGTGCTTTCTACCGCAATATTTTTGCTGTAGGCGGGAAGCGACTGCTGATGAATACAGGCCGAGATAGCCGG
Source organism: Enterobacter hormaechei (assembly GCA_041890495.1). Lineage (GTDB taxonomy): Bacteria > Pseudomonadota > Gammaproteobacteria > Enterobacterales > Enterobacteriaceae > Escherichia > Escherichia boydii. The sequence goes on from CP169086.1 coordinate 1,550,994, forward strand.
GAAGAGGATCTCCGCTGCCTGGCTGAGCGGCGAACCGATGAGGATTTTTTGCGGGTTGAAGAGGTTCACCATAATGGCCAGAATTCGGCCAACGTTATTCCCCACTCCGGTAATGATGTCCTTCGCCAGCAGATCGCCCTGACGCGCGGCGGCGCAGAGAGAATCCACCGTTAAGGGTTGTCCGTGCAGCGAGGAGCTCATGGACTGGCTGAGCCGGACCTGTGCCAGCTCAAGAATACTGTCCACGCTGGCGATGGTTTCGAGGCAGCCGTGATTCCCGCAATAACAGCGTTTCCCATACGGGTCGACCTGTGTGTGGCCTATTTCCACGAGACTACTGCTGCCTGCGTGTAGCAGATGACCATCGGTAATGACGCCCGCCCCCACGTTGTGATCGATAACCACCTGAATCACATCGCGCGCCCCGCGTGAGGCACCAAACAAGGCCTCTGCCATCGTCCATGCGCTGATATCATGCTGAATATAAACCGGAACGCCGGTATGCTGCTCCAGCGCCTCGCCGAGCGGCATCTCTTTTACATCCTCGTAGAACGGCATGCGATGTACAATACCATTTTCCGTATCAATAATTCCCGGCAAGGTTATGGCAATCGAAGTTAGACGCTCAAGTTTTTTCTGGTGGCGGATAAAAAACTGATCGATATGGGAAATAATACGATCCAGCAATGGCAAGTCATCTTTTAACGCCAGTTCCTGCGACTCTTCCACCACCAGTTTGCTGCTCAGATCGCGCAGAGCAAGGAAAATCTCCCCGCGACTAATGCGCAGAGAAAGATAGTGCCAGGCTTCAGTTTCAACCACCAGCCCCACCGCCGGACGGCCACGGTTCCCCGCTTCTTTGATTTCCAGCTCTTGCACCAGGTGTGCTTCGAGCATCTCACGGACAATTTTAGTGATACTGGCAGGAGCCAGTTGCGCCAGACGGGAAAGATCGATACGCGAGACTGGACCAAGCTGATCAATCAGGCGATAAACCGCGCCCGCGTTGGTCTGCTTTATTTGATCAATGTGCCCAGGCTGGTTTTCAGCAACCACCGCATACTCCCTATATTTTCGCGCTCCGAAATAATCTGTAGGCTATGGTGAAGCACTTCAATACGTGTCGTCAAATTTTTACTTAGGCATGTGATTAACAGCACATTTTCGGGCTTTTTCGCTGAAATTTCCCTCACCTGAGAGCATTCAGCAGATGAATACGAAAGTTACGCGCAGCCGGACTTTGTTCATGATGTTTCGGCCAGACCAACCACATTTCAGAAACCGCATCCTCTTCAGCAATCGGCACCCAGCGCATTTCGTTGAGCTGAACACGTTTAAATGACGCAGGCAAAATTGAAACACCCAGACCGGCGGAAACCAGACCGATGATGGTCATTGCCTCGCCCACCTCCTGAGTGATGACGGGCGTCAAATGGTAACGTCGCATCAGCCCGAGAATATCGTCATACAGCCCTGTCCCGACGTGCGGATCAAAAAAGACAAAGGGTTCTTTCGCCAGTTCAGCCAGCGTTACATTCGGGTTATTTGCCAGGGGATGATCGTGCGGGATCATCGCCATAAGCGGTTCATGGACGATGACTGCGTGTTCAAGCGACTCCGGTAACGCTGTGTTACGCAGCAATCCCATATCCAGCGTTCCTTCAATGAGCGGAGCGATTTGCTCGCGAGTGTTCATTTCGCGGGTTTGTAAATGGACATCAGGATAATCACGGCGAAACAGCGATAACGTATCGGACACCGCCCGAATAAAAGGAGCCGACGAAGTAAAACCAATGCGCAACTCCCCCGCTTCACCCTGATGCAGCCTTTCAGCGCGAGCGGCAGCGTCATCCACCATAGACAGGATTTGCCGACTATCTGCAAGAAACTGTTTTCCTGCTGCCGTCAGCAATACACTGCGATTGGTTCGTGCCAGCAGTCGGGCACCAATTTGTTGCTCCAGCGCCTGAATCTGCTGACTTAGCGGCGGTTGCGAAATATTCAGGCGGGCAGCGGCGCGCCCGAAATGCAGCTCTTCCGCAACAGCAACAAAGTAACGCAGATGACGAAGTTCAATATTCATATTTAAAACATCTTATTTGAGATTATTAATATATTAGACAGAACAATTCGATTTTCCTACCCTATGTATAAGCCTGATCTACAGGCATATTTAGCAAGGATTTCAAGTGAGCCGTACTACAACTGTTGATGGCGCTCCGGCAAGCGACACTGACAAGCAAAGCATTTCTCAGCCAAATCAATTTATTAAACGCGGTACGCCGCAATTTATGCGCGTCACCCTGGCGCTGTTCTCTGCCGGACTGGCAACATTTGCACTTCTCTATTGTGTGCAGCCTATCCTTCCGGTGCTTTCGCAGGAGTTTGGCTTAACCCCCGCGAACAGTAGTATTTCACTGTCCATTTCCACGGCGATGTTGGCTATTGGTTTGCTGTTTACTGGCCCGCTATCCGATGCCATTGGTCGCAAACCAGTGATGGTCACGGCGCTACTGTTGGCCTCCATTTGTACGTTACTTTCGACAATGATGACCAGCTGGCACGGCATTTTGATTATGCGCGCCTTGATTGGGCTTTCGTTAAGTGGCGTGGCAGCTGTTGGCATGACTTATCTTAGCGAGGAAATCCATCCCAGTTTCGTGGCCTTTTCAATGGGGTTGTATATCAGCGGCAACTCAATTGGCGGCATGAGCGGACGCTTAATTAGCGGTGTCTTCACGGACTTTTTCAACTGGCGAATTGCTCTGGCGGCAATCGGTTGTTTCGCGCTGGCCTCGGCGTTGATGTTCTGGAAAATCCTCCCTGAATCACGCCATTTTCGCCCGACTTCGCTGCGCCCTAAGACGTTGTTTATCAACTTTCGTCTGCACTGGCGTGACCGGGGATTACCGTTATTGTTCGCAGAAGGCTTTTTGCTGATGGGGTCGTTCGTCACGCTGTTTAATTACATCGGCTATCGGTTGATGCTCTCCCCCTGGCACGTCAGTCAGGCCGTGGTTGGCTTATTATCGCTGGCTTATTTGACCGGTACATGGAGCTCACCCAAAGCCGGAACCATGACCACCCGCTATGGGCGTGGTCCAGTGATGTTGTTTTCGACGGGGGTTATGCTGTTTGGTTTACTGATGACCTTATTCAGCTCGCTGTGGCTGATCTTTGCCGGAATGTTACTCTTCTCAGCAGGATTCTTCGCAGCCCACTCAGTAGCCAGCAGCTGGATCGGCCCCCGCGCAAAACGCGCTAAAGGCCAGGCCTCCTCGCTGTATCTGTTCAGTTACTATCTGGGGTCGAGTATTGCCGGGACGCTGGGTGGTGTTTTCTGGCATAACTATGGCTGGAACGGCGTCGGCGCATTTATTGCTCTGATGCTCTGTGCCGCACTGCTGGTGGGCGCAAGCCTTCATAAACGTCTGAGATAATATGCTTGCGGGCGGACGTCCGGTAAGACGATCTCCAGCTAAACGGCACCAGCGTACTGGTGCCGTTTTTCGTTCAGGAATCCCAGGCCTGCTCTATCTTACCGGCTTCAAACTGCGGAGGCGGTTTTCGGAAACGGCGCGTGAGCCAGGTCAGGTAAAGGATCCCCAGTGCCGCCCAGATGAGGCCAAGCGTCAGGGACGTCGCTTCGAGGTTTATCCACAGCACGCCGACCGTTACGGCACCAATGAGCGGCAGCAGAAGATAGTGGAAGTGATCCTTCCAGCTTTTATTCATTCCTTTACGCCGCCAGAAATGATTAAACACCGACAGATTCACGAAGGTAAACGCCACCAGAGCACCGAAGTTAATTAACGCTGTGGCGGTAACTAAATCGAAGAACAGCGCCGACAACGCGACAATCCCGACCATAATGACGTTGAGTGCCGGAGTCCGCCATTTTGGGTGCACATAGCCAAACACCGCGCTCCGGAAACACATTGTCACGCCCCATCACATACAGCAGACGCGACACGCTGGCATGTGAAGCCAGGCCAGAGGCTAACGTGTTCACAAACGTGGTGCAGAGGAAAATCGACTGGAAGAGCTTGCCGCCGACGTACAGCGCAATTTCAGGCAGTGCGGCATCCGGATCTTTAAAGCGGCTGATATCGGGAAAGAACAGCTGCATAAAGAACGACGCCGCGATAAAGATAACGCCACCGTAGACCGCCGTCAGGAAGATGGCTTTCGGGATCACGCGTGCGGCGTCCGGCGTCTCTTCCGAAAGCGTGGTCACCGCATCGAAACCGAGGAAGGAGAAACAGACAATCGTCGCCCCGGTAATAATCGGGATCAGGTGCGCGTTCTCGCTGATAAACGGCTGAAGTGACCAGACGGTGCCAACGCCTTCTCCTTTATGCAGTCCCTGAACTACCAGGAAGATAAACACCACCATGATGGAGATTTGTACCAGTACAAACAGGGTATTGAAGTTAGCGACCAGGTTGACGCTCTTCAGATTCGCGGCGGTTAAAATGGCGACGAAGGTTACCACCCACACCCACGGCGGCACTTCCGGGAAGAGGGCGGAGAGATAGATTTTCGCCAACAAGACGTTAATCATCGGCAAAAAGAGATAATCCAGCAGCGATGACCAGCCCGACCATAAATCCGACGTGCGGGTTAATCGACTTTTGCGCGTAGGTATAGGCCGAACCGGCCTCCGGAAACTGGCGAACCAGTTTGCCGTAGCTGATAGCGGTAAACAGCACACCCGCCAGCGCCAGCAAATAGGACGCCGGAACGTGACCGTCGCTAATGCCGGAGACAATACCAAAAGTATCAAATACGGTCATCGGCGTGAGATAGGCCAGACCCATCATCACCACCTGCCACAATTTCATTGATTTTCGCAGACGGGTTTTGCCGGGTTGCGCAGCAATATTCAGTGGTGAATTAATAGCCATAATTGCTGCCTCCCCTGCGTAATAGGTTTGCGGTCGTGTCGACCTGAAATCAAACCTGTTTAGCAAGGGAAGCAAAGGGGGCGGAGTCCAGTCAGTAGCAGGAGGGGCGCATACGCAGCCTCCCTCGCCATGCGGGGATTTAATCATCGGCATCATCTCATTTCCTCGTCACAGTCTTAATCGTTAACGGAAGCCCGTTGCCGCCCGCGCTCCATAACGCGACATCCGGGAAATGTCTGGATTACCAGCAAATGTCAGGCCTGGCTCCGCTCAGGCCGATGAAACAACCCCGCAAGGGGTATTACGCGTTTTTCAACATCCACTCAATTTCTGTTTCTGTGATGAGGCGCTCAAACTGCAACAGCTCATCATTTTTACAGGCGTGATAGACATGGCAGAAGCGTTCGCCTAAATAGCGGCGCAGGTGATCATTCTCGATAAACTCACCCAGGGCATCGCTCTGGCGAATCGGAAAGGGTAAGCCTTCCTGTTCCAGCCCGTTGCCTTCGACTTCTTCCTGCAACGGCAGCTCGTTATCAAGGCCATGCAAAATACCGGCAAAAATCGCTGCCATCACCAGATATGGGGTGGCATCGGCACCCGCCACGCGATATTCCACGCGGTGATTATGACGGTCGCCGCACGGAATACGCAGGGCGACGGTGCGGTTGTTATGGCCCCACGACGCCTGCGTCGGCACATACATTCCCGGCTGGAAGCGGCGATACGAGTTCACGTTTGGTGCCAGCAACGCCATCGACGACGGCATCAGGTCAATCATCCCGGCGAGCATCTTTTTCAGCAGCGGCGAATCTTCGCCTTCCGCGTCAGAAAGCACGTTCTCGCCACGATTATTTTGCATACTGATATGGATATGCATTCCGCTGCCCGCGTGCTCTTCATACGGCTTCGCCATAAAAGTGGCGTGCATCTTATGCTTTTCTGCCATCAGACGCACCAGGCGTTTTAGTGCCAGCGCATCATCGCAGGCTTCCAGCACGTTATCAGTATGGTAAAGGTTGATTTCAAACTGACCCGGCGAGGCCTCAGCGACCGCGCCATCTGCCGGAATCAGCTGTAACTGCGCCAGTTCATCAATATCATTGAGCACGTCGGCGAAGTGGTTGAGGTTATCAACGGAGTAAACCTGGCTTTGTGTATTGCGGTCATCGGTGCCAGGCGCGCAGGGCGGTTGCAGATACCCTTCAGCGTCGCGCTGGCGATCCAGTAAATAGAACTCCAGCTCTACCGCTACGACCGGGAACAATCCGCGCTGGCGCAGCTGCTGCCACAGGCGGTTAAGAACGTTCCGCGGCTCAACGTCAAAGGGAGCGCCATCTTCATCGACCATGGTCAGGAGCATCTGACCGATAAACTCTGGATCGGCGGCAGAAGGAGTTAAGGAACCGAGAACAGGAACACAGGTACGATCCGGCTCGCCCATTTCCTGACCCAGACCTGCTTCTTCTACTACGTTGCCCAGAATATCCATTGCAAATACCGAGGCCGGGAAATAACACCCTTTCTCGAGCTTCTTCAGGCTTGAAACAGGAATACGCTTTCCACGGAAGCAACCATTTAAATCGGTAAGTAAAACATCAACATATTGCGTATTCGGGTAGCGCTCCAGGTAGCGTTTCACTTCCTGCGTAAAGGCGCTACCCCGCCTCTCTTCTGACTGCTGAACAAAGTTCTCTACTTCAACGATATTGGTTTCCATGATTCTTCGCCTTTGGTTTGTTTTCCGCTCGTTATCAAAGCGTAAAATATAATGACCACCATTCGAATCTGTATGCAAACTAAATGTTTGTCAAATGTTAAATTGAGTTTGCAAAAATGAAAACCCACTGCTAGATTGAAAAAATATTGAACATAAAGGTCATTTAAAGCGCAGTAATGGCGATAATTTAGTCCACTTTGTGAGATTGAGCATGGAAAATATAATGAACAATCCGGTTATCGGTGTCGTAATGTGCAGGAACAGGCTTAAGGGTCATGCGCCCCAGACTCTGCAAGAAAAGTACCTGAATGCCATCATCCATGCAGGCGGCTTGCCTATTGCGCTACCACATGCGCTGGCGGAACCGTCATTACTTGAACAACTTTTGCCGAAACTCGATGGCATTTATCTTCCTGGTAGTCCCAGCAATGTGCAGCCGCACCTATATGGTGAAAACGGCGATGAGCCTGACGCCGATCCCGGGCGTGATCTTCTGAGCATGGCGATAATTAATGCCGCACTCGAAAGGCGCATCCCCATTTTCGCCATCTGCCGGGGTTTACAAGAACTGGTGGTGGCAACCGGTGGTTCGTTGCATCGCAAGCTGTGCGAACAGCCTGAATTGCTGGAACATCGGGAAGATCCCGAACTGCCGGTGGAACAGCAATATGCACCGTCGCATGAAGTTCAGGTTGAAGAGGGGGGATTACTGTCTGCGTTGTTACCTGAATGTAGCAACTTTTGGGTAAACTCTCTACATGGACAAGGGGCGAAGGTCGTTAGCCCACGGTTGCGTGTTGAAGCTCGCTCGCCGGATGGCTTAGTTGAGGCGGTTAGCGTCATCAATCATCCTTTTGCGCTGGGCGTACAGTGGCACCCGGAATGGAACAGTAGCGAGTACGCGCTTTCGCGTATATTGTTCGAGGGCTTTATCACCGCTTGTCAGCACCATATCGCTGAAAAACAGCGACTCTGACCACTACAGTTTAAGGAAATGCAAATATGAGTGATGAGGGACTGGCGCCAGGAAAACGCTTGTCGGAAATCCGCCAGCAGCAGGGGCTTTCACAACGTCGTGCCGCCGAACTCTCCGGGCTGACTCACAGTGCTATCAGTACGATAGAACAAGATAAAGTCAGCCCTGCCATCAGTACGCTGCAAAAGCTGCTGAAGGTGTATGGTCTGTCACTCTCGGAATTCTTTTCCGAGCCGGAAAAACCTGATGAGCCGCAGGTCGTCATTAATCAGGACGACTTAATTGAGATGGGTAGTCAGGGTGTGTCAATGAAGCTGGTTCATAACGGTAACCCGAATCGCACGCTGGCGATGATCTTTGAAACGTACCAGCCGGGCACAACCACTGGGGAAAGAATTAAGCATCAGGGTGAGGAAATAGGCACTGTACTGGAAGGTGAAATTGTTCTGACGATTAATGGTCAGGATTACCACCTCGTCGCGGGGCAAAGTTATGCCATTAATACCGGCATCCCGCACAGTTTCAGTAATACGTCGGCAGGTATTTGCCGAATTATCAGCGCCCATACGCCCACCACGTTTTAATCTTTTTGTTCTGTAAGCCGGGTAAGCGCAATGCGCCCGGCAATCTATACACAAAATCATTCAAGTTGCATCAAGGCGGCAAGTGAGCGAATCCCGATGAGCTTACTCAGGTAAGTGATTCGGGGGAGCGAACGCAGCCAAGGCAGAGGCGGCTTGAAGGATGAAGTGTATATAAAGAATGTCGCCAGAAATAAACGGGCATACGGCCCGGGGATCTCTGCGCCCTGACGTTCACAAACTGCATATATCTGATAGACGTGAAACAGGAGTCATAATGAATTTTCATCATCTGGCTTACTGGCAGGATAAAGCGTTAAGTCTCGCCATTGAAAACCGCTTATTTATTAACGGTGAATATACTGCTGCGGCGGAAAATGAAACCTTTGAAACCGTTGATCCGGTCACCCAGGCACCGCTGGCGAAAATTGCCCGCGGCAAGAGCGTCGATATCGACCGTGCGATGAGCGCAGCACGCGGCGTATTTGAACGCGGCGACTGGTCACTCTCTTCTCCGGCTAAACGTAAAGCGGTACTGAATAAACTCGCCGATTTAATGGAAGCCCACGCCGAAGAGCTGGCACTGCTGGAAACTCTCGACACCGGCAAACCGATTCGTCACAGTCTGCGTGATGATATTCCCGGCGCGGCGCGCGCCATTCGCTGGTACGCCGAAGCGATCGACAAAGTGTATGGCGAAGTGGCGACCACCAGTAGCCATGAGCTGGCGATGATCGTGCGTGAACCGGTCGGCGTGATTGCCGCCATCGTGCCGTGGAACTTCCCGCTGTTGCTGACTTGCTGGAAACTCGGCCCGGCGCTGGCGGCGGGAAACAGCGTGATTCTAAAACCGTCTGAAAAATCACCGCTCAGTGCGATTCGTCTCGCGGGGCTGGCGAAAGAAGCAGGCTTGCCGGATGGTGTGTTGAACGTGGTGACGGGTTTTGGTCATGAAGCCGGGCAGGCGCTGTCGCGTCATAACGATATCGACGCCATTGCCTTTACCGGTTCAACCCGTACCGGGAAACAACTGCTGAAAGATGCGGGCGACAGCAACATGAAACGCGTCTGGCTGGAAGCGGGCGGCAAAAGCGCCAACATCGTTTTCGCTGACTGCCCGGATTTGCAACAGGCGGCAAGCGCCACCGCAGCAGGCATTTTCTACAACCAGGGACAGGTGTGCATCGCCGGAACGCGCCTGTTGCTGGAAGAGAGCATCGCCGATGAATTCTTAGCCCTGTTAAAACAGCAGGCGCAAAACTGGCAGCCGGGCCATCCACTTGATCCCGCAACCACCATGGGCACCTTAATCGACTGCGCCCACGCCGACTCGGTCCATAGCTTTATTCGGGAAGGCGAAAGCAAAGGGCAACTGTTGTTGGATGGCCGTAACGCCGGGCTGGCTGCCGCCATCGGCCCGACCATCTTTGTGGATGTGGACCCGAATGCGTCCTTAAGTCGCGAAGAGATTTTCGGTCCGGTGCTGGTGGTCACGCGTTTCACATCAGAAGAACAGGCGCTACAGCTTGCCAACGACAGCCAGTACGGCCTTGGCGCGGCGGTATGGACGCGCGACCTCTCCCGCGCGCACCGCATGAGCCGACGCCTGAAAGCCGGTTCCGTCTTCGTCAATAACTACAACGACGGCGATATGACCGTGCCGTTTGGCGGCTATAAGCAGAGCGGCAACGGTCGCGACAAATCCCTGCATGCCCTTGAAAAATTCACTGAACTGAAAACCATCTGGATAAGCCTGGAGGCCTGAAATGACCGAACATACCAGCAGTTACTACGCCGCCAGTGCGAATAAATATGCACCATTCGACACGCTGAATGAGTCAATCACCTGCGACGTTTGCGTGGTTGGCGGCGGCTATACCGGGCTCTCCTCCGCGCTGCATCTGGCGGAAGCGGGCTTTGACGTAGTGGTTCTCGAAGCCTCACGCATCGGCTTTGGCGCAAGCGGGCGCAATGGCGGACAGCTTGTGAACTCCTACAGCCGCGACATCGACGTGATCGAAAAAAGCTACGGCATGGACACCGCCCGTATGCTCGGCAGCATGATGTTCGAAGGTGGTGAGATCATCCGCGAACGTATCAAACGTTATCAGATTGACTGCGACTACCGCCCCGGCGGCCTGTTTGTGGCGATGAATGATAAACAGCTCGCCACACTTGAAGAGCAGAAAGAGAACTGGGAACGCTACGGCAATAAACAGCTGGAATTGCTGGACGCCAACGCCATTCGCCGTGAAGTAGCCAGCGATCGCTATACCGGTGCGCTGCTGGATCACAGCGGTGGGCATATTCATCCGCTAAACCTTGCCATTGGCGAAGCGGACGCCATCCGCCTCAACGGCGGGCGCGTGTATGAACTTTCTGCCGTGACGCAGATCCAGCACACCACGCCAGCCGTGGTGCGAACTGCCAAAGGTCAGGTGACGGCGAAGTATGTGATTGTCGCCGGGAATGCGTATCTGGGCGATAAAGTAGAGCCGGAACTGGCGAAACGCAGCATGCCGTGCGGTACGCAGGTGATCACCACCGAACGGCTGTCGGAAGATTTAGCCCGTTCGCTGATCCCGAAAAACTACTGTGTGGAAGACTGTAACTATCTGCTTGATTACTACCGTCTTACCGCCGACAACCGCCTGCTGTACGGCGGCGGCGTGGTCTACGGCGCGCGCGACCCGGATGACGTTGAGCGCCTTGTGGTGCCGAAACTGCTGAAAACCTTCCCGCAGCTGAAGGGCGTGAAAATTGATTACCGCTGGACGGGCAACTTCCTGCTGACCCTGTCGCGTATGCCGCAGTTTGGTCGCCTCGATACCAACATCTATTACATGCAGGGCTACAGCGGCCACGGCGTGACCTGTACTCATCTAGCCGGACGTTTGATTGCCGAACTGCTGCGCGGCGACGCCGAACGTTTCGATGCCTTCGCCAATCTGCCGCATTACCCGTTCCCCGGCGGGCGCACGCTGCGTGTGCCGTTTACCGCGATGGGCGCGGCGTATTACAGCCTGCGCGATCGTCTGGGCGTTTAATTTCCGATTAACCGTGAAGAGTCAAAAGGTGTGAAACATGAGCAACAATGAATTCCATCAGCGTCGTCTTTCTGCCACTCCGCGCGGGGTTGGCGTGATGTGTAACTTCTTCGCCCAGTCGGCTGAAAACGCCACGCTGAAGGATGTTGAGGGCAACGAGTACATCGATTTCGCCGCAGGCATTGCGGTGCTGAATACCGGACATCGCCACCCTGATCTGGTCGCGGCGGTGGAGCAGCAACTGCAACAGTTTACCCACACCGCGTATCAGATTGTGCCGTATGAAAGCTACGTCACCCTGGCGGAGAAAATCAACGCCCTTGCCCCGGTGAGCGGGCAGGCCAAAACCGCGTTCTTCACCACCGGTGCGGAAGCGGTGGAAAACGCGGTGAAAATTGCTCGCGCCCATACCGGACGCCCTGGCGTGATTGCGTTTAGCGGCGGCTTTCACGGTCGTACGTATATGACCATGGCGCTGACCGGAAAAGTTGCGCCGTACAAAATCGGCTTCGGCCCGTTCCCTGGTTCGGTGTATCACGTACCTTATCCGTCAGATTTACACGGCATTTCAACACAGGACTCCCTCGACGCCATCGAACGCTTGTTTAAATCAGACATCGAAGCGAAGCAGGTGGCGGCGATTATTTTCGAACCGGTGCAGGGCGAGGGCGGTTTCAACGTTGCGCCAAAAGAGCTGGTTGCCGCTATTCGCCGCCTGTGCGACGAGCACGGTATTGTGATGATTGCTGATGAAGTGCAAAGCGGCTTTGCGCGTACCGGTAAGCTGTTTGCCATGGATCATTACGCCGATAAGCCGGATTTAATGACGATGGCGAAAAGCCTCGCGGGCGGGATGCCGCTTTCGGGCGTGGTCGGTAACGCGAATATTATGGACGCACCCGCGCCGGGCGGGCTTGGCGGCACCTACGCCGGTAACCCGCTGGCGGTGGCTGCCGCGCACGCGGTGCTCAACATTATCGACAAAGAATCACTCTGCGAACGCGCGAATCAACTGGGCCAGCGTCTCAAAAACACGTTGATTGATGCCAAAGAAAGCGTTCCGGCCATTGCTGCGGTACGCGGCCTGGGGTCGATGATTGCGGTAGAGTTTAACGATCCGCAAACGGGCGAGCCGTCAGCGGCGATTGCACAGAAAATCCAGCAACGCGCGCTGGCGCAGGGGCTGCTCCTGCTGACCTGTGGCGCATACGGCAACGTGATTCGCTTCCTTTATCCGCTGACCATCCCGGATACCCAGTTCACCCAGGCGCTGGCGATCCTGCAACAGGTTATGCATGATAAGGACTAAATGCCCACCGAAAACCGTCTCCCGGAATGCCGGGGACGGTTTCAACGGAGGAAATCGGCACAGATTTCCTCCGCGTGGGAAATGTTGGGGAATTTGGTCGGTTTCATTGTATGCTCCCTGAAACACATCCCCGGCATGAGGAAATAAGAATTGCAAAAAATATCAGCCTATCAGTCACTTGTGAAAACCTTCCAGCGCCTCTCCCGCTTCTCGCACCTCTCCTCCATCGCCAGCTGGGACATGTTCACCATGATGCCGCCGGGCGGCAGCGCCGCGCGCGGTGAAGCACTCGCGGAGATGAGCGTCCTGCAACACCAGATCCTGACCGATAAAAAAGTCGGCGACCTGTTAGCGGCGGCGGCAGGTGAAGATCTGAATGATGTCGAACAGGCCAACCTGCGCGAAATGACGCGCCACTACCAGCAGGCCACCCTTCTGCCGGAATCGCTGGTGGAAGCGAAATCCCTGGCGGGCAGCAGGTGTGAACACGCCTGGCGTACTCAGCGCCCCGCCAACGACTGGCAGGGTTTTTCCGCCAACCTGAAAGAGGTGGTCAAACTCAGCCGCAAAGAGGCTCGCCTGCGGGCTGAAGCCAAAGGCTGTACGCCGTACGACGCGCTGCTGGATATTTTTGAACCCGACATGACCAGCGCGCGTCTGGACGTTCTGTTCGGCGATATGAAGTCCTGGCTACCGGACCTGCTGGCAAAGGTGGTGGAAAAACAGGCTCAACGGTCGTTTATTCCCCCGCAGGGCCCCTTCCCGACGGCAACCCAGCGTGAGCTGGGCCTGGAAGCCATGAAGATGCTTGGCTTCGATTTTAACGGCGGTCGCCTTGACGTAAGCGCGCACCCGTTCTGCGGCGGCGTCCCGGAAGACGTGCGCATTACCACGCGCTATGACGAGGATGAACTGCTCAGCGCGCTGTTTGGCGTGATCCACGAAACCGGACACGCCCGCTACGAACAGAACCTGCCGCGCGCGTGGGCAGGACAGCCGATTGCCCTGGCGCGCTCAACCGCGATCCATGAGTCACAGAGCCTGTTCTTTGAAATGCAGCTGGGACGCAGTGAAGCCTTCCTCAGGCATCTTCTCCCGGCGGTACACGCCCGATTTGGCAGCCAGGCGGCGTTTAGCGAAGAGAACTTCATTGCCTGGAACCAGCGCGTGAAGCCTGGCTATATCCGCGTCGATGCGGACGAAGTGAGCTACCCGGCACACGTGGTGCTGCGCTATGAGATTGAGCGTGCGCTGATCAACGGCGAGATCGAAGTGGACGATATTCCCGCCCTGTGGGACGAGAAAATGCAGGCCTGGCTCGGATTATCCACCAAAGATAACTACCGCAACGGCTGTATGCAGGATATTCACTGGACCGACGGCGGTTTTGGTTACTTCCCGTCATATACGCTTGGCGCTATGTACGCCGCGCAGCTGTTCCATGCCGCCAGCACCGCACTGCCAGGTCTGCAGGCCTCCATCGCTGAAGGCGATTTTTCCGCACTCTTTGAGTGGCTGCGTCAGAACATCTGGCAGCACGGTAGCCGCTTCAGCACGTCGCAATTAATCACCCAGGCGACGGGCGAAGATCTGAATATCCGTTACTTCCGCGAACATCTGACCTCCCGTTATCTTTAATCCCTCTGCCGGAGCCTGCTCCGGCACTCTTCTCACCCTTTTCAATAAGAATATGATTTAGCACATGTTGCCATGATTGCGCCGGGTGTATGAATGCGTGTCCTTCCGACACAATTAGACTGCTATCAGGCCAGGATTAAAAAAAATAAAGGGATCAATGATGAAAGGCATAATGAAAACGATGTTAGCGATTCTGTGTGCGACCAGTTTAAGTGCTTTCGCAGCCACGGATAATACCCCGCAAGACGCGTTCAACGATATTACCCGCTCTCTTGCAGACCTCCAGCCCATCACGTTTCAGGCTCCCGCTGAAAAATATAAGCTGCTGGTGTTTATTGATAATCAGTGCATTTACTGCAGCAATGTTGTGAAAAACGTTAAGCAATATACGGATGCCGGCTTGACGATGTCGTTTCTGACCGTTGCGCCCAGCGCCATTCGCGACTCGGTAATTGAAGATATGGGACGCGTCTGGTGTTCAACCGATAAGGTCAAAAGTCTGCAACAAGCGATGGCGGGATTTTTACCGAATAACGACACCACGACAGCGTGCTCCGATCTGATCGCGCGGCAATCTGCTCTGGCAGAACGTTTGGGCATTAGCATCACCCCGGTAATGGTGGTCATTGAGCCTGAATCACGGTCGATTATAGGCAGTCAGTCTCCGGCGGCTATTCTGGCCACCCTGAAAAGATAACAGAGACCTGTACGAGCAGCGGCGTTTGACCTGTTCGTACACTTTTCTCCCCTCTGTACATATCGTTACACGCTGAAACCAACCACTCACGGAAGTCTGCCATTCCCAGGGATATAGTTATTTCAACGGCCCCGCAGTGGGGTTAAATGAAAAAACAAATTGAGGGTATGACAATGAAAAAAGTATTAGCTCTGGTTGTTGCCGCTGCTATGGGTCTGTCTTCTGCCGCCTTTGCTGCAGAGACTACCGCAACTGCTGCACCGGCTGCCGCACCTGCTGCAACCACCACCGCTGCGCCAGCAAAAGCGGTTCACCATAAGAAACATCACAAAGCTGCAGCGAAAAAAGAAGCCGCTGCACCAGCAAGCGCAGCACCAACCGAGCAGAAAGCTCAGGCTGCCAAAAAGCATCACAAAAAAGCCGCTAAACCGGCTGTAGAACAGAAAGCGCAGGCTGCTAAAAAGCACCACCACAAAAAAGCCGCTAAACCGGCTGTAGAGCAGAAAGCACAGGCCGCTAAAAAGCACCACAAAAAAGCGACCAAACCGGCTGTAGAACAGAAAGCTCAGGCTGCTAAAAAGCATCACAAAAAAGCAGTAAAACACGAAGCTGCTAAACCAGCTGCACAGCCAGCTGCGTAAGAGTACAAGCTTAACCGTGCCCTTCGGGGCACGTTGGTAAACCGGCGCTGAACCGGACAGGTTCCGCGCCGTTTTTTTATATCCGGAGGGCGTATGCTGCGACGCTATCGGTTTGAGCTGATTCTAATCCTGCTTATTTTATGCGCGCTCATCGCAAGCCATTTTTATCTTTCCTGATTGTAGCACGCTGATTTTACTCCCACTTTAGCGCTGTCCCGTCTATAGTATTTTCATAGGGTTCACTTTTAATAATCATAATTACCCCCACCAGAGTGTGATATGCGTAAATCTGTTGTGTTGTTACTGGGAACGTTTGGTCTTTTTTCTGGATTCTCACATGCGGATGATGGCGGTGATGACACCATTAGCGCGAAAGAGCTAAAGACGCTTTTTTTCGGTCATGACGATCGCACGCGCGTCGCCGATCCCACCCTGGCGCCCTGGGATGCTATAGGTCAACTGGAAACCGCCAGCGGTAACTTATGTACTGCGACGTTGATCGCCCCTCAGCTTGCCCTGACGGCAGGCCACTGCTTGTTAACGCCGCCAAACGGCAAGCCGGATAAAGCGGTGGCCCTGCGGTTTGTGTCGCAAAAAGGAACCTGGCGCTATGAAATTCACGGCATTGAAGGCCGGGTCGATCCGTCTCTCGGCAAACGCCTGAAACCGGATGGTGACGGCTGGATCGTGCCACCGGCAGCCGCCTCATGGGACTTTGGCCTGATCGTTTTACGCTACCCGCCTTCCGGCATTACGCCGCTTCCGCTATTTGACGGCGATAAAGACGCACTCACCGCCGCGCTAAAGGCCGCCGACCGAAAGGTGACGCAGTCAGGCTACCCTGTCGATCATCTGGATACGCTTTATACGCACTCCGACTGTATTGTGACGGGCTGGGCGCAAACCAGCGTACTCTCGCACCAGTGCGATACGTTGCCGGGTGACAGTGGCTCACCGCTGATGCTGAAAACAGATAACGGCTGGCAGTTGATTGGTGTCCAGAGCTCTGCACCGGCAGCGAAAGACCGCTGGCGTGCAGATAACCGGGCCTTGTCCGTGACCGGTTTTCGCGACAAGCTGGAAGCGCTGGCGCAGCAGTAAATTAGCAGCGTCTGACCTTACGTAACGCTCTTATTGACTCAATCGGCATCGGCTGGCTGAACCAAAAACCCTGCAGTTGATCGCAGCCAGCCAGCCGCAGCAGTTTCATTTGCTTCTCGGTTTCCACCCCTTCTGCCACCACCGCCATGCCCAGCGCATTGGCGATCCGCACCGTGCCGCTCACCAGCGCGGCCGCCTGTTCATCGTGGTCCACCAGCCCGGCCAGGGATTTATCGATCTTGATGGTGTCGAAGTTAAAACGCCGCAAATAGCCAATGCTGGAATAGCCGGTCCCAAAATCATCCAGCGCCACCGCGGTGCCCAACGCTTTAAGATTGGCTATCGCCATGCGGGCACGCTCCGGGTTTTCCAGCACATAGGACTCCGTGACCTCAAGCTGCAGTCGTTGGGCCGGGAAACGGGTGGTCTCCAGCACGCTGGCCACTTTGTCTTCGAAGGCGGGATCGCGAAACTGCGCGGGGGAGATATTAACGGAGAGCTTTAAGTCGCCGTACGGCTGCAGATCCTGGCAGGCCCGCTGCAACACAAACTGGCCCAGCTTGTAAATCAGACCGCTGGTCTCCGCGATGGTGATAAAAATATCCGGCCCAATCGGCCCGTCAGGGCGACGCGGCCAGCGAACCAGCGCCTCGACGCTGATCATTGTCTGGCTGTGGGCGTCAATAATCGGCTGATACCAGACATCAAACTCATCGCGTTCCAGACCGTCACGAATCTGATTTTCAATCGCCAGCTTGCGTTCCCGGACGTTGTTCAGCTCCGCGTCGTAGTGGGTGATACGCCCTTTCCCGCTCATTTTGGCATGGTACATGGCAATATCGGCGCGGCGAAACAGCTCGGAGCTGGTGCATTCAATCAGGGTTCCGCTGGCGATACCGATACTGGCCCCGATATGGATCGTGCGTTCCCCCAGCTGAATCGGGGTGGTGAGAAAATCCAGCACCGAAACGGCAAAGGCGGTGGCCTGCGCCTCTGCATCATCACCGCCGATGGTCATGGCAAACTCATCCCCGCCCATACGCGCCAGCATTCCCCCCGGCGGCACGCGTTCACTCAGCGTTTTCGCAATCGCCACGATGAGATCGTCTCCGACGCTGTGGCCGTAGATGTCATTCACGTCTTTAAAACCATCCAGATCGATAAACACCACGCTTTTGACGTCGATATCCCCGCGCAAACTCACCCGATCCAGCGCTTCGATGAGCGCTCGTCGGTTCGGCAGATGGCTTAGCCAGTCCGTTCTCGCCACCAGACGCGCCTGGCTTTCTCCTCGCGCAAGCTTGTACAGCCCTACGCTGCTCACCAGAATAAAGAGCAGGATCAGGGCCGATGCCAGCACAACAATCTGCGTGATATCAGAGGATGCCGCCCGGGCGGCCTGCGCCCCAGGAAGCCGTGCCTGCCAGTTAAGATAGCCCAGCAGCTCCCCTGCCGAACTGCGCAGCGGCATACTCAGTTCGTTAATTTTTTCCGGCGTAAAGTGAAGGTTATCGATCTGAAAGGTCGCCCCCAGTTCGGACAAGATCCTGGCGTTCAGATGACGGGTGATCACCAGATAGCGGCGCGTTCCGTCGGTAACCTTTAATCTTCCGACCATCGGGCGAATCAGCCCAATACCCACAAAGGCGACGCCGCTTCGCGTTTTGCTGATCCCGGCATAGATATTTTTATCGCCTGATAGGGCGCGCGCGTGCTGAGCAATAAGGGCTTTCAGCCCCTTACCGAAAAAATCGAGATTCGTCTCCTGAAATGGCTGACTTTGATACGATCCCCAGATGACATTGAAATGCTCATCAAGCACGAAGGTGCCATCATAGAGGTTGTTGATTTTAAAGCCGGCGCCCCAGGTGTTATACAGCCAGTCGGTATCGAGCGTGGGACGGTAGGCCTCCCGCACCGCATCGTCCCAGACGGCGTTATCCAGCACCAGCGAGGAGACGCGGTTAACCGATGTCTGAATGGCACCCTGTACGGAAAGCGCCGTGCGGTGTTCATCAATTTCATTGGTTTTGGTGCTGATAAGATGCAGGGAAAGATAGAGGAGTGCGACGACGGAGATGATTAAGCCGATGCCCGCCATAAAGACCATGGCAAACAACGTTCTCGCGGTGGGAATATTGCGCCAGCTTAATGTGCGATACATCAGCCATCCTCTTTAAGGTTTTGCTTTTCTAAGCGTAATACAGGCAGCGAATTTCGCTGCCTGTAAAGGATGGCTTTATGAACGTCAGGCAAGTTTTATCATAATCATACCTGCAAGCAGCAGGATGAGTCCCATCCAGCCCTTGTTATTTAAACGCTGACCGAAGAGCACCCAGCCTGCGGCCAGCGTGGCGGCGATACCAAAACCGCCCCACAGCGCATAGGCCACCGAAAGATCGATCCCTTTTACCGCCTGGGACAGCGCGCTGAACGCCCCCAGAACCGCGGCAATCGACATCAGGCCGTAGAGTTTACGGCGAAAACCATCGGAGAATTTCAGCAGGACGTTCGCCAGAATTTCCAGCACGATGGCGAACCCCAGCCAGGCAGCATGAACCCACTCAAACTGTTGCATGGTTCTGCTCCTTCTGCTGTTTGGCAGGTTTACGGGTGCCCGATTTAATCAGCACAATACCCGCGACCAGCGTCGTTAACCCAGCGACCTTCATTGTTGTTAATGTTTCGTCAAATATCAGCACGCTGAACAGCGTAATCAACAAAATACCGATCCCTTCCCATAGTGCATACGCGACGCCCAGCGCAATTTTTTTCACCGCAAACGAGAGGAAAATATAAGAAAGCGAAATCATTACCAGCATCAAAATAAAACCGGTGTTGCCATCGCTGACGCTTGCCCATTTCATAGACAGCGTGCCGGTAATTTCAGCGACGATAGCCAGCGCTAATAGGATCCAGTAAAACATGTTTTTCTCCTGCTTGAGAATATAATCCATCGTGGCCCGCTGCGTGCAGCAAACCAAAAAATACGAATTGAAATCAGACAGCTAAGCGCTTAGCGCCAGCTCAGGCAGAAGAAATGACTATAGTGCGGTGCGCCAGTGTTGCTCACCAGAAAGCAGGCAGAAAGAGGTGGAGTATACAGCAGTATTGTTTGAAGAGTACGTCTTGAACATATTGTCCATAAAATTACAATTATCCGCGTTGTTGCTTCTCGTCTTTGCGGATGAAAATTGTCCTCGGTAGTTAAACACACCAAATTTGTACCATAAGCCAGGATTTTACTCAAAGTCTTTGCAATTCTTTACCCATCCCGTTTGATTTTGGTTAGTTTATTGCAATGCCTTTCACCTTTATTATAAATATAAAGAAAATTTCGGAGTCACCATGGCTAAACCCATCATTACCCTGAACGGGTTAAAAATTGTCATCATGCTGGGCATGCTGGTGATCATACTGACGGGCGTGCGCTTCGCCGCCGACATTATTGTGCCCTTTATTCTGGCCCTGTTTATTGCGGTGATCCTCAACCCGCTGGTACAGCGCATGACGCGGCTACGCATTCCGCGCGTGCTGGCCATCACGCTGCTTATCAGCATCATTATCGTGGCGATGGTACTGCTGGTGGCTTATCTGGGTACCTCGCTCAATGAACTGGCGCGAACGCTGCCGAAATACCGCTCTTCGCTGGCAATACCGCTGCTGCAGCTGGAGCCCTGGCTGCAGCGTGCGGGTATCGAAGTCTCGGTTGAAGAACTGCTGAAATATATCGACCCCAACGCGGCGATGACGATCGTCACCAGCCTGCTGGCGCAGCTTTCCAATGCCATGACCTCCATTTTCCTGCTGTTCTTAACGGTGGTGTTTATGCTGCTGGAGGTGCCGCAGCTTCCTGCAAAGCTGCAGCAGATAATGGTCCGTCCGGTTGAAGGAATGGGGGCGATTCAGCGCGCGCTGGACAGCGTCTCCCGCTATCTGGTGCTGAAAACCGCCATTAGCCTGGTGACGGGCGTTGTCGTCTGGGTGATGCTTCTGGCGCTGGACGTTCGCTTTGCGTTTGTCTGGGGGTTACTGGCGTTTGCGCTTAACTACATTCCCAACATCGGCTCCGTGCTGGCGGCGATCCCCCCTATTCTTCAGGTGCTGGTTTTCAGCGGGCTTTATGACGCGCTGATCCTGCTGGCCGGATACCTGGTCATCAATCTGGTGTTCGGTAACATTCTTGAGCCACGCATGATGGGTCGAGGGCTGGGACTCTCCACGCTGGTGGTCTTTTTGTCCCTGATATTCTGGGGCTGGCTGCTCGGGCCGGTTGGGATGCTGCTCTCCGTCCCGCTCACCATCATCGTCAAGATTGGCCTGGAGCAGACGGCGGGCGGGCAAAGCATCGCCGTGCTGCTGAGCGATATGAGCCATAAATAGCCGTCATTCCGCCATCGACAGGAGGGGCTTGCGGGTCCTTCCACCTTCACGATAAGCGCTGAGCGCCTTCTGCCAATCCGCCAGCGGGTACACCTTAACATCGCTGTACTCACTGTCGGGCAACGTCAGCCAGATGCGATCGAACTCCGCGCGCCACGCCTCAGCGCCGAGCGCATCCAGACCGTTTCGGATATGGAACCACGCCACGCGCGGCACGGGCCGCCGCTGTGTGAAGGTTTGCCCGGACAGCAGCCCGTAGCAGACAAACATGCCCTGCTCGGGCATGACGCTGAGGATCGCTTCCGCAAGCGGCCCGCCGGTGGCATCGTAGACGATATCGCTACGGGCGGCGACGGTGCCGATTCTGTTTGCGTCATGCTGCGCGACAGGCGTGATGCCCATCGCCTCCAGCCGTTCAGCATGCACGGCAGAACGGTGAATCCCGTACACCGCTTCCGCCCCCGCCTGACGCGCCCACTGCCCCAGCAGAATGGCGCAGTCCGATCCGGCAGCCGTGAGCAAGACCCGCTTTCCACGAGGCGGGTAGCGGGTCAGCATCATCTGCGCCGCCAGCGGGTTGATATAGGCCCGCGCGGCCAGATGCGCGTCGACAGCGTCCGGAACGGATATCGCATACTCTGCCGGGCAATCCACATAGCGCTGCCAGGTGCCCTGACCGCGCAGCGGCAGGACGCGCTTGCCCACCAGATGCTTAAACGAGGCGGGCGCCTCGGTGACAACCCCGACACCTTCATACCCCGCTACCGCCGGTAACGGGGTTCTGTGGCGATAGGCGCCGGTGATGGGAATAAGATCGGACGCGTTGACCGGGGAATACAGCATCCGCACGCGGAGCTGGCCCGGCGCAAGCACGCCCGGCGGCGCGATTTCAGGTTGCAGAACAGATTCTGGCTCGCCAAAACGGCGATACCAGAGGGCCAGATTTTCCATTACGATCTCAAGGCTGATAGCGGAACTACTCGCGCCAGCCCATTGCCGGTGCGACATGTTTGAGAATAGACTCAATCACGTGCGCATTATAATCCACGCCCAGCTGGTTCGGTACGGTCAGTAAGAGCGTATCCGCCTCGGCAATCGCCTCGTCCTTTTTCAGCTGTTCAACCAGCTTGTCCGGCTCCGCGGCATAGCTGCGCCCGAAGATGGCGCGCGTTTTCTCGTCAAGATACCCCACGCTATCGCTGTCGTTACGGCTGGCACCGAAATACATCCGGTCACGGTCGTCCATCAGCGCAAAAATACTGCGGCTAACCGACACGCGCGGCTCGCGCGTATGCCCAGCCTCTTTCCAGGCCTGACGGTACGCGCGGATCTGTTTTGCCTGCTGAATATGGAACGGCTCACCGGTTTCATCGTCCTTCAGGGTTGAACTTTGCAGGTTCATGCCCAGTTTTGCTGCCCACACGGCCGTCGCATTGGAACCGGCACCCCACCAGATACGCTCGCGCAGCCCTTCCGAATAAGGCTCCAGGCGCAGCAGCCCCGGCGGATTCGGGAACATTGGCTGCGGGTTCGGTTTGGCAAACCCTTCCCCACGCAGCACCTCAAGCAGCACCTCGGTATGACGACGCGCCATATCCGATTCGTTTTCCCCTTCCTGCGGGACATAGCCGAAATGACGCCAGCCATCGATGACCTGCTCCGGGGAGCCACGGCTGATGCCCAACTGCAGGCGACCGCCGGAAATCAGGTCCGCCGCACCCGCATCTTCAGCCATGTACATCGGATTCTCATAGCGCATATCGATTACGCCGGTGCCGATTTCGATGGTCTTCGTTTTTGCGCCAATGGCGGCCAGCAGTGGGAACGGCGAGCTAAGCTGTCGCGCGAAGTGATGCACGCGGAAATAGGCGCCGTCTGCCCCCAGCTCTTCAGCCGCCACGGCTAAATCGATGGACTGCAGCAGCGTATCGGCCGCCGAGCGCGTGCCGGACTGCGGTGAAGGTGTCCAGTGACCAAAGGATAAAAACCCGATCTTTTTCATAACCATGTGTCCTGATAATGCATTGCGTTCTGTCCACTTTACGCATTACCCGGTAAGAATAAATGCCGTTTATTTAACGGAAAGCATCAAATAAATTGACAGAATAGCGTGGTTCGTCATTCCGCCCCATAATGGGATATAATATCCCCCACTTTTTTCATGGCAGGTAAAACCGGCAATGGCTCTGATCCCTAAAAACTACGCGCGGCTGGAAAGCGGCTATCGCGAAAAAGCATTAAAAATCTATCCCTGGGTGTGCGGACGCTGCTCGCGCGAGTTTGTCTATTCCAATCTGCGTGAACTCACGGTTCACCATATCGATCACGACCATACCAACAACCCGGAAGATGGCAGCAACTGGGAGCTGTTGTGCCTGTTTTGCCACGATCACGAGCATTCGAAATACACCGAAGCGGATCAGTACGGCACCACCGTGGTCGCCGGGGAAGACGCGCAAAAAGACGTGGGCGTCGCCACGTTTAACCCGTTTGCCGATTTAAAAGCGATGATGGACAAGAAGAAGTAACCTTCGCTACCCATACCTGCATTTCAGGGGGCACAGGCCCCCTTCTGTTTTACGCGACTTTCAGCGCAAAACGGTCTTTCAGGACATGGCGAATTTCATCCTCCGCCAGTTTCCGCGTCTCAGTGCCGTTTGCGGTGATGGTTTTCAGCATATCGCCCAGTAAAATCTGGCGGCCCTCCGGGCTGTGCTGCACCACCACCCGCTTCTGCACAAAGATCGCATCCGGGTGCGTAGAGTTAAGGTAGTTGGCCGGAACGAAATCAATCCACTCCTGAGGCGTGAGATCGAAGCCGTATTGCCGGGCCCATTCGCCTTCCACCTTCGCCTCGAGCAAATACTCACCCTCCGCGCTGCGGCTCAGGCGAAACGTGTCGAAATCCTGGGGGATATCTACGTCAAGCGTGTCCAGCGCCATCGGCGCACGAATACCGTAGCTGCCAAACCCGAGGTCGCAAAGCCACAGTCGGCTATCTACCTCAGCGATGAGCGCCATATGGGTTTTCGGCCGCCGCGCAGGGTAGAACATCGGACGCGCCGCCACGAAGCGGTAAGGTATCCCTAACGCCGCCAGCGCCATGGCAAAAAGCCCGTTTACCTCATAGCAGTAGCCGCCGCGCCCCTGCGTTAACACCTTATCGGCAATCTCGTCTGGCTCCAGCGAGACAACTTTGCCCGCCTGCACGTCCAGATTCTCAAAGGGGACGGAAAAGAGCTGATGGCGCATCAGCGCATGCAGGGTGGCCGTATCGGCAGCCGCCGGTCCGGTGTAGTTTATGCGTTTGAAATAGGTGGAAATATTGAAATTATCGCTGTGCATAGTGCCTCCTTGTCCTGAACATGGCGGACACTATAGATGGCGCGCATCATTGGCTGTATAGTCAGTTTTATCGAAAATTAGCCTGAACAGATACCCATGTCTGCCCCGTCCCACTCCTCTCCTCACTATCGCCGAATTGCGGATATGCTGCGTCTTACCATTACGTCTGGCGCGCTGCGCGCCGGTGACAGGATGATCTCCGCGCGTAAACTCGCCGAGCGCGAGCGCGTTAGCCTCCCGACGGCGCTGGAGGCCCTTCGCTGCCTTGAGGCTGAAGGGCTGATCGTTGCGCGCCCGCGTTCGGGTTATTACATCCGCCAGACCAGCCTGCCACCGCGTGCGGAGTCCGCGCGTTCCCCGGCAGGCCCGGTCCCCGTCACCCTGTCCGCCGTGGCCCGGTCGCTGTTCAGCAGTGCAGAAGCCCGGCTGATCCCGCTGGGTGCCGCCCTGCCCGATCCCGCGTGGCTGCCAGGAGATGCGCTGCAGCGGGCGCTGCACTCCGCGGGGCGTCGTCTGGACGCGCATGGGCAGAGCTACAGCCTGCCTCCGGGAAGGCGGGATTTGCGAAGTAAGATTGCCGCGCGTTCTGCACAGTGGGGAGCCCGTTTCGGCGCGGACGATCTTATTATCACCGCCGGCGCGACGCAGGCGCTGCGCCTGGCCCTGCGTGCCGTGTGTCAGCCGGGTGACGTGGTGGCGATTGAGCAGCCCGCCTACTTCGGCACGCTCCTGCTGCTGGAGGATTTAGGCCTGAAGGCCCTGGCGATCCCCACCGACCCTGTGGAAGGCCTGCTGCTGGAACCGCTGGCGGACGCCATTCGCTGCCATCGCCCCGCTGCCGTCCTGGCCTCACCCACCGTGCAAAACCCGTTGGGTGCCAGCATGCCCGTCGCGCGTAAGCAGGAACTGGTTGCCCTGCTTGAAGAGGCCGGGATTCCTCTGATTGAGGACGATGTTTACGGTGACCTGGTCGGCGAGGGGCAACGCCCTCCGGCCTGCAAAGCCTTCGACCAGAACGGGAATGTGATTTACTGCAGCTCCCTGTCAAAAACGCTTGCGCCGGGGTGGCGAATCGGCTGGATCGCCGCCGGGCGCTATTACACGCATGTCTTGCAGGCCCGCATGGCCGGAGACTGGGCAGGTGCGCCGCTGCTGGAAGCTGCGACGAGCGACGTTCTGGCGAACGGCGACTACGATCGCCATCTGAGGCGGCTGAAGCGCCGGATCGCAGAGGGCGTTCGCGCCGTCGTGGCGCAGGTCAAGGCGAGCTTTCCGCCCGGTACGCGCGTTAACGTGCCCGCTGCCGGTTTCCTGCTGTGGGTAGAACTGCCTCAGCAGGTCAACGCGCTGGAGGTGCATCGTCGCGCGCTGGCGCTGGGAATTGGCGTCAGCCCCGGTCCCCTGTTTTCTCCTGGCGCAGAACTTACGCACTTTCTGCGGCTAAACTGCGCAAACGAACCGACGCCCCGACTGCTCAATGCCGTAGGGCAGATTGGGGCTTTATGCCATGAACTGGCCGTCTTCACACCAGACTCTCCAGCCATTCGGTAAAGACCCGCACCTTACGGGAGAGATGACGGTGTGGGTAGAGCAGTGACAGCTTGCGGTCCGGCGAGCGATAGGCTGGCAAGACCTCAACCAGCAGGCCGCGGTTAATGTAAGGCTGGAGAAAGAGATTCATCCCCTGCATTACCCCGAGCCCGGCCAGGCCTGCCGCGATGTAGGCCTCGGAGTTATCCACCACGAGCTTACCGGGCAACGTCATCTCCGCGACGCCTTCTGGCGTGGTAAACGTCCACGGCTGAATATGTCTGCTTCTGGTATTAATCCAGTTGATGGCCTGGTGCTTGCGTAAATCATCCGGCGTTTCTGGCGTACCGTGTTTTGCCAGCCAGGCCGGGCTGGCGCAGGTCGTGATTTTGATGTTCCCGATTTTACGCGCGATATAGTCGCCGTCGTCCAGTTCGCCCACCCGCAGCACGCAGTCCAGGCCATCCCGCAGCATATCCCGACGGCGGTCAGAGCTGCTCAGAATGATGTCTATCTCAGGATGCTGACGATAAAAATCAGGCAGATTGGGTATCACCCGCAGCGTCGCAAAAGAGACCGGCATATCCACGCGCAGCTGACCGTGTATTGCCCGGTCCGTACCAAACGCCTCCAGTAATTCGTCTGCCTGTGCCAGCAGGGGTTTACTCTGGCGATAGAATGCTTCCCCATCCGGCGTCAGGCTAATTCGACGCGTTGTGCGCTGCAGGAGCCGCGTGCCGCTGTGTTGCTCCAGAAGCTGCAGCGCTTTGGTGACTGCCGGACGATGGATCTGCAAATTTTCCGCAGCCTGGGTAAGACTGCCTGACTCGACAATTTCAATAAAAATTCGAATAGATTCAAAGAGGTTTATTTGCATAAAGGATTTCAAACCGCGAACGGGATATTGTTATTGATTTTATAACAGTGATGAATCTTTTAGGCTATTTTTCCTAACAATATTGCGCCATACACTCTCCCCCATTCAAACGTAAGGGAGAGTCTGCTATGAAAAATAACCGTATCTGTCAGATCCTGGGTATCGAAAAGCCTGTTATTCAGGGACCGTTATCCTGGCTTACCGATGCCCGCTTAGTTGCCGCGGTCAGCAATGCCGGAGGACTCGGCGTGCTGGGCCCCAACGCAGGGTTAACCGCCGATACCGCGGTCTCCACCCCGGAAGCGACCGCCGAAAAAATGCGGGAGGAAATTCGGAAAACCAAACGGCTGACCGAAAAACCCTTCGGCGTGAACCTGATCCCCACCGCCGTTAATGACGTCTGGACCGGGCCAATTCTTAAGGTGGTAAAAGAGGAAGGCGTCAGGGTCGTTGTGTATACGGGCTACGGGGAAGGCAGCATTATTCCCGCGCTGTTCAATGAGTTAAAAGAGGCGGGTATTGCCATTATCGGGCTCCGTTTGGGAAACGGAAAATATTGTACGTTAAGGTTGTTTTTTGTACTGACTGACATCGACAGGCCGTAAAGGACGATACTTCCCTTCAGCCAGCTTCTTATTGTTTCGCCAGATATAGTCTCCCGTCAGATTAATATGCTCCCAGCCCAGTGGAGACAAGTGTGACAGCAATTGATCATTGAGCTGTAGCCCCTTCTTTTTCAGCAGATTAATGGCGTTTTCTATATATACGGTATTCCACAATGTGATCGCGGCGGTGATCAGCGTAAGCCCACTGGCGCGGTAACTCTGGTTTTCCAGGCCTCGATCCCTTATTTCGCCCAGACGATGCATGAAGACGGCTCTGGCAAGGGCATTCCGGGCTTCCCCTTTGTTCAGGCCAGCCTGAACCCTGCGACGCAACGCAGGATCGCGGAACCAGTCCAGCATAAACAGTGTTCGCTCAATGCGGCCGATTTCCCTCAGCGCCTTGGCAAGCCCATTCTGTTTTGGATAACTGGCAAGTTTTTTTAGCATCAGAGAAGCGGTCACCGTTCCCTGTTTGATTGAGGTCGCCAGCCTCAGAATTTCATTCCAGTGTGTTTCTATCTCTTTGATATTCAGTGGTATTGTGGAAATAATTGACTGTAGAGCCGGATATTTATCAGCTTTCCCCTGAATAAACAACCGCTTGTCATGAAGATCCCGGATCCTTGGTGCAAAAGCGAACCCCAGCAAATGCATCAGCGCAAAAACATGTTCCGTGAAACCTGCCGTATCGGTGTAATGCTCCGTTATTTCAAGATCACTTTCGTGATACAGCAGACCATCAAGTACGTGGGTGGAATCACGAACACGGCTGATCACTTTGGTGTAAAACGGACTGTACTGGTCAGAAATGTGCGTATAAAACTGTATCCCCGGCTCCTGACCGTACTTCAAATTGACCTGACCCGCATAGCGGCCATGGCTGCCAACCCGAAAATTCTGGCCGTCAGAAGATGAGGTTGAACCGTCACCCCATAATGCCGCCAGCGGACGCGACTTCTGGGCATTAACCAGTTCCGCCAGTGCAGCAGAGTACGTTTCATCGCGGATATACCATGCCTGCATGTTTTCCAGCGACGTTCGCGTAGTTCCCGGACAGGACTCTGCCATTTTGGTCAGCCCCAGATTGATGCCGTCCGCCAGAATAGTGGTCAGCAACAAACGGTTATCCTGCGGGCGGGTAAGCGGGTTCTTTAGATGGGTAAAATGCCGCGAGAAGGCTGTCCATCTCTCAACTTCATCCAGTATTTCTGTAATTTTTGGATGCGGCAACATGTTGTAAATCAGATCGGCCAGTGGTGATATTGTGGAAGGAACGCTGTTATCTAGCGGGGTGATTTTTAGACCTTTATCTGAAATATCCACATCGGGAAGATCCCCGGTAACGGCCATTGCGTTAACTTCCTCCAAGCGGGAGGCCAGCAGCGTCAGCCTTGCCTTAAGGTAAGCTTCGCAATCTGTTTCGACAGGTATATTTAACTGATTATTGTTTAATAACTTTTCGAAATCGTCTCCTGGCATAAGATAGTCATCGAAGTTTTTGTAGCGCCGGGAGCCCCGGATCCAAATATCACCGGCCCGCAGCCCCCCTTCAGCTCGTTCATTGCGCAAATTTCATAGTATTGCCGGTCAATACCTGAGGGGGTGATTACCATCTTTTTCCAGCTCTCAGGAATGAAATCCAGTGGTGCTGATGAGGGAACCTTTCTTAGCTGCTTATGATATATTTCACGGATAGTATCGAGGGCATCATTAAGCGGTAAGGCGGCTGGAGTGGCCCTCAGTTGCAGGGCCGATAACAACCGGGACGAATATTTGCGCAGCGTACTGAATTTTTCGGTAATAAGATGAAGAGGTTCGAAATTATCTTTACGTGCAAGGAGCCGGGTTTCCTCAAGGCTGGCGGCAAAATCTTCCCACGGTAATATCTGTTCAACAGCAGACAGAGGATCTTCGCCCGCATTGCGTGCATCCAGGATAGCCTGACCAACGGAAACATACTGCCGTAATTTCTGCTGTATGAGCTTGCCCGTTTTCTGGAGGCGTTCGGCCTGCTGACGTTTTGCCCGGCTGAACATACTGCCCAGTATGCGTTCATGCAGTTCTATAATTTCATCAATGATTGTGGCTCTAGCCTCAGTCAGTACACAGACCATCGTTGCATATCGACGAGCAGGGGAAAAATCAGCTAAATCCCGGCTGCTCATTTTGCGGCCTTCCCGCGCCAGTTTCAGCAGCCGATTCTGATGAACTGTTCTATCCACGCCTTCCGGTAGCACCAGTGCTTCAATGGCATTAAGGCGGTCGATATGTTGTAGGACATTCTTTCCATTGATCTTCCCTGGGGGCTGAAGCAACCACGTTAAACGAGAAATTTGCTTTTCAGTTGTCACCAGTAGCGCATCAAACGCTGATTTATGCGTGGCGCTAAGGTGTGTATTCAGCGTGGTATAAACCGCTTTATCACCCAGAGTCATTGCTTCAGCACAAGTGCGTTCCACAACATCAATACCAGGAACAATAATTCGCCGTTGATGCAGATACTTCAGTAATTCTTCTGCGATAAGTATGCCACGATCAGTCCGGGTAGACTGAGGGAGCAAATACTGGATACATTCTTTCTGAAGCGCACCATTGAAAGTATTTAGTTCCAGATAGCGATAGAGTTCCCCCAGATGCTCGCGTCGGGTTGTATCACGACCGGAAATATATTCCTGCCAGAGCTCTGCTGAAAGTTTAAGTCGGGCACCGATGATTCTGAGCAATTCTGCAGGTGGGGACGATTTTTTATCCGGGGCAAACCCAACGCTTTTCAGGTAACAGAGAAGAACGGCAAAACCAAACCTGCTGGCAGGTTTACGGTGAGCATTAATAAATGCCATGTCCTGCTTACTGAAATACGCCATTCGGGTCAGCGTTAACTCATCGTCTGGCAATGCCAGTAATGACTCTCTTTCCGACAGAGAAAGAATCTGCCTCCTTGCCATATAGTTTCCTTCATAAATTATTCGACGCGGTATTTTTAACAAAAATGGTTATCGCATAAGGGTACACCCTGACGCCAAAGCCAAAACGTGACGGCACACGATGAATGACATAACCTATATACGATAGATTAAATGCAATAACTTAAATGCGATAATGTGGTGAAAAAATGTTCATCAGAGCTTATTTGAGGGCATCGACGGAAGATCAATTCGCCGATAGGGCAAAAGAGATGCTGGAGCAGTTCGTTCAGGAGCGGGGACATAAAATAGCCAGCTACTACCGGGAGAACATCAGCGGGACAAAACTTGACCGCCCGGAGCTGGGACGCTTACTGATGGACAGTCACCGCAATGATATTTTGCTGGTCGAGCAGATAGACCGCCTGACCCGTCTGAGTAACAGCGACTGGATGACACTGAAAAAGCAGATAGAACAACACGAGCTGCGGATTGTCAGCCTGGATGTGCCCACCTCATGGCAGGCGCTGTCAGATAAAGACGCTTCGCAAACTGACCCAATCACCCGCGCCGTGATAACTGCCATCAATAACATGCTTATCGATCTGATGGCCGCGATGTCGCATAAGGACTGGCTGAGTCGCCGCCAGCGGCAAAAGCAAGGAATTGAACGGGCCCATACGCTGGGTAAATACCGGGGAAAACAGGCCGATCATGAACGGCATCAGAAAGTCCTGTACTACCGGCAGGTCAAGAAACTGAGCATCCGTGAAACGGCAGATGCAACGGGGTACAGCCCTTCGCAAATCTGCCGTATTCAGGCGTTGTACCGGCAACCAGGAGCCGAAGATTTTGGTTAGGTCATGATTAAGGTATGATGCGCTGATTTTATAACCATTTTATTCATGAGGGATTATGGCAACGGGATTTTTTCTGTATCACCTGGATAAAACCACCTGCGGGGGGCGGATCCTTTCCGGTGCGTCTGACGACGCCTACGAAATCGGTGGCATTGAGCGACAGCAGGTGCGGGAGGGTGACCCGGTAACCTGCGGGAAGCACGAGGGGCGCTTCCGCGTGTGCGGCGGCATGGGGGACACCTATGAGGTGGGCGGAGAGCTGAAAGAGTGGGCGGGTTCGCTGGACAGCTACAGCTCCTGCCCGTGCCGCGCCCGGTTTATTCCGTCTGTCCAGACGCACACCTACGAGAGCGACTGCAACGCCGGACGGGTAGCCGAACGGGCCGAGACCGCAAGGAAAAAAGCGCAGGAGTCAGAGCCTGAACAGCGTGCGCAGGCCGCGAAGAAGAAACGGGAGATCACGCTGACCATCGGCGTATTTTTTGATGGCACAGGCAACAATGCGAATAACAGCGGTGACCGTCAGGCCGCCTGTTCCGGTGAACATTACGGGATGAATGATGCAGAATCTACGTCTGCGTTAGAGCAGTGTGTCCGGTTGAATCGCGGGGTCAGCGGCACCGCCGCCGGCAGCTATATCGGCTACTACAGTAACGTGCACTGGCTCCATACGCTTTATAACCCGGAAATAAAAACCGATACAGGGGCAGGCCAGTACGCCATTTATATTGAAGGTATCGGTACGGAAGACGAGGCTGGCGACAGCACTTATGGAATGGGTACTGGCCGAGGCGATACCGGCGTGGTGAGGAAAACCGATAAAGCAGTCGCGGCACTGACTGCCGGTATTCAGGGCTATTTAGACAGGCACACCGATGCCCGGTCCTCCACCATCAAAGAACTGCAGTTTGATATTTTCGGCTTCAGCCGCGGAGCGGCGGCGGCACGCCACTTTGCCAATCGGGTATTCAGCCAGGACCGAGCCATTGTATCGGCGATTAAGGCGGGGCTGGATGGTACTGAATTTTCCGGGACTCCCGGAGGAAAAACCCGCTTTCTGGGGATATTTGATACCGTAGCCGCCATCGGGACACCGGTTAACGGTCTCAACCCGCACAGCGCCGATACCGGGGAAGTCAATCTGGTGCTGCGTCCGGGCGTGGCAGACAAAGTGTTCCATATCACCGCCCAGCACGAATGCCGCTTTAACTTCGCGCTGAACAGCGTAAAACCGGCGTGGCCGGAGCTGGCGCTGCCCGGTGCGCACTCCGATATTGGCGGTGGCTATAACCCCGACGAGCACGAAGCCTACTTCCTTACCCGACCGGAGTTTGAAACCGTTCCCCTTTCCACCCCCGACACGGAAACGCGGATTTACCAACAGACCTGTGCGCAGCTTACAGCAATGGACGGCTATCCGGCGATAGCGCCACTGCTGAATGCGGTGGAGGTGAATGTTGATACCTGGCATGACGACAGAATGCCAGCAGACCGCTACGGAGCGCTACAGAAACGCAGCGGTGCAGCGCTGGTTATCGATCGTCCGACGCGTAACGACTGGTCGAAGGTAGTGTTGCGGGTAATGCTCGATGCGGCACAGGATGCCGGGGTAGAATTTTCCCCTATTTTACCTAAAGACGACAACCTGTCACTCCGGCCAGAACTGAATAGCTTGTGTGAAAAAGCGATGGTAATGGGCCGTGCCATAAGGAGAGGACAACCTGCCCCCGGCTTTACCACGCCAGAAATTCTGATGCTGGCCGAAAAATATATTCATTGCTCAGCCAACTGGAATAGCGTGGTGAGAGACGGCCAGGGAAGTATCAGCGGTGCAGTCAAACCAGCGAAACTGGTGACGTTCACCAACCGGCCAGACGAGCGCTGGCAACGTACAGTTTATGATATGGACGGGAATAAAATATGGAAATAATCCGTGTGGCCAGTCTTCTTCCTTTATTGGCACTGGCGGCCTGTCAGGGGAAACCTTTGCCCGGCCCTGTCGCCCAAAACGATGAGCCAACAGAGTGGACTTTTGATTTTTTCACACCCAAGGCGCTGCCCGCACTGGTGACGTACGCCGTTGTTCAGGATGCCGATGGCAAAGTTTATGAGTTTAATACCCTGAACCGTACATCTGCTCTACCCGACGTTATCGGCGAGTGGAACGACAAAGACCGTGTGTCTGG
This sequence comes from Enterobacter hormaechei, assembly GCA_041890495.1. GTDB lineage: Bacteria > Pseudomonadota > Gammaproteobacteria > Enterobacterales > Enterobacteriaceae > Escherichia > Escherichia boydii. The sequence goes on from CP169086.1 coordinate 1,584,300, forward strand.
AGGCTACTGGAATCATGTTAAACGTCCCCCCAGACATATTATTTTTTGCTGGGACTCGATTATAGATAAAAAAGTCTATGAAACTCACCTGACGATCCCTAAACCTGTACTGGAGAAAATGCTCAGGCCGAGTGAGTACAGGGATTATCGGGGAAGAACTGCGTATTACGATAGAGTACAAATTGGTCTGGCTCCAGAGGGAAAAGTGGCCGTCTGGTTACAGGGAAGTGGTTCTGAGCCTAATTACCGCGTCACTCCGTCAGTCCTGAAAACCGTCTCAGGGGATAAATTAGATATTTGCAAAGGAATAACTCGGTTTTCCAACGGCTATGAGTACGGAAAAGATACCGAGGATTTTATCAAAGGGAAAAAATATCCTTACGGTAGTTGGTAAGCAACCTATTGAATCCTGGAGGATCTGCCCAAGATCCTTTGGGGTTGGGTGGTCAATTTTTAGTCTTAACGTACAATATTTTCCGTTTCCCAAACTGACCCCTTATCTACCGCGACATCAACCCAACGCCGGAGAACACACGTCTCGCAGAAGATCTGGGGGCAGACATTATCGTCGCCACCGGTTTTGACGAGGGCGGGACGCTACCCGCAACGGCGCTGGGCACCTTTTCCATCGTGCCGCTGATTGCCGACGCCGTGAAGCATGTTCCGGTGATGGCGGCGGGCGGTATTACCGATAATCGCACCGCCAGAGCGGCGCATGCGTTAGGTGCGGATGGCGTGTTTGCCGGTTCGGTCTTTATCAGCACCGAAGAAAGCCGCGTGCCGCAGGAGGTCAAAGAGAAAATTGTTGCCGCCAACGGCCTGGACCTGCTGCTTTTCCGTACCGTTCCCCACTACTATCGTTCTCTTCCCGGCAAGCTGGCGGAAAAACTGGCGGCGATGGATAAAGCAGGCGCAAGCAACGAAGCGCTGGGCAAGGCGATGGGAGGATTACGAGGCCTGCGCCTGGGCATGCTGGAAAATAATACCGATGAAGGCTATATCGCGCTCGGCACGGGGATCGGGAATATCCGCAGCGTGAAAAGCGTGGCCGAGGTTGTCGATGCGTTAACGGTTGAGTAAGCTCTTAACCCTGATGCTATGGACGCTGCCCGCGTGCGGCGTCCGCAAAGCGTCTGCGGTCCTTTTTCATAGATTGAGGAATGAGCGTTCTTTAATGACAGCGTCAGGATTGGCACTTTTTATCGCCGCCAGAAAAGCCGTGAAGTTATGATTCCATAGGGTGAGATTGTTATAAAACTGCACCTGCTTTTCACTAACACCATCACGGTAAATAACAATCCAGACCCGTCTGCTGTTTATCTCTGTATTCCCCGGTCTGATTTTAATGATGTTAGCCAGCGCAATTTTACGGGTGGCGTTGTTTTTAACTTCATATAAAAACTGGTCATCATAAAACCAGGTTTTACCTGCATTCCCGCCAAATATTGAGGGGTTGGCTGATATCTTTTTCATCCCGTTACGGTCTGAAATGATACGTTTTGCCTGGCGAATGCGTCTGACCAAAAAGCTTAACAGAATGAGAAGCGCAATGAGGGGCAGAGCGACTGATATCATTTTTAGACTTTCGTGCATATCCCTGCCCCACAATACATTCATTTTAACGCGTGAGTATAACGCGCCGATCGTTGATGACAACAACCCTTACGGTCAGGGAATAATCCGCGCGGCTCTCAGCTGCGCGAACAGATGGAAAAACATCTCATCCGTCGCCTGCATTTGCGTAAAGCCCGCCCTGCGCAGCTTGCTCCCGTCACCAAACATGTCGTAGTTCCAGCTAAAGACAAAATCGGCAAACCGCCCGTCGCTCAGCTGCAGAATATCCGCTTCCACCAGCCGCTCTCCGGCAAGCTCGCGCCATACGCCGCGATAGTCCGTAAACAGCTGATGAAATGACAGCCTCACCGGCGGTGCAGAGTCCAGGTCAAACCAGCGTGCGATGCGCGGCCAGAGCTCGCTCCAGCGCCAGATATCGCCATTATTCACGTTGAACGCCTGATTCTGTGCCGCAGGTGACGCGGCGGCCCACAGAGTGGCCTCGGCCAGCAGCCCGGCGTCGGTATGGTCAACGATGCTGTGCCAGGTCTGTTCCGAACCGGGAAAACGCAGCGGTAAACCCAGCGCCTTGCACAGGGAGGCGTACAGGGCGATGCTCAGCGCAAGGTTCATGGCATTGCCCGGCACCGCACTCCCCACCACGCCCGGCCTGATGGCATTCCAGTGCCAGCCTTTCCCCCGCTGAAACTGGCTGAGCCACGCGAGCTGCGCGGCGTTAAATTCGGCACCCGGTACGCCGGGATCGCTTTCGCGCGCCGGCGTTTTAAACGGCCCCAGATGCGCACCGTAGACTTTGTAGCCCTGCATCAGGCTTACCGTCTGCAGCGGTGCCGCTGTTTCGAGGATGCTGACCAGATTACGCAGCATGGTGACGTTCGGCTCAACCATGTCTTCCCAGTTCGCCGCGTTCGCCCAGGCGCTGTAAAAGAGATGGGTGACACCGTCCAGGGATCGCAGCGCCCGGGCGCTGTCCTTTTCATCCAGTAAATCGATCTTGACCATCGGAATGCCGTCAGGATGCGACCCGGCATGGCGGCTAAGGCCAATCACCTGCCACTGATGGTGCAGGAGCGTGTTGACCATCTGTCTGCCGACAATGCCGCTGGCGCCCGCGACCAGGGCGACGTTGTGTTGTTGCCTATTATTCATGGTGTTTCTCCGGAAAGGGTGACAGACGCAGTGTGATATATTATTTTTTCTGGAGATATCACCTGAAACTGATGGCACTTATAAGCAAAATCATCAAATGAATAATAAGCTCAATGCCATTTCTACCTTTCTGCGCGTCGCTGAAGCGGGCTCGTTTTCAGCGGCTGCCCGTCAGACCGGTATTAAGCAGTCCGCCGTCAGTCAACAGATCGCGGCGCTTGAGGAATCGCTGGGGTGGTACTCCTGCACCGTACGACGCGTACGATGAAGCTGACCGAACAGGGTGAACGTTACCGGCGTGATATGCAGCTTGTGCTGGACGCCATGGGGGAAGCGGAGAGGCGTTTACATCCTGTCGATCATAGCGTTCAGGGACGCGTCCATGTCCAGTTGCCGAGCGGCCTGGGGCAGATCATTTTGCCGCATCTGCTGGCGCTGCAGCGCCTGCATCCCGAGCTGCAGCTGATGCTTTCCCTGGATGACCACCTTGCCGATCTGGTGGCGGAGGGCGTGGATGTCGCGATACGGCTGAGCAGTGAGCCCCCGCAGGCGCATGCGGCGCGCGTGCTGGGGCGTATTGAAACCAAGCTGTTTGCCGCCCCCGGCTTTCAGGCGGTACGCGCCGTCAGCGAGCTGGCGACGCTGCCACACGTGCGGTTCAGCGGCATTCCGCCGGGTGCTCCCCTGCGCCTGATGTCTGACGAGGAGACGGTCGAGGTCAACGTGAATACTGTTTTCCGTGCCAACACCAGCGACGCGCTGCTGCAGGCGCTTGAGTCCGGCATTGGTATCGGCGGCATGCAGCAGCCGCTCGTGACACGCGCGCTGCAAACCGGCACGCTGGTACCGGTGCTGCCCGACTGGCGGTTACCCGATCGCTTTCTCTACGCGGTCTATCCAGATGCCCGCTTTATACCGCAACGCGTCAGAAAGGTCGTCAGCGTGATTGAGCAGTTACTGCCTGAAATAATAAAGAAAAACTGATTGTTTTCGCCGTAAATCACGTGCATTTTTTAACCGCAAAGAATAGAGTGTTTTTACCGTATTCCCTCTTTCTGGAGCACTTATGCCGGATTACCGTTTTTTCCAAAAAGGCCCGAACCTCATTGCGATTGAGAGCGCAAACACCGATGCGGCTGCTCAGCTCATCGCTCAGGGGTTTGATAAACAGTTTGAGGAGATCGGCGCTGCGGATGAAAAAGAGGCGCTGACCCGCCTTGCGGATATCCGCAAAAATAATGAGATCGATCGCCATAACTTTCTGGCCGGAGCGGGCCAAATGCCGTGGATCGGCGTACTGACGGCTGCGGCAACCTGGTTGGCGCAAAAGAAATAACGCAGCCATCCTCTACTTCGCCACCGGTAAATCCGCGTACCGCGTCGTATAGGCCGGGGACAGCATCTCACGCTTCATCGCCCAGGATTTCTCAATTCCCTGCCCGGCAAACCATATTTTCCCTTTGCCGGAGTGATTTACGCTGTCGATCATCTCCATCAGCGCCGCGCTGTTGGCGCGCAGGCGATTATCGTCAAACAGGTTAAGCTGGGCGACGCCGCTGCTGAAAAAGTCCGCCAGCATGACTCCGGCCTTCATATAGCGATACCCGTCGAGCCATATCCGCCCCAGCGCCTCCGTGGCGGCGCGGATGATATCCCGCGAGTCATTGGTGGGCGTCATCAGGGTGACGGAAGCCTGATTGCCGTAATAAATTTCGTTGTCAGCATGCGGGCTGGTGCGCACAAACACGCTGATAAAACGACAGTATTGATGCTCGCCGCGCAGTTTCTCTGCGGCGCGTTCCGCATAGGCACAAATCGCCTGGTGCATCTCTTCATATTGCGTAATACGGTGTCCAAACGAACGGCTACAGATGATTTGCTGCTTCGTGGGGGTGTACTCTTCCAGGTCAAGACAGGGCTCACCGCGAAGCTCGCGCGCCGTACGCTCCAGCACCACGTTAAAATGTTTGCGAATGACCCACGAGGAGGCCTCCGCCAGCTCCAGCGCCGTGGTAATCCCCATCGCGTTCAGTTTTTTCGTGATGCGCCGCCCTACGCCCCATACCTCCTCTACCGGAACCTTTGCCAGCAGTTTACGCTGCCGCTCGCGGCCCGACAGATCGACCACGCCGCCGGTACTGGCCCACCGTTTCGCCGCATAGTTGGCCAGCTTTGCCAGCGTTTTTGTCGGGGCAATGCCGACGCCAACGGTTAAGCCCGTATTTTTTAAGACCTGCGTGCGCATCTGGTGTCCGAACGTTTCCAGTGCAAGGCAGTTACCGATCCCTGAAACGTTCACGAACGCCTCGTCAATCGAGTAAATTTCTATGGCCGGAGCGAGATCGGTCAGCGTCTGCATCACCCGACTGCTGAGATCGGCATACAGCGCATAGTTCGAGCTAAAGACGTAAACCCGCGACGGGTATAGCTTCTCTTTGAATTTAAAATAGGGCTCACCCATTTTTATGCCGAACTGCTTTGCCTCCCGCGACAGTGAAATAATGCAGCCGTCGTTGTTGGACACCACCACGATGGGCTTCCCCTCCAGATCGGGGCGAAATACCTTCTCGCAGGAGGCATAGAAGCTGTTCACATCAACCAGCGCGAACATGTTTATGCGTTTTAAGCGTGTGGGTGACGACGCCGAAGATTTGCAGCTCCTCTTCGGACTGAAAGGTAATCGGCTGATACCGGGCGTTATGTGGCAATAGCCTCAGAACCGGGCGCGTCTGTAGCTCCTTCACCGTAAACTCACCGGCGACCGACGCCACAACGATGTCCCCATGTTCGGCATTTAACGAGCGGTCAACCACCAGCAGATCGCCGTCGCCAATCCCCGCGCCAATCATGGAGTCTCCACTCACCTTGATAAAATAGGTCGCACTGGGGTGTCTCACTGCCAGCCGGTTAAGATCGAGACGATCCTCCACATAATCCTGCGCCGGGCTGGGGAAACCACAGGCTACACGCTCTGCAAACAACGGTAATTCAATAGATTGGTTTGGGTGATAAGAAAAGAGAGTGTCCATAATGCCTTTCTCGCCAGATACTGTATATAAATACAGTATTACGGATTATAGCCAGGGATCAAGGCCATTTCCGGAAGCGAACCCAAACGCGTTGAAGTGTCAGAAGATTTAAAACGCGCAAAGCCCGGAAGCGCATGTCGGGCTTTGCGCCTGTGACGATCAGTCCATCAGCGTATTCAATGTTTCCAGCGCGTCAGGCGGCAGCTGCAGTTCCCCCGCCGCGAGGTTTTGCCGCAGATGCGCCACGGAAGAGGTCCCCGGGATCAGCAGAATATTCGGGGAACGCTGCAGCAGCCATGCCAGCGCTACCTGCATTGGCGTTGCGCCCAGTGAATCCGCGACGGCCTTCAGCCCGGAAGATTGCAGCGGCGTAAAGCCGCCCAGTGGGAAGAACGGCACATACGCAATCCCCTGCTGCGCCAGCAGATCCACCAGCGCATCATCCCCCCGGTTCACAATGTTGTACATGTTCTGCACGCACACCACCGGGACCATCTTCTGCGCTTCCGCGACCTGTGTGGCCGTGACGTTGCTCAGGCCAATATGGCGCACCAGCCCCTGCCGCTGTAATTCTGCCAGGGTGGAGAGAGGTTCAGCAATCGACCCTTCCGCCGGCCCGTGTGCGCTAAACATGATCCGCAGATTCACCACGTCCAGCACGTCCAGCTGCAGATTGCGCAGGTTGTCATGCACCGCCTGCGTCAGTTCCTGCGCGGAAAAGGCCGGCAGCCAGGCGCCTTTATCGTTGCGACGGGCGCCAATCTTGGTGACGAGCGTCAGATCGTCCCGGTACGGGTGAAGCGCCTCGCGGATCAGCTGGTTAGTGACATGAGGGCCGTAAAAATCACTGGTATCAATGTGGTTCACCCCCGCCGCCACAGCTTCGCGTAGCACGTCCAGCGCGGCTTGCTTATCCTTCGGTGGACCAAAGACGCCCGGCCCGGCGAGCTGCATCGCACCGTAGCCCAGTCGTTTAACCGTCCGCGTCCCGAGCGCGTACGTCCCGCTTTTATCAATGCTGCTCATGTTGACCTTCCTCATAAAAATGATCCGGATTTACAACAGGTTCCTCACCGGAGCCCTTAGTTAAGCGCGAGTTAAATTAAAGTTTAAATTCTATACGACGATAGTATTGGTGTACCTCTGCATCCTTTCTAACGGACGACCGCTATGCTGAAAAATTTGCACGTGATTACCGGTATTATCTTTGCCCTCACCATATTCTGTCTGCTGCAAGTTGTCACGGGAGGGTTGTTCTACTCTGCCGTCAGCAACGATCGCCATAACTTCCAGAATTCCGGCGTGCTCAATGCCCAGCAGGAAAGCCTGAGCGACAGCGTGAACACGCTGGTGAAAACGCGCGTCACCGTCACCCGCGTGGCGATCCGCTACCTGAAAAACCAGCGTGACCCGGCTTCCCTTGCGGCGATCAATAAACTGCTTGGCACGGCAAGCGACTCGCTGGCAAAAGCCGAAGCCTATAACAAAGAGTGGCAGAAATTGCCGCAGGTTAAGGGCCAGGAGGCGGCATTAACCGACGAGATGCAGAAATCCTGGAATCAGATGCACGAAGTCATGCGTTTATCGATTGAGTATCTGCGCGCCGATAACTATCAGGCCTATGGCGATCTGGACGCCCAGCAGGCGCAGGACGATATGGAAGCGGTTTATAACCGCTGGCGCGCCGAAAACAACACCCTGCTGAAGGCCGCAACCGAAGAGAACCAGAGCAGCTTCACGCAGATGCAGTGGACGCTTGCGGCTATTCTGCTGGCCGTTATCGCGGTTCTGGTGGTCATCTGGCAGGGTTTACAACACCTGCTGTTAAAACCGCTCCACTCCATTATGAACCATATTCGCGCCATTGCAGGGGGCGACCTGACGCAGGATATCGCAATCTCTGGCCGCAACGAGATGGGTCAGCTGGCCGCCGGACTGCATGAGATGCAGCAGTCGCTGGTGACTACCGTCAGCGCCGTACGTGGAAGTACCGATTCCATCTACACCGGCGCAGGTGAAATTGCCGCAGGGAGCAACGATCTTTCCGCCCGCACCGAGCAGCAGGCCGCCTCGCTCGAAGAGACCGCCGCCAGCATGGAAGAGCTGACCGCAACGGTTAAACAGAACTCCGATAACGCCCGTCAGGCCACGCTGCTGGCGAAAAACGCCTCTGAAACGGCCGCGCGCGGCGGTCACGTCGTGGATAACGTGGTTCGCACCATGAACGAAATCGCCGACAGTTCGCAGCAAATTGCGCATATTACCGGCGTGATCGACAGCATCGCGTTCCAGACCAACATTCTGGCGCTTAACGCAGCGGTGGAAGCGGCACGCGCCGGGGAACAGGGCCGTGGTTTTGCGGTTGTTGCAGGTGAAGTCCGTACGCTGGCGAGCCGCAGCGCGCAGGCGGCGAAAGAGATCAAAGGGCTTATCGAGAACTCCGTCAGCCGGGTGAATACCGGTTCTGAGCAGGTCAGCGAGGCGGGCACCACCATGAAAGAAATCGTCGCCGCCGTTACCCGCGTGACCGATATCATGGGCGAGATTTCCTCTGCCTCTGACGAGCAGAGCCGCGGTATTGAGCAGGTGAGCCTGGCCGTTTCGCAGATGGACAGCGTGACGCAGCAAAACGCCGCGCTGGTGCAGGAGTCCGCCACGGCGGCTGCGGCGCTGGAAGATCAGTCCGAGCAGCTGCGCCAGGCGGTAGCCGCGTTTCGTCTGAACGGCAAAGAAAAAGCGGTCGCTCCACGCCCGGCCAGTCTGAAAACGCCACAGCTGCTGCGCCCGGCAACAACAACCGCCGCCACCGACGGCAACTGGGAAACCTTCTGAGTTTCAGGCGGGCGAGGATATCGCCCGCTAGCGGCTGCGCTTGGCGTGCCGCTCCCAGTTTTCCTGTTTTGCTTCATCAGATTTTCGCAGTGAAACATAACATGCCCCGCTGCCGCCGTGATGCGGCAGCGCCACGCAGAAGGCCTGCACTTCCTCAAACTCGGTTAACCAGCGCGCCAGATAGCTGCGCACCACATTGGGATGCGAGTTCTGCTCGCGCCCTTTCCCGTGAATGATAATCAGATTGCGTAACCCGTCTCGTCCGGCCTGGCGAATAAAAGAATAGAGCATCTGACGGCAGCGTTCGGCGGGCTGACGCAGGAGGTTTAAGCTGGCCTGGCGGGCGTATTTACCCGAGCGCAGCTTATCGATAACGCCCTGCTGTACCCCTTCGCGCTGGAACGCCAGCGGTTCTTCCAGGGGAAGCATGTCAAGAAAATCCAGCGTCAGGAAGTTATCCAGCTGTTCACTATCCACCTCCTGGCGCGTCCGCGTATTGCGGCTGGGCTGCCAGTGAATATCCGCGCAGCGCTTCAGGGGCTGGACATCTTCCATGGCGTCAAGAAAAAAGGATTTGTCGTCAGGGTTCATGGATATCCTCCGGCTACAACTGTGGACGGTACTATACCTGCGCCCGAGACTGGCCTCAATCACCGTTACAGGGCGATGCATGACAATATTATTAACCTGATGAATATATATAGTAATTATTAAATAAACTTAAATCAGACTTAACTAAAATTTCAGCAAAGGTAAAATACGTGATTTATGTTAAAATTTCATTAAATCAATCACTCGCCTGCCTTTCATTTTTCGAAAAAGATGTTATACCTAAATATACCTGCCCCATGGAAATAATACCCAGGATTGGCGAAAGGACGCACTGCTGTGTGTACTATAGGGTCTGTCTGATGTCGGGCAGATCCTGTTTTTTTAATATCTGTTTTACGAGCCGATTAATTTTCTCGCTTCCCTTCTGAATTGAGTAATTAATGATTCCGCCAGGGGTGTCTGACGTGAATCACGGCGCTGAATTAAATAATAGGCCGCTTTAGGAAGCGATTCGACGACCGGCAGCATAACCAGGCGGTGCGCCAGCAGCGGGTCACAGCCTAGCTCCTGCGGCAATATGCTTAGAAAATCACTTTGCGCGACAAGGCTAATACAGGAAGAAAATGTTTCGCAAACCACACCAATTCGCGGTATTTGCGAACGATCGCTAAATACCTCCTCCAATTGCTTGTAATAGCTTCCCCGCGGCGTCGGCATTGTCCAGTTATAATGCAGAAGTTCATTAATCGACGTTGCCCCCGTTGCCGGATGTCCTTCGCGACAAAATACCGCAAACGGCTTTTCGAAGAGTTTTTCAAACGTAAATTCCTGGTCGTAAGGCCCCTGATAATAAGTATTGATGGTGAAATCCAGCTCTCCCTGCCGTAATTCGTTGATCATCGACACCAGCTGTCCTTCCATTATCCGCACTTTGACCTGCGGATGTTGCGCATGAAAGCGGGTAATGACGGCGGGCATCAGGCTGCGCGAAACGCTGGCCCCCATCCCGATGTTGATCTGCCCGGCCAGCTCACCCTGCCGCTGGCGGATGTCATCCTGCGCCGCTCGCAGCTCTTCCAGAATTAACCGGGCGCGCTGGTAAAAGCCCTCACCGCATTCGGTCAACGCGACGCCCTTACTCCTGCGCACGAAAAGCTGCGCCGCCATGCCCTCCTCCAGCTCTTTAATGGACTTGGTCAGCGCTGGCTGGGAAAGATTCAGCGTCCTGCTGGCACCGCGAATGCTGCCCTGACGCGCAACCTCAACAAACGCCCGGATTTGATGAAATTTAATCTGGAATGTCATAGCCCGACCGATAACCGTTGTTTATCAGAGTAAAGAAACTGTCATCTACTTTAATGGAAAGGGATGTGCGAGGGTAATTCCTGAACGGTTAAAACTGTGAAAAATCGGTTAGTGATAAGTAAAAACTATCACAGCGTGAAGCAGTTCACATATTTTAATGATGACAGGAACAGATATGGACACACTGGCGCAGTACATCCAGACGTTATCCCCGCAGCTGAGCGCATGGCGTCGTGATTTTCACCATTATGCGGAATCCGGCTGGGTAGAGTTTCGTACCGCCGCGAAAGTCGCGGAAATCCTCGACTCGCTGGGTTACGAACTGGCGATGGGTCGCGACGTGGTGGATGCCGAAAGCCGGATGGGGCTGCCCGATACCGCAACCCTGGCGCAAGAGTTTGCCCGGGCGCGCAAGCAAGGCGCGCCTGAGAAATGGCTGGCGCCGTTTGAAGGCGGTTTTACCGGCATTGTTGCCACCCTGAATACCGGCCGCCCGGGCCCAGCCCTGGCGTTTCGCGTCGACATGGACGCACTTGATTTAAGCGAAGCGCTGGATGAAAGCCATCGCCCGTTCCGCGACGGGTTTGCCTCCTGCAATCCGGGAATGATGCACGCCTGCGCGCACGACGGCCACACCACCATTGGTCTGGGACTGGCACAGGTGCTTAAGCAGAATGAAGCCCGGCTGAACGGCACCATCAAGCTGATCTTCCAGCCTGCCGAAGAAGGCACCCGCGGCGCGCGCGCCATGGTTGCCGCCGGGGCGCTGGACGACGTGGACTATTTCACGGCTATCCATATTGGTACTGGCGTCCCCGCCGGTACGGCGATCTGCGGCAGCGATAACTTTATGGCCACCACCAAGTTCGACGTGAGCTTTACCGGCGTTGCCGCACACGCGGGCGGTAAACCGGAGGATGGACGTAACGCCCTGCTCGCCGCCGCGCAGGCTGCCCTCGCCCTGCACAACATTGCCCCGCACAGCGAAGGCGCCTCCCGGGTGAACGTCGGGGTGATGCAGGCGGGCAGCGGACGCAACGTGGTCCCCGCGAATGCCCTGATAAAGGTTGAAACGCGCGGCGAAAGCGAAGCGATTAATCAGTACGTCTTTGAACGCGCGCAGGCGGTGATTACCGGCGCAGCGGCGCTCTACGGCGTGCGCGCCGAGATGCGCCTGATGGGTGCCGCGACGTCCAGCGCGCCGACGCCAGCCTGGGTTGATTATCTGCGCGAACAGGCGAGTCGGGTTTCCGGTATTGTTCACGCCATCGATAAGGTGAAGGCGCCAGCAGGCTCCGAGGACGCCACGCTGATGATGGCCCGCGTGCAGCAGAACGGCGGCATGGCGTCCTATATGGTGTTTGGCACGGATTTGAGCGCCGGACATCACAACGAAAAATTCGACTTCGATGAGCAGGTCATGACCATCGCCATTGAAACGCTGGCGCGAACTGCGCTCAATTTCCCGTGGACGCGAGGTGTGTAATGCAGGAGAACTACGCTTTTATTGCCGATGCGATCGACACGCGATGTCGGACGTTAACCGATATTGCCGACGCGATCTGGGATCGTCCTGAAACCCGCTTTGAAGAGTTCTGGTCCGCCGAACGGCTGGCAAGCGAGCTTGAGGCCGAGGGCTTCACGCTGACGTGCGAGGCTGGCGGTATTCCAAATGCCTTTATCGCCAGCTTCGGCAGCGGGAAACCGGTCATCGCCCTGCTGGGCGAATACGACGCGCTGGCCGGATTAAGCCAGCAGGCGCACTGCGCAACGGCGCAATCCGCCACGCCGGGAGCCAACGGCCACGGCTGCGGGCATAACCTCTTAGGCACCGCGGCGCTTGCGGGCGCGGTGGCGGTGAAAAGCTGGCTGGAGCAGCACGGCGGCAGCGGAACGGTGCGTTTTTACGGCTGTCCCGGCGAGGAAGGCGGCTCCGGGAAAACCTTTATGGTGCGCGAAGGTCTGTTTGATGACGTCGATGCCGCCGTCACCTGGCACCCGGAAGCCTTCGCCGGGATGTTTAACGTCAGCACGCTGGCGAATATTCAGGCCGCCTGGCGTTTTCACGGCGTGGCGGCGCACGCGGCCAACTCCCCCCATCTGGGACGCAGCGCGCTCGACGCCGTGACGCTGATGACGACCGGCACAAACTTCCTCAACGAACACATCATTGAGAAAGCGCGCGTCCATTACGCCATCACCGACACCGGCGGGATTTCGCCGAACGTGGTGCAGGCGCAGGCTGAGGTGCTGTACCTGATCCGCGCCCCTGAGATGGCCGATGCGCAGCAGATCTACGAACGCATCGAGAAAATTGCCCAGGGCGCGGCGATGATGACCGAAACCACCGTCGAGTGTCGCTTTGATAAAGCCTGCTCCAGCTACCTGCCGAACCGCACGCTCGAGGCGGCGATGTATCGCGCCCTGCAGCACTACGGCACGCCTCTCTGGACCGAGGAAGAACGCGCCTTCGCCCGCGAGATCCGCGCCACCCTGACGCCCAACGATCTGCAGAACAGCCTGAAAAATATTGCCGCAACGGGCGGCGACGCGGGTAAAGCCTTTGCCCGTCGTCATCAGGAGACGCTGCTGGTGGATGAAGTCGCGCCTTATGCCGTCACCGACAACGTGCTGGCGGGTTCAACCGACGTGGGTGATGTCAGCTGGAAAATGCCGGTCGCCCAGTGCTTCAGCCCCTGCTTTACCGTCGGCACGCCGCTGCATACCTGGCAACTGGTGTCTCAGGGGCGAACCTCTATTGCCCACAAAGGCATGCTGCTGGCCGGAAAAGTGATGGGCGCAACCGCGCTCAATCTGCTGCAGGACGCATCGCTGCTGAAAAAATGCCGTGAAGAGTTTGAACAACAAATACAAGAAAAACCGTACGTGTGTCCGATCCCACGGGGCGTGACACCGTCACCTTTAAAATAACAACAACGCAAACACAACAACCGAGGAATGCCCATGAGTATGTCATCCATACCGTCGTCCTCCCAATCCGGGAAGCTCTATGGCTGGGTCGAAAGAATTGGTAACAAGGTTCCCCATCCTTTTTTGCTCTTTATCTATTTGATAATCGTACTCATGGTGACGACGGCAATTTTGTCAGCCTTTGGCGTCAGTGCGAAAAACCCGACCGATGGTACGCCGGTGGTGGTGAAAAACCTGCTCAGTGTGGAAGGATTACACTGGTTTTTACCCAATGTGATTAAAAACTTTAGCGGTTTTGCTCCACTTGGAGCGATCCTGGCGCTGGTTTTAGGTGCCGGCCTAGCGGAGCGCGTCGGCTTACTGCCAGCGCTAATGGTTAAAATGGCATCGCATGTTAATGCCCGCTACGCCAGTTATATGGTGCTGTTTATTGCTTTTTTCAGCCACATTTCTTCCGATGCGGCGTTAGTGATCATGCCACCGATGGGTGCGCTGATTTTTCTGGCGGTGGGCAGGCATCCAGTTGCAGGTTTACTGGCTGCCATTGCAGGCGTAGGTTGCGGCTTTACGGCTAATTTACTGATTGTCACAACCGACGTGTTGCTGTCGGGGATCAGCACGGAAGCGGCGGCTGCGTTCAATCCGCAAATGCACGTCAGTGTAATTGATAACTGGTATTTTATGGCCAGCTCCGTAGTCGTACTGACGATTGTTGGCGGCTTGATAACCGACAAAATCATCGAGCCACGGTTAGGTCAATGGCAGGGAAACAGCGATGAGAAACTGCAGACATTGACCGAAAGTCAGCGTTTTGGTTTACGCATAGCAGGTGTCGTATCGCTACTTTTTATTGCTGCGATCGCGCTGATGGTGATCCCGGAAAACGGGATATTGCGCGATCCGATTAATCACACCGTGATGCCATCACCCTTTATTAAAGGTATCGTGCCACTAATCATTCTTTTTTTCTTTGTGGTTTCGCTGGCTTATGGCATCGCTACCCGCACAATTCGACGTCAGGCGGATTTACCGCATTTAATGATTGAACCGATGAAAGAGATGGCGGGATTTATCGTGATGGTTTTTCCCCTAGCCCAGTTTGTCGCCATGTTTAACTGGAGCAACATGGGGAAATTCATCGCCGTGGGGCTGACCGATATACTTGAAAGTTCAGGGCTTAGCGGCATCCCGGCGTTTGTCGGTCTGGCGTTGCTTTCCTCTTTCTTATGCATGTTTATTGCCAGCGGTTCCGCAATCTGGTCGATTCTGGCCCCCATTTTCGTACCAATGTTTATGCTACTTGGCTTTCACCCGGCATTTGCGCAAATCCTCTTTCGTATTGCCGACTCATCCGTATTGCCTTTAGCGCCGGTATCTCCTTTTGTTCCACTGTTTCTTGGATTCCTGCAACGCTACAAACCAGACGCGAAACTGGGTACTTACTATTCGTTAGTCTTGCCCTATCCGCTTATCTTTTTGGTGGTATGGCTGCTGATGTTGCTGGCGTGGTATCTTGTTGGTCTGCCGATAGGTCCGGGGATTTACCCACGTTTGTCTTAAGAGAGAACGGATGCTGAGATTACTTGAAGAAAAAATTGCCACGCCACTGGGTCCACTGTGGGTGATTTGCGATGAGCAATTTCGCCTGCGGGCGGTTGAATGGGAAGAGTACAGCGAACGCATGGTGCAGCTGCTGGACATCCATTATCGCAAAGAAGGCTATGAGCGCATTTCTGCCACCAACCCAGGCGGTTTAAGCGACAAGCTTCGTGATTATTTTGCCGGTAATCTTAGCATTATTGATACGCTTCCCACTGCCACAGGGGGGACGCCATTTCAGCGCGAAGTCTGGAAAACTCTACGCACTATCCCCTGCGGGCAGGTAATGCATTACGGCCAACTGGCTGAACAATTGGGCCGCCCTGGCGCGGCGCGTGCCGTTGGTGCGGCAAACGGATCGAATCCCATCAGCATCGTCGTACCTTGCCATCGGGTTATTGGCCGAAACGGCACCATGACCGGATATGCAGGCGGAGTTCAGCGAAAAGAGTGGTTATTGCGCCACGAAGGTTATCTTTTGCTGTAAACATTAAACAATTTGTGCCAGCTTGTTCACACTTTTATGTAAAGTTACCCTTAACAACTTAAGGGTTTTCAAATAGATAGACATATATTTACATCTAATATCGGAATTCTCTGCTGTTAAGGTTTGCTTAGACTTACTTGCTCCCTAAAAAGATGTTAAAATTGACAAATATCAATTACGGCTTGAGCAGACCTATGATCCCGGAAAAGCGAATTATACGGCGCATTCAGTCTGGCGGTTGTGCTATCCATTGCCAGGATTGCAGCATCAGCCAGCTTTGCATCCCGTTCACACTCAACGAACATGAGCTTGATCAGCTTGATAATATCATTGAGCGGAAGAAGCCTATTCAGAAAGGCCAGACGCTGTTTAAGGCTGGTGATGAACTTAAATCGCTTTATGCCATCCGCTCCGGTACGATTAAAAGTTATACCATCACTGAGCAAGGCGACGAGCAAATCACTGGTTTCCATTTAGCAGGCGACCTGGTGGGATTTGACGCCATCGGCAGCGGCCATCACCCGAGCTTCGCGCAGGCGCTGGAAACCTCGATGGTATGTGAAATCCCGTTCGAAACGCTGGACGATTTGTCCGGTAAAATGCCGAATCTGCGTCAGCAGATGATGCGTCTGATGAGCGGTGAAATCAAAGGCGATCAGGACATGATCCTGCTGTTGTCGAAGAAAAATGCCGAGGAACGTCTGGCTGCATTCATCTACAACCTGTCCCGTCGTTTTGCCCAACGCGGCTTCTCCCCTCGTGAATTCCGCCTGACGATGACTCGTGGCGATATCGGTAACTATCTGGGCCTGACGGTAGAAACCATCAGCCGTCTGCTGGGTCGCTTCCAGAAAAGCGGCATGCTGGCAGTCAAAGGTAAATACATCACCATCGAAAACGGTGAAGCGCTTGCCGTTCTTGCCGGGCACGCCCGCAACGTGGCGTAACACTCCGCATATTGATGACCAGACTGATAAATTCTTGTGATTTATTGGTCTGGTGTAATCACTTCCGTTTCAAGATATTTTCACCGTAGCACGTCCCCACACAGCGCCCAAAAGGTTCTCGTTGAGGTTATGAATTGAGAGAAAGTTTGTTTTTCGTTTCAGTCGTGATTGCCTCTGTGACCTTTATCTTCATCTGGATCATGCTTGTCGGCCCGATGAAGGGGGAGGAAAAAACCTACGTCCAGGACTCCACGACCTTTGCGATTGCGGTGATGGTGCTGCTGTTTATTGCGTTCATCGCGGTAACGACCACGGTGCTTTTCCTCTGATAAATTTTCATGAATTATTGATCTGGCAAAACCTCCCCTCTGTTTCATTCAGGATATATAGGTTACTCTTTTAATTACAGACTGTGGTGACAGTAGTAAGGAGACCTGTATGGCCAAGTATCAAAACATGCTGGTAGCTATCGATCCGAATCAGGACGATCAGCCGGCATTACGACGTGCTGTGTATTTACATCAACGGATTGGTGGCAAAATCAAAGCGTTTTTGCCGATCTATGACTTCTCGTATGAGATGACCACCCTTCTGTCGCCTGACGAGCGCACCGCTATGCGTCAGGGCGTCATCAGCCAGCGTACCGCGTGGATCCGTGAACAAGCGAAGTATTACCTGGAAGCGGGCGTGCCCATTGATATTAAAGTGGTCTGGCATAACCGACCTTTTGAAGCCATCATCCAGGAAATTGTCGCCGGTGGGCACGACCTGCTGCTGAAGATGGCACACCAGCACGACAAGCTGGAATCCGTGATCTTCACCCCAACCGACTGGCACTTGCTGCGTAAATGCCCTTGCCCGGTCTGGATGGTGAAAGACCAGCCGTGGCCTGAAGGTGGGAAAGCCGTTGTGGCGGTAAACCTCGCGAGCGAGGAGGATTACCACAACTCCCTGAACGAGAAGCTGGTGAAGGAGACTATCCAACTTGCCGATCAGGTCAATCATACCGAAGTGCATCTGGTTGGCGCCTATCCGGTCACCCCGATTAACATTGCCATTGAGCTGCCTGAATTTGACCCAAGCGTCTACAACGACGCGATCCGCGGTCAGCACCTGCTGGCCATGAAAGCTCTGCGCCAGAAATTCAGCATCGATGAGAAAATGACCCACGTGGAAAAAGGGCTGCCTGAAGAGGTGATCCCGGACCTGGCGGAACACCTGCAGGCAGGGATTGTGGTGCTGGGCACCATTGGCCGGACCGGTATTTCTGCCGCGTTCCTCGGCAATACCGCGGAACAGTTGATCGACCATCTGCGCTGCGACCTGCTGGTCATTAAGCCGGATGAGTACCAGACGCCGGTTGAGCTGGACGATCCGGAAGACGATTAACCCCCAACGCCCGGCGGCGCAGGCTTGCCGGGCCTACAAAATCGTAGGCCGGGTAAGCGTCAGCGCCACCCGGCAATAAAAAAACCGCCGAATTCGGCGGTTTTTTCGTTTCAACGCAACTTACAGAGCTTTCAGGATTGCATCCACGCTGGCTTTGGCGTCACCAAACAGCATGTGGGTGTTTTCCTTGAAGAACAGCGGGTTTTGCACACCAGCATAGCCAGTGTTCATCGAACGTTTAAAGACAATCACGTTCTGCGCTTTCCACACTTCCAGCACAGGCATACCAGCAATCGGACTCTTCGGATCATCCTGCGCCGCCGGGTTAACCGTATCGTTAGCACCAATCACCAGTACGGTATCGGTATCAGCAAAGTCATCATTGATCTCGTCCATTTCCAGCACGATGTCATACGGTACTTTTGCTTCAGCCAGCAATACGTTCATATGTCCAGGCAAACGCCCCGCGACCGGGTGGATACCGAAACGCACATTAATACCACGAGCGCGCAATTTCTCAGTAATTTCAGCGACAGGATATTGCGCCTGCGCGACTGCCATGCCGTACCCCGGAGTAATGATCACTGAATGGGAGTTTTTCAGCAGTTCCGCTGTCTCTTCTGCGGTGATTTCGCGGTGCTCACCCACTTCCTGATCATCGCCAGTAGAAGAGCCGTCGGTGCCGAAACCACCCGCAATAACGCTGATAAAGGAACGGTTCATCGCCTTACACATAATGTAAGAAAGGATAGCCCCCGAAGAACCGACCAGCGCACCGGTCACAATCAGCAGGTCGTTGCTGAGCATAAAGCCCGCAGCCGCAGCCGCCCAGCCGGAGTACGAGTTCAGCATCGACACCACCACTGGCATATCTGCACCACCGATGGAGGCGACTAAATGCCAGCCGAATACCAGCGCAATTGCGGTCATTATCAGCAATGCCAGCACTTGCAGGCCGACGCTGTCCGTGCGAACAAATACAATCAGCAGCAGGAAGGAAACGACTAGAGCCGCCAGGTTCATTTTGTGACGGTTTGGCAGCATCAATGGTTTAGACGAAATCTTGCCACACAGTTTGCCGAACGCCACCACCGAACCCGTGAACGTTACCGCCCCGATGAAGATACCGAGGAACACTTCCGTCAGGTGAATATTGACCAGAATCGGTGCCATTCCCGCGTCATGATGCAGATAGCTGTTAAAGCCAACCAGCACTGCCGCCAGACCCACGAAGCTATGCAGGATCGCCACCAGTTCTGGCATTTCGGTCATTTCAACTTTCTTCGCCAGACGGATACCAATTGCCCCACCAATGACCATCGCCAGCAAGATCCAGCCAACATTACCCGTATCCGGTCCAAAAATGGTTGCGATTAACGCAATCGCCATCCCGGCGATACCGAAGTTGTTACCCTGGCGAGACGTTTCATGTTTCGAAAGACCGGCCAGACTGAAGATAAACAGGATCGCGGCAACAATGTATGCAGCTGTAACTAATCCTCCAGACATATGTTACCCCTTAATTTTTGCGGAACATTTTCAGCATGCGCTGAGTCACGGTGAAGCCACCGAAAATATTAATGCTGGCTATAAGCACCGCGATAAAACTAAGGAAGCTAACCCAGCCGCCCTGGCCAATCTGCAACAGTGCTCCGACAACAATAATCCCTGAAATCGCGTTGGTGACCGACATCAACGGTGTATGCAGCGCGTGCGATACATTCCACACCACGTAATAACCGACAACGCAGGCCAGCGCGAAAACGGTGAAGTGCCCAAGGAATTCTTTCGGCGCAACGCTTGCCATCCAGCCAAAAAGAATGATTGCCAGCGCCATCAACGCGTATTTACGCCACGGTGAGCAGGTCAGGTACATTTTTCCTCAGTTTTCACTTCCGGTGCCGCTTTTTGTGCCGCCTGCGGCTGAGCTGATACCTGAATCGGCGGTGCCGGCCAGGTAATTTCGCCCGCACGGATCACGGTCACGCCGCGAATCACCACATCATCAAAATCAACAGTGATATTGCCGTCTTTCTCTTTGCACAACAGTTTCAGCAGATTAACGAGGTTTGTGCCGTAAAGCTGTGAGGATTGCGTCGGCAGACGGCCCGGAAGATCGGTATAACCAATCACTTTGACACCATTTTCCGTAGTGAAGATTTCACCCGGCACGGTATATTCACAGTTGCCGCCGTTTTGGGCTGCCAGGTCGACAATCACACTGCCCGCCTTCATGGAGTCAACCATTTCACGGGTAATTAGCTTCGGCGCTGGTTTGCCTGGAATAAGCGCGGTGGTGACAATGATATCGACCTCTTTTGCCTGGGCGGCAAAGAGTTCCATTTCCGCTTTGATGAACGCGTCCGACATCACTTTGGCATAGCCATCGCCGCTGCCAGCTTCCTCTTTAAAATCCAGCTCGAGGAATTCCGCGCCCATACTTTGAACTTGTTCTTTCACTTCCGGGCGGGTGTCGAATGCACGCACAATCGCGCCGAGACTGTTTGCTGCGCCAATGGCGGCCAGACCTGCAACACCCGCACCAATCACCATCACTTTTGCCGGTGGCACTTTCCCGGCCGCAGTAATTTGCCCGGTAAAGAAGCGCCCAAATTCATGTGCCGCTTCAACAATGGCGCGATAACCGGCGATGTTCGCCATCGAGCTTAGTGCGTCCAGCGATTGTGCGCGTGAGATACGCGGCACAGAGTCCATCGCCATCACGGTCACGTTACGTTCCGCAAGTTTTTGCATTAATTCCGGATTCTGCGCAGGCCAGATAAAACTCACCAGCGTTGTCCCAGGATTCAGTAACGCAATTTCATCATCTAACGGCGCATTGACCTTCAGAATGATCTCTGACTGCCAGACGCTATTCCCTTCTACAATTTCAGCGCCCGCTTGCACAAACGCTTTATCGTCAAAACTTGCCAGTTGACCCGCGCCGCTCTCTACCGCGACGGTAAAACCCAGTTTCAGCAGCTGTTCCACTGTTTTTGGCGTTGCTGCAACACGGGTTTCATTGGTTAACCGTTCTCTTGGTATGCCAATTCGCATGATATTCCCTTCCATCGGTTTTATTGATGATGGTTTATCGATAAATGCCCGCGGTTTGTATCAATTTTCGCCATCGCGCGAGCGACGAGATATGATTAACCCCGGAAAATAAAACAGTAACAAACTGTCTATAACCTACTGAAAATAGCGCCCGCGATCTACCGCCAGAAAACACTATTTCTTATTTTATCTGTGAAAAATAAGCGATCGGCGTCACTGACAGTGATATTTACCTTAAATTCATTGCCAGAACCGATAAAACGCGCAAGCGAAGCGGTAAAAACATGATATAGCGCCATAAGAGAACAACTTATTAACATTAAATTAACTTGTAAAAGTCATATGCTTTATCAGTTTTACTTGTCAAACGCGTGTTTTTTCAACATATCACTAAATGTTATCGAATAAGATGATTCAGTAAGCACAGGCAGTGAAAAATGGCGCAGACAGCGACGGGTTTTAAATGCAATAATCGGGACCGTCTCAAATTAATAACAATACCAGTACCTGGTTTGCGCAAGGCGAAGGATTAATTTTTATGAAGCTTAAGAACACCCTCCCTGGCGTCGGCACTGCTTTCTGCTACGGCATTCTCCGTTAACGCAGCAACAGAACTGACACCGGAGCAAGCGGCAGCGGTTAAACCTTTTGGACCGTGTAGTGGTTACCGGTCGTTTTAATGCTATTGGCGAAGCGGTGAAAGCCGTTTCTCGTCGCGCAGATAAAGAAGGTGCCACCTCTTTTTATGTTGTCGACACTTCTGATTTTGGTTAACAGCGGTAACTGGCGTGTGGTCGCTGACCTCTATAAAGCCGATGCTGAAAAAGCAGAAGAAACAAGTAATCGCGTAATTAACGGTGTTGTCGAACTGCCGAAAGATCAGGCTGTTCTGATTGAACCGTTTGACACGGTCACCGTCCAGGGCTTCTATCGTAGCCAGCCAGAAGTCAATGATGCCATCACCAAAGCGGCAAAAGCGAAAGGTGCCTACTCTTTCTACATCGTTCGTCAAATCGATGCCAACCAGGGCGGCAACCAGCGTATTACTGCATTCATCTATAAAAAAGATGCTAAGAAACGTATCGTCCAGAGCCCGGATGTGATCCCGGCAGATTCCGAAGCAGGACGTGCAGCTCTGGCTGCCGGTGGCGAAGCCGCGAAGAAAGTTGAGATCCCGGGTGTTGCGACTACCGCATCACCAAGTTCTGAAGTCGGTCGCTTCTTTGAAACCCAGTCATCAAAAGGTGGGCGTTACACCGTCACGCTCCCGGATGGCACTAAAGTCGAAGAACTGAACAAAGCGACCGCAGCGATGATGGTCCCGTTCGACAGCATCAAATTCTCTGGCAACTACGGCAACATGACCGAAGTCTCCTATCAGGTTGCGAAACGTGCCGCGAAGAAAGGTGCTAAGTATTACCACATCACCCGCCAGTGGCAGGAACGTGGTAATAACCTGACCGTCAGCGCAGATCTGTATAAATAACAAAATCGTTTACGAAAGGCGGCGCAATGCCGCCTTTTTTGTTACTTTTTTTGAATTTCTGCCCCACGTCATTGCATGCTTTCGTTACACTCCGTAAAATCCCGCGCCTTAGTGTGATCCACCATTTTTATGCGCCTGAGCGAAATAATTATTCTGGATTTTGACCTTTCATAACAGGAAGCCAATGGAAAAGAAACTTGGCCTGAGTGCTCTGACTGCACTCGTTTTAAGCTCAATGCTGGGTGCAGGCGTATTCAGTTTGCCGCAAAATATGGCCGCCGTCGCCAGCCCTTCCGCGCTCATCATTGGCTGGGGCATTACCGGTGTCGGCATACTGCTGCTGGCCTTCGCCATGCTGCTGCTCACCCGCATTCGCCCGGACCTGGACGGCGGCATTTTCACCTATGCGCGTGAAGGTTTCGGCGAGCTGATTGGCTTCTGTTCGGCGTGGGGATACTGGCTGTGTGCGGTTATCGCCAACGTCTCCTATCTGGTTATCGTCTTCTCGGCGCTCAGTTTCTTTACCGATACGCCTGAGCTGCGCCTCTTTGGCGACGGGAATACCTGGCAGTCTATTGCGGGCGCCTCGGTGTTACTGTGGTTCGTCCACTGGCTGGTATTACGTGGCGTACAAACGGCCGCCAGCATCAACCTGGTGGCGACGCTGGCGAAACTGGTTCCGCTCGGGCTGTTTATCGTTCTGGCCTTTATTGCGTTCCGTCTGGACGTGTTTAAGCTCGATTTCAGCGGCGTTGCGCTGGGCGTTCCCGTCTGGGAGCAGGTGAAAAACACGATGCTGATTACCCTGTGGGTGTTCATCGGTGTTGAAGGCGCGGTCGTGGTTTCTGCTCGCGCCCGGAATAAACGCGATGTGGGCCGCGCCACGCTGCTGGCCGTACTGGCTGCGCTCGGGGTCTATCTGCTGGTGACGCTGCTGTCGCTCGGCGTCGTGGCGCGTCCTGAACTGGCGGAAATGCGTAACCCGTCAATGGCAGGCCTGATGGTGAAAATGCTCGGCCCATGGGGCGATGTGGTGATTGCTGCAGGGCTGATCGTCTCCGTCTGCGGCGCTTACCTGAGCTGGACCATCATGGCGGCTGAAGTGCCGTTCCTGGCCGCGACGCACAAGGCGTTTCCACGCCTGTTCGCCCGTCAAAACAAAAACAGCGCGCCGTCGGCATCACTCTGGCTGACCAACATCAGCGTTCAGGTCTGCCTGGTGCTGATCTGGCTCACAGGTTCAGACTATAACACCCTGCTGACCATCGCCTCGGAGATGATTCTGGTACCCTATTTCTTAGTGGGTGCGTATCTGTTAAAAATTGCCACACGCCCGGCGCATTATCTCGTGGGTGTCGGAGCCTGTATTTACGGCCTGTGGTTGTTGTATGCTTCCGGACCTATGCATCTGCTGCTGTCGGTGGTGCTGTACGCACCGGGTCTGCTGGTGTTTATCTACGCCCGCCGCACGCATCAGCTGGAGAACGCGCTGAAACGCCGTGAGATGGCATTAATTGGACTGTTACTGGTTGCTGCCCTACCGGCAACCTGGATGTTAATGGGATAGCAACGCCTTTCCCATTGTTGAACTGTTAAGGAGAATACGATGGGAAATGCACCGCTTCGCCCAATACTAATTACCGGCGGAGGCCGCCGTATCGGCCTCGCCCTCGCCCATCATTTTCTCAACCTTCGCCATCCGGTCATTGTCAGCTACCGTACGGAATACCCGTCGATTGAAGGGTTACGCAAAGCCGGTGCTGTCTGCATTCAGGCTGATTTTTCAACCGATGAAGGCATTCTGGCTTTCGCGGAAAAGGTAAAATCCACCACGACGGGGCTGCGCGCCGTGATCCATAACGCCAGCGCATGGCGTGCCGAAAAACCTGGTTCGTCACTCAGCGAAACGCTCTCCGCCATGTTGCAGATCCACGTTAATACCCCTTATCTGCTCAACCACGCCCTGCAGGATCTGCTCCGCGGCCACGGGCACGCGGCGGGCGACATTATTCACTTTACCGATTATGTGGTTGAGCGCGGCAGCGACAAGCACATCGCCTACGCGGCCAGCAAAGCCGCACTGGATAACATGACCCGCTCGTTTGCCCGCAAGCTCGCCCCCGAGGTGAAGGTGAACGCCATCGCACCGGCGATGATTTTGTTTAACGAAAATGATGATGCGGAGTATCGCCAGCAGGCGCTGAATAAGTCGCTTATGAAAATTGCCCCGGGCGAGAAAGAGGTAATCGACCTGGTGGATTACCTGCTCACCAGCTGCTACGTCACCGGCAGAACCTTTGCCGTGGACGGCGGCCGACCGCTGCGCTAGTGAAAGCGGCTCCAGAAGAAAATTAATAGCCAGGCGCTGAGACCCCAGCAGACCACCGCCCCGCTCAGCGCCAGTGGGAGACGCAGAAAACCGGTGAAATACCACAGCGAAAGCAGGTAGAGAAAATACGGGATGATTGACCACATGCCAAACACGATGGTCGTACGTAACGCTTCGGTACCGCGTTCAGACGCCACGATATAGTGGGCAATGAGTGCAAAGGTCGGGAAGAGAGGGATCAGCCCGGCAATATAGTAGTTTTTCGTTTTCGCCAGCATGCCAATCAGCAATACCACCAGCGCGCCCAGCCCGGCTTTGATCACCAGCCCCATCTTTTTCCCTGGAATAATCAACTCACAATATCAGCCAGAATAACGGAACCGGCGTTAATTTTGAAAGATTAATGGAAGGTTAAGGTTTCGCGGTGTATGTTGGCTTTTTTCACGAAAACAGACGCTGTATGAATAAGATTGTTTATGTTGAAGACGAACCTGAAGTCGGGCAGCTGATCGCCGCCTATCTGGGTAAACACGATATGGACGTCATTGTTGAACCTCGCGGCGATCGTGCCGAAGAGGTGGTCGTCCGTGAAAACCCGGATCTGGTACTGCTGGATATCATGTTGCCGGGCAAAGACGGCATGACGCTCTGCCGTGACCTGCGCGCCCGTTGGGAGGGCCCTATCGTCCTGCTCACCTCACTGGACAGCGATATGAACCATATATTGTCGCTGGAGATGGGTGCCAATGATTACATTCTGAAAACCACACCGCCTGCCGTCCTGCTCGCTCGCCTGCGCCTCCATTTACGCCAGCACGCCAGCATCGAACGCGAAGCACCGGCACCGTCTCTGACGCCGCACAAAGCGATGCGCTTCGGTACGCTGTCTATTGATCCCATTAACCGTCAGGTGCTGCTCTCTGGCGAGCTTATCGCCCTTTCCACCGCAGATTTTGACCTGCTGTGGGAGCTGGCAACGCATGCCGGACAGATCATGGACCGCGACGCGCTGCTGAAAAACCTGCGTGGCGTGAGCTATGACGGAATGGACCGCAGCGTTGACGTGGCGATTTCGCGTCTGCGCAAAAAGCTGCAGGATAACGCCACCGAGCCCTACCGCATTAAAACCGTGCGTAACAAGGGCTATCTGTTTGCCCCACATGCGTGGGAAACCTAAACGCCTGATAAGATAACCTGCGCGAAATAAAGGGCATTGCGCGACGATGCCTTCTCTTTCGCGCGTTTATTTTTACGTTTGCGCAACAATTGACTTGCTAAGCACGCGAACTGTTCCATAATTACCTTCTCGACTCTCCTTTTTTCAGCTCGCCCCGCTCTCGCAACCATTTTATTCATTTTTCGCCGTGAAGTTTTCACGACATCTCTCCCATAAATCTTGAAATGAGGATTTAAGCCCATGACATATGTATAGCTACAATCGGATAGAAGCCATCAAAACCAATCTTGAGTGGATTGTTAATCAGGCAACCCTGAACGACGCCTCTCCCTCACGCACCGATCAAAAAGCGCTCTTTGACCTGCTGGAACTCATCCAGACTTACGAAATACTGCTGGACCTCATCAGCGAATACGGGACGGATGTGATTGATACGCACATTGCAGAAGGCCTGGCCGTGACGGAAACACTCATCGCCAAGGTAAAAAACAGCGCGAAAGCCATGTAATACGCTCCACAGACGTGAAAAACACGAAGGGTTTTCATGTATATTCTGCACAAAGCGTTTCTTCGGTGAGATCCAATGAAAAAGCTGTTTGTGCAGTTTTATCTTTTACTTTTTGTCTGCTTCCTGGTGATGACCATGCTGGTCGGGCTGGTCTATAAATTTACCGCCGAACGCGCGGGCAGGCAGTCGCTGGACGACCTGATGAAAAGCTCGCTCTATCTGATGCGCAGCGAGCTGAGAGAAATCCCGCCGCACGACTGGGCGAAAACCCTGAAAGAGCTGGATCTGAATCTGTCATTCGATTTACGCATTGAGCCGTTGAAAGATTTCGATCTGGATCCGCCCGCCATGCAGCGTCTGCGCGACGGGGACATCGTCGCGCTGGATGAGAAATACACCTTTATCCAGCGTATTCCGCGCAGCCATTACGTGCTGGCCGTCGGGCCGGTGCCCTATCTTTATTATTTGCACCAGATGCGTCTGCTGGACATGGCGCTAATGGCCTTTATCGCCATTTCACTCGCGTTTCCGGTCTTTATCTGGATGCGCCCGCACTGGCAGGACATGCTGAAGCTGGAATCCGCCGCGCAGCGTTTTGGCGAGGGGCATTTTACCGAACGCATTCACTTCGACAGCGGTTCCAGTTTTGAACGTCTGGGCGTGGCCTTTAACCAGATGGCCGATAACATCAATGCCCTGATCGCCAGTAAAAAGCAGCTGATCGACGGGATTGCGCACGAACTGCGCACGCCGCTGGTTCGCCTGCGCTATCGTCTGGAGATGAGCGAAAATCTGACGGAAGCGGAGTCTCAGGCCCTGAACCGCGACATTGGCCAGCTTGAGGCGCTGATTGAGGAGCTGCTGACCTACGCGCGCCTCGATCGTCCGCAAAACGAACTGAACCTCAGCACGCCGGATCTACCTGCCTGGCTGCAAACCCACATTGACGACGTTCAGAGCGTGAACCCGCAGCGCACGCTGTTAACGCGCGTCACGCCGGGTGATTACGGCGCGCTCGATATGCGCCTGATGGAGCGCGTGCTGGACAATCTGATGAACAACGCCATGCGCTACAGCGAAAGTACGCTACAGATTGGGCTGGATTTGCAGGGCAATCAGGCCAGCCTGACCGTTGAGGATGACGGACCGGGGATCGCCCCGGAAGCGCGAGAAACCGTGTTTGAACCCTTTGTCCGCCTCGATCCCAGCCGCGATCGCGCCACCGGCGGATGTGGTCTGGGGCTGGCGATTGTCTACTCTATCGCGCAGGCGATGGGCGGCACGGTACATTGCGAGGAGAGCGAGCTCGGCGGCGCGCGCTTCTGCTTTAGCTGGCCGGTATACCATAACATCGCCCTTCCCGTTCCTGCCTGACCTTAACCGCACGCTGGCCTGACCCGGCGTGCTGTGCTATATGATAAGTATGTTGTAACTAATGAGAGTGCTTATGGCAACCTACGATCTTATCGAACGGCTGAACAGCACGTTTCGGGAAATTGAACACGAGCTCCTGACCCTGACAGAACGTTTGCAGACCTGCCGTCTGCTGGCCGCGCGCGTCTTTACCCTGCCCGAGGTGGCCAAAGGGGCCGAGCACGATCCGCTGGACACCATCGACGTGAAGCAGCACATCGGCAAGGCCGCGCTGGAGCTGGCGATGAAACACTATCGCCATCTTTTTATCCAGCAGCAGTCTGAACAGCGCAGCAGCAAGGCAGCCGTGCGGCTGCCCGGCGTGATCTGCCTGCAAACCGATGCGACAACGCGCGAAGCGCTGGAAAGCCAGATTGCCCATATCAACAGCCTGAAAGCGGCATTTGAGAAAATCGTTACCGAAGAGTCGGGCCTGGCCCCTGCCGCCCGGTTTGAATGGGTGCACCGTCAGCTTACGGGGCTGATTACCCTGAATGCCTATCGCACGCTGACGGTACTGCGTCACCCCGCCACGCTGCGCTTTGGCTGGGCGAATAAGCACATCATTAAAAACTTCACCCGGGATGAAATTCTCGCGCAGCTGGAAAAAAGCCTGAAGACGCCGCGCACCGTTGCGCCGTGGTCGCGTGAGCAGTGGATTGAGCGCCTGGAGCAGGAGTACCACAGCATCGCCTCGCTACCGGCGGATACGCGCCTCAAGATAAAGCGCCCGGTAAAGGTTCAGCCTATCGCCCGCGTCTGGTATTCCGGTCAGCAAAAACAGGTGCAGTATGCCTGTCCAACGCCGCTGATTGCGCTCTATGATGCCGATCAGGGGGCTATCGTGCCGGATATTGGTGAGTTGCTGAATTACGATGCTGAAAATGTCCAGCACCGTTACCGACCTCAGGCGCAGCCGCTGCAGCTGATTATTCCTCGGCTGCACCTGTACGTGGCGAGTTGATTATTTCAGGCTGCCGACCATCGCCTCAGGGCGCACCCAGGCATCGAACTCGGCTTCGCTAAGATACCCCAGCGCAAGGGCCGCAGCTTTTAAGGTCAGCCCTTCTTTATGCGCTTTTTTGGCGATCTCCGCGGCTTTGTCATAACCAATGTGGGTGTTAAGCGCAGTCACCAGCATCAGCGATTCATTGAGTAATTGATTGATTCGCTCACGATTCGGTTCAATACCCACTGCGCAGTGTTTGTTAAAACTTTCCATGCCATCTGCCAGTAAGCGCACCGATTGCAGGAAATTGTGGATCACCATTGGACGGAAGACGTTCAGTTCAAAGTTACCGGAAGCGCCCCCCATGTTGATCGCCACGTCGTTCCCCATCACCTGACAGCAGAGCATGGTTAATGCCTCACACTGTGTTGGATTCACTTTCCCCGGCATGATTGAGCTGCCCGGCTCATTTTCCGGGATTGAGATTTCACCAATTCCGCAGCGCGGGCCAGAGGCCAGCCAGCGGACATCATTGGCGATTTTCATCAGTGACGCAGCCAACCCTTTCAACGCGCCGTGCGCCTGAACCAGAGCATCACAGGTCGCCAGCGCTTCAAATTTGTTCGGCGCGGTAACAAACGGTGCACAGGTAATGACTGCCAGTTCATCTGCTACGCGACGCGCATACTCCGGATGGGTATTTAGTCCAGTACCCACCGCTGTACCGCCAAGAGCCAGTTCCGCTACGTGAGGCAGGCTGTATTCGATATGTTTGAGATTATACTCGAGCATCGCTACCCAGCCGGAAATCTCCTGCCCCAGTGTTAGCGGCGTGGCGTCCTGCAAGTGGGTTCGACCGATTTTGACGATATCGGCAAATGCACGCGATTTTTCACTCAGCGTCTGTGTCAGGGTTTTAAGCTGCGGAATGAGTTGCTTGCGCAGCGCCAGCAGCGCCGCAACGTGCATCGCCGTCGGAAAGACATCGTTGGAACTTTGGCTTTTGTTCACGTCGTCGTTAGGGTGAACTTTACGTTCCATCCCGCGCACGCCGCCGAGTAATTCACTGGCCCGGTTAGCCAGCACTTCGTTCATGTTCATGTTACTTTGCGTGCCGGAGCCGGTCTGCCAGATAGCCAGCGGGAATTCGTCGTCATGCTGTCCTGCCAGTACTTCATCCGCCGCCTGCCGAATGGCGCTCGCTTTCTCTTCAGACAACAAGCCTAAATCTTCATTAACTTTTGCCGCTGCGCGCTTGGTTAGCGCCAGCGCATGAATCAGTGAGGTGGGCATTTTCTCCGTCGAAATGCGGAAATGCTCCAGCGAGCGTTGAGTTTGTGCGCCCCACAGCTTATCTGCCGGGACATCAATCGCCCCCATCGAATCTTTTTCGCTGCGTACTGTATTCATGGCCTGCTCCTCACCTGTTTAATTTTTTCTTTCTGTTTTGCTTTCGTTAAGCAACTTTTAGCTCACTTATTATTTACTATTTGATAACAAATGTTTGGTCTTTCGTGCCATGTAAAAAAACCGCCCCGAAGGGCGGCTCTGTTTATTTCACACAGCGGGTGCATTGTGTGAGTTGTATCTGCTGGAAGAAGTCATTTCCTTTATCATCCACAAGGATAAACGCCGGGAAATCTTCCACTTCAATTTTCCAGATGGCTTCCATTCCCAGTTCCGGATATTCAACACATTCCAGGCTCTTAATACTTCCCTGCGCCAATACAGCGGCCGGACCACCGATACTGCCAAGGTAGAAGCCGCCGTGTTTTTTACAGGCATCCGTCACCTGCTGGCTGCGGTTGCCTTTCGCCAGCATGATCATACTTCCGCCCTGCGCTTGCAGTTGATCGACATAAGAATCCATCCGTCCGGCGGTCGTTGGGCCAAGAGAACCGGAGGCATAACCTTCCGGCGTTTTGGCCGGACCCGCGTAGTAAATCGGATGATCTTTGATGTACTGCGGCAGCCCTTCACCGTTATCCATCCGCTCTTTCAGTTTGGCGTGAGCAATATCACGACCGACGATAATCGTGCCGTTAAGCGATAAGCGTGTAGAAACGGGATACTGCGACAACTGTGCGAGGATCTCTTTCATCGGACGGTTAAGGTCAACGCGCACCGCTTCGCCTTCTCCCGCTTTGCGCAGCTCTTCCGGGATATATTTGCCTGGATTATGTTCCAGTTTTTCGATCCAGATCCCCTGACGGTTGATCTTCGCTTTGATATTACGGTCAGCAGAGCAGGAGACGCCCATACCGACCGGGCAGGATGCGCCGTGACGTGGCAGGCGAATCACGCGGATGTCGTGAGCGAAGTATTTACCACCAAACTGCGCACCCAGACCAAGATTTTGCGCTTCGATCAGCAATTCTTTTTCCAGTTCCACATCGCGGAACGCCTGACCGTGCTCATTCCCTTCCGTTGGCAGTTCATCATAGTATTTCGCGGAAGCCAGTTTCACCGTTTTAAGGTTCGTTTCTGCAGAAGTTCCACCAATAACGAACGCAATATGATACGGAGGACAGGCCGCCGTACCCAGCGTGCGCATCTTCTCAACCAGGTAATTTTTCAGTTTCCCCGGCGTCAGTAACGCTTTGGTTTCCTGATAGAGATACGTCTTGTTTGCCGAACCACCACCTTTGGCGATACAGAGGAATTTGTATTCGTCGCCATCAACGGCATAAAGATCGATCTGCGCTGGCAGATTGGTGCCGGTATTCACTTCTTTATACATATCCAGCGGCGCGTTTTGCGAGTAGCGCAGATTATCTTCGATATAAGTGTTATAGACACCGCGCGCCAGCGCCGCTTCATCACCACCACCGGTCCATACACGCTGCCCTTTTTTACCAACAATAATCGCGGTGCCGGTATCCTGACAGGTTGGCAGAACGCCTTTCGCCGCGATGTCGGAGTTACGCAGGAATTGCAGCGCCACATATTTATCATTTTCGCTGGCCTCCGGGTCACGCAGAATGTCGGCCACCTGTTGTTGGTGCGCCGGACGCAGCATGAACGACGCATCATGAAACGCCTGGCGCGCCAACAGAGTTAACGCTTCGGGTGCGACTTTCAAAATCTCCTGCCCTTCAAATTCAGATACGCTAACGTGTTCGCTGGTTAGCAGGTAATACTCAGTATCATCTTTTTTGAGTGGAAAAGGAGCCTGATAATGAAAGGGTTTGTTTGACATTGTTCTCTCACTTACTGCCTGGTTTGGTTATGCTCTGGGCGGGTGTTCCGTTGCCCTGTTAAAAGCGAGTAACAATATCCTACACACTTTTTTAACAAAAACTGAGACTAGTACGACTTTTTGCGGCTCCAGGTTACTTCCCGTAGGATTCTTGCTTTAATAGTGGGATTAATTTCCACATTAAAACAGGGATTGATCATGCAAAAACTCATTAACTCAGTGCAAAACTATGCCTGGGGCAGCAAAACGGCGTTGACTGAACTTTATGGTATGGAAAATCCGTCCAGCCAGCCGATGGCCGAGCTGTGGATGGGCGCACATCCGAAAAGCAGTTCACGAGTGCAGAATGCCGCCGGAGATATCGTTTCACTGCGTGATGTGATTGAGAGTGATAAATCGACTCTGCTCGGAGAGGCCGTTGCCAAACGCTTTGGCGAACTGCCTTTCCTGTTCAAAGTATTATGCGCAGCACAGCCACTCTCCATTCAGGTTCATCCAAACAAACACAATTCTGAAATCGGTTTTGCCAAAGAAAATGCCGCAGGTATCCCGATGGATGCCGCCGAGCGTAACTATAAAGATCCTAACCACAAGCCGGAGCTGGTTTTTGCGCTGACGCCTTTCCTTGCGATGAACGCGTTTCGTGAATTTTCCGAGATTGTCTCCCTACTCCAGCCGGTCGCAGGTGCACATCCGGCGATTGCTCACTTTTTACAACAGCCTGATGCCGAACGTTTAAGCGAACTGTTCGCCAGCCTGTTGAATATGCAGGGTGAAGAAAAATCCCGCGCGCTGGCGATTTTAAAATCGGCCCTCGATAGCCAGCAGGGTGAACCGTGGCAAACGATTCGTTTAATTTCTGAATTTTACCCGGAAGACAGCGGTCTGTTCTCCCCGCTATTGCTGAATGTGGTGAAATTGAACCCTGGCGAAGCGATGTTCCTGTTCGCTGAAACACCGCACGCTTACCTGCAAGGCGTGGCGCTGGAAGTGATGGCAAACTCCGATAACGTGCTGCGTGCGGGTCTGACGCCTAAATACATTGATATTCCGGAACTGGTTGCCAATGTGAAATTCGAAGCCAAACCGGCTAACCAGTTGTTGACCCAGCCGGTGAAACAAGGTGCAGAACTGGACTTCCCGATTCCAGTGGATGATTTTGCCTTCTCGCTGCATGACCTTAGTGATAAAGAAACCACCATTAGCCAGCAGAGTGCCGCCATTTTGTTCTGCGTCGAAGGCGATGCAACGTTTGTGGAAAGGTTCTCAGCAGTTACAGCTTAAACCGGGTGAATCAGCGTTATTGCCGCCAACGAATCACCGGTGACTGTCAAAGGCCACGGCCGTTTAGCGCGTGTTTACAACAAGCTGTAAGAGCTTACTGAAAAAATTAACACTCTTGCTAAGCTAGTCTCAGGCTTAATATCTCCAGGCGGTTTTTACCGCCTGGTTTCATTTTAGGGATAGTCGCAATGAAAAAATCGGTCGTAGCGGTTGGAGTGATTGTAGCGTTAGGCGTGGTCTGGACGGGTGCCTCCTGGTTTACCGGGAAACAGCTGGAAGGCCGTCTGGCTGAGATGGTGGCGCAGGCTAATGGAGAGATTAAGCGCAGCGCGCCGGAGGCGGGCCTTGAGCTGAGCTACCAGAACTATCATCGCGGCGTGTTTACCAGCCGTATGCAGCTGGTGGTGAAGCCGGTTACCGGTGCTGAAAACGGCTGGCTGAAACCGGGCCAGAGCGTAGTGCTGGACGAGGTGGTGAGCCACGGCCCGCTGCCGCTGGCGCAGCTGAAGTCCTTTAATCTGATCCCTTCTATGGCGTCCGTTCATACCGTGCTGGTGAATAACGACGTCACCAAACCGCTGTTTGACCTCGCGAAGAATGAATCTCCTTTCGACATTAATACCCGAATTAGCTATGCCGGTGACACAAGTTCCGATATTGCTCTGAAAGCGCTGAACTACGAGAAAGAGAATGAGAAAGTCGCCTTCAGCGGCGGCCACTTCAAACTTGACGCGGACCGCGACGGAAACGTGTTCTCCCTGACGGGTGAAGCGGAAAGTGGCCTGGTCAACGCCGTGAACGAATACAATCAAAAAGTTCAGCTCACCTTCAACAACCTGAAGGCCGACGGCAACAGCCGAATGACCGATTTCCAGGAGCGTATCGGCGATCAAAAACTGTCTCTCGACAAGGTTGCCATTGCGGTTGAAGGAAAAGAGATGGCCGTGCTGGAAGGCATGGACGTCAACGGCAAATCCGACGTTTCCAAAGACGGTAAGAGCATCAACACCCAGCTGGATTACACGCTGAAGAGCCTGAAAGTGCAGAATCAGGATCTGGGCACCGGCAAACTGTCGCTGAAGATCGGCAATATCGACGGCCAGGCGTGGCACGAGTTTAGCCAGAAATACAGCAAAGAGAGCCAGGCGCTGCTGACCGATGCCGCGCTGCAGCAGAACCCTGAGGTATACCAGCAGCAGGCGATGGCGGTGCTGTTCAACAACCTGCCGATCCTGCTGAAAGGCGAGCCGGTAGTAACCGTTGCGCCGCTGAGCTGGAAAAACAGCAAAGGCGAAACCAGCTTCAACCTGTCTCTGTTCCTGAAAGATCCGGCCACCGCCACGGGTGAACCGCAGACGCTGGCGCAGGAAGTGGATCGCAGCGTGAAGTCGCTCGACAGCAAGCTGACCATCCCGATGGATATGGCGACCGAGTTTATGACCCAGATTGCGAAGCTGGAAGGCTACGGCGATGAAGATGCCGGCAAGCTGGCGAACCAGCAGGTGAAAGGTCTGGCGGCCATGGGCCAGATGTTCCGCATCACCAAAGTGGACAACAACACGATTTCCACCAGCCTGCAGTACGCAAACGGCCAGGTCACGCTCAACGGCGACAAAATGCCGCTGGAAGACTTTGTCGGCATGTTTGGTATGCCGACGCTGGGGATGCCGGAACCGGCTGAACCGGCAGCGCCAGCCGAACCGGCGGCGCCGCAGCAGTAAACGTCAAAACCCCTCGCATGAGGGGTTTTTTATTGCCGGGTGGCGATGTGCAGCGGTGGTTATTTCACCGTCACCAGCCGCGCCGCCACAATCTGGTGCCCGGCCTGGACATCCGTATTGTCGATGCGCTGCATGATCCTGTCCGCCAGGGTGTAGCCCATCTCCCGCGCAGGAGTGGTGGCCCAGACGATCGGCAGGTCGTCGAGGGCGTTTTCACCAACGTCGGCGAACGCTCCCAGCGCCACCTGGTGGCCAAAGAAGGTTTCCACCCCGCCCTCGCCGCTTTGACGCCCGGCTCGGATCAGGCCAAACCAGGCGCCCATGGCGATCACATCGTTGTAGCAAATCACGGCGCTGATCGTCGGGCTGCTTCGCAGCAGCGCGCCTATCGCTTCCGCCGCCATCTTCTGGCTGGATTCACACTCCACGACCCATTCGCTGTGGAACGGCAGGCCGTATTTAATCAGCGTCGCGCAGTAGCCGCCTACCCGCTCGGCGCGCGTCAGGGACGAGCTTTTCCCACCCAGCCAGGCAATGCGCTGATGCCCGCGACGAATAAGATGCTCGGTCAACATTTGTGCGGCCTGCATGTTATCCGGGCGCAGCGTATCGGCTTCGTCCAGGTAGCTGGCGCGCGAGGCAAACACCAGCGGCACGCCTTTTTCGGCGGCGCGCTCGCACAGCTCGCTGCCCACGCCCGATGCCCCGGCGACGATCACCCCGTCCACCCCCTGGCTCAGCAGCATATCGAGCCGGGAAAACAGCTGATCGGCCTCACGCCCGCCGTGCAGCAGAAAGACCATCCGTCCCTGCGCTTCAAGCGCTTCGGTTAACCCGGCTGTTAACTCCGCATAGAAAGGTGACGTCAGATCGCGAACAATCAGGCCAATCACCCCGCTTTGCCCACCGCGCAGCGCCGACGCCTGCCGGTTACGCACAAAGCCCAGCTGTTCAACCGCCTCGTTCACCCGCTGGCCGGTCGCAGGAGAGATGCGCCCTTTCCCGCTCAGCACCAGAGAAACGGTGCTGACGGAAACGCCCGCCGCCAGCGCGACATCGTTGATGGTGACTTTTTTCGCTACAGCCATGTGTTGGCGTGACTCCCTGAAAATGAGATCGGTAAAACGTTTTATCAATACGTTATCTTTATACTACCAGTCAAAGCCTGAGAATGTGATTTAGCGCGCACTAAACTTTGATAAAACGTTTTATCTTCTCGCAGCATTGAAGCAGACAAACTGATTTTAACAATAAAGGAGTCGTTTTATGACGGCGAAAGCAGCACAAAAAATATCGCTGTGGGAATTTTTCCAGCAACTGGGTAAAACCTTTATGCTGCCCGTGGCACTCCTCTCGTTCTGCGGGATCATGCTCGGGATCGGCAGCTCGCTAAGCAGTAAAGACGTCATTACGCTGATCCCGTTCCTCGGTACCCCGGTGCTGCAGGCGATCTTTATCTGGATGAGTAAAGTCGGCTCCTTTGCCTTTAGTTTCCTGCCCGTCATGTTCTGTATCGCTATCCCGCTGGGCCTGGCCCGCGAGAACAAAGGCGTCGCGGCGTTTGCCGGTTTTGTGGGCTACGCGGTGATGAACCTGGCGGTTAACTTCTGGCTGACCGCGAAAGGCATTCTGCCGACCACCGACGCTGCCGTGCTGAAGGCCAACAACATTCAGAGCGTAATTGGTATCCAGTCAATTGATACCGGGATCCTCGGGGCGGTGATCGCCGGGGTGATTATCTGGATGCTGCACGAGCGTTTCCACAATATCCGTCTGCCGGATGCCCTGGCCTTCTTCGGCGGTACCCGCTTTGTGCCGATTGTGACCCTGGTGGTCATGGGCCTGTTCGGTTTAATCATTCCGCTGATCTGGCCGGTCTTTGCGCTGGGCATCAACGGCATTGGCCGCATCATCAACGGCGCGGGAGATTTTGGTCCGATGATCTTCGGCACCGGCGAGCGTCTGCTCCTGCCGTTTGGCCTGCAGCACATCCTGGTGGCCCTGATTCGCTTCACCGAAGCGGGCGGTACGATGGAGGTGTGCGGTCACGACGTGAGCGGTGCGCTGACCATCTTCCAGGCGCAGCTGAGCTGCCCGACGACACACGGCTTCTCCGAAAGCGCGACCCGCTTCCTGTCTCAGGGTAAAATGCCTGCCTTCCTCGGCGGCCTGCCGGGTGCCGCGCTGGCGATGTACCACTGCGCGCGCCCGGAAAACCGTCATAAAATTAAAGGCCTGTTGATTTCCGGCGTGATCGCCTGCGTCGTGGGCGGTACCACCGAGCCTATCGAATTCCTGTTCCTGTTCGTTGCGCCGGTGCTGTATCTGATTCACGCGGTGCTGACCGGCCTGGGCTTTACCGTGATGGCGGTGCTGGGCGTCACCATCGGCAACACCGACGGCAACGTGATCGACTTCGTGGTGTTCGGGATCCTGCACGGCCTGTCCACCAAGTGGTATCTGGTCCCGGTCGTGGCGGCAATCTGGTTCGTGGTGTACTACGGGATCTTCCGCTTCGCCATCACCCGCTTTAACCTGAAAACGCCAGGCCGCGATACCGATACGGCCACCAGCGTGGAACAGGCGGTTGCCGGTACCGTGGGCAAATCCGGCTATAACACCCCGGCCATTCTTGCGGCGCTGGGCGGTGCGGATAACATCACCTCGCTTGACAACTGCATTACCCGCCTGCGTCTGTCGGTGGCGGATATGTCAAAAGTGGATACCAACGCCCTGAAAGCCAACCGGGCCATCGGCGTGGTACAGTTAAATCAGCACAATTTGCAGGTGGTTATCGGCCCGCAGGTACAGTCGGTGAAAGATGAGCTGGCAACCCTGATGCGAACAGTAGAAGCCTGATGCCTCAGCCCCCTCTCATGAGGGGGTTTTACTTTAAGGATTACCGTCATGTTTGATTTTTCTACCGTCGTGGATCGACACGGCACCTGGTGTACGCAGTGGGACTACGTCGCAGACCGCTTTGGCGCGGCCGACCTGCTGCCCTTCACCATCTCGGATATGGATTTCGCCACCGCTCCCTGCATTACCGACGCGCTGCATCAGCGTATTAATCACGGGGTGTTCGGCTACAGCCGCTGGAAGAACGATGAGTTTCTCGCCGCCGTCGCGCACTGGTACCAGCAGCGCTTTAACAGCCGGATTGAGACCGAATCGATCGTTTATGGCCCTTCCGTTATCTACATGGTGTCAGAGCTGATTCGTCTCTGGTCAAACCCCGGCGACGGCGTAGTGGTACACACCCCGGCATACGATGCGTTTTACAAAGCCATTGAAGGCAATGCGCGTCATGTGGTGCCCGTAGAGATGGAAAAGCATGCCGCAGGCTGGCAGGGCAATATGGCGGCCCTCGAAGCGGCGCTGGCGAAACCGGAAAACAAAATTTTACTGCTGTGCAGCCCGCAGAACCCGACCGGCAAGGTCTGGACGCGGGATGAGCTGACGCGCATGGCAGAACTGTGCGCACGCTATGACGTGGCGGTTATCAGCGATGAAATCCATATGGACATGGTGTGGGGAGAACATCGTCACACGCCGTGGTGCGCCGTGGCGCGGGGCAAATGGGCGCTTCTGACCTCCGGCTCCAAAAGCTTTAACATTCCAGCGCTGACGGGGGCTTACGGCCTGATCGGCGATGAAGAGAGCCGTACCGGCTATCTCAGCGCGTTAAAAGGACGGGACGGACTCTCTTCCCCTTCCGTGCTGGCGCTGACCGCGCATATCGCCGCCTACCAGCAGGGGGAGCCGTGGCTGGATGCCTTACGCCATTATCTTGAAGAGAATTTGTTGTATATCGCTCGCGAATTAAACGGCGCTTTTCCGAATCTGAACTGGCAGCCACCGGAAGCGACCTATCTGGCCTGGATTGACCTGCGTCCGCTGCACATAGACGATCGGGCGCTGCAAAAGGTGCTAATCGAGCAGCAAAAGGTCGCCATCATGCCGGGATATACCTACGGTAAAGAAGGAACAGGTTTTGTACGGCTTAACGCCGGCTGCCCGCGCAGCAAGCTGGAGCAAGGGGTTCAACGCCTCATCGCCGGGATTAACACGATCCTGTAATCAATTTGCGCAACGGAATATTCCCTTGCGCAAATAGCTTTTTACCCCGTTTTGTTTTTATAATATGGCGCACTTTAACCAGAAAAGAGTGCGACCATGATTGATACACGCCTGCCTTTAACTGATATTCATCGTCACCTTGACGGTAACATTCGTGCCCAAACCATCCTCGATCTTGGCCGCCAGTTCAATTTAACGCTTCCTGCTCAGACCCTTGAGTCCTTGATCCCTCACGTACAGGTGACCTCTAATGAACCGGACCTGGTGAGCTTCCTGAGCAAACTCGACTGGGGCGTGAAGATGCTGGCGTCGCTGGATGCCTGCCGCCGCGTGGCGTTTGAGAACATAGAAGATGCGGCCCGCAACGGCCTGCATTACGTTGAGCTGCGCTTCTCGCCGGGCTATATGGCGATGACTCACGGCCTGCCCGTAGCGGGCGTGGTGGAAGCCGTCATTGAAGGCGTGCGTGAAGGCTGCAAAACCTTCGACGTTCAGGCCCGCCTGATCGGCATCATGAGCCGTACGTTCGGTGAAGCCGCCTGCCTGCAGGAGCTGGAAGCGCTGCTGGCCCATCGTGATGCCATCACCGCCGTCGACCTCGCCGGTGACGAGCTGGGCTTCCCGGGCAGCCTGTTCCTCTCCCACTTCAACCGCGCGCGCGATGCCGGCTGGCATATTACCGTGCATGCGGGTGAAGCGGCTGGTCCGGAAAGTATCTGGCAGGCCATCCGCGAGCTGGGCGCCGAGCGCATCGGCCACGGCGTGAAGGCGGTCGAAGATCGCGCCCTGATGGATTTCCTGGCGGAGCAGCGTATCGGGATTGAGTCGTGTCTGACGTCTAACATTCAGACCAGCACCGTAGCAACGCTGGCGCAGCACCCGCTGAAAACGTTCCTTGAACACGGCGTGCTGGCCTCAATGAACACGGACGATCCGGCGGTTCAGGGCGTGGATATCATCCACGAGTACAACATCGCCGCTCCGCAGGCGGGTTTGAGCCGCGAGCAGATCCGTCAGGCACAGATTAACGGGCTGGAAATTGCCTTCCTGACGCCAGCTGAGAAGCAGGCTCTGCGGGATAAGGTGGCAACCGCGTAACCCCTTTACCGGGTGGCGGCTTCGCCTTACCCGGCCTACAACAACGTCAAAAAATTATGCCAGACAGAGCGTCGCGCGATGTTTGGCAGATTCGATGCCCAGCTCAATCAGCTCCATAATCTGTATCGCCTGGCTGGCCGGAACCGGATTCTCTCCCGTGCCGTTCAGCGCATCGCGGATAGCGGCATAATACGCCGGATAGTTACCCGGTATCGTCAGCAAGGTCTCCTCGACCAGCTCCTCGCCTTCCACCCGCGTGACGACGCCGTCGCGCATATCATAGCCCCAGTCTTCCTGCGGCAGACGCTCACCGTTTTTCAGCCTGTCTTCCTGCGGATCGAGACCAAACTTCACGTAGCTGCCGCGCGTGCCGTGAATAATATGGGCAGATTCTGCAGCCGCGACCATCGTACCGTGCAGCACAATCCGCCGCTGCGGGTAACTTAGCACCGCGTGGAAGTAATCGGTTGTCTGCGCCCCGGGTCTGAGCTGGGCCAGATCGACCGTCATGCTCACCGGCAGACCAAACAGATTGACGGCCTGATCCAGCAGATGCGGGGCTAAATCATACCAGATACCGCTGCCCGGGCCGGCCTGCTCGCGCCAGCGGTTTCGTACCTGCGGACGGAAGCGGTCAAAGTGCGATTCAAAAAAGAGGATCTCCCCTAACGTGCCTTCACTTAGAAGTGTTTTTACCGTCAGAAAGTCGCTGTCCCAGCGGCGGTTATGGAACACCGACAGCAGTCTGCCCAGACTCTTTGCCAGCGCATCCAGCTCGCGAGCCTGGGACAGCGTGACGGTAAAGGGCTTATCGACAACCACGTGCTTGCCGGCTTCCAGCGCAGCTTTTGCCAGCGGGAAGTGGGTGTCGTTCGGCGTGGGGATAATAATTAAATCAATATTCGGATCGTTGAAAAGATGTTTTGGCTCAGAGACAACCGGCACGGAGGGCCAGTCGGCATGGACTTTAGCGGCATCGCTGCTGGATACCGCAGCCAGGCTCATCCCCGGCGTCCCGGCTATCAGAGGTGCATGAAACGTTTTGCTTGCATACCCGTAGCCGATAAGCCCAACGCGAATATTATCACTCATAGTGCCATCCTCTTTTATGACGTTCTTATTTCACACTGGCTAGCCTGGCATTGCCACAGATTAATAATGTGCCATATGACTTAAAATAGCAGGTTGTACGGGTTGTTTTTGTTACATAGTATTAACCTACTGATTTTGTTTAAGGGAACCGTTCCCAAAGCGCTTGCCGTCGGGGAATCGTCGCTGTAACATTTGCACCCTGTATTTATGGATAAAGTACAATTACGAATCATGACGTCAATTATTAATCGAATCATTGAATTAGCGGGATGGATTGTCCTTGGGGTGTCGGTCATTTTGCTGGGCGTTGCCAGCCATATCGATAACTACCAGCCGCCGGAGCCTGTCACAGTCGCCCAACCTAAGTAACCGGTTACTGCAATAAAGAGTGACATAATATGTCAGTTTCGTATTGCCAGCCCTGGTGAACACGGTTAACCTTCTCTTCCAGGCATCGTCTGATGCCTGAATTTCAGCAAAGAAAACTCCTAATTTCGTCGCGTTACCTGAGTGGGCTGTTTACGTCTTTATTAATCCGTTTATTATTCGAACGAATTACCTTAACTGGTATTACTCACTTTTATATGGAAACTTATTAATATGACAGTTCAGGACTATTTATTAAAATTTCGCAAGATCAATTCGCTTGAGAGCCTGGAAAAACTGTTTGACCATCTGAACTACACCCTGTCGGATAATCAGGACATCATTAATATGTATCGCGCCGCTGACCATCGCCGTGCGGAGCTGGTCTCCGGTGGTCGTTTGTTCAACGTCGGCGAAGTGCCTAAGTCCGTATGGCGTTACGTTTTATAAGAAAGTAGCCATCCGCGCGAAATGTTATATACTCTCCGCCCTGCCAACTGGCTGTACAACATTTCGCGCAGATTATGGGAGAGTTCATGACCGCAACGCCTGGAGAACGCATCGGAGGCTGGTTAATCGCCCCACTGGCATGGCTGCTGGTTGCCTTATTAAGCGCATCACTTGCGCTGCTGCTGTATACCACCGCACTGATTACCCCTCACGCCATCCAGACCCTGATGTCGCAAAGCGTGCTCAATATTGCTTTGTGGTTTGTGTCGTTCGTTTTCGCGATCGCGATGTGGTACTACACGCTATGGCTGACCATCGCCTTCTTTAAGCGCCGCAAGAGTGTGCCAAAACATTACATCATCTGGCTGCTGGTTTCGGTCCTGCTGGCGGTGAAGGCATTTGCTTTTTCGCCCGTTTCAGACGCGCTGGCCGTTCGTCAGCTGCTTTTCCCGTTGCTGGCCGCGGCGCTGCTGGTGCCCTACTTCAAGCGTTCGACGCGGGTGAAAAACACCTTCG
Organism: Enterobacter hormaechei; assembly: GCA_041890495.1. GTDB lineage: Bacteria > Pseudomonadota > Gammaproteobacteria > Enterobacterales > Enterobacteriaceae > Escherichia > Escherichia boydii. The sequence continues at coordinate 1,626,820 of CP169086.1, forward strand.
TGAACCCGTAATAACCTTACAGTTTAACCTGTTGTCGCCTGCTCTGGATTATCGGATAATAGGCGGCTTTTTTATTTCAGGCCGAAAAATGACTGACTACCTGTTACTGTTTGTCGGAACTGTACTGGTCAATAACTTTGTACTGGTCAAGTTTTCTCGGTCTCTGTCCGTTTATGGGGGTTTCCAAAAACTGGAAACCGCGATGGCAAGGGGCTGGCAACAACGTTTGTGATGACGCTGGCGTCTATTTGGCGCCTGGCTTATCGATACGTGGATTTTGATCCCACTTAATCTGATTTACCTGCGCACCCTGGCATTTTATTCTGGTGATTGCTGTGGTCGTGCAGTTCACCCGAGATGTGGTGCGCAAAAACCAGCCCGGTGCTTTACCGTCTGCTGGGGATTTTTTGCCGCTTATCACCACCAACTGTGCAGTGCTCGGCGTGGCGTTGCTGAATATCAATCTCGGGCACAATTTCTTGCAGTCGGCGCTGTACGGTTTTTCCGCCGCTGTCGGTTTCTCGCTGGTGATGGTGCTCTTCGCCGCCATCCGCGAACGCCTTGCTGTGGCTGATGTCCCGGCCACCTTTTCGCGGTAATGCCATTGCGTTAATTACCGCAGGTCTTATATCTCTGGCCTTTATGGGCTTTAGTGGTTTGGTGAAGTTGTAATGAATGCTATCTGGATTGCCATCGCCTCTATCAGCGTTCTGGGGTTGGTGTTTGGCCTTATCCTGGGCTACGCCTCCCGTCGTTTCGCGGTAGAGGACGATCCCGTTGTAGAGAAAATTGATGAGCTTTTGCCGCAAAGCCAGTGCGGGCAGTGCGGCTACCCGGGCTGTCGTCCCTATGCCGAAGCGGTAGGGATTCAGGGTGAAAAAATTAACCGCTGTGCGCCCGGTGGCGAAGCGGTGATGCTGAAAATCGCGACCCTGCTTAACGTTGACCCGCAGCCCGTTGACGGCGACGCGGACGTGCAGGAGCCGGTCCGTGCCCTGGCCGTGATCGACGAGGCCAACTGCATCGGCTGCACCAAATGTATTCAGGCCTGCCCGGTTGACGCCATTGTCGGCGCGACCCGCGCCATGCACACAGTCGTGGCGGACCTCTGCACCGGCTGTAACCTCTGCGTGGCCCCCTGCCCGACGCAATGTATCGAGCTGCGCCCGGTTGAAACGACTACCGAAAGCTGGAAGTGGGATCTTCAAACCATTCCGGTTCGCAATATTCCTGTGGAACAACATGCTTAAGTTATTTTCTGCTTTCAGAAAAGAGAAGATCTGGGACTTTGACGGAGGTATTCATCCACCGGAGATGAAAACCCAGTCTAACGGCACGCCGCTGCGTCAAATTCCGCTGGCCACCCGTTTCGTTATGCCGCTCAAGCAGCACATCGGCGCTGAGGGTGAGCTGTGCGTAAAAGAAGGCGATACGGTTCTTCGCGGCCAGCCGCTGACCTTTGGTCGCGGACGCATGCTGCCGGTGCATGCGCCAACCTCCGGTAAAGTGGTCGCCATTGCCCCGCATACGGTGGCTCACCCGTCCGCGCTCTCAGAGCTGAGCGTGATTATTGAAGCCGACGGCGAAGACCGCTGGATTGACCGTGACGGCTGGAGCGATTACCGCACCCACAGCCGCGAAGCGCTTATCGAGCGAATTCATCAGTTCGGCGTCGCCGGGCTGGGAGGCGCGGGCTTCCCGACCGGCGTCAAGCTGCGCGGCGGTGGCGATAATATTCAGACGTTGATTATCAACGCCGCCGAGTGCGAGCCGTACATCACCGCCGACGATCGTCTGATGCAGGACTGTGCAGCGCAGGTGGTGGAAGGCATCCGCATCCTTGCCCACATTCTGCAGCCGCGGGAAGTGCTGATCGGTATCGAAGACAATAAACCGCAGGCTATTTCAATGCTGCGCGCCGTGCTGGCGGGCAGTCACGATATTAGCCTGCGCGTTATCCCGACCAAGTATCCTTCTGGCGGCGCAAAACAGCTGACGCAAATTCTCACCGGCAAGCAGGTCCCGCACGGCGGACGCTCTTCGGATATCGGCGTGCTGATGCAAAACGTCGGCACCGCGTATGCCGTGAAGCGCGCGGTGATCGACGGTGAACCGTTAACCGAGCGCGTTGTGACGCTGACCGGGGAATCAATTTCTCGTCCAGGCAACGTCTGGGCGCGTCTGGGTACGCCGGTGCGCCATCTGCTGGAACAGGCTGATTTTTGCCCGGGCAGCGACCAGATGGTAATCATGGGCGGCCCGCTGATGGGCTTTACCCTGCCGTGGCTCGATGTGCCGGTGGTCAAAATCACCAACTGTCTGCTCGCGCCTTCTCCGACCGAGATGGGCGAAGAGCAGGAAGAGAAAGGCTGCATCCGCTGCAGCGCCTGTGCCGACGCCTGCCCGGCGGATCTGCTTCCGCAGCAGCTGTACTGGTACAGCAAAGGCCAGCTGCACGACAAGGCGAAAGCCCATAACCTGGCCGACTGCATCGAATGCGGCGCCTGCGCCTGGGTCTGCCCAAGCAACATCCCGCTGGTGCAGTATTTCCGCCAGGAGAAGGCTGAGATCTATGCCATCTCCATGGAAGAAAAACGCGCTGCGGAAGCCAAAGCGCGCTTCGAAGCGCGCCAGGCGCGACTGGAACGTGAAAAAATTGCCCGTCAGGAACGCCATAAGCAGGCCGCCGTTCAGCCTGCCGAAAAAGATCAGGATGCGATTAACGCCGCTCTGGCGCGCGTTCGCGAGAAAAAAGCGACCGCAGCACAGCCTGTGGTGATCCCGGCGGGTGAGAAACCTGATAACAGCGAAGCCATCGCCGCGCGTGAGGCTCGTAAGGCCGCAGCGCGCGCCCGTCAGGCTGAAAAAGCACAAACGATCCAGGCAGAGGCGGAAATCGACCCGCGTAAAGCCGCCGTTGAGGCGGCGATTGCCCGGGCCAAAGCCCGCAAAGCCGGTGAGCAAAGCGTGGTCGTCGAGCAGGATGCGGTCGACCCGCGCAAAGCGGCCGTTGAAGCGGCGATTGCCCGCGCTAAAGCCCGTAAAGCAGCGCAGCAGACACCTGCGGTAGAACCCGAAGCTCCGGTCGACCCGCGTAAAGCGGCCGTCGAAGCGGCGATTGCCCGTGCTAAAGCCCGTAAAGCGGCGCAGCAGGAAGAGCAACCTCAGGCCGCCAATGATGATCCGCGCAAAGCGGCAGTTGCCGCGGCTATTGCCCGCGCTCAGGCCAAAAAAGCCGCCCAGCAGAAGGTTGTAAACGAGGACTAAATGGTATTCAGAATAGCTAGCTCCCCTTATACCCATAACCAGCGCCAGACATCGCGCATTATGCTGTTGGTGTTGCTCGCAGCCGTGCCAGAATCGCAGCGCAACTGTGGTTTTTTGGTTGGGGTACTCTCGTTCAGATCCTGTTGGCATCGGTTAGTGCTCTGTTAGCCGAAGCTCTCGTACTCAAACTACGCAAGCAGTCGGTAGCCGCAACGTTGAAAGATAACTCAGCATTGCTGACAGGCTTATTGCTGGCGGTAAGTATTCCCCCCTCGCGCCATGGTGGATGGTCGTGCTGGGTACGGTGTTTGCGGTGATCATCGCTAAACAGTTGTATGGCGGTCTGGGGCAAAACCCGTTTAATCCGGCAATGATTGGTTATGTGGTCTTACTGATCTCCTTCCCTGTGCAGATGACCAGCTGGTTACCGCCACATGAAATTGCGGTCAACATCCCTGGTTTTATCGACGCCATACAGGTTATTTTCAGCGGACATACCGCCAGTGGTGGTGATATGAACACACTACGCTTAGGTATTGATGGCATTAGTCAGGCGACACCGCTGGATACATTTAAAACCTCTGTCCGTGCCGGTCATTCGGTTTGAACAGATTATGCAATATCCGATCTACAGCGGTATTCTGGCGGGCGCTGGTTGGCAATGGGTAAATCTCGCCTGGCTGGCTGGCGGCCTGTGGTTGCTATGGCAGAAAGCGATTCGCTGGCATATTCCCCTCAGCTTCTTAGTAACGCTGGCGTTATGCGCAACGTTGGGCTGGTTGTTCTCACCAGAAACACTGGCAGCACCGCAAATTCATCTGCTGTCTGGTGCGACCATGCTCGGCGCATTCTTTATTTTGACTGACCCGGTTACCGCTTCTACGACCAATCGTGGTCGTCTTATTTTCGGCGCGCTGGCGGGCTTATTAGTCTGGTTGATCCGCAGTTTCGGCGGCTATCCTGACGGCGTGGCTTTTGCCGTCCTGCTGGCGAACATCACGGTTCCTCTGATCGATTACTACACGCGTCCGCGCGTCTACGGCCATCGCAAAGGGTAAACCATGCTGAAAACTATCCGAAAACACGGCATTACGTTGGCGCTATTTGCAGCGGGTTCAACAGGGTTAACTGCGGCCATCAACCAGATGACCAAAACGACGATTGCTGAACAGGCCAGTCTGCAACAAAAGGCGTTATTTGATCAGGTGCTGCCAGCCGAACGCTATAACAATGCGCTGGCACAGAGTTGCTATCTGGTAACTGCGCCAGAGTTAGGTAAAGGTGAGCATCGGGTTTACATCGCCAAACAGAATGACAAACCGGTAGCCGCCGTTCTGGAAACAACCGCGCCAGATGGCTATTCCGGTGCGATTCAGCTGCTGGTGGGAGCCGATTTTAACGGCACGGTACTTGGCACGCGCGTGACAGAGCACCACGAAACGCCAGGGCTTGGCGATAAAATCGAACTGCGCCTTTCTGACTGGATCACCCATTTTGCGGGTAAAAAAATCAGTGGTGCGGATGATGCGCATTGGGCGGTGAAGAAAGATGGTGGTGATTTCGACCAGTTCACCGGCGCAACGATTACTCCCCGCGCGGTGGTTAATGCGGTAAAACGCGCCGGATTGTACGCTCAGACGTTACCGTCACAACTTTCTCAACTTCCTGCCTGTGGAGAATAAAGCGTGAGCGAAATTAAAGACGTTATTGTTCAGGGGTTGTGGAAAAACAACTCTGCGCTGGTCCAGCTGCTCGGCCTCTGTCCGCTATTGGCGGTCACGTCCACTGCCACTAACGCTCTGGGTTTAGGACTTGCGACTACGCTGGTACTGACGCTGACTAACCTGACCATTTCGACGCTGCGTCACTGGACGCCAGCCGAGATCCGCATTCCCATTTACGTGATGATCATCGCCTCGGTGGTCAGCGCTGTACAGATGCTGATCAACGCCTACGCCTTTGGCCTGTATCAATCATTAGGGATTTTTATTCCGCTGATTGTCACTAACTGTATCGTGGTGGGCCGCGCTGAAGCCTTCGCCGCCAAAAAAGGTCCGGCGCTTTCGGCACTGGACGGCTTTTCAATTGGTATGGGCGCAACCTGCGCCATGTTCGTGCTGGGTTCACTACGCGAAATTATCGGCAATGGCACGTTGTTTGACGGTGCAGATGCGCTGTTAGGTAGCTGGGCAAAAGTATTACGCGTGGAGATTTTCCACACCGACTCCCCTTTCCTGCTGGCGATGCTGCCACCAGGTGCATTTATTGGCCTGGGACTGATGCTGGCAGGAAAATACCTGATTGATGAAAGAATGAAAAAGCGCCGTGCTGAAGCAGCTGCAGAACGTGCATTGCCAAACGGTGAAACAGGGAATGTCTGATGAATAAAGCAAAACGCCTGGAGATCCTCACTCGCCTGCGTGAGAACAATCCTCATCCCACCACCGAGCTTAATTTCAGTTCGCCTTTTGAATTGCTGATTGCCGTACTGCTTTCCGCTCAGGCGACCGATGTCAGTGTTAATAAGGCGACGGCGAAACTCTACCCGGTGGCGAATACGCCTGCAGCGATGCTTGAACTGGGCGTTGAAGGGGTGAAAACCTATATCAAAACGATTGGGCTTTATAACAGCAAAGCAGAAAATATCATCAAAACCTGCCGTATCTTGCTGGAGCAGCATAATGGCGAGGTTCCGGAAGATCGTGCTGCGCTTGAAGCCCTGCCCGGCGTAGGTCGTAAAACAGCCAACGTCGTATTAAACACTGCATTCGGCTGGCCGACTATTGCTGTCGACACGCACATTTTCCGCGTTTGTAATCGTACTCAATTTGCGCCGGGGAAAAACGTCGAACAGGTAGAAGAAAAGCTACTGAAAGTGGTTCCAGCAGAGTTTAAAGTCGACTGCCACCATTGGTTGATCCTGCACGGGCGTTATACCTGCATTGCCCGCAAGCCCCGCTGTGGCTCTTGTATTATTGAAGATCTTTGTGAATACAAAGAGAAAGTCTATCCCTGATTATCCAATCCCTTACCAAAAGAAGGGCAATCAAGCACTCTTCTTTTGGCCGTTATTTGTCCGCCATTCCCTTCCATTAACCTGTCACTTGTTCGGTCGTTTAACGCTCAAACAGGTTAATACTTTTTTCATAGCCGAAAATTTCTATACATCTGTGATCGCGATCACTCTGATAACTTCATGTTGTTTTTTTGTTGTCAAAATCGAACTAAAGCCTTTGTCTGACAAGACACTCTTCTTTTTTTACCGACGATAAGACCATCTATTTTTCAGAATATGGGCTATATCACTGCCATAGACGGCAAATAGCAGAACATATCGCCAAACACCGGTCATGACAGGTCTCTGCCAGTCGAAAAAACTACCTTTGCACATCGTATAAAATTTAACGCTGAATAACATTTGTATGAACCGACGATTATACCACGCCAGTTATATGTAACAGATTATTACAAAGGACTTGTCTGAAAGTGCAAGATAGTGAACATTACCTGCCGTTTCCCCTCCCACTATAACAATTGCGCGTATGTTTTTTATACATAACGCGAGAAAGCACCCCCGTTAATATGGGATGTAAAAAAAGAGGTAAAAGTGTCCACTGCAAACCAAAAACCAACTGAAAGCGTCAGTTTGAACGCTTTCAAACAACCGAAGGCGTTCTATCTCATCTTCTCGATTGAGTTATGGGAACGTTTTGGTTATTACGGCCTACAAGGAATTATGGCTGTTTACCTGGTTAAACAACTGGGTATGTCTGAAGCGGATTCAATCACCCTTTTCTCTTCCTTTAGTGCCCTGGTTTATGGTCTGGTCGCTATCGGCGGCTGGTTAGGTGACAAGGTACTGGGTACTAAACGCGTAATTATGCTCGGCGCTATTGTGCTGGCGATTGGTTATGCTCTGGTTGCCTGGTCTGGTCACGACGCCGGTATCGTTTATATGGGTATGGCGGCTATTGCGGTCGGTAACGGCCTGTTTAAAGCTAACCCGTCTTCTCTGCTTTCTACATGCTATGAGAAAAACGACCCGCGTCTGGACGGTGCATTCACCATGTACTACATGTCCGTCAACATCGGCTCTTTCTTCTCTATGATTGCTACGCCGTGGCTGGCCGCGAAATACGGCTGGAGTGTTGCGTTTGCGTTGAGCGTTGTAGGCCTGCTGATCACTATCGTTAACTTCGCCTTCTGCCAACGCTGGGTTAAACAGTACGGTTCAAAACCAGACTTCGAGCCTATCAACTACCGTAACCTGCTGCTGACCATTATTGGTGTTGTGGCACTGATCGCTATCGCCACCTGGCTGCTGCACAATCAGGAAGTTGCGCGTATGGCGCTGGGCGTTGTTGCCTTCGGTATCGTGGTTATCTTCGGTAAAGAAGCCTTCGCGATGAAAGGTGCTGCGCGTCGTAAAATGATCGTTGCCTTCATCCTGATGCTCGAAGCCATTATCTTCTTCGTGCTGTACAGCCAGATGCCAACGTCACTGAACTTCTTTGCGATTCGTAACGTTGAGCACTCCATTCTGGGTCTGGCCGTAGAACCTGAGCAGTATCAGGCACTGAACCCGTTCTGGATCATCATCGGTAGTCCGATTCTGGCCGCTATCTATAACAAGATGGGCGATACCCTGCCGATGCCAACCAAGTTTGCAATCGGCATGGTGATGTGTTCTGGTGCGTTCCTGATTCTGCCGCTGGGTGCGAAATTCGCGTCTGACGCTGGTATCGTGTCTGTAAGCTGGCTGGTCGCAAGCTATGGCCTGCAGAGCATCGGGGAACTGATGATCTCTGGTCTGGGTCTGGCAATGGTTGCTCAACTCGTTCCGCAGCGTCTGATGGGCTTCATTATGGGTAGCTGGTTCCTGACCACTGCCGGTGCAAACCTGATTGGTGGTTATGTTGCGGGTATGATGGCTGTGCCGGATAACGTTACCGATCCGCTGATGTCACTGGAAGTCTATGGTCGCGTATTCTTGCAGATTGGTGTCGCTACTGCCGTTATTGCAGTACTGATGCTGCTGACCGCGCCGAAACTGCACCGCATGACGCAGGATGACGCTGCAGACAAAGCGGCGAAAGCAGCCGTAGCGTAAAATTCAGGGAAACTCTTTTACAAGCCGCTAACTTTTCGTTAGCGGCTTTTTTTTTGTTCAGCAACGCACTACCATACTTTAAACCACAGACAAAAGGAGTTACCGATGAAATTGTTCTACAAACCGGGTGCCTGCTCTCTCGCTTCCCATATCACCCTGCGTGAGAGCGGAAAGGATTTTACCCTCGTCAGTGTGGATTTAATGAAAAAACGTCTCGAAAACGGTGACGATTACTTTGCCGTTAACCCTAAGGGGCAGGTGCCTGCATTGCTGCTGGATGACGGTACTTTGCTGACGGAAGGCGTAGCGATTATGCAGTATCTTGCCGACAGCGTCCCCGACCGCCAGTTGCTGGCACCGGTAAACAGTATTTCCCGCTATAAAACCATCGAATGGCTGAATTACATCGCCACCGAGCTGCATAAAGGTTTCACACCTCTGTTTCGCCCTGATACACCGGAAGAGTACAAACCGACAGTTCGCGCGCAGCTGGAGAAGAAGCTGCAATATGTGAACGAGGCACTGAAGGATGAGCACTGGATCTGCGGGCAAAGATTTACAATTGCTGATGCCTATCTGTTTACGGTTCTGCGCTGGGCATACGCGGTGAAACTGAATCTGGAAGGGTTAGAGCACATTGCAGCATTTATGCAACGTATGGCTGAACGTCCGGAAGTACAAGACGCGCTGTCAGCGGAAGGCTTAAAGTAATAGCCATCGGCCCACAGGTCGTTGTGGGCCGAAATGAGATATTTCAGAGCTTTGTTGCGCTGAAGTAATGTTCTGGTTTGGCAATACGATCCTGAGCAGCCACCACTTGCAGCTCATATTCCTGCATTGCTTTGGTGGTCACCATGATTTCGTAGACTGCAGCGGTCACATGTTCCAGCGCCTCCTGCAGCGTTGCCCCCTGAAGCAGTTTCACCAGCAGTAAACCGCTCGTCACATCACCAACACCTACCGGCTGGCGCATACCAAAATCCACCAGCGGACGGCTGATATGCCAGGCTTCATCGGCGGTGACCAGCAGCATTTCAAAACGGTCACGGCTGTAGCCAGCTCGCGCCAGGTGTTTAACCAACACAATTTGTGGCCCTTGCGCAATGAGTTCGCGCGCTGCCAGAACCGCTTCTTCGACGTTATTTACCGCATGCTCACAGAGTATTTCCAGCTCAACCAGATTTGGCGCAATGATATCGCTGGCAGGCAAACCGTGCCGCACATGAAACTCTGCGACACCCGGTGCAACGATACAGCCTTTTTCCGGATGACCCATTACCGGATCGCAAAAATATTTCGCCTGCGGATTCGCGGCTTTCACCTGACGGACGATACCGAGGATATGTTCACCCTGCTCCGCCGATCCCAGATAGCCACTTAATACGGCATCACAGGTGTGTAATTTATCAATGGCGGCAATGCCTTGCACAATTTCGGTTAAATGGCTGGGCGGCATCACGCAGCCAGTCCATTTGCCGTATTGGGTGTGATTAGAAAATTGAACGGTGTTCAGCGGCCAGACGTTCGCGCCCAGGCGGCGCATCGGAAACTCTGCCGCACTGTTACCCGCATGACCATAAACAACGTGAGACTGGATAGCGAGAATATTTTTCATCATGTTCCCTGTATAAAAACCAGGGGGAGTGATTTCTCACTCCCCCTTTCCACTTAATGCATTATTTCCAGCAAATCAGACAGTAATTCTTTTTACCGCGACGCAGTAAGGTAAAACGACCAAACAGACGATCTTCTTCTTTAAAGAAGTATTCAGGATCGGACTGTTTTTCACCGTTAATGGTGATGGCATTGGAGGCGATAGTTTTACGTGCCTGACCACGGGAAGGTTGCAGTTCAGAATCGACCAGTGCCTGCATCAGGTCTGCGCCCTTTTCCATCTCAACCATCGGTACGCCGTCCTGCGCCAGCTGTTCGAAGTCCGCTTCACTCAGCGCACTCAAAGAACCGCTGAACAGGCATTCGGTAATACGTTTTGCCGCCTGTAAACCTTCTTCACCGTGAACCAGACGAGTCACCTGCTCCGCCAGTACATACTGGGCGCGCGGTGCTTTACCGCTGTTTTTATCTTCTTCTTCCAGGGCGTTGATCTCTTCAATGCTCATAAAGGTGAAGAACTTCAGGAAGCGGTAAACGTCGGCATCCGCAGTGTTGATCCAGAACTGGTAGAATTTGTACGGGCTGGTTTTCTTCGGATCCAACCAGACTGCGCCGCCTTCAGTTTTACCAAATTTGGTGCCATCTGCTTTAGTGATCAGCGGAACGGTCAGGCCAAACACCTGATTCTGATGCAGACGACGGGTCAGGTCGATACCAGAAGTGATGTTACCCCACTGGTCAGAACCACCAATTTGCAGCACCACACCGTACTGTTTGTTCAGACAGGCGAAGTCATAACCCTGCAACAGGTTGTAGGAAAACTCAGTGAACGAAATCCCCTGATCTTCACGGTTGAGACGCTGCTTAACCGCTTCTTTGTTGATCATCTGGTTAACGGAGAAGTGTTTGCCAATATCGCGCAGGAAGGTCAGCACATTCATATTGCCGAACCAGTCATAGTTGTTCGCCGCGATAGCAGAGTTTTCTCCACAGTCGAAATCGAGGAACGGGGCAACCTGCTTACGGATTTTGTCCACCCACTCCTGAACAGTTTCTTCGGTGTTCAGCTTACGCTCGGCAGCTTTGAAGCTCGGGTCGCCAATCAGACCCGTCGCGCCGCCTACCAGCGCAACCGGCTTGTGGCCCGCCTGCTGGAAGCGTTTCAGGCATAACAATGGAACAAGATGCCCCAAATGCAAGCTGTCAGCGGTAGGATCGAAGCCGCAATAGAGCGCGATCGGGCCTTGCGCCAGTCGCTCTGCTAACGCTTCCTCGTCCGTCACCTGGGCTACCAGCCCCCGCTCTTGCAATTGTTTAATCAAGTTACTGCTTGCCATCAAAATCTCCATGTATATAACGACTGCACCTTTGCCGGTACACGACTTTTCGCCAGATGCGAAAGAGACATAGAATAAAGTGCCAGAATCAGGAGTACCAGCGATTAAAGCAAGATTTTTGCATCTTTTCAGGGTGCAAGACGATCAATCTTCCACGCATCATTTTCACGCTGGTACAAAAAGCGGTCATGCAGGCGATGCTCACCACCCTGCCAGAACTCAATCTGTTCAAGGCTGACGCGAAAACCGCCCCAAAAGCTCGGCAATGGCACTTCGCCCTGTTGAAACTTCTGCTTCAGCTCCAGGAATTTACTTTCAAGGATACCGCGGGCAGAAATGCGACTGGACTGCTTCGAAACCCATGCACCAATCTGGCTATCACGCGGGCGGCTATGAAAATATTTCATCACTTCGAGAGTCGAAAGTCGTTCTGCTTTACCGATCACCATCACCTGGCGCTCAAGGGTATGCCACGGGAACAGCAGGCTAACGCGCGGATTATTTTCGATTTGATGTGCTTTACGGCTGCCGAGGTTGGTGTAAAACACCATGCCTTTTTCGTCGTAATGTTTGAGTAAAACGATGCGCTGATAAGGCTGACCATGTTCATCCACGGTAGCGACCACCATCGCGGTAGGGTCCGCCAGTTTGGCTTCACAAGCCTGAGAGAGCCAACGTTCAAAAAGGGTTAATGGATCGGCGGGAAGATCGCGGCGGCGTAACCCGCCTTTGGTGTATTCACGGCGCAGATGCGCGATTTGCTGCAATTCGTCGTTATCAGACATGGTTTTCTTTACGGATTGTCAGTGGGTGACGCTATTGTGCGCCGCCCCTGGAAAAATCTCAACGCTGTGGATTTTGTAACTGACAGTTATTCAAGACGATGCGGTCGCGTTTATAGACAGTCGCTTCATCGCCTTTCGACCAGAAAACATAGATTCCGTCAGTGTAACGCGCGCCAGAGGCTGAAATGCCCTGTTTGAGATGCAGTAGTTGATTATCGTAAACAAAACTGACCTCCTGGCGCGGATTATTCAGTTTGACCGTCAACGGTTTTTCATCACACTGGTATTCCAGCGTATCGGTTTGCATGCGCTCAACCAGCTGATTAAAGGCGCTACAGCCGGAGAGAAGGACCGGCAAAATGATAATTAACAGTTTTTTCATAGTCATATCCCGAAGACTTTCCTGGTCTGGAGGGCATGGCTGCCCCCCTGTTTCGTTCCATTCTAACGACGACGCGCCGCGCTGAATTTCAGTTAACTCTGATTATGACGTGGATTTGCCGGGAAAATCGCCCCGAGGACGCTCGCCTCACGCGCACCGGTAACCGACGGCAAGTTGCCCGGCAGTCCGGCAATGGTGCGCCAGGCAAGCCAGGCGAAGGCCAGCGCCTCCATATCATCACCGCTGATGCCGGCCTCATCGGTCGTGGTCACTTCGGTACCCGGCAGCAGCCCGGCAAGACGCGCCATCACCAGCGGGTTGCGGCTTCCCCCGCCGCACACCAGCAGGCGTTCACATCCGCCGCTGAGCAGAACCTGTTCGGAGATCGACACGGCCGTCAGTTCGGCAAGCGTCGCCTGGACATCCTGCGGCGCGAGCGCCGGGAATGGCGCCAGCTGACGCTCAAGCCAGCCGAGGTTGAAGTATTCACGCCCCGTGCTCTTAGGTGCCGGTAGGGCAAAATAAGGATCGCTCAGCATTGACTGCAGCAGCGGAATAATCACTTTTCCCCCGCTAGCCCACTCCGCGTTTTTATCATACGGTTGTCCACACTGCCGCCAGATCCAGGCATCCATTAACATATTGCCCGGGCCGGTATCGTAGCCGCGTACGGGCTGCCCCGGGATGAGCATCGACAGATTGGCAATCCCACCAATGTTAAGCACCATGCGGCGTTCTGTAGGGTGAGCCAGTAACGCCTGATGGAACGCGGGAACCAGCGGCGCGCCCTGTCCGCCAAGGGCGATATCGCGACGACGGAAATCGCCAACCACCGTCACGCCCGTCTTTGCTACAATCTGGTTGTTATCACCGATTTGCAGGGTATGCGGGGCATCTCCGCCGGGTTCATGCCAGACCGTTTGTCCGTGACACCCGATGGCCACAATATCCTGCGGGCGAAGATGTTCTTTTTGCATCAAAGCCTGCACCGCATCCGCAAACAGCGCCCCCAGGCGAACATCAAGCTGTCCAAGCTGGGAGAGGGTCAGCTGCTGCCCCTGACAGATACTCAGAATATCCTCTTTCAGTGCAATGGGGATTGGCCAGGTCAGGCTCGCCTGCTGCGCCACCATATTTTCGTCAATGGCGGCCAAAACGACATCTACCCCATCCAGACTGGTGCCTGACATCACACCAATGTAGCGACCCGATTTCATGCGCTTTCCTTACGTTGCGTGGGCTAAGGATATCCACTCAACCATAAACGGCTCAGCTTTGCCATCCGGCGATAATATTTTTTAACAATGTCAGACGCGTAACACTGGCGGATCCTGTTTATGTCTCGTTAAGTCAAATTCAAGTACAATTTTCTTATTGTTAGTGCAAAGATATGAACTATGGCTCCTTATGCCATATAATTTAGCCATAACGGATGCCCCCAATCGGGCGTTTTTGGTGAACAGGAGATTCAAATGATTTTACGTGTACTGGGCGTTTCGCTGATTGGTTTAACTCTGGCTGGCTGTGTGAATGACAGTTCACTTTCTGGCGACGTTTACAGCGCTTCTGAAGCGAAACAGGTTCAGAACGTGACTTACGGTACGGTTGTTAACGCACGCCCTGTACAGATTCAGGGTGGTGATGAAAACAACGTGATGGGCGCAATCGGCGGTGCAGTCCTGGGTGGTTTCCTGGGTAACACCGTTGGCGGCGGTACTGGCCGCTCTCTGGCGACAGCCGCAGGTGCCGTTGCGGGTGGCGTAGCAGGCCAGGGCGTTCAGGGTGCTATGAACAAAACTCAGGGCGTAGAGCTGGAAATTCGTAAAGACGACGGCAGCACTATCATGGTTGTCCAAAAACAGGGCAGCACTCGCTTCTCTGCAGGCCAGCGCGTTGTTCTGGCAAGCAACGGAAGCCAGGTGACCGTTTCTCCACGTTAATTAAAAATGGATGTGGTCACCAGACCACATCCATTTACAATATATATCACTCTCACAAATATATTTACAAAATATATTCACCACACCTATTATTAATCACAACGTATATTGTTTCTGCGCAAAGTATTTTTTTTGCCAATTGATTAGACTCTTCGCAATCACCTCTCTCCTTACATTATAATTTTGTTAAATTTTATGCTTGCGAAAAATCGTTCTTTGAAGGGTCGTTATATCTCATTCTGCTTAGGCTGCATTGCTGTCATCGGGATATTACAAGCTCTATTTTCAAAACTCGTTGAATGGGTGCCGTCATTTTCACCGCTTTTATTCCCTACGCTCACCATTTTCCTGGTGGTGTTTCACCTGTTTATTGCCTGTTTTATGGCGATGAAATACTGGTGTGACAGAAGACGCTTGTATCTCATCGCTATCGCTTTCGCCTTTGCCGGTTCAACATTGCTGATGGTCGGAACGCTGTCCAGCTTTCCAGCCTGGCTGGATCTCTATCAGTTCAACGTTGTGAACTATAACGATGCAATGATTTACTATATGTTCCGCCATCTTTTAATGGCACTGATGCTCATCATTGCGGCAATACTTTATATCACGCGCAATCATCCTCTCTCACGGCAGGCGCATATCTTCATCGTGAGCGGAGCATTTGTTTTTACCACCGGTATAGTAGCGTTGGCCTGGATGTACTCCAGTCATTCACCTCTTTTATCGATTGACCTGGTTGATAATGAAACCCGTCAGTTTATGGTTCTCTGGAGCCATTTCATTAATATTTCATTAATCGTTCTCTGGGTGGTGACATTAGCAACGCTGATGTTTGTTACCCGCGTACGCAATTTATTCTGGGTTGGCGGTAATTTCCTGTGCGTCTGCTATATCGTCACGCTTTCAATGCTGTTAGCGGGGGGACATGCCGAAGATATTTCCTGGTACCGCGCCCGGTTATTTGAAACTGTCGCCACGCTGCTGATTATTTTTGTTCTGCTTTACGATGTCTTCAGACTGTATCGTGACTCGCACGTAAAATATCAGCAGTCCTATCAGAACTCGATTCGCGATCCGCTCACGCGCCTTTATAACCGCAGCTATTTTTATGAATCGTTAAACCAGGCGCTGGATATCGCCAGACCCAACCGCCCCGTTTCCGTCATCGTCAGCGATCTCGACCGCTTCAAGCGCATTAATGACACCTACGGGCATCTCCAGGGCGATAAGGTCCTGCAGTTTGTCGCCAACCTGCTGATGGATTCCGTGCGCCCGCAGGACATCGCGGCCCGTATCGGCGGCGAGGAATTTGTGCTGATGCTGGCCAATACGTCGGCAGACTCCGCCTACCAGGTGGCTGAGCGCATACGCCTGAAGCTAAGCAGCTTTGATAAAACCAGCAGTGACGGTCAGTTGCCGGAGCCCATCACCATCAGTATGGGGGTGTTTACGGCAACGTCATCAACGATAACCGCAGAAGCGTGCGTGGAAAGTGCCGACAAGGCGATGTATGAAGCGAAGGAGACGGGTCGTAATCGTGTGGTCGTCTTTAAGTAAAAAAAAGGCCTTGCTGCTGCAAGGCCTTCGTGTTTATCAGTCGCGGGACTGTAGCTCATGGATATTTTGCTCAAGGCGAGCAATCAGGCTTATGAGCATTTCCAGCTCCGCCGGTGAAACGCCTGAGAGGATTTCACCGCGCGGTTTTGTTAATAACAGCTTCCATTTCGCTGATCAGCGGCTCTGCCTTTTCCGTCAGTTTAATACGTTTAGCCCGACGATCGCTGGCACAAGTTTGACGCGAAATTAACCCTTTTTCTTCCAGTTGGTCCAGAGTACGGACCAGTGATGGCTGCTCGATGCCAATCGCTTTTGCCAGTTGAATTTGCGACTGGTCTGGAGGTAACTGATGGATATTGTGTAACGTAACCCAATGGGTTTGTGTTAACTCCAGCGGTTTCAGGCGATGGTCTATCAGAGCACGCCATATGCGCACCAACCGTGCCAGATCAGAACCTAGTGGCGATTCCAATTTCATCTCCTTATAATTAGCTTGCTAAGATATTATGCGGCTTTTAGAATAGTGTGCAGCAATTGTATTGCTAAAACAAATGTATTGCTGCATTCATCGAACTTAAAAGTATGACTTACACTGAATTGTGATGCTTCATCATACTATGACAAGCCAACGCGGCATTCTGTTCACTGCAAAGGATTTCTGCCCGTGACGTTTTTTCATCGCTCAGAGGGTTTACCCCTTCAGGATCTGATCTTCGGTGCGTCAGTCTACTTTCCTCCCCTGTTTAAGGCCGTTCTGGTGGGCTTTATCTTCTGGCTCATCGCGCATCGTCTGCTTCGCGACTGGATGTACTCCGGTGAAATCTGGCATCCCATGCTGATGGATCTTTCCCTGTTTGCCCTTTCCGTATGCCTGGGCCTTGCCGTTTTGACTGTGTGGTGAATATGTCCCTGAAAACGCTAAAGTACTTTTCCACTCTGTTTATACTTGCCCTCGCGCTGATTGCGGGCTGGTGGGTGTGGAATTTTTATATGCAGTCGCCGTGGACCCGTGACGGCAAAGTTCGCGCTGAGCAGGTCAGCATTACCCCTCAGGTGTCGGGAAGCATTACGGCGCTGTTGGTTAAGGATAACCAGTTCGTCAAAAAGGGAGATGTTTTATTCCGAATTGACGACACCCCGTACCACATTGCGATCCTGAACGCCCAGGCGCAGCTGGCAAAAGCCGAGTCGGATCTGGCAAAGGCCAACAACGAGGCCAACCGCCGCCGCCACCTGTCGCAAAACTACATTTCAGCGGAAGATTTAGATACCGCCAATATCAACGTTAAGGCAATGCAGGCTAACGTCAACGTGGCGGAGGCAACGCTGAAGCAGGCGCAGTGGCAGCTCACACAAACCGAAATTACGGCACCTGTCGATGGATGGGTGACCAACCTTTCTGCCCGCGTGGGTAATTATGCCACCACGGGACAACCGATATTCGCCCTCGTTGACAGCCACTCCTTCTACGTCGTGGGCTATTTCGAAGAGACCAAGCTTCGGCATATCCGCGAGGGATCGCCCGCCACCATAACGCTTTATAGCGGCCCGCAGAAGTTACAGGGTCACGTAGCCAGCATTGGCCGCGCCATTTACGATCAAAGCGTCGAAACGGATTCCGGCCTGGTGCCGGACATCAAGCCGAACGTGCCCTGGGTGCGTCTGGCCCAGCGCGTTCCGGTTCGCGTGGAGTTTGACAATTTACCGCAGGACATCACGCTGGTCTCCGGCACCACCTGTACTGTCTCCATCGGAAACCGGTGATGAAGCTGCCGGCACTCTCCTGGCAAAACACGCCGTGGATCAAAGCGACGCGTCCTCAGTGGCGCTACGCGCTGCGTAACGGCATTGCCATGTGTCTGGCGCTGACCGTCGCCTATTACCTGAACCTGGATGAGCCCTACTGGGCGATGACGTCTGCCGCGGTGGTGAGTTTTCCGACGGTCGGCGGGGTGATCAGTAAGAGCCTTGGGCGCATCGCCGGAAGCCTGCTGGGCGCCACCGCGGCGCTAATTATCGCTGGCCATACGCTGAACGATCCGTGGCTGTTCCTGCTAAGCATGGCAGCATGGCTGGGGTGCTGTACCTGGGCCTGCGCCCATTTTACCAATAACGTCGCTTACGCGTTCCAGCTGGCGGGCTATACCGCCGCCATTATCGCCTTTCCGGTGGTTAACGTGCTCGACACCACCGAGCTGTGGGATATCGCCCAGGCGCGCGTTTGTGAAGTGATTGTCGGGATCCTCAGCGGCGGCTTCATGATGATGATCCTCCCAAGCACATCCGACGGCACCGCGCTAATCACTGCGCTAAAGACCATGCATACCCGGTTGCTGGAACACGCGAGTCTGCTGTGGCAACCGGATACCAGCGACGATATACGCCTTGCGCATGAAAAGGTAATCGGGCAGATCCTGACCATGAATCTGTTGCGTATTCAGGCGTTCTGGAGCCATTACCGCTTTCGCCGCCAGAACACTCTGCTTAACTATCTGCTGCATCAGCAGCTGCGCATGACCAGCGCTATCTCCAGCCTGCGCCGGATGCTGCTCAACTGGCCGACGCCGCCTGAAAACACCCGAGCCGTGATTGAAACGCTGCTTGCGGCCCTCGCGCGCCCGGATGCGGACATTTACACCGTATACACCGTAGCGCGGATAATCGCCCCGCTCGCCCCGGTTGATGAGAACGACTATCGCCATCGCGCCTTCTGGCAACGTCTGAATTACTTTTGCCGACTCTACCTGCGCAGCAGCCGCTGGATTAACGCGGTTGAGAATGCCACGCCGGTCACGGAGTTCAACGTTCCCGGGAGCCCGGCTCTCGCCCGCCATACCGACTATCTGGAAGCGCTGTGGAGCGGTTTTCGCACCTTCTGTGCGCTGATGCTGGTGGGGGCGTGGAGCATTACCACGCAGTGGGAGTCCGGTACGGCGGCCCTGACGCTTGCCGCCATCAGCTGCGTGCTTTACTCCGTCGCGGCTTCGCCGTTCAACTCGCTTACGCTGCTGCTGCGTACGCTGGTGCTGCTGTCGCTGTTCAGCTTCGTGGTTAAATTTGGCCTGATGGTGCAGATAAGCGATCTATGGCAGTTCCTGCTGTTTCTGTTTCCGCTCTTGACCACCATGCAGCTGCTCAAGCTGCAAATGCCAAAACAGGCGGGCCTCTGGGGGCAGCTGATTGTCTTTATGGGCTCGTTTATCTCCGTGACCAATCCGCCGGTTTATGATTACGCCGATTTTCTCAATGACAACCTGGCTAAAATCCTTGGCGTGGGGCTGGCGTGGCTGGCTTTCGCGGTGTTGCGACCCGGCTCCGATGCACGCAAGAGCCGCAGGCATATTCGGGAACTACGCAGAGGGTTTGTCGACCAGCTCAGCCGTAAACCACATCTGAGCGAAAACGAGTATGAATCGCTGGTCTATCATCACGTCAGCCAGCTGAACAACAGCCAGGACGCGCTGTCCCGGCGCTGGCTGCTGCGCTGGGGCGTGGTGCTGTTGAACTGCTCGCATGTGGTCTGGCAGCTCCGTGGGTGGGAAACACGTTCCGACCCGCTGTCGCAGGTTCGTGATGTTTGCATCTCCCTGCTGCGCGATGTGATGAGCGAACGCGGTGTACAGCAGCGCCCGCTGGCAACCACGCTGAATGAACTGCAGCGGATCTGCGATACGCTTGCGCGACATCATCTCCCCGCCGCCCGTGATTTGGCCTCGATAATCTGGCGGCTGCACTGCTCGCTGTCGCAGCTGGAGCAGGCTCCACCGCCGGGTACGATTGGGGATCAGATCACGCCGCAGGCATAACGCGCCCCGCCGCCGCCAAGCGGTTTAGGCCGATCGGACATATTGTCGCCGCCGACGTGAATCATTAGCGCTTTACCTTTTACCTCGTCCAGCTTTTTCAGACGCGGTGCGACAACGGGATCGGTGGCTTTACCGTCGTTATTGACCACCAGCACGGGCAGATCGCCCAGATGTCCCATACCATCCGGGCCCTCATGCTTGCCGGTATGCTGGGGATCCAGGTGCCCCCCTGCCGCTTCCGCCGCCGACGCTTTACCCTCTTTTAATGCGGGCTGACAGCTGCCTTTGGCGTGAACATGAAAACCATGCTCACCGGGAGGGAGTGCTTTGAGGTTGGGAGCGAACTCCAGTCCTTTGTCGGTTTCCGTGATTTTCACCGTACCGATGGACTGGCCCACACCCTGAGAGGTGACGAGATTCATTTCCACTTCGTCGCTGGCTGCCTGCGCCCCTGCGCAAACAACCAGCGTGACCAATGCCAGAGCAAAACGCTTCATATGACCTCCGCTGGTTATTTTTTGCCCCTTAAGTGTATACCAGGGGCAAAGATTTCACCGGAAAGTCACCTTCTGGCGGTTTATGGTACGTCGTAACCCAGCGCGGCCTTACGGATGCGGAACCACTGTTGACGGGTCATCTCCAGCTCTTCAGCGGCCAGTGCAGAACGCACGCGTTCTATTTTGCCGGAACCGATAATAGGCAGCGGTTTTGACGGCAGGCGCAGGATCCACGCGTAAACCACCTGTTCGATGCTCTCCGCGTTCAGTTCGCGGGCGATGGTTTCAAGCTCGTTGCGCAGCGGCTGGAATTCATCATCATTAAACAGGCGTCCGCCTCCCAGGCATGACCAGGCCATCGGGCGAATACGCAGCTGTTGCAGCTGGTCGAGGGTACCGTCCAGCAGCAGCGGCTGGTGTACCGGGGAAATCTCTACCTGGTTGGTGGCCAGGGTAAACGGCAGACGAGACTGAAGCAGTGCAAACTGCGCCGGGGTAAAGTTGGAAACGCCGAAGTGACGCACTTTCCCACTCTGATGCAGGTTCAGGAAGGCTTCTGCTACCTCATCGGCATCCATCAGCGGATCCGGGCGGTGGATTAACAGCAGGTCGATACGGTCGGTCGCCAGATTGACCAGCGACTGCTCAGCGCTCTTGATGATATGCGCGCTGTCGGTGATGTAATGCCCAAGGGCGTGTTCCGGTTTTGCCGTGGTAGCAATCCCGCATTTGGTGACAATCTCCATGCGGTCGCGGAGAGCCGGAACAAGCTTGAGCGCCTCGCCGAATGCGGCTTCACACTGATAGCCACCGTAGATGTCCGCATGGTCGACCGTGGTGACGCCCAGAGCGATGTGCTCTTCAATAAAGCTCGCCAGCTGGAGGGGGGACATATTCCAGTCCATCAGGCGCCAGTAGCCCATCACAAAACGGGAGAATTCTGGCCCCTGTGGGGCAAGGGTAATTCGCTGAACCATAACATTTTCCTCAAGGACGTGATGTCATGAGTATACGCAATTACCGTGTTAAAAAAGTGAAGGTTGCTGGGGTTCTTCGGTCTCACCGGCTTTGTTTGCGCGTATTTTGCGCAGAAGACGCTGTCGGCAGAGGCGTAGCACCTCCTGCTTTTGCGTGTCGCTAAAGTTTTGCCAGTTGAAACGCTCGTCGCGGGTACGCATGCACCCGCGGCAATATCCGCGTTCATCCACCTGACAAATCCCCCGGCACGGGCTCTGGATGGGGAAAAACTCCAGCTGCTCTGCCACACTCACCTCCAGAAAGCCATTCTCACCTACAGTGAAGACGCTAAACGCGCCACGTGCAAGGCCTATACCACAGATTTATGGCATTAAGGTTTCACTAATCTTCCCTCTTTATACTCGGCCCATCATGACAATGACAGGTTTACCGATCGATGTGGTTAATCAAAAAGTTACAATGTAACGATATTAAATTTACTCTGGGCTGTGCACTCTTTTTTACGCTAATCAATGGGCTGTTTATCCAGCGCAGCTGGGCCATTATTGCCCCTGCGCACCTGCACGACATCCTCTTTGCCGCGTCCGTACCGCTGGTGCTGTTTTGCGGCTGGGTGATTGTCTTTAGCCTGCTGAATATCCCCTATATCCGTAAGCCGCTGCTGATTGTATTGACGATCGGATGCGCCGCGGCAACCTACTTTATGTACACCTACGGCGCGGTGATCGATCAGAACATGATTGTGAACGTGTTCGAAACCAACTCTCAGGAAGCGACAGCCCTGGTGACGCCGCAGATGATTCTGTGGATTGTTATTGCTGGCCTCGTGCCTTCCGTGGTGCTGGCTCTGACCCGCATTCGTACCGGTAAATGGTGGTATGCCCTGCTGACGCGCGTCGCTGCGGTGCTTGGCGCCCTGCTGGTAATTATCCTGATTGCCGCCGTGTTTTATAAAGATTATGCCTCGCTGTTCCGCAACAACAAAAGCATCGTCAAAATGGTGACCCCGGCCAACTATGTCAGCGCCGTGGTGAAGTACAGCAAAATGCGCTGGTTTGCCGGCGATCAAACGCTGGTACGGATTGGCGAAGATGCCCATAAAGGACCGTTGATTTCGGGTCAGCAAAAGAAAACCGTTCTGGTACTGGTCGTCGGGGAAGCCTCTCGCGCAGCGAACTATTCCCTGAATGGTTACGATCGTGAAACGAACCCGGAGCTGAAAAAGCAGGATGTGATTAACTTCCCGCAGGCCTCATCATGCGGCACTGAAACCGCCGTTTCCGTTCCGTGCATGTTCTCCGGCATGACGCGTAGCAAATACGATGCCGACCTGGCTCACCATCAGGAAGGTTTGCTCGATGTTCTGAAACATGCGGGTATCAACCTGCTGTGGCGCGACAACGACGGAGGCTGTAAAGGTGCCTGTGATCGCGTGCCGCATACCGATATGACGCAGTGGAATCTGGATCAGTTCTGCAAAGACAAATCCTGTATTGATGATGTGAATTTCTACCGTCTGGACAACGTGCTGGATGGTCTGAAGCAGGACACGGTGCTGGTTATTCACCTGATGGGGAGCCACGGCCCGGCGTACTATCGCCGTTACCCGGACAATTTCCGGAAATTTACCCCAACCTGCGACACCAATGAAATTCAGGATTGCGACCATCAGGCGCTGCTAAATACCTATGACAACACCATCCTGTATACCGACAGCATGGTCAGCAAAACCATTGATGCGCTGAAAGCGCGCCAGGCGAGCATGAACACCGCGCTGATTTATCTTTCAGATCACGGTGAGTCACTGGGTGAAAGCGGCATTTATCTGCACGGTACGCCGTACATGCTGGCGCCGGAGCAGCAAACGCATATTCCGTTTATGTTCTGGCTGTCGCCGGACTACGCGAA
Organism: Enterobacter hormaechei; assembly: GCA_041890495.1. GTDB lineage: Bacteria > Pseudomonadota > Gammaproteobacteria > Enterobacterales > Enterobacteriaceae > Escherichia > Escherichia boydii. The sequence goes on from CP169086.1 coordinate 1,650,001, forward strand.
AAACTTTGGCGTCAATGAACAGTGTTTACGCGACCATGCAGCAAAAAATGCGGTCTCTCAGGACAATTTATTCTCAACCGTATTAGGTATGATGGACGTGAAATCAACGGTTTATCAACAGCAGCTGGATATACTGAGCGCATGTCGGCACTAAACTCGCTTGCATTAGACCGAACGGTCTATTAGAGTGCGGCCCATGAGCAGAAATACTGAACACGATACCCGCGAACATCTACTGGCAACCGGCGAGCGTCTTTGCATGCATCGCGGGTTTACTGGTATGGGGTTGAGCGAGTTATTAAAAACCGCTGAGGTACCGAAGGGGTCGTTTTATCACTACTTCCGGTCCAAAGAGGCCTTTGGCGTCGCGATGCTGGAGCGTCATTACGCGGGTTACCACCAGCGTCTGGCGACCCACTTTGCGTCGGGCGAAGGAAACTATCGGGATCGTGTTCTGAACTACTATCAGGAAACGCTGAACCAGTTCTGTCAGCAGGGCATTATCAGCGGATGCCTGACGGTCAAACTGTCTGCCGAAGTGTGCGATCTTTCCGAAGATATGCGCTCGGCGATGGATAAAGGTGCCCGCGGCGTTATCGCCCTGCTGGCCCAGGCGCTGGAGAAAGGCCGCGATGAAAAAACGCTGGCCTTTTCCGGCGACCCCTTAATGCAGTCTCAGGTGCTCTACTCCCTCTGGTTAGGGGCCAACCTGCAGGCAAAAATTTCGCGCAGTGCCGTGCCGCTGGAAAGCGCGCTGGCACATGTGAAAAACAGCATTACTGCGCCTGGCGTATAACGGGCGCTTTTTATTTAACTAATTACTAGTCGACTGGTCTACTCAGGAGTCTTTATGTCAGCTGAAAAACTGTTTACCCCACTGAAAGTGGGTGCCGTCACGGCGCCAAACCGCGTGTTTATGGCTCCGCTGACCCGTCTGCGCAGCATTGAGCCGGGTGACATCCCAACCCCACTGATGGGCGAATACTATCGTCAGCGCGCAAGCTCTGGCCTGATCATCACCGAAGCCACACAGATTTCTGCTCAGGCTAAGGGTTATGCCGGTGCGCCGGGCCTTCACAGCCCGGAACAGATCGCCGCATGGCAGAAAATTACCGCGGGCGTTCACGCTGAAGAGGGTCGCATTGCGGTCCAGCTGTGGCATACCGGCCGTATCTCTCACAGCAGCATTCAGCCTGGCGGCCAGGCTCCGGTTTCCGCTTCGGCTCTGAGCGCCAATACCCGTACTTCCCTGCGCGATAAAAACGGCAATGCGATCCGCGTGGATACCTCTATGCCGCGCGCGCTTGAGCTGGACGAAATCCCGGGGATCGTTAACGACTTCCGCCAGGCCGTGGCCAACGCACGTGAAGCCGGTTTTGACCTGATTGAGCTGCACTCCGCGCATGGCTATCTTCTGCACCAGTTCCTGTCACCGTCTTCTAACCACCGCACCGACGAGTACGGCGGCAGCGTTGAAAACCGCGCTCGCCTGGTGCTGGAAGTGGTTGACGCCGTATGCCAGGAGTGGAGCCCGGACCGTATCGGCATTCGCGTTTCCCCAATCGGGTCCTTCCAGAACGTCGACAACGGTCCGAACGAAGAGGCCGATGCCCTGTATCTGATCGAAGAACTGGCTAAACGTGGCATCGCTTATCTGCACATGTCCGAGCCGGACTGGGCTGGCGGTAAACCTTACACGGACGCTTTCCGTCAGAAAGTGCGCGAGCGTTTCCACGGCGTGATCATCGGTGCGGGGGCTTATACCCCGGAGAAAGCCGAAGACCTGATCGGCAAAGGGCTGATCGATGCCGTCGCGTTTGGCCGCGACTACATCGCCAACCCGGATCTGGTTGCCCGCCTGCAGAAAAAGGCGGCTCTGAACCCGCAGCGTCCGGAAAGCTTCTACGGCGGCGGCGCGGAAGGCTACACCGACTACCCTTCACTGTAATCTCGCCATTGTACATTGATAGCGGCGACAGTTCGCCGCTATACTAAAACATCGTTTCTGTTCAAAAAGCTATTTTATTCCATTGGTTAATGAGGAAATTATGCGCCTACTTCACACCATGCTGCGCGTTGGCGACCTGCAACGTTCTATCGATTTCTACACTAACGTCCTGGGCATGAAGCTGCTGCGCACCAGCGAAAACCCGGAATACAAATACTCGCTGGCGTTTGTGGGTTACGGCCCTGAAACGGATGAAGCGGTGATCGAGCTGACCTACAACTGGGGTGTCGACAGCTATGAGCTGGGCACTGCCTACGGCCATATCGCGCTGGAAGTGGACAACGCGGCCGAAGCGTGTGAGCGCATTCGCAGCAACGGCGGTAACGTCACGCGCGAAGCGGGCCCGGTAAAAGGTGGCACCACCGTGATTGCGTTTGTGGAAGATCCGGACGGTTATAAAATCGAGCTGATCGAAGCCAAAGACGCCGGTCGCGGTCTGGGCAACTGATCCTTCAGGGCGCAACGTGCGCCCGTAGTTTTACTGCATCACCCCGCAAAATTTGCCATAATGCGCTCTGCTTTTTCCCCATGTAAGAGACCCTGATGTCCGATAACGCTCAATTTAGCGGTCTGTGCGACCGTTTTCGTGGTTTTTATCCCGTTGTCATTGATGTAGAAACAGCCGGATTTAACGCTAAAACCGATGCGCTGCTCGAAATTGCGGCCATCACGCTGAAGATGGATGAACAGGGCTGGCTTATCCCGGACACCACGCTGCATTTCCACGTTGAACCTTTCGAAGGGGCAAACTTACAGCCGGAAGCGCTGGCGTTTAACGGTATCGATCCGCATAACCCGCTGCGTGGTGCAGTCAGTGAATATGACGCGCTGCACGCCATTTTTAAAATGGTGCGTAAAGGCATGAAAGAGAGCAACTGCAGCCGCGCCATCATGGTGGCCCATAACGCCACCTTCGATCACAGCTTTACCATGGCCGCAGCCGAGCGCGCCGCGCTCAAACGCAATCCCTTCCATCCGTTTGTGACCTTCGACACCGCCGCGCTGAGCGGCCTGGCGCTGGGACAAACGGTGTTATCAAAGGCCTGTATTACGGCCGGCATTCCGTTCGACGGCACGCAGGCGCACTCCGCGCTGTATGACACGGAGCGCACCGCAGAGCTGTTCTGTGAGATCGTCAACCGCTGGAAGCGTCTGGGCGGCTGGCCGCTGCCGATGAGTGATGAGGACGAGCACCAATCGTAGGTCGGGTAAGCGCAGCGCCACCTGACAAAAAAAAAGCGACCACATAGCGGGTCGCTTTTTTATTTGCGCAGAAAATTATTCCGCGTCCGGCTCTTCAGACTTGTATTTAGCGGCAGTTTCTTTGATCAGCTGCTGCAGTTCGCCACGCTGATACATTTCGATCACGATATCACAACCGCCGACCAGCTCGCCGTCAACCCACAGTTGCGGGAAGGTCGGCCAGTTAGCATATTTCGGCAGTTCCGCACGAATGTCCGGATTCTGCAGAATATCAACATAGGCAAAACGTTCGCCACATGCGGCAAGCGCCTGGACTGCCTGGGCAGAGAAACCGCAGCTCGGCAGTTTCGGTGAACCTTTCATGTACAGCAGGATCGGGTTTTCAGCAATCTGGCGTTGGATTTTTTCGATAGTGGTGCTCATTGTCTTGCTTCCTCAAACTTCTTTACGGCAGTAATCTGACATTGTAGCGGGTCAGTGCGGCATCGGAAAATAACATTTTCATCACGCTTTTGCTATTTTATCCCTTTGCTCTATTTGTTGCATTTCAAATATTCGTTTCTTCTCTGATGCCGGCAAACTGGCGTATTTATAACCATTTTTAGCTTTCACTGCTGCATTTTTTTGCGCTCGCCAACGAAACGTATTTTTTTAACAATAAAAGCTATTAACTTTCTCTTCTTCTATGCATTAGAATCATCAAGTTTTGTAAATCAGGACGCAGGCATGATAGACCTGCCTTAACAGAGGGACGCTCAGTGGCGCGGATAAACCGTATTTCGATCACGCTCTGTGCTTTACTTTTTACTTCACTCACCTTCACGCCAGTGGCAAACGCCTCTCAGCAGGCGCGGCATTCTGCTGTACAAAAAAACCATCTGGTGAAAGCCACAGAACGTAAGAAAAAAACCACCGCTAAGAACGACAAGAAAAAAACACCGGCTCAGACGAAACAGACCGCTTCCAGCAAGACGAAAACAAAACCTTCCCGCACTGCCCACTCCGCTAAAAGTAAAGCTTCGCAAACCGCCGCTAACCTCGTTACTGAAAAATGCATCACCCGTAAAGGCCACAAGGCGAAATGCACGAAGGTCACGAAAATAGCGGAAGTGCATAAAGTGCGCGTACAGAAAGCGCAAAAGACCGCGATGAACAAACTGATGGGGCAGATTGGCAAACCTTATCACTGGGGTGGCAGCTCGCCGCGTACCGGGTTTGACTGCAGCGGCCTCGTTTATTACGCCTATAAAGATCTGGTCAAATTCCGCATTCCTCGTACCGCTAATGAGATGTACCACCTGCGCGATGCCTCACCGGTTGACCGCGGTGAGCTGGAAAACGGCGATCTGGTGTTCTTCCGCACTCAGGGTCGCGGCACGGCTGACCACGTCGGCGTCTATGTCGGCAACGGGAAATTCATCCAGTCACCGCGTAGCGGCCAGGATATTCAGATCACCTCTCTCAGTGAAGATTACTGGGTACGCCACTACGTCGGCGCGCGTCGCGTGATGACGCCGAAAACCATTCGCTAACCCCTGCCCTGCCATATCCGTGGCAGGGTAAGTTCCTCTTTTGCATACCCTTTCAATTTGCTATCCTGTCCATGTTGTCTGTGTGGTTATTTGGCAACGCAAAATACAATAAGGAGAGAAGCAATGTCGTTCGAATTACCTGCACTACCGTATGCAAAAGACGCCCTGGCCCCGCACATTTCTGCGGAAACCCTGGAATATCACTACGGCAAGCATCACCAGACGTACGTCACCAACCTGAACAATCTGATCAAGGGCACCGATTTTGAAGGCAAAACGCTGGAAGAGACCGTTCGCAGCTCAGAGGGTGGCGTATTTAACAACGCGGCTCAGGTGTGGAACCACACCTTCTACTGGCACTGCCTGGCGCCGAATGCCGGCGGTGAACCTGTCGGTGAACTGGCTACCGCTATCAATGCCGCATTTGGCAGCTTCGCGGATTTCAAAGCGAAATTCACCGATGCCGCCATCAAGAACTTCGGTTCTGGCTGGACGTGGCTGGTTAAAGAGGCGGATGGCAAACTGGCTATCGTGTCCACCTCTAACGCGGGCACCCCGCTGACCACCAGCGCTAAGCCGCTGATGACCGTGGACGTGTGGGAACACGCTTACTACATCGATTACCGCAACGCGCGCCCGAATTACCTGGAGCACTTCTGGGCACTGGTTAACTGGGACTTTGTGGCGAAGAACTTCGCCGCGTAAGAGACACGCAGAAGGGTTCGCCCTTCTGCGTTTTTGGTTTATTCCGCAGCGCAGGCGGCTTCTGGCTGCTTACGACCCGACATCATCACCAGCAGCAGGCCGAGCGCGGCAATAATCGCCCCCATCACCGGCACAAAGCTGTACCCCAGTCCCCCTGAAATCACGGCCCCACCGGCCGCTGCACCGAGCGCATTGCCCAGGTTGAAGGCACCAATATTGACCGAAGATGAGAGGCCCGGCGCTTCATGCGCGACGCGCATCACGCGCATCTGCAGCGGCGGCACCACGGCAAAAGTGGCAGCCCCCCAGACGACCATCGCGATCGCGGCCCCGAACTCATTACGCGCCAGCCACGGAATGGCAATCATGATGACAATCAGCAGGGTTAAGAAGCCCTTCAGCGTCCCGCTCACGGAACGGTCGGCAAATTTCCCGCCGAGATAGTTGCCGATCGAGAAGCCCACGCCAATCAGCACCAGCATCGCGGTGACAAAGAGAGGCGTTGCGTGGGTGATGTCATGCAATACCGGTGAAATATAGGTGTAGAGGGTAAACATCGCCCCTGCCCCCAGCACGGTGGTGAGCAGCGCGGAGAGCACCTGTGGGCGCATCAGCACCGACAGTTCTTTGCGCACGTCAGGACGTTCCCCCGCGCTGCCTTTCGGCAGGGAGAAGAACAGCGCCACCATCGCAACCACGCCCAGTCCGGCAGTCGCCAGGAAGGACATACGCCAGCCGATCGCTTCTCCCAGCCAGGTTGCCGCAGGCACCCCGCCGATATTGGCAATCGTCAGCCCCATGAACATAGTTGCCACGGCGCTCGCCTGCTTATGTTTAGGCACCACGCTGGCAGCCACGACCGACCCCAGCCCAAAGAACGCGCCGTGGTTAAGGCTGGTCAGAATGCGTGACAGCATCAATGTGGTGTAGTCCGGTGCAATGGCCGAAAGCACGTTGCCCAGGGTGAAAATCGCCATCAGGAAAATCAGCGCATTACGGCGCGCGCGGTGCGAAAGTAAAAGCGTCATCAACGGCGCACCGACCATCACGCCGATGGCGTAGGCGCTGATTAACATCCCTGCCGCAGGGATCGAGACATCTACGCCCCGGGCAATAACGGGCAGTAACCCCATCGGGGAGAATTCAGTGGTGCCAATCCCAAAAGCGCCAATCGCCAGGGCCAGCAGGGGAAAATTGATTTTCATGCGTCAACTCCGGATGCCGTGTCATGTGGTGACACAGAACAAAGAAGCGGAAAGCATGACATCAATCACAAAAAATGAGAAGTTAACAAAATGGCAAAAGATTTTTGCCAGAGAAGTAACAATCGGGACGATCGGGAGGGAGAAGGCTCTCCCTCCACGTAAATCAGTGCAGCGCAGCCGTCAGACCAGCCGCAACAATCAGAGCCAGCACAATAACGGTGGTGAACAGCGAAAACTTCAGATCGGAACTCATCAATTTTTCTCCTTTTAATCCCCCCACGAAAAGTGAGCTTGCTCATTTTTGCACAGATTACGTTAAAAATCTTCCTGGATTTATAATGATAAGTGTTTTACCACTTCCCCTTTTCGTCAAGATCGGCCAAAATTCCACGCTTACACTATTTGCGTACTGGCCATTGACCCCTTCCTGACGCTCCGTGTCGTTTTTCCGGCGTACCGCAACACTTTTGTTGTGCGTAAGGTGTGTAAAGGCAAACGTTTACCTTGCGATTTTGCAGGAGCTGAAGTTAGGGTCTGGAGTGAAATGGAATGGCAACAATAAAAGATGTAGCGAAACGAGCAAACGTTTCCACTACAACTGTGTCACACGTGATCAACAAAACACGTTTCGTCGCTGAAGAAACGCGCAACGCCGTGTGGGCAGCGATTAAAGAATTACACTACTCCCCTAGCGCGGTGGCGCGTAGCCTGAAGGTTAACCACACCAAGTCTATCGGTTTGCTGGCGACCAGCAGCGAAGCGGCCTATTTTGCCGAGATCATTGAAGCGGTTGAAAAAAATTGCTTCCAGAAAGGTTACACCCTGATTCTGGGTAATGCGTGGAACAATCTTGAGAAACAGCGGGCTTATCTGTCGATGATGGCGCAAAAACGCGTCGATGGTCTGCTGGTGATGTGTTCTGAGTACCCAGAGCCGTTGCTGGCGATGCTGGAAGAGTATCGCCATATCCCAATGGTGGTGATGGACTGGGGTGAAGCAAAAGCTGACTTCACCGATGCGGTCATTGATAACGCGTTCGAAGGCGGCTACATGGCCGGGCGTTATCTGATTGAACGCGGTCACCGCGAAATCGGCGTTATCCCCGGCCCGCTGGAACGTAACACTGGCGCAGGCCGCCTTGCCGGTTTTATGAAGGCGATGGAAGAAGCAATGATCAAGGTGCCGGAAAGCTGGATTGTGCAGGGTGATTTTGAACCTGAATCCGGTTATCGCGCCATGCAGCAAATCCTGTCGCAGCCGCATCGCCCTACTGCCGTCTTCTGTGGTGGCGATATCATGGCAATGGGCGCACTTTGTGCTGCTGATGAAATGGGCCTGCGCGTCCCGCAGGATGTTTCGCTGATCGGTTATGATAACGTGCGCAACGCCCGCTATTTTACGCCGGCGCTGACCACGATCCATCAGCCAAAAGACTCGCTGGGTGAAACAGCGTTCAACATGCTGTTGGATCGTATCGTCAACAAACGTGAAGAACCGCAGTCCATTGAAGTGCATCCGCGCTTGATTGAACGCCGCTCCGTGGCTGACGGCCCGTTCCGCGACTATCGTCGTTAATCACCCGTTGCGGGAGTCTCTTCCGGCTCCCGCAGCCACTCCTTATTCAGCGTCTCACTATCGCCGAGATACTCAAGCAACCAGGTTAACGCAGGCGACATATCATTTTGCTGCCATGTCAGACAACATGCCGAATCCGGAAAGGGGTTTTCCAGTTCTAATGCTACCCACTTCCCCTCATTAAGCCACGGTTTGGCGAAATGTGTTGGCACCATCCCTATGCATAATCCTGCCGAGATACAGGTTGCCGATGATTCCCAGTCAGGCACGACAAGTCTTTTTTGGTTATCCAGCAACCAGGTAATACGCTTAGGTAGCGTTCGCGAGGTGTCTTCGCGCACCAACGACGGCCAGTTGCGCAACGTATCATCGCTGAATGGGCCATCCATCAACGCCAGCGGGTGGTGGCTGGCAACAACGCAACTCCAGCTTAGCATCCCCATATCCCGGAAGGCATAACGACCGCCTACCGGAATCGCGCGTGTTGCGCCAATCGCCAGTTCCACGCGCCCGTCGGAAAGCGCATCCCAGACACCGTTGAACACTTCCTGAAAGACAAGAAGTTCGACATCATCAAAATGGCGATAAAAATCAACGATCATCTGCCGTGTACGTTCTGGCCTGACAATATTATCCACTGCGATAGCTAACTGACCGCGCCAGCCGTTCGCTATCTGCTGACATTGCTGGCGGGTGATCTGCATTTTTTTGACAACAGAGCGCCCTTCTTTGAGAAACCACGCTCCAGCAGCGGTCAGCTCCACATCACGGTGCCGTCGTTCAAAGAGCGGCACCGCCAGCCACTCTTCCAGCTGACGCACGGTATAGCTGACCGCAGAAGGAACGCGATGCAGCTCCTGTGCCGCAGCGCTAAAACTACCATTACGCGCTACCGCATCAACAACTTCGAGTGAATATTCTGACCACATAGTCTGCCTACAAAATTTTTGAAACCAGTCATCAAATATTACCGTTTCACAAGCGGCTTTGCACTCCCTACACTCAGCGCCAATGTATACCTGCCTCCTCAGGAGAATAAAATAATGCAACCCAGGAACGGTTTTTTAGTCTGGCTCGGCGGCTTAAGCGTGCTGGGCTTTTTGGCCACCGATATGTACCTGCCGGCGTTTGCCGCCATGCAGGAAGATTTGCAAACCCCTGCTGCCGCCATCAGCGCCAGCCTGAGTTTATTCCTCGCCGGCTTTGCTTTCGCGCAGCTGCTGTGGGGACCGCTCTCGGATCGCTTTGGTCGTAAACCGGTGCTGTTGCTGGGCCTGGCCATTTTTGCCGCGGGCTGCCTGGGAATGCTGTGGGTACGCGATGCCACCTGGCTGCTGGTCCTGCGCTTTATTCAGGCCGTGGGCGTCTGTGCCGCGGCCGTGACCTGGCAGGCGCTGGTCACCGACTATTATCCGGCTAACCGCACTAACCGTATTTTCGCCACTATTATGCCGCTGGTGGGTCTCTCACCTGCCCTCGCCCCGCTGCTGGGCAGCTGGATCCTCGCGCATTTCGACTGGCAGGCCATCTTCGCCACGCTGTTTGCCATTACCCTGGTACTGATGCTGCCTGCGTTTGCCCTCAAGCCCGCGCATAAAAAAGAGGCGCATGCCGATGCGAAGCCCATTACCTTCACTTCCCTGCTCAGCACTAAAGCTTATCGCGGTAATGTCCTGATCTATGCCGCCTGCTCGGCAAGCTTCTTCGCGTGGCTCACCGGTTCGCCGTTCATTCTGCACGATATGGGCTACAGCCCGGCAGCCATCGGCCTGAGCTATGTCCCGCAGACTAATCGCGTTTCTGATTGGTGGTTATGGCTGTCGCGCCGCACTGCAGAAATGGCAAGGCAAGCAGTTATTACCGTGGTTGCTGGTGCTGTTTGCTGTCAGCGTCATTGCGACCTGGGCTGCAGGCTTCATTAGCCATGTGTCGCTGGTCGAAATCCTGATCCCATTCTGTGTGATGGCGGAGTGCCAATGGCGCGATCTACCCTATTGTTGTCGCCCAGGCGCTGCGTCCCTTCCCACACGCAACTGGTCGCGCCGCAGCTTTGCAGAACACTCTACAACTGGGTCTGTGCTTCCTCGCAAGTCTGGGAGTTTCCTGGCTGATCAGTATCAGCACGCCATTGCTCACCACCACCAGCGTGATGTTATCAACAGTAGTGCTGGTCGCGCTGGGGTTACATGATGCAACGTTGTGAAGAAGTTGGCTGCCAGAATCATGGCAATGCCGAAGTCGCTCATAGCGAATCACACTGATCTATATCGATATACTTATACGTAGGCTGCTAACAAAATTTTGTTGTTATGATTGAAATTAGCGGCCTATACTAATTTCGAGTTGTTAAAGCTACGATAAATATTATGTTTTTACGGGGACAGGATCGCTCCCGACTCACTATGGATGGTCATTTCGGCAAGGGTTCCTCCTTTCCCTCTGTTCTACGTCGGATTATAGACTCGCGGTTTTTTCTGCGAGATTTCTCACAAAGCCCAAAAAGCGTCTACGCTGTTTTAAGGTTCTGATCACCGACCAGTGATGGAGAAACTATGAGTTCATCGTGTATAGAAGAAGTCAGCGTACCGGATGACAACTGGTACCGTATCGCCAACGAATTACTTAGCCGTGCCGGTATAGCCATTAACGGTTCTGCCCCGGCGGATATTCGTGTGAAAAACCCCGATTTTTTTAAACGCGTTCTGCAAGAAGGCTCTTTGGGGTTAGGCGAAAGTTATATGGATGGCTGGTGGGAATGTGACCGACTGGATATGTTTTTTAGCAAAGTCTTACGCGCAGGTCTCGAGAACCAACTCCCCCATCATTTCAAAGACACGCTGCGTATTGCCGGCGCTCGTCTCTTCAATCTGCAGAGTAAAAAACGTGCCTGGATAGTCGGCAAAGAGCATTACGATTTGGGTAATGACTTGTTCAGCCGCATGCTTGATCCCTTCATGCAATATTCCTGCGCTTACTGGAAAGATGCCGATAATCTGGAATCTGCCCAGCAGGCGAAGCTCAAAATGATTTGTGAAAAATTGCAGTTAAAACCAGGGATGCGCGTACTGGATATTGGCTGCGGCTGGGGCGGACTGGCACACTACATGGCATCTAATTATGACGTAAGCGTGGTGGGCGTCACCATTTCTGCCGAACAGCAAAAAATGGCTCAGGAACGCTGTGAAGGCCTGGATGTCACCATTTTGCTGCAAGATTATCGTGACCTGAACGACCAGTTTGATCGTATTGTTTCTGTGGGGATGTTCGAGCACGTCGGACCGAAAAATTACGATACCTATTTTGCGGTGGTGGATCGTAATTTGAAACCGGAAGGCATATTCCTGCTCCATACTATCGGTTCGAAAAAACCGATCTGAATGTTGATCCCTGGATTAACAAATATATTTTTCCAAACGGTTGCCTGCCCTCTGTACGCCAGATTGCTCAATCCAGCGAACCCCACTTTGTGATGGAAGACTGGCATAACTTCGGTGCTGATTACGATACTACGTTGATGGCGTGGTATGAACGATTCCTCGCCGCATGGCCAGAAATTGCGGATAACTACAGTGAACGCTTTAAACGAATGTTTACCTATTATCTGAATGCCTGTGCAGGTGCTTTCCGCGCCCGTGATATTCAGCTCTGGCAGGTCGTGTTCTCACGCGGTGTTGAAAACGGCCTTCGAGTCGCTCGCTAAAGGCTATTCTATCGCCCCCTCTCCGGGGGCGATTTCAGATCAGGCTTCTGTACCTGGTTGATTCATGGCATTTTCTCGTGCCGCCAGCACACGTTCTACCGTATCTACCACTGCCTGAGTTTGTGGATCAATTTCAATGTTGACGCGTGCGCCGAGTTTTTTCTTCCCAAGAGTCGTGCGTTCCAGAGTTTCCGGAATTAAATGGACGCAAAAACGCGTTGGCGTGACTTCGCCGACGGTCAGGCTAATACCGTCGATGCCAATAAATCCTTTGTACAGAATATATTTCATCAACTGACTATCCTGGACTTTAAACCAGATCTGGCGATTATTTTCTGAGGTTAATATTTTCGCCACTTCAGCAGTGGTCATAATATGACCTGACATTAAGTGTCCGCCAATTTCATCACTGAATTTCGCCGCACGCTCAACGTTTACCCAATCCCCCACTTTTAAATCGCCAAGATTGGTAATGCGTAACGTTTCTTTCATCAGGTCAAAACTGACATGGTTGCCGTTAATTTCCGTCACGGTCAGGCAGCAACCGTTATGCGCCACGGAAGCACCGGTTTCCAGGCCGTCCAGCATGTGGTCGGGTAACTCCACCACATGCGTACGAAAATTTGGTTTCTCGTCAATCGACACCAGTTTTGCGGTGCCCTGTACAATCCCCGTAAACATACTTACAACTCCTGAAATCAGTTAAGACATTCTGTTCAGCACAATAGCAGGTGGAAAACGCCCTTACCAGTGAAGGGGTAAGAATGGCTATTTTTTCACTGGAGAATTAATAAATCCTCGCTACAATAGACTGAATTTCCCCTGCTTCTTCTTTTTGCTGCCCATTCAGGCGGCTTTTTAGTCTCTCATATAACTACAAATAAAAGGTGTTCACGTGCAGAAGTATATCAGTGAAGCGCGTCTGTTATTAGCATTAGCAATCCCGGTGATTCTCGCGCAAATCGCCCAAACTGCGATGGGTTTTGTCGATACCGTGATGGCGGGCGGCTACAGTGCCACCGACATGGCGGCGGTCGCTATCGGTACTTCTATCTGGCTTCCGGCGATCCTCTTTGGTCACGGACTGCTGCTGGCATTAACGCCGGTTATCGCGCAATTAAATGGTTCCGGTCGACGTGAGCGCATTGCGCATCAGGTGCGACAAGGTTTCTGGCTGGCAGGTTTTGTTTCCGTTCTCATTATGCTGGTGCTGTGGAATGCAGGTTACATTATCCGCTCCATGGAAAACATCGATCCGGCTCTGGCGGACAAAGCCGTGGGTTATCTGCGTGCGTTGCTGTGGGGCGCGCCAGGCTATCTTTTCTTCCAGGTTGCCCGTAACCAATGTGAAGGTCTGGCAAAAACCAAGCCGGGTATGGTAATGGGCTTTATCGGCCTGCTGGTGAACATTCCGGTGAACTATATCTTTATTTATGGTCATTTCGGTATGCCTGAGCTCGGTGGCGTTGGTTGTGGCGTGGCTACTGCGGCGGTGTATTGGGTCATGTTCCTTGCCATGGTTTCTTACATTAAACGCGCCCGCTCCATGCGCGATATCCGTAACGAAAAAAGGCACTGCGAAACCCGATCCTGCGGTTATGAAACGACTGATTCAACTCGGATTTGCCGATTGCGCTGGCACTGTTCTTTGAAGTGACACTGTTTGCCGTCGTGGCTCTGTTAGTGTCTCCGCTCGGTATTGTTGATGTCGCAGGACACCAGATTGCCCTGAACTTTAGTTCACTGATGTTTGTGCTTCCAATGTCGCTGGCGGCAGCGGGTAACTATCCGCGTAGGTTATCGTCTGGGTCAGGGCTCAACGCTGGATGCGCAAACCGCGGCGCGGACCGGGCTGGGCGTCGGCGTCTGCATGGCCATTTGCACGGCGCTTTTTACCGTTGCGCTGCGCGAGCAGATTGCCCTGCTCTATAACGACAATCCGGAAGTCGTCATGCTGGCATCGCACCTGATGCTGTTGGCCGCGATTTACCAGATTTCGGACTCCATCCAGGTGATTGGCAGCGGCGTGCTGCGCGGCTATAAAGACACGCGCTCCATCTTCTTTATCACCTTCATCGCCTACTGGGTGCTGGGTCTGCCGTGTGGTTATATTCTGGCCCTGACCGACCTGGTGGTTGACCGCATGGGGCCGGCGGGGTTCTGGATGGGCTTTATCATCGGCCTGACGTCGGCGGCGATTATGATGATGATGCGTATGCGCTTCCTGCAGCGCCAGCCATCAACGATCATTTTGCAACGCGCTGCCCGTTAAATACGCAGTAGCCGCCACCCGGCGGCTACTTTCTCTTCACTTTGCGCGGTAATACAGCAATCGCGTGAAATCAGAGAGAAAATTACGTTTTGCCTCTTGCCACCTTCCCACTCTGCCGCTAATATTCGTCCCCGTTGTCACCTACAACGTTGCGTTCATAGCTCAGTTGGTTAGAGCACCACCTTGACATGGTGGGGGTCGTTGGTTCGAGTCCAATTGAACGCACCATCCTGCGTCCGTAGCTCAGTTGGTTAGAGCACCACCTTGACATGGTGGGGGTCGGTGGTTCGAGTCCACTCGGACGCACCATTTCAGTCCTGAAATGGTGCAAATTCTCCTCTGATAGCCTGAATTTTCTTAATCCTTTATTTTCATCATTATTCTCCTGCTACGCTTTTCCTATGGAAAAAAACACAGGAAACATGTCGATGAAGAAAATCGCGATTATCGGCTCCGGCCCCACAGGGATTTACACCTTTTATCACCTGCTTCAAAACGGCACTCCGCTCTCCGTTTCCGTTTTCGAGCAGGCAGATGAAGCTGGCGTGGGCATGCCCTATAACGATGACGATAATTCCCGGCTGATGCTGGCGAACATTGCGAGCATTGAAATCCCGCCCATTTTTATGACCTACCTCGACTGGCTCAAGGAACAGAGCGATGCCCATCTGGCGCGCTTTAAGGTGGATAAAGCCAGCCTGCATGACCGACAGTTCCTGCCCCGGATCCTGCTGGGGGAGTATTTTCGCGACAGCTTTCGTTCAATCGTAAAAGAGGCTAATAAGCTGGGGTTCGAGGTTAAGGTCCATGAATCCGCGAAGGTCACCGACATCATCCCTTCGACAACCGGCGTGACGATTTCGGTCAACGACCGCACCCTACCGGATCAATTCGACCTGGCGGTTATCGCCACCGGCCACGTCTGGCCAGATGAGGATGAAGCCACGCGCACGTTCTTCCCAAGCCCGTGGTCCGGTCTGATGGACGCCAGTATTCCTCCCTGCCGCGTCGGTATCATGGGGACATCGTTAAGCGGTCTCGATGCGGCTATGGCGGTGGTGATGCAGCACGGCGCGTTTAGAGACGGTAAATTCATCCTCAACAAAGGCAGCGAAGGGTTAACCATTACGCTGATGTCCCGGACGGGCATTCTGCCGGAGGCCGATTTTTACTGCCCGATTCCTTACGAGCCGCTGTCGGTATTGACCGAACGCGTGGTTGAACGCGAGATTGCCACAGGATCGGATGGCCTGCTTGACCGTATATTTACCCTGATGGTCAAAGAGCTTCAGCTTGCCGATCCGGCGTGGTGCGAGGAAATGTCTCTGCATACGCTGAATGCGGACACTATTCGTGAGGCCTGGTTTGAGGATCGTAAACGCCACGGCCCCTTTACCTGGGCGGAAGAGAACCTCAACGAGGTTGAACGCAACAAACGGGAACGCCGTACCGTGGCCTGGCGCTATACCGTCCTTCGGCTGCATGAAGTGGTTCAGGAGATTGTTCCCCACCTCAACGACCGGGACAAAGAGCGCTTTAAACAAGGCCTGGCCCGGGTATTTATCGACAACTATGCCGCCATTCCTCCGCAGTCTATCCGCAGGCTGCTCGCGCTTCGCGAAGCCGGCATCATCAGCGTGGCCGCGCTCGGGGACGACTACACGCTCGACGTAGGCGGCGATCGAACGGTGATAACCACAAAAGAGACCGTCAATCGTTTCGACGTGTTTATTGACGCCCGCGGACAAAAGCCGCTGAAAACGAAAGATCTGCCCTTCCCGACGCTGCGAAAACAGCTGCAAGCGACCGGCGATGAGATACCCGATATCGGCGAGGATTACACCTTAAAAGCGCCTGACACCGTTCGCGGGCGCATCGCTTTCGGTGCGATACCGTGGCTGATGCACGATCGTCCCTTCGTTCAGGGGCTGGCGGAGTGTGCAGAGATTGCAGAGGCGATGGCGAAAGCGGCGGAAAAACCCGCGTCGCGCGTGCGGCGGAGATTAGACTATTTTGAAAACTGACAGGGCTTCCGTGCCCTGCTGTTGCGGATTACTCGAAGAAGACTTCCGGGTTTTCCGACAGCGAAACGAAGGTTTTCGTCGCTTTATCCAGCGCGAGGATTTCGCCGCTTTCAATGTCGTAAACCCAGCCGTGCAGTCGGATGGAGTTATTACGCAGGCCCACGGCGACGGACGGATGGGTCTTGATGTTGCTCAGCTGCGCAAACACGTTCTCCTGCACCATCGCATTGACTTTATCGATCGGCTTATCCCAGGTTTTATTCTCCACCACGGCTTTCGCCGCGTCGGAATAGCGAAGCCAGTGCGACACGGCAGGCATCGGCTCCAGGTTCGCGTTATCGGCAATCGCCTTCATCGCGCCGCAGTTGGAGTGACCGCAAATCACGATATCCGTGACGCCCAGCGCCACAACGGCGTATTCGATGGTTGCAGACACGCCGCCTGGCTCCGGTCCGAACGGCGGCACAATGTTGCCAGCATTACGAATGACAAAGAGTTGTCCTGGCTCTTGCTGGGTGACCAGTTCCGGGACCAAACGGCTGTCGGAGCATGAGATGAACAGCGCTTTGGGATTCTGGCTGGACGCTAAACTGCGGAAGAGTTCTTTACGTTGCGGGAAAATCTCTTTTTGAAAGCTGAGAAAACCTTCAATGATATGTTGCATAGCAATGTCTCTTTTATCTGTTTTAGTTTAGGTATGATCGAGATCACACTCGTAAAGTTTACCCATCGTCGTTTACTTCAGACAAGCAATATATTTCTGGCCTGACCGCTGCACAATTTCGTCCGCGTTAGCGAGGATGTTCTGCCCTTCGAACGCGCCGTACAGACGTTCAAACGTTCTGCCTCCCAGACGACTTACGACGGACGCCACGGCGCGGGCCGGCAGCGGAAGATAGTTCGGGTAGCTCCACATAAACGAGACGGCGTCTTTACCCGGCGTGACCTGCAGAATATCGCCTGCCAGCAGCACCCCGTCCCCCTCCTGCCAGTGCAGCACCGTTCCACCGGCAAAATGCCCGCCCAGACGCAGCAGGGTGACCGACGGGCAAACCTCCAGCGCATCGCCTTCCCAGAAATGAATGGCCGGGCTGTCGCGCATCACCCACTCTCTGTCGCTGGCGTGCAGGTACACCGGCGCGTCAAACGCCGCCGCCCACTCCTGCATCGTGGTGTAATAGTGCGGATGTGAAATCGCTATCGCGCTGATGCCGCCGAGGGCGGTAATAAGCGTTTTGGTTGCGGGGTCTATGTTGGCGATGCAGTCCCAGAGGATATTGCCGTGGGGCGTTTGCAGAAGCAGCGCCCGCTGGTTGATAGCAAACGCCGGAACCGTTTTGATTCCGAACAATCGCGGCTCCAGCAGCTGCCATTTGTTGCTGTGCGCGGCGGTGACGGTATCAAGATCGGTCCACGCCTGGCCCGTAGCGGGCACATACTGGCGTTCATCCTCGCAAATCGGGCATCTGTCCGGCCGGGCATCGTAGGCAGTTCCGCAGGTTTTACAGAGTGTAATCATGTGCTCTCCTCAGCGATAAAGCACTGAGTATGGCAGGGATTATCCTTATGTGCTGCGAGGTACATTGCTGGCTTTTTTTGCCCTATACTGTGCCAGTATCGAAAACTGAACAGAGCAGGTGCCACATGGAAATTGATCTCGATAACTTAGTGTTTAACGGTCTGGATGAAGCAGAAGAGCGTAATGCGGAACGTCTGGACGATGCGGACAAAAAAGCGCAGGCGATTGTCGCCGACGACGACTGCGGCGACGCCTGCAAGATCTAATAAAAAAGCACCGGTAAACCGGTGCTTTTTTATTTCACTCGTTAAACGTCACGCACACCTCGTTCCAGTACGTTTCGCGCGTGCGGCGTAGTTCAGCGTGGCGTTTTATCATGGAACCACTCCGGGTCAATGTTGGCAACGTCTACGCCATACAGGCTGGCGACAGGCAGTATCGATTCAAGAACACGTTGCGCGCTGTTCTCCGCATTCGCTGGCCGGGCCGCAAAAAACCGCCGTAACGTGCTGATCCACTTTTTCATCGTCTTACCCTCTCTCGCCGTGTCTGCCTTCAGTTAAGCACCCAAATCCCGTTCAGGGGAAATACCAAAATCCACTGTCGATGTGCAGGATCTGCAAATAGCACCGCGTTCTTTTCATTCTTCATTAACACCTTGTTCACTAATGCTTTTTTGCTCATAGCAAAGAACGATTTCTTATTTGGCGATAGCTTTCCCTTATGGGAGCGTAACGGGGTAAAACAAAAACAACGGGATGGCGAATGACTATGGCAGCAAACATGAAAGGGTTTACCAAACGGACACTGGTTCTGGGATTACTGGCGGCGGGGAGCCTGCTTTCAGCGCAGGCACAGGCCGATCAGCTGGCGGATATTAAGGCCGCAGGGGTGGTGAAAGTGGCCACGTTTGACGCCAACCCGCCGTTTGGCTCGATTGATGCAAAAACGCACGAGATCGTGGGTTATGACGTGGACTTCGCCAAAGCGCTGGCAAAATCGCTCGGCGTGAAGCTTGAACTGGTTGCCACCAATCCGGCCAACCGCATTCCGCTGCTGCAGTCCGGCAAGGCCGACCTGATCGTGGCGGATATTACTATCACCCCGGAACGCGCACAGGTCATTGATTTCTCGACGCCTTACTTCGTCACCGGCCAGCAGTTCCTGGTTCCGGCGAAATCACCGGACAAGCTCGATGACTATAGCCGGGCGCGCATTGGCGCGGTTAAAGGAACGACGGGCGAGCAGGCGCTGCACCAGCGTTTCCCGCAGTCCCGCGTCCTCTCCTATGACGACATTCCCCTGGCGCTGACCGCACTGCGCAATGGCAACGTCCAGGCCATTACCCAGGACAGCACCATTCTGGCCGGCCTGCTGGCGCAGGCGCCGGACAAAGCGAACTTCAAAATCCTGCCCGATCTGCTCAGTAAAGAAGAGATTGGCGTGGGGGTGAAGAAAGGTGAAACGGCGCTGCTGAAGGCCGTTAACGACGAGCTGGTTAATCTTGAGAAGACCGGTCAGGCGACAAAAATCTATGATGTCTGGTTTGGTCCTGGCACCCCTGCTCCACAGCCTCGCGGCTTTAAAATAGAAGCCAGGTAATTATGCTCTCAGGTTTATTTTCACACTCCGCGGCCGGTGCCGCGGATTTTTCACATCTGGAACAGGCCAGCGTCGAGTTTCGTCATGTGGACAAACGCTACGGTGACCATCAGGTTTTAAGCGACATTAACCTCACCATTACGCCCGGTGAAGTGGTTGCCATCCTCGGCCCGTCGGGTTCCGGTAAATCCACCCTGATTCGTCTTATCAACCAGCTTGAACCTCTGAGCGGCGGAGAGATTCTGGTCGACAATAAGCCTACCGGAAAGCTCTCCGGTAGCGGGCTGCGCCAGCTGCAAAGCCGCGTGGGGTTTGTGTTCCAGCAGTTCAATCTTTATGCCCATCTCACCGCCAGCCAGAACATCACCCTGGCCCTGGAGCACGTTCACGGCTGGAAGCCACGACCAGCCCAGGAGCGTGCGCTGGCCCTGCTGGAGAAGGTCGGGATGCTGGAAAAAGCCCACTATTTCCCGGCAGAGCTATCCGGCGGGCAGCAGCAGCGCGTGGCGATTGCCCGCGCCCTGGCCTCGTCGCCGCAAATCATTCTCTTTGACGAGCCGACGTCGGCGCTCGATCCCGAGATGATTGGTGAAGTCCTGTTCGTGATGAAAGCTCTCGCCCACAGCGGAATCACGATGATCGTGGTGACTCACGAGATGCAGTTTGCCCGGGAAATTGCCGACCGGATTGTCTTTATCGACGGCGGAAAAATTCTGGAAACCGCACCGCCGGCGCAATTTTTCAGCCGGCCAGCGCATCCGCGCGCGCAGCGTTTCCTGCAAAAGGTGCTCAACCCGCTGCATCAGGAGCATCTGTAATGCCCGCGCTCGACTGGCAGGGGGTACTGACCGGACAGCCTCTGCAGTGGATACTCTCCGGATTCCTCACCACCCTGTGGGTGACGCTGGCGGGGATCGCGCTGGCCAGCCTGCTCGCACTGCTCTTTATGCTCCTGCGCCTGTCCGGTGGACGCGTCGGGAAAGCGATCGTCAGCGGCTGGGTATCGCTGTTTCGCAATACCCCGCTGCTGGTGCAGCTGCTGTTCTGGTATTTTGCCGCCTGGAACGGGCTGCCGCAGGCGTTTCGCGACGTAGTTAACGCCGATCATAGCTGGTCAATTCTGCCCGGCGACGTCTGGTGGTTTACGCCCGAGTTTTTATGTTCTGCCTGGGGGCTGGGCGTCTTTACCTCGGCGTTTTTAATCGAAGAGGTGGAAGCTGGATTGCGTTCCGTGCCAGC
Organism: Enterobacter hormaechei; assembly: GCA_041890495.1. Lineage (GTDB taxonomy): Bacteria > Pseudomonadota > Gammaproteobacteria > Enterobacterales > Enterobacteriaceae > Escherichia > Escherichia boydii. Next base: position 1,670,585 of record CP169086.1, read on the forward strand.
CGGGCAGCGGGAGGCGGCGCTCGCCCAGGGATTCTCCGCGTGGCGTTTGTTTCGCTACGTTCTTCTGCCGCAGGGCCTGGCTAACGCCTGGCAGCCGGTTGTGGGCCAGTACCTTAACCTGATGAAGCTCTCCTCGCTCGCCAGCGGGATTGGCTTCGCCGAGCTCACCTATCAGGTCAGGCAGATCGAAAGCTATAACGCGCACGCGCTGGAGGCATTTACCGTCGGTACCGCACTCTATCTGCTGACCGGCCTGATCATGGGGACGGCGCTGGTACGCCTTGGTCCACAGGCGAAACGTAAACGCCCAAACGTCGCCACCGCAGGGAGTGAAAAACATGATTGCCGGACTTAATGTCATCACCGATAACCTCGATTATCTGCTGTGGGGACGCGCGGCAACGGGTGAACCGGGAGGCGTTTTGCTTTCGTTAATGATGGCGACAGGCGCTGCGGCTATCGCTCTGCCCGGTGGGATAGTGCTCGCGTGCCTGGCCTGGCGCTTTACCGGGCTCGTGCGAAAAGCCCTCTATGTATGGGCAGAGCTGATTCGCGGGATCCCGCTCATCTTCGTGATTTTCTGGATGTGGTATCTCCTGCCGCTCATCACCGGAGGCGATCTGCCGGGGGCGCTGACCGTCACGCTGGCGCTGGCCTGGTTTACCGCAGCAACCGTGATGCACTCGGTACTGGCCGGACTTAATGCGCTACCGTCCGGGCAGTACGAAGCCGCACTGTCACAGGGATTCAGCACGCAGCAAACCCTGTGGCGCGTGCTGCTGCCGCAGGCGCTGAGGAACACTCTGCCGTCGCTGGTGGGGATTTTTATCAGCCTGCTGAAGGATACGTCGCTGGCGTTTATCGTGAACGTCCCGGAGCTGACCACGGTGGCGGGACAGGTCAACAACCGGGTGCAAATCTACCCGGCGGCCATTTTTATCTTTACGGGCGTGGTCTACTACCTGCTCTGCTGCTCGCTCGAGCAGCTTGCGAAGCGCTGGCGTCTTACCCGGCCAGCGCTTTAACCACCGTTTCCATTGCCTCGGTTGTCAATTCACTGCGTTTCACGCGCTGGTTCGCCAGCGCGGTACGCAGTACCCCGGCAATGACAATATGCTTTGGCTCCTGCCCTAAATCACGCATCTCAAGCACGACCTTCCCGACCACCCGGCACATCTCCTGATACAGCGCTTCATCTTTGGTCACGTTACCCATCGTCATCACTCCATTGCCTGTTAAACGTTGAGCTTAAATGATTCTCCTGCCGGATACAAAAAAGAAGCCCGGCGAGAGACTCGCCGGGCTTCATCAGTAAAATCAGTAAATTAGTTGTTTACTGGAATGACCGCACCTTTGTACTTGGTGCGGATCCAGTCCTGAATTTCTTTCGAGTGCAGCACGTTCACCAGCGCGACGATGTCTTTCTTCTTCTCGTCACCGCGATGCACGGTAATGATGTTAGCGTACGGGTTGTTTTCACCGCTCTCAACCGCAATCGGGTCGTGAACCGGATCCAGACCGGCGTCAATCGCGTAGTTGGCGTTAATCACCACCGCATCGCCTTCGTTGTTGTTGTACATCTGCGGCAGCAGAGACGCTTCGACGTTAGGCGTAAACTTCAGCTTTTTCGGGTTCTCGACGATGTCGCTGATGCGCGCGGTCACTTTATCGATGCCCGGCTTCAGCTTGATCACGCCCTCTTTTTCGAAGATAGAGAGAATACGGCCCTCTTCAGAAACCGCGTCACGCATGATGATCTTGCCACCTTCCGGCAGGTCTTTCAGCGACTTGTATTTTTTGGAATAGATGCCGATTGGCTCAATGTGGATCGCGCCCGCGCTGACAAAATCGTAGTCCTTATCGCCCGCATGATCTTTCAGCACGCTGTTCAGGTAAGGAATGTGCTGAAAATAGTTCGCGTCGATGTCATGACCCGCCAGCGCGGTGTTCGGCAGAATGTAGTCCTGGAACGGTTTAATCTCCAGGTCGATACCCTGCTTCGCCAGAATCGGCTTTGCCTGCTCCAGAATTTCGGCGTGCGGCGTGTTGGATGCGCCCACGGTCAGGGTGTCGGCCCAGGATGCGAAGCTCAGGGCGCTCAGGGTTGCAGCGGCGATCAGTGTCAGTGTCTTTTTCATGATGTGGTTCCTGTGTGTATTTATTAGCGTTTATCTAACAGTGAAGTAATGACATCGCCGCAGAACTGGATAATGAAAACGATGATCAGAATGGTCACCGTTGCCACCAGCGTGACGTCACCATGGTTGCGCTGGAATCCTTCCAGATAAGCCAGATTTCCCAAACCGCCGGCGCCAATCACCCCCGCCATTGCGCTGTAGCTCACCAGCGCAATCAGCGTCACCGTAATACCTGATACCAGTGCAGGTGATGATTCCGGCAGTAAAACCCGAAACACTAACGTGCTCAGTCGTGCGCCCATCGAGCGCGTTGCTTCTATGACGCCTTTATCCACTTCACGCAGGGCGATCTCCACCAGGCGTGCGTAGAACGGTGCGGCACCCACAATCAGGGCCGGCAGCGCCGCGTTGGCGCCAAGAATGGTGCCGACAACGGTCTTGGTGAACGGGATCAGCAGCACGATCAGAATGATGAACGGAATCGAGCGGAACACGTTCACCACAATCGAAATGACGCTATACACCGTGCGGTTGTGGAACAGCCCGCCGCGCGCGGTTAAAAACAGCGCCAGACCCAGCACGATGCCCAGTACAAAGGTCGCCACGCCGGACAGCGCGGTCATGTACAGCGTCTCCAGCGTCGCCGCCCAGAGCTGATCCCACTTGAGATGCGGAAAGAGATTCTCAGCCATGTTTAATCACCTCGCCTTCAATATCGCTGTGCTGCAGGTCGGCGAGGATATTGTTCAGTTGTTCATCAGATGCCACGACGTGCACCCAGAGTTGACCAAACACGCCGTGGGCGGTTTGCGTCATTTTTCCGTGCAGGATGTTAAACGGCAGGCCGTAGCGCAGCGTCAGTTCGCCCACGATCGGCTTATGCGTGCTGTGCCCGGTAAAGGTCAGCCTGATGACCGTACCTTCCAGATCGTTTGCCAGTTCGGTATTGAACGTTTCTTCTTCAGCGTACTGGCTCACCTGACGGACAAACTGCTGCGTAATCGGCTGCTGCGGATGGGTAAAGACGCTCAGCACGTCGCCCTCCTCCACAACTTTACCGTTCTCCATCACCGCCACGCGGTCGCAGATTTTGCGCACCACGTGCATCTCGTGGGTGATCAGCACGATGGTCAGCTTAAAGCGGCGGTTAATATCCAGCAGCAGATCGAGGATCTGATCGGTGGTCTGCGGGTCAAGCGCGGAGGTGGCTTCATCGCAGAGCAGCACGTCCGGATTATTAGCCAGCGCGCGGGCGATGCCCACGCGCTGCTTTTGCCCACCGCTCAGCTGTGACGGGTAGGCATGCTCGCGGCCCTTCAGGCCGACCAAATCCACCAGCTCCGCGACGCGGGCGGTGATTTTTGCTTTAGGCACGCCGGCAATCTGCATGGAGAAAGCTATATTTTCGTTTACCGTGCGCGACCACAGCAGGTTGAAGTGCTGAAACACCATGCTGATTTTCAGGCGCGCCTGGCGCAGCGCTTCACCCTTCGCAGCAGAAATATCCTGCCCGTTAATGGTGACGCTTCCGGCGCTGGGTTTTTCCAGGCCGTTCAGCAGACGAATCAGCGTGCTTTTCCCGGCTCCGCTATAGCCAATAATTCCGTAAATCTGTCCCTGCTCTATCGTCAAATTGACGTTATCAACGGCAGTCAGCGCGACCTTTCCGTTGTCAAAAACCTTCGAAATATTCCTAAGTACTATCATTCTTATTCTTTATCCGTTTCGCGCATGGCTGTTTAGCAGTATGGATGTCCAAACGATAGTAAACAGGCGTTATCAGCTTTTAAATGAACAAAAAAGAATTTGTTATAACTTTCAGAAATAAACACCGGATTTAACGGGTGGGAAGCATTTAGACCAATTTCAGCAATGATTATCTGCCGGATGCATATCCGCTGGCGGACAGCCGCAAAAAACGTTCATTTTTGCAGCATTTTTTCCCGATATAGCCATCCTCACATCCAGACAACTTTACGTCTTGCTGTCCTGACTTCCAAAAATGGCATTTATATTCTTTTCTGTTCTAAAGAGCAGTGAATGGTTCTTTATTGAGAAAATTTCACCGCCCTATCATCCCGTCATGACATCCAGAAAGGAAAATATCATGACGATTTATCACTCCGTCACTGAACTGATTGGTCGTACCCCGCTTATCCAGCTGCATAAGCTTGATACCGGTCCCTGCTCGCTGTTCCTGAAGCTGGAGAACCAGAATCCGGGCGGGTCCATTAAGGATCGCGTTGCGCTGTCGATGATTAACGAAGCGGAGCGTACCGGCCAGCTGCAGCCAGGCGGCACGATTATTGAGGCCACGGCGGGCAATACCGGTCTCGGCCTGGCCCTGATCGCCGCTCAGAAAGGCTACTCGCTGATCCTGGTCGTGCCGGACAAAATGAGCCGCGAGAAAATTTTCCACCTGCGCGCGCTGGGTGCCCAGGTGGTGCTGACCCGCTCCGACGTCAACAAGGGCCATCCTGCCTATTACCAGGATTACGCCCAGCGCCTGGCGAACGAACTGCCCGGCGCGTTTTACATCGACCAGTTCAATAACGAAGCCAACCCGCTGGCGCACCGTACCACCACGGCACCGGAACTGTATGAGCAGCTTGACGGCAGGATCGACGCCATTGTAGTGGGCGTCGGCTCAGGCGGTACTCTGGGCGGCCTGCAGGCATGGTTCGCCGAGCACTCTCCGCATACGGAGTTTGTCCTGGCTGACCCGGCCGGATCGGTTCTGGCCGACCAGGTGGAAACCGGACGCTACCGCGACGCGGGCTCCTGGCTGGTTGAGGGAATTGGCGAAGACTTTATTCCTCCGCTGGCCCACATTGAAGGCGTAAATCGCGCCTGGCGCATCACCGACCGCGAAGCGTTCACCACCGCGCGCGAGCTGCTGAAAACGGAAGGCATTCTGGCGGGCTCCTCCAGCGGCACGCTGCTGGCGGCCGCGCTGAAGTATTGCCAGGCGCAAACTACGCCGAAGCGCGTGGTGACCTTCGCCTGCGACAGCGGCAACAAATATCTCTCGAAGATGTTCAACGACGACTGGATGCGGCAGCAGGGGCTCATCACCCGCCCTCAGGCCGGCGATCTCTCCGACTACATCGCCCTGCGCCACGATGAAGGCGCCACCGTCACCGCCGCCCCGGACGACACGCTTTCCACCGTCCTGGCGCGCATGCGCCTGTACGACATCTCCCAGCTGCCGGTGCTGGAGAACGGCAAGGTGGTGGGCATTATCGACGAGTGGGATCTCCTGCGGCATATCGGCGGCGACGGCGACCGCTTCGCGCTTCCGGTGACGGCAGCCATGACGCGTCAGGTGGAGTTCCTGGATAAACACGCCCCGGAAAGCGCCCTGAACGCCATCTTTGACCGCGGTCTGGTGGCCGTCATAAATGACAATGACCGTTTTCTCGGTCTGATTACGCGCAGCGACGTTCTGACCGCCTGGCGCAACCGTCTTCAGCAATAAAGGAATAGATGATGAAAAACATGGCTACCCTGAGCGTCCACAGCGGCGAATTCAACGACCAGCACGGCGCCGTCATGCCGCCGATTTATGCCACCTCGACGTTTGCGCAACCCGCGCCCGGCGAGCATACCGGCTATGAGTATTCCCGCAGCGGCAATCCCACCCGCCACGCGCTGGAAACCGCCATCGCCGAACTGGAGGGCGGCACGCGCGGCTACGCCTTCGCCTCCGGTCTGGCGGCCATCTCCACGGTGCTCGAACTGCTGGATAAAGACAGCCATATTGTCGCTATTGATGACGTTTACGGTGGGACGTACCGCCTGATCGAGAATGTGCGCAAGCGCAGCACCGGGCTGCAGGTCAGCTGGGTTAAACCGGACGACCTGGCCGGGCTCGAGGCCGCCATTCGCCCGGATACCCGCATGGTATGGGTTGAAACGCCGACCAACCCGCTGCTGAAGCTGGCCGATCTGGCAGCCATTGCGGCAATCGCCCGTCGTCATAACGTCATCAGCGTGGCGGATAACACCTTCGCGTCGCCGGCGATCCACCGTCCGCTGGAATCGGGCTTCGATATCGTGGTGCACTCCGCCACTAAATATCTGAACGGCCATTCTGACGTGGTGGCCGGGCTGGCGATTGTCGGGGACAACAGGGAGCTGGCGGATAAGCTGGGCTATCTGCAAAACGCGGTGGGCGGCGTCCTGGATCCGTTCAGCAGCTTCCTGACGCTGCGCGGTATTCGCACGCTTGCGTTGAGGGTAGAAAAGCACAGCACCAACGCGCTGGCGATTGCGCAATGGCTCGATCAGCATCCTCTGGTCGAGAAGGTATTCTATCCCGGCCTGGAATCACATCCGCAATATCAGCTTGCCCGTACGCAGATGGCCCTGCCCGGCGGGATGATTTCCGTCGTGGTCAAAGGCGATGCGCAACGCGCCACCGAGGTGATTCGCAACCTGAAGCTGTTTACCCTCGCTGAGAGCCTCGGCGGCGTGGAAAGTCTGGTGAGTCAGCCTTACAGCATGACGCACGCCTCGATTCCGCTGGAGCAACGCCTGGCAAACGGCATTGTGCCGCAGCTGATCCGTCTGTCAGTCGGGATTGAAGATCCGAAAGACCTGATTGCCGACCTCAGTCAGGCGCTACAAAAATAAGCAAAACGCGGCAGGTCAATCACCTGCCGCCACAAGTTGTCATCATGGCTTAACGCCTTGATAACAATATTATGTGAAACTGCATTGATTATTTTTGAAACGCTGTTTTTGTTTTCCTTTTGGATTAATTTCAGCGTATAATGCGCGCCAATTGACTCTTGAATGGTTTCAGCACTTTGGACTGTAGAACTCAACGACTCAAAAACAGGCACTCACGTTGGGCTGAGACACAAGCACACATTCCTCTGCACGCTTTTTCGATGTCACCTATCCTTAGAGCGAGGCACCACCACTTTCGTAATACCGGATTCGCTTTCCGGCAGTGCGCCCAGAAAGCAAGTTTCTCCCATCCTTCTCAACTTAAAGACTAAGACTGTCATGAAAAAGACCAAAATTGTTTGCACCATCGGACCGAAAACCGAATCTGAAGAGATGTTAGCTAAAATGCTGGACGCTGGCATGAACGTTATGCGTCTGAACTTCTCTCATGGTGACTATGCAGAACACGGTCAGCGCATTCAGAATCTGCGCAACGTGATGAGCAAAACTGGTAAAACCGCCGCTATCCTGCTTGATACCAAAGGTCCGGAAATCCGCACCATGAAACTGGAAGGCGGTAACGACGTTTCTCTGAAAGCTGGTCAGACCTTTACTTTCACCACTGATAAATCTGTTATCGGCAACAGCGAAATGGTTGCGGTAACGTATGAAGGTTTCACTACTGACCTGTCTGTTGGCAACACCGTACTGGTTGACGATGGTCTGATCGGTATGGAAGTTACCGCCATTGAAGGTAACAAAGTTATCTGTAAAGTGCTGAACAACGGTGACCTGGGCGAAAACAAAGGTGTGAACCTGCCTGGCGTTTCCATTGCTCTGCCAGCACTGGCTGAAAAAGACAAACAGGACCTGATCTTTGGTTGCGAACAAGGCGTAGACTTTGTTGCTGCTTCCTTTATTCGTAAGCGTTCTGACGTTATCGAAATCCGTGAGCACCTGAAAGCGCACGGCGGCGAAAACATCCACATCATCTCCAAAATCGAAAACCAGGAAGGCCTCAACAACTTCGACGAAATCCTCGAAGCCTCTGACGGCATCATGGTTGCGCGTGGCGACCTGGGTGTAGAAATCCCGGTAGAAGAAGTTATCTTCGCCCAGAAGATGATGATCGAAAAATGTATCCGTGCACGTAAAGTCGTTATCACTGCGACCCAGATGCTGGATTCCATGATCAAAAACCCACGCCCGACTCGCGCAGAAGCCGGTGACGTTGCAAACGCCATCCTCGACGGTACTGATGCAGTGATGCTGTCTGGTGAATCCGCAAAAGGTAAATACCCGCTGGAAGCGGTTTCTATCATGGCGACCATCTGCGAACGTACCGACCGCGTGATGAACAGCCGTCTCGAGTTCAACAATGACAACCGTAAACTGCGCATTACCGAAGCGGTATGCCGTGGTGCCGTTGAAACTGCTGAAAAACTGGATGCTCCGCTGATCGTGGTTGCTACTCAGGGCGGTAAATCTGCTCGCGCAGTACGTAAATACTTCCCGGATGCCACCATCCTGGCACTGACCACCAACGAAAAAACGGCTCATCAGTTGGTACTGAGCAAAGGCGTTGTGCCGCAGCTTGTTAAAGAGATCACTTCTACTGATGATTTCTACCGTCTGGGTAAAGAACTGGCTCTGCAGAGCGGTCTGGCACACAAAGGTGACGTTGTAGTTATGGTTTCTGGTGCACTGGTACCGAGCGGCACTACTAACACCGCATCTGTTCACGTCCTGTAATATTGCTTTTGTGAATTAATTTGTATATCGAAGCGCCCTGATGGGCGCTTTTTTTATTTAATCGATAACCAGAAGCAATAAAAAATCAAATCGGATTTCACTATATAATCTCACTTTATCTAAGATGAATCCGATGGAAGCATCCTGTTTTCTCTCAATTTTTTTATCTAAAACCCAGCGTTCGATGCTTCTTTGAGCGAACGATCAAAAATAAGTGCCTTCCCATCAAAAAAATATTCTCAACATAAAAAACTTTGTGTAATACTTGTAACGCTACATGGAGATTAACTCAATCTAGAGGGTATTAATAATGAAAGCTACTAAACTGGTACTGGGCGCGGTAATCCTGGGTTCTACTCTGCTGGCAGGTTGCTCCAGCAACGCTAAAATCGATCAGCTGTCTTCTGACGTTCAGACTCTGAACGCTAAAGTTGACCAGCTGAGCAACGACGTGAACGCAATGCGTTCCGACGTTCAGGCTGCTAAAGATGACGCAGCTCGTGCTAACCAGCGTCTGGACAACATGGCTACTAAATACCGCAAGTAATAGTACCTGTGAAGTGAAAAATGGCGCACATTGTGCGCCATTTTTTTTGTCTGCCGTTTACCGCTACTGCGTCACCTCTCCCCTTCATCTTCCGCGACCGCTGCGGACACCCGGCTGTTCTGCACCGACAACACGCTATTGCTGGCCGACGCGCCGCTGCCTGACGACACGATCACCGGGATGCCGGCGCGACGTGACAGGGCTTTCTCAATTAGCGCCTTATCGCTTCCCGCCTGAGAAACAAAGGTCGCAAAGTCGGCGGAATGGGTAATGGGCGAGACCTGTGGATTTTCCCCTTCTACCTGCGCCAGCGGACGGTGGACTTCAATATAGCGTTTACCGTCCGGCTCAACGGAGAACTTCACGGGTTCATTGATGATCTGTACCCGCGTGCCAACCCGCACCTGCTCGAACAGGGCTTTGATATCCGGGGCGTTCATCCGCATACAGCCGGAGCTGACCCGCAGGCCGACGCTGTCCGGCGCGCTGGTGCCGTGGATGAGATATTCCCCGTTGCCCACGCCTAAACGCAGTGCGAAGCGTCCCAGGGGGTTATTTGGCCCGGCAGGGACCACCGGAGGCAGTTTAATGCCCTGCTCCAGAGAGCGTGCTCTGATGCCCGGTGTCGGTGTCCAGGTGGGATTCGGGATTTTCTGGCTTACGCGCGTGGTCGTGACCGGTGTTTCCAGCCCCAGCTGTCCGATGCCGAGCGGGAAAACCTGAACAATGTTTTGCCCCGGCGGAAAGTAGTAGAGCCGAAGCTCAGCGAGATTCACCACAATTCCCTCGCGGGGCGTATCCGGCAGCAGCATTTGCGACGGAATGGTAATAACGGTTCCCGGCGCAGGGTTTACCGGCGCAATGGTATTGTTGGTTTCGAGGATCACCTGCGCCGCCGTATTAAACCGACGGGCAATGGTCTGCAGCTTATTATCCCCTTCCTGTATCGTGTAGGTTTGATTTTGCCCAATCAGACGACTGCCTGCGGGCGGCAAGGGATAGTCCATCGCGCGGGCCGAATTAAGGGCACCGAGCGAACTGAGGAGTAATAGAGTAATGAGAGACGCGCGCTTCATGCTGAGATTCCTTATTCACTGACAGAACGCCAGAAAGCTGAAAAACCAGCGAGGCGGGAACCACCTCGCGAAACAGAATGAAAGCTGTCCTTTTAGTTTAGCTAAGTGCAGCGGCTTTGGCGCGAATTGCGCGAATCATCGCTTCCAGACCTTGTGAACGAGATGGGGTGAGATGTTGGGTGAGCGCCATTTTTTCAAACCACGGACGCACATCGAAATTGACAATATCCTGCGGCGTCATCTGATCGTAGAGAATAAAGACGACCGCAATAAGCCCTTTCACAATCGCCGCATCGCTGTCGCCCTGTAATTCAATAATTCCCTGGGCATTCTGGCGCATGACAATCCACACCTGACTCTGACAGCCCTGAATGCTATTTTGTGGACTTCTGTCTTCGTCGCGTAATTCTGGCAGACGCTGGCCCAGCTCAATAATGTAGAGATATTTCTCTTCCCAGTTGGCGCAGCGTAAAAAATTACGCAGCAACTTTTCTTTATCCGGCAATAAAGCCATAGTGCCTCCCTGTTATCCCAGCAAACGGTGAATACGTTGCAGGCCGGTCACCAGACGATCCACTTCTTCATGGGTGTTATACATGGCCAGCGACGCCCGACACATCGCAGGGACGTTGTAATAGGCCATCAATGGCATTGCGCAGTGATGTCCGGTACGCACAGCAATGCCGTAATTATCGAGAAAACTGCCAACATCATAGGCGTGGTGTTTACCGAGATTAAAAGCAATAACGCCAAGCCTGTTTTGTGGGCCATAGAGAGTGAGATCCGGTACAGATTCCAGCTGTGATAGCGCATAATGCATCAGATTCTGTTCATACTCGGCTATGTTATTAAGCCCCAGCGCCGAAACATACTCCAGCGCCGCGCCAAGACCAATGATGCCCCCGGTATTGGGTGTACCGGCTTCAAACCGCCATGGTGCTTTGGTCCAGGTAGTGCCTTCACTCAGGCTGACGGTGGCGATCATAGAACCGCCCCCTTCCCACGGCGGCATCTCCTGCAACAAGGCTTCTTTGACATAAAGAATGCCAATTCCGGTGGGGCCATACAGTTTATGCCCGGAGAACACGTAAAAGTCGCAATCCAGCGCCTGAACATCCACCAGATGATGCATCACCGCCTGAGCGCCATCCACCAGCACTTTTGCGCCATGCTGGTGCGCAAGCGTGATCATTTCCGCCAGTGGATTTTCTGTGCCAAGCACGTTGGAGACATGAGTAATTGCCAGCAGGCGAGTTTTCTCATCAAACAGCGTAGGCAGCGTCTCCAGTTGCAACGTACCGTCGGGATTGAGCGAGATCACACGCAGCTCTGCGCCAACGCGTGCGCAAAGCATCTGCCAGGGAACAATGTTAGCGTGGTGCTCCATCTGACTTATGATGATGTTATCGCCCGCCCGCACGTTGCTGTTGCCCCAGCTATTGGCGACCAGATTGATCCCTTCCGTCGTGCCGCGGACGAACACCAGCTCTTCCGCCGAACGGGCGTTGATAAACAACGATGCCTGCTTGCGTACGTTCTCCATTTTCTCGGTCGCCTGGGCGCTTAAGGTATGAATACCGCGATGCACCGCCGCGTAGCCGTGACGATAAAACTCGGCCTCGGCGTCAATCACCTGGCCCGGTTTCTGCGCACTGGCGGCGCTGTCGAGATAAGCCAGCGGCAAACCGTTTACCTCACGAGAAAGCACCGGAAAGTCGGCCCGCACTTTGTCGACGGAAAAAGTCATCTTACACCTCCTGGCAGTCGTTGACCGATTCGGGCCAGCACCTGCTGTTTAAGCCCCTCATCACGCAGTGCTTCCGTCAGTTCAGCAGCAAAGGCGTAAATGATCATCTGCTGGGCATCCTGCTGATTGATCCCGCGCGAGCGCAGATAGAACATCTGTTCATCATCAATACGCCCCACCGTCGCGCCGTGGCTGCATTTCACATCATCTGCATAGATTTCCAGCTGCGGTTTCGTATCCACTTCCGCCAGTTTGCCCATCAGCAGATTATTGTTGGTCATCTGACCATCCGTTTTGATGGCGTGCTGCGCGACGTTGATCAAACCGTTAAATACCGCGCGGCCTTTGTCGCTGACGATAGTTTTGTGCAACTGTCGGCTGTTACAAAAACCTTTATTGTGTTCCAGCCAGGTGCGGGTATCACACACCTCGTTTTTCACCGGCATCGCCAGGCTATTGATCCGCAGCGTGCTGTTTTCGCCATTGAGTTGCGTACTGGTGTTGTGTCGTAACACTGCGCCACCCAGCAGGAAACTATGGCTAAATGCGGTGGCATCGTCAGCCAGCAACAAATCGTTATGGGCAAAGTGGTGACTGACCGGGTTTTCAAACGCCAGCTTGATATGCTGCAAGTGGGCGTTCGCTGCGACATTGATAGTGAACCGTGCGCCGGTGAAGTGACGAGCATCATTAAGGCTGACAAAATGTTCGATCACCGTTGCTTCGGCACCTTCCGCCAGATCCAGATGATGTCGGTAATGGGCAGTGTTGACCTCTTCACCTGCCACGCCCTGGGTAATATGCATTAACAGCAATGGCTTTGCCGGCCGTTGACCGCGCTTCACGGCGATATGCGTCACGCTTTGTGCCAGGCTTTCCGTCAAATGCAGAAACACTTCCGCCTGAATAGCGTCGGGTACCCCCTGACGGTCGTCGTTAATGCTCACTTCATACCCGCTGCCTTCAGTCGCATCGCTCAGTGCTGACACGTAACGTCCATCGACAAAAACCAGCCGCACAGCGTCTAATGTTAACGCTAAGGCATCACGCTGCTGTGGGGATATCTCTCCCGCAATGCTGACAAACTGGCTATTGGTCAGCCCTTCCAGCGGCGTATATTTCCAGTTTTCATGTTTACGTGTCGGCAGTCCGGTACGCAGCAATTGTTGTAAATGCTGCTGTGCTTGCGGAGAGCGTTTCGCTCCGTCAGCTTCAAACAAGTGATGCCACTGTTGCAGCGCGTTACTGCTGTTCGGTAAGCCAGCCATAACCCTGCTCCTCCAGTTGTTTGACCAACGTGAAATCGCCGGATTTCACAATTCGTCCCTGATACAGCACATGGACGTAATCAGGCTTGATGTAGTCGAGAATGCGTTGGTAGTGCGTAACAATGATGAATGAACGCTTGCCGTCACGCAGCGAGTTCACGCCATCGGCAACCACTTTTAATGCGTCAATATCCAGCCCGGAGTCTGACTCATCAAGAATGCATAACTCCGGTTCCAGCACCGCCATTTGCAAAATATCGTTGCGCTTTTTCTCGCCGCCGGAAAAACCAACGTTTACCGAACGGGTTAATAAATCTTCCGGCATCTTCAGGAGAGCGATTTTCTCTTCCATCAAATCCTGAAAATCAAAGCGGTCGAGCGTTTCCTGGCCGCGATAGCTGCGCACCGCATTAAGTGCCGTTTGCAGGAAAAACTGGTTACTGACGCCGGGAATTTCCACCGGATACTGGAAGGCCATAAAGATGCCTTCGCCCGCGCGATCTTCCGGCGACAGCGCAAGCAAATCTTTGCCTTTGAACTCAACCGTGCCGCCCGTCACTTCATAATCTTCTCGCCCGGCAAGCGTTGCCGATAAGGTACTTTTGCCCGAACCGTTTGGCCCCATAATGGCGTGAACTTCGCCGGGATGAACGTCGAGGCTTAATCCGCGCAGGATAGCTTTATCTTCCACGCTGACGTGTAAATCTTTAATACTTAACATGTTTATTCCTTATCCGACGCTGTGTTCAAGACTGATGGCGAGGAGTTTTTGTGCTTCAACGGCAAATTCCAACGGCAGCTCCGAGAACACGTCTTTGCAGAAACCGTTAACAATCATCGAGATGGCGTCTTCTTCGCTGATCCCGCGTTGCAGGCAGTAAAACAGTTGATCTTCACCAATACGTGATGTCGTTGCCTCGTGTTCCAGTTGCGCACTATTGTTACGACACTCAACATACGGGAAGGTATGCGCCCCACAATTAGCGCCAATCAGCATTGAGTCGCACTGAGTGAAATTGCGCGCATTGGTTGCCGTCGGCATGATTTTCACTAAGCCGCGATAACTGTTCTGACTATGTCCGGCAGAGATCCCTTTCGAGATAATGGTCGATTTGGTGTTTTTACCGATGTGGATCATCTTGGTGCCGGTATCCGCTTGCTGATGACCGCTGGTCAGCGCCACTGAGTAAAACTCACCAATGGAGTTATCGCCGCGCAAAATGCAGCTGGGATATTTCCACGTAATCGCTGACCCGGTTTCTGATTGCGTCCATGACATTTTGCTGTTTTCGCCTTCGCACAAAGCACGCTTGGTGACGAAGTTGAGAATACCGCCGGTGTTGTTATCGCCAGGAAACCAGTTTTGTACCGTGGAATATTTCACCTCGGCGTTTTTATGGATGATGACTTCCACCACTGCCGCGTGTAACTGATAGCTGTCACGCACCGGAGCGGAACAGCCTTCAATGTAGCTGACGTAGCTGTCTTCGTCGGCCACCAGAATGGTGCGCTCAAACTGCCCGGTTTTTTCTGCGTTAATGCGAAAATAGGTGGAAAGTTCCATCGGGCAGCGCACGCCTTTAGGCACATAAATAAACGTACCGTCAGAGGCTACCGCCGCATTAAGCGCGGCAAAGAAGTTGTCATTCCCCGGCACCACGGTGCCGAGATATTTACGCACCAGTTCCGGGTGATCGTGGATCGCCTCACCAAAGGAACAGAAAATAATTCCCTGCTCCGCCAGTTTTTCGCGATAAGTAGTGGCAACCGAAACTGAGTCGAAAATGGCATCCACCGCCACCTCTTTGCCTTCCCGCACGGGAACGCCCAACTGCTCAAACGCCGCCTCCACCTCTTTACTTAAAAAGGCGTTCGCGCCAGTTTGCTGCACCGCGCCAGGTTCAGACGCGCAAGTGTCGTCACAATTACCGCACGATGGTGCTGAGTAGTAGCTGTAATCCTGATAATTCAGCTTGTCGTAGTGCGCTTTCAACCAGTGCGGTTCTTCCATCTCCAGCCATGCGCGATAGGCGTTTAGACGAAACTCCAGCATCCACTCCGGCTCATTACGCTTCGCCGAAATTGCGCGCACCACCTCTTCGTTTATCCCCTTTGCCAGCTCATCGGTGGCTAACTGGGTGAAGAATCCTTCTTTATAATTCAGCGGGCCGCCGGTCCAGGTTTTGACATCGTCAGTTGCTTCAGTATTACGAGACATAGTACCGCCTATACCCCAAAGCTTTCGCCACAGCCACATTCATTCTGGGCTTTAGGGTTGTGAAATTTGAATATCTGATTAAGTCCTTCACGAACGAAATCGACTTCCGTGCCATCAATAAACGGCATCGCTTGCAGCGGGACAAACAGCTTCGCGCCGTCGTGTTCAAACAGCAGATCGTCTTTGTCCGGCTCGGTGACGGTATCGAGAACGTAACCGAAACCTGCGCAGCCGGTCTGTTTGACACCCAAACGCACGCCGAGGATCTCGGGCTTTTTCGCCACCAGCTCGTGAATATGTGCCGCCGCCGCTGGCGTGAGCGTTAACCCGCGCCAGGCGAAATCGGCAGGATTAAAGGTTTCTGAATGCAGTTCCATAGGTCCACCTCATCTGATAAGCCATCAGGGCATAACACCATGTTAGTGATAACGATTATCACTTCAACCCTCTGTCAGCAGGGGCATTCGGCTTAACCGCCCTTTTTGCCTACTTTTATTAAGCATAGACCCTGTGAGAGGATGCAGTCAGGATGGATTTAATTGTTCAATGCATTGATTAATAATGCATTTCGTCGTGGCGTTTGTGACGGAGAAGCGAAAAGTAAAATATGCATCGGAAATGCCTATTTTTGAGATAGCTTTTGCGCAGAAAGTGATAAAAACAAAAAAAGGCCCTCAAGGCCTCTTACACTCAGTGATGGAATGAGACAGCAAAACCCTGCTCACGCCAGTGGTCGAGCTGTTCCTGCTGGCGAGGCGTGGGGGATTTCCCCGTCCAGACGAAGATTTTTTGCCCCGGGAAAAGTTCAGGACGCGGCGAATCAATCGGTTCTGCCAGGACGTCAATGTGCCAGCCCTTCTGCGACAGGCGCGCGGCTTCCAGCCAGAGGTGGGTGCGGTCATCGCATTCCCAGCCAATCAGGAGCGCGTCTTTACCGGCTTTTTTGCGGGACTCCGCCAGGCTTGCAATCGCGAATTCGATCAGGACACCGTCAAACAGGCTCGCCATGTGACGCACGGTGTTTTGATCCTGATTCATGCGCTGACGGACGGGAGAAATAATATTGTCAATCAGGGCATCTATCGGGTGATCGCGGCGGAATTCGCCCATTTTGGCGCGCAGCTTTGCCGGGCTGGCGTAGCGCAGAACGGTCATCATCTCTTCCTGGAACGAGACCCAGTTGCCCTGAGTCAGAACTTCCTTGTTTTCCAGCAAGGCTTTGACTTTTCCGACCGAGACGCCGCTTTTCATCAGGCGCTTGATCTCTTCTATGCGGAGGATATCTTCATCGTCAAACTGACGATGCCCCCCTTCGCTTCGCTGCGGCTTCAACAATCCATAACGGCGCTGCCAGGCACGCAGCGTAACGGGGTTGATACCGCATCGTTCGGCCACTTCGCCGATACTGTAATAGGCCATTAACTCCCTCACGCTCAGAACTTCCATACCTAACTGCACCAACCTTATCAGATTGTACACACCATTTGTATAACTAAGACCGCATTTTGCTCAGGTGAATGGGATGCTTCTCCCTTCACCTGTTAATACATTGTTGTATAAAATTTGCCGTTCGTACAGTTAACTCTGTCCGATTGTGTACAGCATTATCATAAGTCGAACTTTTTCTCCGGCCAGGCAATAGCGGGAATACCGCCGTGTCGTGGGCTGGCAAAAAGATGTCCCTGGAACTGGGAAATTCCCGCGGATTCCAGCCACATCCACTCTTCCGCCTTCTCTACACCTACCGCGCAGAACTGGATCTCAAGCGAGGAGCAGCATTTGATAATCGCCTGAATAATGGCCTGTCTAGGGCCACTTTTATGCACGTTCGCGACCAGATCGCGATTAATCTTAATTCTGTCCGGCTGGAACTGAGCCAGCAGCTGTAGCCCGGCAAAACCGGCACCAAAGTGATCGATCGTCACGCTGATACCCGCGCTTTTTAACTGCCTGACCGAATCCGTGAATTCATCAAAACGGGAAATGGCTTCGCTCTCGGTGAACTCCACCACGATTTGCTCGGGCACAAACCCATTTGCTTCTATCGCGGTGAGCAGAAAGTCCACGGCGTTGGGAATGTTAACCAGCGTCATAGGCAGCAGGTTAAGGGATAACGTCTGGTCCTGTAGCCCCAGCGCGCTGGCCATGGAGAGCGCCACCTGCTTGCTTTGCAAATCAGACGCGTACACTTCCTCATGCGGAAGGCTGGCGAAATAGGCCCCCGGCGAGTCGCCGGACGGGGTGCGGAGAAGCGCCTCCCAGGAGACAACCTGCTGCATAAACGGATCGACTATCGGCTGGAACGCGAAGCTGCAATCCGCCCCCTTCGCGACCACCTCAGGCTGCGCGGACAAGCGCGTTTCTTCGCGAACGAATTCCCATGAGTCCGCAGACGGCAGTTCAAAATAGTTCGCTTTTTCCGTGGCCTCAACAAAGGTGCGGAAAAACTGCAGAGGGCGGTCGTTGTAGGTCAGCTGATAGCGTGACGTCCCCTTATTGAGCACCTGCTGCAGCACTTCGTCCCGGTCGAAGTGGCGCAAATCAAAAAGCTCCATACCCACGTTGCCAAAACGCCGGACAGGCCCGTGATCGCGCATCAACTCGACCACGTTATGGTGGCGCGGGTCGTTGCAGATCTGCTCATAGATAGCCGAAACCTGCTCAACCGGCCCTTCAAGCAGTTGAAAAAAATGCGTGCCGTTAAACAGCAGGATCCCCGTGACGTTGGAATGCCGGTTTTTACTATTTGCAGCAGCGACCATTGCTTCCAGCGCCTTCACTGGAACGTCCTCGCAGATATGACTGCGGTAAATGATGGTTGTGAGCATGCTATTCCTGGGGTTAGGGTTTTGACCACGAAAGACGTGGGGAAGGTACATTTATAGCACATTAATTGCCTGACAAATAATTTACATCTCAACCATTTACAGCAGTTAATGAGACCTTTTTCCTCGGCTGTACAACTTACCAGCACCCGCGCCTTTTGTACAATATATCCTGCACCACCACCTCTTCACCCACCTCACATAACAATATGAAAAATAAGTTATTTATAAAATATATCGTAAAAAATTTAAAAATCTGTACATTTTAGATGTACAGATTTGAAAATTATGTATACCTTAAATGTAACGTTACTGATTACAAAATTTTACAGGAGCGAAACATGCAGCAGAAAGGTTACGCCACAGATTCCGCAGCAGCGATCGCACAGTACTTCGAAAAGGCCGCGCTACCTACTCAACAAGAGACGCTGGGACAGGTAGTTGTCGAAATCCTCAGCGACGGGCGAAATCTCAATCGCAAATCGCTCTGTACCAAACTGCTCAGTCGCCTTGAAAAGGCCGATGGGCCAGAAGAGGAAGAGCATTACCACATGCTGCTTGGTCTGCTCTTCGAACGGTAACGTGATGAATAGCAGTGACGCAGACCGACTGATCGACACGCTTATCGGTGAAGCCGTTCTTTCTCTTCTGAAAGAGCGGGGGCCAGTGACAACCGAAGGATTGCTGCAGCGTCTGCGGGTAATGAAAGAACATGAAAAGGATCCCCGGCGGCGGGAGACACTTGCGGTGGTGATTGCCGAGATCGGCTCAAACAGCATCGCCTTTACACGTCGCAGAACCGCGCAAGGACGAACGAAAAGAGAGGGACCTCTCAACGATAACAGAGACAATGTTGTGCCGTTATTTGGAAGTGGAAAACCGTCCGACCCCAAAAAAATACATTGACTGCAATTAACAGCTACGGTGAGAACAAATGAGACAAAATATTCAGCTTCAACCCGAATACCACTCTGCTTTTTTAGACAGTGCGCTGGCGGAATATTTCCGTCATGCAGGCGATCGTTTTGCTGAAGAGTCCGCTATTTTTTCTACTGCAGTACGCTGTGTTCTGGCCTCCGAGGGGCATCTGTCTAATAAGGCGATCATCCTCTGGCTCATTCAGACGCTGGAAGCCACTCATGACGTGGTTCAGGCGGATGTGATTCGCAAGACGCTGGAAATCGTGGTGGGTTACACGATGGACGATCTCTAAGTTCCTGCACGCCACGCCCCTAACGTGTCATCGTCAAAACTGACGATCGGCCTGACGATGACACGCGTTTATCCCGCTTAACACCCTGTTAAACCAGTAATATCAAACTGGCACAGTTCCTGCTTACCTCCGCATACGGGACTGGATTTCCAGTCAACTTTGCTTCATTTCTTAACAGGTCTGTTATTGATGAAAAAGATCGCCAGCGTCTGCCCGTACTGCGGTGCAGGCTGTAAATTGAACCTTATCGTTGAAAATAATCGTATCATCCGTGCCGAAGCGGCAGAGGGGGTCACAAACCAGGGCACCTTATGTCTGAAAGGCTTTTACGGCTGGGACTTCCTTAACGATACCCGTCTGCTCACCCCTCGCCTCACCCAGCCGATGATCCGCTACCACAAAGGCGAAGCATTCACCCCCGTAACCTGGGAAGAGGCGATCCGCTACACCGCTAACAAGCTCAGCAGCATTAAAGCGCAGCACGGGCCACGGTCAATTATGACCACCGGCTCCTCCCGCGGAACCGGCAATGAAACCAACTACGTGATGCAAAAGTTTGCCCGCGCGGTGCTGAACACCAACAACGTGGACTGCTGCGCGCGCGTCTGTCACGGCCCTTCCGTGGCCGGTTTACAGGAAACGCTCGGCAACGGCGCGATGAGCAACTCAATCAACGATATTGAAAACTCAAAATGCCTGCTGGTGTTTGGCTATAACTGCGCGGACTCCCACCCTATCGTTGCCCGCCGCGTGCTGAAAGCGCGTGAAAACGGCGCGAAAATTATCGTCTGCGATCCGCGGCGCATTGAAACGGCGCGTATTGCCGACCAGCATCTGCAGCTGAAAAACGGCAGCAACATGGCGCTGGTTAACGCCTTTGGCTATGTGTTGCTGGAAGAAGAGCTCTACGACAAAAGCTACGTGGCGCGCTTTACGGAAGGGCTTGAGGCCTACCGCCAGACGGTGAAAGACTATGCCCCGGAGAAGGTCGAACATCTTACCGGCATTCCCGCCCGGGACGTCCGCCAGGCAATGCGCACCTTCGCGGCGGCCCCTTCCGCCACCGTGATGTGGGGTATGGGCGTGACCCAGTTTGGTCAGGCTGTGGATGTGGTCAAAGGGCTTTCCAGCCTGGCGCTGCTGACCGGCAACCTCGGTCGCCCCGCCGTCGGCGTCGGGCCGGTACGCGGTCAAAACAACGTCCAGGGCGCCTGCGACATGGGCGTTCTGCCGAATATGTTCCCCGGCTATCAGGATGTGACCGATCCGGCGGTCAGGCAGAAGTTCGCCGACGCCTGGGGAATTGACGTCAACAAAATGGACGATCGGGTCGGGACGCGCATTACCGAGGTGCCTCATCTGGCGCTGGAAGGCAAGGTCAAGGCCTACTACATCATGGGGGAAGATCCGCTTCAGACCGAAGCCGATCTCGGTCTCGTTCGCAGCGGTTTTGAGGCGCTCGACTTTGTCGTGGTTCAGGACATCTTTATGACCAAAACGGCAGAGGTGGCGGACGTTCTGCTCCCGGCCACCTCGTGGGGTGAACACGGCGGCGTCTTTACCTGTGCCGATCGCGGGTTTCAGCGCTTCGGCAAAGCCATCGACGCCAGCGGCAACGTGAAACGCGACTGGGAGATCATCAGCCTGCTCGCCACCGAGATGGGCTACCCGATGCATTATGACTCCAACCAGCAGATCTGGGATGAGATGCGCGAGCTGTGCCCTCTCTTCTACGGCGTGACGTATGAAAAAATGGGCGAGATGGGCCACGTGCAGTGGCCGTGCCCGACGCTGGATCATCCGGGTACGCCGTACCTGTACAAAGACAATCAGTTCGACACCCCAACCGGTAAAGGGCAGCTCTTCGCCGCCCCGTGGCGCGCGCCGGCGGAAACCCCGGATACGGATTTCCCGCTGGTGCTGTGTACGGTACGCGAGGTGGGGCACTACTCCTGCCGCTCGATGACCGGGAACTGCGCCGCGCTGCAGAGTCTGGCCGACGAGCCGGGCCGGGTGCAAATGAACCCTGCCGATGCGGAAACGCTGGGCATCACGGAGGGTCAACTTGTCTGGGTGCGCTCGCGTCGCGGCAAAGTGATTACCCGCGCCAGCATCAGCGAGCGTATCAACGCTGGAGCCGTCTATATGACCTATCAGTGGTGGATTGGTGCCTGCAACGAGCTGACCCAGGATAACCTCGATCCCATCTCCAAAACCCCGGAAACGAAGTACTGCGCGGTGCAGCTGGAGGCGATTGAGGATCAGCGCTGGGCGGAGGATTTTGCGGCGTCGGCGTATCAGTCCATGAAGTCGCGGCTGATTAACGCGGTGAATGTCTAAAGAAAATGTCGGGTGGCTTCACCGCCGATACTGAATTTCAGACACAAAAAAGGCCGCATTCGCGGCCCTTTTATTCTCATGTACTCAATGGACGTGAACGCCCAACCGCCAGGCAAAGTAGATCTCTTCTTTCAGCTCATTCGAAGAGAGCGCCAGCAAATCCGTAAACTCCAGCTCAAGCTGTTTCAGCTTTTTCAGGTACTGCGCCGGAGACAGGTTGCTCTTATCGCGACGTAAATATTCAATTGCCAGCTGCGTTGGGGTTATTTCAGTATCCATGATGTCCTCGCTTATGTACAAAACCTGACCAGTATATCACAACGCACTGACTAGTTTTTGACCAAAGGCAAAACATCTGAAAACTTTACACAACCGCCGTGGTCAGCCGCGACGAGCAGCACAGGCGATCCTGCTCATCGAGAATATCTATCTGCCACACCTGATGGCGGCTTCCGGCGTGCAGCGCGCGGCAAATACCGCGCACGCGCCCGCTGCGCACCGAGCGAATGTGGTTTGCATTCACCTCGAGTCCGACAACCTTCTGCTCCCCTTCGGTACAGAGATACCCCGCCACCGAGCCCAGCGTTTCGGCCAGCACGACGGACGCTCCGCCGTGCAATAAACCAAACGGCTGGTGGGTGCGGCTATCGACGGGCATGGTGGCCTCAATCTCATCGTCGCCAATGCGGATGAACTGGATATCCAGCAGCCCCACCATATTTCCCTCGCCCATGGCGTTCAGCGCCTGCAGCGTCACGGCACGTTTCCAGATCATCTAATAATCTCCAGTAAAGCCTGCACAGGATGGCGTACCCCCGTGCCTTCAACCCGTTTTACCTGGCTACCGGCAGGAATATCCGGTCGCCAGACAGCGGTTACGCGGCAGTCGCTGCATAGCCTGATGCCAGGATAACTCATAGATCCCGAGCGAATTTTCATGGTTTTTCGCTTCATGTCCGTAAGTCCCTGCCATGCCGCAGCAACCCACGCTGACATTTCCAGTTTCGCGCCAAAACGGGCAAATATCGCGGCCCATTGTGCTGGCGCACCGGCAAGGCGGTAACTTCGGTACAGTGACCAAAGAAATACCATGATTCACCGCTGACTGTAGCCACTGGCTGTGACTCAAGTGCGCTTGCCAGCCATTCATTCGCCAGTAAGACGTTAAACTCGCCACGCTCCTCGCCCAGCGCCAGTTTATATTCATCGCGATAACAAAGTACCAGCGCCGGATCGACGCCCACCATTGGCATACCCAGCTTCGCCATACGGTTGAGGAAATCCGCCGTCTTTTTCGCCGTCTTCGCAAAACGATTAAGAAAACCTTTAATATGCTGGGCTTTGCCATTTGGCGAAAATGGCAGTAACACAGGCTGGAAACCTAATTTTTCGACCAGACGGACAAAATCCGCCACCACTTGCGCATCGTAATAGCTGGTAAAGGGGTCCTGCACCACCAACACTGTGCGCGCTTTCTGCTCTGCATTGAGAGATTCAAGCTGTTCCAGCGTCATGTTTGCCGAGCGATGCCCCACCATTTGTTGTTGTAGCGAGGGGACCGACAGCAGCGGCAAATCAACCATGCCGATATGTTTTTCCGAGAGTTTGCGCACCAGCGGCTGGTTAATGAAGAAGTTAAAGGTTTTCGGCGCGCGTGCCATCAGCGGCGCGTAGCTCTCGACCGTAGCGACGAGGTGGTCGCGCAGCGGGCGTAAATAACGGGTGTGATAGAGCTGCAGAAAACGAGAGCGAAACTCCGGCACATCAATTTTGATGGGGCACTGGGTCGAACACGCTTTACAGGCCAGACAGCCCGACATCGCCTCTTTGACTTCGTGTGAGAAGTCATATTCGCCTTTATTCGCATGCCAGCTATTGCGCGTGCGGGCAATTAACGTCCGCAAACTGACGCCGGATTCAGGCAGTTCTTGTTCCAGTTTGAGTGGATCAACGCCGCGATCCGCCAACAAACGCAGCCATTCACGCACCAGCGTTGCGCGCCCTTTCGGTGAATGAATCCGGTTCTGGGTGATCTTCATCGACGGACACATCGGACTACGGGCATCAAAGTTGAAGCATAAACCGTTGCCGTTACACTCCATCGCACCGCGCCACTGCTGGCGTACCGCAATGGGGATCTGCCGATCGAATGTACCGCGCTTCACCGCGTCCACTTTCATCATCGGCGCATCGAGACCTTCTGGCGGGCAAATCTTCCCTGGGTTGAGTCGGTTATGCGGGTCAAATGCCGCTTTCACTTTGCGCAGTTCTGCAAAAAGTTCCTTACCGAAAAACGCCGGGCTGTATTCAGCGCGAAAACCTTTGCCGTGCTCGCCCCACAACAAACCACCGTATTTCGCAGTCAGCGCCACCACGTCATCAGAGATTTGCTTCATCAAAATCTCTTGTTGAGGATCGCACATATCCAGCGCTGGACGGACGTGCAAGACACCTGCGTCGACGTGACCGAACATACCGTAGCTTAAGCCGTGGCTGTCGAGCAGCGCGCGAAATTCAGCAATATAATCCGCCAGGTGTTCCGGCGGTACGCAGGTATCCTCAGCAAACGGAATTGGCTTAGCGGCACCTTTGGCATTGCCAAGCAGACCAACGGCTTTTTTGCGCATTGCATAGATACGTTCAACCCCCGCCAGCTCACGGCACACCTGCCAGCCGATGACACCTGCTTGATGACTGGCGATCAGCTCATCCAACCGCGCACAGAGTGCATTTACCCGCTCATCAATCAGCGCCTCATCATCACCAGCAAATTCCACAATGTTCAGCCCGAGCATCTCTTGGTCAGGCACATCGGTAATCAACTCGCTGACGGAATGCCAGACAATATCTTCCCGCGCCAGATTCAGCACTTTTGAGTCCACCGTCTCTACCGAAAGCGCCCGCGCCTCAACCATAAACGGCGCGTTACGCAGCGCAGAGTCAAAAGAGTCATATTTGACGTTCACCAGACGGCGCACTTTAGGCAAGCGTGTAATATCCAGCCGCGCTTCGGTAATAAAGGCCAGCGTCCCTTCTGAACCCGTCAGAATGCGCGTCAGGTCGAACTCGGTCATCTCATCGTTAAAGACATGACGCAGATCGTAACCGGTAAGAAAGCGGTTAAGTTTGGGGAAGTTGTCGATAATTAACTGGCGTTGCTGACGGCAACGTTGATAAACCGTGTTATAAATTCGCCCGATTGTGGTATTGGATTTACCCAGCGTTTCCGCCAATTCGACGGGTAAAGGTTGCGTATCGAGAATATCGCCCCCCAACAACACCGCGCGTACGCCAAGTACGTGATCTGACGTTTTGCCATAGACCAGCGATCCCTGACCGGATGCATCGGTATTGATCATCCCACCGAGCGTTGCCCGGTTGCTGGTCGAAAGTTCCGGCGCAAAAAAGTAGCCGAACGGTTTCAGGTACTGATTGAGTTGATCTTTTATCACCCCGGCCTCAACGCGCACCCAGCCCTCTTCAGGGTTAATTTCGATGATGCGGTTCATATGGCGGGACATATCAACAATAATCCCCTGGTTGAGCGCCTGACCGTTAGTGCCGGTGCCGCCGCCGCGGGGGGTAAAGATCAGCGATGAATAGCGTTCCTGCGCGGCAAGACGGGCGATCAGCGCCACATCTGCGGTTGAACGCGGAAATACCACCGCATCGGGGAGAAGTTGGTAAATACTGTTGTCGGTCGACATTGTCAGACGATCGGCATAACTTGTCGCCGTATCGCCGGTAAAACCTTGTTGCTCCAGCTCTTGCAAAAAATTAAGCACCAGTTGAACGACGCCGGGTGCCTGGGAAATCTGTGGAATCATTATATTGACCCTTTCCTGCGGTCCTGTGATGTAGGTCGATACACTATTCTTTCAGGCTGCTGCAATAGCGCACTGAAAGGTGATGTTTGTTTACTCTATGGATTTCGTGTTGCAGGAAGGCGGCAAGCGAGTGAACTCCAGGAGCTTACAATAGTAAGTGACTGGGTGAACGAACGTAGCCGCAGCACATGCAACTTGAAATACGACGAGTAAATCGTTTGCGTGTTGCCTGAGTTGTTGTACCACATTTTTTTTCTAACACGCCCATCAGAATTAAGGGCAGAATCGGCCTGTTAAAACCGCTGAAATTGCTCATCATTATGCAGGTGAGTTTCGCGTGTTCACGTCGCGTCGACGATTTGACGCACAAAAAAGGTGAAAAGTAGTTATGGTAAATGTTCGTCAGCCCAGGGATGTCGCACAAATTCTGCTTTCGGTGCTGTTTTTAGCCATCATGATTGTGGCATGTCTGTGGATTGTTCAACCCTTTATTCTCGGCTTTGCATGGGCCGGTACGGTGGTTATCGCCACCTGGCCGGTATTGTTACGTTTGCAAAAGATCATGTTTGGCCGCCGCTCTCTCGCCGTTCTGGTGATGACGCTGTTATTAGTGATGGTGTTTATCATCCCTATTGCTTTGCTGGTTAACAGTATCGTCGACGGCAGCGGCCCGCTAATTAAAGCCATTTCCAGCGGTGACATGACGTTACCCGATCTGGCGTGGCTTAATACCATTCCGGTGATTGGCGCGAAGCTGTATGCAGGCTGGCACAACTTGCTGGATATGGGGGGGACGGGCGATCATGGCGAAAGTCCGCCCTTATATTGGCACCACCACCACCTGGTTCGTTGGGCAGGCGGCGCATATCGGGCGCTTTATGGTGCATTGTGCGCTGATGCTTCTCTTCAGTGCCCTGCTGTACTGGCGCGGTGAACAGGTGGCACAAGGCATTCGCCATTTTTGCAACCCGTCTGGCAGGCGTTCGCGGAGATGCCGCCGTGCTGCTGGCGGCACAGGCTATCCGCGCGGTGGCGCTGGGTGTGGTGGTGACGGCGTTAGTACAGGCAGTGCTTGGCGGTATCGGCCTCGCCGTATCCGGCGTACCTTATGCAACGTTGCTAACGGTGTTAATGATCCTCTCCTGCCTTGTTCAGCTTGGCCCGTTGCCGGTACTGATTCCGGCGATTATCTGGCTCTACTGGACTGGCGATACCACCTGGGGACGGTATTGTTAGTGTGGAGCGGTGTGGTTGGCACGCTGGATAACGTCATCCGCCCAATGTTAATTCGCATGGGTGCCGATTTACCGCTGATCCTGATCCTCTCTGGTGTTATTGGTGGTTTGATTGCTTTCGGATGATCGGTCTGTTTATTGGTCGGTTCTGTTAGCCGTTTCCTGGCGTCTGTTTGCCGCGTGGGTGGAAGAAGTCCCGCCGCCGACGGACAATCGGAAGAAATTCTCGAAGAACTTGGCGAAATCGAGAAACGAATAAGTAATTTCTCATCAGGCGGCTCTGCCGCCTGATTGTTAACCCCGCTAATTGATATTTGCTTGCTCTTCCCCATATTTTCCTGCTTACCGCCATTCAGCTGGTAGTACCTGTCGCAAATTCTTTACAGTTTTTAAACTAATGAGACGAATCTGATCGACGCAAAAAGTCCGTATGCCTACTATTAGCTTACGGTTATAAATCAACATCTTGATTTATAAGCATGGAAATCCCCTGAGTGAAACAACGAATTGCTGTGTGTAGTCTTTGCCCATCTCCCACGATGGGCTTTTTTTTATCCTGACTACGCGCGCTTAACCTCACAGGTACTGAGCATTCGCCACTCGACAGGCAGCACCCGCGTTTCCCCTGTCACATTAACCGTCAACGCCTCGCGGATATCCGCCGACGATGCGCCAACCTGCAGTTCAAACTCGCCCGGCTCAACGATGCGTTTCCCGTCCCGGCGGGTAAAGTTGAACATCTCAACCGGTAGCGTAAAGCTAAGCGTGGCGGTTTCGCCCGGCGAGAGCGTGACGCGCTGGAAGGCCTTCAGCTCCTGAAGCGGTCGCACCTGGGTGGCGACCCTATCCCTGACGTAAACCTGTACCACCTCACTGCCGCTGCGTTCTCCGGAATTGGTGATATCTACGCTCAGCGTCACCTCGCCGTCGACCGGCACGCTGCTTTCTGCAACGCGGGCAGCCCCCCAGCTAAACGTCGTCCAGCCGAGGCCGAAGCCAAACGGATAACGTGAACCGAAGTGGAACGCAAACGGCGTGCCGCCGCTTTTGAGCTTGTGATTGTAGTAATACGGCATTGCCCCGGCGCTTTTCGGTACGCTCACTACCAGACGCCCCTGCGGCTCTGCACGTCCGGTTAACACGTCCGCAATCGCCCAGCCCCCTTCCTGCCCCGGCGCCCACGCCACCAGCAGCGCCGCGACCTTATCCTCCAGCCCCTGAAGGTTATACGGGCGCCCACCGGTCATCACGACGATCACCGGTTTGCCCGTCGCCACCAGCGCCTCCAGCAGCTGTTGCTGCACGCCCGGCAGGTTCAGGGAATCGGTATCGGAACCTTCCCCGACGGTGCCGCTCTGGAACAGCCCGGCAAGATCGCCCACGCAGGCGACCACCACGTCACTTTCCTGCGCGGCGTTTACCGCCTCGGGGATCAGTGCGGTGCTTAGTGAAACCGGCGACTGCTGCATCGGTTTGCCGCCGCTGTCGCCCGGGAAGACCGGCGCGCCCGCCATCCGCTTCTCGATGATGTGACATCCTTTGGCGTAACGGACCTGAGACGCGCCAAGGTAATGCTCCAGCGCTACGCGCGGGGTCGTGACCTGCGAGGTCTCTTCCACCATATCGCTGATGATCAGATGCACCGGGAAGCTGTAGCCGCTGAGTAACGCCAGCGGATCGTCTGCCGTCGGCCCCACTACCGCCACGCGAGGTTTGCCGCCGAGCGGTAAAATACCGTTGTTTTCCAGCAGCGTGAGCGATTTCGTCGCCACCTCCCGCGCAACCTGCCGTGTGTTGTCGTTTTGCAGATCGATACCGTTTTCATCCGCGTACGGCTTTTCAAACAGGCCCAGGCGGAATTTTTCCGTTAGCACGCGCGCCACGATCTCATCCACTTTCGCCATAGAGATCAGCCCGCGCTCTACCGCTTCCGCCAGATGCCGCGCGCAGTCGTCTTTCGGCAGTTCAACGTCCAGCCCGGCGTTGAACGCCAGCGCAGCAGATTCGGCCGGATCGTGGGAAATTCCATGATGCTGGTGCAGCAGGCTGACGCCGCCGTAATCCGCGACAATAATCCCGTCGAATCCCCACTGTTCGCGCAGGACGGTAGTCAGCAGGAAGCTGTCGCTGTGCCCCGGCTGGTTATCAATATCGTGATAGGCGGGCATCACCGACCCGGCGTTTGCCAGCTTGACCGCCATTTCAAACGGCAGCAGGAAGGTGTCGTTCAGCTCGCTGAACCCCAGGTGCACCGGCGCATGGTTGCGCGCCCCTTCGCTAAACGAGTGCCCCACGTAATGTTTCAGGGTTGCCAGCAGGTCGCGCTTATCGCCCTGCAATCCTTTCACGTAGGCGGTTGCCATCACCCCAACCAGCCACGGATCTTCCCCGAAGGTCTCTTCGGTACGCCCCCAGCGCACGTCGCGGGACACGTCCAGCACCGGCGCCAGCCCCTGCTGGCAGCCGACGGTTCGCGCCTCTTTACCGATCTGCTCTGCCGCGCGCTGCACCAGTTCCGGATCCCAGGTCGATCCGTAGTTAAGCGACGACGGGAATAGCGTTGCGTCTTTGCACAGCAGTCCCACCAGACACTCTTCATGGAACAAGGCCGGAATGCCGAGGCGCGTCTCCTCCATCATCATGCGCTGCAGGCGGTTAGCGGCGCGCACGCCTGTTTTTGCATCAACAATGTGGGTGCCCAGCGGACGGGTGATCTGCCCGACGCCAAGCTTGAGCCGTTCGCTCAGCGCAGCCTGCTCGCTCACGCCGGCGAATTCGTCGCTAAGGTCGCTGCGCTCGCGGTGGTTGCCGTTTTCATCGAGGATCAGCCAGTACGCGTGCATCTGGGCGAACTTCTCTTGCGGGGTCATGCGCGCCAGTAAGTCGGCGACGCGCTCGTGCACGGGACGTCCCGCGTCCTTATAGATAGCTGTCATGTTTTACTCCTGTAGTGCGGAAGGGGTTGCCGGGCTGAGCTGCCCCGCTTCGGGTCTGACTTCACGCTTGCTGGCCAGCTCCCGGGCGATGGAATCCACCAGCCGGCTGTTAAGCTTGTAGATTGAAAGCAGCGCGACCATGCAGAGGAACAGCGCGCAAGGGATAAGGGTGAACAGCGCGTTAATCGTAGAGAGTACGTGGGGTGCCTGGGTTGCCTGTCCCGGGGCGTAGTCCACGATGCCAAGCACCCAGCCGACCACCGCGCCGCCCAGCGCCAGGCCGAATTTGATGGCAAACAGCGCGGTGGAGAAGACCAGCCCGTCCAGACGACGGCCGCTGCGATGTTCTTCGTAGTCGACCACATCGGAGAACATGGTCCACTGCAGCGGCGTGGTGAGATTTTGTACAAAGCTAAAGACGATGTTGAGGCCAAAAATCAGCCACACCTGCGAAGGCGGCAGGAAGAAAATCAGCGCGCCGAAAATCACGAAGGAAATAATGGTCCACTGGTAGGCGCGCACGCGGTCAAATTTCCCCAGCAGCCGTTCAGATAATAATGCGCCGCTTAAGGAGGCCACCATTCCGGAAACAATAAAGGCAAAAACCAGCTCCGGGCGCAACAGCACGTAGTTCACGTAATACATGGTGGCGGAACCGCGCGTCACCACCGCCGTTAACAGCAAAATATTAAACAGGAAAACAATGCGCCACTGGCTGTTGCCGGCCAGCAGTTTTAAATCGGTGAGCATCGAGCCGGAGGTATCATTGCGTGGGGAATAACGCTCGCGGGTCATGAGGAAACAGCAGAAAAAGAGCACAATGCCCAGCAGCCCCATCAGGCTCATGGCATAGAAATAGCCTTTCTGCACGTTGCCCTGGCCTAACAGTGAGACCAGCGGCAGGGCAATCACCGTCACAATCAACCCGCCGATAAACGACAGGCCAAAGCGCCACGACTGCAGGGAGTGACGCTCGCGCGGATCCAGCGTCAGCGCGCCGGGCATGGCGCAGTAAGGCACGTTAATGGCGGAATAAATCAGGCTTAAAATCGCGTAGGTCAGGCAGGCATAAACGATTTTCGCCGTCGGCCCAACGTCCGGCACATAGAAGGTAATGAGGCAGCTCACGCCAAACGGGATGGCAAACCACAGCAGCCAGGGACGGAAGCGTCCGTGACGCGTCTGAGTGCGATCCACCAGGGCGCCAATGCACGGGTCGACAAACGCATCAACCACGCGCACCACTAAAAACATGGTGCCCATAATCGCGGCGGGCAGCCCAAAAACGTCCGTATAGAAATAAGCGAGAAATAAGGTTGCCGTTTGCCAGACCAGCGCGCTGGCCATATCACCTAAGCCATAACCTATTTTATCTTTGGTACGCAATACAGAGGAGAGTGTCATTGTTATTTGCCTTTTTATCAGGTTAAAACGTATTTCAACCAGTTGCGCATCATCTGAAGGGAAATGCGCAGTAAGGCTCAAGTATTAGCAACGCGTTGCGCGCTAACAATTGTTTAAATTGACAGACAAATTATGATATTTGGTTTTTTACTTTATTTGTGATGGGGAGCATATTCGGGAGGAAATAAAAAAGGCGAGAAGATATCTCCTCGCCTTTATCCGTTTTTAAGCGGTTACTTATTTAGTTCAGCCAGGCTTAACCAGGTTTGCACCACGGTGTCCGGGTTCAGAGACAGGCTATCGATCCCCTCTTCCATCAACCATGCGGCAAAGTCTTCGTGGTCGGACGGACCCTGACCGCAAATCCCGACATATTTGCCCTGTTTCTTCGCGGCACGGATAGCCATCGACAGCAGTGCTTTCACCGCATCGTTGCGCTCATCGAACAATTCAGACACCACGCCGGAGTCACGGTCCAGACCGAGCGCCAGCTGCGTCATATCGTTTGAGCCAATTGAGAAGCCGTCGAAATATTCGAGGAACTGCTCGGCCAGCAAGGCGTTGGACGGGATTTCACACATCATGATGATTTTCAGCCCGTTCTCGCCACGTTTCAGCCCCTGACGCGCCAGTTCTTCAACCACCGCTTTCGCCTGATCTACGGTACGCACGAACGGGATCATGATCTCAACGTTGGTCAGTCCCATGTCGTTGCGCACACGTTTCACTGCTTCACACTCCAGCGCGAAACAGTCGCGGAAGCTGTCGGAAACATAGCGGCCCGCGCCACGGAAGCCTAGCATCGGGTTCTCTTCATCTGGCTCGTAACGCTCACCACCGACCAGGTTGGCATATTCGTTCGATTTAAAATCAGAGAGACGGACAATGACGCGCTTCGGATAAAACGCGGCACCCAGCGTCGCGATCCCTTCAGTCAGACGACCAACGTAAAATTCACGCGGAGAATCAAAACCTTTCATCATCTCGCGGATTTCGTTTTGCAACTGCGGTTCCTGATCGTCAAACTCAAGCAGTGCGCGTGGGTGGACGCCAATCATACGGTTGATGATAAATTCCAGACGCGCAAGGCCCACGCCTTCGTTCGGTAGGCAGGCGAAGTCGAAAGCACGGTCCGGGTTACCGACGTTCATCATCACTTTCAACGGCAGATCCGGCATCGTTTCTACGCTGGAGCTTTTCACGCTAAATTCCAGCAACTCCGCATAGACGTAACCAGTATCACCTTCGGCACAAGAAACAGTGACGTTCTCACCGTCTTTCATCCGTTCTGTTGCATCACCACAGCCCACTACCGCCGGAATGCCCAGTTCACGAGCGATGATCGCCGCGTGACAGGTACGACCGCCACGGTTGGTGACGATGGCAGATGCTTTCTTCATGATCGGTTCCCAGTCCGGATCGGTCATGTCAGTAACCAGCACGTCGCCAGGTTCGATGCGGTTCATTTCGCTGATGTCATGGATGACTTTCACCGGACCCGCGCCGATGCGATGACCGATAGCACGGCCTTCGGCGATAATCTTACCCTGTGAATGCAGCGTATAACGCTCCATGACCTGACCGCGTGAGCGCACGGTTTCCGGACGCGCCTGCACAATGAACAGTTTGCCGGTGTGGCCATCTTTCGCCCACTCAATATCCATTGGGCGACCGTAGTGTTTCTCAATTTGTACGGCCTGTTTTGCCAGTTCCTGCACTTCTTCGTTGGTCAGCGAGAAGATGTCACGCTGTTCCTGCGGTACGTCTTCGATTTTAACCTGCTTGCCGTGCTCCTGGGTCGGCGCGTAAACCATGCGGATTTTTTTCGACCCCATGGTGCGGCGCACGATAGCCGGGCGATTCGCCGCCAGTGTCGGTTTATGCACGTAAAACTCATCCGGGTTAACCGCACCCTGCACGACCATTTCCCCAAGGCCCCATGCGGAAGTGATAAACACCACCTGGTCAAAGCCGGATTCGGTATCAATGGAGAACATCACGCCAGAAGATGCGAGGTCGGAGCGCACCATCCGCTGAACACCGGCGGAGAGCGCCACGCCACGGTGATCGTAACCCTGGTGCACACGATAAGAGATGGCGCGATCGTTAAACAGAGAAGCAAATACATGTTTCACTGCCACGAGAACGGCGTCAAAACCCTGAACGTTGAGGAAGGTTTCCTGCTGACCGGCAAAGGAAGCGTCCGGCATGTCTTCTGCGGTGGCGGAGGAGCGTACCGCAAAAGAGGCGTTTTCGTCATCGGCGGAAAGCTGTGCATAGGCTTCGCGGATGGCGTTTTCCAGCTCAGGCTGGAAGGGAGTGTCGATAATCCACTGGCGGATTTGCGCGCCCGCTTTCGCAAGCTGGGTAACATCGTCAATATCCGTTTTATCCAGCAGTTCATAAATGCGCTGGTTTACGCCGCTTTGGTCCAGAAACTGGTTAAACGCGTCGGCGGTTGTGGCGAAACCATTCGGAACGGAAACACCCATTCCGGAAAGATTAGTAATCATTTCACCCAGGGAGGCATTTTTGCCCCCAACCCTGTCTACATCATTCATGCCGAGTTGGTTATACCAAAGCACCAGCGGTGACGAGCCATTGTTGGACATCGAACAATCCTTTTGTGATAAATGAACGGTTTGAGAAACACATTTCTGCGCATTTATCTTTGCATATTTAACCGGATGAAAAAAACGGTGAATCGTTCAAGCAAATATATTTTTTTACTTTTTAAGACTGATCCCAGCGTTGCGCAAACCTGCTCTATTCGACAATTTCCACATAAACCATCGGTATAAACGAAACCATAAAAATGAAATGCTGTTTTCATAAAAAATAAAATTGAAGGTTCATTTTATAAACCAGACATAACGTTCTACGCTTCTGTACGTTTTTAATTTATGCTTTCATAGAATTATGTCTGCATCACGGGAAGAACAAAATGGATAATGCTGTTGATCGCCACGTTTTTTATATTTCTGATGGTACGGCAATAACTGCGGAGGTATTAGGACACGCAGTAATGTCACAATTTCCCGTCACTATCAGCAGCATTACGCTGCCGTTTGTCGAAAATGAGAGCCGTGCACGGGCAGTGAAGGATCAGATTGACGCAATTTATCACCAGACAGGTGTGCGCCCGCTGGTCTTCTACTCCATCGTGTTGCCGGAGATTCGCGCCATCATCTTGCAAAGTGAAGGCTTTTGCCAGGATATTGTTCAGGCGCTGGTTGCCCCGCTACAACAAGAGATGAAACTGGATCCAACGCCGATTGCTCATCGTACCCATGGCCTTAACCCTAATAATCTCAATAAATATGATGCGCGCATTGCGGCGATTGATTACACCCTCGCCCACGATGACGGCATTTCGTTGCGCAATCTGGACCAGGCTCAGGTGATCCTGCTCGGTGTTTCTCGCTGTGGTAAAACCCCCACCAGTCTGTATCTGGCAATGCAGTTTGGTATCCGCGCGGCAAACTACCCCTTTATTGCCGACGATATGGATAATCTGGTGCTACCCGCGTCGCTCAAACCGCTTCAGCATAAATTGTTCGGCCTGACTATCGACCCGGAACGTCTGGCGGCGATTCGCGAGGAACGTCGGGAGAACAGTCGCTATGCCTCGCTTCGTCAGTGCAGGATGGAAGTCGCGGAAGTGGAAGCGTTGTACCGTAAAAATCAGATCCCGTGGATTAACAGTACCAATTATTCGGTAGAAGAGATTGCCACCAAGATCCTCGATATCATGGGCCTTAGCCGCCGAATGTACTAGAGAACTAGTGCATTAGCTTGTTTTTTTGTTATCATGCTAACCACCCGGCGAGGTGTGACACACCTCGCACTTGAAATCAGCAGCGATTGGTTTATCGTGATGCGCATCACTTCCCGGCAGTCCTGCCGTAGAAGCAACAAATTTCTGAGACTTGTAATGAACAGAACTGACGAACTCCGTACTGCGCGTATTGAGAGCCTGGTAACGCCCGCCGAACTCGCGCTACGGTATCCCGTAACGCCTGGCGTCGCCACCCATGTCACCGACTCCCGCCGCAGAATTGAAAAAATACTGAATGGTGAAGATAAGCGACTGTTGGTCATTATTGGCCCCTGCTCTATCCACGATCTCACCGCTGCAATGGAGTACGCCACCCGTCTGCAGTCGCTGCGCAACCAGTACCAGTCACGGCTGGAAATCGTAATGCGCACCTATTTTGAAAAACCACGAACTGTTGTCGGCTGGAAAGGACTAATCTCCGATCCGGATTTAAACGGTAGCTATCGGGTAAATCACGGTCTGGAGCTGGCGCGCAAATTACTTTTACAGGTAAATGAGCTGGGCGTCCCCACCGCGACAGAGTTCCTCGATATGGTGACCGGTCAGTTTATTGCTGATTTAATCAGTTGGGGCGCGATTGGCGCACGTACTACCGAAAGTCAGATCCACCGTGAAATGGCTTCGGCACTCTCCTGTCCGGTAGGTTTTAAAAATGGTACCGATGGCAACACGCGGATTGCTGTGGATGCTATCCGCGCAGCCCGCGCCAGCCATATGTTCCTCTCGCCAGACAAAAATGGTCAGATGACCATCTATCAGACCAGCGGCAACCCGTATGGCCACATTATTATGCGTGGCGGCAAAAAACCGAATTATCATGCCGATGATATCGCCGCAGCCTGCGATACGCTGCACGAGTTTGATTTACCTGAACATCTGGTGGTGGATTTCAGCCACGGTAACTGCCAGAAGCAGCACCGTCGCCAGCTGGACGTCTGCGATGAGATCTGCCAGCAGATCCGCAGCGGTTCAACCGCCGTTGCAGGGATTATGGCGGAGAGCTTTATCAAAGAAGGCACGCAGAAAATCGTTGCCGGACAGCAGATGGCGTACGGCCAGTCGATCACCGACCCGTGCCTGAGCTGGGAAGACAGCGAGCTGCTGCTGGAGAAGCTGGCTGCTGCGGTTGACACACGCTTTTAAAATCCTGCCGGGTGGCGCTGCGCTTACCCGGCCTACGTTTCTTGCCGTTGTAGGCCCGGTAAGGCGAAGCCGCCACCGGGCTTTTTATTGCACAATATTGATCCCCTCACCCTTTTTTCACAAAAACGCTTGCCGTGAATTTGCAGTTTATTGATAATGATTATCATTGTTACATTGATTGCTATTTATAAACATTATGTCACGTACGGATAACAGCGCGGCAACGCCAGCAAAAAAACACACAGCACCAGCCCCCGCCGAGCGTCGGATAGACAGCAAAACCCTGCTCGGCGATGAGGGCCGGGTCATTATCGAGCATGACGGCCAGCGCTATCTTCTGCGCCAGACCCATGCCGGAAAACTGATCCTCACAAAATAAACAACACCTAAAAATTCGCCAGCCACCCAGGTAACACCCAGGCAGCCAGCGCTTTTCACTTCTTATGGAGAGTTGCTATGCCACACCTGCCTTCCGCATCTTTACGTCCGTCACTTCTGGCGCTGGCGATTGTCAATACCCTGCCGGGCGTCGCGTTCGCCGCCACAGACGACATTACCGTCACCGCCACGGGCAACGCCCGCAGCACCTTTGAAGCGCCCATGATGGTAAGCGTGATTGACGCCAGCGCGCCGGAGAAACAAACCGCCAGCTCGGCGGCCGACCTGCTGCGTAACGTCCCCGGTCTGACTCTGGACGGCACCGGGCGCACCAACGGGCAGGACGTGAACCTGCGCGGCTATGACCGTCGCGGCGTGCTGGTGCTGGTTGACGGCGTACGTCAGGGCACCGATACCGGCCACCTGAACAGTACGTTCCTCGATCCGGCGCTAATTAAGCGTATCGAAGTGGTTCGCGGCCCGTCGGCCCTGCTGTACGGCAGCGGCGCGCTGGGCGGCGTGATTTCCTATGACACCGCTGATGCGATAGATCTGCTCGAACCGGGTAAAAACAGCGGTTACCGCGTGTTTGGAACGGGCGCGACGGGCGATCGCAGCCTCGGGATGGGGGCGAGCGCCTATGGCCGCACCGATACGCTGGACGGTCTGGTCTCCTGGTCCAGCCGGGATCGGGGTGATATCCGCCAGAGCGACGGTGCATCCGCGCCTAACGACGAATCCATCAACAACATGCTCGCGAAAGGTAGCTGGAAACTCGACCCGGCCCAGACCCTGAGCGGCTCCCTGCGCTACTACAACAACGCCGCTCAGGAGCCGAAAAACCCGCAAACTGCCGGAACGGACAGCAGCAACCCGATGACCGATCGCTCCACCATCCAGCGCGACGCGCAGGTGGGCTACCGCATCGCCCCGGAAGGTAACGACTGGCTGAACGCCGACGCGAAGGTCTACTGGTCCGAAGCGCGCATTAATGCCCAGAACATCGACGGCAGCGGTGAGTTCCGCAAGCAGACCACCAAAGGCGGCAAGGTGGAAAACCGCACCCGCCTGTTCAGCGACACCTTTGCAGCACACCTTCTGACCTACGGCGGGGAATACTATCGTCAGGAGCAGCATCCGGGCGGAGCAACCACCGGCTTCCCGGACGCGAAAATCGACTTCAGCTCCGGCTGGCTGCAGGATGAGATCACCCTGCGCGATCTGCCAGTTACCCTGCTGGGCGGCACGCGCTATGACAACTACCGCGGCAGCAGCGACGGCTACAACGATGTGGATGCCGACAAGTGGTCATCCCGCGCCGGGTTAACCGTCAGCCCCACCGACTGGCTGATGATGTTTGGCTCTTACGCGCAGGCCTTCCGCGCACCGACCATGGGCGAGATGTATAACGACGCCAAACACTTCTCCATTGGCCGCTTCTATACCAATTACTGGGTGCCCAACCCGAACCTGCGCCCGGAAACCAACGAAACGCAGGAGTTTGGTTTTGGCCTGCGCTTTGACGATCTGATGCTTGCCAACGATGCGCTGGAGTTTAAAGCCAGCTATTTCGATACCAAAGCCAAAGACTATATCTCCACCACCGTCGATTTTGCCGCCGCAACCACCATGTCGTACAACGTCCCGAACGCCAAAATCTGGGGCTGGGACATGATGGCAAAATACTCGGCCGACCTCTTCAGCCTCGATCTGGCCTATAACCGCACGCGCGGGAAAGACACCGAGTCGGGCGAGTATATCTCCAGCATTAACCCGGATACCGTCACCAGCAAGCTGGACGTTCCGGTGGCGCAAAGCGGGTTCTCCGTCGGCTGGATTGGCACCTTTGTCGATCGCTCAACGCATATCAGCAGCAGCTACAGCGAGCAGCCGGGCTATGCGGTCAACGATTTCTACGTGAGCTACAAAGGCCAGGAGCGACTCAAAGGCGTGACCACCACTCTGGTGCTGGGCAATGCCTTTGACAAAGCGTACTGGTCACCTCAGGGCATTCCGCAGGACGGTCGTAACGGCAAGATTTTCGTAAGCTATCAGTGGTAATTCCCTTCGGGGCAACTATTCAGAAGGAAGAGACAATGAATCACTACACGCGCTGGCTTGAACTAAAAGAAGCCAATCCGGGTAAGTACGCGCGCGACCTCGCAGGGTTAATGAACATCAGTGAAGCAGAGCTGACCTTTGCCCGCGTGGGCCACGACGCCTGGCGACTGCGCGGTGAAATCCGCGAGATCCTGAGCGCGCTGGAGGCGGTGGGCGAAACCAAATGCATCTGCCGCAACGACTACGCCGTTCACGAGCAGGTCGGGAACTTCACCAACCAGCACCTGAACG
Source organism: Enterobacter hormaechei (assembly GCA_041890495.1). Lineage (GTDB taxonomy): Bacteria > Pseudomonadota > Gammaproteobacteria > Enterobacterales > Enterobacteriaceae > Escherichia > Escherichia boydii. The sequence goes on from CP169086.1 coordinate 1,709,496, forward strand.
GCCATGCCGGACTGGTGCTGAACCCGCGCGCGCTGGATCTGCGCCTGTTCCTCAACCAGTGGGCGAGCGCGTTTCACATCAGTGAAGCCACCGCCCGCGGCGAGCGGCAGAGCATTCAGTTCTTCGACCACCAGGGCGATGCTCTGCTGAAGGTCTACGCCACGGACAACACTGACGTTTCCGCCTGGGGCGACGTGCTGACCCGCTTTATCTTTGCCGACAACCCACCGCTGGCGCTGAAGATGGCCGATGCTCCGGCTCACGCTGAAAACGCGGATGCCGCGCTTGTGGACAAAGAGTGGCGCGCCATGACCGACGTTCATCAGTTCTTCAGCCTGCTCAAACGCCATAACCTCAGCCGCCAGCAGGCGTTTCGCCTGGTGGGTGACGATCTGGCCTGTCGGGTAGAAAACACCGCGCTGGCGCAGCTCCTGGAGACGGCGTGCCGGGACGGTAACGAAATCATGGTCTTCGTCGGCAACCGCGGCTGCGTGCAGATCTTCACCGGCGCGGTGGAAAAGCTGACGCCGATGAAAGGCTGGATGAACATCTTTAACCCAACCTTTACCCTGCATCTGCTTGAAGGATCCATTGCGGAAACGTGGGTCACGCGCAAGCCGACGGCTGACGGGCATGTTACCAGCCTGGAGCTGTTTGCCGCCGACGGAACGCAAATCGCCCAGCTGTACGGCCAGCGCACGGAAGGCGAACCGGAGCAGAGCCAGTGGCGCAGCCAGATTGACGCCTTAACGGCGAAAGGGCTGGCCGCATGAAACGGTGGCTTGCCCTGCTCAGCGCCCTGCCCCTGCTGGCGTTTGCTGCGCCGCAGGAGAAAATCGTTACCCTCGGCGGCGACGTTACCGAGATTGTCTACGCTCTCGGCGCCGCGTCTTCGCTGGTGGCCCGCGACAGCACCAGCCAGTGGCCGCAGGCGGCGAACGACCTGCCTGACGTGGGCTATCTGCGCCAGCTCAACGCGGAAGGGATCTTATCCATGCGCCCCACGCTGGTGCTGGCCAGCGCCCAGGCGCAGCCGTCTCTGGCGCTAAAGCAGGTTGAGCAAAGCCACGTCAGGGTAATCGTTGTTCCTGCCGGTAACGATCTGAACGTCATTGACGAAAAGGTGCGGATCGTCGCTGAAGCGACGCACCGCGAGGCCGAGGGGGAAGCCCTGCGCAAGACGCTGCGTCAGGCGCTGTCGGCGCTTCCCGCCTCACCGCTCAATAAGCGGGTGCTGTTTATTCTCAACCACGGCGGGATGACCGCCATGGCAGCCGGACAACAGACCGGTGCGGACGCGGCCATTCGTGCGGCGGGGCTCAAAAACGCGATGCAGGGGTTCACCCGCTATCAGCCGCTGTCTCAGGAAGGCGTGATTGCCAGCCGACCCGACCTGGTGGTGATTTCTCAGGACGGCATCAACGCCCTTGGCGGTGAAGCGAATCTGTGGACGCTGCCCGGCCTGGCGCAAACCCCGGCAGGACGCAACAGGCAGGTGCTGGCGATTGACGATATGGCGCTGCTGGGCTTCAGCGTGCGAACGCCGCAAGCCATCCAGCAGCTGCGTGCCAGAGCGGAGCAGCTGCCCTGATGTCCCGGCGGATAGCCTTATCGCTATGGATGCTGGCCGCGATCCTGACCATCATGACGCTCGCAGCTAGCGGGGTTGGGGCATTACACCTGCCGGTCAGCCTGCTGTGGAACGGCACGGACGAGGCGCTGCGTCAAATCTGGCTGACGATCCGCCTGCCTCGCGTGCTGCTGGCGCTGGCGATCGGCGGTTCGCTGGCGCTGGCGGGCTGCGTGATGCAGGGGCTGTTTCGCAACCCGCTGGCGGATCCGGGCCTGCTCGGCATCAGCAGCGGCGCTGCGCTTGCCGTTGCGCTGTGGGTGGTGATTCCGCTCTCGCTGCCTGCCCTGATGATGCTGTATGCCCCAATGCTGGCGGCGTTTCTCGGCGCGCTTGCCGCCACCGTCGTCATTTTTCTGCTCAGCCGGCAGCGCGACGCATCCCTGTCGCGCCTGCTGCTGGTGGGCATTGCCATCAACGCCCTGTGCGGCGCCGCCGTAGGCGTCCTGTCGTGGCTCAGCAATGATGCCCAGCTTCGCCAGCTGTCGCTCTGGGGAATGGGCAGCCTCGGCCAGGCGCAGTGGTCAACGCTGCTGGCCGTCGCGTCGCTGATGGTCCCCACGGCGCTGGTTATCTGGCGTCTGGCAGGCGCCCTCAACCTGCTGCAGCTGGGGGACGAAGAGGCGCACTACCTCGGCGTGGAAGTTGCCGCAGTGCAGCGGATCCTGCTGCTGTGCAGCGCCCTGCTGGTGGCTGCCGCCGTTGCGGTCAGCGGCGTGATCGGCTTTGTCGGCCTGGTGGTGCCGCACCTGGTGCGCATGTGGCTGGGAGCCGACCATCGGGCCGTGCTTCCCGGCTCGGTGCTGGCCGGCGCGTTGCTCCTGCTGGTGGCCGATACGCTGGCGCGCAGCCTGGTCGCCCCGGCGGAAATGCCGGTCGGCTTATTGACCAGCCTTCTCGGCGCGCCGTGGTTCCTGTGGCTTATCTTTCGTCGCGGAGGTGCGCATGGCTGAACGCTACTGTGCAGAAAACCTTGTTTTTCGCGCCGGGCAACGCACGCTGATTCACGACGTGTCGCTGACCTTATCCCAGGGCGAGCTGGTGGCGCTGATTGGCCCCAACGGCGCCGGGAAATCGACGCTGTTGCGGCTGCTAACCGGCTACCTTAAACCTGCGGACGGACGGTGCAGCCTGGCGGGTACACCGCTTGCGGCCTGGCAGCCGGAAACGCTCTCACGCTACCGGGCGGTGATGCGCCAGAACACGCAGCTCGGATTTGACTGGCCGGTTGAGGCGGTCATCGGTATGGGGCGTGCGCCCTGGACCCGCACGCCTGAAGCGTCGGTTATCGAAGAGGTCATGGCCGTCACCGGCTGTTTACCGCTGGCGGGCAGGCGGTTTGCCGCGCTCTCCGGCGGCGAGCAGCAGCGCGTTCAGCTTGCCCGCGCGCTGGCTCAGCTCTGGTGCGACGGCGCGCCGCGCGGCTGGCTGTTCCTTGATGAACCCACGTCTGCGCTGGATCTTTATCACCAGCAGCATCTGCTGCGTCTACTGAAATCCCTGACCGGCCGGGGACATCTGCACGTTTGCGTGGTGTTGCACGACCTTAATCTGGCGGCGCTGTGGGCGGACCGCATCCTGCTGCTGCACAGCGGCAGGATCGTCTCCCAGGGAGAACCGGAAGCCGTTTTGCACGCCGATGCGCTGGCGCGCTGGTACGGCGCGCAGGTTCACGTCGGCAGGCATCCGGCTCGCGCCGTGCCGCAGGTGTTTCTCGCCCCCTGATCGGGCTGGTAAAAATCTTTCAGCGTTTCCAGCAGGGCATGCGCCGCTTTAGAGAGCTGCGTGTGCCCTGGATGGATCGCCCCGATGCACTTTTCAATCGGCGGGTTATCCAGCGGGATACAGACCGCGCCCAGCGCCGTCATCTGCGCCTCGCAGAGCGCCGGAACGGCGCTGCCGCCCAGCCCGCTCGCGACCATTCGCCCGACCGTCACCAGCTGATGACTCTCCAGCGCTACGTCCAGCTTTCTGCCGCTTCGCGCCAGCTCTTCTTCCATCATCAGACGCACCGCTGAGGGGCGCTGGAGGGTGATGAAATCCAGCGTCAGCAGCTCTTCCCATGTCAGACGCTTTTTGCCCGCCAGCGGGGAATCTTTCGGCACAATGGCAACAAACCGGTCGAGACCCAGCGGGGTAAACAGCAGGTTGTGCGTGGGCGCGGGCTCAAAGGCGATGCCCATCTCGACCCGCCCTTCCCGCACCATCTCAATCACCTGCTCGTTAATCACGTCATGCACGGTGACGTTGATCCCGGCATGACGATCGCGAAATGCTTTCAGCACCTCGGGCAAGACGTTCGCGGCAAACGACGGCATGGCCGCGACCGAGATTTTACCGCGCTGAAGCGTAAAGCACTGGTGCATCGCCTCTTCGACGTTATCCCAGTCGGCAAGCAGCTGGCGCGCCATCGGTAAAAACGTCTCGCCCTCCTGCGTCAGCGCGACCTTGCGCGTGCTCCGCTGCAGCAGCGGTCCGCCGAGCGCGTCCTCCAGCGCTTTAATCGTCAGGCTCAGGGCCGGCTGGGAGAGATTCAGACGTTCGCTGGCGTGCGCGAAATTGAGAGTGTGAGCTACCGCTAAAAACGCGCGTAACTGTTTGACACTCATTCTCATTCTCCATCCTGTTAACTAATTGAAAAAATTTAGTTAACAGGAAATTAATAAAAAAACCAAATGAGTGGGTCACAAATTCAAAATTAACAAATGAGTTGCCGCCCCTAATGATACCGCCACGGTTAAGAGGAGGAATGACGATGGCGGGACTGGATAAGCGCGTCGACAGCTATGCGCAGGCGCTGGATGGGCTGACGGACGGGATGACTTTGCTGGCGGGCGGCTTCGGCCTGTGCGGTATTCCGGAGAACCTGATTGCAGAGGTCAGACGCCGTCAGGTGAAAGATCTGACGGTGGTATCAAACAACTGCGGCGTGGACGGTTTCGGTCTCGGGCTTCTGCTCGAAACGCGTCAGGTTCGCAAAGTGGTGGCCTCTTACGTCGGCGAAAACGCGCTGTTCGAGAAGCAGGTGCTGAGCAGCGAACTGGAGATTGAACTCACGCCTCAGGGCACGCTGGCGGAAAAGGTGCGCGCGGGCGGCGCGGGCATTCCGGCATTTTACACGGCCACCGGCTACGGCACGCCCGTGGCAGACGGTAAAGACGTGCGCCAGTTTGCAGGGAAGCACTACATCCTTGAAGAAGCCATTACCGGTGATTTCGCGCTCATTAAGGGCTGGAAAGCGGACTGGTACGGCAACGTTGTCTACCGGCATACCGCGCAAAACTTTAATCCGCTGATGGCCACGGCGGGCCGGATAACGGTCGTCGAGGTGGAAGAGATTGTTGCGCCGGGCGAGCTGCCCCCGTCGGCCATTCATACCCCGGGCATTTACGTCGACAGGCTGATTGTCGGCCAGTTTGAAAAACGCATTGAACAGCGCACGCTGCGCGCGGAAGGAGTGTGACGATGTTAACCCGTGAACAGATGGCCATGCGCGTCGCCCGGGAGTTGCGCGACGGATATTACGTCAACCTGGGGATAGGCATTCCTACCCTGGTGGCGAACTACATTCCGGAAGGAATGGACGTGATGCTGCAGTCGGAAAACGGGCTGCTGGGGATGGGCGCGTTTCCTGACGAGCAGAGCCTCGACGCCGACATGATCAACGCCGGTAAACAGACCGTGACCGCGCGGACAGGCGCGGCCATTTTCGACTCGGCCGAGTCGTTTGCCATGATCCGCGGCGGCCATGTCGACCTGACGGTACTGGGCGCGTTTGAAGTGGACGTCGAGGGCAATATCGCCTCGTGGATGATCCCCGGAAAGATGGTTAAGGGCATGGGCGGCGCGATGGATCTCGTCGCCGGGGCGCAGAACATCATTGTGGTGATGACCCACGCGTCAAAAAGCGGCGAGTCAAAGCTTCTGTCGCGCTGCACGCTGCCGCTTACGGGCGCGGGCTGCATCCGCCGGGTCTTAACCGATCTCGCATTGCTGGAGATAGAGGACGGCGCGTTCGTCCTGCGGGAATACGCCCCCGGCGTCAGTATCGACGAAATTGCGGCTAAGACGGCCGGAAAAATGATTGTGGCGGACGACGTTCGCGAGATGCGCTTTAGCTGAGGGCTCACGATGAAAGAGGTCATGATTGTCGGGGCAACGCGAACCCCTATTGGCAGTTTTCGCGGATCGCTCGCGCCCCTCTCTGCGGCCGAGCTGGGGGCCGTCGCGGTTCATCGTCTGCTTGAAAGCAGCGGTCTTCCAGCAGAGACGATAGACGAAGTGATTTTCGGCCAGGTGCTGACGGCGGGATGCGGACAAAACCCTGCGCGCCAGACGGCCATCGCCGCCGGATTGCCCGTCAGCACGCCAGCGACAACGGTCAACCTGGTCTGCGGCGCGGGCTTGAAAGCGGTGCAGCTCGCCGCGCAGGCGATCCGCTGCGGCGACGCGGAGGTAGCGATCGCAGGCGGTCAGGAGAGCATGAGCAACGCCCCCTATCTGCTGGACGGCGCTCGTTCAGGGCTGCGTTTTGGCCATACGGGCCTGCAGGACAGCATGATTACCGACGGTCTGTGGGACGCGTTCAACGATTATCACATGGGGATCACCGCTGAAAACGTCGCCCGGCAGTACGGCATTTCCCGCGAACAGCAGGACGCCTTCGCTGCCCGGTCGCAGCAAAAAGCGGCCGCCGCCATCGAAGCGGGCCGGTTTGATGCTGAGATAGCGCCGGTGACGGTGAAACAGGGTAAAAAACCGCCGCTTGTCGTCAGCCGTGACGAACAGCCCCGGCCTGGGACCACCGCCGAGCAGCTGGCGCAGCTGCGCCCCGCCTTTTTGCCAGTGGAAGGCACGGTCACGGCGGGAAATGCCTCCACGCTCAACGACGACGCCGCTGCGGTACTGCTGATGAGCGGCGAAAGAGCGCGGGAGAGCGGTTTGCCGATCCTCGGTCGCATCGTGAGTTACACCGTGACGGGCGTTGACCCGTCGGTGATGGGCATCGGTCCGGTCAGCGCCTGCCAGACCGCGCTGGCGCGGGCGGGCTGGACGCTCGATGACGTGGATCTCATTGAAGCCAATGAAGCCTTTGCCGCGCAGGCGCTGGCGGTGGGCCAGCAGCTCGGCTGGGATGAACGCAGGGTGAACGTTAACGGCGGCGCTATCGCCCTCGGTCATCCGATTGGAGCCTCCGGCTGCCGCATCCTCGTGACGCTGCTGCACGAAATGCAGCGCCGTGACGTTAAAAAAGGGCTCGTCACCCTTTGCGTAGGCGGCGGACAAGGCATTGCTCTGACCGTCGAGCGTTAAGCATCTCGTTGGTACCCGAATAATAATTAAAGTGAGGAGTCGTAATGAGCGTGTTAATTGCCCTGGCGGCGCTGGCGCTGCTGATGCTGGCGGCCTATCGCGGATATAGCGTGATTTTGTTTGCGCCGATTGCGGCGCTCGGCGCCGTGCTGCTGACCGACCCGGGCGCCGTCGGCCCGACGTTTACCGGCCTGTTCATGGAAAAGATGGTGGGCTTCGTCAAGCTCTACTTCCCGGTGTTCCTGCTGGGGGCGGTGTTTGGCAAACTGATTGAGCTTTCCGGCTTCTCACGCTCCATCGTCGCCGCCGCAATTCAGATCCTCGGCCGTCGCCACGCGATCCCGGTGATTGTTCTGGTGTGCGCGCTGTTAACCTACGGCGGCGTGTCGCTGTTTGTGGTGGCGTTTGCGGTTTATCCGTTTGCCGCCGAACTGTTCCGCCAGAGCGGCATCCCTAAACGCCTGATCCCGGCCACGGTGGCGCTCGGGGCATTCTCGTTTACCATGGATGCCCTGCCGGGCACGCCGCAGATCCAGAACATTATCCCCACCAGCTTCTTTGGTACCAACGCCTGGGCCGCGCCTTGGCTGGGGCTTATCGGCTCCCTGTTTATCATTGTCTTTGGCCTGCTCTGGCTGGAGCGGCAGCGGCGTAAGGCGCTCAATAACAATGAAGGTTACGGCACGGAGCTGAAAAATGAACCGGAAACGCCGGACAACATTAACCTCCCTCACCCGCTGATTGCCATCGCCCCGCTGCTGGTGGTGGGCATACTGAACCTGCTGTTTACCCGCTGGATCCCCGGCTGGTACGGCACGACCCACGAGCTGACCCTGCCCGGTCTGGCGAAACCGATCGTGACCGAGGTGGGCAAGATCACCGCCATCTGGGCCGTTGAAGCGGCGCTGATCTCAGGTATCGTGCTGGTGCTGGTTTTTGGCTTTCGCAACATCCGGGGGCGTCTGGCTGAAGGCAGCCGGACCGCGGTGAGCGGCGCAATTCTTGCGGCGATGAATACCGCCTCGGAGTACGGTTTCGGCGCGGTTATCGCCGCCCTGCCCGGTTTTCTGGTGTTATCCCACGCTCTGGCGGCCATTCCGAATCCGCTGCTGAATGAAGCTATCAGCGTGACGGTGCTTGCGGGGATCACCGGCTCGGCGTCCGGCGGGATGAGTATTGCGCTCGCCGCCATGTCCGACACGTTTGTCGCCGCCGCCCACGCCGCCAACATCCCGCTTGAGGTGCTGCACCGCGTGGCGTCAATGGCGAGCGGAGGAATGGATACCCTTCCCCATAACGGCGCGGTGATTACCCTGCTGGCGATTACCGGCCTGAGCCATCGCCAGGCCTACGGCGGCATTTTTGCTATCACCATCATTAAAAGTCTGGCAGTGCTTTTTGTCATTGCCGTGTTCTATCTGACCGGCATTGTGTAAGGAGAGAAAGATGAATCTGAACGGAAAAACCGCCCTGGTGACGGGCTCGACCAGCGGCATTGGACTTGGGATCGCCCGCGTGCTGGCGAAGGCCGGGGCGCAGCTGATCCTCAACGGTTTCGGCGACAGCGAATCAGCAATAGAAGAGATTGCGCAACGGGGCAAAAAGCCGGGGTATCACGATGCGGACCTGCGAGACGTCCTGCAAATTGAAGACCTGATGCGCTACGCCGAATCGCAGTTTGGCGGCGTAGACATTCTCGTCAACAACGCGGGGATACAGCATGTGGCGCCGGTTGACGCGTTTCCGGTGGAGAAATGGAACGACATTATCGCCATTAACCTCTCTTCGGTGTTTCATACCAGCCGGCTGGCGCTGCCCGCCATGCGCGAGAAAAACTGGGGGCGTATCATTAATATCGCCTCCGTTCACGGGCTGGTCGCGTCAAAAGAGAAGTCGGCCTACGTTGCCGCCAAGCACGGCGTGGTGGGCTTTACGAAATCGCTGGGGCTGGAAACCGCGCGCACCGGTATTACCGCCAATACGATCTGTCCCGGCTGGGTGCTGACCCCGCTGGTGCAGCGGCAAATCGACCAACGTATCGCTGACGGCGTACCGCCGGAGCAGGCTCGGGAACAGCTTCTGGCGGAGAAACAGCCTTCGGGCGAGTTTGTCACGCCGGAGCAGCTGGGCGAACTGGCGCTGTTTTTGTGCAGCGACAGCGCCGTTAACGTTCGCGGCGCCGCGTGGAATATGGACGGCGGCTGGGTCGCGCAGTGACGTTCAGGCCGGATAAGGCGAATCCGCCCCCCGGCCAAAAGACTAGCTTGAGCAGCTGACCTCCAGCCGCTTGCCCCAGTCAGGCGGGCGGCTGACGTAGTCATCATCCCGGTCGGCAAACGGCGTGCGCAACGCCACGTGCAGACGGTGTAGCTCGTCGTACTCGCCCTGCTCTGCCTGCTCAATCGCCCGCTGCGCCAGCCAGTTGCGCAACACCATCGCCGGGTTCGTCGCGTTCATCTGCGTCTGGCGGGTCGCGTCATCCACCTGCTCCTGCTGCAGCCGCGCGCGGTAGGATGCAAACCAGTCGTCAAACGCCTGCCTGTCAATAAACTCATCGCGCAGCGGCGAGGCGGCGCTGCGCTGCTCCGTCTGCCCCAGCATCCGGAAGGTGCGCGTGTAATCGCTGCCCTCGCGCGCCATCAGGGCAAACAGGCCATTGAGGATGTCGTTATCGCCCCTCTCCTGCGTCACCAGCCCCAGCTTGTTGCGCATCAGCGAGCCATATTCCCGCAGTAAGATCTCCTGATAGCTGTCGAGCGCATCGTTGAGGGCATCAACGTCAATAAACGGCGACAGGGTTTGCGCTAGCCGCTGCAGATTCCACAGGCCCACCGCGGGCTGATTGTCAAAACTGTAGCGCCCCTGATAGTCGGAGTGGTTGCAGATATAGCCAGGCTGGTAATCGTCCAGGAAACCGAACGGGCCGTAGTCAAAGGTCAACCCGAGAAGCGACATGTTGTCCGTATTCATAACGCCGTGGGCAAAGCCTACCGTTTGCCAGCGGGCAATCAGGGCTGCGGTTCGGGCAACCACATCCCTGAACCAGAGAACGTATTTATCCGCCTCGTCCTGCAAATGCGCCCAGTGGTGACGAATGGCAAAGTCAGCCAGCTGGCGAACGCTATCCGGCTCGCGGCGATAGTAAAAGTGCTCAAAATGGCCGAAGCGCAAATGGCTTTGCGCAATACGCATCAGCATTGCCCCTTTTTCTACCGTTTCGCGCGCTACCGGCGTATCGCTGGTAACGATCGACAGCGCGCGGGTAGTGGGAATACCCAGGGCATGCATCGCCTCGGAGCCCAGGCACTCGCGAATCGTTGAACGCAGAACCGCACGCCCGTCGCCCATCCGCGAATACGGCGTCAGGCCCGCGCCTTTGAGGTGCCAGTCAACCGTCTCCCCGTTGGGAAGCTGTTGTTCACCGAGCAGGATCCCCCTGCCGTCGCCCAGCTGTCCCGCCCAGACGCCAAACTGATGTCCGCTATAGACCTGAGCCAGAGGTTGCATACCGGCGAGAAGCGTTTCACCGCCCCAGACGCCTGCGCCCTCTGAATGCTGAAACAGCTCAGGCGGAATGGCCAGCTCTTCTGCCAGTAAATCGTTATGCCAGATAAGGCGTGAATTTTGTAACGGTGTTGGTTTGAGTGCGGTGTAAAAGCCAGGCAACTCGTCATGCCAGTGAGCAGTAAAAGACAGGGTCATAAGTCCTCCTGCTTTTAGTGTAGAGGGTTTACCCGCACTTAAACACGGGCGAAAGCAAGGGTTATCGCTGCTGAACCAGCGTAGTGACGTGTTCTGCGGAGACGGCAGGCCAGAGTGCCCCCTGCATGGCGCCAAAATTGAAGGACAAAACGCGTTGCAACAGGCCGTGGTCATCAATGCCTGAGACAATCACAGACTGGCAGTGCGGCGTGATTTGCCAGAGGATGGCGCGCATAAAAGGCTCAAAAGAGAGCTCCGGAGCACGCTGCTGAATGAATCCTTTATCAAGGATGACCCGTTTAAATAATCCATCATAGACCGCTTTGAGCGATGCGGCGCCTGCGCCAAAGTTTGCCAGCACCAACGGGAAATGGATTGCCATTCTCGCCAGCTGCAGATCGTCCTTTCCGTTATTTAAACCTGGATAATTCTCATTAACAGTAAACTCAAGAAACGGATAACGCTCAAGGATTGAAACAGCGTTTCCATTACTTAATAAAAACTCAACTATTGCAGGTGTAATATTGATCCATGCAATTAACTGATGCTGAATAAAAAACAGTTTACAGGTATCAAGCAATTGCAGTTTTTCGTTAAACAGCGCTAACTCTTCGGCTGCTGAAAGTCGTGGGATAACAAGCTCAGTGGGGATCCGCACCTCGCTGCCGACGCCAGTAAAGTTAACCAGAATTTCTAAACCTTTAAGCTCCCCTGCGCTATTACGGGCAGGCAGAAGCAGCAGTTCAGACTGGTAAGCATTATCTAGCGTAATAATCATTGCACTCGCCCCGCATTAAAGATGAAAGAGGACATCCTGGAGCAATTGCCGGCACAATTCCACTGTCTTGATTTTAATAAGATTAATTTCATTAGTTCCGTATTTATTTTCAGATTTATCCCTGAATCTTAAATAATTTTATCCTGGTTGCTGAATAATAGCCAGTTTTAGATAAAACAGACACATGCAGGATTCGCTAATTTTAGGCAAATTTAACTTTAAGCATCTTATTTGAGAAAAAACGGCATGATTTATTACTTACCATGCCGTCATAAGAGAAGTATCCGACAAAGACTATATACGCCGTGCCTGCCAGAAATTTTTACGCCAGTAAACATTATCAAGAGAAGAGCGCATCACGCCGCGGCTGGTCGAAGCGTGAATGAACTGATTGTCTGTATCATATATACCCACATGAAGACCGCTTTCACCCGATCCGGTTTTGAAGAAAACCAGGTCACCGGGCAGAAGCTCTTCTTTATCAATTTCAGTGCCAATTTCTGCCTGTTTGCGGGTTTCGCGCGGAAGCTGTAAATCAAACTTATCGCGAAACGTCATCAGAACGAAGCCGGAGCAATCTACGCCACCGCGGCTCATGCCGCCGTAGCGATAAGGCGTGCCGCGCCAGTTGCTCAGCTGATCGTTAAGGCTGGCAATCACGGTGATCGAATCTGAAAGCCGTGGGTTAGGCGGCGGCGCACGATGGCTACTGCATCCCGCAAGAAAAAGTGCGGCCATCAGGAGAAACCAGAATCGCATTTTCAGACGAATCCTCTGCTTTTTTTGTTCTTTTCGTAATTTAGCGTGCAATTGTGCTCACAGGCAAGAAACGGTTACGTCTGCCCGGTAGAAATCAGCATCTTATGTCCCTCTATATCCAGCCTGCGGAACGACATGTTGTACGCACGGGCAAGATTGGGCGGCGTAAGAACCCGATCCCGCGCACCGCTGGCAATCATCTTTCCCTTCGACAGCAGCCACACCCGGTGGGCATGACGCAGGCTGTGGTTGAGATCATGGCTGCTCATCACCACGGCAATACCTTGTCGGCTCAGGGTGCTGAGTAGCGTATCCAGTGCCGCCTGCTGCGCTACGTCCAGACCGCTCATGGGCTCATCGAGAAGCAGCATCCGCCCGTGAGAATTGCCGGCCGGGTGGATCTGAAGGATGACGGCCGCCAGGCGCACCCGCTGCCACTCTCCACCGGAAAGCTGGCTGGCATGCCGGGAAAGTTTATCTTCAAGCCCCAGGGCCGCGGCCACGTCCGTCAGTAGTGCCATCTGTTGTTTATCGTGCAAATGCAGCGTCAGATAGTGCCAGACCGGCATCGCAAAGGGCGGCACCTGCTGCTGCACGAGGTAACTGCGCCGATGCGCCAGCGAGGCCGGTGACCAGTCGGCGAGCGTATGCTCCAGCAGCGTTATCTGCCCTTCTCCGTCGGTCATACCTGCCATCCGTGCCAGCAGCGTGCTCTTCCCCGCACCGTTTGGCCCGACAAGATGCAGGATTTCTCCCGCATTGATGGTACCGGTTATCGGCTCCAGACGTCCCCTCTCGGCAACGTCCGTGAGCTGCATCAGCAACGACATTATTTCGCCAGCGCCAGCTTGATCGATTCCATAACGATTGGATCCTCAGGGGTCATATCCGGCGAAAAGCGTTGAACCACCTGGCCGTCGCGACCAATCAGGAATTTTTCGAAGTTCCAGAGTATGTCGTCCGGGTAAAGCGGCGCGCGGCCTTTGCTGGCCATGCGTTCATAAAAACCACTGCCTTCCGGCGCAACGGCCTTCGGCGCGGCAGCGATAAGCTTCGCATACAGCGGATGGCGGTCTTCACCGTTGACATCGATTTTGCTGAACAGCGGGAACGTCACGCCGTAGGTCGTGCTGCAGAAGGTTTTAATCTCCTCTTCGCTGCCCGGCTCCTGGCCCAGGAACTGGTTGCAGGGGAAGCCCAGCACGGTGAAACCGTCTTTCTCCCAGGCCTTCTGAATGTTTTCCAGCTGCTCGTACTGCGGCGTCAGGCCACATTTGGATGCCACGTTGACGATCAGCAACACGTTGCCTCTGTAGCCTTCCAGCGTGGTTTTCTCGCCGTCAATGGTGGTCACTTCAGTATTCAGGATATCTGACTGCATAGCATTTCCTCAGGTTGTCGATTTAACGTCCAGCTTTTAATAGTAGCCAGATAAAGACCGGCGCGCCCAGCGTGGCGGTCACCACGCCGATGGGCAGCTCTGCAGCCGTCAGGGCAAGCCGGGCGATGATGTCAGCCACCAGCAGCGTGACTGCTCCGGCAACCGCCGAGGCCGGAAGCAAGGTTCGATGGTCCGTGAGGCCGTACAGACGGAGCATGTGTGGAATCACCAGGCCAATAAAGCCAATCGCACCCGCCAGGGCCACGCTGACGCCGACCAGCCAGCCAATGGCAATTACCAGCACATTACGCCAGAACCCAATCGGCATGCCCAGCTGGCGGGCAGAGGTTTCACCCAGCGCGAGCATATTCAGCGGCTGCGCCTGCAGGGTAGCCCACACGATGACCGGTACCAGCAGCGCCATCAGCCAGCCCTGGTGCCAGTCAACGCCGCCAAAGCCGCCCATCATCCAGTACATGAGCTGTCGCAGGTCAAAGGATGTTGAAAAGTAGACCGCCCAGGTCATCAACGCGCTACAGATGATCCCCAGCGCCACGCCGGCAAGCAGCAGACGACTGGTCGATAAGTGCCTTCTGGCAAAACGAAGCAGGATGAGCGTTATCAGTAATGCGCCGAGAATCGCACTCAGGCTAATACTCCATCCGGTGAGTTCTCCCCCGCCCAGCATCACCGCCGCAATCAGGCCTACGCCAGCTCCGTTCGACACGCCGAGCAGCCCAGGCTCCGCCAGCGGGTTATCAAACAATGCCTGCATTATGGTGCCGCACAGCGCCAGCGCGGCGCCCACCAGAACCACCGCAACGGTGCGCGGCAGGCGAATTTGCCAGACGAAGAGCTGCCCGTCCGGACCCCACCAGCTTTCAGGCCCAATCCATCGGTCTCCCGCGCAGAGACTCACGGCCGCGGCGACAATGAGCAGCAGCACCAGCAAAAGCAGGCGACGCTTATCGGAACGGTGCTGGCGATGGGCATAATCAAGCATGTGTAAGGTTTTAGTAGCGTGAGATGTAATTGATTTTACGGCGGGTTTGCCGGAGAGCGCAAAGAAAAAAGGCCGCAGAGCGGCCTTTTTAGTTAGATCAGATTACTCGTCTTTGGGCGAAGCGTTTTCGACCCGGCTTTTTAACTTCTGCCCGGGTCTGAAGGTCACCACGCGCCGTGCTGTAATGGGAATATCCTCGCCCGTTTTCGGGTTACGTCCCGGGCGTTGATTCTTATCACGCAGATCGAAGTTACCAAAACCAGAGAGTTTCACCTGTTCGCCGTTTTCCAGAGCGCGACGGATCTCTTCGAAAAACAGTTCAACCAGTTCTTTGGCATCCCGCTTGCTAAGCCCAAGCTTATCAAACAGATATTCTGACATTTCAGCTTTTGTAAGCGCCATAGGTTCAATCCCTCAATGATGCCTGGAATCGCTCTTTTAATGCCTCTACACATTTGGCGACGGTAGCGGCAATCTCCTCTTCTTCGAGTGTACGGCTGGTATCTTGCAGGATCAGGCTTATGGCGAGGCTCTTATACCCCTCCGCAACACCCTTACCGCGGTACACGTCAAATAAGTTTACGCCAACTACCTGATTTACGCCAACTTTCTTACATTCGGATAAAATATCCGCTGCGGGAACATTTTCTGCGACCACCACCGCGATGTCACGACGGTTCGCCGGGAAGCGAGAAATCTCGCGCGCCTGAGGCACCACGCGGTCTGCGAGCTTGTTCCACTCCAGTTCGAACACCAGAGTGCGACCGTTAAGATCCAGTTTACGTTCCAGTTCAGGATGAACAACCCCAACAAAACCAATACGTTCACCTTTCAGATAAATCGCTGCGGATTGCCCCGGATGCAGTGCCGGATTCGCTTCTGCACGGAACTCAACCTCATTCAGTTTACCGGTCAGGTCGAGAACGGATTCAAGATCGCCTTTCAAATCATAGAAATCAACGGTCTCTTTTGCCAGGTTCCAGTGCTCTTCGTAACGGTTACCGCAAATCACACCGGCTAACATCAGATCCTGACGAATGCCCAACGGTGCTTGAGTATCTGGTACGAAACGCAGACCGCTTTCGAAAATGCGCACACGGTTCTGCTGACGGTTCTGGTTGTACACCACGGTTGCCAGCAGGCCGGTCCACAGAGAAAGACGCATTGCTGACATTTCAACGGAAATCGGGCTTGGCAGCAGTAACGCTTCAACCCCTGGATGGATCATCTGCTGCACTTTCGGATCAACGAAGCTGTAGGTGATCACTTCCTGATAGCCTTTGTCGTTGAGCAGCGTTTTCACGCGCTTGAGCGACAGGTCAGCTTCACGGTGAGTACCCATAATCAGGCTTGCCTGTACCGGCTCATCCGGGATGTTGTTGTAGCCGTAAACACGCGCGACTTCTTCGACCAGATCTTCTTCAATCTCCATATCGAAACGCCAGCTCGGCGCAACTGCCTGCCACTCGTCTTTGCCTTCGGTCACTTCGCAGCCGAGACGACGCAGAATGTCAGTTACCTGCTCATCCGCAATATGATGGCCGATCAGGCGATCCAGTTTGCTACGACGTAAAGTGATGGTTGCACGCTTCGGCAGCGTTGCTTCGCTGGTGATATCAATTACCGGACCAGCCTCACCACCGCAGATGTCGATCAGCAGACGGGTCGCACGTTCCATCGCTTTGTGCTGCAGTGCCGGATCAACGCCACGCTCATAACGGTGAGACGCATCAGTATGCAGGCCATGACGACGAGCACGACCGGTGATTGATAGCGGGCTGAAGAAAGCGCATTCCAGCAGGACGTTTTGCGTTTCGTCATTCACGCCAGAGTGTTCGCCACCAAAGATACCGCCCATCGCCAGCGCCTTGTTGTGGTCTGCGATAACCAGGGTGTCGGCATTCAGCTTCGCTTCAGTGCCGTCGAGCAGCACCAGCGTTTCGCCCTCTTTCGCCATCCGCACAACAATGCCGCCTTCAATGCGATCTTTATCGAAAGCGTGCATCGGCTGGCCCAGTTCGAGCAGCACATAGTTGGTGACGTCAACAACTGCATCGATAGAACGGATCCCGCAACGACGCAGTTTTTCTTTCATCCACAGCGGAGTTGGCGCTTTAACGTTAATGCCTTTTACCACACGGCCAAGATAACGCGGGCAGGCTTCCGGCGCTTCGACTGTAATCGGCAGCGTGTCGTCGATGGTCGCACCAACCGGAACGATTTCCGGTTCAACCAGCGGCAGCTGATTCAGCACGGCAACGTCACGCGCAACACCAATGATACCTAAGCAGTCGGCACGGTTTGGTGTCACGCTGATTTCGATGGTGTTGTCATCGAGTTTCAGGTATTCGCGGATGTCGGTGCCAATCGGCGCATCCGCAGGCAGCTCGATAATGCCGTTATGATCGTCAGAAATTCCCAGCTCAGAAAAGGAGCACAGCATCCCTTCAGACGGTTCGCCACGCAGTTTCGCCGCTTTAATTTTGAAATCACCCGGCAGAACAGCACCAATGGTCGCTACCGCCACACGCAGGCCCTGACGGCAGTTTGGCGCACCGCAGACGATGTCCAGCAGGCGATCGCCGCCGACATTCACTTTTGTCACACGCAGTTTGTCAGCGTTCGGATGCTGCGCACACTCAACCACTTCACCAACGACCACGCCGTGGAAGCTACCGGCAACCGGTTCAACACCATCAACTTCCAGGCCCGCCATAGTGATTTGATTTGCCAGCGCGTCGCTATCAATCGCCGGGTTCACCCATTCGCGTAACCACAGTTCACTGAATTTCATAATCTATTCCTGCCTTATTTAAACTGTTTGAGGAAACGCAGATCGTTTTCGAAGAATGAACGCAGGTCGGTGACGCCGTAACGCAACATAGTCAGACGCTCCATCCCCATCCCGAAGGCGAAACCAGAGTAAACTTCCGGGTCGATGCCAACGTTACGCAGCACGTTCGGATGCACCATTCCGCAGCCCAGCACTTCCAGCCATTTGCCGTTTTTACCCATGACGTCCACTTCCGCAGAAGGTTCGGTGAACGGGAAGTAGGAAGGACGGAAGCGGATCTGCAAATCTTCTTCAAAGAAGTTACGCAGGAAGTCGTGCAGCGTGCCTTTCAGGTTGGTAAAGCTGATGTTGGTATCAACAATCAGACCTTCCATCTGATGGAACATCGGCGTGTGAGTCTGGTCGTAGTCGTTACGATAAACACGGCCAGGCGCGATGATACGAATCGGTGGCTGCTGGGCTTTCATGGTGCGGATCTGTACGCCAGAGGTCTGGGTACGCAGCAGGCGGGTAGCGTCAAACCAGAAAGTGTCGTGGTCAGCGCGCGCCGGGTGGTGACCAGGAATGTTCAGAGCATCGAAGTTATGATAATCGTCTTCGATTTCCGGCCCGGTTGCCACGGTAAAGCCAAGCTCACCGAAGAAACTTTCGATACGGTCGATGGTACGGGTAACCGGATGCAGACCGCCGTTTTCAATGCGACGACCTGGCAGAGAGACATCAATCGTTTCCGCCGCCAGACGCGCATTCAGTGCAGCGCTTTCCAGTTCCGCTTTACGCGCATTCAGCGCCTGCTGAACCTGCTCTTTCGCTTCGTTGATAACCGCACCAGCTGCCGGACGCTCTTCTGGCGGCAGCTCACGCAGGGTCGTCATCTGAAGGGTTAAGTGCCCTTTTTTACCCAAATATTCGACGCGCACATTATCTAACGCGGCAACATCTGACGCCTGGCTAATGGCCGCCTTCGCACTGGCAACCAGTTCTGCGAGATGTGACATGGTTTTCCTCATTGTGTCAGTGGTGACACTGGTTCGTTGGACTTAGAGCCTATCCCATCAGGCTATTTTACTTGCCATTTTGGTCCCGGGCAGTGCTCGAAATTCTCACGTACTTAAATACGCTCCGGTTTCTCCGCGCTGGCCGTGTCCAGACTGGCTGCGACAATTACACCTGATGAGACAGGCTTTTTATTTTTCAAAACGCGCATACAAAAAAAGCCTCCACTGGGAGGCTTTCAGGCGCTGTTTTCCGTTTCTCTTCTCACGCGCTAGCCTCCTGGATTCAGGTGCTAAAGTAAAAAAAGAAGCGGAAAATAGCAGCATTCATTGCTTGCGTTACCTTTTGGTACTCTTCAAAAGACCTTTATTGAAAAGGCTACGGCGATAAAAGTCAATGTTTTGATGGCGTTGAAACGAAAAGAGGGAGACTAGCTCCCTCTTTCAACTGGCTTATGCCAGAGCTGCTTTCGCTTTTTCAACCAGAGCGGTGAACGCTACTTTGTCGAATACTGCGATATCAGCCAGGATCTTACGGTCGATTTCAACAGAGGCTTTTTTCAGGCCATTGATGAATTTGCTGTAAGAAATACCGTTCTGACGTGCTGCTGCGTTGATACGCGCAATCCACAGTTGACGGAACTGACGCTTACGTTGACGACGGTCACGGTAAGCATACTGACCAGCTTTGATAACAGCCTGGAAGGCAACGCGGTATACGCGAGAACGCGCACCGTAGTAGCCTTTAGCTTGTTTCAAAATTTTCTTGTGACGTGCGCGTGCAATAACACCACGTTTTACGCGAGCCATATGTGCTCTCCTGTATCTATATTCTAATTAAAAAGTTAAAAACGTTAACGGCTTATGCGTACGGCAGGCACGCGATTACCAGGCCCAGATCGCCTTTGGAAACCATGGCTTTCGGACGCAGGTGACGTTTACGTTTGGTCGCTTTTTTGGTCAGAATGTGACGCAGGTTAGCGTGCTTGTGCTTAAAACCACCTTTACCGGTTTTTTTGAAGCGCTTAGCAGCACCGCGTACGGTCTTAATTTTTGGCATTTTAATAACTTCCACTTCGCATTGTTAATAAACGAAACAAAGGCGAACAAAGCCTGTGAAGCCCGAAGGCTCCACAGACAGTGCTACTTGAAGGCCTTACTGTTTCTTCTTAGGAGCGAGCACCATGATCATCTGGCGGCCTTCGATCTTCGTTGGGAAGGATTCGACCACTGCCAGTTCTTGCAAATCGTCTTTCACGCGATTAAGCACTTCCATACCGATTTGCTGGTGCGCCATCTCACGACCGCGGAAACGCAGCGTGATTTTGGCTTTATCACCCTCTTCGAGAAAGCGAATCAGGCTGCGGAGTTTTACCTGATAGTCGCCTTCATCTGTACCAGGACGGAATTTAATTTCCTTAACCTGGATAACTTTTTGCTTTTTCTTCTGTTCCTTAGAAGACTTGCTCTTTTCATAGAGGAATTTGCCGTAATCCATTATACGACAAACCGGCGGCTCGGCGTTAGGGCTGATCTCGACTAAGTCTACTCCGGCTTCTTCTGCTTTCTCCAGAGCTTCTCTCAGACTCACAATACCAAGCTGCTCGCCTTCCAGACCTGTTAAGCGAACTTCCTGGGCGCGAATTTCGCCATTGATACGGTTAGGGCGCGCCGTTTGAACTCGTTTTCCGCCTTTAATACCTTATTCCTCCAATTGTTTAAGACTGCGGCTGCGAATCTCTTGTTGCAGCTTCTCGATCACTTCATTTACGTCCATGCTTCCCAGGTCTTTACCACGGCGGGTGCGAACGGCAACTTTGCCTGATTCCACCTCTTTATCACCACAGACCAGCATATATGGGACGCGACGCAAAGTGTGCTCGCGGATTTTAAAGCCAATCTTCTCATTTCTCAAGTCTGCTTTAACACGAATGCCCGCATTTGATAGTTTTTGCGTCAATTCGTTAACGTAATCAGACTGTGAATCGGTAATATTCATGATAACAACCTGAACCGGCGCAAGCCAGGTCGGGAAGAAACCAGCGAATTCTTCGGTCAGGATACCGATGAAACGTTCCATCGACCCCAGAATTGCGCGGTGAATCATTACCGGAACCTTACGCTCGTTGTCTTCGCCTACATAGGAGGCGCTCAGACGAGACGGCAAGGAGAAGTCCAGCTGTACTGTACCGCACTGCCATGCACGATCGAGGCAGTCATACAGGGTAAATTCAATTTTCGGACCGTAGAAAGCGCCTTCACCCAGTTGATATTCAAACGGGATGTTGTTTTCTTCCAGCGCAACCGCCAGGTCCGCCTCAGCACGATCCCACATTTCGTCGCTGCCAATACGTTTTTCAGGACGAGTGGAGAGTTTGACGACGATCTTCTCGAAGCCAAAAGTGCTGTACATATCATAGACTAAACGGATACATCCGTTAACTTCATCGCGAATTTGTTCTTCAGTACAGAAGATATGCGCGTCATCTTGGGTAAATCCACGCACGCGCATCAGGCCATGCAGCGAACCTGACGGCTCGTTACGGTGGCAGCTACCAAACTCGGCCATACGCAGCGGCAGATCGCGATAAGACTTCAGCCCCTGGTTGAAAATTTGTACGTGACCCGGGCAGTTCATCGGCTTAATGCAGTATTCACGGTTCTCAGAAGACGTGGTGAACATTGCATCTTTGTAGTTGTCCCAGTGACCGGTTTTTTCCCACAGGACACGGTCCATCATGAACGGACCTTTAACTTCCTGATACTGGTACTCTTTCAGTTTAGAACGAACAAACACTTCCAGTTCACGGAAAATGGTCCAGCCGTCGTTGTGCCAGAATACCATACCCGGCGCTTCTTCCTGCATATGATACAGGTCGAGTTGTTTACCGATTTTACGGTGGTCGCGTTTCGCGGCTTCTTCCAGGCGCTGCAGGTAAGCGTTAAGTGCTTTTTTGTCTGCCCACGCCGTACCGTAAATACGTTGCAACATTTTGTTGTTGCTGTCGCCACGCCAGTAAGCCCCTGCCGTTTTCATTAGTTTGAAATGATGGCAGAAACGCATGTTCGGTACGTGCGGACCGCGGCACATATCGACATATTCTTCATGGAAGTACAGACCTGGCTTGTCATCATGGGCGATGTTTTCGTCAAGAATGGAGACTTTGTAGCTCTCCCCACGGTTGGCGAAAGTTTCACGCGCTTCGTGCCAGCTGACTTTCTTCTTAATGACGTCGTAGTTTTTCTCAGCAAGCTCATGCATCCGCTTCTCGAGTGCTTCGACATCTTCCTGGGTTAACGTGCGGTCAAGATCAACGTCGTAATAAAAACCGTTGTCAATAACCGGGCCGATTGCCATTTTGGTATGCGGCCAAAGTTGTTTAATCGCGTGCCCTAACAGGTGCGCACAGGAGTGACGAATGATCTCCAGACCTTCTTCGTCTTTCGCGGTAATGATCGACAGTTGTGCGTCGTTTTCAATCAGATCGCAAGCATCAACCAGTTCGCCATTAACGCGCCCTGCGATACAGGCTTTCGCCAGACCTGGACCAATGTCCAGCGCAACATCCATGGGGCTTACAGCGTGGTCGTAATGGCGTTGGCTGCCATCAGGAAGAGTTATAACAGGCATTTTATATCCTTATTTGCAGTGGTGACCCACACGAAAGATCACATACAAAGAAAATAATCGTGATTTGACAATAGATTACGACACCATCTGACCAACAATCGTCAAATTGGTTCGTCATCATTCACCTGCCGAATTCAGATTAATTCGGATTTACGGCAAGCGACGTAATGTTAACACTAACGCAAAGGAGATTGCACCCTCTGCGGCCAGATTGATGGGCTGGCACTTTCATACGAATTTGCAGGTTGCTTCTCCCCTGCGCTCGCATTTCGAAGATGCTGGGCTACTCTTGAACAGGTCTTTAAACCCAAAGGTGCATACCATGAACGTATCCAGCAGAACGGTTGTGATATTGAATGTCCTTTCCGCCACAGGTTTATTGTTGATTCTCGCCGAACGATTCCACTGGTTCTGAACCGCCCCTGCGCTGGCATAACCTAATCGATCCTGAAAAGGGGCATATTTCGGCCCTGTTTGGTAGACTGGGGATATCAACCAATAAGGATTAGGTTATGCCGACAAAACGATTTGCCGTAAAACACTGGAAAATGGTGCTGGTGCTGATTGCCATCTGCGGCGCAATGCTGCTACTCCGTTGGGCGGCAATGATTTGGGGCTAGGGGCGAAAACAAGTCTTCAGAAGGGACGTCAAAAAGCCACAGACAATAAGCGGGCCGATGATAATGTCGGCCCGCTTTTATTACATTCTATAACCCAGTGAAACCGTGGTTCTGCGGTCGGTATGATCCGGCGCAGATTCTGGTGGTGAAGAGTTCCAGGTCACGTTGTAGGCGACTTTCAGACCAAAGTGTTCGTTGATAGCCACGTTCAGCGCCGTTTCAGAGTTCAGCGTCGTGTCGTCGGCACCAAATACAGAAACACCTTGGGTAAATTTGGTGTTGTCAGTCATCTGCCAGGCATAGGTACCGGAAGCGTAACCGAGCGGTTGGGTTTTGGTATCGCCATTGGTGTACTCGTCATAACGCACACCTGGACCGAATTCAAAGCGGAAACTGTGTACCGGGCCATTCAAAAACTGACGACCATAACCCGCGGTCAACACATCGCGCTCTCGATAGCCGTTATAACGGTCTGTCAGCCAGCTTGCCTGACCAAATAAATAGTCATAATCAGTTAAATTAAAACGGCTACGCCCGCCCGCCGCATATTTTTCTGAAGAACGCTCATCATTAGAAGAAGTATTACTGGCGTTCCCCCACAGCGACCAGGCAGTGGTTTGTCCATACCAGGTCATGGTGGTGTCAGCCGTAAGTGAGGAGCTTTTCGTATTGCCTGATTGTGCAAGATATCCTGCGTTCAGATTACCTTCGAAAGGTTTTTTAGCGCTGGCAGGATCGTCCATGACAGTAAAAACGGAATCATCGGCAGCTGCATTCAGTGACGCAAACATGCCCCCCGCCAACATAACGATGGCAGGAACTGTCTTCAAAAGCTTCATTTATCAAGAGTCCGTACAACAAAAAAAGAGACCATCGCGGTCCCGGAAACTTTCTTAAGGATCAAAGATTAGCGTCCCTGGAAAGGTAACGAATTATAAAAAGGCGCGAATAACTTAGCAATGTATTCTTATTTCATTTTTTGAATAAGAACGATCTCAAAAAGCGTTTTATTTTATATATCCCCCGCCTCACTTTTTGTCAGTATTCATATTTAAAATCATACTGTTATTTACATTGCCTTCCTGACAAATGGTGCCAGACTAATAAGAACCCATGCTAAAAGGAGGTAATGATGGTTTCTATCTATACCCTGACGCTCTCCCCTTCCCTGGATTCCGCCACCCAGACGCCGCAGATTTACCCGGAAGGTAAATTGCGCTGTAGCGCCCCGGTCTTTGAGCCCGGCGGCGGCGGGATCAACGTGGCGCGCGCTATTACCCACCTCGGCGGCAAAGCCACGGCCATTTTCCCCATTGGCGGTGCCACCGGTGAACACCTGGTCTCTCTGCTGGCAGATGAACAGGTGGCCGTAGAGACCGTCGAGGCCAAAGACTGGACGCGGCAAAACCTGCATGTCCACGTGGGATCCAGCGGCGAGCAGTACCGTTTTGTCATGCCGGGGGCGAAGCTCAGCGATGACGAGTTTCGTCAGCTTGAAGAGAAAGTGCTGACGATAGAAAGCGGCGCGCTGCTGGTGGTAAGCGGCAGCCTGCCGCCCGGCGTCAGCACGGAAAAATTAACGGCGCTGATTCAGGCGGCACAGCAGCGCGGCATCCGCTGCATTGTCGACAGCAGCGGCGAGGCCCTGCAGGCGGCCCTGGTGCCGGGCAATCTTGAGCTGGTCAAACCCAACCAGAAAGAGCTAAGCGCGCTGGTCAACCGCGAACTGACGCAGCCTGATGATGTTCGCACCGCCGCGCAGGAGCTGGTACGCAGCGGCAA
Organism: Enterobacter hormaechei; assembly: GCA_041890495.1. Taxonomy (GTDB): domain Bacteria; phylum Pseudomonadota; class Gammaproteobacteria; order Enterobacterales; family Enterobacteriaceae; genus Escherichia; species Escherichia boydii. Next base: position 1,733,884 of record CP169086.1, read on the forward strand.
AGCGCGGCGCGTAGTCGTATCCCTTGGCCCTCAGGGGGCGCTGGCAGTCGATGAATCGTCGTCCGTTCAGGTTGTCCCGCCGCCGATGAAGAGCCAGAGCACGGTTGGCGCGGGCGATAGCATGGTGGGCGCGATGACGCTAAAACTGGCGCAGGGCGCGTCACTGCTGGAGATGACGCGCTACGGCGTGGCGGCGGGTAGCGCCGCAACCATCAACCAGGGCACGCGTCTCTGTTCACTTGCCGATACGCAAAAAATCGTCGATTACCTGTCCCGAAATTAACCCCTTTTCCCCTTCGTCTTTACGGAGGGGAATGTCATCACCGAGTCGCCAAACGCAAACTATCGACTATGCTAAGAAAACTTCCATGATAACAATGAGGTGAATTATGAGCAGTGGTGACATCACACGCTACGTCGTGACCATCAACCTTCATGAGGCATCGCTGACCGAGCTGAATGAGCTCAACAATGCTTTCACCCGGGCTAATTTTCTCCTCACGCTGACGGATGACGAGGGCAACATTCATGATTTAGGCACTCTGGCATTTGGTCTGATCGGCGCCCTGAGCAAGGAAGAGGTTCATGCGCTGGCCGCCAGTCTGGTAGAGAGCGTGACCGACAAGCCTGCTGAAATTGACGTGGATACCTGGGAAAGCTGGCGGAAAAAAGAACAATAAGTGCGCTGCATGAATTTAAACCGCTCAGGTGTGCGTTAGCTCGTGTTTTTACACCGCATTCTTGCGCTAACCTTATGATCTGGCAGACAACATGGGAGAGACATCATGTGGCAGGCAATCAGTCGTCTTTTGAGCGAGCAGTTAGGTGAAGGCGAAATCGAACTGCGTAATGAACTGCCTGGCGGAGAAGTCCATGCCGCATGGCATTTGCGCTATGCAGGACATGACTTTTTCGTCAAATGTGATGAAAGGGAACTGCTTCCCGGTTTTACCGCCGAAGCCGACCAACTGGAGTTACTGTCGCGTAGTAAAACCGTCACCGTGCCTAAGGTTTGGGCAGTTGGCGCTGACCGTGACTACAGTTTTCTGGTGATGGATTATCTCCCACCTCGTCCGCTGGATGCGCATAGCGCATTTATTCTTGGTCAGCAAATTGCGCGTTTACATCAATGGAGTGACCAACCACAATTTGGCCTCGATTTTGATAACTCGCTCTCCACAACTCCACAGCCCAACACCTGGCAACGTCGCTGGTCAACGTTTTTTGCTGAACAACGGATTGGCTGGCAGTTGGAACTGGCAGCAGAGAAAGGGATCGCTTTCGGCAATATCGACGCCATCGTCGAGCATATTCAGCAGCGTCTGGCCTCGCATCAACCGCAGCCTTCTCTGTTGCACGGCGATTTATGGTCCAGCAACTGTGCGCTGGGTCCGGATGGCCCGTACATTTTCGACCCTGCCTGCTACTGGGGTGACCGAGAGTGCGACCTGGCGATGTTACCGCTGCATACTGAACAGCCGCCACAAATCTATGACGGCTATCAGTCTGTTTCTCCCCTGCCTCCCGGTTTCCTCGACCGCCAGCCGGTGTATCAGCTTTATACGCTGATGAACCGTGCCATTCTTTTTGGCGGGGAACATCTGGTTAACGCGCAGCGGGCGCTTGAGCGCATGCTTGCCGCGTGAGAAGAGAACGGGTGGCTATGCCGCCACCCGTATCGCTTACAGAAAACCGAGCAGTGAGAAGAAGAAGTATCCCGCCACAATGATAATCACGGGAAGAATATAGAGCGGGAAAATTTGCAGGAATATGGTGTGACGCGGCACAACAATGCGGGATTCAATCTGCTCCCGGCTCATGCCTTCCGGGCCTTTAGCCTGCTCCAGAATCAACTGATCCTCAACGCCTTCGCGTAAAAAGCGCGTCTGACGGCTCATTCGCGCGCCAGAGGCCTGCAGCGCCAGCGCGACAAAGATCAGGGCGTATATCACCCAAAAGCCGATATTCAGGTGTTGATGAAAATCCGGGGTGGGTGAGTTAAACCAGAAGACATTCAAAAATGGCGTATTGAAACGCATCATCTCAATCATCACATGCGCAAAATCAAGCATTACCGCATTGATACCCGGCTGTTTCTCGCTGTGATCGTACATAAATTTGAGTACAGAAATCAGCGTAGAGATGACGGCAGGAATAAAAATCACCCAGCCAGCAATACGTTTTAAGACCGCAATGCGTCCAGCTTGTTGATACGTCATCAGTTCCTCTTCATAAAGACGCGTTATTTGTGCCTAAGTCTACCTGCTGGTCATCAATTTCGCCCGCTCTTTAAAAGCAATATGCTAAATTGCAGATTGTGCTTAGCACGTATCGTCTGTTGAACACCCTGGATAAGGAGACGTTGTGATGTCGACACCGCGCCAAATTCTTGCCGCAATTTTTGACATGGATGGATTACTGATCGATTCCGAACCGTTGTGGGATCGCGCTGAACTGGACGTCATGGCCAGCCTGGGCGTGGATATCAGCCGCCGTAATGAACTTCCCGATACGCTGGGCCTGCGCATCGATATGGTGGTTGACCTGTGGTTTGCCCAACAGCCGTGGGCTGGACCGGGTCGTGATGAAGTGACCGCGCGCATTATCAGCCGCGCCATTTCGCTGGTTGAAGAGAGCAAGCCGCTGCTGCCCGGCGTACGTGAGGCCGTCGCGCTGTGTAAAGCCCAGGGGCTGAAGGTCGGCCTGGCCTCGGCGTCACCGCTGCATATGCTGGAAAAAGTGCTCGTCATGTTTGAACTGCGCGACAGTTTCGACGCGCTGGCATCCGCTGAGAAATTGCCTTACAGCAAGCCGCACCCGCAGGTCTATCTGGACTGTGCCGCTAAGCTCGGCCTGGATCCCCTCAACTGCGTTGCGCTGGAAGATTCCGTTAACGGCATGGTGGCCTCTAAAGCCGCGCGGATGCGCTCCATTGTGGTGCCTGCGGAAGAAGGCCGCCACGACCCCCGGTTTGCGCTTGCCGATGTGAAGTTACAGTCACTGGCAGAACTTACGGCGCACCACCTGCAGGGCGGCTAACGCCCTCCTCCGGTTTGTGACAAACAGTTACACCGTCACCTCTTCCGCCTACTGTATAAAAACCCTATACTGTATGAATTGACAGTTTTGTGGGTTTTATCATGACGGCGGAAGGCCACCTGCTTTTTTCTATCGCGTGCGCAGTATTTGCCAAAAACGCTGAACTCACCCCCGTGCTGGCACAGGGGGACTGGTGGCATATCGTCCCTTCCGCCGTACTGACCTGCCTGCTGCCGGACATCGATCACCCTAAGTCCTTCCTCGGACAACGCCTGAAGTGGGTGTCGAAACCCATCGCCCGCGCGTTCGGCCACCGTGGGTTTACGCACAGCCTGCTGGCCGTGTTTGGCCTGCTGACGCTTTTCTATTTAAAAGTGCCCGAAAGCTGGATCGTCCCCGCTGATGCCATTCAGGGGATGGTGCTGGGCTATTTAAGCCATATTCTGGCCGATATGCTGACGCCCGCGGGCGTACCGCTGCTGTGGCCCTGCCGCTGGCGCTTCCGTTTTCCTATCCTCGCACCGCAGAAAGGTAACCAGCTTGAGCGCGTCTTGTGCATGGCGCTGTTTGCTTACGCCGTCTGGATGCCGCAAACGTTGCCCGAAAACAGTGCAGTCCGGTGGTCTTCCCAGATGATTAATTCGCTGCAATTTCAGTTCAATCGCTTTATTCATCACCAGATTGAACAGTAAACCAACAAAATTATCCCGTTTGTCATAAACCATTCCATTTGGATATAAGCGCTACATCACACTTCTGCTAACCTTCCGCCAACAGGATCGGTAAAAACCGACCCGATAATAAATCAGGAGAACGGGGATGAATTTTCCACTCATCGCGAACGTCGTTGTGTTCGCTGTATTGCTATTGCTTCTCGCGCAGGCGCGCCACAAACAGTGGAGCCTGGCGAAAAAGGTGCTGGTTGGTCTGGCCATGGGTGTCGTATTCGGTCTGGCATTACAGGCAATTTATGGCTCCGATAATCCAGTTCTGAAAGATTCCATTCAGTGGTTCAACATTGTCGGTAACGGCTATGTCCAGCTGCTGCAGATGATCGTTATGCCGCTGGTGTTCGCCTCTATTCTGAGCGCCGTGGCCCGCCTGCATAACGCGACCCAGTTGGGAAAAATCAGTTTCCTGACCATTGGTACGCTGCTGTTCACCACGCTAATTGCCGCGCTGGTGGGTGTGCTGGTCACTAACCTGTTTGGCCTGACCGCAGAAGGTCTGGTTCAGGGGACCGCAGAAACGGCGCGTCTGACCGCGATTCAGACCAACTACGTCGGTAAAGTGGCTGACCTGACCGTGCCGCAGATGGTGCTCTCCTTCATTCCGAAGAACCCGTTTGCTGACCTGACCGGCGCGAGCCCAACCTCGATCATCAGCGTGGTTATTTTCGCCGCGTTCCTGGGCGTAGCGGCGCTGAAGCTGCTAAAAGACGACGCGCCAAAAGGCGAACGCGTGCTGACCGCGATTGACACCCTGCAAAGCTGGGTGATGAAGCTGGTTCGTCTGGTTATGCAGCTCACCCCTTACGGCGTGCTGGCGCTGATGACCAAAGTGGTTGCCGGCTCTAACCTGCAGGACATCATTAAGCTGGGCAGCTTCGTTGTCGCCTCTTATCTGGGCCTGGGCATTATGTTCGTGGTGCACGGCATCCTGCTGGGCGTGAACGGCGTCAGCCCGCTGAAATACTTCCGTAAGGTCTGGCCGGTGCTGACCTTTGCCTTCACCAGCCGTTCCAGCGCCGCGTCTATTCCGCTGAACGTGGAAGCGCAAACCCGTCGTCTGGGCGTGCCTGAATCCATCGCCAGCTTCTCTGCCTCCTTTGGTGCCACCATTGGTCAGAACGGCTGTGCGGGTCTGTACCCGGCGATGCTGGCCGTGATGGTCGCGCCGACGGTGGGTATCAACCCGCTGGATCCGGTCTGGATCGCCACGCTGGTCGGGATTGTCACCGTAAGCTCCGCAGGCGTTGCGGGCGTTGGCGGCGGCGCAACCTTCGCCGCGCTGATTGTGCTGCCTGCGCTGGGTCTGCCCGTGACGCTGGTCGCGCTGCTAATCTCTGTTGAACCGCTGATCGACATGGGTCGTACCGCGCTGAACGTGAGCGGCTCCATGACCGCCGGTACGCTGACCAGCCAGTGGCTGAAGCAGACCGACAAAGCGATTCTGGAAAGTGAAGACGACGCCGAACTGGCGCACCGCTAATTACGTTAGAAATAAAAAAACCGCCTGATGGCGGTTTTTTTATGGCTGTTATTCTTCAACCTCTTCATCCTGGCGGATCTGCATCGCCCACCGCTGTGCGGACTCCGGCACCGTAAAGGTGGGAGAGCGACGGAAATGCTCACCGATCAGCACAAAGGCCACGTATTTCCCCCGCAGCTGCCACACATCGCGAAAGCCCTCCACTTTCAGGGCATGGTCAGGCGGCGCGGGCTCGACGCGGGGCACATAGCTAATAACCTGGCGGTTTTGTTGACGAAGAGGTTTCATAAGCGACTGGTTCACTAAAGCAAATTCTTGAAGCAGGAAAATTCTATGATAGCCGATCCTGCGGCCTTCCGTCGCGCTCCGAGTGGGTGAGATGGCTCCTTTCGCTAATCACGGCATGTGAAAACTCTTAGTTCGCGAGCCATCTCGCGACATTGTTCTATCCTTAATAGGGTTTTTAGCAATGGATAAAGGAGAAGCGTGCAATGTCGAACAAAGATAAAACACATCAATCACCGATTCATGGCACTGAGGAATCTCAACCGGGCATGGACTCTCTCGCCCCTGCCGACGGCTCTCACCGCCCCTCCCCTGGCCCTTCCGCACCGGGCGAACAGCCTACCGCACCGGGAAGCATGAAATCGCCGGAGACGGGAAACGAGAAGCTGAAATCTCTTGAGCCACACCGTAAAGGTGGCGAAGGTTTTGCGCTCACCACCAATCAGGGCGTGCGCATTGCTGACGATCAAAACTCACTTCGCGCAGGCTCGCGCGGGCCAACCCTGCTGGAAGACTTTATCCTGCGGGAAAAAATCACCCATTTTGACCACGAAAGAATACCGGAACGCATCGTCCACGCGCGCGGTTCCGCCGCGCACGGCTACTTCCAGCCCTACAAGAGCCTGAAAGCGATCACCAAAGCGGATTTCCTCTCCGACCCGGATAAAATCACCCCGGTGTTTGTGCGTTTCTCCACCGTGCAGGGCGGCGCGGGCTCGGCAGATACCGTCCGTGATATCCGCGGCTTTGCCACCAAGTTTTATACCGAAGAGGGTATTTTCGATTTGGTAGGTAACAACACCCCGGTGTTCTTCATTCAGGACGCGCATAAATTTCCTGACTTTGTCCATGCGGTAAAACCGGAGCCCCACTGGGCCATACCGCAGGGACAAAGTGCGCACGACACCTTCTGGGACTATGTTTCCCTGCAGCCTGAAACCTTACACAACGTGATGTGGGCGATGTCAGACCGCGGCATTCCGCGCAGCTACCGCACCATGGAAGGGTTTGGCATCCACACCTTCCGGCTGATCAACGCCGAAGGTAAAGCCACGTTTGTCCGCTTCCACTGGAAGCCTGTCGCGGGTAAAGCCTCGCTGGTGTGGGACGAGGCGCAGAAGCTGACCGGGCGCGATCCGGACTTCCATCGCCGCGAGCTGTGGGAATCCATTGAAGCGGGCGACTTCCCGGAATACGAACTAGGCCTGCAGCTTATTCCTGAAGAGGACGAATTTAAGTTCGATTTCGACCTGCTTGACCCGACGAAGCTGATCCCGGAGGAGCTGGTGCCGGTGCAGCTGGTGGGTAAAATGGTGCTCAACCGCAACCCGGATAATTTCTTTGCCGAAAACGAGCAGGCCGCGTTCCACCCGGGCCATATCGTGCCGGGGCTGGACTTCACCAACGATCCGCTCCTGCAGGGACGCCTGTTCTCCTATACCGATACGCAGATCAGCCGACTCGGCGGGCCAAACTTCCACGAAATTCCGATTAACCGCCCAACCTGCCCGTACCATAATTTCCAGCGCGACGGGATGCATCGTCAGGATATTGATACCAACCCGGCGAACTATGAGCCGAACTCCATCAACGATAACTGGCCGCGTGAAACCCCTCCCGGGCCGAAACGCGGTGGATTCGAATCGTATCAGGAGCGTGTCGACGGCAACAAAATTCGCGAGCGCAGCCCGTCGTTTGGCGAGTATTACGCTCACCCTCGCCTGTTCTGGAACAGCCAGACGCCGATTGAGCAACAGCACATCATCGGCGGCTTCAGCTTTGAGCTAAGTAAAGTGGTGCGCACCTACATCCGCGAGCGCGTGGTCGATCAGCTGGCGCATATTGATATTCAGCTTGCCCAGAGCGTTGCGGATAACCTGGGCATTACGCTGACCGACGAGCAACGCAACCTTGCTCCGCCGAAAGAGGTTAACGGCGTGAAGAAAGATCCGTCGCTAAGCCTTTATGCCGTGCCGGGCGGCTCGATTAAAGGCCGCGTGGTCGCCATTCTGCTGAACGACAAAACCCGCGCCAGCGACGTGCTGGGGATTATGCAGGCGCTGAAAACCCAGGGCGTGCATGCCAAACTGCTCTATTCCCGCATGGGTGAAGTGACGGCCGACGATGGTTCTGTGCTGCCGGTCGCGGCGACCTTTGCCGGTGCGCCATCGCTGACCGTCGATGCGGCGATCGTGCCGGGCGGGGATATTGCCAGCCTGCTGACCAACGGCGACGCCGTCTATTATCTGCTGGAGGCCTATAAGCACCTGAAGCCGATCGCGCTTTCCGGCGACGCGCGGCAGTTCAAAGCGCAGCTGAAGGTGGCAGATCAGGGTGAGGACGGCATTGTCGAGGGCGATAACGTTGACGATGCCTTTATGACGAAGCTGTTTGATTTGCTCGCCGCGCACCGCGTGTGGTCGCGAAGCAGCAAGATTGACCAGATTCCGGCGTAAAAACCATTCCCGGTTGTGCGGCCTGATGCCCTCACCCCGCCCCTCTCCCACGGGAGAGGGAGAAAACAATTAAAACGGTAACCCAGGTTACCGTTTTGCTTTTACCTCGCCACCCGGCACCTCTTACAGATCCCCGAACGTCCCCAACCGATACCCACGCTCGGCAATCGCGTATTTCAGCGACGGCGACGTCAGGACATCCAGCTCCGCAAGACGCGGCCAGCAGTAGGCGCTTTTACGCACGGTGTTATCGACAAAGGCAGGATGCGCCATGACCTCCAGCGACCGTTCCCCCCGCGCGGCAGAATCATCCAGCACCTTCAGGAACAGCGCATCGTCGATCTCGTCGCCGTAAAACGCGCTGCTGAACCCCTCTGAGGTGGTGACAGCGCAGTCCGGTAATCCGCGCACCTCGCGATCCACGCGCATCGCCACGCCTTTGCGCTGTGCAAACCCGGCGACAATCGGGAAAATCGCCGGGATCATATGCACGTGGTGATGGCTGTCGATGTGCGTCGGCGCCTTACCAAACACATCAACGAAGCGGTTGAACTGACAGTCCAGCTCGCGGGCAATCTCTTCGAGCGGCAGAGCACCCTGCTCCGCCAGTTCCCAAATCCATTTACCCAGTTGGCCGTCGCGCGTCAGGCCCGGCATTGGCGAAAGCGGCACCCCGAGCGTCAGCACAAAATGCATGCCGACGCCCAGCTCCGGCACCTCGCGGCTCAGCTGCGCCGCGTGTTCAACCGCCTCACCATTAACCAGTGCCGTTGTAGAGGTCACAACCCCCCGGCGACAGGCTTCAATAATGCCGTAGTTCTGACTTTGCTTAAGCCAAAATCATCGGCATTAACAATCAGTTAGCGTTCCATAATCAGCCTCGGTTAATGTGCTTTTTTAAGCTCTGCGATGCAGTTCGGCAAAGTTTGGCAGCCATTTCTCGTGCGCCAGAATCATCTCGCGTGCCAGCAGCTCAGCATCGCGATCGGAATGCACCAACGGACTAAGGTTTAGCGCCAGTAACACATCGTTAAATTCTCCGCTAAGTGCGGCGTTACTGGCAGCAATCTCGAAGCCTTTAATGGTGTGAATCAGCCCCATTACTTTATCATCGAAATGCGTAATGCGCGGATGTGGCGTCGCGCCATCGCGCCCCAGCTTACAGGTCATTTCTACTGCCCAGTCTGCCGGAATATTATCAATCTGCCCATGATGCGGGATATTAACGTAATGTTCTGCTTGCTTGTCGTTGTAGATAGCGTTGATCACTTCGCATGCTGCATCAGAGTAATAAGCCCCACCGCGCTGTTCCAGTTCTTTCGGCTTAACTTTCAGCTCAGGATTTTTATACAGCTCAAAAAGTTGTTTCTCGACTTTCTGTACTACCTGCGCTCGTGCGCCGCCTTTGTAGTATTCGCCCATTTCAATAGCCAGCATCTCTTTCTGCTTGAAGTAATACAGCAGATAAGAACATGGCAGCAGATTCAACGAACGAATTAAGCCCTCACTAAATGGCAGATCGAAAATATTTTTTACAGAGGACGCTTTTAACTGCCCTGACGCCACACCATCAAGCAATTCGGCAAAGCGCGACTTGCCATTTACCAGCACATCCTTAATGAACACCATATGGTTGAGGCCGAACAAATCGATAGATAAATCATCGCTGTCTTTCAGCATCAGAACATCGCGAATAAACATCTTCATGCCGATCGGAATATTACACACGCCGATAAAGCGTTTAAATCCGGTATGACGATAAACGGCTTCAGTGACCATTCCCGCCGGGTTAGTGAAGTTAATCACCCATGCATTCGGACAAAGTTCTTCGACATCTTTTACGATGTCAAAAATCACCGGAATGGTACGCAGACCTTTAAACAAACCGCCCGCGCCGTTGGTTTCCTGACCAAGATAACCATGACTTAATGGAATACGTTCATCCAGTTCACGCGCCGGTAATTGGCCAACGCGCAGTTGGGTAGTAACGAAATCAGCATCTTTCAATGCTTCGCGGCGATCCAGCGTTTTATAAAGCTTCATCGGACGCCAGCGTTATCAATCATCCGTTGGCAGAGATCGAAAATAATATCCAGTTTCGCTTTACCACCTTCGACATCCACCAGCCATAATTCGCTGACCGGCAATTCGTGATAACGCTTAATAAATCCTTCCAGTAACTCCGGGGTATAGCTGCTCCGCCACCAATAGTGACGACTTTTAATTTCTTCTGCATAATATCTCCCTTAGCGTATCAGGTTAATCGCCTGCAAGGTATAGCGTACTCTTCCCGCTATTTGGGCAAGCCATTAAAGCAATATTCGTGGCGGGTAATCCGCCGAAAATTAATTAATTACCGTCAAATTTTTCCGGTAACTGTTCGGTGTGAATGACGTCAATTTCTTAAAGGTTTTAATAAACAGGCTGGGACTACTGTATCCTGACTCGTAAGCAATATCGGTGACAGAATAGTTGGTAATTTCCAGCTGTTTTTTAGCAAAGTTAATGCGGATTTCATTAATAATTTGCACGGGCGTTTTACGATAATAACGCTGCGTCGCACGGGTCAGATATTCCTGGGATTTGCCCGACAGGGAGACCATATTTTCCAGCGCATTTTCGCTGAACTGGCCCTTATCGTGCATCAGCTCAACGGTGCTGCGCAGCCATTGCGGAATATCATCCGTCACCTGCTGCTCTTCACGATGGTGGCGCAGTCGGTTCATCACGTAGAAGGTCACCGTTTCAATAAACTCATCAAATTCATTGTCGCGGAAGTTAAGCGAGGCGATAACCGTTTCAATCCAGGTCATGAACTCGTTTTTGACCCGATAGACCTGGGAGGCCACAAAGCAGAACGGCACCAGCGGCAGATAATGCTTCTCGAAGAAACGTCTGCTGACGCCCACGTTCAGAATGCGGGTGGCACCAAATTCGTAAAAGCTCTGGTGATAAGACCCCATCGGCAGGAAGACGAAATCCCCTCGTTCAAGCAGGACGCGCTTACCGTTAATCTCCTGGAAATAACGCCCGGTTAATACCAGAGTAAATTCATAATAGTCGTGCTGATGCAGTCCGCTGATACTCTCAGTTTTGTTATAGGATAAACACATGGAAGTTTTTGCCATTAAACAACTGCTGTTCTCGGGCTGTGGCAATTTCCGGCGCGTTAATCACTGGCTGCATCATCGACTCCTTATGCCTTCAGTTTTTCATGAAGCTCAATTAATTCAGTAATCAGTTCACGCGCAAGCATGGACGTCATTAAATGATCCTGAGCGTGGACCAGCACCAGACTCACTTTCATCTTACCTTCGCCCGCATCGCCTTCAATCAGTTTCGTCTGTACCAGATGCGCTTCATTCAATGCCATCCGTGACTGATCCATCATGGCTTTTGCTGCGGCAAAATCGCCCTGCTTCGCCTGTTTCAGTGCCGCATACGCCAGGCTGCGCGCTTGTCCGGAGTTGATGATAAGCCCCATCACCACTTCTTCCAGCTCTTCAGCTTCTGTTTGCGTATCGGGAATGTTATCGAGATCCATCATACATCGTTCCTCTCTTTTCTTACCGGCACGATTACCCGTACCGGCATCGATTAAAATTTCAGGGCGTTAGCGATATCTTCTTCGCTCTCTTCTTTATCAATCGCATTTTGTGCTTTGTTAGCCACCACAACAAAGGGCAGATAAATTAACGTTGCGATGCCAAGGTTGAAGAGTGCGACCAGCAATGCGGCGACGCTACCGTTGGTATTAAAGAAGGCTCCCAGACCGGTTGGCATGGTCCACGGTGCAATATTGGTCACCGGAGGAATAATGCCCATGTAGTACGCTGCGAGGGTGATTGCCGCCAGAATCGGTTGTACCAGTACAAACGGGATAAACATCACCGGGTTCATGATAATTGGCAGACCAAACAGAATCGGTTCGTTAATCTGGAAGATGCCGGACGGCAGCGCCAGTTTTGCCACCTGACGATAATCAGCACAGCGAGAGGCGATAAAGATAGCCAGGATCAGGCCTAAAGTCGCACCACTGCCCCCAAGGAAAATAAAGGAGTCCAGCATCGGCTTGGCCCAGATATGGAAGGTCTTACCGGCTGCCAGCGCCGCTTCGACGGAACCATATTGCTGATAGGTCGCGATATTTTCCAGCGCCCACGGCGTCATTATGCCGTTGTCCAGTGCGGTCAGCGCCAGCGCGCCATGAATACCGAAGAACCAGAGCAGTGGAACAAAGATCACATAGGCCCAGCCCACCACGCTACCCAACGATGCCAGTGGAGTTGAGATGGTATCCATAATGATCTGATGGAAGTTGGTGCCCCAGGTATTCAACGCCCAGGCAATAATCCCCATCACGGAAAGAATAATAAAGCCGGGAATTAATGCCGAGAAGGAACGCGATACTGAAGCAGGTACGCTGTCGGGCAGTTTAATGACCCAATTGCGGCGGACAATAAAGGTAAACATTTCTGCCACCACCAGGCCAATAATAATCCCGGAGATGATATTCGCCCCACCTAACCAGTTTGCGCCAACCGCATAGGCCTCACCGACACTATATGGGGTGACGGTCATAAATGCTGCAACGGATAACAACCCAGCCGCCAGCGCATCGACTTTACGCTCTTCTGCCAGCGCCATGCCAATAAAGAACGGTGCCATTAAAGACATTATCCCTATTGTTCCGTTATATACGTTGCCGCCAATACCTTTCAGACCATTAAGTGTTTCAATGGTTGAGGCGTCGAGGCGAATACCTAAGGAATAAAAAAACGACCCCTCCCCAAAGCTTAGAAAAACGTTGTTAATTAATACAAACATGGCCCCCACAAGGGTTAACGGCATTAAGCGAATAAAGCCATTTTTGATTGCATTAACGTGTGGCTGCTTTCCTATTTTAACTGCAAAAGGGAGGAGTACCTTTTCAAGCGATGCAATAACATTACTCATAGAAAAATACCCTTAAAAACCGCAATTTAAATATTGCGGTATTGATTTATGAAATAACTCTTTGACGGGAAAATTTAAAATAAATTAATTTGCTGCGGCTTTTTTAATCGCTGCAACCGCAGCCTTAAGCACGCCTAAACCATCGACTTTGCCATAAAGCAGCGAGTCAATTACTTCAACCGGTTTGTTGGGTAACAAACGCTGGATTTCGGGCAACATATAAGCAATCTGCGGCCCTAATAACACGACATCGGCATTCTGACCTTTTTCACCAGCCAGTGTTTCCGGAAATGCTTCAATAATGACCGGAACTTCATATTTTTCTGCCTGTGCGCGCATTTTTGATACCAGTAAAGAGGTAGACATGCCCGCAGAACAAAACAGATAAATGTGTTTCTTTTCCATAAAACTGCCCTCATCGACGATTATCTGTCAGCCAGACACTCCGCAAGCCTTAACCTGCTTCCATGCTCTGGGTAACTTGCGAAACCAACATGACTTTTTTTGTGGCTGAAAGGAGTATACGGTATAGACCTGAGCAATAGTATTTCTTTGACCTTATAAATTGTCTCTCCTTGACCTGCGGTTATGACCCTCTTCACATTTCGGGCAAATAATTCGCGAAGATAATTAAGAACTCAGACCAAAAAAAACCGGCGCAATGGCCGGTTTCCGTTGTTACTCAAGCTTTCAGACGAAGTGATTACTTCGCAGCCTGTGGATCAGTGTCGTATTCAGCACAGGTCTGATAACCGGAGTTGATGACATGTCCGGTATCATCTAACGCGACAAAGTAGGTTTCTGCTTTACCATCACGTTGACCCAGGATGTAGGTCTGGCAAGTACCACGAGCATGGATCATGCTCACTTCAGACGAAGGTTTACCCGCAATTTGTGCAACCTGCGCCCGGCTCATGCCTTTTTTGACGTCTTTCACCACAGGCTGTACAAACTGGTCTTTGGTACGATCATAAGCCGTACAACCCGCCAGCATGGTTAATACCGCCGCTGCACTCAGAATTCCTGCCATATTCTTGTTCATATTCCGTCCTCTTGTTTATCAGCGTGTTAGATAAGCCTGGAATAAAAAGTACTATTGTTCAACTTTGTGAGTTACGCCAGACGAATTTCGGAAAATTCTAATAAAACAACGATAAGCTGCTAAAACGGCGCAAATTAGCGCACTCGAAACTGTGATCCTTGTCGTTTCTCGCCCAAAGGGTTAGTTTTAACAGTTAACACATTCTGTTTCTGTACTGCATATGGAGGGCGTGATGGCTCTGCAACAAGAGATTATTCAGGCACTGGGCGCGAAGCCTACGGTAGATGCACATGAAGAGATCCGCCGCAGCGTGGATTTTTTAAAATCGTACTTAAAAAAGAACGCTTTCCTGAAATCCCTGGTGCTGGGCATCAGCGGCGGTCAGGACTCTACCCTGACCGGTAAACTCTGCCAGATGGCGATTTCAGAGCTTCGCGAAGAGACGGGCGATGAGACGCTGCAGTTTATCGCTGTGCGCCTTCCTTACGGCGTACAGGCAGACGAGCAGGATTGCCAGGACGCCATTGCCTTCATTCAGCCTGACCGCGTGCTGACCGTGAATATTAAAGGCTCGGTGCTGGCAAGCGAGCAGGCGTTACGCGAAGCGGGCATTGAGCTGAGCGATTTCGTTCGCGGCAATGAAAAGGCACGCGAGCGCATGAAAGCGCAGTACAGCATCGCCGGGATGACCAAAGGCGTCGTTGTCGGTACCGACCATGCGGCAGAAGCGATCACCGGATTCTTCACCAAATATGGCGACGGCGGCACCGACATTAACCCGATCTTCCGCCTGAACAAGCGTCAGGGTAAGCAGCTGCTTGCCGCGCTGGGCTGTCCTGAGCATCTTTATAAGAAAGCGCCAACGGCGGACCTTGAAGACGATCGCCCTTCCCTGCCGGATGAAGCGGCCCTTGGCGTCACCTATGACAACATTGATGATTATCTGGAAGGCAAAAAGCTGGATGAAGGCACCGCGAAGATCATCGAAGGCTGGTATCTGAAAACCGAGCACAAGCGCCACACGCCAATTACGGTGTTTGACGACTTCTGGAAGAAATAAAAGCAAAACGGTAACCCCAGGCTACCGTTTTTAGTGTTTGCGCCCTCTCCCGTGGGAGAGGGTTGGGGTGAGGGCATCAGGCCGCACGTCATGGCCGGGTAAGGTGTATCCACCACCCGGCTCTTTTTTAACCACCACACTCCTGCTACACTGTATACCTGAACAGTATATGGAGCAGTATGTGAGCAGGCGTCAATCTGCCCCGCGTCTTGAGTTTGAAGCGGCGGCTATCTACGAATATCCCGAGCACCTTCGCCCCTGGCTAGAAGCATTGCCTAAACAGCCGGGCGTGTACATTTTTCACGGTGAGAGCGACACCCTGCCGCTTTACATCGGCAAGAGCGTTAACATTCGCAGTCGGGTGTTATCCCATCTTCGCACCCCGGACGAGGCCGCCATGCTGCGCCAGTCGCGACGCATTACCTGGTTCCAGACGGCCGGAGAAATGGGCGCGCTATTGCTGGAAGCGCGTTTGATTAAAGAGCAGCAGCCGCTGTTCAACAAGCGCCTGCGCCGCAACCGTCAGCTCTGCTCCCTGCAGATCAACGAGGGCAAGCCGCAGGTCGTCTACGCGCGCGACGTCGATTTTTCTCATGCTCCGAATCTCTACGGACTGTTCGCCAATAAACGTGCCGCGCTCCAGGCGCTGCAGACGCTGGCGGACGAGCTCCAGCTTTGCTACAGCCTTTTGGGTCTGGAGGCGACCACCCGCGGACGCGCCTGTTTTCGATCCGCGCTGAAGCGCTGTGCCGGTGCCTGCTGTGGGAAAGAGAGCGCTGAGGCGCATCACGCCCGGCTCCTCTCCGGTCTGGCGGCCATCAGCGTTAACTGCTGGCCCTGGGAAAGCGCCGTTGCGCTAAAAGAAGTGGGCGAGGCAATGACCCAGTATCACATCGTCAATAACTGGCTCTGGCTGGGCGCTGTCGATGACATCAACGACGCGGCAACCCTGCTGCGCACGCCCGCCGGATTTGACCACGATGGCTATAAAATTCTCTGTAAACCGGTATTAGCCGGTAAGTTTGAGATCATTGTTCTCAATGACCTGGCAGCCACGTGATTTCGCTGAACAATAAGGTGCCCTGCGTCTCCAGCAGACGCAGAGTATGGGTTCCCTCCTGCCAGCTGGCACCCTGATTGGCCGTCAGCAATTTATCACCCAGCTGCCACGCGCCGCTTAACACAAATACCACGCCCCCGCTTGAACCAAAGGTGGTAAAAGTACGGTCAGCAACCCGTACCTTCGCCTTGCAGCAGTCGCGCCGGGTCATGATGTTGAAGTCCATCGCCATCCGTCCATCGGACAGCAGCGCTTTCACCGGTAAATCGCCGGCAAAACTGTAGGGCTGATGGTGCTTTAGGGTATGGATGAACGCCTGACCGGCATCCAGCGTCACCTCCCCTCCTTCCAGCAAGGTAATCACCCGATCGACGCCGGGGAAAGAGGAGAATTCGCCGTTGCTGGCGATAGTCGCGATACTGGCACGCCAATGAAAATCACGCGTTGCGGGAGGGAAACAGCAAATCTCACGCGTTTCGCCCGCACCATTGCGCCACAGGCTGACCGGCATCTTACGGATATCAAAGAACTCCATCACCACTCCTGAATGGCACAACCCGTGCCAGGGCAAGGATATCGCTATCGCTGCTGTCTTGTTTGTTATCGTTAGGTATTCACAGACACAGTATCGGCAGCAGAGCGAGCAGGCCTTAGCGCAACGTTAATAAAAATGCTAACGCCATGACTCTACAAACATTCTCTGATGCGACTACAGGAGCATACCGCGCTGGCGGCGGCAGACAAGAGGGCAGGAAAGAAAAACCGCCGGTCCTGTCCACAGCGTTTGCGCTTTTGTGGACAGGATCCCGGCGGTCTTAAGAGTGTGAACCGATTATTCGGTTGGTGCAGGCATTTTACCTTTTGCCGCTGGACGTTCTGTCAGACGCTTCTCAAAATTAGCATTAAATTGCTTTTTCTGTTCCGGCGTCAGGATGTTGTAAATTTTGTTCTGGGTTTCCATGTGCGCCAGCATGTTAGCTTTGCGCTGTTCTTCCATTTTTGCGATCTGCGCTTCAGCTTTTACTTTATCGAAGGTATCGCTGGCAATGATGTCATGCATTGCGCGGCGTTCTTCCAACGGCGGACGTTTCATCTGGTCACGCTGGCCTTTCATGATTTCGCGGATCTGCTGTTTCTGCGCGTCGGTCAGGTTCAGGTCTTTGAACATCATGTCCTGATGCGGACCGAACTTGCCTTTGTGGTGCATCATCGGCTTCGCGTCAGCCGGTGCTGCGGTAGTGGTGTCTGCGGCATGGGCCAGGTTAGCCGCGCCAAGAGCCAGGGTAGAGGCAACAAACAGTGCAGTTAATTTACGCATATTCTATATCCTTCCTTTCAGTTATTTATTACGGCTTTCTTAAGTAGCGTGCCGTGTTGACGAGATTAACTTTACTGACTTTAGCGTCAATTAATCAGAGCAACGGTAAAACAATGAAAGTGTAAAAAACACATTTGCGTCAATTGTGGAGGAAATAAGGATAAAGCGTGGAGAGTTGCAACGAAAAATATTCAATGTGATGATTTTAAAGCGATTTAGAAAAAGTATAACGGAGTGAAGAACAATAATAAAGCAATTCACCAGGAATATTCTGCAAAACAGGTGCAGGTGCTTTAATCGTTAAGAAAAGGTATTTGACTTCCCCTCCCGTATGAAGAGAGGGGAAAGGTTCAGGATATTTTTTCCAGCATCAGACCGGCCCGCAGGCCAAACGCGACCGTGGGGTTAGGGAATAAAACATACTCGGTGGATTTCTGCACCTCGTAACGCTCCTCACCATCCTCGGCCAGCAGCGCCCCTTTGCGGAACGGGGTGAAATTCAGGGTATGCGCGGCCATATGGAGCAGGAAGGCATCGCTGCGGCGCGTGATCTGCTGTACGACCCGATACCGCTCGACGGGCTGATGCGCAGGCTCGGGAGCCGACCCGCCCAGCAGCGCCCGCAGGGCGAGATGAGTGGGTGCAAAGCGGGATAAATCGTTTTGCCCAAACGGCAGCGCTTTCCCCAGCTCCAGCGTACAGGACAACGCACCAAAGTGCTCACAGGTAAAGTGCGTAAAGGTTCCGCCCGGCGACTGGTGAAACACCAGCGCCTCCAGCCCGGCGTCACCCAGCCAGCTCAGGAAATCTTCCTCCCACAGCTGATTGCGCTGCGGCAGAACGCCGAAGCGGACATGGTAGGACGCGCGGATGGCCGTATGCAGATCCAGATGCCAGCGCGCCGGTCCCGCAGCGGCAAAAAACGCGGTCACCACCTTCTCCAGCCACGCTGCCCGCGCCGTTTCGTCACTCTGCGGAAACTGCGACCAGCGGCCGCCGAACATGCGGTTAATGTCGCTCACCAGATACCGTTTGTTTTGCGCCAGCGCAGGGGGATTGCCGAGCACCACCAGCACGCGGCACTTTAGGGCGATCTCATTGCGGTACAGCGCACGCAGCAGCAGATCGACAATCTCAACGGGTGCGGTTTCATTCCCGTGAATGCCCGTTGAAAGCAGCAGCGAGAGATCGCTCTTTGCTGCCGGCGTCAGCTCAAGCACCCCGCGCCCCAGCCACCGCCAGCGAAATGAGGGGCCATCCCCCTCTTTCTGTTCCGGTGTTTCATCGGCCAGGGTCAGCGCCAGTAAATTTTCCATATCCACTCCTTTAGCGCTGGAACGGATAAACCGATCCCAGCTGCAGGATTGTCGATAACGCGTCCAGCGCCTCGCGTCCTTCACGCAGAAGCTGAGGGTCAACCAGATCCGCCTGCGTCAGACGATCGCGATAGTAGCGATCGACCCAGTCATTCAGCCGCGTAAAGAGCGTATCGTTCATCATGACCGCCGGGTTCACCGCCTGCATTTCGTCCTGGGTCAAGACCACGCGCAGACGCAAACAGGCGGGACCGCCGCCGTTGGCCATGCTTTCGCGCAGGTCAAACACGCGCAGTTCGTCAATCGGGTTATCGGCCTTCACCAGCTCGGTCAGGTAGCGCCACACGCCCTGATGATCCCGGGACTCCTGCGGCAGAACCAGCATCATGCTGCCGTCATCGCGGCTCAGCAGCTGGCTATTGAACAGATAGGTTTCAACCGCGTCCTGCACGCTCACCGCCTCCGTTGGCACCTGGATTGGCGTAAAGCCGCGCACGCGCTCATGCAGCGTGGCGAGCAGCTTTTCCTGATGGGCGAACGCCTGCTCGTGGCAGAACAGCACCTGGCGGTTAGAGACGGCAATCACGTCGTTGTGGAATACGCCCTGGTCGATCACATGCGGGTTCTGCTGGGCAAAAATCACCTGGGAAGGATTGACCTGGTTCAGGCGGGCAACGGCCTGGCTGGCCGCCAGCGTCTGACGCGCAGGATAACGGGTTGGCGCGGCGTGGCCCCCCTCTTCTCGCCCGTAGATAAACAGCTGCAGACCCGGCTCGCCATAATCGCCCCCCAGGCGGTTATGGTTGGCCGCGCCTTCGTCGCCAAACATCGCCACCTGCGGCAGGGCCTGATGCACCGCAAAACGGGCGTCCTGGTTGAAAATGGCGCGAAGCACGCGATCGGTGGTTTCCGCTTCGGTGGCGCGGTGGAACTTGTTATTCAGGTTCGCCACCGTCAGATGGACTTTGCCATCCAGCGTGTCGGCGGACGGCGCGACGGTTGCCGCGTTGGCGACCCACATCGAAGAGGCCGAGCTTGCCGCGGAGAGCAGGTGCGGCGTCTGCGTACCCGCTTTTTCGACCACCTGCTCATCGGTGCCGGTGTAACCGAGCTGACGTAATACCGCCACGTTCGGACGCTCCTGCGGCGGGATCACCGCCTGCGGGAAACCGGCATCCGCCAGCGCTTTCATCTTCAAAAGCCCCTGCTTCGCCGCCAGCTTCGGGTTCGAGACCTGAAAACGGTGCTTCGTCGAGGCTTCATTACCAAAAGAGAGACCGGCATAGTGGTGCGTCAGCCCTACCAGCCCGTCAAAGTTAACTTCACGCGCTTTCATGACGATCCCCTCCGGTAAAATCCAGCCCCGGATTAAGCGTCTCCGGCAGCGTCAGCGCCGGGGTTTCCAGGCTCGCCATCGGCCACGCGCAGTAATCGGCGGCATACCACGCGCTGGCGCGATGGTTGCCCGACGCGCCCACGCCGCCGAACGGCGCGGTGCTCGCGGCCCCGGTCAGCGGTTTATTCCAGTTCACAATCCCGGCGCGCGCTTCCAGCAGCAGCCGATCGAACTTCTCGCGATGAGGCGAAATCAGCCCGCTCGACAGGCCGTAGCGGGTGTTATTCGCCATCGCAATCGCCGCATCGAAATCGTCATAGCGCCACACGCACATCAGCGGGCCAAAGACCTCTTCATCCGGCACGTTGCTCGCGCCGCTCATTTCAACGATACCCGGCGTCAGCAGCGAGGTGCCCGGCTGAACCTGCTTCGGCTCGAGCAGGGTTTTCGCGCCGCGCGCGACGTGGTCCTGCCAGGCCTTCAGTACGTTCAGCGCGGCCTGTTCGGAAATCAGCCCGCCGATAAACGGCTGCGGATCGGCATCCCACGCGGCAGGCACCAGACGCGCGCTCACCTCTACCAGACGCTTCAGGAAGGCATCGCCCTGAGCGCCGCGCTTGACCAGCAGGCGGCGGGCGCAGGTGCAGCGTTGCCCGGCTGTGACAAACGCCGACTGAATGGTCAGATGGACAGCCGCGTCGATATCCGCCACCTCATCGATAATTAGCGGATTATTACCGCCCATCTCAAGGGCGAGAATTTTCTCCGGCTGACCGGAGAGCTGGCGATGCAGCTGGTAGCCGGTATTGGCGCTACCGGTAAACAGCAAACCGTCGAGATCCTCCAGCGCACTCAGCGCCTGACCCGTTTCACGCCCGCCCTGCACCAGGTTCAGTACGCCCGGCGGCAAGCCAGCCTGCTGCCATAAACGCATTACCGCTTCGCCACTCCACGGTGTCAGTTCGCTGGGTTTAAAGATAATGGTGTTACCTGCCAGCAATGCCGGAACGATATGTCCGTTCGGCAAATGACCAGGGAAATTATACGGCCCAAACACCGCCAGCACGCCGTGCGGGCGATGTCGCAGGCTCGCCGCACCGTCCGGCATTTCACTACGCTGCTCGCCGGTACGAACGTGATACGCCTTAATTGATATCGCGATTTTATTGATCATCGCCGTCACTTCGGTTGCCGCTTCCCAGCGCGGCTTACCCGTTTCTCTGGCAATAATCGCGGTTAATTCGGCTTTATTGCTTTCCAGCAATCCGGCAAAGCGTTCGACAACGACCTGACGTTCAGCCAATGAGAGCCGCGCCCAGCGCGGAAACGCCGCACGGGCTGCCCGACAAGCCTGTTCGACCTGAGCGGCACCGGCATCATTGCCTTGCCATAACACCTCGCCCGATACCGGATTACGCTTCACACGCGATGCGCCCTGGCCCGTTATCCAGTCACCGTTAATCCATAAAGTCATGCTGTTTTCTCCTCTGCGCACAGGCGCACCAGACGAACGCGATCCCCTGCGTGGCATTTGAGGGCATCCAGTTGTGCGGCGGTTAAAATCAAACGCTCGGTTGCCGGATCGGTACGCACCAGCACCACGCGGAAATGGTGATAATTTTCATTGGCGACCAGGCAGGCCGGAAAATCGCCCTGCGCAGGCTGCCCTTCTGCCACTTCCACCAGCCGACTTTTACGGATGGCGCGCACGCGGTCGATGTCACACTCAAGCGTTGGCCCGCCGTCGAAGATGTCGATATAGTTGCGGTAACGAAAACCTTCTTTCTCCAGCACCGCGCGGGCAGGCGCGGTTTGCGGATGTACCTGACCGATGACGTCCTGGGCTTCCTGGGATAAAAAGTGGGTATAGATCGGATGTTTCGGCATCAGTTCTGCAATAAATGCCTTTTGCCCGGTGCCGCAGAGAAAATCGGCGCGGCTAAAATCCATCGAAAAGAAGCGTTTACCGAGGCTTTGCCAGAACGGTGAATAGCCGTGTTCGTCAATCACCCCGCGCATTTCAGCAACCACTTTGTCATTAAACTTGTCGCGAAAAGCCGCCATAAACATAAAGCGCGATTTCGACAGCAAATAGCCGTTGCCCTCTTTGCGCCAGTCCGGGTCGAGAAACAGCGTGCACAGCTCGCTGCTGCCGGTGTGATCGTTACTGAGAAACAGCGTCGGCAATGCGTTATAGACATTCAGCTCTTTTGAGGCGTGAACCAACGTGCCGACGCGATAGTTGTACCAGGGATCGTTCAGCCCAACCGCCACCTCAATGGCACAAATCCCCGCCACGGTGCCTGTCTCGCTATCTTCCAGCACGAACACATAGCCCTGCTCACTTTTGGGCAGTTCGCCTTGCCAGGTTTTGATTGCCCTTTCGATACGCGCCGAAAGCGTGGCTTCATTGGCGGGAAGCGACGTCAGGCCGCCGCCCGTTTTGCTGGCAAGCTGCATCAGCGCCGAGACATCTGATCGCTCAACGGGACGGATGACCATCATGATGAACCTCGGCTAACAAAGTGTTCGCAAGCAGCTGCAAAGCGATCCAGTCCGGTCGTCACCTCTTCTTCGCTGACATTGAGCGCAGGCGCAAAACGCACCACGTTGCCACCTGCAATCAGTACCATCACGCCTGCTTTCGCCGCTTCCTGAGAGATCTGTTTCGCTTGCCCGGCGTAATCGGCATTCAGCACACAGCCAATCAACAAACCTAAGCCGCGAATTTCGCTGAACAAACCGTAGCGGTGATTAAGGGTATTAAGACGCTCAACAAACCAGTCGTGACGCTGTTTAACGCCATTAAGCATCTCTGGTGTGTTGATGAGCTCCAGCACTTTGCCTGCCACCGCCGAGGCCAGCGGATTACCGCCATAGGTGGTGCCATGAGTGCCAACGGTCATCACGCGGGCGCACTCTTCGGTTGCCAACAACGCACCGACCGGGAAACCGCCGCCCAGCGCTTTGGCGGTAGTTAACAGATCAGGCGTCACGCCGTAGTGCATATAGGCATACAGTTCCCCGGTGCGCCCGACGCCGGTTTGTACTTCATCAAAAATCAACAGCGCATTGTGGCGGTTACACAATTCACGCAGACCTTGTAAAAACGCGTTGCTGGCTGGCACCACACCGCCTTCCCCCTGGATGGGTTCGACAATCACCGCACAGGTAGAGTCGTCAATCAGCGCGCTGGCAGAGTTAATATCGTTATATGCAGCATGACGAATATCCGCCGGCAGTGGCGCAAAATCCTGTGAATAGGCTGGCTGCCCACCCGCACTGACAGTAAACAGCGTGCGACCATGAAACGCATTTTTGAACGCCACGATGCCGCTCTTATGGCTGCCGTAGCGGTCGTGAGCGAATTTACGCGCCAGTTTTAGCGCCGCTTCGTTGGCTTCCGCACCGGAGTTACAAAAGAAGACGCGATCGGCAAACGTGGCGTCGATCAATTTTTTCGCCAGTCGCAGTACCGGCTCGTTGGTGTAACCGTTGCCGGTATGCCAGAATTTACTCGCCTGTTCGTTCAGCGCTTCACGCAGTTCCGGATGCGCATGGCCCAGCGCGTTCACCGCAATGCCACCCGCGAAGTCGATATACTCTTTCCCCTGCTGATCCCACAAGCGCGAACCTTCGCCACGTACCGGTATAAAGGGTGCCGGAGCGTAAACAGGTATCATCCATTCATCAAAGTTTTCACGCGTAATTGGCTGAGACATAGCGACCTCTACAGTAAATAATTCGTTATTTATATGTTAATAATAAGTAATGTTTGCGCTGTAAATGTAGATTGCAGGGTTCGTGCCAGCCAGTGATAAAAGTGCATAAACGGCGGAGGCTAACTGGAAATCAAGGAGTTATAACCAAACCATATGCATTTAAAGTGCATATAAAGTGAATACGTTTGCGATGTGGGTGAATAAAAAGAATAAAAAACGCAATGTTATGCAGAAGTAAAATATAATTCTGGAATTGTGATCATTGACGAAATTTACTGGAAATTACTGCGCCATTCTGACGCAGCGCGCACCAAAAGCGGGCATTTTTTGCGCCATCGTTGACATCATTAACAACCATCGATCAAATCACTTAACAACAGGCGGTAAGCAACGCGAAATTCTGCTACCATCCACGCACTCTTTATCTGAATAAATGGCAGCGACTATGAAATTTGTCTCTTTTAATATCAACGGCCTGCGCGCCAGACCTCACCAGCTTGAAGCCATCGTCGAAAAGCACCAACCGGATGTGATTGGCCTGCAGGAGACAAAAGTTCATGACGATATGTTTCCGCTCGAAGAGGTGGCGAAGCTCGGCTACAACGTGTTTTATCACGGGCAGAAAGGCCATTATGGCGTGGCGCTGCTGACCAAAGAGACGCCGATTGCCGTGCGTCGCGGCTTTCCCGGTGACGACGAAGAGGCGCAGCGGCGGATTATTATGGCGGAAATCCCCTCACTGCTGGGTAATGTCACCGTGATCAACGGTTACTTCCCGCAGGGTGAAAGCCGCGACCATCCGATAAAATTCCCGGCAAAAGCGCAGTTTTATCAGAATCTGCAAAACTACCTGGAAACCGAACTCAAACGTGATAATCCGGTACTGATTATGGGCGATATGAATATCAGCCCTACAGATCTGGATATCGGCATTGGCGAAGAAAACCGTAAGCGCTGGCTGCGTACCGGTAAATGCTCTTTCCTGCCGGAAGAGCGCGAATGGATGGACAGGCTGATGAGCTGGGGGTTGGTCGATACCTTCCGCCATGCGAATCCGCAAACAGCAGATCGTTTCTCATGGTTTGATTACCGCTCAAAAGGTTTTGACGATAACCGTGGTCTGCGCATCGACCTGCTGCTCGCCAGCCAACCGCTGGCAGAATGTTGCGTAGAAACCGGCATCGACTATGAAATCCGCAGCATGGAAAAACCGTCCGATCACGCCCCGCGTCTGGGCTAAATTCAAGCTGTAATGACGCGTGAACATTCCAAAAACACTCTTCCTGTGCGCCCTTCTGGGCGCATTTATTCTGACGTTTGTCATGCTTCCCCCGGGAACCCTCTCCCTGGAAGGGATTAAAACCCACCAGCAGGCGTTACTTGCCCATGTCGACCAGGCGCCGCTGCGCAGCGCGCTGATCTTCTTTGCGATCTATGTGGCGGTCTCCGCCCTGTCGATACCCGGCGCGGCGATCCTCACCCTGCTGGCTGGGGCATTGTTTAGCCTGTGGGAAGGTACCGTGCTGGTCTCCTTTGCCTCCACGCTCGGGGCTACGCTGGCCATGCTCGCCAGCCGCTATCTTTTGCGCGACTGGCTGCAACGGCGGTTTGCCCGGCAGATGGATACTGTGAATACCGGCATGGCGCGCGACGGCGCGAACTATCTTTTTGCCCTGCGCCTGATGCCGCTGTTCCCGTTTTTCCTGGTGAATTTGCTGATGGGGCTGACCCGCATTGGGGTATTTCGCTACTGGTGGGTCAGCCAGGTCGCCATGCTGCCCGCGACGGTTGTCTTTCTGAACGCCGGGCGCGAGCTGGGAAAAGTGGCCTCGCTGCGCGATATTTTGTCGCCGGGCATGGTATTCGCCTTTACACTACTGGGGTTATTACCGCTGGTCTCCCGCCGGCTGTTTTCCCGTTATCTCCCGTCTGCTAAAAAGTGAGGCATTATGCGCCGTGTGCGTTTTTGCACGTTTCTGACCGGGCTGCTGCTGGCAGCCCCTCTGTATGCCGCCGACGGCTGGCAGGCCATTCAGCAACAGGCCAAAGGCCAGACCGTCTGGTTTAACGCCTGGGGCGGCGACCCGGCGGTCAACCGCTACCTTGAGTGGGTCAGCGGTGAGATGCAAACGCACTATGCCATTACCCTCAAAATCGTCCCGCTGGCGGATGCCGCCGATGCGGTAAAACGTATCCAGACCGAAGCCGCCGCGGGGCGTAAGACCAACGGCTCCGTCGACCTGCTGTGGGTTAACGGCGAGAACTTCCGCACGTTAAAAGAAGCGAATCTGCTGCAAACAGGATGGGCGCAGACGTTACCCAACTGGCGCTATGTTGATACCCGTAAACCCGTCACGGAAGATTTTGCGATTCCCACAGACGGGGCGGAATCGCCGTGGGGCGGCGCGCAGCTGACCTTTATCGCCCGCAAGGCCAGCATGCCGACGCCACCGGAGGATCCTCAGGCGCTGCTGGCTTATGCGCAGCAGCACCCGGGCAAGATCAGCTATCCTCGCCCGCCCGATTTTACCGGCACGGCATTTCTTGAGCAGCTGCTGCTGACGCTGACCGCTCACCCGGACGCGCTGCAAAAGGCCCCCGAAAGCACCTTTGCCGAGGTGACGGCTCCGCTGTGGGATTATCTGGACAAACTCCACCCGCTGCTGTGGCGCGAAGGGAAAGATTTCCCCCCTTCTCCTGCACGGATGGATGCCCTGCTTGCAAGCGGCAGCCTGAGCCTGTCGCTGACCTTTAACCCGGCCCATGCGCAGCAAAAAGTCGCCCGTGGAGAACTGCCCGCCGACAGCTACAGCTTTGGTTTCCAGAGAGGTATGCTCGGCAACGTCCATTTTGTGACGATTCCGGCCAATGCCAGCGCGAGCGCAGGGGCGAAAGTGGTCGCTAATTTCCTGCTTTCACCCCAGGCGCAGATCCGCAAGGCTGACCCGGCCGTCTGGGGCGATCCGAGCGTGCTGGATGCCAAAACGCTGCCCGAAGGTGAAGCCAAACAGCTGCTCGCCCACTCGCCGCAGGGGTTGCCGAAGGTGCTTGCAGAGCCGCAGTCCGCTTGGGTGAACGCGCTGGAGCAGGAATGGCTGCGTCGTTACGGCACCCGCTGAGCGGGCTTGTCTGGCTGGCGATGGCGGTGATTTATCTGCCGATCCTGCCCGCAGGCGTCATGCTGTTCGCACCGGCGTTTTCGATGGCAAACTGGCAGCAGTTGCTGAACGATCCGCAGCTGCCGCAGGCAACTATTGCCACGCTGGTCTCAACGCTCATCGCTACGCTCGGGGCGTTGCTGATTGCCCTTTTCCTCGTCAGCCTTCTGTGGCCCGGTAAGCGCTGGCGACGTCTCACGACCCGCCTGCCGTGGCTGCTGGCGATCCCCCATGTGGCGTTCGCCACCGGCGCGTTACTGCTGTTTGCCGAGGGCGGTCTGTTTTATCAGGTCTGCACCGTCTGTTCGCCGCCGTTTGACCGCTACGGCGTCGGGCTGGGGCTGACGCTCGCGGCCAAAGAGAGCGCGTTTGTCCTGTGGGCGATTTACGCCGTGCTGCCGGAAAAACGGCTCGCGCAGCAGAAAATCGTCCTGCAGACGTTCGGCTACGGCCGTTTTCAGACGCTCAGCTGGCTGATCCTTCCGGCTATCGCGCCCGTTCTCGGGGCGGTGATGCTGGCGGTGCTGGCGTGGTCGCTGTCGGTCGTGGACGTGGCGATCGTTCTCGGGCCCGGCAACCCGCCTACCCTGGCCGTGCTGGCATGGCAGTGGCTGAGCCAGGGCGACGCGCAGCAGCAGGCAAAAGGGACGCTGCTGTGCCTGCTTCTCCTTCTGCTGCTGGCCGCGCTGGCCGCCCTGGGATACGGTCTCTGGAAGGCATGGGTTCGCAGGTTTGCGGATTTCACCGGAACGCGTCCCCGGGCGCAGCGCGTTCTGCCTGAGCGAGCACTGAGCGGCTTTCTGCCCGCGTGCGGCGTGCTGTGCGCCGCGGTGCTGCTGATGCTGGCGCAGCGGGATGACGTTGGCCCGGTGGGAACCAGCCTGTCATTCGGTCTGCTTTCAGCCCTGATTGCCCTGGTCGTCGGCTTACTCTGGCTGGAATGGGGTCCGCAGCGCGGCGCGCTGTGGGTGTGGTCACCGCTCGCCCTTCCGGCCCTCCCGCTCGTCACCGGCCAGTATGCGATTGCGTTGCACCTGGGCATCGACGGGCGCTACGCCGCCGTGCTCTGGAGCCACCTCCTCTGGGTATTGCCGTGGACGCTGCTGGTGCTGCAACCCGCCTGGCGGCGGATCGATCCCCGGCTCATCCTCACCGCCAGAACCCTCGGCTGGCGACGGGGAAAAATATTCTTACTGCTGAAATGTCCCCTGCTGGTACGCCCTGCGCTGCTGGCCTTTGCCACCGGCTTTTCCGTCAGCATGGCGCAATATATGCCGACGCTGTGGCTGGGCGCGGGGCGTTTCGCCACGCTGACGACCGAAACCGTCGCGCTCAGCAGCGGGGGCAGCATCCCGATTCTCGCTAACCGGGCGCTGGGATTACTGCTGGTCACTGGCACGGTGTTTGGTGTTGCCGCCCTGCTATCCCGGCTCGTGGGCCGCTACCGACAAGGATTACGTTAATGCTGAAGGTAAAAAATCTCACCATCGAACCGCTTTTCCGCAAGGTCAGTTTTTGCGTACCCCGCGGGGAGATCGTCACCCTGATGGGGCCGTCCGGGAGCGGCAAATCGACCCTTTTTGCCTGGATGGTCGGCGCGCTGTCAGACGATTTCCAGGCGCGGGGCGAACTGTGGCTGGACGCGCGTCGCTGCGACGGTCTGCCCGTGGAGTCCCGCGGGCTGGGTATTCTCTTTCAGGACGCGCTGCTGTTCGAACAGTTCAGCGTCGGGCAAAATTTGCTGCTGGCGCTGCCCGAGCGGATCGTCGGGCGCGCGCGGCGGGAAGCGGTCGAGCAGGCGCTGGATTCCGCCGGGCTGAGCGATCATTACGCCAGCGATCCGGCCACCCTTTCCGGCGGGGAGCGCGCCCGGGTCAGCCTGCTGCGGGCCCTGCTCGCGGAGCCGCAGGCGCTGCTGCTGGATGAACCGTTCAGCCGCCTCGATAAAGCGTTGCGGGCCTCATTTCGGGCATGGGTGTTTGACGCCGTCCGCGCACGCCATATCCCGGTGGTGCTGGTCACGCACGATGAGGACGATATTCCGCCCGGCGGCGAGCTGATTGAGATTTCTCGCTGGCAATAATGTGCTAACGCAATGTTTTTCGATTCGGGAGAGACGACAATGCCCCCCTCTTTTACTGACGTCAGGTTATTCGATGAAACGTGTTTCTCAACTGACCGCGCTGGCCCTGCTCTGTGGCCTCGCTTCCTTTTCCTCGCTGGCGGCTGATATGCCCAACGCCATCACGCTGTCTCAGCTTCAGGCACAGCAAGGCACGCCTGTCGACACCCGCGCCAGCGCCTTCTATAACGGCTGGCCGCAGACGCTCAGCGGCCCCTCCGGGCATGAACCCGCCGCACTCAACCTTGCTGCCGCGTGGCTTAGCGCTATGAGCGATGAGCAGATTGCGGGCTGGGCAAAACGGCATCAGCTTACGCCTGCAACAGCCATCGCCCTGTACGGCGACGAGAACGATAACCGGGCGGTGAAAGCCCGCCTGGAGAAAGCCGGATACCGCCACGTTTCGCTGCTCAGCGACGCCCTGCAGACGCCCGACCGCCTTCAGCGCCTGCCCCATTTTGAACAGCTGGTTTACCCGCAGTGGATCCACCGGCTCCAGCAGGGTAAACCCGTGATCGCCGCGCCGTCGGGCGACTGGAAAGTCATTGAAGCGGCCTGGGGCGCTCCTAAGCTTTACCTTATCAGCCATATTCCCGGCGCTGACTACATCGATACCAACGAAGTGGAAAGTGAACCGCTGTGGAACAAAGTTTCTGATGAACAACTAAAAGCGATGCTGGCAAAACACGGCATTCGCCATGACACCACGGTCATTCTGTATGGGCGTGACGTATACGCTGCAGCGCGTGTGGCGCAGATTATGCTTTATGCTGGCGTGAAAGATGTGCGCCTGCTGGATGGCGGCTGGCAAACCTGGTCCGACGCGGGACTGCCTGTTGAGCGCGGAACGCCACCGAAAGTGAAAGCGGAACCGGATTTCGGCGTGAAGATCCCGGCACAACCGCAGTTGATGCTCGATATGGAACAGGCCCGTGGACTGCTGCATCGCCAGGATGCATCGCTGGTGAGCATTCGTTCGTGGCCAGAATTTATCGGTACGACCAGCGGTTACAGCTATATTAAACCAAAAGGTGAAATAGCCGGAGCACGTTGGGGACACGCTGGTAGCGACTCGACGCATATGGAAGATTTTCATAACCCGGATGGCACCATGCGCAGCGCCGATGATATTACCGCTATGTGGAAAGCGTGGAATATCAAACCAGAGCAGCAAGTTTCATTCTACTGCGGCACCGGCTGGCGCGCGTCCGAAACCTTTATGTACGCACGCGCCATGGGTTGGAAGAATGTTTCCGTGTATGACGGCGGCTGGTACGAATGGAGCAGCGATCCAAAAAATCCGGTAGCAACCGGTGAACGCGGGCCAGAAAGCGCTCTCTAAGGGTTGAGTGACTTAAGCGTCACGTAGCCGCTCCAGACGCGCGTTGTGGTGGTCAGCCAGCACAGCGCGCCGAATACCCACGCGAAAAGCGTAAAGTGCGCCGGGAAGAGGCAGCACAGCACAAACAGCGCGATGGTCTCCGTCCCTTCCGTTAACCCGCCGATGTAATAAAACGACTTGTGCGCATAGCCGGGGTTGTCGATGTCGTGCTTCGCGGCCAGCGCCGCAAACGCCAGAAAACTGCTGCCGGTCCCGATAAACGCAAACAGCAGCCAGGCGGCCGCCAGCGCATTCTCTGCGGGAGCAGCGAGCGCAAAGCCAAACGGCACCAGGGCGTAGAACAGAAAGTCGAGCGCAATATCGAGAAATCCCCCCGCATCGGTCAGCCCTCTTCGGCGCGCCAGCGCCCCGTCCAGACCGTCCAGCAGACGGTTCAGCACGATGGCGACCAGCGCCGCCGGATACCAGCCGAGAGCCAGAAACGGCAGCGCCAGCACGCCGATGGCAAACCCGGTCAGGGTTAATCCGTCGGGCGTTATCCCCGGTCGGTCCAGCACGGAGACCAGACGATTCAGGACGGGTTTTATTCGTGGATGGAGGTGGCGATCAAGCATGAGGCGTCTCGTTAAAGGTGGCGCACAGCCCCTGCGCCGGAATATCCAGCGCGGCGTTAAAGCGGGCAGAGAGATTCTGAAAGGCAATAAGCGCCGTCATCTCGGTGATGGCGTCATCCGTAAAGTGGCGCTTCAGCGCCGTTCTGATGGCCTCATCCGTCCGGGGCGGCGTGGCGGTCACCGCCTCGGCGTAGGCCAGCGCCGCGCGCTCCTGCTCGGTGAACAAAGTGGAATTCTGCCAGTCGCTCACGGCCTGCACCTTATCCAGCGCCCCGCAGCGCTCGGCCAGCCGCAGGCTGTTGGCATCAATACAGAAAGCGCAGTGGCAGAGCTGGGACACCCGCGTCATGAGCAGCGAACGAAGCACGGGCGTCAGGCGCGCGCGACGACGCTCCAGAAAACCGACGAACAGCGCCACCAGCCAGAACAGACGCGGCATGCGCCCCCACCAGCGCGTGGGATTCAGCACGGCGCCAAAGTGCTTTTTCTGCATGACGGCAATCGGTTTAAGGCTGGCGGGAAGGGATTCGATAGGGGCAACCCAGGCGGTAGTCTCTTTCACCTGATTCTCCTGATAGCTGGACTCTGAGAAAGGGCACGATAATATGTCTTTTTTTGCCATCAATTATTGACGACCATGCTGAAAACACTCGATGTCGTTGCCGCCATCATCGAAAAAGACGACAAAATTTTACTGGCGCAGCGCCCTGCCCACGCCGACCAGCCGGGCATGTGGGAATTTGCAGGCGGCAAAGTCGAGGCGGGTGAAACCCAGCCCGAGGCGCTTATCCGCGAGCTGCGTGAAGAGTTAGGTATTGATGCGCTGCCTGCGCAGTACGTGGCCAGCCACCAGCGCGAAGTCTCACAGCGGTTAATCAACCTGCACGCATGGCACGTTCCTGCGTTTAGCGGCGAGCTCACGGCGCACTACCACAGCGCGCTGGCGTGGTGTACGCCGGAAGAGGCGTTTGGCTACGCCTTAGCCCCCGCGGATATTCCGCTGCTGGAAGCGTTTATTGTTTTACGCGACGCCAGACCAGCGGGTTCGTGCTGATGGCGCGCTCGTCGCGCTGGCACTGCAATAGCACGCCTTCCGCCTTCACCACGGCCCCTTCCGAGTAGTTCTGATTCTGATAGATACAACACTGATTACAGGGTTGCACCGTTTGATTCTGGCCGCTGGAGCTAAACACTTCCGGCGGCACATTCACTTCCACATCCGGGCGAATGCGGTCAGCCTGCGCGGCTGCGGTAAAGATCGCACATAACGCGGCGAGTATATAACGGTTCATAGACACATCTTCCTGTTGTTCCCTTGATAATGACTATAACGGTAAACCGGCGCGGAACCTTTAATATATCTCGTCATCGCTTTTAGTTATGACGACCGCCCTCTCATTAATTTCGCTTTCGCCCTAAATTTCTGCTTGCCAGACAAAGCTGTACGGGTGGTATAGTCAAAAAAACAACACAAAACGCATAAGTCATATACAAACATTATTATAAGAGGTTCTTATATCTATGGATCAGACACGCTCTCTGGAAAGTTTCCTTGCCCGTGTTCAGCAGCGCGACCCGCACCAGAGCGAGTTCGCGCAGGCCGTGCGTGAAGTGATGACCACCCTGTGGCCCTTCCTTGAACAAAACCCGCGCTATCGCCAGATGTCGCTGCTTGAACGCCTTGTCGAGCCAGAGCGCGTGATCCAGTTCCGCGTGACGTGGGTTGACGATCGCAATCAGGTGCAGGTCAACCGCGCGTGGCGCGTACAGTTTAACTCGGCCATCGGTCCGTTTAAGGGCGGCATGCGTTTCCATCCGTCCGTGAACCTGTCGATTCTGAAATTCCTCGGCTTCGAGCAGACCTTTAAAAATGCGCTGACCACGCTGCCGATGGGCGGCGGGAAAGGCGGCAGCGATTTCGACCCGAAAGGCAAAAGCGAAGGCGAAGTGATGCGTTTCTGCCAGGCGCTGATGACCGAACTCTATCGCCATCTTGGTCCCGACACCGACGTTCCTGCCGGTGATATCGGCGTCGGCGGACGCGAAGTGGGCTTTATGGCCGGGATGATGAAAAAACTCTCCAACAACAGCGCCTGCGTCTTTACCGGAAAGGGGCTGTCGTTTGGCGGGAGCCTGATCCGCCCTGAAGCAACCGGGTACGGCCTGGTTTACTTCACCGAGGCCATGCTCAAGCGTCACGGTTTAGGCTTTGAAGGCATGCGCGTCGCGGTGTCCGGCTCCGGTAACGTGGCGCAGTACGCGATTGAGAAAGCGATGCAGTTTGGCGCTCGAGTGGTCACCGCCTCTGACTCCAGCGGAACGGTGGTGGATGAAGCGGGCTTCACGGCAGAGAAGCTGGCGCGCCTGTGTGAAATTAAAGCCAGCCGCGATGGACGCGTGGCGGATTACGCCCGGGAGTTAGGCCTGACCTACCTGGAAGGGAAACAGCCGTGGGGCGTGCCGGTGGATATCGCCCTGCCGTGCGCCACCCAGAATGAGCTGGACGTGGACGCCGCGCGTACGCTGATTAGCAATGGCGTGAAGGCGGTAGCCGAAGGGGCGAATATGCCGACTACCATCGACGCGACGGATCTGTTCCTGGAAGCGGGCGTACTGTTTGCACCGGGCAAGGCCGCTAACGCGGGCGGCGTGGCAACCTCCGGCCTGGAGATGGCGCAAAACGCCGCGCGTCTCGGCTGGAAGGCGGAAAAAGTGGATGCTCGTCTGCACCACATCATGCTGGATATCCACCACGCATGCGTGGAGTACGGCGGCGAGGCGTCGCAAACCAACTACGTGCGCGGCGCGAATATCGCCGGGTTCGTGAAGGTGGCGGATGCGATGATTGGGCAGGGTGTGATTTAAGGTTTATATCGTGCGGCCGGGTGTCCTCACACCGGCCCTCTCCCACAGGGAGAGGGAGAAAACGGGGCTAATCAGGCCGCGCTCTTCTTCTTTTTAAACGGTTTCTTCGCGCCGCTACCGGGTGCAACCATCCCTCTGAACGTTTTCACCGGCGTGCTGCGCGCCTGATCAATAAGCTGATATAGCGTCCCCACCAGCGGCTGCATAAAGTCCTGATAGCGACACTGCTTTTCGCTGATTTGCGTCAGCACCGATTCCCAGTGCGCGGTCATGTCCGGTCGCGTCGCCATCTCCGGCAGCGAATGGAATAGCGCTTTTCCGGCGTCGGTGGAGTGGATATAGCGCCCTTTTTTGGTCAGGAAACCACGCTTGAACAACAGTTCAATAATCCCGGCACGCGTTGCCTCTGTCCCCAGACCATCGGTCGCACGGAGGATCTTTTTCAGATCTTTATCCTGCACAAAGCGCGCGATCCCGGTCATCGCCGAAAGCAGTGTTGCATCGGTAAAA
The DNA here is from genome assembly GCA_041890495.1 of Enterobacter hormaechei. Taxonomy (GTDB): domain Bacteria; phylum Pseudomonadota; class Gammaproteobacteria; order Enterobacterales; family Enterobacteriaceae; genus Escherichia; species Escherichia boydii. The sequence continues at coordinate 1,768,296 of CP169086.1, forward strand.
TGGCGCGGCGGCTGGGTTTGCCGCTCTACCACTTCACCTTTTTCACACAGCAACTCATCGCCTTTCGCCACCACAGGCAGTGGCGTGCCGTCGTTTTCTTCATCGCGCTCTTTGCTGCCTAACAGCGTGCGCCAGCCTGCTTCAGCAAGAAAACGCGCTTTAGCGACAAATTTGCCTTTGGCAATATCCAGTTCGATAACACACTTGCGGAACACCGCATCCGGGCAGAATTGCATCAGATACTGACGGGCAATCAGGTTATAGACCTTCGCTTCGTTCTCCGTCAGGTTGATCGCAGAACTCCGTGCGGTCGGAATGATGGCGTGGTGCGCATCGACCTTTTTGTCATCCCAACAGCGGTTGCGTATATCTGGATCTACCACTGGCTGCGGCAACAGATCCGGTGCATGAACACTGATGGCATTCATCACCGCGTGGCGTCCGGCAAAATGTTCTTCTGGCAAATAGCGACAATCAGAACGCGGATAAGTGATTAGCTTGTGCGTTTCGTACAGTTTCTGGCAGATATCAAGCACGTTCTGCGCACTCAGACCAAAACGTTTTGCCGCTTCAATCTGCAACGCTGAAAGCGAAAAAGGCAGCGGCGCGGATTCTGATTCCCGTTTATCGTTATAGCTGGTGACAATAGCCGGTTGACCACTAATGCGGTTAACCACATGCTCCGCCAGTGGACGATGTAACAAGCGCCCTTCTTCATCCTGGTACGGTTCACACGCTTCGCTCGGTTGCCAGATAGCGGTAAACCGCTCATCGGCAGGTGTCACGATATGTGCTTTGACTTCAAAGAAGTCTTTCGCCACGAAGTTTTCAATCTCTTCATCGCGGCGCACCACCAGCCCAAGCACGGGCGTCTGCACGCGTCCCACGGAAAGTACGCCCTGATAACCGGCATTGCGACCGAGAATGGTATACGCACGGGTCATATTGATGCCGTACAGCCAGTCGGCACGCGCTCGCGCCAGCGCAGAAACGCACAGCGGTACAAACTCACTGTTGGAACGAAGACGGTCGATCGCCCGCTCAACCGCCTGCGGGTTCAGGTCGTTTATCAAGCAACGCTGTACCTGCTGGCGCTTTTCCGGTGCCAGTTGCAGATAGTCCAGCACTTCATCCACCAGCAATTGCCCTTCACGATCCGGGTCCCCGGCGTGAACGATTTCGCTGGCTTCATGCAGGAACCGTTTGATGACGTTAAGTTGTTTGGTCACGGAGGGTCGGGGCTGTAATTGCCACTTTTCCGGGACAATCGGCAAATCCGCAAGATTCCAGCGCGCATAGCGGCTGTCGTAGGCGTCTGGCTGCGCCTGCTCAAGCAGGTGACCGATACACCAGGTCACCACCTGACCATTACCGCACTCGATAAAGCCATCGCCTTTCCGGTGCGGTTTGGGCAGGACATCAGCAATGGCGCGCGCCAGACTCGGTTTTTCGGCAATAAACAACCGCATTGAATTAACGAATCTCAACCATGGCACGACCGCCGCGCGCTGGCACCAGTTCGCCAATTGCCGTCAGTTCAATGCCAAACTCGGCGGCTGTAGCTTTGACCTCATTTTCTGCTTCCGGCATGACCGCCAGCAGCAAACCGCCAGAAGTTTGCGGATCACACAGCAGATCGCGCACTTCACGCGGCATTTCACCCATCAGATGACCGTAGCTGGCAAAGTTACGTTCAGTGCCGCCAGGTACTGCGCCCAACTTAATGTACTCTTCAACACCGGGGAGTTTCGGGATCGCTTCATAGTCGACGCGTGCCTGCACACCAGCCCCCTGACACATTTCGCTCAAGTGGCCCAGCAGACCAAAGCCCGTAACGTCGGTCATCGCTTTTACGCCTTCGATGTTGGCAAAGGACGCGCCTGCGATGTTCATCCGGCACATCACTTCCGTCGCCAGTCCCTGATGTTCTGGTTTCAACAGTGATTTTTTCTCAGCCGTGGTAAGAACGCCGATCCCCAGCGGTTTCGTCAGGAACAGTTTGCATCCGGCTTGTGCGGTACTGTTTTTCTTCACCCGCTCGGTCGGTACGATCCCCGTTACCGCCAGACCAAAAATCGGCTCCGGCGCATCGATGGAGTGACCGCCAGCCAGCGCAATACCCGCCTGACGACATGCATAGCGTCCACCTTCGGTCACTTCGCGGGCAATTTCTGGGGAAAGTTTGTTAATCGGCCAGCCGAGGATCGCAATCGCCATAATCGGTTTGCCCCCCATCGCGAAGATATCGCTGATGGCGTTAGTCGCCGCAATGCGGCCAAAATCGAAAGGATTATCAACGATCGGCATAAAGAAGTCGGTGGTACTGATAACGCTGGTGCCATTGCCCAGATCGTACACCGCCGCATCGTCGCGGGTTTCATTACCCACAAGCAAATTCGGATCAACAAACTTCGCCTGCTCACTATGCAGGATGGTTTCCAACACTTTTGGGGAAATTTTACAGCCGCAACCAGCTCCGTGGCTGTATTGGGTCAAACGAATCGAGTTCTCGCTCATGGACATCTCCTGTCAATGCAATCCGGGTATGGTAACCCTCATTCCGTGAAGTGATAAGTGAGAGTGTCTGAATTCCTGCGCCTTTGCTCACAATCCAGACAGTTTCGCGACAATTATCAGAAATAAGTTACAAACGGCGTCGGGTCCGGGACGTTAATCGACGTAGATGCTTTCAGCTGCGGCGTACCGAGGTAGAGAAAACCGACAATTTTATCCTGCTCACGGCAACCGAATGCTTCACGCACTACCGGACTTTCAGTTAATGCGCCACTGCGCCAGATGCCGCCAAACCCCTGGGCAACTGCTGCCATTTGCATCGCCATGACCGCGCATCCGGCAGACATTTCCTGTTCCCAGCGCGGGACTTTATGATTCTCTTCGCATTTCGCCACCACCGTGATGATGAGCGGTGCGCGGAACGGCGCATTACGGGCTTTGTCGATAGCTTTGTCATCACTACCGGCAGCAATCGCCCCCTGTTCCAGTACGGCGCTGAAACGCTCGCGCCCTTCCCCTTCAATCACAAAAAAATGCCACGGTTGCATGGACTTATGGTCCGGCGCACGCATACCCGCACGCAGGATGTTTTGCAGTTGTTCACCCGTTGGCGCGGGTTCAGCCAAGCGGGAGGCGCTACGGCGATTGATCAATAGTTCGAGTGCATCCATTTGATTAACTCCTGTCGTGATATTTATTCACAAAATTAACACGAGAGTGGATTTTGTTACAGCACAGTCCGCAATTCCTGCTGACAAGTACCGGTTGGGTCATTACGATAACCACATCTATTGCGCCTGTGACAGGTGTGACCTTAAGTTGGGAGAATACATGCGAACCCTTTGGCGATTTATTGCCGGATTTTTTAAATGGACGTGGCGTCTGCTGAATTTCGTCCGTGAAATGGTACTTAACCTGTTCTTTATTTTCCTCGTACTGGTTGGTGTGGGGATTTGGATGCAGGTCAGTGGTGGTGATTCGAAAGAAACGGCCAGTCGTGGCGCACTGCTGCTGGACATTTCTGGTGTGATCGTCGATAAACCCGACAGTTCTCAGCGGTTTAGTAAATTAAGCCGCCAGCTGCTTGGTGCCAGTTCCGATCGTCTGCAGGAAAACTCACTGTTTGATATCGTCAACACTATTCGCCAGGCGAAGGACGACCGCAATATCACCGGTATTGTGATGGATCTGAAAAACTTCGCAGGCGGCGACCAACCGTCTATGCAGTACATCGGCAAAGCTCTGAAAGAGTTTCGTGACAGCGGGAAACCGGTTTATGCCGTTGGCGAGAACTACAGCCAGGGGCAATATTATCTCGCCAGTTTCGCCAATAAAATTTGGCTGTTTCCGCAAGGCGTGGTTGATCTGCACGGCTTTGCCACCAACGGTCTGTACTACAAATCGTTGCTGGATAAGCTGAAAGTTTCCACCCATGTGTTCCGCGTGGGTACGTATAAATCTGCCGTTGAACCGTTTATTCGTGATGATATGTCACCGGCAGCCCGCGAAGCTGACAGCCGCTGGATTGGTGAGCTGTGGCAAAACTATCTGAATACTGTTGCCGCTAACCGGCAGATCCCTGCTGAGCAGGTATTCCCTGGCGCGCAAGGGGTTGCTTGAGGGTTTAACCAAAACCGGTGGCGATACCGCGAAATATGCACTGGAAAACAAGCTGGTCGATGCACTGGCATCGAGTGCGGAAATCGAAAAAGCACTGACCAAAGAATTCGGCTGGAGTAAGACTGATAAAAATTATCGCGCCATCAGTTATTACGATTACGCATTGAAAACGCCGGCAGATACCGGTGACAGCATCGGTGTCGTCTTTGCTAATGGCGCAATTATGGATGGCGAGGAAACTCAGGGGAATGTTGGCGGTGATACCACTGCGGCACAAATCCGCGACGCTCGCCTTGACCCGAAAGTGAAAGCGATTGTCCTGCGTGTTAATAGCCCAGGCGGCAGCGTTACCGCGTCTGAAGTGATTCGCGCTGAACTGGCAGCAGCCCGGGCAGCGGGTAAGCCTGTGGTTGTATCGATGGGCGGCATGGCGGCATCTGGTGGTTACTGGATTTCCACGCCAGCTAATTACATTGTGGCTAACCCCAGCACCCTGACCGGTTCTATCGGTATCTTCGGCGTGATCACCACCGTAGAAAATAGTCTGGATTCGATTGGTGTTCATACCGATGGTGTCTCAACTTCACCGCTGGCAGATGTTTCTATCACCAGGGCACTGCCGCCGGAAGCACAGCAGATGATGCAGTTAAGCATTGAGAATGGCTATAAACGCTTTATCACGCTGGTTGCTGATGCGCGTCATTCGACGCCGGAGCAGATTGATAAAATCGCCCAGGGCCACGTCTGGACCGGTCAGGATGCAAAAGCTAACGGGCTGGTGGACAGCCTGGGTGACTTCGATGACGCGGTGAAGAAAGCCGCCGAACTGGCGAAGCTGAAGCAGTGGCATATCGAGTATTACCAGGACGAGCCTTCGTTCTTCGATATGGTCATGGACAGCATGTCCGGCTCGGTACGCGCCATGCTGCCGGAGGCGATGCAGGCTTACCTGCCTGCGCCGGTCGCCACGGCAGCGAAAGCGATGAAGGCGGAAAGCGATAAGCTTGCGGCCTTTAACGATCCACAGAGTCGTTACGCGTTTTGCCTGACCTGCGCGAACGTCCGTTAAAAACCGTCCCCTCTTCCCACGAAGAGGGGATTTTTTTCTTTTGAAGAACAAGAACTCACTACCATGCAGAAGAAATCGATTTATGTAGCCTACACTGGCGGTACCATCGGTATGCAGCGCTCCGAAAACGGCTATATCCCCGTCTCCGGCCACCTTCAGCGTCAGCTTGCGCTGATGCCCGAATTCCACCGTCCGGAAATGCCTGACTTTACTATCCACGAATACGAGCCGCTGATGGACTCCTCCGACATGACGCCGGAAGACTGGCAGCACATCGCGGATGACATTAAAGCCCATTACGACCAGTACGACGGCTTCGTGATCCTGCACGGCACCGACACCATGGCGTTTACCGCCTCGGCGCTCTCCTTCATGCTGGAGAACCTGAGCAAGCCGGTTATCGTCACCGGGTCGCAAATTCCGCTGGCGGAGCTGCGTTCAGACGGGCAGATCAACCTGCTGAATTCCCTGTACGTAGCGGCGAATTACCCGATTAACGAAGTGTCGCTGTTCTTTAATAACCGTCTGTATCGCGGCAACCGCACCACCAAAGCCCATGCCGACGGCTTTGACGCCTTTGCCTCGCCAAACCTGCAGCCGCTGCTGGAGGCCGGGATTCATATCCGTCGTCTGGGAACTCCTCCTGCGCCGAACACCGCGGGCGAGCTGATTGTGCATCCGATTACTCCGCAACCGATTGGCGTGGTCACTATCTACCCGGGTATCTCTGCCGACGTGGTGCGTAACTTCCTGCGCCAGCCGGTGAAGGCGCTGATCCTGCGCTCCTACGGCGTGGGCAATGCGCCGCAGAACGGCGAATTCCTGAAAGAGCTTCAGGAAGCCAGCGAGCGCGGAATTGTGGTGGTGAACCTGACCCAGTGTATGTCCGGTAAAGTGAATATGGGCGGCTATGCCACCGGTAACGCGCTGGCGCATGCGGGGGTCATCAGCGGCTTCGATATGACCGTTGAGGCAACGCTAACTAAACTTCACTATTTACTGAGTCAGGATCTGGACATTCAGTCCATTCGCAGCGCGATGATGCAAAACCTGCGCGGCGAACTGACGCCTGACGAATAAGGAGGTCTCATGAAGCAACGCGCCCTGCTCCTGGTCGATTTGCAAAATGATTTCTGCGCGGGCGGTGCGCTGGCCGTCGCCGAAGGTGACAGCACCGTTGACGTGGCGAACACGCTGATTGACTGGTGCAAGACCCGCGGTGAAGCGGTTGTCGCAAGCCAGGACTGGCACCCGGCGAATCACGGCAGCTTTGCCAGCCAGCACAACGTAGAGCCGTTCACACAGGGGGAACTCGACGGGCTGGCGCAAACCTTCTGGCCGGATCACTGCGTACAGCAGACGGAAGGCGCGGCGCTGCATCCGCTCCTGAATCAAAAGGCCATCGACGCAGTGTTCCACAAAGGCGAAAATCCGGCTATCGACAGCTATAGCGCGTTTTTTGATAACGGGCATCGTCAGAAAACCGCTCTCGATGCGTGGTTGCGTCACCACGAAATCACCGAGCTGATTGTGCTGGGGCTGGCAACGGACTACTGCGTGAAGTTCACCGTGCTGGATGCGCTTCAGTTAGGCTACACCGTCAGCGTTATCACCGACAGCTGCCGCGGGGTGAACATTCAACCGCAGGACAGCGCTCAGGCGTTTATGGATATGGCTGCGGAAGGCGCGACGCTGTATACGCTCGAAGACTGGCTGGAGACGCAGGCTTAGGCCTTTTAAGCCGGGTGGCGGCTGCGCCTTACCCGGCCTACTTCTTTGGTTTTGTAGGCCGGGTAAGCGTCAGCGCCACCCGGCAAAACTCCCCCTCCGATCCCCATAAAGTGAACTCCCTCGCAACCTCAGCGAAGCGGCAATGCTATTCTCTTTAGGCTGTTTTTTCGCCACGCCTTTTCCGTGGCGTGGTTAATTTTATTAAGTCAAAGAGGAACTTGTATGAAACGTTTGCCCTTGCTGGCAGCATTACCCTTGCTTTGCGCGTCAGTTGCCTCCGCCAGTTCCCTGATGTCCGTGGGCTACTTTAACGGGGGTGGCGATGTCACCGCCGGACCGGGTGGCGATATCAATAAACTGGACGTTCGCCAGATCACCCACCTGAACTACTCGTTTGGTCTGGTCTATAACGACGAAAAAGAAGAAACCAACGCCGCGCTGAAAGATCCGGCGAAGCTGCATCAAATCTGGCTATCGCCAAAAGTGGCGTCCGATCTGGCCTTAATCCCCACTCTGCGTAAGCAAAACCCGAACCTCAAAGTGCTGCTTTCCGTTGGCGGCTGGGGCGCGCGTGGCTTCTCTGGCGCAGCGGCAACCAAAGAGACGCGCGCGGTGTTTATCCGCTCCGCGCAGGAGATTGTCGACAAATACGGCCTCGACGGCATCGACCTCGACTGGGAGTATCCGGTCAACGGCGCATGGGGGCTGGTGGCAAGCCAGCCCGCCGACAGGGATAACTTTACCGCCCTGCTGAAGGAGATGCGCGACGCGTTCGGGCATAAAAAGCTGGTCACCATTGCGGTAGGTGCGAATGCGGAAAGTCCGAAAAGCTGGGTGGATGTGAAAGCGATTGCGCCCCTGCTCGACTATATCAACCTGATGACCTACGACATGGCGTACGGCACGCAGTACTTCAATGCCAACCTGTATGACTCCAGCGCCTGGCCGACGGTGGCCGCCGCGGACAAATACAGCGTCGATTTTGTGGTGAACAACTATCTGGCCGCCGGGCTGAAGCCGCAGCAGATGAACCTCGGGATTGGTTTCTATGGCCGCGTACCGAAACGCGCCGTGGAGCCGGGGATCGACTGGACAAAACCGGATGCGCAAAATAATCCGGTAACCCAGCCCTACTTCAGGCCGCAGGAGATCGGGTTGTTCAAGTCACTCGGCTATGACCTGACCAAAGATACCTACGTGAAGTACAACGATATCGTCAAAAAGCTGCTGAACGATCCGCAGAAGCGCTTTACCGAGTACTGGGACGACCAGGCAAAAGTGCCATGGCTCTCGGTGAAGGGTGCCGATGGCAACGCGCTGTTTGCGATTTCGTATGAGAACCCACGCTCCGTTGCGATCAAAGCGGACTACATCAAAAAGAAAGGTCTCGCCGGAGCGATGTTCTGGGAGTACGGCGCGGATGACGAAAACCAGTTAGCGAAGCAGCTGGCGGCGTCGCTCGGGATTAAGCACTAAGGCTTATGTGCCGGGTGGCGCTAGCGCTTACCCGGCCTACACGGAGAGCGTTATTTGAAGGTCGCAATCGGCTTCGGCGTGATACCGAAGTCCTCTTTCAGCTCACGCTTGCTCTTCATCACCATCTGGCCCTGGGTGTCGATAGTCATGTGCTGCGCATCGGTGTTATTGCGCGCCTGCCACAGCATCACCAGCTGCAGGCTGTTCTCTTTTTGCTCCGGGGTCAGCGCGACGCCATCGGGCCATTTTCCCAGCTCTACGGCGGTCACCAGACGCTGATAAATTTCCGGCGTCATACCGCTAATCATGTCTTCAATATTCACAATCCCGCCCTTTCAAAGGAATAATTTGCTGAATCGTTTTTTCAACCCTTGATCTGGTCACCATTCTCATCATCGGTGAAGCTCATTGAGGCTGAATTCACGCAGAAACGCTCGCCCGTTGGCTGAGGGCCATCCGGGAAGACGTGACCAAGGTGCGCATCGCAGTTGCCGCAGCGAATTTCCGTGCGCACCATGCCGTGCGACGAGTCGGTCAGATAGCGGATGGCCTCATCGCTCACCGGTTCGTAGAAACTGGGGCCAGCCACAGCCGGAATCATACTTGGTTTCGGAATGAAACAGCGGGGCATCGCAGATCAAACAGTGATATACGCCGTCACGCTTGTTATGCAGTAAACGACCCGTAAATGGCGGTTCTGTCCCATGATTCTGCGTCACGTAAAACTGCATCTCGGACAAATTTTTTTTCAGTTCTTCTGCCGAAGGTTTATTACCATTTGCTCACATCTCACTTAATCGTGCTCACATTACGTGACTGATTCTAACAAAACATTAACACCAACTGCAAAATTTTGTCCTAAACTTGATCTCGACGAAATGGCTGCACCTAAATCGTGATGAAAATCACATTTTTATCGTATTGCCCTTTAAAATTCGGGGCGCCGACCCCATGTGGTTTCAAGCCCAAAGGAAGAGTGAGGCGAGTCAGTCGCGTAATGCTTAGGCACAGGATTGATTTGTCGCAATGATTGACACGATTCCGCTTGACGCTGCGTAAGGTTTTTGTAATTTTACAGGCAACCTTTTATTCACTAACAAATAGCTGGTGGAATATATGACTATCAAAGTAGGTATCAACGGTTTTGGCCGTATCGGTCGCATTGTTTTCCGTGCTGCTCAGAAACGTTCTGACATCGAGATCGTTGCAATCAACGACCTGTTAGACGCTGATTACATGGCATACATGCTGAAATATGACTCCACTCACGGCCGTTTCGACGGTACCGTTGAAGTGAAAGACGGTCATCTGATCGTTAACGGTAAAAAAATCCGTGTTACCGCTGAACGTGATCCGGCTAACCTGAAATGGGACGAAGTTGGTGTTGACGTTGTCGCTGAAGCAACTGGTCTGTTCCTGACTGACGAAACTGCTCGTAAACACATCACCGCTGGTGCGAAGAAAGTGGTTATGACTGGTCCGTCTAAAGACAACACTCCGATGTTCGTTAAAGGCGCTAACTTCGACAAATATGCTGGCCAGGACATCGTTTCCAACGCTTCCTGCACCACCAACTGCCTGGCTCCGCTGGCTAAAGTTATCAACGATAACTTCGGCATCATCGAAGGTCTGATGACCACCGTTCACGCTACTACCGCTACTCAGAAAACCGTTGATGGCCCGTCTCACAAAGACTGGCGCGGCGGCCGCGGCGCTTCCCAGAACATCATCCCGTCCTCTACCGGTGCTGCTAAAGCTGTAGGTAAAGTACTGCCAGAACTGAATGGCAAACTGACTGGTATGGCGTTCCGCGTTCCGACCCCGAACGTATCTGTAGTTGACCTGACCGTTCGTCTGGAAAAAGCTGCAACTTACGAGCAGATCAAAGCTGCCGTTAAAGCTGCTGCTGAAGGCGAAATGAAAGGCGTTCTGGGCTACACCGAAGATGACGTAGTATCTACCGATTTCAACGGCGAAGTTTGCACTTCCGTGTTCGATGCTAAAGCTGGTATCGCTCTGAACGACAACTTCGTGAAACTGGTATCCTGGTACGACAACGAAACCGGTTACTCCAACAAAGTTCTGGACCTGATCGCTCACATCTCCAAATAAGTTGAGATGACACTGTGATCTAAAAAGAGCGACTTCGGTCGCTCTTTTTTTACCTGATAAAATGAAGTTAAAGGACTGCGTCATGATTAAGAAAATTTTTGCCCTTCCGGTCATCGAACAAATCTCCCCTGTCCTCTCCCGTCGTAAACTGATGAACTGGACCTCATTGTGGTCGATCATCCCAGGTAAAAGCCTCTTTTGCATTACAGGGCGCACACCTTCTCTCGTGGAAACCTGCGGGTGAAGAAGAAGTTCTGTGGGTTGAGCAACAACACACCGTTCAAAATGGCATCGCTATTCGCGGTGGCGTACCGGTTTGCTGGCCGTGGTTTGGGTCCGGCGGCACAACAAGGCCTGCCTGCGCACGGTTTTGCCCGCAACCTGCCGTGGACGCTGAAATCACATCGTGAAGATGCTATGGCGTAGCGCTGACTTTTGAATTGACACAAAGCGAAGAGACGAAAAAATTCTGGCCGCACGACTTTACTCTGTTAGCGCATTTCCGCGTGGGTAAAACCTGTGAAAATCGAACTTGAAGCACACGGCGAATTTGAACCACCTCTGCCCTGCATACCTACTTTAACGTGGGTGATATTAGCGCAGTGAAGGTGAGCGGCCTGGGCGATACCTTTATCGACAAAGTTGATAACGCCAAAGAAGGGAAGCTGAGCGACGGCGTACAGACGTTCCCTGACCGTACCGATCGCGTCTACCTGCACCCGGAAGCGTGCAGCGTGATCCACGACGGTGCCCTGAATCGCGGCATTGAAGTGGTCCACCATCATCACAGCGACGTAGTGGGCTGGAACCCGGGTCCTGCGCTGTCCGTCAGCATGGCCGACATGACGGATGAGGGTTATAAAACGTTTGTCTGCGTGGAAACAGCCTGTGTGACCACCCCGCAGAAAGCGAGTGAAGAAAAACCGTCTCGCTTAGGGCAGACGATTCGCATTGTTAAGCGATAATTCCCCTGCACCACACTAAAGCAAACGGGGCGCTTTCGCCCCACTATAGTTACCCTAACAACTTGATTTAACTTATATTAATTAAATATAGATCCACAAAACGACCACGCATCTAATCACTTACAAAGAGATTGGCAAGCTATTCATCAGCCCCGCACTTCTCCCTGTAACTCGCTGGCAATGGTTCGCTAAATCGGGTGTAGATTTTTTTATCGGTCACATAGTATGAGACGCTAGTCGAAAACATCCCCTTAGGTTTCATGCTGATTTTCATAATGAATGGAGAAAATCCTTCATATGCACCAAAACCATTTTTGCCATTAATCTGACCGCAAACATAACCAACAGTAGCTCCTTCCGGTGACTGTTCAGTCTGAATAAATCTTAGATATCTAAATTTGACGCTATCCGGATCCCTAACATCTGCTGATATTTCTTTCTTACCTAATTCAACAGCTTTATCAGCACTTGGCTTACATCCAACAAGAGAAACCAAAGCCAGTATTAACAACACCTTTTTCATATCCCTATCCCATCATCGCTATTAATATACTGACTGATGTTATCAAAGATATTTTATTTGGAAAAAGCGTTTTACTTGAAGCTACCCCCGCACTTAGGGAATTCGCGGGGGCGCTTTGACGGTGGTCAGAGAGCCAGATTAAGCTGGTCTCTGCCGTAATGTGATGCCGGGAAAGCATCGCGGGGGATAAAGTCAGGCGGTAACGGTGCAGTGCCTGCACGCTTTGTTACTTCCCTCTCCACACTGTTAAGCGTGGTGAATGACCGGCTACATTCCAGATTCTGACACTGGTGATATTGCCGGATTGTCATATCGGTTATTTTACGGCTGGTACGGGTGCGGGCCATAGCGCCGCAAAAAGGACATCTGAACATAATGATGGCTCCCCTGTGGGAGTTGAACTCCATTTCATTTTATTCAGTTTCCGCTATCCAGTCAGGTATTTTCGCTTCCAGCTCCAGCCGGGTGGTAAAGCCGCTGTCGTCTATGACGTGCTCAGCGCGCGCAATAATCCAGTCCTGATTATCTATTTCATCCTTAAAACCGCTAACCGTGACGTGCATTTCGGGGTAAAGCTCAGCGCGGCCACGCGCCAGGGTGATCGAGAACTCGGCTGCACCACGCTGAAGCTGTTGCCATTTTGCCGCTGCTGCACGTTTCGCCGCCTCTTCATTCTGGTAGGTTTTGCGCAGCACATAGACGTTACCGTCTGCGCCCTCCATGTAATCGCCCTCACGGCTGCTGCTCTTCTCTTTTTTGGGCTTTGCAGGCTTGCGGCGCTTAACGCTGACCTTTTTCTTTTTGCCAAAATTGAGATCCAGCCAGTAGGCCCTGACGCCGGTATACGCATCCCGATCGGCAATACGAAAGCGGTGACGGTCCCCACTCGTGCGGTCAATGCTGGCAGAGGGTAGCGCCTTCCCGTCAGCGGTTACACCGCCGCCCGGCAGGATAAACAGCAGACTGCCGTTCTTGACTGTGGCAATTGCGCCCAGCATTTCCGCCATGCGGGTAAGGAAAGACATATCGCTTTCCTGCGTTTGATCAGCGTGGTCAATCTCAATATCCATGAGCATTTCACTGATCTGCGCCTTCAGTCCGTAGCGGTGCGCTATTGCTGACACAACGCGCTCAACGGTCACGTCATGCCATGAGACTTCGCGCTTTACGTTGAACTCTTCACGAAAATCAGCGCTGCGAGCAGTAATACCAACGATATCACCCGGCCCTTCATGGGATACCTCATCAACCGTGTACAGTCCCTTGTAAATCAGCGGCTCACCCAGCCAGCCAAATGATACGGCAAGCTCAGCGCCACGCGGCGGCAGTGCAACCATGCCGTCACTGTCATCAATGGAAATAGATAGCTGATCAGCATCAAAGCCCCTGTTGTCCGTCAGTGACAGCGACATGATCCGATCATCAAGCTGCGTCAGTACCTTACCGCCCATCGTTATGCTGAATCCCGGACTTTTTACCGCCTCGGTAAGTGAATCGTTATAACTGCTGATGGCGTCGTTAAGTGATTTTGTCAGGTCTGTAAGTGCCATGCTTTCCCCCTTCTTCCGGCGAAGGATCCCACGCGCGCGGGAGACACCAAATCGGTTTTTGTTGTCGCCGTCCGGCCAGACCCGCAATAGCGTGAGTGACATTCAGACATGAGGGATTATCACTGCGAACTCAATAACGTAATGGTGGCTAACATGTCAGAGACACGTTTCCACGGTGTACGCGTCCGGGAGAATACCGACCTGGTGACGGCCATCAATGACATTGAATCAAGTGTCATTGGGGTCGTTGCCGTGGCGGATGATGCCGACGCGGAAACCTTCCCCCTGAATACCCCCGTGTTGCTGACGCGGGTTAACAACGTGCTGGGTAAGGCGGGTAAAACCGGCTCCCTGTACAAAACACTCAAAGCCATCGCCGACCAGACCAGTCCGAAGGTTATCGTTGTGCGCGTGGCAGCAGCCACGGAAGAGGAAGGCGGTAAAACGCAGTCGCAGCTCATCATGGGCGGCACGGCAGAAGACGGCAGCTATACCGGCATGTACGCGTTTCTGACTGCCGAGCAGAAGGTTGGCTATCGTCCACGCATTCTGGCCGTGCCGGGCTACGACACGGAAGAAGTCACTTCTGCGCTGTGTGTTATTGCTCAGAATCTGCGCGCGTTTGTTTACGCCAGTTGCTACGGCTGCAAAACGATGGCTGAAGCCACTGCATATCGTGCGACCTTCGCCTATCGCGAGCTAATGCTTATCTGGCCTGATTTCATCGCCTACAACCCGCTGACCGGAGAGAACGAAACCTTCCCGGCCCCGGCCTATGCCTGCGGCCTTCGCGCGCTGATTGACAACAATCAGGGCTGGCACAAATCACTTTCCAATGTGTCGGTAAGCAACGTGCTGGGTATTTCACAGGATGTTTTCTGGTCGCTTCAGGCCGAAGACAGCGACGCGAACGAACTCAACAACAAGGAGATCACGACGCTCATCAAGCGTAACGGTTTCCGGTTCTGGGGCAACCGCGTAACGGACACCAAAGATTATATCTTTGAGGTTTATACCCGTACGGCACAGATTCTGGCTGACAGTATCGCTGAGGCGCAATTTGAATCAGTGGACGAACCGCTAACCCCGGCCAACGTCAAGGACGTGGTCAGCGGCATCAGCGGCAAACTCAATTCGCTGGTGACGCAGGGGCGGCTAATTGGTGCTGAATGCTGGTTTGATATCCTGGATAACCCGACAGCCGGTCTCCGTCAGGGTCAGGTACGCATTCGCTATAAATATACACCGGTTCCGCCAATGGAAGATCTGACGCTCTACCAGACCTTCACGGACGAGTATTTCGAATCGGCATTTTCTTCCCTGGGAGGTGCATAAATGGCGGTTCCTCACAAACTGCGCCTGTTCACCTGCTTTGTGAACGGCAGCAACTGCATCGGCAAAGTCTCTTCCGTGACGCTGCCAAAACTGACCCGTAAAACTGAAGATTTTCAGGGGGGCGGGATGATTGGCTCCGCTGCGGTGGATCTCGGTCTGGACAGTGGCGCGCTGGATACCACGATGGTGGTTGGTGGTCTGGTTCAGTCGTTACTGCTGAACTACTGCGGCGATATCGACGAAACCCGTTTCCGCTTCGCCGGTGAATATTACACCGATGGTGAAAGCCTGCTGGTTGAGGTCGAACTGCGCGGCCGCATCACCGAAATGGACGGCGGCGAAAGCAAGCAGGGAGAAGACACCTCCGTCAGCTACACGATGAAGAACACTTATTACAAACTCACCATCGACGATAAGCCGCTGTTTGAGTTTGATCTGCTGAACTTCATCTACAAGAAAGACGGCAAGAATATCTACCCTGACCGCATTACGTCTGCGCTGGGAATGGGTAACTGATTAACCTGATAAGTGGCGGTACACCCGTGCCGCCCGGAGTATTCAAGAATGAGCAAGAAAACCGATAACGCCATTACGCTGGCAAAACCCGTTGTTCGCGGTGATGAGAAAATCACTCAGGTAACGATCACTGATGAGATCAAACAGGCTGGCTCCCTGCGCGGGCTGAAGCTGGTCAACGTTATGAATATGGATGTGGATTCGGTGGCGGTACTGCTGACCCGCGTGACGTCACCACGCCTCAAACAGTCCGAAATCAACGAAATGGACACGCGCGATTTTGTCAGCCTGTCTGAAGCGCTCGTCCCTTTTTTGACACCTGCGGGGTCTGGAGCGTCGAGCGAGGCGGAGACGGAGAATTAGTAACACTCCTGCGGTTCGACCTGATCGACGATCTGGTTGCTGATATCGCGGTTGTTTTCAACTGGCCGCCCTCTGAAGTCTTCACGATGGAACTGGGCGAAGTCATAGCCTGGCGTGAGCGGGCGGCTGTCCGAAGTGGAGCCAGTGACAGTGAAAAGCCTTAATATCCGCGTCGCGTTCAGCGCGATCGATAAACTTACCCGCCCGGTCAATGCCGCCCGCCAGAGTGCGGGCGGTTTGTCTGAGTCCCTCAAAAAAACGCAGTCCAGCATTAAAGATCTGGACAGTCAGTCCCGCACGTTCAACCGTCTGCGCGACAGCGTACAAAAGACCTCCCGCAAAATCGACGACGCCAGCCGGACGCTTGAAGGCCTGAATCAGGCGCAGCGGGAAGGTACACAGCTTACAGACAAGCAAAAAGCACATATGGCAGCGCTGGCCGCAAAGCTGGAACGCCTTAACTCTGCACGCACGCAGGAAATGGTTAAGCTGCGCGCTGCCTCACAGGCGCTGCGCAGTCACGGTGTTTCGCTGGTCGGCAGCGATCGCACCATTCAGAGTGCCATACGCCGAACAGAACAGTACAACCAGACGCTTGAGCGGGAACGGCGACAGCTTGCTGCGGTCACGCAGGCACGTGCGCGCTATGACCAGATGCAGCAAACGGCGGGCAAACTTCGCGGCGGTGGCACGATGGCCGTTGCCGGGGCCACTGCTGCCGGTTACGTAGCAGGACGTTTCTTATCCCCCGCCGTTGGGTTTGATCGGGAAATGTCCCGCGTGCAGGCGCTGACCCGCATAGATAAAAGCTCCGTTGACTTTTCAGCACTTCGTGACCAGGCCAAAAAGCTGGGTGCTGAAACACAGTTCACCACGACCGACGCCGCCAGTGGACAGGCATTTCTCGCTATGGCCGGTTTCACTCCGCAGGCAATTCAGGCCGCACTGCCTGGCGTGCTCAATATGGCGCTGGCCGGTGGTATGGATTTAGGTGAAAGCGCTGATATCAGCTCAAACATCCTGTCTCAGTTCCGTCTCGATCCCAAAGAAATGGATCGCGTCAGCGACGTATTAACGGGCGCATTCACCCGTACCAACACCGATCTGCAAAATATCGGTGAGGCGATGAAGTACGCCGGGACAGGTCTTTCCAACCTGGGCGTCAGCGTCGAACAGACCACGGCCATGATCGGCGTGATGGCGAACGTTGGTCTGCGCGGGAGTATCGCCGGTACGGGTTTGCAGGCCACATTTTCACGCCTTGCCGCGCCGACCGGCAGAGCAAAAACTGCGCTTAAAGAACTGGGTGTAGAAGTCGCTGACGCGACGGGGAAAATGCGCCCTGCTGAAGTTGTGCTTACCGATCTCTATAAAAAAATCAGCAAGTACGGCGATACCGATAAGCTCTCTTTCTTCAAGGATATTGCCGGTGAAGAAGCTTCAAAGTCATTCCAGGCGCTGGTTATGTCGGCCGGGAGCGGCGAACTTCAGAAATTGCTTGGTGAACTGAAAAACGCCAAAGGTGAAGCACAGAAAGCCGCAAAAATAATGGCGGATAACCTTGATGGCGATCTCAAGAATCTGGACAGCGCCTGGGAAGGCTTCCGTATCCAGATTAACGATCTCGTCAACAATCAGCTTCGGGGCCTGACTCAGGGACTGAGTGACGTTGTGGGAAATATGACGGAGTGGGCGAAGGAGAATCCGAAGCTCGCCCAATCCCTGCTGGTTGTCGGCGGCAGCGTTCTGGCGCTGACCGCCGCCATTGGCGGCACATCGCTGGCGATCGGCCTGCTGATGGGGCCACTGGCTAAACTCCAGTTAGGTTTTACCCTACTGACAGGGGGCGCAACCGGAACAATATCCGCCCTACGAACGCTCGGAACAGCTTCCGGCCCGGCAATGGCAAGCGTGCGCGGTTGGGGGCCAGTTCTCGGTTCGTTAATAGGAAAAATGCGTGGAGTATCAGCAGTCATCCCTGGTATGCGCATTGCTCTAACCGGGGCGTTTCGCGCACCTGGTGCCGCCCTGGGAATGCTCACTAAGAACATCGGAATGCTCGCCCTTCGCCTGACGGGTTTTACGACTATATGGAGCATTATCACAACCGCCGTATCTGTGTTAGGTGCGGCGCTGTCACTGCTGTTCAGCCCCATTGGCCTGATAGTTGCGGCGTTTATTGCAGCCGGGGCGCTCATATGGAAATACTGGGAGCCAATCAAGGCGTTTTTCATCGGCATGTTCGCCGGTGTATGGGATGCGCTTACGCCGTTGCGGAATGCGTTTTCCCGGCTCGCGCCTGTTTTCTCGCTTATTGGCGATGGCATTAAGTCCGTATGGGAGTGGTTTAATAAACTGTTCGAACCGGCCAATGCTTCCAAAGAAACACTCGAAAAATGCACCAGTGCCGGGGAAACGTTCGGCAAAGTTCTGGGTGGCGCCCTTCAGTTACTGCTGCTACCGCTGACGGCCCTCATGGATGGTGTGGGTTGGTTGCTTGAAAAGCTGGATCTTATTCCGGATGGTATAGCGCGCGCCAGGCAGCAGGCTGATAAAGCACGGCAGGAACTCGAATCCTCAGCGATAGCTCTGGCACAACACCAGCTTCCGCTGGGGCAGGCTACGGTATCGCCCGTATCAGGTGGAGGTAAACCGCCGCTGACCGGCGATAACGGCACTATGCGCCGGTTGCAGAGTATCGACAGCAACACCAAAGCGACAGCCGACAACACGAAGAAGATCGGCCCCGGCGATATTGTGTTTAAAAACCTGCCGCGTGCGCTGGCCGTTCGTGGGGAATGGAAGGAATCGCAGCTGGCCAGCACGGTCAGGAACAACGGGTTAAGTGCACGTCCCGCAGTAGTAGCGGCATCGCTTCCCGTTAAACAGGCTGAACTTCTGCCAGTCAGCCGCTCTGCCCGCAATATTCCGGTTGCCACTGGCGGCTTTACGGGCGAAATCCACGTACATCTGCACGGCGTTGACCGGCAGGACGCGCGCGAAATTGGCCGGATTGTCGCCGATCAAGTGAGTGCCGAACTGGCCCGCCGTGAACGGCTTAACCGTGGCAGCTTCAAAGACAGAGATTAAGGGGAGGCAACATTATGATGATGATATACGGGATGTTCGTTTTTGAACTGAGGACACTGCCTTACCAGCAGTTACGCCACTCGCTGAACTGGCGTCATGTGAAGAATGATCGCATCAACCGATCAGCAAAATGGCAGTACATCGGCGCGGGGGAGACGCAGATTAACCTGGACGGAGTGCTTTACCCTGAAATTACGGGCGGCGACGTGTCTCTTACCGTTCTGGCAACGCAGGCATACACCGGGCGTCCGTGGCCTTTAATCAGCGGCGCAGGGCAGATTTACGGGATGTATGTGCTGACCGGGCTACAGGCCACGCATACAGAGTTTGACCGCTACGGAAAGGCGAAAAAAATAGAGTTTTCGATCAGCTTCCAGCGCTGCGATGAAGATTTACGCGAACGCCTGCAAGCGTCGTCTGTTGGCGATTTACTTTCTGGCTTGAAGGATAAAGCCACGTCCGCCTACAACTCTGCCAGTAGTACGCTATCGGGCCTGTTCTGACAACATCCACATAAAACTAAAGCGGGCATTTGCCCGCTTCATCTTCCTGAACACACCGCCATAACTGACTGTGCTGCAGCACAGTTAAAAATGACGGTACTCGATATATATGCCAGCACGGTCATAACCGGCAGTACATGCCGGAATGAAAACTTATTCCGGCTTATCCGGCCAAGTGATACCCGGCGCTTTCGACGTGTCCACCGTCTGCACTGCCTTGATGTAGCTCATCCAGGCGATCAGGCTGGCTTTATCCTCATCGCTGATAATGCCTAACTGTAATTCCGTCTGCCACATGCTGATCGTCGTTTGTGCCTCTGCAAGTAACGCAGCTTTCTGTTTTTCTGCTTCCTCCACGTCCGCCTTGTGCTGTGCTTCGTTATCCGTCACCCACTCGCTACCGTTCCACGTATCGTAAGGCGTTGCAGGTGCCAGCGTGGTGATGCCATCTGGATAATCGCCAGGCAAAGAAATGATCACCGATTCCCCTGTGTCAGTGCTGTAGACCGTTTCACCACGGTGATCGGCGACGTATTCCCAGGCGGTAAAGTCTGCTGTCCGGCAAATGGCGAAATCTTCTTTGCTTTCTCCCGGCTCATCAGTGCAGGAGTTGGCTGGCAGGCCAACGCCAACAGCCAGATATTCCACGGATGTAGACAGGTATTCCCGCGTCTCACCATCATAATTAAACACGGTAATATCACCCGCCACAGTGGCAATAAGTTCGCTATTCAGTTTTGCCTTCGCCATTATGCAGCCCTCACGATGTAGTTAAACGCGGTGTTACATGGTGCGGTTTCGTTCTGGCCCTCGTCGGATAAATACACGCCACTGCTCCCCGAATATGCAAAATAAACGGTCGCTGAACTCTTACGGTAAGATTCATGAACAGCAGGAGTTTCGCCCCCGTCTCCATTACCAAACAATAATGCATGAGTGTGCTTCCTCAACTTATCAGCAGCATACGACAGAATAGCGCGGCCACTATCCAGCCCCCGCCCATCGTCCCAGCCGCGAATAAACACGCCGCGCAAATCAGGCAGACTACCTGATGGATATGCAGCAGCCAGTTTGGGGTATTTTGCCTTGTCAAAAGCTGCGCCATTGCACTTGAGAAAACCCGCTGGCGGTGTTGCCTGCGGCCACGGAAGCGGAAAACCTGCCGGGAAATATTTATCGAAATCTGATTCCAGCAAATACTGCGTATGCGGATCAGCCGCGGCAATATGCGCCGCCAGCTGTTGATCCACATATGACTTAACTTCAATGACGGCATCATCGACATATTTACGGGTTGCCAGTACCACGGACGGATCGATTTTCAGCGTTACCGCCTCGGTACTGCTGACGATCAGGATCACGCGAATGACCTGCACGCGCCCGCTGCCTTCCTGCAACTGCGGTTTATAGGTCTCCGCGCAGTTGGCAACTGCAATCATATCGCCGTCTTTATCAAACAGGCCGATTTCACGGATCCACCATCCGCCCACGTCTTCCGGTATGACCTGTTCCGCAATGATCTGATTGGTATTTACCGGGTCGATAGTCAGCATGTTAAGTTGCGCGCGGCGCAGCTCATGCGTCAGCGCGGTTTGTGCCGGGTTCGGTGTCGGCAGCGCACCATTGCCATCACCTACGGCCATCTGGGTGATCTCAACCTTCGCACCCAATGCCGTGGCGTTTGCCAGTTTTGCCGCCCCGATATTGGTTAACAGGGCAAAATATTTAGTCGCCACTTGCGATCTCCACGGTATCAATTAAATGGACTGCCGCGCCGGTGTAGTCACCACCGCCCACGGATATGGTTTCAGGAAAATAGGGGTAAACGGTCAGCGTATCGCCGATATAACATCCCGCCCCGGCTTCGATATACCCCTGCGACTGAAGCGAAAGAGAAAGGCCAGTAAGGTGGCGGCTTCTCGGCTTGGCATCGTCAATAAGGCGCTCAAGCTCAAGATAGGTTTCCTCCGTAATCCCCTGCTCCTGAATACCGATTTCGAGCTTGAATGTTCCCGGTTCTTCGCCGCTCTGCCACCACTCGATCACGCGAAGCAGAAAGCCGAACGGTTCAACGACGCGACGCAAAGCGGAAATAGTGCCCTTCTGACGGTGAACCAGCCAGGAGGCTTTAATCACCTGCCGCTTGGTCTGTTCTGACCAGTTCTTATCCCAGCGGTCAACTGACAGCGCCCAGGCGAGATAAGGCAGAAGATCACCGGGGCATTCGTCCGGGTTCCACAGCTTGCGCAGATCAACAGGAATATCGGTAAGCCGCTCCGTCACCTTCTCTGTATTGCGCATAAAACCGCTGGCCGAAGGCGGCAGCATGTTCTTATTCATCAGTGCCCCCGGTCTCAATCGTGAAGGACTCGCACCGCGCTGCCTGCGTATCGGCGATCACAATATCGCTGGCAGGCTCCAGCAGCTCCACCCTCTGCACGCCCTGAACATGCAGCGCCGCCATAATGGCTGAGCGGGCAACGTCACGGCCAATCTTGCCCTGCTGATTCAGCCAGGACTGAAGCGCGTCCTGCGCGGCGGTATGGATTGGTTCAGACTCCGGGCCGGGATAGAAATACAGCATCGCATTGATCTGATAATTCACTATCTCTGCTGCCTGAACGGTCAGACGATCGGCAACGGGGCGCTTATCGTCAGCAGACAGCGCTTTATCCACCGTCGCCAGCAGTTGCGCACTGGCAGTGCCGTCACCTTCGGTAGACAGCACAGAGACCACCACCACAGCAGGCGACGGGCTGATCGCTTTGGCGTCCGCCACTTTGCCGCTGGCACTTTTGGCAAAATATTCATATGCACCGGTTGGCCCCGCCACGCTTAGCCCTTCAAACGCAGCCTGCGCGCGCAGACGCAGTGCGGTATCACTTTCTGTTACCGCGTCAGTGGTTGCCGTCTCCGGGGTTATGATCAGGCGTTCGGTGTTCAGGTTGCCCGCGAGATTATCAAGATCGGACGATACGGCATGGCTCAACATACACGCCGCCGCACCGTCATTAATCCGCTGCCTGAGCATCATTTCACGGTAAGCAACTACCTGGGCGATCACGTTCAGTGGTTCGGATTCCAGCTCCAGCGCGGCGGCAACAGAAGCCTGCTGTTCCTGCGGGAATGCCGCCAGCATTACGGCTTTGACCTCGCTGAGAATGACTTCAAAGTCCAGCACTTCGATAATTTGCGGCTGCGGTAGCTGCGATAAATCAACTGTTGCCATTGCTGCCACTCCTGAGCGTCAGCGCACTGCCTGCCGTCTGCATGGTTTCGGTGATAATGCCGACCAGTTCAGCGGTGACAGCGCCATCCTTTGAATAACTGATATTGATGCCGTTCAGGGCAATACGCGGCTCCCACATCGTCAGGGCGATTACCGCCGCACTCATGCATTGCAGGCGGGTCACTTCGTTTTGTGGCTCATCCAGCAGGTCTGGGATCATGCTACCGTAATCCCGGCGCATCACCCGACTTGCCAGAGGCGTGGTCAGTATGTCGCGTACTGAATTCCACAGTTGTTCGGTATCGGTAAGCTGGCCCGTGCCGTCCGGATTCATCCCGATATAGCGGACTGTCATTTTGGCCCCCCTGTGTTGCTGCTGCCACCCTGCACACCGCCATGCACGTGCGAATGAACCGTCACCCCGTTAGACGAAAGCGATCCGCCAGAATGGGTAACATTGCCCTTCATCGTGCCGCCCTCCGACAGTTCGAACGTCCGCGCTTTCAGATGGTCGGTGCATTCTACAATCGGTGTTTCAAGCGTCACGCTGGCAGAGGCTTTGATATGTGCTGTCTTCATGCCCTGCGCTTCCAGCGCGCTGGCTTCTGCGTCATAGCGGAAAGAGGCACCGTCTGGCGCTGTCAGCACAATCTCTTTCAGGCTGCTGCCCGGCGCAGGGTGGTCACTGCTGTAGAGACTGCCGATAATGACCGCCGTTTCAGGGTTGCCACCGATACAGCCCAGCCAGACCTGTTCACCCACGGAAGGCGGCACCCAGATACTGAATGCCCCGGCGCGCGTGGTGTTCCAGCGCAGCCAGTCGGTCTGAAGCTCGCCGCTTTGCACGCGCACGCGCCAGCTCTCTTCATCAACGGCAATAACGACGCCGACGCGGAGGATATTTTCCAGCAGGCGGATCAGTTCAGCACTCATCGTGCGGCACTCCCCAGGCTGTTAACCACCTGCTCCGTAATCATCCGCTCATCGCCAGCGGTAAAGCCCAGCAGCTCACGCACCGGATATTTAGCAAAGGCACCCGGCCCGACCTGGTCGCGCTGGCCGTACTGGTGTACACGCGCAATGCGCGCGGCCACGCCGTCATAACCCACAGAAGTACCGCTAGCATCAGCGCGCATTTTGAGAAAGCGATAACTGCGCAACCGCTGAAACATCGGCACCTTCTTTGCCGTGCTGCGGCGCACTGAGCGCGTATTGATCTCGATGTAACGCTCAATATCGCTGCGGTAAAACGTGCGGATATCGTTGCGATCTTCGTCAAAGCCGGTGATGGTGCGCCCGTATTTCCCCCGGCCACCGTGCCAGTTTTTGAGGCGGCGGATCTCGCCCTGCCAGACAAACACGATGCCCTGTTGAGAACGCAGCACCCGGCGACGGCGGGCAGGGTATGGCGAACCTTCCGGGTTTTGCTGCGCTTTGATGCGTTGTTGCTGGCTCTTTCTTAGTGCCTGACCAACCGCGCGAGCGGTGCGAACACGTCCGGCCTGCGAGGTGCCCGCCAGTATGTCGCTGAAGACCTGATCCAGCTCACGGAAGAGATCGTTACTCATGCGCGTCTGCCTCCCACGTCACGTCCTCAAAGATGACGCTCCAGTCGCCGTCCGCTGACGGGATGCGCGGTTTAGGTTCCGGTAAATGCTCCGCCCTGGGGATGCCTTTTGCGTCCAGAGTGACCTTTACGCGCTCGTGCAGCGGCATTTCAAAAAGAATGTCGGCGGTATCGTCGTTGTTGATAAGGGTCGTAAATTTAACGTTCCGGTTCTTCTCCGGGTTCAGCAGCAGATCGGGCTGGTTGTGCCAGAGCCATGCCATTAACGGCAGCGTGAAATCATCAATATCACCGGCAAAGTTCATTACAAACAGCACCAGGGTATAGCGGTACATAAAAGATGGCGTTTCGCCGGTCGTCTCGATATTCCCTTCTTCCACAAAAACGGTGAAGGCTTCAGGATTGGCCCTGCACCATTTGTTAGCGCGGGTCAGGGTCTCGCGTAGTGAGTCAGCTTTCAGCATGGTGATACCTTCTTAACGCCCGAAACGTTCAATCGCGCCCGCAATGATCAGCAGATAAATAAGCGTCCAGTAAGGGTGAGCGCTCAGGTAGTCGAATAAAGTCATGGTGTTGCCCTCGCGTGGTCAGTCAGTCTTTTCAGGCGCCGCAGATCGAGATCGGCTATCGCCGCCTTATCGGCGTTGCAGGTATCCAGCGCATCGCGCAGGCGATCACTCCAGATGGCTATCGCGCCCCACGTTACCGGGGCGGTCAGTTCCGGCGCTGGCGTTGCTGCTGTCAGGCTTTCCGGCACCGGTTCGTGCACGATTTTCATTTGCGGCTGCGGCGGTACGGTGTTGCAGGCTGTTACTGACAGAAGCAGGCACAACAGTACTGGCGCACGTATCGTCTTTGATGGCATCGCGCATATATTCACGTCGCTTTTCTCCCTCGGCGTTTCTTTGCTGTTCGGTTGCCCGCAGCTGTGCAAGAACTTCGCGGGCGTCAGCAGTCAGCGCACGCAGCTCGCCCAGCACCTCACCATTGCTCTTCACCTCGCGGGAAAGCTCCTCGTTACGGACGGAGTCTTTACCGCGTTGATGCGTCTGCCAAAGCAGGCCACCAGAGGTCAGCGCCAGTAACGCACATAAGATGGCTGTAATCTTCACTTTCCAGACTCCACGTCACGCAGGCACCACGCCTTAAAATCCGTTCTCCGGTTAACCAGCCCCTGGCTGCGTTTACCGCCGCTGTTTACAAAGTCCGTCAGCCGATTACACATCGCCTGCCATTCATGCGCCTGCGCCTTCTTCCAGATGGTCGTGCGCTGCTTTCGCTTCTGGCCGTCCGTGAACCACATCAGTCCAGTACACCCCACATTAAGACCGGCATCCGTCATGGCCTCAAAGGCAGACTGCGGCATATGCGCACCTTCAAAATTCTGGTTAATGCAGTTTTCAGCGTGCCGCATATCGTTAATCCAGCGACCGGCGATCTCGCTGTCGCTGTACTCACGCTTTTCAACACGTCCCGTCGAACCAATTCCAACCGTCAGCACGCCAGCAGTGCAGTAGTAGGGCGTATTCCGGCAGTCTTCCCAGCCAGCAATCTTTTGCTGGCCTTCAGGCGTGGTGCGCAACGCGCCAGGACTCAGCGTTATACCCAGCGCAACAATGGCCGCAATGGAGCATTTTTTAATAAGCTGTTTCATCTTCCGGCTCATTCTGTTGCAGAAGATCAAGCGCCCGGCGCTCTGACTCACTCATCTGTCTGTGTTCTGCCTGCTCAAGGATCTGGTTAATCAGTTCGTTGCGACGCTTCTGCCCCCGTTCGATGCGGGCGCGATAGAGCCATCCACGGGCACCAAAAACCATCCCGACGAGAAGACCGGCCAGCGCAATCTTTTCGCTTAGTGTCATGACGCCGATACTCGTGACCATCGCTGACATCGTGAATGTCAGCCAGTCATTCAGGCGCTGAAAAAAACTTAATCCCATAGCTGCACCATCTCCTGTGTCGCTTTACGCGCGATTTCCGGCAGTTCAATCTCCTGACCGGCATCAAGAAAAACCTGCTGGCTCAGTCCGGGATTGGCAGATAACACTTTTTCGGTCACGCCCTGCGTGGTGCCGTAGTGACGCCAGCAAAGCAAATCCACCGTATCCCCCTGCAATGCCTTTACTTTCATCAGCAAAGCTCCGCATAGAGTCGCGGCGTGTCGCGAATGTCAGCAATACTCCAGCGAGCATCCCGCCAGAGATCATCCCGTTGCAGGTCAAGCGCGGCGGCGTCTTTGTCGCCTTTCGCCGTGGTATCAACGTCGCGATAGCCTTCAAGTACCAGCGCCCTGGCAATCGAATAAACCGCACGCCGGAAGCGGTACACCTTCACGTTTTCACCGTTGATAACCAGCTTTTCCGTATCACCTGACGGAAGGGCTGAAGGCACATCTTCCAGCGTGTGAAAACCTGCTTTGACCTGACCGGCACGCCAGTCAAGCAACTGCGCGGTGACATGGGCTACCGCTTCCGTGGTGACGTGCATCAGCCTGGACGTAGTGATACCGCCAGTGATACGCGCGGCCAGACGGAGATCGGCCAGTTTAATCACCGGCCAGAAGTCCCCGGCGCTGACGGTGGTATCACCATCATCAACATCGGGCGTATCGCTGTCGGCAGGCAAAACGCGCTTATTTGCCACAAGGCTGCTCATGCGCTTATCTCCCATAAATCAGGCGGTGGGCGGGTGGTTAAAAGACCGTATACGGGCAGATATCCACCCGCGCCGCCTGTCGGACGGGGCCGAAGTCGTTAATTCTTTTTCTGGCTGGCAGGTTTGCGCTTGGTCGCTTTGCCTGTCGCCGTCTTAGTCGTGGTTTTGCGCGTCGGCGCTTTACCTGCTGCGCTGGCGGTAGTGCTCTTTTCCGGAACAGGTTCTGCAGCACCGTCAGTTTTGTCGGTGCTGGCCGCGTCGCCTTCACCCGTGCCGCCGTCCGCAGACAGCTTCTTAACTTCACGGGCCAGCGTGGCAATCTCTTTTTTTACCCCGGCGTTGGGGTTGCGCGTCAGCGCTTCACGGAACAGCGCCAGCGCTTCCGCTTTGGTCGTGATATCAGTCGCACCACGGCGGGCAAGCGCACGGGCCTTGCACAACTTGGCGCGCACCACATCCGGCATATCACTGTCGGCGACAATTCCCGCCACTTCGTCAAGCACTGCGATACCGGACGACAAATCAGCGTCGGCATCAGCAGCCGCGAGCGTCAACAGTGGCTTGCTCATTTCTTCGGTCAGGAATGTTGCTGCCGTGCGGTTGAAGTTATCCGGCAGCGTCAGCCCGTGGCGCACCACATAGCGCCCCAGCCTCAACGCAAGCGCATAATCACGGCAGTCAATCGCCCAGACCATCAGCCGGGTAATGACTTCATCCTGTCGCCCGTTGTCGCCGTCGAGCGTGCCTTCAATCCATCCCTCATATTCAGGCAGCATGGATTTTTTCATTTCGGCTTTGGTTTCTTCGGACTGCACGCCGCTGAGGCGGGACAAGTCCATACGCAGGCGATGCAGAATTTGCTCATGCGCGGTGCGCTGGATATCGGATTCTTCATCCGCCTGGCCCCGGCGCTCTGCCATGACCTTCTGAAAATGTTTTTGTGCCGGTGTTAACATCGTCACTTCTCCCCGTCATGGCGGGGGAATCCCCCCGCCGCGTCTGTCACTCGCCAGCCTGTTCGGCCTGGGCGAACTGAATGCCGTCAATGAACGCAACATTGCCGTAGTCTTCAATGACGAAGTCATCGTTTGAAGACTGATACGTTGCGACACGGTTGTATTCCGGCTCTTCTTTGATCGTCCGGCGCAGACCGCCGCGCTGGTAGTACACCGACAGGTTTTTGAATGGGGTGATCAGCACGCCATTCACCGGGAAGTAAGGCGCGATAAAGGTCGGCATGTTGCCTACGCGCTCCTGTGCGACAATCAGCTGACCGGCCAGCATTTCGGTATTTGGGTTGGTCTGGCTTAAAGCGTTGATGGCCGAGAAATTGCTGCTCGTCAGCAGGTCGCCCGCCAGAATCACCACGTTATCCGGGTTACGTTTGTGCCATTCATCCATCAGGCTGTTTTTGGCGTCGTACACCGCAGCGCCAATGTTGCCGTAGGTGCCTTTTGCGACAATCTTGTTATCTTCATCGCGCGAGGTGATCGTCACATTGGAAATGACGCGGTGCGGCGCTTCCTGGCGGATTTTTTCCAGCCAGCCAATACCACAATCCTGCAACAGCGGGTTAGCGGCACGGTCAGACGGGTCGCTGTACTTCACGCCGTTAAAG
Source organism: Enterobacter hormaechei (assembly GCA_041890495.1). Taxonomy (GTDB): domain Bacteria; phylum Pseudomonadota; class Gammaproteobacteria; order Enterobacterales; family Enterobacteriaceae; genus Escherichia; species Escherichia boydii. Next base: position 1,796,732 of record CP169086.1, read on the forward strand.
CCAATCATGATGCGGTCAAGCGACATCTGGCGGGCCATTGCCTTACTGATCAACGGCTGGAACTCCGGCATGTGCGCCCACGCATCAAGCTGTTCATAGCTGATGCCGTAGTCATAGTTGACCTTGCGACACATGTAGTCGAACGGCTCCATTGAATGATTTGAGCCAGGGTTGCGACGATTGTTAACACTGTTGTTTACGCCAGCCATCGGGCCTTTACTGCCGATCAGGACTTTCTGGCCGATCTGCTGGTTGACGCCAAACACGTTAATTTTGCTCAGGAAGGAATCATTCTCCTGTGCGGCCTGCTCCAGGCGCTGCTGACGCGTCGGATCTACAGCGAATTTTGCAGCAATAGCGGCGGTGGAAACGCCGTTGAGCTGTGCCTGCCGGGCGATGTACTGATCAAATAGCTGGCGGGTATTGTTATCCATGTTCTCTGCTCTCTTTGTGAATATCAGTAATCAGCCAGTTGCGCGTTAGCGCCACCGCTAGCGTGTTCCCGCTGGCTGAAATTGGCGTCTGTGCTTCCCAGCTTGCTGGTCAGCGCGGCAAGATCGGAGGTCAGCTTCTGGATGGCGATCTTGTCCTGTTGGCGCTCCTGCTCGGCTGCACTGAACTGCTCACCAAGATCAACCTGAGACTGTGCCACGGCCTCAACGGCCTGATGTACCTGACTGAAGCGCTGATCGTCGGTTTTCTGGCCTTTTCCGAGGATGCCCATTACGCGGGAGAACCACTCCTTCCCGGAGTCGTTGCGGCTCTGGTTTTCCTGTACCAGTTCGGCCTCAAATGACGGGGTGAACATGGTGACTACCGCATCTTGCGAACTGAAGCGCATAATCTCCGCGCGTTTTTCGGCGGTGAACTTCAGTTTGTCAGTACCCAAACTTGCCGGGGTGTCGGTCATTGCCAGCCCCATGAGGTAGGGGCCTTTCGTCAGCGGGAAGTTGGGGTGCATTTCGATACTGGAGTAGACCTTTTTGCCATCAGCAATCAGGTCCTTCATGCGCTGGGTAGGGTCAATCTCTGCGAAAAGGTGAGCCTCTCCAGCCAGTGGGCCTTCGTTGATATCTTCGACGGACAAGGCCGCAACATCCCCCATCGCGCTGAATACACTGTCAGGGAACGGTGAGAGATAGTGCTCAATATTGACGCGGGCACCATAGACAGACGGGTCGTACGCTGCCGCCATTTCGTGAAGATGGGCGCGGGTGACATTGCGACCATCGATAGTTGTGCCGGACGTCATCACCTTGAATTTCTTACGGGCTGGTTTAGCTGCGCTAGCCATGTCGATAATCCTGTTGAGTGGTTTCTGTACGGCCATGATGGCAGAGCGTAACTTGCTGTCTCAACGAGGTTTTGTTGTCGGAGGAGGGCCAGACCATAAAGGGGGCGATAGCGGGATCGCGCGCGGGGTAATCTTCACTCCATAAACGGTGGAGGGCAGATGATACAGGACGCTTTTGTACGTCAGAGGGCAAGACAACTTTACTGGCAGGGCTACCCGCCAGCGGAGATCGCGCGCCTGATGGGGATTAATCAGAACACAGTTTACGCCTGGAAGAAACGCGATGAATGGGATGAAACATCACCTATTCAGCGAGTAACCCAGACTTTTGATGCGCGCCTTATCCAGCTTGGTGAAAAGGACAAGAAAACCGGGGGTGATTACAAGGAGATTGACCTGCTGACCCGGCAACTGAAAAAACTGTCTGATGGACAACCGGCAGGGGCTGGCACGGGCAAAAAGCCGCGCAAACGTAAGCTGAAAAACCACTTCACCGAAGAACAGATCGTTGCGCTGCGGGAGAAAATACTGGATTCCCTGTCGTGGCATCAACGCGGCTGGTATGAGCAACGCCACCACCGAAACCGCATGATACTGAAGTCCCGCCAGATTGGTGCAACCTGGTACTTTGCGCGCGAGGCGTTACTTGATGCGCTGCGCGACGATGTGAAATACCCGTACCAGCGCAACCAGATATTTCTGTCCGCATCCCGCCGACAGGCTCACCAGTTCAGGGGATTCATTCAGAAGGCAGCGGAAGAAGTAGACGTTGAGCTTAAGGGCGGCGACAAAATCGTACTGAGTAACGGCGCAGAGCTGCATTTCCTCGGCACGTCCGCTGCAACAGCGCAGTCATATACGGGCAACCTGAAGTTTGACGAATTCTTCTGGGTCAGCAACTTCACCAACCTGCGAAAGGTTGCAGGGGCGATGGCTACGCTGAAGGGACTGACGCGTACCTACTTTTCCACGCCGTCAGGTGAAACCCATGAGGCTTACCCGTTCTGGACGGGCGATCGCTGGAATGAAAAACGCCCGAAGGCACAGCGCAAAGCGTTTGATGTGGGCTGGAAAACGCTGAACAGCGGGCTGTTGTGCCCGGATAAAACCTGGCGTCAGATTGTCACCCTGAAGGATGTGATAGACCACGGCTGGGAGTACACCGATCTTGAAGAGATTCAGGATGAAAACAGCGAGGATGAATTCCGCAACCTGTACATGTGCGAGTTCGTTCGCGATGGCGAGTCAGCCTTCAACCTTAACGCACTGATTGGCTGCGGGGCAGATGGTTATGACGAATGGCCGGACTGGAAGCCTTTCGCGTCCAGGCCGATGGGTAATCGTCCGGTCTGGATAGGCTATGACGCCAACGGCAGCAGCGGCAACGGTGACAGCGGCGCGATTTGCGTTGTGGTTCCGCCACTGGTGCCGGGCGGTAAATTCCGCACGGTAGAAACGGAACAGGTGCGCGGCCTTGAGTTTGAAGAGCAGGCGAAGGTTATCGAAAATTTCACCTTCAAATACAACGTCCAGCATGTCGGTATAGACGTAACGGGCGGTAACGGTGAGGCCGTTTACCAGATAGTGAAGAAGTTTTTCCCAATGGCAATGCCCTACACCATGTCAATGACGTCAAAGCGCGCCCTGGTGCTGAAAATGCTACAGCTGATCCGCGCTGGCCGCTGGGAATATGACCGCAGCGAGCGCGCCCTGATCAACGCCTTTAACTCTGTACGTAAGGTAAAGACGCCTGGCGGATTCATCACCTATGACACTGACCGCTCGCGCGGCGTCAGCCACGGTGATTTAGCCTGGGCGAATATGCTCGCCATTATTAACGAACCGCTGGGCCAGGAGAGTGGCAGCGGCGGGTTTGCTATGGAGTTCTGATGAAGAAGCGCACCTACAAAAATAAACACACTGCCAGCAGTGGCAGTACCGGACAGCCTGATATCTCTGACGCGCTCAGAAGCGATCCGGCGCTTAGCGCCTTCACGTTTGACGGGCCATATTCAGTAACAGACGGCTATGATCTGCTGGACAGCATGTGTTGCGTCGATAATGGCCGGTACTATGAAACGCCAATTGACTGGAAAGGGTTAACCCGTGCGTTTGCACAATCCCCGCTGCATCAGTCAGCGCTTTACTTCAAACGTAATGTGCTGACCGGGTGCTTTATCCCTCACCCCTTGCTGTCACGTCAGGCCTTCTCTGCGTTTGCACTGGACTGGTTTGTCTTTGGTAATGCCTATCTTGAACGTCGGTCTAATCGCCTGGGCGCTCCGCTCAAACTCCAGCATGTTCCGGCACTGAACACGCGACGCGGGAGCGACCTTAATACCTACTGGTTTATCCGGCAGTGGAAAGATGAATACGAGTTCAAGACGGGCGAGGTCTGCCACATCATGAACCCTGATATTCATCAGGAAATCTACGGTATGCCCGAATATATAGGCGCGCTGTTGTCCGCCAGCCTGTCACATTCTGCCGATAAGTTCCGCAAACTCTATTATGACAACGGCTCTCACGCCGGATGCATTCTCTATGTCGGCTCTGATAAGGTGGATCAGGAAAGCATTAAGGTGGTGCAAAAGACGCTGTCACAGGCCAGAGGGAAAGGCTCCTTCAAAAACGTGCTGATACATGCACCGGGTGGCGGCAAAGACGGTGTGCAACTGTTACCCTTTAGCCAGATATCGGCAAAGGATGAGTTTCTTAACATCAAATCAGCCACGCGCAACGATTTGCGCGACGCTCACCGCACCCCGCCGCAACTGATGGGCGCAATGCCGGAAGGCAATGGCTCACTCGGTGATGTTGAAAAATCCGCGCGCGTATTCTTCATCAACGAAATGCTGCCTGTGATGGAAGCCATGAAGGGAGTCAATGACTGGCTCGGTCAGGAAGTGATCCGCTTCAATCCCTACGCTCTACTCAAAGACGAGTAACCCGCCCCAGCCGCCGCACATCCTGCGGCGGTTCTCCTTCAGTAATTTTCAATCACCGTATGACCGGCCATCACCAGATAACTACTCAGCACGACCTTTAACGCCCCTCACTCAGAACGCATGAGCGCCATTCTGGCAGGCGCAAACTGCAATCGACCCCGCACACATCCAGACGTGAGAAAACGCGCCGAGAAGGCGAAAAAGGCCGAAGAATGGCAATTTAAGGCATCCCCTCCCTACCCCCTGTCGCGTGGGCTGTTCCCCCGTCACCTGCGCGCGACATTTGCTTCGTTTTTTGTACATTTGCCGATCCGGGGTCAGACCGCACCGCCACAGGGCGGAAAGGGCATAAATTACATCAAAAAAATTGTGCAAAATTGTGCACGTTTGTGCAACGCATGAAACAGCCCTGGGCGTGTTATTATTGCGCTAAGGGTCGTTATACTTACGCTATGGATGCGGATAATGGAAACGAATATGAAAACTGTAACTGACGCTGAATTTCGGGCAAATCTCGGCGACATGCTGGAGTATCTTCGCTCTGGTGGGAGTATTGCCATCACGGGGGAAGATCAGAAAAGTGTAATTCTATCCGGCGCAGATCTTAACCCGGAATATCTTGCTGCCAATGAGGGGCTTCAGGAGTTCCGCGAAAGGGCAAAAAAAATGAGCCAACAACCGCTTGTTCAGGCTGTGCGCGATCTCGAAAAGCGCCACCCGGCACTATTTTCTCAGGGGAAAAAAGCGCTTTCCTTTGAAGACGCCATGAAGCGCACAAGGGAAAAGCACGCTGAAATCATCAAAAGACTTGAGGACAACTAATGGATCTGGTTTTTCTGTCAAAGGAGGAAGTGGAGCGTATCCATGCAGAAACACTCCCGCAGAGTGGAAACGCTAACGCCGGCCTGCTTGAAGGTGCGCTAAACCGCGTCCAGACCCTGCACCACTATGAAGGTATTGATGATATTTATGCCCTCGCCGCCATGTATCTGATCGGCATAGCAAAGGCCCATGCCTTTCATGATGGCAATAAGCGTACTGCCTTTCAGGCTGCATCTATCTTTTTGATGATGAATGGCTCTGAGCTTTCAGCTTCACTTTTGCTGGTTAAATTAACGGTATTTGCAGCGATGGGCGCGGCCAGTCTGGAAGAAACCACCTTCGCCCTTAAGCTGCTTTCAGATTATGGAAATGAGCTAATCAATGACTATGAAGAAGACTATCTTTAACCGTGGAATATGTATGGCGAAACTTGATGAATTTGACGGATTTTAAGTCAACTCCCACCTGATAAGCCGCCAGCTATTGGCGGCTTTTTCATTTAGTTGCGGTACAAATATCAAACTTTCATAAGATTTTTAATCACAATTCTGACTACATCACCGTTAGTTTCTTTCGCCTTAGCCAGTAGATAAGCCGTGTGCTCATCCTTCAGCAACACGGGGTTGGCGCAACTGGTTTCATCATGTTCAACGGTAACGGCACCATTACCGTTATAGATTGCATATCCCTTTGCATCGTATCCTTCAAAGTAGCTGATATAACCGGATTTCATACCAAAGTCTCCTTAACGTTGTTATTGCCCTTACAACCTTGCCCTTTCTCTGCCAGCGCCCTGATCGCCGGACGTGCTAACACCATGTTTTGACAGTGGTGAATGGCACGGCAAAACTCATCCCGTCCCATTGGATGCTCAACAGGCAATCCAAGGTAGAGATTCCACGCATCACCTAAAAGCTGGGCTACCTTCTGCTCTTCAACCGTGAGCACACAAGCTGAATCACTAAACACCTGATATTCATCCATGATTACCCCCGTCGACTTCATTTAATGCCACCATGATCGCCAGCCGTTCAGCAGGTGGAAGGGCTGCATATTTCGCGCGCCAGCGCTCAGCTTTGCGCTTTATACGGTGCCGATCGTTGTAATCTTTTCCGGCAAACGTGTGAGAGTACGCGCGCCCTTCGGGGTAGTTCATCCAGATTTTTTCTGTTCGCACGCCGCCGCGCGTCATGGCCTGAAATTCTTTGCTGCGCCACCCCGCTAACGTTTCGTCATAGAGCCGCGACGGATAGCCAGACAGGATCACGTTGACGTTTTCCGGCAGGCTTATGAGGCAGGCTAACAGGCGCTCATGATCGGCAACCGTATATTCATGACGATAGCGGGCGCGACTGGTGCGCGTTTCTGGCAGATAAGGAGGATCGGAATAAACCAGCACGCGGCCATGTTGAGTAAAGTCTTCTCTTTCCAGAAAACCTACAGCATCACCGTGATAAAGATGCAACCGGGGCGGAGTTTCCCCCATATCAGACCAGCGCTCCCGCGTTAATTTAAAAGCATTTTCATCGACATCAATTCCAATCGTCCTGGCTGCAAGTGGCTTGTGAAACATTACTGCGCCACTGCCCAAGTGCGTTTCAATGTAGGTATCATGCGGGGGCATTTCAGCAATAATCTTCTGATAAACCCCGCTCGCCGCCTTACTTCCCAGATAGCTCATACTCTTTCGTCCTCAGCTGGCACCGTCATTATTAACCACCTGCAGCACTGTTAAAAATGACGGTTCTCGATGTACGGCCAACACTGCCGGAAATGGCTGTATTTGCCGGAATCCGGTACCACACCGTCAAAGCTGACCGTTCCGGCCATCGCGGTATTTTCGGTACCACACTGTCAAAGCCGACCATGCCGATCGGCATCCTACTTCCGCCCCGAAAACGCAGTCTTCATCCTGCTCACGAGGTCGCTTGTCTTTTTCTTCGCCGCCATCACCTGCGACGGCATTTTTTCCGACGCGGCACGGCTGCGGGATACCAACCGCCCGTCCTGAACGGTCATAACAAGATCGCCACACGCCACTGACGCACCGGCCATCATCGACCTGACCATTCCGACGCTGGCATCAATCCCGCGCAGCGCCAGCAGTTCACTGATCAGCCGCTCTTTCACAGATAGCCCGGCCCCCTCTTCCCGTTCCGGTGGTCGTTTTTTACGCTTACTCCGCACATCGTCACTAAGCCGCTGCGCCAGTTCTCGCTTTTCCTGCCGTGAAAGCGCATCAAAATTCACCGTCACGCCCTCAGCTGGCACAGTCATTTCCGACTGTCCTACAGCTTCGCTGGCGGCATGTTCAACACCGTCAGCACCTGTCGCGGGATCCCGCGTACAGTTATTGACAGAACTCCAAGGGGCGGCGTTGCCGCCTGAAAAATCAAGGTCAACCCCCTTTGTTTCCGGGGCTTTGCGCTTCGGTACGATTTTGTATTGTGCGGTGCGGGTGTAGATGATGGCGTCGCTGCCCGCAAGCGGGCAGTAGATCCCTTCGATTTTTGAGACCGTATCACCATAATCATTGCTGTTTTCGGTGGTGCTGTAGTGCAGGCGGATCTTCAACTGGTCGCGCTCAACAAACGCTCCGCCCTGAAGCTGAACGTAGTCCTGCCAGCTTGCGCCGTCAGCTGCTGCGCGAACGGGTTCAATTTCCGGGTGCAGCACAAGTTCGCGGCTTCCAAGGCGACGAAGCTCGCGCCATGTCGTGACGGGAGCGCCGCCAATCTGCTGGAACTGACGGATGCCCCAGCGTGAAGCCCACGCCCTTACGCGTCTGGCTTCTTCTTTGATGGGGTTGCCGGTTTCCTTATCCACCTCACCATCCATGCCGTAACCATCAATATTTTTCGAAATATATTTGACGATATAGCCGATTGCGCGGCCACGGCTCTTGTCTTCCCGTTCAGCCTTAAAACGATACTTATCTGCGCCCGGTTCGTTGCCGTCTTCCTTGAGCGCGTGCATACGGAAAACCTCGGTTGCTTCTTCCACGTCTTCAGGGCGGAACCACAGAACGAGATGCCAGTGTGGTGTTGAATCGTGATGGGGTTCAGCGGTACGAAAGCCGAACGTACGGATGCCCCGGCGCTTCCATGCGGCCCGCGTGCGCGCCCAGACTTTGCAGAGATATTTCTGGGTCGCTCTGGGATCCGCATTCCGGTATTTATCATTGCGCTTGCCAGAGGCGATATGCATTGCATGACATTTGGAAGGGGCGGTAAGGGTGTAGAACATCCCGACCAGCCCCATTTCATCGGCGATTTCCTGAAAACCGGCTGCGCGGGTGGTCAGCTCAAGACGCGCTATCTTTGGGTTGGCTGTACTTGACATCACCTTGTCAAGCAATGACGAGCGCTCCCCGGTATCCTGGTCTTCAAGCTCCATCGAGCTGAGATACTCAAAGTTTGCTTTCTTTTGCGCAGCCCACTCTTTCAGGCAGGGTTCTGAGCACTTCGGAGAGGCGTGTTTGCTGACATAACCCGTTGCTATCATGAGGTGTTCGCGCCAGCGGTCATGCGCGCGCTTCAGCTTGCCAGACCACCACTTTTCCGACTGGAGGCGAGCCACTGCGCGAAGTGCATCTTCCGCCTCAAGTGATTCGTTGCAGTAAGCCTCCCATCCCGGAACGGGAATATTCAGGTGCCGGGCCTTACTGGCTACCGCACCGTAAGAATAAATGGTTGAAAACTCCGGGTCGTCACTGTGCGCAAACTGAAAATCAAACTCGCGCATAAACTCGCTTTTCATCAAATTTGCAAGCTTATAAGCCAGTCGTTTCAGGCGTTTTTTGTTGGCCCATGGCAACAGATGAAAGTCTTCACGAAGTGGCAGCAGGATAGCCGGGAGCGAATCCTGTGGCAGGTACTGCGCGTTGACCGCCTCAATGCGGCGGAGGATGTGGCGCTCAAATGTGCCAAACAACCATTTAACTGCTCTGGCTGGATCCTGGTCGTTCAGCTCCTCCAGTTGCCGGGAGAAACGGTAACGGATAAATGCGGGCAATGCCTGGAGGCGGCGTCGAAGATGCATTACCCGGCGTTCGTGTGCGAGCCGATCGCGCTCTATCGCTCCCTGTCCGGTTGGCGGGCAGAGTTCAGTAATGTCATCGGGGGATAACGCCTTACGCTCTCCCTCAGGGTTGAGGTAGGTGATACCTCCGGTAACAGCGGTATCATCTGCCGCTGGCTGTGCCGGTTCTGGCGTCAGTCCATTGGCAGTGGCGACATCAAAATCCGGCGAATTCCAGGCATAGGCATAATCCATCTTCTCATTACGAGCACAGACTGCTGATAAATCGGGGTTTATTTGCACGTTCGAATTAGTTGTGCTCATATTTCACCCGCGCACAAATAATCATGAAAAAGGGGAAAGCATGGAACATCGATACACGCGGGAATGCGAACGACCTGATTACGATGACAAGATCAGCCAGTGGCTTGAGCAACAACCGGAAGACCCCTGGGGTTCCATGGGATATCCGGTAGCCCTCTACCACAATGGCTTTATCTACCGGGCTATAACAGGATCCGGCCTGGGGGATTACGTCAGTATTTGCGAGTTTTTGAAAGGGCTTGGCCTGGTCAATCTCCTTCCTGATGACGGTACTTTTCGTGGCTATGACGCTGTTTTCGCAATGCCTGCCGTCAAGACGGATATCGCTAAAGGAAAAATGAAGCTGGCGGATATACCGAGAAACCCGCCACCGCCAAAACCTAAATATGATGACGATTTTTTTTGGAGTGATGATGACCCTGAGGATGCCCCCCAGTAGTCTGGTCGTGCCGGGGGCAGCACGCCCGGCATCGACTTCGATGAAGGAAGTACAAAGAGGCATCAGAATGGCACCCCGTCATCAAACCCGAAAAAAGCCATCTGGTGCCAATGCATCCACAAACCTTTCAGGCCCACCTTTTCCGCAGGGCAAATCCAAACGATTTCAACTTCATCCATGGTTGTGACAAGCATATACAGACCCGGAATACCATCTTCCTCATGCCTGACCAACTCGCACAGAATGGAATCAATAACCATCACGCCACCTCTTTGCGGTTGCGAGACGTGCGGAGAACGCCAATCACTTCGCCAGCCATATCGCGACTTTTGGCGCTCACGGAACGGCGGACACTAAGGGAGTGAAGGTTGAAGGCGGAATAAATTTCGCGAGTTTCAGGCGTGTCACTGTTTGAGATGACCGAACGAACACCGTGCTGGCGGTTTGCCACCAGAAGAGTGCTGACCAGATCGAGATGGTCGTTCAGGGTGAATGGTTTACCGTAGGTGAAAGTGCCGATATAAGGTGGATCGCAATAAATAACAGCATCGTCTGCCGATGGCATAACGCCCGGGATGGAGTGACGAAAATCGCCATGGATAAAAAGTGCGTCCGTGTCATTGACCTTTTCAGCGAACAAACGCATTTCGTCAGCGGGGAAGTAAGGCGCTGCGTATCGGCCAAACGGGATGTTAAATTCACCCTTCTGATTTACACGATAAAGACCGTTGTAGCCATGACGGTTGAGATACAGGAATAACGCTGCATACAGCAAAGCAGTATCTGCTTTTGCGGCGTCACTCCACTGCATGGCGTTAAACAACGCCCTTCGTTCGTAATACCGATCCTCGGAGTTATCACCATGAAACATCGATCTCGTGATGTTGATCAGGCGCTCGGTATCAGCAGCCAGCACACGAAAGAAATTAATCAGGGCACGATTGCAGTCGCACAGAATGTAACGGCGATAATCCGTATTCATAAATACGGTGCCGCTGCCCACGAACGGTTCGATCAGGCAGTCCGCTTTCGGCAAATACTTAAGCAGCCGCGGCATGACTCGGGCTTTGCCGCCCGCCCATTTGAGAGGTGAGGAGATCATGCTTTCACCCCCGCCATGGCAAGGATTACGTTGCGAGTCAGGTGGCAGTCATACAGGGCACGATGTGGAATACCGGTGTTCTCTTTGGGCCATGCATCCAGCGCGGTGGCCGCTTCGGTCAGCTTCTTCCATTTGTACTTACGGCGTAAAGCATCCCATTCGCCGTTAAACTCCGCATAGAGTCGCATAGCGCAGAACGGTGACATCTGTGGTAACGGAAGCATTGATGACTGCTCAATCATCCGCAAATCAAATTCAGCGTTATAGGTAATCCAGTACTTACCGAGTAGTTCCAGCACGGTGGGAAGAACATCGTTCCAGGCTGGCGCATCAGCGACCATCTCGTTGGTGATGCCGTGAATGGCGGTTGCCTCTTCCGGGATGGCAATTGTTGGTTTAACCAGGGTGTTCAGCAGAACGTTACCTTTCAGGTCAACAATCGCCACTTCTGCGATCTGCGCGTCAGCGCCAAGGCCTGTCGTCTCGGTGTCGATGATGCGGTAATTTCTTCTGATCCAGCGCTCCGCCACGTCACGCGGATGTTCGGGTTGCAGGTCGTGGTAACAGGCCATATCCGCCATCTGCCACATTCTGATAATCAAATCACGGGCTTCGCGTTCCTGCTCCGGCATAGCCCACCCGGCCATTGCGCCGGTCAGCATTGCGGTGAAGAACTCATTGCGTTTGTTACGTGCTGTCATGTCACTTATCTCCATCTCGGGTGGTTAATTCACGGTTGTTTATCCAGGCCTCAAGCGAGGCCTGGATTTCATCAGCGGTGACGCTTTCCTTTTTCTGTTGGGCGAGAAAGATGCGCAGAAGCCCCAAAAGGTGAGCGCGCTCACCCTTACGGGCACTGGCGCTTATTGCCACAAACTCTGGATCGCTTATTCCGCTATCCAGCTTTATTGACTTGACCGACATACCGACCTCCTGAAAAAGGCAAAACGAAGCCCCGGCAAAAAAATGCCGATGTTTTTTGATGCAGGTTAATTAATGAGTGGTGCGATGTTTTCTTTTTATCTGTCTGAATAACCTTTCATGCCAGTAATAAAGAAAATCAATGAACGTCATACGTGCACGCTCATGATTTCCCCTGATTGCCTTTTCAAGGCCATAGACAATCAAATCAATTGTCGGGCTGTCCGGTGTTATATAAATACGCGAACCATTTTTAAGCTGAACGGTAAAACCTTTTTCTGCGCTTTCAATTGATTCGCGGATTAGCATTTCCCGCTCCCACGATGTTTTCTCTTCAGTAAACATGCAAGCACCTCCCAAAGATGTTACAAGAGTTTCTTTATCGCTCTTATCAGAGTTGCCAATAGCCCTTTATTTATCTTTTTCGTATAAACAAAAGGCTTATTCATGCCTTTAATAAAACGTACCTTGTTCGGCTCCGGCTTAAAGAAACGGCCGTCCGGGCATTCAATCCACCCGCGAGTATTACGGTAGTGCGTGACCTGGCAACCATGCTTTAACAGGCTGGCAAGTGATGGGGCGTTATCGTTCATATCGTGTACCTGCTACAGTTGCCTACGGGCTTTTAGTTCAACTTCTTCACGGCGGGCTTTATATTCAGCAAGTGCCTTAGCTCTTTGCTGCTTTACTTTTCTACTCCGCAGGCGGATTAAAAATTGAATTAAATACAACGCAAGAACAGCAAAGAGAGAAAGCCCGATAACCATTTCAGTTTTCATAACCTTTACCACCATTCAGCCGTTCAATAGTTCGCATTGCTTCAGCTAAGGCAAAATCACGCCCATAATAATTATCAATACCGCCGTTATCATCCCGCTTATTTATCAAATACGAATTACTTCGATTAAAAGCATTACGTGGCGATTTGCGGATAGTGAAGCCGGAATATACATAAACGTTTTTGCTTACATGAACCAATCCCGGAATACTTCCGGCATGTGACCCATGCTGTGAATGTTACCAACGGTGCAAAACTGATCCACCCCAGCGGTTGAAAATTGATCCAGGGGTTAATCTGCTCCTCTGAATACAGGGGAGCTTATGATCACTTTTGAGATTCGTATGGAAATTAAAGTCCTGCATAAGCGGGGAATGAGCATCCGGGCCATCGCCAGGGAACTGGGTATTTCGCGCAATACTGTCCGCAGCCACCTGAAAGCCAAATCTGAAAAGCCGCAGTATTCACCACGCCCGGCATCATCATCACTGCTCGATGAATACCGTGATTACATCTCTAAACGGATCAGCGATGCACATCCCTACAAAATCCCTGCGACCGTTATTGCCAGGGAAATCATGGAGCTGGGCTATCGTGGAGGGCTGACTATCCTGAGAGAGTTCATCCGTTCGCAGGCCCTCCCTGCACAGGCCGAACCGGTCGTTCGCTTCGAAACCGAGCCCGGACGGCAGATGCAGGTTGACTGGGGGACCATGCGAAACGGCAAGTGCCCTTTGCACGTGTTCGTTGCTGTTCTGGGGTACAGCAGAATGCTTTACCTCGAGTTCACCGACAACATGCGCTACGACACGCTGGAAGCCTGTCACCGCAATGCGTTCAGCTTCTTCGGTGGCGTACCGCGGGAAGTCCTGTACGACAATATGAAAACGGTGGTGCTCCAGCGTGATGCTTACCAGACCGGGCAGCACCGGTTCCATCCTTCCCTGTGGCAGTTCGGTAAAGAGATGGGCTTCTCTCCTCGCCTCTGCCGTCCCTTCAGGGCGCAGACTAAAGGCAAGGTGGAGCGGATGGTGCAGTACACCCGAAACAGCTTCTATATCCCGTTAATGACGCGCCTGCGTCCGATGGGGATCACCGTCGATGTTGAAACCGCAAACCGTTACGGCCTGCGCTGGCTGTACGATGTGGCCAATCAACGTAAGCATGAAACTATCCAGACCCGCCCATGCGATCGCTGGGTTAAGGAACAGCAATCCATGCTGGCACTACCTCCGGAGAAAAAACAGTATGACGTGCAGGTTGATGAAAGCCTGGTGACCTTCGACAGGCAGCCGTTGCATCATCCGCTCTCCATCTATGACACGTTCTGCAGAGGAGCCGCATGATGGTCGAGCTGCAACATCAACGGCTGATGGTGCTTGCCGAACAGCTGCAACTGGACAGTCTTATCGGCGCAGCACCGGCGCTGTCACAACAGGCGGTGGAGCAGGAATGGAGCTACATGGACTTCCTGGAGCACCTGTTACATGAGGAGAAACTGGCCCGGCATCAGCGTAAACAGGCGATGTACACGCGGATGGCAGCCTTCCCGGCGGTAAAGACGTTCGAGGAGTACGACTTCACCTTCGCCACCGGCGCTCCTCAGAAGCAAATCCAGTCGCTGCGATCTCTGAGCTTCATCGAGCGTAACGAAAATATCGTACTGCTGGGGCCATCGGGCGTGGGGAAAACGCATCTGGCGATAGCGATGGGATACGAAGCGGTCCGGGCGGGTATCAAGGTTCGCTTCACAACAGCAGCGGACCTGCTGCTACAGCTGTCCACTTCACAGCGCCAGGGCCGTTACAAAACGACACTCAATCGCGGTGTCATGGCCCCGAAGCTACTTATCATCGATGAAATAGGTTATCTGCCGTTCAGTCAGGAGGAGGCCAAGCTGTTCTTCCAGGTCATCGCCAAACGTTACGAGAAGAGCGCGATGATCCTGACCTCCAACCTGCCGTTCGGACAGTGGGATCAGACGTTCGCCGGGGATGCAGCCCTGACATCGGCGATGCTTGACCGTATCTTACATCACTCACATGTAGTCCAGATAAAAGGAGAGAGCTATCGACTGAAGCAGAAACGAAAGGCCGGGGTTATAGCGGAAGCTAATCCTGAGTAAACAAGGTGGATCAATATTAGACCGTTGGTGGTGACGGTAAGTGGATCACTTTTTACCCGTTGTTGACAGTGAATAGCGCTTTTTCATTATCGACTACCTTAGATAATAAATGCCTTAATGAATTTTATCGCTAACGCGACTGCGATTGAGCCAATAAAGACGCCTGCAAATGCAATGGCGAAAGCGGCGGCAAGATTTTTAATAACACGAATATTCATGAGCGTTCCTTATGCCATCTAAAAAGCAGAAGCTTTATCCAGATGGTTGAAGCCGTCCAAATACATGCGGGCGTAATATGCCACCATGTTGACCTGTAACAACTCTCTGCGGCCTGGTATCGTTCGTTCCGCCAGTGGCAGATATCTGCGCTCGGCATCGCTTTGTACTTGACGCAGTTCCATACCGTAAAACTCTGCGAACTCTTTAAGGGTCATGCGTGGCTTGATGCCTTTCTCAGTCAGATAAGCAAGAGCCAGCGCCATGGCCTCGCGCTCTTTAGAACCGCAAACGGGTAAATCTGTGATTTTTCGCACCTTTGAAGACGCAGCCTTTTTGGTGGTGCTTTTCCGCGTTGTCGACATGGGCTATCCTTTACGATCGGTTTAGATTGGTTTCAATGGAACCTATATGGGTTCCAGTGATATTTAAGACCCTATATAGGTTCCATGTCAAATGAAATTGAGCGAAAAAATAAAAATCATCAGGGAAAGTGAAGAACTTAGCCAAGCTAATTTCTGTAAAATCATAGACTTACCATTAAGCACGCTTAAAAAGTATGAGACAGGTAAGTTTGAGCCCGGAGGCGATGCCTTAATGAAAATGACTCAGCATCCACGGTTTATGAAGTACACGCTCTGGTTAATGACAGGTCAGATCGCACCAGAATCGGGACAAATATCCCCGGCTCTCTCCCCTGATGGGCAAGGCAACATATCCAGCCACCAAAAAGGCCAGAAGGCTGGCTAACTATTTACAGGATTTACAAAAATTGGGGTATCGGTGGTATTTGCAGCGAGATCGTAAGCTTCATTGAAAATTAAGGAATTCCGCTATGGAAATTGGCATCAAACTACGGTTAATCAGGGAAATGGCAGGCTTATCTCGCGAAGCGTTTGCAGAAATGACTGGAGTTCCGGCAGCGACAGTGAAGCGATATGAGACTGGTAGAATTGCCAATATCGGTAGTGAAACCCTGCTAAAAATCACTCAAAACAAACTGTTTTATAAATATACGCTCTGGTTGATGACGGATCAGACAGCGCCAGAATCAGGGCAAATATCTCCGAATATCCTCTCAAAACTTCAGGATGGCTAAAGCTCTGGTAACTGATGCGGTTTCAGCAAAATTTTAGTTTCATAGGGTGAGTTTTTTACCATGACGATTAAATCACTGGGTAATGATGGCTGGATGGTGGATGTACGGCCACAGGGACGTAACGGTAAGCGAATCCGCAAGAAATTCGCTACCAAATCTGAGGCCCAGCAATATGAACGATGGGCTATCGCAACCCATCACAACAAAGAATGGGTTGATAAACCCAGAGATCGAAGTTCACTTACAGACCTGATAGCGCTCTGGTGGGATCGCTGCGGCAGCACGCTGAAAGATGGCGAAAACCGCCACGTAAAACTGAAGGCCACCGATCGCCGGTTAGGTTTCCCACGCGCGATCGACGTTACACCCGAAGCGTTTGCACAGTACCGGGCAAAGCGTATTACAGATGGTATTGCCCGCAAGACCGTCAACAACGAACACCGCGATCTAAAAGCGATGTTCAACAAGCTGCGGGAGCTGGGTTTATTTCACGATCAAAATCCATTAACCGAACTCAGCGAACTGAAATTACCTCAAACGGAATTAGGCTTCCTGACCAAAGACGCGATCCGCCGCGTTCTCACAGCTTTCGAAGGCGATAACCTGAAAGCTGCAAAACTATGCCTTTCAACAGGTGCCCGCTGGAATGAAGCAGCCAGACTCACGCGCGATCGCGTATACAGTGATCGCGTCACTTACACCGAAACCAAAAACGGCCAGCACCGAACCGTTCCCATTACCGCCGAACTTGCGAAGGAGATCACAGAGGGCGAAGGCCGGTTGCTTTTCCCAAACATTGATTACGACCTTGCCCGTAAGACACTTAAACGCGTTGCCCCTGAAATCCCCGCAGGTCAGGCCACACATGTATTTCGTCACACCTTTGCCAGCCACTTTATGGCGAACGGCGGCAACATCCTCGTTTTACAGCGTATTCTGGGCCATTCCAGCATTAACCAGACTATGGTTTACGCGCACTTCTCACCCGATCACCTGGCTGATGCAGTGACGTTAAACCCGCTGGTTAACCTCGACTGATCCCTGTACCAAAGTGACCACAATAGAAAAGGCAGCGATCCACATTTTGACCACACAGGATTGTTTTAGGGGGGTTTTGGTTGGTTTCGTTGTGAGGGTAACTGCTTGATTTGAATATAAGTTACTGTTTTTATGGGTGTTAAAAAGGGGCGAAAGCGCCCCGTTTTGATGCATAGATTGCACTAAATTAATGCGCAATCAGAACTTGTAGCTCACGCCGACAGAGAAAATACCTGCCCAGGACTTATCGACCATCGGGCTATCCTTCACTTCATCGCTCAGACGCTCGTAGCGGCCGGTGCCGTACACGCTCCAGTCGCCAAGGAAGTTGTAGCTCGCGGTCAGCTCCAGGTAAGGATCCCAGCCGTCATCTGCACTGTAGCTTTTCAGACCACTGCGGCGGGACTCGTTTTTAGAGACGCCGTAGTAGTAGTCATTGTAGTTCTCGCTGTTGTACTGCACACCGATACCCGGCGTCAGGGTGAGCCCACCGTTGGTGTAGCGGTACAACCACGCCAGATCCCAGATAAAGCCGTTGCTGTTATCCAGCGTGTCGCCCGCCAGGGCCGTACGCAGGAAGCCATACTCGGTGTTATGCACGTATGAGAGCCCGGCCATCATCGAGCTTCTGCGCTTGTCGAGCTGGCGAAGCGCGTGGCTGTCGCTGTCACCCGGCTTGAAGTGCGTTGGGTCGTAGTAGGCCATGATGGAGAGCTTATCGGCCTTATCGTTCCAGAGATAGTAGCCGCCGCCGAGCCCGCGGAACCAGAAGTTATCGCCTTCATAGTTGATTACCGGTACTGGGTAAACATCGGTATCGTAATCTTTATATGGGTGTTCAACGACACCTACGCCTGCGCCCAGGGAAAATTTACCTTCAGCGTGCGCTACGCCTGCAGACGTTGCGATAAGCACTCCAAGTGCCAGAAGTTTGAGTTTGGTCACAATTAATCATTCCTTAAACAAATGTTTAGCGGGCGACAAAGTTTACCCGTCAATACATCGAAACCCAACCTTTTTACGTTTTCATTTTTTAAAGTAACTGTTTAATTTTCCTGACGCGGATGACACCGCGCTTACAGCCAAATGAATTTAGCGTTACTGGCGAGCCTGGTCTTTACATTAATTATGCAAAATTTATGGATGAGTTGTTGATATGCCATTGAAATTAAGAAAGCCGTGCAGGCAAGTTTTCCATTTGCCATCTACGCTTAATTTTGAAGGTGTATCACCGGGCACGTTGTTCTCATCGTCGATAAAATGGCATGAGAGTTGCTGTGTTTTAGCAAGAGACGTCGTTCAGTTTACCTCTTCCGGGAGCCTCTACTATTCATATGAACGGCTCTTAACCTGTGCTAAAAAACGAAAGGACGGCATACCATGAATATATTCGATCACTATCGCCAGCGATATGAAGCTGCCAAGGACGAAGAGTTCACACTGCAGGAGTTTCTTACCACTTGTCGGCAAGATCGCAGTGCTTATGCCAACGCGGCTGAGCGGCTATTGATGGCTATCGGTGAGCCTGTCATGGTCGATACAGCCCAGGAACCCAGACTTTCTCGACTCTTTTCTAACCGGGTCATTGCACGTTATCCGGCGTTTGAAGAGTTTTACGGCATGGAAGACGCGATTGAACAGATTGTCTCTTATCTGAAACACGCGGCTCAGGGGCTGGAAGAGAAGAAACAAATCCTGTATCTGCTGGGGCCTGTGGGTGGGGGTAAATCATCGCTTGCTGAGCGACTGAAATCATTAATGCAGCTCGTACCGATTTATGTATTGAGCGCGAACGGTGAGCGTAGCCCGGTCAACGATCATCCGTTCTGTCTTTTCAATCCGCAGGAAGATGCGCAGATTCTGGAAAAAGAGTATGGCATTCCTCGCCGTTATCTCGGCACCATCATGTCGCCGTGGGCGGCAAAACGCCTGCATGAATTTGGTGGCGATATCACTAAGTTCCGGGTAGTGAAGGTCTGGCCGTCAATTCTGCAACAAATTGCTATCGCCAAAACGGAACCCGGCGATGAGAACAACCAGGACATCTCCGCGCTGGTTGGGAAAGTCGATATTCGTAAACTCGAACACTACGCGCAGAATGACCCGGACGCCTACGGCTATTCCGGTGCGCTGTGCCGCGCCAATCAGGGGATCATGGAATTCGTTGAGATGTTTAAAGCACCGATTAAAGTGCTGCATCCCTTGTTAACCGCCACTCAGGAAGGTAACTACAACGGGACGGAAGGTATCTCCGCCCTGCCGTTCAACGGGATTATTCTCGCACACTCGAACGAGTCCGAATGGGTCACTTTCCGTAATAACAAAAACAACGAAGCCTTCCTCGATCGTGTTTACATCGTGAAGGTGCCGTATTGCTTGCGCATTTCCGAAGAGATCAAAATCTACGAGAAATTGCTTAATCACAGTGAATTGACTCACGCCCCATGCGCCCCTGGCACGCTCGAAACACTGTCACGTTTTTCCATTCTTTCGCGCCTGAAAGAGCCAGAAAACTCCAGCATTTATTCAAAGATGCGGGTTTATGATGGCGAAAGTCTGAAAGACACCGATCCCAAAGCCAAGTCGTATCAGGAATATCGTGACTACGCCGGTGTCGATGAAGGGATGAACGGTCTGTCGACGCGTTTTGCGTTTAAGATCCTCTCCCGCGTGTTCAACTTCGATCATGTAGAAGTGGCAGCAAACCCGGTCCATCTGTTCTACGTCCTGGAACAGCAGATTGAGCGCGAGCAGTTCCCACAAGAGCAGGCAGAACGCTATCTGGAGTTCCTGAAAGGTTATCTGATCCCGAAATATGCCGAGTTTATCGGCAAAGAGATCCAGACGGCCTACCTTGAATCCTATTCCGAATATGGGCAAAACATTTTCGACCGTTATGTTACCTACGCGGATTTCTGGATTCAGGATCAGGAGTATCGCGATCCGGATACCGGGCAGCTGTTTGACCGCGAGTCTCTTAACGCCGAGCTGGAGAAAATCGAGAAACCGGCGGGGATCAGTAATCCAAAAGATTTCCGCAACGAGATTGTTAACTTCGTACTGCGCGCCAGAGCGAATAACAGCGGACGCAATCCGAACTGGACCAGCTATGAAAAACTGCGCACGGTCATCGAGAAGAAAATGTTCTCCAATACCGAGGAGCTGTTGCCGGTTATCTCGTTTAACGCCAAAACGTCAACCGACGAGCAGAAGAAACACGACGACTTTGTCGACCGTATGATGGAAAAAGGCTACACCCGTAAACAGGTGCGTTTACTGTGCGAATGGTATTTGCGCGTACGTAAATCGTCTTAACAACCCTGGCCCGGTACACATGTTACTGGGCCTACAACGACAGCGAACCGTGGGCCTGAGAAGCGGCAACACAGGCGTAGCATACAGTTGGCAAATGTAGTACGGGGGGCATATGACCTGGTTTATTGACCGGCGTCTGAACGGCAAAAACAAAAGCATGGTGAATCGCCAGCGTTTTTTACGCCGTTATAAAGCGCAAATTAAACAGTCGATCTCCGAGGCCATTAATAAGCGTTCGGTGACTGACGTCGACAGCGGCGAATCCGTATCCATTCCCACGGAAGATATTAGCGAACCGATGTTTCATCAGGGGCGTGGCGGTCTGCGCCACCGCGTGCATCCGGGCAATGACCATTTCGTCCAGAACGACCGAATTGAACGTCCCCAGGGTGGCGGCGGAGGTTCCGGCAGTGGTCAGGGCCAGGCCAGCCAGGATGGTGAAGGTCAGGATGAATTTGTCTTTCAGATTTCGAAAGATGAGTATCTTGATCTGCTCTTTGAAGATTTGGCCTTACCGAATCTGAAACAAAACCAACAACGCCAGCTGACCGAATATAAAACGCATCGGGCGGGTTATACCGCTAACGGCGTTCCGGCCAATATCAGCGTTGTGCGTTCATTGCAGAACTCACTGGCGCGACGCACAGCCATGACGGCAGGCAAGCGGCGGGAACTTCATGCACTGGAAGAGAATTTGGCCATCATCAGCAACAGTGAACCTGCGCAACTGCTGGAAGAGGAACGTCTGCGCAAAGAAATTGCAGAATTACGTGCCAAAATTGAACGCGTCCCTTTTATTGACACCTTCGATTTACGTTACAAGAACTACGAGAAGCGGCCCGATCCCTCCAGCCAGGCAGTGATGTTTTGCCTGATGGACGTTTCCGGTTCAATGGATCAATCCACTAAAGATATGGCTAAGCGTTTTTATATTCTGCTGTATCTGTTCCTCAGCAGAACGTATAAGAACGTGGAAGTCGTATACATCCGCCATCATACCCAGGCGAAAGAAGTCGATGAACATGAGTTTTTCTACTCGCAGGAAACAGGCGGCACCATTGTTTCCAGCGCCCTGAAACTGATGGATGAGGTAGTGAAAGAGCGTTATAACCCGGCACAGTGGAATATTTACGCTGCACAAGCATCGGACGGCGATAACTGGGCCGATGACTCTCCGCTTTGCCATGAAATCCTGGCGAAAAAATTATTACCTGTTGTTCGTTATTACAGCTATATCGAAATTACCCGTCGTGCACATCAGACATTGTGGCGAGAATATGAGCATCTGCAATCTACTTTCGACAACTTTGCGATGCAGCACATCCGCGACCAGGATGATATTTATCCGGTGTTCCGTGAACTGTTCCACAAGCAATCTTCTACCAGCAACGCATAACCCAACAGCCAGCGAACGCGCTGGCTGTTTTCTTTCGACCCCGCTCATCCCGTGCTAATGTAGAACGCTGCATACTGGATTATCACCGGGAAATCGTTATGACTGACGACGTTATTGGAACAGGAACCCACCAGCAGCTCATTACCTTACTCACCGAGCAGGGCGCGCGGTTTCGCGTTATGGAGCACGAGGCGGTCGGGAAATGTGAAGCGGTAAGTGAAATTCGCGGAACCGATCTGCGGCAAGGCGCCAAAGCCCTGGTCTGCAAGGTGAAGGGAAACGGCGTAAAAAAACACGTTCTGGCGATTTTGGCCGCCGACCTACAGGCTGACCTGAGCCAGCTTGCCAGCCATTTTGGTGGGCTAAAGGCCTCCCTCGCCAGCCCGGCCGAAGTCGATGCCCTGACCGCCTGCGTTTTCGGCGCTATCCCGCCCTTTAGCTTTCATCCTGACCTGGCGCTGGTTGCTGACCCGCTGCTGTTTGAGCGCTTTGACGAAATCGCGTTTAACGCCGGCCTGCTGGAGAAATCCGTGATTATGGATACCCAGGACTACCTGCGCATCGCCCGTCCTGAGCTCGTCACCTTCCATAAAGCGTAACTGCGATGGCTGGCGCTCCTGTCAGCCTTTTCGTTCCAGAAAAAGCACGGAGGCAACGAGAATAGCGGCAATAGCGAAAAACGATGAGGAGATAATCAGCGTTTCAACAAACATGTGATCGTTCATGATGGCGACCCCTTTTGCGATATCTGCTTTCGTTTTAATCCGCGTAAATGACAAGGTTATGACAACGACAAAATCTTTTTAAAACTGTTCTCTGCCGCGTTTGCGCGTACAGTAAACAGAACAATTTTTCTGGCAAGGATTCCCTATGTTTGACCCTACTCTGCTCATTCTTCTGGCACTGGCCGCGCTCGGCTTTGTCAGCCATAACACCACCGTCGCCATCTCGATTCTGGTGCTTATTATTGTGCGCGTGACCCCGTTAAATACCTTTTTCCCGTGGATAGAAAGACAAGGTCTCACCATCGGGATAATCATCTTAACCATCGGGGTGATGGCGCCGATCGCCAGCGGCACCCTTCCCGCCTCAACGCTGCTGCACTCGTTTGTAAACTGGAAATCGCTGGTGGCGATCGCGGTGGGGATTTTTGTTTCGTGGCTGGGCGGACGCGGCGTTACGCTGATGAGCAGCCAGCCCTCGCTGGTGGCGGGCCTGCTGGTGGGCACCGTGCTGGGCGTGGCGCTCTTTCGCGGCGTGCCGGTGGGGCCGCTGA
This sequence comes from Enterobacter hormaechei, assembly GCA_041890495.1. Classification (GTDB taxonomy): domain Bacteria; phylum Pseudomonadota; class Gammaproteobacteria; order Enterobacterales; family Enterobacteriaceae; genus Escherichia; species Escherichia boydii. The sequence continues at coordinate 1,819,845 of CP169086.1, forward strand.
TTGCGGCAGGCCTTGTCTCTCTGTTTATCGGGAAGTCGTAGTCAGGCTGGCCATATAACGCGCCGGCGTCTGGCCCAATCCCTTCCTGAACATGGTGATAAACGCGGTGGTCGAGTCATAGCCCAGTGACTGTGCCACCTGCTGTACCGATTTTCCGCCGATCAGGTGCTGTAATGCCACAATCAGCTGCAGCTGGTGACGCCAGCGGCGAAAGCTTAAGCCCGTCTCTTTCACCACCAGCCGCGCCAGGCTGCGTTCGCTCATGGCGAAGTGGCTCGCCCACTGCGTTAGCGTCTGCCAGGCGGCAGGCTCTTCCGCCATCTTCTCGCTCATCAGCCTGATTTTGGGATGCGGCGAGACGGGCAGCTGCAGATGCTCCTGCCGCTGGAGCGGCAGCTCGTCAAACAGGACGTCCACCAGGCGCGATGTGGCCGCAAGAGGAAGTTGTTCACGCGATTTTTCCGCCAGGGATAAAATCAGCTCCCGCACCAGAGGAGAGATTTTCAGGGTGCAGCAGCGGTCGGGCAAGCTGGCGGCACCCGGTTCAATGAACAAAAAGCAGAGCTGTGCGCCCGGCGTGGCCCTGTTGCTATGCGGCATTTGCCCGGGGATCCAGACGGCGTACTGGGGCGGCACCATCAGCATCGCATTTTCCACTTCACAGGTGATTGCGCCGCCGAGGGCCAGAATCAGCTGCCCCTTACGGTGATGATGTCGGGGAATATATTGTTCCTCCGCCACCACGCGGATGCGAAATGCGACGGCCGCATCGTGCTGGCTATCGGGGTCATAGCCGTCCAGTCCCAGACCAATCATCAGTTTGTCCGATATTAGCGATAAACTGTCATTTTAGCCTGATTTCAACCGCTGAGAAAATCGGTATTGTGAGCGCTCGCTTGAACGTATGAGAACATAATGACTACTGCTATTCGCACCTCAGGAAAACACGGCGCGCTGTTGATTGCAGGCATCCTGATGATTGCCACTACGCTTCGCGTCACCTTTACCGGCGCAGCCCCGCTGCTCGACACTATTCGTCTTGATTATGGCTTAAGCACGGCGCAAACCGGTCTGCTGACCACCCTGCCCCTGCTGGCTTTCGCTCTCGTCTCGCCGCTCGCCGCAGGCGTTGCCCGGCGTATCGGCATGGAGCGCAGCCTGTTTATCGCCCTGCTGCTGATTTGCGCCGGGATTGCCGTTCGCTCACTGCCTTCCGCCGCTTTGCTTTTCACCGGAACGGCGATCGTCGGCTGCGGTATTGCGCTCGGGAACGTGCTGTTACCCGGATTAATTAAGCGTGATTTTCCAGGCCAGGTGGCGAAGCTCACCGGCGCCTATTCCCTGACGATGGGCGTCTCGGCGGCGTTTGGCTCGGCGATGATTGTTCCCCTGGCACAGGGGAATGCGGGCTGGCATGGCGCGCTGCTGATGCTGATGGCGTTTCCGCTGATGGCACTGCTGCTCTGGCTGCCGCAGTGGCGTCAGAAACATGTCGCAACGGTAACGGGCGCAGGCGCGCTGCATAACCGCGCGATCTGGCGCTCGGCCCTCGCCTGGCAGGTAACGCTTTTCTTAGGGATTAACTCGCTGATTTACTACGTCATCATCGGCTGGCTGCCGGCGATACTGCTGAGCCACGGCTACAGCGAAGCGCAGGCCGGCTCGGTGCACGGTCTGCTGCAGCTGGCCACGGCCGTGCCGGGACTCGCCGTTCCGCTGATCCTCCACCGTCTGAAAGATCAGCGGACGATCGCAGGCGCGGTGGCGCTAATGTGCGCGATAAGCGCGGCGGGATTATGGTTTATGCCAGGCATGGCGGTCATGTGGACGCTGGTATTTGGCTTTGGCACAGGGGCAACGATGATCCTCGGCCTGACGTTTATCGGTCTACGCGCCAGCACTGCACACCAGGCGGCGGCGTTGTCAGGCATGGCGCAGTCGATTGGCTATCTGCTCGCCGCCTGCGGCCCTCCGCTAATGGGGAAAATTCACGATAGCGCGGGAGACTGGCGGATCCCGCTTCTGGGCTGCGCGCTGGCCGCCGTGATAATGGCCCTCTGCGGCATCTTAGCCGGGCGAGACAGGGAGATCGCACCCCGTTAAACAGTGTGGCAGACCCGCGTTTCGCCAGCGGCGCTGCGCTGAATTGTGCAATCTGTTGATATGTAGGCCGGGTAAGCGCAGCGCCACCCGGCAAGAAAAGCGGCGACGTTATGAATCGCGCGCCGCGCGCAGCATCGCCTGCACCAGCACGACCGGGCGTCCTTCCAGCGCAGCACGCTCGTGCTGGAATAAGGTGATCACGAAGAACGGGTGCGTAACCAGCTCTGCGGCACGAATTTCCCCCTGTTCATCCCAGCCTGTAACGTGCATATCACCGCTTTCCAGCGCCTGTGCAAACGCCGGCGACACGCCATAGTTACAGTGATATCCCTCTTCAATTTCAGGCTTGCCGTACGCTTTGGCGATCAGCGTATTTTTGCGCAGTTCAATCGCATCGGTTTTTTCTACCAGCGAGCAGGCCAACGGCGCAATCACCATGGTGCCTTCGGTATCCGTCTCAGCGTGTGCCGCATCAGCCCAGCCCAGCACGTTTCGGGCATACTCAATCAGCGCATGCTGGAATCCGCCGCAGGTGCCCAGGAACGGGATGCTGTTTTCACGGGCGTAGCGCGCGGCGATAAAAGCGGCCTCCGTGTTTTTGTAGGGGCTGGCAGGAACCAGCCAGATGGCATCGTAGCCCACCAGATCTTCAGGGCTTGTCAGCTCCGTGGTGGCAAGCCAGTCGTAATCGGCGGTGAGGTCAAGGACTGCGGCGGCGTCGTCAATGGCCAGCGGGATCGCCTGATGCGCAATAACACTGGGATTGTAATCGCCAACCAGCGCAATGCGCAGCGTCGTTTTAACCGGGAGGTGTTCCATGAAAGGTTCCTTATGCCAGAGTATTATCAGATAACATAAGGAACCTCAGACTACCGATCTTTTGCAGTTATCACAATACCTTAAATTTGGAGGGTGGAATCATGATTCAGTGCAAACGCGTTTATGAACAGGCAGCCCCTGACGACGGCTATCGGGTACTGGTGGACAGGCTGTGGCCGCGCGGGATAAAAAAAACGGATCTCATGTATGACGAATGGTGTAAAGCGCTCGCGCCCTCAACTGAACTACGCAAGGCTTTTCATAGCGAAACCATTGATTTCACCGCCTTCAGCCAGGCCTATCGGGAAGAGCTGGCGCAGCATGCTGACGAGGGCGTGCGTCTGGCGACGCTGGCACAAAGGCAGAGCGTCACCCTGCTCTTTGCTGCCAAAAACGCGGAGCAAAACCACGCCCTGGTCTTAGCCGACTGGCTGCGCCATCTGTGATCAGCCGATCGCCAGTTCATTCAGAATTTGCGGTGCGTCATCCGGGGTGAGCGGCATCAGATGTTCGGGGCGGACAAACGCAAAGCCGTGCTGGTTGTCAAAGGCATAGACATCTCCCGTCACCAGCCAGAGCGCGCGATCGGCGGTTGTGGGCAATTGCGTCATCACGCCGTTGACCGGGTTAACGAAACGCAGGCCAGGCTGGCACAGGCCAAACAGCTCAACAGATTTACCTATATTGCGACGGCCTGACGCCGTGCGGGCACCCACGATCATCGCCATGCTGCCCGGTTTTAGCTGAAACATACTTCTCTCGCGGAAACGAACGCCAGAAACTGGCTAAGATTAATCCTAAAGAGAAGTGTATCGCAGGCGGTATCCGTCTGTCACCTGGTGGGTTGTGGACGATCGCGACGATAGAGCGTCCATTCATCGATCACTTCGCCACCCGGTAATTTGCACTCGGTGCGAACGCCCTGCGGGCTTTGAACCGGGATCTGTTCCCCGCCTTTCTCCAGGCAGTAGACGGAGGCCGGGTTCGCTATACCGATAACGTGCGGCGGTTTCGGCGCATCGGGTGGCGTAGTTTTTGCGGTGCAGGCGGCCAGGGGAAGCGCCAGCGCCAGAAGCAGAAATCTCATCTCATTGATCCTTTTGACGTCATTACAGCCTAAGGGTAACGGGTCATCGCCGCGTTCTCCATGATTTCTCCATTTTAACTGCACTTTTCAGCACTATAGTGTGGCGTGTTCTCGATATGACCAGAGAACATCATTCCGTAATCAAGATGTCTTTGCCCCGGTCTCAACAACGGGGCTTTTTTTCTCGCCTGCTGCCCGCTCCCTGCATATATTAAATTTTCTGTATTCGTGTTTTACTATGCCTGAAGCCTAAAAACTCAGCATAACATGCAGATGCAGACGTCTTCTGCCTGGGAGTCACTCTACGCCATGTCGGATCTTATCCTCGCTCGCGTTTCAGAAACCCTTGCCACCGAGCAATCCCTTGAAAGCCTCGTTCGCCAGCTGCTGGAGATGCTGGAAATTGTCACCGACATGGAGTCGACCTACCTGACCAAGGTGGATATCGAGGCGCGGCTGCAGCACATCCTCTACGCCCGCAACAGCAAGCAGATGAAAATCCCGGAGGGGCTGAGCGTCCCGTGGGATGAGACGCTGTGCAAACGCGCGCTGGATAGTGACACGATGTTCAGCAATGACGTGCCCGATCGTTGGCCAGAGTGTGAAGCCGCAAAAGCGCTTGGCATTACCACCTACATGAGTATTCCTGTCCATCTTGCGGATGGTTCACTTTACGGAACGCTCTGCGCCACCAGCACGGCCAGAAAGCCGCTAAGCGAGCGCGGTGAACAGGTTCTGAAGCTCTTCGCCGGGCTGATTGCCCAGTCCATTCAGAAAGAGTCGCTGGTGACCCAGCTTCGCGAAGCCAATGCGGCCCTCATCGCGCACTCATATACGGATGCCCTTACCGGTCTACCCAACCGTCGCGCCATTTTTGAAGATCTGACCACCCTCTCTTCTCTGGCCCGGCACCTGAAGCGTAACGCCATCATCGCGTTTATCGATCTGGATGATTTCAAGCTGATTAACGATCGTTACGGCCACGAGGCTGGCGACCAGTTCCTGATAGATGTGGGTAAGCGTTTGACCGAAGAGAAGCAGCAGGACGATATTATCGGTCGTCTGGGTGGCGATGAATTTCTGGTCGCATCGCTGAGCCAGCCCCACCAGGAGGGGGATAACGCGCAGCTTACGCTGCTCAAAACGCGCCTCAGCGCCTGTATCGCCGGCGAATACTGGCTGGGCAGCGTTCATATTATTTATCCGGGCGCCAGCTTCGGTGTTATCGAAGTGGACCCTGCCGCAACCGATCCTGACAGCGCGTTACGCGCTGCGGATATGGCGATGTATCAGGATAAGAAAGGAAAAAGCAAAACGCGCTTTCTCCCTAGGGATTAACCCCGTACACTCTACGGCGTTATTGAAACCGAAACAGGTGATGGTATGAGAATAGGGATCCTCTTCCCGGTCGTTATTTTTATAACGGCGGTGGTTTTTTTAGCGTGGTTTTTTGTCGGCGGCTACGCGGCTCCAGGGGCATAAATGCGCAAGACAACCGTCATTATGCTGATCGTTGCTATCGCAGCGTTTGCCGGTACGCAGCTTGGCTGGTGGTAAACCCGATACGTAAAAAGGCCGCCATCCGGCAGCCTTTTTCAACGCTTTCAGAACTTAGCTTTTGATCTTTCTGTAGATAAACAGAACAACCAGAGCACCGATCACCGCGACGGCGAAACTGCCGAAGTTAAAGCCATCGACCTTGCCAAATCCGAACAGCGTACTGATCCAGCCGCCGACTACCGCGCCAACAATACCCAGTATTACGGTGACGATAAACCCACCGCCATCTTTGCCCGGCATGATCCACTTCGCCAGAATACCCGCAATAAGCCCAAAGATAATCCAGGATAAAATTCCCATAACTTTCCTCTCTGTATGGTTTTTGTCATTAAATCAACGACACAAAAAGAATAGCACAGGATTTCAGAAAGGAAATTTGTGATAAGCATCACAGTGAGAGAGTGCGTAATTATTCATCAACAAAAAGAGCGTGCCACATAAACTGTGGGGTTGCATCTTTTGTTGAGAAAGATTATCTTTCTCAACACTGAATAGTTGAGAGAAATACTCGGGTATTCAGTACGACATTGCTCACATTGCTTCCAGTATTTCTTGCCCACTCCTGAGTGGGCTTTTTTTTAAGTTCATACCCCAACAAACGCGTACCGGTTACGTCCCGCGCGTTTCGCCTGATAGAGCGCCTGGTCTGCGGCAATAATGATATTTTGCTGGCTGCCTGCGATGTCGACGGCACGGGCGGTAGAAATCCCGACGCTTACCGTCACCCGGCCGAAGGGGCTAAAGGCATGGGCGATTTGCAGCGAGAACACATTGCGAATAATCGTCTGGGCCAGACGAAGCGCCTCCTGAATATCCGTATCCGGCAATATCAGCGCAAACTCCTCTCCGCCGTATCGCGCCACAAGCTGATTATCACGGGTAAGGCTCTCCCTGAGGCTATTTCCGAGCATAGCCAGACACCGATCCCCTTCCGGATGGCCGTAGTTATCGTTGTATTTTTTGAAGTAGTCCACGTCCACGATCAGTATCGAAATCGGCGCGTCATGCGCGGCACACTTAGCGATGTCCGAGAGGATTTTTTCATCAAAGACGCGGCGATTGTACAGCCCGGTCAACGCATCTTCTGAGGCAATAATTTTCAGCGCTTTGTTATCACGTGTTTTTCGGGACAGGTCGGAATACAGGAAGTATGACGCTACGATGAGTATCGCCGTGAACACGAAAATGAGTACCGCCAGCTGAATCGCCTGCTTGCGCCAGGGGGCAAGGGCTTCATCAATGCTAACCGCCACGGTGGTGACCAGTCCGTAGCGTCTGTTTTTCTCATAGGCATAGATGCGCTCGATTTTATCAAACCGCGAGATGGAGCTGGCTATCCCCGTATTTTGTACCTTGAGATATTTCCTGAAGAGCGGTGAATCAGAAACAATCGTGCCGATATAGGTATTTTTAAAGGGATACCGGACCAGCAGCACGCCTGTTTGCGTCGTTAAGCCGATGACGCCCGAGTGACCGATATTAATCTGACCGTAGAGCGCCAGAAAGTTTTCGATACCCAGCGTCACCACCACCACACCGTTAAATGCCCCGGTTTGGGTTTCAAGGCGCCGGCTGATGGTGATAACCCATTTGCCATTGGTTCTGCTTACCACCGGCTCCCCAATAAAAATCGCCTGATTTTTATTTGCTTTATGATAGATAAAAAACTCTCTGTCCGAGCCTTTACGTGGCCCCGTAAAACTTTCATGCAGCGCGGTAAAGATATCGCCCTGAGCATTGTAAACAACCACATTATTAATCTGGGTAAGAAGGTTATCCTGATTATTGATCATGTGCTGAATATTGGTCGCCTGCTGCGGGGTCATGCCATAAATTTCGATTATGTCGGAAACGGTAGTAATTAACATTTCACTCTGGCGCATGATCCCTTCGGTGTAGACATCAAGGGTATGGCTCAGGTTAGCGACGCTGGTATTAATTTGCTGGATTGACTGCTGTCTGGACGTGGCAATTTGGACAGCAAGCGCCAGCGAGATGATCAATGAGACAATGATGACGGTAATGGTTGTTGTGTAAAAAGTATTTTTCACATGCACGAGCTTTTCCACCTTATCACGCCTGATATCCCTGGCTGACAACTCTTGTCACTGTAACAAAGCTCAGGATAAGAGGAAAATGAATTGCACTTAAGCATACAACAGAAGCTCGTCTTAATTTCGTTTTACAAACTAACCGTCTCCCGGGGCTTAGATAAAATGACTTTAATAAAATCGATATAGGAGACGGGCTTACCAAAATAATAACCCTGCAACAGGGTAATCTCATTACGGTTGAGATACTCCAGTTGCGCTTTCGTTTCTACGCCTTCAGCCACAATGCGCAATGAGAGTTTTTTCGCCAGCTCAATGACGCAGTCCAGCAGGATCGTTGAGTCCTTTTCATCTGAAACCCGGTTCACAAAGCTTTTATCAATTTTAATATAATCTATGGCAAGCGCATTAAGGCATGACAGACCGGAATAACCCGTACCAAAATCATCCAGGGCAATAACAAAACCCGCTTTATGCAGCATGTTGAGGTTTTCCACGAGGTGTGGATTATCAATCAGCGGTTCACGCTCGGTCACCTCGAGAACCAGTTTGACCTCTTTACCCTGAAACCCGTTTCCGAAGACGCGGCAGTCACCGATGAAGGAAGGTGCATTGATGTGTCTGGCGCTAATGTTCACCCCGATATGAAACCCGTCCGGTAGCTTAGGCAAAAGCGGCTTAAGCTGGGTCACCACTTTCGCCATTAACCCTTTGGTCAGAGGAATAATCAACCCGCTACGTTCAGCTATCGGGATAAAGACGTCCGGCGGGATAAAGCCTGACTTGGGATGCTTCCACCTTGCCAGGACTTCAACACCGTATAACCCGCCGGTATCGCCGTTCACGATCGGCTGGTAATAAGGCACGATCTCTCCCTGCAAAATGGCCTTACGCAAATCGTCTTCAAAGGTGGTGCTTTTCCCCTTGTAGCGGCGGATCAAAATGCCCACCGCCACGGAGAGCGCGAGAATCAGCAGGATCAGGCTCCATCCCTGTTGCAGTAGCCGCGTCAGGCTAAAAAAGGCAGGCGGTTGCCAGGCCAGACTAAAGGGGAAGAGCGAAGAGGTCGTAAGTGACCCCGCCCACGAGGCCGCTTTCCAGCCGGTCACATCACCGTTGCGCGTAAACATCCTGTCGCCGACAACCAACCCGAGCTCAACGCTGTTTGATGCGTTCGCGATGACGTCCTGCAAATGCGCATCACTGACGCTGACGATGACGCGCCCTCCCGCGATGGGCATCTGGAAGACAAGCACCGGGATGCCGTTCACCAGTCGATTACCGGGTAACAGCATTAATTTTTGTTCAGGTAACGTCTCCGGATGCACAATCAAAACGCCATTCCCGGGAAGGGAAGTACAGATGATTTTTCCCTGCTGCTGAATCATGATGGCGCGCAGATGCGGTTTCAGCGCGGCTTCTGTCCCTAGCGCCAGCTGTCCGCTGCTGCTACACCCCTGCTCCGCAACGCGCTTCGCCGTGCTGGCCGCACTGACGGCTTCCGACAGAATGCTCTCTATTTTCTGGGTGCTTACCGTGGCGGTATGAACATTATTCATTTTCGCCATCTGCCATAGCTGCCAGTTAATAATCAGTATGCCGATCAGAAAAAGAAACAAGGCACTGAGAACAGGGATCATCACGTTACGCACGATGTTTTCCTTAATAGAATAAACAAGCATGGAGGATCGGAAAGAAGAACCCGTGGTTTACCCGGCGTTGCTTATCACAATAAAAATAGCTTAGCTGAGAATTGTCTTAAAAAACTGATGCTTTCGTATGAGTTCACGCGCCCAAATTTGCTCACCAGACGTGACTATCAGGCTTGTGCCTTGCCCAGGCTGTGTTAAGATTTGTGAAATCAGGGAGCGGACAGGATAACTGGAAAATGAAAAAGCGCATTGCCGTTGCGATCGTTTCAACGCTTCTGGTCATCCTGTCTCTTTATGCGGTCAACGTGGTTATCATCGGTCAGCAAAAAACCAAACAGCTTGAAATATCCCAGACCCTTTTACATTATTCAGAAGATCTGTCCCAAAGCGTGGCGCAAGGCCTCAAAAGCATAACGACGCAGGGATGTGATAAAACCAGTCTTGATAGCTACAGGCAAATAAAGCTTAATAACCTCTATTTCAGCGATATCGGTTTCATCGAAAAAGGAAAAATTGTCTGTACCGCTTTTTGGGGTAAACTCGCGACGCCCGTTCCACTTCCTGCGGAACTGCATAAAACGCCGAGAGGTTTTCTCCTGGCGCAATTTTCCAGAAAAGACTTTTTCACAGGCAATGCGGCAATTTATAATAATATTATTATCTTCACCTCCCGCTATGCTTACGATAAATTCACCCCGGTTACCGCAAGCTATTCTCTGAGCGCCACCACGAAGGACTTTGGCCGGACCTTTTTTTCAGCCGCCCCTGAGCTGAAGCCGCGGAGCTGGCTGCATGCGACATTGTTCACCCTGACCATTACACAGTGCAGCGCCTCGTGGGATTTATGCGTGATTGTAAAACACCACGATGCCGGACTGGCCTCGCTCCCCCCGTTTATCTTTACGTTTCTCGCGGTCATACTCTTTTTTATCTGGGTCGCGATAACGTTATTTATCTTCCGTCTCTATGAAGACCGTTTTTCGCTGGAACGCACGCTGATCAAAGCCGTGATTACGAATACCTTCAGCGTTAATTATCAGCCCATTATTCGTATTCGCGATCAAAAAATCGTGGGCGTAGAAGTTCTTTCGCGATGGCGCGATCAAAAGCATGGAGACGTCTCGCCGGAGCTGTTCATCCCATTAATTAAGAAAATCGGTCTGTATAAAAAATATTACAGCAATATTATCGGAAAATCCCTTTCAGAAATTGCCCCACTGGCGATTAAGCATCAGCTGATCGTTTCAATCAACGTTGGGCGAAAGGAAATTGAAGACGGACAGTTTATTAACATTTTGCGTCGTGAGTGCTTAGCCAATCGCCTCCCCCTTTCCCTGATGAAGGTCGAGCTTTCCGAGAAAGCCGTTTCCGCGGCGGATATCCTCGAGGGGTTCTGTCAGGAACTGAAGTCGCTTGGCGTTAAAATTTCAATCGATGATTTTGGCGTACAGAATTCAAATCTGGCCCGGCTGTCGCAGCTTGAATATGATGAAATTAAAATTGATAAGTCGCTGGTGGATGGCATCAGCGAGCATTATAAGCAAAACATCTTTGTTATCTTCAGCGATGCCCTTGCGAAGTTGAATAAAACACTTGTTTTCGAGGGCGTGGAAAATGAAATTCAATATTGCTTCATTGCGGACAGATATCCCGATGCCCTTATCCAGGGATGGTATTTTTCAAAAGCACTCACCCGGAGCGAGCTGGCGAAGCGACTCACCGGCGTCGCCCCGTAACCAGAAGCCTGCCATGCGCGTTTTTTTACACTCAGGCATTTCTATTTTTTCCGCCAAAACATATAGTCGTCATATTCAGACGGTAGATTACCCTGAAGCACACTCTTATTTTGGTTAAAAACGTGAAATTATCCTTACTTTTTCCAGTGGTACTGTTCTTTCTGATCGTTATTTTCGCGCTGCTTATCGATAAACCCGCTTCGCATATTTTGCGGAAAAAATGCATGTGGTCCGATAGCGTGATGCTGAGCTGTATCGCAAAGCATCACCATAACGGTTTTTGAGGCAGGCTATTCATTTCCCCATTGATTGAGGAAGTTCGCAACATCATCAATGCGACCCGCACGGATCCCGGCTTCAGTGGCCATCTCCTGCTGGGCTTCCTCGCTGATCTCTTCATTATTCGCTAAGCGGGTGAGCAGCAGCTGGAAATAGTGCGCCAGCGCGTCGCGCTCAGACTCCGCAACTTTCTCAGCGGCTTCCGTCGCGTACTCATCGGCAATGTCATAATATTTCAGTGGGATATCGTTATTCATAACAGTCTCGTCTCTGGCCTTTAAGGGGGAACGTCAGAGTATATCGGACGCGTTATCTCAACCAAAGCATTGCTTCAGATGAGCAACGCAAGCAGCGCTGCGAGCGCGGGCACGGCCTGTACATACAAAATTTTTCGGCTGGCGGTGGCCGCGCCAAAAAGTCCGGCAATCAACACGCAGGCCAGGAAAAAGATGGCCACCTGAATCCCTTTTTCGCCAAGCCAGAGGCTCCAGAGCAGACCGGCCGCCAGAAAACCGTTATACAGCCCCTGATTTGCGGCCAGCACGCGGGTGTCGCGCGCAAACTCGGGACGCAGATTAAAGGCCTTATGCCCTGTTTTGGTATTCCACAGGAACATTTCCAGCACGAGAATGTAGAGATGAATGAGTGCAACGACAGCGATAAGGACAGTGGCTAACATCGTGTTGTCTCCCGCAGGCAGAGGCAAAAAAAACGGGAACCCTCAGGCCCCCGCTCTTGTTTAACCCAGAATCTGGATTACATGTTTTCGATGATCGCTTCACCAAACTCTGAACATTTCAGCAGCTTAGCGCCTTCCATCAGACGTTCGAAGTCATAAGTTACGGTCTTGGCATTGATTGCGCCTTCCATACCTTTAACAATCAGGTCAGCCGCTTCAGTCCAACCCATATGGCGCAGCATCATCTCAGCGGAGAGGATGATAGAGCCTGGATTTACTTTGTCCTGACCGGCATATTTCGGCGCAGTACCGTGGGTGGCTTCAAACAGGGCGCATTCGTCACCGATGTTTGCACCAGGGGCGATACCGATACCGCCAACCTGCGCTGCCAGGGCGTCAGAAATGTAGTCACCGTTCAGGTTCATACAGGCGATAACATCATATTCAGCCGGACGCAGCAGGATCTGTTGCAGGAATGCATCAGCGATCACGTCTTTAATGACGATCTCTTTGCCAGTGTTCGGGTTTTTAACTTTCAGCCACGGGCCACCGTCGATCAGTTCACCGCCAAACTCTTCACGCGCCAGCTGGTAGCCCCAGTCTTTAAACGCTCCTTCGGTGAACTTCATGATGTTGCCTTTGTGCACCAGAGTCACAGAGTCACGATCGTTAGCAATTGCGTATTCGATCGCTGCACGAACCAGACGTTTGGTGCCTTCTTCCGAACACGGCTTAATACCGATACCACAATGTTCCGGGAAGCGAATTTTCTTCACCCCCATCTCTTCACGCAGGAATTTAATCACTTTCTCGGCGTCGGCAGAGTCTGCTTTCCATTCGATACCCGCATAAATGTCTTCCGAGTTTTCACGGAAGATAACCATATCGGTCAGTTCAGGGTGTTTAACCGGGCTTGGAGTGCCCTGATAGTAACGTACCGGACGCAGGCAGATGTAGAGATCCAGTTCCTGGCGCAGGGCAACGTTCAGAGAGCGAATACCGCCACCAACAGGAGTGGTCAGCGGACCTTTAATGGCAACGCGATATTCACGAATCAGATCAAGGGTTTCAGCAGGCAGCCAGACATCCTGACCATAAACCTGTGTGGATTTTTCACCGGTGTAAATTTCCATCCAGGAGATTTTACGCTCGCCTTTATAGGCTTTCTCGACTGCAGCGTCGACCACTTTCAGCATGGCTGGGGTTACATCTACACCGATTCCATCACCTTCAATGTAAGGGATAATCGGATTTTCAGGAACGTTGAGTTTGCCGTTTTGCAGGGTGATCTTCTTGCCTTGTGCCGGAACAACTACTTTACTTTCCATTCACCTCTCCTTCGAGCGCTACTGGTTTGCTCGTCTGCCACCACGTTGCATATGCGTTTGCGTCCTGCGATACGGATGCTTTAGAGCAATTTTTTGTTAATGATTTGTAATTGGCTTGTCAATACTACCCTATTGTTTGCCGTCATGAAAGATGCGCGTTATTAGGCTATAATGCGGCAATTCATAATCTCTGAAAATACCATGCAAAAAACTTCTTTTAGAAATCACCAGGTTAAGCGATTCAGCTCGCAACGTTCTACCAGGCGTAAACCTGAAAACCAGCCCACGCGTGTGATCCTCTTCAATAAACCCTACGATGTTCTTCCGCAGTTCACCGATGAAGCCGGACGCAAAACATTAAAAGAATTCATCCCGGTTCAGGGCGTTTATGCAGCAGGTCGCCTTGACCGCGATAGCGAAGGGTTGCTGGTGCTGACCAATAACGGCGCGTTGCAGGCGCGTTTAACCCAGCCGGGTAAACGCACCGGAAAAATCTATTATGTGCAGGTGGAAGGTATTCCCACACAAGACGCACTTGAAGCCTTGCGCAATGGCGTAACCTTAAATGATGGCCCTACCCTGCCCGCAGGCGCGGAGCTGGTTGACGAACCCGCGTGGTTATGGCCGCGGAATCCACCAATTCGTGAACGCAAAAGTATTCCCACCAGCTGGCTGAAGATCACCTTATATGAAGGACGTAATCGCCAGGTGCGCCGCATGACCGCCCATGTTGGTTTCCCTACGCTGCGACTGATTCGCTATGCGATGGGAGATTACTCTTTGGATAATCTTGCCAATGGCGAATGGCGAGAAGTGACAGATTAAGGATGCAAAATGTTTAAACCGCACGTTACCGTTGCTTGCGTGGTGCACGCAGAAGGCAAATTTTTAGTCGTTGAAGAGACGATTAATGGTAAAGCGTTATGGAACCAACCTGCCGGGCATCTGGAAGCCGATGAAACCTTAGTGGAAGCCGCCGCCCGTGAACTGTGGGAAGAAACCGGCATCAGCGCGCAGCCGCAACACTTTATTCGTATGCATCAGTGGATTGCGCCAGATAAAACGCCGTTTTTGCGTTTCCTCTTTGCCATTGAGCTTGAGCAAATATGCCCGACCCAGCCTCATGACAGCGATATCGACTGCTGCCGTTGGGTCAGCGCCGAAGAAATTTTACAGGCGTCAAATCTTCGTTCGCCGCTGGTGGCGGAAAGTATTCGTTGTTATCAAAGCGGGCAACGTTATCCGCTGGAGATGATTGGCGATTTTAACTGGCCTTTTACAAAGGGTGTCATCTAAAAGGCTGCGTGATAGAATACGCCGCCTTGAAGTTCAATGTCGTGAGTGATCCAATGTCTGAAACCGCAAAAAAAGTAATCGTCGGCATGTCCGGCGGTGTCGATTCCTCCGTTTCTGCCTGGCTGTTGCAACAACAGGGATATCAGGTCGAAGGCCTGTTTATGAAGAACTGGGAAGAAGACGACGGTGAGGAATATTGCACAGCGGCAGCGGATCTGGCTGATGCCCAGGCTGTCTGCGACAAGCTCGGCATTGAACTGCACACCGTTAACTTTGCTGCCGAGTACTGGGACAACGTCTTCGAACTGTTCCTTGCCGAATATAAAGCCGGTCGCACGCCGAATCCGGATATTCTGTGCAACAAAGAGATCAAATTTAAAGCCTTCCTCGAATTTGCCGCCGAAGATTTAGGTGCCGATTATATCGCTACCGGTCATTACGTACGTCGGGCCGATGTCGATGGCAAGAGCCGCCTGCTGCGTGGTCTGGACAGCAATAAAGACCAGAGCTACTTCCTTTATACGCTCAGCCATGAGCAGATTGCGCAAAGCCTGTTCCCGGTCGGCGAACTGGAAAAACCGCAGGTGCGTAAGATTGCTGAAGATCTTGGTCTGGTCACCGCGAAGAAAAAAGACTCTACCGGCATTTGCTTCATTGGCGAACGTAAATTCCGCGAGTTCCTGGGCCGTTATCTCCCGGCGCAACCGGGCAAAATCATTACCGTCGATGGCGATGAAATTGGTGAGCACCAGGGGCTGATGTATCACACTCTCGGTCAGCGTAAAGGTCTGGGTATCGGTGGCACCAAAGAAGGTACCGAAGAACCGTGGTATGTGGTGGACAAAGACGTCGAAAACAACATTCTGGTTGTCGCTCAGGGCCATGAACACCCGCGGCTGATGTCTGTCGGGTTGATTGCCCAGCAGTTGCACTGGGTCGATCGCGAACCATTCACCGGCACTATGCGTTGCACGGTAAAAACCCGCTATCGCCAGACCGATATCCCTTGCACCGTCAAGGCGCTGGACGATGATCGCATTGAAGTGATTTTCGATGAACCGGTTGCCGCCGTGACGCCGGGCCAGTCTGCCGTCTTCTATAACGGTGAAGTGTGCCTCGGTGGCGGTATTATTGAGCAGCGTCTGCCGCTGCCGGTCTGATTATTATCTTTACTTAAAACAAGGAAGCAGTGAACGTGGCAAAGAATTACTATGACATCACCCTCGCCCTGGCCGGTATTTGTCAGTCGGCACGCCTGGTGCAACAACTCGCTCACCAGGGGCATTGTGATGCCGATGCGCTACACGTCTCACTCAACAGTATTATTGATATGAACCCCAGCTCGACGCTGGCGGTTTTTGGCGGTAGCGAAGCCAACCTGCGCGTCGGGCTGGAAACCCTGCTCGGCGTGCTCAATGCCAGCAGTCGCCAGGGCTTAAACGCCGAATTAACCCGCTACACACTCAGCTTGATGGTGCTTGAGCGCAAACTCTCCTCAGCGAAAGGCGCGCTCGACACTCTGGGCAACCGGATCAACGGCCTGCAACGCCAGCTCGAACACTTCGATTTACAGTCCGAAACGCTGATGAGCGCGATGGCTGCTATCTATGTTGATGTGATTAGCCCGCTTGGCCCGCGCATTCAGGTCACCGGTTCCCCTGCTGTACTGCAAAGCCCACAAGTGCAGGCGAAAGTTCGCGCAACCCTGCTGGCAGGCATTCGCGCCGCCGTGCTCTGGCACCAGGTCGGCGGCGGACGTCTGCAACTGATGTTTTCTCGTAATCGCCTGACCACTCAGGCAAAACAAATTCTTGCTCATTTAACCCCGGAGTTGTGATCTATGGAATTATCCTCACTGACCGCCGTTTCCCCTGTCGATGGACGCTACGGCGATAAAGTCAGCGCGCTGCGCGGGATTTTCAGCGAATATGGTTTGCTGAAATTCCGTGTACAAGTTGAAGTACGTTGGCTGCAAAAACTGGCCGCGCACGCAGCGATCAAGGAAGTTCCTGCTTTTGCTGCCGACGCAATCGGTTACCTTGATGCAATCGTCGCCAGTTTCAGCGAAGAAGATGCGGCGCGCATCAAAACTATCGAGCGTACCACTAACCACGACGTTAAAGCGGTTGAGTATTTCCTGAAAGAAAAAGTGGCGGAGATCCCGGAACTGCACGCGGTTTCTGAATTCATCCACTTTGCCTGTACTTCGGAAGATATCAATAACCTCTCCCACGCATTAATGCTGAAAACCGCGCGTGATGAAGTGATCCTGCCATACTGGCGTCAACTGATTGATGGCATTAAAGATCTCGCCGTTCAGTATCGCGATATCCCGCTGCTGTCTCGTACCCACGGTCAGCCAGCCACGCCGTCAACCATCGGTAAAGAGATGGCAAACGTCGCCTACCGTATGGAGCGCCAGTACCGCCAGCTTAACCAGGTGGAGATCCTCGGCAAAATCAACGGCGCGGTCGGTAACTATAACGCCCACATCGCCGCTTACCCGGAAGTTGACTGGCATCAGTTCAGCGAAGAGTTCGTCACCTCGCTGGGTATTCAGTGGAACCCGTACACCACCCAGATCGAACCGCACGACTACATTGCCGAACTGTTTGATTGCGTTGCGCGCTTCAACACTATTCTGATCGACTTTGACCGTGACGTCTGGGGTTATATCGCCCTTAACCACTTCAAACAGAAAACCATTGCTGGTGAGATTGGTTCTTCCACCATGCCGCATAAAGTTAACCCGATCGACTTCGAAAACTCCGAAGGGAATCTGGGCCTTTCCAACGCGGTATTGCAGCATCTGGCAAGCAAACTGCCGGTTTCCCGCTGGCAGCGTGACCTGACCGACTCTACCGTGCTGCGTAACCTCGGCGTGGGTATCGGTTATGCCTTGATTGCATATCAATCCACCCTGAAAGGCGTGAGCAAACTGGAAGTGAACCGTGACCATCTGCTGGATGAACTGGATCACAACTGGGAAGTGCTGGCTGAACCAATCCAGACAGTTATGCGTCGCTATGGCATCGAAAAACCGTACGAGAAGCTGAAAGAGCTGACTCGTGGTAAGCGCGTTGACGCCGAAGGCATGAAGCAGTTTATCGACGGTCTGGCGTTGCCAGAAGAAGAGAAAGCCCGCCTGAAAGCGATGACGCCGGCAAACTACATTGGTCGCGCCATCACCATGGTTGATGAGCTGAAATAAACTCGTATCAGTGCCGGATGGCGATGCTGTCCGGCCTGCTTATTAAGATTATCCGCTTTTTATTTTTTCACTTTACCTCCCCTCCCCGCTGGTTTATTTAATGTTTACCCCCATAACCACATAATCGCGTTACACTATTTTAATAATTAAGACAGGGAGAAATAAAAATGCGCGTACTGGTTGTTGAAGACAATGCGTTGTTACGTCACCACCTTAAAGTTCAGATTCAGGATGCTGGTCATCAGGTCGATGATGCAGAAGATGCCAAAGAAGCCGATTATTATCTCAATGAACATTTACCGGATATTGCGATTGTCGATCTCGGATTGCCAGACGAGGACGGTCTGTCACTGATTCGCCGCTGGCGTAGCAATGATGTTTCACTGCCGATTCTGGTATTAACCGCCCGTGAAAGCTGGCAGGACAAAGTCGAAGTATTAAGTGCTGGTGCTGATGATTACGTGACTAAACCATTTCATATTGAAGAGGTGATGGCGCGAATGCAGGCATTAATGCGGCGTAATAGCGGTCTGGCTTCACAGGTCATTTCGCTACCACCGTTTCAGGTTGATCTCTCTCGCCGTGAATTATCTATTAATGACGAAGTGATCAAACTGACCGCGTTCGAATACACCATTATGGAAACGTTGATACGCAATAATGGCAAAGTGGTGAGCAAAGATTCGTTAATGCTCCAACTCTATCCGGATGCGGAGCTGCGGGAAAGCCATACCATTGATGTACTGATGGGACGTCTGCGCAAAAAAATTCAGGCACAATATCCGCAAGAAGTGATTACCACCGTTCGCGGCCAGGGCTATCTGTTCGAATTGCGCTGATGAAAAAATTACTGCGTCTTTTTTTCCCGCTCTCGCTGCGGGTACGTTTTCTGTTGGCAACGGCAGCGGTAGTACTGGTGCTTTCGCTTGCCTACGGAATGGTCGCGCTGATCGGTTATAGCGTCAGTTTCGATAAAACTACGTTTCGGCTGTTACGTGGCGAAAGCAATCTGTTCTATACCCTTGCGAAGTGGGAAAACAATAAGTTGCATGTCGAGTTACCAGAAAATATCGACAAGCAAAGCCCCACCATGACGCTAATTTATGATGAGAACGGGCAGCTTTTATGGGCGCAACGTGACGTGCCCTGGCTGATGAAGATGATCCAGCCTGACTGGCTGAAATCGAATGGTTTTCATGAAATTGAAGCGGATGTTAACGATACCAGCCTCTTGCTGAGTGGAGATCATTCGATACAGCAACAGTTGCAGGAAGTGCGGGAAGATGACGACGACGCGGAGATGACCCACTCGGTGGCGGTAAACGTCTACCCGGCAACATCGCGAATGCCAAAGTTAACCATTGTGGTGGTGGATACCATTCCGTGGAGCTAAAAAGTTCCTATATGGTCTGGAGCTGGTTTATCTATGTGCTCTCAGCCAATCTGCTGTTAGTGATCCCGCTGCTGTGGGTCGCCGCCTGGTGGAGTTTACGCCCCATCGAAGCCCTGGCAAAAGAAGTCCGCGAACTGGAAGAAACATAACCGCGAATTGCTCAATCCAGCCACAACGCGAGAACTGACCAGTCTGGTACGAAACCTGAACCGATTGTTAAAAAGTGAACGCGAACGTTACGACAAATACCGTAACGACGCTCACCGACCTGACCCATAGTCTGAAAACGCCACTGGCGGTGCTGCAAAGTACGCTGCGTTCTCTGCGTAGTGAAAAGATGAGCGTCAGTGATGCTGAGCCGGTAATGCTGGAGCAAATCAGCCGCATTCACAGCAAATTGGCTACTACCTGCATCGTGCCAGTATGCGCGGCGGGACATTGCTCAGCCGCGGAGCTGCATCCGGTCGCCCCACTGCTGGACAATCTCACCTCAGCGCTGAACAAAGTGTATCAACGCAAAGGGGTCAATATCTTCTCTCGATATTTCGCCAGAGATCAGCTTTGTCGGTGAGCAGAACGATTTTGTCGAGGTGATGGGCAACGTGCTGGATAATGCCTGTAAATATTGCCTCGAGTTTGTCGAAATTTCTGCAAGGCAAACCGACGAGCATCTCTATATTGTGGTCGAGGATGATGGCCCCGGTATTCCATTAAGCAAGCGAGAGGTCATTTCGACCGTGGTCAACGGGTTGATACTTTACGCCCTGGGCAAGGTGTGGGGCTGGCGGTAGCCCGCGAAATCACCGAGCAATATGAGGGTAAAATCGTCGCCGGAGATAGCATGCTTGGCGGTGCGCGGATGGAGGTGATTTTTGGTCGCCAGCATTCTACGCCAGAAAGATGAATAAATATGTCCATACTTCACGCATTACGTTAAGCATCCGTTATAATCGGTTGCAGATACCAGCTGTGGATGCTTAACATGGAATACCAACTCACTCTTAACTGGCCCGATTTTCTTGAACGTCACTGGCAGAAACGCCCGGTGGTGTTAAAACGCGCTTTAAATAATTTTATTGACCCGATCTCTCCAGACGAGTTGGCGGGTCTGGCGATGGAAAGCGAAGTCGACAGTCGACTGGTCAGTCACCAGGATGGCAAATGCAGGTCAGCCACGGTCCGTTCGAAAGCTACGATCATCTCGGTGAAACTAACTGGTCATTGTTAGTGCAAGCAGTAAATCACTGGCATGAGCCGACCGCCGCGCTGATGCGACCGTTTCCGTGAACTACCGGACTGGCGTATTGATGATCTGATGATCTCTTTTTCTGTACCTGGCGGCGGCGTCGGCCCGCATCTCGATCAGTACGACGTGTTTATCATTCAGGGTACCGGACGTCGTCGCTGGCGAGTGGGCGAAAAGCTGCAAATGAAACAGCACTGCCCACACCCGGATCTGTTACAGGTTGACCCGTTTGAAGGGATTATCGACGAAGAGCTGGAGCCGGGTGATATTCTCTACATTCCACCGGGATTCCCTCACGAAGGTTACTCCCTGGAAAACTCCCTCAACTATTCCGTCGGGTTCCGCGCGCCGAGCGGCCGCGAGATGATCAGCGGATTTGCCGACTATGTTCTGCAGCGCGAGCTGGGCAGCTATCGTTACAGCGATCCTGATGTGCCTGCGCGCGATCATCCGGCGGACATTCTGCCAGAAGAGCTGGATAAGCTGCGCGGCATGATGCTGGATCTGATTAACGAGCCGGAGCACTTCAAACAGTGGTTTGGCGAGTTTATCAGCCAGTCTCGTCATGAGCTGGACGTTGCGCCGCCGGAGCCGCCTTATCAGGCTGACGAGATTTATGATGCGCTCCAGCAGGGCGACAAGCTGCTACGCCTGGGCGGATTGCGCGTGCTGCGCATTGGTGAGGAGGTGTTCGTCAACGGCGAGAAGCTGGACTCTCCGCACCGTCCGGCGCTGGAAGCGATTGCCAGCCATCTGGTGCTGACTGCCGACACCTTTGGCGATGCGCTGGAAGACCCCTCCTTCCTCGCGATGCTGGCCGCGCTGGTGAACAGCGGGTACTGGTTCTTTGAGGACTGAGTCGCCTTAATGCCCGGTGGCGCTTCGCTTACCGGGCCTACGTTCACTGGTTTTGTAGGCCGGGTAAGGCGTAGCCGCCGCCCGGCATTTTACTTCCGCTCACCCGCCGCAAAATCCTCGATCTCTCCCGCCCAATCCGCCTGGTACACTCCTTCCCGCACATCGCGATGAAACGTTGAATACGGCCAGTTGATGACTTTGCTGACAAAGTCGTGCTTCAGCGGATTGATGTAAATGTAATCCACATGCCGCTGGTAGTCCTCTTCGTTACGGATAGTGTGTTCCCAGAAGCGTGGCTGCCAGATATGACGCATGTCGATGCTGCGGCTGAACGTCTTTTTGATATCCCGCCAGCGGGCGGAAAAATCACTGTCACCTTCCGGTAAGGTCCAGATACAGTGCATATGTTCAGGAAGGATAACCCATGCGTTGATAGTGAAGGGCTTCGCACGTTTAACCGTTGAGGTGGCGGAACGCAGGCTGTCGATATGGCGGGTAAGCAAATCGCTCTGGCGGTTTTGCAGGTTGACGGTAAAAAACCATGTGCCGCCGGGAACGTAATGGCGACGGTAGTTTGACATGGGCGCTCCTTGCCTTTGTGCCCGGTGGCGCTTCGCTTACCGGGCCTGCAATTTGAACGTAGGCCGGGTAAGCGAAGCGCCATCCGACTTAAAGCGGCTACCGCTTCGCGGTCAACTCGGCAATACGGACGATCACCTGCACCGCTTTTTCCATACCTTCCAGAGTCACAAACTCATGCTTACCATGATAGTTGTAACCGCCAGTGAACAGGTTCGGGCACGGTAATCCCATAAACGACAACTGCGCGCCGTCGGTACCACCGCGGATCGGTTTCAGTTCCGGTTCAATATCGCAGTCACGCATCGCCTGCTGGGCGATATCGAGAATATGCGGATGCTCAACCACTTTCTCGCGCATATTGTAGTAACTGTCTTCAATCACCAATTCAATGTAGCAATCAGGATGTAACCCTTTGCCCACTTTTTTGGCGATCTCCATCATTTTACGTTTACGCGCTTCAAACTGTTTACGGTCGAAATCACGGATGATGTAGTGCATATCGGCCCGTTCAACGGTGCCTTTCATGCTCGCCAGATGATAGAAACCTTCATAGCCTTCTGTCATTTCCGGGCTTTCATCCGCCGGAACTTCCGCATGAATACGTGCCGCCAGCGACAGCGCATTTACCATCACTCCTTTCGCCGTGCCCGGATGAACATTGTTACCGACAATTTTGATATTGACCGATGCAGCGTTGAAGTTTTCAAACTCCAGTTCGCCTACGCCACCACCGTCAACAGTGTAAGCCCAGCGGGCATCGAAGGCATCAACATCAAAATGTTTCGCCCCTTTGCCCACTTCTTCATCCGGGGTAAAGGCGACGCGAATATCACCATGCGGAATGTTTTTCTGTTGCAATACCGCCAGCGCGGTCATGATTTCTGCAATACCGGCTTTGTCATCGGCACCTAACAAGGTTTTACCATCGGTGGTAATCAACGTCTGACCCAGTAGCTGATGCAGCACCGGGAACATAACCGGTGATAAAACTTCATCGCCGATACCCAGCGCAATATCGCCACCGCGATAGTTTTCAACAATTTGCGGATTAACATTTTTGCCGCTGCAATCCGGTGAGGTATCCACATGAGAAATAAAGCCAATCGCCGGGATATCGCCAGGGACGTTAGCCGGTAACGTCGCCATCAAAGTGCCCTTCTCACTTAAGGTCACATTGATAAGCCCCATTTCTTCGAGCTGCTCTTTCAGCAGATGCAATAACTTCCATTGGCCTTCCGTGCTGGGAACCTGTCTCACCCCTGCTTTTGATTGGGTATCCAGAGACACGTAGTTCAAAAATCGCTCAAGTAGTTTATCCATGTAGTCACCCTCACTTTTTGTGACAACATTATTAAGAAGCAAGAAAAGACAAATATTGCGTCAGGTCACTTTTACCCCTGCAAGCGGGAATATTTATCAGCATTACCTTAATGAATATAAAGCTAAGCCAGTAATTCACAACAAAGATTGGCGATTCAAGCGGTTTGCCGTAGAATTACCGCCCTCATTAAGAGTCACCAAGGTGGTTAACCACAAACCCCGCATCGGTAAGCCATCCGTTGCGTTTACATGGGACAGAGTAAAAAATTGAATAAACAACCGAGTTCGCTTTCACCGCTGGTGCAATTGGCGGGAATTCGCAAATGCTTTGATGGTAAAGAGGTCATTCCCCAGCTGGATCTGACTATCAACAATGGCGAGTTCCTCACGCTGCTTGGCCCTTCTGGCTGCGGTAAAACAACCGTTCTTCGCCTGATTGCAGGTCTGGAAACTGTTGATTCCGGACGCATCATGCTGGATAACGAGGACATCACCCACGTTCCGGCGGAAAACCGCTATGTGAACACTGTTTTCCAAAGCTACGCACTTTTCCCCCACATGACCGTGTTCGAAAATGTGGCCTTTGGGTTGCGCATGCAAAAAACCCCCGCTGCTGAAATTACGCCCCGCGTGATGGAAGCCCTGCGGATGGTGCAACTGGAAACCTTCGCTCAACGTAAACCGCATCAGCTCTCTGGTGGTCAACAGCAACGCGTCGCCATTGCTCGCGCGGTGGTTAACAAGCCTCGTCTGTTGTTGCTGGATGAGTCGCTCTCAGCGCTGGATTACAAACTGCGTAAGCAAATGCAGAACGAGCTGAAAGCGTTACAGCGTAAGCTTGGTATTACCTTCGTCTTTGTCACTCACGATCAGGAAGAAGCGCTCACCATGTCAGACAGGATTGTGGTGATGCGCGAGGGTCGTATTGAGCAAGATGGTACACCGCGCGAAATTTACGAAGAGCCGAAAAACCTGTTTGTTGCCGGCTTCATTGGCGAAATCAATATGTTTAACGCCACTGTCATCGAACGTCTAGACGAGCAGCGCGTACGCGCCAACGTTGAAGGCCGCGAATGTAATATCTACGTTAACTTCGCCGTTGAACCGGGGCAAAAACTGCATGTTCTGCTGCGCCCGGAAGACTTACGTGTTGAAGAGATTAACGACGACAACCACGCTGAAGGGCTGATTGGTTACGTTCGTGAGCGTAACTACAAAGGCATGACGCTGGAGTCGGTTGTTGAACTGGAAAATGGCAAGATGGTGATGGTCAGCGAATTCTTCAATGAAGACGACCCTGACTTTGACCACTCTCTCGACCAAAAAATGGCCATTAATTGGGTAGAAAGCTGGGAGGTCGTACTGGCTGATGAAGAACACAAGTAAGTTCCAGAATGTAGTGATTGTCACTATTGTCGGTTGGCTTGTGTTGTTTGTCTTTCTGCCCAACCTGATGATCATTGGCACCAGCTTTTTGACCCGCGACGACGCCAGTTTCGTCAAAATGGTCTTTACGCTGGATAACTACACGCGTCTGCTCGATCCGCTCTATTTTGAAGTGCTATTGCACTCGCTGAATATGGCGCTGATCGCCACCCTCGCCTGCCTGGTGCTGGGCTACCCGTTTGCCTGGTTTCTGGCGAAGCTACCACACAAGGTGCGTCCGCTGCTGCTGTTTCTGCTGATTGTTCCCTTCTGGACCAACTCACTGATTCGCATCTACGGGCTGAAAATTTTCCTCAGCACCAAAGGCTATCTCAACGAGTTTTTGCTCTGGCTGGGCGTTATCGACACACCAATTCGTATCATGTTCACGCCCAGTGCGGTGATTATCGGTCTGGTTTACATTCTGCTACCGTTTATGGTGATGCCGCTGTACTCCAGTATCGAAAAACTGGATAAGCCGTTGCTTGAGGCGGCGCGCGATCTCGGTGCCAGCAAGTTACAGACTTTTATCCGTATCATTATTCCACTGACGATGCCGGGAATTATTGCCGGATGTCTGCTGGTGATGCTGCCAGCGATGGGCCTGTTCTATGTGTCCGACCTGATGGGCGGTGCGAAAAACCTGCTGATCGGTAACGTCATCAAGGTACAGTTCCTCAATATTCGTGACTGGCCGTTTGGTGCAGCCACCAGCATTACGCTGACTATCGTAATGGGCCTGATGTTGCTGGTTTACTGGCGCGCTTCTCGTCTGCTGAATAAAAAGGTGGAACTCGAATGATCGGTCGACTGCTTCGCGGCGGTTTTATGACCGCTATCTACGCGTACCTGTATATCCCAATCATTATTTTGATTGTGAACTCCTTTAACAGCTCGCGCTTTGGCATCAACTGGCAGGGTTTTACCACCAAATGGTATAGCCTGCTGATGAACAACGACAGCCTGTTACAGGCAGCGCAGCATTCACTAACAATGGCGGTGTTTTCGGCGACGTTTGCTACGCTTATCGGTTCACTGACGGCAGTTGCGCTGTACCGTTATCGCTTTCGCGGTAAGCCGTTCGTTAGCGGAATGCTGTTTGTGGTAATGATGTCACCAGATATCGTGATGGCAATTTCGCTGCTGGTGCTGTTTATGCTGCTGGGTATTCAGCTTGGCTTCTGGTCGCTGCTGTTCTCGCATATCACCTTCTGCCTGCCATTTGTGGTGGTGACGGTGTATTCGCGCCTGAAAGGTTTTGACGTGCGGATGCTGGAAGCGGCGAAAGATCTCGGTGCCAGCGAATTTACCATTCTGCGAAAAATCATTCTGCCACTGGCAATGCCAGCGGTGGCGGCGGGCTGGGTGTTAAGCTTTACCCTGTCGATGGACGATGTGGTAGTTTCTTCGTTCGTCACCGGACCAAGTTATGAAATTCTGCCGTTAAAAATTTATTCGATGGTCAAAGTCGGCGTATCGCCGGAAGTTAACGCGCTGGCAACCATATTACTGGTGCTGTCGCTGGTGATGGTTATTGCCAGCCAGCTTATTGCTCGTGATAAAACGAAAGGTAACACAGGGGACGTTAAATGAAAAAATGGTCACGCCACCTGCTCGCGGCGGGTGCTCTGGCACTGGGCATGAGCGCCGCTCACGCCGATGACAACAACACGCTGTATTTCTACAACTGGACCGAGTACGTGCCGCCAGGACTGCTTGAACAGTTCACCAAAGAAACCGGTATTAAGGTTATCTATTCGACTTACGAGTCGAACGAAACCATGTATGCCAAGCTGAAAACGTACAAAGACGGTGCCTATGACCTGGTGGTTCCTTCAACCTATTACGTCGATAAAATGCGTAAAGAAGGGATGATCCAGAAGATCGACAAGTCGAAGTTAACGAACTTCAGCAATCTCGATCCAGACATGCTCAATAAGCCGTTTGACCCGAATAACGATTACTCCATTCCGTATATCTGGGGTGCGACGGCGATTGGTGTTAACGGTGATGCGGTGGATCCGAAATCTGTCACCAGCTGGGCCGATCTGTGGAAGCCTGAGTACAAAGGCAGCCTGCTGTTGACCGACGATGCCCGTGAAGTGTTCCAGATGGCGCTGCGTAAGCTGGGCTACTCCGGTAACACCACCGATCCGAAAGAGATTGAAGCTGCATATAACGAGCTGAAAAAACTGATGCCAAACGTGGCAGCCTTTAACTCCGATAACCCGGCTAACCCGTACATGGAAGGCGAAGTTAACCTCGGCATGATCTGGAACGGTTCTGCTTTCGTTGCACGCCAGGCGGGTACGCCAATTGACGTGGTATGGCCGAAAGAAGGCGGCATTTTCTGGATGGACAGCCTGGCGATCCCGGCAAATGCCAAAAACAAAGAAGGCGCGCTGAAATTGATCAACTTCCTGCTGCGCCCGGATGTGGCAAAACAGGTTGCCGAAACTATCGGTTATCCAACGCCAAACCTTGCGGCGCGTAAGCTGTTAAGCCCGGAAGTGGCGAACGATAAAACGCTCTACCCGGATGCTGAAACCATTAAAAATGGCGAATGGCAGAATGACGTTGGCGCAGCCAGCAGCATTTATGAAGAGTATTATCAGAAATTAAAAGCGGGCCGCTAGCCGGTATCGCGTCCTTCCTCACGCCACCTGCACGGCGTGAGGGGGATTAACTGACCGTATTCTCTCCTGCCCAGATCGTCGCCTTTCGCATCGCCTCCACCACCTCCTCATCTGACAGACCCAGCGCCTGACGAACCCGTGTCGCCTCGTCCCACTGCTGCTGCTCATAGTAACGACAGAGGTTAATCATGTCGGCTAACTGCCCCTCCTGATGGCACAGCGCGTTGCTCACGCTCTGCGGAACTGCAATTTGCTTCATCAACTCGGCCATCGGTAGCTCCAGGAGGGTATCGAGCAATGAAAACAGGCCGCACATGAACGCATTTTCAGCCAGAATCGGGTCTTTCATCGTCTCTGCGATCAGTTCGCAGAACTTGCCGCGCATCATGCTTAGCGGGTAAAGCTCGCTGACGGTGTCATTGCCCGCACTGGCGAGGACCACGACGGCAACAAACCGTCGGAGCTGATTTTCGCCAAGATACCTGAGCACCTCGCTCAGGGTTAACTTGCTGAAATTACAGGCGCCGACATGCTTAAACGCCGTATGCTTCATATAGCGCATGATTTTATAGGAGAGCGTGAGATCGGTTTTTATCAACGACTCGATAATTCGAAAATCAGGTTTATTGCGTCCGACCTCCATTTGCAGTCGAAAAATCGCCAGCTGATTTTGCGAAAGCCGTTTATATTTAATGACCTCCGGGCGGCAGAAAAAATAGCCCTGAAACAGAGAGAACCCCTCGTTCCTGTATTGGTTGAATTCCTCTTTAGTCTCAACTTTTTCAGCGAGATATTTAATATGACCGGTCAGATGTTTACGCGCTTTCAGATACTGTTTAATTTGCGCTAAGGAATAATTTCTGACGTCGAATTTCAGTATTGAAATATAGGGTAAAAAGGCATCCCATTCTGGCGCAAGGGTGAAATCATCAAGCGCAAACTGATAGCCGTGCGCATTCATCTCCCTGACGGCCTCCAGCAGCTCGGCCCCCGGCACAGCATCTTCAAGGATCTCAATCACCACGCTCTCTTTATCCAGCGCTTCGCCACTGCGGTCAATGACCATCCTTGAAGGGAAATTAATAAACGACGTATGTGTCCCGGCGATGCGCTGGGACGGCACGCATAAAAACTGATCTGATATCATCCTGGATGTGGCATATTCCGCCGACACATCCGGAAAACGGTTTGTCATCCCGTCTCTGAAAAGCAGCTCATAGGCCACCGTATTCATTTCAGGGTTAAAAATGGGTTGTCGCGCGATAAATCCGTACATATCCCATCCTCCTCTACAACTTTATATTTATAAGCATCCTCTTTCTACACCACGATAACGAGCATTATCGAGCGCTATTTTGATTGAATGCACAAAATAAAAGCATCCACACTAATTAACGGGATTTAATATTCTGGAATTTAAATTAAATATACCCGGCGATCTACAGAAAGAAGGAAATATATCCGATAAGTAATGAGTGCCTACCCGACACGCACAACATTACGGGAGATGAGAATGAAAGACGCCATGGTCCGAAGAAAAAAAATAAGAGTCAAGACGTTGATGCTATTGTCCATTTTCCTCACAGTGACGGTGGGCTTTACGGCAACGATCGGGTTTATGATGTGGCAGTGGATGGCGCAGCAAGAGGTGCTGGCCAAAAAACATATCCGCCAGATAGCCGAGGTACAGGCTTTACAGGTCAGCAAACAGCTGGATTCCGCCCTGACTGCCGCCCGGGATATGGGCAACAGCGCCCTGGCGCTGCGCGAGGCGGGCGTATCCGATCGCCAGAGCCTGAACCAGCTGCTCATCCACTACCTCTCGGCTCACCCATCGTTTCTCTCCATGTCGATGGCCTTTGAGCCTAACGCGTTTGACGATAAAGATGCCGCCTTTGCCGGTCAGAGCGGTGAGGATCCTGCCGGGCGCTACGCCCGCTACGTCGACCGCGATGCCACCGGCAAACCGGCATTGCACCTGCTGACGGACATCGAAACGCCCGGCAGCGGTGATTATTATCTCCTGCCGAAACAGCGGCATAAAGATGTGATCATCGAACCCTATATTTACCCCTACAACGGCGTGGACGTGATGCTCACCTCGATTGCCGCCCCCATCATGCGTGACGGTCAGTTTCTGGGCTCGGTCACCTCTGACTTCTCGCTCGCCACGCTGCAGTCCACGATCGGCGCAATTAAACCGTGGAACGGCACGGGCTACGCCCTCCTCCTGTCTGCGGGCAATAACGTGGTGTCCAGCCCGGACAAACGTGCTGCAGGCAAGCCTTACGCGGGCCAGATTGCTGGTCATGACGTCACCCGGGTAAACGATCCGCTTTTGAAGGAAGAGGTGTTTATCACCTGGCAGGACATCGCCGTTGGTAACAGCCAGACGGCGTGGAAACTGGCTATTATCACCCCGGTCAGCGAGGTGATGGCCGAAGCGCGCGCATTTTTACTGAAGGCCATCGTCCTGATGGTGTTAAGCATCGTTGCGGTCAGCCTGGTGATGGCCCAGATCTTTACCCGCAAGGTTGATCGTCCGGTCGGGGGAGAACCTTCCGAGGCCGCCGGTATTGCCCTGGCCGTCGCCCGGGGAGATTTGAACAACACCATCCCGGTGCGTTCCGGGGATACCCACAGCATTTTTTATGCCCTGCACGCCATGCAGACGCAGCTCAGGCGCATCGTCGGCGACATCAGCGAAGCCAGCCATTCGGTGCACGGCGGGACCAGCGAAATTTCGGCGGGCAACCTTGACCTCGCCTCGCGTACTGAAGAACAGGCTGCGGCGATTGTTGAAACGGCAGCCAGCATGGAAGAGATTTCGGTCACGGTGAAGAATAACGCCGACAACGCGCACAAGGCCACTTCGCTGACCCATCGCGCTGCGACGCTCGCCGGGCATGGCGAAACGCTGGTGAACGACGTGGTCGTGGTGATCGGCGAGATTGACGAGAGCGCGCGCAAGATTGGTGAGATTAACAGCATCGTCGATGGCATCGCCTTCCAGACCAATATTCTGGCGCTGAATGCGGCCGTTGAAGCGGCGCGTGCAGGCGAACAGGGACGCGGTTTCGCGGTAGTCGCAGGGGAGGTGCGCAACCTTGCCCAGCGAAGCGCTAACGCAGCCAAAGAGATCTCCCAGCTGATTGCCGAGTCCTCAGGCCGCGTCAGCAAAGGCGTTGAGCTGGTCAATGAAACCGGCGTAATGATGAAACAGGTGATTGAGGCGGTGTCGCACGTGCATCTGGTCATCAACGACATTGTTCAGGCGCTAGACGAGCAGAACCGGGGGATTAGCCAGGTCAGCACCGCCGTTAACCAGATGGACAGCACAACCCAGCAGAACGCTTCTCTGGTTCAGCAGATCTCAGCGGCGGCGCTCTCGCTGGACGAGCAGGCAAAATCGCTGGAGAAGACGCTGGCGTTCTTTCATTCTTAAATAAAAAGGCACCCGCCCGGCGGGTGCCTTTTCACGCGATTCGCGTTACAGCCCTTTCAGCAGCTTGTCGACAAATTCCGGAACAACCGTGCTTGCCGGGCCGTAATATTTCTCGGCAAATTCATTACCAACCTGACTCGGTTCAAGATTCAGTTCCACGGTGTGCGCGCCATGCAGTTTCGCTTCGTGAACAAACCCAGCCGCCGGATAAACATGCCCGGATGTGCCAATGGCAATGAAAATATCGGCCATCGACAACGCCATATAAATTTCATCCATGCCGAGTGGCATTTCGCCAAACCACACTACGTGCGGGCGCAAGGGTGCCGGAAACTGGCAACAATGGCATTTATCTTCTGGGGTAACGTCTCCTGTCCAGTCGAGAACCTGACCACTTTGTGAACAACGAACTTTCAGCAGTTCCCCATGCATATGAATCACATTGGTATTACCTGCGCGTTCATGCAGGTTGTCGATATTCTGCGTCACCAGCAAAAAGCGATCGCCGAGGGCGTCTTGCAGTTTAGCCAGCGCAAGATGCGCGGCGTTAGGCTGAATTTCTGGCTGCTGCAGCTGTCGACGACGGGCGTTATAAAACGCTTGCACCAGTTCAGGATCGCGATCGAAACCTTCCGGCGTTGCCACATCTTCAACCCGATGTTCTTCCCACAGGCCATCTGCGGCGCGAAAGGTACGAATACCTGATTCCGCAGAAATTCCTGCCCCTGTCAGTACGAGTACTCTTGGTTTTTCCATTGCTTCCGGCACCACTTTATCTCTGAAAAAAATACGCTGACGCAAACGCTCGCGCAGGCGGCGTTTATTTTTACGAAAACGACTTAACCGATGATGACCCCGACGCGACAGCATAGCAACCTCTGTTGTTTAATCGGTTAGATGTAGGAAGGCCGCACCACGCATTCCTCCCGCATCACCGTGGCGCGCGCGTTCAATGCGCGGAACACGAGCTACAGGTAAGAGATGACGAGGCAGCCTGTCCGCCAGTTGCGCTGTGATTGCCGGGAAATTCGATAAGCCACCACCAATGACGACCAGGTCAGGGTCAACGATGGTCAGGATATTTCCCAGACAAACCGCTAATAAATCCAGATAACGCTCAACGTGCGCCCTTGCCTGCTCATCGCCTTGATCATAAAGCGCAATAATTTCGGGAGCCTGCAACGGTTGATGATAATAGTGTTGATACAGCCACGCAAAACCGCGACCAGACAGATAATTTTCAATGCAGCCATGCTGACCACAGCCGCAGCGGCGTAACGGGAAATCCAACCCCATCATGGTTAACGCATCAACCGGCAGACGCATATGGCCAAACTCGCCGGTAATGTAGCTTTTACCGGTAATCGGTTTGCCGTTGAAAATCAGCCCGCCGCCAACACCGGTGCCGAGAATCAACCCCATCACCAGTGGATATTGAGTAAATTCATCATCCCAGGCTTCTGAAAGGGCAAAACAGTTGGCATCGTTATCAAGGCGTACATCGCGATCAAGACGTGCGCTCAGGTCGGCACGCAGCGGTTTACCGCTGGCAGCGGGGACATTGGCGGCATACAGCGTACCATCTTCTGTTTCCGGCATTCCCGGAATACCGATGCCGACAGAACCTTTACAGCCAAAACGTTGGTCAGCTTCAGCTACCAGCTCACACACTGCATCTAAAAATGCGTCATAGCTGTCACGCGGTGTCGGCACCCGCTTTTCCCACTGCAACTGCCGACCGCTATCAAACACGCCAAGCGCAATTTTTGTTCCACCAATATCAAACCCGTAATACATTGCCGCTCCTTGTTTTAATGTACTGCCTTTACTGGCCGCTAAGGACTCGCGCAGGGTCAATATTACTGGCGCGCCGCGCCGGATACCAACTTGCCAAAAGACTCAGCAACAATGCTGTGACCAGTACGTAGAAGACGTCCAGCCAGTGCAATTCCGATGGCAGGAAATCAATAAAATAGATATCGCTGGAGAGGAACTGATGACCGATCAACTTTTCAATCCACTCAATAATCGGGGTAAGTTGCAGTGAAACCACCACGCCGATAATCACACCACACAGGCTGCCGAACAGCCCTGCCAGCAATCCATACCAGACAAAGATGGCGCGAATTAAACCATCTTTCGCCCCCAGCGTTCTTAATACTGCGATATCGCCACTCTTGTCTTTCACCGCCATCACTAAGGTGGAGACGATGTTGAAACAGGCCACGCCAATCACCAGTACCATCGCCAGATACATAATGGCGCGGATCATCTGGATATCGCGATACATATAGCCGTAAGTACCAATCCAACTTTTAATATAAACATAGCTGTTGGTCACTTCACCCGCATCGCGTACCAGCTTATTGGCGTTGAAAACATCCGTCATTTTAAGGGCAATACCTGACACGCTGGAACCCATATCAAGATATTGTTGGGCATCCGCCAGCGGGATCATGGCAAAACTGTGATCGAGTTGACCACTCAACTGCAAAATACCGGCAATGTGCAAACGCACACGTTTTGGCTGCATCAGTTTATGCTCGGGATTCGAGTTGGGGATCATGATCGACACCCAATCGCCCTGCTTCACTTTCAGCGCATCCGCCACGCCTTTGCCGATGATAATTTGCTGTTCGCCCGCTTTAAAATTGCGCCAGGCATCCCCCTGAACAAACGAGGGTAATGCGCTCAGATGCTGTTCCTGTTGTGGGTTAACGCCCTTCACCTGGATTGCGCGCAGATTGGCACCACTTTCTACCAGTCCGGTGAAATTGATATACGGCGCAGCGGCGGCAATACCCGGCACTTTCTGCACGTTATCCAGTGCTTCCTGCCAGTTAGTCCATGGCTGATTTACCGCTTCGATTTCACCATGCGGCACCACCGCCAGAATGCGGTTATTCAGTTCGCGTTCAAAGCCGTTCATCGCGCTTAAGCCGACGATCAATACCGCCACGCCGAGGGCAATACCAATGGTAGAAATGACAGAGATCAGCGACACCATGCCGCCGCGCCGCCGTCCGCGACTAAAACGCAGGCCAATTAATAACGATAAAGGCATCGCCATTACTCCGCCCCCATCAGGCTCAGTTCCGCCGTCAGACGACCATCACGCATTTCCAGTTGGCGGCTCATACGTTTCGCCAGTTGCAGGTCGTGAGTGACCACCAGGAAAGCGGTGCCCTGCAAGCGATTCAATTCCCCAAGCAACTGGAAGATGCTGTCGGCGTTACGCGCGTCAAGGTTACCGGTAGGTTCATCCGCCAGTACCAGGCGCGGGTTATTCACCAGCGCACGGGCAATCGCCACACGCTGGCGTTCGCCGCCAGAAAGTTCAGATGGACGGTGATTCGCACGATGCTCCAGCCCCACCGCTTTTAACATCTCCAGCGCACGGCTGTTGATTTCAGCGGGCTTTTTCTTGCCAATCAGCAGCGGCATAGCCACGTTTTCCAGGGCGGTAAAATCCGGCAGCAGATGGTGAAACTGATAAATAAAGCCCAGCTTCTGGTTGCGCAGCTCTGCTTTCGCCGCCGAAGACAGTTTGCTCATCGGTTGACCGTTAAAGATCACATCGCCGGAGGTTGGCGTATCCAGCCCGCCCAACAAGTGCAGCAAGGTGCTTTTACCGGAACCAGAGCTACCGACGATCGCCATCATTTCACCTTCGCCCACGCTGAAACTGACATTGTGCAGTACATCGGTTTGCACACTGCCTTCCTGATAGCGTTTGCACAGGTTGTCGCATTGCAACAGGATCTTATTCATAACGTAAAGCCTCAGCGGGTTGTGTGGCGGCAGCGCGCCATGAAGGGTAAAGCGTAGACAGCAGCGCGATAGCCATCGCCACCAGCGCAATAACAATGACCTGTAAAGGTTCGATAGCCACCGGCAGCGCCGCGCCATCAAGCAGGACGCCGATTATCGGCATCAGATTATTTAACTGGCTGGCAAGCAGTGCGCCAAGCGCCGCACCGAGGATCGCACCGATAATCCCGGCGCTGGCCCCTTGCACCATAAAGACCATCATGATTTGTCGCGGAGTTAAGCCTTGCGTTTGCAGGATCGCTACTTCGCCCTGCTTCTCCATTACCATCAGCCCTAGTGAGGTAATAATGTTAAACGCCGCAACGGCGACAATCAGGCTCAGCAGTAAGCCCATCATATTTTTTTCCATGCGTACGGCCTGGAACAGCTCGCCTTTACGGTCACGCCAGTCCTGCCATTTGCTGCCTTCAGGCAGTTTTTGCTGACTTAAAGAGTCAACTTTCAGCGGCTCATCCAGCCACAAACGCCAGCCGGTAATATTGCCTGCCGGATAACGCATCAGGCGTGAGGCATCCTCAATATTCACCAGCATTTCATAGCCATCGACTTCACTGTTGGCGGCGAAAGTGCCAATCACATTGAACAGGCGCTGACTTGGAATACGCCCCATCGGCGTGAACTGGCTGGCAGATGGCACCATCACGCGGATTTGATCACCGCGATTAACGCCTAGCTGTGAGGCAAGCTGTTCACCGAGGATGACATTATATTTCCCCGGCTCGAGGTCAGTTTGTTTCACATTGACCAGATACGGCGTTAGTGGATCTTTTTGCGCCGGATCGATACCCAGCATCACCCCGACCGCCACGCTGCGCGCGCTTTGCAGTACCACATCACCGGTAGTAATAGGTGCGACGCGATTAACGCCGTCCAGTTTGACTGCCGTTTCCGGGAGTTGCTGCGGGTTAAGAGAGCCATGCTCAGAAGAGAGAATTGCCTGTGGCATCAGGCCAAGGATGTTGTTTTGCAGCTCGCGCTCAAAGCCGTTCATCACTGACAATACTGTGACCAGCGCCATCACCCCGAGGGTAATGCCGATGGTAGAAAGCCAGGAGACGAAACGACCGAAGCGATCCGCTGCACGCCCACGCATGTAACGCAGGCCAATAAATAGAGCGACAGGTTGGTACATGAAATCCGTCTGGTTGCTGTAGCAAAGACACGAGTATATAAGCGAAAGCAAGATGGGTAAACGTCTGAACTGTAAGTGATCGTCAGGGCTAATCTGAAAAGCCCCCGTAAATCAATCGGCTAAATTGCCATGTTTTATCATCAATCTTGCCGCCTGATCTTAATCTGAAAAATCATCCAATACAGACAGATACCCATTACACCTCGGGTCATAACCCGCAGGATCAACCGCATGTAAATTAAAAAAGAGCGTGTTGTCCTGATGAAACAAAAAGAGCTATGGATTAACCAGATCAAAGGGTTATGTATTTGTCTGGTGGTGATTTATCACTCGGTCATTACCTTTTATCCGCATCTGACCACTTTTCAGCATCCGTTATCGGAAGTCCTGAGCAAATGCTGGATCTATTTCAATCTTTACCTTGCCCCCTTTCGTATGCCGGTTTTTTTCTTTATATCCGGCTATTTGATTCGCCGCTATATCGACAGCGTACCGTGGGGAAATTGTCTCGATAAACGGATCTGGAACATCTTCTGGGTGCTGGCGCTTTGGGGCGTGGTGCAGTGGCTGGCGTTAAGTGCGCTGAACCAGTGGCTGGCACCTGAGCGCGATTTAAGCAATGCCTCCAATGCCGCTTATGCCGATTCCACCGGTGAGTTCCTGCACGGGATGATCACCGCCAGCACCAGCTTGTGGTATCTGTATGCGTTAATTGTCTATTTCGTGGTATGTAAAATTTTTAGCCGTCTGGCGCTGCCACTATTCGCCTTGTTTGTACTGCTGAGTGTGGCGGTTAATTTCGTTCCCACGCCGTGGTGGGGAATGAACAGTGTGATCCGCAATTTGCCTTATTACAGCCTTGGCGCATGGTTTGGCGCAACAATAATGACCTGTGTTAAAGAGGTGCCGTTGCGCCGCCATCTGCTGATGGCTTCTTTGCTTACCGTTCTGGCGGTCGGTGCCTGGTTGTTTACTATCTCGCTGCTGTTGTCGCTGGTATCGATTGTGGTGATCATGAAGCTGTTTTATCAATACGAGCAACGATTCGGTATGCGCTCCACCAGCCTGCTGAATGTGATTGGCTCCAACACCATTGCTATCTACACCACCCATCGCATTCTGGTTGAAATATTCAGCTTAACTCTGCTTGCGCAAATGAACGCAGCACGCTGGTCGCCGCAAGTCGAACTGACACTCCTGCTGGTTTATCCCTTTGTCAGTTTGTTCATCTGTACTGTTGCGGGCTTGCTGGTAAGAAAACTTTCACAGCGTGCATTCAGCGATCTGTTGTTCTCCCCGCCTTCACTGCCCGCTGCCGTCAGTTACTCCCGCTAAGCCATCGCCAGCCGGGGCGATTCAATTTGCTAAACCATGTCGATTACGGATAATGAACAGCATTGCTTATCAGAGATATGCCCCCATATGTTGAGGCATATCCTAACGAGAATCTGACAACCGTTATGCCTGAACAATATCGTTATACGCTGCCCGTCAAAGCGGGTGAGCAGCGTCTGCTGGGCG
Organism: Enterobacter hormaechei; assembly: GCA_041890495.1. Taxonomy (GTDB): domain Bacteria; phylum Pseudomonadota; class Gammaproteobacteria; order Enterobacterales; family Enterobacteriaceae; genus Escherichia; species Escherichia boydii. The sequence continues at coordinate 1,857,035 of CP169086.1, forward strand.
AGTTAACCGGCGCAGCCTGTGCAACGCTGGTAGCGGAAATTGCCGAACGTCACGCCGGTCCGGTGGTACTCATTGCACCAGATATGCAAAATGCTCTGCGTTTGCATGATGAAATCAGCCAGTTTACCGATCAAATGGTGATGAATCTGGCGGACTGGGAAACTCTTCCCTACGACAGTTTTTCGCCTCATCAGGACATTATCTCCTCGCGCCTTTCCACCCTTTACCAGCTACCGACGATGCAGCGTGGCGTACTGATTGTTCCGGTGAATACGCTTATGCAGCGCGTTTGCCCACACAGTTTTCTCCACGGTCATGCGCTGGTGATGAAAAAAGGTCAGCGCCTGTCACGAGATGCATTACGAACCCAACTGGACAGCGCCGGTTATCGCCATGTTGACCAGGTGATGGAGCACGGCGAATACGCCACGCGCGGCGCGTTGCTGGATCTCTTCCCGATGGGGAGTGAGCTGCCTTATCGTCTTGATTTCTTTGATGATGAAATCGACAGCCTGCGGGTGTTTGACGTCGACAGCCAGCGCACGCTGGAGGAAGTAGAAGCGATCAATCTGCTGCCCGCGCACGAATTTCCGACCGATAAAGCGGCAATTGAACTGTTCCGCAGCCAGTGGCGCGATACCTTCGAAGTGAAGCGCGATCCAGAACATATTTACCAGCAAGTGAGTAAAGGCACATTACCTGCCGGGATCGAGTACTGGCAGCCATTGTTCTTCAGCGAACCACTGCCGCCGCTGTTCAGTTATTTCCCTGCCAATACCTTGCTCGTGAATACTGGCGATCTGGAAACCAGTGCCGAACGTTTCCAGGCTGACACGCTGGCGCGTTTTGAGAATCGCGGCGTCGATCCGATGCGCCCGCTGTTGCCACCACAATCGCTCTGGCTGCGGGTGGACGAGCTCTTCTCAGAGCTGAAAAACTGGCCCCGGGTGCAGCTAAAAACTGAACATTTACCGACAAAAGCCGCGAATGCCAATTTAGGTTTCCAGAAACTGCCAGACCTGGCCGTTCAGGCACAACAAAAAGCGCCGCTGGATGCGCTGCGTAAGTTCCTCGAGACTTTCGACGGTCCGGTGGTGTTCTCGGTAGAAAGTGAAGGTCGCCGTGAAGCGCTGGGTGAACTGCTCGCACGAATTAAAATTGCTCCGCAACGCATTATGCGTCTTGATGAAGCCAGCGACCGTGGGCGTTATCTGATGATTGGCGCTGCCGAACATGGTTTTGTCGATACGGTGCGTAATCTGGCGCTGATTTGCGAAAGCGATCTGCTCGGTGAACGCGTTGCCCGTCGTCGTCAGGATTCTCGCCGCACCATCAACCCCGATACACTGATCCGTAACCTTGCGGAACTGCATATTGGTCAGCCGGTGGTCCATCTGGAGCACGGCGTCGGTCGTTATGCCGGAATGACCACGCTGGAAGCGGGTGGCATTACTGGCGAGTATCTGATGCTCACCTATGCCAACGACGCCAAACTGTATGTTCCGGTGTCGTCACTGCATCTGATTAGCCGTTACGCAGGTGGCGCGGAAGAAAACGCCCCGCTGCATAAACTTGGCGGCGATGCGTGGTCACGCGCGCGGCAGAAAGCGGCGGAAAAAGTGCGTGATGTGGCGGCGGAATTGCTGGATATCTACGCGCAACGCGCCGCCAAAGAGGGCTTCGCGTTTAAACACGATCGTGAGCAGTATCAGTTGTTCTGCGACAGCTTCCCGTTTGAAACCACGCCGGATCAGGCGCAGGCCATTAATGCGGTACTTAGCGACATGTGTCAGCCGCTGGCAATGGATCGTCTGGTGTGCGGCGATGTTGGCTTTGGTAAAACAGAAGTGGCGATGCGCGCAGCTTTCCTGGCAGTAGATAACCACAAGCAGGTGGCGGTGCTGGTGCCTACCACCCTTCTCGCGCAGCAGCATTACGACAACTTCCGCGACCGTTTCGCCAACTGGCCGGTACGTATCGAAATGATCTCCCGTTTCCGCAGCGCCAAAGAGCAGACGCAAATCCTTGCGGAAGTGGCGGAAGGGAAAATCGATATTCTGATCGGTACGCACAAACTGCTGCAAAGTGACGTCAAGTTTAAAGATTTAGGCCTGCTGATTGTCGATGAAGAACACCGCTTCGGGGTGCGTCATAAAGAGCGCATTAAAGCGACGCGCGCGAACGTGGATATTCTGACGCTTACTGCAACGCCGATCCCACGTACGCTGAATATGGCAATGAGCGGAATGCGTGACCTGTCGATTATCGCCACGCCGCCCGCCCGTCGTCTGGCAGTTAAAACCTTTGTCCGTGAGTATGACAGCATGGTGGTCCGGGAGGCGATCCTGCGTGAAATTTTGCGCGGAGGACAGGTTTATTATCTCTACAATGATGTGGAAAACATTCAGAAAGCCGCCGAACGGCTGGCAGAACTGGTGCCAGAAGCGCGGATCGCCATCGGTCACGGGCAGATGCGCGAGCGCGAACTGGAACGGGTGATGAATGATTTCCATCATCAACGTTTCAACGTGCTGGTTTGTACAACCATTATCGAAACCGGGATCGACATCCCGACAGCCAACACTATTATCATTGAACGCGCGGATCACTTCGGTCTGGCGCAGCTGCACCAGTTACGCGGTCGCGTCGGACGTTCGCATCATCAGGCATATACATGGTTGCTGACACCGCATCCAAAAGCGATGACTACCGATGCACAAAAACGTCTTGAAGCAATTGCCTCGCTGGAAGATCTCGGGGCAGGTTTTGCGCTGGCAACGCACGATCTGGAGATTCGCGGCGCGGGTGAACTGCTTGGCGAAGAACAAAGCGGCTCAATGGAAACCATCGGTTTCTCGCTGTATATGGAGTTGCTGGAAAACGCCGTCGATGCACTGAAAGCCGGACGCGAGCCGTCGCTGGAAGATCTCACCAGCCAGCAAACAGAAGTCGAGCTGCGGATGCCGTCGCTATTGCCAGATGATTTCATCCCTGACGTGAACACGCGTCTGTCGTTCTACAAACGTATTGCCAGCGCCAAAACGGAAAACGAACTGGAAGAGATCAAAGTCGAGCTTATCGATCGCTTCGGCCTGCTGCCAGATCCGGCGCGTACCCTGCTGGATATTGCCCGTCTGCGCCAGCAAGCGCAGAAACTGGGGATCAGGAAGCTGGAAGGTAATGAGAAAGGCGGGGTGATCGAATTTGCCGAGAAGAATCACGTTAATCCGGCCTGGTTGATTGGTTTGCTGCAAAAACAGCCGCAGCATTACCGCCTTGATGGTCCGACGCGCCTGAAATTTATTCAGGATTTGAGTGAGCGGAAAACGCGTATCGAATGGGTACGCCAGTTTATGCGTGAACTGGAAGAGAACGCGATCGCTTAATGGTAAATCGGGGGCGTTTCTGCGCCCCCATCTGCAACATTTACAAATTCTTTGCACTTCCCTGCACTATCCGACACTGTCACCATCCATAATTCAGGCTTATCTGTTTATTACAATAACCTTATATTTATTATGGATTTTTGGTGATGATTCAAAACGCGTTTTTCTCGCTGGCTAACGTTTTTTACGTTCGCCGCTGCCGTGGCGCTGGCGCTACCGGCAAAAGCAACACCTGGCCGCTGCCGCCAGCGGGCAGTCGTCTGGTTGGCGAAAACAAATTTCATGTGGTGGAAAATGACGGTGGTTCTCTGGAAGCCATCGCCAAAAAATATAACGTCGGCTTTCTCGCTCTGTTACAGGCTAACCCCGGCGTTGATCCTTACGTACCGCGCGCGGGCAGCGTGTTAACGATCCCGTTGCAAACCCTACTTCCAGACGCGCGCGCGAAGGCATTGTGATCAACATTGCGGAGCTGCGTCTCTATTACTACCCGCCGGGTAAAAATTCGGTAACCGTGTATCCAATAGGTATTGGTCAGTTAGGTGGTGACACGCTGACACCGACAATGGTGACCACCGTTTCAGACAAACGTGCAAACCCAACTGGACGCCAACGGCAAACATCCGCGCCCGTTATAAAGCACAGGGAATTGAGTTGCCTGCGGTAGTGCCGGCTGGACCGGATAACCCAATGGGCCATCATGCGATTCGTCTGGCGGCCTATGGCGGCGTTTATTTGCTTCATGGTACGAACGCCGATTTTGGCATTGGCATGCGGGTAAGTTCTGGCTGTATTCGTCTGCGGATGACGATATCAAAACACTCTTTAGCCAGGTCACCCCCAGGCACCAAAGTGAATATCATCAACACTCCGATAAAAGTCTCTGCCGAACCAAACGGTGCGCGTCTGGTTGAAGTACATCAGCCGCTGTCAGAGAAGATTGATGACGATCCGCAGCTGCTGCCAATTACGCTGAATAGCGGCAATGCAATCATTTAAAGATGCAGCACAAAACTGACGCTGAAGTGATGCAACATGTGATGGATGTCCGTTCCGGGATGCCGGTGGATGTCCGCCGTCATCAAGTGAGCCCACAAACTCTGTAAATCCTGGATAAAAAAAAATCCCCGCGACACGGCATGTCGCGGGGAAAAAATCAGCAGTAGCAGGCATTAATGAGGGTTAATGCTTATTTATAAATTACTGCTGTTCCATGGAGGGTATTCGGACCGGTTACAGAAGTAATACGGAAAGATTTTGCGCCCATCTCATCCGCTTTTTGCGCCAGCTGCTCTTCCAGCGATCCCAGATTTGTCCCCGCGTTAGCACTGATTGTACCGACTTTTTGTTGGCCTTCTGGCGTTGACTGAACTTCGACAGCCGCAAAGCTGGCAAATGACATGGAGCTTAAAATCGCCGCAGCGATGAGGGTTTTTACGTTTTTCATAATAGTGGCCTTATGCAGATGAATGACGTCGTAAGCAATTACTTAACGATCGATAACTAAATGATAGATGTGATCTGGATCACATACAAGATATTTTTTATAACAATCATTAATTAATTTAAAAATCTTTAAATTTCAGTTAAATAGAAAGCAATTATTTTTATGGGATCTGGACTGGTGAACGGAGGTGATTATTTTTATAATAACCTTTCATTCACAGTCACCAGGTACAACGGCATCATGGCAACTGACTCAACACAATGTGTAAAAAAAAGCCGTGGCCGCCCAAAAGTGTTCGACAGGGATGCCGCGCTTGATAAGGCCATGAAATTGTTCTGGCAACACGGTTATGAAGCGACTTCTCTTGCGGACCTCGTCGAAGCGACCGGAGCCAAAGCGCCCACGCTATACGCGGAATTTACCAACAAAGAGGGGTTATTTCGTGCCGTTCTCGACCGCTATATCGATCGTTTTGCCGCTAAGCATTGAAGCACAGCTGTTTTGTGAAGAGAAAAGCGTGGAGTCTGCGCTGGCTGACTATTTTGCTGCCATCGCCAACTGCTTTACCAGCAAAGACACCCCGGCAGGCTGCTTCATGATCAACAACTGCACCACCCTCTCCCCAGATTCAGGAGATATCGCCAATACGTTGAAATCACGCCATGCGATGCAAGAGCGCACTTTGCAGCAGTTTTTTATGTCAACGACAAGCGCGCGGGGAAATCCCGCCCACTGTGACGTGACACATCTGGCAGAATTCCTTAATTGTATTATTCAGGGGATGTCGATCAGCGCACGCGAAGGTGCATCGCTGGAAAAACTGATGCAGATTGCCGGAACGACTTTGCGTTTATGGCCCGAACTGGTGAAATAAGTCGCAAAAAAAAGCCCCTCAGCCTGAGCGAATGAGGGGCCAAATTGCAGAGTACAGCCTTGTTATACTTTGTTATTCAAAATCAGTTGCCCGTTGCTATCTAGCGGGATCTGCGTACCCGGATCGCGGTCCATGCGGATTTTGCCCTGCTGATCGCCAATCTTATAGGTCACATCATAACCGAGCATTTTTTCTGACTTGTCATACACCGTTTTACAACGCTGTTGCGTAGTCGTGTAAGTATCGCTTTCCTGGAGAGAGCCCTGGATCTGGTTACCGGCATATCCACCACCCAGCGCCCCCACAACAGTGGCGACATCTTTACCGCGACCACCACCAAACTGATGCCCTATCACGCCGCCAGCAACAGCGCCGAGCACCGACCCGGTAATGCGATTTTCATCCTGCACCGGTCGACGATGGGTCACTGTGACGTTGCGACACTCCTGACGCGGTGTTTTAACCGTTTCCTTGATTGGGGTTGCAGAAACAACCTGAGCGTATTGCGGGCCCCGTTCAAACACGTTCAGACTGGCCACTGCCGCTACGCCCAGCGCAGCTGCGACACCAATCCCGATACCCGCCAACATTGATTTATTCACGGGAACACCTCCTTCTTTGCAGTTATGCCAATCATGCAAGCGAAGGAGAAAAGCAGCTATCAGACAGAAGATGAAAAGCGCGGGAATGGCTGGAAATACTTAATGATTCGGAGGAGTCTGAAGGAATGCCTGATGCGACGCTTAACGCGTCTTATCAGGCCTACCGCTCGTACCATTTGTCCAGGGCGGATGAGGCGTTTATGCCACATCCGCCAGTGTACGTCGATTAATGCAACTTCAAACGCGGACGGATAACGCGGTTAATACTCCCCACCAGCATCATTAATCCGGTTTTAAAGTAACCATGCAGCGCAATCTGATGCATTCGGTATAGCGAGATATATACAAAGCGCGCAATTCGTCCTTCAATCATCATTGAGCCGCGCGTCAGGTTACCCATCAGGCTACCGACGGTGGAGAAGTTCGACAGCGATACCAGCGAACCATGATCTTTATACTGATAATTTTTCAGCGGCTTACCGTTCATCTGCGCCAGAATGTTGTTCATTGCGCAAGTCGCCATCTGGTGTGCAGCCTGAGCACGCGGCGGAACAAAGCCCCCTTCCGGACGCGGGCATGACGCGCAGTCGCCAATAGCGTAAATGTCTGGATCGCGGGTGGTTTGCAGCGTCGGTTCCACCACCAGCTGGTTGATACGGTTAGTTTCAAGACCACCGATATCTTTCAGGAAGTCTGGCGCTTTGATCCCGGCTGCCCATACCATCAGATCAGCCTCAATATATTCGCCATCTTTAGTGTGCAGGCCGCCTTCATCAGCACTGGTGACCATGGTTTGCGTCAGCACGCGAACGCCAAGTTTCGTTAGCTCGTTGTGGGCCGCAGCAGAGATACGTGGCGGTAACGCAGGCAAAATACGTTCTCCCGCTTCTACCAGCGTTACGTTCAGGGCTTCGTTGGTCAGGCCTTTGTAACCGTAGCTGTGCAGTTGCTTGACCGCGTTGTGCAATTCAGCGGAGAGTTCTACACCCGTCGCGCCGCCGCCGACAATCGCAATGTTCACTTTGCCATTCGCGCCCAGGTTGGCGGAGTATTTCAGGAACAAATTCAGCATCTCCTGGTGGAAGCGACGCGCCTGGTGCGGGTTATCGAGGAAAATGCAGTTCTCTTTGACACCTGGCGTATTGAAATCGTTAGAGGTGCTACCCAGCGCCATTACCAGGGTGTCATAGGCGATTTTACGTTCCGGAACCAGCAGTTCACCTTTCTCGTCGCGCAGTTCTGCAATAGTGATTGTTTTCGCTTCACGATCAATATCAATGACGGAACCCAGCTGGAACTGGAAACCATGATTGCGCGCATGGGCCAGATAGCTCAACGCATCGACGCCTTCATCAAGCGAGCCAGTCGCCACTTCGTGCAGCAGCGGTTTCCACAGGTGGCTGTGGTTACGATCGACCAGCGTAATTTTGGCTTTTTTCTTGCGTCCCAGCTTATGCCCCAGCTGTGTTGCCATTTCCAGCCCACCAGCACCGCCGCCGACAATCACAATCTTTTTCAATGGCGTAGTCAACGTGACCCCCTTAAATTTATTAACCAATTGTTAATTAATGGTTATTAACATAGCTCTTAATTAACAACAGGTTACAGCAATGAAAATGTTCTTCGCTATTGAGAATAACATGAATGGTGCATTGGTCATACCAAAATTGATGTTAATCAAGTTTTGTTGCTGAAAAGATAGGCGACTTTACCGGGTGAGATCAAAAAACAGAGTTTATTGTTTATTATTTGAGCGAATTTGTGAGAGTGATATAGAGTGAGGGGTGTATGCAGGGCGTTCGGTAGGCCTGATAAGAAGCGCATCAGGCATTGATGCTCGACTGTCGGATGCGGCGTGGACGCCTTATCCGACCCACAGAATTCGGAGCGCATCAGGTACCGGCAAGGTTACCTGATGCGACGAGGGCATTTACCCGAGGGTTTTGAACGCTTTAATGCGCTGTAAATGCGGGGAGATATTCTTGAATTTGTGCGTCTGCTCTTCGTCCCAGACAATCTCGTAATAATGATGCAACTCTTCAGATGTCCGCTGGCTGTTAAGCGCTTCATCATTACGCGACAAAATCACCAGGCAACGATCGCGATTCTTCTCACGGAAGTTGGTCACACACTTAGTGGCAATATCGGCATACTCTTCCGGGCGATCAATCTTGCCTTCCATGTTCTCATAAGGGAACAAATTAGGGTTGAAGATCACCTGGCGGATGTCGCAAAGAAAACCAATCCGTTCCGCCCAGTATCCGCCCAAGCCAACGCCGCAAATTAGCGGACGCTCGTCAACGTTCAGTTGCAACATTTTGTCCACTTCTTTAAGCAGATGCTGCATATCATGTTTCGGATGCCGCGTACTGTAGCTTATCAAGCGTACATCCGGGTCAATAAACTGCAATTGTAAGACTTTCTCGTGGTTACCCGGACTGTTAGAGTCAAAACCGTGTAAATAGATAATCATCGCTTCCTCACATAAGCCAGGGTTAGTGACCTGCTTTCTCTTCCTGCCAGCGTTCATGTAACTGATTCAGACGGGTGCTGATCGCTTTCCAGCGAGCCGAGTCCATCAGTTCCTGTCGCGAAAATGAACCTTTATGATACAAACGTGTAACACGTTCTGCCTTGATCGGTGACAGATTATCTAACACGCTGACGGCCCCTTTACGATTATTGCAGACCAGGATCATATCGCAACCCGCATCCAGTGAAGCCTGCCCGCGTTCGGCATAACTGCCCATAATCGCGGCACCTTCCATCGATAAATCGTCAGAGAAAATCACGCCGTCAAAACCCAGTTCCTGACGCAAAACGGTTTTCAGCCAGTAGGGAGAACCGCTCGCCGGACGCGGATCAACATCACTGTAGATCACATGCGCAGGCATAATGGCGTCGAGTTTATTTTCGCGGATTAAGGAACTGAAGACCGACATATCTTTAGCGCGAATCTCCGCTTGTGGACGTGGATCGCACGGTGTTTCTTTGTGTGAGTCTGCCGTTACTGCACCGTGTCCTGGGAAGTGTTTCCCGGTCGTTTTCATTCCGGCTTCATGCATACCATCAATAAACCGGCTGGCAATTGCCAGGGCTTTTTGTGGATCGGCATGATAAGAACGCTCGCCAATCGCCGCGCTGATATGCCCGACATCCAGCACAGGCGCAAAGCTGATATCAATATCCATAGCGATCATTTCGCTGGCCATCAACCAACCTGCCTCCTGCGCCAGTTTGCCACCCTCTTCCATTCCTGACAGCGCAGCGAATGATTGCGCCGCTGGCAAGCGGGTAAAACCTTCACGAAAACGCTGCACGCGTCCACCTTCCTGATCAACCGCCACCACCAGACGATTGCGCGAAGCTGCGCGGATCTGGCGCACCAGTTCACGTAACTGGGCAGGATCATGATAGTTACGCGTAAAGAGAATCAGCCCTCCCACCAGCGGATGCGCCAGTATTTCACGCTCTTCCGCGTCCAGTTCGTAACCTTCGACATCCAACATTACTGGACCCACACTGCTCTCCTTATTGTTTTATTAATAGCTGCCGCCAGGTGTCATCGGCCAGCCTGATAAATTGTTGATCGCCGGTTTGTCGCCAGCGGTACTCAAACCACCCTGCTTTGAGCATCAGCAGCCAGGGAAACCATCGCCTGACCTGACGCCATAATTGCGCCGGATAAATCTTCGCGCGAGTGGCATAGTCATTGACCAATTGCCGGTGCTGTTCAGTATTTTCACCCACACCGCCGCCAGTTCCAGCGCGATATCACCATCTCCGGCATACTCCCAGTCGATGAGTTTTAACCCTGACGCGCTATGCACTAAATTTCCGGCGTGGACATCCATATGCAATGGACTTAAGCGTAAAGGCCGTGGTTCCCGCGCTTTGCGCAGACGTTTTAACATTCGCAGCCAACCCACTGTCCGCCGCGCCGGATCGCTTTGCTGCCAGTACAGTTCCAGTAACGGCAACAGCGTTATTCGCCAGCCAAAACGTGGTTGTTGATGTAGATAATACAGCAAGCCTGCCAGTTCGTTGGTATCCGGCAAATACGTTTTTACCGCGCCGGGCAGATAGTCGACTACCATCCAGTCACGGAGATATAAATGCGGCTTCGGTGCAATGCATGCGGGTAGTTGTGATAAAGCCCGATACTGGCGCAAGAACGCGGACTGCGGCGCATCAGGATCGTGCGGCTGACGCACAACAAAACGCTGGCCCTGATGTTCAATGAGAAAACTCCCGCCACTAAGCCCACTATTAAACGTCGTGACGGGATGATACTGCGGGAAAAAGCGCGACAGCAATTCGTCGCGCGTGATGGGATTATTGCTGCGAAACGGCACCTTTACCTGACCAGATAATTTCGCCCGTCTGCACCAGCATCAGCTGCATTTGTAGGGTCGGAGCGTTAACGTTGCCAGAGGCGCTGGAGTACAGCACGTAATGAGCGCCGACATTGCGGGCAATGCCTTATGGCTTTACTACGGGTGCCTAAACTGTCCTGCGGCGACAAACCTAACTGTTGCTTCGCCATCGACAGTTGCTGGGCGGAAACCCGGGTAAATTTCCCGTTATTAGCCAGCGCATTTCGCAGCGTTTCGGTCGCTTCTGCGGCATTCAGCGAACCGTTAGTACGGTTGTTAACGCTATCAACCAGCAATACGCTGCCCGCCGTCACGCCCTGCGCCTGCAGCATTTTGCCTACCATTGGCTGCATTGCCCCGTTCCAGTCGTAATGGCGCACGCGCGGCGTGGGCTGCGACGTCTGGTCCGGATGCTCAATCGGGCCTGGCTGTGCCGGTATAGACGGTACGGACGGCACGGTTGGCTGCGGCTGCGTTGGCTGCGTCGGCTGTTCAGTGCCCGGTTTCGCCTCTTCCACAGGCGCAGGCTGTTCAGTTCGCGTCACACACCCTGCCAGAAACAGAGCGAAAGCTGTCACGAGCGCATAGCGGCTCAAATTTTTAATCAAGGTTCACCCCTCAGAGATAAAGATAAAGTCTCACCTTATGCGCACCCAGATAGTTGGCGCTGCCATAGAGCGTTACCGACGACCTGGCCGGAATGGTGACGCTACGCGGCGCCTCCAGCGGATGCATTTCAAGACCTCTTACGTCATACCAGAAAAAACGGTAGTGGACCGTCACGGGTTCGTGTCTTTCATTAAAGAGCGTAGAGGAGGCAGATGAGTTGATTTCACTGATGGTCAGCGTGGGTTGTTGCGCCGTGATGCCCGCGGCAAGCACGGAGGATTCCATCACCAGCGTCTGTTCATCATTTACGGGGATCGCCGGGCGCGAGCTGCACCCCACAATCATCATCGTCATTACCAGCGCTGCAATACGCCCTTTACGCATGTCAAAGACCTTTATGTGCCAGCATCGGCCCCAGAGGACGTCCACCCAGCAGATGCATGTGAATATGATAAACTTCCTGGCCACCATGACGGTTGCAGTTCATGATCAGACGGTAACCGTCTTCTGCAATCCCTTCCTGTTCAGCGATTTTCGCGGCCACCGTCAGCATACGACCTAACGCCACTTCATGCTCGGTTTTTACGTCGTTTACGGTCGGAATCAGAATATTGGGAATGATAAGGACGTGCGTCGGAGCCTGAGGGGAAATGTCCCGAAAAGCCGTTACCAGTTCATCCTGATAGACGATATCCGACGGAATTTCGCGGCGAATAATTTTACTGAAAATCGTTTCTTCAGCCATGACCTTTTCCTTTTTTGTTTAATCTGGCGCAATGCGTCCGCTGTAAACACACTCCCGGGATCGGCGTGTGACACAATTCAAGAGTATGAGCGAGTTTCTCCTGTCCTTTCAACCTCCTCCCTCGATTTCTTTGCTGAATGTTCATCACCTGAGTGAAGAGTGACCGCTCGCGGGCCTTAACGGGCTGAAACATTATTTCAGTTCCGGTCGACACATCTGTTTACAGCATTAATAGCAATGCGTATATTTCGCATTTGCATTTTCATGCGCATTTTTAACATAGAAAACGACGCCAGCCCGTGTCCGCGGGACTGACGCATACCCTCTTCATCGTTCATAAGGGTTTAATCATGTCTTTCATTCATCACACCAGGGATGGGCAACGTCAGCCTGTCGCAACGCCTTCGTTGCTGGCAGTCTGCATTGCTATGGCACTGACGCCAGCCGCCGCTTTCGCTGCATCAACAGCCGAAGATACCGTTGTTGTTGACGGCGGTTTTGACCAAACGCAGGATCCTTCCGCAAGTCAGGAGCGGGATTACAGCGTCAAAACCACCACCACCGGCACGAAGCTGTTGCTGGTTCCCCGCGACATCCCGCAGTCCGTCAGCGTGATTAGCCAGCAGCGCATGGCCGATCAGAACCTGCAGTCCATCGGTCAGGTGTTAACCAACACCACGGGCGTAACGGCGCAGGTGCAGGACAGCGACCGTACCGTGTTTTACTCGCGCGGATTTTTCGTCAGTAATTACGCCTATGACGACCTGCCAACCTCCATCAGCGAAGTGTGGAACTTTGGTGATACTGCCGCCGATACGGCGATTTACGACCGTATCGAAGTGGTACGCGGTGCAACCGGCCTGATGTCCGGTACGGGCAACCCGGCAGCGTACGTCAACATGGTGCGTAAGCATGCGGACAGCAATGAATTCAAAGGTAATGTCTCGGCCAGCTACGGCAGCTGGGATAAACAGCGCTACGTGCTGGATTTGCAGGCGCCGCTGGTGGAGTCAGGTAAGGTACGGGGCCGGATAATCGCAGGTTATCAGGACAACGACAGCTTCGTGGATAACTATCACTACCGGAAGAAATTCCTCTACGGCGTGATGGATGCGGACGTCACCGACAGCACCACCCTCTCGGTGGGATACGAATATCAGGAAAGCCATACCGCTGACCCAACCTGGGGCGGACTGCCGACCTGGTACAGCGACGGGAGTAAAACCCATTACGATCGCAGCCAGACCGTGGCGCCTGACTGGGCATATTCTGATAAAGACAGCACCCGCATCTTCGCTAACCTGACTCAGCGTTTCGATAATGGCTGGGAAGCGCACATTAACGGCATGCATGCTGAAACCAACTTCGACTCTAAGCTGATGTATATGTCCGGCTATCCGGATAAAGAGACCGGTGCGGGCATGGTAGGCTACGGCGGCTGGAACCGTGGCGAACGTAAGCAGGATGCAGTGGACGCTTTCCTGCGCGGCGATTTCGATCTCTTCGGCCGTCAGCACGAAATGATGTTCGGCGGCAGCTTCAGTCGTCAGCGTAACCATTACGACAACTCAATGCCTGACGCGGTTTACGGCATGGTTGATGTGGGTAACTTTAAGAACTGGAACGGGAAGATTGCCGACCCGCAGTGGACGCCGTGGAAACTCTACAGCCAGGACGACATTCGCCAGTCCTCAGCGTATACCTCCGCCCGCTTCTCGCTGGCCGATCCGCTGCATCTGATCCTCGGCGCGCGTTATACCAACTACAACATTCGCTATAACCCGGCGGGTTCCCCGGACACCCGTCTGGAAAGCACCAAAGATGACGTAACGCCATACGCGGGCCTGGTCTACGACATCAATGAATACTGGTCGACCTACGTCAGCTATACCTCTATCTTCCAGCCCCAGGACAAGCGGGACGCCAGCGGACGCTATCTCGACCCCACTACGGGCAAAAGCTACGAAGCCGGTGTGAAAGCAGACTGGTTCAATACCCGTCTTACCACCTCGCTGGCGATTTTCCGCATTGAGCAGGATAACGTAGCAAGCAATACGTATACCTACATGCCGAGCGGTGAGTCGATTTACCAATCGCTGGACGGCGTAGTGAGCAAAGGGATTGAGTTCGAGCTGAACGGCGCGTTGACCGATAACTGGCAGCTGACCTTCGGCGCGACCCGCTACATTGCTGAAGATAAGAATGGCAACGCCGTCAGCTCCGATCAGCCGCGCACAACCATGAAGCTGTTCACCCGTTATCAACTGCCAATGCTGCCGGAACTGACCGTGGGCGGTGGCGTGAACTGGCAAAATAAAGTATGGACGGACGTGGAAGGCGGCCCGGCAGGACGTTCCCGCGCGGAGCAAGGCAGCTACGGGTTGGTTAATCTCTTTAGCCGTTATCAGGTCACCAAAGATTTTGCTGTTCAGGCGAACGTCAACAACCTGTTCGACAAAGAGTATTACGATTACGTCGGCTCTTATGTGGTTTATGGCACGCCGCTGAACGTCTCGGTGAGCGCGAGCTACGACTTCTGAGTGTTAAGCCGGGTGGCGGCTGCGCCTTACCTGGCCTACTTTTGCATTTCGTAGGCCCGGTAAGCGCAGCGCCACCGGGCATGACAAACAGCACAAATAAAAAAGGCAGCCATCTGGCTGCCTTAGTCTCCCCAACGTCTTACGGATTAGTGGTTACGGATGTACTCATCCATCTCGGTTTTCAGGTTATCGGATTTAGTACCGAAAATCGCCTGAACACCAGAACCAGCAACCACTACGCCCGCTGCGCCCAGTTTCTTCAGGCCGGCCTGATCCACTTTAGACACATCAGCAACGCTGACGCGCAGACGGGTAATACATGCGTCGAGGTTAGTAATGTTTTCTTTACCACCAAATGCAGCAACCAGAGCCGGTGCCATTTCGCTGGTACCTGTCGCTTTTGCATCTTCAGTCGCGTCTTCACGACCCGGCGTTTTCAGATTCAGTGCTTTAATCAGCACGCGGAAGATGGTGTAGTAAACAATCGCATAACCGATACCGACGATCGGGAACAGCCACAGTTTGCTGCTGTTACCAGACAGAACGATGAAGTCGATCAGACCGTGCGAGAACGACGTACCGTCACGCATCCCCAGAAGAATACAGATTGGGAATGCCAGGCCTGCCAGAATCGCGTGGATGATGTACAGGATCGGCGCAACGAACATGAAGGAGAACTCGATCGGCTCGGTGATACCGGTCAGGAACGAGGTCAGCGCCGCGGAGATCATAATACCGCCCACTTTCGCGCGGTTTTCTGGTTTAGCAGAGTGCCAGATAGCAATTGCGGCAGCTGGCAGACCGTACATTTTGAACAGGAAGCCACCAGACAGTTTACCCGCAGTCGGGTCACCCGCCATATAACGCGGAATGTCGCCGTGGAAAACCTGACCTGCTGCGTTGGTGTATTCACCAATCTGCATCTGGAAAGGTACGTTCCAGATGTGGTGCAGACCAAACGGTACCAGGCAACGTTCGATGAAACCGTAAATGCCAAACGCAACTACCGGGTTCTGGTAAGCAGCCCACTGAGAGAAGGTCTGGATTGCAGAACCAATCGGCGGCCAAATGAAGGACAGCACAACGCCAGTAAAGATGGCAGCCAGGCCAGAAATGATCGGCACAAAGCGTTTACCGGCAAAGAAGCCAAGATACTCAGGCAGCTTAATACGGTAGAAACGGTTAAACATGTACGCTGCGATCGCACCGGAGATAATCCCTCCGAGTACGCCAGTATCCGCCAGGTGTTTAGAGGCGATTTCTTCAGCAGGTAAATGCAGTACCAGTGGCGCAACCACGGCCATGGTTTTAACCATGATGCCATAGGCAACAACTGCGGCCAGCGCGGATACGCCATCGTTATTGGTAAAGCCGAGGGCGACACCGATCGCAAAAATCAGTGGCATGTTTGCAAAGACGGAACCGCCTGCTTCTGCCATAACATGCGATACAACGGCGGGCAGCCAGCTGAAATTCGCGGAACCGACGCCCAGCAGAATACCTGCGATAGGCAGTACGGATACCGGCAGCATCAGCGATTTACCGACCTTTTGCAGGTTAGCAAATGCATTCTTAAACATAATTGAGAGTGCTCCTGAGTATGGGTGCTTTTTTTACGTTCTCACGCGTGGCAAGGGGGGAGAGCCTCGCCGTGTACAGGGCATCTAAGCGCCCTTTATTTATTACACAGAGTAAAATAATTCAGTGCCAATTTGTTTGACGGCTATCACGTTTCAACTTCAGATCATTGGAGAAGTTGCACATTTTGACAAAACATATGTCACAATATTTCAAACGTGGTTATTCACCGCCCAATTTTCGGCGGTGAACTTTACTCGTTTTAGCCATTAATTACGAGCTTTAAAAAAACTCATTCAACGGATGGATTGAAGGCGGGAAGCGTCGATGTGAAACAGACGGGCGAAGTTATCGGTGGTTACCTGCGCCAGTTCTTCAACGGCAACACCTTTCAACACAGCCATGTATTCTGCAACGTCACGAACCATCGCAGGTTGATTCTCTTTTCCTCGATGCGGTACCGGCGCAAGGTAAGGTGAGTCAGTTTCCACCAGTAACCGATCCAGGGGGACATAACGCGCAGCATCGCGCAGTTGCTCCGCATTACGGAAGGTCACAATGCCGGAAAAGGAGATGTAAAATCCGAGATCCAGTAATTTACCCGCCGTTTCTCTGTCCTCTGTAAAACAGTGTAGTACGCCACCGCAATCCGTCACTTTTTCTTCGCGCAGAATTGCCAGCGTATCGGCACGGGCGTCACGGGTATGGACGATAACCGGCTTGTTCAGTTCACGACCAATCTGGATATGATGGATGAAGGACTCTTGCTGACGTACTTTAGTTTCCGGCGTGTAATAATAATCCAGCCCGGTTTCACCCAGCGCTACAACACCCTCTTCTGCCGCCAGACGGCGTAAATCTTCTACATCGTAGGGATCATTCTGGTTGAGTGGATGCACGCCACAAGAAAATACGACGTTGTCACGTTCGCCTACCAGATCCCGCATATGTAAATAACCCGGTAATGTTGTGGCGACTGCCAGACAAAATTTCACATCGCGTGCGGCGGCTTTCGCCAGAACGTCATCCACGTCCTTATGCAAAGATTCATAATCCAGACCATCGAGATGGCAGTGTGAGTCGACTAAAAACATGATGTCTCTCTTAAAGATGAGGAACCGGTAGCACAACGCCCGGTTGCAGGTAATGCTCAATACGCAGTAACTGGTCGGTCAGTAAAAGCTCGCGATTAAGACCCGTCACGGTTAAAAGCTGTTCTCGGCTCTGGCAAATTTCATGAAGCATCGCATGAAGAATCTTCCCTGAAAGGCGGTTCGCCAGCGTATTCACCAGTGGCCACGCGTCCGGGTTGGTCAGCAGCGTTGCCCCTTGCTGAATTTTGAGTGCATCCAGCAGCAACGAGGCCAGCCAGTGCAGACGCTCAACGGCCCGATCGCTGTTAAGCGCAGGCAATACGCTTAGCCAGTCGTGGTTATTCAGTGCCGTTTCGACGGTCCGGCAAAGCGTTTCTCGCTCTGACCAGACGTCAGGCTGCAGTAATGCCAGCGCCGCCGCGGGCGCGCCGCTGCTCAGACGCAAGGCGCTCAGGGCGCTCTCAGGTGACGTGGTCACCTCACGCTCAAGCCAGCTCAGCGCCCACGATTCCTGAGGTACCGCCAGGTGATGAAGACGACAGCGGCTGCGCAGCGTCGCCAGCAAGCGTCCCGGGTCGCAGCACGAGAGGAAAAACCACGTTTTAACCGGCGGCTCTTCCAGGGTTTTCAGCAGGGCGTTAGCCGCCGCTTCGGTAAGCTGCGTGGCGTCTTTGAGCCAGACCACTTTAGCGCCGCCCAGTCGCGCGTGTTCGTACAATTTTTCACTGACTTCCCGCACGGCATCGATACCCAGCGCGCTTTTCCCCTTCTCAGGTTCAAGGGTGTAGTAGTCAGGGTGCGTGCCCGCCTGCATCAGCTGGCAGCCGCGGCATTTGCCGCAGCTCTTATGCCCTTCCGGCTGCTGGCACATCAGAAAACGGGTGATGGCATAAATCAACGCATCATCGCCCATCCCCGGCAATGCCTGAATCAGTAACGCATGATGCCCCCGCCCCGCCTGATAGCTGCCGATCAGCTGTTCAAAGTGTGGGCGCAACCATGGATACCATTTCATGCCTGCTGCTCCTGCACCCACTGCGTCACGGTTTGCTGAATGTCGCGCGTGACGTCGTCCAGGGATTGCGTCGCATCGATGGTACAAATTGAGCTGTCCTGTGCGGCCAGTTCAAGATAGCGCGCGCGGGTACGGTTAAAGAAATCAAACGACTCTTGTTCAATGCGGTCCAGCTCGCCGCGAGCGCGGGCACGCTTGAGGCCCACTTCCGGAGTCACATCCAGATAGAGCGTCAGGTCGGGGCGAAAATCACCTAAAACGGCATTACGCAGGGTGGCCAGCATGGTCTGATCGATGCCGCGTCCGCCACCCTGATACGCCTGAGTCGACAGATCGTGACGGTCGCCGATCACCCACTTGCCGTCGGCCAGGGCGGGTTTGATCACCGTCTCAACCAGCTGAACGCGCGCCGCGTAGAACATCAGCACTTCGGCTTTGTCAGTGATAATTTCGTCGCCGACGGATTTGATATCCAGCACCAGGCTGCGCAGCTTTTCAGCCAGCTGCGTGCCGCCCGGCTCGCGGGTAAATACCATGTCCGCCACGCCAAGCGCTTTGAGCGTATCCACCACCACGTTGCGGGCGGTGGTTTTACCCGCCCCTTCGAGTCCCTCAATGACAATGTATTTACTGCGCATTTTTTTCCTTAAGTGCCTTCAGATAGTCCTGAACAGAGCGATTGTGGCTGGCAAGGTTGGTGTTAAAGGCGTGTCCCCCTTTTCCATCAGCCACAAAATAGAGATACGGTGTTTTCGCCGGATGCGCGGCGGCTTTGAGTGACGCTTCGCTCGGCGTGGCAATCGGACCAGGCGGTAAACCGCTAATCACGTAGGTATTATACGCCGTTGGCGTCTCCAGATCTTTTCTGGAGATCTTGCCCGTATAGCTCTCGCCCATGCCGTAGATGACGGTAGGGTCGGTTTGCAGGCGCATGCCAATGCGCAAACGGTTGATAAATACTGACGCCACCCGATCGCGCTCGGCGGCAACGGCGGTCTCTTTCTCGATAATCGAGGCCATGGTGACAAACTGGTTTTGATCTTTATAAGGTAAACCATCCATTCGCCCCTCCCAGGCGGCATCCACGGCGGCGACCATTTTTTTGTGCGCCCGCTTCAGGATCGCCACATCGGTCGTGCCGGCGGTGTACATCCAGGTATCTGGCCAGAACCAGCCTTCCACCCATTCGGGATGCTCAAACTTGAGCACGTCGGCCACCGTCTGGTAGCTGTCATCCTTCAGGGTATGTTTGATATACGGCGCATCGCGCAGCTGTTTGAGGTAATCGCTCAGGCGCATCCCTTCCACAAACCGCAGGGGGAACTGGGCTTCTTTGCCGCTTTCCAGCAGCTGTAGCATCTCTCTGACGGTCATTCCCGGCGTAAAGCGATAGGTACCGGCTTTGAAATGTGACAGCTCAGGCTCCACGCGCAATAACCACTGGAATACCCGTGGACGATTGATAATCTTGTCGCCATAGAGCTGTTCCCCAAGCGCCTGGCGGCCGGTTCCCGCTTTCAGGGTAAAAATCGTTTCGTCTTTAACCAGGATCTTGCTGTCAGCCAGCTGGCGAACTTTCCATACGCCAGCTCCGCCAGCGACGCCCAGCGCAACGATGAGGATAAGGACAAAGCGCAACATTTTTTTCATGACTATCTGGTTTGCTCACATATCGGGGCTAAAAACTGAAACAGCTCGCGCGAAGACCAGCGTTGTTGACCATACGCACGGACGGGTACAACAGGCATCAGCGCATTGCAGATGATGACTTCATCTGCGGTCTGTAACGCGATTTCTCCTGCGCTAACTTCGACAACGCGAAAGCCAGAGCGTGCCAGCTGCTCCAGACAAAACTGGCGCATTAACCCATTTACGCCAGCGTGCTCAAGCGATGGAGTGAACACTTCTCCCCCCTTCCGCCAGAACAAATTAGCCGCACAGCATTCCGTAACCCACCCTTCGCTGTCAAGGACCAGCGCCTCATCAGCGTTTGTCTGCTCAAGATGAGAGCGAATCAATACTTGCTCAAGACGATTGAGATGTTTAATACCTGCAAGATGAGGATTGCGCCCCAGCCGCACCGGGCTTAGCGCCAACGTAATTCCCTCGTTACGCAAACGGTCGTAATGTGCAGGATAAGCCGTAACGGAGAGAATCCGCGTTGCCGGTCCGCTGTTCAATGTGCTGTACCCTCGCCCGCCACTACCGCGACTGATCACGACTTTCAGCACACCATTTTGCTGTTCTGCTGCCAGCGTTTTCATCTCTTGTTCAAGCTGAGGCCAGAAGTCACAGGAAATCATCAACCGCTGACAAGCATCCTGTAGTCGCTGGATATGCGCCGATAACAAACTGACTTTACCGTCGATAACTCTGGCGGTGGTAAAACAACCATCACCAAACTGCGTTGCCCGATCGCTTACTGCCAGCGATTCCTGCTTATGACCGTTAATTAAGAACATACCGGCTCCTTATCAGAGAATTGTTAGTGTGGCAGCATGTTCACTACGGAACAAGTCGGAATAAAAGCTAAGAAAAAAGGCCCGCAAGCGGACCTTTTATAAGGGTGGAAAATGACAACTTAGATCTTTTTAAAGATCAAAGAACCATTAGTGCCACCGAAGCCGAAGGAGTTACACAGAGTGTATTCCATTCCGCTAACCTGACGCGCTTCGTGCGGTACGAAATCCAGATCGCAACCTTCATCCGGGTTATCCAGGTTGATGGTTGGCGGAACAGCCTGATCGCGCAGCGCCAGGATGGAGTAGATAGATTCTACTGCACCCGCCGCACCTAACAGGTGACCGGTCATAGATTTCGTGGAGCTTACCAACACACGGCTTGCAGCTTCACCGAAGATGGTTTTCACCGCCTGCGCTTCAGCTTTATCGCCAGCCGGCGTAGAAGTACCGTGCGCGTTAACGTAGCCAATCTGACTCGCTTCAATGCCTGCATCACGCAGAGCATTTGCCATCGCCAGAGCTGCGCCTGCGCCATTTTCTGGCGGTGACGTCATATGATAAGCATCGCTGCTCATACCAAAGCCGACGAGTTCAGCGTAAATTTTCGCACCGCGTTTTTTCGCGTGTTCGTACTCTTCAAGTACCAGCATACCGGCACCATCGCCCAGTACGAAACCATCACGCTCTTTATCCCACGGGCGGCTCGCCGCTTGCGGGTTATCATTGCGGGTAGATAATGCACGTGCCGCGCCAAAACCACCAACGCCCAGCGGCGTACTGGCTTTCTCTGCGCCACCTGCAACCATCACGTCAGCATCGCCATACGCGATAATACGCGCAGCATGGCCAATGTTGTGCACGCCGGAAGTACAGGCAGTCGCGATAGAGATGCTCGGGCCACGCAGGCCATACATGATAGTCAGATGACCTGCCACCATGTTCACAATCGTTGACGGAACGAAGAATGGGCTGATCTTACGTGGACCACCGTTCATCAGAGATGTGTGGTTTTCTTCGATCAGTCCGAGGCCGCCAATCCCGGAGCCAATTGCGGCACCAATGCGGGTTGCGTTCTCTTCCGTTATTTCAAGGCCAGAATCCTGCATGGCCTGAACGCCAGCGACAATTCCATATTGAATGAAGGCATCCATCTTGCGCTGTTCTTTGCGCGAGATAATGTCCTCACAGTTAAAATCCTTTACTAAGCCAGCAAATTTCGTTGCATAGGCGCTAGTATCGAAATGGTCGATTAGGCTGATGCCACTCTGACCGGCAAGCAGAGCTTTCCAGGTAGACTCTACGGTATTGCCGACAGGAGACAACATGCCCAGTCCGGTCACAACTACACGACGCTTAGACACGTTTGTCCTCCAGGGAGGGAAAAAATGATTCTAGTGGGACAAAAAGATAAAACTCAGGCGGTCGAACGACCGCCTGGAGATGTTCACTTACGCCTGGTGGCCGTTGATGTAATCAATGGCAGCCTGAACGGTGGTGATTTTCTCAGCTTCTTCGTCCGGAATCTCAGTATCAAACTCTTCTTCCAGAGCCATTACCAGCTCAACGGTGTCAAGAGAATCCGCGCCCAGGTCTTCAACGAAAGAAGCATTGTTGGTAACTTCTTCCTGCTTAACGCCCAGCTGTTCGCCGATAATTTTCTTAACGCGTTCTTCGATAGTGCTCATACTCTTAAATTTCCTATCAAAACTCGCTTTCGCGATGGTTTTCGTAGTGTATAAAATGTTGAAAAATTTGCAACTAAATCCCGGCAGGTCTTACCACGATTTTACGTTATTTTGAGGCCTTACCCCCCAATAACGCAAATCATTTTGCACTAATTATTACTCATAACCACGCAGACTGCGCGCAACATGAGCATTTTGTGCAAATCGCGGTCAGACCATGTACATCCCGCCGTTCACATGCAAAGTTTCACCCGTGATGTAAGCTGCTTCGTCGGATGCCAGGAATGCAACCGCGTTGGCGATTTCCTGTGCGCCGCCGAGGCGACCCGCAGGAACCTGCGCCAGGATACCCGCACGCTGGTCATCGCTCAGCGCACGTGTCATGTCCGTTTCAATAAAGCCCGGAGCAACAACGTTTACAGTAATACCGCGTGACGCAACTTCGCGCGCCAGTGATTTACTGAAGCCGATCAAGCCCGCTTTCGCCGCAGCGTAGTTGGCCTGACCGCCATTTCCCATGGTACCAACCACAGAACCGATAGTGATAATACGACCATGACGCTTTTTCATCATAGCGCGCATTACCGCTTTTGACAGACGGAAAACAGATGAAAGGTTGGTTTCGATAATATCGTTCCACTCTTCATCTTTCATTCGCATTAACAGGTTATCACGAGTGATACCGGCATTATTGACCAGGATATCCACTTCACCAAATTCTGCGCGAATTTTTTCCAGAACAGATTCGATAGATGCCGGGTCGGTCACATTCAACATCAGACCTTTGCCGTTGGCACCTAAATAATCACTGATCGCCTGAGCGCCATTTTCACTGGTCGCAGTGCCAATAACTTTCGCGCCACGGGCTGCGAGCGTTTCAGCAATTGCGCGGCCAATTCCGCGGCTTGCACCGGTTACCAGTGCGATTTTTCCTTCAAAATTCATGATTTTCCTCTTTTAAAGCTCGAGCGCCGCTGCCATCGCTGAAGGTTCGTTCAGCGCCGAGGCGGTCAGGGTGTCGACAATGCGTTTCGTCAGGCCAGTAAGCACTTTGCCCGGGCCGACTTCATAGAGATGTTCTACGCCTTGCGCTGCCATGTACTCAACAGACTTCGTCCACTGAACCGGGTTATACAACTGACGTACCAGTGCGTCACGGATGGCATCACCATTGGTTTCGCATTTCACATCAACGTTATTCACAACAGGAACTGTTGGTGCGTTAAAGGTGATTTTCGCTAATTCTACTGCCAGTTTGTCGGCTGCTGGTTTCATCAGCGCACAGTGAGACGGTACGCTCACTGGTAACGGCAGCGCGCGTTTTGCGCCCGCCGCTTTACAGGCAGCGCCAGCACGCTCAACCGCTTCTTTATGACCGGCAATAACCACCTGTCCCGGAGAGTTAAAGTTTACCGGAGAAACGACCTGACCTTCTGCAGCTTCTTCACACGCTTTCGCAATAGACGCATCATCCAGACCGATGATTGCCGCCATAGCGCCCGTGCCTTCCGGTACGGCTTCTTGCATGAACTTGCCGCGCATCTCAACCAGACGCACCGCATCAGCGAAATCAATCACACCAGCGCAAACCAGCGCGGAGTATTCCCCCAGGCTGTGACCGGCCATCATTGCCGGTGCTTTACCGCCCTGCTGCTGCCATACGCGATACAGCGCAACAGATGCAGTCAACAGCGCAGGCTGAGTTTGCCAGGTTTTATTCAGTTCTTCAGCTGGCCCCTGCTGGGTCAGCGCCCACAGGTCGTAGCCCAGCGCCGCAGAAGCTTCAGCAAACGTTTCTTCGACAATTGGATAGCTCGCCGCCATATCAGCCAGCATTCCAACGGTTTGAGAACCCTGTCCAGGGAACACAAATGCAAATTGCGTCATGTTTTAATCCTTATCCTAGAAACGAACCAGCGCGGAGCCCCAGGTGAATCCACCGCCAAAGGCTTCAAGCAGAACCAACTGCCCCGGCTTAATGCGCCCGTCGCGTACAGCTTCATCCAGCGCGCACGGGACAGAGGCCGCAGAGGTATTACCGTGGCGATCCAGCGTCACCACGACATTATCCATAGACATACCGAGTTTTTTCGCCGTTGCACTGATAATACGCAGGTTAGCCTGATGCGGAACCAGCCAGTCCAGTTGAGAACGGTCAAGATTATTCGCCGCCAGCGTCTCATCAACGATGTGCGCCAGTTCCGTTACCGCAACCTTGAAGACTTCGTTGCCCGCCATCGTCAGATGAATTGAATTCTCTGGATTCACGCGGTCGGCGTTTGGCAGCGTCAGCAATTCACCATAACTACCGTCGGCATGCAGATGGGTGGAAATGATTCCCGGCTCTTCAGAGGCAGCCAGCACCGCAGCGCCCGCGCCATCGCCAAAAATAATAATAGTCCCACGATCGGTTGGATCGCAGGTGCGCGCCAGTACATCGGAACCGACGACCAGAGCATACTTCACCGCCCCAGATTTCACGTATTGATCGGCTACGCTTAATGCATAGGTGAAACCTGCGCAGGCTGCTGCAACGTCAAATGCCGGGCAACCTTTAATGCCCAACATGCTTTGAATCTGACAAGCTGCGCTCGGGAAAGCGTGCGTAGCAGAAGTCGTTGCCACAACGATCAGGCCAATCTGGTCTTTCTCAATGCCCGCCATCTCAATTGCGCGTGTCGCCGCTTCAAAGCCCATGGTTGAAACGGTTTCGTTTGGCGCGGCAATGTGGCGTTCGCGGATACCGGTACGAGTGACAATCCACTCGTCAGAGGTGTCCACCATTTTTTCCAAATCGGCGTTTGTCCGCACTTGTTCGGGCAGATAGCTGCCAGTACCAATAATCTTCGTATACATGTACGCTCAGTCACTTTTCGGTTATATACCGTCACTTGCAAACTGCGAGTTCGCTGGCAGCGTCCTGCTACCGCAGAGTTCCGCTTTTGCCACCGTCCAGCAGCTCAAAACCAGCTGGGTATACAGATTCCAGGCGAGCGGCAATTCGCTGAGGAACTTGTCGCTGCACCGCCTGCACTGCCTGTTCAATCGCGACCGCAAAAGCTCGCTGATTGGCTGCACCATGACTTTTTATCACCGTGCCGCGCAATCCTAACAGACAGGCGCCGTTATACTGGTCGGGGTTGAGGTGACTGAATCGCCTCGTCAGGCTCTTTTGTAGCCAACGCTTTAATAACAGTAGCCACCACGACCGTTTTTTCCCTTCACCCTGAGATTTCAGCAGAGAAAGGAACATCCTGACAACACCTTCCATCGTCTTTAATGTGACATTTCCTGTAAAGCCGTCACAAACCAGCACATCTGTCTTGCCAGTTAACAACTCATTGGCTTCAAGATAGCCGATATAATTGATAGAAGGGATTGTTTTAAGCACCGCTGAGGCATCCCGAATACTGTCGAGACCCTTTACTTCTTCTTCACCAATATTGAGCAACGCCACGCGAGGATTGGGAATTTCCACCACCTCTTCAGCCAGAACTGAGCCCATAATGGCAAATTGCACCAGCATTGTGCTGTCACAATCGACGTTGGCCCCTAAGTCAAGGACCACCGTTTTGCCCTTTTGCTGATGTGGTAATACCGTCACCAGCGCCGGACGCTCAATCCCCTCCAGGGGCTTGAGTAATAATTTTGCCAGCCCCATCAGCGCCCCGGTATTACCGGCACTGACACAGGCTTGCGCTCGACCTTCTTTCACCAGCTCCAGGGCCACGCGCATTGAACTCCCACGACTGGCGCGGATAGCTTGCGAAGGCCGGGCATCACTGGCGATAACTGACTGCGCAGGAATAATCTGCAGACGCGAACGTTGTTCAAAGTCAGCTTTAGCAAGTAATGGCGTGATGGCGTCGGGATTGCCGACTAAAAGAAGAGTGAGTTGCGAATTAGAATTCAGTGCCTGCAATGCTGCAGGCACTGTCACGGAAGGGCCAAAATCCCCTCCCATGACATCTAACGCCAGGGTTAGACGTGTCAAGGTATCGTCGCCGCCCGGTTTGGTCTTTCCCCAGTTGCCTGGGGAAAATCCTCACTAAGCTTCATCACGCAGATGCGTGATTACTTAGCGATGACCTTGCGGCCGCGGTAGTAACCGTCGGCAGTGATGTGGTGACGCAGGTGTTTTTCACCAGAAGTTTTGTCTACAGACAGGCTGGTGACTGCGGTCAGCGCGTCATGGGAACGACGCATGCCACGTTTGGAACGGGTTGGTTTATTCTGTTGTACGGCCATGGACCTTACTCCTCAATTACGGTTTATCCCCGATCCAACGGGGAGCACCAATTACTTACGCTTTAAGCTGGCTAATACGGCAAATGGGTTTGGCTTTTGCGCTTCTTCAGGCAGTTCACCAAAGACCATGTCCGCTTCGGACACTTCACAGTGTTCAGAATCATGCACCGGAACTACCGGCAAGGCGAGGATGATTTCATCTTCAACCATTGCAAGCAGATCGATTTCACCGAATTCGTTAACCTCAATCGGTTCATACGCTTCCGGCAGTGCTTCAGCCTGTTCGTCTGAACGCACAGGACTAAAACAATACGTTGTGTAGACCTGATGAGTAAACGGCTTCCCGCAACGCTGACACTCGAGCGTTACCGTCACCTTCGCATCGCCGTTTAACACTGCGAGACGTTGGTTATCGATAGCGAACGACATGGAGCATTCCACATCACTGTCCACACTGACTACGGATTCGGCGACGCGCTCAACCTGATCAGGGGTATAGATACCCTGGTAATCAAGGCGTTTTTGAGCCGTACGAACCGGATCGAGAGTCAGGGGTAATTTTACCTTTTGCATAGGGCGCGCATATTAACTTTGTAACGTCATAGAGTCAAAGAAAAAGGCAGCCTGTGGTTGCCTTTTGCCAATAATTCGCACACATTGCGGGTTACTGCTTTATTTTCGTTCAGTGCTGATAACAAACATCAACCTGCAAAACGAAGCGCATAGTTTAAAATGGCTATCATCAATACGCTATATCTGATGGAAAAAAATATGCCTAAACTTATTTTAGCCTCCACCTCGCCATGGCGTCGCGCTCTTCTGGAAAAACTGCAAATCTCTTTTGAATGTGCAGCACCAGAGGTCGACGAAACCCCACGCAGCGACGAATCACCGCGACAGTTGGTGCTTCGACTGGCACAAGAAAAAGCGCAATCTCTGGCGTCACGTTATCCGGATCATTTAATTATTGGTTCAGACCAGGTATGTGTTCTTGATGGCGAAATCACCGGTAAACCGTTAACGGAAGAAAATGCCCGTCTGCAATTACGCAAAGCCAGCGGCAATATCGTCACCTTCTATACTGGACTGGCGTTGTTTAATTCGGCGAATGGGCATCTGCAAACAGAAGTGGAGCCTTTTGACGTCCATTTCCGTCACCTGAGCGAGGCGGAGATTGATAATTACGTGCGTAAAGAGCATCCCCTGCACTGCGCGGGTAGCTTTAAGAGTGAAGGATTTGGCATTACGCTGTTTGAGCGTTTAGAGGGGCGTGATCCTAACACGCTGGTTGGTTTACCGCTAATCGCGCTGTGTCAGATGTTACGTCGGGGAAGGGAAAAAACCCGCTGATGGGATAGTTTTTTGCGCCGGATGTGGTTACGTCGCATCCGGCAATCGGTGCTGGCGGCCTGATGCGGCGTAACGCCTTATCAGGCCAACCGCCCATTATCAGGTTTATATGCTTGTATTAGCGCGCGTTACGCAGCTTTTGCAAACAACGCTTCAAACCTTCATCCATCGGAGCTTCGATACGCATCACCTCACCGGTCCCCGGATGAGTAAACTTCAACGCTGCAGCGTGCAGGAACAGGCGATTTAATCCCGTGCCTGCTTCAGTGAGCTGCCTGTCAAATTCACGGTCACCGTAGCGATCGTCAAAGGCAATCGGATGACCCGCATATTGTGTATGCACACGGATCTGGTGAGTACGCCCTGTTACCGGGCTACAACGCACCAGGGTGGCAAATGCATAGCGTTCTTCCACTTTAAAGCGTGTTTCCGACGGTTTGCCTTCCTGACTCACACGCACGATACGTTCGCCGCTTTGCAGAATATTTTTCAGTAACGGTGCTTGAACGCTCTTCACATGCGACTGCCACTGACCGCGCACCAGCGCCAGGTAATCTTTTTGCATCCCTTTTTCACGTAATTGCTCATGCAGAGAACGCAACGCCGAGCGTTTTTTCGCTACCAGCAAAACACCTGAGGTGTCCCGGTCAAGACGATGAACCAGTTCAAGGAACCGCGCTTCCGGGCGCAACGCCCGCAAACCTTCAATAACGCCGAAGCTTAAACCACTGCCGCCATGTACCGCCGTACCGGAAGGTTTATTCAGCACCAGGATGTGATCATCTTCATATAAGATGACGTCCGCCAGCGCCGCCACCTTTTGCAGATGTGGCGAAACCGCCTCTTCTTCCCGCTCAGCAACGCGAACCGGTGGAATACGCACCTCATCACCCGCTTCGAGTTTATATTCAGGCTTAATACGTTTTTTGTTCACCCGCACTTCGCCTTTACGCAAAATACGGTAAATCATACTTTTTGGTACGCCTTTCAATTGGGTACGCAAAAAGTTATCGATACGTTGCCCCGCTTCGTCAGCGGTGATAGCAACAATTTTTACGGATGGAGTCTCTGTTTTCATGGTTGGCGATTCTAATTAGCCAACAGGATTCGCGCCACTCATTTTTCTATGCTTATATTTACTTTTGCACCTTATTACTTCACTGCGTGATCACTTTATTGATGGTTATTAAACCAATCACCAGCAAGAAGTGAAAAAACTGTGAGTAAGCGGGTGATAAATGGTAAAAGTCATCTTGCTATAACAAGGCTTGCAGTGGAATAATGAGGCCGTTTCCGTGTCCATCCTTGTTAAAACAAGAAATTTTACGGAATAACCCATTTTGCCCGACCGATCATCCACGCAGCAATGGCGTAAGACGTATTGATCTTTCAGGCAGTTAGCGGGCTGCGGGTTGCAGTCCTTACCGGTAGATGGAAATATTTCTGGAGAGTAATACCCAGTCTGTTTCTTTGATAATTGCGCTGTTTTTCCGCATGAAAAACGGGCAACCGACACTCTGCGCCTCTTTGAGCTGACGATAACCGTGAGGTTGGCGACGCGACTAGACACGAGGCCATCGGTTCACACCCGGAAAGGCGTTACTTTGCCCGCAGCTTAGTCGTCAATGTAAGAATAATGAGTAAGTTACGATGAAAAGAATGTTAATCAACGCAACTCAGCAGGAAGAGTTGCGCGTTGCCCTTGTAGATGGGCAGCGTCTGTATGACCTGGATATCGAAAGTCCAGGGCACGAGCAGAAAAAGGCAAACATCTACAAAGGTAAAATCACCCGCATTGAACCGAGTCTGGAAGCTGCTTTTGTTGATTACGGCGCTGAACGTCACGGTTTCCTCCCACTAAAAGAAATTGCCCGCGAATATTTCCCTGCTAACTACAGTGCTCATGGTCGTCCCAACATTAAAGATGTGTTGCGTGAAGGTCAGGAAGTCATTGTTCAGATCGATAAAGAAGAGCGCGGCAACAAAGGCGCGGCATTAACCACCTTTATCAGTCTGGCGGGTAGCTATCTGGTTCTGATGCCGAACAACCCGCGCGCGGGTGGCATTTCTCGCCGTATCGAAGGCGACGACCGTACCGAATTAAAAGAAGCACTGGCAAGCCTTGAACTGCCGGAAGGCATGGGGCTTATCGTGCGCACCGCTGGCGTCGGCAAATCTGCTGAGGCGCTGCAATGGGATTTAAGCTTCCGTCTGAAACACTGGGAAGCCATCAAAAAAGCCGCTGAAAGCCGCCCGGCCCCGTTCCTGATTCATCAGGAGAGCAACGTAATCGTTCGCGCATTCCGCGATTACTTACGTCAGGACATCGGCGAAATCCTTATCGATAACCCGAAAGTGCTCGAACTGGCACGTCAGCATATCGCTGCATTAGGTCGCCCGGATTTCAGCAGCAAAATCAAACTGTACACCGGCGAGATCCCGCTGTTCAGCCACTACCAGATCGAGTCACAGATCGAGTCCGCCTTCCAGCGTGAAGTTCGTCTGCCGTCTGGTGGTTCCATTGTTATCGACAGCACCGAAGCGTTAACGGCCATCGACATCAACTCCGCACGCGCGACCCGCGGCGGCGATATCGAAGAAACCGCGTTTAACACTAACCTCGAAGCTGCCGATGAGATTGCTCGTCAGCTGCGCCTGCGTGACCTCGGCGGCCTGATTGTTATCGACTTCATCGACATGACGCCAGTACGCCACCAGCGTGCGGTAGAAAACCGTCTGCGTGAAGCGGTGCGTCAGGACCGTGCGCGTATTCAAATCAGCCATATTTCTCGCTTTGGCCTGCTGGAAATGTCCCGTCAGCGCCTGAGCCCATCACTGGGTGAATCCAGTCATCACGTTTGTCCGCGTTGTTCTGGTACTGGCACCGTGCGTGACAACGAATCGCTGTCGCTCTCTATTCTGCGTCTGATCGAAGAAGAAGCGCTGAAAGAGAACACCCAGGAAGTTCACGCCATTGTTCCTGTGCCAATCGCTTCTTACCTGCTGAATGAAAAACGTTCTGCGGTAAATGCCATTGAAACTCGTCAGGACGGTGTGCGCTGTGTAATTGTGCCAAACGATCAGATGGAAACCCCGCACTACCACGTGCTGCGCGTGCGTAAAGGGGAAGAAACCCCAACCTTAAGCTACATGCTGCCGAAGCTGCATGAAGAAGCGATGGCGCTGCCGTCTGAAGAAGAGCCAGCCGAGCGTAAACTGCCAGAGCAGCCTGCGTTAGCCACCTTCATCATGCCAGAAGCCCCACCGGAAGCGGCCCTGGAAAAACCAGCGGCCAAACCTGCGGCGCAGAAACCAGAAGCAGCGGTAGAGAAAGCCCAGCCGGCACAGCCGGGTCTGCTGAGCCGCTTCTTCGGCGCGCTGAAGAAGATGTTTGCTGGCGAAGAAGTTCAGCCAGAGCAGCCGAAAGAAGAGCCAAAAGCGGCCAAGCCTGAACGTCAGCAGGACCGCCGTAAGCGTCAGAACAACCGCCGCGACCGTAACGACCGTAGCGATCGTAATGACCGCAGCGAGCGTCGTGACAACCGTGACAACCGTGACAACCGCTCTGAGAATAACGAAGGCCGTGAGCAGCGCGAAGACAACCGCCGCAACCGTCGCGAGAAACAGCAGCAGAATGTTGAAGATCGTGAAATTCGCCAGCAGGCGGGCGATGAGTCTGAGAAGAGCAAACAGCGTGACGACCAGCAGCCGCGCCGTGAACGCAACCGTCGCCGTAACGACGAGAAGCGTCAGGCACAGCAGGAAGTCAAAAACCTGAACCGCGAAGAGCCTGTTGAACAGCAGGACGGCGAGCAGGAAGAACGTACTCAGGTCATGCCGCGTCGTAAACAGCGTCAGCTTGCTCAGAAAGTCCGCTTCGCCTCAGAAGCAACCGAAGAGTCAGCAATCGTCCCGGTTGAGACCGGTGAGAGCGCAACCGGTACGCAGCTGGCAAAAGTTGACCTGCCAGCGGTCGTTGATAACAACGTTGAGCAGGATGAAAACGGTGAAAACCGTGATAACGGTGGCATGCCGCGTCGTTCTCGCCGCTCGCCTCGTCACCTGCGCGTAAGTGGTCAGCGTCGTCGTCGCTATCGTGACGAGCGTTATCCAACCCAGTCGCCAATGCCGCTGACCATTGCCTGTGCTTCGCCAGAAATGGCTTCCGGCAAAGTCTGGATCCGCTACCCGGTTGCCCGTCCGGAGCAGGTTGTTGAAGAACAGCCTGTAACCGAAGAGGTGATTGCACCTGTGGCAGCGGTAGAATACGTTGTGGCTGAAGCGGCATCCGTGGTTGAACCTCAGGTTGTTGAAGCGGAAGCACCTCAGGCAGCTGAGGTCGAAACCACGCATCCGGAAGTAATTGCCGCGCCGGTTGATGCCGAACCGCAGCTTATTGCTGAAGAAGATGTGGTGGTGGCTGAGGAAATCGCTGAAGAAGCTGAACCTGTAGCCGCAGTGGAAGACACCGTTGAAGCCATTGTCGAAACGACCACTGAAGAAGTCGTTCAGGACGTTGAGATTGAGGTTGAACCGGTTGTTGAAGAACCGAAAGCGCCTGAAGTGAAACCAGAGCCGGTTGTTTCTGCGCCAGCCGCTGCCCACGTGGCGACAGCACCGATGACCCGCGCTCCGGCGCCGGATTACGTGCCTGAAGCACCGCGTCACAGCGACTGGGTTCGCCCGGCGTTCAGCTTCGACGGTAAAGGCGCTGCAGGCGGCCACAGTGCAACGCATCAGGCGACTGCACCGGCAACGCGACCGCAGTCTGTCGAATAACGACGCTGAAAGTAAAAAGCCGACCTCAGGGTCGGCTTTTTTTATGGCTGCTGCACGGGCTTTCTCATCCCGGTGACTTCCGGCATGACCTGCCGCATCAGCTCCAGAAAACGCCGCAAGCGTGCCGGATAATAACGGGACCAGGGATAAACCAGATGCACCGGTAGCGCCGCTGGCTGCCACTCCGGCAGCAAATGCACCAGCCGCCCTTCCCGAATATCGTCCTGTACGGTCCAGCTGGAGACCACCGCCACGCCAAGGCCGGTAAGTGCCGTATTACGTGCGACGTACAGGCTGTCGGTACTTAGGCGTGGCGTAATAGCAATCCGCGCGGTAGCAGGCGAGGCATCGTGAAAAAGCTCCACATGGCGCTGGTAGAAAGAGCTGATGGCTATCCAGGGAAACTGCTGTAAATCTTCCGGCGTATTCACCGCCGGGAAGCGTGCCAGCAGTGCCGGCGCGGCCACCACCGAGCGCGGCACTTCCGCCAGCAGCACGGACACGGTCGCCGGATCGACCTCCACGCCCACCCGAATAGCGCAGTCAAGGTTGTCGCCGAGGAAATCCGCCGACCGATCGTTGAGCATCCACTCAATCGAAAGCTGCGGATAGCGTTGCAAAAATTCGGTTACGGGTTTCAGGAGCTGATCCTGACCAAACGCGTGCGGAGCGCGCACCCGCAGCACGCCTACGGGCTCATCTTCCGTCTGCCCCACCTCATCTTCCAGCGCCAGCCAGCTGTCAATCACCCGACGGGCGTGCTGATAGCAGCGCTCACCGTCATCCGTCAGCCGCGTCGTATGGGTGGTGCGCAATATCAGGCGTACGCCCAGCATCGTCTCAAGCGACTGTAACCGTCTGCTCACCGTGGCCTGGGTGGTGGCCAGCTGCCGCGCCGCCGCAGAGAGGGAACCCGCCTCCACGATGCGAACAAACGTCCGCATCAACTCCACCCTGTCTATACGCTCAGCTCTTTTCATAGCATTTTCACCTATACGTCCAACGTATAAGCGTTTTACCACCGGGCCCGCTACCGTCGCAAGGCGTACTGATAAAAAATAGCCTCACACGACGAATGAGGAACATCTTATGAACACAACAACCGCCACCCATGCCGTGAGCCGCTGGGTAATCTTAATGCTGGCGATCGGTGCAGGTTTCAGCGTGGCATCTATCTATTATGCCCAGCCTTTGCTGCCGCTGATGGGCGCAGACCTTCACCTGAGTATCGAAGGAATGGGCATGGTCCCGACGCTCACCCAGGCGGGATATGCCCTGGGGATCCTGTTCCTGCTACCGCTCGGCGATCGCCATGACCGCAGGACGTTAATTCTGATAAAGAGTGCGGCGCTGGCGCTGTTTCTTCTCGGCTGTAGCCTGACCGGGCAGATCCATTCTCTGCTGCTGGCAAGCCTGCTCATCGGCATGGCCGCTACCATGGCGCAGGATATCGTCCCTGCCGCGGCCATCCTCGCGCCGGAAGGTAAACAGGGGAAAACCGTGGGCACGGTAATGACCGGGCTGCTGATGGGTATCTTATTATCAAGAACCGTGAGCGGCGTGGTGGGTGAAGCGTTTGGCTGGCGCGTTATGTACCAGCTGGCGGCGGCGAGCATTGCGTTCATCGGCGTGATGATGTGGTTTGTGCTTCCCCGTTTTGCCATTCACTCCACGCTGAGCTACCCCGCGCTGATGCGCTCAATGGAACATCTGTGGCGTCGCTATCCGGCGCTGCGCCGCGCCGCGCTGGCTCAGGGTTTCCTGTCGATTGCCTTTAGCGCCTTCTGGTCAACGCTCGCGGTCATGCTGCTGGAACGGTATCACCTGGGTAGTGCCGTAGCGGGTGGTTTTGGTATTGCCGGTGCCGCCGGTGCATTAGCTGCCCCGCTGGCGGGGGGGCTGGCGGATAAACTGGGCGCAGGAAAAGTCACGCAGCTTGGTGCCGTTCTTGTGACCGTCTCCTTCGCCCTGATGTTCCTGATGCCCGCGCTGGGAGTTCATGGACAGCTGATTCTGATCGCCATCTCCGCCGTCGGGTTCGATCTGGGTCTGCAGTCAAGCCTGGTCGCTCACCAGAACCTGGTATACAGCCTTGAACCGCAGGCGCGGGGTCGTCTCAATGCCCTGCTCTTTACGGTGGTCTTTATCGGGATGGCGCTGGGTTCCGCGTTAGGCAGCAATATCTATTCGCTGGCTGGCTGGACGGGCGTGGTCGCGCTGGCGACAGTCTGTGGCGTCATTGCGCTGGCAATCCGTCTGATAGAAAGCGCACGAGTCGCCTCCATACCGGCGGAAGTTGCATAAAAAAAATGCCCAATCCTGACGGATTGGGCAGCAAAACATGCCCAGTTTCAAGACATGCTCTAAGAGGTCAAGATGTCATTTGTTCAGCTGGAACAGAGACATGCCCTGCATATCGCTAAACGCTTTATAAGACGCCTGCAAGGCCGCCTGCTGCATGGTGTAAGAGGAAATCGCTTCGTTCCAGTCAACATCCACCAGATCGCTCATCTGCTTGGTCTGACCCAGCGCGCGGTCATCACCCAGCGTATCGAGTTTTTCCAGCTCGTTCATCTTGGTTCCCACATCCGCAACGACCGTCAGGACGTTGTTCTGGGCATTTTTGATGCCGATTTGCGCATTGGCAATCACCTGGTTTTGTGCCGTTGCGGCAGCCGGATCGTTCTCAATCGGTGTCTTCAGCGACGCAATGGCAGAATCCAGGATCTTGAACATGTTGGTCTGGCCATATCCACCGCCCGGCAGCTGTTCCGCATTACTGGTAATGCTTTCGAAAATTTGCTGTCCGGTATGGCTAATGGTCATATTTCGCGCCGTATCAACCTGCTGCGTGATGGCCTCTGCGCCGCCGTTATAATCCCCGGTTGCGGCATCAAACGGGGCGCTTTCGGTTTTGTATCCCGCAAAGATAAAGCGACCATTACCATCCGTCGTGTTGGCCAGGTTCATCAGCTGGTCGCGGATCCCCTGAATATCGGTCGCCAGAGAGAGACGGTCGTCATCGCTTAATGTGCCGTTCGAGGCGTAAACCAGCTTCTCACGCACGCTTGAGATCGCGGTGTTCACCTGGCTTAACACGTTATCTTCAAGCGAGACCTTCTGCGTTGCAAAGGTACGCGCAAGCGCAAACTGGCTGTTTTGCGACTGAGATTGTGACAGAACGATGGCCTGCGACGCGGCGATAGGATCGTCCGAAGGACGATTGACGCGCTTGCCGGTGGACATCTGCTCACCGTAGCTCAGCCATCTGCTCTGGGAATCGGTGATCCCACGCATGTTCTGCTCGTACATCATCTGGGTGCTAATACGCATTGTTCACCTCAACCTTAACGAATGTTGATAATTGCATCGAAGAGCGTACTGGCAGTCTGGAGAACCTGGGCGTTCGCCAGGTAATACTGCTGATAACGCTGCAAATTGCCATACTCTTCGTCGAGGTTTACCCCAGAGATGGTCTGCTGCTGCTTGATTAACTGCGTTTCCACGTTGGCTTTCGTCTGGCTGCTCACCTTCAGTGACGCCGTTGAGCTACCGACGGTACTGACCAGAGAGGCATACGCATCGTTGAAGGTTTTATTCCCACCCACCACTTTGCTGTTTTGCAGATCGAGCAGTTTCTGGCCGTTACGGTTGTCACTCTCGCCGCCGTTCTGCACCGACGCCATCGCCAGCTTGGACTCGTCGCTGATCGCCAGATCCATGTTCATAATGACGTTGGTAACCGGCTTCACGGTAAAGCTGTCTTTGGTATTTGCCGTGCCGCTCACGTTAACGTTAAGACCATCAAACGACAGATTACCGCTGGCATCCGGGCTCATCGTAAAGCTGGTTTTGTCGGATGTGCGGGTGACCGTCCAGTCAGTGCCGTTAAACTGCAGCTTATAGTCTGTCGCCTGGACCTGTTTGCTGTCCGCCACCGAAGCCGTAACAACCGCCGACCCGCCGTTCTTGCTGTTGGACAGCACCGCCGGAGAACCAAAGTTGAACAGCTTACCGCCCGCATCACCGTTTGCATCAAAACCGGCTTCATGCTGCGTGTTCATCGCATCGGCAAAGGCCAGCGCCATCTGGTTCAGGCTGTTACGGGCTTTATCCAGATCTTCGTTACGGAAGGTCAGTAAACCGCCTAAAGAGCCGGTGGTGATAAATTTCTCGGGGATCTCAATATTACCCGCCACGTCATCGACGTAGGCGATGGTAGTACGAGCCGGATCGGCGCTGGACTTCACGGCAGCCAGCTGGCTGGCTTTGCTGCCCTGCACCAGGCTGTAACCATTGCCGAGAGAGATATTAAACGTGCCGCTGTCCTGTACGGAGACTTCCACACCGACGATTTTGTTCAGTTCAGTCACGAGCTGATCGCGCTGGTCGAGCAGGTCGTTAGGCGATGCGCCCGCACCGACGCCGGTCAAACGAGAAATCTGATCGTTCAGATTCGCAATCTGCGTCGCGTAGTTGTTGATCTGAGACACGCTGCTTGAGATGGCGGTATTCACCTGCGTATCCTGGTCACGAAGATACTGATCGTTGGTTTTGAACTGATTGACCAGACCGCCCGCTTTCCCCAGCACCGTCTGACGTGCAGCCGGATCTTCCGCGTTGCTCACCAGCGTTTGCAGGCTTTTGAAGAAGTCCTGCAGCGTGGTGGAGAGCGAGTTGGTGGTATCGGAGAGCACATCATCGATTTTTGACATCTGCTGATAGCGCGTCGTCAGACCGCTGCTCTGCGTCTGCGCGGCACGCAGCTGGTTGGTGATGAAGGCGTCATACTCACGCTGGACACCGGAGACATAAACCCCGTTACCCACCCAGCCACCGCCGGTCAGCGTGCTGTTAGATGCGCCCAGCACCGTGGTCTGGCGAGTGTAGCCTGCCACGTTATAGCTTGAAATATTATTACTGACGGTATTGAGTGCCGACTGCGCAGCACTGAGGCCACTCATGGCGCTGTTAATCAAACTGGACATGGGGGTTCCTTTTATACGTTCAGACACGAGTCCTGATGAAGGTTATCGGCAACCTCCACCGGGACTTGAGAACTTTCAGAACAGATTTTCAATATCTGTGCTATAGGTTTTGCTCACCTTGTCGCTTATCGATTTCATCTGCTGAATCATGTTGGTGAGTTTGCGGGCATAGTGAGGATCGGTGGCATAGCCCGCGTCCTGTAGGGCTGCGCCCCCTGTCCGCACTCGCGGCGGTCGTCACGGCGGCGTAGCGCGGGTTACGCGTTAACAGCCCAACGTAATCCGACAAGGCTTCCAGATACGAGCTGTAGACGCGAAACTTCGCTTTTACTTTCTTCGCTTCGCCGTTTTCATATTCAGTCGTGGTGATTTCAGTAACTGGCCCTTTCCAGTTGCCAGAGGCTTTGACACCAAACAGGTTATAGCTCGGCTCGCCGTTTTCGCGGCGGATTTGCCGTTGCCCCCAACCAGATTCCAGTGCCGCCTGAGCGAGGATCAAATGATGTGGCACACCGCTTTGCTGGCTTGCCAGTTGGGCGGGCAGCGAGAGTTGCGCGAGGAATGCTTTACTGTCACCCGGCAGCGAATCATCGTAGTTACGTGGCACGGCCTTTTGCACCAGCTGCGAAAGCGCCTGATTTTGATAACGCACCACAGTTTCGAGCGGGAATTTCATCGGTGCTGCTGGCGTGGACTCCTCTGGCAATGGTTGTTCTGGCGTCATCTGTTTAACCATCATCTCTGCAAGCCCCAGACCTTTGCCCGCCGTCATCTGTTGGGCAATCTGCTGGTCATACATACTGGTATACAGGCGAGTGTGCTCGCTGCTGAATAGGCCATCTTTTGGTAAAGCGTCGCGCATGCTTTTCAACATCATCTGCACGAACATCCCTTCCACCTGACGGGCCACCGGACGGATATTTGCCGCCGGATCTTCGCCCGCTTTCGCCTTTAGTTCGTTGAGTGATTGCGCATCCCAGGCCGCACTTGCCAGTAGTTTGCTGTCGCTGATCATCAGATGATTTCCAGTTTTGCCCGCAGACATCCCGCACTTTGCATTGATTGCAGTATGGACATCAGATCCATCGGCGTAGCGCCCAGCGCATTGAGCGCGCGCACCACGTTATTGAGGCTGGCGCTGGAACGTACGCTTTGCAGCGAACCGCCGCTCTGGCGTAAATCGATCTGCGTTTGTGGAGTAACCACAGTCTGTCCACCACCAAACGGTGTATCTGGCTGGCTGACATTGGCCTGACGATTAACTGTTACTGAGAGATTCCCCTGCGCTACCGCGCAGCTGTCGAGGGTCACTTCGCGATTCATCACCACCGAACCGGTGCGCGAGTTAATCACTACTTTAGCGTCCTGCGGGGTGACATTAACCTGCATATTCTGAATATCGGCAAGGAAGCGGACCTGGGAACTGTTGCCACTCGGTACGCGCACCTGAATAGTCCGCGCATCTAACGCGGTGGCGCTGCCATATCCACGCACGCGGTTGATGGTGTCAGCGATTTGCTGCGCCATGCTGAAATCTTCGTCGTTAAGTTGCAAATTAAGGGTATTCCCGACGCCAAACTGGCTGGGCAATTCACGTTCAATAACCGCACCATTGGTGATCCGTCCACCGTTCAGTTGGTTAACCTGAACACTGCTACCGCCAGCGGAGGCTCCTGCGCCGCCAACCAGAATATTGCCCTGCGCCAGCGCATACACCTGACTGTCAACGCCCTTAAGCGGTGTCATCAACAACGTACCTCCACGCAAGCTTTTGGCATTTCCCATGGAAGAAACCACCACATCGATGGTTTGCCCCTGACGTCCAAACGGAGGAAGTGACGCTGTCACCATTACCGCAGCGACGTTTTTTAGCTGCATATTGGTGCCCGTCGGAACGGTAATTCCCAGCTGTGAGAGCATGTTATTAAGCGTTTGTGTGGTAAACGGCGTCTGGGTTGTCTGGTCACCGGTGCCATCCAGCCCCACCACCAGACCATAGCCAATCAGTGAGTTTTGCCTTACCCCCTGAACACTGGTGAGATCGCGAATACGCTCAGCCTGAGCCGCCGTCGTGACCAGTAGAAGAATTAATGCAGAGAGAAATTTAATCACCACAGCCTCACTTACATTGGCGACAGGTTAAGGAAGAAACGCTGCAACCAGCCCATATTTTGCGCTTCGTTAATGTAGCCATTGCCTACGTATTCAATGCGCGCATCCGCCACCTGAGTAGACGGTACGGTATTGCTGCCGCTGATAGTGCGTGGATTAACCACGCCAGAGAAGCGAATAAATTCGGTACCCTGATTAATGGCAATCTGTTTTTCACCCACCACATGCAGGTTGCCGTTGACCAGTACCTGGTCAACCGTCACCGTCAACGTGCCGCTAAAGGTATTGCTGGCATTGGCCCCGCCCTTTCCGTTGAACGTGTTACCACCGGAGGCTTCGACATCGGCACGAGCGTTACCAAACAGCCCCTGCAAATAGCGCGGCACAGTATCAAAGCCAAAATTAGTTTTACCGTCACGGCTGGCATTCGCAGAGGAGCTTTTGCTGGCGCTGACGTTCTCCTGCAACACGATGGTCAGCGTATCGCCAATATTGCGTGGTCGACGATCTTCAAACAGCGGTTGATAGCCATAGTTAATCGGCTGAGCAGACTGGAAAATAGAACCGTTGGCGACGGGCGTCGGACCGGGAACCGGTTGTGCACTGGTCGCCCCCTGCACCAGCGGCGTGGAGGGTATCCAGGCGCAGCCGGTTAGTGAAAGCACCAACAAGCTGGAAATGGCATAAGTATGCGCAGCGTTTTTTTGCATGGCTATCATCTTCAAAAATCAGTAAACCGGTGAACCTGCCACCGGTTAAGCCTTAGAGTTGCGTCAGTTTTTGCAGCATCTGATCGGTGGTGGACACCGCTTTACTGTTGATTTCGTAAGCGCGTTGCACCTGAATCATATTGACCAGTTCTTCCGCCACGTTGACGTTAGACGTTTCAACATACCCTTGATACAGCAGTCCCGCGCCGTTCAGGCCCGGCGTGCTTTCGTTCGGTGCACCAGAGGATTGCGTTTCGGTGTAGAGGTTTTCGCCAATGCTCTCCAGCCCGGTGTCATTCATAAAGGTGGTGAGATTGAGCTGCCCAACCTGAACCGGAGCTGCCTGGCCTTGTTGGGTTACGCTGACCACGCCATCACGACCGATGGTGATACTTAACGCATTCGCCGGAATGGTGATCGCTGGCTGCACCTGAAAACCACCAGCCGTCACCAGCTGCCCGTTCTGATCCACCTGGAAAGAGCCGTCACGGGTATAGGCTGATGAACCATCTGGCAACATCACCTGGAAAAAGCCCTGCCCTTTAATCGCGACATCTTTGCTGTTGTTGGTCTGCGACAGGTTTCCCTGGCTGTGTAAGCGTTCAGTGGCGACCGGGCGTACCCCCGTGCCGATTTGTAATCCGGAGGGTAAGGTGGTTTGTTCGGAAGACTGTGCCCCCGGCTGGCGAATGGTTTGATAAAGCAGATCTTCAAACACCGCGCGCTGACGCTTAAAACCGTTAGTACTGACGTTTGCCAGGTTGTTGGCAATGACGTCCATATTGGTTTGCTGGGCGTCAAGGCCCGTTTTGGCGATCCATAATGAACTGATCATAAAATGTCCTGTAGTGGATTAGTGACAAAGTGCATATGTCTTCTTGCCGGATGCGGCGTAAACGCCTTATCCGGCCTACAAGTGCTCGCAAAATCGATAAATTGCGATTGCCCCCATAGACCCGATAAACTTGCGCATCGGGCAACTTATACTTGTCATGTATCCTTTCAATTAACTCATCGACAGCAGTTGGTTGGCACGGCCTGCGTTATCATCGACGCTGCTGATCACCTTCATCTGCATTTCAAAACGCCGCGCGCTGGCAATCATGTCGCTCATTGCCGCAACGGCATTGACGTTACTGCCTTCCAGAACCCCCGACATCACACGCAAGGTTGGATCTGCCTGCAGTACCGGCCCACGCGTGGCCTGGGTTTCTGCGCTTAAACGAAAAATGCCGTCGTCACCGCGCTGCACTTCGCTGCCCGTGGCTTTCACCAGTTTAAGACGCCCTACTGGCGCAACCGTATTTGCCGGATCGCCCGGATTGAGCGCCGAGATTGTGCCATCGGCAGCAATAGTGATTTCCGCCCCTTCCGGCACAGCAATTGGCCCAGCCTCGCCTATCACCGGATGCCCCTGAATTGTCAGTTGCCCGGTGGGATCAACCTGAATGCTGCCATTACGCGTATACCCTTCGCTGCCGTCAGCGGTCTGCACGGCCAGCCAGCCATCCTGCTGCAACGCGACGTCCAGCGGGCGCGAGGTGTAATCCATTTTGCCGGGCGTCATATCTGCGCCCGGCGTTGACGCCGTGACCAACGTGCGCGTGGGCAGAGAAAGCCCTTCCACTGGCACCGCGCGTAAAGCATTCAACTGCGCGCGAAAACCGGGCGTTGAGGCATTGGCCAGATTACTGGCGGTTACCGCCTGTTGATTCAGTGTCTGGCTGGCTGCTCCCATCGCGGTATAAATTGCGTGATCCATTGAGCTATCCTGTCAGCGATTAGCGTAAGTTAACCAGCGTGTTGAGGATCTGGTCCTGGGTTTTGATGGTCTGGGCGTTAGACTGATAGTTACGCTGGGCAACGATCATATTGACCAGTTCTTTACTGAGATCGACGTTGGACGCTTCCAGCGCACCGTTGGTCAGGGTGCCAAAGTTTCCCGTCCCGGCTGTCCCCAACAGCGCCACGCCAGAAGATTGCGTCGCAGACCAGACGTTGTCGCCTTCGGATGCCAGACCTTCGTTGTTGGCAAAGTTCGCCAGTACAATCTGCCCCAGCAGTTGGGTTTGTTCGTTGGAATAGTTGCCGACAACCGTACCGTCATCATTGATTTGATAACTCACCAGATCGCCCGGTTTGTAGCCGTTCTGGGTGGTTGCCACAATATTGTTAGCGCCGGTATTTTGCTGCATGGAGTTGAGGAAGCTCAGGGAGAAAGTCGCCGCCGTCGCACCGCTGACAGAACCCGTGGTGATGTTAATGGCCGGCGTGGCGTTTGGCGTTGCGCTCAGTACACCCGCCGCGTCGTAGTTATAGACACCCGCCAGGTTACCGTTCGCATCAAAGTTCATCTGCGCCGCTTTCGCTGCTGTAGAACCCGCAACGCTGCCGTCCTGAGTGTAAAGATCCCATTTATTGTTAGCTGTCTTAACGTAGTAGACATACA
Source organism: Enterobacter hormaechei (assembly GCA_041890495.1). Classification (GTDB taxonomy): domain Bacteria; phylum Pseudomonadota; class Gammaproteobacteria; order Enterobacterales; family Enterobacteriaceae; genus Escherichia; species Escherichia boydii. The sequence continues at coordinate 1,900,084 of CP169086.1, forward strand.
TGTTATGGGCGTTACCCTGGCTGTCGAATACGGTCACGGTCCCTTTTTTGTTGTAGGTATCCGGGTTAGTCGCATCGAAGGGAGCGGTTTGAACAGGATCGGTTGAGTTCAGGTTGATCTGCTGCGTCGCGGTGGTGGTCGATTTCGCCGCCATCAGGGTATTCGGGATAGTAATCGCCTGAGGGTTCGCACCGGTCTGAACGGTTGGCGGCGTACCCGCCACCGGATAGCCCGTCAGCTGCATGCCCTGCATGTTAACCAGCGTACGGTTTTCGTCCAGCTTGAACTGGCCGTTACGGCTGTAGAACACAGAGCCGTTGGAATCAACCATACGGAAGAAACCGTTCTGGCTGATGGCGACGTCCAGACCACGACCAGTGTTGGTGGTGGTGCCGTCGGTAAAGTCCTGAGTGATGCCCGCAACTTTCACGCCCAGGCCGACTTTGGAACCGGCAAACATGTCTGCAAAGGAAGCAGAACCGGATTTAAAACCATAGGTCGCGGAGTTGGCGATGTTGTTGCCAATGACGTCCAGGTTGGTGGCCGCAGCATTCAGGCCGCTGACCGCTTGAGAAAAGGCCATGACTTACTCCTGATAAGTGTTAAGGCTTAGATAATCTGCCGAACTTCGTCGAGTGTGGTGGAACCAGAGGTTCCCAAATCCAGTTTGTTGCCGTCGCTTCCTTTAATTACGCCCTGGACCAGCGCGAACTGCAGCGGCTGCGCCACCAGCTGGGTCGTCCCGTTGCTGGCGCTGATTGCCACTTTGTAGGATCCGTTTGGTGCTTTAGTGCCGTCGGTCAGGCTGCCATCCCAGGTAAAGGTGTGAACGCCCGCCTTCAGCTCGCCGATATCAATGGTGCGCACGACCGTGCCGTTGCCATCGGTAATGGTTGCGGTAACTTTCTCTGCTGGCTGCTGCAGCTCAACGCCAAACGGCGTGGTGGTCGTGGTGGCGTTGCCATCGGTGGTGCTGGTGCCCGCCAGGATTGTAGTCCCCGGGATCATCACCCCGTGACCAATCAGGCTTGCCGCCTGCAGAGACTGGGCACTGTTAATCTGTCCGGAGACGGAACCGAGGGTGGTGTTCAGTTTCTCAATGCCGCTCACGGTACTGATCTGCGCAAGCTGCGTGGTCAGTTCGTTGTTCTGCATCGGGTTAGTGGGATCCTGGTTCTTAAGCTGCGCCACCAGCAGCGTCAGAAAGCTGCCCTGAAGATCGGCGGCATTGCTCCCGGTGAGGGAGTTAGAACCCGTCGTACTCTTTGTGTTGTTAACACCCGAGTTCGTAGGATCATTCACATTTACGGCGATGGACATGCATGTCTCCTTTACTGGCCGAGAGTGAGTGTTTTGAGCATCATGCTCTTCACGGTATTAAGCACTTCGACGTTGGCCTGGTAGCTACGGGATGCCGACATGGAGTTCACCATCTCACCCACCACATCCACGTTTGGCATCTTCACGTATCCGCTGGCATCCGCAAGCGGGTTACCCGGCTCATACACCAGCCTGTCCGGCGCCTGGCTCTCTACCACATCAGAGACCTTCACGCCGCCCGTCGCCGCGCCCGGCGCAGCATCGACCTGAAAGACAACCTGTTTGGCACGATAAGGCTGGCCGTCGGGTCCGGTTACGCTGTCGGCGTTCGCCAGGTTACTGGCAGCCACGTTCAGGCGTTTGGACTGCGCGGTTAACGCCGAACCGGCAATATCAAAAATATTCAACAAGGCCATCTATCAGTTCCCCCCCTGCAGGACGTTCATCATGCCTTTGATTTGTCCGCCGAGTACGGTCAGGCCCGTCTGGTATTTCAGGCTGTTATCGGCAAACTGGGTACGCTCCCGGTCCATATCCACGGTGTTACCGTCGAGTGAGGGCTGATCGGGAATGCGGTAAAGTAAATCGGTCGCTGGCGCAGTCATCGCCTGAGCAGGAATATGGCGAGAGGATGTCATGGCAAGTGCAACACCCGTTCCTTCGGCACGTCCACGCTCCATCACCTTTTTGAGTTCACTGGAAAAATCAATATCGCGCGCCTGAAACCCTGGGGTATCGGCGTTAGCGATGTTGGCGGCTAAAATCTCCTGCCGCTGGGCGCGTAAATTGAGCGCTTCCTGCTGAAAACGTAACGCGGCGTCGAGTTTATCGAGCATGTCTCCTCCGCTGATGGCAAAATTTCAGTTCACAGCTTAAATCTCACCCGGTCTCCCCTATCGACGGAATAAGCGCAAAATGCGTCGCTATTTATTCCGTTGATGCAAAACCACTGCAGGTAGAATTCGTTCAACTCTGGAAACGGTGGAACTTGCGATGCAAACGTTAAAACGGGGTCTGGTGGCGGCTCTCTTGCTGTTAAGCCCGCTGGTGCAGGCTGAAGGCTTACAGGATCAGTTGACGACTTTCTTTGCTGAAAAGCTGGCAGGCTTTAGCGATGACGTTACCGTTACCGTGCGCACGCCACCGAATCTGTACCCTGGCTGTGACCAACCGTCATTCAGCGTGACGGGGACCACCAGGCTGTGGGGGAATGTGAACGTGCTGGCACGCTGCGCCAACGAAAAACGCTATTTACAGGTTGCAGTTCAGGCGACGGGCAATTATGTTGTCGCCGCCGTGCCCATTGCGCGCGGCAGCGTGCTGCAGACCAACAGCGTAACGTTAAAGCGCGGCCGTCTGGATCAGCTGCCACCACGCACCATGCTCGAATTAAATCAGGCACAGGACGCCGTCAGCCTGCGTGATGTCGCCCCCGGCCAGCCGATACAGCTCTCCATGCTGCGTCAGGCATGGCGGGTAAAAGCAGGCCAACAGGTGATGGTGGTGGCCAACGGAGAAGGCTTTAGCATCAACAGTGAAGGGAAAGCGTTGAACAATGCCGCGGTGGCGCAAAACGCCCGCGTCAGAATGTCCTCAGGCCAGGTGGTGAGCGGAACCGTCGATGCTGATGGGAATATTCTGATTAACCTATAATCTTTTTAAAGATTTCGCGGCGCGTGCCGATAAATATTCCACTAATGATGATGTCAGGCGCAAACGCCGCGAACCCTCGATGAGGACAACACTATGAGCATTGATCGTACATCAGCCCTGAAGCCGGTAAGCGCTGTACAACCTCGCGAAACGAATGACGCTACGGCGCAGAAAACGCGTCTGGAAAAGCCGTCAACGTCCAACAGCACCAGCGTGACCCTGAGCGACGCGCAGGCAAAACTGATGCAGCCGGGCAGCAACGATATCAATATGGAACGTGTTGAAGCGCTGAAAACGGCTATTCGTAACGGTGAGCTGAAAATGGATACCAGCAAGATCGCTGATGCCCTGATTCAGGAAGCACAGAGTTTCTTACAGAGTAACTAACCGTATGAGTCGACTGTCAGAAATACTGGACCAAATGACGGTTGTCCTGAACGACCTGAAAACGGTAATGGACGCTGAACAGCAGCATCTCTCTTCCGGTCACATCAACGGCAGCGCGCTGCAGCGTATTACTGAAGACAAAAGTTCGCTTCTGGCAACGCTGGATTATCTGGAACAACAGCGACGCGCTGAGCAGGATCCTAAGCGCAGCGCCAATGACGATATTATTGAGCGCTGGCAGACCATTACCGAGAAAACCCAGCACCTGCGCGATCTTAACCAGCATAACGGCTGGCTACTGGAAGGTCAGATTGAGCGTAATCAGCAGGCGCTTGAGGTGTTGAAACCGCATAAAGAAACCGGACTGTACGGTGCGGATGGTCAGACAGCGACTGCGCGTATTGCGGGTGTGAAAAAGATTTCGATTTGACGCATAAGCGACAAATCATGCAGTGGGGAGCACCATAAGGTGAGCTCCCCTTTTGGCGTTTATGCCGTCCGACGGGCAAACTCTTTCACTTTGAAGCCCAGCACCGCCAGCGTGGCAAAGTAAGCCACCACCCCGACGCCCACCACGGCCATGAGCCGCATCAGACGGTAGGGCATAGTGCCCAGGGACCACTCCGGCATCACGTACATCATGCCGAGCAGCACGCCAGACATCACCAGTACCGCCACCACCAGACGCAACAGAAACGCCATCCAGCCGGGTTGCGGGGTAAAGATTTTCTGCTTACGCAACTGCCAGTAAAGCAGCGAAGCATTCAGACACGCCGCCAGACCAATAGAAAGTGACAGCCCGGCATGTTTCAACGGACCAATAAACGCCAGGTTCATCAATTGCGTTAAAATCAGCGTAACGATGGCAATTTTCACTGGCGTTTTAATGTCCTGGCGGGAATAAAAGCCAGGAGCCAACACTTTCACTACAATCAGGCCAATCAAACCCACCGAGTAGGCAATTAACGCCCGCTGGGTCATCAGCGCATCAAACGCGGTAAATTTACCGTACTGGAACAGCGAAACGGTCAACGGACCGGAAAGAATGCCCAACGCAACCGCACTCGGCAGCGCCAACAGGAAACAAAGACGCAACCCCCAGTCCATCAAACGGTTGTATTCATCATGATTGCCACTGGCAAAACTTTTCGACAGCGACGGCAGCAAAATGGTGCCAAGCGCCACGCCCAGCACACCGGACGGAAACTCCATTAAGCGGTCGGCGTAATACATCCAAGACACCGAACCGGAAGCAAGAAACGAGGCAAAAATGGTGTTGATGATTAAGGAGATCTGGCTCACAGAGACGCCAAGGATCGCCGGTCCCATCTGTTTCACCACGCGCATTGCTCCGGCATCGTGGAAGTTAATGCGCGGCAGGACCAGCATGCCGATCTTCTTCAGGTGCGGTAGCTGATACACCAGCTGCAGGACGCCGCCGACCGTAACAGCCCACGCCAGCGCCAGCACCGGTGGGTTAAAGTACGGTGCGGCAAACAGCGCGAAACCAATCATGCTGATGTTAAGCAGTGTTGGAGCAAACGCCGGAATCGAGAAGCGGTTCCACGTATTCAGAATCGCTCCCACCAGCGACGCCAGGGAGATCAGCAAGATATAGGGAAAGGTAATCTTTAGTAGCTGGCTGGTCAGGGCAAATTTGTCAGCTGTGTCAGCGAAGCCTGGCGCGGTCACCATGATCACCCACGGTGCGGCGAGCATGCCAGCGACCGTCACAACCGCCAGCGCAAGTGTCAGCAGGCCAGAAACATAAGAGACAAAGACCCGCGTGGAGTCTTCACCCTGCTTACTTTTATATTCCGCCAGAATCGGTACAAATGCCTGGGAAAATGCCCCTTCGGCAAAGATACGGCGTAACAAGTTAGGAAGTTTAAAAGCGACGAAAAAGGCGTCGGTTGCCATCCCTGCGCCAAAGATTCTGGCGACAATTGCGTCTCGTGCGAAGCCAAGCACACGCGAAAACATGGTCATCGAGCTGACGGCGGCCAGCGATTTTAATAAATTCATCATCGGTGGTTCTAATCCAGAGACCCACGGGCAAAACGCCTGCAAGGCAGCTGCTGAAAGAGGCGAATAGTCTACCTGGATTATGGTGAATTGCTAGGCAGCCAGATGTTACAGGGTTTATTCACTCATCGCATCGCGCCAGATCTTGTCAACGATTACGTTGCGCCAGCACGGCCTGTTCGCCGGCGTTTGCGGAACTGTCTGGTTTTTGCACACATTCAATGAAGTGCCGCGCACAGCCGACAAACCCACGTTGCTCAAGCGTACTCTGCAACCAGGAATGGTTTATACGCACTACGCCCTGCCCGCGCTCCTCACGCCATTCGCGCCATATCCGTAATGTCGATGAGCGCACCGTCAGTCCACGGCCTGCACGGATTCACGCTGACTTCCGGCACGCGATGCATACAGGTGGTGATCTGCAGATGGTCAATCGCGAAATGATGTTCGGCGTAGACCATTTCACCCTGCTCGTTCGTCAGTAGCGTGCCGCTTTGCAGCTGTGCATTGCCGCTGGCGAGCCATAGCGCCGTATCCACAACGTGCAGATAGTCATCCAGCAGCGTGAAGCGCAAATCGTTTGGCCCGATGCTGTCGGTACGATGCTTATCCATGTGCAGCGAGGCGAGCGTGCCAGACTGCGCCTTCAGCTGTTGATAAAGCGGCGCAAAGCGACGGTTGAAGCCGACCATCAGCGTCAGTTTTTTACGCGCCGCCAGCTCAATAAGGCGTTCGGCATCCTGAACATTTTCCGCCAGCGGTTTGTCCACGCAGACGTGAACCCCCAAACTGAGCAGCTCGCTCACCACCTGATAGTGGGTTGCCGTTGAGGTATGCACAAAAACCGCATCACACTCGCGGGCCAGATCCTGCAGGGAGGCAGCATACGGCATGCGCCAGGTTTCGCAGATCCGCTCGGCCTTCTCGCGCGTGGGCGACCATGCCCCTTGCAGGGTCCAGTCCGTCGCCGCGCCTAAAACAGGCAGCCAGGCTTTTTGTGCAATACCACCGAGCCCCACCACGCCTATGCGTAATTTTTTCACCGTCAGTCTCCCAAATGTGCCAGCAATGCATCCAGACGCTGTTTCAGCCCGGCGACCTCTTCTTCCAGCGCCTCTACGCGCGCGGCAAGAGTGTCATTACTTGCTGAAGATCCCGCGTCGCTCTCCACGGTAGCGACATCAACTTCGCCGCTGAACAGATGCATATAGCGGCTTTCACGCTTGCCCGGCTCGCGCGCCAGACGCACCACGTATGGGCCGTCTTCACGTGAGGCCAGCCCTTCCAGGGTCTGCTCAACCTCCTGCATATCGCTGAACTCATGCATACGGGAAGCGCGCGTGCGCAGTTCCCCCGGCGTCTGCGCCCCGCGCAGCAACAGCGTGGTGATGACCGCCACTTCCGCACTGCTCAGCTTCAGGTCGCCAAATTCAGAGTTGCAAAAGCGCTGTTCGTATTTGGTCACGCGGTTGCCGAAGCCGCTGACGGTGCGCAGATAGTGGCGTTTTACCAATGCATCAAGCACGTCCTGAACCTGATGCTCGCTGAGGTTCATCACCGGCTCGCGGTTGGTCTTCTGGTTGCAGGCCATGGTCACGGCGTTGACAGAGAGCGGATACTGCTCCGGCGTGGTGACCTGTTTTTCGAGTAAGCACCCAATCACGCGCGCTTCTGTACCGTTTAGCTGATACTTCATCTTTTCTCCTTAACGACCTGCAGTCCACTCCCGGGTGGTTAATGCCGTCAGAACGTGGTCGCGCCACTCTCCGTCTATCAGCAGATAGTCTTTGGCGTAACCCTCTTTCTCGAACCCTAAACGCGCCAGCAGATTTCCGCTGCGCTGGTTATGCGGCATATAGTTCGCCATGATGCGATGGATATGCTGCGTGCGCTGCATATAGCGGATCGCCACCGTTAACGCCTCGTACATTAGCCCCTGCCCCTGCCATTTCTGACCGATGGAGTAGCCAAGGTAGCAGGCGTGAAACGACCCGCGCACCACGTTTGAAAAATTGGCGATCCCGATAATCTCTTTCTCTTCAGGATCCAGCAGCGCGAAATAGAACGCGCTGCCCTGCTTGTGAAATTCCGTGATCATGCTGAGGCGCGCCTGCCAGCCGGAAGGGTAACAATGGCTCTCATCGCGAACGGGTTCCCAGGGTTTTAAAAACTGGCGATTCTCGGCGTAATAATCCGCCAGACGCCAGGCATCACGCTCATGCACCAGACGAACGACCAGCCTGTCCGTTGTCAGACGCACTTTTGGCACATTACTGCGATAGCCAAACATCGATACCACTCCTTCCCGTTACTTCTGCTTACCCATTAGCTTTACTATACCTGCGCCTGCGCCGTCTGTGAAAACAGTGACATACCATTTTGCCCTCTTTTCTCTATTTTCGATGAGAACTCTCTATCAAAGCACCCTTTTGATAAAAAAATATTGTCACCCCCGGGGGTGGGAAAAAAACGCGGCGACACCGCAGAATGTTAGCGTGCTCACCTTCTTATTTTCCCTGGAGGGAAAATGTCCCGCGTATCACAGGCCAGGAGCCTGGGTAAATATTTCCTGCTCGTCGATAACATGCTGGTCGTGCTCGGCTTTTTTGTCGTTTTTCCGCTTATTTCGATCCGCTTTGTCGATCAGATGGGTTGGGCGGCATTAATGGTCGGCATTGCCCTTGGGCTACGCCAGTTTGTCCAGCAGGGTCTGGGCGTCTTTGGCGGGGCCATCGCCGACCGCTTTGGCGCTAAGCCGATGATTGTGACCGGTATGCTGCTGCGCGCGGCAGGTTTTGCCACGATGGCGGTCGCCCAGGAGCCCTGGCTGCTCTGGTTCTCCTGTTTCCTCTCCGGTATCGGGGGCACGCTGTTCGATCCGCCACGCACCGCGCTGGTGGTAAAGCTGATTCGCCCGCAGCACCGCGGCCGCTTCTTCTCGATTCTGATGATGCAGGACAGCGCCGGGGCAGTTGTCGGCGCCCTGCTGGGAAGCTGGCTGCTGCAGTATGACTTCCGTCTGGTCTGCGCCGCCGGTGCGGTGCTCTTTATTCTGTGCGCGCTGTTTAATGGCCTGTTCCTGCCCGCCTGGAAACTGTCGACGGTCAAAGCGCCGGTTCGGGAAGGGCTTGGCCGCGTTCTGCGCGACAAACGTTTTGTCACCTATGTATTGACCCTGACGGGCTATTACATGCTGGCCGTGCAGGTCATGCTGATGCTGCCGATCATGGTTAACGACATTGCGGGGACGCCTGCGGCGGTGAAATGGATGTACGCCATCGAAGCCTGCCTGTCGTTAACGCTGCTTTATCCGATTGCCCGCTGGAGCGAGCGGCGTTTTCGTCTGGAGCATCGCCTGATGGCCGGGCTGTTCCTGATGACGCTGAGCATGATGCCGATCGGCCTGGTGAACTCTCTCCAGCAGCTGTTTACCCTGATTTGCACGTTCTATATTGGCTCGATCATCGCCGAGCCTGCCCGTGAAACGCTGAGCGCCTCGCTTGCGGATGCGCGTGCGCGCGGCAGCTATATGGGTTTCAGCCGGCTGGGGCTGGCGCTTGGCGGCGCATTAGGTTACGCCGGTGGCGGCTGGTTGTTTGATGCCGGAAAAGCGTTAAACCAGCCCGAACTTCCGTGGATGATGCTCGGCGCGGTGGGGTTTATGACGCTCCTTGCCCTGTGGTGGCAGTTCAGCCAGAAACGCAGCGCGAGCGGCATGCTCGAGCCAGGCGCGTAGCCTTTCCCTCGGGCGGGAGCCCTTCCCGCCCCATTTCTCAGTTTTTTCTGCTGGTTTCTACCCATTCACGCTGACATACTGGCGAAACAGGACAGAAGCGCCGATTTTTCGTTGAGGAACACTATGAAGAAAATTGTCTTAGCCGCGGCATTCGTTGTCAGCGGTCTGCTGGTTGGCTGTAACCAGCTCACGCAATATACCGTCAGTGAACAGGAAATTAATCAGGCGCTGGAAAAACATAACAATTTCTCGAAAGACATTGGCGTGCCGGGCCTGGCAGACGCGCATATCGTGCTCACGAATCTAACCAGCCAGATCGGACGTGAAGAGCCAAACAAAGTCACCCTGGCCGGTGATGCGGACCTCGATATGTCCTCACTCTTTGGCAACCAGAAAGCCAACATCAAGCTCAAGCTGAAGGCGCTTCCTGTTTTCAACAAAGAGAAAGGAGCCATTTTCCTGCAGGAAATGGAAGTCGTCGATGCTCAGGTGTCGCCGGACAAGATGGCACCGGTTCTGCAAACCCTGATGCCCTATCTGAATCAGTCGCTGCGGAATTACTTTAACCAGCAGCCCGCGTACGTCTTGAGTGAAGACAAAAGCAAGGGTGAAGCCCTGGCGAAAAAATACGCAAAAGGGATAGAGGTTAAGCCGGGTGAAATTATCATTCCTTTCACCGATTAACCTGAAGGGCGCTGCGGCGCCCTTTTTTTTACGGAAAAGTGTGCAAACGAAAACGTTTCCGCTTATGATTTGTGTCCGGCAAAAACAGCCATCCTTATGACTGATTCCTGACAAGCCGGAGCTTCCATGACTGCACAACCCCAGGTTCTTAAAATCCGCCGCCCTGACGACTGGCATATCCATCTGCGTGATGGCGATATGCTGAAAACCGTCGTGCCTTATACCAGCGAAATTTATGGCCGCGCGATTGTCATGCCTAACCTGGTTCCACCAGTCACCACCGTCGAAGCCGCGATGGCCTATCGCCAGCGCATCCTGGATGCCGTACCTGCGGGACACGATTTTACCCCGTTGATGACCTGCTATCTGACAGATTCACTGGATCCGAACGAAGTGGAGCGCGGCTTTAACGAAGGCGTATTTACGGCGGCGAAACTCTACCCGGCGAATGCCACCACTAACTCCAGCCACGGCGTCACCAGCATTGATGCCATCATGCCGGTTCTGGAGCGCATGCAGAAACTGGGTATGCCGCTGCTGGTTCACGGTGAAGTGACGCATGCCGAGATTGACATCTTCGACCGCGAAGCTCGTTTTATCGAGACCGTGATGGAGCCTCTGCGCCAGCGCCTGCCCGCGCTGAAGGTGGTCTTTGAGCATATCACCACCAAAGACGCGGCAGAGTACGTGCGTGACGGCAACGATCTCATCGCCGCCACCATTACGCCACAGCACCTGATGTTTAACCGTAACCACATGCTGGTGGGCGGGGTGCGCCCTCACCTCTACTGTCTGCCTATCCTCAAGCGCAACATCCACCAGCAGGCGCTGCGTGAGCTGGTCGCCAGCGGGTTCTCCCGCGCGTTCCTCGGTACCGACTCCGCGCCTCACGCCCGTCATCGTAAAGAGGCAAGCTGCGGCTGTGCAGGCTGCTTCAACGCCCCAACGGCGCTTGCCAGCTACGCAACCGTATTTGAAGAGATGAACGCGCTGGAACATTTCGAAGCGTTCTGCTCCCTTAACGGCCCGCGCTTCTACGGCCTGCCGGTCAATGACACCTTCATCGAACTGGAGCGTAAAGCGAGCCACGTTGAGGAGTCCATTGCCCTGACGGATGACACGCTGATCCCCTTCCTGGCGGGTGAAACCGTAAGCTGGACGGTAAAACGTTAAAAAATCAATGCCCCTTGTTGTCAAAATGATAATATGCCTGTATAAATACACAGTATATTACACAGGGGGCATTTATGCGTATTGAAGTCACCATAGCCAAAACAACCGTTCTGCCTGCCGGCGCGCTTGATGCACTGGCAGGCGAATTATCCCGCCGTATTAACAACACCTTTCCCGACAACGCGGGTGCCGTAACGGTGCGTTACGCCGCATCGAACAACCTCTCCGTCATTGGTGCTGCCAAAGAAGATAAAGATCGCATCAGCGAAATCCTGCAGGAAACGTGGGAAAGCGCAGACGACTGGTTTATCACAGATTAACACTGCTCCCTCATTGTGTTTTTTGCCGGGTCGCCCCGGCTTTTTTTTGTCTAAAAATCCTGCAAGTTCAAATTAATTCGGCATCTTCTTAAAAAATCGTGAACGAGATGGTGTTTTATTGTTCGAACAATCCTAAAAAGCAGAAAAATGTGTTGCCACCTGTTTATTTTTCCCGTTGGAACCCTTATTACTTGGTATACTGAAGATGCTTTCAGAAAAACATGCATTGAACCTCAGAGCCGTTGTCTTCTAACACGCATTAAGGGGGTTATAATGGAAAAGAATAGTGAAGTGATCCAGACCCATCCACTGGTTGGCTGGGATATCAGTACCGTAGATAGCTACGATGCGCTGATGCTGCGTTTGCACTACCAGACCCCGAATCAACTCAACCGTGAAGAAGCGGAAGTTGGACAGACGCTGTGGCTAACAACAGACGTCGCCCGTCAGTTTATTTCTATTTTAGAGGCAGGTATTGCAAAAATAGAATCTGGCGACTATCAGGAAAATGAGTATAAACGGCACTAAGCCTATGCCCACTTTTCTATCTACAGGCACCCTCGCGGTGCCTTATTTATTTCTCCCTTGTCTAACCCCGCGTTGTTAATTACTCTGCTAACAAAACGTCAGTTTATGAGATGCATATGAAATACGACTTAATCATTATTGGTAGCGGCTCCGTGGGTTCCGCTGCCGGTTATTACGCAACACAGGCAGGTCTGAAGGTCCTGATGATCGATGCCCACCTTCCTCCTCATTCTGAGGGCAGCCATCATGGCGATACCCGCCTCATGCGCCATGCGTATGGAGAAGGCGAGCGCTATGTACCGCTGGTGCTTCGCGCCCAGACGCTGTGGGATGAACTGGCGACACAGGCCGAAGAGCGTATTTTCGAGCGTACCGGCGTCATCAATCTGGGCCCTGCCCATTCTGATTTTCTCGCCAGCGTCGAGCGCAGCGCAAAAGCCTATAATCTTGATGTTGAGAAGCTGGACGCGACGGGCATTACCGCGCGCTGGCCTGAAATTACCGTCCCGGACGATTACATCGGCCTCTTTGAAGCCCACTCCGGCGTGCTCCATTGTGAAACGGCGATCAAAACCTGGATCGATCTTGCCGCGAAAGCCGGCTGTGCGCAGCTGTTCAACTGTCCGGTGGAGGCCATCACCCATGACGATAATGGCGTTACGGTAACTACTCTTGACGGCGACTATTCAGCGTCCCGCCTGCTCGTCAGCGCAGGAACCTGGGTCACTCGCCTGCTGCCGGAACTGCCAATCCAGCCGGTGCGCAAGGTTTTCTCCTGGTTCCAGTCGGATGGGCGCTACAGCGCGCAGAATAAATTCCCGGCCTTCACCGGCGAATTACCGAATGGCGATCAGTTCTACGGTTTCCCTTCCGAGAAAGACGCGCTGAAAATCGGTAAACACAACGGTGGCCAGGTCATCTCCTCTCCTGAAGAGCGTAAACCCTTCGGCGCCTTCCCACAGGATGGCTCAGAAGCCTTCTCGTTCCTGCGCACTATTCTTCCGGGCGTCGGTGGCTTGCTGTATGGCGCGGCCTGTACCTACGACAACACGCCGGATGAAGACTTTATCATTGATACGCTGCCGGGGCATGACAACACTCTGCTCATCACCGGACTGAGCGGCCACGGCTTTAAGTTCGCTTCCGTGCTGGGCGAGATTGCCGCGCAATTTGCCCAGGGCATCACGCCGCAGTTTGATCTGACACCCTTCTCACTCTCGCGATTTAACGGATAATCCACCACGGGCTTCGAGGTACCGGAGCCCATCTCACTCACACTGAATTACGGGGCATTATGCGCAGGATCGTTAGCTTTCTGATGAATAATATTCGCGAGCATTTCATGCTCTACATCTTATTGTGGGCGCTGCTGGCCATTATTGATTTTGTTTACATTGTATTTTACTGAAAACTCGGACTGACAATAATTGACATTAATTTAGCTTTATTGAAACTCCCAATTTCATCTTGCACGAAGACATTGAATTACCTTTATCAATCCTGTTCAAAAGCGCTGAAATAAATAAAATAAAAATCAATAGACAATTATTTCAGTTGCAATATCACATCTTCCCGTTCATTTTTACCCTTCGGTTAATTTGAAAATGGACCTTCTGATGCAATTGCGTAACTCCTCCCGGCGCTACGGAATAATATCCATAGGTTTGCACTGGATATTTGCTCTTGCCGTCTACGGTATGTTTGGACTTGGACTCTGGATGGTCACGCTCAGCTATTATGACGGCTGGTATCACCAGGCGCCGGAGTTACATAAAAGCATTGGCGTTCTCCTGATGCTGGGGCTGGTCTTCCGCGTGATCTGGCGGCATATTTCCCCGCCGCCCGCCGCGCCAAAGACCCACAGCAAATTTACCCGCGTCAGTGCAGTCGCCGCGCATATCGCCCTCTATGCACTGCTGTTCGGCATCCTGATTAGCGGCTATCTCATTTCGACGGCTGACGGTAAGCCGATTAACGTCTTCGGCCTGTTCGAGATTCCGGCAACACTTAGCGATGCCGGGGCGCAGGCCGATACGGCAGGGGTAGTTCATCTCTGGCTTGCCTGGAGCGTGGTGATCCTGTCCGTACTTCACGGGCTTGCCGCTCTCAAACACCATTTTATTGATAAAGACGATACGCTAAAGCGCATGCTTGGCCGCTCGTCAGTTGACTCTGGAGCATAAAATGAAAAAACACCTGCTGGGTATCGCCCTGGGTTCTCTGTTATTCACCGCCGGTTCCGCCGTGGCGGCGGATTATAAAATTGATAAAGAGGGCCAGCACGCTTTCGTCAATTTCCGTATTCAGCACCTGGGATATAGCTGGCTGTACGGCACCTTTAAGGATTTTGACGGCACGTTCACCTTTGATGAGAAAAATCCCGCGGCCGATAAAGTCAATGTGACGATTAATACGAACAGCGTCGACACGAACCACGCAGAGCGCGATAAACACCTGCGCAGCGGGGAGTTCCTCAACGTCGCGAAATTCCCGCAGGCGACCTTCGCTTCTACGGACGTGAAGAAAGACGGCGATAAGCTGAATATTACCGGCAACCTGACGCTTAACGGCGTAACAAAGCCGGTCACGCTTGATGCTAAATTACTGGGTCAGGGTGACGATCCGTGGGGCGGTAAACGTGCAGGTTTTGAAGCAGCGGGTAAAATTCACCTGAAAGATTTTAATATCACAACGGATTTAGGCCCGGCGTCTCAGGACGTTGAGCTGATTATTTCCGTTGAAGGTGTACAGCAGAAATCATAATAGATTCGCCCGGCAGGCTTTCACCGTGCCGGGCGTTATTATCATTCCGGGTCAGGGATACCCAGTTTGGTATTCAGACGGCCGCGGGATTTATTGAAAATCTTGTTGCCGTTTTCACGTCCTGCGCGACGGCGACGCTGCTCTTCTTCCGGCAGTATGCTCTCTTCGCTGCACAGCTCGCTACAGCAGCCGTTAAACTTCTCGGCGCAGGCCGGGCACTGAATGAACAGCAGATGGCAACCGTCATTTTTGCAGTTGGTGTGGGTATCGCACGGCGCGCCGCACTGGTGGCACTGGGCAATGACGTCGTCCGAAATACGTTCGCCCATACGCTCGTCAAAGACAAAGTTTTTCCCGATAAAGCGTACCGGCAACCCCTGCTCACGGGCGCGACGAGCGTACTCGATAATGCCGCCTTCAATGTGCCAGACTTTATTAAAGCCGTTGTGCTTCATCCACGCGCTGGCTTTCTCACAGCGGATACCGCCGGTGCAGTACATAACGATCTTTTTATCTTTATGCTCCTGCATCATCTCAACCGCTTTCGGCAGCTGCTCGCGGAAGGTATCGGCCGGGATTTCCATCGCGTTCTCGAAATGCCCCACTTCGTACTCATAGTGGTTACGCATATCAATGAATACGGCATCCGGATCGTCCAGCATCGCATTCACTTCCGCCGCCTTCAGATATTCACCGACGTCCGCCGCGTTAAACTCAGGATCGTCGATACCGTCCGCCACGATGCGTTCACGCACCTTCATGCGCAGCACCCAGAAGGATTTCCCGTCATCATCCAGGGCAATGTTCAGGCGTAAGCCGTTAAGGGCCGGGTCAAATTGATAAAGTACGTCACGGAAGGCGCTGACTTTGCTTTCCGGTACGCTAATCTGCGCGTTGATGCCTTCACGGGCAAGGTAGACGCGGCCGAAGACGTTCAGCGCCGTGAACGCCTGATAAAGCGCATCGCGGGTCGCCTGCGGATCCTCGATCGTGAAGTATTTATAGAATGAGATGGTGGTGCGCGGTTCGGTTTCAGCCAACATACGCGCCTTTAACATCTCATTCGACACGCGGTTGTGTAACACTGGCATGGTGTACAGTCCTGGAATCGTTAGAGAGAATGAAAAATCGGTCGGCATCATATAGCAAACAAAACCAATTTACATCCACACAATTTACGCTACATTTCACACACCCTGATTAATCAGGCTTAACAATTGCTGTATTCGTGCACGCTTCGAAAGCAGATATTTTGGCTACGTCTCAAAAAATGAGACACTAGCAAAACAGGACGTTTGAAAACAGGAAAGACATGACCCAGTTACCAAAATTTACTGCCGCCCTTTTGCATCCCCGCTATTGGTTGACCTGGCTTGGCATCGGCTTTTTATGGCTTCTGGTACAGCTTCCCTACCCTGTTATTTTTCGGTTGGGTAAATTGCTGGGCCGTTTCGCGCAACTGTTTATGAAGCGTCGCGCCAGAATCGCGTACCGCAATCTTGAGCTGTGTTTTCCGCAGATGAGCGAGTCAGAACGTCACGATATGGTCGCGAAGAATTTCGAATCCGTCGGGATGGGGCTCATGGAGACCGGTATGGCGTGGTTCTGGTCAGATAAACGTATGGCCCGCTGGAGCGAGGTAACGGGGACCGGCATGGAGCCTGTACATACGCTTCAGGCCAATCAGACGGGCGTTCTGCTGATCGGCGTCCATTTTCTGACGCTGGAAATCGGGGCGCGCATGTTCGGCATGCAGGCGCCCGGCATTGGGGTTTATCGCCCTAACGATAATCCGGTCATCGATTTAATCCAGACCAACGGCCGCATGCGCTCCAATAAAAGCATGATCGACCGTAAGGATCTGAAGGGGATGATCCGCGCGCTGAAATCCGGAGAAGTGGTCTGGTATGCCCCCGACCACGACTATGGCCCACAGGCCAGCGTTTTTGTTCCCTTCTTCGCCGTTGAAGAGGCCGCCACAACGACCGGCACCTGGATGCTGGCGCGGATGTCCAAAGCCGCCATCGTGCCTTTTGTTCCCCGCCGTAAGCCGGATGGTTCGGGCTACGAGCTGATGATGCTGGAGCCGGAACTCGCGCCGCCGCTTGACGATGCGGAAACCACCGCGCGCTGGATGAACCGCGTTGTGGAGAAGTGCATCATGCTGGCGCCTGAGCAGTATATGTGGCTGCACCGCCGTTTTAAAACGCGGCCACAGGGCACGCCGTCCCGCTATTAATCCTCATGCGGTCCTCAGGGCCGCATGCCGTTTTAGCTTTAAAAGCTCCCCCTCATTGCGGCAATCATAACCCAGGCGCATAATTAGCAGGCTTATTACTTTATGCTTCAGGTGCTCTGCACCTCATTATGCGGATAGTTATGTCACCCTCAGATGCCCCCATAAACTGGAAGCGTAACCTCACGGTTGCGTGGCTTGGCTGTTTTCTCACCGGCGCGGCCTTTAGCCTGGTCATGCCCTTCCTGCCGCTCTACGTCGAACAGCTGGGCGTGACGGGCCACAGCGCGCTCAATATGTGGTCCGGCCTGGTATTCAGCATCACGTTTCTCTTTTCCGCGATGGCCTCGCCCTTCTGGGGTGGCCTTGCCGACCGCAAGGGACGTAAAATCATGCTGCTACGCTCGGCGCTGGGGATGGCCATTATCATGGCGCTGATGGGCGTGGCGCAGAACGTCTGGCAGTTCCTGATCCTGCGCGCGCTGCTGGGCTTGCTGGGGGGGTTTATTCCCAACGCGAACGCCCTGATAGCCACGCAAATCCCCCGCCATAAGAGCGGCTGGGCGCTGGGCACACTCTCCACCGGCGGCGTGAGCGGTGCTCTGCTGGGACCGCTGGCCGGAGGACTCCTGGCCGATAGCTATGGCCTGAGGCCGGTATTCTTTATCACCGCCAGCGTGCTGTTCCTGTGCTTTATCGTCACCCTGCTTTGTATTCGGGAAAACTTCACGCCCGTTGCTAAGAAAGAGATGCTTCACGCCAGGGAGGTGCTAACCTCGCTCAAAAATCCCAGACTGGTGCTGAGCCTGTTCGTGACGACAATGATTATCCAGGTGGCTACCGGGTCGATTGCCCCTATCCTCACGCTGTACGTTCGCGACCTGGCGGGTAACGTCAGCAATATTGCGTTCATCAGCGGGCTGATTGCCTCCGTACCCGGCGTGGCGGCGCTGCTGAGCGCCCCGAGGCTGGGTAAACTGGGGGACCGCGTCGGTCCGGAAAAAATCCTGATCTGCGCGCTGGTGATTTCCGTGCTGCTGCTTATCCCGATGTCGATGGTGCAAACGCCATGGCAGCTAGGCGTCCTGCGGTTTTTGCTGGGTGCCGCCGACGGCGCGTTGCTGCCCGCCGTACAGACCCTGCTGGTCTACAACTCCACGAATCAGATTGCCGGGCGTATTTTCAGCTATAACCAGTCATTTCGCGATATCGGTAACGTCACCGGACCGCTGCTCGGGGCGGGTATTTCCGCCAGCTTCGGTTTTCGCGCCGTCTTTATCGTGACGGCAGGCGTTGTGCTGTTTAATGCCATTTATTCGTGGTTCAGTTTATCCCGCGCGCTGCGGCCCGTGGCGGAATAAGACGAACGCCTGAAGCTTATTTTCGCATTCATACTTGCAGAATCTTATATTCAGCTATTCTTTCCCTGAAACCTTCTGGAAAACAGGGAGACACCAATGACCATGTACGCCACGCTGGAAGAAGCTATTGACGCCGCTCGTGAAGAGTTCCTCGCCGATAACCCCGGCGTTGAAGAAGAAGATGCTGACGTGCAACAACTTAATATCCAAAAATACGTTCTGCAGGATGGGGATATTATGTGGCAGGCCGAATTCTTTGCCGATGAAGGTGAAGAAGGGGAATGTTTGCCGATATTAAGTGGTGAAGGTGCGCAGGCCGTCTTTGACGGTGACTATGATGAAATCGAACTGCGGCAGGAATGGCTGGAAGAGAACACCCTGCACGAATGGGATGAGGGCGAATTTCAGCTCGAGCCACCGCTGGATACGGAAGAAGGTCAAACCGCAGCCGATGAGTGGGACGAGCGTTAATTTACGCTACTCGTAGGGGCCGTGGCTGGCATCGATCGGCAGCAGCAGCGTGTCAAAAATTAGCGAGAATGGCAGATCGAGCACGGTGAGGTAGCGCCATGCGGAGTCACGGAGATCCCATTTCACGCCCGGGTAATACTGATTCCCGTGGCCTTGCCCTGGAATGGTGCGGCTGATGATGCTGCCGCAGCCGCTGAGCACGCATGCCATCAGAACAACGATGATTATTCTCATCTTTAACCTCTAAAAAAATACCGGCGATTAAGCCGGTATTTTATCTGGCGGGTGGCGCTTCGCTAACCCGCCCTACTTAACAACTTACTTCGCCTTCAACGCCAGCGGGTTCAGTTTCAGTTCTTTATAGTAGTTTACCCATGAAGAATATCTCTCCGGGGAATTCCAGACACGGAAATGCAGACGGGCCATCGTCACCGGATCGCTTAGCAGCACCAGGCGACGATCGCGATTCAGCTTCTCTGGCGTCTCGTTCAGCGCCTGTTCAACGTGGCGGTCACGGGCGATTTCCAGCACCTTACTGGCGCGGTGACGCGCGGTCGCCATTGCGGTTGCCAGAGCGTTAAATGACGGGTTAAACACTGCGTGCATAAAGCCATCATCAAGGGAGCGTTGACGATTCATCTCAAGGAACCGATCGGTATCAACCAGCACCTGCGGCGGCGAATACTCTTCCGGGATCAGGAACAGTTTCCAGCGTTTGGTGCGCAGACCAACGGTGGCACGGCTGGAAATCACCGAAACAAACGGTGACAGGATCAACGAGAAGACAATCGGTGCCAGCCAGAACAGGAAACGCAGATCCAGCCACGCCATCCCAACAGCCCACACTAACCCTAACAGCAGCTGTGAGCCGTGGCGTTTGAACGCTTCACCCCAGGAAGTGGAGTCATCATCACGCTGCGGTGAATTCCACACCACTTCCCAGCCAAGGAACGCGCTGACAACGAAGACCGTATGGAACAGCATGCGTACCGGAGCCAGCAGCACGGAAAAAAGCACTTCCAGCAGCAACGATAATGTAACGCGCCAGAAGCCGCCGTATTCTTTCGTTCCTTTGCACCAGATAAGCAAAATGCTCAATAACTTCGGCAGGAACAACAGCACCATGGTCGAAGCAAAAAGT
Organism: Enterobacter hormaechei; assembly: GCA_041890495.1. GTDB lineage: Bacteria > Pseudomonadota > Gammaproteobacteria > Enterobacterales > Enterobacteriaceae > Escherichia > Escherichia boydii. The sequence continues at coordinate 1,919,882 of CP169086.1, forward strand.
GCAATCGCCAGCTCAGGACGCCACTGCGGCCACACTGGGAACAACTGCCGTGGTTGCAGGAAGTATTGCGGTTCGGTCAACGCATGCACTACCTGCAATGCAGTAGAGAGCGCGAGGAACATAAACCACAGCGGAGCGGAGAGATAAGACATCACGCCCGTCAGGAACACCGCACGGTGAACCGGGTGCATACCCTTCACCAGGAACAGACGGAAGTTCATCAGGTTACCGTGGCACCATCGGCGGTCACGTTTTAGCTCATCAAGCAAGTTAGGCGGCAATTCTTCATAAGAACCCGGGAGATCGTAAGCAATCCAGACCCCCCAACCTGCACGGCGCATCAACGCCGCTTCCACGAAGTCATGTGACAGGATTGAACCGGCAAAGGAACCTTCGCCCGGCAGCGGAGCCAGTGCGCAGTGCTCGATAAACGGTTTCACGCGGATAATCGCGTTATGTCCCCAGTAGTGCGACTCGCCAAGTTGCCAGAAGTGCAAACCGGCTGTAAACAGTGGCCCATACACGCGGGTCGCGAACTGCTGACAGCGCGCATACAGCGTATCCATACCGGACGCTTTCGGCGACGACTGAATGATCCCGGCGTTCGGGTTGGCTTCCATCAGGCGCACCAGCCCGCACAAACAATCACCGGTCATTACCGAGTCAGCATCCAGCACCACCATGTAGCTGTACTGGCTGCCCCAGCGACGGCAGAAGTCATCGATATTACCGCTTTTACGCTTCACGCGGCGACGGCGGCGGCGATAGAAAATCTGACCTTCGCCACCGACTTCAGCGATAAGCTCCATCCAGGCTTTTTGCTCTGCGACGCAGATATCCGGGTTATAACTGTCACTAAGAATGTAGACATCAAAGTGTTTGGCATTCCCGGTGGCTTTTACTGATTCCCACGTTGCACGCAGGCCAGCAAAAACACGGTTCACGTCTTCGTTACAGATAGGCATGATCAACGCCGTGCGATGCTCCGGGTTTAATGGTTCATCGCCAACTGTTGACGCAGATATACTGTATTTATCGCGACCAATAAGCAGTTGCAGGAAGCCCATTAACGCCGTCCAGAATCCGGCGGACACCCAACAGAACAGTACCGCAAAGAGGATCAGGATACCGGTTTGCAGCATATAAGGCAGAAGCTGCATAAAGGAAACCCACAAATCCTGACCAACCATATCCATAGGATTAATCAGCGCCCAACCCTGATAAGGAAGAATGGTCTTCATATACCAGGTCGCGACGACAGTTTGCGCGAGCGTCAGGATCAACAGAATGTAACGGCGGATGGTACCGACGGTACGCCACTTTTGCTCGCTCTCCTGCTCTTCTTTGGTCAAACGAGCCAGATAGCGCGGCGTGACATCGCGTCCACGCAGGCGATCCCAGAAACGGCCTACCGGGTTGGTACGCCACGGGTCGGGAAACATCGAGGAGCGTTTTGCTTCTGGCATCGCCTTCAGCTGATCGCGCCCTTCGTCGTCTTTAATTAACTGTCCATCAGCAAGTGAATCTGGCCAGGCTTGTTCCAGACGCGCCTTTACCGAGCCTTGCGGGGAATCATCCTCCCGCGCCCAGGTGCGGTGTTCGGCATCCAGCGCCTGATGAACGGCGCGGATATCAGTCTTCGGCAATGCCGCTTTCTCGCTTGCGGCGATGGGCATTGCGTCAATGTACTCAGTTGTCTTATTCATTGGCAGGTAACTGGTAGCTCCAGGTTTCACTCAACGTCTGATCGGCATTCACCAGCGCAGCACGCATTTCAGTGGTTTTCTTGGCATCTTTCACTTTCACACGCATCACCAGACGCCAGCCTTTGGTAACCGGGTTATAGCGCACCGTGCTTTCAACTATCTCACCATTATCACCAATGCTGGTTTGCGCTGTGACCGGGGTATCCTCTGGCAGTTTTTTCATCTCTGCGCCGGTAAAATCGACCACAAAGGCGATAGTACCGTCAGGCTGGCGAATCAGGTTCGACTGCTTCACATCCCCCGTTGAACGACGCGTTTGTTGCACCCATGCGTTATCTGGCGCATGCAGTTTGTCTTCATCACGGCTGAAGGTGATGGTGTATTTAAAGTTCATCTCTTTACCCGGCTCCGGCAGCTGATCCGGCGTCCAGTAAGCGACGATGTTATCGTTGGTTTCATCGTTGGTTGGAATTTCCACCAGCTCAACGCTGCCTTTACCCCACTCCCCTTTCGGAGTCACCCATGCGCTTGGACGAAGATCGTAACGATCATCGAGATCTTCAAAGCGGGAGAAATCACGACCGCGCTGCAACAGACCAAAGCCTTGCGGGTTTTCCATGGAGAAGCTGCTGACCGCTAAATGTTTCGGGTTATTCAACGGACGCCAGATCCATTCGCCATTACCGGCATGGATAGAGAGACCGTTAGAGTCGTGCAACTCCGGACGATAGTTATTTGCAGGCGACGGTTGGTTCGGCCCAAACAGGAACATACTGGTTAACGGTGCAACCCCCAGTTTGCCGACTTTATCGCGCAGATAGATTTTCGACTGCACATCCACAACCGTGTCACGCCCTGGCATAACCACGAATTTGTAAGCACCTGTCGCACGCGGCGAGTCAAGCAATGCATAGATGGTTAAACGTTTATCAGTCGGTTTTGGACGCTCGATCCAGAACTCTTTGAAGCGCGGAAATTCTTCACCCGATGGCAAGGCGGTATCAATTGCCAGGCCGCGGGCAGAAAGGCCATAAACCTGACCTGCACCAATCACGCGGAAATAGCTGGCCCCGAGCATGCTGACGATTTCATCGTTTTTATCTTTGCTGTTGATCGGGTAAAGCACTTTAAAACCGGCAAAGCCAAGGTCTTTTACCGTATCTTTGTCATGCTGAACATCGCCGAAAGTGAAATAATCCGGGCTGTATTTGATTCGTTTGACTGCGGTGGCAGTCACTTCATTTATTTTGACCGGGGTATCGAAGTACATACCCTGATGGTAGAACTCGAGTTTGAATGGGGTCTTCAGATTGTTCCAGTACGCTTTGTCATGATTAAACTGGATCTGCTGATAGTCCGCGTATTTCATATCGCGGAAAACGGAGGGCAAGTTGCTTTTGGGCGTCTCGTAGCCTTTCCCGGCTAAAGATTGAGCTTGCTTTGCGACATCATCAATACTGAAAGCCCAGCTTGAAGATGTATACAGGGTTAACATTACTGCAGCACTCAACCAACGCATTTTCATCATTTGTAGTTTATGTTTCATAATTAGTAAGCACTTCCCCCTTTGTGTGCTTATATCGATCCGATCTATTTTAATGGATAACCAGCCATTCCGACAACAGAATCCCGGTATCGTTCAGCACGCTGGCTCATGGATTAAGCACCTGATTGCAACCGTTTTCACTTTCCGTGCTTCTCCTAAAGACAGGGTGTCGGTCTTGGTGTAGGGTTGCCTTCGAATGTAACCATTATGAGTCTTAGGGATAAGACGAAAAGTCTGAGAATGCACAACGTTATATGAGCACAACACCAACAGAACGTGAATATTTCCTCGACTCGATCCGGGCCTGGCTGATGCTATTGGGGATCCCCTTTCACATTTCACTGATTTACTCCAGCCACACCTGGCACGTGAATAGCCAGATGCCCTCCTGGTGGCTGACGCTGTTTAATGACTTTATTCACGCCTTCCGTATGCAGGTGTTTTTCGTCATATCCGGCTATTTCTCTTACATGCTGTTTCTGCGATACCCGCTCAAGCGCTGGTGGAAAGTGCGCGTAGAACGCGTGGGGATCCCCATGCTGACCGCAATACCGCTGCTGACGCTGCCCCAGTTCATTATGTTGCAATATGTGAAGGGCAAGGCGGAGAACTGGCCGAATCTGTCGCTGTATGAAAAGTACAATACGCTGGTATGGGAGCTGGTGTCTCACCTGTGGTTCCTGCTGGTCCTGGTGGTGCTCACCACGGTGAGTCTGTTGATTTTCAGCCGCCTGCGCCGCCATCTGAGTATAAAAGCCGACACCTTCTTCGCCAACGTTACGATGGGCAAACTGTCAGTGCTCTTCTTGCTGTTGGGGATTGCCTATGCCGCCGTGCGCCGAACGCTGCTTATCGTCTACCCGCCGATTTTGAGCGACGGGTTATTTAATTTTGTGGTGATGCAGTCCCTGTTCTACATTCCGTTCTTTTTAATCGGCGCGCTGGCCTTTATTTATCCGAAGCTTAAATCGCTGTTTGTCACCCCATCACCGTGGTGCGCGCTGGGAGCAAGCCTCGCGTTCGCGGCCTATCTGCTGAACCAGCGCTACGGCAGCGGCGATGCCTGGATGTATGAAACGGAAAGCGTGATCACTATGCTGCTCGGGCTGTGGATGGTGAATGTGGTATTCGCGCTCGGCCACCGCCTGCTGAACTTTAAGTCCAGCCGCGTGACCTACTTCGTCAATGCATCACTGTTTATTTATCTGGTGCATCACCCGTTGACGCTTTTCTTCGGGGCTTACATCACCCCGCATATCGCCTCCAACACGCTGGGCTTCTTTACCGGTCTGGTGTTTGTTGTCGGGGTGGCGATAGTACTCTACGAAATCCATCTGCGGATTCCGCTCCTGCGTTTCCTCTTTTCAGGTAAACCGCAGGCAAAAGCCTCATAAACCACGCGGCGCACCCGATGCGCCGCGCTTGTTTCAGCTTTCCAGCTCTTGTCTTCGCTGAGTCAGAAGCCGCTGATAAAGATGCGTGGTGTCCTCGTCAAAACAGACAAAAATCACCTTCTCTGGCAGCGGTTTTAACGACAGATAGCGGTAAACGGTTTCGACGGCGATCGTGGCGGCAGCAGCCTTAGGATAGCCATACACGCCGGTGCTGATGGCCGGAAACGCCATCGTTTTATAGCCGTTGTCGGCGGCCAGTCGCAGACAGTTCCGGTAAGCCTCTTCCAGAATACTCGCTTCGTGCTGGTCCCCGCCATGCCAGACCGGCCCTACGGCGTGAATCACCGCTCTGGCAGGCAGATCGCCCGCAAGCGTAATCACCGCATGGCCGGGAGGACATTCACCCTGCTGTTGCCGCACGGTTTTGCAGGCTTCCAGCAGCTGCGGTCCGGCAGCCCGGTGGATAGCCCCGTCCACACCGCCTCCCCCCATCAGGGAGGGATTGGCCGCATTGACGATGACGTCGACGTGCATGGTCGTAATATCACCATGAATAACTTCAATTTGCGGTTTCATAAAGCCCCTCTGCAACCCGCCTTTATCTTAAGTGTATCGCAGAGGAGACCGGGAGAAAAAACTATCAGAAAAAATCCTCTTCCACCGCAGGGCGCGCGAGCGCGCACTAGCGATACTGGATTTCGACAACCGCGAGCGTTTTTTCAGGATTAAGGTATTTCATATTGAGCGTTGCCAGGTTTGAGTCGCTCACTTTTCCGTTGAGCGCCTCTTCATAGCTGACCATACGCGTTTGCATACGGTTATTATTTGGACATGATATTGCAATCTGTTGCTTCTGGGGAGCGACTTCACAGGGGTCGGCGACAATGGCGCCGCGAAAATGAATGATGCCACCATTCACAACGGTGGCCGAATAAACCGGGAGGCTAAAAACAGCAACGATCAGGCCCAGACCCGTCACGAGTCGAGCGAAAGAGTGGTTCATTATAGGTACTCCTCAATGAAAATCGTCCTTGAGGGGTAAACGCACTTCATTATGACAAACGAAGTCTCACGTTAAGGAACATAATGACCTGGTCCCTGATATCAGCATAGCTCAACGGCGAAGACCCGCCATATTCGCAATACATTGATTTCATGAATATTTAGATCGAACTTCCCGCTGGCGACCACTGTTGTGATAAATGAAGCGATTTTCCATCTGAAACGGTGACAACGATTTTTACCGTGTCTCCCGCGCTTATATTTAAACTCAGGCGCATTAAATCAATCGTCTGATTAGCGGGTATAAAAAGTGTGTTTTGCTGCCGGGAAGAACTTTGTCCCCCCTGCCCTTCCCGCAGAGAAACAATCTGAACCTGACAATCACACGGCTGCGCCAGAGTGACCTGTGGGATAATGGTGGTCATATTTTCCTGCTGCGACGTTTTGAAGGTTATCTGGCTGGAAAGCGCGGCGAGTAGAATTAAGGTATTCATGATGAACTCCCGAAAAAAAACAGGGCATCAGCCCTGTTTTTTTGTAGCACAGATTTCAGTATCAGTACTGATGAGCTGTCGCGTGGTTACCAAAGCCGATTTGGGTCACGTTGACAGTAGAGTTAGAAGCAGTCTGGTCTACGAGGGCACCGTTAAAGCCGCCGGACTGGCTAACGTTCATAACAGATTTTTTACTGTTCCACTGATCAAGTGTTGCACTGTTGCCAAAACCTTTCTGGCTCAGGTTGATTTTACTGTCATCAGAACCCTGACCAACGTCAGCGCCGTTACCGCCACCTTTCTGGGAAATATTCAGCACAGAATTTCTGGCGTCTGTCTGCAGAGCAACCGCGGAGTTACCGCCACCGTCCTGATAAATATTCAGGGTTGAATTTGGGCCACTGTATCCGCCATGACCATGTCCATGACCCCAGCCGCCCTGATTAATAGAACCCGCCATAGCACTACCAGAAACTACGATTGCTGCAAGCGCTGCCACTTTGAGAAATTTCATGGTAAACCCCCATCGGATTGATTAAAGTCGTCGCGAAGGCGCTAATGTTGAATAACGTTAATCGCCATTTGCGACTGTTTCTGCACTACAACTGCGGTTTTCTGCGTACCGTACTGCGTAATATTTGCTCTATTACCCGACCCTTTCTGGATAATTTTCGCGCTATTACCGTATCCATCTTGAGTAATACCTGCATCATTCGCGTTACCGCTTTGATCGATCCAGGCAATATTGTAACCCCCTGATTGATCAACTCTCGCTCTGTTACCTGCCCCATCCTGGGAAACAATGGACAAGAGTTTTGAACCCTCCTGGCGAACCTGAGCGTCATTGAAAACACCCTGTTGACCAATAATGGCTGCCTGATTTAGTGATGAAAGACTTAATTCGTTAACCGCAAAGTTATATTCAGAATTTGCCAAATCTGAATTCGCTGCGGCTACAAATCCAGGCGCACCCAATAATGTAAACATCATAATTAACGATGCGTTTTTCATGTTGTCACCCTGGACCTGGCTATTTAATCACTCCATGTTTAAACGACTCGTATTGTGTTAACGCGTCGTTACGGTGAAGAGTATGTCCGCTGAAACATTTTAAATATCTCACCCGCGCGGCTTATTTTTATTTATCGGCTCATCACAAAGTCGTAATTTACATCAAAAACCACTTTAATCAGGCCAGCTTATATTTTTTATTAAAGGTGTGTTGCGAGAAGGTTGTACAACGAGGCGAAGGCTGTCCACGCTTCCTCCCGGGTTGTTTAAACGTAACGGCAGGAGAACATTTTTCTTATCGCGTGACACGGAGCCTCTTTTCTTAAGCCAGAAAGTCGCTCATTCGTGGGCTTAGAAATTATCTGAAACTCATACTTAACTATCGCTTTACAAAAATAACAAATAACATTAAAAATCAAACCATTAAAAATATTTGTATGATTTTTAAAATCTGTGCACCTCTATTTAGGTGTACAACTTTCTCATCATTTTTTGCCATTACAAACAACTGAATTTCACAAATTAATATTGATTTTTACATTTAGTTACATGTTTAACACTTGATTTAAGATTTGTAATGGCTAGATTGAAATCAGATGTAAATCCATTAGTTTTATATTTTACCCTTTAGGGCTGATTTATTACTACACACAGCAGTGCAACATCTGTCAGTACTTCTGGTGCTTCTATTTTAGAGGCAGCTGTCAGGTGTGCGATCAATAAAAAAAGCGGGGTTTCATCATGTTTAATGAAGTCCATAGTATTCATGGTCATACATTATTGTTGATCACTAAACCTTCTTTGCAGGCGACAGCTCTCTTGCAGCACCTTAAACAATCGCTGGCAATTACAGGAAAATTACATAATATTCAACGTTCTCTGGACGATATCTCTTCAGGCTCTATTATTCTTCTGGATATGATGGAAGCGGATAAAAAGCTTATCCATTATTGGCAGGATACTTTGAGCAGGAAAAACAACAATATCCGCGTGCTATTGTTGAATACCCCTGACGAATATCCCTTCAGAGATATTGAAAGCTGGCCGCATATCAATGGCGTGTTCTACGTCACGGAAGAAGAAGACCGGGTGGTTGAGGGCCTGCAGGGTATATTGCGCGGAGAGTGTTATTTTTCGCAAAAGCTTGCAAGCTACCTCATTACGCACTCCGGAAATTATCGCTATAACAGCTCAGAGTCAGCACTGCTCACGCACCGTGAGAAAGAGATCCTGAATAAGTTACGCATTGGTGCTTCAAATATTGAAATCGCCCGTTCGTTATTTATCAGCGAAAATACGGTAAAGACGCACCTTTATAATCTTTTCAAAAAGATAGCTGTGAAAAACCGAACTCAGGCGGTTTCGTGGGCTAACGATAACCTCAGGCGTTAATCACATGAAACGCACGTTGAGTTGGATCGCCGCAGCGAGTTTCCTGCTCGCTGCAGGGAATCTGAAGGCCGTCGAGGTCGAAGTTCCCGGATTGTTAACAGACCACACTGTCTCATCGGTCGGGCACAGTTTTTACCGGGCCTTTAGTGACAAATGGGACAGTACTTATACCGGAAATATAACAATCAACGAGCGGCCCAGTGCACGATGGGGAAGTTGGATAACAATAACGGCTAATCAGTCCGTTATTTATCAAACGTTTTTATTCCCCACAAAAATGGACTTCGATAAAAACGTAGCCTTAGCACTGGCACAATCAGAAGACGCTATTAATCGCCTGCAAATAGATAAAGCCCTATTAAGCACCAGCGATTTAGCAAAAGACGAGTTCTAGCGAACCGATATGCGGAGGCTGTCATGCGTATTGCATATGCAGTTGTTTCGATAATGCTGATCACCCCCATAAGCTGGGCCGGAAACATGACGTTTCAGTTCCGTAACCCTAACTTTGGCGGTAACCCTAACAACGGTGCGTTTCTGCTGAACGAAGCCCAGGCGCAAAACTCCTATAAGGATCCAAGCTTAAAGGATTTTAGCATTGATACCCCATCCGCCCTGGACAACTTCACTCAGGCTATCCAGTCGCAGATTTTAGGCGGGTTATTGACCAATATTAATACCGGTAAACCCGGCCGGATGGTGACCAACGATTTTATCGTTGATATCGCCAACACCGATGGACAGCTTCAGCTGAACGTAACCGATCGTAAAACCGGAAGGATTTCCACCATTCAGGTTTCCGGTCTTCAAAGTAATTCAACTGACTTTTAAACAATAGCTAAATAAGGACAACGATCATGCAGCGCTTCCTGATATTTGTTGCAGTGTGCTTATTGAGCGGTTGTTTAACTGCTCCACCTAAAGAAGCTGCAAAACCTACATTAATGCCTCGGGCCCAGAGTTATCGTGATTTAACGCATTTACCTGCTCCAACGGGGAAAATATTTGTCTCCGTATACAATATTCAGGATGAAACCGGGCAATTCAAACCTTACCCGGCAAGTAACTTCTCCACGGCCGTGCCGCAAAGCGCTACCGCGATGCTGGTTACCGCGCTCAAGGATTCGCACTGGTTTATTCCGCTGGAACGTCAGGGGCTACAAAACCTGTTGAATGAACGGAAAATCATTCGTGCCGCACAGGAAAATGGCACCGTCGCGGCCAATAACCGCACGCCTCTGGAATCTCTGGCGGCAGCGAACGTGATGATTGAAGGATCGATTATTGGCTACGAAAGTAACGTTAAATCGGGTGGTGCGGGCGCGCGGTACTTCGGTATCGGTGCGGATACCCAGTATCAGCTCGACCAAATCGCCGTTAACCTGCGTGTGGTTAACGTCAGTACGGGCGAAGTGCTCTCTTCGGTGAACACCAGCAAAACGATTCTGTCTTATGAAGTTCAGGCTGGGGTATTCCGCTTCATCGATTACCAGCGTTTGCTGGAAGGTGAAATCGGCTATACCTCTAACGAGCCGGTCATGATGTGTCTGATGTCAGCCATTGAAACCGGCGTGATCTACTTAATCAACGACGGTATAGACCGCGGGCTGTGGGATCTGCAAAACAAAGCAGACGTGCAGAACCCGATACTGGTGAAATACCGCGATATGTCAGTCCCTCCGGAATCCTGACAGGAAGCGCATAAAAAAGGCGAGATGATTATCTCGCCTTTTTTTATTCGCTCACCGCCGTGATGTTTTGCGCTTTTTCCCGTCGCGACGCCAGCCAAAGACCGCTGTTTTTCATCGCATAGCCAAACAGCAAACCCAGCGCCAGGGAAGGGACCACCAGCTTCCAGTCACCCTGCCCTGCAAAGGTCGCGCACGCTCCCATAAAGGTTCCCGGCACAAACGAAAGCAGCAGATGCTTAGCCTGAATGCACATCAGGAAAGCAACAACGCCCGTCATGACGTATCCCAGCATCTCCAGATGCGGCGCCAGCGCGCTGCCTTTCACGATCACCAGCGCCCAGATAACACCGCTCATCAGCGTGCAGCCAGAGATGAAGAGCCCTTTGATGCCCCCCTGCGGGCAGGCGAAATAGGCCGTACAGCCAAGAAATCCGGCCCAGCTGAGCAATCCAAGAGACACGGCCACCCATCCCCAGAGTCCGGAGAGAATGCCCGTCGTTATTGCGATACAAAGTAATATGTTCATGGCGCGTATCTTAGCAGAAGCGCACCATAGAAATGCGATCAGAAGCACATTACGTGCAAATTGAAATGCAGAGCTGCAGAAATTATGTGATCTAAATCACTCTTCGTTCTCTTCTTCCAGCTCATCCCACATCGCCGCGATCGCGTCGCGGGTCAGCGGTGCCAGCGTTCTCCAGAACGGCGAGGTGGCATGCGCTTCGACTTTACCCAGGAATGTGCCGACCCACGGCAGCAGGTACGTTTCGAACAGCGTTTCGATAGCTTCGTTCTCATCATCCCCGGCGTTGTCTTCGAGCCAGGAGGCAGCAAGCAGCAGCGTACCGATATGATCGGCTGGCGTATCGCTCAGCGGCATACCGCGCGTGGAGAGGAAAGCACGGACTTCCGCTTCCGTCGCCCCTTCCTGCCAGGCTGAACGGTATGGCGAAACGCGGCACTCATCGCCAATGAAAAGCGCATTGTAATCCGTCGCGATCTGCTGCATATCGCAGCTTTTTTGCAGACGTTCCAGTAAATCATCCTGTTCCAGCGGCCAGTTCTGCGCCAGCTTACCTTCACGAATTAACGTGAAGAGCGGAACTAACAGCGGGTCTTGCGGCTGGCGATAATAGAGCGTACCCAGCACGCGGCAAAGGATGGAAAACTCATTCATTTTTTTATTCCATTACACAATTAAAGATCGGCAAATTCGGCAATCGGCTCCATTCCGCGGGACTCAAGGAAATCGAGCATGCGGCGTGGGGTGACGTTCAGGATTTGCGCTTCCGGGAAGTTAACGTCATTCAGCACCTTCAGGCACTCGCTGAAATCGCCCAGCGTGAAGGCGGTATGGGAATCCGAACCCAGCGCCACCATGCCACCCGCATCACGCACGGCGGCCGCCACGGCGCGACAGTTGGCTTCACTGCCCTTACGCGAGTGAACAAAGGAGGAGTTATTAATCTCCAGCGCCACGCGGTGCTTCGCTGCCGCCTGCGCGACAGCCTGAATATCAATCGGGTACCTCGGGTTGCCGGGGTGGCTGATAATGTGCACATTGCCGCTGGCAATGGTGGCAATCATCGCCGCGGTGTTGGTCTCTTTATCCTGAGGCGGGAAAACCGGCTCGTGGAAACCGGCGAGGATAAGATCCAGAGACGTCAGCATCGGGCCGGTGCAGTCGATCTCACCGTCGGTATTTTTGATGTTCGCCTCAATGCCGCGCAGTATCCCAATGCCGTCCACCAGACGTGGCCAGATCCGCATATTCACAAAATGCCAGTAGTGCGGCGCATCCGCCATGTCCGGGCCATGATCGGTGATCGCGAACAGCTTAATACCCTTAAGCTTCGCCTGGGCGATATAATCATGGAGGTTGCTATACGCGTGGGTACTGGCGACGGTGTGCATATGCAGGTCAACGGGATACATCTCTCTCTCCTCTGCGGTTTTTCCAAAGGATAGCAGTTATCAGCGGCGAATATTAGCAAAAACCCGGCGAACGCCGGGTTTCTCTCAGTAGCCGCGCTGTCTGTCGACCTGGCCGGTGACCGCGTTACCCTTTTCCATTTCACTGATGGTATGGGATATGTACGCCACCGCTTCTGCCGGACGCGTCACGGCGGCCACGTGCGGGGTCATCGCCACGCGCGGATGTGCCCACAGCGGGCTTTCCGCGGGCAGCGGCTCACGGCTATAGACATCCAGCATCGCGCCTTTAAGCTTTCCGCTGTCCAGCGCCTTCAGCAGATCGGACTCGACCAGATGCACCCCGCGCGCCAGGTTCATCAGGTAGCTCTCATCGGCTAACTGGTTGAGCAACGCTTCATTGATGATCCCAACCGTTTCCGACGTATTGGGCAGCAGGTTGATGAGCACGCGCGTGCCGTTCAGAAAGGCCGGGAGTTCATCCGTGCCGGCAAAACTCTCTACGCCCGGATAATTTTTGCGGCTGCGGCTCCAGCAGCGCAGCGGAAAGCCCCACGGTGCGAGCGCTTCAGCCACCTTTGAGCCCAGCACGCCCGCACCGAGAATGCCAATGGTAAAGTCTTCGCGACGGTAATCCGGCAGAGGCTCCCAGCGGGCCTGCTGTTTGAATGCCTGATAGTCATCAAAGCGGCGGAACCAGTGCAGCACCTGGCTGACGGCATATTCCTGCATCTGCTGGCCCATTCCGGTATCTTCGAGGCGGAATAGCGGGATATTTTCTGGCAGCATTTCAGGGTGTGCCTTGAGCTTGCTCAGAATGGAATCCACGCCCGCCCCAAGGGCAAAAACGGCCTTCAGTTTACGGCCCTGAAGCATTTCGACCGGCGGATGCCAGACCAGCGCATAGTCGGCATGTTCGTTATCACCGCGCTTCCACTCGCGAACGCGTGCGCCGGGTAATGCCGCCGAAAGTGCGTCAATCCAGTAGGCTGTATCAAACGTGGGGTGATAGAAAAGTATATCCATAGTCAATCCTGCCTTTTATTGCGCTGATTTATTTTGTTTTTTAACGAGGCTGCCAGCATAACAAATTTATTGCACGGCTGTGTTGTTGATAAAAAAGACGCTTTCAGCACATTTAAGAATCATGTTGCCTGAAGTTTGTCTAAACGCGCTAAATTACTGAAAAAGTGAGTTGACGGCAGTTCGGCTTTTCCTTACATTAGCGCCCGTTCCAGCAAGACAGGAACGACAATTTGGTGAGGTGTCCGAGTGGCTGAAGGAGCACGCCTGGAAAGTGTGTATACGGCAACGTATCGGGGGTTCGAATCCCCCCCTCACCGCCATATTTAAAGAAGAGCTCGTACGAAAGTACGGGCTTTTTTCTTTTGGGTCGCACCAGGGGATTCAAGCCTTGAGCCTCGCTGCGCTCTTTATGTCGGGTGGCGCTGCGCTTACCCGACCTACAAAAAGCTACTCCTCCACCATCTTCGCGTACTCTTCGGTCAGAAAATCCACCAGCGTCCTGACGGACGGCAGCAAACCTCGTCGGGATGGATAAACGGCGTGAATCACTTCCCGTCGCGGTTCCCACGCGTCCAGCACCCGTACCAGTTCCCCTGACGCAAGCTGATCCTTTACCATCAATATCGGCAACTGCACAACGCCCACGCCCGCCATCGCCGCTTCCCGCAATGCCAGCATGTCGGTGGTAATAAAGCGCGGTGAGTAGTGGATCTCCGCTTTCGCCCCCTCTGGACCACTGAGTTCCCATTTATGCACCTGTTTACCGGCTCCCATACTTAATCCCGGCCATTCACTGAGCTCGGAAGGCATTAGCGGTTTACCCATACGTTCAATCAGCTGCGGACTCGCCACAAGGCAATGCCCCCTGTCAGCCAGCACCCTTAACACCAGATCGCTGTCATCAAACGGACGCGGACGCACGCGGATAGCCACATCAATACCTTCGCCAACAAGATCGACCCGACGATTGGTGGCCTCAAGCTGGAGATTAATCCCGGGGTAGCGCGCCATAAACCGCGCCAGCATCGGTCCCACGTGGACGTGCAGTAACGTGACGGGACAGGTGATCCTGACTACGCCGCGCGGCTCAGCCTGCAGCGCAGCAACGGCCTCTTCTGCCGCTTCTGCTTCTACCAGCATTGCCTTACAGTGCTGATAGAAAGTCTGCCCCACTTCCGTCACCGTAAACTGCCGCGTAGTGCGCTGTATCAACCGTACGCCAAGCCGCTCTTCCAGCTGCGCAATCCGGCGGCTTAGCCTGGACTTCGGTAAATCAAGCGCTCTTCCCGCCGCCGCAAAGCCACCGTAGTCCACAACCTTCACAAACCAGACGAAGTCATTGAGATCCTGCATAAATCCTCATCGTTCTATTTTCAGAACAGTGAATGCCATTTTCACTATCTACCTGGATATTAACCCTGAATATAAGCTAATTACATCAACAGAACATCAGGAGTTAATCATGAAAAACATCACTGGCGTTTATACCGCTCCTCGTCAGCACTGGGTAGGCGACGGTTTCCCGGTCCGCTCAATGTTCTCTTATCAGACGCACGGCGAGCCTCTCAGCCCGTTCCTGCTGCTGGACTACGCGGGTCCATACACCTTTCCGGCAGACGGCGCGAAACGCGGCGTGGGTCAACATCCTCACCGGGGTTTTGAGACGGTCACTATCGTCTATGCCGGTGAAGTGGAGCATCGCGACTCCACGGGGAAAGGTGGTGTGATTGGCCCCGGCGACGTGCAGTGGATGACCGCAGGCGCAGGCATTTTGCACGAGGAGTTCCACTCCAGCGCGTTCTCGCAGAAAGGTGGAGAACTGAAAATGATGCAGCTTTGGGTCAACCTGCCGGCGAAAGACAAGATGGCCGCACCGGGCTACCAGAGCATCACGAAAGCCGACATCCCGGTGGTGACGCTGCCTGACGGCGGTGGAACGCTGCGGGTTATTGCCGGTCGCTACGACACGGTGACCGGCCCGGCGCACACCTTCTCGCCGCTCAACGTCTGGGACATCGCGCTGAACCAGGGAAGCCATCTGACGCTCAATCAGCCGGAAGGCTGGAGCACGGCGCTGGTCGTGCTTGAAGGCAGCATCACGGTAAACGGTACCGCTCAGGCGGGTGAAGCCCAGCTGGTCGTGTTAAGTCAGGAAGGCGACAAACTGCACCTTGAAGCGAACAGCGACGCAAAAGTGCTGCTGATGGCCGGCGAGCCGCTGAATGAACCGATCGTGGGCTATGGCCCGTTTGTGATGAACAGTAAAACCGAAATCAACGAAGCCATTCGTGATTTCAATTCCGGCCGCTTCGGCCAGATCTGAACATAATAAAGGAGAGGAAGATGTCTACACCTGCGAATTTTAACGGCACCCGTCCGGCCATCGATGTAAACGATGCGGTGATGTTGCTTATCGATCACCAGAGCGGTCTGTTCCAGACCGTTGGGGATATGCCCATGCCGGAACTGCGTGCCCGTGCGGCAGCGCTGGCAAAAATCGCAACGCTTGCGAAGATCCCGGTGATCACCACCGCGTCCGTCCCGCAGGGACCAAACGGACCGCTTATTCCTGAGATCCACGCCAACGCGCCGCATGCGCAATATGTTGCCCGTAAAGGCGAAATCAACGCCTGGGATAACCCTGAGTTCGTGGCGGCGGTAAAAGCCACCGGGCGCAAGACGTTGATTATCGCGGGCACCATTACCAGCGTCTGCATGGCCTTCCCTTCCATCAGCGCGGTGGCGGACGGGTATAAAGTGTTTGCGGTGATCGATGCCTCCGGCACCTACAGCAAAATGGCGCAGGAGATCACGCTGGCGCGCGTTGTACAGGCGGGCGTGGTACCGATGGATACGGCGGCGGTGGCCTCTGAGATCCAACGTACATGGAACCGTGAAGATGCGGCGGAGTGGGCGGAGGTGTACACCCATATCTTCCCGGCATATCAGCTGCTGATCGAAAGCTATAGCAAAGCACAGGAAGTGGTTAAAAACAGCGAAGTGCTCGATTCACAGCGTTAATCCCCAGCTCCGCGGCGTAAAAACCGTGGAGCTGATTATTGCTTAACCGAACAGGCACTAAAGCTGAAAATCTTCTTGACCGTTTTACTCCAACTCCCTATAGTAGCGCCCCGTTGCCACCCATGAGGTTTGGCAGCAAAACAATTTGGTGAGGTGTCCGAGTGGCTGAAGGAGCACGCCTGGAAAGTGTGTATACGGCAACGTATCGGGGGTTCGAATCCCCCCCTCACCGCCATATTTAAAGAAGAGCTCGTACGAAAGTGCGAGCTTTTTTTTCGCATATTGCACACACCGGGGGGATGAGAAGCCCCGACCGGGGTTCGACAACTGGCGACAGCCAGTTGGACAGACTGAGAGCGAAGCGAACAGGCTGCCCGCAGGGCGAGCGAAGCGAGTCAATCCCCCCCTCACCGCCATATTTAAAGAAGAGCTCGCATGAAAATGCGGGCTTTTTTTTGCATGTTGCACACCTCTGGGGGGATGAGAATCCCCGACTGGGGTTCGACAACTGGCGACAGCCAGTTGGACAGACTGAGAGCGAAGCGAACAGGCTGCCCGCAGGGCGAGCGAAGCGAGTCAATCCCCCCCTCACCGCCATATTTAAAGAAGAGCTCGCATGAAAATGCGGGCTTTTTTTGTGCATGTTGCACACCTCTGGGGGGATGAGAATCCCCGACCGGGGTTCGACAACTGGCGATAGCCAGTTAGACAGACTGAGAGCGAAGCGCACAGGCTGCCCGCAGGGCGAGCGAAGCGAGTCAATCCCCCCCCGGTGCTATATGCAACTCGATGCGGCCTGAGCCCCTCACCCTAACCCTCTCCCCAAGGGAGAGGGAATAAAATGCACAAAAAACAAAGCCCGGTTTCCCGGGCCTTGAACGCAACAGCAAACTCAGTAATACGCTTGTAGCGTGCGCTGGCAGAGCGCCGAGCGCACGCAGTCATCTTTGGTGAAGCGTACCACCCCAATCATCTCATCTTCCTCAAAACGTGACATGGCGTCGCTCAGTCCGGATTTCACGCCGGATGGCAGGTCACACTGGGTGATATCACCGTTGACGATAACCGTCACGTTCTCCCCGAGGCGGGTTAAAAACATTTTCATTTGCGCGGCAGTCACATTCTGCGCCTCGTCAAGAATGACGACTGCATTTTCAAAGGTACGTCCACGCATATAGGCGAACGGCGCGATTTCCACCTTCCCTATTTCCGGTCGCAGGCAGTACTGCATAAAGGAAGCCCCTAAGCGCCGGACCAGCACGTCGTAGACCGGGCGAAAATAGGGAGCAAACTTTTCTGCGATATCTCCAGGTAAGAAGCCAAGATCTTCATCGGCTTGCAGAACTGGACGGGTGACGATAATCCTGTCGACATCCTTATGTATCAGGGCCTCTGCCGCTTTTGCTGCGCTGATCCAGGTTTTTCCGCACCCGGCTTCGCCCGTAGCGAATATCAGCTGCTTACTCTCAATAGCCTTCAGATAGTGCAATTGCGCTTCATTTCGCGCGAGGATGGGCGAGGTATCGCGACTGTCGCGGGCCATACCAATGGCTTCTACGCCGCTCATCTGCACAAGCGAGGTGACCGATTCTTCTTCACGCTGCTTATGGCTGCGCGAATCCCGTCTCAGCACACGTTTTGCCTCGCGACGAGCTTTGATCACTGCTTTTTGTCTTCCCATGGAGAGCACCTTGAGTTGTTTGTATTCATCACACGCGCCGTTGGCAGCGCGATTATGCGCACGAACATCAGAGGGTTGGCTTCCTTGTAAGCCATTGTTTGCACTATCGGATGACGATACGGAACAGCTACGCGCACTGTTCTGCACGTCGGTCGAATCAGATTCTTGAGGGAGGGGGGAAAATTTAGTGGCGAGGAAATCGCTGCCGGAGTCTGAGCCTCCGCGCCGGGTGCTGCGGTTGTTATGTTTACCTTGTCCAGTACAGGACGCAACCATTCGCGATCTCCATAGTGATTCAGCATCACTGCCGGGAACTACCGCTGTCTTATCTTAAGTACATCAGGAGTTATCATAAATGCAACATTTATTTTACCTGAATGCAACTTTTAAGACTGTCCCTACAGTTGAAATCAGTCTCATATAGAAATATTACAGAAATATAACAGTAAGATAGTCATATGAAAAAATAATGTCCCTGCGAATCGTCGCAGGGACAATTATCAGGCCTCAATAAGACCTTGAGCAAGATACGCGTTGCTGTCGCGCACGCCCGGCAGGGCAAAGAAATAGCCGCCGCCGATGGGTTTAATGTACTCTTCCAGCGCTTCGCCGTTGAGCCGCTTCTGCACGGTGAGGAAGCCCTTTTCCAGATCGTGCTGATAGCAGACGAACAGCAGCCCCATATCAAGCTGGCCGGAATTGGTCACGCCGAGCGAGTAGCTGTATCCCCGACGCATCATCAGGCTCGACTGCGTCTCTTTGGTGCGCGGGTTGGCCAGACGAATATGGCTGTCCAGCGCAATCACGTCGCCATTCGGATCGCGGGCGTAGTCGGGCACGTCATGCTCGTTCTTCATACCGAGCGGTGCCCCGCTTTGCTTATCACGGCCGAAGATCGTCTGCTGCTCTTTGAGCGGCGTGCGGTCCCAGAACTCCACGTGGAACTGAATAATCCGCACCGCCTGATAGCTTCCCCCGACCGCCCATGTCGGTTCATTCTGGTCCGCAGTGACCCACACCACCTCCTTCATGAGCGCGCCATCGTGGCTGTCCGGGTTGGCCGTGCCGTCCTTAAAGCCCAGCAGGTTCACCGGCGTCTCTTTGCCTTTACTACGCGCCGCGTGATCGGGAATAAACCCTTCCCGCCTTCCAGCGCACACTGAGCAAATCCGGCGTGTGTTTGATGATATCGCGCAGCGCATGGATCACCGTGTCCTGGGTGTTGGCGCAAATCTGTAGCAACACATCACCATGACATAACGCCGCATCCAGCGAGTCGTTGGGGGAAAACGCGTCATCTTCTGCAGCTTTTTTGCATCTGTGGCGCAAGGCCAACGCGCTCATCAAACAATGAGTGACCCACCGATAACGTGATGGTGAGATTATCGGGCGCAATGTAGCCGCCAAGAATGCCGGAATCGAGTGGTGGCAGGCGCGGGATTTGGCGTTTCTGGTGCTGCTCCGCCCTGAGTCAGAAAAGCAAAACGCTGAGTCAACAAGCGAAACAACCGCTCAGATCGGCTTTATCGCTGGCAAGCACATCAAACGCCACCAGCATCATTGCGGCCTGTTGTGGCGTCAGGATCCCTGCCTGATGCTCACCATAAAAACGGCTGTTTCTCATTGCGTGCATCCGGTGAAAGCGTACCCGGCGCACTTTGCGTTTTTTGTGCATGAGCGACCGGACAACTTCCCGCCAGCGCCAGTGCACCAATCCCTTTCAGTAAACGTCGGCGTGACGGTTCATTCACGCCGTTTTCATCTTATACTGCATAACGCTTAATCCAGTCCCAGCACACCGCGAAGTTGCGCCAGATCTTCCGCCAGCGCAGTAATCGGTCCTTTCAGTGCATTCCGGTCGGCATCGGTCAATTTGTCGTAGGTTTCAAAACCGTCTTTAGTACGGTATTTCGCCAGAATGGTATCGACCTTTTTAAAGTTGGCATCGACTTTTGCCAACAGTTCCGGGTTGGCTTTTTGCAGTTGTGGACGCAGCAGATCGACAATTTTCTGCGAGCCTTCAACGTTAGCCTGGAAATCCCACAGATCGGTGTGGCTGTAGCGATCTTCTTCACCGCTGATTTTGCTGGCTGCCACTTCCTCAATCAGTCCGGCTGCGCCGCCGACCACTTTTGAAGGTGGGAAAGCCAGTTCACTGATGCGTTTTTGCAAATCGACCACATCGATATAAAGCTGGTCGGCATACTTATCCATTCCTTTGGTGGTGTTGTCGCCAAACAATGCTTTTTCCAGACGGTGGAAACCAGTGAATTTTGGGTCGGCGGCTTTTTGCTCGTAATCATCTTCACGGGCGTCAATGCTGCCATCCAGATCGGAGAACAGTTCAGCAATCGGTTCAATACGCTCATAGTGCTGGCGCGTCGGTGCATACAGTGCTTTCGCTTTTTCGATATCGCCTGCTTTAATCGCGTCGGTAAAGGCTTTGGTGTCGGTCACCAGCTGCGTGGTTTCCGCCATGACATACGCTTTATATGCAGTAATTGCACCACCAAGACTTAACAGCGCATCACTTTGCGCCGCATCCGCCGTTGCCTCACCTTTGACGATCAACTTCCCTTTCGGGTTAGTCAGCAGACCGCAGGTCATATCGTATTCGCCAGGCTGTAAATTCGCCGTCATTTTCTGGCTAAAGCCAGGGGCGATATTTTCCCGCTCTTCCACCACCATCACGCCTTTGAGGATCTCCCACTCCAGCGCCTTCTGGCTGTGGTTCTGAATAATGAACTGTGTTTTCCCGGCGTTAACCGTAATGGTCATCGGTTCGCACTGCTTATCCGTCACGGTCACTTTGACCTGCGGCACATCAGCGCGTTAGCCATAAAAGCAGAAGAAAACAGCGCAGCCACGCTCAACTGCAATGCGTTACGGCGGAAGTTAATGGTCATGACGAGACTATCCCTTTAAAGTATGTTGTAACTAAGCAAGAGTTTGCGTCGTATTTGTTACGCGGAGCGAGACGCTGTCGCCCCTGCGCGTGGTGGCAGAGCAAATGCCACCAGCGCCGGGATGAGATAAATAAACCAGACGGCGACTTCGCTGACGCTCGGCGCTTCCTGATAGCCAAAAATCCCTTCCATCAGCGTGCCAAACAGCGAGTGAGTTGAGAGCACCGCACTCATATCGAAGGCGATTTCCTGAAAGTGGTTCCACAATCCGGCTTCATGAAATGCGCGAATGGCACCAGCTGCCAGCCCTGCGGCGACGAAGAGAATAAACAGGCTGGTCCATTTAAAAAATGCACCAAGATTGAGGCGAATACCGCCCCAGTAGAGCAGGAAGCCTAGCACCACGGCAGTAGCAAGACCGAGCATTGCACCCAGCGGCGGCCAGATCCCGACATCTTGTTGAAATGCCGCCAGCAGGAAAAAGACCGACTCCAGCCCTTCCCTTGCAACGGCAAAAAAGACCATCATCACCAGCGCCCAGCCATGATGATTTCCACGCTGCAATGCGCTATCGACTGCCTGTTCCAGTTGCACTTTGACGTTGCGCGACACTTTGCGCATCCAGAAAACCATCCAGGTAAGGATCACCACGGCGATCACCGCCACGATACCTTCAAACAGTTCCTGTTCTTTTTGCGGAAATTCGCCGGTGGTTTCGTTAATGAAGATACCCAAGCCCAGGCACAACGCAGCGGCAAGCAACACGCCAATCCACATCACACCAATCCATCGGCCTCGCTGGGTACGCTTAAGATAGCTGGCAATCAAACTGACAATCAGCGCGGCTTCAAGTCCTTCGCGCAACATAATGAGAAACGGAACAAACATGCCACCCACCCTTAAACGTTTTCTGAGTCAATCTATGCAAAGAAAAGTAAATCGCAGTGATAGCGATTATCATTACGACAGAAAGAAACACAAGCGAAATGTGCGGTGTTTTGATGACGAGTTGTAAACGCAAAGCCTGATAATAGTTACACACGTAACGTTCAAGTTTATAAGTTATAACGAAAATGCCCATTTACGCTGATTCGGGGCTGTGGCTAAATATCCGCCTCAAACACCTGGTGAAAATAAATTATGTTTAAAATTGTCCATTTCCTGCTGGCGCTGGTCATTATTCTCGCGCTTGCCTGGCTGGTAAGTTTCGACCGCCGAAAAATTCGCATTCGTTTTGTTTTACAGCTGATTGTTATTGAAATTGCCCTGGCGTTCTTTTTCCTGCACGCCGAAAGCGGGTTATTCCTGATTAAATACGTCTCGGGATTTTTTGAGTCACTGCTCAAATTTGCCGGCGAAGGCACCAATTTCGTCTTTGGCGGCATGGGAGAAAAAGGGCTGGCGTTCATTTTCCTCGGCGTACTTTGTCCGATTATTTTTATTTCCGCGCTGATTGGTATTCTTCAGCACTGGCGGATCCTGCCGATTTTTATTCGCGTCATCGGTACACTGCTGTCAAAACTGAACGGTATGGGCAAGCTGGAATCCTTTAACGCGGTGAGCTCGCTGATCCTCGGTCAGTCGGAAAACTTCATTGCCTACAAAGGCGTGCTGGGCGATCTCTCCTCGCGTCGTCTGTTCACCATGGCGGCTACGGCCATGTCGACGGTCTCCCTGTCGATTGTCGGGGCGTATATGACCATGCTCGATGCTAAGTTTGTCGTCGCGGCGCTGATTCTGAACATGTTCAGCACCTTTATTATTCTCTCCGTCATCAACCCGGCGCGCCCGGAAGCGGAGCCGGATATCAAGCTTGAAAAACTGCATGAATCGCAGAGCTTCTTCGAGATGCTCGGCGAGTATATTCTGGCCGGTTTTAAAGTGGCGATGATTATTCTGGCGATGCTGATTGGCTTTATCGCGCTTATTAGCGCCGTTAACGCCCTCTTCTCCAGCGTATTTGGCATGAGCTTCCAGCAGATCCTGGGCTATGTATTTTATCCCCTGGCGTGGCTGGTGGGTATTCCGCTGAGCGATGCCCTACACGCGGGCAGTATTATGGCGACCAAGCTGGTGGCGAATGAATTTGTGGCGATGATTGAGCTGCAAAAAATAGCGCACCAGATGTCCCCTCGCGGCCTGGGGATTTTATCCGTCTTCCTCGTCTCGTTCGCTAACTTCGCCTCCATTGGCATCGTGGCCGGGGCGATTAAGGGCCTGAACGAACAGCAGGGTAACGTGGTATCGCGTTTCGGGCTGCGTCTGGTGTACGGCGCGACGCTGGTGAGTTTGCTGTCGGCGAGCTTTGCGGGGTTGGTGCTCTGATGCAATGCCGGGTGGCGCGCAGCGATCCCGGCCTACAAAACAACAACGGCGGGAATTCCCGCCGTTTTCATTAAAACTGCACGCACACCGGCTGATCGACACGCATCACCGACTCCTGCGCGAAGCGTGACTTATAAATCCCGCGTAACGCTTCGATGTTCTTCTCGCTCTGCGCATCTTTACCGTGGATCAGCATCAACGCCTTGCTCGGTTCACGCGCCACTTTTCCGTCGTTCCCCAGCCACTGCCCGCGCGCATCAAATACCGTAAGGCCATCGCGAAAACGCGGGGTCACGTCCTGGTCAACAAACTGCTGCCACTCGTTGCTGGTAATCTGCGCCCCGGCAGGACGGTTTAAGCCGAAATAGAGCGTGGTTTGCTGCATCTGGTTATCCGCTTTGCAGGTCTCTACCGCCGCGTGTTGCGATGGCGCGTTGCAGCCCGCAAGCATCAATAATGCCGCCGCCATTAACCCTGTTTTGATTGTCATGCTTCGCTATCCTCATTGTTATAAGCACAGCGATATCAACGTAAATTGCAGAATTTAGCAAGAGAGGTTTATTCCCTCTCCCCTTTGGGGAGAGGGTTAGGGTGAGGGGAGAATTATTCCGGCTGCAGCTTAGACGGCGGAGCCGAATGATAGTGCGCATCGGCCTCGGCAAAGCGTTTTTGCATCGCCGCTGACGGCGCTTTACCCAGCAAACTAAACACTACAATCCCAATACTGCTGAAGATAAAGCCCGGAATAATTTCGTACAGTCCCAGCCAGCCGAACTGTTTCCAGACGATAACCGTCAGCGCCCCGATGATCATCCCCGCCAGCGCACCGTTGCGCGTCATGCGTGACCACATCACCGAGAACAGCACCACCGGACCAAACGCCGCGCCAAAGCCTGCCCACGCATAGCTCACTAGCCCCAGCACACGGTTTTCCGGGTTTGCCGCCAGCGCAATGGCCACCAGCGCCACCACCAGCACCATCACACGACCTACCCACACCAGCTCTTTCTGGCTGGCATGTTTACGCAGAAACGCTTTGTATAAATCTTCGGTAATCGCACTGGAGCACACCAGCAGCTGGCAACTTAAGGTTGACATTACCGCCGCCAGAATTGCCGACAGCAGAATCCCGGCAATCCACGGGTTAAACAGAATTTGCGCCAGTTCGATAAACACGCGCTCAGCATTCTGGTTTACCGCACCTGCTACCGCCGGGTGCTCATTAAAGTAAGCAATACCAAAGAAGCCGACAGCTACCGCCCCTGCCAGGCAGAGGATCATCCAGGTCATACTGATACGACGCGCATGGACAATGCTGTGGTGAGAGTCTGCCGCCATAAAACGCGCCAGGATGTGCGGTTGCCCGAAGTAACCCAGCCCCCAACCCATCAGTGAGATAATGGCGACAAAGTTCAGCCCTTTGAGCATATCAACGTTTTCGATGCTCTTTTGTTTGATCACTTCCAGCGAGTCACCAAAGCCACCGACACTGATAATGACGATAACCGGCGTCAGGATCAGGGCAAAAATCATCAGGCTGGCCTGTACAGTGTCAGTCCAGCTCACCGCGAGGAAACCGCCAATAAAGGTGTAAAGGATCGTCGCCGCAGCTCCCGCCCACAGAGCCGTTTCGTAGCTCATGCCAAAGGTACTTTCAAACAGACGCGCGCCTGCCACAATGCCCGAAGCGCAATAAATGGTGAAGAACAGCAAAATCACCAGCGCGGAGATAATGCGCAAAATGCGGCTTTTATCTTCAAAGCGCCCGGTGAAATAATCCGGCAATGTTAAGGCGTTATTGTTGTATTCGGTATGCACACGCAACCGCCCCGCCACCAGCTTCCAGTTGATCCACGCGCCTAATGTCAGGCCAATGGCGATCCAACTTTCGGAAATCCCGGAAAGAAAAACCGCGCCCGGCAACCCCATTAACAGCCAGCCGCTCATATCCGACGCACCCGCCGATAATGCCGTCACGAATGGCCCAAGGCTACGACCGCCCAGAATATAGTCGTCAAAGTTTTTCGTTGATCGCCAGGCGATAAACCCAATCAATATCATGCCAAAGATATAGACACAAAATGTCACCAACATCGGTGTGCTAATAGCCATCTAAAGTCTCCAAAAAATTATTATCGGCAATGTCGAAACTTGCCGTTATATCTGCCACCGGAACGGGGTAACAGAGTTTATGTTTTACCAGGGCGACCGTATCCTGCCGGAAGCGCTGGTTATTCACAATCGATTTAACACACCATTTACATTAAATTTTAGTGCTCAGCGACACTATTTTTCATCAGGTTGCACTCTCTCACATTTTTTGCGGTTGCACCTTTCAAAAATGTTAACTGCCGCAGAGAAAAAGTCTGAGTTATTTTTTTAATCCCTGTCATATCGATTTCTTTTATTAACATTTCATTCATTTTTAAGCTTGCTACGCATGTCACATTTAACATGGTTGCACAAAGTTGCAACATCATGGATATTTCACGATAACGTTAAGTTGCACCTTTCAGAACAACAGGAGTAATGGCATGGGAACCACCACCATGGGGGTTAAGCTGGACGACGCGACGCGTGAGCGTATTAAGTCTGCCGCGACACGTATCGATCGCACGCCACACTGGTTAATTAAGCAGGCGATTTTTTCTTATCTCGAACAACTGGAAAACAGCAATACTCTGCCGGAGCTACCTGCGCTGCTTTCTGGCGCTGCCAATGAGAGCGATGAAGCACCGACTCCGGCAGAGGAACCACACCAACCATTCCTCGACTTTGCCGAGCAAATTTTGCCCCAGTCGGTTTCCCGCGCCGCGATCACAGCGGCCTATCGCCGCCCGGAAACCGAAGCGGTTTCTATGCTGCTGGAACAAGCCCGCCTGCCGCAGCCAGTTGCTGAACAGGCGCACAAACTGGCGTATCAACTGGCCGATAAACTGCGTAATCAAAAAAACGCCAGTGGTCGCGCAGGTATGGTTCAGGGGTTATTGCAGGAGTTTTCGTTGTCATCGCAGGAAGGCGTGGCGCTGATGTGTCTGGCGGAAGCGTTGTTGCGTATTCCCGACAAAGCCACCCGTGATGCGTTAATTCGCGACAAAATCAGCAACGGTAACTGGCAATCACACATTGGTCGTAGCCCGTCTTTGTTTGTTAATGCCGCCACCTGGGGGCTGCTGTTTACTGGCAAACTGGTTTCCACCCATAACGAAGCCAGCCTCTCCCGCTCGCTGAACCGCATTATCGGTAAAAGCGGTGAACCGCTGATCCGCAAAGGTGTGGATATGGCGATGCGCCTGATGGGCGAGCAGTTCGTCACTGGCGAAACCATCGCGGAAGCGTTAGCCAATGCCCGCAAGCTGGAAGAGAAAGGTTTCCGTTACTCTTACGATATGCTTGGCGAAGCTGCACTGACTGCCGCAGATGCACAAGCGTATATGGTTTCCTATCAGCAGGCGATTCACGCCATTGGTAAAGCGTCCAATGGTCGTGGCATCTATGAAGGTCCGGGCATTTCAATCAAGCTGTCGGCGCTGCATCCGCGTTACAGCCGCGCCCAGTATGACCGGGTAATGGAAGAGCTTTACCCACGTCTGAAATCACTCACCCTTCTGGCGCGTCAGTACGATATTGGTATCAACATTGACGCCGAAGAGGCCGATCGTCTGGAGATCTCCCTCGATCTGCTGGAAAAACTCTGTTTCGAGCCTGAGCTGGCAGGCTGGAACGGTATCGGTTTTGTTATTCAGGCTTATCAAAAACGCTGCCCACTGGTGATTGATTACCTGATTGATCTCGCCACCCGCAGCCGTCGCCGTCTGATGATTCGCCTGGTGAAAGGCGCGTACTGGGATAGTGAAATCAAGCGTGCGCAGATGGACGGCCTTGAAGGCTATCCGGTTTATACCCGCAAGGTGTATACCGACGTTTCATATCTCGCCTGTGCGAAAAAGCTGCTGGCGGTGCCGAATCTAATCTACCCGCAGTTCGCAACGCACAACGCCCATACGCTGGCAGCGATTTATCAACTGGCTGGTCAAAACTACTATCCGGGTCAGTACGAGTTCCAGTGCCTGCATGGTATGGGCGAGCCACTGTATGAGCAGGTCACCGGGAAAGTTGCCGACGGCAAACTTAACCGTCCGTGTCGTATTTATGCTCCGGTCGGTACCCATGAAACGCTGTTGGCGTATCTGGTGCGTCGCCTGCTGGAAAACGGTGCTAACACCTCGTTTGTTAACCGTATTGCCGACACCTCTTTGCCACTGGATGAACTGGTCGCCGATCCGGTCACTGCTGTAGAAAAACTGGCGCAACAGGAAGGGCAAACTGGATTACCGCATCCGAAAATTCCCCTGCCGCGCGATCTTTACGGTCACGGGCGCGACAACTCGGCAGGGCTGGATCTCGCTAACGAACACCGGCTGGCCTCGCTCTCTTCTGCCCTGCTCAATAGTGCACTGCAAAAATGGCAGGCCTTGCCAATGCTGGAACAACCGGTAGCGGCAGGTGAGATGTCGCCCGTTATTAACCCTGCGGAACCGAAAGATATTGTGGGCTTTGTGCGTGAAGCCACGCCGCGTGAGGTAGAACAGGCGCTGGAAAGTGCGGTTAATAACGCGCCAATCTGGTTTGCCACTCCTCCGGTTGAACGCGCGGCGATTTTGCATCGCGCTGCCGTGCTAATGGAAAGCCAGATGCAGCAACTGATTGGTATTCTGGTGCGTGAAGCCGGAAAAACCTTCAGTAACGCCATTGCCGAAGTGCGCGAAGCGGTCGATTTTCTCCACTACTATGCCGGACAGGTGCGGGATGATTTCGCTAACGAAACCCACCGTCCATTAGGGCCTGTGGTGTGCATCAGTCCGTGGAACTTCCCGCTGGCTATTTTCACCGGGCAGATTGCTGCCGCACTGGCGGCAGGTAACAGCGTGCTGGCAAAACCGGCAGAACAAACGCCGCTGATTGCCGCGCAAGGGATCGCCATTTTGCTGGAAGCGGGTGTACCGCCAGGCGTGGTGCAGTTGCTGCCAGGTCAGGGGGAAACCGTGGGCGCGCAACTGACGGGTGATGATCGCGTACGCGGGGTGATGTTTACCGGTTCAACCGAAGTCGCTACGTTACTGCAGCGCAATATCGCCAGCCGCCTGGACGCTCAGGGTCGCCCTATTCCGCTCATCGCTGAAACCGGCGGCATGAACGCGATGATTGTCGATTCTTCAGCACTGACCGAACAAGTAGTAATAGATGTGCTGGCCTCGGCGTTCGACAGTGCGGGTCAGCGTTGTTCGGCGCTGCGCGTGCTGTGCCTGCAAGATGAGATTGCCGACCACACGTTGAAAATGCTGCGCGGCGCAATGGCCGAATGCCGGATGGGTAATCCGGGTCGCCTGACCACCGATATCGGTCCGGTGATTGATAGCGAAGCGAAAGTCAATATTGAGCGCCATATTCAGACCATGCGTAGCAAAGGCCGTCCGGTGTTCCAGGCGGTACGGAAAAACAACGAAGATGCCCGTGAATGGCAAAGCGGCACCTTTGTCGCCCCGACGCTGATCGAACTGGATGACTTTGCCGAATTGCAAAAAGAGGTCTTTGGTCCGGTGCTGCATGTGGTGCGTTATAACCGTAATCAGCTGCCGGAGCTGATCGAGCAGATTAACGCTTCCGGTTATGGTCTGACGCTTGGCGTTCATACGCGTATTGATGAAACCATCGCCCAGGTCACTGGCTCAGCCCATGTTGGTAACCTGTATGTTAACCGTAATATGGTGGGCGCAGTGGTTGGGGTGCAGCCATTCGGCGGCGAAGGGTTGTCCGGTACCGGGCCGAAAGCAGGCGGTCCGCTCTATCTCTACCGTCTGCTGGCGAATCGCCCGGAAAGTGCGCTGGCAGTAACGCTCGCGCGTCAGGATGCAGAGTATCCGGTCGATGCGCAGTTGAAAGCCGCATTGACTCAGCCGCTTTTGGCGCTGATTGCGTGGGCGGAAAAACGTCCTGAACTGCGTGCCGTCGCACAGCAGTACGGCGAGCTGGCGCAGGCCGGTACGCAGCGTCTGCTGCCGGGGCCAACCGGCGAGCGCAACACCTGGACGCTCATGCCGCGCGAGCGCGTGCTGTGCGTGGCCGATAACGAGCAGGACGCGCTGGTGCAGCTGGCCGCCGCGATGGCAACCGGGTGTGAAGTGCTGTGGCCGGACGATGCGCTGCATCGCGATCTCGGCAAACAGCTGCCGAAGGCGGTCTCGTCCCGCATTCACTTCGCGAAAGCCGATGCGCTGCTGACGCAGCCGTTTGATGCGGTGATTTATCACGGTGATTCCGACCAGCTGCGCGAGCTCTGCGAGCAGGTGGCGGCCCGCAGCGGGGCAATTGTTTCGGTGCAGGGCTTTGCGCGCGGGGAAACCAACCTGCTGCTGGAACGCCTGTATGTAGAACGCTCGCTCAGCGTCAATACCGCGGCGGCAGGCGGTAACGCCAGCCTGATGACAATCGGCTAACGCTGTGCTAATAAGGCTCCGGAGACGGAGCCTTATTTTTTTGGGGAGTATATGAAACGATATCTTATCGCCGGTGCAGCACTGCTGCTGAGCGCCAGCGCGCTGGCCGACGAGTGCGACAAAGCGACCACCCAGCTTGAACTGAATACCTGTAGCGCGCAGCAGTACCAGGCTGCCGATAAAAAGCTCAACCAGACGTATCAGGCTGCCGTTAAGCGTGCGGCGGCCCCTCAGCGCGATCTGCTGAAAAAAGCGCAGCAGGCGTGGATTAACCTGCGCGATGCGGACTGCGCGTTTATCGGTTCGGGGACGGAAGGCGGAAGCGTTCAGCCAATGATTGTTAACCAGTGCCTGGCGGAAAAAAATGTCGAGCGCGAAGCGTTTCTGGCCTCGCTGATGCAGTGTGAAGAGGGCGACTTAAGCTGCC
Source organism: Enterobacter hormaechei (assembly GCA_041890495.1). Lineage (GTDB taxonomy): Bacteria > Pseudomonadota > Gammaproteobacteria > Enterobacterales > Enterobacteriaceae > Escherichia > Escherichia boydii. Next base: position 1,949,933 of record CP169086.1, read on the forward strand.
CTCTCCCGCCGGCAAACTAACGTAAGCGGATCCCTTCGATAATCATCCGCTGCACGTTTTCCAGGGTGCTGTGGAAAAACGCTTCGTCCTGGAGCGTTTTTCCGGTCACCGCCTCGACCTGGGCCGCAAAATCAGCGTAATGCTGGGTGGAGGCCCAAATCATAAAGATCAGATGATGCGGATCGACCGGAGCCAGTTTTCCGCTGGCTACCCATCCGGCGATAATGGCCGACTTATCGTCTACCAGCTGTTTCAAATCTCCGGTGAGCTCCGCCTGCAACAGCGGCGCTCCCTGCAGCATCTCAAGGCAGAACAGCCTTGAGGCCTGCGGGTAATCGCGCGACACCTCTAGCTTGAGGCGGATGTACTCCTTGATCGCCACCAGCGGGGCCAGCTCTGCGCGGAAGGCTTTGAGCGGCGCCAGCCAGATATCGAGGATCTGCTGCATCACCGCGACATAGAGCGCCTCTTTCGACGGGTAGTAGTAGAGCAGATTGGTTTTGGATACCCCGGACTGCTCCGCCACCTGCTCCAGGCGCGTGCCGTGAATGCCAAACTGCGAAAAGGTCTCCAGCGCCGCGCTGAGGATCGCCTGCTTCTTGGCGCTCACCGCCTGCGAACGTTTACCTGGTGTTTTCACTGCGCCTTGTGTCATTCCCGCTCTCCTTATTCTGCGTTGCCCTCAGCATAGCAAAACCCCCGTCTCGCCACGACATCCTGCACTCCGATCGCGCATGAATGCCTGTTTTCTGTGCAATGTTTTTGACCAGTTAGTCCACTTTTAATCGAATCAAACCATCAACCTCTGATTAACACATTAATAACACTGCCATTTTCAAAACTGGCACTGCCTTTGCAAAAACACCGTTACACCTGCGACGTAATGAAGAGAGGTTGATGATGAAAATTGGCGTATTCGTACCTATTGGCAACAACGGCTGGCTCATTTCGACCCACGCGCCGCAGTACATGCCGACCTTTGAACTGAATAAAGCCATTGTGCAAAAAGCGGAGCACTACCATTTCGATTTCGCCCTGTCGATGATCAAACTGCGTGGCTTTGGCGGCAAAACTGAGTTCTGGGATCACAACCTTGAGTCGTTCACCTTGATGGCGGGACTGGCGGCCGTCACCTCGCGCATTCAGATTTACGCCACTGCTGCCACCTTAACGTTACCTCCGGCAATCGTCGCCCGTATGGCCGCAACCATCGACTCCATCTCTGGCGGGCGTTTTGGCGTCAACCTCGTGACTGGCTGGCAAAAGCCCGAGTATGAGCAGATGGGTATCTGGCCTGGCGATGACTATTTCTCCCGTCGTTACGACTATCTCACCGAATATGTTCAGGTGCTGCGCGACCTGTGGGGCACGGGGAAAAGCGATTTTAAAGGCGATTTTTTCACCATGAATGATTGTCGCGTCAGTCCGCAACCGAGTGTCCCCATGAAAGTGATCTGCGCCGGGCAAAGCGACGCTGGCATGGCGTTCTCCGCCCAGTATGCCGATTTCAACTTCTGTTTCGGCAAAGGTGTAAATACACCCACGGCTTTCGCCCCGACCGCTGTGCGGATGAAACAGGCCGCAGAGCAAACCGGGCGCGACGTTGGCTCTTATGTATTGTTTATGGTGATTGCCGATGAAACCGACGATGCCGCTCGCGCCAAATGGGAACACTACAAAGCGGGCGCGGATGAAGAGGCGTTAAGCTGGCTAACCGAACAAAGTCAGAAAGATACCCGCTCCGGTACTGATACCAACGTCCGTCAGATGGCCGATCCCACTTCGGCGGTAAACATCAATATGGGGACGTTAGTCGGTTCTTACGCCAGTGTCGCGCGCATGTTAGATGAAGTCGCAAGCGTGCCTGGTGCCGAAGGCGTGCTGTTCACCTTCGATGATTTTCTGTCGGGAATCGAAACCTTCGGCGAGCGCATTCAACCACTGATGCAGTGCCGCGCCCATCTCCCTGCGCTGACTCAGGAGGTGGCATGATGACGACCTTAACCGCTCGACCGGAAGCCATTACCTTCGATCCGCAGCAAAGTGCGCTGATCGTGGTGGATATGCAAAACGCTTATGCCACGCCAGGCGGCTACTTAGATCTCGCCGGGTTTGATGTCTCAACCACTCGCCCGGTCATTGCCAACATTCAAACCGCCGTGACCGCAGCGCGAGCGGCAGGGATGCTGATCATCTGGTTTCAAAATGGCTGGGATGAACAGTATGTCGAAGCTGGCGGACCCGGCTCACCGAATTTTCATAAATCGAACGCCCTGAAAACCATGCGTAAGCAGCCGCAGCTGCAGGGGAAATTGCTGGCGAAAGGCTCCCGGGATTATCAACTGGTGGATGAACTGGTGCCGCAGCCTGGCGATATTGTGCTGCCGAAGCCGCGCTACAGCGGTTTCTTCAATACGCCGCTGGACAGCATTTTGCGCAGCCGTGGAATACGCCATCTGGTTTTCACCGGTATCGCTACCAACGTCTGCGTCGAATCGACGCTACGCGACGGCTTTTTTCTGGAGTATTTCGGCGTGGTGCTGGAAGACGCAACTCACCAGGCGGGGCCGGAATTTGCGCAGAAAGCTGCGTTGTTCAATATCGAAACCTTTTTTGGCTGGGTCAGCGACGTCGAAACGTTCTGCGACGCGCTTTCTCCCACGTCCTTTGCTCGTATCGCTTAAGGAGTTTAACGATGCCAAAATCCGTAATTATTCCCGCTGGCAGCAGCGCACCGCTGGCCCCCTTCGTTCCCGGCACGCTGGCTGATGGAGTGGTGTATGTCTCCGGTACGCTGGCTTTTGATCAACATAATAACATGCTGTTTGCCGATGACCCAAAGGCGCAAACCCGCCACGTTCTGGAAACCATCCGCAAGGTGATCGAGACGGCGGGTGGCACGATGGCGGATGTGACCTTCAACAGCATCTTTATTACCGACTGGAAAAATTACGCCGCGATTAACGAAATCTACGCCGAGTTTTTTCCGGGTGATAAACCGGCGCGATTCTGCATTCAGTGCGGACTGATAAAACCTGACGCGCTGGTGGAAATCGCCACAATTGCGCATATCGCCAAGTGAGGCCGCGATGAAACTTTCACTCTCACCTCCCCCTTATGCTGATGCGCCCGTAGTGGTGTTGATTTCGGGTCTTGGCGGTAGCGGCAGTTACTGGTTACCGCAACTGGCAGTGCTGGAGCAGGAGTATCAGGTAGTCTGTTACGACCAGCGCGGTACCGGCAATAATCCCGACACGCTGGCAGAAGATTACAGTATCGCCCAGATGGCAGCAGAACTGCATCAGGCACTGGTAGCCGCAGGGATTGAGCGTTACGCGGTGGTCGGCCATGCGCTCGGTGCGCTGGTGGGAATGCAGCTGGCGCTGGATTATCCCGCGTCGGTAACTGTGCTGGTCAGCGTTAACGGCTGGCTACGAATAAACGCCCATACGCGCCGCTGTTTTCAGGTTCGCGAACGATTACTGTATAGCGGCGGCGCGCAGGCATGGGTGGAAGCGCAGCCGTTGTTCCTCTATCCCGCCGACTGGATGGCGGCCCGCGCACCTCGCCTTGAGGCAGAAGACGCGCTGGCACTGGCGCATTTTCAGGGCAAAAATAATTTACTGCGTCGACTTAACGCCCTCAAACGCGCTGACTTTAGTCACCATGCGGATCGCATCCGCTGCCCGATGCAAATCATCTGCGCCAGTGATGATCTGCTGGTGCCATCAGCATGTTCCAGTGAACTTCATGCCGCCCTGCCCGATAGCCAGAAAATGGTGATGCGCTATGGCGGACACGCCTGCAACGTGACCGATCCCGAAACGTTTAATGCTCTGTTACTCAACGGGCTTGCCAGCCTGTTACATCACCGTGAAGCCGCCCTGTAAGGAATTGCTATGAACGAAGCCGTTAGCCCAGGTGCGCTTAGCACCCTGTTCACCGATGCCCGCACTCACAACGGCTGGCGGGAGACACCCGTCAGCGATGAGACGTTACGGGAGCTTTATGCCCTGATGAAATGGGGGCCGACATCAGCTAACTGTTCTCCGGCAAGGATCGTGTTTATCCGCACTGCAGAAGGAAAAGAACGTCTGCGCCCGGCGCTTTCCAGCGGCAATCTGCAAAAAACCCTGACCGCGCCCGTCACCGCTATCGTCGCCTGGGACAGTGAATTTTATGAACGGTTACCACTACTGTTTCCCCACGGTGATGCCCGCAGTTGGTTTACCTCCAGCCCACAACTTGCCGAAGAAACAGCGTTTCGCAACAGTTCCATGCAGGCGGCTTATCTGATCGTCGCCTGCCGTGCGCTGGGGCTGGATACCGGCCCGATGTCGGGTTTTAACCGTCAATACGTTGACGACGCTTTTTTTGCAGGCAGCACGCTGAAGAGCAATCTGCTGATTAACATCGGCTATGGCGATAACAGCAAACTTTATGCGCGCCTGCCACGTCTGTCCTTTGAAGAAGCCTGCGGGCTGTTGTAAGGAGCAAACTATGAACATAGTTGATCAACAAACCTTTCGCGATGCGATGTCCTGTATGGGCGCGGCGGTCAATATCATCACCACGGATGGTCCAGCCGGGCGCGCCGGGTTCACCGCCAGCGCGGTCTGCAGCGTGACCGACACGCCGCCCACATTACTGGTGTGCCTGAATCGTGGGGCGTCCGTCTGGCCGGTATTCAATGAAAATCGAACGCTGTGTGTAAATACACTTAGCGCCGGGCAGGAGCCACTTTCAAATCTTTTTGGCGGCAAAACGCCCATGGAACACCGCTTTGCCGCCGCCCGCTGGCAGACGGGTGTGACCGGATGCCCGCAACTGGAAGAGGCTCTGGTTTCGTTTGACTGCCGTATCAGCCAGGTGGTGAGCGTCGGCACCCACGACATTTTGTTTTGTGCCATCGAAGCGATTCATCGTCACGCCACACCCTACGGGCTGGTGTGGTTCGATCGCAGTTATCACGCGCTGATGCGCCCTGCTTGTTAACCTCCTTAAGGAGACAGCTGATGGCAATGTTCGGTTTTCCTCACTGGCAGTTAAAATCGACCTCTACAGAGAGCGGCGTGGTCGCGCCGGATGAACGATTGCCGTTTGCTCAGACGGCAATAATGGGCGTTCAACACGCGGTGGCGATGTTTGGCGCGACGGTGTTAATGCCGATTCTGATGGGGCTGGATCCCAATCTTTCCATTTTAATGTCGGGGATCGACACGTTACTGTTTTTCTTTATTACCGGCGGGCGCGTCCCCAGTTATCTCGGCTCCAGCGCGGCTTTTGTCGGCGTGGTGATCGCCGCGACGGGCTTTAACGGTCAGGGCATGAACCCGAATATCAGCATCGCGCTGGGCGGGATTATCGCCTGTGGGCTGGTTTATACCGTCATTGGCCTGGTGGTGATGAAAATTGGTACACGCTGGATTGAACGGCTAATGCCGCCGGTGGTGACGGGTGCGGTGGTGATGGCGATTGGCCTGAACTTAGCGCCTATCGCAGTGAAAAGTGTATCGGCTTCGGCCTTTGATAGCTGGATGGCGGTAATGACGGTGCTGTGTATTGGGCTGGTGGCGGTGTTTACCCGTGGCATGATCCAGCGGTTATTGATTCTCGTAGGATTAATTGTCGCCTGTCTGCTGTATGGCGTGATGACCAACGTTTTAGGGCTGGGAAAAGCCGTCGATTATACTCTCGTCAGCCATGCTGCCTGGTTCGGTCTGCCACATTTTTCCACTCCTGCTTTTAATGGTCAGGCAATGATGCTGATTGCGCCCGTGGCGGTGATTCTGGTGGCGGAAAACTTAGGTCATCTCAAGGCAGTCGCCGGGATGACCGGACGCAATATGGATCCATATATGGGACGGGCATTCGTCGGTGATGGGCTGGCGACGATGCTTTCTGGTTCTGTCGGTGGCAGCGGCGTAACCACCTACGCCGAGAATATCGGTGTAATGGCCGTGACAAAAGTCTACTCGACGCTGGTGTTTGTCGCTGCTGCCGTCATCGCCATGCTGTTGGGCTTTTCACCGAAATTTGGCGCGCTGATTCATACCATTCCGGCCGCGGTGATTGGTGGTGCATCAATTGTTGTGTTCGGGCTGATTGCCGTCGCAGGCGCAAGGATCTGGGTACAAAACCGTGTCGATTTAAGCCAGAACGGTAATTTGATTATGGTCGCAGTAACCTTAGTGCTGGGCGCGGGTGATTTTGCTCTCACGCTGGGCGGTTTTACGTTGGGAGGGATTGGTACAGCAACCTTTGGCGCGATCCTGCTTAACGCCCTGCTGAGCCGCCGGAAAGGGGATGAAGCGCAAGCGGAAGCCATCACCCCCTCAACCTGAAATAAGTGCCGCTTTCTTGCCGGGTGACGCTACGCTTACCCGGCCTACATGCCTGTTGTAGGCCCGCGCAAGCGAAGCGCCGCCGGACAAAACGGGCAGCGCGCTGCTAGCGATCTGCCCCTTGTTCTGCGCCCAACCCGGCAATCGCCTTACGTCGTTTTTTTAACTTTAACTCGCTCACCAGCACCCCGGCGACAATAAACGCCGCGCCCACCAGGGCCAGCAGCGGTAAACGTTCCCCGGCGATCCGCCCGAAAATGCCGGCCCAGACCGGTTCACCGGTGTAAATCACCGTCGCGCGGGTTGGCGATACGCTGCGCTGCGCCCAGTTCATGGTGACCTGAATAATGGCGCTGAAAATTCCCAGCCCCAGTGCGACCACGACCAGACCGGTAGACATCGGCGGCACGGACTCCCCTGCCGGAACCATCGTCGCAAACGCCACCAGCGACGCCGTGGCGAGCTGCACCACCGTCACCCGTTTGACGTCGACCTTGCCCGCCCAGGCGCTAATCAGAATAATTTCCGCCGCAATCGCAACCGCTCCGACGAGGGTGATAATTTCGCCCGGCCCCAGCGCCAGCAGGTTATTTTCCGGCCCGGCCAGTAAGATCAGGCCGATAAACGCCAGCACGATGCCAATACAGGACATCAGCCCCGGCAGCCGCCCCAGGCACAGCCACTGCAGCAGCGGTACCAGCGGCACATACATCGCGGTGATAAACGCGGATTTGCTGCTGGAAATGGTCTGCAATCCCCACGTCTGCAGGCTGTAGCCCATCGCGATCGCCCCCCCAATTGCCACGCCGGCCTTAAGCTCTTTCAGCGTCAGCCCCCGCAGCGTTTTAAGCGAAAACAGCCCTACGGCTATCGCCGCCGTCGCAAAGCGCAGACCAACGAAAAAGAACGGATCGCTGAGGGTCACCGCGTACTGGACGGCCAGAAACGTCCCGCCCCAGAACATGGTGATGAGAATCAGGATGGCTTCCTGCGGTTTAACGGAGAATTTGAAGCGTGAGACAGACATGCGGCACTCGCGATTAAGATCAATTCCCTAGTGTGCGTTGCCTTTGGTTACAGTTCAATGTTGCAGAAATAAAAAAACCGCCGGGAGATCCCGGCGGCAGGGGTTCAACCCGGCGTGTTACTTGCTGCTGCCGTGGCTGTTTTTACCCCCTTTCTTGCCAGCTTCAGATGCGCGTTGCGGGTCATTCTTGAAGTTGCCCCCGCTATGCTGGCCACCTTTACGGCCTGCTTCTGATGCTCTTTCACGGTCTTCTGCGAAATTACCTGAACCACCACGATGGTTTGCCATCTCTAACCTCCAGAATGTGAAACATTAGACATCATATTGCATTAAGTAAAAGAGGATTCTTTCACCTCGCAACACTAGGACAGTGCCTTTATCTGTGCCGCGTGAAACTAAGCTTAGTGGACTGAGGCTATCCGGCAAGCCGCAGGTAATATCCTGCAACATGATATCAGTCTTTCGGGTGAGATGACGCGGCGGTGATGCATAAGCCTTTCTTATCATTTCAAAAAACGATGACGTGAAAGTTGTTTCATTTTGCTACAAACCTGTTTACCCACCATATTGTTATAAATCAAAGAAATGCCGTTCGTTTTTGCAGTCTGGCTGTGATGGCATATCTTTAAAAGAACGCAGCGATTCGCTGTCAGAAAAACCAACGAGGAGTGATGCAAAATGGCAAAAGTTCTGGTGCTCTATTATTCCATGTATGGACACATTGAAACCATGGCTCACGCGGTAGCAGAAGGTGCAAACAGGGTTGATGGCGTAGAGGTTGTGGTGAAACGCGTACCGGAAACCATGCAGGCGGAAGCCTTCCTGAAAGCCGGGGGGAAAACGCAAAACGCCCCGGTCGCCACCCCGCAGGAGCTGGCGGATTATGATGCCATTATCTTCGGCACCCCGACCCGCTTCGGCAATATGTCGGGCCAGATGCGTACCTTCCTCGATCAAACCGGCGGGCTTTGGGCATCCGGGGCGCTCTACGGCAAACTCGCCAGCGTATTCAGCTCTACCGGGACCGGAGGCGGCCAGGAGCAGACGATTACCTCAACCTGGACTACTCTTGCTCATCACGGGATGGTGATTGTGCCGATTGGCTACGGCGCGCAGGAGCTGTTTGACATTTCCCAGGTGCGTGGCGGTACGCCGTACGGCGCAACCACCATTGCCGGTGGGGATGGCTCACGTCAGCCAAGCAATGAAGAACTGTCTATCGCCCGCTATCAGGGTGAATACGTCGCGGGTCTGGCCAAAAAACTGAACGGCTAACACCCAACAGGAGGACAAGCATGCCAACTCAAGAATCCAAAGCTCACCACGTGGGCGAATGGGCAAGTTTACGCAACACCTCTCCGGAGATTGCCGAAGCTATCTTTGAAGTCGCGAAGTACGATGAAAAGCTGGCCGAGCAGATTTGGGAGGAAGGTAACGATGAGGTGCTGGTGCGCGCCTTCGAAAAAACGGATAAAGACTCGCTCTTCTGGGGCGAGCAAACCATCGAACGTAAAAACGTTTAAGCGTTTCCCCCCGCCGCAGCGGGGGGTTCTCTCTTACTTCGCCGCGTTATTCATCACCACATTGAATTTATCGACAGGACAGAAGCCGTTCGCATCTACCGGGCAGCCCTTCAGCTCCAGCGTCACGCGCTGCGCAGGCGACTGCAGCGACAGCACGCTGGCATTACGCAATTGCTCTGAGCTCTGGTAGACATACTCAATCTTCATTAGCTCCTGGTTGGCATTTTTGTCATGCCAGCGCTGGAAGACAATCTTGCCGCCAATCGGGGTGCGCTCCTGCTGGTCGTGAAGCTGATACGGTTTGAAATCCAGGGCAGTCAGCAGGGAAGCAATGTTCGAGTCATGCCCCACCAGCAGGGTGATCTTCGGCGCTTTTGCCTGCTCGGTGACCAGCGTTTTATCGATATATTTCACCAGCGGCTTCGCCACGTTTTGCGCCACCTCGGTGGAGGTGAACAGCGAGTCCTGATAGCCGTTCTTCAGCTTAGACAGCACGCGCCACTGCTGGTCGGTTTTGATTTCGCCCCAGGCGACCCGATCGGCCGGGAAGCCTTCGTAATACTGCAGCGTGAACGCGTCCACCAGCGAGTTACCCACCTTCAGCGGCCCGGATACGCCAGGCTCTTTTTCATAGTCGGCGCTGAAGGTATCTTTCGCGTCCGCCAGCGAGCAGACCTTTTTCTCTTTGCAGGACGGCGAGTCGGCGTAGTTCGTCATCTGCTCCAGCAGCTTATAGCTTTCGCCAAGCTGCATTTTCTGCCGTTCCGTCTCCATCGCCTTCAGCGCTTTTTCACGGAATTCAGGTGAGTTATCGGTAATCACCGGATTGAAGGTCGGATCCATGGTGCCCATTTTTTCCTGATGGTGCACGGGAACGTCGCAGCCCGGGAACGCGCCGGTAATGAAGAACTGTGCGGTCGCGACGGTACGCTGCAGGCTGTTGGCGTAAGCATAAACGCTCTCCGCCGCTGGACACTCTCCCGTCTTAACCATCCCCTGCTGCGCCAGCCACTCGCGCATGTAGTGGCCCATATAGACCTCCAGCACGCCGCCTTTGGTCGTGAGCTGGCCGCCCGGCACCTCCCACTCCGGCCACTGCTTCGGCGTGGACTGCTCCAGCACGCTGCCGTTATTAGCCAGCGGCGCGCGCAGGTTATGGCGACTCATGATTAAAACTTGCTCCAGCTGATACCCTTCCGGCGTCTCTTGCGCCTGCACGCCAAACGTTGCTGAAATGGAACCGGCGACTGCCAGCGCGAGTAGTGCTTTTCTCATCCCTAATTCCTCACTCGTTTTAAAATGTCGCGCTCAGTGTGACAGATTCGTCACAATTTTCCGGGAAGCATTTCTCAAACTGATGATTAACGTGCTTACGGTGTGTACGGATTAGTTTTATAATAAAACCATACCCCACCGGAGAATTCGCTGTGAAACGTACCCGCCTTGAAGAGAGCACCTGCCCCGTCGCCCGTTCGCTGGATATCATCGGCGACTGGTGGTCGCTGCTGATCGTGCGCGACGCGCTGCGCGGGATTAAACGCTTCGGCGAGTTTCAGAAAAGCCTTGGTATCGCAAAAAACATGCTGACCGCGCGGTTAAAACTGCTGGTCGACGAAGGCATCCTCCGGCTTCAGCCCGCGTCCGACGGCAGCGCCTGGCAGGAGTACGTCCTTACCGATAAAGGGCGCGCCCTGCAAACGGTGCTGGTTGCCCTCTCCCAGTGGGGCAATGAATTTTTGTTTGCGGAAAACGAATGCGGCACCGTGCTGGTCGATACCGAACAGCGCAAACCCCTGCGTAAACTGGCGCTTATCGCCGACGATGGGCGCGAACTGACGCCTGAAGAGATCGTGGCAAAACTCCCCTCCTGATCGTTCCCGACGGCAAAAGCACAAAATGATCGCCAATATGGTTGCATTATAAAACCAAATAGCAGAGAGTTTATTCAGTTTCATATTGAAACCAAATAACCCACTCAGCTTTGAGGTAACACACGATGACTACGCAAATCACCACCGCCCTGATTACGGGCGCCTCTTCCGGGATTGGTGCCGTTTATGCCGATCGTCTTGCCGCGCGCGGGGCCAACCTGGTGCTGGTTGCCCGCCGCGAGGATCGCCTGAAAACCCTCGCCGCCGACCTGCGCGCGCGCTATGGCGTGGCCGTCGATATTCTGGTAGCCGATCTTACCGATGAAGCCGGGATCCGCGCCGTGGAAGACGAACTGCGCAGCAATACCGCCATTGATACGCTGATTAACAACGCGGGCACCGCGCAGATGGCACCGTTCCTCGCGGGCGAGGTGGCGCAGCATCAGGCCATTAACACCCTGAACACCACGGCGCTGATGCGTCTGACCTACGCCATCCTGCCGCGCCTGGCGCAGAATAACCGCGGCACGCTGATCAATATCGCTTCCGTGCTGGCCCTGCACGTCCGGGCGGGCAGCGCGCTCTACAGCGCCACCAAGGCATGGGTACTGAGCTTTACCCGTGGGTTACAGGAAGAATTTGCCGACAGCAGCGTGCGCATTCAGGCCGTACTGCCCGCCGCCACGGCGACAGAAATCTGGAGCCATTCGGGCGTCACGATGAACGATCTGCCGGAAGGATCGGTGATGACCACCGACGATATGGTGGATGCATCGCTGGCGGGTCTGGATCAGGGTGAACCAATCACCATCCCGCCGATGCATGATGCCGTACTGTGGGATCGCTACGAAGCAGCGCGTCTGGAGCTGTTCAACAGCGCGCGCACCGGTATTCCGGCACCGCGCTACGCAAAACAGTAGCTTAACGCTCAAGCTGGTCGCCGTACTCGCTCATCCAGGCGGCCAGCGGCGAGAGCGCATCCTGCAGAGTTAAGCCCAGCGCGGTGATCTGATACTCCACGCGCGGCGGGATCTCTGGATAGACCGTCCGCGTCACCAGCCCGCGCTGTTCAAACAGGCGCAGCTGCTTCGTCAGCTCTTTCTGGGTGATGGGGGCAGCCGCCCGCAGCAGATCGCCAAAGCGAACGGGCGTATTGAAGACAATCAGGCGATAGAGGATAGGGATCGCCCATTTGCCGGAAATCAGGTTCACAAACTGCGTCATCGGGCAGGTATACGCCTCAGATTTTTTTTCACAGCACTCCTCCAGCATTTCTGCCATAGCACACCTCTTGCCTCGTTAGTATCCATTTGGTACCTGGTTTCCTTTCGATACTAACGTTTCTATAGTGCTTTCTCCAGAGACATTTCAGGAGAAGAACATGGGTCGTTTAACCGATAAATATACGTTGATTACCGGCGGCACCAGCGGTATCGGTCTCGCCACCGCGCAGGCATTTATCGCCGAAGGGGCGCGCGTCGCCGTGACCGGACGCAACCCGGACACCCTCGCCGAAGCAGAGCGCATTCTGGGCGATAAGGCGTGGGTGATCCCAACCGATGCGGGCGATATCGCGTCGCAAAAAGCGCTGGCGGAAACCCTCGCCGCCCGCTGGCCACGCCTTGACGCGGTCTTCCTTAACGCCGGCGATGTGACGCACGCGCCGCTGGAAGCCTGGCAGGAAGAGGCCTGGGACCGTTTGATGAACATCAACCTGAAGGGACCGTTCTTTTTAATCCAGGCGCTGCTGCCGCTGCTGAACAACCCGTCGTCGGTGATCCTCTGCGGCTCCGTGAGCGCGCGCATCGGCCTGCCCACCAGCAGCGTGTATGCCGCGAGCAAGGCTGCCCTGCTGTCGCTGGCGCGCACGCTGTCGGCGGAGCTGCTGCCGCGCGGGATCCGCGTCAACGGCCTGAGCCCCGGTCCGGTGGAAACCCCGGCGTTTACGAAAACGGGCTTAAGCGACGAGGCGCTTAACGCGATGATGGCGGAGATCGTCAAGCTGGTGCCGCTGGGCAGAATGGGCTCGACGACGGAGCTGGCAAAAGCCGCGCTCTATCTGGCTTCCGACGAGTCGAGCTACACGGTAGGAACGGAACTGCTGGTAGACGGCGGAATGGGGAGTTTGTAACTCAAAAGGCGCTGATGCCGGTGACGATGCTGACATACAGCGCCGCCCATACGCAGGCGGAAAGCAGGCTGACGGCGTAGACCTTTGCTGCATTCAGCCTGAGCATCCCCGCAGCCAGCGGCACGATGTAGCGCAGCACCGCCAGAAAGCGCGACGTAAACAGCACGATGACACCGTTCTTTTGCAGCTGATGCTGTACGCGTAAGAACTTATCGGCATGCTTTGAGGTGAAGCGCGTGACCAGCCGGGTGTGCCCCATCAGCCGGCCGATATGGTAGTTCAGCACCGAACCCGCCGTTGCCCCCAACACCACGGCCAGCCACGACAGCGCAGGATGCATGCTCGCCTGGCTGACGGTAATGCCCGCCAGCAGCATCACCGAGGCGGGCGGCAGCACGGAGGAGATCAGCACCGTCGACTTGCTCAGCGCCATCACGAATAACAGCGCGAACAGATGTGCCGGATACAGCGCAAAATGATTCAGCAGATTATCAAACCACGCCATTTTCCCCTCCCCCGTTCATTATTTAATTCTCCATTTAAAGTGAATAATCTTAAATAAACCCTCAACATCTTATTAATAATATTCTCCTAAACCGTTCTTAAACATTTTTTAAATACCTGAGCGGTACCGTTAAATAAGCGTATTATTCCTCTCGTTTTACAACGATCTCGTTATGGCGAGGCTCCTGTACAAATACACGTTATCGCTCTGGTGGGTTCGAGAGAACCGGCACAGGGTAAAACAGGCACTGTCGAATCAAGGCTTTGTCAGTATAACTTCCCTTGCGGGATACGGTGTACAGTGCTGAACCCAGGACGTGGGGATCTCCTCTTCGACATGCCCTGTCTTGCTCGCCCCTGAGAGATTTTATTATTCAAAGGGAATTCACTATGTCTTACGCTATTCACAACCAAAACCAGGCATTCAATGACAGCGCGATCGCGCAATATATGAATACCGATTTTATCGTCCTCGATATTGCATTATGCGTGGCGCTGGCGCGCGAGCAATTCTTCGAAAAATTAAAAGACGATGATATTCCGTCGCATATTTTTATCGAAGACCAAGGCCGCCTGGCGGGGATGGTTGCCGTGCGCAAATTACTGCAGACCGCGGATACGGTGCAGCCGGTGAAATCGCTGATGATTTCGCAGTTTTTGCAGGTCAAACCGGAGGATGAACGTGCCGACGTTGCCGGACTGCTGGCGCACGGCGGCGCGGATGTGGTGCCCGTGGTCACCCACGGCAAGCTCGTCGGCTGCCTGACCGAGCGCGAAATTGCCCATCTGCTGGAAGATGACGTTACCGAAGATGCTCAGCTTCAGGGGGCGACGCTACCGCTGGAAAAACCCTATCTGGACACCAGCCCGTATAGCCTGTGGAAGAAACGCTCCGTCTGGCTGCTGCTGCTGTTTGTCGCCGAAGCCTACACCAGCTCGGTCATTCAGCATTTTGAAGAGGCGCTGGAGTCCGCCATCGCGCTGGCATTCTTTATTCCGCTGCTGATCGGCACGGGCGGCAACAGCGGGACGCAGATCACCTCCACCCTGGTGCGCGCCATGGCGCTGGGGGAAGTCCGTCTGCGCGACGTTGGCCGCGTGCTGCGTAAAGAGATGACCACGTCGCTGATGATTGCCGCCACGCTGGGTCTGGCCGGGTGCATCCGCGCCTGGATGATGGGAATTGGGCTGGAAATTACGCTCATCGTCAGCCTGACGCTGGTGTGCATTACGCTATGGAGTGCGATTGTGTCGTCCGTCATTCCAATGGTGCTCAAGCGCTGCGGCATTGACCCGGCGGTCGTCTCCGCGCCGTTTATCGCGACGCTTATCGACGGCACCGGGCTGATTATCTACTTTAAAATCGCGCAATATACGCTGGGGTTGGAGTGATGTGATCCCTTGCCGGGTGGCGCTGCGCTTACCCGGCCTACAATTTAACACGGGCCACCGTCGGCCAGCGCTCTCACCGCCCGCCCAAACGCCTCAATCGCCAGGGCAACATCCTCAGCCATCACCGATTCGGCCGGATGATGGCTGACCCCGCCCTTACAGCGCACAAACAGCATCCCCACCGGCCAGCGTTCCGCCAGGGCGATGGTGTCAT
Organism: Enterobacter hormaechei; assembly: GCA_041890495.1. Taxonomy (GTDB): domain Bacteria; phylum Pseudomonadota; class Gammaproteobacteria; order Enterobacterales; family Enterobacteriaceae; genus Escherichia; species Escherichia boydii. Next base: position 1,964,939 of record CP169086.1, read on the forward strand.
GCCCGGCGCCGCTGGGCAGGGATAACGAGCGCCCCTGCACCGATTCAACGGCGTCGCCCAGCAGGTGCTGCAAACGCGCATCGCACGGCGTGGCGGCGATCCGGTAAAACTCCTCGGCAGCAAAGCTTAACCCACGACGGGCGGCGATGGCCTGCGCCTGCGCAAGCAGTTCCGCGAGGAGCGCGTCAAGCGGGCCATCCTGCGGGCCACGAATATCCAGCGAGAGCGCAACTTCGCCGGGGATGACGTTGACCGCGCCGGGCAGGCAGCGCAGTTCACCGACCGTCGCCACCCGGTTGCCGCCCTGCTGTCGGGTGGTGTTTTCAATCAGCACCATCCATTCGGCGGCGGCGGCCAGGGCATCCTTACGGTGATTCATCGGCACGGTACCCGCGTGCCCGGCCTCCCCGGTGAAGCGGCAGCTGAGGCGGCGCGCGCCGTTAATGGCTTCCACCACGCCCAGCGCCAGCCCTTCCTGCTCCAGACACGGCCCCTGTTCGATATGCAGTTCCAGACAGGCGCTGAAATCGTCCTGATGACGCGCCGCAAGCGCCACGCGGGCAGGATCGAGCCCCGCCTGCACCATCGCCTGCGCCACGCTGATGCCCTGAGCATCACACGTCTCCAGCCAGCCCTGCGGCCAGGTGCCGGTGATGCCCCGGCTGCCTAACAGGGTGATCCCAAAACGGGTTCCCTCTTCGTCACCAAAGCCGACAATCTCTAAGGCCTGCGCCAGATGCACCCCCTGCTGGTGCAGGCCGTCCACCACTTCGATGGCGGTGAGCACCCCGAGCATGCCGTCGTAGCGCCCGGCGTTGCGTACGGTGTCCAGATGCGAGCCGAGCAGCACCGCCTGCGCCCCTTCCTGCGCGCCTTCGTAGCGTCCACAGATATTGCCCACGCTGTCCTGCCAGACGGTCATGCCCGCATGGCGCATCCACTCCCCGACCAGCTGGTTGGCCTGCAGATGCTGCGTGGAGAGATAGACCCGCGTCAGGCCGTCCGGGGTTTCACTGATGGCAGCCAACGCGTCGGCGCGCGCCATCACCCGTTCTGCCGCCGGGCTCATTGCGGCGTCTCGCGACGATAGTGGTCCCACGCGGCCTGCATGGCGGCACCCTGCGTGGTGGTGAATTTGAGGTAATTCAGCACCGACTCCAGCGCGCTCAGGGTGGTCATCACGCAGTCCTTGCGCGCGTTGTAGCCCATGGTGCCAATGCGCCAAACCTTGCCGTGCAGCGGGCCAAACGAGGTGCCGATTTCAATCCCGAAATCCTCCAGCATCAGCTTACGCACCTGGTCACCGTTGATGCCCTGCGGAATGACCACGCCCAGCACGTTGTTCATCTTGTGCTTCAGATCGCCAAAGGTCTCCAGCCCCATCGCCTGAATGCCCTTCAGCAGCGCATCGCCGTGCAGCTTATGACGCGCGATGCCGTTATCCAGCCCTTCCTGCAGGATCAGCCGCGCGCATTCGCGGGCGCCAAACAGCGCGGTGGTCGCTTCGGTGTGGTGGTTCAGGCGTTCCGGCCCCCAGTAGTCCATCACCATGCCGAGATCGAAGTAGTTGGAGTAGATCATCTCCTCGTCGCCGTCGCGATGGGCGTCGGTGCGGATGCCCTCCTCCACGCACTTGCGGCGGCGGATCGCCTCTTCCATCCGCGCGCTCAGGGTGATCGGCGAGGTACCCGACGGCCCCCCGAGGCACTTCTGCATCCCGGCCGAGACGGCATCCAGCCCCCAGGCGTCGGTCTCCAGCGCGTTGCCTCCGAGCGACGCGGTGGCGTCAGTGTAAAACAGCACGTCGTAGCGACGGCAGATGGCACCCAGCTCCGCGAGCGGCTGCAGCATGGTGGTGGAGGTATCGCCCTGCACGGTCAACAGCAGGCGCGGACGAATACGCTTAATCGCATCCTCCACCTGGTCCGGGGTGAACACCTCGCCCCACGGCACCTCGATGGTATGCACCTCCGCGCGGCAGCGGCGGGCAATTTCGCACAGCAGATGACCAAAGCGGCCAAAGACCGGCACCAGCACCTTATCTCCCGGGCGAATGGCGGAGACCAGAATGGCTTCAATGCCCGCTCGGGAGGTACCGTCTACCAGCATCGTCCAGCGGTTCTCGGTGCGGAATACACCGCGATAGAGCGCCATCACCTCGTTCATGTAGTGGGTCATGGCCGGATCGTACTGGCCGATCAGCTGGCTCGACATGGCGCGCAGCACGCGCGGGTCGGCGTTAATCGGGCCCGGCCCCATCAGCAGGCGCTGCGGCGGGTTGATTTGCGGAAAATGTGCGATATCCATTGTTAAGTCCTTATCAGTTGAGGCCGCGCACGGAGGAGATGAACTGCTTCAGTTCCGTGGTCTGCGGGTTGGCGAACAGCGTTTTGCTGTCGCCCTGCTCCCAGACTTTCCCCTGATGCATAAACACCACGCGGTCGCCCACTTCGCGGGCAAAATTCATTTCATGGGTAACCAGTATGAGCGTCATCCCCTCGGCCGCCAGCTGCTCCAGCACCTTGAGCACTTCGCCTACCAGCTCCGGGTCGAGCGCGGAGGTAATCTCGTCGCAGAGTAACACTTTCGGCGACATGGCCAGCGCACGGGCAATCGCCACGCGCTGCTGCTGGCCGCCCGACAGGCTCGACGGGTAGTAATCAAGACGATCGCCGAGGCCAACCTTCTCCAGCATCTGCTGCGCCAGCGCCCGGCATTCGGCGGCGCTTTTCTTCAGCACCCGACGCGGGGCGAGCATCACGTTTTCCAGCGCCGTCATGTGCGGGAACAGGTTGAAGCTCTGGAACACCATCCCGATCGAGCGGCTAATTTCGCGCGCCTGAGAATCCCGGTCGGTAATGGTCATGCCGCCCAGCTTGATGCTGCCGTCCTGATAGCCTTCCAGTCCGTTGATGCAGCGCAGCAGCGTGCTTTTGCCCGATCCGCTGCGCCCGATAATGGAGATCACCTGGCCCATGTCGATATCCAGATCGACGCCCTTGAGCACGTGGTTATCGCCGTAGTACTTCTGCACCTGATTAATGGTGATGAGAGGCATTGAATTTCGTCTCCAGATAGCGGCTGTAGCGCGACAGCGGATAACACAGAATAAAGTAGCCGAGCGCCACCAGCGCAAAGACCTTAAACGGCTGATACGTCACGTTGGTCAGCATGGTCCCGGCCTTGGTCAGCTCGATAAAACCGATAATCGACGCCAGCGCGGTGCCTTTGATCACCTGCACGGCAAAGCCGACCGTCGGCGCAATGCCGATGCGCAGCGCCTGCGGCGCGACGACGCGAAACAGGGTCTGGCCAAAGGTCAGCCCCAGACAGCGCGAGGCTTCCCACTGCCCTTTTGGCAGCGCGCGAATGCTGCCAAACCAGATATCGAGCAGGAACGCGCTGGTGTAGAAGGTTAACGCCAGCGAGGCGGCGGTCCACGGCGAGACGTCAATGCCGAACAGCGCCACGCCGAAGAAGGCCAGAAACAGCTGCATCAGCAGCGGCGTGCCCTGAAACAGCTCAATATAGCCGCGGATGACGCGCTTCACCGTGCGCCCGCCCGTCAGGCGCAGCAGCAGCAGAGGCAGGGTCACCACCGCGCCGCCGACAAACGCCACCAGCGACAGCAGCACCGTCCAGCGCCCGGCCAGCAGCAGGTTGCGAATAATGTCCCAGTCGGTAAAGGTGGTCATCATGCCTGCACCCCCAGCCATTTTCGTCCCGCCGCCATCATCAGCTGGCGCAGGGTAATCGACAGCGCCAAGTAAATCCCGGTTGTCACCAGATAAACCTCAAAGCTCAAAAACGTTCTGGACTGGATCAGGTTGGCGGCGAAGGTCAGCTCTTCATAGGAGACCTGCGACACCACCGACGAGCCGAGCATCACGATGATGCACTGGCTCACCAGCGCCGGGTAAATGCGCTGCAGCGCGGGCGGCAGCACCACGCGGATAAAGGTCTGCAGGCGGGTCAGCCCCAGCACGCGTCCGGCTTCCCACTGCCCTTTCGGCGTGACCTGTATGCCCGCGCGGATAATTTCGGTGCTGTACGCACCGAGGTTCACCACCATGGCCAGCAGCGCCGCTTCCCCCGCCGTCATCTTCAGCCCGAGATTCGGCAGGCCGAAGACGATGAAAAACAGCTGCACCACAAACGGCGTGTTGCGGATGATCTCCACGTAGCCGCCCCAGATCCGGCTGAACCAGGTGGTGCGTCCGCTGCGGATCGCCGCTCCGAAAATCCCTATCGCCAGCCCGCCGACGGTCGCCATCACCGTCAGCTGAACGGTGACCCACAGCCCCGCCAGCAGCTCCGGCCAGTACGGCCAGAGGGCTGAAAAATCAAGTTGCTCAGTCATCGGCTCAGGCGCCAAGGTTTGCCGGCAGCGGGGCCTTCAGCCATTGCTCGGACAGGCCGTTCAGCGTGCCGTCCTTGATGCCCTGCTCAATCAGCGCATCCACTTTTGCCTTCAGGGCCGGTTCGTTTTTCTTCAGGCCAATAAAGCACGGCGAATCTTTCAGCATAAAGCTCGGCACCGGGGCTTTATCCGCGTTCTGGCGCGAAATGGCCGCTACCACGAGGTTGCCGGTCGCCACGTACTGCACCTGTCCGGAGAGGTAGGCGGAGAGCGTAGTGTTGTTATCTTCGTAGCGTTTCACGTCCGCGTCTTTCGGCGCCAGGCCGGTCAGCACCATGTCCTCCACCGCCCCGCGCGTCACGCCGATAGTTTTTCCGCTGAGCGCGGCGGCGTCCTTCAGTTCAGCCCCTTTCGGACCAAACACGCCGAGGAAGAACGGCGCGTAGGCGCGGCTGAAGTCGATCACCTTCTCGCGCTCCGGGTTTTTACCGAGGCTGGAAATGACCAGGTCCACCTTATCGGTTTGCAGGTACGGCACGCGGTTGGCGCTGGTCACCGGCACCAGCTGCAGCTTGAGCTTCATCTGTTTAGCCAGATAACGCGCCATATCGATGTCATAACCCTGCGGCTGCAGATCGGTCCCCACCGAGCCAAACGGCGGGAAATCCTGCGGAACGGCAATGCGGATAGTGCCGCGCTTCTCGATATCCTGAAGCTGGTCAGCCTTGGCCGGCAGCTGTGTGAAGAGACATGCGGCCCCGGCCAGTGCAATCAACAATTTTTTCATGGTGCTTCCCCGTAACGTTAACATGAAACAAAAGATTCTTTGAGTGTGATTTTGCAACTAATGTGCCAGATAAGGCGAAGCGGGAAATATTGTTGTGAAGCCTGATAAAACGCGGACGGGGCGTAAATGCTCTCCATTTACGCCCCGTCTGGTTGCACCATTTCAATGCAAAGCACCAGCCTGATGCCCCATTATCGCTGTTCGAGCTCGTCCAGCTGTTGGTAGAGGGAGGCAATCTCGTGAATGCGCGGACGGCCTTTATCAAGAATTTCATGCAGGAAGGCGTTCGCCAGCAGGTTGATCAGGCTGTTGACCGACGAATAGCTATCATAGGCGGAGACGCTGTCCAGCGGGGCGCAAAGCTGCCAGCTCGCCAGCGGGAACAGGCTGTGCGCCTGCGGCTCGCACATCAACAGCACCGGAATACCGCTGCTCTGAAGCTGCTGCATCAGCGGGCGAATGATGCGCGGGCGGCGGCGGAAGGCCATCATGACCACCAGATCGTCCGGCGTTAAATCCACCAGCTCTTCGCCCAGGCTCTGCCCCGGCTGCGGCAGGACCAGCACCTGCCCGCGCGCCTGCAGCAGCTGCTGGCGCAGGTGGAGCGCCGCCGGATAGGCGTTACGCATGCCGATAATCACGATCCGCCGCGCCTTCACCATGCAGGCCATGGCGTCGGCAAACTGCTGTGCGTCGAGGGAATTAACCCACTGGGTCAGGTTCGCCATCTCCTGCTTGTAGTGGCGCGCCAGCAGCGTGTTGCCCTGTACCGCGTCGCGATTATCGGTGAGCGGCATCCCGCTCTGGCGAAGGGTGCGCAGCTCTTCGCGCATGTCCTTATATTTCTCATAGCCCAGCCGCTTAAACAGACGGCTGACCGTAGCTTTCGACACCCCGCTCAGCTGCGCCAGCTCGGCGCTGTTGTAGCTAATGAGGTCGTCAAAATGGTCGAAAATAAAATCCGCCACCCGCTGCTCCTGCGGCGACAGCGACGGGTATTGTACTTTCAGACGTTCATCCAGTTGTTCCATAGCGCCTCTGTAACTTTTGTTTCATCACATTTTGCCTTTGATTCTACCTTTCATTATACGTGCCAGTTTACTGAAACTTTTCTTTCAGAACTGGAACAGCTTTTGCAGCACCTTGTGACTTTCAGGGTTACGAGGACTCTTCATGCAAAGTAATGTCTCCACACACGGTATGGCGGTTGCGCCCCACCACCTCGCCAGCCAGAGCGCGCTGGCCGTGCTGCGCGAAGGCGGCAGCGCTATCGAAGCGATGGTCGCGGCGGCGGCCACCATCGCCGTAGTCTATCCGCATATGAACGGGCTGGGCGGCGACGGCTTCTGGCTTATCGTGCCGCCGGAAGGCGATCCCATCGCCATTGATGCCAGCGGCGCGGCGGGATCGCGCGCGACGCTGGCCGCCTACGACGGGCTCACGCAGATCCCCCATCGCGGCCCCCGTGCGGCGCTGACCGTCGCCGGAACCGTCAGCGGCTGGGACGAGGCACTGAAGGTCTCGCGCGAGATGACCGGCAAGGCGCTGCCGCTGGCCCGCCTGCTGGCCGACGCCATTGACTATGCGCAGAACGGCACGCCGGTCACGGCCTCTCAGGCCCACGCCACGGCCAGCAAGTTCGACGAGCTGAAGGACGTTCCCGGCTTCGCGGAAACCTGGCTGGTGGACGGCAAGCCGCCGCAGGTCGGGAGCCGCTTTTACCAGCCCGCCATGGCCACGACGTTGACTCGCCTTGTGGAGGACGGTCTGGACAGCTTTTATCGCGGCCCGCTGGCGGAAGTCCTGGCGCACGGCATGGAGACGCTGGATCTCCCCGTGACGCTGGCCGATCTCAACGCCCACGCCGCCCGACGCACCGCGCCGCTGAAGCTAAAGCATCAGCAGGGGGAGATCTTTAACCACGCCCCACCGACGCAGGGGCTGGTCTCGCTGGCGATACTCGGCATCACCGACCGCCTGAATATGGCGGAGGCCGACGACGCCGAAACCCTGCACCGCATTGTGGAAGCCACCAAGCTGGCCTTTGGCCTGCGCGATGCCCACATCACCGACCCGCGCGCGCTAAAAACCGATATTCAGAGTCTGCTGGATCCCGCCGCTCTGCAGGCGCTTGCCGACAGGGTTGACGACGGACGCGCCGCGCCGTGGTGCACCGGAAAAGGCCCCGGCGATACGGTGTGGATGGGAGTAATGGACAGCAGCGGGCTTGCCGTATCGTTTATCCAGAGTATCTATCACGAGTTCGGCAGCGGCGTGGTGCTGCCCGATACCGGCATCGTCTGGCAGAACCGCGGCGCATCGTTCAGCCTCGATCCCGCCCATCTTCTGGCCCTCGCGCCGGGCAAACAGCCATTCCATACCCTGAACCCGGCGGCGGCACGTCTGAAGGACGGACGCGTGATGGTCTACGGATCGATGGGCGGCGACGGGCAGCCGCAAACCCAGGCCGCGTTCTTTACCCGCTACGCGATTCAGAACGTGCCTTTACAGGAAAGTATTTCCCGCCCGCGCTGGCTGCTGGGACGTACATGGGGACAAACCTCGGACACGTTAAAGCTGGAAGGACGCTTTACCGCTGAGACGGTCTCACGGCTTCAGGCACTCGGACATGAGGTAGAAATATTCCCTGACTTCAGTGAAGCGATGGGCCACGCGGGCGCGATTGTCCGCCACCCCAACGGGCTGTTTGAAGGGGCATTTGACCCGCGCAGCAACGGCGCGGCCGCCGGATTCTGAGGAGAAAAAAATGATGACACACCAACCCGACTGGCAGGCGTATCTGGCGCAAATGGAAACCGTGCTCGGCGTGACGCTGGACGACGCCCGCCGCGCCGAGCTGCAGCTGCAGTTCAGCCGCATTGCCACCCTGGCCGCCCCGCTGATGGCGCTGCCGCTCGACGACCGTCTGGAGATCGCAGGAGTGTATAAAGCATGACGCTACACGAGATGAGTATCAGCGCGATCCAACAGGCGCTGAGCGCGGGAGAGCTGAGCGCTCGCGAGATTGCCCGGCAGACGCTGGAGGGGATTGCGCGCGTTAACCCGCAGATCGGCGCCTGGACCACCGTAACGGAAGCACGCATGCTCGCCGAAGCCGACAATATCGATACCCTGCGACGGGAAAAGCGTCCGCTGCCGCCGCTGGCGGGCGTGCCTTATGCGGTTAAAAATCTGTTCGACGTTGCCGGTCACACCACCCTCGCCGGGGCCGAGCTGTTCAGCCAGCGCCCTGCCGCGGCCGCTGATAGCTTTGCGGTGCGCCAGCTGCGCAGCGCGGGCGGGCTGCTGACCGGGATGGTGAATATGGACGCCTACGCCTACGGCTTCACGACCGAAAACAGCCACTACGGCACGACGCGTAACCCGCACGACCTGGCGCGCATTGCGGGCGGATCGTCCGGCGGTTCAGCCGCCGCCGTGGCCGCCGGGCTGGTGCACTTTTCGCTCGGCACCGACACCAACGGCTCGATTCGCGTTCCGGCCTCCCTGTGCGGCATCTATGGCCTGAAGCCCACCTTTGGCCGCCTGTCGCGATCCGGCAGCCATCCGTTTGTCCCGAGTCTGGATCATATCGGCCCCTTTGCCCGCCGCGTGTGCGACCTGGCGTCCGTATACGACGCGCTGCAGGGGCGGGACAGCAGCGACGGTTTTCAGGCAGAGAGCTCGCGCGAACAGACGCGCCCCCTGCTCGATCGCGGGCTTGACGGCCTGCGCTGCGCGGTGCTCGGCGGCTACTTCACCACCTGGTGCGACCTGGATGCCAGAGACGCCGTGGCGCGGGTGGCGAAGGCGCTCGACGTGCAGGATGAGCTGCAGTTCCCGGACGCCGAGCTGGCGCGTTCGGCGGCGTTTATCATCAGCGCCTCGGAAGGGGGAAACCAGTACCTGCCCGCGCTTCGCCGCGAGCCCGAGCGTTTTGAGCCGCACTCCCGCGAACGACTGCTGGCCGGGGCGATGATCCCCTCCGCCTGGTACATCCAGGCCCAGCGGTTCCGCGCGCACGCCCGGCAGGCGTTCAAAACCCTGTTCGCGCAGGCCGACGTGCTGATCGCCCCGGCCACCCCGCGCATCGCCACGCTGGCGGGTGAGCAGACCATGGAGATTAACGGCCAGCAGCTTCCCATTCGCGCCAGCATGGGGATGCTGACCCAGCCAATTTCGTTTTTGGGCCTGCCGGTGACCACCGTTCCGCTGCGCACCGCTCAGGGGGTGCCGATTGGCCTGCAGCTGATTGCCGCGCCGTTTAACGAGCAGGCCTGCCTGCGCGTCGCGCGGGTTCTGGAAGAGAGCGGCATCACCGATGCCCGTCCGGCGGAGATAGCAGCATGATGAATCACGATGACATTAACCTCCCGTGGGTGGTTGCCGAGGTGACGGCCACGTTTTACCGCTATGAGGACGCGCTGGTGAGCAACAACGTTGCGGTGCTGGACGAGCTGTTCTGGCACGACAAAAACACGGTGCGTCTCGGAGCGGGTGAAAACCTGTACGGGATTGATGAAATCCGCGCCTTTCGTGCGGCGCGCCCCGCAGCCGGGCTGCAGCGGACGCTGCGCCACACCGTGATTACCACCTTCGGGGAAGATTATGCCGTGTGCAGCACCGAGTTTACCCGCGAGGGGACGGAACGCATTGGCCGCCAGCAGCAGACGTGGGTGCGGTTTGCCTACGGGTGGCGCATTGTTGCGGCGCAGGTGAGTTTGATGTCGTAATGTCACCGGGAATACGACGTCCTGTAGGCCGGGTAAGGCACAGCCGCCACCCGGCAAAACACGTCTCAATTACTTCTGAAACGGATGCACCTCTCGCCAGTGGTCGGCAATCTGCTGGCGGGTACAGACCCATACCCGCTCGTGCTGCTGTACATAATCGAGGAACCGCTGCAGCGCGCGAAAACGCCCCGGCCGCCCCAGCAGGCGGCAGTGCATGCCGATGGACATCATCTTCGGCGCGCTTTCTCCCTCTTCGTACAGCACGTCAAAACTGTCCTTCAGATACGTATAAAACTGCTCGGCGGTGTTAAACCCCTGCGCGGTCGCGAAGCGCATGTCGTTCGCATCCAGCGTATACGGCACAATGAGGTGCGGTTTACGGGAGCCGTCGCTGCAGGCCACCTCCGTCCAGAAGGGCAAATCATCGCCGTAATAGTCGCTGTCGTAGTCGAAGCCGCCGTGCTCTACCACCAGCTGGCGGGTGTTGGGGCTGTCGCGCCCGGTGTACCAGCCCGCTGGCGGCTTGCCAAACAGGTCGGTCAGGACGTGCACCGCCTTGTGCAGGTGCTCGCGCTCCTGGCTGATATCCATATTCTGATAGTGGATCCATCGCCAGCCGTGGCTCACCACGTCATAATCCGCGGCCTTGATTGCCTCGACGATCTCCGGGTGACGCGCCAGCGCCATCGCCACGCCGAAGACCGTCAGCGGCAGGCCGCGCTTTTGAAATTCACTGTGGATCCGCCAGAACCCGGCGCGGCTGCCGTATTCGTAGAGGGAGTCCATCGACATGTGTTTGTCCGGGTAGCTGGCCGCGCCGATGATGTCCGACAGGAACTGCTCGGATCCGGCATCGCCGTGCAGAACGTGGTTTTCTGCCCCTTCTTCGTAATTGAGCACAAACTGCACGGCGATGCGCGCCTGATTCGGCCACCGCGCGTGCGGCGGGTTGCCCGCGTAGCCGCGCAGATCCCGCGGATAATCCTTTTCAAAAAGCCCCATTGCCACCCCCAAAAAATTAAAATGGATTCAATGCCTGAAAATGCCCGCTTAACGGTTTGTTCTCCGGGAACGCCAGATCCCCGTGCTTGCTGGTCGACAGCCCCAGCGCCACCAGCGATTCCACCATCTTCACCGCCGCGCTGACGCCGTCGATCACCGGCACGCGCAGCTCGCGGGTCAGCTCCTGCGCCAGCGTCGCCATGCCGCCGCAGCCCAGCACGATGGCGCCACAGCCATCCTCTTTCAGCGCCTGTATACAGCGCGCGCGCACTTTTTCCTGCGCCAGACCGCTGCCGTCTTCCAGCGCCAGTACCGGGAGGTCAATGGCGTGCAGCGCCGCGCAATGGTCCTGAAAGTCATACTGGTGCAGCAGATGACGGGCAATAATCAGCGTGCGCGGCAGCGTAGTGACCACCGAAAAGCGCGTCGCGACCAGCGTCGCCATATGCATGGCGGCTTCGGCGATGCCGATAACCGGCCCCTGCGCCAGCTCGCGCGCCGCCAGCAGGCCCGGATCGCCAAAGCAGGCGATCACGTGACCGTCCACTCCCTGCTCCCTGCCTTTTTTGATCTGTTCCAGCACACCGACGGCGGCGATGGCCTCATCAAAGTGGCCTTCTATAGACGGCACGCCCGCGCTTGGGCAGACCGCGAGGATCTCCGTCCCCGGCGCCGCCACCGCGCGGGCCGCCGCGCCGATGGTTTCCGTCATGGCGAGGCTGGTGTTGGGGTTGATCACTTGTACACAGACAGACATTACGACTCCTTGTGGCCGGCAAACAGCCGGGCAAAATCAGGCAGGCACTCGCCCGCCCGCTCGAAGCAGAGGCTGGCGACGATATGTTCAAAATGGTGCATGAGGGCATCGCTTAGCGGTTCAAGCGCCTTCTGGCGCAGCAGATCCACAAGCTGCTCGTGATCGTTGCAGCGGCAGCCCTGACGCCACGGCGCGCCCCAGGTGGCAATCACCAGCGAGGAACGCTGGCTCAGGCTGGTCACCATCTCAGTGAGCACCTGGTTTCCGGAGATGGCCTGCAGCTGAATGTGGAAACTGGCGGAGTGGCGAATCGCCGCCGGGCCGTCATACGCCTCGTGCGCCTGCTGCTCCTGGCGAATAATGGCCTCCAGCGCGGCAAGATGCGGCGGCTGGCAGTGCGCCAGCACGTCCGGCAGGTTGGCCACCTCCAGCAGCGCGCGGGTGCGGAAGATGTGCTGCGCCTCTTCCACCGTCGGGCTGGCGACGTGTGCACCACGCTTGGGCGTTAAGGTGACCATTTGCACAGCGGCGAGTCGCTGCAGCACCTTACGGATGCCCGTGCGGCTCACGCCAAACACCTCTGCCAGCGCCTCTTCCGGCAGTTTGCTCCCCGGCAGCAGCTGATGTTCGACAATCGCGGTCATTAGCGCCTGGAAGATGGATTCGTCTTTGTCATGCAGGTCTGGCGCGGTCTGCAGGGCGTCTATGTTGTTCATTCACCACTCCGAGTTTTACTTTCCGTTATCGAATCGTATACATAAAAATGAAATATTGCATACAAGATTTATTATTTTGGCCTGGATCCTGCAACACCGTTTGCACTCCCACTCAACGGGTTTTCATTCACAGGAGCAGGTTTCATGCCAAACAGTCAAAACGCGCAGCAGGGTACGGCCGCTGATTCCGGTGCGGTTTACAGCCCACGTCTTTGCAATGAGGATCTGGCACCGACGCGTGACCAGAACTGGAGCTGGTACAACATCTTTTCGTTCTGGATGTCGGACGTTCACAGCATGGGGGGTTATGTTGTCGCCGCGAGCTTCTTTACGCTCGGGCTGGCAAGCTGGCAGGTGCTGCTCTGCCTGCTGGTGGGGATTTGCATCGTGCAGCTGTGCGCCAACCTGGTGGCCAAACCGAGCCAGATGGCGGGCGTGCCTTACGCGGTGATAAGCCGTCAGGCGTTTGGCGTCTTCGGGGCCAATATTCCGGCGGTGATCCGCGGGCTGATTGCCTTCGCGTGGTACGGTATTCAGACCTATCTCGCCGCCAACGCGCTGATGCTCGTGGCGCTAAAGTTCTGGCCGTCGCTCTCTTCGCTCACTACCGGCGCATTCCTGGGCCTGTCGCATCTGGGCTGGATCTGCTTTGCCATTATGTGGGTCCTGCAGGCGATGGTCTTCTGGCACGGCATGAGCGCCATCAAGCGCTTTATTGATATCGCCGGTCCGGCGGTCTACGTGGTGATGCTGGCCCTCGCCGGCTGGATTGTATACAAGACAGGTTTTGACGGGATCTCCTTTACCCTCGCCAGCAAATCCCTGAGCGCGGGCGAGCAGACCTGGCAGATGATCACCGCGACCGCGCTGGTGGTTTCTTACTTCTCCGGCCCGCTGCTCAACTTTGGCGATTTCTCCCGCTACGGCAAAAGCATGGGCGAGATCCGCCGCGGCAACCGCTGGGGGCTGCCGTTTAACTTCCTGCTGTTCTCCATCGTCACCGTGGTGATTGTCTCCGGCACCCAGTCGCTGTTTGGCCGCATGATCACCGACCCGATTGAGACCGTCAGCCGCGTGGGCAACGATCTGGCCGTGGCGATTGGCCTGCTGACGATGATCACCGCCACCATCGGGATCAACATCGTGGCGAACTTCGTCTCCCCGGCGTTTGATTTCTCTAACTGCTCGCCGCAGAAAATCAGCTTCCGCACCGGGGGGATGATTGCCGCCGTCGGCTCGATCCTGCTCACCCCGTGGAACCTGTTCAACTCGCCGGAGCTTATCCATTACACCCTGGACGTGCTCGGGGCATTTATCGGCCCGCTGTTCGGCATTCTGATTGCGGATTTCTACCTGATTAAACGCGGCAAGGTTTCGGTCGACGATCTGTTTGACGACACGCCTAAGGGCAAATACTGGTACCGCAACGGCTTTAACCCGAAAGCCATTGGCGCGCTGATCCCGTCCGTTGCCGTGGGCCTGGTCATTAGCTTTATCCCGGCCCTGCATGAGGTGGCAAACTTCAGCTGGTTTATCGGCGTCTTCCTCGGCGGCGTCACCTACCGCTGGCTGGCGCGGGAAGAGCGCGAGACGGCAGCCGCGACGTCGTTTGGCTCCCGCGTGGCGACGCAAAAAGAGTAACCCCTTCCCTCTGGCCGCAGCTTATCTGCGGCCCGTTCATTCTGGCACCGTTCTTGCTGAGCCTTATCACCCCCGCTACGCACACACGAAGGCAGGAACCATGATGGAATACCAGACTGCGATACGCGGTGCATTTTTTGATATTGCCCGGGTCTGCGACAGCGCAGACGCTATTGCCCAACACGCGCGCTACCTTGAGGACGGCCTGCTGTTTATCCAGAACGGAAAAATTCTGGCACAGATGCCGTGGCAGGAGGGCGAGCAGTATCTTGACCCGCACAAAGGCTATACCGACCTGCGCGGCAGGCTGCTGCTGCCCGGTTTTGTCGACACCCACGTTCATTATCCGCAAACGGAGATGATCGGCGCCTTTGGTGAACAGCTGCTGGAATGGCTGACCACCTACACCTTCCCGGTGGAGAGCCAGTTTGCCGATGAGGCCTACGCGAAAGAGATCGCCGAATTTTTCATTAACCAGCTGGTGAGCAACGGCACCACCACCGCGCTGGTGTTTTGCACGCTGCATCCGGAATCGGTCGAGGCGCTGTTTACCGAGGCCCTGCGCCTGAACATGCGCCTTATCGCTGGTAAGGTGATGATGGACAGACACGCGCCGGACTACCTGAGCGAAGACGCAAAGCAGAGCTACCGGCAGACGCGGGCGCTGATCCAGCGCTGGCATCACCGTGGACGGCTGGGCTATGCGATTACGCCGCGCTTTGCCCCGACCTCATCACCCGAGCTGCTTGCGGCGGTCAGCCTGCTCAGAGAGGAGTTTCCGGACACCTGGCTGCAGACCCACCTGAGCGAAAACCCCAACGAAGTGGCCTGGGTAAGCGATCTCTGGCCGGAGCACGAGCGCTATCTGGACGTGTATCACCACTACGGCCTGACCGGCGAGCGCAGCGTGTTTGCCCACGCGATCCATCTGCACCACAGCGAGTGGCAGTGCCTGCATGACACCGGTTCGGCGGTGGCGTTTTGCCCCACCTCTAACCTGTTTCTCGGCAGCGGGCTGTTTCGCCTCCCCGCCTGCTGGCAGCACAGGGTGCGGATGGGCATCGGCACCGACGTCGGGGCGGGCACGACCTTCAGCATGCTGCGCACCCTGGGAGAAGCCTACAAGGTGGGCCAGCTTCAGAGCTACCGCCTGCGCGCCAGCGAGGCCTTTTACCACGCCACGCTGGGCGGCGCGCACGCCCTCCGGCTGGACGATAAGATTGGGAACTTCGCGGCAGGCAAAGAGGCGGATTTCGTGGTTATCGACCCCGACGTGACGCCGCTGCAGCGCCTGCGCAATCGCCGCTGCCAGGATATCTATGAGCAGCTCTTTGTGCTGATGACCCTCGGCGACGAGCGCAACATCAGCGAGACCTGGGTCAACGGCGAGCGGGTGTGGTCAACTGCCCCGGTAGGTTGACCACCCGCCGGGGGCAATCACAAACGGCAGATGGAAATGCTCGTCTGCCGTTTCTCCCGTCACAAAATCAATTTGCGCACAGGGGTAGAGCGTGGCGCGACCGGTTTCGCGAAACCACGCGCCGATCTCCGCCACCAGCCGATAGCGGCCCGCGGGCAGAGAGGGAACGAACGCGGCGATGCGCCCCTGAGCGTTGGTCACGCCCGTCGCCAGCGTCTTCCCGTCCTGTTGCAGATGAACCGTTACGCCCTCTGCGGGTTTGCCCGTCGAAATATCGAGAATGTGGGTGCTGAGCGTGCTCATTCGCTAATGACTCCTTCCAGCCGCAGCAGCGTAATTTCCCGCAGCTGTTCCAGCGCGGCACGGACTTCCTGCGCGTCGCTGTTCTCCAGCCGCGCGTGCAGCGCTTGTAAAATGTCCTCACCGCTGCGGCCCTTCGCGCGGATCAGAAAGACGCGTCCGAAGCGGGCCTCGTAGCGGGCATTGCCTTCGCGCAGCGCCTGGGCCAGCTCGGCATCGCTATCGTTCACCGCCCCCTGCTCCCGGCGCGATAGCACCGCCTCCGCCGCTGAACCCGCGGGCTTTTCCCCAATGCGCGGATGGGCGCTCAGGGCTTGCGCTAAGGCCGCTTCATCCCAGCGTTGCGTTAGTGCCTGCGCCGCAATAAACAACGCTTCCCGGCTCGAATAAGGCCGCCCACTAACCAACGCGTCGGTCCAGCCGGGTATCGCCACGCAGGGATGAAGCAGCGTAAAAGCGTCTTTCTCAGGAAGCTGATTAAAGTCGTGCAGTGCGATCATAGGTTCTCCTTGATTATCCTTCTCCGGCTTATTGCACAAACCACGCCACTCTTGAGACAAACGTGAAACAGTCGATTCCCGATAGCTAGCCAGGAAATTTTTGATTCATAAAAAGGCACGCTCACCGCGTTTACGCACCTTAGCAGTGCAAACATCTCCCTCACAACGCCGTTTTCGCCACTCTGCAGCCTGGTACGCAAATTGCTGAATGTCTTTACACCCTGCAAAAGGAGAGAAGCATGAGAGCAATCGTTATTGGTGCGGGTATTGGCGGCCTGAGCGCCGCCGTCGCGCTGAAGAAAGCGGGCATCGACTGTACCGTGTTTGAAGCCGTAAAGGAGATCAGGCCCGTCGGGGCGGCCATCTCCATCTGGCCGAACGGCGTGAAATGCATGCAGCACCTCGGCATGGGCGACATCATCGAGACTTACGGCGGGCCGATGCGTTTTATGGCCTATAAGGATTACCGGCGCGGAGATACCCTGACCCGCTTTAGCCTTGCCCCGCTGGTTGAGCGTACCGGCGGGCGTCCCTGCCCCGTCTCGCGCGCTGAGCTTCAGCGCGAAATGCTGGACTTCTGGGGTCGCGACAAGGTGCAGTTCGGCAAGCGCGTCGAACGCGTCCATGAGGACGACGCTGGCGTGAGCGTCACCTTCACCGACGGCACCTCGGCATCCGGGGATTTCCTGATTGCCGCGGACGGCAGCCACTCGGCGGTGCGCCCGTACGTGCTGGGCTATGCGCCGGAGCGCCGCTACGCCGGGTACGTGAACTGGAACGGGCTGGTGAAGATTGACGAAGAGATTGCCCCGGCGCACCAGTGGACCACCTTCGTTGGCGAAGGAAAACGCGTGTCGCTGATGCCCGTCTCCGGGGGTCGTTTCTACTTCTTTTTTGACGTGCCGCTGCCCGCGGGTCTGGCGGAGGATCGCACCACCCTGCGCGCCGATCTCACGGGCTACTTCCGCGGCTGGGCGCCGCCGGTGCAGAAGCTTATCGCGGCCCTGGATCCTGAAACGACCAACCGCATTGAAATCCACGACATTGAGCCGTTCGACAGCCTGGTGCGCGGCAACGTCGCGCTGCTTGGCGATGCCGCGCATAGCACCACGCCGGATATCGGCCAGGGCGGCTGCGCGGCGATGGAAGACGCCGTCGTGCTGGGGGAATGCCTGCGTGAAAATCACAACATCACGCTGGCGCTGCGACAGTACGAGGCGCTGCGCTGCGACCGGGTGCGCGACCTGGTGCTGAAGGCGCGCAAGCGCTGCGACGTCACCCACGGGAAAGACATGGCGTTGACGCAGGCCTGGTATCAGGAGCTTCGAGAGGAGACCGGCGAGCGCATCATCAACGGTCTGTGCGAGACCATTCAGGGCGGCCCGTTAGGCTGAACGCAAGAGGGACAACGATGAAAAGAGAACCGACTCCACCCGCCCACTGTACGTTTGAGCCAGAGGACTGGCTGCGCCTGGCGAAATGCTGGCATCCGGTCGCGCGCGCCTGCGACGTCGGTCCGGCACCGGTCAAAGCGACGCTGCTGGATGAACAGCTGGTGATTTACCGGATAAACGACCAGGTCGTGGTCGCCCGTGACGTTTGCCCGCACCGCGGCGTGCCGCTGACGCTCGGCTTTCACGACGAGCATGGGATTATCTGCCCCTATCATGGCTTACGCTTTGGGGAGGACGGGCGCTGCAATCGTATTCCCTCCAGCCCGGACCAGCCCGTTCCGGCGAAGCTGAACCTGATTAACTACGCCGTGGAAGAGCGGTTCGGGCTGATCTGGACCTGCCTGGCGTTTGATCCGGATAACCCCGCGCCGCTGCCTACCATGCCGCACTGGGATGACGACGGATTTCAACAGATTAACTGCCCGGCATTCGAGGTGAACGGCTTTGCCGGACGTCAGGTAGAAGGCTTTCTGGACGTGGCGCACTTTGCCTGGATCCACACCGATACCTTTGCGGACCCGAACAACCCGCTGGTGCCCCACTATCAGCCGCAGGAGACGCCGTTTGGCTTCGTGGCGGATTACTGGAGCTCAGTGAGCAACTATCCCGCCAGTTCACCCGTGCAGGCCCCGGAAGGGTTCCAGTGGTTGCGCCATTTTGAGATGCACCTGCCGTTTACCGCTACCCTGACGATTCATTTTCCGGGTGAATCGAGACTGGTCATTATGAACGCCGCGTCGCCGGTCTCATCGCGCGTGACCCGCATGTTCGCCCCTATCGCCCGCAATTTTGACCTGCATATTCCGGTGGAGGATGTGCATGCCTTCAATCTGCGGATTTTTGAAGAAGACCGTCTGATGGTGGAAACCCAGCGCCCGGAAAGCCTGCCGCTGGACCTGACCCTGGAAGCCCATATCCCCGCGGATAAAAGCTCGATTGCCTACCGTCGGGGGCTGAAGAAGATGGGCTTTGGCGAGTTTTTCCTGGTATGACGGAGGCCGATATGCTGAGCGTAATTGTTGACGGGCTGTGGCGCGAGGGCGACAAAAGCCTCGCCGTCAGGCTGGTGGCTGAAGACGGGAGCGCACTGCCGACGTGGCAGCCCGGCGCGCACATTGATGTCCACCTGCCCTGCGGCGTGGTGCGCCAGTATTCCCTGACCGGGACCTGTGAGGAAGAGAGCTATCTTATCTGCGTGGGGCGGGAAACCGCCTCGCGCGGCGGATCGCGCTACGTTCACGAGACGCTGCGTCCCGGGCAGAAGCTGATGATATCCGCCCCGCGCAACCTGTTTCCGCTTCAGCAGGCAGAGCGGGTTTTGCTGCTGGCGGCGGGCATTGGCATTACGCCGCTGTATGCGATGGCCCTGCAGCTGAAGGCGACCGGAACGCCGTTCACGCTGCACTACTACGTCAGGAACCGCGAAAGCGCGGCGTTTGCGCGCGAACTCTCGCAGTGCGGTGAGTGCATCATTCATACCGCCAGCCCGCGCACAGCGCTCGCAGAGCATATCCCCGTGCCTGAGGCGGGTTTGCGAGCCTGGGCGTGCGGACCGGCAGGATTTATGGAAAAAGTGCGTGAGGTCGCCACGGCGAAGGGATGGGATGACGCCCATATCCACAGCGAGGCGTTTCAGCCCGCGACCTCTGTCACAAGCGGCGTCGCGGGCGAGATCTTCACGGTCAAACTGGCCTCCACAGGGGAGCGCTGGCCGGTGCCTGCGGACAAAACCATCGCCCAGGTGCTGCAGGCAAACGGCGTGGACGTGCCGCTGTCATGCGAGATGGGGATCTGCGGAGCCTGCCTGACGCCGGTGATTGACGGCGTGGTGGATCACCGGGATAGCGTGCAGTCGGAGGCCGAAAAAAGCGCAACGGATCAGCAGGTGGCGCTGTGCTGTTCGCGGAGCCATTCCCGGGAGCTGGTGATTGCCCTGTAAAGCAAAAAACCCTGCGATATTTCTATCGCAGGGTTTTTGAATTTGGCGGAAGCGTAGAGATTCGAACTCTAGAACCCTTTCGGGTCGCCGGTTTTCAAGACCGGTGCCTTCAACCGCTCGGCCACGCTTCCAAAGTGAGGCGCACTATAAACATCTATTAGCGCCTTGTAAAGCAGGAATTTTTCTATTTTTCCCCGCAGGCGTTTGACTGCGCAAAAAGTCACCCGCACGCTGATCTCACGTCACTCACAACGACCTTGTACATACCGTAACATAGCAACGCTCATCCTTTTAAATCGCTCTGGTATAGAATGCCTCAAAAATAGAAGGTCATTTGTTGTGTAATTGTTATAAATCTGAATTCCCGCAGATTTTAGACATTACTGCCATGCAGTGTTACGGGTTGATGATGAAAATCAAAAATACGCTTTGCTTACATATCCTGATGGCAACCCTGGCCATTTTGTTCCTTTGTATTCACCCGCTGGTGACGAGCTTCGATCCGCCGCTCGCCTTCCAGCCGCTGATTAAATCAATGGCGGGCACGCCTAAAGAACAAGCGGTAAAAATTGCCACTATTTCTCATGCCTTAGAAGGGAATGCGATATTCTTCATTGGTGCGTCCGAGGTTGCGACCTCAGAAGATGAACATTACGCTGTATATAATTACTTTAATAAGCAATTACACAAACCCGTCGTGGCGTATGGCGATGCATTTGTCGATGACGAAACGCAGTTTTTGCTGTTCTCACGTTTTAAAAATAGCCTTAACGCAAACAGTAAAGTTGTTTTGCTTCTGGCACCTGACAGCTTTTACTCAAAAGGTCTGCCACCCGCTATCTATGCCGATAATTTCCCGGGCTCTATTTTTAATCCTTTGATGAAGGATCCGCAGGCGCGCCCAATATTAGTCAATTATTTAAAGCATATTGATAGTAAAGAAATAAGCCATTTAACCTTTGGCCAAATGCGCGTCTTTGGCTGGCACCCCGATCTGATCTGGGACGAGCTTAGCTTCCAGTTTGCGAACGTCTGCACCCTGATAAAAAACGACTGGCTGGCGCTGCTCAACGTTACGCCCCAGACGGTACAACCCTGGCCGCAGCAGCCAGCCGCCCACATTGCTCCCGACTGGGATAAAGAGCTGGCGAATGCGCGCGAGTTAAATAAAAAACGCCAGCAGAGCGCGGCCACGCTGTGGATGGACAAAACGATTTACGAGCAGGACGGTAAGCCGCAACAGTGGGATGACACGCCGGTCGTGCCTGCGCAAATCGCCGCGTTCAGTAAAACCGTCCAGCTGTTGAAAGAACGTCACGTGCAGGTGATTGCTATCGTCGACCCGGTTAACCCCTGGGCGCTTTACAACACCAATACCTTCCGCCCGGTTGATAAGCAAATTAAAACCATTCTGGAAAAAAACCAGATCCCTTATTTGGATATGTACGCCATGCCTTATCAAAATGGCTGGAACTGGGATCGTTTGCACCCTTCCGAACTGGCCTGGGTTCCTATGATTCGCTTTATTGCACAGAGCTTTAAATAATGAAAATCGCGATCCGTCTTTTTTTCCTTTATCTCCTGCTGGCGATCACCATCGTCGCGTGGACCTCTGTCGATGACAGCATGAGTATGCAGCTGCATTTTGAATATCAAAAGTTCTGAGGCCGAATGATGTACAGCTCAGGAATGTTTTTTGTCTATTTGTTTTCCTCCGCCCTGGCGTTTGCGCTGGTCAATCGCGTATTACGCCATCGTCTGACCTGGTTATCTGCGCTATCGGTGCTGACGGCTCTGGGATGGGGATATATATTTCAGGGTGATTATATTGTCCCCGTCGCCGTTTTTTTCAGCTTTTATGTTTTCGCCACGCTAAAAGAGAAGGGATGGTTAAAAACGTGGCAGGCGGTTGTTCTGACATTATTGCCGCTGTTGCTGGTGAAATTACACTTAAATAACCACTGGGGCATGATTGGTCTCTCTTTTATGACGTTCCGCGCGGTGGACGTGCTGCTCTATCGCAGTAAAAAAGAAGGCCAGAATTTCCTGCACTATTTCTGCTATCTGTTTATGCCCTTTATCATCCTGGCTGGCCCCATGTACCGCTGGCGGACATGGATGAGCGACGTCAGTAAGCCCGTCTTTGTCCTTAGCCGCGAACAGTTTTTAGTGGCGCTGGAGCAAATCATTACCGGCATTGTCCAGAAGTTCCTGTTTGCCATGCTGGTTGATTCACTTGTCGTGCAGCCCTGGAGCCATAAGCCGTTTACGCTGACCGTGGGCGTGGTGATGTCGATTGCCTATAGCGCCTACCTCTACTTTGATTTTGCGGGCTACAGCAATATGGCCATCGGCGCAGGCCGCCTGTTTGGGCTCAACATTCCGGCAAACTTCAATATGCCGCTTCTGGCAAAGAACCCCCAGGACTTCTGGCGCCGCTTCCACATCAGTTTGTCCGAATGGCTGCGCGATGTGGTCTTTATGCCCGTTTACATGAACCTGATGAAGTTCAACTTTTTCCGTCAGAACAAAACGCTGGCGCAAAATATCGGTATTTTTTGCACCCTGTTCTGCATGGGGGCATGGAATGGCCTGGAACGCCATTACGTCATCAGCGGCGCGCTGTTTGGCGCGATTTCCGTCACTCATAACATGCTGCTGTGGTCAGCCAAGCGCAGCCCGGCATTGCACCGGGTCTTGCAGTATCCGGCCGTTGCGTTTTTAGGACGAATTCTGACGCTGGGAAGCGCCGCGGGATCCCTTTACATCTTTAGTGGAATGTCACCTCTATGAAAAATCACTCCGATCTTCAGGAACTGCAGGATTTCTTGCGTGCGGCATTATGCGATCCCGCCTCCCCGCAGCAGCTGGCCATCAGCGGCAGCGACGAAGCCTTAAGCTGGCTGCAGCTTTCCGCGGCCGTAACGGACTGGGCGCAGCGCTATCAGCGTTGCCAGCCTGTTGCCGGTACGCCGGTCGTCTTGTACGGACACCAGCAGGCCGAGTTCGCCGTGGCGATTTATAGCTGCCTGCTGCACAACATTCCGTACATTCCGGTGGACTGCATCTACCCGCAGGAGCGCCTCCGGGAGATTTGCCATCTGGCCAATGCCCCTTACTATTACGACGTCGCGACCCGGCAGTTCATCGCCACCGGGGAACCGGGCAAGGTGCTGGAGGAGCAGGATCTGGCCTACATCATGTTTACTTCCGGCAGCACCGGTAAACCTAAAGGCGTGCAGATTGGGCGTGAAAGCGTATGGCACTTCATGAAATGGGTCAGCCAGGACTTTTCGCTGCCGGAAAAACCGGTGCTGATGAACCACGCGGTGTTCAGTTTTGACCTCTCCCTGATCCCTTTGCTGGCGAATCTGGCGATGGCCGGGCACATCGTGCTGAACGCCAAAGAGGACATTCAGAAAGAGAACTGGCTGGAGCGACTGAAAAGCAACGCCGTCTCCGCCTGGGTTTCTACTCCCTCTTTTGCCTACCAGCAGCTGCTTTCCCCGCAGTTTAACAGCGACTATTTGCCTGAACTCAACGTCTTTATCTTCATTGGTGAAGTGTTGAATAAAGCGCTGGTTAAACAGCTTCGCCGCCGCTTCCCGCAGGCCAAAATCATCAACTCCTATGGCCCTACGGAAGCAACCATCGCGACGACCGTTGTTGAAATCACGGATGCGATCCTGAACAGCGACAGCGCCGTGCTGCCGGTGGGGGTCATGATGCCTGAGAGCAGAATGGAAATTTCCGCCGACGGCGAGCTGATTATCTGGGGTAAAAACGTCATGCGCGGCTACCTTGGTCTGCCGCAGGAGAACGCGGCGAAATTACTCCATCGGGAAGATGAAGCGTTTCGCGGCTACCGTACCGGCGATCTGGGCTATGAAGCGGGGCTTATCTATTGCCAGGGCCGCAACGACAGCCAGGTCAAACTGAACGGCTACCGTATTGAAATTAACGAGATCGAAAACCGCCTGCTGGCCATGTCCGGCATCAACGAAGCGGTGGTTCTGCCGCTGATGAAATCCTGCGGCAGCGTGCTGCGCATTGCCGCGTTCTGCGTGACGGATATGGCGCCGGATACCATCAAAACATCGCTGTCGAAGGTAGTTCCGCACTATATGGTGCCTTCACAAATTATCGTAAAAGACGCTTTGCCGCTGAATCCTAACGGCAAAATTGACCGCAAGCTGCTGGACGCTTACGCCCGCACAAATTAATGACCCCAGGAAAAATTATGGAACAAGAAATTCTCGCCCTGTTCGAAAAAGTGTTATCCCGTAAGGTGGGCTTTCACGATGAACTGATTGAATCCGACATTCTCGACTCCATCCTGGCGGTCGATATGGTGCTGGAAGTGCAGGACGTTTACGGCTGCATGATCCCGCCAACTGACGTGGCGACAGTGCTAAAAACCCCGGCGGACCTGGCCCGCTATATTGAAGAAAACCGCTAAACGCCCCTGCTGTTATTCCTGCCCTGAAGGCTCTGGAGGATCTCTCCAGAGCCTTCATTCGCTCCCCCTTCCGCCTGAACGCTAAACGCTCCCTTTCACAGAAATGAAACCGCCTGCTTTTACTATTTCACCTACACTTTAGGGGTACTGTCGGTACGGGAAACAGAAAAAAGCCAACTTAATTAAGGCATTACTGATTCGCTGTGCGCTCAGCCGGGGAACATTTTGCCTTTAACAGAGGAGTCTGCGGTATGGCATTCGTAACAACGAAAGACGGCGTCAATATTTACTACAAAGACTGGGGCCCAAAAGAGGCTCAACCCATTGTTTTCCACCACGGCTGGCCGCTGAGTGCCGATGACTGGGATAACCAGATGCTCTTCTTCCTTGCAGAAGGCTATCGCGTTATCGCTATCGATCGTCGTGGTCATGGTCGTTCGGACCAGGTGAGTGAAGGCCACGATATGGATCATTATGCGGCCGATGCGTCAGCCGTGGTTGAAAGCCTGGATCTGCGCAATGCCGTGCACGTCGGTCACTCCACCGGCGGCGGCCAGGTCGCCCGCTATGTTGCGCGGTATGGACAACCGCAGGGGCGCGTTGCCAAAGCGGTGCTCGTTAGCTCCGTTCCGCCACTGATGGTCAAAACGGAGACGAATCCCGGCGGAACGCCCGTTGAGGTGTTCGACGGCTTCCGCAAAGCGCTGGCGGCTAACCGCGCCCAGTTTTATCTCGACGTGGCCAGCGGTCCGTTCTACGGTTTTAATCGCGATGGCGCCGAGGTTTCGCAGGGTACGATCCAAAACTGGTGGCGTCAGGGAATGATCGGCAGCGCCAAGGCCCACTATGAGGGGATTAAGGCGTTTTCAGAGACTGACCAGACGGAAGATTTGAAAACCATCACGGTTCCCGTTCTGGTGTTGCAGGGCGATGACGATCAGGTTGTACCGTATAAGAATGCCGCCCTGCTGCAGGACAAACTGCTGGCGAACAGCGTGCTGAAAATTTATCCGGGCTTCCCGCACGGGATGCATACCACCCATGCGGATACCATCAACGCGGACATCCTGGCCTTTATCCGCTCATAACGCCGCGTTTATTGCCGGGTGGCGCTGCGCTTACCCGGTCTACATTCCGCCACGATATCCATTTCAATGCATGAACGCCACCCGAGGGTGGCGTTGTTTATTCCGCTTAGCGATTATCCAGCTGGGCGCGAACGTTGTTCAGCCCGGTGGTGTTGATCCGGTAAGGCTGCCCGTTCACGGATCGGATCAGCTTTTTGGTGCGGAGTTTTTTAAAGACGCTGAGCGTGCAGTCGATCAGCACCAGCCCTTCACGGGTATAGCACTCAACGGACGTGACGCGGCCAGAACTGTCGCGGACGTGCACAATACATACGTCCACCTTTGGCGAGAACGTGTAAGGTACGTTGTTCCTGACGGGATAAATTCATACTGGAAAACCTGTGTAATCATCATGCGTAAAAACGAGCCCACACCCGCAGGTGCGTGCGTAAGGTTTAAGCGCAGCGATAACCAGTCCGTCCTGAAAAGGGCGGGAAGCTGATTATCTGATGAAAACATTCTCCAGCATCAAAGCCTCGGTGAGAGATGAAAAGGTATTTACGGGGTGAATGATAACGCCAGTTATTTACAGGGGAATAGCAGGAGGCTAAAAGTGTGAACGTGATCGGTCCGTAAAATCGTCTTTCGTCAATTTTACTGCCAGACTGAAGCCCTTTACTGAACACCGACTGGAGCTCTTCTTATGCCTGATAACTATACCGTAGTTGAAACCGTCCCCACTGCAGAAGCGTTTTGCCGGCTGCGCGAAATTTCTGGTCTTAGCCCTCGCCCGCTGGAGGCGGCCCGAAAAGCGCTGCCCGGCAGCTGCTATGGCATGCATATAGTGTTTCAGGGAAAACCGGTCGGTATGGGGCGCATCGTGGGGGATGGTGCGTTGAATTTTGATATTGTCGACGTCGCGGTTGATCCGCTTCATCAGGGGAAAGGGCTGGGCAGAGTCATTATGGAAACGCTTGTTGCCTGGCTGGATAACCACGCCTGTAAAGGAGCGTACGTTTGCTTAATGGCCGATGTGCCTGAGCTGTATACTAAATTTGGTTTTACGCTCGTTCGCCCGGCAAGCGAAGGAATGGCAAGAATCTGGTGAAGCACAAACCTGCGTTAAGGCAAAAGAAAAACCCCAGGTTAACGAGTAACCTGGGGTTTATATTTGGCGGAAGCGCAGAGATTCGAACTCTGGAACCCTTTCGGGTCGCCGGTTTTCAAGACCGGTGCCTTCAACCGCTCGGCCACACTTCCGGAATGACGCGCACTATAAACACCTCACCGCGTGCTGTAAAGAGTGGCGGCAATCGTTCGCTGTAAAAATAGTCAAAACGTGTTTAATCGGTTGAACTGACGACACATCGACGATTTTATCAGCACAGTCTCCCGCGCTCAGGCTTAGTGTTTTTTGATGTACATATCTTTCGTGTAATAGTACCCCAGCTTATCCGGCGTAAATCCGCCCACCCACGGTTTCACCAGATGCGTGCGGACGTAGTGATACACCGGGATGGCGGGCACATCACGCCCCAGCAGGTCTTCTGCCTGCTGGTAGAACTTACCCCGCTCATCCGCTGTTTTGGCTTTTGCGGCATTGAGCAGCGCCTGGTCATATTCCGGATTGCTGTACTGGCTGGTGTTTTCGCTGTCGCCGGTGCGGAAGTTATTCAGGAAGGTCGCCGCATCGTCGTAATCGGCAATCCACGCGTACCGCACCGCGTCAAAGTTGTGGGTGTGCATGGTATCCAGCATGGTTTTCCACTCCTGATTTTGCAGCTTCGCGTCCACGCCGAGGTTTTTCTTCCACATGGAGCTGGCCGCAATCGCGATGCGCTGGTGCGATTCAGAGGTGTTATAGAGCAGGTTAAAGCTCAGAGGATGGCTGGCGTTATATCCGGCCTCATTCAGCAGCTTTTTCGCCTCAGCGATGCGTTTGTCCAGCGGCCAGCTGGCGTAATCCGGGTTCTGGAGCTTAACGCCGCCGATATCCGGCTGGCTGATGAGCCACGCAGGGCGTTGCCCCTGCCCTAATACTTTTCCGGCAATGATGTCTTTATCGAGCGCCATGTTCAGCGCCTTGCGCACGCGGGCGTCGTTGAACGGCGGCCGGGTGGTGTTAAATTCATAGTAATAGGTCGCCAGCTGCGGGGAGACATCCAGCTGGCTGCCCAGGGTCTTCTTGAGCTGGGCAAACTGGTTGATCGGCACCGTGTAGACAATGTCAATTTCGCCTGCTTTATAGCGGTTCACATCCGAAGCCTCGGACGTGATGGGCAGGTAGGTGACCTTATTAATCACGGTATGCGCGTTATCCCAGTAGCGCGGGTTACGCTCCGCCACGATGCGTTCGTTGACTACCCACTGTGAAAGCTTATACGCCCCGCTGCTGACGAAATGCTCCGGCTTGGTCCACTTATCGCCGAAACGGCCAATCAGCACTTTATCCACCGGCACCAGCGACGGGTGCGCCAGCATCGCGAGGAATGCCGCGTTTGGCTGGGTGAGCGTCACTTCCAGCGTGGTGTCGTTAATCGCTTTCACGCCCAGCGTATCGGGCGCTTTTTTCCCCTGGGCGATATCGGCCGCGTTGACGATATGCATGTTGCCCGGATAGCTCGCATAAGGCGAAGCCGTTTTCGGGTCGATCAGGCGCTGCCAGCTCCAGACCACATCCTCAGCGGTAATCGCCGTGCCGTCGCTCCAGGTGATGCCCGTACGCAGATGGAACGTCCAGACGGTGTTATCCTTGTTCTCCCATTTTTCCGCCAGCCGCGGCTGGACTTCACCTGTCGGGGAAACGCTGACCAGACCTTCGAATAAATCGCTGATAATATTGAATTCGACATCGCTTTCGACTTTATGCGGGTCGAGCGAAGCCGGTTCACTGCCATTGTTTCTGACCAGTTCCTGTTTATCGGCCAGCGCGGTTCCTGCCGGCACGTTAGCCGCCCAGGTAGCCGTGCTGGCGCACAGGATCCCGGCGGTAAGTAAAGAGAGCGTAAAGTGAGTGCGTGCTTGTGGTTTCATGTCCTTCGCCTTATTGTCTGTTTTATGACGATCCGGAAATAACTCTTAGCGTTCGAATGGTAATAACGCAATATTTTTCAGTAACCTATAAGAGCTTGATCTGGTAAATACTTTCAAACCGCTGTTCATACTGATGAAACGGTCTTTCGCAGAAGAAATAACCACCTCCAGCGCTAAGGTGCTGAGTAAAGATGGGTAAAACCACTTTGAGACTGGCGCCCCGTTTCCTATTCTTTCCGTTAATTACATCTGTCATAGAGAGTGACTCAATGGATCGTATTGTTAGTTCTTCACATGACCGTACATCACTGCTTAGCACCCATAAGGTGCTGCGTAATACCTATTTTCTGCTGAGCCTGACGCTGGCCTTTTCGGCGATTACCGCAACTGCCAGTACGGTGCTGATGCTGCCATCTCCGGGTCTGATTCTGACGCTGGTGGGTATGTATGGTTTGATGTTCCTGACCTATAAAACGGCGAATAAGCCGACCGGGATTATCTCCGCATTCGCCTTTACCGGTTTTCTGGGTTATATCCTCGGACCTATTCTGAACACCTATCTGTCTGCCGGAATGGGTGACGTAATCGCTATGGCACTGGGCGGAACGGCGTTAGTGTTCTTCTGCTGCTCTGCATATGTGCTGACCACCCGCAAAGATATGTCGTTCCTCGGCGGTATGCTGATGGCGGGTATTGTGGTGGTGCTGATTGGTATGGTTGCGAATATCTTCCTGCAGCTGCCTGCTCTGCATCTGGCGATCAGCGCGGTCTTCATTCTGATCTCCTCTGGCGCTATCTTGTTTGAAACCAGCAACATCATTCATGGCGGTGAGACGAACTATATTCGTGCCACGGTTAGCCTGTATGTTTCGCTGTACAACATCTTCGTCAGCCTGCTGAGCATTCTGGGCTTCGCTAGCCGCGATTAATCTCACCCGCTAACACTTTCATAGCCTCGCTTTATGCGGGGCTTTGTTTTTTGTTACACTGCCGCCAGTCTGATTAAGGTAGTAATAATTATGCTGATCTTCGAAGGTAAAGAGATAGAAACGGATACCGAAGGCTATCTCAAAGAAAGCAGCCAGTGGAGTGAGCCGCTGGCTGTGGTGATTGCAGAGAACGAAGGGATTTCGCTGTCACCGGAACACTGGGAAGTGGTGCGTTTTGTGCGTGATTTCTATCTGGAATTCAATACTTCTCCGGCGATTCGTATGCTGGTAAAAGCGATGGCGAATAAATTTGGCGAAGAAAAAGGTAACAGCCGCTATTTATACCGACTGTTTCCGAAAGGTCCGGCTAAGCAAGCCACCAAAATTGCTGGCCTGCCAAAACCGGTAAAATGTATTTAATAGCGAATACCAAAGTTCATATATTCCCGCCCGGGTTGATGCGGTTCTGTTAAGACCCTATCAACCCGTGCGCTGCGCGGCCCGCCCGCCTTCAGCCACGCCACCAGCTTGTCGACCTGCTCCGCTTCGCCGCAGGCGACCACCTCAACGCTGCCGTCATCCATGTTGCGCGCGTATCCCGTGAGCCCTAGCTGAACGGCCTCGCGCTGGGTGCTGTAGCGGAACCCGACGCCCTGAACAACGCCGTGAACCCAGGCAATAGTACAGACTTTAGACATTTTTCTTCTCCTTAACGTAGCGTTTTCGGTAAACAGCCGTAGTGTTGCCGAAAACGGGCGGTGAAACGAGAGCTGGACAGATACCCACATTGTAATGCGATTTCGCCAATCGGTAATCGGGTTGACTGCAGCTGCGACAAAGCAACGCCCATCCTCACCTCCTCCACAATCTGGCGAAAACTCTGCGACTCTTCACGTAGCCGTCTGCGCAGCGTCGGCACGCTCAGGGCCAGACGGCTGGCGACATCCTGCGCGGTCCAGGCTCTGGCGGGCGACAGCATAATGAACTGCCGCACCTGCTCGGTCAGGCTATTGTTTCGCTCAATAAGCAGCGGGCCTGCCGCGCCGTCATGCAGCAATGCCAGCAAAAGCCCGAAGGCCTGATGCTTTTGCAGCGCCTCCGGTAAATCCTGACGCACGGCGTGCAGCAGGTTATCCCACATAAATGCCAGCCCCTCGCTCAGCGGGGCGCAGAGCGAATGCAGCGTCGTGCGCGGCCAGGATTTCAGGTAATGCGCTTTAAACTCGGCAACAATTTCCGGCGATAACATCAGCAAGTCAGAGTGAAACAGACCGTTTGCGGGCTGATTGATGATCTCCATCGCCGTATTGGCAGGAATAATGATGAGCTCATCCCGGGTGGCCACCAGGCGGTTGTCGTCCTGCACAATCACCTTGCTGCCGTGAGTGATATGGCAAATCGCCGGAAAGAAGAGCTTAACCTGGTGCAGGCGATGCATTTTGCTGGCACTCACTTCACCCGCCGTGAGATGTTTATGTCGAAAATGGAACTCCTGCACCCCGCCATCCTTATCTGCTGTAGGTTGCTGTTAACTGAGCCTTTGCCAGAACGTGACTATTGAGCATAAAACCGACCAGCGCGCCGCTGGCATTTTTGTCGACGGGCAGTTTATCCACGTCCAGCGCCCAGACGGTAATCTGATAGCGGTGAGGCTTGTCACCGGCAGGGGGACATGCGCCGCCGAATCCAGAATAACCGAAATCATTACGCCCCTGCACAGCGCCAGCAGGTAATTTTTCGCCATTTGGGTTACCGGCATCTGCTGGCAGCGTCATTGTCTTCGCGGGAATGTTGGCTACGGTCCAGTGCCACCAGCCGCTGCCGGTAGGCGCATCCGGGTCATAGACCGTGATGGCAAAACTATTCGTACCCGCGGGCGGATTTGTCCACGCCAGCTGCGGTGAGGTATTCCCACCGTGGCAGCCAAATCCCTCAAACACCTGCTGTGGCGCTAACCGCCGGTCGCCGGAAATATCCCGGCTGGTCATGCTGAAAGGCGTTGCTGCGAAAACCTGAAAACTCATTGCCGTCAGAGCGGCTATTGTGATGACACTGCGCTTTTTCATGGGTATTTCCTTTGCTGAACCGGAAGCCCTAAGATAAAGCACGCAACAATGCCCCAATGTGCCTAAGCGATTTGATTTTGTGCCGAAACGCTCAACGGCATCCGCAGATGATTGCGCCTTGATGAATGTGCTACTCTACGCGCCATTTCTTTGCAATCGACAGAAAAGTAAATTATGAGTGTACGTTTAGTGTTAGCCAAAGGGCGCGAAAAATCATTACTTCGTCGCCATCCGTGGGTCTTTTCCGGGGCCGTTGCCCGCATGGAAGGTAAAGCCAGCCTCGGTGAAACCATCGATATTGTTGATCATCAGGGAAAATGGTTAGCACGCGGCGCTTATTCGCCAGCTTCGCAAATCCGGGCGCGCGTCTGGACGTTTGACCCGTCTGAGTCTATCGACATTGCTTTTTTTTCCCGCCGTTTGCAACAAGCACAAAAATGGCGTGACTGGCTGGCGCAAAAAGATGGCCTCGACAGCTATCGTTTAATCGCCGGAGAATCTGATGGCCTGCCGGGTATTACTATCGATCGTTTCGGTAATTTTCTGGTGCTGCAACTGCTGAGTGCTGGGGCAGAATATCAGCGCGCGGCATTAATTAGTGCCCTGCAAACGCTGTACCCGGAATGTTCGATTTACGATCGCAGCGACGTCGCGGTACGTAAAAAAGAAGGAATGGAGCTGACCCAGGGCCCCGTCACCGGCGAGTTGCCACCTGCCCTGCTGCCGATTGAAGAACACGGAATGAAACTGCTGGTGGATATTCAGCACGGACACAAAACGGGCTACTACCTGGACCAGCGTGATAGCCGCCTGGCTACCCGCCGCTACGTTGAAAATAAACGTGTGCTGAACTGTTTCTCCTATACCGGTGGTTTCGCCGTATCGGCACTGATGGGCGGTTGCAGCCAGGTTGTCAGCGTTGATACCTCCCAGGAAGCGCTGGATATTGCACGGCAGAACGTTGAGCTGAACAAACTGGATCTGAGCAAGGCTGAGTTTGTCCGTGATGATGTCTTTAAATTGCTGCGTACTTATCGCGATCGCGGTGAAAAATTTGACGTTATCGTGATGGACCCGCCGAAGTTTGTTGAGAATAAAAGCCAGTTGATGGGCGCGTGTCGTGGTTATAAAGACATCAACATGCTGGCGATTCAGCTGCTGAATGAAGGCGGTATTCTCCTGACTTTCTCCTGTTCCGGTCTGATGACCAGCGATTTATTTCAGAAAATCATCGCGGATGCCGCAATTGATGCCGGTCGTGATGTACAATTTATAGAGCAGTTCCGTCAGGCAGCCGATCATCCGGTGATCGCTACCTATCCGGAAGGGCTATATCTGAAAGGGTTTGCCTGTCGCGTCATGTAACTTGAAATGTGGAATTTTACCCTTATATCAAAGGTAAAGATTTCCCGGGAGGTGACTATGATTGCCAGCAAATTCGGTATCGGCCAGCAGGTCCGCCATTCCCTGTTAGGTTATCTCGGAGTGGTCGTGGATATCGACCCGGTTTATTCGCTCTCTGAACCGTCGCCTGATGAGCTGGCGGTGAATGACGAGCTTCGCGCCGCTCCGTGGTATCACGTAGTGATGGAGGACGATAACGGCCTACCGGTTCATACCTACCTGGCTGAAGCCCAGCTAAGTAGCGAATTGCAGGATGAACATCCTGAACAGCCATCCATGGATGAGCTGGCGCAGACCATCCGCAAACAACTCCAGGCCCCGCGTCTGCGTAACTAATCCCTGAACAAATCCCCGGAAGGTTTTTGCCTTCCGGGGATTTTTTATTTGGCCAGGCCCAGGCGAGGGATCTCAATAGCCGGGCAGCGATCCATCACCACATTTAACCCGGCATCCCGTGCCAGTACTGCCGCTTGCTCATTAATCACCCCCAGTTGCATCCAGAGGGTTTTCGCGCCAATGGCAATAGCTTCCTGTGCCACGCCCCACGCCGCTTCTGAATTACGGAAAACATCGACCATATCGACTTTTTCCGGAACGTCTGCCAGCGTGCCATACCCCTTCTGGCCCAGCAGCGTTTTGCCGGCAACTTTTGGCGAAACCGGAATGACGTGATACCCCTGGTCGAGTAGATATTTCATCACGCGATAGCTGGGACGATCGGGTTTGTCGCTTGCCCCCACCAGCGCAATGGTGTGAGTGGACGTTAAAATGCCTGCAATATCGGTTTCTTTCATTATTTCCTCCAGACTGTTTAACAAAGTGTACGACAAAGCCGACATGCCAACCATGCAGCTAATACGAATGAATGAGAGCAAAAGCGGGAAATATGTCTATATGTTAGTAAGTATGATTAAAGAAAAATTTTGACACATTATTATTCGGGCGGTCTTTTGACAGGAGCTACCTATGAAAACCGGCATCGTGACCACCTTGATTGCATTATGTTTGCCGGTATCCGTTTTTGCCACCAAGCTGCGGCTTTCAACCGATGTCGATCTTCTGGTACTCGACGGCAAGAAGGTTTCCAGCTCTCTGCTGCGCGGTGCGGACAGCATCGAGTTAGATAACGGGCCACATCAACTGGTATTCCGGGTGGAAAAATCGATCGGTCTGGCGAATCACGAGCAACGGATGTACATCTCGCCTCCGCTGATCGTCAGCTTTAATACCCAGCAAATCAGTCAGGTGAATATCACCCTCCCTCGTCTTGAGACGGAGAAAGAGTCTGCGGCCTTCGACGCTTCACCCCGCGTTGAACTGCTGGACGGGGATGCGATGCCGATTCCGGTGAAGCAGGATATTCTGGCGCTGACAACCTCACCAAAAGGCCCGGACTACGAGGCCGCGACCCAGACCTATAACAAAGCGGGGAAACGCGCCTCGCTTCCGCAGTTTGCCACCATGATGGCGGACGACAGTACGCTGCTTTCCGGCGTCTCCGAACTGGACGTCATTCCTCCTCAGTCCCAGACCCTGACGGAACAGCGCCTTAAATTCTGGTTCCAGCAGGCCGATCCCGACACGCGGGCCCGATTTTTACAGTGGGCAAAACAACAACCTTCATCATAAGCCACATTTTTTACGCCTTTCTCTTGCAGCGTCAGACGGTTCCCGTCATCGTGTAGGCAGTTAACCTGATGGATATGATTATGGAACTGACAACACGCACGCTGCCTGAGCGCAAACACATTGCTCTTGTGGCGCACGATCACTGTAAACAAATGCTGCTTAACTGGGTTCGCCGCCATCAGTCTTCGCTGGAAAAGCACGCCCTGTCGGCAACCGGCACCACCGGTAACCTGATTCAGCGTGAAACGGGTCTGCAGGTGAATGCCATGCTGAGCGGCCCGATGGGCGGCGATCAGCAGGTCGGCGCGCAGATCTCCGAAGGGAAGATTGATGTGCTGATCTTCTTCTGGGATCCGCTGAACGCGGTTCCGCACGATCCGGATGTTAAAGCGCTGCTGCGTCTGGCGACGGTGTGGAATATTCCGGTAGCGACGAACCTGTCGACGGCGGATTTCATCATCGAATCGCCGCAGTTCAACTCGCCGGTAGATATCCTTATTCCGGACTATCAGCGTTATCTTTCCGACAGATTGAAGTAACTTTTTTGCCGGGTGGCGGCTACGCCTTGCCCGGCCTACTCATCCTTGCCCGTCGTCGTTATGGCTTCCGCGCCACCGGCACATCAATACTCTTCAAAATATCGACAAACACGGATGGCTCTTCTTTATTAAACAGTAGCCACACGCGATGCCGCGCGCGGGTGATAGCCACGTACAGCAAACGCCGCTCTTCGGCATCCGGGAAGTCTTCCGGCACCGGCAGCAAGGCCTGTTCCATTACCGACTCGCGAGCCGGAGCCGGGAAACCGTCGCTGCCCTCTTTCAGCCCCACCACAATCACATAATCAGCCTGCTGCCCTTTGCTGGCGTGAATCGTCATAAATTCAAGCTGCAGTTTCGGCCAGCGGGTGGCCGCTTTTTCCAGCGCCGCGGGCTTAAGGTGATGGTAGCGGGCCAGCACCAGAATACGTTCATCAGGCTTCGCGTAACCGCTGAGCTTGTCCAGCAGCGGTTCCAGCTGATCGTCCGCCAGCAGGGTCACGGCTTTTTTATCCCCTGGCCGCAGGCTATTGAGCGGCTTTGCCAGCTGATGCGGGTTCTGCTGGATAAAGCGGTTGGCGATTTCACCAATGCGTGAATTGAAGCGGTAGGTGGTGTCCAGATCGCTGCGATCCCCTTCGCCGAAATAGTGGTGGAACGCGGTTGTCAGGGAGAGCTGCGCCCCGCTGAAGCGATAGATGGCCTGCCAGTCGTCACCCACCGCAAACAGCGACGTATGTTTATTTTGCGCCCGTAGCGCCGAGAGCAGTGCAGCACGCTGCGGTGAGATATCCTGGAACTCATCCACCAGAATATGTTTCCACGGGCTGACAAAACGCCCCTTCTCAAGAATGATGATGGCCTGATGGATCAGGCCGGAGAAATCGACGGCATTTTCCTCTTTCAGCGCGGTTTTCCAGGCCTTCAGCAGCGGGGCCATCAGCTTGACCCGCTTCGAAAACAGATCGCGGATCGCCTCCGGCGCGCTTTCAATCATCTCTGCCTGCGTTCCGCCGTGCATTCGCATCAGGCTGACCCAGCGGTCAAGCCGTGAACTCAGCCGACGCGCCAGTTTATCATCCTGCCAGAAGCTGCCCTCAGGCACCTCCCAGTTGAGCTCCTCCTCCAGCCACTGGCGCCACCCTTTCGCCTGCGCCTTTTTCTCACTGCACTGCTGGCGCCACGTTTTGATGAACAGCGCCTGACGCGCCTGCGCGTCGTTTTCCAGCTTACTGATGGAAGGCACTTTTTTGCTGCCCTGCTGAATAATATGCAGCGCAAGGGCATGGAAGGTTCTGGCCGTGATATCCCGGGTATGCAGACGTTCCTGGATCCGTTCATCCATCTCCTGGGCAGCCTTGCGACCAAAGGCCAGAAGCAGAATTTGATCGGCTACCGCTTCTCCGGTCGTCAGCAGCCAGCCAGCACGCGCCACCAGCACCGACGTTTTACCGCTACCGGCCCCCGCCAGCACCAGCAGCGACTGCTCGCCGTTAACCACCGCACGCGCCTGGGCCGGGTTGAGCGGAGAAGACTCCACCGTACTGAAAAAGTCGGCGTATTGGGTGAGCATGGCGTCCGTCCAGGCCTGATTATGGGCGAGACGGCTCTTATCCTTATCATTCAGCCAGGCCTGGCACTGGCGCCAGGCGTCGCGACAGTTGTCAAACTCGTCGAGACGCGTCACGGAGATCGGCAGTGCCGAGAGTGCCTGTCGGATCTTTTGCTGCAGTCCGGCGGTCTGCTGACGGGTGAGCCACGAATGCTGCGCGTTGCTTTGCGCGATATCGTCCAGCACCTGCTGGAGCACCTGGGCGGCAATCACGCTCATATCCTGGCTCCACTGCTGCCAGAGCGCGTTCAGGTGATGGTGGAAACGCTGGGTTTCTGCCCACTCGGTGCCGTGAAGACGCACGACTTTATCGTCAGGCAGAACGAACTCCAGCTCGCCCCATACCAGCCCGCGTTTGCAGTGGATAGCCAGAAGCTGATTAAACGGAATAAGGTATTCGTGGCGTTCCCCGGAGACTTTCACCCCGGCATTAAGGAGAACAACCCTGTCGTAAGGGTGTTGCGCCAGGCGTTTGCCTAACGACGTTGCTTTCAGTTCCATGTTCCGCCAAATCCACGAAGAGATAATTTACCTGACAGTTTAACTGCCAGTTTTAAGGTGCTCCAGCCTAAAAAAACGTTACAATCATTGGGCGTTAATTTTATCGAAAGGAAGTGAGGGTTTATGCGTACCGTTCTGAATGTGTTGAATTTTGTGCTGGGCGGTTTTGCCACCACCCTTTCCTGGCTTTTTGCCACGCTGGTGAGCATCGTCCTGATTTTCACGCTTCCCCTGACCCGTTCCTGCTGGGAAATCACAAAACTCTCCTTAATTCCCTACGGGAATGAAGCCATCCACGTTGACGAGCTGAATCCGGAGAGCAAAAGCGCCCTGATGAATACCGGCGGAACCCTGCTGAACATTCTATGGCTGATTTTCTTCGGCTGGTGGCTGTGCATCATGCATATTTTTGCGGGGATTGCGCAGTGCATCACGATTATTGGTATTCCGGTGGGGATCGCGAACTTTAAGATCGCCGCTATTGCCCTTTGGCCCGTCGGGCGCAGGGTTGTTCCGGTCGAAGTGGCCCAGGCGGCGCGTGAAGCAAACGCTCGTCGTCGTTTTCAGTAACTAAGGACCGGCCGCGTTTATGCTAAGCCCACTGCTTCGCCGTTATACCTGGAACAGCACCTGGCTATACAACGTCAGGATATTTATCGCGCTTTGCGGCACGGTTGCCCTGCCCTGGTGGCTGAATGATGTCAAGCTCACCATCCCACTCACGCTGGGCGTAGTGGCCGGGGCGCTGGCGGACCTGGACGATCGTCTGGCCGGGCGTTTACGTAACCTGGTTATTACGCTCGTCTGCTTTTTTATTGCCTCAGCGTCCGTTGAGCTGCTTTTCCCCTGGCCCTGGCTGTTTGCCCTGGGTCTTACCCTCTCAACCAGCGGCTTTATTTTGCTGGGCGGCCTTGGGCAGCGCTATGCCACCATCGCTTTTGGTGCATTGCTGATCGCCATCTACACCATGCTGGGCGTTTCCCTGTACGACCAGTGGTATCAGCAGCCGGTTCTGCTGTTGCTGGGCGCCATCTGGTATAACCTGCTGACGCTAACCGGTCATTTGATCTTCCCGGTTCGCCCGCTGCAGGATAACCTTGCCCGCAGCTTTGAGCAGTTAGCCCACTATCTGGAACTGAAATCCCGCCTGTTCGACCCGGATATCGAAGAAGAAAGCCAGGCTCCGCTCTACGATCTGGCGCTGGCAAACGGCCAGCTTGTCGCCACCCTTAATCAGACAAAAGCCTCTCTGCTTACCCGTCTGCGTGGGGATCGCGGTCAGCGCGGAACGCGAAGGACCTTACACTACTATTTTGCCGCCCAGGACATTCATGAACGCGCCAGCTCCTCGCACGTTCAGTATGCCGCCCTGCGCGAGAAGTTCCGCTACAGCGACGTGATGTTCCGCTTCCAGCGCCTGCTGTCCATGCAGTCCCAGGCGTGCCAGCAGCTCTCTCGCTCTATTCTGCTACGCACGCCCTATCAGCATGACCCCCGCTTTGAACGCGTATTCAGCCACCTTGATGCGGCGCTCGACCGCGTTCAGGCCAGCGGAACGTCACCGGAACACATTAAAGCGCTGGGCTTTCTGCTGAACAACCTGCGCGCGATTGACGCGCAGCTGGCGACAATTGAGTCCGAACAGGCGATGGCGCAGCCGGGCAGTGAGGTTGAAAACCAGCTTGCTGATGACAGCGTGCACAGCGTTAGCGATATGTGGCTACGGCTGAGCCGCAACTTTACGCCGGAGTCGGCTCTCTTTCGCCACGCGGTGAGAATGTCGCTGGTACTGTGCGTGGGTTATGCCTTTATCCAGATAACCGGGCTGCACCACGGCTACTGGATCCTGCTGACCAGCCTGTTCGTTTGCCAGCCAAACTATAACGCCACCCGACACCGTCTTGCGCTGCGTATTATCGGCACGCTGGTTGGCGTCGCGATCGGCCTTCCGGTGCTCTATTTCGTGCCCTCCGTTGAAGGTCAATTGATCCTGATCGTGATCACCGGCGTGTTGTTCTTCGCGTTTCGCAACGTGCAGTACGCCCATGCAACCATGTTCATCACGCTGCTGGTGCTGCTCTGCTTTAACCTGCTGGGTGAAGGGTTTGAAGTCGCCCTGCCCCGCGTGATCGATACCCTGATTGGCTGCGCGATTGCGTGGGCTGCCGTCAGCTTTATCTGGCCGGACTGGCGTTTCCGCAATTTGCCGCGCGTGGTAGACCGGGCGATGAACGCCAACTGTCGATACCTTGACGCTATCCTGGAGCAGTATCACCAGGGGCGCGATAACCGCCTGGCTTACCGGATAGCTCGTCGCGATGCGCATAACAGCGATGCAGAACTGGCCTCCGTTGTCTCTAACATGTCAACGGAGCCTCGCGCCACGGCGGAGATTCGAGAGACTGCGTTCCGCCTGCTCTGCCTGAACCATACGTTCACCAGCTATATTTCGACGCTGGGGGCCCACCGTGAGAAACTCACTAACCCGGGTATTCTCAACCTGCTCGATGACGCCGTCTGCTATGTTGATGACGCGCTTCATCACCGACCAGCCGATGAGCCGCGCGTTCAGCAGGCGCTGGATGAACTGGCTCAGCGCATTGCGCATCTAGACCCAGGAAATGACAGCAAAGCGCCGCTTGTTCTTCAGCAGATAGGCCTGCTTATCGCTCTGCTGCCTGAAATTTGCCGGCTGCAACAGCAAATCGCTACCTGGAGGAGTGATTCTCCTGTGGCTCAGGCAGCGCATTAAACCACTCAGTCAGCTCCCGGCGAATGCCTGCCGGGAGTGCCTCCTCATGCAGCCCTTCGATAGCCCCTTCCAGCGCGAAGAGAACTTTAATACTGAGCGCTTTGTTCTTTGCCCGCATCTTTAGCCAGCTCGCTCTGGCACCCAGCGCCCGCAGCGTTTCCTCGTTGGTTATGCCTGCTTCAAAGAGCAAAACCTCAAGCTGAAAGGTCAGGTTTGGCAGATCCTTAAGGCGGTTTCGCTGATGGCGCTGATTGCGCTCTTTTCTTGCCGCACTGAGCGCAAACGAGGAGAGCTGAAGCAATCGCTCCCTGTCCTGCCATAATCCGTCATCCACACGATAATAGTTGAGCAGCACCGGGCGGCCTCGCTTCATCAACGTCAAAAAAGAGGAGGCATTTTTTACACAGTATTTTGCACTCTCCTCACAGGCCCGAAGATAAAGTTCGCCATCAGAAACCATGGCAAAAACCGCATCATCCACCGCGAGGGTGTAGCCTCCAAACAGCGCACGATGATGGATCTCGCCCAACGGGGAGAGGTATTCCTGGGATTTATAAATCCGTTCATAAGATATCTTTTTCATGATATTTCCCTTAAAAATCATAACGTAACAACAAAATTTCTTACTAGCGGATCCGTTAGCAGGAAAATAGGCAACTTATCGCCGTTGAGCAAGATGAATTTTCGAGGGGCATCAAGATTGAATGAATTTTGCGAGTCGCTTTCCGAAAATGAGGTTGATCTTTGGGCACACAGGGGTTACTGTACATCCATACAGTAACTACAGGGGCTGGATTGATTATGTACACTTCAGGGCTATGCACATCGTTCTTCGTCGTTCTCATCCGCAGCAAGTAAAATTGCGCGTGTCTCTACGGACACTACAGCCGGGCTTATCAGTGAAGTTGTCTATCGCGAAGATCAGCCCATGATGACGCAACTTCTACTGTTGCCATTGTTACAGCAACTCGGTCAGCAATCGCGCTGGCAACTCTGGTTAACACCGCAACAAAAACTGAGTCGGGAATGGGTTCAGGCATCTGGGCTACCCTTAACGAAAGTAATGCAGATTAGCCAGCTCTCCCCTTGCCACACTGTGGAGTCAATGGTTCGCGCTTTACGCACGGGCAATTACAGTGTGGTGATCGGTTGGTTGGCAGATGATTTGACTGAAGAAGAGCATGCTGAACTTGTTGATGCGGCAAATGAAGGTAACGCTATGGGGTTTATTATGCGTCCGGTAAGCGCATCCTCTCACGCCACGAGACAACTTTCCGAGCTAAAAATTCACTCTAATTTGTATCATTAAGTAAATTTAGGATTAATCCTGGAACTTTTTTTGTCGCCCAGCCAATGCTTTCAGTCGTGACTAATTTTCCTTCCTTGCGGAGGCTTGTCTGAAGCGGTTTCCGCGATTCTCTTCTGTAAATTGTCGCTGACAAAAAAGATTAAACATACCTTATACAAGACTTTTTTTTCATATGCCTGACGGAGTTCACACTTGTAAGTTTTCAACTACGTTGTAGACTTTACATCGCCAGGGGTGCTCGGCATAAGCCGAAGATATCGGTAGAGTTAATATTGAGCAGATCCCCCGGTGAAGGATTTAACCGTGTTATCTCGTTGGAGATATTCATGGCGTATTTTGGATGATAACGAGGCGCAAAAAATGAAAAAGACAGCTATCGCGATTGCAGTGGCACTGGCTGGTTTCGCTACCGTAGCGCAGGCCGCTCCGAAAGATAACACCTGGTACACTGGTGCTAAACTGGGCTGGTCCCAGTACCATGACACTGGTTTCATCAACAACAATGGCCCGACCCATGAAAACCAACTGGGCGCTGGTGCTTTTGGTGGTTACCAGGTTAACCCGTATGTTGGCTTTGAAATGGGTTACGACTGGTTAGGTCGTATGCCGTACAAAGGCAGCGTTGCAAACGGTGCATACAAAGCTCAGGGCGTTCAACTGACCGCTAAACTGGGTTACCCAATCACTGACGACCTGGACATCTACACTCGTCTGGGTGGCATGGTATGGCGTGCAGACACTAAATCCAACGTTTATGGTAAAAACCACGACACCGGCGTTTCTCCGGTCTTCGCTGGCGGTGTTGAGTACGCGATCACTCCTGAAATCGCTACCCGTCTGGAATACCAGTGGACCAACAACATCGGTGACGCACACACCATCGGCACTCGTCCGGACAACGGCATGCTGAGCCTGGGTGTTTCCTACCGTTTCGGTCAGGGCGAAGCAGCTCCAGTAGTTGCTCCGGCTCCAGCTCCGGCACCGGAAGTACAGACCAAGCACTTCACTCTGAAGTCTGACGTTCTGTTCAACTTCAACAAAGCAACCCTGAAACCGGAAGGTCAGGCTGCTCTGGATCAGCTGTACAGCCAGCTGAGCAACCTGGATCCGAAAGACGGTTCCGTAGTTGTTCTGGGTTACACCGACCGCATCGGTTCTGACGCTTACAACCAGGGTCTGTCCGAGCGCCGTGCTCAGTCTGTTGTTGATTACCTGATCTCCAAAGGTATCCCGGCAGACAAGATCTCCGCACGTGGTATGGGCGAATCCAACCCGGTTACTGGCAACACCTGTGACAACGTGAAACAGCGTGCTGCACTGATCGACTGCCTGGCTCCGGATCGTCGCGTAGAGATCGAAGTTAAAGGTATCAAAGACGTTGTAACTCAGCCGCAGGCTTAAGTTCTCGTCTGGTAGAAAAACCCCGCTGCTGCGGGGTTTTTTTTGCCTTTAGTAAATTGAACTGACTTTCGTCAGTTATTCCTTACCCAGCAATGCCTGCAGATCCTGCTTCAGAGAAGACATTTTATTCGCGTATTTCTCTTTGTTTTCCGCATCTTCAATCAGCTGAACAATCGTTTCAGAAAGCGTTTTACCGCGACGCTGCGCAAGACCAGCCAGACGTTGCCAGACAATAAATTCCAGATCGATCGATTTTTTGCGCGTATGCTGGTGTTCCGCATTAAAATGGCGCTTTCGTCTTGCCCGAATGGTTTGCTTCATGCGATTGACCAGTTCCGGATTCATATGCTTGTCAATCCAGCCATTTACCAGCACGGGTTCATTTTCCAGCGAGAGCAACACATCGACGGCTTCCTGGGCGGCACTGGCTTCTATGTAACGGGTGATTAACTCCCCTTCGCGATGCTTCTTAACCAGATACTTCCATTTCCAACCGCTTTCAAGATTTTCAAGTTGTTGATATTTCATAGCGATCTCAATGTTACCGTGTAACTCTTTACAGAATATCAGCTTTTTAGGCCAGTGAAGAAAAGAATCTCCATCCTGTGAGCTTTAACGCCCATGCCAGGAGTATTGTCGGTGCTTTCTACGTGTGCTGTAGTGCCGGTTACGGTATAATCGCGGCTTTGACAACAGACTAAAAAACATCAACTTTGACCATTACGAAACTTGCATGGCGTGACCTGGTTCCTGATACCGATAGCTATCAGGAAATATTTGCTCAGCCCAATTTGATTGACGAAAACGATCCTTTATTCAGTGATACTCAACGCGGCTGCCAATTTGCGCTGGAGCAGTTGCTGCATACGCGAGCATCCTCCCTCTTTATGCTGGCGAGGCCCCGGAAGAGTCTGAGTATCTGAATCTTATTGCCAATGCCGCGCGTCGCTACAAAAGCGATGCAGGCCAACTGTGGGCGGGTCACTATGAGGTTTCCGGCCCACTCCATCCGCTTACGTCCCCGCATGTGAGTGCAGATGATAATTTTGCGACTTACGCAGTTGTCCGCTTGCCGACTGGGTAGATGCGGAGCAACTCTTGGGCTGCCTGCGCCAGTTTAATGGAGACTTACCCTGCAGCCTGGGTCCTGGGGCATCAGGCAATGGCGGTTTTCTCATCATCTCTTTGCGTACACTGCTGGCGCAACCTCTGCTGTGGATGCGGC
Organism: Enterobacter hormaechei; assembly: GCA_041890495.1. Classification (GTDB taxonomy): domain Bacteria; phylum Pseudomonadota; class Gammaproteobacteria; order Enterobacterales; family Enterobacteriaceae; genus Escherichia; species Escherichia boydii. The sequence continues at coordinate 2,008,474 of CP169086.1, forward strand.
TGACAAAATATCAGTTACCGCGAGCGTTTTGACTGGGTTGCGTTTGATGAGTCGCGCCCTCTCCCCGTCTCTGTGCCTTCGATGCCATTGAAGCTGAAAGTCATTCTGGTAGGCGAACGCGAATCATTGGCTGATTTCCAGGAGATGGAGCCAGAGCTTTCAGAGCAGGCTATTTATAGCGAAATTTGAAGATACTCTGCAGATTGTCGATGCGGAGTCAGTAACCCAGTGGTGTCGCTGGGCTGACATTTACCGCCAGACATAATCACTTACCTGCACCGGGAGCGGATGCCTGGCCGATACTTATCCGCGAAGCAGCACGCTACACCGGTGAACAAGAAACACTTCCGCTTAGCCCGCAGTGGATCCTCCGCCAGTTGTAAAGAGGTCGCCTCCCTGTGTGATGGCGACACCTTCTCCGGCGAGCAGCTAAACTTAATGCTGCAGCAGCGTGAATGGCGCGAAGGTTTCCTCGCTGAACGTATGCAGGATGAGATCCTTCAGGAGCAAATCCTGATTGAAACCGAAGGCGAACGCATCGGGCAAATTAACGCCCTTTCGGTCATTGAATTTCCGGGTCATCCACGCGCTTTTGGCGAACCTTCTCGCATTAGCTGCGTTGTGCATATTGGCGATGGTGAATTCACCGACATCGAACGCAAAGCGGAGCTTGGCGGCAATATCCATGCGAAAGGGATGATGATCATGCAAGCGTTCCTGATGTCGGAACTACAGCTTGAGCAACAGATCCCCTTCTCAGCATCGCTGACATTTGAGCAGTCATACAGTGAAGTTGATGGAGATAGTGCCTCGATGGCTGAACTCTGCGCCCTGATAAGCGCCCTCGCCGATGTGCCGGTGAATCAGAGTATCGCTATCACAGGTTCAGTCGATCAGTTCGGTCGCGCCCAGCCGGTCGGTGGTTTAAATGAGAAAATCGAAGGCTTCTTTGCTATTTGCCAGCAACGTGAGTTAACCGGGAAACAAGGTGTCATTATCCCCACAGCTAACGTTCGCCATTTAAGTCTTCACAGTGAACTGGTGAAAGCGGTAGAAGAAGGCAAATTCACCATCTGGGCAGTAGACGATGTGACTGACGCACTGCCGTTATTATTAAATCTGGTGTGGGATGGCGAAGGCCAAACGACGCTGATGCAAACCATCCAGGAACGTATCGCGCAAGCATCGCAACAGGAAGGACGTCACCGTTTTCCATGGCCATTACGTTGGCTGAACTGGTTTATTCCGAACTGATCGGACTTGTTCAGCGTACACGTGTTAGCTATCCTGCGTGCTTCAATAAAATAAGGCTTACAGAGAACATGGTAGATAAACGCGAATCCTATACAAAAGAAGACCTTCTTGCCTCTGGTCGCGGTGAACTGTTTGGCGCTAAAGGCCCGCAATTGCCAGCACCGAACATGCTGATGATGGACCGTGTGGTCAAAATGACCGAAACGGGTGGTAACTTCGACAAAGGGTATGTTGAAGCAGAACTGGATATCAATCCGGATCTGTGGTTCTTCGGATGCCACTTTATTGGCGATCCGGTTATGCCGGGATGCCTGGGCCTGGACGCAATGTGGCAGCTGGTAGGGTTCTACCTCGGCTGGCTGGGCGGCGAAGGTAAAGGCCGCGCGCTGGGCGTTGGCGAAGTGAAATTCACTGGTCAGGTACTGCCGACAGCGAAAAAAGTGACCTACCGTATTCACTTTAAACGCATTGTTAACCGTCGTCTGATTATGGGCCTGGCGGATGGCGAAGTGCTGGTTGATGGTCGTCTGATCTATACCGCCAGCGACCTGAAAGTCGGTCTGTTCCAGGATACGTCTGCCTTCTGATTATAATCAGACAGAGTATCAAAAGGCGAAACCTCCGCAATGCGGAGGTTTCTTTTTAAAGAGACAGAATCAGGCCATTACTACCCTGTCCGCCATGGCTTCTCGCCAGCCTCCCAGCCATTGTGACCTTTGATTCAGCGTCTGATAGGGACACATTTCTTTTGAGCGTCCGGCGATGCCGGCCTGATAACCACGTTGATGTGCCCGTTCCAGGCGATCTCGTTTTTGTCTCTTCATGCCTCGTTTCCCTCATACTGGTTTCTGGTGGAAAAGAAAACAGTGATTACTAAATGTGCAATCACAGTTAAGCAATACCGCGAATCATAACTGCCGTCAATGCGCAAAATTCACGCCACTGTCATATTTGTGAGCTACCTGGAAGTTCATTTGTACAAAAATTGTGACGTGGCACAAGTAACAATCTGAACTGAAAACGAAAAAAAAACCGCAATCAGCGACGGGCCAACTGCGGTTTTTGATGATGAATTTTACTTATGGCAGCCGGGAAATTTCCCTTGCGATGCTGGCCGACTCCTGTGCCCAACCCTGAGCCAGAACTTTCACCATTTCATCATAACCGTCTTTCTGCTGCTTCAGCTCCAGATGGAAAGGACGCTTAATCAGCTGCCCCTGATGGTTCAGCAACCACTCCCCGCTGATCACCACCGCACCGTCATAACGGCCGTGGAAGCCCGTGACCGTGACGTTCAGCGTATCCTGATCGTTACCCAGCGGCTGTGAAGCGACAACCCAGCCCGGAAGCTGGCTGCCCAGATTGGCCACCAGCGTGTTGCGCAGCTGCTGATCAAGCGGGCTGGCCCACAGGTTGTTCGTCGCAATCACGTATTTAACGTCGCTGGTCTGATAGACCACACCGTTTCCTGCCAGATAATCCGGCACGGCAACCTGCTCAACCCACAGCTGACGGTTTCCCTGACTCGCCGTGCTTTGCCCGCCGCTGTGGGTCGCCACAGGCAGCTGATAGTAGCTTTTATTCTCTACCCCTGAACTGCACGCCGTTAACAGCAGAGCGCCAACCATCAATAGCCATTTTTTCATTCTTTTGCCCTCTTCGGCTCGGGATCCTTTTTATCTTTCGCTTCAAACACCAGCGCATTGCTCTTCTCGTTGAGCGTTTTCAGCACCGGCTGCAGTTCACGCAGAACCTGATCAAGACGCTGCATATCTGCCACCATCTTGTTATAGGCCGCTGAGCCCGGCTGGAAGCCCTGCATACTGCGGTTCAGCTCACGCAGCGTTTTCTGCATGTCCTGAGGCAGCTGCTGCATGCTCTGGCTCGCCGTGATCTTGTTGATATTATCCAGCGTAGTTTGCAGGCGGCGCATCGTTGCCTGGCTTTCGCTCAGAGAGTTCGTCGCCGCTTCGATCATCGGATTCAGTGGCAGATTGTTAATCTTATCCAGCGTTTCCATCAGACGCTGCTGGATCTGGGCCAGACCGCTGCTCACCGTTGGGATGATCTTGTAGCCACCGAATTCACGGATACCGGTAATCGGCGGCGCTTTTGGATAGAAGTCCATGTCCACGTACAGTGCACCGGTCACCAGGTTGCCGGTTTTCAGCGACCCGCGCAGACCGCGTTCCATCAGTTGACTGATATGGGCAGCAATATCCTGATTCTCGCCAATCTGATTCAGCAGACGTTCCGGCTCGATGCGGATCAGCACCGGAATGCGATAGTCATCGTCCAGCATCTGGCTCAGGCCAGGTACGAAGAACGGCACTTGCCCAACCGTACCGAGGCGAATACCGCGGAACTCAACAGGCGCCCCCGGCTGCAGGCCACGAACGGAGTCTTTAAAGAACATCAGGAAGTCAACGTGATCGGTGTAGAGTGCATCCTGAATGCTTTTTTGATCGTCAAAGAGACGGAAAGCGGTGTTCTCTGCAACCGGCTGACCCAAGTCCAGCCCTTCCGGCACGTCAAAACTCACGCCGCCGCCAAACAGCGTGGTCAGCGAACCCATTTCAACGCGCATACCTGCCGAAGTTAGATCCACCGCGATCCCGCTGTCTTTCCAGAAGCGGACGTTGCTGGTGACCAGGCGATCGTTTGGCGCATTGATGAAGAGCTGATAGCTGATCGCGCGTTTTTGCGGATCAAACGTGCTTTTCTCAACCGACCCGACGCGGTAGCCGCGGAACAGTACCGGGTCGCCCGCCGTGAGCTGACCTGCTTTTTTGCTGTCGAGGATCACGCGGATACCCTTGGCATCAGGCGGCGCAAGCGGCGGTGAGTCCAGAAGCTGGTATTTGGCTGGCTGGTTACCCTTAGCGCCGGGCTGCAGCTCAATGTAGGCGCCCGAAAGCAGCGTCCCTAAGCCGCTGATCCCTTCACGCCCCACCTGCGGCTTAACGACCCAGAAAACGGAATCGCCATGCAGCAGTTTTTCCATGCCGGCATTAAGGCGTGCCTTAATTTCCACATGGGTTAAATCGTCGGTCAGGGTTGCGCTTTCGACCACGCCCACGTCCACGCTACGGCTTTTGATGGTCGTTTTACCGCCCTCAATCCCCTCGGCATTGGTGGTTATCAGCGTGACTTCCGGTCCCTGATGGCTGTAATGATAAAACAGGATCCATGCACCGATCAGCGCGGTCACGATGGGAAAAATCCACACCGGCGACCAGTTTTTGACCTTCTGCACTTTCGCCTCTCCACTCTTATTTTCCATGCTCTTACTCTTCCTCATGGCTTGATTCAGGCTCACGATCCCACGATAAACGAGGGTCGAAGGTCATGGCCGCAAACATGGTCATGATCACAACCAGTGCAAACATTAAAGCCCCCATCGCGGGATAAATACTCATCAAACCGCCCATCCGCACCAGTGCAGAGAGAACGGCGATGACAAACACGTCAATCATTGACCAGCGTCCGACAAACTCGACCACTTCATAAATCAGGTGCATGCGTTCGCTGTCGCGTTTCCCATGACCTTTCGCATCCCAGCAGAGCCAGGCGATGGCGATCATTTTTAGGGTCGGCACCATAATACTGGCGATAAAAATTACTCCAGCGACCGGATAAGAACCTTCGCCCCAGAGCAATATCACCCCGGCCAGGATCGTGGAGGGCATTTTGTCGCCGAGCAAATCGGTGATCATGATTGGCAGAATATTGGCTGGCAGATACAACATGACGGACGTGACCAGCAGCGCCATCGTCCACTGCAGACTATTTTTACGGCGTACGTGACCTTTCGTTTCGCAGCGCGGACAAACGTCGAGATCGGCGGGCAGCACGGCGGTGCAGCATGGGCAGGAACGCAGCCCCTGACGAATACCGGGCACGCCGACCTTCACCGTCTGCGCAAGCGTCGGTGCCGGAGCGATATCATCCCACGCCCAGCGCCTGTCCACGCACTGGAATGCGCGCAGCTGCAGGACGCAGTAAAGGCACCACGGAATAAAGCTGCTGCCGATCCCCACGTCGCCGTACGCCATGAGCTTCACGAAACTGACCAGAATGCCCGCCAGAAAGATCTCGGCCATGCCCCAGCTTTTGAGCTGAAAAAGAATGCGCGCGAGCCTGATTTTCAGCGATGCCGGCATCCTGACGCGGTTGACCAGCAAAAGGATAACGACCAGGCAAAAAGCCGGGACTATCTGAACAAACAGGAGAAAAAAGGTGCCGAGACTGGCGTAATCTTCCGAGAACATCACGCCCGGGATTTCAAGCAAATCCACCTGGCTGGTTATCCCCCCCACCTTCATATAGATGAAGGGGAAGAGATTGGAGAGCAGCAGCATGAACAATGCTGCCAGAGCGTAAGCAGTGGGACGCTGCCGCGGCGCGTCCCACTCGGTTGTCAACGTTGCGCCGCAACGTGGACACAGGGCTTTATGTCCGTGACCAAGCTCTGGCAACGCCACGAGCATATCGCATTGCGAGCATAAAATATGCCTGTCGGCATGGTGCTGGTCACACATATGTTATCCCTGTTTATGCGCCGTTTTTCAGAGACTCAAGGTACTCCCAGCGCTCAAATGCTTCTTCCAGGGCTTTTTCAGCCGCTGACAGTTCTGACAGTACTTTCTGAGTATAGTCATGCGATTGGGTAAAGAATGAAGCATCAGCAACCTGTTTTTGCAGATCTTCAAGCGCGGCCTCCAGCTCTTCAAGACGCTGCGGTAGTCCCTCCAGTTCGCGCTGCAGGTTATAGCTTAGTTTAGCCGAGGTTTTCTTGACAGTTTCTGCTTTTGTTACAGCAGGTTCAGAACTTATTTTGGACTTTGACTGTTTCTGCGCCAGAGACTGCGACTGCTGCCCTTTTGCATCATGATAACCGCCGACATAACGACCAATTTTACCGCCGCCTTCGAAGATCCAACATTCTGTAACGGTGTTATCGACAAACTGACGATCGTGGCTAACCAGCAATACCGTGCCCTGATAGCTGTCGATCAGTTCTTCCAGCAGTTCCAGCGTTTCGACATCAAGATCGTTGGTCGGTTCGTCAAGAATCAATAAGTTGCTTGGTTTGAGGAACAAACGCGCCAGCAGCAAGCGGTTCCGCTCACCGCCAGAAAGCGCACGTACCGGCGTCATCGCCCGTTTCGGATGGAACAGAAAGTCCTGCAAATAGCCCAATACGTGGCGTGGCTTGCCGTTAACCATCACCTCTTGCTTACCTTCGGCAAGGTTATCCATCACCGTTTTATCGGGATCCAGTTCCGCGCGGTGCTGATCGAAATAAGCCACTTCCAGTTTGGTGCCAACGTGAATACGCCCGCTGTCCGCTTGAAGCTGACCGAGCATCAGTTTTAGCAGCGTGGTTTTGCCGCACCCATTCGGACCAATCAGGGCAATTTTGTCGCCACGTAGAACCTGGGCAGAAAAATCTTTCACCAGTTGCTTACCGTTAACCTGGTAGCAAACGTCTTCCATTTCGAAAACGATTTTACCGGAGCGGCTGGCCTCTTCCACCTGCATCTTTGCGGTACCCATCACTTCGCGACGTTCACCACGTTCGCGACGCATCGCTTTCAGGGCGCGTACGCGGCCTTCATTACGGGTACGGCGTGCTTTGATCCCCTGGCGGATCCACACCTCTTCCTGCGCCAGTTTGCGATCGAACTCGGCATTTTGTAATTCTTCCACGCGCAGGGCTTCTTCTTTTTCCAGCAGGTACTGGTCGTAATTCCCTGGATAGGTCACCAGCTTGCCGCGATCGAGATCAACAATGCGCGTCGCCATATTGCGGATAAACGAACGGTCGTGGGAGATGAAAATAATCGTCCCGTTGAAAGTTTTCAAAAACCCTTCCAGCCAGTCGATGGTTTCAATATCCAGGTGGTTTGTCGGTTCATCAAGCAACAGCACGCGCGGATTACTCACCAGCGCGCGTCCTAATGCCGCTTTACGCAACCAGCCGCCGGAAAGCGACGACAGCGCAACGTTAGGATCTAACCCCAGTTGCGCCAGCACTTCGTTGATGCGGTTTTCCAGCTGCCACAGGTTGTGGTGATCCAGCTGTTCCTGAACCTTCGCCAGTTCGTTGAGATTTTTCTCGCTCGGGTCGTTCATCACCAGGCGCGAAATATCGTGATAGCGTTTCAGATATTCCGCTTGTTCTTCAATGCCTTCGGCAACGAAATCATAAACGCTACCCTCAACGTTACGCGGCGGATCCTGTTGCAGACGCGCTACAATCAAATCTTGCTCGTAAATAATGCGACCGTCATCCAGCCCTTGTTCACGGTTGAGGATTTTCATTAACGTCGATTTGCCTGCGCCGTTGCGGCCCACCAGACAAACACGTTCGTTATCTTCGATATGCAGTTCTGCGTTATCGAGAAGCGGCGCGTCGCTGAACGACAGCCATGCGCCATGCATACTGATTAATGACATTACTATTCCTTTCAGGCTGCGGTAATCAGCCAGCAGTTGTGGATCTGGCGGTTACGGGCGAAATCCTGGGAGAGCGTTTTTTGCGTAATTTCTTGTGCTTTCAGTCCCAGTTTTGCCAGGCCGTCGAGATCCATACGGAAGCCACGTTTGTTGTTCGAGAACATGATCGTCCCACCTGCACGCAGCAGACGTTTCAAATCTTTCATCAGCGCCAGATGATCGCGCTGAACATCAAACGCATCTTCCATTCGTTTTGAGTTAGAGAAGGTTGGCGGATCGATAAAGATCAGATCGAACTGTTCATTTGCCTCACGCAGCCACGCCAGGCAATCGGCCTGAATCAGGCGATGCGCACGCCCGGTCAGGCCATTCAGACGCAGGTTGCGTTCTGCCCATTCCAGATAAGTACGCGACATATCCACGGTGGTGGTGCTGCGTGCACCGCCTAATCCCGCATGCACGGTGGCGCTGCCGGTATAAGAGAACAGGTTGAGGAAATCTTTGCCTTTGCTCATCTGACCGAGCATACGACGGGCGATGCGGTGATCGAGGAACAGACCAGTATCGAGATAATCCGTCAGGTTCACCCACAAGTGAGCGTTATATTCGGTAACTTCAAGAAACTCGCCCTTCTCGCCCAGTTTCTGGTATTGGTTTTTGCCCTTCTGGCGTTCACGGGTTTTCAGCACCAGTTTGTTTGGCGCAATCCCCAGTACCGAAATGGTTGCAGCGATAATATCGAACAGACGCTGACGCGCTTTGTGAGCATCAATAGTTTTTGGCGGCGCATACTCCTGCACCACCACCCAGTCGGCATAACGGTCAACGGCAACGTTATATTCTGGCAGATCGGCGTCATACAGGCGGTAACATTCAATCCCTTCCTGGCGAGCCCACTTCTCGAATTTTTTGAGGTTCTTACGCAGGCGGTTGGTGTAGTCTTCCGCTACCATCGCCGGTTTGCTGTCTGGAGTGCTTTCGGCAACGTGGTAATTTTTCTGTACGCAGTCCAGCGGGCCGTTTTTCGCCTTGTACTGTTTGTCTGCACGCAGCTGCAAGCAGCTTAGCAGATCCGGCGAGGCACTAAACAAAGAGAGATTCCAGCCACCAAACTGGTTTTTCATGATCCGACCCAGCAGGCTATGCAGCGCAATCAGCGCCGGTTCGCTGTCCAGACGTTCCCCGTATGGCGGGTTGCTCAACACTGTGCCGTACGGCCCTTTCGGCAGCGGATTGGTCAGTTGCGCGACATCTTTCACCTCAAAGGTGATCAGTTCACCAATCCCCGCAAGACGGGCGTTAGTGCGTGCACGTTGAATCACCCGTGCGTCGCTGTCCGAACCGTAAAAATGAGAGCTATACTCAGCCAGGCCTTTACGGGCGCGAGTTTGCGCTTCCGCTTTCACTTCCTGCCAGATAGCTTCATCATGCTGCGCCCAGCCGCTAAAGCCCCAACGCCCACGGTGCAAGCCTGGTGCGCGATCGGTCGCCAGCATCGCTGCTTCAATCAGCAACGTACCGGAACCACACATCGGATCGAGCAGCGGTGTTCCTGGCTGCCAGCCGGATCGCATCACAATAGCGGCTGCCAGGGTTTCTTTGATCGGCGCAATACCAGCACGATCGCGATAGCCACGCAGATGTAAACCATCACCACTCAGATCAAGAGCGATACTGGCGGTTTCTTTATGCAGCCAGACGTTAACGCGGATATCCGGCGCATCGCGATCAACATTTGGACGCGGCAGATTTTTCCGCGTGAAAGCATCGACGATCGCGTCTTTCACTTTCATCGCGCCGTACTGACTGTTGCGGATGGTGTCATTCAAACCACTGAAGTGGACAGCGAAGGTCGCGCCAGGATTAAACATCTCTGTCCAGTTGATCGCCTGAACACCGAGATAGAGGTCTAAATCGCTGTAAACCTTACACTCGCCCAGCGGCAACATAATACGCGAGGCCAGGCGGCTCCACATCAGGCTCTGGTAAACAAGCCGTGTGTCGCCCTTGAAATGGACCCCACCCTGAACCACCTGGCATTCAACGGCCCCCAGGTTTTCCAGTTCAGTTTTTAACAGCTCTTCCAGCCCACGGGCCGTACTGGCAAACAGAGAATTCATATCGTCACTTTTACTCTAAGAGCCTACCGCAGTAGGCGTAATTGTTGCAGTCAGTCTGGACATGGACAGCGCGGAGAAACCGGAGCGTACACAAGTACGTGAGGATTTCGAGCATAACCCAGGGCCAAACTGACAAATAAAATAGCCTAATGGGACAGGCGCTAAGAAAATTGTTGCGCATTATAGCTAATAAGCGCGTCATGTCATAAAGTTGAGGGCTTATTTTCATTTGAGGACCGCACCGTGGCGACATTAATCCGGCTTTTTATTCATCCTGTTAAATCGATGCGCGGCATTGGTCTTACACATGCTCTGGCAGATGTCAGTGGTCTGGCCTTCGATCGCATCTTTATGATCACGGAACCTGACGGTACGTTTATTACCGCTCGCCAGTTTCCCCAGATGGTACGGTTTACTCCTTCACCTGTGCATGATGGCTTGCATCTCACCGCACCAGATGGCAGTAGCGCATATGTTCGTTTTGCTGATTTCGCCACACAAGACGCACCAACCGAAGTTTGGGGCACACATTTTACCGCGCGAATTGCGCCAGACGCGATCAACAAATGGCTAAGTGGATTTTTCTCCCGCGAAGTGCAATTACGCTGGGTGGGGCCACAAATGACCCGGCGCGTGAAACGCCACAACACTGTACCTCTGTCATTTGCTGATGGCTATCCTTACCTTCTTGCTAACGAAGCCTCGTTACGTGATCTCCAACAACGTTGTCCGGCCAGTGTAAAAATGGAGCAATTCCGCCCCAATCTGGTGGTTTCCGGCGCGTCAGCCTGGGAAGAAGATCGCTGGAAAGTGATTCGCATTGGTGATGTGGTGTTTGATGTGGTTAAACCTTGTAGCCGCTGTATTTTCACCACCGTCAGCCCAGAAAAAGGGCAAAAACATCCGGCAGGCGAACCATTAAAAACATTGCAATCTTTCCGCACTGCCCAGGATAACGGCGATGTCGATTTTGGTCAGAATTTAATTGCCCGTAATAGCGGCGTGATTCGCGTTGGCGATGAGGTGGAAATTCTGGCAACGGCTCCGGCAAAAATTTACGGCGCAGCTGCCGCTGATGATACCGCCAACATCACGCAACAACCGGACGCAAATGTAGATATTGACTGGCAGGGACAGGCATTTCGTGGAAATAACCAACAGGTGTTGCTGGAGCAATTAGAAAATCAGGGAATTCGTATCCCTTATTCTTGCCGCGCGGGCATTTGTGGAAGTTGCCGTGTTCAGCTTTTAGAAGGCGAAGTCACGCCGCTGAAAAAATCAGCAATGGGCGATGATGGCACCATTCTTTGCTGTAGCTGTGTACCGAAGACTGCACTTAAGTTGGCGCGTTAGACTGCCTGTTCGAGGCTGAAGCTGTCAACATTAACCTGCGGTTTCAGCCTGTCGTTCATGATTTTAATGGCGTCGCCCAACTGCATCGCGCGACCCGCAATAACAACGCAGGGTTGTGCCAGCAGGCATAGTGCGGCATTTTCGCCAGATTCAACGACCAGCAAATTGACCTGCTCGTGAGTATCGCTCAACCAAACGCAGGCCGCATCGCCCGGCATGGGCACCCACATTTCACCATGGGAAACAAAATGCCAGCTTTTCGGCATTTGCGGTTTGAGATAGCGAATTGCTACCAGTGCATTCAGCACCAGTTCGGCTTTTTGTTCTTTAGATAAATTAAAATCGCGGCACTTTTCTTCAAAAGAGAAATAGAGCGCGGCGTCGTCAACGCAAAAGCCTGCGGGAGAAAAGGCATCTGGAGTCAACATCTTGCGCGCAAAACGTGAGCGAAATAGCATACCATTGGCTAAATCGAGCATCATTCGATCGTGCTCTTCATCGTAATACCAACGCCAGTTATCGTCTGGTTTAATTCGCATCTGCCTCTCCCCTACCCTATAAAACCGCAGCAACACAATCCATTGTCGCTTCGCTTAATAACCTCAACAATAAAAGTACAAAATGTCTAAATAAGCAACAGCGATGAATATAAAACAACCAGGGCTGAAAATAAAGCCCTGATTATCTTATAAAGAGGAATTCGAAGAAATAATTAGATATGGGTAACGATTTCTTTAATCAGCGGCGGACCTTTAAAAATAAAACCAGAATAAATTTGCACCAGTGAGGCACCCGCAGCAATCTTTTCACGCGCAGCGATAACCGAGTCGATGCCGCCAACACCGATGATCGGTAAGCGACCGTTTAATTCCAGTGACAAGCGGCGAATAATTTCGGTGCTTTTTAACTGAAGCGGACGACCACTTAAGCCACCGGTTTGATCGCAATTTTTCATTCCCTGAACAAGAGAACGATCGAGTGTGGTATTGGTTGCAATAACGCCATCAATATTATGGCGAACTAAACTATCGGCAACCTGGATCAATTCTTCTTCAGAAAGATCCGGCGCGATCTTCACTGCGATCGGCACATATTTATGGTGCATCGCTTGCAAATCATTTTGCTTATTTTTAATCGCGGTTAAGAGATCATCCAGCGCTTCACCATATTGCAGCGTGCGTAATCCTGGGGTATTCGGCGATGAAATATTGATGGCGATATATCCCGCATAGGCATAGATTTTTTCCATACAAATCAGATAGTCATCTTTGCCCTGCTCCACTGGCGTATCTTTATTTTTGCCGATGTTAATACCCAGGACGCCGTCATAATGGGCCTTTTTTACGTTCTCTACGAGGTTATCAACGCCAAGATTATTAAAGCCCATACGGTTGATCAAACCTTCGGCATCTACCAGACGAAAGAGACGCGGCTTGTCATTACCTGGCTGTGGACGTGGCGTGACGGTACCGATCTCGATCGATCCAAATCCCATCGCGCCTAACGCGTCAATGCACTCCCCGTCTTTATCAAGACCGGCTGCCAGACCAAGCGGATTTTTAAACGTCAGGCCCATGCAGTTAACAGGTTTCGCAGGCACTTTCTGCCGCACCAGTGCTTCAAACGGCGTTCCTGTAATACGGCGTAATTGCTGAAAAGTAAACTCATGAGCGCGCTCTGGATCGAGCTGGAAAAGGGCTTTACGAACGAAGGGGTAGTACATGAACTCTCCTGGATTCCCGGTGTGCAAACCGGGGGCGTATTATGTGCGAGTTCGGACCAAAAGGGAATTGACCTGCGGCAAAAAATCGGCGTAAAACGCAATCGTTTACCTCCCCGTCTATTTCTTATGCACTTTTTCGCATTTTAATTGCAGATAAATCATTTAGTGGAATAAACGCGCGGTGTCACACTCCTTAAAATTGTTATGAATGTTAGATAAAAGCAAACAATTAGTTATAAGGAGGAAGTATGCGCGTCATTACCCTGGCCGGAAGTCCACGATTCCCTTCGCGCTCCAGCGCCCTGCTGGAATATGCCCGTGAAAAACTCAATGCTCTGGATGTGGAAGTGTGCCACTGGAACCTGCATAACTTCGAACCTGAAGATTTGCTCTACGCCCGTTTCGACAGCCCAGCGCTTAAAACGCTCATCGAGCAGCTTAACGGCGCTGACGGCTTAATTGTGGCAACGCCCATTTATAAAGCCTCTTTTTCCGGAGCGCTGAAAACCCTGCTCGATCTGCTTCCGGAACGCGCGCTGGACGGGAAGGTGGTGCTGCCGCTGGCAACAGGCGGTACGGTTGCCCATTTACTGGCCGTGGATTACGCCCTGAAGCCGGTGCTGAACGCGCTGAAAGCGCAGGAGATCCTCCACGGCGTTTTCGCCGATGACTCCCAGGTCATCGACTATCAGCACAAACCCCACTTTACGCCCAACCTGCAAACCCGCCTCGATACTGCTCTGGAAACCTTCTGGCATGCCCTGCATCGCCGGGATATCCAGGCGCCGGCGTTTGGTCAGCCTCAAGGAGTCGCACATGTTTAAAACCTTAACCCGCATCGGACTGGCCGGTTTGATGGCGCTTACCTCGCTGGCCCATGCCGCAGAAACGGCTCCGGAAAGCTTACGTATCGGCTATCAGAAAGGCAGCGTCAGCATGGTGCTGGCAAAAAGCCACCAGCTTCTGGAAAAACGCTTCCCGGACACCAAATTCTCCTGGGTAGAGTTCCCGGCTGGCCCGCAGATGCTGGAGGCCCTGAACGTGGGCAGCATCGATCTCGGCAGCACGGGCGATATTCCCCCTATTTTCGCCCAGGCGGCGGGAGCGGACCTCGTCTATGTAGGCGTTGAGCCGCCCAAGCCGAAGGCCGAGGTGATCCTGGTGCCTGAAAACAGCGATATCAAAAGCGTCGCCGATCTCAAAGGTCATAAGGTCGCATTCCAGAAAGGTTCCAGCTCACACAACCTGTTGCTGCGTGCCCTGCAAGAGGCCGGGCTCAAGTTCACTGACATTCAGCCTGTTTACCTGACGCCTGCCGACGCGCGCGCCGCGTTCCAGCAGAAGAACGTTGATGCCTGGGCCATCTGGGATCCGTACTACTCCGCCGCATTGCTGCAGGGCGGCGTTCGCGTGCTGAAAGACGGTACCACGCTGAAGCAGACCGGCTCGTTTTATCTGGCCGCGCGCCCTTATGCGGAAAAGAACGGCGCATTTATTCAGGGCGTGCTGGATACCTTTACCCAGGCCGATGCCCTGACTCAGAGCCAGCGTCAGGAGAGCATTTCCCTGCTGGCGAAAACCATGGGCTTACCTGAGCCGGTGATCGCGAGCTATCTCAACCACCGTCCACCGACCACTATTACGCCCGTGGACGCGCACGTCGCCGCGCTTCAGCAACAAACGGCTGATCTCTTCTATCAAAACCACCTGGTACCAAAACAGGTCACTATTCGCGAACGCATCTGGCAGCCCGCAGGCAAAGAAGGAGCTAAATCATGAGTCTGAATCTTTTCTGGTTTTTACCGACCCACGGTGATGGACACTATCTTGGTACAGAAGAGGGCTCGCGCCCGGTTGACCACGGCTACCTGCAGCAGATTGCGCAGGCTGCGGACCGAATCGGTTTCACCGGGGTGCTGATCCCAACCGGACGGTCATGTGAAGATGCGTGGCTGGTCGCCGCGTCGATGATCCCGGTCACCCAGCGTCTGAAGTTCCTGGTTGCGTTACGCCCGAGCGTCGTCTCCCCTACCGTGGCGGCACGTCAGGCGGCAACGCTGGATCGACTGTCGAACGGCCGCGCCCTGTTTAACCTGGTGACGGGCAGCGATCCGCAGGAGCTGGCTGGCGACGGCGTGTTCCTCGACCATACCGAACGCTACGAAGCCTCCGCCGAGTTCACCCGCGTCTGGCGACGTCTGCTGGAAGGGGAAACCGTCACCTTTGAAGGCAAGCATATTCACGTTCGCGACGCGAAGCTCTACTTCCCGCCGGTGCAGCAGCCGCGCCCACCGCTCTATTTTGGCGGATCGTCAGATGTCGCCCAGGAGCTGGCGGCAGAACAGGTTGATCTCTACCTCACCTGGGGCGAACCGCCGGAACTGGTTAAAGAGAAAATCGAACAAGTGCGGGCGAAAGCTGCCGCGCATGGACGCAAAATTCGTTTCGGTATTCGTCTGCATGTGATTGTTCGTGAAACTAACGACGAAGCGTGGCAGGCCGCCGAGCGGTTAATCTCGCATCTTGATGATGAAACTATCGCCAAAGCACAGGCCGCATTCGCCCGGACGGATTCCGTAGGGCAACAGCGAATGGCGGCGTTACATAACGGCAAGCGCGACAATCTGGAGATCAGCCCCAATTTATGGGCAGGCGTTGGCTTAGTGCGCGGCGGTGCCGGGACGGCGCTGGTGGGCGATGGTCCTACGGTCGCTGCGCGAATCAACGAATATGCCGCGCTTGGCATCGACAGTTTTGTGCTTTCGGGCTATCCGCATCTGGAAGAAGCGTATCGGGTTGGCGAGTTGCTGTTCCCGCTTCTGGATGTCGCCATCCCGGAAATTCCCCAGCCGCAGCCGCTGAATTCGCAAGGCGAAGCGGTGGCGAATGATTTTATCCCCCGTAAAGTCGCGCAAAGCTAAGGAAGAAATAATGGCAACGCCAGTGAAGAAGTGGTTATTGCGCGTTGCCCCCTGGTTTTTACCGGTGGGCATCGTGGCGGTGTGGCAACTGGCCTCCTCGGTTGGCTGGCTGTCGACGCGTATTTTGCCTTCACCGGAAGGAGTGGTGACGGCGTTCTGGACGCTCTCCGCCAGCGGCGAACTGTGGCAGCATCTGGCGATCAGCTCCTGGCGGGCGCTGATTGGCTTTTCAATTGGCGGATCGCTGGGGTTGATTTTGGGACTGATTAGCGGGCTATCTCGCTGGGGAGAACGGCTGCTGGATACCTCAATTCAGATGTTGCGCAACGTGCCGCATCTGGCGCTGATCCCGCTGGTGATTTTGTGGTTTGGCATTGATGAATCCGCAAAAATCTTTCTGGTGGCGCTCGGTACGCTATTCCCCATTTATATCAACACCTGGCATGGCATCCGTAATATCGATCGCGGGTTGGTGGAGATGGCGCGTAGCTATGGATTATCCGGCATACCGCTGTTTATCCATGTGATCCTGCCTGGTGCCCTGCCCTCAATTATGGTCGGCGTGCGTTTTGCGTTGGGCCTGATGTGGCTGACGCTGATTGTTGCCGAAACCATTTCTGCCAATTCAGGCATTGGTTATCTGGCGATGAATGCGCGGGAGTTTTTGCAAACGGACGTGGTGGTAGTCGCTATTATTCTTTACGCCCTGCTCGGCAAACTGGCTGACGTCAGCGCGCAGCTGTTAGAGCGCCTCTGGTTGCGCTGGAACCCGGCTTATCATTTGAAGGAGGCCACGGTATGAATACTGCTCGTCTGAACCAGGGCACGCCATTGTTGCTCAATGCAGTAAGCAAACATTACGCGGAAAATATCGTCCTGAACCAACTGGATTTACATATTCCGGCAGGTCAGTTTGTGGCGGTGGTGGGCCGCAGCGGTGGTGGCAAAAGTACCCTGCTGCGCCTGCTGGCAGGTCTGGAAACGCCAACCGCAGGCGATGTGTTAGCGGGCACCACACCGCTGGCTGAAATTCAGGAAGACACGCGAATGATGTTTCAGGATGCGCGTCTGCTACCGTGGAAATCGGTGATTGATAACGTTGGGTTAGGCCTTAAA
This sequence comes from Enterobacter hormaechei, assembly GCA_041890495.1. Classification (GTDB taxonomy): domain Bacteria; phylum Pseudomonadota; class Gammaproteobacteria; order Enterobacterales; family Enterobacteriaceae; genus Escherichia; species Escherichia boydii. The sequence continues at coordinate 2,025,423 of CP169086.1, forward strand.
GGCCAGTGGCGCGATGCCGCACGTCGAGCGTTGGCTGCGGTAGGACTGGAGAATCGCGCAGGGGAATGGCCTGCCGCACTTTCTGGCGGGCAGAAACAGCGAGTGGCGCTGGCAAGAGCGTTGATTCATCGACCGGGATTATTGTTGCTTGATGAACCGCTCGGGGCGCTGGACGCCTTAACGCGACTCGAGATGCAGGATTTGATTGTGTCACTTTGGCAGGAGCACGGCTTTACCGTACTGTTGGTGACGCATGATGTGAGCGAAGCGGTAGCGATGGCTGACCGGGTGCTGTTAATTGAAGAGGGAAAAATTGGTCTGGATTTGACAGTGGATATCCCCCGTCCGCGTCGATTAGGGTCGGTGCGATTAGCGGAGCTGGAAGCGGAGGTGTTGCAACGGGTGATGCAACGTGGTGAATCTGAAACTCGCCTGAGAAAACAGGGGTAAATTCCCCGAATGGCGGCGCTATTGCCGCCATTCGGTTATTTATCAAGCCAGTGCTTTAGTTATCTTCTCGTACAGATCGCCAGAGAGATTTTCCAGCCCTTTCAACTGTTCCAGCGCCGCGCGCATTTTCTCCTGACGTTTGGCATCGTAACGTTTCAGGCGAATCAGCGGTTCAATCAGACGTGAAGCCACCTGCGGGTTACGGCTGTTGAGGTCGGTAAGCATTTCCACCAGGAACAGGTAACCGCTGCCATCTTCGGCATGGAACGCTGCCGGATTGCTGCCCGCAAACGCGCCAATCAACGAACGAATACGGTTCGGGTTGCTCATGGTAAATGAGCGATGCTGCAACAGGCCGCGCACCGTCTCCAGCACATTCGCCGCCGGGCTGGTGGCTTGCAGGATAAACCATTTATCCATCACCAGACCGTTCTGATGCCACTTGTCGTCGTACTCCTGCATCAGCGCGTCACGGCAAGGCAGCTGTGCGGCAACCGCCGCAGAAAGCGCCGCCAGCGCATCAGTCATATTGTTTGCTTCGTGGAACTGCTTGCTCACCAGCACATCAGCCAGATGCGTTTCACCAAAAGCGAGGAAACGCAGGCAGGCATTACGCAGAGTGCGTTTTGCAATATCTTCATGCTCAACACGGTACTCGCTCTGGTAATTCGCGTTGTAAATAGCCAGTAGCTCATCCGCCAGTTCAGTCGCCAGAGTACGAGTGAGTGCTTCGCGTACTTCGGCAATAGCAATCGGGTCGATGATATCGAACAATTCAGCCATTTCATTGACAGAAGGCAGCGTCAGGATTTCTGCCGCCAGCGCTGGATCAATCTTCTCATCAAGCAGTACCGCGCGGAAAGCATCAGCCACATGCACCGGCAGAGACAGCGGCTGACCTTGCTGATGACGCGCGACGTTCAGCTTGATGTAGGTTGCCAGCAAACTTTGCGCCGCATCCCAGCGGGAGAAATCATTACGCGCATGACGCATCAGGAAGGTCAGTTGCTGATCGCTCCACTTATATTCCAGTTTCACTGGCGCAGAGAATTCGCACAGCAGCGCAGGCACCGGCTGGAAGTAGACATTATCAAAGACAAAGGTCTGTTCCGCCTGAGTGACGTTCAGCACGGAATTCACCGGATGACCGCCTTTCTGCAACGGGATCACTTTGCCTTCGTTATCATACAGTTCGATGGCAAACGGAATATGCAGCGGCTGTTTTTCTGCCTGATCCGGCGTGGCTGGCGTGCGCTGGCTGATGGTCAGGGTGTACTGCTCGGTTTCCGGATTGTAGTCGTCTTTGACGGTCACAATCGGTGTACCGGACTGGCTGTACCAACGGCGGAAATGGGAGAGATCGACATTCGACGCATCTTCCATCGCCTGCACAAAGTCGTCACAGGTCGCTGCACTACCATCATGACGCTCGAAATAAAGCTGCATCCCTTTCTGGAAGTTTTCTTCGCCAAGCAGGGTGTGGATCATGCGAATCACTTCCGCGCCCTTCTCGTAAACGGTCAGGGTGTAGAAGTTGTTCATCTCAATGACCATATCCGGGCGGATCGGGTGCGCCATCGGGCTGGCGTCTTCTGCAAACTGCAATCCGCGCATGGTGCGTACATTATTGATGCGGTTAACTGCGCGGGAACCAAGGTCAGAGCTGAACTCCTGATCGCGGAAGACGGTTAAACCTTCTTTCAGGCTGAGCTGGAACCAGTCGCGACAGGTCACTCGGTTACCGGTCCAGTTATGGAAATATTCATGGCCGATAACGCGTTCAATATCGAGGTAATCTTTGTCGGTGGCGGTGTCGGTGCGGGCCAGCACATATTTGGAGTTAAAGATATTCAGCCCCTTATTCTCCATTGCGCCCATATTGAAGAAATCCACCGCGACGATCATATAGATGTCGAGGTCATACTCCAGGCCAAAGCGTTCTTCATCCCATTTCATGGAGTTTTTCACCGAGGTCATCGCCCACGGCGCGCGATCAAGGTTGCCGCGATCGACGTACAGCTCCAGTGCTACTTCGCGACCAGAACGCGTGGTAAAGGTATCGCGCAGTACATCAAAGTCGCCTGCCACCAGCGCAAACAGGTAGCACGGTTTCGGGAACGGGTCCTGCCACTGTACCCAATGGCGTCCGTTTTCCAGTTCGCCTTGCGCAACGCGGTTACCATTGGAAAGCAGGAAGGGATATTTGATTTTATCGGCAATAATTTTGGTGGTAAAACGCGCCAGCACGTCCGGGCGGTCGAGATAATACGTAATATGGCGGAAACCTTCGGCTTCACACTGGGTGCAAAGCGCATCGCCTGACTGATAAAGCCCTTCCAGCGCGGTATTCGCCGCCGGGCTTATTTCATTAATGATCTTAAGCGTAAAACGCTCCGGCAAATTACTGATAACCAGTGCGCCCTCTTCTTCTTTCCAGGCGGTCCACGGCTCATCATTAATATGAACAGAAACCAGTTTGAGGTCTTCGCCGTTGAGACGAAGGGGAGCATCTGATGCACCATGACGGACAGCCTGGCTGACCGCGGTAACGACCGTCTTTTGCGCGTCGAGGTCAAAGGTCAAGTCAATATCAGTAATCTGGTAATCCGGCGCACGATAATCGTGACGGTATTTGGCTTGTGGCTGTTGAGTCATAAATAACCTTTAGCATCTTTTATAGAGTCTGGTGTTCAGTCTATTCCTGTTGCGTAAATCGCGCTATGCAGAATCTTCATCTTTTCAGGTACAAACGCCTTTATTGCTACATTTTTATAACATACACCGCGTAATGCCATCGACCAGAAAGGTGGCATATGGTGTGATCGGGGTTCAATAAATTGCGAAACAAGGTATACTCCAGCAGTTCCTGAAGATGTTTATTGTACTAAACGCTCCTGTACGAGGACGCTACTGCGCACCTATGACACAATTCGCTTCTCCTGTTCTGCACTCGTTGCTGGATACAGATGCTTATAAGTTGCATATGCAGCAAGCCGTGTTTCATCACTATTACGATGTGCATGTCGCGGCGGAGTTTCGTTGCCGAGGTGACGATCTGCTGGGTATTTATGCCGATGCTATTCGTGAACAGGTTCAGGCGATGCAGCACCTGCGCCTGCAGGATGATGAATATCAGTGGCTTTCTGCCCTGCCTTTCTTTAAGGCCGACTATCTTAACTGGTTACGCGAGTTCCGCTTTAACCCGGAACAAGTCACCGTGTCCAACGATAATGGCAAGCTGGATATTCGTTTAAGCGGCCCGTGGCGTGAAGTCATCCTCTGGGAAGTTCCTTTGCTGGCGGTTATCAGTGAAATGGTACATCGCTATCGCTCACCGCAGGCCGACGTTGCGCAAGCCCTCGACACGCTGGAAAGCAAATTAGTCGACTTCTCGGCGTTAACCGCCGGTCTTGATATGTCGCGCTTCCATCTGATGGATTTTGGCACCCGTCGCCGTTTTTCTCGCGAAGTACAAGAAACCATCGTTAAGCGTCTGCAACAGGAATCCTGGTTTGTGGGCACCAGCAACTACGATCTGGCGCGTCGGCTTTCCCTCACGCCGATGGGAACACAGGCACACGAATGGTTCCAGGCACATCAGCAAATCAGCCCGGATCTAGCCAACAGCCAGCGAGCTGCACTTGCTGCCTGGCTGGAAGAGTATCCCGACCAACTTGGCATTGCATTAACCGACTGCATCACTATGGATGCTTTCCTGCGTGATTTCGGTGTCGAGTTCGCTAGTCGGTATCAGGGCCTGCGTCATGACTCTGGCGACCCGGTTGAATGGGGTGAAAAAGCCATTGCACATTATGAAAAGCTGGGAATTGATCCACAGAGTAAAACGCTGGTTTTCTCTGACAATCTGGATTTACGCAAAGCGGTTGAGCTATACCGCCACTTCTCTTCCCGCGTGCAATTAAGTTTTGGTATTGGGACTCGCCTGACCTGCGATATCCCCCAGGTAAAACCCCTGAATATTGTCATTAAGTTGGTAGAGTGTAACGGTAAACCGGTGGCGAAACTTTCTGACAGCCCTGGCAAAACTATCTGCCATGATAAAGCGTTTGTTCGGGCGCTGCGCAAAGCGTTCGACCTTCCGCATATTAAAAAAGCCAGTTAATATCATCAGGGAGCTAATCGGCTCCCTTTTTTTACCTTTAATTCCGAAATCTTTCGCTGCATTTGCGAATTCTGCTTGTCTGATTGCAGATGCCAGGTAACATAGGTATCCCCCCATTTACGGGTGGACAAGTGTTTATTTTTTCCGACTATTAACAGAGAGAATATTATGAGCGTTGTGCCTGTAGCCGACGTACTCCAGGGCCGTGTAGCCGTTGACAGCGAAGTCACCGTGCGCGGATGGGTACGTACCCGCCGAGATTCAAAAGCTGGCATCTCCTTCCTCGCCGTTTATGACGGTTCCTGCTTTGATCCTGTACAGGCTGTCATCAATAATTCTCTGCCCAATTACAATGAAGACGTCCTGCGTCTGACCACCGGCTGCTCGGTCATTGTGACGGGTAAAGTCGTGGCGTCGCCGGGCCAGGGGCAACAATTTGAAATTCAGGCCAGCAAGGTTGAAGTTGCTGGTTGGGTTGAAGATCCAGACACTTACCCGATGGCGGCAAAACGCCACAGCATTGAGTATCTGCGTGAAGTCGCTCACCTGCGTCCGCGCACAAACCTGATTGGTGCCGTCGCGCGCGTTCGCCATACGCTGGCGCAGGCGCTGCATCGCTTCTTTAACGAGCAGGGATTCTTCTGGGTTTCAACGCCACTGATTACCGCATCTGATACCGAAGGTGCAGGCGAAATGTTCCGCGTTTCTACGCTGGATCTGGAAAACCTGCCGCGTAACGATCAGGGCAAAGTGGATTTCGACAAAGACTTCTTTGGTAAAGAGTCTTTCCTGACCGTATCTGGCCAGTTGAACGGCGAAACCTACGCTTGCGCATTGTCCAAAATTTATACCTTCGGCCCGACTTTCCGTGCTGAAAACTCCAACACCAGCCGTCACCTGGCGGAATTCTGGATGCTGGAGCCGGAAGTGGCGTTTGCTAACCTGAACGATATTGCGGGTCTGGCTGAAGCCATGCTGAAATATGTCTTCAAAGCGGTTCTCGAAGAACGCGCTGACGACATGAAATTCTTCGCTGAACGCGTAGATAAAGATGCCGTTTCACGTCTGGAACGCTTCATTGAAGCCGATTTTGCGCAGGTGGATTATACCGACGCAGTGACCATTCTCGAAAACTGCGGCAGGAAGTTTGAAAACCCGGTTTACTGGGGAGTCGATCTCTCTTCTGAGCATGAGCGTTATCTGGCGGAAGAACACTTTAAAGCACCGGTAGTGGTTAAAAACTATCCGAAAGATATTAAAGCGTTCTATATGCGCCTTAACGAAGACGGTAAAACCGTTGCGGCTATGGACGTTCTGGCTCCGGGCATCGGTGAGATCATTGGTGGCTCCCAGCGTGAAGAACGTCTGGACGTGCTGGACGAGCGTATGCTGGAAATGGGCCTGAATAAAGAAGATTACTGGTGGTATCGCGATCTGCGTCGCTACGGTACTGTTCCGCATTCAGGTTTCGGTCTTGGTTTTGAACGTCTGATTGCTTACGTAACTGGCGTGCAAAACGTACGTGATGTGATTCCGTTCCCACGTACTCCGCGTAACGCCAGCTTCTAATTTAGCGTCTTCAAGAGCCAGCGCCCGCTGGCTCTTTTTTTATCTTTTCTGTCAAGTTATCTGTTTGTTAAGTCAAGCAATCTATTTGCAACCCCGCCATAACGATCATCCTGTTACGGAATATTACATTGCAACATTTACGCGCAAAAACTAATCCGCATTCTTATTGCGGATTAGTTTTTTCTTAGCTAATAGCACAATTTTCATACTATTTTTTGGCATTCTGGATGTCTGAAAGAAGATTTTGTGCCAGGTCGATAAAGTTTCCATCAGAAACAAAATTTCCGTTTAGTTAATTTAAATATAAGGAAATCATATAAATAGATTAAAATTGCTGTAAATATCATCACGTCTCTATGGAAATATGACGGTGTTCACAAAGTTCCTTAAATTTTACTTTTGGTTACATATTTTTTCTTTTTGAAACCAAATCTTTATCTTTGTAGCACTTTCACGGTAGCGAAACATTAGTTTGAATGGAAAGATGCCTGCAGACACATAAAGACACCAAACTCTCATCAATAGTTCCGTAAATTTTTATTGACAGAACTTATTGACGGCAGTGGCAGGTGTCATAAAAAAAACCATGAGGGTAATAAATAATGATGAAGCGCAATATTCTGGCAGTGATCGTCCCTGCTCTGTTAGTAGCAGGTACTGCAAACGCTGCAGAAATCTATAACAAAGATGGCAACAAACTGGACTTCTACGGGAAAGTTAACGCCGAGCACGATTTCGTGACTTCCGGTGATAACACCAACAATAACGACGCTACCTACGCGCAGATCGGTTTCAAAGGCGAAACTCAGATCAACGACCAGCTGACCGGTTACGGCCAGTGGGAATACCGTTTCCTGGCTAACCAGGCTGAAAATGGTACTCAGACTAACAAAAACCGTCTGGCATTCGCTGGCCTGAAAGCGGGCGATGCTGGCAGCATCGACTACGGTCGTAACTACGGTATCGTTTACGACGTAGAATCATACACCGATATGGCGCCGTCCTTCTCAGGTATGACCTGGGGCGGTAACTATGTTGATAACTTTATGACCAGCCGCAGCACCGGTCTGCTTACCTACCGTAACAGCAACTTCTTCGGTCTGGTTGACGGCCTGAGCCTGGGCGTTCAGTACCAGGGCAAAAACGACCGTGCTGACGTTAAAACCTCTAACGGTGACGGCGTAGGCTACTCTCTGGGTTACGACTTCGGCGAAGGTTTCGGTGCAATCGCATCTTACAGCAACGCTAACCGTACTCTGAACCAGAAAGCTGATGGGGAAGGTGATAAAGCTGAAGCATGGGGTGTTGGTCTGAAATACGACGCTAACAACATCTACCTGGCAACCACCTATGCAGAAACCCGTAACACCACCCGTACCGGTTCTAACGGTGACGCTGGCTTCGCTAACAAAACGCAGAACTTCGAAGTGGTTGCACAGTACCAGTTCGATTTCGGCCTGCGTCCAGCAATCTCCTACGTGCAGACCAAAGGTAAAGACCTGGCTGCCGTCAATGGCTTCAGCGGTGGCGATGCAGACCTGGCTAAATTCATCCAGGTTGGTACCACTTACTACTTCAACAAAAACTTCAACGTGTGGGCTGACTACTACATCAACCTGCTGGACAAAGACTCCGACTACGCGAAAGCTGTTGGCGGTCTGAACGGCAACGACGATATGGCTGCTGTAGGTGTGACTTACCAGTTCTAATCAGAACACCACTTTGTTATATGCTTAATGAACAGGGCTTCGGCCCTGTTTTTTTATGCGTGACAGAAAATAATGGCGACTTTTGAAAAGCCGCACGCTTTTCGTCGCAAACGGTTGGAATTTTGTAAATCTCCCGTTACCCTGATAGCGGACTTCCCTTCTGTAACCATAATGGAACCTCGTCATGTTTGAGAACATTACCGCCGCTCCTGCCGACCCGATTCTGGGCCTGGCCGATCTGTTTCGTGCCGATGAACGTCCCGGCAAAATTAACCTCGGGATTGGTGTCTATAAAGATGAGACGGGCAAAACCCCGGTACTGACCAGCGTGAAAAAGGCTGAACAGTATCTGCTCGAAAATGAAACCACCAAAAATTACCTCGGCATTGACGGCATCCCTGAATTTGGTCGCTGCACTCAGGAACTGCTGTTTGGTAAAGGTAGCGCCCTGATCAATGACAAACGTGCTCGCACGGCACAGACTCCGGGGGGCACTGGCGCACTACGCGTAGCTGCCGATTTCCTGGCAAAAAATACCAGCGTTAAGCGAGTGTGGGTGAGCAACCCAAGCTGGCCGAACCATAAGAGCGTCTTTAACTCTGCAGGTCTGGAAGTTCGTGAATACGCTTATTATGATGCGGAAAATCACACTCTTGACTTCGATGCACTGATTAACAGCCTGAATGAAGCTCAGGCTGGCGACGTAGTGCTGTTCCATGGCTGCTGCCATAACCCAACCGGTATCGACCCTACGCTGGAACAATGGCAGACACTGGCACAACTCTCCGTTGAGAAAGGCTGGTTACCGCTGTTTGACTTCGCTTACCAGGGTTTTGCCCGTGGTCTGGAAGAAGATGCTGAAGGACTGCGCGCTTTCGCGGCTATGCATAAAGAGCTGATTGTTGCCAGTTCCTACTCTAAAAACTTTGGCCTGTACAACGAGCGTGTTGGCGCTTGTACTCTGGTTGCTGCCGACAGTGAAACCGTTGATCGCGCATTCAGCCAAATGAAAGCGGCGATTCGCGCTAACTACTCTAACCCACCAGCACACGGCGCTTCTGTTGTTGCCACCATCCTGAGCAACGATGCGTTACGTGCGATTTGGGAACAAGAGCTGACTGATATGCGCCAGCGTATTCAGCGTATGCGTCAGTTGTTCGTCAATACGCTGCAGGAAAAAGGCGCAAACCGCGACTTCAGCTTTATCATCAAACAGAACGGCATGTTCTCCTTCAGTGGCCTGACAAAAGAACAAGTGCTGCGTCTGCGCGAAGAGTTTGGCGTATATGCGGTTGCTTCTGGTCGCGTAAATGTGGCCGGGATGACACCAGATAACATGGCTCCGCTGTGCGAAGCGATTGTGGCAGTGCTGTAAGCATTAAAAACAATGAAGCCCGCTGAAAAGCGGGCTGAGACTGATGACAAACGTAACATTGCCTGATGCGCTACGCTTATCAGGCCTACGCGTCCCCTGCAATATTTTGAATTTGCACGATTTTGTAGGCCGGATAAGGCGCTCGTGCCGCATCCGGCATAAACAAAGCGCACTTTGCCAGAAATCCAGGCCCGCATTAAAAGCGGGCTTTTTTATGTGCCTTACCAGACGGGCATTTCGTCTTGCAGGAAGGGATTATGCAGGCGTTCATAACCAAGTGTGGATAATGGTCCGTGACCCGGAATAAATGTCACGTCATCCCCCAGTGGCAGCAATTTATCTTTGATTGAAGAAATCAGTTGATTATGATCGCCACGCGGGAAGTCACTGCGCCCTACTCCGCCTTTGAAAATAACATCGCCAGAAATCAGCAGCTTTGCCCGATCATCAAAAAACACTACATGACCCGGCGTATGCCCAGGGCAATGTAACACCTGTAAAGTCACATTCCCTATGCTGATGGTATCGCCTTCGTTCAGCCAACGATCTGGCGTCAGCGGCTGGCACTCTTCCAGACCAAACATACGACTTTGCGCAGGCAAGCCTTGCAGCCAGAACTCATCTTCTTTTTCCGGGCCAAAAACTGGCACGCCGTAATGTTGCGCCAGTTCCGCCGCTGCGCCAACGTGGTCCAGATGACCATGCGTCAGCAGGATCTGCATCAGTGTCAGGCCGCTGTCATCAACTTCCTGTTTGATTTTTTCCGCATCGCCGCCAGGATCGACCAGTGCGGCCAGACGGGTTTGTTCACACCAGATTAATGAACAGTTCTGGGAGAATGCGGTGACCGGAATAATACGATAGTTCATACTGCCCCTGTTTCGTTAAGCGATTGCTACCAGTGCCGTGCTGGCCCGGTATCAATATGCACAAAGTTACTACGTGGGTAATATCCTACACCACCTGCGCGCATAGATAACGCGGCTTTGCGAATATTGCTTAACGCGATACCTTCAATATGGAAATCCATCGCCTGGCCTTTAGTGTGATAGCTTTTCTTCGCTACTCCACGGCTGCGGGCGCGTAGTTCATTGTTGGTATCAATAGAACGATAACCGGAAATGAGTTGCACCGGTTTGCGCGTGCCTAACAACCCTTGCAGGCGATACAACTGGTCGAATAATCCTGGGTCGATGGACTTTATTTTGTTCGCGCGGTAATCGCGGAAAAAATGGTTAAGTTTTGCCAATTCTTCCTGAATATAGCCTCTGCCATCGAAAAACTCCGCTTTGATTGACTCTCCGGTATGAAGATTATTGAGTGTCAAAATGCGCGGGCGTGGGGTAGAGAGTGTTGCAAACGCAGGGGTCGGCAGGATGGCGGCACCGAGTGCAACGCCACCAAGCGCCAGCAATTTGCGGCGATTAGCGTCGAATTTGTCCATGATAATCAAGTCTACAGGTCAATGTTATCGTTTATATGCACTTCTGGCGCACAAGAGGCACCTTAACCGCCCGTAAAGCAGACGTCAAGATGACTCAACCCCAGCAGTGACGGGGGCTGCAGAGAATCGCCCCCAATCATGCTAATTATTACGACAACTGATTTCCCCGAACTACTTCATTTACCTGATTAATTGTTCCGCTTTCGATACGATTTGCGAGCTGGATCGCGCAGGCAGATCATAATTGTAAATATCTGTACGATACTGGGTACGACCATCTGCACCAACAAAGGCCGTCAGGTAGTAGAGATTCACCGGAATCGACTGCCGAATATTGACGTAACGTGTATCACCCTGCTTCAGCGCATCAGAAATACGTTTGTCATTCCAGCCTGCATCCTGCAACAGCATATTCGCCAGATCGGAAGCTTTATTCACTCGTACACAGCCTGAGCTCAATGCGCGTGTATCACGCTTGAACAGATTGTGGTTCGGCGTGTCATGCAAATAAATGGCCTCTGAACTCGGCATATTGAATTTATAGCGCCCCAGCGAGTTCCGTGGGCCTGGAGCCTGCTGGAAGCGGAACGGTAAATTCGAGGCCGTGATTGTAGACCAGTCAACCTGCCATGGGTCAATCGCTTCTCTGCTGTTCCAGCCGCGCATCACCGTATAGCCATGGCTTTCGAGATATCCCGGATCGTTGCGCACTTTTGGCAGAATATCTTTGCGTGCCAGAGTTGGAGGTACGTTCCACGGCGGGTTTACCACTACGTTGTTAAGGGCACTGCTCATCATCGGCGTTTTGCGATCGGGGCGACCGACAATGACTCGCGAATCCAGCACCTGATTGCCGTTCTGATAGTAGACCAGCGAATAGGCCGGAATGTTAACCATGATCCCGGTAGAAAGCTCTGTTGGCAGCAAGCGCAATCGCTGGATGTTGAGAGCCAACACGCCAGCACGCTGGGCGGGCGTTACGTTCAGCCAGTCGCGCGTCGTCTGGCCAATGACGCCATCGGCCCCCAGCCCCTGAGCGGCCTGGAACTGTTTAACAGCCGCAACCAGCTCGCGATCGTAAGCCGCAGGTTTGTTGCTCAGGACAACGGCTTTCTTCTCTTTTACTGGAGCTGACGGGCTGACGACGACGCTTTGTGGATCATCGCCCGGGAGAGCAATCTTTGGCCCGCCATCAAGAAGACCGGAACGCAACAGGATCTCGCGCAGAGCAGGCACATCGCTGCTCCACTGCCCTGGACGCAGCGTCGCGGTACCGCGCATCTGCGGCCATGGGCGCGAGTCGCCCACCAGCGCGAGGAGCGACTGGTGCAGAGTGGCATATTGTGGATGCGCCGGTGCGAGGCTGGCGATAAAGCGCGGCAGTTCGCCGTTATCCAGCGCTAACTGCCACTGGTTAATCACCGACAGCGCCGGCGTCGCCAGCCTGTGCGGCTTATCGCTGTACAGCCAGCGGTTGCCGTTGACCGGAATGCCCGCCACGTACTGCAGGTAGCCCATCATGGCATCGGAAAGCACCACGTCCCGCGCCTGCCCGGTGACGGCAGGATCGGTTAACAGCTCAACCCACTTTGTAAACTGCGGCTGAAATCCTGCAATCGCGACTTCAGCCAGCTGCTGCTGGAAGGCGCGCACGGCATCGCGGTTTTCCCACATCGGTTTCATATCGCGGGCGGCATAGAGGAGCGTGAGCTGATTGAGATAGACAGGCGTGTAGCCTGACGGCAGCTCTGACTGCAGCTGCTGACTGAGCGATTCGGCGTCGATGCCTTCCGGCAGCGGTTTAATACCGGCCATGATAGCCGTTGCCGGAGACTGGTCCAGCGGCTGGGACAACGACGTTGGCTGCGTGCCTGTCGTTGCCGAGCTGTCAGTCGGCACAATTTCAGGCTCGTCGGCCTGGGCGGTTAACAGCGGAGCAAACATCACTGCCAGGCATAAACTCAGCGCAGACAGCTGACGACCACATTTTTTCTTAAGCAACATCCCTTGCCCCCTGTTTTCACGACATGCCCATCACGTTGGGGCTTTATTTCATTATAGGTAGACGGCTAAGCTGTTGCCTTACCTTATGTAAAGAAGTTTAAAGATAACGCAGCCCCAAGCACAAGTTAAGTTTAAAAAAAAAGCGGCGCCAGTGCGCCGCTTCGGGTCAGAAGACGCTTCAGGAAGCGTCCGCCGTGGTTTCCGGCAATGACTCTGGCGGCTGCGGCGCAAATCCTCGCAGGCCGACGACATGAACGTGTTCGGTATTCTGGAAGACTTTACGCACCAGTTTATAGGTGGTGCCTTTCTCCGGGCTGATATTTTCCGGCGCTGCGATGATGAGTTGCATTTGCAAACGCTCACACAATTCAAACAGCGTGGCGATAGAACGAGCATCCAGTCGCGCTGCTTCATCGAGGAACAGCAGGCGGCAAGGAGAGATATCTTTACCGCGCAGGCGGCGAGATTCATCTTCCCAGCTTTGTACCACCATCACCAGAATCGACATACCGGTACCAATCGCCTCACCGGTCGACAATGCACCAGACTCTGCGCGCAGCCAGCCATCGGAACCACGGTTAACCTCAACTTCCATTTCCAGATAGTTGCGGTAATCCAGCAGTTCTTCACCGATGGTCTGCGGCGTGCGCTGCCCCATATCAATCTGCGGGTTAAGACGTTGATACAGTTTCGCCAGCGCTTCCGAGAAGGTCAAACGGTTGCTGTTAAACAGATCCTGATGCTGCTCGTGCTGTTCAGAGAGCACATCCAGTAGCATGGCGTGCGTTTCACGCACGTTCACGTTGAGACGCACGCTGTTCACCTGACCAAACGATACGTTCTGCAACCCCTGGTTGAGCATACGGATACGGTTCTGCTCGCGCTGAATGGTTTTGCGAATGATGTTCGCCACGCTGCGGGAACTGATCGCCAGTTTCTGTTCACGGGAGGTTAATTCTTCGGTCAGACGGCTAAGTTCAATCTCCATCTGTTCGATAGCTTCCACCGGATCATCGGTACGAATAATATCCTGACGAATACGTTCACGCAGATGCTGATAAACCGCCACGAAGAACTGAATTTTACGCTCCGGACGTTTCGGATCTTCCGACATGCGCAGCACGTCGCGCAGATGTTCGTTATCCGCCACCGCCAGACGCAGCGCACCTAACGCCTTATCCGACATGGAACGCAAATCATCAGCGGAGAGATAAGCCAGCTCACGACGGTGTAAGCGGCGCTCAACGCCGTTATCTTTCACCATGCGCATCACCGCACACCAGCCCGCTTTGGCGGTCACTACCTGCTCGCGCATCTCAAAGTAATCCCGCTCCAGCTTGCGCAGTTTGCGGGTCAGGTTGTCCATCTCCGCTTCGCAGAAGGTAAGCGCTTTTTCCAGTTGATTGCGGCGTGAACGGTTATTGCTCAGTTGCGCATGCAGCTCGTCACGGCGAATACGCGCCCGCTCTTCTGCCCCGCTATCAGCACGCACGCCGATATCCTGCAATTCACGTTGCAGATCGTTGAGTAGCTCTTTTTTGGTGTCGTAAGAACTTTTCAGCGAAGCCAGCACCTGGTTGTACTGACTCAACTGCGCTGCGTGACCGCGCAACGCTTCGCGAGCGCGGGTACGCTCCGCTTCCGCCTGTTCCAGACGTTCACGCAGTTTTTCGTTGAGATCGCTGTTACCGCTAAGCATTTCTGCCGAGTCAGAATAGCTAAAGTGCGCACGACGCTGCACCACTTCCGTCAGGGCAAACGCCTGCTGACGGGCATCGCGCTGCATCTGCTGAGAGTACGCGTAATCTTCTTTTAACTGTTCGAACTGTTCCGGGTCGCTCTGCAATACCGAAACAATCGGTTCCAGTTTCGCCAGTTGATTGCCAAACTGCTGAACAAAACGCGCGGCTTCCTGGGCTTCATCCAGACGTTCGCGGATTTCATCGACGCGATCCGCCAGGCTGTCATCAGCCAACAGGTTGAGACGCGGCAGAATGCGGTTCAGCGCCGTAACGCCCTCTTTCGCCTGCTCAAACTGAATACGCTGCTGCTGGTTATCATTTTCATGATTACTTAACGCCCGCTCCAGTTCGACGCGACGGCTGTTCAGTTGACGGATTTCTGCTTCCGGGTCAGACTCAAACGCAACCGCCAGATGACTGCCGATAAAGCGGCTGAACGCCTGATGCAGACGCTGAGTTTTCTGTACATCAAAGGAGAGCGTGGCGAAGCGTTCGGAAAGCACTTCACGCTCGGCATGGAGGCTTTCAATACGGCTTTCACGCGCAGCACGACCAAACAGCGGCACTTCCGGGAAACGTGAATAACGCCACTGACGATCGGCGATTTTCACCACTACCGCTTTTTCCAGCTCATCAACGCTGAACACGCTGTCATCGAATGACTGCGGATCTCCTTCGATCAGATAGAGATCTTCCGGGCAATCGGTCAAGCCTTCCAGGTGTTCAGTTACCTGTGACAGATCTGGCACCACGATGGCGTGGCGTGACGGGCCATACAGCGCTGAGAAGTACGGCGCATCTTCCAGGCTAACGTCGTCATAAATTTCTGACAGCAGCACACCACCAAAACGCTCCGCCAGCGCGTTCAGACGCTGATCTTCAGAGCCGCCAGGCTGGCTTAAACGTTCGATCTCTTCATCGACGGCGTTTTTGCGCGCGCCCACTTCATCGCGTTCAACAATCGCCTCTCGCTCACGCTCCAGCAACTGTTGCAGATATTCGGTGACGTCCTGGCTGGAGGTAAACTCTTCGCCGCACTGTTCGCTCAACTGGTTGAGACTGTTTTGCGCTGCCAGCCAAACCGGCGCACGCTGCATCAAACTCTGAATGCGAGACTGCAGCTGTTCCTGCTCCTGGCGCAGTGCCATGCGCTCTTCACGGGCGTTAGACACGCTATCGGAAAGAGAGGCAATGCGTGCTTCCAGTTCCTGATGCAGGGCTTCCAGTTCGTCGATATCAAAATTCTTGCCCTGACGTTTGCAGAAATCTGCCAGCAGACGCTCAGCTTCTTGCTGCTCGCGTAGACGCTGTTCCAGTTCGCTTAATCGCATCCGCAGCGGCTGAACCTGCTCTGCCAGGTGACGCTGATCGACCCCTTCGCGCAATAGTTCGCGAGCGACATCCCACGCCTCGTTACGCGCCAGTGGGCCGTTGATTGCCACCACCAGCTGATAAGCCTGCTCAAACTGGCTGTGCGCGGTTTGCGCCATGCTCATTTTCTGCTCAAGAGAGAGCATTTTTTCAGTCGCTTCCAGCTCTTTCGCCTGGAAGGTTTCCAGCCATTCGGCGGCGCAGTCGGCGGTTAAGTCCGGCAGATGGCACAGTTCTTTGGCACGATTAAGCGCAGCAATCGCCTGGTTATACTGGATCGCGCGCGTTTGCTGGACGTCCAGCGCCTGCTGGTAGTCAGCAAGCTGGCTTTTCAGCTCGTCCACTTCCAGTTCGGCAGCTTCCGCACGAGCCTCATTCTCTTCCTGGCGTTCGATGGCTTCTGCCACCACTTCATTTTGCTCTTCCAGACGGATCTGCAGCTCATCGAGATCCGCTTCGTAGCGTTCGATCTTCTCCTGCTGACGCAGTGCGGTTTGCACCAGGTTCAGGTGATCACTGGCCGCCTGATAATCCGCTTCCAGATCGCCTTCGGCACCGTTGTGCTCTGCCAGCTCACGCGCCATATCGACGTGTTTGTACTGCTCAGCCGCCAGTTGCTGACGCGAAGTATGTAGCTCGCGACGAAACTCCAGGGCTTTGTCGAGATGGACACGGCGCTCGTTGGCGTGACGCATGTAGTCCGCCGCCACGTAGTTGGTGGCTTCGCTGATCAGATGCTTAAACAGGTCGCGGTCCGACTGGGTGACACGAATCGCTTCCAGCGTCATACGGTTTTCACGCAGCGCCGCTTCCATGTCCTGGAACGCTTTACGCACGCCGCTGTTTTCTGGCAACAGGTAGTCGCGCAGAGAACGGGTAATGGCACTGGAGATCCCGCCATACAGCGAAGCTTCGATCAGACGATAGAATTTGCTACGGTCAGATGCGGAGCGCAGACGACGCGCGATGATGCCCAGATCGAACATCAGCGAGTGGTAATCAGTAATGGAGTTGAACTGTTTAAACTGCACGCCTTCCATCGCCTCGAGCTTGTCTTTCAGCTCGTTAAGCGGCAGCACGCGCGCCTGGCGTTCGTTCAGGGTTTCGGTCACCAGCTGTGTCGGCTGCACCGACATCGGCAGTCCCTGAATGGCAAACGGCTTGATATCCACTTTACGATCGCGTCCGGCAACCTGTTGCAGACGCACACCGACCACCACGCGCTGGTGGCGCGAGTTAATGGTGTCGAGCATCGAATAACAGACACCCGCTTTCAGCTTACCGTGCAGACCTTTATCGCGCGAACCGCTGGTGGCCCCGGCTTCCGTAGTGTTACGGAAATGCAGCAGGGTCAGGTCGGGGATCAGCGCCGTAACGAACGCCGCCATGGTGGTGGATTTACCCGCCCCGTTACCGCCAGAAAGCGTCGTGACCAGCTCGTCAAGGTCAAAAGTTCGGGCAAAAAAGCCGTTCCAGTTAATCAGCGTCAGTGAGCGAAATTTACCGCGTTCAATCATTATTCTTCCTCTCCGCTATCTGGCTGATTCTCTTCGGTTTCATCGTTGAGTTGCAGATGATTTTCAATCGGCATTGCTTCGCCATCACGAATCAGGCGACGCTGTGCTTCACGGGGATCGTCGCCAGCACGCACATCGGCTCCGAAGCGGAACACCGATTCGGTAATGCGAAACTTGCTGCTGTCGTGGCCCATAAACCACACCATGCCTAAACGACGCAGACGGTTGAGCGAAGAACGTACTTTCTCCTGCAACTTCTGACGGTCAACGTCTGAACCGGTTGAACGGTTGTTCACCAGTTTCAGCAGTTTTGCTTCATCGGCCAGGGTGAGCAGTTCGTCGTACAGTTCCTGCTGGGTGAAAATCCCCTCATTCGCCAGCCGTTCCGGGCTGAGATAGAGATAACAGAGGATTTTCCCGACCATCATATCCAGTTCCGACAAGACGGAACGAGGGATCAGCGTGGTGGAACGTGGGCGTAAATAGAAGAACCCTTCTGGTGCGCGAATAAGCTCAACGTTATAACGCGCGTAAAACTCTTCCAGATATTCCTGAAAATCCATCAGGAATGCATGATTATCCAGTTCGTCGAGGCCAATATGGCGTCCTGAACGTAAGGCGCTGTCCAGCGCCGGAAATAACGGATTCGCCAGCGCCTGCGCCAGCTTAACCGGCATCACTTGTTCAATATTTGTCGATGACATGCGCCTGTACCTTGGCTCCGTAATCATTAATCGGCTGCCATTTCGCTGGCAGTCCGGTGAAATCTGCTTGCGCTACGCCAAGACGTACCGCCTGATCAATAACAATACGCGCAACGTCAAAGTGACGTGCACGCGGATACTGTGACAGATATTCGCGTACCACCAGACCAAGATCCAGCGGCACTTGTCTGGTTTTGTACACGGCAAGTTGTTCTTCGATGATCGCCGCCAGCTGTTCGCGGATCTCGTTAAACTCTTCGTATTCCAGATCCTCAGGAAGTTCCCCAGTCACTTCTTCATCGCGCAGTGCCATCTCTTCGTCACGCATATCCAGCAGACGATCGGCATTGGCATAAGTTAGCGCCCACGGCTCATCAAAATAGGTTTGTACCGACTGACGTAACCGCTGAGCAAAGACGCGGTTTTTATCCATATCGATCGCGGTACGAATAAATTTGTGTACGTGGCGGTCGTAGCCAATCCACAAGTCGATGGATTGCTGGCCCCAACTGATAATACGATCGAGTTTGCTCTGCAGATCGAACACCAGACGATCGACGAAATGCAGATCGTCATGGGTCATCGTCGCATCCTGAATGCGCAACAGATTAGCCTGCAATTTGTCGCCTGCCGCTTCCAGCGTATCCTGCAATTCACGCAGCGTTCCGGAAGTTTCCGAAAGCAACAATTCACAGCTGGAAATCGCCGCCCGCCAGTCTTTGTTCAGCAACTGGGCGATATCGTCCTTCACCTGCTGCTGCTGTTCGTCCATCAGACGTTGCGTCAGGTCGATACTGTCGAAAATTTCTGCTACCGAATATTTCAGTGGCGCATAGACATTACGGTGCCAGTGAAATTCATCACCGCCCTCTTCGGCGGCATCTGCTGCGCGTTTGAGCTCACCCGCCACAATCGACAACTGCATAGAAAGACGCAGCGTAGAAAACTCGCGCTGACGGATGTAGTAGTCAGTAATGCCGATGCCGAGCGGCGTCAGACGGTAAATTGCGTTCCCTTCCGCCTGCTCGCTGGTAAAGCGGTTCAGCAGACGTTGACGCACCATGTCGTTGATCGCGTTATTGGCGCGCACGCCGATGGTTTCGCTGGTTTGCTCAAACGCATCACTCACATGGCGGAATGCATCCACCAGCTCGCCTTCACTCATCTCACCATCCAGACGCTCGCCGTTCAGCGTGGCAACCGCCAGCAGAAAAGAGAGTCGGTCTACCGGCAGCGAGATGGAGAAGTCATTTTTTCTGGCCCAGGCAACCAGTTCGGGGACTGTCTGGGAAAATTCACTCATACTTTATCCTTGCTCTGCGGTTTGCGCGCGGTGACATGAATATAACGCCCCAGGGTAATATACGGTTCCTGACGGCAATAACGCGTTTCTAATTCAAGTAATGCTTCATAGCAGTCGCGCTGCTGGTGTTTCTCGCGCAGATAATCATGAAACACGCGAACGCCTGTCTTACCCATAATTTGCCAACCAGCTTCTTCCAGCCACAGATAAACCTGCGCCGGGTCGCGTGGATAATCTGGCGAAAGCGTCCGTTTTTTCTTTTTCGGCATTCCCGCCTGCACGTAATCAAAATTCCCGGCGACCATGTTATGCATCAACAAACCATGCGCATTGTAGAACATTAACGACAACACGCCGCCTGGACGCAACACTGACCACAGGGTCTGCAATACGCTGCGGGGATCAGCCACCCACTCGAGCACCGCATGGAACAATATCAGATCAACGGGCGTTTCCAAATGCGAAGCAACATCCTGAGCGGCGCAATGTATAAATTGCATGTTGTCGCTCACACCTTTTGCTTCTGCCGCCTGTTTTGCGCGGTCGATCATCTGCGCAGAAAGATCGCATAAAATGACCTGATGCCCACGCTCGGCCATTTTGATTGCGGTCTGCCCTTCTCCACCGCCAGCATCCAGCACACGCAGTTTTTGCGGGCCCATTTCCGCCAGCACGCGATCGAGATCCTGCCACAGAATAGCCTGTCGAAGCTGCCCTTTGGTGGTGCCGTAAATGTTACGGGAAAACTTTTCCGCAATATCATCAAAATTGCGATCCTGCATTGGCTTTCTCCACCGGTTGGCTAAGACGTTTTCTGATAAAGACGCTATTTTGTCACAGCCACGGCGAGAATGAACCCGTCTGGTGTAATATCGCTGGCGATCCCTTGCTATATGGTTAAAAAAGGAACCAGAAAGGATGCTTTTTACACTGAAAAAAGTGATTGGCAATATGTTGCTGCCACTTCCGCTGATGTTGTTGATTATTGGCGCTGGCCTGGCGCTGCTGTGGTTTAGCCGTTTTCAAAAAACCGGGAAGATTTTTATTAGCATTGGGTGGCTGGCGCTCTTGTTATTGAGTTTGCAACCGGTAGCCGACCGCCTGCTGCGTCCCATCGAAAGCACCTATCCGACATGGAATAATTCGCAAAAAGTGGACTATATCGTGGTGCTCGGAGGTGGTTATACCTGGAACCCGCAGTGGGCACCGAGCTCTAATTTAATCAATAACAGTCTGCCACGCCTGAATGAAGGTATTCGCTTATGGCGCGAAAATCCGGGATCAAAACTGATCTTCACGGGAGGCGTAGCAAAAACCAATACGGTGAGTACAGCGGAAGTAGGTGCCAGAGTTGCGCAATCGCTGGGCGTGCCGCGCGAGCAAATTATCACCCTGGATTTGCCAAAAGATACCGAAGAAGAAGCTGCAGCAGTGAAACAGGCGATTGGTGACGCCCCTTTCCTGCTGGTGACCTCCGCATCACATCTGCCGCGGGCGATGATCTTTTTTCAGCAGGAAGGGTTAAATCCGCTACCAGCCCCGGCGAATCAGTTGGCCATCGACTCGCCGCTTAACCCGTGGGAACGGGCAATCCCTTCTCCGGTCTGGTTGATGCATAGCGATCGTGTTGGCTATGAAACGCTTGGCCGTATCTGGCAGTGGCTAAAAGGTTCGTCAGGCGAGCCACGGCAAGAGTGATTTTGATGCCAGATCGAAGTTTGCGCCGACTAAATCGTCCGGTATTAACCAGTTGCGCAACTTCATCCCATAACACATACAACCAACGCCGCCAGATGAACGACTCCGCCACTGGCGCGCGTTGCAGGTAACTCCAGAGCAAATCTTCCGCCAGAGAATTATCCATTAGTCGGAACAGTTCGTATTCTCGCGGTGCCCAAAGCATTAGTCCCGGCCCGACCATCGCCAGTAACTGATCGCTGCGCGAATCTTTCAACATGCTGCGTAAACAGAAGTTACCGTGAATCAGCACACAATTGTCGTTAAAGCCTTCAAATAATGCCGGGAGACATTAGCGAGTGCGAAACAGGATCCGCTTATCCTGCATCGTCAGACGGTGTTATTGAACTGATTGAGCGTGGTCCATAGCACTTCAACATGTTGCCGGTACCATGAGGGCCAGAAATTTCCTGAGTATTGTCGACCGCGCCGACGCAACCGCGACTGTCCTGACGGTGCCAGGCCAGTAAGGCTTCAACGATTTGGTCTTTGAGTTGTTCCCAGCGTTCTGGTGTTCGGGCTGGTGCCTCCACCGAAACACCACGCATCCGCTCCAGTCGCAGGACATCGGGGCCGGGGTGTTCTCATGCGTCATCACACATAAATTAGTCGCATACGGACAGTCCCACTTCTTGCCAGCATGGTGGTTTTCCATGCCAGTTGTCGGGCTTTTCCGGGCGTACTAAAGCTTCTTGCCATTAACGGCATTGGGTTTCCCTGGCTGTCATACAAAGCCCACAACGCCGTATCCGCTTTTTCATTGACGCACTCAATACGACTGAGTTTTTCGCCCAGTAAAAGGCTTAATTCGGCACGCAGTGTTCCATTCAGATTACCCTCATAAAATGCTACTGCTTTCATAATGAGCGCCAATATAAAAGATGTCACCTGAATGAGATCAATTGTTGAAAAGAAAAAATTGAGGAAAATCGTAACGGTACGACACTCCTCCCAAAATTGGCTGAAGTGTCGTGAAGTGAAATTAGCGCATTTCAGCGCGAACGCGCTCAAGATCTTCAGGGGTATCCACACCTGTGCCAGAACTTCCTGAGCAACAGCAACATGGATTTTTCGCCGTACCACAGAACACGAAGCTGCTCTAACATTTCGATGTGTTCTAACGGACTTGGCGCCCAGGTAACATACCGACGAATAAAACCGGCCCGATAGCCGTAGATCCCAATATGACGCAGGAAAGTATCACCAATAGTCTCTTTAGAGAGCGCAAAGCGATCGCGATCCCACGGGATCGTGGCGCGTGAGAAATAGAGCGCATAGCCTTCAGCATCCATGACTACCTTCACCGCATTCGGATTGAATGCCTCTTCAGCGTGGTGAATGGGCACCGCGAGCGTCGCCATACCGACCTGACGCTGCGCCAGGTTTTCTGCTACCTGACGGATAATCACCGCCGGGATCATCGGCTCGTCGCCCTGCACGTTAACAATGACCGTATCATCACTGAAACCACATTTCTCAACCACTTCAGCCAGACGCTCGGTGCCGGACTGGTGATCGGCGCGGGTCATGCACACCTCACCGCCTGCCGCCTCAACCGCACGGGCGACGTCAGGATGATCGGTAGCAACAATCACGCGATCGGCGCCGGATTCACGCGCACGCTCGAGGACATGCACGATCATCGGCTTGCCGTTGATATCCACCAGCGGTTTACCCGGCAGACGCGTTGAGGCATAACGCGCAGGAATAATGACAACAAAACTCATGGTTTGCTCTCTTCTGCCACCAGGGAACGAGCTTCATTTTCCAGCAATACCGGAATGCCGTCACGCAGCGGGAAAGCAAGGCTGTCCAGCTTGCAAATCAGCTCCTGTTTGTCCTGGCTGTAGTAGAGTTTGCCGTTGCATACCGGGCAGGCAATAATTTCAAGTAAACGGTGATCCATAGTTCCTCCGTATGGGTAATCGCTAAAGCTTAACACATTCCCTTTTCAGGGAGTGCCTGTTTCCCAGCCACTTCGACAGGATGTAAACAGTCCGTCGGGTACCCGGCCCAGCGTCACGTCGCGGGCACCCTGCCAGCGCGCGAATTCGCTGATGGCGAACGTTAACCCTTTTTCCAGGCTTGCCGTCAACCTGACGCCCTCTTCCAGATAAAGCGCAATGATTTCAAGCGTGCCGGTCTTGCGGTGCATTTTAGCGTCCATGCGCCCGACCAGCTGTCCCTTATGCAGCAGCGGGAGAACAAAGTAGCCATACTGGCGCTTTGGGGCCGGGGTATAACATTCCAGCCGGTAGCTAAAATCGAACAGCTGCTCAGCGCGTTTTCTGTCCCAGACGACCGGGTCGAAAGGCGACAGCACCGCACTGTGGGTTGCCTGAAGTTTCCCCTCCAGGGCCTGAGGCAGTAGCGGGAGGAGATCCGCATGCAGCCACATTTCGCCCAGCGTTTCCACCGTGACGGGGATGACTCGCTGTTCGCGTTTCCATATGTCCAGAAGCGATTTCAGCGCGGGCTGGCGAAGGCGATAATAATCTGCCAGCCACTGCGTGCGGAAAATCCCCAGGCTGCGGGCGCTATTTTCGAGCATGATGGCCTCGGCCGCCTCCTGGGTAAGCAGGTCACGCTCGTCGTCCCAGTGCGGCATCACGCGATGCGTCAGGTCGTAGACGCGCTGAAAATTACGCCGCTCAATCACCATGACTTTTCCAGAGGTGAACAGCCCTTCGAGATGACGTTTGTGCGGCTTCCACTCCCACCAGCCGCTTGTACCCTTGCGCGGGTGTTCAAAATCGGCGGAGCGGACGGGGCCATTATCCTGAATATGCGCGATGAGCTGTTCAATTTCGGCCGCATGTTCCAGCATCCACGCCTGTCGGTATTTCCAGCCCATCTTTTCCGGGGCAAGCATACGGTGACGCACCAGGGCAAAATCGCTGCGGGGCAGGAAGCAGGCTTCGTGCGCCCAGTACTCCATTAATTCGCCCTTGCTGAGCGCCTCATCCAGCCACTGTGAAGGATAATTCCCCAGGCGGCTAAACAGCACCAGGTAGGGGCTACGGGCCACAATATTAATGGTGTCGATTTGAAGCAGCGACATGCGCTGGACGGTAGAAAGGATATCGGCAGGCTGCGCGCGGCGGCGGGGCTTTTTGAGTAGCCCCTGCGCGGCAAGGTGGAGATTACGTGCGGCTGAAAGCGAGAGTTGCGGTAAAGACATGCGTTTTCCTGTCCGTCGAAGCGCCACCAGAACCGCGTAAGCCTTTACTGCACCAACGCAATGAGTTCCTGGAGCAAGTGTTCCGGCTGCTCGCCGCTGAGTTCAGCGTCAACCGGCAGATACCACCAGTTATCTTTCGCAAAGGCACGGCATTTCACCGCATCTTTTTCGGTCATAATCAGCGACTGTCCGGGTACGGTCAGGGCGTCTACCTCCCCTTCGACCAGCGCCTGGTGGTCGGCCAGCGGAACCCGTTTTTCCAGCCGGGCACCACACTGTTCCAGCGTCGCGAAGAAGCGCGGGGGATGACCAATGCCCGCCATCGCCACCAGTGAAGGCAGCTCAGCAACCGCCCGGCGTTCCCCCGTCGCCAGGTTGACTGCCAGACCCGGCTGCAGGCACATCGGGATTTCACCCGCATTTGCTTCACCGCCGTTCACAATCACCGCATCAACGGACTTAAGACGCGAAGCTCGTTCGCGCATGGGTCCGGCCGGCAGCCACCAGCCGTTACCGAAACGGCGAACCCCGTCGATGACCACAATCTCTTTATCACGCGCCAGGGCGTAATGCTGCAGGCCATCGTCAGTGATAATGATTTGTACCGCCTGTTCGGCAAGCAGTGCCTGAACGGCGTCGCTGCGCACCGGAGAGACCGCAACCGGCGCGCCGGTACGCTGGAAAATCAATACCGGCTCATCACCCGCTTCGGCACTCGTGGTTTCCGCCGTCAGCAACAGCGGATAACGCGCCGCCTTACCACCATATCCCCGCGATACGACCCCCACGCGAATACCGCGCTGTTGCAACTGTTCCACCAGCCAGACAACGACCGGGGTTTTTCCGTTGCCGCCTGCGGTGAGATTACCAACCACGACAACCGGTACGGGGGCACGCCAGGCGCGCTTCAGTTTTAGTTTATAGCAAAGACGGATCGCGCCACTCACCAGGCCATACAACCAGGAGAGTGGCAGCAATAGCCGCCACAAAGGGGATTCACCAGACCAGATTTTTTCGATCATTGGCCAAACTGCATTTTGTGAAGTTGCGCGTAAACGCCGCGGTGCTCAAGCAAATCGTTATGCGTACCGCGTTCCACAATGACACCATCCTCGACGACCACGATTTCGTCTGCCTTTTCAATGGTAGACAAGCGGTGGGCAATCACCAGAGAGGTACGGTTTTTCTGCAACTCATCCAGTGCCGCCTGAATCGCACGTTCGGATTCGGTATCCAGAGCCGAGGTAGCTTCGTCCAGAATCAGAATCGGGCTATCACGCAACAAGGCTCGAGCGATAGCAATACGCTGACGCTGACCGCCAGAGAGCAGCACGCCGTTTTCACCAATCACTGTATCGAGACCGTTATCCATCTTATTGATGAAGTCCATGGCGTAGGCCATACGCGCCGCTTCTTCAATTTGCTCACGGCTGTACTGTTCAGTCCGTGCGTAAGCAATGTTGTTAGCAACCGTATCGTTAAACAGATGGACATTCTGCGACACCAGAGCAACCTGGTTACGTAACGACGCCAGGGTATACTCGCGCAGATCGTGACCATCCATCAGGATTTCGCCTTCATCAATATCGTAAAAACGCGTGATCAGGCTGGCGATGGTTGATTTACCCGAACCAGAGCGTCCAACCAGAGCAACCGTCTTCCCTGCCGGAATTTTCAGGTTGATGTTACGCAATGCAGGTACGTCACGTCCCGGATAAGTAAAGGTGACATTGCGGAATTCCACGTCGCCAGTCGCACGCTCGATCACGCGCTTACCTTCATCTTTCTCCTGCTCACTGTCCAGAATGGTAAACAGCGTCTGACAAGCCGCCATACCGCGCTGGAACTGGGCGTTAACGTTGGTCAGCGATTTCAGCGGACGCATCAGTGCAATCATTGAAGAGAAAACAACGGTAATCGTACCGGCAGTCAGGCTATCCATGACACTTGGGAAGCTCGCCGCATACAGAACAAACGCCAGCGCCAAAGAGGCGATCAGCTGAATGATCGGATCAGAGATGGAAGAGGCTGAAACCATTTTCATCCCCTGAAGACGCATTCGGTTGCTGACTTTATCAAAGCGTTTCGTTTCCACTTCCTGACCACCGAAAATCAATACTTCTTTGTGGCCCTTCAGCATTTGTTCTGCGCTGGTGGTCACCTGCCCCATGGTGTTCTGCATGTTTTTACTGATGTTGCGAAAACGCTTCGATACAACGCGAATCGCAATCGAAACAATCGGTGCCAGCACAATCAAAATGATCGACAGTTGCCAACTGTAATAGAACATCATGATGAACAGGCCGATGATCGACGCACCTTCACGCACAACAGTAATCAGTGCGCCGGAAGAAGAAGAAGCAACCTGTTCGGAATCGTAGGTAATACGTGACAACAGCGTACCCGTTGACTGTTTGTCAAAGAATGAAACTGGCATTCCCATCATGTGACCAAACAGGCGGCGACGCATGGTCATTACCACCTTTCCTGATACCCAGGAGATACAGTAGCTGGAGACATAGCTGGTGATACCACGTAAAATCATCAGCCCGATCACCACCAGCGGCATCCACACCAGCACGGAGCGATCTGTTTTACCAAAGCCATCATCAAGAAGTGGCTTAAGGAGCGATAACATGAAGGTATCGCTGGCTGCGTTGAGGATTAACGCTACGCCCGCCACGATCAGACCCGCTTTGAAAGGCGCAATGGTTGGCCACAGTCGGCGGAATGTCTGCCACGTAGAGAGATCTTTGTCGTTATGCATTCAAAAAACCAGCATTTGTTGAAATAGCCGCATATTCTACCCGTTATCCACTGGCACGCCAAACCACTGATGATACCAACGAGGTAAAATTTGCTCGCGCAAGCGCCGGATTTGCCAGTGATGTTGCGAGAATGTCACCGATATTTGTCCAGAATGAGGAGTATCGTGCCAGATATACCCCTCTTTTCGATAACGTCGGACAACTTTTGCCGACGGGAATCGCCATGCGTTATAGCGGGCCGCTGAATCCAGGGCGATCTGACCTTCCACCCGCTGTACCAGCGGCAATGAAGACGAAGTATTACTGCCATGATGGGGCACCTGTATGAGCGTGGACGTCAGATAACGCCAGTAATGGCTAAGCATAGCCTGTTCCGCTTGCGCTTCAACGTCTCCTGTTAGCAGAACACTCTGCTCACCGTCGTCCACCTTTACCACGCAGGAATGGTTATTTCCCTGAGCCGGGTAATTTTCGGGGGGCCAGTGGGCGGTGAAGGTGAGTCCCTGCCATTTCCATCTCTGCCCGCGAAAACAGGGCAGATGTTCCGCCTGGCGCAATGGGCTTCTTACCCACACTTCCGGCCACGCTTTTTGCAACGATGCGAGCCCTCCCGCATGGTCGAGGTGCTCATGACTGAGAATAACGCCTTCAGGCCTCAGGTGATGCCAGCGAAGCCACGGGATAATTAACCGCTGCGCGCTATCCCCGCCCGGCCAGGCGAGCCCGGTATCATAGAGAATGGCCTTCCCGTGCCGTTCAATGACCATCGCCAGCCCCTGCCCCACGTCCAGCATATGCAGCGCCCAGCTCTCGCTTTTTGCCGTTCGCCAGAGAGGAAATGCCAGTAAGACACTTCCTGCAAGACAAACGGCTGGAACGGTTTTCCAGGCGCGAAAACGCCAAGCAATGATGCTCAACCACGGCAGCAATGTCATGTATTGCCAGCGTTGGTCGACATTTTGCCAGCCGTCAGGCTGGCGCATGAGGAGCCAGAAAAGCCCCGCAAGTGACTTATTGGCTGCGAACCAGACGACGCTTTCCGGTGCCGCCAACGGCAGGAGATGAAGCAGCATGCCGAACAGGATCAGCGGCACGGAGACAAACGTCACCAGGGGAACGGCAAAGAGATTCGCGACCAGGGAAGAGATGCTGAAGCCATGGAAAACCAGGACCTGTACCGGCATCAGCAGCATCAACATACCCACCTGCAGATAGATCAGGTTCAGCAGCGGCCGTATACGTCGTGCCCTTTGCCAGTCAGGAAGAGGCAGCCACTGGAACCAAAAAATCAGCGCGGCGACCGCAAATGCAGACAAGAGCAGACTCTGCGAGAGTATGGCTAAGGGGTCGCTTATCAGGATCGCCGCGATACAGCAGACCCACACCTGCCAGGGAGACCATTGCCGGGCAGCGATCCGCAATAATGCAAGCACAGCAAGCGCAATGACCGTTCGCAGCGCAGGTGGTTGCAGACCGGTCAGCCAGGCGTAGAAAGCGGCAAAGCACAATCCGGCCAGGAGAGGCATCTGCCATTGGACCCGGTGGCTGGGTAATAAAAACTGGATCCCACGAGCGAGTAACCAGACGAGGGATGCCGCCAGCGCGATATGCAGACCCGAAATCGCCATCAAATGCAGCGTCCCGGTTTCACGCATCAGGTCTTTTATTTCCTGGGGCACATCCAGACGTTCACCCATTCCCAGTCCGAGGATAACCGCCCCCCATCGGTAAGCAGAAAGGCGGTTTTGCAGTGACATGAGATATTGCGCTCGCAGGCTGCAGTGCCCATCAACGAGTTCCGCACGGGTGAAACGCCCGCTCAGCGTTTGATGGCGGGCAAAAGCGCTGCGCTGAGAATCATAACCGCCGTCGTTCAGTTCGCCATGGGCAGGCCTGAGCCTGAGCGTCATGGTCCAGCGCTGACCGGCACACGCTTTCTGTGGCAGATAATTGCCATACAGCATGACGCCGGTAGTAGCCCACCAGCGCTTGCCATCAACGCTGAGAATGTTTGCCTGATGCTGCGTTGCGCCATCTGTGGCGGTAATCGCTACCTCAGCCTGCACAGCCCCCGTGGTTAAATGCTGCATCGGCCAGACGCTCTCCTTCGCAGCCAGAATACCCCACACGCAAAGTAACAGCGTGATACCCGCATACTTCAGTCGTTCGTTTCGCCGTGCGGCCAGCACGACCCCGCCAGCAATCATTATCCACACGGCATGACGTGATGGCAGTTCAGGTAACCAAAGTAACGGGGCTATTGCCAGAATGACGCAGACGCTAAGAGCGGGAATTCCCATTGCTACCTCCCTGTTTCAGGAGGGCAGTATGTAAGCGGACAGAGCGAGTTGTCAGGTGAGAAGCATGCGTTTTACGGCACGCGCTGTGCTGTTTTTATTGTTTTGCAGAAAATGAAACGAAAAATGCGGGACACCTTCAGAATGAAAGCGACAAAGACAAAAAAAGCACCCGCAGGTGCTTTCTTTCGAACCCAGTTTAACCGGCTGGCTAAACTCAGTTGCCGTAAATATTGGCGCGATCGCGCAGTTCTTTACCAGGTTTAAAGTGAGGAACGTATTTTCCTTCCAGTTCTACTTTATCGCCAGTCTTCGGATTACGTCCGGTACGTGGTGCGCGGTAGTGCAAAGAGAAACTGCCGAAACCGCGGATTTCAATACGCTCGCCCTGCGCAAGAGTCGAGGCCATATGCTCCAGCATCTCTTTTACTGCATCTTCAACCGTCTTGGCGGGAATGTGCGATTGCTGGGTGGCAAGTCTTTCTATCAATTCTGACTTGGTCATGATTCCTCCGGTTCCTTAAAGGCAAATTAAGCGGCTGCTGTTGCTGCATTGATTAAGGGCGGCCGTAGCCGCCCTTAGTGCTTGATTACAGGACGAAACCTGCAATCTGTCAAGTAAACTCAACAAACTTCGGAATAAAAATCCCGAAGAGTCAGAGAATTACTCGCCTTTAGCTGCTTTGAAAGCTTCAGCCATTGCGTTGTTGGAGAAGTTTGCATCTTCCTGTTTGTTAACAGTTGCGATTGCATCTTTCTCGTCAGCTTCGTCTTTCGCACGAACAGACAGGCTGATTGCGCGGTTTTTACGATCAACGCCGGTGAATTTAGCTTCAACTTCGTCGCCAACGCTCAGAACCAGGGTAGCGTCTTCAACGCGGTCACGGGATGCTTCAGAAGCACGCAGGTAACCTTCAACGCCGTCAGCCAGTTCTACGGTTGCGCCTTTAGCGTCAACTGCAGTTACTTTACCGGTTACGATAGCGCCTTTCTTGTTCAGAGCAACCCAGTTGTTGAACGGATCTTCTGCGAGCTGTTTAACGCCCAGGGAGATACGTTCACGTTCTGCGTCAACCTGCAGAACAACTGCAGCGATTTCGTCGCCTTTTTTGTATTCACGAACTGCTTCTTCGCCTGCAACGTTCCAGGAGATGTCAGACAGGTGAACCAAGCCGTCGATGCCGCCGTCCAGGCCGATGAAGATACCGAAGTCAGTGATAGACTTGATTTTACCTTCAACACGGTCGCCCTTGTTGTGGGTTTCCGCGAACTGCTGCCACGGGTTAGCTTTGCACTGTTTCAGACCCAGGGAGATACGACGACGTTCTTCGTCGATATCCAGAACCATAACTTCCACTACATCGCCAACGTTAACAACTTTGGACGGGTGGATGTTTTTGTTGGTCCAATCCATTTCGGAAACGTGTACCAGGCCTTCAACGCCTTCTTCGATTTCAACGAAGCAGCCGTAGTCGGTCAGGTTGGTCACGCGACCAGTCAGTTTGGTACCTTCCGGATAACGTTTAGCGATAGCTACCCACGGATCTTCGCCCAGCTGTTTCAGGCCCAGGGATACACGGGTACGTTCGCGGTCGAACTTCAGCACTTTAACAGTGATTTCGTCGCCCACGTTGACGATTTCGCTCGGATGCTTAACGCGTTTCCAGGCCATGTCAGTGATGTGCAGCAGGCCGTCAACGCCGCCCAGATCAACGAATGCACCGTAGTCAGTGAGGTTCTTAACGATACCTTTAACTTCCATGCCTTCCTGCAGGTTTTCCAGCAGCTGATCGCGCTCTGCGCTGTTTTCGGATTCGATAACGGCACGACGAGAAACAACAACGTTGTTGCGCTTCTGATCCAGCTTGATTACTTTAAATTCAAGCTCTTTGCCTTCCAGGTGCAGAGTGTCACGCACCGGACGAACGTCTACCAGAGAACCTGGCAGGAACGCACGAATACCGTTCAGCTCAACAGTGAAGCCGCCCTTAACTTTGCCGTTGATAACACCGGTAACAGTTTCAGCATCTTCGTAAGCTTTTTCCAGCGTGATCCAGGCTTCGTGACGTTTAGCTTTCTCACGGGACAGCAGAGTTTCACCGAAGCCGTCTTCTACTGCGTCCAGAGCAACGTCAACTTCGTCACCTACCTGGATTTCCAGCTCGCCCTGGGCGTTTTTGAACTGCTCAGCCGGGATGGCGGACTCAGATTTCAGACCAGCGTCAACCAGTACTACGTCTTTGTCGATAGCAACAACAACGCCACGAACGATAGAACCCGGGCGGGTTTCGATTTCTTTTAAGGACTCTTCAAAGAGTTGAGCAAAAGATTCAGTCATGTTTAATCTTCAGGTTTATATTTAACGTCCACCTGGCTCCATGCCGGATGGGGTTGTTTAACATACCCGCTGTCATTCCATTGCAACGGGGGTACTGCAAATTCGGTCGCTTATGCGAGAGCCAATTTCTGGCGCGCGTATTGTAGCGCTTTTTCAATCACTTGCTCAATGCTTAAGGTGGTGGAATCCAACACTAAAGCATCGGCTGCCGGAACCAGTGGCGCTACCGCTCGGTTACGATCGCGGTCGTCGCGTTCTTTGATCTCGGCCAAAAGGCGCTCAAAGTTAACACTAAAGCCCTTCTCCTGCAACTGTAGCATGCGGCGATGCGCACGTTCTTCCGAGGAGGCGTCAAGGAAAATTTTCACTGGTGCATCAGGGAATACCACCGTTCCCATGTCGCGGCCATCGGCAATCAGACCTGGTAATTCGCGAAACGCGCGTTGGCGACGCAATAATGCTTCACGAACGCGTGGGAATGCCGCGACTTGTGAAGCTGCATTCGCCACTTCCTGAGTACGAATTTCGCCGCTGACATCTTCCCCTTCGAGGATCACTTCCAGATTGCCATTGGTCGACACAAAACGTACATCCAGATGGGATGCCAGCGGTACCAGCGCATCTTCCGACGCAACATCAACATGGTGATGTAATGCACCCGAGTCCAGCAGATGCCATTGCAACGCTTCCGCCATAGCCTTACACAAGGTGCCTTTCCCTGCACCGCTTGGGCCATCAATGGTAATAACCGGGGCAATTGCCGTCATCTTTATCTCCTTAAAACAGGCGTACCGTTAACATAACCGCGCGCATTATACGCGCCGACGCCACAAATCGTTAACGTTGTGTGCAAAAACCAGTTTTGTCTGTATTCAGATGGGGATTTATTGCGCAATTATAGCGGGCTGGCAGAAGACCAGCCCGAAAGATGACAATGATTTACTTACCAGAGGCGATACGATCACGGATGTGTTGCGCACGCTCTGTTGATGGTGGGTGAGAGTCAAACATGGACTGGGTGCGACCGCCATCCAGGCTAGCCAGTTTTTCAAAGCTGCCAACCAGCCCCTGGGTGCTGATGCCACGTTTCTTCAACAGATCAAAGGAGAAATCATCTGCTTCGGACTCTTTATCACGGGAGTATTTAGCATTGATAGCGCCTTCTGCGATATCACCTAATTGTGAGCGGGAAAGCTGGGAAGCCACACCGCTGGTAGCTGAAATGGCATCGCGTGCGGCAACGATCGCATAAGAAGCTTTCATTTCAGCCAGCGAGTGACCCAACGCGACGTGGCCCAGTTCATGGCCCAGAACGCCTTCAATTTCGTTGTCATTCATCATGTCCATCAGGCCACTGTAGACACGAACACAGCCGTTCGCCATCGCCCATGCGTTGACGTCGCTGGTCATATAAACCTTATAGTTGACCGGCGTGCCATTAATATTGTTACCCAATGCTTTGGCGATTTTTGCCAGACGTTTACCGTACTTGCTGGATTTACTTGCGACTTGATTGCCGCTGTCCATTTCGGCACAGCCCTGATTGGCAATCGCTTTTGCATCGGCATCGCTTAATGTTGCTGCTTTATAGGCATTTAAACCGGAGCTGATAGCCATATTGGTATCAATACCGTGGGTATTTTGACACCCTGTCAGTAATGCTGCAGAGGTCGCAATCGCCAGCAGTAATTTAGTATTCTTCATGTGAATCATCCGTTGATTAATCATATATAAATATTATGTATCAACAACTTACATTGACAAGCGACGCTACCATTAATCAAAATGACTCACAAGGTCCGAAAAAAAACGCCGACAATGTGCCGACGTTTTGATAAAGAAAGATTTGGCTATTTATTGCCCGTTGTTCATTCAGGCTGCCTGGCTAATCCGCGCCAGCTGCTCGAAATAATCCGGAAATGTTTTGGCCGTGCATTTGGGATCAAGAATCGTCACTGGTGTATCTGACAACGCCACCAGCGAGAAACACATCGCCATCCGGTGATCATTGTATGTCGCGATCTCGGCAAAGTTCAGTTTTTCCGGAGGAGTGATACGAATGTAATCGTGCCCCTCTTCCACTTCCGCGCCGACTTTACGCAGTTCTGTTGCCATCGCAAACAGGCGATCGGTCTCTTTAACACGCCAGTTATAGATATTGCGCA
The DNA here is from genome assembly GCA_041890495.1 of Enterobacter hormaechei. GTDB lineage: Bacteria > Pseudomonadota > Gammaproteobacteria > Enterobacterales > Enterobacteriaceae > Escherichia > Escherichia boydii. Next base: position 2,059,220 of record CP169086.1, read on the forward strand.
GCGTGGTGGTGCCTTTTGCAAATAACGCCGCCGTGGCAATGGTCATCGCCGCATCAGGAATATGGTTCATATCCATATCAATAGCGTTCAGTTCACCACGCGTGCAGGAAATATAATCATCGCCCCAGCAAATGGTCGCGCCCATTTTTTCCAGCACATCAGCAAAGCGAATATCACCCTGCATACTGTTACGTCCAATACCGGTCACTTTTACAGTGCCGCCTTTGATTGCTGCTGCTGCCAGAAAGTAAGAAGCCGAAGATGCATCGCCTTCGACCAAATAAGTACCCGGAGACTGATAGGACTGCCCGCCTTTTACGACAAATTGTTGATAGTGCTGATTTTCAATTTCAACACCAAACGTCTTCATCAGATTGAGTGTGATGTCGATATAAGGTTTAGAAACCAGATCGCCTTTAATACGAATCACCGTATCTTCCGGCGCAAGAGGCGCAGTCATTAACAGTGCGGTGAGGAATTGGCTGGAAACGGAGCCATCAACGTCAACGTTGCCGCCAGTAAAGCCGCCCTGTAAACGCAACGGCGGATAATTTTCTTGTTCCAGGTAAGTGATCTTCGCCCCGCCCAGGCGCAGCGCATCCACCAGATGACCAATCGGGCGTTCTTTCATACGCGGCTCACCGGTCAGCACAATATCATTGCTACCCAGACAAAGAGCTGCCGCCAGCGGACGCATTGCCGTTCCGGCGTTACCGAGGAACAACTCCAGGGCACCTTCTGCGTGTAATGGACCGCCGTTACCGATAATTTCGCAACGCGTACGATCGGCTGAAAGCGTATAGCTTACCCCTAACGCTGTTAATGCATTCAGCATATGGCGCACGTCATCGCTATCCAGCAGATTGGTTAATACTGTTTTGCCGTGTGCTAATGCCGCCAGCAATAAAGCGCGGTTAGAAACGCTCTTGGAACCGGGCAGATTAATAGTGCCATCGACACGAGCGATGGGTTGTAACGTCAGGGATTCCATGAACTCAACTCTCTACAACAGAAATAAAAACCCCACAGGCTGGCTGTGGGGATTAAGCAAAATTTCGGCATTAACCGTGACGGCGTTCGAACTCAACCATGAAGTCTGTCAGCGCTTTAACGCCTTCCAGCGGCATGGCGTTATAAATAGAAGCGCGCATTCCGCCGACCACACGGTGACCTTTCAGTGCATGAAGGCCAGCAGCAAAAGACTCTTCAAGGAACAATTTGTCAAGCGCACTGTCCGCCAACTGGAACGGCACGTTCATCCGTGAACGGTTAGCTTTCGCCACGTCATTGCGGTAGAAATCGCTGTTATCAATCACCCCATATAGCAGTTCTGCTTTTTGCTGATTGATTTTATCCATTTCAGCTACACCGCCGTTCGCTTTCAGCCATTTAAAGACCAGACCAGATAGATACCAGGCAAATGTCGGCGGCGTGTTAAACATGGAGCCGTTATCGTTGAGGATGGAATAATCCAGAATCGACGGACACGCGATATTCGCTTTGCCCAGCAAATCTTCACGAACGATGACGATTGTCAGGCCAGCCGGGCCGATATTTTTCTGCGCGCCAGCGTAAATTACACCATAACGGCTGACGTCAATCGGACGGGAAAGAATGGTTGAAGAGAAGTCAGCGGCGACCACCACATCTGCGCCGAAGTCTGGCGTTTCGTCGATGGCGATACCATCGATGGTTTCATTCGGGCAATAATGCATATAAGCAGCATTATCAGAGAGTTGCCATTCACGCATTGGCTTAACCGCGCGCAGACCATCAACAGTCACTTTGGCGTCAAAGACATTAGGCGTGCAGTATTTTTTCGCTTCTTTAATGGCACTTGCCGCCCAGTAACCGGCATCAACATAATCTGCGGTGGTTTTATCACCGAGAATATTCAGCGGTACCGCAGCAAACTGACCGCGACCACCGCCATGGCAGAATAATACCTTGTAGTTGGAGGGGACATTAAGAAGATCGCGAAAATCCTTCTCGGCTTCCTCTGCAACCTGAATGAACTCTTTGCCACGGTGACTCACTTCCATCACCGACGTACCAAGACCGTTCCAGTCGCGCAGTTCCTGTTGAGCCTGTTTAAGCACCTCTGCCGGTAGCATTGCCGGACCAGAACTAAAATTGAAGATTTGAGCCATTTCCCCTCACCACGTTGCGTTGCTATTAACCCGCGGTCAATCGATTGCGACCACAGGTAATACATTATTCCTGTGGCTATCGGTTTTATCATTCAGTGACACACATCGCAATGAGTAAAACCGTTGAGGGCAAAAATGTGGCTTGCATCACACAAAAGAATCTCTCGGATTATTAGCAAAAAGCCGATGTTTTTACTGTCAGGTCACCCGTTTTGCCCGACTTGCCTTCGTCCATTCTGGATTTGCACAGCGCGGACATAATTGTTTTTCCCCCGCTTTCATATGAATGATTTCACTACAACGAATACAGGCATAGTCCGCCGACTCCGGCACCACTTTGTAACGCTGCGTACAATCACTGGGTAAAATAAGTAAACCCGGTTTCACCTTGTCATCTTCAAAGAAATAGACACTGATTTGCCCGTTGGTTTCGAGAATCGCCAGACATACCTGCCCCAGCTGCTCCACGCCACGCAATCGTAGCTCCATAAAGAACTCAAATTCCGTCATGTTGGAGTTATTGAGTTTCGACCAGGCCAGCTCGCCATCTTCAATAATGACAACTGGCTTGCCTTCCAGAAGATCTTCCAGTTTTTCACTGTGCGCCATCAACCACATTACCAGGCGGTATAACAACGCCAGAGTAATAAAGACGATAAGTACCGGGACCATCGGCACATCATCATAAAACGCCACATCTCCCGCCGCTGATCCCAGCGTCAGAATGATTAAAACTTCAAACAGCGACATCTGCCGCACACCGCGTCTTCCGGTCATTTTGAGGAACAAAAAGACCAGTACAAAGGTATAAAGACTACGTAGTGCAACTTCGCCAAGGAAATCAAAAGGCACTTTATCAAATGCCATACGGTGGAGATCGAACGCCTTCATTTTTATGCTCTTAACGTGGTTTATCCGCTAAAAGCATAGTCAACAGTTCATCGGCATGGCGGCGGTGATAGCGCCTTTGAGATAAAACCCGTATTATTGCGCGCTTTCCGTACGACTAAAGTGATTTTCATGACGCAAACATTTATCCCCGGCAAAGATGCCGCTCTGGAAGATTCCATCGCTCGCTTCCAGCAAAAACTTTCAGACCTCGGCTTTCAGATTGAAGAGGCCTCCTGGCTGAATCCCGTGCCTAACGTCTGGTCTGTACATATTCGCGACAAAGAGTGCGCACTGTGTTTTACCAACGGTAAAGGCGCAACCAAGAAAGCGGCGCTGGCTTCTGCACTCGGTGAATATTTCGAGCGTCTCTCAACCAACTACTTTTTTGCGGACTTCTGGCTGGGCGAAACCATCGCCAACGGTCCGTTCGTGCATTATCCCAACGAAAAATGGTTCCCACTGACCGAAAATGACGATGTGCCAGAAGGGCTGCTCGATGACCGTCTGCGCGCGTTTTATGATCCGGAGAATGAACTGACCGGCAGCATGCTGATTGACCTACAATCCGGTAACGAAGATCGTGGTATTTGCGGCCTGCCGTTTACGCGTCAGTCCGACAATCAGACCGTTTATATTCCGATGAATATCATTGGTAACCTGTACGTCTCCAACGGTATGTCCGCAGGTAATACCCGCAACGAAGCACGCGTTCAGGGATTGTCTGAAGTTTTCGAACGCTACGTGAAAAACCGCATTATTGCTGAAAGCATCAGCCTGCCAGAGATCCCGGCAGACGTGCTGGCGCGTTACCCAGCAGTAGTTGAAGCCATCGAAACGCTGGAAGCGGAGGGTTTCCCAATCTTCGCTTATGACGGTTCGCTTGGCGGCCAGTATCCGGTGATTTGCGTGGTACTGTTCAATCCTGCTAACGGTACCTGCTTTGCCTCTTTCGGTGCGCATCCTGATTTTGGCGTAGCACTGGAACGTACCGTGACCGAGCTGCTGCAAGGTCGTGGCCTGAAAGATTTGGATGTGTTTACTCCGCCAACCTTCGATGATGAAGAAGTCGCTGAACATACCAACCTCGAAACGCACTTTATCGATTCCAGCGGTTTAATCTCCTGGGACCTGTTCAAGCAGGATGCCGATTATCCGTTTGTGGACTGGAATTTCTCCGGCACCACGGAAGAAGAGTTCGCCACACTGATGGCTATCTTCAACAAAGAAGATAAAGAAGTTTATATTGCCGATTACGAGCATCTGGGCGTTTATGCTTGCCGTATTATCGTGCCTGGCATGTCCGATATTTATCCGGCTGAAGATCTGTGGCTCGCGAATAACAGTATGGGCAGCCATTTACGTGAAACGATTCTTTCGCTACCAGGCAGCGAGTGGGAAAAAGAAGATTACCTGAACCTCATCGAGCAACTGGATGAAGAAGGTTTTGATGACTTTACCCGCGTGCGTGAGCTGTTGGGTCTGGCGACCGGGTCGGATAACGGTTGGTACACCCTGCGTATCGGTGAATTAAAAGCCATGCTGGCGTTGGCTGGTGGCGATCTGGAACAGGCTCTGGTCTGGACCGAATGGACGATGGAATTTAACTCATCGGTATTCAGCCCGGAACGCGCCAACTATTATCGCTGCCTGCAAACGTTGTTATTACTGGCGCAGGAAGAAGATCGCCAGCCGCTGCAATATCTGAATGCGTTTGTTCGCATGTACGGCGCAGATGCCGTGGAAGCCGCCAGTGCGGCAATGAGCGGCGAAGCGGCGTTTTATGGCTTGCAACCAGTAGATAGCGATCTGCACGCGTTTGCTGCACATCAGTCGCTGTTGAAGGCCTACGAAAAGCTGCAGCGCGCCAAAGCAGCATTCTGGGCAAAATAAAATCAAATAGCCTACGCAATGTAGGCTTAATGATTCGTCTGAGTTATATTACGGGGCGTTTTTTTAATGCCCCGCTTTACATATATTTGCATTAATAAAATAATTGTAATTATAAGGTTAAATATCGGTAATTTGTATTTAATAAATACGATCGATATTGTTACTTTATTCGCCTGGTGCTCCCTTTTAATTAACTGTTTTAGCGGAGGATGCGGAAAAAATTCAACTCATTTGTTAATTTTTAAAATTTATTTTTATTTGGATAATCAAATATTTACTCCGTATTTGCATAAAAACCATGCGAGTTACGGGCCTATAAGCCAGGCGAGATATGATCTATATCAATTTCTCATCTATAATGCTTTGTTAGTATCTCGTCGCCGACTTAATAAAGAGAGAGTTAGTGTGAAAGCTGACAACCCTTTTGATCTTTTACTTCCTGCTGCAATGGCCAAAGTGGCCGAAGAGGTGGGTGTCTATAAAGCAACGAAACATCCGCTTAAGACTTTCTATCTGGCGATTACCGCCGGTGTTTTCATCTCAATCGCATTCGTCTTCTATATCACAGCAACCACTGGCACAGGCACAATGCCCTTCGGCATGGCAAAACTGGTTGGCGGCATTTGCTTCTCTCTGGGGCTGATTCTTTGTGTTGTCTGCGGAGCCGATCTCTTTACTTCCACCGTGTTGATTGTTGTTGCTAAGGCGAGTGGGCGCATCACCTGGGGTCAGTTGGCGAAAAACTGGCTAAATGTCTATTTTGGCAACCTGGTCGGCGCACTGCTGTTTGTACTTTTAATGTGGCTTTCCGGCGAGTATATGACCGCAAATGGTCAATGGGGACTAAACGTCCTACAAACCGCCGACCACAAAGTGCACCATACTTTTATTGAGGCCGTCTGTCTTGGTATCCTGGCAAACCTGATGGTATGTCTGGCAGTATGGATGAGTTATTCTGGCCGCAGCCTGATGGACAAAGCGTTCATTATGGTGCTGCCGGTCGCGATGTTTGTTGCCAGCGGTTTTGAGCACAGTATCGCAAACATGTTTATGATCCCGATGGGTATTGTAATCCGCGACTTCGCATCCCCGGAATTTTGGACCGCAGTCGGTTCTGCACCGGAAAATTTTTCTCACCTGACCGTGATGAATTTCATCACTGATAACCTGATTCCGGTTACGATCGGCAACATTATCGGTGGTGGTTTGTTGGTTGGGTTGACATACTGGGTCATTTACCTGCGTGAAAACGACCACCATTAATGGTTGTCGAAGTACGCAGTAAATAAAAAATCCACTTAAGAAGGTAGGTGTTACATGTCCGAGCTTAATGAAAAGTTAGCCACAGCCTGGGAAGGTTTTACCAAAGGTGACTGGCAGAATGAAGTAAACGTCCGTGACTTCATTCAGAAAAACTACACTCCGTACGAGGGTGACGAGTCCTTCCTGGCTGGCGCTACTGAAGCGACCACCACCCTGTGGGACAAAGTAATGGAAGGCGTTAAACTGGAAAACCGCACTCACGCGCCAGTTGACTTTGACACCGCTGTTGCTTCCACCATCACCTCTCACGACGCTGGCTACATCAACAAGCAGCTTGAGAAAATCGTTGGTCTGCAGACTGAAGCTCCGCTGAAACGTGCTCTTATCCCGTTCGGTGGTATCAAAATGATCGAAGGTTCCTGCAAAGCGTACAACCGCGAACTGGATCCGATGATCAAAAAAATCTTCACTGAATACCGTAAAACTCACAACCAGGGCGTGTTCGACGTTTACACTCCGGACATCCTGCGTTGCCGTAAATCTGGTGTTCTGACCGGTCTGCCAGATGCATATGGCCGTGGCCGTATCATCGGTGACTACCGTCGCGTTGCGCTGTACGGTATCGACTACCTGATGAAAGACAAACTGGCACAGTTCACTTCTCTGCAGGCTGATCTGGAAAACGGCGTAAACCTGGAACAGACTATCCGTCTGCGCGAAGAAATCGCTGAACAGCACCGCGCTCTGGGTCAGATGAAAGAAATGGCTGCGAAATACGGCTACGACATCTCTGGTCCGGCTACCAACGCTCAGGAAGCTATCCAGTGGACTTACTTCGGCTACCTGGCTGCTGTTAAGTCTCAGAACGGTGCTGCAATGTCCTTCGGTCGTACCTCCACCTTCCTGGATGTGTACATCGAACGTGACCTGAAAGCTGGCAAGATCACCGAACAAGAAGCGCAGGAAATGGTTGACCACCTGGTCATGAAACTGCGTATGGTTCGCTTCCTGCGTACTCCGGAATACGATGAACTGTTCTCTGGCGACCCGATCTGGGCAACCGAATCTATCGGTGGTATGGGCCTCGACGGTCGTACCCTGGTTACCAAAAACAGCTTCCGTTTCCTGAACACCCTGTACACCATGGGTCCGTCTCCGGAACCGAACATGACCATTCTGTGGTCTGAAAAACTGCCGCTGAACTTCAAGAAATTCGCCGCTAAAGTGTCCATCGACACCTCTTCTCTGCAGTATGAGAACGATGACCTGATGCGTCCGGACTTCAACAACGATGACTACGCTATTGCTTGCTGCGTAAGCCCGATGATCGTTGGTAAACAAATGCAGTTCTTCGGTGCGCGTGCAAACCTGGCGAAAACCATGCTGTACGCAATCAACGGCGGCGTTGACGAAAAACTGAAAATGCAGGTTGGTCCGAAGTCTGAACCGATCAAAGGCGATGTCCTGAACTATGATGAAGTGATGGAGCGCATGGATCACTTCATGGACTGGCTGGCTAAACAGTACATCACTGCACTGAACATCATCCACTACATGCACGACAAGTACAGCTACGAAGCCTCTCTGATGGCGCTGCACGACCGTGACGTTATCCGCACCATGGCGTGTGGTATCGCTGGTCTGTCCGTTGCTGCTGACTCCCTGTCTGCAATCAAATATGCGAAAGTTAAACCGATTCGTGACGAAGACGGTCTGGCTATCGACTTCGAAATCGAAGGCGAATACCCGCAGTTTGGTAACAATGATCCGCGTGTAGATGACCTGGCTGTTGACCTGGTAGAACGTTTCATGAAGAAAATTCAGAAACTGCACACCTACCGTGACGCTATCCCGACTCAGTCTGTTCTGACCATCACTTCTAACGTTGTGTATGGTAAGAAAACGGGTAACACCCCAGACGGTCGTCGTGCTGGCGCGCCGTTCGGACCGGGTGCTAACCCGATGCACGGTCGTGACCAGAAAGGTGCAGTAGCCTCTCTGACTTCCGTTGCTAAACTGCCGTTTGCTTACGCTAAAGATGGTATCTCCTACACCTTCTCTATCGTTCCGAACGCACTGGGTAAAGACGACGAAGTTCGTAAGACCAACCTGGCTGGTCTGATGGATGGTTACTTCCACCACGAAGCATCCATCGAAGGTGGTCAGCACCTGAACGTCAACGTGATGAACCGTGAAATGCTGCTCGACGCGATGGAAAACCCGGAAAAATATCCGCAGCTGACCATCCGTGTATCTGGCTACGCAGTACGTTTCAACTCGCTGACTAAAGAACAGCAGCAGGACGTTATTACTCGTACCTTCACTCAATCTATGTAATTAGATTTGACTGAAATCGTACAGTAAAAAGCGTACAATAAAGGCTCCACGAAAGTGGGGCCTTTTTTAGCGCGAGAGCCTTTTTTGTCAGCTATCTATACTTTAAGGTGACTGCCAAAACAGACTCGACGTAGCCTTCGAGCTGCGCACCAACACGGCCTCAGATGGGCCACATCTGGAGAAACACCGCAATGTCAGTTATTGGTCGCATTCACTCCTTTGAATCCTGTGGAACCGTAGACGGCCCGGGTATTCGCTTTATCACCTTTTTCCAGGGCTGCCTGATGCGCTGCCTGTATTGTCATAACCGCGACACCTGGGATACGCATGGCGGTAAAGAAGTTACCGTTGAAGATTTAATGAAAGAGGTGGTGACCTATCGCCACTTTATGAACGCTTCCGGCGGCGGCGTTACCGCATCCGGCGGTGAGGCAATCCTACAAGCTGAGTTTGTTCGTGACTGGTTCCGCGCCTGCAAAAAAGAAGGCATTCATACCTGTCTGGACACCAACGGTTTTGTTCGTCGTTACGATCCGGTGATTGATGAACTGCTGGAAGTAACCGACCTGGTAATGCTCGATCTCAAACAGATGAACGACGAGATCCACCAAAATCTGGTTGGAGTTTCCAACCACCGCACGCTGGAGTTCGCCAAATATCTGGCGAACAAAAATGTGAAGGTGTGGATCCGCTACGTTGTTGTCCCAGGCTGGTCTGACGATGACGATTCAGCGCATCGCCTCGGTGAATTTACCCGTGATATGGGCAACGTTGAGAAAATCGAACTCCTCCCCTACCACGAGCTGGGCAAACACAAATGGGTGGCAATGGGTGAAGAGTACAAACTCGACGGTGTTAAACCACCTAAGAAAGAGACCATGGAACGCGTGAAAGGCATTCTTGAGCAGTACGGTCATAAGGTAATGTACTAAAGAAAAGGCCCGGTAAAACCGGGCCTTTTTATATTCTATTTAAAGACGCCGTTAATAACGGTCGTCACAATCGCAGTACTCAGCGCAATTAAGACCAGGTCGTCACCCACTACGCGCCATTCATAGCCGGGATAGGAAGGAAGCTGGTCCAGCATTGAGGCTGGAACGGTTTTCTTCGCAATACCCGGAGGCAGTGGTTTACCGCGCGCCAGGTTTTTCGCGATCCCCGGAGGCAAAGACTTATAGCCCGTTAAGCCGTAATTCACGGCCAGATGGCGGGCATGATCGAAACTCACGCGCGCGTCGACATCATTACCGACATCTTTGCTGTTTTTAACGCTCTTATTCGATTTAGCAGGGTTATCCTGACCGTTATTTTGCTTATTACCATGGTTACCAGAATTCCCGTTACCATGACTGCCGCTGTTACCCTGTCCGCCCCCGTTTCCGTGACCATTACCATTCCCGTTTCCAGGGTTAGCCATGACCGGAGCCGTTGCAAACGTTAAAGACAACACTACGGCCAGTGCGGTAGTGGAAAAACGACGAATAGACATGATTGCTGCCTTATTGTGGTAGGACTCACCTGAATTATCGTCCGGCGCAATAAACAAACAATAAGTAAAACTCTGAGTTGTGATGGGGACAAAAAAGCCTGTCATCGACAGGCTTTTAATTCATCAGGCATGTGCCACAGGCGTTGGATGTTCACCCGCTTTACGCAGCAGCATTAACAGATAAATAAACGACACGCTGGCGATCATGATAAACAGTAAATTGTCGGAGTAATTCTGCATCAGCATCGCGGTAAACGTCGGCCCTAATAAACTGCCGATGGTGTAGCTCAATAACAGCGCCTGGTTCATTGCCACCAGCTGGTGATGCTCGACTTTCTCACAGGCCCAGGCCATCGCGACGGGATAGAGCGTAAAGCCGGCAGCCCCGAGAATAAACAGCGCAGGCGCCATCGCGGCGTTACTGAGCATGGCAAGACAGCCCATGATCACCACGAAGACCTGAACGCGCAGCACCAGCAGACGGCCAAAGCGGTCCGCCAGGCGGCCAATCGGCCACTGCCCCACAATACCCGCACTCACCATGACCGCCATCCAGAAGCCAATTCCGGAATCGCTGACGCCCTGATGATTCAGATAGAGCGGCATCAGGCCATAGAGTGAGCCGAGGACAATCCCCGAGATAATGCAGCCGTTAACGCCCAGACGCGCCTGACGTAGTCTCAGCATTGGCCAGACGTGGGTCGCTTCCTGGTGTTCGCTGTTCTGGTTCACAATGCGCGTAAAGAGCAGCGGCAGGATCGCGGCCAGCACCATACCGGTCACCCACGGCAGAACGCTCATCAGGTCGGTTGGCAGCTTGCTCACCATCAGTTGTCCCAGCACGGTGCCGACGTAATAAACCATCATGTAGGCTGCAAGCAGGCGACCGCGGTTGCGGGAGGTGCCGCTGCACATCAGCGCACTTTCAACGACCACCCAAATCATCGCGCAGCCTACACCGGCGATAAAGCGCCATGCCATCCAGCTCCAGAAGCCGACCATCAGGCCCAACCCCGCACACCCTGCAGCGAAAATCAGCGAAGCCAGATAATAGCTGCGGTTAAAACCAAAGCGCTTAATCAGGCTCCCGGTCACCAGCGTACCCAGCAGGTTCCCGGTAAAAAAGGACGAGCTGACCATACCCACCTGCCAGGTCGGTAAGTTTTCATGGGCGAGCCACAGCGGGACGAGCGTATTTAACACTGCGATCGCCAGGGTCAACAGAAGCAGGCCACAGAGCAACAGCAGCACTGGCCGGGTATAGGTGGTCATGGATTAAAAACCGTGAGGAAGTTCAGATTTCGTGCGCATCATGCCACTGGCAAAAACAAAGTCAATCCACTGATTTAGCCGCCTCGCACAATATGTTCCCTGTCGATTTAAAAAACTTATCCTGCTAATGCCACGCCAGCTATAGATATTAATTATGTCGCTGTTTTCATTTATTAATGGGCAAAATAAAAACAAAACGACAGTCGAAAAATTTCATGATCGAAAAAAGAAAAAGCCGGGCACTCAGGCCCGGCTTGATATAACCAAATACAACGTTAACTGGCGATAGCCATCCCTACGGTCATATGCAACCCGTAGAACACGCCGCGACCAATCAGTTCACCCGCCAGTACCAGCACAAAAGCCAGTGACAGCAGCGGCAGCGCAGGCTGATAACCTTTTAGCTGTGGTGCAATCCACAAGCACAGGGCAACGGCCAAAAGCACGATCCGCCAGGACATCAGCGCACCATAGTCCGGCACCAGCGCTGCGGCCTGCTGCACAGAACTATGAATAGTCGCCAGCTCTGCGCCCTGCATCACTGACACCACGCCACTCACTACCAGTGCCAGTACAGAAATTGCTGGCAGCAGACGCATCGCCCAGCCATCGACGCCAGCCAGACTCAACAACAGGTAACCCAGTAACGGGCCGCCCATAAACATCGTCAGGAAGAAGCCCATCGGTGTCCAGATGCTGTACCAGGTCGGAACGGTATCAATGCTGTTATACACACGCACCATCATCCAGACAAAGATGACGCCAAGAACCATCGTCACTATCAGCCACAGCGTACGCAATGCCGGTGACAGCTTTTTCAGCATTGCCAGCAACCAGCCGATGCCGCCTACGGTAAAAAAGATCGAACCGCTGGCGATTTCGTTACTGAGTGCTGAAGCCCCTACCCGGTTGAGCGAGTTAAAAGCGCGCATTGGTGAACCAAGATGGAGCATAGAGGCGATAAAGCCAATGCCCATCAGCACCCATAAACCAAACATGCAGGCGATAACACGCTGCTGGGCTTCTGCTCGCAGGTCGCCTTTGAGCAGCGCCAAAGCCAGAACGATAAAACCACCTGCTACACATTGCCCGAAGACCGTGAAGATCATCAGCGGCCATTCATGCCATCCACTTCCCATCTCACACCTCCTTCGGGTTTGCCAGATAGCCAGTGGTATCCCCGGTCGGGCGGCTATTGGCATTGGGTTTGATCACAATATTCGGTTTGGTAAAGTGAGCTCGCGGCAACGGCGCAACGGCCGCCAGATCGCCATGTTTTTTACGCAGCTCGTCGATAGGGCCGAAATCCAGCGCCCGCAGCGGACAAGATTCAACACAGATCGGCTTTTTACCCTCCGCAACACGGTCATAACAACCATCGCATTTGGTCATATGGCCTTTCGTTTCGTTATATTGCGGTGCGCCATACGGGCAAGCCATATGGCAGTAGCGGCAGCCAATGCACACATCTTCATCGACCACAACAAAACCATCTTCACGTTTATGCATCGCACCGCTCGGGCAGACTTTAGTACAAGCCGGATCTTCGCAGTGGTTACATGAAATCGACAGATAGTAGGCAAACACGTTCTGGTGCCAGACACCGTTATCTTCCTGCCAGTCGCCGCCAGCATATTCATAAATGCGGCGGAAGCTGACTTCTGGCGTCAAATCTTTGTAGTCTTTACAGGCCAGCTCGCAGGTTTTGCAACCGGTGCAACGGCTGGAATCAATAAAAAATCCATACTGGGTTGTCATCGGTTACTCCTTACACCTTTTCAACCTGAACAAGGTTTGTATGTGACGGATTCCCCTTAGCGAGAGGAGACGGACGTTGAGTGGTCAGTACGTTAATACAACCACCCTTATCGACACGTTTTGCATCCGGGTCATACCAGGCACCTTCACCCAGTGCGACCACACCCGGCATCATTCGTGGCGTCACTTTCGCCTCAATATGAACCTCACCACGATCGTTAAAGATCCTGACTTTATCGCCGTTGTGGATACCGCGTTTTTGGGCATCAAGCGGGTTGATCCACATTTCCTGACGGCAAGCCGCTTTCAGCACATCAACGTTGCCGTAAGTTGAGTGAACGCGAGATTTATAGTGGAAACCTGTAAGCTGCAGCGGATACTGTTTGTTCAGCGGATCCTGATAACTTTCAAAGCCCGGCGTGTAGATCGGCAGTGGATCGATCACATCGCCTTCAGGCAATTCCCAGGTAGCGGCAATGTCAGCCAGCGCCTGCGAATAAATCTCAATTTTGCCCGATGGCGTAGTCAGTGGGTTTGCCTGCGGATCTTCACGGAAGGCTTTATAAGCAACGTGATGCCCTTGTGGGTCGCGCTTTTTAAAGATCCCCTGCTTGCGGAACTCTTCAAACGTTGGCAGTTCAGGAATCGCTTCCCGCGACTGGGCATACAGATGCCGCATCCACTCTTCCTGGGTACGGCCTTCAGTAAACTGTTGCTCAACGCCAAGACGTTTTGCCAGTTCGCTGGTCATTTCATAGATGGTCTTACATTCAAAGCGCGGTTTAATCACCTGATCGTTGAAAATCACGTAAGACATATTCCCGCAGGATGCATCCAGCGCAAAGTCCATCTGTTCGGAAGCGGTGCAGTCAGGCAGCAGGATGTCAGCATATTTCGCCGATGAGGTCATGTGGCAGTCGATAACCACAATCAGCTCGCACTTCTTATCATCCTGAAGGATTTCATGGGTACGGTTGATTTCAGAATGCTGGTTAATCAGGCAGTTACCGGCATAGTTCCAGATCATTTTGATCGGCACATCCAGCTTATCTTTCCCGCGTACACCATCACGCAGCGCCGTCATTTCCGGGCCACGTTCAATGGCATCGGTCCACATAAACATCGAAATGCTGGTCTGGATCGGGTTTTCCAAGGTCGGCATACGGACAAACGGTAAGCTGTATGAACCTTCACGCGCGCCGCTGTTGCCTCCGTTAATACCAACGTTACCGGTCAGAATCGCCAGCATCGAGATAGCACGGGTTGCGATTTCACCGTTAGCGTGACGCTGCGGGCCCCATCCCTGGCTGATAAACGCCGGTTTGGTACTACCGATTTCACGAGCCAATTTGATGATTTTGTCTGCCGGAACACCAGTGATTTGCGAGGCCCATTCCGGCGTTTTAGCCACGCCATCTGGCCCTTCACCCAGAATATAAGCTTTATAGTGGCCATTTTTCGGCGCACTGGCTGGCAGGGTTTTCTCATCGTAGCCAACGCAATATTTATCGAGGAATGCCTGATCCACCAGGTTTTCAGTGATCATGACGTACGCCAGACCGTTAACCAGTGCGGCATCTGTTCCCGGACGAATAGGGATCCACTCATCTTCGCGCCCGGCACCGGTGTCGGTATAGCGCGGATCGATGATGATCATGCGGGCATTAGATTTCTGGCGTGCCTGTTCAAGATAGTAAGTCACCCCACCGCCACTCATTCGCGTTTCGCCAGGGTTATTACCAAACAGCACTACCAGCTTACTGTTTTCGATATCCGACGGGCTGTTGCCATCTGCCCAGCCGCCGTAGGTATAGTTCAAACCTTCCGCAATTTGCGCGGAGGAGTAGTCGCCGTAATGGTTCAGATAGCCGCCGCAGCAGTTCATCAGCCGCGCGACCAGGGTATTTCCCGGCGGCCAGGAGCGGGTCATGGTGCCGCCCAGCGTACCGGTGCCATAGTTCAGATAGATAGACTCGTTGCCGTACTCTTTGATCAGGCGCTGCATATTGGTCGCGATGATGTCGTAGGCTTCTTCCCAGCTAATGCGCTCGAATTTGCCTTCACCGCGCGCCCCGACTCGTTTCATCGGATATTTCAGGCGGTCCGGATTGTAGACACGGCGACGCATGGAACGCCCACGCAGGCAGGCGCGAACCTGGTGCAGGCCGTCGTAATTGTCATCGCCGGTATTGTCCGTTTCGACATATTTGATTTCACCGTCCACGACGTGCATACGTAGCGGGCAGCGACTACCACAGTTAACTGTACAGGCGCTCCAGATAACCTTTTCGTCTGATTTTGTTGGAATGGCGCTATCGACAGCGTGCGCAATCCGACTAAAAGGTAATGTTAATGCGCTGCTGGCCATTGCCAGGCCGCCGATCGCTGTCGTTTTTACCAAACCACGGCGACTCACCTCAGCAGCCAATACCGCATCAGGGATTTTCGTTTTCATAATGGCTCACTCAAGCTTGCTCACGATTGATTCCAGTAACAAACCGTATTGTGTAATTATTTCTATAGCAGTTCGCTATATAGGCTTGTATACATCGAATAATTTGAAAATCAAAGAGATAGGTAGATTTTCACTCGAAAGTAGTATTACGTGTAAGTGAGGAGTAATTATTGTTCGGTATCAAAGGGAGACAAAAAAAGCGCCCGCAGGCGCTTTTTAGATTCAGAAAAATTGGGTATTAGCCAATATATTCCAGTCCGTTCATATACGGACGCAGAACTTCTGGTACTTCAATACGACCATCAGCCTGCTGATAGTTTTCCATTACTGCAACCAGCGTACGACCAACAGCCAGACCAGAACCGTTCAGGGTATGAACCAGACGGGTTTTCTTGTCCGACTTGCTGCGGCAACGTGCCTGCATACGACGTGCCTGGAAATCCCAAACGTTGGAGCAGGAAGAGATCTCACGGTAGGTGTTCTGTGCCGGGATCCATACTTCCAGGTCGTAAGTTTTGCAAGCGCCAAAGCCCATGTCGCCAGTGCAAAGGATGATTTTACGGTACGGCAGGCCCAGCAACTGCAGGACTTTTTCTGCATGACCAGTCATCTCTTCCAGCGCCGCCATTGAGTCTTCTGGGCGCACGATCTGCACCATTTCAACTTTGTCGAACTGGTGCATACGGATCAGACCACGGGTGTCACGACCATATGAACCGGCTTCAGAACGGAAGCATGGGGTGTGGGCGGTCATCTTAATTGGCAGATCATCTTCATCGATGATTTCACCGCGCACCAGGTTAGTCAGCGGAACTTCTGCCGTTGGGATCAGCGCATAGTTACTGGTGTCTGCTTCTTCTTCCAGCGGACGAGTATGAAACAGATCGCCAGCAAATTTCGGCAGCTGACCCGTACCGTACAGCGTGTCCTGGTTAACCAGGTACGGAACATAGTTCTCACTGTAGCCATGCTGTTCGGTATGCAGATCCAGCATAAACTGCGACAGTGCGCGGTGCATGCGAGCAATCTGCCCTTTCATTACCACAAAGCGGGAACCAGTCAGCTTAACTGCAGCTGCAAAGTCGAGGCCAGAGTGCATTTCACCCAGCGTCACATGGTCACGAACTTCAAAGTCAAACTCACGCGGGGTGCCCCAGCGGCTGACTTCAACGTTGTCATTTTCGTCTTTACCTACCGGCACTTCATCTGCAGGCAAGTTAGGGATGGTTAGCGCGATATCGCGAATTTCAGCCTGTAAAGCATCCAGCTCGGCTTTTGCTGCATCCAGCTCTTCGCCCAGTTTGTTCACTTCCAGACGTAAAGGCTCGATATCTTCCCCGCGTGCTTTCGCCTGGCCAATGGATTTCGATCGGGAGTTACGCTCCGCTTGCAGGTTTTCCGTTTTGACCTGCAATACTTTACGACGCTCTTCAAGAGCGCCCAGCTTATCTACATCCAGCTTAAAGCCCCGGCGTGCCAGTTTTTCAGCGACTGCGTCTGGCTCATTACGCAGCAGATTGGGATCGAGCATGCTTATCCTGTGCTTATCGAATTAAATGGGAGATGTGGCCACAGCCTGCGACCACAGGGATACAGTAACAACATTACCGCAACGATAACATTAACGGTAGCGTTTTATGGGGCTATTTTGATCCTGTTCAGCCAGCCAGGCGAGCTTTTCGCCAATCTTGCCTTCAAGGCCCCTGTTTGTCGGGAAATAATAGCGTGTTTGTGCTATTTCCGGCGGGAAGTAAACCTCACCGGCAGCATAAGCGTTTGCTTCATCATGAGCGTAACGATATTCCTGCCCGTAGCCCATTTCCTTCATTAATTTCGTCGGCGCATTACGCAAATGAACCGGTACGTCATAATCCGGGCGTTCGCGAGCATCGGCCAGCGCGGCTTTAAACGCAGTGTAGACAGCGTTGCTTTTTGGCGCGCAGGCCAGGTAAACAATCGCCTGAGCAATGGCGCGTTCACCTTCCGCCGGGCCAACGCGAGTAAAGCAATCCCAGGCCGCAATTGCCACCTGCATCGCTCGTGGATCAGCGTTACCCACATCTTCAGACGCTATCGCCAAACAGCGACGCGCGACATATAACGGATCGCCACCAGCGGTAATAATTCGCGCATACCAGTACAGCGCCGCATCGGGTGCGCTACCACGTACCGACTTATGCAGTGCGGAAATGAGATCGTAAAAGCGATCGCCTTTGTTATCAAAGCGGGCGCTACGTTCACCGGCGATTTCGGTCAGTAATTCAGGCTTCAGGACCCGCTTACCGCTATCATCGACTTCGGCCATATCCGCCATCATTTCCAGCGTATTTAACGCCCGGCGCGCGTCGCCATTCACCAGTTCAGCAATGGCGCGTCGTGTTTCATCTGGCAGAACAATATCCTGACCACCATAGCCACGGGTTTTGTCTTCCATCGCCTGAGTTAGTACTTGCTCAATATCCTCTGTACTCAGGGATTTCAACAGATAGACACGGGCACGGGAAAGCAGTGCCGAATTAAGCTCAAACGACGGGTTTTCAGTGGTTGCGCCAATAAAAGTGATGGTGCCGTCTTCAATATGTGGCAGAAATGCATCCTGCTGGCTTTTGTTGAAACGGTGAACTTCGTCAACAAAAAGAATAGTGCGGCGACCTGCATTGCGGTTTTGCCGGGCGCGCTCGATCGCCTCGCGAATCTCTTTCACGCCAGAGGTGACGGCAGAAATACGTTCCACATCAGCGTTCGCATAGCGGGCAATCACTTCAGCGAGGGTTGTTTTGCCGGTACCCGGTGGCCCCCAGAGGATCATCGAATGCAAATGCCCGGCTTCGATAGCGCGCGGCAGCGGCTTCCCCGCAGCCAGCAAATGTTGCTGGCCGATATACTGTGCTAAATTTTCTGGCCGCATACGCGCGGCCAGAGGTTGAAAAGTATTATCCGAAAAATCGAGCGACAGATTGCTCACTCAGGTGCCTCTACTTACGTTGATCATCTACCGTGACGCCTTGCGGCGGGGTGAAGGTAAATTTCGCTGCATCCACAGCCCCATTTTGCTGGGATTTCAGTTGATAACTGCTGCGCTGATCGTCCTGCTCCACCGCGCTAAACTGATGGATTGTGCCATCACGTCCCACGTTAATGGTGAACTGCTTCAGATTGCCATTGCTGGCTTTCGGCGTCAGGACAAAGTCATCGCCATTCTGTTTGATATTGTACTGCTGCCAGTCGCTGGACTGGTTGCGGGCAATCAGCATAAACGGCGTATTACCGGTGGCATCTTTCAGCCAGGTTGCCGTAGCTTGCTCAACGAACGGGTTATAGAACCACAGTGTTTTACCGTCAGAAACCAGAATGCTTTCATCAGGTTGTGTCATATGCCAGTTGAATAAGTTTGGACGTTTCACCCACAGATCGCCCTGACCTTCCTGCACCGCCGCGCCGCTACCATCAGTCACTTTTTGTGTGAAGCTGGCGTGGAAGCTGCTGACTTTATCCAGGCGGCTTTTCAGATCGCTTGCGGCATCAGCCCAAACGCTGCTTGCTACTAAGCTTGAGAGTAATGCACAGGTGATGGCAATTTTTTTCATCATTATTCCTCAAATTACGTCACTCCCGATCGGGAGTTCCCTCTACTCTCTATTCCAGGCTAATAATCAGCTTGAGGAAAGAAGAAAATACTGAATTTTCAGTTGATAGAGTGCCGGATGCGACGCTACCGCGCCTTATCCGGCAATGCATTAATTAGTCAAACGGCGGTGGGGCCAGCACTTCACGATTACCGTTGTGCCCCTGTTCGCTGACAATCCCCTGCGCTTCCATCTGTTCGATAATACGCGCTGCACGGTTATAACCAATGCGGAACTGACGCTGTACGCCAGAAATTGACGCTTTGCGTTTTTCAGTGACAAACTGCACCGCCTGATCGAACAACGGATCCAGTTCTTCAGCGCCATCGAAACCGCCCGCGCCACCTTCGCTTTCACTGTCGGAAGTGATGCCATCAACATACTGTGGGCGACCACGCGCTTTCCAGTCCTGCACCACGGCATGAACTTCCTGATCGCGAACAAAAGCACCATGGACACGTACCGGCAACGTGGAGTTCGGCCCAGAGTAGAGCATATCCCCCATCCCCAGCAGTGATTCCGCGCCAGCCTGATCAAGAATGGTACGTGAGTCAATCTTACTGGATACGGTAAAGGCGATACGGGTCGGAATATTCGCTTTAATCAGACCAGTAATAACATCAACCGATGGACGCTGAGTTGCCAGTACGAGGTGGATACCCGCGGCACGGGCTTTTTGCGCCAGACGTGCTATCAGCTCTTCCACTTTTTTACCTACCGTCATCATCAGGTCGGCAAATTCGTCAACCAACACCACAATGTATGGTTCTTTTTTCAGCACCGGATGCTGGGCATCCATACTGTCACCCGGCTTCCAGTACGGGTCTGGAATCGGACGCATCATGCGATCGGCTTCAGCAATTTTTTCGTTATAACCCGCCAGATTACGCACACCCAGCGCAGACATCAGTTTATACCGACGCTCCATCTCGTTAACACACCAGCGCAGCGCGTTGGCGGCATCTTTCATATCAGTAACGACTTCCGTTAACAGGTGCGGAATGCCTTCATACACCGAAAGCTCCAGCATTTTCGGGTCGATCATGATGAAACGCACATCTTCTGGCTGTGCTTTATAAAGCATGCTCAGGATCATCGCGTTCACACCGACAGATTTACCGGAACCGGTAGTCCCCGCAACCAACAAGTGCGGCATTTTCGCCAGATCGGCAACCACCGGCTCACCGGCGATATCTTTACCCAGCACCACGGTTAATGGCGACGGATTATCGCGGAATTTGGCGTTATCCAAAACTTCGCGCAGATAAACGGTTTGTCGTTTTTTATTTGGTAACTCCAGACCTACATAGGGTTTGCCAGGAATAACTTCAACGACACGCACCGCCACCGTCGAAAGTGAACGGGCAAGGTCCCGTGACAAGTTAGAAATGCGCGCCGCTTTTACGCCAGGAGCCAGGTTAAGTTCAAAGCGAGTGATAACCGGCCCCGGAGAGTAATTGACGACATCGGCTTTAATACGGAAATCAGCCAGACGCGCTTCCACCAGACGAGCCATTTGTTCAAGCGCAAAGGTATCTACCGGCTCCACTTCGCTCGGCGGCGGTGTCAGCAAATCCAGAGAAGGCAGCGGCGTCGTCGGTTTATGCAACGGACGGCTGTCGCCATTACGCATCAACAGCGGATGAAGCAGGGTATCCTGCGGTTGTGGCGCAGGCTGCTGGAACTGCGGCGGCTGTGGTGGCTGTGGTGGCTGCTGCGGTTGCGCGTACGGCTGCTGAACAGGTTGTTGCGGCTGCACATAGCCCTGTGGTGCTGGCTGCTGGCGTACAGGCTCTGCTTCCGGCATCACGCTCGGGGTAAATAAAGGCTCGCTCGGGCCATCATCCACCAGATCCTTCATGGGCGAGAATTCAAAATCAGACAGCGAGAACGGATTTGCACCAGCCGGTTGTTCACCTGAATAGCGCTGCTGCTGGGTGGCGGCGAACTGGCGCGCTAATTCCGCTTCTGCTGCGTCATCTTCGTCTTCAAGCAGCGGTTCATCGTGTTGATATTCTTCACCGTAGCGTTGATTCTGCTGCGCGGCGAACTGACGGGCCAGCTCATCCTGCTGCATTTCATCGGCGTCATCTTCGTACTCAGGCTCGCGCGCTTTTTCTTCGGCCATACGCTGGGAAGGCAGCTTGATACCATAAGAGGCAAGTTCACGGCGGGTTGGTACGCGAACGCGGTTAGGACGAGGCAGCTGTGGACCAATCCCCTCCTTAACCTGAGGACGTGGCGTTCCTCCGGTTGCCAGGCTAAAGACAGGTGCAGCCACGGCAGCGGCCGCGGTAGCCTGCTTCACGCTTTCCGCTACGGGTGCAACAGCAGGTGTCGGGTCGATCGGTGGAACGGAAACAGAAGGCGCTTTCGCAATTGGCTCCTGCACCGGTTCAGGCACAGGCTGATACCAGGCCGCCAGCTGCTCGCGTTCACGCGCACGACGCTCTTCGACTTCTTCAAAATAATACATTGGTGGACGAGACGGTTTTACCTCTTCCACGATTTCAGGTTCAGGCTGCGGCTCTACATAAGGCTGCACGGGTTCAACTGGTTCAGGCGCATATTCCTGATAAGGTTGGGCCACAGGCTGTTCATAGTGCGGGTAATCTTGCGGCTCATACGCAGGCTGCGGCGGCTGATAAGGCTGCTGCCACTGCTCCTGCTGCACGGGGATGTAGCTTTCAGGTTCAGGCGCGATAACAGGCTCCGGCGTATGAACGCCTGGCGCAGTTTGCCAGTCAACCTGAGGCTGCTGAATAACGGATTCCGGCGGCGAAACCGGCGCGGATGGCATCACTGCATCGACTGGCGCGGCATACGCCTGCGCAGCGGTCGTCGCGGCTGCGGCTGCCGCAACCGGCTCGGTAACCGAGTGGCCATTTAACAGCGGATCGTATTCGTCGAAGTCACCAGGCGTGGCCCGGCTGCCGGAGAAGAGCACATCGTCAGGATCGACTGCGACACCCGCAGCACGATACGCCACCTGCTCGTCTTCATCCATGCGTTTACCGGAGAAGAGCGCCGCATCGGTTTTACGGCCCAGGGGGTTGGCAAATTTCTCAGCAACACGCTGACGACGCGCCAGCGCACCGCGCAGAATACGCGCACGACGAGACTCGCGATGCTGCACAGGTGCGTTATCTTCCTCTTCTTCTTCGTACTCGTCTTCATCAACCCACGTATCGTCACGGCGGGTACGGTTGCTGGCGAAGGTCAGAATAGTGAGGATAAAACTACCAATTTTTTCAGCAATGGTCACCCATGACCAACCGGTGAACAACGTCAGGCCCGCTGCCCAAACGCAGAGCAGCGCAATAGTTCCCCCGCTACTGTGTAGCAGTGGTTGTAGCGTAGTGCTTAGTAAGCTGCCAATGACGCCACCGGAGGCAAAATACCAGATATCGTCAGCGTTGATTGCCGCCAGACCACAGGAGGTAAGGATGAGCGCCAAAACGCCAATGATGCGTAGCGAAACGGCAAAATAATCAATGTATTCGTCGCTGGACTGATGACGCCAGGCAAACCAACAACCGCCGACAATAATGACGGGAATGGTGTAAGCCATCACGCCAAAAATAAAGAACAGCGTATCTGCCAACCACGCACCGGGCATCCCACCTAAATTATGGATAGGTTCATGCCAGGCCGTTTGCGACCAGCTGGGGTCCGAAGGGTTAAAGCTTAGTAAGGCAGCCATCAACCAGACGGCAAACAGGACAATAAGGATCAGCAACGCCTCCAGAAGGCGGCGGCCGCTACTTAACTTTGTCAATGTGACTTCTTTGTCTTCAGTGTATTCCTGGCTCAAGAAAGGCTCTCCAGGTTACAGGCTTTTCCTGCCCGATGCTAAAACGGACAACAGTACCAGGTTACCCCAGTACTGTTGCTGTATGGATTAACAGGAGTGTAATCAAAATACGCCGATTTTGCACCTGTTCCGTGTTAGCGCGTCTTAATAACCAGACGATTACTCTGCTTGACTTCTTCCATAACAACGTATGTCCGTGTGTCATTGACGCCAGGCAGACGCAGCAGGGTTTCCCCCAGCAACTTACGGTAGGCTGACATATCCGGCACGCGTGTTTTCAACAGGTAGTCGAAATCACCGGATACTAAATGACACTCCTGAATTTCTTCAAGTTTTTGTACAGCGGTATTGAATTGTTCAAACACATCCGGTGCGCCACGATTCAGAGTAATCTCAACGAATACCAGAAGTGATGCATCCAGATAATGGGGGTTAAGCAGCGCCGTATAGCCCTGAATAAACCCTTGTCTTTCCAGCCGACGCACACGCTCAAGGCACGGCGTTGGGGAAAGTCCCACACGTTTAGAAAGCTCGACGTTAGAAATACGCCCATCCTTTTGCAACTCATTAAGAATGTTACGATCGATACGGTCGAGATCTTTGCCAGGGCGCTTCTTGCTATCTACCATTATTATTGTCTCTCTGTATTCCTTCCCTACTCCTGTCTGACCCTGAAACATCACTGTTCAGAGTCGCTACCCGTCACGATAGACCGAAATCATGAAGATTCACGGCGCGCAATGCCTGGGTCTACGGTGAGAAGACCGTTGCCTTGTGGCAGCTATCGACATCACGAATGGCGTCTGTCCACGCCATACGTAGATTTCACTAGCACGGTAAACATGGTATTTACATGCATGGTTATGCGCATATAAGAATACTGTTTTTTTTCTTCCTCGAATGTTTTCGCAAAACACCAGGGGATTGTCAAAGCAAAACATCGATTTTTAGTACAACATGCCAGATATTCATTAACAGGGGCGTTTATTCATCATTTAATCGGCTTATAAAGCGGGAAATTTAAGTAGCAGAGGTGATAATGACGGGAGAATTTGACCTGCTTATCGATGCTGCCGATTGCACAAATTGTTAACAAAATCGTCATACTCTTTTTTTACGTCTGTAAATTCCCTACAATCCTGCCCATTGTCTGCCAACAACTATGGGGATCTCATGGGCACGACCAAACACAGTAAACTGCTTATCCTGGGTTCAGGCCCGGCGGGATACACCGCTGCTGTCTACGCGGCGCGCGCCAACCTGCAACCTGTGCTGATTACCGGCATGGAAAAAGGCGGCCAACTGACCACCACCACGGAAGTGGAAAACTGGCCTGGCGATCCAAACGATCTGACCGGTCCGTTATTAATGGAGCGCATGCACGAACATGCCACCAAGTTTGAAACTGAGATCATTTTTGATCATATCAACAAGGTGGATCTGCAAAACCGTCCGTTCCGTCTGAATGGCGATAACGGCGAATACACTTGCGACGCGCTGATTATTGCCACCGGAGCTTCTGCACGCTATCTCGGCCTGCCCTCTGAAGAAGCCTTTAAAGGCCGTGGGGTTTCTGCTTGTGCAACCTGCGACGGTTTCTTCTATCGCAACCAGAAAGTTGCGGTCATCGGCGGCGGCAATACCGCGGTTGAAGAGGCGCTGTATCTGTCTAACATCGCTTCGGAAGTGCATCTGATTCACCGCCGTGACGGTTTCCGCGCGGAAAAAATCCTCATTAAGCGCCTGATGGATAAAGTGGAGAACGGCAACATCATTCTGCACACCAACCGTACGCTGGAAGAAGTGACCGGCGATCAAATGGGTGTCACTGGCGTTCGTCTGCGCGATACGCAAAACAGCGATAACATCGAGTCACTCGACGTTGCCGGTCTGTTTGTTGCTATCGGTCACAGCCCGAATACTGCGATTTTCGAAGGGCAGCTGGAACTGGAAAACGGCTACATCAAAGTACAGTCGGGTATTCATGGTAATGCCACCCAGACCAGCATTCCTGGCGTCTTTGCCGCAGGCGACGTGATGGATCACATTTATCGCCAGGCCATTACTTCGGCCGGTACAGGCTGCATGGCAGCACTTGATGCGGAACGCTACCTCGATGGTTTAGCTGACGCAAAATAATTTTACAAATCAGTAACAAAAGTAAAGAAGGCGACACCATGCGACTATGGGTCGCCTTTATTTTTTCCCCGTTGTAACATTGCTCTGCAAATAATTCTGATAACTCACCTGCTAAGCGTGCAATGAATAAATCTCGTCAAAAAGAGTTAACCCGCTGGTTAAAACAGCAAAGCGTCATCTCCCAACGTTGGCTGAATATTTCTCGTCTGCTGGGCTTTGTGAGCGGCATATTGATCATTGCCCAGGCCTGGTTCATGGCGCGAATTCTGCAACATATGATTATGGAGAATATTCCCCGTGAAGCCCTGCTGCTTCCCTTTACGTTACTGGTTCTGACCTTTGTACTGCGCGCATGGGTGGTCTGGTTACGCGAACGGGTGGGTTATCACGCCGGGCAGCATATCCGCTTTGCCATCCGCCGTCAGGTTCTCGACCGTCTGCAACAAGCAGGGCCAGCGTGGATTCAGGGTAAACCTGCGGGGAGCTGGGCGACGCTGGTACTCGAGCAAATTGACGATATGCATGATTACTATGCACGCTATCTGCCGCAAATGGCGCTGGCAGTGTCGGTGCCGTTGCTGATTGTGGTGGCGATCTTCCCCTCTAACTGGGCTGCGGCGCTCATTCTGCTGGGCACAGCACCGCTAATTCCGTTGTTTATGGCGCTGGTTGGAATGGGGGCTGCCGATGCTAACCGACGTAACTTTCTCGCTCTTGCTCGCTTAAGTGGGCATTTCCTCGATCGCCTGCGCGGCATGGAAACATTGCGTATTTTTGGTCGTGGTGAAGCTGAAATTGAAAGTATTCGTTCTGCTTCGGAAGATTTCCGCCAACGGACAATGGAAGTGCTACGACTGGCGTTTTTATCCTCCGGCATTCTCGAATTTTTTACCTCGCTGTCAATTGCTCTGGTGGCGGTCTACTTTGGTTTTTCCTATCTCGGCGAGCTGGATTTTGGTCACTACGATACTGGCGTGACGCTGGCTGCGGGTTTTCTGGCCCTGATCCTTGCGCCAGAGTTTTTCCAGCCATTACGCGATCTCGGTACGTTTTATCATGCTAAAGCCCAGGCTGTTGGTGCAGCTGACAGTCTGAAAACGTTTATGGAAACCCCGCTCGCCCATCCGCAGCGCGGTGAGGCGAATTAGCATAACCGATCCGCTGACCATTGAGGCCGAGGATCTGTTTATCACGTCGCCGAAGGTAAAACGCTGGCCGGGACCGCTGAACTTTACTTTGCCAGCAGGCCAACGTGCAGTGTTGGTTGGTCGCAGCGGTTCAGGTAAAAGCTCACTGCTGAACGCGCTTTCTGGTTTTCTCTCATATCAGGGATCATTACGAATCAACGGGATAGAATTACGCGATTTATCACCAGAATCATGGCGTAAACATCTCTCTCCTGGGTTGGGCAAAACCCACAATTACCGGCAGCAACATTACGGGATAACGTACTACTGGCGCGACCTGATGCAGCGAACAAGAATTACAAGCAGCGCTGGATAAACGCCTGGGTCAGCGAGTTTCTACCGCTCCTGCCACAAGGCGTTGATACCGCCTGTTGGCGACCAGGCTGCCCGCCTTTCCGTGGGGCAGGCGCAGCGCGTGGCGGTGGCCCGTGCGTTACTAAATCCCTGTTTCGCTATTACTGTTGGATGAACCCGCTGCCAGCCTTGATGCTCACAGTGAACAGCGCGTAATGGAGGCGCTGAAATGCCGCCTCTCTGCGCCAGACAACGTTAATGGTCACCACCAGTTAGAAGATCTTGCTGACTGGGATGTCATTTGGGTTATGCAGGATGGCCGGATTATTGAGCAAGGACGTTACGCGGAATTAAGTGTGGGCTGGTGGCCCATTCGCCACATTACTGGCCCATCGTCAGGAGGAGATTTAAATGCGCGCTTTGCTACCCTATCTGGCACTGTATAAACGTCATAAATGGATGTTAAGTCTTGGTATTGTGCTGGCAATTTGTGACGCTGCTCGCCAGTATCGGTCTGTTGACACTTTCCGGCTGGTTCCTCTCGGCCTCAGCGGTTGCGGGGGTTGCCGGACTGTACAGCTTCAACTATATGCTACCGCTGCGGGCGTGCGTGGTGCAGCAATCACCCGTACTGCCGGGCGTTATTTTGAACGTCTGGTAAGTCACGACGCGACTTTCCGCGTGTTGCAGCATCTGCGCATTTACCACCTTCAGCAAAATTGTTGCCCCTCTCCCCTGCCGGACTGGCGCGCTATCGTCAGGGCGAATTGCTCAACCGCGTGGTGGCGGATGTTGATACGCTCGATCATCTTTACCTGCGCGTTATCTCACCGCTGGTGGGCGCTTTTGTGGTGATTATGGTGGTCACGCTGGGGCTGTCTGTTCTGGATGTTCCCGTTGCGCTGACGCTGGGCGGGATCATGCTGCTGACGCTTATCATTTTGCCGCCGCTGTTTTACCGCGCCGGGAAATCCACCGGGGAAAACCTGACGCGCCTTCGCGGAGACTACCGCCAGCAGCTAACCTCCTGGCTTCAGGGGCAGGCAGAGCTGACTATTTTTGGCGCCAGCAAGCGCTACCGCGCGCGGATGGAAAGTACGGAGCTTAACTGGCATGAGGCCCAGCGCCGCCAGTCGGAGCTGACGGCCTTTTCTCAGGCGCTGATGATGCTGATCGGCGGCGTGGCGGTGATTGCCATGCTGTGGCTGGCTTCCGGCGATGTCGGGGGGAATTCGCAGCCGGGTCCTCTTATTGCCCTTTTCGTATTCTGCGCGCTGGCGGCGTTTGAGGCGCTGGCCCCGGTAACGGGCGCCTTCCAGCATCTGGGTCAGGTAATTGCTTCTGCCCTGCGCATCACGCAGATTGCGGAGCAGGAGCCTGAAGTCACGTTTAGTGCCGGGCAAACCGCTGTACCAGAGCAGGTTGAACTGGCGCTTGAAGATGTCACCTTCGCCTATGATAAACAGGCGCAGAACGCGCTGGACGGTATCACCCTTTCTGTCAGTGCCGGTCAGCGGATTGCGATCCTTGGGCGTACCGGCTGCGGTAAATCGACGCTGCTGCAGCTGCTGACCCGCGCCTGGGATCCGCAGCGCGGTCAGATTCGTTTTAATAATACGTTGCTGACTGATTTCAGCGAGCAGGCTCTACGACAGACCATCAGCGTTGTTCCTCAGCGAGTGCATCTGTTTAGCGCCACGCTGCGTGATAATCTGTTACTCGCCTCGCCTGGCAGTAGTGATGAGGCTCTGTCGGAGATCTTGCGTCGCGTTGGTCTGGAGAAGCTGCTCGAGGATGCAGGTCTCAACAGTTGGTTAGGTGAAGGCGGACGCCAGCTCTCCGGTGGTGAACTGCGCCGTCTGGCTATCGCCCGTGCGCTGTTACATGATGCGCCACTGGTGTTGCTGGATGAACCTACCGAAGGCTTAGATGCCACAACCGAAAGCCAGATCCTTGAATTGCTTGCAGAAATGATGCGTGAGAAAACGGTGTTAATGGTCACCCATCGACTTCGCGGACTCTCTCGTTTCCAACAAATAATAGTGATGGACAACGGGCAAATTATTGAGCAAGGTACTCACGCAGAACTGCTTGCCAGACAGGGGCGTTATTACCAGTTCAAGCAGGGTTTGTAAGCTATTATTGAACGATCCGACTTGCGTGGAGTTTTGCGGTCATGCGCCTGGTTCAGCTTTCTCGCCATTCAATAGCCTTCCCTTCCCCGGAAGGCGCATTACGTGAGCCTAACGGCCTGCTGGCACTTGGGGGCGATCTTAGCCCTGCGCGCCTGTTAATGGCTTACCAGCGTGGTATTTTTCCGTGGTTTTCTCCAGGCGACCCCATCCTCTGGTGGTCGCCCGATCCCCGCGCGGTGCTATGGCCAGAATCACTGCATATCAGCCGTAGTATGAAGCGATTTCATAAACGCTCGCCCTATCGTGTCACGATGAATTACGCTTTTGGTCAGGTCATTGAAGGCTGTGCCAGCGATCGCGAAGAAGGAACCTGGATCACGCGTGGCGTGGTCGAAGCCTACCATCGCCTTCACGAACTCGGTCATGCCCACTCCATTGAAGTCTGGCGTGAAGATGAGCTTGTCGGCGGTATGTACGGCGTGGCCCAGGGAACACTATTTTGTGGCGAGTCCATGTTCAGCCGGATGGAAAATGCGTCTAAAACGGCGCTTCTGGTATTCTGTGAGGAATTTATCGGTCATGGCGGTAAGCTTATCGACTGCCAGGTCCTTAACGATCACACAGCATCGCTTGGTGCCTGCGAAATTCCCCGCCGGGATTACCTTAATTATCTCAATCAAATGCGCCTCGGACGATTGCCGAATAATTTCTGGGTACCACGGTGCTTGTTTTCACCACAAGAATGAATGTTTTCGGCACATTTCTCCCCAGAGTGTTATAATTGCGGTCGCAGAGTTGGTTACGCTCATTACCCCGCTGCCGATAAGGAATTTTTCGCGTCAGGTAACGCCCATCGTTTATCTCACCGCTCCCTTATACGTTGCGCTTTTGGTGCGGCTTAGCCGTGTGTTTTCGGAGTAATGTGCCGAACCTGTTTGTTGCGATTTAGCGCGCAAATCTTTACTTATTTACAGAACTTCGGCATTATCTTGCCGGTTCAAATTACGGTAGTGATACCCCAGAGGATTAGATGGCCAAAGAAGACAATATTGAAATGCAAGGTACCGTTCTTGAAACGTTGCCTAATACCATGTTCCGCGTAGAGTTAGAAAACGGTCACGTGGTTACTGCACACATCTCCGGTAAAATGCGCAAAAACTACATCCGCATCCTGACGGGCGACAAAGTGACTGTTGAACTGACCCCGTACGACCTGAGCAAAGGCCGCATTGTCTTCCGTAGTCGCTGATTGTTTTACGCCTGTAATGGCAGATGAATATTAAATAAGGCCGGGATTTTCCCGGCCTTACTTTTTTGCGCTGCAGGCGATTATTTGAACAATTATTTGGCTGTACGTTTCTGCGCCATGGCTGTCTGTTCGACAGTGCATAGAGAAAGGGGGAGGGACGAATTAGCAGCAGCAATGCCCTTTTAATGGCTGTGTCTCGCTATGCTATCAGCCGTTTGCCACCTGATAACCTATTTCAATCAAAGCATCAAGCTCGTCTTTTGCAAACAACCTTGCCCTGTAGCATTCGCCAGGGAACTCTGGATAGCCATCCAGCGAGCAAATCAGATCGTAGATTGTGGCAATAATATGGCCTGTGGCATTGCTGATAAAGAAAGAGCGTGCGTGGTTGGTGTAGATGCCATAGTAGTCACCATAATCTATTGCTGCCCCCATAAAATCAGTAATTTGAGGAACACGATCGGAAGGTAACTGGATAATGCTACCTGCCTGGGTTGCTGTTTTGTTGACGAGATCAACAGCATAGAACATGACTCTCGCAGGATCGGTTTTGTAAGAATCAGCCGTTGAATCAAGGGCAATATCTCGAGTAACCGCGTTGCCTGCATTATCGACGCAGGAGCGATTATCAAATAGTGAAAGAACAAATTTTCCTTCAGTCACATTGCTTAACCCAGCAAAAGCGCTATTTTTCGTTACGAATACGGTATGAGCGCCATTTTCAAAATTCTCAATACCGGAAGTATCTATCTGCGTAACGCCCTGCCCTGCTGCGAAATTACTGTTAAATCCCCCGGTGTTAATACTCCATAATATCTTACCATCGGCAGGAGAAATACCAAACGTCAGGCCAGCAGAACGAGTATGGACAACAATCGCTTCAGCATTTGCCTTCCCTCCGGGGATCCAGGAAAGCGAGTTAAGGTGAGCATCGTTTGTCGGGCTATTATTCAGGATCTGCGTATTATCAAATGCACGCGTATAATTTTTTGCCCACAGCATCACGCCTGTCTTTTCATCAAATTTTAAAATTGATGCGTCCTGTCTCATCGTGTTGGTCGAACGGTCCGGGTTATCATTACCAATCATGAAGAGATTACCGGCTGAATCCCAGATCAGATCGTGGGTGTTAGCATAGCGGTTACCATCGCGGTCGCGTAAATCAAATTCCAGAATCTCATTGCCTAAAATATCGATTTTAAAAAAGCGTCGACCATACCAGTGTTCATCTTCATCACTGCCGATATAGAAATAGCCATTATGCGTTTTTAACATTTGATTACGATAGGGCTGAGCGTAATAGCAGCGAAGATCGCCGTTTTGGTCGTAACCATCACAATTGGTGGTCATTAACCAACTGTTTACCATACGGCCGCAAAGTTGGCGGGATCCGTTTGCTCAATATCGATATGGAAAATTGTCGCATCGCGGTAGACTTGTTCCTGTGTGCTTACCAGAATGGTTTGATTAAAAATTTCCCCTCCGCTAAGGTTTTTAAAAACCACCTGTACTTGATTAAGATAATTGGCGTACAGTCCAATAACCGGAATTTTTATCTCAGGTAAAGATATAATGTCATTTGATGAATACGTAAAATCTAAACTTGATGCGCTAGTTAATCTTCCCAGAACCGTATAGGAATATGTTGCCGCCTCATCAACCCTAAATTTCAGATATACCGCAAGCTGGTTATTTGCAGGCGCGAGATCCATTCCAAGATAGGTAATTGCCATGTTATTCACCTTTTTTAAATATTACTGTTTAACTTCTTTTACTCGCATCTCATTCACCTGTTGGGGAATGATCTTATTTCCTTTCACCAGATAATCAATAACCGCATCAGAAAGGTTATACCCACCTTTTACCTGTTTATTCTGACCATCGATAAATGCGGTAAAGCCATCGCCACCCGGGGCAAGGAAACTATTTGTCGCTACGCGATAGGTATCAGTATCTATAATCGGCTTGCCATTAAGCGTAAATAGCACAACGCGGTGCCCAACAGGTTTATGTTGGTCGTAGCGCATTTCCAGTCCTTTCGACATTTGCAAGACACCATTAGTAAGTGACGCACCGTGTTCCATAAGATTGCGTAAGGATTTCCCTTTCAAATTCATTACAGTGAGCTCATTGGGAAACGGGAAAGCGCTAATAACATCGCCAAGGGTTATCGGACCAGCATTCAAATCTGCGCGAAGACCACCTGAATTAGTGAGCGCCAGCTGCGCATCAGGCGCTGCAGCAAGCATTGCATCGGTAAATAAATTTCCCAGCGAAGATGATTCACCATAGGCGCGCGTAAGCGCAACAGGCGTCTCTCCAACTTTTTGGCGAACCGTCTCGGAAAGTTTTTTATTCCAGCTATCAATAACGCTCTGAGTTGCAGGATCGGGTTTCCATTCATCGGCATAAAGGGTTTTAAGTTCGAAGCTTTTTATTTTTTGGTGATGTGTTTTTAGATCTACATCCAGAACCAGCTTACCGATATCAATCCCACCACTGTCGGTCGAAAGTACCAGCGTTTTACCTGCTTTGAGCGGCTCCACTGTTCCAACATGTGCATGTCCGGTAATCAGAATATCCAGCCCCTTCACCTGCTTCGCCGTCTGGATATCCTTATCAAGGGCACGCTTCACATCTGTATTGCCGATACTGGACTGGCGTGCAGGGAAACCTTCATGCATGAGTGCCACGGTAACATCCACTTTCCCGCAGAGTTCATCCAGATAACGCTGGAGATATTTCACCTCGTCACGCGCTTCAATGCCCTGACGCATTGAAGATGAAACGGTATCATCGAAAGCGAACACGCCATGCAATCCAATGACCCCAATTTTTACGCCATCCTTTTCGATGATGGTATACGGCTTATTCCAGAAGAGGACGTTACTATTTTTATAAAAAACGTTCCCTAACAGTATCGGGAAGTTAGCCTGACTGAGCTGTATCAGCGTATTATCCCAACCATGATCGAACTCATGATTGCCTACAGACGCAGCATCAAAAGACATTGTATTCATAATATCTATGATTGCCCGCCCTTTTGTCAGACTGCTAATGTACGGACCGGTAAAGTAATCGCCAGCATCAAAATAAAAAGTAGCTTTATTCTTTTTCTTTTCTTGCTTGACGTATGTTGCAATATTTGCGAAGCCACCGACAACTCTTTTACCTTCTGCAACATAAGGAAGTTTGTAGGGCTCAACATGTGCATGTAGGTCATTGGTATAAATGAAGGTTACATCCTGAGCAGGACTTAGCGAAGCATACCCCGATAGTAATAAAACCGCGATTACTGTTTTTTTCATTTTTTAACTCTCGAATTAAAGAAGGAATTTCATTATCGATTAGCGAATAACAGATTTTGTGAACTTTCTCACGGCATATAAAAAAGGGGGAAGTGAAAATCGTCGACTCACAGAATCAGTTGGTGACATGCATGGAATGCACTCCAAAAATAGATCTCAATGTTTGTAAAAGCTGGTCATGCCCTAATCTTGGAATACCAGATGCGAATGACTATGTTGTTCCTGTTTATCGTCTTGGCTACGCTGCACTTGAATGTCAAAAATGTGGCAGCCTTCCTCCATTGTTTAATAAAAAAGAATGTGACGAATGGTTCAGCCACTTCATGCAACAAAAATTAGGAAATACAGGACAAGGTTGTCCCCGCTGTTTTACAGCTCACGTCATTCACTATGGATATACAAAAGCCAGAACCCCACGCCTTCAATGTTGTACCTGCCGCTATGTGTTTACTCCACCCTATGACAATGCTCTATGCCAGGATAAAAATATCTCCCTTCTTTCACGGCTCGAACAAGGTGTGCACTCTGGCGAAACGACAAATCAAAGGGCGCTTGCGCACGCGGTTAACGGGTTCGAACACGATCTTCATATTTCTGTCCCTGGATTAACAAGGGTCTCAACGATGCCGATGGTTATACCGTTTCAGGGCCGCGCTGCGAGACAGGAATTGTATGTTGTGATCAGCGCCGATGCTGATTCGGGAAAAATTATGCAAATCACAACCAACTATAGCGACTGGAGGGCAGGTGACTCGTTGCTCTATAAAAGTTCAAAGCCCAGCCCTTCTGCGATATCACCGTCGAGCGATGTTGATCTTATTCGGGAACGAGAGAAACAATTTCTAACGCGAAGTCAATTTGATGAAATTCAGTACGGTAACGCCGAACTTAAGCGAAACGACCGCGGAAGCATAGTCCGTCCTGTCATAGCCATACACAGTCATTTCCAGCGTTTAAAACGACGCTTTCCGGGCGTAACCGATCATTATCTCGCACATGAGTGTGTCTTGCGCGGCGGTGCTATTACGGCCTGGTCAACAGAGGTTCGTCTTGGGAAAACCGATCTGTGGTTTGTGTCTGAAAAGGCTGACGACGTTATGTTCTCTGACAGGTCATTTTACCTGACTGGTAGCTGGGAAATGGGATGGTGGAAGAATGTGTGGGAGCGCTGGGATAATGGCGAAAGTTGCAAGATGATTGGGCTCCTGACCGGACAGCAAAGTACAGCGGAACCCGCGTTGATTACACTTGCTCCCTGTAATGCATTTGCTGTCTGGCTGAGAGCCCATCCATGGTCATTACAGTGTCATAACTATGGGGCGCGGGTAGTGAGCCAGCATTTAGTGGGTCTTGGCTGTATTTATAACCAACAGATAAACGGCGAACACTCCGACGCCTCGTTCCACAGGGAGAGGGAGAAAGGCAGGCATAAAAAAACCGGGCAAATGCCCGGTTTTTAACATTAACGTTCAACTCACTTAGTGAGCCGCTTCCGCCTTGTGCTTTTGTGCACTCTGGAATCCGTAAGTCAGCTCATTTTTCGCTTTATCCAGTGCGACGGTGACCTGACCGCCGTCCACCAGCGAACCAAACAGCAGTTCGTTGGCGAGCGGTTTTTTCAGGTTGTCCTGGATGACACGCGCCATCGGACGAGCGCCCATTGCCCGGTCGTAACCTTTCTCGGCCAGCCAGTTACGCGCTTCCTGGCTCACTTCCAGAGAAACACCTTTCTGATCCAGCTGAACCTGCAACTCGACGATGAATTTATCCACCACCTGATGGATCACGTCGGTTGACAGATGATCAAACCAGATAATGTTGTCGAGACGGTTACGGAATTCCGGTGTAAAGATCTTCTTGATCTCTTCCATCGCATCGGTGCTGTTATCCTGGTGGATAAGACCAATGGATTTACGCTCAGTTTCACGTACCCCGGCGTTGGTGGTCATCACCAGCACCACGTTACGGAAGTCCGCTTTGCGTCCGTTGTTATCGGTCAGCGTACCGTTGTCCATCACCTGCAACAGAATATTGAACACGTCAGGGTGCGCTTTCTCGATTTCGTCCAGCAGCAGAACCGCATGTGGATGCTTGATGACCGCATCAGTCAGCAAACCGCCCTGATCAAAACCAACGTATCCCGGAGGCGCACCAATCAGACGGCTGACGGTATGGCGTTCCATATACTCGGACATATCAAAGCGCAGAAGCTCAATGCCCAACGCTTTCGAAAGCTGTACCGTCACCTCTGTTTTCCCGACCCCGGTAGGACCGGCAAACAGGAACGAACCGACCGGTTTATGTTCGTGACCTAAACCTGCACGCGCCATCTTAATGGCTTCAGTCAGCGCCTCAATGGCTTTATCCTGGCCGAAGACCAGCATTTTCAGGCGAT
This sequence comes from Enterobacter hormaechei, assembly GCA_041890495.1. Classification (GTDB taxonomy): domain Bacteria; phylum Pseudomonadota; class Gammaproteobacteria; order Enterobacterales; family Enterobacteriaceae; genus Escherichia; species Escherichia boydii. The sequence continues at coordinate 2,094,872 of CP169086.1, forward strand.
CGCCGAGGTTTTTCAGGGTATCGCGGTCACTCTGAGAAACACTCTTCTCTGGAATGCGTGCAATACGGGCCACCACGGACTCAATATCCGCCACATTAACGGTTTTCTTGCGTTTGCTTACCGGCATCAGACGTGCGCGAGCGCCCGCTTCGTCGATAACATCAATGGCTTTATCCGGCAGATGACGATCGTTAATGTATTTCACCGCCAGCTCTACCGCCGCACGCACCGCTTTTGCGGTATAACGCACGTCGTGGTGCGCTTCATACTTCGGTTTCAGGCCATTGATGATTTGAACAGTTTCTTCGATCGACGGTTCAGTAATATCAATTTTCTGGAAGCGACGCGCCAGAGCACGGTCTTTCTCGAAAATGTTGCTGAACTCCTGATAGGTTGTCGAACCAATTACGCGAATTTTACCGCTGGAGAGCAACGGTTTGATCAGGTTAGCCGCATCGACCTGACCACCAGACGCTGCACCCGCACCGATAATGGTGTGGATCTCATCAATAAACAGGATGCTGTTAGTGTCCTGCTCCAGCTGCTTGAGCAACGCTTTAAAACGTTTTTCAAAGTCGCCGCGATATTTTGTGCCCGCTAACAGAGAACCGATATCGAGAGAATAAATCGTACAGTCAGCCATCACTTCCGGCACATCACCCTGAACAATTCGCCAGGCAAGACCTTCTGCAATCGCGGTTTTACCGACACCAGACTCCCCCACCAGCAGCGGGTTGTTTTTACGGCGACGGCAGAGAACCTGAATAGCACGCTCCAGCTCTTTCTCACGACCAATCAGTGGGTCGATTCCGCCCACACGCGCAAGCTGGTTCAGGTTCGTCGTGAAATTCTCCATACGTTCCTCCCCACCAGCTTGTTCTTCGCTGTTTGGCTGGCTGCCAGGATCAGAAGACTGTGTCGGCTCGTCTTTACGCGTGCCATGAGAGATAAAGTTCACCACATCGAGACGGCTGACTTCATGTTTACGCAACAGATATGCCGCCTGCGACTCCTGTTCGCTAAAGATAGCGACCAGAACGTTTGCACCGGTAACCTCATTGCGACCGGAGGACTGGACATGGAAGACCGCACGTTGCAGTACACGCTGAAAACTCAGCGTCGGCTGTGTATCGCGCTCCTCTTCACTGGCAGGCAGAACGGGTGTGGTTTGTTCAATAAAGGCTTCCAGTTCCTGACGGAGCGCAACCAAATCCACAGAACACGCTTCCAGCGCCTCCCGGGCAGATGGGTTACTGAGCAGCGCCAGTAACAAGTGCTCGACGGTCATAAACTCATGACGGTGCTCGCGCGCTCTGGCGAAAGCCATATTTAAACTGAGTTCCAGTTCTTGATTGAGCATAGGCACCTCCCCCAATTTTTATGCCTGCATTCAGGCTTTTTCTAGCGTACACAGCAATGGATGCTCATTCTCCCTCGCGTACTTGTTCACCATCGCCACTTTGGTTTCTGCAACCTCGGCGGTAAAGACTCCGCAAATGGCCTTCCCCTGGTAGTGAACAGCGAGCATCAATTGCGTTGCACGTTCTACATCATAAGAAAAGAATTTTTGTAACACGTCAATAACAAACTCCATCGGAGTGTAATCATCATTGACTAATATCACTTTATACATAGATGGCGGTTTTAGCGCGTCGCGAACTTTTTCTTCCGCCAGTTGATCAAAGTCCAGCCAGTCGTTCGTTTTACCCATTGTCAGTTATCATCTTCGGTTACGGTTATCGGCAGAACGCCCTGCCGCTGACAAGAGCTTATTTGCCTGACCAATCTACTCCACATGATAGATAACTATCATCTATCGTTGGCATCAGCGACATCTGTCACATTCCTGTCAATAGCGTTAACTGCTTCAAATTTTTGATTCATACCTGCCCCCTGGCCCCTGTCAAACGCTTGACGGCTCGCCCTAATTCTCTAAATTGTATTTCTAGAGTTGGCGAGGTTTTGAACAGCCCCCTCTCTGACCCCGGTTTATTCCATCTTACTTGTATAAGATTTGCGAAGGATGTCGAAGCATGGAAAAGGGTACTGTTAAGTGGTTCAACAATGCCAAAGGGTTTGGTTTCATCTGCCCTGAAGGCGGCGGCGAAGATATTTTCGCTCATTATTCCACCATTCAGATGGATGGTTACAGAACGCTAAAAGCTGGACAATCCGTTCAGTTTGATGTCCACCAGGGGCCAAAAGGCAATCACGCCAGTGTTATTGTGCCCGTCGAAGTAGAAGCGGCAGTCGCATAGCTCTTCTGTCTCATTGTGTACATCCTAAAGGCAAAATGCCAGCCCGATCGGCTGGCATTTTTATCTCAAAAATTACTCTCGTGCCAGAGCATCTACTGGATCCAGTCGTGCCGCATTTCGTGCGGGTAACCATCCAAATAAAATCCCGGTGACCGTCGAGCAGAGAAACGCCAGCAGCAGTGCCAACGGTGAAAAACCAATCTCCCAGCCGGGTAAGAAAAGCTGCAAGGTGAAAGCAATTAACAGTGACAGTGTTATTCCCAACGCGCCACCGACCAGGCAAACCAGTACGGCTTCGATCAGGAACTGTTGCAAAACATCGCTTGCTCGCGCACCTACAGCCATGCGAATGCCAATTTCCCGCGTCCGCTCGGTCACTGACACCAGCATAATATTCATTACACCAATACCACCCACCACCAGCGAAATCACCGCCACCAGCGTCAGAAACAGTTGTAAAGTACGTGTGGTCTTTTCAACAGTTTTCAAGACGCCGTCCATGTTCCAGGTAAAGAAATCCTTCTTTCCGTGGCGCAGTGAAAGTAAACGCGTGAGTTGCTGTTCCGCCTCGGCGCTGTCAAATCCTTCTTTCACCCTGACAGTAATGGAGTTAAGCCACGACTGGCCCATAACTCGCCCGGACATCGTGCTGTAAGGTAGCCAGACACGCAGCACTTTACTGCTACCAAACATCGACTGTTTTTCTTCCGCCACACCAATGACTCTGGCGGGCATATTGCCGACCAGAATCACCTCGCCAACCACATCTGCTTTATGGGGGAAAAGCTGGCGGCGAGTATTACTGTCGAGAACCACGACCTGCGCACGACCGTTCAGCTGCTCCTGATTAAAGGTGTTCCCTTCACTGAAAGTCATGCCATAGACATTAAAATAATCGCCGCTCACGCCATTGGCACTGGCAGCAACATCAACATTGTTATAACGCAGGCGCAGGTTTTGCGAGACGGCAGGTGTGGCTGAGGCGACCCACGGTTGTTTTTGGATGGCGATTAAGTCGTCGTACTTCAGCGCCTGTTGATATTGCGGATCGTCATCGCCAAAATCTTTCCCGGGATAGACATCAATAGTATTCGTACCAATAGAACGAATATCCGCCAGCACCATTTGTTTGGCGGCGTCACCCACCACGACAATGGAAACCACCGACGCAATACCGATAATAATCCCCAGCATGGTCAGTAAAGTACGCATTTTATTCGCTGCCAGCGCCCGCCATGCCATCGTCAGCGCCTCGTTAAAACCGCTGACAAACTGCCGCCAGCCAGACACCGTGTTGACAACAGGCTCCGTCCCGCCAGCAACATTCACTTTTTCAATGGCGGGAGGATTGCGCACAATTTCGCCGTCGCGAATTTCGATCACCCGCTCGGCCTGAGCAGCGACCTGCGGATCGTGGGTGACGATAATCACCGTATGCCCGCGATCGCGCAGCTGATGCAGGATCGCCATCACCTCTTCGCCAGAATGGCTGTCCAGTGCGCCGGTTGGTTCATCGGCAAGAATTACCTGACCACCGTTCATCAATGCCCGCGCGATGCTGACGCGCTGTTGCTGACCACCCGAAAGCTGTGCCGGATAATACTCTGTACGGTCTTCCAGCCCCAGCCGTTGCAGCAACTCCTGGGCACGAAGCAGTCGCTGTTTCCGCTCAAGACTAGCATAGACGGCGGGTACTTCAACGTTCTGCTCGGCGGTTAAATGCGAAAGCAAATGGTAACGCTGGAAAATAAAGCCGAAATGCTCGCGGCGCAGTTGCGCCAGCGCATCGGCGTCCAGCGTGGCAACATCCTGACCGGCGACGCGATAGGGTGCCGCTGGTGGCCTTATCCAGACAGCCGAGAATATTCATCAGGGTCGATTTACCGGAACCCGAAGCGCCAACAATCGCGACCATCTCACCCGCATAAATATCGAGGCTGATGCCCTTCAGCACCTCAACCTGCTCATCACCGGCAGATAGCTGCGACGAATATCCTTTAATTCGAGCAAAGGCGTCATTGTGCAGCTCCTGGTTTGGCCTCACCAATCACCACTTCATCGCCCGCTTCAAGCCCTTTGACAATCTCAACATCGGTATCGTTACGTGCGCCAATCGTCACTTCACGCTCGCGTGTTTCACCATTACGCACAATTTGACTTTATAACGATTATCGCCACCGGATCGCCTAACGCCGACAGAGGGATCGTCAGCACATTTTTCACATCGGTGAGCTGAATATGCACTTGCGCAGTCATATCCAGCCGCAGCAAACCATTGGGGTTGGGGACTTCAAAACGGGCGTAATAGAAAATAGCGTCGTTAACCTTTTCCGGCGTCGGTAGTACATCCTTGATTTGCCCCTCGTAGCGCGTCAGTGGATCGCCAAGCACCGTAAACCAGGCTTTTTTGCCCCGGCTTCAGGTGGATTACATCCGCTTCAGAAACCTGCGCTTTTACCAGCATGGTGCTCATATCTGCCAGCGTCAGAATGTTCGGTGCTTGTTGTGCGGCAATCACCGTCTGGCCTTGCAGAGTGGTGATTTGCGTGACTTCCCCGGCCATCGGGGCAACGATGCGAGTGTAATCGAGATTGGTTTTAGCCGTATCGAGAGAAGCCTGATTGCGCTTGATTTGCGCGTCAATGGTGCCAATTTGCGCCTGTTTCACAGCCATCTCCGTCGCGGCGGTGTCGAGATCCTGCTGTGAAACCGCCTGCGTTTGTGCCAGACGTTGCTGACGGGAATACGTCACCCGCGCCAGTTTCAGCTCCGCTTCCGCATGCTGCCGTGCGCGCGTAGCTCCATCAGCGTTGCTTCGGACCTCCTTGATCTGGTTTTCAGCCTGTTCAGGATCAATGACCCCTAAAGCTGGTCTTTTTTTACTTTATCGCCAATCGCCACCGACAGCGTTTTCAACTGACCGCTGACCTGCGCGCCCACGTCAACCTTACGCAAAGCGTCAAGCTTGCCCGTCGCGAGGACGTTTTGCTGCAGTTCGCCCGGGCGAACGATCAGTGTCTGATACTGTGGCACCGGCGCATTCAGCACCTGCCACAGCCAGTACCCACCGGCTAAAACCACGACCGCCAGCAGCAGAAACAGCGTTCTGCGTTTTCCCTTGAGGTTCATAAATATTCCAAATAAATGTTCTGGCAATGATAAGTGTTGATTCTAACTAAACGACTCTTCAACGAAAGCCCTGTTCTCCGAAATCGACCTAATTTGTTTACGAGATGTTGACATTTCCCCTGCTGAAATAGCGATATTCCAAAAGGATCAGGATCTACCATGTCTTCTATCGTCGATACATCACTTTCAAACCTGCCGCAGCCAAAATCGGGCTGGCAGCTCTTCAAAAACCTGGCTTTCGGTGAGATCGCGCCCGGGCTGGCATGGGAAAAAACCGCCTATCGACGTAAGTTTATGCTGCGTTCACTGGCAACACCGCTCAGCACCGCTCGCCTGCTGTCTGAGCTTGCAAAACATCCGCATCTGATGCAAATGCTCCAGGTTCAGCCGGGGTTGCCCTGCCGCCTTCATCGTCCGTGGTTAACGGTCAATATGGATCGACAGCGTGCGCTGGCTTCGCTGTCCTGGCACTATCAGATGATGTGCCGCCAGCTGCCGGCGACGCTGACTCATGGTTACCTTTCAAAGCAGGGCGTGACTCTGCTGACCTTAACCGGAAAAGATGAACAGCAATTTACCGTCCGTCTGTGTGCGGACGCGTTTATGGATAAAGAGGGAGAAGCTACCCTCGTTTTCTGTGACAGTCAAAATACGGCGCTGGCGGAGATGACCTTTACGCTATGCCAGTTTGAGGGAAAATCGACGCTGTTCATTGGCGGTTTACAGGGCGCAAAAGCGCATGTTCCCCATGAGCTGATCCAGGGCGCGACGAAAGCCTGCCACGGTCTGTTCCCGAAACGTCTGCTGGTCGAGGCCGCAATGACGCTCGGCGCCGCGTTCCCGGTAGAGCAAATTGTCGCCGTCAGTAACGATACCCATATTTATCGCAGCTGGCGCTACCGCAGGAAAAAAGAGGGGAAACTGTTGGCCGATTACGACAGTTTCTGGATCTCCATCGGCGGTGAAAAGCAGGACAACGGTAATTTTATGCTGCCGCTCGTCATGCCGCGTAAGCCGATGGAAGAGATCGCCAGCAAAAAACGTTCCGAATATCGCCGCCGCTACGAGCTGCTTGATAGCCTGATTCAGCAGGTGAAACAGGCGACCCAACGCTAATCCGCTTTCCCGCGTGCCAGCCACAGCACGCGGGAGAACATCTTCCGCAGCAGGGTCGGTACCGCCTCCACGCCCCGTCTCCCCGCTTCCGTCGCCACTTCAATGGCTAAATCCGGTTTTGACGAACGGTGAATGGCTTTGGCGATCACCCGCCGCATATTCATCGGGACATCGACCGGCACCATGGCAATTCGATGGAAGACGTCGTCGAACCCCTGACGATACATAAAGTGTTCCATGTCCATCGCGGGAAGCATGGTTAAATGGTCGCGCTCTTCCTCTCGCTCGTTATTCAGCAGGCTCCGCACGGTCGAAGCATATTTTTTGCCCGCCTCATCACCGTCTACCAGCACGTGCCACTCGATCCCCATCCGGCGGGCAAATTTTATCAGCGGCTTTAATCCCGACTGGGCGAATTCAATCACCTTAATGCCTTCCGCATCAAAATGGTGGCCGCACTGGCGCGCCAGTTCGTTGATGACCCAGGTTTCCGTTTCCCCCTCCACCAGCAGCCAGCAGCGGGCAAAGAGCGACGACGCCCGGTTAAAGCGAATATGGAACGCGATGCGCCGCCCGTCTTCCGCGTTCAAACCGCCCGGCCCAAGGCGGAAAGCGGAGACGCGGGAGGATTCACGCACCAGGCGACAGACGTGTTCTACCGGCGTCAGCGATAATAATTCCCCGGAATTGGTGGTCGTAATACGCTGGAGCGGCAGCAGATTCAGCAGATGCCATGCCACGGAAAGCATGATGGGATGCAGGCGCGTTTCCGGGTCTTCCACCAGCAGCAGCGGCCGGGCGTCCCGGTCAAGACGAACGGTGCCTTTAGCCTGCAGAAGCGTTGAAAACAGCCCCAGCAAAATCACCCGATGGGTACGACCGCCGGGCCGGTCAATCATCCGGTTAATGATGTCGAGGTAGCGCCAGCTGCGCTGCTCATCATGGGAGCGGCGGCGCATCAGGCGATGGCGCGACTCAGAGGTTCCCTGCTCGGAAAAATAGTGCTCAAGGAGTTGTACCATTGCGGACAACCCCTGACGGATTTGACCATCGGTCAGATTCTGCGGACGTGACACCAGCTCTCTGGCCAGAAAATCCAGCTCGCGGGCGGTGACTTCCACGTCCGGCATATTGGGTACGGTACCGTTACGAATACGGCGCATAAAACGCGCATCGCGCAGGCGTAACACCGGCGTCAGGCGGATCAGGTGGCGGGCCAGATCGTCGATATTGTCCAGCGGGATCGGGTTGGCTTTCTCATCGAGAAAATCACGCAGGGTGAGTACCCCCTCGTTCTCCGCCATCTCACCTTCCAGCCGATAGAAAATCCGGTGGAAACCGTCATCGCAAGGCACCCAGCAGGGTGACAGCGGGCGGAAGCGACGCACGCGGTGACGTCCGGGTTCGGATTCGCGGAACGTCAGGATGATATGCAGGTGCTTCTCGCGCCCCGTCACGTCGCCGGGCGGAAACCAAAAATCGTCGCGAACGAAGTGATACAGATCGTCCTCGGGTGAAAGCAGTAACGTCAGCGCATCCAGCAGGCTGGACTTACCCCACGCGTTCTCGCCGATAAGGACGTTATTCTGCTCCAGCTGCAGTGACAGGCGGTTAATACCGCGAAACCCGACAATTTCCACACGTTCGAGAAGCATAAATCCCCCGCGATATGATCACTTTTTCCTTCAAGTTATCAGCAGTATAGCGGGATGCACACAGGCTTGACACTGCAATCCGCCTCCATAACCTGGAGGAAGCACGAAAAATTCAGAATTTATCCGTCAGGTTTCATTTGAAATAACCCTCATATAGCAAGATACTACCGCCCGAAAATTGGACTATGCTCTATTTACCTCCAGTTTGAACAAGGATTGACATCACATTGCCTTAAATCAAATTAATCGAATTTATTTAAGTGGCGAAGGGGTGTTGTTGGTTTTTAAAATACGAACTCTTTGAGTCGTCATCCCTTTATGGCGATATATCCCGCACGCGGGAAAGCGTGCGGATAATTATTTGAGGTGGTTATGTTTAGAAAATTGGCAGCAGAATGCTTTGGTACATTCTGGCTGGTATTTGGTGGCTGCGGTAGCGCCGTTCTGGCAGCAGCATTCCCGGAATTAGGTATCGGTTTTGTCGGCGTCGCGCTGGCTTTTGGTTTAACCGTATTAACCATGGCGTTTGCCGTGGGGCATATTTCCGGCGGTCATTTTAACCCGGCAGTGACGTTAGGTTTGTGGGCTGGCGGTCGTTTCCCGGCGAAAGACGTGATTGGATATATTGTGGCACAGGTGGTTGGCGGTATTATTGCGGCTGGCGTTCTGTACGTGATTGCCAGCGGTAAAGCCGGGTTCGACGCGGCGGCCAGCGGCTTCGCCTCTAACGGCTTCGGCGAACACTCTCCGGGTGGCTACTCCATGCTGTCTGCTATCGTGATTGAAATTGTGTTGACCGCCGGCTTCCTGCTGGTGATCCACGGCGCAACGGACAAACACGCGCCAGCCGGTTTTGCCCCGATTGCCATTGGTCTGGCGCTGACGCTTATCCACCTGATTTCTATTCCGGTCACCAACACCTCCGTTAACCCAGCACGCAGCACCGCCGTTGCCATCTTCCAGGGCGGCTGGGCGCTTGAGCAGCTGTGGCTGTTCTGGGTAATGCCAATCGTCGGCGGTATTCTGGGCGGCGTGCTGTATCGCACCCTGCTGGAAAAACGCGATTAATTAAGTGCGGCCTGTAATGTCGGGTGGCGCTAACGCTTACCCGACCTATGTGAGTGTGCACTTTGTAGGCCGGGTAAGGCGTAACCGCCGCCCGGCTTTCTTTTGCCGCTTTACTGAACAGCCTTTATTGGGTAGTGTCTCTGGCGCTCAACAGATACTCAAAAGGACCGGCTGTTCATGTTTTCAGGACTCCTCATTATTCTGCTGCCCCTGATTGTGGGCTACCTTATCCCGCTGCATCAGGAATCTGCATTACGGCTTATCAACCGTTTTCTCAGCTGGATTGTTTACGTCATTCTTTTCTTTATGGGGATTAGCCTGGCATTTCTGGACAACCTGTCGGCGAATTTACTCTCCATCCTCCATTATTCTGTCGTCACCGTGGTAGTTATTTTGCTGTGCAATATTGCCGCGCTGCTGTGGCTGGAACGCACTATTCCATGGAAAAACCACCATCATCAGGAAAAACTCCCTTCACGAATTGCAATGGCGCTTGAATCATTAAAATTATGCGGCGTCGTGGTGCTCGGTTTTCTTCTTGGGCTGACCGGTTGGGCTTTCTTACAACACGCGACCGAAGCCAGCGAATACACGTTAATTCTGCTACTTTTCCTCGTCGGTATTCAGTTGCGCAATAATGGCATGACCTTAAAGCAGATTGTCCTTAATCGCCGGGGAATGATTGTCGCCGTGGTGGTGGTTGCCAGTTCATTAATTGGTGGTTTAATTAACGCCTTTATTCTTGATCTCCCCATCAATACCGCGCTGGCAATGGCCTCCGGTTTCGGCTGGTATTCTCTTTCCGGTATTTTATTGACCGAATCTTTTGGCCCGGTAATCGGGAGCGCGGCGTTTTTTAATGATCTGGCCCGTGAACTGATTGCTATTATGTTGATCCCTGGGCTGATTCGCCGCAGCCGCTCTACTGCACTGGGCTTATGCGGTGCCACATCAATGGATTTCACCCTGCCCGTTCTTCAACGTACTGGCGGGCTGGATATGGTCCCGGCGGCAATTGTTCACGGTTTTATTCTTAGCCTGTTAGTGCCGATCCTCATCGCCTTTTTCTCTGCGTAATACCTCTCTGGCGGTAGATCCCTGCCGCCAAAATTGCGCTAAATCAATCTCCCTTAAAGTTGCATGAAAAATCCCTTTTATCCCCGCGTTAAGCGTCTTAACCTTAAACATGTATATTAAATATAACTTTAAAAGGTGTGATCATGTTTTGTGTGCAATGTGAACAAACTATCCGTACTCCGGCAGGAAACGGCTGCTCATACGCGCAGGGGATGTGTGGTAAAACGGCGGAAACTTCTGACCTTCAGGATTTACTCATCGCGGCGCTGCAAGGGCTTTCTGCCTGGGCGGTAAAAGCGCGTGAATACGGCATCATCAACCACGATGTTGACAGCTTCGCGCCACGTGCCTTTTTCTCAACCCTGACCAACGTTAACTTCGATTCTCCGCGTATTGTCGGCTACGCTCGTGAAGCGATTGCCCTGCGCGAGGCGCTGAAAGCGCAATGCCTGGCTGTAGATGCCAACGCGCGCGTCGATAACCCGATGGCTGACCTGCAACTGGTGAGCGACGATCTCGGCGAGCTGCAACGTCAGGCAGCAGAATTTACCCCTAACAAAGATAAAGCGGCGATTGGCGAAAACATTCTCGGCCTGCGTCTGCTGTGCCTGTATGGCCTGAAAGGTGCGGCGGCCTATATGGAACACGCGCATGTTCTCGGTCAATACGACAACGATATTTATGCCCAGTACCATAAAATCATGGCGTGGCTGGGGACCTGGCCTGCCGATATGAACGCGCTTCTTGAGTGTTCAATGGAAATCGGCCAGATGAACTTCAAAGTGATGAGCATTCTGGATGCAGGCGAAACCGGTAAATACGGTCACCCGACGCCAACCCAGGTCAACGTCAAAGCGACGGCGGGTAAATGCATTCTGATTTCCGGTCACGATCTCAAAGATCTCTACAACCTGCTGGAACAGACCGAAGGCACGGGCGTTAATGTCTACACCCACGGCGAAATGCTGCCTGCGCATGGCTACCCGGAGCTGCGTAAATTCAAGCATCTGGTCGGTAACTACGGCAGCGGCTGGCAGAATCAGCAAGTGGAGTTCGCTCGTTTCCCTGGCCCCATCGTGATGACCTCGAACTGCATCATCGACCCAACCGTAGGCGCTTATGACGATCGTATCTGGACCCGCAGCATTGTTGGCTGGCCTGGCGTGCGTCATCTGGACGGTGATGATTTCTCTGCGGTTATCACCCAGGCGCAACAGATGGCAGGCTTCCCGTACAGCGAAATTCCGCACCTTATCACCGTGGGTTTTGGTCGCCAGACGCTGCTTGGCGCTGCTGATACGCTGATTGATCTGGTGAGCCGTGAAAAACTGCGTCATATCTTCCTGCTTGGTGGCTGTGACGGCGCACGCGGCGAGCGCCACTACTTCACCGATTTCGCCACCAGCGTGCCGGATGACTGCCTGATCCTGACCCTCGCCTGTGGTAAATATCGCTTTAACAAACTTGAGTTTGGCGATATCGAAGGTCTGCCGCGTCTGGTAGATGCAGGTCAATGTAACGATGCTTACTCAGCGATTATTCTGGCTGTCACTCTGGCAGAGAAACTGGGCTGCGGTGTCAACGATCTGCCGCTGTCGCTGGTGCTCTCCTGGTTTGAACAGAAAGCGATCGTCATTCTGCTGACGCTGCTTTCTCTGGGCGTGAAAAATATCGTCACCGGCCCGACTGCACCTGGTTTCCTGACACCAGACCTGCTGGCGGTGCTGAACGAGAAATTCGGCCTGCGTTCTATCACCACTGTTGAAGAAGACATGAAGCAACTGTTGAGCGCGTAAGGAGTTTGTCGATGACGATGCCAACGAATCAATGCCCGTGGCGGATGCAGGTTCATCACATTACGCAAGAAACGCCGGATGTGTGGACGATTTCCCTGATTTGCCACGATTACTACCCATATCGCGCCGGGCAATATGCACTGGTCAGCGTGCGAAACTCAGCGGAAACGCTGCGTGCTTACACCATTTCCTCCACGCCAGGCGTGAGTGAATATATCACCCTGACCGTGCGGCGGATTGATGACGGTGTCGGCTCCCAGTGGCTGACGCGCGATGTAAAACGCGGTGATTATCTCTGGCTTTCGGACGCGATGGGGGAATTTACCTGCGACGATAAAGCAGAAGATAAATTCCTGTTGCTGGCGGCAGGCTGCGGCGTCACGCCGATTATGTCGATGCGTCGCTGGCTTGCGAAGAACCGTCCACAGGCCGATGTGCGGGTGATCTACAACGTGCGTACGCCGCAGGATGTTATTTTCGCCGATGAGTGGCGTAACTATCCGGTAACGCTGGTGGCAGAAAATAACGTTACCGAAGGCTTTATCGCTGGTCGTCTCACTCGCGAACTGCTGGCAGGTGTACCTGACTTAGCTTCACGTACCGTGATGACCTGCGGCCCGGCTCCGTATATGGATTGGGTAGAGCAGGAAGTGAAAGCGCTCGGCGTGACGCGTTTCTTTAAAGAGAAATTCTTCACCCCAGTAGCAGAAGCGGCGACCAGCGGTCTGAAATTCACCAAACTGCAACCGGCACGAGAATTTTACGCCCCGGTTGGCACCACGCTACTGGAGGCGCTGGAAAGCAATAACGTTCCGGTTGTCGCTGCCTGCCGTGCGGGTGTTTGCGGCTGCTGTAAGACAAAAGTGGTTTCCGGTGAATATACGGTGAGCAGCACAATGACGCTGACCGACGCCGAAATCGCTGAAGGTTACGTACTGGCCTGCTCCTGCCATCCGCAGGGGGATCTCATCCTCGCATAAAGGTTATGCTTTCGTTTGCAGGCCCGGTAAGCGTCAGCGCCACCGGGCTTTTTTGCCGGATGGCACTGCGTTTACCCGGTCTACAACCGCCCTACCGCCACGCGGGCGCTTTCCCTAACGCAAACCGCCCCGCTCCTAAAAACGCGACCGCCAGCGAGCCGATAAAGAAGTACACCAGGCTTTCAATCGCCCATGCGCCTACCTTATCGAGGGCGAGCGTTTCACCCATTCCCACCATCAGCCACGCCACAATCATCGTAAAGGCCAGCACCAGCGCGGCAGGGCGCGTAAGGAGCCCGACAATAATCAGGATCGGTGCCACCACTTCGCCAATCAACACGCCGTAGGCGATAAATCCCGGCAACCCTTTTTCCACCAGCATGCCGCTGATAAAGCCCACCCCGCCAAAAAGCTTGTGCAAACCGTGAAAGAGCATCAGCCCGCCGACGGCAAGTCGTAACAAGAGTTTGCCAAGATCGTCGCACGATAGCTTTTCATTAACAGCAATTAACAATGATTTAACCATTTGAAATCATTCCTTTTTTTAACAGTGACACCACCAGATTATGCCGAATAATTGCGCATGAAAAGCACCTTTTAATTGGGATGATGCGACGGGCAATACGGAGACTTTCTTCTAAGCTTGTAAGCGATATCACAAAAAGGAGATGGAGAACCATGAAACAAACGGTTGCAGCTTATATCGCCAAAACACTCGAATCGGCAGGGGTGAAACGCATCTGGGGAGTCACAGGCGACTCTCTGAACGGTCTTAGTGACAGTCTTAATCGCATGGGCACCATCGAGTGGATGTCCACCCGCCACGAAGAAGTGGCGGCCTTTGCCGCTGGCGCTGAAGCACAACTTAGCGGAGAACTGGCGGTCTGCGCCGGATCGTGCGGCCCCGGCAACCTGCACTTAATCAACGGCCTGTTCGATTGCCACCGCAATCACGTTCCGGTACTGGCGATTGCCGCTCATATTCCCTCCAGCGAAATTGGCAGCGGCTATTTCCAGGAAACCCACCCACAAGAGCTATTCCGCGAATGTAGTCACTATTGCGAGCTGGTTTCCAGCCCGGAGCAGATCCCACAAGTACTGGCGATTGCCATGCGCAAAGCGGTGCTTAACCGTGGCGTTTCGGTTGTCGTGTTACCAGGCGACGTGGCGTTAAAACCTGCGCCAGAAGGGGTAACCATGCACTGGTATCATGCGCCACAACCAGTCGTGACGCCGGAAGAAGAAGAGTTACGCAAACTGGCGCAACTGCTGCGTTATTCCAGCAATATCGCCCTGATGTGTGGCAGCGGCTGCGCGGGGGCGCATAAAGAGTTAGTTGAGTTTGCCGGGAAAATTAAAGCGCCTATTGTTCATGCCCTGCGCGGTAAAGAACATGTCGAATACGATAATCCGTATGATGTTGGAATGACCGGGTTAATCGGCTTCTCGTCAGGTTTTCACACTATGATGAATGCCGATACGTTAGTGCTGCTCGGCACGCAATTTCCCTACCGCGCCTTCTACCCGACCGATGCCAAAATCATTCAGATTGATATCAATCCAGCCAGCATCGGCGCGCATAGCAAGGTAGATATGGCGCTGGTCGGCGATATCAAATCAACCCTGCGTGCATTGCTGCCACTGGTGGAAGAAAAAGCCGATCGCAAATTTCTGGATAAAGCGCTGGAAGATTACCGCGATGCCCGCAAAGGGCTGGACGATTTAGCTAAACCGAGCGAGAAAGCCATTCACCCGCAATATCTGGCGCAGCAAATTAGTCATTTTGCCGCCGATGACGCAATCTTTACCTGTGACGTCGGCACGCCAACAGTATGGGCAGCGCGTTATCTAAAAATGAACGGCAAGCGTCGCCTGTTAGGTTCGTTTAACCACGGTTCGATGGCTAACGCCATGCCGCAGGCGCTGGGTGCGCAGGCGACAGAGCCAGAACGTCAGGTGGTCGCCATGTGCGGCGATGGCGGTTTTAGCATGTTGATGGGCGATTTCCTCTCAGTAGTGCAGATGAAACTGCCAGTGAAAATTGTCGTCTTTAACAACAGCGTGCTGGGCTTTGTGGCGATGGAGATGAAAGCTGGTGGCTATTTGACTGACGGCACCGAACTACACGACACAAACTTTGCCCGCATTGCCGAAGCGTGCGGCATTACGGGTATCCGTGTAGAAAAAGCGTCTGAAGTTGATGAAGCCCTGCAACGCGCCTTCTCCATCGACGGTCCGGTGCTGGTGGATGTGGTGGTCGCCAAAGAAGAGTTAGCCATTCCACCGCAGATCAAACTCGAACAGGCCAAAGGATTTAGCTTGTATATGTTGCGCGCAATCATCAGCGGACGCGGCGATGAAGTGATCGAACTGGCGAAAACGAACTGGCTAAGGTAAAAAGGGTGGCATTTCCCGTCATAATAAGGACATGCCATGATTGATTTACGCAGTGATACCGTTACCCGACCGAGCCGCGCCATGCTCGAAGCGATGATGGCCGCCCCGGTTGGGGACGACGTTTACGGAGACGACCCTACCGTTAATGCTCTGCAGGACTATGCAGCAGAGCTTTCCGGTAAAGAAGCCGCCATTTTTCTGCCTACCGGCACTCAGGCCAACCTGGTCGCTCTGCTCAGTCACTGCGAACGTGGCGAAGAGTATATTGTCGGTCAGGCCGCGCATAACTATCTGTTTGAAGCCGGTGGCGCAGCGGTGCTGGGCAGTATTCAGCCGCAACCCATCGACGCGGCTGCCGACGGCACGCTACCGCTGGATAAAGTGGCGATGAAAATCAAACCCGACGATATCCATTTCGCCCGCACCAAATTACTCAGTCTGGAAAACACCCACAACGGCAAAGTGCTGCCGCGTGAATACCTGAAAGAAGCATGGGAATTTACCCGCGAGCGCAATCTGGCGCTGCATGTTGACGGTGCGCGCATCTTTAATGCCGTGGTGGCTTACGGCTGCGAACTGAAAGAGATCACGCAATATTGTGATTCGTTCACCATTTGCCTGTCGAAAGGTCTTGGGACGCCAGTCGGTTCATTACTCGTCGGTAATCGTGATTACATTAAACGTGCCATCCGCTGGCGGAAAATGGCCGGTGGCGGGATGCGTCAGTCCGGGATTCTGGCTGCCGCCGGGATGTATGCCCTGAAAAATAACGTCGCACGGTTGCAGGAAGATCACGACAACGCCGCCTGGATGGCGGAGCAACTGCGTGAAGCAGGCGCGGATGTGATGCGTCAGGACACTAATATGCTGTTTGTTCGCGTCGGGGAAGAAAATGCTGCCGCGTTAGGCGAATACATGAAAGCGAGAAACGTGCTGATTAACGCCTCGCCGATTGTCCGCCTGGTGACGCATCTTGACGTCTCGCGCGAACAACTGGCGGAAGTCGCCGCCCACTGGCGCGCATTCCTGGCGCGTTAAGGAGAGAGACGTGCCGCAACGCATTTTAGTTCTCGGTGCCAGTGGCTACATTGGTCAGCATCTGGTGCGCACACTCAGCCAGCAAGGGCATCAGATCCTGGCGGCGGCACGTCATGTCGACAGGCTTGCAAAGCTGCAACTGGCAAACGTCAGTTGCCATAAAGTCGATCTCAGCTGGCCGGATAACCTTCCGGCCCTGTTGCAGGATATCGATACCGTCTATTTTCTGGTGCACAGCATGGGCGAAGGCGGCGATTTTATCGCTCAGGAGCGCCAGGTGGCTCTCAACGTCCGCGATGCGCTACGTGAAGTACCAGTTAAGCAATTAATCTTTCTCAGTTCGTTGCAGGCCCCGCCACATGAGCAGTCGGATCATCTGCGTGCTCGTCAGGCTACGGCGGACATTCTTCGTGAAGCGAATGTACCTGTGACCGAACTTCGGGCCGGAATTATCGTTGGCGCAGGTTCAGCGGCGTTCGAAGTCATGCGCGATATGGTCTACAACCTGCCAGTGTTAACGCCGCCACGCTGGGTACGTTCACGCACCACGCCCATCGCGCTGGAAAACTTGCTGCACTATCTGGTGGCGTTGTTAGATCATCCGGCCAGCGAACACCGCATCTTCGAAGCCGCCGGACCAGAGGTGCTCAGTTATCAGCAACAGTTTGAACATTTTATGGCGGTGAGCGGTAAGCGCCGCTGGTTGATCCCCATCCCCCTCCCCACCCGCTGGATTTCGGTGTGGTTTCTCAATGTGATTACTTCCGTACCGCCCACCACCGCCAGGGCGTTGATTCAGGGGCTGAAACACGATCTGCTGGCGGATGATACCGCGCTACGTGCACTCATCCCACAACGGCTGATCGCTTTCGATGACGCGGTACGTAGCACGTTGAAAGAGGAAGAAAAACTGGTCAACTCCAGCGACTGGGGCTACGACGCTCAGGCCTTTGCCCGCTGGCGACCGGAGTACGGTTATTTCGCCAAACAGGCGGGGTTTACCGTTAAAACGTCCGCCAGCCTTGCGGCTTTATGGCAGGTGGTGAACCAAATCGGCGGTAAAGAGCGTTATTTCTTTGGCAATATTTTGTGGCAGACACGGGCGTTGATGGACCGCGCGATCGGTCATAAGCTGGCGAAAGGCCGCCCGGAGCGCGAATATTTACAGACTGGCGATGCGGTGGATAGCTGGAAAGTGATTGTCGTTGAACCGGAAAAACAACTTACGTTGTTATTTGGCATGAAAGCGCCGGGGCTGGGACGACTGTGTTTTAGCCTGGAAGATAAAGGCGACTATCGTACTATCGATGTCCGCGCTTTCTGGCATCCGCACGGTATGCCGGGGCTGTTTTACTGGTTATTGATGATCCCCGCGCATCTGTTTATTTTTCGCGGAATGGCAAAACAAATCGCCAGACTGGCAGAACAAAGCACAGATTAATCGACAAAACCTGCGTTATTCTTTCATGTTTCCCATTGCATCATGGGGGAAATCACGGAAGAATGCGCACGTTATTTTCTCAACAACAGTGGATTGATATGAAGGTACTGGTTACCGGCGCCACCAGCGGCTTAGGTCGAAACGCGGTAGAGTTTTTATGCCAGAAAGGCATCAGCGTGCGAGCGACCGGTCGCAACGAGGCAATGGGCAAATTGCTGGAAAAAATGGGCGCAGAGTTTGTTCCGGCGGATCTGACCGAGCTGGTTTCATCACAAGCTAAAGTGATGCTCGCGGGCATTGATACGCTGTGGCACTGCTCCAGCTTTACCTCACCCTGGGGGACACAACAGGCTTTCGATCTGGCTAACGTTCGCGCCACTCGCCGCCTGGGTGAATGGGCTGTCGCCTGGGGTGTGCGTAACTTTATTCATATCTCTTCCCCCTCCCTGTACTTCGATTATCACCACCATCGCGATATTAAAGAAGATTTTCGCCCTCACCGCTTCGCCAACGAGTTTGCCCGCAGCAAAGCAGCCAGCGAAGAAGTGATCAATATGCTTTCGCAGGCGAATCCACAAACGCGCTTTACTATTCTGCGCCCACAAAGTCTGTTCGGACCGCACGATAAAGTCTTTATTCCCCGTCTGGCGCATATGATGCACCACTACGGCAGTATTCTGTTACCGCATGGCGGCAGTGCGCTGGTCGATATGACCTACTATGAAAATGCCGTGCACGCAATGTGGCTGGCAAGCCAGGAAGCCTGCGATAAGCTACCTTCCGGGCGTGTGTACAACATCACCAACGGCGAGCATCGCACACTGCGCAGCATCGTGCAGAAGCTGATCGACGAGTTGAATATTGACTGTCGTATTCGTTCCATCCCCTACCCGATGCTGGATATGATCGCCCGCAGCATGGAGCGTTTAGGCAATAAATCGGCCAAAGAACCTGCGCTGACGCATTACGGCGTATCGAAGCTTAACTTTGATTTCACGCTGGATATTTCGCGGGCAGAGAACGAGCTGGGATATAAACCGGTCGTGACCCTGGATGAAGGGATTATGCGTACGGCGGCGTGGCTGCGGGATCACGGGAAGCTTCCTCGGTAGATCTGGTCCTGCAGTTTACGATGGAAAATAAAACGGCAACCCGAAGGTTGCCGTTTGTCATTTTGGTGATTACAGGGCAGTCCACGCATCCTGCCATGCAATCCCTTTACCTGGCTCGTAGTAGGATGGCGCGTTATTGCACCAGCCGCTGTACGGATAAGGTTTGCACTGGAACAGCTGGCCGCGGTTGTTAACGATATCGCCTGCTTTCCATTTGGTTTTGGAGGTCCACGTCGGGTAAGTCCCGGTCTGGCCGCCGTTGGTCTGCTTAGCCTGTACGTTCAGCGTATAGGTGGTGGTGCTGCTCAGCTCGCCGTCACTGACGGTAAGGTTGATCGGGTACTGCGTCGCCGCTGCCACTTCCGGTGCATTGAAGGTAATAATTGCTTTATCTTCGCCGCTTACGGTCTGGCCGTTTGGAGCCGTCCAGGTATAAGTCAGGTGGTTACCGTCTTCATCAGTTGAGCCAGACGCGTTCAGAGAAACAGATTTACCCGCTTCAACCGCCCCCACCGGACCGGCGATTTTTGCTACCGGCGCATGGTTTACCGGCGCTGGCGTATTATCGTCCGGAGCCGGGGTGTTATCGTCTGGCACCGGCGTGGTGTTGCCTTCGTCCGCTGGGTCGACAGGGGTCGGCGTCGGGGCTGGCGTGACGCTGCCGCCGTCGGAAGTCCCGTCTTCACCCACCACCTTCACATTGAAGAAATGCTTCACGCATTTGGAGTAGTCACCCTCTTTAAAGGCGCTGAATGGCGTCTGGTAGCCCACCAGCTGGCAAGAGTAGGTCTGGCCTGACGGGGTATCCGCGCTCCATCCCCAGTCCTGTTCCCAATAGATCTTCAGCGCGCCGGCACCGCCTTCGTCGAACTGCTTCATGTTGGCGCAGCCCAGCACTTCGTTAGACGGAACAGGCACTTTCAGGTAGTTAGCAAACTCTTTGTAATATTTGATACGGTTTTGAGACTGGGCGATCTCAGTCGGGCCGCCACACTCCACGCCGCCGTTGATGATCTGCGTGGTCACGCCGAAGCCCGGTACCAGACCATTCGCCTTATCGTGAGCGTTCGGCTGCCAGGTGCCGTCGATAACCTGCAGCATGCTCGGTTTTGGCGGCTGCGGGTAGGCGAAGAAGAAGATCGCGGAAGCAAGGTTCAGCCAGGTGTCAGCCACCAGCTCAGGTTTTTCCAGCAGTACACGGACGTCGCCGTACATCGCTTCAGAGAACGGGCCGTAGTTGTAGTTATAGGAGAGCTGTTTCGCACCGCGGCCAAAGTAGCTAACGAAATCGCCATCTTTGTCTTTACCGCACGGCCAGGTCTGACCCTGCCAGACATCCGGGTTACATTCGCCGTTATAGCCGCCCTTCTGACCTTCGCTCCAGCCCATCTCACGCACGTAAACGAGCGCCTGACGCCACTCGGCTTCCGGACGCCAGGACTCGTGGCCGCCAGTTTCCTGCGCGAAGTGCGCGAACATGGTTGCCAGAGACTTACGGCAGATGGCATCGCTATTACGACCGTCGGTATAGGTCTGGCACAGTGCCGGGAATTTACCGACCGCTTTCAGGAAGTTGCTGTAGGTATATTCCGGCGCACGCAGTGGGAAGAGGTATTCCCAGTCGCTGGCCTTGATAATCCCTTCCACGCGCTTGACGTTTTCCGGGTTTGTCGATTTACCCGGCTCAATTTGTTCCACCAGGCTGTTGTCCAGCGTGCGGATGGTTGACTTCACTGAAGCCATCAGCGGGAAGTTGGTTAACTCCTGCTCTTTCTTCTGCAGATCGCTGGCCTTAACGGTGTAAGGTTCGCTGCTGGCCTGCAGCTGGGTTGCCTGAGCCATAAACGGTGCAACGCATGCGCCCGCGATAAGAACACTGAGTAATGTTCTTTTGTTCATATAAATGGTCCTCTTAATTATATTAAGGGTCAATAAAAGTTAATTTGTTTCGCGGTTTATTTATTAATCATTTAATAAATAAACCAGGGAGCAGTTTTGGTTTTATGAAGAACACCAGTCGGTACTCTTCAAAAAACAAAAATCAATAATAATAACGATTACGGGTGCTGCGTTTTAACTTCTGATATTTATTCCAGACCTTACGGGCATAAACCATGCGCTGCGCGTAATTCTCTTTTTTCAGCCCCGCGTTATAGGCGCCGACCGCCTCCCAGTTATAGCCATAAACTTTAATCATTCCGGATAATATCGATGCGCCAACCATAATTGAGGTGCAGGGCTCGGTAATTAACCGGTACTCATTAATGCCTTTTTGCTCCAGCTCGGAAAAATGTGAACTGTTAATCTGCATCAGGCCGACATCACGCGTGCCATCATGATTCTGTCCAATTGCATTGGGATTCATTCCCGACTCAACATTAGCAATGGCATATAACAGATAAGGATCCACATGATAATAACTGGCGGCTTTATCCCAGCAGTTGGCAAAGACGCTATGGCTTATTATCAGCAACAATAAAAATAACGTTTTCATTTTCAGTCCGGCTCTTTTTCATTGTCTCCTTACGCGCTTATTGCTCTGTTTCCTGATTTACGGTCCACGTCCGTCGCGGGACGTGGACCGTGATGGCGGGCAAGTTCCTTACCCGCATCGTTATGGCAGTGACTTACTTGCAGTCAGCCGCAGGGCCTTTTTTCACCCATACATCGCTGCTACCTGGTTTATCACCCTTCGTCCACCATTTTGCGGTGTAGGTGTAACCGTTGTAGGTAGTGGTGTCGCCGCCGTTATAGACCACGTCGGAGCGCCAGTTGAATTTCACCTGACTTACCAGCTCCCATGCATCCACACCGAAGCCCGGCTGGTTGCCCTGAGTCCAGTATTTTGCTTTCCAGACCAGGCTGTCGAAGCTGACGGTATTGCCCGCGTTGTAAACCTTGCTTGCGCTCCAGGCAGCGTATTTACTGGCGTTGGCGTCAACAGGCTTATCGCAGCTATTGGTGGCAGAACCTTCGTCAGACGCCGTATTGCCTTCATCGGCAGGGGTATTACCTTCGTCAGACGGCGTGTTGCCTTCATCGGCAGGGGTGTTACCTTCGTCAGACGGCGTGTTGCCTTCATCGGCAGGGGTATTGCCTTCGTCAGACGGCGTTTCCGCCGCTTTAGGCGTTACCGTCACCTGTACGTTAGTCTGTACGCTGGACTTGCCGTCGCTTACCACCACGGTCAGCGTGTAAGTTGATTCCGCGTCCACGTCCGGCGCGGTGATGTTCAGGTTCGCGGTGTCTGCGCCTGTCGCCTGCATATTCGCAGGAACGCTCCAGGAGTAGGTCAGCGCGTCGCCATCAGGATCGTTAGCCTGAGCGTGCAGAGAGTAGCTCTGGCCCGCTTCCAGCGTCACGGCTTCCATCTGATTCACAACCGGCGCCTGGTTTGCTTTCGGCGCTTTGTTCACGACCTGGACGTCAGCGGTGCTGCTCAACCCTTTCGCGTCAGTGACCGTCAGGCGGAACGCCAGAGTCTGGTTACTGGTGACAGCGGCAACGTTGAAGGTCGCTTTCGCTTTGGTGCTATTAGTGATGGTCACCGACGGGCCAGAGATCTGCGTCCACTTGTAGGTGATGGCATCGCCATCCGGATCGGTAGAAGCCGAGCCATCCAGGGTCACCGTCGCCGGACCGGTTACGCTCTGGTCAAAGGAAGTCGCCACCGGCGCATGGTTAGTCATCACCGGATCAACCGGCGCAGCGCCGCCGCCTGTCAGGCTTTCATTCATCGCGTTCAGAATGTCTCCGGTATCGGAGTCGATAGACCAGGCAAACAGACCGCCCAGGTTTTTCGCCAGCACATACTGACCTTTCGCCGTTGCGGAGCGCGCATCTTCATAGGTGATCAGATCGCCGGTGGTTTTGTTAAACAGATACGGCGCTTCAGCGGTAGCATCATAGTTGTATTCCCAGCCCGCTTTGCCTTTGTACTCGTTAACGATCTGACGATAGTCAACCACGCCCGGTTCCCAGGTCCCTTTCACCATGCCCGTTGCCGTGCCGGTGAACGGGTTGTTATTGCTGTAACCGTGAACGCCGGTCCAGCCGCGACCATACATGGCCGTCCCCACGACAATTTTGCCAGGCTGTACACCCTGCGCCAGCAGCGCATTCACGCCGTTTTCGGTGGTGTAATTGGTATCCGGTTTGTTCGCCGGCGCGCGCAGTGCCGCCTGGTGGCCCAGCTCGGTGTTGCTCCAGCCGCCGTAGAAGTCGTAGCTCATCAGGAAGATATGATCCATGTACTGCTGGGCAGTGGTGTAATCAACGTCTTCAATTTTGTCGCTGCCTGAACCGATTGCTGAGGTCAGTTCAAAGGTACGGCCGGTTTCGGCTGACAGTTCATTCATCATGGTGCGCAGTTCGCGCATCAGTGCGGTATAAGTCTCTTTATCCTGCTGCGGGTTGCCCAGCGTTTCGTTCTGACCGCCGCCGCCCGGGAATTCCCAGTCGATGTCCACACCGTCGAAGAATTTCCAGGTTTTCAGGAAATCTTTCACGGAAGCCACGAAGCGATCGCGGATCGCTTTGTCATGCATTTTGAAGAACGGATCTGAGAGGGTCCAGCCACCGATAGACGGCAGCACTTTCAGCCCTGGATTGGCTTTCTTCATCGCCATCAGCTGGCCGAAGTTGCCTTTGTAGGGGTCGTCCCAGCTGCTGACGCCAGGCCGAGATTCCTGCAGTGCCGCCCACGGGTCGTGAATCGCCACCTGGAAGTCCTGACGGCCCGCACAGGCGCGTTTCAGCGCTTCAAAGCTGTTACCACCTTCGATGGTTTTCAGGCTGTCGTTGATGCCATCGCCGCCGCAGATTGGAATAAAGCCATACAGAATGTGATTAAGGTTAGCTGCCGGGATTTTATCCACCGGGAATTTACGGTCATAAACGCCCCACTCAGGGAAATAGGCACCGACCACTTTATCGGTGTGTTTAGAGAGGGTCTTATTATTTTCCTGCATGGTGGTGTTGAGTGGCAGCAGATGGCTACCGTCGGTGTCCGCGACGATAATCAGTTTGCTGGCGCTGGTGCTGCACCCGCTGGCATTGCAGAGTTCAACCGTTTCCTGGTAGCGACCGCCTTTCTTCACTTTAAATGTTGCCGTGCCGGACATGCTGCCTGCACCGGTCCAGACGGTTTTGCCGTCGAGCAACACTTTCGCAGAAGTCGGCGCCGCGCCGCTCCAGACATCCCACTGCACTTTAACATCGGCGCCATCATGGACTTTGACGAGGCTATTGTAAGCAGTAGCAGACTGATCAACTTCGACAATGGCAAATTTATCATTACCACTGGCGATAGTTGCTTTACCCGGCACGGCTGCGAACACCGGGCTTGCAGCCGCTGCAACGAAGAGTGCCAGATATTTAGGCTTCAGAAATTTCATTATTTGATCCTGATAATACGATTTGTGAAATTAAATACCCATGTTTTTCCATTAACATGGACAAACGTTATTTACTGATAAATTAATCGTGAACGTTTCTGGTTCGCGAAAGACCTGCTTATTATTGCGTTGAGAAGAATACATTGGGGAATTTATTTTCGCCTTTCATTCCCCCGATGAAAAAACTTCAAAAAAAAACTTGACTGCATTATTTAAAAGATGAGAGGTGAAATTTTCGCGATAAATACAACCAGACCGGAAAAAGCAATATAGGGGCCAAAGGAAATAAGGTTATTTTTATTCTCAAAGGGCTTTAGCAGGCAATGCATGATAATGCCCCCCAGCGCCGCGATCAGCACAATAGAGGGTAGCGCTTGCCAGCCGCACCAGGCGCCTAGCGCCGCCAGCAGCTTAAAATCACCATAGCCTAATCCTTCCCGGCCGGTCAGCAGGCGGAATGCCCAGTAAACCAGCCAGAGCGACAGATATCCCGCCACCGCGCCATAGATAGCATCGGTCAGCGGTAGCGTACGGAACAGGGCATGGAACATCAGCCCCGTCCACAGCAGCGGCTGGGTCAGGCAGTCCGGCAGCAGCATATGGCGCGCATCGATCACCACCAGCGGCAGCAGCAGACTCCACATCATCCACAGCGCGATCAGCGCCAAAAACGACGGTGCCAGCGCGGCGCTGGCGGCAAAGAAGAGAGCGCTACAGACTTCCACCAGCAGCAGTCGCAGCGGGATCGCGCTATGGCAGTGGCGGCAGCGACCGCGCAGCGCACACCAGCTAATGATGGGAATATTTTCCCACGCGCTCAGGGCGTGGTGGCATTCCGGGCAGTGAGAGGCGGGAAACAGCAGATTTCCTGCCCCCTCTTCTTCCATAACCAGCGGCGGAATACGCTCCGCCACGACGCCGAGGAAACTGCCGAGGATCGCGCCCAGCGCTCCGCTCATTACGCACAGACCCGGCAGATTCGCCTGCTGCAACAGCATTATCGGGTTCATGCGCTTTTCGCCCAGCTCAGCGTAATATGCGCTTTCACGTCACTCTGACGATCCACCGGCGTTAACGCGAGTTTCTCCAGATGGATACCGGAAGAGACGTTCATCTCACGCAGCCAGTTTTGCAGGGCAGAAACGCTGACGCGCTCGACATCAAAGGTCAGCGACTGCTCATCCTGACGCACGTCTGTCAACGCGACGTGCACGACTTTGGCACTTTCTTCCACCACGCTGCGCGGGTTCGGGGTGTTGACTATTCTGGACTGAAGATGGTTTTTATCAATTTCCTGGCGCATCCAGTTCAGCGTCTGCTTCTGCTTAAATAACACGGCCTCGTTATTTTTGATCAGAGTATCGAGCGGCATCATCGCGCCGTAATAAACCATCGCACAGCAGAGTGCCCCGCCGCAGAGTTTAAATAAATTACGCTCGCGTGGACTGTAATTTTGCCAGCGTTTTTTTAACTGGGCTATTTGCGTTTTCATTTATAGCTCCCGGTAATAATAGCGGTATAAGGCGCCTCGCCGGAAATCGGCTGCATCGTAAATTCAAAGGTTTCGGCGCTACGTGCGACAAAATCCTGCAGGGCCTGTTTATCCATGGATTTCACATTCAACGTCAGCTGATTTTGCGTTTCGTCATATTCCACGTTATTGAGCTCCAGAGACGGCAATGACTGCCTGATTTGATTCAGCGCTTCGAGCTGCAGGAAGATCCCTTTCTTGGCCTTGCTGATATTCTGCCCGACGTAGTATTTCAGGTTGCTGGTCTGGCGCAGAGTCGGGAAATAGTGCTGCGCTACGGTGGTCATCTCCCGGTGGATCTCGCTTTGCTGATGAGTGAGCATCAACGCCATACCAACGCGAGGGCCGATCAGCAGGCCGACGCAGAGCAGCGCCGCCGCCGCGAGGGCCGTTTTCGCGTGGCGAAAACGCGGACCGGTGGCGCTGCGCCCGGAAAACGCCCCGTGCAGCATGTTGATACGAGAGCCCTGCCACTGGGGCTGGATCAGCACCAGCGGATGCTGCCACGCCAGCAGTTCATCCACCTGTACCTCCTGCGGCGCATCGCCGTAGCAGCGCACCTCACCCTCCGGGCATTTACTCAACAGCAGCGGCAGCAGAACCGCATCGGCTTCGCCAGCGCTGCCGGGGGAAAAACGCAGCCAGTAGCTCTCCTCCAGGCTTACCAGCGTAGTGCCTCCTTCGCTCACCGGCAGCAGCCAGGCATCCGGCAGCGCCTGGACCACCGCGAGCCCCGCCTGAGCGAACAGCTCAAGCCAGTGGCGCAGACGTTCAGCGTCGATGGCCACGGCATCCACTTCCGGCCCCTTTTTGTTCAGCACCGTCCAGTGCAGCGTATCC
The DNA here is from genome assembly GCA_041890495.1 of Enterobacter hormaechei. Lineage (GTDB taxonomy): Bacteria > Pseudomonadota > Gammaproteobacteria > Enterobacterales > Enterobacteriaceae > Escherichia > Escherichia boydii. Next base: position 2,121,706 of record CP169086.1, read on the forward strand.
ACCTCGCCGAGCAGCGTCTCTTCCGCCATCCACGAGAACTGTGCCGTCTGGGCGGAAAGCCCTTTTTTCGGCAGGGTAAAATGACGAAAGATCGTCTCGCTCGCCGGCAGCAACAGGCACACCTGCTGAGAAAACGGGTGACAGGAAAGTTCGCTCAGTGCGCTCCAGCCCGTCAGATATTCCACCCGATCGTTACCGGATTCACACCACCAGATTTTGCCGTCCTCACGGGTATCGGGACGAATAAAAAGCACCTTTTTCATTATCTTCTACTTATCTTATTCAACCATTCGGTAGCGGCGTTGCCAGGTCACGACCTTGCCAGCCTCACTGTCAACGTGAATCTGACTGACGACGCGCAGCGTTAAATCATCGGTATTGCCGGTGGTATCCACCCGAAAATAGCGACTGTTGACCGCAACCCTGTCCTGAATCTGCGCCAGGATATCTTTGGTCTGCGGATAGTTGCTCTCCAGCACTTTGCTGAATGCCTCCAGCGACTCCCACCCCTCCTCCGGGCGTGAATCGATCAGGCGCGCAGCGTCGTCCGTGCTTAACACGCCGGTAAAAACCGCCGCCAGCAGCGGCGCCTGTTCGCGTGTTAAGGTATTCACATTTATGGTGCCATCCGTATCCGGCAAGGCGCACATTAGCTTGCTGACCTTCGGCCACGCGGCCTGCGGAAAGGCGGGCAGCAGTCTGATTTCGTTGATGGTGCGCATCATTTGATTTGCCGGACCGCGGGCGGGCGTCACGCTCGCCCAGGCATCGGCCTCCTGGCCCTGTTTCGCCGTCACGTCGTCGGCGTCAAGATAATCCACCAGCTGCTGGTAAATCTCTTCTGCCGCCAGCGTCCCGACGCCACTTTCTGTCAGCAGCTGTTCGATAATCTGCTCTTTGACCGGTTTTTCCGGCAGCGCAGTGGCTTCGGCCGGCGCCGCTGGCGCCGCGTCAACGGCCAGCAGGCTATTGACGTTAAAGCAGGTCCTGGCATCCTCCACCTGACTCACCACGGTGTAATTTTCCCCGTGGGTTTCCAGCGGCTGCGCCCAGTCGCCTCGCGGCGACAGCCCCGCCCCTTCGGAACTGGCCGCTTTCTGCAATACGTTTTCCAGCACCTTCTGTTGACGGGCAATGGCCCAGCGCAGCGTCTGCTGGCTGACCTGATAATGCGTTTTTTGCAGGTGGCGGCAGAACTGCTGACTGATTTTTGCAGCCAGGGCGGACATCATCACCAGCAGGATCAGCACCACCAGCAGCGCCACGCCACGCTCTTTTCGCGCTGTTTTGCCGCTCATGAACTCACTCCAGAATGTACTGCCGTATCGGTCTGCGGGGTGGTTACGGGCTGGGCCGCATTCTCCGCTGCCGGCTGCGCCGGGTCCGCATTCGTCTCTTTTGGCGCGGTCTGGATCTCAGGCATATCGCCGGGAGTGATAAAAACCCAGCGCCAGGTTTCCCCGTTTTCCATGGTCAGATTCAGCTCAACGCCATCGGGCTGATGAGCGATGTCGGTCCATTTCTCCTGCCAGCCTTCGTGCCAGAAGCGCCATTTCATCGCTTTCACGTCGTTCAGAATCGGCACTTCTTCCGGCTGCGCGCTGGCGGGACCGTCGATAGCAGCCCAGACGCTGCGCCACAGGCGCTTGTCCTTTAAGGTCCAGCGCACCCGCTCCAGCTGCACCTGACCGCTGATGCCGTTCAGGGTTGTCATTTCCACCCCATTCTGCTGCGGGACGAACACCTCGCCGCTGTTGCGCGGCGCGCGCGCCTGTTGCTGATAAAAGTCACGCGAGAGGAGGTTGTACGTGCGCTGAAGCGCCGTCACTTTTGTCGCCGCCTCGTCGCTGGCCGTCGAGGTGCGCATCGCGCCGTCGAGAATTTGCCAGGCGAGGATGCTGATCACCGCGAAGATAGCCAGCGCAATCATAATTTCCAGCAGGGTAAAGCCCTGCTGACGCTGCACCTTACTCACGATTCACCTCCGGTTCGGCGAGCTGAAGCGCCACCACCGGTTGCGCATCGCTTCCTTCGCTGTAAACCCGTACCTCATCGACAAAGGTATTTTCGGCGGTTTTCACCCGCTGGATATGCCATGTCCAGGTTTGTCCGCCCATGGTTTCGGTACCCACCTGCTCGACATCCGGGAAATCGGTCTGAGCCAGCTGCGCTTGCGCCAGTTGATTTTCCGCCACCCAGCCCGCCTGCAGTGTTTCCGACAGGCTGTGGGTAAAGCGCACGTTCAGGGTGACGGAGTTCATCAGCGCCAGCGCCGCGGTGGAGAAAATCACCAGCGCCACCATCACTTCCAGCAGGGTCATCCCCTGCTCTTTGGTTTTGCGTTTAGTCATCGTTTTCCACCACCACGGGAACAGAGCCCTGTGACGTCACGTGAAAGCGCTGCTTTTTATCCAGGCTTTCGAGGCTGAGCGTGAAGCGGCTAAGCTCGCCGTCCGGCAAAAAAATGATTTGCGGCTCATCGTCCAGCGTGGCCGCCAGCGTTCGCGATGAGAGGGAGACATGCATCTCCTCAGGAAACTCGCCGCGGGTGGCGATCCGCCCCGACTTTAACGGTGCCCAGTGGCGTTCGCCGTTATTTCCAACCTGTGTCACCAGTTCAAATTCTGACGAGGTCATCACCAGCCCGACGATATTTCCGTCCATTACCGCACGGTCAGAACCATATTCAACGAGGGATTTTAGCTGCTGACCAAATGTATCTGCGCCGCTGCGTGATGGAATGGTAGTGACCACCATCATGGCGCTCAGGGCGAATATCACCAGCGCCACGATAATTTCCAGCAGGGTAAATCCACGTTGCTTATTCATTACTTATCTTTTTTATCAAAAGACCAGTTGCTGATATCGTCGGCAGTATTAGCTTCTGCATCCGGACCGGCTGAGAAAATATCGACAGCGCCATGCTCACCCGGGCTGACCAGAATATAGTCATTGCCCCATGGATCCTGCGGCAGGCGGCGAATATAGCCGTCGTCACGGTAGCCTTTCGGAATGGGTGCAATTTCAGGTTTGGTCACCAGCGCCTGCAACCCCTGCTCGGTGGTCGGGTAGCGATGGTTATCCAGTTTGTACATATCCAGCGAACCTTCCAGCGCCACAATATCGCTGGTCGCTTTCTGAATATCGGCTTTTTCTTTATTGCCCATTAAATTAGGTACGACCATACTGGCCAGCACACCGAGAATAACGATAACCACCATTAATTCGAGCAGCGTGAATCCCGCCTGACGCTTCAGGCTATTTTTTTTCAAAGACATGATTAACCCACCATATTATTAAGTTGAAGAAGCGGTTGTAATATTGAAAGAACGATAAATAAAACAACGGTCGCCATAGTTACTACCAGTGCCGGTTCAAATACCGACAGCGTTAAAGTAATTCGATGCTGTAATGCAGATTCCTGGTTTTCCGCCGCACGATCCATCAACGAGCCCAGCTCGCCGCTCTCCTCCCCGGAGGCCACCATGTAGAGCATGGTGGGTGGGAAAATTCTCGCCTGTTCCAGCGCGTTGTAGAGGGATGCCCCCTGACGCACGGTGTCCGCCGCCTGCTCAAGCACCTGACGGGCATAGAGGTTTTCAATCCCGTCCATTGCGATATACATCCCCTCCAGCAACGGAACGCTGCTGGCCTGCAAAATACTCAGCGTACGGATGTAGCGCGCGCTGTTGATGGCGCAGACCAGTTTTTTCAGCGGTGACTTTAGCAACAGCCACCGATGATAAACAAATCGGTTCTTTTCTATTTTTATCCAAAATTTAAAGCTCGCTGATGCCCCGAACAGGCCGCTCGCGATAACGATGCCCCAGGCCTGTAAAAAGTCGCTCACCGCTATCAGCGTGCGGGTGGTCACCGGCAGCTCTTGTTTCATGTGGGTGAACTGGTCGATGACCTGCGGCACCACGGCGACCAGCAGAATGGAGATCACCGCGATCGCCACCACCGTCAGTGTGATGGGGTAGACCATCGCCTGGGTGAGCTTGCTTTTCATCTTCTGGCGCTGCTCGTTGTACTCGGCGAGCTTTTCCAGTACGCCACCGAGATGACCGGTTTTTTCACCGGCCATGACCAGGGTGCAGTAGAGCTTGTCGAAGCTGCGCGGAAACTGGCTGAAGGCGTCGAACAGCGTGTGACCTTCCACAATCTTGTCGCGGATCTCGGTCACCATCGCCGCCAGGGTTTTATCTTCCGTCTGCTTCGCAATCGCTTTCAGCGCACTCTCCAGCGGCAGCGCGGCATTAACCAGCGTCGCAAGTTGTCGGGTAAACATCGACAGCACCGGAATCGACAGTTTTGCCCCTTTACGGGCGTTTTTTCCCGCCGCCGGATCGCTGGTCGGCGCAATGTTCACCGGCATCAGCTTCTGTTCGCGCAGCATCTGGCGTACCTGCTTTGGCCCTTCGGCCTGCAGGGTGCCGCGCTGGGTTTTCCCCGCGGCGTCCTTCGCGGACCACGCATACCAGGCCATTACGCATCCCCTCCGCGTTCGGCGGTGACGCGCATCACCTCTTCCAGCGAGGTCACGCCGGAGATCACCTTCAGCAGGCCGTTTTCGCGCAGGCTGTAGGCCTCTTTGAAAAGCTGCGTTTCGATGGACATTTCATCTTTATCTTCATGGATCGCACGGCGCATGGCGCTGTCGACCACCAGAAATTCATGGATGCCTGCGCGTCCCTGGTAGCCGCTCTGGCGACACTGTTCACAGCCCACGGCGCGATAAATCGCTTTCGGCGGCGTTTCCATAAAGGTGAACAGCGCTTTCTCATTGTCATCCAGCGGACTGGTCGTGCGACAGTGCGGACACAGCCGACGCACCAGACGCTGGGCAATGACGCCAAGCAGCGACGAACCAATTAAAAATGACTCCAGTCCCATATCACGCAGACGGGTAATAGCGCCCGCGGCACTGTTGGTGTGCAGCGTGGACATCACCAGGTGACCGGTGAGCGAGGCCTGTACCGCGATTTGCGCGGTTTCGCCGTCACGAATTTCCCCGATCATCACCACGTCCGGGTCCTGGCGCAGAATGGCGCGCAGCCCGCGTGCAAAGGTCATATCCACGCGTGGGTTGACCTGGGTCTGCCCTACGCCTTCCAGTTCATACTCGATCGGATCTTCCACGGTCAGAATGTTGCGTTCATGACCGTTAAGCGCCGACAGCAGCGCGTACAGGGTGGTACTTTTCCCCGAACCGGTCGGGCCGGTCACCAGGATGATGCCGTGCGGACGTTCAATCAGTCCTTTTAGCTTCACCAGCTCTTCGTCAATCAGACCGAGCTTGTTGATGTCCGGCTTAAGGTTGCTTTTGTCCAGCAGACGCATTACCACGCGTTCGCCGTACTGAGACGGAATAGTAGAGACACGCACGTCAATGGCCTTACGACCAATGCGCAGAGATATACGACCGTCCTGGGGGAGACGTTTTTCGGCGATGTCCAGTTTGGACATCACCTTGATACGCGACACCAGCAGCGGCGCGAGCTTGCGCGCCGGCTGCAGCACCGGACGCAGCACGCCGTCAACGCGAAAACGAATGCTCAGGGTGCGCTCGAAGGTCTCGATATGGATATCGGAAGCCCCCTCTTTCACCGCTTCGCCCATAATGGCGTTGATCAGGCGGATCACCGGCGAGTTCTCGTCATTATCGAGCAGATCTTCGTTGTCAGGGATCTCCTCGGTTAACGCCATCAGGTCAATATCGGCGTCCATGTCGTCCACCAGCTGCTGCGAGACGCCGCTGTTCTGCTGCCAGATGTTGGTCAGCAGTTCGTCAAACGCTTCCGCCGTCAGGATCGTCGGGGCATAGGAGCGCCCCAGCACGCGGCGCATCTCCAGCAGAGCATACGCCTGCGCATCCTCGCGGATATAAACCTCGTCGTTATAGAACAGGACCCCGTTCTCTTTCGCCCAGGTGCTGGTACAGAGCGCATTACTCATCTCGGTCATGTCGCTTGCGCCTTATTCTTTAAACGGGTTGCGGGACGACACCGGCGCACTGGCGCTTACCGGCGCGGCGCGGCGCGGCTCTGGGACGGATAGGCTGGCAGTATCGGTGAATCAGAATTCTCTACGATGCCCAGCTTGTGCTCTTCCATACGCTGCTGCTGACGCGCCTGGATCTGATCGTATTTCTCTTTCGACGTCGCGCTGTAATTGTCATCGTCGCGCAGTACGGTAGTGTGGATAAACACCATCAGGTTACGTTTGGCGCTGTCCTGGGAGGTATAGCGGAACAACTGGCCTACCACCGGAATATCGCCCAACAGCGGCACTTTAGAGACCGACTGTTTGGTGACGTTTTCCATCAAACCACCCAACACCACCGTCTGCCCGCTGTGGACCATCACTTCGTTGTTGATGGTGCGGGTGTTGAACGTTGGGCCCAGGCTGGCATCGGCCGTCGAGTTGTTATCAACGCTGGAAACTTCCTGTTCGATCTTCAGATGGATCATGTCGCCATCGTTGATCTGCGGTACGATTTTCAGCTTCGTACCGACGGTTTTACGTTCCACCGAGTTAAAGACGTTATCGCCGCTGGTGGTCTGTGAACCGGAGAGTACTGGTACATCCTGACCGACGTTGAACGACGCCTCTTTGTTATCCAGCGTCACCACGCTCGGTGTCGACAGAATGTCGTTTTTGCCGTTAGTGGACAACGCCGTCATCAGCGCGCCAAAGTCGCCGTTAAAGAAACCGGTCGCCAGGCCCGTATAGCTGCCAATGACTTTTGACTTCTTGATCTGGCTAATCGGCAGACCGGTAGAACCAAACTGAACCCCACCGTGCTTACTTGTCCACTGCACGCCCAGATCCAGACCGTTACCGTCCTGAACTTCGGCGATGATCGCCTCCACCAGTACCTGCGGACGGCGAATATCCAGCTTGTCGATCACTTTCTCCAGCGAATTCATGACGTTTGGCTGGGCGGTGATCACCAGCGAATTGGTAGACTCATCGGCGGAAATATTCAGATCGCCTGCCATCGGCGCGGCTTTGCTCTTGCCACCGCCAACTTTATCCTTCAATTGCTCGCCGATCCCCGTCAGCACCGGCACCACTTTGCTGGCGTTGGCGTATTTCAGGTAGAAGACGCGGGTGTTGCCCTCGTTGTTCTGCTCGCGATCGAGCTGGGAGATCAGCATTCGGGTGCGCTGACGCGCGTCCGGGCTGCCGCTGATTACCAGGCTGTTGGTTTCATCGTCGGCGACCACTTTGGTCGCCAGCTGCGGGGCGTTTTGACCTTTCTGCTCTTCGTTGTTGAGGTTGTTCAACATGTCAGAAAGCGCTTTGGCCGAGGCAAAACGCAGTGGCACGATTTCACGGCGCTGGACGCCGCTTTGGTCCACACGCTGCACCAGATCCACCAGACGGTTAACCACCGAGGCTTTGCCGGTTAACAGCAGCACGTTTGACGGTTCAAAATGGACCACGTTGCCGATGCCGGAGGCGTCGTTCAGCTGACGCAACAGGGGGGCCAGCTCACGTACCGGGACGTTCTCCATTCGCACCACGCGGGTGATGACTTCGTCGCCTTTGCCAGGGTTTTTGCTGTCGGCAATCGGTGCGCCCGACATGCGCGCCACCGAAGAGCGCACGACTTTCACCATCCCGTTATCCATCGGAATCACCGACAGACCATAGAGATCTAGCACGCTCAGGAAGAACTGGTAATATTCATCTTCCGTCAGTACGTTGTAGGTGCGAACCGACACCGTTCCCTGAACGGAAGGATCGACCAGAATGGTTTTATTGAGGTTACGCCCGACGGTATCGATAAATTCGCGGACATCGGTATTTTTAAAACTGGCGCTAAAGTTCGCCGCGAACAGCGAACCAGAATATAACGACAATGCGGTTAGCGCTACGCACGCCCATGGAAATTTCTTCATGTCTGTACACTTATTAATTGTTTAGAACATTGACCCGAATATTTTCAAGGTGAGCGTGACGCCGAATAACGACATCCGCCTCTTTCATTTTTGACCAGCGGGCAACGAGCTCTTTTGCCTGCGCCTCTTTAGTCATATCCACATCGTCAACTTTTACCACCACATCACCTTTTTCCAGGCCAGCATGGCTGTAGAAAGGCGACGCATTGCGTGGATTAATGTTGTAGCCTTCCAGCTGGCCTTTTTCGATTAATGGCTTTAACACCAGATAATCATCCAGATGCAGATTATCCAGCCCTGCATCTTTCTTCGATTTGGTTACCGGGGCGCTGTCAACGCCGCCTTTGAAATAGTCTGGTTTTTTAAGTGAAATAACCTGCGGTGCACCTTCATAATTCACCACCACATTATCAGGATGAATTTCGGCAATATAAGCATTGTCAAAACCAGCGAGCATTTCGCCCTCGCGATAGCTCTTTTGTCCGGCGGGGGTTTTTATCACCGCAAAGGACAGCCAGGCATCATCGCTGCTGAGAATACCTTCGATTTCCGCACTGAGCGGCTTTTTCACCGCCGCTGGCTGTTTCGCTGGCATCACCGCCGGAGAAAAAAGTACAAACTGAGTTTCATCGTGACTTTTTTTGTGCATATTCTTTTTTGAATCAGATAACCTGTTCGTCACTTTTTTATAATCTTTATAAACCATATACCCTTGCTGGCCGCAGAAAATAAGCAGCACAAACATGACGCAGGGCATAATCAATTGAGTAACAAATGACATCCGCATTTTTTAACGAGCCTTTCTGCCAGTCAGTAATTCACAGCACAGGGCTGTATGAGTGAGTGATGTAAATACTAATGTGTTTCCTCGCTCCCGCCCATTCACACTTCCGCTAACAATAATTTAGAAAAATATTGATCGTTAAATAAACCTATGATAGGAGCGCAGACAGAATATTTTTATCCTGCATTTAAATTGCCCCTTTCGCCTATCTCCTTTACTTTTCCGGCTCCTTGTTAAGAATGAAAGAGACGGTAATACGCTATGTATATGCGCCATTTTAATTTCACTACCCAGCCTTTCCGGGCTATCACCCGAGTGCCTGGTGATTTTTTTGTTCCATATCATCAGGATGTGTTCGGTTTGCTGAAAGAGAAGTGCCAGACAACAGGCGTCACTGCGCTCTTTAGCGACGACAGCTATCTCGCCTCGCAGTTTTGCGATGCGCTGAAAAAGCATGACGGCACGCTTCTTGCCATTAACGCCTTCCCGAAACTCAGCGCCAGCGGTCTGCTCTATAAACTCAACTCCACCACTAAAGAGAGCAAAACCCGGATCCAGGCTATTGATACCGTGCTGCGTCAGTGGCAGGACGAGATGCTGTCCTGCAAAACCACACGTAAAGTGCTGGTCATTTCGCATATTCAGTCGATGAAAGCGAATTGCCATGATGCACTGTCCATGTTGTTAACCCGCGCGCAGGAGCTGGATGTGCCTCTGTCGGTTGTACTGATGGGATCGGCCGACCAGGAAGCCCCACTCCAGCAGTCCGGGTTACGTGAATATCTTCATACGCATCACACGCTCCGGCCCCTCACCTGCCGCGAGTCCCTGAGCTATGTTCAGGCCCAGTGTGAAGCGCATGGCAGCGACGCGACGCCGTTCACCCGGGCCCGCGTGCGCAAGATGCATGTTCTGACCAAAGGACAGACAGGCAAAATTAACGAGCTGGCGCACCTTGCGATGCTGGCCGCCTGGACCGAGCGTTCAGCGCAGGTATCGCCGCGCCATCTGCGCCTCGCCGCAGGAGAAGTTCTGCCGGCGAAACCGAAGGGTAAACGCCTTGCCGTTATGGGCCTTTTTGCCTCCGTGCTGTTTGCCGCCTGCGGCTGGGCATTGATGCCCACCATTACCGCCAGACTGCCGGTACAGCTCCCCGTGATGGCCAGCTGGAAACCGCAGGCGCCAAAAACCGACGCCCCAACGGTGCCGGTTATTGATAATGAAGTGGTGAATAAGCCCGATGCGATGCATCAGCTCTATACCATGTGGGGCTATGACGCCACGATGGAAGAGGCGGTCTGCCAGAACGCCGGGAGGGTCAACCTGATGTGTAAGGAGGGCAGCGCTCCGCTTGAGGAGCTGGCAAAAGAGGGTTACCCGTGGATCGGCGAGATCAAAACAGGCGATCACCTGAACTATGCCGTGGTGGCCAGAGTAGATGATAACTCGCTGGATTTACTGATGAATAATCGCACCTGGCAGGTGAGCCGCAGCTGGTTTAACCAGCATGCAACGGGCAATTACACCCAGTTGCACCGCCTTACGCCGCAGGGGAAAGATGCCGTGAGCGCCGAAAGCAGCGCCAAAGATCTGGGCTGGATGGATCAGCAGCTTAGCCTGGCGCTGAATCTGCCCGAAACCCACACAAAGGCGTGGACGGCCGAACTGATGCAGCGCACCCGCGAGTTTCAGCAGAAAATGCATCTGCATGTGGACGGGATTGCGGGTGAAGATACATTGATGCAGTTAATGCGTGAAACCAGGACTACGCCAAGCGTACTTATTCAGCCCACAAATACATCTGCGACCCCCACCGCGCAGGAGATGCATTCATAATGTCAACGATTACTCTGGCTGCCCAGCGCAGCTATACCCTGAACGCACCGGTCTGGTTTTCTTACCGGCGCCCCTCGCTGAAAAAAGTGGTCTGTGCCACCCTGATCTGGGTGGTGGGAATAGTGATGGCGATCGCTGCGGGACTCTACGCTCATCTCTACTGGGATCTGCGCCATCCGGTACCTGAGCCAATAAAAGCAAGCGTCGTTAAGCCAGAAACGAAGCTATCGGATATGCATTATGTCTATGTCAGTAAACCGTTCCCGCAGCCTGAACAAAAGCAAGAACCGGTGTCAAAAGAGATGCCGCCGCTGCAGGAGATGCCCATTGATAGCGGCGATGCCGACTGGCAGCAGGCGCCCGACGGTGAAATGCCGCATGATATTTCCCGGGATACATTGCCAGGGACAGAAGTGAACAATTCTGCTATCCCCGAACGGGATAATCCCGGTCAGACAGTTGATGACGGGGCGATCAAGGCATTATTGATGAAGGCGTTAAAAGAGCAGGAAAAAGATTATTCGCAGGGAAAAATGCCCGCGCCCCCAGTGGATGAAACCACAACAGGAACGCAGGCAAATAATTTACGGAAAGATAGTCCCCCTTTCAGTTAAAAAGGAGAGAAAAGCAATTAATACTTCTCCGGCAGTGCTGACAAATGCATAAGACGGCCTTTATTCACCTGAATATAATTACCTTTTTTCAGGTCGGCGAGGATTTTAATAATGGTACTCCGGGCCAGGCTGGTATATTCCTGAATATAGTCGTAAATATTGATATCGCGCTGATGGTGCACAATCAGTTCGTTAATTTCCAGCAAGAACTCGCGAACAATCGAGTACGCGCTGCGGGCCACCAGCACTTCGTCACGCTTGCTGAGCAGACAAACGTACCAGGAGAGAACTTTACTCAAGGCTTCCCACAGGTTTTTCTCGCTTATCAGACGGACAAAGTCATCTTTTTTAATGGTGCGCACAACGGTAGTGGCACGAACCAGGCCGTACATATGCGTTGAGTTGTAATAAATAGAGGAGAGACCAAAAATACATTTATCCTGTAAGGTGAACATACACAGTTCATCCGACTCGCGGCGGAATTCAACTTCACCGCTAACGATAAAATGAATATCTTCGTTGTTCTCGGTACTAATACGCTGCCATTTGCGTAAGGTTCTTTCTTCAAAACCTTCAGTTGCCGCAATAAGGGCGTCAAGTTCTGCTTGTGGACGGCTATTTTTACTGTAGATACTTAACATAGTTATACCTATTAATAGTAAATTGAAAAAGGTGAACGTGTGCAATCACAGCGCATAAATGCGTAGTCCATTTAACAAATGTAAAGTAAAGCTAAGGTGTTAGCACATCCGTATTTCTTATTTGCCGTGCTGATATATTGTCAACCACGTTTGCGAGTAATTTCGACTGAGGAAACTATAAAACATTTGCACCGTGAATGTGATTAAAAAAAAGTCCAAAAGGAGATCATCTAAAAGTGGAGTCGGGTAACCCGAAGGATTACCCCTGTCCGTAGCGCTCTAACAGCGCCTCCGCGATAGCCAGCGTTTCGCGATCGGCCACGCCGTCCCAGCGCGCCGGGCGAAAATGCATCTGAAACGCGACGATCACGCGCTTCTGCTGTGCGTTCGTCATGTTATCGGTCACCTCATAGCCGTAGCGCGCGAGCAGATCGAGCAGCACCTTCTGCTCCACGAGCTCATCGCGCGGCTTGCCGTTCAGGTAAAACTCGACACGCGCCGGGTCGGGCCATGCGCCAATTCCCTGCCTGGCGAGCGCCTGCCACGGGAACAGCGGGCCTGGATCGTCTTTACGCTGCGGCGCGATGTCCGAATGGGCCACCACATTTTCAGGTCTGATGTTGTAGCGGGTAATAATGTCTTTGGCGAGCGGCACCAGCGCCGCAATTTGCGCAGGCTCAAACGGCGTAAAATGCTTAACGCCCGACGTTTTTTGCCAGCCACGGTTCTCCAGCTCAATGCCGACAGACGTATCATTGATGCGGTTGGTGCCGCGCCAGAAGCTGATGCCCGCATGCCAGGCCAGTTCGCTTTCGGGTACCAGCTGCCAGATGCGCGGCTTACCGTCCGGTGCCGGGGGTTTAGCCGGGATCAAATAGTGAGAGCTGACGTTCTTATCCGTCAGCGTGGCCAGCGAGCTGTCAAAATCATCCGCGGTGTAGTGGATAACCAGCACCTTGATGCGCGGGTAAGCCGCCTGCGCCTGATGACGCGTATCCAGCTCGTAGGCGCCTTTGTCGATGATCCCTTTTTCGGCGGCACACCCTGCCAGCAGCAGCGCCAGCAGGAGTGTTGCAAACGAACGCCTCATCGGAGAGTTTTCACCGCCGTACCGCTTACGCTCACCATCAGCATGCTGGCATCTTTCCCGACCGTTTCGTAGTCGATATCAATCCCCACGACCGCATCCGCGCCGAGGGCTTCCGCCTGCTCGCCAAGCTCTTTGAAGGCGATTTCGCGCGCTTTGCGCAGCTCTTTTTCGTATGCACCCGAGCGGCCACCTACGATATCGCGGATACCGGCAAAAAAGTCACGGAAGATATTGGCGCCGAGAATCGCTTCACCGGTGACCACGCCGCAGTACTCGGTAATTGTCTGCCCTTCCAGGGTTGGCGTTGTTGAAAACTGCATGGTTTCTCTCCTTCTTTAGCGTTCAATGCCTTAGGCACAGCATTATCGGTTCGTTACGCTATGATTGAAAGGATAGTTAATAAATAAGGAAATCAACATGCGCTATTCAGCTTTAACGCTTTTCGTGCCCTGCGCGCTGGTGCTCAGCGCCTGTACCACCACGGTCACGCCTGCCTTTAAGGATATCGGTACCCGCAGCGGCCCCTGCATTGAGGGCGGCCCGGACACCGTGGCGCAGCAGTTCTATGATTATCGCATTCAGCACCGCAGCAACGATCTCACCGGCCTGCGCCCGTATCTGAGCGATGGCCTGGCAAAATTGCTTAACGATGCCACCCGCGATCCACAGCATAACGCCCTGCTGAAATCCGATCCGTTCTCCAGCCGCACCACGCTGCCGGACAGCGCCGAAGTGGCGAGCGCGTCAACCATCCCGAATACCGATGCCCGCAATATTCCGCTGCGCGTGAAGCTGACGCAGGGAACCCAAACCTGGCAGGATGAAGTGCTGATGATCCGTGAAGGACAGTGCTGGGCGGTAGACGATGTGCGTTACTTAGGCGGTAGCGTTCATGCCACGGCGGGTACGCTCCGTCAGTCCATCGAGAATCGCTAACGCCTTGATCAACCAATAAACCCCCGTAAATTGTCCGGCATTTCGTGAGGAATGCCGACATTTATGCTCGCCGACCACCGCCCCCGTTATTTTGTGCTATGTTTATTGAATAATGCGCTTTGCTTTTAACTTTTAAAGCAGAAATATTGCATAATTATTCTGTCAAAGGTACTATCTTCGACCTCAATAGCTATCAGACTGCCAGTATACGAGTGTCAATGAGTATTCAATTAAACGGCATTAATTGCTTCTACGGCGCGCATCAGGCGCTGTTCGATATCACGCTGGATTGCCCACAGGGCGAAACGCTGGTGTTACTTGGCCCCAGCGGCGCGGGTAAAAGCTCGCTGCTGCGTGTACTCAATCTGCTTGAGATGCCGCGCTCCGGTACGCTCAACATTGCAGGCAACCATTTCGATTTCACCAAAACACCCTCTGACAAAGCGATTCGCGATTTGCGTCGTAACGTTGGCATGGTGTTTCAGCAATACAACCTGTGGCCGCATCTGACCGTGCAGCAAAACCTGATTGAAGCGCCCTGCCGTGTACTGGGGTTGAGTAAAGATCAGGCGCTGGCCCGTGCAGAAAAACTGCTGGAACGTCTGCGTCTCAAACCTTATAGCGATCGTTACCCGCTGCATCTTTCTGGTGGTCAGCAGCAGCGTGTTGCTATTGCCCGTGCGTTGATGATGGAACCGCAGGTACTGCTGTTCGATGAACCGACCGCCGCACTGGACCCGGAAATTACGGCACAAATCGTCAGCATCATTCGTGAGCTGGCAGAAACGAATATTACCCAGGTGATCGTCACCCACGAAGTTGAAGTGGCGCGTAAAACCGCCAGCCGAGTGGTGTATATGGAAAATGGTCATATCGTAGAACAAGGCGACGCGAGCTGCTTTACCGAGCCGCAAACCGAAGCATTTAAAAACTATCTCTCTCACTAAGATTCGGGATAACAACAATGAAAAAAGTTCTGATTGCCGCGTTAATTGCAGGTTTTAGTCTTTCCGCCACAGCTGCCGAAACCATTCGTTTTGCTACCGAAGCCTCCTATCCTCCGTTTGAATCGATTGATGCAAACAACCAGATCGTTGGTTTTGACGTCGACCTGGCACAAGCGCTGTGTAAAGAGATTGATGCAACCTGCACTTTCTCTAACCAGGCGTTTGACAGCCTGATCCCAAGCCTGAAATTCCGTCGCGTAGAAGCCGTGATGGCGGGCATGGATATCACTCCGGAGCGTGAAAAGCAGGTGCTGTTTACCACCCCGTACTATGACAACTCTGCCCTGTTTGTGGGTCAGCAAGGCAAATACACCAGTGTTGATCAGCTGAAAGGAAAAAAAGTCGGCGTACAGAACGGGACGACACACCAGAAATTCATTATGGATAAGCACCCGGAAATCACTACCGTTCCGTATGACAGCTACCAGAACGCAAAACTGGATCTGCAAAACGGGCGTATCGACGGCGTCTTCGGTGACACCGCAGTGGTCACTGAGTGGCTGAAAGATAACCCGAAACTGGCGGCGGTGGGCGACAAAGTGACCGATAAAGATTACTTCGGCACTGGCCTCGGCATCGCGGTACGTCAGGGCAACACTGAGCTGCAGCAGAAACTCAACACTGCGCTGGAAAAAGTGAAGAAAGATGGCACTTACGAAACCATCTACAACAAATGGTTCCAGAAGTAATTCCTGATGAATGAATTTTTTCCTTTAGCAAGCGCCGCCGGGATGACCGTCGGCCTTGCCGTTTGTGCATTGATTGTCGGGCTGGCGCTGGCGATGTTCTTTGCGGTATGGGAGTCGGCAAAATGGCGTCCTGTCGCGTGGGCAGGTTCAGCGCTGGTAACCATTCTGCGTGGCCTGCCAGAAATTCTGGTGGTGCTGTTTATCTATTTTGGCTCCTCGCAGCTGCTGCTGACGCTTTCGGATGGCTTCACTATCAATCTTGGGTTCGTGCAGATCCCAGTGCAGATGGACATTGAGAACTTCGACGTTAGCCCGTTCCTTTGTGGTGTCATCGCTCTGTCACTGCTGTATGCCGCCTATGCCTCGCAAACGCTTCGGGGCGCGTTGAAAGCGGTGCCGGTGGGTCAGTGGGAGTCTGGTCAGGCGCTGGGGCTGTCGAAATCGGCTATCTTTTTCCGTCTGGTGATGCCGCAGATGTGGCGTCATGCGCTGCCTGGCCTCGGTAACCAGTGGCTGGTGCTGCTGAAAGATACCGCGCTGGTCAGTTTGATTAGTGTGAATGATTTAATGCTGCAAACAAAAAGCATCGCTACTCGTACCCAGGAACCATTTACCTGGTACATTGTGGCGGCGGCGATTTACCTGGTGATCACCCTGCTCAGTCAGTACATTCTCAAACGCATTGACCTGCGCGCGACACGTTTTGAGCGGAGGCCCAGCTAATGTTTGAGTATTTACCCGAACTGATGAAAGGGCTACACACCAGCCTGACGCTAACCGTTGCCTCGCTGATTGTGGCACTGATTCTGGCATTGATTTTTACCATCATCCTGACGCTGAAAACGCCGGTGCTGGTGTGGCTGGTGCGGGGTTATATCACGCTGTTTACCGGTACGCCGCTGCTGGTGCAGATCTTCCTGATTTATTACGGGCCGGGCCAGTTTCCGACTTTGCAGGAGTATCCGGCACTGTGGCATTTGTTGTCAGAACCGTGGTTATGTGCGCTGATTGCGTTGTCGCTGAATAGTGCGGCGTATACCACGCAGCTGTTTTACGGTGCAATTCGTGCGATCCCGGAAGGTCAGTGGCAGTCCTGTAGCGCCCTGGGAATGAGCAAAAAAGATACGCTGGCGATCCTGCTGCCGTATGCCTTTAAACGCTCGCTCTCTTCTTATTCCAACGAAGTGGTGCTGGTATTCAAAAGTACCTCTCTGGCATACACCATTACGCTGATGGAAGTGATGGGATACAGCCAGTTGTTGTACGGACGCACCTACGATGTAATGGTGTTCGGTGCGGCAGGGATTATTTACCTGGTCGTTAACGGCCTGCTGACGCTGATGATGCGTCTGATCGAGCGTAGAGCATTAGCGTTTGAGCGCAGAAATTAACCACGCGAATGCATAAAACGGTATTCATAGAGCGGGTAACCTGATGGGTTATCCGCTTTTTTTATGGTAAATATGATATTTAATCATTTTTATTGCATACAAATTCATTAACTGGCATTGTACATCCAGGCCGCAGACACGGCGCATCAATAAGACAGACGGGAGCATTACAATGAAAAAGTTAGTTCTGGCCGCATTACTCGCCACCTTCGCCGCTGGCGCATCCGCTGCGGATAAAATCAATTTTGGCGTATCCGCCACCTATCCGCCGTTTGAATCGCTGGATGCCAGCAACCAGATCGTGGGTTTCGATATCGATCTGGCGAAAGCGCTGTGCAAACAGATGCAGGCCGACTGCACCTTTACTAACCATGCTTTTGACAGCCTGATCCCGTCGCTGAAGTTCAAAAAATACGACGCGGTTATCTCCGGGATGGACATCACGCCCGAGCGCAGCAAGCAGGTCGCGTTCACCGACCCGTACTACGCCAACTCGGCGGTGGTGATTGCGAAAAAAGGCGCTTATACCTCTTTCGATCAGCTGAAAGGCAAACGCATCGGGATGGAAAACGGCACCACGCACCAGAAATACCTCCAGGACAAACACCCGGAAGTGAAAACCGTGGCCTATGACAGCTACCAGAACGCGATTATCGACCTGAAAAATGGCCGTATCGACGGCGTCTTCGGCGACACCGCCGTGGTGAACGAATGGCTGAAAACCAACCCGCAGCTGGGCACCGCAACGGAAAAAGTGACCGATCCGCAGTACTTCGGCACGGGTCTGGGCATCGCGGTACGTCCGGATAACAAAGCCCTGCTGGAAAAACTGAACGGTGCGCTGAAGGCGATTAAAGCGGACGGGACGTATCAGAAAATCAGCGAGCAGTGGTTCCCGCAATAAGCCTTTTGCCGGGTGGCTCGGCCTACGGGGGTGGTAATCTGTAGGCCGGGTAAGGCGAAGCCGACACCCGGCAATTTCTCAAAGCGGCACAAAGAACCTGAACCGTGCCCCGCTTACCGACTCCATTAGCCTGATCCCGCCCCCGTGCAGCTCCAGCATCCGTTTCACAATCAGCAGCCCTAACCCGCCGCGATTCTCTCTCGACGCCTGGGTGTTGAGCGCAGACGGCCGCTGGAACAGATCGTCGCGCAGCGAGGCATCCACGCCCGTTCCGCTGTCGGATACTTCGACCTGCAGCTGTTCATTTTCCTGCCACACCGCCAGGCGAATTTCTCCGCCGCCAGGCGTATGGCGCATCGCGTTATCCAGCAGGTTGGTCACCACGCGTTCGATCATCGACACATCGGCGTTAATCAACGGCAGCGGCCCCGGCACGTCAATATGCAGATTGACCTCTCGCGTGCGGGCGGTAAGTTCAAACTTCTGCGCCACGTCGGAAATCAGCTCCGCCATCGCGAAACGTTCGCGCTGCGGCTTAATGCCGCCGTGCTCAAGGCGCGCCAGCTCAAACAGCTGCTGCGAAAGATGACGGACTTTTTGCCCCTGACGCAGCGCGGTGGCGAGATACTGCTGGTGCTCCTGCGGCGTCAGCGTGGCGGATTTGAGCGACAGGGTTTCGAGATAGCCCAGCAGGGAGGTCAGCGGCGTGCGGAGATCGTGCGAAATATTGGCGATAAACTCCCGGCGCTGGCGATCGCTGTCGGCCAGCCGATCCCACTGTTGGGTGATTTTGCGCGCCAGCTCGATAAAGCTGTTGCGCAGGATCGCCACTTCGTCTTTTGCCGCCGCGTCCGGCGTCTGTGCCGCAAGCAGCCTGATTGCGCTCATGCTGTCCTGCTCCAGCCCGGCCACTTCCACCGTCAGCTGTTTGACCGGGCGCGTGACCCAGTACCAGACCAGCAGCCCTGCCAGCAGCCCAAACAGCGCGACCCACAGCAGTGACCACAGGACGGTACTCCACAGCGCCTTGTGCCAGGCCATTTCCGCCAGAGCGTTTGACTCCTCGCCCTGCAAGATAATGTACAGATAGCCTTTTAGCTCACCGTCCTGCCGCAGCGGCGTGGCGCTGAAGACTTTTTGATTTTGACTGCGCGGATCGTCGCCCAGTACCGGCATGGCGGTGCCGCTCAGGAAGCTCTGCACCGGAGCCAGATCGATTTTTTGCCGCTGAATATGGCCCGGCGGTGCGGCATCGGCGAGGATATCGCCGTCAGGAGAGATAACGTACAGCTCAACGCTCGGATTAAAGGTCATCAGCCGGCCAAACAGCGGCTTCAGCGCGCTGCGATCGACCCTGCCCTGCGCGTCCAGGATCGGTTCGCGCTGGACGATCTGCTGCGCCAGTCCGCCCGACAGACGCTGCACCATCGCGTTACCGTACTGCATGCTGCTGTAGAGCTGGACCGCGCAGGCGACGGCGGCGCAGAGCATCATCAGCAGGATGAATAGCAGCGTCAGGCGCTGGCTCAGGCTAAAGCGACGCATCATGCTGCGGCTCCGCAAATTTGTAGCCCTTGCCCCAGACGGTGCGAATGATCTCCGGCTCGGCGGCGTCCTTTTCAATCTTAATGCGCAGGCGGTTGATATGGGTATTGACTGTGTGCTCGTAGCCTTCGTGCTGGTAGCCCCAGACCTGCTCCAGCAGCGCCAGACGGGAGAACACCTCGCCGGGATGACGGGCAAAGAAGTAGAGCAGCTCGAACTCGCGCGGGGTGAGATCCACCACCTGGCCGTGAAGCAGCACGCTGCGCGCCAGCGGGTCGATGGTCAGACCGTGGGCCTGAATGTGTCCGTCGGTTTGCGCCTGCCCCATCGCCTGCTGGCGGCGGAACAGCGCTTTGATGCGCGCAATCAGCTCCTGCACGGAGAACGGTTTTGCCAGATAGTCGTCGGCGCCGGTTTCCAGCCCGGTGATGCGGTCAGTTTCGCTGCTGCGGGCGCTGATGATGATCACCGGCAGGTAGCGCGTCATCTGACGGATGCGTCGGCAAATCTCCAGACCGTCCACGTTGGGCAGCATCAGGTCGAGGATCACCGCATCCCACGGCTGTGCTTCAAGACGCTGCAGGGCGTTGCCCCCGTCGGGCTCGTGGGTGATGGCGTAGCCTTCGTCTTCTAAATTGAGTCGCAGAAGCGCCGCGATATCGTGGTCGTCTTCCACCAGCAGGATCTGCTTCATGGGTAAGCCTTCATTCATTTCTTATGACGTAAGCTTACCTGATTTCGCCGGGATGAAGAGTTCACATTTTGTTGAACATTGTGCGGAGGTCATGCCGGGTGGCGGCTACGCCTTACCCGGCCTGCGGGTTAACAACGTCAGCACTTCATAGTGCGCGGTATGCGGGAACATATCGAAAAGCTGCACCCGTTCAATACGAAACCCAGGCAGTTCGCGGATATCTTTCGCCATAGTTTGGGCGTTACAGCTGGAGTAGATGATAAAACGCGGTGCCATCGTTGAGAGATAATCACACAGCGGTTTACCAATGCCGCGGCGCGGCGGGTTAACCAGCACCAGCTCCGGCACATCCCCCTGAGCGGTGGCAAACTGAGTGGAGTCCAGCGCCTGAAATTGCAAACGCGTTAAGCCCAGTTCAGCGGCTGACTGCTTTGCACAGGCAATGGCCTCTGATGCAATTTCGATCCCGGTTAACTGCATGTCAGGCGTCGCGCAGTGTAAACCAAAGCCCCCCACACCGCAGAACAGATCCCACATATGTTTAACCGGCAGCTGTCGTACCCAGTCGCGCGCGGTGGCGTACAACTGGCTGGCGACCGCCGGATTAGTCTGGAAGAAACTTTGCGGACGGATCCACAGCGGTACGTCATTAAAACGCTCCGCCAGTGCCTGTTGTTCGGTCAGGTAGATCTCCGTCTCCCCTTCCATAATCGCCATATGTACCGGCTGAATATTGACGGTAATAACTTTCAGCTGCGGTAGTTGTTCGTGTAACCACGGCAGCGCCTTACGCAGTTGCGCCAGCTTGGTATCAGAACGCAGTACAAAGCGCAGCATCATGCCTCCATCACTCTGGCTTTCAGTCAGCAGAATGTATTTCAGTTCGCCACGCTTACGCGCCACGTTGTAGGGCGTTAACCCCGCTCGGGCGATAAACGGTTTTAGCGCCGCAAAAACGGGCGCAAATGAGGCAGGATAAAGCGGGCAGTCACAAAGGTCTTCTGGTGTGCCATCGCGATGCAGCATACCGAGCAGTGGTTTTTCAACGCTACCACTCACCACCATTTTGGCTTTATTACGAAACCCTTGTTCCGGGCCTGACACCGGCGCGCACCATTCCTCAACCGGAAAGTCGGCGAGCAGATTTTTAAGATCGGCGGTTTTAGCGGAGAGTTGCTCTGGAATCGGCTGCATTATCCACTGACAGGAACGACAGCGACCCGCGTCGTAAAGTGCGCACTGCATACATTGACCTTCACATCATCAGGGGCGACGATTATACACATTATTGCAACTGGAAGAACCGCCGACTGGTCGAGGGAACGAACAGCAGCATCAGGATGAGCATATCCGGCAGCTTCTGCAGCATCAGGCTATGGAAGATTTCACGTTTTGATTCACCGGGAATGCTGAACAGCTCCGGATAACCGTACCCCAGCGAAGCCGCCCACAAGTAACTTGCGGCGGTGATTTGTGTCAGCAGATATAGCCAGCGCGCCCAGCGACGCCCTTTCACCAGTGAAAACGCACACCAGATCTCAATGAAAACCAGCACCAGACTGCTTAAAAAGACCAGCGTTAAACTCCAGGTTTGTACGCTGCGATGAATGAACTCGCCAATACCGCGCACGCCCAGCGTATTGAAAATCATCAGCACGTCGAGGCCACGGATCATAATAATGGCGAGCGCCGCCACCTGCACCAGCGCAGGCACATTCAGGCGAGCATGAGATGAAGATGTTTTCTTAAAAAATCCCAACGTTTCGTCTTCCATGAAAACAATGCCGCGACATGCGCGGCATTATGTAGCCAGGTTGGCAAATTTTAGTGTCTTCAGCCACGTCTTGCACGCTGGATGTCGCGTATCCGCTGTTTTTCTGCGCGAGCCATCAGATACCAGGCGATAAATCCGACAATTCCGACCGCGCCGAGGATCAATGTTGCCAGGGCGTTGATTTCCGGATTCACCCCCATCCGCACGCTGGAAAAGACCAGCATCGGTAACGTGGTGGCTCCCGGCCCGGAAACAAAGCTGGCGATCACCAGATCATCAAGCGACAAAGTAAAAGCCAGTAACCAGCCAGAAATGATCGCGGGCATGATCATCGGTAGCGTAATGACGAAAAACACTTTCAGCGGCGTCGCACCGAGATCCATCGCTGCTTCTTCTATCGAGCGATCCAGTTCCCGCAATCTTGAAGAAATAACGACCGCCACATAAGCCGTACAAAAAGTGACATGCGCCAGCCAGATGGTGAGCATACCGCGGTCCGCAGGCCAGCCAATGGCATGAGCAAGCGCGACGAATAATAACAACAGCGACAAGCCCGTGATGACATCTGGCATTACCAGCGGCGCGGTGATCATAAAGGCAAAGCCATTTGATCCGCGAAACCTGCCAAAGCGCACCAGCACCACCGCCGCAATAGTTCCGAGGATCGCCGCCGCCGTCGCCGCACAGGCCGCAATTGTCAGACTTAAACCAACCGCACTCATCATCGCGTCATCGCGCAATAACTCACCATACCAGCGCGTTGACCAGCCGGCCCACACCGTCACCAGCTTCGAGCTGTTAAACGAATAGATAACCAGCATCAGCATTGGCGCGTAGAGAAAGGTAAAGCCCAGCAGCAAAATCACAATCCGCCAGGGCGAACGAACTACCGGTAAATTATTCATCCGTGTTCTCCCACGCTTTTTTGCTGGTGTTTGTGGAACCACATTATCGGCACAATTAGCAGCAGCAACATGATGATCGCTACCGCCGAGGCCACCGGCCAGTCGCGGTTATTGAAAAACTCTTGCCATAGCACGCGCCCGATCATGATGCTGTCCGGGCCACCGAGCAGTTCCGGGATCACAAACTCGCCCACAGCCGGGATAAACACCAGCATCGATCCGGCAATAATCCCACCTTTAGTCAGCGGCACGATCACAGTAAAGAACGTTTTCAGCGGTCGTGCACCGAGATCCAGCGCTGCTTCCACCAGCGAATAATCAATACGAATCAACGCGGTATAAATCGGCAGTACCATAAACGGCACGTAAGCGTAAACAATGCCGATATAAACGGCCAGATTGGTATGCAGAATGGTCAGCGGTTGATCGATAACCCCCAGCCACAGCAGAAAATTATTCAGCACACCGTTGTTTTTTAATATTCCCATCCAGGCATAAACGCGGATCAGAAACGAGGTCCACGACGGCAGGATCACCAGTAGTAATAAAATATTACGGGTCGAAGGCTTACTGTGCGCCACCGCCCACGCCAGCGGATAGCCGATCAGTAAACAGCAAAATGTCGAAATCGCAGCCACCTGTAGCGACTGGAGATAAGCATCGAAATAGAGCGGATCGTCGGTCAGTTGCAGAAAATTACCGAGATTAAGAGTGATGGACAGTTGCCCGTCAGCCCACTCCATCAGTTCGGTATAAGGTGGAATAGCGCGCGCCATCTCCGCCAGGCTTATTTTAAAGACAATCAGAAATGGCAGCAGAAACAGCAAGATCAACCAGATATATGGCAACGCAATGACCAGTTTGCGCCCATGCTTCATTTGCAGCTGCGACAACCACAGCTTAAATCCGCCCGGCGGTTTCGACTGGGCAGCAGGTTCAAGTGTACTCATCTTTGCTCCTTAAACCGTCAGCACCACACAGCTGTCCACTTCCCAGCACAAACGCACTTCGTCGCCCCAGGTCGGTAACCCTTTACGATGACGATGGGCGTTTTGTAGCTGGGCGCTAATCATCTGCCCACTTTTCAGACGAACGTGATACACCGAAAGATCGCCGAGATAGGCAATGTGTATCACCTCCCCCACCGCGAAGTTACAACCATTGGCGGGCGGCTCTTCGCAAAGCATGATTTTTTCCGGGCGCAGCGCCACATGTACCGGCACGTTATCGACCACCGAGGCATCCGCGTCGACTTTCAGTGGATGCACCAGCCCCGGCGAATCAAGCACCAGGCCATCTTCCTGACGCTCTTTGAGTACGCCTTCAAAGACGTTTACCGAGCCAATAAATTCGGCGCTATAGCGGGTAGTCGGATGCTCGTAGATCTCTTCCGGTTCGCCAATCTGGACAAATTTCCCACGATTCATAATGGCGATGCGCCCCGCCATGGTCATCGCCTCTTCCTGATCGTGGGTGACCATCACACAAGTCACACCGACGCGCTCCAGAATATCCACCACTTCAAGCTGCATCCGGTCACGCAGCTTTTTATCCAGCGCGCCCATCGGCTCATCGAGCAGTAATAGTTTCGGGCGCTTCGCAAGGCTTCGGGCCAGGGCCACACGTTGTCGCTGACCACCGGAAAGCTGATGCGGTTTGCGTTTGGCGAACTCCTGCATATGCACCAGGCCGAGCATCTCATTGACCCGGCTGGCAATTTCCGCTTTCGGTAGTTTGTCCTGTTTCAGGCCAAAAGCGATGTTCTGTTCCACGGTCATATGCGGAAACAGCGCGTAAGACTGAAACATCATATTGATGGGGCGCAGGTAAGGCGGAACCTGTGACAAATCGACGCCATCAAGCATTATCTGTCCGGCAGAAGGTTGTTCGAAACCTGCCAGCATACGCAGCAGCGTGGACTTGCCACAGCCGGATGCGCCCAGCAGCGCGAAGATTTCACCTTTGTAGATGGTCAGGCTGACATCATCCACCGCATGTTGACCATCGTAGGATTTGGTCAGGTTGCGGATTTCTAATAGCGGCGTCAGCGCCTTACGGGTTTTCGCCTGCGGGCGAGGGATAGCGTCATTCACGGCTGCTCTCCGGCATTGAATGTGTGCAAGCGCACCATAATGGTGCGAATTGCCGGCGGGTGTGGTGCGCCCCTCCGGCATCTACGACTGCGGATTATTTTCCGCTCTTCACTTTGGTCCACGCGCGGGTGCGCACACGGTCGATTTTCGGATCCTGCACTTTCAGAGTGAACAGCTTCGCACGAACATCCGCAGGCGGATAAATACCTGGGTTCTCACGGACTTCCGCACTCACCAGCGGCGTGGCTGCTTTATTGGCGTTGGCATAGAACACATGGTCGGAAATATGCGCTACTACATCCGGGCGCAGCAGGTAATTCAGGAACTGATAGGCTTCGTCTTTGTTTTTGGCATCCGCAGGCATGGCGAATACATCAAAGAACGCCATCGCCCCTTCTTTTGGAATCGAGAACGAGACATTCACGCCATTCTTCGCTTCCTTCGCGCGGTTTGACGCCTGCCAGACATCACCTGCCCAGCCGATAGCGACGCAAATATCGCCGTTTGCCAGGTCGTTAATGTATTGAGATGAATGGAAATAACGAATGTTCGGGCGCAGCTTTAACAGCAGATCTGTTGCCGGTCCGGTGTAATCATCCGCTTTAGTGCTGTTGGGATCTTTGCCGAGATAATTCAACACGGTAGCAAAAACTTCTTCTGGCGCATCCAGGAAAGAGACACCGCAGCTTTTCAGTTTTTCCAGATTTTCAGGTTTGAGGATCAAGTCCCAGCTATCGACGGGCGCGTTTTCGCCCAGCACCGCTTTAACTTTATCAACGTTATAGCCAATCCCGGTCGTCGCCCACATATAGGGCATAGCAAATTTATTGTCGGGATCGTGTTTGGCGACCAGCTTCAGCAGTTCCGGGTCGAGATTCTTCCACTCCGGCAATTTGCTTTTGTCCAGCGGCTGGAAAACTCCCGCAGTCAACTGGCGCTCCAGAAAGCTGGCAGATGGAACCACCAGATCAAAGCCGGTACTCCCGGCCATTAATTTGCCTTCCAGTACTTCGTTAGAGTCGAAAACATCGTAGACGACTTTAATACCGGTTTCTTTTTCAAAATTGGCCACCGTGTCCGGGGCGATATAATCAGACCAGTTATAAATGTGGAGTGTTTTTTGTTCAGCCGCGAGCGTGCCGACAGAGACGGCCATCAGAGCACCCGCAACCAGACCCGATAGCCATTTTTTATTTAAGGCGGTCATATCTCTTTCCTTCTGAAAGTTCGTTAACAAACGAACAAAAAGTTGTCACACTGAAAGATATGCAATAAACGTGCATATTTTTTATCGGCGCGGTGTAAGAAAAGAGAACTTTCTCCCGGCCAGAACTGCTCGCTATATAAAAGCATCGCAAGAATAACTTTAGCCAGGGTTTGAGACTATAGCTCGGATTAAAAAACGGTATTTAACAAATTTTTATGCATATTTGCTCTATGTGATAAAGCCAAATCGACACAAGAGAAGTGAAATAATCTTTAAGAAAAGGTTAAAAACAGCAGATAATTTTGCAGCGCGCAGCCACTGCACCAGCGACTGCGTGCTCGAAAGGAGTTATCAGTGGAGGAAATAGTTTTCGGTAACGTTGTTTTGCCCTTCATCATCAGTCGGTAACAGCAGTTGATGGGCATTAGCTTCAAGAATGACCATCGAAATCTGCTCTTCGCTCTGACGCACGAACCATGCAAACTGCTCATAGGTTACGCCCTGCATAACGGATAAAGACTGGCAAACCACCAGCTTTGGCAGATTATCATCCTGCATATCAAGAAATGCTTTCACGGTCAGCGAACTGGCATTGATGGCAGATAAATCCGCCGCCAGCGGCAATACGGCTGAAGGTCGGACTTCCGCCATGGCAGAAAACAGGATCGTGTTATCGATCAGATCGATTTTGGCATCAAAGACACCGTCGAAATTCTGCATATGGGGCAGATGCAGAGCCTGACAGTTATCACATTCAAAAAAACTCATCCCCAGGTCATCGAGCCATTGACGCAGCGTATCCAGACCAGGAACGACCAGCGATGTCATAATTTTGTACAACCTCTTTCGATAAAAAGACCGGCACAGCTTACGCAAAAAGCGCAGGCAAAACCATGATCAGTAATGTGATTGCGACTAACCACCCGTTTTCAGGCAATATTCTGTCGTAGCGTGGCGTTCGATCCAGCGGATCATTTTACCCGCGATGTCGATACCGGTGGTTTTTTCTATTCCTTCCAGCCCCGGCGACGCATTCACCTCCATCACCAACGGCCCGCGATTAGCACGCAGAATATCCACACCAGCAACGTCCAGCGCCATCGTTCGCGCGGCTTTTATCGCGATTTCACGCTCCTGTGGTGTGATACTGGCGACGCTTGCCGCGCCGCCACGATGCAAATTGGAACGAAAATCGCCCTCTTTCGCCCGCCGTTCAATCGCAGCGACCACTTCATCGCCAACAACCAGACAGCGGATATCGCACCCTTGCGCCTCTTTGATATATTCCTGCACCAGAATATGCGCGTTCAGACCGCGGAAAGCGTCAATCACGCTTTCCGCCGCCTGACGCGTCTCCGCCAGCACGACGCCAATTCCCTGCGTGCCTTCAACCAACTTGACCACCAGCGGCGCACCACCGACCATGTCGATTAAATCGCTGGTATCATCCGGCGAATGCGCAATGCCCGTGACAGGCAGGTCGATGCCCTGACGCGCCAGCAGTTGCATGGAACGCAATTTGTCACGCGCCCGGGCAATGGCGACCGACTCATTGAGCGGATAGCTCCCCAGCATCTCGAACTGGCGCAGTGCCGCCGTCCCATAAAAGGTAATGGCGGTGCCAATACGCGGGATCACTGCGTCAAAATGGGGTAACTTGCGGCCTTTGTAGTGAATAGAAGACGCCGCAGGATTTATGTTCATGTAGCAAGAAAGCGGATCAAGAATTTCAACCAGGTGACCGCGCTGTATAGCGGCTTCACGCAGCCGCTTACACGAATAGAGCGTTCCATCCCGGGACAATATGGCAATTTTCACCCTGCACCTCTCTGTCAGACCTGGTCAAAAGCCCGCGTATCATATACCTCGACGTGGCGGTTTTAGCGCGTCGCCCAACCCTGTTTGTGCAAATAATCCAGAATAAATGGGCGCTTTCTTTAATGATGGTGCGGCGAATATGGTCAGTCCAGGTATCGCGACGGTTATTGCTACCGCGCGTCAGGTAGTAGTTTGCCAGCTCTTCATCGTATTGATTCAGGACGTCCTGATCGACCGGCTGGTAGTGGTTTTCATGCACCAGCATCGCCGCAGGAATGCGCGGCTTCAGATCCGGGTTATCCGCAGGCCAGCCGAGGCACAGGCCAAACAGCGGCAGCACGTGTTTTGGCAGCTTCAGCAGCTCGGTCACGCTTTCAATGTTGTTACGCAGGCCGCCAATGTAGACACCGCCTAATCCCAGCGACTCCGCCGCCGTGAAGGCATTTTGCGCCATCAGCGCGGTATCCACCACGCCCAGCAGCAGCTGTTCGGCCAGCCCGAGCTCGGCTTCAGGGCAGATCTGCAGGTGGCGGTTAAAGTCAGCGCAGAACACCCAAAACTCCGCCGCCTGGGCCACATGCTTCTGCCCGCCGGTCAGCGTCACCAGCTGCTCGCGCATGGCCGGGTCGGTGATGCGGATAATGGAGCTGCACTGCAGAAAACTGGAGCTCGAAGTCGCCCTGGCGCTGTCAATAATAGCGGCACGCTGCGCCTCGGTAATCGGCTCATCGGTGAAGTGGCGAATGGAACGGTGGGAACCGAGCAGGTCAATCGTTGGTGTCATCTTGTCTCTCTTTGTCTTGCTTAAACCTTATGCCAGCCAGTATAGGCAATGATTTGCGCGATGTAATTGGCCAAACATAGCCTGACTGTATCAAAGCGACAGGCGAAACCTTCTTTAATGGCGACAGGTTATCGGGCACTATATGTCTTATTCGCCGTCAGGCTTGTTTTTTGAGGAGAGAGAAATGTTTGCAGTAATTTTTGGTCGTCCAGGGTGCCCATACTGTGTACGCGCGAAAGAGCTGGCTGAGAAACTGACCGAAGAGCGCGATGACTTCAACTTCCGCTACGTGGATATCCACGCGGAAGGCATCACCAAAGCGGATCTCGAAAAAACCGTCGGCAAGCCGGTTGAAACCGTTCCGCAGATCTTCCTCGATCAGAAACACATCGGCGGCTGCACTGACTTTGAAGCTTACGCCAAAGAGCACCTGGGCCTGTTTGCTGCCCAGTAATGAAATGATACGACGCCCTCACCGAGAGGGCGTTTTTATTTGTGGTGCCGTCGGCGTTGAAGCAGACTGCGCACAAATAAGTAGCAGAGCGCGCCAAGGGCGCACCAGAATACTGCACTCATCAGCCATGCCAGCTCCTGCCAGAAACTTCGCGTTGATATATACAGCATACGCATCAGCAGCAGACACAGCGGCGCGGCCAGCATTGCGCCAATAAGCGGCTTCACCACCTCCCCTTTACGGGAGAGAAAACTGGCAGCAGCCCCCGGCAGCGTAAAAAAGAGCAGTCCCAGCTCCGGATGTCCGGCAGCCCTGAATGCCCCCTTCACATTAAAAGCGAGCGACATGCACACGACGGTAAACAGCAAAAAGCAGCTGATCACCCCCGCCCAGTTTCGTTTAATGTTCAAACTATCCTCCTGACTTATCTCTATCAAATATACCTTCGTCGGGTAGACGCCCAGT
Source organism: Enterobacter hormaechei (assembly GCA_041890495.1). GTDB lineage: Bacteria > Pseudomonadota > Gammaproteobacteria > Enterobacterales > Enterobacteriaceae > Escherichia > Escherichia boydii. The sequence continues at coordinate 2,151,247 of CP169086.1, forward strand.
CAGATAAAGCAGTGCGGCAATCCTTGCCAAAGTACGCACAGGGTGATGCGATAATAGGTAGCTGTCAGTAGCTAATACGATTAAACTATCGGCCAGCTAATGTTTTAGGGAATAAATTAGGTAACAGGGAGGGTTGTACGCGTTCCCTGGCCCAGAAAACAGTAGCCCAAAAAGTCCTTTCTTTCAACAGCTTACTAGTAAACAAGAAGTTAGCCTCCGTGAATATAAACGTCGCCGAATTGTTAAATGGGAATTACATTCTGTTATTATTTGTGGTCCTCGCGCTTGGGCTATGTCTCGGAAAGTTACGACTTGGTTCGATCCAACTGGGTAATTCCATTGGCGTTTTAGTCGTATCGCTGTTATTAGGCCAACAACATTTCAGCATTAACACCGATGCGCTTAATCTTGGCTTTATGCTGTTTATTTTCTGCGTCGGGGTCGAAGCCGGACCGAACTTTTTTTCCATTTTTTTTCGCGATGGGAAAAATTACCTAATGTTAGCACTGGTGATGGTTGGCAGTGCGCTGGTGATCGCCTTAGGGTTAGGTAAGCTGTTTGGCTGGGATATTGGCCTGACGGCCGGTATGTTAGCAGGCTCTATGACGTCGACACCGGTTCTGGTCGGTGCTGGCGATACACTGCGTCATTCCGGCATGGAAAGCAGGCAGCTCTCACTGGCACTGGATAATCTGAGCCTCGGGTATGCCTTAACCTATTTAATCGGTCTGGTGAGTTTGATTGTTGGTGCGCGTTACTTGCCGAAATTGCAGCATCAGGACTTACAGACCAGCGCCCAGCAAATCGCCCGCGAACGTGGCCTGGACACTGATGCCAACCGTAAGGTTTATTTACCGGTGATCCGCGCCTATCGCGTCGGCCCGGAACTGGTGGCCTGGACCGACGGCAAAAATCTGCGTGAACTGGGTATTTATCGACAAACCGGCTGCTACATTGAACGTATTCGACGTAACGGGATTCTGGCAAATCCAGACGGTGATGCCGTGCTACAAATGGGCGATGAAATAGCGTTGGTAGGCTATCCCGACGCCCATGCCCGACTCGATCCCAGCTTCCGTAACGGTAAAGAAGTTTTCGATCGTGACCTTCTCGACATGCGTATCGTCACTGAAGAAGTGGTCGTTAAAAACCATAACGCTGTAGGTAAACGTCTCGCACAACTGAAGTTGACCGATCACGGTTGCTTCCTTAACCGCGTCATTCGTAGCCAGATTGAGATGCCGATAGATGACAACGTCGTGCTTAACAAAGGTGACGTTTTACAAGTCAGCGGCGATGCCCGCCGCGTAAAAACCATCGCCGATCGCATCGGCTTTATCTCGATTCACAGCCAGGTCACTGACCTGCTGGCATTCTGCGCCTTCTTTGTTATTGGGCTGATGATCGGGATGATCACCTTCCAGTTCAGCACATTCAGTTTCGGCATGGGGAACGCTGCCGGGTTGTTATTCGCCGGAATTATGCTGGGCTTTATGCGTGCTAACCACCCGACCTTCGGTTACATTCCGCAGGGTGCATTAAGCATGGTGAAAGAGTTCGGCTTGATGGTGTTTATGGCAGGCGTTGGTCTGAGCGCCGGTAGCGGTATTAATAACGGCCTGGGCGCGATTGGCGGTCAGATGTTGATTGCCGGATTGATTGTCAGTCTGGTGCCCGTGGTTATCTGTTTCTTGTTCGGTGCTTATGTATTGCGAATGAACCGCGCGCTGTTGTTCGGCGCAATGATGGGCGCACGTACCTGCGCGCCGGCAATGGAGATCATCAGTGATACAGCTCGCAGTAACATCCCGGCGCTGGGCTATGCGGGCACCTATGCAATCGCCAACGTCCTGCTGACGCTGGCAGGGACAATCATCGTCATGGTATGGCCAGGATTAGGATAAAACTGAAGTTGCCCTGAAAATGAAATTTTTTTGCACAACCGCAGAACTTTTCCGCAGGGCATCAGTCTTAATTAGTGCCACTGCTTTTCTTTGATGTCCCCATTTTGTGGAGCCCATCAACCCCGCCATTTCGGTTCAAGGTTGATGGGTTTTTTGTTGCCTGAAATTCCCCTTACTCAATTTCACCTTCTCTCCAGCCATTAAAACACATATGATTTAACGCATGTATAAACCACGCTATCAGGAACACCCATGCTCCACCCACTCCAGCTCTTCAAAACCCTCTCCGACGAAACGCGGCTCGCCATCGTCATGCTGCTCCGCGAAGCGGGCGAGCTGTGCGTCTGCGATCTCTGCGCCGCGACCACCGAGTCGCAGCCTAAAGTCTCCCGCCACATGGCGCTGCTGCGCGAGTCCGGGCTGGTTATCGATCGGCGCGAGGGCAAATGGGTCCATTACCGTCTCTCTCCCAACATGCCTGCATGGGCGGCAGCCGTTATCGACACCAGCTGGAACTGCCTGCGGGAGGAGACGCGCGTGAAGCTGAAAAACCGACTGCCGGGTTCGTGTTAATCAGACACATTCACAAAAACAGATATAACGGAGTAAACGATGTTTCTGGCAGGGGCAATTTTTCTGTTTACGCTGGTGCTGATCATCTGGCAGCCCAAAGGACTGAGTATCGGCTGGAGCGCGACCATCGGCGCCGTGCTGGCGCTGGCCAGCGGCGTGATTCACATTAACGATATTCCGGTGGTGTGGAATATCGTCTGGAACGCGACGGCTGCGTTTATCGCCGTCATTATCATCAGCCTGCTGCTGGATGAGTCCGGCTTTTTTGAATGGGCGGCGCTGCACGTCTCACGCTGGGGTAATGGTCGTGGTCGCTTGCTGTTTACCTGGATTGTCCTGCTCGGTGCTGCCGTTGCCGCCCTGTTTGCCAATGATGGCGCGGCGCTTATTTTGACACCGATTGTCATCGCCATGCTGCTGGCTTTAGGGTTCAGTAAAGGCACTACGCTGGCGTTCGTGATGGCGGCCGGATTCATTGCCGATACCGCCAGCCTGCCGCTTATTGTCTCCAACCTGGTGAATATCGTTTCCGCTGATTTCTTTGGCCTCGGCTTTCGCGAATACGCCTCGGTGATGGTGCCGGTGGATATCGCCGCGATTGTTGCCACGCTGGTGATGTTACATCTCTATTTTCGCAAAGATATTCCGCAGAACTACGATATGGCGCTGCTGAAATCTCCCGCAGAAGCGATCAAAGATCCTGCTACGTTCAAAACTGGCTGGGTTGTTTTACTGCTTCTGCTGGTGGGATTTTTCGTCCTGGAACCGCTCGGCATTCCGGTGAGCGCCATTGCAGCTGTGGGCGCGCTGATATTATTTGTCGTCGCTAAACGCGGTCATGCGATTAATACGGGTAAAGTCCTGCGCGGTGCCCCCTGGCAGATTGTCATCTTCTCGCTCGGCATGTATCTGGTGGTTTATGGCCTGCGCAATGCCGGATTAACGGAATATCTTTCTGGCGTACTCAACGTGCTGGCGGATAACGGCCTGTGGGCCGCGACGCTCGGCACCGGATTCCTCACCGCCTTCCTCTCTTCTATTATGAACAATATGCCGACGGTACTGGTTGGCGCGTTGTCCATTGATGGCAGCACGGCATCTGGCGTTATCAAAGAAGCGATGGTTTATGCCAATGTGATTGGCTGCGATTTGGGACCGAAAATTACCCCAATTGGTAGCCTGGCTACGCTACTCTGGCTGCACGTACTTTCGCAGAAGAATATGACTATCAGCTGGGGATATTACTTCCGTACAGGGATTATCATGACCCTGCCTGTGCTGTTTGTGACGCTGGCTGCGCTGGCGCTACGTCTCTCTTTCACTTTGTAATGAGATACTGATATGAGCAACATTACCATTTATCACAACCCGGCCTGCGGCACGTCGCGTAATACGCTGGAGATGATCCGCAACAGCGGCACAGAACCGACCATTATCCATTATCTGGAAACTCCGCCAACGCGCGATGAACTGGTCAAACTCATTGCCGATATGGGGATTTCCGTACGCGCGCTGCTGCGTAAAAACGTCGAACCGTATGAGGAGCTGGGCCTTGCGGAAGATAAATTTACTGACGATCGGTTAATCGACTTTATGCTTCAGCACCCGATTCTGATTAATCGCCCGATTGTGGTGACGCCGCTGGGAACTCGCCTGTGCCGCCCTTCAGAAGTGGTGCTGGAAATTCTGCCAGATGCGCAAAAAGGGGCGTTTACGAAAGAGGATGGCGAAGCGGTGGTGGACGCCAGCGGGAAAAAAATCTCAAAAAAGTAACCCATTGATAATGGCGCAGTAAGGCTTGCTCACGGCATACCCTACCCACCCGGCCGGGTTGCATCAGCCGAAACCCGGCACATACTGTTGAGGGTTAATCCTGGTGAGGAAATGCGGGTATGGGCTTTAAAAACAAAACCGCCGTCATCTTCGGCGGCAGCGGCGCCATCGGCAGTTCAGTGGCGCACGCTCTGGCGCGTGAAGGGGCAGATGTGTACCTCGCCGCGCGTGACCACGCCAGGCTGGAGCAGGTCGCCAGCCGTATTCGTGCCGCGGGCGGTTCTGCCAGCACGTTTGTTTTCGATGCGCTCGAGGAGTCCTCGCTGCTCCCGGACCTTGCCCGCATTGATATCGTCGTCAACGCCACGGGCTTTATGCACGATCAGGGTAAACGCCTTGAGGCTTTGACGCTCGACGAATTCCGTCAGGGTTTCGACCCTTTTCTGGCCGCGTACTTTAACATTGCGAAAGCCGTCTCTCCCCTTATGGGCGGCGAGCATGGCGGGACCATTATTACCGTCGTCGCCCCCGCCGCAAACATGGCGATAGCGGGCCACCTCGGGCATATCGTCGGCTGCGCGGGAACGGAAGCCTTTACCCGAGCTCTTGCGGCCGAGCTGGGGGCTCAAAATATTCGTGTGCTGTGTCTGCGCTCGCACGCGATAGCCGACGCGGTGCAGGCGGGTTCGTATGTGGGTGCCATTTTCGCCGCCAGGGCGCAGGCGATGGGCATCACGGTCGAGCAGTTTCTCGGCGGTGCCGCGCAAAGCACCCTGACGCACCGCCTGCCGACGCTGGCGCAGGTGGCAGACACGATTGCGTTTTTGGCTTCAGATGCGGCAAGCGCCATCTCGGGGACCACCGTCAATATGACCGCGGGCGCAACCTAGCCTCTGCCCTCGCCCGCAATCCTCCCCACCATCGCCCGAATCTCCTCCCGGGATAGCGGCGTCCGGTCGGTCACGTAGTGCAGCGTCATCCCTTCGATAAACGCATCCAGCGCGCGGGTGGTGACCGGGTCGAACCACTGCTCCAGCGTGGTCTGGCTCATCTTCATCCAGTCCTGCATCACCGTTTTGAGCGCCGCGCTGCGGTGCATAAAAGCGTAAAGCTGATACATCAGCGCCATGTTGTGCGGCGTGGTCACCTGCGAGCTGTGGATGAGGGTGGTGATGGATTCGCACGCCATTTCCGGCCCGGTGACGCCCGCAAAGAAATCACGGTACTGCTGCGACATCTGGCGGGTAAACCACGTGAAGGCCTCCTCCAGCAGCGGCTCCATGCCGTCGAAATAGTAGGTCATCGACCCCAGCGGCACGCCCGCGCAGGTGGCGATTTTACGGTGCGTGACGGCGTGAATACCGTGTTCAGCAATGGTGTCGAGCGTCGCCTGCAGGATTTTCTCCCGGCGATGCGGATCGTTGGGTGGTCTGCTCATCAATTCCTCACCTGGTTTGTGTACAAATGTACACAAACTTGCTAGTGTTGTCGCTATTGTTGTACTTCTGGTGCTACCCCAATGACGCTGACCTCTCCCCGCAAAGCCCTGCAGCTCCGCATGTGGGCGCTGTTTATGTTCTTCTTCATTCCCGGCCTGCTGATGGCCTCCTGGGCCACGCGCACCCCCGCTATTCGCGACATTTTGTCCGTTTCTACCGCTGAAATGGGCATCGTGCTGTTCGGCCTGTCGATAGGCTCCATGAGCGGCATCCTCTGCTCCGCATGGCTGGTGAAGCGCTTCGGTACGCGGGCGGTGATCCGCACGACCATGTGCTTCGCGGCGTTCGGGATGATTGTGCTGAGCGTGGCGCTGTGGTTTGCCTCACCGGTACTGTTTGCGCTGGGATTGACGGTGTTTGGCGGCAGCTTCGGCTCGGCGGAAGTGGCGATAAACGTTGAAGGGGCGGCGGTCGAGCGCGAGATGAACAAAACCGTGCTGCCGATGATGCACGGCTTCTATAGCCTCGGCACGCTGGCCGGGGCGGGCGTGGGGATGGTGCTGACGGCCTTCGGCGTGAGCGCCAATCTGCATATCCTGCTGGCGGCGCTGGTGTGCATCATTCCGATTCTGACCGGCATCCGGGCGATCCCGGAGGGCACCGGCAAGAACGCCTCAGACGAACAGCATTCTGCTGAAAAGGGTCTGCCCTTCTACCGCGACTATCAGCTGATGCTGATTGGCGTGGTCGTGCTGGCGATGGCGTTTGCGGAAGGGTCCGCCAACGACTGGCTGCCTCTGCTGATGGTGGACGGTCACGGCTTTAGCCCAACCTCCGGCTCGCTGATCTACGCCGGCTTTACGCTGGGGATGACCGTCGGGCGCTTCACCGGCGGCTGGTTTATCGACCGCTACAGCCGCGTGGCGGTGGTGCGCGCCAGCGCCCTGCTCGGCGGGCTGGGTATCGCGATGATTATCTTTGTGGATGTGGACTGGATTGCCGGCGTCTCGGTGATCCTCTGGGGGCTGGGCGCATCCCTCGGCTTCCCGCTGACCATCTCTGCCGCCAGCGACACCGGCCCGGATGCCCCGACGCGCGTCAGCGTGGTGGCGACAACCGGCTATCTCGCTTTCCTGGTCGGGCCGCCCCTGCTCGGCTTCCTCGGCGAGCACTACGGGCTGCGCAGCGCCATGCTGGTGGTATTAGGGTTGGTGATCGTCGCGGCGCTGGTGGCGCGCGCGGTGGCAAAGCCGGAAACGAATCAAACGACACTGGAGAAGGGATATGAGCGTTAAACTGATCGCCGTCGACATGGATGGCACATTCCTGAGTGATGCCAAGACCTACAATCGCCCGCGCTTTCTGGCGCAGTACGCGCGCATGAAGGCGCAAGGCATTCGCTTCGTGGTCGCCAGCGGCAACCAGTACTACCAGCTGATCTCCTTTTTCCCGGAGATTGCGCATGAAATTTCATTCGTCGCCGAAAACGGCGGCTGGGTCGTGAGTGAGGGTGAAGATGTCTTTAACGGCGAACTGTCAAAAGCCCATTTCGAGACCGTTGCGAACGTGTTAAACGACGTGCCGGGCATTGAGATTATCGCCTGCGGGAAAAGCAGCGCCTACACGCTGAAAGGCTATGACGAGGGCTTTAAGGCTATCGCGGCGAAGTACTATCACCGTCTGGAAATGGTGAGTGATTTCGACAACCTTAACGATATTTTCTTCAAGTTCGGGCTCAACGTGTCTGATGATGAAATTCCGCGTATTCAGGCGCTTCTGCATGAACAACTCAGCGACATCATGGTGCCCGTCACCACCGGTCACGGCAGTATCGACCTGATTATCCCCGGCGTGCATAAGGCCAACGGCCTGCGGATCCTGCAGCAGCGCTGGGGGATAGAGAACAGCGACGTGGTGGCCTTCGGAGACAGCGGCAACGACGTGGAGATGCTGCGCCAGTCCGGATTCAGCTTTGCGATGGCGAATGCCAGACCGCATATCAAAGCGGCGGCGCGCTTTGAAGCGCCGCATAATAACGATGAAGGCGTGCTGGATGTGATTGATAAGGTGCTGGATGGGGAGGCGCCGTTTAATTGACCGCGTGCGGTCTGGTGCCCTCTCCCCTCACCTGGCCCTCTCCCCAAAGGGGAGAGGGAATAAACAGGTTAAGGTTGCAGGGCGTTTCCGACGCGCTTGTCCTTCAGGAACACTACCATCAGGCCAACCCACAGCACGCCGTTGGCGAGGTTAAACAGGCTGAACAGCCCGTTGCCGCCCATCGCATAGGCATGCTTGCTCACTTCGATGCCGACGGTAAAAATCAGCATCTGCAGCATCCCCATCGCCGCTGAGACCGTGCCTTTACTCATTTCGCTGGCAAACAGCGTCAGGCGCACCAGCCCGGCGTTCGCCACGCCAATCCCGAAGGCGTAAACGCTCAGCCCTGCCGTCATCCACAGGTAAGCATGTGATGACGCGACGGTCGCCACCGCCGCCAGAATCAGCCCTGCCGCAATCGGCCAGCCGCCCATGATAATCAGTGAACGCACGGTGCGGCGTGACGTCAGACGAGCCAGCACCAGGTTCCCGATAATCAGCGTGCCAAAGATCGGCACCTGCAGCAGGCCGTACTCATAGCTGCTGAGCTTTTCGCCGCTAATGATGATGACCGGCGACTGGGCAATCCACGCCAGCAGCGGCAGGCTAACGAATCCGGTCGCCAGCGCGCCCGCCACAAAGCGGCCATTCTTCAGTACTTCTTTGTAATCCCGACCCAGCTCTTTCAGCGAGAGTTTCTCACCGATCCGGGTGGCGGTTTCCGGCATCGCCCGGTGCAGGCCAAAGTACGCGATGGCGGCGAGAACCGCAAAGAGTACAAACATTCCTTCCCAGGGAGCCACATGCACCCACGCGGCGCCCACCAGAGGCCCGAGCAAGGGAGCGATCAGCGCCACGTTTGCCATCAGCGCGGTAATTTTGATGCACACCGCCTCTTCAAACGACTCCTGAATGGCGGCATACCCCACGGCGCCGATAAAGCACAGGCTCACCCCCTGCAGGAAGCGCAGCAGGGTAAATTGTTCAATGTTTTGCGCCAGCAGCGTGGCAAGACAGGTGACGATAAACCACACCACGCCCGTCAGCATCACCGGACGACGGCCAATACGATCCGACAGCGGCCCTAACAGCCACTGCAAAAACATGCCGCCGGCCAGATAGGCGGTCATGGAGGTCGGTACCCACTCAATTCCCGCGTTGTACTGCGCCACAACGGTCAGCATACCGGGCTGGATCATATCGTTGCCGATATAGGTAGAGAATTCGTAGAGCACCAGACACAGGGGGAAAAGCAACGCCTGACGACCCAGACGTGAACCAGAAGAAGAACGGTTTAACATGCAATCTCTTTATAATGACAAAATCGCGACGAGTGTAATGAAATGCCGCAGCCCGAGATAGTGATTTATCGAGGATAAACAGAAATAAAGCACATATCGTCTTCGTTTAAGGTTTCCTTAATTTGACAGATTTATGATAGCCCCATTACTCGTCAACGACCCCAAATTATGGCACTCACCTCCAGCCGTTCAGAATTGTCTAAGTTACAGACAAATAAGACAAAACGACTTTACCGCTTACCGGCCCGCTTTTATGGTTATCAGCTTTTCATACTGATAGTCCTTGCCGTGGTGTTTACGTGGCTATCGCGCAATGAAGCGCTCGACAGATGGGTAACCGGCTTCTGGTATGACGCGGCGACGCAGAGCTTCCCGCTGCAGAAAGACCACCTGCTGGATCTGCTCAACCATCGTCTGGCGAAGTACATAGCCATCGCCTTAGGCGCCGTGGCGCTGTTTTACGGCGCTTACAAGCGTAACGCAAGGCTGGTTACGGCGGCGCTGCTGATGGGCGTTGGCGCGCTGGTGGTGGGCCTGTTGAAAAGCATGAGCCATCACAGCTGCCCGTGGGACCTGGTGGAATATGGCGGTAAGGCTGTCTCTTATCCCCTGTTCAGCGCCATCCCTGTAGACAGCGGTCCGGGGCGCTGTTTCCCCGGCGGTCATGCCTCTAGCGGCTTTATGGTGATGGGGCTATTTTTTGCCTTCTGGCGCGAGCGTCCGCGCCTCGCCTGGAGCTTCGTCGCGCTGGGCGTGGTGTTAGGTCTGGTGATGGGCTATGGCCAGATCATGCGCGGGGCGCATTTTTTCTCTCACAACCTGTGGGCTGGGTGGTGGGTCTGGTTTTCCCAGGTGGTGGTCTACGGCCTTGTTTCCACCCGGTTTGCTAAAGAGTGATAACGTTATGTTAGAGAATCTAAATTATCAGCTGTTTTATCTGATCAATGCCACCCCGGCCTCTCCCGAGTGGACGATCGATTTTGCCACCTTCCTGGCAAAAGATCTGATCGGTATCGTGCCTGCACTGGCTGCGATTCTCTGGCTGTGGGGACCCCGCAGCCAGGTAAAACCGCAGCGCCAGCTGGTGATCAAAGTAGCGATGGCGCTGGGCGTGAGCGTTCTGGTGAGCTTCGTTCTGGGTCATGTTTTCCCGCACGCCCGTCCTTTTGTTGCACATGTGGGCTATACCTTCCTGCACCACGCGCCGGATGACTCGTTCCCGAGCGATCACGGGACGGTGATCTTCACCTTTGCGCTGGCGTTCCTGTTCTGGCATCGCCTGTGGTCTGGTGCGGTCCTGATGTTGGCGGCCCTGGCAATCGCCTGGTCTCGCGTTTACCTGGGCGTCCACTGGCCGCTGGATATGGTGGGCGGTTTCCTGGTCGGGCTGATTGGCTGCGTGAGCGCGGCTATCCTGTGGAGCCTCTTCGGTGAAGCGCTCTACCGCACGCTATCATCACTCTATCGCGCCATTTTCGCTCTCCCGATCCGCAAAGGCTGGATACGTGACTAACCCCAACCTGACAGGTTACACTTGAACCCCCGCCCTGCGGGGGTTCACTTTTTTTATCCCGAGGAACTATGGAAACACGTCGCGATGACCGCATTGCTCAGCTGCTACAGGCGCTGAAGCGCAGCGATAAGCTGCATCTTAAGGAAGCCGCCAACCTCCTCGGCGTCTCAGAGATGACCATTCGTCGGGATCTAAACAGCGAGAGCGCGCCCGTCGTGCTGCTGGGTGGATACATTGTGCTTGAGCCGCGTAGCGCCAGCCATTATCTGATCAGCGATCAGAAGACGCGCCTGGTGGAAGAGAAACGCAAAGCCGCGCGGCTTGCGGCCTCGCTGGTACAGCCGCACCAGACGCTGTTTTTTGACTGCGGTACCACTACGCCGTGGATTATCGAAGCCATCGACAGCAGCATTCCTTTTACCGCCGTGTGCTACTCCCTGAACACCTTTCTGGCGCTTCAGGAGAAACCCGAGTGCCGGGTGATCCTCTGCGGCGGTGAGTTTCACGCCAGCAACGCGATCTTTAAGCCGCTCAACCTGCAGGACACGCTCAGCAATCTCTGCCCGGATATCGCGTTTTATTCCGCCGCCGGCGTCAACGTGCGCCAGGGGGCGACCTGCTTTAACCTGGAGGAGCTGCCGGTAAAGCACTGGGCGTTGAGCGCCGCGCAGTACCATGTGCTGGTGGTCGATCACAGCAAGTTTGGTAAGGTACGTTCGGCAAGAATGGGCGAGCTGGCGCAGTTCGATGCCATCGTCAGCGACTGCCGCCCGGACGACGAGATTGTGGCCCACGCGAAGGCGCAGCAGGTGAAGTTGATGTATTAAGAGGGGTGTGGTCTGATGCCCTCACCCCAGCCCTCTCCCACAGGGAGAGGGAGAAAACCCATCGAGTTTAGCTAAACCAGCTGCCGAACCACTGATGGAATTTCATCATCACGAAATCCCACATCCGACCAAAGAATCCGCCCTCTTCCACATTTTCCATCACGATCAGCGGACGCTGCTCAATGGATTTACCGTTAAGCTGGAAATCAATGGTCCCGACAACCTGACCTTTTTTCAGCGGTGCGGTAAGCTGCGGTTCCGTTAACGTATAACTCGCTTTCAGGTTTTTCAGCTGCCCACGCGGTATGGTCACTGAGCCCGCTTCACCTGCCCCGAGATTCACTTCGCTCTTATCACCAAACCAGACGCGCTGAGTCACAAAGGTGGCATCAGGTTTAATTGGCGTCACGGTTTCAAAGAAGCGGAAACCCCAGGTCAATAATTTCTCAGACTCATTAAAACGGATACGGTCAGTTTTCGCCCCCAGCACTACGGAGATTAAACGCATATCGCCCTGGGTAGCCGAAGCAACCAGATTATATCCCGCGCCTGCCGTGGTTCCTGTCTTCATGCCATCAACATTCAGATTGCTGCTCCACAGCAGACGGTTACGGTTAGGCTGACGAATTTTGTTGAAGGTGAACTCTTTCTCTTTATGAATGGCGTACTCTTCCGGCACATCGTGGATCAATGCTTTACCCAGCAATGCCATATCGCGCGCGGTACTGAACTGCCCCGGCGCATCCAGACCGTGCACCGTCTGGAAGGTAGTGTTGGTCAGACCCAGTTTTTTGGCATAACCATTCATCAAACCAATGAATGACTCCTGGCTCCCGGCAACGTAATCGGCCAGCGCAATACAGGCGTCATTACCGGACTGGATAATCACACCTTTGTTCAAGTCTGCCACCGAAACCTGATCGCCCGGTTTGAGGAACATTACCGATGAACCACGCAGTGCCGGATTTCCCGTCGCCCAGGCATCTTTACCGACCGTCACCATATCGGTGAGTTTAATCTTATCGGCCTTAAGCGCCTGCCCAACCACATAGCTGGTCATGATTTTAGTCAGGCTCGCGGGATCCAGTTTCTCATCCGCGTTGCCTTCTGCCAGCACTTTACCGCTGGCGTAATCCATTAAAATCCATGCACGCGCATCCACGCGCGGCGCTTCGGGCGCAGCCTGTTCAGCTGCATAGAGAGTTGGTGCAAACAGGAAAAGGAGCGCAGAGCCTGTCGCAAGGCTGCGCAGAGAAGTCATTTTACGCGTCATAAATGCCACCCGAGTGTCCATTCAAAAATTACGTCACATCACCGTGTCGCAAGAAGCGATGAGTAATAGCGCACTAAAACGGTTAAAGAAACCCAACGAGGGTAAAGTTATTAAAGTTTATGCAATAACATTCAGATACGCTTTGATTCAGACGATTTTTTTGTCTTCTGTTGCGTAATTGTTAGGTTTATCTCACCATGGCGAAAGCTGACCCGGATTCACATCTCATCAGGAGTAAATATGATTACGCTTTGGGGCAGGAACAACTCGACCAACGTTAAGAAAGTGCTCTGGACGCTCGAGGAGCTGGATTTACCGTTCAATCAAATCATGGCTGGCATGTCGTTCGGCGTAAACAAAGAGGCCGATTATCTGGCCATGAACCCGAACGGCCTGGTGCCGCTGCTGCGCGATGATGAAACAGACGCGACGCTTTGGGAGTCCAACACCATTGTCCGTTACCTCGCCGCCCAGTACGGTCAAGGCCGCCTGTGGGTTGAAAACCCGGCCCGTCGTGCTCAGGGCGAAAAGTGGATGGACTGGGCGAACCAGACGCTGTCCCCGACCCACCGCGTGATCCTGATGGGGCTTATCCGCACGCCGGAAGCAGAACGCGACTATCCCGCTATTCATGCCGCCCAGGACGCCTGCGACAATCTGTTCGCGATGATGGATGACGAGCTGGCGAAGCACGCCTGGTTCTCCGGCGAGGCGTTCGGCACAGGCGATATCGCCGTGGCGCCGTTCGTCTGGAACCTGACCAACATGGGCCTGAAGTGGACGCCGCGCCCTCACCTTGAGCGCTGGCTTAAACAGTTGAGCGATCGCCCTGCTTACCGCAACGTCGTGATGATCCCGGTCACCTGATTATGCGCCGGACGGGCTGACTTTCAACAGCTGCCCGTCCGTCTCGTCGGTCAGGACATACAGATACCCGTCCGGCCCCACCCGCACATCGCGAATACGTTGATCCCGGTCGCCCAGAATGCGCCCGTCCTCCGTCACCTTGTTGCCCTCCACGCTCAGCACGATCACGTCCTTCTCCTTCAGCGCCCCGATAAACAGCTTGTTTTTCCACTGCGGGAAAACGTCGCTGTTGTAAAATGCCATGCCGCTCACCGCGGGTGAGACTTTCCAGACGAACAGCGGCTTCTCTGTGCCCTCAACGTGCTCGCCTTTGGCTTCAGGAATTTTCAGACCGCTGTAGTTAATGCCGTGCGTCGCCAGCGGCCAGCCGTAGTTCTTTCCTTTCTCCGGGATGTTGATCTCATCCCCGCCGCGCGGGCCGTGCTCGTTCAGCCACAGCGTGTCGCTCCAGGGATTCATCGCCATCCCCTGCGGGTTGCGAATGCCGTAAGACCAGATTTCGGGTCGCGCGCCGGGGGTATTCACAAAGGGGTTATCCGGCGGGACTTTCCCGTCTTCGGTGAGGCGCACCACCTTACCCTGCAATTTATCCAGATCCTGCGCCGTCGGACGCTGATTGTTCTCGCCGAGTCCAATAAAGAGAGAGCCTTTACCGTCGAACACCAATCGCCCGCCAAAATGGTTGCCGGTTGAGAGTTTTGGCATCTGGCGGAACGCCACCTGGAATCCCTCGATGCGGGAATAGTCGTCGCTCAGGCGGCCATAGCCCACCGCTGTTCCGGCTTTACCATCATGTCCGGCCTCGGCGTAGCTCAGCCAGACGCGGCGCGACTTTTCAAAATCCGGCGCCAATACCACATCCAGCAATCCTCCCTGACCGTTTGCCCAGACCCTCGGTACGCCGATAATCGGATCGGAAAGCCCTTTCCCGGCCTGCCAGCGTTTGAGCTGACCGCCCTTCAGGGTCACCAGCAGCCCGTCATTATCCGGCAGGAACGCCAGGGACCAGGGATGATCGAGTCTGTTTTGCAGCACCTCGACCTTGACCGCCTCTGGCGCAGCAAGAAGTGAAAACGAAATGAATAACGCAGGCAGGGAAATCAGCGAGGATCGAGGCATAACGCGCTCCTTTATCGGCATATGGCATAAAGATTAGCCACTGCGTCCGGGCGCGTTACCACTTTTACAAAAGCTTAATCAGAAGGGGGAGTTGCCTCCCCCGGGATCAGTGCTGTTCAAGCTGTTTGTGCTCGTTCAGGCACATGATGCATAGAGAGAGCGTTGTCAGGCAGTTTTCAAGCTTCTCCGCGTTAACAGCGATAAAGTTCGGGCAGTCGTGGCGTCCGTTCATCAGACACACCCCTGCAATGGAGAGCACCTCGGCGGCGCGGCGCAGCGCTATTTCTTCACTTTCGCCGCCGTTCGCCTTCAGGGTCGGTGCTTTTTCACGCATGAAATTACACAGTTCAAAAAGGTTATCACGCAGATGTTCGCTTTCGCTGACTGACATATACCCTTTTGCCTTCCTCAACTGCAGGTACGCGGCCAGGTCGATTCGGGCGTTGATCAGCTTGTTCAGCAGATCGCGTTTAAGTCTGTCAACGGTCATGCTCTTTCCTCCTCTGTCAGCCATGGTGCATAGTCAGGATAAGTTCATTTTTTGTACAGTTTAATGCCTGGGATCAATTTTTATTAACTGATTAACATTATTTACAATGTTACAACCTCTGCCCGACGCATCCGCCTTGCAAAGAGTGTATAAATCCCCCGCGATACGCTGTAAAATCCCGCCCTGATAACTCCATAATTGATGAATTTTTAAGCTATGAGCAAAGTAACTCCCCAGCCGAAAATCGGCTTTGTTTCCCTTGGCTGTCCGAAAAACCTTGTTGATTCAGAGCGTATTCTCACCGAACTCCGCACTGAAGGTTATGACGTGGTACCGAGCTATGACGATGCGGACATGGTGATCGTCAACACCTGCGGCTTTATTGACAGCGCGGTACAAGAATCACTGGAAGCCATTGGTGAAGCGTTGAATGAAAACGGCAAGGTTATTGTGACCGGTTGTCTGGGGGCAAAAGAAGATCAGATCCGCGAAGTCCACCCGAAAGTGCTGGAAATCACCGGGCCTCATAGCTATGAGCAGGTTCTGGAGCACGTTCATCACTACGTGCCGAAACCGAAACACAACCCATTCCTGAGCCTGGTGCCAGAACAAGGTGTGAAACTGACGCCGCGTCATTATGCCTATCTGAAAATTTCTGAAGGCTGTAATCACCGCTGCACCTTCTGCATTATTCCGTCTATGCGCGGCGACCTGGTGAGCCGTCCGATTGGCGAAGTGTTAAGTGAAGCGAAACGTCTGGTAGATGCGGGCGTTAAAGAGATTCTGGTGATCTCGCAGGATACTTCCGCCTATGGCGTTGATGTTAAACATCGTACTGGCTTCCACAACGGCGAGCCGGTAAAAACCAGCATGGTCAGCCTGTGCGAACAGTTATCGAAACTGGGGATCTGGACACGTCTGCACTACGTTTACCCTTATCCGCATGTGGACGACGTCATCCCACTGATGGCAGAAGGCAAAATCCTGCCGTATCTGGACATTCCGTTGCAGCACGCCAGCCCGCGCATTCTCAAACTGATGAAGCGTCCGGGTTCTGTAGATCGCCAACTGGCGCGCATCAAACAGTGGCGCGAAATCTGCCCGGAACTGACCCTACGCTCAACCTTTATTGTCGGCTTCCCTGGCGAGACGGAAGAAGATTTCCAGATGCTACTCGACTTCCTGAAAGAAGCGCGTCTGGATCGCGTTGGCTGCTTTAAATACAGCCCGGTTGAAGGTGCAGACGCCAATGCCCTGCCTGACCAGGTTCCGGAAGAAGTGAAAGAAGAACGCTGGAACCGTTTCATGCAGCTGCAGCAGCAGATTTCCGCCGAGCGCCTGCAAGAGAAAGTGGGCCGTGAAATTCTGGTGATTATCGACGAAGTGGACGAAGAAGGCGCAATTGGTCGCAGCATGGCAGATGCACCGGAAATCGACGGCGCGGTTTATCTCAATGGTGAAACCAACGTTAAGCCGGGTGATATCCTGCGTGTGAAAGTCGAGCACGCCGATGAGTACGATTTGTGGGGTAGCCGGGTTTAATCTCCCCTCTGTTGTAGGCCGGGTAAGGCGTAGCCGCCACCCGGCACATTTCACTGCACTACCCCTTTATCCTCGGATCCAGCGCGTCGCGCAGCCCGTCACCTAACAGGTTAAACGCCAGCACGGTCAGGAAAATCGCCAGACTCGGAAAGATCGCCACGTGCGGCGCGATAACCATATCCGCTCGAGCCTCATTGAGCATTGCTCCCCACTCTGGTGTCGGCGGCTGCGCACCGAGGCCGAGAAATGAGAGGCTGGCGGCAGAGATAATCGAGGTACCAATGCGCATGGTGAAAACACCACGATAGAAGAGACGGTCCCAGGCAGGATATGACGCAACAAAACGGTCATATCGCTGGCACCAATACTGCGTGCTGACTCAATAAAGGTTTGCTGTTTCAACACCAGCGTGTTGCCGCGCACCAGGCGGGCAAACGCGGGGATGGAAAAAATGGCGACTGCAATAATCACGTTAGCAATGCCGCTTCCCAACACCGCAACAACAGCGATCGCCAGTAAAATACCCGGGAAGGCAAACAGCACATCGCAAATGCGCATGATCAGCCGATCCCACCAGCCTTCATAATATCCAGCGAGCAAGCCCAGCAACGTCCCGATCGCCGCACCGATAAACACGGCAAACACGCCCGCCGCCAGCGAGATTTGCGCACCAACCAGGACACGGCTGAAAATGTCACGCCCCAGTGAATCGACGCCAAACCAGTGCTGCAAAGAAGGTCCGTTATTCAGATTGTCATAATCAAAATAATTTTCGGCGTCATAGGGAGCGATCCAGCGTGCAAAAATGGCCACCACAATCAATAAAATAACGAATAATGCGGCGGTCATCGCCATATGCTGACGGCGAAATCGTCGCCAGAATTCATGCCACGGTGTACGTACCTGGTCAGGTTTGACCAGTGGCATGGCGTTTAACACCGCCTGACGTCGCCAGTTAAATAGTCGCATCCTTACTTGTACCTGATAGCCGGGTTAATGGCGGCGTAAAGCACATCCACCACTAAGTTGATAAGAATAAATTCCAGCGAGAAAAGCAGAATTTCCGCCTGAATCACCGGGTAATCACGCATTTCTACGGAGTCAACGAGTAAGCGTCCAAGTCCCGGCCAGTTGAAAACTTTCTCCACAACGATGGAACCACCGAGCAAAAAGCCAAACTGTAAGCCCATCATGGTCACTACCGGGATCATCGCGTTACGTAGCCCGTGTTTGAGGACAACCCAGGTTTCGCTCACCCCTTTCGCCCTCGCGGTACGCATATAATCTTCGCTTAAAACATCGACAAACGACGCGCGGGTAAAGCGCGCCATCACGGCGGCCACTGCCGCGCCGAGCGTCAGGGAGGGTAAAATGTAGTGCTGCCAACTGTCTGCTCCCACGGTAGGCAGCCAGCCCAGTTCAACGGAGAATACCTGAATTAAAAGCATCCCCAGAGCAAATGCCGGAAACGAGATCCCCGACACCGCAATGGTCATACTCAATCGATCCGGCCAACGGTTACGCCAGACGGCGGCGATAATTCCCGCCGCCATACCAAATATAACCGCCCAGACCATACTGGTTATGGTCAGCCACAGCGTTGGCATAAAGCGGCTGGCAATCTCATCGGCAACCGGACGACGCGACACCATCGACAGGCCAAAATCCCCCTGCACAGCATTGCTGATATAGTGCCAGAACTGGTGATACAGCGGCTGATCCAACCCCAGCTGCTGACGCACCAGTTCTATAACCTGCGCATCAGCTTCGGGCCCGGCAATCAATCGCGCCGGATCGCCGGGCAGCATATGGACAAATAAAAACACCAGCACCGAGACGATAAACAGCGTCGGAATCAACCCCAGTAAGCGTTTGATAACGTAATTAAGCATTCCACTCCCTGCGTTGCTTATTGCAAATCCGCGTCTTCAAAGCTGAAGCCGGTGTCTGGCATGATCCAAAAACCGGTCAGGTTTTTACTGTGTGCCGACACCAGTTTTTCTACCACCAGCGGGATCCACGGCGATTCTTGCCAGATGATATCCTGCGCCGCCTTATATAAGCGGGTCTTTTCCGCCGGATCATTAGTTTTCAGTGCCTGAGCCAGGAAGTCATCCACCTGTTTATTGCTGTAAAACGCGGTATTAAACAGCGTCGGTGGCCAGTTCTGCGAGGCAAACAGCGGCGATAGTGCCCAGTCCGCTTCGCCGGTTGAAGCCGACCAGCCAGTGTAGAACATCCGCACGCCGCTCTCTTTTTGCCCTTTACCTTCAACTTCTGCCGCCCGCTGTCCGGCATCCATCGCAGTCACCTGGGCTTTAATCCCGACCTGCGCTAACTGCTGCTGGGTAAATTGCAGCACTTTCTGCGCGGTGCTGTGGTTATGTGACGACCACAGCGTGGTACTGAAACCGTTGGGATATCCCGCCTCTTTCAGTAATTCGCGCGCTTTCACTGGATCGTAAGGCCACGGTTTATAACTTTGCGCGTAGGCGATACTTGGCGGTACCACACCAGTAGCTGGCGTTGCATAGCCCGCAAAGGCAACTTTCACCAGCGCCGGACGGTTAATGGCGTAATTCAGCGCCTCACGGACCTTCGGGTTATCGAACGGCTTTTGCGTCACGTTCATACTGATATAACGCTGCATAATTGACGGACTGGCCATCAACTCGATATTTTTGTTTTTCTCCAGCAGTGTGGCCTGCTCGTAAGGAATGGGGAAAGCAAACTGCGCTTCACCGGTTTGCAGCATTGCCGCGCGGGTGTTGTTATCCGCCACCGGACGCCAGGTTATGCTGTCCAGTTTGGGCAATCCTGGCTGCCAGTAACCCGCGAATTTTTTCACCTTCACAAAATCGGTCTGATTCCAGGTATCCAGTTCATACGGTCCGGTTCCCACCGGATAAAAACCAATCTCCTTGCCATATTTTTCCAGCGCTGCCGGTGAAATCATCGCGGTCGCCGGATGGGCAAGAATATTAATAAACGCTGAGAACGGCTGTTTGAGGGTAATCTTTACCGTTGTCGGATCGATCGCTTCCGTTTTAGCAATATTCTTATACAGGTTATAGCGTTTAAGATGATTCGCCGGATCGCTGGCCCGGTCCAGATTCGCTTTCACCGCCGCGGCGTTGAAATCGGTGCCATCCTGGAATTTAATGCCTTCCCGCAATTTCACGGTGTAAGTAATGCCGTCATCGGAAACGGTATAACTCTCCGCCAGCACGTTTTTCAGTTTCATCTCTTTATCCAGACCGAACAGCCCCTGGTAAAACGATTTCGCTACGGCCTGAGATAACGTGTCATTTGCGTCATACGGATCGAGCGTGGTGAAATTCGATCCTACCGCCACCACCACATCTTTGGCAGCGAACGCGGGGGCAGCGGCCAGGGCTGCCGTCACGCTCGCGGCTAACAACCATCTACGCGCTACAAATGTAACCATTGTGTTCTCCTGCCTGTTGAAAGTTATAACCGCGAAAAAGCATTGTCCTGTCGCGGGGGAGCGACGAAATGACCCGGCCCGACCTCGCGCAGCGTCACGCGCTCCACGGCCTCGCCGCGTTTATGAATATTGCCCGGCATTTCATCCTGCAGCAGCACGCGCTGGCCGTGACGATGCGCCGGATCGGCGACCGGGACCGCCGCGATGAGCTTGCGGGTGTACGGATGCTGCGGGTTTTCAAACACCGCTCTTCGCGGTCCGATTTCCACGATTTGCCCCATAAACATCACCGCCACGCGATGGCTGATGCGCTCAACCACCGCCATGTCGTGCGAGATAAACAGGAAGGCGATCCCCATATCCCGCTGTAGATCCAGCAGAAGATTGATGATTTGCGCCCGGATAGAGACATCCAGCGCCGAGACGGATTCATCCGCAATCACCACTTTCGGGTTCAGCGCCAGCGCGCGGGCGATGCAGATACGCTGCCGCTGCCCGCCGGAAAACTCGTGCGGATAACGCCAGGCGTGTTATGCATTCAGGCCAACACGCTCCAGCAGCCAGGCCACGCGACGCTGCGCCGCCTCGCCGTCGAGCAGGTTATGCACTCGCAGCGGCTCCATGATCGAATACCCCACCGTATGGCGCGGATCGAGGGAGGCATACGGGTCCTGAAAAATAAACTGAATATCTCTCCGCACCGCCTGCAGCCTGCTGTCCGGAAGGGCGTCAATGCGCTCGCCGTTAAAGGTAATGCTGCCCTCCTGAGATTCCACCAGACGGAGCAACGCGCGCCCGGTGGTGGATTTACCGCAGCCGGACTCCCCCACCAGCGCCAGCGTTTCGCCCGGCCAGAGATCGAAGCTGACGTTTTCCACCGCGTGCACTTCGCGCTTCACGCGGTTCAGTACGCCGCTGCGCAGCGGAAACCGGGTAACCAGATTGCGCACTTCCAGAATGGGCTTGCCCGGCACCACGGTATCCTGCTCGCGCTCATCCTCCTGCGGCTCAGACGCCTCGAGGGAAATCAGCGGAAAACGACGCGGCAGATCGCTACCGTTCATCGCCCCAAGGCGCGGGACCGCCGCCAGCAGCGCTTTGGTGTAGGAATGCGCGGGCGCGTGAAAAATCTGCTCGACCGGGCCGGTTTCCACCGCGCTGCCCTTGTGCATCACCAGCACCCGATCGGCGATATCGGCGACCACGCCCATATCGTGGGTGATGAAAATCACCCCCATCTCCATCTCCTGCTGCAGCACGTTGATGAGCTGCAGGATCTGCGCCTGAATCGTCACGTCCAGCGCCGTCGTCGGTTCATCGGCAATCAGCACAGCCGGACGGCACGAGAGCGCCATGGCGATCATCACCCGCTGGCGCATGCCGCCGGAAAGCTGATGCGGATAGCGCCCCAGAATGGCCTGCGCCTCCGGGATGCGCACCAGCTCCAGCATGTGTCTCGCTTCTCTAAGCGCCTCATCGCCGCTCAGCCCCTGATGCAGGCGGATGGACTCGGCGATTTGTTCCCCGACCGGAAAAACCGGGTTCAGGGAGGTCATCGGCTCCTGAAAGATCATCGCAATATCCGCCCCGCGTACGCCCTGCATCTGCGAACCGCTTAGCTCATTTAAATCAATGACCTGACGGTTGCGGCGGCGCAGAAGCATTTTCTCGCTGCTGATTTGCCCGCCCGTCTGTTCCAGCAGGCGCATCAGCGCCAGCGCGGTGACCGATTTCCCGGAGCCGGATTCGCCAACAATCGCCAGCGTCTCGCCGCGCCTGAGCGTGAACGATAAATTCTGTACTGCGGGGATGAGTTGCCGCTCTTCCTGAAACGCAATATTGAGCTGATGGACAGCCAGCACTTCGCGGTTGTCCAGTTCTTCACTGTGCGGCACGCGCTGCCCCCTTATTCACGATAGATACCGGTGCTCGGCTCATCACCGGCATAGCCCCAAGCGCGGTACATGCCTTCGCTGTTGAACGGCAAAGCCACGTTGCCCTCACGATCCACCGCGATGAGCCCGCCGACGCCGCCCAGGGCAGGTAATTTCTCCATCACCACGCGCTCGCAGGCCTCGTTCAGGCTTAAACCGCCGTAATCCATCAGCGCGGTGATGTCGTAGGCCGCGAGGGCGCGGATAAACACTTCCCCGGTTCCGGTACACGACACCGCCGCCGTCGCGTTATTGGCATAGCAACCCGCGCCCGGCAGCGGGCTGTCGCCTACGCGTCCGGGCAGCTTGTTGGTCATCCCGCCCGTGGAGGTTGCCGCCGCGAGGTTGCCGGCTTTATCCAGCGCCACCGCGCCGACCGTGCCCATTTTGCTGCGCTCATCCAGCGGCGCAGTATGATCAAGCTGCGTCATGCCCGCCGAGCGGGCGTCCAGCAGCTGTTGATAGCGCGCTTCGGTGGAAAACAGATCGGGCGATACCGGCTCCATCCCGTGTTCGAAGGCAAACCTCTCCGCCCCGGCACCCGTCAGCAGCACGTGCGGGCTCTCTTCCATCACCAGACGCGCGGCCAGCACCGGGTTACGCAGGTGGCTGACGCCCGCCACGGCCCCCGCTTTCAGGGTGACGCCGTCCATCACGCAGGCATCCAGCTCGTGCGTTTCATCCCGGGTAAAGACCGAACCGATCCCCGCATTAAATAACGGGCACTCTTCCAGCAGGCGCACCGCCTCGGTGACCACGTCCAGCGCGCTCTCGCCCGCTTCCAGCATTCTCTGGCCCGTTTCCACAATGGCGTACAGCGCGTCGATATAGCGCTTTTCCTGCTCGGGACTGAGCTGTGCTCGGGTGATTGCCCCGGCGCCACCATGAATTGCGATTACCGCATTAACCATTCGCATCACCCGTTAGCCTGATTTGCGGCTTTTTCTATAAATATCATTATCGTCGACGAAACTTCAGATGATTTTTGAATATAGAAAGACGTAACTGTGATGTAAAGCGTACACCCATCGGGTCATACAGTTAGCCGCACTTTTCTGCCATAATGGACGCTTTCGTTGTTACTCCGCAGGAGCCCACCATGGATTTTACCGCCGGACTGATGCCGCTTGAGACGGCACTCACGCAGATGCTTGACCGAGTTTCCCCGCTGCATGACGTTGAGACACTGCCCCTCGTGCGCTGTTTTGGCCGTATTGCCGCGCGCGATATCGTCTCTCCGCTTAACGTGCCGGGGTTTGATAACTCCGCAATGGACGGTTACGCGGTGCGCCTGGCGGATCTCCAGACGGGTAACGCCCTGCCGGTGGCGGGTAAAGCCTTTGCGGGCCAGCCTTTTAGCGGTGAATGGCCTGCGGGCACCTGCGTGCGCATCATGACCGGCGCGCCGGTTCCGGCTGGCTGCGACGCCGTGGTGATGCAGGAAGAGACTGAACAGACCGACGACGGCGTGCGCTTTACCGCGAACGTTAAAGCGGGCCAGAACATTCGCCGTACCGGCGAAGATATCACGCTTGGCGCGACGGTCTTTGCCGCCGGACAGAAGCTGACGGTGGGTGAACTGCCGGTGCTGGCGTCCCTCGGCGTTGCTGAAATCGACGTTATTCGTAAAGTGCGCGTCGCCGTTTTCTCCACCGGCGACGAGCTGCAGCTTCCGGGCCAGCCGCTGCAGGACGGCCAGATTTACGATACCAACCGCCTGGCGGTACACCTGATGCTGGAGCAGCTGGGCTGCGACGTGATTAACCTCGGCATTATTCCTGACGATCCGGAAAAACTGCGCGCCGCGTTTATCGAGGCGGATAACGCTGCCGACGTGGTCATCAGCTCCGGCGGCGTCTCCGTGGGCGAAGCGGATTACACCAAAACCATCCTCGAAGAGCTGGGGGAAATCGCCTTCTGGAAGCTGGCGATCAAGCCGGGCAAACCGTTCGCGTTTGGCAAGCTCGCGCACGGCTGGTTCTGCGGCCTGCCGGGTAATCCGGTCTCGGCTGCACTCACCTTCTACCAGCTGGTGATCCCGCTGCTGGCGAAGCTTTCCGGCAACAAGGCAAACCCGCTGCCTGAACGTCAGCGCGTGCGCGCCGCCACGCGCCTGAAAAAATCGCCGGGTCGCCTCGATTTCCAGCGCGGCATTCTGGCGCGCAACGCGAACGGCGAGCTGGAAGTGAGCACCACCGGGCACCAGGGCTCACACATTTTCAGCTCCTTCAGCCAGGGCAACTGTTTTATCGTGCTTGAGCGCGAGCGCGGCAACGTGGAAGCAGGCGAATGGGTTGAGGTCGAGCACTTTAACAACCTGTTCGGAGGCTGACATGACGGTGGAGCTGAGCGACCCGGAGATGATGCGCTACAACCGCCAGATTGTGCTGCGCGGGTTTGATTTCGACGGCCAGGAAGCGCTTAAGGCGGCCAGCGTGCTGGTCGTTGGGCTGGGCGGGCTGGGCTGCGCCGCCGCGCAATACCTTGCTGCGGCGGGCGTTGGAAAAATGACGCTGCTGGATTTCGATACCGTATCGGTGTCCAACCTGCAGCGCCAGACGCTGCACAGCGACGCGACGGTTGGCCAGCCAAAAGTGGACTCTGCCCGCACGGCGCTGGCGCGCATCAACCCCAACGTTCAGTTCACCCTGATTGATGCAATGCTGGACGACGACGCGCTCTCCGCGCAGATTGCCCGGCACGACCTGGTGCTGGACTGCACGGATAACGTCGCCGTCCGTAACCAGCTCAACGCGGGCTGTTTTGCCCACAAAACCCCGCTGATCTCCGGCGCGGCGATCCGCATGGAGGGGCAAATCAGCGTCTTCACGTACGCCGAGGGTGAACCCTGCTACCGCTGCCTGAGCCGTCTGTTTGGTGAGAATGCGCTGACCTGCGTTGAGGCGGGCGTGATGGCGCCGCTCGTCGGCTTGATTGGCTCACTGCAGGCGATGGAAGCGATCAAAGTCCTGGCGAACTACGGCACGCCCGCAGCGGGGAAAATCGTGATGTATGACGCGATGACCTGCCAGTTCCGCGAGATGAAGCTGATGCGTAACCCGGGGTGTGAGGTTTGCGGAGGTTAAAGCAAACGGCAACCTTCAGGTTGCCGTTTTAGTGTTTGCTCCCTCTCCCTGTGGGAGAGGGTTGGGGTGAGGGCATCAGGCCACACCCGTCAGATCGACGTCCGTCCAAACGCCCCCTGCCAGTCCTGCTCAAATTTCACGATCGCCGCATCCACGGCCGGAGAGGTAATAAACTGCTGCGCTACGTCCAGCGGCAGCGTGATGGACTCGCACCCTGCCAGCAGGCAGTCCAGCGCCTGACGCGGGGTTTTAAAGCTCGCGGCCAGCACTTTTGACTGCGGGGCATGCAGCGTCAGCAGCTGCTGTAATTCCACAACGGTCTGGATCCCGTCCCCGCCCTGCGCGTCCACGCGGTTAACGTAAGGCGCCACATACTCCGCCCCCGCCAGCGCGGACAGCATCCCCTGCGCGGCACCGTAAACCGCCGTGCCCAGCGTCGGGATCCCTTCTGCTTTCAGCATCTTGATTGCCGCCAGCCCTTCTGCGGTCACCGGCACTTTCACCACCAGATCGTTAATGATGGCGCGAAGCTTACGCGCGTCCTCCACCATCCCTTCGGCGGTGGTCGCCATTACCTGAGCGAACAGACGGCCTTTACCGCCCATCGCGTCGTGCAGCGCGGGCAGCAGCTCGTCGAGCGGGATTTTGCCTGCCGCCACAATGCTTGGGTTGGTAGTCACGCCCGCCAGCGGGAAGATACGCGCCAGCTTTTTGACTGCCGCAACGTCAGATGTGTCGAGATAAAGTTCCATGATGTCACCCTCAAAATTAGCCTGCACTTACCCTATCACGACAAAACCTGCTCAAGAGTTGACCTGCATCAAGATAACTTTCATTCGAAAGTAATTTAATCTTCGCATGCAAGATGAGAGGCGAAAACATGATCTTCAATATTCAGCGTTACTCTACCCACGATGGCCCCGGTATCCGTACCGTGGTGTTCCTGAAAGGCTGCTCGCTGGGCTGTCGCTGGTGCCAGAACCCGGAAAGCCGCTCCCGCAGCCGGGACGTGCTATTTGATGCGCGTCTGTGCCTGGACGGCTGCGACCTGTGCCAGAAGGCGGCACCGGGCTGCATCGAACGCGCGCTGAATGGCCTGGTCATCCACCGCGAGAAGCTGAGCGAAGAGACGCTTTACACCCTCACCGACTGCTGCCCGACGCAGGCGCTGACCGTCTGCGGTGAAGAGCAGCAGGTCGGGGAGATCATGGCGACCGTGCTGCGCGATAAACCCTTCTACGACCGCAGCGGCGGCGGGATCACACTCTCCGGCGGCGAGCCGTTTATGAACCCCGAGCTGGCGCACGCCCTGTTTAAAGCCAGCCACGAACAGGGGATCCACACCGCCGTCGAAACCTGCCTTCACGTACCGTGGCACTATATCGAGCCGTCATTACCGTACGTCGATCTGTTCCTCGCCGACCTGAAGCACGTCGACGGCGACGTTTTCAGGCAGTGGACGGACGGTTCGGCTAAGCGCATCCTGGATAACCTGAAAAAACTCGCCGCAGCGGGCAAAAAAATCATTATCCGCGTGCCGCTGATTCAGGGCTTTAATGCCGACGAAACCTCTGTAAAAGCCATTACCGATTTTGCCGCCGACGAGCTGCACGTTGGCGAAATTCATTTTCTGCCCTACCACACGCTGGGCATCAACAAATATCACTTACTTAATCTGCCCTATGACGCCCCGGAAAAACCGCTTGATGCGCCAGAACTGCTCGACTTTGCCCAGCAGTATGCCTGCCAGAAAGGGTTAACCGCGACCTTACGAGGATAACAACCATGACCACACTGAAACTGGACACGCTCAGCGACCGCATTAAAGCGCACAAAAATGCGCTGGTGCATATTGTGAAACCGCCAGTCTGTACCGAGCGCGCGCAGCACTATACCGAGATGTATCAACAACATCTCGATAAGCCGATCCCGGTACGTCGCGCGCTGGCACTGGCGCATCACCTGGCGAATCGCACCATCTGGATCAAACACGATGAGTTGATCATTGGCAACCAGGCAAGCGAAGTTCGCGCCGCGCCGATCTTCCCGGAATATACTGTCTCGTGGATCGAAAAAGAGATTGATGATCTGGCAGATCGTCCCGGTGCTGGCTTTGCGGTGAGCGAAGAGAACAAACGCGTTCTGCATGAAGTGTGCCCGTGGTGGCGCGGTCAGACCGTACAGGATCGCTGCTACGGCATGTTTACCGATGAGCAAAAAGGTCTGCTGGCGACCGGAATCATTAAAGCGGAAGGCAATATGACCTCCGGCGATGCGCACCTGGCGGTGAATTTCCCGCTGCTGCTGGAAAAAGGTCTTGATGGTCTGCGTGAGAAAGTAGCGGAACGTCGCTCGCGCATCAATCTGACGGTGCTGGAAGATTTACATGGCGAACAATTCCTGAAAGCGATTGATATCGTGCTGGTGGCAGTCAGTGAACACATTGAACGTTTCGCTGCCCTGGCGCGTGAAATGGCTGCTACCGAAACTCGCGAAAGCCGTCGCGATGAACTGCTGACGATGGCAGAAAACTGCGATCTTATCGCCCACCAGCCGCCGCAGACTTTCTGGCAGGCGCTGCAACTGTGTTACTTCATCCAATTGATTTTGCAGATCGAATCTAACGGTCACTCGGTATCGTTTGGTCGTATGGACCAGTATCTCTACCCGTACTATCGCCGCGACGTTGAACTCAACCAGACGCTGGATCGCGAACACGCCATCGAGATGCTGCATAGCTGCTGGCTGAAACTGCTGGAAGTGAACAAGATCCGCTCCGGCTCACACTCAAAAGCCTCTGCGGGAAGTCCGCTGTATCAGAACGTTACCATTGGCGGACAAAATCTGGTTGATGGTCAACCAATGGATGCAGTGAATCCCCTCTCTTACGCGATCCTCGAATCCTGCGGTCGCCTGCGTTCCACTCAGCCTAACCTCAGCGTGCGTTACCATGCAGGAATGAGTAATGATTTCCTCGACGCCTGCGTACAGGTGATCCGTTGCGGCTTCGGGATGCCGGCGTTCAACAACGACGAAATCGTGATCCCGGAATTTATTAAACTCGGTATTGAACCGCAGGACGCTTACGACTACGCAGCGATTGGTTGTATCGAAACCGCCGTCGGTGGCAAATGGGGCTATCGCTGTACCGGCATGAGCTTTATCAACTTCGCCCGCGTGATGCTGGCGGCGCTGGAAGGCGGGCGTGATGCCACCAGCGGCAAAGTGTTCCTGCCACAAGAAAAAGCGTTGTCGGCAGGCAACTTTAACAATTTCGATGAAGTAATGGACGCGTGGGATACGCAAATCCGTTATTACACGCGTAAATCAATCGAAATCGAATATGTCGTCGACACCATGCTGGAAGAGAACGTACACGATATTCTCTGCTCGGCGCTGGTGGATGACTGTATTGAGCGAGCGAAAAGTATCAAGCAAGGCGGCGCGAAATATGACTGGGTTTCTGGCCTGCAGGTTGGCATTGCCAACCTCGGCAACAGCCTGGCGGCAGTGAAGAAACTGGTGTTTGAACAGGGTGCGATTGGTCAGCAACAGCTGGCTGCCGCACTGGCGGATGACTTCGATGGCCTGACTCATGAGCAACTGCGTCAGCGGCTGATTAACGGTGCGCCGAAGTACGGCAACGACGATGATACCGTCGATACGCTGCTGGCTCGCGCTTATCAGACCTATATCGACGAACTGAAACAGTACCATAACCCACGCTATGGTCGTGGTCCGGTTGGCGGCAACTATTACGCGGGTACGTCGTCTATCTCCGCTAACGTACCGTTTGGCGCGCAGACTATGGCAACACCGGACGGGCGTAAAGCCCACACCCCGCTGGCAGAAGGCGCAAGTCCGGCTTCCGGTACTGACCATCTTGGCCCTACTGCGGTCATTGGCTCAGTGGGTAAACTGCCTACGGCAGCGATTCTCGGCGGCGTGTTGCTCAACCAGAAACTGAATCCGGCAACGCTGGAGAACGAATCTGACAAGCAGAAACTGATGATCCTGCTGCGTACCTTCTTTGAAGTGCATAAAGGCTGGCATATTCAGTACAACATCGTTTCCCGCGAGACGCTGCTGGAGGCGAAAAAACATCCCGATCAGTATCGCGATCTGGTAGTGCGCGTCGCGGGCTATTCCGCCTTCTTCACCGCGCTCTCTCCAGACGCTCAGGACGATATCATCGCCCGTACTGAACATATGCTGTAACGGTGTATCCCCTAAGGGGAAATGCGCACGCTGATGCCCTCACCCCGGCCCTCTCCCACGGGGAGAGGGAGAAAACACTAAAAACGGCAACCTCGGTTGCCGTTTTGCTTTTACTTTCGAATGAAATTAAATTTGTGCTCCCCGTCACCTTGTTATTAGAATGTTTCAAAACGCAGTGACCCAGGAGCACAGTATGACCGTTAAAGTTATCGTCACCGATATGGACGGAACTTTTCTTGATGATGCCAAGCAGTACGATCGTGACCGCTTCCAGGCACAGTTTGAACAGCTTAAAGCCCGCGACATTGAATTCGTTGTCGCCAGCGGCAACCAGTATTACCAGCTCATCTCCTTCTTTCCGGAGCTGAAAGAAAGGATCTCCTTCGTGGCGGAAAACGGCGCGCTGGTGTTCGATCGCGGGGAGCAGATTTTCCACGGCGAGCTGACGCGCCATGAATCGCAGATCGTCATTGGCGAACTGCTGAAAGATAAAGGGCTGAACTTCGTGGCCTGCGGGCTGGAGAGCGCGTACGTCAGCGATAAAGCCCCGGACGCGTTCGTGGCGCTGATGTCAAAGCACTACCACCGCCTAAAACGCATCAGCGATTACCGCGAAATTGACGACGTGTTGTTTAAGTTCTCCCTGAACCTGCCGGACAGCGATATCCCCAATCTGGTGGATAAGCTGCACGTCTCGCTGGACGGCATCATGAAGCCGGTCACCAGCGGCTTTGGATTTGTGGATTTGATTATCCCCGGCCTGCACAAAGCCAACGGCATCAGCCGTCTGCTGAAACGCTGGAAAATCTCCCCGCAGGAGTGCGTGGCCATTGGCGACAGCGGCAACGATGCCGAGATGCTGAAGCTGGTGAAATATTCCTTTGCGATGGGCAACGCGGCAGAAAGCATCAAAGAAATCAGCCGCTACAGCACTGACGACAACAACCATCAGGGCGCGCTGAACGTCATTCAGGCCGTGCTCGACAACCACTCTCCTTTCGACGTCTGATCCTCTCTTCGCCGGAGCCTTGCTCCGGCTTCTCACTCTTTTTCCGTCCTGTGGCTTGCGTCAAGTTTTTAAACTTGCATTAACTTAATTTTAACTTAAAGTATCACTTGTAGACATTTTTACTTTCGAATGAAAGATGCGAGGCAGTTATGACCTTTACCAGTGAAACCTTGCCGGCGGATCACAAAGCGGCAATCCGTCAGTTGAAACGTGAGTTACGCGCGCAGATAGGCGACGTGCAGGCGGTGTTTAATAAGCTCAGCGACAAAATTGCCACCCGCGTGGCGGAAATTAACGCGCTTAAAAATAAAGGTGAATCCGTCTGGCCGACGATCCCGTTTGCCGATGTGAAAAACGGCACGATTACCGACGCGCAGCGCGACGCCGTTAAGCGCCGCGGCTGCGCGGTGATTAAAGGTCACTTCCCGCGCGAGCAGGCGCTGGCGTGGGATCAGTCGATGCTCGACTACCTCGATCTGAACAAATTTGACGAGGTGTACAAAGGCCCGGGCGATAACTTTTTTGGCACCCTGACCGCCTCCCGTCCGGAGATTTACCCGATCTACTGGTCGCAGGCGCAAATGCAGGCGCGTCAGAGCGAAGAGATGGCGCAGGTGCAGTCGTTCCTGAACCGTTTATGGACGTTCGAGAGCAACGGCAAGCAGTGGTTCGACCCGGACGTGAGCGTGATTTATCCGGATCGTATTCGCCGCCGTCCGCCGGGAACTACCTCGAAAGGACTCGGCGCACATACCGACTCCGGCGCGCTGGAACGCTGGCTGCTGCCGGCTTACCAGCAGGTCTTCGCCCGCGTGTTTGACGGCAACGTCGAGAAATACGATCCGTGGAACGCCGCGCACCGTACCGAAGTGGAAGAGTATACCGTCGATAACACCACCAAATGCTCGGTATTCCGCACCTTCCAGGGCTGGACGGCGCTGTCAGACATGATCCCCGGCCAGGGGCTGCTGCACGTGGTGCCGATCCCGGAAGCGATGGCGTACATTCTGCTGCGTCCGCTGCTGGACGACGTGCCGGAAGACGAGCTGTGCGGCGTGGCGCCGGGGCGGGTGTTGCCGATATCCGAGAAGTGGCACCCGCTGCTGATCGAGGCGCTGACCAGCATTCCGGCACTGGACGCGGGCGATTCGGTGTGGTGGCACTGCGATGTGATCCACTCCGTCGCGCCGGTGGAAAATCAGCAGGGCTGGGGTAACGTGATGTACATTCCTG
Source organism: Enterobacter hormaechei (assembly GCA_041890495.1). GTDB lineage: Bacteria > Pseudomonadota > Gammaproteobacteria > Enterobacterales > Enterobacteriaceae > Escherichia > Escherichia boydii. The sequence goes on from CP169086.1 coordinate 2,182,893, forward strand.
CCGCGCCGATGTGCGAGAAGAACCTCGCCTACGCCAAAAAGGTCAAGGAAGCGCTCGAAACCGGCGCATCACCGGGTGATTTCCCACGCGAAGATTATGAAAAGAGCTGGCAGGACCGCTTTACCGTGAACGATCTCAACATCCACGGCAAGCGCGCGCTGGGCATGGTCTAACTGTCGTACAGCCCTTCCCGCTCAACGGCGGTGCGTCGTTTCCCGTGACGTATCCGCCGTACCGACTCCCGGACGGTCAGCGTGCCGTTAAGCAGTAACGTTCCCACCGGCGCGTCCGGGCGCATCAGCCGCTGCTGGAGCATGTGTACCGCTTCCGTTCCCAGCTCGTCGCGGGGAACGTGCACGGCCGTTAATGGAACATCCTGAATTGCCGCCAGGTTAAATCCGTCGATGCTCATCACCGACACGTCCTGCGGCACGCGCAATCCGTGGTTTTGTAATGCGCTGATGGTACCCGCCGCCATAAAATCGCCGCCGACCAGAAACGCGGTTGGCAAATCCTTGCCCTGCATTTCGCTGAGCCAGCCGCTGACCACCTGTTCCGTTTCGCGCGCGCTGAAGCTGGGTACCACCAGCAGATCGCGCCTGTCGTTGAACGTCAGGTTGTGAGACTGCCACGCGTCGCGGATCCCTGACAGACGCAGCTCCATCGTGTAGCGACGCAGGCACAGCACGCTCATCACCTCGCGGTGTCCCATCTCGAACAGATATTTCGCCGCCCGCTCGCCAATGGCGCGGTGATCTGGCGCGACGGCAGGCAGACGCATGTGCCGGTCGCGGCAGTTAATCAGCATGCAGGGTTTTCCGACGTCCACAGCCAGATCGTGGATATGCGGGTCGTCGATACCGAGAAGAATGGCGGCCTGCGTGTCCGACTCGTTCATGCGCGCCAGGAACAGCTGGGCGTCGCTGTCGTTCTCTTCCAGCGCGCAGTAGCGCAGGCGCACATCGTGGGAAGCAAGGCCTTTACTCACGCTCTGGATCACGCGGTAGTAAAAGATGTCGGACCGCTCGTCGAAGGCGCGCTGAGGAGCAAAAACCAACAGGCTATTGAGCAGCAGCCGTCCCGCCGCCATGCCCTCCATCACTCCCAGCTCCCGCGCGCACGCCAGCACCTTTGCGCGCGCCTTTTCGCTAGTATTCGCTTTCCCCGCCAGCACGCGCGACACGGTGCTGATCGAGAGCTGCGTGCGGGCAGCGATTTCGGTGATTTTTAGCCTTTTGTCCATTTTGTGATCTGGCTCCATTTGCGAAATGAAAAAATTTTCATAGCGTGTTTGTCAGGCATTAACTGACACAAATGCCATCTTGCCAGAGTGTTTACGTCAGTTATGAGAAATTTTGCACAAAATCGACTATTGCCCGCTCATTTTCTCCCTTAAGGTGAACTTGTCACACAACTTCCATACTAGTTGTATACCAACTTAAGCAGTTTAAACGGATAGAAATCAAAGGCATAAAAATCTGTGTGACACCTGAACCTCCGTCCCCTTACCGTCCGTCTTGTGGAGAGTAAAATGAGTCAGGACATCAATAACACCGTTGCGACAAGCAAAACCCGTCGCGTCATCAAGAACCTGCGCTGGTACGTGCTGGTGCTGTTCTTACTTGGCGTCACCGTTAACTACATTACCCGAAACTCGCTCGGGATCCTCGCCCCGGAACTGAAAGAGAGCCTTGGGATCACCACCGAGCAATACTCCTGGATCGTCGGTGCGTTCCAGATTGCCTACACCATTTTCCAGCCCCTGTGCGGCTGGCTGATTGACGTTATCGGCCTGAAGATTGGCTTTATGGTCTGCGCCGGGATCTGGGCGCTGATGTGTATTTTCCACGCGGGCGCCGGAAGCTGGCTGCACCTGGCGATTCTGCGCTTCTTTATGGGTGCTTCCGAAGCCGCCGCTACCCCGGCGAACGCCAAAACCATCGGTGAATGGTTCCCGAAATCAGAGCGTCCCGTTGCCGCTGGCTGGGCGGGCGTGGGCTTCTCTATCGGCGCGATGCTGGCTCCGCCTATCATTTACTTTGCTCACGCGTCTTTCGGCTGGCAGGGGGCGTTCATGTTTACCGGCGTGCTGGCGCTGCTGTGGGTGATCCTGTGGTGGGCGTTCTACCACAATCCGGAGCAGCACCCGAACCTGAGCAAGGACGAGCTGGCGTTTATCAAGCAGGATAACGAGCCGCCTGCCGTCAGACTGCCCTTCCTGACCGCGTTGAAAACCGTCTCGAAGAACAAGCGTTTCTACGGTATCGCCATCCCGGCCTTTATGGCGGAACCCGCCTGGGCGGTGCTGAGCTTCTGGGTGCCGCTGTACCTTGCCAAAGAGCACGGTATGGACCTGAAGCAGATTGCGATGTTTGCCTGGCTGCCGTTCCTCGCCGCCGACCTCGGCAGCGTGGCGAGCGGCTACCTGACGCGTCTGTACACTCGCCTGTTCGGCTGTTCCCGCGTGAACTCGGTCGTCGCCAGCTCCGTGACCGGCGCGTTCCTGATGATCTCGCTGGCCATCGTGGCCATTACCCGCGACCCGTATATCACCATCGTGCTGATCTCCATCGGCGGCTTCGGGCACCAGATCATTTCCTGCATGCTGAGCGCCCTGGTCGTTGAGTCGTTCGACAAAGGCCAGATGGCGACAGTCAACGGCATGCGCGGCTCGGCGGCGTGGATCGCCAGCTTCCTGTTCTCCCTGTTAATCGGTGTGACCGCCGACAAAATTGGCTTTAACCCGCTCTTTATCGCCATGGGCTTCTTTGACCTGATTGGCGCTGTCTTCCTGGTAGCATTTATTGCTGAACGTCGCGCCAAGCGCGCCTGATAGTGGATGTATTGCATATGAAAACCCTGAAAAACTGGACCGTTGATACGCAGTCGGCAAACCATCTGGAACTGCTGGTCGATAACCAGCACCGCCTGTGCCTGTATGTGCTGGAAGAGAACCTGTTCCGCGTGCTGATCAAACGCAAAGGCGTGCTGGCGCTGGACCGCACCTGGAGCATCGCCCCGGAACAAGACGTGCCGTGGGAAGGTCGCCGTCGTGACGATATTAGCGGCTTCACCTGCCCGGCCTGGACGCTGACGCAGCAGGACGACACGTTAACCGTGGCAACCGAACAGCTGCGCGTCACCGTGCACCAGCCGCTGTGGCTGGAGTGGCACTACCGCAATGACGCGGGCGAGTGGCAGCCGCTGGTCAACGACCGTCCCACCAGCGCCTACCTGCTGAACGCCCACGGCGACGGCGTGGCGCACTACCTCAGCCGCCGCAAGGACGAGCGTCTCTACGGCCTGGGTGAGAAAGCGGGCGATCTGCAGCGCAACGGCAAACGCTACGAGATGCGCAACCTCGATGCCATGGGCTATAACGCCGCCAGCACCGACCCGCTGTACAAGCACATCCCGTTCACTATCGCCCGCCGCGATGACGTGAGCTACGGCCTGTTCTACGACAACCTGAGCAGCTGCTGGCTGGATCTGGGTAACGAAATCGACAACTATCACACCGCCTATCGCCGCTGGCAGGCGGAAGCGGGCGATATCGACTACTACATCTTTACCGGTAAGCGCGTGCTGGACGTCACCAAAGCCTTTGTGCGCCTGACCGGGAAAACGCTGTTCGGACCGAAATGGAGCCTGGGCTATAGCGGCTCGACCATGCACTACACCGACGCGCCGGACGCGCAAAACCAGCTGATGAACTTCATCCGCCTGTGCGAAGAACACGCCATTCCGTGCGACTCGTTCCAGCTCTCGTCCGGCTATACCTCCATCAACGGCAAGCGCTATGTCTTCAACTGGAACTACGTCAAGGTGCCGCAGCCGAAGGTGATGAGCCAGGCGTTCCACGACGCGGGATTGAAGTTGGCCGCAAACATCAAGCCGTGCCTGCTGCAGGATCATCCGCGCTATCACGAAGTGGCGGAAAGCGGCCTGTTCATTCGCGATTCAGAAACCGATGCACCCGAACGTTCCAGCTTCTGGGATGACGAAGGATCGCACCTCGACTTTACCAACCCGCAGACGGTGCAGTGGTGGCAGAACGGCGTCACCACGCAGCTGCTGGAAATGGGCATCGACTCCACCTGGAACGACAACAACGAGTATGAAGTGTGGGACGGGGAAGCCCGCTGCTTTGGCTTCGGCAAAGAGATCGCCATCAAGCACATTCGCCCTGTGATGCCGCTGCTGATGATGCGCGCCTCGCTGGAAGCGCAGCAGCGATTTGCGCCGGAAAAACGTCCGTATCTCATCTCCCGCTCCGGCTGCGCCGGGATGCAGCGCTACGTTCAGACCTGGAGCGGCGACAACCGCACCAACTGGGACACCCTGCGCTATAACATCCGTATGGGGCTGGGCATGAGCCTGTCCGGGCTGTTCAACGTCGGCCATGACGTGGGCGGTTTTTCCGGCGATAAGCCGGACGCCGAGCTGTTCGTGCGCTGGGTGCAGAACGGCGTGATGCACCCCCGCTTTACCATTCACTCGTGGAACGATGACCACACGGTGAACGAACCGTGGATGTATCCGGGCGTCACGCCTGCCATTCGCGGCGCGGTTGAGCTGCGCTACCGCCTGCTGCCGTATCTCTACACCCTGCTCTGGCAGGCGCACGCCGACGACGAGCCGATGCTGCGCCCGACCTTCCTCGACCACGAGCACGATGCGCAGACCTTCGAAGAGTGCGATGACTTCCTGCTGGGCCGCGACCTGCTGGTCGCCAGCGTCGTCGAAGCCGGGCAGCGCGAGCGCCGCGTCTGGCTGCCGGATAACGCCACCGGCTGGTACGATTTTTACACCCACGCGTGGTTCGCTGGCGGCCAGTCGATCGTTCTCGACGCGCCGCTGGAAAAACTGCCGCTGCTGGTGCGCGCCGGAGCCGGCCTGCCGTTGAGCGAGCGCATCACGCATGTAAATGCCGAAAAAGATACCACCCGCGAGCTGAAGCTGTTCCCGGTGAAGGGCGTCGGCACAACCTCCGGCATGCTGTTTGAAGACGACGGCGAAAGCTGGGGCTACCAGAACGGCAATGCGCTGTGGGTGGAATGGGAAATGGTGTGCGATGGCGCAATCATCAACCTGAAGGTCAACGCGCGCGGGGATTATCGTCCGGCGTGGAAAGCGCTTAAGGTGTCGCTGCCTGTAGGGGAAAAACGTACGCTGCGGGTGAACGGGGTTGAAGGGAGCGAGTGGGTGGTGTAGTGCGGCCTGATGCCCTCACCCTGGCCCTCTCCCTCAGGGAGAGGGAACAGAACGTAGGCCGGGTAAGGCGAAGCCGCCACCCGGCTTTTTTTTAGCCGTCGATCCCTTTACTACGCAGGTAATCTTCGTAATTACCGCTAAAGTCGATCACGCGTTCCGGGGTGATTTCCAGAATGCGGGTCGCCAGGGAGCTTACGAACTCACGGTCGTGTGAAACAAAGATCAGCGTGCCCTGATACAGTTCCAGTGCCATGTTCAGCGACTCAATGGATTCCATATCCAGGTGGTTGGTCGGTTCGTCCATGATCAGAATGTTCGGCTTCTGCATCATTAACTTACCAAACAGCATCCGCCCTTTTTCCCCACCGGAAAGCACTTTAGCTGGCTTTTTGATGTCGTCCTGGCTGAACAGCAAACGACCGAGAATACTGCGTACCGCCTGCTCGTCATCGCCTTCCTGCTTCCACTGGCTCATCCATTCGAACACGGTCAGATCATTTTCAAACTCATATTCGTGGTCCTGAGCATAGTAACCAATGCGCGCGTTCTCAGACCATTTTACGGTGCCGCTGTCCGGTTGCAGATCGCCCACCAGCGTTTTCAGCAGCGTTGATTTACCGACGCCGTTGGTACCCAGTACCGCCAGTTTTTCCCCCACTTCCAGCAGCAGGTTGAGATTTTTAAACAGCGGACCGTTATCAAACCCTTTGGTCAGACCTTCCACTTCCAGCGCGTTACGGAACAGTTTCTTATCCTGTTCAAAACGGATGAACGGGTTCTGACGGCTGGAGGCTTTCACCTCTTCCAGTTTGATTTTATCAATCTGGCGCGCGCGCGAAGTTGCCTGGCGAGATTTCGAGGCGTTGGCGCTAAAGCGGCTAACGAAAGATTGCAACTCAGCAATCTGCGCTTTCTTCTTGGCGTTATCGGCCAGCAGACGTTCACGCGCCTGGGTCGCCGCCGTCATGTACTCATCGTAGTTACCCGGATAAACGCGCAGCTCGCCGTAATCCAGATCCGCCATGTGGGTACAGACCATGTTAAGGAAGTGACGGTCGTGCGAGATGATGATCATGGTGCTGTCACGCTCGTTCAGCACCTGTTCCAGCCAGCGAATGGTGTCGATGTCGAGGTTGTTGGTCGGTTCGTCGAGCAGGAGAATATCCGGATCAGCAAACAGCGCCTGCGCCAGAAGCACACGCAGCTTCCAGCCAGGAGCAACTTCACTCATCGGGCCGTAGTGCTGTTCCACTGGAATTCCCACGCCAAGCAACAGTTCACCGGCGCGAGCTTCCGCAGAGTAACCGTCCATTTCGCCGTATTTAACTTCCAGATCGGCCACTTTATAGCCGTCTTCTTCACTCATTTCCGGCAAAGCATAGATGCGGTCGCGCTCCTGCTTCACTTCCCACAACTCTTTATGCCCCATGATCACCGTATCCAGCACAGTGAACTCTTCAAAGGCAAACTGATCCTGACGCAGTTTACCAATGCGCTCGTTGGGATCGAGGGAAACGTTACCCAGCGTCGGCTCAAGGTCGCCGCCGAGGATCTTCATAAAGGTGGATTTACCACTACCGTTCGCGCCAATCAGGCCGTAACGGTTGCCGCCGCCAAATTTGACGGAAATGTTTTCAAACAACGGCTTACTGCCGAACTGCATGGTGACGTTACTGGAAACTAACACAGGCGTATCCTGAAAAGAGATATGACAAACCGCGCATTATGCCATAAGTCTGAAAGAAGATCCTGCTCCTCGCTTAAGGTCTACACTCAAGCCAAAGGCAAAAAATGTGATTTCGTACACATCTGATTTCACTGTGAGCTGGAATGAACTTATAATGCGCTTCCAATACTCTAATATTCTCAACCCAATGGCCTGCCAGGCACAAAATCTCGCTTAACATGAATATGAAATTGAAAACATTATTCGCAGCGGCCTTCGCTGTTGTCGGCTTTTGCAGTACCGCCTCTGCGGTAACTTATCCTCTGCCAACCGACGGGAGTCGCCTGGTTGGTCAGAATCAGGTGATCACCATTCCTGAAGGTAACACTCAGCCGCTGGAGTATTTTGCCGCCGAGTACCAGATGGGGCTTTCCAATATGATGGAAGCGAACCCGGGTGTGGATACCTTCCTGCCGAAAGGCGGTACTGTACTGAACATTCCGCAGCAGCTGATCCTGCCGGATACCGTTCATGAAGGCATCGTCATTAACAGTGCTGAGATGCGTCTTTATTACTATCCGAAAGGGACCAACACCGTTATCGTGCTGCCGATCGGCATTGGTCAGTTAGGCAAAGATACGCCTATCAACTGGACCACCAAAGTTGAGCGTAAAAAAGCAGGCCCGACCTGGACGCCGACCGCCAAAATGCACGCAGAGTACCGCGCTGCGGGCGAACCGCTTCCGGCTGTCGTTCCGGCAGGTCCGGATAACCCGATGGGGCTGTATGCACTCTATATCGGTCGCCTGTATGCTATCCATGGCACCAACGCCAACTTCGGTATCGGCCTGCGTGTAAGTCATGGTTGTGTGCGTCTGCGTAACGAAGACATCAAATTCCTGTTCGAGAAAGTACCGGTCGGTACCCGCGTACAGTTTATTGATGAGCCGGTAAAAGCGACCACCGAGCCAGACGGCAGCCGTTATATTGAAGTCCATAACCCGCTGTCTACCACCGAAGCCCAGATCAACAACAACGAAGTCGTTCCTGTTACGCTGAACAGCGCGGTACAGGCGGTAACGTCTCAGCCAGATGTTGAAACGGCGATTGTTGACCAGGCCGTTCAGAACCGTTCCGGTATGCCGGTGCGTCTGAACTAATCACGCGTATTAAAAAAGCGGGCCTCGTTGCCCGCTTTTTTTTACCCGTTATTCACGATCACAATCCCGCCGTGGTCGTACCGATAGTGACAGTGGGCATACTCCAGCGGCGTGCCATCTTCCAGATAAATGACCTGCTCCACCTCCAGCACCGGATCGGTTTCTTCGCAGACCAGATGCTCTCTGTCCAGCGCGCTGGGCTTAAGCGCCCGCACCACCCGGTATGACCCCATAATTTTCAGCCCCAGGGTCTCCTGAACGTACTGAAATACCGAACCTTCAAGATGGTTTTTCGTCAGGCCCGGCACCAGATTCATCGGCATCACCGTGGAATCCAGCGACATCGGTTCGCCGTTCAGCAAACGCAGGCGAATGAAGTCGTAGATCGGCGCATCGGCATTAATCATCAGCGACGCCTGCTCTTTTTCGTTCGGGAAGCGCAGTTCGAAATGCACCACCTGGCTCGTAACCTTACCCAGATGCGCCCAGGTTTTGGTCGCGCCAAAGTAGTCGCTGCCGGAGAGATCCCACTGCGAAAGCTGGAGGAAGTTTTTGCGGATGAACGTGCCCTGGCCCTGGCGGGTATAGACCAGCCCTTCGACGATCAGCTGGCGCATTGCCTGCTGGATGGTCATCCGGCTGGTGCTGAACTCCGCCGCCAGCGCAAACTGGTCCGGGAGCGGTTCATGGGCGGCGTACTGCTGGCTGATAATGCGTTTCTTGATTTCCCGCGCTATGGTGATGTACTTCGCCGCCATCGTCCTTCCTTTCTGTTAGTTTTCTATCCCGCTGTTTTTCAAGGCCACTCGCTCGGCAATTTTGAGGAAAGGCAGGTAGAAGAATACACCAAATACGATGATTGCCAACTGCACCACCACCGCCCGCCAGTCTCCCACCGTGGCCAGCCAGGCGCTGAGAATCGGCGGCGTGGTCCACGGGATCATCACCACGCAGCGCGACATTAACCCCAGCGTGGTACAGAGCCAGGCGAAGTAAATGCCTATCGCAGGCAGCAGCACGAACGGGATCATCAGCGGCAGGTTAAACACGATCGGCAGGCCAAAAATCACCGGCTCGTTGATGTTAAACAGGCCCGGCGCCAGCGACAGACGCGCCACCTGCTTAGCCGACTGTTGTCGGGAGAAGATAAAGATGGCGATCAGCAGCGATATCGTGCTGCCCGTCCCGCCCACCATGCCAAAGGTCGGCACGAAGATGTTGTTGATGATGTGCGGAATGGGCTGGCCGTTGGCGAAGGCCAGCATGTTCTCGTTGGTATTGATCAGCAGGAACGGCTCCAGCACCACGCTGTTGACCACCGACTGATGAATGCCGAGCGTGAAGAGGAAGTTGCCGAAGCTGTAGATGAAAATCGTCCCCGGCAGGCTGGTGTTGATCAGCCGCAGCGGCTGCTGGATAAAGGTCGTAATGAGATGGATCAGATCCGTATGCAGCACGTTTGCCAGCACAGCCGCCAGCACCGCGAACAGTGAGAGCGTGAGGATGGTCGGGATCAGCGCGGTAAAGGATTTGCTCACCGCCGGAGGCACGTTTTCCCCGAGGGAAATGTGCAGCGCCTTCAGGCGCGAGATGACGATAAACAGTTCCGTTGAGAGCAGCCCGATCAGCACCCCGGCGAAAATCCCGGTGGAGCCGATATTGGCGAACGTCAGCACCTGCGTCACGCTGACCGCAGCGTCGCTGCCGACGGGCGTAATCTGTAAGCGCATCGGCATCATAATGATAAAACTGCTGACGGCGATAATCACTGCCGAGACCGGATTGTCGAAATCTTTGTTGCGCGCCAGCGACCAGGCAATCATCGGCGCCAGCAGCAGCGCGGCAATGTTCAGCGTGCCGTTGATAATCGCCTCGCCCCACACTTTGAAATGTGCCAGCGTATCGCCGTGAAAAATCCACGGAAACACCACGTTGTTCACCAGCACCGCCAGACCAGCGAGGATGAAAATGGGCATCACCGTGGCGAAGGCGTCGCGCAGGGAGCGAAGGTGCACCTGGTTTGCCAGGCGCGCCGAGAACTCGACAAACTTATCGACAAAGGACTGCATGTGCGGTGTGATTTTTGTTTCAGACATAGCGGAGTGTTCCCATCAATCAGTCACAAAAACGGCCCGGCAGCGTACGGCTTACATCTCGCGCCCGTTGGTATGGATAACCTGTTTTAACCACGCGTAGCTCTTCTTCGGCACGCGCCTGAGGTCTTTCAGGTCGTGGTTTTCCCGGTTGACATAGACCACGCCGTAGCGCTTACGCATGTCGCCCTGGGAGCTGAGAATGTCGATCAACCCCCAGCCGAGGTAGCCGATCACCTCTGCCCCATCCTCGAACATCGCCTCCTTCATGGCCTCGATATGCGCCCGGTGGTAATCGATGCGGTAGGTGTCCTCAATCGGGTTCACCCCGTCCCAGGACTCAATCACCCCAATGCCGTTCTCGATCGGGAACACAGGCAGGCGCCAGTCGTTGGCGTAGCGGGTGATGATGGTGCGGAAGCCCAGCGGATCGATCTGCCAGTTCCACTCGGTAGCCTTCAGGTACGGGTTATTTTTCTCACCGTGCAGCAGGTAATAATTCACCGGCGTGCCTTCCGGAATTGCATCGCTGTCCAGCGTTTTGCTGGCGTAGTAGCTGAAGGCCATATAATCGTTTCTGGTGCGCGCCAGCAGCGCGAGATCGTCTTCGCGGTAGATATCGCCAAAGCCCTCCTGCTCCACCACCGCCATCACCGCCGGGCTGTAGCCCTGCCCTGCGAAGACGCGCAGCAGGTTCTGGTTGAGGAATTCGTCATACTGCTGGGCGCAGAAGATATCGCGCGGTTTGCAGGTGGCCGGGTAGATCAGCTGGTGCGCCAGCATGCCGCCCATCAGCTGGCCCGGTTTCGTCTGGTGCAGGTATTCGGTCAGCGCCATGTGCGCCACCATGGTGTGGTGCTGCAGCTCGTACAGCTCGCGCAGGGTTTTCTCGCCTTTCATATAGCCGGAAATGCGGAACGCTTCCGGCATATGGAAGATGTTCTGTTCGTTGAAGGTCAGCCAGTACTTCACGCGGTCGCCATAGCAGTCGATCATCTTTTTGCCGTAGCGGATAAAGGCGTCCATCACGCGGCGGTCGTTGAAGCCGTTGTACTCCTGCGCCAGCGCGAGCGGCATATCGAAATGGTACAGGCAGATCATCGGCTCGATGCCGCGGGCAATCAGATCGTCAATAAAGCGGTCGTAAAATGCTATGCCTTCGTCGTTGAACGGGCCGTCGCCCTGCGGGCAGACGCGGCTCCACGAGATCTGGAAGCGGTAGCAGTTCATGCCCAGATCCTGCATCAGGTCGAAATCCTCCCGGTAGCGGTGGTAGGAGTCGGTCGCCACTTTCCAGTCGGAGACGTTCTCCCCGGCTTCGCGAATGTCGTACACCGACATCCCTTTCCCGCCCTCGTTCCAGGCCCCTTCCGTCTGCATGCTGGACACCGAGTTGCCCCATAAAAAGTTGGCCGGCAGCTGATTGTTCATGTCCCCCCTATATGACTAGTCATTTAAAATATCATGACTAGTCATATAGGCGAGAATGAAAGGACGATCAAAGAGGAGGATCGTTTTTTGTGAGCAATGCGGGAAAAAAAGCCCCGGTAAGCGATGCACTACCGGGGCAAGAAAGGTTATTGCTGCGCGAGCTGATTGCGGCGATACTCCCCCTGCCGCTCCAGCATCCAGCCCGGATATTCCCGCGGCAGCGCGCTCACCGCATCAAGCTGCTGAAGCTCGTCTTCGTTGAGAAGGATCCCGGTGGCGGCAATGTTGTCGTCCAGCTGTTCAACGCGTTTTGCGCCAATGATGACGCTGGTCACCGCTTTCTGATGCAGCAGCCACGCCAGCGCGATTTGCGCGACGGAGACGCCCTTGCTTTCGGCGATAGTGCGCATCACGTCCACGCAGTCGAAGGCGCGATCTTTGTTCACCGGCGGGAAGTCAAACTCCAGACGACGACCACCGGCTTCGCTCTGCCCGTCGCGGCCATATTTTCCGCTCAGCAGGCCGCCCGCCAGCGGGCTCCAGACCATCAGCCCGACGCCTTCGCTCTGCATCATGGGCACCAGCTCGCGCTCAAGATCGCGTCCGGCGATGGTGTAATACGCCTGGAGTGATGCGAAACGCGCCAGCCCGAGACGCTCGGAAATGCCCAGCGCTTTGGCAATCTGCCACGCCGCCCAGTTGGAGACGCCGATATAGCGCACGTGGCCGTGCTGCACCAGGTTATCCAGCGCATATAGCGTCTCTTCAATCGGCGTGGCCGGGTCGAAGCCGTGCAGCTGGTAGAGATCGATATGATCGAGCTGCAGGCGGCGCAGGCTTTCCTTCACGCTGCTGATGATGTGATAGCGCGAGCTGCCGCGCGAGTTCACCCCTGCCGTTCCCGTTTCGCCGAACACTTTAGTGGCGACGACTACGTTCTCGCGCGGGATTTTCAGGTTTTTCAGCGCCTGGCCGGTGATCTCCTCCGAACGCCCTTCGGAGTAAACGTCCGCGGTGTCGATAAAGTTGATCCCGGCATCCAGCGCGCGGCCCACCAGCTTTTCTGCTTCGCTTTGCTGGAGCTGACCAATCTTGCCCCACATGCCGCCTTCACCGCCGAAGGTCATGGTGCCGAGGCACAGTTCAGAAACAAACAGTCCGGTGTTGCCCAGTTTTTGATAACGCATAAGATAATCCTCGCATGTCGTTTAAGGGGTACCCGATAGTTATACCCGCCCCTCAGCCATCGCGAATGTGGCGTTCCTGTCCGTTTCTTGCCCAATCCTCTGAAAATTTATCCGCGCGGGGCGTCGCCAAAGACGCTGTAGTCCGGTAATTGCACCTGCTGATACGGCTCCCAGCCGCCGCCGAGCGCCTTGTAGAGCGCCACCAGATCGAGCGCGCTCTGCACCTGCGCCTGGGCGCGCTGCTGCTGGGCGTCCAGCACGTCAATGAAGCTGGCGATCCCCTGGCGGTAGCTGTCGCTTGCCAGGTCAAACGCGTTTTGCAGCGCATCGATCGTTTTCGCCAACCCCGCTTCACGCTGCTGGTCGGTGCGATAGCTCACCAGCGCGTTTTCGACATCACCAAGCGCGGTGAGCACCGTCTGACGATAGTCCAGCACCGCCGCCCCCTGCTGCGCGCGCGCCACCTTCACGCTGGAGACCAGCCGACCGCCCTGGAAAATGGGGATGGAGACCTGCGGGCCAAAGCTGTAGAAGTGGCTGCTCCAGTCGGTCAGCCAGTTGGTTTCGCTGTTGCGCAGGCCAAACTGCCCGGAGAGGGTAAAGCTCGGGAACAGCTCCGCCACCGAGACGCCGATTTGCGCCGTGGCGGCGTGAAGGTTCGCCTCCGCTTCGCGCACGTCCGGACGGCGTCGCGCCAAGGTCGACGGAATGCCGGTCTGCACGATATCCGGCAGCGCGGGCATCGGCTGCACGCTTTGCAGTTCCGCATCCAGCGCCCCCGGCGGCTTGCCGAGGAGGATTGCCAGGCCGTTCATCGCCTGCCGCTCCTGCGCCTGATATTGCGGAAGCTGTGCCTCAAGGTTTCCTGACTGCGCCCGGGCGTTTTCCACATCCATCTGCGGCGACAGCCCGCCCCGCTGGCGGCTTTCGGTGAGCTCCAGCGTCTGCTGCGCGCTTTTAATCTGGGTATTCAGCGTGGCGATAATGCTCTGCGCCCCGCGGAGCTGGAGCCACGCGCGCGCCACTTCGGCTTCCAGCGACACCAGCGCGTCGTTACGCTGTTCGATAGCCGCTTTCTGCTGCGCTTCGGCGGCTTCCACCTGACGACGTACCTTGCCCCACAGGTCGATTTCCCACTGGGCGTCGAAGCTGCCCTGATAGAGGTTAACCGGCTGCGTCAGCGGCCCCAGCGCGCCCTTCAGAGCGGGATCGATGCTATCCACCTGGTCATACACGCCGTGGGATTTAAGCTCTCCTTCGAGCCCGAGCTGCTGGCGCGTCGCCTGCAGGTTGCCGTTCACCGAAGGGTAAAACGCCCCGCCTGCCTGGTTAATCTGCTCACGCGCCCCGGCGATGCGCAGCACCGTCTGCTGCAGCGTCAGGTTCCCGGCGATGGCCCGCTCAACCAGGCTGTCGAGCTGCGGCGACCCGAAGGTTTTCCACCAGCGCGGATTGGTCGCGGCGGAGGTCGTTTGCGATTTCACCGCGCTGTCGCCCTTATGGTTCCAGTGCGTAACGGCAGGCGGCGCGGGCTGCTGGTAGTCCGGCCCGACGGCGCAGCCTGCCAGCAGCATCATTATCATCAGGGGGTGTAAACGTCTGTGTATCATCAATGTGCTCCTGCACTCCCCTCGCTCTTAACCGGCGAGAGCAACAAACAAAACGGAATCAGTAACAAGGCAACGGCGCTCAGAATGGTGAAGACGTCGATGTAGGCCAGAAAGCGCGACTGCTCGATCATGGTCTGGTACATGCGCCCGGTGGCGATGCCAGTGGGGTCACCCACCTGGGTGGTGAAGTTCTGGATCGCCTGGGCGCTTTCGCGTATCGCCTGCTGGAACTGCTCGTTAAACGGCGAGGCGTGGTACGCCAGATGCGCGCTGTGCGCCTGCGACCGTTCGGTGATGGCCGCCGTCGACAGCGAGATCCCGACCGAGCCCGCGACGTTACGGAACATGGTGAACAGCGCCGCGGCATCGGCATTCAACCGTCTTGGTATTGAGATGAAGGCAATGGTGGTCAGCGGCACAAACAGGAAGCCCAGCCCTATCGACTGGGCGCTGCGGAACAGCACCAGCGTTTCGAAGTCGATATCCGGCGTCAGCGTGCGGGACCAGAAGAACGATACCGCCAGGCAGGTAAAGCCAAAGGCGATAATCCAGCGCGTCTGCACCACCGGCATCAGCTTCAGCACCAGCGGAATGGTTAACACGATCAGCACCGCCCCGGGCGACAGCACCAGCCCGGACCAGGTGGCGGTATAGCCCAGGTCCTGCTGTGCCAGCTGCGGGATCACCACCGAGCTGCCGTACAAAATCATCGCCATCCCCGCCATCAGCAGGCTTGAGATGGCAAAATTGCGGTCCTTCATGCAGTGCAGATCCACCACCGGTTTTTTGGCATACACCAGCCAGTAAATGGCACCGATAATGCCGATAAGCGTCAATACGGCGAAGGTTCGAATAAAGTTCGAGTAGAACCAGTCCTCATCTTCCCCCCGGTCGAGCATCACCTGCAGGCAGCCCAGCCCCAGGGCGATCAGGCCGATCCCCGTCCAGTCGATACTCAGCTTCTCTTTCGATTTGCTCTCCCACGGTGGATCTTCCAGCAGCTGGTAGATCGCCAGTACCGTAACAATCCCCACCGGGATGTTGATAAAGAATACCCAGCGCCACGAGTAGTTGTCGGTGATCCAGCCACCCAGCGTCGGGCCGAGGACCGGTGCGACGATAATCGCGATAGACGAAAGCCCAAAGGCTTTGCCCCTGTCCTCCGGCTTGAAGTAGTCGAGCAGTACCGACTGCTGCGTGGGCTGTAGCCCGCCGCCAAAAAAGCCCTGCATCACGCGGAACAGGATGATCTGCCACAGCTCGGTGGCGATCCCGCACAGGAACGAGCAGACGGTAAACATCACGATGCAAATCAGGAAGAATTGCTTGCGGCCAAACACCCGGCTCAGAAACGCCGAGATGGGCAGTACGATGCCGTTCGCAACCAGATAGCTGGTTAACACCCATGTGGATTCGTCATAGCTGGACGAGAGCGAGCCCGCCACGTGGGGCAGCGCCACGTTAACGATAGTGGTGTCCAGAATTTCCATAAACACCGCCAGGGTGACGACAATCGCCACCGCCCACGGATTACTGGCGGGCTTCCAGCTGTCGTGGCTGTGATCCGTCATTCCACCGTCACCTTCGGCGCAACCGACAGCCCAAGCGGCAGCGGTTTGTTCGAATCGAGCCCCTTATCAATCACAATTTTCACCGGCACGCGCTGCACAATTTTAACGAAGTTACCGGTGGCATTTTCTGCCGGGAAGGCGGAAAAGCGCGAGCCGCTGCCCTGCTGGATGCTGTCAACGTGGCCTTCAAGCTCCATATCCGGCCATGCGTCGACGGACACGGTGACCTTATCGCCGGGCTTCATTCGCTCAAGCTGGGACTCTTTAAAGTTCGCCACCACCCACACGTTCGGTGAAACCAGGGAGAACAGCGCCGTTCCCGCCTGCACCAGCGTGCCGGGCTGCACGTTGCGTTTGGTGACAAAACCGTCGAACGGGGCGCGGACTTCGGTGTAGGAGAGGTTCAGATTGGCCGTTTCCAGCTGCGCTTTCGCCTGATCGACCTGACGCTCGCGCGCTTCAACGTTGGTTTCCTGCTGGCGGATTTGCAGCTGGACCTGCTCTGCCACTTCCAGCTGCGCCTGGGCGCTCGCCAGCCCCGCCTGCGCGCTGCGCAGCTGTGCGTTCGCGGAATCAATGCTTTGCTGGGTGGTCGCGCGCGGGTCAACGCCGCGCTGGCGACGGTACTCTGCCTGCGCGTTCGCCAGATCGGCCTGCGCTTTCAGCACCTGCGCTTTGGCCTCGTCACGCTGGGCGGGATACTGCACTTTCGAGAGCGCCAGCTGCGCCTGGGCCTGATGCAGCTGCGCGATGGCCAGCCCAAGCTGGGCCTGAGCCTGATCGCGCTGCGCTGTGGTATCACGCGGATCGATGACCACCAGCAGATCGCCCTTTTTCACGCGCTGGTTATCGCGCACCCGTAGCTCGGTGACGTAGCCCGCCGTTTTCGGGGCAATCGTTACCACGTCGCCGTCGGTAAAGGCGTCGTCGGTCGTCTCTTCATTACGGGTTAAAAACCACCAGACCAGGGCCACGACGACCATCACAACCACGACAATGCCGAGGATAATTAACGGTTTCTTGCCCGGGCGCTTACGCTCATTATTATTTTTGTCCTGCTCGTCAGCAGGCGGAGTTTGATCTTCAGCCATAGGTCAGCAACGGTCCTGTCAGTGAGCGGCATCACACTATGCCGTTCACTAAAGCTAGGACGTTGCTATACGTTTGCCAGGAAAAACTGACAAATTGCGCACTATATGAGAAGGAATATTCCGAAACCGATCGCCGCCGCCCAAACCAGCATCGGGATCGACCAGAGATGGAAGCGCCACCAGATACGACGGTCGTTGGCCATGCGCAGAGCAATCAGGTTTGCCAGCGAGCCGGGCAGCAGGCCAAACCCGCCAATGTTAACGGCCCAGGCCAGGAGCGTATCAGGCGGAACGTAGTTGAGCAGCAGAATGGTGGACGGCATGTTGCTGATAAACTGCGACAGGCCAATCGCCGTCAGCCACAGTCCCGGCTGAGACAGCGTGCTGACGCTGTGCAGCACGTTTTGCAGCACCGGAAGCTGAATAAGCAGATGCACATCAATAAACATCGCCATAAAGACCAGCAGCAGCGTCCAGTCCACGCTAACCAGCACGCGACGCGCCAGGACGACAAAGCCTGCGGCAACGAGCAGCACGCCCGCCAGCTCATACTTCAGCTCCAGCGCAAAGAGAAAGACGATGTATAACCCGAGGCAGCTCCACACCAGACGCGGCTGCCACTGCGGGCCCGTTGTGCCGCTGTGGTACTGCAGTTTTTTGTCCGGAAACGCAAACCAGCACACCACCATCAGCGACAGCATCATCACCAGAGCCAGTGGAGCCATCTGCCAGGTAAAGGCGGCAAACGACAGCCCGGACCGTCCCCAGAGAAGGATATTTTGCGGGTTGCCGATTGGCGTCAGAAGTGATCCTGCATTGACGGCCAGCGCTTCAAAGATGATCAAGCGGCTGACGGGGATCTCGCACAGCTTACGCAGCGTAAGCGTGAGGGGCACGATGATAAACAGCGCCACATCGTTGGTCAGAAACGTCGACAGCACCGCGGCGGAGAACACCATAAACAGGGACAGCCTGCGCTCGGTGGCAAAGCGGCGCACCATTTTACGTCCCAGCACGTCAAAATAGCCGCTCAGCTCGACCCCTTTGGTGAGCATCATCAGGCCGCTCAGGGTAATGATGGTGCGCCAGTCAATGGCGGCGGGCCAGGCCTGCGGCGCAAACGGCACAAAGAGGCTTAACCCTGCGCCAATAATTAATAAGAGATGGAAGAAACGATCGCGTGCCAGAGCCTGCAGTCCAGGGATTTTCATTCAGCGGAGGGACCATATTTAAGCGTAAATTCACGAAACTTCACCAGCGTCTCTTCGCTCACGTGGTGTTCCATTCCTTCCGCATCCCGGCGGGCGATTTCCGGACTGACCGCCCAACACCACAAGAAATTTTCGACTATCTGATGTCGCTCGCGGCTTTCCTGCGCCAGCTTCTCTCCTTCTGCCGTTAAAAACACGCCACGCCAGGGGATCATTTCAATCAGCCCCATGGTTGCCAGCCGCTTAAGCATTTTAGCCACCGTCGGTTGCGAAACTCCCAGACGAGCAGCCATGTCCACCTGACGAGCTTCCCCCACTTCCCTGATCAAGTCAGAAATCAGCTCAACGTAATCATCAATAAGCTCGCGCCGATGCGCCTCTCTGACCTGGCGGAACCCTTCAACGTGCTCTTCCACGTTCACTAACTGCGTCACTTTTTTGCTGTTGGCGTACCTGCGCGACGACTCATTGTGCTTCCTCATTATGGTGACGCATACATAGCGTTCTCATTTCGTGCGCACATTGTAAACCAGAGTTGCGAAGGTACAAAAAATTAACGTTTTAGCAATAGCTATATAATATAGCCTGTGCTATATCTGTATGTAATGCAATCATCCCTCAAGGATCGACGGGATTAGCAAGTCAGGAGGTCTTATGAATGAGTTCAAGAGGTGTATGCGCGTGTTTAGTCATTCTCCCTTTAAAGTACGGTTAATGCTGCTCTCTATGTTGTGCGATATGGTCAACAACAAACCGCAGCAAGATAAACCTTCCGATTAATAGCGGCGTCGCGGTACGCCGCTTCACTCCTGCTTTCATGCAGGCATAACGCGTTTTGGTCTGAAAAACCCCACTTTTTGTCGGATTTGCAATCCCCTTCGCAAAAGATTTGTTCGTCAGTAGTTGACCTGAACGGCGGCTCGCTCTATCTTCTTGCAGCCCTGCGTATATTGCGGCTCGCGGATGCGGACCCCTTTCCACTCTTCACGCACTCTTGCAGGTATTGACCCTTGACGCCAGGGTAAGCACATGGCGTTTGTTACGATAGTGGCATATGAATTTAACCCTCAAAGAATCGCTTGTTACCCGTAGCCGGGTATTTAGCCCGTGGACTGCGTTCTACTTTTTACAGTCGCTATTAATTAACCTCGGCTTAGGTTACCCCTTCAGTTTGCTCTACACCGCTGCGTTTACGGCTATTTTGCTTTTGCTATGGCGAACATTGCCTCGCGTACAAAAAGTTCTGGTCGGTGTCAGTTCGCTGGTGGCGGCTTGTTATTTCCCTTTTGCTCAGGCCTACGGCGCGCCTAATTTCAATACATTGCTGGCATTGCACTCCACCAATATGGAAGAGTCGACCGAAATCCTGACGATTTTTCCGTGGTACAGCTACCTGGTCGGCTTATTTATTTTTGCGCTCGGCGTAATAGCAATCAGGCGAAAAAAAGAGAATGAAAAAGCGCGCTGGAATACCTTCGACAGCCTGTGTCTGGTATTCAGTGTGGCGACATTTTTTGTTGCTCCCGTGCAAAACCTGGCCTGGGGTGGCGTATTTAAACTGAAAGATACTGGCTATCCGGTATTTCGTTTTGCTAAGGATGTCATCGTCAATAATAACGAGGTGATTGAAGAGCAAGAACGGATGGCAAAACTTTCCGGAATGAAAGATACCTGGACGGTCACTGCCGTTAAGCCGAAGTATCAGACCTATGTGGTGGTGATCGGTGAAAGCGCGCGTCGCGATGCCCTCGGTGCCTTTGGCGGTCACTGGGACAATACCCCGTTTGCCAGCAGCGTTAACGGTTTGATATTTGCTGACTACATTGCCGCCAGTGGCTCCACGCAGAAATCGCTTGGCTTAACGCTCAATCGCGTTGTCGATGGCAAACCACAGTTTCAGGATAACTTTGTCACCCTGGCAAATCGCGCGGGCTTCCAGACCTGGTGGTTTTCCAACCAGGGTCAAATCGGCGAATACGATACCGCTATCGCCAGCATCGCCAAACGAGCAGATGAAGTGTACTTCCTGAAAGAAGGTAATTTTGAAGCAGATAAAAACACCAAAGACGAAGCGTTACTGGATATGACCGCTCAAGTGCTGGCGCAAGAGCACTCGCAACCGCAGCTGATTGTTCTACATCTGATGGGCTCACATCCGCAGGCCTGCGACAGGACACAAGGAAAATACGAAACCTTTGTGCAATCGAAAGAAACGTCGTGCTATCTCTATACCATGACGCAAACGGACGATTTACTGCGCAAGCTGTACGATCAGTTACGCAACAGCGGCAGCAGCTTCTCGCTGGTTTACTTTTCTGACCACGGTCTGGCCTTTAAAGAGCGCGGTAAAGACGTGCAATACCTTGCCCATGATGATAAATATCAGCAAAATTTCCAGGTGCCTTTTATGGTCATTTCCAGCGACGATAAAGCGCATCGTGTGATTAAAGCCCGCCGCTCAGCCAATGACTTCTTAGGCTTTTTCTCCCAGTGGACGGGGATTAAAGCGAAGGAAATTAACATCAAATACCCGTTTATATCTGAGAAGAAAGCCGGGCCGATATACATCACCAACTTCCAGTTACAGAAGGAAGGTGGATTACAACCATCTCGGAACCGATATTTTCGACCCGAAACCTTAAAAACAAAAATCCGCCCCGAGAGGCGGATTTTTTATATCACCAAAGTGATTAGAAGCGGTAACCAACACCGGCAATCCAGGTGCCTACGTCAACGCTACGAATACGGCTCTGCTCGTAAGAGAAGTCCAGAGCAACGTTTTCCATCGGGTTGAACTGCAGACCCGCACCGTAGGAGAAACCGTAGTCGCTGGTGTCGTGTTTGTAGGTCGGGTATTCAGTGGTCTGGAATTTACCATAACCCACACCCACTACACCGTAGATGCTTGCCCAGTCGTTAATGCGGTAAGCCGGACCAGCAGTGATGCCGTAGTACTGGTTTTTGTTGTAGTCACCAGAGCTTGCAGTACGGCTTTTCTCGGTGTAAGTGAAAGAACCGATCACACCCAGCGGGCTGTTGTCTTCTTCATAGCGGTATTTCAGGTTGAAACCGCCCATTTTGTTCATTTGGCCCTGAGCGTCGCTCTGTGCGTAACCGCCAGTTACAGTAGAAGTCGCAGCTACGGAAGTACCTGCGGTGAAAGCCAGAACTGCGGCCAGTGCTGAAAGACATGCAATTTTTTTCATAACCACCTCAAATGTGATTCAAATAAGTCCTAATTTTTAAATATATCAAAAATTAATGGGAAACTCTTCGCGATTTGTGATGTCTAACGGGCCATTTCATGTAACAGAACGTTTCCAGCGTAAGCTATCTCTTTCAAATCACATGCAATTTTCACTACTAAATGCGCATAGTGCGCGTCTGCGCCGTTACATTCATCCAGATTATTCCTAATCTTAAAGGCGATAAATCCACCAGCGCTTAACCATTTTACGGATTTCACCTGCTTTTTTTTCAACAGTACCTCAACCGTAGCCGCATATTTCCTTTACACTGCAACCTTTACCTCATTTGACATAAGCTGACAGGAGAAAGGATGCCTGGGTTATCCCGCACGTCGTCGGTCTGGTTGCCGGTAGCAGTCATACTCATTGCCATGTTGTCCATTCAAAGCGGTGCTTCGCTGGCAAAATCACTTTTTCCGCTAGTAGGTGCGCCAGGGGTGACTGCCCTGCGTATCGTACTGGGAACGGCAATACTGGTGGTCATTTTCAAACCCTGGCGTCTGCGTTTCAAAAAGGAGCAGCGTTTACCCCTGCTGTTTTATGGACTCTCCCTGGGAGCAATGAACTATCTGTTCTACCTCTCTATACAGACGATACCGCTGGGGATCGCCGTCGCGCTGGAGTTTACCGGTCCGCTGGCGGTGGCGCTTTTCTCCTCGCGGCGTCCGGTCGATTTTATCTGGGTGGTGTTAGCCGTTCTGGGCTTATGGTTCCTGCTGCCGCTGGGCCAGAATGTTTCTGAGATTGATCTGACGGGCGCAGCGCTGGCGCTGGGCGCCGGTGCCTGCTGGGCTGTCTATATCCTCACCGGCCAGCGTGCAGGCGAAGAGCACGGTCCGGCAACGGTGGCGTTGGGTTCTCTGATTGCGGCCATCGTGTTTGTGCCCATCGGCATGGCGCAGGCGACAGAGTCCATCTGGCAATGGTCCGTCATGCCCATCGGACTGGCAGTCGCGATTCTCTCTACCGCACTCCCCTATTCTCTGGAGATGATTGCCCTTACGCGTCTTCCGACACGCATATTTGGCACTCTGATGAGCATGGAGCCCGCCCTTGCCGCCATTTCCGGGATGGTATTTCTCGGCGAAACCCTGACGTTGACCCAGACGCTGGCGCTCTGCTCAATTATCGCGGCATCAATGGGCTCGACGCTCACCATGCGTCCGGAACCTAAAGTCGAGAAAGTGGATATCAACTAAAGCCATATATTCTGCATGGCCTCCACGTCATGCAGAATAAAGGCCAGAAATGCATGCGTTATAATTTCTTACACACTCAGTCCTGCCAGCAAAATATTCCTCTGCGTTGACTTCCCCATTCAACAATTAAGATTGATCTGTATCAAATTTAAAAATATTGATTAATTTCAATAAATTAAATTATCAACCTCCTTCTCGCTATTAGACCGATAGGCACAGCCAAACCGCAGAGAAAAAATCCGGTGCTATACTTAGTCTCGTTAATTACTGGGACATAACATCAAGAGGATATGAAATTATGAGTACCGCTAAATTAGTTAAATCAAAAGCGACCAATCTGCTTTATACCCGCAACGATGTCTCCGACAGCGAGAAAAAAGCAACAGTAGAGTTGCTGAATCGCCAGGTTATCCAGTTTATTGATCTTTCTTTGATTACCAAACAAGCGCACTGGAACATGCGCGGCGCTAACTTCATTGCCGTACATGAAATGCTGGATGGCTTCCGCACCGCACTGATCGATCATCTGGATACCATGGCAGAACGTGCAGTGCAGCTGGGCGGTGTAGCTCTGGGGACCACTCAAGTTATCAACAGCAAAACCCCGCTGAAAAGTTACCCGCTGGACATCCACAACGTTCAGGATCACCTGAAAGAACTGGCTGACCGTTACGCAATCGTCGCTAATGACGTACGCAAAGCGATTGGCGAAGCGAAAGATGACGACACCGCAGATATCCTGACCGCCGCGTCTCGCGACCTGGATAAATTCCTGTGGTTTATCGAGTCTAACATCGAATAAATCCATCGCTGATGGTGCAGAACTTTAGTACCCGATAAAAGCGGCTTCCTGACAGGAGGCCGTTTTGTTTTGCAGCCCACCTCAACGCACTTATTTAGTGCATCCATCTGCTATCTCCAGCTGATTAAGTAAATTTTTTGTATCCACATCATCACACAATCGTTACATAAAGATTGTTTTTTCATCAGGTTTTACGCTAAATAATCACTGTGTTGAGTGCACAATTTTAGCGCACCAGATTGGTGCCCCAGAATGGGGCATCTTCAGGGTATTGCCCTATAAATCGTGCATCACGTTTTTGCCGCATCTCGAAAAATCAAGGAGTTGCAAAACTGGCACGATTTTTTCATATATGTGAATGTCACGCAGGGGATCGTCCCGTGGATAGAAAAAAGGAAATGCTATGAAGTCTGTATTAAAAGTTTCACTGGCTGCACTGACCCTGGCTTTTGCGGTTTCTTCTCATGCCGCGGATAAAAAATTAGTTGTCGCGACGGATACCGCCTTCGTTCCGTTTGAATTTAAACAGGGCGATAAATATGTGGGCTTTGACGTTGATCTGTGGGCTGCCATCGCTAAAGAGCTGAAGCTGGATTACGAACTGAAGCCGATGGATTTCAGTGGGATCATTCCGGCACTGCAAACCAAAAACGTCGATCTGGCGCTGGCGGGCATTACCATCACCGACGAGCGTAAAAAAGCGATCGATTTCTCTGACGGCTACTACAAAAGCGGCCTGTTAGTGATGGTGAAAGCTAACAATAACGATGTGAAAAGCGTGAAAGATCTCGACGGGAAAGTGGTTGCTGTGAAGAGCGGTACTGGCTCCGTTGATTACGCGAAAGCAAACATCAAAACTAAAGATCTGCGTCAGTTCCCGAACATCGATAACGCCTATATGGAACTGGGCACCAACCGCGCAGACGCCGTTCTGCACGATACGCCAAACATTCTGTACTTCATCAAAACCGCCGGTAACGGTCAGTTCAAAGCGGTAGGTGACTCTCTGGAAGCGCAGCAATACGGTATTGCGTTCCCGAAAGGTAGCGACGAGCTGCGTGACAAAGTCAACGGCGCGTTGAAAACCCTGCGCGAGAACGGAACTTACAACGAAATCTACAAAAAATGGTTCGGTACTGAACCGAAATAATAACGCTACACCTGTAAAACGCACTGGCAGTTCCCTCTCCCCTATGGGGAGAGGATTAGGGTGAGGGGCGCAAACCCGCTCCGGGGCCATTAATTACCCTGAATTTGATTATTTACACCACGGTAACAGGAACAACATATGCAGTTTGACTGGAGTGCCATCTGGCCTGCCATTCCGCTTCTGATTGAAGGTGCCAAAATGACCCTGTGGATTTCGGTCCTCGGTCTGGCAGGCGGTCTGGTAATCGGATTGCTGGCAGGTTTTGCACGCACCTTCGGAGGTTGGATAGCCAACCACGTCGCGCTGGTCTTTATTGAAGTGATCCGCGGCACACCTATCGTCGTCCAGGTGATGTTTATTTATTTCGCCCTGCCGATGGCGTTTAACGACTTACGCATCGACCCATTTACTGCGGCGGTGGTCACCATCATGATCAACTCCGGCGCGTATATTGCGGAAATCACGCGTGGTGCGGTGCTGTCTATCCACAAAGGTTTTCGTGAAGCAGGACTGGCGCTCGGTCTTTCACGTTGGGAAACCATTCGCTACGTCATTTTACCGCTGGCACTGCGTCGTATGCTGCCGCCGCTGGGTAACCAGTGGATCATCAGCATTAAAGACACCTCGCTGTTTATTGTGATCGGCGTGGCGGAACTGACCCGTCAGGGGCAAGAAATTATTGCCGGTAACTTCCGCGCCCTTGAGATCTGGAGCGCCGTGGCGGTGTTCTATCTGATTATTACCCTGGTGCTGAGCTTTATTCTGCGTCGTCTGGAAAGAAGGATGAAAATCCTGTGATTGAATTTAAAAACGTCTCCAAGCACTTTGGCCCAACCCAGGTGCTGCACAATATCGATTTGAACATTGCCCAGGGCGAAGTCGTGGTGATTATCGGGCCGTCCGGTTCCGGTAAATCGACCCTGCTGCGCTGCATCAACAAACTGGAAGAAATCACCTCCGGCGATCTGATTGTCGATGGCCTGAAGGTTAACGATCCGAAAGTTGACGAGCGCCTGATTCGCCAGGAAGCAGGTATGGTGTTCCAGCAGTTTTACCTCTTCCCGCATCTGACGGCGCTGGAAAACGTCATGTTTGGCCCGCTACGCGTGCGTGGCGCGAACAAAGAAGAGGCGGAAAAACTGGCACGTGAGCTGCTGGCGAAAGTCGGTCTGGCAGAACGTGCACATCACTACCCTTCCGAACTTTCTGGTGGTCAACAGCAGCGTGTGGCGATTGCCCGCGCGCTGGCGGTGAAGCCGAAAATGATGCTGTTTGATGAACCGACTTCCGCTCTTGACCCGGAACTGCGCCATGAAGTGCTGAAGGTTATGCAGGATCTGGCTGAAGAAGGGATGACGATGGTGATCGTGACCCACGAAATCGGTTTTGCCGAGAAAGTAGCTTCGCGGCTGATCTTTATCGACAAAGGCCGGATTGCGGAAGATGGCAATCCGCAGGTGTTGATCAAGAACCCGCCGAGCCAGCGCTTGCAGGAATTTTTGCAGCACGTCTCCTGATCCATCGCTTTACGCTAAAGCCGGGCTTGCCCGGCTTTTTTACGCCAGATTGTTCCCAAAAATCCCCCTCCTCGCCTCGACTTCTATACTTATCATTTTGTTCGACATTTTCACCGGAGGACGCCGTGCCGTGGATCCTGTTGCTGTTGATAAGCCTGTTTAGTGCGCCATCGTTCGCCGTCGCGATCCCCGGCGTGACCACCGGAACGACCGCCAGCCAGCAAAGTACGCCGCCTCCGGAGCCCGATGTTGAACAGAAAAAAGCGGCCTATAGTGCGCTTGCCGACGTCCTCGAAAACGACACCTCCCGGCAGGAGCTCATCAGCCAGCTGCGGAAAGTGGCCGCCACGCCGCCGCAGGAGCCGGTGCCTGTCATCACCCCTCCCCACCAGGTGGAAGAGCAAAAAACGGTACTGGAAAACGTCACCGACGTGAGCCGCCACTATGGGGAAGCGCTCTCTTCGCGCTTTGCTCAGCTGTACCGCAACCTGATTGGCTCACCGCATAAGCCGTTTAACCCACAAACGTTTACCGCCGCCGCCACGCAGTTCCTGATGCTGGCCGGTGCGGTATTCCTTTTTTACTGGCTGGTGCGCCTGTGCGCGTGGCCGCTGTACCGCAAAATGGGGCAATGGGGACGCAGAAAGAATCAGCAGAAAAGCAGCTGGCTGCACCTGCCGTTGATGATAGCCTCAGCGTTTATCATTGATTTACTGCTGCTGGCGCTGACGCTGTTCTTAGGCCAGATGCTGGCCGACAGGCTGAACGCGGGCAACAAAACTATCGCCTTCCAGCAGTCGCTTTTCCTGAATGCCTTTGCCCTGATTGAGTTCTTCAAGGCGCTGCTGCGGTTACTCTTTTGTCCCCACGTGCCGGCGCTGCGTCCTTTCTCCATCCGGGATGAAAGCGCGAAGTACTGGGCGCTGCGCCTGAGCGTACTCAGCGGGCTGATTGGCTACGGTCTGCTGGTTGCCGTGCCGATCATCTCCAACCAGGTGAACGTCCAGTTTGGCGCGTTGGCAAACGTCATTATCATGATCTGCATTACCGTCTGGTCGCTGTATCTGATCTTCCACAATAAAAAAACCATTACCCAAAGCCTGCTGAATCTGGCCGATCGCTCCCTCTCGTTCTTTAGCCTGTTTATCCGCGCTTTCGCCCTGGTGTGGCACTGGCTGGCAAGCGCTTACTTCATCGTACTGTGCTTCTTCTCGCTGTTCGACCCGGGTAATAGCCTGAAATTCATGATGGGGGCGACGTTCAAAAGCCTCGCCATTATCGGCATCGCGGCGTTTGTGTCGGGGCTGCTGTCGCGCTGGATCTCGAAAACCATAACCCTGTCGCCGCAGGTACAGCGTAATTACCCGGAACTGCAAAAACGGGTAAACGGCTGGATGTCGGTATCGCTGAAGGTGGCG
The DNA here is from genome assembly GCA_041890495.1 of Enterobacter hormaechei. Taxonomy (GTDB): domain Bacteria; phylum Pseudomonadota; class Gammaproteobacteria; order Enterobacterales; family Enterobacteriaceae; genus Escherichia; species Escherichia boydii. Next base: position 2,210,461 of record CP169086.1, read on the forward strand.
CGCATTCTCACCGTCTGCGTGGCGATTATGCTGCTCCTGAATGCATGGAGCCTGTTTGATTTCTGGAACTGGCTGCACAACGGTGCGGGTGAAAAAACGGTCGACATCCTGATTCGCATCGCGCTGATTTTGTTCTTCTCTGCCGTCGGCTGGACGCTTCTGGCGAGCCTTATCGAGAACCGTCTGGTGTCGGATATCCACGGCCGCCCCCTGCCCAGCGCGCGGGCAAGAACGCTGTTAACGTTGTTCCGTAACGCGCTGGCGGTCATTATCAGTACCATCACCATCATGATTTTGCTGTCTGAAATCGGGGTGAATATCGCCCCGCTGCTGGCCGGTGCCGGTGCCCTGGGGCTGGCAATCTCCTTCGGGTCGCAAACGCTGGTGAAGGATATTATTACCGGCATCTTTATTCAGTTTGAGAACGGGATGAACACGGGCGATCTGGTGACCATCGGGCCGTTAACCGGCACCGTGGAGAGGATGTCCATCCGTTCTGTTGGCGTGCGTCAGGACACCGGGGCGTACCACATTATTCCCTGGTCTTCGATCACCACCTTCGCAAACTTTGTGCGCGGCATTGGTTCCGTGGTGGCGAACTACGATGTGGATCGTCATGAGGATGCCGATAAAGCGAAGCAGGCGCTGCGCGATGCTGTAGAAGAGCTGATGCAGATGGAGGATATTCGCGGACTGGTGATTGGAGAGCCGTCATTTGCCGGCATTGTCGGGCTGACGAACACGGCGTTTACCCTGCGCGTGTCGTTCACCACCCAGCCGCTGAAGCAGTGGACGGTGCGCTTTGCGCTCGACAGCATGGTGAAAAAACACTTCGATCTGGCGAACGTGCGGATGCCGGTACAGACGTATCAGGTACTCCCGCCTCCCACAGCGCCGCTCCCACCACAGGAGCCGACGCTGTAGCCTGGTTGCCGGGTGGCGGCTTCGCCTTACCCGGCCTACGATGGAGTGCTATTTGCGACGTTTGTTATTGTCCATAAACGTCCAGGCGATAAAGCGACTCTGTTTCTGGCCCTGCGCCATCTCTTTTTTCACCACTTTTACGGCGCCCGCTTCGGTCAGCGCACGGTAGAGCGGCGGCAGGTTATCTCCGCGGGAGACCAGCGTCGTGAACCACTTCACCTGACGGCCAAACTGTTTGCTTTCCGCAATCATGCGCAGGATAAACGCCACTTCGCCCCCTTCACACCATAATTCCTGCTGCTGACCGCCGAAGTTCAGCGCGGCGTCTTCAGCCTGACCCAGGTTACGGCGCTTGCGCTCGCTGCCCGCACGGGCCGTTGCCGCCGAATCATGGAACGGCGGATTGCACATCGTGGCGTCATAGCTTTCGTTTTTGTGAATAATGCCGTTGAAGATCGCACCCGCATCTTTCTGACGACGCAGACGAATGGCGCGGCTTAATCCCGGGTTAGCGCTGATAATCGCCTGGGCGCTGGCAAAGGCCTCGTCACCGATTTCGCTTCCGGTAAAGCGCCACTGATATTCATGCGCGCCGATCAGCGGGTAAATCAGATTCGCCCCGGTGCCGATATCCAGAATCGTAGTCTGCTGTGGAACAGCGCCCTCATTACCTTCGGCAAGAAGGTCGGCAAGGTGATGAACGTAATCCGCACGGCCCGGCACAGGTGGACAGAGAAAGCCTTCGGGAATATCCCAGTTCGCCACACCGTAAAAATGCGCCAGCAGGGCTTTGTTCAGCATTTTAACCGCCTGCGGGTCAGCAAAGTTGACCGAGGGCTCACCCGCAGGGGTCTGGACAATATAGTCCTGCAGCGGCGGGCAGCTCAGGCATAACGCATTCATGTCGTAGCGGTTACGGTGGCGATTTCGTGGGTGCAATCCCGGCTTTTGGGAAGTCATGGCGTTCTCCTTTAAACAGCGGCGTAAGATACCCTTTGCTGGCCCAACGGTAAATCTTTCTCTGCATCGATTAAAAATTCGACATAAATCAAACACCTTTATGTCTATGATCTGTCAGCGAAATGTCAATTTATATTGTTCAAAAAACAAGCAGATCATCATCAAATATTTGCGCTAAGTCACACTCCTCCGGCTTCTAAACTTAAGGGGAATCACCTGTTGTTTCCCCATGAGGATGTGATTATGAAAAAGTACCTGACCCTTGCTGTTATCGCAGCCGCCCTGGCGACGGCGTCCTTCTCTGCCATGGCCGTTCAGTCGCTGACCCAGAGTACTGACACCAGCCAGCTACGTCCTGCGGGCACCGTTTCGGTAAGCCGTGCCAGTAACCTTGACGATCTGCAGAATAAACTGGCCGAGAAAGCCCGCCAGGAAGGTGCCAAAGGCTTCGTGGTGAACTCCGCAGGCGGAGATAACCACATGTACGGCACTGCGACTATTTATAAATAACCGGCCTCTTCCCCAAGACTGCATCTGCCCAACGGGTGCAGTTCTCTTCTCCCTTCGGCTTGATTGTTCATTTTTTAACCCCATAGTAAACGTATGGCCTAAACCAATTTCAGGAGGACGCGATGGCTTCCGGCTGGGCAAATGACGACGCTGTTAACGAACAGATCAACAGTACTATTGAAGATGCGGTGGCGCGTGCCCGCGGTGAAATTCCGCGCGGCGAAAGCTTAACGGAATGCGAAGAATGCGGAGACCGCATTCCGGAGGCGCGGCGAAAAGCCATCCCCGGAGTAAGGCTTTGCATCACCTGCCAGCAGCAGAAAGATTCGAAAAACTCATCACACTCGGGATATAATCGCAGAGGTTCGAAAGACAGCCAGTTACGTTGACTTTACTTTACCCAGGCTAACCGAGCCCGCGCGTTCCTTTACGCTCACGGTTTTTAACCAGACGCGTAGCAAAACGTGCCCTTCTTATCGCTTCTGTAAAGCGCATCCGCAAGAAGTGTAAAGCGGTACTTTGAATTTATTAATATTCAATAAGTTATTTGTCATTCAATTTTTTTGAGCAACCACGTCAATTCTCTTCGATTTTATCACTCGCAAAAAACCGTGATACTTATCACATCGACGAAACATCGTCCCCTTAACAGAAACACCTGCGAGAGATTAATTATGAAAACCATCAAATATGCTGTAGCTGCTGTTGCCCTGTCCGCTCTGTCTTTCGGCGCTTTCGCCGTAGAGCCTGTCTCTTCCACTCAGGCACAGAACATGAACAAAGTTGGTGTGGTCAGTGCTGATGGCGCCACCACGCTGGACGGCCTGGAAGCCAAACTGGCTGAGAAAGCCGCAGCTGCCGGTGCAAGCGGATACACCATTACCTCCGCTAACGGCAATAACAAGCTGAGCGGTACCGCGGTTATCTACAAATAATCGACTGATTAAATGCTGTACCCTCGCCATACCCTCTGGTGAGCTGCTCCAACCCTCATTGACCCTGTTGTTGTTACCCTTGCTTGCCCGTCCGCCACTGGACGGGCTTTTTTTTGTCTAAAACGCCGCGTCCACGCGTTTGAGACCGGCCTCGACCGTATCAACCTCCCCGGTTGCCAGCAGGCAGCAGGCCATCTGCAGCTTGATCGAATGCGGAACAGGAACATTTCCGGCAAGGCACTGCTCAATCCAGTGGGCAGTAGTATGGGGATCTTTTGCCTCAGGCAATATTACACCGGTATTCTCTTCCCCGCGCTCCAGAATGGCGCGCGCGCCTGCGGAATCAATCAACATCACCTGCGGGCAGCGCTGCGGGTTCGCATAAACCTCACCTTCCGTGCCGTGCATCAACAACGCCCTTCCGCCAATAGCCTCGAAGAATTGCCCCACGCGTGCCACATATTCCGGATGCGAGACGCTGGAAAGACGCAGGGCGGCATCTTCGCCAAACGGCGTGGCTAGTTTCGCCAGCGTGTGCGCGCTGTTGCGCACGCCCATGCGCCAGCGCATATCGAGCTGCTTCTCCAGCGGTGGGCATAGGGCGCCGACGGGGATATAAACCGGCTGATGGCCATCCAGCTTCGCCTGGGCCTGGCCCGCATGACGCGTGGGCTCAATCCCCAACATGCCGAAAATGGTCTCCGTCAATACGCGGGTGGGATCTTCGCTTACGCCGTGCACCACCACCGGGAATCCCAGCTTGTGTAATAAGATAGCGAGTAGCGGGGTTAAGTTTGCCTGCTTGCGCGCGCCGTTGTAGCTCGGGATCACAATCGGCATCGGCTTTGCCACCGGCGGCGTCAGGCGCAGCGTTTGCGCCTGCATCGCCTCATAGAAGCCGCGCATCTCCGCTTCACCTTCACCTTTGATACGCAGCGCTATAAGGATGCCGCCCATCTCCAGGTCCGGTACCTCGCCGTCGAGCATACGGGTGTAAAGCGCGCGTGCGGTTTCATGGTCCAGGTCGCGGGCGTGGTTTTTCCCGCGCCCTACCTCTTTGATAATTTTGCGATAATCCACGACATTCCTCCTGACAGCCTTATCTTGTTAACAATATAGCCCTGATGATGACCCCGCTGTTAGTTTTTTTGACCGTCCTGCGTATTTTTATAATCAATTGTTTTAGCGAAAAAATTTATTTTGCAAGATTTAACTGAGTTATTTGGAAGCCGCGCGGAGCCTTTCCCGGCGTGAATTTTCTGATTAAATAACCAGCGGTGAGTAGTTGAGACATAACTTCGAACAATGCTAATTGCAAAGGTCGAAAGGAGAAACATACAGGTTTAAATATGAAAAAAGTCACTTTAGGTTTATTCATTGCTGCTGCGTTGGGATGCTCTGCATCTTCTTTCGCAGCATCCACCGGTGAAGGACAAATTAACTTCACAGGTGAAATTATCGATTCCGCCTGTCAGGTGGTTAACGGCTTAAGCAGTCCGCTGAATGTTGCGCTGGGTAAAGTCTCCAAAACAACATTTTCCGGCGCAGGCTCTACCAGCACCTTAACGAAATTTGATATTCAGTTAAAAGACTGCCCGGAAACGGTCACGTCTGCAGCCATCAACTTCGGTGGTACGCCAGATGCGGATAATAACACCACGCTGGCCTTGACCCCGGGTGCGACGACGGCAACTGGCGTGGCGATTCAGCTGGTTGATTCTTCCGAACAGCCTGTCAGCTTATATACGCCTTCTAAGCAGTATCCTTTAGCTGCTGGAACGACGGTAAATAATCTGGAGTTTGGTGCACGTTATATTCAGACTCAGGCATCGATCACTGCCGGCCAGGCTAACTCAGCCTCTACTTTCACAGTTATTTATAACTGATACGATCAACCAGGAGATATTCGCCTTCACGCGAATATCTCCTCTTTCTTTGAGACAGATTCATGCGACACAGTTATTTATTAAGCGTACTTTTACTGACCGCAGTAACAGCCCATGCAGGTGTGATTATTAATGGCACCCGACTGGTTTATCAGGGAGAGAAAAAAGAGTCTTCGATTGGGATTTCCAATCCCGATGAGATTAACTATCTGGTACAGTCCTGGGTGGATACCGGTTTGAAAAAAGGCGATAAAGCGCCATTTCTGATTACCCCGCCCCTGTTCCGTCTGAACGCTAAAGAAGATAACGTGTTGCGCGTGGTGCGTACCAGCGAAAATATGCCAGAAGATCGCGAGTCGTTGTACTGGTTAAATATTAAAGCCATTCCTTCTTCAAGTCATGAAGAGGGCGTTAATACATTACAAATCGCCATTAATACCCGTATTAAATTGCTTTATCGCCCCGCATCGATTAAAGGCAAACCTGAAGCAGTTGCTGATAAACTGCAATGGCACCGCGAAGGCAATGATCTGGTGGTAAATAACCCTACGCCTTTCTATATGAATTTCCAGAGCGTAACGCTGAACGGCCAAAAAGTGGCAAAAGCAACCTGGGCTGTGCCAAATACCTCTACCCACTTTGCCCTTCCGGCAAATATGATCGGTAACACCGTAAGCTGGTCGGTTATTACCGATTACGGCAGCATCAGTAAAACCTGGTCTGCATCCGTTCGTTAATACTTTACTTGACGCCTGGATAATCATGTACAGCACGACTCAACCGCTATTACGTAGACTGCGTAAAATGCTGCCCACTTTTTGTGGAATAGCGGTGACATGCTGTGCGCTGCAGGTCCACGCTGATGATTATTTTAACCCTGCTCTGCTGGATATTGATAATCCAGAGCAGGCAAAGACCGATCTCTCTGTTTATGAAAACGGTCCCGGTCAGGCACCGGGTAAATATCAGGTCACGGTGTTCGTCAATAATAATAAAATCGACACCCGTGACGTCCTTTTTACATTACAAAAAGATGCCCAGGGAGATGATTCCCTGCAGCCTTGCCTGAGCCTGGATGAATTAACCCATCTGGGCATCAAAACCAAAGATTATCCACAGCTGGCGACCGAAGGGGAATGCGCGGATCTCAGCGCCATCCCTTCGGCCTCGGCGACTTTCCGCATCAAAAACCAGCAACTATTGCTGAGTATTCCCCAGTCGGCGCTGGGCCAGGTGCCTCGCGGCTACATCGATCCGAAAGAGTATGACGAAGGGATCACCGCGGGCATCCTGAACTATAGCGTTAACGCCAGCCAAAGCCACGTCCGCCAGCAAGGGGAAGCCGACAACAGCAGCCAGTTTATTAACCTGCGCCCCGGTTTCAATACCGGAGCCTGGCGCGTGCGTAATTACAGCACCTGGAACCACAATTCGGATGGCGGTCAGAACGACGGCAAGCTGACCCCGATCTATACCTATGCCCAGCGCGATATAGTGGGGCTGAAGAGCGAGATGACCGTGGGTCAGAGCAGCACCCAGGCCGACGTTTTCGACAGCGTCTCTTACACTGGCGCACAGCTGGCTACCGAAAGCGACATGCTGCCGGACAGCGAGCGCGGGTATGCGCCGGTGGTGCGCGGTACGGCGCACAGTAACGCCCAGGTGGTGGTTCGCCAGAATGGCTACGTTATCTATCAAAACACCGTCGCCCCCGGCGCGTTTGAGATTAACGATCTCTACCCCACCGGCAGCAGCGGCGATCTGAACGTCACGGTGAAAGAGACCGACGGCAGCGAGAGTCATTTCGTGGTGCCGTTTGCCTCCGTGCCGGTGCTGCAGCGGGAAAAGCACCTGAAGTATAGCGTCGCTGCAGGGCGCTACCGTTCATACGATAAACAGGTTGAGAAGACCCCTTTCGCCCAGGGCAGCGCCATCTATGGCCTGTCACACGGCGTCACCGTTTACGGCGGTACGCAGCAGAGTTCGCATTACCACTCCGCCGCGCTCGGCGCGGGGAAAAACTTTGGCGATCTCGGAGCGTTCTCCGTAGACGTTACCCGTGCCAAAGCGCTACTGAAAAAGCGCAAAACCAGCAAAGGGCAATCCCTTCGTCTGCGCTACAGCAAAAATTTTACCGCGACCGGCACTAGCTTCTCGCTGGCGGGCTATCGCTACAACAGCAAAGGCTTTTACACCCTGCAGGACACCATGGAGTCCTGGACCAGTGCAAACGACTGGTCCGCTCCGCAGCAGCGCCGCTCACGGGCGGAGGCCACCATCGACCAGACGTTGGGCGACAAGTGGGGTTCGGTGACGCTGAGCCTGGTGAAAGAGCGTTACTGGAGCCAGAGTCAGGATATGACCTCCCTGGGTGTTAACTACAACAACAGCTGGCATGGCGTGAGCTATAGCCTGAGCTACAGCGTTAATAAAAACAGCGACGACAAGGACGAGGACGGTAAATCCATCAGCTATGACCGACAAATTGGCCTCAACGTATCGGTTCCGCTCGACCGCTGGCTGCCTAATACCTGGGCAAATTATAGCCTGAACACCAGTAAAGACGGCACCACGCATAACCTCGGTTTGAACGGTACGGCCCTGGAGGGTGACAACCTGAGCTGGAACATTCAGGAAAATCTGGACCGCGCCAATAACAACACGGCCACCAGCATGAATGCGGATTACAAAGGCACCTACGGTGAAGTGCGCGGTGGCGTAAGCCAGGACAGTCATCAGCAAACCGTGAGCGCAGGGATTCAGGGGGGAGTGGTAGCTCACGCCAACGGTATTACGCTTGGGCAGTCATTGGGAGAAACCATCGTCCTGGTCAAAGCGCCGGGCACCCACGGCACCCACGTGGCGAATCAGACGGGCGTAGTAACCGACTCTCGCGGCTATACCCTCGTGCCCTTTGTGACACCGTGGCGTCATAACCCGATTTCTCTGGACACGGAGACCCTGCCAGAAGATGCCGACGTCACGCACGCCTCGCAGACGGTCACGCCGACCCGTGGCGCTGTTGTTCGCGCCAGTTTCAATACTCGCGTGGGCAACCGCGTCTTAATGACCCTCGCCTGGAATGATAAACCGCTGCCCTTCGGCGCAACGGTCACTACGGAAGATAAGAGCAGTGAATTTATCGTCGGCAATGACGGTCAGGTGTACCTCACCGGACTGCCGCTGAACGGGCGCCTTTTCGTTTCATGGGGCAAGGAGGCGAGCGAGCATTGCATCGCCGATTATGCCCTGATGCAAGGAAGGGACGACACCAACATTATTAACGCTGCCGCGCAGTGTCACTGATTAACACCGGACCGATTATGATGCAGATAGTAAAATCGTTTTTCTTGCTTGTAGTTCTGGCGACCGCCGCGCTCTTTATGCCGCACGCGAAAGCTTCTTGCCAATCGCCGAGTCTGCCCGCGCTGCTCTCACTCGCGTCGATTTCGGTCCCCACCAGCCTGCCCGTAGGGTCGACCATTCAGGGAACTGAACGCACTATTCACATATCGGGAAACTGTTACTACGCGCCGGATGCGGGTCAGCCAATCATCGCGTGCTACAACGGCTTCGGCAAAGAGATTCCAGGGATCCCCGGCGTCTATGATACAGGCGTTGCTGGTGTCGGCATCTCGCTAAGAAATGATAAAGGACAGCGCGTGACCGGCGCGGCGGATCAGATATGTTCGGCGAACACGCCCGTAGGCCAGGTCTCCGGCACGATAAACAGCGACTCTTCCATCCCGTTTAGCTTTGACGTGATGCTGGAACTGGTAAAAACCAGCGAAACCGTGGCTTCTGGCGCACTGACAATGAGCAATACGCAATTCAACCTTGCAGTTGAAAAAATTGAGGCCCTGAATGATCCTAACACCCTCTCTTACTCAGGCAATGTTCAGGTAAAAGCTGTGACATGCACGGTGTCACCTAAATCCCTGACCATCACGCTGGGTGATTTTCCGGTGAGCCGCTTTACCGGGGCAGGAAGCGTGGTTTCCCAATCGATATTCAGTATCGACATGCTCTGCGATCAGGATGTACAGCCGGAGATGATGATCACCAGCGCCAATGGCTATGAAACGAATTTTCCTGGCGTGATCAAATTGACGCCGGAAAGCGGCGTGGCGACCGGCGTGGGGGTGAAAATGCTCTTTAACGGCCAGACACCTGTTTTCGGGCAATATATGAATACCTTTACCACCTATGCCAATGTCCAGTCGCAATATCCCTTCAGCGTCTCTTACGAACAAACCAGCCCGGAGGTGACGCCCGGAACGGCGAATGCCGTCGCAACCATTACGGTGGCTTACAAATGAAAACGTTATTAACCCTTTTACTGATTGGAGTGGCCAGCCAGAGCCTGGCGGAAGAGATTCAACTCGATATTCGCGGAAACATTTACGCCAACGCCTGCCAGGTGGACAGCGCCAGTCAGAACCTGACGGTCAATCTGGGCACAGCGAATACCGGCGATTTTAAGGATGTGGGCGATACCGGACAATGGAAATCATTCAACTTAACCCTGTCGAAATGCCCAACCACTTCCATGCTGGCTACGGCCACCTTTCACGGTCAGCCAGACAGCATTCATCCGACTAGATTCGCCAGCACCGGAACCGCGAAAGGACTGGCGCTGGAGCTTGCCGACCCGCAGGATCAGATCTCGCTTGCCCCGGATGCCAGCTTCAGCGTGATGATCAACCGGAACAATCACACGGCGGATTTCCCGCTGGCCGCCCGCTATTACGCTACCTCAATGCCCGTCACCGCAGGCACATTTAACAGCGTGGTGCAGGTGACCTTCACTTACCAGTAGGACCGCGCCCCTTAGCACGGAGGCTTTTCCTGCGCCCGGCAGTCAGTGTTGCCGGGCGTTTTTTTACCTCAGGCACCTCCGGCTGTTCAATCGGAAAGATCGGCAGCGCGTTTAACAACCTTTGGCCATAATTTTTGGTCAGCAAGCGTTTGTCGTAGATAACCACTTCGCCCCAGCAACCGTGGCTTCGAATCAGTCGCCCAACCTGCTGAATCAGGTTAAACGAGGCGCTCGGCAGGCTTTGCACCTCAAACGGATAGCGGTTGAGGCTTTTCAGCCATTCCCCTTCGGTGATCACCACCGGGCTGTCGATGGGCGGAAAAGCGATTTTGTGGATATGCACCTGGCTGAGCAGATCACCTTTCAAATCAAGCCCTTCGGCAAATGACTGTAAGCCCACCAGCACGCTGCGCTCACCGTTGGCGACGCGTTTGCGGTGCAGTTCAACTAAACGGTAACGCGGCTGATCGCCCTGAACCAGCAACATCAGACGTAAATCCGTCACATAGTCGAGAAAGCGCTGCATCGCCCGTCCGCTGGCAAACAGTACCAACATACCGAGATGTTTTTTGCTCTCCACCTGCTTACGGAAAAAGGCCGCCATTTCGGCAATATGCTGCTCTTCGTTGTCGATGGAAGGCTCAACGCGCATCCGGGGAATAACAATTTTGCCCTGTTCGCAGTGGTTAAAGGGGGAATCCAGCGCCACAAAACGGTCGCCCGCTTTCTCTTTCAGACCACTCATCTCCTGCAAACGCGAAAAACTGTTCAGCGAACGCAAGGTTGCGGAGGTGACAATAATGTGCGGAATACTGCGCCACAGCAGCCTTTCCAGCTGATCGCTGACACGTATTCCCACGCAGTGAAACCAGAGGTGTAGCTGCCCTTCGCGCTCTTCCCGCGTCGCCCATTTGGTCACCGGTGCACCGGAAGATTGCGCCAGCGAAGCCAGCCGCCAGAGTTTGCTTTGCGCCTCGAACATCCCCAACGCGCGGTTCATCTGCAAAATCAACCGATGCAGACGTACAATGTCATGGCTGCCGGTTTTCTCACTTAAATCGTTAAGAAATAACTCCGCCAGGCCACGCAGCATCTCGGTGAGTTTTGCCAGCCGCTGGCAGATCTCCAGCACTTCATCTGGCAGTTCGCCCATCGCAAAACGGTGCTCTGCCTCCTGCCCGGCAGGCATGTAGAGATTGAGAATGTTGTTTAACGAGGCGATAAGCTCATACAACTCTTCACAATGCGCATTCAAACGTTCAGGGATCGCCAGCGGTGGGATGGTCTTCGGGCGAAACTGCTCCATGCAGGTAGCGACCAGTTTCGTGAACAAGTCCAGCTGTAGCCGATACCACGGCGCGGTGATTTCGGCGCTCATCTCAAGCGCATCCCGCGCCACATCCGGCAGGTGATGGCCTTCGTCCAGCACCAGCAGTAAATTTTTCGGGTCAGGCAATACCGCTTCGCTTTCCATCGCCGCCATCACCAGCGCATGGTTTGCCACCACCACTTCCGCTTCCTGAATCTCCCGACGAGCAACAAAAAACGGGCATTCACGATAGTAGTAACAGTTGCGGTTGAGGCAGCTGGCTTTGTCGGTACTTAAACGACGCCAGAGATCGTCATCTATAGCGATATCAGTATGATCGCGCAGACCATCCCATTTATAAGTGTCGAGATCGCCCTTCAGCTTCGCACAACGTTTTTGCTCTTCCTGATTATTTGGCGTCAGTTCGTCGTCAAGAAACGCCAGCAGATCCTGTTGCGTGGGCTCAGTGCTGGCGAGCGCCGTCAGATTACGCGGGCAAACGTAGCGCCCACGCCCAAAAGCGGCAGTGAATTTAAGATCGGGAATGATCTTTTTCAGCAGCGGTAAATCTTTGCTGTAAATCTGATCCTGCAACGCCACGTTGGCGGTACTCACCACCAGCGTTTTTTGCTCTTCGCGGGCAATGGCGATGCCGGGGATCAAATAGGAGAGCGTTTTCCCAACGCCGGTGGGGGCTTCAATCGCCAGATGCCGCCCTTCTTCTCCGGCCAGCGTTTTGGCGACGTCCGCAATCATCTGCCGCTGCGGCGCACGGGGAATAAAGTCGGGGATCTGTTCCTGAAGCGCCTTATACCAGGCGGCAATTTGCGCTTTAAGCGCGGCGGTTAATGCCATGAGAAAACCTGAAATACTGTATAAACAGCCAATATTGTGGCATTTTCTCTTCGCTGCCGCAAAAAGAAAAGCCCGGCTTTAAGACCGGGCTTCCAGATTACTGCGGGTTAGCAGGTTTACGCGGGCGGCGTCGACGCTGCCCTTCCCCTGCCGGTTTCCCTTCACCGCTGCGCCACGGGCTTTCACCCGCCGGTTTGCTGTCGTTGTTGCGACGCGGTGGTTTGCCGGACGATTTCGGCGCGCCGCCTTCGGCACGACGCGGCTGCTGACCGCGGCCGCCACCGCCCTGGCCACGTCCACCGCCGCCCTGGCGACCGTTCTGGATCGGTTCGGCTTTGATTGACGGGTCCGGCTCATAGCCCGGAATCGCAATGCGCGGGATCTCTTTTTTCAGCAGTTTTTCGATATCACGCAGCAGTTTGTGTTCATCAACACACACCAGCGACAACGCTTCACCGGTAGCAGCCGCGCGACCGGTACGCCCGATACGGTGGACATAATCTTCCGGTACGTTTGGCAGTTCATAGTTGACGACGTGCGGCAGCTCTTCAATATCCAGGCCGCGCGCAGCGATGTCAGTTGCCACCAGTACACGAATATCGCCCGATTTAAAATCAGCCAGCGCACGAGTACGCGCACCTTGCGATTTATTGCCGTGGATCGCCGCACTACGGATGCCATCTTTATTGAGCTGTTCAGCCAGATGGTTAGCGCCGTGTTTGGTACGGGTAAACACCAGCACCTGCTGCCAGTTCCCTTTCCCAATCATGTGCGACAGCAATTCGCGTTTGCGTTTCTTATCGACAAAGTGAACGTGCTGGGTCACCTGATCAGACGCGGTATTGCGGCGTGCCACTTCGATTTCCAGCGGGTTGTGCAACAGTTTTTCCGCCAGGGCTTTAATATCGTCAGAGAAGGTCGCGGAGAATAACAGGTTCTGGCGCTTCGCAGGTAGTTTTGTTAACACGCGACGGATATCGTGGATAAAGCCCATGTCGAGCATGCGGTCAGCTTCATCGAGGACGAGGATTTCAACCTGATCCAGCTTCACTGCATTCTGATGTTCCAGGTCCAGCAAACGTCCCGGGGTTGCCACCAGCACATCAACGCCGCCACGCAGTTTCATCATCTGCGGGTTAATACTCACACCACCAAACACCACCAGCGAACGAATGTTCAGGTATTTGCTGTAATCACGGACGTTTTCGCCAATCTGCGCCGCCAGTTCACGGGTCGGGGTAAGAATGAGCGCACGTACCGGACGACGCCCTTTGGCGTGCGGCTGGCGAGTGATCAGGTGTTGCAACAGCGGCAGCGTAAAGCCCGCTGTTTTGCCGGTGCCGGTCTGGGCGCTAGCCATCAGGTCGCGGCCTTCCAGCACCGCAGGGATCGCCTGCTGCTGAATAGGGGTGGGTTCACGGTAACCCTGCTCGGCAACGGCGCGCAGGATATCAGGGCTTAAACCCAAAGAATCGAAAGACATAACTACTCCGAACCGCCCCGACCGTTACCGGTGTAGTTTTCAGGGAGATACTGAAAAGGAAAATGACAAAAACCACAATGTCATGAGGGAGCGGAGTGTAGCAGTTTTTGTGACGCAGCGCATAAATTATCCCTGTGACTGGCGTTGCTAAAATTCTTAGCCATACTGGACAACTCCCCTATGGAGTCATAATCTTAATCAATCATTTGATTAAGAATGGACTGTGCGATGAATAATCCTGCCATGACAATCAAGGGTGAACAGGCGAAAAAACAGCTGATTGCTGCCGCACTGGCGCAGTTTGGTGAATATGGAATGAACGCCACCACTCGCGAGATAGCCGCCCAGGCCGGGCAGAATATCGCTGCCATCACCTACTACTTCGGTTCGAAAGAAGATTTGTACCTCGCCTGCGCCCAGTGGATTGCCGATTTTATTGGCGAGCAGTTCCGTCCGCATGCCGAGGAAGCCGAACGCTTGTTCGCGCAACCACAGCCTGATCGGGTTGCCATCCGTGAACTGATCCTTCGCGCCTGCAGGAACATGATTAAGCTGCTCACCCAGGATGACACCGTCAACCTCAGCAAGTTTATCTCCCGTGAGCAGCTCTCTCCCACGGCAGCCTACCACCTGGTGCACGAACAGGTGATTAGTCCGCTACACAGCCACCTGACACGCCTGATTGCCGCCTGGACCGGCTGCGACGCCAATGACACCCGCATGATCCTTCATACCCATGCGTTGATTGGTGAGATTCTGGCGTTCCGTCTTGGCAAAGAAACAATTCTGTTACGTACCGGCTGGACCGCGTTCGATGAAGAAAAGACCGAACTGATCAACCAGACGGTGACCTGTCATATCGACCTGATTTTGCAAGGATTATCGCAAAGGAGTTTGTAGTGATGAAAAAACCTGTCGTGATCGGATTGGCGGTAGTGGTACTTGCCGCCGTGGTTGCCGGAGGCTACTGGTGGTATCAAAGCCGCCAGGATAACGGCCTGACGCTGTATGGCAACGTGGATATTCGTACGGTAAATCTTAGTTTCCGTGTTGGGGGGCGCGTTGAATCGCTGGCGGTGGACGAAGGTGATGCTATCAAAGCGGGCCAGGTGCTGGGCGAACTGGATCACAAGCCGTATGAGATTGCCCTGATGCAGGCGAAAGCGGGTGTTTCGGTGGCACAGGCGCAGTATGACCTGATGCTTGCCGGGTATCGCGATGAAGAAATCGCTCAGGCCGCCGCAGCGGTGAAACAGGCGCAAGCCGCCTATGACTATGCGCAGAACTTCTATAACCGCCAGCAAGGGTTGTGGAAAAGCCGCACTATTTCGGCAAATGACCTGGAAAATGCCCGCTCCTCGCGCGACCAGGCGCAGGCAACGCTGAAATCAGCACAGGATAAATTGCGTCAGTACCGTTCCGGTAACCGTGAACAGGACATCGCTCAGGCGAAAGCCAGCCTCGAACAGGCGCAGGCGCAACTGGCGCAGGCGGAGTTGAATTTACAGGACTCAACGTTGATAGCCCCGTCTGATGGCACGCTGTTAACGCGCGCGGTGGAGCCAGGCACGGTCCTCAATGAAGGTGGCACGGTGTTTACCGTTTCACTAACGCGTCCGGTGTGGGTGCGCGCTTATGTTGATGAACGTAATCTTGACCAGGCCCAGCCGGGGCGCAAAGTGCTGCTTTATACCGATGGTCGCCCGGACAAGCCGTATCACGGGCAGATTGGTTTCGTTTCGCCGACTGCTGAATTTACCCCGAAAACCGTCGAAACGCCGGATCTGCGTACCGACCTCGTCTATCGCCTGCGTATTGTGGTGACCGACGCCGATGATGCGTTACGCCAGGGAATGCCAGTGACGGTACAATTCGGTGACGAGGCAGGACATGAATGATGCCGTTATCACGCTGAACGGCCTGGAAAAACGCTTTCCGGGCATGGACAAGCCCGCCGTCGCGCCGCTCGATTGTACCATTCACGCCGGTTATGTGACGGGGTTGGTGGGGCCGGACGGTGCAGGTAAAACCACGCTGATGCGGATGTTGGCGGGATTACTGAAACCCGACAGCGGCAGTGCCACGGTGATTGGCTTTGATCCGATCAAAAACGACGGCGCGCTGCACGCCGTGCTCGGTTATATGCCGCAGAAATTTGGTCTGTATGAAGATCTCACGGTGATGGAGAACCTCAATCTGTACGCGGATTTGCGCAGCGTCACCGGCGAGGCACGTAAGCAAACTTTTGCTCGCCTGCTGGAGTTTACGTCTCTTGGGCCGTTTACCGGACGCCTGGCGGGCAAGCTCTCCGGTGGGATGAAACAAAAACTCGGCCTGGCCTGTACCCTGGTGGGCGAACCGAAAGTGTTGCTGCTCGATGAACCCGGCGTCGGCGTTGACCCTATCTCACGGCGCGAACTGTGGCAGATGGTGCATGAGCTGGCGGGCGAAGGGATGTTAATCCTCTGGAGTACCTCGTATCTCGACGAAGCCGAGCAGTGCCGTGACGTGTTACTGATGAACGAAGGCGAGTTGCTGTATCAGGGAGAACCAAAAGCCCTGACACAAACCATGGCCGGACGCAGCTTTCTGATGACCAGTCCACACGAGGGCAACCGCAAACTGTTGCAACGCGCCTTGAAACTGCCGCAGGTCAGCGACGGCATGATTCAGGGGAAATCGGTACGTCTGATCCTCAAAAAAGAGGCCACACCAGACGATATTCGCCATGCCGACGGGATGCCGGAAATCAACATCAACGAAACTACGCCGCGTTTTGAAGATGCGTTTATTGATTTGCTGGGCGGTGCCGGAACCTCAGAATCGCCGCTGGGTGCAATATTGCATACGGTAGAAGGCACACCCGGCGAGACGGTGATCGAAGCGAAAGAACTGACCAAGAAATTTGGTGATTTTGCCGCCACCGATCACGTCAACTTTGCCGTTAAACGTGGGGAGATTTTTGGTTTGCTGGGGCCAAACGGCGCGGGTAAATCGACCACCTTTAAGATGATGTGCGGTTTGCTGGTGCCGACTTCCGGCCAGGCGCTGGTGCTGGGGATGGATCTGAAAGAGAGTTCCGGTAAAGCGCGCCAGCATCTCGGCTATATGGCGCAAAAATTTTCGCTCTACGGCAACCTGACGGTCGAACAGAATTTACGCTTTTTCTCTGGTGTGTATGGCTTACGCGGTCGGGCGCAGAACGAAAAAATCTCCCGTATGAGCGAGGCATTTGGCCTGAAAAGTATCGCCTCCCACGCGACCGATGAACTGCCATTAGGTTTTAAACAGCGGCTGGCGCTGGCCTGTTCGCTGATGCATGAACCGGACATTCTGTTTCTCGACGAACCAACGTCCGGCGTTGATCCCCTCACCCGCCGCGAATTTTGGCTGCATATCAACAGCATGGTAGAGAAAGGCGTCACGGTGATGGTCACCACTCACTTTATGGATGAAGCAGAATATTGCGACCGCATCGGCCTGGTGTACCGTGGGAAATTAATTGCCAGCGGCACGCCGGATGATTTGAAAGCGCAGTCGGCCAACGACGAGCAACCCGATCCCACCATGGAGCAAGCCTTTATTCAGTTGATCCACGACTGGGATAAGGAGCATAGCAATGAGTAACCCGATCCTGTCCTGGCGTCGCGTACGGGCGCTGTGCGTTAAAGAGACGCGGCAGATCGTTCGCGATCCGAGTAGCTGGCTGATTGCGGTAGTGATCCCGCTGCTACTGCTGTTTATTTTTGGTTACGGCATTAACCTCGACTCCAGCAAGCTGCGGGTCGGGATTTTACTGGAACAGCGTAGCGAAGCGGCGCTGGATTTCACCCACACCATGACCGGTTCGCCCTACATCGACGCCACCATCAGCGATAACCGTCAGGAACTGATCGCCAAAATGCAGGCGGGGAAAATTCGCGGTCTGGTGGTTATTCCGGTGGATTTTGCGGAACAGATGGAGCGCGCCAACGCCACCGCACCGATTCAGGTGATCACCGACGGCAGTGAGCCGAATACCGCTAACTTTGTGCAGGGGTATGTCGAAGGGATCTGGCAGATCTGGCAAATGCAGCGAGCGGAGGACAACGGGCAGACTTTTGAACCGCTTATTGATGTACAAACCCGCTACTGGTTTAACCCGGCGGCGATAAGCCAGCACTTTATTATCCCGGGTGCGGTGACCATCATCATGACGGTCATCGGCGCGATTCTCACCTCGCTGGTGGTGGCGCGAGAATGGGAACGCGGCACCATGGAGGCTCTGCTCTCTACGGAGATTACCCGCACGGAACTGCTGCTGTGTAAGCTGATCCCTTATTACTTTCTCGGGATGCTGGCGATGTTGCTGTGTATGCTGGTGTCAGTGTTTATTCTCGGCGTGCCGTATCGCGGGTCGCTGCTGATTCTGTTTTTTATCTCCAGCCTGTTTTTACTCAGTACCCTGGGGATGGGGCTGCTGATTTCCACGATAACCCGCAACCAGTTCAATGCCGCTCAGGTCGCTCTGAACGCGGCTTTTCTGCCGTCGATTATGCTTTCCGGCTTTATTTTTCAGATCGACAGTATGCCCGCGGTGATCCGCGCGGTGACGTACATTATTCCCGCTCGTTATTTCGTCAGCACCCTGCAAAGCCTGTTCCTCGCCGGGAATATTCCAGTGGTGCTGGTGGTAAACGTGCTGTTTTTGATCGCTTCGGCGGTGATGTTTATCGGCCTGACGTGGCTGAAAACCAAACGTCGGCTGGATTAGGGAGAAGAGCATGTTTCATCGCTTATGGACGTTAATCCGCAAAGAGTTGCAGTCGTTGCTGCGCGAACCACAAACCCGCGCGATTCTGATTTTACCCGTGCTAATTCAGGTGATCCTGTTCCCGTTCGCCGCCACGCTGGAAGTGACTAACGCCACCATCGCCATCTACGATGAAGATAACGGCGAGCATTCGGTGGAGCTGACCCAACGTTTTGCCCGCGCCAGCGCCTTTACTCATGTGCTGCTGCTGAAAAGCCCACAGGAGATCCGCCCAACCATCGACACACAAAAGGCGTTACTACTGGTGCGTTTCCCGGCTGACTTCTCGCGCAAACTGGATACCTTCCAGACCGCGCCTTTGCAGTTGATCCTCGACGGGCGTAACTCCAACAGTGCGCAGATTGCCGCCAACTACCTGCAACAGATCGTCAAAAATTATCAGCAGGAGCTGCTGGAAGGAAAACCGAAACCTAACAACAGCGAGCTGGTAGTACGCAACTGGTATAACCCGAATCTCGACTACAAATGGTTTGTGGTGCCGTCGCTGATCGCCATGATCACCACTATCGGCGTAATGATCGTCACTTCACTTTCCGTCGCCCGCGAACGTGAACAAGGTACGCTCGATCAGCTACTGGTTTCGCCGCTCACCACCTGGCAGATCTTCATCGGCAAAGCCGTACCGGCGTTAATTGTCGCCACCTTCCAGGCCACCATTGTGCTGGCGATTGGTATCTGGGCGTATCAAATCCCCTTCGCCGGATCGCTGGCGCTGTTCTACTTTACGATGGTGATTTACGGTTTATCGCTGGTGGGATTCGGTCTGTTGATTTCATCACTCTGCTCGACACAACAGCAGGCGTTTATCGGCGTGTTTGTCTTTATGATGCCCGCCATTCTCCTTTCCGGTTACGTTTCGCCGGTGGAAAACATGCCAGTTTGGCTGCAAAACCTGACGTGGATTAACCCTATTCGCCACTTTACGGACATTACCAAGCAGATTTATTTGAAGGATGCGAGTCTGGATATTGTGTGGAATAGTTTGTGGCCGCTACTGGTGATAACGGCCACGACAGGGTCAGCGGCGTACGCGATGTTTAGACGTAAGGTGATGTAACTTCTTATCTTTCGCCAGCAAAGACACTACCGCCGGGCCGGCAAGGATTGCCAGCCCTGCAATTGCCAGCAAAAAGTTGTTTTCCAGAACGCGGGACAACAGCCACAGCACAATCAGCGCTGCGCCAAAATACCAGGTCGTGGTCAGCTCTTCCAGCACGTCTGCCACCTCACGCCAGCGTTGCTCGGGGTGGCGCTGAAACACCAGCATCATCACTACCGTGACACAATACAGTGCGCATAATCCCACGCCGACGTGAACCAGAGTCTTACTCATCCAGCCCACCACCAGCAGCGCCACTACCAGTAAATGCAACATAATCTGCCAGCAACTTAGACCCGTTGCGACACGAACACGTTGTTGCCACTTCATGGCTTCTCTCCTGAAGAATTTATCTCTACTTACTCAGAGTACCGAACTTTACGGAAAATTCCGTAAGACCGCACCTTTTTGTGACGCCGACTACACTATTTCAATGAGATAAGAGGCAAAGACAGGAAAATTATGCCCGATCAAACACAACAATTTTCGTTCAAGGTGCTCACCATCAACATTCACAAAGGCTTTACCGCGTTTAACCGACGCTTCATTTTGCCGGA
Organism: Enterobacter hormaechei; assembly: GCA_041890495.1. Classification (GTDB taxonomy): domain Bacteria; phylum Pseudomonadota; class Gammaproteobacteria; order Enterobacterales; family Enterobacteriaceae; genus Escherichia; species Escherichia boydii. Next base: position 2,230,611 of record CP169086.1, read on the forward strand.
ACTTCGCGATGCCGTGCGTACCGTCAGCGCCGATATTGTTTGCCTGCAGGAAGTGATGGGCGCGCACGAAGTTCATCCGCTGCATGTGGAAAACTGGCCCGATACCTCGCACTACGAGTTTCTCGCCGACACCATGTGGAGCGATTTTGCCTACGGTCGCAATGCCGTATACCCGGAAGGGCATCACGGCAACGCCGTACTGTCGCGTTATCCCATTGAACATTATGAGAATCGCGATGTTTCGGTCGATGGTGCGGAAAAGCGCGGCGTGCTCTACTGCCGCATTGTGCCGCCGATGACCGGAAAAGCGATTCATGTGATGTGCGTACATCTGGGCCTGCGTGAGGCGCACCGTCAGGCGCAGCTTGCGATGCTCGCCGAATGGGTGAATGAGCTACCGGACGGCGAACCGGTATTGGTGGCGGGTGATTTCAATGACTGGCGGCAAAAAGCTAATCATCCGTTAAAAGTGCAGGCCGGACTGGATGAGATATTTACCCGCGCCCACGGACGCCCGGCGCGCACGTTTCCGGTGCAATTTCCTCTACTACGTCTGGACAGGATCTACGTCAAAAATGCCAGCGCCAGCGCGCCAACCGCGTTGCCGCTGCAGACATGGCGACACCTTTCTGATCATGCCCCTTTAAGTGCGGAGATTCATTTATGAAATGTAGCTGGCGTGAAGACAATAAGATCGAGTTGCTGGAAAACGGCGAGCAATATTATCCCGCGGTGTTTAAGGCGATTGGCGAGGCACAAGAACGCATCATTCTTGAAACGTTTATCTGGTTTGAGGATGACGTCGGCAAACAGCTGCATGCGGCACTACTGGCAGCAGCGCAACGCGGGGTTAAAGCGGAAGTCTTGCTGGATGGCTACGGTTCGCCGGATCTCAGCGATGAGTTTGTCAATGAACTGACGGCAGCTGGCGTGGTATTTCGCTACTACGATCCCCGCCCTCGCCTTTTTGGTATGCGCACCAATGTGTTTCGCCGGATGCATCGCAAAATTGTGGTGATCGACGCGCGTATCGCCTTTATTGGCGGGCTGAATTACTCCGCCGAGCATATGTCCAGCTACGGTCCAGAGGCTAAACAGGATTACGCGGTACGCCTTGAAGGGCCGATTGTCGAAGATATTCTCCAGTTTGAGCTGGAAAACCTGCCTGGACAGAGCGCGGCACGACGCTGGTGGCGACGTCATCACAAAGCGGAAGAAAATCGCCAGCCGGGAGAAGCGCAGGTATTGCTGGTCTGGCGCGATAACGAAGAACACCGCGATGATATAGAACGCCACTATCTGAAAATGCTCACTCAGGCGCGGCGGGAAGTCATTATCGCCAACGCCTACTTCTTCCCCGGCTATCGATTTTTACACGCCTTGCGTAAAGCGGCACGCCGCGGGGTGCGGATCAAACTGATCATTCAGGGCGAACCGGATATGCCGATTGTCAGAGTCGGCGCGCGCTTGCTGTATAACTATCTGGTTAAAGGCGGCGTTCAGGTGTTTGAGTACCGCCGCCGCCCGCTCCACGGCAAAGTAGCATTGATGGACGATCACTGGGCGACAGTAGGGTCCAGTAATCTCGATCCGCTCAGTTTGTCACTGAATCTCGAAGCAAATGTCATCATCCACGATCGTAATTTTAACCAGACGCTGCGCGATAATCTGAACGGCATTATCGCCGCAGATTGTCAGCAGGTGGATGAAACCATGCTGCCCAAACGCACCTGGTGGAACCTGACCAAAAGCGTGCTGGCGTTCCACTTTTTACGCCACTTCCCGGCGCTGGTTGGCTGGCTTCCGGCACACACGCCACGTCTGGCGCAGGTTGATCCGCCCGCACAACCGACAATGGAAACGCAGGATCGGGTAGAAACTGAAAACACGGGGGTAAAACCCTGATGAGTAAATCACACCCGCGCTGGCGCTTAGCAAAGAAGATCCTCACCTGGCTGTTTTTTATCGCGGTGATTGTGTTGCTGGTGGTCTACGCCAAAAAAGTGGACTGGGAAGAGGTCTGGAAGGTCATCCGCGACTACAATCGCGTTGCGCTGCTTAGTGCGGTCGGGCTGGTGGTCGTCAGCTATCTGATTTACGGCTGCTATGACCTGCTCGCCCGCTTTTACTGCGGTCACAAACTGGCGAAGCGCCAGGTGATGCTGGTGTCGTTTATCTGCTACGCCTTCAACCTGACGCTCAGTACCTGGGTCGGCGGCATTGGTATGCGCTATCGTTTGTACTCTCGTCTGGGGTTGCCCGGTAGCACTATTACGCGGATTTTCTCGCTCAGTATTACCACCAACTGGCTGGGCTACATTTTACTGGCAGGGATTATCTTTACCGCAGGCGTGGTGGAGTTGCCGGATCACTGGTATGTCGATCAAACTACGCTGCGTATTCTCGGCATTGGCTTACTGATGATTATCGCGGTTTATTTGTGGTTTTGCGCTTTCGCGAAGCACCGCCATATGACCATCAAAGGGCAAAAGCTGGTGCTGCCTTCATGGAAATTCGCCCTCGCTCAGATGCTGATTTCCAGCGTTAACTGGATGGTAATGGGGGCGATTATCTGGCTGTTACTTGGTCAAAGCGTGAACTATTTCTTTGTACTGGGCGTGTTACTGGTTAGTAGTATTGCTGGCGTCATCGTGCATATTCCGGCGGGGATCGGTGTGCTGGAAGCGGTGTTTATCGCACTACTGGCTGGGGAGCATACCTCCAAGGTACAATTATCGCCGCCCTACTCGCTTACCGTGTGCTGTATTACTTCCTGCCGCTGGCGCTGGCAACGGTCTGCTATCTGGTGCTGGAAAGTCGGGCGAAGAAGTTACGGGCGAAGAACGAAAAGGTAATGGCGAAATAAAAGCAAAACGGCAACCTTGTTGCCGTTTTAGTGTTTGTTTCCTCTCCCGTGGGAGAGGGCATCAGACTGCACCGCCACCCGGCAATACAACCTTAACGACGGTTGCCTAAAATCCGCAGCAGCATCAGGAACAGGTTGATAAAGTCCAGATAGAGCGTCAGCGCGCCCAGAATCGCGTATTTGCGCAGGTTTGAACTATCGCGCACGTCGATCTGCTCGCCGATGTTTTTCAGCTTCTGGGTGTCATACGCCGTCAACCCAACGAAGATCACCACACCGATATAGGTCACAGCCCACATCAGCGCTTCGCTCTTCAGCCACAGGTTCACCAGCGACGCCAGCACGATCCCAATCAGCCCCATAAACAGCATGCTGCCGAAGCCGCTCAGATCGCGCTTCGTGGTGTAGCCGTAGAGGCTCATTGCGCCGAACATCCCGCCGGCCACCACGAAGGTGCTGGCGATGGAAGAGTAGGTGTAAACGATGAAAATGCTGGAAAGCGTCAGCCCCGTCAGCGCCGAATAGAGCATAAACAGGGTTGTTGCCATGCCTGCACTCAGCTTTTGCACCAGACCCGAGAGCACAAACACCAGCGCCAGCTGCGCGATAATCAGCCCAAAGAAGGTGATTTTGCTGGAGAAGATAAACATCATCAGCTCCGGCGTGTTCGCCGCATACCACGCGATGAACGCGGTAAGCAGCAGGCCAACCGTCATCCAGCCGTACACCTGAGCCATATACGTCTGCAGGCCGCTACGGGTCTGCTGTACTATTGAATCGGAACGCGGAAATCGGTCCATGATTCACTCCTGATTAAGATTAAGTAGACACACTCGTTAAGAGTAACACATCCACGTAAACCGACTACCAACGGCTGGCCGCCTGCTGATCGCTCTCCCGGGCTTCAACCCAGCGGTCGCCTTCCGGCGTGGCTTCGCGCTTCCAGAACGGTGCGCGGGTTTTGAGATAATCCATAATAAACTGCCCGGCTTCAAACGCACTGCTGCGATGCGCACTGGTGACACCGACAAAAACGATTTCATCGCCCGGCCATAATTCCCCGATGCGGTGAATCACCGTGACGCGCCCCAGCGGCCAGCGGTTACGCGCTTCATCAACAATTTCTGCCAGTGCTTTTTCAGTCATCCCCGGATAGTGTTCGAGGGTTAATGCGTTGACGCTGTCGCCCAGGTTATGGTTGCGCACCTTACCAGTAAAGGTGACTACCGCACCGTCTTCGTCACGCTCCGCCAGCCACGGGTACTCTTCTCCTACGCTGAACGGCTGCGGACCAACAACAATTTTGGTTTCTGCCATCTTAACCTCCGGTTACCGGCGGGAAGAAAGCTACTTCGTCGCCGTCAGTCAGCGGATGGTCAAAACTCACCAGCGTCTGGTTGACGGCAGCCAGTAATTTGCCATCTTCCAGCGCCAGCGCCCAGCGATCGCTCTGCGCAGCCATGTGCTGGCGTAACGCTTCAACAGTTGGGAAATCCGCAGCCACTTCGGTTGCATCTGTTCCCACCAACTCGCGCACCTGGGCGAAAAAAAGAACTTTAATCATCCGCTTCCACCTTAAAGTCACCCGACTTGCCGCCGCTCTTCGCCAGCAAACGTACCGGACCAATCACCATATCTTTTTGCACCGCTTTGCACATGTCATAAATGGTCAGCGCCGCCACGGAGGCCGCGGTTAATGCTTCCATTTCGACACCGGTTTTCCCGGTCAGGCGGCATAAGGTTTCTATACGCACCCGATTGTGCTCCGGCTCGGCCTGTAAATTGACTTCAACTTTGCTGAGCATCAGCGGATGACAGAGCGGGATCAGATCCCAGGTGCGTTTTGCCGCCTGAATACCGGCAATACGCGCAGTGGCAAATACGTCGCCTTTGTGGTGGCGACCATCAATAATCATCGCCAGCGTCTCGCTGCGCATGGTGACAAAGGCTTCCGCCCGCGCTTCACGCACGGTTTCCGCTTTGGCGGAGACATCCACCATGTGCGCTTCGCCAGCGGCGTTGATATGGGTCAGTTGCGACATACTTATTTCTTCAAATGTGGATGGAAATTACACGGACGCGTACGGGCATCCAGCTGCGGCGCGATGATATTTTCCCATGCGGTACGGCACGCTTTGGTCGAACCCGGCATGGCGAAAATCAGCGTTTTGTTGGCGACGCCCGCTACCGCACGAGATTGCAACGTGGAAGTGCCAATCTCTTCAAACGACAACATCCGGAACACTTCACCAAAACCTTCAACTTCACGGTCGAACAACGGCAGCAATGCTTCGGGAGCCTGATCACCTTCCGTCAGGCCAGTACCACCCGTAATCAATACCACTTGTACATCGTCGCTGGCGATCCACGCAGATACCTGAGCGCGAATAGCGTAGCGGTTTTCTTTCACAATGGCTTTATCGACAACGTGATGGCCCGCTTCTTGCGCCGAATCGCGCAGATAGTGACCGGAGGTATCGTCTTCTTCACCGCGACGATTAGAAACCGTAAGAATAGCAATACGGGTCGGGATAAATTCAGTGCTTACCTGACTCATCTGATCTCTCCTTTTGACGTTTTAGCCGCCAATGTACGATAAGTTTTGCGTAATACCGGTGTTGTTTTGATGCAGGAAATGGGTCTGTTTCTTCTCCCGCAGCGCCGCTGAAATACGCGCTTCCAGCGCCTGTTGCTGGGTATCGTCTTCCAGCAGATCGCGCAGGTTAACGCCGCCTTCACCAAACAGGCAGAGATGGAGTTTACCAATGGAGGAAACGCGCAGGCGGTTGCAAGTGGCGCAGAAGTCTTTTTCATACGGCATGATAAGGCCAATCTCTCCGGCGTAATCTGGATGGCAAAAGACTTGCGCGGGACCGTCGCTGCGTTGACGTAATTGGTGGATCCAGCCGCGACGCAGTAGCTCGTCACGCAGAACCTGACCAGAGATGTGATGCTTACGGAAGAGCTCGCTGCCCTCGCCCGTTTCCATCAGTTCGATGAAACGCAGCTGGATAGGGCGATGCTGGATCCAGTTCAGAAAGGTGTCGAGCTGGTGATGATTAACATCACGCATCAGCACGGTATTGACTTTGACCTTCTCAAAACCGGCCTCAAATGCAGCATCAATCCCTGCCATGACCTGGTTGAATTTATCCTGCCCGGTAATAGCGTGAAACTGGCGGGCGTCCAGACTGTCGACACTGACGTTAATGCCAGTAAGTCCCGCATCGCGCCAGCTCGCCACATCGCGTTCCAGACGGTAACCATTGGTTGTGACCGCAATCTGGCGGATAGCGTCGTTTTCCCGCACAGCGGCGATGATATCGGTAAAGTCGCGGCGTAAAGACGGCTCTCCTCCTGTCAGGCGCACTTTTTCGGTGCCCAGACTGGCGAAGGCGCGCGTAACCCGGCGAATTTCATCGACGGTAAGAAAGCCTTTATTGGTGACGCCGCTCGGTTTGTAGCCATCCGGCAGGCAGTAGGTGCAACGAAAGTTACACACATCGGTAATCGACAGGCGCAAGTAGTAAAACTTACGCGCAAATGCATCAGTCAGTTGTGAAGCCATGTACACCTTTCCAGATACGGGAGGCGAAGTCATTTCTTCCTTCGCCCTGGTGGCAATCTTTACGAGCATTGTCACGGCCAAAGCACCGTATCAGTTGACCCAGGTGCAGAGGCTAGAGTGTTTAGTGGTTATGCCGATACTAGCGTGTAAATGAGATTTTTACCATCCACACTTTCGCTATGTAATCATGTATATAGCGTCATGATCGTGCTATTTCGCTACAGAATAAGGGAAAATGGCGGTTTTACTTTGATATACATCATCAGGGAGGCATAGCGTGCATCGTCCTTTAGAGGTAGAAGAAAATAGTTTGTATCCTCAATATTGGCAGGTTAATTGCTGTTTCCCCGCAATTTGCGCTACTGTAGCGCGGATAATCTGACTCCAGGAAACTATATGCGCAATCGTACGCTGGCTGATCTTGATCGTGTCGTTGCTCTCGGCGGAGGGCATGGACTGGGACGCGTTCTCTCATCACTTTCGTCTTTGGGTTCTCGTTTAACGGGTATCGTCACCACCACCGATAATGGTGGCTCGACGGGGCGTATTCGCCGTTCAGAAGGCGGCATTGCCTGGGGCGATATGCGCAACTGCCTCAACCAGCTGATAACGGAACCGAGCGTCGCCTCCGCGATGTTTGAATACCGTTTTGGTGGCAATGGCGAACTTTCCGGTCATAATCTCGGAAACTTGATGTTAAAGGCGCTGGATCACCTTAGCGTGCGGCCTCTGGAAGCCATCAATTTAATTCGTAATCTGCTGAAAGTGGATACGCATTTGATTCCAATGTCAGAGCATCCTGTTGATCTGATGGCGATTGACGATCAGGGGCATGAAGTTTACGGCGAGGTCAATATCGACCAGTTAACTACGCCGATTCAAGAGTTATTGTTAACGCCTAATGTACCCGCAACGCGTGAGGCGGTTCACGCTATCAATGAAGCGGATCTCATCATTATTGGGCCTGGCAGTTTTTATACCAGCCTGATGCCAATTCTGCTGCTGAAGGAAATCGCCCAGGCATTACGCCGCACGCCAGCGCCGATGGTTTATATCGGCAATCTGGGGCGTGAGTTGAGTTTACCTGCGGCTAATTTGAAGCTGGAAAGCAAGCTGGCAATTATGGAGCAGTATGTTGGTAAAAAGGTCATTGATGCGGTCATCGTCGGGCCAAAAGTGGATGTCTCGGCGGTGAAAGAGCGGATTGTGATCCAGGAGGTACTGGAGGCCAGCGATATTCCGTATCGTCATGACCGCCAGTTGTTACATAACGCGCTGGAAAAGGCGTTACAGGCTTTAGGTTAACGGAAATCCGAAGGAAAATTCCGGCTTCCTATTGAAGACAAAGTGCGCGTTGTTTATGCCGGATGCGGCGTGAACGCCTTATCCGGCCTACAAACCGCGCAAATTCAATATATTGCGGAGAAAATGTAGGCCTGATAAGCGTAGCGCATCAGGCTGTTTTCCGTTTGTCATCAGTCTTCTTCGCTATCCTGTTACGATGCCGCGATAAACAGCTCACGCAGCTGATGCAACTGGTCACGAATTTGCGCCGCTTCTTCGAACTCCAGATTCTGCGCGTGTTGCATCATCAACCCTTCCAGCTCATGGATTTTCTGCTGCAACGCTTTAGGCGACATATCCATCGGCACATTATCCGGCTCAACAATCGGGCGCGATTTTCCTCTGCCCTTCGCTTTGGTTTTGGCAATGTTCTGCCCCAGCGCCAGGATATCGACCACTTTCTTGTTCAAGCCTTGCGGCGTAATTCCGTGTTCCTCGTTGTACTTCTGCTGTTTCTCACGGCGACGTTCGGTTTCGCCAATCGCTTTCGCCATTGATGGGGTGATCTTATCGCCGTAGAGAATCGCTTTACCGTTAACGTTACGTGCCGCACGACCAATGGTCTGGATCAACGAACGTTCGGAACGCAGGAAGCCTTCTTTGTCAGCGTCGAGGATCGCCACCAGCGACACTTCCGGCATATCCAGACCTTCGCGCAGTAAGTTGATCCCTACCAGCACGTCGAACTCACCCAGACGCAAGTCGCGGATAATCTCCATACGTTCGACGGTGTCGATATCTGAGTGAAGATAACGCACGCGCTCGCCATGTTCTTCGAGATATTCGGTAAGATCTTCCGCCATCCGCTTGGTCAGTGTGGTGACCAGTACGCGTTCGTTAATTGCCGCTCGCTGACGAATCTCCGAAAGAAGATCATCAACCTGTGTCGCCACCGGCCGCACTTCGATAATCGGGTCAAGCAATCCGGTTGGACGCACCACCTGATCCACCACATCGCCGCCGGATTTTTCCAGCTCGTAATTACCCGGCGTCGCCGAAACATAGATGGTTTGCGGCGCTAATGCTTCGAACTCTTCAAACTTAAGCGGACGGTTATCCAGCGCTGATGGCAGGCGGAAGCCGTACTCCACCAGTGTCTCTTTACGCGCCCGGTCACCGCGATACATGCCGCCAATTTGTGGAATGGTGACGTGAGATTCATCGACGACCAGCAGCCCATCGGCAGGCAGGTAATCAAACAGCGTCGGCGGTGGCTCACCCGGTCCACGACCGGAGAGGAAGCGCGAGTAGTTTTCAATCCCCGAACAGTAGCCCAGCTCGTTCATCATCTCCAGATCAAACTGGGTACGCTGGGTCAGCCGCTGCTCTTCCAGCAGTTTGTTGTTTTCCAACAGCACTTTGCGTCTGGCGGCCAGCTCTTCTTTGATCTCCTCCATCGCCTGTACGATGCGCTCGCGCGGTGTGACGTAGTGCGTTTTCGGGTAGATGGTAAAACGTGGAATAGTGGAAACAATCTGCCCGGTCAGCGGGTCAAATAACGACAATCGTTCCACTTCCTCGTCAAACAGTTCCACGCGAAGTGCAATGTCATCCGATTCTGCCGGGAAGATATCTATCACCTCGCCACGAACGCGGAAAGTACCACGCTGGAATGCTTGATCATTACGAGCGTATTGCAGCTCCGCCAGTCGGCGCAGAATCGCGCGCTGATCGATAATCATACCGACCGTGAGATGGAGCATCATCTTGAGATATAAATCAGGATCGCCCAGACCATAAATCGCGGAAACAGACGCCACCACAACCACATCACGCCGCTCCAGCATCGCTTTGGTGGCGGACAAACGCATCTGCTCAATATGTTCGTTAACCGAGGCATCTTTCTCAATGAAAGTGTCGGAACTCGGTACATAGGCTTCCGGCTGATAGTAGTCGTAGTAGGAAACGAAATATTCCACCGCGTTTTCCGGGAAGAACTCTTTCATTTCGCCATACAGCTGGGCCGCCAGCGTTTTGTTGGGCGCAAGTACCATGGTTGGGCGCTGAAGGTCAGCAATGACATTGGCAATGGTGAAGGTTTTCCCTGAGCCAGTCACGCCAAGTAACGTCTGGTGCGCCAGGCCATCTTCCAGCCCCTCTTCGAGACGTCGAATCGCCTCTGGCTGATCGCCAGAAGGTTTAAAAGCGGAATTCAGTTTGAACGGTTTACTCATGAGTCGCTACCTGAAGGAGTTGGGCGGGCAGGTATGTAATTTTACTCGTCGTACTTAATTATGCCAACAAATTATACTGGATAAAAAAACAGTTCATCACCATAATATTTCTGATACAGCGTAAACTCCGCTGTCAATCATGAGCAAAATTTACTCTGTGGCGAGATAAAACTCCGGCCTTACCGGGTTATCCCCAAAGCAACGGCTTTTTTAACATTTGTCAAGATGAGTGATGACAGTTTTATGGCAAGAGATGCCTGTTCAGTGACTGCCATTGCATTTATCTAACCAGTTAAAAAATAAAAGATATTTCTTTGAGCCGTCTTTAACGCCAATTCGCGTGCAAGCCGCGTATTCTCTCGCTTGCCTCGTGTTTTCTAACTCTAATACACATGGTTATCCACAGGAATAGTGGATAACTGCTTCCAGCCCATGCAGACTGGCGCTCCGCAAATTCCCGGATTTTCCCACGAGAAGGCGGCAAAAAATTTTTATAGCTATTTTTTGCTGATTAACAGTTGCGTCATTCATAACCAACCGATGCGATCCTGCTCACATTTTCACCATTTCGGGCTCTGCACCACAACTCACCACCGCTGGCACCGTTGATGTGCAATCCCGCTTTTTCTCCGCCGCGCTTCTGTGACTTATTCCTAAAAAAGTCGCTTTTTTAATCACTTTCCGCTTTATGGCAGGGGTTTTGCAGATTCAAACCCGAGCCTCACCTACACACATTTTTAAGGAGAGAAAGATGTTGAGTCTGCGTGCAGTAAATCAGTTTTACGGAAGTCAACATACGCTATGGAATGTGGATTTAGATTTTCCGCAAGGGATGTGTACAGGCGTCGTTGGCCTGCCGGGCATGGGTAAAACCACCCTCATGAATTGCATCGCCGGGAAAGTGCCCGTCGAAAGCGGCAGCATCATCTGGTATGAGGCGGGCGCGCCGCCGCGCGATTTGCTCAACCCGCCGTCAGAACCGCGCCCCGGGCCGGGGATTGGCTATGTCTCGCAGGACAGGCGGATCTTCTCTCAGCTAACGATTGAGGAGAACCTGCATATCGCCATGCGGGCGACGGGGAAACCTAACCCTGAGGCGAAAAATGACGTTTACGATCTGTTTCCCGCGCTCTATGGGGTGCGACAAACCCGCGCCAACACGCTCTCTCCGGACCACCAGTATCAGCTGGCGCTGGCTAATGCGCTGGTGAACCGCCCTCACCTGCTGATCCTGGATGAACCCCTTCACGGCGCGGGGCACAGCGTTGCCCAGAAGCTGGTGCAGCTGCTGGGGCGATTAAACCGGGAGCTGGGTATGACGGTGCTATTAGCGGAGCAGCAGCTGTCGTTTATCCGTCGGGTGGCGGACCGTTTCTGCATGCTCTATCGCGGGCGTAACGTGGCTCAGGGCCACGTTAACGAACTGGATGATGAGCTTATCGCTCACTGGATGTCGCGGGAAGCAAAACGCTGAGATCGAGATAACGTCCGGTTTCGGCATTTTCCGCGCCGTCAGCAAGCCAGGGAATCTCCCCGAGGCACGGCGCGGGAAGGACACGCCTGAGCGTCGCCAGGTACTCCTGATGGCGTTTACCCGGCGCAACCACGTCGTTGGCTATCCAGCCCGCCAGACGCAGTCCGGCCTGCTGTACGGCCTGCGCGGTCAACATGGCGTGATTGATACAGCCCAGCTTGACGCCGACGACAAGAATGACCGGAAGCTGCTCGGCCTGCACCCAGTCAGCAAACGTCTGCGTGTCTGAAAGCGGCGTAAACCAGCCGCCGGCTCCTTCCACCAGCACCCAGTCGGCCTGATTTTCCAGCGTCCGCAATCCGGCAGACAGCACGGCGAAATCAATCGGACGACCTTCGTCAGCGCTGATAATGTGCGGCGAGGTCGGCTCGGCAAAGGTGTACGGATTCACCGCGGAATAGGCAAGCTCACGCGTGCTGTTACGCTGGAGCGCCAGCGCGTCGGTGTTGCGTAACCCTTCCGCCGTCATCTCGCTGCCGGAAGCTACAGGCTTATACCCGGCGGTGTTTTTTCCGAGCAGCCGTGCCGCCTGCAGCAGCGCCGAGCTGGCTACCGTTTTGCCCACTTCTGTGTCCGTGCCGGTAACAAAATAACGTTCAGTCACGTTCGATAATCCCATGAAAAAGTTGATAGGAGAGCGGGTATTGACCCCGCTGCTGCGGCCAGGCCAGCTCAAGGCGCTGCAGCTGACCCCGGGTGAGCGGTTTTTTCTCGCGTCCGGTATGCAGGTGCGTGGCGCCTATGCCCTTCAGCGAACGCATGGCGCTGAACGCATCGCTAAAATTGAGCGTGATGGTCTGCACCACGCTGCGAGCGCGCCAGCCTGCCAGCGCCTGCGTCACCTGCTCATGCGATAAAAACCGGTTAGCGTGCGGCTGTTCATCGACCGCCTGCCAGGCCTGATTCAGCTCCGGCAGCGAACTTTCCAGCAGGGTGGTAAAAGCCACCTTCCCGCCCGGTCGCGCCACGCGATAAAGCTCGCGCAAGGCCTGCGGCAGGCTGCTGCACCACTGAACCGCCAGATGGCTCCAGACCAGATCAAACTGCGCGTCCGCAAGCGGGATCGCCTCGATATCGGCCAGCAGATAACGATCTGCAGCCTGCCGCTGGCGCGCCTCTTCCAGCATCCGGGCTGAGAGATCGATGGCCGTCACCTGGCTTCCCGCCCCGCGCCAGTAGCGGCTGTTGCTGCCGGGACCACAGCCGGCGTCCAGCACCTGTGGAAAACGGTTCTCGCCAAGGGCGGCCAGAAGCCCCTGCGCGCTCAGACGCTGCAGCTCATCATGCTGCGAATAGCTCTGCGCGGCGCGACCAAATGCCGCCGCGATAGCCTGCTTATTCACCGGCATCATGGAGCGCCTCCAGCAACGTCTCAATATCCTGTCGTTCATGCGCCGCCGTCAGGGTTAAGCGTAGCCGCGCCGTGCCCGGCGGTACGGTGGGCGGACGGATGGCGGTCACCCACATGCCGCGCTCGCGCAGCGCTTGTGCCAGCGCCAGCGCGCGGCCATTTTCGCCGACAATCACCGGCTGGATAGCGCTCTGCGAATCGGGACTGCGGAAGGGCAGCGCCGCTAACCCCTGGCGGAAGCGAGAGATATGCTCTGCCAGACGCTGGCGACGCTCATCCCCTTCCGCGCTGCGGATGACCGCCAGCGACGCCGACAGCGCCACGGCCTGCGCCGGGGGCATACTGGTGCTGTAAATCAGGTGTCGGGCAAACTGCAGCAGATAGTCGGCAACGGATTCGCTGCACAGCACGGCGGCGCCGCTGACGCCAAAGCCTTTGCCGAAGGTGACAATCAGCAGTTCCGGCTTCACGTTTTGCTGATACGCGCTGCCGCGCCCTTCGTCGCCCATTACGCCAATGCCGTGGGCATCGTCCACCAGCAGCCAGGCGTTTTGCTGTTTGGCGGTATCGTGCAGCGCGGCAAGCGGCGCGCTGTCGCCGTCCATGCTGAACACCCCTTCCGTGACCGCCAGCTGTTGTCCGTCACACGGTTTATCCAGCAGCGCAGAAAGCTGCCCCGCATCGTTATGGGCAAAGCGCCGCAGCTGAGCCGGGCTTAAATTTGCCGCCTCCAGCAGGGACGCATGGCTTAAGCGATCGGCAACAATGCGATCGTCCTTCCCCATCAGGGCCGTAATGACCGCCTGATTGGCGGCAAAGCCGGAGATAAAGAGCAGCGCGCGGGGGTAGCCGAGCCAGTCAGCCAGTTCCTCTTCCAGCGCCTGATGTGCCGTAGTGTATCCGCTGACGTGTCCCGATCCGCCGCTGCCCACGCCAAACCGCTCAGCGCCCTGCTGCCAGGCACGGATGATGGCCGGATGCTGGCTCAGCCCGAGATAGTCGTTGCTGGAGAAATTGCAGAACCGCTGGCCTTCACGGGTAAGAAAACGGCCCGCGCCGTTTTCAACCACCCTGCGAACGCGAAACGCCTCTGCCGCCCGACGGTCGTCGAGCGCAGAGTTGATACGTGCCTGCCAGGTCATACGGCTGCCGCGTTGTAGAACTGATCGGTGTCGGCGTTGAAAATCTGCTGTTCCAGACGCTGCTGTTGTTCGTTATCGCCCGCCAGCACGGCAGTTTGCTGCGGATTTAGCCCCAGTTTGCGGAACAGTTGCAGGTCTTTATCTTCTTCCGGATTCGGCGTGGTCAGCAGTTTGCAACCGTAGAAAATCGAGTTTGCGCCTGCCATAAAGCACATCGCCTGAGTCTGTTCGTTCATCTGCTCGCGTCCGGCAGAAAGGCGCACGTAAGAGGTTGGCATCATGATCCGCGCGACCGCAATGGTGCGAATAAAATCAAAGGCATCGACATCATCGTTATCGGCAAGCGGCGTGCCTTTCACCTTCACCAGCATGTTGATTGGCACGCTTTCCGGCGGCGTCGGCAGGTTTGCCAGTTGCAGCAATAATCCGGCGCGATCTTTTACCGTTTCGCCTAAGCCCACAATGCCGCCAGAACAGACTTTGATCCCGGCATCGCGCACTTTTTCCAGCGTATCGAGGCGTTCCTGATAAGTGCGTGTGGTGATGATATTGCCGTAAAACTCCGGCGAGGTGTCCAGGTTGTGGTTGTAGTAATCCAGCCCGGCGTTCGCGAGGCGCTGCGCCTGAGATTCACTCAACGTGCCCAGCGTCATACACGCCTCCAGCCCCATCGCTTTTACCCCCTGCACCATTTGTTCCAGGTACGGCATATCGCGTTCGTGGGGATTCTTCCACGCCGCGCCCATACAGAAGCGCGTCGATCCTGCCGCTTTCGCTTTGCGCGCCGACTCCAGCACCTGTTCAACTTCCATCAACCGCTCGGCTTCCAGCCCGGTTTTGTAGCGCGAGCTTTGCGGGCAGTATTTGCAATCTTCCGGACAAGCTCCGGTCTTAATCGACAGCAACGTGCTGACCTGCACCTGACGAGGATCGAAATGCTGTCGATGTACCTGCTGCGCTTCAAACAGCAGATCCAGCAACGGTTTTTCAAATAATTCTGTGACTTGCGACAATGTCCAGCGTGGGCGGTGAGCCATGGGGCTTCTCCAAAACGTGTTTTTTGTTGTTAATTCGGTGTAGACTTGTAAACCTAAATCTTTTCAATTTGGTTTACAAGTCGATTATGACAACGGACGATCTTGCCTTTGACCAACGCCATATCTGGCACCCATACACATCCATGACCTCCCCTCTGCCGGTTTATCCGGTCGCGAGCGCCGAAGGTTGCGAGCTAATTTTGTCTGACGGCAGACGCCTGGTTGACGGTATGTCGTCCTGGTGGGCGGCGATCCACGGCTATAATCACCCGCAGCTTAATGCGGCGATGAAGTCGCAAATTGATGCTATGTCGCATGTGATGTTTGGCGGTATCACCCATGCGCCCGCCATCGAGCTATGCCGCAAACTGGTGGCAATGACGCCGCAACCGCTGGAATGCGTTTTTCTCGCGGACTCCGGCTCCGTAGCGGTGGAAGTGGCGATGAAAATGGCGTTGCAGTACTGGCAGGCCAAAGGCGAAGCGCGCCAGCGTTTTCTGACCTTCCGCAATGGTTATCATGGCGATACCTTTGGCGCGATGTCGGTGTGCGATCCGGACAACTCAATGCACAGCCTGTGGAAAGGCTATCTGCCAGAAAACTTGTTTGCTCCCGCCCCACAAAGCCGTATGGATGGCGAATGGGATGAGCGCGATATGGTGGGCTTTGCCCGCCTGATGGCGGCGCATCGTCATGAAATCGCGGCGGTGATCATTGAGCCGATTGTCCAGGGCGCAGGCGGGATGCGCATGTACCATCCGGAATGGTTAAAACGAATCCGCAAAATATGCGATCGCGAAGGTATCTTGCTGATTGCCGACGAGATCGCCACTGGATTTGGTCGTACCGGGAAACTGTTTGCCTGTGAACATGCAGAAATCGCGCCGGACATTTTGTGCCTCGGTAAAGCCTTAACCGGCGGCACAATGACCCTTTCCGCCACACTCACCACGCGCGAGGTTGCAGAAACCATCAGTAACGGTGAAGCCGGTTGCTTTATGCATGGGCCAACTTTTATGGGCAATCCGCTGGCCTGCGCGGCAGCAAACACCAGCCTGGCGATTCTCGAATCTGGCGACTGGCAGCAACAGGTGGCGGATATTGAAGTACAGCTGCGCGAGCAACTTGCCCCCGCCCGTGATGCCCGAAATGGTTGCCGATGTGCGCGTACTGGGGGCCATTGGCGTGGTCGAAACCACTCATCCGGTGATATATGGCGGCGCTGCCAAAAATCTTTGTCGAACAGGGTGTCTGGATCCGGCCTTTTGGCAAACTGATTTACCTGATGCCGCCCTATATTATTCTCCGCAACAGTTGCAGCGTCTGACCGCAGCGGTTAACCGCGCGGTACAGGATGAAACATTTTTTTGCCAATAACGAGAAGTCCGCGTGAGGGTTTCTGGCTACAACTTTCTGCAACAAGAAAGGAGGGTTCATGAACTCATCAGTAACGATCTGCGCGATGGCGATAAATTGCCGCATCGTCATGTCTTTAACGGCATGGGTTACGATGGCGATAATATTTCACCGCATCTGGCGTGGGATGATGTTCCTGCGGGAACGAAAAGTTTTGTTGTCACCTGCTACGACCCGGATGCGCCAACCGGCTCCGGCTGGTGGCACTGGATTGTGGCGAACCTGCCTGCCGACACGCGCGTCCTGCCGCAGGGCTCTGGTTCAGACCTGGTTGCCCTGCCTGAAGGCGCCATTCAGACGCGTACTGACTTCGGTAAAGCGGGCTACGGCGGCGCGGCGCCACCAAAAGGGGAAACCCACCGCTATATCTTCACGGTGCACGCGCTGGATGTGGAGAAGATTGAGGTCGATGAAGGCGCGAGCGGCGCGATGGTCGGGTTTAACGTGCATTTCCATTCGCTGGGTAGCGCGTCGATCACGGCGATGTATTCCTGAAAAAAGCCGGGTGGTGGCTACGCCTTACCCGGCCTACATTTCGCATTCGTAGGCCCGGTAAGCGCAGCGCCACCGGGCAAAAATCACAGTACCGAAGGTAGCAGTCCTACAAGGTGTCCCTCTTCCAGAAGCTGCATTGCCTTATCAATATCCGGCGCAAAGAAGCGGTCGTCATCGTAATGCGATACATGCTCGCGCAGCGCATGACGCGCCTGCTCCAGCAGCGGGCTGGATTTGAGCCCTTCACGCAGATCGATACCCTGACTCGCCGCCAGCCATTCCACCGCCAGCACGCCGCGGGTGTTGGAGGCCATTTCCCAGAGACGACGCCCGGCAGCCGGTGCCATCGAAACGTGATCTTCCTGATTCGCCGAGGTTGGCAGGCTGTCCACGCTGTGCGGATGCGACAGCGCCTTGTTCTCGCTTGCCAGCGCTGCGGCCGTCACCTGAGCGATCATAAAGCCCGAGTTGACCCCGCCGTTACGCACCAGGAACGGTGGCAGCTGGGACATGTGTTTATCCATCATCAGCGCGATACGGCGTTCGGACAACGCGCCGACTTCGGCAATCGCCAGAGCGATATTATCCGCCGCCATTGCCACCGGCTCGGCGTGGAAGTTACCGCCTGAGACCACCTCGTTTTCCTGGGCGAACACCAGCGGGTTATCGGACACCGCGTTGGCCTCCACCAGCAGCACCTCTGCCGCCTGGCGCAGCTGCGTCAGGCACGCGCCCATAACCTGCGGCTGGCAGCGCAGGGAATACGGATCCTGAACCTTCTCGCAGTTATGGTGTGAATCGGCAATTTCGCTGGTGTCGGTAAGCACGTGACGATACATCGCGGCGGCATCAATCTGCCCGCGCTGGCCGCGCACCTCGTGGATGCGGGCATCGAACGGGCGACGCGAGCCCAGCACGGCTTCGGTGGTCAGCGCACCGCACACCACCGCTGAGGCAAACAGATCTTCCGCTTCAAACAGGCCGCGCAGCGCGAAGGCGGTCGATGCCTGAGTGCCGTTCAGCAGCGCCAGCCCCTCTTTCGCCGCCAGCGTTATTGGCGTTAATCCGGCTTTTTTCAGGGCCTCTTTCGCAGGAAGCCACTCGCCCTGCCAGCGCGCTTTGCCTTCGCCCAGCAGCAGCAGCGACATGTGGGCCAGCGGCGCAAGATCGCCGGAAGCCCCGACGGAACCCTTCGCCGGGATCCATGGATAGACCTCCGCATTCACCAGCGCCATCAGCGCCTGAATCACGCTCAGGCGAATGCCGGAAAAGCCGCGCGCCAGGCTGTTGATTTTGAGGACCATCATCAGACGGACAATCTCATCATCCAGCGGCTGACCCACACCCGCCGCGTGTGACAGCACCAGCGAACGCTGTAAGTTTTCCAGATCGTGTGTCGCGATACGGGTCTGCGCCAGCAGCCCAAAGCCGGTGTTAATCCCGTAGGCGGTGCGCCCTTCGGCCACGATGGCTTCGACGCAGGCGACGCTGTCGTTAATGGCGGCGTGGGCACTTGCATCCAGCGAAAGGGTGACCGGCTGACGCCAGACGTTACGCAGCTGCTTGAGCGTTAGCGAGCCGGGAGTAAGTGTTAATGCGTTCATCAATGCTTTCCTTGTGTGGCAGGGATCATCGGCAGGTTAAGGCCCTGCTCTTTGGCACAATCAATGGCAATCTCATAACCCGCATCCGCGTGACGCATCACGCCGGTTGCCGGGTCGTTGTGCAGTACGCGAGCAATACGCGCGGCGGCTTCATCGGTTCCGTCGCAGACGATGACCATCCCGGAATGCTGGGAGAAGCCCATCCCCACGCCGCCGCCGTGGTGCAGCGATACCCAGGTCGCGCCGCTGGCGGTATTCAGCAGGGCGTTCAGCAGCGGCCAGTCGGAGACCGCATCCGAGCCGTCGCGCATGGCTTCCGTTTCGCGGTTCGGGCTGGCGACGGAGCCGGAGTCCAGATGGTCGCGGCCGATGACAATCGGCGCGGAAACTTCACCGCTGCGCACCATTTCGTTAAAGGCCAGGCCCAGCTTTTGCCGCCATTCCAGCCCTACCCAGCAGATACGCGCCGGCAGGCCCTGGAAGTTAATGCGCTCGCGAGCCATGTCCAGCCAGCGATGCAGGTGTTCGTCATCGGCGACGATCTCCTTCACTTTGGCGTCGGTTTTGTAGATATCCTCCGGGTCACCGGACAGGGCAACCCAGCGGAACGGGCCGATGCCGCGGCAGAACAGCGGACGGATATAGGCCGGAACGAAGCCGGGGAAGTCGAAGGCGTTATTCACGCCCATCTCTTTCGCCATCTGGCGGATGTTGTTGCCGTAGTCAAAGGTCGGAATGCCCATCTGGCTGAAGGCCAGCATCGCGGAGACGTGCTCGGCCATGGAGCGTTTCGCGGCAAGCACCGTGCCTTCCGGATCGGTTTCCGCTTTTTGCTGATAGGATTCCCACGACCATCCTTTTGGCAGGTAACCGTGCAGCGGGTCATGGGCGCTGGTCTGGTCGGTGACCAGATCCGGACGCACGCCGCGGGCGACGAGTTCTGGAAGAATGTCCGCCGCATTTGCGCACAGCGCAATCGACACCGCTTTGCCTTCGGACGTGTATTTTTTGATGCGCGCCAGCGCATCGTCCAGATCGGTTGCCTGCTCATCGACGTAGCGGGTGCGCAGACGGAAATCAATGCGGCTCTGCTGGCATTCAATGTTGAGGGAGCACGCGCCGGCAAGCGTGGCGGCCAGCGGCTGCGCGCCGCCCATCCCGCCGAGACCCGCGGTTAATACCCAGCGGCCTTTCAGCGAGCCGCTATAGTGCTGACGACCGGCTTCCACGAAGGTTTCGTAGGTGCCCTGCACAATCCCCTGGCTGCCGATGTAGATCCAGCTTCCCGCGGTCATCTGGCCATACATCGCCAGCCCTTTTGCGTCCAGTTCGTTGAAGTGTTCCCAGGTGGCCCAGTGCGGCACGAGGTTAGAGTTGGCGATCAGCACGCGCGGCGCGTTTTTGTGCGTTTTAAACACGCCAACCGGCTTGCCGGACTGCACCAGCAGGGTTTCGTCGTGTTCGAGTTCGGTCAGGGATTTTACAATTGCGTCATAGCATTCCCAGTTGCGCGCGGCGCGGCCTATGCCGCCGTAGACCACCAGCTCGTGGGGGTTTTCCGCTACCTCAGGATCGAGGTTATTCATCAACATGCGCAGCGGGGCTTCGGTGAGCCAGCTTTTGGCGGTAAGGGTGGTGCCGCGCGCGGCGCGGACATCCTGCTGGCGGTATTTACCTGACGACATTGTGTGCTCCTCATACGGGACAGTGATGTATTTAGATATACTTGTATAGACAAGCACACACAAGGTCGGATTTAACAAAAAAGATACAATTTTGTTATATTGCGTTAGCTATCACGCTTTTAAAACTTATGACATAAAGTGGCCCTGCAGCCGATAGCGGTTCCCCGGGAAAAGCAGCCGGGCATGCGACACAATGTGCGACGAGGACCAGGTTCGACGGCGGATCAGCAGGCACGGATCGTGCTCTTTAATGCGCAGCCGCTCGCACTCCTGCGGCGTGGCGCGCACGGCCTCCACAATGTGCTCCCCTTCCGTGAGCGGTGCGACGAGCGAGAGATAGGCGTGCGGCGTGGTCTGGGTGTAATCCTGGTTTAGATAATCCGGTATCCGTTCGGCGTTCACGCAGCGATCTTCAATCTGCACCGGAATGTCGTTCTCAAAATGCACCATCACCGAGTGGAAGATACGGCTTCCCTCTTTAACATTCAGCTCTACCGCCTGCTCGGCGCTGGCCTGGGTCTCTTCGAGCACCAGTACCTCACAGCGGTGCTGATGATTACGCGCGGCAATTTCGTCCGCAATGCTGCGGATTTCAAACAGGGCAGACTGCCCTTTCGGTTCCGCCACAAATGTCCCCACGCCCTGCAGGCGCACCAGAAGCCCTTCGTCGGTCAGCTCGCGCAGCGCCCGGTTGACGGTCATCCGGCTAAAACCAAACTGCGCCACCAGCTCGGCCTCCGAGGGAATGCGATCGTGCGGCCGCCAGACGCCAGTGGCGATTTTTTCGCTGATCGCCTGCTTCACCTTTTCGTAAAAAGGTGCGGGAGAGCTCGACTGCGGCAGGGGTGAGCGTGAAAACATCGTGACTCCTTGAATAGTGTTATGCCCACCAGTGAGCAATTTGCCAGGCCAGACGGGCGGCAAGCTTTGCGCCCTGTCCGTCCCGATCGTACTGCGGGTTAAACTCTACCAGATCGGCGGCCTGTAGCTTACCGCTACGGCAGATTTGTTCGATAACCGGGAGAAGATCCAGTGCCGGTATGCCTAACGCAGCCGGTGCGGACACGGCGGGCATTTCGCTGGCGGGCAGCACGTCCAGATCGATCGTCAGGTAGACGCGATCGGCCTGTGCCAACTCCTTTTTCAGCGCGGATAGCGCATCGCGCCTGAAATGGAGATCTTCCACCAGCGTGACGTTCAGGCGTTCGGCCTCATCCCACAAAGCCTGCGTGTTCGCCGCCCGGCTCACGCCAAAGCAGGCGTACTGAAATGCCCGCCCGCGTTCATCGCAGTAATGCGCCAGCTGGCGAAACGGGGTGCCGGACGTGGCCTGGTCGGCCTTGCGCAGATCGAGATGGGCATCAAGATTAATAATGACAACACGCCCGTTCGGGAAGGCGTCCAGCACGCCGCGACCGTGCGCCCAGGCGGTTTCATGCCCGCCGCCAAAGACCAGCGTACGCATCCCGGACTGCTGACAGGCCGTGACGGCATCGCTTAACGCCTGCTGCGCCGCTTCCAGCTCGTCGCCCTCAACGTAAACCGAGCCCATGTCCGCCAGCCGATCGTGTCCCTGATGGCTTGCCATATTGGCCAGCGCTTTTCGCAGCATATCCGGTGCCTGCACGGCGCCAGGCCTGCCCTGATTGCGTTTTACCCCTGCATCACATTCAAAGCCTATCAGCGCGATGCCGGATGGAAGCGGCGTGAACTGCCCCTGCTGCTTTATCGTCTGGAAAATTCGCTTTGCATTGCTGGCCTCGGCGCTGTCGTCACGCCCCTGCCAGACCGTTTCGGCTACGGGCCGCCATAATCTCATGCTGCCTCCCCACGGAAAATACGTTGATACAGCGGATTGCGTCCCGGCTCGTAGACCATTTCTACAGGATGGTGCGCATCCCAGACGACAAAATCAGCGACAAACCCGGCCCGCAGCTGTCCGTGGGTTTCACCGCGGCCCAGCGCCTGCGCGGCATGCCGCGTGACGCCAGCCCAGGCTTCTTCAGGGGTCAGGCCAAACTGGACGCAGGCCATGTTCATCGCCAGGTGCAGGCTGGCAAACGGGCTGGTGCCGGGGTTATAGTCGGTCGCGACCGCCATCGGCACGCCCTGTTTTCTGAGCTGTTCAACCGGCGGACGCTGGCGCTCCTGCAGAAAATAGAACGCCCCCGGCAACAGGACCGCAACCGTGCCGCTTTCCGCCATCGCCTGAACGCCCGCGTCGTCGAGATATTCGATATGATCGGCGGAGAGTCCCTTATACCGGCTGACCAGCGCCGCACCGCCCTGATTTGACAGCTGCTCGACATGCCCTTTCACCGGGATACCGAGCGCGGTTGCCGCCTTAAAGAGGCGCTCGGTTTGCGACGGCGTAAAGCCGACGTTTTCGCAGAATACGTCTACTGCTTCGTATAACTCTTTTTGCCACAGCGTGGGCAATATCTGCTCACAGACCAGCGTGAGGTACGCATCCGGATCCTGTCGGTATTCCGGCGGAACCGCATGAGCCGCCAGCAGCGTTGGGCTGATATCGATCGGATTTTTGAGGCTCAGCTGGCGCGCGACCTGCAGCATCTTCTCTTCGGCCTCGGCGTTGAGACCGTATCCGGACTTGATTTCAACCGTAGTGACGCCTTCATTCATCAGACGCTGAAGCCGCTGCTGCGCCAGCTTAAGCAGGGTTTCGGGCGAGCTGCTGCGCGTCGCCGTCACGGTCGCGTTAATCCCGCCCCCCTGGGCGCTGATGGTTTGATAAGAAACACCGTTAAGACGCTGCTCCCACTCCGCCGCGCGATCGCCGCCAAACACCAGGTGGGTATGGCAGTCAATCAGGCCAGGCGTGACCAGACGCCCCTGGAGATCGACACAGTGACGGTGTCCGGCCGGTATGTCAGATTCAGGGATCACGTCCAGAAGGGTGTGGCCGCGTACGACCAGGGCATGTTGCTCTTTCAGTCCATAGGGCGCACAGACGTCAGGCGCCATCGTAGCCAGTCGCGCATTTCGCCATATCACATCGTCGGGATGAATCTGCTGCATGGGCATTCCACTTGTCATGGGTTGTATAGACATTTATTTTCATCTGTTGCCTGCTGTCAACCGACTTTGTGGAAAATGTTATTTATTTGTGATCACTTACCTGCGGCTCCGGGGCTAAAAATGCAACTTTTACCCTTTTTATCTTCCCGTTTCGCTCAACTTAGTATAAAAAAGCAGGCTATTTCGTCTATCCCGTAAAGACTTGCATACCCAGGAGCTTCACCTTGAACATTTCCAGGATTTCCCGTCTGGCGTTAGCACTCGCCTTTGGCGTGACCTTATCCGCATGCAGTTCAACTCCACCGGATCAGCGACCTTCTGAGCAGGTTGCGCCCGGTACCGCCTCCCGCCCGATTTTGTCCGCTGATGAAGCGAAGAACTTCGATCGTGCGCACTACTTCTCAGCGATGGATCCTAACGCTGCACCGTGGACACCGTCGTCTATTAACCTGCCTAAACAGCCTGACTTCGTGGTAGGCCCGGCGGGTGCGCAGGGCGTAACGCATACCTCTATTCAGGCCGCGGTTGATGCTGCCATCACTAAACACAGCGCGTCTCGCCAGTACATCGCGATCCTGCCAGGTGAATATGAAGGCACCGTGTATGTTCCGGCCGCACCAGGCAGCATTACGCTTTACGGTCTGGGCGAAAAAGCGATCGACGTAAAAATTGGCCTGGCGATTGATTCCGAAATCGACAGCAACACCTGGCGTCACCTGGTGAACCCGGCCGGTAAATATATGCCGGGTAAACCGGCGTGGTACATGTTTGATAACTGCCAGAGCAAGCGTTCCGCCACCATTGGCGTGATGTGTTCGGCGGTGTTCTGGTCTCAGAATAACGGTCTGCAGCTGCAGAACCTGACCATTCAGAATAGCCTGGGCGACAGCGTTGATGCCGGTAACCACCAGGCCGTTGCGCTGCGTAGCGATGGCGATCAGGTGCAGATTAACAACGTCAACATTCTGGGCCGTCAGAACACCTTCTTCGTGACCAACAGCGGCGTGCAGAACACCCTGCAGAATAACCGCCTGACCCGTACCCTGGTGACCAACAGCTACGTTGAAGGTGACGTGGATCTGGTCTCCGGTCGCGGCGCGGTGGTGTTTGATAACACCGATTTCCGCGTGGTGAATTCACGTACTCAGCAGGAAGGCTACGTGTTTGCTCCGGCAACCCAGTCGAACCTCTTCTACGGCTTCCTGGCCGTGAACAGCCGCTTTAATGCTGCCGGTGACGGCGTGGCACAGCTGGGACGCTCCCTGGACGTGGACTCTGCAACCAACGGTCAGGTCGTGATCCGCGACAGCGCGATCAACGAAGGCTTCAACATGGCGAAACCGTGGGCGGATGCCGCGATCTCCAAACGTCCGTTCTCCGGCAATACCGGTGCGGTGGACGATAAAGGGAACGTGCAGCGCAACCTGAACGACGCTAACTTCAACCGCATGTGGGAGTACAACAACCGCGGTCTGGGTAGCAAAGTGGTTGCTGAGCCGAAGCAGTAATAAGATGAGAGTAAAAGGGGGAGTTTAATCCCCCTTTTTACTGCGACCGAATGCGTCAGGCTCCAAACTTAAGATACGCATCCAATAGTTGCATAATCGCAACCATGAGTTGCAGGAACAGAATTGCCCATTCCACACCGCTCATACGCCACTCCTTTGGTATAGAGCACTTCTCCCCTGATTTACCTTTCCGCTGCCTGTCACCAGAGGTGTGTTGGTTAAGTTTTGATGTGCTCCCCAGTTTAGGCACTGTCGGCACCACCCGACAGCCAGGACTGAATACGGATCCTGAATTGCGGAACTGCAACACATCAAGCCAACGGACAGAATGATATCAAATCACTACTGTACATAAAAACAGATCAGGTCAGTTTAGGAATTTATAAAGAAAATGCATCTAAGCAACTGATTATTTTAATAATAACAACCGATAATCATTCTCTGTTCTTGGCCCTTCGTTGACAATGAATTTACTTCGCCTTGAGTCGACATTATGATGACCATGTTGGTTACGTTTTGATGTGCTCACCCGGCTACCACCGGGCATAAAAAAACCTCGCATTCGCGAGGTTTTTTGTTTTCAGCCGCTTAGTGAGCGTTTACCACCACCCACATTGGCCCCTGGCCTACGGCATAACGCCCTTTCTCTTCCAGCAGACCCTGCTCGCCTTTAATTTCATACAGCGCGATGTGGTGGGATTTCTGCCCCGCCGCAATCAGGTATTTGCCGCTGTGATCGATATTAAAGCCGCGCGGCTGGGTTTCCGTTGGCTGGAACCCTTCAATCGCCAGCACGCTGCCGTCTTCGGAAACGCTAAACACGGTAATCAGGCTGGAGGTACGGTCACAGGCGTACAGATGTCGGCCATCTGGCGTAATGTGGATATCTGCCGCCCAGCGGGTGTCGGAGAAATCAGACGGCATCATGTCCAGCGTCTGCACGCACTCAATCTGACCGTTCGGATCTTTCAGTTCCCATACGTCCACAGAGCTGTTCAGTTCGTTGACCACGTAGGCGTACTGCTGGTTCGGATGGAAGACCATATGGCGCGGACCTGCTCCTTCAACGGTAGTCACCTCGGCAGGATTTTGCGCCACCAGGTGACCATCGTCGCTCAGGGTGAACAGGCAGATACGATCCTGCTTCAGCGCAGGCACCCACAGCGTGCGGTTATCCGGAGAGATATTCGCCGAGTGGCAACCTTCCAGCCCTTCCACCACATCCACGGTTTCGACCGGAATGCCGTCTTCCAGACGGGTTACGCTGACGCAGCCCGCGTTATAAGAGCCGCTGAAGACAAAGTTACCTTTACGATCGGTTGAGATATGGGTTGGGCTACCCGGCAACGGAGCTTCGGCAGTGTACGTCAGCGCGCCGTCGTCCGGAGAAATACGATAGGCCAGCACGCGGAACTCCGGGCGCACACCCACGTACAAGAAACGTTTATCCGGGCTGATGACCATCGGTTGCACCTGGCCTGGCACATCAACAACCTGAACCAGCGTGAGTGTCCCCTCGGTATTTAAACGCCAGACGTGGATCTGCTGGCTTTCAGGACTGGCGGTATAAACGGTTTGTTTCATGAATATTCACTCCTCACTGCGCATGAAAGTAGTTAACTTTTGACGGTGAATGCTGAATTGTCGACAGGAGTTTTGAAGCGTTCGCCTCTCGGTGTACCATCCCATCAAAACGTAAATTCAATATTAACCCGGGAAAACAGATGACCTCGCGTGTGATTGCTCTGGATTTAGACGGTACCTTACTGACGCCGCAAAAAACCCTTCTCCCCTCCTCCCTTGAGGCGCTAAAACGCGCGAAGGAAGCGGGATATCAACTCCTTATCGTCACAGGTCGCCATCACGTCGCTATTCATCCTTTTTATCAGGCGCTGGCGCTGGATACACCTGCTATTTGCTGTAATGGCACCTATTTGTATGATTATCATGCAAAAACCGTGCTGGAAGCGGACCCAATGCCCGTTATTAAAGCCCTGCAACTCATTGAGATGCTGAATGAACACCACATTCACGGTCTGATGTATGTCGATGATGCAATGGTCTATGAGCACCCGACCGGGCATGTCATTCGCACATCTAACTGGGCGCAAACCCTGCCGCCGGAACAGCGTCCGACTTTCACACAAGTCGCTTCTCTGGCTGAAACGGCGCAACAAGTTAACGCCGTATGGAAGTTCGCCCTGACGCACGATGACCTGCCGCAATTGCAGCATTTTGGTAAGCATGTCGAACATGAACTGGGACTGGAGTGTGAATGGTCCTGGCACGATCAGGTTGATATTGCACGCGGCGGCAACAGCAAAGGTAAACGTTTGACGAAATGGGTTGAGGCGCAAGGTTGGTCGATGGAAAACGTCGTGGCATTCGGCGATAACTTTAATGATATCAGTATGCTGGAAGCCGCTGGTACAGGCGTGGCGATGGGCAACGCCGATGACGCGGTAAAAGCGCGCGCCAACATTGTGATTGGTGATAACACCACCGACAGCATTGCCCAGTTCATTTATAGCCACCTGATTTAATCAGGCGGTTATCGACACACTTTTAATTTGCGCGTACAGCCACAGGCCAGGTTTGATCGCCAGTTCATCCCTGGCCCACGGGCTGATACGCGCCCACAGCGTTTTACCGCCGACTTCCAGCTCCACTTCCACCTGGCCGTTGTCGTCATAACTATTAACAACTTTTGCCCGCAATACGTTACGAATGCTGGTTTGCTGCGGCGGTTGTAAAACCAGAGAAACATCGGAAGCCTGAATGCGGATACGTAGCGCAGCTTGCAGCGGTTCGTCCAGCTTATTGACCCACAAATGCTGATCGCCCAGCGCCAGCGCAGTCATCGCGTAATGCGGATGATGCTCAAGTACCGTCACTTTCAGAATGCTACTTTGTTGCTCTTTCGGCAGCCACGGATTCATCACGCTACTCCCCCAGACTTCTTCCAGCGCGCCAAAGGCTTTCACCTGACCGTTTTCCAGTACCATCACTCTGTCTGCCAGATGGAGGATCTCATCCAGCGAATGGCTGACATACAACATCGGGATGTTGATTTCCCGCGTCAGACGTTGCAGATAAGGCAACAGTTCGCGTTTACGCGGAATATCCAGTGACGCCAGCGGTTCATCCAGCAACAGCAATTCCGGTGCTGTCAGCAAAGCCCGACCAATCGCCACGCGCTGTTTTTCGCCTCCGGACAGGCTGCCTGGTAAACGGTCAAGCAACGGTTCAATGCCTAAAAGCGCCACCAGCTTATCGAACTGATCGACCATACTTTTCGACATGCCGTAGCGCAGATTGCCACGCACTTTGTAATGCGGGAACAGCCGCGCATCCTGAAAAACATAGCCAACGCGACGCTTTTCCGGCGTCAGGCAGATACCTTTTTCGGCATCATTTAGTACCCGCCCATTGAGGACAATCCGCCCTTTTTGCGGGCGCGTCAGTCCACTGATGGCGTTAATCAGCGAAGTTTTTCCGGCACCGGAGACGCCAAAGATAGCAGTGATGCCATTGGCGGGCAGCGTTTCATTAATAGTCAGGCAA
Source organism: Enterobacter hormaechei (assembly GCA_041890495.1). Taxonomy (GTDB): domain Bacteria; phylum Pseudomonadota; class Gammaproteobacteria; order Enterobacterales; family Enterobacteriaceae; genus Escherichia; species Escherichia boydii. Next base: position 2,258,938 of record CP169086.1, read on the forward strand.
TGGTTGCCCAACGTCTGGGAAAAATTCAGTTCCAGCATGATTAGCGCCCCGCCCGTTCACGGCTGATTCTGGCCAGCCATTCTGAAATCAACAGGGAGATCATCGCCAGCGCAATAGAAATAATGCACAGTCTCGCCGCTCCACTTTCCCCGCCGGGGGTCTGGATCAGGGTATACATGGCAGAAGGAATGGTTCGCGTTTCACCAGGAATGTTCGACACAAAGGTGATGGTTGCACCAAACTCACCGAGAGAACGAGCAAAAGCCAGTACCGTACCAACAATAATTCCCCGGTAAGGTCAGCGGTAACGTGATAGTAAAGAAAACGCGCCAGCGCCCGGCCCCCAGTGTTCTTGCGGCCTGTTCCAGTTTGACATCAACCCCTTCCAGCGCCAGACGAATTGCCCGCACCATCAGCGGAAACGACATGACGGCGCAGCGAGAACCGCGCCGCGCCAGCTAAAGGCGAAGGTAATACCAAACCAGTCATACAGACGTTCACCGATAAATCCGCGCCGTCCCATCGAAACTAATAATAAGTAACCGACGACCACGGGCGGTAACACCAGCGGTAGATGCAGTACGCTGTCGAGCAGAGCTTTGCCCGGAAACGTGCAACGCACCAGTAACCAGGCAAAAAAGATCCCAAACGGCAGGCTAAACAGCACAGCCAGGGAAGAAACTTTCAGGCTTAATAAAACTGCCTGCCATTCTGGATCGGTCAGTATCATTACTTGATTGTAAATCCGTAACGTTTAAGAGATTTCCGCTGCCTGCGGTCCCTTCAGATAATCATAAAATGCTTTCACTGTCGCATTGTTATGCCCTTCCACAACAGCAACCGGATATTCCACACTTTTTATGTGAATCTTCCGGGAAGGTGGCAACCACTTTTACCCCTTTGCTGGCAACTGCGTCAGAACCGTAGACAATGCCCAGAGGCGCTTCGTTACGTTCGACAGCGCCAGCGCCCCACGAACATCTTCCGCTGGGGCCAGTTTCGGCGACAGTGTCTCCCATGCGCCCAGCTTTTGCAGCGCTTCTTTGGCGTAGATCCCCGCAGGAACGTGCTCCGGATCGCCCACCGCCAGACGCCCACCGTTCAACAGGCTTATCCAGCTGGTTTCTTTGTTGATGGTGAAGTCAGCCTGGGCGCTGGCTTTTGGCGCCACCACGACCAGGCTATTCCCCAGCAGCGTTTCGCGGGTTGCCGCATCAATCGCTTTCTTCTCCGCCGCGTAATCCATCCACTTCTGATCGGCCGAGATGAACAGATCCGCCGGCGCGCCCGCTTCTATCTGGCGCGCCAGCGTAGAGGAAGAGGCAAAAGAGGAGACCACCTCGACGTTTTTCTCTTTTTTATACGCCGCCGCGATATCCTGCAGCGCGTTGGTCAGCGACGCCGCCGCAAAGACCGTGATTTTACCCTCGTCCGCCAGCGCGTGTCCGGTAAGTGAAAGCGTCAGCGTTGCCCCTGCGAAAAGGCGTAACCATGAACGTGCCATCTTTAACTCCTGTGAGTAGCGTTATATACATATTAATATAACGGTAACGTCAGGCAGATCCCAGCGTTTAATCGTACCGCTGAAGGGGTAAACCAGTTTGATGCGTTGAATGATATCGGCGTAAACGGGAAAATCTTGAGAGCAAAACGCCCGGACTAGCCGGGCGTTTTGTGGGGAATCAATGCTGCTTTTTAGCCTGGTCTTTGTGACCAATGTTCGAAAAGACGTTGAACACTTCACCCAGGCCGTAGATGGCACCGAGGATGATGGCCATCACTACTGGTACCATGATCACGGCGAATACCAGACTTTTCAACAACTCTAACATGGTTTTCTCCAGATATTGAGAATGGCTCATTCTACCTTTTCAAGTGAGAAAATCATCCCCTTTTGTGCGGTACCCTTTGCGCCCTGCACCATTTGGGTCACAATACTCTTTTTGCCAGGACACTCTAATGCAGGCCGAAATTCTCCTCACTCTTCGACTTCAGCAGAAGCTTTTCGCCGATCCGCGACGTATCGCCCTGCTTAAACAAATAGAACAAACGGGCTCGATTAGCCAGGGGGCGAAAAACGCGGGCATCAGCTACAAAAGCGCCTGGGACGCCATCAACGAAATGAACACCCTGAGCGAACAGCCGCTGGTGGACAGAGCCACGGGCGGCAAAGGCGGCGGCGGTGCGATCGTGACGCGTTATGGCCAGCGCCTTATTCAGCTGTACGATCTGCTGGCCCAGATCCAGCAAAAAGCGTTTGATGTGTTGAGCGACGACGATAACGTTCCGCTGGACAGCTTGCTGGCCGCCATTTCCCGCTTCTCGTTACAAACCAGCGCCCGCAACCAGTGGTTTGGTACGGTGACGGCGCGCGACAATCTCCAGGTACAGCAGCATATTGAGATCCTGCTTGCCGATGGCACCACCCGTCTGAAAGCGGCTATAACGGCGCAGAGCGCTGAGCGCCTTGAGCTGGATGAAGGTAAAGAAGTACTGGTGCTGCTGAAAGCACCGTGGGTCACTATCACGCGCGATCCCGACGCGGCAAAGGCAGCTGATAACCAGCTGCAGGGCACAATCAGCCATATCGAACGCGGCCAGGCGCACTGCGAAGTGCTCATGACCCTTGCAGATGGGCAACCGCTTTGCGCGACCCTACCGCTCAGCGAGTCGGACGACTTAGAAGAAGGTGCTGTCGTCACCGCGTATTTCAACGCAGACCGGGTGATTATCGCCACTTTGTGCTGAGCGCATTGACAATCGTACCGACAGTGCGTATCCCTGATATCTGTTGCTGCAAAAACAGGGATAAATCATGTCATCATTGCATATTTCGCAAGGCACATTTCGTCTTAGCGATACCCGAACGCTGACGATTGCTGATTTGACGATACGCGCGGGTGAAAGCTGGGCGTTTGTCGGCACCAACGGCAGCGGTAAATCCGCGCTGGCCCGCGCGCTGGCGGGAGAGATCAACCTCCTCAAGGGCGAATACCAGAGCGATTTTACGCGCCTGACGCGCCTGTCATTTGAACAACTACAAAAGCTGGTCAGCGACGAGTGGCAGCGCAACAACACCGATTTACTCAGCCCTGGCGAAGAAGATACCGGCCGTACGACGGCGGAAATTATTCAGGATGAGGTGAAAGACTCCGCCCGCTGTCAGCGCCTGGCTGAACGGTTCGGCATCACCGCCCTGCTGGACCGGCGCTTTAAATACCTTTCGACTGGCGAGACGCGAAAAACGCTGCTTTGTCAGGCGCTGATGAGCGAACCTGAACTGCTTATTCTGGACGAACCGTTCGACGGTCTTGACGTGCAGTCCCGGGCGCAGCTGGCGTCCCTGCTGGCGTCGCTTAATCAGCAGGGATATACCCTCGTGCTGGTGCTTAACCGCTTCGATGAAATTCCCGATTTTATCCAGCATGCGGGCGTCCTGGCCGACTGTAACCTGACCGAGACCGGCGAAAAAAACGCGCTGCTTAAGCAGGCGCTGATTGCCCAGCTCGCCCACAGCGAACGGCTCGACGGTATTACCCTTCCGGAACCCGACGCCCCTTCGGCCCGCCACGCGCTCGATCCCCACCAGCCGCGCATCGTGCTGCGCGACGGGGTGGTCTCTTATGACGATCGCCCGATCCTTAACCGCCTCAGCTGGACGGTTAATCCGGGCGAGCACTGGCAGATTGTCGGCCCCAACGGCGCGGGAAAATCCACGCTGCTGAGCCTGATCACCGGCGATCACCCGCAGGGCTACAGCAACGATCTGACGCTGTTTGGTCGGCGTCGCGGCAGCGGAGAAACCATCTGGGATATTAAAAAACATATCGGCTATGTCAGCAGCAGCCTGCATCTGGATTACCGGGTCAGTACCACGGTACGCAACGTGATCCTCTCCGGATTTTTTGATTCCATCGGTATTTATCAGGCGGTGTCGGATAAACAGCATAAGCTGGCCCAGCAGTGGCTGGACATTCTGGGCATGGACCACCGGGTTGCTGACGCGCCGTTTCATAGCCTTTCGTGGGGGCAGCAGCGTCTGGCACTGATCGTTCGCGCGCTGGTGAAACACCCTACGCTGCTGATCCTCGACGAACCGCTGCAGGGACTTGACCCGTTGAACCGCCAGCTTATCCGCCGCTTTGTGGACGTGCTGATTAGTGAAGGTGAAACCCAGTTGCTGTTTGTTTCACATCATGCCGAAGATGCCCCCGCCTGCATCACGCATCGGCTGGAGTTTGTTCCGGATGGCGAGCACTATCGCTATCGGCAAAGCAAAATCGTTTGACCTCCGGAGGGCCCGCCCTCCGTTTTTCAGATAACTTGCACTAATACATTGCTATCCCGTTGATCTACAATGCCTCATGGCAGATGAAATTCGGATTTTAAAAACAGTGTAAACGATTCCACTAATTTATTCCATGTCACACTTTTCGCATCTTTGTTATGCTATGGTTATTTCATACCATAAGCCTAATGGAGCGAATTATGAGAGTTCTGGTTACCGGTGGTAGCGGTTACATTGGAAGTCATACCTGTGTGCAATTACTGCAAAACGGTCATGATGTCATCATTCTTGATAACCTCTGTAACAGTAAGCGCAGCGTACTGCCTGTTATCGAGCGTTTAGGCGGCAAACATCCAACGTTTGTTGAAGGCGATATTCGTAACGAAGCGTTGATGACCGAGATCCTGCACGATCACGCTATCGACACCGTGATCCACTTCGCCGGGCTGAAAGCCGTGGGCGAATCGGTACAAAAACCGCTGGAATATTACGACAACAATGTCAACGGCACTCTGCGCCTGATTAGCGCCATGCGCGCCGCTAACGTCAAAAACTTTATTTTTAGCTCCTCCGCCACCGTTTATGGCGATCAGCCCAAAATTCCATACGTTGAAAGCTTCCCGACCGGCACACCGCAAAGCCCTTACGGCAAAAGCAAGCTGATGGTGGAACAGATCCTCACCGATCTGCAAAAAGCCCAGCCGGACTGGAGCATTGCCCTGCTGCGCTACTTCAACCCGGTTGGCGCGCATCCGTCGGGCGATATGGGCGAAGATCCGCAAGGCATTCCGAATAACCTGATGCCATACATCGCCCAGGTTGCTGTAGGCCGTCGCGACTCGCTGGCGATTTTTGGTAACGATTATCCGACCGAAGATGGTACTGGCGTACGCGATTACATCCACGTAATGGATCTGGCGGACGGTCACGTCGTGGCGATGGAAAAACTGGCGAACAAGCCAGGCGTACACATCTACAACCTCGGCGCTGGCGTAGGCAACAGCGTGCTGGACGTGGTTAATGCCTTCAGCAAAGCCTGCGGCAAACCGGTTAATTATCATTTTGCACCGCGTCGCGAGGGCGACCTTCCGGCCTACTGGGCGGACGCCAGCAAAGCCGACCGTGAACTGAACTGGCGCGTAACGCGCACACTCGATGAAATGGCGCAGGACACCTGGCACTGGCAGTCACGCCATCCACAGGGATATCCCGATTAAGGAACGACCATGACGCAATTTAATCCCGTTGATCATCCACATCGCCGCTACAACCCGCTCACCGGGCAATGGATTCTGGTTTCACCGCACCGCGCTAAGCGCCCCTGGCAGGGGGCGCAGGAAACGCCAGCCAAACAGGTGTTACCTGCGCACGATCCAGATTGCTTCCTCTGCGCAGGTAATGTGCGGGTGACAGGCGATAAAAACCCCGATTACACCGGGACTTACGTTTTCACTAATGACTTTGCGGCTTTGATGTCTGACACGCCAGATGCGCCAGAAAGTCACGATCCGCTGATGCGTTGCCAGAGCGCGCGCGGCACCAGCCGGGTGATCTGCTTTTCACCGGATCACAGTAAAACGCTGCCAGAGCTCAGCGTTGCAGCATTGACGGAAATCGTCAAAACCTGGCAGGAGCAAACCGCAGAACTGGGGAAAACGTACCCATGGGTGCAGGTTTTTGAAAACAAAGGCGCGGCGATGGGCTGCTCTAACCCGCATCCGCACGGTCAGATTTGGGCAAATAGCTTCCTGCCTAACGAAGCTGAGCGCGAAGACCGCCTGCAAAAAGAATATTTTGCCGAACAGAAATCACCAATGCTGGTGGATTATGTTCAGCGCGAGCTGGCAGACGGTAGCCGTACCGTTGTCGAAACCGAACACTGGTTAGCCGTCGTGCCTTACTGGGCTGCCTGGCCGTTCGAAACGCTACTGCTGCCCAAAGCCCACGTTTTACGGATCACCGATTTGACCGACGCCCAGCGCAGCGATCTGGCGCTGGCGTTGAAAAAGCTGACCAGTCGTTATGACAACCTCTTCCAGTGCTCCTTCCCCTACTCTATGGGCTGGCACGGCGCGCCATTTAATGGCGAAGAGAATCAACACTGGCAGCTGCACGCGCACTTTTATCCGCCTCTGCTGCGCTCCGCCACCGTACGTAAATTTATGGTTGGTTATGAAATGCTGGCAGAGACCCAGCGAGACCTGACCGCAGAACAGGCAGCAGAGCGTTTGCGCGCAGTCAGCGATATCCATTTTCGCGAATCCGGAGTGTAAGAAATGAGTCTGAAAGAAAAAACACAATCTCTGTTTGCCAACGCATTTGGCTACCCTGCCACTCACACCATTCAGGCGCCTGGCCGCGTGAATTTGATTGGTGAACACACCGACTACAACGACGGTTTCGTTCTGCCCTGCGCGATTGATTATCAAACCGTGATCAGTTGTGCACCACGCGATGACCGTAAAGTTCGCGTGATGGCAGCCGATTATGAAAATCAGCTCGACGAGTTTTCCCTCGATGCGCCCATTGTCGCACATGAAAACTATCAATGGGCTAACTACGTTCGTGGCGTGGTGAAACATCTGCAACTGCGTAACAACAGCTTCGGCGGCGTGGACATGGTGATCAGCGGCAATGTGCCGCAGGGTGCCGGGTTAAGTTCTTCCGCTTCACTGGAAGTCGCGGTCGGAACCGTATTGCAGCAGCTTTATCATCTGCCGCTGGACGGCGCACAAATCGCGCTTAACGGTCAGGAAGCAGAAAACCAGTTTGTAGGCTGTAACTGCGGGATCATGGATCAGCTAATTTCCGCGCTCGGCAAGAAAGATCATGCCTTGCTGATCGATTGCCGCTCACTGGGGACCAAAGCAGTTTCCATGCCCAAAGGTGTGGCTGTCGTCATCATCAACAGTAACTTCAAACGTACCCTGGTTGGCAGCGAATACAACACCCGTCGTGAACAGTGCGAAACCGGTGCGCGTTTCTTCCAGCAGCCAGCCCTGCGTGATGTCACCATTGAAGAGTTCAACGCTGTTGCGCATGAACTGGACCCGATCGTGGCAAAACGCGTGCGTCATATACTGACTGAAAACGCCCGCACCGTTGAAGCTGCCAGCGCGCTGGAGCAAGGCGACCTGAAACGTATGGGCGAGTTGATGGCGGAGTCTCATGCCTCTATGCGCGATGATTTCGAAATCACCGTGCCGCAAATTGACACTCTGGTAGAAATCGTCAAAGCTGTGATTGGCGACAAAGGTGGCGTACGCATGACCGGCGGCGGATTTGGCGGCTGTATCGTCGCGCTGATCCCGGAAGAGCTGGTGCCTGCCGTACAGCAAGCTGTCGCTGAACAATATGAAGCAAAAACAGGTATTAAAGAGACTTTTTACGTTTGTAAACCATCACAAGGAGCAGGACAGTGCTGAACGAAACTCCCGCACTGGCACCCGATGGTCAGCCGTACCGACTGTTAACTTTGCGTAACAACGCAGGGATGGTAGTCACGCTGATGGACTGGGGTGCGACTTTACTTTCCGCCCGTATTCCGCTTTCCGATGGCAGCGTCCGCGAGGCGCTGCTCGGCTGTGCCAGCCCGGAATGCTATCAGGATCAGGCCGCGTTTCTGGGGGCCTCTATTGGTCGTTATGCCAACCGTATCGCCAATAGCCGTTATACCTTTGACGGTGAAACCGTGACGCTTTCGCCAAGTCAGGGCGTTAACCAGCTGCACGGCGGGCCGGAAGGGTTCGACAAACGTCGCTGGCAGATTGTGAACCAGAACGATCGTCAGGTGCTGTTTGCCCTGAGTTCAGATGATGGTGATCAGGGCTTCCCGGGTAATCTCGGCGCGACGGTGCAATATCGTCTGACCGACGATAACCGTATCTCCATTACTTATCGCGCCACAGTTGATAAACCTTGCCCGGTGAATATGACTAATCACGTCTATTTCAATCTTGACGGCGAGCAGTCTGACGTGCGCAATCACAAGTTGCAGATTCTGGCGGACGAATATCTGCCGGTTGATGAAGGCGGCATTCCGCACGACGGCCTGAAATCTGTCGCCGGAACGTCTTTTGATTTCCGCAGCGCCAAAATCATCGCCAGTGAGTTTCTTGCCGACGACGATCAGCGCAAAGTGAAAGGTTACGATCACGCATTCTTGTTACAGGCCAAAGGCGATGGCAAGAAAGTGGCGGCGCATGTCTGGTCAGCAGATGAAAAATTGCAGCTGAAGGTCTACACCACCGCTCCGGCTCTGCAATTCTACTCCGGCAACTTCCTCGGCGGCACACCGTCGCGGGGAACCGAACCTTACGCCGACTGGCAAGGGCTGGCTCTGGAAAGCGAGTTTCTACCGGACAGCCCGAACCACCCTGAATGGCCGCAACCGGACTGCTTCCTGCGTCCTGGCGAAGAGTATTCCAGCCTGACGGAATATCAGTTTATTGCTGAGTAATGTTACGCCCTCGTCATGAGGGCTTTATCTCATATTGTTCAAATCACCAGCAAACACCGACATATTTGCAACTCAATATTCACAACAACCTTACACTGCGCCACTATTTTCGCTATGGTTATGCGTAAGCATTGCTGTTGCTTCGTCGCGGCAATATAATGAGAATTATTATCATTAAAAGATGATTTGAGGAGTAAGTATATGGCTGTAACTAAGCTGGTTCTGGTTCGTCATGGCGAAAGTCAGTGGAACAAAGAAAACCGTTTCACCGGTTGGTACGACGTGGATCTGTCTGAGAAAGGCGTAAGCGAAGCAAAAGCAGCAGGTAAGCTGCTGAAAGAGGAAGGTTACAGCTTTGACTTTGCTTACACTTCTGTGCTGAAACGCGCTATCCATACCCTGTGGAATGTGCTGGACGAACTGGATCAGGCATGGCTGCCCGTTGAGAAATCCTGGAAACTGAACGAACGTCACTACGGTGCGTTGCAGGGTCTGAACAAAGCGGAAACTGCTGAAAAGTATGGCGACGAGCAGGTGAAACAGTGGCGTCGTGGTTTTGCAGTGACTCCGCCGGAACTGACTAAAGATGATGAGCGTTATCCGGGTCACGATCCGCGTTACGCGAAACTGAGCGAGAAAGAACTGCCGCTGACGGAAAGCCTGGCGCTGACCATTGACCGCGTGATCCCTTACTGGAATGAAACTATTCTGCCGCGTATGAAGAGCGGTGAGCGCGTGATCATCGCTGCACACGGTAACTCTTTACGTGCGCTGGTGAAATATCTTGATAACATGAGCGAAGAAGAGATTCTTGAGCTTAATATCCCGACTGGCGTGCCGCTGGTGTATGAGTTCGACGAGAATTTCAAACCGCTGAAACGCTATTATCTGGGTAATGCTGACGAGATCGCAGCGAAAGCAGCGGCGGTTGCAAACCAGGGTAAAGCGAAGTAAACGTCATTCGTTTAAAATGAGAAAGCCGACTGCAAGTGAGTCGGCTTTTTTGTTGCTAACAATGGAGCACATTGCCTGATGCGACGCTGCGCGACTTATCAGGCCTGTGGTGATTCATCGGATACGCCACTCTGACGGCGCATCCGACAATTAAACCTTACCCGCGACGCGCTTTTACTGCATTCGCCAGTTGACGTAACAGAGCATCGGTATCTTCCCAGCCGATGCAGGCATCGGTGATGCTCTTACCGTAGGCCAGCGGCTCCCCGCTCTCGAGGCTCTGATTGCCTTCCACCAGATGGCTTTCCACCATCACGCCAATAATGGCCTTTTCGCCACCGGCAATCTGCTGGCAAACGTCAGCACAAACATCCATCTGCTTTTTGAATTGTTTGGACGAGTTAGCATGGCTGAAATCGATCATCACCTGTGCTGGCAGGCCTGCTTTGTTCAGCCCTTCTTTCACTTCAGCAACGTGCTTCGCGCTGTAGTTAGGCTCTTTACCGCCGCGCAGAATGATATGGCAATCGCCGTTACCGCTGGTATTCACAATCGCCGAATGCCCCCATTTCGTTACGGACAGGAAGCAGTGCGGCGCACCGGCGGCATTAATGGCATCGATAGCCACTTTAATCGTACCGTCGGTGCCATTTTTGAAGCCGACCGGACAAGAAAGCCCTGATGCCAGTTCGCGGTGCACCTGCGATTCGGTGGTACGTGCGCCAATTGCGCCCCAGCTCATCAGGTCAGCGAGATATTGTGGGGTGATCATATCGAGAAACTCACCTGCCGCTGGCAGACCGCTGTCGTTAATATCAAGCAGCAATTTACGGGCTATACGCAGACCGTCGTTGATCTGGAAGCTATTATCCATATGCGGATCGTTAATCAGCCCTTTCCAGCCCACCGTGGTACGCGGCTTTTCAAAATAGACGCGCATTACGATTTCCAGCTCATCTTTCAGCTCTTCACGCAGCGCCAGCAAGCGAGTGGCATACTCTTTTGCCGCGACAGGATCATGAATTGAGCATGGGCCAATCACAACCAACAGGCGATCATCATTACCTTTCAGGATCTTATGGATCGCTTTTCGGGCATGGGCAACCGTATTCGCGGCATTTTCAGTAGCGGGGAATTTTTCCAGCAATGCGACAGGAGGAAGTAACTCTTTGATTTCTTTGATGCGTAAATCGTCGTTCTGATAATTCATGTCTGTTCCAATGTTGCCATACTTATCTTAGTGAATGCAATACTTCCAATCTATATCTTCCGTCAGAATGTGTAAACGGGGTTTTACACTATCACGCAGATAATTCCTGGAATTCGCCTAAAAATCGCCACAAAATAGCGAAAAATGAGATCTAACCTAAGCTTTTTAACTGTAACAACCAATTTTACATGCTTAAACGCGATTCCCTACTGACGTAAGTCCGTTAGGCGGAATCTTTCGCCTCAAAAAAGATGCACTGTTGGAGAATGTTATCCAGCGTAACGACAAGAACAGGAGCACCATGATGAAAATGACAAAACTGGCAACCCTCTTCCTGACCGCCACACTCACTCTGGCCAGCGGCAGCGTCCTGGCCGCGGAAACGGGCACATCAGACAGCAACGGTGACGCGAATGCGGCTGCGGCGGCAGGTCAACCTGCGCCTGATGCAAAACAGAATCTCGCCCCGAATAATGTCGACAACAACCAGATCAATACCGGCAATACCAACACTGGCGGCACGATGCTGCATCCAGACGGTAGCGGTTCCGGCACCATGAACCATGACAATATGAGTTCAGACGAGGTCCATAAGAACTCGATGTGTAAGGACGGCAAATGCCCGGATCCTAACGACAAAGTGGGTAACGACGCCAATACCAAAACTGATGGCACCACCCAGTAATTTGTATGAACCGTCAGAAAAAGGAGAGCCCAGGCTCTCCTTTCTTTTTGGAGTAACCTATTAAAAACGCTACACTAAAAACAATAACACTTCAGGAAAGCAGATATGGCGCACTCCCATTCCCACTCGCACTCACCCGGCAACGACAACGCTAAACGACTGATGCTGGCCTTTGGCGTCACGGCAACGTTTATGATTATCGAGGTCATTGGCGGCCTGGTTTCCGGCTCTCTGGCGCTTCTGGCCGATGCCGGACATATGCTGACCGATGCCGCCGCCCTGCTCTTCGCCCTGCTGGCCGTGCAGTTTGCGCGTCGTCCACCGAATGCGCGCCATACGTTCGGCTGGCTGAGGCTGACCACCCTGGCCGCGTTTGTTAACGCCATCGCGCTGGTGGTCATTACCGTGCTTATCGTCTGGGAGGCCGTACAGCGCTTCAGACACCCGCAGCCGATCGCCGGGGCGACCATGATGGTGATTGCCGTAGCAGGGCTGCTGGCGAATATCCTGGCCTTCTGGATTTTGCACCGCGGCAGCGGGGAAAAGAACCTCAACGTGCGCGCGGCGGCGCTGCATGTGCTGGGGGATTTGCTCGGTTCCGTCGGGGCGATTGTCGCCGCGCTGGTGATCCTCTATACCGGCTGGACGCCTGTCGATCCGATTCTGTCCGTGCTGGTGTCGTGTCTGGTCTTACGCAGCGCCTGGCGGCTGCTTAAGGAGAGCGTGAACGAACTGCTTGAAGGGGCGCCAGCATCCATGGACATCGACGAGCTGAAGCGCAACCTGCGCCGTACTGTTCCGGAAGTCCGTAATGTCCATCACGTGCACGTCTGGCTGGTGGGAGAGAAACCGGTCATGACGCTGCACGTCCAGGTGATCCCGCCTCATGACCACGATGCGCTGCTCGATCGCATCCAGCACTTCCTGGAACACCACTACGACATTAGCCACGCTACCGTCCAGATGGAGTATCAGCCCTGTAGCGGACCGGACTGCCACCTTAACGAGGCGCAGTCCGGCCATTCACATCATCATGACCACTAGCTGGAAAGCGCGTGAGAGCCTCGCTCACGCGCGCTGTTAATCCACATTCGGCTACCGTTCAGCGCGATGAAGGTCAGCAGCAGATATTCCAGCGACATGGCATAGACGCCCTGCAGGGCGAAGATCGCCACGCTGATCACGTTGATGATGACCCACAGCAGCCAGTTCTCAACGTATTTACGGGTCATCAGAATCATCGCCGCAATCGACAGCACCATCATGCAGGAATCCCAGAACGGGAAAGCATCCGGCTGGAGCTCTGGCATCGTCACGTTCAGGCCGATACCGGACATGACCGAAACGGCAACACGGGTCAGAAACGCAAACACCGGATTGATGTAGACGGTCATTAAGCCAATGGCCACCACGCAGGCGACGAGCCAGGCGATGGCTTTCGGCAGTGGCAGCCAGCGGATCTGCAGCTCGGCCTCCTGCTGGCTGTTCTGACGCGACCAGGCATACCAGCCGTAAATATTGGCGGCAAAGAAGAACAGCTGCAAAAGCAGGCTGGCGTACAGCTGGATCTGGAAGAAGATAATCGCAAACAGCGTGACGTTAATCAGCCCGAACGCGTAGTTGCTGATCTTCTCAAGGCTTGCCAGCCAGATACACAATAATCCCGCCAGCGTACCTACGGCCTCAATCCATGACAGGTCATAGCCACCTGCACCAATCGGTATGTGAACCAGAATGTTATGTGTGCTAAAAAAATCCATCTTTTCCCCGGGGCGAGTTGAATTAAGTACGTAGTGTAGCCGCAAAATCCAGCATACGATTGAGCGGCACCAGCGCCCTCTCTCGCAGCCTTTCATCAACATGAACCTCGTGATTGCTTCCTTCCTGTTCTAATGCCTCTGCGATGGCCTGAAGGCCATTCATGGCCATCCACGGACAATGCGCGCAGCTGCGGCAGGTTGCACCCTCACCTGCGGTTGGTGCTTCCAGTAACTCTTTATCTGGCACCGCCTGCTGCATTTTGTAGAAAATACCCCGATCGGTTGCCACAATAAGCCTCTGATGTGGCAATGTTTTCGCAGCAGCGATCAGTTGACTGGTGGAACCGACCGCATCCGCCATATCGACAATAGCTTGTGGTGATTCTGGATGCACCAGTATGGCAGCATCCGGGTATTCTTCTTGCAAGCGGGTTAACGCCTGAGTCTTAAATTCATCATGCACAATACAGGCACCCTGCCAGCATAGAATGTCTCCACCCGTCTGTTTTTGCACGTAACGCCCCAGATGTTTGTCGGGTGCCCAGATGATTTTTTCACCCAAACTATCAAGATGATCAATAAGTTCGACGGCAATGCTTGAAGTTACCACCCAATCTGCGCGCGCTTTTACCGCAGCAGAAGTGTTGGCGTAGACGACGACAGTACGATCGGGATGGGCATCGCAAAATGCGTTAAATTCTTCAACAGGGCAGCCGAGATCCAGTGAACATTCAGCCTGAAGTGTCGGCATCAGAATTGTTTTTTCCGGACTGAGAATTTTGGCGGTTTCTCCCATAAATCTCACCCCAGCGACTAACAAAGTAGAAGCGGGATGCTTTGCACCGAAGCGCGCCATTTCCAGAGAATCAGAAATACAGCCACCGGTTTCTTCTGCCAGTTGTTGAATTTCGGGATCGGTATAGTAGTGGGCAACCATCACCGCATTACGTTCTTTTAGCAGACGTTTTATCTTCTCGCGGTAATACGCTTTTTCATCAATGCTTAACGGCGTCGGCTTCGGGGGGAAAGGATAAATCGCCGTGTCTGGATCAAACATTACGCTCATCTTACCATCTCGTTTTACAGGCTTAACGTTAAAACCGACATTAGCGTAATATTCGCTGTTATCGGTGTAATTTGTTTTATATGCTAAACAAGATAGTCGAATGGTGGGGAAAAGTCACTCGAATTACGTATGAGATGCCGAATGCCACACTTTGCGTCTTATTCCTCCGACGTAAAGTTGTTTACGCAGCAAGCGCGGAGTATGTCATCAGGGTCAAGAATTGAAATTGAGAGATGCCTGATAGCAAAAAAGCGCCTTTAGGGCGCTTTTTTACATTGGTGGGTCGTGCAGGATTCGAACCTGCGACCAATTGATTAAAAGTCAACTGCTCTACCAACTGAGCTAACGACCCCTTGCGGGATTATGCTGCTTTAATCATTCAGGATGGTGGGTCGTGCAGGATGACTGGACTTCGTCTCGCCCTTCGGGCCGTTGCTAACGCAACGTTATCCTTCACGTTCTCTACCAGTAACCACCTTTAAATTGGTGGGTCGTGCAGGATTCGAACCTGCGACCAATTGATTAAAAGTCAACTGCTCTACCAACTGAGCTAACGACCCGAGTGGTGGGTGATGACGGGATCGAACCGCCGACCCCCTCCTTGTAAGGGAGGTGCTCTCCCAGCTGAGCTAATCACCCAATACTACGCTGGATACTACAACTAAGTATGTTAGTGGTGGGTCGTGCAGGATGACTCGACTTCGTCTCGCCCTTCGGGCCGTTGCTGATGCAACGTTATCCTTCACGTTTTACTACCGCTTCCACCTTAGCGATTGGTGGGTCGTGCAGGATTCGAACCTGCGACCAATTGATTAAAAGTCAACTGCTCTACCAACTGAGCTAACGACCCACTTTTTCGTTGCTTTCGGTTTGTTTGATATCCCGTGGCAACGGCGGCATATATTACTGATTTCAGACTTGAGCGCAACAAAAATTTCGATGCAGATCACTCAACTGCTTATGATTCGCACGACACGACCAGAAATAATGCGACTTCTGGTCGTGTGTTATGCATTACATCGCGTTCAGACGTTTTTGTGCCTGTTTAGCGCCATCAGTACCAGGGTATTTACTGATAACCTGCTGGTATACGGCTTTCGCTTTTGCGGTGTCACCTTTGTCCTGCATGATGACGCCGACTTTAAACATCGCATCAGCAGCCTTTGGTGACTTCGGATAGTTTTTCACTACCGAAGCAAAATAGTACGCCGCATCATCTTTTTTACCCTTGTTGTAGTTTAACTGACCCAGCCAATAATTGGCGTTTGGCAGGTAAGTTGAATCAGGGTAATTTTTGATGAAATTCTGAAATGCCACCATTGCGTCATCCTGGCGGGATTTATCCTGCACCAGCGCAATAGCTGCATTGTAATCCGTGTTTGCATCGCCGCTTTTCACCGGCGCGCCAGCATTCGCAGTACCAGCATCAGCTGTCGGCGTCGTTGATGCCGCCGCACCGCTTTGATCGCTGCTGGTTGATTGCGCCGCTGCACCACCGCTGCTGAGGCTGTCGATCTGCAACAGGATCTGCTTTTGCCGCTCCACGACCTGATTCAGTTGATACTGATTTTCCTGAATCTGACCACGCAGGGAATCAATATCGGATTGATTATCAGAAAGTTGTTGCTGGAGTTGGGTTAAAAGCTGGCTGTGAGCATTAGAAATACGCTCAAGTTGAGTGACGCGGTCTTCGACCGAGCCTGAGCCGACACTACTGATTGGTGCCTGAGCAAAAGCGGCCCAGGGGGCCGCTATACCAACCAGTAACGACAGACTCAATAGTTGATGTCTGAAGTTACTGCTCATGCAATTCTCTTAGTAAACCAGTACCGCACGACGGTTTTTGGAGTATGCCGCTTCGTCATGACCCAGTACTGCAGGTTTTTCTTTACCGTAAGAAACGATGGAGATCTGGTCTGCAGAAACGCCTTTACCCTGCAGGTACATCTTAACGGCGTTCGCACGACGTTCACCCAGGGAGATGTTGTATTCCGGAGTACCACGTTCGTCCGCGTGACCTTCTACGGTGACTTTGTAAGACGGGTTGCTACGCAGGAAGTTTGCATGTGCATCCAGCATTTGAGCGAAGTCAGAACGGATATCGTACTTGTCCAGATCGAAGTAAACGATGTTGTTCTGCTGCAGCTGTTGCATTTGCAGACGAGCCTGCTCTTCGGAAGACATGTTGCCGTTGCCGCCGTTCGCATCCATACCAGTGCCGGCACCCAGCATGCCTTCGCTGCCGTCATTGCTGGCGTTCTTGTTGGAAGAACATGCCGCAATTGCCATAACAGGCAGAGCAATCATCAGCCCTTTCAGCACTTTGTTCAGTTGCATTTCAATGATTCCTTTACTATTCAATTAATTATTATCACAGATACGGCGACCAGGCAGGGAATTTGACCTGTCCATCAGTTGCCGGAAGACGCGCTTTGAAACGCCCATCTGTAGAAACCAAATTCAGCACGGATCCCATCCCCTGAGAAGAGCTGTAGATTACCATAGTGCCGTTAGGTGCCAGACTTGGCGTTTCATCCAGGAACGTGGACGACAGAACTTGTACGCCTCCCGTTGCCAGATCTTGTTTGGCAATGTGCTGCTGCCCACCATTGGAGCTGACCATTACCATAAATTTACCGTCGCTGCTGACATCCGCATCCTGGTTCTGCGAACCTTCCCAGGTAATACGTTGTGGCGCACCGCCGTTGATATTCACTTTATAAACCTGCGGACGACCGGCCTGGTCAGAAGTAAATGCCAGGTTCTGGCTATCCGGGAACCAGGTCGGTTCGGTATTGTTACTGCGACCATCAGTCACCTGGCGGATCTGACCAGAAGCCAAATCCATTACGTACAGGTTCAGACTACCGGTTTTCGACAAGGCGAATGCCAGTTTGCTGCCGTCTGGCGAGAATGCAGGTGCACCGTTGTGACGCGGGAATGAAGCCACCTGACGTACAGCGCCATTTGCCAGCGTCTGAATAACCAGCGCGGAACGACCGCTTTCGAAGGTCACATAAGCCAGTTTAGAACCGTCTGGTGACCACGCCGGAGACATCAGCGGCTGCGGTGAACGGTGAACGACAAACTGGTTGTAACCGTCATAGTCAGATACGCGCAGTTCATACGGGAACTGACCGCCGTTGGTCTGAACAACGTAGGCAATACGAGTACGGAACGCACCTTTAATGCCGGTCAGTTTTTCAAACACTTCATCACTGGCGGTATGACCAGCATAACGCAGCCACTGCTTGTTCACTTTGTACGAGTTCTGAGCAAGTACAGTACCCGGTGCGCCGCCAGTGTCAACAAGTTGATAAGCAACATTGTAAGAACCATCCGGATTCGGAGTGACCTGACCGACAACTACAGCGTCAATGCCCAGTGCGGACCATGCAGCTGGTTGTACTTCCTGCGCACTACCCGGCTGCTGTGGCAGACGAGCGCGATCTAACGGATTAAATTTACCGCTGTTACGCAAGTCAGCAGCAACGATGCCGCCAATATCTTCAGGTGCCGCACCAGGCCCCGCCCACTGGAAAGGAACAACACCAATAGGACGACCGGAATCTACACCGCTGTCGATCACAATGCGGACTTCAGCATGCAGAACTGATGCCCACAGTATGAGAAAACCAAATGCTACTCGTAATGCCTGCTTCATCATATCTCCCTTATCTGGACCGATGGCCCACGATAATTTAGCAGAATGTTAACAAACTAAAATACACAAAACTACCAGAACCCCGTGGCAACCGGTGCCTGATGTTGACCGTCCGAACAGTCAACATCGCGATTACGGTTTGAAGTCCAATGGCGCGTTTTTGAACACTTCATATACTGCCTGGCTTGGTGGTTTCGGGATCTTCGCAAGTTTAGCTGCTGCCAACGCAGCCTGACAAAGTGCGGGATCGCCACCTTCAGGTTTGATATCCAGTAACATACCATCGGGTGCCAGTTTTATGCGCAGCGTACAGGTTTTGCCTGCATAGGACGATGCGTCATAGAACTTACTTTCGATAGCAGATTTAATCTGCCCGGCATAGTTATTGATATCGGCCCCTGATGCGCCATTGTTTTTAGTATTACCACTCCCGGCAGGCGAAGCATTGTTCCCTTTCGCCCCTCCCCCCGTTTTCGGTGCATTCTTACCAGAGCTTAGCTCACCGAAAATATCATCTGCCTCTGCGGCCGCTTTTGCTGCAGCGGCTTTTTCAGCTGCAGCTTTTGCCGCTGCCGCTTTTTTGTCTGCGGCGGCTTTTTCTGCCGCTGCTTTCTTATCAGCTGCTGCCTTTTCAGCAGCCGCTTTTTCTGCTGCTTTTTTGTCGGCTGCAGCTTTCTCTGCTGCCGCTTTCTTATCAGCTGCAGCCTTTTCAGCAGCCGCTTTCTTCTCAGCTTCTGCTTTGGCTTTTTCAGCAGCTTCAGTTGCCGCTTTCTTTCTTGCTTCAGCTGCAGCTGCTTCTGCCGCTTCCGCTTTCTTCTTCAGTGCCGCAGCGGCTGCCTCGGCTTTTTTCTGCGCTTCGGCTGCGGCTTTGGCGGCTTCTGCTTCTGCTTTTTTCTTTGCGTCTGCAGCCGCTTTCTTCGCTGCTTCTTCCGCAGCTTTAGCATCTGCTTCGGCCTTCGCTTTAGCATCTGCCGCCGCTTTCGCTGCCGCCTCTTCAGCTTGCTTCTGCTTTAACTCGGCCTGTTTTGCGGCTTCTTCAGCCTGCTTTTTCTGCTCCTGAGCCGCTAACCGCTCTTTCTCAAGTTGCTTCAGGCGTTCCTGTTCAGCCGCTTGTTTCTCACGCAGTTCTTCAGCAGCCTGCTGTTCCTTCATCTTGCGCTGTTCATCAGAACGCTTCGCGCTTGATTCCTGGCTTTGCATGCGTTTGTACTGCTCAACTACCGCACCTGAATCAACCATGACAGCGTCGATGGACGAACCACCGCCGCCTCCGGCTGAAGCTTCTATATTCTCATCGAACGAACTCCAGATCAGCGCCGCAAATAAGATGACATGCAGCACTGCTGAAATAATTATCGCCCGCTTGAGCTTGTCGTTTTGTTCGGTTGCCTTTGACACTCTCGGTTTCCAAAAACTGTTCGCCTGTTACCCGCTCTCTTTCAAGCAAGGGAAACGCAGATGTTTAGATAGGCTGCGTCATTAAACCAACCGATTTCACACCCGCACTATGTAACAAGTTCAGTGCTTTAATTATTTCATCGTAAGGCACATCTTTTGCGCCACCGATCAGAAAGACCGTTTTCGGGTTGGCCTTGAAACGGCTGGACACTTCCGCCACCACCTGCTCTGGTGGTAAACGCTCCAGGCGATCTTTCTCAACCACCACGGTGTACTGACCAATACCAGACACTTCAACAATCACTGGCGGATTATCGTTACTGCTCACCGCCTGTGATTCAGTAGCGTCTGGCAGATCGACCTCCACGCTCTGGGTGATGATGGGCGCTGTCGCCATAAAGATCAGCAACAGCACCAGCAGTACGTCCAGCAACGGTACAATGTTGATTTCGGACTTGAGATCGCGACGACCTCGTCCACGCGCTCTGGCCATGGCTTACCCCTTGTTGCTCTCGCTAACGGTAAACGCCTGGCGGTGCAGAATCGCGGTAAACTCTTCCATAAAGTTGTCGTAATTCAGTTCCAGTTTGTTTACGCGCTGGTTGAGGCGGTTGTAGGCCATAACTGCCGGGATAGCGGCAAACAGACCAATTGCAGTCGCAATCAACGCTTCTGCGATACCGGGCGCAACCATTTGCAGTGTTGCTTGTTTTACCGCCCCGAGGGCGATAAAGGCGTGCATGATCCCCCAGACCGTACCAAACAGACCAATATACGGGCTGATGGAGCCAACCGTACCGAGGAACGGAATGTGCGTTTCCAGATTTTCAAGTTCACGGTTCATGGAGATACGCATAGCACGCGACGCCCCTTCCACTACGGCTTCCGGCGCATGGCTATTGGCACGATGCAGGCGCACAAACTCTTTGAACCCGCTGTAAAAGATTTGTTCCGAACCAGTCAGATTATCCCGTTTCCCCTGGCTCTCTTGATAGAGGCGAGAGAGTTCGATTCCAGACCAGAATTTATCTTCAAACGCTTCGGCTTCGCGCGCCGCTGCGTTAAGAATACGGGTCCGCTGGATAATAATGGCCCAAGATGCGATTGAAAAACCAATCAAAATCAACATGATAAGTTTAACCAGAAGGCTAGCCTTCAGGAACAAATCAAGGATATTCATGTCAGTCACTGCTTAAACTCCGCGACAATAGACTTGGGAAGCGCACGAGGCTTCATTTTGAGTGGGTCAACGCAAACAACCAGAACCTCTGCTTCATTCAGCAAAGTATTCTCGGCGTTGACAATACGTTGCGTGAAAACCAAAGAGGTGCCACGCATTGATGTTATTTCAGTCTGTATTTCGAGCATATCGTCGAGCCGCGCAGGTGCGTAATATTCCACCGTCATTTTACGTACCACAAAGGCAACGCGTTCAGCCATCAGCGCCTGCTGACTGAAGTGATGATGACGCAGCATCTCTGTGCGTGCTCTTTCATAAAAAGCGACGTAACTGGCGTGGTACACCACACCACCGGCATCGGTATCTTCATAGTAGACGCGAACCGGCCATCGAAACAGCGTTGTATTCACTTTACATCCCGGTAATGCAACAAAAGTTAGAGCTTTTAAACGCTGCTACTATACGCGCGCGATTGAGGTTTGGGAATGAGGGCAAGTTAAGGGAGCGTAAAAATTTATGGGCCTGGAGCGGCCCATAATTTTTTAAAGAGAATTCTGATTTAAAAGAAGAAGAAAATCAGCCCGACAATGAGAACAATATCGGCAAGCAATGGGCAAAAAATCCCTTGCCAAAGAACCTTCTGCGGACGAAAGCCCACGCCGTGAATCACACCAGCACAGACGGCCCACATCAGCAATAAACCATGCCAGATTTCCAGTTCACTGGTCTTCGCGGCAAAACGAGATGGGTCCCAAAACATACATCCTGCTAACAGAAGCGCCATCACGAAGGAAAGCGCCCGCAGGGGGCGCTTGTCCATTACCGCATACAAAGTCGCGATAATCTTACTCATCAGATGTCTTCTTGACCGGCTTTGCCTGATTCGACGTGTTCAAGCGCCAGCGCGGTGATTACCCCAAACGAACAGGCAAGAAGCGTTCCCAGAATCCATGCGAAATACCACATTTTTAGCTCCTTACTTAGTACAGAGAGTGGGTGTTACGTTCAATATCTTCTTTGGTGATACGACCGAACATTTTCCAGTAACACCAGGCGGTGTAGAGCAGAATGATCGGTACCAGAACCACCGCAACCCAGGTCATGACGTTAAGCGTCAGCTGGCTGGAAGTTGCATCCCACATTGTCAGACTTGCGTTCATCATGGTGCTGGACGGCATCACAAACGGGAACATTGCGATACCGGCTGTCAGGATGATGCAGGCCAGCGTCAGGGAGGAGAACACAAACGCCCACGCGGCTTTATCCATACGTGCAGTCAGGATGGTCAGCAGCGGCAGAACCACACCCAGTGCCGGAATAGCCCACAGAATTGGCGTGTTGTTGAAGTTAACCAGCCATGCGCCAGCTTCACGAACCACTTCTTTATTCAGTGGGTTAGAGGCTGCGTAATGGTCCATTGTCGATTTCACGACATAACCATCGATACCGTACATCACCCATACGCCAGCCAGTGCGAAACAGACCAGTGTCACCAGCGCAGCCACCTGAGCCGTTGCACGGGTACGCAGGTGCAGTTCGCCCACGGTACGCATTTGCAGATAGGTTGCGCCCTGAGTAATGATCATCCCTACGCTCACCACGCCTGCCAGCAGGCCGAACGGGTTAAGCAACTGGAAGAAGTTACCGGTGTAGTACAGACGCAGATATTCATCAACGTTGAACGGTACGCCCTGCAACAGGTTACCGAACGCTACACCAATTACCAGCGGCGGAACGAAGCTACCAATGAAGATGCCCCAGTCCCACATGTTACGCCAGCGGGTTTCTTCAATCTTGGAGCGGTAGTCAAAACCGACCGGACGGAAGAACAAAGACGCCAGCACGAGGATCATCGCCACATAGAAGCCGGAGAACGCAGCGGCATAGACCATCGGCCAGGCAGCAAAGAGTGCGCCGCCCGCGGTGATCAGCCAAACCTGGTTACCGTCCCAGTGTGGTGCAATGGAGTTAATCATAATTCGACGCTCGGTGTCGTTACGACCGAGGAAACGGGTGAGCATGCCCACCCCCATGTCGAAACCGTCAGTGACTGCAAAACCAATCAGCAGAACGCCAACCAGCAGCCACCAGATAAAACGCAATACTTCATAATCGATCATTTGACGACTCCTGTCTTAGCGTGCCGGCTGAGTAGTCGTGGAAGACTGCTCAAAGTGATAGCGACCGGTTTTCAGGCTGCTTGGGCCGAGGCGTGCAAACTTGAACATTAAGAACAATTCTGCCACCAGGAACAGGGTATACAGGCCGCAAATCAGCACCATTGAGAAGATGAGATCGCCTGCGGTCAGTGACGAGTTCGCCACAGCTGTCGGCAGCACTTCACCGATAGCCCACGGTTGGCGGCCATATTCAGCCACGAACCAGCCCGCTTCTACAGCAATCCACGGCAGCGGAATACCGTACAGCGCGGCGCGCAGAAGCCATTTTTTCTCGCCAATGCGGTTGCGGATGACACTCCAGAAAGAGAGCGCGATGATTGCCAGAAGCAGGAAGCCACACGCCACCATGATACGGAACGCAAAGTACAGCGGCGCTACACGCGGGATGGAGTCTTTGGTTGCCTGTTGAATCTGCGCTTCAGTCGCATCAGCCACGTTTGGCGTATAGCGTTTCAGCAGCAGACCGTAACCGAGGTCTTTCTTCATGCTATTGAACTGGTCACGAACCGCCTGGTCGGTAGAACCAGAACGCAGTTGTTCGAGCAGAGAGTACGCCTTCATCCCGTTACGAATGCGTTCTTCATGCTGCACCATCAGCTCTTTCAGGCCGATAACCGGGGTATCCACGGAACGCGTTGCAATGATGCCCAGTGCGTAAGGGATCTGAATCGCAAATTTGTTCGTCTCCTCTTCCTGATCAGGAATGCCGAACAGAGTAAAGGCAGCAGGCGCAGGTTGCGTTTCCCACTCGGCTTCAATAGCAGCCAGTTTGGTTTTCTGCACGTCGCCCATTTCGTAGCCGGATTCATCACCCAGAACAATAACAGACAGAACAGCAGCCATACCGAAGCTGGCAGCGATAGCAAAGGAGCGTTTAGCGAAGGCGAAGTCACGACCTTTCAGCATATACCATGCGCTGATACCGAGGATGAACATCGCGCCAGTCACATAACCAGACGCTACAGTGTGAACGAATTTCACCTGAGCAACCGGGTTAAGCACCAGCTCGGAGAAGCTCACCATCTCCATACGCATAGTTTCAAAGTTGAAATCGGACGCGATTGGGTTTTGCATCCAGCCGTTCGCAACCAGAATCCACAGTGCGGACAGGTTTGAACCGAGCGCCACCAGCCAGGTGACACACATATGCTGAACTTTACCCAGACGATCCCAACCGAAGAAGAACAGACCTACAAAGGTGGATTCGAGGAAGAAGGCCATCAGACCTTCGATTGCCAGCGGCGCACCGAAGATATCCCCTACATAGTGGGAATAGTAAGACCAGTTAGTCCCGAACTGGAACTCCATGGTCAGACCGGTAGCCACACCCAGAGCGAAGTTGATACCAAACAACTTGCCCCAGAACTTGGTCATATCTTTATAAATCTGTTTGCCGGAGAGGACGTAGACCGTTTCCATAATGGCCAGCAGGAACGCCATACCGAGCGTCAGTGGCACAAAAAGGAAGTGGTACATCGCGGTCAAGGCAAACTGTAAGCGCGACAGTTCGACTATATCTAACATCATGACTCCTTGCTCATCGCATGAAGACTCCGAGAGTGAACCCCGTTAGAAAGGGTCACACGCATGCCCCAATAGAAATTGTTTGAACACTTTCATCATACCATGTGAATGCACACAAAAACGGCGTAAAGAAAGGTTGCAAACATGTTAATAAAAACTCAAATTGATCCCACGTATATATTACGCCGCAAAATCCTTACAATAAACAGGTTTTTGTTGAAGCAAATTTGCATTTTTCGACGGTGATCAATTTATAGCTAAATTACAGCCTTTCAGCCAATTTGATCGAGAACAATTTATCTCTTTTGATGCCCATTTTCCAAGACTTATACATTGATTTAAATCAAAAACGATCGCCGATGTTAACCATGTTTAATGATGGTGAGAATGGTAAAAACCATGTTAACGACATGTGCATACAAAGATGAGATTGGTTATCGAAGACGGAAAAAAATATAAACAGAAGTGATTTTAATTAACGCCAAAGAAAGCAACATTTCAACGAGGAACCAACCATAAAGCGTAGTCGGGCCAGGTTATTTTTCCATTGTATTTATGCAACCCTTCGAAATTACATTTAATTTACTTTTAACACCTCATAAGTTAACACCGCTGTGTGGCTATTTAATGAAAAAAGGCTGCCCTGGATGCAGCCTTTTCTTATCACGGTACTCAAACGATAAGAATACTAAAGGTTCGCGACTGCCCCGGCCTGAATACCCCGGCTATCCCCTCTTCTTCACCGTGGTCCATCAGCCGTTCATTCATGTCCGTTTCGCAGCACCGCTTCACCGCCGGATTCACGGATAGCGTCGCGTCACATGCGCTGGACTGTGAAGGGTTGAACAGACGAAGAATCAGCTCATCACGGTCTTCCGCTTTTTTAAGCGCACTGAGTACGCATCCCGTTGGCGAAAGCGCTAACAGGCTGTAACTTTCCGGCGTGGTCAACGACGCGCGATTCAGCTTCATTGCATCCCAGGGGATCTTGTTATAACACTGCACCGGCGTTAACCACGATTTAGCCTGCTGCGCGACACCCGCGTTTTCCGGCGTGCCGCTGAAGCTGAAGAGGCTAAAGCGACAGGTTAATGGCCCGCGCAGCTGAGAGTCAGGAACAGGTATTTTGATCCCCGAAGGTCTACCAGGACGCAACAGCAAATCTTCTTTCCCGAGAAGGCCCACGCCGCGCAACAAGGTTAAGGCGAATGCTTTTTTGTCATCACCCACCACTTCAAACTCACGCAGCCCCTCGGTGAATAACGCAAGCCCGTTTCGTTTTTCCTGCAGAACGGCATAGTTGAGTAAATTCCAGACGGGAACCGGCGCTTCTTTCCAGCCCTCCTCCTGCCAGTTTTGCATCGCCGGGTCCTGCACCGGGCGAGAGATCGCGCCAAACTGCGTATCCGCTAACACTTCCTCTGTCGTAAACGGCGTTGGGATCAGCACGCGAACGCGGTGGTCGTTAGCCTGGTTATCCAGACAGACGGCCACATCAATGCGCCTGCTGTTATGGCTGAGCGTGACGTCAAACTCCACGTTGAGTAAGCCGTTTCGCTGGCGCGCCGCGCGTTCGGCCAGATTTGCCGGAACGGCGATTCGATGGCGGATAGCCGCCCTGCTCTGCCAGCCTTCGTGCGTGACCTCAACCTCATGTTCGCCCTGCGCTGAAGTGAGTCTCCACTCTTCCCGAGAAGGTGAGTAGTCGTACTCGTCGCCATCATCCGAACTATCTTCGATTTCCAGCACGCGGTCATAAATAAGCCCGGTTTCTTTATCGCGCAGGCGCAGCGTGCCGTCGTCATTTAAGTCAATCTGCCAGAAGGCATTTTCAAGTAAGGATTCGGTGTTTTTCACCGCAGAAAGCATCTTCCCGGCCACGTTTGGTTCGATAAACAATGTGCGATAGCCCATCGACGGCAGTATCTGGCTGAGCTGAATATCAAACTCCATAAACGGTTCGTAATTACCGTAGTGAACAATCTGCCGGTCAATAAGGCCGGGGTCGAGCTCGCGCGCGCTGCGGATGAAATACGGGATCTCATTGCCTTTTTCATCGCGCAGTCGGAACT
Source organism: Enterobacter hormaechei (assembly GCA_041890495.1). Taxonomy (GTDB): domain Bacteria; phylum Pseudomonadota; class Gammaproteobacteria; order Enterobacterales; family Enterobacteriaceae; genus Escherichia; species Escherichia boydii. The sequence continues at coordinate 2,285,378 of CP169086.1, forward strand.
GGCTGGCGCGCAGCCGCACAGTGGTGTTGATAACTTCTTCACGCGGCCAGGGCATCAGGTTAAACAGGACGAGTTTGTCGGCGTCGCTCTGCGGCATGTTGTCGGCAATTTTGCGCATGTAGAAACGAATCAGATTATCCGCCATGTCTTCAGCCAGTTCGAAGCGGGCGACGATTTCGCGATGAACTTTGTCACTACAGCAGCAGCCGATACTGTCGTGGGCATGATTTTTTAAGATCTCTTTCCACATTTTCTCCAGCAAGCCGTGGTGGTATTCAAAACCCAACGTCCAGGCCAGTGTTGCCAGCGGTTCCAGCAGATTAACAATCTTATTTTCAATACGCGCGTGGGCAATTTTGATATCCATACGCGTAGAACCGATGGTGCGATGCACGCGCATATATTTGCCATCAATAAATTCCCCTTTCAGGGTTGCCAGATTATCTCGCTGCGCTTCGATCTTCTCAAATACCTCTTCAAAGCGGCTCATCACAAACTTACGTTGAGGGTAGATCTCACGTAGCTTATCCATCACTTCGAAGATATTTTGCTGCAATGGCATCTGGTCATGCCCATTCGGCAGCAAAATCTCTTTGGTTACAGACGCTTTTTCCAGCACGTCAAAATAACTGTCGAGGCGTTTACGTAATCCGTTTTCGTCGGCAGGTAAGTACTTACCGATGGCGTAGCCCAGCGGCAGCACCTGCGCCGTCACTTCGCTACCGTCACTGCTTTGCCACAAAAACTCGGTTTTATCAGTACCGTGGCGCTCCGAACATCCGCGCCAGAACATGGTGCGGGTAATGCCAAATCCATTGTAGATATGCGGCAGTTGCCCGGACATGCCAAAGGAATCTGGTAAATAACCTATTTTCATCGGCTAGCCAAACGCGAGGCAGTCACGCATTCCGTACATCAGATTACGGACGATGGATTCCGCAGAAACAATCGTGGTATCGGTCTGGGTATACCAGGGGCCGATAATCAACTTGCCGGCTTCTACCTGTTTCTTCACACGGTCTTTGTTTTCCGGTTTCACCGCGAAATAATCTTCGAGGATCGCCGTTTGCCCGTCGAGTACGTAATATTTGTATTCGTTGTCCTGTTCCAGTCGGCACAGGATCTCTTCCATATTATTGACCAGCAGAATACGTGACTCTTCGGTGGTGAAATACCACTCTCGATCCCAGTGCATATGCGGGGTGATGTGAACGCGAGATACTGCTTTCATCGTCGTTTCCTTTTTGTTTATGGCATTACGCCATCAGTCAGATAGTTGCCATGCTTAACCGCGTGACGCCGCCACATCAGGAGAATTGCAGTCGAGATTGCAGCCCCCACCAATGCCGCGCCAAACCAGCCAATTGCCGCCATAACACCGCCCGCGCCATTATCATGAAGTAAAAAGAGCGAGAAAATGCCGGCACCGGGTGTCGAAAGGCCGATATTCATCGCACCGACAATAGCGCCCGTTACCATAGAGCCCAGCACAAACGAACCAATAACCCGCAGCGGATCTTCAATCGCCATCGGGATCGCCCCTTCGGTAATACCTGCCAGCCCTAACAGCCAGGTGGATTTCCCGGTCTCAATTTCAAACTCTTTAAACAGGCGCGGTGCGAGCATCGTGGAAGCGGTTACGGTAAATGCCGAAACCATTTTGACGGAGGCGAAAATGGCATACGGGCCGTAAACGCCGTTCGCCATTGCGCCCAGGCAGAATGCATAAGCGGCTTTATTCACTGGCCCTCCAAGGTCAAAGGAACACATAAAACCGAGAATGGCACCCAGCAACAGCGCGTTACTTCCTGACAGACCGTTCAGCCAGGCGGTAAGCGAGTTATTGATCCAGGCGACAGGTTCCCCCACCACAAACAGCATCAGACTGCCCGCTCCCAACGTACCGAGCACCGGGTAGAGATAAAAAGTCAGGAATCCATTGAATTTACTGCTAAGACGCAAGTGATTTTTCACCCAGCGCATCAAGTAACCGGCTATCAATCCGCCAACGACCGCGCCGAGAAACCCGGAGCCGATCATGTTGGCGGCAAGTCCAGCCGCAAAGCCTGGCGCTAACGCCGGTTTATCTGCCAGAGAATAGGCGGTATAGGCCGCGAGCACCGGTACCATCAAAATTCCGAGCAGCCCGCCGCCCAGCTTGCGGTACATCCACAGCCAGGAGTTTTCTTCATTAAACAGATCTTGTAGCCCGAAGATTTGCGACAGTAATACCGCGACCGCCAGCACCGTGCCCCCCGCGACAATCAACGGTACGGCAAAAGAGATTCCGCTGAGAAGCGCCTGCTTGAGTTCAGTTTTAACGCTCTTTTTCGTTTCGGTATCGGCCTGTGCATGGCGCGCATCGGTAGAAGGCTTCAGCGCCAGCGCGCGCTCAATAAGCGCTTCTGCATGGCGCAGGGGTTCCGCGACGGGCACGGAAATAGCGGGGATCCCCTGAAAGCGCTCGCTCTCTTTGATCGCCACTTCTGCGGCAAAAATACACGCTTTTGCCTCCTGCAACTGCTGGGCAGTAATGCGCCCTTCAATGCCGTTCGCCCCCTGCTTTTCGACCACCACGTTGACGCCGAGCTTACGTCCCGCTTTTTCCAGGTACTCTGCGGCCATATAGGTATGCGCGATCCCGGCCGGACAGGCGGTGACGCACACGACGGTTGGTGCATTCACCAGCGTATCAGCCTCGTCTTCCCTGGAGACACCGTTCAGCGCATCAAGCAGATCCTCTGCCGTCTCTGCAGCCATAACGCGTTCCCGGAGGGCATCATCGGCCAGGCGAGACGTCAGCGCCGTCAGCACCTGGATATGCGTGGATCCCGCTTCAGCTGGCGGAATGGCTAGCAGGACGATCAGCTCTACCTGTTCAGGGCCATCCACCCCCTCCCACTCCAGCGGTTCGCACAGCGTAGCAACCGCAAAAGCCGCTTCGTTCACCGCGCTCGATTTACCATGCGGGACAGCCAGCCCTTCACCCAGCGCGGTCGGCCCCAGTGATTCACGACGGTACACTTCTGCCAGAAATGCATCGCCATCGGTAATTTTGCCCAGCGCCACCAGCCGCATCGTAAGCTGGCGAATGGCCTCATCACGGCTGGCATAGTGCGCCTGCACGCAGACAGCACTGGTGTGGGTCAGAGTCGTCAGGTTCATAAGATCCTCACACGTAAGTTGTAATTGTCTGGCGGCAATTGTGGCAGGCAATACAATACATGTATGTGATCACTTTCACTAATAACGCATATTTGTATTCAATTTGTATTATTTACAAATTTTAAGCTGAAGGCATAATTCCGTGAAAAGGTATTAGAAAGGCAGATTCTATGGGTAACAAACCGATGTACCGGCAGATAGCCGATGCGCTTCGCGAGAAAATCAACGCAGGTGAGTTAAAACCCGGCGATGCGTTACCGACGGAATCCAGCCTTCAGGAGGCGTTCAACGTTAGCCGTGTAACGGTGAGACAAGCGCTGAAGCTGCTTACGGAAGAACAGATCGTCGAGAGCATTCAGGGCAGCGGCACCTACGTAAAAGAAGAGCGCGTTAACTACGACATTTACCAGCTCACCGGTTTTTACGAAAAACTGGCGGACCGGAACGTGGATACCCACAGCGACGTCAGCGTCTTCGAAGTGGTGAAAGCCGATGAGAGGCTCGCCGCAAGGCTGGCGATCAACCCGGACGATAAAGTCTGGCACGTCAAACGCGTCCGCTTTATCAAACAAAAACCGGTGAATCTGGAAGAAACGTGGATGCCGCTGGCGATGTTCCCCGACCTCACCTGGGAAGTGATGGAGAATTCGAAATACCACTACGTTGAGCAGATCAAAAAGCTGGTTATCGATCGCAGCGAGCAGGAGGTCATTCCCGTGATGCCCTCTGCCGAAGTCGTGAATGCTCTGGACATCGATGCGGCAAAACCTGTCCTCGAAAAAATCTCCCGCGGCTACCTCAGTGATGGACGCGTATTTGAATACAGCCGCAATATCTTCAAAAGCGATGACTACAAATTTACACTCGTGGCGAAACGCAGGCACTAAACGTACATGAATGACCAAAACCCGGTGCAAAACCGGGCTCACATGTTATTACGTTAGTGGAATGCTTAAAGTGTAAACGTCATACCGATGCGATAGCGCGACTCAGAGACATTATCCTCACCCTCGTAGTAGCCCTGCTGATCTAAATAATCGTATTCAACATAGGGACTAAACCATTCGTTCCATTTATAACGCAGGGTAAATGCATTCTCCGTAGCCCAGGTTTTATTGTTTTTATAGGTATAATCCTCATTGGCATGTTTATACGCCGTGCCCTGATATAAGAAGCTCCATTCCCTATTAAATTTATAGCCAACAAAGATGTCCAGACGATTGACACTGTCACGATGTGACTCCCCCTCATCGTTAAGAGTTTCATAGGTATTATAATCGTAGCGGTAACGCACACCGAGACTCCAGTCAGCACCGGGCAGATAGTTCATTCTAATATAGGGGCGAAGCTGCGTACCTTTGTTGCTCCAGTGGTATATCCCGCCTGGTTGCAGGTTCCATTTATCGGCAAATCGCCAAGTATAATTGGTCTCTATCTCATTATAGTCCGTTGTACTATCGCCAAAAGAGTGAGCACTGTCGGACTTATCTGTACCATTTGAACCCTTTCCGTTATTTTTATTGTTTTTATTGTCCATCTCCGCACTGGCCCACCAGCCGTTAGTCCAACTTTCGCTGATCTTATAACGTGACTCATAAGAGTGGCTCCCGGTCTTATACCCCCCACGTACATCAAACGTTAGGGCATGGCTCACCGGCGGTGAGCCTGCAGCGATCAGAAGAAAAAAAAGTAATAGATTCTTTTGCATAACAGACCTTCATCCTTTAAATAAAATCACTTGCCATAGAATAAAAAACACTCGTCAAAAAAAAGTTCCGTGGAATCATATTTGTTTAAAAACAAAAATCACGAACAAACTCTCTCAAACAAGATCGTCGTCATAAAATTTCTCAGAACATCGCTTCTATAAAATAAAAACATAGACAAAATTTACTAAATAAAAGCACCAATAGGCTGTGTGAATTTATTTTTTAGATTTTTTAAAAAATAATAAAAGATGAAAAAAATAAATAAATTGGTCTTACCTTACGCCACAATGCGCCCATAAAATCAAATGAAACATTGTTTTAAAAACGAGATCGGGATCATGAAAACTATGAACTCCAGGTCATACAATAAAATGAAACAATATTTTATTAATTCAATCATCAACGTACGGGATGGATGTCGTGAAGATCAAAAAATTACGCTGGTATATTATTTCACTCGTCATGTTAGGGACGATAATTAACTATTTAGCCAGAAGCACGCTCGGCGTCGCGGCGCCGGAAATGATGAAAACACTCAACCTCTCCAGCGAGCAGTACTCATGGATTGTGTCGGTCTTTCCTTTCACCTATGCCATCGGCGGGATAGCCTGCGGTTTTGTAATCGATAAATTCGGTTTGCGCGTCAGCTTTGCTGTACTTGCTGCATTGTGGTCTACATGCAACATGTTGACGGCATTATTTAACACCTGGTTCCCTATTGCCGCCTTGCGTGGCGGCCTGGGTCTGACCGAAGCAGCCTTCAACCCTGCGGGTATGAAGGTGACAGCCGAGTGGTTCCCGGCAAAAGAGCGCGGCTTAGCCTGCGGCGTTTACAGCCTGGGTACCTCTGTTGGCGCCATGCTGGCGCCACCGCTGGTCGTTTGGGCGATTGTTAACTACAACTGGGAAATGTCTTTTGTTGTCACTGGTGCTGTCGGCGTTGTTTGGGCCATTCTATGGGCAGTGCTTTATCGCTCCCCGGAGTCGCATCCTGCGTTGCTGAAAGAAGAACATGAAGAAGTATTGGCAGACCAGATAGAGGTGATTCAAGAGAAAGCAACGCTGATGTCCATGATCAAAGATAAGAGCCTTTGGGCAATTTCCTTACCCCGCTTTATGGCAGATCCGGCATGGGGAACACTGCACTATTGGATGCCACTTTACCTGGTGACGGTGCGTCAGATGAATATGAAAGAAATAGCGATGTTTGCATGGCTCCCCTTCCTGACCGCTGACCTGGGCTGCCTGGCGGCAGGTTATATTTCGAAGTTTCTGCACAATCGCGGCGTACATATTGTTAACGCCAAACGCATCACCTTTACCTTTGCCGCTCTGCTCATGCTGTCGATGGCGGGCGTCGGTTTTGTCAGTAATGTCTATGTGGCTATTGCACTGTTCTGCATTGCCGGGTTTGCCCACCAGTGCCTGTCCGTTACCGTAATTAGCATGTCATCTGACCTGTTCCCGAAACAAAAAGTCGCGACCGCGACGGGTTTTGCCGCCTTCACCGGTAGCATGGGGAACTTTCTGTTTAGTATTTTCCTCGGTGCCATGGTTGCCGTTGTAGGCTACGACATCTTTTTTATCGGTCTGGGTGTCTTCGATTTGATTGGCGCATTGTTCCTGTGGCTGCTGGTTAAGGCTCCTTTGGTAAAAGTCGCACCGACAATCGCCTCAAAGCTAGCGTGAACGTAAGGAATAGACTTATGAATAATCGCGATATTGTGCTTATCAGTATGCTGTTTTCAACCCCTGCATTAGCGGCGGCCGGGAAGCCACCCTTTCAGAGTCTGAATGGCAGTTGTCTGACCTACGATTGTAGCCAGATGCTTGAGATCAAAAAAAGCCTTCAACACGGAGATCAAACATATGCACCCGCCTGGAAGAGCCTACTGCAGAAAGCAGACCTAGCGCTGAAACACAAACCCTACAGCGTGACGGATAAAAAATTGTTACCGGCATCGGGGAATAAGCATGACTATTACAGCTTTGGCCCCTACTGGTGGCCAAATCCGGATACTAAAGACCACCTTCCCTATATTCGTAAAGACGGCCAGATAAACCCGTCGTCAAAAACAGACGATACGGACAGCAAGCGCCTGGTGCAGTTCTCTGACGATGTTAGCGCCCTATCGCTTGCCGCGTTTTATAGTGCAGACGCCCTCTACGCGCAGAAAGCACAAATCATGCTGGATACCTGGTTTTTGAACAAAAACACCAGAATGAATCCAGACCTTAATTACGCTCAGGCGATCCCGGGCGTAGTGAATGGCAGGGGCATTGGCATTATTGATACGCGCGCGCTAATCGACATCGCTGACAGTATCGTCCTGTTGCACCATGCGGGATTCCTTTCTGATAAAGAGGTCCAGGGTTACAAAAGCTGGTATTCAGCCTATACCACATGGTTATTAACCAGCGTTAACGGGCAGGAAGAGGGAAACTGGTATAACAATCATGGTGCCTGGTATGACGCACAGGTTACCGCCTTTTCATTGTTCTCAGGCGACACCAAACAAGCCCGTCGGCAAATTGACATTTTCAAAAACAGACACCTTGTCGCGCAGGTGAACGCCAAAGGTGAACTACCGGCTGAGCTTGAACGAACTCGCTCATTCCACTACACCAATTTCGCCCTGGCAGCCTACGCCAGAATGGGTCGCTACGGAGAAATAGCCGGTAACGATGTCTGGAATTACGAACTTGATGAGCGAACCATGAAAAAAGCCTTTTCCTTCGTCAGCCAGCAAACCGGCAAACCGGCCAGCGACTGGCCGTATCAGGAAATTAAATACCGCCCTCAAGAGGCTATCGGCCCATTACTGGCTGCGGCAAGAGCCTGGAATGACGATGATTTCCGCAAAAATGCCGCAGTAATGATGAAGGCAAATAACACCGATATCAACATCCTGACCCCGGGCTCTGTACTGGTGAAGTAAACGCCACGACAACATATACAGGTTGATAATGAAACAGTTTACACAAGCCCAGCTTGCCGCTGCAAAAGCCCGGGTAACGCCGGAAATACTTCGCTGCCTGGAGGAAAACAACCAAGACGTGCTCAATCACGACACGCTGGTTCCGCAAACGGGCTGCGCCACCTGGAACCACTATTTTTACTGCCCGGAACACAGCGTGCGGCTGCTCTGGGACCGAAAATCTCCCAATAAGCACCGTTGCCCCGTTGATGGAGCCGTCTTTACCGGCGAACCCTACTACGGGGCTTGGTGGCGCTGGCTCAATGGACTCAATACCAAAGCGTGCTATGAGCTTGGCATCCTCTGGCTGCTAACGGACGATAAGAAATACCTCGATAAAATTATCGATATACTGATGCAGTACGCAAAATACTATCCCGACTACGAAGAACACGGCGGTATTCCTTATAACGGCCCCGGTAAAGCCAACGCGCAGACTCTGTGTGAAGCCAACTGCCATGCCGATTTTGCCCGTGGGTTCGATATCGTTAGCGCCGAGCTGACGGCAGAACAGTATGATTATATTTCCCGACGCCTGCTGCGCTGCGGGGCCGATTTTCTGATGCAGCACCGGAGCAATCAAATCCACAACCACGAGGTGAAGATAGGCACTACCATCGGCATTATCGGCGCTATTCTCGACGATGAGCATTATCTGACGTTTGCCGTTAACAGCCCTTACGGCCTGCGTTATCAGCTGGAACACGCCCTTCTGCCCGGCGGCTTATGGTTCGAAGGCTCGCTGCATTACCATTATTACGCGCTTGAGGCGTTCATTGGCTTTGAGAAATTCGCCTGTCATGGTCCGTTCAGCCTGCTGGATAAACCCTGGTATACGAACATGCTGTCGCTGCCATTAACGCTGCTGATGCCGAATATGACGCTGCCGAAGGTGAACGACTGCGTGAACGGTCAGGAGAAGCTCGGCCACGCCGATATCTATGAATTTGCATTCAACTATTATGGCAACCCGCAATATGGTGAGTTGTTAGCCTGGTTATACACCGCGGGACCGCGCGACAATATTGACGCTCTTTTCTATGGAAAACCCCTACCATCGCGGATGTTAAGCACACCGGAAGGCAATGAGCATAATCCTGATGCCGGATTTACGATAATCCGCAATGCGCCAGGGCGCGCCGTATGCATTAAGCATGGCCCCTATGGCGGCGAGCACGATCACTACGACAGGCTCAACCTCATCGTCTTCAATAACTACAGCGCACTGTTCCCCGATCTGGGCACCACCGGCTATGGCGCACCGCTGCACTATGGCTACTACAAAAATACGTTTTCGCACAACACGCTGTGCGTCAACGGACTCAACCAGCCTCCTGCGCGACCCCGGGTGCTCGATTACCTGCAACAGGAGGGAGAATCGCGGTTTATCGCAGAAGTGGACTGGTGCAGCGTCGCTGTGTTACCCGACAGCAAAACTCGCGTGGAGTGGGATGATGAGTCCTACCGGGGCATCGTTTTTCGCCGCACCGTCGTGGTGACGGAAAACCTGCTGATTGATAAATGGGACGTCGACAATCCTCACTACCAGTGCGTTGATGCGGTTTACCACATCAATGCCGCAGCAACGCAGGCGGCACCACAGAATGGCGTCAGGATCTGCTACCCCTACGTTAAACAGGCAACCGAGCAACCTCTGAAGGGGAAAATTGAGGTTCGCTACCAGGCTGACGCCCCGGTTTCTGTCACCTGCTTTTCGACCAACAATACAGCGTTAATCAAAGCTCAGGGACCGAATAACCCTTCGACATCGACGATCGACTACCTGCTATTACGCAGCCGTGATAAGCGTATTTCCTTCGTGTTTGTCACGGATTTCACGGGCACCGGGAAAGTCGATATCGTGAAGAGCGACGACACGGTAACCGTCATTGACATGACGTTAAACCACGAATACCGCCTCTGACAACGCAGTCAGAAGTCACGGATTCAATATGCAACTAAGGTGATACGATGTTTGTTTTTCACAATCTGACGCAGCTGGAAGAGGCAGGTAATGGCGTAACGCGCCGGATCCTCGCCCATGCCGGCAATATGATGGCGGTTGAAGTGCATTTTGCGCAGGGTGCTATCGGCCCTATGCATAGCCATCCTCACGAGCAGTTGACGTATGTACTCTCCGGTGAGTTTGAATTCACCATTGCCGACGAAACGCACATCGTCAGAGCGGGAGATACTCTGTATAAACAGCCCAATGTTATGCACGGTTGCGTGTGTCGCAAGGCGGGAACTCTGCTGGATACCTTTACCCCAGTGCGTGAGGCTTTCCTGCAATAGGCAATAAAAAAGGCCGCTTTACAGCGGCCAACCATGTCGAAACGGACATTTTTATACTGCAACGCCCCCCTTTCGGGGAGCAGAGAGGACTTACTTAATGATGGATTTCAGTGCTTCACCGATATCCGCCAGGCTGCGAACGGTTTTCACGCCTGCGGCTTCCAGAGCAGCGAATTTCTCATCCGCAGTCCCTTTCCCACCGGCAATGATGGCACCCGCGTGGCCCATACGTTTGCCTTTCGGCGCAGTCACACCAGCGATGTAACCCACAACTGGCTTGGTAACGTGCTCTTTGATGTACGCAGCTGCTTCTTCTTCAGCGCTACCGCCGATCTCACCGATCATCACGATCGCTTCGGTCTGCGGATCTTTTTCGAACATTTCGAGAATGTCGATAAAGTTAGAGCCCGGGATCGGGTCACCGCCGATACCGACACAGGTCGACTGACCGAAACCGTAATCCGTGGTCTGTTTAACCGCTTCATAGGTCAGTGTACCGGAACGGGAAACGATACCCACTTTACCCGGTTTGTGAATGTGACCAGGCTGGATACCGATTTTGCATTCACCCGGAGTGATAACGCCTGGGCAGTTCGGGCCGATCATACGAACGCCTGCTTCATCCAGCTTCACTTTCACGGTCAGCATATCCAGCGTCGGGATGCCTTCAGTGATGGTGATAATCAGTTTGATGCCTGCGTCGATGGCTTCCAGAATGGAGTCTTTGCAGAACGGTGCTGGTACGTAGATAACAGAAGCGGTAGCGCCAGTGGCAGCAACGGCTTCACGCACGGTGTTGAACACCGGCAGGCCGAGGTGGGTGGTGCCGCCTTTACCTGGGGTTACGCCGCCAACCATTTTAGTGCCGTATGCAATGGCCTGTTCTGAGTGGAAAGTCCCCTGGCTACCGGTAAAGCCCTGGCAGATAACCTTGGTGTTTTTATCGATTAAAATGGACATTATTTCCCCTCCACTGCGGCAACAACCTGCTGAGCTGCATCCGTCAGACCTTTTGCTGCAATAATATTCAGGCCGCTGTCAGCCAGTTTCTTCGCGCCGAGTTCGGCGTTGTTACCTTCCAGACGTACCACGACCGGTACGTTAACACCCACTTCTGCTACCGCGCCGATGATACCGTCAGCGATCAGGTCGCAACGAACGATACCGCCGAAGATGTTAACCAGAACGGCTTTCACTTTGTCGTCAGAGAGGATGATTTTGAACGCTTCGGTTACACGTTCTTTGGTTGCGCCGCCGCCAACGTCAAGGAAGTTAGCCGGTTCGCCGCCGTGCAGTTTAACGATGTCCATCGTACCCATCGCCAGACCTGCGCCGTTAACCATACAACCGATGTTACCGTCCAGCGCAACGTAGTTCAGTTCCCACTGTGCAGCCTGTGCTTCACGCGGATCTTCCTGCGACTGGTCACGCATTTCGCGCAGATCAGGCTGGCGGAACAGTGCGTTGCCGTCAGCGCCCAGTTTGCCGTCGAGGCAAATCAGATCGCCCTGTTTGGTGATGACCAGCGGGTTGATTTCGATCAACGCCAGGTCGCGCTCCAGGAAAATGGTCGCCAGGCCCATGAAGATTTTGGTGAACTGCTGAACCAGTTTACCTTCCAGACCCAGTTTGAACGCCAGCTCGCGTCCCTGATACGGCATCGGGCCAGTCAGCGGATCAAGCGCAACTTTATGGATCAGGTGCGGAGTTTCTTCCGCCACTTTTTCGATTTCCACGCCGCCTTCGGTGGAGGCCATAAAGACCACACGACGGGAACTACGGTCAACAACGGCACCGAGATACAGCTCTTTAGCGATATCGGTCGCTGCTTCAACCAGAATCTGGTTAACCGGTTGGCCATTGGCATCTGTTTGATACGTTACCAGACGCTTGCCCAGCCAGTTTTCTGCAAAAGCACGGATGTCTTCTTTGCTGTTTACAACTTTCACACCGCCCGCTTTACCGCGGCCACCAGCGTGAACCTGACATTTCACTACCCACGGACCGGCACCGATTTTTGAAGCGGCTTCTTCTGCTTCGCGCGGAGTAGTACAGGCATAACCCACCGGTGCTGGTAAGCCATAGCGGGCAAAAAGTTGTTTTGCCTGATATTCATGTAAGTTCATGTGTTCTGTCCATCCTTCAGTAATCGTTATCTTTTAAACCGTAGACCGAATATTTCGTATCGCTTCCGGGCATTGTCGGTCACCCGTAGGCCTGATAAGACACGTTAAACGTCACATCAGGCATCGCTTGTCGGATGCGGCGCTTGCGCCTTATCCGACCTACATTGGTGGTCCCCGTAGGCCTGATAAGACACGTTAACCGTCACATCAGGCATCGCTTGTCGGATGCGGCGCTAGCGCCTTATCCGACCTACATTGGTGGTCCCGTAGGCCTGATAAGACGCGTCAGCGTCGCATCAGGCTTCAATTGCCGGAGAAGGCGATAATGCCTTATCCGGTCTACAGTGCAGGTGAAACTTAAACTACTACACGTCCAGCAGCAGACGCGTCGGATCTTCCAGCAACTCTTTGATCGTTACCAGGAAGCCCACGGATTCGCGACCATCGATCAGACGGTGATCGTAGGACAGCGCCAGGTACATCATCGGCAGGATCTCAACCTGACCATTCACCGCCATCGGACGATCTTTGATAGCGTGCATACCCAGAATTGCGCTCTGCGGCGGGTTGATGATCGGCGTAGACATCAGGGAACCGAACACACCACCGTTGGTGATGGTGAAGTTACCACCGGTCAGATCTTCAACGGTCAGCTTGCCGTCACGGCCTTTGACTGCCAGCTCTTTGATTTTCTTCTCGATGTCTGCCATGCCGAGGGTATCGACATCACGCAGAACCGGCGTCACCAGGCCGCGCGGCGTAGAAACCGCCATGCTGACGTCGAAATAGTTGTGGTAAACCACGTCATCGCCGTCGATAGAAGCGTTCACTTCCGGGTAACGTTTCAGGGCTTCAACCACCGCTTTCACGTAGAAGGACATAAAGCCCAGACGGATGCCGTGGCGTTTTTCAAACGCTTCACCGTACTGCTTACGCAGATCCATAATCGGCTTCATGTTGACTTCGTTGAACGTGGTCAGCATGGCGGTGGAGTTTTTCGCTTCCAGCAGACGCTCTGCCACACGCTTACGCAGGCGAGTCATCGGGACACGTTTTTCACTACGTGCAGCCAGAGCCGGTTGCGCCGCCGGAGCAGCCGCTGCCGGAGCAGACTCTTTCGCCGGGGCTTTCGCCAGATGTTTTTCCACATCTTCACGAGTCAGACGACCACCCACACCGGTGCCTTTAATGGCGCTGGCGTCGAGATTGTGTTCAGCCAGCAGGCGACGGATCGCCGGGCTTAACGCATCGTTGTTTTGCTCTTCCAGAGACGCCTGCTGGCGTTGCGCCGGAGTGGACGCTTTCTCTTCAGATTTGGCGCTGGTTTCTTTACCGGCGCTGTTGCCTTCACGCAGGCGACCAAGGATCTGACGAGACGTTACCGTTGTACCTTCATCTTCCAGAACCGCATCCAGAATGCCGTCTGCTGATGCCGGTACTTCCAGTACCACTTTGTCAGTTTCGATTTCTACCAGCACTTCATCACGTACGACTGCGTCGCCGGGTTTTTTATGCCAGGTTGCGACGGTGGCATCGGCTACGGATTCAGGCAGGTCAGGGACCAGAATATCTACGCTACTCATTGTGTATCCTTTATTTATTCGACGTTCAGCGCGTCATTAACCAGATCTTGTTGCTGTTTCTGGTGAACGGACATATACCCTACCGCCGGAGAGGCGGAGGCCGGGCGGCCTGCATAACGCAGAGAAGCCCCAAACGGAATCACTTCACGGAAATGATGCTGGCTGCAGTACCATGCGCCCTGGTTGAGCGGCTCTTCCTGGCACCAGACAAAATCCTTGACGTGAGCAAACTGCTGCAACACTTCCTGCATCGCTTTATGCGGGAACGGGTAGAGTTGCTCGATACGCACAATGGCGACATCGTGTTGATTGTTCTTACGACGCTGTTCCAGCAGGTCGTAATAAACCTTACCAGAACACATCACTACGCGCTTCACGCCCTTCGGATCAAGCTCGTCGATTTCACCGATGGCTGGCAGGAAGGTGCCGTTCGCCAGTTCTTCGAGGCTGGAAACCGCCAGCGGATGACGCAGCAGGGATTTCGGCGACATCACGACCAGCGGACGACGCATCCCGCGCAGCGCCTGACGACGCAGCATGTGGTAAACCTGTGCCGGGGTAGACGGTACGCAAACCTGCATGTTTTGCTCAGCACAAAGTTGCAGATAACGTTCCAGACGCGCGGAGGAGTGCTCCGGCCCCTGCCCTTCGTAACCGTGCGGCAGCAACATCACCAGACCACACATCCGGCCCCATTTCTGTTCGCCAGAGGAGATGAACTGGTCGATAACCACCTGCGCACCGTTGGCGAAGTCACCGAACTGCGCTTCCCAGATGGTCAGAGTGCGTGGTTCTGCGGTGGCATAACCATATTCAAACGCCAGCACTGCTTCTTCAGACAGTACGGAGTCCCAGACACGGAACGCGCCCTGCCCGTTATGGATATGTTGCAGCGGCGTGTAAGTGGAACCGTTAGACTGGTTGTGGATCACCGCGTGGCGGTGGAAGAAGGTACCGCGACCGGAGTCTTCACCCGACAGGCGAACCGGAATGCCTTCATCAACCAGCGTGGCGTAAGCGAGGTTTTCCGCACCGCCCCAGTCGAACAGTTTCTCACCGGCAGCCATCGCCTGGCGATCGCCATAAATCTTGGCAACGCGAGACTGCATTTCAACTGCTTCCGGCACCGTGCTGATGCGTTTCGCCAGCTCCTGCAGGCGCTTCATCTCAACTTTGTTCGGGTACTCTTCGTCCCATTCGTGGTTGAGGTACGGCGACCAGGTGAAAGAGTGCATGTTCATCGGACGCCACTCTGCCACTACGCAATCGCCAGCATCCAGCGCATCGCGGTACAGGTTAACCATCTCGGTGGCATCTTCCAGCGTCGCCACTTTTTCCTGCTCCAGCTTGTCAGCGTAGATTTTGCGCGGTGTCGGATGTTTTTTGATTTTCTGATACATCAGCGGCTGGGTTGCGCTCGGCTCGTCGGCTTCGTTGTGGCCGTGACGGCGGTAGCACACCAGGTCGATGAAGACATCACGTTTAAAGGTGTTACGGAAATCGAGCGCCAGACGGGTCACAAAGGCAACGGCTTCCGGATCGTCCGCGTTAACGTGGAAAATCGGGGCCTGAACCATCTTACCGATATCAGTACAGTACGGCGTAGAACGGGCATCCAGCGGATTAGAGGTGGTGAAACCAACCTGGTTGTTGATAACGATACGTACCGTACCGCCAACTTCATAACCACGCGCTTTCGACATGTTCAGGGTTTCCTGAACCACGCCCTGCCCGGTCACTGCGGCGTCACCGTGGATGGTGATTGGCAGCACTTTGTTGCTGCTCGGCTCATCAAGTCTGTCCAGACGGGCACGAACAGAACCGATAACTACCGGGCTTACAATCTCAAGGTGAGACGGGTTAAACGCCAGCGCCAGGTGCACCAGGCCGCCATCGGTCTGGAAGTCAGACGAGAAGCCCATGTGGTATTTCACGTCACCCGTGCCGAGGTGTTCTTTATGTTTACCGGCGAACTCGTCGAACAAGTCTTGCGGTTTTTTACCCAGCACGTTCACCAGCACGTTCAGACGACCACGGTGCGCCATCCCGAGAACCACTTCGCGGGTGCCGCTGTTGCCAGCGTGGCGGATCATCTCTTTAAGCATCGGGATTAACGCGTCACCGCCTTCCAGCGAGAAGCGTTTTGCGCCAGGGAATTTTGCGCCGAGGTAACGTTCAAGACCTTCAGCGGCGGTCAGTTCGCTTAAGAAGCGTTTTTTCTCTTCGCTATTGAAAGTCGCGCGACCAGACTCGATACGCTGTTGGATCCAGCGTTTTTCTTCGGTGCTGGTAATGTGCATATACTCGGCACCAATCGGGCCGCAGTAGGTTTGCTTGAGGGCTTCCAGCAGCTCGCCGAGTTTCATGGTTTCTTTGCCGCTGGCAAATGAACCGACGTTGAAGGTCTCCTGGAAGTCTGCTTCGGTCAGATCGTGGAAAGACGGATCCAGATCGGCCACTTTATCTTGCTGCCACAGTCCCAGCGGATCGAGATTCGCATGCTGGTGACCACGGAAGCGGTATGCGTTAATGAGCTGCAGGACTTTAACCTGCTTCACATTGGTGTCAGGGTCGGAGATCGTTGAAGAGTAACGTGAAGCGTCTTTCGCCAGGCGGCGGAAATATTCACGCGTTTGAGAGTGGAATTGATCCGGTTTGACTCCCGTACCAGGTAACTGCTGGAACGTCGAACGCCAGTTAGCGTCAACCGAGTCAGGATCGGTTAAGAAGTCTTCATAGAGCTGTTCTATCCAGCTCTGGTTTGCGCCAGAGAGGTAAGAAGAGTCCAACCAGGCTTTCAAAGCGCTGTTCTGCATCGTGATCCCTTAAGCATCTTTTTTATGCTTACTTCGCCGTGGATACTACCACGCACAGTGATGTGCGTGCCGGGGTTCACTTGCGAGCTCTTGTCTACGTAGTGGCTCGCGAAGGAACCTTTAAAAACTGTCTTAGTGTCAGGGGCAGTTTTTAAAGATTTCCTGCATTTCTTTGTTACGCCTGATGCGCTGCGCTTATCAGGCCTACGGGTAATGACTTGTAGGCCGGATAAGGCGTTCACGCCGCATCCGGCACTGGTTGCCTGATGCGACGCTTGCGCGTCTTATCAGGCCTACGGTTTACGCATTACGTTGCAACAACATCGACTTGATATGGCCGATGGCGCGCGTCGGGTTCAGCCCCTTCGGACATACACTGACGCAGTTCATGATGCTGTGACAGCGGAATACGCTGAATGCATCACTCAAACCGTCGAGGCGGCTGTCAGTCTCGGTATCACGGCTATCAATCAGGAAACGATATGCCGCTAACAAGCCTGCCGGGCCGATAAACTTATCGGGATTCCACCAGAAAGACGGACAAGAGGTTGAACAACATGCGCAGAGAATACATTCATACAGCCCGTCGAGTTTTTCGCGCTGCTCTGGCATCTGTAAATGCTCGCGAGCTGGCGGATTTTGTCCATTATTCAACAGGTAAGGCTTAATTTTCTCATATTGCGCATAGAATTGTCCCATGTCTACCACCAAATCGCGGATCACCGGTAAACCTGGCAGCGGGCGAATCACAATCTTCTTGCCCGGCTGGTTGAGTGCCGAAATCGGGGTAATACAGGCCAGACCATTCTTGCCGTTCATGTTCAGACCGTCGGAACCGCACACACCTTCACGGCAGGAGCGGCGGAACGACAGGCTGGGATCTTTCTCTTTTAGCTGGATAAGCGCATCCAGCAGCATCATGTCGCGACCTTCATCCGCTTCCAGGGTGTAATCCTGCATACGCGGAGCATCATCAACATCCGGGTTATAGCGATAAATTGAAAACTCGAGTCTCATTTTCCTGTCTCCGCATTAGTAAGTACGAATCTTCGGCGGGAATGCCGGGCGCAGTTTCGGTTCCATGTTGACGCTTCGGCGCGTCATGGATTCCGACTCTGGCAGATACAGGGAGTGGCACAGCCAGTTTTCATCATCACGATCCGGGAAGTCGAAGCGGCTATGCGCGCCACGGCTTTCGGTACGGAAGTTGGCAGAAACAGCCGTTGCATACGCCGTTTCCATCAGGTTATCCAGTTCCAGGCACTCAACGCGCTGGGTGTTGAACTCGCTGGAAGTGTCATCCAGACGGGCATTTTTCAGACGCTCGCGGATCACTTTCAACTGCTCAAGCCCTTTCGCCATCGCATCACCTTCACGGAAGACCGAGAAGTTATGCTGCATACATTCTTGCAGCGCTTTACGGATCGCCACCGGATCTTCACCGTTACGATTATTGTTCCAGCGGTTCAGGCGATCCAGAGACGCTTCAACATCAGACTCGCTGGCATCGCGCAGTGCGCCCTGCTCGGCGATAGACTCTTGCAGATGCAGACCTGCCGCGCGACCAAAGACCACCAGGTCCAGCAGCGAGTTGCCGCCCAGACGGTTAGCGCCGTGTACCGATACACAAGCGATTTCACCAACGGCAAACAGTCCCGGAACAACCACATCTTCGCCTTTCTCATTCACAGTCAGCGCCTGACCGGTAACTTTGGTCGGAATACCGCCCATCATGTAGTGACAGGTTGGGATAACCGGAATCGGCTCTTTCACCGGATCGACGTGAGCGAAGGTACGGGAAAGCTCCAGGATACCCGGCAGACGGGATTCGAGAACTTCTTTACCCAGGTGATCGAGTTTCAGTTTCGCGTGTGGCCCCCACGGACCATCACAGCCGCGACCTTCACGGATTTCGATCATGATGGAACGCGCAACCACGTCACGGCCCGCCAGGTCTTTGGCGTTCGGCGCATAACGCTCCATAAAACGTTCGCCATGTTTGTTCAGCAGATAACCGCCTTCACCACGGCAACCTTCGGTGACCAGTACGCCCGCACCGGCAATGCCGGTCGGGTGGAACTGCCACATTTCCATATCCTGCACCGGTACGCCGGCACGGATAGCCATGCCGACACCGTCGCCGGTGTTAATGTGGGCGTTGGTGGTGGACTGATAAATACGCCCTGCTCCGCCAGTCGCCAGCACGGTAGCGCGGGCTTTGAAATAAACCACTTCACCGGTTTCGATGCACAGTGCGGTACAACCCACCACCGCGCCATCCTGGTTTTTCACCAGATCCAGCGCATACCACTCGGAGAAAATGGTGGTGTGGTTTTTCAGGTTCTGCTGATAAAGCGTGTGCAACAGTGCGTGACCGGTACGGTCAGCTGCTGCCGCAGTGCGTGCCGCCTGCTCGCCGCCGAAGTTTTTCGACTGACCGCCAAACGGACGTTGATAGATACGACCATCATCGAGACGCGAGAACGGCAGGCCCATGTGTTCGAGTTCCAGAATCGCTTCCGGCCCGGTTTTACACATATATTCAATCGCGTCCTGGTCACCGATATAGTCCGACCCTTTCACGGTGTCGTACATATGCCATTCCCAGTTATCTTCATGGGTATTACCCAGCGCAACGGTAATGCCGCCTTGCGCAGAAACGGTATGGGAACGGGTCGGGAAGACTTTAGAGAGCAGCGCACAGGTCTGGCCGCTCTGGGAAATTTGCAGCGCCGCGCGCATACCTGCGCCACCGGCACCAATCACAACTGCATCAAATTCTCTGACTGGCAATTTCATCACACACCCCACACCACAACGAATCCATAAATCACGTAAACCACCAGTGCAACGACAATCACCAGTTGCAGCATCAGGCGCAAAGCCAGCGGTTTAACGTAGTCGGTCAACACCTGCCACATGCCGATCCAGGCATGGATCAAGATAGAAAACAGCGCCAGCAGGGTGAACACTTTGGTGAACGCAGAGGCGAAGAAACCGATCCAGACTTCATATGTCAGCTCGCCACTGGTAGCGAAAAAACCGACCATATAAATGATGTAGAGCGTCAGGACGATAGCGGTAGCGCGAACGAGGATGAAATCATGTACGCCATTGCGTCCTAATGCGGAGGCGTTGCTTACCATACGAGGACTCCTGCGAGAAGTGAAAGCACGACAGTAATAACAAAGGAGATTTTGGCGGAGCGTTTACCCGCTTCGAATGTTTCTTCCAGATAGCCAAAATCCATCATCATGTGGCGAATACCTACGACGACGTGATACGCCAGAGCGGTAAGGATGCCCCACATGATAAATTTGACGAAGAAGCTGCCCATAATCGCGGAAGCTTGCTCGAAACCTTCAGGGGAAGAGAGGCTGGTACCCAGAAGCCACAGCAGGATGCCCACTGCAACAAAGGTGATCACACCGGAAACGCGATGGAGAATGGACGCTATCGCCGTGATGGGGAACCGGATGGTCTGTAGGTCCAGATTAACAGGTCTTTGTTTTTTCACATTTCTTATCATGAATAACGCCCACATGCTGTTCTTATTATTCCCTGGGGACTACGGGCACAGAGGTTAACTTTCTGTTACCTGGAGACGTCGGGATTTCCTTCCTCCGGTCTGCTTGCGGGTCAGACAGCGTCCTTTCTATAACTGCGCGTCATGCAAAACACTGCTTCCAGATGCGAAAACGACACGTTACAACGCTGGGTGGCTCGGGATTGCAGGGTGTTCCGGAGACCTGGCGGCAGTATAGGCTGTTCACAAAATCATTACAATTAACCTACATATAGTTTGTCGGGTTTTATCCTGAACAGTGATCCAGGTCACGATAACAACATTTATTTAATTTTTAATCATCTAATTTGACAATCATTCAACAAAGTTGTTACAAACATTACCAGGAAAAGCATATAATGCGTAAAAGTTATGAAGTCGGTATTTCACCTAAGATTAACTTATGTAACAGTGTGGAAGTATTGACCAATTCATTCGGGACAGTTATTAGTGGTAGACAAGTTTAATAATTCGGATTGCTAAGTACTTGATTCGCCATTTATTCGTCATCAATGGATCCTTTACCTGCAAGCGCCCAGAGCTCTGTACCCAGGTTTTCCCCTCTTTCACAGAGCGGCGAGCCAAATAAAAAACGGGTAAAGCCAGGTTGATGTGCGAAGGCAAATTTAAGTTCCGGCAGTCTTACGCAATAAGGCGCTAAGGAGACCTTAAATGGCTGATACAAAAGCAAAACTCACCCTCAACGGGGATACAGCTGTTGAACTGGATGTGCTGAAAGGCACGCTGGGTCAAGATGTTATTGATATCCGTACTCTCGGTTCAAAAGGTGTGTTCACCTTTGACCCAGGCTTCACTTCAACCGCATCCTGCGAATCTAAAATTACTTTTATTGATGGTGATGAAGGTATTTTGCTGCACCGCGGTTTCCCGATCGATCAGCTGGCGACCGATTCTAACTACCTGGAAGTTTGTTACATCCTGCTGAATGGTGAAAAACCGACTCAGGAACAGTATGACGAATTTAAAACTACGGTGACCCGTCATACCATGATCCACGAGCAGATTACCCGTCTGTTCCATGCTTTCCGTCGCGACTCGCATCCAATGGCAGTCATGTGTGGTATTACCGGCGCGCTGGCGGCGTTCTATCACGACTCGCTGGATGTTAACAATCCTCGTCACCGTGAAATTGCCGCGTTCCGCCTGCTGTCGAAAATGCCGACCATGGCCGCGATGTGTTACAAGTATTCCATTGGTCAGCCATTTGTTTACCCGCGCAACGATCTCTCCTACGCCGGTAACTTCCTGAATATGATGTTCTCCACGCCGTGCGAACCGTATGAAGTTAATCCGATTCTGGAACGTGCTATGGACCGTATTCTGATCCTGCACGCTGACCATGAACAGAACGCCTCTACCTCCACCGTGCGTACCGCTGGCTCTTCGGGTGCGAACCCGTTTGCCTGTATCGCAGCAGGTATTGCTTCACTGTGGGGACCTGCGCACGGCGGTGCTAACGAAGCGGCGCTGAAAATGCTGGAAGAAATCAGCTCCGTTAAACACATTCCGGAATTTGTTCGTCGTGCGAAAGACAAAAATGATTCTTTCCGCCTGATGGGCTTCGGTCACCGCGTGTACAAAAATTACGACCCGCGCGCCACCGTAATGCGTGAAACCTGCCATGAAGTGCTGAAAGAGCTGGGCACGAAGGATGACCTGCTGGAAGTGGCTATGGAGCTGGAAAACATCGCGCTGAACGACCCGTACTTTATCGAGAAGAAACTGTACCCGAACGTCGATTTCTACTCTGGTATCATCCTGAAAGCGATGGGTATTCCGTCTTCCATGTTCACCGTCATTTTCGCAATGGCACGTACCGTTGGCTGGATCGCCCACTGGAGCGAAATGCACAGTGACGGTATGAAGATTGCCCGTCCGCGTCAGCTGTATACCGGCTACGAGCAGCGTGATTTTAAGTCTGACCTGAAGCGTTAAAAGACGTTGGGTGCGGCCTGATGCCCTCACCCCGGCCCTCTCCCACAGGGAGAGGGGGAAAACCTTAAAAACGGTAACCCAAGGGTTACCGTTTTACTTTTATTTCTGGCAGTGCGGGCACCAGTAAAAAGGTCTGGAAGAGAGCATCATCCTGTCGATAATTCCGCCACACCGTTCGCACTTTTTCCCCGCCCGATGAAACACCTTAAAGCGGAACAGCGCCCCGTGATGCTTGTTTTCATCTACGATGCCGCGCGTGTTGTACGACAGCCGGGGAATGTCCAACAGCGCGTGGGACAGCGCCTCCAGCTGTTCATCGCTCAGCTGTGAGGCTTTATGGTGCGGCGCCAGCCCGACTTCCCAGAGAATTTCCACCCGCAGGTAGTTGCCAAGCCCGGCCAGAAACGACTGGTCAAGGAACAGGCCGGAAAACTGCCGGTTGCGGAATGTGGGCGATAGCAGTCGGGCCTTCACATCGCTCGCCGTCAGACGCATATCCAGCACGTCCGGCCCCACTCGCTGTAGAAACGGGTGCGTGAGCAGTTGTTCCGGCGTTAACATTTCGATATCAGAGGCGCTATAGAGCAGGATCGCCTTATCGGCCGTTTGCAGCCTGACGCGCAGCACGCGGGTGGTTTGCGGCTGCTCGTCCGCCTCCACCACTCGCCAGACGCCGTAAAGCTGGTTATGGCTATATAACGTCAGGTTATGGGAAAAATGCGTGAGCAACGCTTTGCCGCGCGTTTCAATATGAGTCACCGTCTGGCCCACCAGCTGTGACTCAAACGGTTTCAGTTGAGGAAAAGCAAACCAGACCTCCGTCAGGGGTTTGCCCTTTATCGCCGCCTCGAGGCTATCCGCCGCGCGGCGGATCTCCGGGCCTTCTGGCATTTTTCTGTCCTTTCATGATTAGTCTGCGCTGACAAGAATGCCCTCTTCAGAGAACGCTGCCCGCAAGCGGCGCGCGAACTGGAGCGCATGCTCGCCATCACCATGTAAACATACCGTATCAGCCTGAACGTGTGCCGATGTGCCGTCCACGGCGGTCACCCGCCCGGCGCGCACCATCTCCAGCGTCTGCGCCAGCGCTTGACCTTCGTCGGTAATCAGCGCGCCGGCCTGCGTACGTGGAACCAGGCTGCCGTCAGGCATGTATCCCCGATCGGCAAAGACCTCCTGACGCGTGGTCAACCCCAGACGCTCGCCAGCGCGAATAAGCTCGCTGCCCGCCAGACCCACGAGGCTCAGCTGCGGGTTGCAATCCCGCACCGCGCGGGCAATCGCCTCCGCCAGCGTCGGATCTTTTGCCGCCTGATTGTAGAGCATGCCGTGCGGCTTCACGTGGCGCAGCACGCCATTCTCCGCGCGTACCATCGCCTCCAGCGCACCGATCTGGTAAAGCACCTGAGCGTAGACCGTCTCCGGCGGCAGATCCATAGCCGTGCGGCCAAAGTTTTCCCGGTCTGGGAAGCTCGGATGAGCGCCTATCGCGACGCCGTTTTTAATGGCATTACGCACGCTCTCCAGCATGGTTTGCGCATCGCCCGCGTGAAAGCCACAGGCGATGTTGACCGAGCTGACCAGCGCCATCAGCGCCGCATCGGCGCTGCCACCCTCCCCCAGATCGGCATTCAAATCAATCTTTACCATCAAGCCTCCACGCCAGCTGCTCCAGATAACGCTGCTGATCCTGCCGCGCCTTTAGCGCCTCCTCCAGCGAACACTGCACGAAGTGAATCGGCTGTCCGAGTGGAATTTGCGCCAGATGGTAGCGATCGGCTTCAATGATGCAGGCAATTCGCGGATAGCCGCCCGTTGTCTGCGCGTCATTCATTAACACGATCGGTTGCCCGTTGCCCGGAACCTGAATCACCCCAGGCAGTAAACCGTGGGAGAGTAGTTCCCTGTCGGTCGTTCGGATCAGCGGCTGCCCCTGCAGACGATAGCCCATACGGTTACTCTGCGGACTGATTTTCCACGGCGAGCGCCAGAAGGACTCTTTTGAGGCCTCGTCGAACTCATGATATTCCGGCCCCGGTAAGGCGCGGATCTGGTTTCCCCACAGCAGCTGTTTTACGCCCTGCGTGGTCGAGAAATGGCGAGCAGAGGGCTTGATTGAAAGCCGATCGCCGTCGCGCAACAAACGTCCTTCGTGACCGCCAATCCCGGCTTTCTGATCGGTACTTGATGAGCCCAGCACCTCAGGCACATCAATGCCGCCAGCCACCGCGAGATAGCTACGCACGCCGTGTAAAGGGCGCTTTAAGGTCAGACGCTGTCCGGCTTTGGCCCGCAGACGCCAGCCGGTCCATACCGCTTTGCCGTCCAGAGTGGCATCACAGCCTGCGCCGGTGAGCGCGAACCAGGTCTCCTGACCAAACTCAATGACACACTGGCCGAGCGTAATTTCGAGCGCCGCCGTGCTGCCGGGGTTGCCCACCAGCACGTTAGCGATTTCCAGCGCAGGACGGTCCAGCGCGCCACAATAGCTCACGCCCGACTGGCGCATGCCAAAGCGGCCGGCATCCTGTACGGAGGTATAAAGCCCGGCGCGAATAAGCGTTAACATACCCCCTCCTTCTGTGGGATAAAGCGAAGGGTATCGCCTGGGCGCAGCAGTATTGGCGACTCCAGCCCGGGGTCAAATAACGGTGTGGCGGTATGCCCAATAAGCTGCCAGCCGCCGGGCGAAGTTAGCGGGTATACGCCGGTCTGCTCGCCGCCAATCGCGACCGTCCCCGCCGGTACGCTCAGGCGCGGTTCAGCGCGACGTGGCGTATGCAACTGAGGGGATAATCCCCCCAGATACGGGAATCCGGGCTGAAACCCCAGGAACCAGACCACATAGTCAACCGAGCTGTGCAGCTCAACAACCTGCTTTTCTGTCAGCCCACAGTGGTCTGGCCACCACGCCAAGATCCGGTCCCCCCGAACCGCCATAAACGACCGGGATCTCAATGGCACGCGATCCGGCTCCAGCGCCTCGCTCTCCTCCCACCAGCGTTGCAAACGCTCTATGGCATCCAGCGCCAGCGACTCAGGATTACGCAAAATCACCGTGATATTGTTCATGCCGGGAATGGCTTCAACCACATTCGGCATATCCACCAGACGCTGCGCCAGTCGCCAGATCCGTTTCTGGCTAGCCAGCGTCACCGGCGGTTCCAGTTCCAGCACTACCGCCGTTTCACCTATCAGATAACAACGCGCTCGTTGCACTTTCGATCCCTCTGATTATTCGTTATGCAGGATTAGGAATATCAATAAAGGTCACATCAAGATCGGTATTTTCATTCAGCCACTCGCTCAATGCGCGAATACCACCACGTTCAGTGGCATGGTGACCTGCAGCATAAAAATGCAATCCCTGCTCGCGGGCTGAATGAATGGTCTGTTCAGAAACTTCGCCAGTAATAAAAGCATCCACGCCAAAACGCGCGGCGCTATCGATAAAACTTTGCCCGCCGCCCGTGCACCAGGCGACGCGCTGGACCACCTCAGGTCCGGTATCGCCACACCATAACGGCTTACGTCCCAGACGCGCTTCAATCCAGGAAGCCAGCTCCAGTCCCGGCACAGGCATGGTCAGTTCGCCCCACGGCACCAACGGCTCAATTTCGCCCATGACCGTGATCCCCAGTAACGCCGCCAGCTGTGCGTTATTGCCCAGCTCAGGATGTGCGTCAAGCGGCAAATGCCAGCCATACAGGTTGATATCATTCGCCAGCAACGTTTTTAAACGGTTACGCTTCATTCCGCGAATGACCGGAGACTCTCCTTTCCAGAAGTAGCCATGATGCACAATGACCGCATCCGCGCCCAGACGCACTGCCTCATCGAGCAAAGCCTGGCTGGCGGTGACACCGGTAACAATTTTTTGCACCGTCTCTTTGCCTTCCACCTGCAAACCATTCGGCGCGTAATCACTAATCGCCGCGCTGTTCAGTTTTTCGTTAATCAGTTGTTCCAGTTCGGTGTTTTTCATCATCACTCTCTTATGCTTTGCGGGCCGCTTCGTACGCAGCCAGCGTGGCGACACGCGCCTGTTTATGGTCGACAATCGGACGAGGATAATTCAGTTTTACACGCTGTTTATCCGCCCATGCCCACGGTTCGTGGATCGCTTTAGCCGGTAGCTCTTTAAGTTCAGGGACCCAGCGGCGGATAAACTCGCCGTCCGCATCAAATTTTTGTCCCTGAGTGGTTGGATTAAAAATTCGGAAATAGGGAGCCGCATCGGTACCCGTAGAGGCCGCCCACTGCCAGCCGCCGTTATTCGCGGCAAGATCGCCATCAATTAGCTGAGAGATAAAATAGCGCTCTCCGATACGCCAGTCGATAAGCAGATCCTTCACCAGAAAGCTGGCGGTAATCATTCGCAGGCGGTTGTGCATCCACCCCGTCTCATTGAGCTGACGCATCGCGGCATCAACAATCGGGTAGCCCGTCTCCCCTTTTTGCCAGGCCTGTAAATGTGCCTCATCGTGCTGCCATTTTACGTTGTCGGTCCAGGGAATGAACGGACGATGCTTACAGAGATCGGGATGATACGTCATCAGATGGCGGTAGAACTCGCGCCAGATAAGTTCGTTCAGCCAGACAGAACCGGTACCCCCATCCAGCGCCTGCGGCTGCTCCGCCAGCAGGCGGTGTAAACACTGGCGAGGAGAGATCGCGCCCAGCGCTAAACAGGCCGACAGGCGGCTGGTGCCCTCGATGGCGGGAAAATCCCGACGCGACTCGTAGTTGGCCGCGTCCTGTTTGCAGAACTGGCGGAGTTGCGCGATGGCCGCTTTTTCATCTGCGGGGAACAGCGCTTTATCAAACGGCTCCTGAGAATAATCGAACGTCAGTTCAGGCAGGTCCTTTATGGCTTCGCCTCTCACGGCAGGCGCCGCAACGCACTCCGGCAACGCCTCCTTCAGACGTTTGATAAAGGCATTTTTAAACGGAGTGAAAACTTTATACATCTCGCGGTTGCCGGTCATCACGCTGCCCGGCGCCAGCATCACGCTGTCATCAAATCCTTCACAGACTACATCTTCCAGCATTTTCTCCAGCTGACGGTCGCGCTGCTGCTCGTTGAATTCGTACTGATAGTTGTAAAAAAGATGCGTGACGTTGTGCTGCTTACAGGTCTCCTGCACGGTCTGCAGCTGTGCGGCAAAATCACTTACCTCTTTATAGAGAAGCGGTATGCCTTTTCCAGCAAGCGAATGCTGCAGATCGGTCAGATATGCACGCAGCAAGGCCGCCTGGCGTGGCGCCATATCATGCTGCCGCCACTGCTCGGGCGTAGCCACAAACAGAGCCAGTACGTTAGCGTCTTTGGCGCGGCAGGCCGCCGCCAGGGCGATGTTGTCATGTACGCGCAGGTCCGCGCGAAACCAAACCAGATGGGTGGGCATAAAACTCCAGGCTATTGTCCATTATGTCCATAAGGGCATGCCGTAAAAGGAAAAAGCATGCATTGAACTACTTTGCCATGAAGTGTAGACGGGATGAAATAAAAAAGGCCGCCCAAGGCGGCCTTAACGCTACTTGTCCTGCGCTATCGTGGTAAATGCAACAAACCCGATCGGCTCATCACCTTTGATAACGAGTACGCTGGCGACAATGAACGCGATGCAAAAATAGCGTTTCATTATGCGGTCCCTGCTGCTAACCGCTCCACCGTTCACCACCGGTGATAAGTCGGTGGACACAAGCTCTGACGAGAGCCTGACTTACGGTTGTGGTCACGCCTTTCCCAGGACCGGTGCCCATGTGCGAGATGGCGGAAAGGGACGCTGCATAGTAGTTGGCCCTGGCGTAAAACGTAATCCACCGAAAAGGTTTTTAAGAATATATTTAGGGAGTTGCTGTTTGATTACTTGATGGCCCGAGATATTCTTGTAAGCCTCTGACGAGGGCTTGAAGACCGCCCAACGGACCGCGAATCCCGAGGGACAAAAAAACCGCCACATTGCTGTTGGCGGTTTTTTTATTGCTGTGTGTAGTCTTCGTATCAGTAGAAATCGCAGGTCGCTTTCTCGGCCTGATCCATCCACACCGGCTTCTCGCTGGTTTTCGCCCAGACGCGGTGCAGATAGCTGTAAAAACGTGCACGATCTTTCCAGAACAGCATCACCGGCAAAGCCAGCACGCCAGCCACTACGGCGAAAGCGCGGCGCATGAACACGATATGAGCCGGAAACTCTTTATAAAGATCCATATTTTTCTCCCCTATAGTTGGCCGGAAACGTCATCCGGAAAATTCAAAATCTGTGACCTGGCTAAAATAGTACCGCCTTTTGTGTAATTTTACTACTCATCCGACCACTTATTTTTGCTTATTGATGGTTTATTTACATTCATCCTGTAATTAAGTTACACAAAAGTTAAATTAATACTAAACATTAGTTAAATCATGGCTTTTGCCATTTTTATACTTTTTTTACACCCCGCCCGCAGATTTTTGCGAAATCTTTGCAGCCAGAATTCTACCCTTCCGGTATCACTTTTAGGCCACTGGAGGTGCACTGTGAGTGCAGGCGTGATAACCGGCGTATTGCTGGTGTTTTTATTACTGGGTTATCTGGTTTATGCCCTGATCAATGCGGAGGCGTTCTGATGGCTGCGCAAGGGTTCTTACTGATCGCCACGTTTTTACTGGTGTTAATGGTGCTGGCGCGTCCTTTAGGCAGCGGGCTGGCGCGGCTGATTAATGACATTCCTCTTCCCGGTACAACGGGCGTTGAGCGCGTACTTTTTCGCGCACTTGGCGTCTCTGACCGTGAGATGAACTGGAAGCAATATCTTTGTGCCATTCTCGGCCTGAACATGCTGGGGCTGGCGGTGCTGTTTTTTATGTTGCTCGGTCAGCACTATCTGCCGCTTAATCCACAGCAGTTGCCAGGGCTGTCGTGGGATCTGGCGCTGAATACCGCCGTCAGCTTTGTCACCAATACCAACTGGCAATCTTATAGCGGTGAAACCACGTTGAGCTATTTCAGCCAGATGGCGGGCTTAACGGTGCAAAACTTTCTTTCTGCCGCCAGCGGGATTGCGGTGATTTTTGCCCTCATCCGTGCGTTTACCCGCCAGAGCATGAGCACGCTCGGGAATGCCTGGGTCGATCTGCTACGCATCACGTTATGGGTGCTAGTCCCTGTGGCGTTGTTGATTGCACTGTTTTTTATTCAACAAGGTGCGCTGCAAAACTTTCTGCCTTATCAGGCTGTGAATACCGTTGAAGGAGCGCAACAGCTGTTACCCATGGGGCCTGTAGCTTCTCAGGAAGCGATCAAGATGCTCGGTACTAACGGCGGTGGCTTCTTTAATGCCAACTCGTCGCATCCGTTTGAAAACCCAACCGCACTGACCAACTTCGTGCAGATGCTGGCGATCTTCTTGATCCCAACGGCGCTGTGCTTTGCCTTTGGTGAAGTGACGGGCGATCGCCGCCAGGGGCGCATGTTGCTGTGGGCGATGTCAGTGATTTTTGTCATCTGCGTAGGCGTGGTGATGTGGGCAGAAGTTCAGGGTAATCCTCATCTGCTGGCACTGGGCACGGACAGCAGCATCAATATGGAAGGTAAAGAGAGCCGTTTCGGCGTGCTGGTCAGTAGCCTGTTTGCGGTCGTGACGACGGCGGCTTCCTGTGGCGCGGTGATTGCGATGCATGATTCGTTTACCGCTCTCGGTGGCATGGTGCCGATGTGGCTGATGCAAATTGGTGAAGTGGTGTTCGGCGGTGTCGGTTCTGGTCTTTACGGCATGATGCTGTTTGTCCTGCTGGCGGTGTTTATTGCCGGGCTGATGATTGGTCGTACACCGGAATATCTGGGTAAAAAAATCGACGTACGCGAGATGAAACTGACTGCACTGGCAATTCTGGTTACCCCGACGCTGGTGCTGATGGGCGCGGCGTTGGCGATGATGACCGACGCCGGACGTAGCGCCATGCTCAACCCTGGCCCGCATGGTTTTAGCGAAGTGCTGTACGCCGTGTCATCCGCCGCTAACAACAACGGCAGCGCCTTTGCCGGATTAAGCGCCAACTCTCCGTTCTGGAACTGTTTACTGGCGTTCTGCATGTTTGTCGGTCGCTTCGGGGTGATTATCCCGGTGATGGCAATTGCCGGTTCGCTGGTGAGTAAAAAGAGCCAAGCCGCCAGCTCCGGCACGCTGCCAACGCACGGCCCGCTGTTTGTTGGCCTGTTAATCGGCACCGTGTTGCTGGTTGGCGCACTGACCTTTATCCCTGCCCTGGCGCTTGGTCCGGTGGCGGAATATCTCTCCTGATGATATTGAGTGAGCACTGAATATGAGTCGTAAACAACTGGCGCTATTCGAACCAACACTTGTCGTTCAGGCGCTGAAAGAAGCGGTGAAAAAATTAAACCCGCAGGCGCAATGGCGCAATCCGGTGATGTTTATCGTCTGGATCGGCAGTCTGCTGACCACCTGTATTAGCATCGCGATGGCAAGCGGTGCGATGCCCGGCAATGCGCTGTTTAGCGCGGCCATTAGCGGTTGGCTGTGGATCACCGTACTGTTCGCTAATTTCGC
Organism: Enterobacter hormaechei; assembly: GCA_041890495.1. GTDB lineage: Bacteria > Pseudomonadota > Gammaproteobacteria > Enterobacterales > Enterobacteriaceae > Escherichia > Escherichia boydii. Next base: position 2,316,124 of record CP169086.1, read on the forward strand.
CGAGGCGCTGGCAGAAGGCCGCAGTAAAGCGCAGGCCAACAGTCTGAAAGGGGTGAAAAAAACTGCCTTTGCCCGCAAGCTGCGTGAGCCGAAATATGGCGCTGCGGCGGACAAAGTTCCTGCCGACCAACTTCGTAAAGGCGATATCGTACTGGTAGAAGCTGGCGATATTATCCCCTGCGATGGTGAAGTTATTGAAGGGGGTGCATCGGTCGATGAAAGCACCATCACCGGGGAATCGGCACCGGTGATCCGTGAATCCGGCGGCGATTTTGCCTCCGTCACCGGCGGCACGCGTATTCTTTCTGACTGGCTGGTGATTGAGTGTAGCGTTAACCCCGGCGAGACATTTCTGGATCGGATGATCGCGATGGTGGAAGGCGCACAGCGACGCAAAACGCCGAACGAAATTGCCCTGACCATTCTGCTGATTGCCCTGACTATCGTCTTTTTACTGGCAACCGCCACGCTGTGGCCGTTTTCCGCGTGGGGCGGTAATGCAGTCAGCGTAACGGTACTGGTGGCGCTGCTGGTCTGTCTGATCCCAACCACTATTGGCGGCCTGTTGTCAGCGATCGGCGTCGCCGGGATGAGCCGGATGCTAGGCGCGAATGTGATTGCCACCAGCGGACGTGCAGTTGAAGCGGCAGGTGACGTTGACGTTCTGCTACTGGATAAAACCGGCACCATCACACTCGGTAACCGTCAGGCGTCGGAGTTTATCCCCGCGCAGGGCGTGGATGAAAAAACGCTGGCTGACGCCGCACAACTGGCTTCGCTGGCTGATGAAACGCCGGAAGGCCGCAGTATTGTGATCCTCGCCAAGCAGCGTTTTAACCTGCGCGAGCGCGATGTGCAGTCGCTCCATGCCACCTTTGTACCGTTTACTGCGCAAAGCCGGATGAGCGGGATCAACATCGACAACCGCATGATCCGTAAAGGTTCTGTCGATGCCATTCGTCGCCATGTTGAGGCTAACGGTGGTCACTTCCCTACCGATGTTGATCAAAAAGTCGATCAGGTTGCGCGTCAGGGAGCCACGCCGCTGGTGGTGGTGGAAGGTTCTCGTGTGCTGGGCGTTATTGCGCTGAAAGATATCGTCAAAGGCGGTATTAAAGAGCGCTTCGCCCAGCTGCGCAAAATGGGCATTAAAACGGTGATGATTACCGGCGATAACCGTCTGACTGCCGCCGCGATTGCTGCGGAAGCGGGTGTCGATGATTTTCTCGCCGAAGCGACACCGGAGGCCAAGCTGGCATTGATCCGTCAGTATCAGGCGGAAGGTCGTTTGGTAGCGATGACCGGCGACGGCACCAACGATGCTCCGGCGCTGGCGCAGGCAGATGTCGCGGTGGCGATGAACTCCGGCACCCAGGCGGCGAAAGAGGCGGGCAATATGGTCGATCTCGACTCTAACCCGACCAAGTTGATCGAGGTGGTGCACATTGGCAAACAGATGCTGATGACCCGTGGCTCGCTGACCACCTTCAGCATTGCCAACGATGTGGCGAAATACTTCGCCATTATTCCGGCGGCATTCGCGGCAACGTATCCGCAGTTAAATGCGCTGAACATCATGTGCCTGCATTCGCCCGACTCCGCAATCCTCAGTGCGGTGATTTTCAACGCCTTGATTATCGTCTTTTTGATTCCCCTGGCGTTAAAAGGCGTGAGTTATAAACCGCTTACCGCTTCTGCCATGTTGCGCCGTAACTTATGGATTTACGGTCTGGGTGGGCTACTGGTGCCGTTTATCGGTATCAAAGTCATTGATTTACTGCTGACCGTTTGCGGTCTGGTGTGAGGTTTACCATGAGTGGATTACGTCCGGCATTATCAACATTTATCTTTCTGTTATTGATTACTGGCGGCGTTTACCCGCTGCTGACCACCGTACTGGGGCAATGGTGGTTTCCCTGGCAGGCCAATGGTTCGTTGATTCGTGAAGGTGATACGGTGCGCGGTTCGGCATTAATCGGGCAGAATTTTACCGGCAACGGCTATTTTCATGGTCGCCCGTCGGCAACGGCAGAAATGCCCTATAATCCACAGGCTTCTGGCGGGAGCAATCTGGCGGTCAGTAACCCTGAGCTGGATAAACTAATAGCCGCACGCGTTGCTGCATTACGGGCCGCTAACCCGGATGCCAGCGCGAGCGTTCCGGTTGAACTGGTGACGGCATCGGCAAGCGGGCTGGACAATAATATCACCCCGCAAGCGGCGGCCTGGCAAATCCCACGCGTGGCGAAAGCGCGTAATCTCAGCGTTGAACAGCTCACGCAACTGATCGCAAAATACAGCCAACAACCGCTGGTGAAATATATCGGCCAGCCGGTTGTCAACATTGTTGAACTCAATCTGGCGCTGGATAAACTTGATGAATAACGAACCCTTACGTCCCGACCCCGATCGTCTGCTGGAACAAACTGCCGCGCCGCATCGGGGGAAGCTGAAAGTTTTCTTCGGTGCCTGTGCAGGCGTCGGGAAGACCTGGGCGATGCTGGCAGAAGCCCAGCGACTGCGGGCGCAAGGGCTGGATATTGTGGTTGGCGTGGTAGAAACCCATGGGCGGAAAGATACCGCCGCCATGCTTGAAGGGCTGGCTGTTCTGCCGCCCAAACGCCAGGCGTACCGTGGGCGGCATATCAGCGAGTTTGATCTCGATGCCGCCCTCGCCCGCCGTCCGGCGCTGATCTTAATGGACGAACTGGCGCACAGTAATGCGCCAGGTTCTCGTCATCCTAAACGCTGGCAGGATATCGAAGAACTGCTGGAAGCTGGCATTGATGTTTTCACAACCGTCAACGTTCAGCATCTGGAAAGTCTGAATGATGTGGTCAGCGGCGTCACCGGAATTCAGGTACGGGAAACCGTGCCCGATCCTTTTTTCGATGCCGCCGACGACGTGGTGCTGGTGGACTTGCCCCCGGACGATCTGCGCCAGCGGCTGAAAGAAGGCAAAGTCTATATTGCCGGGCAGGCGGAGCGCGCCATTGAACATTTTTTCCGCAAAGGCAATCTGATCGCCCTGCGCGAACTGGCACTGCGCCGTACTGCCGATCGCGTTGATGAGCAAATGCGCGCCTGGCGGGGGCATCCTGGCGAAGAGAAAGTCTGGCACACGCGCGACGCGATCCTTTTATGCATCGGCCATAACACCGGCAGCGAAAAACTGGTCCGCGCGGCGGCGCGGCTGGCGTCACGGCTGGGGAGCGTCTGGCACGCGGTGTATGTTGAAACCCCTGCCCTGCATCGCTTACCGGAGAAAAAACGTCGGGCAATTCTCAGCGCCTTACGTCTGGCGCAGGAGCTGGGCGCGGAGACGGCAACACTTTCTGATCCAGCGGAAGAGAAAGCGGTAGTGCGTTATGCCCGTGAACATAATCTCGGCAAGATTATTCTCGGTCGCCCAGCCTCGCGCCGCTGGTGGCGTCGGGAAACGTTTGCTGACCGACTGGCGCGCATCGCCCCCGATCTCGATCAGGTGCTGGTCGCGCTTGATGAACCACCCGCCCGCACGATTAACAACGCGCCGGATAGCCGCTCTTTTAAAGACAAGTGGCGGGTACAGATTCAGGGATGCGTGGTTGCCGCCGCGTTATGCGCCGTTATCACCTTAATTGCCATGCAGTGGCTGATGGCGTTTGATGCCGCCAACCTGGTGATGCTGTATCTGCTTGGCGTGGTGGTAGTGGCGCTATTTTATGGACGCTGGCCTTCGGTGGTTGCTACCGTCATTAATGTGGTGAGTTTCGATCTCTTTTTTATCGCCCCACGCGGCACGCTCGCCGTCTCTGATGTGCAATATCTGCTGACCTTCGCGGTGATGTTAACCGTCGGGCTGGTGATCGGGAACCTTACTGCTGGCGTGCGTTATCAGGCGCGGGTAGCCCGCTACCGCGAGCAACGCACACGGCACTTATATGAAATGTCGAAAGCTCTGGCGGTGGGCCGCAGTCCGCAGGACATCGTGCAGACCAGCGAGCAGTTTATCCGCTCGACGTTTCATGCCAGCAACCTGATTTTGCTCCCGGACGAACACGGTAAGCTGCGCCCGCTGACGTCGGCCACAGGCATGACCCCCTGGGACGAAGCCATCGCGCGCTGGAGCTTTGACAAAGGCTTACCGGCGGGCGCAGGGACCGACACCCTCCCCGGCGTGCCCTATCAAATTCTGCCGCTGCGCAGTGCCGATAAAAATCAGGGGCTGGTAATTGTTGAGCCCTCAAACCTGCGCCAGCTGATGATCCCCGAACAGCAGCGACTGCTGGAGACCTTTACGCTGCTGGTTGCCAGCGCGCTGGAACGACTGGCTCTCACCGCAAGCGAGGAACAGGCCCGTCTGGCGAGCGAGCGGGAAAGCATTCGTAACTCGCTGCTGGCGGCGCTCTCGCACGATCTGCGTACCCCACTCACCGTCCTGTTCGGTCAGTCTGAAATTCTGACGCTGGACCTGGCGGCGGAAGGCTCTAAACATGCCCTTCAGGCCAGCGAGATCCGCCAGCATGTGCTGAATACTACGCGCCTGGTGAATAACCTGCTCGATATGGCGCGTATCCAGTCGGGAGGTTTTAACCTCAAAAAAGAGTGGCTCACGCTTGAAGAGGTGGTGGGCAGCGCCCTGAAAATGCTCGAACCCGGCCTGGGTGGGCGACATATCGCGCTGAACATGCCCGAGCCCCTGACGTTAATTCATGTCGATGGTCCGCTGTTTGAGCGGGTGCTGATTAATCTGCTGGAAAATGCCGGCAAATATGCGGGTGCGAGTGCTCAAATTGGCGTGGATGCGACGGTGGACGATGGCACGCTTCATCTTGACGTCTGGGATACCGGACCCGGCATACCCGCCGGTCAGGAGTTGGCTATTTTCGAAAAATTCGCGCGCGGCAATAAGGAGTCGGCCATTCCGGGCGTGGGGCTGGGGTTGGCGATTTGCCAGGCAATCATTGACGTCCATGGCGGGACCATTTCTGCAGAGAATCGTCCGGAAGGCGGCGCGCGGTTTTGTGTTACACTTCCTCTGGAAACCCCGCCAGAACTTAATGAATTACCAGAGGATTTGTGATCAACGTTCTGATTGTTGAAGATGAGATCGCCATTAGCCGTTTTCTGCGCGCTGCGCTGGAAGGAGACGGTCTGCGCGTTCATGATGCGGGTACGCTTCAGCGGGGTTTAATTGAAGCCGCTACCCGCAAGCCGGACCTGGTGATCCTCGATCTTGGGCTGCCGGACGGTGACGGCATCGATTTTATTCGTGAAGTCCGGCAGTGGAGCCAGATGCCGATCCTCGTGCTCTCCGCCCGTACTGAAGAGACGGATAAAATCGCCGCGCTGGATGCCGGCGCGGATGACTATCTGATTAAACCGTTTGGTATCGGCGAGCTACAGGCCCGCCTTCGCGTGGCGCTGCGTCGCCACAGCGCCACCACGCCTGCTGACCCAACCTACACGTTCGGGGATATCCGGGTTGACCTGGCCGCGCGGCGCATTGTGCGAGGCGAAGAGGAAATTCACCTCACGCCCATTGAGTTTCGCCTGCTCGCCGTACTGCTCAACAACCACGGCAAGGTACTCACCCAACGCCAGCTGTTAAGTCAAGTGTGGGGCCCCAACGCCGTAGAACATAGTCACTATTTACGCATATATATGGGACATCTTCGTCAGAAACTCGAAGTCGACCCCGCTCGCCCTCGCCATTTATTAACTGAAACCGGTATCGGTTATCGGTTTATGCTCTGAATAACTATTCAGTTTATTTCTAAATAAAACTAAATCCCTCAGAAAATATTTCACAAATAACCCATACGTTATTTTTACGGGTTATTTTTGTTCATTTAAAACATTGATAACACAACCCATTAATGCACCATCAACAAATCAGAATTTTGATCTGCGATATTCATCTAAAACGAATATTTATTTCTGATTTGATCGATTATCGGTGATCTACCTCACGGTTAATCGCCTTTTCCTGGATAAAATGACCATGCTTTAAATTACTGAAAGGAAAATGAATCATGGAAAACAACAATCGTTTAATGCCCCATATAAGGCGGACAACACATATCATGATGTTTGCCCACCGAAACTGCTTTGACTTTCATCTCTTTAATGCCCGGTAGTCCTTCGACTTCTGGCGCACTCGCTTACAGGCTACCCTGAAACACCTTATTTTACAGGCTATTGCCTGTGAACTCGTGCGCTCATTCATTTTGATTCAGACTCATCCGCTCCGGGCGGACTGAATTTCAATCATCAAAAAAGCAATGTTCTGATTTTAATCAGCGACCACCCTTTGCTTTTTTTCCGGAAAATTATCGATTTCTTTCTTGTAAGAAATCGAGGGACGCTTATTACCTAAAATAAAGAGAGAAAGATGAAAAGTTTAAAAATCGCAGCCAGCCGCGCATGTCCGGATTGCTTTACCACCCAGCGTGAACTGGTGGATGTCCGGGCCTCGGATTATATCGATGTTGCCGCCGTTGTTCTGGCGGTCAGTGATATTACCGGCGGCATACTGGACGAAATAGAAGCCACCGGATTTGGCATTCCTGTTTTTGTCGCGACGCATAAAGAAGAGATCATTCCGGCAGACTATTTATCGCGCATTCATGGCGTATTTGAGTATTCAGACACCAGCAACGACTTTTATGGACGCCAGCTGGAAGCGGCTGCCCTGAAGTATGAAACTCAACTGCGCCCACCTTTCTTCCGCGCACTGGTCGATTATGTCAATCAAGGTAACAGCGCGTTTGATTGCCCTGGTCATCAGGGCGGCGAATTTTTCCGTCGCCATCCGGCGGGGAATCAGTTTGTGGAATACTTTGGTGAGGCGCTGTTCCGTGCCGACTTGTGCAACGCCGACGTAGCGATGGGCGATCTGCTGATTCACGAAGGCGCGCCATGCATTGCACAGCAACATGCGGCAAAAGTGTTTAATGCCGATAAAACCTACTTCGTTTTAAATGGCACTTCATCTTCTAACAAAGTGGTTTTAAACGCCCTGCTAACACCGGGTGATCTGGTGCTGTTTGACCGCAATAACCACAAATCTAACCACCACGGAGCGTTGCTACAGGCTGGTGCAACACCGGTTTATCTGGAAACGGCACGTAACCCGTATGGCTTTATCGGTGGCATTGATGCGCACTGTTTTGAAGAAAGTTACCTGCGTGAGCTGATCGCGGAAGTCGCACCGCAGCGGGCAAAAGAGGCTCGTCCTTTCCGCCTCGCTGTGATTCAGTTAGGCACCTACGACGGTACGATTTATAACGCCCGCCAGGTGGTGGATAAAATTGGTCATCTGTGTGACTACATCCTGTTTGACTCAGCATGGGTCGGCTATGAACAGTTTATTCCGATGATGGCGGACTGTTCGCCGCTGTTGCTGGATCTTAATGAGAACGATCCGGGTATTCTGGTTACGCAATCTGTGCATAAACAACAGGCTGGTTTTTCTCAGACTTCACAAATTCATAAAAAAGACAGCCACATCAAAGGGCAACAGCGTTATGTACCGCACAAACGCATGAACAACGCCTTTATGATGCACGCCTCCACCAGCCCGTTCTATCCGCTGTTTGCCGCACTGGATATCAACGCCAAAATGCATGAAGGTGTCAGCGGTCGTAATATGTGGATGGATTGTGTGGTAAATGGCATTAATGCCCGCAAACTGATCCTCGATAACTGTCAGCATATTCGTCCGTTCGTACCTGAACTGGTGGATGGTAAACCCTGGCAGTCGTATGAAACAGCGCAAATTGCGGTTGATCTGCGCTTCTTCCAGTTTGTACCAGGGGAACACTGGCATTCTTTTGAAGGCTATGCAGAGAATCAATACTTTGTCGATCCATGCAAACTGTTGCTGACAACCCCAGGTATTGATGCACGTAACGGCGAATATGAAGCGTTCGGTGTACCCGCGACGATTCTTGCTAACTTCCTACGCGAAAATGGCGTAGTGCCGGAAAAATGCGATCTTAACTCCATCCTCTTCCTGCTGACTCCGGCAGAAGATATGGCCAAACTTCAGCAACTTGTTGCCCTGCTGGTACGCTTCGAAAAACTGCTTGAGTCCGACGCGCCATTAGCAGAAGTGCTACCTTCCATCTACAAACAGCATGAAGAGCGCTACGCCGGTTATACCCTGCGTCAGTTGTGTCAGGAAATGCATGATTTGTATGCCCGCCACAACGTGAAACAACTGCAAAAAGAGATGTTCCGTAAGGAGCACTTCCCACGCGTCAGCATGAATCCGCAAGAAGCCAACTACGCCTATTTACGCGGTGAAGTGGAACTGGTTCGTCTGCCGGATGCAGAAGGCCGTATCGCTGCCGAAGGTGCGCTTCCTTATCCTCCGGGTGTGCTGTGTGTTGTTCCGGGTGAAATCTGGGGTGGTGCTGTTCTGCGTTACTTCAGCGCTCTGGAAGAAGGGATCAACCTGCTGCCAGGTTTTGCACCGGAGCTGCAGGGTGTCTATATCGAAGAACATGATGGTCGTAAGCAAGTTTGGTGCTATGTCATCAAGCCTCGTGATGCGCAAAGCACCCTGTTGAAAGGGGAAAAATTATGAGTCAGGCTAAATCGAACAAAATGGGCGTCGTTCAGTTAACCATACTGACGATGGTCAACATGATGGGCTCCGGTATCATCATGCTGCCGACAAAGCTTGCCGAAGTCGGGACAATCTCAATTATCTCCTGGCTGGTGACAGCCGTAGGCTCAATGGCACTGGCATGGGCATTCGCAAAATGCGGTATGTTCAGCCGTAAATCAGGCGGTATGGGCGGTTATGCCGAGTATGCTTTCGGTAAATCCGGTAACTTTATGGCGAACTATACCTACGGCGTCTCACTGCTGATTGCTAACGTCGCGATTGCTATTTCGGCGGTTGGTTACGGCACCGAACTGCTCGGCGCGAGTTTGTCGCCAGTGCAGATTGGTCTTGCGACCATCGGGGTGCTGTGGATTTGTACCGTGGCTAACTTTGGTGGTGCGCGCATTACCGGGCAAATCAGTAGCATTACCGTGTGGGGGGTCATTATTCCGGTCGTCGGTCTGTGCATTATTGGCTGGTTCTGGTTTAGCCCGACGCTGTACGTTGATTCCTGGAATCCGCATCATGCACCGTTCTTCAGTGCGGTAGGTTCTTCCATCGCTATGACGCTGTGGGCTTTTCTTGGTCTGGAGTCTGCGTGTGCAAATACTGATGTAGTGGAAAACCCGGAACGTAATGTGCCAATCGCGGTACTCGGCGGTACGTTAGGTGCGGCGGTGATTTATATCGTCTCCACCAACGTGATTGCCGGGATTGTGCCAAATATGGAGCTGGCAAATTCAACGGCACCATTTGGTCTGGCCTTCGCGCAGATGTTCACGCCGGAAGTGGGTAAAGTCATTATGGCGCTGATGGTGATGTCCTGCTGCGGTTCGCTACTTGGCTGGCAGTTCACCATTGCCCAGGTGTTTAAATCTTCATCTGATGAAGGCTACTTCCCTAAAATTTTCTCCCGTGTAACCAAAGTGGATGCACCGGTGCAGGGAATGTTGACCATTGTGATTATCCAGAGCGGGTTGGCGCTGATGACGATTAGCCCGTCGCTAAACAGTCAGTTCAACGTGCTGGTTAACCTGGCCGTGGTGACCAATATCATTCCGTATATTCTGTCAATGGCGGCATTAGTCATTATTCAGAAGGTCGCTAATGTGGATCCACGCAAGGCGCGCGCGGCGAACATCGTGGCGCTGATTGGGGCAATCTACAGCTTCTATGCGCTCTACTCATCCGGCCAGGAAGCGATGCTCTACGGGGCGATGGTGACCTTTATGGGCTGGACGCTGTACGGTCTGGTGTCACCACGGTTTGAATTGAAGAATAAGCATAGTTAAAAAAAGCCCGGTGGCGCTAGCGCTTACCGGGCCTACGAGGTCAATGCAAAACGGCAACCCAAGGGTTGCCGTTTTTAATGTTTTCTCCCTCTCCCTGTGGGATAGGGTCGGGGTGAGGGCACCAGCCCGCACCAAACCGCACTTACGCGTTTTTCAGAACTTCGCTAACAATCTCAACCGCTTCTTTCTCGATCTGCTTGCGATGTTCTTCACCGAGGAAGCTTTCGCAGTAGATCTTATATGCGTCTTCCGTGCCTGACGGACGCGCGGCGAACCAGCCGTTGTCAGTCATCACTTTCAGACCGCCAATAGAAGCACCGTTGCCCGGAGCAGCAGTCAGGCGCGCGGTGATCGGGTCACCTGCCAGGGTGCTGGCGCTCACCATTTCCGGAGACAGCTTAGACAGCGCCGCTTTTTGTGCGGAAGTCGCAGCTGCCTGCAAACGGTTGTAGCTCGGCGCACCAAAGCGTTTTGCCAGTTCGTTGTAGTGTTCCTGCGGGTTCTTACCGGTGACAGCGGTGATTTCCGCCGCCAGCAGACACATGATGATGCCGTCTTTGTCGGTGGACCACGGCGTGCCGTCGAAACGCAGGAAGGAAGCCCCTGCGCTCTCTTCGCCGCCAAAGCCGAAGCTGCCGTCGAACAGACCATCAACAAACCATTTGAAACCTACCGGGACTTCTACCAGCTTACGACCCAAGTCATTGACCACACGGTCGATCATCGCAGAAGAAACCAGCGTTTTACCAACGGCAACATCTTTGCCCCACTGCGGACGATGCTGGAACAGGTAATTGATCGCCACCGCCAGGTAGTGGTTCGGATTCATCAAACCTGCCGGAGTGACGATACCGTGACGGTCATAATCCGGGTCGTTAGCAAACGCCAGATCGAACTTATCACGCAGTGCCAGCAGGCCCGCCATCGCACACTCGGAGGAGCAGTCCATACGGATCGCGCCGTCTTTATCAAGGTGCATAAAGCGGAAGGTTTGATCGACCTGATCGTTAACGATAGTCAGGTTGAGGTTGTAATACTCGCCAATACGCTTCCAGTATTCGATACCGGAACCGCCCAGCGGATCAACGCCAAGCGTCAGGCCCGCTTTCTGAATCGCCGCCATATCAACGATATCGGCCAGCCCTTCCACGAACGGCTGCACCAGATCCTGCTCTTTCACATGACCGGATGCCATCGCTTCGTCGAGGGAGATACGCTTCACGCCTTTCAGGCCATCGGCCAGCAGTGCGTTGGCCCTGTCTTCCACCACTTTGGTGACGTTGGTATCAGCCGGGCCACCATTTGGCGGATTGTACTTGATACCACCATCTTCCGGCGGGTTATGGGACGGTGTAATCACGATACCGTCTGCCAGCGGGCCACCTTTTTTATTGTGAACCAGGATGGCATTGGAAACGGCAGGCGTTGGAGTGAAGCCATTGTTTTCCTGCACAATGACATCAACGCCGTTCGCTGCCAGCACTTCCAGTACGGAAATGAACGCAGGCTCGGACAGGGCGTGAGTATCTTTACCCACATAGCAAGGGCCAGTGATGCCGTTTTTCGCACGTTCTTCAGCAATTGCCTGAGCGATCGCCAGAATGTGCGGCTCGTTAAAGCTGTGGCGCGCTGCACTGCCACGGTGACCGGAAGTACCGAATTTCACCGCGTGCTCCGCATTCCCTGCTTCTGGTTTCAGTACATAATATTGCGCCGCCAGTTGGGCGACGTTAATCAAATCACTCTGTTGTGCAGGTTGGCCTGCACGATTGTGGATTGCCATTGCTTTGTCCTTTGTCTGCAACGTTTTAGATAGTTCCGCAAACCTTCTCAATCAATTCCGCCGGGAATTGCATCGACTGCATGATGTGTTCGATCATGCTGCATTTACGGCCGGTGTTGGTGTTGGTGATCACCCAATACGGCGTGCCTGGCACATGTTTCGGCTTGGTCTGATTACCATTTTTCAGCAGCGTTTGTTCATCTGCCGCAAAGTAAACGCGTGTACGACCGTGCAACGATTCCGTTGCTTCGGCAAACGCCTGGGCGTCAAGAGAATATAGTGTAGACAACAGCAGCATAAAGCGATTGACCGCTCGCTTTTGCTCTGCGTATTCGTCCGAAAGCAGAAGTTCACGCATTGCGCGAACCTTGTCTTTAATCGTTTTGACCGGCTTCACTTCGACGATAGCAGGTGACGCAACGCGAACCTCTTTCGTCACCGGAGCAGCAGGCTGTGATGCGGCGGAAAATTTCAACATACGCCGTAAAATGTCGGATGCGCTCTCGCCGATATGCTTAGTGTGGCTGGCAATATAGCTGTAGAGTTCATCATCAACTTCAATCGTTTTCATCTTAATCCAGTGCAGTGTCTTAGCTGAATACAAGTCGCCAGGAGTATATGAATAAATCCCGGCAGCGGATAGCGTCAAGCCTGGCTTGCAGAAAAACTCGGAATAAACCTTATTTGTTGCAGCCCTGTGGCACAATGGTCAACATAATACCCTAACCCGACAACGCGAAAAAAAGAACTTTGCCATGAAATTGAATATCCGCGCGCAAACTGCACAAAACCAGCACAATAATTCTCCCATCGTTCTTGTCCATGGTCTGTTTGGTAGCCTCGACAACCTTGGCGTACTGGCTCGCGATCTGGTAAACGATCACAATATCATCCAGGTTGATATGCGTAACCACGGTCTTTCACCGAGAGAGCCGGTAATGAATTACCCGGCGATGGCGCAGGATCTTGTTGATACCCTGGATGCACTGCAGATCGACAAAGCAACATTTATCGGTCACTCCATGGGCGGTAAAGCGGTAATGGCACTTACTGCACTGGCCCCCGATCGCATCGATAAACTGGTGGCGATCGATATCGCACCGGTCGACTATCACGTACGCCGTCATGATGAGATTTTCGCAGCTATCAACGCGGTCAGTGAATCGGACGCACAAACTCGCCAGCAAGCAGCAGCAATAATGCGCCAGCATCTTAATGAAGAAGGGGTGATTCAGTTTCTGTTGAAATCTTTTGTTGACGGGGAGTGGCGCTTTAACGTGCCGGTATTGTGGGATCAGTATCCGCATATTGTGGGTTGGGAGAAAATCCCGGCATGGGATCACCCTGCCCTGTTTATCCCTGGTGGTAATTCTCCGTATGTTAGCGAGCAGTACCGTGATGATTTACTGGCACAATTTCCACAGGCACGGGCGCATGTCATTGCAGGCGCGGGTCACTGGGTCCATGCTGAAAAACCAGATGCGGTATTACGCGCTATCCGTCGCTATCTCAATGATTAACGCAACTGATTAAAAACCCAGCGTCCGCGTCGCTTTCCGCGCGTGGGCGTTGGCGTGACTCATCGCGCTGATGTATTATGGCGCGCTATCCATCCGGGCAGAGGCCTGGCTGATTGTTTCCCCCGAAGTCACCAAGATCATGGCCAAAGAACAAACGGACCGTACGACATTAGATCTGTTCGCGCACGAGCGTCGACCGGGACGACCGAAAACTAATCCGCTTTCGCGCGATGAACAGCTGCGTATTAATAAACGCAACCAACTAAAACGCGACAAAGTACGTGGCCTTAAGCGTGTCGAACTGAAGCTGAACGCGGAAGCTGTCGAGGCGCTGAACGAGCTGGCGGAATCGCGCAATATGAGCCGTAGCGAACTGATCGAAGAGATGTTAATGCAGCAACTGGCGGCGCTGCGTAGTCAGGGCATCGTTTAAATTTCCACTTTCATGTAGCACAGTGTGCAGTCCTGCTCGTTTGCTGATTCCGCAAGACTGCCTGTTCTGCTATGATTGCCTTTATCCGTGGGCAATTTTCTACCCCCATTTCAATAAGTTTCAAGAGGTTATTTCACTCATGGCTATCACTGGCATCTTTTTCGGCAGCGACACCGGTAATACCGAAAATATCGCAAAAATGATTCAAAAACAGCTTGGTAAAGACGTTGCCGATGTCCATGACATTGCAAAAAGCAGCAAAGAAGATCTGGAAGCTTATGACATTCTGCTGCTGGGCATCCCAACCTGGTATTACGGCGAAGCGCAGTGTGACTGGGATGACTTCTTCCCGACTCTCGAAGAGATTGATTTCAATGGCAAACTGGTTGCGCTGTTTGGTTGTGGTGACCAGGAAGATTACGCCGAATATTTCTGCGACGCATTGGGCACCATCCGCGACATCATTGAACCGCGCGGTGCAACCATCGTTGGTCACTGGCCAACTGCGGGCTATCATTTCGAAGCATCAAAAGGTCTGGCAGATGACGACCACTTTGTCGGTCTGGCTATCGACGAAGACCGTCAGCCGGAACTGACCGCTGAACGTGTAGAAAAATGGGTTAAACAGATTTCTGAAGAGTTGCATCTCGACGAAATTCTCAATGCCTGATGTGATGCGGCGTAGACTCATGTCTACGCCGTATTAATAGATAATGCCAATCAAAATAATTGCTACAAATTTGTAACTTTTGCTGTTGTACCTGTACAATGTCCCGGTGTTCAAGTGGCCTTGCCGTTGTAAATGTAAGCTATGCCACGTTTTTATTAACAATATTTGCCAGGGACTTGTGGTTTTCATTTAGGCGTGGCAATTCTATAATGATACGCATTATCTCAAGAGCAAATTCTGTCACTTCTTCTAATGAAGTGAACCGCTTAGTAACAGGACAGATTCCGCATGACTGATAACAATACCGCCCTAAAGAAAGCTGGCCTGAAAGTAACGCTTCCTCGTTTAAAAATCCTGGAAGTTCTTCAGGAGCCGGACAACCATCACGTCAGTGCGGAAGATTTATACAAACGTCTGATCGATATGGGTGAAGAAATTGGTCTGGCTACGGTATATCGCGTACTGAACCAGTTTGACGACGCTGGTATCGTCACCCGCCACAATTTTGAAGGCGGTAAATCCGTATTTGAACTGACACAGCAACATCACCACGATCACCTGATCTGCCTCGACTGCGGCAAGGTTATCGAATTTAGTGATGATTCCATCGAAGCGCGTCAGCGTGAAATTGCCGCAAAACATGGCATTCGCCTGACTAACCACAGTCTCTATCTTTACGGTCACTGTGCCGAAGGCGATTGCCGCGAAGATGAGCACGCGCACGAAGGCAAATAAGCCAGCCTGAACGAGAAAAGCCAACCTGCGGGTTGGCTTTTTTATGCAAGGGAAATAAGAAAAGCGAGAGTTACAGCTCTCACTTATTTGTTATTACTGCGAATTTCCTGCCAGACCTTATCACAATCGGCTTTCACCGCCTGATCATTTCCGGTTTGCGTTGCACGCAGACACTGCTGATAATCCAGTACGCGGACACTTTCCTGGTCGGCAAACTGCTGATGTTGTTTCTCTTTCTTCAGCACGTTTAACACGCTCTGGCAGGCTTCAATTTTTTCCGGCGAACCTTGCGCGGTGTTGATACAGGCGCTGTATGCCTCTTTCAGACGGCTGTCTTCCTGTGGTGCGGTTGATTGCGCACAAGCTACCAGCCCCGATGCCATCATGGCGATGAGAATCAGTTTTTTCATAGCAAATTCCTCAAACGTGCGGCAGGCACAAAACCTGCCGCGTCGGGCATCAGAAGATGGTGAATGGTGCGATTACCATAAATTTTACGTCACGCTCATCCTGGAAGATGTTGCCGTAACCACCGCCCCAGCTTGGGATGTCGGAGTGGTTGTCGTATTCGGTGAAGTGCAGTTTGAACATCGTGCCTTTGGCGCGACCGTCCTGAATGGTATAGACCGCATCCAGGCTGTATGCAGACTCTTCAATAGTCCGGTTTTTGTCGTAGTACGCATCCGGATTGCTCTGCCAGGTCGCAGGTTTAGCATCCCATGCGTAAACGTAGGAAGCGCCGATGGCGAAGCCTGGAAGATTCCAGTTTTTCAGGTCATACATCGCACCGAAGAAGACTGCTTTTTCGCCGTTGGCGTTGAAGTCAGAACGGTTGTCCCACCAGATATCCAGGCGACCGTTTGAGGAAGCGTAGGTTGGAGTCATACGTTGCAGGAAGTATCCCTGCTGACCGTCAGCCTTAACCCAGGTGCCTTCGAGGCGCAAATCCACTACGTCAGCCGCCCGGTAACCAAAGGTCAACGCCTGCAGCCAGGCGGTGCCGTCATAAAGGTCGTTGACGCTGCGATCGTCAACTTTATCGCGGGTACCGTAGAACTGGTAGCTGGTGGTTAACGGGCTACCGGCGATATCAAATTTGTAGCTGGCTTTGGCAAAATATTGATCGATATACCCTTCCGCCTGACCAAAAGCCGCTTCCAGTACGAAGTTATTTTTGAAGTCGTATTTCGCCCCAAGGGAGTGCAGATAATCAACTTTGGTGGTTTTATCGTTCTGATAAAACTCATCCATTTCCAGATGCCACGGCGCTTTGTATTCGTTGGTCCACATGTAGGAGAAACTCAATGCACCGGCATCGCCGTAATCAAAATTCGCTCCGGCTTCCGCACCCTGATAAGTACCCGGCATAAAGCTCCAGTGAGGCGCTAACAGCGTCTGACCGGTTGGCTGAATATAACCTGCCCTCGCCCAAACCGGACCGTATTTAAATTTGGCCGCTGCTTTATACAGGCTTATACCGCTTTTGTCGCCGGACCAGTCTTCGTCATAGGCTTTATTACTTTTTGAAAACGCGATTTCGTTCGGGTGAGAGCTGTCGCCGTTTTCCGCCATTTCAATCGCCGTAAACGCGGCAATATCAAGGCCGAACATATCAGCAGCATAACCAGACTGAAAATCAAGGTTGGCATTCCAGGTGGAGTGAGAAAGGTTGGTTTTGTATTTGTCGCCGTCGGTAACATCTTTACGGTCGCGTTCACGCTGCCAGTAATATATACCGCCGGTTAAGGTTGAATCGTCGATGAATCCTTCGGCGCGAGCCTCCGGCATTGCCATAAAGCCCGACATTGCTGTAACACCGGCGATAGCCAGCGCCAGCGTACTACGTTTGCCACTAAACGTACGCATGGGTTAATCCTCTTTGACGTATTAAATCGCCTGAAACGGCGTAAATAAAAAAGACCAAATGGTCAGGGGTAGTTTTAAATACCCTCGAATTAACTACCGTCTGTAGGTTATTTTTCGCGACGCGAATTATCAATGCTTTTCAGCGGGCAAAAGTCAGGATTATGACGAAGTGCACATAATTGGTAGTGCTTTGTAACATTTACAGGAAGGCGAGGAATGACGGGGAATTATCAGTTATTTCAGTGGGTAGACGCGGTATTTCTTTCCTTTTTTGTAACCTTTTTGATTTTCGCTATGACACAAACTTTTTTTTTAAAAAATAAGTAGCACCTCATTGACCTGTTATTTTCATGACGCCTCTTTAGGCCCGGGCTTAATATCCTGATCGTTAAATAAAAAAACGCCGCATAATGCGGCGTTTGTCTCTCATTGACCAAACTTAAAATTACTCGCCTACTTTCGCCCAGGTATCACGCAGCCCAACGGTGCGGTTAAATACCGGTTTTTCCGCCGTAGAATGGCGGCTATCGAGGCAGAAGTAACCTTCACGCTCAAACTGGAATGCTTTACCCGCAACCGCATCTTTCAGCGACGGTTCAGCAAAGCCCTGTTTGATCACCAGCGATTCCGGGTTAATCACCGACAGGAAATCATCCGCAGCACCTGGGTTAGGCACGCTGAACAGACGGTCATACAAACGGATTTCAACCGGCAGCGCATGTGCCGCGCTCACCCAGTGAATAACACCTTTGACTTTACGACCATCTGCCGGATCTTTGCTTAAGGTATCGGCGTCATAAGTACAGAAGATGGTGGTGATATTACCTTCGGCATCTTTCTCGACGCGTTCTGCCTTAATCACATAAGCATTACGCAGACGCACTTCTTTACCCAGCACCAGACGTTTGTACTGCTTGTTAGCTTCTTCGCGGAAATCGGCGCGATCAATCCAAATCTCACCGCTAAACGGCACCTGACGGCTGCCCATTTCCGGTTTGTTCGGATGGTTCGGCATGGTAACCATTTCGCCTTCGCCCTGATAGTTTTCGATAACCAGTTTCACCGGATCGATAACCGCCATTGCGCGCGGCGCATTTTCGTTGAGATCTTCACGGATGCAGGATTCCAGCGACGCCATCTCAATGGTGTTGTCCTGCTTGGTCACGCCGATGCGTTTGCAGAACTCACGAATAGAAGCCGCAGTGTAACCACGACGACGCAGACCGGAAATGGTCGGCATACGCGGGTCATCCCAGCCTTCAACGTGCTTGTCGGTCACCAGCAGGTTCAACTTACGCTTGGACATCACGGTGTATTCCAGATTCAGGCGCGAGAACTCATACTGGCGCGGGTGAACAGGAATCGTGATGTTGTCCAGTACCCAGTCGTACAGACGACGGTTGTCCTGGAACTCAAGCGTACACAGAGAGTGCGTAATACCTTCCAGGGCATCGCTGATGCAGTGGGTGAAGTCGTACATCGGGTAGATGCACCACTTGTTGCCAGTCTGGTGGTGTTCAGCAAATTTAATACGGTACAGCACCGGATCGCGCATCACGATAAACGGTGAAGCCATGTCGATTTTCGCACGCAGGCAGGCTTTACCTTCTTCAAAACCACCGGCACGCATTTTTTCGAACAGCGCCAGGTTCTCTTCAACGCTGCGGTCGCGGTACGGGCTGTTTTTACCCGGTTGCGTCAGGGTGCCGCGGTATTCGCGGATCTGTTCCGGCGTCAGTTCATCAACGTACGCCAGGCCTTTATTGATCAGTTCGATCGCATAGGCGTGGAGCTGATCAAAATAATCGGAGGAGTAACGGACGTTACCAGACCAGTGAAAACCTAACCACTCTACGTCGTTTTTGATCGACTCAACATACTCGATATCTTCTTTTACCGGGTTAGTGTCGTCGAAACGCAGGTTGCACTGGCCTTTATAGTCCTGGGCGATCCCGAAGTTCAGGCAGATAGATTTCGCATGGCCAATATGCAGATAGCCATTCGGCTCCGGCGGGAAACGGGTGTGTACTGTGGTGTGCTTACCACTGGCCAGATCTTCATCGATGATCTGACGGATAAAGTTAGTCGGGCGGGCTTCTGCCTCACTCATCGTGGATTCCTCAAAGCGTAAACAACGTATAACGGCATATGATCTTATAAGCGGGACGACAACTGTTAGTTAGTGAAAATCGAAATCTCACTGAGATTATGGGGATGATTGATGAAAAAAAAAGCGGCAGAGAAGATCTCCACCGCTTTTGCCAGTCCTGCGTCATTGTTGGATGCGACGCTTAAGCGTCTTATCCAACCTGGACTGAGCTTTTGTAGGCCTGATAAGACGCGTCAAGCGTCGCATCAGGCATAAAGCAGATTACTTTTTGATTTCATACAGCGGTGTTTGACCCGCCACAACATGGCCTGAGCTTTAATGATCAAGCCACTGAAATCGTCGATATTGCTGCAAACCACCGGGCTAATCATCGAGCGGGCGTTAGCGTTCAGGTAATCCAGATCCATTTCCAGAATCGGTTGCCCCTTGCGCTTACCTGCGCCCCCTCTTCCACCAGACGTTTAAAGCCTTTACCTTCCAGCGCTACGGTGTCGATACCCATATGGACGACGATCTCCGCGCCTTTTTCGGTTTCCAGGCAGAACGCGTGGTTAGGTGTTGAAGATTTTCACGATTGTCCCTGCGGCTGGTGATACGGACGATTTTATCTGGCGGTTTAACCGCCACACCGTCACCCTACCGCTTTGCTGGCGATTGCTTCGTCAGGAACCTGCTCAATCGCAACGACTTCACCGGTTACCGGTGAAACCAGCGCGGCTACCGTTTTGGCGTTGGGTACCGCCTGCGGTTTTGCAGCCGCTGGCGCGGCGGCAGGTGCGGCAGAAGCTTCTGCTGCGGCTACCGGACCGGTGGTTTTCATGGCGTTAGCAATTTTCTCTGCCACGAAGCCAACGATAATCTGCACGCTGGTTTTGTTCAGGCGGATAACACCGGAAGCACCCAGACGTTTGGCCAGCGCTTCGTTCACCAGGGAGGAGTCTTTAACGTTCAGACGCAGGCGAGTGATACAGGCGTCGATGCCGGTCAGGTTGTCAGAACCGCCGACAGCGGCGATGTACTGACGCGCCAGACCTGATACGTCCTGATCCTGAGCACCGCTCACGTTCATATCCTGACCATCCGCTTCGCTACCGGCCACAGCCAGCTCACGACCCGGCGTCATCAGGTTGAATTTGGTGATAGTGAAACGGAACACCACGTAGTAGATCGCGAAGAACACCAGGCCTTGCGGGATCAGCATCCACCAGTGTGTCGCCAGCGGGTTACGGGACGACAGCACCATATCCACCAGACCGGCGCTGAAGCCAAAACCGGCAATCCACTGCATGCTGGCAGCGATGAACACGGAGATACCGGTCAGCACGGCGTGGATCACATACAGAACCGGCGCCACGAACATGAAGGAGAATTCCAGCGGCTCGGTGATACCGGTGAAGAAGGCCGCGAACGCCCCCGCCATCATGATACCCAGCACTTTCGCTTTATTCTCTGGACGCGCGCAGTGGTAGATAGCCAGCGCAGCACCCGGCAGACCAAACATCATGATTGGGAAGAAGCCAGCCTGGTAACGACCGGTGATACCGACAACCGCTTTACCTGCTTCGATGGACTGTGCGCCACCCAGGAAGTTAGGAATATCGTTAATACCGGCAACGTCGAACCAGAACACGGAGTTCAGCGCGTGGTGCAGACCGACCGGGATCAGCAGACGGTTGAAGAACGCGTACACGCCCGCACCGACAGAACCCAGTTTCTGGATGTGCTCACCGAAGTTCACCAGACCGTCGAAGATCATCGGCCAGACGTACATCATGATGAATGCGACAACGATCATCACAAACGAGGTCAGGATGGGGACCAGGCGGCGACCGCTAAAGAAGGAGAGCGCTTTTGGCAGCTCTACGCTGCTGAAGCGGTTATACAGTTCAGCGGAGATGATACCCACAAGGATACCGACAAACTGGTTGCTGATCTTACCGAATGCCGCCGGAACCTGGTCCGCCGGAATTTTTTGGATCATGGCCACTGCTGCAGGCGAGCAGAGGGTGGTTAACACGAGGAAACCGACAAAACCGGTCAACGCAGCGGCACCGTCTTTGTCTTTGGACATACCGTAAGCCACACCAATCGCGAACAACACGGACATGTTGTCGATAATGGCGGAACCTGACTTGATAAAGAACGCCGCCAGCGCGCTGGTATTACCCCAGCCGTTGGGGTCGATCCAGTAGCCGACACCCATCAGGATGGCTGCGGCAGGCAGCGTGGCGACCGGCACCATCAGTGCGCGACCAACCTTTTGTAAATAACCTAGAATACTCACTTTCTTCCCCCTATGAGACCCCGTTTAAGGCATGTTCTCAGCTCTGTTTTTTATTGTGTCACGAACGATAGATACCGTTGATGCTTCACTGGCATTGTGAGTGTGTGAAAATTTAATTCGTATCGCAAATTAAACGCGTGTCTTTTGTGAGTTTTGTCACCAAATATCGTTATCATCACTCCCTTTTACTGGCTAAACCAGAAAACTTATTTTATCATTCAAAAAATCAGGTCGGATTGACGCCTGTCTGCGCAAATCCAGGTTACGCTTAAAGATGCCTAATCCGCCAACGGCTTACATTTTACTTATTGAGGTGAATAATGAGACTGATCCCCCTGACTACCGCTGAACAGGTCGGTAAATGGGCTGCTCGCCATATCGTCAATCGTATCAATGCGTTCAAACCGACTGCCGATCGTCCGTTTGTTCTGGGCCTGCCAACTGGCGGCACGCCAATGACCACCTATAAAGCCCTAGTCGAAATGCATAAAGCAGGCCAGGTCAGCTTTAAGCACGTTGTCACCTTCAACATGGACGAATATGTCGGTCTGCCGAAAGAGCATCCGGAAAGCTACTACAGCTTTATGCACCGTAATTTCTTCGATCACGTTGATATTCCAGCAGAAAACATCAACCTTCTCAACGGCAACGCCCCGGATATCGACGCCGAGTGCCGCCAGTATGAAGAAAAAATCCGTTCTTACGGAAAAATTCATCTGTTTATGGGCGGTGTAGGTAACGACGGTCATATTGCATTTAACGAACCGGCGTCTTCTCTGGCTTCTCGTACTCGTATCAAAACCCTGACTCATGACACTCGCGTCGCGAACTCTCGTTTCTTTGATAACGATGTCAATCAGGTGCCAAAATATGCCCTGACTGTCGGTGTTGGTACATTGCTGGATGCCGAAGAAGTGATGATTCTGGTGCTGGGTAGCCAGAAAGCACTGGCACTGCAGGCCGCCGTTGAAGGTTGCGTGAACCACATGTGGACCATCAGCTGTCTGCAACTGCATCCAAAAGCGATCATGGTATGCGATGAACCTTCCACCATGGAGCTGAAAGTTAAGACTTTAAGATATTTCAATGAATTAGAAGCAGAAAATATCAAAGGTCTGTAATTGTTATCCCTGCCCTGGCTCCTTGCTCAGGGCAATATTTTTTAAAATCGGGGGTCAGAATGTATGCATTAACCCAGGGCCGGATCTTTACCGGCCACGAATTTCTTGATGACCACGCGGTTGTTATCGCTGATGGCCTGATTAAAAGCGTCTGTCCGGTAGCGGAACTGCCGCCAGAGATCGAACAACGTTCACTGAACGGGGCCATTCTCTCCCCCGGTTTTATCGATGTGCAGTTAAACGGCTGCGGCGGCGTACAGTTTAACGACACCGCTGAAGCGGTCAGCGTGGAAACGCTGGAAATCATGCAGAACGCCAATGAGAAATCAGGCTGTACTAACTATCTGCCGACGCTTATCACCACCAGCGATGAGCTGATGAAACAGGGCGTGCGCGTTATGCGCGAGTACCTGGCAAAACATCCGAATCAGGCGTTAGGTCTGCATCTGGAAGGTCCGTGGCTGAATCTGGTAAAAAAAGGCACCCATAATCCGAATTTTGTGCGTAAGCCTGATGCCGCGCTGGTCGATTTCCTGTGTAAGAACGCCGACGTCATTACTAAAGTGACCCTGGCACCGGAAATGGTTCCTGCAGAAGTCATCAGCAAACTGGCAAATGCCGGGATTGTGGTTTCTGCCGGTCACTCCAACGCGACGTTGAAAGAAGCGAAAGCCGGTTTCCGCGCGGGGATTACCTTTGCCACCCATCTGTACAACGCGATGCCGTATATTACCGGTCGTGAACCGGGCCTGGCGGGCGCGATCCTCGACGAAGCTGACATTTATTGCGGTATTATCGCTGATGGCCTGCATGTTGATTACGCCAACATTCGTAACGCTAAACGCCTGAAAGGCGACAAACTGTGTCTGGTTACCGACGCCACCGCGCCAGCAGGTGCCAACATTGAACAGTTCATTTTTGCGGGTAAAACAATATACTACCGTAACGGACTTTGTGTGGATGAGAACGGTACGTTAAGCGGTTCATCCTTAACCATGATTGAAGGCGTGCGTAATCTGGTCGAACATTGCGGTATCGCACTGGATGAAGTGCTGCGTATGGCGACGCTCTATCCGGCGCGTGCGATTGGCGTTGAGAAACGTCTCGGCACACTCGCCGCAGGTAAAGTAGCCAACCTGACCGCATTCACACCTGATTTTAAAATCACCAGGACCATCGTTAACGGTAACGAGGTCGTAACTCAATAAGAGAAAGTATGACACCAGGCGGACAAGCTCAGATAGGTAATGTTGATCTCGTAAAACAGCTTAACAGCGCGGCGGTTTATCGCCTGATTGACCAGTACGGGCCAATCTCGCGGATTCAGATTGCCGAGCAAAGCCAGCTTGCCCCCGCCAGCGTAACCAAAATTACGCGTCAGCTTATCGAACGCGGGCTGATCAAAGAAGTTGATCAGCAGGCCTCCACCGGGGGCCGCCGCGCTATCTCTATCGTCACCGAAACCCGCAATTTCCACGCAATCGGTGTACGGCTTGGTCGTCACGACGCCACCATTACTCTGTTTGATCTCAGCAGCAAAGTGCTGGCAGAAGAACATTACCCGCTGCCGGAACGTACCCAGCAGACGCTGGAACATGCCCTGCTGAATGCCATTGCTCAGTTTATTGATAGCTACCAACGCAAGCTGCGCGAGCTGATCGCCATTTCCGTGATCCTGCCTGGACTTGTTGACCCGGACAGCGGCAAAATTCATTACATGCCGCATATTCAGGTGGAAAACTGGGGGCTGGTAGAAGCACTGGAAGAGCGTTTTAAAGTGACCTGTTTCGTTGGTCACGATATCCGTAGTCTGGCGCTGGCAGAGCACTACTTCGGTGCAAGTCAGGATTGCGAAGACTCCATTTTAGTGCGTGTCCATCGCGGAACCGGGGCCGGAATCATCTCTAACGGGCGCATTTTTATTGGCCGCAACGGCAACGTCGGTGAAATTGGCCATATTCAGGTCGAACCGCTGGGTGAACGCTGCCACTGCGGCAACTTTGGCTGCCTGGAAACTATCGCCGCCAACGCTGCCATTGAACAACGGGTGTTGAATCTGTTAAAGCAGGGCTACCAGAGCCGCGTGCCGCTGGACGACTGCACCATCAAAACTATCTGCAAAGCCGCGAACAAAGGCGATAGTCTGGCGTCGGAAGTAATTGAGTATGTCGGTCGTCATCTGGGTAAAACCATCGCCATTGCTATCAACTTATTTAATCCGCAAAAAATTGTTATTGCCGGTGAAATCACCGAAGCCGATAAAGTGCTGCTCCCTGCTATTGAAAGCTGCATTAATACCCAGGCGCTGAAGGCGTTTCGCACTAATCTGCCGGTGGTACGTTCTGAGCTGGATCACCGCTCGGCAATCGGCGCTTTTGCGCTGGTAAAACGCGCCATGCTCAACGGTATTTTGCTCCAGCATTTGCTGGAAAATTAATGTGCTTTTATAGTGGCGCTTATTGTTGTCAATATTCTGGGTAGTCCATGACCATTAAAAATGTAATTTGCGATATCGACGGCGTGCTGATGCACGATAACGTCGCCGTACCGGGTGCAGCGGAATTTTTGCACGGGATTATGGATAAAGGCCTGCCGCTGGTGTTGCTGACCAACTATCCTTCGCAGACTGGGCAAGATCTGGCGAACCGCTTTGCCACCGCAGGTGTCGATGTACCTGACAGCGTGTTTTATACCTCTGCGATGGCGACTGCCGATTTCCTGCGTCGCCAGGAAGGCAAGAAAGCGTATGTGGTGGGCGAAGGCGCACTGATTCATGAACTGTACAAAGCCGGTTTCACTATTACCGATGTGAACCCTGATTTCGTGATTGTTGGCGAAACGCGTTCCTACAACTGGGACATGATGCATAAAGCAGCCTATTTCGTCGCTAACGGTGCACGTTTTATCGCCACCAATCCGGACACCCACGGGCGCGGTTTTTATCCCGCTTGTGGCGCGTTGTGTGCAGGGATTGAGAAAATCTCCGGGCGCAAACCGTTCTATGTTGGTAAGCCCAGCCCGTGGATCATCCGCGCAGCATTAAACAAAATGCAGGCGCATTCGGAAGAAACGGTGATTGTCGGCGATAACCTGCGTACCGATATTCTGGCCGGCTTCCAGGCAGGTCTGGAGACGATTCTGGTGCTTTCTGGTGTTTCGTCGCTCGACGATATCGACAGTATGCCTTTCCGCCCCAGCTGGATTTACCCGTCAGTCGCTGAAATCGACGTTATCTGAATAGCAACCACGTCTGCGGACGTGGTTGGCTCTGATGACAAACGCCAAACTGCCTGATGCGCTACGCTTATCAGGCCTACGCAGCTCCTGCAATATATTGAATTTTCATGCTTTTGTAGGCCGGATAAGGCGTTCACGCCGCATCCGGCATGAACAAATCGCACTTTGTCAGCAATTTGGCCCCCGTAAAATATAAACATTCAATAAAACCCGCTAAAAATTATCGATTCATCAATAAACATATCCCTTTTTTCACCAATCGACAATCACCATTACGTTTTTTATTTTTTCACCGCCAAATCGCTTGCGCACAGTGCTGCTTTGCGGCATTTTTTTAAACAAGCAAACACAACAAGCAACAAATACCAGGTTAACGGAGAAGGTTATGTGTTCAATTTTTGGCGTATTCGATATCAAAACAGACGCAGTTGAGCTGCGTAAGAAAGCCCTCGAGCTGTCACGCCTGATGCGTCATCGTGGCCCGGACTGGTCCGGTATTTATGCCAGCGATAACGCCATTCTCGCCCACGAACGTCTGTCAATTGTTGACGTTAACGCGGGGGCGCAACCTCTCTACAACCAACAAAAAACCCACGTACTGGCGGTAAACGGTGAAATCTACAACCACCAGGCATTGCGCGCCGAATATGGCGATCGTTACCAGTTCCAGACCGGGTCTGACTGTGAAGTGATCCTCGCGCTGTATCAGGAAAAAGGGCCGGAATTTCTCGACGACTTGCAGGGCATGTTTGCCTTTGCACTGTACGACAGCGAAAAAGATGCCTACCTGATTGGTCGCGACCATCTGGGGATCATCCCACTGTATATGGGGTATGACGAACACGGTCAGCTGTATGTGGCCTCAGAAATGAAAGCGCTGGTGCCAGTTTGCCGCACGATTAAAGAGTTCCCGGCGGGGAGCTATTTGTGGAGCCAGGACGGCGAAATCCGTTCTTACTATCATCGCGACTGGTTCGACTACGATGCGGTGAAAGATAACGTGACCGACAAAAACGAGCTGCGTCAGGCACTGGAAGATTCAGTTAAAAGCCATCTGATGTCTGATGTGCCTTACGGTGTGCTGCTTTCTGGTGGTCTGGATTCCTCAATTATTTCCGCTATCACCAAGAAATACGCAGCCCGTCGCGTGGAAGATCAGGAACGCTCTGAAGCCTGGTGGCCGCAGTTACACTCCTTTGCTGTAGGTCTGCCGGGTTCACCGGATCTGAAAGCAGCCCAGGAAGTGGCAAACCATCTGGGCACGGTGCATCACGAAATTCACTTCACTGTACAGGAAGGTCTGGATGCCATCCGCGACGTGATTTACCACATCGAAACTTATGATGTGACCACTATTCGCGCTTCAACACCGATGTATTTAATGTCGCGTAAGATCAAGGCGATGGGCATTAAAATGGTGCTGTCCGGTGAAGGTTCTGATGAAGTGTTCGGCGGTTATCTTTACTTCCACAAAGCACCGAATGCCAAAGAACTGCATGAAGAGACGGTGCGTAAACTGCTGGCCCTGCATATGTATGACTGCGCGCGTGCCAACAAAGCGATGTCAGCCTGGGGCGTGGAAGCACGCGTTCCGTTCCTCGACAAAAAATTCCTTGATGTGGCGATGCGTATTAACCCACAGGATAAAATGTGCGGTAACGGCAAAATGGAAAAACACATCCTGCGTGAATGTTTTGAAGCGTATCTGCCTGCAAGCGTGGCCTGGCGGCAGAAAGAGCAGTTCTCCGATGGCGTCGGTTACAGTTGGATCGACACCCTGAAAGAAGTGGCTGCGCAGCAGGTTTCTGATCAGCAACTGGAAACTGCCCGCTTCCGCTTCCCGTACAACACGCCAACCTCTAAAGAAGCGTACTTGTATCGGGAGATCTTTGAAGAACTATTCCCGCTTCCGAGCGCCGCTGAGTGCGTGCCGGGCGGTCCTTCCGTCGCTTGTTCTTCCGCTAAAGCGATCGAATGGGATGAAGCGTTCAAGAAAATGGACGATCCGTCTGGTCGCGCGGTTGGTGTTCACCAGTCGGCGTATAAGTAAGAAATGCGAAACAGCCCCGGTGAAATCCGGGGCTGTTTCAGTTATTGAGGTGCTTGTTGATTCTGATATGCAGTAAGGAAATGTTCCGGGTTTGCCACATCACTGTTTGACAACTCATCACTGTAGGCCAGTATTTCATAGATTAATTTCCCACCACTATTGTTAAATTCCGAATTTCATCCTGTATGACAAAAGAATGGCTGTAGGGTGGGAAAAAACACAAAGTAAACAATAATTGACGAATATAGCGCCACGCTGTTCGCAACCTAACCAAACAGTCACTTTCGAGCAATTTTCCTTGAAAAAGAGGTTGACGCTGAAAGGCTCTATACGCATAATGCGCCCCGCAACGCCGATAAGGTATCGCGAAAAAAAAGATGGCTACGTAGCTCAGTTGGTTAGAGCACATCACTCATAATGATGGGGTCACAGGTTCGAATCCCGTCGTAGCCACCATCTTTTTTTGCGGGAGTGGCGAAATTGGTAGACGCACCAGATTTAGGTTCTGGCGCCGCAAGGTGTGCGAGTTCAAGTCTCGCCTCCCGCACCATTCACCAGAAAGCGTTGTACGGATGGGGTATCGCCAAGCGGTAAGGCACCGGTTTTTGATACCGGCATTCCCTGGTTCGAATCCAGGTACCCCAGCCATCTTCTTCGAGTAAGCGGTTCACCGCCCGGTTATTGGGGTATCGCCAAGCGGTAAGGCACCGGTTTTTGATACCGGCATTCCCTGGTTCGAATCCAGGTACCCCAGCCATCGAAGAAACAATCTGGCTACGTAGCTCAGTTGGTTAGAGCACATCACTCATAATGATGGGGTCACAGGTTCGAATCCCGTCGTAGCCACCAAATTCTGAATGTGTCGAATATGTTCGGCAAATTCAAAACCAATTTGTTGGGGTATCGCCAAGCGGTAAGGCACCGGATTCTGATTCCGGCATTCCGAGGTTCGAATCCTCGTACCCCAGCCAATTTATTCAAGACGCTTACCTTGTAAGTGCACCCAGTTGGGGTATCGCCAAGCGGTAAGGCACCGGATTCTGATTCCGGCATTCCGAGGTTCGAATCCTCGTACCCCAGCCACATTAAAAAAGCTCGCTTCGGCGAGCTTTTTGCTTTTCTGCGTTCATTCAATGTCGAATGCGATGTTGACACGTCTTATCCTTCAATGTCGGATGCGACGCTGCCGCGTCTTATCCGACCTACGGTTGGCACGCATCCGGCAATGTTGTAAGGCTACAACCCTAACGCATATTTCAGCGCCTGACGTTTCAACACGCCAGCACGCTCCGCCGCCATTAACCCGAGATTACGCATAAAACGCAGTGGTGGCAGATTATTGCTGAATCCGGCATAAAACAGATCCATACCGCTTTGCATAATGAAGTTATCCGCCATGCGCCGCATCTGGTAACGCTTGAGGACAGGATAACTGGCCCACGCTTCGCCGTAGCTGCGGGCGTTGACCAGAACATCAATCAGGGCATCGACATCACGATAACCAAGATTCACTCCCTGCCCCGCCAGCGGATGGATGGTATGCGCGGCATCGCCCACCAGCGCAAGCCCTGGCTGCACGTACTGCAACGCATGGCGACGCGTCAGCGGAAACGCACCAGCGGCAAGCGGTGTAACGTAACCCAGACGCGACGGGAAATGCTTCGCGATTTCCGCCTGGAGCTGTGCCATATTCATATTCTGCAACTGGCGAATACGCGCCGGAGAGTCATACCACACCAGCGATGCCCAGTTATCAAACAACGGCAGAAACGCACGCGGTCCGTCCGGAGTAAATTGCTGCCAGGTGCTGTCGCCGGGATCGTTCTCGCACTGGACGCTAATCAACATGCACGACTGCGCATACTGCCATGCATGAACGCCAATTCCCGCCATCTGCCGCACCTGCGAATTTGCGCCGTCGGCACCAATCACCAGCTTCGCGCGAATCACTTCACCGCCTTTCAGCTCCAGCTCCTGAAGATCATCATGGCGATGCAGCGCAATCAGCGAGCCTGGCACACGTAACGTTACTTTCGGATGCGCTTCCAGCGCCTGCCACAACGCCTGTTGCAGGACAGTGTTTTCCACCATATAGCCAAGCAGCGGTAGCTTAAGTTCAGCGGCGTCAAACACCACATGCGCCGTTTCCCACTCCCACGTTTCCAGTCTGCGGTAAGGATGGCAACGCATAGCCTGTACTGCATCCCAGACCCCTAACCCTTTAAGCAATGATACCGAAGCCGCGCTGATCGCCGAGATCCGCACGTCCGGTTGGCTATCAGCGACAAACGGCGCTGGTTCTGCGTGCTCGATCACCGTTACCGCAAATCCGTGCTGTGCCAGCCCCAGCGCCAGTGCGCCGCCGACCATTCCTCCGCCGACAATGGCAATTTCCGTTGGTTGATTTGTCATGGTCAATCATCCTGTTAGCAATATGCTTTAAGTTTACAGGATTTTTACCCCTAAGGGCTGATAACGCTCATACTGGTCACAACGGCAGCAAAGCATTACACTATGCGCCCTGCATTCCTGGCTACTATTTCGCAAGAGCAAGTCGATGACCAAAAAACTCCATATTAAAACCTGGGGCTGTCAGATGAACGAGTACGATTCATCGAAGATGGCCGATCTGCTGGATGCCACCCACGGCTATCAACTGACCGACGTGGCGGAAGAAGCGGATGTGCTGCTGCTGAACACCTGCTCAATCCGCGAGAAGGCTCAGGAAAAAGTCTTCCATCAGTTGGGTCGCTGGAAACTGTTAAAAGAGAAGAATCCAGACCTGATTATCGGCGTCGGTGGCTGCGTGGCATCGCAAGAAGGCGAGCACATTCGCCAGCGCGCCCACTATGTCGATATTATTTTTGGGCCGCAAACGCTGCACCGTCTGCCGGAGATGATCAACTCCGTGCGTGGCGACCGCAGCCCGGTTGTAGATATCAGCTTCCCGGAAATCGAGAAGTTTGACCGTCTACCGGAACCGCGCGCCGAAGGGCCGACCGCGTTTGTCTCCATCATGGAAGGCTGCAATAAATATTGCACCTACTGCGTGGTGCCTTACACCCGTGGTGAAGAGGTAAGCCGTCCGTCCGACGATATTCTGTTTGAGATTGCCCAGCTTGCGGCTCAGGGCGTGCGTGAAGTCAACCTGCTCGGTCAGAACGTGAACGCCTGGCGTGGTGAAAACTACGACGGCACCACCGGATCGTTTGCCGATCTGCTGCGTCTGGTTGCTGCGATCGACGGGATCGATCGTATTCGCTTTACCACCAGCCATCCGATCGAATTCACCGACGATATCATCGAAGTGTATCGCGACACGCCGGAGCTGGTGAGCTTCCTGCATCTGCCGGTACAGAGCGGTTCCGATCGCATTCTGAACCTGATGGGCCGTACCCATACGGCGCTGGAGTACAAAGCGATCATCCGTAAACTGCGTGCGGCGCGTCCAGATATTCAGATCAGTTCTGATTTCATCGTTGGCTTCCCTGGCGAAACCACCGAAGACTTCGAGAAAACGATGAAGCTGATTGCCGACGTCAATTTCGACATGAGCTACAGCTTTATCTTCTCTGCACGTCCGGGTACACCAGCCGCCGATATGGTTGATG
The DNA here is from genome assembly GCA_041890495.1 of Enterobacter hormaechei. GTDB lineage: Bacteria > Pseudomonadota > Gammaproteobacteria > Enterobacterales > Enterobacteriaceae > Escherichia > Escherichia boydii. The sequence continues at coordinate 2,347,435 of CP169086.1, forward strand.
ATGTTCCGGAAGAAGAGAAGAAGCAGCGTCTGTATATTCTGCAAGAGCGCATTAATCAGCAAGCGATGGCGTGGAGCCGCCGGATGCTCGGCACCACCCAGCGTATTCTGGTAGAAGGTACATCGCGTAAGAGCATCATGGAGCTTTCCGGGCGTACGGAAAATAACCGCGTGGTCAACTTCGAAGGCACGCCGGATATGATCGGTAAATTCGTCGATGTAGAAATTACCGACGTCTACCCGAACTCTCTGCGCGGTAAAGTGGTGCGTACTGAAGATGAAATGGGTCTGCGCGTGGCAGAAACACCGGAATCAGTGATTGCCCGTACCCGCAAAGAAAACGACCTTGGCGTGGGTTATTATCAGCCGTAATTCTCAGGCCTGCCGTTCCGGTGGGCCTTGTTTTTTCTCTCTTTATCCCCATCTTTATTGCAATGCTTGCGCCTTTTTCCTGTGGCGTGAATAATTTCCTTATAGGCCGGTGAATGTTCAGCTTCCGGCGGCATACAGATAAGAGGAACGGTTTGAACATAGACACTCGCGAAATCACCCTGGAGCCAGCAGACAATGCGCGTCTGTTGAGCCTGTGCGGCCCGTTTGATGACAACATCAAGCAGCTCGAACGCCGTCTCGGCATCGAGATCAATCGCCGCGATAACCACTTTAAACTGACCGGCCGTCCGATTTGCGTCACCGCTGCGGCAGACATTCTGCGTAGCCTGTATGTCGATACTGCCCCGATGCGCGGTCAGATTCAGGATATCGAACCGGAACAGATCCACCTTGCGATTAAAGAAGCGCGGGTACTGGAGCAAAGCGCGGAGAGCGTGCCGGAGTACGGCAAAGCGGTCAATATCAAAACCAAACGCGGCGTAATTAAGCCGCGCACGCCAAACCAGGCGCAGTACATCGCCAATATTCTCGACCATGACATTACCTTCGGCGTTGGCCCGGCGGGTACGGGTAAAACCTACCTGGCAGTGGCTGCGGCAGTTGATGCCCTGGAGCGTCAGGAAATTCGCCGTATTCTGCTGACTCGTCCGGCAGTAGAAGCCGGTGAGAAACTGGGCTTCCTGCCTGGCGATTTAAGCCAGAAAGTAGACCCGTATCTGCGCCCGCTGTACGACGCGCTGTTTGAAATGCTGGGCTTTGAGAAAGTCGAGAAACTGATTGAGCGCAACGTTATTGAAGTCGCACCGCTGGCCTATATGCGTGGTCGTACGCTGAACGACGCGTTTATCATTCTCGATGAGAGCCAGAACACCACCATCGAACAGATGAAGATGTTCCTGACCCGTATCGGTTTTAACTCAAAAGCGGTTATCACCGGCGACGTCACACAGATCGACCTGCCGCGTAATACTAAATCAGGCTTACGTCACGCCATCGAAGTGCTGGCCGATGTCGAAGAGATCAGCTTTAACTTCTTCCACAGCGAAGACGTGGTTCGTCACCCTGTGGTGGCGCGTATCGTTAACGCCTATGAAGCCTGGGAAGAAGCCGAACAAAAACGAAAAGCGGCGCTGGCAGCAGAACGCAAGCGCGAAGAACAGGAACAAAAATGAGTCAGGTGATCCTCGATTTACAACTGGCATGTGAAGATAATTCCGGGTTACCGGAAGAGAGCCAGTTTCAGACATGGCTGAATGCGGTGATCCCGCAGTTTCAGGAAGAATCGGAAGTGACGATTCGCGTGGTCGATACCGCCGAAAGCCACAGTCTGAATCTGACCTATCGCGGTAAGGATAAGCCGACCAACGTGCTCTCCTTCCCGTTTGAAGTGCCGCCTGGCATGGAAATGTCGCTACTGGGCGATCTGGTTATCTGCCGTCAGGTGGTTGAGAAGGAAGCTCAGGAGCAAGGCAAACCACTGGAGGCGCACTGGGCGCATATGGTGGTGCACGGCAGTCTGCATTTGTTAGGTTACGATCACATCGAAGATGACGAAGCAGAAGAAATGGAAGCCCTCGAAACAGAGATTATGCTTGCTCTGGGCTATGAGGATCCGTACATTGCCGAGAAAGAATAATTTGCCAGGCATTTGACTGGCAGACGTCCCCGCCGTTGGTGATTAACGACGGCGTTTTGATTAACTAACATGAGAACCCATACGACGCCATGAGCGACGACAATTCACACAGTAGTGACACGATAAGCAACAAGAAGGGATTTTTCTCCCTGTTACTCAGCCAACTTTTCCACGGTGAACCGAAAAACCGTGACGAACTGCTGGCGCTGATCCGTGATTCCGGGCAGAACGACCTTATCGACGAAGATACGCGCGATATGCTCGAAGGGGTGATGGACATCGCAGACCAACGCGTTCGCGACATCATGATCCCCCGCTCCCAGATGATTACCCTGAAACGCAACCAGACGCTGGACGAATGTCTTGATGTCATCATCGAGTCCGCCCACTCACGTTTCCCGGTGATTAGCGAAGACAAAGATCACATTGAAGGGATTCTGATGGCGAAAGACTTGCTGCCGTTTATGCGCAGCGATGCTGAAGCCTTCAGCATGGACAAAGTGTTACGTCAGGCGGTTGTCGTTCCTGAAAGTAAGCGCGTAGACCGGATGCTGAAAGAGTTTCGCTCTCAGCGTTACCACATGGCGATCGTTATTGACGAATTCGGTGGGGTTTCCGGTCTGGTGACCATTGAAGACATCCTGGAACTGATTGTTGGTGAGATTGAAGACGAGTATGACGAAGAAGATGATATCGACTTCCGTCAGCTGAGTCGTCATACCTGGACCGTACGCGCACTGGCTTCCATTGAAGACTTCAACGAAGCGTTCGGCACCCACTTTAGCGATGAAGAAGTCGACACTATCGGTGGTCTGGTGATGCAGGCATTTGGGCATCTTCCGGCGCGTGGCGAAACTATCGACATCGACGGTTACCAGTTCAAAGTGGCGATGGCCGACAGTCGGCGTATTATTCAGGTTCATGTCAAAATCCCGGATGACTCACCCCAGCCGAAGCTGGATGAATAAAACCGAAACTGGATAGATAACTACATGGCTTTTGCCTCATTAATTGAACGCCAGCGCATTCGCCTGCTGCTGGCGTTATTATTCGGTGCCTGCGGAACGCTGGCCTTCTCTCCTTACGACGTCTGGCCTGCGGCGATTATTTCGCTGATGGGGCTTCAGGCGTTGACCTTTAACCGCCGTCCACTCCAGTCTGCCGCTATTGGCTTTTGCTGGGGATTTGGCCTCTTTGGCAGCGGTATTAACTGGGTCTATGTCAGCATCGCGACCTTTGGCGGAATGCCTGGCCCGGTTAACATCTTCCTGGTGCTGCTGCTGGCGGCGTATTTGTCGCTGTATACCGGACTGTTTGCTGGCGTGCTGTCGCGTCTGTGGCCGAAAACCACCTGGCTGCGCGTAGCGATTGCCGCCCCTGCCCTCTGGCAAGTGACCGAGTTTCTGCGCGGTTGGGTACTGACCGGCTTCCCGTGGTTACAGTTCGGCTATAGCCAGATTGATGGCCCGTTAAAAGGGCTGGCACCGATAATGGGCGTGGAAGCCATTAACTTCCTGCTGATGATGGTTAGTGGCCTGCTGGCACTGGCGTTGGTCAAACGCAACTGGCGTCCGCTGGTGGTGGCCGTCGTGCTGTTTGCCCTTCCCTTCCCGCTGCGTTACATCCAGTGGTTTACCCCACAACCGGAGAAAACCATTCAGGTTTCGATGGTTCAGGGCGATATTCCGCAATCGCTGAAATGGGACGAAGGCCAGCTTCTTAATACGCTGAAGATTTACTACAACGCAACGGCACCGCTGATGGGCAAATCATCGTTGATTATCTGGCCGGAGTCGGCGATAACCGATCTGGAAATTAATCAGCAACCGTTCCTCAAAGCACTGGACGGTGAGTTGCGTGATAAAGGTAGCTCGCTGGTAACCGGGATTGTCGACGCGCGTCTCAATAAGCAGAACCGCTACGATACCTACAACACCATCATCACGCTGGGTAAAGGTGCGCCGTACAGCTACGAATCAGCCGATCGCTATAACAAAAACCATCTGGTGCCGTTTGGCGAGTTTGTCCCGCTGGAGTCGATTCTGCGTCCGTTAGCACCGTTCTTTGATCTGCCGATGTCGTCGTTCAGCCGTGGGCCATATATCCAGCCGCCGCTGTCGGCAAATGGTATTGAGCTTACTGCGGCTATTTGCTACGAGATCATTCTCGGCGAGCAAGTGCGCGATAACTTCCGCCCGGATACCGACTATCTGCTGACTATCTCCAACGATGCGTGGTTTGGTAAATCTATTGGTCCATGGCAACACTTCCAGATGGCGCGAATGCGTGCGCTGGAGCTGGCGCGCCCACTGTTGCGCAGCACCAACAACGGCATTACGGCGGTGATTGGCCCGCAGGGTGAGATTCAGGCGATGATCCCGCAGTTCACCCGCGAGGTGTTAACCACTAACGTGACGCCGACCACCGGACTCACACCATACGCACGTACCGGCAACTGGCCGCTGTGGGTGCTGACGGCATTGTTTGGTTTTGCTGCTGTGTTGATGAGTCTGCGTCAGCGACGTAAATAATCCCTTCTTATCGTGCCGGAATACATCCCATATTTCGGCACGCTCACCGGATGCGGCATCAGTGCATTATCCGGATAACAATATTCTCCTATCCAACTTTGGCACATCTATTGCTTTGTTATACAAGGCAAACCCTGAATCAGCATCAGTACAACCTAGTTGCACCACAGTAATCCAGCGGTAGCACTAAAAGAGTGCATTTTAAGAATTTTGCTTCGGAATGGTGCGGCGCATCTCGCAAAAACAAACAATAAAACAGCAATATCTTTACATTTAGCCAAACTAAATGTTACCTAACAGGCACAACACTGCACAATAAAGTTGCAGACGATAACAACACAAACACTCACAACGGGTATCCATGCGTTCTTAACGCAGAAGATAAAGGAGTTGGATATGCAATTACGTAAACCTGCCACAGCAATCCTCGCCCTGGCGCTTTCCGCAGGACTGGCACAGGCAGATGACGCCGCCCCGGCAGCGGGCAGTACTCTGGACAAAATCGCCAAAAACGGTGTGATTGTCGTCGGTCACCGTGAATCTTCAGTGCCTTTCTCTTATTACGACAATCAGCAAAAAGTGGTGGGTTACTCGCAGGATTACTCCAACGCCATTGTTGAAGCAGTGAAAAAGAAACTCAACAAACCGGACTTGCAGGTAAAACTGATTCCGATTACCTCACAAAACCGTATTCCACTGCTGCAAAACGGCACTTTCGATTTTGAATGTGGTTCTACCACCAACAACGTCGAACGCCAAAAACAGGCGGCTTTCTCTGACACTATTTTCGTGGTCGGTACGCGCCTGTTGACCAAAAAGGGTGGCGATATCAAAGATTTTGCCAACCTGAAAGACAAAGCCGTAGTCGTCACTTCCGGCACTACCTCTGAAGTTTTGCTCAACAAACTGAATGAAGAGCAAAAAATGAATATGCGCATCATCAGCGCCAAAGATCACGGTGACTCTTTCCGCACCCTGGAAAGCGGTCGTGCCGTTGCCTTTATGATGGATGACGCTCTGCTGGCCGGTGAACGTGCGAAAGCGAAGAAACCAGACAACTGGGAAATCGTCGGCAAGCCGCAGTCTCAGGAGGCCTACGGTTGTATGTTGCGTAAAGATGATCCGCAGTTCAAAAAGCTGATGGATGACACCATCGCTCAGGTGCAGACCTCCGGTGAAGCGGAAAAATGGTTTGATAAGTGGTTCAAAAATCCAATTCCGCCGAAAAACCTGAACATGAATTTCGAACTGTCAGACGAAATGAAAGCACTGTTCAAAGAACCGAATGACAAGGCACTGAACTAATTACAAGAACCAGGGGCGGAAATTCCAGCCCTCTCGATTGTTACGTAGCACGGACAGACTATACGCCTGATGGTCGTTCCCCATCGGGCCTGAAAACCGCAATACGCTGGGTAACAATCTTCGAGGGTAGCAGTTAACGCTGCTACCCTCTTTTTTCTGGAGTAGATTTATGTCTATAGACTGGAACTGGGGTATTTTTTTACAACAAGCCCCGTTCGGCAACACCACCTATCTTGGTTGGATCTGGAGTGGTTTTCAGGTGACGATCGCTTTGTCGATCTGCGCCTGGATTATCGCTTTCCTCGTCGGTTCATTTTTCGGCATTTTACGTACCGTTCCAAACCGTTTTCTCTCCGGTCTGGGTACGTTGTATGTCGAACTGTTCCGCAACGTGCCGTTGATTGTGCAATTCTTTACCTGGTATCTGGTGATCCCGGAGCTGCTGCCGGAGAAAATCGGCATGTGGTTTAAGGCCGAGCTGGATCCCAATATTCAGTTTTTCCTTTCATCCATGCTCTGCCTGGGGCTGTTTACCGCCGCCCGTGTTTGCGAACAGGTACGCGCCGCTATTCAGTCGCTGCCGCGTGGGCAGAAGAATGCCGCGCTGGCGATGGGTCTGACGCTACCGCAGGCTTACCGCTACGTGCTGTTGCCTAACGCGTATCGCGTTATCGTCCCGCCAATGACTTCCGAGATGATGAACCTGGTGAAAAACTCCGCTATCGCCTCGACTATCGGTCTGGTGGATATGGCAGCGCAGGCGGGTAAATTGCTCGACTACTCGGCCCACGCCTGGGAGTCGTTTACCGCCATTACGCTTGCGTATGTGTTGATTAACGCTTTTATCATGCTGGTGATGACGCTGGTTGAACGTAAAGTTCGCCTGCCCGGCAACATGGGGGGCAAATAATGTACGAGTTTGACTGGAGTTCCATTGTTCCTTCCCTGCCATATCTGCTCGACGGGCTGGTGATCACCCTGAAAATCACCGTCACGGCAGTCGTGATTGGTATTTTGTGGGGTACCATGCTGGCGGTGATGCGCTTGTCCAGCTTCGCGCCTGTTTCGTGGTTTGCCAAAGCCTACGTTAACGTATTCCGCTCGATTCCTTTAGTCATGGTTTTGCTGTGGTTTTACTTGATTGTGCCGGGATTTCTGCAAAATGTGCTGGGATTATCGCCAAAAAATGATATTCGTTTAATTTCGGCGATGGTGGCGTTTTCGATGTTTGAAGCGGCCTACTATTCAGAGATTATCCGTGCCGGTATTCAAAGTATTTCTCTTGGTCAGTCGAGCGCCGCGCTGGCGTTGGGAATGACTCACTGGCAGTCGATGAAACTGATTATTCTGCCGCAGGCGTTCCGCGCGATGGTGCCGCTGCTGCTCACTCAGGGCATCGTACTGTTCCAGGATACCTCGCTGGTGTATGTGTTATCTCTGGCCGATTTCTTCCGTACCGCCTCAACCATTGGTGAGCGTGATGGTACGCAGGTTGAGATGATCCTGTTTGCCGGATTTGTTTATTTCGTTATTAGTCTTAGCGCGTCGTTGTTGGTCAGCTACTTGAAAAGAAGGACAGCATAATGATTACCCTGAAAAATGTTTCAAAATGGTATGGTCACTTTCAGGTGCTGACCGACTGCTCAACCGAAGTGAAAAAAGGCGAAGTGGTGGTGGTTTGCGGCCCGTCTGGTTCCGGCAAATCAACGCTGATTAAAACCGTCAACGGCCTCGAACCAGTGCAGCAAGGTGAAATCACCGTCGATGGTATCGTGGTTAATGACAAGAAAACCGATCTGGCAAAGCTGCGTTCCCGCGTCGGGATGGTATTCCAGCATTTCGAGCTGTTCCCTCATCTGTCGATTATCGAAAACCTGACCCTGGCGCAGGTGAAAGTGCTTAAACGCGATAAAGCGCCGGCTCGTGAAAAAGCCCTGAAACTGCTGGAGCGTGTCGGGCTTTCTGCTCACGCCAATAAGTTTCCGGCGCAGCTTTCCGGCGGTCAGCAGCAGCGTGTGGCAATCGCTCGCGCGTTGTGTATGGATCCTATTGCGATGCTGTTTGACGAACCGACATCGGCGCTGGATCCGGAGATGATCAACGAAGTACTGGACGTGATGGTGGAACTGGCGAACGAAGGAATGACCATGATGGTGGTGACCCACGAAATGGGCTTTGCCCGTAAAGTGGCGAATCGGGTGATCTTTATGGACGAGGGTAAAATTGTCGAAGACTCGCCGAAAGACGCTTTCTTCGATGATCCGAAATCGGACCGCGCAAAAGACTTCCTCGCGAAAATCCTGCATTAATCACTCTGGCGCGCATACCCAATTGCGCGCCATCTCACGCTTTATCGTTTCGCCCCTCGTATCTGTTACATCCTGGCGTTACCCTTGTCGCAAAGAAGCACACAACAAGGAGCAACAATGGCACTGCCAATTCTGTTAGATTGCGACCCAGGTCATGACGACGCTATCGCAATAGTTCTCGCCCTCGCCTCACCAGAGCTTGATGTCAAAGCAATTACGTCTTCCGCCGGAAACCAGACACCAGAAAAAACCTTACGCAATGTTCTGCGTATGCTGACCTTGCTTAATCGCACCGATATTCCGGTAGCAGGCGGCGCGGTAAAACCGTTAATGCGTGAGTTGATTATCGCGGACAATGTGCACGGCGAAAGCGGTCTCGACGGCCCGGCATTACCGGAACCGACATTCGCACCGCAAAACTGTACGGCGGTAGAGCTGATGGCGAAAACGCTGCGTGAAAGTGCGGAACCTGTCACCATTGTGTCTACCGGACCGCAAACTAACGTTGCCTTGCTGCTCAATAGCCATCCGGAACTGCATAGCAAAATTGCCCGTATCGTGATTATGGGTGGCGCTATGGGGCTGGGTAACTGGACGCCTGCGGCTGAATTTAATATTTACGTTGACCCGGAAGCGGCAGAAATTGTCTTCCAGTCAGGGATCCCGGTGGTGATGGCCGGTCTGGATGTTACTCATAAAGCACAAATCCACGTTGAAGACACCGAGCGTTTCCGCGCGATTGGTAACCCTGTTTCAACCATTGTTGCCGAACTGCTGGATTTCTTCCTCGAATATCATAAAGACGAAAAATGGGGCTTTGTCGGCGCACCACTGCATGACCCATGCACCATCGCCTGGCTGTTGAAACCGGAGTTATTTACCTCTGTTGAGCGCTGGGTTGGCGTGGAAACACAGGGGAAATATACCCAGGGTATGACGGTTGTTGATTATTATTATCTGACAGGCAATAAACCGAATGCCACGGTGATGGTAGACATCGATCGGGAGGCGTTTGTGGATTTGCTGGCGGAGAGACTGGCTTACTATAGTGCGGCCTGATGCCCTCACCCCGGCCCTCTCCCACGGGGAGAGGGAGCACACACTAAAAACGGCAACATGGTTGCCGTTTTGCTTTTACCTTATGCGGCCTGTTGCCCTCACCCCACCCCTCTCCCACAGGGAGAGGGCGCACACACTAAAAACGGCAACATGGTTGCCGTTTTGCTTTTACCTTATGCGGCCTGATGCCCTCACCACGCCCCTCTCCCACGGGGAGAGGGAGCACACACTAAAAACGGCAACATGGTTGCCGTTTTGCTTTTACCTTATGCGGCCTGATGCCCTCACCCCGCCCCTCTCCCACGGGGAGAGGAAGCACACACTAAAAACGGCAACATGGTTGCCGTTTTGCTTTTACCTAGGGCTCAAACGGCCGACGCTGAAACTGATCGTGGCCGCATTTCGGGCACAGCGACAGAACCTCCGGCGTATACACCGCAATATGGTGGTGGCAATTCTCGCACACCAGATTTCCCAGCCCGACCACTTCACCGCTGTGATACACACCGTGATGGTTCAAATCCTGAAAGACCTCGCGCCACTCCAGCTGCGTTTTATCCGTGATGTCGGCCAGCTCTTGCCACAGGCTCTCTTTAATCACCCGCATAAAAACGCTGTCCGTGACCTCCTCCTGGCTCTCCTGGTAGCTGCGCGCGAACTCTTCCAGATCGCGACGCACGGCGCGCGTCACCTCTTCCACTTCGGTTCGCGTTAACTCACCCGTTTGCGTCACGCGGGCACGCGCCTGCTCCACCAGCGCATCGATATCGCGCTCGCCGTTACGCAGTCGTTCCGTCAGTGTCGCCACCAGTTCGCGGTAAAATTGAGCAACCTTGTTCATCATTTTGCCTCCCGGGTAAGTAACTATTTCTAATAATAGACCTTATTTCATCGCCGCTTTGTCAGGTGAAGCACAGACCGGGTAAATTCCTGCAAAGCGCATTTGTGCGAAAGGCTGTTTTGACGCGGACGTTTGGGCTATGCTATGCGGATCTGAAAAACCACCTCAACGCTACATTTGTAGCCGTATTGAAAACAGGACCACTGGCTGCCATGCAAGAGCAATACCGCCCGGAAGAGATAGAATCCAAAGTACAGCTTCATTGGGATGAGAAGCGCACATTTGAAGTAACCGAAGACGAGAGCAAAGAGAAGTATTACTGCCTGTCTATGCTTCCCTATCCTTCTGGTCGACTACACATGGGCCACGTACGTAACTACACCATCGGTGACGTGATCGCCCGCTACCAGCGTATGCTGGGCAAAAACGTCCTGCAGCCGATCGGCTGGGACGCGTTTGGTCTGCCTGCGGAAGGCGCGGCGGTGAAAAACAACACCGCTCCGGCACCGTGGACGTACGACAACATCGCGTATATGAAAAACCAGCTCAAAATGCTGGGCTTTGGTTATGACTGGAGCCGCGAGCTGGCAACCTGTACGCCGGAATACTACCGTTGGGAACAGAAATTCTTCACCGAGCTGTATAAAAAAGGCCTGGTATATAAGAAGACTTCTGCGGTCAACTGGTGCCCGAACGACCAGACCGTACTGGCGAACGAACAAGTTATCGACGGCTGCTGCTGGCGCTGCGATACCAAAGTTGAACGTAAAGAGATCCCGCAGTGGTTTATCAAAATCACTGCTTACGCTGACGAGCTGCTCAACGATCTGGATAAACTGGATCACTGGCCAGACACCGTTAAAACCATGCAGCGTAACTGGATCGGTCGTTCCGAAGGCGTGGAGATCACCTTCAACGTTAACGACTATGACAACACGCTGACCGTTTACACTACCCGCCCGGACACCTTTATGGGTTGTACCTACCTGGCGGTAGCTGCGGGTCATCCGCTGGCGCAGAAAGCGGCGGAAAATAATCCTGAACTGGCGGCCTTTATTGACGAATGCCGTAACACCAAAGTTGCCGAAGCTGAAATGGCGACGATGGAGAAAAAAGGCGTCGATACTGGCTTTAAAGCTGTTCACCCATTAACGGGCGAAGAAATTCCCGTTTGGGCAGCAAACTTCGTATTGATGGAGTACGGCACGGGCGCAGTTATGGCGGTTCCGGGTCACGACCAGCGCGACTACGAGTTTGCCTCTAAATACGGCCTGAACATCAAACCGGTTATCCTGGCAGCTGACGGCTCTGAGCCAGATCTTTCTCAGCAAGCCCTGACTGAAAAAGGCGTGCTGTTCAACTCTGGCGAGTTCAACGGTCTTGACCATGAAGCGGCCTTCAACGCCATCGCCGATAAACTGACTGCGATGGGCGTTGGCGAGCGTAAAGTGAACTACCGCCTGCGCGACTGGGGTGTTTCTCGTCAGCGTTACTGGGGCGCGCCGATTCCGATGGTGACGCTGGAAGACGGTACCGTAATGCCGACCCCGGACGACCAGCTGCCGGTGATCCTGCCGGAAGATGTGGTGATGGACGGCATTAACAGCCCGATTAAAGCAGATCCGGAGTGGGCAAAAACTACCGTTAACGGTATGCCAGCGCTGCGTGAAACCGACACTTTCGACACCTTTATGGAGTCCTCCTGGTACTATGCGCGCTACACTTGCCCAGAGTACAAAGAAGGTATGCTGGATTCCGAAGCGGCTAACTACTGGCTGCCGGTGGATATCTACATTGGTGGTATTGAACACGCCATTATGCACCTGCTCTACTTCCGCTTCTTCCACAAACTGATGCGTGATGCAGGCATGGTGAACTCTGACGAACCAGCGAAACAGTTGCTGTGTCAGGGTATGGTGCTGGCAGATGCCTTCTACTATGTTGGCGAAAACGGCGAACGTAACTGGGTTTCCCCGGTTGATGCTATCGTTGAACGTGACGAGAAAGGCCGTATCGTGAAAGCGAAAGATGCGGCAGGCCATGAACTGGTTTATACCGGCATGAGCAAAATGTCCAAGTCGAAGAACAACGGTATCGACCCGCAGGTGATGGTTGAACGTTACGGCGCGGACACCGTTCGTCTGTTTATGATGTTTGCTTCTCCGGCTGATATGACTCTCGAATGGCAGGAATCCGGTGTGGAAGGGGCTAACCGCTTCCTGAAACGTGTCTGGAAACTGGTTTACGAGCACACAGCAAAAGGTGATGTTGCGGCACTGAACGTTGATGCGCTGACTGAAGATCAGAAAGCGCTGCGTCGCGATGTGCATAAAACTATCGCTAAAGTGACCGATGATATCGGCCGTCGTCAGACCTTCAACACCGCAATTGCGGCGATTATGGAGCTGATGAACAAACTGGCGAAAGCACCAACCGATGGCGAGCAGGATCGCGCTCTGATGCAGGAAGCGCTGCTGGCCGTTGTCCGTATGCTTAACCCGTTCACCCCGCACATCTGCTTCACGCTGTGGCAGGAACTGAAAGGCGAAGGCGATATCGACAACGCGCCGTGGCCGGTTGCTGACGAAAAAGCGATGGTGGAAGACTCCACGCTGGTCGTGGTGCAGGTTAACGGTAAAGTCCGTGCCAAAATCACCGTTCCGGTGGACGCAACGGAAGAACAGGTTCGCGAACGTGCTGGCCAGGAACATCTGGTAGCAAAATATCTTGATGGCGTTACTGTACGTAAAGTGATTTACGTACCAGGTAAACTCCTCAATCTGGTCGTTGGCTAAGCGCGGGAGGAAGCGTGCGATATCTGGCAACATTGTTGTTATCTCTGGCGGTGTTAATCACCGCCGGGTGTGGCTGGCATCTGCGCAATACTACGGCGGTGCCCGCTGAGATGAAAACGATGATCTTCGATTCAGGAGATCCGAATGGTCCACTCAGCCGGGCAATTCGTAATCAGCTGCGTCTGAACGGCGTTGAGCTTGTTGAGAAACAAACGCTGCGCCAGGACATTCCATCTCTGCGTGTCATGGGTATGACTCTCGGCAAAGATACGGCATCTATCTTCCAGGATGGTCGTACCGCAGAGTACCAGATGGTTATGACGGTCAACGCAGCGGTCCTGATCCCGGGTAAAGACATCTACCCAATCAGCGCTAAAGTGTATCGTTCGTTCTTCGATAACCCGCAGACGGCGCTGGCAAAAGATGCCGAACAGCAGATTATCATCAACGAGATGTACGACAAGGTGGCAGAACAGCTGATCCGCAAACTGCCAAGTATTGCAGCGTCAACTAAACAAGGATCTGACATCGTTGAAAAACCGGTTGCCGGCACGCTTCCTGCTGCTAACTCTCTGGGTAAATGATGATCAGGCTGTATCCTGAACAACTCCGCGCGCAGCTCAAAGAAGGGCTGCGCGCGGCGTATCTGCTTCTTGGAAACGATCCGTTATTACTTCAGGAAAGCCTGGATGCCGTGCGGCATGAGGCAGCCTCTCAGGGCTTCGATGAGCACCACACCGTCCAGTTGGACAACAACACCGACTGGAATGCCCTCTTCTCACTCTGTCAGGCGATGAGCCTTTTTGCGTCGCGTCAGACTATTCAGATCCTGCTGCCCGAGAACGGCCCTAACGCGGCCATCAATGAACAGCTGGCCACGCTGGTCAGCCTGCTTCACAGCGATCTGCTGCTGATTGTGCGCGGCAACAAGCTCACCAAAGCGCAGGAAAATGCGGCGTGGTTCACCCAACTCGCAGCCCACGCGGTGCAGGTCACCTGCCAGACGCCAGAGCAGACGCATCTGCCAAAATGGGTCGCAGCGAGAGCGAAGCAGAACAACCTTCAGCTGGATGATGCGGCGAACCAACTGCTCTGCTACTGCTATGAAGGTAACCTGCTGGCCCTGGCACAGGCGCTGGACAGACTCTCCCTGCTCTGGCCGGACGGCAAGCTGACCTTGCCGCGCGTCGAGCAGGCCGTTAACGACGCGGCGCACTTCACGCCGTTCCACTGGGTGGACGCGCTGCTGTCGGCGAAGAGCAAACGCGCCCTGCATATTCTGCAACAGCTGCGTCTCGAAGGGAGCGAACCCGTTATTCTGCTGCGTACGCTGCAGCGCGAATTACTGCTGCTGATTACGCTCAAGCGTCAGTCTGCCCATACGCCGCTGCGTTCGCTGTTGGATAAACACCGCGTGTGGCAAAATCGCCGCGCTTTGACCACCGAGGCCGTCAACCGCCTGAGTCATGAACAGCTTCGTCAGGCTGTACAGCTTCTGATGCGCGCTGAGCTCACGTTAAAACAAGATTACGGCCAGTCGGTCTGGGCGGAGCTGGAAAGTCTTTCTCTGCTGCTCTGCCGCAAGGCGTTGGCAGACGTTTTTATTGATGGATAGCATGCATTCTTTACAGGCCTTGTATGGCGGCACCTTCGACCCGGTACATTACGGGCATCTGAAGCCGGTTGAAATTCTGGCGAATCTGATCGGTCTTCAGCGCGTCACTATTATGCCCAATAATGTCCCGCCCCATCGTCCACAGCCCGAAGCGACCAGTGAGCAGCGAAAAGAGATGCTTGCCCTTGCCATCGCAGATAAACCGCTCTTCCGACTTGATGAGCGTGAGCTGCGTCGCGACACGCCCTCCTGGACATCTCAGACGCTTCAGGAGTGGCGCGCCGAACAAGGGCCAGACCAGCCGCTGGCTTTTATCATAGGTCAGGATTCCCTGCTGAATTTCCCCACGTGGCATCAGTATGAAACCATTCTGAAGAACAGCCACCTGCTCGTCTGCCGCCGTCCCGGCTATCCGCTAACCATGCGCGAAGAGCAGTACCAGCAGTGGCTGGAAGACCACCTCACCGATAATGTTGAAGATCTTCACAACCAGCCTGCCGGGAAGATCTATCTGGCTGAAACGCCGTGGTTCGATATCTCTGCGACCCTCATTCGCGAGCGTTTACAGCAGGGTTTAGCGTGTGACGAGCTGCTGCCGACCCCGGTGCTGGCCTATATTCATGCGCACGGTTTGTATCAGAAAAGCGCAGATGAATAGCCGGAGAGTATAAAAAGCGGCTTATTGTTTATCCTGCCTTGACAGGGTAAGCCATACTGTTATTCTCCGCTGCCAGACTTTCCCGCCGATCGTTGCTTTACAGAAATTGTTTTACAAAAATGGCAATGCAATCTCAGGCGGAGGGTGGGATGATACCCGCCTTCAAAAGCCCGGCCGAAGACATTTGTCCCGACTCAGGCGTGAGTTCAGGTATACTGTCTGGCTACGAATTCAAAGTTTTACAATCTCATTCACCCAGGGGGAAAACTTGCAGGGTAAAGCACTCCAGGATTTTGTTATCGACAAAATTGATGACCTCAAAGGTCAGGACATCATCGCCTTAGACGTTCAGGGCAAATCCAGCATCACCGACTGCATGATCATCTGTACGGGTACGTCCAGCCGTCATGTTATGTCCATTGCTGACCACGTTGTGCAGGAGTCTCGCGCAGCGGGCCTGTTACCGCTCGGCGTAGAAGGTGAAAACAGCGCCGACTGGATTGTCGTGGATTTGGGCGATGTGATTGTCCATGTCATGCAGGAAGAGAGCCGTCGCCTGTATGAACTGGAAAAACTCTGGAGTTAATGCGTGAAGCTGCAACTTGTCGCCGTGGGAACGAAAATGCCGGACTGGGTACAAACCGGTTTTACCGAGTACCTGCGTCGTTTTCCGAAAGATATGCCCTTCGAGCTGATTGAAATTCCGGCCGGAAAACGCGGCAAGAATGCGGACATCAAGCGCATACTCGACAAAGAGGGTGAGCAGATGTTGGCGGCCGCAGGCAAAAACCGCATTGTCACCCTCGATATTCCAGGCAAGCCCTGGGATACGCCGCAGTTAGCCGCTGAGCTGGAACGCTGGAAGCTGGATGGTCGCGACGTCAGTCTACTGATTGGCGGGCCTGAAGGGTTGTCGCCTGCCTGTAAAGCGGCGGCTGAGCAGAGCTGGTCGCTGTCGGCGCTTACCCTCCCCCATCCGCTGGTTCGCGTGCTGGTCGCAGAGAGTCTGTACCGGGCGTGGAGCATCACCACCAACCATCCTTATCACCGTGAGTGATAAGGGAGCTTTGAGTAGAAAACGCAGCGGATGAAACTACAGAACTCTTTTCGCGACTATACGGCAGAGTCCGCGCTGTTTGTGCGCCGGGCGCTGGTCGCCTTTTTGGGGATTTTGCTGCTGACCGGCGTGCTTATCGCCAACCTGTATAATCTGCAAATTGTTCGCTTTACCGACTACCAGACCCGCTCTAATGAAAACCGCATTAAGCTGGTGCCTATCGCGCCCAGCCGCGGCATTATCTATGACCGTAACGGTATCCCTCTGGCCCTCAACCGCACTATCTACCAGATAGAAATGATGCCGGAGAAAGTCGATAACGTGCAGCAAACGCTGGACGCTTTGCGCAGCGTGGTAGATCTGACCGATGACGATATTGCTGCATTCCGAAAAGAGCGCGCACGTTCACACCGTTTCACCTCTATTCCGGTGAAAACTAACCTGACCGAAGTACAAGTAGCTCGCTTTGCCGTCAATCAGTACCGTTTTCCGGGTGTTGAAGTTAAAGGCTATAAACGTCGTTACTATCCTTACGGTTCGGCGTTGACCCACGTCATCGGCTATGTGTCGAAAATCAACGATAAAGACGTCGAACGCCTGAATAATGACGGCAAACTGGCCAACTATGCGGCAACGCATGATATCGGTAAGCTGGGCATTGAGCGTTACTATGAAGACGTGCTGCACGGTCAGACCGGTTATGAAGAGGTTGAAGTTAACAACCGTGGGCGTGTTATCCGCCAGTTAAAAGAAGTACCACCGCAAGCCGGACACGATATTTACCTGACGCTGGATCTCAAACTCCAGCAATATATTGAAACGCTACTGGCGGGTAGCCGCGCAGCTGTGGTAGTCACCGATCCGCGTACAGGTGGGGTGCTGGCGCTGGTTTCCACGCCTAGTTATGACCCAAACTTGTTTGTTGACGGTATCTCCAGCAAAGATTATTCCGCCTTGTTGAACGACCCGAATACACCGCTGGTGAACCGCGCTACACAGGGGGTTTATCCTCCCGCGTCTACAGTTAAACCCTATGTGGCGGTTTCGGCATTGAGCGCCGGGGTGATCACGCGCAATACGACGCTGTTTGACCCTGGCTGGTGGCAACTGCCAGGTTCAGAAAAACGTTATCGTGACTGGAAAAAATGGGGCCACGGGCGTCTGAATGTCACAAGATCGCTGGAAGAATCTGCGGATACCTTCTTCTATCAGGTGGCCTACGATATGGGGATCGATCGCCTCTCCGAATGGATGGGTAAATTCGGTTATGGTCATTACACCGGTATCGACCTGGCGGAAGAACGTTCCGGCAACATGCCTACCCGCGAATGGAAACAGAAACGCTTTAAAAAACCGTGGTATCAGGGTGACACCATTCCGGTTGGTATCGGTCAGGGTTACTGGACAGCGACCCCAATCCAGATGAGTAAGGCACTGATGATCCTGATTAATGACGGTATCGTGAAGGTTCCGCATTTGCTGATGAGCACCGCCGAAGACGGCAAACAGGTGCCATGGGTACAACCGCATGAACCGCCCGTCGGCGATATTCATTCCGGTTACTGGGAGCTGGCGAAAGACGGTATGTACGGTGTTGCTAACCGCCCTAACGGTACGGCGCATAAATACTTTGCCAGCGCACCGTACAAAATTGCGGCGAAATCTGGTACCGCTCAGGTCTTCGGTCTGAAAGCGAACGAAACCTATAATGCGCACAAAATTGCCGAGCGTTTACGTGACCACAAACTGATGACCGCCTTTGCGCCATACAACAATCCGCAAGTGGCTGTCGCCATGATTCTGGAGAACGGCGGCGCGGGTCCGGCGGTTGGTACGCTGATGCGTCAGATCCTCGACCACATTATGCTGGGTGATAACAACACCGATCTGCCTGCGGAAAATCCTGCGGTTGCCGCAGCGGAGGACCATTAATCATGACGGATAATCCGAATAAAAAAACATTCTGGGATAAAGTCCATCTCGATCCCACAATGCTGCTGATTTTACTGGCATTGCTGGTTTACAGCGCCCTGGTTATCTGGAGCGCCAGCGGTCAGGATATTGGCATGATGGAGCGTAAAATCGGCCAAATCGCGATGGGTCTGGTCATCATGGTGGTGATGGCGCAAATTCCTCCACGCGTTTATGAAGGCTGGGCCCCCTATCTCTATATCATCTGTATTATTTTGCTGGTGGCGGTAGATGCTTTCGGTGCCATCTCTAAAGGCGCTCAACGCTGGCTGGACCTCGGTATTGTTCGTTTTCAGCCGTCGGAAATTGCCAAAATAGCCGTACCACTGATGGTTGCGCGCTTTATCAACCGCGACGTTTGCCCGCCATCGTTGAAGAACACTGGCATCGCGCTGGTACTGATATTTATGCCCACGCTGCTGGTGGCTGCACAGCCTGACCTGGGAACATCAATCCTCGTTGCGCTTTCCGGTCTGTTTGTACTGTTCCTCTCTGGCCTTAGCTGGCGTCTGATTGGCGTCGCAGTAGTGCTGGTAGCGGCGTTCATTCCGATTCTGTGGTTCTTCCTGATGCATGATTACCAGCGCCAGCGCGTAATGATGCTCCTGGACCCGGAATCAGACCCACTCGGCGCGGGCTATCACATTATTCAGTCTAAAATTGCTATTGGCTCCGGCGGATTACGCGGCAAAGGCTGGCTGCACGGCACTCAGTCACAGCTTGAATTTCTACCCGAACGCCATACCGACTTTATCTTCGCGGTACTGGCGGAAGAGCTGGGATTAGTGGGCATTCTGATTCTGCTCGCTCTCTACATTCTGCTGATCATGCGCGGGCTGTGGATAGCCGCCAGAGCGCAAACCACCTTTGGTCGCGTCATGGCTGGCGGCTTAATGCTGATATTATTCGTTTATGTCTTCGTAAATATTGGTATGGTAAGCGGTATTCTGCCGGTTGTAGGGGTTCCGCTCCCACTGGTCAGTTATGGAGGATCGGCGCTAATTGTGCTGATGGCTGGGTTCGGGATTGTAATGTCAATCCACACCCACAGGAAAATGTTGTCGAAAAGCGTGTAAGAGGTGCGCAATGCGTAAGCAGTGGCTCGGGATCTGCATCGCGGCAGGAATGCTCGCGGCATGTACAAGCGATGATGGTCAGCAACAGACGGTAAGTGTACCGCAGCCTGCGGTATGTAACGGCCCCATAGTTGAAATTAGCGGGGCGGACCCGCGTTTCGAACCACTGAACGCGACGGCAAATCAGGATTACCAGCGCGACGGTAAAAGCTACAAAATCGTGCAGGATCCGTCTCGATTTAGCCAGGCGGGACTGGCGGCAATCTATGATGCCGAACCAGGCAGTAACCTGACGGCCTCTGGCGAAGCTTTCGATCCGACACAGCTGACGGCGGCCCATCCAACGCTTCCGATCCCCAGCTACGCCAGAATCACTAACCTGGCTAACGGGCGAATGATCGTGGTGCGCATTAATGATCGCGGCCCTTACGGCAACGACCGCGTTATTTCGCTTTCTCGCGCGGCAGCTGACCGTCTTAACACGTCAAACAACACCAAAGTTCGTATCGATCCGATTATTGTCGCCCAGGATGGTTCGCTTTCTGGTCCTGGTATGGCTTGTACCACAGTCGCCAAACAGACTTACGCCCTGCCTGCACCTCCCGATTTAAGCGGTGGCGCGGGAACAAGTTCAGTGTCTGGCCCGCAGGGTGACATTCTTCCGGTCAGTAATTCGACGCTAAAAAGCGAAGATCCGACCGGCGCGCCGGTAACCAGTAGCGGTTTCCTCGGCGCACCAACGACCTTAGCGCCTGGTGTACTGGAAGGCAGCGAACCGACGCCTGCGCCACAGCCCGTTGTTACAGCTCCGTTGACAACGCCTGCAACCTCGCCTGCAATGGTGACACCGCAAGCCGTCTCGCAAAGCGCCAGCGGCAACTTTATGGTGCAAGTCGGGGCCGTAAGCGATCAGGCTCGTGCGCAACAGTACCAACAGCAACTGGGACAGAAGTTCGGCGTCCCCGGTCGCGTAACTCAAAATGGCGCGGTCTGGCGGATCCAGCTTGGCCCATTCGCCAGCAAAGCCGAAGCCAGTACCTTGCAGCAACGTTTGCAAACCGAAGCCCAATTACAGTCATTTATTACTACCGCGCAGTAGCGTAAAGCAGGCATCTGATGTGTCAATTTCTGTAAATGACGTTAACAAAGTCACGCGGAATGTCAGATGCCTGCCGGTAGTGCATTTGCTATAGTAGGGCACTTTTTTAATTCCATCACGGATGTCGTAGTTCAGACCATGAATACCATTTTTTCCGCTCGTATCATGAAGCGCCTGGCGCTCACCACGGCTCTTTGCACAGCCTTTATCTCTGCTGCACATGCCGATGACCTGAATATCAAAACTATGATCCCGGGTGTACCGCAGATCGATGCGGAGTCCTACATCCTGATTGACTATAACTCCGGCAAAGTGCTCGCCGAACAGAACGCAGATGTCCGCCGCGATCCTGCCAGCCTGACCAAAATGATGACCAGTTACGTTATCGGCCAGGCAATGAAAGCCGGTAAATTTAAAGAAACTGATTTAGTCACTATCGGCAACGACGCATGGGCCACCGGTAACCCAGTGTTTAAAGGTTCTTCGCTGATGTTCCTCAAACCGGGCATGCAGGTTCCGGTTTCTCAGTTGATCCGCGGTATTAACCTGCAATCGGGTAACGATGCTTGTGTCGCCATGGCCGATTTTGCCGCTGGTAGCCAGGACGCTTTTGTTGGCTTGATGAACAGCTACGTTAACGCACTGGGCCTGAAAAATACCCACTTCCAGACGGTACATGGTCTGGATGCTGATGGTCAGTACAGCTCCGCGCGAGATATGGCGCTGATCGGCCAGGCATTGATCCGTGACGTACCGAATGAATACTCGATCTATAAAGAAAAAGAATTTACGTTTAACGGTATTCGCCAGCTGAACCGTAACGGCCTGTTATGGGATAACAGCCTGAATGTCGACGGCATCAAAACCGGACACACTGACAAAGCAGGTTACAACCTTGTTGCTTCTGCGACTGAAGGCCAGATGCGCTTGATTTCTGCGGTAATGGGCGGACGTACTTTTAAAGGCCGTGAAGCCGAAAGTAAAAAACTGCTAACCTGGGGCTTCCGTTTCTTTGAAACCGTTAACCCACTGAAAGTAGGTAAAGAGTTCGCCTCTGAACCGGTTTGGTTTGGTGATTCTGATCGCGCTTCGTTAGGGGTTGATAAAGACGTGTACCTGACCATTCCGCGTGGTCGCATGAAAGATCTGAAAGCCAGCTATGTGCTGAACAGCAGTGAATTGCATGCGCCGCTGCAAAAGAATCAGGTCGTCGGAACTATCAACTTCCAGCTTGATGGCAAAACGATCGAGCAACGCCCGCTGGTTGTGTTGCAAGAAATCCCGGAAGGTAACTTCTTCGGCAAAATCATTGATTACATTAAATTAATGTTCCATCACTGGTTTGGTTAAAAATTAAACACTTGAAAGTGTAATTTCCGTCCCCATATACTAAGCATCAGTAAAAAACTCCCGCCTTCTGGCGGGAGTTGCTATTTAATTACGTTACGCCGGAGCTGACATGAAAACCAAACTTAACGAACTGCTTGAATTCCCTACTCCTTTTACTTACAAAGTTATGGGGCAGGCGTTACCTGAGCTGGTTGATCAGGTGGTTGAAGTGGTACAGCGCCATGCGCCAGGTGACTACACCCCAACGGTAAAACCAAGCAGCAAAGGCAACTACCACTCGGTATCTATCACTATCAACGCCACTCATATCGAGCAGGTTGAAACACTGTATGAAGAACTGGGCAAAATCGATATTGTCCGCATGGTTCTGTAACTCGCTTCTCCGTTACCCGGCTCCTGGTCGGGTAACTCCCCTCTCCTCGCTGTGATATACTTTTCCCCCACTTTTACTCATTCTCCACGGAGATGCCGTTTTGTATCAGGATAAAATTCTTGTCCGCCAGCTCGGTCTTCAGCCTTACGAGCCAATCTCCCAGGCTATGCATGAATTCACCGATACCCGCGATGATAGTACCCTTGATGAAATCTGGCTGGTCGAGCACTATCCGGTATTCACCCAAGGTCAGGCAGGAAAAGCGGAGCACATTTTAATGCCGGGTGATATTCCGGTGATCCAGAGCGATCGCGGTGGGCAGGTGACTTATCACGGGCCGGGGCAACAGGTGATGTATGTGTTGCTTAACCTGAAACGCCGTAAACTCGGTGTGCGTGAACTGGTGACCTTGCTTGAGCAAACAGTGGTGAATACCCTGGCTGAACTGGGTATAGAAGCGCATCCTCGGGCTGACGCGCCAGGTGTCTATGTTGGGGAAAGAAAATTTGCTCACTGGGGCTGCGCATTCGTAAAGGCTGCTCATTCCATGGCCTGGCCTTGAATATTAATATGGACCTCGCGCCTTTCCAGCGCATTAATCCCTGCGGCTATGCTGGCATGGAAATGACGCAAATGCGCCAGTGGGTTGAAACCGCTACGCCAGAAGCTATTCGGCCCGTGCTTTTGAAGAACGTGTTAGCGCTACTTAACAATCCCCCGCACGAATATATCCCTGCTTAATATATCGTACAACAGGGCTCGCTAATTTGACGGGCCGCTGTTTATTTACCGTTTTTGCACTTTACAATAATCCACAGATTCTATATTTTCGAAGCGCCCGAATATTACCGCTACATATTATTTAGCCTCCAGCAAGCTCGGCAAACACGGCATAAGTAACGTGAGCAATTATCACTCAACCGTTTGCTTTTGATAAAGAAGTGAAACAAAACCAACCCTTTACGAATCTCTACAAGCATAATAAATAAATTCAACTATCATTCATATTGTGAATGCATACGGAGTGAAAGCGTGGAGTATAATAATTTACCAGCCAAACGACTGAATGAACCTGGTGGCGAAGACAAGCCGCAAATTTTTCGGACTTTACGTAATATTGATCTCAATTTACTGACTATTTTTGAGGCAGTATATGTCCACAAGGGTATCGTTAACGCTGCGAAAATTCTTAATCTCACGCCATCAGCAATAAGCCAGTCAATCCAAAAGCTACGCGCTATATTTCCTGACCCGCTATTTATTCGTAAGGGCCAGGGGGTAACGCCGACGGCTTACGCCACGCATCTCCATGAGTACATCAGCCAGGGGCTGGAGTCGATTCTGGGCGCACTGGATTTAACCGGTAGCTATGATAAGCAGAGAACCATCACCATCGGCTGCTCCCCTTCTGTGGGAGTGCTTGTTATGCCGGCGATCTTCCAGGCCGTGAAAGAGCATGCTCCGCAGCTCCTGCTTCGCAATGTGCCTCTCCATGAACCTGACATTCAGCTTGCGCAGTTCCAGACGGACCTGATTATTGAAAGCGGCAGCTTCAGCGCCAGAGCGCTGGGACAAAATGTGCTCTATACGGATAACCTGGTGCTGGTTTGCCGGCAGCAGCATCCGGTTCTCAGCGAACCGCTGAACATCGAAAACCTGCGCAACTACGACCACTCCTCTTTCATGACCGAAGGGCAGTCTAACCATGCGCTTCGTCAGCGTATTGATGAAATTTTCCCGGAACGCCAGATCAGCTTCAGCAGTTACAATATGTTCACCACCGCATCCCTGATCGGCAGCAGCGACATGCTGTGCGTTATGCCATCACGCCTGTACAGCCTGCTCCGAAAATGCTGGCCGCTGGAGAGCATTCCGCTCAGTCAGCTTAATGCGGAATCAATCGAGATTTCACTGCATTACAACAAGCTGAGTTTGCGCGATCCGGTCCTGGAAAACGTCATCCGCATTATCCGTCAGGCCTTCTGACAGGTTTAGCCAGCACAAGCCCCTGCAACAGGCAGGGCAAATGGCACAATCCAACAACAATTTTACATTTTCGCGACCGCTTGGCTGCTTTCAGGTCCGTTTCAATGATATACTGCCAGTCGTTAATTCAAAAATAGTTGATAATTACAACAATCTATTGAATTGAAACGCTTTCCTTCGTAATTCGCAACTGGAACACGCACGCTATGAGTAAACCCATTGTGATGGAACGCGGTGTTAAATACCGCGATGCCGATAAGATGGCCCTTATCCCGGTTAAAAACGTGGCAACAGAGCGCGAAGCCCTGCTGCGCAAGCCGGAATGGATGAAAATCAAGCTTCCAGCGGACTCTACACGTATCCAGGGCATCAAAGCCGCAATGCGCAAAAATGGCCTGCATTCTGTCTGCGAGGAAGCCTCCTGCCCTAACCTGGCGGAATGCTTCAACCACGGCACAGCAACGTTTATGATCCTCGGCGCTATTTGTACCCGCCGTTGTCCGTTCTGTGATGTTGCCCACGGTCGCCCGGTAGCTCCTGATGCCAATGAACCAGTGAAACTGGCGCAGACCATTGCCGATATGGCGCTGCGTTATGTGGTTATCACCTCCGTTGACCGTGATGACCTGCGCGATGGCGGTGCCCAGCACTTTGCGGATTGCATTACTGCCATTCGGGAAAAAAGCCCGCAAATCAAAATTGAAACTCTGGTGCCGGATTTCCGCGGTCGTATGGATCGTGCTCTGGATATTCTGACTGCAACGCCACCAGATGTGTTCAACCATAACCTGGAAAACGTACCGCGTATTTACCGTCAGGTACGGCCTGGTGCAGATTACAACTGGTCGCTGAAGCTGCTGGAACGCTTTAAAGAAGCGCATCCGGAAATCCCGACCAAGTCTGGTCTGATGGTGGGACTGGGTGAAACCAATGAAGAAATTATTGAGGTAATGCGCGACCTGCGCCGTCATGGTGTGACGATGTTAACGCTGGGGCAATATTTGCAGCCAAGCCGCCATCACCTGCCGGTTCAACGTTACGTTAGCCCGGATGAGTTCGACGAAATGAAAGCCGAAGCGCTGGCGATGGGCTTTACCCATGCTGCATGCGGTCCGTTTGTCCGCTCTTCTTACCACGCCGATTTGCAGGCGAAAGGGATGGAAGTTAAGTAATCCTGTAATAATTACTTACATCTGTCTGATAAAAAACCCGCTTTTTGAAGCGGGTTTTTTGTATCGAACAAGATATTGAGGGAGCGTCCTGCTCGCCACGTCACTCTTTATGAGAGAGCTTTTCAGCCTGAAGATCAACGTCTGCGCCTTTTTTCGCCGCAGCATCGTCATCATTCATCGCCTTCTTGAACCCTTTAATGGCCGCTCCAAGGTCTCCGCCCAGCGTACGTAACTTCTTAGTCCCAAACAGCAGAACGACCAGCGCCGCAACTACCAGCAGTTTGGTAATACTAATCTCACCCATAGATACCTTCTTGACATATAACCGGCAACAGAACGCGCCTTAAAAACCAGAGAATATTAACGGTCATTCGACGCGCGCACACAATAGCAATCTGTAACAAGGTGAATCAAGCGCCGAGTAAAAAAACATCATAATAATTGCGGCGGCGCAAAGCGACGGTTGTTTAAGACGGGCAGTTGCGCGCGCACCTGACGCACACGTTCGGGCGTCACTTCCGCCATAATGAGTGCAGGCATTTCTGACGCTGCCGCAATGGTGACGCCAAAGGGATCTATAATCCGGCTTTGACCGATATTTTTGTTCCCCGCACTCCCCCGCCGCCACCATATAAAGGTGGTATCCAGCGCACGAGCGGCAAGCAACGTTGACCAGTGATGCTCTTTGAGCGGCCCGCGAACCCAGGCGGCAGGAAGTACCAGGATTTCAGCTCCCTGTAATGCCTGTGCCAGCGCCAGCTCTGGAAAGCGTAAGTCATAACAGGTCATCAGACCGACCTTCATCCCTTCCCCCTCCAGTAACGGAGCGATTTCATTACCAGCATCAACACGGGTGATTCCTGAATGGCAAATGCCTCATAGAGATGCAGTTTGGCATAACGGGCGACGATGTTTCCTGCCTGAAGTGCCACCAGCATATTCCCATTCGCGCGCCCGGCGTTGAAGGAACATGAATCGTCAGAATTGTCGTCATCGTATTGCCTGTGCTCTGGGCGAGCAGCTGCTTTAAAAATTCGCCATCCAGCGGCTGCGCGGACTTCACGGATAAATCCGGGTCGTTATCATCCCTGGCCAGCAGCGCCTCGGGGAGAACCAGCAGCGACGCGCCTTTCTGCCGGGCCTGCATCATCAGGTTGACGCATGTGCTCGCATTCGCATGCCAGTCAGGCGTGACGGCAAATTGCCCTACCGCAACATACATATTTGTCCCCTCATCATAAACGGCGTTAAACTCGCTTCTCTTACACATCAAATAGCAGGTATTTAGCGTGTTACAACTACTTTTAGCCGTTTTTATTGGTGGGGGAACGGGTAGCGTTGCGCGATGGTTTCTGAGTATGCGGTTTAATCCCCTGCATCAGGCGATTCCCATGGGGACGCTTGCCGCTAACCTGATTGGTGCCTTTATCATCGGCATGGGGCTGGCCTGGTTTAACCGAATGACGCACATCGACCCAATGTGGAAGGTACTGATTACCACCGGATTCTGCGGTGGGTTAACCACTTTCTCAACCTTTTCTGCGGAAACGGTTTTTCTCTTTCAGGAAGGACGTATCGGCTGGGCGCTGATGAATATGGCGATCAATATGTTCGGCTCCTTTGCGATGACGGGGATCGCATTTTGGCTCTTTTCTTCTGCAAGCGCGCATTAACAACCGAACCGTTAATGTTGGCTTAATTTTTCTCTGTCACTCTGGATGCAGTACTGAACGAGGGTGACAGAATGAAACAGAGTCTGATGAGCGCAGGAATGGTGTTGTTGAGCGTGCTGATCGTTGCCAGCTTCCTGAAAATGTATCTGCTTGGCTGATTCAAAACAAAAAAAACCCGCTGATTAAGCGGGTTTTGAATTCTTGCTGACGTATCTTACAGAGCGATTACGTTTGCAGCAGAAGGGCCTTTGGCACCGTTAGTGATTTCGAACTCTACGCGCTGACCTTCAGCAAGAGTTTTAAAACCATTAGTCTGGATTGCAGAGAAGTGTACGAACACGTCTTTGCTGCCGTCTTCCGGAGTAATGAAACCGAATCCTTTGGACTCATTAAACCACTTAACGTTACCTTTAATCTTAGACATCAAAATTACCTTTACATGAAAAATAGACACAAATGCTGTGTCGGTTACCAGTACACCAATTGTGGTACGCTTTGTCCAGTGTAACTTTACTAAAAAGTGATAAAAGTCGCGTTATTTTTCACTGACAGATTTTTATCGCTTATGAATCAACGCCTGCGCGTTTTTTCACCACCACATCACGTTTTGTCAGTTAAAACTGAAAACGCATCCAGGCGAAGTAAACGTTTCCGTTGTTGTAAGTCCCCGGGATGTAGGTCATCTGGAACGTTGCGGGGCCATAGCCAATAGAGGCCAGCGGCAGCAGCACCGGGATCGGGATGTAGTTCCAGTTGTCACGTGCAGTGACCCCGGCGGTATAGCCCAAACCGACGTGGAAGTTCTCGTCCGCAAGCGGACGCCAGGTTTTCTCCCAGCCATAGCCCCCAATCGGCTCCCATTTATTAAACGAGTCTTTGAAGGCCATCAGATAGATGCCATGCCAGTTGCCTTTTTCATCCCAGCGAGACTGGCCAAAACCCGCGCCCCACGGACGCTCGTTGTATTTATCGGTTTTCTCTTTGTCATAAGCAAAACGCGCGTGCCACGTTATTGCCGGAACATAGAGATCATAATGTTCAGGTGCCGTCCAGGTCTGGGAAACATTATCCGTAAAGGTTGAAAACCACCCTTTATCCGTCGCGTTGCCTTCCGCCTGTGCAACAGAAGAAAACGTTAACTGCCCAAAAATAAACAACAAAATAGAGAAAAATGTATTACGTACGATCACAATGCAATTACCATTCTTAGTATTCGAGGCAAAGTTTACCATAAAATAGTTGAATCAAGGCTTAACAGCATCGGCGTTATTCCTAATTATTCGGCCTCTTTCCGGGAATATTCTTAAAGAAAGCGGGCGATACGTGCAAATAAGCCCACAAGGGGTGTGACTTTTACCATTTAGCTATCTTAATCAGTGACATGCAAAACCACACAAAACATTAACAATTTGTTATCATTAATGGCGCATGTTGCGCTATTTCTTAGGGTCAAGGGCCGACATAAATGTATGTGCTATGGCAAAACACGGTTGTTCTGTTCTCTAGTCGTCTGTTTATTGATTTTAATCAGCAAGAACAGGCCAATTATTCGGCACATTTCCACCCTAATTTTTTTTATTGATTTTTTGTGCTCCATTGCAGCAGAGATACAGGGGACATCATGCTTACGTTATTCGAGCTCCTTATTGGAGTCGTCGTCATTGTCGGCGTCGCACGCTACATCATTAAAGGCTACTCGGCCACGGGCGTATTATTTGTTGGCGGTTTAACACTGCTGATTATCAGCGCAATAATGGGGCACCAGGTGTTACCTGCCAGCGCGACCAGCACCGGTTACACCGCTACAGATATTGTTGAATACATTAAAATATTGCTCATGAGCCGCGGCGGCGATCTGGGCATGATGATCATGATGCTGTGTGGTTTTGCGGCCTATATGACCCATATAGGCGCTAACGACATGGTCGTTAAGCTTGCCTCCAGACCCCTGCAATACATCAACTCGCCGTATCTGCTGATGGTCGCGGCCTATTTCCTCGCGTGCCTGATGTCGCTGGCCGTTTCGTCGGCTACCGGACTTGGCGTACTGCTGATGGCGACGCTGTTCCCGGTCATGGTGAACGTCGGCATCAGCCGTGGCGCGGCTGCGGCAATTTGCGCGTCTCCGGCAGCGATTATTCTCTCCCCTACCTCCGGCGACGTTGTGCTGGCGGCAAAGGCGGCGGAGATGTCGCTCATCGACTTCGCCTTTAAAACCACGTTACCGATCTCAATCGTTGCCATTGTGGGCATGGGTATCGCGCATTTCTTCTGGCAGCGCTATCTCGATAAGAAAGAAAACATCAGCCATGAAATGATGGACGTGAGTGAAATCACCACTACCGCTCCCGCGTTTTACGCCATTCTGCCCTTTACGCCGATCGTCGGAGTGCTGATTTTTGACGGCAAATGGGGTCCACAGCTGCACATCATCACCATTCTGGTTATCTGCATGCTGCTGGCCGCCGTGCTGGAGTTTGTACGCGGTTTTAACACGCAAAAAGTCTTCTCAGGTCTGGAAGTGGCGTATCGCGGTATGGCGGATGCCTTCGCTGGCGTGGTGATGCTGCTGGTTGCAGCGGGCGTTTTTGCCCAGGGTCTGAGCACGATCGGCTTTATCCAGAGCCTAATTTCAATCGCCACCTCGTTCGGCTCGGCCAGTATTATCCTGATGCTGGTTCTGGTGGTGCTGACCATGCTGGCGGCGATGACCACCGGTTCCGGCAATGCGCCTTTCTACGCTTTCGTTGAGATGATCCCGAAACTGGCTCACTCCTCCGGTATTAACCCGGCCTATCTCTCCATTCCTATGCTGCAGGCGTCAAACCTGGGCCGTACCATTTCGCCGGTGTCGGGCGTGGTCGTTGCCGTTGCCGGGATGGCGAAAATCTCGCCGTTCGAAGTCGTCAAACGCACCTCAGTGCCCGTTATGGTTGGGCTGATTATCGTGATTATCGCTACGGAAGTGCTGGTACCCGGCGCGGCCTAAGCTAAATTACTGATATCCAAAAAGCGCCTGCGGGCGCTTTTTGTGCTTTAATAACTTCCAGAAATTAATCGTACTCATTCGATCAGGAAATCATATGTTCAGGAAGGATATCGTTATCCCGTCTGGCGCAATCGCGCTTGCACTTTGCGTCTTCTCCACACAGGCAGAACCGCTCAAGGCAACCCAGTATGGCGATTTCGATCGCTATGTGCTGGCCCTGTCCTGGCAAACCGGTTTTTGCCAGAGCATGGTCGAGCGCAACCGTAATGAACCTGACGAATGTCGCCTGCAGAAAGAGCGCGAGAATAAAGCTGATTTCCTGACCGTTCACGGGCTATGGCCCGGCCTGCCGAAATCTATTGCCGCACGCGGCGTGGATGAACGTCGCTGGATGCGTTTTGGCTGCGCCACGCGCCCCATTCCGAACATGCCGGAAGTGAAGGCCAGCCGCAAATGCGATGCCGCCGAAACCGGACTGTCGCTTTCCGCTGCCGCGAAGCTCAACGACGTGATGCCGGGTGCGGGCGGGAATTCCTGTCTGGAACGCTACGAATATGCCAAACATGGTGTCTGCTTTGGTTTCGATCCGGATGCCTATTTCGGCACGATGGTGCGGATGAATCAGGAAGTTAAAAGCAGCGCGGTCGGTAAATTCATCGCCGACAACTACGGGAAATCCGTCAATCGCAGCGACTTTGACAGTGCCGTTGCCAAAAGCTGGGGCAAGGAGAACATCAAAGCGATCAAGCTGACCTGCAACGGCAACCCGGCGTATCTGACCGAAATGCAAATTTCCCTGAAGGCAAACGCAATTAACAACCCGCTTTCAGCGGCGTCATTTGCACCGCAGCCACATCCGGGTAACTGCGGAAAACAGTTCGTGATTGATAAAGCCGGTTACTGATCCGCGCCCGGGCGCACCATATCAAACCGGTTTTCATCGCTGATGCCATAGTACGCCGTCGGCCCACCCGCTCGCAGGATGGGCTGCGCTTTTGCCGTCTGGTATATCCCCTCTTCCAGCAGCGCTTCGGCAATATGGATACCGACCACTTCCCCCAGCACCAGCCACGTGTCCACCGGCGTACCGTCAGCCCCCGTTAGTTGAATGCACTGCGACAGGCGACACTCAAAATTCACCGGGCTTTCTGCAACGCGAGGGGCGTTAACCAGCTGGCTGGCCGCTGGCGTAAGTCCGGCAAAGCTAAATTCATCCCGATCGTGGGGAAGCATCGCGGAGGTTTGATTCATCGCCTGGGCGAGATCGCGCGTCGCCAGATTCCAGACAAACTCTTTTGTCTCGGTAATATTACGCACGCTGTCCTTCCAGCCGTTGCTGGAAAAGCCGATGATCGGCGGGCGATAGTTAAAGCAGTTAAAGAAGCTATACGGTGCGAGGTTCAGCTGACCGGCCTTGTCGCATGAGGAGATCCAGCCGATCGGACGCGGACCAATAATGGCGTTCAGCGGGTCATGCGGCAGGCCGTGTCCCTGAGACGGTTGATAGAAGTACATAGTGCTCTCTCGTTGGTGGGCAACGCCCGGATTCAGGACACTCAGCGTAACGTATTCCACCCGGAATGAAGACTGAATAAATTTCAGCGAAAATTCATATGGACCATGAATGTGACTTTCATCACTTCAAACTTGCGTGCTCAGCCAGTATCATCGGGAGAGTTAAACCCTCGCTGCCAGACGGCGAGGGTTTTCTTTTGGATCAGTTTCTGCGTTAGACGCAGCATTAACGACATGGAGTAAAAAATGTCCAGACCTACCATTATCATCAATGAGCTCGACGCAGAACGTATCGACAGGCTGCTGGAAAAAGCGGAGTTCGCCTCACTCCCCGTGGCCGACGCACTAAATGAGGAGCTCGACCGGGCGCAGATGTGCACGCCTGAGACGATGCCGCATAACGTGGTCACCATGAACAGCCAGGTGAAATTCCGCAATCTGACCACCGGGGAAGAGTTGACCCGTACGCTGGTTTACCCCGCTCAGATGACCGACAGCAGCGCGCAGCTCTCTGTTCTGGCCCCGGTGGGTGCCGCACTACTGGGGCTGCGTACGGGGGATACGATCCACTGGGAGTTGCCGGGCGGTGCCTCGACCCATCTTGAAGTGCTGGAGCTGCTCTACCAGCCAGAAGCCGCGGGCGATTACCTGCGTTAATCTCTTCTGAATAAGCGACTACCCGCTTTGCACAGAGGATGCAGCCGCATCCTCTTTCCGCAAATTCACCCGATTTTCCTATACCGCGCAAAATGGCCTTAATCCACGCTTAATCTGTTTTGGTGCCGCGGGGACGGTCATGGGTGAGATAGGCGTTATCACACTTATCTTTCTGATTTTTGTGGCGATTATCGTCACGGCCGTGCTCTATCTTGAACGCCACTGGTAAGCGAACATTTTCAGGCAACCCCACCCGGGAAAGCATTCACCAGGCCCTTAACTTTTTGCTCTGCAGCTTCGGGCGTTTCTGCATCAGGGACCAGAATCACCTTCCGGCACTCCTCCTCCCGTTTTTCGAATACCTTGTAGGCGCGCTCCGCATCTGCGAGGGGGAGATAATGGGTCACGATCTCTTCCGGCGTAAGCAGCCCTTTTTCGATCAGCGGTAGCAGTTCCCCCAGCCAGGCATGGACGTGCGTCTGGCCCATCTTAAACGTCAGCCCCTTATCAAAGGCATCGCCAAACAGGAAACCATGAATAAACCCGGCGTACACGCCGGGTACGCTGACCACGCCACCGCGTCGAACGGCAGCAATGCACTGACGCAGCGCTTTGCCGCTGCTGCCTTCAATTTTAAGATTGCTGAGGATCGTTTCGGTGGTGCTACCTTTCGCTTCAAACCCGACCGCATCAATCACGGCGTCAACGCCGCGCTGGCCCGCGGTCTGCTCGATGATTTTTTCCGCTGCGTCGTTATCATCATCAAAGTTGATGGGGATTGCGCCGTAACGTGCCTCGGCAAATCGCAAACGGTACGGATGGTGATCGATAACAAAGATCTGCTCAGCCCCCAGCAGCCGCGCGCAGGCAATGGTCAGTAACCCCACCGGCCCGGCGCCAAAAACCGCTACGCTCGAACCATTTCCAATCTGCGCATTTTTTGCCGCCTGCCAGGCCGTGGGCAAAATATCCGAAAGGAACAGCGCCTTATCATCGGAAAGGAGTTGCGGGACCTTAAACGGCCCGACGTTGCCTTTTGGCACGCGAACATATTCTGCCTGTCCCCCCGGCACGCCGCCGTAGAGATGGCTGTAGCCAAACAGCGCGGCCGGCGCGGGGATTTGCTTTTTGTTCAGCGCGGCGCCCTGCCCGGCATTGGTACTCTCACAGGCAGCGTATTGCTGCAGACGACAAAAGAAACAGTCCCCGCAGGCGATGACAAAGGGGATCACCACCCGATCGCCTTTTTGCAAATTCTTCACCTCTGCGCCGCACTCGACGATTTCTCCCATAAATTCATGGCCAAAAATGTCGCCGTGCTGCACCTTCGGGATCTTTCCGCGATAGAGATGCAAATCGGAGCCGCAGATAGCCGTGGCCGTGACGCGCAGAATGATATCGTCGGGCTGTTCGATAATGGGATCGGGGACATTCTCGACGCGAACATGGTGCGGACCGTGATACGTAAGTGCTTTCATGCGACCTCCGAAAGGTTCCAGGTAAGTGTATAAGGGTAGCTACCCCTGAAGGTCTGCCCTGGAATACAGGGCTTTTGAGATTTATCCTGGTGAGATAAGAAAACTGACGGGGCGCTTACAGAAACCATTTATATTTTATGGTTGAATGAGTTCAGCGTTTATAAACAAGGAAAAACGGGTATGTATCAGAGAATCATTATGCCGGTTGATGTTTTTGAGATGGAGCTGAGCGACAAGGCCGTTCGCCATGCGGAATTCCTGGCGCAGCAGGACGGTGTTATCCATCTTTTGCACGTACTGCCGGGCTCCGCCAGCCTGAGCCTGCACCGCTTTGCCGCCGACGTGCGTCGCTTCGAGGAGCATTTGCAGCATGAAGCGGAAACACGCCTGCAAACCATGGTCAGCCACTTCAGCATCGACCCTTCACGCATCAAAACGCACGTCAGATTCGGCAGCGTACGCGATGCGGTAAACGAACTGGCGAACGAACTGAAAGCAGACGTGGTTGTCATCGGTTCGCGCAACCCTTCCATTACCACGCATCTGCTGGGCTCTAACGCCTCCAGCGTGATCCGCCACACCCATATACCGGTGATGGTTGTAAGATAAAAAAAGAGGCCACCTTTCGGTGGCCTCTCGCTATTGCAGGTGAATCTTACTTCTTCTTATGCAGTTTTGGTGCGAATCAGGTAGTCAAAAGCACTCAGAGAGGCTTTGGCACCTTCGCCAGTGGCGATGATGATCTGCTTGTACGGAACCGTCGTACAGTCACCCGCTGCGAACACGCCTTTCACGTTGGTTTCGCATTTCGCATCAATGATAATCTCGCCCATGCGGTTACGTTCGACTGCGCCTTCGAGCCAGTTGGTGTTCGGCAGCAGACCAATCTGGACGAAAATACCGGCCAGTTCGATGTTGTGAATATCGCCGCTGACACGATCTCGATATTCCAGACCAACGACTTTGCTGCCGTCGCCTTTCACTTCCGTGGTTTGCGCATTCAGAATAATGTCGACGTTTTTCAGGCTGCGCAGTTTGTCCTGCAGAACCTGGTCGGCTTTCATTTCTGGCGCAAATTCCAGCAGCGTTACGTGCTCAACGATACCCGCCAGGTCAATTGCCGCTTCCACGCCGGAGTTACCGCCGCCGATAACCGCTACGCGTTTACCTTTAAACAGCGGGCCGTCGCAGTGCGGGCAGTAGGTCACGCCTTTGGTGCGATACTGATCTTCGCCCGGAACGTTCATGTTGCGCCATTTTGCACCGGTCGCCACGATAATGCTGCGTGCTTTCAGTACCGCGCCAGAAGCTGTTTCAATCTGATGCAGACCACCTTCAACTGCTGCTGGGATCAGTTTGCTGGCGCTCTGGCTGTCGATCACATCAACGTCGTATTCATCAACGTGAACTTTCAGTGCGCCTGCCAGCTTCTGCCCTTCAGTCTTCGGTACAGAAATGTAGTTTTCGATATCAACGGTATCGAGGATCTGACCACCAAAACGTTCGCCCATCAGACCGGTACGGATGCCTTTACGTGCGGAGTAAATTGCTGCCGCTGCACCCGCCGGGCCGGAACCGACGATTAATACGTCATAAGCATCACGCTTGTTCAGCTCTTCTGCCGCACGTTTTTCCGCGCCAGTATCAATTTTGGCAACGATTTCAGTCAACGTCATGCGGCCCTGACCAAACTCTTTCCCGTTTACGAACACTGCCGGAACGCCCATCACGTTGCGATCGGTGATTTCGTTCTGGAAGGTGCCGCCGTCAATTGCAGTGTGCTTGATGCGCGGGTTCAGTACGCTCATCAGGTTCAGCGCCTGCACCACGTCCGGGCAGTTGTGGCAAGAGAGCGAGTAATAGGTTTCGAATTCAAAATCACCGTCAATATGGCGAATCTGCTCCAGCAGAGACTGCGCTTCTTTCGACGGATGACCACCGGTCCACAGCAACGCCAGTACCAGCGAGGTGAACTCGTGGCCCAGCGGGGAGCCTGCAAAACGTGGCCCCTGGTTGGAACCTGGGTTGGTGATCAGGAAAGACGGCTTACGCACCGGCAAGCTGTTATCTTCTTTAAAGGTGACTTTGTCTGACAGTTCTGCGATTTCAGCCAACAGTTCCTTGATTTCTGCCGATTTAGCGCTGTCATCCAGCGTGGCAATTAACTCAACAGGCTTGGTCAATTTCTCAAGGTAAGCCTTGAGTTGAGTTTTCATATTTGTGTCGAGCATGTTTATCTCCTGGGCTTTAAACATCATCATGCAAGCGGCCTCTGCGGCTACCTGGATGCAGCTTGCATCATGGTGCGGGGAAGAAAATCGGGTGCCGCAGCACCCGAAGAATTAGGTGAATTTCCGAAGTATTTCGCGTCAGAGCAAGGCGGCTAGCCTGTGAATCCCCGGGAGCTTACACAAGTAAGTGACCGGGGTGAGCGGGCGACGCCAACGCCGCTATGGCGTGAAAGACGAAGGAAATTTAGATTTTACCAACCAGGTCCAGAGACGGAGCCAGAGTTGCTTCACCTTCTTTCCATTTAGCCGGGCAAACTTCACCTGGGTGAGAAGCTACGTACTGTGCTGCTTTGATTTTACGCAGCAGGTCAGACGCGTCACGGCCAATGCCTTCAGCGGTAACTTCGATTGCCTGGATGATACCCTGCGGGTCAACAACGAAGGTCGCACGGTCAGCCAGACCTTCATCTTCACGCATGTTGTCGAAGTTACGGGTCAGGGCGCCAGTCGGGTCGCCGATCATCGCATATTTGATTTTAGCGATGGTTTCAGAGCTGCTGTGCCATGCTTTGTGGGTGAAGTGAGTATCGGTAGATACTGCGTATACGTCTACGCCCAGTTTCTGCAGTTCTTCGTAGTGGTCAGCAACGTCACCCAGTTCGGTCGGGCATACGAAAGTAAAGTCAGCCGGGTAGAAGAAGAAGACGCTCCAGCGGCCTTCGGTATCTTTTTCGGTGATTTCGATGAATTCGCCGTTTTTGAATGCCTGGTTTTTAAAAGGTTTAATTTTGGTGTTAATCAAGGACATCTATACTTCCTCCGTGTTTTCGATGAGATGTAAGGTAACCAATTTTTGCCGATTCGGCTAATGCGTTTCCATTATCAAATCAATCAGCCAAACCTTACAACGTCGACAAGACAACAAGGTGAACCTTTTACAGGAAAGCCTGAAAGTAAAAAGGCCGCCTCAACGGGCGGCCCTGATACCTGAATTCCCCGCAGGTACATTCAGTGCCAGCCGAAACTGGCGTTGCGTTGCGCTCTACAACCCTTTCTATCAAGGCGGTAACAGCCGTTTGATTACACCATCCGCGCAGGGATTGAGCAATCCATAAGAGAGGCATTCCTGCCTATGGCTGTGATAGGTTGTGTCGAACATCATTCCGGAGCGTTATAAATTTATTTTTATTATAAAACTATAGCAATATATAAATGATAACTGTCATTTAAAATGACCATTCCTTTTTCTGAGATAAAAATATGTCAATCGCCTTTGAAGCGCTATTTCAATAATCTGCCACCGTGATACATTGAGATGTTTTTAATTTAAAACTAAGAGAGCTAACCGAAAGAATTATATATAGTTAGCCTCATACTATTGTTATCAGTTATATGATAACCACAGCAAACGCAGTACCCTCAGGACGAAATATGGCAAACCTCTATGACCTTAAAAAATTCGATCTTAATCTGTTAGTCATTTTCGAGTGCATTTACCAACACCTTAGTATCAGTAAAGCCGCCGAGACTCTGTATATCACCCCCTCTGCCGT
Source organism: Enterobacter hormaechei (assembly GCA_041890495.1). Classification (GTDB taxonomy): domain Bacteria; phylum Pseudomonadota; class Gammaproteobacteria; order Enterobacterales; family Enterobacteriaceae; genus Escherichia; species Escherichia boydii. Next base: position 2,384,756 of record CP169086.1, read on the forward strand.
GAGCCAGTCACTGCAACGTCTGAGAGGACAGCTCAACGATCCTCTGTTTATACGTTCCGGTAAAGGGATCACGCCCACGACCGTCGGCGTCAATTTGCATCATCATCTGGAACAGAACCTGAACCAGCTGGAGCAGACTATCAATATCATGCACAGCAGCGGGTTGAAGAAGAATTTTGTCATTTATTGCCCGCATTTTATGAGTACGAAAGCAACGCTTGACCCTATAAAACTGCTCATGGATAATCATAACTATTCAATTGAATTACATGATGTTTTTCTTTCTCCTGATTCAGCAGAAGATCTCTTAGCCTACAGAAGAGCCGACCTGATATTTTCGTTTTCCTCCTCTAACAATCACTCTATCGCCTGTAGCCTCTACCATAAGCTTCCTTTCGTGCTCGTTTGTCGGGAGGGCCATCCCCGTCTCTGTGAAAATCCCACGCGTGAAGATATTTTGAATGAAAACTTCACCGCCTATCTGAACGATGAGAACAGCTTCAAAGCCTATCAGGAAAAGGCCGAAAACCTGTTAAGTAAAAGAAATATTGTCTATCGTAGCGACTCTTTTATATCTCTTCTGTCGGTGATCGGTTCATCCGACCTCATAGGATTAGTGCCCACGCCGGCCTTCGAACAATATGGGCCAGCCCTCAACCTGCGCAAAGTGGAAACTGACATTCGATTCCCCAGCATTGATATTTACATGATGTATAATCGCTCCGCGCTCAATAGCTCGGCATTCGCAAGTTTTATTGAAGAAATATCCTTATCGTGAGTTGTTGGTGTGGTTCTCGCACTAAATGGGAACCACAATTTTAAAACATACACCACCGTTATAGAATTACGCGACATAACCATTTCATATCCAATTAATTATTGACTGATATAATCATCTCATTAGTATTAACGCTACAGTCAGGTATTTATTCCTCAGGAAGAGAATAAGCATGTCAATTTATAAATACCCCTTAAACCAGGATGTCCTTACTGCTGCTCGGGAGCGAATAAAATGGACTCTCGAAAATTTACCCAGAACCTGTGTTTCTTTTTCAGGAGGTAAAGACTCCACCGTCATGCTGCATTTAGTTGCCCGACAGGCGCGACTGATGAAAATCAAAATAGATGTCCTCTTCATCGACTGGGAAGCGCAGTTTTCCCATACCATTACCCATGTTGAGCATATGCGCGAGTTGTACAGCGATGTCATCGATCATTTCTGGTGGGTCGCGCTTCCCCTGACAACGCAAAATTCCCTGTCGCAATTCCAGCCGGAATGGCAATGCTGGGAACCCGGCACCCGATGGGTCCGCCACCCTCCTGACGACGCGATAACCGATCCCGCTTTTTTCCCCTTTTACCAGCCAGGCATGACGTTTGAAACCTTTGTCCGCAGTTTCTCCGACTGGTTCTCTCACAATCGCCCGGCGGCGGTACTGATTGGCATCCGCGCCGATGAGTCTTACAACCGTTTTCTGGCTATCGCGTCGGCGCGTAAACAGCGGTTTGCCGATGATAAACCCTGGACAACCGTCGCTCCGGGCGGGCATGCCTGGTATATCTACCCCCTCTACGACTGGAAAACCGCCGATATATGGACCTGGTTTGCCAAATCAGGCTGTTGCTATAACCCGCTCTATGACCTGATGTTTCAGGCCGGCGTGCCGCTACGCTACATGCGTATCTGTGAACCCTTTGGCCCGGAGCAGCGCCAGGGCTTATGGCTCTACCACGTTGTTGAGCCCGATCGCTGGGCGTCCATGTGTGAGCGCGTGAGCGGTGCGCGCAGCGGGGGGATGTACGCCGGGCACGATAACCATTTTTACGGCCACCGAAAAATCCTGAAGCCTGAACACCTGCGCTGGCGCGAATATGCCATGCTGCTCCTCGACAGCATGCCGCAAAATACGGCTGAGCATTACCGCAATAAAATCGCCATTTATCTGCACTGGTATAAGAAGAGAGGCATAGAGAATATTCCCGATACGCAGGACGGTGATATCGGTTGCAAAGACATCCCCTCGTGGCGCCGTATTTGTAAGGTTCTCCTGAATAACGACTACTGGTGCAGAGCGCTATCGTTCAGCCCAAATAAACCCAAACATTATCAGCGGTATAGCGACAGAGTGAAGGCGAAACGCAAGGAGTGGGGCATATTATGCGACAAAGACTAATCACCGAGATGGAAACGTACCTTCAGTCACTTTCCGAAGAGGATCGCATTAACGCCATAAATGCTTTTCGCGAAGCGATCCATAAAAACAGCCCGTTTCGTGAGCAACCGATAGACTGCGTCCTTTGGATTAGACAGGACGATATTACCGCAAACGACTACAACCCCAATAACGTTGCTCCACCAGAAAAACGGCTGCTCAGCAAGTCGCTGGAGCTTGATGGATTCACCCAACCTATCGTTGTGACAGAAAGTGAACCGCAGCACTACGAAATTGTGGATGGTTTTCATCGCCATGAAATCGGCAAAAACCAGGCGGCACTGAAGCACCAGCTCAAGGGTTATCTCCCCGTTACCTGCCTGCGTCAGGACCGACAGGATAAACATGACCGTATGGCTGCCACTATTCGTCACAACCGGGCGCGGGGTCGACACCAGATTAACGCCATGTCGGAGATCGTTCGCGAGCTGGTGCAGCTTGGCTGGAATGACGAGAGAATAAGCAAGGAGCTGGGTATGGACGGCGATGAAGTTTTGCGCCTCAAGCAAATCAACGGTCTGCTGGAGCTGTTTGCAGACCGCCGTTACTCAGAAGCCTGGACGGTGAAATAATCAGAGCGTGTTCAGACGCTCTGCCGCCGCCAGCAGCGTCGATTCCTGCTTCGCAAAGCAAAGGCGGATCAGCTTATGCGGGAAGGGATCGGCGCAGAACACCGACAGCGGAATGGCGGCCACACCCACCTCTTTTGTCAACCACTGGCAAAAGCTGACGTCGTCCAGATCGGAAATCGCGCTGTAGTCCGCGAGCAGGAAGTAGGTTCCTTCAGACGGCAAAATTTCCAGACGGCTTTTACTTAACGCAGCCACAAACAGATCCCGACGTTCACGATAGAAGTGCGGCAGCTCACGGTAATGCCCGGGCTCAGCGCGCAGCATATCCGCCAGCGCCAGCTGAGCCGGCGTGTTCACGGCAAAGGTCAGGTACTGATGCACCTTGCGCAGTTCAGCGCTAATGACCGCCGGTGCGACGCAGTAGCCCACTTTCCAGCCGGTCATATGGTAAGTCTTACCGAATGACGAGACGGCGATAGCACGCTCGCGAAGCTGCGGATGGGCCAGCACGCTGGCGTGTCCCTCTTCTGCAAAGCAGATGTGCTCGTAGACTTCATCGCTCAGCACGTAAATTTCACGTTCCGCAATCGCCTGCCACAGCGCGGCGAAATCGGCTTTCTGCCACACCGTCGCCGACGGGTTGTGCGGGGTATTCAGGATCACCAGGCGGGTTTTGTCGCTCAGCAGCGCGGCAAACGCCTGCCAGTCAGGGCGAAAATGCGGCGGCTGGAGCGCCACGCGTTTCACCACGCCGCCGGAGAGTTCAACCGCAGGCGCATAGCTGTCGTAGCTCGGATCAAAGCAGATAACTTCATCGCCCGTACGCACCAGCGCGGTGATGGCCGCATACAGAGCTTCGGTCGCCCCTGCCGTCACCGTAATATCGCTGTTCGCATCGGGCTTATAGCCATACAGCTCAGCCGTTTTGTCCGCAATGGCTTCCCGCAACGCCTGAACGCCCGTCATCGGTGCGTACTGATTTGCTCCCTGCGCCACGTGATACGCCAGACGCGCCTGCAGATAAGCCGGGCCGTCGAAATCCGGGAACCCCTGAGAAAGGTTAATGGCGTTGTGCTGCTGCGCCAGGGCGCTCATCTGCGTAAAGATGGTGGTACCGAGATTGGGAAGTTTACTTTGCGGAATCAATGCGTTAATGCTCATTGTGTTGTGCCTGCCTGTAATACTTATGTTGCTGCCACTATAACACGATGTTAGTCTTTGGCAATCAAGACGCTTAGACGTCTAAACAATATGAATATTCCTGGCCGAGAGGGTAAAAGGAAATGACAGACAACCTGCAACTCACGCATCTGGTCGACGCCTGCCGCTGGATTGGCGCCAAAGGCTGGGCCCCTGCCACCGGCGGCAACATGTCGGTGCGTCAGGACGAACATCTGTGCTGGCTAAGCGAATCCGGTAAGGACAAAGGTAGCCTCACCACCGATGACTTCCTGCAGGTCGAGATTGCCACCAATCGCGCCCCGTCCGGTCGTAAACCTTCGGCGGAGACCGGGCTGCACACCCTTATCTACCGTCTGTTTCCTGAGGCCAACGCCGTACTGCACGTTCATACCGTCAACGCCACGGTGCTGTCCCGTCTGGTCAAAGAAGCCGAGCTCAACATCAGCGGCTTTGAGATGCAAAAATCCCTCACCGGGCAGACCACGCATCTGGACACGGTGGCTATCCCGGTCTTCGATAACGACCAGGATATTGACGCCCTCGCCTCCCGAATCGCCCATTACGCGCAGGAACGCCCGCTTAATTATGGTTTTCTTCTGCGCGGTCATGGCTTAACCTGCTGGGGACGCGATGTGGCCGAGGCCCGCCGTCATCTTGAAGGATTAGAATTCTTATTTGAATGCGAAATGCGTTTACGACAACTGGAGAGAATATGATTCGCGCGATTGTGACGGATATTGAAGGGACCACCAGCGATATCCGTTTTGTCCATGACGTTTTGTTCCCCTACGCGCGTGAGCGGCTGGCGGCCTTCGTGACCGCTCAGCAGTACGCCGAGCCGGTCAAATCCATTCTGGACAACCTGCGTGATGAAATCGGGCACCCGCACGCCAGCGTCAGCGAACTTATCGACGCTCTGTTTGCCTTTATGGATGAAGACCGCAAATCGACCGCGCTCAAAGCGCTGCAGGGGATCGTCTGGCACGACGGCTACGTCAACGGCGACTTTACCGGCCATCTCTACCCGGACGTGCTGCCCGCGCTGGAAAAATGGAAAGCGCAAGGGATTGATCTCTATGTTTATTCCTCTGGCTCCGTCGCCGCGCAGAAACTGTTATTTGGCTACAGCGACGAAGGTGATATTACTCATCTGTTCAGCGGCTATTTTGACACCCACATCGGCGCCAAGCGCGAGGTGCAGTCTTATCAGAACATTGCGGCGCAAACGGGCATCGCCCCGTCGCAGATCCTGTTCCTCTCCGATATTCATCAGGAGCTGGACGCGGCTGAACAGGCAGGTTTTCGTACCCTGCAGCTGATTCGCGGCGATGATGACGGCGCAAGCCACCATCATCAGGTCCACCAGTTTGACGAGATTAACCCGGAGCAGATCCCTTCATGAGCGCATTGACCATTTATTCCGATAAAGACGCCAGTCAACACCAGTGGCACAGCACCGACGCCGCCGAAATTGCCCAACAGCTCAACGCGAAAGGCGTACGGTTTGAACGCTGGGCTGCGGATCGCGATTTAGGACACGATCCCGCGCCTGAAGCCGTGATCGCGGCGTATCAGCATGCCATCGACAAGCTGGTGGCGGAGAAAGGCTATCAGAGCTGGGACGTAATCAGCCTGCGCGCCGACAACCCGCAGAAAGAGGCGCTGCGCGCGAAATTCCTGAACGAACACACCCACGGCGAAGACGAAGTGCGCTTCTTCGTGGAGGGCGCGGGGCTGTTCTGCCTGCACATTGGCGATGAGGTGTATCAGGTGCTGTGTGAGAAAAACGACCTGATTTCCGTGCCGGCGGGCACGCCGCACTGGTTTGATATGGGCTCAGAGCCGAACTTTACCGCCATTCGTATTTTCGATAACCCGGAAGGCTGGGTGGCGCAGTTTACCGGTGACGCCATTGCGGACGCGTACCCACGGCTGGCATAGGTAAAAGCAAAACGGCAGCTATAGCTGCCGTTTTTAGTGTTTGCTCCCTCTCCCTGTGGGAGAGGGTCGGGGTGAGGGCATCAGGCCGCTCGAGCTTCAACGCTTCAACCCCTTCACATACCCCACCAGCTGATCCAGCACAATTCCCCACCCTTCGTGGAAGCCCATCTGCTCGTGCTGCTCGCGGATTTCCTTCGTCGGATGGCGCGCTATCGCCGTATAGCGGGTCTTGCCCTCGCCCATATCTTCCAGCAGCAGGATCGCCGTCATAAACGGCTTCTCGGCCGGTTTCCAGCCTTCGGTATAGCCGTCGGTAAAGACCAGCTTTTTCCCCGGGTCGATTTCCAGGAAGACACCCCGGTTATCCATCCGCTGACCGTCCACCTCAAACACGGTGTTGAACCGACCGCCCACGCGCAGATCGAGGTCGCATTCGGTCACCTTATGGGGAGCAGGAATGAAAAAGTTTTTGATGTGTTCCGGCGTGGTCCAGCAGAGCCACAGCAGATCGCGCGGTGCGTCCACCACGCGCTCCAGTTTTAAGTCAGTTTCAGGATCGAGCGTCACGATAATGTCCTCTTAAGGGAACCCCTTAAAGGATAGCCGGACTCAGGCGAATTTCCCGTTTGCCACCGCTTCCGGCGTGACCACGCCCGTATCCAGCACCCAGCCGCTAATCAGCGAGGCAGGGGTAACGTCAAACGCCGGGTTATAAACCCGTGCATCTTCCGGCGCCCACTGCACCGCGCCAAAGCTTCCGGCTACGCCCGTCACCTCGCTGGCGGCGCGCTGCTCAATCGGGATCGCGTCGCCGTTCGGGCAGTCCGGATCGAGTGTGGTTTGCGGCGCGGCCACGTAGAACGGAATGCCGTGGAATTTTGCCAGCACCGCCAGGGAATAGGTGCCGATCTTGTTCGCCACGTCGCCGTTGGCGGCAATGCGGTCTGCGCCCACCCACACGGCGTCCACCTGCCCTTTCGCCATCAGGCTGGCGGCCATGGAATCGGTAATCAGCTGATACGGTACGCCCAGCTCGCCGAGCTCCCACGCGGTCAATCTACCGCCCTGCAGCAGCGGGCGGGTTTCATCGACCCAGACGTTGCTAACGTTGCCTTCCTGGTGCGCGCGAGCAATCACCCCCAGCGCGGTGCCGACGCCCGCCGTTGCCAGCCCGCCGGTGTTGCAGTGGGTCAGCAGGCGGCTGCCGGGCTTCACCAGCACGCTGCCCGCTTTCGCAATGGCGTCACAGAGCCGTTTGTCTTCGTCGATCAGGCGCAGCGCCTCGGCGACCAGCGCCGGAACATACTCTTCCTGCCACAGCGCCAGCTTCATGCGGTCAAGGTTGTTCATCAGGTTCACCGCCGTCGGGCGGGACGCGCGCAGGGTTTCCAGCGCAACCGCCAGCTCGTCACGGCTTTTGCCGTTTTCCGCCAGCAGCGCCAGCAGCAGACTTGCAGAGAGACCGATCAGCGGCGCACCGCGCACCCGCAGGGCGTGAATATGCCCCACCAGCGCCTCTACCGTTGAGGCATCCAGCCAGCGTTTCTCCTGCGGAAGGGCCTGCTGGTCGAGAATAAAGAGCTGATTATTCGTCACCCGCAGGCTGGTCGTCTGTAATGTCTGCATGTCGTTAATTCCCTGTTGCGTTGTTGTAGCACATTGTGTCAGGATGAAATCCAGATGTATAGACGTCTACATGTCTTTATTAGCAAACCCGTGAGGAGCAGGCCATGTCGCAATACCGTACCTTTACCGCTCAGGACGCCGTGGAATATGCCAGGCAGTTTGGCGGCCTTGACGATCCTTCATCACTGGTGGAGGCGCAGGAGGTAGGCGACGGCAACCTCAATCTGGTGTTCAAAATCTTCGACAGCGCGGGCGTGAGCCGCATCATCGTTAAGCAGGCGCTGCCCTACGTGCGCTGCGTCGGCGAGTCCTGGCCGCTGACGCTGGACCGCGCCCGTCTGGAAGCACAAACCCTGGTCGAGCACTACCGGCACAGCCCGCAGCACACGGTGAAAATCCACCACTTTGACCCGGAACTGGCGGTGATGGTGATGGAAGATCTCTCCAGCCATCGCATCTGGCGCGGCGAGCTGATCGGCAACATTTACTACCCGCAGGCGGCGCAGCAACTGGGTGAATACCTCGCGCACGCGCTGTTCCACACCAGCGATTTCTACCTGCACCCGCACGAGAAGAAAGCGCAGGTGGCGAAATTCATCAACCCGGAGATGTGCGAGATCACCGAAGATCTGTTCTTCAACGATCCGTACCAGATCCACGAACGCAACAGCTACCCGGCCGAGCTGGAAAATGACGTCGCCGCGCTGCGCGACGACGCCCAGCTGAAAATTGCAGTGGCCTCCCTGAAGCACCGTTTCTTTTCTCAGGCTGAAGCCCTGCTGCACGGGGATATCCACAGCGGCTCGATTTTTGTGGCCGACGGCAGCCTGAAGGCCATCGACGCCGAGTTCGGTTATTTCGGGCCGATTGGCTTTGACGTCGGTACCGCCATCGGCAACCTGCTGCTGAACTTCTGCGGCCTGCCGGGACATCTGGGCATTCGCGATGCCGCCGCCGCCCGCGAGCAGCGCCTGACCGATATTCAGGAACTGTGGAACACCTTCGCGGAGCGCTTCCAGGCGCTGGCACACGAGAAAACGCGCGACGCCGCGCTCAGCGCGCCGGGCTATGCCTCCGCGTTCCTGAAAAAGGTCTGGCATGATGCTATCGGCTTCTGCGGCACCGAACTCATTCGCCGCAGCGTCGGGCTTTCCCACGTCGCGGATATCGACACCATTCAGGACGAGGCGATGCGCCACGAATGCCTGCGCCACGCGATAACGCTCGGCAAGGCGCTGATTGTTATTGCTGACCGTATCGACAGCGCGGAAGATCTGGTGGCGCGGGTACGGCAATATAGCTGAGTGCATTTGCCCGGTGGCGCTGCGCTTACCGGGCCTACGGGTGCAAAATGTAGGCCGGGTAAGGCGAAGCCGCCACCCGGCAAAAACTTACCCCAAATACTCAATCACCGACAGTCCGCCGTTATAGTCCGTGCTGTAGATAATTCCCTGCGCATCCACAAACACGTCACACGACTGGATCACCTGCGGGCGATTCGGGCGGGTATCCATTATTTTCTCCGGTGCCGCAGGCACCAGCGCCCCCGTTTCCACCGGTCGATACGGATTAGAAATGTCATACGCGCGCACGCCCGCATTCTGATAGGTTGCAAAAATCAGCGTTGAGCTGACAAAGCTCCCTGGCCGGTTCTCGTGCAGGTTGTGCGGGCCGAAATGCGCCCCTTTCGCCACGTAGTCGATTTCATCCGGCTGCGGGAAGGTAGAAATGCTGACCGGATTCGACGGCTCGCGAATATCAAACAGCCAGATCAACTTCTCGCCGTCCTCCTGGTTATCAAGCACCGCTTCGTCCAGCACCACCAGCAGATCGCGGTCCGGCAGCGGCAGCGCGGTGTGCGTGCCGCCGCCAAACGGCGGACTCCAGTTACGGTGACTAATGAGCTTAGGCTGGGTGCGATCCTTCACGTCAAGCAGCGTCAGGCCGCCGTCGCGCCAGCTGCCGTACGCGGTATCGCCGGCAATAATCGCATGGTGGAGCGCGTAGCGTTTCCCTTCCGGCCAGTTCGGCTGTTCGCCTTCGTCCTGGTTCATCCCCGGCAGCCACCAGCGTCCTGCCACCTCAGGCTTACGCGGGTCGGCCAGGTCGATCGTCAGAAAGATGTAGTCGGTAAAACCGTCAATAAGCGCCGACACGTACGCCCAGCGGCCACCGACGTACCAGATGCGGTGAATGCCAATCCCGTTCAGCGACAGAAAGCCGATTTCGCGCGGCCTGTCCGGCGTGGAGATATCAAATACCCGCAAGCCCGCGCTCCAGCCATTGTCCTTCACGTCGCTGACGGTCTCGCCCACCTGCCGGGTGTAGTAGACCTTCTCATCGGCAAAGCGCGCATCGGCAAACAGATCCCGGGCATTGATCACCAGCAGGAGATCGTCATGCGCCTGGAGGTGCACGTTCCAGGTGCCCGGCGGCGCGGGAACATAGCCCGCCGCTTTTGGATTTTTCGGGTCGCGCACGTCGACAATTGAAAAACCCTGCGACACCATATGGCCAATATAGGCGTAACCGCGGTGCACCATCAGCTGCACGCCGTCCGGGCGACCGCCCTGATCGCTATGGCCAATCAGCCGCATATTGCGGCTGTATTCGGGAGGGGGTAAATGAGTCACCATTAGCTCCTGTTGGTTTTCCCCCTCTCCTCGTGGGAGAGGGCCGGGGTGAGGGCATCAGGCCGCACCTGACGCCACCCGGCTGGGTTTTATTTATTCTTCGCTTCCAGCGTCGCAAACCACGGCGCGATAAAATCTTCCGTCTGGCCCCAGCCCGGAATGATTTTGCCCAGCGACGCCACGTTCACCGCGCCCGGCTGGGCGGTCAGCAGCGCCTGCGGAATGGCGGCTGCCTTAAAATCGTAGGTCGCAGGCGTCGCTTCCCCGGCAATCTTGTTCGCCACCAGACGCACGTTGGTCGCCCCAATCAGCTTCGGATCCACCGCCACGCTCACCTTCCACGGGCTGCCCGGCTCGCGCATCAGCTGCAGATCCTGGTTGGAGATGTCGATGCTGTAGAGTTTGATCTCGGTGCGACCGTTCTCTTTCAGCGCTTTATACGCGCCCTGGCTGAAGGCGTCCCAGGTTCCCCAGATGGCGTCGATTTTACCTTTCGGGTATTTCGCCAGGATCGCGCCCACTTTGTTGGCAGTGTCGCCCTGCACGTCAGAGGAGACCGCGCCGATAGACTCCAGCTCTTTGATGTCCGGGTACTGTTTTTGCAGCTCTTTATACGCCGCCTGACGACGCTCCATCGGCGGGAAGCCCGCTACCCACAGCTTGACGATATTGGCTTTGCCGTTGAAATCTTTCGCCAGCTGGCCGAAGGAGAGGTTCGTCAGGGAGGCATCATCCTGCTGGGTGACGGTCACGCCCGGGATCTCGCCGTTAACCGCGGTATCAAACACGGTGACCTTAATCCCGGCGTCCACCGCCTTCTTCACCAGTGCGGTGGAGTACGGATCGCGCCCCTGAGAAAGGATAATTCCGTCGTACTTCTGGCTGATGGCCTGGTTCACGAAGTCCTGGAATTTAGCGTCGTCCCCGTTGCTTAAAAAGGTGCTGACCTTAAAGCCAAGCTTCTTCCCTTCCTGAATGGCCCCCGCAATAAACTGCGTGGTGTTGTCGTCTGAGCCGAGGTTACGGATCACCGCGATGCGAATGGGGCCGTCATGGTTGGCTATGGCTGCCGGAAGCGGTGCGGGCGTGGCCGCGAAGCCTGGCAGAGCGGTGAATAACCCTAATGCCACCAAAGAGAGTGCAATCTTTTTCATTTTTTATCCCGTTGTGTTGTCAGCGTTTTTGTATGTAGGTAATCGCCAGCGCTACCGCGAGCACCAGCCCTTTTATAATGTCCATGGCGTAATACGGCACGGAGAGCATCACCAGCCCGTTCGACAGCACCCCGAGAATGACCGCCCCGACCAGGGTTCCCAGCGCATTCGGCTTGCCGGACCCGGCCAGCGAGAAGCCAATCCACGCCGCCGCCACCGCGTCCATCAGGTATCCGCCGCCCGCGTTCACCTGCGACGACCCGATGCGCGAGGCCAGCAAAATCCCGCCCAGGCCCGCCAGCAGGGAGGCAATCACGTAGGCCGCCACCTTGTAGCGGGTGGTGCGAATACCGGAGAGGCGCGCGGCTTCCGGGTTACCGCCAATGGCGTACATCCTCCGCCCGTGGGTGGTCAACGAGAGGCCCAGCTGCGCCAGAATCGTCACCACCAGCATGATGATCACAATCGTCGGCACCTGCCCCAGCAGGCTGAACGCCGCCGGAATAGTGCCTTCCGCCATGTCGCCGCTCGGCAGCACCATGTTTTCGGTAATCGAACCGCCGTAGCTGTAGGTCATCGCCACGCCCTGAATGACAAACAGGCTGGCAAGCGTCGCAAGCATGTCCGGAATACGCAGGATGACGATCAGAAAGGCGTTAAACAGCCCCACCAGCGTGCAGAGCGCGAGGGTGATCAAAATAGACTCGGTAGTGCCGAAGCCGTGCCAGACGAAAAGTGAAATCACCAGGGCGTTCGCCAGAGAGGCGGTGGATCCCACGGAGAGATCGAACCCGCCGATGGTCAGCGATATCGACACGCCGATGGCTATCACCGTCACGATGGCAATCGAACGCAGAATATTTATGATGTTGTTTGGATCGAGGAAGTTGTCCGACGCCAGGCCAAAGACGGCCACCAGCGCGACGACGGTCAGCAACATGCCCCACTTGTAGAGAAAATCGAAAATCTGCTGACGGCCAGACGCCGTCGCGTTTACTGAAAGGGCCTTGCTCACGACGCCGTTCCTCCGGTTGAATAATAAAGTAGTGTCTCTTCACGGGCCTCGGCCCCGGCGATTTCCGCCACGATGCGCCCGTCCCACAGCACGCAGATGCGGTCGCACAGCCCGACCAGCTCGGCAAACTCGCCGGAGGCGTAAATCACCCCTTTACCCTCGCGCGCCAGGCCGTCGATCAGCTGGAACAGATCGGTTTTGGCCTTCACGTCCACGCCTTTGGTCGGCTCGTCGAAGATCAGCACGCTCGCGTCATTGCGCAGCCACTTGCCGATGGCAACCTTCTGCTGATTGCCGCCAGATAAGCGGCGCAGCACCTGTCCCGGCCCACGGGCGCGCACGCCTACGCGGGCGATCACCTCTTCTGCCCAGCGCCACGCCTGACGATGGCCGAACAGACTCCAGCGCGAAAAGCTGTTATCGGCGCACACGGCAAGGTTCATGCTCACCGGCTCGTCGATAAAAATGCCCTCTTTGCGCCGCTCCTCCGGCACCAGCGCCAGCCCGCGCAGCACGGAGTCGGCCGGGTCGCGCGGCTGCCAGGATTGATGATTCAGCTCACCGCGCGCCACGCGGCTTTTAGTTGCGCCAAACAGCGCCTTACAGAGTTCGGTTTTGCCCGCCCCCGCCAGCCCGGCAATCCCGAGAATTTCGCCTTTGCGCAGGTGCAGGGAGATATCTTTTAGCAGCGCGTCGTCGTGCAGCCCTTCTACCCGCAGCAACGTTTCGTCGCCGTGCGGCGGCCGCGCGGGCGGGTAGATATCGCTCAGCACGTGTCCGAGCATCTTCTCGACGATCGCTTCGCCGCTGAGATTGGCCATTGGGCCGGACTCAATCAGCTTGCCGTCGCGCAGCACCGTCAGGGTGTCGCAGATAGCTTTTAGCTCGTGAATGCGGTGGGAAATAAACACCACCCCGATGCCCTGCTGCTTTAAACGTCTTACCACGGCAAACAGACGCTCGCTCTCGTGCGCGTCCAGCGGCGCGGTGGGCTCATCAAGAATCAAAAAACGGCAGTGATGGGACAGGGCGCGCGCCAGCAAAATCTGCTGCTTTTCGGCAAGCGTGCAGCTGTCGATGGAACGGCGGACGTCCAGCGTAACGTCAAGCTGCGCCAGCGCCTGTCTCGCCTGCTGGCGGATCGCGCGCCAGTTAAAGCGATGCCCCGGCTGCGCCAGCTGGTCGAGCATGATGTTTTCGGCGATGCTTAACCCCGGGATCAGCGCCACGTCCACTTCCTGCTGCACGAGGTGGATCCCCAGCCGTTTGGCATCGAGCGGTTCGCGGATGCTTACCGGCTGGTTATTGATGGAAATTTCGCCCTCATAGTGGTCGTGTGTCCCACACAGCACCGCCATCAGCGTCGATTTCCCCGCGCCGTTGGCGCCGGTCAGCGCATGTACCGATCCGCCGGTTAAGGTGAAATTCACGCGCGACAGCGCCTGAAAGCCGGAAAAGGCCAGGCTGATACCGCGCATTTCAAGGCGACTGGAAACCATCCGCGTAAATCCTTAATTACTCTTCTGATTTATCGAATTTTTCACAGCTCCGGTTGACTGACAACGACGGAAAAGGCATAAGTTAAAGCGAAATATTATTAGCCATCCGGATGTCCAGACATAACATCGGGTTAGCGCTTGCTAAAAAAGGACAACACCATGAGCAACACCGATATCCGCGTCGTGCCTGGCCCGGCGAACTACTTCTCTCATCCCGGAAGCCTTGCGCAGCTGGATAACTTCTTTACCCCGGAACAGCTTTCTCGCGCGGTGTGGATTTACGGCGAGCGCGCTATCGACGGCGCGCGCCCTTTCCTGCCGGAGAGCTTTAACGCGCCGGGGGCGAAACGCCTGCTGTTTAAAGGCCACTGCAGCGAGCGCGACGTCACCCATCTTGCGAATGAATCCGGCAGCGACGCCAGCGTGGTGATTGGCGTCGGCGGCGGTGCGGTGCTGGATACCGTCAAGGCCGTGGCGCGTCGTCTGGGCGTGCCGTTCGTGGGTATCCCCACCATTGCCGCCACCTGTGCGGCCTGGACCCCGCTCTCCGTCTGGTACAACGATGCCGGTCAGGCGCTGCATTTTGAGATCTTCGACGACGCCAACTTCCTGGTGCTGGTAGAGCCACAGATCATTCTCAACGCACCCGCGGAATACCTGCTGGCGGGCATCGGCGATACGCTGGCGAAGTGGTACGAAGCGGTAGTGCTTGCTCCGCAGCCTGAAAACCTGCCGCTGACCGTGCGGCTGGGCATCAACGGCGCGCTGGCGATCCGCGACGTGCTGCTGGAGCACAGTGAGGAAGCGCTGGCCGACCAGCAGCGCGGCGAGCAAACGCAGGCGTTCCGGGACGTGGTGGATGCGATTATCGCCGGTGGCGGGATGGTCGGCGGTCTGGGCGAGCGCTATACCCGCGTGGCGGCGGCGCATGCGGTGCACAACGGTTTAACCGTGCTGCCGCAGACGGAAAAATATCTCCACGGCACCAAGGTGGCCTACGGCATTCTGGTGCAGAGCGCCCTGCTCGGCCAGGACGACGTGCTGGGCCAGCTGGTATCGGCGTACCAGCGCTTTAACCTGCCGACCACGCTTCGCGAACTGGACGTCGACATCAATAACCGCGACGAGCTGGATCGGGTCATCGCCCACACTCTGCGCCCGGTAGAGTCGATTCACTATTTACCCATTACGTTAACGCCTGACGTTCTGCGCGCGGCGTTTGAGAAAGTGGAATCCTTCAGCCGTTAATTGCCCTGACCGTCTATACCTAATGATGATTCTTACCACTCTCGTAACGAGGTCATCATGCAGATCGATTTAACAGGTAAAAAGGCGCTGGTTACCGGTGCCAGCCGCGGGTTGGGTCGTGCGATTGCCCTGTCGCTGGCGCGCGCCGGTGCGGACGTGATTATTACGTATGAAAAATCTGCCGATAAAGCCCAGGCGGTCGCCGATGAGATTAAGGCGCTGGGCCGACACAGCGAAGCCGTGCAGGCGGACAGCGCCAGCGCGCAGGCGATTCAGGATGCCGTCACCCATGCGGCGCGCTCCCTTGGCGGGCTGGATATTCTGGTCAACAACGCCGGGATTGCGCGCGGCGGCCCGCTGGAGTCCATGACTCTGGCGGACATCGACGCGCTCATCAACGTCAACATCCGCGGCGTGGTGATCGCCATTCAGGAAGCGCTGGTGCATATGTCCGACGGCGGGCGCATTATCAACATCGGCAGCTGTCTGGCAAACCGCGTGGCGATGCCGGGCATTGCCGTTTACTCGATGACCAAGTCTGCCCTCAACTCCCTCACCCGCGGCCTGGCGCGCGATCTGGGGCCGCGCGGCATTACCGTTAACCTGGTGCACCCCGGCCCCACCAACAGCGATATGAATCCGGAAGACGGCGAACAGGCGGAAGCCCAGCGCCAGATGATCGCCGTCGGTCACTACGGCCAGCCGGAAGACATCGCGGCGGCGGTCACCTTCCTCGCCAGCCCGGCTGCCGGGCAGATCTCCGGTACCGGCCTGGATGTGGACGGCGGCTTGAACGCCTGATCGCACCTTTTCTGCAAGCCTCTGTCGCCCGGCAGAGGCCTTTTCGAGCCGCCTCGACGGTTTGCGTTTTGCCGCTTTCTCCGGTTATTTCCCCGCTCTACAGTACCCCATTAGAAATTCGGAATTTATCTAATAGTCTTATTATTTCCTTATGTTTTGTGTGGGCGTACAGTGGAGGTACGGATGAAGATTGTCTGGTCAAAAACAGCAGAGAAGCAATTTTCTAAAATCGATACGCGATATCAGAACCGCATTAAATTCAGGCTGGAGAAGATGGATGATAAAACATCACCCGTCGCGGATATCAAGAAATTATCTTCTCCCGAATACCACTACAGGTTGCGATTAGGTGATTACAGGGTCATTTACACCTTCGGAGACCCGCCGGGTGATACCTGTTACGTAGTAGCGGTAAAACGCCGGACAACCACTAGCTACCTTCATGAGGAGCATACGGAATATGACTATTCAGTTCATCAAGGATGAAGAAGGAAAAAAACAGTATGTTGTCATTCCCTACGGTGAATATTTTCGCATGCGTTTAGCCATGCTTGAGTATGATGACGATGATGAAAACGACTGGGAAGACATCCCTTACGAATCAGATATCTACGATAACGTAGGTTTACCGGGTGAAGTGTGCGACATCATGCATAACGAGAACGTCAGCCTGCAGGCCGCGTGGCGTATCCTGCGCGGGTTATCCCAGCAGGAGGTGGCGGAGAAACTTGGCACCAGCCAGTCCGCCGTGTCCCAGCTGGAAGCGCTGGACTCCCGTCCGCAAAAGCGCACCCGTGAAAAGCTGGCAGCGATCTACGGCTGCAAGCAGGAACAGATCAGCCTCTATTTACCGAAAGAGGGTTAACAGCACTTCGCCCCGCCCTTGCCGCCGTAGCGGGCATCCTGGCGGTCACGGAAAAATTCTTCATAGGTCATGGGCGTCTGGTCCGGATGGTTGACGCGCATATGCTCGACGTAGTTGTCGTAGTCCGGCACGCCAATCATCATTTTGGCGGCCTGGCCCAGGTACTTACCTGCTTTGGAAAGGGTGTCGAACATAGGTCATTTCTCGTTTGTTTCCCTCACCCCGGCCCTCTCCCAAAGGGAGAGAGAGGATAAGAAATGTAGGCCGGGTAAGGCGAAGCCGCCACCCGGCACAAAGGTTAGTGCGCGCCTTTCGCCTGCGCTACGATCTCCTCAACATTTTCCGGCATCGGCTCATACGGCGTTTCTTTCGCCGTTGGCTTCGGATCTTTCAATGCCGCAAGTGCCGTCTTAATCGAGAACAGTGCCAGAACCACCACGACCACCATAAAGAAGATGGTTAACCCGGCATCCAGACGGTTATTGAACACCAGTTGCGCCAGCTGTGACTCAGTATACTGCGACGGAATATTGCCGCTGTCGATCATTGCCTGGAACTTATTAGCAATGGCCAGGAAGCCGACTTTCGCATCCGGGCTAAACGCTTTCTGCCAGCCTGCGGTCAGGGTACAAATCAGCAGCCAGGCCGTTGGTACCAGCGCCACCCAGGCGTAACGTTG
Organism: Enterobacter hormaechei; assembly: GCA_041890495.1. Taxonomy (GTDB): domain Bacteria; phylum Pseudomonadota; class Gammaproteobacteria; order Enterobacterales; family Enterobacteriaceae; genus Escherichia; species Escherichia boydii. The sequence goes on from CP169086.1 coordinate 2,402,184, forward strand.
ACGTTTCATCTTGAACAACACCACGGCACAGAGCATCAGTGCCATCCCTGCCAGCATCTGGTTGGCAATACCAAACAGCGGCCACAGAGTGTTAATACCGCCCAGCGGATCGACCACGCCCTGATGGAGGAAGTAGCCCCACGCCAGTACGCACAGCGCTGTTGCCAGCAGGTTAGCAGGCAGTGAATCGGTCCGCTTCAGGCCAGGAGACACCACGCCCAGCAGATCCTGCAACATAAAGCGCGCAGCACGCGTACCCGCATCTACCGCCGTCAGAATAAACAGAGCTTCAAACAGAATGGCGAAGTGATACCAGAACGCCACATCCATCATACCACCCAGCGCACCGTGCAGGATGTAAGCCATCCCCACCGCCAGCGTCGGCGCACCGCCCGCACGGGAAATGATCGACTGTTCACCCACTTCGCTGGCAATCTGGTTGAGCGTATCTGGTGTAATGCTAAAGCCCCAGCTACTCACCACCTGCGCGGCAGAAGCGACTACATCCGCCGTCCCTGCCGGAGCCAGTACCGCCATTGGGCTGTTCATGGCAAAATACACGCCCGGATCGATGATACAGGCAGAAACCAGCGCCATAATCGCCACGAAGGATTCCATCAACATCCCACCGTAGCCGATAAAGCACGCCTGCCCTTCGTTCGCCAGCATCTTCGGCGTGGTGCCGGAAGAGATCAGCGCATGGAAGCCAGACACCGCACCACAGGCGATGGTGATAAACAGGAACGGGAACAGGTTACCGGTCCATACCGGGCCAGTGCCATCGACAAATTTGGTCAGCGCAGGCATGGTCAGCGTCGGGCGCATAATCAAAATGCCTACCGCCAGACCGACGATAGTCCCGATTTTCAGGAAGGTCGAGAGATAGTCACGCGGGGCCAGCAGCAACCACACCGGCAGCACCGCCGCCACAAAACCGTAGCCCACCAGCATCCAGGTCAGCTGCACGCCGGTAAAGTCAAAGTACGGTGCCCAGGTCGGACTTTCTGCCACCCAGCCGCCAGAGATAATGGCGAAAATCAGGAACACCAGGCCAATCACTGACACTTCGCCAATGCGGCCCGGACGCAGATAGCGCAGGTAGATTCCCATAAAAATCGCCAGCGGAATGGTGAACGCAACGGTATACGTTCCCCACGGGCTATGAGTCAGGGCTTTCACCACGATCATCGCCAGTACTGCAAGGATAATGACCATGATCATAAAGCAGGCTACCAGCGCAATCACCCCGGCAGTTGGCCCCATCTCTTCTTTGACCAGCTCACCCAGCGATCGACCGTCACGGCGCGTAGAAACAAACAGCACCATGAAATCCTGCACCGCACCAGCGAGAACCACCCCGGCGAGCAGCCAGATCATCCCTGGCAGGTAACCCATTTGCGCCGCCAGTACCGGCCCAACCAACGGACCTGCTCCGGCAATGGCCGCAAAATGGTGACCGAACAGCACTTTCTTGTCCGTCGGCACATAGTCCAGCCCGTCGTTATGGCGCACCGCTGGCGTCATACGCGTCGGGTCAACCGCCAGCACATTTTTGGCGATATACAGCCCATAAAAACGGTAAGCGATCAGATAGATACAGACCGACGCCACCACAATCCACAGCGCGTTGATCTGTTCCCCACGATTTAAAGCAATGTATCCCAGAGCAAATGCTCCCATTACAGAGAGCACTGTCCAGACGAGGTATTTCCCTGATTTGTTCATAGTTGTTATCCGTGTGCGTGTCCATAGAGATGTTACATTTTGTTTCTATAACATCTTTGTACGATTTAACAACACGGTAACCATGTAAATCGGAGTTGAAACCAATATTTAACTTAACAATGTTAACTCGATCACTCCGTTAACCGAGTTTTCCTGCAATCTCATTTAATTCTGTCGGGCTCATCCCAAAACTGCCGTACCCAGCCGACAAGTGCAGCAACGCCGCCCCTGTTCATCGAAAACGACGATTTCCCAGCTCTGATTTTGCCGCCCAAGATGCAGCGGCTGGCAGACGCCGCGTACCTTGCCTTCAGACACCGGGCGATGATGGGTGGCGTTAAGTTCCGTACCCACCACACACTGCCCGTCACGGGTCATCATAAATCCGGCCATCGATCCCAGCGTTTCAGCCAGCGCCGCCGACGCGCCGCCATGCAGCAGGCCAAACGGCTGATGAGTACGGGTATCAACCGGCATTTCGGCTTCCAGCACATCATCTCCCAGACGGGTATACACAATTCCCAGATGCGCCACCATTGTGTTATCGCTGGTGGCGTTCAGTTCGTCGAGCGTTAAATGGCGTTTCCAGATCATGCTTATGCCCCCAGCGTTGAGCCGCCATCGACCACAATATCCTGTAGGGTGATATGGCTGGCGAGGTCAGAGGCGAGGAACAAAATCGTGTTGGCGATCTCTTGTGGACGGGCGATTTTCCCCAGCGGAATGCCGAGTTTAAACTGCTCGCCAAAGCCGCGAATACGCTGTTCTTCGGCGTCATCGCTCACCCACAGCGTGCGTTGCATATCGGTGTCGGTGGAGCCAGGCGAAACCACATTACAGCGCACGCCGCTACCCGCCAGTTCCAGCCCGACGCTCAACGCCAGGCTTTTCAGCGCCGCTTTCGATGCGCCATAAGCACTCATACCAATACGCGGCGTGTGTGCGGCGTCGGACGCCACAGTGACAATCGCCCCGCCCCGCTGACGGCGAAACTGGTTCATGGTTTGCTGGAACAGGTTAAACGCACCGCCGACGTTAACCGCAAAAGTCTGCTGCCAGTCCTCTTTACTGAGCTGATCGGTCGCGCCCATGCGCAAAATTCCCGCCGCATTGATCAGCACGTCCAGTCGCTCCGTTTCAGCTAACAGTCGCTGACATACCTGCGCCACCTGCCCGGCGTCGGCAACATCCATTACTTCGGTCGCAAAGGGATATTGCTCCTGAGTGAACGCTTGATCAAAACCTGTAACTTTCGCTCCCGCCTCAACAAACGCCAGCGCCGTGGCGTAGCCGATACCTTTACCTGCGCCGGTTACCCAGACATTTTTACCGCTGAAATCCATTATTTCACCTCGCGGGAGAGTAGCTTCCACCATGCGTCGATGGTCGGGTTTTTCGCCAGCATGACAAAGTCGATATCGCCATGCACTTTGCGCCAGCGCGCCGCCAGCGCCATCATGCGCACCGAATCCAGACCGTAGTCGATCAGGTTGTCGTCATCGAACGGTTCATCGGACTCGTCCAGCAACGGCAGGATCACCTCACGCAGCGCCGCTTTGCTGGCGGGGATAGGTGCTGGCAGCAATTCTTCGGTCATCACCACCCGGCCAGAACGTCCGGCCACATATTTCAGCGACATCAAATGCTCGTCACGGCTGAAATCGGCCAGCGCATCTGCCACCATAAACGGTTTAATATCGCGCATAAATGCGTCGGTTGCGGTGGTCATACAACCAATGTGGGCATATACCCCGGTAATAATCAGCTGGTTACGTCCACTCTCTTTGAGCATTTGCTCCAGCGGAGAACGATGAAACGCGCTGTAGCGCCACTTCACCAGCACCGTGTCGTCGGCATCTGGCGTCAGGCGATCCACCACCTTTTGCTGTTCCGGCGAACGGGTCAGGCCTGGCCCCCACATATCATTCAACAGCGCCCGATCTTCATCGCTCTGCTCTTTCGGCTGGGCGGTGTAATAAACCGGGATATTGTGCTGTTTGCAGTAGTCGCGTAGTGCCGCAATATTCGCGATCACTTGCTCCATCATCGGGCAGTTCTCGCCCCAGAAGCTGACAAAATAGTCCTGCATATCATGGATTAACAACGCGGCACGTTGCGGTTCAAAGGCCCAGTCGACTTTATTCTGCGGAATATCGTGAGACTTCGGCAGTGCGTAAGCCTGTAATTTTGGAATAGCCATCGTGTTCTCTCCTTCAGGCTGATGCGCGTGACGCCAGCCACTGACGTAATTGTTTTTTATCGACTTTCCCGACCGCCGTCAGCGGAAGTGAATCCACACACTCCACGCGATCCGGTAATTTAAATTCGGCAATACCCTGTTCACGCAGGAAACGACGCACCTGCACCGCGCGCAGCGGCTCTTTTACCACCAGATAAGCACAGCTTTTTTCGCCCATCAGCTCATCTTCCATGCTCACCAGTGCGGCATAGATCACCGCCGGATGGCGCAGCAGCAGGTTTTCGATCTCTTCGGCAGCGATCTTCTCGCCGCCACGGTTGATCTGATCTTTCTCGCGCCCCTGCACGGTGATGTAACCCTCTGGATCAATAGAGATCAGATCGCCGGAACAGTAAAAACCGTTGGCATCAAAGGCACTGGCATTGTGCTGCGGACTTTTGTAATAACCGCGGAAGGTGTACGGCCCGCGCGTCATCAGGCGTCCAACTTCCCCTTGCGGCAGTGGATTTCCTTCAGCATCAGCAACCCATACTTCATCGTCCGGACACATTGGGTAACCCTGGGTATGGATAATTTTCTCCGCGCTATCATCAAGTCGGGTGTAGTTCACCAGCCCTTCCGCCATGCCAAACACCTGCTGCAACAGGCAGCCAATCTCAGCGGGAATACGCGCCGCAAGGGTGGCTGAAAGACGTGCGCCGCCGACCTGTAACAGTTTCAGCGAGGCAAGCTGCGCCCGGCTTTCACCTTCGGTCAGCGCCTGCAACCACAGGCTGACTGCCGGTGGCACCAGCGCGGTGACGTTCACCTGATGTTTTTCAATCAATGGGAAGCAAAGCGTGGCGCTGGGATCGGCCGCCAGAACAACCGTTCCTCCGGCAAGAAAGACGCCCAGCGATCCCGGCGAACTCATGGCGTAGTTATGAGCCGCCGGGATCGCGCACAGGTAGCGTGTCTGTTGTGTGAACTGACAAATCTCGACGCTACGACGCACGCTGTAGTAGTAGTCGTTATGAGTGCGCGGGATCAGTTTCGGTGTGCCGGTGGTGCCGCCGGAAAGCTGGAAATAGGCCACTTCATCAGCAGGTGATGGCGTGGCAGTAAAATCCTCAGCCGGATGGTTAATCGCATCCTGCAAGTTATGCTCACCGCTGTCGTTGTGCAGTTGCACCACGCGAATGGAGGAATGTTCTGTGACGAAAGTATTGAGGAAATCATCCCCGCTAAACAGCGCATGTTGGCGATCGGCAATCAGCAATGCGGGTTCAATCTGGCTGGCATAGGCGTTCAGTTCACTACGCTGATGGCTGAACAGCGCCAGCACCGGCGCAACGCCCAGTTTCAGCAGCGCGAAAAAGGTAATATACAATTCAGCGACGTTACCCAGTTGTACCAGCGCGGTTTCACCAGGTTTAATGCCCTGACGGCGTAAACTACACGCGAGGTTATCCGCCGCCTGATTCAGCTCCCGGTAACTCAACTGTCGCTCGCCGTCGATAACCGCGATGCTGTCACTCGCAGCGTGGCGAGTCAGAATGTCGGTCAGCGGCAAATCCTGCCAGTAGCCTTTTTCCCGATAGCGACGGGCAAACTCTTCCGGCCAGCGGGTGAATGGAATGCTCATCCTCGCTCCTTAATGCAATCCAAAAACGTTCAACATGGTAGAAAGTTTGACGCCTGTTTCGCGCCACTCACCCAACGGTGACGACGCAGGCACAATCCCCGCTCCGGCAAACAGACGCACCTGATTTTCCCGCAGCTTCGCGCAGCGGATGGTCACCACCCATTCGCCGTTACCTTCGCTGTCACACCAACCCACAATGCCGCCAAACAGTTCGCGGTCGAATGGCTCCAGTTCAGCAATAACCTGGGTCGCGGCCTGATGCGGGAAACCGCTCAGCGCGGGGGTTGGATGCAGCAGACAGGCCAGAGTCAGTGCGTTTTCTTGCGAATTCGCTTTACCTTCAAAGGGAGTTGCGAGATGCCACAGCGTCGGCGTGGTAATCAATTGTGGAGAGGAGGGAACGTGTAACTCACTACTGCGTTCGCGCAGTACCTCTTTCATCGCCTGAGTCACCAGTTCATGTTCATGGCGATCTTTTTCTGACGCCAGCAGACGATTACCCGCTTCGCGATCGAGCACTTCATCCGGCTGACGACGCGCGGAACCGGCTAACGGAATGGAGCTAAAACGCTCGCCGTCTTTACGTAGCAGCAGTTCCGGGCTGGCCCCCAGCAGGACGCCACCATCAGCCAGCGGAACATGGAAGTTGTAACTAACCGGGTTTTGCGCAATCAACCGTTCCAGCAATACGCCACTATCAATGGCGGCGTCAGTGGTGATATCAATCAACCGTGACAACACCACTTTGTCGACCTGCGGCGTGGCGGTAAGTGCGGCGGCGCGGGCAACCATCTGTTCAAACGTGGTTTGCTCCGGAATTGCCTGGCGTTCCACCACATTCAGCGACTGGCTGCGGGTGAAACGGCGTGCGGAAGCTTGTTTTTCCTGACGGGAGAACGACTGCCAGGATTCAGGAATATACAGCGACGAAGGCTGACGTGGATCGAAGGGAATCGCCCCGACCATCACCGGATTTTTGATGCCCTGCGCTTTGGCATCGGCAAACAGCGCGGCGAGTTTTTGCTGGAAGGGACTGTCGGGCGAATCCCCGTTCACAGCCGGTTCATCGAAGCGGGCGAAACATCCTGACGTCGTAAAACTGCGGTACGGCGACATAAAGAAAAAGCGATTGGGCGCAAGTGTTGCCATGGTCTGCTGTACTTCCTCAGCCAGTGACGTATCCATATCATCCTCCACAAAATGATAAAGGCTTTAATAATGATTATCATTTATATTTTCGGTCGCTAACCTAATCCCACATCGCTTCGCTGTCAACCGTCGGGCAAATAACTTGTGCGACAAAAGCTTGCATCCCGGTGCCGCAACCATGAAAATGAGAAGCATTATCTTCAACAAAAACAGGATGTCGCGCTGTGAGATTCCCTTTCGTATTCCGTAATACCCTGCTTTTATCTGGACTTTTTGTTTTAGGACTTGCCTCAGCCGCGGCCGCCGACTGGCCGCGTCAGGTGACCGACAGCCGCGGCGTTCACAAGCTTGAGAGCAAACCGACGCGCATTGTCTCCACCAGCGTGACCTTAACCGGCTCCCTGCTGGCGATTGACGCGCCGGTGGTCGCCAGCGGCGCGACCACGCCGAACAACCGCGTGGCGGATGCGCAGGGCTTTTTACGTCAGTGGGGTGAAATTGCGAAACAGCGCAAGGTTGCGCGACTGTACATCGGTGAGCCGAGCGCCGAAGCGGTCGCCGCGCAAATGCCTGATCTGATTTTGATCGGTGCAACCGGCGGGGATTCCGCGCTGGCGCTGTACGATCAACTCTCCGCCCTCGCTCCAACGCTTATCATCAACTACGACGACAAGAGCTGGCAGGAGCTGCTGACCCAGCTGGGCACCATAACCGGACAGGAAAAACAGGCCGCAGAGCGCATTGCCGCGTTTGATAAACAGCTCGCGCAGGTGAAACAGCAGATGAAGCTGCCGCCGCAGCCGGTGAACGCCATCGTCTACACCGCCGCCGCGCATTCCGCCAACCTGTGGACCGCGGAATCGGCGCAGGGCAAGCTGCTGCACCAGCTGGGCTTTACGCTGGCGGATCTGCCAGCCGGGTTGCAGACCTCAACAAGCCAGGGCAAGCGCCACGACATCATCCAGCTAGGCGGCGAAAACCTGGCGACGGGACTGAACGGTGAAGGGCTGTTTGTGTTTGCCGGCGACCAGAAAGACGTGGATGCGATTTACGCCAACCCGCTGCTGGCGCACCTGCCGTCGGTGAAAAACAAACGGGTTTGGGCATTGGGAACCGAGACGTTCCGCCTGGATTATTACAGCGCGATGTTGGTATTAGACAGATTGAATGCGTTGTTTAAGTAGGCATTTTCCCCTCCCTCTCCCCGTGGGAGAGGGCCGGGGTGAGGGCATCAGGCCGCACCGTCGTTCAACACAACCTCCTGCCTGAACCGCCGCAGTTCCACCAACGCCACTAACAAAATCCCGCCCACAATCGCTAACACAAACCCGCTGCTGCTCGCCGACGCCGCCGGGGTCATTATCGCCCCCAGCCCGCCGAGGATCGCCGCGCCGATGGCATCGCCCGTGACGTTCTGCGCGGTCCACAGGCCGTTGATGCGCCCGAGCATCCCTTCCGGCGTCTGGGTCTGGATCAGGGTGTACTGCAAGAGCGAGCTGATGGCGCTCAGCCAGCCGAAAATCACCAGGCACAACACGCCCAGCGCCCAGACCGGCATCAGGCTAAAGAAGCCGATAGCGACAAACGACGCCAGCGTGGCAAGCAGCATAATCAACCCCGGACGCGCGCTCTGCGCCAGGTTGCCGCTGGTCAGCGCCCCGCAGGCCGCGCCGAGCGGAATGGCGGCGTACAGCAGGCCAATTTCCGAGGCGCTCATTTGCCACTCTCCCGCTAATGCCGGATACAGCACGCGCACGGCGCTCGCCATCGTCAGCAGGCCGCCGAGCAGCGCAATCCCGCCAATCAGCGGGTTGCTGAACAGGAAACGAATAGCGGCCATCAGCGATTTCAGCGGATGCTCGCGCGTCTGCGGCGGAGGCGGCAGCAGCGGCAGGCGCAGCAGCGTCAGCGTGGTGATAAACGTGCCCGCCGCCGCCAGCCCGTAGTTCCAGGCTACGCCACCGGTCGCCAGCAATAAACCGCCAATCATGGGCGAAATCACCGACCCCAGACGCACGGTCAACATGGTGATCGCCCCGGCCTGCATTAAGTTTTCACGCCCTACCAGTGCTGGTGTCGCCGCCAATAGCGCCGTAACGCCAAGCGATGCGAAAAAACCATCCCATAAACCAAGTAAATAGATTGCCAGCAATGACGGCTCCGGCAGCAGTGCATTAAGGCACAGTCCAATGAAGCCAATGCCACAGGTGCCGCGCGCCAGCAAAATCACTTTTTTGCGCTCATAGCGATCCGCCAGCACACCGCCGACCATCAGGCCAACAAACATCGCGCCGCCGGTCAGCGTCACCGAAAGCCCCACCTGCCAGGTGGAATGTGTCATCATCTGGATCTGCACCGGCACCGCGACGCCGAGCAAACCCAGAGACACAATTGAGATGAAACGAGCGAGGAATACTGCGCGAAACGCCGGGTGCGTTTTCAACAGGCTGAGGTTAAGCAGCCAGGATTGTTTATTCATTACAATGCCTTGCCATCAATATTTTAAATACCTATTCTTAGGCTGCACATGCTAACATATCCAAATAAGATCGATAACGATAATTAATTTCATTATCATGGAAGTTCGTATGTCTGGTTCTGTTGCCGTGACACGCGCCATTGCCGTGCCCGGATTGCTGTTATTACTGATTATCGCGACGGCATTAAGCCTGCTCATTGGGGCAAAATCACTCCCCGCTTCCGTAGTGCTGGAGGCCTTCTCCGGCACCTGCCAGAGCGCCGACTGCACCATCGTGCTCGACGCGCGGCTGCCGCGTACCCTTGCCGGTTTACTGGCAGGCGGCGCGCTTGGCCTTGCCGGGGCGTTAATGCAAACCCTCACCCGAAACCCACTTGCCGACCCCGGCTTGCTTGGCGTGAACGCCGGAGCCAGCTTTGCCATTGTGCTGGGTGCGGCGCTGTTTGGTTACTCTTCCGCGCAGGAACAACTGGCGATGGCCTTCGCCGGGGCGCTGGTGGCCTCATTGATTGTTGCCTTTACCGGCAGTCAGGGCGGCGGGCAGTTAAGTCCGGTGCGTTTAACCCTGGCGGGCGTGGCGCTGGCGGCGGTGCTGGAAGGACTGACCAGCGGCATCGCCCTGCTTAATCCTGACGTCTACGATCAGTTGCGTTTCTGGCAAGCCGGTTCGCTGGATATTCGCAATCTACATACCTTAAAAGTGGTGCTGATCCCGGTGCTGATCGCCGGAGCAACTGCGCTATTACTGAGTCGCGCGCTGAACAGTTTGAGCCTCGGCAGCGACACCGCGACGGCGCTGGGCAGTCGCGTGGCGCGCACACAGTTGATTGGTCTGCTGGCGATTACCGTGCTTTGTGGTAGTGCGACGGCAATAGTTGGCCCGATTGCCTTTATTGGCCTGATGATGCCGCATATGGCGCGTTGGCTGGTGGGTGCCGATCATCGCTGGTCGCTGCCCGTCACGCTACTTGCTACCCCTGCCCTGCTGCTGTTTGCCGATATCATCGGGCGGGTGATTGTGCCCGGCGAACTGCGCGTTTCTGTGGTCAGTGCGTTTATTGGTGCACCGGTGCTGATCTTCCTCGTGCGACGTAAAACGCGAGGTGGTGCATGATTTACGTCTCTCGCCGATTACTCATCACCTGTTTGCTGCTGGTTTCCGCCTGTGTGGTTGCAGGTATCTGGGGATTACGCAGCGGTGCCGTCACGCTGGAAACCTCGCAGGTATTCGCCGCGCTGATGGGCGATGCGCCGCGCAGTATGACGATGGTGGTCACCGAATGGCGTTTACCACGCGTGCTGATGGCGCTGTTGATTGGCGCAGCACTGGGCGTCAGTGGCGCGATTTTTCAGTCGCTGATGCGTAACCCGCTCGGCAGCCCTGACGTAATGGGCTTTAACACCGGGGCGTGGAGCGGCGTGCTGGTGGCGATGGTGCTGTTTGGTCAGGACCTGACGGCTATCGCGCTGTCAGCAATGGTGGGCGGCATTGTCACTTCGCTGCTGGTCTGGCTGCTCGCCTGGCGCAACGGCATCGACACCTTTCGGTTGATTATTATCGGTATCGGCGTTCGCGCCATGCTGGTGGCCTTTAATACCTGGCTGTTGCTGAAAGCGTCTTTAGAAACGGCGCTAACAGCAGGTTTGTGGAATGCCGGATCGCTCAACGGCCTGACGTGGGCAAAAACCTCGCCTTCCGCACCCATCATTATATTGATGCTCATTGCCGCCGCCTTACTGGTACGCCGGATGCGCTTGCTGGAAATGGGCGATGATACCGCGTGTGCGCTGGGCGTCAGCGTCGAACGTTCGCGTCTGTTAATGATGCTGGTTGCAGTGGTGCTTACCGCTGCGGCAACAGCGCTTGCCGGGCCGATTTCCTTTATTGCTTTAGTCGCACCGCACATTGCCCGACGCATTAGCGGCACCGCTCGCTGGGGGCTAACCCAGGCGGCGCTATGCGGGGCGCTGTTACTGCTGGCGGCCGATCTCTGCGCCCAACAACTGTTTATGCCGTATCAACTTCCGGTTGGCGTCGTTACCGTCAGCCTCGGCGGTATTTACCTTATCGTCTTGTTAATTCAGGAGTCTCGCAAAAAATGACCGAATCAGTAGCCCGTTTGCGCGGCGAACAGTTAACCCTGGGATATGGCAAATATACCGTTGCGGAAAATCTGACTGTAGAAATACCTGATGGTCACTTCACGGCAATTATCGGGCCAAATGGCTGCGGTAAATCCACGTTACTGCGTACCTTAAGCCGCCTGATGACGCCTGCTCATGGGCATGTCTGGCTGGATGGCGAGCACATTCAACATTACGCCAGTAAAGAGGTTGCACGCCGGATTGGTCTGTTGGCGCAAAATGCTACCACGCCGGGCGATATCACCGTGCAGGAGCTGGTGGCGCGTGGACGTTATCCGCATCAACCGCTGTTTACCCGCTGGCGCAAAGAGGATGAAGAAGCGGTAACGAAAGCAATGCAGGCCACGGGAATAACTCATCTGGCAGATCAAAGCGTGGATAACCTTTCTGGCGGACAACGCCAGCGAGCGTGGATCGCGATGGTGCTGGCCCAGGAAACGGCAATTATGCTGCTCGACGAACCCACGACCTGGCTGGATATCAGTCATCAGATTGATTTGCTGGAGTTGTTAAGCGAACTGAACCGCGAAAAAGGCTATACCCTGGCGGCGGTGCTGCACGATCTTAATCAGGCCTGTCGTTACGCCAGCCATTTGATTGCATTGCGGGAAGGGAAAATTGTTGCTCAGGGAGCGCCGAAGGAGATTGTCACTGCTGAACTGATTGAGCGCATTTATGGTCTGCGCTGCATGATCATTGACGATCCAGTTGCCGGAACGCCGCTTGTGGTGCCGCTCGGTCGGCGGTAATTGCCGGGTGGCGGCTTCGCCTTACCCGGCCTACACACTGCTCCCGTAGGCCCGGTAAGCGCAGCGCCACCGGGCAGTTTCACTCCCCCAATACCTCCTTCAACACCGGCCCTATCTTCTCAAACGCCTGCAGTGAAATGATATCCACGTGGGCGCAATCCTGGCTGTACACCTCAAGTTCCGCCACCCACGGGGCCCAGGCGGCCTGCGGATCCATCGTGCGCGTGCGTTCGGCAACGAACAGCGTCGCTTTGCCGTTAAAGCGCGCGCTGTGCGCCGTGGTGAGCAGCCGTACCGCGTCGGCGTAGTTGCCTTCAATCGCGTTAAACAGCTCGCTGGAGCCCTGCCCCTGCTGGGCGGCGATAAACGCCTGACGCTCGCGCTCGATCTCCGCCAGCACTTCAGGATCGAGGCCGTTGGCCTCTTTCTCCGCCCAGTTCTGGGTTTCCGGCGGCCAGGTATCCAGCAGGCCGAGGAACGAAACCTCTTCACCCTGCTCGTGCAGGCGGGCCGCAATCCCCTGGGCCAGCGTGCCGCCGAGGGAATAACCGAACAGGTAATACGGCCCCCACGGCTGCTGCTTTCGCAACGTAACCAGGTGATGCTCAATCACCCCATCCAGATCCGCACGATGCTGCATCGGCCCGTCCGGGCGCGGCGACTGAATGCCGACGATTGACCAGCGCGGGCTGAGGTAGCGCGCCAGCACGCTAAACTGCCAGGCGAAGCCGGACGCCGGATGGAAGCAGAACAGCGTCGGACCGTCGCCTTCTCTTAGCGGAAGAAGTGTTTCATACCCCAGCCGCTGCGCCTGTTCATCGCTCATCTGCGAGTCCAGCAGCGCGCTGAGCTTGCTCACCGTGGAGGCGACCATAATCTGCCCCGGCGTCACCTTACGGGCGAACGTGCGGCTAAGCTGCGCCGCCAGACGCATGGCCAGCAGCGAGTGGCCGCCGAGGGCAAAGAAGTCGGCCTCAATGTCGTTCACCTCGCAGCCCAGCAGCGCGGCAAAGGCCTGCGCGACGGCGATTTCGGATTCGCTTTCCGGCGCACGCCCGGAGGTTTTACTCGTCAGCTCCGGCAGCGGCAGCGCCTTGCGATCCAGCTTGCCGTTGGCGCTAAGTGGTAACTGTGGAAGTTGCAGCAGAACCACCGGTACCATATGTGGTGGCAATGTTTCACGAAGCTGCGCCTGCAATGCGCTGGTATCCAACGGCAGGCCCGATTGCGACACCAGATAGCCCACCAATTGACGCGCATCACCACCGGTGGCAGCCGCCTGGTTAATCACACAGGCGTGGGTAACGGCTTGTTCGACATCCGGCAGCGCCTGCATCACGCGATCGATTTCGCCCAGTTCGATACGCTGCCCGCGAATTTTTAGCTGATCATCACTGCGCCCGAGGTACTCCACCGCGCCGTTATCCAGCCAGCGGGCAACGTCTCCGGTACGGTACATCCGTTCACCTGGGGCAAAAGGATCGGCAATAAAGCGGCTGGCGGTCAGATCGGGGCGTCCGAGATAGCCCTGCGCCAGTTGAATGCCAGTGAGATAGAGATCACCCGCCACACCCGGCGGCACCGGATGCATCATCGCATCAAGAATACGCAGACCCGTATTCCATACCGGATAACCAATCGGCACACTGCTGCCGCGCACCTGTGCCAGTTCCTCGCCAAAAGCCGGATACCAGCTGACATCTACCGCCGCTTCCGTCGGGCCATATAGATTATGCAACGGCGCGCCAGTTAACTGTTGCCATTCGCGGCATAAATCAGCCGGTAAGGCCTCACCACTACAGAAAACCTGTTTCAACGTCGCGCAACTCTGGCGAGCGGTTTGCGGCGTCAGCGAGGCAACAAATGCCGCCAGCATCGACGGCACAAAGTGCGTGGTCGTTACGCCATATTCGGCAAAGAATTGCTGCATAGCGAGCGGGTCGCGGTGCGCTTCCGGTTCAGCCATCACCAGTTTTGCCCCTGCGATAAACGGCCAGAAAAACTCCCACACCGAGACATCAAAACTGCACGGCGTTTTCTGCGCCACCACGTCCGTCGCGTCCAGCGGGTAATGGTCCTGCATCCACTTCAGGCGGTTAACGATGGCGGTATGGCCGACCATGACTCCTTTCGGGCGCCCCGTCGAACCGGAGGTAAAAATGATGTACGCCGTCTGCTCCGGCGTCGCCAGGCGCAGCGGTTCAGCCCCTGCGGTCGGTAACAGTGTGTTGTAACTAAATGAGCTAATCGGCAGATCGCTAAAGCGCGGAAGCTGTTCGTCAGTGGTAATGAGCAGGGACGGCTTCGCGTCCTCGAGCATCATCCGCAGGCGATCGTCCGGGTAGCCGGTGTCGAGCGGCAGCCACGCGGCACCCGCCTCCACAATGCCGTGCAATGCTAACGTCAGGAACACCGAGCGCGGCAGGGCCACCGCCACGCTGTCGCCCGGCTTCACGCCGCGCGCGCGCAGCAGGTTTGCCAGCGCGACGACCTGCTGGCGCATCTGACGATAGCTGAGTTCAATATGCGCGTCCGCCAGCGCCGGGGCGTCCGGCGTTTTGCTCGCCTGTTCCGCCACCAAATCCGCGAGCGTGGTGGACGGCAGCGCCAGCCCGGTATCGTTGATGCGCGCCAGTTGGGCATATTCCTGTTCAGAAACGGTTTCCACCTCGCCGCAGCGCAGGTCCGGGTTGACCGCAAACTGCCTCAGCATCGCGTTCAGGCGCGCGACGTGACGCGTCAGCGTCGCATCGTCGTAGCGCTGCTTATTGGCGAGGATCTCAATGCTCAACCCGCCCTGCTCGTCCGGGAATAGCGCCAGCTCCAGATCGTTCACCGGGCCGGTCGCCAGCGTGTGGGTGATGGCCTCCACGCCGTCGATATCCAGCTGGTAGTCGAACACTTTAACGTTCAGTACCGGGCCGAACAGCGCTTCATCGCCCGCCGCTTTCCCACTGTCGCGCACGATCTGCTCGGCGTCGTAGCGCTGGTGGCGGCGCATTTTTTTCAGCTGGTTCGCCAGGCGCAGCGCCAGCGAGGGCAGGCTCTCCTGCGGATCGATATTGACCGCCAGCGGCAGGACGTTAAGCACCGGCCCGGTCGCGGTCAGGGCTGCGGACCCCATCCTTCGCATAAAGATAAACCCGGCGGCGTAGTCCAGACGTCCGGTGAGCCGCCCCAACCATAGCGCCACCAGCGCAAGCGCCAGGTCGGTGCGCTGTACCTTTTCTGCCGCCTGCGCAAGCTGGCTAAAAGCACGACCGTCTGCGGCGATTTTCAGGCGCAGGATATCCGTTGTCGCGGCGCGGCCCGGCAGCGGCGCGGAGGAGAGCGAGACCGGAGACGGCAGCTGTTTGCGCTGCTCGGCCCAGAAGGCGCCGTCGCGCCGGTACGCCTCGCTGTCGCGATAGCGCTGGTACTCCTCCACCACCTCTTCAAATGGCGTAAACGGGGATTCAGGCGTGGGGTCGCCCTTTTTCCACGCGGCATAAATTGCGGCGATCTGGCGGGTAATGGCCGGGAAGCTGAAGCCATCCACCACAAGATGATGATAGCGCTGATACCAGTACCAGTGGTTTTCACCGACCTGAATCAGCTGGTGAAACGCCAGCGGCTGACCGCTGTCGACGCGCAGATTCTGGTCAAGATCGGATTCCATCAGCGCCACGGCGGCGGCGTGAGAATCAACGCGAACAACGGACGGTTCCGGCAGAATGAAGGTCTCATCCACCCACTGCCACACCTCACCGTTTTCTTCTGCAAAACGCATGCGCAGGGTATCGGCCTGCATCATGCCTTCCGCAATGGCTTTAGCCAGCAGTGGCGCATCGATATCGCCTTTCAGCTCGGTGTAGTGCGCCACGCTCCAGGCGTTTGGCAGCGTGGACAGCTGTTCCGCCATCCAGATCCCCGGCTGGGCGGCGACGAGAGGAAGACGGTTCATACGTTCTCCCCCGCAAAGTGAGACGGCTCGAGCGTTTGCCAGTGCCCGGCAAGCCAGTGCTGGCAGGCCTCCTGAGACTGTGCCTCGCACACCGCGCGCCACCCTGCCGGCAGTTCGCACTGCTGCGGCCACAAGCTGTACTGCCCCTGGTCGTTTTGCAAAATGGCGAACTGTCCCTGCGGATTATCGAAAGGATTGCTGAATTCCATACAGACTCCGTTAGTGAATAAGCGGCTGCCAGAGGGTCATCAGCCCCTGCGTCAGCCCACCGCGCCAGCAAAGCGCATCGTGTCCGCCGTCAACCTGACGCCAGATAACCGGTTGGTGTGTGTGCAGTTCGGCGTAAATCGCCTGATTCGCGCGGAAGATGAGCGGCTCGTTGCGCCCGGCTTCAAGAAAGATGCGTAGCCCGCGAGGGGATATTTCACCGGCTTTAAGTTGTTCGATTAACAGCCCGTCCTGCTGCCCGCCGCGGTGCGGCCACCAGTAAGAGCCGGACTGGCTGAGCACGCAGCCAAAACGCTGCGGCCAGTTCAGGCCAGCATACAGAGACGCGAGACCGCCAAAGCTCTGGCCAGCCACTACCGTACGGTCGGCACGGTCGCTAAACGGCACGCGTTTTTGGACAAGGGGGAGCAGTTCTTCCTGCACCGCCAGCCAGAAATCGGGATTGCACGGCAGCTCGCGGTTGCGATGCTCCATGTCGATAACATCGATTAAGACGTAGACAGCAGGCGGTAATTTGCGCTCGGCGGTGAGCGACGCCAGCGCGGGCCAGATCGGCATGCTTTCGGCCCAGAACTGCCCGTCGAGCAGCACCGCCAGCGGGCGTTCCGGGCTATGATCCCCGGTGGTGAAAATCCAGACGCGACGGCGATTTTTCAGACGCGCGCTTTCCCACTCAATGCAGACCGGCGGCTGATACGGCGTATCGGGATGATTCCAGCCCGGCTGAACGGGCGCGTCCGGCATCTCCAGCGCGGAGACGGCATGACCGCGACCGCCGCGCCAGCTTTGCGGATTCAGCGGGTCGGAAACCGCGTGCGGCAGCAGCTTGCGCCACCCTTCGCGCAGCGCCATGCGCTCCGGCTGCTCGCCTTCAAACACTATGCTGGCAAAATCGTTTTCATTCACGGATGGGATAAAACAGTAGCTCCCGCGCCACTCGGGGCTGAACTCACCCTGCCACTGCCAGACGTCGGTATCGGGAATGCGTTCGAGAGACTGCGGGCGGGCATTTTGGTGGTGATCGGTCACGCCGGTGACGTAGAGCCAGACGCGTTTGATCGGTGACGTTCTTTGCGTTCCTGCCGGGTCACGCCACCAGAACGTGACGCGATATTTTCCCTTTTCCGGCTTCCATTCAGGCCCGTTTTTCGACCGCCACCACGCTTCACTTCCCGTTGTTAACGCCGTCACCCTTATAACCTCATGTTTAACAGTCTTTTTTGTTTCAGAGCAAATTTTATTGATAATATTATTGATAACTATTTGCATTTGCAATAGCGTAATGGCGCGCCGTGGGAAGCGCGGACATTAATTAACCAACTGCACTGCGTGTCTTTCAGGATCAAAGGTTTTCGCGGTAGCGGGATGCGTCGTGTTGATGACGACCATGCCCGACAGTTGCAATTCGTGGCAAAAATGCAGGAATAAAACAATGAACAAGAAGATTCATTCCCTGGCCTTGTTGGTCAATCTGGGGATTTATGGGGTAGCGCAGGCACAAGAGCCGACCGATACTCCTGTTTCACATGACGATACTATTGTCGTTACCGCCGCCGAGCAGAACTTACAGGCGCCTGGCGTTTCGACCATCACCGCAGATGAAATCCGCAAAAACCCGGTTGCCCGCGATGTGTCGGAGATCATCCGTACCATGCCAGGCGTTAACCTGACCGGTAACTCCACCAGTGGTCAGCGTGGGAATAACCGACAGATTGATATTCGCGGTATGGGTCCGGAAAACACGCTGATTTTGATTGACGGCAAGCCGGTAAGCAGCCGTAACTCGGTGCGTCAGGGCTGGCGTGGCGAGCGCGATACCCGTGGTGATACTTCCTGGGTGCCACCTGAAATGATTGAACGTATTGAAGTTCTGCGTGGTCCGGCAGCTGCGCGTTATGGCAACGGCGCGGCGGGCGGCGTGGTTAACATCATTACCAAAAAAGGCAGCGGCGAGTGGCACGGCTCCTGGGACGCATATTTCAATGCGCCAGAACATAAAGAGGAAGGTGCCACCAAACGCACTAACTTTAGCCTGACCGGTCCGCTGGGCGACGAATTCAGCTTCCGTTTGTATGGCAACCTCGACAAAACCCAGGCTGACGCGTGGGATATCAACCAGGGCCATCAGTCCGCGCGTGCCGGAACGTATGCCACGACGTTACCAGCCGGGCGCGAAGGGGTAATCAACAAAGATATTAATGGCGTGGTGCGCTGGGATTTCGCGCCATTGCAATCGCTGGAACTGGAAGCAGGTTACAGCCGCCAGGGTAACCTGTATGCGGGCGACACCCAGAATACCAACTCCGATTCCTATACCCGCTCGAAATATGGCGATGAAACCAACCGTCTGTATCGCCAGAACTACGCGCTGACCTGGAACGGTGGCTGGGATAACGGCGTGACCACCAGCAACTGGGTGCAGTACGAACACACCCGTAACTCGCGTATTCCGGAAGGTCTGGCGGGCGGTACCGAAGGGAAATTTAACGAAAAAGCGACACAGGATTTCGTCGATATCGATCTTGATGACGTGATGCTGCACAGCGAAGTTAACCTGCCGATTGATTTCCTCGTTAACCAGACGCTGACGCTGGGTACGGAGTGGAATCAGCAACGGATGAAGGACTTAAGTTCCAACACCCAGGCACTGACCGGAACGAATACCGGTGGCGCTATTGATGGCGTGAGTACCACCGACCGTAGCCCGTATTCAAAAGCAGAAATTTTCTCGCTGTTTGCCGAAAACAACATGGAGCTGACTGACAGCACCATCGTAACGCCGGGGCTGCGTTTCGATCATCACAGTATTGTCGGCAATAACTGGAGCCCGGCGCTGAACATATCGCAAGGTTTAGGCGATGACTTCACGCTGAAAATGGGCATCGCCCGTGCTTATAAAGCGCCGAGCCTGTACCAGACTAACCCGAACTACATTCTCTACAGTAAAGGTCAGGGTTGCTATGCCAGCGCGGGCGGCTGCTATCTGCAAGGTAACGATGACCTGAAAGCAGAAACCAGCATCAACAAAGAGATTGGTCTGGAGTTCAAACGCGACGGGTGGCTGGCGGGCGTCACCTGGTTCCGTAACGATTATCGCAATAAGATTGAAGCGGGCTATGTGGCTGTAGGGCAAAACGCAGTCGGCACCGATCTCTATCAGTGGGATAACGTGCCGAAAGCGGTGGTTGAAGGTCTGGAAGGATCGTTAAACGTACCGGTTAGCGAAACGGTGATGTGGACCAATAACATCACTTATATGCTGAAGAGTGAAAACAAAACCACGGGCGACCGTTTGTCGATCATCCCGGAGTATACGTTGAACTCAACGCTGAGCTGGCAGGCACGGGAAGATTTGTCGATGCAAACGACCTTCACCTGGTACGGCAAGCAGCAGCCGAAGAAGTACAACTATAAAGGTCAGCCAGCGGTTGGACCGGAAACCAAAGAAATTAGTCCTTACAGCATTGTTGGCCTGAGCGCGACCTGGGATGTGACGAAGAATGTCAGTCTGACCGGCGGCGTGGACAATCTGTTCGACAAACGTTTGTGGCGTGCGGGTAATGCCCAGACCACGGGAACGCCACCACCGGGGCGTATATGTACGGCGCGGGGGCTTATACCTATAATGAGCCAGGCCGCACGTGGTATATGAGCGTGAATACGCGTTTCTGATAAAGGCAACAACGCCTCCCTCTCCCTGTGCCGGGGTGAGGGCGAGGTGAAAGCAAAACGGCAACCCCGTTGCCGTTTTTAGTGTTTGCTCCCTCTCCCTCTGGGAGAGGGCCGGGGTGAGGGCATCAGGCCGCACTATTCGTTGATAGAGGGGAAACCATGTACACAACCCACACCACGTTCATTCACGCCGGCCACACCGTTCACCACGTCACCTTCGACCCAACCACCTTCACCGACGCCGATCTCCTCTGGCTCCCCCACCACGCCGAGCTTTCAAACGCCGGGCGCAAACGCAAAGCCGAACATCTGGCGGGCCGCATCGCCGCCGCGCATGCGCTCAGTGCGATAAATGAACGCGCAATTCCCGGCATCGGCCCCAGCGGCGAACCGCTCTGGCCGGAAGAGGTTTCGGGCAGCATCACCCACTGCGGCACGCAGGCGATGGCCGTTGTCGTCCGTAATCCAGATGCGCTTGTGGGTATTGATTGCGAAGCCATTCTTCCCGACCGTGAAGCCCGAGAAATCCAGGACGGCATCATTGATGCACAGGAAGCGACGTGCCTGACGCGCTCGGGCTACCCCTATGCGCTGGCATTGACGCTGGCGTTTAGCGCCAAAGAGAGTCTATTTAAGGCGCTCTACCCGCGGGTGAAAGTTTTCATGGGTTTTGAGTGGGCGAGAGTCACAGAGGTAACGGAAAAAACAATCACACTGGCGCTTTCGCGCCCGGCTGGAGAATATCCTGAGGGTAAACGCTTCACCCTCGTCTGGCTGCATAATGATGGGAACCTGTGGACGCTGCTAAAAGCCTGATGGCGCTTCGCTTATCAGGCCTACGGTATACCGATTTTGTAGGCCGGGTAAGGCATCGCCGCCACCCGGCATGAGGGCAGCGGCGATGCCTTTGTACGTTCTTCAGTTCAAGGTTCAAACATCCGGGAACATCACGCTATGGCCCGGCGCTTCACGATGGAGATGAATAAAGTTAAGGTGCCGCTCGTACTGGTCAAGAATATCGGTGATCACCTGCTCTTTGCTGTAGTCCATCAGGTCGTTGCCCTGGCTGCCTTCTAACAGGAAAGTTTCCAGCCGGTAGTAAGTCGATTTACCGCTACGTGCGCGGTAGGTAAAGCCCGGCACCGAATATTGCTGCGGCCAAATCTGATAGACAAAGTTTTGCTCTTCGCCCATATGCACCAACAAATCCAGATGCCCCAACTGCTGTCCCTCTTCCGGTGGCAGGCTTTTTAGCTCCACGTACGCGCCGCGCAACCGCAACTCCTGCGCCACTTCTTCCATTGCCGGGTAACAGACCGTCTCCATCATCTGTTTAGTGTAACGCGTGCCCGGATAATTCATCAGGCGCGAGAGACGTTTTTTCCAGCTCAGGCGATCCTGAAGCCCCAGCGGTCGCGGTGCGGTATCGCGGTTGGCACTTTCACGGCGGTAATCTTCTACCTTCAGAGATTTATACAACCCCGCCATCACGAAGAAGATCACAAAGCTGAACGGCAGCCCCATAATCACCGTGGTGTTTTGCAGCGCGGATATCCCGTTAGTCATCAGCATGCCGAGCGTCAGCAGGCCAATCGCCACCGACCAGAAGACGCGCAGCCAGCCGGGGGCGTCGCTGTTGATATCTTTAAGCTGCGAGGTGAAATTCCCCAGCACCAGCGCCCCGGAGTCCGCCGAGGTCACATAAAACAGCAGGCCAGTAATGGTGGCGACGGAGGCGCTAAAGGTAAACGCCGGATACTGCGCCAGCAGGCTGTAGAAGCCGCGCTCCGGATGGACCATCGCTTCCTCGGCAAATGCCGCGCCGCCGTGGATGATTTCATACAGCGCGCTATTGCCGAACACCGAGAGCCATAACAGCGTGAAGGTAAACGGAATAATCAACGTGCCCAGCACGAACTGGCGAATGGTACGCCCACGCGAGATACGCGCCAGGAACAAGCCGACAAACGGCGACCATGCCACCCACCATGCCCAGAAGAAGAGCGTCCAGTTATTCATCCACTCAACCGGACGGTCGAAGGCAAAACTGTTGAGCGTCATGCCCATAAAGCGATTCACATAGTCGCCAACATTCAGCACCAGTGCATTAAGCAGGAACGAAGTGTCGCCCATAAACAATACGAACAGGATCAATCCCAGCGCCAGCGCGACATTAAGCTCCGATAACACGCGAATGCCCTTATCGACACCGGAGGTGACAGAGATCGTGGCGATTATCACCGACAAGGCGATCAGTGCCGCTTTCGCCGCCATCGAATCGGGAATATCAAACAGTACGCTCAAGCCATAGTTAAGCTGCACCACACCGATACCGAGCGTAGTGGCAATACCGAAGATAGTGCCGATCACCGCTGCAATATCCACTGAGTGACCTATCGGCCCGTTAATCCGTTTACCGAAGATCGGGTACAGCGCCGAGCGGATGGTGAGCGGCAAATTATAACGATAGCTAAAGTATCCGAGCGCCATGCCCATCAGCGCATACATCGACCAGCCGGTTAAGCCGTAGTGAAACAGCGTCCAGACCATCGCCTGACGCGCGGCCTCAATCGTCTGTCCCGCGCCTTCCGGCGGCTGCATATACTGCGTTACCGGTTCGGCTACGGAGAAGAACATCAGGTCGATACCGATCCCGGCAGCAAACAGCATCGCCGCCCAACTCAGCAGGCTGAATTCCGGTTTGGATTGTTCTGGCCCGAGCTTCACCGAACCAAAACGCGAACAAGCGATACAGACCACAAAGACAATATAGAGCGTTGCCGCCAGCAGATAGTACCAACCGAAGGTTTTAGAAACCCAGTCCAGCGTGCGGCCAATCCACAGGGCCGAGAAGTCGCGAAACAGGATCGTTGTCAGGGAAAACAACAAAATCAGTCCGGCGGAGGTGTAAAACACCACCGGATTGATTTTGTCCTTTTCCCTGCTGTGTGAAAGGTCTGTCATCCAGTATCCCCACTGTTATTGTTACCATTTAAAATCAAATTCGTAACAATTAAGACACATTTTATATTGAACGTCCAATCAATAACCGCTTTAATAGATAAACACCGCTGATGAATGGAGTGGCGAAAATGCCCAAATTGGGGATGCAGTCGATCCGGCGCAGACAACTGATCGACGCCACACTGGAAGCAATAAATGAAGTGGGCATGCACGATGCAACGATCGCGCAGATCGCCCGCCGTGCAGGCGTTTCTACGGGGATCATCAGCCACTATTTCAGGGACAAAAATGGTCTGCTGGAAGCAACCATGCGCGATATCACCAGTCAGCTGCGTGACGCGGTTTTGAATCGATTACATGCACTTCCGCAGGGCAGTGCAGAGCAGCGATTACAGGCGATTGTTGGCGGAAACTTCGATGAAACGCAGGTGAGCAGTGCGGCGATGAAAGCCTGGCTGGCGTTCTGGGCCAGCAGTATGCATCAGCCGATGCTCTATCGTTTACAGCAGGTCAGCAGCCGCCGCTTGCTGTCGAATCTGGTGAGCGAGTTTCGTCGCGAATTGCCGCGCGAACAGGCACAGGAAGCGGGCTACGGCCTGGCCGCGCTGATTGATGGATTATGGCTGCGCGCGGCTCTGAGCGGCAAACCGCTGGATAAAACCCGCGCTAATTCCCTGACCCGCCACTTTATCACTCAGCATCTACCCACCGATTAACCGAGGAGACGTGATGTCCCGAATGGCAGAACAGCAGCTTTATATACATGGTGGTTATACCTCCGCCACCAGCGGTCGCACCTTCGAGACCATTAACCCGGCCAACGGTAACGTGCTGGCGACCGTGCAGGCCGCCGGGCGCGAGGATGTCGATCGCGCAGTGAAAAGCGCCCAGCAGGGGCAAAAAATCTGGGCGTCGATGACCGCCATGGAGCGCTCGCGTATTCTGCGTCGGGCCGTTGATATTCTGCGTGAACGCAATGACGAACTCGCAAAACTGGAAACCCTCGACACCGGAAAAGCATATTCGGAAACCTCAACCGTCGATATCGTTACCGGTGCGGACGTGCTGGAGTACTACGCCGGGCTGATCCCGGCGCTGGAAGGCAGCCAGATCCCGTTGCGTGAAACGTCCTTTGTGTATACCCGCCGCGAACCGCTGGGCGTAGTGGCAGGGATTGGCGCATGGAACTACCCGATCCAGATTGCCCTGTGGAAATCCGCCCCGGCGCTGGCGGCAGGCAACGCAATGATTTTCAAACCGAGCGAAGTTACCCCGCTTACCGCGTTAAAGCTGGCTGAAATTTACAGCGAAGCGGGCCTGCCGGACGGCGTATTTAACGTGTTGCCGGGCGTGGGCGCGGAGACCGGGCAATATCTGACCGAGCATCCGGGCATTGCCAAAGTGTCATTTACCGGCGGTGTCGCCAGCGGCAAAAAAGTGATGGCTAACTCGGCGGCCTCTTCCCTGAAAGAAGTGACCATGGAACTGGGCGGTAAATCACCGCTGATCGTTTTCGATGATGCGGATCTCGATCTCGCCGCCGATATCGCCATGATGGCAAACTTCTTCAGCTCCGGTCAGGTGTGTACCAATGGCACCCGCGTCTTCGTTCCGGCGAAATGCAAAGCCGCATTTGAGCAGAAAATTCTGGCGCGCGTTGAGCGCATTCGCGCGGGCGACGTTTTCGATCCGCAAACTAACTTCGGCCCGCTGGTCAGCTTCCCGCATCGCGATAACGTGCTGCGCTATATCGCCAAAGGCAAAGAGGAAGGCGCGCGCGTACTGTGCGGCGGCGATGTACTGAAAGGCGATGGCTTCGATAACGGCGCATGGGTTGCACCGACAGTGTTCACCGATTGCAGCGACGATATGACCATCGTGCGTGAAGAGATCTTCGGGCCAGTGATGTCCATTCTGACCTACGAGTCGGAAGACGAAGTCATTCGCCGCGCTAACGATACCGACTACGGCCTGGCGGCGGGCATCGTGACAGCGGACCTGAACCGCGCGCATCGCGTCATTCATCAGCTGGAAGCGGGTATTTGCTGGATCAACACCTGGGGCGAATCCCCGGCAGAGATGCCCGTTGGCGGCTACAAACACTCCGGCATTGGTCGCGAGAACGGCGTGATGACGCTCCAGAGTTACACCCAGGTGAAGTCCATCCAGGTTGAGATGGCTAAATTCCAGTCCATATTCTAACCAGGAGGTTTATTTGCAATTTGACTACATCATTATTGGTGCCGGCTCAGCCGGCAACGTTCTCGCTACCCGTCTGACTGAAGATCCGAATACCTCCGTGCTGCTGCTTGAAGCGGGCGGCCCGGACTATCGCTTTGACTTCCGCACCCAGATGCCCGCTGCCCTGGCATTCCCGCTACAGGGTAAACGCTACAACTGGGCCTATGAAACGGAACCTGAACCGTTTATGAATAACCGCCGCATGGAGTGCGGACGCGGTAAAGGTCTGGGTGGATCGTCGCTGATCAACGGCATGTGCTACATCCGTGGCAATGCGCTGGATCTCGATAACTGGGCGCAAGAACCCGGTCTGGAGAACTGGAGCTACCTCGACTGCCTGCCCTACTACCGCAAGGCCGAGACTCGCGATATGGGTGAAAACGACTATCACGGCGGTGATGGCCCGGTGAGCGTCACTACCTCCAAACCCGGCGTCAATCCGCTGTTTGAAGCGATGATTGAAGCGGGCGTGCAGGCGGGCTACCCGCGCACGGACGATCTCAACGGTTATCAGCAGGAAGGTTTTGGTCCGATGGATCGCACCGTCACGCCGCAGGGCCGTCGCGCCAGCACCGCGCGTGGCTATCTCGATCAGGCCAAATCGCGTCCTAACCTGACCATTCGTACTCACGCTATGACCGATCACATCATTTTTGACGGCAAACGCGCGGTGGGCGTCGAATGGCTGGAAGGCGACAGCACCATCCCAACCCGCGCAACGGCCAACAAAGAAGTGCTGTTATGTGCAGGCGCGATTGCCTCACCGCAGATCCTGCAACGCTCCGGCGTCGGCAACGCTGAACTGCTGGCGGAGTTTGATATTCCGCTGGTGCATGAATTACCCGGCGTCGGCGAAAATCTTCAGGATCATCTGGAGATGTATCTGCAATATGAGTGCAAAGAACCGGTTTCCCTCTACCCTGCCCTGCAGTGGTGGAACCAGCCGAAAATCGGTGCGGAGTGGCTGTTTGGCGGCACTGGCGTTGGTGCCAGCAACCACTTTGAAGCAGGTGGATTTATTCGCAGCCGTGAGGAATTTGCGTGGCCGAATATTCAGTACCATTTCCTGCCAGTAGCGATTAACTATAACGGCTCGAATGCAGTGAAAGAGCACGGTTTCCAGTGCCACGTCGGCTCAATGCGCTCGCCAAGCCGTGGGCATGTGCGGATTAAATCCCGCGACCCGCACCAGCATCCGGCGATTCTGTTTAACTACATGTCGCACGAGCAGGACTGGCAGGAGTTCCGCGACGCAATTCGCATCACCCGCGAGATCATGCATCAACCCGCGCTGGATCAGTATCGTGGCCGCGAAATCAGCCCCGGTGTCGAATGCCAGACGGATGAACAGCTCGATGAGTTCGTGCGTAACCACGCCGAAACCGCCTTCCATCCGTGCGGTACCTGCAAAATGGGTTACGACGAGATGTCCGTGGTTGACGGCGAAGGCCGCGTACACGGGTTAGAAGGCCTGCGTGTGGTGGATGCGTCGATTATGCCGCAGATTATCACCGGGAATTTGAACGCCACGACAATTATGATTGGCGAGAAGGTTGCCGACGCCATTCGCGGTCGCGAGCCGCTGGCGAAGAGCACGGCTGCATATTATGTGGCGAACGGGGCGCCGGTGAGACGCTAAGTCATTTGCCCTCTCCCCACCGGGGAGAGGGAATTCACTTCCCCGCCACAAATTTATTTTCATTTCCCTGCATCCAGTTTCCCCCCTGCCCTCGTATATGAGTATGTGAGCAACGCCTTTGCTCCTTAATCCGAGGATAAATGATGAAAAAGCTACTCAGTGTTGCATTCGTATCCAGCGCGATACTCTTCTGTGCAGGCGCATCAGCAGCCATGACGTCAGACACCGTGATGGTGGGCGGAGCGGCGATGTTCCCGAGCAAAAATATTGTCGAAAACGCCGTGAACTCGAAAGATCACACTACGCTGGTGGCCGCCGTCAAAGCGGCCGGGCTGGTGGATACGCTCCAGAGCAAAGGGCCATTCACCGTGTTTGCCCCGACCAATGCGGCGTTTGCGAAATTGCCTGCCGGCACGGTCGAGAACCTGGTTAAACCCGAAAACAAAGCCACGCTCACCAGTATCCTGACCTATCACGTGGTCGCCGGTAATTACGATATGAAAGCGCTGGAGCAGAAAATTAAACAGGGCGGCGGTCACGCGGAGCTTAAGACCGTTAACGGTCAACCGCTGTGGATCATGAGTAACGGCCCGCACAATATTCAGCTCAAGGATGGTAAAGGTAACGTGGCGAACATCAGCACCTACGACGTCCGTCAGAAAAATGGCGTGATCGATGTGATTGATACCGTCCTGATGCCTAAGTAGTTGTCTATACTTCGGAAGTGTGACGTTGCCTTCCGGGAAAAACATGGATAACGCGCTGGCTGAACAGCAGTTGAAATTAATGCAGGCGATCGCTAACGGCGATCGCCGCGCATTTGAACAACTTTACCGACTCACATCGCCTCACCTGTTTGCCGTTGCGCTGCGCATGTTGCGCGACCGCGCCTGGGCAGAAGAGATCCTTCACGACTGTTTTGTCACCGTCTGGAGTAAAGCCGAAACCTATAACGCTACCCTGAGCTCCCCGATGACCTGGCTTACGCATATTGTTCGCAACCGCTGTATTGACTGGCTGCGCAGCGGGCAAACCCGGGCTGCAGCCCGTGAAGAGTCTTATTCGGAAGATATTCTGTCGAGCGAAAGCGATGAGCAGAATAACTGGCACGACGACGCGCAGGCAGCACGGCTCAGGCATTGTCTGGAACATTTGAGTCATGAACAGCGCCAGAGTATTACGCTTGCCTACTATCAAGGCATGTCCCACAGCGACATTGCCGACTGGCTCCACCAGCCCGTGGGCTCGGTAAAAAGCTGGATCCGCCGCGCGATGGATCATCTTCGGGAGTGCGTGGGCCTATGAATGACAGCGAAAAACGCGATGACATGCTGGCTGCGGAATATGCCCTCGGCACCCTGCGCGGAGGGGCGCGGCTTCAGTTCCAGAAAAGACTTGCCGCAGAGCCGCGCCTGACAGCGCGCGTCGCGTACTGGCAGGAAATGTTCAGCACGCTCGACAGTCATCTTACACCCGTTCCCCCACCCGAGACGGTGTGGAAGAGAATCGCCCTCGATCTGCCGCCCAAAAAGCCTTTGCGCCAAAGCCGGCCTTATCTCGGCTGGATGGTCGCGGCCTCCCTCGCCGCCCTGTCGGTCGTTGCCTGGTATATCATCCGTACCCCGGAACTCGCACCGCTGATGGTGCTCAACGATGCCCAACAGCACGGACAATGGGTCGTCAGTACAGACGCCCGCCGCCAGTATCTGAGCATAACGCCTCTCAGACCGAACGCTGTCGCGGCGCAAAACAGCCTGCAGCTTTGGCTTATTCCTGCCGGGAAGGCCCCGATATCCCTTGGGCTGCTGCAAAGTGATATACCGACCCATGTTGCCCTCAGGAATAACACCCTTACCCCTGACGCGATGATAGCCATAAGCCTTGAACCTGAGGGGGGATCACCCACCGGTCAACCCACCGGTCCCGTGCTCTACAGTGGGAAAATTTAATTCTCAGGCCTTGTTCGCAGGGCCGCGAGCCTCTTAATCTACCTTCCCCGGATTTACGCCTGCATGATAAGAAAAGAGAGATTTTTCAAT
The DNA here is from genome assembly GCA_041890495.1 of Enterobacter hormaechei. Taxonomy (GTDB): domain Bacteria; phylum Pseudomonadota; class Gammaproteobacteria; order Enterobacterales; family Enterobacteriaceae; genus Escherichia; species Escherichia boydii. The sequence goes on from CP169086.1 coordinate 2,430,981, forward strand.
ACTAAATCCTGTACATAATATTGGCTGTTACATATAAGAATTAAATATTAGCACGGCAATGAATTTTATTACTTTAAACTTTATTGACACTCTCCCTGAAACTCCATTAAGTTTAAACCGAATGCTATTTAATTCGATATATACAATATATTTTCAAAAAGGGTTAAAGAATTTATCATCATTCTTTAACCCTTCTCTGCATTTTATTTTTTTTGAATCACACAACAGTGAGATAAGATCATGAATAATAGTGCAAACAAAGTTGTTGTTATCACCGGTGCCAGCAGCGGTATTGGTGAGGCCATCGCCCTTCACCTGGCAAATAAACCTTTTTCTCTGGTACTGGTTGCCCGTCGTCTGGAGAGAATTAACGCCCTGGTGGATCGCATTATTCAGCAGGGCGGCCAGGCGATTGCCGTCAAGGCGGACGTGACCCGACAGGAGGAGGTTCAGCGCGCGATTGATGCTGCCGTCGCCGCATACCAGCGCGTCGATGTGCTGATCAACAACGCGGGCTTTATGGCGATTGCCCCCATTAGCGAGTTGAAAACCGACGAATGGGACCGGATGATTGATACCAATATCAAAGGCGTGCTGTACGGTATCGCGGCGGCATTTCCGGTGTTCCAGCGTCAGGGGAGCGGGCACTTTATTAACGTTGCCTCCGTGGCGGGTATCAAGGTCCTTGCCCCCGGCGGCGTGGTGTACAGCGCCACGAAATTCGCCGTCCGCGCCCTGAGTGAAGGGTTACGTCAGGAAGCGGGGAAAACCGTTCGGACTACCCTTATCTCCCCCGGCGCCGTTGAAAGCGAGCTGCAGTTTGGTAGCTCTGATGCCCCGAGCAAACAGTTCTTGCATGAATTTTATAAGCAGGCTATTCCGGCAGAGTCGATTGCCAGAGCCGTATTATTTGCTATCGAACAGCCTGGCGATGTTGATGTAAATGAAATAATTATTCGTCCCACGCAGGAAGAATTTTAGCATGAGTTAAATAACGCTGAATGAGGTGTCATTATGATTAAATCATTAACGTCCTTATCAGATTTAAATATGCGATCGGGCGCCGACATTCTCCTTGAAGTGCTGGAGAGTGAAGGCGTGGAATATATTTTTGGCAACCCCGGCACCACCGAACTTCCGCTCATTGATGCCCTGCTTCGCCATGAAAATATTCACTATATTCTGGCGCTTCAGGAGAGCAGCGTGGTCGCTATTGCCGACGGCTACGCGAAAGCCTCAGGCAAGACCGGTTTTATCAATTTGCATACCGCCAGCGGTCTGGGGCACGGGATGGGGAATCTCATTAATTCGCGGATCATGAAAACCCCGCTGGTTGTCACCGTCGGACAGCAGGATACGCGACACTACGTGCGCGACCCGCTCCTGTACGATGACATTGTCTCCATTGGCTCCCCGGTCATGAAATGGGCGCAGGAGGTCACCAGCGCCGACCAGCTCCCGGTGCTGGTGCGCCGGGCATTTCACGCTGCCAGCTACCCTCCTGCGGGTCCGGTGCTGCTTTCTCTGCCAATGAACGTGATGGAAGAGCTCAGCGACGCCGGAATACAAACGGCCTCTAAAGTGAACTACCACACCGTGGCGGGCTCGCTGGACGAACTGGCGGCGGAGCTGAGCCAGGTTACGCCCGGAAGGATCATGATTGTGACGGGGGATGAAGTTCACTCCAGCGGCTCAACGCAGGAGATTGTCCAGCTTGCTGAAGCGCTAGGCGCCCACGTCTACGGCTCCTCCTGGCCACTGAATTTGCCTTTTCCCACCCAGCACGCGCTCTGGCGGGGCAATATGCCCACCACCGCCAGCGAAATCGCCAGCATCATCAACGCCTACGATGCCGTATTTATCATCGGCGGCAGAAGCCTGATTACCATTTTGTACAGCGAGGGCGAGGCCATTCCGGAAACCTGTGCGGTGTATCAGCTCTCAGCGGATATGAACGAACTTGGCCGCACGTATGCCACCCGCCTCTCGGTGATGGGGGATATCAAACTGTCCCTGCATGAACTACTGCCAAAGCTTGAGCAGCGCCTGATAGCCAGCACGCTGGCCCACCAGCGGCTGTTGGTTGCGGCTCGCGACGAACGTGAGAAGGAGTGGCAGCAGCAGGAAGAACGTCTGGCCGCCGAGCGGCTACGCCCGGCGATCTCCCCGATGGTAGCAGCCTGGGAAGTCATCCGATCCATTCCGGCTGGCACCACCATCGTTGATGAGGCGATAGCGACCGCCAGGCATGTCCGCCGGTTCATCTCTGACCAGCAGCATCAGCGCTACTACTTTATGCGCGGCGGCGGACTGGGCTGGGGGATGCCTGCCTCAGTGGGCCATTCGCTGGGGCGCGGACGGGAGTCGGTGGTCTGCCTGATAGGTGACGGAGCCTCCCTTTACTCGCCACAGGCGCTCTGGACGGCGGCACACGAAAATCTGCCGGTCACCTTTATCGTCATGAACAACAGGGAGTACAACATCCTGAAAAACTTTATGAAGAGCCAGGCTGACTACAGCTCAACGCGGCTGGGGCGTTTTATCGGGATGGACCTGGTGAACCCGCATATCGATTTTCAGTCGCTGGCCACCGCCATGGGCGTCCACTGCTGCCGGGTGACCGAGGCTGCAGATATCGCCGAAGCGGTAGCGCGCGGGCTAAAGTCAGGAAAAACCAACCTGATTGAAATCGCGATCTCCGCGGATTAGCCGCGCGTTTACGCTGTACCCTACATAAAAAACTTATAACCGAAATGCCTCAAGCCGCTTTATCTGATGCCCATCGTCGTCAAAATTCTCCGCCGCCAGCCAGGCGCGCAGCTCCGCGTCTCTTTGCGGCCATTCGCCATCAATAATAGAAAGCATATCGCTGTCGCGGTTGCGACCTTTACGCACCAGCTTCTGGCGCAGGCGCCCTTCCCAGACAAACCCCAGCCGCTCCGCCGCCCTGCGTGAGGCAACGTTCATCGAATCACACTTCCACTCGAGGCGCCGGTAGCCGTGCTCAAACGCATTTTTCAGCAGCAGCCACACCGTTTCAGTACCGATGCGGGATCCTTTCATTTTACGCGACCAGGTGACGTGCCCGATCTCCACCGACCCCAGCAGCCGCTCGTTGGCCATATAGCTCACCAGCCCCACCGCACGTTCGGTGCGTAAGTCAATGACGGCAAACGGCACCAGCTCATCGTCCATGACCTTCGCCATGATCCAGTGCGCGGTGGCTTCCACGCTCGTGGGCTGCGTGCTGGCAAGCCACGTCCAGTCGCTGTCGTCGCCCAGCGCGTAGGCCTCATAGAGATCGGCCGCGTGACGATCGGCGTCCAGCGGCTCCAGGCGACAATACTGGCCGAACAGCGGCGTGCGGGTTAACGCGCGCGCGCCTTTCCAGTCGGGAACGATATCGTTAACGGTTTGACCATGTTGATTGATTTCGGGCACGGCGGTGACTCCCTGAAAGGTAAGGAGTTTGTTATAGCAGGTTAAAAAGCAGGCGAAAAGCAGCGTGTTTTAATAGCCCGAGCGCATGCGATATTCCCGGAAGGCATAAGTAAAGCTGAATTTCGACTTTGTGGAATGTCACAGTCGCCCTAACGTAGCGGAGCATAAAACAATCACAATATATTCTTCTCAGGGATCGCTATGACGAAAAAACTGTTGCCGTTACTGGTACTGACTGCGCTCTCAGGCGCAGCACACGCCGCTACTCCGCCCAACACGCTGGTGGTTGCCCAGGGGCTGGATGACATCGTGAGCCTCGACCCGGCCGAAGCCAACGAGCTCTCCAGCATCCAGACCGTGCCGAGCCTGTACCAGCGTCTGGTGCAGCCGGACCGCGATAATCCGGAAAAAATCACGCCGATTCTGGCAGAAAGCTGGGAAGCGGACGCGGCAGCAAAAACCCTGACCATCAAGCTTAAGCCCGATGCAAAATTCGCCTCCGGCAACCCGCTGCGCCCGGAAGACGTGATCTTCTCTTATACCCGCGCCGTGACGCTGAACAAATCCCCGGCCTTTATCCTCAACGTACTGGGCTGGGACGCGAGCAACATCGCCAGCCAGCTGAAAAAGGTGGACGAGCACACCCTCCAGCTTCGCTGGACGGCGGACGTGAGCCCGTCGGTGGCGCTGAATATTCTCTCCACGCCGATTGCCTCCATCGTCGATGAAAAGCAGGTCGCCGCGAACGTGAAGGATAACGACTTCGGTAACGCGTGGCTGAAAATGCACTCGGCGGGCAGCGGCGCGTTCAAAATGCGCGTCTATCAGCCGCATCAGGCCATCGTGCTGGAAGCTAACGACTCCGCTCCCGGCGGCGCGCCGAAGCTGAAAAGCATCATCATTAAAAACGTCCCCGATCCGGCTTCGCGCCGCCTGCTGATCCAGCAGGGTGATGCGGACGTGGCGCGAGATCTGGGTGCAGATCAGATTAGCGCCCTGGACGGCAAGCCGGGCGTGAAGGTGCTGAGCATCCCGTCTGCGGAACAGAATTACCTGGTGTTTAACACCGGCAACAGCGCTAACCCGCTGCTGAATAACCCGGCCTTCTGGGAAGCGTCGCGCTGGCTGGTCGATTATGACGGCATCACTAAAAACCTGCTGAAAGGCCAGTACTTTGTTCACCAGAGCTTCCTGCCGGTCGGTCTGCCGGGCGCGCTGGAAGACAATCCGTTTAAATTTGACCCGGCAAAAGCGAAAGCCATTCTCGCCAAAGCGGGCATTAAGGACGCGCACTTCACGCTGGACGTGGAGAACAAGCCGCCGTTTATCACCATCGCCCAGTCGATGCAGGCGAGCTTTGCGCAGGGCGGCGTGAAGGTGGATCTGCTGCCTGCCGCCGGGAGCCAGGTCTATGCCCGCGTGCGCGCCAAGCAGCATCAGGCGGCGATTCGTCTGTGGATCCCGGACTACTTCGACGCGCACTCAAACGCCAGCGCCTTCGCGTGGAATGACGGGAAGTCCAGCACCGTGGCCGGCCTGAACGGCTGGAAAATCCCGGAGCTGAACAAGGCCACGCTGGCGGCGGTTGCCGAACCGGATCCGGCGAAGCGTCTGGATCTGTACAAGAAAATGCAGGAACAGCTGCAGCAGAGCTCGCCGTACGTGTTCGTCGATCAGGGCAAAACCCAGATCGTGGTGCGCGATAACGTGAAGGGGTATCAGCAGGGGCTGAACGCGGATATGGTCTGGTACGATCGCGTCACGAAGTAGCCCTTGTTGCCGGGTGGCGCTGCGCTTACCCGGCCTGTGTTCTCGGTTTTTGTAGGCCGGGTAAGGCGAAGCCGCCACCCGGCATGAAGAGATTTCCCATGCCACATCTTTCCACCCGCGTGCTTCAGGGTCTACTGACCCTGCTGCTCACGCTCTTCGGGCTGCTGCTCGTCACGTTTGCGCTTTCGGCGTTTTCACCGGTCGATCGCGTGCTGCAGATCGTAGGCGATCACGCCAGCCAGTCGACGTACGATCAGGTTCGCCACCAGCTTGGGCTGGATCGCCCCCTGCCCGTGCAGTTCTGGCACTACCTGCAAAATCTTGCCCACGGTGATTTAGGCACCGCCAGCGCCACCGGGCAGCCGGTGCTGCAGGATCTGCTGCACGCCTTTCCCGCCACGCTCGAGCTGGCGACGCTGGCATTAATCATCGGCGCCGTGCTCGGCGTGATTGCCGGGGTGCTGTGCGCCCGCTACGCCGGTTCGCCGCTCGATTTAGCCATCAGAACGCTCACCCTGCTCGGCAACTCGGTGCCGATTTTCTGGCTCGGCCTGCTGATGCTGGCCCTGTTCTACGCGAAGCTGCAGTGGAGCGCGGGTCCCGGCAGGCTGGATGATATCTGGCAGTTCACCGTCGAGCCGCGCACCGGCTTTGCGCTCATAGATACCTGGCTTTCCGGCGACCGCGAGGCGTTTCGCAATGCCATCAGCCACCTGGTGCTGCCGGTGCTGCTGCTGGCCTATTACTCGCTGGCGAGCATCACCCGCCTGACGCGCTCTGCCTGCCTGAGCGAAATGAACAAAGAGTACATCCTGCTTGCCCGCGCCAAGGGAGCCGGGGAGATGGCCATTCTGCTGCGCCACGTGCTGCCGAACATTCGTGGCACCCTGCTGACGGTGATCGCCCTCGCCTACACCAGCATGCTGGAAGGCGCGGTACTGACCGAAACCGTCTTCTCATGGCCGGGGATCGGGCGCTACCTCACCACCGCCCTGTTCGCCGGAGACACCACCGCGGTCATGGGCGGCACGCTGCTGATCGGCGTCTGCTTTGTCCTGATCAATAACCTTACCGACCTGCTTGTGCGGGCGACCGATCCCAGGGTGCGCTGATGCCGTTTTATCTTTTCTTACGCCGCCTGCGCCGCTCCCCTGCCGCGTTTTGCGGGCTGGTTGCCATTGCGCTGCTGGTGTTTATTGCCCTGTTCGCCCCCTGGCTAGCACCGGTTGATCCAAACTGGCAGGACGCCGCCGCGCGCCTGCAGGCACCGAACGGCCAGCACTGGCTGGGCACCGACAGCTACGGGCGCGACCTGCTCTCGCGCCTGATTTACGGCACCCGTCCGGCGCTCGGGCTGGTGGCCCTGGTTACCGTTATAACCCTGCCCGCCGGGCTGCTGGTGGGGATTTTGTCCGGCTACTATGGCGGCTGGATGGAGCGCATCCTGATGCGCTTCACCGACGTGGTGATGTCGATGCCGCGCCTGATCCTCGCCTTCGCCTTTGTGGCGATGCTCGGCCCGGGACTGGTCAACGGCGCGCTGGCGCTGGCCTTAACCACATGGCCCGCCTACGCGCGGCAGGCGCGGAGTGAAATCCAGCGTCTGCGCCACAGCGACTATCTCGCTGCCGCCGAGATGATGGGCATTCGCGGCCTGCGCCTGCTGGTCGGCCATATTCTGCCCCTGTGCCTGCCGTCCGCGATTGTACGGCTGGCGCTGGATCTGGCGGGGATTATTCTGGCGGCTGCCGGGCTGGGCTTCCTCGGTCTTGGCGCACGCCCTCCAATGGCCGAATGGGGCGCGATGATCGCCGACGGCATGCAGGTCATTTTCGACCAGTGGTGGATTGCCGCCATTCCGGGCGGGGCGATTCTGTTTGCCAGCCTGGCCTTTAACCTGCTGGGCGATGGCCTGCGCGACGTACTGGAGCCACAGCATGACTGAACCCCGCGTCATCGTCGATGCGCTAAATATCGACTACCCCGCCGCACGCGTGGTCAACAACCTGAGCTTTACGCTTGGCAACGAGCGGCTGGCGCTGGTGGGGGAATCCGGCTCGGGCAAGTCGATGTCCGCCCGCGCCCTGATGGGGCTGGTGCGTAAGCCCGGCATCGTGAGCGCCAGCCGGCTTAACGTGCTCGGCAACGACCTGCTGACCCTGAGCACCCGCCGCTGGCAGGCGCTGCGCGGCAACGGGATTGCGATGGTCCTTCAGGACCCGCGCTACGCGCTAAATCCGGCGAAAAACGTCGCTGCTCAGCTTGATGAGGCGCTGACCCTGCATCAGCGCCTGCCCCGCGCCGAGCGCCAGGCACGCATTCATGACATCATCCGCGCCGTCGGGCTGAACGAGAACGTGCTGTCACGTTATCCCGGCGAACTCTCCGGGGGAATGGGCCAGCGGGTGATGATTGCGATTGCGCTGATCAACAACCCGCAGGTGCTGATTGCCGACGAACCGACCTCCGCGCTGGACGCCCGCCTGCGTAGCCAGATCCTCGAGCTGCTGGTGCAGCAGAGCGAAGAACGCCAGATGGCGATGCTGTTAATCAGCCACGATCTGCCTCTGGTAGCGGAACACTGCGACCGCGTGCTGGTGATGTATCAGGGCGAAAAGGTGGATGAAATGGCGGCAAGCCAGCTCCCGCAGGCGACGCACCCGTATACGCGCACCCTGTGGACCTGTCGTCCAGACGCCAACACCTTCGGCCAGATGCTGCCGACGCTGGACCGTTCGCAGCCGTGGAAGGAGACCGATAATGGCGCTCGTTGAAGTTAAGGATCTCCAGGTAAGCTTCGGGGATAAAACGGCGGTGTCCGCCGCCAGCTTTACCATCGAGAAAGGTGAAACCTTCAGCCTGATAGGTGAATCCGGCTGCGGGAAATCGACTATTTTGCGCGTGCTGGCGGGGCTGCAGCGCGAGTGGAACGGTCGCATTTCTATACTGGGAGATGCGCTACGGCCAGGACGGCGTTTTGAAGGCGAGCTTCGCCGCAACGTGCAGATGGTGTTTCAGGATCCGTGGGCCTCGCTGCACCCGAACCACACCATTGCGCGCACCCTGTCGGAGCCGTTAAGCATCCACGGCGAAACGCATATCGCGGAAAAGGTGGCAGATGCGCTGCACCAGGTGGGGCTTTCCGCCGACGCGGGCAAGCGCTACCCGCACCAGCTTTCCGGCGGCCAGCGCCAGCGCGTTGCCATTGCCCGCGCGCTGCTGCTGCGTCCGCGGCTTCTGCTGCTGGATGAACCGACCTCGGCGCTGGACATGTCGGTACAGGCGGAAATCCTGAACCTGCTTAACCGCCTGAAGGCCGAGCACGAAATGACCTATCTGCTGGTGAGCCACGACGCGGACGTGATTGCGCATATGTCCGACCGGGCGGCGTTTATGGCGCACGGGGAGATCCAGAGGGTGTTTGACCGCGAGGCGATGTTACGGGGCGAGCACAGGATGGGATAAGTGCGCGCGGCGGTGCCCGGTGGCGCGGCGCTTACCGGGCCTACGTTTCGTGCCGCGTTGATGGTTTTTCGTAGGCCGGGTAAGGCATCGCCGCCACCCGGCAAAAAAATCACTTCAGCAGCTTCACCGTGGCATCAATGTCGATCTCATCTTCTGTGAAGATCAGCGTCGTGTTCTGGAAGGTGGTGATCGCCAGCTTCTTCACCGTGCGCATTTCGCCCGGCTTTTTCTCGGATTTCGGCTTGATGCTGTTCATCAGCAGTCCCACCGAAAGCACCGCGTTCTCTTTGTCGATTTTGGTATCAACCGGTTCTTCTTCGTTAAACACCACGAAGGATTTGATGGAGGTGAGCTTCACGCGCTCGCCCGCAATAAAGAGATGTTTGCTTTCCGGGATCACCTTCACCGCGTAGGCGGAAAGGCCTTTATTGTTGGTGGTTGGCTCGAAGGTCACCGCGGCATCTTTCTTAATCAGATCGGGGTTCGCGACCTTAATCACATGAAAATAGCGGTTGTCGCCGTTTTCATCTTTGATAAATCCAAAGCCTTTATCTTTAAACCACGTTGTGATTGTACCGTTCATCGCTGTTACCGCCTGTCAGATCGTAATGACTAAAGTTTTGCAGCGCGCAGTGTAATGCACAATGGCGGAGGAGACAAAAAAAAGCCCCTGCACGGGTGCAGGGGAAAACTCATGTCAGAGCTTATTAGAATTTAGTTGAACACCATCCCACCATCGATGAGCAGAGACTGGCCGGTCATGTAGTCGGAATCCGGTCCCGCCAGGTATGAAACGCAGGCGGCGACATCTTCCGGTTCGGACAGACGGCCAAGCGTGATGCGTTTGGCAAAGGTTTCGGTACCGTAGCCGAGCGGTTTACCCGCCGCCTCGGAGACCTGACGGTCGATCTCTGCCCACATCGGCGTTTTAACGATGCCCGGGCAGTAGGCGTTAACGGTGATCCCTAGCGGAGCAAGATCCCGTGCGGCGGTCTGGGTTAAGCCGCGCACCGCGAATTTACTGGAACTGTAGACAGCCAGCTCCGGGTTGCCGGTGTGGCCCGCCTGGGAGCAGGCGTTGATGATTTTGCCGCCGTGCCCCTCTTTGCGGAACGCGTCAATCGCGGCCTGGATCCCCCAGATCACCCCTTTCACGTTGATGTTGTAAACCTTGTCGACAATCTCCGGCGTGATGGATTCGATTGGGGTAGACGGCGCAATCCCGGCGTTATTGACGATCACGTTGAATCCGCCCAGCGCGGTGCGGGCTTTCTCCACCGCCGCAAATACCTGCTCGCGGTCAGAGACGTCCACCTTCACGGCGACGGCGTTACCGCCGTTACGGATGATTTCATCGGCGACGGCTCTTGCCGTCTCAACGTTATAGTCGGCGATGGCGACGGCAAATCCATCCTTCACCAGGCGAAGCGCGATCGCTTTACCAATCCCCTGGCCTGAGCCTGTTACGAGAGCAACTTTTTGCATTTCTCTGTCCTTATGTTGATTCACAAAATCTGGCTGAGATGGAGCTGGCCCATCAGCAGCGGGTTATCGCTGTAGTCGACGGGAATGGCCACCACGGCCGGGCCATCCACATCCATCGCCGCACGCAGCGTGGGTTCGAGCGCGTCGGCGCTCTCCACGGCAAAGCCTTTCGCGCCAAAGGCGTCGGCATAGACTTTGAAATCGACCGGGCCGAACTCGACGCCGGAAAGACGCTGGTATTTTTTCTCTTCCTGAATGGCAACCATGTTGTAGCCGTTATCCACCCAGATGATGTGCAACACGTTAGCGTTGAGGCGCACCGCGGTTTCCAGCTCCATGCTTGACTGCAGGAAGCCGCCGTCACCGGAGACCGAAACCACCTTGCGGCTCGGGTTGACCAGCCACGCGCCAATGGCCCACGGCAGCGCGACGCCCATGGTCTGCTGACCGTTGGAGATCATCACCTGACGCGCCCGGAAGCTGTAGAGGTAGCGGGCGATCCAGATGTGGAAGCTGCCCATGTCGACGGTCAGCGTCACGTCGTTATTCACGATGTCCTGCATGGCCCGCACTATGCGCAGCGGATGCAGGGCAAACTGGTTGAGCGAGGCGCCGCGACGATCGAGCAGATCGCGCTGATGCTGGCGGTCGACCAGAATTTCGGAGGCCCGCTGGCTTAGCTCAAGCTTATGGTCGATACGGTTAGCGAGCTGATTCAGCGTTTCGGCGATATCCCCCACCAGCTCCAGATCCGGCACGTAGTTTCGTTCTTCATAGGCAGGCAGCACGTCGATGTGCACCAGCGTGGCGTCACCGCTGTTCCACATGGACGGCTCGTATTCCACCGGGCTGTAGCCGATGCAGATAATCAGATCCGCCAGATGGAGCAGCCGGTCGCCCGCCTGGTTATTGAACAGACCGACGCGCCCGGCGAAACGGGTGAAGTGCTCCTGGTTCACCGCCCCGGCGGCCTGATAGGTGCTGGTGACCGGAATACGGCTTTTCTCCAGCAGCTTGCGCAGCGCGGCGCTGTTGGCTGGCTGGCTCGCCATCAGCCCCAGCAGGATGACCGGGTTTTTGGCCTTTTCGATAAGCTTCGCTACGTCGTTGATGGCGGATTCTGGCGCCGGCCCCATCAGCGCGGGACCGCTGGCGGGTAAAATCGCCCCCGTGGCGGGCTGGTCGACAATATCCTGCGGCAGGCTGACGAACGCGCCCCCCGGCCTGCCGTGCTCGGCGGCGCGAAACGCGTTGGAAACCACCTCAGCAATCGCGTCCGGCGCGCTCACCTCCACGGCGTATTTGGTGACCGGGCTGAACATGGCGACGGTGTCCATGCTCTGGTGCACCAGCTTCGCTTTATCCGCCCGCTTCACCGCCCCGCCCAGCGCCACCACCGGGTCGCCTTCGCTGTTGGCGGTGGCAATGCCGGTGATCAGGTTGGAACAGCCGGGCCCGGAGGTCACCAGCGCTACCCCGGCCTTGCCGGTCAGACGCCCTACCGCCGCCGCCATAAACGCCGCGTTGGCTTCGTGACGGACGGGAATGATGTCGATGGAGGAGTCCAGCAGGGAGTCAAAGACCTTGTCGATTTTCGCCCCCGGGATCCCGAACACCTGCTTCACGCCCTGTGCTTCCAGCTGGCCGACAACCAAATCGGCGCCGTGCGCCCACTGACGTGACTGTTTCTCACTGTTCACGGTAGTTCTCCTGTTAGTTTTCGACGGCACGGATCGCCGCATCCAGATTGCTGGGGTGAAGGTTGGCCTGTAAAAAGGCGCTGTCGGCGGGCAGATCGATCATCAGCTTGTGAATTTCACCGAAGGTGAGCACGCCGCTCTCCAGCTGGTAATCGAGCAGATGCCCCCCGCCCTGACGGTCGTCGGTAATGAAATGTTCGTGGTAGCCCGCCACGTTGATGCCCTGCATATGCTGCGGCGTGCGGAACCCGACCAGCACCCCTTCACGCTGGTTAAAGCGGAACACCGGCTGGTCGTCCAGCACGTCGGTCATCGCGCGGTACGGCGGCTTCTGGCGCGGTACGGTTCGGGTGTGGGCGTGGCGGAAGTTGCCGTCGATGCGCAGCGCGCAGAACAGGTTATCGGAGGGGATCTGCTGGTCGATTGCATCGTGGATCTGCTGACGGCTGACCGGCGCATTGAAGGTGATACGGTACTGCGGCTGGAACCAGGTCATCACCGCAAACGGCGTTTTCTGCTCTGGCTTCGCGGCCCGGGCGCTGCCGTCGGCGCGCAGCTGGTACACCTGACTGCTGAAGGCGATCATTTCGCCGTCCAGCTCGTTGAAGGTGCCCAGACCAAAATCACCGTGTGCCAGCAGATCGGCAATGGTGGCCTCTCCTTCATACACGCCGCTTAGCAGGGCGCTCATTAGCGATGTCTGATAGATCACGCTGTCAGGATGCTGGGCGGAGAACCCGCGCAGGGTCTCGCACAGACTGGCTTCGCAGTCGCAGGCAGATGAATGCACCATCTTGCTCGTCCTCTTCAACTTTATTTAGAAAGGTTAAATAAATGTTGACCCGATTCAGCAGAGAGTTCCAATATAGAAACCATGCTGGTTTGAGACGTTTTAGATATGGAACTTCGTTATCTGCGGTATTTTGTCGCGGTTGCACGCGAGCGACACTTCACCAGGGCGGCCGAAGCGCTGGGTATTTCACAGCCTCCTCTGAGTCAGCAGATCAAACGGCTCGAAGAGGAAGTGGGCACGCCGCTGTTCAGGCGCCTGACGCGGGGCGTGGAGCTGACCGAAGCGGGAGAAGCCTTCTATGAGGACGCCTGCAAGATCCTGGCGCTGAGCGACGCCGCGCTGGAGAAAGCCCGCGGCATCGCGCGCGGGCTGAACGGCAACCTGTCGATTGGCATCACCAGCTCCGACGCTTTTCATCCCAAAATCTTTACCCTGATTCGCCAGTTTCAGGTGCAGAACATGGCGGTGCAGGTTCACCAGGTGGAAGCCAATATGTCGTCGCTGACGACCATGCTGGCGGAGGGTGAACTGGATATCGCCTTCGTGCGCCTGCCGTGCGAGAGCAGCAAGGCGTTCGAGTTAAAAATCCTCGACCGGGAGCCGATGGTGGTGGCGCTGCACCGCGATCATCCGCTGGCGGTGTGCGATTCGCTGGCGTTAGAGCAGCTTCGGGAGACGCCGGTGGTGCTGTTCCCGCAGGAGGTCGCGCCGGGCCTGTATGACCGGGTTCACGGCTGCTGCGAGCGGGCCGGGATTGACGTGCAGCACGCGCTGCAGTCGTCGCAGCTTTCATCGTCGCTGAGCATGGTTTCCGCAGGCGGCGGGTTCGCGCTGGTGCCGAAATCCATGGCGGCCATTTCTCCGCCGAATGTCACCTATCACACGCTGAGCTCACCGGAGCTTTATACCGACATCGCGCTCTGCTGGCGGCGCTTTGAGCGCTCGCGGACGGTTAAGCGGTTTTTGACGATGCTGAGCGAGGGGTGACGACGGCGCTGCGCTTGCACAGGCCTACGGTTCGTGTCGCGGGTTGGCGGGCTTGTAGGCCGGGTAAGGCGCAGCCGCCACCCGGCAATGCCAGCCTCTGTCGTCAATCGCGTGATCTTAGAACGGTATAGGTCTTGTTGATACACGCTTCGGTACTACGTTTTCCTGGTAATTGTCTGCCGCAAATCCTCTGTTACTCTGGCTGTGCTCAAAGGATGACAAGGAAGAACAATGCTGAACCCCGGATTCGTTACCCGCAAAGCGCTTGCTCAGTGGCAGGATGTTCCCGCTTTTCTCCCCCAGTTCCAGTTTCATGAAAAACACCGAGCGGTCATTCATACTGCGCATCCTGAAAATATTCTGCCGTTGATTGCAAACTTTGACGTCCGGCAAGATGCCGTGATTCGTCGGCTGATGGCTTTACGGCAATTACCGCAAAAACTTCTTCGCAATCAGCAGACTGGCTCAATCAGCGACTTTGGCCTGCACAGTTTTACCCTTTTGAAAAACTCTGCATCTGAACTCTGCTACGGCTTAAAAGGACAATTCTGGCGGACCAGTTTCGGTCTGGAAAACGCACCGGATGCCATTGCTTTTCAGTCGCCAGCCGCGCCGGGCAGCGCAAAGCTGTTGCTACGCTATCGGGTAACGGAACTCACGCCAGGTCAACATGAACTCTGTACGGAGACCTTCGTCTATTGTCCGGACAAACGTACTCACCTAAAAATGGCAGCCTACTGGCTGGCAATACGGGCCGGGAGCGGCTGGATCCGAAGAAGGATGCTGAAAGCGGTTAAGTCGAATATTGAAGGGCAGGAATGAGCGAGGAGCAACGCTATGCTGCATAGAAAACAGTCTTAACGTTGGCCTTTATCATAATGAACATCAGATTGGTTGCGCATCTGATACCCCCTGTTCAGCTCCCCGTTGACTTATTGACTCTGTGTTTTCATCATCCGTTCTCGGGACAACGCGACCATGTTCGTTTTGTGAAGATCGAACGTAAGTTGATGACAGCAGCGCTAACCTTCAAAAGCGGGACTATTTGCTATGAATCCAAGGGAAAATATTGTCAGTACATTCAGTGAATTGTCTGCAGAATTGCAGCGTGCTGCCGAGTTCTCGCTACAGAATACCAATCAACTGGTCGTGCTATCGATGCGTGCCTTCGCCAGTGAAGCCGGTGTAAAACCCGCCACGCTGCTGCGGTTAGCGCAACGATTAGGCTACAACGGCTGGGGTGAACTCAAGGACGCATTCATCGATGAACTCGGGCTGCGTAATGATACATATGTATCCAAAGCCGAGAAGCTGATCGCCAAAGGCACTCAGCCGCAGCTGTATGAAGAGGTGTTTCAGGCGCATCAGGCAAATTTGGCTTTTACGCAGCATGAAAACCATCAGGCCATGGAGCAGGCCGTATCGCTGCTGGACGCCGCTGAGAATGTCTATATTTGCGGCTTCCGGGCCAGCTTTCCTATCGCCTGGTCGCTGTTTTATGTCTATCGACTGTTCAATCGGCAGGTGTCGTTAATTGATGGTCTGGCGAGCAATATCGAGGTGTTCACTCGAGAATTAACATCACAAGATTGCCTGTTACTCACCAGTTTTGCCCCCTATTCGCGTGAGTCGCTCGATGTCCTGCGCGCGGCCCAGCAGGCAGGTGCGACGATCGTCGCCATCACGGATTCTCCCGTCTCGCCATTAGCCCAGGCTGCCGATTGCACGCTGCTGTTCTCCATAGACAGCCCGTCATTTTTTCCCTCCGTGGTGTCCGGCATGGGCCTGGCCGAGTGTTTACTGGCGATGCTGGTCGCGCGCCATGGTCGGGATGCAGTGAATAAAATCGAAAATGCTGAACGCTACCTTATTAACTCTGGTGCCTACGTGGTGCCCGGGAAACCCTGAAAAATAATTCATTTGCATCCGGCATAAGAAAACTGAATACATTTGAATCAAAATGAAATTGACTTGATACAAATGAATCCTGCATGATGCGCTTCATTAGCACAGCGCATTCAGGAGCAGGACCAGCATGACCCATATCATTCACCGCAGTCTACGCAGTACGCCCGCCGTGGCGGTACGCGCCCAGGGGGCGTACATTTTTGATGCACAGGGAAAACAGTATCTGGATGCCTGCGGCGGCGCCGCCGTTTCCTGTTTAGGCCACGCGCATCCTGACGTGCTGGCTGCGATGCATCGCCAGATCGATCGGCTGGCCTATGCCCATACCGGTTTTTTTACCAGCGACACCGTTGAGCAGCTTGCTGAGCATTTGACGCGCACGGCACCTGGCGACCTTAACTATGCCTACTTCGTTTCGGGCGGTTCGGAAGCGGTCGAAACCGCGCTCAAGCTGGCGCGCCAGTATTTTGTTGAGATCGGCCAGCCGTCGCGCACCAAATTTATCGCCCGTAAGCAGAGCTATCATGGCAATACCCTTGGGGCGCTCGCGGTGGGAGGCAACGAATGGCGCCGCCGCCAGTTTGCCCCCTTGCTGATCGACGTGATCCGCGTTTCGGCCTGCAATGAATATCGCGACCGCCACGCTGACGAAACCCAGCAGCAATACACCACGCGTCTGCTCAACGAGCTGGAGCAAGCCATTATTGAAGCCGGTCCAGACACCATTATTGGTTTCTGTGCAGAAACCGTGGTGGGGGCCACCACCGGCGCCACCCCGCCTACCCCGGGCTATCTTAAAGGTGTACGCAACCTGTGTGATAAATACGGCATCCTCTACATCGCGGATGAAGTCATGTGCGGCATGGGACGCACCGGCACATTGCATGCGTTTGAACAGGATGATGTGGTGCCGGATTTGGTAACCATCGCGAAGGGGCTGGGGGGCGGCTATCAGCCGATAGGCGCAGTATTAGCGAGCGAGAAGATTGTCTCAGCGCTGCAGGCCGGTAGCGGTCTGTTCCAGCACGGGCACACCTATATTTGCCACGCGACCGCCGCGTCCGCAGCCCTGGCCGTGCAGCAGGTGATTGCGCGCGATAATTTGCTGCAGGCGGTCAGGCAACAGGGGGCTTACCTGCACAGCGCATTGCGTGAAGTGCTGGGGGAGTTACCGCACGTCGGTGATACGCGCGGGCGCGGCTTGTTTGCGGGCGTTGAGCTGGTACGCGATAAAGACAGCAAAACCCCCTTCGATCCAGCCCTGAAGCTGCATGCGGCAATCAAAGCAAACTGTATGTCACGCGGGCTGATGGTCTATCCAATGGGTGGAACCATTGACGGGCAGTATGGCGACCATATCCTGATCGCCCCCCCGTTTATTGTCACGCCTGCCCAGCTCGACTTTGTGGTAGACACGCTGAACACCGTTATTCGCGAAGAGACCAGCAAATTATGATCAATCGTTTACCGCCGCTGGCGGAGCATGAGTGGGACGACCAGCAGCGCGCGTTGGCCGAAGAGATAATCAACGGGCCCCGAGGTGCTCTGCTGCCACCTTTTGAGCCGCTGCTGCGCAGTCCAGAGCTCATGGCGCATGCGCAGCGCATGGGGGAGTATCTGCGTTATCGCAGCGCGCTGGGACAGCGCCTTTCGGAACTGGCAATTTTGATGACCGCGCGGCACTGGTCGCAGCCTGTTGAGTGGGCGATTCATGCGCCGATAGCGCGCGAGAAGGGTATTTCTGCCGCGGCGGTGCAAGCGATTAATGAAAAGCGTCTTCCTGAGGATCTGCAGCCGGATGAATGGGCGGTCTATCGCTTTTGCAAGGAGTTACAGGAGCAGCAGAAGGTCAGCGATGCCACCTGGCAGCACGCTATCGCACTGTGGGGCGAGAAAGGCGTGGTGGATCTTATCGGCATCAATGGTTATTACAGTTTTCTCTCAATGGTAATGAACGGCGCACAGACGCCGGTACCCGACACCCGGGATGATATTATTCCCGCATAGGCTTTCGTTTTAAATTTGGCGCATGAAAGTGCGCCCTGCATATCAACTTTTTATTTTTCCACCCCGCCGATGTATTTCGCCGGGTGACATTCATGCACGCTACTTCACTGACGCCGAGGGTTATCATGTCTGGATTATTAACTAAATTTAAAGTTACGTTAGCACTGGTCGCTTGCTCCGCCAGTTTTGTGGCACAAGCGCAGGATAAATTAACGGTTGGCGTTGATACCGCGTTTGTCCCCTTTGAATTTAAACAAGGCGATAAATACGTCGGGTTTGATATTGATTTGTGGGATGCCATCGCCAAAAAAATGGATGTCAGCTACGAATTACGCCCGATGGACTTCGGGGGACTGATTCCGGGTTTGCAATCACGTAATCTGGATGTCGCCATGGCGGGCATTACGATAACCGACGCGCGTAAACAGGTCGTCGATTTCAGCGACGGTTATTATGATGCTGACTTATTAATGGCGGTGAAAAGCAGCGATAATACCATTACTAAATTCAGCGATTTAGCAGGAAAGAAAGTGGGATTAAAGCAGGGAACGGCGGCGGCCAGCTTTATGAAAAGCAAATATAAGGCGAACTATGTCGAATTCCCGAATATCGACAACGCCTATCTTGATTTGCAGGCAGGTAACCTTGATGCCGTGGTGCATGATTCCCCCAACGTGCTCTATTACGTAAAAACGGCGGGTGATGGCAAAGTGAAATCGACCGGCGAGACTGACAGCATTCTGCCACAGCACTACGGCTTTGCGATGCAGAAGAACAGCAGCCTGACGCCGAAGATCAACGCTGCACTGCAGGCGTTACGTGCGGACGGAACTTACAGCAAGATTTACGTGAAGTGGTTTGCTAAACAGCCAAAATAATCCCGCCAGGTCGGAGCGATCCGACCTCGTTGCATCTTAACGGGTAACATATGAATTTCGACAGTAAATATATTTGGGAGTCCCTGCCGCTGCTGTTGCAAGGACTACAGCTGACGCTGATTATTTCATTATCAGGTTTATTAGGTGGTTTTGTTATTGGCCTGCTGGCGGGAACCTGTCGGGCGCTCGGAGGAAAAATATCAAAGACAGTCTCGTTAGTCTTTGTCGAGTTAATCCGCGGAACGCCTATTATGGTGCAGGTAATGTTTATTTACTTCGCACTTCCCATGGTGTTACCGATTCATATCGATCCGGTAACGGCGGCCATTACGACCATTGTGATTAACTCGGGTGCATATATTGCAGAAATCACCCGAGGGGCCATTCTTTCGATTAATAAAGGATTTAGAGAGGCCAGTCTGTCTATGGGATTATCCCAGCGCAGCACGCTATGGCATGTCATAATGCCGCTGGCATTACGCCGTATGATCCCGGCGTTAGGTAATCAGTGGATTATCAGTATTAAAGATACCTCACTGTTTATTGTTATTGGTGTGGCGGAATTAACTCGTCAGGGGCAAGAAATTATTGCCGGTAATTTCCGCGCGCTGGAAGTCTGGACCGCAGTGGCAATGATTTACCTGCTGGTGACGCTGTGCCTGAGTTTCCTGCTGAAGCAACTGGAGAAGAGGATCCATATTTTATGAGCATGGTTGAATTTAGCGCAGTGTCGAAAAATTTCGGCGCCACTCAGGTGCTGCACGACATTAATTTAAAAATTGACGCCGGCGAGGTCGTGGTGATCATCGGCCCTTCCGGCTCGGGCAAATCGACGCTGCTGCGCTGCATTAACAAGCTGGAGGAAATTTCCTCCGGCACGCTGCTGGTAGCGGGAATGCACATTACCGATCCTCACGCTAACGAATGTGATATCCGCCGCGAAGCCGGGATGGTGTTTCAGCAGTTCCATCTGTTCCCCCACCTGACGGCGCTGGAGAATGTGATGTTTGGTCCGGTTCGCGTACGCAAACAGAGCAAAACCGCCGCGCGGGAACAGGCGCTGGCGCTGCTGGACCGCGTTGGCTTACGCGAACGCGCCGGTCACTACCCATCAGAGCTCTCAGGCGGTCAGCAGCAGCGCGTAGCCATTGCCAGAGCCCTGGCAGTGAAACCGAAAATGATGCTGTTCGATGAGCCAACCTCAGCGCTGGACCCCGAATTACGGCATGAGGTGCTGAAAGTCATGCGCTCGCTGGCCGAAGAGGGCATGACCATGGTGATTGTGACCCATGAAATCGGCTTCGCCCGCGATGTGTCATCACGCCTAATTTTTATTGATGGCGGCACCATTGCCGAAGATGGTCCACCTGATATGCTGCTGAATAGCAGTCGCAATCCACGCCTGAAAGAATTTTTGCAACACGTATCCTGAACAGAAGTGAATGATAACACTATGAAAAAAATCGACATTCGTGGTTCCGCTTTTGCAGTAGGTCAGGCGCTTGGCGCGTTCGGCCGCGAGGCCTGGCATGCAAAACTGACGCAAACGGCGTTGTGGCAAACCGTTACCGCCATGAAAGACGCAGAACAGACCCGGAACATGCGCTCGCGGGTCCAGTCTCAATATCCCACGATCTGGCAGGAGCTGGAGGGATTAGCCGAGGGTCTGGAAGCACCGTTTGATGAGGTGTTTGCCTGGAACTGCCGCGGCGATCTGGTGCGCTCAACATCAGATGGCTGTACCACGGTAGCGGGAAGAACCGCAGAGGGAGAGCTGATTATCGCGCATAATGAAGACGGTTTCCCGCAGCTTCGCAATGACTGCGCCATCGTCAGCATCACCCCGGATGACGGCATGGCGTTCACCAGTTTTGCTTATCCGGGCTCAATTTGCGGACATACCTTCGCCGTAAACGAAAAGGGCGTGGTGAATACGGTGAATAACATACGCGCTTTGCATCGTCCGGACGGAATGCCGCGCCAGATACTTGCCCGCGCTGCGCTGAATGCCGCCACGTTAGATGAAGCCATCTCCATACTGACCACCGGGCCACGCGCCGGTGCATTTCATCATACGCTGGGGCAACGGGGAGACGGCCGGCTGTTCAGCGTGGAGGCGACGGGAACAGGCTGTTCCGTCACGCCGCTGCGGGACGTTTTCGCCCATGCTAATCACCTTATCCACCCTCAGCTTGATGCGGTTGAGCAGGTGATCACTGACAGCTCCCGGTCGCGCCAGCAGAGGTTAAACGCCTGGCTGGAGACGCAATCTCACCTTGATGGCGAAGCGGCACTGGCTATTCTCTCGGACCAGCATGAGCCCGCGCTCCCGATTTATCGTCTCTCACCACACGACCCGGATGAAGAGAACACGCTGGCCACGGCCATTTTTATCCTGAGTACGTCGGATATTAAATGGCAGATATTCACTCACGATCGGCAAAAACCTGCCTTACAATCTTACTGAGTCGCTTCCGCACGTAATGCGGCCTGCACCGCTGGACGGGCAGTGATTTTATCCCTGTACGCCAGCAGCGCAGGCCAGGGGCTCAGCTCAATAGAGAAGAACTTACACCACCCCAGCACGGTGAAAAGATAGGCATCTGCCACGCTGAATGACGATCCCGTCAGATAAGCGCGTGTGGAGAGCGTTTCCTCAAGAAAACTGAACCGCCTGAAGAGCTTCTCACGAAAAATGGATTTGACCTCTTCGGGCAGCAGGCGGTTGAAAAGGGGCGCCGATCCCGCGTGTATTTCGCTGGTGATAAAATTCAGCCATTCCTGAAGCCGCACCCGCTCCCAGCTGTCTGCGCGCGGTGCCAGACCCCTCTCCGGCTTGAGGTCTGCCAGGTACTGCAAAATCGCTGGCCCCTCGGTCAGGATATTTCCGTCATCCATTTCAAGCGCGGCGACATACCCTTTAGGGTTGATGCTCAGGAAGTCACGCCCGTCAGCGGTAAGCTTGCTCCTGTTGTCCACTTTAACCAGCTCAAACTCAATTTCCAGTTCGCGAAGTACGATATGGGGTGAGAGTGAGCAGGTGTCCGGGGCGTAATAGAGTTTCATGATCTCTCCGTTAAAGCTGTGAGTGATAAAGATTCGGTTTGCATTCACTGTGCTTAAAACGGTTACCGCTGTAAAATTAATGATTCATAACTTAACTATTAGCTGGGCTACTGATAACCATGATGAACTTATTGCACTGGCGCCTGGTGGTTGCCGTGGCCGATGCCAGTAATATTTCACGTGCCGCTGAAGAGGTCGGCATGACGCAGTCGGGTGCCAGCCAGGCGATAGCTCAGTTAGAGGCATCATTAGGATTTGCGGTATTTACGCGTGAGCGACGCCACGTCGGTGTTACAGCCCTGGGCGAGCGGGTTGTCAAAGAGGCAAGAAGCATGCTGGCGCGGCTGGACGCCATCCGCGCGCTGGCGGATGAGAGCCGCGGGCTGAGTGGCGGGCGCATTCGTCTCGCCAGTTTTCCGTCAGTAACGTCCACATTTTTGCCGGGACTGTTGCGGGACGTGAAGCGCCTGCATCCTGAAATAGAGGTGGTCGTACTGGAAGGCACGGACCAGGAGGTCGAAGAGTGGCTGGCGGCAGATACGGTTGATCTCGGCGTGGTCATGAACCCTGCTCCCGGACGCGCGGATGCGCTCCTGGGGCAAGATGCATGGGTCGCGGTGTTGCCAGCCAGCCACCGTCTGGCTCGCTATGCGCGCGCGCGCGGCATCACCCTTGAGGAACTGGCAGACCAGCCCTTCGTACTCGCCACAGGCGGTTGTGCCGTCAATGGAATAAGTCTGATGGCGCAGGCTGGGTTGGAACTGTCTGACGTGCAGGTGACCGTCCGCGACTGGATTAGCGCCTGCCTGCTGGTACGCGAAGGCATGGGCGTCTCGCTGATACCTGAATCCGCCCTGCCGGATGAATTACGCGGTTTGTGCGTCGCGCCCATAACGCCTTCGCTGTGCCGGGAGTTTGGGATGGTTTGTTCGCAGGCGGGCAAAGCTTCCCGCGCGACGCAGACGTTATTAGAAGGGTTGCTCAAAATGAAAAGGTCTGCATGAGAAGTAACCGCGGTGCAAACTGTGCCCGGCGGCGCGGCGCCTGCGCGAGCCTACTGTTCGTGTCGCGGGTTGATTGGCGGTTTTGTAGGCCGGGTCAGGCGTTGCCGCCACCCGGCAATGCACTTCTTGAAGCCGCCTCGCAAACATGCAAGCAACCTTATGTAATTCAGGACTGTCCCTTTCCTTCCTTTTTTCGCGGTCGTAAAGTACCTGCGTTGCGGCACATCCGTAACCGGGCGTAGGAACCCGTTAGCGTAGCATGACATTTTTTTGCACAACGAGGATGCTAAGTGGCTACTACCCCTGAATTTTCTTACGCGCTCTCTGCGGAAAGCGCTGTTCGTCACCTCATCAACAATTCAATTTCCGATTCCGCGGATCTCTTCGAACTGGCCGATGCCTGCACTGCGTATGTAAGCGTGCTGGTGGAAACTGACGACGCGGTGACGTTTGCCACGCTCTGTAAGCGATTGCTGACCGCGCTTAAGCGACTGCGGGAGCGCTGTGATGCCGAACTTCCTTCGTACCTGATTGAACAGTTGATTGCGGGGGAAAAGATTACCTCCTGCGTGCCCGACTGCTGGCAGGAGACGACGCTGCAGGTGGACTATGCCGTGGCGTTAACGCTGGCGGTGATGGGCGGGACATTGCCTGCAAGCGTGGCGAAAGAACTCACCGGACTGCTGCATGATATGGTCTGGCTGCTGGCGGAGTTTGTGAAAGAGCCTTATATCCAGGCGCACTGAGGCGGGTCACTGAAGGCCGGAATTCTGCGAGGTAAGAAGCTGGATTTCGGCCTTACTCAAACTACAGAGTAGTTTGTTGAATGTCCATTAAGAGCGAGGAGCGGACCTCTGTCATGTTGTCGTAAAAAATCACCGCTTAATCAGGAGATAGCAATACCTCTTGCCCTCAAGCTCCGTCTACTTGAATTGATGGCTTCCAGTAGGCGAAGGCGGCTTTCGCTGAGATGAACGGCGAGTAACTCTGCCGCTTTTTCAGTCTCCTGCGACCTAAGCGCAGCTATTATCTCTTGATGATCTTCCCATGCGGGATTCGATGGTGCTTTGTCGAGCCATCGTGCCCGTGAAAGCCGGCGCAGGGCATCGCTTACCCCTTCAAAAATAAACGCATTCTGACAAAGACGGGCCAACTGTAGATGGAACCGTGTCCCGGCATCGTCCATCACCTCTTCTGACACATCAGCAGTCTTCGTTTTAAGCAGGTTTTCCAGACCGTTGAGTTGTTCTTCCGTCATCTGGCTGGCTGATAGTTTTAATGCCGCCACTTCCAGTACTTCCCGGTAAATACACAGCTGTTCCACTTCAGCGACATCGATCGGTGCTACTAACCAGCGCAGCCCGTCACGACAGACCAGACCTTCTGACTCCAGTTTTTGTAATGCGGCTCGTACAGGCGTCCGGGATGCGTTAAACGTTGCTTCAGCCCAGCGCTCGGTAAGTCGTTCTCCTGGCCCCAGCTCCATACTGAGTATCAGTTTTCTTAATTGGTTTTCAACTTCTGATGCCTGACTCATAACGACAATGTTCTCCCGCAAATTGACAGTAAGATGCGCAATCGATATGGTATACCAATTTGGTATACCAAGAAAGAGTATTTCTATGACCCAATTCTATAACAGCTTCTGGCAGCGAAACCTGCTTGTTTGCTTCATTGGCTCGTTCTCAACTGTCTTTGCAATGACCCTTATGCTGCCGTTTCTGCCTTTGTATGTCGAAGAACTGGGTGTTAGCGGGCATGCCGCGGTCGTGCAATGGTCTGGCGTAGCATTCAGCGCAACGTTTATCACTGCCGGGTTGATCGCCCCTGTCTGGGGGAAACTCGGTGACAGATATGGACGCAAGTCGATGCTCGTGAGAGCCAGTCTTGGCATGGCGGTGACTGTTTCGCTTATGGGGCTGGTGACCAATATATGGCAACTTGTCGGACTAAGGTTGTTAGTTGGTCTGGCTGGTGGCTACTCATCCGGCGCGACTATTCTTATCGCAGTCCAGGCTCCAAGAGAACGTGCAGCCTGGGCGTTGGGGATTGTTTCATCCGGTGTAATGGCGGGCAATCTTATCGGTCCACTTGCCGGCGGGTGGCTCCCTGGTCTGCTCGGCATTCGAACCACGTTTTTCTGTGCAGGTGCGCTGATATTTCTGTCCTTTATCATGACCCTCACTCTCATTCGCGAAGAGGTGCAAAAGCCTGAGAATTCGGTGGCAAAAACGGCAGTGAGCTGGTCGCAGTTGCCTGCCCGTACTGTAATTATTTGCATGCTTTGCACCGGTCTGCTGCTGATGCTGGCCAATATGTCGATAGAACCCATTATCACGGTCTATGTGCGAACCCTCGTCAGTGACGCTTCTCAGATAACGAAAGTGGCGGGATATGTGATGGCAGCAGCGGCGCTGGGCAGCATTATTTCCGCCTCATGGCTTGGAAAACTGGCGGACAGGATAGGACATTTACGCATTATCACGCTGGCGCTGACTGCGGCCGGTTTACTGCTGATCCCCCAGGCATTTGTCACTTCCGGGTGGCAACTGATTGCCCTGCGTTTCCTTATGGGACTGGCGCTCGGCGGCTTATTGCCTTGTATTGCAGCAGTGATACGTCACCGCGTACCAGAAGGCATGGTGGGCAGCATTCTTGGCTATTCCGTCGCAGCGCAGTTCGCTGGTCAGTTCATCGGGCCGCTGATTGGCGGCTTTGTCGGCGGGCATATCGGTATGCGAGCCGTCTTCCTGGCAACCAGCTGCATCCTGTTAGCCGGAGCTGCCTGGAACTTTAAAATACATCGCCAGTCAGCAACGCGCTGACTGACTTCATTATCCTTCATCTGCAAATTTCGGAAATTTTATGTCAAATCAACTCAGTAACATCAGTAAAAACAGCGCTCTGCTGGTTATGGATTTTCAGACGATCATCCTTAACAATTTCCTCCCGCAAGAAAGCGCTGGAAACGTTATCCGCAATACCGCATCACTGATAACCGCTGCGCGCACGGCAGGCGTTCCGGTCATTTATATCAGTGTCGGATTCCGCAAGGGGTATCCAGAGGTCAGCAAAAACAACACTATCTTCTCTACGATTAAAGAGAATGGAATTTTTATAGCGGACAACGAGAGCACAGCTATTCATCCTGATGTCGCTCCGGCAGAAAATGAGGTCGTCATCGTTAAACGCAGAGTCGGAGCTTTCTCGTTTACCGAACTTGAGATGATCCTGCGTGCTCAGGGCATCGAAAACCTGATCCTTACCGGTGTGACTACCAGTGGTGTGGTGCTTTCTACAGTCGGGCAAGCGTTTGACCTGGATTATCGCATTATCGTTGTGAGTGATTGCTGCGCAGATCCAGATCATGACACCAATGTGTTTTTACTTGAAAAGATTCTACCTCAACATGCTTTTGTTACCAGTTCATCTGAAATATCAAAAGCCTGGGCATAAAAATATGAATTTCTGACGTCAATTAACCGTATTGTACTGGGGGGGAGATGACCGGGAATGCCCGGTCATATAAACGTCCGCTTCTGGCACAAAAAAGACATTCACATCTATCACCTTCCCTCTCTACCGCCCCACCGCCACGCTCGCCGACAGCCCCGCCACCAGCTCAACCCCCTCCGGCAACCTGTCGATATGAATGCGCACCGGCACGCGCTGTGCAAGCCGCACCCAGCTAAAGGTAGGCTCGACGTCAGGCAGGCCCAGCCCGCCCGTCTCATCGTTGCTGTCCCCAATCCCGTGCCCGATGCTCTCCACGTGCCCCGTGATGACAGGCTCATACCCCATCAGCACAACCTGCGCGGCATCCCCAACGCGAATATGGCGCAGCTTGGTCTCCTCAAAGTACCCTACCACCCAGAAGCTATGGGCATCGACGATGGCGACCCTGGTCTCCCCCGCCGTTGCATAGTCCCCTGGGCGAAGCCGCAGGTGCGTGACGTACCCCGAGACCGGCGCACGGACGGTGGCGTGCGCCAGATTAAGCTCGGCCAGTTCCAGCGCGGCCAGAGCACCGTGATAATTGGCCGTCGCGACGTTCGCCGCGCTGCCGGTTTGCTGCAGATCCTCGCTGGAGATGGCGTTTTTAATCAGCGTGCGGCGGTGGGCCGCATCCTGGCGCATCAGCATCTCATGACGTTTCGACTCCACGTCAGCCTGCGCGCTGGCCACCGCCAGCTTAAGCCAGCGCGGATCGATGGTGTACAGCACATCGCCCCGATTCACCCACTGGTTATCCCTGACGGCCACGCTGATAACGGGCCCGGAGACGTCCGGTGCAATCTGCACCACATCGGCCCGCACGCGCCCGTCGCGGGTCCACGGCGTTTGTGCGTAGTGTTTCCACATCATAAACGCCAGAAGCGTGGCCGCCGCGACGGCGCTCAACGTCAGCGCATAGCGAGCCAGTAAAGAGAGCAGTGATTTCATGACAATAACCCCAACGCGGTCAGGCCCTGCATCAGCAGGAAAAAGGTGACAATCCAGGTTGAAACATCCATCAGCGGGCGAAACGGCAAGCGCCGGTAGCCCCTGCTGAGAGAGAAAAGCGCGGCGAGGCCCAGCGTGCAGACCAGCGCAGCAAGAGCGACGACGAGCAGCCCCGGGATAAAAACCCCGCCGATATTGAGATCGTTAACCATGATCAGGCCCCCGTAGTGCGCAGTGCAGATCCACCAGCCTGAAGACAAACTGGCGCGTATGTTCATCTGCTGCAGGCAGATGGCGCTCGATAAGGGTGACGATGCGTTCGCGTAAGGCGTCGTAGTCTGCGGCGTTTATCCGATGAAAAAGCGCGTCAACCTCCCTGCCGGGCGGCACCTCAATGCGGCGTAAATGCATGACCGAAAGCCCCAGACGCAGCGCGTGTAACAGCCGATCGAGCGCCTGATCTGGCGCGCGCTCGCTGCGCTGCAGGCGCGGCAGCAACAGGGCGGTTCGGTCCATCATCAGGTTAATCCAGTGCGTTTCATCAACCCGCAGCGTGCCTTTCACGCAGCGGCGAATGTCGCGCTGGCAAAGATTGAGCAATCGCGCGATGGCGCCATCCGCCTGCACGGTTTGCAGCAGGCTCATGCTGATGACGGCAAAGCCGGTCGCGGCAAATAGCGCAATGGCGGTGTTGGCCGCAGCGGCGAAGTCTCCGCTGTAGTGCGCCCCCAGCTCGCACAGAATGGGCAGCGTCAGGGTGATCCCCATCGCCATAAACGTGGTGGGCGGACGCGCCTGAAGCGACCCGGCCAGCAGATACGCAGGAGCAAGCACCGCCACCAGCACCGGGAAATCGCTCACCAGCGGCAGCAGCGCAAAGCTGTAGAACAGGCTAATCACTACGCCCCAGAACGAGCCAATGATGTATTTCAGAATGTGCGGTGCCGGAGTGTCGAAGCTGCCAAACAGCGTGCAGCAGACCCCCAGAATAGACACCGCCGTACCGCCATCCGGCCACGCAGAGAAGATCCAGACCAGACAGCCGCCCAGGATAATGGCGAAAGCACCCAGCGCCGTGCGGGCTGCGGTAAGAGGATCGCGGTGGAAAACGTAGCCTTTCGCCGCGCGGGTTTGCATCTCCCCTAAGACGGGTTTGGCGTGGAGGATGGCCCCGGAAAGACGCTCGCACTGCTGCAGAAGATCGATGGCCTCCGAGAGGTAGCGAATAAAACTGACCTGCAGCGCGTCTTCAAACGTCTGCGCCTGCGCGGCATACCGATCGATGAGAAGCGCACAGCGGTGCCGTAATGCCTCTGCCGTGCTGCTGAGGCTAGTGCCTTCACCGGCCAGCCAGGCCTGAACATCCTCCAGCAAGCTCTGCACGTCGGCGGGCAGGTTTCCGATCGCTGGCATGCGGTCGTGTAGTTCACAGTTGATGATAACGAGCCGCGCCAGCCGATCGTGAATCGCTTTCCTGGCCTTCCGGACCGGGGCTGACAGGGCAAAATCGTACGGAATATGGTGGCTTATGCCCTGCAGGAACTGCAGCGCCAGGGCCAGATGCAGCGGGCCGGAAGCCGCATCGGGCTTGCCCGCTAAGGTGTCGGCCACCCGTTCGCGCGCCGCCTTCAACGTCTGGGATAATTTAGCGTTGAACAGCCCTGATACGCGCGCGGGCAGCACGTAGCGGTGAATCAGCGCCGCGCAGAAAATCCCTATCGCGATCTCCTGTACGCGGAGGATGGCGATGTTAAAAATGCCGCCGGGATCGGCCACCGATGGAAAACCAATCAGGCTTGCGGTGTAGCCGGCCAGCACAAAGGCATAGGCCCGGGGCGTGCGCTCCAGCAGAGAGAGCCAGAGGCAGAACGTGATCCAGCCCGTCAGCGCCACGCTACACAGGATCGGCGTATTCGCGAAGGTAGGTACAATCAGAACGGTCGCGCTGGCACCCACCACGGTTCCGGCCAGACGGTAGAGGCTTCTGCTCAGCGATGCGCCTACCGACGTCTGGGACACGATATAAACCGTAATAATGGCCCATGAGGGACGTTCAAGACCTATCGACAGCGCGATGTAATAAGCGAGCATCGCCGCGGCAAAACTCTTCGCGGCGTAGTTAAGCGCCCCTGCGTCGTTTTGCAGCGCGGCGGGCAGGCGCACGGGATAAGAGAAGATATTATTCATGCCGGGATTATTACCGGCTTGCAGCGCTGCTTAAATACTCTATTCTGTCAAAAAATACCTGAATGTTGCCAAAATCGTGAAGCCTCAATCTGCTACTACGCTGTATGACCCTGACTCTACCGACTCTCCTGCCGTGGCGCGTCATCTGGACTTCGTGGACTACGCGGCGGAAGTGCCGGTGCATAGCCACCGGAAAGGACAGCTGATTATTGCCCGGTACGGAGCGGTCAGCTGTTACGCGGAAAATGACATCTGGATCGTGCCGCCGGACTGCGCCGTCTGGATCCCCGGCGGGATCCCGCACAGCGCCAAAGCGACCTGGAACGCGCATCTGAACTATCTGTTTATTGAGCCTGGCGCCGCAGCGCTGCCGGAGAGGTGCTGCACGCTGGCGATCTCGCCGCTGATTAAGGAGCTGGTCGATCGCCTAACCCGTGAGGGCGTGTATTATCCCCCTGACGGCCACGTTGCCAGGCTAATCAGGGTCACGCTGGATGAGCTCGCCAGCATGCCGCAGCAGAAGCTCAGCCTGCCGGTTTCAACCGACCCTAAAATTCGCGCCATGGCCGACGCGCTGGTCAGCCGCCCTGAGGACCGAAGCACCCTGAAGGAGTGGGCGAAACGGCTTGCCCTCAGCGAGCGCTCGTTTGCACGCCTGATGCAGCGCGAGACCGGGCTGAGCTTCGGACGATGGCGCCAGCAGCTGCATTTAATTATTGCCCTGCGGGAGCTGGCAAGCGGCGTGCCCGTCCAGAACGTGGCGACAACGCTCGGGTATGAATCCGTGAACGCGTTTATCAACATGTTCAGAAAAGCGATGGGTAGCACGCCCGCCCATTACTTTGCCGAACGAAAAAACAGCGGCCGTTAACCCGGCCCCTCGCTCCCCGCCGCCAGCAGCGGCACCACCACGTCGCTGATGGGCACCGCAATGCCGTGTTTGCGGCCGTAGCGCTGGATGACGCCGTTGCGGATATCCCACTCCATCGGGCGATCCGCCTGACGGTCAGCGAGAATCGACGTCCCCAAATCCACTGGCGCGCGCTGGAAGTTCGCCAGAATTTCCTGCGCAACGTCATCGGCCAGCTTCGCCCCTTCGGCACGGGCGACGGCCAGCCCTTCGCGCAGGTAGGCCAGCGAAAGTTCGCTGATATCCTCGCGCCTGAACATCCCGGCACGGCGGTTGGCCAGCACCATCAGCCCGGCGACCGCGTTTTGCAGCAGCTTACGCCAGGCGACGGTGGAGAAATCCGTCGAGAGTTCAACCTCACAGCGCGTACCGCGAAGCGCCTCCACTACCCGCTGCGCCTGCGGCACGTCCGGCAGCGTCAGGCGCGGTTTGGCGCGCAGCCAGACGGAGGCATCCGGCTCGCGCTGCGCCGGGAACCAGACCACCGACGGCAGCACAGTCGCACCGCTGACCAAAGGCTCAAGCTGAGCCTTCTGTTCCACGCCGTTTTGCAGGGCGCAGACCACCGTATTTTCATCGCACAGCGCGCGCAGCCAACCGGCGCTGTCGGCATTTTGCGTCGTTTTCACCGCGATAAACACGAGGTCAACGGGGCGCGTAATGGCCGTCGGATCGGTTAATACCGGGCCGGGCACCACCGTTTCACCCTCATCGTGACGCAGGCGTAACTCCGCGTGTGCGGTCCGTCCGCAGAGCAGCGGCGTGCGGCCAGCGTCATGCAGGACCGCGGCAATGGTGGTACCAATTGCACCGGGACCAATGAGCGCAACGGTTGGATAGTCAGACATGATTCACTCCCCTTTTGCTAAGCCTGCTATCAGTTATACCACCCTGAGACGAGCGCGCCACACCCGTTGTCTATACTCAACACTCTACAGACAACGGAGTGCGCCATGCCTTTACCCGATTTCAAATCCTCTGAACCGTTCACCCTTGGCGTCGAGCTCGAACTGCAGGTGGTTAACCCGCCGGGGTACGATCTCAGCCAGGACTCCTCCGCGCTTATCGCCGCCGTCAAAGACGACATCAAAGGCGGTGAAGTCAAACACGACATCACCGAAAGCATGCTCGAAATCGCCACCGGCGTGTGTGAGACCATCGACCAGGCGGCGGCGCAGTTCTCGGTGATGCAGCAGAGCATCCTGCGCGCCGCGGCGGAGCAGCACATTCAGATCTGCGGCGGCGGGACGCATCCGTTCCAGAAATGGCAGCGTCAGGAGGTGTGCGACGACGAGCGCTATAACGTCACGCTGGAGCGCTTTGGCTATCTGATTTTGCAGGCGACGGTGTTCGGTCAGCACGTTCACGTCGGCTGCCGGACCGGGGATGACGCCATTTACCTCCTGCACGGCCTGTCGCGATTCGTGCCGCACTTTATTGCCCTGGCGGCCGCTTCGCCGTACATGCAGGGCACCGACACAAAGTTCTCCTCGTCGCGGCTCAATATCTTCTCCGGGTTCCCGGATAACGGGCAGATGCCGTGGGTTAACAGCTGGCAGGAGTTCGAAGGGCTGTTCCGCCGCCTGAGTTCAACCAGCATGATCGACAGCATCAAGGATCTGCACTGGGATATTCGCCCCAGCCCGCATTTTGGCACCGTGGAGGTGCGGGTGATGGATACGCCGCTGACGCTCGGCCACGCGATTAACATCGCCGGGCTGATTCAGGCCACGTCCCACTGGCTGTTGACCACGCGGCCTTATAAACATCAGGAACGGGATTTTCTGCTCTACCGTTTTAACCGTTTTCAGGCGTGTCGCTACGGGCTCGAGGGGATCCTGACGGACGTGCACACCGGCGAGCAACGAACTGTAGCGGTAGACATTGCCTGGCTGCTGGAGCAGGTGGCGCCGTCGGCCGATAAGCTCGGTGCCACAAGCGCAATCAACGAAATTGCCCTGCTGTTAAAGCAGGGCAAGAGTGTACTGCACCCATTTTGTTGGACGATGAAATGGAATAGTCCCTGATATGTCAAAGCCAAAATACCCCTTCGAAAAGCGCCTTGAAGTCGTGAATCACTACTTCACAACTGATGATGGTTACAGGATCATCTCTGCCCGTTTTGGTGTACCCCGAACCCAGGTCAGGACATGGGTTGCCCTCTATGAAAAACATGGAGAAAAAGGTTTAATTCCCAAACCTAAAGGCGTTAGTGCTGATCCAGAGTTGCGCATTAAGGTCGTGAAAGCCGTGACCGAGCAGCAGATGTCCCTCAATCAGGCTGCTGCTCACTTTATGCTTGCTGGTAGTGGTTCTGTAGCCAAGTGGCTGAAAGTCTATGAGGAGCACGGAGAAGCTGGTTTACGCGCACTCAAGATCGGCACCAAAAGAAACATTACAATGTCAGTTGATCCAGAAAAAGCGGCGTTAGCATTGGAGCTGTCGAAAGACCGACGTATTGAGGATCTTGAAAGACAAGTTCGATTCCTTGAAATGCGGCTTACGTATCTAAAAAAGCTGAAAGCCTTAGCTCATCCCGCGAAAAAGTGAAAGTACTCAATGAGCTAAGGCAGTTTTACCCTCTTGATGAGCTTCTCAGGGCAGCGGAGATACCGCGCAGTACGTTTTATTACCATCTAAAGGCTCTCAGCAAGCCTGATAAGTATGCGGATGTTAAAAAGCGTATTGGTGAGATTTATCACGAGAATAAAGGTCGATACGGATACCGTAGGGTAACGTTGTCTCTCCATCGAGACGGGGAACGGATTAACCATAAAGCTGTTCAGCGCCTGATGGGAACCCTCTCGCTTAAGGCAGCGATTAAGGTCAAGCGATACAGCTCCTACAGAGGAGAGGTAGGGCAAACCGCCCCTAATGTTCTCCAAAGGGATTTCAAGGCTACACGGCCAAACGAGAAGTGGGTTACCGATGTTACTGAATTTGCAGTCAATGGGCGCAAGCTGTATTTGTCTCCAGTAATAGATCTCTTCAACAACGAAGTTATTTCTTACAGCCTGTCGGAAAGACCGGTGATGAACATGGTCGAGAATATGCTCGATCAGGCATTCAAAAAGCTTAAGCCTCACGAGCATCCTATTCTGCACTCTGACCAGGGATGGCAGTATCGTATGAGAAGGTATCAAAACATCCTTAAAGAACAAGGCATTACACAGAGCATGTCCAGAAAAGGCAATTGTCTGGATAATGCAGTCGTGGAATGTTTCTTTGGAACCTTAAAGTCGGAGTGTTTTTATCTTGACGAGTTCAGTAATATAAGCGAACTGAAGGATGCTGTTACGGAATATATTGACTACTACAACAGCAGAAGAATTAGCCTGAAATTAAAAGGTCTGAGTCCAATTGAATATCGAACCCAGACCTATGTGCCTCGTGTTTAACTGTCCAACTTTTTGGGGTCAGTACAGAGCGAGGCGCAGCGCATGCGGGACTTTATCGCCGACGGCGGCTCGCTTATTTCTCTGGTGCAGAAGCACTGCGAGCTGTGGGCGACGAGTCCGTAAGGCCGTGGCCCCACTCGCGCAGGCGCTGGAACAGCACGAATAGCGCGGGGATGAACAGAATCCCCACCACGGTCGCCACCAGCATACCGCTGAAGACCGTGGTGCCGATGATGCGGCGGCTCTGGGCTCCTGCGCCGGTCGCCAGCATCATCGGCAGAACGCCGATAATGAACGACACGGCGGTCATCATCACCGCGCGCGGGCAAACTCCACGATCAGGATCGCGTTCTTGGCGGCGAGGGCTATCAGTAGCACCAGACCAATCTGCACGTACACGTCGTTGGCGTATCCGGCCATCCACAGCCAGACCAGAGCCCCGCCGATGGCGAACAGCACCGAAAGCATCACGCTCGCCGGGAGCGTCCAGCTCTCGTACTGGGCGACGAGGAACAGCCACGCCATCACTACCGCCGCCAGCACGATCCAGATCGCCTGATTGCCGGTCTGCTGCTCCTGATACGACATTCCGCTCCAGGCGTAGTCGTACCCCGCAGGCAAATTCTCCGCCAAAATCTCGCCCATCGCCGCCATCGCCGTGCTGCTGCTCACCCCAGCCGCTGCCGAGCCGCTCACCGACACGGACGGGAACTGGTTGTACTGCTGCAGGAACGGCGCGCCGACGGTCGGCGTGATGGTGACAAGGTTGCTCAGGCGTACCCGCTCGCCGCTGTTGCTGCGCACGAACAGCTCGCTAATCTGTTCGGCGCGCTCGCGCCACTGCATCTCGTTTTGCATCACCACGTGGTAGACGCGGTTGTTGATGCTGAAATCCCCGGCGCGGGTGCCGCCAAAGGCGGTTTGCAGGCTGCTGAAGATGCGCGACACCGGCACGTCGAGGCGCGCGGCGCGCTCGCGGTCAACGGTGAGCGTCAGCTGCGGCACGTTGCTGCTCCAGGTGGTGAATACGCGGCTCAGCTGCGGATGCTGGTTAGCTTTCGCCAGCACCTCGCGGGTGACGCGCTCCAGCTCCGCCGGGCTCTGCCCTGCCTGAGCCTGAATGCGCAGGTCGAAGCCGGAGGCGTTGCCCAGCCCCGGCAGCGTCGGCGGCGCGAAGGTCATGATGGTCGCTTCCGGCAGGGCCAGCAGCTGGCGCTGCAGGGTACCCATCACCTTCTCCAGCGGCGGGCGCTCGCTCCAGTCCTTCAGCATGATGGAGATAAACCCGCCGTTGGAGGCGCTGGTGCCGTTGAGGATGTTAAATCCGGAGACCTGAATCACATCTTCCACCGCCGGGTTTTTGGCGATTAACTCGCGCGCCGTGGTCATCACCGCTTCGGTACGCTCCAGCGAGGCCGCTTCCGGCAGCTGGACGCTGGCGAAGAAGTAGCCCTGGTCTTCCTGCGGCAGGAAGCCTTTTGGCATCGACGTAAAGCTGAACAGCACGACTGCCGCTGCGCCTGCGGTGGCCAGCAGCGCCAGCCACGGACGCAGGTTTAAGACATTCACGATGCGGGTGTAGAAACCGCGCGTGGCGTCCAGCCCGCGGTTAAAGGCGCGATAGACTGCCGCCGGTTTCTCCGGGCGTGGACGCAGCAGCATCGCGCACAGGGCGGGCGTCAGGGTCAGCGCCACGAGGCTTGAGAGCGTCACGGCGGTGGAGAGCGTCACCGCGAACTGGCGGTACAGCTCACCGACAATCCCCGGTAAGAGCGCAACCGGCACAAACACCGCCAGCAGCACCAGCGTGGTCGCGATCACCGGCCCGGCAATCTGGCGCAGCGCCAGCGCGGTCGCCGCCGTGCGGCTCTGCCCTTCCGCCATCAGCGTTTCAACGCTCTCCACCACCACGATGGCATCATCCACCACCATGGTCAGCGCCAGAATAATGGCAAACAGGCTGAGGGTGTTGGCGGAGTAGCCCAGCGTGTAGAGCACCGCGAAGGTGCCCACCAGCGACACCGGGATGGCGAGGGCGACAATCAGCGTCGCGCGCCAGCTCTGCAGGAACAGGGAAACGACCACCACCACCGCCAGCATCGTCAGCGCCAGCGAGACGCCGATCTCCTTAATGGTCGCGGCGACGAAGGAGGTGGTGTCGAATTTCACCTCGTAGACGAGGTCATCCGGGAAGCGCGTCGAGAGACGCTCCAGCTCCGCGCGTACCGCATCGGCCACGCGCAGGGCGTTGGCGGACGGCGTCGGATAGATGCCAAGGTAGGCCGAATCGTGGCCGTTCAGCTGCGCGCCGGAGCTGTAGCTGCGCGAGCCGAGTTCGATAGTCGCCACGTCCTTCAGGCGCACCAGCTGGCCCATCTCGCCCGCGCGGATAATGATGTCGGCAAAGTCTTCGGCCTGGCTTAAGCGCCCCAGCCCGTTGATGGTCAGCGTCTGCTGCTGGCCGTTAAACACCGGCGGCGTGCCCACCTGACCCGCCGCGCCCTGCACGTTCTGCTCGCGCAGCGCCTGCGCCACGTCATCGGTGGTGACGTTCAGGGCGTTCATGCGGTCCGGGCGCAGCCAGATGCGCATGCTGTAGTCGCGCGCGCCGAACATCTGCACCTGCCCGACGCCGGGCAGACGGGACAGCGCCTCGCGCACCTGGGTGCTGGCGTAGTTGCTGACGAACAGCGGCGTGTGGGTGTTGTTCGGTGAGTAAAGACTTACCCCCATCATCAGGTTGGTGGCACGCTTGCGCACCTGCACGCCGTTTTGCTGCGCCTCGGTTGGGAGCTGCGCCACGGCCTGCGCCACGCGGTTTTGCACGTCGATGGCGGCGAGATCCGGATCGGTGCCCGCCGCAAAGGTAATGTTCAGGCTGTAAGTGCCTTCGTCCGAACTGGTGGACTCCATGTAGAGCATATGATCCACGCCGTTTAGCTGCGTCTCCAGCGGCGTGGCGATGGCCTCCGCCACGTCAGCCGAACTGGCACCTGGCCAGCTGGCAGAGACGTTCACCACCGGCGGCGTGATCTGCGGATACTGCTCCACCGGGATAATCCTCAGCGCAATGGCCCCCAGCAGGGTGATGACCAGCGCAATCACCATCGCGAAGCGCGGGCGTTTGATGAAAAACGTCAGCATGATGGCTCCTTAATTCAGTATCTGGACGGCAGCGCCAGGCTGCACGCGCTGCCCGCCGTCAGTAATCGCTCGCTCACCGGCCTTTACGCCGGAGGTAATCTGGAACTGCTGGCCGATCTGTCCGGCGACCGTCAGCGAACGTATTTCGGCTTTGCCGTCGGCGTTAACCACCCAGGCAAAGAATCCGTCGCCGTTCTGCTGTACGGCAGCGGCGGGCAGGGTCAGCACCGGCTGCTCGCTTGCCGGACGCAAAAACACGTTCACATTGCCGCCGGGGAGCAGCTGATGGCGCGGGTTGGCAAACTCGGCGCGCAGCATCACGCTGGCGGTACGCGGGTCAATGCGGTTATCCACTGACGTCAGCTCGCCGCTGACGCGCTGGCCGTTGCTGTCGATCAGCGCCTGCCAGGCACGCTTCATGGCGTTAATATCCGCATGCTGTCCGGCTTTGGCGGCAAATGCCCCCTCTTCCAGCGCAAAGGCGATGCGGATCGGGTCAAGCTGCACCACCTCCACCAAAACGCCGCTCGCCGGGTTGACCAGGCTCCCCACGTGGAAGCTGCTGTGCCCCACGCGGCCGTCAATCGGCGAGGTGATGCGGGTGTAGCTCAGGGTGACGCTGCGGGCTTCAAGCCGGGCTTTCGCCTGCTCCAGCGCGGCACTGGCGACGTCTCGCTGCATGCGGGCGTTGTCCACGTCGTGACGGCTGATGGCGTTGCTGTTGCCGAGACTTTCAAAGCGGGAAAGCTGCTGCTGCGCCTGGCGCAGCGTGGCTTCGGCGCTTTTCACCTCGGCCTGCGCCAGGCGCAGGGCGGCGCGCGGCTCGGCGTCGTCCAGTTCAAACAGCACGTCGCCTTTTTTCACGTACTGCCCGTCACGGAAGTGGATTTTGGCGATCGTGCCCTCCGTGCGTGCGCGTAGCTCAACGGTGTGAATGGCTTCGATGCGGCCCGGGATCTGGCGCTCGGCGGCGTGGGCGGTTTGCTCCACGGTGGCGACGCGAACGGGAATGGCGGCGGCGAAGACGGGTTGCAGGGTACTGACAAGAAGTGCAAACAGGACCGGGAATTTCATGGGAGTACCTCAGCGTTGTTTCTCCCCTCACCCCGGCCCTCTCCCCAAAGGGGCGAGGGTGTTCACATTCCCTCTCCCCTTAGGGGAGAGGGTTAGGGTGAGGGGTGTGGGGTAAGGTTTTCGTTATGCAGCCTTACGGAACCTGCGGGTCAGTCGCTTCTCGATTTCGACGACGAAGAACATCACGCCTGCAACGGCCAGGGTCACAAACCAGTAGCGCAGCGGCAGGGCTTCAGTGCCAAACAGCATCTGCATAAACGGCAGGTAAATAATCGCCGCCTGGAGCAGGAACAGCACGCCCGTCACCAGCCAGATCCCTTTGTTCGCCAGCAGGCCACGGTTCAGGGAGAACCCTTCGGTGTTGCGGCAGTTAATCATGTACACCCACTGGGCGCAGACCAGCATCTGCAGCAGCACGGTGCGGATGAACTCCGCGCTGTGGCCGCGCGGGGCCAGCCAGGCTTCCAGCGCAAAGGCGGCGATGGCAATCATGGTGCCGACGAAGGCCACGCGC
Organism: Enterobacter hormaechei; assembly: GCA_041890495.1. GTDB lineage: Bacteria > Pseudomonadota > Gammaproteobacteria > Enterobacterales > Enterobacteriaceae > Escherichia > Escherichia boydii. The sequence continues at coordinate 2,469,155 of CP169086.1, forward strand.
CAGACGGCGTAGGCGTCCATCACGTGCTGCCCGGTCTGACGCGGCGGACGGCGCATGATGTTGCGCTCGGCGGCCTCAAAGGCCAGGCCGAAGGAGAGCGTGGCCGAGGTCGCCATGTTCATCCACAGAATCAGCACCGGCGTCAGCGGAATGATGTTCCCCGCCAGCAGCGCAATCACAATCAGCAGCCCCTGCGCCAGGTTAGTCGGCATGATGAACAGGATGGTCTTCTTCAGGTTGTCGTAAACGCGACGCCCCTCTTTCACCGCGCTGGCGATGGTGGCGAAGTTATCGTCCGTCAGGACCATATCCGCCGCCTCTTTGGTCACTTCCGTGCCCTTAATGCCCATCGCAATGCCCACGTCCGCCTGACGCAGCGCCGGGGCATCGTTCACGCCGTCACCGGTCATGCCGACGATTTCGCCTTTGTCCTGCAGCGCTTTCACCAGGCGCAGCTTATGCTCCGGGCTGGTACGGGCGAAGATGTCATACTTCACCGCGGCTTCCGCCAGTGCGGCATCGTCCATTTTCTCCAGCTCGTAGCCGGTGACCGCCTGCTCGCTGTTGGTGATCCCCAGCATCTGGCCGATGCTCATCGCCGTCTGCGGGTGATCGCCGGTGATCATCTTCACGCGGATCCCCGCCTGCTGGCAGGCGTTAATCGCGTCAATGGCTTCCGGGCGCGGCGGATCCATCATCCCGGCGATGCCGAGGAAGATCAGACCGTGGCTCAGGTCGTCGTGCGTCAGCTCCTGCTCGCCGTTCGCCGGCTTGAACGCCGCGGCAACCATGCGCAGCCCCTGACGCGCATAGCGCTCCATTTCGGTTTCCCAGTACGCGCGGTTGAAGGCTTCCGCACCGTTGCGGGTCTGCTGCTGCGCGCACAGGGCGAAAATGACGTCCGGCGCGCCGGTGATCAAAATCTGCTCCTCACCGCCAATCTGGTAGTGGGTGCTCATGTACTTGTACTGCGAGTCGAACGGGATCTTATTCACCAGCGTGGTCATCACCGGCTCAAGGCTGGCCTTCGCCGCCAGCACCTTCAGCGCGCCCTCGGTCGGCCCACCGGTAATGCCCCACAGGCCGCGCTCGTCCTGAATCAGCTGACTGTCGTTACACAGGTCGATGGTGCGCAGGTACTGCTCCAGCACGGTGCCCGGCTGGATCTGCACCGGCTCGTCGCTGCCTTCCAGGTAGATGTTGCCTACCGGCTCGTAGCTGTTGCCGTCCACGCGGTAGCAAGCGTCGGCGGTGATGATGGCTTTAGCCGTCATCTCATTCATGGTCAGGGTGCCGGTTTTATCCGAGCAGACCACGGTCATCGCGCCGAGCGTTTCAACCGTCGGCAGCTTGCGGATAATCGCCCGCTTACGCGCCATCGCCTGCACGCCAAGGGAGAGGATGATGGAGATAATTGCCGGCAGACCTTCCGGTACGGAGGCCACCGCCAGGCTAATCAGGGAGAGCAGCAGCTCGCCCATCGGGATCTCGCGGAACACCAGGCTGAAGACAAACAGCGCGGCCATCATAGCCAGGATAATGGCGAAGATCGCTTTACCCAGCTTGTCCATCTGCACCAGCAGCGGCGTACGGTGCTTCTCGATCCCCGCCATCATCTGGTTGATGTGGCCGAGTTCCGTATCCTGACCGGTCGCGGTGACCACGCCGACGCCGCCGCCCGCGCTGACTGTCGTCCCGGAGAAGACCATGTTGGTGCGATCGCCCAGCGGTAATTCGCCGCTCAGCGGATTAACGTGTTTATCCACCACGGTGGATTCACCGGTCAGAATCGCCTCTTCCACGCGTAAATTATGCGCTTCAATTAGACGCATGTCCGCCGGAATACGGTCCCCCGCACGCAATACAATAATATCGCCCGGGACTATTTCAGTTGTGGGTATAGTTTCGTGGTTGCCGTTACGAATAACGCGCGCCTCGCTGGAGAGCATATTACGAATACTCTTCAGGGATTTTTCCGCGTTGCTTTCCTGAATATGGCCAATTAAGGCATTGATTACCGCCACGCCCAAAATAACCAGCGTATCAACCCAGTGGCCCATTATTGCCGTTAATACGGCGGCGGCCAGCAGGACATAAATCAGTACATCATTAAAATGGGCTAAGAAACGCAGCCAGGCGGGTTTGCCTTTTTTCTCCGGCAGCGCGTTCGGCCCTGTTTTTTGCAGACGCGCCTGCGCCTCAGCACGATCAAGACCGCTGGCCTGGCTCTGCGCGTGTGCAAGCACCTGCTCTACGGTCTGCTGGTATGCCAACCCGCCGGAAGGCGGCATGTTAGGAGTCAATTTTTTTTCAGTCATCGTATTTTTCCTTCAATTTCCGGTGAACAGAAGCCTGAATTCCTTTCGGGCTTAAATAAATTCATTTTAAAGTCTTGCGGGTAAAATTGATCTACCGCAATATAATGACTTCTCGGTTATTCAAAACTGATTAAAACTATTTCGATAATCTGATTTTTACAAAATATTTCTAAACCAATACTAAACGAGGGGGAACCATGTGGGGTATTTATCGCGGGCGCAGACTGGTGTTATACGTTATCGCGGCCATTGTTATTGCCACGTTAATTGGTTATAGCACCTATACATTTGTAAAATTATTTTCCTGATGCGGACGTTTATTTACATTACGAGATAATAATATAAACGCCGGGTCGTATGTTGTTATTTATTCGCAGTAATAATGTCTTTGTTTTATTCAAAAAGGCCAGCGGGGCTGATATTGCTTTACGTTACAGAATGCCGGACAATGACATTTTTAACTGACGATTAACATTACGATGAAACACCCGCTAGAATCGCTGCTCACCGCAGGCGGCATTTTATTACTGGCCCTGCTTTCGTGCCTGCTGCTCCCGGCGCCTTCGCTTGGGCTGGTGCTGGCGCAGAAGCTGGTTCAGACCTTTCACATGGTCGATCTTAACCAGCTCTATACCATTGTGTTCTGCGTGTGGTTTTTACTGCTCGGGGCGATTGAATTCTTCGTGCTGCGTTTCGTCTGGCGACGCTGGTTTTCACTCGCGTCCTGAGCCCATAAAAAAGCCGGGTGGCGGCTACGCCTTACCCGGCCTACGCGCGACAGGTTAATGTGTCTGGCTATGGTTCTCTTTACGGTACGCTCCCGGCGGCTGGTTGAACGTACGGGTGAAGATACGGGTAAACGTCTGCTGCGAGTCAAACCCGTAACGCAGGCAGATGTCGTACACCCGGGCATCGGATTCTCGCAGATCGCGCGCCGCCAGCAGCAGCTTACGTTCACGGATATAACGCCCCAGACTCTCCCCTTTGTACTGCATAAACAGCCGCTGCAGGTGCCATTTCGAGTAACCCGCGTGACGGGCAATCTCTTCTATTCGTAATGGCTGGTGCAGATTATCGTCGATCCATTCGACGATAGTGTCGATGACTTGAGCGGAAATGGTCATACTGCTGTCCCCCTCTGCTTCTCGCTTAAACATTATTCCCACCACGCACGAAATGTTTGTGCGCTGTCGCTTACCCGGACGGGCTCGCCCAGTTCCGGCGTCAGCAACCGATAATTTTTATCCTTGCTGGCTTTTGCCAGCTGGATCAGCGGATCGTTCCAGGCGTGTTTCGCCAGCACGAAGCGTCCGTTATGTCCGGGCACCACGGCTTTCGCGTTGAGATCCGCCGAGGCCTGCGCCGTTTCCTCCGGCAGCATGTGGATGTACTTCCAGTCCTGGTCGTACTGGCCGTTTTCCATGATGGCGACGTCCACTTCGCCAAACTGTTCACCGATGGCCCTGAAGTGCGGGCCGTAACCGGAATCCCCGCTGTAGTAAACCTTCTGCTCTGGCGTGACGAACATGAAGCTGCCCCACAAGGTGCGATCGCGTTTGATGCCGCGACCGGAGAAGTGACGCGCTGGCAGAACGTGCACCGTCAATTCATCGCTGATGCGTACCGACTGGTTCCAGTCGCGCTCGTCAATAATCTCGGGCTTCATCCCCCAGTAACGCAGGTGGGACCCCACGCCCAGCGGCGTCACTACGCGCTTCACCTTCGGCAGTAGCGCCTTGATAGTGGCGTAATCCAGATGATCGTAGTGATCGTGCGAGATAATCAGCAGGTCGATCTCCGGCATGCGTTCCGCGCGCCACGGATATTCGCCGGCAAAGGCCTTATTGAGGAACGAGAACGGCGCGGCATAGTTGCCAAGCACCGGGTCAATCAGGATCCGTTTACCCGCGAGCTGCAGATACCAGGAGGAGTGACCGAGCCACACCAGGGTGTCCTGCTCCAGCGGCAGGCTCGCAAGATCGGTTTTCACCAGCGGCAGCGGCTGGGCCGGGCGGGCGTTTTCGGTTTTTTTGGTCAGAAACTCCCACATTGCGACCAGCATATTTTTATCGCCGTTATAACCCGGCGTCGGCAGCGTATTGTGGAATTTCCCCTCGCGATACTGTGGGGAGGCCTCCACTTCAGTGAGTCGTTCACCCTGCGGCGGCTGGCCGAATCCGGCATTCAGAACAAACGGTAAACTCGCGGCTGAAGCAATAATCATGATTAACACCACGCAGATGAAGAGAGGTTTTTTCATATCCTGACCCGAAAACGCGCCCCATCCGATAGCGTGCGCAGGGTAAACTTGATTATGAGTGAGTAAGCACTCATTATAGATATGATGATAAAGTCGTCAAGACGTTTTCGATCTTTGACATTCCGCGTTGCAGCGTGTCAAAGCACGTGTTTCAATCAGGGTTTTTATAATTGACAGGAGGAAAAATTTAGTGGCACGTCCGAAGAGTGAAGATAAAAAACAGGCCTTACTGGAAGCCGCAACGGCGGCATTTGCACAGTCAGGTATTGCCGCCTCAACGGCGCTCATTGCCCGTAAGGCGGGCGTCGCCGAAGGCACCCTGTTCCGCTACTTTGCTACGAAAGACGATCTGCTGAATGCCCTCTATCTTCATCTGAAGCAGGATCTCTGCCAGACCATGCTGGCGAACCTCGATCGCACCATCACGCTACCTAAAGAACATACCCGCAATATCTGGAACAGCTATGTGGACTGGGGTATTCGTAACCCGGTTGCTCATGCGGCGATCCGCCAGATTGGCGTCAGTGAAAAGCTGAGCACCGAAACGGAACAGGCGGTGAAAGAGATGTTTCCGGAGCTGCATGAACTCTGCCGCCGCTCGGTGCGTCAGGTGTTTATGTCTGATGAATTTAAAACGTTTGGCGATGCGCTTTTCTTATCGCTGGCCGAAAGTACGATGGAATTTGCCACCCGCGACCCGTCCCGCGCCGTTGATTTTAAAGCGCTCGGATTTGAGGTGATGTGGCGCGGGCTTGCTCAGGAAGAGATCGATGGACAGTAAAACGTTGCAGGAGCACGCTAAACGCGTTGCGCTGGAGCTGCCGTTCACCGAACACTGCTGGCCGTTCGGGCCGGAGTTTGACGTGTTCAAAGTGGGTGGAAAAATTTTCATGATTGTGGCCGTCGCACACGGGCGGCCGCACGTCAGCCTGAAGTCAGACCCGGAGAAATCTCTCTTAAACCAGCAGATCTACCGCGGGATAGAACCCGGCTACCATCTGAGTAAAAAGCACTGGATTTCCCTTTACGGCACTGACGACGTGACGCCGGAACTGGTTACCGATCTCATCAATGATTCCTGGCATCTGGTGGTGGATAAACTGCCGAAAAAAGACCAGAAGTGGATCCGGCCGGTCTGATTGTTCGTCTGAGACGAACAGATTAAACGCTCGAATTGCCCTTATCTTTTTCCGCGTGCCGCTGTAATCTGCTCACCTTTCGCGCCCGCACGCGGGCGAATTTGATCATCAGGAGTTGTTATGGATATCATTTCTGTTGCGCTGAAACGCCACTCCACCAAGGCGTTCGACGCAAGCAAAAAACTGACCGCTGAAGAAGCGGAAAAAATCAAAACCCTGCTGCAGTACAGCCCGTCCAGCACCAACTCCCAGCCGTGGCACTTCATTGTGGCGAGCACCGAGGAAGGAAAAGCGCGCGTGGCGAAATCCGCGGCGGGCACCTATGTGTTCAACGAACGCAAAATGCTGGATGCCTCTCACGTGGTGGTGTTCTGCGCGAAAACCGCGATGGACGATGCCTGGCTGGAACGCGTTGTCGATCAGGAAGAAGCCGACGGTCGCTTCAACACCCCGGAAGCCAAAGCCGCGAACCACAAGGGCCGCACCTATTTCGCGGACATGCACCGCGTGGATCTGAAAGATGACGACCAGTGGATGGCGAAGCAGGTTTACCTGAACGTCGGCAACTTCCTGCTGGGCGTTGGCGCAATGGGCCTGGACGCGGTACCGATCGAAGGTTTCGACGCCGCTATTCTCGACGAAGAGTTTGGCCTGAAAGAGAAGGGCTTCACCAGCCTGGTGGTGGTTCCGGTTGGGCATCACAGCGTGGAAGATTTCAACGCCACGCTGCCGAAATCCCGCCTGCCGCTGAGCACGATTGTGACTGAGTGCTAAACCTTACTGGCACGCTGGGTTCCGGCGTGCCTGTTTTCAATAAAGCGTAATTTGCGGATGTTTAACCCCGCACACCAGTGCATAACGCGTTAACGTATCAAGGCTCGCGCGGGTAATATTCGCTTCCATTCTTGATACGGTGGGTGCGCTGACGCCCATTCGCTCCGCCACCTGTGCGCGCGTCAGACCAGCATGGTCGCGCCATTGCGCTAGCATCTCTCGCAGGCGCTCCTTGCGCTCTTCTGCATCAAATGAAGCCTGTACCTCTGAATTACTTAACAGCTCCGCTCTGAGTTCATCCCAGTCAATAATCTTTTTGCTCATCCAACATCTCCTGTTGTCGTTTCAGCGCCAGACGAATCTCAGCAGAGGGTGTTTTTTGCGTCTTTTTGATAAACACACGCAACAGGAAAATCGTCTTTTCCCGCTGGTACACATAGATCCCGCGGCTATGGATCGCCCCAACGGTTCTGATTTCAAACAAACCATAGGGTAAGGGCTTGCTGTCGGGTTCTCTTAGTGCTGTCGGGTGAGTGCGTAATTTATCAAGTTGGCGAATCAGCTTCGCCTGTACCTCTGCTGGCAATGCGAGAATTTCTTCTCTAACGGCCTCATGAACGATAAGTCTGAACACGATTTTTCATCCCTGATGATATTAGCATATAAGACAATTTGCATTAAAGGCTAACATTGCCTTTCATGACGCACTTTATACGCTTCAACCAGGTTAAACCGAAACCGTGCTTATTCCCTGAAAGCCCCTCGCAAAAAAACTACTTCCCCTGCGCCGCCAGCCATTCCATCGCCCGCTCCCCGGCCTCATCCACCGGCAGATACACCAGCAGACGCGACCCGTTTCGCGGCGCGGAGTACCAGTACATCTGCTGCAGCGTAAAATCCCCCAGCTCGGGATGGGTAAACAGCTTGAGCTGGTTCTCCACGCCGCGCACGTCGTTACGCTGGTGCCACAGGTTTTTAAACTCTTCGGACACCGCAAAGAAACGCGCCAGTTTGGCCTCCCACAGCGGGTCCCCCCGGTGTTCAGCCATCGCAGCCCGGAAATAGGAGACAAAAATGGGCAGCACGTCGTCGCGTCTGCCGAGGCGCGCGCGCCACGCCGGATGCGTGAGGAACAGATAAATACAGTTACGATCTTCCGGCGGGATTTCATTGAAATCGACACCCATCAGATGCCCAAAGCTGTCGTTCCACGCCACGATGTCGAAATTGGGTTTCTGAATGCTGGCGGGTTTCGGCATCAGCGTATCCAGCAGGCGTCGGGTGCCTTCGCTGATGCCTTCGCAGCAGACCGCCTGCGGCGCTTCACCCGGCGGCAAACCCGCTAACACAAACAGATGCCGGGCTTCAGTTGGGGTGCATTGCAGCGCTTTTGCCACGGCCGCCATCACCGCGCTGGACGGATTGACGTCCCTGCCCTGCTCAAGCCAGGTGTACCAGGTCACGCCCACGTCAGCGAGCATCGCCACCTCTTCCCGGCGCAGACCCGGCGTGCGGCGACGACCGCTGCGCGGCAAGCCGAGACGCTGCGGATCGAGGCTTTCACGCCGGGCGCGTAAAAATGCCCCGAGCTGTTTTCGGGTGTCATCCTGAAGTGAGACGACGGGTTCAGACATCAGCGCCATAATTCCCCCTGCATGGTAGTGCCAGTACCAGTATAAGCAAGAACTGGTACCCGTTTATCTGATGGTAGATGCTACGACCATCTGTTGAATGACGCAATGGAGTTACCATGAAAACGTCAGTTGTTTCACCGGGTCGCGCTGGCCTGATATTGCTGTTAACCGGCCAGATGCTGCCGATGATTGATACCTCAATCACCAACGTGGCGCTGGATGCCATTACCCATTCACTGCACGCTACCGCCATTGAACTGGAGCTCATCGTCGCGCTCTACGGCGTGGCCTTTGCCGTCTGCCTCGCGCTCGGCAGCAAGCTGGGGGATAACTTTGGCCGTCGCCGTCTGTTCATGTGGGGCGTGGCGAGCTTTGGCCTGGCCTCGCTGCTGTGCGGAATGGCGGGGAACATTGAACAACTGCTCGCCGCGCGCATCGTTCAGGGCGCGGGTGCCGCACTGATCATGCCGCAAATTCTTGCCACGCTGCACGTGACGCTCAAAGGTACGGCGCATGCAAAAGCCATCAGCCTGTTCGGCGGCATCGGCGGGATTGCGTTTATCGTCGGGCAGATGGGCGGCGGCTGGCTGGTATCGGCGGATATCGCCGGGCTGGGCTGGCGTAACGCCTTCTTTATCAACGTGCCGATTTGTCTGGTGGTGCTGGCGCTGAGCCGCCGCTTCGTACCGGAAACCCGTCGCGAGACGCCGTCACGCATCGACTGGCCGGGTACCGTGCTGCTGGCCATCATGCTTTGCTGTCTGCTGTTTCCGATGGCGCTCGGTCCGCAGTGGCACTGGTCCTGGCCGCTAAAGGTTATGCTTCTCGCCCTTATCCCGCTGGCCTGGCTGATGGCGCTGAATGCGCGCAAAAAAGAGCGTGAGAATGCCCACCCGCTGATCCCGCCGCGCCTGCTTGCGCTTCGCAGCGTACGCTTTGGCATACTGATTGCGATGCTCTTTTTCAGCGTCTGGTCCGGATTTATGTTCTGTATGGCGCTCACCATGCAAACCGGCCTGGGGATGGCTCCCTGGCAGTCCGGGAACAGTTTTATCGCCCTCGGTGTGACCTACTTTATTTCGGCGTGGTTCGCGCCGCGGCTGATTGCCCGCTACAGCACCAGCACCATCCTGCTGACGGGTCTGGCAATCCAGATTACCGGCCTGCTGGCGCTGATCGCCACGTTCCGCGTCTGGGGCATGGAGAATACCGCCCTGACGCTGGCGCCCGCCACCGGACTGGTGGGCTACGGGCAGGCGCTGATCGTGAACAGCTTCTACCGCATCGGGATGCGCGACATCCAGCCTGACGATGCGGGAGCCGCGAGCGCTATTTTAAGCACCCTGCAGCAGGCCGCGCTGGGGCTTGGCCCGGCCATTTTTGGCGCGATTTTGCTGCACGCGCTGCTGAACCATCACGGGGATTACACCCAGGCGGTTAACGTCTTCCTGATGGTGGAAACGGCGATGATGGTGGTGCTTGCCCTGGCGACGCTGCGCATCCGCCATAGCCTGTGCCTGCCGGTGGTGAAGGTCTGCCAGGCCACCAAATAAGACCGTGAATTTGCATAATAGATCCGCAGCCGCCATTATGGGGCTGCAAAAATACAGGAGACGTTATGCAGGAATTGATTGCTCAGGTTGAAGAGTTAGGCATTGAAATTAATCACACCACCTCTTTAGTGATTATCTTTGGTATTATTTTTCTTACCGCCATCATCGTTCATTTTATTCTGCACAAAGGCGTGCTTCGCGCTTTCGAAAAACGCGCGCAGGCCAGCAGCCATTTATGGTTGCAAATCATTACCCAGAATAAACTCTTCCACCGTTTAGCTTTTACCCTGCAGGGGATTATCGTCAATATTCAGGCGGTATTCTGGCTGCAAAAAGGCACCGAAGCGGCAGATATTCTGACTACCTGCGCGCAGTTGTGGATCATGATGTATGCGCTGCTTTCAGTCTTCTCGTTGCTGGATGTTATTTTGAATCTGGCGCAGAAATTCCCGGCAGCATCTCAGTTACCGCTGAAAGGGATATTTCAGGGGATTAAACTGATCGGCGCGATTCTGGTCGGCATTTTGATGATCTCGCTGCTGATTGGTCAGTCGCCAGCGATTCTGATCAGCGGTCTTGGTGCAATGGCTGCCGTGCTGATGTTGGTATTTAAAGATCCGATTCTTGGTCTGGTGGCAGGTATTCAGCTTTCCGCGAACGATATGCTGAAACTGGGCGACTGGCTGGAGATGCCGAAATACGGCGCGGATGGCGCGGTGATCGATATTGGGTTAACCACCGTCAAAGTGCGCAATTTCGATAATACGATTACAACCATTCCGACGTGGGCGCTGGTCTCCGACGCCTTTATCAACTGGAGCGGCATGTCGGCCTCCGGCGGGCGACGCATTAAGCGCAGCCTGAACATTGATACCACCAGCATTCATTTTCTCGACGAGCAGGAACAGCAGAAACTCATTCAGGCGAAACTGCTGAAGCCCTATCTGGCCGCGAGACATGAGGAAATAAGCCTGTGGAATCAGAAGAACGGTGAAGGGGAATCGGTATTAAATCTGCGTAAAATGACCAATATTGGCACCTTCCGCGCCTACCTGAATGAATATCTGCGCAACCACCCGCGCATTCGTAAAGATATGACGCTGATGGTGCGTCAGCTAGCGCCTGACGCGAATGGTTTGCCGATTGAAATATATGCCTTCACCAACACGGTGGTCTGGGCAGAATATGAGGAGATTCAGGCCGACATCTTCGACCATATTTTCGCGGTGGTAGATGAATTTGGGCTGCGTATTCACCAGTCCCCGACCGGGAACGATATTCGCGCCCTATCGGGTGTTGTCGCTAGATAATCTTTTTGTAGGCCCGGTAAGCGAAGCGCCACCGGGCGAAAAGGCAGGTGCAGTCTGGTGCCCTCACCCCCGCCCTCTCCCACAGGGAGAGGGTGAAAAGCGTGCTACTTTTTGCGGGAAAGCTTGAACGTCACAAACAGGAATACAATCCACACCGGCAGCAGGATCGCTGACAAGCGCATATCATCCATCGTGCACATCAGCAGCAAAATCATGCCGAGGAAGGCGATGCAAAGATAGTTGCCGAACGGATAAAGCAGCGCCTTAAACTGTGTTTCACGCCCCTGACGTCGCATCGCTGCACGAAAACGCAGATGCGCCAGACAGATCATAATCCAGTTCAACAGCAGCGTTGCTACCACCAGCGCCATCAGCAGACCAAACGCTTTATGCGGCAGCAGATAGTTGATTAACACCACCAGCGAAGTGATCGCTCCGGAAAGCATCAGCGAGTTAATCGGCACACCGCGACGGCTGACGCGAGTCAAAAACTTCGGCGCATTACCCTGCACAGAAAGGCCAAACAGCATGCGGCTGTTAGAGTAAACCCCGCTATTATACACTGACAGCGATGCTACCAGAATGACGAAGTTCAGCGCAGAAGCTACCACGTTGCTGTCGAGATTATGGAAAATCATCACAAACGGGCTACTGTTGGATTTCACTTCCATCCACGGATAGAGCGCCAGTAAAACCACCAGTGAACCGATGTAAAACAGCAGGATGCGATACACCACCTGATTTACCGCTTTTGGAATGCTTTTTTCCGGATCGCGCGCTTCAGCGGCAGTAATCCCAATCAGCTCCAGACCGCCGAAGGAGAACATAATTACCGCCAGCGACAAAATCAGCCCATTCCAGCCGGTGGCGAAGAAACCACCGTAGCGCCAGAGGTTGTCGATACTGGCTTTCTCGCCGCCGTGACCAGAAAACAGCAGCCACAGGCCAAAGCCGATCATACCGATGATCGCCAGCACTTTAATCAGCGCAAACCAGAACTCGGTTTCGCCATATAAGCGCACGTTCACCAGGTTAACGGCGTTGATGATAATAAAGAAGGCGGCAGCCCAAATCCACGTTGGAACATCCGGGAACCAGTACTGCATATAGATGCCCGCAGCGGTCAGCTCTGCCATTCCCACCAGCACGAACATTACCCAGTAGTTCCAGCCAGAGAGGAAGCCCGCAAACGGTCCCCAGTATTTATAGGCAAAGTGGGCAAATGAACCGGATACCGGCTCCTCAACCACCATTTCGCCAAGCTGGCGCATAATCAGGAAAGCGATGATCCCGGCGACGCCGTAGCCCAGCAATACAGCCGGACCCGCCATCTGAATCGCCGGGCCAATGCCAAGAAACAGACCAGTACCAATTGCGCCACCAAACGCAATCAGTTGAATATGACGATTTTGCAAACCACGTTGCAGCGTCGGATTCTGATCCGACGAGGCTTCAGCGCTACCATGGCCTGAAGCGGATGACGCGTCTTTCACGTCCTACCCCTGTCTCTTTTTTAGAAGGGGCACGTTTTAACACTTCATGCTGGAGGTAGCAAGGGATTGGGGCATCCCTGCCCCGGATAACGAGATGGAACGCTTAAAACGCGTAGCCAACCGAGACCTTAAAGGTCCGCGTTTCGCCCTGCGTAATATAGGTACCGGAATCGTCCACGCTGGCCCAGTAGTTTTCATTGGTCACGTTGTCGATGCCTGCGCGCACGGTCATCTGGTTTGCATTGTGGTTCACCGCGAAGCGATAGCGCATCCCCAGATCCAGCGTGGTGTAGCTGTCCAGCTTTTTGGTGTTTGCCAGGTCAGCGTACTGCGCGCCGGAGTGGTTCACGCGGGCGGTGGCGGTCAGGCCATCAATCGGCTTGATGTCGTACTCTGCGCCCAGCACGGCGTAAAAGTTCGGAATACCGATCGCATCGTTACCCTGATTCACACCATTTTTGGTTTTGGTCAGTTCGGCCTGCAGCCAGGTGGCGCTGGCGTTCAAACGCATCCCCAGCAGGGGCTCGCCGAAGACGTTCAGCTCCACGCCGCGGTTACGCTGCTCGGCGTCCAGGCCGTAGTGACCGTTGTCGTCAAGGATCGCCGACGGCATCTTGATTTCAAACAGCGCAAGCGATCCGCCCACGCGGCCAAAGTCCGCCTTCACGCCCACTTCGTTCTGCTTAGAGTGAACGATACCGGTGCTCTGGCCGTAGTTGGTGGCGGTATTAGGCGCGGTTTTGCCCGGCTGCAGCGCTTCGGTATGGTTAGCATAGAGGGAGATTTCCTCCCACGGCTTGTAGACCACGCCGTAGGTTGGCATCCATCGGCTGCCGTCGAAGCCGTCTGCCGCGTTTTCCGCACCGGTAATTTTGTTATACCCGCGAATGACCACTTTCTGGTGGCGCGCGCCCGCGGTGAACAGCAGTTTGTCGTCCAGCACGCCCAGGGTATCGCTCAACAGCCAGCCCTGGGTACGGGTGCGTCCGCTGGTCAGCGGGTCGCTGTACTTTCCGCCAGATCCGTTGAAGTTGGTGCTGTCCGGCATATCGACCCCGGTGTTGTGATAGATGTTGGTGGTCGGGTTATCCTTCGTGGCCGACATTTTCCACGCGATCTTTTCGTTTTTGGTCATCGCCGAGTAGCCGACGTTGACCTTGTGCGAGATAAAACCGGTATCAAAGTTACCGCGAATGCCCGCCATGCCGCTGACGGCGTCGCTGATGCGGTTGGTATCCAGACGGCTGACCGTTGCCTTACCGCTTTTATCGACCAGCTTCGGCGCGCTGTAGATCCCTTCCTCATGCGCGTGCTGCGCGCCCAGGCCGGTATAGGCGGTCCAGCCGTCGGTGATGTCATACTCGCTGCGCCACATCCCGAACTCGTTTTCGATGTTGCTGTAGGCCCACTTCTGCGAGAAGTTGCGATCGTTTTTCGGCGGCTCGGGCACGAAATCCACCGCGGAAATATTGACGCTGGTCGGGCTGCCGTGGAAAGTTTTCTTCTGATAGCCGAGATCCAGCGAGGTGCGGAAGCGGTCACCGCTGTAATCCAGGCCGGTAGAGAGCAGCGTGGTGCGGCGGCGATCGTTCGGTATGCCGGTTTCCCCTTCGCGATGGACCAGGTTCACCCGCGCGCCGAACTGGTCGTTGTCGCCGTAGCGACGGCCCGCATCCAGCGTGGTGCCAATCTGAGAATCTGAGGTGTAGTCGACGCCCACTTTCGCCTGCGGAAGTTCGCCCGCGTGTTTTGGCTCAAGGTTGATCATCCCGCCCACGCCGGAGCTCGCCGCGCCGTTCATCAGCGAGTTGGCCCCTTTGAAGATCTCGATGCGATCGACCATCTGGGTATCCACCACCTGACGCGGCAGCACGCCGGACAGACCGCCAAAGGTCATGTCGTCACCGTCAAACTTCAGGCCGCGGATGCGGTAGGTTTCCGCGCTGTTTCCGTACCCCTGAACGAACTGCACGCCCGCGTCGTTCGCGACGACATCGGCAATGGTTTTCGCCTGCTGATCTTCCACCAGCTTCGAGGTGTAGCTGATGATGTTGAACGGCACGTCCATGGCGTTCTGCTGGCCCAGCATCCCCATGCGCCCGCCGTTCGCCACCTGCCCGTCAAGGAAGGCCGGAACCAGCTGGTCACCACCGGGTTTGAAATCGCTTGCTGGTGCAGCCTGGACAACGAGTGTGTCCTCTTTTTGATCGTCCGCCGCGAAGGCGGAATGCGTCACCGCGCCAACGGCGAGCGCCAGCAGCATCTTGTGTATATTGGTGTTGTTCATCGTTAACCCATTTGAAAGTGCGCGCAAAAATGACCCGTTGTCGGGCCTTAGAATGTATTGGTAGCAATGCAAATGAGAACTATACGCATTATCTATGTGTTAGCAAGCGTAACCGCGAACAACAAGACGAGGGGGGTAGACAGGGTGAGGAACAACCACCCCGTTTCGGGGGTGGCTGCAGTGACGTTATTTTTTCTTGTAGATATTGGCCGTACCGTGAATTTTATTGTTTGTGTTCCCTGACGTGAGGACCAGGACATCCGCGCCTTTCTTATCGGCTTTCTCAATCAGTTCTTTTTTCGCATCATCCACCGATACTTCATTCGAGGTGTTTACCGTACCGATTTTTTTATATTGAGATGCAACTTTTTTGAACTCGCTTTTAGTGAGCAGCTGAGCAGCAAAAGCATTGGTTGTAAACAGTAACGCCGTTCCCAACAAAATAGCAGTCGTCTTTTTCATAACCTTTTTCCTTGAGATTAATCAGCAACTACGAAAAACCTCACGCAGTGTGGTGAGGTTTTATGAGCATGGTAGAGAATCTCAGGAAATGCCATACGTTCAGGAAAATTGTTTTATAACAACCCGTTGCATGAAATTACTAACGAATATTAAGAATATTCGAATACACGCGCGACGCCAGCAATATCAATGCGTACCGCCGTGCCCGGGTTCCATCCTGGCTGGCTGACGGTCTTCAGGGTCACGGGCTCGTGCTGCCCGGCGAGCCCGAGGGTGAGCGTCGACAGGTGGCCGGTAAAGTCCACATCAAGAATTGAGATCGGGCTTTCATGTGGGGCACATGCCGTCACGCTCAGTTGCTCCGGGCGCAGCATCACTCTGCCCTGCCCTGTCGCCTGCGCGTTGTCCGTGGGCACCTCACCCAGGGCGCAAAGGGCGTAGCCCGCGGTGAGTTGCGCAGGCAGGAGCAGCGCATCGCCAAGAAACAGCGCGGTCTCTTCGTCAACCGGACGGGTGTAGACGTCATAAGGCGTACCGACCTGCGTGAAGCGTCCGGAACGCATGACGGCAACCTGTGTGGCAAAGGACAACGCTTCGTTCTGATCGTGGGTGACCAGAATCGAGGCAACGCCCGCTTCGGCCAGCAGATCGGCCGTTGCCTTACGCGTCATCGCGCGCAGGCCGGTATCGAGAGCCGAGAATGGCTCATCCAGCAGCATCAGTGAAGGACGCTGGGCCAGCGCACGGGCAAGCGCCACGCGCTGCTGCTGTCCGCCGGAAATCTCGTGGGGCCAGTGTGTTGCGAGCTGCCTGTCCAGCGAGACCATCTCCATCAGCGCCTCAACGCGCTGGCGCTTGTCGTGGCGGGTCCCGTCCAGCCCCCAGGCAATGTTATCTGCAACATTGAGGTGCGGGAACAGCGCACCCTCCTGAGGCACAAAACCGATCCCGCGCAGGTGGGCAGGGACAAAACGGTTTTCATCAAACAGCGTTCTTCCCTGCATGACAATACGTCCGGTGTCGGGCGTCTCAAACCCGGCAAGAATACGCAGCAGCGTGGTTTTCCCTGACCCGGACGGCCCGACAATCGCCGTCCTGCTCCCCGGCGCAACGCTCAGGTTTAAGCTGTCGAGCACCTGCACATCAGCAAACGATTTAGAAATGGCGGTTAATTCAAGCATGTCATAGCCCTGCAATTTTTTTCGACTGCATATAGAGAATGGCGGTCAGCGGGAGTGAAATCAGGATCATCAGCATCGCGTAAGGCGCCGCAGCCACATAGTCAATTTCGCTGGTCAGCGCCCAGAATCCGGTGGAGAGCGTGCGGGTGCCCAGGGGAGAGAGCAACAGCGTGGCGGTCAACTCGTTGCTGACGCCGAGGAAAACCAGCGCGGCACCCGCCGCCGCTCCCGGCGCGGCCAGGCGCATCGTGACGCTCCAGAGCGCCTTCGCGGGCGTGCTGCCAAGGCTGCGCGCCACGTTTTCCAGCTCAACCGGTGCCTGCGCAATTCCCGCCCGCAGGTTGATGAGCGCACGGGGCATAAACATCAGCAGGTAGGCAAGAAACAGGGTTATTTCCGTCTGGTAAATGGGGCGGGCGTAATGAATGGTGACGGTGACCAGCGCCAGCGCCGTGACAATGCCCGGCAGTGAACTGGTGATATAGATGCACCCTTCCAGCATCCGGAAGATACGGTGCGGATAACGGATACCGAGCCACGCGATGGGGATCACGCACGCCGTCGTCAGCAGCGCGCCGCCCACGCCGAGCATCAGCGTCTGGCGCAGCGAGTGCCAGAGATCGGCGCTCATCCAGTTTTCCACACCGCCAAGCCAAATCCAGCGACACAGGACAATTAACGGCACGCCCAGCGCCAGCACGATCAGCACGATGAAAAACAGCTGCCCCAGCGCGGCGGCCGCAGGCTTCAGCGGCCAGCGTTTCTGTTCCCGCGCGGCCCCGGCGCCAATGCGCGCGTAGCGTGCTTTTCCGCGCGTCACGCCTTCCAGCACTAAGATAGCCAGGCAGCATAACGCCAGCACGCCCGCCAGCATGTTCGCTGCCGGGCCGCTGAAGGTAGACTGAAACTGGTCATAGATTGCCGTGGTAAAGGTATCAAAGCGGATCATCACGTACAGACCATATTCCGCCAGCAGGTGCAGCGCCACCAGCAGCGCGCCGCCGCAGATAGCCAGCTTGAGCTGGGGCAGCACCACGCGGAAAAAGACCCGCCACGGCGGGGTGCCGAGCGAAGCGGCGACATCTTCGAGCGTCGGGTCAAGGCGACGCAGCACCGCCGCAACCGGCATATAGATAAACGGATAGTAGGCAAGAACCGAGAGGAACACCCCTGCGGAAAGCCCATGCATGGACGGGACAACGCTCACCCATGCATAGCTTTGCACAAACGCGGGGATCGCCAGCGGGGCGACCGCCAGAGCAGACCAGATCCCTCGCCCGGCAAGCTGCGTGCGCTCTGTGAGCCAGGCTATCGCTACGCCCGTCACGATGCACAGCGGAACCGCTAAAGCCGTCAGCCACAGCGTGTTGCTGAGCAGCTCAGCAACACGCGGGCGAAACACCAGCGCCTTAATGGTTTCCCAGCCGGTCTCAATGCCAATGGCAATGATAAAACCCAAAGGCAGAAGCGCCATTAATGAAAACAACACAGCTAACGCAACCATCGGGAGTGCAGGACGCCTGCGGGCAGGCTCCTGCACTCTGTTTTTTCCGATGTCGAGACTCAGACCAGACATAAGACGTTCACTTCACTCTCAGGATCACAGCAGACCGGCTTGCGTCATCAGCTCGATAACTTTTTTACCGTTGAGCGTTGAAGGTTCAACTTTCGGCGCATCAAGATCTTTCAGCGGGACCAGTTTCGGGTTGGAGGCCGCGTTCACGCCCACTGCATACTCAAAGGCATTGTTGGTACGCAGACTTTCCTGACCTTCTTTACCGGTAATGTATTTGATGAAGGCCTGCGCCTGCGCTTTGTGTTTGCTGGACGCCAGCACGCCACCGCCGGAGAGGCTTACGAACGCGCCCGGATCCTGGTGTTTGAAGTAGTAGAGCTGGGTGTTTTTGCTGTTTTCACCGGTTTTGGACTGATCGACAAAGCGGTAGTAGTGATAAATCACGCCGCCATCAATCTGGCCGGCATTGACTGCCTTCATCACGGTGCTGTTGCCTTTATAGGCAACGAAATTGGCTTTCATCGCCTTCAGCCATTCCAGGGTGGCCTTTTCGCCTTTCAGGGCCAGCATCGCGCTCACGATGGCCTGGAAATCCGCGCCTGACGGTGATGCCGCCCAGCGGCCTTTCCACTCGGGTTTTGCAAGATCCATCAGCGATTTAGGCAGCTGCTGTTCGTTCAGCTTCTCCGGGTTATACACAAACACCGTGCTGCGGGCGGCAATGCCGATCCAGCGGCCGTGCGCAGGACGATATTCTGCCGGCACCTGCTTCAGGGTGTCTGCATCCAGCGGCGCAAACAGGTTTGCATTATCCACCAGCACCATTGACGGTGAGTTTTCCGTCAGGAACACGTCTGCCGGGGACGCGCTACCTTCCTGAACCAGCTGGTTACCCAGTTCGCTGTCATCGCCGTTACGCAGAGTGACTTTAATGCCGGTTTCTTTAGTAAAACCGTCAACCCACGACTTCACCAGGTTTTCGTGCTGCGCGTTATAAACAACGATACCTTCGTTGTTATCGGCGGCAACTGATTGTGTGGAAAGGAAAAGGGATGAAGACAACAAGGCAAGCGAGAAGCAGGACAGCAGGCGAGAATTCATGAAGATATCCTTTATAGACCAACGGGATTAACAACTCATAGCTTTGTGGGACAGGATTAAAGCATACAACAACGCTAATGATAATTAGTATCAATCCAGTTTACGCGTAAAAGTGTAAAATTTCTTTTTTATGGAATTTAAAATGATAAAAAACCAGAATTAAGAATGGACGAAAATATAGATTAAGAAATCCTTAAGGGCGGCGCTAATAAAAGATAATTAGCACTCTATTTATTAATCCGTTATTTAAACGAAAAGAAAAGAATAAAAAGTTCCAGGCCGCAGGGCATAAGAAAAAAATGATTCCCTTCATGTCATCGTCCTGTTATGGCACTAGTCGATCTTAAGCGGAAGTGTCTCCAGCGTTCTCAGGATCAGGCTTCTATTCGACCATTTCGCCTCGCCGTCCAGAGCGATAATCCCTCGCTTGTTCAAGGCCGTCGCCAGGTTTTCAGCCTGAAACTGTGCCAGCAGCTGCCCGATGCACTGGTGCACCCCTGCACCAAATCCCAGCTGTCGCTGTGCATTCTTTCTACCCGGAATAAAGCGCGACGCCTCTTCAAATACGCGTTCATCCCGGTTGGCGGAGCCAAGGCAAAGCAACACGTTATCCCCGGCCTTCAGTTCACGCCCCAGAAAGTGCACAGGAGCCGCAACCTTCCGCCTGCCCATTTGAAGCGGGGATTCAAAGCGCATCGTTTCGCTTACCATCTCTTTCATCCGCAGCGTGTTATTTCTGACACCCGCCTGCAATTCCGGATGCAGTGCCAGCATATAGAGCAGGTTTCCGGTTAATGCTTCGCTGGTTTCACTGCCGCCGATAAGCATCGTGACGCAGTCCGTGCTAAACCGCTCATAAAGCGCATCCTCCTGTCCGCCATATCCTTTCAGCAGGCTGCGATAAAACAGCGAGTCGTAACCTTCTCTGTGCGCCTGTGCAAGCTGGCGAAAACTATCATCCAGACGGGATAGCGCTTTAATCAGCCTCTGAAGCCCCTCACGGTCGATGGCGCTGGGATCCAGCAATAGCCTGATGGCACTTTTCTCTTGCTCCACCACCTCCTGTTGCGCCTGAGGCAGGTTAAGCCACGCGGTGAAAACCTTCCCCCATAGCGGCGCCGCAATCTCGCGAATTCCGTCAAACGGGCGAATTGTGGGTAAAGCGGCTACCAATGAATGTGATTCGTGTGAAATGAGTTGGGTTAATGCCCCCCAGGATTCGCCGGTAAACAGGGCCTGCAGAGCCTGACGGTGAATGCGATGAACACTGCCCTCCTCAAAAAGGACAATGCCGTAAAGAAGATCCCGAAGCCGAGGCGGAAGGTTAAAAGACTCTTTTTCCAGCGCAGCATGCACATCTTCAGGGATACCTGAAGAGACGAACGCACGCTCCTTCATTGCCTGATACACGTCCTGATAGCGGGTAAGCACCCATGTTTTCCCGATTCGCGTCACCGGCTGGTGGTTTCGCATATGGTGATAGACGTCATGAAGATTTTCCTGAAAGACAGGTGAGGCAGGATTAAACCGAAGCGCTTTGTCGACATATGCCATGGGTGAGCCCTCATCACAGGATTAATCACCATTGAGTTAAGCAGGGATATGTTTCAGTTCAAGTTTGGCGATGGAGACTGGGGATTACTGGGATCAAATGGCACGCCCTGTAGGATTCGAACCTACGACCTACGGCTTAGAAGGCCGTTGCTCTATCCAACTGAGCTAAGGGCGCACTGAGAAGCGTGGACTTCGCGGTGGTGAAACGCGAAGAATTATACGGTCAATGGCAGGTGAGTCAATGCCTTTTCCATTTTCAGGGCCAATTACCGCTAGCCGTTTGTAAATACGGCTATTTTCTCAACATTTACCCCCGTTTTACCGTAAAATTCAGCGCTGCGAAAAGCCTTAGTTGCATTTAAGTAACGCCTGCTGTTTTCCTGTACGTCAGCTCGTCACACTAGAGTCAGGTATCCCGGCCGCCTGGAGGCTGACAGACAACAGGACAATGGAGTGACAGCGCAAAACCTGATCGATACGCCCCCCCGGTTACAGTACATATCTCAGGACATCGTCGGCATTAAGCTCGAGCCCATCGTCGCCCTTACCTCCTTGCGCCAGGCTGGCGTCGAGGTCCTTAGCGTCCTGGCCGACACGCGGCACAGCGAGGACTTTTTTTGCGATCGGTCCGCTGACTGGTCGATAACGCTGCTTGAAGCGCAGCTTGCTGCGTTAAAAAATACGCCGCACGGTCATAACCTTTTTATTAATCTGCCGATAACCGTCCTGACAGAGCCTGCGTCCTTTCAGCGTCTTATTAGACTCCCCTGCGTGCCGCTCAATATAGAGTTTGTCGACCTTGCGGCTTTTTTGGCGCTGTCTGTCGCGCGCAAGCAGCATGTGGTTCAAAATCTGCAGCAGCTGAACAGACAGGGGCACGCAATCTGGCTGGATGACATCGATGACGTCTTAGTGCAGTCGTTTTTATCCTGCCGACTCCCTTTAAGTGGCATCAAAATAGATAAAGAAGCATTCTGGCGTTTACGCGACACCCCTGCGCTGAGGCATCTGGTTTCCCTTTGCTTTCAGCTTGCCGGGAAAGTGCTTATCGAAGGTATTGAGACTGAACGCGATCGTACCTTGGCACTGCAGGCAGGCGCAGACTTCGGCCAGGGGTATTACTGGCCGTCCTGGACATGGCCGGAGGATTAAAACGCCATTTCCAGGAGGGAGGCCATGCTAATGACAGTGCGCCGTTACCGGCGGCGGCGTACAGGAAGTGATGCACTGGGATTTACGCGCTCACCTTTTGCTCCCCCCTTTTTCGACCGGCTCGAATTCTTGAGCCAGTCCATCAGCCAGCCCCGCAAAACAGACGCCCCGTTTATCCTTCTGGTGACGGAGGATCACTATCTGCGCACCGGCTTTCTCAACGGGCAGTTCCCGCTGAGCAGCTGCTGCGACTACGCTACGCTGGATGACGCCCTTGTCGCGCAGACGCAGTGGCCCTCCGCCCGTCTGGTCGTTGATATAGAAAGCCGGTCCACGGGGCTGCTGGAGAAACTGGATCAGTTGAGACGGCACAGCCTGTTTCCGCCTTTCCTTACGCCCTGGCTGTTAGTCCGGGCCGATAATTACGACACCCGCCTCTTCTGCAAAGCGGCTGGTCCTTTTCATGTGCTCGAACGCCAGCTGAACGCCGCGGCACTCCAGCACAGCCTGCTGGATACTCGCCCCCCGCAGGGCTCCGACAAAGACTGGTTCTCCCGCAACGAATGGCCAATCCTGCAGGAACTTTCCCGGGGCAAGACGTTACGTCAGATTGCCCTTATGCAGAATCGTCCCTATAGCCGCATTATCTATCGTCTCAGCTGCATCCTGGTGAAACTGGGGCTGAGTCATCGGCAGGAATTGCTTCATCTTCTTAATAACCTCTCAGACTGCACGTTTACACTCACGTCCTAACCCCTTATTTCCTAAAGCGCTTTAGGAATTTACTTACCAATTGAGTTGCGTAAATGTTAATTTTTAACATAAAAATCGAATTTATAACTATTCCTAATTTATGGGCGTAAACCTTGTGAAATGCCACAAATTGAATGAACGGCAGCACTTTCCTCCATCCGTTAAGTGAATGCAGAAGGCGTTAACAAGATGATAATGATGTAAAAACAAGCAGCTTAGCGGGAACGCTCAGGAGGAAAAAGCGAAGCGGATAGCATGTTCTCCTGTGGAACAGGCGTTGTTATCCGGGCTAACGTAAGCGCTTTCAGATGAAGGTCTGACGGCCTGCGAGGGCAATTATTGTCCTCATCAGCATGGGTTAGACCCTCTGAATGATGCGTATTTTTGTTAACAATTGATCAACATAAAGAGATATCTGTTATTTTTTGTTATTACATAAAGATGAAAATATGCGGTAAATGAGATAACAGGATATTTCCGCTAATTTTAAAAAAATAGCGATTCAGATCCAGAAGATAATACAAACCCCTACGCGGATATTAATTTACAGGGTTTTCGGAAAAAACTTACCCTGTATAATAAGATGCGTACCAAATTTGAATAAGAAAAACCTTTTTGCCAACACCAGCCTAATGAGATGACCGCGCTGAGGCATAGTTCTTTTCATTACGTAAACAAGGATGCTTTCGCTCTTCCCAGGGAAATACTACGGTATAGGGATCTGCACATTATATCCTTTCCGGCATTTCGAGAGTTTTACAAACTCTGCATAACGCTTTTAACAATCTGAGGCATTAAAAATGAAACCGGCATCCGTTATCATTATGGACGAACATCCTATCGTCAGAATGTCGATAGAAGTCCTGCTACAGAAAAATAAGAATATCACAGTCAAGCTCAAGTCTGGCGATAGCCATGAAGTTCTTGACTGTATCCGAAATCACCCTATCGATCTGGTGATCCTTGACATTGAACTCACGGGCACGGATGCTTTCGCTTTACTTAAAAGAATCAGAAACTTAAACAAAGACATTAAGGTTCTGTTCCTCTCATCTAAATCAGAGTTATTTTACGCGGGTCGCGCTATTCGCGCCGGGGCAAATGGCTTCGTCAGTAAACGTAAAGATTTGGGTGAGATCTACAACGCCGTAGAAATGATTCTGATGGGTTATTCCTTTTTCCCGTCGGAAACGCTGAACTTTATAAACCATTTGGGGTCAGGGAAAGGGATGGCTGTCGATATGCCATTATCGAATCGCGAGGTCACGGTATTACGCTATCTGGCGAATGGATTATCCAATAAGGAAATTGCTGAACAGCTACTATTAAGCAACAAAACCATTAGCGCGCATAAATCCAATATTTATTCCAAGCTGGGTGTGCAAAGCATCGTGGAATTAATTGATTACGCCAAAGCGCACGAACTGCTTTAACCTGAATTCACTCCCTGCAGCTTATCTGAGCTGCAGGGAGTGCGGTCAGTGCTAATTATAGTTAATCATAAAGGTGGCATCCGCATCGGCTCGTCCGGGCTGAGGGTTATCTGCAGTGGCAATATAATTGGCATAAAACGACAATGTCGCATTCCCCTGCGCATCAACCGAAACCGGCTGGCTGGCCTGCTGGAGAGCCAGACGCGTTTTATCCGCATCCCTGATCTCTACCGCGACATGACTCGCTGTACTGGCGTCGTTTAGCGCCAGCAAACCGTTATTGCTCCCGTCGGCTTTGCCCGAAAACGTAATGGACGCCGCGCCCGGCGGGCAGCCGGTCAGCTTCAGCGTAAACGGCATGGGCTGCGTGCGGCTCCCGGTGGTGCTGAGCTGTTTCGTGGGCCAGGTGCCCAGCGTGACGGTCTTGTCGCTGTCGCTGCCCTCGGCAACGCAGGTAAAATCGACGATGTTGCCGTAGAGCCGAATGTTAATCTCGCCCAGCGCGGTGTCCGCCTGAGCCTGGGTGCAAAGCGCAAAGAGCGCCACGGTGATAAAACGGATCCCGTTTCGCATATCGGCTCCTTAGTCGTAATCCACGCGCAGATACCCGCGCGAGGTGAAGCGCCCTTCCGCTGGCTTATTGCCCGTCACGCTCACTGGCCAGACCCGGATCCCCACCTGTGCCTGCGCGCTGTCGTCGAGGCGGAACGGAATTTTGCTTGTCAGGTTGTTGGGCGTCAGCGGCGCCCCGCTCTCGTTGGCAATGATGAACCCCACGTCCGGGTTATCCGACACCAGCACATTATCAGAGACTTTTTCCGCCTCGACGCGCATCGTCAGCATGGCGTTCGCCTCCACGTTGGTGCATTTGATCGCGATGGTTTTGCTTTGCGATGAGACGCCTTCCGGCTTGTTACCCACGCCCGCCTTGCTGAACAAAGAGGCGCCGATGTCACCGAAATCAAACTCCACTACGTTACCGGCATTAATAGCGCAGCTTTGCGGCACCTGGATGGTTCCGCTGTAGCTAATGGTATAGACCGGCGTGGTGAGCGGATCGGAGGAGGTGGTGGTGACGTAGACGCGGAACATGGTGGCGCGCGGGATAACAACCATGTTAATAAAACGCCGGGTCACCTTAAGGCGGAAGACAAGGCTCGAGTCCTGAACGCCAAACGGTTTGTTTTTGGAGACGTTAGGATGGCTCCCCATCTGGATATAGCTTTTTGGTGGATAAAACACGCCAGCATAGCTGTCCGTGATTTTCATGGCCCCGTCCAGATAGTCGTTAAGCTTCAGATATTGATAGCCATCGCTCGTTCCCGTTACCGGATAATCGGTCACATAGCTACGCTTGGTGGTATTCCCGGTCGTGCCCTTCGGGCAGACGGCATTCACCCCTACCCACTGTGATTTCTCACTGAGCGTCACGACCTGCCCAATCTGGTTATTCGAGCTATTGAATTTATCCGTCAGGTCGTAATGCACTTCCGTCGGCACGCCTTTTTCATTGACGCACACGGTCGCTAATGCGTTTGTCGCAGGCAGTAACGCCAGCAGCGACAAGGCAAAGATTTGGGTCTTAATCACAGCCGATCCCCTTAAGTGTGATTGCCTGTTGCAGGCTCTGTTCAGACAAGCTGTAAGGTGCGCGACACTGGGACTGCGCCCCGTCGCCCCACTGGATCAGCAGTTCGCCTTCCAGCGGCAGCCCACTCAGGTAAATTTGTCCGTCATCCCCCACCATGCTGGTGACACCGCTTCGGGTTTCACGGACCACCGCGCCGAACGGCACGGGCTGGTTACCGCGCATCACCGTCAGCAGGGCGCGCACGCCGATGCGGGTATCAAAGCTGGCGCGCACCAGCGCGCCTTTAGTCGGCACCACGCTGCTCACGTTGTTTTCGATATCGGTGTTGTTGCTCATGGTGTTGGTATCCAGCGCCACGCGGTTGTAGCGATAGACGGTGGCATACGGCATCACCGCGTAGCCTCGCCAGTCGGTTTTCACACCGGTCTGGTTTTCAATACTGACGCCTGATGCCCCCGGCGCTTTGATCAGCACGTTGGTGTCGCCCAGCGGCTGGCTGAAGGTCGCGCCGTCGGCGTGGCCGACCACCCCGCCGGAGAGCTGCCAGTTGAGATCGTGCTGGTCGCGGGAATAGTTGTAGCCCACGCCCAGCGTGCCGTAGGTCGCCTGCCAATTGGCGCTGGCGCTTCCGCTTGAGCCGTTGGTGCTGGCGTGTCCCTGGGTCACGCTGTAGTTCAGGTTGCGGTCCTCCAGCAGCGTTCCGCTGACGCCGGTTTGCCAGCTTGTGTCGCCATCGCTGTTTCGACTGGCGGATGCCGTCGCGTAGGCGCGGTCAATCGCGCTGTCCCGGCGATAGCCCTGACGGGTAAAGAGGCTGAACGGCACGGAGACGTTAAACGACGCGATCCGATCGGTGCCGTCTATCCCAACGGATTTGTTCCACGACCAGGAGACGGAGTAGTTGATCCCCTTCACGCCTCCCGCATAGCCCAGCTGGTACCAGAGGTTCGTCTCGTCGGTTCCCCAGTAGGTCTGCTCGCTGCCGGAGATATAGACCGAGCCGTAGTCCCCCAGCGACTGAGATACGTTGAGCTGGAAGCGGCCTTTCTTATTCCACGTCAGGTTGTGATAACTCTGCACGTCAGGCACATCGTTATCGTTCTGGCTATCGGCATACTGATAGCCCTCCATCGAGCGCCAGGCGACGTCGTCGAGGGTGTAAAAGCCTTTTGTGGAGTAGCGGTAGCCCAGCAGCTGGAAGTTGGTGCCGAAGCCGTTAAGGGATTTCGCATAGAGGAAGCGCAGAGACTGCCCTTCATGCTTGCTGTCGTCCGCGAGCTGGCTGCGGGCGTGGGTGATATCGAGCGAGACCGCGCCCCAGTCGCCCAGGTTTTTTCCGGCCCCGACGGCCACCGCGGTATAGCGTGACGCCAGCTGCGTCCCGCCGTAAAGCGTGTAACCGTTGGCTAGACCGGTAATCAGGGTTCCCTGGGTGAAGAACGGCGTATCCTGATCGCTGTTACCGCTGCGGTAATCCCCCGCAACGAGATCGTATTTCCAGCGCCCTTCACGCTGCAGGAGCGGCACGGTGGAGTACGGCACGGTATAGCGCTGCTGGGTGCCGTCTTTCTCCTCGACCGTGACCTCCAGGTCACCGCTTGAGGAGGTCGGGTTAAGATCGGTAATCGCAAATGCGCCCGGCTGGACGTAGCTTTGATAGATAA
This sequence comes from Enterobacter hormaechei, assembly GCA_041890495.1. Lineage (GTDB taxonomy): Bacteria > Pseudomonadota > Gammaproteobacteria > Enterobacterales > Enterobacteriaceae > Escherichia > Escherichia boydii. The sequence goes on from CP169086.1 coordinate 2,496,330, forward strand.
CGTAGCCATTCTGGCGAACCACCACTTTGGCGGGCGTACGGGCGATCCCGCGCACGGTCGGCGCGTAGCCCTGCAGGCTGTCCGGGTACATGCTGTCAGACGAGAAGAGCCGCCCGCCGCGGAACCCCATGCTGTCGAAGACGTCATTCCCGGTATTGCTGTCGCCCAGCACCAGTTCGCTTTTAAGCGGGATAACGGTGCGCTGCGCCCAGGTGCCGATATTCTGCCACTCGCTGTGCCGCTGCCCGTTATTCTGGGTGTACCGCCATGCGCCGTTGTTACGTAAACGCCAGGCGCCATAGTTCAGCCCGCTCTGCAGGTTCAGATAATAGCTGTCGTCCTCGCTTCCCCGGTTACCGGTGAAGCTGTAGTTCACCAGCGCGGCGGGAATACCTTCATCCCACTGTTCAGGCGGAATGTAGCCCCGGGCGCTGTTTTGCAACGCCACCTGCGGCAGGCTGACGTCCAAACGCTGTGAGGCAAAGTTAAATGCCGTTTCGCTGCCGGGGATAGCCGTGGTCAGCGGAACGCAGGTCTCGCCCTGCACCTTAGCCAGCTCGGGAAACGCCGCGACGTTAACGCCAAAGCGATCGAGCATCGCGCGCGTAATGCACGCTGACAAACCGCCCGCTACCGGCGGCGTATTCTCGGCCTGCTCAAAACGCACGTCCTGGGTACCGATAAACTCATCGTTACGCCAGATATCCACGCGATAAACGCCGGGTGCCTGCTGGTGTCCTTGTTCAAAACGCGACAAATCCGCCACGCTGGCGGTGTCGTCGGACAAGAAGGCCGGGTTGAAATAACTTTCGCTCCAGCCAGCCTGCGGCCAGAGCGCAGCCATCAGCGCCAGCGCAACCGGGCAGTAACGTCTCTGGTGGTTTTTCATCTCCCTGACTCTGCTCACAGGTTGACGCTACGCGCCGGAGTAATGGCACCGTAGTCATTCACGCTCTGCCAGGAAAGCGTGCCGCTGGCACCGGCTGGCAGCACCTGCTGAGCAGAGCTTTTCGGCGCAACCATCAGGTTATCCAGCTGCTGCCCGCCCAGCTTCAGATTGACGAGGGTGATGTAATACGGGGAAGCGTTGCTGACTTTGAGGTGGTTGCCCGCGCGCTCAAACCGCAGCTGGGAAAGCGCCTCTTCCGGCTGCATCGCCAGGTTGTTCGGGCGCACAAACAGCTTGATGCGTGAGAGGATCGCCAGCTGCAGCACGTTATTGTTTTCCGTTTTCGCTTTGTTCACCGACGGGATCGCCTTCACGTTCATGTAAAAGAGCGATTCGCGATCGGCAGGCAGTGCCGGGCCGGCGTAAATAATACGTAACGTGTTTTCACTGTTCGGCTCGCTAACAAACAGGGGCGGAGTGACGGCAAACGTTTTTTCTTTTTGCCCGCTCGCATTTTCGATCCACGCGTTAATTAAATAGCGTTCCTGTTTGTTGCTGTTGGTGATCGCCAGCGACGTTTGTTTCGCCTCTGCGGGATAAATAACGCGCGTGGCTCCCAGCGCAATACCGCCGGAAGCATTTGCGCAGGTAGAAACCATCATCAAAATAAACGATAAAAAAAGTCCTGGTTTAATTAGGGTATTCATCACAACCGTACCTTTAATAATGTGTTCGCAGGTGTTATGGATAAATCAACGTAAACCAGACATCCGACTGAATTTTGCCTGGCTCGAGATGTTCGGAAATAGCCCGGTAGCGGGCGCTAAAATGGAACGCGAGCTCGCGGGTATCGATAGGCAGCCAGCTGACGGCCGTGGCGTTTGGAATAATCTGACGTTGCTGTTCGTCAAAGAGCGCTAGCCCAACGCCGCTGCTGACGGGTGTTTCACCCGGCCGCGATGTCGCCAGAAAGACCTGCGGATCCTCTGCGGGTGTGACGCCCTGAAACTGGATCCCCACGGTGCGCGAAACATCAACGCTGCAGTCCAGCAGCCGTACGGTGAAAGGCACATTCACCGTGGAAAAACTGCCCACACCGGAAAATGAATTGGTTCGGTACTGCCCCATGTCGATGCGCATATTCTGGCTGTCGGGCGCCACGGCGCAGCCGCCGTTCACCAGTTCACCCCGGAGATGAACCTTGCCGCCTTCGATCACCACGGTATGCGCCGATGCCGGGCAAGCCATCGCAAGGGTTAACAGCAGTAGTGTTCCAGTCCTTGTCATCCTTCGTTCCTGGCATTAGCGTATGACGGGCCTCTTCCCTGAGGCCTGAACATCCCTGTGCGGAGGAATTACTCGTATTTCATTACGAAGGTGGCGTCAGCGTTCGCCTGGCCTGGCTCAGTGGTGGCAGCCGTTGATTTGTAACGCGCGGTGAACTTCAGGGTGTTGGTCCCTTCGATCAGCGTCTGCGCAGCAGAGAAGGTCGCGCCGTCTGGGGTCAGAACGCTGGATTTGCTGTCGAGGATCTCGATACCCACGCCTTTCGCGGTGTTGTCGTTGTTACCGGAGGTCACTGCCAGCAGGGTTTTGTCGGTTGGGTCGATCTGACCGGTGAACGCAACAGCTGCAGTTTTGGCAACCAGCGGATCGCAATCATTCAGTTCAATGTTGAATGGAATATTAGAGGTGGTGTCGCCCACTTTGGTGAATTTCGCGGTACGATACTGTCCCAGATTAACGGTCTGTTCGGAAGAATCAGTATTTACTGAACAAGCCGCATTAACCAGCTCACCTTTAAAATGTACGGTACCGCCATTAACGGAAACCGGCGTAGCAGGATCTGCTGCATTTGCGGCGCCTGCAACCAGGGCAAAAGTAGCAATAACAGTAGAAGCAATGTTGCTGAGTTTCATGTCTATTCCTTTAAAATGTAAATAACCCTTCCCGCGAATAATCGGGAATAAGAAATACGTTCAATTGATGAATTGAAAGCTTATTTCGGAGGAGACAAAGTAGCTCAGGAGGCGATTTTTAAATATGTCAAAACGCTGCCATTTCGCCAGGTCACATCCTAATACCGCCTAAGAAATTGACCATCACTTAAGAAGGGTTTTTGCGTCTCACTGATGAAAACTCGTAAAGGGTGACTGACAGCGCGCCCCGCTTCTGACAAAATAGGCGCATCCCCTTCGACCTACGTAACAGATGGAATCCTCTCTCTGATGGCAGCAAAGATTATTGACGGTAAAACGATTGCGCAGCAGGTGCGCTCTGAAGTTGCTCAAAAAGTTCAGGCGCGTATTGCAGCCGGACTGCGGGCACCAGGACTGGCCGTTGTGCTGGTGGGTAGTAACCCTGCATCGCAAATTTATGTCGCAAGCAAACGCAAGGCTTGTGAAGAAGTCGGGTTCGTCTCCCGCTCTTATGACCTCCCGGAAACCACCAGCGAAGCGGAGCTGCTGGAGCTTATCGATACGCTGAATGCCGACAACACCATCGATGGCATTCTGGTTCAACTGCCGTTACCGGCGGGTATTGATAACGTCAAAGTGCTGGAACGTATTCATCCGGACAAAGACGTGGACGGTTTCCATCCTTACAACGTCGGTCGTCTGTGCCAGCGCGCGCCGCGTCTGCGTCCCTGCACCCCGCGCGGTATCGTCACGCTGCTTGAGCGTTACAACATTGATACCTTCGGCCTCAACGCCGTGGTGATTGGCGCATCGAATATCGTTGGCCGCCCGATGAGCATGGAACTGCTGCTGGCAGGTTGCACCACTACAGTGACTCACCGCTTCACTAAAAATCTGCGTCATCACGTAGAAAATGCCGATCTATTGATCGTTGCCGTTGGCAAGCCAGGCTTTATTCCCGGTGACTGGATCAAAGAAGGCGCAATTGTGATTGATGTCGGCATCAACCGTCTGGAAAATGGCAAAGTTGTGGGCGACGTCGTGTTTGAAGACGCGGCTAAACGCGCCTCATACATTACGCCTGTTCCCGGCGGCGTTGGCCCGATGACGGTTGCCACGCTGATTGAAAACACGCTACAGGCGTGCGTTGAATATCATGATCCACAGGATGAGTAACATGGCGACATTTTCTTTAGGTAAACATCCGCACGTTGAGCTGTGCGACTTGCTGAAACTGGAAGGCTGGAGCGAAAGCGGCGCGCAGGCGAAAATCGCGATTGCCGAAGGCCAGGTGAAAGTCGACGGTGCGGTTGAAACGCGCAAACGCTGCAAAATCGTCGCCGGTCAGACAGTGAGTTTTGCAGGTCACAGCGTAACCGTTACGGCCTGAGCCCCCTCCCCCCTAAGAGGAGAGGGAACAGTCCGAACGCCGTTTCCAGGCCGGGTAAGGCGAAGCCGCCACCCGGCAATTTCTCTCAGCATCCCCTTATACCCATCACGGTTATTTATCGATCCACTTCAAATAATCATTATTTCGTTTGTTGAAAAGCGAAAATTCAGTTGCGCGTTTTTCACTCTTTGCCCACGATAAGTAGAACGTTCTACTAAAACGTTCTACTTACAATAACAGCGCCAAAAAAAGCGCTACTCGGGGGAAATCAGCATGAGTCTGATATCAGGGTTTGTTAAATCGCTGTCTAAGTTATCGATGATTGGTCGCGCCTTAATGCTGCCAATTTCACTGCTTCCCGCTGCGGGCCTGCTGCTGGCCTTCGGCGATAAGTTCCATCTGCCGCTGATGATGAACGCGGGCGGGGTTATCTTTGATAACCTGCCGATGCTGTTTGCCATTGGCTCCGCCGTGGGTCTGGCGTCAGAATCCGGCATCGCGGCGCTGTCTGCGGCCGTTTCGGTGTTCGTCACCAATATCACCATCAGCACCGTGCTGAACATCACGCCGGAAATGGCCTCCCAGGGCGGAAAATACGCCATGGTAGTGGGCATTCCGACGCTGCAGATGGGCGTCTTTGGCGGCCTAATCTGCGGTATTCTCGCGGCCTGGTGCTATAACCGCTTCCACACCATGCAGCTGCCGGAGTTCCTTGGCTTCTTCTCCGGCAAGCGCTTCGTGGCGATTGCAACGGCGTTTCTCTCGTTCCTGATGGGGCTGCTGCTGCCGTACGTCTGGCAGCATATCCAGGCCGGGATCGACGCCCTCTCCGTGGTCGTTAACGGCGACAACCAGGCGGCCTCGACCTTTATCTTCGGTCTGGTGGAGCGCGCGCTGATCCCGCTCGGTCTGCACCACATCTGGTATCCGTCGTTCTGGTATTCGTTTGGGGATTACACCACCCAGGCAGGCCAGGTGATCCACGGCGACCAGACCATCTGGTTCAAGATGCTGGAAGAAGGGGTGAAATCCTTCAGCAGCGACACCTACCAGAACGCCGGCAAGTTCATGCAGGGTGAATTCCCGCTGATGCTGTTCGCGCTGCCTGCGGCGTGCCTGGCGATGTATCATGAAGCCCATACGAAGAATAAGAAAATCGCGGCCGGTATTCTGTTCTCCGCGGCGCTCACCTGCTTCCTGACGGGGATCACCGAGCCGGTCGAGTTTACCTTTATCTTCGTGGCGCCGATTCTGTACGTCTTTAACGCCATCATGGCGGGCCTGGCCTACATGACCATGTACCTGCTGCATGCGCATATCGCCAAGTCGTTCTCCGCGGGCTTTATCGACTATCTTTCATTCGGGATCCTGCCGTCGTTTAACGGCTACCAGACCCACTTCCTGAGCGCCATTATCATCGGCATTCCAATGGGCCTGATTTATTACTTCACGTTCCGCTTTGTGATCCGTCGTTTCGACGTGAAAACGCCGGGCCGCACCGAAGTAACCGCCAACGCGGATGAGAAATCAGATTCTGAACTCGCGACCGAGATCATCACCCTGCTGGGCGGCGCGCATAACATCGACTCCGTCGGCGCCTGTATCACCCGCCTTCGCCTGGAAGTGACAAAAAGCGAGGTGGTGGATAAAGACGGTCTGAACGGACTCGGCGCGCGCGGCGTGGTCTTCGTCGGCGACAACGGTATTCAGGTGATTTTCGGTGCCAGAGCACAGTTTATCGCCCAGACCATGTCCACCATGATCGGCAAATAATAAGATGCCTGAGCGGCACGTCTCCTGTACGCTGGGAGACGTGTTTTATCTGGCTGATAATCGGCAAATTTCAGGGAGCGGTTTTGAAGAAAGTCAGCATTATTGATGTCGCAAAGCACGCGGGCGTTTCGGTTTCAACCGTCTCGCTGGTGCTGCGTCAGAAAGGGAAAATCTCAGAGGCAACGATCGAGAAGGTCAACGCTGCCATCAATACGCTGGGCTATGTTCATAACGTCGCCGCTGCCAACCTCCGCGCCAATACCTCCAATCTAATTGGCCTGATCCTCCGTGACTTTAGCGACAGTTTCTCCATCAAGGTGATGGCGAGCATCGTCCAGGATCTTGAAAAACAGGGGTATATGGTTTTTCTCGGCCAGCCCCAGAACGACCATGACCATCTTGAGCGCTGCCTGCTGTCGTTTAAGCAGCAGGGCGTCGCCGGGGTGATCTATCTGGCATCCGATACCCGCACAGCCACCCTCCCGGAAAAGATTCGCCACTGCCCGCTGCCGCTGGTAGTGGTCTCTCAGTCGCTGCTGGATGAAAAATGCAATCTGGTGATGCGCGATAACCGGCAGGCGGCCAATCTGGCGGTGCGTTATCTTATCGAGCGCGGCCATCGTAATATCGCCTACATTGGCGGACGTGAAGGCTGCCTTATCCGCGAACAGCGTCTGCTCGGTTTTCGCAGCGCGATGGCGCAAAACGGGCTGGTCTGGCGCGATGAATACTCTCCGGCCTGCAGCGATGACACGCTGGCAGCGGGTTTCGCCACCCGCCAGCTGCTGGAAAAAAACAACACCATCACCGCCCTGCTCTGCCACTCGCCGGATGCCATGATCGGCTCCATCTCCGGTATTCATCAGGTCGGGCGTACGGTGGGTAAAGATGTGTTTCTGACGCAGCAGGTCGCGCTGGTCGGTTTCGAAGATATGCTCCACGTTAACCTCACCTCGCCGTCATTTACCTACGTCTCGTCCGCCAGCGAAGAGACGGGGCGTCAGGCGGCCGGGCTGATTATTCGCACGCTGAAGGAGCCGACGCTGCAAACCCAGCGCATTACGCTTTCCGGGCAGCTTATCGCGCGCGAGTCGGCGTAAAATAAGAATTTGACGCGGGTCTGCTGGCGCGGGTTTACTGCTATATTTCCATGATTTGCCATGGATAATGTCAATGCCTACCGTTATTACACACGCTGCTGTTCCGCTTTGTCTGGGCTTAGGCCTGGGAACCAAAGTGATTCCTCCTCGCCTGCTGTTTGCCGGAATCATCCTGGCGATGCTGCCCGATGCCGACGTCTTGTCGTTTAATTTTGGCGTTGCTTACGGCAATGTTTTTGGTCATCGCGGGTTTACCCATTCGCTGGTGTTTGCGTTTGTTGTCCCGCTGTTATGTGTGCTGATTGGACGTCGATGGTTCAGGGCTGGGCTGATTCGCTGCTGGCTGTTTTTAACCGTCTCGTTGCTATCGCACAGCTTGCTGGATTCGGTAACCACTGGCGGTAAAGGGGTTGGCTGGCTGTGGCCGTGGTCAGATGAACGCTTTTTCGCTCCCTGGCAGGTGATTAAAGTCGCGCCGTTTGCATTGTCTCGTTACACCACAGCGTACGGGCATCAGGTGATTATTTCTGAATTGATGTGGGTGTGGTTGCCGGGGATGCTACTGATGGGAATGTTGTGGTGGCGCAGACGATAACCGGATGCGAAAACTCGCATCCGGCAATAGCGCAATTACTTACGACGCCAGGTGGTCCCTTGCGGGCCATCTTCCAGCACGATCCCCATCTCGTTAAGACGATCACGCGCCGCATCCGCCGCCGCCCAGTCTTTCGCTTTACGGGCATCCAGACGCTGTTGAATTAACGCTTTAATCTCAGCCACTTCGCTGTCGTCTGCCTGCGCGCCGCTTTGCAGGAACGCTTCCGGTTCTTGCTCCAGCAGGCCCAATACAGCGGAAAGTTTACGCAGGTGAGATGCCATTGCATTCGCCGCTGCCATATCTTCTGCTTTCAGACGGTTTACTTCACGCGCCATATCAAACAGTACGGAATAGGCTTCCGGGGTGTTGAAATCGTCGTCCATCGCTTCAATAAAGCGCGCTTCAAACGCTTCGCCACCGGCAGGCGCAACGGTTTTATCTGTGCCGCGCAGCGCAGTGTAGAGACGCTCCAGCGCCGCACGCGCCTGCTTCAGGTTCTCTTCGCTGTAGTTCAACTGGCTGCGATAGTGGCCCGACATCAGGAAGTAACGCACGGTTTCCGCGTCGTAGTATTTCAGCACATCGCGCACGGTAAAGAAGTTACCCAGCGATTTGGACATCTTCTCGCGGTCAACCATCACCATCCCCGAGTGCATCCAGTAGTTCACATACTGACCATCATGGGCACAGGTGGACTGCGCGATTTCGTTTTCGTGGTGCGGGAACATCAGGTCTGAACCGCCGCCGTGGATATCAAAGTGGTTACCCAGCTGCTTGCAGTTCATTGCCGAACATTCAATGTGCCAGCCAGGACGACCCGCGCCCCACGGAGACGGCCAGCTCGGTTCGCCCTCTTTCGACATCTTCCACAGAACGAAGTCCATTGGGTTGCGTTTGTCGTCGACCACGTCAACGCGCGCGCCTGCCTGCAGCTGGTCGAGATCCTGACGCGACAGCACGCCATAAGTTGGATCGGTCGGGACGTCGAACATCACGTCGCCGTTGTCCGCCACATAAGCGTGACCTTTGGCGATCAGTTGTTCAGTGAGTTCAATAATTTCTGCGATATGGTGCGTCGCGCGCGGCTCCATATCCGGGCGCAGAATGTTCAACGCATCAAAATCTTTGTGCATTTCGGCGATCATGCGATCCACCAGCGCCACAAAGCTTTCGCCATTTTCATTGGCGCGTTTGATGATTTTGTCGTCGATATCGGTAATGTTGCGCACATACTTCAGCTTATAGCCGAGGAAACGCAGATAGCGCGCAACCACGTCAAAAGCAACAAAGGTACGCCCGTGACCGATATGACAGAGATCGTAAACGGTGATTCCACACACGTACATGCCGACTTCCCCGGCGTGAATAGGCTTAAATTCCTCTTTTTGGCGTGTCAGAGTATTGAAGATTTTTAGCATCGAAGATTCCGTTTAGACATGTGTGGGTAATTGAGTTGCGTATAATACCCATATTTCCCGCGCGAATCAGCATACATTGCGTGATGATCCGATCGTGCGGTTATGCTATAACACCACCCTATATATGACCCGAACTGGGTTGAAGCACCAATCAAACGGAACAGGATGCAAAAATGGTTACTTTCCACACCAATCACGGCGATATTGTCATCAAAACTTTTGACGATAAAGCACCTGAAACAGTTAAAAACTTCCTGGACTACTGCCGCGAAGGTTTTTACAACAACACCATTTTCCACCGTGTTATCAACGGCTTTATGATTCAGGGCGGCGGTTTTGAACCGGGCATGAAACAAAAAGCCACCAAAGAACCGATCAAAAACGAAGCCAACAACGGCCTGAAAAATACCCGTGGTACGCTGGCAATGGCACGTACTCAGGCTCCGCACTCTGCAACTGCACAGTTCTTCATCAACGTGGTTGATAACGACTTCCTGAACTTCTCTGGCGAAAGCCTGCAAGGTTGGGGCTACTGCGTGTTTGCTGAAGTGGTTGACGGCATGGACGTGGTAGACAAAATCAAAGGTGTTGCAACCGGTCGTAGCGGTATGCACCAGGACGTGCCAAAAGAAGACGTTATCATTGAAAGCGTGACCGTTAGCGAGTAATCGTGGCGACACTCTTTATTGCAGATCTTCATCTCTGCGTGGAAGAACCGGCGATCACCGCCGGTTTTCTGCGTTTTTTAGCGGGGGAAGCCCGCAAGGCCGACGCGCTGTATATTCTTGGCGATCTGTTTGAAGCATGGATTGGCGACGACGATCCCAACCCACTCCATCGCCAGATGGCGGCAGCGATCAAAGCGGTGTCCGATTCCGGCGTTCCCTGTTATTTCATTCATGGCAACCGTGATTTTCTGCTCGGCAAACGCTTTGCCCGTGAAAGCGGCATGACATTATTGCCGGAAGAAAAGGTGCTCGAACTTTATGGTCGCCGGGTGTTGATTATGCATGGCGACACGCTGTGCACCGATGACGCGGGTTATCAGGCTTTTCGCGCCAAAGTCCACAAACCCTGGCTGCAAACGCTATTCCTCGCCCTGCCGTTGTTTGTGCGCAAACGCATTGCCGCGCGAATGCGAGCGAACAGTAAAGAAGCCAACAGCAGTAAATCGCTGGCGATCATGGACGTTAACCAAAACGCGGTAGTCAGTGCGATGGAAAAACATCAGGTGCAATGGCTGATCCACGGGCATACCCATCGCCCGGCGGTACATGAACTTATCGCCAACCAGCAACCTGCTTTTCGCGTGGTACTCGGTGCCTGGCATACAGAAGGTTCGATGGTGAAAGTCACGGCGGATGACGTTGAGCTGATTCATTTTCCGTTTTAAAAAACCCGCAACGATTTCACAGCCACGCAACCGTTTTCCTTGCTCTCTTTCCGTGCTATTCTCTGTGCCATCTAAAGCCGAGAGTTGTGCACCACAGGAGTTTTAAGACGCATGTCTTCCCGCAATAATCCGGCGCGTGTCGCCATCGTGATGGGGTCCAAAAGCGACTGGGCTACCATGCAGTTCGCCGCCGAAATCTTCGAAATCCTGAATGTCCCGCACCACGTTGAAGTGGTTTCTGCTCACCGCACCCCCGATAAACTGTTCAGCTTCGCCGAAAGCGCCGAAGAGAACGGTTATCAGGTGATTATTGCGGGCGCAGGCGGCGCGGCGCACCTGCCAGGTATGATTGCCGCCAAAACGCTGGTGCCGGTGCTGGGCGTGCCAGTACAGAGCGCCGCACTGAGCGGTGTCGATAGCCTCTATTCTATCGTACAAATGCCGCGCGGCATTCCGGTGGGTACGCTGGCGATTGGTAAAGCTGGCGCGGCAAACGCGGCGTTACTGGCAGCACAAATTCTTGCGACTCATGATAAAGAACTGCACCAGCGTCTGAATGACTGGCGCAATGCCCAGACCGACGAAGTACTGGAAAACCCGGACCCGCGAGGTGCGGCATGAAACAGGTTTGCGTCCTCGGTAACGGGCAGTTAGGCCGTATGCTGCGTCAGGCAGGCGAACCGTTAGGCATTGCTGTCTGGCCAGTCGGGCTGGACGCTGAACCGGCGGCGGTGCCTTTTCAACAAAGCGTGATTACCGCTGAGATAGAACGCTGGCCGGAAACCGCATTAACCCGCGAGCTGGCGCGCCATCCGGCCTTTGTGAACCGCGATGTGTTCCCGATTATTGCTGACCGTCTGACTCAGAAGCAGCTTTTCGATAAGCTCCACCTGCCGACTGCACCGTGGCAGTTACTTGCCGAACGCAGCGAGTGGCCTGCGGTGTTTGATCGTTTAGGTGAGCTGGCGATTGTTAAGCGTCGCACTGGTGGCTATGACGGTCGCGGTCAATGGCGTTTACGCGCCGATGAAACCGAGCAGTTACCGGCTGAATGCTACGGCGAATGTATTGTCGAGCAGGGCATAAACTTCTCTGGTGAAGTGTCGCTGGTTGGCGCGCGCGGCTTTGATGGCAGTACCGTGTTTTATCCGCTGACGCATAACCTGCATCAGGACGGTATTTTGCGCACCAGCGTCGCTTTTCCGCAGGCCAACGCACAGCAGCAGGCGCAAGCCGAAGAGATGCTGTCGGCGATTATGCAGGAGCTGGGCTATGTGGGCGTGATGGCGATGGAGTGTTTTGTCACCCCGCAAGGTCTGCTGATCAACGAACTGGCTCCGCGTGTGCATAACAGCGGTCACTGGACACAAAACGGTGCCAGCATCAGCCAGTTTGAGCTGCATCTGCGGGCGATTACCGATCTGCCGTTACCGCAACCAGTAGTGAATAATCCGTCGGTGATGATCAATCTGATTGGTAGCGATGCGAATTATGACTGGCTGAAATTGCCGCTGGTGCATCTGCACTGGTACGACAAAGAAGTCCGTCCGGGGCGTAAAGTGGGGCATCTGAATTTGACCGACAGCGACACATCGCGTCTGACTGCGACGCTGGAAGCCTTAATCCCGCTGCTGCCGCCGGAATATGCCAGCGGTATTGTCTGGGCACAGTCAAAGCTAAAATAGTTCTCCCTCCGCCGGGGAGTTGACCTCCTCTTTCCCCGGCGTACAATTCCCGCCCATTGCTGCTTAGCTTTCTTCTGGAATAACCATGAACGATGGAACGGACTATCGCGCGATCCTCGCGTCCGATACCCCTTTAATCGACGTTCGCGCGCCGATCGAATTTGCCCAGGGCGCGATGCCAGCGGCAGTCAACCTGCCCTTAATGAATGATGACGAGCGCGCTGCCGTCGGCACCTGTTATAAACGTCAGGGACCGGACGCCGCGCTGGCGCTCGGCCATCGTCTGGTGAGCGGCGACACGCGTGAGGCCCGCATCAACACCTGGCGGGAAGCCAGCCTTGCCCATCCTCAGGGCTTTCTCTGCTGCGCGCGCGGCGGCCAGCGCTCGCATATCTCGCAGGCGTGGCTGAAAGAGGCGGGTGTCGACTACCCGCTGATCCGCGGCGGCTATAAAGCCCTGCGCCAGACGGCGATTCAGGTGACCATTGAGCAGTCGCAAAAGCAGATGGTGCTTATTGGCGGCTGTACCGGGAACGGTAAAACCCTGCTGGTGAAGCAGCACGCGCAAGGCATCGATCTGGAAGGACTGGCGCACCATCGCGGCTCGTCGTTTGGCCGCACGCTCACGCCGCAGCTTCCCCAGGCTAGCTTTGAAAATCACCTTGCGGTTGAGCTATTGAAAAAAGACGCCGCGCGCTGGGTGCTGGAAGATGAAGGCCGGATGATTGGCTCCAACCACCTGCCGGAGTGCCTGCGCGACCGCATGGTTGAATCCCCTATCGTTGTTGTCGAAGACCCGTTTGACGTCCGTCTTGAGCGCCTGCGCGAAGAGTATTTCGATCATATGTGGGCGGATTTTTCTGCTGCCTACGGTGAAGAAGCGGGCTGGAAGGAGTACAGCGAGTACCTGCATCACGGCCTGTTCGCCATTCGCCGTCGTCTGGGGCTGCAACGGTATGCCGAATTCACCGCGCTGTTAGATTCCGCGCTGCTGGAACAGCAGCGATCTGGCAGTACGGATGCGCACTTCAGCTGGCTTACGCCGCTGCTGAAGGACTATTACGACCCGATGTACGGCTATCAGCTGGAGAAGAAAGCGGAGAAGATTGTCTATCGCGGGACGTACGGCGAGGTTGCTGACTGGCTTAATCGCTGAAAAAAGCCGGGTGGCGGCTACGCCTTACCCGGCCTACGTGTGCATTTGTAGCCCCGGTAAGCGCAGCGCCACCGGGGAACAGACGACTTAGAAGTCGTAACGCAGACGCACCAGGTTCATGTCGCCCAGGTTGTCGGTGCTGGAGGTGAACACGTGTTCGTAGTCCACGCGGAAACCGTAATCCAGCTGGAAGCTGATACCCACGCCGTTGTCGATGCGCTGGTAGTTACGGCCGTTCACGTACTGAATACGGTCACCCATGAAGTAAGGCTGGATGGATTTAACCGCGTACTGACCGATTGGGAATTTGTAACCTGCGAAGTACTCAATACCCCACGCGTCGCCCGCAAAGTAGTCGTTAACCGACACTTTTTTGGTGGTCAGGAAGTTCTGGTACCAGCCGCCGCCTGCGGAGAAGGTCCAGTTGTCCGGGGTCCAGCTCAGCGCGGTACCGAGGATGTTCTGGTCGTAGGTTTTGCTGTCGCCGTTGTCCGGGTTACGCATGTCGGCGCGGGTGTAGTTCCACGCGGCGCCCCAGGTCAGGTCGGTAGTCAGGTGGTAATCCAGACCCAGCGAGCCGCCGCCTTTACGCTTGTAGCGCAGGCCGTTGCCCGGCAGGTATTCGCTGTCTTCAAACAGGTAGGATGCATAAATGTCAGCATCGCCCACGGTTTTCTTATATTTCAGCATCTGGCGTGAACGGTAAGAACCGTCGTAGTCGCCGTTGATACCGTTACCTGGTGCCTGACCAATCATGTCGTAGTCCCAGATATCGGTTTTCGCGCCCACCACATCATAGTAAACGCTGTTCTGTTGACCGAAGGTCAGCGTACCCCAGGTGTCGCTCTTCAGACCGGTGTAGAGCATACGACGCGTGGTGTCGTGTGCGCCTTCGGCGTAATGGTGATCCCAGTTAAACTGCGCAGGAATATTCACACCCAGCTCGTAGTAGCTGATCCAGCTGATATCATCAAACAGGTAGTAATCTGCTGCGAAACGGAAACGGGTGCCGCCGTCAAAGCCGTTACGCTTGTAGCTGTTTTTACCGTCGTCGCCGGTCATGTTCTGGAACTGAGGACGGATACTGCCGCCAACGGTGAAGTTCAGGCGGCTCAGCGGGTTACCCGCCTGAGGATCCTGCTTAAGAACGGTGATTTCCGCCTGAGAAGCGAAGGTCGTTAATGCCACTGCCGCGCCGATCGTTGCCGCCAGCGCTGATTTTTTTATAGTCATTATTTTTCCTTAATAGACACGCTGCTAAATATTTAGCGGGTGAATATTAACTGGAAATAATCGGGCCGTGTGGTCGGGTTTTTAATGTTTTGTGCTACTAAATGAGTGGGTATTATCACTTTGTGCTATTTAAACACTGCGCACCGGCACAAAAACCGGTGCGCAACTATCACCGAGATAAATCAACTCGCGAACTGACGGAACAGGGCTTTACCCTTTAACAGCCGCGTGCCGAGCCAGCCTCCGCAGAGAGAAAGCAGCGCAGCGCCGCACAGAGGCAGGGTCAACCAAAGACGCCAGTCAGGCTCCCACGGGAAGTCGAAGACCTTTGTCTGCAGCACCGCCAGCGCCGTCTCTGCGCCAATGGCCGCTACCAGACCGGCCACCAGCCCCAGCAGCGCAAACTCGCTCCAGAGCGTCATTCGCAGCAGCTGCTTGCCGGCCCCCAGCGTGCGGTAAACCACCAGTTCCTGATGGCGCTGGCGCATGCCCACCTGTACCTGAGCCAGCAGCAACAGCACGCCGCAGATCGTCACCAGCACCACCATGACCTCCAGCGCGCGGCTCACCTGCTCCAGAACCTGCCCAACCTGCTTCAGAATCGCGCCGATATCCAGCAGGCTGACCGTCGGAAACTCGCGGTTTAGCTGGGTCAGCATGCCGTTGCTGTTTTCCCAGCGGAAGCTGGTCAGCCAGCTCTGCGGCTGCTCGTCCAGCGCCCCCGGCGGGAAGATAAAGAAGAAGTTGGGCCGCAGGCTTTCCCAGTCCACTTTACGCAGGCTGGTGACTTTCGCGGTAAAATCCTGGGTATCGCCTGTGAAGGTGACGCTATCTCCCAGCTTCACCTTCAGGCGCGTCGCCAGCCCCTCCTCCATCGACACCTCTCCCGCTTTCGGCGGCCAGGTGCCGGCGGTTATCGGGTTGTGGTCAGGACGTTTCTCCTGCCAGGTGAGGTTCAGCTCGCGGTTCAGCGACTCGTCCTTGTTCCCCTCCGTTGGCTGCCCGTTGATCTGCGTCAGACGCGCGCGAACGATGGGATAGAACGACTCGGGGATGATGTGATGTTCCGCCAGGAAGCCCTTCAGCGGCGTAACCTGCTCAGGGGCGATATTGATCAGGAAATAGTTCGGGTCTTTCTGGAGGTAGCTGCTGCTGCCAGCGGTCGAGCAGATCGCCACGCAACACCAGCAGCAGTGCCAGCAGCAGAAAGGAGAGCGAAAATGCCGAAAGCTGACTTAACGTTGACCACGGCTGACGTAACAGGCGGCTAACCGCCAGGCGCAGAGGCAGCGATTTCAGCGTCATGCGGCGAAGTTACATTCAGCAGCAGCCAGCCCAGCACACCGCACAGCAAAGCCAGTACTACCGCGCCCGCCAGCACCGCCCAAAGCAGCATGCTGCCACCCATTAATCCGGCGAGCAGCAGCACACCACCACACTGACAATCGGCAGATAAAACTTCAGCGGCCAGACGTTCGCTACCACAATCATTACGTAATACGCGTAAAGGCTGCGTTGCCAGCAACAAGCGATATGGTCGTAGCCCCACCAGCAGCGAGATGACCGTCATGGTGCCAAGCGCCCACAGCCCACGGCCAGAGGCTGGCTGGCGGTAGTGCAGCAGGCAGAACGGGCTTGAGCAGCACCATCAACACGTTTTCGAACAACAGGCCTATGGCCCCACCGGTAACGGCTGAAAGCGTCAGCACCATCAACCACTGACCGACGATTAGCTTACGCAGTTGCGCTCGCCCTGCCCCCAGCGTTTTGAGGATCGCCACCAGATCGTAGCGACTGCGACAGTAATGATTCATCGCTACCGCCACCGCTGCCACTGCCAGCAGCAAGGTCAGAAGCGCCGAAAGCAGCAGGAACTGTGCGAGCGTTCCATCGATCGCCCCAGCGCGCCTTCGTCCTGTTCCAGACCGTACCAGCGTTGTTCGGGTTTAAGCTGAGGTACAACCATTCTCATAGCCGTCGAGCTGGTTCTCGTTGCCGCAGAATTTATAACGCCAGGTGACCCGACTCCCCGGCTGCACGGGCTCCGGTTTTATCGACATCCGCCAGATTCATCATCAGACGCGGAGCCCATCTGGACAGGGGGTTAAAACCGGAATCCGGTTCCTGAATCACTTCTCCGGCAATCCGCAAGGTGGCATCGCCCACGTCAATGGTGTCGCCCGTTTTCAGGTTAAGCAGTGCCATCAGGCGTGGGGCCAGCAATACGGCTGCCCGCCTGCGGTTTCAGGCCAGGGGGATAGTTTGCAGATCGCCAACATCGGGTAGATATCATCCACCGCTTTGACGTCGCCAGCTGCGGTGTGTCGCCTGCAAAGGTCATTGTGGCGAAAGTCAGCTGCTTGCCGACTTTCAGGCCGCGCTTTTGCGCTTCCTCAGCCACGCTTGCGGCACTTCGCGTGAACTGCGCAACGCCCGATCGCCCCGCCATAAACTCACGGCTTTGCTGGCTTAAGCCCTTCTCCATGCGATCGCTGATATTGCCCAGCGCCAGCACGCAGGCCACCGCCAGGCTTAGCGCCAGCCAGACAATTAATAGCGACGGCGAACGCCATTCGCGCCAGAACCAACGTGCAATCATGCTTCCTCCTGCAACTGCCCGTTCACCAGCCGTAAGCAGCGGTCGCAGCGTGCCGCCAGTTGCAGGTCGTGGGTCACCATAATCAACGTGGTGCCATGTTCACGGTTGAGGGAAAACAGCAGGTCGGCAATTTTATCGCCCGTCTGGCGGTCAAGGTTGCCGGTGGGTTCGTCGGCAAACAGCACATCAGGTCGACCATTAAAGGCTCGTGCCAGCGCCACTCGTTGCTGTTCACCGCCGGAAAGCTGTGCCGGAAGATGATCCAGACGTTTACCCAGCCCTAACTGTTCGAGCAACGCTTTCGCCCCGTTACGACTTTCCGCGCTACTCTCACCGCGCAGCAGAGCCGGAAGCTCGACGTTTTCCAGCGCGTTAAGGGTAGGAATTAACATAAATGACTGAAAAACAAAGCCGACGTGCTTCGCGCGCAACTTTGCCCGCGCTTCTTCGTCCATATTATGTAGCGGTTGTCCCACCAGACTCACTTCGCCACTGCTGCCGTCATCAAGCCCGGCGAGGATCGCCAGCAAGGTTGACTTACCCGATCCCGACTCGCCCACCAGTGCGATGGTCTCGCCACGTTTGACAACCAGCTCAACTCCGGTGAGGATGGAGAGTTCATGCTCCCCCTGACCGACGGACTTCTTAAGATGATGAACTTCAACAATGTTTTCCGCTGGCATTTGCCCTTCCTGTTCCTGGTCCTGTTAACCTTCCGTGCCGCCGCAGCGGACACGTTATTGATTCTGGGTGATAGCCTGAGCGCCGGGTATCGAATGTCTGCCAGCGCGGCCTGGCCTGCCTTGTTGAATGATAAGTGGCAGAGTAAAACGTCGGTAGTTAATGCCAGCATCAGCGGCGACACCTCGCAACAAGGACTGGCGCGCCTTCCGGCTCTGCTGAAACAGCATCAGCCGCGTTGGGTGCTGGTTGAACTGGGCGGCAATGACGGTTTGCGTGGTTTTCAGCCACAGCAAACCGAGCAAACGCTGCGCCAGATTTTGCAGGATGTCAAAGCCGCCAACGCTGAACCATTGTTAATGCAAATACGTCTGCCTGCAAACTATGGTCGCCGTTATAATGAAGCCTTTAGCGCCATTTACCCCAAACTCGCCAAAGAGTTTGATGTTCCGCTGCTGCCCTTTTTTATGGAAGAGGTCTACCTCAAGCCACAATGGATGCAGGATGACGGTATTCATCCCAACCGCGACGCCCAGCCGTTTATTGCCGACTGGATGGCGAAGCAGTTGCAGCCTTTAGTAAATCATGACTCATAAAGCAACGGAGATCCTGACAGGTAAAGTTATGCAAAAATCGGTCTTAATTACCGGATGTTCCAGTGGAATTGGCCTGGAAAGCGCGCTCGAATTAAAACGCCAGGGTTTTCATGTGCTGGCAGGTTGCCGGAAACCGGATGATGTTGAGCGCATGAACAGCATGGGATTTACCGGCGTGTTGATCGATCTGGATTCACCAGAAAGTGTTGATCGCGCAGCCGACGAGGTGATCGCCCTGACCGATAATTGTCTGTATGGGATCTTTAACAATGCCGGATTCGGCATGTATGGCCCCCTTTCCACCATCAGCCGTGCGCAGATGGAACAGCAGTTTTCCGCCAACTTTTTCGGCGCACACCAGCTCACCATGCGCCTGTTACCCGCGATGTTACCGCACGGTGAAGGGCGTATTGTGATGACATCATCGGTGATGGGATTAATCTCCACGCCGGGTCGTGGCGCTTACGCGGCCAGTAAATATGCGCTGGAGGCGTGGTCAGACGCACTGCGCATGGAGCTGCGCCACAGCGGAATTAAAGTCAGCCTGATCGAACCCGGTCCCATTCGTACTCGCTTCACCGACAACGTCAACCAGACGCAAAGTGATAAACCAGTCGAAAATCCCGGCATCGCCGCCCGCTTTACGTTGGGACCGGAAGCGGTGGTGGACAAAGTACGCCATGCTTTTATTAGCGAGAAGCCGAAGATGCGCTATCCGGTGACGCTGGTGACCTGGGCGGTAATGGTGCTTAAGCGCCTGCTGCCGGGGCGCGTGATGGACAAAATATTGCAGGGGTGAGTTGAAGCGCGCGCTTAAGCCCCCATGTCAAAGAAAATATCGACAACAGAGAGCGACTCCATGTCCGTAGAAAATATTGTCAACATTAACGAATCTAACCTGCAACAGGTTCTTGAACAGTCGATGACCACTCCGGTGCTGTTCTATTTTTGGTCTGAACGTAGCCAGCACTGTTTGCAGTTAACCCCAATTCTGGAAAGCCTCGCGGCGCAGTACAACGGGCAATTTATTCTGGCGAAGCTGGACTGCGACGCGGAGCAGATGATTGCCGCGCAGTTTGGTCTGCGTGCGATTCCGACCGTGTATCTGTTCCAGAACGGGCAACCGGTAGATGGCTTCCAGGGGCCGCAACCGGAAGAGGCGATCCGCGCCCTGCTGGATAAAGTGCTGCCGCGCGAAGAAGAGCTGAAAGCGCAGCAGGCGATGCAACTGATGCAGGAAAGCAATTACACCGATGCCCTGCCATTGCTGAAAGACGCCTGGCAGTTGTCGAATCAGAACGGGGAGATCGGCCTGCTGCTGGCAGAAACGCTGATTGCGCTGAACCGTTCTGAAGATGCGGAAGCGGTGCTGAAAACCATTCCGTTGCAGGATCAGGACACCCGCTACCAGGGGCTGGTGGCGCAAATCGAACTGCTGAAGCAGGCGGCTGATACGCCGGAAATTCAACAGTTGCAACAGCAGGTGGCGGAGAATCCAGAAGATGCCGCACTGGCGACGCAACTGGCGCTGCAACTGCATCAGGTTGGGCGCAATGAAGAGGCGCTGGAGTTGCTGTTCGGGCATCTGCGTAAAGATCTCACCGCCGCAGACGGTCAGACGCGTAAAACGTTCCAGGAGATCCTCGCTGCGCTGGGTACGGGTGATGCACTGGCGTCGAAGTATCGCCGCCAGCTGTATGCATTGTTGTATTGATATTCCGTTGATCGGCACATGAACCACAACGCCGGATGCGATGCTGCGCATCCGGCATCGCATCATTTCTTCTTCAATTGCGTCACCACCAACTGGTGGCGCGAATTATAAAACTTACGATAGGTTAAATAGCAGGCAATAATGGTCGACAAGCTGGCGGTTGAGAGCAGCATAAAGGTCACCATAATCTGATATTTAATCGCCTTCACCGGATCAATCCCGGCAAATATCAGCCCGGACATCATTCCTGGTAAACTCACTAAGCCAACCGTTTTTGCTGAATCGACCGTCGGAATTAAAGCCGCGCGAATACTGTCGCGAATCAATATCGCTGAAGCCTGCTTCGGCGTCGCACCAAGACTCAGTTTCTCCTGAATCTGTTGCTGTTCGCTAATGACCCGTTGCCCTAAATTGTTGTAACACAACCCCACCGCTACCATGGCGTTACCGGCAATCATCCCGGCGATAGGGATCACCTGCATCGGGATAAATTCAATCGACCCTGAGAGAATCAGCACCGCCAGGGTAATTCCCGCCCCGACCGTAATGGCAATAAACGATGAGATAAAAGCTTTAGCAATATATTTACTGCGTTTTTGCGCGTTCCACGCCGCATTAAAGCAGATAAATAACACCATCAATAATGTCAGGCTGGCATCATCCACGCTGAAAATATACTTCAGCACATAGCCGACAATAATCAGCTGAATTATCGCTCGCCCGACGCTCCAGAGAATATCTTTCTCCAGCGCCAGTTTTTCTTTATGGCTAATTAAGATTGCCACCACCAGCATTAATGCCAGTGCTAATGATTCGTTAGTAATATTATGCGAGTTCATAGCGTGCTTCCTGCATTTCTCCGGCATGCGGTTGCAGTGTAATCACTTTATCCGCATGATTAATTTCGTCTTTATCGTGTGTCACCCACAGCACGGCAATATTTTGCTCGCGCACATAACGATGGATCATCTCATTGACGTTGCGCTTGTTGACGTCATCGAGCGCGCTGGTGATTTCGTCCAGCAACAACACCTTGGGTAAAAACTGCAGGTTGCGGATCAGCGAGACGCGCTGCTTTTCGCCGCCCGACAGGGCGTTGATGGATTTAGTCAGCGTCTCCTGCGCCAGCCCAAAGCGGGCCAGATCGTGGATAAACTTTTCCGGCTCCGGCGTCTTATTGCGGATTTGCCACGGGAAAATCAGGTTGTCATAGACCGTATCGCCAAAAAGCACGGGCGTTTGTACGCAGTACGAAACCTGCTGGCGATAGCTTTCCGGGGAAAGCGACGCGATATCCTCACCTTCAAACAGAATGGCTCCCTCCGTCGGGCTGAGAAGTGAAGCCACAATCTTCAGCAGCGTGCTTTTACCACAGCCTGAGGGACCCGTGATTAATTTAAACTCGCCCGGCGACAGGCTAAACCCGACGTGCTGCAGGATCGTGTTTCCACCGACTCGAAATCCGACATCCCTGAGCAGTAATACGTTTTTTTTATCATTCATAGCGCTTCCGTTGACCGCTTCGTGTAATAACCGCCTGTAGCATAATCCTTTCGCCCGCACAGCGCGAATAGCCTCACGCAGAAGCAAGTGTTAAACTTTTTGTTTGTAAATTGTCACCACCATCACTGCAGGAAGTATGCGACATGGCACATATCTTTTATGAGTTTCCCTCCCTGAAGCCTGGTGTTCCTGATGTCGAAACATTAATGGAAGTCATCAAATCGTCGGAACTTACGCGTTTTGTGATGGGTGCAGAGGTGGTGGATTTTGTTAAGAAGGCGCTCATCGTGAACACCACGATCGGCAGCTTCAAAAATTGCTATTTCGCCTTCGACAACGGAACACACTTCCTTGAATTTGACGGCAAAGGCAAATCAAAACGCTTCAATGAGGTGCCGGACTGGTTCGTCTCTCCGGCGGAATTTTCACGCACCCAGTGGCTTATCAACCACAATCTTGCGGATGTGAAAGCCACTCAGTTCATTGACGTGCTGATGTCCTACCCGCTGAAAGCGCGCCGCGCGCACTGCAATTTGCTATTCGGGCTGGAGCTGGAAAAAGTCAACGCGGTTCCGGCAGCGGCCTCGGCGGCAGGTAAAATCGGCAATAAAAACGGTAAAACCACCAAACCCCGCGTCACCGATCTGGGCTCGTTCGAGCTGTTCAGCCAGTTCTTTGCGCGCATGAAAACCGCCGTGCTGGCCGATGAGTTCCCGACTCTGCAGATCCTGACGGGCATGGATAACCTGGCAAAAGCGCCGCATAATTTAAAGCAGGGCATCAGAACCTGGTTTAAAGCCATCGCGGGCGACCTTCCACCGAATAACAAACGCGTTGAAGCGGGGAATGCCGTTCTGTTCTGCGCTCCCATTCGCGAACAGATCCAGCGTATCGAAGCGCTGGGGCTGGAGAATTACTACCAGGGATTATCGAAAGCCATTGCTGAAGCGGGTGATGGATTCATCTCTGACTTTACCTATACTTACGAGCAATAAACACACACTTTCACTCGTCACAGCATGCAAAACAGGAGGTTTTTCCGATGCTTATCTTTATCCCGATTCTCATTTTTGTCGCGCTGGTCATTGTCGGCGCGGGTGTCAAAATCGTACCGCAGGGCTATCAGTGGACAGTAGAACGCTTTGGTCGCTATACCAAAACGTTACAGCCGGGGCTCAGTCTGGTGGTGCCGTTTATGGATCGCATTGGTCGCAAGATCAATATGATGGAGCAAGTGCTCGATATCCCTTCCCAGGAAGTTATCTCGAAAGATAACGCCAACGTTACCATCGACGCCGTGTGCTTTATTCAGGTGATTGACGCGCCGCGCGCGGCTTATGAAGTCAGCAATCTGGAGCTGGCGATCATCAACCTGACCATGACTAACATCCGTACCGTGCTGGGTTCAATGGAACTTGACGAAATGCTCTCTCAGCGCGACAGCATCAACTCACGCCTGCTGCGTATTGTCGATGAAGCCACCAACCCGTGGGGGATTAAAGTCACCCGTATTGAAATTCGCGACGTGCGCCCACCGGCAGAGCTTATCTCTTCAATGAACGCGCAGATGAAAGCGGAACGTACCAAACGCGCTTACATTCTTGAAGCGGAAGGGATCCGTCAGGCGGAAATCCTCAAAGCCGAAGGTGAAAAACAGTCGCAAATCCTGAAAGCGGAAGGCGAACGTCAGTCGGCGTTTTTACAGGCTGAAGCGCGTGAACGTTCCGCCGAAGCAGAAGCCCGCGCCACCAAAATGGTGTCTGAAGCTATCGCCTCCGGTGATATTCAGGCGGTGAACTACTTCGTAGCGCAGAAATACACCGAAGCGTTACAGCAGATCGGTTCCTCCAGTAACAGCAAAGTAGTGATGATGCCATTAGAGGCCAGCAGCCTGATGGGGTCGATTGCCGGGATTGCCGAGCTGGTGAAAGACAGCGCCAACAAACGGACTCAGCCATGATGGAGTTAATGGTCGTTCATCCACATATTTTCTGGCTCAGTCTCGGCGGTTTGCTGCTGGCAGCCGAGATTCTGGGCGGAAATGGTTATTTGTTGTGGAGCGGCGTGGCAGCGGTGATTACCGGCCTGGTGGTCTGGCTGGTGCCGCTGGGTTGGGAGTGGCAAGGGGTAATGTTTGCCATCCTGACGCTGCTCGCCGCCTGGCTGTGGTGGAAATGGTTGTCGCGGCGGGTGCGCGAACAAAAGCACAGCGATAGTCATTTAAACCAGCGCGGGCAGCAGCTGATTGGCCGACGTTTTGTGCTGGAATCTCCGCTGGTCAACGGGCGCGGTCATATGCGCGTCGGTGACAGTTCATGGCCTGTCAGCGCCAGCGAGGATCTCGGTGCAGGTACGCATGTTGAAGTCATTGCGATAGAAGGGATAACCCTACATATCCGAGCCGTCTCGTCTTAATCACCCTGCCCGATGATGACAGCAGCCGGAGAGATTTTCGATAATCGGGCAGTCGGCGCTGTCATCGCCAGGGCAGGCATTCGCCAGTGCCAGCAGCTGGTCGCGCATGGATTGCAGCTCCTCAATGTGTCGTTCGATCTCCGCCACCTTCTCCAGCGTGCGCCGTTTGACGTCGGCGCTGTGCCGCTGCGGGTCGTTAAACAGATTCACCAGCTCGCCGCTCTCTTCCAGGTTAAAGCCCACCTGCCGTGCCTGGCGCAGTAAGGTCAGTTCGTTGAGATGCTGCTGCGTGTAGGTGCGATAACCGTTTTCGCTGCGCATCGGCGGCGTCACCAGCCCCTTCTCTTCATAGAAGCGAATGGCTTTGCTGGTCAGGCCGGTAATTTTTGCTACATCGCTGATGTTCACATTTCCCCCTTGACCTTCCCCTTGATGGAAGGTTTAACCTTCATAACAGTTAGTGAAAAGCGTTACTCCGGTCAACAACTGACCAAAATATTATACGGGAGTGTTTTTATGTCACAAACTATCGACCTGACCCTGGACGGCCTGTCCTGCGGTCACTGCGTTAAACGCGTGAAAGAAAGTCTTGAACAGCGTCCGGATGTTGAGCAGGCGGATGTGTCTATCACTGAAGCGCACGTTACCGGGACTGCCAGTGCAGAACAGCTGATCGAAACCATCAAACAAGCGGGTTATGACGCATCTGTAAGCCACCCAAAGGCTAAACCGCTGGCGGAGTCATCAATCCCGTCGGAAGCACTGACAGCGGTTTCTGAGGCGCTTCCGGCAGCGACCGCCGATGACGATGACAGCCAGCAGTTGCTGCTGAGCGGCATGAGCTGCGCCAGCTGTGTCACCCGCGTACAAAATGCGCTGCAAAGCGTACCGGGCGTCACTCAGGCACGGGTAAACCTGGCGGAGCGTACTGCGCTGGTGATGGGCAGTGCCTCCCCACAAGATTTAGTGCAGGCGGTGGAAAAAGCGGGCTACGGCGCGGAAGCGATTGAAGATGACGCTAAACGCCGCGAGCGCCAGCAAGAAACCGCCGTCGCTACGATGAAGCGCTTCCGCTGGCAGGCAATTGTCGCACTGGCGGTGGGTATCCCGGTGATGGTCTGGGGGATGATCGGCGATAACATGATGGTCACCGCTGACAACCGCAGCCTGTGGTTGGTTATCGGCCTGATAACCCTGGCAGTGATGGTTTTCGCCGGCGGCCATTTTTACCGCAGTGCATGGAAAAGCCTGCTGAACGGTGCGGCGACGATGGATACGCTGGTGGCGCTGGGTACTGGCGTGGCGTGGCTCTATTCGATGAGCGTCAACCTGTGGCCGCAGTGGTTCCCGATGGAAGCGCGACATCTTTATTACGAAGCCAGCGCGATGATTATCGGTCTGATCAATCTCGGCCATATGCTGGAAGCGCGCGCACGCCAGCGTTCTTCTAAGGCGCTGGAAAAGTTACTCGATTTAACCCCGCCGACGGCACGCCTGGTTACTGACGAAGGTGAAAAAAGCGTGCCTCTGGCAGAAGTGCAGCCAGGTATGTTGCTGCGCCTGACGACCGGCGATCGCGTGCCGGTAGATGGCGAGATTACCCAGGGCGAAGCATGGCTGGATGAAGCGATGCTGACGGGCGAACCAATCCCGCAGCAAAAAGGCGAAGGCGATAGCGTCCATGCCGGGACAGTGGTACAGGACGGCAGTGTGCTGTTTCGTGCCAGTGCGGTTGGCAGCCATACTACGCTGTCACGAATCATTCGCATGGTGCGCCAGGCCCAGAGCAGCAAGCCAGAAATCGGTCAGCTGGCGGATAAAATCTCAGCCGTATTTGTGCCGGTAGTGGTGGTTATTGCGCTTGTCAGTGCGGCAATCTGGTATTTCTTTGGTCCGGCACCGCAGATTGTCTATACCCTGGTGATTGCCACCACGGTACTGATTATTGCCTGTCCGTGTGCGCTGGGGCTGGCGACGCCGATGTCGATTATTTCCGGCGTCGGGCGGGCGGCTGAGTTTGGCGTGCTGGTGCGGGACGCTGACGCGCTGCAACGCGCCAGTACACTCGACACTGTAGTGTTCGATAAAACCGGGACGCTGACTGAAGGGAAGCCGCAGGTTGTCGCAGTGAAAACATTTGCTGATGTTGATGAAGCGCAGGCATTGCGTCTGGCGGCGGCACTGGAGCAAGGTTCCAGCCATCCGCTGGCACGAGCGATCCTCGATAAAGCAGGTGATATGCAGCTACCGCAGGTCAACGGTTTCCGCACATTGCGCGGGCTGGGCGTGAGCGGTGAAGCTGAAGGTCATGCGTTATTGCTGGGCAATCAGGCGCTGTTAAATGAGCAACAGGTTGGTACCAAAGCTATCGAAGCGGAGATTACTGCTCAGGCATCGCAAGGGGCAACGCCTGTGCTGCTGGCGGTTGACGGGAAAGCGGTAGCCCTGCTGGCAGTACGCGATCCGTTGCGTAGTGATAGCGTGGCGGCGCTGCAACGCCTGCATAAAGCGGGATATCGTCTGGTGATGTTGACCGGGGATAACCCAACCACCGCCAATGCGATCGCCAAAGAAGCAGGGATTGATGAGGTGATCGCCGGGGTGCTGCCGGACGGTAAAGCCGAAGCGATCAAACATCTGCAAAGTGAAGGACGTCAGGTGGCAATGGTGGGCGACGGCATTAACGACGCGCCAGCGCTGGCTCAGGCGGATGTCGGCATTGCGATGGGTGGCGGCAGTGATGTTGCCATTGAAACCGCGGCGATTACCCTGATGCGCCATAGCCTGATGGGCGTTGCGGATGCGCTCGCTATTTCCCGCGCAACGCTGCACAACATGAAGCAGAACCTGCTCGGTGCGTTTATCTACAACAGTATCGGTATTCCGGTCGCCGCCGGTATTTTGTGGCCGTTCACTGGAACACTGCTTAACCCGGTAGTTGCCGGAGCGGCAATGGCGCTCTCGTCGATTACCGTAGTGAGTAACGCCAACCGGTTGCTGCGGTTTAAACCGAAGGATTGAACCTTGTACCCGTACGCGCTAGCATGAACCTTTCCGTTTATGGAGCGCGTATGGGTCTGTTTAATCGTATAAAAACATCGTTTCGCGCCCTTTTCCCTCGCCGTTACGCCTGGCCCGGTCTGGATATCTCGCTTCCCGGCGGGCAACACCTTCACCTGGTCGGCAGCATCCATATGGGCACGCAGGATATGTCTCCCCTGCCTCCCGGCCTGATTAAACTGCTGAAACACGCCGATGCGCTGGTCGTTGAGGCGGACATTTCGGGTCAGGAGTCACCGTTTGCCGGGCTCGAGAGCGATCTCACCCTGGCGGAGCGCCTGGATGAAACCCAGCTTGCGGAACTGACGCGCGTCGCCGATGAGACGGGCGTCTCGCTCTCCATGATAGACGCCCTGCCGCTGTGGCAAATCGCGATGGTATTGCAGGCTACGCAGGCGCAGCGTCTGGGCCTGCGCGGTGACTACGGCATTGATTACCAGCTGCTGAACGCGGCAAGGGCGCGC
The DNA here is from genome assembly GCA_041890495.1 of Enterobacter hormaechei. Taxonomy (GTDB): domain Bacteria; phylum Pseudomonadota; class Gammaproteobacteria; order Enterobacterales; family Enterobacteriaceae; genus Escherichia; species Escherichia boydii. The sequence continues at coordinate 2,523,916 of CP169086.1, forward strand.
AGCCTGCCCATCATCGAGCTGGAAGGAACGGACAGCCAGATTGCGCTCCTGCGACAGCTTCCCGACGACGGCCTGATGCTGCTGGACGATACGCTGACCCACTGGCACACCAACGCGCGCCTGCTGCAAACGATGATTGGCTGGTGGCTGGATGCGCCGCCCGCGGACGGCAGGCTGGCGTTACCATCAACGTTCAGCGAATCGCTGTATGATGTGCTGATGAATGCGCGTAACAAAGCCTGGCGAGAGACGCTGCATGCTTTACCTGCGGGGCATTACGTGGTGGCGGTTGGGGCGTTACATTTGTACGGGGAAGGGAACTTGCCGTCGTTGCTGAAATAAAAAAATGGCCAATATTTCTATTGGCCCGTCAAAGAGGAATTTCATCGTTTTTATTATGCCGAAGGAGACCTTCGGTTGAGCCGATTGTCGCTCAAAGTGACCATCACTGCCAATACTATTGCGCAAGATGGTGCTATTTTTTAGACAAATGTCAGGCGTATGCTGGCTGCATGAATTGTCTGTCGTAAGAAGGATAGCTATGACTCCCGCCGTTAAATTACTCGAAAAAAACAACATTTCTTTCCGGATCCACACTTACGATCACGATCCGAATGAAACTAACTTTGGTGATGAAGTGGTGCGCAAGCTGGGGCTGAACGCTGACCAGGTTTATAAAACGCTGCTGGTGGCGGTGAACGGCGATATGAAGCACCTCGCCGTCGCGGTGACGCCCGTGGCAGGACAGCTGGACCTTAAGAAAGTCGCCAAAGCGCTTGGGGCGAAGAAGGTGGATATGGCGGATCCGATGGTGGCGCAGCGCACCACGGGCTATCTGGTGGGCGGCATCAGCCCGCTCGGGCAGAAAAAACGCCTGCCGACGCTGATCGATGCGCCCTCACAGGAGTTTGACACCATCTTTATATCCGGCGGCAAACGCGGGCTGGATATCGAGCTTGCGGCGGACGATCTGGCGAAAATGCTGGACGCTAAATTTGCGGATATTGCGCGCCGGGAGTAAAAGAAAAGCCGGGTGGCGGCTACGAGGTAAAAGCAAAACGGTAACAGGCGTTACCGTTTTTTGTGTTCGCGCCCTCTCCCAGTGGGAGAGGGTTGGGGTGAGGGCATCAGGCCGCACAACGCTACTGCCAGCTCACCTCACCTTTCGGTTCATAAACACTCACATCCAGCGGCGAGCTATTTCTGGATATACGCTTTCAGCACTTCGGCATCAATAAATCCGGTATTCACATAGCCCGGTTTGTTATCAAGGCGCGGATAGCCATCACCGCCGGTGGCATTGAAGTTTAATGTCGCCATACGGTAAGTTTTCGCTGGATCGACCGGTTCGCCTTTGATTTTAAGGTCGTTCAGTTTGCCGTCTTTCGCCACAAAGCTAACGTTGGCAAATTGCGGGTAGGCACCTGAATCTGGCTTCATTTGTGCGACGGAGGTCAGGTAATCAATCACCTCTTTACCGGTCATGTCGGCATACACCACCACATTGCCGAATGGCTGCACTTTCAGCACGTTTTTATAGCTGATATCGCCTGCTTCGATAGAATCACGAATTCCGCCTCCGCTCATCACCGCAAAGTCGGCACCAGTGCGATCCATTTGGGCTGCCAGAATCAACCGCCCCATATTGGTCTGTACAAAACGCACTTTGTCACGATCGCCTTCCAGACGACCATTGGTTTCGCCTATTTTCACGTCCAGCTGCGCTTTGCCTTTGTTCTGGAACGGCGATAACAGCGAGATCATTTGCTGGTTTTCAGCGATTTCAGGGGTGTACAGCACGCGCTCGCTTTTCCCGTCTTCCCAGGTCACTTTCTTCTTCAGGTTCACCGGAATCAGCTGATAGTTAACCATTTTCATTTCGCCATTACGAAACTCAAAATCAGCCCGTCCCACGTATTTGCCCCACTCATGCGCCTGCACAATCCAGATGCCGTTTTGTTGATCTGGTTTGCATGGCGTACCCGGCACGTAATCGACCTGTTTTTTGTTTTCTGCCGCCATGCAGACCGGATCTTGCGAGTGACCACCGACGATCATCGCCAGCGATCCGGCAGGCAGCGCGCGCGCCATCTCCACATCGCCCGGTGCGTTAGAGCCGTGCTCACCATTGTCGTAATGCCCCATATGGGTCGCCGCGATAATAATGTCTGGCTTTTCTGTCTGTTGCAGCTCCTGAATCACCAGCTTCGCTTCATCGGCGGGCTTACGGAACTCAATATCGGTGAAGTTTTCTGGGTTGCCTAACTTCGCTGTGTCATCCGTCGTCAGACCAATAACGGCAATTTTCAGATCCTGACGCTTAAACAGCACCCATGGTTTAAACAGGCGCTCGCCGGTACTTTTCTGGTAGATATTCGCGGAAAGCAACGGGAACTTGGCCCACTTTTCCTGCTGGCGTAATACGGTGAGCGGATTATCAAATTCATGATTACCGATCGCCATCGCGTCATAGCCCACCAGATTCATACCGCGAAAATCAGGTTCGGCATCCTGTAAGTCGGACTCGGGCACGCCAGTGTTAATGTCGCCACCGGAAAGTAGCAGCACGCTACCGCCTTCAGCCGCAACCTCTTTGCGGATACCATCCACCAGCGTTTTTTGCGCCGCCAGACCATATTCGCCATATTCATTGCGCCAAAAATGCCCATGATGATCATTGGTATGCAGAACTGTAATTTTGTAGGTTTTATCCTGCTCATACGCCAGAGCAGTTTCACTCGCCAGTGTAAATGTGGTTAACAGTGCTAACGCCACGCCCCGCTGCAATAATTTCATACTTCTCTCCCTGACCTGATTTCAACGTGTTGAAAAATAGTATGACGCGACATCATAGACAAGTCTGCGTCCGGTGAAGATAAATCTGCATCCAGATTAGAAATTCTGTATTCGGCGTTGAGACTTCCTTCAGGCGACGCATACAGGTATGTTAGTCGGGTAATAATCACAAATAAGATCATTCTTTACATCGCAACCCTGAAAAAGTGACTTTCCTATGGCAATGAGTGAACAAACCCAGCCTGTGGCGGGCGCGGCTGCGTCAACGACCAAGGCCCGAACATCGTTTGGTATTTTAGGTGCTATCAGCCTCTCACATCTGCTGAACGACATGATCCAATCGCTGATTCTGGCGATTTATCCGCTGCTTCAGTCAGAATTTTCTCTGACATTTATGCAGATTGGCATGATAACCCTCACCTTCCAGCTCGCCTCTTCGCTACTGCAACCAGTGGTCGGCTACTGGACCGATAAATATCCGATGCCGTGGTCGTTGCCAATTGGCATGTGCTTTACCTTAAGTGGTCTGGTGCTGCTTGCGCTGGCGGGCAGTTTTGGCGCAGTTCTGCTGGCGGCGGCGCTGGTCGGTACCGGTTCATCGGTCTTTCATCCGGAATCTTCTCGCGTAGCCCGTATGGCTTCCGGCGGGCGGCATGGCCTGGCGCAATCTATCTTTCAGGTCGGCGGCAACTTTGGCAGTTCCCTGGGACCCTTGCTGGCGGCGGTGATTATCGCGCCTTATGGCAAAGGCAACGTTGCCTGGTTTGTGCTTGCGGCACTGCTGGCGATCGTGGTGTTGGCGCAAATCAGCCGTTGGTACTCGGCACAGCACCGAATGAATAAAGGAAAACCCAAAGCGACGATTATCAATCCACTGCCGCGCAATAAAGTTGTACTGGCGGTCAGCATTCTGTTAATCCTCATTTTCTCGAAATATTTCTATATGGCGAGCATCAGCAGCTATTACACCTTTTATCTGATGCAAAAATTCGGATTATCTATCCAGAATGCTCAGCTTCATCTGTTTGCCTTCCTGTTTGCCGTTGCGGCAGGTACGGTGATCGGCGGGCCTGTAGGGGATAAAATTGGGCGGAAATATGTGATTTGGGGCTCTATCCTCGGCGTTGCGCCGTTTACGCTGATTTTACCCTACGCCAGCCTGCACTGGACGGGGGTTTTAACGGTAATTATTGGATTTATCCTCGCTTCGGCATTCTCTGCCATTCTGGTTTACGCTCAGGAGCTGCTTCCGGGACGTATCGGTATGGTTTCTGGACTCTTTTTCGGTTTTGCTTTCGGCATGGGAGGTCTGGGAGCGGCAGTTCTGGGGCTTATCGCCGATCACACCAGTATCGAGTTAGTCTATAAAATCTGTGCTTTCCTGCCACTATTGGGGATGTTGACCATATTCCTGCCTGATAACCGGCATAAAGACTGATTTCATTGCAGCCAAAGGCAAACTTTGGCTGCATCGTTTTACAGTCGCCATAAGCCTTTCCTCTGTTAAACCGCCTTCTGTTTTCCGATCCGTGCTTTTTTTGCAGCTAATTCCATTTTTCTGCAAAATTCAACAATTATTCATAAACATCATCAATGAAATTGTCATAAACTATTACCTGTAATTTTGGTTTTCCCGGCCAAAAATGGACAATAACCACCAGGAAAAGGAGACGGAATGCATCACGCCACCCCGCTTATCACCACCATTGTTGGCGGCCTTGTGCTCGCCTTTATCCTCGGCATGCTGGCCAATAAACTACGTATTTCTCCTCTGGTGGGATATCTGTTAGCGGGTGTGCTGGCAGGACCATTCACTCCGGGCTTTGTTGCCGATACCAAGCTTGCGCCGGAATTGGCTGAACTGGGCGTTATTTTGCTGATGTTCGGCGTCGGTTTGCATTTTTCGCTCAAGGATTTGATGGCGGTAAAGTCCATCGCCATTCCCGGCGCGATCGCCCAGATAGCCGTGGCGACGCTGCTGGGTATGGCGCTCTCCGCCGTGCTGGGCTGGTCGTTAATGACCGGTATCGTGTTCGGCTTATGTCTTTCCACCGCCAGTACCGTGGTGTTACTGCGCGCACTTGAAGAACGGCAATTAATAGACAGTCAGCGTGGGCAAATCGCCATCGGTTGGTTGATTGTGGAAGACCTGGTGATGGTTCTGACGCTGGTGTTGCTGCCCGCAGTGGCAGGAATGATGGAACAGGGCGATGTGGGCTTTGCCACTCTTGCAGTCGATATGGGGATCACCATCGGCAAGGTGATCGCATTTATCGCCATTATGATGCTGGTAGGTCGCCGTCTGGTGCCGTGGATTATGGCACGCAGCGCAGCAACCGGTTCTCGCGAGCTGTTTACCCTGTCGGTGCTGGCGCTGGCGTTAGGGATTGCCTTTGGTGCGGTAGAGCTGTTTGATGTCTCCTTTGCACTCGGTGCGTTCTTTGCCGGGATGGTACTGAACGAGTCTGAACTGAGTCACCGTGCCGCCCACGATACGTTGCCATTGCGCGACGCGTTTGCGGTGCTGTTTTTTGTCTCCGTCGGGATGTTGTTTGATCCGTTAATTCTGATTCAGCAACCGCTGGCAGTGCTGGCGACGCTGGCGATTATTCTGTTTGGTAAATCGGTCGCGGCCCTGTTCCTTGTGCGTCTGTTTGGTCACTCCCAGCGCACGGCATTAACCATCGCCGCCAGCCTGGCGCAGATTGGTGAGTTCGCGTTTATCCTGGCGGGACTGGGAATGGCATTGAATTTACTGCCGCAGGCCGGACAAAACCTGGTACTGGCAGGGGCGATCCTGTCGATTATGCTCAACCCAGTACTGTTCGCACTACTGGAGAAATATCTGGCGAAGACCGAAACGCTGGAAGAGCAGACGCTGGAAGAGGCAATCGAAGAAGAGAAGCAGATCCCAGTGGATATTTGCAACCATGCGCTACTGGTTGGTTACGGTCGTGTAGGCAGCCTGCTGGGGGAGAAATTGCTCGCCTCTGATATTCCGCTGGTGGTGATTGAGACGTCACGAACCCGTGTTGATGAGCTGCGAGAGCGCGGGGTCCGCGCAGTATTGGGCAATGCGGCGAACGAAGAAATTATGCAACTGGCGCATCTGGAATGTGCAAAATGGCTGATCCTGACGATTCCCAACGGTTATGAAGCGGGTGAGATTGTGGCATCTGCCCGCGCGAAAAATCCGGATATTGAGATTATTGCCCGCGCCCATTATGACGATGAAGTGGCGTATATCACCGAACGTGGTGCGAATCAGGTAGTGATGGGCGAGCGCGAGATTGCCAACACTATGCTGACGCTGCTGGAAAAACCGCCGGTTGAAGAGGCGGTGACGGGGTAAGTTTGGTGCGGTCTGATGCCCTCACCCTGGCCCTCTCCCACAGGGAGAGGGAACAAACACTAAAAACGGCAACCATAGGTTGCCGTTTTGCTTTTAACCTTGTGCGGCCTGATGCCCTCACCCTGGCCCTCTCCCACGGGGAGAGGGAACAAACACTAAAAACGGCAACCATAGGTTGCCGTTTTGCTTTTTACCTTGTGCGGCCTGATGCCCTCACCCTGGCCCTCTCCCACGGGGAGAGGGAACAAACATTAAAAAAGGCAACTTACGTTGCCTTTTTACATTTACCTGTCCCAATAAGCCTCTTCGAGGCTGTCTTCCCGTTCCGGCAGGCCACGCGTTAAGCGCGGTGAATGCTGGTTCAGCACCTGATAGCTTACGCGGTTGGCGTACTTGCACACCTGAGCCAGCGACGAATAGGTCAGCCAGCTGAACTTGTGCTTGCTGGAGTTCGGCACGTTGGTTTTGTGGTAGGCGTTAGCGGTGATGTCGTGCAGCAATGCAGCCAGCGCGCCGTCGCCCGCACCGTTGGTGTTCATGATCTTCTCTGGCCCGCCCATGTATGGCGCGATGTGAGAATAGATCCGTAGCGGGTTGATGCAATCTTTATAACGCATGCCGCGGCTGAACTCGTACTGGTTGAACTCCGCAATCGCACCGGGCAGCAGCGGGTGCTGAGTTTTGCGTTTGCTCTCTTCTTCCGTGAAGCCTGCCATATACAGCCCAACCGGGCCAGCGGTGCAGAGCACCAGATCCACCCAGTCCAGCGCTTTGTCAGACGCCAGCAGCGGATCGCTTTCGCCGGTCAGCGCTTCGGCCTCTTCTTCGTTCATCGCCAGAATCGAGACGTGCTCTTTCAGGAAGGCCTGCCACCATTCCGGGTTATCGGCAATCACGAATTTGGTGCCCAGCGTCAGAACGACGGGCACGTCGTACTTCTTCGCGAACTCAATCGCCTTCATGGTCGCTTCCGGCATCGGCTCGCCCGGCTTGCAGCGCACCAGGTAGGAGGTCAGCACCAGCGCCGAGGCGCCCGCAATCACCTCTTCGGGAATGCTTTCCGCGCGCAGCTTGTTCATATGCCCGGGACTGATGGCAAAGGTACGCTCGCCGGATTCGCCGATCAGCGTAAAGCAGCGGCCAATCGGGCCGTCGACGCCCTGAAGATAGTTCAGATCGGTACGGCTGGAGGTATTGCACAGATAGCGGTAAGCGTAACCGCCGATTTCAATGTTGCTGCACATCACGCCGAGCAGTACCGAGCGGTCGTCGGCCAGCACGGAGTAGTTATGCATGGTATTGCCGATGGTACCGCCGGCGAACTGATGGGTAATCAGGTTTTCGCGCACCAGCTCCTGGTACAGCGCTTCGGCAACCCCATCCTCAATCACCAGCGAGTGCCCGGCGCTCAGACCGTAACGGGCGACAAACGCATCATCCACTTTCGCCTCAATGTCTACCAGCGTCTGATCGATACCGACGACCCACGCCGCGCTGGTTTCATTTTCTGGCTGGATTTGCTGCAGGAGCGGATCGCGGGCATCGACGGGGAAGTAGTGTTTGGATTTGCGTTTACCGGGAAATTTCATGGTCTGAACTGTACGAAGAATATGGGCCGGGAATGGTAGCACAAACCCGGCCCGGAGTGCGATCAGCGGCTGTTCTTCACCAGCGAGACCATCATGTCGATATGCTCCGGCGAGTCGTTAAGCGCCGGAATGTACTCGTACTTTTCGCCGCCAGCCTCCAGGAAAAATTCCCGGTTTTGCACCGCGATCTCCTCCAGCGTTTCCAGACAGTCGGCCGAGAAGCCCGGCGACATCACCTGAATGTGCTTCACGCCCTTCTCGCCGAGCATTTTGAGGGTTTCATCGGTGTACGGCGTCAGCCACGGCTCGCGGCCAAAGCGCGACTGGAAGGTCATCATCACCTTCTCCGGCGGCAGGCCAAGAGCGGAGACCAGCTCGCGCGTGGTATCGCGGCAGCGCTGAGGATAATCATCCCCTTCATTGGCGAAGCGCTGCGGGATCCCGTGATAGGAGAGCAGCAGCAGATCCGGCTCGCCGTGCTTTTCAAACGACGCGCGCGCGCTGTTGGCAAGCGCCTGGATGTAGAGATCGTTATCCGCGTAGTCGCGAATAAAGGTCACGCCCGGAATGCGGCGGCGGGTCGCCAGAATGCGGGCCAGCTCGTCCCAGACGGCGGCCACCGTCGAGCAGGAGTACTGCGGGTAGAGCGCAAGTACCACGATATGGTCCACGCCCTGCGCCAGCAGGGTTTCCACCGCGCTTTCGAGGGACGGTTTTCCGTAACTCATGCCGAGCGCGACGGGCATATCCGGCAGGCGGGCGGCCAGCGCTTTTTCCTGGCGACGGCTGTAGACCATCAGCGGCGAGCCCTCTTCCATCCACACGGACTGATAGAGTTTGGCGACGCGCGGAGAACGAATCGGCAGAATGACGCCACGCAGCAGCGGCCACCACAGCAGTCTCGGGAAATCCACGACGCGCGTGTCGCTTAAAAATTGTCGCAGATAGCGTTTTACCGCGTCTGATGTAGGTGCTTCTGGAGTGCCCAGATTGGCAAGCAGGATGCCGGTTTTCGCCTGACTCATTCACGCCTCTTAACCATTTGAATGGTTGTCAATTGTAGCGGAAATGCGTTTAAACGGAACCCATTGCTGTAATAGGTAAGATGAGAATATTTCTCACCCGGAGGACCCGGGTGAGAGAAATGCAGTTAGCCGAGGATTTTTTCCAGATCAGCGCGAACTTCAGCAACCGGCTTGGTGCCGTCAACTTTCGCGTATTTGGTGTTACCCGCTTCCGCTTCTTTGGAGTAGTAGCCGATCAGCGGTGCAGTCATCTGATGGTATTCAACCAGACGTTTACGCACGGTTTCTTCCTGATCGTCTTTACGGGTAGTCAGTTCTTCACCGGTAACGTCGTCTTTGCCTTCTACTTTCGGCGGATTGAATTTAACGTGATAAACACGACCAGACGGCGCATGAACGCGGCGGCCTACGATACGATCAACAATCAGTTCGTCCGGTACGTCGAATTCCAGAACGTAATCAACATTGATGCCCGCTTCTTTCATCGCGTCTGCCTGCGGAATGGTACGCGGGAAGCCGTCCAACAGGAAACCATTACGGCAGTCTTCCTGAGCAATGCGCTCTTTAACCAGCGCGATCACCAGTTCGTCGGTGACCAGTTTGCCAGCATCCATAATGTCTTTTGCTTGTTTACCCAGCTCGGAGCCAGATTTGACCGCAGCACGCAGCATATCGCCAGTGGAGATTTGCGGAATACCATATTTCTCCATGATGAACTGAGCCTGAGTCCCTTTCCCCGCGCCCGGAGCGCCAAGCAGAATGATACGCATTGCGAAAATCCCCTTAAAATGTGTCGAATTTTTTGAAAAAGCGATAAACGATACCACCAACAGGCGATTGCCTCAAGAAAGGCACCTGAGGCTGAAACGGTTAATGGCGAGATAATTTGCGGAAAGTGCAGATGATGAAAAGAAAAATGCCGGATGACACAAAGGTCATCCGGCATGACATCAGGAAACCAGCAGCTGGTTCATACGACGAATAAACAGGTTCGGATCTTCCAGCGTGCCGCGTTCTGCCAGCAGCGCCTGATCCAGCAGCAGTTCTACCCACTCGCTGAACTTCGCTTCATCTTCAGTATCTGCCGCACGTTTCACCAGTACGTGATCCGGGTTCAGTTCGAAGATGTATTTCACTTCTGGCACTTTCTGGCCCGCCGCAGCGAACAGTTTCGCCATCTGAGTGCTCATTTCGTCCGCGTCGGTCGAAACGATCGCTGGCGTATCGGTCAGACGGTGAGTCAGACGGACATCTTTCACGCGCTCGCCGAGCAGGGCTTTCACACGGTCGATGAACGGAGTCAGTGCTTTCTCCGCTTCTTTCGCGCTCTCATCAACTTCGTCAGCCAGTTTTTCAAGCGACTCGTCAACTTTAGACACCGACTGGAACGGTTTACCGTCGAACTCAGTCAGATAGTTCATCATCCACTCATCGATGCGGTCGGAAAGCAGCAGAACTTCGATGCCTTTCTTACGCAGCAGTTCCAGGTGCGGGCTGCTCTTCGCTGCCGCATAGCTGTCTGCGGTGATGTAGTAGATTTTCTCCTGCCCTTCTTTCATGCGGGAAACGTAGTCTTCCAGAGATACGGTCTGCGCAGAAGAATCGGTATGGGTAGAAGCAAAACGCAGCAGTTTGGCGATCGCTTCCTGGTTAGCGAAATCTTCCGCCGGACCTTCTTTCAGTACCAGGCCAAACTGTTGCCAGAAGGTCTGGTATTTTTCCGCGTCGTCTTTCGCCAGTTTTTCCAGCATTTGCAGCACACGCTTGGTCAGCGCATTGCGCAGGTTACGCGTTACCGTGCTGTCCTGGAGGATTTCACGGGAAACGTTCAGCGGCAGATCGCTGGAGTCAATCAGACCACGCACGAAGCGCAGATAGTTCGGCATGAACTGTTCTGCGTCGTCCATGATGAACACACGCTGAACATACAGTTTCAGGCCGTGTTTATGATCGCGGTTCCACATATCCCACGGAGCCTGGGACGGGATGTACAGCAGGCTGGTATACTCCTGCTTACCTTCAACACGGTTGTGGCTCCAGGTCAGCGGATCATTAAAGTCGTGGGCGATGTGTTTGTAGAACTCTTTGTACTCTTCATCGGTGATTTCCGACTTGTTACGAGTCCACAGCGCCTGCGCTTTGTTGATTTTCTCCCAGGAGATAACGGTTTCGCCGTCTTTCTCTTCGCGTTTTTCGATCTCTACCGGCAGCGCGATATGGTCGGAGTATTTGCTGATGATGGAACGCACGCGCCAGTCATCGAGGAACTCGTCTTCGCCTTCACGCAGATGCAGGGTGATTTCAGTACCACGATCTTCTTTGGTGATGTCGGCAACGGTGTATTCACCTTCGCCAGCCGATTCCCAGAAGACGCCATTTTCTGGTTTTTCGCCTGCCGCGCGAGTACGCACGGTCACTTTGTCGGCCACGATAAACGCAGAGTAGAAACCAACACCAAACTGACCGATCAGCTGGCTGTCTTTCGCCTGGTCAGAACCCAGGGATTCGAGGAATGATTTGGTACCGGATTTAGCGATAGTCCCCAGATGGTCAATCACTTCGTCGCGGGTCATCCCCACGCCGTTATCGGAGATGGTCAGCGTACGCTTGTCTTTATCGAAAGAGACACGAACGCGTAGTTCGCCATCACCTTCGTACAGGTCCGGGTTAGAGAGCGCACGGAAACGCAGCTTGTCCGCCGCATCGGAGGCGTTAGAGATAAGCTCACGCAGGAATATTTCTTTATTGGAATAGAGAGAATGGATCATCAGGTGCAGAAGCTGTTTCACTTCTGACTGAAAACCACGAGCTTCTTGTCCTTTCATGTAGGTCTACCTCAATAATGCCATTTTAAGGTTAAAAACAGGATGTGGGAGAGATGGGGACAAGGGAGAATAATTTCAAGCGAGAGCAGGTGATCCTGCTCTCGTTTGCTTAAAAACGAATCTTATGACGCCCGGCAAGGGAGTGTGACAACGTGGTGCCGTCGACCATTTCCAGCTCGCCGCCAACCGGAACGCCATGAGCGATTCGGCTGGCTTCCACGTCATATTGCGCGCAAAGCTCGGCAATGTAGTTAGCGGTAGCTTCACCTTCAACCGTGGGGTTGGTGGCGAGGATCACTTCAGTGATTTTTTCCTCTGCCAGACGCTGTTCCAGACGATCAAGCCCGATATCATCCGGACCGATGCCGTCCAGCGGTGACAGATGCCCCATCAACACAAAATAACGACCTGAAAACTGCCCCGTCTGCTCAATGGCGTAGATGTCCGCCGGACTCTCCACCACGCAGATTTGACCGTTTTCCTGACGACGCGGATTCGAACAGATGTTACAGACTTCCTGTTCGGTGAAAGTGCGGCAATCGGCGCAGTGGCCGATTTCCGACATCGCCCGGGTGAGCGCCTGCGCCAGACGCATCCCGCCGCTACGATCGCGCTGAAGCAGCGTGAACGCCATACGCTGCGCCGACTTCGGGCCAACGCCCGGCAGACAGCGCAGTGCTTCCATAAGCTGTGTTAACAGCGGGCTGGTTTGCATCAGAACGGCATCTTAAAGCCAGGCGGCAGCTGCATTCCGGAGGATACAGAGGCCATTTTTTCTTTCTGCGTTTCTTCAATACGACGTGCTGCGTCGTTGAATGCTGCAGCCACCAGGTCTTCCAGCATCTCTTTGTCGTCTTCCAGCAGGCTCGGGTCGATCTCTACGCGACGGCAGTTGTGTGCACCGTTGATGGTCACTTTTACCAGACCTGCGCCAGATTCGCCGGTGACTTCCAGCTGCGCGATCTCTTCCTGCATTTTCTGCATTTTTTCTTGCATCTGCTGGGCTTGCTTCATCAGGTTACCCAGACCGCCTTTACCAAACATAGGTTTCTCTCTCAATCACGTTAAGGATGACGAACGTAAGCTGTGCTTACGATCAAATGGGGCGGATACTTTCTTCATCCAGCTCCGCATCGAAGAACCGACGCAGGGTCTGAATATTATTATCCGCAATAATGGACTCGCGCGCCTGCGCAAGTTTTTCTTCGTATATCGCCTGACGCCACTCCAGCGGCGTACGCACCGCGGGATTATCATCTTCAACGATAGTCAGTTCAACCGTTGAACCTTTTAACATGCTCAACGCTTCAGCCAGTTTTTGCTGTGCACCGCGGTTGTTCAAATGCCGCTGAGAGGAGCGCAAATGCAGACATACTGCGTTGTCGCTCTCCTCTTTCCAGGCATTTAACGCCACCTGTTCGACCAGTTTTGGTAGCGAAAGTTGGCTCACCTGTGCCGCCCACGGGTCGCGCTCAATGGCTTCTGCCGCTAGCTTCGCCGCCAGTTCCGGCGTTTTTTCATGTTCCAGCGCTTTTTTCAGCGCCTTCGGCGTGGCGACCACTTCTTTTTGCTGCATCACCGGAGTGGTCGCCTTCCAGCGATACGCTTCTTTTTTGGCTGGCGCTTTTTCCAGCGCCGATGGCACCGGACGCGCCTGAACGCGATCGGTGACCGAAGCCAGTCTTTCCAGCGCAGCGTTATTCACCGGCCGCGCGCGGGTAGCGGCTGCCGGTTCACTCTTTTTTGCTTTGGTTGCTCCCTGCACGCGCTGCAACTGCTGGCGCGCCGCCAGCACCTGGCTGGTGGTTTCCGGGAGCGGTACAGTCGGTGCCTGCTGCGGCGCTGATTGCGGTTGCGGCGGCACCTGGGTTGGCGTCATTACTGCCGTTGGCGCGACGGGTGCAAAGGACTGTCGTGGCACTTCTGGCTCAGGCAGCGGCATACGCGGATGGAATGCCAGCGCGCGCAGCAGCGTCATCTCAACGCCCATGCGACGGTCCGGCGCATACGGTAATTCTTTGCGACCAATCAACAGCGTCTGATAGTAAAGCTGAATATCCGTCGGCGGTATGGTGCGCGCCAGTTCACGCATCCGCAGCTCGATGGCGGCCATGTCGTTGCCAAGTGCAGCAGGCGAAAGTTGTACCATCGCAATACGATGCAACAGGCCGAGCATTTCCACCAGCAACGCTTCCCACTCGATACCACGGGCAGCGGCTTCATTAATCAGCGCCATTACGCGCTCGCCGTTGGCCTCGACCATCGCTTCAACCAGCGACAGCGCCTGATCGTCGTCAAGCGTACCCAGCATCGCACTGACCGCCTGGGTTGAAACCTGGCCGTCACCGCTGGCAATCGCCTGGTCGGTCAGACTTAAGGCATCTCGCAGGCTGCCTTCAGCGGCGCGTGCCAGCAATTGCAGCGCCCGCGGCTCGTGAGCGATATGTTCTTCGTTGAGGATGTGCTCAAGCTGATGGCGAATTTGCTCGACATCCAGCGCCTTGAGATGAAATTGCAGACAGCGTGACAAAATCGTCACCGGCAATTTCTGTGGATCGGTCGTCGCCAGCAGAAACTTAACGTGCTCCGGCGGCTCTTCAAGGGTTTTTAACAGTGCGTTAAAGCTGTGGCGCGACAGCATATGCACTTCGTCGATCAGATAAACTTTGAAACGACCACGCGCCGGAGCGTACTGGACGTTATCCAGCAGGTCGCGGGTATCTTCAACTTTGGTGCGCGAGGCGGCGTCGATTTCAATCAGATCGACAAAGCGCCCCTGCTCGATTTCACGACAGTTATCGCACACGCCGCACGGCGTCGCGGTAATGCCGGTTTCGCAGTTTAGCCCCTTCGCCAGCAGTCGGGCGATAGAGGTTTTTCCGACGCCACGGGTGCCGGAAAAAAGATAAGCATGATGAATACGCCCTAACGACAAGCCGTTCGCCAGTGCGGTCAGCACATGTTCCTGGCCGACGACGTCAGCAAAGGTTTGTGGGCGCCATTTTCGGGCTAAGACCTGATAACTCATTGGCAGGCTCTGAAACGCTGGAAGGTGGATTCACGAAGGGGTAATGCTAACACAGCCCCGTCAGAACGGCGAGGCTGAATGCACATCTTGTGCTGTCCGTAGCGTGGGCAGCACAAGACTGGCGATAATTAATGGCCCGGGAACGGGACAAGGCTGTAGCTGGTAATGCCCTGTTTTTCGAGACGCTGTTCGCCGCCGAGATCGAACAGGTTGATAATGAACGCAGCGTCAGCCACTTCACCACCCAGACGACGGATCAGTTTAACGGTCGCTTCGATAGTGCCGCCGGTTGCCAGCAGGTCGTCCACCACCAGAACTTTGTCGCCCGGTTTGATGGCATCAACGTGGATCTCCAGCTGATCGGTGCCGTATTCCAGGTCGTAAGTTTCACTGATGGTTTCACGCGGCAGTTTGCCCGGTTTACGGACCGGTACAAAGCCAACGCCCAGACCCAGAGCTACCGGAGCGCCAAACAAGAAGCCACGCGCTTCGGTGCCGACAACTTTGGTAATGCCCGCATTTTTGTAACGCTCAACCAGCAAGTCGATGCTGAGAGCGTAAGCTTTCGGGTCTTCCAGTAAGCTGGTGACATCGCGGAAAAGAATGCCGGGTTTTGGGTAGTCCTGAATGCTTTTGATGCTATTTTTGAGATACTCAAGCTGCTGTGCAGTCGCGGTCATAAGTGTATGCCTGCTTGTTACGGTGGTACTCACGGCGCGTTTTAAACGTATCAAAAGTAACAGTTGTTTAACCTTTGACCGCCTGCGCCTGTGCTCGAAAACGCCAGAATGTACTGGCTGTACGCAATAATTGCAACTGCGATTGTTGTGCTTCAGTGCTTTTCTTGCTTTTCATCAATCACCGGAATTCGCCACATATAGAAAAGCAAACAGGCGAGAATTACCAGCAACATGATGCGCACCCATGGCATCTGGACGAACCACAGAGAAATGGCAAACGTGAGCAAAATAAGCAAAATCGCCCGCGGTTTGACGCCGCGCGGCATCGCATGATGTTTCTGCCAGAAACGTAGATAGCTGCCAAACCATGAGCGGTACAGCAACCAGGCGTGAAAGCGCGGGGAAGAACGGGCAAAGCACCAGGCCGCCAGCAGGATAAACGGCGTCGTCGGTAATACCGGTAATACCACGCCCAGCGTACCCAGCACTACCGCCAGCCAGCCAATGATGATTAAAATAGTACGCTTCATAATGCGAATCGTTATCAAACTGAACGGCTACTTTACCACTGGAGAGCGCCTTGAAAACAGCACTGCTTCTTGAGAGGCTGCAAAATCAGCTGATTGCTCTGCGGGAGCAGGCCACGCCGCTGATGGGGCACGCCACGCTGAAACCGCGCTTTGACCGGCAGCTTTTTCGTACCCGTAGCACCGTCATTCAGGATTACCTGGCGGAAGCGCAGACCAATCTCGACGAGCTTCGCCATGCGGTTGGGAGTGAACAGCATGAGCAGGTGGCGTGGCTTGCGGAGCACCTCACCGAGCAGATCACCGCGCTGCATCGCGAAATCACCGCCTGGCCGCTGCGCGCATGGGACAGCGCCTCGCCGGGGCTCGGCAAATGGCAGCGCAAGCGGCTGGAGAACCAGGAGTTTGAACGCCGACTGTTTGAGATGAAGCGCGAACGCGAAGTGCGGCTGAACAACAGCGAAACGCTGGAAGAGCAGCAGCTATTGATGCGCGAGATTAGCGCGCTGGAAGGACGTATCGTCCGCTGCCGTCAGGCGCTTGACGAGATTGAGCGCGTCATTGAACGCTTGACCCGTTAACAGGAGCCACACTATGTCACTGGAAAATGCACCCGATGAGGTCAAGCTGGCCGTCGATTTGATTATGCTGCTGGAGAATCATGAGATCCCCGCCGAAACGGTGATTAAGGCGCTGGAGATTGTGCGGCGGGATTTTGAGGGGAAACTTCCCCCTCACCCTACCCTCTCCCCTGAGGGGAGAGGGTAAAAGCAGACCGCAGCAGATTATTCCCTCTCCCTTCAAGGGAGAGGGTTAGGGTGAGGGTCATCACCCTTAATGTCGCGCTTCACTTCCGTATGCTCATCACCTTTCTCGTTACGCAGGTGAACCTCAAGCTGGTTGAAGGCGATATTAATATCGTTTTCACGGCACAGACGATCGATAGAGCGGTTAAGCTCATCCACCGTGTAGCTGCGGTCGCGCAGCTCGCGCACATATAAACGCAGCTCGTGATCCAGCGTACTCGGCCCAAAGGTGGTGAAGAAGACCGCCGGAGCCGGATCGTGCATCACCCTTGGGTGCTCAGTCGCCGCCTTCAGTAACACTTTACGCACTTTTTCCAGATCGGAGCCATAGGCCACGCCGAGACGGATCACCAGACGCGTAGTAGTGTCAGTCAACGACCAGTTGATCAGACGCTCGGTAACAAACGCTTTGTTCGGGATGATCACTTCTTTGCGATCGAAATCGGTAATCGTTGTCGCACGAATACGGATCTTACTTACCGTCCCCGAGAAGCTACCAATGGTTACCGTATCGCCAATACGCACCGGACGTTCGAATAGAATGATCAAACCGGAGACGAAGTTACCGAAAATTTCTTGTAAACCAAAACCAAGACCTACGGATAATGCTGCGGCCAGCCACTGGAGTTTATCCCAAGAGACGCCCAGCGATCCGAACACCGTCATCGCACCAACAGCAATAATGATGTAGTTAAGGATGGTAGTAATGGCATACGACGCGCCCTGGCGCATATTCAGTCGCGAGAGCACCAGCACTTCCAGTAAACCAGGCAGGTTGCGAATCAACGCCCAGGCCACCATTGAGGCGATAATCGCAAACAACAGACTGCCCATGGTGACGTTTTTCACCACCGCAGCGCCAGCTTCAGTGCCGTTGTAATGCCAGAGCGTGATGCTGTCGAGATAGCTGAACACGGTGATCAAATCGGACCAAATTGCCCAGAACATGACACCGAACAGCGCAAACATCAGCAACATGGTAATACGCAGCGTCTGCTGGTTAACTTGCTCCAGTGCAATGGTGGGTTCTTCCGGCGGTTCAGCACCTTCTGCGCCCTCTTTCACCAGATTCTGCCGACGCGCCAGCGCACGACGCCAGGCGATACGCCGCGCCGCTACGCTTAAGCCACGCAGTACCGTCTGGTACAGCAGGTTCCAGATGATCACCAGATAAACGGTTTCAATCCAGCGTCCTGCCAGACGCAGCGTAGTGTAGAAGTAGCCTGTAGCAGTCAGCACCATCAGCGCAATCGGGATTATCGACAGCACGGTAATGGTGACCAGTCGCATGGTGTGCGACTCTTTATCACGCCAGCTTTCGCGGCACATCGGCCATACCAGGAAGGCAATCAGCAGCAGGTTGAAGAAAATCATCGCTTGCCCCAGCACATCATCCATCAGATGCAGCGGGGAAAGTTCTGCCACCACAGACCAGAAATGGATAGGCAGCAATGCGAGACTGATGCGGACAATTTGCCGACGCCAGTGGCTGGTCTGCTGTTCCGGCATGCCGAAGTGACGTACGGCAACGCCGTTTTTCTCCAGTACCTTCCAGCACAGGCCAAACACCAGCCAGAATATCGCCAGTTTTTTGCTGAACGACCATAGCAGTTCGCTGATGTTGAGCTGCATGGTCAACAGAATCAGGCCAACCGCGAGAATAATCAGGCACACCGGCAGCGCACGGATCAGGTCGATAAGGATCGCTTTTGGTGTGTTGAGCTGGCTGTCGTTACGCAGGGAACCCACAGCGGAAGCCAGTTTTTGTTGATACGCTTTCAGCCAGCCCAGACGCCAGTGGATCAGCCCGGCAATCAACAGCAGCGGCAAACCAGCGAGGAAAGCGATAAAAACGGCGGGCCAGGCTTTTTGCCAGTTCACCGTGATTTTCATCGACTTAAATTCATCTTTCAGGCTTTGCGGGAACGCTTTGATCCAGTCCCAGTCCATTGGACGGTTACTGTTCACCCAAAAGATTTGCTGAGTCAGGATGGATTTCAGGTTTTTCGACACACTCATTAACTGCTGCTGGTTGATTTGCAGGTTAATGGCCATCATCAGCTGGTTACCCAACTGTTTGTTGAGTTGATCCAGCAATTCGCGACGCATATCAACCACTTGCAATAACGCATCGTGAACTTCGCTGTTGACTTCGTTGGTGTGACCTTCTTCCAGTTTGTTGACGAACGCATCGCTCTGGAAGAGTGCATCACGCTGCTGGTTAACTTCAAACTGTTCGAGACGCAAATCCGCGATGCGGTTGGTCATGTTTTCCAGTTCATCCGCCGAGGGCAGCGTTTGTTGTTGCTGGTAAAGGATACGAGACAACAGCAGGCTGCCCTTCAGGACGGCAATCTGCTCTTTAATATTGCGTTCCGATTGCAGCGCCCGCTCCAGCCAGTTTTTGACTTTAATGTTTTGCTGCATCAACTGATTACCGTTTTCAGTCGCGGTAATCAGACGCTGACTTAACTGCTGGTTAATTTCCAGTTCCTGCTTCACCAGCGGATTAGCCTGAATACGCGCGGCTTCATCCGGGGAGACGGCTTCCTGCGCCGTTTTTTCGGTTAAAGTCAGGCGCTTGCTGTTTACCGCTTCTTGCAACAGTTGTAACTGGTGCTCCAGACGAGCGCTGTTCGCCGTCACGTAATCACGTTGCTTTTGCAAGGTATCCTGCAAGACGGTGTTCCCTTCCAGGCTTTTACGCTGCTGGTCAATCTCCGCATTCAGCAACGCCTGCTGCACCAGCAGCAGGGTTTGCTGCGTCGGGCGCAGCGTGCCTTCGCCTACCGTCGTGCCGTTGAGGCGGTTGCGGATCTGCTGCAGCTGCTGAGACGCGGCGTACATCGCATTTTGCACGCGCTCTGGCTGGGTTTGCAGGGAGACAAGCTGGCTGTTATAGGTCGCGAGGTCGGACTGCGCGGTTTGCAGGTCGTCAAGCAGTTGCGCGACGCGCGACTCCAGCTGGCGTAAAGAGAGCGTCGAGAGCGTTTTGCGCGTTTCGGTATCGTTATCGACGTCGCTCAGGGCGTTCAGCGATTCCGTGGCTTTGCGCATATTTTCAGGAGCCTGCGCCACCTTCTGACGAAGCTGGGCGGTATCTGCTTTGACGCGTTCAATTTTATCCAGCGTTTCCAGCGTTTCCGTCAGATCCTGCTGGATGAGCTTATCCTGAGGAGAGAGCTCTTTTTGTTTGTTCAGCGCGTCGAGCTGCGACTGAACATCCGCGCGCGTGGGGATATCGTTGCTGTTGTCGGCGCGGGCCCAGGTCAGCGGCGCGGTGGCGAAGAAAAACAGCATCGCAAAGAGCAATGCAAAAACAGGATGTTGCGAGCGATTGATGGGCAGCATAGTTGTGAATGATGTCAGAAGATGACCGAAAATAGTCCGGCGTGAAGAATATCACGCTCGCTGAGAGCAGAATAGCGCGAACGTTATCCTCTGAGATAAATCCTGGAAAGGGATCAGGCCGTTAGCGAAGGCGCGTCGCCGCGCAGCGTGGGGCAGAGCTGTAGCATTTCCAGTAAAATCGCCACGTAGCAGCGGGCTTCCTCTTTGAGGTCAAAGGATTGCGGCGCAAAAAGCCAGTTTTCCATCAGACCGGAAATGTAGCCACGCATCAGGATTGCCGCCCGTCGGGTCAAGAGATTGGCCGGTAACAGCTTCGCCTGCATACACAGGTTCAGATTCTGTTCAATGCGGTCATAGCTCTCGAGGCTGAGGCTGCGTTGTGCCTGTTGCACAACAGCCATTTCTCCGACAAATTCGCATTTGTGGAATATAATCTCCATCAATAATCGACGCCGTTCTTCTGTCACCGTGGATTCAAGAACATGAATTAATATCTCTCTTAATACTGAGAGTGGATCGCCAGGGAATTTTGCCTGATACTCAAGCTCTAGTTCACCAATATTGGATTCTGACAGTTCCCAGATCTCACTGAACAAATCCGACTTGTCTTTAAAATGCCAGTAGATTGCACCGCGCTTAACGCCAGCTGCTTTTGCAATCTCGCCCAGCGAGGTGGATGATACCCCCTGCTGTGAGAAAAGACGTAGAGCCACATCGAGGATGTGTTGGCGCGTTTCTTGCGCTTCTTGTTTGGTTTTTCGTGCCATATGTTCGTGAATTTACAGGCGTTAGATTTACATACATTTGTGAATGTATGTACCATAGCACGACGATAATATAAACGCAGCAATGGGTTTATTAACTTTTGACCATTGACCAATTTGAAATCGGACACTCGAGGTTTACATATGAACAAAAACAGAGGGTTTACGCCTCTGGCGGTCGTTCTGATGCTCTCAGGCAGCTTAGCCCTAACAGGATGTGACGACAAACAGGCCCAACAAGGTGGCCAGCAGATGCCCGCCGTTGGCGTAGTAACAGTCAAAACTGAACCTCTGCAGATCACAACCGAGCTTCCGGGTCGCACCAGTGCCTACCGGATCGCAGAAGTTCGTCCTCAAGTTAGCGGGATTATCCTGAAGCGTAATTTCAAAGAAGGTAGCGACATCGAAGCAGGTGTCTCTCTCTATCAGATTGATCCTGCGACCTATCAGGCGACATACGACAGTGCGAAAGGTGATCTGGCGAAAGCCCAGGCTGCAGCCAATATCGCGCAATTGACGGTGAATCGTTATCAGAAACTGCTCGGTACTCAGTACATCAGTAAGCAAGAGTACGATCAGGCTCTGGCTGATGCGCAACAGGCGAATGCTGCGGTAACTGCGGCGAAAGCTGCTGTTGAAACTGCGCGGATCAATCTGGCTTACACCAAAGTCACCTCTCCGATTAGCGGTCGCATTGGTAAGTCGAACGTGACGGAAGGCGCATTGGTACAGAACGGTCAGGCGACTGCACTGGCAACCGTGCAGCAACTTGATCCGATCTACGTTGATGTGACCCAGTCCAGCAACGACTTCCTGCGCCTGAAACAGGAACTGGCGAATGGCACGCTGAAACAAGAGAACGGCAAAGCCAAAGTGTCGCTGATCACCAGTGACGGCATTAAGTTCCCACAGGACGGTACGCTGGAATTCTCTGACGTTACCGTTGATCAGACCACTGGGTCTATCACTCTACGCGCTATCTTCCCGAACCCGGATCACACTCTGCTGCCGGGTATGTTCGTGCGCGCACGTCTGGAAGAAGGGCTTAATCCAAACGCTATTTTAGTCCCGCAACAGGGCGTAACCCGTACGCCGCGTGGCGATGCCACCGTACTGGTAGTTGGCGCGGATGACAAAGTGGAAACCCGTCCGATCGTTGCAAGTCAGGCTATTGGCGATAAGTGGCTGGTGACAGAAGGTCTGAAAGCAGGCGATCGCGTAGTAATAAGTGGGCTGCAGAAAGTGCGTCCTGGTGTCCAGGTAAAAGCACAAGAAGTTACCGCTGATAATAACCAGCAAGCCGCAAGCGGTGCTCAGCCTGAACAGTCCAAGTCTTAACTTAAACAGGAGCCGTTAAGACATGCCTAATTTCTTTATCGATCGCCCGATTTTTGCGTGGGTGATCGCCATTATCATCATGTTGGCAGGGGGGCTGGCGATCCTCAAACTGCCGGTGGCGCAATATCCTACGATTGCACCGCCGGCAGTAACGATCTCCGCCTCCTACCCCGGCGCTGATGCGAAAACAGTGCAGGACACGGTGACACAGGTTATCGAACAGAATATGAACGGTATCGATAACCTGATGTACATGTCCTCTAACAGTGACTCCACGGGTACCGTGCAGATCACCCTGACCTTTGAGTCTGGTACTGATGCGGATATCGCGCAGGTTCAGGTGCAGAACAAACTGCAGCTGGCTATGCCGTTGCTGCCGCAAGAAGTTCAGCAGCAAGGGGTGAGCGTTGAGAAATCATCCAGCAGCTTCCTGATGGTTGTCGGCGTTATCAACACCGATGGCACCATGACGCAGGAGGATATCTCCGACTACGTGGCGGCGAATATGAAAGATGCCATCAGCCGTACGTCGGGCGTGGGTGATGTTCAGTTGTTCGGTTCACAGTACGCGATGCGTATCTGGATGAACCCGAATGAGCTGAACAAATTCCAGCTAACGCCGGTTGATGTCATTACCGCCATCAAAGCGCAGAACGCCCAGGTTGCGGCGGGTCAGCTCGGTGGTACGCCGCCGGTGAAAGGCCAACAGCTTAACGCCTCTATTATTGCTCAGACGCGTCTGACCTCTACTGAAGAGTTCGGCAAAATCCTGCTGAAAGTGAATCAGGATGGTTCCCGCGTACTGCTGCGTGATGTGGCGAAGATTGAGCTGGGTGGTGAGAACTACGACATCATCGCAGAGTTTAACGGCCAACCGGCTTCCGGTCTGGGGATCAAGCTGGCAACCGGCGCGAACGCGCTGGATACCGCTGCGGCAATCCGTGCTGAACTGGCGAAGATGGAACCGTTCTTCCCGTCGGGTCTGAAAATTGTTTACCCGTACGACACCACGCCGTTCGTGAAAATCTCTATTCACGAAGTGGTTAAAACGCTGGTCGAAGCGATCATCCTCGTGTTCCTGGTTATGTATCTGTTCCTGCAGAACTTCCGCGCGACGTTGATTCCGACCATTGCCGTACCGGTGGTATTGCTCGGGACCTTTGCCGTCCTTGCCGCCTTTGGCTTCTCGATAAACACGCTAACAATGTTCGGGATGGTGCTCGCCATCGGCCTGTTGGTGGATGACGCTATCGTTGTGGTAGAAAACGTTGAGCGTGTGATGACGGAAGAAGGTTTGCCGCCAAAAGAAGCCACCCGTAAGTCGATGGGGCAGATTCAGGGCGCTCTGGTCGGTATCGCGATGGTACTGTCGGCGGTATTCGTACCGATGGCCTTCTTTGGCGGTTCTACTGGTGCTATCTATCGTCAGTTCTCTATTACCATTGTTTCAGCAATGGCGCTGTCGGTACTGGTAGCGTTGATCCTGACTCCAGCTCTTTGTGCCACCATGCTGAAACCGATTGCCAAAGGCGATCACGGGGAAGGTAAAAAAGGCTTCTTCGGCTGGTTTAACCGCATGTTCGAGAAGAGCACGCACCACTACACCGACAGCGTAGGCGGTATTCTGCGCAGTACGGGGCGTTACCTGGTGCTGTATCTGATCATCGTGGTCGGCATGGCCTATCTGTTCGTGCGTCTGCCAAGCTCCTTCTTGCCAGATGAGGACCAGGGCGTGTTTATGACCATGGTTCAGCTGCCAGCAGGTGCAACGCAGGAACGTACACAGAAAGTGCTCAATGAGGTAACGCATTACTATCTGACCAAAGAAAAGAACAACGTTGAGTCGGTGTTCGCCGTTAACGGCTTCGGCTTTGCGGGACGTGGTCAGAATACCGGTATTGCGTTCGTTTCCTTGAAGGACTGGGCCGATCGTCCGGGCGAAGAAAACAAAGTTGAAGCGATTACCATGCGTGCAACACGCGCTTTCTCGCAAATCAAAGATGCGATGGTTTTCGCCTTTAACCTGCCCGCAATCGTGGAACTGGGTACTGCAACCGGCTTTGACTTTGAGCTGATTGACCAGGCTGGCCTTGGTCACGAAAAACTGACTCAGGCGCGTAACCAGCTGCTTGCAGAAGCAGCGAAGCACCCTGATATGTTGACCAGCGTACGTCCAAACGGTCTGGAAGATACCCCGCAGTTTAAGATTGATATCGACCAGGAAAAAGCGCAGGCGCTGGGTGTTTCTATCAACGACATTAACACCACTCTGGGCGCTGCATGGGGCGGCAGCTATGTGAACGACTTTATCGACCGCGGTCGTGTGAAGAAAGTTTACGTCATGTCAGAAGCGAAATACCGTATGCTGCCGGATGATATCGGCGACTGGTATGTTCGTGCTGCTGATGGTCAGATGGTGCCGTTCTCGGCGTTCTCCTCTTCTCGTTGGGAGTACGGTTCGCCGCGTCTGGAACGTTACAACGGCCTGCCATCCATGGAAATCTTAGGCCAGGCGGCACCGGGTAAAAGTACCGGTGAAGCAATGGAGCTGATGGAACAACTGGCGAGCAAACTGCCTACCGGTGTTGGCTATGACTGGACGGGGATGTCCTATCAGGAACGTCTCTCCGGCAACCAGGCACCTTCACTGTACGCGATTTCGTTGATTGTCGTGTTCCTGTGTCTGGCGGCGCTGTACGAGAGCTGGTCGATTCCGTTCTCCGTTATGCTGGTCGTTCCGCTGGGGGTTATCGGTGCGTTGCTGGCTGCCACCTTCCGTGGCCTGACCAATGACGTTTACTTCCAGGTAGGCCTGCTCACAACCATTGGGTTGTCGGCGAAGAACGCGATACTTATCGTCGAATTCGCCAAAGACTTGATGGATAAAGAAGGTAAAGGTCTGATTGAAGCGACGCTTGATGCGGTGCGGATGCGTTTACGTCCGATCCTGATGACCTCGCTGGCGTTTATCCTCGGCGTTATGCCGCTGGTTATCAGTACTGGTGCTGGTTCCGGCGCGCAGAACGCAGTAGGTACCGGTGTAATGGGCGGGATGGTGACCGCAACGGTACTGGCAATCTTCTTCGTTCCGGTATTCTTTGTGGTGGTTCGCCGCCGCTTTAGCCGCAAGAATGAAGATATCGAGCACAGCCATACGGTCGATCATCATTGATACCGGTTTCACATGATAAAAAGGCCGCATTAGCGGCCTTTTTCATTTTCAGAAAAAAATCATAAATTACGCTTATTGTGGTTCTATTTATTTTCTGCCATCTTAAATAGGCATATCATAATTAACTGATAACTTAATCGGTGAATTCAGAATTTTTTTAATTTCATTTCTCCGCTTAAGCCATTAGGAATATTCCTAATAAGAAAGTTCTTACAAAGATAAGTCTGAATCTGAACTTTTCTCATCATTTTTGCTAAGCCAATGAAACGTAAGGAAGCGATAAAACACCTTCGTTAATTTGGATAAAAACGTTGGGTCCAGGATGACCATTTGCGTAGAAACTCGCAGTCTGCGGTTTTATTTGTAATTTTTCGTAATAGCGCGATGAAATCCAGCAAGGAGTGGCTTATAGTTAGGTTATCAGGAACACAGCACTCATGTAGCAAAGTCAGTTGTATCCATCCCGACAATGATGTTCGGTGAGTAAGAAATCACTCAGAAGGGGATGCGCTATGGACGAGTACTCGCCAAAAAGGCATGATATCGCGCAGTTGAAATTTCTCTGCGAATCCTTGTACCATGACTGCCTTGCCAACCTTGATGAAAGCAACCATGGCTGGGTAAACGACCCAACGTCTGCCATCAATTTGCAGTTGAATGAGCTGATAGAGCATATCGCAACCTTCGCACTTAATTATAAAATTAAGTACAATGAAGATAATAAGCTGATTGAGCAAATTGATGAATACCTGGACGACACCTTTATGTTGTTCAGCAGTTACGGCATTAACGCTCAGGATTTGCAAAAATGGCGTAAATCGGGAAATCGGCTATTCCGCTGTTTCGTCAACGTGAGCAGAGCTAACCCGGTTAGTCTTTCCTGTTAAAATTATTACAATTACTAAGGTGAATTTATGTCTGATAAACCACTCACAAAGATCGATTATTTGATGCGCTTACGACGTTGTCAGTCAATTGACACGCTTGAGCGCGTCATTGAAAAGAATAAATACGAGCTTTCTGATAATGAACTGGCGGTATTTTATTCAGCCGCTGACCATCGTCTTGCTGAACTGACAATGAATAAGCTGTATGACAAAATCCCTACTTCTGTGTGGAAATTTGTCCGTTAATCTTTGAAGGGTGTCTGTAGAGTTCTACGCCTCGTTCTGAGTTTTTACCTATCCCGTTATGCTCCCTGTGCGTAAGCCAGGTCTCCGTGTAAAACGTGTTCAGCAGCAGCAATGTTGTGACTCCAGTCACATCGGCCTTTCGGGAACGTTCCCCTACTGGCCTGTTCCGATTACTCTGCGGTAATCCCATCCAGAGAGGTTTCCAATGAGCTTAGAAAAACAGAAAATGATTGCCGGTGAACATTACCGCCCCGGCGATGAGGCGTTACGAGCCGACCGACTGCGCGCCCGCCATCTGGTTTATCGCTATAACCACACCGCGCCTGATGATAAAACAGAACGCCAGAAGATTCTGGCGGAACTTCTGGGACAAAGCGAAGGCGCATATATAGAACCGAGCTTCCGCTGCGACTATGGATATAACATTTACCTGGGCAAAAACTTTTACGCTAACTTCGATTGCGTGATGCTGGATGTCTGCCCTGTTCATATTGGTGATAACTGCATGCTCGCACCGGGTGTGCATATTTACACGGCAACCCACCCGCTGGACGCCGAGGAACGAAATAGCGGCGTGGAGTTTGGAAAACCCGTCAATATTGGCAATAACGTCTGGATTGGTGGTCGGGCGGTCATTAACCCTGGCGTCACCATTGGTGATAATGTTGTGGTGGCCTCCGGCGCCGTCGTGACGAAAGACGTCCCGGCTAACGTCGTCGTTGGCGGCAACCCGGCAAAAATTATCAAAACGCTGTGAGGTTCCGGGGAGTCAACTGTTATGGTCTTTTAGCGCCAGACTGTTACTTTTTTCAGCCTGATGGCTCCCCTAAAATTGGCAGACACCCTGTATTGTCAACTCTCATGAAGGCAAAAAATGACCGAGATACAGCGCCTGCTTACCGCCACCATCGACGATCTTAACCTCCGCGAAAAGCGCGACAATCGCCCGCGCTTTAGCATTAGCTTTATCCGCAAACACCCAGGACTGTTTGTCGCTATGTATGCCGCCTGGCTGGCGACGCTTATTGTAATGCTGAAGTCCGAAACGCTGGTGGACTCTGTCTGGCTGCTGGTTGTGCTGTTTGTGGTCTTTAACGCCTTTTTCTTTTTCGACGTGAATCCGCGCTACCGTTATGAAGACATCGACGTGCTCGACTTTCGGGTCTGCTACAACGGCGAATGGTACAACACGCGTTACGTGCCAGAGGAGCTGATTGAAAACATCATGCACTCTCCGGCAGTTGAAGCCGGGCAAAAAGAGAAGCTGCAGAAAATGGTCTCCACCAAAGGACAGCTCTCTTTCTATGATGTCTTTACCCTTTCCCGCCCTGCTGCTGCGTAATTAACGCCTGCAGACGTCGGATCCCCGGCGCAAACTGAGAAGCAGAGGTATTACCGTAACCTAAAACCAGCCCGGTTTGCCCCTGCTTCGCCTCCAGGTAGTACCCGCTCAATGCAGCAGGTGACAGCTGAAACGCCCTCGCCTGCTCCACCAGCCTCTGGTCATCAATATCGTCTATCGCCAGCGTCAGATGCATTCCGCCTTCAACGGCCAGAATACGGTGCGGCGCATGAAGCTCTGTGCCCAGCACCTCCCGCAGCTGGCGGTATCGTTTACGATAGAGCCGACGCATGGCAGCCAGATGACGGGCGTAGTGACCTTCTTCGATAAACAGCGCCAGCGTGCGCTGTTCGGCACGATGCCCACCGCGCAACAGCGAGCCGATGGCCGGACGAGCCGCCTTCGCCAGCGCAGGCGGCAAAACCATGAACCCTATTCGGAGCGAAGGAAACAGCGTTTTACTGAACGTCCCGAGATAAACCACGGGCGCGTTGTTTACCATTCCCAGCATCGCCGGAACGGGCTCACCGGCATAACGGAACTCGCTGTCGTAATCGTCTTCAATGATCCACGCGTTGTGTTGCCGGGCGAGCTCCAGTAGCGCCAGGCGTCGTCGGGCACTGAGCACGCTTCAGTAGGGGAACTGATGTGAAGGTGAGGTAAAAATTAACGAGGGAGAAGGTACATTCAGTCCCTCCCAGCACATCCCCTCGTCATCAATCGGGATCCCCGTCATTGCCAGGCCGGTTTTAACAAACGCACTCTTTGCCCCGCTATAGCCGGGGTTTTCTACCCAGGCGACATCGCCAGGCTCGCTTAACAGCATCGTGCAAAGATTGACGCCCTCAAGCGCTCCTTCGGTTATCACAATCTGGCTTGCGTCGCAGTCGATACCGCGGGACAGGGCGAGATGCCGGGCAATCGCGGCACGCAGCGACGGTTCGCCGGCCGGGTCGCCATAGCCTAGCAGGGCACTTCCCTCCTCGCGCAGGACGCGATCGTACAATCGCCGCCACAGCGGCAAGGGGAAATAGTTAATGGCAGGCGTTCCCGGCGTGAACGCCATCACCGGGGTATCACGCGGCACAGGCGCGGGCAGCAGGGCGACCCGTTTTGCGAGCGTGATGGCAGGGTCCGGCATTGTCCGGGGGACGGAACGGTGAGCTAACTGCGCCACCCGCGTTCCCTGGCGATTACGCTGCAAATACCCTTCCAGGGTGAGCTGGTCCAGCGCCGCATTGACTGTGTTTCGGGAAACCGAGATCTGCTGCGCCAGCGTTCGCGAACCGGAAAGCTGGCTGCCGGATCGTAGCCTTCCGCACAGTATGGCCTCCCGCAAAGCAAGGTAGAGTGCGCGCTGGAGCGTCTCTTCGCCGCGTGTTTTCAGGGCTGCATGGAGCAAGGTATAAAATTCATCACCCGGTATATTCATCTCGCCTCCTCATGGCACCATCAAAACATAGCGCAGTGGTTCTTTTTAAGGAACCAGCAATTCACTAGTCTGAAGCTCTTTTCAACGTCACGGAAATTAAGATGAAGACATTCAATCAGTTCGGACAGCCGGTGGGCGAAGCGCTTACCGACTGGCAGCCTCGTCAGCACCCGTCCCGGGTGGTCCTGCAGGGTCACTATTGTCGGCTGGAGCCGCTGCGCGTGGAGCATGCCCACGCGTTGTTCTCCGCCTATTCCCTGGCCGAAGATACCCGCAGCTGGACGTGGCTGCTGCGTGAACCCGATGCCACCGCAGAGGAGTTTGCCGAATGGGTGGCGAGCGTAAGTGCGTTATCCGATCCCATCCACTTTACCGTTATCGATAACCGGACCCAGTCCCCTGTCGGGACGCTGTCCCTGATGCGTATCGATCCTAAAAACGGGGTCGTGGAAGTGGGACACGTTCACTTCTCTCCTCTGTTAAGCCGCACGCCGATGTCGACAGAAGCCCAGTATCTGCTGATGCGATACGTGTTCGATACCCTTGGGTATCGGCGTTATGAATGGAAGTGCAACAGCCTGAACGAGCCTTCCCGTAAAGCGGCGCTGCGTCTGGGCTTTCAGTTTGAAGGGCGCTTTCGTCAGGCGCTGGTCATAAAAGGCCGTAACCGGGATACCGACTGGTTTTCGATTCTCGACAAAGAGTGGCCGGCGCTGGCGAGCGCCTTTGAAAGCTGGCTTGCCACCGACAATTTTACTGTCGATGGCAAACAGAAAAGATCCCTGGAAAGCTGGCGAGAAACGCGCGTCTAGCGTCTTTTTTTACGTCCCTGAACCGCCTTAAAGCGCGGATTAGATTTGCAAATCACGTATAAGCGTCCCTTGCGTTTGACTATCTGGCAATCCGGGTGACGCTGCTTTGCACTACGTAATGAGTTAAGAACCTGCATGGTTAGCCCCGCTTCGCATTGAGAAAACCGCCAAAACGCTTGCGGAAGCGCGCTGCGCTGCCGTCTGTAGAGAACGTTTTCTGCTTACCGGTATAAAACGGGTGCGATTTTGAAGAAACCTCGATGGTGATGTACGGATACGTTTCACCGTCGAGTTCAATTTCACGGTCGGTCTTAATGGTTGAGCCCACTTTGAAGTATTCATTCGCGCTGGTGTCGTGGAAGACCACGGTGCGATAGGCGGGATGGATATTAGGTTTCATCGTAAATCCTTTATGTTTTGTTATAACATAACAAAATAATATCCAGGCCAGTTTGAAAAAACAACCCCCTCTCGCCTGACGATAATTTCTCGTTTGCCTGTGATAAGATGAAAACCATGCCAACCACGTGCTATAACTATATCATTTCGCGGTAAAATCTTTCTCTTCAGGCAGGGAACTCAATGCCCAGGAACGGGTATACGAGGAAGGACACGACAGCATGAAAACCCGACATCTGGTCAGTCTGGTGACTGGCATACTTATCTTTTCTGTGCTGGTCCCCATTTGCCTGAGCATCTGGCTGGCCCATCGCCAGGCGGAGGATAAATTTGCCGATGCGCTGGATAATTATGCCTCACGCGTGCTGGTACGAACCGACAGGGTTGTGGCTCAGGCAAAAGAAGCGCTCGATCACCTGCAGGCCTTTGAGGGGGTGCCGTGCAGCCCTTTGCAACTGAGGGAAATGCGCCGGGTCGCTTTCTCGTGGCGATATGTCCAGGAAGTGATTTATATCGACAACCTTCAGCCGCTCTGCTCCTCCCTCGAGCAAACCAGTCATGCCCCCCCTTTCCCCCCACCGATGCGCATTACCGAAGATGGTTACAGCGCATGGCTGACCACGCAAAACGATCTTGGGTTTAACCGCTACATGGCAGTGCTGGGAAAAGGGCACTACCTTGTCATGGTCGATCCTGCTTCGCTGGTGGACGTGATCCCTTTCGGCGAGATAGCAATTGATGCCGCCCTGGTAGGAAGCACAACGCACCGCATTTTTGCCAGCAGCAGTAAGCTCGATTCTCACATCCGCGACATGGTTCAGGAGCGGGGTATGAAAAGCGTGCAGTACAACGGTTCAATGTACATTATGAAGTCTGTACCTGAGCTTGGATTTACCGTAGTCGCATGGGCAACGCTCAAACCGCTCTCTGAAACCTGGCACCGGCAGCTGCTTTTCTGGTTACCGTTCGGCATGTTGATAAGCCTGCTCGCCGCGCTCTTCGTCCTGCGGATACTGCGGCGTATCCAGTCACCGCGCAATCGCCTGCTGGACGCCATTAACAGCCGGGATTTTGTGGTGCACTATCAGCCCATCGTGGCGCTCTGTAGCGGAAAAATTGTGGGCGCTGAGGCGCTGACGCGCTGGCCTCAGCCGGACGGAAGCAGCCTCTCGCCGGATATTTTTGTCCCCCTTGCCGAGCAAACGGGGCTCATCTCACAGCTGACGCAGTTAGTCATCGAAAAGGTGTTTGAAGATATGGGTCACTGGCTGCAACGCTACCCGGATCAGCATATCTCCATTAACCTCGCGCCTGACGATTTGACCTCCGGCATCCTGCCGCCTCTGCTGAGTCAGCTACTGAATAAATGGCAAATCCATCCCCGGCAAATCGCCCTTGAGCTCACCGAGCGCGGCTTTGCCGATCCCAAAATCAGCGCGCCGGCAATCGCCGCACTCCGCCGTTCGGGCCATCCTGTCTATATTGATGATTTTGGTACAGGCTATTCCAGCCTGAGCTATCTGCAGGATCTGGACGTCGACACGCTAAAAATTGATAAATCGTTCGTGGATGCGCTGGAGTATAAAAACGTGACGCCGCACATCATTGAAATAGCAAAATCGCTGAAGCTGGCGATGGTGGCGGAGGGGGTCGAAACCGCAGGGCAGCTCGCCTGGCTACACCGCCACGGCGTGCAGTACGGGCAGGGGTGGTACTACAGCAAAGCGCTGCCAAAAACAGAATTTATTCTTTGGGCAGAGAATAACCTCGGCACGCACTCTACTTAAGATAGGATTTGATCACCTGCAGCACCACGCCAAGATCGGCTTCACGCTGCGCTTCTTCGGGTTCTTTCACCACATGATCGGTTAAATGCCCTTCGATCACCTGCATCATCATGCCGTTGACCGCCCCGCGGATCGCCGCCAGCTGCTGTAACACCTCGGCGCATTCGTGATCGCTGTTGAGCATTTTCTCCAGGGCATGACTCTGCCCCTGAATTTTCTTCAGGCGAGTCAGTAACATTTTCTTATCGCGAACGGTATGTGACATCTCTCTATCCCTTATTTTTGGCTTTTAAAGCATAACACGCTCTACTCCCCCTGAGTATTTTTCTACTGGGGGGTAGTATTAGCCTACTGGGGGGGAGTAGTATTTGCAGACATTTTCCACGCCGGAATCCCCCATGACCGATTTTGCTTCACTCCTGCAGCAGGGTAATGCCTGGCTGTTTGTTCCCAGCGCCATCCTGCTCGGTGCGCTGCATGGCCTGGAACCGGGCCACTCAAAGACCATGATGGCCGCTTTTATCGTGGCCATCCGCGGCACGCTGAAACAGGCGGTACTGCTCGGCCTGGCGGCCACGCTCTCCCATACGGCGGTGGTCTGGCTCGTTGCTATGGCGGGATTATGGTTTGGTCGGGGCTGGGATGCGCATACGTCCGAACCCTGGTTCCAGCTGATCTCCGGGGTGTTGATCGTTGCGATCGCCCTGTGGATGGCGTGGCGAACCTGGAAAGAGAGTCAGCCACACGATCATCACCATCATCATCACGATCATCACCACCATGACCATCATCATGATCATCACCATCACGAACACCCGCTGGTTGAAGAGGAGTGGCAGGATGCCCACCAGCGCGCGCACGCGCAGGATATTAACCGCCGCTTCAGCGGTCAAAACGTCACCACCGGACAGATCGTCATGTTTGGCCTGACCGGCGGGCTTATCCCCTGCCCGGCCTCCATCACCGTTCTGCTGATCTGCCTGCAGCTAAAGCATTTTGCCCTCGGCGCGACGCTGGTGTTCAGCTTCAGTATTGGTCTGGCGTTAACGCTGGTGGCTTCCGGCGCGATTGCCGCCTTGAGCCTCAAACATGCGACAAAACGCTGGCCCGGGTTTAACGAACTTTCCCGTAAAGCGCCTTGGATTTCCGCTGCGCTGATTACCGTGGTAGGGATTTATATGAGCCTGCACGGTCTGAGCGGCATTCTGGCGTAAGCTGCGGCCACATCCTGTGGCCGCATCTCAATGGTCAGTTAAGGATTTTGCTGCCAGCTAAAGGTGTAGCGAAGCTGGCGTTTCTGCAGAATGAATTCCGGTGAAACGCTGGGGCTCCAGGAGTCGTCGCCGCCCACACCCATATGGAACGCATCAAGGTTAAGCCAACACCCGGGCTCTTCCTGCAGCAGATGGTGATGGGTTGTCTCCCGCAGCTGCTGCTGGCTGTAGCGGCTCACCGAGAAATGGAACCGGCCATGTAGCTGATGCGTTCCCAGCGCCAGCTGCCGCGTATCGCAGCGCAAACCATTTTCCGTCGGGAAGATATACGGCGTGTGCATCTCCGCCAGGGGTAATGTCCAGCGCCCCTGCTGTGCCGCCAGCATTCTGTCCGGATAGTTTTCATGCGGCCCCAGTCCCAGCCAGGAGACGTTTTCCGGCGTTTCGGCGAGATGAACGCTCAGACCAATGCGCGCGGGTTCCGGAATATCGGACGCTATATCGACCTGAATATCGCCGTGCAGCCTCCCCTGGTCGTCCACCCGCCAGACTTTACGGCTTATGAACAGCGTTTTGCCATGATACTCCCCGACGTGAAGGGTGGTGACCACGGCTTCGCCCGCGTGCTGCTCTGCCTCACAGTGCAAAACGCGTAAGGTGAGATCGTACATGCCCGCCGCTTTCCAGCGTTCAACCCACGCATTCGGATCGATCTTCGTCGCTTCACTCACGCCAATATCATTGTCCAGCGGCGCACGGCTGACGTTATCCGTCAGAGGTGACATCAGCGTTTCAACGCCATTTCGCCACCATTGGGTCAGGTTTCCGGATGCGCGATCGAACTGCCAGCGCTGTTGACGATGCGCGATCTCCAGGATGCGGTCGTTTTGCGTCAAAACCGGAGGCTCGCCCGCAGAGGCTGGCGGTGCGACAAACAGCGGAGACGGAAGCGGCCACTGCTCCCACGCGCAGCGATGGTCAGCCGGTGACCATGTTGTTGCCCGCGGCTGGCGCACTTCAACATTCAGCCAGACTTCCCCCGGCTCGGCATTCAATTCTGGCAGAGCGATCTCCAGACGCTGAGCGCCATCAGGAGCTATTGCCAGCGTCACCTCGCCCGAAGCCAGCACCTCTCCGTCCCGGGCAATCGTCCAGCTTAGCACTTCGTTATCGGTGTGGCGGAACAGGTAGCCGCTTTGCACCTCAATCACCAGCGGAGAGGTGCTGACCCGCGTAAAGGTGAAGAACTGCTGGGCGCGCTGCGCCTCGTACAGCGCCGGGTGCGGCGTGCGATCGGGGAAGACCAGTCCATTGAGGCAGAACTGTCGATCGTTCGGTTTATCGCCAAAGTCTCCGCCGTATGCCCAGTACGAATTGCCCTCTTCATCCTGCTTCGTCAGAGCCTGATCGACCCAGTCCCAGACAAATCCCCCCTGCAACCGAGGGTGGCTGCGAAACGCCTGCCAGTACTTCGCGAACCCGCCGAAGCTGTTCCCCATCGCGTGGGCGTATTCGCAGAGGATCAGCGGGCGTGTTTCATCCGGCATACCGATCCATTTTTTGATGGACCATTTCGGCACTGCCGGGAAGGGTTGATCCTGATCGACCCGGGCGTACATTGGACAGACAATATCGGTCGCCGCCGTGTTCGCGCCGCCGCCTTCATACTGTACCGGACGCGTCGGATCCGTGGCTTTCACCCAGCGATATAGCGCGTCGTGGTTTGCACCGTGCCCGGACTCATTGCCCAGCGACCAGATGATAATTGAGGGATGATTACGATCGCGCTGCACCATGCGCGTCACGCGCTCGCTCATGGCGGGCAGCCAGCGCGGATCGTCAGCAAGGCGGCTCATCGGCACCATGCCGTGGGTTTCGATGTTGGCTTCGTCAACAACGTACAGCCCATAGCGATCGCAAAGCCGGTACCACAGCGGATGGTTCGGGTAGTGCGAGCAGCGCACGGCGTTGAAGTTGTGCTGCTTCATGATTTCGATATCGCGACGCATGGTCGCTTCGTCCATCACCTGGCCGTTTTCCGGATGATGCTCGTGCCGGTTAACCCCGCGGATCAGCAGCGGTTTACCGTTGAGCTTCAGCAGGCCATTGCTGATTTCAACCCGCCGGAAGCCAACGTCGCACGCCTCTACCTCCAGCACCTCACCCTGCGGATTAAGAAGCGCAATCGTCAGGCGGTACAATTCTGGCGTTTCAGCACTCCAGAGCGCGGGCTGGTCAACAGGGATCGACGCCGTTAAGCGCTCGGTCCAGCTGCCGCGCTCGTCGACGATGGCAGACCCTGGACGCCGGGAAACGCTGGCGCATTTTTCACCCGTGCGCCGCAGGGTCATGACCACCTCGCAGTCTGCAAAGCCAGCGCCCGCCAGCGCGACATCAACCTTCAGCACCGCGCGGTCCAGCTCCGCATTCAGGTGCGTCACCACGTGATAATCGGCAATCTGCGTCTCGGGTTTATGCAGCAGCGTCACATCGCGGAAGATTCCGCTCATGCGCCACATGTCCTGATCTTCCAGATAGCTGCCGTCGCACCAGCGCAATACCATGACCGCCAGGCGGTTCTGCCCGGGGCGTAATGCCGCCGAGAGGTCAAATTCGGCGGGCAGGCGGCTGTCCTGGGAATAGCCCACCCACTGTCCGTTGCACCACAGATGAAACGCCGAGTTCACGCCGTCAAAGATGATGCGGGTCTGCCCGCTCTGAAGCCAGGCGTCATCCACGTCATATGTGAGCGAGTAACAACCGGTCGGGTTTTCCTGCGGCACAAAAGGCGGGTTAACGGGGATAGGATAGGTGACATTAGTGTAAACAGGCGTGTCGAAACCCTGCATCTGCCAGTTCGACGGCACGGGCATCGCAACGGCATCCGCGCAATCTTCGGTGACCCATGCCTGAGGAACCTGCTCGGGAGCAGAAAAGTAGCTAAATCGCCACATCCCGTTGAGGGAGAGCCTGCTGATAGATCCAGCGTCATCCCTGGCGGTAGAGTCATTACGCCAGCTGTACAACGGCGCGTGTGCCGGCAGGCGGTTCCACTGGGTGACGCCGGGATTTTCCCAGTCCCGACGGGCCAGGATGTCGCTGAGGGTCAGCGAAGGTGTATGAGACATATCAACCTCTTTGCGAAGCGCTCACAATTTTGGTTAACATGCCCTGGCACTCTGCGACGGTAAAGCATTCGATCACGGGGTAGCGAGTCCGATCACAAAGTTTTATTTGCGGGCAAGCTGCTCGGCCAGGAGTGCCAGGCTTCTGAGCTGCTGCGCCAGCTCCTCGCGTTCGACCTGCTGCGGCGCGCGGCGCGCGCTGGATTGGCGGGTAACCAGCGTCACCGGCAGCTGAATCTGCCAGCACGTCTCGCCTTCGGTAGGGGCCAGCAGCCACTCCACGCTGCGCTCGCCCGCCTCGCGAAACGCCTGGCGAATGGTCGTCAGCGGCGGAGAAAACCAGGCGCTGTCAGCCGTATCGTCGAACCCGACCACCGACATCTGTCCTGGAATCGCGATCCCCTTTTCCGCACAGGCGCGCATCACCCCGAGCGCCATTTGATCGTTCGCCACCAGAATGGCATCCGGCAATGCGCTACCCGACAGCAGCACATGTCCTTTCTCGTAACCGCTGGCCGCGCTCCAGTCCCCGTAGGCCACCGCAGCGGCTTCATGCCCCGCGCGGGACAGAGCCGCTTTCCATCCTGCCAGACGCGCCCGAGCAGAGACCGAGCTTTCCGGCCCGCTCAGCAGGGCAACATGCTGATGCCCCAGCGAAAGCAGGTGCTCAACGCCCAGATGCGCGCCCTGCCCGGCGTTAAACACAAGGCTGTTAACCTGTGCTGAAGGCGAGACATCAAGGAATAGCACCGGAACAGGCGACGCCAGCGCCCTGAGCGCTTCAGCGTCAGGATCGTCGAGCGGTACATTCACCAGCAGCGCGTCCACCCGCTGTGCCAGCAGCGCCTGAAGCGCGGTCTGACACTGCTGCGGTTGCTCCACCATGGAAATGAGGACGCTCGCCCCCTGTTCCGCCGCACGTGATTTTACCGCCGATACAATTTGTGAAGGCGCATGCAGGGCCAGATCGGTGGTGATGAGTCCCAGCGTGCGGGTGCGTTTACCCGCCAGCTGCTGTGCCCGCAGGTTAGGCACGTAGTGCAGCTCTGCCATCGCCTGCTGCACCTTTTCCCGCGTGCGGGCAGAGACATGCTCCGCGTCGTTAATGACGCGAGAGACGGTCTGATAAGAAACCCCCGCAAGGAGGGCGACATCATAGAGAGTGATCGCTTTCATGCATTCTGGCATCGCGTGTGTCGTGGCCCATTATTGTGGCACAGCGAGGCCGTGAAAACATGTGAGCGCTTCGCAAAATTAGACAACCCGCTCCGGCTGAGCGATTTCAGCAACGCGCGGCTTCTGGCGGAACCAGGGCAGACAGAGCTGGATAAGTGGGCCAATGGTCAGGGCATACACTACCGTTCCCACCCCAAACGTGCCGCCAAGCACGCACCCAATCAGCAGGACGGACACCTCAATTGAGGTACGCACGCTGCGAATGGACCACCCCAGACGGGCATGAATGCCGGTCATCAGGCCGTCGCGTGGGCCAGGCCCAAAACCAGCGCCAATGTACATGCTGGTCGCAATCGCGTTCATCACGATGCCCGACACAAGGAAAGCGATGCGAACGGGTAACGAATCCAGTTCCGGAATAAGCGCCATGCTGGCGTCCGCCGCCAGACCGATACAAATCACGTTACTTATTGTGCCAAGACCCGGCATCTGGCGCAGTGGGATCCACAGCAGCAGCACCGCAGCACCGGTTAAAATGATCACCGTCCCGATCGTCATCCCCAGCTGCACCCCTACCCCAAGGTGAAAAACATCCCAGGGATCGACACCCAAATCGGAACGAATAAACATCGCGGTGGACAGGCCATACAGACCTAAACCGACATAGAGTTGTAGCAGACGACGTACCATTTTTATCTTCTCCAGTGAACCAGGCTTTCATCCTGACCTAAAATGGCACTATGATTAATGTCCAGTTTTCAAATAGTGGACTGCATATGTCGTCACGTCGCTTCGGAAGCCAGTCGCTGGTACGCCTTTTAGGGCACTGGCAGCAAACCTCATCCCGCACGCCGCTCTGGCGGCAGCTGGCCGATGCGCTGCGCCTGTTAATTCTTGATGGACGTCTGGCGCTGAATACACGGCTACCGGGAGAGCGCGAGCTGGCCACGGCGCTGGACGTGAGCCGGACCACCATCAGCAGCGCCCTCGCCCATCTGCGCGAAGAGGGATATCTTGAGAGCCGCCACGGCAGCGGGTCACGCGTGATCCTCCCGGATACGCGCGCTGTTCCCACACTTTCCGCAGCGAGTGCGGCACTGGATCTCTCCACTGCCGCACTCAATGCCGGGCCGGAGATCCACCAGGCTTATACCCATGCGCTCACGGCCATTACGCAGCATCTCTCGCTGACGGGCTACGATCAGCTAGGACTGCCGACGCTGCGGGAGGCCATCGCTGCGCGCTATACCGCGCGGGGCCTTCCCACCCGCGCGGACGAAGTGATGGTGGTAAATGGCGCCGTGAGCGGCTTCGCGCTGGTCCTGCGGATGATGACCGGGCCGGGAGATCGCGTCGTGGTCGATCACCCCACCTATCCGCTGGCGATTGCCGCCATTCAGGGCGCGCAGTGTCGGCCCGTGGGGGTGTCGCTGCCTGAAACCGGCTGGGATACGGATGGCTTTGCCGCAACGCTTGCCCAGACGGCGCCGCGCCTGGCGTACCTGATGCCTGATTTTCATAACCCCACCGGGCGCTGTATGGATATCGCGACCCGTCAGGCCATTACCGATATTGCTGCGCAAACCCGTACGGCGCTGGTGGTGGATGAAACGATGGTGGATCTCTGGTTTGATGCACCTCCCCCGCCCCCGCTGGCCTCCTTTAACCCGCAGGCCACCGTCATCACCCTAGGCTCCGCCGGAAAAAGTTTCTGGGGCGGGCTGCGTCTCGGCTGGATCCGCGCCTCCTCGCGCACGATCGCCACGCTTGCCCAGACGCGGGATACCCTCGATTTAGGCTCGCCGCTGCTGGAACAGCTGGCGATGCTGTGGCTGATTAACAACAGCGAGACGTTTCTGCCCGCACGCCGGAAGATGCTGGCGGAACGACGCGATCGATGCGGTGAACTGCTGCGTGAACATTTCCCCGACTGGAAATTCCATGAAGCGGAAGGCGGGCTCTCTTACTGGATCGAGCTGCCGGGCATGCTGGCGACACAGCTTGCCGCGCGGGCTGAGATTCTGGGGATTAATCTGGGGACCGGTACGCGGTTTGGCCTATCGGGCGCGTTTGATCGCTATTTGCGGATGCCCTTCTCGCTGGAATCGACAGAGCTTGAGCAGGCGTTGCTGAGGATCAAACCGTTATGGCTCGCCCTGAATAAAAACGTGCCATCGTTAAAACGCAGCGTGATTTAATATTAAAATATTTGAAGTCGATCATAAAAATAAAAACTGCTGACTGTTACGGATACAGTCAGCAGTTTTCACCAATCCGGAATTAATGCTGAGCAGGAATTGGAAAACCTTTCAGTGAAATAACGAAGTTTTCACCGTCTTTCTTTATTTTTGCGCCAGTATCACACCAGTCAGACGCAATACGAAAGAACTCATCACTTCCGACATTCCAGCCAAGACGTACATGCTTCACGTAGCCTGAACGCAACAGATCGCAGGCCTCTTTGTAGTCACTGGCAGTTGACAGTTGTTGTTTCATTTTCTCTTCTTCAGAAGTTTGCGTAGAGCTTTGATTTCTTTAGGAGTAAAAGGAGAAACACTCTCTTCTTCCGTATGCTGATTATCAATATCCTCTTCCGATACTCCCGCCTCTTCTACTGCTTCGAACGCCAGCAGCAGCAGTTTCTCTGTCGTCACGCTTAAGTTCTCGTTATTCACTTCCGCATAGTGGCGAAGCCTTTCTTTTAGCGCGTCATCAATCTTAACGTTTAATACCGCTGTAGCCATGTTTGTCACTTCCCTTCGGAATAAGTACTTTATGTAATACACGAAGTTAACAACGTTATCCAGATATATATTTTTTTGAGTTATGGAGGTAAATAACCGTCCAATTATAAAATGACAGTCTATTATTACAGGTTTATGACAATAATATTTCAGTGCGATTAAATATATATTACACGATATAGGCATAATATTATTGTGGGATAGCGATTTAAAGGGAGAGGTAAAGCAGGAGGATCTTATGAGGGCAGAAATGGGTGGGGGCCCTGCCAGCTACATCCCGGCACACGCGTCATCTGCCTTGGCTGCTTCCTTCCGGACCTGACCTGGTAAACAGAGTAGCGTTGCGGGAGAACCAACAGAGCCCCCATTGAGAGCGTTGAGAACCAACGCGCAGGCGCATTATCACTGTGCCCCGGCTAATTGCAACCCATCGCGTGCCAGATGCTGGTTTCTTGCGCAAATGCGACTTCACTCGGGCGTTTTTTCCAGATTATGCTGAAAAATTACCTCAGGAAAGAAAAGATGGAAAAAGAAGATTCATTTCCCCAAC
Source organism: Enterobacter hormaechei (assembly GCA_041890495.1). Classification (GTDB taxonomy): domain Bacteria; phylum Pseudomonadota; class Gammaproteobacteria; order Enterobacterales; family Enterobacteriaceae; genus Escherichia; species Escherichia boydii. Next base: position 2,564,883 of record CP169086.1, read on the forward strand.
GCGTCTGGCAAATCGTCGCCGCTTATTCCCGAAGGCTATGTCACCACTTACGGGTGATGTGGCGAAACTGGCGGGATCGCCCCGCGCCGCGCGCCAGGTGGGCGGTGTGTTAAAGCGTCTCCCTGAAGGCAGCACCTTACCCTGGCACGGGTGGTTAATCGCCACGGCACAATTTCGCTAACCGGACCGGATTTACAGCGTCAGCGTCAGGCATTACTTTCAGAGGGTGTGCAGGTGTCCGGGTCGGGTCAGATCGATTTGCAGAAGTTTCGCTGGGTGTATTGACCCCTCTCCCGGAGGAGAGGGGAAATGCAGAAATTACATCTGAGTCGGTGGGGTTGGCAAAGACGGCTGATTGGTCTGCGGTGCCACCGGGACTTCGGTCTGCTGCACCGGCACCAGGTTCAGGTCGATTTTTGTCCCACCGTTGTTGATCGCTTCCTGGACCGTATCGGTAATGAAGACCAGCTTACCGTTAATGGTTACCGCTGCGCTCAGCAGAATACGGGCATTAGGCTGCACGTCCGACGGGTTATACGGCAACACGAAGCTAAACGGCGCCTGCTTGCCTTCAGTACGCACGGCACGCTGAGCCACGACTTTCGACGGTGCGTCGGCCAGGGAAGCATCAGACAGCGTCACCGTTAATACCGCGTCCGGCGGCAGCGCAACTCTCTGTTTAATCCAGATGGTACCGGAAACGTTAGGCTGCTGAATGGATTGCTGAGAAAGGGTATTAATCCCGTTCGGGTCTGCTGCTGGCACTGGCACCTGGGCGCTCTTACCGGCACAGGCGGACAACGCCACCGCAATAGCTACACCACTTAGCATGGGCACGAGTTTCATTGAAGTCTCCTTATCAATGCACCAGCGGGATCGATCCCATCCGATGTCGTTTCAATCACATAACGTATTCAAGTGTGGCACAGATCACCGATTTATGCCTGAAAACGTGCCGACATTCAGATTATTCTACCCATCGGACCACTTTCATTTCTGCGTTATACTCTGCCTATCTTTCGCTACGGCGTTTATTGAGGACAATTATGAGTCAGGCGCTAAAAAATTTACTGACATTGTTAAATCTGGAAAAAATTGAGGAAGGACTCTTTCGCGGCCAGAGTGAAGATTTAGGTTTACGCCAGGTGTTTGGCGGCCAGGTCGTGGGTCAGGCCTTGTATGCTGCAAAAGAGACCGTCCCTGAAGAGCGGCTGGTACATTCGTTTCACAGCTACTTTCTTCGCCCTGGCGATAGTAAGAAGCCGATTATTTATGATGTCGAAACGCTGCGTGACGGTAACAGCTTCAGCGCCCGCCGGGTTGCTGCTATTCAAAACGGCAAACCGATTTTTTATATGACGGCCTCTTTCCAGGCACCAGAAGCGGGTTTCGAACATCAAAAAACAATGCCGTCCGCGCCAGCGCCTGATGGCCTGCCTTCGGAAACGCAAATCGCCCAATCGCTGGCGCACCTGCTGCCGCCAGTGCTGAAAGATAAATTCATCTGCGATCGTCCGCTGGAAGTCCGTCCGGTGGAGTTTCATAACCCACTGAAAGGTCACGTCGCAGAACCACATCGTCAGGTGTGGATCCGCGCAAATGGTAGCGTGCCGGATGATCTGCGCGTTCATCAGTATCTTCTCGGTTACGCTTCTGATCTTAACTTCCTGCCGGTAGCTCTACAGCCGCACGACATCGGTTTTCTCGAACCGGGGATTCAGATTGCCACCATCGACCATTCCATGTGGTTCCATCGCCCGTTTAATTTGAATGAATGGCTGCTGTATAGCGTGGAGAGCACCTCGGCGTCCAGCGCACGCGGCTTTGTGCGCGGTGAGTTTTATACCCAGGACGGCGTGCTGGTTGCCTCAACCGTTCAGGAAGGGGTAATGCGTAATCACAATTAAAAAAATAGCCGGAGGTGAAAACCGTCCGGCTGTTTTTTGCAGTGCTTGTTACGCGTTATAGGCATTCTCGCCGTGGCTGTTGACGTCCAGCCCTTCTCGCTCCTGTTCTTCAGGCACACGCAGGCCAACCGTCAGATCCGCCAGTTTGTAGCCAATAAATGCCACCACACCGGACCAGACGATCGTAATGGCAATGCTTTCCAGCTGTACCAGCAACTGATGGCCCATCGTCACACCTTCAGCGAAGCCCACGCCGCCCAGCGAGCTGGCGGCAAAAATCCCGGTCATGATACAGCCGACAATGCCACAAACGCCGTGCACACCGAAGACATCGCAGGGATCATCCACCCGCAGCAAGCGTTTGAGCATGGTAACGCCCCACAAGCCCGCCAGACCAGCTACCACGCCGATAATCAACGCGCCGCCAACCCCAATGTAGCCGCAGGCTGGCGTCACGCCGACCAGACCGGCAATCGCGCCAGAACACGCCCCCAGCAGTGAAGGCTTACCACGCAGCGCCCATTCACCGAAGATCCAGCCAAGAATTGCCGCCGCCGTTGCGACCACAGTATTCACAAAAGCCAGTGCCGCGATTTCATTCGCCGTGCCCGCTGACCCGGCGTTAAAGCCAAACCAACCGATATAGAGAATGGCAGTCCCGGTGAAGACCATCGGCAGGTTGTGCGGTTTAAACGCCTCTTTACCGAAGCCCACGCGTTTTCCTATCAGATACGCGCCCACCAGACCGGCGATTGCGGCGTTAATGTGCACCACTGTGCCCCCCGCGAAATCCAGTGCACCGTGAGAAGCCAGCAAACCACCGCCCCAGACCATATGCGCAATCGGAATGTAAGAGAGCGTCAGCCATACCACCACGAAAATCAACACAGCTGAGAAGCGGATTCGTTCCGCCAGCGCCCCAACTATCAAGCCTACGGTAATGCAGGCAAACGATCCCTGAAACGCTACGTGGATATACTGATAAATGCTGCCCATCACCGCCGTCAGTTCGATGTTTTTCAGCATCAACCAGTTAATGTTGCCGAAGAAGTTGTTGCCCTCACCAAACGCCAGCGAGTAACCGTAAACCACCCAGAGAATACAGACCAGTGCAAATGTCACCGTCACCTGCGTCAGCATCGACAGCACGTTTTTGCCGCGAATCAACCCACCGTAAAACAGGGCAATCCCCGGAATAGTCATAAACAGCACCAGCGCAGTACAAATCATCATAAACGCATTGTCGGCTTTATCGGCCACCGCAGGTGCAGCCATTACCAGTCCCGGCAGCATCGCCAGTGAAGCAAGCCCAGTTTTTATCGTCGCTATCTTCATTTTTCGTTCCTGTTGCTGTGTGCCAGAGATTACAGCGCCGCTTCGTCGGCTTCGCCGGTACGAATACGAATGACGCGTTGCAATTCAGCGACGAAGATTTTGCCGTCGCCAATTTTTCCGGTGTAAGCCGCCTTACTGACGATATCGATCACTTCATCGAGTTGGTCATCAGCAATCGCCACATCAATTTTTACTTTTGGCAGGAAGTTGACGCTGTATTCCGCCCCCCGGTACAGCTCGGCATGCCCTTTCTGACGCCCGAAACCTTTCACTTCGGTGACGGTCAGGCCCTGAATACCAATGGAAGATAACGCTTCACGAACGTCTTCCAGCTTGAATGGTTTGATTATCACGGTCACCAGCTTCATAGATCCCCTCCGGTCAGAATTCGGTAATGGTTCTGCTACACGAAGAAGGTATTGCAAGCGGTGTGCCAGAAATGAAAAACGAGAAAGAGAGCAGGAAGTTAAGAAGTTTGAAAATGAAAACGCACTATGACAGTGCACAGTGCGTTACATTTTTGCACCAACGATGAAATATTGCGCTATTCAGGCGCTCAATGATTCCTCTTCACGCACGCTGGCTGCCAGCTCTTCGCCCGCAAGTTGCAGTTGATACATCTGCCAGTAGCGTCCCTGGGCCGCCAGCAGTTGCTGGTGAGTGCCCTGCTCCACGGCTTGCCCACGATGAAGCACCAGAATGGTGTCGGCATCAACAATGGTCGATAAGCGGTGAGCAATCACTACCAGCGTGGTATGTTCACGCACCGCCGCCAGAGCATGTTGAATCGCCTGTTCAGTACCGGAGTCAATGCTGGCGGTTGCCTCATCAAGGATCAGGATTTGCGGCGTCTCGACCAGCACGCGCGCCAGTGCCAGCAGTTGCTTTTGCCCAACTGAGAGATTATTCCCCTGCTCGCCCAGCGGCGTGTAAATACCGTCGCTCATGCTACGCGCCAGCTCCGCCAGTTGCACGGTTTCCAGCGCCTGCCAGACGCGTTCTTCGGAGATATCCCGCCCCAGCGTCACGTTGGCGAGGAAGGTATCCGCCAGCACCACCGGATCTTGCTGCACCATTGCCACGCCCTGGCGCAGCGCGCTGTGACTTAGCGAACTTAATGGACGACCATCAAGGCGAATCTCACCTTCCGTTAGCGGGTAATAGCCCATCAATAAACTGGCGAGGGTGCTTTTGCCACTGCCGGTATGCCCGACCAGTGCCACAAAGTTACGCGAAGGCACAGAGAGATTAATGTTCTTTAGCACCAGATTGTCATCGCGATAAGCAAATGACACGTTATCGACTTCGATGGTGCCACTCTGTAACGGGCGATCATCATTGCCATATTGCTGGCGCGGTCCGTCCATCAGTTCAAACACGCGCTCACCAGCAACAACAGCCTGTTGCAGCATCGCCTGTTGCGTGGTCAGTTCGATTAATGGTTCGTTAAGTCGCCCAAGATAGCTGATAAACGCATACAGCACGCCCACTTCAATGGTGCCGCTAGCGGAGAAGCCAAACAGCATCAACAAGCCACAAAGAATGAGCGATGAAAACAGACTCAGCAGCGGACGCAGCAGAAAACCGTCGAGGCGCAGGGTTTGCATCCTCGCCATATAGTGTGAACGACTGGCCTCCCCCATACGTTCGCCAAATCGCGCCTGCTGACGGAACTGCTGGATAACGCTCATGCCATTGATGATTTCGTTAAAGCCGTCGTTGATATCCGCCAGATAGGCGCGCACACGGCGGACAATCGGCGTGCTGTAACGCTGGTATATCACCATTACCACCAGCACCACCGGGAAAATCATTATCGCCACCAGCGCCATTCGCCAGTCGAGGCTGAACATCGCCACCAGCATCGCGCCCACCAGTGCGGCGCTACGCAGGACAGTTGCCACTACGGTAACGTAGAGATCGCGGATCACTTCAGTGTCATTAGTGACGCGGGAAATCACCTGCCCGACGGGTTGGGTATCAAACTCGCTTAATGGCTGGCGTAACGCAGCATCCATCACGTCGGTACGCAACTGTTGCACTACGCCTACTGCCGCCCGATTAAACAGCAGCGACTGCGCGTAATGTAGCCCGGCGGCAAACAGTTGTAGCCCAACATACGCCGCAGCCAGCCCTGCAACCACTTTCAACGGCAGGTTATTTTTCGCTACCATATTGTCGATAAAATAGCTGATAAGCAGCGGCCCACTGACTTCTGCCGCCGCCGCAACCCACATCATCAGGACCGCAATCCCCAACGGTTTACGCCACGGTGAACCGTACGCTAACAGGCGCTTGAGAGTCGGCCACAGTTGGCTAAAACTACGCATCGACGGCCTCCTCGCGAATTTCCGGAGCGTCGTCGAGCGCCGCCTCCAGTTGTTGATAGCGATACATATCGCGATACCAGCCGCTTTGTTGCGCCAGCACATCATGATTGCCACGCTGGGCGATATGTCCGTGCTGCATCACAATAATTTCACTGGCTTCCGTCAGTGCAGAAAGGCGATGGGCACTGATGATTACCGTTCTTCCCTGTCCCCACTGACGCAGGTTATGCAGGATCTGGTGCTCTGTGCGTCCGTCCACCGCCGAAAGCGCATCATCAAGGATGAGGATTTCCGCGTTGACTAATAACGCACGAGCAATAGAGATACGCTGTTTTTGCCCGCCGGAAAGCATCACGCCGCGCTCTCCCACCTCTGTATCGTAACCTTGCGGTAAACGCAAAATATCGTCATGTACGCTGGCTAACCGCGCGACATGCTCAATCTCTTGCTGGGTGGCATTCGGGCAACCCAGCGCGATGTTATTTGCCACGGTGTCAGAAAAAAGGAATGGCGTCTGGCTGACCACCGCCAGGCGGCTACGCCAGCTATCGAGTTGTAACTTCGTCAGAGGAATATCATGAAAGCGAATATCCCCCTCGCTGACGTCGAAATGACGTTGAATGAGCGACAACAGGGTACTTTTGCCGGAACCAGTCGGCCCGCAAATACCCAGCATCTGACCGGGTTTCAGAGCGAAATTGACGTTTTCCAGCGCAGGATGGTCAGTCTGCGGATACGTAAACTGGCGAATATTTACATCCAGTTCGCCACGCCCTTCCGGCACGGGTTCGCTACCATCGTTCACCACCGGCGCTTCCGCCAGCATCGCGCGAATACGGCTGTATGCAGCACTACCACGTTCCACAATGTTAAACATCCATGCCAGCGCCAGCATTGGCCAAATCATCAGACCTAAATACATCATAAAACTGGTGAGCTGGCCCAGCGTTAAACTGCCCTGCACCACCATCCAACTACCGCCGCCAATCGCCAGCAAGTTCGCCATACCAATCGCGATATAGATGGTCGGGTCGAAACGAGCATCAATACGCGCCACCCGCATGTTTTTTTTGCCGGTATCTTCGGCATCCGCGGCAAATAACGCCGACTGGCGATCTTCCAGACCAAAGGCTTTGATCATGCGGATACTGGTGAGGCTTTCCTGGGTGCGGTCATTAAGACTAGAAAACGCCGCCTGTGCCAGCTTAAAGCGTTCATGCAAGGCATCGCCGTTGCGCTTGATCATGATCGCCATCACTGGCATCGGCAACAGGGCAAATAAGGTCAACTGCCAGCTAATTTGCGTAGACATCATAATCAACACAGCGCAGCCCATCACCAGTGAATCCACCAGCGTCAGCACCCCTTCTCCGGCGGCAAACACGACGCGATCGACGTCATTGGTCGCACGAGCCATGAGGTCACCGGTGCGATGACGCAGGTAAAACTCAGGATGCTGCCGGCTTAGCTGACGGTAATAATCTTCACGCAGTTCAACAGCCAGTTGATAAGACGCACCAAACAGCAATACCCGCCAGACGTAACGCAGGAGATAAACCACAACGGCAATCAGCACCATGGTGGCGATCCACATCAGGATCTGCCCGGTAGTAAAGTGTTGTTCTGTCACGCCATCGACAACAATACCAACCACTTTTGGCGGAACCAGTTGCAGCATCGCGATAATGACAAGCAAGGCGACAGCCCCGAGATAGCGACGCCATTCCCGACGGAAATACCAGCTTAATTGAGCAAATAATCGCACGCGTTGTGTCCTGACCTGATTCTGGATATTTATTCGATGGGTAAAGAAGTGGTGTATTTAATCTGTTCCATCGCGAAGCTGGAAGTGACGTCCGACAGCCCCGGCACGCTGTTTACCAGACGCTTATAAAACTCGTCGTAGCGTTTCATGTCGGCAACCTGGACGCGCATCAGATAATCGTATTCACCAGCCATGCGCCAGAACCCCAGCACTTCTGGCATTTCGGTAACCACCGTGACAAAGCGGCAATACCATTCGCTGCTGTGATGTTGCGTTTTTATCAGCACAAAAGCGGTCAGGCCGAGGCCTATTTTTTCCGGATCCAGCAGGGCGACTTTGCCGATAAGGATACCGTCGTCCTCCAGCCGTTTCAGGCGCTTCCAGCAAGGGGTGGTTGTCAGATTAACGGCTTCAGCCAGTGCCTGCAAAGAGAGGGTGCAATCCTGTTGCAGTAAGGCCAGCAGCTTACGGTCAATTTTATCTACATAGCCCTTCCACAGAGAATTTTTTTCTCTTTTAATTTTATTTTAAAGGCCAGATAGCAACAATTTTTTCTGTGCTTTTCGCTATCCTAGGCACAAAATGACAAACGGATAACGATGATGAATAGCACCTGGGTTAAACATGCGATCAGCGAAATCAATGCCGACTATCAGCGCTCGGCGGATACGCACCTGATTCGCCTTTCCCTGCCGGGATTTGACGGCATTCAGCTCTATCTGAAAGATGAAAGCACCCATCCCACCGGCAGCCTGAAGCATCGACTGGCGCGCTCGCTGTTTTTATACGGTTTATGTAACGGCTGGATTAAAGAAGGCACGACTATCATTGAATCTTCATCCGGTTCAACGGCGGTGTCCGAAGCCTATTTTGCCCGCCTGCTGGGCCTGCCGTTTATCGCGGTGATGCCGTCCTGCACCGCAAAACGCAAAATCGAACAGATCGAATTTTACGGCGGTCGCTGCCACTTTGTGGAAAGCGCCTGCGAAATCTACGCCGCCTCCGAAATGCTGGCCCGCGAGCTGAACGGCCACTATATGGACCAGTTCACCTTCGCCGAGCGCGCAACGGACTGGCGCGGCAATAACAACATTGCCGACAGTATTTTCCGCCAGATGACCCACGAACCGCATCAGGTTCCGTCGTACATTGTCATGAGCGCCGGTACCGGCGGCACGTCAGCCACGATCGGACGCTACATCCGCTGTCAGGGCTACGATACCCAGCTGATGGTGGTTGACCCGCAGAACTCCGTGTTTCTCGACTACTGGCAAAACCGCGATGCCAGCCTGCGCAGCCCGGTGGGCAGTAAAATTGAAGGGATTGGCCGCCCGCGCGTGGAGCCCTCTTTCATCCCCGACGTTGTGGATGAGATGATGCGCGTGCCGGATGCCGCAAGCGTGGCAACGGCGCATTGGCTGGAGGCGCAGCTGGGACGCAAAGTGGGCGCATCGACGGGCACCAATATGTGGGGAGCACTGCAGCTTGCCGCACGCATGCGCGAAGAGGGCCGCACCGGTTCCATCGTCACGCTGCTGTGCGACAGCGGCGAGCGTTACCTTGAAACTTACTACAATGCGGAGTGGGTGCAGGCCAACATCGGCGAAATCGCCCCGTGGAAAGCGCAGATTGCAGAACTGGTGAAATAAAAAAAGCCAGACCGAAGTCTGGCTTGCTGGAAGGGTCTCACTATTCGGGGGAATACGGGAGGTTGTTGTTGTCCAGCCAATGCGTCAAAAAATGGGACACTGCTTCATTGCGGCAGTGGCCGATAACCGGCAGATGGGGAAGTTCTGCTTTCAGCTGCGCCATCGCATTCCCCATAATCAGACCGCGACCTACGCTGCCCAGCATTTCGCGGTCGTTCATGGCGTCACCAAACGCCATACACTCCTGCAGCGTTAAGCCCAGGTGGTCGCTGAGTACCGCCAGAGCGGAGCCTTTGTTACAGCCCACCGGCAGCACTTCCAGACAATCCACCGCCGAGAAGGTCAGGTGCGCCCGGTCGCCCAGCGCCTCATTCAGTTGAATCCGTAAGCGGCACAGATCGTCATGATCGCCGCAGAAGCAGATCTTAGTGACCGCATGGGCTGGGATCCGACGCAGATCGATAAGCTGGTATTTAAAGCCGCTGTAAACATGCGCGTGCAATAATTCCGGGATTTCGCTTCCGGTAAACCAGCCGCGATCGTTAAAGACGTGGACGCTGGCCTGCGTGTCCCAGGTGCTGTGCAGCACGATGTCCGCCACTTCCGGGTTGAGATCCTGTCGGTGCAGCACATCGCCTTCCACGGAGTGAATTCGCGTCCCGTTGCCGGTGATCAGAAAGGCATCGAGGGAAAACGCGCCCAGCAAATGGCGCATCTCCAGCACATGACGCCCGGTGGCAAACGTCAGGGTGACATTACGCTCGTGCAGGCGCTTCAGCGTGTTCAGGGTTTTTTCCCCTAAACGGTGATCCGGCATTAACAGCGTACCGTCCATATCAAATGCAGCGAGCCGAGCCATGATTACTCCCGAAATGTGATGCGGTTAACTTGTGCATCAGTATCGTGTGAGATATACGGAAGTAATAGTGAATAGATGAAAATTATTGTTCCGGGTTTCTTATGCGCCAGCTCAATCGACTCAACCAGTATCACCGCCTCTGGCAGCCTTCCCTGGGTGCAACGCAACAGGTCACCATCAGCGAGCTGGCTGCCCGCTGTTTTTGTAGCGAGCGGCATGTGCGAACGCTGCTGCGTCAGGCCCAGGAGGCGGGCTGGCTCAGCTGGCGAGCGCAGTCTGGCCGCGGTAAGCGCGGTGAGCTGACGTTTCATGTTGCCCCTGAATCATTGCGCAATACGATGATGGAGGAGGCGCTGAAAAGCGGGCAGCAGCATAATGCGCTGGAACTGGCCCAGCTTGCCCCTGAAGCGCTGCGGTCATTACTGCATCCTTTTTTGGGCGGGCAGTGGCAAAACGATACGCCGACGCTGCGCATCCCCTACTATCGCTCGCTGGAGCAGCTTCAGCCGGGTTTTTTACCGGGCCGGGCAGAGCAGCATCTGGCGGGACAGGTGTTCTCAGGCTTGACGCGTTTTAACGGTAACAGCAGTGAACCCACGGGCGATCTGGCGCATCACTGGGATGTATCTGCTGACGGCCTGCGCTGGCATTTCTACATTCGCTCCACCCTGCACTGGCATAACGGCGATAAAATAGAAACGGCGCAACTCCAGCGAAGTCTGACAACGCTGTTGACGATCCCCGCCCTGCGCACCCTGTTACAGAGCGTCTTATATATCGAGACAACGCATCCACAGTGTCTGACGTTTACGCTGCATCAACCTGACTACTGGCTACCGCACAGGCTGGCTACCTACTGTAGCCGTCTGGCGCATCCCGACCATCCTGCGGTTGGCTGCGGCCCCTTTCGGCTGGCCGCCTTTGAGCCCGACCTGGTTCGTCTGGAAAGCCATGAGCAGTATCACCTGAGTCATCCGCTGCTCAAAGCCATCGAATATTGGATCACACCCCAGCTTTTTGATTACAGGCTGGGTACCAGCTGTCGTCACCCGGTGCAAATCGCGATCGGCGAGGCCGACGAGCTGGAAAGTCTGCGGCTGGTCAGCAGCAGCACCAGCCTGGGATTCTGTTATCTTACGCTAAAGCAGAGCGCACGCTTGAATGAGCTCCAGGCAAAGCGGCTTATCAATATCATTCATCTTTCCAGGCTTCTTCACACGCTTCCACTAAACGAAGGGCTCATCACGCCAACCCAGGAGCTCCTTCCCGGCTGGACCATCCCCGAATGGCCTGATTTATCGGGCGTAACTCTCCCTGAAGCATTGACGCTGGTTTACCATCTCCCTGTTGAGCTCCACACCATGGCCAGCCAGTTGAAGGCATACCTGGCGCTACAAGGGTGTGAACTGACCGTCATCTTTCACGATGCCAAGACGTGGGACGGATGCCCGGAGCTTGCCGATGCAGGCATCATGATGGGCGACAGGCTGATTGGCGAAGCGCCGGAATATACGCTGGAACAGTGGCTGCGCTGCGATGCCCTCTGGCCGCATGTTCTTAGCGCACCGGCTTACGCCCATCTGCAAGCCACGCTGGATGCGGTACAGACTCAGGTCGAGGCTCGGGATAGACACGCGGGGCTACAAACCATCTTCAACCGGTTAATGGAGAATGCGGTGCTGACGCCACTTTTTAATTATCAATACCAAATCAGTGCTCCGCCTGGCGTGAATGGTATACGCCTCAACACCCGCGGCTGGTTCGATTTTACCGAAGCCTGGCTGCCCGCCCCTAAATCGTGAAGAAGCTGGTCGCCGTCGTGGTCAGACGGTAACATAACGCTTTTACCGTAACAGTCGAGATGATTTATGAAACGTGCCGTCGTCGTGTTCAGCGGAGGACAAGACTCTACTACCTGCCTGGTCCAGGCCCTTCATCAGTACGATGAAGTTCACTGTGTCACTTTCGATTATGGTCAGCGTCACCGCGCTGAAATCGACGTTGCCCGTGAACTGGCCCTGAAACTGGGCGCACGCGCGCACAAGGTGCTGGACGTTACGCTGTTAAATGAACTTGCCGTGAGTAGCCTCACGCGGGACAGTATTCCTGTACCAGACTATGAACCCGATGCCAGCGGCATTCCGAATACCTTCGTGCCGGGCCGTAATATCCTCTTCCTGACCCTGACGTCGATTTACGCCTATCAGGTAAAAGCCGAAGCGGTGATCACGGGCGTGTGCGAGACCGACTTCTCCGGCTACCCGGACTGTCGTGATGAGTTCGTGAAGGCGTTAAACCACGCCGTCAATTTGGGGATGGCGAAAGAGACGCGCTTTGAAACCCCGCTGATGTGGCTGGATAAAGCAGAAACCTGGGCGCTGGCGGACTACTGGGGCAAGCTGGACCTGGTTCGCAGCGAAACCCTCACCTGCTATAACGGCATCAAAGGTGACGGTTGCGGCCAGTGCGCGGCCTGTAATCTTCGCGCTAACGGGCTGAACCACTATCTTGCCGATAAAGTCGGCGTGATGGCCGCGATGCAGAAAAAGACCGGGCTTAAATAAGATTACTTGACCGTGCTGTCGAACAGTTTCACACCGGCAGCACGGGTGACTTTCATCAGCGTTGTCAGCGTTGGGTTGCCGTTGTCTGATAAGGTTCGGTATAGCTGCTGACGGGACAGACCTGCTTTGGTAGAAATTTCTCCGATACCGCCTCGCGCTTCGATGACCTGACGGAGTGCAATGAGATAAGCAGGGATCCCCTGGTCTTCATAGATCTCTTCCAGGGCTGTTTGCAGATAACGCTGAGCGTAGGAAGGATTCTCTCGCAACATTTTCACAACAGCATCATGGTGGCTAACGGAGCTCGAATATTTTCGTTCAGCGGCGCTCATTGGAATGTCCTTTTGTTTGATGATCTTTCCAGTAATCTATTGCCAGTTTGATATCTGCTTTTTGGCTCTTTTTGTCACCACCGATCAGTAACAATAAATCCTGCCGATTCTCTACTGAAAAATAGATTCTGTAGCCGGGGCCACTGTCGACTCGCATCTCCCACACACCTTCCCTGAGATACCTGTAATCGCCAAAATTACGTTTTATCGCACGGTTAATCCGCATAAGGATCCGGAAAACCATATCCGGATCCTTTCGATTCATTCTGGCTACCCACTCCTCAAACGGTACTTTCCCGTCACGGGTCCGGTAACGTTCAACAACGTAGTCCCTGTCCATTATTCTATCCCTGAAAAACCCTTTTGTCTTTTATAAAAGACAAACTTTCTAGGCGATCATCTGCTCCAGCTTTTTCGCGCAATTCCCCCTTCCAGAGCTAATGCTTTCTGCGTTTTAAGATCAATACAAACAAACGTAATAAGCGCATCCGCTACCACCTGCCCTTCCGGCTCCAGTGTAATGACCTGGCTTAAGATGCCGCTTTTACCGTTTAATTGCTGCAACTGACTGGTAATAGTTAACAGGTCACTTAATACCGCTGGGCGACGATAGTTAATATTGATATTGACCACGACGAAGGCGATGTTATGGGCCGTCATCCACTGAAAACTGTCCGCTATTTTCCAACCCATCCCAGCGGGCTTCTTCGAGAAATTCAAGGTAGCGGGCGTTGTTGACGTGCTGGTAAACGTCGAGATGATATCCACGAACTTTGATTTGTGTTTGCATAGCGCAATAACCTTACGTTGTTGTTATAAGTACAGAGGTCATAACTGGTATGACCTCTTCAGTCTGGCAAAAAATTGCCACTATGCAAATTAATTACAGGGTTAATACCGCCAGATTACGTTCCACCAGCGAATTGCCCATCCCCGGCACCTGCTTTAGATCCTCCACAGTTTTAAACGGACCGTACTCTTCGCGATAACTGACAATCGCCTGCGCTTTCTTCAGGCCAACGCCATTCATCGCGCGGGCTAGCTCTTCCGCGCTGGCATTATTAATGCTGACCCGGGTGCCTTCTTCGTCACTGGCTTTCGCCGGTACTGCTGCTTTACTTTGTGCTGCAGGAGCTTCCGCTTTGGTTTCTACCGCCGTCGGTTTCGCCACAGAAGCTGCCGCCAGCGCGCTATGAGACATTCCGGCACAGGCCAGGGACAGGGTAATGAGCAGTGCTTTAATTCCGTGTTTCATACTGTTTTCTCCTTGTTTGTTAACAGTGGAATCACCTTAACGGCAGTGAAAACAGTAAACAAATGGCAATGTTCAGAAATGGAAAAGGCCGCGAAAGCGACCTTTTCTTGTTACAGCTGCAACGCATTTTTTTGCGAGGCGGCTTCAGGATTATTGCTGTTCCAGCGCATCGCCAATTTTGATTTTCGCCTCTTTACGCAGGTTACTCATCAGAGCTTCAAAGACGATTTGTGCGTTGTTCTGGGTGATACCCTGCACCATCGCTTTTTTCTGATCTTCCGGCATTGAACCTTGTTTCACTTCATCCAGCGCCAGCAGAACCACATTACCTTGCATATCGGTCGCCATACCGTAGCTCGGTTTGTCTTTCGCTGGCAGTGGCAGTGCAAACGCCGCCTGGCTAATCGGGTCACGACCGGAACGGCTTAAGGTTTTCGGCTCGCCAAATTTCAGACCGGCAGCCTGCATAGCTTCCGCACCTTTGCCGGCTTTCAAATCAACCAGCAGTTTCTCAGCATCCACTTTCGCCTGTTGTTCAGCTTTGTTGTGCTGAACCAATGCCTTAACTTGTTCCTGAACATCTGCCAACGGTTTCACCGCTTCCGGTTTGTGCTCGCTGATGCGCAGCACGAATGCGCGGTCGCCGTCTACGGTGATGATGTCAGAGTTGATGCCCGGCGCGCCGTTTTCACCTACCAGACCGCCGTTAAAGATAGCGTCGGCAACCGGCTTGAAGTTCAACTCTTCCGGCAGGTTATCTTTGCTGAACCAACCCGTCTGAGTGGCTTTAACGCCGGCAGCTTGCTCTGCACCGGCCAGAGACTCGGTGTCGTTGCTTGCCGCATCGCTCACTTTCTGCTGCAGCGCGTAGTACGCATCGAGGGCTTTTTCGTGTTTCACTTTCGCCGCAATGTCGTCACGTACTTCGTCTAACGATTTCACTTTCGCTGGCTGAATGTCGTCCAGACGTACAATCAGGAAACCGACCGAAGATTTGATGACACCAGACAGTTGGCCTTTTTCTTTCAGACCAGCATTTTTCAGTTCGTCCGGGATAGTGGCATCTTCTAACCAACCCATATCGCCGCCGTTACGAGCAGAGATAATATCGGCAGATTTTTCTTTGGCTAATGCAGCAAAATCACCGCCTTTATTCAGCTCATCAAGTACCGCTTTCGCTTCATCTTCAGTTTTGGTCTGGATGATGCTGTAGCGGGTACGCTGCGGCTGGGTGAATTGATCCTGATGCTGGTCGTAGTAGCTCTGGATATCCGCATCGCTAACCGGTTGCTGCATCGTTGCGGCATCCAGCTTGATGTAACTCACGCGGAATTGTTCCGGCGTCATGAAATTGTTTTTGTTTTGTTCGTAGTAGCTGGCAATCTCCTGTTCGGTCACAGGCTGCTTCGCCGCCAGCGCGTTAACATCGATAGTCGCCTCACGCACCACGCGTTGTTGCGCGACCAGTGCCGCCAGCTCGTCGGTTTCACCTTTCAGCATAAAATCGGTACCGGCAACGCCGTTAATCAGCTGTTGGGTAGTGAGCTGGTTACGCAGCGCCTGGGCGTACTGATCGGCGGTCATCCCCATCTGGTTGAGGATACCGTTATAGCGGCTGTTATCAAATTTGCCGTCAACCTGGAAGGCTGGGGTCGCGAAAATCGCCTGTTTAACCTGCTCATCGCTGATACCCAGTTTCAGCTCACGTGCGTACTGATCCAGCAGCGCCTCGTCGATCAGACGATTCAGCACCTGTTGACGCAGGGTTTTCATATAGCCTTCGTTCGCTGCCAGCTCGGAGTATTGATCGCCCAGCTGTTGCTGCATGCGATTACGCTCGCTGTTGAAGGCGTTCTCGAATTGCCCACGGCTGATTTCCTGGTCATTCACTTTTGCGGCGTAGTTATTGCCTCCGCCAATCAGGTAACCACTCACGCCGGTCAATATGAACGACACGATAATGATACCGAAAATAATCTTGAGCACGAGACTGTTTGCAGCCGTGCGTAAGCTGTCCATCATGGTGTAACAACACTCCGCTGTAGATGACTGTGTACCTCACGCAACGTATCGAATGCGCGCAAAGGCCTATTGTGACAAGAAACGGGGGCAATTGTCAGCCCACAAGACGCAGAAAGTCACCGAATACAAATAAAAAAGGCACATCAGTAGATGCGCCCTTGAACTTCGTCACATCCCCACTGGGGACAACGCTTAGTTTACCGCGTCTTTCAGTGCTTTACCTGCACGGAAGCTCGGTACTTTAGCAGCAGCGATGGTGATCTCTTTACCGGTCTGCGGGTTGCGGCCAGTACGGGCAGCACGCTCTTTAACGGCAAAAGTACCAAAACCTACCAGTGCTACATCATCCCCTTCTTTCAGAGATTCAGTTACGGAAGCAATAATAGCATCTAACGCACGGCCAGCCGCAGCTTTAGAGATATCAGCCCCTGCAGCAATCTTGTCGATCAATTGAGATTTATTCACTCTTCTCTTCCTCTTTATAATTTATATCGCACTTGAATCCTTCAAGGTACGAACGCGCAGCAGTTATATCAGGCCAGCCATCCCCTTACAACACCCCTTAATAAGGGCAAGCCCGATCCGCCATCTAACTTAGCGAGACAAAAAAAGGCTGGCAAGCCCGAATTAGCCTGCCAGCCCTGTTTTTATTAGTGCATTTTGCGCGAGGTCACTATTTTGCAGTCACAACCTGCATACCAGACGGTTCATTTTGCAGCGCCAGAGTCAGAACTTCCTCAATGCGCTTCACAGGATGAATGTCCAGATCGGCAATTACGTTGTCAGGAATCTCTTCCAGATCGCGTTTATTTTCGAACGGAATTAGCACTGTTTTAATCCCGCCGCGATGCGCTGCCAGGAGTTTTTCTTTCAAACCACCGATCGGCAGTACCTGACCACGCAGAGTGATCTCACCGGTCATTGCCACATCGGCACGAACCGGGTTACCGGTCAGGCAAGAAACCAGCGCGGTGCACATAGCAATACCGGCACTCGGACCATCTTTCGGCGTCGCACCTTCCGGTACGTGGACGTGGATGTCACGTTTTTCGTAAAAATCAGGGTTGATCCCCAGTTTTTCCGCACGCGCACGAACCACCGTTAACGCCGCCTGAATGGACTCCTGCATCACTTCGCCGAGCGAACCGGTATAGGTCAGTTTGCCTTTACCCGGAACACATGCGGTTTCAATGGTCAGCAAGTCACCGCCCACTTCCGTCCACGCCAGACCGGTTACCTGACCGACACGGTTTTCGTTATCAGCGCGACCATAGTCGAAACGCTGAACACCGAGGTAGTCATGCAGGTTATCGCCGTTAATTTCGATATGTTTTAATGACTTATCGAGCAGTAACTGCTTAACCGCTTTGCGGCACAGTTTGGAGATTTCACGCTCCAGACCACGCACGCCCGCCTCACGGGTGTAGTAACGAATAATGCCGATAATGGCGCTATCGTCGACGGTCAGCTCACCTTTTTTCAGTGCATTACGTTCAATCTGCTTCGGCAGCAGGTGACGTTTGGCGATGTTCAGTTTTTCATCTTCGGTATAACCGGAGAGGCGAATCACTTCCATACGATCCAGCAGCGGTGCCGGAATGTTCATGGAGTTCGACGTCGCGACAAACATCACGTCGCTGAGATCGTAATCCACTTCCAGGTAGTGGTCGCTGAACGCTACGTTCTGCTCTGGATCCAGCACTTCAAGCAGTGCGGAGGCCGGATCGCCACGCATGTCAGAAGACATTTTGTCGATCTCATCGAGCAGGAACAGTGGGTTTTTCACGCCCACTTTCGCCATTTTCTGGATCAGTTTACCCGGCATAGAACCGATGTAAGTACGGCGGTGACCACGGATTTCCGCTTCATCACGCACGCCGCCCAGCGCCATACGGACATATTTACGCCCGGTGGCTTTGGCAATGGACTGACCAAGAGAGGTTTTACCTACCCCCGGCGGCCCTACCAGGCAGAGGATCGGTCCCTTGATTTTGTTGACACGGCTTTGAACCGCAAGATACTCAAGGATTCGATCTTTCACGCGCTCCAGACCATAATGGTCGGTATCAAGGATTTCCTGCGCCTGACGCAGGTCTTTTTTGACCTTGCTGCGCGCATTCCACGGTACCTGTACCATCCAGTCGATATAACCACGCACTACGGTCGCTTCTGCCGACATCGGAGACATCATTTTCAGCTTCTGCAACTCTGCTTCCGCTTTCTCTTTTGCCTCTTTCGGCATCTTCGCCGCGTCGATTTTGCGCTTCAGGGCTTCGTTTTCGTCCGGCGCGTCGTCCATTTCACCGAGTTCTTTCTGAATAGCTTTCATTTGCTCGTTCAGATAGTACTCACGCTGGGATTTCTCCATCTGCTTTTTAACGCGGTTGCGAATGCGTTTCTCAACCTGCAGCAGATCGATTTCCGATTCCATCATTGCCATCAGATATTCCAGACGTTCGTTAACGTCGGACATCTCCAGAACGGACTGTTTGTCAGCCAGTTTCAGCGGCATATGTGCAGCAATGGTATCCGCCAGACGCGCCGGATCGTCGATGCTATTCAGCGACGTCAGCACTTCTGGTGGGATTTTTTTGTTCAGCTTGATGTAGCCTTCGAACTGGCTGATTGCAGTACGCACCAGCACTTCCTGTTCCCGCTCATCAATGGTCGGCGACTCCAGATACTCCGCCTTCGCAGAAAAGTGTTCGCCATTGTCAGAGAGCGCAGAAATACGCGCGCGCTGTAACCCCTCGACCAGCACTTTGACGGTGCCGTCAGGCAGCTTCAGCATCTGCAATATAGAGGCCACGGTCCCGACGGTGAAAAGATCGTTTACACCCGGCTCATCCGTTGAAGCTTCTTTCTGCGCGACCAGCATAATTTTTTTATCATGGTCCATCGCCGCTTCCAGACAACGGATAGATTTTTCCCGCCCGACAAATAAGGGGATGACCATGTGCGGATAAACCACCACATCGCGCAGCGGCAATACGGGGATTTCAATGCGTTCAGAACGCTCAGGATTCATAGAGCTCTCTCTTAGTTTAATTTCCGCCAGGTAATCAGATGACACGACTGTGCTTCACGCCATCTATTAACATGTACGTCAGTATATGGGGATGTTTCCCCCACATTCAACGCCGAGAATAGAGGAAAAATTAAAGGGGAGATAAAATCCCCCCTTTTTGGTTAACTAATTGTATGGGAATGGTTAATTATTCACCAGATGCCTGTTGCGCTTCCGGCTTGCCATAAATCAGCAACGGTTTGCTTTGACCATCAATTACCGACTCGTCTATAACCACTTTTTCGACATCTTCCATGGACGGCAGATCGTACATGGTATCGAGCAGTGCGGCTTCTACGATGGAACGCAGGCCACGGGCACCGGTTTTACGCGCCATCGCTTTCTTAGCGATAGCATCCAGCGCCTCGTCACGGAATTCCAGATCCACGCCTTCCAGATTAAACAGCGCCTGATACTGCTTGGTCAGGGCGTTTTTCGGCTCTTTGAGGATCTGAATCAGAGCTTCTTCGCTCAGTTCATTCAACGTTGCGACAACCGGCAGACGACCAATGAACTCAGGGATCAGACCAAACTTGATTAGATCTTCCGGTTCAACCTGCGCCAGCAGCTCGCCTTCGCTTGCTTTGTCGGACTTCGCTTTTACCGTCGCGCCAAAACCAATGCCGGAGCCGGTTTCTACACGGTGGGAAATCACTTTATCCAGACCGGCAAACGCACCGCCACAAATAAACAGGATCTTAGAGGTATCAACCTGCAAGAATTCCTGCTGCGGATGTTTACGCCCACCTTGCGGTGGAACAGCAGCTACCGTACCTTCGATCAGTTTCAACAGTGCCTGCTGTACGCCTTCACCGGAAACGTCTCGGGTAATGGACGGGTTGTCTGACTTACGAGAAATCTTGTCGATTTCATCGATGTAGACAATACCACGCTGTGCTTTCTGGACATCGTAGTCGCATTTCTGCAACAGCTTCTGAATGATGTTTTCAACGTCTTCACCCACATAACCGGCTTCGGTCAGTGTAGTCGCGTCGGCCATGGTGAACGGAACATCCAGCAGGCGCGCCAGCGTTTCAGCCAGCAGCGTTTTACCGGAACCGGTCGGACCGATCAGCAGAATGTTACTTTTGCCCAACTCGACGCCATTGCTGGTATCGCCGTTGCGCAGACGTTTGTAATGGTTGTATACCGCGACCGCCAGCACTTTTTTCGCCTGTTCCTGGCCGATAACGTAATCGTCCAGGTGGTTGCGAATTTCATGCGGCGTCGGTAGCGCACTGCGTTCACGATGCGGTGCAACTTCTTTAATCTCTTCGCGAATGATGTCGTTACATAAATCAACACATTCGTCGCAGATATACACGGATGGACCGGCAATCAGCTTGCGCACTTCATGCTGGCTTTTGCCGCAAAAAGAGCAATACAGCAATTTGCCTGAGCCATCTTTGCGTTTATCTGTCATGGGTCAAAACCTCTTCTTTGTTCTTTGTGCCGCACACGACGACGCAAATGCCATTCTCAGGCGCAAGCCGCTTACAGCGTTGTGCCGCCCTGGATAAGTATAGCGGCACAGTTGCGCCTCTGGCATCAATTACGATGGGTCAGAATCGAATCGACCAGACCGTATTCCACCGCTTCAGGGGCGGAAAGGAAGCGATCGCGCTCGGTATCACGTTCAATCTGTTCTAATGATTGACCCGTATGAAGCGCCATAAGTTCATTCATGCGCCCTTTAACTTTCAGAATTTCACGGGCATGAATTTCGATATCGGTCGCCTGGCCCTGGTAGCCGCCCAACGGTTGGTGAATCATCACGCGCGAATTCGGCAGGCAAAAACGTTTACCTTTTGCCCCTGCGGTCAGCAAGAAAGCGCCCATCGAGGCCGCCTGGCCCATACAGATGGTGCTGACATCAGGCTTGATAAACTGCATGGTGTCATAGATAGACATCCCGGCAGTGATCACCCCGCCTGGGGAGTTAATGTACAGATAGATATCTTTTTCTGGGTTTTCCGCTTCCAGGAACAGCATCTGCGCCACAATCAGGTTAGCCATGTGGTCTTCAACCTGGCCAGTCAGAAAAATGACGCGTTCCTTAAGTAGACGAGAATAGATATCAAAAGAGCGCTCACCGCGTGAGGTCTGTTCAATGACCATCGGCACCAGCGCCATATGGGGTGCAAAGTTATCTCGTTCGCCGCTGTATGACATTTCCGTCTCCTGGATAAAATTGAAAAAACCTGCTGTACCGATTGTAACCTTATGGACGGATTATCAGCTAGTCCCTGTGTTATGGGTACGGCATCACCATATTTCAAGCATAACAATCTTTTGTTGTTACGCTAACACCGAAAGAGGCTTTTCGCACGGTTCCATGCAAAATTCATGACAAAAAAAGCCCACCACCTGGCGGTGACGGGCCTTTGTGCGAATTTAGCGCGTTATGCTGCGTAAATTACGCCTGCTGGTTCATCAGCTCGTTGAAAGTGGTTTCTTTTTCAGTCACTTTCGCTTTCGCCAGTACAGCTTCAACAGCCTGTTCTTCCAGAGCAACATTGCGCATGTTGTCCATCAGTTCTTTGTTTTTGCTGTAGAACTCGATAACTTCTTTCGGATCTTCGTACGCAGAAGCCATCTCTTCGATCAGGCCTTTCACGCGCTCTTCGTCAGCTTTCAGCTCGTTGGTGCGGATAACTTCGCCCAGCAGCAGGCCAACAACTACGCGGCGTTTAGCCTGTTCTTCGAACAGTTCGCGCGGCAGTTCCAGAGCTTGTTTTTCGTTGCCACCGAAACGCTGTGCAGCCTGGCGACGCAGAACGTCGATTTCGCTGTCGATCAGCGCAGCCGGTACGTCGATGTCGTTAGCTTTTACCAGACCTTCGATCGCCTGAGACTTAACGCGGTTACGGATGGCGCTCTTCAGCTCGCGCTCCATGTTTTTACGCACTTCAGCGCGCAGACCTTCTACGGAACCATCTTCAACGCCGAAACGTTTGATGAATTCTGCAGTCAGTTCCGGCAGTTCACGCTCTTCAACTTTCTTCAGGTTGATAGCGAATTTCGCTGCTTTACCTTTCAGGTTTTCTGCGTGGTATTCTTCCGGGAAGGTCACGTCGATGGTGAACTCTTCGCCAGCTTTGTGGCCTTTGATACCGTCTTCAAAGCCCGGGATCATACGACCCTGGCCCATCGCCAGTACGAAATCAGACGCTTTACCGCCTTCGAACTCTTCGCCGTCTACAGAACCGGTGAAGTCGATGGTTACGCGGTCTTCTGCTTCAACAGCGCCGTCTTTTTCTTTCCAGGTCGCCTGCTGTTTACGCAGAGTATCCAGCATGCCGTCAACGTCAGCGTCGGTCACTTCAACGATCGGTTTTTCAACTTCGATCGCTTCCAGACCCTGCAGTTCAACTTCCGGATAAACTTCAAACTCTACAGAGTAAGTGAAGTCTTCACCCAGCTTGTATTCGCCCGGAACATAAGTCGGTGCGCCAGCCGGATTGATTTTTTCTTTAATGATGGCGTCAATGAAGTTACGGCTCATCAGGTCACCCAGAACGTCCTGGCGTACAGACGCGCCATAACGCTGAGCAACGATATTCATTGGCACTTTGCCTTTGCGGAAGCCGTCAATACGTACTTTTTTCGCAACGTTGACCAGCTCGCTTTTAACAGCGGTCTCGATGCTGTCAGCAGCGATAGTAATCGTTACACGGCGGCCAAGGCCTTGAGTGGTTTCAACTGAAACTTGCATCTTGTTACCTCAAAAAATCACAGTGCTCGGTCAACTCTTACCCCGCAAGCACAGGTTGTTGGCTTCGCGGAACCGGGATGTTCTTATAATCAATCACATTCCCTGTTACCAGAATCATCCCGAAAGCATTCAAATAGGACGCGGCATTATAGCGGCATCACTTTTATGAGTCGAGAACGGTTATTGCGCGCTGTCGCGTATTTTTTCACAATTCCCGGGCAATTTTCGTCTGAATGCTGGGCAAAAAGCGCAAAATCCAGACAAAACAAAACGGCCCGCAGGCCGTTTTTCATAAAATCTTTAGCAACATACTGGAAAAGCGCCGACAGTTGCAAATGCGTTTTTACGCGATGCTTCCTGCTCCACGACAGGGAGGAGAGGCAAAGACGGTGTCCTGCAACCCTTCCCACTCCTTAATAGTGTAAGTATGCAGAGCCAGCGCATGAACGGTAGTAGAGAGTTCCTCCGCTAAAGTACTGTAAATCATTCGATGACGATTCAGAAAACGTTCACCCGTAAAACGATCGCTGACCAGCACAACTTTAAAATGGCTTTCAGAGCCGGCTGGGACATTGTGACGATAGCTTTCATCCACTACTTCGAGGAATACGGGTTGGAACGCCGCCCTTAATTTTTCTTCTATCCGCTCACGTATCATCATGAAATATCTCCTCCGACAACGCTGAGATGTCATCCATCCCTTTAAATACTAGCCGCTTTTACCGTTTCCATTGCAGCTTAACAACAAATATTTAGGTTTCGTCCTGGTTTTTCCGTCAAGCGTATGAAGTTTACTGATTTAAAGATTGAAACACAGGCCTCGCATCAGTGTTTCTTTTACCAGGGGCGATTATTTCGTCAACATGATGAATTTACATGCCTTACCCACTTCCCCTCGCCGTTGGCAATGTTATGATGGCGGGAATTTTTACCAAACACGCTTAAGAGTCTCTGAGAGCCCGAACATGTTCAAAAAAATCCTCTTCCCGTTAGTTGCTCTGTTTATGCTTGCAGGATGCGCAAAACCGCCAACAACTATTGAAGTTTCCCCGACGATTACACTGCCACAGCAGGATCCAAGCCTGATGGGCGTCACCGTAAGCATTAATGGTGCCGATCAGCGTACCGATCAGGCGCTGGCAAAAGTCACCCGCGATAATCAAATCGTTACCCTGACCGCCTCCCGCGATCTGCGTTTCCTGCTGCAAGAAGTGCTGGAAAAACAGATGACCGCGCGTGGTTACATGGTTGGTCCGAATGGCCCGGTTAATCTGCAAATCATCGTTAGCCAACTGTATGCTGACGTGTCCCAGGGCAACGTGCGCTACAACATCGCGACCAAAGCGGATATCGCCGTCATCGCTACCGCGCAGAATGGCAACAAAATGACCAAAAACTATCGTGCCAGCTACAACGTTGAAGGTGCGTTCCAGGCCTCCAACAAAAATATCGCCGATGCGGTTAACAGTGTGCTGACCGATACCATCGCTGATATGTCTCAGGACACCAGCATCCACGAATTCATCAAGCAGAACGCGCGTTAATTCTGCCCTCTGGCCCGGTGCAAGCCGGGCCTGTAGACGCCCATGTCCAGTCAATATTTACGTATTTTTCAACAGCCGCGTTCAGCCATATTGCTGATCCTGGGTTTTGCTTCCGGGCTACCGCTCGCCCTGACATCCGGTACCTTACAGGCCTGGATGACGGTCGAGAATATTGATCTCAAAACCATTGGTTTCTTCTCTCTGGTAGGCCAGGCTTACGTTTTTAAATTCCTCTGGTCACCGCTGATGGACCGCTACACGCCTCCATTTTTTGGGCGGCGACGCGGTTGGCTGCTCGCCACGCAAATCCTGTTATTAGTCGCCATTGCGGCGATGGGTTTTCTCGAACCAGGCACCCAACTCCGCTGGATGGCGGCGCTGGCGGTGGTGATCGCTTTTTGCTCTGCCTCCCAGGATATTGTCTTCGATGCGTGGAAAACCGATGTGCTCCCGGCAGAAGAACGTGGTGCGGGCGCGGCAATCAGCGTTCTGGGTTACCGTTTAGGGATGCTGGTTTCCGGCGGCCTAGCCCTGTGGCTGGCAGATAAATGGCTGGGCTGGCAGGGCATGTACTGGTTGATGGCGGCGCTGTTGATCCCCTGTATTATCGCGACGTTGCTTGCACCAGAACCGACCGACACCATTCCTGTGCCAAAAACGCTGGAACAAGCGGTTGTTGCACCTCTGCGAGATTTCTTTGGTCGCAATAATGCCTGGCTTATTTTGCTTCTTATCGTGCTGTATAAGCTGGGCGACGCATTCGCCATGAGCCTGACAACCACGTTTTTGATTCGCGGCGTCGGGTTTGATGCGGGTGAAGTAGGCGTGGTTAACAAAACGCTTGGCTTACTAGCGACCATTGTTGGCGCATTGTACGGTGGGATTTTGATGCAGCGCCTGTCACTGTTCCGGGCACTGCTGATTTTCGGCATTTTACAAGGTGCGTCTAACGCCGGTTACTGGCTGCTGTCGATTACTGATAAGCATCTCTACAGCATGGGCGCAGCCGTCTTTTTCGAAAACCTCTGTGGCGGGATGGGCACATCAGCCTTTGTCGCGCTGTTAATGACGCTATGTAATAAGTCATTTTCCGCTACTCAATTTGCCCTGCTCTCAGCGCTTTCTGCTGTAGGGCGAGTTTATGTCGGCCCCGTGGCGGGTTGGTTTGTTGAAGCACACGGCTGGTCGACATTCTATCTATTCTCCGTCGCCGCTGCCGTACCAGGGCTTATTTTGCTGCTGGTTTGCCGCCAGACGCTTGAATATACACGAGTAAATGACAACTTTATCTCCCGTACCGCATATCCGGCAGGTTATGCCTTTGCCATGTGGACACTGGCGGCGGGCGTCAGCCTGTTGGCCGTGTGGTTACTGCTATTGACGATGGACGCGCTGGATTTGACGCACTTCTCTTTCCTGCCTGCTCTGCTGGAAGTCGGGGTTTTAGTCGCCCTTTCTGGCGTCGTGCTTGGTGGTTTGCTGGATTATCTGGCGCTACGAAAAACGCATCTGACGTAATCTGTAAATATTATTTAGCTGTAGTAATCACTCGCCGTAATTATTACGGCTAAATAAACATCAGTATCGCTTATTAATATTTGTTCTTTTGTGCGGCTTAGCGTTTGGAAATTATTGGCGCCATTTATAAATTCTATTTTTCTTACACGATTCAGCTAATGAGTCTTTATTTTCTCATCACCCAGTTGTCACTCTAATGATAATTATTTGTTAAATAATTGTTTTATTTCACATTGGTTATACCAATTGCCCGCCCAGACTCCTTCAGCACTCCCCTTTTGTTATAACGCCCTTTTGCAACAGCTTCTTAAAATCAACCTGATATGTTTTGCAACATATGTGACCTGGCAGCCAAATCCAAGTAACAGGAATTTAATCATGTTTACAGTAATGTAACCTTCCCGTAAAATGCCCACACACTTTAAACGCCACCAGATCCCGTGGAATTGAGGTCGTTAAATGAGACTCAGGAAATACAATAAAAGTTTGGGATGGTTGTCATTATTTGCAGGCACTGTATTGCTCAGTGGCTGTAATTCTGCGCTGTTAGATCCCAAAGGACAGATTGGTCTGGAGCAACGTTCACTGATACTGACGGCATTTGGCCTGATGTTGATTGTCGTTATTCCCGCAATCTTGATGGCTGTTGGTTTCGCCTGGAAGTACCGTGCGAGCAATAAAGATGCTAAGTACAGCCCGAACTGGTCACACTCCAATAAAGTGGAAGCTGTGGTCTGGACGGTACCTATCTTAATCATCATCTTCCTTGCAGTACTGACCTGGAAAACCACTCACGCTCTTGAGCCTAGCAAGCCGCTGGCACACGACGAGAAGCCCATTACCATCGAAGTGGTTTCCATGGACTGGAAATGGTTCTTCATCTACCCGGAACAGGGCATTGCTACCGTGAATGAAATCGCTTTCCCGGCGAACACTCCGGTGTACTTCAAAGTGACCTCCAACTCCGTGATGAACTCCTTCTTCATTCCGCGTCTGGGTAGCCAGATTTATGCCATGGCCGGTATGCAGACTCGCCTGCATCTGATCGCCAACGAACCCGGCACTTATGACGGTATCTCCGCCAGCTACAGCGGCCCGGGCTTCTCAGGCATGAAGTTCAAAGCTATTGCAACACCGGATCGCGCCGCATTCGACCAGTGGGTCGCAAAAGCGAAGCAGTCGCCGAACACCATGTCTGACATGGCTGCGTTCGAAAAACTGGCCGCGCCTAGCGAATACAACCAGGTGGAATATTTCTCCAACGTGAAACCAGACTTGTTTGCCGATGTAATTAACAAGTTTATGGCTCACGGTAAGAGCATGGACATGACCCAGCCAGAAGGTGAGCACAGCGCACACGAAGGTATGGAAGGCATGGACATGAGCCACGCGGAATCCGCCCATTAAAGGGGTTGAGGAAGAATAAAGATGTTCGGAAAATTATCACTTGATGCAGTCCCGTTCCATGAACCTATCGTCATGGTTACGATCGCTGGCATTATTTTGGGAGGTCTGGCGCTCGTTGGCCTGATCACTTACTTCGGTAAGTGGACCTACCTGTGGAAAGAGTGGCTGACCTCCGTCGACCATAAACGCCTCGGTATCATGTATATCATCGTGGCGATTGTGATGTTGCTGCGTGGTTTTGCTGACGCCATTATGATGCGTAGCCAGCAGGCTCTTGCCTCGGCGGGCGAAGCGGGCTTCCTGCCACCTCACCACTACGATCAGATCTTTACCGCGCACGGCGTGATTATGATCTTCTTCGTGGCGATGCCTTTCGTTATCGGTCTGATGAACCTGGTGGTTCCGCTGCAGATCGGCGCGCGTGACGTTGCGTTCCCGTTCCTCAACAACTTAAGCTTCTGGTTTACCGTTGTTGGTGTGATTCTGGTTAACGTTTCTCTCGGCGTGGGCGAATTTGCGCAGACCGGCTGGCTGGCCTATCCACCGCTATCGGGAATAGAGTACAGTCCGGGAGTCGGTGTCGATTACTGGATATGGAGTCTCCAGCTATCCGGTATAGGTACGACGCTTACCGGTATCAACTTCTTCGTTACCATTCTGAAGATGCGCGCACCGGGCATGACCATGTTCAAGATGCCAGTATTTACCTGGGCATCACTGTGCGCGAACGTACTGATTATTGCTTCCTTCCCAATTCTGACGGTTACCGTCGCGTTGTTGACCCTGGATCGCTATCTGGGCACCCATTTCTTTACCAACGATATGGGTGGCAACATGATGATGTACATCAACCTGATTTGGGCCTGGGGCCACCCGGAAGTTTACATCCTGATCCTGCCTGTTTTCGGTGTGTTCTCCGAAATTGCGGCAACCTTCTCGCGTAAACGTCTGTTTGGTTATACCTCGCTGGTATGGGCAACCGTCTGTATCACCGTGCTGTCGTTCATCGTTTGGCTGCACCACTTCTTTACGATGGGTGCGGGCGCGAACGTAAACGCCTTCTTTGGTATCACCACAATGATTATCGCCATCCCGACCGGGGTGAAGATCTTCAACTGGCTGTTCACCATGTATCAGGGCCGCATCGTGTTCCATTCTGCGATGCTGTGGACCATCGGTTTTATCGTCACCTTCTCGGTGGGCGGGATGACTGGCGTGCTGCTGGCCGTACCGGGCGCGGACTTCGTTCTGCATAACAGCCTGTTCCTGATTGCGCACTTCCATAACGTGATCATCGGCGGCGTGGTCTTCGGCTGCTTCGCAGGGATGACCTACTGGTGGCCTAAAGCGTTCGGTTTCAAACTGAACGAAACCTGGGGTAAACGCGCGTTCTGGTTCTGGATCATCGGCTTCTTCGTTGCCTTTATGCCACTGTATGCGCTGGGCTTCATGGGCATGACCCGTCGTTTGAGCCAGCAGATTGACCCGCAGTTCCACACCATGCTGATGATTGCAGCCAGCGGTGCAGTACTGATTGCGCTGGGTATTCTCTGCCTCGTTATTCAGATGTACGTTTCTATTCGCGACCGCGACCAGAACCGTGACCTGACTGGCGACCCGTGGGGTGGCCGTACGCTGGAGTGGGCAACCTCTTCCCCGCCTCCGTTCTATAACTTTGCCGTAGTGCCGCACGTTCACGAACGTGATGCATTCTGGGAAATGAAAGAGAAAGGCGAAGCGTATAAAAAGCCTGACCACTATGAAGAAATTCATATGCCGAAAAACAGCGGTGCAGGTATCGTCATTGCAGCTTTCTCCACCATCTTCGGTTTCGCCATGATCTGGCATATCTGGTGGCTGGCGATTGTTGGCTTCGCAGGCATGATCATCACCTGGATCGTGAAAAGCTTCGACGAGGACGTGGATTACTACGTGCCGGTGGCAGAAATCGAAAAACTGGAAAACCAGCATTTCGATGAGATTACTAAGGCAGGGCTGAAAAATGGCAACTGATACTTTGACGCACGCGACTGCCCACGCGCACGAACACGGGCACCACGATGCAGGCGGAACCAAAATCTTCGGATTTTGGATCTACCTGATGAGCGACTGCATTCTGTTCTCTATCTTGTTTGCTACCTATGCCGTTCTGGTGAACGGCACCGCAGGCGGCCCGACAGGTAAGGACATTTTCGAACTGCCGTTCGTTCTGGTTGAAACTTTCTTGCTGTTGTTCAGCTCCATCACCTACGGCATGGCGGCTATCGCCATGTACAAAAACAACAAAAGCCAGGTTATCTCCTGGCTGGCGTTGACCTGGTTGTTTGGTGCCGGATTTATCGGGATGGAAATCTATGAATTCCATCACCTGATTGTTAACGGCATGGGTCCGGATCGCAGCGGCTTCCTGTCAGCGTTCTTTGCGCTGGTCGGCACGCACGGTCTGCACGTCACTTCTGGTCTTATCTGGATGGCGGTGCTGATGGTGCAAATCGCCCGTCGCGGCCTGACCAGCACTAACCGTACCCGCATCATGTGCCTGAGCCTGTTCTGGCACTTCCTGGATGTGGTTTGGATCTGTGTGTTCACTGTTGTTTATCTGATGGGGGCGATGTAATGAGTCATTCTACCGATCACAGCGGCGCGTCCCATGGCAGCGTAAAAACCTACATGACAGGCTTTATCCTGTCGATCATTCTGACGGTGATTCCGTTCTGGATGGTGATGACAGGAGCTGCCTCTCCGGCCGTAATTCTGGGAACAATCCTGGCAATGGCAGTGGTACAGGTTCTGGTGCATCTGGTGTGCTTCCTGCACATGAATACCAAATCAGATGAAGGCTGGAACATGACGGCGTTTGTCTTCACCGTGCTAATCATCGCTATCCTGGTTGTAGGCTCCATCTGGATTATGTGGAACCTCAACTACAACATGATGATGCACTAAGAGCGGCGGTTATGATGTTTAAGCAATACCTGCAAGTAACGAAACCAGGCATCATCTTTGGCAACCTGATCTCGGTGATTGGGGGATTCCTGCTGGCCTCAAAGGGCAGCATTGATTATCCCCTGTTTATCTACACGCTGGTTGGGGTGTCACTGGTTGTGGCGTCGGGTTGTGTGTTTAACAACTACATCGACAGGGATATCGACAGAAAGATGGAAAGGACGAAGAATCGGGTGCTGGTGAAAGGCCTGATCTCTCCTGCTGTCTCGCTGGTGTACGCCACGTTGCTGGGTATTGCTGGCTTTATGCTGCTGTGGTTTGGCGCGAATCCGCTGGCCTGCTGGCTGGGGGTGATGGGCTTTGTGGTTTATGTCGGCGTTTATAGCCTGTACATGAAACGCCACTCTGTCTACGGCACGTTGATTGGTTCGCTCTCCGGCGCTGCGCCGCCGGTGATCGGCTACTGTGCGGTAACCGGTGAGTTCGATAGCGGCGCAGCGATCCTGCTGGCTATCTTCAGCCTGTGGCAGATGCCTCACTCCTATGCCATCGCCATTTTCCGCTTTAAGGATTACCAGGCGGCAAACATTCCGGTATTGCCAGTGGTAAAAGGCATTTCGGTGGCGAAGAATCACATCACGCTGTATATCATCGCCTTTGCCGTTGCCACGCTGATGCTCTCTCTTGGCGGTTACGCTGGGTATAAATATCTGGTGGTCGCCGCGGCGGTTAGCGTCTGGTGGTTAGGTATGGCTCTGCGCGGTTATAAAGTTGCTGATGACAGAATCTGGGCGCGCAAGCTGTTCGGCTTCTCTATCATCGCCATCACTGCCCTCTCGGTGATGATGTCCGTTGATTTTATGGTACCGGACTCGCATACGCTGCTGGCTGCTGTGTGGTAACAAAACCTCTCTATTAAAAAGGTGCTACGGCACCTTTTTTCTTAGCATTAGAAACATATCCCTCTCGAAATATTTACTAAAAAATCCGCATGTTTACCCCATTCGTTTGCCGCTTTACACTAGTCGCGAATTTAAAACAGAGGTGGTAATGAACGATTATAAAATGACGCCAGGTGAGAGGCGCGCGACCTGGGGTTTAGGGACCGTATTCTCGTTGCGCATGCTGGGCATGTTTATGGTTCTGCCGGTTCTGACCACGTACGGCATGGCTCTGCAAGGTGCCAGCGAAGCATTAATCGGTATTGCCATTGGTATTTATGGTCTGACTCAGGCCGTTTTTCAGATTCCGTTTGGCCTGCTTTCCGACCGCATTG
The DNA here is from genome assembly GCA_041890495.1 of Enterobacter hormaechei. Lineage (GTDB taxonomy): Bacteria > Pseudomonadota > Gammaproteobacteria > Enterobacterales > Enterobacteriaceae > Escherichia > Escherichia boydii. The sequence goes on from CP169086.1 coordinate 2,596,374, forward strand.
GTCGCAAACCATTAATTGTCGGTGGGCTGGCGGTGTTTGCCGCCGGTAGCGTTATCGCTGCGCTTTCCGACTCCATCTGGGGAATTATTCTGGGCCGGGCGCTACAAGGCTCTGGAGCAATTGCCGCCGCCGTTATGGCGCTGCTTTCCGATCTCACGCGCGAACAAAACCGCACCAAAGCGATGGCGTTTATCGGCGTGAGCTTTGGCATTACCTTTGCCATTGCGATGGTGCTTGGCCCGATCATCACTCACAAACTTGGGCTGCACGCGCTGTTCTGGATGATCGCTATTCTGGCAACGACCGGCATTGCGTTGACCATTTGGGTTGTGCCCAACAGTAGCACTCACGTACTTAATCGTGAGTCCGGAATGGTGAAAGGCAGTTTCAGTAAAGTGCTGGCGGAACCGCGGCTGCTGAAACTCAACTTTGGCATTATGTGTCTGCATATTTTGCTGATGTCGACGTTTGTTGCCCTGCCCGGACAACTGGCTGATGCAGGGTTCCCGGCGGCTGAACACTGGAAGGTCTATCTGGCGACAATGCTAATCGCCTTTGGCTCGGTCGTGCCTTTCATTATCTACGCTGAAGTTAAGCGCAAAATGAAGCAAGTCTTTGTCTTCTGCGTCGGGTTGATCGTGGTTGCGGAAATTGTGTTGTGGAACGCGCAAACGCAGTTCTGGCAACTGGTGGTCGGCGTGCAGCTTTTCTTTGTGGCGTTTAATTTGATGGAAGCCCTCCTGCCCTCACTTATCAGTAAAGAGTCGCCAGCAGGTTACAAAGGTACGGCGATGGGTGTTTACTCCACCAGCCAGTTTCTTGGCGTGGCGATTGGCGGTTCGCTGGGCGGCTGGATTAACGGCATGTTTGACGGTCAGGGGGTATTTCTCGCTGGCGCAATGCTGGCCGCAGTGTGGCTGACAGTCGCCAGTACCATGAAAGAACCGCCGTATGTCAGCAGTTTGCGCATTGAAATCCCGGCGAACATTGCCGCAAACGAGGCGTTAAAAGTGCGTTTGCTAGAAACTGAAGGCATCAAAGAAGTGTTGATTGCAGAAGAAGAACATTCAGCTTATGTGAAAATCGACAGCAAAGTGACGAATCGCTTTGAGATAGAACAGGCAATTCGTCAGGCATAAAAAACGCGGCGAATTGCCTGCTGCGCTACGCTTATCAGGCCTACAAAGTTTCTGAATTACAAACCTTTGTAGGCCGAATCAGGCGTTCATGCCGCATCTGACATGAACAAAACGCACATAGTCGCGATTAATCGCGGAAGTTTTTGAACTGGAACGGCTGACCGAGATCGCCACCACGTACCATCGCCATGACAGCCTGCAAATCATCACGAGATTTGCCCGTTACGCGGATTTCATCGCCCTGAATTTGCGCCTGCACTTTCAGTTTGCTGTCTTTGATCATCTTGACGATTTTCTTCTGGGTCGCGCTCTCAATGCCCTGTTTCAGTTTCGCTTCCACAAACCAGGTTTTACCGCTATGAACGATATTCTCCGGTACATCCAGCGAACTGCCTTCAATGCCGCGCTTCAGCAGCTTGGCACGCAGAATATCCAGCAACTGATTGACCTGGAAATCGGACTCGCTCAACACTTTGATGGTTTTGCTGGCGTCGTTCAGCTCAAATGAGGCTTCAACGTTACGGAAGTCAAAACGGGACTCCACTTCGCGGCTCGCGTTATCGACCGCGTTACGTGCTTCCTGAAGATCAACTTCAGAGACAATATCGAAAGATGGCATCTTTTCCTCTCCCTTCATTTTTGATGCGAAGCATAATACCCGCAAAGTTAAATAACCGACAGTCCTGCACCAGGACGTATCCCTTAATTGTGCATAGTCGCAACAGCATGCACAATTAAGGGATAGCCTTATTGAACACCCGGAGTGGTTGCGGGTGAGGAGGAACAATGAAAATTACCGTATTGGGATGCGGTGCCTTAGGGCAATTATGGCTTACAGCACTTTGCAAACAGGGTCATGAAGTTCAGGGCTGGCTGCGCGTACCGCAACCTTATTGTAGCGTGAATCTGGTTGAGACAGATGGTTCGATATTTAACGAATCGCTGACCGCCAACGATCCCGATTTTCTCGCCACCAGCGATCTGCTCCTGGTGACGCTGAAAGCATGGCAGGTTTCCGATGCCGTCAAAAGCCTCGCGTCCACACTGCCTGTAACTACGCCAATACTGTTAATTCACAACGGCATGGGCACCATCGAAGAGTTGCAAAACATTCAGCAGCGATTACTGATGGGCACCACCACCCATGCAGCCCGCCGCGACGGCAATGTCATTATTCATGTGGCAAACGGTATCACGCATATTGGCCCGGCACGGCAACAGGACGGGGATTACAGTTATCTGGCGGATATTTTGCAAACCGTGTTGCCTGACGTTGCCTGGCATAACAATATTCGCGCCGAGCTGTGGCGCAAGCTGGCAGTCAACTGCGTGATTAATCCACTGACTGCCATCTGGAATTGCCCGAACGGTGAATTACGTCATCATCCGCAAGAAATTATGCAAATATGCGAAGAAGTCGCGGCAGTGATCGAGCGCGAAGGGCATCATACTTCAGCGGAAGATTTGCGTGATTACGTGATGCAGGTGATTGATGCCACAGCGGAAAATATCTCGTCGATGTTGCAGGATATCCGCGCGCTGCGCCACACCGAAATCGACTATATCAATGGTTTTCTCTTACGCCGCGCCCGCGCGCATGGGATTGCCGTACCGGAAAACACCCGCCTGTTTGAAATGGTAAAAAGAAAGGAGAGTGAATATGAGCGCATCGGCACTGGTTTGCCTCGCCCCTGGTAGTGAAGAGACTGAAGCCGTCACCACTATCGATCTGCTGGTTCGCGGCGGTATCAAAGTCACCACTGCCAGCGTCGCCAGCGATGGTAACCTGGCGATTACCTGCTCGCGCGGCGTGAAGCTGCTGGCGGATGCGCCGCTGGTCGAAGTGGCTGATGGCGAATATGACGTGATCGTGCTGCCTGGTGGCATTAAAGGCGCGGAGTGTTTTCGCGATAGCACTCTGCTGGTTGAAACCGTTAAACAGTTCCACCGTTCCGGGCGTATCGTCGCGGCTATTTGCGCCGCGCCAGCCACCGTGCTGGTGCCGCACGATATCTTCCCGATTGGTAATATGACCGGCTTCCCGACGCTGAAAGACAAAATTCCCGCCGAACAATGGCTGGACAAGCGCGTCGTCTGGGATGCACGGGTAAAATTGCTGACCAGCCAGGGGCCGGGTACAGCTATCGACTTTGGTCTGAAAATTATCGACCTGTTGGTTGGGCGTGAAAAAGCCCATGAAGTGGCATCACAACTGGTGATGGCGGCAGGGATTTATAATTATTACGAGTAGTGTCGGATGCGGCAAACGTCGCATCTGACCAGATGCGACGTAAAAACCACAAATTACGGGCGATATACCTTCACATTGTTAAAGCCCTGCTCGCGCAGATAGAGCGCCTGCAGACGGCTCATCACCCCGCGCTCACACCACAGCAGCCAGGTTTTGTTCTGGTCGAGATCGCCAAATTTGGTGCTCAGTTTATAGAACGGCAGAGAAACCACATCAATCCCTTCGACTTTCAGTGGCTTATCTTCCTGTTCATCGATAGAACGGATATCGAGGATCACGTCGTTCGGGCCGAAGCCATTGACGGTTTCCACTTCCACCACTTCCTGCTCGGTCTGCTGGGCGATTTCGCGGATATCAACGTTATTCGCTTCCTCAACCACTTTATCGAGAATGCTGAAGTCGAACTTCTCTTCTTCCGCTTCAATCTTCGATTTAACTGCTTTCACCGTCGGGCTTTTGGAGATCACACCACAATATTCCGGCATCGTGCGAGCAAAGTCTTCGGTGCCAATCTGGCGGGCCAGGTTGATGATGTGCTCTTTGTCGTAAGAGATCAGCGGACGCAGGATCAGCGTGTCGGAGACGTTATCAATCAGGCGCAGGTTGGTCAGCGTCTGGCTGGACACCTGGCCGAGCGCTTCGCCGGTGACCAGCGCCTGTACGCCGTAACGTTCAGCCACTTTAGATGCGGCACGCACCATCATACGTTTGAGGATAACGCCCATCTGACCGTCGTCGATTTTCTCGAGAATTTCCCCGACGACCGGTTCGAAATTAATAGCGACAAAACGCACGCGGTGGGAGCTGCCAAAGCGGTTCCACAGATAATGCGCCACCTGACGCACGCCAATTTCATGCGCCGCGCCGCCGAGGTTAAAGAAGCAGTAATGCACGCGGCAGCCGCGACGCATCAACATATAACTGGAAACACCGGAGTCGAAACCACCGGAAATGAGCGACAGCACATCTTCCTGGGTGCCGATCGGGAAACCGCCAATACCTTCGTAGCGGCCTTTAATCAGCAGGAGACGATCGTCTTCCACTTCCAGATGGACAGTCACATCCGGATTGGTCAGCTTCACGCGCGCGGATTCAATATGCTGATTTAAACCGCCGCCGACGTAACGTTCCACATCAATCGAGCTAAAATCATGTTTGCCACGGCGCTTCACGCGTACGCAGAAGGTTTTGCCTTCCAGCTGATCGCGATACTGAACCAACGCTTTCTCGAAAATATCGTGCATGTCGGTAAACGGCACGTCTTCGACTTCGAGAATATGGTGGATACCCGGAATACGGGTCAGAGCGTCGCGAATAGCCAGACGCTGGTTTTCATCTTTTGCGCGAACTTCGATGTTATCCCAGTGGCGGACGACAGCGAGCGTCTCATCATAGTGCTTTAAAACGTTACGAATGTTCCCGGTAAGGATTTTTATAAAGCGCAAGCGCACAGATTGGCTTTTGATGGTGATTTCCGGGAACAATTTAATGATAAACTTCATGGCGGCAATGGTTCGTTGGCAAGCCTTAAGCGACTTGTATAGGGAAAAATACAGCAGCCCACACCTGCGGCTGCATCCAGGCGCGGAAGTATACCACTAACATCGCTTTGCTGTGCACATCACCTTACCATTGCGCGTTATTTGCTATTTGCCCTGAGTCCGTTACCATGACGGGGCGAAAAATATTGAGAGTCAGACATTCATTATGCCGAAGAAAAATGAGGCGCCCGCCAGCTTTGAAAAGGCGCTGAGCGAGCTGGAACAGATTGTAACCCGTCTGGAAAGTGGCGACCTGCCGCTGGAAGAGGCGCTGAACGAGTTCGAACGCGGCGTGCAGCTGGCACGTCAGGGGCAGGCCAAATTACAACAAGCCGAACAGCGCGTACAAATTCTGCTGTCTGACAATGAAGACGCCTCTCTAACCCCTTTTACACCGGACAATGAGTAATGGACTTTCCGCAGCAACTCGAAGCCTGCGTTAAGCAGGCCAACCAGGCGCTGAGCCGTTTTATCGCCCCACTGCCCTTTCAGAACACTCCCGTGGTCGAAACCATGCAGTATGGCGCATTATTAGGTGGTAAGCGCCTGCGACCTTTCCTGGTTTATGCCACCGGTCATATGTTCGGCGTTAGCACAAACACGCTGGACGCACCCGCTGCCGCCGTTGAGTGTATCCACGCTTACTCATTAATTCATGATGATTTACCGGCAATGGATGATGACGATCTGCGTCGCGGTTTGCCAACCTGCCATGTGAAGTTTGGCGAAGCAAACGCGATTCTCGCTGGCGACGCTTTACAAACGCTGGCGTTCTCGATTTTAAGCGATGCCGATATGCCGGAAGTGTCGGACCGCGACAGAATTTCGATGATTTCTGAACTGGCGAGCGCCAGTGGTATTGCCGGAATGTGCGGTGGTCAGGCATTAGATTTAGACGCGGAAGGCAAACACGTACCTCTGGACGCGCTTGAGCGTATTCATCGTCATAAAACCGGCGCATTGATTCGCGCCGCCGTTCGCCTTGGTGCATTAAGCGCCGGAGATAAAGGACGTCGTGCTCTGCCGGTACTCGACAAGTATGCAGAGAGCATCGGCCTTGCCTTCCAGGTTCAGGATGACATCCTGGATGTGGTGGGAGATACTGCAACGTTGGGAAAACGCCAGGGTGCCGACCAGCAACTTGGTAAAAGTACCTACCCTGCACTTCTGGGTCTTGAGCAAGCCCGGAAGAAAGCCCGGGATCTGATCGACGATGCCCGTCAGTCGCTGAAACAACTGGCTGAACAGTCACTCGATACCTCGGCACTGGAAGCGCTAGCGGACTACATCATCCAGCGTAATAAATAAACAATAAGTATTAATAGGCCCCTGATGAGTTTTGATATTGCCAAATACCCGACCCTGGCACTGGTCGACTCCACCCAGGAGTTACGACTGTTGCCGAAAGAGAGTTTACCGAAACTCTGCGACGAACTGCGCCGCTATTTACTCGACAGCGTGAGCCGTTCCAGCGGGCACTTCGCCTCCGGGCTGGGCACGGTCGAACTGACCGTGGCGCTGCACTATGTCTACAACACCCCGTTTGACCAATTGATTTGGGATGTGGGGCATCAGGCTTATCCGCATAAAATTTTGACCGGACGCCGCGACAAAATCGGCACCATCCGTCAGAAAGGCGGTCTGCACCCGTTCCCGTGGCGCGGCGAAAGCGAATATGACGTATTAAGCGTCGGGCATTCATCAACCTCCATCAGTGCCGGAATTGGTATTGCGGTTGCTGCCGAGAAAGAAGGCAAAAATCGCCGCACCGTCTGTGTAATCGGCGATGGTGCGATTACCGCAGGCATGGCGTTTGAAGCGATGAATCACGCGGGCGATATCCGTCCTGATATGCTGGTGGTTCTCAACGACAATGAAATGTCGATTTCCGAAAATGTCGGCGCGCTCAACAACCATCTGGCGCAGCTGCTTTCCGGTAAGCTTTACTCTTCACTGCGCGAAGGCGGGAAAAAAGTTTTCTCTGGCGTTCCGCCAATTAAAGAGCTGCTCAAACGCACCGAAGAACATATTAAAGGCATGGTAGTGCCTGGCACGTTGTTTGAAGAGCTGGGCTTTAACTACATCGGCCCGGTTGACGGTCACGATGTGCTGGGGCTTATCACCACGCTTAAGAACATGCGCGACCTGAAAGGCCCGCAGTTCCTGCATATCATGACCAAAAAAGGTCGTGGTTATGAACCGGCAGAAAAAGACCCAATCACTTTCCACGCCGTGCCTAAATTTGATCCCTCCAGCGGTTGTTTGCCGAAAAGTAGCGGCGGTTTGCCGAGCTATTCAAAAATCTTTGGCGACTGGTTGTGCGAAACGGCAGCGAAAGACAACAAGCTGATGGCGATTACTCCGGCGATGCGTGAAGGTTCCGGCATGGTCGAGTTTTCACGTAAATTCCCGGATCGCTACTTCGACGTGGCAATTGCCGAGCAACACGCGGTGACCTTTGCTGCGGGTCTGGCGATTGGTGGGTACAAACCCATTGTCGCGATTTACTCCACTTTCCTGCAACGCGCCTATGATCAGGTGCTGCATGACGTGGCGATTCAAAAGCTTCCGGTCCTGTTCGCCATCGACCGCGCGGGCATTGTTGGTGCTGACGGTCAAACCCATCAGGGTGCTTTTGATCTCTCTTACCTGCGCTGCATACCGGAAATGGTCATTATGACCCCGAGCGATGAAAACGAATGTCGCCAGATGCTCTATACCGGCTATCACTATAACGATGGCCCGTCAGCGGTGCGCTACCCGCGTGGCAACGCGGTCGGCGTGGAACTGACGCCGCTGGAAAAACTACCAATTGGCAAAGGCATTGTGAAGCGTCGTGGCGAGAAACTGGCGATCCTTAACTTTGGTACGCTGATGCCAGAAGCGGCGAAAGTCGCCGAATCGCTGAACGCCACGCTGGTCGATATGCGTTTTGTGAAACCGCTTGATGAAGCGTTAATTCTGGAAATGGCCGCCAGCCATGAAGCGCTGGTCACCGTAGAAGAAAACGCCATTATGGGCGGCGCAGGCAGCGGCGTGAACGAAGTGCTGATGGCCCATCGTAAACCAGTACCCGTGCTGAACATTGGCCTGCCGGACTTCTTTATTCCGCAAGGAACTCAGGAAGAAATGCGCGCCGAACTCGGCCTCGATGCCGCTGGTATGGAAGCCAAAATCAAGGCCTGGCTGGCATAATCCCTACTCCACTCCTGCTATGCTTAAGAAATTATTCATAGACTCTAAATAATTCGAGTTGCAGGAAGGCGGCAAACGAGTGAAGCCCCAGGAGCTTACATAAGTAAGTGACTGGGGTGAACGAATGCAGCCGCAGCACATGCAACTTGAAGTATGACGAGTATAGCAGGAGTGGCAGCATGCAATACAACCCCTTAGGAAAAACCGACCTTCGCGTTTCCCGACTTTGCCTCGGCTGTATGACCTTTGGCGAGCCAGATCGCGGTAATCACGCATGGACACTGCCGGAAGAAAGCAGCCGTCCCATAATTAAACGTGCACTGGAAGGCGGCATAAATTTCTTTGATACCGCCAACAGTTATTCTGACGGCAGCAGCGAAGAGATCGTCGGTCGCGCACTGCGGGATTTCGCCCGTCGTGAAGACGTGGTCGTTGCGACCAAAGTGTTCCATCGCGTTGGTGATTTACCGGAAGGATTATCCCGTGCGCAAATTTTGCGCTCTATCGACGACAGCCTGCGACGTCTCGGCATGGATTATGTCGATATCCTGCAAATTCATCGCTGGGATTACAACACGCCGATCGAAGAGACGCTGGAAGCCCTCAACGACGTGGTAAAAGCCGGGAAAGCGCGTTATATCGGCGCGTCATCAATGCACGCTTCGCAGTTTGCTCAGGCACTGGAACTCCAAAAACAGCACGGCTGGGCGCAGTTTGTCAGTATGCAGGATCACTACAATCTGATTTATCGTGAAGAAGAGCGCGAGATGCTACCACTGTGTTATCAGGAGGGCGTGGCGGTAATTCCATGGAGCCCGCTGGCAAGGGGCCGTCTGACGCGTCCGTGGGGAGAAACTACCGCACGACTGGTGTCTGATGAGGTGGGGAAAAATCTCTATAAAGAAAGCGATGAAAATGACGCGCAGATCGCAGAGCGGTTAACAGGCGTCAGTGAAGAACTGGGGGCGACACGAGCACAAGTTGCGCTGGCCTGGTTGTTGAGTAAACCGGGCATTGCCGCACCGATTATCGGAACTTCGCGCGAAGAACAGCTTGATGAGCTATTGAACGCGGTGGATATCACTTTGAAGCCGGAACAGATTGCCGAACTGGAAACGCCGTATAAACCGCATCCTGTCGTAGGATTTAAATAAGAGTCCAGGCCTGATGAGACGTGACAAGCGTCAGTCACATCAGGCATCGGTGCACAACTACGACAGAATACCCAGCGGCCAGTGATGACCGATAAAATACAGGATGCCTGCGGAAATCACCCCGGCGACAATATCGTCGATCATGATCCCCATGCCGCCATGCACATTGCGATCAAACCAGCGGATCGGCCACGGCTTCCACATATCCAGAATACGGAAAATCACAAACCCGGCGGCAACCCACTGCCAGTCATTGGTCGGCAGCGCCATGAGCGTGATCCACATACCAATAAATTCGTCCCAGACAATGCTGCCATGATCGTGCACACCCATGTCTTTCGCCGTTTGATGACAAAGATAGACGCCGATACAGATCCCCAGCATCACCACCAGCGAATAGAGCTGCCAGGGCAAAAAGGTCATCAGATACCAGAACGGAATCGCTGCCAGCGATCCCATCGTCCCAGGAATGATCGGGCTTAATCCACTTCCGAATCCGACAGCAAGCAGATGCCACGGATTACTCATCTTCAGGCGACTTTTCGCGACATCTTTATGGCGTGGCAAAATGGTCATATCCTTTCCAGTCTAACGTGACAGGTTCGCCGTCACGAACAAAACAGAGTCCTTCTATATCGGCGGTCATTTGCCCGATACAGGTAAATGGTACGCCCAGATGTCCCAAAGCGACATCCAGCGCGCCACGGTTCAGTTCCGGCACCGTGAAACACAACTCGTAATCTTCGCCACCAGAGAGCGCCCAGCGCAGCGCCTGTTCCGGTTCAACGTGGCGAGAAAGTGCGTCAGAAAACGGCAGCAATGCCAGGCCAATACGTGCGCCGCAGTCGCTGGCTTTCACGATATGCCCGAGATCGGAAATCAAACCGTCAGAGAGATCGATGGCTGAATTTGCCAGATCGCGCAGTGCCTGCCCCTGTAAAATACGCGGCGATGGACGGAGATGACGTTTGATCAAGTAGTCCGCATCTTTAGCATCGGCAACCTGCAAACGGTTTTGCAAAATCGCCAGCCCGGCGGCGCTATCGCCCGGTGTACCGGTCACATAGATCCAGTCACCCGGTTTCGCCCCAGAGCGCGTTAAGGCTCGTCCCATCGGAACAAAGCCGTGGATACCCAACGTCATTGATAATGGCCCACGCGTGGTATCGCCGCCAATGAGTTGCATATCGTAATAATTGAGAAGATCAAACAAACTGTCGCTGAAGGACTCAAGCCACGCTTCGTCTACGTCCGGTAAGGTTAATGCCAGCGTCAGCCAGGCCGGATCGGCCCCCATCGCTGCCAGATCGCTTAGGTTCACCGCCAGTGCTTTATAAGCCAGATCAGCAGGATCGATATCAGGGAGGAAGTGGTTGCCCGCCACCAGCGTATCAGTGCTGATCGCCAGGGTCTGTTTCTCGGGGATATTGAGAAGAGCGCAATCGTCGCCGATGCCCAGTTCGACATCAAGACGAGAACTTCTTACACGGTCAAAATAACGGGCAATCAGGGAGAACTCGCCACATGCCATACGTTATGCCTCAGCAGGTAAAAAAGAAAAGGCCGGCGATCATGGAACAGTCTTCCGTGAATCTACCGGCCTGGATATTACTTTTTGTTAGGGCGAATCACAGGTGCTGCTTTATCGAGTACGCCGTTGACGAACTTATGGCTGTCTTCTGCGCCGAACGATTTCGCCAGTTCGATCGCTTCGTTAATGGCCACTTTGTATGGCACATCGCTACGTTTAGACAGTTCGTACAGCGCAATGCGCAGTACTGCTTTTTCTACCTGTCCCAGTTCTTCCAGCAGGCGGGACAGGTATGGCTTCATCAGTCCGTCGAGGTATGCGGTATTAGTCGCCACCCCGGCCAGCAGCTCACGGAAGTACAGGACGTCAACGTCTTTTACATCCTGTTCAGCCAGGAACTGGTATTCAACATCAGCGATGTCGTTCTGGGACAACTGCCAGGAGTAGAGCGCCTGGACGGCACACTCACGAGCGCGGCGACGAGCAGCAGGTTTCACGGATTTCCCCTTACTAATTTCAGGCCTTGATGGCTTTCAATACATTAATCATTTCAAGCGCGGTCAGTGCAGCTTCTGCACCTTTGTTGCCAGCTTTGGTGCCAGCACGTTCGATCGCTTGTTCAATGCTTTCAGTGGTCAGAACCCCAAAAGCAACCGGAATTTCGCTGTCCTGGGCAACATGCGCCAGGCCGTTGCTTGCACCACCAGCGACATATTCAAAATGGGCAGTGCCACCACGAATAACCGTACCCAGCGCAATCACCGCGTCGTATTTACCGGTTTTAGCCAGTGCACCCGCCGCCAGCGGCAGCTCATAGGCACCAGGCACCCAAACAACGGTAATGTTTTCATCTTTTACCTGACCGATACGTTTCAGTGCATCAATTGCACCTTCCAGCAGGCTGTCATTGATAAAGTTGTTGAAACGCGCGATGGTGATGGCGACGCGAGCGTCCGGGGTAGCAACGTTAGCTTCAATAATGTTCATTTTCTTCCTTCGGGTTCGAGTATGGCCCCGCAGGGGGGCGGATTTTAGCATAATATTTTGTGCGCTGCTTCCCTTTCGAGCCGGGAGATCATGCACCCACTAAATGCAGGCAAACATCCGGGCCTACATGACGTATCTCTTTGAATTTAAATTGGGGGGCGTCGGCTAATTTCTCAAGCCCTGGCAGCGAGCATAATCCACGGGCGTCGCTGCCTAATAGTTTAGGTGCGATATAGACAATCAGCTCATCGACTAAACCCGCCTGCAGCAATGCGCCAGCGAGCGTTGGCCCCGCTTCCACCCAGATGCTGTTAATTTGCTGTTTACCCAGTTGCATCATCAGTACAACCAGATCCAGATGACCTTTATGCGCTGGAATCAGCAAGGTACGCACCGTTTCCGGCCACTCACGAGAATCTTCCTGCGTACGCGCGAACCAGGTTTCGCCGGGCTGCTGCACAATGCGATGTACCGGCGTCACGCGATTTTGGCTATCAATCACAATACGTATCGGCTGACGGAGATTTTGTTGCGGATAGAGCGCCTGAGTTTGTTCATCCAGTTCAGACCAACGCACCGTTAAGGCAGGATCATCCGCCAGCACCGTGGCGCTGCTGGTTAAAATGGCATGACTTTGCGCGCGCAGTAGTTGTACATCACGCCGCGCCTGGGGCGAAGTGATCCACTGGCTTTCGCCGCTCGCCATCGCCGTGCGACCATCAAGCGATGCGCCAAGTTTTAACTGAATATAAGGAAAGCCGGTGCGCATCCGCTTGAGAAAGCCTTTATTCAATTGCTCGGCTTCACTCATCATCAGGCCGTGGCTGACGTCAATGCCAGCCTGTTGCAGACGGTAAAGTCCACGCCCAGCGACCTGCGGGTTAGGATCCTGCATCGAGGCAACCACGCGCGCTACGCCAGCGGCGATGAGTGCGTCACAGCACGGTGGCGTACGACCATGATGGCTACAGGGTTCGAGTGTGACATAGGCGGTCGCACCTTTGGCTTTTTCACCCGCCATACGCAACGCGTGTACTTCGGCATGTGGTTCACCCGCACGTTGGTGGTAACCTTCACCGACAATTTCGCCATCTTTGACAATGACGCACCCGACATTCGGGTTGGGATGCGTGGTAAAACGTCCTCGTTGCGCCAGCTTTAGCGCCCGCGCCATGTAATACTCGTCCTGCACGGCTTAGTCCTCCAGGCGCGCGATCTCTTCGCCAAATTCTTTGATATCTTCGAAACTGCGGTAGACAGAGGCAAAACGGATATAGGCGACTTTATCGAGCTTTTTCAATTGCTCCATCACCAGATTGCCAATCATCTTGCTCGGCACTTCGCGCTCACCGGTGGCGCGCAGCTGCGATTTAATATGATTGATTGCCATTTCGACGTCATCGGAACTCACCGGACGTTTTTCCAGCGCCCGCAGCATTCCGCTACGCAATTTCTCTTCATTAAACGGTTCACGCACGTCGTTGCTTTTTACAACACGCGGCATAACCAGCTCCGCCACTTCAAAGGTGGTGAAACGTTCATTACACACCAGACACTGCCGACGGCGGCGTACGGATGAACCCTCGCCCACGAGACGAGAGTCAATTACCTTAGTGTCCACGGCGAAACAGAATGGGCAATGCATACGGCGTCCTGACCAGGTGGTTAACGGAAATCTATTTTACCCTGAACTGACGATACAACAAAGGCGCAACGCTTTTGAGATAAAGGATCGATGCTTTCGCTGCTTTTACCCTCTACCATTAGGCTAATTGCGACGAGAAAGGGACGACCTATGAATACTAACGTTTTTCGACTGCTCCTGCTGGGAAGCCTGTTCAGCCTTAGCGCCTGTGTGCAGCAAAGTGAAGTGCGACAGATGAAAACACAGCGTCAGCACGCTGAAACCAGGAGATGACGCAACTCAATCAAGAAACAGTCAAAATCACTCAGCAAAACAGGCTGAATGCAAAATCCAGCAGTGGGGTTTACCTTCTGCCTGGAGCGAAAACACCGGCAAGACTGGAAAGCCAGATCGGTACTTTACGTATGTCGCTGGTGAATATTACGCCTGATACAGATGGCACCACCCTGACGCTACGTATTCAGGGCGAGTCGAATGATCCCTTGCCCGCATTCAGCGGAACTGTTGAATATGGGCAAAATTCAGGGAACAATAGACAACTTTCAGGAAATCAATGTGCAGAATCAATTGATTAATGCCCCTGCCAGCGTCCTTGCCCCCAGCGATGTTGATATTCCGTTACAGTTAAAGGGGATTTCTGTGGATCAATTAGGCTTTGTACGTATCCACGACATTCAACCTGTTATGCATTAAACGTATTGCGGGGCAATTTTGTGCGTCCCGCAACATCTTTCCCCGTCATTTTGTTACTCCGCTTACATCACCCAGATTGATAGTAAAAGTTTGCAACAAGGGTGAAAGTCAGTACAATCCCTGCCCGAATGTGTGTAAACGTGAACGCAATCGATTACGTAAATGATAGAACTGTGAAACGAAACATATTTTTGTGAGCAATGATTTTTATAATAGGCTCCTCTGTATACGAAATATTTAGAAACGCAATTTGCGCCTTTTTCACTCCCGCAAGGGATTTTCAAACAGTGGCATACATATGAAAAAAACATTACTGGCAGCCGGTGCGGTACTGGCGCTCTCTTCGTCTTTTACTGTCAACGCAGCTGAAAACGACAAACCGCAGTATCTTTCCGACTGGTGGCACCAGAGCGTTAACGTTGTCGGAAGCTATCACACCCGTTTCGGACCGCAGATCCGCAACGATACCTACCTTGAGTACGAAGCATTCGCTAAAAAAGACTGGTTCGACTTCTATGGTTATGCGGATGCGCCGGTATTCTTCGGCGGTAACTCCGATGCAAAAGGTATCTGGAACCACGGTTCTCCGCTGTTTATGGAAATCGAACCACGTTTCTCCATCGACAAGCTGACCAATACTGACCTTAGCTTCGGTCCGTTCAAAGAGTGGTACTTCGCGAACAACTACATTTACGACATGGGTCGTAATAAAGATGGTCGCCAGAGCACCTGGTACATGGGTCTGGGTACCGATATCGACACTGGCCTGCCGATGAGCCTGTCCATGAACGTCTATGCGAAATACCAGTGGCAGAACTATGGCGCAGCGAACGAAAACGAGTGGGACGGTTACCGTTTCAAAATTAAATACTTTGTGCCGATTACCGATCTGTGGGGCGGTCAGCTGAGCTACATCGGCTTCACCAACTTCGACTGGGGTTCCGATTTAGGGGATGACAGCGGTAACGCAATCAACGGTATTAAGACCCGTACTAATAACTCTATCGCTTCCAGCCATATTCTGGCTCTGAACTACGATCACTGGCACTACTCTGTCGTAGCTCGTTACTGGCACGACGGTGGTCAGTGGAACGACGATGCAGAACTGAACTTCGGCAACGGCAACTTCAACGTTCGCTCTACCGGCTGGGGTGGTTACCTGGTAGTAGGTTACAACTTCTAACCTTGTGGTTGGTGCCGGGTGGCGGCTACGCCTTACCCGGCCTACAAAACCTGTAGGCCCGTGCAAGCGCAGCGCCGTCGGGCAAAAAAGCCAGCTCAAGAGCTGGCTTTTTACTGCTTAACCTTCCGCAAAAAATCCGCCAAAGACCTGTCCGCACTCTCGCTAAACCGCCTCTCCGTCTGGACAATATTGAGGCACCGGTCGAGCCGGAAACAGCGATAGTCATCGCGCCTTTCGCACCACGCCGCCAGCAGCCAGCGCTCCCCCCAGAAGAACAAGCCCAGCGGCTGAACCTCGCGCTTTGAGAGCTGTCCGGCTTCATCGCGGTAATGTAACGCCAGCACGCGCTGGGCGGAAATCGCCTGATGAATCATGTCAAAATCACTGCGGGAGTGGCTTTGCATGCAAAAGTCCGGGGCGTAAATCCGCGTCTGCTCCGCCTTTCGACGACTCTCCTCGGGCAGGATAGCCAGCACCTTCTCCTGAGCCGACTCCAGCTCGCGCGACAGCGATTCCCCTCCCCAGGTTTTGAGCAGGCGAATCGCGACGATCAGCGCCTCTGACTCCTTATTTGTCAGCATCAGCGGCGGCAGGTCAAAACCCGACATCAGCCGATATCCGCTCCCCGCCTCACCTTCCACCGGTACGCCGGAAAGCGACAGGTCACGGATATCGCGATAGACCGTGCGCTCGGACACGCCAAGCCGGTCCGCCAGATGCCCTGCCGTTGTCAGACGCCTGCCCCGCAGGATCTGCACAATCTGAAACAAACGGTCAGCGCGTCGGGTCATATCTTAGGCCGCTCTCAGGCAGGTTGATGGAGACCGACGCGGTTACCTTCGCTGTCGGTAAACAATGCGATACTGCCAATGCCATGCGGCAGTTCCAGTGGGCCAAAAACGCATTCGCCGCCCGCAGAGGCGATGCGATCGAGCGTGGCCGCCAGATTGTCAGTATGCAGGTAAATAATAGCGCCCTGCAAAGACGGTGTAACGCCGTCAAATTTTGCCAGCGCCCCGCCGGTACCCGGATCCTCATGCGGGAAAACCGCCAGCTCCGCACAGTCCATTTTCTCGCGACGCAGCGCGAGCTGCATCACCGGCTCATAAAATTTGATGGCGCGATCCATATCCGAAACCGGAATTTCAAACCAGTTAATGACGCTTTTCATACATCCTCCTGCCTGTTGTTTGGGTTCAGAAGGAGTCTACGACAGGGCTCCTGACAGCATACTGTCAGGAGTGTTTGTCAGGAGCAGATAAAAAAAATCCCGGTCAACCGACCGGGATTTCGATAACGCGCTAAACGTCGCCTTACGGCAGAATTGACGGCTGATCCGCCCCTTCTTTTTCCACTTTCTGCTGCAACATGTGTTCGCGCTTCATACCCAGTTTCAGAGCCAACGCAGATGCCACATAGATGGAAGATGCAGTACCGATGGAAACACCGATAAGCATGGTCAGCGAGAAGCCTTCCAGTACCGGACCACCGAAGAGGTACAGCATCAGGATAACCATCAAGGTAGTACCGGATGTGATCAAGGTACGGTGCAGCGTCTGGGTCAAGGACACGTTAAAGATTTCGTAAGGCGTACCGCGACGGATCTTGCGGAAGTTTTCACGAATACGGTCCGATACCACGATACTGTCGTTAAGCGAGTAACCGATAACCGACATCAACGATGCCACAATGGTCAGGTCAATCTCGATATGGAATAACGACAAAATACCCAGCGTAATGATAACGTCGTGCGCCAGCGCAATAACCACCCCTGCCGCCAGTCGCCACTCAAAGCGGAAACCTACGTACACGAGGATAGACAGCAGCGCTGCCATCAACGCCATCGCACCGGTTTGCGCAAGGTCTGCCCCCACGCTCGGACCGACGAACTCAATACGCTTCACTGCTGCATTCTGATTGGTGGATTCGTTAATCACCTTCAGAACCTGGCTGCCCAACACCTGACCGCCGGTTTCGCCTTCAGCAGGCGGCATACGGACCATGATGTCATGGCTGCTACCAAAGTTTTGCAGCATCGGCTCTTCAAAACCGGCTTTTTGCAATGCATCACGCATTACGTCAATTTCAGCCGGTTTTTCGAGCGTAATTTCAATAACCGTACCACCGGTGAAATCCAGCCCCCAGTTAAAGCCGCGCACGCCCATAATAACGATAGCAGCGATTAACAGCAGACCAGAGATGCCGAAAGCCCAGTAGTCCCAGCGCATAAAGTCATAGACTTTACGGCCGTGGTTTAGTTGTTCAACAGTATATTCCTGTGCCACATCGCACTCCTCAGATTGACAGCTTCTTGACGCGCTTGCCGCCATATAGCAGGTTTACGATGGCACGCGTACCGACAATCGCGGTAAACATCGACGTCGCCACACCGATACCGGTAGTAATCGCGAACCCTTTAATTGCCCCGGTACCCACTGCGTACAGGATGATGACTTTAATCAGCGTGGTGATGTTCGCATCGAAGATAGAACTGAATGCGCCACGATAACCTTCATCAATTGCCTGTTGAACAGTACGTCCGTTGCTCAACTCTTCTTTAATACGTTCGTTGATCAGTACGTTCGCATCGACCGCCACCGCAAGGGTTAAGACGATACCCGCGATACCTGGCATACTCAGCGTTGCGCCTGGCAACAGCGACATAATGCCGACGATTAAGATCAAGTTGGCAATCAGAGCACTGGTCGCAATCAGACCAAACTTCTTATAGAAGATGATCATGAACAGAATAGAAACCAGCAGACCGGCAAGGCAAGCCTCCAGCCCCTGTTCAATGTTCTGCATACCCAGGGTTGGGCCAATGGTACGTTCTTCAACAATCTGAATCGGCGCGATCAACGCACCGGCACGCAGCAGCAGTGACAGCTGACGGGCTTCGTTCGGGTTGTTGATGCCGGTGATACGGAAGCTGTTACCCAGACGAGACTGGATGTTGGCGATGTTAATCACCTCTTCCTGTTTCACCAGAACCGCACGACCATTTGCATCTTTCTTACCGCTGTCTTTGTACTCCACAAACAGGGTTGCCATCGGTTTGCCGATGTTGTCCTTAGTGAAGTTAGACATGATGTTACCACCAGCGCTATCGAGCGAGATGTTAACCTGCGGTTGGTTGTATTCGTCCTGGCTGGAAGTGGAGTCGGTGATATGGTCACCGGTCAGAATTACGCGTTTGTACAGCACAACTGGCTGACCTTCGCGGGTCTGTTTCACTTCAGAGTCGCCCGGTACGCGACCGGATGCCGCAGCGGCCTGGTCAACGTTGGTGTTTACCAGACGGAATTCCAGCGTTGCCGTCGCACCCAGAATCTCTTTCGCACGCGCAGTGTCCTGAATACCTGGCAGTTCAACAACGATACGGTCAGCACCCTGACGCTGAACCACCGGCTCCGCCACGCCAAGTTGGTTTACACGGTTACGCAGGATATTAATGTTCTGCTGCACCGCATATTCACGCGCTTCGCTCAGACGAGCATCGCTCATTACCGCACGCAGCTGGTTGCTGCCCTGGCTGCTAATCACCAGGTCCGGATGGCGCTTGCTCAGATACGCAATGGCTTCATCACGAGCTTTAGCATCGCGGAAAGTGATGCTCAGGCCGTAGTTGTTTTCTTTACGAACAGTGGTATACGGGATGCCCTTTTCGCGCAGGTCACTGCGTAGGCTATCGATATTTTGTTCCTGGAGTTTGCCAAGCGCGGTGTCCATATCCACTTCCATCAGGAAGTGAACGCCGCCACGCAGGTCAAGGCCGAGCTTCATCGGCTCAGCGTGAATAGCTGCCAGCCAGCGCGGCGTTGCCGGGGCAAGGTTAAGCGCCACGACGTATTTGTCACCCATAACGCCCATTAATGCTTCACGAGCGCGCAACTGGGTGTCAGTGGAGTCGAAGCGCGCAAGAATAGCGCCCTCTTCCAGTGCCACAGACTTAGCAGTTATTTTTTCTTCTTGTAACGTTTTCTGGACCTGGATCAGCGTTTGCTCACTGGCGGCGACTCCGCGCGCACCAGTGATCTGAACAGCCGGATCCTCACCAAACAGGTTGGGAAGCGCATACAGCAGACCGATGACAATCACCACGATCAGCATGACGTACTTCCACAAAGGATAACGGTTTAACACGGCAATTCCCTTAGGGAAAAATTTTAATTACAGCGCCTTCATGGTGCCTTTCGGCAGGACGGCAGCTACGAAGTCACGTTTAATAACTACTTCAGTGGTGTCATTCAGCGCGATAGCAATGTAGCCGTTTTCCGCTACTTTGGTTACGCGACCAACCAGGCCACCGTTCGTCAGAACTTCATCACCTTTGGCAATGGAGTCCATCAGCTTTTTGTGTTCTTTGGTGCGCTTCTGCTGTGGACGCAGGATCATGAAATAGAAAATCAGACCGAATACCACCAGCATCAAAATCAAAGACATCGGGCTACCTTGCGCCGGTGCACCCGTTGCCGCTACCGCATCAGAAATAAAAAAGCTCATTAAATTTCCCTCATTATTAATATTAATCAACGTTCAAAGGTGGTACTTCTCGCCCCTGACGCTGGTAAAAATCAGTTACGAAGCTCTCTAATTTACCCTCTTCAATAGCCTTGCGTAAACCCGCCATCAAACGCTGGTAGTAACGAAGGTTATGAATGGTGTTGAGTCGCGCGCCTAATATTTCGTTGCAACGGTCAAGATGATGCAAGTAAGCGCGTGAATAATTGCGACAGGTGTAGCAATCACACTCAGGATCGAGTGGGCCAGTATCGCTCTTATACTTCGCATTGCGGATTTTCACCACGCCATCGGTCACGAACAAATGACCATTTCGGGCGTTGCGGGTTGGCATTACGCAGTCAAACATATCGATACCACGACGTACGCCTTCAACCAGGTCTTCTGGTTTACCAACGCCCATCAGGTAACGCGGTTTGTCTGCCGGAATTTGCGGGCATACATGCTCCAGAATGCGGTGCATATCTGCTTTCGGCTCACCCACAGCCAGACCGCCGACAGCGTAGCCATCAAAACCGATATCTACCAGACCTTTAACAGAAATATCACGTAAATCTTCGTAAACGCTGCCCTGAATGATACCAAACAGCGCATTTTTGTTTCCGAGACTGTCAAAACGCTCACGGCTACGCTTCGCCCAACGCAGAGACATCTCCATGGAGCGTTTTGCGTAATCCCAGTCAGCAGGATACGGCGTACACTCATCAAAGATCATGACGATATCCGAACCAAGATCGTACTGAATCTCCATTGATTTTTCAGGATCGAGGAAAATCGGATCGCCGTTGATCGGGTTACGGAAGTGCACGCCCTGTTCGGTGATTTTACGAATATCGCCAAGGCTGAAGACCTGGAAGCCGCCGGAGTCGGTGAGGATCGGCCCCTTCCACTGCATAAAATCGTGCAGATCGCCGTGCAGTTTCATGATTTCCTGGCCCGGGCGCAGCCACAGGTGGAAGGTGTTGCCGAGGATAATTTGCGCGCCAGTGGCTTCAACTTCTTCCGGCGTCATCCCTTTTACGGTGCCGTAGGTGCCAACAGGCATAAAACAAGGCGTTTCCACTACGCCACGATCAAAGACCAGGCGGCCACGGCGTGCGCGACCGTCGGTGGTGTCCAGTTCAAATTTCATTTTTTCTCCACTACGTCAGAAAAACAGTCCAACGTTTTAAACCAGCGCCGCGGAATTACTCCCCGACGCGCTCATTAATTGCCTGCGGATTGTACGTGATAAACATCGCATCACCGTAACTAAAAAAGCGATATTTCTCTTCTACCGCTGCTTTATAGGCGTTCATGGTGTGTTGATAACCGGCAAAGGCCGAAACCAGCATAATCAGCGTCGACTCTGGCAAGTGGAAGTTCGTCACCAGCGCATCGACCACTTTGTACTGGAAGCCCGGATAGATAAAGATTTGGGTATCGTCGAAGAACGGTTCAATGAGATCGTTTTTCGCTGCCTGAGCCGCGCTTTCCAGCGAACGTACTGAAGTGGTGCCAACCGCAATCACCCGGTTACCGCGCGCTTTCGCCGCCAGTACCGCGTCTACCACATCCTGCGGTACTTCAGCGTATTCCGAGTGCATGATGTGATCTTCAATGGTGTCGACGCGCACCGGCTGGAAGGTGCCCGCACCAACGTGCAACGTCACAAACGCCATCTCCACGCCTTTGGCGCGCAATTTTTCCAGCAAAGGCTCGTCAAAATGCAGACCTGCGGTCGGGGCTGCAACCGCGCCCGGTTTTTCGCTATAAACGGTTTGATAAAGTTCGCGGTCAGCGTCTTCGTCCGGACGGTCGATATACGGCGGCAGCGGCATATGGCCGATGCTGTTGAGAATATCCAGCACCGAGCGTTCATCATTAAATTCGACTTCAAACAGTGCGCCGTGGCGCGCGGTCATTGTTGCGTTAATACTTTCGTCATCGCCCAGCAGCAGTTCTGCGCCAGGTTTTGGCGCTTTCGAGGCGCGAATATGCGCAAGAATGCGTTTGTCGTCGAGCATCCGTTCAACCAGCACTTCAATCTTGCCGCCGCTGGCTTTACGCCCAAACAGGCGCGCCGGGATCACGCGGGTATTATTAAAAACCAGAAGATCGCCGGGGTTGAGCTTATCAAGTAAATCGGTGAAAGTACCGTGCGTCAGCGCGCCCGTCGGCCCGTCCAGCGACAGTAAACGACAGCTACTGCGTTCAGGCATGGGATAGTGGGCAATCAGGGATTCGGGCAATTCAAAGGAGAAATCGGTAACGCGCATGACACTGACTCAGACTAAAATAAGAGGCGGGTAGTCTAGTGCTCACACCCTTTTGCTGCAACAACTAGCCGCCCCCGGACAAATAAAACGCATGAATTTTCTCGCTCACCTGCATCTCGCGCACCTCGCTGACAGCTCCCTGTCCGGCAATTTGCTGGCCGATTTCGTACGCGGCAACCCCGCAGAGGACTATTCCCCTGAGGTCGTCGACGGAATTTTTATGCACCGCCGCATCGACGTGCTGACGGATAAGCTGCCGGAAGTGACGGAAGCCAAAGCGTGGTTCCGCCCTGAAACGCGCCGCGTTGCGCCAATCACGCTCGACGTGATGTGGGATCACTTCCTGTCGCGCCACTGGGAACAGCTGTCGCCGGAGATGCCCTTGCCGGCGTTTGTGCGTTATGCCCACCAGCAGGTGTCGATCATTCTGCCCGACTCACCGCCGCGCTTTGTGAATCTCAATAACTATCTGTGGTCGGAACGCTGGCTGGAGCGCTATCGCGAGATGGATTTCATTCAGAATGTGCTGAACGGGATGGCGAGCCGTCGCCCGCGCCTGGATGCGCTGCGGGATTCCTGGCATGACCTGGATGAGCATTACGATGCGCTGGAAACGCGTTTCTGGCAGTTTTACCCGCGCATGATGGCGCAGGCGAAAAACAAACAGCTCTGACAGAATTCGCATTGATAGGTAAAAGCTGGCGGAACGATTGTCACCACCTCTTTGTCTTATCGATGAACACTCTCTATACTGGCTCGCGTTGCGTTCCAAATAACCTTAGTATCTACAGGAGAATCATATGGTTCTGGTAACTCGTCCGGCTCCGGATTTTACAGCTGCAGCAGTTCTGGGCAACGGTGAAATCGTTGAAAACTTCAACTTCAAACAGCACACCAACGGTAAAGCGACCGTTCTGTTCTTCTGGCCAATGGACTTCACTTTCGTTTGCCCGTCTGAGCTGATCGCATTCGACAAACGTTATGAAGAATTCCAGAAGCGTGGCGTGGAAGTTGTTGGCGTCTCCTTCGACTCTGAATTTGTACACAACGCATGGCGTAACACCCCTGTCGACAAAGGCGGCATCGGTGCGGTGAAATACGCAATGGTTGCGGACATCAAACGCGAAATCCAGCAGGCTTACGGTATCGAACATCCGGACGCTGGCGTTGCGCTGCGCGGTTCCTTCCTGATCGACGCGAACGGCATCGTTCGTCACCAGGTTGTGAACGATCTGCCGCTGGGTCGTAACATTGACGAAATGCTGCGCATGGTTGACGCGCTGCAGTTCCACGAAGAGCACGGCGAAGTGTGCCCGGCTCAGTGGGAAAAAGGTAAAGAAGGTATGGCTGCTTCCCCAGACGGCGTGGCTAAATACCTGTCTGAGAACGTATCCAGCCTGTAATCGGCACGGTTTACGAGAAAGGCCCGCTTATGCGGGCCTTTTTTTATGCCTTACGCTGCGTCTCTCGCCAGATGCGCCAGGCCATCCCCGCCAGCAGGACCACGCCCGCAATCAGCACGCCCCACACCAGCAGGGCGTTCATCCAGCTCGCCCGATCGGCCGCAGAGGTGGCGGTCAGACGACCCTCACCGCCTAACGCAACATCATCCACAATGTCGGCCTGCGGCAGGTTCGCCATATCATAGGTCTTGCGCAGATCGGCCGGGATCAGCATGTCAGGCTCCACCTGCGCTGGCTTTGCGGCGCCGTTGCCCCAGGCGAGCACGTACGGCGCTTTCCCCTGCGCGTTGAACACCAGGTCATAGCGGTCGCGATGTCCCGTGACGCCCGGCAGGTATTCTGGCAGACGCGCATTCAGCGTCGTGATTTTTACGGCCTGCACCAGGCCCCCGTTAAGCGAAACGGGAGGCGACGTTTTTCCGTCAAGACGGTAAAGAACCTCTTTCTTCAGGGGATGCCATGCGTCTTTTTCCGTACTCCGCCACGCGATCTCCACGGGAAGGACGCCATCGCCATTCAGTGAGATGCTGACAGCACTCAGCGGCTGCGGGCGCGCCCAGCGCCACTGCGCTTCGCTTGTCGATAGCTGCTCCCCTTTCCCTTCAAGATTGACCGCTTCCGGGGCCGCAAGGGCAGGCGCACTGATTGCGTTTACGCCGGTCAAGGTTATCCCCTGGCTCTGCGCGTTCAGCACCACCATGAGATAGCGATTCGCATCGGGAGATAAAACCGTATCGGTATCGACCCGATCGAGCTTAAGGCGATCCTTACCGCTGGCGACGTCCAGAAGCGGCATCTCTTCGCGCAGGGTATACCAGCGCTTAAGATCTTCGCTGTAATAGACCGATGCCGTTCCCTGCCACGGCGTCTGCGGGGTATTCCAGAGCAGCTGCAGCTGGGATATGGCGATCTCCCCCGTAGCCTGCTCCGGCAGGGTCAGCAGATAATGTTGCCCGGCTGCGGCGGCTTTTTGCCCCTCCAGCACAATCTCAACGCCGTTTGCGGAGCGGAGCAGGATCTTATCGCTATCGCCGGATCCTCGCGAAGCCGCAAGCGGTGAGGCGTCCAGCGGGAAGAGGCGCAGCGCGGTGGATTGCACTGGCGCCTGCGGACGCGTCGCGCTGACCAGGCTGAAGGGAACCGGCTCGCCCGACTGGTTAAAGACGCGAACATCACGCAGATCCGGCGACGTGCTTTGCTCATAGACGGCGAGCGGCAGCATCACCCGATACCACCGGGAAGAAACGGACGTATCGAGTGAAAGACCAAAAGCATAGTCCCGGGGCGATTCCGTTTGCCCCTCGTCGCAGAACGCCGGGCCGGAAAGCGCCAGCAGCGCGGTACAGGCTACCGCTTTCATCCATTTCATTTTTCATCTCCTGTTTTGGGCGGTAGCGGTGAGAAATACCCCACGATCAGAACCAGTATCGCCACGCCGATAAACGCCACCGCGCGCGACAGACCGCCTCCGCCCGCGCTGTCCACCAGCATCAGTTTAACCATTACCACACCCAGCAGCGCGGCGCCGCAGAGCCACTCCTGCCGGGAAGCCCGACGGGTGGCATGGATCATGACAACCAGCGCGCTCAGCATCCAGAACAGGGCAAAGCTGGTCTGGATAAGCCGCGAATCCCACAGCGATGCCATATTCCAGGCCACGTCGCCGTACCAGGCCAGGGCGCGCATCAGCGCGCCGTTTAGCCACCAGAAGCCAAACGCCATAATCGCGACGGCAGGCCACGGGCGGGCCTGCGAGAGCCACTCCGGATAGTAACGATCCACAGCCCGATAAAAGACGACCAGCCCCAGCAACGCGAACGCCGCGCCTTCCTCAAGCGGGTTTACCAGCGGCAGCCAGGTCTGACGATAGACCACGCCGTCCTGGAAATTGGTCACCACCAGCAATACCAGCAGCGCCACGACTACGGGAATCGGTGCCAGGCAGGCGTAGAGCGCAGGCCACTCCCGGAACGGCCATACGCGACGCCGTACTGCTGCAGAGAGCGCCATAATCACCCCGCAGCCTGCTGCCATCGCTAAACCGCTGCCCCAGGCCGCCATGCCCCACGGCAGGGACCGGGCAAACCAGTAAAGCTCAGCGGCCAGCGCCAGTAAAATCATCCAGAACAGCGACAGATGCAGCCCCATCGCGATGCGCGGCAGAAGTCTTTCACCGTCGCGCCGCAGCAGCATCAGCGCGGCAGGAAGCGCAACGCACCAGGCCAGGTTTGACCAGCCGGCGGAAACGATCTGCTGATGCCAGAGCTGATACCCCACCATCAGCAGCATAACTGGCCACAGCAGCCATTTGCTGGCATCCAGCTCCCGCCACGCCAGGCGAGCAGCCACATGCCGCCAGCCCCAGACCGACGCCGCCGTCAGCGCCAGCACGCCCGCCAGAACCGGTAATTCTTTCGTCAGCGCCAGCCGCGACGCGCCCAATAGCGCCACGAGCCAGAACAGCAGCCCGCCAGCCAGCAGCGCCCAGCTGACCGGCAGGAAGAGAGTCCGCCACAGCCAGGCCGCAGCCAGCCAGCAAAGGCTGAGGATGGCGAAGATAAGAAGCAGGCTCAGCGACGTAACGCCGTTGGTTTGCGCCCACAGTCCGCTGCCGAGCGCCAGCACCATCAGCGCCGTCCCGCTATAGCTCATGCGACGCTGGTGCTGCTGCACGCCCAGCCAGAGGATGCCCAGCCCTTCCAGCGCCCAGGCCATCGCCGTCCAGCGCGCCGACAGCGCCAGCGGAATGGCGAGCGTGGCGAACCCGCCGCCGATGGCCAGCGCCGCCATGACCAGCGGCCGTCCAAGGGAGGGATAGCGCCGCAGCGCGAGGTACGCGAGGGTGAGATAAAATGCGCCGTAGCCCAGCGCGCTCAGCGCCGGGCCATATTCCCAGTGCCGGGTCATGCCGTACTGCATCCCGAAGCCGATGAGCGGCGGGGCAAACAGCAGCACGCCGTCAATAATCTGCTTCCCTTTCTCCTGCGCCCGCAGCGACAGCGCCACGCTCAGCACGCCGAATATCAGCGTATTGGCAATCAGGAACAGCTGGCAGATCCAATAATCTTCAGGCTGGTAGTCATTCAGCCCCCACAGGCCGCCCACGCCGAAGGTGAACAACAGCCCGAGCAGATTCAGCTCGCGCCAGTGCTGCCAGATGCTGATAGCGAGAATGCCGATGGAAAGCAGGAGATAGAAAGAGAACAGCGCGACAAAACTGCCGCCCCCGGTAGACAAGAGGAGCGGCGCAAGATAGCCGCCGAGGCTCGCCAGCATGGCAAGGCTCAGTGCCTTCTGCAGCACCGCCAGCCCGACGCTCGCCGCGCAGATCGCCACCAGCAGCGCAAAGGACAGCGTCATCGGCAACATTTGCCAGAGCCGGAAGGCGCCAAACACCGTCAGGTAGAGCACGCCGGTCGCCCCGCCCTGGAGGATCAGCGCATAGACGCGCTGCCTGTGCCGCAGCCGCCACCCAACCGCCAGCAGAACGATGGCAAACAGCGCCGTTGCCACGAGGCGCAGCTCAAGCGGGAACAGGGAATGTTCCACGGTATAGCGCAGCAGGAATGAAAGACCAAGGAAAAGCAGCAGGATCCCAAGCTTCGCGAGCGGGTTACCCTGCATAAACCAGCGTACCAGCGACGTCAGGATGCCGCCAAAAGCAGAAGGCTGTTTTGCCGCAGGCGCCGGGGTCGGGGTAGGTTCTGTCACGGCAGCGGGAGTATCGGGGCGCCAGGGGTCGACAGGCGCGGGGGCGTCCTCTACAACCGGCGCGGTTACAGGGACCCGCGCGGTGGCCTGCACCGGTTCCGGCGCATTCTCAGGTACGCCGCGCTGCTCAAGCGCCTCTATGCGCTGGCGCAGCCGGGCAATCTCCTGCCGCGCTGCCGTACTTCGATTAAACCCGATAACCGCAAGCACGGGCGCAACCAGCAGCGCAAAAACCAGGAATAAACAGCCAAGGATGTAAAGCTCGTCCATGTTTCCACCTTCACCGTAAACGATCCGTTAAGATTGACACAAATCGTTGCATTTGCGCCATCTTAAAAGGTGGAAACATTAACAGGTCTTAACTGCCGAACCAGATCGTCGCGGATACCGCAGGCAGCGCCAGCACGCCGTCCTGTATCGTCGCCTTGCCCTCTTTGCTCTTCCACGCAGCCACCTTCAGCAGCGGTGAATCATCCAGCACCACTTCGCAGGCCTCGCCCCGGTTGATCGCCACCAGCACGCGCTGCTGGTTATAGACGCGAGCAAACACCACCACGTTATCGTGGGCGTACACCACCTGACAGCCGCCGTAGCGCAGGGCGAGACTCTGCTTACGCAGCTTCGCCAGCCGCTGATACAGGCTGAACAGCACCTTGTCCTGCTTCGCTGGCTCCCAGGGGAACGGTTTACGGCAAAACGGATCGTTTTTGCCATCCAGTCCTACTTCATCACCGTAATAAATGCACGGTACACCAGGCCAGGTGAACAGCCAGACCACCGCCAGCGGCAGGCGCGCAATATCCCGACCGAGCAGCGTTTTAAATCGCGCAGTATCGTGGCTGTCGAGCTGATTAAACATACGTAATTGTTGTTGATGAGAAAGCCCTGCGCGGTAATTATCCATCCAGGCCATACAGGTTTGGGCATCAATTTGCTGCGGATCGTAAGAGATATCGGTATTGGCAAGAAATCCCCACAACGGGAATGTGAAGCCACGATAGTTCATGGCGGCATCTTCCACATCGGCCTGTAACCATTGCCGTGCATCGCCAAAATGTTCGCCGACAATATACGCTTCCGGCTGGGTTTCTTTCGCCGCTTCGGTGATCCCGGCAACGTGCTGCATATTATTGCGCGCCCCACCCGCCTCCCCCAGCATATGCACCACATCCAGCCGCCAGCCGTCCATATTCCACGGCGCTTTCAGCCAGTGGCGGACAATACTGTCTTCCCCGCGATAAATTTCATTCACCAGACTTTCCGACTGATAATCCAGCTTCGGCAAGCTGGCATAGCCAAGCCAGTCGAGCGCCGTGCCATCATCACTAAACGAGTACCAGTCGCGCCAGGGCGATTCGGGGTTGTGACAAGCACCACCCGTGCCACGATTATGCCTGTCAAACCAGGCATGGGAATCGCCACTGTGGTTAAACACGCCGTCCAGCACCAGCCGCATTCCCAGCTGCTGCGTATTGTGTCGCAAACGCAGCAACGCCCCATCACCGCCAAACTGCGGATCGACATGGCGATAATCCTCGGTATCGTATTTATGTACGCTGGGAGCTTTAAACACCGGATTGAGATACAGCGCTGTCACGCCAAGCTTTTTCAGATACGGCAGTTTTTCGCTTATCCCGTCCAGATCGCCGCCATAGAACGTTGATCCGCCCGCCTGCGCCGTGACCGGTTCATCCCAGTCACGCAAGATGATCTCTTGTCCGGCTGCATGATGGTAATAGACATGATCCTGTTCAGCTTCACGAGGAAGACTACGCGCAAAACGATCAGGGAAGATCTGATAAAAAATCTGATCCGCAGCCCATTGTGGGCCGATATCCGGTACATCGACGGCAAACTGCTCCAGTCGTGCCGGCGGCATTCGGCTGAAGCCCTGCGGTGTAAACCAACGCTGGCGATCGTGCCACAGCAGTTTGAAACTGTAACGCCGCCGGGGTTGTCCGCTGGAGAGATCAATCGCCGCACGCCATGCGGTGACGCCAGGCTGCGGCTGACTGCGCTGCTTATGCATCGGTACTGACATTTCTTCGTTATCGTGTTCTGTACGCAGCATAATGCGCTGCGGTGGGTCTTCGCCCGTCAGCCACAGTGTAATGAGCAGTTGATCTTTGCTTTGTTTAACAAATGGGGGCACCGGCAGGTGCCATGCATTTAACATCATAATTCCCCTGTGATGAAAATCTGATCACCTTGCCATAGCCTAATGCAGGATCACTCATCATCTGAAGGATATTTGGGGGAGGAGGACGGGGGCGGATAACTTTCGGAATAGCCGGATCAGGATTTCCTCCTGAACCGGCTTACAGAACGCAAGGATTACTGGTTTTCAGCCAGCTGACGATCGTGGCGGCGTTTAAACATCCAGCCAATCAACAGCACAACAATCCACGCGAAACCGACATACAGCGAGATACGCGTATCCGGGTGATAACCAATCAACCCGATAATAAAGAGCAGGAAAATCAGCCCGCCGATGGTCGTTGCTACCCCACCCGGCACTTTAAATTTCAGCGCCTTAACTTCTTCTGGCGGCAAACGGCGACGGAAGGCAATTTGCGACAGCAGGATCATAATCCACACCCACACCGTGGCGAAGGTTGCCAGCGAAGCGATCACCAGGAAGACGTTTTCCGGCATGATGTAGTTCAGATACACCGCAAACAGCAGCGCGGTAGTCATCACCAGCACCGTAACCCACGGAATACCGCGACGCGACGTTTTGCTGAAAATTTTCGGCGCGCTGCCCTGCTCTGCCATACCGTGGAGCATACGGCCTACGCCAAATACATCACTGTTAATTGCCGACAGCGAAGCAGTCAGCACAACAAAGTTAAGAATGCTGGCGGCAAAGGTAATGCCCATATGCTGGAACGTCAGCACGAACGGGCTACCGGCAGTGCCAACCTGATTCCACGGGTAGATAGACATAATGACGAACAGCGTACCGACGTAGAACACCAGAATACGCATCGGCACGGAGTTAATCGCACGCGGTATCGATTTCTCAGGATCTTTCGCTTCACCGGCGGTAATCCCGATAATTTCGATCCCACCGTAAGCAAACATCACCATTTGCAACGACATTACCATGCCAA
Source organism: Enterobacter hormaechei (assembly GCA_041890495.1). Classification (GTDB taxonomy): domain Bacteria; phylum Pseudomonadota; class Gammaproteobacteria; order Enterobacterales; family Enterobacteriaceae; genus Escherichia; species Escherichia boydii. The sequence goes on from CP169086.1 coordinate 2,626,759, forward strand.
GCCAGCCGTTACTGAAGAAGCCGCCGTTGCTCCACAGGTTATGAATACCGGTCGGTTGCCCGCCGTTGCCAATCCCCCAGATGATGATGCCGAAACCGGCGACAATCATGATGATGATGGTGGCGACTTTAAAGAACGAGAACCAGAATTCCAGCTCACCGAATACCTTCACGCTCATCAGGTTTACGGCGCAAATGATCAGCACCACGCTCAGTACCCAAATCCAGTGCGGCACCGTCGGGAACCAGACACCCATATAGATACCAAAAGCGGTCACATCGGCGATGGCGACAATAAGGATTTCAAAGCAGTAGGTCCAGCCGGTAATGTAACCTGCCAGCGGGCCGAGGTTTTCCTGCGCATAACGCGAGAAAGAGCTGGCGGCCGGGTTATGTACCGACATTTCCCCCAGCGCACGCATAATGATATACGCCGCGATACCACCGATAATATAGGCCAACAACACGCTCGGACCGGCCATTTTGATGGCGTCTGCCGAACCGTAAAACAGCCCGGTGCCAATTGCTGAACCCAGTGCCATAAAGCGTATGTGGCGGGTACTTAGCCCACGCTTTAGCTTGTTCTTACTTTCCATCAATTCCTAACCCATCAACACAATAAAAAACCACGGGGCATCGCAGCCCCGTGGTTAAAACAAATGTTCAGTGATTTAGTGAGCGCTGGAGGTCACCTGACGACCTGCCGCGCGATCCCAGATAATGGCCAGAACCACCATCACCACTGTTGGCATTAACCACGCCAGACCTTGTTCGGCCAGCGGTAAACGCTGCGCCCAGGACGGTAAGATATCGCTGAATGCAGATGCTTTGATCCCGTCGAGAATACCAAAAAGCAGGCTGATAAACATCGGCGGAGCAATCACGCGGGACGAATTATGCCACCATGAGCGTGTAAAACTTAATACAACCAGTGCGATACACGGCGGATAAATAGCGGTCAGCACCGGTACGGAGATCTGGATCAGCTGGCTTAAGCCGAGGTTAGAAACCACCATCGAGAAGCCGCCGAGGATAAACACCAGCGTACGATAAGAGAGCGGTACGTACTGGGCAAAGAATTCTGCACAAGCACAGGTAAGGCCAACTGCCGTTACCAGGCAGGCGATGAAGATTAACGCCGCCAGCAGGAAGCTACCGCCGCCGCCAAAGGTGTGCTGAACGTAAGCATGCAGAATAGCAGCGCCGTTTGCAGACTGATCGACCAGCGACGCGCTGTCTGACCCCAGACGGAACAGCGCCAGGTACAGCAGAGTCAGACCAACACCCGCCATCAGGCCAGCCCAGACGGTATAACGGGTCAGCAGACGCGCTTCGGTAACGCCACGAGAACGCGCCGCGTTAACAATAACGATACCAAACACCATTGCGCCCAGCGTATCCATGGTCAGATAGCCGTTAACGAAGCCGTTAGAAAACGCAGCGTTTTGATAAGCCTCAGTCGCCGTGCTGATAGAACCCGCCGGCCAGACAATCGCGGCAACAGACAGGATGACCAGCGCGATAATTTTCAGCGGCGCAAGGAAGTTGCCCACGGTATCCAGCAGCTTGCCCGGATAGAGCGAAACCAGAATAACGATAGCGAAATAGACCAGGCTGTAGATAAACAGCGGCAGCGCGGAATCACCCGTCAGCGGCGCAATCCCCACTTCAAAAGAAACGGTAGCTGTACGCGGCGTAGCGAAAAGCGGCCCCACCGCTAGGTAACAAACCGTTGCCAGCAGTACGCCAGCGACTTTACCGATTGGCGTGCTGAGGCTGTCAACACCGCCGCCAACTTTTGCCAGCGCCACTACCGTTAATACCGGCAGGCCAACGGCAGTAATGAGGAAGCCGAATGCCGCAGTCCAGACGTGTTCGCCTGCCTGTAAGCCGACCATTGGAGGGAAAATAATGTTACCTGCGCCGACGAACAACGCAAATGTCATAAAGCCCAGAGCGATGATATCGCGCGATCTTAATTGATGGGTCATAAATCATACTGCCTGTGGATGTGGTGTTGTAACGTTAAATTTTTGTGCCAATCCCTGGGGATGATACAGCGGTATATTTAAACAATTTTAGCGGGAAATACTCCCAACCAGGCGCGGCGAAGAATAGTTTTTCGATTTACCGCGTTAATGCAGTCAGTATGACAGCACCTGAAGCGCAATTTAAACGCTTATAACGTTTTAAAGCAAGGAGGGATCTAAAAACCAGAGGTATATAGCGATAAGAAATCACCAACCAGTATAAAACACTATTTCCGTGAAAAAGACATGGCTAATCATGCGAACAAAAAACCACCAACCGTTGTAAAATCTAACGCCCATATTTTGACTGCAAAGAAAATAAGCCAGCATCGGCTGGCTTATGGCAATAAAAGATGACAAAGGCGGATTAATCGCTGTTTTTGGCAATTAAACGTTCCGGGATAACAAAACTGAAACGTGTTCCTTTTCCTACTGTACTCTCAATATTCAGGCGACTTTCGTGATGATTCACCGCATGTTTCACGATCGCTAACCCTAATCCGCTACCGCCGGTTTGCCGGGAACGCGCTTTATCAACGCGATAAAAACGCTCGGTCAGGCGCGGAATATGCTCCGGTGCAATGCCCGGTCCGTTATCTTCAATGCTAAATTCGGCACCGTGCGGCACTCGCTGCCAGCGTACGGTGATATGCGTACCTTCCGGCGTATGATTCACGGCGTTATAGACCAGGTTCGAAATCGCACTGCGTAGCTGATCTTCGTTGCCAGACACCTTGAGGCCGTTATCTATCTCAAAGGTAAATGTCTGTTTTTTCTGACTCAGAGTCTGAGCCTCGCGCTCAACAACGCGCAGCATCATCGGCACATCAACCTTTTCATTGAGCAAATGCGTCGGTGCGGCTTCTATTTTCGACAGCGTCAGTAATTGCTTCACCAGCCCTTCCATCCGCTGGGTCTGCTCGCGCATGGTGTGCAACGCTTTTTCACGTACCGCGCCTTCCAGCGGTTGCTCATCCATCATCTCCAGGTAACCCTGTAACACGGTCAATGGCGTACGTAACTCATGGCTCACGTTGGCAAAAAAGTTACGCCGCGCCCCTTCCAGTTGATGCATTTGCGTGACATCACGCGCCACCATCAGTAACTGTTTGTGGGTATAAGGCATGACGCGAATTTCCAGATGCCGCCCGGTGTTGAGCACCAGATTGAGCGGGCGAGAAAAATCACGCGTTTTCAAATATTGCGTAAACTCCGGGTAACGCAGCAGGTTAAGGATGTTCTGCCCGTTATCTTCCGGCCAGCGCAAACCAAGAATCTGTTGCGCCAGACCGTTACACCAGAAAATACCGCCCTCTTCCGTGGTCAGCACCACTGCGTCGGGCAGCGACTCCGCGCCGCTACGAAAGCGTTTAATCAGATTGCCCAGTTCACGGCGGCGTTTTTTATTTCGCAGCTGCATCTGGTGTAAGCCGTATAGTAGCGGCTCCCAGCTACCACGCCCCGGTGGCGGGGTCATACTACGATCCACCCACAGCCACCATGAAAGGCGCAATAAATTCCAGAAATGCCAGATAAGCAGTCCCGTTACCGATGCCAGCAAAAACCAGGGCAGGTAACCAAAAAATGCACCCAGGATGAAAGCCGGGAGGCAGCAAAGTAGCAGCTCCAGCACCAGCCTTTTCCACGACAGCCGTTCCAGCACGTAAGATACTCCAGTTAAGAAATCATAAGCCCTGCTCTGCGTCCGATGAGCAAGGCGTTAAAAGCGGGTTGAAAAACGATATCCTGTACCGCGCACGGTCTGCACCATGCGGTCATGCCCGCCGGGCTCCAGTGCTTTACGCAGGCGACGAATGTGGACATCGACCGTGCGGTCTTCCACATACACGTTAGTTCCCCAGACGTGGTTTAACAGCTGCTCGCGGCTGTACACGCGCTCAGGATGCGTCATAAAAAAGTGCAGCAGTTTAAATTCTGTCGGCCCCATCTCCAGTGGCTCTTCGCCCGCCATCACCCGGTGAGATGTCGGGTCGAGGCTTAGCCCCTGCATCTCAATCACCTCTTCCACCGCCATTGGCGAAATACGGCGCATTACCGCTTTGATTCGCGCCACCAGCTCCTTCGGCGAAAACGGCTTGGTGATATAGTCATCCGCGCCGGTTTCAAGGCCGCGCACGCGATCTTCTTCTTCCCCTCTGGCGGTCAACATCACCACTGGAATATCCCGGGTCATCGACTCGCGCTTGAGGTGTTTGATGAACTGGATACCGGAGCCGCCAGGTAACATCCAGTCAAGGAGAATTAAATCCGGCCAGGGTTCATTCAGTTGATTCACAGCACTGTCATAATCTTCCGCTTCGACCGGCTGAAAGCCATTTTGTTCGAGCACGAAGCAGACCATTTCGCGAATTGGAGCTTCATCTTCTACGACCAGAATACGTCTCGCCATGATTTGCCCTGTTGTAATAAATAGGTTGCGATCATTAATGCGACGTCATTATGCGTCAGATTTATGACAGATTTATGAAAAAGCTCGTCGCACATATCTTCAGGTTATTGATTTCCGTGGCGCAGAAAAAAGCAAATGGCACATCTGTTTGGGTATAATCGCGCCCATGCTTTTTCGCCAGGGAACCGTTATGCGCATCCTTCACACCTCAGACTGGCATCTCGGCCAGAACTTCTTACAGTAAAAGCCGCGAAGCTGAACATCAGGCTTTTCTTGACTGGCTGCTGGAAACAGCACAAACCCATCAGGTGGATGCGATTATTGTTGCTGGTGATGTTTTCGATACCGGCTCGCCGCCAGTTACGCCCGCACGTTATACAACCGTTTTGTTGTCAATTTACTGCAAACTGGCTGTCATCTGGTGGTACTGGCAGGAAACCATGACTCGGTCGCCGACGCTGAATGAATCCCGCGACATCCTGGCGTTTCTCAATACCACCGTCGTCGCCAGCGCCGGGCACGCCCCGCAAATCCTGAAAAAACGCGACGGGTCGCCTGGGGCGGTGCTGTGTCCGATACCGTTTTTACGGCCGCGCGACATCGTGCAAAGCCAGGCGGGGCTATCGGGCGCTGAAAAGCAGCAGCATCTCTTGCAGGCCATCACCGACTATTATCACCAGCAGCATGCCGATGCCTGCGCCCTGCGCGGCGACCAGCCGATTCCGGTGATTGCAACCGGGCATCTCACCACAGTCGGGGCCAGTAAAAGTGACGCCGTACGTGACATCTATATCGGCACGCTGGACGCCTTTCCGGCGCAGAACTTCCCGCCAGCCGACTACATTGCGCTCGGGCATATCCACCGCGCGCAGGTTATTGGCGGCAGCGAGCACATCCGCTACTGTGGCTCCCCCATTTCACTCAGCTTTGACGAAACGGGCAAGGCCAAATCCGTGCATCTGGTGAGCTTCAGCGAGGGAAAACTCCGCGCCGTCGAGACGCTGGAAGTACCTGTCACCCAGCCGCTGGCGGTGCTGAAAGGCGATTTGGATGCCATCACCGCCCAGCTGGAACAGTGGCGCGGTGCCGAACAAGATCCCCCCGTCTGGCTGGATATCGAAATCACCACCGATGACTACCTGCACGATATGCAGCGCAAAATTCAGGCGCTGACGGAGGATTTGCCCGTCGAAGTCTTACTGGTCCGCCGCAGCCGCGAGCAGCGCGAGAAAATTCTGTTAAGCGCTCAACGCGAAACGCTCAGTGAGCTTCGGGTTGAAGAGGTGTTTGAACGCAGGCTCTCGCAGGAGGAAATTGACGACGCGAAGCGCGCAAGACTCAGCGAACTGTTCAGCCATACACTGCATGCGCTCAATGATGAGGAAGAAAACGCATGAAAATTTTGAGCCTGCGCCTGAAAAACCTCAACTCCCTCAAGGGCGAGTGGAAAATTGACTTTACCGCAGAGCCGTTTGCCAGCAACGGTCTGTTTGCCATCACCGGCGCGACCGGGGCAGGAAAAACTACCCTGCTCGACGCCATCTGTCTGGCGCTTTATCACGAAACGCCGCGACTGCAGAAGGTCTCTCAGGCGCAAAACGACCTGATGACGCGCGACACCGCCGAGTGCCTGGCGGAAGTGGAGTTCGAGGTAAAAGGCACTGCCTATCGCGCCTTCTGGAGCCAGAACCGCGCGCGCAATCAGCCGGACGGAAACCTGCAGGCGCCGCGCGTGGAGCTGGCGCGCTGCGAAGATGGCAAAATCCTGGCCGACAAAGTATCGGATAAACTGGAGCAAACCGCCGCGCTCACCGGACTGGACTATGGTCGCTTTACCCGATCAATGCTGCTCTCACAGGGGCAGTTTGCCGCCTTCCTTAACGCCAGGCCGAGCGACCGTGCCGAGCTGCTGGAAGAGCTGACCGGCACCGAGATCTACGGCCAGATTTCCGCCATGGTGTTTGAAAAACACAAAGCCGCCCGCAGCGTGCTTGAAAAGTACGAGGCGCAGGCGGCGGGCGTCGTGCTGTTGAGCGAAGAACAACAGCAGCAGTTACAGCAAAGTTTGCAGGCACTTACTGACGAAGAGAAAACCCTGCTGGAACAGCAGAAAAGCCAGCAGAAAGATTTTCAGTGGCTTACGCGCTATGATGAGCTCGTGCTTGAGCAGCAGCGCGTCATCGCGATGCAGCAGCAGGCGCAACAGGCGCTGACGAACGCTGCGCCAGAGCTGGCTAAGCTCCAGCTCGCTCTCCCCGCCGCCCAGCTTCGGCCGCTTTGGGATCATCAGCAGGAGCAAACCTCGCGTCTGGCGCAAACCCAGCAGCGAATTATCGAAGTAAATACTCGCTTACAAGCCAAAACCGCGCTGCGCGCACGTATCCGCAATACCGCCCAGCGTAATCAAGAGCAGCTTCAAACCGAGCTGACGGCGCTGGCGCAGTGGATGGGGGAGCACGAGCGCTATCGCCTGCTGGGGCAAGAAATTGCCGGCTGGCGCGCCCAGCTATCGCAGCTTAACCGCGACAAAACTCAGTTGGCCTCGCTTGCTGCGCGGATGAGCGAATTACGCAACAGGCTGGCCGGGATGCCGGAAAATTCGCTGACCCTGACGGCGGATGATGTTAGCGCGGCCATGGAGCAGCAGTCGCGGTCACGCCCGCTGCGCCAGCAGCTAACCTCGCTGCATGCCCGCTATCAGCCGCTGCAAAAGCGCCTGCGCCAGAGCGGTGAAAGCGTGCAGAAGGCCCGGGCCGAACAAAATAAGCTCAATGAAACGCTGACCCTGCGCCGCCAGCAGTACAAAGAGAAACACCAGCACTATCTGGACGTGAAGGCCCTGTGCGAACGCGAAGCGACGATTAAAGACCTGGAAAGCTATCGTTCGCAGCTTGAGGCGGGCAAACCCTGTCCACTGTGCGGTTCCTGCGAGCATCCCGCCGTTGAGCAATACCAGTCTCTTGAGCTGACGGATAACCAGCGCCGCCGTGATGCCCTGGAAAAAGAGGTCGCCGCGCTAAAAGAGGAAGGCCTGCTGGTGCTGGGGCAGGTCAATGCCCTGAGTCAGCAGATCCAGCGCGAGTCAGACGAAGCGCAGACTCTCTCTCAGGAAGAGCAAGCGCTCACTAAAGAGTGGACGGAAGCCTGCGCTTCCCTGAACATCGCATTGAATATTCAGGACGATATCGCGCCATGGATGAACGAGCAGGAACAGTACGAGCGCCAGCTCTATCAGCTCAGCCAGCGTCTGACCCTGCAAAACCAGCTGAACGAACAGGAAGCACAGGAGCGACAGTATCAGCAGCAGCTGGCGGCCGCGCGCCAGGCGCTGGAACACACCCTGCTCTCGCTATCGCTTAACGTACCTGAAAACGGTAATGAAGCCGCCTGGCTGCACGCCCGCGAAGCGGAATTCGCGCAGTGGCAGGAAAAGCAAACGCAGCACGGCGTGCTTCTGGAACGTATAAACGCCCTGAAGCCGTTGCTCGACGCGCTTCCGGCAACGAACAGCGAAGAAGCCGAACCGGTTATTCCTGACAACTGGCGCGACGTCCACGACGAATGCCTGTCGCTGCAGAGCCAGCTCACCGCGCAGCATCAGCAGGAAAAGCTGGAGCAAGAGCGCCTGCAGCAGTCGCAGACGCAGTTCACCGCGGCGCTCTCGGCGAGCTGCTTTGCCGATCGGGACGCGTTCCTTGCCGCGCTGCTGAATGACGACGCTATTCGCCACCTTGAACAGCTGAAACAGTCGCTGGAAAACCAGATACAGCAGGCCGCGGCTTTATGCGGGCAAGCGAACCAACAGCTGCAGTCTCATCTGGCACAGAGGCCGCAAGGGCTCAACGCCGATGCTCCCACGCTGCAAAGCCAGCTGCAGCAGCTGGCGCAACGGCTTCGCGAGAACACAACGCATCAGGGCGAGATCCGTCAGCAGCTTAAGCAGGACAGCGATAACCGCCAGCACCAGCTGGCGTTGATGCAGCAAATTGAAGAGGCCGCGCGCCAGGCGGACGACTGGGGTTACCTGAACGCGCTGATCGGCTCAAGCACCGGCGACAAATTCCGTAAGTTCGCCCAGGGGCTGACGCTGGACAATCTTGTCTGGCTTGCTAACCAGCAGCTTAACCGTCTGCACGGGCGTTATTTATTGCAGCGCAAGGCCAGCGACGCGCTGGAGCTGGAAGTGGTGGATACGTGGCAGGCGGATGCGGTCCGCGATACGCGCACCCTCTCCGGCGGTGAGAGCTTCCTGGTCAGCCTGGCGCTGGCGCTGGCGCTTTCCGATCTGGTGAGTCATAAAACGCGGATCGATTCGCTGTTCCTGGATGAAGGGTTCGGCACGCTAGACAGTGAGACGCTGGATACCGCGCTGGATGCGCTCGACGCGCTGAACGCCACCGGGAAAACCATCGGCGTGATCAGCCACGTTGAGGCGATGAAAGAGCGCATTCCGGTGCAGATCAAAGTGAAGAAGATTAACGGGCTGGGGTATAGCAGGCTGGATAAGGTGTTTGCGGTGGAATGAATGGGGGGATCGTGCGGTCTGATGCCCTCACCCTGGCCCTCTCCCACAGGGAGAGGGTACAAACATTAAAAACGGCAACGCAAGTTGCCGTTTTGCGTTTATTCGGGCCACAGCCACGCCGCGCCGCGCACGCCGCTGGAGTCCCCGTGCAGCGCTTTGCGGATCGGGGTTTCACACTCGCCGCCGAAGACCCACTGCTTCACCAGGTTCGGCACCGTGGCGTAAAGCCGATCGACGTTGCTCATGCCACCGCCCAGTACTATCACGTCAGGATCGAGAATATTCACCACGTGCGCCAAGGATTTCGCCAGCCGCATTTCGTAGCGGCTCAGGGCCAGCTCGGCGACCGGATCCTGTTCTTCGACCAGACGCATGATTTCGTTGCCCTTGAGCGGCTGGCCGCTCAGGCGGTGGTAGTCGGTCGCAAAACCGGTACCGGAGATAAACGTCTCAATACAGCCCTGTTTTCCGCAGTAGCACGGCACTTCGGTGCGGTATTTAAGCTCGTCTTCGTCCATCCACGGTAGCGGATTGTGTCCCCACTCACCTGCCGTGCCATTGCCGCCGATATGCGCCCGCCCATTGAATGCCACGCCCGCGCCGCATCCCGTGCCGATAATCACGGCAAATACCGTCTGCGCTCCCGCTGCCGCGCCATCTACTGCTTCTGAAACCGCCAGACAGTTAGCGTCATTTGCCAGCCGCACTTCCCGCTGCAACCTCGCGCTTAAGTCTTTATCGAATGGCTGACCGTTGAGCCAGGTTGAATTGGCATTCTTCACCACACCGGTGTAAGGCGAAATTGAGCCAGGAATGCCCATACCTACCGTTCCGCGCTGCCCCGTCGCCTGCTCCGCCATATCAACCAACGTGGCGATCGTTTCAATAGTCTGCCGGTAATCATCACGCGGCGTGGGCAAACGATGGCGGTACAACTGCTCCCCTGCATCGCCCAGTGCAATCACTTCAGTTTTGGTGCCGCCTAAATCGATACCTATACGCACGGTACTCTCCTTATTTTTTTCAATATCAATAGCGTAGAGACGGACAACCGGATTGGCAATGCAAGGCCGCCGACAATTCGTTATCATGCCCGCTAAATTTAACGACAAGGCCGTGGAAATTATCATGCTGTGGTTCAAAAATTTAATGGTTTACCGTCTTAGCCGCGAGATTTCGCTGCGTGCAGAAGAGATGGAAAAACAGCTAGCCTCGATGGCATTTACCCCATGCGGCAGCCAGGACATGGCGAAGATGGGCTGGGTTCCTCCGATGGGATCGCACAGCGATGCGTTAACGCACGTTGCCAATGGTCAAATTGTTATCTGCGCGCGCAAAGAAGAAAAAATCCTCCCGTCTCCGGTGATTAAACAGGCGCTGGAAGCGAAAATCGCCAAACTGGAAGCGGAACAGGCGCGTAAGCTGAAGAAAACCGAAAAAGATTCGCTGAAAGACGAAGTGCTGCACTCTCTGCTGCCGCGTGCTTTCAGCCGTTTTAGCCAGACAATGATGTGGATCGACACGGTTAACGGTTTGATTATGGTGGACTGCGCCAGTGCCAAAAAAGCGGAAGATACGCTGGCATTACTGCGTAAAAGCCTGGGGTCGTTACCGGTTGTACCATTGAGCATGGAAAACCCGATTGAACTGACGCTGACCGAATGGGTACGTTCCGGTAGTGCGGCACAGGGCTTCCAGCTGCTTGATGAAGCCGAGCTGAAATCGTTGCTGGAAGATGGCGGCGTGATCCGCGCGAAGAAACAAGATCTGACCAGCGAAGAGATCACCAATCACATTGAAGCCGGAAAAGTGGTGACTAAACTGGCGCTCGACTGGCAGCAGCGCATTCAGTTTGTGATGTGCGACGATGGTTCGCTCAAGCGTCTGAAGTTCTGCGACGAGCTGCGCGATCAAAACGAAGATATCGACCGTGAAGATTTCGCCCAGCGTTTTGATGCCGATTTCATCCTGATGACTGGTGAACTGGTAGCGTTAATTCAAAACCTGATTGAAGGATTAGGTGGCGAAGCGCAGAGATAACGGGCAAAACGTAGGCCGGGTAAGCGTTAGCACCACCCGGCTTATTTTTTATTTCAGATAGCGGCACAGATAAGAGGTAGGTTCAGCGACCTGCAAATGAAACTCGCTGTGGCCAGGGACGTTGAAAACTTGCCCGGCAGCGTAAACTTTCCATTCCGTTTCACCCGGCAGTAAGACGTTCAGCGCACCGCTGACCACCGTCATTTCTTCCGCTTCCGCCGTGCCAAAGGTGTATTCGCCTTCCGCCATAACGCCGACACTGGCGCGGCCAGTGCTGCTGCTGGTAAAACCAATGGATTTCACTTTACCGGAAAAGTATTCGTTACTCTGAAGCATGAACTGGCCCTTATATTTTTAGATAAAAATTCACTATAGGGGCCATGCTCATCACCTGTCACGCAAAATCATTACATGAGGAGTTCCGAGGCCAGGCGAGCCATCAGAACGTTGGATAACAGCACGGGCACATCCAGCGCTTTTTGCAGCAAATCACGATGATGCTGATGGAAACCCAGGCAGTCCAGGATCAGGACATCTGCCCCTCTCTCCAGCAGTTCCTTCCCGGCAGCAATGAGCTTGGCCTCACTGTCCCAGAACGGATTTGCCAGCGCATACAAGGGCACTTTTTCCAGCACGTGCCATTTTGCTTCCTGGTTATCCATGAGCTCCTCGATGGGGACAATCACCCCCACCTGATGACCATCCACGATGGAGGCCACCAGCGGCGGAATGATGCGCATCGGTTCCAGCAGAATCGCATTGCGCGCCGTGAGCCCCTTAATGGGGGCCGTGCTCATCAGCAAAATAACGTCATAACCCTGATTATCGAGCACTTCTATCACGCCCTGCAGCGAGCGCTCGATTTTCTGGCGTGAAACATGCGCCAGTTTACCGTCACTTAATAACGTCGCCAGGGGATCCTCCCCCGCCTCGACAGCGTAGTCCTCCATGACCTCTTCCCGACTCATCTTACCCAGCAGGCTCAGATGCGTTATCTGTTGTTCAGATACATGCTCGGTTAAGAGCGGTAACACTTCGCTTACAGGGACCACACCAATGGTGAGGATCGCCAACGTTGCCTTCATCTTAATCGCCTTCCATTACTTCAACATCGTGCACACAGGTACAGGCTCACTACGCTGCACAGTTCATTTTTTCAACAAAACAGCACCAAGCGTAGCAGGTGATCCCGACATCGAAATGTAAAGATCGCCTGCCGATACCGGAGTTACTTGTAATAACTAAATATTAACTCCTGCTTAACTTTCACGATGAGTAAAAAGTGTGATTCAGGCACGATCCTGGAGCGTTTAGGAAAACATTCAGGTTATGTCGGGATCTTCGTAGCGCCGTTTCGCATCCAGCGCTTCCTGCTCAGTCTCGTGCTCACTGATCAGCGAGTCCGGTTTTGGATGATCGGCACGCAGTTGATACCAGGTCACGGTATGACCCGTATGGCCTTTTTCAACGGTAACAATGCGCGCTTCACGCGGATAGGGAGGTCTGGTTGGCATAGCTCATCCTTTTTTTATGTCTGAGCTATAAGTATAGACGCCGCTTAGCTGGCACAAGCCAAACGCAGGGCGGTAATAATCTGAATCACAACGTCTTCGGGAGTGGCTGACGCATCCACCACGTGGTGAGCCGCTTCGCGGTATAGCGCATCGCGTTCCGCCAGCACTTCACTCACCTCTTCGTTGAGTGGTCTGGAGGTCAGCGCAGGGCGTTGCCCCTCTTCCGGAAAAGCTTCCAGACGCCCTACCAGAGCCGACACCGGCGCGCTGAGGTAAATCACAATTCCCTTTTCGCGCATAAAGTGACGATTACACTCCGCCAGAACAATGCCCCCACCGGTCGCGATCACGGCAGACGGGGTGGTGACCGCTTTCAGCGCGGCGGTTTCGCGCGCGCGAAAGCTCTCCCATCCCTCTTGCTCAACAATCTCAGCGATGGTTTTTCCGGCCTCAGTTTGCAGCCAGTGGTCGGTATCCACAAACTGGCGATGACACACGCGTGCCAGCTCCAGGCCAACGGTGGTTTTCCCACAGCCGCGGGGGCCAACTAAAAAGATGGGTTGGGTCATAGCCAGGTGTTCCCCTTGATGCCGGATGGCTGAAGAGTGTAAAGAAATAATTGCAGAAGATGTTGCGATTACTTTACTGCAAAGCGGTACGGGATGACAACCCTGTGGAGGCCACACTGTACCACAAATTGACAATAATTATCATTACGCTGTGCGGCGCTTCACTTCCAGCAGCCATTTATCCAGTTCGGCAGCAAACTGCTGGCGATCGCGCTGTGAAAGGCTGTCCGGTCCACCGGTCTGCACGCCGCTGGCCCGCATCGTATCCATGAAATCGCGCATGGTGAGCTTCTCGCGAATGGTCGACGGCGAGTATCGTTCACCGCGCGGATTAAGCGCCGCCGCCCCTTTCTCCAGCACTTCGGCAGCCAGCGGAATATCCGCAGTGATCACCAGATCCTCCGCGCTACACAGGCGAACAATTTCGTTATCCGCCACGTCAAACCCGGCCGGCACGCGCAAAGAGCGGATGAACCGCGAAGGCGGTACGCGAATATTCTGGTTCGCCACCAGCGTCAGCGGCATGTGAACGCGCTCGGCGGCGCGAAATAAAATCTCTTTAATCACGTTCGGACACGCGTCCGCATCAACCCAAATCGCCATATTGTCTCCCCATAATGACTCTGTCGACTATTGTCGCCTGCATTTCGTTGTTAAGCTATCAATCAGAGAAAACAACGCATAATGACGGAGAATCGTGATGGACAAGAAAATCGGGTTTATCGGCTGCGGTAACATGGGCAAAGCCATCCTGGGCGGTCTGATCGCCAGCGGGCAGGTGCTGCCGGGTCAGATTTGGGTCTATACCCCGTCACCGGACAAGGTCGCCGCGTTGCGCGATCAATACGGGATCAACGCCGCCGAAAGCGCGCAGGAAGTGGCCCAGGTCGCCGATATCGTCTTTGGCGCCGTCAAGCCGAACATCATGATCAAAGTGCTGAGCGATATCACCTCCAGCCTGAATAAAGAGACGCTGGTGGTGTCGATTGCCGCGGGCGTCACGCTCGATCAGCTGGCGCGCGCGCTGGGCCACGACCGCAAAATCGTCCGTGCGATGCCCAACACCCCCTCCCTGGTCAACGCCGGCATGACCTCCGTCACGCCTAATGCGCTGGTGACCACGGAAGAAGTGGCCGATGTGCTGAATATTTTCCGCTGCTTCGGTGAAGCTGAAGTGATTGCCGAATCGATGATCCATCCGGTGGTCGGCGTGAGTGGCTCAGCCCCTGCCTATGTTTTCATGTTTTTAGAAGCGATGGCCGACGCCGCCGTACTTGGCGGAATGCCGCGCGCCCAGGCTTATAAGTTCGCCGCGCAGGCCGTCATGGGCTCCGCCAAAATGGTGCTGGAGACCGGCAAACACCCGGGTGAACTGAAAGATATGGTCTGCTCCCCGGGCGGCACCACCATCGAAGCGGTGCGGGTGCTGGAAGAGCGCGGATTCCGCTCGGCCGTCATTGAGGCAATGGCTAAATGTATGGAAAAGTCAGAGAAGCTAAGTAAATCCTGATCGTTTCAGTCGGGCGTCAGGCGGCCACTTCGGTACGGCTGCGCCCGGCATTTTTCGCTCTGTACAGCGCCACGTCAGCCGCCTTTAGCCATTCCCGATAATGTCCAAACTGCGGCCCCCAGGGGGCAACGCCTACGCTGATGCGCAGCGCCTCTTTTGGCGCGCACGGTAGCGACAGCGTTTCCAGCCGCTCATGCACCCGGGACATCACGGCGATCGCGCTTTCCGCTGCGGTCTGCGACATAATCACCGCAAACTCATCCCCGCCAAACCGGCCGATGGCATCACCTGACCGCACCGACATCTGGAGCTGGCGCGTGATGGCAATGATCGCCTCATCCCCCACGGCGTGACCCCAGGTATCGTTGATATTTTTAAAATGATCGATATCAATCAGCAAAATCGTGGCGGTGCAGTGGTCGCGGCGGCAATGCTCAAATTCATTTCGCAGCAGCATTTCCCAGTGGCGTCGATTAAAGACCCCGGTCATGCCGTCGCGGGTGCTCATCATTTCCAGCCGCTGCTTGTGCTCAGCAAGCCTGACGGCGGTGCGGTGGCTGAGCCAGGCAAACAGCATGGGATAAAGCACCAGCACCGGCAGCGTTAACCCCCACTCCACCGGGTCGGGATTGAAGACGGCCATGTGACCGACAAGCGGCAGCGTCACCAGCGCGGAGAGCAGGGTTAACAGGATCCCCGGAATAAACAGACGACAGCCCCCGGAGCCCATCATGTTCATCCCTACCATCATCACCAGCGCTGCAGTGGGTAACGCGCTCACCCCCATCACGCCGATCCAGAGCCCGGCGATAATGGCATCTATTTTAAGATTGAAAATTTCCTGCTGATGAGGTGACGCGGCCCGGCAGGACAGCTGCCAGGCGAAATGGGGCCAGACGAACGCCCAACCGACCAGTAAAAGCCACCAGCCTCCGGGTAAAAAATGGGTGACCAGCATTCCTGCAACCGGGAAAAACATTGCTGCCAGCCCCACGGCGCGCGCCAGCCGAACCCGCCGGGCAAACTGAATGCCGGCGCGGTGAGAGTCATCCTGAGAAAGGGTTAAATTCCACTCTTCCCGAATGCGCTTTTTGTTGTAATACGTTTCATCATTCATCATTTTTGGGAATATTCTGAAACATTTTCCCAAATTATAGAGAGGGGGTCTGCGGGGAAAGTATGAAATTTCGGGTGAGCCGCCGGAGCCGCTCACCCGTTCGAACTACACTTTTTTCTTCAGGCAGGCACTCATGAACTTGCTGCGATCATCCCCTTTCAGGGACTGCTCGGTTGCCTTCGCATTACACTCGCGCATCTTTTGCTGCTGCGGGGTCAGGCTTTTTTCAGCTGGCTTCGCGGCGCCGTTTTTGAGGCAGTCGCTCATGTAGGTCTTGCGAGCATCGCCCTTCAGACTCTGAGACGTCGCCTGTTGATTACAGGTGGTCATACGCTGCTGCTGCGGCGTTAACGTTTTCTCTTCCGCGTTCGCCGATGCGACCAGGAACAGGCCGGAGAGCAGAGTAACCAGTAATGTTGTTTTCATTGCACCATCCTTTTGTGAACATTCCCTGTAAGTCTGGTTCGTGACAGCAAAAAAACCAGCCGACAGATGTGATTTCCGCCGGGATTTTATCATTTCAGACCCAGCGCCGCCTTCATGGTATAGAACAGATCCGTTTGATCCGTCAGGCCTACCACGTTTGCCGCGTGCGGGCCGTAGGCGGCAATGCGCAGCTGGGTGCCAGTGTGCTCCATGGACTCTTCTTCAGAGTTGCCGTAGCTCATCACCATGACGGCGCCATCTTTGGTGTTCAGCGCCTGCGTCAGGCCCGGGGCTTTGGTGTCTGGCGGAATGATCTGGCTGGCGTGCGCGTGGTCCGCGGTGACGATCACCAGGGTGTTACCGTCTTTTTTCGCAAACTCAAGCGCCTTCTGCACCGCTTCGTCCAGATCGACGGTTTCGCCAATCTGACCGCACGGATTCGCCGCATGATCCTGCTTATCGATTGACGCCCCTTCCACCTGCAGGAAGAACCCTTTTTCGCTCTTGCTCAGCAGAGAGATCGCTTTATCGGTCATCGCCGCCAGCGTCGGTACACTGTCCGTGCGTTTCGGGTTTGGCGTACAGGTCACCGCAGGCTGATCGATGTTGCCGTGATAAGAGGCTTTTGGTCCTTCCCAGCGCACGGGCATGTTGCCGTCAGAGAACAGCCCCAGCAGCGGTTTGTTCTGGTTCGCCTCGGTAATTGCCGCCAGCGAATTTGCGTCACTCACCAGCTGATAGCCGCGAGCCTGCGCTTGCTCGCGCAGCGTTTTGCCCTGCCACTCGCCCGCCGTCGCGGTTTCCGCGAAGGTTTTCGCGCCGCCGCCCAGGGTCACGTCAGGACGCGCGTTCAGCAGCTGTTCCGTAATCGAGCCTTTGCCGCCTTTTTCCAGCGCATTCGTTGGGCATTTTTTCGCTGGTCACTGACGGGCCGTAGCACTTACGCGAGGTCACGTGCGCCACCAGCGCCGCGGGCGTCGCATCCTGAAGTTCAGCTGTGGAGACGTTGCCGGTCGCCAGGCCCGCCGCCTTTGCCATCTCCAGAAGGGTTTGATGATCTTTTTCGTGAATATCCACACCCAGCGCACCATTATAGGTTTTCACGCCGGTGGACCACGCCGTGGCAGAGGCCGCGGAGTCCGTTACGTAATCCGGTTTACCGGTTTTTTTATCCAGCGCGTAATGGGTATATTGTCCGGTCAGCGGTAAGGCGTCGATGCCTTTAAAAAAGCCGCCCGCTCCCTCAGCATAATTTCGCGCCGCCGTGATTTCGGAATCGCCCATTCCATCGCCAATCAGCAGAATAATATTTTTCGCCGGTTTATCATTTAGCGAAGCGCGAATAGCGGCAGTTTGATCTTCTGATAAACGGCGTGCGCCGCCAGGCTGGGTGATATCCCCTTTTGCCGCACGATTATCCAGCACGCTGGTTTGCGTCGTATCAGCATAAATGGCAGGGGTAATTAACAGGGGAAGTAATGCGATGAAAAGTGCGCTCTGTTTCAATTTATTTTCTCCATGTACAAATACATAAAAATAAAAACAGAGCGACTATAGGCATCCTGCATGACAATTCTATGACACGTCGTTACGTCCTGTGACGGTTTAGCTGCGCGGATGCCTTAACAGCTTCTTTACGTACTGGTGGAGCATCTCAGCATCCTCAACCGGTACCTGCGATTCAGGTCTGACGCTCTCCAGCGCGCCTTCAACGCTTTCAATCAACGCCTGTTGATCGGTTTTCGCCATTTGTCGCAGCAGCGCGGTGACCACTATTTCAAGCGCTTCGACCTGAGCCACCAGCTCTTTTGACTCCTCTTCCTTTTGTGCCAGCTTGACCAGCAATTCAGCAATGAGATTCTTCATCGTGCCAGTTCCTTTTTCAGTTTTGTCTGACGTTATCACTCTGAATCCATATTGCAAAGAGAAGATATTAATTATGGTATGCAAAAGTGATACAGGAACGGAAATAAAGAGGCAGCGCCGTGAGCGAAACGTTTTTCTATAAAAAGATGCCGCATTTTGTTATATAAAAATGCGGCTACCATAAGAATATATAATACATCTGACAAATCGTTATCTCGTCGATTTGGCCTCCGCCATTTGTCTGCGACGGCGCAGCGCAATAGCCAGCTGGATAATATTGATTAAAACGACAATCGCCGTGGCGGCAAATACCCAACGAAAACCGGCCATTGCGGAAACGGATGCGCCAATAAGCGGACCGGCAACATTCCCCAGATACATAAATGACTGGTTATATCCAAAAATACGCCCCGTCACCTGGTCGCTGGAATATTTGACCAGCAGGGTCTGTACCGCAGGCAACATGGCACCGTCAGCAAAGCCGAGCAGAAATCGCAATACGCCAAGCTGAAGCGGAGAGGTGACAAACGACATCGCGAAGAAGAGCACGACCGCAAAAATCAGCGTCGCCATCAGGATGCGCGCGGTGCCGATCCTGTCACCCAGTTTCCCCAGACGGGGCGCGGAAATCAGGGCGGATACGCCCGGCACGGCGGCAATCATGCCGCTCAGAAAAGCGATATTCGTGCTCTCCGGCTCCATCGACTTAATAAACAGCGCCAGAATCGGACCGACCGAACCGTTACAGAGCTGGATAACCATAGTGGTCACAAACAGGCTGATCATCAGCCCCGGATAGGGCAGCGAGGCGAAGACCGCCTTGCCGCTGAGGCGTTCAGATTTACTGATAACCGGGCGCCCCCCTTCTTTAATCAGAAATAGCGTGACCAGAAAACTAACCACCAGCAGGATCGCGGTGATAATAAATACCGCTCGCAGCCCGACGTGGTCCGCCAAAAAGCCCCCCAGCAGCGGCCCGCCGATAACGCCGCTTATCTGTGCCGTGGAGAGCGTACTCAGCGCCCAGCCGCTACGCTCGCGCGGCACCTGAGAGGCGACAAGCGCCATGGCATTCGGAATGTAACCTGACGTCAGCCCCATCACCGCACGCAGGAAAAACAGCTGCCAGACGTTAGTGGCGAAGGCCTGCAGCAGAATGGCAATCGCCATCCCGAGCGAGGCGCGCAGCAGCATCAGTTTTCGGCCTTTCCGATCCGCCAGGCTGCCCCACATCGGTGACACAATGGCGGAGACCAGAAACGTGACGCTGAACGTCAGACCGGACCACATGGAGAGCGCTTCATGCGAAGTCACCCCCAGCTGCGAAACGTACAGCGGCAGGAACGGCAGGATCTGGCTGATGGCCAGCCCGGTAAAGAAGCAGCCGAACCAGACCGAGATGAGATTAACTTTCCAGGATTCCATAACGAAATAGTCTTCATTTTTAGGCGAATTCGCCTACAGATTAGCAAGTTACGCGTTTTGACGTCGCACCAGAGATGCGGCCGGACTGACTTTGGTGTTTTATCTTCCCAGTCATCATATTTGTGAAATAAGTCACAATTCATCCATTTTCTGGCGGAATATTATGCTTCACCGACAGAGTCCGAAACCGCGCATGCCCAGATGAAAATGGTTGGCATGCGCCGCGTTATACTCCGGTCCCAGGCCGTTTCCGTAGTAGCCACAGCTCGCCGCCAGCATGGCCTTCAGCCATGGCTGCGTTGTCGCCGCCTTCCAGCCGTTCAGTACCGTGACGCGTTCCCCGTTCGCCAGACGAAAAGCGGCGATATCCAGCGCCTCCGCCGTGGCATGTTCACTGCGGCGCGCGTCAGGGCGGTGATAAATATTGCGGCAGGCAAAGCTGCCGAGATGGTCGATGCGCGCCAGGTCAGAGCCCGTATAGCGCTTTGTCAGCGGCCGTGCCTGCTGGCTAATAAAGAGGGCTGAGCTGAGCGCCAGCGGACAGCTGGCAAGAAAGCTGCCGTTCAGGCCGACCGGGCCGAAGTCACGCACGCGCACGACGTTGCTCAGCGGGCATTCCCCGGCGCTGTCAGCGACCGGCTGGGTGCGGATGAGATCTCTTTGGTTAGCCTGTAACAACAGGCTCGCGCACGCCTCTGGGGTTAAACGCCGAAGCTTATACTGAGTGATTCGGCCTGGCGGATCGTCAAGCGTCAGCGGCATGAAAGGGTTGTAGTAAGGCGGCAACCAGCGGTAACCCAGCGTTGCGATGGTCAAAATGATAAATCCGGTCAGCAGCGTTTTTCCTTTCACTCTCCCCCCTCAACATTCCCCAAAACATTATGGCAGAAGGCCGCGAAACCCGCCGGGCATCGTGGTATGTTATTGGCTTTTCGTCAGACTGGAAGAGAGTGAGATGGCTAAGCAGCGCGTAGGTATTGTCTTTGGGGGAAAATCAGCGGAGCACGAAGTGTCATTGCAATCGGCCAAAAATATCGTTGATGCGATCGATAAAAGCCGTTTCGACGTGGTGCTGCTGGGCATTGATAAACAGGGCCAGTGGCACGTTAACGATGCCAGCCAGTATCTGCTGAACGCTCACGATCCGGCACACATCGCCCTGAATCCTTCGGAAGTGAGCGTCGCCACCGTACCCGGCGTCGTGAAGGGGCAGCTCATCGACGCCGGCAATGCACAGGCTCTCGCCCAGATCGACGTTGTCTTCCCTATCGTTCACGGCACCCTGGGGGAAGATGGGTCCCTGCAGGGGATGCTGCGCATGGCCAACCTGCCGTTCGTCGGCTCGGACGTACTTGGCTCTGCCGCGTGCATGGACAAAGACGTCACCAAACGCCTGCTGCGCGATGCCGGGCTGAACATTGCGCCATTCGTGACCCTTACTCGCGCCAACCGCGACAAGCACAGCTTCGCGCAAATTAGCGGAGAGCTGGGTCTGCCGCTGTTTGTGAAGCCGGCAAACCAGGGCTCCTCCGTGGGCGTAAGCAAAGTGACCAGCGAAGCAGAGTTCACGCAGGCCGTCCGTCTGGCGTTTGAGTTCGACCATAAAGTAGTGGTGGAGCAGGGCATCAAAGGCCGTGAAATTGAGTGTGCCGTGCTGGGCAACGATTTTCCACAGGCGAGCACCTGCGGCGAAGTGGTCTTAAACAGCGACTTCTACTCGTACGACACCAAATACATTGATGACAAAGGCGCGCAGGTTGTCGTACCTGCGGATATCGATCCGGCGATTAACGATAAGATCCGGACGATCGCCATTCGCGCCTATCAGACGCTCGGCTGTAGCGGCATGGCGCGCGTGGATGTGTTCCTGACGGCGGAAAACGAGGTGGTGATCAATGAAATCAACACGCTGCCGGGGTTCACTAACATCAGCATGTATCCGAAACTGTGGCAGGCCAGCGGCCTTAGCTACCCGGAGCTGATCACCCGCCTGATCGAACTGGCGCTGGAGCGTCACGCCGCCGACAGCGCGCTTAAAAGTTCCGTAAACGGTTAATCGGCGCTTTTCGCCGACTCAGCTTCATCCGCTGTCGTCTCTTCAGGACGACGGCGGATAATAAACCCCGCCAGCCAGAAACTTATCACCCAGGTCACCAGCCCAACGGCATACGTTTGCCAGCCTTTTGCTTCAAACCCCAGCAGGCCCACGACACCGTTAAGAATAAAGATCAGCCCGATAGCGAAGGCGTAGTAGTGCCAGTCACGGCGTAGTTTGGACGTGAGCTTCATAACAACTCCGGCAGGAAAAAAAGACATCCTCTCACAGTTTTACGGCCAGGTCTGTGGCAGATACGGAAATTCTGAAACGCGACGCAATTTCACTTAAGTGATGAAATTGTGATGTGCTGCAGAAATCAACAATCCAGGAGGATTCCGGCGCGTAAATTACCACGATTCTGATATTGACAAATGCGATGACCTGTCAAACTCACCCTGTACGAAGCGTAATATCAGAGCGATTTATCCGGAGGTCATCATGGCTGACTTTACATTGTCGAAACCGATTTTTGGCGGCAAACCAAAAACCTCCACGGCGGGTAATATCGCGTATGCCCTGTTTGTCCTGTTCTGCTTCTGGGCTGGCTCACAGCTGCTCAATATGCTGGTCCATGCGCCTGGCGTTTATGAACACCTGATGCAGGTGCAGGATAACGGACGCCCGCGAGTTGAGATTGGGTTTGGCGTCAGTACTCTGTTCGGCCTGATTCCCTTCCTCGCGGGATGTATGATTCTGGGCGTTGTGGCATTAGTGCTGCGCTTTCGCCGTCGCCGTTAAAGCCCCATACAGCGAGCCCGGCGATCGTCCACGCGTTTAGCGAACCACGCGGTGGTGAGGTTACGCGTGATCTTCGGGCTTTCCAGCTGAATGCCCGGCAGGATAGCCCTCGGTAACGTTTTCCCGCTCTTCTTCTCTGCAAGCGCAAAGACATTCTTGTACAGATCCGTTTTCTCAAAGGCCAGACTATCGCCTTTCTCAAGCTGGCGGCGAATGTCGCTGTTGCTCAAGCCAAGCGTGGTCGATAATTTCCGTACGGCAAGCTCTGTGCTTCCCGCCTCGCTGCTGCCGTAAGCGATGAGATCGCCGTCCAGAGCGAGCTTAACGCCACTTGCGCGGCTGACCGCACTCTGGAATGCCGCATTACGGCTGGCATACCAGCCGGCATTAAAGTCGGCAAAGCGGTACAGCGGCTCATCGTAGTTCGCCGGGTAGTTCAACAGGTGATACGTACCGAACCACAGTCCACCGCGAAGAGAGAAGACCTCCTGGCGCACCGTACCGTCGATTTTCCACGGATAGCCGTCGGTGTGTTTCTCCGCGAACGCGATGCTTACCTGCATTGGGCCACCGGTGTGGACCGGGTTCAGTGAGCCAAACAGCTTCTGCCCCATTGGGACCATGCTGATGAAATCATCAAAGATGGCGCTAAGCTGTTTTTCGGTTTTCACCGTATCCAGCCGTTCGCTGTAGCTTTTGCCGTTCGGCGAGGTGATTTTAAGCGCGGTATGCACCAGGAACACCGGAATGTGCATGGACTCCGCGCGGCGGTCGATCTCTTTCCAGGCGATTTTATTCAGCCCCGGCACAGCCGGGTCTGACTGGTACATCGACTCCTGCTGTGCCACCGCCAGCACCGAGCAGATATTCTCCTCGGTCGGCGCGATCTTTTGGCTTTCAAAGGTTTTTGCCAGCGCGTCCGCCCAGGCATCGCGGTCTTTCACGCTCGCAGGCATCTTCTGCCGCACACGCTCGCCACATCTATCGCTTTTTTCGCCCTTTTTCAACGGTTGCGGAGCCTGACTACTACACCCCGCTAAAACCAGAACCGCCAACAATGACAGCGAAGATAGAGGATTGACGCGCGACATTACTTCTCCTTTTTAGCTCAAGGTATGGGTTACTTCCTGAATTTTGTCACCATCCAGTTCATGTTCAAAGCTGCGCAGACGTTTGTAGATAGACATCAACTCAACCAGTGTGGTCCATGAGTTAATCAGGTACTGGAAAGCACCGCGAACCTGACCAAAAACGTTGGTAATCTGCGTCATCAGGCCGAGCGTAATCGTACCGGCAACAATTGACGGAAACAGCAAGAACAAACCGAAAACGTTATCGACCTGCAAATAGAGAATGCGGGCGATGTTGAAATACATATAGTGAAAATAGAGGCGGAAATAGTTTTTCCGCACGGCGCTAAACAGCTCGCGTACCGTAGGCGGCGTCGCACGCGTGGCATCGTCTTCACCATAAACCAGCTCTTTACGGTAGGCGGCCTCTACTCGCTGGTTTTTAAACTCCAGCCCCGGCAGTTTGATCCCTACCACTGCCAGCAATCCGGTCCCCATCAGCGACCAGACGATAGCGGCAATCACCAGACCATACGGAATGTGCCCGATAATCGGCAGCTCCGGCACATGCGTGGAGAGCGTTACCAGCACCGGCAGGAAGGCGATCAACGTCATGATGGCGTTGATAAAACTGACGCCCATATTCTCCAGCGTTGAAGCAAAACGCATGGTGTCTTCCTGCACACGCTGTGCGGCCCCTTCGATATGACGCAGTTGTTGCCAGTTCGCCATGTAATATTCGTTCATCGCCGTACGCCAGCGGAACACGTAGTGACTGACAAAGAAGTTGTTCAGCACACTGATCACCACAGCGATCAGCGCAATCCCCAGAAAGACGCCCACTTCGCGGTAAAATTGTTCGATAGTGACTTTATGCGGCGAACTTAGCGCGGTTTGAATCAGATCATAGAACGGTGCATACCAGGCGTTGACGGCGACCCCGACTTCCACCAAAAACCAGGTGACGAAGATGATCAGTGCAGTACCGAGTATTGACCAGTATTGCCAACGGTGCGGGCTGTAGATAAACCAGAAAAATGCAAAAAGTCCTACGCAAACAATGTAGTAAGCGTAAAAAATCAGGAAATCCAACGACCAGAAACGCGCGGCGCTAATCGGGATCTGCCCGGAAGCGCCAGTGATACGCGCCACCCAGTCTCCCCCACCGGCTTGCCAGAAGATAACGGCAATCAATGCCCAAACAAAGGCCGAGAGAAAAAACGCTCCCGGCTTTGGGAAAAAAGACTTAAACATAATGCTTCCTTCTTGTTGTTATGGCTGTTGCTGTGTACAACACGTCACCACACGAAAACCTGCCCGAGCCAGCCTCCCGGCTCCGGCAAAAAGGTCAGACCCGAGCGTTAATTATTAGTTCGCTTTCCAGTTTTCGAGAATTGTTTCGGTGCGTTTCACCGCGAGAGGATTCGCCGGCGCGATGAAGTTACGCCAGACGTCGTTGTGGTGGTTAATCACGATCTGCGCATCTGCCGCCGGGCGATTGGCGGTAGTATGGGCATCTTCTGCCACGGTGATGTGATAACCCCGGCTGACGCCGTTCTTAACCGTCGCATCAACGCAGTAGTCGGTGGCACAGCCGCAGATGACAAACTCGCGAATGCCCTGCTCACGCAGCAGCGCCTCAAGCGCGGTGTTATAAAAGGCATCGCAGGCGGTTTTGGTCACGTAAAGCGCGTCGGCAGGCTGATGGAGTTCAGGCAGCAGCGCAAACCCTTCACTTCCCTCTTCCAGGCCCCCGGCCTCGGTGTGCTGAATAAAAATAACCTTGTCGGCTGCCTGCGTAAGCTGGTTGATCAGAGAGACACACTTTTCGCGCTGATGACGAGGGGTTTCAAATACCCCGTTCTGCATATCGACAACCATAACCACACGCTTCTCAGACATACCGTTCTCCGTAAAATTGAGTGACACTGGTGCCTATCATAAGCCCGATGTCACAAAATGGGAGATGGCTCGCAAGTAAATTGTTCATATTTACCCATGGTTACGTTTTTCTCGCTATCGTTATGCAATTCGGGGCATTGCGCGGTACCGTTTAGTAGTATAAATACCCATTACTTTCCTCATTCACTTCATGGATGCTTTTCGTTGAAACGTTGTCTGCTCTCTTTTGCCGCGCTGTGTGCGGTGAGCTTCTCTACCGCCCAGGCAGCCCAACCGCTGACGGCTCCCGTTTTAGCTTCAGATATTGCCGATCGCTACGCGAACCTTATCTATTACGGCAGCGGCGCGACCGGAATGGCGATGGTCGTCATCGACGGAAACCAGCGCGTATTCCGCAGCTTTGGCGAAACGCGCCCGGGAAATAACATTCACCCGCAGCTGGATTCCGTTATCCGCATCGCATCCTTAACCAAGCTTATGACCAGCGAAATGCTGGTGAAACTGCTCGACCAGGGCGTGGTGAAGCTCGACGATCCGCTCAGCAAATACGCGCCGCCAGGTGCCCGGGTACCCACGTATCAGGGGACGCCGATCCGGCTCGTGAACCTTGCTACCCACACCAGCGCTCTGCCGCGTGAGCAGCCAGGCGGAGCGGCGCATCGTGACGTATTTGTCTGGCCAACGCGCGACCAGCGCTGGAGCTATCTGAGTACAGCCACGCTGAAAGCGGCACCGGGCTCGCAGGCCTCTTATTCAAACCTGGCATTCGACCTGCTGGCGGATGCCCTCTCAACGGCGGCAGGCAAACCCTACACGCAGCTGTTTGAAGAGCAGATCGCCCGCCCGCTCGGCATGAAAGACACCACCTTTACCCCGTCCCCGGACCAGTGCCGTCGTCTGATGGTGGCGGAGAAAGGCGCCAGCCCCTGTAATAACACGCTGGCAGCCGTGGGCAGCGGCGGGGTTTACTCCACGCCTGGCGACATGATGCGCTGGATGCAGCAGTTCCTTTCCTCGGATTTCTACTCGCGCAGCAGCCAGGCCGACCGTATGCAGACCCTGATTTATCAGCGTACTCAGCTGCATCGGGTCATCGGGATGGACGTACCGGGTAAAGCCGATGCGCTCGGCATGGGCTGGGTCTATATGGCACCGAAAAATGGCCGTCCGGGTATTATTCAGAAAACCGGCGGCGGCGGCGGGTTCATCACCTATATGGCGATGATCCCGCAGTCTAACGTGGGCGCATTTGTGGTGGTGACCCGCTCCCCGCATACGCGTTTCGTCAATATGAGTGATGGTATTAATAACCTGGTGGCAGAACTGAGCGCCAATAAAGCCCAGGTGCTTACCGCGTCCAACTGATATTAATATTCCGTGGGCAAGCGGTTGATGCTGACCAGCTTGCCCCGGCTCATGTTGATATAGTTTCCCTGTCGCAGGGCGGCCAGAATTTCGGCAACAACAGAACGTGAAATGCGTGTGCTTTGCTGAATATGATTCATCACACCGATTTTTGAACGCAGCGTTTCATCCCATTCAGCCATATTTAACAGCATCGCGCGGATCTGGTGATAGGAGTTATTGCCCACCAGCTGCATATCGCGTTTCCCGAGAATGTAGTTTATCCAGGATAACCAGCAGAAGGCCTCTCTCCAGAGTGAATACTGCTGGATGAGTTGACGGGTGGTTTCCGTGGGCAAATAAAAACCGGTACAGGCCGTTTTAGCCATCACTCTGTATTCCTGAGAGTGATTAATGACCACCGTAGACAGACCGAAAATAAAAGGTGCCGTCGCGATCCCCACCAGCAGCTCATCGGAAGGGCGATATACCTCAATAACGCCGGTTTGTAATACGATCGTTCGAGGCTCATTTGATTCGCCTGACGTAATGGATTGTTGGGGAGCACATGTAAAAGGGGTACTGGCTGCTATTAACCCCTGTTCGAGCCGGCGTAATTCAGAAAGTGGTTTCGCATTAACATTCATGCAGACCTCAAGGCATCCGTATTTGTCGGTTCAATATTATTTTTATTGCTTCTGTAAAAAGCGGGGAAGATACCTCTCCCCCGCTTTTATTCATTACCAGGTATATTTCACACCCAGGTTTGCGCCCCAATTCTGGTCAACGTCTGCGCCGCCCAGATAAGTGGCATCTGTGTAAGCGCTGAAGTTCTTCGTGAAGCTGAACTGAGTGCCCAGCCCAACACGAACAGCTGACCCTTTCACGCCGTTATCTATGCTGTCACCGTTAATATCGGCATTGTTATCGGCGTCGTCATAGACGTAGGCCAGTTTGAAGTAAGGCGTCAGAGCCTGTTCGCCGCCGTAGTTGAAGGTATAACCCGTATCAACACCAAGTTCATAACGCAGGCTGTCGTAAGATTGCCCATCAACGCGCATGTCATTGCTCAGACGATAGTCATCACCAGACTGGAACAGACCCGATACGGCTGCGTATGGAGTAACGTAGCCAGAGAGGTTTGGTTTCCAGTCATAGCCCAGCTTCAGCCCAAAACCAACGGCGTCACTGGTGGTATTGCCGTCAACATACTGACCGTTGCTCATGTTAGCGGAAAGATCGCTGTTGAAGCGGGTATAGCTCAGGGAGCTATCGAGGAACAGATCGTTCATGAACTTCGCCGACGCGTAGATCATCGCCGTCTGGCTGTCCTGATCGACCTGACCGGTACGATCGCTGATATCACCCTTCGCGAAACCTGCCGCACCACCGACGATCCACTTCGCGTTATTACCGTCAATCTGAGTATCCAGACCTACCATAATGCCGCTTACGTCCTGATCGTAGCTGATAACGCCATTGTCACCGTCGAAGTTGCCACCGAAGTAGCTCACCCACGCCCCGCCGTTATCCGCCAGGCCGTGACGGCTGTTGGTCAGGCGCGTGCCGACGGTATCCTGCTGCAGATTCCATATATTGGTATTGGCTGATGGGATGCTCAGCGCCATATTGGCAGAGTCGGTCAGCTCTTTCTGCTGAAGGACAACCGCGTCACCCTGCTGCTGCGCCTGATAGGTGTACGCACCTAAATCGGCTTTGTTTGCGGCAGTAAAGCTGGCGGTGGTATCCGCATTATTGTCATAGACGCGAATAATCTCTTTGTTTTTGTAATCAGCAACGGAACCGGCCCCGGTCGCATCATCGATGCGCACCTGGTAGTTACCTGCAACGTCACCGTTCACTGACAGATGGCCATCAGAGTTGATCGCCACAACACCGTAGTCGTAATCGGCATTGTACTTATCGTTAGTGATATAGCGTGCGTTGTTCAG
This sequence comes from Enterobacter hormaechei, assembly GCA_041890495.1. Lineage (GTDB taxonomy): Bacteria > Pseudomonadota > Gammaproteobacteria > Enterobacterales > Enterobacteriaceae > Escherichia > Escherichia boydii. Next base: position 2,655,294 of record CP169086.1, read on the forward strand.
ATCGCTGTTCAGGACGTAATCACGGCTGGCAACGTTCAGCACCCCGCCATCGGTCAGTTCCATATTGTGCGTATCAACCTGACCCAGCCCCAGCGCGAGCTCAGCACCGTTATCCACGGTGATGGTGTTGGCATACAGTTCGGCCGTTTCTTCCGTCAGTGCCGCACGGCTATAGCTGTCCAGATACAGATGGTCGGTCGCCACGCCACCGCTGTCCCCAATATTCATTGATGAAGCATTGGTCAGGGTGATGGAGTCCGCCAGCAGACCAGAGTCTTCAACGTTAACCTGAGACTGGTTATTTACCGTCAACGTGTCGATGTTTGAAAACTTGCGGGTATCCCACTCAGAGCCGTTGTCCAGCGCGATGTTAAACAGACCGCTCTGATACACCGCTTCGCCCGCGACATGTCCGTTGCTGTCATAGGTGGAGTCCGGCCAAATGCTGTTAGGGGACAGAGTGCTCCAGTCTACGTTGCTGTAGCCCTGGCCATACATCTGCGCAGTGCCGATAGCCTCGACGCTGGACTGCGCTGCGCCGACCCATTTGCTGCCGTTGGTGAGAGTAACATCCAGCTTATCGGTGCCATCCCAGCCGTTGGTAGTTGGGTTATAGATGCCATCGGCGGTGGTATCGGTTGCCGGATCGCCGTTCGGATAGAAGTTGTTGTCGAAGGTGCTGGAGAACAGAATATCGCCAGTAACGGTGGAGTGATCGAACGTGGCGGTGGTCTGCATCGCGTTATCAGACGCGCTAGCAGCAACGATCAGCGCCGCATCATCCGCTGCCGTGGCATTCGTTTCGCCATAGTCGCTCGGTTTCGCGGTTTGACCGTAGAACCCGCTGGTCCCCAGATCGCTGTATGCGCCGGAGGTCAGAACGGAGTCTTTCACCACCAGCGTGTCGGTAAATACTTTGCTGCTGTTGGCTACGCCCTCAACACCGTCGTAAGGAGTGTTATCCAGCTCCTGATAACCCTGCGTCAGGGTAATCCCCGCGATGTGAGAATTATTCTGGATAACAATATCCGATTCCACATCCAGGGTAATCGCATTACCCAGATTATACGTGTCCAGATAGTGTCTTTCCGTATTTTCCCCATTCACGACATCATACGCATAATGCTCATAGGTATCGTTAATGGTGGAATTATCTACGGTCAGGCTAAAACGATCGTACTGAGAATGGGCTGTGCCATCGGTATCTATACCATCAGCACACGTGGTGGTCATACACTCAGAGGTAATCATGCCATTAATGGTGCTATTGGAAATGCTCAACGCATTCGCCCGACCATTGATACCATCATCAAGATAGTATGTTGAAATAACACCATTCACGATGCTTTTATTAATCACCGGATAAATATCACCGTCGTGGGTCGCATCTGAGTAATCCCAGTCGGCATAGCCATAATACCAGGGAGAGGAAGCGGTATTATCATATCCAAATGTATTATATGTCGTACCAGAAATATCCTTCGCATTGGCCTGAGAAGCGATAGCCAGAGTGCAGGCTAATGCAAGTTGAGATACAACGAGTTTCTTTTTCCATGTTTGCATTGGGTCATCCCTCCTCAGGGACGTAAGCAAGTTTGTCCATCAATGATTTTGCAACATTTAATTGCGGAGGGAATTATGCATTTTCATTTCGAAAAGGTTCAATGAATGATTCCATTAAGTCCGTATTCAGACAAAAAACACATCCAGACTAAAAAGCATAAGGCGTCATATAATAAATATTATAAAAACAGAACGTTAATACATAGCTAAACCAACAGGAAAATACGCCAGAAAATAACAAATCACTTTTAATTATATTTTCATTTCCATATAGAAATAACACGAATACCTCATTCTCTTCTCAACGTTATACTGCCCTGCATTATATATTATTGATGACAGGCTAATTCACCTGCCGCATTTCACAAAAGCAAAATGCCCACTTTAGTAAAACACCCGTCATCACTTTGATGTACACTAGCCCTCTTTGTTCCACAAACATCAGGCAGACCATGACAGACTTAATCCAACGCCCTCGTCGCCTGCGCAAATCTCCTGCGCTGCGCGCTATGTTTGAAGAGACAACACTTAGCCTTAACGACCTGGTGTTGCCGATCTTTGTTGAAGAAGAAATTGACGACTACAAAGCCGTTGAAGCCATGCCAGGCGTGATGCGCATTCCAGAGAAACATCTGGCACGCGAAATTGAACGCATCGCCAACGCCGGTATTCGTTCCGTGATGACTTTCGGCATCTCTCACCATACCGATGAAACCGGCAGCGACGCCTGGCGGGAAGATGGACTGGTGGCGCGTATGTCGCGCATCTGCAAGCAGACTGTGCCAGAAATGATCGTCATGTCAGACACTTGTTTCTGTGAATACACTTCTCACGGTCACTGCGGTGTGCTGTGCGAGCATGGCGTCGACAACGACGCGACTCTGGAAAATTTAGGCAAGCAAGCCGTGGTTGCAGCTGCTGCAGGCGCAGACTTCATCGCCCCTTCCGCCGCGATGGACGGCCAGGTACAGGCGATTCGTCAGGCGCTGGACGCTGCAGGCTTTAAAGATACGGCGATTATGTCGTATTCGACCAAGTTCGCCTCTTCCTTTTATGGCCCGTTCCGTGAAGCTGCCGGAAGCGCATTAAAAGGCGACCGCAAAAGCTATCAGATGAACCCAATGAACCGTCGCGAGGCGATTCGTGAATCACTGCTGGATGAAGCCCAGGGCGCAGACTGCCTGATGGTTAAACCTGCTGGAGCGTACCTCGACATCGTGCGTGAGCTGCGTGAACGTACTGAATTGCCGATTGGCGCGTATCAGGTGAGCGGTGAGTACGCGATGATTAAGTTCGCCGCGCTGGCGGGTGCTATAGATGAAGAGAAAGTTGTGCTCGAAAGCTTAGGTTCAATTAAGCGTGCGGGTGCGGATCTGATTTTCAGCTACTTTGCGCTGGATTTGGCTGAGAAGAAGATTCTGCGTTAATCCGCTTTAGCGCCGGGTGACGCCTTCGCCTTACCCGGCCTGCTCTCTGCTCTAATCTTCACCAAACTGCAATACAACCGACATCTGCTCCTTCTACTGTCTTCGCAAGACGGCAGGAGGAGTGACCATGTTTAGCCTCGATAGCGTTCTCGACGATCTTTGGCCTCAGGCGAGGCCCGCACCCTGGCAAAAAAGTCTGTTAAAAAGACTGTTCTACGAAGACGAATTTCAGCAATTTGCCGCAGCACACCGCCACCTGAAAGGCCTGGATATGGTGGAGCAAGTTCTGGAACACCTGGATATTCTCTGCACCGTTTCCGCCCGCGATCTCGAACAAATCCCCGAACATGGCCCGCTGGTCATTATTGCCAACCACCCGACGGGCACACTGGACGGACTGGCGCTGCTGTACGCCGTCTCCCGCGTGCGGCGGGATGTTAAAGTCGTGACCAACCGGATGCTGACCCACCTTGAGCCCCTCAGTTCGCTGTTTATTCCGGTGGACAATATGGGCGGCAGGACGGCGAAATCGTCCCTGGTGCAGATGGAACAGCATCTGCAAAACGCAGGCGTGCTCATCTTCTTCCCGGCCGGAGAAGTTTCGCGCCCCACGCGCAAAGGCATTCGCGACAAAAAGTGGCACTCTGGCTTTATCAAACTCGCCAGCAAGCTGCGCGCCCCGCTGCTGCCGGTGCATATTCAGGCGCATAACAGCCTGCTCTTCTATGCCAGCACGATGGTCTCCCCGACGCTGTCAATGCTGCTTTTGATGCAGCAAATGTTCCGCCGCCGCCATAGCCAGCTGCCGATCAAAATCGGCCAGCAGATTGCGTGGCATCACTGGCACAGCGCCACCCTTTCGTCGCGTGAGATGGCCGAGCAGTGCCGTCAGCACGTGATGCGTCTTGGCAAGGGAGTGCCCGGCGTCTTTAAAACCCAGTGCGCGATTGCCCGTCCGGAAGATCGGGCCACCCTGAAACGCGCGCTGGCGCAGGCCGAATGTCTGGGCAAAACCAGCGACGGCAAAACCATCTACCTTTGGCAGCGCAACGGTCTGGAAGACGCCCCGCTGCTGCGCGAGCTGGGCCGCCTGCGCGAGATTGCCTTTCGCGCGGTGGAGGAAGGGAGCGGAAAGCGCCGGGACACCGACAGCTACGACGATGATTATCTGCACCTGATCCTGTGGGATGATGAGGATCTGGAGATCGTCGGCGCGTATCGCTTTATGCCGACGGCCATGCAGGTCGAAAAGCGCGGCGTGGAGGGGTTGTACAGCTATAGCCTGTTTCACTACGACGACAAAATGCGGGACGTGCTAGAGCACGGCATTGAGCTGGGGCGCAGCTTTATTCAGCCGCGCTACTGGGGGCGCCGCGGCCTGGACTACTTATGGTCCGGCATTGGGGCGTATCTGGCGCGTTATCCGCACTACCGCTACCTGTTTGGCCCGGTCTCCATTTCCGGTGGCTTACCGCCTGCCGCGCGGGATCTGCTGGTCGCCTTTTACCGCCTGTGGTTCCCGGCGACGCATCCGCTCGCCGCCTCGCGCCAGCCGTATCCCGCCTCCCTGCCGGACGTGCTGGCGCAGTTTGGCGGCGTGGATTACGTGGACGATCTGACGAAGCTGAAATCCCTGCTCGGCAATCTGAGCTGCGGCATTCCGCCGCTCTACAAGCAGTATTCCGAGCTGTGCGAGCCCGGCGGCGTGCAGTTTATTGATTTTGGCAGCGACCCGGCGTTCAACAACTGCGTCGACGGGCTGGTGCTGGTGGATTTGTGTTACCTGAAGGCGAACCGCTACCAGCGGTATATTGAGGCGCACCTTTAATTAGCCGGGTATTTGTAAGCCGGGTTAGGCGTAGCCGCCACCCGGCAATTGTGCACCGTTTTCGCCGGGTGCGACGGAGTTAAGGACGGTAAAACGGTTTATCCCCAAGAATCGTCGCCCGATGCATAATCCGCCGCTGTGGCAGGTAATCGGCATTGGCATAGTGCTGAGTCACGCGGTTATCCCAAATCGCAATATCATTCGGTTGCCAGCGCCAACGCACCTGAAACTCCGGTTTAGTGATATGGGCGAATAAAAAGCCTAACAAGGCTTCGCTCTCTTTCTCGCTGACATCGACAATTCGCGTAGTAAAGCCTTCATTCACAAACAGCGCCTGTTTACCGCTCACCGGATGCGTTCGCACCACCGGATGTAGCAACGGAGGATTTTTCGCGACCGCCTCGCGCCAGCGTTGATGTTCCTCCTCGGTTTTGCGGTATTTGTATTCCGGGAACGATTTACGGAAATCATGCTCCGCACGCAGCCCGCTCAGCAGCTGGCGGAAGGGAACAGAGAGCGCCTCATAGGCCGCAATACCGCTGGTCCAGAGCGTATCACCGCCGGTCGAAGGTAATTCTTTAGCTGCCAGAATCGCCCCTGCGGGTGGCGTTTCAATAAATGTCACATCGGTATGCCAGTTGTCGTTATCTGGCGGATTATCGTTATGGGTATCCAGCACGATGATCTCGTCAACCCCTTCGGCATGAGGGTAAACAGGGTGAATATGCAGTTCGCCAAAACGCTGGGCCAGCGCGCGTTGCTGCTGCGGCGTAATGGCTTGATCGCGCAGAAACACCACCTGATGGCGCAGCACCGCATGGTAAAGCTGTTCAAACTGATTATCGCTTAACGGGCGCGTCAGGTCGGCACCCGAAATTTGTGCGCCGATATACGGCCCCAGCGGGGTAATGCTCAGACGTTCACTCATTGTACTTCTCCATGCCAGGGCGTCAGACGGCGCTGTAACGCGCGCAAACCCAGTTCTAAAAGAAAGGCGATAATCGCAATCACCGCGATTCCCGCCAGCACCACGTCAGTCGCGAGAAATTCACCCGCTGACTGAACCATAAATCCTAAACCGCGCGTCGCGGCAATCAGCTCCGCCGCTACCAGCGTAGACCAGCCCACACCCAGACCAATGCGTAATCCGGTGAGGATTTCCGGCAGCGCGCCGGGCAAAATGACAAACCACAGCACCTGCGCACGGCTGGCACCCAGCGACTGGGCGGCACGAATGCGAACCTGCTGCGCGCTTTTCACCCCCGCCAGCGCCGACATCGCCACCGGTGCAAAAATCGCTAAATAGATCAGTAAGATCTTCGAGGTTTCACCAATACCAAACCAGATCACCATCAGCGGCAAATAAGCCAGCGGCGGCACCGGACGATAAAGTTCGATTACCGGATCCAGAATGCCGCGCACCGTCGGGCTTAGCCCCATGGCGATCCCGACCGGAATACCGATCACCACCGCCGCGAGTAGCGCCAGCACAATGCGCGTCAGGCTGGCTGCCAGATGCTGCCACAGCGTGGCGTCCATAAATCCCTGCGGTCCGGCAATGGTGAGCAGTTTTGCCAGTACTTGTTGCGGCGGCGGCAAAAACAGCGGGCTAATCAGTTGCAGCGCCGCCACCGTCCACCATACAGTGAGTAAAACCGCTAACGTGCCAATGCTTAAGGTCACCTGACGCGAGAGCGGCCAGCGCCATTTCAGCCGCCGCGAATGCAGTTTTTCATTAATGAGCACACTCATGAGAACGCCTCCCGTTGCTCAAATACGCGGCTTAAAACATATTCGTGCATGGCGATGAATTGTGGATCGGACTTGATGCTGCGGCTCGACTCTCCCGCAACAAAGCGGCGAGCAAAGTTGAGCGGCAGCCGCTCCAGCACACGGCCAGGGCCGGATGAAAGCAGAACCAGTTCAGTCGCCATAAACACCGCTTCTTCTATATCGTGGGTAATCAACAGCACCTGCTTGCCCGTCTCCTGCCAGAGTTTCAGCAGCAGAGTTTGCATCTGGTCGCGGGTGAAGGCGTCCAGCGCACCAAACGGTTCGTCGAGTAATAACAGCTGGGGATTCGCCGCCAGCGCGCGGGCAATCCCCACCCGCTGACGTTGACCACCGGAAAGCTGCCAGATGTAGCGTTTTTCTGCGCCTTCCAGCCCCACTTTTTTCAGCATCTGGTGCGCGATTTCCAGTCGCTGCATTTTCTCTATACCTGCCAATTGCAGGCCGAACGCCACGTTGTCCTGTACATTGCGCCACGGTAGCAGCCCTTCATTCTGAAAAACCACCCCGCGCTCTGCTCCCGGTCCCTCAATACGCTTACCCGCCAGTTGAATGCTGCCATGCTGATAAGGCACAAAACCGGCAATCAGATTCAGCAGGGTGGTTTTACCGCAGCCGGACGGCCCCAGCACCACCAGTAGCTCGCCGCTTTCCAGCGTCAGGTTGATATCTTCCAGTGCCGGTTTGCCGCCATAATCGGCATAGAGATGAGAGATTTGCAGCATCTGCGCCTCCTTTTATTGCACGAAGCGCGAGGTAACGTACTGGCTGTAATCATTCGCTACAGCCGGGACCTTGCCCTGCTCTTTCAAAAACTGCGCGGTGTCGATGATTGCTTTGTTCACCGGTCCGGTCAGTTCTGCCGTTTGTTGCTGCGGCGTCAGATAGGTATTTCCCTTCACCAGCCCCGGAACGTCACCTTCAGGCACGCCGCTTAAACGCGCCAGTTTGCTGATGTTTTCCGGCTGTTTCAGCCACGCGTCTGGGTTAGCAATGTACGGTTGCTGAGCATCGATGGCGCTTTTAGCGAACGCTTTCACGACCTCAGGATGTTTCTCGGCAAAATCTTTGCGCACCACCCAGACGTCCAGTGTCGGCGCGCCCCACTGCCCGACCTGTTCAGAATCGGTCAGCACTTTGCCGTCTTTTTCCAGGGCGTTAACCGCCGGTGCCCAGACATAAGCACCATCAATATCTCCCCGCTGCCATGCAGCGATAATCGCGGGCGGCTGCAGGTTCACAATCTCCACTTGCCCAGGTTTAATGCCCCAGTGTTTCAGCGCCGCCAGCAGGCTGTAGTGGGTGGTGGAGATAAACGGTACGGCGATGCGTTTGCCAATCAGATCTTCCGGTTTGCTGATAGTTTTCTTTACCACCAGCGCTTCGGAGTTACCCAGTTTTGACGCCAGCAAGAAGACTTCAATCGGCACCTGTTGGCTGGCTGCAACCGCTAACGGGCTGGAACCGAGGTTGCCGATTTGCACGTCGCCTGAAGCCAGCGCCCGCACGATGCTGGCTCCGCTGTCAAACTTACGCCAGTCCACGGTTGCTCCGCTTTCTTTAGCAAAGGTGTTGTCGGCCTGAGCCACTTTCGCCGGTTCGGCTGAGGTTTGATACGCCACGGTGACGTTCACCGCCTGTGCCTGAAAAGCGATGAATGCCAGTGCGGCAAGAAGTGTGTTACGCGATGAAATTGCCATAGTGCCTGCTCCCCTTGTTGTTATGAGGGCAGTATTTCCAACGCGGGAATTTTGATAAAGGAATAAAAATGAATCGCTCATAACGATTCGTTTTTAGATAAAAAGCGGGAAAGGATAGTTGGTTTTGTGCGGTTCATTTTTTCCCTCTCCCCGTGGGAGAGGGTCAGGGTGAGGGCATCAGGCCGCACGAAATCTCAGAGGTAGGCCGGGTAAGGCGTAGCCGCCACCCGGCAAAAAACTCAGCGCTTCGCGTTAAGCTCAGCAATATCCTTCGGCGTGGTCCGACAGCAGCCGCCAATCAGCTTCGCTCCGGCGTCCAGCCACTGGGGCAGATACCCCGCCAGCGTCTCGCACGCTTCGCCGTGGTGGTGCCAGGTTTTAGTCACCGCGTCATAATGCTCGCCCGAGTTCGGGTAGACCACCAGCGGCAGCGGCGTCAGGCTTTGCAAATGCTTCAGCGCTGCCGTGGTGTTTTCCAGCGCGATGCAGTTAATGCCCAGCGCGACAATCTGCGGAGAGTTTGCCAGCGCGCTGACCACCTCACGCAGCGGCGTACCGTCGCTCAGGTGCTCGCTATCGCTTAGGGTAAACGAGAACCACGCCCGGGCGCGGGGATATTCAGACAGCAACGCCGCCAGCGCCTTAATCTCGGCAAAAGACGGCAGCGTTTCGCAGGCCAGCAGGTCAGCGCCTGCATCCAGCAGCGCTTCCACGCGCGGGCGGTGGAAGGCGGTAAACTCCTCGTCACTGCGCACGTAGTCGCCGCGATACTCTGAGCCATCCGCCAGATAGGCGCCATACGGTCCAACGGATCCCGCCACCAGCAGCGTGCCCGCATGCGGATTTTCCGCCAGATACGCTTCACGCGCCTTACGCGCCAGCTCTACGCTTCTGCCAATCAGCGCCCGGGACTGCGCCTCGTCCAGGCCGCGCGCCGCAAAGCCCGCAGGCGTGGCCTGATAGCTGGCGGTGATCGCCACCTGCGCGCCTGCGCGGTAATAATCAAGATGCACTTCGCGGATAAGCTCCGGGTTTTCCATCAGCACTTTGGCAGACCAGAGGCTGTCCGCCAGGTTGCAGCCGCGCGCTTCCAGCTCCGTCGCCATCGCGCCATCCAGCACCACAAACGGCTGTTTTTCAAGGAGGGCGGTAAGCGGATTATTCTGCGACATGTTCGGGCTCCTGCGATGTCATATTTCGGGTCAGGTAGTAGGCACCATAGCACAGGGCGACAAACGGGATCCCGCAATAAAGGGCAATGCGCTGGCTTGGGTCAAACCACAGGCCGACGCAGGCCACCACGCAGAGGATAAAACCGAGCACCGGTACCAGCGGATACCACGGCGCGCGGTACTGCAGCGCAGAGAGCGGCTGCCCGGACTGCAGATGGCGACGACGGAAAACGAAGTGCGACGCGCAGATGCTGATCCAGACGGCCACCACCGCAAAGCCAGAAATTGCCGAGAGCGCGACAAACACCGTGTCCGGCGCCACGACGCTTGAGAACAGCGCCAGCACGCCGCCGAGCATAGAGACCGAGAGCGCCGTCAGCGGCACGCCGTTTTTGTTCACGCGGGCAAAGCAGCGCGGGAGCGTTTTCTCATTAGAGAGCGACCACAGCATGCGCCCGGAGGCGTACAGACCCGAGTTCGCAGCCGAGAGGATCGCCGTCAAAATCACAAAGTTAAAGATATCCGCCGCGTAAGGAATACCGACCTTTTCAAACACCAGTACGAACGGGCTCTTTTCCACGCCCGCCTGCTGCATCGGGATCAGCGCCGCCAGCACAAACACGGTGCCGATAAAGAAGATAATCAGGCGCGCGATGGTGGTGCGGATAGCGACCGGAATCACCTTGTGCGGATTTTCCGTTTCTCCCGCCGCGATACCGATGAGCTCGGTACCGGAGAAGGCAAAGTTCACCGCCACCATGGTCATCAGGATCGGCAGGCCGCCGTGCGGGAACCAGCCCTCGGCGGTGATGTTGCTTAAGCCCGGCGCGGGGGAACCGTCCTGCATCGGGATAAAGCCAAAGACCGCCGCCCCGCCAAGGATAATAAAGGCGATGATGGTGATGACTTTCACCAGGGAGAACCAGAACTCGCCTTCCGCAAAGAAGCGCGTTGAGATGACGTTCAGGCCAAAAATCACCACGCAGAAGACCACGCACCACGCCCAGACCGGCACCTGCGGGAACCAGTACTGCATGCAGAACCCGGCGGCGGTAAAGCTCGACCCGAGCGCCACCGTCCAGGTGAGCCAGTAGAGCCACGCAACGGTGTAGCCCGTCGCCGGGCCAAGATAGCGGGCGGCATAGACGTGGAACGCGCCGGTTTCCGGCATCGCCACGGAGAGCTCGCCCAGACACTGCATCACCAGCCAGACCACCAGCGCGCCTATCAGGTACGCCAGCAGCGTGCCCGCCGCCCCGGTCGTTGAAATAATGTATCCGGTATTGAAGAATAACCCTGTACCAATCACGCCACCCAGCGAGAGCATTATCAGGTGGCGTGTTTTCATGGTGCGCTTAAGCTGCCCATTTTCTTGTTGTGTTTGCATATTACCTTCTATACGTATGGACATCTAAACATCCAAAGAAGGTGTGTTATACCGCGATTGTTAATAAAAAGCTAGATGACCAGACGCAAACGGGCGCGCCGCGCGCTGAGTCTGGGGTGGGTCGTGAGGATCACATAGAGAATCGGACGCCAGGCCATAAGCACCTCCGCAAGCAGATACTTACAGCATGGTGCGGGAAATGGCGATCTTCGGTCAGTCGAAAGTGGTATCCGTGAAGAGCTGAATCATACCACGACATAGCCCCACAGGCCGGGTCAGGCTCGCCGCCAACTGGCGCAAGGTTGGTAAATCCTCAAATCGGTTCTATAGTCGACACAGTTTATTAGTAACCAGGACTGACTGATGCGCTTTAACGGACTGACTAAAGGTTTCTTTATTTTCATTCTCGCCCTTGTGACCTGGGCCTTCTTCGACGTGCTGTCGCCCAACTTCTCCGCGATACTATGGGCCGCTATTCTGACCGTCATCTTCAACCCGGTAAAAAACAAGCTGCGCGCCGCGCTGGGGGATCGCAACGGGCTGGCCTCACTGTTGACCATCGGTATTATCTGCCTGATCGTCTTTATCCCGCTGATGGTGATCCTCTCCTCGCTCGCCATTGAACTGAACGTGGTTTACACCAAACTGCAGGAGAACAACACCCAGTTCCCGGAAGTGGTGGCGAGTATCTTCAACCACCTGCCTGACTGGGCCAGCGGCTTCCTGGCGGATCACAACCTGACCAACGCGGCGCAGATCCAGAAAAAACTCTCCGATGTCGCCCTGCAGGGCGGACAGTATCTCGCCGGCAGCGCGTTTCTGATCGGCAAGGGGACGTTTGGCTTTGCGATTAGCTTCGGCATCATGCTGTATCTGCTGTTCTTCCTGCTGAAAGACGGCCCGTATCTGGTACGCCAGATCCTCGACTCCCTGCCGCTGTCTGATTTCGCCAAGCAGCATCTGTTCGCCAAATTCGTCGGCGTGTCGCGCGCCACGGTAAAAGGGACGGCGGCAGTGGCCGTGGTTCAGGGCATACTCGGCGGGATTGCGTTTGCAATTGCGGGTATTGACGGCAGCGTGCTCTGGGGTGCGCTGATGGCGTTCCTCTCTCTGGTGCCCGCCATCGGCTCGGCGATTGTCTGGGTGCCCGCCGCCATCTTCCTGTTCGCCACCCACCAGATCTGGCAAGGGCTGTTTATTGTCGGCTTCTTCGTGATTATCGTCGGGCTGGTGGACAATATTCTGCGCCCGCTGCTGGTGGGGAAAGACACCAAAATGCCGGACTACCTGATTCTGATCTCCACCCTCGGCGGCATGGAGCTGTACGGCATTAACGGCTTTGTGATTGGGCCGCTCATTGCCGCGCTGTTTATCGCCTGCTGGAACCTCTTCTCAGGGCGCGATCACGAAGGTAACGCCGAAGAGCTGGACCCCGACTTCATCGAAGAGGGAAAAAATCCTCCAGATTTGTAAGGGCGTGACGATATAGACCACATAAGGCGGCGCTGTGCCGCCTTTTTTTTACGCCTTAAATCAAACGTTTTCTATAATTTAAAGAACGCCATCCTACTCATGTCGTAAAAGGATCATCTGGTGCGAATCGCGACGATAACAAACTGGGCCTATGGTGCCACGGTCTGCCTGACCATCGCCTCCGGCATTATCATGCTGTTGGCATCCAATGCTGACACGGCAGAGCGCCAAGCCGTTGAACAGCGACAGCGATTTGATCAGCTCACAGAGGATGTTGAGACAGACGCCTGGGCACAGTCCGATTTAGCACGCCTCTATGCCATCAAAAAAGATCCCCAAACGTTAAAAGAATACAATCAGTCAGAGAATTACCTTAAGAACAATGAAATACGGCTGGAAAAACTGCGGGACAACGGCGCATCGGATGATGAGCTCTCCCTGCTGCGCGAAGGCATAAAAATCATCGATGAGCTGCAGGACGAGCAGCAAACCGCCCTCGAAAGCCTGGAACGCGGTGAAGACGCCCAGGCCGTTGCCTTGCTCTATGGTCAGCCCTATGAGCAGGAGCTGGATCGCGCGCAGAATCAGATCGATCACTTTCGCCAGATACTCGACAAACGCGTCATCGCCGCCGTTCAGGAGGCGACTAAAAAATCGAAAGCGCTGCGTACCGCCTCTGAGCTGACGGTCGGCCTGACCGCCCTGCTGTTCCTGTTTGTGCTCGGGTTTATATTGAAACGCCGGGTGCTGCGCCCCGTGGTGCGCCTGAGCGACGTGGTACACCGCCTGGCATCCCAGGATTACGCGGTTGAAACGCCCAACTTCAACCAGATTGATGAGATAGGCGATATGGCTCAGGCCATCAGCATCTTTCGTGAAAACGGCCTGGCGCGACAGCGTCTGGAAAAAGAGCGCGATGCCGACTGGGCCATCCGCGAGCTGCTGGCGCGCATGACCCAGCGGCTGCAGGGGTGTGAGAACTTTAACGATGTGATTAATGTGGCAGAACTATTTGCCCCCAATATCGCGCCGGGGATCGCGGGCCGGCTCTACGTCCTTGACCGCGAACCGTGGCAGATGCGCTGCGTCGCGCAGTGGCTTTCGCCGATTGGTGAAGAGACGACGTTCCACCCGGACGAGTGCTGGGCCGTGCGTCGCGGGCAGAGCCACCCGCCGGTAAACGGCGAGCCGGATATTGCCTGCTACCATCTTCCGGCATCCCAGGCGGAAAGCGCGCTTTGCGTGCCGCTTATCGCCCAGGGAGAGGCCATTGGCCTGCTCTCCTTCCAGAACATCACGGCGGACAATGCCCCTTCCCGCGCGTATCTGGAGCTGATGGCCGAGGCGCTCGGGCTGGCGCTGGCCAACCAGCGTCTGCGCGACGCGCTGCTGGAAAAAGCGTTGTTTGACCCGCTCACCGGCCTGCGTAACCGTCATCATCTGGAAGATACCCTGCAAACCCAAACGGCACAGGCGATACGCACTGGCGTGCCGTTAAGCTGCATGATGATTGATATCGACCACTTCAAGAGCATTAATGACCGTTTCGGCCATGAAGCGGGCGATCTGGTGATCAAAAGCGTGGCGTCAATTGTTCAGCGGGCCGCACATGACAACGGACTGGCATTCCGCTACGGGGGCGAGGAGTTTCTGGTGCTGCTTTCCGGTGCCGATGAAGCAGAAGCGTACGCCTGCGCGCAGAAGATTTACACCGGCGTGCATGAGCTGTCGCTTCGCTACGGGCTGACCGAGATTGGGCCGGTGGACGTGTCGATTGGCATTGCCAGCTATCCGCAACATGCCCAGACCGACAACCTGCTGCGCGCTGCGGATGTGGCGCTATACCGGGCAAAAGAGCTGGGCCGCGCGCGGATTGTGAGTTTTGGGATGCTGGAGGCGGGTTAGCGGATTTTCGCTTTAGTCGCGCGTCACCTCTGTAATCAATATCGACAAGCCATTCATGTCATGACTTTTTTTAGCCATCTCACGGTATTTGGTTGGGGAGAGTCCATATTGGTTTGAGAACGCTCTGCTGAAGGTGGACGGTTCTTCATAGCCTAGCATTGTAAATATATCTGAAACAGAGAGCTGCGTATGTCTGAGCATATGCGCGGCTTTTTCAAGTTTCCGGCTGCGGATATAGAGACCTATACTTATGCCACACTCCTGGCGAAAGTTTCGTTGAATATAAGCCAATGAATAACCGGATTTTCGCGCCACATCCAGAACGGTAATAGGTCTGTATAAATTCGAGTCAATCCAGTGAGTCAGGGACTTAATTACAGTTTCACGATCTTTTAAGAGAGTAAACTTTATACACATAAGTATCCACGAAATTTTATTTACAAGAAGGCCGCTGGCAACGTCATCCAATGACAATTGAAAATAATATTTCCAAAAAGAAAAAATCACCCTAATAATAGGGTGAGAGAATGCTTACTGTATTTTAGTGAGATGTCTTTGCAACATCCTCATTTTGTTCAGGACCATACAACTTCATAAACGCATTCACGGAGGTTTGCGCTTTCATGACAATTTCAGTTTCGTCCGGCTGATCCTTTCGTGCTTTTAAAAGCAAGGGTTCAAGGATACCGGCCTGGAGAAGAGAGCGAAAATACTCAGCGGCCAGCACTGGGTCATCTTTTCTTAAAATATTTTGATTCATTAAATCGGTGAAAAGCGCCGATACGTTTGAACGAAGTTTTTGCATTCGTTCATAATACAACTCTCCAATTCCCGACCTTCCGGCTTCGGAAATCATTAATCTTTGCAAGTCCACAATATCCGGTGAACAAATATAGCGTAAAAAGGCAACGGCAAATTGCTCGATGACCAGCTGTGGTGATTTTCCGAAAAGGCGCACCTGCCCTGCAGTTTCAATAGTCATGCTCTTAATATACTGTTCTGTTTCAGAAGACATGCATTCTACAAATAGCTCTTCTTTCGAAGAAAAGTGACTGTAAATTGTCGATTTTGAGCCACCCACAATCGCGTTGATCTCAGAGATAGACGTAGCATCAAATCCTTTTTGTCGAAACAGCCCGGATGCAACCTCCAGAATCTGTTGCCGTTTAAGCGCTCTTTTATCCATATGTTTCCTCGGTAGTTTAGGTGTTTGGCCGCTCGCCAACACTTTTTGTTATCTGATTTCGGAATCACGTCTGTGAGTAGGGTTCGTAATCGTACCGACGAGTACATTTTTATTTGACGGCGCTCAGAAGTCAAGATATAAATCGTACCGTACTGTACGGTACTGCATTTGGACTACTTGATTAACAGCATGATGAGCGTACTGATGAAAGGTTTTCAGGAGGCACTCCCGAAGTGTCGTATTTCCGGTTTAACCCGTTCCAGGATAGTGATGGGCTGTGTTGTCTTTTCCGCCATCAGCCTGAGCGGATGCGCCATGATCCCCGATCTCGGCACCCCACCGCCTATGAAGACGGTCACACAACTTAAAAGCGATCAAAGTTTCCCACATCAGAACGGCCAGTGGCCGAAAGATGACTGGTGGAAAGAATACGGTGATGAGCAGCTCAACGGACTGATTGATGACGCGCTCAAAAATTCCCCCACGCTTAACATCGCCGACGCTCGCGTGAAGCAAGCGCAGGCGATGACGCAAAGCGCGAGCGGATCGCTTTTCCCCGAGGTCACCGCTAACGCCAGCTTTATGCGGGACAAAATGAGTTACAACTATGTGACGCCTGAGAGCGCAACACCCCAAAACTGGAACAGCTATGGGCGCACCACGCTGGATATGAGCTGGGAAATTGATTTTTGGGGTAAAAACCGCGCGGCGCTCGCGGCTGCAACGTCAGGTGAAATGGCGGCAGTCGCCGAAAAAGCGCAAACAAGACTGGTGCTGTCTTCGTCTGTTGTTACCGTTTACGCGGAGCTGGCGCATTTATACACCGTTCGCGAAACGCTTAACGATACCCTGACGATACGAACCAGTACGCTTACGTTGTTCCAGCAACGGCATGACGCGGGGCTTGAAGATTTATCCAGCCTTCAACA
This sequence comes from Enterobacter hormaechei, assembly GCA_041890495.1. Classification (GTDB taxonomy): domain Bacteria; phylum Pseudomonadota; class Gammaproteobacteria; order Enterobacterales; family Enterobacteriaceae; genus Escherichia; species Escherichia boydii. Next base: position 2,671,655 of record CP169086.1, read on the forward strand.
GGTTGAGACGCGTCAACTCAACGCAAAAGCAAACCTGGTGGCAATAGATGAAGCGATTGCGATCAAAAAACATGCCCTCGCCGCATTGATCGGTGACGGGCCTGACAGGGCGCTGGCCATAACCGCGCCTAAGGCAACGCTTTTAGCGCATGAGGACCTTCCTCCCAATATTGCGTTGGATCTGATTGGTCGCCGTCCCGATATTGTCGCGGCACGTTTACGCGCAGAGGCGGCAGCGGAGAAAATCAAACAGAAAAAAGCCGGCTTTTACCCGAGCGTTAATCTGGTTGCCTTTGCCGGATTCCAGTCATTGGGTATTAACAACCTTACCCGGAGTGGCTCAGCAATTGGCAGCTTTGGCCCGGCAATATCGTTGCCCATATTTAATACGCAACAGCTACAGGGTGATTTGAAATATGCCAGCGGTGAATATGACATTGCGGTGGACGTTTATAACGACACGTTAACGAATGCACTTCGTGAAGTGAGCGATGCGCTCACCAGCAGAGCCTCTCTTAAAGACGAGATGCTTTATTCTCAGGCGGCTGTCGCGTCAGCAGAAAAAGCCTATTCGCTCACCAGACAAAGGTATGAAGGAAAAGTTGCTGATTATCTTGACGTCTTATCCTCGGAAGACGAACTGGTCGCTGCCCGCAGAAAATTAGCCGACGTTAATTCTCGTGCCTTTACGATTGACATCGCATTAGCGCGCGCATTAGGCGGCGGATATACCTCGAGCAAACAGTGATTATTTAACACCAGGTTAATAACTAAATTGTGGAAAGAAAGGAAATAAAATGAGTCATTCTGCAGCGATTGAAAATCAAAATATTGAATCATCCGATATCAAAAAGAAAAAGAGAAAACGTTTATTCTCCTGTCTTGCAGTAAGTATTGCGCTTGCTGGTGCAGGCTCTTTTGCCTGGTGGGAATTCGTCGGTTCCCGGTATGTTGAAACTGATAACGCCTATACCGATGTCGAATCAGCCCAACTCTCTTCTGCCGTTAGCGGTACGGTAAGCGCCATCCTGGTCACGGATTCCCAGGTGGTAAAAAAAGGCGATGTTCTGATCCAGCTGGATCCCACCGACGCACAGTTAGCCCTTAATCAGGCGGAAGCAGATCTGAATCTGTCCATTCGGCGGGTAAATGGATATAAGGCCACCGACACAAAACTCGGCGCTGAAGTTGTGGCAAATGAAAAAGAGCAAAAACGTCTGCTGGCCCAGGTTGATGCCGCAAACGCTGACTTCCAGCGCGCAACGGTTGATCTCAAGCGACGCGAGGCGCTCATGCAGACAGGCGCGATTTCAGGCGACGAACTGACGCGTATTCAAAACGTTTATGCTTCCGCTCTGGCAAACCTGAATGCCGCTAAAGCCGCCGTGGCGCAAGCCGATGCAGCAAGACAGGCGGCAGTGGGTGCAAGACAGGCGAATGCCGTGATGATTGAGGATGCAAATACCGAGACCAACCCAGAAGTCGCTCTCGCCAGAGCAAAGCGCGATCAGGCCAGACTGGATCTGGAAAGAACCGTGATCCGTTCGCCAGTCGATGGCGTGGTTGCTCGTCGCCAGGTCGAGCTTGGGCAACGTGTCCAGCCTTCCACGCCGTTATTGTCCGTGGTGCCGGTACAGCAAATTCACGTCAATGCCAACTTCAAGGAAGTTCAGCTCCAGCATGTGAAAGTGGGGCAGAAAGTGGAGCTGGTGAGCGATCTGTATGGCGACAACGTTTCATTCCATGGAACGGTAGAAGGCTTTGATGGCGGCACCGGCGCAGCGTTTTCAGTTATTCCTGCACAGAACGCAACGGGTAACTGGATTAAGGTTGTTCAGCGTTTGCCCGTGCGCATCAAACTCAATGCTGATGAACTTGCAGCACATCCGCTGCGGGTTGGGCTGTCCATGAAAGCGACAGTTAATTTAAAAAGTGAATAACGGAAACCAGGCTATGTCTACATTCGTTATCGATAACCAGCCGCCTTCGCTGAAGGGCGGTATGTTATGGGTGGGTGCCCTGGTTCTTGCAATGGCAAACTTTTTAGCCGTACTCAATATGACCATTGCAAACGTCACTCAGCCCAACATGGCTGGCGCCCTGGGCGCAGGAACCAGCCAGGGAACCTGGATCATCACGGCCTATGCCGTGGCTGAAGCCATAACGGTGCCGCTATCAGGATGGTTAACCACCCGGTTCGGCGGCGTGCGCGTTTTCTGCATTTCCGTGTTCATGTTTGGCATTTTTTCTTTGCTTTGCGGCCTTTCCACTCCGCTGGGAATGCTGCTGCTGATGAGGGTTTTTCAGGGCATGGCGGGAGGTCCCCTGATGGCCTTATCACAAACGTTACTGCTGCGTATTTTCCCGAAAGAAAAATCCATGCAGGCGACGGGATTATGGGCAATGACCACATTGCTGGCGCCCGTTATAGGCCCGGTTCTCGGTGGCTGGATTTGCGATCATTACAGCTGGTCGTGGGTGTTTATCATAAACGTTCCGATGGCCATCGCTTTTTCAGTCATCGCGTGGTCAGTATTAAAAATCTTCGAAGATGAGCTGGTTAATAACGCTATTGATATCGTTGGGTTTGTTTTACTGGTTATCTGGGTTGGCGCACTGCAGATCATGCTGGATGAAGGGAAAGACCTTGACTGGTTTGCCTCAGAAGAAATTTGGGTTCTGGCGACTGTGGCCTGTATCGGCTTTTTAAGTTTCTGCATCTGGGAGCTGACCGCTGAGCATCCGATTGTCGATATCAGCGTTTTTCGCCATCGTGGTTTTTCGGCCAGCATGTTTGTGCTCGCGCTTGCGTTCGGGTGTTTTTTTGGTCTGAATGTCCTCACGCCTTTGTGGTTACAATATAACTTAGGGTATACAACAACATGGGCCGGGATTGTGGTGGCCTGGGGTGGCCTTCTGCAGGTGGTCTTTTCTCCGGTTGCCGCTAACCTCTCCAACAGAATCGATCCGCGCATTCTTATCTTCTTTGGCTGTGCCTGGCTCGGTCTCGATACCTTCTGGCGCGCCTATGCGACGACCGATATGGACTACTGGTCCATCTGTGTCCCCTTGTTATTCATGGGGGTGGGAATGCCGTTGTACTATGTCCCGATTACGGGCCTTGCAATGGGCTCGGTAGATGAAGCGGAAATGCCCTCGGCAGCAGGGTTAATGAACTTTGTCCGAACGTTATCAGGTGCGTTTGCCACATCGCTCGTGACGACGTCATGGCAGGACCAGCGCTATATTGCGCATGACAGGCTGGCGTCCGTTGTCGATCCTACCGGCGATCTTTCACAGTACATTAACTCGGCTCCTCAGCAAAGTGGGCAGTTTGTTCGGGAGCTTTTTGACAAGATGGTTAACAGCCAAAGCATGATGCTTTCTACCAATAATCTGATGATGTCGATAGGCGTCATATTCTTTATCGCTGCTTTTGCTATTGCTTTAGCACCGAAACCCTCTCGCGTTGTTGATGCCGCATCTGTAGGACATTAATCGTTATTCAGCACAGGGAAGTGGGCGTCAAATAAAAGAGAAAATTTGATGGATGAAAAACCAGGACTTTCTGTACAGAAAAAGCGTTGCTTAATATCCGGAATATATTTTTCAATATATAAAAAAGTGGACGCTTCCCAGTGGAAGAAGCGTCCTAAATCAGGCAATTATTCAGACACAGATTGAAACCGTTAACTGACGATCTCATCGATAATATCGCATACTCCCTTCTGTTCATTATTTACATTTTCTGCCATCACCTACCTGTTTCGCCACTCTTTCTCGCTGGGTCACCGGCTCGGTCACAACTTCCGACACGATAAGTAAACCGGTCTTTTTGGCAGCACAAAGGTTTAAACTTTTCGTGATATTCTTTCTTTACGCCCCTTAGTTCCTATACTCGAGCCATATTCGCCACTGTATTAACACCTGTCACGCGCAATACGTTGTGCATGACAGGTGAAGATATTTTGTTCTGGAAAAACGTCTATGTCGAAACTGGATTTGAGGTCCAAAAAAACCTGGGGCGCGCTGGCAGCGATCGCGGTTGTCGCCGGTACGCTGGCATCTGCTTTTGCATGGACGGCGGGCTGGCTTGGGTCGCGCACTGTAAGCCAGGCACTGGTAGGGGAAACACCGAAACCCTTCCCGCCGGGTTTTCGCCGCGCGCATGGAAAAGGCATCTGCTTTGCCGGCACCTTTACGCCAAACGGCTCGGGGGTTTCTCTTTCAACCTCCCGCCTCTTCTCACAGCAGGAAGTGCCCGTGGTGGGCCGATTCTCTATTGGTACCGGCGATCCTCATGCCCCGGATAGTACGACCAAAACCCTGAGCATGGCGCTGCTGCTGAAGACAGATGACAAGCAACAATGGCGGATGGCGATGAACAACGAGCCTTTCTTCGCCACGCACAGCCCGGAAGGTTTTCTGGCCTTGCGAAAAGCCACGGCCGTTGACGCGGCCACCGGAAAACCCGATCCGCTGCGTCTCGCAAACTTTTTGAAAGCGTACCCGGAGGCGGAGAAATACCTTAAATGGGCGGCACAAAAACCCGCGCCCGGCAGCTTCGCGGGCGCGACGTTTTACAGCATTAACGCCTTTTACCTTGTGAACGCGCAGGGGGAGCGTCAAGCCGTTCGCTGGATGATGCGTCCGCACGAGCCTTTCCTGTCGATAAGCGACGAGCAACGCCAGAAAGCCGATGATAACTTCCTGTTCGAAAATCTGCGTCAGCGCCTGGCGCAAAAGCCACTCTACTGGGATTACGTTTTGCAGCTCGCACAGCCGGGCGATCCGGTGGATGACCCTTCCCAGCCATGGCCGGACAATCGCAAAAAGGTGTTAGCCGGCACGCTGGAAGTAACGCGGGTCGAAGCACAATCCACAGGCGCGTGCCGCGACGTTAACTTTGATCCTTCTGTCGTACCTGCAGGCGTTGCGGTGTCTGAGGATCCCATCTTAAACGCCCGCTCCGCAGCCTACTCCCACTCTTTCAGCCGCCGTGAGCGGGAAATCGGCTACGGCAAGGCCACCGAAGCCGTGCAAAAGCAGGAGGTAAAATGAGCTCAAATAAAGATATGCGAGAGCACGCGCCGCAGCATTTCAATACCCTGGCGCGATGCCTGCACTGGCTGATGGCGGTGATGATCCTGGCCATGCTTTTCATCGGTACCGCGATGATGACGTCGTTACATCACCGGATTTGGTTAATCGACCTGCACCGGCCGCTGGGTATCGCCATTTTACTGCTGGTACTGGTTCGTCTGGTCAATCGACTTTTGAGCCGCACGCCCCCACTTCCTGCCGATTTGCCCGTCTGGCAGGTGCTTGCCGCAAAGGCATCACACTGGATGCTGTATGGGTTAATGCTGGCAATGCCGCTGCTGGGCTGGGCGCAGCTGTCGGCAGCGGGCCTGCCGATTGTGATGGTTGATGGCGTCAACCTGCCGGCGATTGTCCCGACCAGTCCGGCACTCTATGCCTGGTGTCACGACGCACATAGCCTTCTGGCAAAGTTGCTTTTTGCCGTGGTGCTGATCCATCTCTCCGCCGCACTCGTTCACGCGTGGATCTACCGGGACGCAGTGTTTGCCAGCATGGCGAAAGGGGGTAAGTCTGCGTCAGTCACCCGGGATGACGTGACGTAAGGCAAGCGGCAGGTGACACGCACAATCAGAATGTTCGTGTCCTCGCCTATCATCGCCATCCTGAAACTGCCGACAAAACCGGGGCGCGTATTTAGTCTCCAGATTCGCGCTCCAAAAAGCCGCGGACACCCCACAATTATCATGAAAGATAATATCTCTCAATTAAAGCGATTACTTTTTAAACAGAAGAGCATTTATGCCCGCAATTTTAGCTTTTATCAAAAAGTTAAGCGTCGCTCGAGTATCAAACACCCTGACACCCCAAACGCCTAACTCATTGATTAAAATGAGTTTACATCAATAAAAACGATAAAACCCCCTACTCTCCAACAAAATATATCAACTCGTGTGATATCTAAATTATAATTCTTATACTTCTGTTAAAAAGGTGGAGGTCAAAATGCGATTAACCCTACTGCTGTTATGCTGTCTGGTACAAAGTGTAACCTGGGCTGGCGACCTGCCAAAACCAGTTGGTAAACCCATTTTAACGATTTACGGTAATATAGAAAATACCAATGAAAATGGAAAAGCAGTGTTTGATCTCGCCAGCCTTGAAAAACTCGGAGTAGTGAGTTTCGAGACGACTTCCCCCTGGTATAACGGTCGTACGAAGTTTGAGGGTGTCCCCATGAACAAGCTCATGGATTATGTGGGTGCAAAAGGTACGAACGTTAATGTTATTGCGCTTAATGATTACTCAACCGTCATCCCTCTTAGCGACTTTAAAAAATACAACGCCATCCTTGCCTTAAAAGTCAATGGCGAATATATGCGCATCCGCGATAAAGGCCCATCGTTCATTGTATACCCCTATGACAGTCTTCCTGAGTTGAATAATCAGATTTATTACTCACGATCAGCATGGCAGGTAAGCAAAATGAAGATTGAGTAGTCGTTCAGGAGAACATAATGAACAGGATACTGGTTGGTATCATTTTTTCTCTTTTTATCACGACAGGATATATTGCATACCTTGTTTATGATCGACAGCAGGAATTGCAAAAACTGACTCAATACACTGAGTCCTGGTCCGTGGCACAACTGGTATCAGAGTATTACCGTTTTGAATCATGGCTTGGTCTATACGCAACCGATACTGATGACGTTACGATAGACCAGGTCCGCATGCGCCTCGAAATTATGCTCAGTCAGGGCGATTTAATGAAAGGGGGCGATTTAGGTCGCTACATTGACAGCGATAAAACGCATCAGGAGCTCGCTCTACGCCTGGAAAAAATACTGGCCTATCTTGATAGCCATCTTGAAAAAATGAGTCATCCAGAGTTACAGGCATATCTGACAAATATGCATGAGCTCGATGCTCCGCTCAGCCAGCTGTCAGCAACGGCATTAACGAAAGATATTAATACGGTTAATGAATCCAATAAAAAAATACAAATTCTGTATTATATTTATTCCGCACTTTCTTTGCTTCTGGTAATTTTAAGCTTTATTCTTGGCTTCTTAATGATCTACCAGAATAAAAACATTCTGAAAGCACACATGCAGGTTAAAAGCCTGGCTGACGAACTTCAAATATCAAAAGAAAAACTGCAAATTCAGAACTCGAAGCTGGAGTATGATGTTTATCATGACTCCCTCACCGGCATGAAAAACCGCCTTTTCTTCTGGGACGATCTCAACAAAATTAATCTTCAGGCAGATAAAAACCACGTCCCCGTGACCGTGATGTTATTTGATTTAGACCGTTTCAAAGAGGTCAACGATACCTATGGCCATGATACGGGAGATTTGCTGCTGAATCAGGTATCCCGACGGCTTACTTCAATGAGCAGTGCAACGGATACGTTTTACCGTTTGGGCGGCGACGAATTCGCCCTTCTCTCCAGCGGACTCACCGAAACAGCCGCCGTTTCGCGCGCCAAAGAAATCAGCGATCATATCAGCCAGCCCTATACGATTAACAACCAGCTGATAAAAATTGCCACCTGCGTGGGTATCGTATTATCAGATAATGAACGACGCTCTGATTATCTATACAAATTTGCCGATCTGGCCCTCTACGAAGCGAAAAAAGAAGGTTCGCAGCAGATCAAAGTCTTCCGGCAGTGGATGCTGCAAAGACTGCAGGAAAGCAGAACCCTTGAACATGATATGGCTCTGGCGATCGATCACAATGAATTTGTTGTGTATTACCAGCCTATTGTCGACTCATTCAGCAATGAAATTTACGGCTATGAAGCGCTTATTCGCTGGATACACCCGGTGAAAGGGATACTCGCGCCAGATTATTTTATTTCCGTCGCTGAAAAAACGGGAATGATTAATGAGATCGGCAAGTCGGTGCTTGAAATGGCCTGCCGGGAAGCGGTGTCCTGGGCGGTGCCGGCCAGGATCTCAGTGAACGTCTCACCCGTTCAGTTAGGCAGTAAATCGTTTACCACGATGGTGCAGTCCATTCTGAAAGAGACGGGGCTACCGGCCAGCCGACTTGAGTTAGAGGTGACGGAGTCTTCGCTATTCAGTGACAGCAACATGCCGATCACTATTCTCAAAAAGCTCAGAGCACTGGGCGTAAAAATTTCCATTGATGATTTCGGAACGGGATATTCCTCGCTCTCACGACTGAGTGAACTTAATTTTGATAAAATTAAGATAGATAAATCCTTTGTGAATCCGATATCCACGCAGGATGATGCCCTTAATATCGTTAAGTTGATTACCGGCATGGCGAAGAGCCTCAATATGCGGGTCATTGCAGAGGGTGTTGAAACCGAAGCGCAGCTTGAACGTCTTCAGGCGCTTGGCTGCGATCTCGTGCAGGGATACCTGTTCGGAAAACCACAGGCTGAGATTGACAGGAAGATTAGATACGGTTGAAATGGTTGTGCGGTTGTTTCTGGCCCAAAATCATGTAGACGATTGATAATCAAAGGTTAAAAATGAAAAAAACAGCCCCGGACTATACGCCTGTTGATTTATCTCGTTGGCCAAGGAAGGAGCATTTTGAAGTCTTCCAGTCATTTGCAGAGTGCACAATTAACCAAACCGTTCTGATCGACATTACCGCGCTGCGAAAACATATCAAAGAGGTGGGCTGGAAGTTTTATCCGACGATCATTTTTCTCCTGTCTAAAATCATGAACCGGCATCCTGAGTTCCGTATGGCCATGAAGGACAATGAGCTTGTCGTCTGGAATGAAGTTCATCCCAGCTACACCATTTTCCACCCAGAAACGGAGACGTTTTCGTCGCTATGGAGCCACTATGACGGCAATATTCATCATTTCCAGAACACGTATGCAGAAGATACGGCCCGCTATGGAAATAGCCTTTCCTACTGGCCGAAGGAAGAGTCCCGAGAGAATATCTTTTTCGTGTCGTCGATTCCGTGGGTAACCTTTACCAACTTTAATATGAACATTGCGCACATGAAGAACTTCTTTTCGCCTATGTTCACGTTTGGAAAATACTACGAGCAGGATGGAAAAGTGCTGTTGCCGCTCGCGGTGCAGGTCCACCATTCGGTGTGCGATGGTTTCCATGTGGCAAGGATGTTTAATGAGTTGCAGGAGATGTGTGATGGTTTATCGGGACTGTCAGAGGAGAGGAATGGCTAATGCACAAGGGACAAATGTTGTTTTTTTGATAGTCGGAAGGCTGCGTTAAAAATGGTGCCGATAATAGGAGTCGAACCTACGACCTTCGCATTACGAATGCGCTGCTCTACCAACTGAGCTATATCGGCCCTGAAAGGACATGTTCACGAACGTGAATCACGGTGGACAAGGTTAAAACTAACCGGGCGATGCGTCAATGGCCTTGTGAATCAAATGGCTACTTTTGCATCACCCGGTTTTATTTACGCACGAATGGTGTAATCACCAATGCCGATCCACTTGTAAGTGGTCAGTGCTTCCAGCCCCATTGGGCCACGCGCGTGGAGTTTTTGTGTGCTTACCGCCACTTCCGCACCCAGACCAAACTGGCCGCCGTCGGTAAAACGCGTAGAGGCGTTAACGTAAACAGCGGACGAATCCACTTCGTTAACAAAACGCTGGGCGTTGCGCATATCGCGGGTCAGGATCGCATCGGAGTGTTGTGTGCCGTGTTCACGAATATGGGCGATGGCATCGTCAAGATCGCTGACGATTTTGACGTTCAAATCTAATGACAGAAACTCATCGTCATACTCTTCGGCTTTAACAGCAACCACCTTCGCAGGGCCTGCCTGCAACTGCGCCAGTGCAGCTGCATCTGCGTGTAATGTCACGCCGCTTTCCGCCATTTGTTTGCTTAATGCGGGCAGGAAGCTATCGGCGATGTTTTTATTCACCAGCAACGTTTCAACCGTATTACATGTGCTCGGACGCTGAGTTTTCGCGTTGACGATCACTTTTAATGCTTCAGCGATCTCTACACTTTCATCAACGTAAATATGGCATACGCCTATACCACCTGTGATCACCGGGATTGTCGACTGTTCACGGCACAGTTTATGCAAACCAGCGCCACCACGCGGGATCAGCATGTCGATGTATTTATCCATACGCAGCATTTCACTGACCAGCGCACGGTCAGGATTATCAATCGCCTGCACGGCACCCGCCGGTAAGCCACAGGATTTCAGGGCGTCCTGAATCACCGCCACCGTTGCCGCGTTAGTGCGACAGGTTTCTTTGCCACCACGCAGGATCACCGCATTACCGGTTTTCAGGCACAGCGAAGCGACATCAACCGTCACGTTCGGGCGCGCTTCATAAATCACGCCAATAACCCCCAGCGGTACGCGACGACGCTCAAGACGCAGGCCGCTGTCCAGTACGCCGCCATCGATTACCTGCCCCACCGGATCGGCGAGGTTACACACCTGGCGTACATCGTCGGCAATGCCTTTCAGCCGTGCGGGCGTCAGTGCCAGACGGTCAAGCATCGCTTCGCTAAGGCCATTGGCTCGCGCGTCAGCAACATCCTGGGCGTTAGCGTTGAGGATGATTTCGCTTTGTGCTTCCAGTTCATCGGCGATTTTTTCCAGCACGCGATTTTTTTCGCGGCTGGAGAGTTGCGCTAATTTATACGAGGCTTGCTTCGCGGCAATGCCCATTTGTTCCAGCATCAGCCTGCTCCTTAACGGGTAATCATGTCATCACGGTGAACGGCAACCGGGCCGTATTCATATCCCAGTATTGCATCAATTTCTTGCGAGTGGTGTCCGGCAATACGGCGTAATGCATCGCTGTTGTAACGACTGACACCGTGGGCGATATCGCGACCTTCGAGGTTGCAAATGCGGATGACTTCACCACGCGAGAAATTGCCAGTCACGCTTTTAATGCCTTTCGGCAACAGGGAGCTGCCGCGTTCAAGAATGGCGGCAGTTGCCCCTTCATCTACCGTGATTTCACCCGCCGGCGGCGCACCGAAAATCCAGCGTTTACGGTTTTCAAGCGGAGTCGCCTGGGCATGGAACAGCGTACCGACGGAAATGCCTTCCATCACATCACCAATAACGCCCGGCTTGCTGCCCGCGGCAATAATGGTGTCGATACCCGCACGGCAAGCCACGTCAGCGGCCTGCAATTTGGTACTCATGCCGCCAGTTCCGAGGCCTGAAACGCTGTCACCGGCAATCGCGCGCAGTGCGTCATCAATGCCGTAAACATCTTTAATCAGTTCTGCCTGCGGATTGCTGCGCGGGTCAGCGGTATACAAACCTTTTTGATCGGTCAGCAGCAACAGTTTATCGGCACCCGCAAGAATCGCCGCCAGCGCAGAAAGGTTATCGTTATCGCCGACCTTAATCTCTGCCGTAGCGACAGCATCGTTCTCATTGATTACCGGAACGATATTGTTATCGAGCAACGCTCGCAGGGTGTCGCGGGCGTTCAGGAAGCGTTCACGGTCTTCCATATCAGCACGGGTCAGCAGCATTTGCCCGACGTGAATGCCATAAATCGAAAACAGCTGTTCCCACAGTTGAATCAGTCGACTCTGCCCTACCGCCGCCAGCAATTGTTTCGAGGCGATAGTCGCTGGCAGTTCCGGGTAACCCAGGTGCTCACGTCCGGCGGCAATCGCGCCCGACGTCACAATAACAATCCGATGCCCGGCGGCATGTAACTGCGCGCACTGGCGAACAAGTTCAACGATATGGGCACGGTTCAGACGGCGCGATCCGCCTGTTAGCACACTGGTGCCGAGTTTTACCACCAGCGTCTGGCTGTCACTCATGATTCTCTGCCATTCAATTTTAGGAAAAATGATATCAAACGAACGTTTTAGCAGGACTGTCGTCGGTTGCCAACCATCTGCGAGCAAAGCATGGCGTTTTGTTGCGCGGGATCAGCAAGCCTAGCGGCAGTTGTTTACGCTTTTATTACAGATTTAATAAATTACCACATTTTAAGAATATTATTAATCTGTAATATATCTTTAACAATCTCAGGTTAAAAACTTTCCTGTTTTCAACGGGCTCCCGCTGAATATTCGCGCGTTAATTAAAATCAGGAATGAAAATGAAAAAGAGCACTCTGGCATTAGTGGTGATGGGCATTGTGGCATCTGCATCCGTACAGGCCGCAGAAATATATAACAAAGACAGTAATAAACTGGATGTCTATGGCAAAGTTAAAGCCATGCATTATATGAGTGATAACGACAGTAAAGATGGCGACCAGAGTTATATCCGTTTTGGTTTTAAAGGCGAAACACAAATTAACGATCAACTGACTGGTTATGGTCGTTGGGAAGCAGAGTTTGCCGGTAATAAAGCAGAGAGTGATACTGCACAGCAAAAAACGCGTCTCGCTTTTGCCGGGTTGAAATATAAAGATTTGGGTTCTTTCGATTATGGTCGTAACCTGGGCGCGTTGTATGACGTGGAAGCCTGGACCGATATGTTCCCGGAATTTGGTGGCGACTCCTCGGCGCAGACCGACAACTTTATGACCAAACGCGCCAGCGGTCTGGCGACGTATCGGAACACCGACTTCTTCGGCGTTATCGATGGCCTGAACTTAACCCTGCAATATCAAGGGAAAAACGAAAACCGCGACGTTAAAAAGCAAAACGGCGATGGCTTCGGTACGTCATTGACATATGACTTTGGCGGCAGCGATTTCGCCATTAGTGGGGCCTATACCAACTCAGATCGCACCAACGAGCAGAACCTGCAAAGCCGTGGCACAGGCAAGCGTGCAGAAGCATGGGCAACAGGTCTGAAATACGATGCCAATAATATTTATCTGGCAACTTTCTATTCTGAAACACGCAAAATGACGCCAATAACTGGCGGCTTTGCCAATAAGACACAGAACTTTGAAGCGGTCGCTCAATACCAGTTTGACTTTGGTCTGCGTCCATCGCTGGGTTATGTCTTATCGAAAGGGAAAGATATTGAAGGTATCGGTGATGAAGATCTGGTCAATTATATCGACGTCGGTGCTACGTATTATTTCAACAAAAATATGTCAGCGTTTGTTGATTATAAAATCAACCAACTGGATAGCGATAACAAATTGAATATTAATAATGATGATATTGTCGCGGTTGGCATGACCTATCAGTTTTAATGGATAATGCCGGATGTGATGCATCCGGCACATTTCACTCACGCCGTTAACTTCACCGGCTCGTCACGAAAATCATCCGCCGGTTCCAGCTTCAGATTCAGCGTCGTCAGCAGTTCACGCAGCTTCTCGTGAAACTCACGCAGGGTGTGCTCCAGTCGTTCAACCACTTCAGTGTCTTTTACCGGAACACTCTTCCAGTCGCCTGCTTTATCGAACAGACCAAACTGGTAACTGTAGGTAAAACGGGATTCCTGCGCTTCAAGCTCCATCCACCAGCCCCAGAACTCACGCACTTCCGGCGCTGGTTTCACGTTGACGCATACAGCCAGACAATCGAAAAAGAATCGATTATCTTCGCACTTACCTTCACGAATATACGGGCCTAGTGCGGTAAATTTTTTGATCAATCTGCTTTTCGGGTGTCCACTCGGTAACGTCATTGCGATCTCCTGTTGTGATGCAACTGTTTTACCAAATTGACAAAATTTAGCAAATTTTTAACACAATCGTTTTTCGATCCAGTCGGTGATTTCCTGAAGACCTTTGTCAAAATTCCGATACACCGGGTTAAATGGGATCTCTAATAATTTACCGTCAGCAGATGATGAGGTGATTAAGCGTGAGTCCTCTTCCGGGCTGAACGGATCGTTCTTCCAGTAGCCTGATAACATTGGCGTTGGGCAGCGACGTCCCAGCAATCCTTGCACTTTTAATGAATAACGATTCAGCTCCACGCGTAACGCTTCGTCGGAAGCATCATGCATCCCCAAACGACTGGCCAGAACGTCAAGATACATTTCCGGCACCTGTTGCTGGCACTTAAAATCACTCAACAGGGTATGAACTACCGGACCAAGACAGGCAACCGCTTTCAGACGCGGCGATTCAAGGTATGCCAGACGCACGGCAACGTTAGCGCCGAAACGGAAACCAAAGGCCGCGACGCGAGTGTGATCCACCCACGGTACGTTAGGCAGCGCCTTTAAGACGTGCTGATGCAACAGGCTGGAGTCCTGGGTGAGCTTCCATTTTGAAGAAAAGCCCACCGACGGCATATCAATAGTCAGCATCGCAATGCCGCGCGGCGCAAAATAACGTTCGTACAGGCTGTAATAGTCCGTCTGCATCGCATCCAGACCACCACACATTAATACTGTCGGGAACGGGCCATCGCCTTTCGGCATATGCAAAAAGCCGGTGATGGGCGCACCGCCGGGTACGGTAAACTCCATCTGCCGCATCGTGCCCGGTAGACGCTGAGCGGCCTCTTCATAGGCGCGGTTTGACAAAGCCTGCGCTTGCTCGGCCAGGTCATCTCCTTTCAGATGAGGATAGGCGGCAATGTTGTACAACGTAGCCGCATGCAGCCAGTGACGACCACTGAGTTGCGGATCTTCTTCCGCACAGGCTTTTTGTTGCCACACCATCGCCTGGGTGGCCCACTCATAAATCCAGTTGCCGCCACGGTAGCCAATCACCGTATCGTATAAATCATCGTCGGTACGTTCGGCATCGCTCATCACAATACGTGCCTGGACGTCGAGGATTTCGCGTGGGTCAATGCCGCGCCAGATCCACATCAGACGGTTAATCATGCGATACCAGTGAGGGATGGTTTTACCATCAAGGGCCGACTGCACAGGCGGTTGTGCGCCGTGATTAAAGCGGCGGACTAGCGTCGAGGTTTCAGGATGTTTAAAGCGGGGTTTGAACAGGGTTTCGCTCAGGTTTGCCTGTGTCATGGATGCAGCCTCCAGAATACTTACTGGAAACTATTGTAACCCGCCTGAAGTTAAAAAGAACAACGCCCGGCAGTGCCAGGCGTTGAAAAGATTAGCGACCGGAGATTGGCGGGACGAATACGACGCCCATATCCCACGGCTGTTCAATCCAGGTATCTTGCGGGATATCAACAACATAGTCATCAACCAGCGGACGACCAGCCGGTTTTGCGAAGATGGTGACAAAGTGCGCTTTTGGATACATTTCACGAATCGCAACCGCAGTACCACCGGTATCCACCAGGTCATCAATAACGATGAAGCCTTCGCCATCGCCTTCTGCGCGTTTCAGCACTTTAAGCTCGCGCTGGTTGTCGTGATCGTAGCTGGAAATACAAACGGTATCGACATGACGAATACCCAGTTCACGCGCCAGTAACGCACCCGGTACCAGACCGCCACGGCTTACGGCAATAATGCCTTTCCATTGTTCAGAAGGCATCAGTCGGCTTGCGAGTTTACGTGCATGGATCTGCAACATGTCCCAGGTGACGATGTATTTTTCGCTCATGTGAAGTGTCCCAGCCTGTTTATCTACGGCTTAAAAAGTGTTCGAGGGGAAAATAGGTTGCGCGAGATTATAGAGATCTGGCGCACTAAAAACCAGTATTTCACATGAGTCCGCGTCTTTTTACGCACTGCCTCTCCCTGACGCGGGATAAAGTGGTATTCTCAAACATATCTCGCAAGCCTGTCTTGTGTTGACAACATTTTCTGCTAACCCTGTGACCTGCAATACTGTTTTGCGGGTGATCGACAAGGAGACTTAACGTGTCTGAACTGTCTCAATTATCTCCACAGCCGCTGTGGGATATTTTTGCCAAAATCTGTTCTATTCCTCACCCGTCCTATCATGAAGAGCAACTCGCTGAATACATTGTTGGTTGGGCAAAAGAGAAAGGTTTCCATGTCGAACGCGATCAGGTAGGTAATATCCTGATTCGTAAACCTGCCACCGCAGGTATGGAAAATCGTAAACCGGTCGTCTTGCAGGCCCACCTCGATATGGTGCCGCAGAAAAATAACGACACCGTGCATGACTTCACGAAAGATCCTATCCAGCCTTATATTGATGGCGAATGGGTTAAAGCGCGCGGCACCACGCTGGGTGCAGATAACGGCATTGGTATGGCGTCTGCGCTGGCGGTTCTGGCTGACGAAAACGTGGTTCACGGCCCGCTGGAAGTGCTGCTGACCATGACCGAAGAAGCCGGTATGGACGGTGCGTTCGGCTTACAGAGCAACTGGTTGCAGGCTGATATTCTGATTAACACCGACTCCGAAGAAGAAGGTGAAATCTACATGGGTTGCGCGGGGGGTATCGACTTCACCTCCAACCTGCATTTGGATCGTGAAGCGGTTCCAGCTGGCTTTGAAACCTTCAAGTTAACCTTAAAAGGTCTAAAAGGCGGTCACTCCGGCGGTGAAATCCACGTTGGCCTGGGTAATGCCAACAAACTGCTGGTGCGCTTCCTGGCGGGTCATGCGGAAGAGCTGGACCTGCGCCTTATCGATTTCAACGGTGGCACACTGCGTAACGCCATCCCGCGTGAAGCCTTTGCGACCATTGCTGTCGCAGCTGATAAAGTCGACGCCCTGAAATCTCTGGTGAATACCTATCAGGACATCCTGAAAAACGAGCTGGCAGAGAAAGAGAAGAATCTGGCCTTGTTGCTGGACTCTGTAGCGAACGATAAAGCTGCTCTGATTGCGAAATCTCGCGATACCTTTATTCGTCTGCTGAACGCCACCCCGAACGGTGTGATCCGCAATTCCGACGTGGCAAAAGGTGTGGTCGAAACCTCCCTGAACGTCGGTGTGGTGACCATGACTGACAATAACGTAGAAATTCACTGCCTGATCCGTTCACTGATCGACAGCGGTAAAGACTACGTGGTGAGCATGCTGGATTCGCTGGGTAAACTGGCTGGCGCGAAAACCGAAGCGAAAGGCGCATATCCTGGCTGGCAGCCGGACGCTAATTCTCCGGTGATGCATCTGGTACGTGAAACCTATCAGCGCCTGTTCAACAAGACGCCGAACATCCAGATTATCCACGCGGGCCTGGAATGTGGTCTGTTTAAAAAACCGTATCCGGAAATGGACATGGTTTCTATCGGGCCAACTATCACCGGTCCACACTCTCCGGATGAGCAAGTTCACATCAAAAGCGTAGGTCATTACTGGACACTGCTGACTGAACTGCTGAAGGCGATCCCTGCTAAGTAATTCCCTCACCCCAGCCCTCTCCCAAAGGGAGAGGGTGAAAAACGCAGGCCCGGTAAGCGTAACGCTCCGGGCTTTTTTACAATCCCAATACCAGCTGCCGCTCTAACTGCGGATCCAGCAGCGTAACGTGCAATCCCACCAGCCTCACCCCTCGCCCGCCCCGGCGCTCTTCCCATGCCTTTTTTGCCGTCGCGATAAGATCGTCTTTATTCAGACGCGGCCAGACGTGTTCCTGCGTGGTCTGCTGGAAGTCGTTGAATTTGAGCTTGATGCCCTGTCGGGCGATGAGCAGGTCCGGCTTCACCTTGCTTAAGCGTCGTTCCAGCTCAGGGTAGAGCTGTTCCGTGATAATAGATTCGCATTCAGACCAGTCATGAATATCTTCAATGAGGGTGCGCTCAACGCCGACGGATTTCCGCAGCCGTTCACTGTTCACATCGCGATCGTCAATCCCCTGGCTGCGCTCCCACAGCACGCGGCCAAACTTTCCAAAACGCTTAAGCAGCATGGCGAGATCGCTGCGCTGCACGTCTTCGCAGGTGCGTAACCCCATGCTTTCCAGCTTTGCGGCGGAAACTTTCCCCACGCCGGGGATTTTGCCGAGCGGCAGCGTTTTTAAAAATGCAGGCACCTCTTCCGGCGTGATGACGTACTGGCCGTTGGGCTTATTTAAATCCGAGGCAATTTTGGCAAGGAATTTAACGGGCGCGACGCCCGCAGACGCCGTCAGATTCAGCTCGTTGAAAATCGTCTGGCGGATCTCCTGAGCCATCAGCGTGGCGGAGCCGTGGCAGTGCACGCTGTCGGTCACATCCAGATAGGCTTCGTCCAGCGACAGCGGCTCTATCAGAGAGGTGTAGCGGGAGAAGATTTCCCGAATGTGAAGGGAAGCCTCTTTATAGGCTTCAAACCGACCGGGCAAAAGCGTGAGATGAGGGCAAAGCTTTAAGGCCATCGCCGTCGGCATGGCGCTTCGCACGCCAAATTTGCGCGCAGGATAGTTGGCGGTGCTGATGACACCACGCTGAACGCGGCTGCCGCCAATGGCGATGGGAATATCCCGCAGCGCCGGGTTGTCACGCATCTCCACTGCGGCAAAAAAGCAGTCCATATCAACATGGATTATTTTGCGCATAGTAAGCCCTCACTCATTACTGGATAAGTATACAGTAAATAAATGAGGGTTGAGAAGTAGGCGTGGGAATTGTCGGGTGGCGGCTTTGCCTTACCCGACCTGGCAGATTAAATGATGCGCTGCTGCTCGCGCGCCATGCGTTTTTTGCGGGCGTCGCACGGTTCCGGGCAGTCGCAGACCTTCTCCATACCAATGGAGGAAATACCGCCGCAGCTGCCCTGAATGCTTTTCCGCTTAACGATCCAGCCTAACGACATGCCGAAGATAACAAGCACAAACACCACAAAGGTTGCCAGAAAGGTCAGCATCATCAGCCTCCAAAGTCATCAAGCATGATGTTCTCATTTTCAACGCCGAGATCCTTCAGCATCTTAATCACGGCGGCGTTCATCATCGGTGGACCACACATATAGAACTCGCAGTCCTCGGGCGCCGGGTGCTGCTTGAGGTAGTGTTCATACAGCACGTTGTGAATGAACCCCGTGTAGCCCGTCCAGTTATCTTCCGGCTGCGGATCGGAGAGCGCAACGTGGAAGGTAAAATTCGGGTTTTCACGCGCCAGCTGTTCAAACTCGTCGTCGTAGAACATTTCGCGCAGCGAGCGCGCCCCGTACCAGAAGCTGATTTTACGCTTGCTACCGAGCCGCTTGAGCTGGTCAAAAATGTGCGAGCGCATCGGGGCCATACCGGCACCGCCGCCGATAAAGACCATTTCCGCGTCGGTATCTTTCGCGAAGAACTCCCCGAACGGACCGGAGATGGTCACTTTATCTCCCGGCTTCAGGGACCAGATGTATGACGACATCACGCCCGGCGGCGCATCCGGGACATTCGGTGGCGGCGTGGCGATACGCACGTTGAGCATGATAATACCCTTCTCTTCCGGGTAGTTGGCCATCGAGTAGGCGCGCAGCGTCGGCTCTTTTACCTTTGATACAAAGCGGAAGAGATTGAATTTATCCCAGTCGGCGCGGTATTCATCCGGCACGTCGAAGTCCGCATAGGCGACGGTATGCTCAGGACACTCAATCTGAATGTATCCTCCGGCGCGGAACGGAACATCTTCCCCTTCCGGCACCCGCAGCTTCAGCTCTTTGATAAAGGTGGCTTTGTTATCATTAGAGATAACCTCGCACTCCCATTTTTTAACGCCGAAGATCTCTTCCGGCAGCTCAATCCTCATGTTCTGACGCACTGCGACCTGGCAGGCCAGACGGCAGCCCTCTTTTGCCTCACGCTTTGTGATATGCGCCAGCTCGGTGGGCAGAATATCGCCGCCGCCCTCTTTTACCGTCACGCGGCACTGCCCGCAGGAGCCGCCGCCGCCGCAGGCTGAGGAGACAAAAATACCGTTCCCTGAGAGCGTGTTGAGCAGTTTATCTCCCGCAGGCGTGCGGATCTGATTCTGCGGATCGTCATTAATATCAATCACCACGTCGCCGGAATTCACCAGCTTCGCCCGCGCCGCCAGAATGAGTCCTGACAGCACCAGTACAATCAGCGTGAACATCACCACGCCAAGAATAATTTCCATCTGTTAGCCCTTATAGCTGCACACCGGAGAAGGACATAAAGCCCAGCGCCATCAGGCCGGTGGTGATAAAGGTGATCCCTAAGCCGCGCAGACCCGCAGGCACGTTGGCATATTTCATTTTCTCGCGGATCCCCGCCATGGTGACAATCGCCAGCATCCAGCCGATGCCGGAACCAAACCCGTACACCACGGATTCACTGAAGTTGTAATCACGCTGAACCATAAACGAGACGCCGCCAAAGATGGCGCAGTTCACCGCGATCAGCGGCAGGAAGATCCCCAGCGCGTTGTACAGCGACGGGAAGTACTTATCGAGGATCATCTCGAGGATTTGCACCAGCGCCGCGATCACCCCGATAAAGGTGATGAAGTTCAGGAAGCTGAGATCAACCCCTTCCACCAGCGCGCCGTCCCGCAGCACGAAGTTGTACACCAGATTGTTAATCGGAACCGAAAGCCCCAACACTACGGTGACCGCGATACCGAGACCAAATGCCGTCGACACTTTTTTGGAAACCGCAAGGAACGTACACATGCCGAGGAAAAACGCGAGCGCCATGTTTTCAACAAACACCGCGCGCACAAACAAACTCAGGTAATGAGCCATTGTCGGTTACTCCTTTTCCTGCTGCTCTGGTCTCAACGTACGAATCAGCCAGATCAGCAAACCGATAATGAAAAATGCGCTAGGGGCCAGCAGGAACAGGCCGTTTGGCAGATACCAGCCGCCGTTTTGCACCGTGTCCAGCACTGTAATTCCAAACAGCTTGCCGCTGCCGATCAGCTCGCGCAGGAACCCCACGGTAAGCAGGATCGCGCCGTAGCCCAGGCCATTGCCGATACCGTCCATAAAGCTCGCCAGCGGCGGCATTTTCATAGCGTAGGCTTCCGCACGCCCCATGACGATACAGTTGGTGATGATCAGCCCGACAAACACCGAGAGCTGTTTGGAGGTTTCATAGGCGAAGGCGCGCAGCAGCTGATCGACCACGATCACCAGCGAGGCGATGATCGCCATCTGCACGATGATCCTCACGCTGTTGGGAATGTGGTGGCGGATCATCGAGATAAACATGCTCGAAAACGCCGTGACCAGCGTGACCGCCAGCGTCATCACCACCGCCGTTTCCAGCTTGGTCGTCACCGCCAGGGCTGAACAGACGCCCAGCACCTGCAGCGTGATCGGGTTATTGGCGAGCAGTGGGCCAATGAGCACCTTTTTGACTTCTTTCAGTTCACCGGTATCAGCCATTGTTCAGCGCTCCTTCACGTACGTTTTTCAGGAAAGGACCAAAGCCCAGCTCGCCCATCCAGAAATCAAAACTGTGCTGCACGCCTTTTGAGGTGAGCGTGGCGCCGGAGAGCCCGTCAACGGCGTAGTCGTCACCGGGACGTGCAGCCCCTTTCATCACCTTCAGCGCAGGCAGACCGTTATCGTCGAGCACTTTCTTACCGACAAACTGTGCCCGCCAGTTAGGGTTTTCCACTTCGCCACCCAGCCCCGGCGTTTCGCCCTGGTCGTAATACGTAATGCCTTTGACCGTGCGGCCATCCGTATCCAGTGCCACAAAGGCATACATCATTGACCACAGCCCGTTACCGTAAATAGGCACTACCACTTCCTGAATGCGTTTTTGGGGATCTCGAACCAGATAGATTTCGGCCAGATTGCTGCGACGCTTAATCCCGGCGGGATCTTGCGATGCTTCGAGCGTCAGGCTCATCTGCGGATCTTTCAGCGCCAGCGCCTGGTTGAAGGTTGCCGGGTCTTTATCCAGCAGCTGACCGGTTTTTAAATCCACCAGACGCGCGGAAATACGTTCGGCAAAGACGGCCGAAACGTCGTCTGCGCTCATCCCCTCCTGCATCAGCCCGGCCACGGCCAGAATGTTGCGCTGTTTATCCAGGGCACGTTGCTCCTGCTGCAGGGGTTTTAACCCCACGGCAGAACCGGCCACGACAATGGAGCAGACCAGACAGAGCACCAGCACCACCAGCAGCGTTTTGCTGATGCTGTCGTTATTTTTTACTTCAGCCACGCGCCTTCCTCCGCTTGATGTTGGCCCGCACCACCAGGTAATCGAAGAGTGGCGCAAACAGATTGGCAAACAGAATCGCCAGCATCATCCCCTCCGGATACGCCGGGTTGACCACGCGGATCAGGACACACATCGCGCCAATGAGCACGCCATAGCTCCATTTACCTTTATCGGTAAACGAGGCCGAGACCGGGTCCGTCGCCATGAACATCATGCCGAACGCGAAGCCACCCAGCACCAGATGCCAGTACCACGGCATGGAGAACATCGGGTTGGTGGTTGAACCAATAACGTTGAACATCGTGGCGGTCAGCACCATGCCGATCATCACGCCCGCCACAATCCGCCAGGAGGCCACGCGCCCAAACAGAATGATTGCCCCACCAATCAAAATCATCAGCGTGGAAACTTCCCCGATGGAGCCCGGAATGTTGCCAATAAAGGCATCAAACCAGGTCACAGGCTGACCCGTAGCGTTGTTCACCAGCGTTTCGCCGCCGTGTGCCGCCCACTGTGAAAGCGGCGTTGCGCCGGAAAAACCGTCTGCCGCCGTCCAGACCAGGTCGCCCGAGATTTGCGCCGGATAGGCAAAGAACAGAAACGCACGTCCCGCCAGCGCCGGGTTGAGGAAGTTCCGCCCGGTGCCGCCGAAAATTTCTTTGGCAATGACCACGCCAAAGCTGATGCCCAGCGCCGCCTGCCAGAGCGGCAAAGTTGGCGGGACAATCAGGGCAAACAGAATCGAGGTTACGAAGAAGCCTTCGTTGATCTCGTGTTTACGGATGATGGCGAACAGCACTTCCCAGAAGCCACCCACGATAAATACCGTGATGTAAATCGGCAGGAAGAACACCGCGCCCAGCGTCATCATGCTCAGCCAGCCCGCGTCTGCAGCAAAGCTTACCCCTAGCGACTGCGCCAGGCGGTAGTGCCAGTCGGACTGAATTACCTGCACCAGCTGCTGCGCATCGTACATGTGGTGCAGCGCCGGAATGGTCTGCAGGCCAACGTTGTACATCCCCCAGAACATCGCCGGGAAGACTGCAAACCACACCAGGATCATCATCCGCTTAAGGTCGATAGCGTCACGAACGTGCGCCGCGCCTTTCGTCACCAGCCCCGGCGTGTAGAAAATGGTCGCCGTTGCTTCGTACAGCGGGTAGTACTTTTTGAGCTTCCCTTCGGTAAAGTGCGGCTCCATTTTTTCAAAGAGGTGTTTTAAGCCCATCGGTTATCCTTCCTGCTCAATGCGGGTTAACACCTCGCGCAATACCGGTCCATATTCGTATTTGCCCGGACAGACATAGGTACAGAGCGCCAGATCTTCTTCATCCAGCTCCAGACAGCCCAGCGCCTGCGCGCTGTCGGTATCACTGGCGAGCAGATCGCGCAGCAGCATGGTCGGCAGAATATCCAGCGGCATGACGCGCTCGTAGTTGCCAATCGGGACCATGGCGCGCTCGCCGCCGTGCGTGCTGGTTGAGAAGCTGAACAGCTTATTACGCAGGAAGTGGCCCAGCGTGGTCCGGGTGACGGAGTATTTTTCCGCACCGGGCAGCACCCAGCCGAACAGCTCTTTCTCGCGCCCTTCCTGCACAATGCTCACCTGTAAATGGAAACGCCCCAGGTACGCGTGCGCCTGCACGGCATGGCGGCCACTGAGGACCGAACCGGAAATCAGCCGGTTTTCGCCCGCTTTGGTTTCTTCGCTCAGCAGTTCATTGATATCCGCGCCAATCAGCGTTTTCACCAGACGCGGGTTAGCAGCCTGCGGCCCGCCGATGGCGATGACGCGCTCTGCGCACAGCTCTCCGGTGGTGAAGAGCTTCCCGATGGCGATGACGTCCTGATAATTAAGGTGCCAGACCTGTTTCGCCAGGCTTACCGGCTCAAGAAAGTGGATGTGCGTTCCAACCAGACCCGCCGGATGCGGGCCCGCAAACGCATTAAACGTGACCTGCCCCTGCGGATGTCCGCCGAGCTTGCCGCCGCCGGCCTGGCAAACGTGGACTTTTCCCGACGTCAGACGGGTTAACACGGTCAGCCCGGCATCAAAGGCTTTACGCCGCGCCAGGATAACCGGCTCCGGGTCCACGCTGAGCGGGTTGGTGTCCATTGCCGTGACGAAAATCGCGGCCGGTTCCGTACTCGGAACAGGGGATTTGCTGAAGGGACGGGTACGAAGCGCAGTCCATAAACCGGACGCAAGGAGTTGAGCCTGAACAGCGTCACGGCTCAGCGACGCGAGGTCTGCGGCATCGTAATGGGCGAATTCACGCTGTTCGTTGCCTTCAATGCGGATAACCACCGACTGCAAAACGCGTCGTTCGCCACGGTTAATCGCCACAACGGTGCCGCTCGCGGGGGCTGTGAACATCACGCCGGGATTTTTTTTGTCCTCGAAGAGCACCTGTCCTTTAATAACGCAATCGCCTTCCTGTACCAGCATTGAAGGACGCATTCCCAGGTAGTCGTCGCCCAAAATGGCGACATGACGGACGCTTGCGCCTGTCGAAACGTGCTGCGCTGGCACGCCTGCAATCGGCAGATCAAGTCCTTTTTTTATTTTAAACATGTGGTTAGCAGGTTTCCATGAACAACAATCCAGTGGCCGCGAAGTGTAGCATTTTCCCCTTCTCGCGGGCAGGGAAACCGCCGTCGCGCGCGCCAAATTGCGAGCTAATGCGCAAAGTTCCTGGAGCCATCGCGATTTTGATGGTTTATAAAGTAAAACTAATTTGTAAACTCACCGCCCGGCTCTTGCGAAAATCTATAGCGGTGATAATGTGAGCCTTCCAAATCCAGACTATTCCGATTTGGGATCTATTTTGCCGTCCTGGCGTGTGTAACCGTTTTATCAAGGAATAAGCAGTATGCGTAAAATCGCATTAATTCTTGCGATGTTGTTGATCCCGTGCGTTTCGTTTGCCGGTTTGCTGGGCAGCAGTAGCTCGACCACGCCAGTGAGCAAAGAGTATAAGCAGCAGTTGATGGGATCCCCTGTCTACATCCAGATCTTCAAGGAAGAACGTACGCTCGATCTCTACGTCAAAATGGGCGAGCAATATCAACTGCTCGACAGCTATAAAATCTGTAAATATTCCGGCGGCTTAGGGCCAAAACAGCGTCAGGGCGATTTCAAAAGCCCGGAAGGGTTTTATAGCGTCCAGCGTAATCAGTTAAAACCAGACAGCCGTTACTACAAAGCGATTAATATTGGTTTCCCCAATGCCTATGACCGTGCGCATGGTTATGAAGGGAAATACCTGATGATCCACGGCGATTGTGTTTCCATCGGCTGCTACGCAATGACCAATCAGGGTATTGATGAGATATTCCAGTTCGTTACTGGTGCGCTGGTGTTTGGTCAGCCGAGCGTGCAAGTGAGTATTTACCCGTTCCGCATGACCGACGCCAATATGAAGCGCCATAAATATTCCAACTTTAAGGACTTCTGGGAGCAGCTGAAGCCGGGTTACGACTACTTTGAGCAAACCCGTAAGCCACCAACCGTTTCTGTGGTCAATGGTCGTTACGTGGTCAGCAAGCCGTTAAGCCACGAAGTTGTGCAGCCACAACTGGCATCAAACTACACGCTCCCCGAGGCAAAATAAGCGCCATTCGCCTGGCATAATCTTTTGCCAGGTTTCATTGCCCGTCAGCGGCTGTGTTGCAATCACCGTGACCACATCATTCGGTGTGGTCTGCGAGCTGAAGTCGATTTCCACATCCTGATCCAGCAACGTTGCCACGCCAAACGGCGCGCGGCGGGTGATCCAGTGTAAATTAGTCGAGCAATACGCCATTACATAGCGACCGTCCGAAAGCAGCATGTTGAAAACGCCCTTCGCCCGCAGTTCATCCGCCAGTGAGGCGATATATTTAAACACTGCCGCCATGTTGCCCGGCGTGCGCGGGTAACGCTGCGTTAATTTATGCAGGAGCCAGCAAAAGGCTTTTTCGCTGTCGGTTTCGCCTACCGGGCGGAAGTTGCCGGTTTCCAGTGATTTGTAGCCCGTCAGTTGTCCGTTATGGGCATAAGTCCAGTTACGCCCCCATAACTCGCGGGTAAATGGGTGAGTATTTTCCAGCGCCACCTCGCCCCGATTAGCCTGGCGAATATGAGCCACCACCGAACAGGATTTTATCGGGTAGTCCTGGACAAGTTTGGCGATGGGGGAATTAAAGCTGGGTTGTGGATCTTTAAATGTGCGACAGCCTTTACCTTCGTAAAAGGTAATGCCCCAGCCATCTTTATGTGGCCCGGTTCCACCACCACGCTGTACAAGCCCGGTGAAACTAAAGCAGATATCGGTAGGGACGTTGGCGCTCATCCCGAGCAATTCGCACATGGGTAACCTCCACAACAGCGGGAGCGCATGGCCCCCGGCGAAGATTGATTTAAGAATTTTCAGGTCGGATGCGGCGTGAACGCATTATTCGGCCTACGGTTCGCGTACAGATTTGTAGGCATGATAAGACGCGTCAGCGTCGCATCAGGCATCAGCGCACAAATGCCGGATGCGGCGTAAACGTCTTATCCGGCCTACGCCAGACTTACTTAACCATCTCTTTTTCAATCAACTGGATCAGGATATGGATCACTTTAATGTGAATCTCCTGAATGCGGTCGGCATAACCAAAGTGCGGTACGCGAATTTCGATATCCGCCGTGCCAGCCATTTTGCCGCCGTCTTTACCGGTCAGGGTGATCACTTTCATTCCCTTCTCACGCGCCGCTGCGATCGCTTTGATCACGTTTGCAGAGTTACCGGAGGTGGAGATCCCCAGCAGTACATCGCCTTCGCGACCTACCGCTTCAACGTAGCGGGAGAAAATATCATTGAAACCGAAATCATTACCGACGCAGGAAATATGACTAACGTCAGAAATAGCAATCGCCGGGTAGCCCGGACGGTTTTCACGGTAGCGACCGGTCAACTCTTCGGCAAAGTGCATAGCGTCGCAATGGGAACCGCCGTTGCCGCAGGAAAGCACTTTGCCACCGGCTTTAAAGCTGTCTGCTAACAGGACCGCCGCGCGCTGAATGGCGTGAATATTGGCGTCATCTTTTAAAAAGTTAGCCAGCGTTTCCGCCGCTTCGTTCAGTTCGTTACGAATAAGATCCTGGTACATGAGGATATCCTTCAGCATAAATGTAATAGACAAAATGCAGTGTACCGGATACCGCCAAAAGCGAGAAGTACGGGCAGGTGCTATGACCAGGACTTTTTGACCTGAAGTGCGGATAAAAACAGCAACAATGTGAGCTTTGTTGTAATTATATTGTAAACATATTGC
This sequence comes from Enterobacter hormaechei, assembly GCA_041890495.1. GTDB lineage: Bacteria > Pseudomonadota > Gammaproteobacteria > Enterobacterales > Enterobacteriaceae > Escherichia > Escherichia boydii. The sequence continues at coordinate 2,698,854 of CP169086.1, forward strand.
TAAATGTTTTTACATCCACTACAACCATATCATCACAAGTGGTCAGACCTCCTACAAGTAAGGGGCTTTTCGTTATGATGATTTTGAGTATTCTCGCTACGGTTGTCCTGCTCGGCGCGTTGTTCTATCACCGCGTGAGCTTATTTATCAGCAGTCTGATTTTGCTCGCCTGGACAGCCGCCCTCGGCGTTGCTGGTCTGTGGTCGGCGTGGGTACTGGTGCCTCTGGCCATTATCCTCGTGCCATTTAACTTTGCGCCTATGCGTAAGTCGATGATTTCCGCGCCGGTATTTCGCGGTTTCCGTAAGGTGATGCCGCCGATGTCGCGCACTGAGAAAGAAGCGATTGATGCGGGCACCACCTGGTGGGAGGGCGACTTGTTCCAGGGCAAGCCGGACTGGAAAAAGCTGCATAACTATCCGCAGCCGCGCCTGACCGCCGAAGAGCAAGCGTTTCTCGACGGCCCGGTAGAAGAAGCCTGCCGGATGGCGAATGATTTCCAGATCACCCATGAGCTGGCGGATCTGCCGCCGGAGTTGTGGGCGTACCTTAAAGAGCATCGTTTCTTCGCGATGATCATCAAAAAAGAGTACGGCGGGCTGGAGTTCTCGGCTTATGCCCAGTCTCGCGTGCTGCAAAAACTCTCCGGCGTGAGCGGGATCCTGGCGATTACCGTCGGCGTGCCAAACTCATTAGGCCCGGGCGAACTGTTGCAACATTACGGCACTGACGAGCAGAAAGATCACTATCTGCCGCGTCTGGCGCGTGGTCAGGAGATCCCCTGCTTTGCACTGACCAGCCCGGAAGCGGGTTCCGATGCGGGCGCGATTCCGGACACCGGGATTGTCTGCATGGGCGAATGGCAGGGCCAGCAGGTGCTGGGGATGCGTCTGACCTGGAACAAACGCTACATTACGCTGGCACCGATTGCGACCGTGCTTGGGCTGGCGTTTAAACTCTCCGACCCGGAAAAATTACTCGGCGGTGCAGAAGATTTAGGCATTACCTGTGCGCTGATCCCAACCACCACGCCGGGCGTGGAAATTGGTCGTCGCCACTTCCCGCTGAACGTACCGTTCCAGAACGGACCGACGCGCGGTAAAGATGTCTTCGTGCCGATCGATTACATCATCGGCGGGCCGAAAATGGCCGGGCAAGGCTGGCGGATGCTGGTGGAGTGCCTCTCGGTAGGCCGCGGCATCACCCTGCCTTCCAACTCAACCGGCGGCGTGAAATCGGTAGCGCTGGCAACCGGCGCGTATGCTCACATTCGCCGTCAGTTCAAAATCTCTATTGGTAAGATGGAAGGGATTGAAGAGCCGCTGGCGCGTATTGCCGGTAATGCCTACGTGATGGATGCTGCGGCATCGCTGATTACCTACGGCATTATGCTCGGCGAAAAACCTGCCGTGCTGTCGGCTATCGTTAAGTATCACTGTACCCACCGCGGGCAGCAGTCGATTATTGATGCGATGGATATTACCGGCGGTAAAGGCATTATGCTCGGGCAAAGCAACTTCCTGGCGCGTGCTTACCAGGGCGCACCGATTGCCATCACCGTTGAAGGGGCTAACATTCTGACCCGCAGCATGATGATCTTCGGACAAGGAGCGATTCGTTGCCATCCGTACGTGCTGGAAGAGATGGAAGCGGCGAAGAACAATGACGTCAACGCGTTCGATAAACTGTTGTTCAAACATATCGGTCACGTCGGTAGCAACAAAGTTCGCAGCTTCTGGCTGGGCCTGACGCGCGGTTTAACCAGCAGCACGCCAACCGGCGATGCCACTAAACGCTACTATCAGCACCTGAACCGCCTGAGCGCCAACCTCGCCCTGCTTTCTGATGTCTCGATGGCAGTGCTGGGCGGCAGCCTGAAACGTCGCGAGCGCATCTCGGCCCGTCTGGGGGATATTTTAAGCCAGCTCTACCTCGCCTCTGCCGTGCTGAAGCGTTATGACGACGAAGGCCGTAATGAAGCCGACCTGCCGCTGGTGCACTGGGGCGTACAAGATGCGCTGTATCAGGCTGAACAGGCGATGGATGATTTACTGCAAAACTTCCCGAACCGCGTGGTTGCCGGGCTGCTGAATGTGGTGATCTTCCCGACCGGACGTCATTATCTGGCACCTTCTGACAAGCTGGATCATAAAGTGGCGAAGATTTTACAAGTGCCGAACGCCACCCGTTCCCGCATTGGTCGCGGTCAGTACCTGACGCCGAGCGAGCATAATCCGGTTGGCTTGCTGGAAGAGGCGCTGGTGGATGTGATTGCCGCCGACCCAATTCATCAGCGGATCTGTAAAGAGCTGGGTAAAAACCTGCCGTTTACCCGTCTGGATGAACTGGCGCACAACGCGCTGGTGAAGGGGCTGATTGATAAAGATGAAGCCGCTATTCTGGTGAAAGCTGAAGAAAGCCGTCTGCGCAGTATTAACGTTGATGACTTTGATCCGGAAGAGCTGGCGACGAAGCCGGTAAAGTTGCCGGAGAAGCACCGCAAACCTGAAGCGGCATAACGCGTTTCGCTTATACAAACCCCGCCTCGCGCGGGGTTTTTTATTGCCACATTTTCTCGTTATGTCGTGCTACAGTGTCAAAAAGTGGTCGTTTGAGGAGTCTGAATTGTGCCTGGTCTGAAGATTTCTATTTTGCAGCAACCTTTAGTGTGGATGGATGGTCCCGCCAACCTGCGCCACTTTGATCGTCAACTGGAAGACATTACCGGGCGTGATGTGATTGTCCTGCCGGAAATGTTCACCACCGGCTTCGCCATGGAAGCGGCAAAACAGTCAATGCCTCAGGATGAGGTGGTCGCCTGGATGCATGCCAAAGCGCAGCAGACTAATGCGCTGATCGCCGGCAGTGCCGCCCTGCAGACCGAACGCGGGCCGGTGAACCGCTTCCTGCTGGTGGAGCCTGAAGGGAACGTTCATTTTTACGATAAACGCCACCTGTTCCGCATGGCGGATGAGCATCATCACTATGAAGCCGGTAACGAGCGCGTGGTGTTCGAATGGCGCGGCTGGCGCATTCTGCCGCTGGTATGCTACGACCTCCGTTTCCCGGTGTGGTCGCGTAACCGCAACGATTACGACCTGGCGCTGTATGTCGCCAACTGGCCTGCACCGCGCTCCCTGCACTGGCAGTCGCTGCTGGTAGCGCGCGCGATTGAGAACCAGGCGTACGTGGTGGGCTGTAACCGCGTGGGAACGGACGGCAACGGACATCACTACCGCGGCGACAGCCGGGTGGTGAATCCGCAGGGCGAGATTATTGCCACCGCCGAGCCGCATCAGGCGACGCGCATTGATGCGGAGCTGTCGTTAACGGCGCTGAAGGAGTACCGGGAGAAGTTTCCGGCATGGCAGGATGCAGATCCGTTTAGCATTGGGTGAATTAAAGCCGGGTGGCGGCTACGCCTTACCCGGCCTACAAATGCTGCTCGCTTCTTTTAACTCACCAACGCCTGCCCGTCCTTGCGGCTTTCCGTCGCGGCCACGTAGTGTCCTTCCGGCAGGCGGTAAATCACCTGCGCGCCACCGAAGTTGTAATCCTGAAGCGGATCTTCAACCACGATCTGATGCCCGCGCTCGCGCAGGGCGGCAATCGTGTTGCGATCGAACGTCGATTCAACGATCACCTCCCTGCCCTGCACCACGCGCCAGCGCGGCGCATCGATTGCCGCCTGCGGGTTTTGCCCGTGCAGCATGATGCGCAGCGCCATCTGCATATGCCCCTGCGCCTGCATCGGGCCGCCCATCACGCCAAAGGACATCAGCGGCTGGCCGTTGCCGTCCATCGCAAAGCCCGGAATGATGGTGTGGAACGGACGCTTGCTGCCCGCCAGCGCGTTCGGGTGATTTGGATCCAGCACAAAGCCACAGCCCCGGTTTTGCAGGCTAATGCCGGTGTCCGGCACCACGATGCCTGAACCGAAGCCCATATAGTTGGACTGAATAAACGAGACCATCATCCCGCTGGCGTCCGCGGTGCTGATGTAGACCGTGCCGCTCTGCGTCGGGGAACCGTAAACGAAGTCTGATGCGCTGTCGTGGTTGATCAGCGCCGCGCGCGACTTCAGATAATGGTCGCTCAGCAGCTCTTTCGCCGCGAACGCCATGTGCTCTTCATCGGCCACGTAGCGGTCGAGATCCGCCAGCGCCAGCTTCATCGCCTCAATAGACAGGTGCAGGGACTGCACGGAATCCGGATGATGCTTCTCAATGCCGCACTGCTCAAGGATGCCGAGCGCGATCAGCGTGGCGATCCCCTGACCATTAGGCGGTAGCTCCTGCACCGAACCTCCCGCGAAGTCGCGCGACAGCAGCTCTACCCAGTCCACGCGATGGTTGGCCAGATCCTCAGCCGTCAGGTGCGCGCCGTGTTCTTTGGCGAAAGCGGCAATTTTCTGCGCCAGCTCGCCGCGATAAAAGGCTTCGCCGTTGGTGCGGGCGATCAGCTCCAGCGAGTTCGCCTGCGCCGGGTTACGGAAGATCTCCCCCACGCGCGGGGCGCGGTCTTCCGGGGCGAAGCAGGCGCTGAAGCCCGGCTGATCTTTCAGCTTGCTATAGCTGCGCTGCCAGAGATGCCCAATCAGCGGGGAGACGGGGAAACCGTTGCGCGCGTAGTCAATGGCTGGCTGCGCCAGGGTAGCAAGCGGCAGCGTGCCGAAGCGTTCCGCCAGGGCGACCCAGCCGGATACCGCGCCCGGCACGGTCACCGCATCCCAGCCGATTTCCGGCACCGCCGTTTTACCGGCAAACAGATCCGCATGCCAGCTGGCCGGCGAACGACCGGACGCGTTGAGGCCGTGCAGCTTTTCGCCGTCCCAGACGATGGCAAAGGCGTCGCTGCCGATCCCGTTGCCGGTCGGCTCGACCACCGTCAGCGCCATCGCGGTGGCAATGGCCGCATCCACGGCATTCCCCCCCAGCTGCAGCATTTTCATCCCTGCCTGCGCCGCCAGCGGCTGCGACGTGGCAACCGCGTTATGGCCCAGCATCGGCGGACGGCGTGAATCGTAACCGGACGTAAAATCAAGCGCTTTGGTCATCATGACTCCTTAGTCGTGGCGCGGATCGAGCGCATCGCGCAGCCCGTCGCCGAGTAAATTAAAGCCCTGCACGGCAAGAAAAATCGCCACGCCGGGGAAAATGGACATCCACGGCGCCTGCTCCAGAAACCCTTTCGCGGTGTTGAGCATTGAGCCCCAGGACGGATTTGGCGGCTGCTGTCCCAGCCCCAAAAACGACAGGCTGGCTTCGGCGATAATTGCCGAGGCAATCGCCAGCGTGGCCTGCACCAGGATCGGCGACATCACGTTGGGCAGGACGTATTTAATGATGATCCAGCGATCCGGCAGGCCAATCGCCCGCGCGCCGTCGATATACTCTTCGTTGCGAATGGCGATCACCTGGCCGCGCGTCAGGCGGGCGAAGATCGGCATCGCCGAAAGACCAATGGCGATCATCGCGTTGGTCAGGCTTGGGCCTAAAAATGCCCCCAGCGCGATCGCCATGATCAGGAACGGGCAGGCCAGCAGCGCCTCGATAAAGCGCGAGATCACCCCGTCCCACATCTTCTGGAAGTAGCCCGCCACCAGCCCCAGCGGTACGCCGATAGCTACGGCAATCACCACAGACATACAGCCCGCCATCAGCGAGGTGCGCGCCCCCCAGATAATGCGGGATAAGATGTCGCGCCCCAGTTCGTCGGTGCCGAACCAGTACATCGCCGACGGGGCTTTGCGCACCGCCAGGAAGTTGGCCTTAACCGGATCGAACGGGGCGATCCACGGCGCCAGCAGCGCCACCAGCACAAAGAAGCCCACCACCGCCGCGCCAATGACCGCGCTTTTATTGCCGAGAAATTTCTTCAGCACCCGGTTTTGCGCCCGCGGCAGCGCAGGCACAACGGTTTGCGTCGTCAGTTCCGACATGGTTAACCTCGCATTTTCGGGTTGATGAGGACGTAGAGCACATCGGCCAGCAGGTTCAGCATCAGGAAACCGATCGCCACGATCAGCACCACGCCCTGCACCACCGCGTAGTCACGGTTAAATACCGAGTCGACGATCATCTTGCCGAAGCCCGGAATGGTGAAGACCTGCTCGGTCAGCACCGCGCCGCCCAGCAGCTCGCCAAACAGCAGCGTGGTGAGGGTAATCACCGGCACCAGCGCGTTGCGAAACGCGTGCTTCAGGATCACCGCCTTCGGCAGCAGCCCTTTCGCCCGCGCGGTGCGGATGTAATCCGCTTTCAGCACGGCAATCATCGAGGCGCGGGTATGGCGCATCAGCGTCGCCGCCAGGCCCGTTCCGAGCACGGACGCGGGAAGCAGCAGCGTGCGTAGGTTCTGGAGCGGGTCTTCACTGAACGGCACGTAGCCGGACGCGGGGAGCCACTGCAGGTTTACCGAGAAGACCAGAATCAGCAGGATCCCAAGCCAGAAGTGCGGGATCGAGATCCCCGAGATCGCCACGAAGTTCGCCCCGTGATCGACCCAGCTGTTTTTGTTCACCGCCGCGAGGATCCCCATGCTGATGCCGAACACCAGCGCGATAATCATCGCCAGCAGCGACAGCTCCAGCGTGACCGGCAGCTTGCTGGCGATCAGCTGCGTCACCGGTTCGTGCGTGCGTAAGGAGACGCCCAGATCGCCCTGCAGCGCCCGCGTCAGCCAGTGGAAATACTGCACGGGGATCGGCGCATCGAGGTTCAGCTCCGCGCGCAGCTGAGCGATGACTGCCGGGTCGCGCTCCTCGCCGGCCATGGCGATCAGCGGGTCACCGGGCAGCAGCTTTTGCAGCCCAAACACCATCATGCTCACCAGCAGTAGCGTCGGGACGGCCAGCAGCAGACGTTTGCAAATCAGTTCCAGCATGGGCTCTCCTCAGGACGGTTATTTCGCCAGCGTTAAGCCAGCCAGACGCACAATGCCGTCCGGGTAAGGCTTAAAGCCCTGCACGCTTTTGTTCAGGCCAAAAATACGCGGCTCGAAGTAGAGGTAGGCAATCGGCATGTCGGTTTGCAGCTGCTTCACCACCTTGTCGTACAGCGGCTGGCGCGCAGCCTGGTCGGTGCTCTGGCGCGCCTGGGTCAGCCATTCGTCAACCTGCGCATTGCTGTAGCGGCCGTCGTTCAGGGTGCCTTTGCTGTTGATAAAGCCGTAGATGCTGCCGTCCGGGTCCGGGCGACCCGACCAGCCGGAGAAGCTCAGCTGATAGTCGCCGCTCTGCTGGCGGTCGAGCAGCGTGGCGAATTCGGTCATCTGCAGGTTCAGGTTAAATCCGGCCTCGGCGACCATCGCCTGCAGCACCTGCCCAACCTGCTGTGATGTTGGGTTGTTTGGCACCAGCAGGTTGACGGTCAGCGGCGCGCTGACGCCTGCCGCTTTGAGCAGCGCTTTGGCCTTGTCGACGTCGCGCGGCGGGACCGGCAGGTTGACGTGATACGGGCTCACCGTCGAAAACGCCTGGTTAGCTGGCGTATACAGTCCTTCAAAGACCACCTGATTTAGCGCATCGCGGTCGATAGCCTGCGAGAAGGCCTCGCGCACGCGGGCATCTTTGAACGGATCGTTGGCCGGCACCTTGCCGTTGTTGATGTTGAAGGTGATGCCCTGATACCCCAGGCCCGTTATCTTCGCCAGCGCCAGCTTGCTGTCAGCCTCGACGGTTTTCACGTCGCTGGCGGCGATGCCTTCGGTCAGGTCGAGATCGCCCGCACGCAGGTTCGCGAGGCGCACGGAGGCATCCGGGATCGGCAGATAGATAATTTTGTCGAAGTGGTAGGCGTCTTTGTTCCAGTAGTTGTCGAAGCGGGTCAGAACAATGCGGTCCTGGGACACGCGGCTGTCGAATTTGTACGGGCCGGAGCAGACCGGGTGGGCGGCAAAGTCAGGCTTTTTCGCCGCCTCGGGGGCCATCATTGCGCCCGCGCGGTCAGTGAGCTGCATCAGCAGCGCGGCATCGGGGGTCTTCAGGTGCAGCGCAATCTGCATCGGGCCGGTGACCTCGACCGATTCGACGGAGGAGATCTCGCTTTTGCGCAGGGAGCCTTTCAGGGTCAGGGCACGGTCGAGGTTGAATTTTGCGGCGGCGGCATCGAATTTCTCACCGTCGTGGAAGGTCACGCCTTCGCGCAGATTGAGCGTCAGGGTTTTACCGTCGTCACTCCACGCCCAGTCTTTAGCCAGACCGGGGACCACCTTCAGGTTTTCATCCACGTCCACCAGCCTGTCGCACAGGGAGGCAAACACGAATCGGCCATAGTAGGTGCGCGCCAGATGCGGGTCGAGCATGTCCGGGTCAGCCCCCAGACCGATTCGCAGCACGCTTTCTGAATGGGCGGGCAGCGCCGCGCCAAGCAACATAACACTTCCCAGTACGGTCAAAAGAGAATTACGCATTGTCATTATCATGAGTTCCTTGAAGGAAGGGACGAGTGAGTGGCCGCGTGTTCAAACAGCGCGCGGCGGCGCAGAAAAGCGGCGGATGGCGGTGCGATCTGGATAACGCTGCGATCGCGGTTGATCTCCTGCCAGCGGTGGCAGGCAACCTGACGCCCGCCGTCGAGCACCTGATTGATCGGCTCAACCTGGCGGCATTCGTCGGTGACGTACGGGCAGCGGGTGTGGAAACGACAGCCGGACGGCGGGCTGGCAGGGTTCGGTAAGTCCCCCTGCAGCAGCGGCGCGTCGCGTTCAGCGCCCGGCTGCATCTGCGGCGCCGATGCGATCAGCGCCTGCGTATAAGGATGCAGCGGCGCGTCAAAGATCTCATCCACGGTGGCAAGCTCGACGATTTGCCCAAGGTACATGACCGCCACGCGGTCGCTCATGTGGCGGATCACCGCCAGTCCGTGGGCGACAATCACCATTGTCAGCCCCAGCTGGTGCTTCAGGCTTTCCAGCAAATTGACCACCTGCGCCTGCACCGACACGTCCAGCGCGGATACCGGCTCATCGCCCAGCAGCAGCTTCGGTCCTGAGGCCAGCGCGCGCGCAATGCCGATACGCTGGCGCTGCCCGCCGGAAAACTCGTGCGGGTAGCGCCCGGCCCAGGCAGCGGGCAGGCCTACGGTTTTAAGCAGCTCGGCAACACGGTACTGACGGTCCGCTTTCTTCATGTTCTGGTGCAGCCACAGCGGCTCGCCGACGATCTGCTCCACCGTCATGCGCGGGTTCAGGGACGCAAAGGGATCCTGAAAGATGATCTGCAGCTCGCGGCGGAGCTGATTGAGGCGCGCACCCGATGCATGAGTGATCTCTTCCCCCTGGTAAAATACGCGCCCTTCGCTGGCGGCCAGCAGGCGCAGCAGCAGACGGCCAAGCGTAGATTTTCCGGAGCCGGACTCGCCGACGATCGCCAGCGTTTCGCCCGGCATTACGGCAAGCGACACGCGATCGACCGCGGTGACAAACCGGGCCGGGGTAAAGAGTTTTTTCGGGCCGGGGAAGAGCTTGCTGAGGTCCCGAGCTTCAAGAATGGGCGTGGTCATGCGGTCTCTCCCAGGGCAATGTGGTGTTCGAGCGGCACGCGGAAGCAGGCGACCCGATGGCCCGCGCCAAGCGCGGTGAGCGACGGTTTTTCATCATGGCAGCGGGACTGCGCAAACGGACAGCGGGTGGCAAAACGGCAGCCTTTCGGCATGGATTCAGGCAGAGGTACCGAACCGGGAATGGTGGAAAGCGGGCCTTTACGTGCGCCAAGGGAGGGGATAGACCCCATCAGACCGATGGTGTACGGGTGCTGCGGGTCGGCAAATATCGCCTCGACGCTTCCCTGCTCCACTACCTGTCCGGCATACATCACCGCCACCTGCTGGGCGACTTCGGCCACCACGCCCAAATCGTGGGTGATCATAAGCACCGCCGTGCCGGTTTCCTCTTTCAAGGTATTGAGCAAGGCGAGTATTTGCGCCTGAATGGTGACGTCGAGCGCGGTGGTCGGTTCGTCGGCAATCAGCAGTTTGGGGTGGTTAATCAGCGCCATCGCAATCATCACGCGCTGGCGCATGCCGCCGGAAAGCTGGTGAGGATACGCTTTCAGGCGCATCTCTGCCGCCGGAATCTGCACTTTCTCAAGGATCTGCAGCGCGACCTTCATCGCCTCTGCGCGCGAGACGTTCTGGTGTCGCATAACCGCTTCGCTCAGCTGATCCCCCAGCGTAAACGCCGGATTGAGCGAGGTCATCGGCTCCTGAAAAATCATCGCCAGCTCGCTGCCGCGCAGGTCGGCATATTCCCTCGGAGAGAGCTTTCGCAGATCGTGGCGGCGAAACTGCATCTCCCCGCTGACGATCCGTGCGCTGGCGGGCAGTAACCCCATTAGCGCCAGTGAGGTGATACTTTTCCCGCAGCCGGACTCCCCCACCAGCGCCAGCGTTTCGCCGGCCCTGACGGTCAATGAGATACCGTCAAGCACGCTAACCGGCGAGCCCGCGAACGTAACGTTGAGGTTTTGTACTTGCAGTACGGGCGTGGCGTCCTTAAAGGGGATTGTCGTCATGGCGTGAAGTCGTCCTCAAGGTGGATCGCCTGAATCAGGGCGGTTTGCAGGCTGAGCAGGTGTTCGCGCATGGCGGCCGCAGCTTCATTAGGCTGGCGATGGATAATCGCAGCCATGATCTTGTGGTGGTGGTCGTTATAGCTATCGACACGTTCGGGCGTGCGGGCTAATTCGCGCAGATGCTGCCAGCCCGGTTCACGTCTGACGGCATCAATGGCATCAAACAGGCCGAGCATCAGACGGTTACCCGCCGCCTCGGCAATAGCGCGGTGAAAGGCGCTATCCCAGAGTTCGTTGAGATCGCGGTCATCCGGGCTGACCTTATCGATGCGTTCCAGCATGCGCTGCATAAGCGCGAGGTTTTCCCTGGTGGCACGCAGTGCCGCAAGCCGGGCGAGGCCGGGTTCAAGCTGTAGACGAGCTTCCATCACTTCCAGCAGGTTTGTTTGCTGCACCAGTCCCTGAAGGGCCAGCGGTTCAACAGGTGCTGACGGGCCGATAAACGTCCCTTTGCCCTGCTTACGCCAGATACGCCCCTCTTCTTCCAGCACGTCCAGCGCACGACGGACTTCACGTCGCCCTACGCCGAGAGTATCCGACAGCTCACGTTCCGTGGGCAGCGGAATGCCTGGTGTTGACTCATGCTGGTTGATTAGCCCGCGCAGCTGCTCAAGCGCGGTGCTGGAATTTGCCAGAAACCGTGACGGTTTTTCCATATTGGTTCGCTCGCTTTCATCATTGCTTTATTTTTATTAACGATAAGTTATTGATATGGAATGAAGCTTATCGTGCTAATGATTAAGCAATAACCAAACCAATACGCAATTGGTTCGGTGTTTTTTTGGAAAGCAGGAGATAACCAAATGATTCTGCGTGAATTATTTTTACAGTAAGACACATTCTGAATGAGGGCTGAAGAGAGAGATGGTGGCAAAATGCACAATAACAGTGCAAATAGCGCACTACATCCGTGCAATTGTTAATAAATTGCACTATGTGCATTAACTTTTTGTTAACGACAAGTGAGAGAATGAGATTACAGAACGCTGAAACGACGAAGGCCTGAATCATTTCTGATTCAGGCCTTCTGAATAGTGGCGGAACGGACGGGACTCGAACCCGCGACCCCCTGCGTGACAGGCAGGTATTCTAACCGACTGAACTACCGCTCCGCGTTGTGTTCCGTTGGGAACGAGGCGAATATTACGGATTGCCTCGACCTTCGTCAACGGTTTTTCTCATCTTTTGAATCGTTTGCTGCAAAAATCGCCCAAGTCGCTATTTTTAGCGCCTTTCACAGGTATTTATGCTCGCCAGAGGCAACTTCCGCCTTTCTTCTGCACCAGATCGAGACGGGCTTCATGAGCTGCAATCTCTTCATCTGTCGCAAAAACAACGCGTAACTTACTTGCCTGACGTACAATGCGCTGAATTGTTGCTTCACCTTGTTGCTGTTGTGTCTCTCCTTCCATCGCAAAAGCCATCGACGTTTGACCACCGGTCATCGCCAGATAAACTTCCGCAAGGATCTGGGCATCGAGTAATGCCCCGTGCAGCGTTCGTTTACTGTTATCTATTTCGTAGCGAGCACATAACGCATCGAGGCTGTTGCGCTTACCGGGAAACATTTTCCTCGCCACCGCAAGGCTATCGGTGACCTTACAGAAAGTATTGGTCTTCGGAATATCGCGCTTAAGCAACGAAAACTCGTAGTCCATAAAGCCGATATCGAACGCTGCGTTATGGATCACCAACTCCGCGCCGCGAATATAGTCCATGAACTCATCGGCTACTTCGGCAAACGTGGGCTTATCGAGCAAAAATTCATCGGCAATACCATGTACGCCAAAGGCTTCCGGATCCACCAGCCGATCGGGTTTGAGATAAACATGGAAGTTATTGCCCGTCAGGCGACGGTTCACCACTTCAACGGCACCAATCTCAATGATCTTGTGGCCTTCATAGTGCGCACCAATCTGGTTCATACCGGTGGTTTCGGTATCGAGAACGATCTGGCGTGTAATTGCAGTGCTCATAGCGGTCATTTATGTCAGACTTGTCGTTTTACAGTTCGATTCAATTACAGGAAGTCTACCAGAGATGCTTAAACAGGTAGAAATTTTCACCGATGGTTCGTGTCTGGGCAATCCAGGACCTGGGGGTTACGGCGCTATTTTACGCTATCGCGGACGCGAGAAAACCTTTAGCGCTGGCTACACCCGCACCACCAACAACCGTATGGAGTTGATGGCCGCTATTGTCGCGCTGGAGGCGTTAAAAGAACATTGCGAAGTCATTTTGAGTACCGACAGCCAGTATGTCCGCCAGGGTATCACCCAGTGGATCCATAACTGGAAAAAACGTGGCTGGAAAACCGCAGACAAAAAACCAGTAAAAAATGTCGATCTCTGGCAACGTCTTGATGCTGCATTGGGGCAGCATCAAATCAAATGGGAATGGGTTAAAGGCCATGCCGGACACCCGGAAAACGAACGCTGTGATGAACTGGCTCGTGCCGCGGCATGAATCCCACACTGGAAGATACAGGCTACCAAGTTGAAGTTTAAGCCTGTGGTTTACGACATTGCCGGGTGGCTCCAACCGCCTGGCGAATTCGTGGCTTGTTTTTACTCTGTTTCATCGGATTTAGCGTTAAAGGAATAGTCCGTTTCCGGGCAACAATAAGTTGTAAGCAACCAAGCGCAGGAATATGCGCATTCAATAGTTTTCCTCCGTGTTTGTTCCACGGGAGAACGTGGAAAACGGCTGGCGTGTAGCACTTCAAAATTCAACAAAGAGAGCCAGTCCAGCTGCCGCATCAGAGTAAACATCCGCTGTTATAGGGCGAGGTTTTGCGCAATACCGGCACAAGTTTGCGTAATCCCATAAAACTGATGGGATTGAAGCCACTAATGACCAGCCAGCCATCATCAATCAATACCCGATCGGCTTCACGCAATAAACGATGCGGATCGGTGCACCACGGCAATGTATGTGCCAGTAGACAAACATCAACGGATTTATCGGCAAAAGGAAGATGAAGTGGGTCCGCCTGTACCTGGACGGGCATTCCTTGCGCAGAAACATTCACTTGATGAGAAACCGCGCACGCTTCGCAATTGATTTCTGCGCTTAAATTGCCAATCTTAAGCAGATGAAAACCATAACATTTTAGTGAACCACGGGTTGAGGCTGGCGCTCCAGCGCCTTGCGATAAAGGCTTTCCCCAGGGCAAATCGCCCCAGCAATCAGGAGCCACGACAGTTTGAGGGACTCTTGCCGGTTTCATCACAACCTTCCGTTTCACACTGAGAGGTAATCTATGAATCTTAACAGTATTCCCGCCTTTGATGACAATTACATCTGGTTTTGAATGATGAAGCAGGTTCGCTGCCTGATTGTCGATCCCGGAGACGCAGAGCCAGTATTAAACGCCATTGCCGCCAATAACTGGCAACCGGAGGCCATATTTCTCACCCACCATCACCACGATCACGTTGGCGGCGTAAAAGAACTGGTGGAAAAGTTTCCACAAATTGTGGTGTATGGTCCACAAGAGACACAAGATAAGGGAACAACACAGGTAGTCAAAGATGGCGAAACTGCCTTCGTTTTGGGGCATGAATTTAGTGTAATTGCTACGCCGGGTCACACTTTAGGACATATCTGTTACTTCAGTAAACCTTATCTATTTTGCGGCGACACACTGTTTTCTGGTGGGTGTGGTCGGTTGTTTGAAGGGACAGCATCACAAATGTATCAATCACTTAAAAAGTTAAGTGCGTTACCTGACGATACATTGGTATGTTGTGCTCATGAATATACCTTATCAAATATGAAGTTTGTTTTGAGTATTCTCCCGCACGATTTGTCCATAAATGATTATTATCGTAAAGTTAAGGAGTTACGGGCAAAAAATCAAATAACACTACCCGTAATTCTGAAAAATGAGCGGCAAATTAATGTTTTTTTAAGAACGGAAGATATTGATTTAATTAATGTAATTAATGAAGAAACATTATTGCAACAACCTGAAGAGCGTTTTGCATGGTTAAGGTCAAAGAAAGATAGGTTCTGATAAAACTTTCTTGTCATCGGCTCCGTTCGCCGTTATGATCGGTCGTCTTTTAAGCAACTATTGACACACACATGAAGGCAAAAGCGATATTACTCGCCTCTGTCCTGCTCGTGGGTTGCCAGAGTACCGGCAACGTTCAACAGCACGCACAGAGCCTTTCTGCAGCTGGTCAAGGGGAAGCAGCAAAGTTTACAAGTCAGGCACGATGGATGGACGATGGGACGTCTATCGCGCCAGATGGTGACTTGTGGGCTTTCATTGGCGACGAGCTAAAGATGGGAATTCCGGAAAATGACCGGATTCGCGAACAGAAACAGAAATATTTACGCAATAAGAGCTATCTCCACGATGTAACTTTACGGGCAGAGCCGTATATGTACTGGATAGCAGGGCAAGTTAAAAAACGTAACATGCCTATGGAACTGGTACTACTACCCATAGTGGAGAGCGCTTTTGATCCTCACGCAACGTCTGGCGCCAATGCCGCAGGCATCTGGCAGATCATTCCGAGCACGGGGCGCAATTATGGTTTGAAACAGACCCGCAATTATGACGCGCGTCGCGATGTTGTTGCTTCAACAACTGCCGCGCTGAATATGATGCAGCGTCTGAACAAAATGTTTGACGGCGACTGGCTTCTGACCGTAGCGGCTTATAACAGCGGCGAAGGTCGGGTCATGAAGGCAATTAAAACCAACAAAGCGCGTGGGAAATCCACGGACTTCTGGTCGTTACCGTTGCCGCAGGAAACGAAGCAGTACGTGCCTAAAATGCTGGCATTGAGTGATATTCTCAAAAACAGCAAGCGTTATGGCGTACGTCTGCCAACGACCGATGAAAGCCGTGCTCTGGCGCGTGTGCACCTGAGCAGCCCGGTTGAAATGGCGAAGGTAGCAGATATGGCGGGGATTTCCGTCAGCAAGCTGAAGACATTCAACGCTGGCGTAAAAGGCTCCACGCTGGGCGCAAGTGGCCCGCAGTACGTGATGGTGCCAAAGAAGCATGCAGATCAACTGCGTGAATCTCTGGCTTCAGGCGAAATTGCTGCTGTACAGTCGACGCTGGTTGCCGACAATACGCCGCTTAACAGCCGTGTTTACACCGTACGCTCTGGCGACACGCTTTCAAGTATCGCTTCACGTCTCGGCGTAAGCACCAAAGATTTGCAGCAGTGGAACAAACTGCGCGGATCTAAGCTGAAGCCAGGCCAAAGTTTGACGATTGGTGCAGGCAGTAGCGCACAGCGACTGGCAAACAACAGCGATAGCATTACGTATCGTGTGCGCAAAGGCGATTCGCTTTCAAGCATTGCTAAACGCCACGGCGTGAACATCAAAGATGTGATGCGCTGGAACAGCGACACTGCGAATCTGCAACCAGGCGATAAGCTGACGTTGTTTGTGAAAAACAACAACATGCCAGATTCCTGACAAACCAGATAATAAAAAGGCACCGATTCCCCCGGTGCCTTTTTTATTTATGCCGCTTTATGTGCATCTACCATGATGATATCACTGGTGAAAAAGCCATCATTCTGCAAGGCAAAATACGCCTTTACCTCTGCGGACGCGCTTTCCTGATAGAGTCTGATCGCCTGGCTTAATGCTTCCGGAGTACGCATACGCGCGATCCACGAGCTGAACTCCAGAGGTAAGCGATCGGTAATCAACGCGCGCGCGATCAGCCCCGCTTCAGTGACAAGCGACAACCACTCTCCGCTGGAGTAGTTTTGCACGTGCGAGGTATCGCGCAGCGCTTCTACCGTTTGCAGCCAGATATTGCGCACCGGGTGTCCAGGTGACATCACATCCATAATGATGAATGTGCCGCCCGGCTTCAGAACGCGTTTGACCTCGCGTAATGCCTGGCCGACATCATTCCAGTGGTGCGCGGAATAACGGCTGATAACCACCTCAAACGAGGCATCATCAAAAGGTAAGGATTCGGCATAGCCCTGACGCGTATCAATGTTGTCCAGCCCCTTCGCTTTCGCCGCCTCGGCAACGACGTCCAGCATCTGGCTGGATAAGTCATACGCGGTAACGTGCGCGACCTGCTGCGCAGCCGTAAAGCTGGCATGCCCTGCTCCGCAGCCCAAATCCAGCACGTGCGCCTGCGGGAACGCCGTCAGACGTTCACCGAGACGCACCAGATCGCGGCCAGAAGCATGCACGGCGCTGCTCAGATAGGCACTTGCCTGAGAACCAAACTGTTTTTCTACGTTGTCATGATGGGAGTGTGTTGTTGTCATCGTACTGTCCTTTGTGAGTGAAAAATAAAGGGCAGCACCCGCGCAGGCCTGCCCCACGGCAGACCTGACACACCATTATTTATCAGGCTTGCCGGGACTGAATTCAACTAGTAGAGGGTTATGATCCGAGGCGCGCGTCACCAGAACAGAGGCATCGTGCACGCTCAAACCACGATAGAAGACAAAATCGAGAGGACGACCAAAGGCTTTTTTGCGCTGGTCATCGCTAAAACGAACTTCACGCAGCGACATTTCGCGCGCAAAGCGATACAGCGCATTCATGCGCGGACGGCTCCAGGCATTGAAATCGCCCGCCATAATGATAGGGCCGCTGTGATGGGCTATCTGATCGCCGATCGGAAGTAACTGCTTACTGTAGACATCCACGCCCAGGCTGAAATTTACCGCATGGATATTCACGACCATCAGCATTCGGGTATCCGGCAGCGGATAGACCGTCACCAACGCCGATTTTGCCAGACGCAGGATAGGTTCACGTTCTCGCAGAGGACAGCAATAGACCGGATGTGCTGCTGAAAGCGTCATCACGCCTGAGGGGTGTTGCGGCAGGACAAATGCAGGCACCTGGTCGGCGGCAAGATAGTTCGTGGTGGCAAACCGGACCAGCTCAGGGGTGGTTTGCGCCTCCTGGAGCAGAACCAGGTGGGCATCTTTTCCAAAATTCTTGAGTACCGATAACCATTCGGCACGCTGCTGCTTAAAGATATTCCACACCAGTACACGGATTTTCTCATCGCTGCTTAACGGTGTGCCGGCGGGTAATGCCTGGCTTATGCTCGCAAATGACCCCGGAGGCAAGATCCTCTCCGCGGGCATTCCGGCAACATAACGCATGGCATAGGTATTTTTTCGCACTTTTGGAAACAGCCTCTGTAACATGAACCAGCCCGGAAAACGGACTGGTTCTAATGTTATAGGGACTTTAGGTCATACTTTCAACGCAATTTCTGAGAAACCGCTTTCCAGTTTTGTAAGCAAGCGCTTACTGATGTTAACCCAGCGCAATGCGAGCAGGTTTATCAAGACGCCCGCTCAGGCCAATCAGCAGGAAGGCCACCAGGACAATCACCGCGCCAATCCACGGAGTCTGGGTTAACCCAACATGCGCTACGGTTTGTCCGCCAATGATGGAACCCAGCGCGATGCCGATATTAAATGCGGCAATGTTCAGACCCGATGCCACATCCACCGCATTTGGCGTATAGAGCTCGGCTTTCTGGACAACGTAGACCTGAAGCCCGGGCACATTACCAAAGGCAAAGATCCCCATGACCAGCACCGTGACCAGCGCCGCGTAGTGTATCGAAGCGGTGAACTGGAAAATCATCAGCAGAATAACCAGAGCGGCGAAGATAAATTTCAGCGCCGGTACCGCACCATGCTTATCTGCAAGCTTTCCGCCCCAGATATTGCCAATGGCAACGGAAATACCGTATCCCAGCAAAATCCAGCTCACGGCATTGGGGGAAAAGCCCGCCAGGTCCTGCATCATCGGCGCCAGGAAGGTGAAGGCGGTGAATACGCCGCCATAGCCCAGTGCCGTAACCGCATAGATGATCAGCAAACGCGGATGCGTGAGCACCTTCAGCTGATCGCGCAGGCTGGCGCTCGCCCGTCCTGGAATATTCGACGGTACCAGCAGCAGGCTGGTCACCAGGGCGATAACCCCCAGCAAGGAGACGGCCAGGAACGTTTCGCGCCAGCCGAAGTGTTGTCCGATAAACGTTCCCAGCGGTACGCCCGTAACGAGTGCAACGGTCAGTCCACCAAACATGATCGCAATGGCTGAAGCCGCTTTCTCTTTGGGTACCAGGCTGGTTGCAATAGTGGAACCAATCGAGAAGAACACCCCGTGCGCAAGGCCGGTCAACAGACGGGCAATCACCAGCGTGGTGTAGTCCGGAGCCTGCCAGGCAAGAATGTTGCCGGCGGTGAACAGCACCATCAGCGCGACTAACAGCTGCTTACGCGGAAAACGCCCGGTCAGCGCCGTCAACACTGGCGCACCGACGGCGACGCCCAGAGCGTAGATAGACACCAACAGCCCGGCAGAGGGTAACGAGATCGCAAGCTGGTTAGCAATAGTGGGAACCAGCCCCACGATAACAAATTCGGTCGTGCCAATTGCAAAGGCACTGATCGTCAGGGCAAGTAGCGCCAGTGGCATAAAATACTCCGTATCATCAGGATTAAGATGACAGGCAGTATGCGCCAGTGTTTAAATAACAAAAATGGTCAAAATCTCAATAGAATTTTGCAGGTGGTGCAACAATGAAAGCAACGTCAGAAGAGCTGACAATCTTTGTCGCCGTTGTTGAAAGCGGCAGCTTTAGCCGCGCGGCCGAACAGCTGGGTCAGGCTAATTCGGCCATCAGCCGTTCGGTAAAGAAACTGGAGATGAAGCTTGGAGTGAGTCTGCTCAACCGAACGACGCGGCAGCTGAGCCTGACGGAAGAAGGCGAGCGTTACTTTCGCCGCGTGCAGTCGGTACTGCAGGAGATGGCTGCAGCCGAGACGGAGATTATGGAGACCCGCAGCACGCCGCGTGGATTGCTGCGCATTGATGCGGCCACGCCGGTGGTGCTTCACTTTCTGATGCCGCTGATCAAACCTTTCCGCGAGCGCTATCCGGAGATGACGCTATCTCTGGTCTCCTCAGAGACGTTTATCAACCTCATCGAGCGGAAAGTGGATGTGGCTATTCGGGCGGGAACCCTGACAGATTCAAGCTTGCGTGCCCGCCCTCTGTTTGCCAGCTACCGCAAAATTATCGCATCACCAGAGTATATTGCCGAACATGGTAAACCGGAGACGGTTGAAGAATTGAAGCATCATCTGTGCCTGGGCTTTACGGAGCCGGTATCGCTAAACACCTGGCCTGTCGCCTGTCATGATGGTCAGTTGCATGAAATCACCTGCGGGTTATCGTCTAACAGCGGGGAAACGCTAAAACAGCTGTGCCTTACCGGGAATGGCATCGCCTGTTTGTCGGATTACATGATTGATAAAGAAATTGCGCGTGGTGAGCTCGTGGAGTTAATGGCCGATAAGCGCCTACCTGTAGAGATGCCTTTTAGCGCGGTGTATTACAGTGACAGAGCGGTAAGCACGCGCATCCGGGCCTTTATTGACTTCCTGAGTGAACATATAAAAACAGCTCCCGAAGGAGCTGTATGAGGGTTTAGAGTACAGAGGGGGTTAATATCAGTCCCATTCAGGAGCCAGACCTTCCGGGCTAACCAGGCGGTCGTTGCAATCCAGTGCGGCGATCGCTTTTTTATCTTCGGCATCAAGCTGTAAATTTTGTGCCTTAAGATTACTTTCCAGGTTTTTACGTTTAGTAGAAGAAGGAATTACTGAGTAACCTTCCCCCATAGCCCACGCCAGAATCACTTGTGCCGGAGTCGCATTGTGTTTAGCTGCGATACGAGCAATAACCTCATCTTTCAGGGCCTTACCATACGCCAGCGTCATATAGGAAGTAATATGGATGCCGTGCTGTTTAGCCCAGGCAACCACTTTACGGTTTTGCAGATAAGGAGAGAGTTCAATCTGGTTAGTAGCGATGTTTTCAGCACCAACAGCAGCAATCGCTTTTTCCATCAACGGGATCGTGAAGTTGGAAATACCGATCTCACGCGTCAGCCCTTGTTTTTTGGCTTCCAGCAGCGCCTGCATAAACTCTTCAACAGAGACTTCATCGTTTGGTGACGGCCAGTGGATTAGCGTCAGATCAACATAATCGGTACGCAATTTTTGCAGGCTCTCTTTCAGACTTGGGATCAATTTGTCTTTGCTGAGATTTTCAATCCAGATTTTAGTGGTGATGTAGAGTTCATGACGTGGCACGCCACTTTCTGCAATCGCCTGACCTACTGCGGCTTCGTTATCATAGATTTGTGCGGTATCAATTGCGCGATAACCAAGTTCAAGCGCCGTTATCACAGATGAAATAACAACGTCGTCTTTCAGACGGAAAGTACCTAAACCAAATGCAGGGATAGCCATAATATGCCTCTTTTAATGCTATTTTCGTTAACTGAGGTGATTATGGGCTTCAGACTGTTGAGGAAAAAGAGCGTAAAATGCAGAGGATTTTTGCGATTCTGGCAATAATAGATATACAGACGAAAAAAAACCTCGAGCGTTAACTCGAGGCTTCTTAATAAGTGGCGGAACGGACGGGACTCGAACCCGCGACCCCCTGCGTGACAGGCAGGTATTCTAACCGACTGAACTACCGCTCCACCGAATTCTTTTACAACCACCGGTTTTATGACCGGCTTACTGCTTAATTTGATGCCTGGCAGTTCCCTACTCTCGCATGGGGAGACCCCACACTACCATCGGCGCTACGGCGTTTCACTTCTGAGTTCGGCATGGGGTCAGGTGGGACCACCGCGCTACGGCCGCCAGGCAAATTCTGTTTTATCAGACCGCTTCTGCGTTCTGATTTAATCTGTATCAGGCTGAAAATCTTCTCTCAATCCGCCAAAACAGCTTCGGCGTTGTAAGGTTAAGCCTCACGGTTCATTAGTACCGGTTAGCTCAACGCATCGCTGCGCTTACACACCCGGCCTATCAACGTCGTCGTCTTCAACGTTCCTTCAGGACTCTCAAGGAGTCAGGGAGAACTCATCTCGGGGCAAGTTTCGTGCTTAGATGCTTTCAGCACTTATCTCTTCCGCATTTAGCTACCGGGCAGTGCCATTGGCATGACAACCCGAACACCAGTGATGCGTCCACTCCGGTCCTCTCGTACTAGGAGCAGCCCCCCTCAATTCTCCAGCGCCCACGGCAGATAGGGACCGAACTGTCTCACGACGTTCTAAACCCAGCTCGCGTACCACTTTAAATGGCGAACAGCCATACCCTTGGGACCTACTTCAGCCCCAGGATGTGATGAGCCGACATCGAGGTGCCAAACACCGCCGTCGATATGAACTCTTGGGCGGTATCAGCCTGTTATCCCCGGAGTACCTTTTATCCGTTGAGCGATGGCCCTTCCATTCAGAACCACCGGATCACTATGACCTGCTTTCGCACCTGCTCGCGCCGTCACGCTCGCAGTCAAGCTGGCTTATGCCATTGCACTAACCTCCTGATGTCCGACCAGGATTAGCCAACCTTCGTGCTCCTCCGTTACTCTTTAGGAGGAGACCGCCCCAGTCAAACTACCCACCAGACACTGTCCGCAACCCGGATCACGGGTCAACGTTAGAACATCAAACATTAAAGGGTGGTATTTCAAGGTCGGCTCCATGCAGACTGGCGTCCACACTTCAAAGCCTCCCACCTATCCTACACATCAAGGCTCAATGTTCAGTGTCAAGCTATAGTAAAGGTTCACGGGGTCTTTCCGTCTTGCCGCGGGTACACTGCATCTTCACAGCGAGTTCAATTTCACTGAGTCTCGGGTGGAGACAGCCTGGCCATCATTACGCCATTCGTGCAGGTCGGAACTTACCCGACAAGGAATTTCGCTACCTTAGGACCGTTATAGTTACGGCCGCCGTTTACCGGGGCTTCGATCAAGAGCTTCGCTTGCGCTGACCCCATCAATTAACCTTCCGGCACCGGGCAGGCGTCACACCGTATACGTCCACTTTCGTGTTTGCACAGTGCTGTGTTTTTAATAAACAGTTGCAGCCAGCTGGTATCTTCGACTGATTTCAGCTCCATCCGCGAGGGACTTCACCTACATATCAGCGTGCCTTCTCCCGAAGTTACGGCACCATTTTGCCTAGTTCCTTCACCCGAGTTCTCTCAAGCGCCTTGGTATTCTCTACCTGACCACCTGTGTCGGTTTGGGGTACGATTTGATGTTACCTGATGCTTAGAGGCTTTTCCTGGAAGCAGGGCATTTGTTGCTTCAGCACCGTAGTGCCTCGTCATCACGCCTCAGCCTTGATTTTCCGGATTTGCCTGGAAAACCAGCCTACACGCTTAAACCGGGACAACCGTCGCCCGGCCAACATAGCCTTCTCCGTCCCCCCTTCGCAGTAACACCAAGTACAGGAATATTAACCTGTTTCCCATCGACTACGCCTTTCGGCCTCGCCTTAGGGGTCGACTCACCCTGCCCCGATTAACGTTGGACAGGAACCCTTGGTCTTCCGGCGAGCGGGCTTTTCACCCGCTTTATCGTTACTTATGTCAGCATTCGCACTTCTGATACCTCCAGCATACCTCACAGTACACCTTCACAGGCTTACAGAACGCTCCCCTACCCAACAACGCATAAGCGTCGCTGCCGCAGCTTCGGTGCATGGTTTAGCCCCGTTACATCTTCCGCGCAGGCCGACTCGACCAGTGAGCTATTACGCTTTCTTTAAATGATGGCTGCTTCTAAGCCAACATCCTGGCTGTCTGGGCCTTCCCACATCGTTTCCCACTTAACCATGACTTTGGGACCTTAGCTGGCGGTCTGGGTTGTTTCCCTCTTCACGACGGACGTTAGCACCCGCCGTGTGTCTCCCGTGATAACATTCTCCGGTATTCGCAGTTTGCATCGGGTTGGTAAGTCGGGATGACCCCCTTGCCGAAACAGTGCTCTACCCCCGGAGATGAATTCACGAGGCGCTACCTAAATAGCTTTCGGGGAGAACCAGCTATCTCCCGGTTTGATTGGCCTTTCACCCCCAGCCACAAGTCATCCGCTAATTTTTCAACATTAGTCGGTTCGGTCCTCCAGTTAGTGTTACCCA
This sequence comes from Enterobacter hormaechei, assembly GCA_041890495.1. Taxonomy (GTDB): domain Bacteria; phylum Pseudomonadota; class Gammaproteobacteria; order Enterobacterales; family Enterobacteriaceae; genus Escherichia; species Escherichia boydii. Next base: position 2,722,424 of record CP169086.1, read on the forward strand.
ACCTTCAACCTGCCCATGGCTAGATCACCGGGTTTCGGGTCTATACCCTGCAACTTAACGCCCAGTTAAGACTCGGTTTCCCTTCGGCTCCCCTATTCGGTTAACCTTGCTACAGAATATAAGTCGCTGACCCATTATACAAAAGGTACGCAGTCACACGCCTAAGCGTGCTCCCACTGCTTGTACGTACACGGTTTCAGGTTCTTTTTCACTCCCCTCGCCGGGGTTCTTTTCGCCTTTCCCTCACGGTACTGGTTCACTATCGGTCAGTCAGGAGTATTTAGCCTTGGAGGATGGTCCCCCCATATTCAGACAGGATACCACGTGTCCCGCCCTACTCATCGAGCTCACAGCATGTGCATTTTTGTGTACGGGGCTGTCACCCTGTATCGCGCGCCTTTCCAGACGCTTCCACTAACACACACACTGATTCAGGCTCTGGGCTGCTCCCCGTTCGCTCGCCGCTACTGGGGGAATCTCGGTTGATTTCTTTTCCTCGGGGTACTTAGATGTTTCAGTTCCCCCGGTTCGCCTCATTAACCTATGGATTCAGTTAATGATAGTGTGACGAATCACACTGGGTTTCCCCATTCGGAAATCGCCGGTTATAACGGTTCATATCACCTTACCGACGCTTATCGCAGATTAGCACGTCCTTCATCGCCTCTGACTGCCAGGGCATCCACCGTGTACGCTTAGTCGCTTAACCTCACAACCCGAAGATGTTTCTTGCGATTCATCATCGTGTTGCGAAAATTTGAGAGACTCACGAACAACTTTCATTGTTCAGTGTTTCAATTTTCAGCTTGATCCAGATTTTTAAAGAGCAAAACTTCGCAGTGAACCTTTGCAGGTACACTCTGAAGTATTTTTTATTTAATCACTACAGAGATGGTGGAGCTATGCGGGATCGAACCGCAGACCTCCTGCGTGCAAAGCAGGCGCTCTCCCAGCTGAGCTATAGCCCCATAACATGTAGTTAAAACCTCTTCAAATTTGCCGTGCAAATTTGGTAGGCCTGAGTGGACTTGAACCACCGACCTCACCCTTATCAGGGGTGCGCTCTAACCACCTGAGCTACAAGCCTGTAGAGGTTTTACTGCTCATTTTCATCAGACAATCTGTGTGAGCACTGCAAAGTACGTTTCTTTAAGGTAAGGAGGTGATCCAACCGCAGGTTCCCCTACGGTTACCTTGTTACGACTTCACCCCAGTCATGAATCACAAAGTGGTAAGCGCCCTCCCGAAGGTTAAGCTACCTACTTCTTTTGCAACCCACTCCCATGGTGTGACGGGCGGTGTGTACAAGGCCCGGGAACGTATTCACCGTGGCATTCTGATCCACGATTACTAGCGATTCCGACTTCATGGAGTCGAGTTGCAGACTCCAATCCGGACTACGACGCACTTTATGAGGTCCGCTTGCTCTCGCGAGGTCGCTTCTCTTTGTATGCGCCATTGTAGCACGTGTGTAGCCCTGGTCGTAAGGGCCATGATGACTTGACGTCATCCCCACCTTCCTCCAGTTTATCACTGGCAGTCTCCTTTGAGTTCCCGGCCGGACCGCTGGCAACAAAGGATAAGGGTTGCGCTCGTTGCGGGACTTAACCCAACATTTCACAACACGAGCTGACGACAGCCATGCAGCACCTGTCTCACAGTTCCCGAAGGCACCAATCCATCTCTGGAAAGTTCTGTGGATGTCAAGACCAGGTAAGGTTCTTCGCGTTGCATCGAATTAAACCACATGCTCCACCGCTTGTGCGGGCCCCCGTCAATTCATTTGAGTTTTAACCTTGCGGCCGTACTCCCCAGGCGGTCGACTTAACGCGTTAGCTCCGGAAGCCACGCCTCAAGGGCACAACCTCCAAGTCGACATCGTTTACGGCGTGGACTACCAGGGTATCTAATCCTGTTTGCTCCCCACGCTTTCGCACCTGAGCGTCAGTCTTCGTCCAGGGGGCCGCCTTCGCCACCGGTATTCCTCCAGATCTCTACGCATTTCACCGCTACACCTGGAATTCTACCCCCCTCTACGAGACTCAAGCTTGCCAGTATCAGATGCAGTTCCCAGGTTGAGCCCGGGGATTTCACATCTGACTTAACAAACCGCCTGCGTGCGCTTTACGCCCAGTAATTCCGATTAACGCTTGCACCCTCCGTATTACCGCGGCTGCTGGCACGGAGTTAGCCGGTGCTTCTTCTGCGGGTAACGTCAATGAGCAAAGGTATTAACTTTACTCCCTTCCTCCCCGCTGAAAGTACTTTACAACCCGAAGGCCTTCTTCATACACGCGGCATGGCTGCATCAGGCTTGCGCCCATTGTGCAATATTCCCCACTGCTGCCTCCCGTAGGAGTCTGGACCGTGTCTCAGTTCCAGTGTGGCTGGTCATCCTCTCAGACCAGCTAGGGATCGTCGCCTAGGTGAGCCGTTACCCCACCTACTAGCTAATCCCATCTGGGCACATCCGATGGCAAGAGGCCCGAAGGTCCCCCTCTTTGGTCTTGCGACGTTATGCGGTATTAGCTACCGTTTCCAGTAGTTATCCCCCTCCATCAGGCAGTTTCCCAGACATTACTCACCCGTCCGCCACTCGTCAGCAAAGAAGCAAGCTTCTTCCTGTTACCGTTCGACTTGCATGTGTTAGGCCTGCCGCCAGCGTTCAATCTGAGCCATGATCAAACTCTTCAATTTAAAAGTTTGATGCTCAAAGAATTAAACTTCGTAATGAATTACGTGTTCACTCTTGAGACTTGGTATTCATTTTTCGTCTTGCGACGTTAAGAATCCGTATCTTCGAGTGCCCACACAGATTGTCTGATAAATTGTTAAAGAGCAGTTGCGACGCGGCTTTCAGCTCACTGTCGCGAGGTGGCGTATATTACGCTTTCCTCTTTCAGAGTCAACCCTGAATTTCAGGATTTTTTCTCTTCAACCGAACCGGCTGTTTGTGTGAAGTGATTCACATCCGCCGTGTCGATGGAGGCGCATTATAGGGAGTCAGCTCAGGAAGACAAGCGGAAAAATGCATTTTTATTTCAACCGCTCATCTTTTAATCATTGCGCCGGTTTTTGCTGCTTTTTTATCGCTTGCGGCAGGTCTGCCAGGCTATTTAACACCCAATCTGCCGCGTTTTCTGCTTCAGGTGTAATAGGTTTACCCGTACGCACCAGCACTTTTGTTCCCACGTTCGCCGCAACCGCTGCCTGCATATCTTCTAATTTATCGCCCACCATATAAGAAGCGGCCATATCAATATGCAAATAATCGCGTGCTGACAAAAGCATCCCCGGATGTGGTTTGCGGCAATCGCAGACCTGGCGAAACTCTTCAACACTACCCTGCGGATGATGCGGGCAATAATAGATACCATCCAGATCGACATCTCGGTCCGCCAGCGACCAGTCCATCCACTCGGTCAGCGTTTCAAACTGTGCTTCGGTAAATTTACCGCGAGCAATGCCAGACTGGTTGGTTACTACCACCAGCGCAAAGCCCATTTTTTTTAGCTCGCGCATAGCGTCAATAACACCGTCGATAAATTCAAAGTTGTCGATCTCATGGACATAGCCGTGATCGACATTAATGGTGCCATCACGGTCAAGAAAAATTGCGGGTACGCTCTTCGCCACCTTTTATAGCTCCTTAATAAGGCATGTGACGCTAGTATCGCATGTTTCGACCTGCAAGAAAGTGCTCTTCGCATAAACCTGATTGATTTAGACGTCTGGATGCCTTAACATCCATTTCATTGACGGCGTTGCCCGTTTCAGGCATTCGAGATGCCACGACTAACTTAATGACGATAATAAATAATCAATGATAAAACTTTCGAATATCACCAAAGTGTTCCACCAGGGCACCCGCACCATCCAGGCGTTGAACAACGTCAGCCTGCATGTGCCAGCTGGACAAATTTATGGCGTTATCGGTGCCTCAGGCGCGGGTAAGAGTACGCTTATACGTTGTGTAAACCTGCTGGAGCGCCCAACCGAGGGTAGCGTGCTGGTCGATGGCCAGGAACTGACCACGCTGTCAGAATCCGAGTTGACCAAAGCTCGCCGCCAGATTGGTATGATTTTCCAGCATTTTAACCTGCTCTCTTCGCGTACTGTTTTTGGCAACGTGGCTCTGCCGCTGGAGCTGGACAACACACCGAAAGACGAGATCAAACGTCGCGTGACGGAATTGCTGTCATTGGTTGGTCTTGGTGATAAGCATGATAGCTATCCGTCGAACCTTTCCGGTGGGCAGAAACAGCGCGTGGCAATTGCCCGTGCGTTAGCCAGCAATCCCAAAGTATTGCTGTGTGATGAAGCCACCAGCGCGCTGGACCCGGCAACGACACGTTCTATTCTCGAACTGCTGAAAGACATCAACCGCCGTCTGGGTTTGACGATTCTGTTGATCACTCACGAAATGGACGTTGTGAAGCGCATTTGTGATTGCGTGGCGGTCATCAGCAATGGCGAACTGATCGAGCAGGACACGGTAAGTGAAGTGTTCTCGCATCCGAAAACGCCGCTGGCGCAGAAATTTATTCAGTCGACCCTGCATCTGGATATCCCGGAAGATTACCAGGAACGTCTGCAAGCGGAGCCATTTACTGACTGCGTGCCGATGCTGCGTCTGGAGTTTACCGGCCAATCGGTCGATGCCCCACTGCTTTCTGAAACCGCGCGTCGTTTCAACGTCAACAACAACATTATTAGCGCGCAGATGGATTACGCCGGTGGCGTTAAGTTCGGCATCATGCTGACTGAAATGCACGGCACACAACAAGATACGCAAGCCGCCATTGCCTGGCTGCAGGAACACCATGTAAAAGTAGAGGTACTGGGTTATGTCTGAGCCGATGATGTGGCTGCTGGTTCGTGGCGTATGGGAAACGCTGGCAATGACCTTCGTATCCGGTTTTTTTGGCTTTGTGATTGGTCTGCCGGTTGGCGTTCTGCTTTATGTCACGCGTCCGGGGCAAATTATTGCTAACGCGAAGCTGTATCGTACCGTTTCTGCGATTGTGAACATTTTCCGTTCCATCCCGTTCATTATCTTGCTGGTATGGATGATTCCGTTTACCCGCGTTATTGTCGGTACATCGATTGGTTTGCAGGCAGCGATTGTTCCGTTAACCGTTGGTGCAGCACCGTTTATTGCCCGTATGGTCGAGAACGCTCTGCTGGAGATCCCAACCGGGTTAATTGAAGCTTCCCGCGCAATGGGTGCCACGCCGATGCAGATCGTCCGTAAGGTGCTGTTACCGGAAGCGCTGCCTGGTCTGGTGAATGCGGCAACTATCACCCTGATTACCCTGGTCGGTTATTCCGCGATGGGTGGTGCAGTCGGTGCCGGTGGTTTAGGTCAGATTGGCTATCAGTATGGCTACATCGGCTATAACGCGACGGTGATGAATACGGTACTGGTATTGCTGGTCATTCTGGTTTATTTAATTCAGTTCGCAGGCGACCGCATCGTCCGGGCTGTCACTCGCAAGTAACGTTCAACACAACATAAATAATTGAAGAAGGAATAAGGTATGGCGTTCAAATTCAAAACCTTTGCGGCAGTGGGAGCCCTGATTGGATCACTGGCACTGGTAGGCTGCGGTCAGGATGAAAAAGATCCAAACCACATTAAAGTCGGCGTGATTGTTGGTGCCGAACAGCAGGTTGCAGAAGTCGCGCAGAAAGTTGCGAAAGACAAATATGGCCTGGACGTTGAGCTGGTAACCTTCAACGACTATGTTCTGCCAAACGAAGCATTGAGCAAAGGCGATATCGACGCCAACGCCTTCCAGCATAAACCGTACCTTGATCAGCAACTGAAAGATCGTGGCTACAAACTGGTCGCAGTAGGCAACACTTTTGTTTATCCGATTGCTGGTTACTCCAAGAAAATCAAATCACTGGATGAACTGCAGGATGGTTCGCAGGTTGCCGTGCCAAACGATCCAACTAACCTTGGTCGTTCACTGCTGCTGCTGCAAAAAGTGGGCTTGATCAAACTGAAAGATGGCGTTGGCCTGCTGCCGACCGTACTTGATGTTGTTGAGAACCCAAAAAATCTGAAAATTGTTGAGCTGGAAGCACCGCAGCTGCCTCGCTCTCTGGACGACGCGCAAATCGCTCTGGCAGTTATCAATACCACCTATGCCAGCCAGATTGGCCTGACTCCAGCGAAAGACGGTATCTTTGTTGAAGATAAAGACTCCCCGTACGTAAACCTGATCGTAACGCGTGAAGATAACAAAGACGCCGAGAACGTGAAGAAATTCGTCCAGGCTTATCAGTCTGACGAAGTTTACGAAGCAGCAAACAAAGTGTTTAACGGCGGCGCTGTTAAAGGCTGGTAATTTTTAGGCTGTTTCCACAATTTGTAATATCATTCAGGACGGGCGCTTGCCCGTCTTGTCATTTTTACAAGCTCCTGATTCAATATTGACGTTTTGATCATACATTGAGGAAATACTATGCGTGCTTTACCGATCTGTTTAGTAGCACTCATGCTAAGCGGCTGTTCCATGTTAAGCAGATCCCCTGTCGAACCCGTTCAAAGCACTGCACCCCAGCCGAAAGCGGAGCCTGCAAAGCCGAAAGCGCCGCGCGCCACGCCGGTCCGAATTTATACCAATGCAGAAGAATTAGTCGGCAAACCGTTCCGCGATCTCGGTGAAGTCAGTGGCGACTCTTGCCAGGCCTCTAATCAGGACTCTCCGCCGAGCATTCCAACCGCACGTAAGCGGATGCAAATCAACGCCTCTAAAATGAAAGCCAATGCTGTATTACTGCATAGCTGCGAAGTCACCAGCGGTACGCCGGGCTGCTATCGTCAGGCTGTATGTATCGGCTCTGCGCTTAACATTACGGCGAAATGAGCAGTTTCCAGTTCGAGCAAATAGGCGTTATTCGCTCGCCCTATAAAGAAAAATTCGCCGTTCCGCGCCAGCCAGGTCTGGTAAAAAGCGCCAACGGCGAACTGCATCTCATTGCTCCCTACAACCAGGCCGACGCCGTTCGCGGCCTGGAAGCGTTCAGCCATTTATGGATCCTTTTCGTCTTTCATCAAACGATGGAAGGCGGCTGGCGTCCGACTGTGCGTCCACCGCGCCTCGGCGGTAACGCCAGAATGGGGGTTTTCGCTACGCGCTCCACTTTTCGCCCTAACCCAATTGGTATGTCGCTGGTAGAGCTGAAAGAGGTTGTTTGCCATAAAGACAGCGTGATTCTAAAGCTCGGCAGTCTGGATCTGGTCGATGGTACGCCGGTAGTGGATATCAAACCGTATCTCCCCTTTGCCGAATCGCTTCCCGATGCCAGTGCCAGCTATGCGCAAAGTGCGCCAGCTGCAGAGATGGCGGTGAGTTTTACCGCAGAGGTCGAAAAGCAGCTTTTGACGCTGGAGAAGCGTTATCCGCAGTTAACGCTGTTTATCCGCGAAGTACTGGCGCAGGACCCGCGCCCGGCCTATCGTAAAGGTGAGGAAACGGGCAAAACCTATGCCGTCTGGCTGCATGATTTTAACGTTCGCTGGCGCGTCACCGACGCAGGTTTTGAAGTCTTTGCGCTGGAACCGCGTTAAATTCACGCCCTTCTCTTTTGACATTTCTTTTGCACTGGTAAACTAAATCACTTTTTTTGTCCCAGGCTCGCCTTGAGCCTGTTCTACCTTCCAACTGGAACCGTAACAACATGCGTACTAGCCAATACCTGCTCTCCACTCTCAAGGAGACACCTGCCGACGCCGAGGTGATCAGCCATCAGCTGATGCTGCGCGCCGGGATGATCCGCAAGCTGGCCTCCGGGTTATATACCTGGCTGCCGACCGGCGTGCGCGTTCTGAAAAAAGTCGAAAACATCGTGCGTGAAGAGATGAACAACGCCGGTGCAATCGAGGTGTCGATGCCGGTGGTTCAGCCAGCCGATTTGTGGCAAGAGAGTGGTCGTTGGGAACAGTACGGTCCGGAACTGCTGCGTTTTGTTGACCGTGGCGAGCGTCCGTTCGTACTCGGCCCAACTCATGAAGAAGTTATCACTGACCTGATTCGTAACGAGCTTAGCTCTTACAAACAGCTGCCGCTGAACTTCTATCAGATCCAGACCAAGTTCCGCGACGAAGTGCGTCCGCGTTTCGGCGTCATGCGTTCCCGCGAATTCCTGATGAAAGATGCTTACTCTTTCCATACTTCTCAGGAATCCCTGCAGGAAACCTACGATGCAATGTATGCGGCCTACAGCAAAATCTTCAGCCGCATGGGGCTGGATTTCCGCGCCGTACAAGCCGACACCGGTTCTATAGGCGGCAGCGCCTCTCACGAATTCCAGGTGCTGGCGCAGAGCGGTGAAGACGATGTGGTCTTCTCCGACACCTCTGACTATGCAGCGAACATTGAACTGGCAGAAGCTATCGCGCCGAAAGAACCGCGCGCTGCTGCTACCCAGGAAATGACGCTGGTTGATACGCCGAACGCGAAAACCATCGCGGAACTGGTTGAACAGTTCAATCTGCCGATTGAGAAAACGGTTAAGACTCTGCTGGTTAAAGCGGTTGAAGGCAGCAGCTTCCCGCTGGTTGCGCTGCTGGTGCGCGGTGATCACGAGCTGAACGAAGTTAAAGCAGAAAAACTGCCGCAGGTTGCAAGCCCGCTGACTTTCGCGACTGAAGAAGAAATTCGTGCCGTGGTTAAAGCCGGTCCGGGTTCACTGGGTCCGGTAAACATGCCGATTCCGGTGGTGATTGACCGTACCGTTGCGGCGATGAGTGATTTCGCTGCTGGTGCTAACATCGATGGTAAACACTACTTCGGCATCAACTGGGATCGCGATGTCGCTACCCCGGAAGTTGCAGATATCCGTAACGTGGTGGCTGGCGATCCAAGCCCGGATGGCCAGGGTACGCTGCTGATCAAACGTGGTATCGAAGTTGGTCACATCTTCCAGCTGGGTACCAAGTACTCCGAAGCACTGAAAGCCTCCGTACAGGGTGAAGATGGCCGTAACCAAATCCTGACGATGGGTTGCTACGGTATCGGGGTAACGCGTGTGGTAGCTGCGGCGATTGAGCAGAACTACGACGAACGAGGCATCGTATGGCCTGACGCTATCGCGCCGTTCCAGGTGGCGATTCTGCCGATGAACATGCACAAATCCTTCCGCGTACAAGAGCTTGCTGAGAAACTGTACAGCGAACTGCGTGCACAAGGTATCGAAGTGCTGCTGGATGACCGCAAAGAGCGTCCGGGCGTGATGTTTGCTGATATGGAACTGATCGGTATTCCGCACACTATTGTGCTGGGCGACCGTAACCTCGACAACGACGATATCGAATATAAATATCGTCGCAACGGCGAGAAACAGTTAATTAAGACTGGTGACATCGTCGAATATCTGGTGAAACCATCAAAGGCTAAACAAAAAACCCCGCTCAGGCGGGGTTTTTTAATGGCGCTACGTCAGCTTATTTGCTGTTACAGTCTTTGCCCGCAATAAATTTCGCGTCTTTATCCGCCACCAGCGTTTTCACCATCTCGCCGCTATCCGGATTTGGCTCCAGCGTAAAGTGTCCGTCCACCGTCAGCAATACCGGCTTGCTGTCATTGCCGCGTGCCACAGCGTAATCACGTTCAAGCTGCGCATTGTTTGCCACGCTGACCTTCCTGCCGGTTGCGCAGTCGGTAAAGATCGCCGCATCCGCCATATAGAAGTACATCCCGCGCATTGCCATCGGCGTCGCGGGCAGAGCCGCTTTCACCGGGGCCAGCGTGTAGTTAAACTGGGATTCAATCGGGTTGCCTTCGCGGTCAAGCATCTCCATCCCCTCGCCTTTGGCGCGGAAAAAGGTTTTCTCACCGGAGGTATCCGTCAGAACCAGCTTCTCAGCCGTACGCGCCCATGTTCCATAAGTCGCAAAAGAAGAAGGCTCTTTCGCGCCCTGATAGCGCTGGTTCATTACCCAGGTGCCGTCTTTTTGCAGGAACAGGGACGTTTCAATGCCTTCACAGTCCGCGCAAGGCAATACGCCGCGCCAGCTCTGCTGCATTGGTTTTAATTCTTCCGTTTGCGTGGGTTGTAAAACCTGCGTTTCGGAACGGTTGTTACACCCGAAAAGCGCAAACAGCGTACTCACTGCCAGCGCAGACCATAATGCTTTTTTCACAATGAATTCCTTATGAAAATTGTGTTCCCTTTCGTCACTCTGTCGGGCGACGAACTTTGCCGCGTAATGCTTTCACTGTGGATTTTTGGGCCTTCGAGGTCAGCCTACGCTCTTTCGATGCGCGGGTTGGCCGCGTTGCCCGGCGGCTTTTTTGTACTGCCGTTAATTCTTTGATGACCGCCACCAGCCTGGCTATCGCCGCTTCCCGGTTGAGTTCCTGACTACGGTATTCCTGGGCTTTGATCACCATCACGCCATCGCTGGTGATCAGGTGATGGCTGGCGGCAAGCAGGCTTTCTTTATAATACTCTGGCAGGCTTGAGGCCCGAATGTCAAAACGCAAATGGATAGCCGTTGAGGCCTTATTAACGTGCTGCCCGCCTGCCCCCTGAGCGCGGATGGCGGTGATCTCCAGCTCGTTGTCAGGAATGCTGACGTTTCGGGACAAGACTATCATGGTGCCGGTTGCCACGCCGTTAAATGAATTTCCAGATTATTCTGAGAATCAGAAAGCCAGATTGCACCATCCTGAATCGTCGCCTGTAACACCATGGTCCGGCTGGCAAAGTCGCTCAGCTGCGCCAGCTGCTCATCATCGAGATACCAGACCGTGAGATTTTTAAACTGTCCGCACTTGCTCTTGTTTTGCTGCCACCAAATCTCTGCAGCACGCTGATTATACGCGAATAAGGCCACTTCAGCGGACTGGGTGCAGGCCTTCTTAATTCTGCGCTCGTCCGGCAGTCCGAGTTCGATCCACAAATCGATACCCAGATGATCGTTGCGCAGCCAGGCTTCAGGCTCGTCTTCTGCGCTTAACCCACGGGTAAACTGCAGACGCTCGTCAGCGTACTTAATCCAAGCCAGCAGGCGCAGCATCATGCGCTCCTGGGTTTCGGAGGGGTGGCGTGCCAGCGTCAGCGAGGCGTCCAGGAACTGGTTGCGATCGAGATCGGCCACATTGACCACTGCTTTATAGATTGTCGCTTTCAGCGCCATGAGAGAACTCCATTCGAATCAGGCGCACATTGTAGCGAAAACCGCGGCAAAAGGCTGTTACGGGGTAATAAATACACCGCTATCAAGGCGCTGATATTGCTTAAATGAGTATGGTATAGTCACCTTGCTAAACCGAGTTTATCTTCGTAGGCTTAATGATATCTCACAGTAAGTCAGTGCGCTGGCGGGAGGGGATGTGAATAATTATTGTGAGTTAATTCGCAAACGGTATGCGGAAATCGCCAGCGGAGATCTGGGGTATGTCCCGGACGCGTTGGGCTGTGTATTGAAAGTGCTTAATGAAGTGGCCTCTGATGAGAGCCTTTCAGAGTCGGTCAGGGAAAAAGCAGCGTATGCTGCGGCGAATTTACTGGTGAGCGATTATGTCGATGAATGATACTTATCAACCCATCAATTGTGATGACTATGACAACCTCGAACTCGCCTGCCAGCATCATTTATTACTGACGCTGGAGCTAAAAGATGGCGAAGTGTTGAAGGCAAAAGCCAGCGATCTGGTTTCACGTAAAAATGTGGAATACCTGATAGTGGAAGATGCCGGTGCGACGCGTGAGCTGCGTCTGGATAAAATAGCCAGCTTCAGCCACCCGCAAATCGGCACCGTCGTGGTGAGCGAATCCTGATGACACTAACGGGCAGCCAGGCTGCCCGTTACGCTTTCTGCCACTCAAACCTGACCCCGTCTTCCGCCCATCCCGCTTCCGTGATGAATACCCCTGCCGCAGCAATCAACGTTTCACCATAGAACAGCAGCGGCGTAGTGTCGCGCAGCCACGGCGGCACGTTGCACTCCTGCCAGATTTTCTTCAGCTTCCGACCTCCGTTACGCCCGACAATATGCAGCATGCCGCCAGCCTTAAAGCGCACGGTGACCGGTTCACCGGGCTTCGGCGGCCGCACATGACCAGACGGCAGGAGAGAGACGCGTCCAGCCTCTGCGGGCAATATCAGCGGAACCTCAGGAGAAAGCCAGTCGAGCACGACATCTGTCAGCGAGGGCATGGATTTTATCCACCAGAGTTCCCCTTTATAGCGTCTAACCTCGAAGCCGTTCAGGTGGACGCACGGGGAAGCATCATCCCGCGCCAGAGCGACTTCGTCCCAGATACGGCTCAGCATTGTCCGCGACGGCATCGCGGCGCGATGAAAGGCCAGCCAGCGTCGTAGCAGCGCGGCGCGACGCACCGGGCTCATCGCTGTCAGCGGTGCAATGGCCAGCGCTCCGTCTTTAGAAATCAGTTCAGCCAGCTCGTCGCTCAACAGCTCGTCCAGCAGCGATTCCTGTTCGGCGCACAGCATAGCGCTTCTTGCCGTCGCGTCGGCGAAATGCGGCCAGCGCTCGCTCAATAGCGGGAGGACGCGCAGACGCAGAAAGTTACGATCATAGCCGTCATCCTGGTTACTCTCATCTTCGATCCAGCTCAGCTGATGCTCTCGCGCCCAGGCTTCCAGTGAGGCACGCGTCTCGCCAAGCAGCGGGCGCAGTAACGTTGTGCCGGCAAATGCCGAGCGCGCCGGCATGGCAGAAAGCCCCGCCGGTCCGCTTCCCCGCTTAAGCGCCAGCAGAAAGGTTTCGCACTGATCGTCCAGATGCTGGGCCGTGACCAGCGCTTCTCCAGCACGTAATGCCCCGGCAAACGCGGCATAGCGGGCTTTACGCGCCTGCGCCTCGATGCCAAGCCCTTCCTCCGCAAGCGTGACGCGTTCAACGATGAGCGGGATTGACCAGGCTGCACACAAGGCTTCGCAGTGCGCCACCCACTCCTCTGCGTGAGGACTTAATCCGTGATGAATATGCATCGCCCGCAGCTGGACGTCAGGCTCCCGGTCGCGCCAGCGCTTGAGGCGATGAAGCAGAACGGTGGAATCCAGGCCACCGCTAAACCCCACCAGCAGCTGGCGGTACGGTGAAACGGCGTGTGCGATAGCGGGTAAGGTCATAGGGAATTACACATAAAAAATGCCCGAACTGAGCGGGCATTATCACACAGGACGAAGATTACTGCTGATAAAGCTCCAGCGGCAGGCCGTCCGGGTCGCTGAAAAAGGTAAAGCGCTTGTCGGTGAACGGATCGACGCGGATCGCTTCACACGTCACGCCGTGCGCTTCCAGATGTTTTACTGCGCTATCCAGATCATCGACGCTAAAGGCAAGATGGCGCAGGCCGCAGGCTTCCGGGCGGGACGGACGCGCAGGCGGAAAAGGAAATGAGAAAAGCTCAATCACATATTGCCCATTAAGCGCCAAATCCCCTTTCCATGAGTCGCGCGCTTCGCGATAGACTTCGCTTTGCAGCGTGAAACCAAGAATATCGCAGTAGAAAGCTTTGCTCACCGCATAATCCGTCGCAATAATCGCAATATGGTGAACCTGTTTTAAACCCAGCATAACGTCTCCTTTATTTGTTAACAGCACGTTACTCGCCCGGAAGCCGCTCTGGCAAGTTATCCCGCCATTTTTAGGACTCGTACGCGGTAAACGCCGTCTTCGTCCTGTTTCGCGCCGTGAATATCCGTTTCAAAACCGGGGTAATGTTGCCCGACGGAACAAAGCATCAGTAGAAAATCGAGTACTGTGCGGCTCTCTTTGGTCAGCATTTCTCCAGGCATCAACAGCGGTACGCCCGGTGGATAAGGCAGGATCATATTTGCCGATACTCTACCGACCAGTTGTTCCAGCGCAATGGTTTCTACTTCGCCTTTAATTTGTCGTTGCCATGCCTGATGTGGCGTCATGATCATCTCCGGCAAAGTATCGAATGCCCGCAACATCAAACCGGGAAGATCGTGTTTACGAATCAGCTTATGGATCCCTTGTGCCAGATCCTGAATACGCATATTGCGGTAGAAATCGGGATCTTCTGCATAGAGATCGGGTAGCATATTTTTGATCCGCAGGTTGAGATCGTAAGAGCGTTTGAATTCCGTCAACCCACGCAATAATCCCATTGCTTTGGTTTTATCGATGCCAATACTAAAGAGAAACAGCAGGTTATAAGGGCCGGTTTTCTCTACTACGATCCCACGTTCGTCGAGGAATTTTGCTACCAGCGCCGCCGGGATCCCCTCCTCGCTCATATTGCCCTGCTCGTCCATCCCCGGTGTCAAAATAGTGACTTTAACCGGATCGAGAAACATATGATCGGCATCCGCATCGTTAAAGCCGTGCCACTGTTCGCCAGGCGCAACGGGCCAGCATTCGGCTTCATCCACCTGCGGCGGTTGCCAGATATCGAAAAACCAACCGTCAGACTCTTCCCGCAGCCGCTGGACCTCTTTGCGAAAATGCAGAGCTCGTTCTACTGAACGGTTAATCAGCCGTTTGCCCGGATTACCACGCAGCATCGCCGCCGCCGTCTCAACCGAAGCAACAATGGGATAACTGGGCGAGGTGGTGGTATGCATCATAAAGGCTTCGTTAAAGGCCTCTTCGTCATACTCGCCTTTAATGTGGATCAGCGAAGCCTGCGATAACGCCGCCAGCATTTTGTGGGTCGATTGCGTTTCGAAGATCACTTTTCCCGCAACACGCTCGCCGCTCATACCACTTTTACCCTGGTAGATCGGATGAAAATGGGTGTACGGCACCCAGGCAGAATCGAAGTGAATCGACGGGACATCCAGCGTCTGTTTGATCCAGTCGGTGTTGTAGAGCAAGCCATCATAGGTGGAGTTGGTGATCACCGCATGAACCGGCCATTGTGCTTGCGTGGTAGCAGCGACTTTCTCTTCGATGCTGTCGCGAGTAAATTCACGGCGCGGGACTCCCACCAAGAATCCCCAACGCATTACGCGTCGGTTTCAGCCTGACTGACACTACATCGTTCATCATCAACAGATGCGCCAGCGATTTATGACAATTGCGGTCGATCAACAGCGTACTGCCGGATGGCGCGGCGTACATACCCACATTTTGTTCGACGTCGATGTTCGTTGGTAACGATATAACTCTGTTCCGCGCCAAAAGTCCCGCGCGATTTACCTCTTCCCGCTTCCAGATGCGGGCCGGTGTGATCCAGCAGAGAGCCTAATTCGGTTACCGAAATGGACACGTCCGCCTTCAGCGTGTTGCCACCAAAGAAATCATAGAACAGGCAGCCCACCGGGCTTTTTTGGTAGGCCGTCCCCGCCATATGGCCCGGCGTACAGAAGGTATATTTCCCCTCCTTCACGTAGGTGAAGAGCGCCCGGGTAAACGGTGGCGTAATGTTATCGAGATATTCATTCGTGTATTGCTGAATTCGGGCCGCAATGTCTTCCGCCACGCCGAGCGAATATTCAAAAAACCACAGCGCCATACGCATATCATTGGCGCTGACGTCCATGGTTGAGTGGGTATTAATAAACGCGTACAGCGGGAGATATTCGTTCAGCTTGTTGATATCGCTGCACAGTTCGAGGTCATATTCATCCCAGTCGAAGATCACGCCGCAGATACGCGGATTATGCTCGATGAACTTCAGCAGATCGGCGCTGTTGTGCGGCCAGATTAGCTGATACCCGCGCGACTGCAGGGCTTGCTCCAGCTCCTTAATCGGCTCATCTTTATAAAAGACGCCGTGTGGCCCCATAATGGCAATGATATTCTGTACTGCACCCATTTTGTTGGACGATGAAATGGAATAGTCCCTGATATGTCAAAGCCAAAATACCCCTTCGAAAAGCGCCTTGAAGTCGTGAATCACTACTTCACAACTGATGATGGTTACAGGATCATCTCTGCCCGTTTTGGTGTACCCCGAACCCAGGTCAGGACATGGGTTGCCCTCTATGAAAAACATGGAGAAAAAGGTTTAATTCCCAAACCTAAAGGCGTTAGTGCTGATCCAGAGTTGCGCATTAAGGTCGTGAAAGCCGTGACCGAGCAGCAGATGTCCCTCAATCAGGCTGCTGCTCACTTTATGCTTGCTGGTAGTGGTTCTGTAGCCAAGTGGCTGAAAGTCTATGAGGAGCACGGAGAAGCTGGTTTACGCGCACTCAAGATCGGCACCAAAAGAAACATTACAATGTCAGTTGATCCAGAAAAAGCGGCGTTAGCATTGGAGCTGTCGAAAGACCGACGTATTGAGGATCTTGAAAGACAAGTTCGATTCCTTGAAATGCGGCTTACGTATCTAAAAAAGCTGAAAGCCTTAGCTCATCCCGCGAAAAAGTGAAAGTACTCAATGAGCTAAGGCAGTTTTACCCTCTTGATGAGCTTCTCAGGGCAGCGGAGATACCGCGCAGTACGTTTTATTACCATCTAAAGGCTCTCAGCAAGCCTGATAAGTATGCGGATGTTAAAAAGCGTATTGGTGAGATTTATCACGAGAATAAAGGTCGATACGGATACCGTAGGGTAACGTTGTCTCTCCATCGAGACGGGGAACGGATTAACCATAAAGCTGTTCAGCGCCTGATGGGAACCCTCTCGCTTAAGGCAGCGATTAAGGTCAAGCGATACAGCTCCTACAGAGGAGAGGTAGGGCAAACCGCCCCTAATGTTCTCCAAAGGGATTTCAAGGCTACACGGCCAAACGAGAAGTGGGTTACCGATGTTACTGAATTTGCAGTCAATGGGCGCAAGCTGTATTTGTCTCCAGTAATAGATCTCTTCAACAACGAAGTTATTTCTTACAGCCTGTCGGAAAGACCGGTGATGAACATGGTCGAGAATATGCTCGATCAGGCATTCAAAAAGCTTAAGCCTCACGAGCATCCTATTCTGCACTCTGACCAGGGATGGCAGTATCGTATGAGAAGGTATCAAAACATCCTTAAAGAACAAGGCATTACACAGAGCATGTCCAGAAAAGGCAATTGTCTGGATAATGCAGTCGTGGAATGTTTCTTTGGAACCTTAAAGTCGGAGTGTTTTTATCTTGACGAGTTCAGTAATATAAGCGAACTGAAGGATGCTGTTACGGAATATATTGACTACTACAACAGCAGAAGAATTAGCCTGAAATTAAAAGGTCTGAGTCCAATTGAATATCGAACCCAGACCTATGTGCCTCGTGTTTAACTGTCCAACTTTTTGGGGTCAGTACATTCATGGGCTTCCTCCTTAAAAACATTAGCTAAGCATAGCCCGGCTAAACCGCAGGTATAAAAAAAGCCGCAACAGTGTGCGGCTTTTCAGATAATTGTGAAGCTTATGCGTAGCCGTAGGTCATCAAACGCTGGTAACGGCGGTTGAGCAGATCTTCAGTGACTTAACACGTCGAGATCGGCCAGATCCGCCAGCAGTTGCGCTTTCAACGATGCCGCCATCGCTTCCGGGTTACGGTGAGCACCACCCAGTGGTTCCGGGATGATGGAGTCGATCAGTTTCAGTTCTTTCAGACGCGGAGCAATGATACCCATCGCTTCAGCCGCCAGCGGCGCTTTGTCGGCGCTCTTCCACAGAATGGACGCACAACCTTCCGGCGAGATAACGGAATAGGTGCTGTATTGCAGCATATTCACTTTATCGCCCACGCCAATCGCCAGCGCACCGCCAGAACCACCTTCACCGATAACCGTACAAACTACCGGTACGCCGAGGCGAGACATTTCACGCAGGTTGCGTGCAATGGCTTCAGACTGACCACGCTCTTCTGCGCCCACGCCAGGATAAGCCCCCGGGGTGTCGATAAAGGTGATGATAGGCATCTTAAAGCGTTCAGCCATTTGCATCAGACGCAGTGCTTTGCGGTAACCTTCTGGCGCTGGCATACCAAAGTTACGGCGAATTTTTTCTTTGGTTTCACGACCTTTTTGATGACCAATGATCATCACCGGACGACCATCGAGACGGGCGATACCACCGACGATAGCTTTATCGTCTGCATACGCGCGGTCGCCAGCCAGTTCGTCAAATTCATCAAATGCCAGGCGAACGTAATCCAGGGTATAAGGACGCTGTGGATGGCGTGCCAGTTGCGCAATCTGCCATGCACCGAGATCGGCGAAGATTTTACGTGTCAGTTCTACGCTTTTTTCACGCAGACGATGCACTTCTTCATCGATGTTAATATCCAGTTTCTCATCCTGACGGCTAACCGCAGTCAGAGAATCGATTTTCGCTTCCAGCTCTGCAATCGGCTGTTCAAAATCAAGGAAATTCAGACTCATAGTATTCCTGTATTAGTCAAACTCCAGTTCCACCTGCTCCGAACCAATGAGGCCACGGAGATCGTTTAATAAACGATCGCTCGGAGAGACACGCCACGTCGCGCCAAAACGCAACCGCGCGCGTGCATCCGCCCTCTGATAGTAGAGATGTACTGGAATTGTCCCAGAGCGGTGGGGTTCCAGAGACTGACGGAGTCGGTTTAAAAGCTGGTCATCAATTTGCCTGTCCGTCAGCGAGATAGCAAGCCCGCGAGCATATTTTTCCCGGGCTTCGTCAATATCCATCACTTCGCGAGCGGTCATTTTAAGCCCACCGCTGAAGTCATCAAAGCTGACCTGTCCGCTGACGATAAGTATGCGGTCTTTTTCCAGCAATTGCTGGTATTTATCCAGGGCGTCAGTAAACAACATCACTTCCAGCCGCCCGGAACGGTCATCCAGCGTGCAGATACCGATACGATTGCCGCGCTTGGTGACCATAACCCGCGCGGCAACAACGAGCCCCGCAGCCGTGATGACTTTACCACGTTCTGTCGGGTGCATGTCTTTCAGCCTTACGCCTCCGACATAACGCTCAATCTCTTTTAAATACTGGTTGATAGGGTGTCCGGTCAGGTACAGGCCTAACGTTTCACGTTCCCCATCTAATACCACCTGCTCCGGCCACGGTTGGCAGCTGGCGTAGGATTGTTCAATTTGTTCCGGCTCTTCGGCCAGCACGCCGAACATATCGGCCTGACCGATAGCTTCCGCTTTCGCGTGTTGATCTGCCGCTTTTAACGCATCGCCCAGCGAGTTCATCAGCGCTGCGCGATGTGGCCCAAGACGGTCAAACGCCCCGGACATGATCAGTTTTTCCAGCACGCGACGGTTCAACTTTTTGGTGTCGGTACGGGCGCAGAGATCAAACAGTTCGCGGAAGTAGCCGCCTTTATTACGGGCTTCGATGATGGCCTCAATCGGACCTTCACCGACCCCTTTGATCGCGCCAATACCATACACGATTTCGCCGTCGTCGTTGACGTGGAAATGGTAAAGACCGGAGTTTATATCTGGTGGCAGGATTTTCAGCCCCATCCGCCAGCACTCATCCACCAGACCCACCACCTTCTCGGTGTTGTCCATATCGGCGGTCATTACCGCCGCCATAAACTCCGCAGGATAGTGCGCTTTCAGCCATAACGTTTGATATGACACCAAAGCATAGGCCGCAGAGTGCGATTTGTTAAATCCGTAACCAGCGAATTTCTCCACCAGGTCGAAGATTTTCATCGCCAGTTCAGCGTTGATTCCGTTCTTTTCTGCACCTTCAGCAAATACAGAACGTTGCTTAGCCATCTCTTCCGGCTTTTTCTTACCCATCGCACGACGCAGCATATCCGCGCCACCGAGGGTATAACCAGAAAGCACCTGCGCAATCTGCATGACCTGTTCCTGATACAGGATAATGCCGTAGGTTGGCTCCAGTACCGGTTTCAGGCTTTCATGCTGCCACTGTACGTCCGGATAGGAGATCTCTTCACGACCATGTTTACGGTCGATAAAGTTATCCACCATCCCTGATTGCAACGGACCGGGGCGGAACAGTGCCACTAGGGCGATCATATCTTCGAAGCAGTCAGGTTGTAGACGCTTGATCAGGTCCTTCATGCCGCGCGATTCAAGCTGGAATACCGCCGTGGTTTCCGAGCGTTGCAGCATGTCGAAGCTTTTCTTATCATCCAGCGGGATCGCAGCGATATCCAGCGGCGGCTCGCCATTCTTCGCCCGCCGCTTGTTGATCATCTCCAGCGCCCAGTTGATGATGGTGAGCGTACGCAAACCAAGGAAGTCGAACTTCACCAGTCCGGCGTATTCAACGTCGCTTTTATCAAACTGGGTGACCGGATGTTTGCCCTCTTCATCGCAGTAAAGCGGCGCAAAATCGGTAATTTTGGTCGGCGCGATAACCACCCCACCGGCGTGCTTACCGGCGTTACGGGTGACCCCTTCCAGTTTGCGCGCCATGTCGATCAGCGCCTTAACTTCTTCATCCGCTTCGTAGATTTCCGGCAGCTGCGGCTCGGCTTCAAACGCTTTCGCCAGCGTCATCCCCGGATCGGGCGGGATCAGTTTCGAGATACGATCGACAAAGCCGTACGGATGCCCCAGCACGCGGCCTACGTCGCGGATCACCGCTTTCGCCGCCATTGTACCGAAGGTGATGATCTGCGATACCGCATCACGACCGTACATGTCCGCTACGTGCTCGATAACCTGATCGCGTTTCTCCATACAGAAGTCAACGTCGAAGTCAGGCATGGAGACACGTTCCGGGTTAAGGAAACGTTCGAACAGCAGGTCAAATTCCAGCGGATCGAGGTCGGTGATTTTCAGCGCGTAGGCCACCAGTGAACCCGCACCGGAGCCACGGCCTGGCCCTACCGGTACGCCGTTATCTTTCGACCACTGGATAAATTCCATAACGATGAGGAAGTAGCCCGGGAAGCCCATCTGGTTGATAACCTGAAGTTCAGTCTCCAGACGTTCGTCATATTCCGGGCGGCGCTTAAGACGTTCTTCCTCATCAGGGAATAAAAAGGCCAGACGCTCTTCCAGGCCCTCTTTTGCACGCTTGACCAGATAATCTTCGGTGCTCATGTCCCCGGTCGGGAACTGCGGCAGGAAGTATTCACCAAGACGCACGGTTACGTTACAGCGTTTGGCGATCTCAACGGTGTTGGCAAGGGCTTCGGGGATGTCGGCAAACAGCTCACACATCTCCTCTTCGCTACGCATATATTGCTGCGGCGAATAGTTACGCGGGCGTTTAGGATCGTCGAGGGTAAAGCCGTCGTGGATCGCGACGCGGATTTCGTGTGCGTCAAAGTCGCTGCTGTCGATAAAGCGCACGTCGTTGGTCGCCACGACGGGCAAACCGCGCGCTTCCGCCAGTTCCACCGCCGCGTGCAGATAGCTTTCTTCATCCGGCCTGCCGGTGCGGATCAGCTCGAGAAAATAGCGATCCGGGAAGTGTTCTTCATAAAACGCGACACACTCATCTACCAGCGCGCTGTTACCACGCAAAAGACTGCGTCCGACGTCGCCCATGCGTCCGCCGGAAAGAAGGATCAACCCTTCGTTTAATTCGATAAGCCAGTCGCGATCGATGATCGGCCCGGCGGCACCGTACCCGCGCTGATACGCTTTTGAGATCAGCAACGTCAGATTCTGATAGCCGGTATTGTTCGCCGCCAGTACCGTCAGGTGGGTTAACTCATCACCCAGCAGGTCGCACTGGACGTTAAAATCTGCCCCGACGATAGGCTTAATCCCTGCGCCATGTCCCGCTCCGTAGAACTTCACCAGACCACAAAGGTTGGTGAAATCGGTGATCGCCAGTGCTGGCATACCCAACGCCGCCGCCTTTTTTACCAACGGTGCGGTTTTGGCCAGGCCATCGATCATCGAGTAGTCGCTGTGCACCCGCAGGTGTACGAAACGTGGTTCAGACATCTTCAGATTCCGGTTTACTTAATCTCGACACAAGAATCAGGACGCAAGTCCCAGTGCGCGTTTGACAGGCCCAAAGCTGCGCCGATGGTGTTCGGTCGCGCCGTGTTCAGCCAGTTTTTCCAGATGAAAAGCGGTTGGGTACCCTTTGTGTTGGGCAAAACCATATTGCGGGAAAACAATATCCAGCGCCGCCATTTCGGCGTCACGCGTCACTTTCGCCAGGATAGACGCGGCACTGATTTCCGGTACGCGGCTATCGCCTTTCACCACAGCCATCGCAGGCATCGGTAATTTCGGGCAGCGGTTACCATCAATCAACACATATTCCGGCGCAATATGCAGCCCAGCGACGGCACGCTGCATCGCCAGCATGGTCGCATGAAGAATGTTCAGCTCGTCGATTTCGTGGGGTTCCGCGCGGCCCAGACTCCAGCTCAACGCTTTCTCTTTGATCTCTTCATAGAGCGCCAGACGGCGTTTTTCGCTCAGCTTTTTGGAATCATTCAGCCCGGCAATCGGGCGCGCCGGGTCAAGGATCACCGCAGCGGTGACGACCGCGCCAACTAACGGCCCGCGTCCGACTTCATCCACACCCGCAACCAGCTGCGTGTGCGGATAAACAAATTCGATCATTGTGCTAACTCCAGAACGGCTTGTGCCGCCTGCTCATCGGCATTGCAGCGGATCTGCTGATGCAGTTCACGGAAGGTATCGTGCATCGCGTGGCTGGTTTTCCCGTTCGCCAACAGCGGTAACAGCGCCGCAGCCAGTTTTTGCGGCTCACACTCTTCCTGCAATAATTCTTTGACTAACTCTCTGCCCGCCAGCAGATTTGGCAGCGAGACATAATCAGTTTTCACCAGCCGCTTCGCCAACCAGAAGGTAAAAGGCTTCATGCGATATCCCACCACCATCGGGCATTTCGCCAGCATACACTCCAGGGCTGCCGTACCCGACGCCAGTAGCGCCGCATCGCTGGCGACCATCGCCTCACGGCCCATCCCATCCAGCAAATGAACTGAAAGGTCTGGCGCGACTTCAGCTTTGATGCGTTCAAACTGCTCGCGGCGTTTGGCATTCACCAGTGGCACCACGATTTCGAGATCCGGATATGTCTGGCGCAAAAGCTGGGCCGTTTTCAGGAAATCGGCACTAAGCATTTCAACTTCTGCACCACGGCTCCCCGGTAGCAACGCCAGGCAGTGGGCATCGTGAGGGATCCCCAGCACATCACGGGCGGCATTTTTATCTGGATCTAATGGCATGGCATCAGCCATGGTATGACCGATAAAGCGGCACGGTACGTTGTATTTGTCATAAAACGCTTTTTCGAAAGGCAGAAATGCGAGCACCAGATCGGTGGCTCTGCCTATTTTGAAAACACGTTTCTGTCGCCACGCCCAGACTGACGGACTGACGTAATGAATGGTTTTGATACCCTGCTTTTTGAGGTTACCTTCAAGAGTAATATTGAAGTCAGGCGCATCAATACCAACAAAAACATCTGGCTTCAGTTCGCCAAAACGCTTTGTCAGATCGGCACGAATATGCAGTAAGCGACGCAGACGACCGAGCACTTCAACAATGCCCATCACCGCCAGTTCTTCCATTTCGTACCAGGCTTCGCAGCCTTCAGCCTGCATTCGTGGCCCGGCAACACCAACAAAGCGGGCGTTGGGCACATGTTCTTTCAGAGCGCGGATTAAACCGGCCCCCAGGATATCGCCGGAGGTTTCTCCGGCGACCAGGGCAATCGTTAATGGACGCTGTTCAGTCATTAACGAATCAGACCGCGCGTTGAGCGTGCAAAGAAATCGGTAAAGGCTTTCACTTCCGGATATGTTTCCGCCAGTTCAGCAATTTCCGGTTTCACTTCATCGAGCGTTTTACCGCTACGATAAATCAGCTTATACGCATTGCGGATAGCGGTAATCGCCTCACGGCTGAATCCGCGGCGCTTCAGCCCTTCGATATTGACACCGAACGGCGTTGCGTGGTTACCCTGCGCAATGACATAAGGAGGGACGTCCTGCGCCACACCGGAGCAGCCGCCAACCATCACGTGCGCACCAATGATGCAGAACTGATGGACTGCGGTCATGCCGCCGATGATCGCGAAGTCGTCAACCGATACGTGACCCGCCAGCGTTGCGTTGTTGGCGAGAATACAGCGGTTACCTACCGTACAATCGTGCGCAATGTGCGCGTTGATCATCAGTAAGTTGTCGCTGCCCACCTTCGTCAATCCACCGCCCTGGACTGTGCCACGATGAATGGTGACGCTTTCGCGAATGCGGTTACGATCGCCGATTTCCACACGGGTCGGTTCGCCAGCATATTTCAGATCCTGGTTAACTTCGCCGATGGAGGCGAACTGATAAATCTCATTATCGCGGCCAATTTTAGTATGACCATTCACGACAACGTGAGATTTCAGTACGGTACCCTCACCAATTTCGACATGGGGTCCAACGATACAAAAAGGACCAATGTGTGCGTTCGCGCCAATTGACGCGCCCTCTTCCACAATGGCGGTTGGATGCACAAAGGCGGATTTATCAATCACGTATCAGGCCTCCCGGCTACGAGCACACATCATCGTTGCTTCGCAAACTACTTTACCATCGACCAGAGCAACCCCTTTAAAACGGGTCAGGCCGCGGCGCGTTTTTTCGAAAGTGACTTCCATGATCATTTGATCGCCAGGCACGACCGGGCGCTTGAAGCGCGCTTCGTCAATACCAGCGAAGTAGTACAGCTCACCCGGTTCCAGTTTTCCTACGCTTTTAAACGCCAGAATACCTGTTGCCTGTGCCATTGCTTCCAGAATCAGCACACCCGGGAAAATCGGTTTTCCAGGGAAATGGCCCTGGAAGAATGGCTCATTGACAGAGACATTTTTTACTGCGCGCAGAAAACGACCTTCTTCAAAATCCAGCACGCGATCCACCAGTAAGAACGGGAAACGGTGCGGCAGAAGTTCTAAAATCTCTTCAATCTGCAGAGTATGAGTGTTAGTAGTCAAGATACTCTTCCTGTCAAAATATAAGAAACGACAATAATAACACGGCCTGCCGCAATCGTAAGAATGAGACAGGCCGTAAAGTTTGGCGAACAAAAGATGGAACGTTAGTCTTGTTGATTAACCTTGCGCTCAAGCGATTTCAGACGCTTGCTCATGTCATCAATGTTCATCACCAGTGCAGCGGTTTTGCGCCAGACTTTGTTGGGTTGCAGCGGAATGCCTGAGGAATAGACGCCTGGTTCAGTGATGGGACGCATCACCATACCCATGCCCGTAACCGTCACTTTGTCGCATATTTCCATATGCCCGTTGATTACGCTGGCTCCGCCGATCATGCAGTAACGACCAATTTTCAGGCTGCCCGCCATAATGACGCCACCGGCAACCGCCGTATTGTCGCCAATCACGACGTTATGTGCAATCTGGCACTGGTTATCAATGATCACGCCATTGCCAATAATAGTGTCATCCAGCGCGCCGCGATCGATGGTTGTGCAGGCACCGATCTCCACGCGATCGCCAATAATTACGCGACCAATCTGTGGGATCTTCACCCAGTTACCACGATCGTTGGCATAACCAAAGCCGTCTGCGCCTACCACTGTTCCGGACTGGATCAGGCAATTCTGACCGATCTGGATCTCATGGTAAATGGTTACGTTCGCCCAGAGACGCGAACCTGCACCGATTTTGCTGTTTTTACCTACGAAGCAACCGGCACCGATAATCACGTTATCGCCCAGTTCAACGCCGGACTCAATCACCGCGTTAGCGCCAATCGATACGTTGTTACCCAGCTTCGCCGTCGCGTCGATCACCGCACTGGGTGCAATGTTCTGCGCGGGCTGCGGCGTGGTATCTAAAATTTGCGCCATGCGCGCGTAAGTCAGGTAGGGATTCTTCACTACCAGTGCGGCACTTTTCGCGAAAGGAAGATCGTCCTGGGTCATGACAACCGCGGACGCCTGGCACAAGCCTAAATGCTCACGGTATTTTGGGTTAACCATGAACGTAATGTGACCTGTTTGTGCAGATTGCATGGACGCAACGCCGGTGATGACGATATCGCCATCACCGTGTAGTTCTGCATCCAACTGCTGCGCTAAATCAGCCAGTCGAATTGAAGGCATTACTTATTTAACCTGTTTCAGTACGTCGGCAGTGATGTCTTTTACATCGCTGCTGTTGTAAGCAACGGCGTTTGCATCAACAACCAGATCGATATCCTGGCTGTTGGCAACGGATTTCACAGCAGTCTGGATACGAGTAACCAGTTTGCCGCGTTCTTCGTTGGAACGACGTGCGCGATCCTGCTCAAAAGCCTGCGCTTTCTGAGCAAAAGTCTGGCGCTGAGCCATCACGTCTTTTTCCAGCTTAGTGCGATCGCTGCCCGCTTTCATGGACTGCAGCTTTTTCATTTTAGCCTGCAGATCGGTTTCCATACGCTGCAGTTCGCTGGCACGGCCTTTGAACTCATTTTCCAGCGTGTTAGAAACACCGGTTTTCTGCGCTACCTGCTGGAACAGGCTGCCCATGTTGACGATTGCAATTTTGTCAGCCGCCTGAGCAGAAGTTGCCAGTGCTAAACCGAGACCTGCAGCTAATAACCACTTTTTCACAATAAACTCCTTACCATCCCATTTGCACCGGAGGGTGCAGTTCTTTGCGTGGCCCGGCGATCTTATATTGATCGCCTAAAGTCATCGCTACACTACCACTACATTCCTTTGTGGAGAACACTTACCAGGTTTTACCGATGTTAAACTGGAACTGTTCTGCCTTGTCTCCATCGTACTTTTTGAACGGCTGGGCGTAGGAGAACACCAACGGCCCCAATGGGGACATCCATTGTAATGCGATACCCGCAGACATACGGATATTGCTTGGATCACTATAGTCCGGATATCCAGAATATTGGCTGGAATCCCAGTTTGTATCCCAAACGGTACCCATATCCCAGAAGAAGGAAGTACGAACCGAGTTAGCATACTTATCGCTAATAAACGGCGTCGGGGTGATGAACTCGAGGCTGGCAACCGCCATGGCGTTACCGCCTACAGCATCATCCGATTTACACAGGTCTTTCGCGCCGTCCTGAGTCGCACATTCGTAATCATAGTCCGGATCATAATTACTGGCCTGATGCGGGAAGTAAACTGCTTTCGGACCAATGGTATTGGACTGGAAGCCACGCACGGTGCTGGAACCACCGGCATAGAAGTTCTCGTAGAACGGCATCTCTTTGCCGCCTAAACCATCACCATAACCCCAGCGGGTACGCCCCAGAACAACCCATTTGTGATCGTCATCGATCGGCACATAAGTCGCCGTGTCTAACGTCACTTTGTAGTATTCGTTATCCGATCCAGGAATGGTCACTTTACCGGTCAGGTTGACACGTGAACCATCTGTCGGGAAGTAACCACGGTCAAGCTTGTTATAGGTCCAACCATAGTTGAACGTGAAGTCGTCCGTTTTGAAGCTGTTATCCTGATCAGAGGTGCTCGGATGTTCACCCATAGAGTACAGATAACGCCACATCGCAACCTGAGGCTGCATGTTGGACAGGGAGTTATGTACATAACCCAGACCTGCACGCAGCGAGTTATATTCGTTAATCGGGAAGCCCAACGTCACGTCTGTACCATAACTCTTGTTGGTATAGTCGGACAGGTCGGCGTCATCTGCCTGGAAGTCATTATAGAAGAGACGACCACCGAGGCTTACGCCATCTACGGTGAAGTACGGGTTGGTTACCGACAGTTCAGCATAGGTCTGGTAATCGTTTTTGGTCCCGTTGATACCAACAGCATAACCTGTACCTAACCAGTTATCCTGCTGCACACCAGCCTGGAAGCTCACGCCACTTTCAGTACCGTAACCAATACCAAAGTTGAAGCTACCGGTGTTGCGCTCTTTTACCTTGTAGACGACATCAACCTGGTCCGGGCTACCCGGAACACGTTGGGTATCGGTATCGACAGTTTCAAAGAAGCCCAGACGATTCAGACGCTCCTTACCCTGATCGACCAGATCGCTCCCCAGCCATGCACCTTCCATCTGACGCATTTCGCGACGCAGGACGGCATCTTTCGAGGTATCGTTACCTTCAAAACGGATCTTACGCACGTAGAAACGGTTACCCGCATCAACGTTCACACGTAATTTAACGGTTTTGTCGGCATCGTTAATTTCGGGCATCGACTGTACGCGCGGATAGGCATAACCATAGCGACCGAGAAGCTTTTTGATGTCATCTTCCATCTTGGTCACTTTGGTGCCGTTATACAGCTCACCCGGCTCGATCTTAGTCAGCTGCTCAATTTCAGCGGAGTGCCCGGCAAGGTTGCCGCTCACTTCAACGCCAGAAAGCTTGTACTGATCGCCTTCGGTGATGTTCACCGTGACGTAAATACCTTTTTTATCTGGCGTCAGACTGACCTGGGTAGAGTCGATGTTGAAACGGGCATAACCGCGATCCAGATAGTAGCTGCGCAGGGTTTCAAGGTCGCCCGCCAGTTTCTGTTTCTGGTATTTACGATCGCCTACCACGTTCCACCACGGCACTTCGTCACGCAGTTGGAAATGAGAGATCAGTTCGTCGGTGGTGAAAGCATGGTTACCAACAATGTTAATTTGCTGGATTTCAGCTGACACACCTTCCTGGAACACCAGTTTTAGGTCAACACGGTTGCGCGGCAGCGGGGTCACGACAGCTTTTACGCTGGCGCTATATTTACCGACGCTGTAGTAGAAGTCTTCCAGACCTTTCTCGATATCGGCAATGGTGGTGCGATCGAGGGATTCGCCCACACGCACACCAGAAGCCTCGAGGTTTTGCTTCAGCATGTCATCTTTCACCGATTTGTTACCGGAGAAAGTAATGCTGGCAATGGTCGGACGTTCTTTTACCTGAACCAGAAGGGTATCACCATCACGAAGGACGCGAACATCCTCAAAGTTGCCGGTAGCAAACAGAGCGCGAATGGTATTACTGATATCTTCATCATTAACCGTGTCACCTGTGCGCACCGGCATACTGAGGAGGGCCGCACCAACGGCGACACGCTGAAGGCCTTCGAAATGAATATCTTTCACTACGAACCCTTCAGCACCGTATACGGTGGCGCTGCTAAACAGCAGCGACGCTATGAGCAACTTTTTCATCGCCATCGTTATTATGCGTTCTTCCTAACTAACTCTCATAACCGAGAGAAATCATTGAAAAGTGCAAGCCCCATTAACAGCACCAGCAGAATCGAGCCAATGCGATAACAAAAGTCTTGAACCCGCTCGGATACCGGTCCGCCCTTGATCTTTTCGATCGCAAGGAACAGCAGATGCCCCCCGTCAAGTACGGGCAACGGAAACAGGTTAATTATCCCTAAGTTCACGCTAATAAGCGCAAGAAACGGCAGGTAATAAACAACCCCGAGTTCCGCTGTCATCCCAGCCCCCTTGGCGATAGAGATCGGCCCACTGAGGTTGTTCAGTTTCACATCACCGGTGATCAATTTTCCCAGCATACTGACCGTCAGCTTCATCAGCTGCCACGTTTTGTCCGTGGCTTCGACGATGGCGTTGAACGGCCCATACTGGCGTACAACTTTATACTCATCTGGCAAAGGAATGACTTTCGGCTCAATACCGACAAAACCAATCGCTTTACCATTACCCGGTTTACTCTCCGGGATTAATGTCAAAGACAAGGGACTCCCCTGCCTTTCGATTTCTAACGCTAAGGATTTACCCGGGTTATCCCGGACAAGCATCACAAAGGTCACCCACTGCGTTAAGGGCTGACCATCGACTTTAACGATCCTGTCGCCTGCTTGCAAACCTGCCTTGCTTGCCGCCGAGTTTGGCTGCACATTTTCCAGTACAGGTTCAATTTGCGGCCCACGAGGACGAATCCCCAGCGAAGATACCGGATCTTCTTTATCAGGCTCAAACGCCCAGTGACGTAAATCGAGCTTTACATCCCGCCGTTGGTCGCTGCCAAATGGCGCTACTGTAATGGTGGTGCTTTCATCGCCAATTTTATCGACCAACTGCAAACGCACGGCATCCCAATCAGGCGTTTCGATACCATCTACGGCTTTTAGTTCCGTACCTGGTGCAATTTGTGCTTCCGCAGCTATCGAATTGGCTGCTATTTCGCCAACCACCGGACGTACGCCAGGCACACCAATAATAAAAACCAGCCAGTAGGCAAAGATAGCAAAAATGAAGTTTGCAACCGGACCTGCGGCAATAATCGCCGCTCGTTGGCCGACAGATTTATTATTGAAGGCATGGTGGCGGAGTTCCGGAACGACCGGTTCTGCGCGCTCATCCAGCATTTTGACATAACCGCCCAACGGGATCAGGGCGATAACATATTCGGTGCCGAGCTTATCAGTTCGCCGCCAGAGCGCCTTACCAAACCCTATTGAGAAACGCTCAACGCGAACACCACAACGCCGGGCAACCCAGAAATGACCAAATTCATGCACGGTGATAAGTACACCCAGTGCAACGATGAACGAAGCCAAATCCCAGAGAAAACTCAGCATATTACCTTCCGTTAAAGCGTCCTGAATACCAGTAACAACAAGCAAGCAAAGACCGGTACCGCAGCCGTCAGGCTATCAATACGATCTAAAATACCACCGTGTCCTGGAATTAAATGACCGCTGTCCTTAATTCCTGCTTCACGCTTAAACATACTCTCGGTCAGATCGCCGAGCACTGAGGCTAACGCTGCGACAATAGAGCAAATGAGTAAGGTGACGGGAGCGACGTCGAGATTCGCCCACATGCCATAACCCCATGAGATTACCGCTGCAGTAGCGAGTCCACCGATAAAGCCTTGCCAAGTTTTACCCGGAGAAACCTTCGGTGCCAGCTTATGTTTACCAAACAATTTGCCAAACATATATGCGCCGGAGTCAGCGCCCCATACCAGGATCATGACATAGAGCAGCCATATTGCGCCACTGTAATGATTCTCGTCATAGTGCCAGGCCCGTAACGCCAGCATGCCCCAGAAGAAGGGAACAATGGTTAGCACGCCAAAAATAAGGCGCAATGTTTTAGAGTTACGCCAGATTGCTGCGGAACCTGGGTAAAACAGCACCAGCAATAGCGCGACAATCCACCAACCCAGCGAAGCCCAAAGTGAGATTTCAACCAGCGGTTGATGAATATTTCGGTGATATTCCGGCAACAGAAAAAGCATCAGCGCCAACAATAACCCGCATAACACCGCCAACCATACTCGCTGCGAACGAGTGGTAAAACCGCTAAGCTGTCCCCATTCCCACGCTGCCAGCATGCAGACCACCAGCGTTACAATGGCGAACCCCACCGGCGGCAACAGAAACAACGCCGCGATGACGACGGGTATTAACACAAAAGCAGATATCAGGCGATACTTCAGCAAAAGCGACCCCCATCAGGCTGTTTCATCACCGGGCTCGGTGCCGCCGAAACGACGCTCTCGATTAGCAAAGGCATTTAACGCCCCTTCAAAGTCTTGTTCATCGAAATCGGGCCAGAGAACATCTGTAAAGTAAAGTTCGGCATAGGCAATTTGCCAAAGCAAAAAGTTACTAATGCGATGCTCCCCCCCAGTCCTAATTACTAAATCTACAGGGGCCAGTTCATGCATACAGACATGCTGGTTTAGCATCTCTTCATCTATCTGATCTGGTTGCAGGTTTCCTTGCTGCACCTTTTCAGCCAGTTGCCTGACTCCCTGGACTATATCCCAACGTCCACCGTAGTTCGCCGCAATATTCAGCGTCAGACCGGTATTCCCGGCTGTTAGCGCTTCAGATTTACGAATACGTTCTTGCAAACGCGAGTTAAAGCGACTGGTATCGCCAATAATACGCAGACGCACGTTATGTCGGTGCAGACTTTTTACTTCGCTATCGAGCGCCCACACAAACAGTTCCATTAACGCACTGACTTCCTGCGCTGGTCGGTTCCAGTTTTCACTACTAAAGGCATACAGCGTTAACGCCTCAATACCGTTGTTGGCCGCAAAAGAGACAGCCCGGCGGACGGATTTTGCCCCGGCTTTATGCCCAAAGGCACGAATCTTCCCTTGCTTTTTTGCCCAGCGACCATTGCCGTCCATAATGATCGCAACATGACGGCAGCCATGCGCTGGCAATTTTTCGCTAAGTGGTTGAGTAGCAGACAACATCACGCGTTTTTTATTCCCTGACAGGGTTTACGGTACTCAGGAATACTGAAGCCTATACAAAAAAAAGCCGTGTAAAACCACGGCATACCTGACCTTATAAAGCCAACTACTTACGATCAGATGGCGCAGACTATATCACTGAAGCCCTACGCTAACAAATAGCGCGACTCTCTGTAGCCGGATTATCCTCAGCTTGCGAGACGCATCACCTCTTTTCTGGCGACTTCACGCGCGTTCGCATCAACAGATAACACATCGTCCACACATTGTGGTTCGCGCATATCCATTTTTTCCAGTACGGATAAATTCAACGCAGCGATATCCGTAAAGCGGATTTGTTGCGCAAGAAAAGCAGCAACGGTGATTTCGTTTGCGGCATTCAATGCTGTCGTCGCTGCCTGGCCTTGTTCGAACGCCTCCATCGCCAGTTTCAGGCATGGATAACGATCATAATCCGGTGCGGCAAATGTCAACGCACTTAGTTTGCAAAAATCGAGCGGCTTCACGCCAGAGTTCACGCGATTCGGCCATGCCATGGTGTGGGCAATTGGCGTACGCATATCCGGTTCCCCCAGCTGCGCCAGAACACTGCCGTCCTGATAGCGCACCATTGAGTGAATCACTGACTGCGGGTGAATCAGCACTTCCATCTGGCTGGCGCTGGCGTTAAACAGCCAACGCGCTTCAATGTATTCCAGACCTTTGTTCATCATGGTAGCCGAATCGACAGAAATTTTACGCCCCATCGACCAGTTCGGATGACGGCAGGCTTGATCCGGCGTCATTGTTGCCAAATCGCGCAATGGCGTCTCACGGAAAGGGCCACCAGACCCGGTAAGTAAAATGGACACCACGCCATTTTGCTCAAGCTCAGCGTATCCCAGATTATGCTGGATAGGTTGCGGTAAACTCTGAAAAATGGCGTTATGTTCGCTATCGACCGGTAACAATTGCGCTTTGCTCTGCTTTACGGCGTCCATAAACAGACGTCCGCAGGTAACCAGTGATTCTTTATTGGCCAGCAAAATGGTTTTACCCGCGTGGATCGCAGCAAGCGTAGGTAACAGCCCAGCAGCGCCAACAATGGCTGCCATCACCTGATCAACATCCTCAAGCGCTGCCATATCGCAAGCGGCTTGTTGCCCACTTAAGACTTCGGTGCGGCTACCCTGTTGCTGTAGCATCGTTTTAAGAAGTTTCGCACTCGCTTCATCGTCCATTACGGCATAGCGGGGAGAGAATTCCAGGCACTGTTCTACCATGCGAGTGACATTTTTGCCTGCCACCAGCGCAACTACGCGGAAGTGTTCGGGATTATGGCGCACCACGTCCAGCGTGCTGCAACCAATCGAGCCGGTCGAGCCCAGAATGGTGAGTTGCTTCATGAAACATCCAGAGTTGAGACAGAATAAAAAGCAAAACGCCGCCAGCCGATCCGCAAGGATCTACTGAGCGGCGTTTTTGTCGTTCAAGAAATCAGAACTGCATCAGTTCTGCTTCTTTGTCTGCCAGCGCCGCTTCAATTTTCTTGATTGCAGCATCAGTCAGTTTCTGTACATCGTCCTGAGAACGGCGATCGTCGTCTTCGCTGATCTCTTTATCTTTCAACAGTGCTTTCACTTTGTCGTTCGCGTCACGACGCACGTTACGTACTGCAACACGCGCTTGTTCTGCTTCACCACGAACGATTTTGGTCAGATCTTTACGACGTTCTTCCGTCAGCGGCGGCAGCGGAACACGGATGTCGCTACCCGCAGAGTTCGGGTTCAGGCCAAGATCGGACGCCATAATCGCTTTTTCAACGGCCGGAGACATTGAACGATCAAACACGTTGATTTTCAGTGTACGGGAATCTTCTACCGTTACGCTTGCCAGCTGACGCAGCGGCGTCGGCGTGCCGTAATATTCCACGACAATGCCATCCAGCAGGCTGGGAGAAGCACGACCCGTGCGTATTTTGCTGATTTGGGTTTTGAACGCTTCTACGCATTTGTCCATGCGTACTTCAGCATCTTTTCTGATATCGCTAATCACGTTACGAATCCTTGAAAACTTGTCTCAGTCAGACCAGACAGTCACACACAGTGGAAGTGTGCTAAGTATAGCCCTGATTAAACATATTACGGGTAATCGTCTGGATTATTAGGCTATTTTATTTGCCATTTTGGCCCCGGGCAGTGCTCGCCATCCTCACGTACTTTTGTACGCTCCGGTTGCTGCGCGCTGGCCGTGACCAAACTGCCTGCAACAATAACGCCTTATAACCAGACTTACGCCCCCGCGATACTTACGCGGAATCTTACCCTTATTTATCCATCACGGGAATTATTCCGTGATTAAAGTCCCTTCTTTTTCACCCATTACCACACGGCGCAGCGCACCCGGTTTGTTCATATTGAAAACACGAATCGGTAATTTATGGTCACGAGCCAGCGTGAAGGCCGCCAGGTCCATGACTTTCAGCTCTTTTTCCAGCACTTCGCTGTAAGTCAGTTGCTCGTACATGGTTGCGGTTGGATCTTTCGCCGGATCAGCGGTAAACACGCCGTCAACTTTGGTTGCTTTCAGCACCACATCGGCTTCAATTTCGATACCACGCAGGCAAGCTGCTGAGTCGGTGGTAAAGAACGGGTTACCTGTACCGGCGGAGAGGATCACCACACGGTTGTTGCGCAACAGGCTGATAGCTTCTGCCCAGCTGTAGCTGTCGCACACGCCATTCAATGGAATAGCGGACATCAGACGAGCGTTCACATAGGCGCGGTGCAGTGCATCACGCATTGCCAGGCCGTTCATTACGGTCGCCAGCATCCCCATGTGGTCGCCCACAACGCGGTTCATACCCGCTTTCGCCAGACCAGCGCCACGGAACAGGTTACCCCCACCAATCACCACACCAACCTGAATACCCAGTTCAACCAGTTCTTTGATTTCCTGAGCCATACGATCCAGTATGCTTGCATCAATACCGAAGCCTTCAGTGCCCTGCAGAGCTTCGCCACTCAACTTAAGCAGAATGCGTTTATAGACGGGTTTTGCATTGGTAGCCATGTTTCTTTCCTGAGACTGTCAACGATTGAAATGAATTAA
Organism: Enterobacter hormaechei; assembly: GCA_041890495.1. Taxonomy (GTDB): domain Bacteria; phylum Pseudomonadota; class Gammaproteobacteria; order Enterobacterales; family Enterobacteriaceae; genus Escherichia; species Escherichia boydii. Next base: position 2,757,500 of record CP169086.1, read on the forward strand.
TACTAGCGACATTGTACGTCGCTTTTCAGCGCAGCCCCACAAGGGTTAGCTGAATTTACAAGATGGGCACAAAAAGAAGCCGCCCTCAGGCGGCTCCTTTTTGATAATTAAGACTGCTTGGACATCGCAGCAACTTCTGCTGCAAAGTCAGTCTCAACTTTCTCGATGCCTTCACCCACTTCGAAGCGGATGAAGCCAGTCACTTCAGCGTTATGCTCTTTCAGCAGCTGACCAACAGTTTTGCTTGGTTCCATAACGAACGGCTGACCGGTCAGAGAAACTTCGCCGGTGAATTTCTTCATGCGGCCTTCAACCATTTTCTCTGCGATTTCTTTCGGCTTACCAGACTGCATCGCGATATCCAGCTGTACCTGGTATTCTTTTTCTACCACTTCAGCGGATACGTCTTCCGGTTTGATGAATTCTGGCTTGCTTGCAGCAACGTGCATAGCGATGTGTTTAACCAGCTCTTCGTCAGCGCCTTTAGCAGCAACCAGAACGCCGATACGCGCACCGTGCTGATAAGAACCCAGAACGTCGCCTTCCAGCGCAGCAACGCGGCGAATGTTGATGTTTTCACCAATTTTCGCTACCAGCGCAACACGTTCTTCTTCGAACTGTGCTTTCAGAACTTCAACGTCAGTGATTTTGCCAGCAACAGCTGCGTCCAGAACTTTGTCTGCGAACGCCTGGAAACCAGCGTCTTTTGCAACGAAGTCAGTCTGGCAGTTAACTTCCAGAATGATGCCGTAGTTGCCGTCGATTTTGGTTTTGATCACGCCGTCAGCAGCAACGTTGCCTGCTTTTTTCGCTGCTTTAATAGCACCGGACTTACGCATGTTTTCGATTGCCAGCTCGATGTCGCCGTTAGCTTCAGTCAGTGCTTTTTTGCAATCCATCATGCCTGCGCCAGTACGCTCACGCAGCTCTTTTACCAGGGATGCGGTAATTTCAGCCATTCTAAAATCCTCGGAGATGTGATCTGCCCGGCATTAAACCGCACAGATATAAAAGTGAAAAAGGGGGCCATATGCAGGCCCCCTAACCAAACGTGTACTACCTGGTCTATAAGGGCTCTCCCCCTTCATATTTCGCGCCGCAGATGCGTTATCTTCGCTCGCTCATCCCGGTCACTTACTGATGTAAGCTCCCGGGAATTCTCGAGCTTGCCGCCTTTCTGCAACTCGAACTATTTTGGGGGAGTTATCAAGCCTTATTACTCAGCTTCTACGAAGCTTTCTTCCGCCTGGGAAGCCAGATCCTGAGAACGGCCTTCACGTACGGTTGCAGCAACAGCGCCCAGGTACAGGGTCACAGCACGGATTGCGTCGTCGTTACCCGGGATAACGAAGTCAACACCGTCCGGATCAGAGTTGGTATCAACGATAGCAAATACCGGAATACCCAGGTTGTTTGCTTCTTTGATAGCAATGTGTTCGTGGTCAGCATCGATTACAAACAGAGCGTCCGGCAGACCGCCCATGTCTTTGATACCGCCCAGGCTGTTTTCCAGTTTCTCCAGCTCACGAGTGCGCATCAGCGCTTCTTTCTTGGTCAGCTTGTCGAAAGTACCGTCCTGAGACTGAGTTTCCAGGTCTTTCAGACGTTTGATGGACTGACGAACGGTTTTCCAGTTAGTCAGCATACCGCCCAGCCAGCGATGGTTCACGAAGAACTGGTCGCAGCTCAGAGCAGCGTCTTTCACCGCTTCGCTTGCAGCGCGTTTAGTACCAACGAAAAGGATTTTACCTTTGCGAGAAGCAATCTTGTTCAGTTCAGCCAGAGCTTCGTTGAACATCGGTACAGTTTTCTCAAGGTTGATGATGTGAACTTTGTTACGCGCACCGAAGATGAACGGCTTCATTTTCGGGTTCCAGTAACGGGTCTGGTGACCGAAGTGAACACCAGCCTTGAGCATGTCGCGCATGGAAACAGTTGCCATGATTAAAACCTCTATATAAAAGTTGGGGTTATGCCTCCACGTATCCCATATTACCGACCCCAAAGGGCACCCCGGAATATGTGCCGATACGTGTGTGTTGTTACACAAAGTGAGATTGTCGCTTCCGTCCAGTCTGTGTATACGAAATGGATCGGAAGTCCGGCGCGCTTTATACCACAAATACGTCGTGGACACCAATAATTGTTGGCGCTGTGTACAGCATCAGACGTCGAATTTTCTATTATAGAAAACCTTCAGTGGCACGTTTGGCGAAATTCAGAATGATTCTCAATTTGCCCGGGTGTGATACCATTGACGGCACTTACATATATATTGTCGGTATCACCGACGCTGATGGACAGAATTAATGGCTATCTCAATCAAGACCCCAGAAGATATCGAAAAAATGCGCGTCGCTGGCCGACTGGCTGCCGAAGTGCTGGAGATGATCGAACCGTATGTTAAACCGGGCGTCAGCACCGGCGAGCTGGATCGCATCTGTAATGATTACATTGTTAATGAACAACACGCGGTTTCTGCCTGCCTCGGCTATCACGGCTATCCGAAATCCGTTTGCATCTCTATTAATGAAGTGGTGTGCCACGGTATCCCGGACGATGCTAAGCTGCTGAAAGATGGCGATATCGTTAACATTGATGTCACCGTAATCAAAGATGGTTTCCACGGCGATACCTCGAAAATGTTTATCGTCGGTAAGCCGACCATCATGGGCGAACGTCTGTGCCGCATCACGCAAGAAAGCCTGTACCTGGCGCTACGCATGGTAAAACCAGGCATTAATCTGCGCGAAATCGGTGCGGCGATTCAGAAATTTGTCGAAGCAGAAGGCTTCTCCGTCGTTCGTGAATATTGCGGACACGGTATTGGTCGCGGCTTCCATGAAGAACCGCAGGTGCTGCACTATGACTCCCGTGAAACCAACGTCGTACTGAAACCTGGGATGACGTTCACCATCGAGCCAATGGTCAACGCGGGTAAAAAAGAGATCCGCACCATGAAAGATGGCTGGACGGTAAAAACCAAAGATCGCAGCTTGTCTGCACAATATGAGCATACTATTGTGGTGACTGATAACGGCTGCGAAATTCTGACGCTACGCAAGGATGACACCATCCCGGCGATAATCTCGCACGACGAATAAGATGAAGCCGGCGAATGCCGGCTTTTTTAATGCGATAATTTAATCTTATGGGTGGCGCACAATGAATACCCTTCCAGAACAGTACGCAAACACCGCTCTCCCCACCCTGCCCGGTCAACCGCAAAATCCATGCGTCTGGCCCCGTGATGAATTAACCGTCGGTGGGATAAAAGCCCATATCGATACTTTCCAGCGTTGGCTGGGTGATGCCTTTGACAATGGGATCTCTGCAGAACAGTTGATTGAGGCGCGCACCGAGTTTATCGACCAGCTCCTGCAACGATTATGGATTGAAGCGGGATTCAGCCAGATTGCCGACCTGGCATTGGTCGCCGTCGGTGGCTACGGTCGTGGCGAGCTGCATCCACTTTCAGACGTCGATTTACTGATTTTAAGCCGTAAAAAGCTCCCGGACGATCAGGCGCAAAAAGTGGGCGAGCTGTTAACGCTGCTCTGGGATGTAAAGCTGGAAGTCGGTCATAGCGTGCGCACGCTTGAAGAGTGCATGCTGGAAGGGTTATCGGATTTAACCGTCGCCACCAATTTAATCGAATCCCGCTTATTAATTGGCGATGTTGCGCTGTTCCTCGAACTGCAAAAACATATTTTCAGCGAAGGATTCTGGCCTTCCGACAAGTTCTACGCGGCGAAAGTTGAAGAACAGAACCAGCGCCATCAGCGTTACCATGGCACCAGCTACAACCTTGAACCAGACATCAAAAGCAGCCCTGGCGGCTTGCGCGATATCCACACTCTGCAATGGGTGGCCCGCCGTCATTTTGGCGCAACATCGCTGGATGAAATGGTCGGGTTTGGCTTCTTAACCTCAGCGGAGCGGGCGGAATTAAACGAATGTCTGCATATATTGTGGCGTATTCGCTTTGCCCTGCATCTGGTCGTCAGCCGTTACGATAATCGCCTGTTATTCGATCGCCAGCTTAGCGTCGCCCAGCGTCTGAATTACAGTGGTGAAGGTAACGAACCGGTCGAGCGGATGATGAAGGATTACTTCCGCGTTACACGCCGCGTCAGTGAACTCAACCAGATGCTGCTGCAACTGTTCGATGAAGCCATCCTCGCCCTTCCCGCCGACGAAAAACCACGTCCAATCGACGATGAGTTTCAGCTACGCGGTACGCTAATCGACCTGCGTGATGAAACACTATTTATGCGCCAGCCGGAAGCCATCTTGCGTATGTTCTACACCATGGTGCACAACAGTGCGATCACCGGCATTTACTCCACCACGCTGCGCCAGTTACGCCATGCCCGTCGCCATCTGCAACAACCGCTGTGTAATATTCCGGAAGCACGAAAACTGTTTTTGAGCATTCTGCGTCACCCCGGAGCGGTGCGGCGCGGGCTATTGCCAATGCATCGCCATAGCGTGCTCGGCGCGTATATGCCGCAATGGTCGCATATCGTCGGGCAGATGCAGTTTGATCTGTTCCACGCCTACACGGTGGATGAACATACTATCCGCGTGATGCTGAAACTGGAGAGTTTTGCCAGTGAAGAAACGCGCCAGCGCCATCCGTTGTGTGTGGACGTCTGGCCGCGCCTGCCGTCAACTGAGCTGATTTTCATCGCCGCGCTGTTTCACGATATCGCCAAAGGACGCGGCGGCGACCACTCCATTCTCGGTGCTCAGGATGTAGTGCATTTTGCCGAACTCCACGGGCTGAACTCACGCGAAACACAGCTGGTCGCCTGGCTGGTTCGCCAGCACCTGTTGATGTCGGTGACCGCCCAACGCCGCGATATTCAGGACCCGGAAGTCATCAAGCAGTTTGCCGAAGAAGTGCAAACGGAAAATCGTCTGCGCTATCTGGTATGCCTGACTGTGGCTGACATTTGCGCCACCAACGAAACGCTGTGGAATAGCTGGAAGCAAAGTCTGTTGCGTGAGCTCTACTTTGCCACCGAAAAGCAGCTACGACGCGGAATGCAAAACACGCCGGATATGCGCGAACGGGTTCGCCATCACCAACTCCAGGCACTGGCACTACTGCGCATGGATAACATCGACGAAGAGGCGCTGCACCAAATTTGGTCACGCTGTCGTGCTAACTATTTTGTCCGCCATAGCCCAAATCAACTGGCCTGGCATGCCCGCCATTTATTACAGCATGATTTAAGCAAACCGCTGGTATTGCTTAGCCCGCAGGCTACGCGTGGAGGCACCGAGATTTTTATCTGGAGCCCGGACCGCCCTTATCTGTTTGCCGCCGTCTGTGCCGAATTAGACCGCCGCAATTTAAGTGTTCACGACGCACAAATTTTCACCACTCGCGACGGTATGGCGATGGATACCTTTATCGTGCTGGAACCCGATGGCAACCCGCTGTCCGCAGATCGTCATGAGGTTATTCGGTTTGGTCTGGAGCAAGTACTGACGCAAAGTAGCTGGCAGCCACCGCAGCCCCGTCGCCAACCCGCCAAATTACGCCATTTTACTGTTGAAACCGAAGTAACGTTTTTGCCGACCCATACCGACCGCAAATCGTTCCTCGAACTGATCGCCCTCGACCAACCTGGACTGCTGGCGCGAGTCGGGAAAATTTTTGCCGATCTGGGAATTTCGCTTCATGGTGCCCGAATTACAACCATTGGCGAGCGAGTAGAAGATTTATTCATAATTGCCACCGCTGACCGGCGTGCGCTTAATAACGAGTTGCAGCAGGAAGTGCATCAGCGGTTGACAGAGGCCCTCAATCCAAACGATAAAGGGTGATGTGTTTACTGATATGAAAAGAGTTTAACAATGCAGCAGTTACAGAACATTATTGAAACCGCTTTTGAACGCCGTGCCGAGATCACGCCAGCCAATGCAGACACCGTTACCCGCGAAGCGGTAAATCAGGTGATCGCCCTGCTGGATTCCGGCGCACTGCGTGTAGCGGAAAAAATTGACGGTCAGTGGGTGACGCATCAGTGGTTGAAAAAAGCGGTGCTGCTCTCTTTCCGTATTAATGATAATCAGGTGATCGAAGGGGCAGAAAGCCGCTACTTCGACAAAGTGCCGATGAAATTCGCCGACTACGACGAAGCACGTTTCCAGAAAGAAGGCTTCCGCGTTGTGCCACCAGCGGCGGTACGTCAGGGTGCGTTTATTGCCCGTAACACCGTGCTGATGCCGTCTTACGTCAACATCGGCGCATATGTTGATGAAGGCACCATGGTTGATACCTGGGCGACCGTCGGTTCTTGTGCGCAGATTGGTAAAAACGTCCACCTTTCCGGTGGCGTGGGCATCGGCGGCGTGCTGGAACCGCTGCAGGCTAACCCAACCATCATTGAAGATAATTGCTTCATCGGCGCGCGCTCTGAAGTGGTTGAAGGGGTGATTGTCGAAGAAGGTTCCGTCATTTCCATGGGCGTATACATTGGTCAGAGCACCCGTATTTACGACCGTGAAACCGGCGAAATCCACTACGGTCGCGTTCCGGCGGGGTCTGTGGTTGTTTCAGGTAATCTGCCGTCAAAAGATGGCAAATACAGCCTCTACTGTGCGGTTATCGTTAAGAAAGTTGACGCGAAAACTCGCGGCAAAGTCGGCATTAACGAACTGCTGCGTACCATCGACTAAAAGTATGCACACGGGCAGCACGACGCTGCCCGATTTTTTTGCAGGGATGAGCGATGATTTCACGCCGCCGATTTTTGCAGGCTACTGCCGCGACGATAGCCACGAGCTCAGGTTTCGGTTATATGCATTACTGTGAGCCAGGCTGGTTTGAATTAATCCGTCACCGCCTCGCCTTTTTTAAAGACAACGCAGCACCATTCAAAATTCTTTTTCTGGCCGATCTCCATTACTCTCGTTTTGTTCCTTTAAGCCTGATTTCTGACGCGATTGCTCTTGGCATAGAACAAAAGCCCGATTTGATATTACTGGGCGGCGATTACGTATTATTTGATATGTCGCTGAATTTTTCGGCGTTTAGTGACGTACTCTCCCCCCTTGCCGAATGTGCGCCGACGTTTGCCTGCTTCGGCAACCACGATCGCCCTGTTGGTACAGAAAAAAATCACTTAATTGGCGAGACGTTGAAATCAGCGGGCATCACGGTGTTGTTTAACCAGGCTACGGTGATCGCCACGCCGAACAGGCAATTCGAACTGGTAGGCACTGGTGACTTATGGGCCGGACAATGCAAACCGCCTCCCGCCAGCGAAGCCAATCTGCCAAGACTGGTGCTGGCGCATAATCCCGACAGCAAAGAAGTCATGCGTGATGAACCCTGGGATCTGATGCTGTGCGGCCATACTCACGGCGGGCAACTGCGCGTACCGTTGGTTGGTGAACCTTTTGCCCCTGTCGAAGATAAACGTTACGTCGCCGGATTAAATGCCTTTGGCGAAAGACACATCTACACAACCCGTGGCGTGGGCAGTTTGTATGGTTTGCGTCTGAACTGCCGCCCGGAAGTAACGATGCTGGAACTGGTGTAGATCGTGAATTTTATCACCAGAATAAAGCAGGTAATTTTTTGATTTTTACGCCATGATAGAAGTCTGGAAGAAAAAGGCTTTCTGCGATCACAGTCGAGCCGGGCGGGCCAGGCCAAATGCTAAAATAAGCACAATTTACTGACTCATTTTGAGGTAACGCTATGTACGACAATCTGAAAAGTCTGGGTATTACCAATCCTGAAGAAATTGATCGTTACAGCCTCCGGCAGGAAGCCAACAACGATATTCTGAAAATCTATTTCCAGAAAGACAAAGGCGAGTTTTTCGCCAAGAGCGTTAAGTTTAAATATCCGCGTCAGCGTAAAACGGTCGTCGCTGATGGTGTGGGTCAGGGTTATAAAGAAGTCCAGGAAATCAGCCCGAATCTACGGTATATCATTGATGAGCTTGATCAAATCTGCCAGCGTGACCGCAGCGAAGTTGATCTTAAGCGTAAGATCCTCGACGACTTACGTCACCTGGAGTCAGTCGTAACCAATAAGATCAGCGAGATTGAAGCCGATCTGGAAAAACTAACGCGTAAATAATCCCGAACTGACGGTTAATTCGGGCATTCCCCTCTACCCTTCGGGCTGAGGGGAATGAGCCAGCGCCGCCTCAACCTTAACGCATAACCTACCGCTCTTCATCCAGTTGTAACGCCACATACAGCAGCAACCTGTCATCAAAATTGCCCAAATCAAGCCCGGTCAGTTCCGATATACGATTAAGCCGATACTCCAGGGTATTACGATGAATAAACAACGCCTTTGACGTTGCCAGCGGTTGCACATTGTGGCGAAACCACGCCGCCAGCGTTCGTCGCAGCAAGCCGTTATTGTCCATCGTTTTCAGCCGCGCCAGCGGTCGCGCCAGTTCGTTGGCCTGCCAGTCGCCACGCAAACTGTCGAGTAACACAGGTAACATCAGATCCTGATAAAAATAGCAGCGACTTTCTGGCATCCGCTGTTTACCCACCACCATCGTCGTTTTCGCCGTACGATAGGATCGGGCAATACTGCCAGGACCGGTAAAATAGTTGCCCAGTGAAACGCGAAAACGCAGCTGGCCGTACTCTTTCATGCGGGTAATCAGTTGTTCAACTCGCTTACGATGATCTTCTGCATCCCAGCGCCCAAAAGAGTTCAACGCCGGTTTCAACACCACCATTTCGGTTAGCGAGACAATCGCCACCAGATTATTACGCTCGGGCGTAGTCAGCGCGTTTTGCAGTTGTTGTAACTCCGCCATTGCGCTGTCCACGCCAAGCTGACCGCTGTCGACCTCAACAATAGCCACCACTCGCGGTTGATTGAGATCGATCCCCAGCCGTTGCGCCCATTCAGTAAGTGCGGGAGTATTCTCCTCTGCCTGAATCAGGTTCATCACCAGTTCTTCCCGCAAACGGCTATCCTGCGCCAACAAGTGCATCAACCGCGACTGTTCCAGCATCATTTCAGCCGTCATGCAGACCAGTTCGCCATATTTACGCAGATTCTCTGGTTCACCTGTCAGGCCAATTACGCCGACAATTTCACCTTCCAGCCGTAACGGTAGATTAATCCCCTGCCGCACACCGTGCAGATGACGTGCTACCGCGTCATCGATATCGACGACTCGTCCCTGTGAAAGTACCAGCAATGCACCTTCGTGCAATTCACCAATACGCTCACGATCGCCGCTGCCGATAATTCGCCCACGGGCATCCATTACGTTGATATTGGTATCGATGATGCGCATGGTACGTGCCACGATATCCTGCGCCATTTTGGTATCAAGATGCCAGCCAGCCATAAGTCCTCCGTTATGCACGGCTTAGCATAAGGAAGTACGTAACGTACGGCATTGTGCAAATGCCTAAAGGATGATGAAGATGTATGGAGTTGTGGTGAAGTTCACAGATTGTAAGGAGAACCCCTTCCCGTTTTCAGGAAGGGGTTGAGGGAGATTACTGCATTAACAGGTAGATGGTGCTGTCGCCGCGCTGAATGTTGAGTGCCAGCACAGACGGTTTGCTGTCGAGAACTTTACGCAGTTCAGCGATGTTTTTCACTGCCTGCTGGTTCGCGCCAATAATCACATCACCTTTCTTCAGGCCGATCTGCGCAGCCGGAGTGCCCGTTTTCACGTTGTTCACTACCACGCCCTGATCTTTGCCTTTGTTGCTCATCTCAGCGCCTTCAATGCCGTTGAAGATGGAGCTGGAATCAACCTGATTCTGGCTGCTCTGCTGCAGTTCCAGGTTCACGTTAACCTGCTTACCGTCGCGCAGTAAGCCCAGGGTCAGTTTGCTGCCTACCGGCATAGTACCCACCTGAGCACGCAGTGCGGCAAAGCTGCTGATCGGCTTACCGTTCAGTGAGGTGATCACATCACCCGCTTTAATGCCCGCTTTTGCAGCGGAGGAATTAGGCAGAACCTGGCTTACGAAAGCACCGCGCTGGGCGTCAACTTTCATCGCTTTCGCCAGTTCGGAGTTCAGCTCAGTCCCCATAATACCCAGCTCACCGCGTTTCACCTGGCCGTATTCCACCATCTGCGAGGTCAGGTTTTTCACCATGTTACTCGGGATAGCAAAACCGATACCGATGTTGCCGCCGTCCGGTGCGAGGATCGCGGTGTTGATACCGATCAGTTCGCCGTTCAGGTTAACCAGCGCACCACCGGAGTTACCACGGTTGATCGCTGCATCGGTCTGGATGAAGTTTTCGTAGTTTTCGGCATTCAGGCCGCTACGCCCCAGCGCAGAGACAATCCCGGAAGTTACCGTCTCGCCCAGACCAAACGGGTTACCAATCGCTACGGTGTAATCACCCACGCGCAGTGCATCAGAATCCGCCATCTTAATTGCGGTCAGGTTTTTCGGGTTCTGGATTTGGATCAGCGCGATATCAGAGCGCGGATCTTTGCCAACCATCTTCGCGTCGAACTTACGGCCATCGCTCAGTTGAACTTTAATGACCGTCGCGTTATCAACAACGTGGTTGTTGGTGACGACATAGCCTTTATCGGCATCAATGATGACGCCGGAACCCAGCGCCATGAATTTCTGTTGCTGGCCGCCACCATTACCGCCCTGGCCACCCTGGCAGAACGGAGAGCTCTGGAACGGAGAACCTTCCTGGCAGAACGGAGAATCATCACCGAAGAACTGCTGGAAATTACGCGGCATACGCGGCGTATTAACGGTTGTGCTACCTTCTACGTTAATGCTGACCACTGAAGGCATCACCTTTTCGAGCATCGGTGCAAGGCTTGGCATCTGCTGGGCTGTCGTTGCTGAAGAAGTCTCAGCCGCCGTTGCAGAGAGCGGAGATAACGCCAAACCTAAACTCAGAGCCAGTGCACTCAGTGCTAATGTGGTTTTTTTCATGTATTTCAGTCTCGATTAACAGATAACGCAAAATTGCTGTGTTCTTCAGATTCGTTTTATAGCCTGAAGTTCCGAACTAAAGTTTCTGCAAAAGGTAAAAATTTATTGTTCGTCTTTACAAAAGCCTAGTTATTGTTCTACGGCCATCAGACGTCGGTATTCATCCCACGCATAGAGGTCGGTCATACCGCTGATATAATCCTGCAGCAGGCGGCAACGGTAATAATATTCCCATAGCGGAAACTCAGGAGAATCTGACGGTAATTTACTGACAGCCTCGACATAGGCCAGCCGATGGCGCGTCGAGAGTTTGTGGAATAAGCGCGATTCAATAGGGAAACGTTTCACCCGTTCTTTTTCTACCAGTTCAGTAAAGTCTGATAACGACAGGCTTAATAAAGGACGATAAATCTCTAATAATCCGCTAATGACCCGATAGCCCTGCAATTCAAGCTGCTCGACATCTGGATGGCTAAACACATGTTTTACAGCGACATTTTTATATAGCTTAAGAAGATCGCTGCATTCGCTGGCATCTTCCAATAATGCATGATTAAACGTTCCGGCGAAAATCGCAGGCAGATTATCAATAAATCGTTGTGCCGCGTAGGGTACCAGTTTATTTAGGGTGTTTACCCGTAAATACATAAAAAACTGATCTTCCGTACTGCGGCTTAAACTATTTGAGCGTGATTTTTCCCAGGCATTTTCAACCACCAGCGAAAAGAGCGAACCTTTCTCATGCTGGCCCCACGCTTCGTGCAAATGATGATAAAGCTGCTCAACGGTAAATATTCTTTTCTCTACCGCATCTTCAAGGTCTGCCACACAATAGGAGATGTCGTCGGCAGCTTCCATAATCCACGTTAATGGAAAACGACTGTAAAGCGCCAAATTAAGTTCTTTACGCAACCGGGCAATATAGGCTTCTTCAGAAAGATAATAACCCGGCTTTTTCATTAAATAGTGATGTGTCTCAGGCGTTTCGCCACGCCACCACGCCGGACGGGTATATTTTAAAATACCGCCAACCTGTGCCCAGGTGAGATTCATCCGCATCAATGTATGCACCAGGCGAATGCCTTGTGCATTCCCCTCAAAATGACATAAGTCCTGACGAATCTTGCGCCGCAGCTCGTTAAGCGGTTCTTCCCCGTCCCGTAAACGTAGTGCCGCCACGCTGCAGCGATCGTCAGTCAGAGGCTGGCTTTCGGCATCTTCCGGGTGCAAACGTTGGCGAAACCAGTCATTTATCGCCGCTTCGCCAAAATGACCAAACGGCGGATTGCCGATATCGTGCATCAGGCATGACATCTCAACAATGCTTTCAAAGGGACCGGTCAGTTCATCCAGGCCGTATGCTTCCAGTAATTTAAGCTCTTTCAGACGGCTTAAAATTTCTTTGGCGATGTAGCGCCCCACCTGCTGGACTTCCATCGAGTGGGTAAGACGCGTGCGCACGGCGGCATTGCGCTCCAGTGGAAAAACCTGGGTCTTTTGTTGCAGACGACGAATTGCCGGAGAGTTGATGATACGCCCGCGATCGCTCTCGAAGATCCGCAGGATCTCATGTTCGGTTTTAACGCCCTGCGGTGAACGGTAACGACGATGCCAGTTTATTTTTTTTCGGAAATCAATCTGTGCCATGTCCTCTCCCGCGTGAGAAATACGCTTCCCCGTAAGCGCATGGTAAACTATGCCTTCAAATCGGGCTTATCGCGAGTAAATCTATGAAAATCGGCATCATTGGTGCAATGGAAGAAGAAGTTACGCTGCTGCGTGACAAAATCGAAAACCGTCAAACTATCAGTCTCGGCGGTTGCGAAATCTATACCGGCCAACTGAATGGAACCGAGGTTGCGCTTCTGAAATCGGGCATCGGTAAAGTCGCTGCGGCGCTGGGTGCCACTTTGCTGTTGGAACACTGCAAGCCAGATGTGATTATTAACACCGGTTCTGCCGGTGGCCTGGCACCAACGTTGAAAGTGGGCGATATCGTTGTCTCGGACGAAGCACGTTATCACGACGCGGATGTCACGGCATTTGGTTATGAATACGGTCAGTTACCAGGCTGTCCGGCAGGCTTTAAAGCTGACGATAAACTGATCGCTGCCGCTGAGGCCTGCATTGCCGAACTGAATCTTAACGCTGTACGTGGCCTGATTGTTAGCGGCGACGCTTTCATCAACGGTTCTGTTGGTCTGGCGAAAATCCGCCACAACTTCCCACAGGCCATTGCTGTAGAGATGGAAGCGACGGCAATCGCCCATGTCTGCCACAATTTCAACGTCCCGTTTGTTGTCGTACGCGCCATCTCCGACGTGGCCGATCAACAGTCTCATCTTAGCTTCGATGAGTTCCTGGCTGTTGCCGCTAAACAGTCCAGCCTGATGGTTGAGTCACTGGTGCAGAAACTTGCACATGGCTAAGTCACTGTTCAGGGCGCTGGTCGCCCTGTCTTTTCTTGCGCCACTGTGGCTCAACGCCGCGCCGCGCGTCATCACGCTTTCTCCCGCCAACACTGAACTTGCCTTTGCCGCCGGGATCACGCCGGTTGGGGTCAGCAGCTATTCCGACTATCCTCCACAAGCGCAAAAGATTGAGCAGGTTTCCACCTGGCAGGGGATGAATCTGGAACGCATTGTCGCGCTGAAACCCGATCTGGTGATTGCCTGGCGTGGAGGTAATGCCGAGCGGCAGGTTGACCAGCTGGCTTCGCTGGAATAAAGGTCATGTGGATTGATGCCGTCAGCATTGAGCAAGTCGCCCAGGCGCTACGCGCCCTGGCACCCTATAGCCCTGCGCCCAAAAAAGCCGAGGCCGCGGCGAAACAGATGCTGAGCGACTATGCCGCGCTGAAATCCCGATACGATACCCCTGTTAAAAAGCGCATCTTCCTGCAGTTTGGCAGCCAGCCGCTGTTCACCACCGGAAAAGGGTCGATTCAAAACCAGGTGCTGGAAGTTTGTGGCGGTGAAAATATCTTTGCTGCCAGCCGGGTGCCGTGGCCCCAGGTTAGCCGTGAACAGGTCCTGGCGCGCCAGCCGCAGGCCATCGTCGTGGTCGGAAATGCGAGCGAAATTCCCAAAATTGAGCAATTCTGGCAAAAGCAGCTAAAAATACCGGTAATCCCCCTCAACAGCGACTGGTTTGAACGCGCCAGCCCGCGTATTATCCTCGCCGCAAAACAGCTCTGTGCCGCGCTGGCAGAGAGTCACTAACATAAGACCCTTTTCGAGGATTTAACGATGCTCGTTTATTGGCTGGATATTCTTGGCACAGCCGTTTTTGCTATCTCCGGCGTCCTGCTCGCCGGAAAACTACGCATGGATCCGTTCGGCGTGCTGGTGCTGGGCGTAGTGACCGCCGTAGGCGGCGGGACTATCCGCGATATGGCGCTGGCAAATGGCCCGGTGTTTTGGGTGAAAGATCCTACCGATCTGGTGGTCGCGATGGTCACCTGCCTGTTAACCATTGTGCTGGTTCGCCAGCCCCGCAGATTACCCAAATGGATATTACCGGTACTGGATGCCGTGGGTCTGGCCGTGTTTGTCGGTATTGGCGTCAATAAGGCGTTTAATGCGGGCACCGGTCCGATGGTGGCGATCTGCATGGGCGTATTAACCGGCGTGGGCGGCGGGATCATTCGCGACATTCTGGCGCGTGAGGTACCGATGATCCTGCGTACTGAAATTTACGCGACGGCCTGTATTGCGGGCGGCATTGTCCACGCAACCGCATACTACACGTTTGCACTTCCGCTGGAAAACGCAGCGATGCTGGGGATGGCCGTGACGCTGGTGATACGTTTAGCGGCGATACGCTGGCACCTGAAGCTGCCGACGTTTGCGCTGGATGACCGGTAAAAGCAAAACGGTAACCTGACGGTTACCGTTTTTAGTCTTTTCTCCCTCTCCCTGTGGGAGAGGGCCGGGGTGAGGGCAACAGCCCGCACCCTCTTAAATGCTGAACGAAGAACCGCAACCGCAGGTGCTTTTCGCGTTCGGGTTGGTCACGATGAAACGAGAACCTTCCAGACCTTCGGTATAATCAACGGAACCGCCGACCAGATATTGCAGGCTCATCGGATCAACCACCAGGCCAACGCCCTGTTTTTCGATGGTCATATCGCCTTCGTTCACCTGATCATCAAAGGTGAAACCATACTGGAAGCCGCTGCAACCGCCACCGGTGATATACACGCGTAATTTTCAGATTCGGGTTATCTTCGTCAGCGATCAGGCTTTTAACTTTGTTGGCTGCTGCTCGGTAAACTCCAGCGGCAGTGCTACGTCATCACTCATATTTTGCTCCATGAATACTGCTACTGCTATTGGGTAAAATTCACCCAATTCTTTGTGTCATTATCTAATACCCTGGTAATTCATTCAAGTATTCTGCGTTGCGGCCCGCTCCGCCTCTTGTTTTGCCAGCGTGCGCGCAAGAATCGCCGAGTATAGCGGTTTCCCCCGGTAAATTGCGCTAATAGTGTTGCGCCAAGACCGGTAATAATCATTGCAAAATGAGCTGGTATTTATCGGTCATCTCCAGCACCAGGACGATCCCGGTCAATGGCGCGCGCAGGGAGGCGGCCAGCAGCGCCCCCATTCCGGCCACCGCAAAGGTCCCGGCGTCAAGGTGATAGGCGGGAAAGCCCGCTTCAGCCGCCATACCAAACGCGGTGCCCAGCAAGGTTCCCAGCGCTAGCATCGGGGCGAATATCCCGCCGGGCGCGCCGGAGGAAAAACAGAGCACCGTCGTGATGACGCGGGAGATAAACATAAACAGCAGCAGACCCACGCTAAAGTTCCCCGCCGCCGCAATGGGGATCAGCCCGAACCCGCCGCCAGCGGCATTCGGCTCGATAAACCCGAGTACGCCACACATTCCGCCCAGCAGGCCGCCCATCAGCACCCATTTCGTGGTGTTCCCGCCGTGAATGCGCTGGAACATATCCTGAGCGCGAAGGATAAAGGTGTTAAACAGCGGTCCCACCACGCCAAAAATCATGCCGAGGATCAGATAAAGCCACAGGGTGTTGACCGGCGCGTTGGTCAGTTTACCCACCTCAATAACTGCGCCCTCGCCATTAAAGATGCGAAACACGATGCTCGACATAATAACGCCGGTAAACACCGCTTTAATCGAGATCAGGTTGTAGCGGAACTGCGCGCGCATCTCTTCGATAATGAACAAAATGCCCGCCAGCGGCGCGTTAAACGCGGCGGAAAGCCCCGCCGCCGCGCCGGTTGCCAGCAGCGTATGGCGCGCTTCGGCACTTCGCATCCGAAAGAGATCGCCCACCATGCGGCCGACGTTCCCCCCCAGCTGTACCGTGGGCCCTTCCCGGCCAAGCACCATCCCCGCGCCCAGGGTACCCATGCCGCCGATGAATTTAACCGGAATCACCCGCCACCAGCGCACCGGACGCAGCTCCTCCAGCACGCCTTCAATTTCAGGAATGCCCGACCCGCCCGCCTCCGGCGCGAATTTACGCACCAGAAAATACCCCACCATAGCAAACAGCGCAGACAGACCGAATGCCCACACCCAGACCAGCCATTCGCGGTCGGCGAAACCAGCTACGGTGCCCACTCGCCAGTTGAGTACGGCATTAACCGCTTTTTCAAACGCCACGCCAATCAGCCCCGCGAGAGTTCCCACCACGGCAGCGGCCAGCAGGATCGCCAGCGGTGTTTTATCGCGATTGAGCAGCCGCCGAATGCTGATTCGATGCTGAGCCCGCGTAAACTGTTGTTCTTCAAAAGACGGAGAATCTGATTTCATGTCCTGTTCTTATTCGTCATACAAAAAGCCGCGATGATCTTACCAGAGACCCGCTCATCGTCTCCTGAAAATTACTTAACAAATCTTAAAGCATTACCCGGCTAAAAATTTCATAACCTTCCCCGAATCACTTAGAATAGTGGGCTTAATCATTTTCTACGAATCAGGAACCCTCCATGAGTAAGTCTGAAAATCTTTACAGCGCAGCGCGCGAGCTGATCCCTGGCGGTGTGAACTCCCCTGTTCGCGCCTTTACTGGCGTGGGCGGCACTCCACTGTTTATCGAAAAAGCGGACGGCGCTTATCTGTACGATGTTGATGGCAAAGCCTATATCGATTATGTCGGTTCCTGGGGGCCGATGGTGCTGGGCCATAACCATCCGGCAATCCGCAATGCCGTGATTGAAGCCGCCGAGCGTGGTTTAAGCTTTGGTGCACCAACCGAAATGGAAGTGAAAATGGCGCAACTGGTGACCGAACTGGTCCCGACCATGGATATGGTGCGCATGGTGAACTCCGGCACTGAAGCGACCATGAGCGCCATCCGCCTGGCCCGTGGTTTTACCGGTCGCGACAAAATTATTAAATTTGAAGGGTGTTACCATGGTCACGCTGACTGCCTGCTGGTGAAAGCCGGTTCTGGCGCACTCACGTTAGGCCAGCCAAACTCGCCGGGCGTTCCGGCAGATTTCGCCAAACATACCTTAACCTGTACTTATAATGATCTGGCTTCTGTACGCGCCGCATTTGAGCAATACCCGCAAGAGATTGCCTGTATTATCGTCGAGCCGGTGGCAGGCAATATGAACTGTGTTCCGCCGCTGCCAGAGTTCCTGCCAGGTCTGCGCGCGCTGTGCGACGAATTTGGCGCGTTGCTGATCATCGATGAAGTGATGACCGGTTTCCGCGTAGCGCTAGCTGGCGCACAGGATTATTACGGCGTAGTGCCAGATTTAACCTGCCTCGGCAAAATCATCGGCGGTGGAATGCCGGTAGGCTCATTCGGTGGTCGTCGTGATGTAATGGATGCGCTGGCCCCGACGGGTCCGGTCTATCAGGCGGGTACGCTTTCCGGTAACCCGATTGCGATGGCAGCGGGTTTCGCCTGTCTGAATGAAGTCGCGCAGCCGGGCGTTCACGAAACGCTGGATGAGCTGACAACACGTCTGGCAGAAGGTCTGCTGGAAGCGGCAGAAGAAGCCGGAATTCCGCTGGTCGTTAACCACGTTGGCGGCATGTTCGGTATTTTCTTTACCGACGCCGAGTCCGTGACGTGCTATCAGGATGTGATGGCCTGTGACGTGGAACGCTTTAAGCGTTTCTTCCATATGATGCTGGACGAAGGTGTTTACCTGGCACCGTCAGCGTTTGAAGCGGGCTTTATGTCCGTGGCGCACAGCATGGAAGATATCAATAACACCATCGATGCTGCACGTCGGGTGTTTGCGAAGCTCTAAGGGCATTGCCGGGTGGCGCTAACGCTTACCCGGCCTACGATGTTCTCCCTCTCCCCGTGGGAGAGGGCCGGGGTGAGGGCATCAGGCCGCACCTGACTACCTACTCTGCTTTCTCAACAGATAAATAAAATACGGCGCACCGATAAAGGTCGACAGCAGACCCGCAGGGATCTGATACGGGAACAGCACCATTCTTCCGCACCAGTCCGCAAACACCAGCATCACCCCGCCCGTCAGGGCCGACATCACGATATGCGGCATCGTCCGGCGGAACCCCATCATTCTGGCAATGTGCGGCGCCATTAATCCGACAAAACTCAGCGGGCCAATCGTCATGGTCGCCGTCGCCGTCAGGCACGCAGCGAGCAGCAGCAACGCTACACGCGCTGGCGTCAGCGCCATTCCCACCGCGCGCGCGGTTTCCCCGCCGAGCGGCAGAATGGTCATCCAGCGACGGCACAGCGGCACCATCGCCAGCAGTACGATCATCACGATCCCGGACCAGATCGCCTGGCTGCCGGTCGCGCCGTACGTTGAGCCGGATATCCAGGTCAGGATCTTCGCCATACGCGGATCGCCGCTTGCCTGCAGCATCATCAGCAGCATCGTAAACGCAGTGCTGAGCGCCATCCCGGCCAGCAGCATGCGGTGCGGCGAAAACCCGCCTCGACCGGAGGCAATCAGGATAATCATCAGCGTAACCGCCGCGCCGATACTGCCGGCAGGCATCAGCCAGCCAAACGCATTGCCCGGCACGAAGAACAGCATCAGCACCACGCCAAAGGCGGCGCCTGAGCTGATCCCGAGCACTTCCGGGCTCGCCATCGGGTTGCCGGTCAGACGCTGAATAATACACCCTGCTACCGCCAGCATCACCCCTGCGATCAGCGCAGCGAGGATACGGGGCCAGCGCCACTGCAGCAGTTCATTGAGTAAATCACCCGTTGCCCAGTGCCAGCCCGCGGCATCGCGTCCGAACGAGAGCGCCGCGAACGAGGCGATAATCAGCACCGCCAGACCGGCAAGGCTAAACCACAGCACCGACCGACGTTCAGCGTAGACTTTATCGCCCGCGTCCATCGCCGGTGCGCTCATGCTGCGCAGGCGCGGGAGCAGCCACAGCAGCAGCGGCGCCCCGATAAGCGCGGTCACAGAGCCGGTGGACACTTCCCTCCAGACCTGCGCCAGCCAGAGAATGAGCTGATCGGAAAGCCAGAGGATCAGTGCCCCAATCAGCGGCGCCAGCATCAGACGCGCCAGCAAGCGACGCGCCCCGAGCATTTTTGCCAGCAGCGGCGCAAACAGGCCGATAAACCCAATGATGCCGACCGCGTTTACCAGCAGGGCACTCAATACAATCGCCAGCGTCAGCGCCGCCAGACGAGCCAGCGACAGCGCAAGCCCCAGGTTACGCGCCACGCCATCATCCAGTCCCATCAGCGTCAGAGGACGCAGGAGCAGCAGCGTCAGCACAACACCGCCAGCCAGCTGCGGCCACAGGCGCAGGACAACGCTCCAGTCGGTCTGGGTGAGCGTGCCGGTACTCCACAGGAACATGCTTTGCAGCCGATCGTGATGGAACAGTACCAGCAGCTGGTTAATCGCCCCGCAGTACAGGCTCACCACCAGCCCGGCCAGAATAAGCGTCACAGGAGAAAGGCGCTTGCCCCAGGCCACGCCAAAGACCAGCGCGCCGACCACGCACGCCCCCGCGAGTGCCGCAAACTGCGAGGTTAACGCTCCCGGCAGCGCCCACAGCGTGGTGATGGTGATCCCAAGCTGTGCGCCGGTCGCGACGCCGAGCGTGGTTGGCTCTGCCAGCGGGTTACGTAAAACCTGCTGGAACAGCACGCCCACCAGCCCTAAGCCGGCCCCGACTAAAAGGGAGATTGCCAGACGCGGCAGCAGGCTGTAGTGGAACAGCATTTGTTGAATATTGTCGATATCCGGCGAGGCCAAAGCGGCCCCCCACTGCGCGCGCGGTAACGCGGCCGAGAGGTTGAAGCCGGTTAACGCCAGCGCGGCAAGAAAAATCAGCGTCAGCAGAAGCGCCGGGAAACGGGCAATACGCGTACTCATGCTTTACCTCCCAGGGCGTTATCCAGCACGCGGGCAAAATGCATGGCCGACAGCGTCGCGCCGTAGAACCAGACCGCCGGAGCGCGCCGGAAGCGCCGCTCGCGCACAAACGGCATCGCCTGCCAGAGCGGGGTCGCCATCAGGGTTTGCATATCGCGTTCGTTGCCGTGGTCGAAACACAGCACATCCACATCGCGAAACGCCGCCAGGCGGTCGATACCCACGGCGGTACTGCCCCAGAACGTCATCTCTCCTTCCCAGGCATTGCGAATGCCGAAGCTGTCCAGCACCTCCTGGAACAGACAGTTTTTACCGAAGACCAGCATATGGCGGGCATCCAGCAGCGTCACCATCAGCAGCGGACGATCGCCCCGGTGAGCAAAGCGCGGCTTCAGGGAATCGATCAGGGCATCAAATTCGTCGAGATGTTTTTTGGCCTCCGCTTCCCGGTTGAGGAAATGCGCCATCTCGTTAATTGAGTTTTTCGCCACGGCCAGCGGTTTTTTACCGTCGCTGAAAGCAAATCCACGTCCCGGCGCAATACGCGCCATGGTCTCCTCTGACGGGCCGTAGCCCGCTGACCAGAACAGAAACGAGGGTTTCATCTGGGTGAGAAGCTCGAGGTTTGGCTCCGTCCGCAGGCCGACGTCGATTACCGAGTCCGGCAGCTTCGGCTCGTTCACCCAGAGGTTATAGTTGGGAATGTCCGCCACGCCATAGGGCGTGACGCCGAGCGCCATCATCAGCTCGACCGGCAGCCATTCCAGAGCGACTATGCGGTGCGGATCGACGGCGGCGGCTCGCGCCGTGTTCATTTTTAACAGCAGCGGTGAGAGGGCCATCGCCGTCAGCAGGCGTCGGCGGCTAATACGCATGTTGTCGAGCATCAGTAGACAAAGCTCACCGGTGCAGCCCCGGCCGGGTGAGGCAGAATACCCATCGGAATACCGTAAATATGTTCCAGCGTTTCGCTACGCATCAGCTCTGCCGGTGTACCCTCGGCAATCATCTCGCCCCCGCGCAGCGCAACAAGGTAGTCGCAATAGCGCGCCGCCATGTTGATGTCATGCAGCACCGCAATCACCGTCAGACCGCGCTGCTGGCTTAAGCGGTGCACCAGCGCCAGGACATCGACCTGATGGGCAATATCGAGCGCGGAGGTGGGTTCATCAAGGAGCAGGCAGCGGCTGTCCTGCGCCACCAGCATCGCGATCCACGCGCGCTGGCGTTCACCGCCGGACAGGCTATCCACCAGACGGTGCGCCAGCGGCTTTAGCCCGACCAGCGCAATGGCCTCTTCCACTTTCTCTCTGTCGGCGACGCCGAAGCGACCAAGCGCCCCGTGCCACGGATAACGCCCAATCGCCACCAGCTCACGCACCGTCATCCCTTCCGCCTGCGGCAGCTGCTGCGGCAGATAGGCCACTTTGCGGGCAAAGGCTTTACTGCTCCAGCTCTCCAGCGGTTGGTCATCCAGCAGAATATCGCCTTCTGAAGGCGGCTGATGACGCCCCAGCATCTTGAGCAGCGTGGATTTACCTGAACCGTTGTGACCAATCAGGCCCGTCACTTTACCGGCCGGAAACGTCAGAGAGAGCGGATGCAGCAGCGTGCGCCCGGGTACGCGAAAAGAGAGATGATTGAGCGTAAAGGTGGTGTCGGGTTGCGTTTGATTATCCTGCATATCAGCCAACTTAAATAAAAAGGGCACGGCGAACCGTGCCCGGACAGAGATTAGAAGCGGAAGGTCGCGGTAGCAACAACCTGACGTCCTGCGCCCCAGTAGCATGCATATTCGCTGTAGCAGCTGGAGACGTATTCACGATCGAAGATGTTGTTCACGTTGACGCCGACAGACGAGCCCGGCAGTCCAAAGCGTGCCAGGTCGTATTTCACGGTCGCGTCAGCCAGTGCGTAGCCCGCAACGTTGAACGACTGATAGGCTTTTGGCGACGAGGCAGAGTAGTAGGACACGGTGTTACCGATGTAACGGGTGCCTGCCCCTACCGTCAGACCGCTCAACGCCGTCTCGTGGAAGGTGTAATCTGCCCACAGTGACGCCATGTTACGCGGCACTTCCGCCGGACGACGGCCTTCATACCAGGTATCGTGCGTGTATTCCGCATCAGTAAAGCTATAGGAAGCCGTCACGTTCACGTTGGCAGACACTGCCGCTTTCGCTTCCAGTTCGAAACCGCGAGAGCGAATTTCACCGCCCTGTACGCTAAAGCCGCTTGTCGGATTCGCCGGATCGGCCGTCAGGTTGTTATTTTTGGTCAGCTGATACACCGCTGCAGTCACAACCACAGGCAGATCTTTCGGTACATACTTCACGCCCGCTTCATACTGCTTGCCGCGAGCCGGATCGAACGGTTTGCCACCCTGGGTTGCGCCTGAAATAGGCTCGAAGGATTCGCTATAGCTGAAGTACGGCGTAATACCGTTATCAAACAGGTAGTTGATCCCGCCGCGCCAGGTGAATGCCCGATCGTTGATTTCAGCCGTCGTGTCGGAGGAACGCGTCAGCGTGGACGTTTTAGCGAAATCATAGCGTCCGCCAAGGGTCAGTACCCACTTATCCCACTCAGCCTGATCCTGCGCGTACAGGCCCGTTTGCTCCTGACGATTGAGCACCGCATACGGGAAGTTCACGTTGATATTGGCATTGTTGTGCTGCGGATTCGTCATGCTGATAGGGTCAGCGCTGCCGTAATCAGCATCAATATCGTTACGCATGCGCAGGTAATCGACGCCCGTTAACAGGGTATGATCCACTGCACCGGTGGCAAATTTGGACTGCAGCTGGGTATCGACCGTGAACGAGTTGAGGTCCTCATCAGAGCGCACATACGCGCGGCTGATTTGCCCCGGCGCAATGTAGCCGTTGCCGTAAACGGAACGGTACAGGGTATTAACTTTGGTATAACGCAGGTTTTGACGCACGGTAAAAGTGTCATCAAACTGATGCGAGAAGCTATAGCCCACCATCTTCTGGCGACGGGAGATCTTGTTGTCTTCGTCACCTTCGTTGAAATCGGTCGGCAGCTTGTGTGCGTTGCCGTTGGCATCGTAGTAAGGCACAACGGTACCTTCCCGCGGCAGCCAGCCGTAATAGCCTGCATCCGGATCGCTCTGGAAGTTGCTCAGGAAAGTAAAATCGGTTTTATCGTCAGGACGCCAGCTGAAAGCAGGCGCAATGGCGTAGCGAGTAGATTTAACCATTTCCTGCTGCGCATTTTCGCTGCGCCCCAGACCGGTCAGACGGTATGACCACACGCCGTCATCATCAATCGCATCGCTGAAATCAAACCCGGTCTGCCACAGGTTATCGGTTCCCATTTTGAACTGAATTTCTTTCAGCGGTTCGGTGGTCGGACGCTTGCTGACCAATTCAACAGACCGCCAGGACTGCTTTTAACCGTAAAGCACGGAAACCGGGCCACGCATAATTTCAGCGCGTTCCAGCATATACGGATCAATGACCGCATCGTTATAGAAGTTGCCCTGCAAACTTCAGGCCATTCAGATAGTTATTCTGGCTTTGGCTTCTGCCGCAAAACCGCGAATGATCAGGTGGTCTTAGGTGTTGGATGCGCCACGCGTACCAACAGAGACACCCGGCGTGTAGCTAAGCGCTTCTTTTACCGACTTCGGCTGATGCAGCGCCATCTCTTCGGCGGTCACACAGAAATAGACTGTGGCACTTTTTGAATCGGCGTATCGGTTTTAGTGCCGGTAGCTGACTTGCTCGCGCCGCAATAGTTGCAGCAGGCCCCCATGCGCTTTCTTGCGGCGCAGGTGCAGCGGGTAACGGTGATAGTGTCTTCTTTCGGTTCAACCGCTGCCTGTGCATAAACAGACATGCCGCTAACCGCTGTGGCTACTACAACTGCGATTTTACGCAGTGAGTGTTTTGGCTGAGCAGTTTTGGAACGCGCCATTGGTATATCTCTGATGTAAAGTGAATGATAACGTAAACGAGAATGATTATTATAAAGATAAGATAATATTCGAAACGCTGGCGGGTTCGCAAGCGGTACGCAATCTGAGCGTTCCTGAAGGGTTAATAAACAACCAGATGAAAAGAAAGGGTTAATACTTTGGGTGGGATGTTATTTTACCGGATGGCAACTCGCCATCCGGTATTTCACGTTTAGACGTTAATTACTACCAAACATATCTTTAATCCAACCGGCTACACCGTCGCTGTCTTTCTGCTCTTGCTGAGCAGGTTGCTGTTGCTGCGGCTGAGAAGACTGATCAAACGGATTGCCTGACGGTTGCTGCTGCATCTCACTCTGCTGGCACAGCGATTGCGGATCGCTGGTCCAGACCGGCAAGACACGCATGCCACCGCTGCAAACAAAGTTGCCGTCGTAGTCCACGCCCATATCTGCAATATCTTCTGGCGGAACAAGATTCAGCGGTGTTGGCGTCTGGTTAGCCAGATAACGCTGATAAATCGACATTGCCCCGCTGGCTCCATACAGTTTGGTCGGCTGGTTGTTATCACGGCCTACCCAGGTGATGGTCACCGTGCTGCCGTCAATGCCCGCAAACCAGGTATCTACGTTATTGTTGGTAGTCCCTGTTTTCCCTGCCAGATGCAGGTTCGGGTATTTCGCCCCAAGCTGACGACCCGTACCGCGTTGTACAACCTGCTGCATGGTCCATAGTGTCAGATACGCCGCCTGCGCCGGAACAGCGCGTTCCGCCTGCGGGAAGCTCTGATACAGCACTTTGCCATCTTCCGCGATTACCGAACGCAGTGCAGAAAGCGGTGCACGGTTACCACCGCTGGCGATGGTCTGGAATGCCTGCGCCACTTCGATTGGCGTTAAGTTCAACGCCCCCAGCAGCATCGCCGGAACCGGATGCAACTGATCTTTCGGTACGCCCAGTTTGATCCAGGTCTCCGTAACCGCAGGCAGCCCCAGCGCCATCCCCAGATTTACCGTCGGCACGTTCATCGAACGGGTCAACGCATCCACCAGCATCACTCTGCCACTTTCGCTATAACGACGATCATCGTTCTGCGGTGACCAGACCTGGCCATTCGGCTGACGCAGCGCAATTGGCGCATCCGCAATCCACGTATTCAGACGATAGATTTTCGGCTGGCTTAAGGCCGTCAGATAAGTCGCTGGTTTTGCAAGGGAACCAATCGAACGACGCGCCTGCATCGCACGGTTGTAGCCCGCAAACTGCGGCTCAGAACCTCCGACCATCGCACGAACTTCACCACTAAAGCGGTCGACGACCACAATCGCAGTTTCAAGATCGCTCAACTTACGCTGTTTCTTCAGTGCAGGAATGCCTTCCACGGCGGCTTTTTCTGCCGCGTCCTGGGCCACCGAGTCAAAGGTAGTGAAGATCTTCACGCCGGAGAGATCTTTTACCTTATCGCCTAATTTCGCTTGCAGCTCCTGACGCACCAATTGCATAAAGGCTGGCTGTGGAGAGATTACCCCACCGCGCGGCTGAACCCCCAGCGGACGCGCACTCAACATGTCATAGAGTTCTTGATCAATAATCTGTTGCTGTTGCAGCAGACGCAGCACCAGATTACGTCGCTCCAGCGCCAGTTTCGGGTTACGCCACGGGTTGTAGATGGACGCTCCTTTCACCATACCGACTAACAGTGCCTGCTGATCGAGGCTTAGCTCTTCTACCGGGCGACCAAAGTAATACAAGCTCGCCAGCGGGAAGCCACGGATTTCGTTGTCGCCGCTCTGACCGAGATACACCTCGTTCATATACAGCTCAAGAATACGGTCTTTGCTGTAACGCGCGTCCATGATCAGCGCCATGTAAGCTTCGTTCGCTTTACGCCAGTAAGAACGCTCGCTGGAGAGGAACAGGTTTTTCACCAGCTGTTGCGTCAGCGTACTCGCACCCTGTACCGTGCGTCCGGCGGTCAGGTTTGCCAGCACCGCACGTCCGATTGAGTAGAGACTGATTCCATCATGCTCGTAAAAATGACGGTCTTCTGTCGCCAGCAAAGTATCCACCAGCAAATCCGGGAAACCACTGCGCGGCACAAACAGACGCTGCTCACCGTTTGGCGAAGAGATCATGGTGATCAGACGCGGATCAAGACGGAAGAAACCGAACTGACGGTTGTTCTCCATATTGACGATCGTCGCCAGATGATCGCCATCAAAGGTCAGACGCGCGCGCACCTGTCCTTCTTTACTGTCCGGGAAATCAAACGGACGGCGAATCATCTCAATGCTGTTGGCCTGCACGGTAAATTCGCCAGGACGGGTCATTTTCGACACCTGACGATACTGGGTCGCCTCCAGCAGCTTCACCATCTCGTTCTTGCTGATGGTCATGTCTGGCTCAAGATTGACCATTCGGCCATAAACTGCCGCAGGCAGTTGCCAGACCTTGCCATCAATACGGCTACGAATTTTTTGATCGAGATAAACGCCGTAAATGGCGATCAGCACGGCAAAAACGATAGCCAGTTTTAGCAGTAGCCATAGCCAGCCGCGTTTGCCACGAGGCTTACGCCCTTTGCCTTTGCCCTTACCTTTGCGCGGCATCGGTTCTTCATCCTCATAGTCATCATAATCGTCGTAATCATCGTCATCTTCGTAACGACGACGGCTTACCTTTTGTTTGACCGGACGCGTCGGTTTCCCTTTGCGTCCAATTGGCTCGCGGTCATTCCCGGCCATGCTTTTTCTCCGCAATATTCAGGCGCAAAAGCCCGATTTTCTGTTCTTCTGTTACAAGACAGAAGAAGATATCTCTCAAAATTTGTGCTCGATCGGTCCCCTCTCCCTTGAGGGAGAGGGTTAGGGTGAGGGTGAACGTGCGCGCTGATGCCCTCACCCCGGCCCTCTCCCACAGGGAGAGGGAGAAAACCAACCTTACGAATACTTTTTCGTCCGTCGCGTCGGTGCAGTATTTGCCGGGTCGTCCGGCCAGACATGTTTGGGATAACGCCCTTTCATCTCTTTTTGCACCTCACGGTACGCTCCTTTCCAGAAGGCGCTCAAATCTCGTGTGATTTGTAATGGCCTTTGGGCAGGTGAAAGCAACTCCAGCACCAGCGGCACGCGCCCCTGGGCGATCGTCGGATTGGTGGCCTCGCCAAACATCTCTTGCATTCTCACCGCCAGCGCGGGCGGGTTATCTTCATGATAACGAATGGCGATCCGGCTTCCCGTCGGCACAGTGTAATGCGCAGGCAATTCACTATCCAGACGTTGCTGCATTCCCCAATCAAGTAATCCGCGTAGTGCCTGATAAATGTCGAGTGATTTCAGGCCGCGTAGTGAATGTACGCCAGTCATATGTGGCAGCAGCCACGTTTCCAGCGCTGCCAATAAACTTTCATCATCAACCGCTGGCCAGTCATATTCCGGCAACCACTTTGCGGCGCATAACAAACGCAAGCGTAGCTGTTCCGCTTCCGCCGTCCAGTTGAGCACGCTTAACCTTTATCACGGATGCCATTAAGCATCGCCTGATGCAACTCGTCTTCTGACGGTTTCGCCAGCGGCTTCGTCCCGAGCGTCAGCTTTCCAATCTGGCTGCGACGAAACGCCTTCAGCGTGCCCTGAGCGTCATCCCATTCCACGGTATCAGATTGCTGAAGCAACTGCGGACAGGCACGCGTCAGGGCGTCAATATCTACGGCGATCGCCTGCAGGATACGCGCATCCGGAGAATGGCTGCCCTGCAGCAGGAGCGGCGCAATCAGCCACTCATGACGCGTCAGAGCGTCATCGCTGTCCAGCATCGCCCCCATGCCGTTTGCCAGCTGATAGCGACCGTCCAGCCCGCGCCGACGCGCAATTCGATCCGGAAACGCCTGCGCTAACAGCCGGGAAATACTCTCGCTGTCCGGCACGCCGCCGCGGCTGTTAAGCCGTTTGCACAGCTGCTGCGCCCGCTGCTGCCAGTTCCCCTGATTGCGCGAAAACGCCTGCCCCAGATCGCTGGAACCTCCGCGCGGCGGCTCCTCAAGGATAGCCGCCAGTTTGGCCGCCGTGGCAATCTCATCTTGCCCCTGCGCGGCCACCAGCATCGCGGCCAGACGCGGATCGTTGCCCAGCGCCGCCATTTTCTGGCCGCGTACCGTCAGACGCTCCCCTTCCAGCGCGCCAAGCTCAGTCAACAGATTGCGCGCAGCGGCGAGGTTAACGACAGGGGGAGAATCAAGCCAGGTAAGCTGTCCAGGATCCGGACAGCCCCACTGCAGCAGATCCATCACCAGGCCCGACAAATCACTTTGTAAAATTTCCGGGGTGCTTTGCTGTGCAGCGCGTTCCGCCTGCTCCGCGCTGGTCAAATGCAGGCAAATACCAGGCTCGAGACGCCCGGCGCGACCCGCGCGCTGCACCATTGATGCCTGGCTGATGCGCTGCGTCAGGAGTTTAGTCAGCCCGGTGCGCGGATCAAAGCTTGCCACTCTCTCCTGCGCGCTATCCACCACCAGGCGAATGCCTTCAATGGTCAAACTGGTTTCAGCGATGTTGGTTGCCAGCACCACCTTGCGCTGCCCTGCTGGTGCAGGAAGAATCGCTTTACGCTGATCCTGTAACGACAGCGCGCCGTAGAGCGGGCAAAGCAGCACATCGCCGCCTACGCGGGTAGAAAGCTGCTCCTGCACGCGCTGGATTTCACCGACGCCGGGCAAAAACAGCAGCAGGGAACCGGGTTCCTGGCGCAGCAGCTCAGCGGTGGCAATGGCGACCGCCTCGTCAAAACGCTGGTGGGAAGGAAGCGGTTGATAGCGGCGTTCAACAGGAAACGCCCGCCCTTCAGAGCTGATGACCGGCGCATCGGGTAGCGCCTGCCGTAGCCGCACATTATCCAGCGTGGCCGACATAATCAGCAGCCGGAGATCGTCGCGCAGCCCCTGCTGAACGTCCAGCAACAGCGCGAGGGCCAGATCCACCTGCAGGCTGCGCTCGTGGAATTCATCCAGGATCACCAGCCCGACGCCGGTCAGCTCCGGATCGTTTTGCAGCATGCGGGTGAGAATACCCTCGGTGACCACTTCAAGACGCGTGTTCGGGCCAACGCAGGTCTCGGCACGCATCCTGTAACCTACCGTTTCGCCCGGTTTTTCATTCAACAGTTCCGCCAGACGCTGCGCCACGTTGCGCGCGGCCAGCCTGCGCGGCTCCAGCAGGATAATTTTCCCGCTGATGTTTCCGTCTTTCAGAATCTGCAGCGGCAGCCAGGTGGACTTCCCCGCGCCCGTAGGGGCATTCAGCAAAACCTGCGGGGAATGGCGTAAGGCAGCGAGAAGGTCAGGAAGAACGACGGCGACCGGCAATGAGGACACTAACAGCTCCAGAGGGTTAACATTAGTCGGCGTACATTGTAGCATCGGCGCATATCATTACCGAGTCCTCCGTATGCCTGAGTCGAAACGGCTGTTTTTTGCCATTGAATTGCCCACCACGATACAGCGTCAAATTGTTCGCTGGCGTGCCGACAACTTCCCGCCGGAAGCAGGCCGCTCTGTTGAGGCGGCTAACCTGCACCTGACGCTGGCCTTTTTGGGCGACGTCAGCGCCGAAAAACAGCGGGCATTGGCCGCAATGGCCGGGCGTATTGCCCAGCCGGAATTTACGCTACACCTCGACGACGCGGGCCAGTGGCTGCGTTCGCGCGTGGTCTGGCTGGGAACGCGTCAGCCGCCGCGCGGATTATTGCAGCTGGCGAACATGCTGCGTGCCCAGGCGGCGCGCAGCGGCTGTTATCAGAGCCCACAGCCGTTTCATCCACATATCACGCTGCTGCGCGATGCCGGCCAGGCCGTTGCCATCCCGCCGCCGGGTTTTCACTGGGCCTTTCCGGTCAACGCATTCGCGCTTTACGAATCCGCTTTTGCACAGGGACGCACCCGCTATACGCCGCTACAGCGCTGGACGCTGGGCAACACCGAAAGGAATTCTGATGAAGTTTAGTCCTCCCCTGCAGCACGCCACGCTTATCCAACGCTACAAACGCTTCCTCGCCGACGTGATCACCCCTGAAGGGGTTCAGCTCACACTGCACTGCCCCAATACCGGCGCCATGACGGGATGTGCGACGCCAGGTGACAGGGTCTGGTATTCCACATCAGCAAATATTAAACGCAAATATGCCCATACCTGGGAAATGACCGAAACCCAAAATGGGGCATTTATTTGCGTTAACACCCTGCGCGCAAATCAGCTGGTTAAGGAAGCGCTGACCTTTGGCACAATTCCTGAACTGGTAGGATACGGCACGCATAAAAGTGAAGTGAAATATGGCGATGAAGGCAGCAGAATTGACTTCATGTTACAGGCGGAAGACAGGCCTGAGTGCTATATTGAAGTGAAATCAGTGACGTTAGCGGAACAGGAAAATGGCTACTTCCCGGATGCGGTAACGCTACGTGGCCAGAAGCATCTGCGAGAGCTAATGAGTGTTGCGGCGGCGGGCAAACGCGCCGTATTGCTGTTTGCGGTGTTGCATTCAGCCATTGAACGTTTCTCCCCTGCCCGCCATATTGATCCTAAATACGCGCAATTGTTGAATGAGGCACAAAAGCAGGGGGTAGAGGTTTTCGCTTATAAAGCGGAACTTTCTGCCGATAATATGACTCTGAGATCCTCTCTTCCCATTGTCTTATAAGGGATTAGACGATTGTCGAATAAGTGTTCTGGTCGCGTGCGCAAATACGCTTTTCCTCACACAGTTGTCAAGTGTTACGTTTAGATAATTGCTATCCGGAAAAGCATCTGCTATTTATAGCGGCCTCATTTTTCCCCCGAACATGGGGATCGATAGTGCGTGTTAAGGAGAAGCAACATGCAAGAAGGGCAAAACCGTAAAACATCGTCCCTGAGTATTCTCGCCATCGCTGGGGTGGAACCATATCAGGAGAAGCCGGGCGAAGAGTATATGAATGAAGCCCAGCTGGCGCACTTCCGTCGTATTCTGGAAGCATGGCGTAATCAACTCAGGGATGAAGTCGATCGCACCGTTACACATATGCAGGATGAAGCAGCCAACTTCCCGGACCCGGTAGACCGTGCAGCCCAGGAAGAAGAGTTCAGCCTCGAACTGCGTAACCGCGATCGCGAGCGTAAGCTGATCAAAAAGATCGAGAAGACGCTGAAAAAAGTGGAAGACGAAGATTTCGGCTACTGCGAATCCTGCGGTGTTGAAATTGGTATTCGCCGTCTGGAAGCGCGCCCGACAGCCGATCTGTGCATCGACTGCAAAACGCTGGCTGAAATTCGCGAAAAACAGATGGCTGGCTAATTACAGCCGTTCCATCACGTTTACCACAGGCGGGAAATGCTCCCGCCTTATTTTTTGTTCAAAGAGATGACAGACACACAGTATATTGGCCGCTTCGCCCCCTCTCCTTCCGGCGAGCTTCATTTTGGCTCTCTGATCGCCGCGCTCGGCAGCTATTTGCAGGCTCGCGCCCGGCAAGGTCGCTGGCTGGTACGCATAGAAGATATCGACCCGCCTCGTGAAGTTCCCGGTGCCGCAGAAACTATCCTGCGCCAGCTGGAACATTACGGTCTGCACTGGGACGGCGATGTTCTCTGGCAATCGCAACGTCACGACGCCTATCGTGAAGCACTCGCCTGGTTACATGAACAAGGACTAAGTTATTACTGCACCTGTACGCGTGCGCGTATTCAAAGCATTGGCGGTATTTACGACGGTCATTGCCGGGTGTTGCATCATGGACCAGGCAACGCCGCAGTGCGTATCCGCCAGCAGCATCCGGTCACGCAATTTACTGACCAGCTGCGCGGCATTATTCACGCCGACGAAAAACTGGCACGGGAAGATTTTATCATTCATCGCCGTGATGGGTTGTTCGCCTACAACCTGGCTGTTGTGGTTGATGATCATTTCCAGGGCGTTACAGAAATAGTGGCGTGGGGCTGATCTGATTGAACCAACAGTAAGGCAAATCTCGCTGTACCAGCTTTTTGGCTGGAAAGTGCCAGATTACATTCATCTGCCGCTGGCGCTTAATCCACAAGGCGCTAAACTTTCCAAGCAGAATCATGCGCCTGCGTTGCCGAAAGGCGATCCACGCCCGGTACTAATCGCGGCACTTCAATTTCTGGGGCAGCAGGCAGAAGCACACTGGCAGGATTTCAGCGTCGAGCAAATCCTTCAGTCAGCCGTCAAAAACTGGCGGCTTACCGCCGTGCCCGAGTCGGCAATTGTAAATTCAACATTCTCAAATGCGTCATGCTGAGCTATGATTAGCCGCTATTTTTTTGTCCTGAATGATGTTTGACACTACCGAGGTGTACTATTTTTACCCGAGTCGCTAATTTTTGCCGCAAGGTGCTAAGCCGCGAGGAAAGCGAGGCTGAACAGGCAGTCGCCCGTCCACAGGTGACGGTGATCCCGCGTGAGCAGCATGCTATTTCCCGCAAAGATATCAGTGAAAATGCCCTGAAGGTAATGTACAGGCTCAATAAAGCGGGATACGAAGCCTGGCTGGTTGGCGGCGGCGTGCGCGACCTGGTTACTTGGCAAAAAGCCGAAAGATTTTGACGTAACCACTAACGCCACGCCTGAGCAGGTGCGCAAACTGTTCCGTAACTGCCGCCTGGTGGTCGCCGTTTCCGTCTGGCTCATGTAATGTTTGGCCCGGAGATTATCGAAGTTGCGACCTTCCGTGGACACCACGAAGGTAACGTCAGCGACCGCACGACCTCCCAACGCGGGCAAAACGGCATGTTGCTGCGCGACAACATTTTCGGCTCCATCGAAGAAGACGCCCAGCGCCGCGATTTCACTATCAACAGCCTGTATTACAGCGTAGCGGATTTTACCGTCCGTGATTACGTTGGCGGCATGAAGGATCTGAAGACGGCGTTATCCGTCTGATTGGTAACCCGGAAACGCGCTACCGTGAAGATCCGGTACGTATGCTGCGCGCGGTACGTTTTGCCGCCAAATTGGGTATGCGCATCAGCCCGGAAACCGCAGAACCGATCCCTCGCCTCGCTACCCTGCTGAACGATATCCCA
Organism: Enterobacter hormaechei; assembly: GCA_041890495.1. GTDB lineage: Bacteria > Pseudomonadota > Gammaproteobacteria > Enterobacterales > Enterobacteriaceae > Escherichia > Escherichia boydii. The sequence continues at coordinate 2,790,768 of CP169086.1, forward strand.
CCGGCACGCCTGTTTGAAGAATCGCTTAAACTGCTACAAGCGGGCTACGGTTACGAAACCTATAAGCTGTTGTGTGAATATCATCTGTTCCAGCCGCTGTTCCCGACCATTACCCGCTACTTCACGGAAAATGGCGACAGCCCGATGGAGCGGAATCATTGAACAGGTGCTGAAGAATACCGATACGCGTATCCATAACGATATGCGCGTGAACCCGGCGTTCCTGTTGCCGCCATGTTCTGGTACCCACTGCTGGAGACGGCACAGCGCATTACCCAGGAGAGCGGGCTTGCCTATTATGATGCCTTCGCGCTGGCCGCCAACGACGTGCTGGACGAAGGGTGCCGTACGCTCGCTATTCCGAAACGTATTACCACTCTGGTGCGCGATATCTGGCAGCTTCAGCTGCGCATGTCTCGTCGTCAGGGCAAGCGCGCCTGGAAGCTGATGGAGCATCCTAAATTCCGCGCCGCTTTCGATCTGCTGTCGCTGCGTGCTGAAATTGAACGCAATCAGGAGCTGCAGCGCCTGGCGCAGTGGTGGGCCGAATTCCAGGTTTCCGCCCCGCCGGAGCAAAAAGATATGCTCACCGGGCTGGATGAAGAGCCGGAACCGCGTCGCCGCCATCGTCGCCCGCGCAAACGCGCGCCGCGTCGTGAAGGGACAGCATGACCCTCGCGTATATCGCCATCGGCAGCAATTTAGCCTCTCCGCTGGAGCAGGTGAACGCTGCCGTACAGGCGCTGGGGGAGATCCCGCAAAGCAGGATCGTGGCGGTCTCCGCTTTCTACCGCACTCCGCCGCTGGGCCCACAGGATCAGCCTGATTATCTGAACGCCGCAGTGGTGCTGGAAACTGCCCTTGATGCTGAAACGCTGCTGGACAATACCCAGCGCATCGAACTGCAGCAGGGCCGCGTACGTAAAGCCGAACGCTGGGGACCGCGCACGCTGGATCTCGACATTATGCTGTTTGGTCACGAGACCATTAACACTGAACGTCTCACCGTTCCGCATTACGACATGAAAAATCGCGGGTTTATGCTCTGGCCGCTGTTCGAAGTCGCCCCCGATCTCATCTTCCCGGATGGCGCCCCACTTAAGTCCATTCTGGACAGCCTCAACGCGGAAAGACCCGCTCGCTGGTGATCTGATTCCCCTGCCGATTAGCCTCAAAATAATTGTGGCTAATCGGTTACCTAAAATCATTGTTCCCTCGAATGTTACTGTTAGAATGCGCAAAGATTCGCTTTTGGGCTATCAGGAAACAGTATGAAACCAACCACCATCTCCTTACTGCAGAAATGCAAACAGGAAAAAAAACGCTTCGCCACCATCACCGCGTATGACTACAGCTTCGCCAAACTCTTTGCCGAAGAAGGTATCAACGTCATGCTGGTCGGAGATTCGTTAGGGATGACGGTACAAGGACATGATTCCACCCTGCCGGTCACGGTTGAGGATATCGCTTACCACACGCGTGCGGTACGCCGCGGCGCTCCAGCCTGTCTGCTGCTTTCCGATCTGCCGTTTATGGCCTACGCCACGCCGGAGCAGGCATTCGAAAACGCTGCAGCGGTCATGAGAGCTGGCGCGAACATGGTCAAAATTGAAGGCGGCGCCTGGCTGGTGGATACGGTGAAGATGCTCACCGAGCGCGCCGTGCCGGTGTGCGGCCATTTGGGTTTGACGCCGCAGTCCGTCAACATCTTTGGTGGATATAAAGTGCAGGGCCGCGGTGACGCCGCCCAGACGCTGGTTGATGATGCCCTGGCGCTGGAAGCCGCAGGCGCACAGCTGCTGGTGCTGGAGTGCGTGCCGGTTGAGCTGGCAAAGCGTATTACTGAGGCACTGTCGATTCCGGTGATTGGTATTGGCGCAGGCAACGTGACCGACGGTCAGATTCTGGTGATGCACGACGCCTTTGGCATCACCGGCGGACATATTCCGAAGTTTGCCAAAAATTTCCTCACCGAAGCGGGCGACATGCGCGCTGCGGTCAGGCAGTATATTGCCGACGTTGAATCCGGTGTTTACCCGGGTGAAGAACACAGTTTCCATTAAGGAGTCTCGTTGTGCTAATCATTGAAACCCTGCCGCTGCTGCGCCAGCACATCCGTCGTGCGCGTCAGGAAGGTAAACGTATCGCACTGGTCCCGACCATGGGCAACCTGCATGACGGTCATATGAAGCTGGTTGACGAAGCAAGAGCCCGTGCAGATATCGTGGTGGTCAGTATCTTCGTTAACCCCATGCAGTTTGACCGCGCCGACGATCTGGCACGCTACCCGCGCACCCTGCAGGAAGATTGCGAGAAGCTCAAAAAACGCCATGCGGATATCGTCTTCTCTCCGGCACCTGCGGATGTCTATCCTCAGGGAACCGATGAGGCCACTTACGTTGACGTACCGGGCATTTCCACCATGCTGGAAGGCGCAAGCCGCCCGGGTCATTTCCGCGGCGTATCGACCATCGTCAGCAAGCTGTTCAACCTCGTGCAGCCGGACGTTGCGTGCTTCGGTGAGAAAGATTTCCAGCAGCTGGCGCTGATCCGCAAGATGGTTGCGGATATGGGTTACGATATCGAGATTGTCGGCGTACCGATTGTACGCGCTAAAGACGGTCTGGCGCTCAGCTCGCGCAATGGCTACCTGACCGCCGACCAGCGTAAAATCGCGCCGGGCTTAAGCAAGGTCATGAACGCCATGGCAGAACAGCTGCTGGCGAAAGAGTTAACTGCTGAAGAGATTATTGCTCTGGCTGAGCAGGCGCTGAACGATAAAGGCTTCCGCGCTGATGATATTCAAATTCGCGATGCCGACACGCTTCTGGAGCTTACGCAGACCAGCAAACGTGCGGTCATTCTGGTGGCGGCATGGCTTGGTCAAGCCCGCCTAATCGACAACAAAGTGGTTGAACTGGCGTAGATTTTTCTACCCGGAAGATGAAAGGTAGAAGTTATGATTCGCACGATGCTGCAGGGCAAACTCCACCGCGTGAAAGTGACTCATGCGGACCTGCACTATGAAGGTTCTTGCGCCATTGACCAGGATTTTCTTGACGCAGCCGGTATTCTCGAAAACGAAGCCATTGATATCTGGAATGTCACCAACGGCAAGCGTTTCTCCACTTATGCCATCGCGGCAGAACGCGGTTCGAGAATTATTTCTGTTAACGGTGCGGCGGCCCACTGCGCCAGTGTCGGCGATATTGTCATCATCGCCAGCTTCGTTACCATGCCAGATGAAGAAGCTCGCACCTGGCGACCCAACGTCGCCTATTTTGAAGGCGACAATGAAATGAAACGTACCGCGAAAGCGATTCCGGTACAGGTTGCTTGATTGTTATCCCTGCGGCTGGTTACTCACCAGCCGCGACATCGTCTCCAGCGAATCCGTTCTTAAGATATAAAGTCGTTTTAGTAACAACGGATTATCCCCCGGTTTTACTTTGCCTTTCATGGTTGTCACCGCCAGGTGAAATCCGGCATCATTCGCCGCCTTTATCGCTTTATTGTCGTAGCCGCCGAACGGATAGGAAAGATAGAGCACGCGTGGATTAAACTGCGCCAGCGCGCGACGCGAGCGTTCAAAATCAAACAAAATCACGTGATAGGTGCGGCTCAGTAAAATCGGATGCTTATTACCATCCACACGGTGCAGGAAGTGGGTATGAGACTGAATATCAAACACATCCTGGATCCCCTTAATCTCCTGCACGCTCATAAACTGCAGCGATTTCGGATCCCACTTCTGCGGATGGCCTTTTATGCGCGAAGAGATAATAAACGCGGTAGCGTTGAAGCCGTACTCTTTCAGCACAGGATAGGCATAGCGGCTGACCGATTTCAGGCCATCGTCAAAGGTAATCACCACCGATTTTGCAGGCAGGTTCATTTTGTTACGCACGTACCCTTCCAGCTGGTACATCGTCAGGGTGGTATAGCCTTGATCGCGTAACCAGGCCATCTGGTTGTTAAACGCACGTACGCTGGTCGTTGTGGACGTATGTCGAAAGCGCGTGTTTTCTTCATCACGCAAAATATGATGGTAGGTCAGAACCGGAAGTCCGTTATCTTCCTGCGCATCCAGGCTGCTGATCCACGCCAGACGATTGCCGATGCGGATCTGGAACCAGGTCTGATTCAGACGGTCTTTCAGTTTGTTCAGTATGGGATAGCGCAGATTGGCGCTTAAGGTGCCGAACGGCGCGCTGCCGCTCGACGGCGCGTTATACACCGGCGTGTCTTTCCAGGTAATGAGGTTCTGATTGCTCAGGGGCTTATTGAGATCCCCGAGGCTGTCCTCGACGCGCTGTTTCCCCTGAACCGGCTCCAGGTGCCCTTTATCGATAAAACCCGTGCCAAAACCGAAGCGAAATTCATAGTAGTCCGCCGCCGCAGGCACAACGGCCAGGATCTGTCCGGCGCGCACGTTACCGACGTTGATCACGCTGTTCCCCACCTGCGCCCAGATCGCCGCGTCTTCGGTGGTTTGCATGTACTGGGCAGGCAGCGTTTGCTGGCTGAGTAAACTGGCCGAGCTGACGCCGGAAATGAGCATCAACAGCAAGAAAAGAATGCGCGGTAGCATGGTGTCTTATTCAGTGCGGAAAACTGCCGCTATTGTAACAAATGAGACATCAATACCAACGTTTAATTCTTATACAAATCGTGGAGCAGGACGAAAGGAGGATTTTTTTGCTGCTGATGCCACAAACTGCTGACGCCCGGAACGCCCTGCGCCACGATGGCCTGGCGAAACTCAGCGCTGCTTAAGGCTTCACGCTGCGGATACATTAACGTCAGCAGGGAGAGGTTAATACCCGAGATCACTTCACAGCACGCGTGCTTATGGCTCAGCAAAGCGGCTGCGCGGTAAGGCGCCGCGCCCGATTTATCGGTTAAGAAGATGACACCCTCACCAGAGTCCGCTTCATGCAGAGCATCGCACATCATGCGGCTGAGCATATTAGAGCTTAATCCGCGCCAGAAATTCACGGCCCGGCACTGAAGAAGTGCCCCATGTTTTTTCTCCAGCGCATCCAGTATCTCTTGCGCCCGGTCATCGTGACAGGTAATTACCCAACCTAACATCGCCTTCCTCCTTAGCCGAAAATCAGTCTACCCTGACCATTGTTGATAAAGGGTGATAGCCGTCAAAACTCCTCTCCCCCAAATCCAGAGGAGAGGAAATAGCCTTAGCTACGCAAACCACGTCCACGTTGGATCAGCGACCAACAGATCAAATAAAACGCCACAATAAAGACCACCAGTACGCCAAAGGTAGTGACCAGCGGAACATCATTGATACCGAGGAAGCCGTAGCGGAAACCACTGATCATATAAACGATTGGGTTCAGGTGCGACAGCCCTTGCCAGAACGGCGGCAACAAAGTCAGTGAGTAAAAGACCCCGCCCAAATACGTGAGTGGCGTTAACACAAAGGTTGGCACCAGGCTGATGTCATCGAACGTTTTGGCAAACACACCGTTCAGCAAACCCGCAAGGGAGAACAACACCGCCGTGAGCACCAGCGTTAAGGCAACGAATACCCACGAATGCACCTGAAATGGCACAAAAAACAGTGAAATTGCCGTCACCAGAATGCCAACAAACAGACCACGCGCCACGCCACCGCCGACATATCCGGCAATAATGACGTGAGTCGGAACCGGCGCTACCAGCAGCTCTTCAATATTACGCTGGAACTTGGCACCAAAAAATGATGACGCAACGTTGGCGTAGGCATTGGTGATCACCGACATCATGATCAGCCCCGGTACGATGAACTGCATATAGCTGAAGCCATGCATATCGCCAATACGCGAACCAATCAGGTTACCGAAGATAATAAAGTAAAGGGTCATGGTGATGACTGGCGGCACCAGCGTCTGCACCCAGATACGCATAAAGCGATGGATCTCTTTCGCCCAGATGCTTTTTAGCGCCACCCAGTAAAGATGCATCATGCGCGATCTCCTTGTTTTTCATTAACCAGTGAAACAAACAGCTCTTCCAGACGGTTAGCTTTGTTACGCATACTTAATACCTGAATGCCCTGCTCACTTAACTGCGTAAATACGCTGTTGATCCCCTGCTCACGCAGCACTTCAACTTCCAGCGTCGCGGTATCGACCAGTCGATACTGATAGCCATCGAGCTTCGGTAACGGGCTTTTCGGTGCGAGATCGAGAATAAAGGTTTCCGATTTCAGCTTCGCCAGCAGCGCCTTCATCGAGGTATTTTCCACCAGCTCACCGTGTTGAATAATGCCGATATTGCGGCACAGCATTTCTGCTTCTTCCAGGTAGTGTGTGGTGAGAATGATGGTGGTGCCTTTGTCGTTTAAATCCTTCAAAAAGCCCCACATTGAGCGGCGAAGTTCAATATCCACGCCTGCGGTCGGTTCGTCGAGAATCAGTAGTTTAGGTTCATGCATTAACGCACGGGCAATCATTAAACGGCGCTTCATCCCGCCAGATAACATACGCGCACGTTCGTTGCGTTTTCCCCATAGATCGAGTTGTTTAAGATACTTTTCGCTGCGGATGTACGCTTCTTTGCGCTCCACGCCGTAGTACCCTGCCTGATTCACCACAATTTGCTGCACGGTTTCAAACGGGTTGAAGTTAAATTCCTGCGGCACCAGTCCCAACTGACGTTTAGCGTTCACGACATCCTTCTCGAGATCGTAACCAAATACGCTGACCCGCCCGGAGGTTTTATTTACCAGAGAGCTGATAATACCGATAGTGGTCGATTTCCCGGCCCCGTTCGGCCCGAGAAGCGCATAAAAATCACCCGCTTCGACCTGCAAATCTATCCCACGAAGCGCCTGAACGCCGCCTGGATAGGTTTTTTTAAGCTGTTGAAGTTCCAGTGCAATGGTCATAAATTTTTACTTACCTTACGTTCTTACACTTTATCTGTGGTTTAAATCGTCCCGGAGTTGCCCTATATTAGCCAAACGTAATTATTTGGTTACAGGTCGTTAACCTCCATGAAAGACATAGATACACTCATCAGCAACAATGCACTATGGTCAAAAATGCTGGTGGAAGAGGATCCCGGGTTTTTTGAGAAACTGGCACAAGCGCAAAAACCGCGCTTTCTATGGATTGGATGTTCCGACAGTCGCGTTCCTGCAGAACGTTTAACCGGTCTTGAGCCGGGCGAACTCTTTGTTCACCGTAATGTTGCTAACCTGGTCATTCACACTGACCTGAACTGCCTTTCCGTGGTTCAGTATGCAGTGGATGTACTCGAAGTTGAACACATTATTATCTGTGGCCACTACGGTTGCGGCGGCGTACAAGCCGCAGTTGAAAACCCGGAACTGGGGCTTATCAACAACTGGCTGCTGCATATCCGCGATATCTGGTTCAAACATAGCTCATTGCTCGGCGAAATGCCGCAAGAGCGCCGTCTGGATACCTTGTGTGAACTGAACGTCATGGAACAGGTGTATAACCTGGGCCACTCCACCATTATGCAATCAGCGTGGAAACGCGGGCAGAAAGTTACCATTCACGGCTGGGCCTACGGCATTCACGACGGCTTGCTGCGTGATCTGGATGTTACCGCCACCAACCGCGAAACCCTTGAGCAACGTTACCGTCACGGGATTTCCAACCTCAAGCTGAAACACGCCAACCACAAATAAAAATGCCATGCCGGATGCAACACATCCGGCAACTTCAACACTTACTCGTCCAGCAGAATCACTTTGCCGATATACGGCAGATGACGGTAACGCTGTGCGTAATCAATGCCGTAACCCACCACAAACTCATCCGGGATCGAGAAACCGATAAATTCTACCGGGACGTTCACTTCACGACGGGACGGTTTATCCAGCAGCGTACAAATCGCCAGCGACTTCGGTTCGCGCAGGCTTAAGATCTCACGCACTTTCGACAGTGTATTCCCCGAGTCGATGATATCTTCAACAATCAGCACGTCCTTGCCACGGATATCTTCATCCAGATCTTTGAGGATTTTCACATCACGGGTGGTGGACATGCCGCTACCGTAGCTGGAGGCGGTCATAAAGTCGACTTCATGAGATACCTGAACTTCACGGCACAGGTCCGCCATAAACATAAATGAGCCTCGCAGCAGACCCACCAGCACCATATCGCTGCCGCTGTCTTTGTAACGCTCAGTAATCTGACGACCCAGTTCGGCGATACGCGCTTTAATCTCCGCTTCGGGGATCATTACTTCTACAGTATGTTTCATATCTCTAACCATATGATTTAAAAACAAATCACTTCGCACGGGCAGGTTTTGGCACCGCAACAAAGCGCAAGACACGCAGTATACCAGTAAAACTATTCATTCGCGGAATCTGTTAATAAAGCTCGAATTGTGATGACGATCACACATGTTAAAACCTATAATTAATTGCTACTAAAATATTAATGAATTGAAATGGTGTCTCTTTATGGCAATTAACAATACAGGCTCGCGACGATTACTCGTCACGCTAACAGCCCTTTTTGCAGCGCTTTGCGGGCTGTATCTACTCATTGGCGGAGGCTGGCTGGTCGCGATTGGCGGCTCCTGGTACTACCCTATCGCTGGCCTTGTGATGCTCGGCGTCGCCTGGATGCTGTGGCGCAGTAAACGCGCCGCGCTTTGGCTATACGCAGCCCTGCTGCTCGGCACCATGATTTGGGGCGTCTGGGAAGTTGGTTTCGACTTCTGGGCGCTGACTCCGCGCAGCGACATTCTGGTCTTCTTCGGCATCTGGCTGATCCTGCCGTTTGTCTGGCGTCGCCTGGTCATTCCTGCCAGCGGCGCAGTTGCCGCACTGGTGGTCGCACTGCTGATTAGCGGTGGTATCCTGACCTGGGCCGGATTTAACGATCCGCAGGAGATCAACGGCACCTTAAGCGCCGATGCCACACCTGCTGAAGCTATCTCCCCCGTAGCCGATCAGGACTGGCCTGCCTATGGTCGTAATCAGGAAGGTCAACGCTTTTCGCCGCTGAAACAAATTAACGCCGATAACGTCCATAATCTGAAAGAAGCCTGGGTGTTCCGTACTGGCGATGTGAAGCAGCCGAACGATCCGGGTGAAATCACCAATGAAGTGACGCCGATTAAAGTGGGCGACACCCTTTACCTGTGTACCGCTCACCAGCGCCTGTTTGCGCTTGATGCCGCCAGCGGCAAAGAGAAATGGCATTACGATCCTGAGCTGAAAACCAACGAGTCTTTCCAGCACGTAACCTGCCGTGGTGTCTCTTATCATGAAGCCAAAGCAGAAACCGCTTCGCCGGAAGTGATGGCGGATTGCCCGCGTCGTATCATTCTTCCGGTCAATGATGGTCGACTGATTGCGATTAACGCTGAAAACGGCAAACTGTGCGAAACCTTCGCCAATAAAGGCGTGCTCAATCTGCAAAGCAATATGCCAGACACCAAACCGGGTCTGTATGAACCGACTTCGCCACCGATTATCACCGATAAAACCATCGTGATGGCCGGTTCAGTTACCGATAACTTCTCAACCCGCGAAACGTCTGGCGTGATCCGTGGTTTTGATGTCAACACCGGGGAGCTGCTGTGGGCTTTTGATCCCGGCGCGAAAGATCCGAACGCAATCCCGTCTGACGAACACACCTTTACCTTTAACTCGCCAAACTCCTGGGCACCAGCGGCCTATGACGCGAAGCTGGATCTGGTCTATCTGCCGATGGGCGTGACCACGCCGGATATCTGGGGCGGTAACCGCACACCGGAACAGGAACGTTATGCCAGCTCGATTCTGGCGCTGAATGCCACTACCGGGAAACTGGCGTGGAGCTACCAGACCGTTCACCACGACCTGTGGGACATGGATCTTCCGGCACAGCCGACGCTGGCGGACATCACCGTTAATGGTCAGAAAGTGCCAGTTATTTACGCTCCGGCGAAAACCGGCAACATTTTTGTGCTCGATCGTCGTAATGGCGAACTGGTGGTTCCGGCACCGGAAAAACCGGTTCCCCAAGGTGCAGCGAAAGGCGATTACGTAACCCCAACTCAACCGTTTTCTGAACTGAGCTTCCGTCCGACGAAAGATTTGAGCGGTGCGGATATGTGGGGAGCCACCATGTTTGACCAACTGGTGTGCCGCGTGATGTTCCACCAGATGCGCTATGAAGGCATTTTCACCCCGCCATCTGAACAGGGTACGCTGGTCTTCCCGGGTAACCTGGGGATGTTCGAATGGGGCGGGATTTCCGTTGATCCAAATCGTGAAGTGGCGATTGCCAACCCAATGGCACTGCCGTTTGTTTCGAAACTGATCCCGCGTGGTCCTGGCAACCCGATGGAGCAGCCGAAAGATGCCAAAGGCACGGGTACGGAATCCGGCATTCAGCCACAGTACGGTGTACCGTATGGTGTCACGCTCAACCCGTTCCTCTCACCATTTGGTCTGCCATGTAAACAGCCAGCATGGGGTTATATCTCGGCGCTGGATCTGAAAACTAATGAAGTGGTGTGGAAGAAACGTATTGGTACGCCGCAGGACAGTATGCCGTTCCCGATGCCGGTTCCGGTGCCGTTCAATATGGGTATGCCGATGCTGGGCGGGCCAATCTCCACGGCGGGTAACGTGCTGTTTATCGCCGCTACGGCAGATAACTACCTGCGCGCTTACAACATGAGCAACGGTGAAAAACTGTGGCAGGGTCGTTTACCAGCGGGTGGTCAGGCTACGCCAATGACCTATGAAGTGAATGGTAAGCAGTATGTGGTGATCTCCGCAGGCGGTCACGGTTCATTTGGTACGAAGATGGGCGACTATATTGTGGCTTATGCGCTGCCGGATGATGTGAAGTAAGACTTGCTCAGATTGCTGACAACGTGCGCGTTGTTCATGCCGGATGCGGCGTGAACGCCTTATCCAGCCTACAAAATTGTGCAAAATCAATGGATTGCACAGCTAGCGTAGGCCTGATAAGCGTAGCGCATCAGGCAGATTTGCGTTTGTCATCAGTTTAATGCCCGGAGAGATCCGGGCATATTTCCGAATACGGTCTTTTTATACCGTAAACCCTAACATCATCCCCGTATCTTCATGCTCCAGCAGATGGCAGTGCGCCATATAAGCATGTTCTTTCGGTGCATCGTGATTAAACTTCACCAGCACTTCGCTGACATTACCTTCTACCTTAACGGTATCTTTCCAGCCCGCGCGATGAGCCGCTGGCGGTTTGCCATTTTCTGACAAGATACGGAACTGCGTGCCGTGGATATGGAACGGATGCAGCATCATGTCGCCCACGCCAGAGATAACCCAACGTTCGTATTGCCCTTTCGCCGCCGCAAACATCGGCTTGTTCATATCAAACGCCTGACCGTTGATTTTGTTGGCATGGTGGAAATCGAACTTCCCGCCGTGGTTCATATGATTCATATTGCCGTGCCCCATATGGCCCATCATCTGGCTGTGATCCATCCCGGCCATCGCCTGATCGCCATATTTCTCCATTAGCATCTGCATCCCCATCATATCGAGCATCGGGTCCATAGAGAGTTGCAGCTTGCGTACCGTCAGCCCTTCCAGCGAAGGTAACGCAGGCAGGCTACTTAATGTGTCTGGCAAAGCACCGGAGGCACTAATAGCAATCGGCTGAATCCGCATTACCGGATGAGGCTTATCAAACGGCGCAATCGCCATCCCCATCTGGCTGACCGGCAGCGTCACCAGGTCAAAGGGTTTGTTATCGTTAACCTCCACCAGCACTTCAAAACGCTCGCCCATCAGCACCGGCAGTTCGCTCACCTTCACTGGTTCAGGTAGCAGACCACCGTCGCTGGCAATCACATACAGCGGGCGATTGTCGCTGGTGGCGAAATTGAGCGAGCGGGCATTACAGCCATTGAGCAAACGCAGGCGCAGCCAACCACGCGGGGCAGCGTGTTGTGGGTAGATTGCACCGTTGGTCAGCAGCGTATCGCCAAACCAGCCCACGGCGGCGGTCATCACATCCAGTTGATAATCAATCTGCCCATCAGCGTTAAATTTTTTATCCTGAACAATCACCGGAACATCATCGATACCCCACTGTTTTGGCAGCATTAATTTCAGGATCTCGTCATCTTCAATTACCACCAGCCCAGCCAACCCCATCGCCACCTGTCGCCCGGTCTTGCCATGTTGATGTGGATGGAACCAGCAAGTAGCGGCAGGTTGATCAACGTTCAACGTCACCGAGCGCTTGCCACCTGGCAGAATAATTCCCTGCGGGCCGCCGTCGACTTCACCCGGTACTTCCAGCCCGTGCCAGTGCAACGTCGTCTCTTCCGTCAGTTGGTTATAGATATCAACCGTTACCGCTTTGCCGCGCTGTAATTTCACCGCCGGCCCCAGCAGATTGCCGTTATAGCCCCAGGTAGTTGCAGTTTTCTCGCCAAAGGTAGACTGACCTGCGCCAATAGTTAACTGAATGCGATTACGGGCATCGGTCGTGAGCAAATCAGGGATCGGTAACGTTGGGCGTTCCGCCGCAAAGACTGCGCGGCTCCACAGCGGCAAGGCTGAAGCCACACCCAGCGCGACGGAATATTTTAAGAAATCACGACGTTGCATAGTTATTTCCTTATTCTTAAGCAGGCGAAACGAAATCAAACGTTGAGCATAGTCCTTCCCCTTACGGGAAGGTCAAGCCGCAGACACAATTTAATCGACAATAATGGTCGTCGCCTCGCTCGCAGTGTGCTAACGTTTATCTTCTTTAAGCCCCTGGTAGAAGCAATGAAGACGTTTTTCAGAACAGTGTTATTCGGCAGCCTGATGGCCGTTTGCGCAAACAGTTACGCGCTCAGCGAGTCTGAAGCCGAAGATATGGCCGATTTAACGGCAGTTTTTGTCTTTCTGAAGAACGATTGTGGTTACCAGAACTTACCTAACGGGCAAATTCGTCGCGCACTGGTCTTTTTCGCCCAGCAAAACCAGTGGGATCTCAGTAATTACGACACCTTCGACATGAAAGCTCTCGGTGAAGACAGCTACCGCGATCTCAGCGGCATTGGCATTCCTGTCGCTAAAAAATGCAAAGCCCTGGCCCGCGATTCCTTAAGCCTGCTTGCCTACGTCAAATAATCCCTGATACCTTTTTGTAGAAATATTGACCGTGCATCCGCGGTCAATGTTAGCTATTATGTTGCGCCCTTTTTTTACGGGTGTTAACAAAGGAGGTATCAACCCATGGCCGAAAAAAAACAGTGGCATGAAACGCTACACGACCAGTTTGGGCAGTACTTTGCGGTAGATAACGTTCTGTATCATGAAAAGACCGATCACCAGGATCTGATCATTTTTGAGAACGCTGCATTTGGTCGCGTAATGGCGCTGGATGGCGTAGTACAAACCACCGAGCGCGACGAGTTTATCTATCATGAGATGATGACCCATGTTCCGCTACTGGCCCACGGTCACGCGAAACATGTGCTGATTATCGGCGGCGGCGACGGTGCCATGCTGCGTGAAGTAACCCGACATAAAAACGTTGAGTCAATCACGATGGTGGAAATCGATGCGGGTGTCGTATCGTTCTGCCGTCAGTATCTACCCAACCATAACGCCGGTAGCTACGACGATCCGCGCTTTAAGCTGGTGATCGACGATGGCGTCAATTTCGTTAATCAAACCAGCCAGACCTTTGATGTCATTATCTCCGACTGCACCGATCCTATCGGTCCCGGCGAAAGCCTTTTCACTTCGGCATTTTATGAAGGCTGCAAACGTTGCCTGAATCCTGGCGGTATCTTCGTCGCACAAAACGGCGTCTGCTTTTTACAGCAGGAAGAAGCCATCGACAGCCATCGCAAACTCAGCCATTACTTCAGCGACGTTGGCTTTTATCAGGCGGCGATCCCGACCTATTACGGCGGTATCATGACTTTTGCATGGGCGACAGATAACGACGCCTTACGCCATCTCTCAACCGAAATTATTCAGGCGCGTTTTCTCGCTTCTGGCCTGAAATGCCGTTATTACAATTCGGCAATCCATACGGCAGCTTTTGCCTTACCTCAGTATCTGCAAGACGCACTGGCTTCACAGCCGTCCTAAGGAGAAGATAAGAAATTGAAAAAACTGAAACTGCATGGCTTTAATAATCTGACCAAAAGTCTGAGTTTTTGTATTTACGATATCTGCTACGCCAAAACTGCCGAAGAGCGCGACGGTTATATTGCTTATATCGATGAACTCTATAATGCCAACCGTCTGACCGAAATCCTGTCAGAAACCTGTTCCATTATCGGGGCCAATATTCTTAACATCGCCCGCCAGGATTACGAACCACAGGGTGCCAGCGTCACTATTCTGGTGAGTGAAGAACCGGTTGACCCGAAACTCATCGACAAAACAGAACACCCCGGCCCACTGCCAGAAACGGTGGTTGCCCATCTCGATAAAAGTCATATTTGCGTACATACCTACCCGGAAAGTCATCCTGAAGGCGGTTTATGTACCTTCCGCGCCGATATTGAAGTCTCTACCTGCGGCGTGATTTCTCCGCTGAAGGCGCTGAATTACCTGATCCACCAGCTTGAGTCCGATATCGTAACCATTGATTATCGCGTGCGCGGTTTTACCCGCGACATTAACGGTATGAAGCACTTTATCGACCATGAGATTAATTCGATTCAGAACTTTATGTCTGACGATATGAAGGCGCTGTATGACATGGTGGATGTGAACGTCTATCAGGAAAATATCTTCCATACCAAGATGTTGCTTAAAGAGTTCGACCTTAAGCACTACATGTTCCACACCAAACCGGAAGATTTAACCGACAGCGAGCGCCAGGAAATTACCGCTGCGCTGTGGAAAGAAATGCGCGAGATTTATTACGGGCGCAATATGCCAGCTGTTTAACGGCTCTGGCGGAGCTCCCAGGCTCCGCCAGATTTATTTACTTCTGCTGCACGAAATTGCGGTAAGCCGCCACGACCTGCAGAAAATCCTCAACGCCGCATAGCGACAGGCTTTCTTCGTCGTAGTAGTTCATCCCCTCTTCCATTTCATCGCCAGCGAATTCCAGTTGATTGGCGCGAACCATCACCTCTTCACCGTCCATCCACAGGGTGTATTCGTGCCCTGCCCGTTGCCAGGACCGTTCGCTACCTTTCAGTGCGTGCGCTGCTTGTTCCACTTCATCAAGCAAGGCCAGGTTTTCTTTCACCTCTTCATTAAACCAGTGCCCGACCACTTCATGCCCCATGGACATACGCACCTTTACTACTCCGGTAATATCGCGCAGAAATTCGTAATCCATAGTGTGTTCCTCTGCTCCCGGCAATGCGCCGAAATCGCATTGCGCCATTGATGTAATTATCGCAGCCTTACCGGAGAAAAACAGCGGAACGGCGATGGTCTAGAAATAAAAAATGCCCGGGAATCTCATTCACCGGGCATTGTGTCGTTTATGCGCAGCGCGTGCGCTGACTTTTTAAACTGCAGTCTGGAAAATCACACCATCGGCTTTTTCAGTGTACTGAGAAAGCTGGTTGAAGTTCAGGTAACGGTAAGTATCAACGGCAGTTTTATCCACCTGCGCCACGTAGGTCTGGTACTCTTCCGGCGTCGGTAGTTTGCCAATCAGCGCCGCAACAGCAGCCAGTTCCGCAGAAGCCAGGAAGACATTCGCGCCAGTCCCCAGACGGTTCGGGAAGTTACGGGTAGAGGTGGAAACCACCGTCGCACCGTCTGCTACACGCGCCTGGTTACCCATACACAGGGAACAGCCAGGGATCTCGATACGCGCACCGCTCTTACCGAAGACGCTATAGTAGCCTTCTTCGGTCAACTGCGCGGCATCCATACGGGTTGGCGGTGCCACCCACAGGCGCGTCGGCAACTGGCCTTTGTGCGCATCCAGCAGTTTACCCGCAGCACGGAAGTGACCGATGTTGGTCATGCAGGAACCGATAAACACTTCGTCGATCTTCTCGCCCTGTACCGCAGACAGCGGACGTGCGTCGTCCGGGTCGTTCGGTGCACAGAGGATTGGCTCTTTAATATCCGCCAGATCGATGTCGATCACTGCCGCGTATTCCGCATCTGCATCGGCTTCCAGCAGCTCAGGATTCGCCAGCCATTTTTCCATGCCCTGAATACGACGTTCCAGGGTACGACGATCGCCGTAACCTTCCGCGATCATCCACTTCAGCAGGACGATGTTAGAGTTCAGGTATTCGATGATCGGTTCTTTGTTCAGCTTGATGGTACAACCAGCGGCAGAACGCTCGGCGGACGCATCGGTTAGCTCAAAGGCCTGCTCAACTTTCAGATCCGGCAGACCTTCAATTTCCAGGATGCGGCCAGAGAAGATGTTTTTCTTGCCTTTCTTCTCAACGGTCAGCAGACCTTGTTTGATCGCATACAGCGGAATAGCGTGTACCAGATCGCGCAGGGTGATGCCCGGCTGCATTTTGCCTTTGAAGCGCACCAGAACGGATTCCGGCATATCAAGCGGCATTACGCCAGTTGCGGCAGCAAACGCCACCAGACCAGAACCCGCCGGGAAAGAGATACCGATCGGGAAACGGGTATGGGAGTCACCACCGGTACCGACGGTATCCGGCAGCAGCATACGGTTCAGCCAGGAGTGAATGACGCCGTCACCCGGACGCAGCGACACACCGCCACGGTTCATAATGAAGTCCGGCAGCGTGTGGTGCGTGTTCACGTCAACTGGCTTCGGATACGCCGCGGTGTGGCAGAAAGACTGCATCACCAGGTCAGCCGAGAAGCCCAGGCACGCCAGGTCTTTCAGTTCATCACGGGTCATCGGGCCGGTGGTGTCCTGGGAACCTACAGAAGTCATTTTCGGTTCACAGTACGCGCCCGGACGAATGCCTTTCACGCCACAGGCACGGCCTACCATTTTTTGCGCCAGCGAGAAGCCGCGATCGCTCTCAGCGACATCTTTCGCCTGACGGAACACATCACTGTGCGGCAGACCAAGTGCTTCACGCGCTTTGGTGGTCAGGCCACGCCCGATAATCAGCGGAATACGGCCACCAGCACGCACTTCATCAATCAGCACGTCGGTTTTCAGTTCGAAGGTCGCCAGCAGTTCGCCGGTTTCGTGGTTACGCACTTCACCTTTGTACGGGTAAACGTCAATCACGTCGCCCATGTTCAGGTTAGAGACGTCGACTTCGATTGGCAGTGCACCCGCGTCTTCCATCGTGTTAAAGAAGATGGGTGCAATTTTACCGCCGAGGCACAAACCACCGCCGCGTTTGTTCGGCACATGTGGAATATCATCGCCCATAAACCACAGAACGGAGTTAGTGGCGGATTTACGCGAAGAACCCGTACCCACAACGTCACCGACGTACGCCAGCGGGAAACCTTTCTGTTGCAGAGCTTCGATTTGCTTGATCGGACCAACAACACCAGGCTGGTCTGGCTCAATACCTTCACGGGCGTTTTTCAGCATCGCCAGCGCGTGCAGTGGGATATCCGGGCGTGACCACGCATCCGGTGCCGGAGAAAGGTCATCGGTGTTAGTTTCGCCAGTGACTTTGAAGACAGTAACGGTCAGTTTTTCAGCCAGCGCCGGGCGATTCAGGAACCATTCGGCATCCGCCCAGGACTGCATAACCTGCTTCGCATATTCGTTGCCTGCTTTCGCTTTCTCTTCTACGTCATAGAAGTTATCGAACATCAGCAGCGTGTGAGAAAGTGCTTTGGCAGCAATAGGTGCCAGTTTGGCATCATCCAGCGCGTCGATCAGCGGATGAATGTTGTAACCACCCTGCATGGTGCCCAGCAGTTCGATGGCTTTTTCCGGAGTCAGCAGAGGGGATTTGGCTTCGCCTTTCGCGATAGCAGCCAGGAAGCCTGCTTTGACATAGGCGGCTTCATCGACGCCTGGGGGAACACGGTTGGTTAACAGATCTAACAGGAATTCTTCTTCGCCCGCGGGCGGGTTTTTCAGCAGCTCTACAAGTGCGGCCATTTGGTTTGCATCCAGGGGTTTGGGCGCAATCCCCTCAGCGGCACGCTCAGCTACGTGCTTACGGTATTCTTCTAGCACGACGGTTCTCCTCGCTCTCATTGTCATAGTGCGGCAGGCGATTCTCTTCACGCTCCTGTGAGACAGCAGTTTGTAGGGTAAATGCCCAGTACCGCAACGGGCAGAATAGCAGGATTTTGACGATGTGTTAATCTGTTTACAAAAAAGCAACATAAAAAAGTGGCTGAATCGTTAAGGATGGTCTAGCGGGGAGACGAGGCGAATTTTGGGGACAAAAAAACCGCCTGATAGCGGTTTATTTGTTGCCTTGCGGTGGTAGCACACCGTGTTGGCAGATTTGCGGCAACCCCAACGCAATGAATTTTGCATCACGCCCCGCTGGCTTGCAAGCCATTATGTCAATTTTGCGTAGCGCCTTCCTGTTTCGAATGAAAATTCGTTTCACTTCATTTTTCGCCTTCAGAATGACTACTGAGTCGATTTCTCTTCCTCTCGGCCTGCTTCGCTGGTGTAGCAACCAGTCACCGGGCCCGGGAGCAGTTCCGTAACCTACGCGGCAATCCCAACTTGCCTGGTTCTGCCTTTCCCGGTGAAGAATGAACCCGCGTAGCCTTTACAGGAACGCACGCAATGGAGATGCGAATCACTGCGCTGATCGTTGTGACCGGTTTACTGCTAACCGCGCTGCACGGTGGCTGGAACATATCCGACATCACGGTGCTGTTTGTCGTCAACCTCGGCAACTAGCTGCTGGCCGCTCGTAAGAGCGGCCTTCTGAATTCCCTTCGGTTTTTCCCGCATCGCATATAATTGTGTAATAAATACTCACAATCTTTATCCGGACGTACCGGACGCTTCCCAATAAAAGTCAAAACAGTAAAAGACGGGTGAATAATACTCACGCCAACCGTAACGCCTCACGGCACAGCGCTTGTCTCGTTGGAGTCATTTTATGAAGTTGCCCTTTAAGCCACATCTGCTCGTCCTTCTGTGCAGTGCCGGGCTGCTTGCCGCCTCAGGCGTCATGTTTGTCAAAAGTCGTGCAACGGAACCCGTTGCGCCGGCCCCCGTCGCACAACAACCAGCGGCACCGGCAGCACCGGTAGCAGCAACGCCCGCCCCTGTCGCCGCACCAACCTATACTGCCGCGCAAATCGATCAGTGGGTTGCCCCCATCGCGCTCTACCCGGATGCCCTGCTGTCGCAAATCCTGATGGCCTCGACTTACCCGGCCAACGTGATTCAGGCGGCGCAGTGGTCAAAAGATAACCCTAAAATGGAAGGGGACGCCGCCATTCAGGCCGTTGCCAGCCAGCCGTGGGATCCGAGCGTAAAATCGCTGGTCGCGTTTCCTCAGCTCATGTCGCTGATGGGTGAAAACCCGCCGTGGGTACAAAATCTGGGCGATGCGTTTCTCGCGCAGCCGAAGGACGTAATGGATTCCGTTCAGCGCCTGCGCGCGCTGGCACAGAAGACAGGCGCTTTACAATCCACGCCTCAGCAGACGGTCACTACCGTGACAAAACCGGCACCAGCCAAAACCAGCACCACCGAGGCAACGACGACAACCACAACTACGTCTGCGCCCGCGCCAACGGTGATCAAAATTGAATCTGCCGATCCGCAGGTTGTGTACGTCCCCACCTATAACCCCAATACGGTTTACGGGACCTGGCCCAACACCGCCTATCCGCCCACCTACCTCCCGCCTACACCCGGGGAGCAGTTTGGCAACAGCTTCGTCAACGGCTTAGGCTTCAGCCTGGGTGTCGCCACAACCTATGCCATTTTCAGCAACATCGACTGGGATGACGACGATGACTGGGACCACCATCATGACGGCGACTGGGATAATCATGGCGGCTATAACCGCAACGGTGACAATAATATCAATATCAACGTTGAGAACTTCAATAAAATCAGCGGACAGCGTCTGACGGACGCCAACCGTACCTGGCAGCATAACCCGGCCTATCGTGAAGGCGTGCCCTATCCGACTAACCAGCTCAACAACCGTTTCCACTCCACCAGCACGGCTACCGGGCTAAGCTCAACGCAGCAAAAACCGCTTAACCGGGACAGCCAGCGCCAGGCTGCCCTGAGCCAGATGGAAAAGTCCACGGGTAAAACCTTCCCCCAAACGGCACGTCCCGGCACGAAAGATGTGCAGCGTCAGGCCTCAAGTGAACAGCTGAAGCAGATTTCCCAGCGCAATAACTACCGTGGCTACGACACCAAACCGCAGACGACGAAGCGCTCCACCACGCAGCAGCGTGAAAATCGCCAGACCACCGCGCAGAGGCAAGAGAAACGGGTTTCGCAGCCCGCACAGCAGCGCACTCTGCAGCAGCGAAACAGCCAGCCCCGGGCCAATGCGCTGAGCGGCAACGACAGCCGCTCGGCGAACTGGCAGGCGCAGCAGCAGCGCGGTGCGCAAAGCAGGCAGCTTGCGGCTCGCCAGCAGCAGCCGCGTCAGGCGTCTGGTGGACGCGCTGAACGCCGTGAAATTCGACATCGCTAAGGGAACCGACATGAAAAGTAAACTACTCAGTGGAATGGTGTTGTTCATGCTTTCGGCCTCGGCGATGGCGCAGCAGTCCTTCAGCACGCCCGATCAGGCAACCGATGCGCTGACCAAAGCCATTAGTGAGCATAATGAGCGCGCGATGAGCAACCTGCTTGGAGAGAACTGGCGCGACTTTCTGCCCCCTGAAGGCGTTGATCCTGATGCCGTCGATCGTTTCCTGCGCGACTGGAAAGTCCGTCATAACACCGTTGTCGAAGGGGATACGGCGCATCTTGTTGTCGGCGATAACAGCTGGCAGCTTCCCATCCCGGTGATCAAAACCGCCGCCGGCTGGCAATTCGATATCAAAGAAGGGGCGGAAGAGATCCTGACCCGCGAAATCGGGCGTAACGAACTTGCCGCCATTGAAGCCTTACACGCCTATGTTGATGCGCAGCAAAGCTATTTTACGATGAACCAGAAATACGCGCAGAAGATTGTCAGCTCGGAAGGGAAGAAAGACGGTTTGTACTGGCCCGCCTCACCCGGCGAAGCGCCCAGTCCGCTCGGACCGGCATTTAGCCCAAAAGAACCGGGTACCGGCTATCACGGCTATCGCTTCCGGATCCTGCCGGATAATAACGGTTTCGCGATGGTGGCCTGGCCGGTCAGCTATGGTCAGACGGGCGTCATGAGCTTTGTGATAAACCAGGACGACAAGGTGTACCAGTCCGATCTCGGCAGCGATTCAGAGCAGAAAGCCCGGGCGCTAGCCGCCTATAGCCCTGATAAAACCTGGCAGCCTGTGGCCCCCTAAACGCAGCGCATAAAAAAAGCGGCCATTGGCCGCTTTTTTCATCTGAAGAAACTTACTTCTTCTTCGCTTTCGGGTTCGGCAGGTCGGTAATGCTACCTTCGAACACTTCTGCCGCCAGGCCCACAGACTCGTGCAGAGTCGGGTGCGCGTGGATGGTCAGTGCGATGTCTTCAGCATCACAACCCATTTCGATTGCCAGGCCGATTTCACCCAGCAGCTCGCCGCCGTTGGTACCGACAATCGCACCACCGATCACACGGTGAGATTCTTTGTCGAAAATCAGCTTGGTCATACCGTCTGCGCAGTCGGAAGCGATAGCACGACCAGAAGCAGCCCACGGGAAGGTGGCGGTTTCATAGCTGATGCCTTTCTCTTTCGCTTCTTTCTCAGTCAGACCTACCCATGCAACTTCTGGTTCGGTATAGGCGATGGACGGGATAACTTTCGGATCGAAGTAGTGTTTCTTACCGGCGATAACTTCAGCGGCAACGTGACCTTCGTGAACACCTTTGTGTGCCAGCATCGGCTGACCGACGATATCGCCGATAGCAAAGATGTGCGGTACGTTGGTACGCAGCTGTTTGTCAACGCGGATGAAACCACGGTCGTCCACTTCCACGCCAGCTTTGCCTGCGTCGAGGTTTTTACCGTTCGGCACACGACCAATCGCTACCAGCACGGCGTCGTAACGCTGCGGTTCAGCGGGTGCTTTTTTGCCTTCCATCGTCACATAAATACCGTCTTCTTTCGCTTCAACGGCGGTAACTTTGGTTTCCAGCATCAGGTTGAATTTCTTGCTGATACGCTTGGTGAAGACTTTAACGATGTCTTTGTCAGCTGCCGGGATAACCTGGTCGAACATTTCAACCACGTCAATCTGTGAACCCAGCGCGTGGTATACGGTGCCCATTTCCAGACCGATGATACCGCCACCCATTACCAGCAGGCGTTCTGGTACTTCTTTCAGTTCCAGCGCGTCAGTGGAGTCCCAGATACGCGGATCTTCATGCGGAATAAACGGCAGTTGGATCGGGCGAGAACCCGCTGCAATGATCGCATTGTCGAAGTTGATCACGGTTTTGCCGTTCTCACCTTCAACTTCCAGGGTGTTAGCCCCGGTGAATTTACCCAGACCGTTGACCACTTTGACTTTGCGGCCTTTCGCCATACCAGCCAGACCACCGGTCAGCTGATTGATCACTTTCTCTTTCCAGGTACGAATCTTGTCAATATCGGTTTTCGGTTCGCCGAAGACGATACCGTGTTCAGCCAGCGCTTTGGCTTCTTCGATAACTTTTGCTACGTGCAGCAGTGCTTTAGAAGGGATACAGCCGACGTTCAGGCAAACACCGCCAAGGGTGTTGTAACGTTCTACGATTACGGTTTCCAGACCTAAATCAGCGCAACGGAAGGCAGCGGAGTAACCTGCGGGGCCTGCCCCAAGTACCACGACCTGAGTTTTGATTTCAGTACTCATCATGACCTCTATATATTTATCTCCGGCGGTCATACCCGTCGTCTTTCAGGCCGCAGCGGCGTTAGCTTCACGCCCTCACCCCAGTCACTTACTTATGTAAGCTCCTGGGGATTCTGGCGCTTGCTACCTTGCTGCACCCAGAAATCCATAGGGTATGTGAAGTAATACCCTAACCACCACCGGGTCGTTCTATCCGTCGGTATTTTACAAAATTGTTAACAATTTTTAAACAACAAACGGCAACCGATTTGTCTATTCGCTAATAACCTCAATACATTCATGAGATTACCAGAAAAAAGCCGGCCGTTGGGCCGGCTCTTTTACTTACATCACCAGACGGCGAATGTCAGACAGCGTGTTGTTAATGATGGTAATGAAACGGGCACCATCAGCACCGTCGATCACGCGGTGGTCGAAGGAGAGAGAAATCGGCAGCATCAGACGCGGCACGAACTCTTTACCATTCCACACCGGCTCCATCGCGGACTTGGAAACGCCGAGGATAGCCACTTCCGGCGCGTTCACAATCGGCGCGAAGTGGGTAGTACCCAGGCCGCCGATGCTGGAGATGGTGAAGCAACCGCCCTGCATTTCGCCCGCAGTCAGCTTACCGTCACGCGCTTTCTTAGAAATAGTCATCAGCTCGCGAGACAGCTCGATGATGCCTTTCTTGTTGACGTCTTTGAATACCGGAACAACCAGACCGTTCGGGGTATCCACCGCCACACCGATGTTGATGTATTTCTTCAGGGTCAGACGCTGACCGTCTTCCGACAACGAACTGTTGAAGCGAGGCATCTGCTCAAGAGCTGCAGCAACGGCTTTCATGATGAAGACAACCGGGGTGATCTTCACATCCAGCTTACGTTTCGCCGCTTCTTCGTTCTGCTGTTTACGGAACGCTTCCAGCTCGGTGATATCGGTTTTGTCGAAGTGAGTAACATGCGGGATCATCACCCAGTTACGGCTCAGGTTCGCACCAGAAATTTTCTGGATACGGCCCAGTTCCACTTCTTCGATTTCACCAAACTTGCTGAAGTCCACCTTCGGCCACGGCAGCATGCCTGGGATACCGCCGCCAGTCGCCGCCGGAGCTGCTTCTGCACGTTTGATAGCTTCTTTCACGTAAGCCTGAACGTCTTCGCGCAGGATACGACCTTTACGGCCAGTGCCCTTCACTTTCGCCAGGTTAACGCCAAACTCGCGTGCCAGACGGCGGATCAGCGGAGTCGCGTGAACGTAAGCGTCGTTTTCTGCAAATTCAGATTTGCCTTCCGCTTTCGCAGCCGGTGCTGCTGCCGGAGCTTCAGCTTTTGCTGCCGGAGCCGGCGCTGCCGCTTCCTGTTTCGCAGGAGCTGCCGCAGGTGCTGCGCCTTCAACTTCGAAGATCATAATCAGCGAGCCAGTTTTCACTTTATCGCCAACGTTGACTTTCAGTTCCTTCACGACGCCTGCAAACGGAGCCGGAACTTCCATAGACGCTTTATCGCCTTCTACGGTGATCAGTGACTGTTCAGCGGCAACTTTGTCGCCCACTTTCACCATCACTTCGGTCACTTCAACTTCGTCACCGCCGATATCCGGAACGTTAACTTCTTTCACGCCAGCCGCTGGTGCAGGGGCCGCTGCCGGAGCCGCTTCCTGTTTAGCCGCCGGAGCTGCCGCGCCTGCTTCACCCGCGACTTCGAAGACCATAATCAGCGAGCCGGTAGACACTTTGTCACCCACGTTCACTTTGATCTCTTTCACGGTGCCAGCAAACGGAGCCGGAACTTCCATAGAAGCCTTGTCGCCTTCTACGGTGATCAGCGACTGTTCAGCTTCAACTTTATCGCCAACTTTCACCAGGATTTCGGTCACTTCAACTTCGTCGCTGCCGATATCCGGAACGTTAACGTCTTTTGCCGCGGCAGCCGCTGGTGCTGCTGCCGGAGCTGCTTCTTTCTTCTCTTCTGCCTGAGCAGGTGCAGCGTCTGCTGCACCGTCGGCGGAATCGAAAATCATAATCAGTGCGCCGGTCTGGGTTTTATCGCCAACAGAGACTTTGATCTCTTTAACGATACCCGCCTGCGGAGACGGAACTTCCATAGAGGCTTTGTCGCCTTCTACGGTGATCAGCGACTGTTCGGCTTCAACTTTGTCGCCCACTTTGACCAGGATCTCGGTGATTTCAACTTCATCAGCCCCGATGTCCGGTACTTTGATTTCGATAGCCATTATTCTTTTACCTCTTACGCCAGACGCGGGTTAACTTTATCTGCATCGATGTTGAATTTGGCGATTGCGTCAGCAACCACTTTCTTATCGATTTCGCCACGTTTAGCCAGTTCGCCCAGCGCCGCTACAACCACGTAGGAAGCATCAACTTCGAAGTGGTGACGCAGGTTCTCACGGCTGTCGGAACGACCGAAGCCAT
The DNA here is from genome assembly GCA_041890495.1 of Enterobacter hormaechei. Lineage (GTDB taxonomy): Bacteria > Pseudomonadota > Gammaproteobacteria > Enterobacterales > Enterobacteriaceae > Escherichia > Escherichia boydii. The sequence goes on from CP169086.1 coordinate 2,815,980, forward strand.
CAGTACCCAGTACGCGGTAGTCGTCAGCCGGTACGTAAGTACGGACCTGCTCAGCGAACAGTTTCATATAGTCGGTAGATGCCACTGCCGGCGCGTCGTTCATCACCTGAGCGATATACGGAACGCGCGGAGTTTCCAGCGGGTGCAGCATGTTCCAGCGTTCACAATCCTGACCATCACGCGCCAGTTCGGTAAAGGAGGTCACGCTATAAACGTCAGAACCTACGCCGTAATCTTTCGCCAGGATCTCTGCCGCTTCACGGACGTGACGCAGGATAGAACCGGAGCCCAGCAGCTGAACTTTACCTTTGCTACCTTCAATGGTTTCGAGTTTGTAGATACCTTTACGGATACCTTCCTCAGCACCTTCCGGCATTGCCGGCATGTGGTAGTTTTCGTTCAGCGTAGTGATGTAGTAGTAAACGTTCTCTTGTTTTTCACCGTACATACGCTCCAGACCGTCATGCATAATGACAGCAACTTCGTAAGCGTAAGCCGGGTCGTAAGAGATACAGTTCGGGATAGTCAGCGACTGAATGTGGCTGTGACCATCTTCGTGCTGCAGACCTTCGCCGTTCAGGGTGGTACGACCGGAAGTACCGCCGATCAGGAAGCCACGCGCTTGCTGGTCGCCAGCCGCCCAGCACAGATCGCCGATACGCTGGAAGCCGAACATAGAGTAATAGATGTAGAACGGAATCATCGGCAGATTGTTGGTGCTGTAAGAGGTCGCCGCTGCCAGCCAGGAACACCCTGCGCCCAGCTCGTTGATCCCTTCCTGCAGAATCTGACCTTTCTCGTCTTCTTTATAGTAAGCAACCTGCTCGCGGTCCTGCGGGGTGTACTGCTGACCGTTCGGGCTGTAAATACCAATCTGACGGAACAGACCTTCCATACCGAAAGTACGCGCTTCGTCGGCGATGATCGGTACCAGACGATCTTTGATCGACTTGTTCTTCAGCATCACGTTCAGGGCACGAACGAAAGCGATAGTGGTAGAGATCTCTTTGCTCTGCTCTTCCAGCAGCGCGCCGAAGTCTTGCAGGCTCGGCAGCTCAAGCTTCTCGGTGAAGTTCGGCTGACGGCTTGGCAGATAACCGTGCAGTTTCTGACGCTGAGCGTGCAGATAGGTATGCTCTTCAGAACCTTCCGGGAAGGTGATGTACGGCAGTTTTTCGATATCTGCATCAGACACCGGCACATTGAAACGGTCGCGGATATGACGCACACCGTCCATGTTCATTTTCTTAACCTGGTGCGCGATGTTTTTACCTTCAGCCGCGTCGCCCATGCCGTAACCTTTAATGGTATGAGCAAGGATTACTGTCGCTTTGCCTTTGGTTTCCTGCGCTTTCTTGAATGCAGCGTAGATTTTCTTCGGATCGTGACCACCACGGTTCAGTGCCCAGATCTGCTCGTCAGTCCAGTCTGCAACCAGTGCTGCGGTTTCAGGATATTTACCGAAGAAGTGTTCACGAACGTACGCACCATCTTTCGATTTGAAGGTCTGGTAGTCGCCGTCAACGGTTTCGTTCATCAGCTGGATCAGTTTACCGCTGGTATCTTTACGCAGCAGTTCATCCCAACGGCTACCCCACATCACTTTGATCACGTTCCAGCCAGCACCTTCGAAGATGCCTTCCAGTTCGTTGATGATCTTGCCGTTACCGGTGACCGGGCCGTCAAGACGCTGCAGGTTACAGTTGATAACGAAGACCAGGTTATCCAGTTTTTCACGGGTAGCGATGGTGATCGCACCTTTAGATTCCGGTTCGTCCATTTCACCGTCGCCGAGGAACGCATAAACGGTCTGTTTAGAGGTATCTTTCAGGCCACGGTGTTCCAGATATTTCAGGAATTTAGCCTGGTAAATAGCACCAATCGGCCCCAGACCCATAGATACGGTCGGGAACTGCCAGAATTCCGGCATCAGTTTCGGGTGCGGATAGGAAGAGAGGCCATTGCCGTGAACTTCCTGACGGAAGTTATCCAGCTGCTCCTGAGTCAGACGACCTTCCAGGAAAGCACGAGCGTAAACGCCCGGGGAGATGTGGCCCTGGAAGTAAACCAGGTCGCCGCCATCCTGCTCGTTGCGTGCACGGAAGAAGTGGTTAAAGCACACATCATAAATGGTTGCGGAAGACTGGAAGGACGCCATGTGGCCGCCCAGTTCGAGGTCTTTTTTCGACGCACGCAGCACCGTCATGATGGCGTTCCAGCGGATAGCTGAACGAATACGGCGTTCCAGTTCCAGATTACCCGGATACTCCGGTTGTTCTTCAACGGGGATGGTGTTGATGTAGTTGCTGATACCGGTGCCTGCGGCTACGTTGACACCGCCTTTGCGGGCTTCAGCAAGCAGTTGGTCGATCAGATACTGAGCACGCTCAACACCTTCTTCACGGATGACCGATTCGATCGCCTGGAGCCAGTCGCGAGTTTCGATCGGATCCACGTCATTTGGGAAACGTTCTGACATGGGTTATTCCTTATCTATCTAATAACGTTGAGTTTTCTGGAACCTGTCCCATTGAACTCTCGCCGGAAAGCTCAATAAGACAGGTTCTACGTTTAGTTGCCGCGCTTTTATATGCGCTTGATTTACAACATCTTCTGGATAATTTTTACCAGAAAAATCACTAATTCTTTCGTTGCTCCAGACGACGCAGAGAACGCTCACGGCGGCTCTCTTCACGACTTCTGTCGAGCAAAATTTCTTCGATAAAGGCCAGATGGCGATGCGATGCTTCGCGCGCTTCTTCCGGCTTACCGGCCATAATCGCTTCAAATATGCGGGTGCGGTGACTACTCACCAGCGGCAGCATCTCGCGACGCGAATAGAGCAATTCGAAGTTCTGGCGGACATTCTGGGCCAACATCGGCTCCATACACCTTAGCAGATGAAGCAGAACCACATTGTGGGCCGCTTCAGTGACAGCAATCTGATACTGGAGTACGGCGTTTGATTCCGCGTCCAGATCGCCAGACTGCTGCGCCAGCTCTATGGCGTGGTGGAGTTCACGGATGCGTTCCTTGTCTTCATCGGTACTACGCAGCGCGGCGTAATAAGCGGCGATACCTTCCAGGGCGTGTCGTGTTTCGAGCAAGTCATACTGTGACTCAGGATGGTCGGAGAGCAGCTCCACCAGCGGATCGCTGAAGCTTTGCCATAGGCTGCTCTGGACAAAAGTGCCGCCACCCTGGCGACGAAGCAACAAGCCCTTCGCTTCGAGACGTTGAATCGCCTCACGCAAGGAGGGACGGGAGACGTCAAACTGTTTTGCCAGTTCGCGTTCCGGTGGGAGTTTTTCGCCCGGGCGGAGAGTGCCTTCGAGGATCAAAAACTCCAGTTGCTGCTCAATCACATCGGAGAGTTTTGGTTGGCGGATTTTGCTGTAGGCCATGAGTTCCTGTCTTAAGCCACTTGCCGAAGTCAATTGGTCTTACCAATTTCATGTCTGTGACGCTAAAGTAACAAAGTATTCACCTTATGTCCATACAGGTTTTGATTGAAATCATGAAACTGTGCACATTTTAACAACTTGACATATATAACGTTTCAAAGTTGTAACTATGCACAAATGTAGACTTTACGTAGGAAAGGAGTTTTTTAACGATTATTAAACTATAAAAATCCGAATTGAACCGATTCACTTACCAATTTTGTGATTTTTAATTCAATTAAAACGAATTTAAATTCATTCTACATATTGAGAGGGATTGAGGCTGAGCTTTACAAACGGTTTCTTTTTAAGCAACTCATCTTCAACCATGCATAAAGCGGGTGCATTCGCTGCCGCATACCATTATTCTTGATCTGACGGAAGTCTTTTTGTAACAATTCAAACTTCTTTGATGTAAACAAATTAATACAACAAACGGAATTGCAAACTTACACACGCATCACTGCGTAGATCAAAAAAACAACCACCGCACGAGGTTTCATGATGGAAGGTCAACAGCACGGCGAGCAGCTAAAGCGCGGCCTTAAAAACCGCCATATTCAGCTTATCGCGCTGGGTGGCGCGATAGGGACCGGGTTATTCCTGGGTAGCGCCTCCGTAATACAGTCCGCAGGGCCAGGGATTATCCTGGGTTACGCCATTGCTGGTTTTATCGCCTTTCTGATCATGCGTCAGCTGGGTGAAATGGTGGTCGAAGAACCTGTCGCAGGCTCCTTTAGCCACTTTGCTTATAAATACTGGGGCAGTTTTGCCGGTTTCGCCTCTGGCTGGAACTACTGGGTACTGTACGTTTTAGTTGCCATGGCTGAGCTGACTGCCGTGGGTAAATACATTCAGTTCTGGTATCCGGAAATCCCCACCTGGGTTTCTGCCGCCGTATTCTTTGTGGTGATTAACGCCATCAACCTGACCAACGTTAAAGTGTTTGGCGAGATGGAGTTCTGGTTTGCCATTATCAAAGTTATCGCGGTGGTCGCGATGATCATCTTCGGCGGCTGGCTGCTATTCAGTGGCAACGGCGGCCCGCAGGCGACCGTTAGCAACCTGTGGGATCAGGGTGGTTTCCTGCCGCACGGCTTCACCGGGCTGGTGATGATGATGGCGATTATCATGTTCTCGTTCGGTGGTCTGGAACTGGTGGGGATCACCGCAGCAGAAGCTGATAACCCGGAGCAAAGTATACCGAAAGCAACTAACCAGGTTATCTACCGCATCCTGATTTTCTATATTGGTTCGTTAGCCGTTCTGCTCTCACTGATGCCGTGGACCCGCGTTACCGCCGATACCAGTCCGTTTGTGCTGATCTTCCACGAGTTAGGCGATACCTTTGTGGCGAATGCGCTGAACATCGTGGTACTGACTGCGGCGCTCTCCGTGTACAACAGCTGCGTATATTGCAACAGCCGTATGCTGTTTGGTCTGGCACAACAGGGTAATGCGCCAAAAGCGCTGGCGTCTGTCGATAAACGTGGTGTACCAGTAAATACCATTCTGGTGTCTGCACTGGTAACGGCGTTGTGCGTACTGATTAACTACCTTGCCCCAGAGTCCGCTTTCGGACTGTTAATGGCGCTAGTGGTATCTGCACTGGTAATCAACTGGGCGATGATTAGCCTGGCGCATATGAAATTCCGTCGCGCCAAGCAGGAACAAGGCGTGGTAACTCGCTTCCCTGCTCTGCTTTATCCGCTGGGTAACTGGATCTGCCTGCTGTTTATGGCGGCGGTACTGGTGATTATGCTGATGACCCCAGGAATGGCGATTTCGGTATACCTGATCCCGGCCTGGATTGCGATTCTTGGCGTGGGCTATCTCTTCAGTCAGAAAAGCCGTAATGCTATGAAAGCACACTAAGCCTCTCTCCGCGGCGCCTGCTTTTGCGGGTGCCGCGCGTTGTTATCTTCCTCACACTTTCACGCCCACAGCGCATTTATCCATATCACCGCCCTGATACTGCAACGCATATATTCCTTTGCCAGCGAATAATTCTCTCCATACCGTAAACCGGAGAGCTGTCGATGGATAACAACAAACTGTCAGTAAAAGAAAAGATCGGCTATGGGATGGGCGACGCCGGATGCAACATTATCTTTGGCGCCATCATGCTGTTTGTTAACTATTTTTATACGGATATTTTTGGCCTCGCCCCTGCGCTGGTCGGCGTGCTGCTGCTGTCCGTTCGCGTGATTGACGCCGTAACGGACCCGATCATGGGCGCGATTGCCGACCGTACCCGCAGCAAATATGGCCGGTTTCGTCCATGGCTGCTGTGGATCGCTTTCCCCTATGCGCTGTTCAGCATCCTGATGTTCACCACGCCAGAGTGGAGCTATAACAGCAAAGTTATCTATGCGTTTGTCACCTACTTCCTGCTCTCTTTGACCTATACGGCCATCAACATTCCCTACTGCTCGCTCGGCGGGGTGATCACCAACGATCCAAAAGAGCGAGTGGCCTGCCAGTCGTATCGCTTCGTGCTGGTCGGTATCGCCACGCTGCTGCTCTCATTAACGCTGCTGCCGATGGCCGACTGGTTTGGCGGGGATAACAAAGCCAAAGGCTATCAGATGGCGATGACCGTGCTGGCGCTGATTGGGACCTGTATGTTCCTGTTCTGTTTCGCCACCGTGCGCGAACGCGTGCGTCCGGCGGTGCAGACCAACGACGAGCTGAAAAACGATCTCAAAGACGTGTGGAAGAACGACCAGTGGGTGCGCATTCTGCTCCTGACGCTGTGCAACGTCTGCCCGGGCTTTATCCGCATGGCGGCAACCATGTATTACGTTACCTGGGTAATGGGCCAGAGCACCCACTTCGCCACGCTGTTTATTAGCCTGGGCGTTGTCGGCATGATGTTCGGCAGCGTGCTGGCAAAAGTGCTGACCGACCGCTGGTGTAAACTGAAGGTCTTCTTCTGGACCAATATCGTGCTGGCGATTTTCTCCTGCGCCTTTTATTTCTTCGACCCGAAAGCCACCGCCACCATCGTGGTGCTCTACGTCCTTCTGAATATCCTGCACCAGATCCCGTCTCCGCTGCACTGGTCGCTGATGGCCGACGTGGACGACTACGGCGAGTGGAAGACCGGTAAGCGCATCACCGGGATCAGCTTCTCCGGCAACATCTTCTTCCTGAAGCTGGGGCTGGCGATTGCCGGGGCGATGGTCGGCTTCCTGCTCTCCTGGTACGGCTACGACGCGGGAGCAAAAGCGCAGAGCGCGGACGCCATTAACGGGATCGTGCTGCTCTTTACAGTCATTCCCGGCGTTGGGTACTTGATTACCGCTGGCGTGGTGCGTCTGCTGAAGGTGGATCGCGAAACCATGAAGCAGATCCAGGCCGATCTGGAGAAGCGTCGCACCAACTACCGCGAGCTAAACGATTATCGGGAACTCAACGCCGCTGAGACTAAATAAGGAAAGCCGAATGCAAACCTGGCCAAACCCGTTTATTGAACAACGCGCCGATCCGTATATTTTACGCCACGAGGGGCAGTACTATTTTATCGCCTCCGTGCCGCAGTACGACAGGCTGGCGATCCGCCGCGCAGCGTCGCTGGAAGGATTATGTCATGCCGAAGAAGTGGTGGTCTGGCGTAAACCAGAGACCGGCCCGATGAGCCAGCTGATTTGGGCACCGGAACTGCACCACATTGACGGAAAGTGGTACATCTACTTTGCCGCGACGCACACCCAGGCGCTCGACGCGCTCGGGATGTTCCAGCACCGCATGTTTGTCATTGAATGTACCGACAGCGATCCGCTTACCGGCGAGTGGGTGGAAAAAGGGCAAATCCAAACCCCGTTCGATACCTTCGCCCTGGACGCTACCACCTTTGTGCATCAGGGGAAACGCTGGTATCTGTGGGCGCAAAAGGCGCCGGATATCACCGGGAACTCCAACCTTTATCTGTGCGAAATGGCGAACCCGTGGACGCTAAAAGGCGAGCCGGTGATGCTCAGCAAACCGGAGTATGACTGGGAGTGTCGCGGATTTTGGGTTAACGAAGGCCCGGCGGTGTTGGTTCACGGTGATAAGCTGTTTATCAGCTATTCCGCCAGCGCCACCGACGAGAACTACTGCATGGGGCTGCTGTGGATAGACCTGAATGCCGATCCGAAAAAACCTGCAAACTGGCACAAATCCCCGCGCCCCGTATTCGTTACCAGCTACGAAAACCGTCAGTTCGGCCCGGGGCACAACAGCTTTACGCAAACGCCGGCAGGAGAAGATGTGCTGGTGTATCACGCGCGGAATTACACCGAAATTGAGGGCGACCCGCTGTACGATCCGAATCGCCACACCCGCCTGAAGCTTGTCCGCTGGAATGAAAACGGGATGCCTGATTTCGGCATCCCGCCTGCGGATACGCTTTAGCCTTTGCGGCGCGCTGGCTTAAACCAGCGTGCCGTAGATAGTCAGCAGCGCCACGATAACCACCACCACAAACGACGTTTTTTTCGCCATAGAGACTGCGGCTTTCGGCGTTTCAATCTTGTCGGTATGCGGCTCACGCGCCAGCGAGAACTGCGCCAGACGCGTTAGCACCTGATACTGTGACGTATGACGATCGGCAAGAGAAGCGAACCATGCTGGTAGCGCCTTTTCACCGTGACCAATTAACGCGTACACCACGCCTACCAGACGCACCGGTAGCCAGTCGAGCACGTGCAGGATGGCATCGATGCCGGACAGCAAACGTTCATGCGGCGTCAGGTAGCGGGCAAGCCAGGTCTGCCAGGCGCGCAGGAACGCATATCCCATCAGCAGTACCGGCCCCCAAGGGCCGCCCACCACGAACCAGAACAGCGGCGCAAGATAGTAACGGAAGTTAATCCACAGCAGCGCGTTTTGCAGCTCGCGCAGGAATTCGCGCTCGTCGCAGTCCGGCGGCACGCCGTGGATCATCGTCAGCTCGCTCGCCATGGCACCGCGCGCATGCGCATCGTCACGGGAGGCGGCTTTAAGGTAGGCGTGATAGTGTAAACGCACCTTGCCCGCACCAATGCACAGCACCCCAAGCAGGATCCACACCACCAGCAGCGGCACGTTGAAAAAGAGTCCGTACAGCGAGCGCAGAAGCAGGAACGTAATGACCATCACTCCTGCCATCATCAGCAGCGTGCGCAGCATGGAAAAATGTTTGATACGGCGGAATAAAACCTCCAGCCGGTGATCCAGATGCCAGTGCTCGCCGAGCTTGAACAGGCGTTCAGCGATGATAACCAGCAGCATGGTAAACAACGTCATGGTATCTCCTTATTCTGACGACGCGATGAGCATGGCGCGAAACCGGGGCCAGTCAAAGGCCGGGCCGGGGTCGGTTTTTCTCTCCGGGGCTATATCACTGTGTCCCGTGATATTTTCGGCGATAGCCGGGTAGAGTCCAATAAGCGTGCGGGTCACTGCAGCTAGCTGTTGATACTGTGCATCGGTGTAGGGCGTCGTATCCGTGCCTTCCAGTTCGATCCCGATAGAAAAATCGTTGCACCGTTCGCGCCCGTGATACATCGACACGCCGGCATGCCAGGCGCGCTTATCAAAGGGAACATACTGAACCACTTCACCATCGCGACGAATCAGACAGTGAGCCGATACGCGCAGATGTGCAATTTCAGCAAAGAAGGGATGAGCATCGGGATCAATCGTTCCCGTGAATAACGCATCGATCCACGGGCCGCCAAATTCACCCGGCGGGAGACTAATATTATGAACCACCAGCAGTGTGGGCTTTTCATCCTCCGGGCGGCAATCGTGGTGCGGCGAGGGCACACGCCGCGCATCCACCAGCCATCCGTTTTCTAACAACATGCTGGAACTCCTTCTGTATGGTGCAATGACTCGGTTCAGAGTAGCATGTTTCAATATTATGATTCGTTACCAATTTGGAGTTTTATCATGCCGCCTCGCCGCTACAACCCCGACCACCGACGTGAAGCGCTTCTGGAACGTATTAATATGGATATTCCGGCAAGCGTCTCCCATGCTTTGAAAGAAGATCTGGGTGGTGACGTTAACGCTGATAAGGATATTACCGCACAATTGTTGCCGAAAGAGACACGCTCGCACGCGGTCATTATCACCCGTGAAGACGGCGTCTTTTGCGGCAAGCGTTGGGTTGAAGAGGTCTTTACTCAACTGGCGGGCGATGATGTGCAGGTGACCTGGCACGTTGAAGACGGCGATGCAGTTACGGCCAACCAGCCGCTGTTCGAACTGGACGGTCCTTCCCGCGTCTTGCTGACCGGCGAACGTACCGCGCTCAATTTTGTACAAACGCTCTCAGGCGTGGCCAGTGAAGTGCGTCGCTACGTTGACCTGCTGGCCGGCACCCGCACCCAGCTGCTGGATACCCGCAAAACGCTGCCGGGCCTGCGCACGGCGCTGAAGTATGCGGTGCTGTGCGGCGGCGGCGCAAACCATCGTCTGGGCTTATCCGACGCCTTCCTGATTAAAGAAAACCATATTATTGCCTCTGGCTCCGTGCGTCAGGCGGTAGAGAAGGCCTTCTGGCTGCACCCGGATGTGCCCGTTGAGGTAGAGGTCGAAAGTCTGGAAGAGCTGGAGCAGGCGATCAAGGCCGGGGCCGATATCATCATGCTTGATAACTTCGAAACAGAGCAGATGCGCGAGGCGGTAAAACTGACTAACGGCCGGGCCCAGCTTGAAGTATCGGGGAACGTCACTTTCGAAACGATCCGTGAATTCGCCGAAACCGGCGTGGATTACATCTCCGTCGGCGCGCTGACCAAACACGTTCGCGCCCTCGACCTCTCGATGCGCTTCAAATAACGCATTCTCCCCTCTCCACCCGGAGAGGGGAATTTCAGCCCCGCTCGCAGATCCGCTGTTCTTCCCTGCAACACTAAATAAATTCTCTGAAGCCTCTTTCCCGTTCCGTTTTTTGCCTCTCGTTTCTGCTCTTTCCTGCTGACAAAGTAGCGCCACTTTGCATAAGGAGCAGATATGGACAGACAACAAGGATTCACACTCATAGAGCTGATGGTGGTCATTGGCATTATTGCAATTCTGAGCGCTATTGGCGTTCCCGCCTATCAGAACTACCTGCGCAAGGCGGCGCTGACCGATATGCTGCAAACCTTTGTTCCCTACCGTACGGCCATTGAGCTTTGCGCACTGGATCACGGTGGCGTGGAGAGCTGCGACGCTGGCAGTAACGGTATCCCTTCCCCCACCACGACACGCTACGTTTCAGGAATGAGCGTGGCGAAAGGGACCGTGACCTTAACAGGACAGGAGAGTCTTAACGGGCTGACGGTAACCATGACGCCACGGTGGAACGACGGCAACGGGATGACGGGCTGGACGCGCGACTGCAACATCAGTACTGACAGCGCCCTGAAACAGGCCTGCGAAGACGTTTTCCGCTTCGACAATAACTGAGGAGCGGATAATGAATACCGATCAACTCGTGGCGCTTTGTCAGCGCCATCACGCTCTGCTGCTGACCAGCGACAGTGACATGGTCAGCATCGCCGTCGTGGGCAGCCCCGCGGCTGAACTCATGGAGGCGCTACGCTTCGCGACCCAGAAACGGATTGATATTGAGTGCTGGAGCGCTGAGCGTATGGAAAAACACCGGCAGCTAACGTCACAATCGCATCTGCCCGTTGTTTCGCAAACACACTCGTCGGTGGATATTCTCAACCACACGCTGCAGCAGGCAATCAACCAACGCGCCTCCGACATTCATATCGAACCGATGGAGCACGTATGCCAGATCCGTTTACGCATCGACGGGGTTCTTTGCCCCCAGCCTCCGCTTTCCGCCTCGCTGGCAAGCCTGTTCAGCGCGCGTTTAAAGGTGCTGGGTAACCTGGATATTGCAGAACGTCGTTTACCTCAGGACGGTCAGTTTACGATTGAGCTGGCAAACGAGCCGGTCTCGTTTCGGATCGCGACGCTTCCCTGCAGCGGTGGCGAGAAAATTGTGCTGCGTCTGCTGCATCAGGTTCAGCAGGCTCTTGAGCCGAAAGCGCTTGGTATGAGCGTAGAACAATTGGCCTGTTTCAATGAGGTTCTCCACCAGCCGCAGGGGCTGATTCTGGTCACCGGCCCTACCGGCAGCGGCAAAACCGTGACGCTGTACAGCGCGCTGCAGGCGCGTAACACCCCTGACGTCAACATCTGTAGCGTGGAGGATCCCATTGAGATCCCCCTTGCGGGATTAAACCAGACGCAGATCAATCCCCGGGCGGGTTTAACATTTCAGAGCGTGCTGAGGGCGCTGCTACGTCAGGATCCAGACATCATTATGGTCGGTGAAATCCGTGACGGTGAAACGGCAGAAATTGCCATTAATGCAGCCCAGACCGGCCATCTGGTGCTGTCAACGCTGCACACCAACTCGACGACGGAAACCCTGATTCGCCTGGAGCAGATGGGCGTCGCGCGCTGGATGATATCTTCCGCGCTGTCGATGGTGATTGCCCAGCGACTGGTCCGGCGTTTGTGCCCGCATTGTCGCCGGGAAGCCAGCGACAATGCTGAATTACCGCGCGCCGTATGGCCCAGACCGCTTCCACGCTGGCAGCCCACCGGCTGCGAGCGGTGTTATCACGGTTTTTATGGTCGCGTGGCCATTTTTGAAGTACTGGCGATCGACAATGCTCTGCGTCAGGCCATTGCCAGCGGGGCGGGAATCGAAGTGATAGAGGCGAGCGCCCGGCAGGCGGGAATGATTTCTCTTTTTGAGCACGGCTGCATGGCCGTCGAACAAGGGCTGACCTCGATCGAAGAGCTGGTGCGCGTGCTGGGAATGCCGGATGGCTGCTAATCAGCTCTGGCGCTGGCGAGCGCTCACCCAGGAAGGGGAATCCCGAAGCGGGACACTCTGGGCCACAGACCGGAATGCCGCCTTCACCAGGCTGATGCGTAGCGATCTCCATCCTCTGGCGCTGACCCGATGCGCTCATCGACACCGCTGGCGGCCACATCACTGCTACGAGATGTTTCGCCAGCTCGCAACGCTTCTGCAGGCGGGGCTGACATTGTCCCACAGCCTGCAGATGCTGGCAGAGCAACATCCGTTAAAACCGTGGCAGGCTCTGCTGCAAAGCATTGCCGATGAGCTCAGTGAGGGCTCTCCCTTATCTGAGTCGCTAAAAAAGTGGCCAGCGGTGTTTAGCCCACTGCATGTCTCGATGGTGAAAACCGGTGAGCTCACTGGGAAACTGGAGGAGTGCTGCAGCCAGCTCGCGCAGCAGCAAAAAGCGCAGCAGCAGCTCAGAGAGAAGGTGAAAAAGGCGCTGCGCTATCCGGCTATCGTCCTGACCCTGGCCCTGCTCGTGGTACTGGCGATGGTCATTCTGGTCTTGCCCGAGTTTGCCGCGATCTACAAAACGTTTAACACTCCGCTTCCGCTGCTGACGCAAATGGTCATGGGGATGGCCGCATTTATGCGGTCATACGCCCTCGCGTTGTTTGCCGCATTAATAGCGCTCTTAGCCACCGCCTGGGCTCTGCGGCAGAACCCTCGCTGGCAGCGCATGCTGATCCATACGCCCGTGATGGGCGCGCTGGCAAAAGGCCAAAAGCTGGGACACATCTTTACAGTACTGTCACTCACGCAGCAGGCCGGTATTCCCTTTTTACAGGGTCTGGAGAGCGCAGAGGAGACCGTGGAAAGTTGTTACTGGCGGGGAATACTTCGCAGCGTTCGGGAGGATATTGAAAAAGGCCTCCCCATCTGGTCATCCTTTCAGAAAGTGGCCATCTTTACCCCGCTGTGTATTCAGCTTTTACGAACCGGTGAAATGTCAGGTGCGCTGGACATCATGCTGGCAAACCTCGCCCGACATCATACGGAACAGACCTTTCAACGGGCAGATAATCTGGCGGCACTTCTCGAGCCAGTGCTTCTGATTGTGACAGGGGTCATCATCGGCACGCTGGTGGTGGCAATGTACCTGCCGATTTTCCATCTGGGAGATGCAATGAGTGCGGGTTAGTGCTGAACAGTGCTGGCGCACGGGCATGCGCCAGCATAAGCCATTACAGGTTGTTGAAGATGCGGTTTTCTTGTTCCTGCACACGAATAAACGTGGTGCGCTTGGTCAGCTCTTTCAGGCGTGAAGCCCCAACGTATGTACAAGCTGAACGCAGGCCGCCCAAAATATCTCGCGCGGTATTTTCAACCGGGCCTCGCAGCGGCAGCTTAACGGTTTTACCTTCTGCTGCGCGATATTCCGCAACGCCGCCAACGTGACGTTTCATCGCAGACTCGGAGCTCATGCCGTAGAACAGCATAAATTTCTCGCCGTTCTCCTCAACGATGCGACCGCCGCTCTCTTCGTGGCCCGCCAGCATGCCGCCAAGCATGACGAAATCGGCACCGCCGCCAAAGGCTTTCGCCACATCGCCCGGCGTGGTGCAGCCACCATCGCTGACGATCATTCCGCCCAGACCGTGCGCAGCATCGGCACATTCGATTACCGCAGAAAGTTGCGGATAACCGACGCCTGTTTTGACGCGAGTTGTACAAACAGAACCTGGGCCAATGCCAACTTTAACGATATCGGCACCTGAGAGGATAAGCTCCTCACACATTTCACCAGTCACTACGTTACCAGCACAAATGGTTTTGGTCGGCCACGCTTCACGCGCTTTCGCAACGAACTGCACGAAGTGTTCGGAATAACCATTCGCCACGTCAATACAAACGAAGTTTAATGCCGGGTTCAGGTCGAGAATCTGTTTAGTTTTTTCGAAATCCGCATCAGACGTACCGGTAGAAACCATCACATGTTTCAGCACATCAGCGGAAGAATTGTTGATAAACGCTTGCCACTCTTCGACAGAATAGTGTTTATGCACAGCAGTCAAAATATCAAAAGAAGCCAGCGCAGAGGCCATAGAAAATGTGCCTACGGTGTCCATATTTGCGGCGATAATCGGCACGCCGGACCAGCTCTGACCTGAATGTTTGAAGGTGAATTGACGTTCCAGTTCAACATCGGAACGGCTTTTAAGAGTGGAGCGTTTAGGGCGGATGAGAACGTCTTTAAAACCTAACTTCAGATCTTCTTCAATACGCATGTGCGGATTCCTGGGGTTAATGGCTATAAGGGTAAGAGCGCAACTCCAGTGACGCTATCATACGCACTAATCAATGCGGCGCAAGACTGCGAAATTGTCTTTTTTTACGCTACAATCCCATAAATTTACCTGGTAAAAAGCCGGTAAACAGGGCTAAACAGTGACTGGCGCATCTACGATTTTTAATCAACTGATTTTAATAATGAATAATTCCCAGGATTTGATTTAATGGGGTATATCGTCGCATTAACCGGCGGCATCGGTAGTGGCAAAAGTACCGTTGCGGACGCGTTTTCTCGTTTGGGCATCACGATTATCGATGCCGATATTATTGCCCGCCAGGTGGTAGAGCCTAATACACCCGCGCTAAAGGCCATCGCAGAACATTTTGGTCAGGCAATCATCAATCCCGATGGCACACTGAATCGCCGTCAGCTTCGCGAATGTATTTTTTCTGATTCTGCGGAAAAAGCCTGGCTTAATGCCCTGCTCCACCCCATCATCCACCAGGAAACTCAGCGTCAGATAGCCGCAGCCCGCTCGCCCTATGTCCTGTGGGTGGTTCCGCTTCTGGTTGAAAACCAGCTGCAGAAGAAAGCCGATCGGGTGCTGGTGATTGATGTCGCACCCGAAACGCAAATCCAGAGAACCATGACGCGCGATCGCGTCTCGCGGGAGCATGCTGAACAAATTCTTGCCGCTCAGGCTACGCGCGCTCAGCGCCTTGCCGTGGCGGATGATGTTATTGATAATAACGGCGCACCAGATGCCATTGCATCGGATGTTGCCCGTCTGCACGCGCAGTATCTGACGTTCGCCGCGCAGGCCGTTGCACAGGAAAAACCATAATGTCGACACACATCCTTTTTGAGCATCCGCTCAACGAAAAAATGCGCACCTGGCTGCGCATTGAATTCCTTATTCAACAACTTTCACAACATCTGCCTGTAAACGATCATGCCACGGCGTTGCACTTCTTCCGCAACGTAGGCGATCTGCTGGATGTGATTGAACGCGGCGATGTCCGCACAGAATTACTCAAAGAGCTGGAGCGCCAGCAGCGTAAATTACAGGCATGGACAGAGGTCCCCGGCGTAGATCAGAGCCGTATCGACGCGCTCCGCCAGCAGTTAAAGAGCAGTAGCGCCGTCCTGATGGCCGCGCCGCGCGTCGGGCAGTTTTTGCGTGAAGATCGCCTGATTGGCCTGGTGCGCCAGCGTCTGAGCATTCCTGGCGGCTGCTGTAGCTTCGACCTGCCGACGCTGCATATGTGGCTACATATGCCACAGGCGCAGCGTGACGCGCAGGTAAACAGTTGGCTGGCAAGCCTGGAGCCAATGCACCAGACGCTGTCGCTGATCCTCGATCTGATCCGTAACTCAGCGCCGTTCCGCAAGCAAACCAGCCTGAATGGTTTCTACCAGGACAACGGAGATGATGCCGATCTTCTGCGCCTGAATTTATCGCTTGGCGAACAGCTTTATCCGCAAATTTCCGGGCATAAGAGCCGCTTTGCGATCCGCTTTATGCCGCTGGACAGCGAAAATGGTACCGTGCCGGAACGCCTCGATTTTGAACTGGCCTGTTGTTAAGGAGTGCCAATGTCTGATGTCACCACCGTAAGCTGCCCTACCTGCGGCAAAACTGTTGTCTGGGGCGAAGTGAGTCCGTTCCGCCCATTCTGCTGCAAACGCTGTCAGCTTATTGACCTGGGAGAATGGGCGGCGGAAGAGAAACGCATTCCGAGCAAAGGCGATCTCTCGGACAGCGACGACTGGAGTGAAAACCAGCAGTAATCTGTAAAGCCTGCTGGCGCGTCGCTTAGCAGGCCTACTGTTGTGCAACGAGCCGCAGGATCACAGGCTCGTTGGCCGGCGGGAATTTGTCGGCATCACTATCCTGAAGCTTCACCCAGTTACCCGGCTGCCCTTCTTTACCCCACGGCTCCCCTTCCCAGCGTTCGACCAGCCAAAACCACAGTGTTATATGCCTGTCCGGGAATTCATATTCCAGTTTTTCAAATAGCGAAAAATGTTGGGGGGTAATCCCGACTTCTTCCTGAAGTTCACGCACCACCGCCTGTTCCGGCGTTTCACCCATTTCAATTTTACCGCCGGGAAACTCCAGTTTATTCGCCATGTGCGCATCTGCTGCGCGACGCGTTATAAAGATTTCATTGTTCTCGTTGCGAATAATACCTACCGCAATTTGCAGCTTTTTCATTGTCTTAAACCTATAAAAAAGGCGCAGAATCCTGCGCCTTTTACTTCAACAGTTAGCTTTTATTGCAGGCGGCCATGGCACTGCTTGTATTTTTTACCAGAACCGCACGGGCAAGGATCGTTACGTCCTACTTTGCGCTCTCCGGTTTGCGCCGCCAGTGCAGCTGCGGCTGCAGAGTCGTCATCCTGATGGCTAAGCTGCTGCATTTGCGCTAAACGCTCGGCTTCCATACGACGCTGTTGTTCCAGCTCCTCAACCTCTTCAGGCATACGTACCTGAACTTTGCTCAGCGTACTGATAACTTCATATTTCAACGACTCCAGCATCGCTGCAAACATGGAGAACGATTCACGTTTGTATTCCTGCTTCGGATCTTTCTGTGCGTAGCCACGCAGGTGGATACCCTGACGCAGATAGTCCATCGCTGCCAGGTGCTCTTTCCACAGGGAGTCAAGCGTTTGCAGCATGACGCCTTTCTCGAAGTGACGCATCATCTCAGCACCAACCACTTCTTCTTTACGCTGATACACTTCGATGGACTGCGCCAGAATGCGCTCACGCAGCGTCTCTTCATGCAGTTCTGGTTCTTTATCCAGCCACTCGGCAATTGGCAAATCGAGGTCGAAATCGTTCTTCAGACGTTCCTGCAGCCCCGGAATATCCCACATTTCTTCCAGCGACTGTGGTGGAATGTAGGCATCAATGGTCGCTTTGAACACATCTTCACGAATGCTGTTAATGGTTTCGCTCACATCGCTGACATCCAACAGTTCGTTACGCTGGGAGTAAATGGCGCGACGCTGATCGTTAGCCACGTCATCATATTCCAGCAGTTGCTTACGAATGTCGAAGTTACGGCTTTCAACTTTACGCTGGGCGTTGGCAATCGCTTTAGTCACCCACGGGTGTTCAATGGCTTCGCCTGGCTTCATACCCAGTTTACGCATCATGCCGGATACTCGGTCGGAAGCAAAAATACGCATCAGCGCATCTTCCATCGATAGGTAGAAACGGGAAGAACCAGCATCCCCCTGACGACCAGAACGACCGCGCAACTGGTTATCGATACGACGGGATTCGTGACGCTCGGTACCGATGATATGCAGGCCACCTGCTTCCAGTACCGCATCGTGACGTACCTGCCAGTCGGCTTTAATTTTTTCAATTTGCTCTGCGGTCGGATTTTCCAGCGCGGCAACTTCTGCCTGCCAGCTACCACCGAGCACAATATCTGTACCACGACCCGCCATATTGGTCGCGATAGTCACCGCAGCCGGATAACCTGCCTGAGCAACAATCGCCGCTTCGTTGGCGTGGAATTTGGCGTTCAGGACGTTGTGCTTAATACCGGCTTTGGTCAGTTCGTTTGACACCAGCTCCGATTTTTCGATGGAGATAGTACCCACCAGCACCGGCTGGCCTTTCGCAGTACGTTCTTTGATATCTTCAATGATCGCCTGAATTTTTTCCGCTTCAGTCATGTAGACCAGGTCCGGCAGATCTTTACGAATCATTGGACGGTTGGTCGGAACAACGACGGTATCCAGCTTGTAGATTGAGCTAAATTCGAAAGCTTCGGTATCAGCAGTACCGGTCATCCCCGCCAGTTTTTCATACAGACGGAAGTAGTTCTGGAAGGTGATCGAAGCCAGCGTTTGGTTTTCGTTCTGGATCTGCACACCTTCTTTCGCTTCCACAGCCTGGTGCAGACCATCGGACCAGCGACGGCCCTGCATGGTACGACCGGTGTGTTCGTCAACGATGATAACTTCACCATCTTTAACGATGTAGTCGACGTCACGGGTAAACAGCGCATGAGCGCGCAGCGCCGCCGTTACGTGGTGCATCAGCATGATGTTGGCCGGAGAGTACAGAGACTCCCCTTCATCCATGATGCCCTCTTTCACCAGCAGTTCTTCAATCAGCACCAGACCACGTTCGGTCAGGTTCACCTGGCGAGATTTTTCGTCCACCGAGAAGTGGCCTTCGCCCTGGAAGGTTTCGGAGTCTTCTTTTTCCTGACGGATCAGGTGCGGAATAATTTTATTCACGCGTTTATACATTTCCGAGCTGTCTTCTGCCGGGCCGGAAATGATCAGCGGTGTACGCGCTTCATCGATCAGGATGGAGTCCACTTCGTCCACCAGCGCATAGTGCAGTTTACGCTGTACACGTTCTTCAGGGCTGAACGCCATGTTGTCGCGCAGGTAGTCAAAGCCGTATTCGTTGTTCGTACCGTAAGTGATGTCAGCTGCGTAAGCTTCGCGCTTTGCCGGTGCTGGCATGCCCGGCAGGTTGATACCGACAGTCAGGCCAAGGAATTCAAACAGCGGACGGTTGTTTTCGGCGTCACGTTGCGCCAGGTAGTCGTTGACGGTAACTACGTGCACGCCTTTACCGGTTAGTGCGTTCAGGTAAGCAGGCAGCGTTGCGGTCAGGGTTTTTCCTTCACCGGTACGCATTTCGGCGATGCAGCGTTCGTTAAGAACCATACCGCCGAGTAACTGAACGTCGAAGTGACGCATACCAAAGACGCGCTTACTTGCCTCACGTACCACGGCGAAAGCTTCCGGGATCAGATTTTCCAGCACTTCGCCTTTTTCCAGACGTGCACGAAACTCTGCGGTTTTCCCTTTCAGTTCTTCGTCGGAGAGTTTTTCCATCTCCGGTTCCATGGCATTGATGATGTTGATCACTTTGCGCATCCGGCGCAGGGTGCGATCGTTACGACTACCGAAAACTTTAGTTAACAATTTGATTAGCATAATAAAATCTCAAACGCCCCGCGTTGCGGAGTTAATAAAATGAAGTAAAGGTTTATTGTTGTTAGGTGAGGCGTTGAGGGCCAGCACGGATGCCTTGCGCCTGGCTTATCCAGACGGGCGTGCTGAATTTTGCTTGTGGGGTAAAATGCGCATAATCAATGCGATAACCCTTTTCAGACGGCGTGCCTTCCTGGGTCAGCAGCGCGCTGAGCGTATCCAGTAATGCAAGATGTTGCGCCTGAAGAGGCAAAGATTCTTCAGCAACGGGCAGTGTTTGCGGTGCCATTGCGAAAGAAAGATGACGGATTACCGTGCGAATGGCATGTTGATGCCAGTAATCAACGGAATAGTTCGAATTCGGGCGGCGTGTGTTCGCTTCCAGCAAGGCCAATTGACCAAAGTTAACTTTGGCTGAAGGCTCGTGGTTGCGGGTTGTCGCTTTTGCGGGCGCGTTTGGTTCGGCGGCGTTGCTGAGCGCAGGCAAACCTAAACTCGCCGCAACCATCCCTAATAAGAGATGCGGCCAGAAGTAGCGTTTACCAAACTGTCGCCAGCGCGTCAGTATTCCACTCACGTTATTGCCATCCCGATCATATTCAAACGTATTTAGCGCACAAATCTTATCATTAAAGCCTGCAGTCCACAGCACGAATGAAGATAAGTTGTGCGGAAAAGTGCTTAAGAAAACAGCGTTCGCACCGTTTTTTATAGCTCTTATAAAATTCAAAAAAAAACGACTGGTTCACCTGGCCGGAGAGAGTGCCAGATTTGCCAGTCGAATTTTATACGACAGTATAAATGTCGTTATGCCAGTACAGCTGAAGGCGCTTTGAAGGCCAACGGCAGTTCTGCGTCGTCCTGGAAGGTCACATATTCCCAGGCTTCCTGTTTCGCCAGGACAGCCTGCAGCAGTTTGTTATTCAGTGCATGACCGGATTTATAAGCGGTAAATGCACCAATAATATTGTGACCACACATGAACAAGTCACCGATCGCATCGAGCATTTTGTGACGCACAAATTCGTCTTCAAAACGCAGGCCGTCTTCGTTCAGTACGCGATAATCGTCAACAACGATGGCACAATCGAAGCTGCCGCCCAGACACAAACCACGGGACTGCAGATATTCGATATCACGCATGAAACCGAACGTACGCGCACGGCTGATCTGGCGCATAAACGCATCAGCGGAGAAGTTCATCGCATAGCGCTGGTTGCTGGAATCAATAGCCGGATGGTTAAAATCGATGGTGAAATCCAGCGAAAAACCATTGTACGGCTTAAATTCAGCCCACTTATCGCCATCTTCGACACGAACAGTCTCTTTGATGCGAACAAATTTTTTGGCGCAGTTCAACTCGTCGATACCGGCGTCAAGCAGCAGGTATACAAACGGAGCGGCGCTGCCGTCCATGATCGGGATTTCCGGCGCGTTAACTTCGATAACAATGTTATCGATGCCCAAGCCCGCGAGAGCAGCATTGAGGTGCTCTACGGTTGAAATCCGTACATCATGCTCGTTGACCAGACACGTACAGAGCATGGTATCACGCACAGATTTGGCATCGGCCGGGAAATCTACCGGTGGATTCAAGTCGGTGCGACGATAGATGACCCCGGTGTTGGCCGGCGCAGGGCGTAACGTCAGGGTGACTTTCTTGCCGGTATGTAAACCGACACCCGTCGCCTGAACGATACGTTTAAGTGTCCTTTGTTTGATCATCGTATTATCTCGCCAAATTACCTATCCAACCGAAGTGTACTATACATTCGGCGGGCCAGTTTAGCACAAAGAGCCTCGAAACCCAAATTCCAGTCAATTCTTAATCAGCTTGCTTACGCAGGAATGCTGGGATATCCAGATAATCCGGCTCTTTCGCAGTTTGCGGCGCATTGTCATTCACGACTTTAGCAACCGGCTTCTGCTCCTGGGTCAGCGGAGCCATCCCATGCTGCTGGTAGCGATCCATCACTGGCTGCTGAACCTGCTTATTGGTCACCAGAGTGATTTCAGGACGTTTGTCCATGCCGATACCTGTCGCAACAACGGTTACGCGCAGCTCGTCATTCATATCCGGGTCAAGAGAAGTACCGATAACCACAGTCGCGTTGTCGGAAGCAAATGCACGGATGGTGTTACCTACCGTTTCGAACTCATCCAGACGCAGGTCGAAGCCCGCCGTGATGTTAACCAGCACGCCGCGCGCGCCAGACAGGTCGATATCTTCCAGCAGCGGAGAAGAGATAGCCATTTCAGCAGCTTCTTCCGCACGGTCTTCACCGCTCGCCACGCCAGAACCCATCATTGCGTAGCCCATCTCAGACATTACGGTGCGTACGTCTGCAAAGTCCACGTTCATCAAACCCGGACGAGTAATCAGTTCAGCGATACCTTGCACAGCGCCTTTCAGTACATCGTTCGCTGCGCCAAACGCATCCAGCAGGGAGATACCGCGGCCCAGAACTTTCAGCAGTTTGTCGTTCGGGATAGTGATCAGAGAGTCCACATGCTTGGACAGTTCAGTGATCCCCTGCTCCGCGAATGCCATACGCTTCTTGCCTTCAAAGTTGAAAGGCTTAGTGACGACAGCAACGGTCAGGATACCCAAATCTTTTGCCACTTCAGCGACGACTGGTGCTGCACCTGTACCGGTACCACCACCCATACCCGCAGCAATAAAGACCATGTCTGCACCTTCCAGCGCCGCACGCAATGCATCGCGATCCTCATCAGCCGCATTGCGGCCAACTTCTGGATTAGCGCCAGCGCCCAGTCCTTTGGTGATACCGCTACCGATTTGAATCGTCTGTCCAACCGCTGTTTTACGCAGCGCTTGTGCATCGGTATTTACCGCGAAGAATTCAACACCTTCAATGCGCTCGCGCACCATGTGTTCAACAGCATTACCGCCGCCGCCGCCGACGCCGATGACTTTAATCACCGCGTCATTGGTAAGTTCCATTGGTTCAAACATAGTTTCTCTCCGATTTGTGCCTGTCGCCTGAGGCCGTAATCATCGTCGGCCTCATAAAAATTAAAACTCTTTTCGCAGCCAACTATTGAGTCGCTTGATCCACGAGCCAACTGATGCTGTAACACGTTTTTCTACTTCAGCTTCACCGTTAAGATGTGACTCTTTCCCATAGTGAAGCAATCCCACCGCCGTCGAATAATACGGCTCCTGAGCATAATCCGTTAAACCGGTAATGTTCAGCGGCGCGCCGATACGCACTTGCGTATGAAACACGCGCTGAGCACAGGCTGCAAGACCTTCGATCTGCGCTGCGCCACCGGTTAATACAATGCCTGCCGCCAGGTGATGTTTAACCCCTTGTTGGCGAAGCTTTTCCTGCAACTGCAATATCTCTTCGTTGACCAGGTTGAGCAGCTCGGTATAGCGCGGCTCGATCACCTCTGCCAGTGTCTGACGTTGCAGACTCCGTGGCGGACGACCACCTACGCTCGGCACTTCCACGCTCTCATCTTTTCCAACGATGGAACCCAGCGCACAACCGTGGCGAACTTTAATCGCTTCGGCGTCGCTTGGCGGCGTGCCAAAGGCGTAAGCGATATCACTGGTCACGACATTGCCAGCATAAGGAATTACCTTAGTGTGGCGCAATGCCCCACCGGTATAAACGGCGATATCCATTGTACCACCACCGATATCGACGACGCAGACACCCAGTTCACGTTCATCTTCCGTCAATACCGAATAACTTGATGCCAGTCCGGCAAATATCAGTTGGTCAACTTTCAGCCCACAACGTTCAACCGCTTTGACGATGTTTTTCGCCATATCGTTGTGACATGTGATCAGGTGCACTTTTGCCTGCATCCGCACGCCCGAAAGTCCTACCGGATTCTTGATCCCTTCCTGATAGTCAATCGCATACTCTTGCGGGATCACATGCAGCACACGATGCTCATCGCGCACACGCACCGATTTCGCGGTATGGACGACGTTTTCCACATCTTCTTGCGTTACTTCTTCTTCAGAAATAGGCACCATACCAATTTCATTCTGGCAGCTGATATGCTTACCAGAAAGCGCCAGATATACCGAAGAGATCTGACAATCTGCCATCAATTCTGCCTGGTCAATGGCGCGCTGTACGCACTTGACCACGGATTCGAGGTCGTTCACCCCGCCTTTATCCATACCACGCGACGGGCAGCTGCCCACGCCAATGATATTGACCATACCGTCGGGCAGAACTTCCCCTACTAAAGCGGCAACCTTCGCGGTACCAATCTCCAGTCCTACTACCAGTTTTCTGTCCGTCGCCTTGATCATTGTTGTTCTGCCTGTGCCTGATTTTGTTGCTGAGTAGATTCCTCTGGCGGCAAGGGCGCCCAGCCTACTGCCGCTCCAGAGTCATAACGCAAATCAACGTAGCTAATCCGTTTGCCATCGGTTTGCGCCTGCTGCTGTAAAACCGGATAAAGTTCTACAAAGCGAGCCAAACGTTTCATCGTATCGCCCCGGCCAAGATTGAGCTTAATATCGTTATTCAGCGTCAACTGCCAGGAACGCCGCGCGGTCATCGCCGCTTCCTTCAGAGTAAATCTGTCCTTTGCCAGCATCTGCCCCATTTCGCGATAGCCCTGCAACACTTCATTAGCGCTGCCTTCCGGGCCATACAGCATTGGAAGCACCTGCTTGCTGGTGCGATCTGGCGGCACGCTGAAGGTGTTTCCTTCCGCGTCTACCATGTGTTGATCATTCCACCGCGCAATCGGCACATATTCAACCAGATGAATCTTCAATTCATCAGGCCACTGCTTTCTGACGCTCACCTGCTTAATCCACGGCAGGCGTTGTTCTATTTGCGTCTGGATGATGTTGACATCCTGGGTCATAAAGGTACCCGGCTCACCCAATGCCAGGATCGACTGCCGGATATCGTCATTACGCGTGTAATGGCGTTCACCGGTCAACACCAGCTTTGAGAGCGGCAGGCGTTGCGCATCTTCCATCCAGCCCAACACGACCCAGCCGCTCACCAACACTGTCGTTAAAACGGTCAGCAGGAAAAGGATCCCCGCCAGACGCGTTCCATTATTGCGGCGAGAAGAAACCTCTTCTTCGCTATTTCGCGTGTTCAGAGCAGCCTGCGACATATTAGTCCGCCAGTTCCAGAATTCGTACTACCAACTGCGAGAAGCTCATACCTGCCTGACGTGCCGCCATCGGCACCAGGCTGTGGCTGGTCATACCCGGTGAGGTATTGGCTTCCAGCAGATAAAACTGTCCATCGCTGTCCAGCATAACGTCAATACGTCCCCATCCTTTGCAACCTAACGTCGTCCATGCTTTCAGCACTAATGCCTGCAAATTGGCCTCTTGTGACGCTTCCAGACCTGCGGGGCAGAAATACTGTGTCTCATCAGAGAGATACTTCGCCTCATAATCATAGAAGGTTCCGGACGGTTGAATACGTATTGACGGTAAAATTTCTTCACCGAGTATCGCAACCGTGAACTCCGGCCCACTTAGCCATTTTTCAATCAATACTTCTTCATCATGCTGAAATGCCAATCTTAATGCATCTTGTAGAGCATTTTCTGCTACTACTTTTGACATTCCCACACTGGAACCTTCGCGGCTCGGCTTAACGATAACCGGCAAACCCAGAGCAGAAATTTCTGCTAACTGCTTATCGCTCAGGCCTTTTTCAAACTCTGCGCGGGTTAACGCTACCCACGGCGCGACCGGTAAACCGGCACCTTGCCACAGCAGTTTGCTGCGTAGTTTATCCATTGAAAGCGCAGATGCCATCACTCCGCTTCCGGTATAAGGCAAGCCCATCAGCTCGAGCATCCCCTGCAGCGTACCATCTTCACCGCCGCGACCGTGTAGCGCGATAAACACTTTCTGAAAGCCCATCGACTTCAGTTGCGTCACGTCGACTTCTTTCGGGTCGACAGGATACGCGTCAATACCGCCTTCACGCAGTCCGGCTAACACCGCTGCGCCAGAATTCAGAGAAACTTCCCGCTCAGCGGAGGTCCCACCCAACAGGACCGCGATTTTATCAGTCATGTTGTTCTTCCTCCGGAGTTTGCGGCTTCAGTTTGATTTCAGCTAAAGAACGGGCAATTTTTCCAATATTACCAGCCCCCTGAACGAGAATCAGGTCGTTACCGGTTAATACCGGTGCCAGCATCTCGGCTACCCGCGCCGGATCCGGCACCAGAATGGGATCAATTTTCCCACGTCCACGAATTGTGCGACACAGCGAACGGCTGTCCGCTCCCGGAATTGGCGCTTCGCCAGCCGGATACACTTCCAGCATCAACAGGGTATCAACCTGCGTCAGCACATTGGCGAAATCATCATACAGGTCGCGCGTACGGGTAAAACGGTGCGGCTGAAACAGCATTACCAGGTTTTTATCCGGCCAGCCTGCGCGCGCCGCTTTAATGGTGGCGTCCACTTCCGTCGGGTGGTGGCCGTAGTCATCGACCAGCATTGCCGTACCGCTTTTACCATTCACTGGCTCCAGCGGGAATTCACCGAGGAAATCAAAACGGCGACCAGTCCCCTGGAAGCTTTCAAGCGCCCGCAAAATAGCCTCGTCGTCAATGCCCTCTTCCGTAGCAACCGCAACCGCAGCTGCGGCGTTCAGCGCGTTATGACGACCTGGCGCATTCAGGGTGACGCGCATCGGCTCTTTGTCCTGGCGCAGCAGCGTAAAGTGCCCCTGCGGGCCAATCTGCTGATAATCTTCTACACGCACGTCGGCATCTTCGCTGAAGCCGTAAGTCGTGGTCTGACGCCCCACTCGCGGTAACAATTCGCGGATCACCGGATCATCAACACACATCACCGCACGACCGTAAAACGGCAGGTTGTGCAGAAAATTAATAAAAGTCTGTTTTAAATTCTCAAAGTCGCCCTGGTAGGTATCCATGTGGTCGGCTTCGATATTGGTGACAATCGCCACCATCGGTTGCAGATGCAGGAACGATGCATCACTCTCATCTGCTTCGGCAATCAGGTACCGACCATGCCCCAAACGCGCATGAACCCCCGCCGCTTTTACCAGCCCGCCGTTAACGAAGGTTGGGTCGAGCCCCGCTTCTGCGTAGATGCTGGAAACCATCGCGGTGGTTGTCGTTTTGCCGTGCGTTCCGGCAATGGCGATGCCATGACGAAAACGCATTAACTCAGCCAGCATTTCGGCACGACGGATCACCGGAATACGCGCTTCATGAGCGGCGACAATTTCCGGGTTATCGGCAGAAATCGCGCTGGAAACAACGACCACGCTGGCATCACGTACGTTTTCCGGGCGATGGTTGAAATAAATCGTCGCACCCAGATTCATTAACTGCTGCGTGACCGGATTTGGCGCTAAATCGGAACCACTGATCTGATAACCTTCATTGGCCAGAACTTCGGCAATACCGCCCATACCGGCACCACCAATGCCGACAAAATGTATGTGCCGAACGCGACGCATTTCGGGCACGATGGAACGCAGTTTTGCCAATTGTTGTGTATTCATTCTTTACGCCATTAACTTCTTAAATTCATACGATGCAAAAGGCATCGCTACAATTACGCCCGGGCAACCCGGCTCACTTCATTTGCCACTCGCTCGGTGGCATCCGGAATGGATGCAGCGCGGGCGCGTTCTGCCATGGTTAATAAGGTTTCTCGCGACCACCCGGCCAGGGTGTTGGCGACAGCATCCACGCTAAGCTGTGGCTGCTCGATAATTTTGGCTGCGCCCGCTTTTTCCAGCGGTAGCGCATTCCAGTATTGCTGGCGGTCTTTATGTTGAAACGGCACAAACAACGCCGGTAGTCCTGCCGCGGCGATTTCACTCACCGTTAACGCACCGGAGCGGCAAACGACGACATCCGCCCACGCATACGCCGCCGCCATATCATCAATAAATTCCGTCACTTTATGCTGCGGTTGCCCCGCTTCGGCATACGCCTGTTCAACGGATTGTTGCGAACCTTTGCCGCTCTGATGCCAGATAGTGACTGAATCACCCAGTTTCGCAGCAACCTGCGGCATTGTCTGGTTAAGAATGCGTGCGCCCTGAGAACCACCCACTACCAGCACACGAACCGGACCTTCACGTCCAGCCAAACGTTGCTGCGGCAACGGCAGCGCCAACACATCGGTACGCACCGGGTTACCCACTACTTCCGCATTAGGGAAAGCACCTGGAAACGCCTGCATCACTTTGGTGGCAATCTTCGCCAGCCATTTATTGGTTAAGCCCGCAATACCGTTTTGTTCATGAAGTACAACCGGAATGCCTAACGACCACGCGGCCAGACCACCTGGACCTGACACGTAGCCTCCCATACCGAGCACCACGTCAGGTTTGTACGCTTTCATAATCGCCCGCGCCTGACGCCAGGCGTTGAAGATACGCAGCGGGGCAGCTATCAGTGCTTTTATACCTTTTCCACGCAGACCAGAGATACGAATGAAATCAATTTCGATGCCATGTTTTGGCACTAAGTCCGCTTCCATACGGTCGGCAGTCCCCAGCCAGCGAACTTGCCAACCCTGAGCCATTAGATGGTGCGCAACCGCCAGTCCCGGGAATACATGTCCACCGGTTCCGCCTGCCATCACCATTAATCGCTTTCCTTGACCACTCATCGTGAACCTCGTACAAACGCCTGCGCTTTCTCCAGACGCGTTTCATAATCAATACGCAACAGCATCATGATGGCTGTCGACATAATCAGTAAGCTCGAACCACCGTAACTGATCAGCGGCAATGTCAGACCTTTGGTCGGTAACATCCCCGCCGCCGCGCCTACGTTAACCAGCGCCTGGAAGCTAAACCAGATGCCAATAGAACAGGCGAGAAAACCGGAAAAACGGTGGTCAATTTCTAATGCTTTACGGCCAATCGACATCGCGCGAAAAGCGACGAAGAATACCATTAAAAGTGCCAGCACCACACCGACATACCCCAGTTCTTCGCCGATAATGGCGAAAATAAAGTCAGTGTGCGCTTCCGGCAGATACTCCAGTTTTTGTACCGAGTTACCTAAACCTTGCCCCCAAAGTTCGCCGCGACCAAACGCCATCAGCGATTGCGTTAACTGATAGCCGCTGCCAAAGGGATCTTCCCACGGGTTCCAGAATGCGGTAACACGGCGGATACGGTACGGTTCGGCGAGTATCAGCAACACAACCGCTGAAATGCCCATACCGATAATGGCAATGAACTGCCACAATTTCGCTCCCGCCAGGAACAACATCGCCAGCGTAGTCACAAACAACACCACCACCGTACCAAGGTCTGGCTGTGCCAGCAGTAACACTGCCAACACCAGAATCACGCCCATCGGTTTCAGGAAGCCGCGCAGGTTATTACGTACTTCGTCGCCTTTACGCACCAGATAGTTGGCGATATAGCAAAACAGCGACAGTTTTGTCAGCTCCGCAGGCTGGATACGCAGCAAACCGAGATCGATCCAACGCGATGCCCCTTTAACCGAGCTACCCACTACCAGGACGATCATCAGCAGGATGATAGATCCGAGCAGCATCGTGGCACTGTAGCGTTGCCAGAACTCCATCGGCAGACGCAGCGTAATGATCGCCAGAATAAACGCCAAAATCAGATAGACACCATCACGCTTCGCGAAGAAGAACGGATCGTTGGTTAAGCGTTGCCCTATGGGCATTGACGCCGAGGTCACCATGATAAAGCCAATCGCCGCGAGGCCGAAGGTCAGCCACAGTAAGGTGCGATCGTACATGATCAGGCTGTCGGTATCTTTTTCCCGCGAGCCCATCACCCAGCCCTTTAGCGCCGTGGAGATCCAGACCAGGATACTGAATCCTGGCAGGCGCGGCATTTTCAGGCGAGGGAGAGATAAACGCATCAACCTAACTCCTTCGCCAGACGGGCAAACTCATTGCCTCGTTGTTCAAAGTTCTTGAACTGATCAAGGCTGGCACAGGCTGGGGAGAGCAGAACCATATCGCCCGGCTGAACACGCGGAGCCAGCAAGCGCATCGCCTGTTCCATAGTTTCGGTTTGTTCTGCCACTTCCGGGCGTAGCGCCGCCAGCTGCGCGCCGTCACGACCGAAACAATACAGACGTACGTTATCGCCATTCAGGTAACGCGCCAGTGGGCTAAAGTCCGCCGATTTACCATCGCCACCCAGCAACAAATGCAGTGTGCCGTCTACGTGCAGGCCATTCAGCGCCGCTTCCGTACTGCCGACGTTGGTCGCTTTCGAATCGTTAATCCAACGTACGCCGTTATGCTCCAGCACAACTTCAAAGCGATGCGGCAGACCAGTGAATGTGGTTAACGCTTTCAGGCTGCTGGCACGCGGTAACCCTGCAGCATCTGCCAGCGCCAGCGCCGCCAGCGCATTGGTGTAGTTATGCTGCCCGGAAAGTTTCATCTCTTTCACATTCAGCACTTTCTCGCCTTTAACCCGCAGCCAGGTTTCGCCCTGCTGATGATTCAGGTGATAGTCACCCATGTTGACGCCAAAGCTGACGCAGCGTTCATCCGCACCGCGAATCGGCATTGTTAAGGCATCATCAGCATTAACCACGCAAACTTTCGCGTTTTCGTAAATGCGCAGTTTTGCTGCACGATACTGTTGTAAACCAAACGGATAGCGATCCATATGATCTTCAGTCACGTTCAGAATGGTCGCTGCTACCGCCTGTAAGCTGGAGGTGGTTTCCAGCTGGAAGCTCGACAGTTCCAGCACGTACAGTTCACACTCATCATCCAGTAGCATCAACGCAGGCAGGCCAATATTGCCACCCACACCAACGTTAACCCCCGCCGCTTTCGCCATTTCACCCACTAGCGTGGTGACCGTGCTTTTGCCGTTAGAACCGGTAATCGCCACAATCGGTGCTTGTGCTTCGCGACAGAACAGCTCGATATCGCCAACGATTTCGATTCCGGCATCAGCGGCAGCGCTTAAGGATGGATGCGCCAGTGCAATACCGGGACTGGCGACAATCAGATCTGCCGCCATCAGCCATTCATCATTCAGACTGCCCGTGTGGCGTTCTACGGCTTCGGGTAATTTATCCAGGCCAGGCGGTGTCATACGCGTATCCATAACGCGCGGCGTCACACCGCGAGCGAGGAAAAAGTCCACGCAGGAAAGCCCGGTGAGGCCCAGGCCGATAATGACGACATTTTTACCCTGATAATCAGCCATGATTAACGTACCTTCAGCGTTGCCAGACCAATCAGAACCAGCATCAGCGAAATAATCCAGAAACGCACAATGACGCGCGGTTCCGGCCAGCCTTTCAGTTCATAGTGGTGATGAATCGGTGCCATGCGGAAAATACGTTGTCCGCGCAGTTTAAAGGAGCCGACCTGCAGGATGACAGAAAGCGTTTCTACCACGAACACGCCCCCCATAATCACCAGCAGGAATTCCTGACGTAGCAGTACGGCGATAATGCCTAACGCACCACCTAACGCCAGCGAACCTACATCGCCCATAAAGACCTGCGCCGGATAGGTGTTAAACCACAGGAAGCCCAGTCCTGCCCCGACTATCGCGGTACAGACAATAACCAGTTCCCCGGCGTGTCGCAGATACGGTATATGCAAGTAGCTGGCAAAGTTCATATTGCCGGTCGCCCACGCCACCAGCGCAAAACCACCGGCGACAAATACGGTCGGCATAATTGCCAGGCCGTCGAGACCATCGGTCAGGTTTACCGCGTTGCCAGTACCCACAATGACGAAGTAAGCCAGCAGAATGTAGAACAGCCCCAGCTGCGGCATCACATCTTTAAAGAATGGGACCACCAGCTGCGTTGCGGGCGTGTCTTTGCCGGCAAGGTACAGGGCGAAGGCGACACCCAGCGCAATGACCGACATCCAGAAATACTTCCAACGAGCGATCAACCCTTTGGTGTCTTTACGCACCACTTTGCGATAATCATCAACAAAGCCAATAACACCGTAACCTACCAGCACCACCAACACGCACCAGACGTACGGATTGGACGGGTAAGCCCACAGCAGTACGGAGATCACAATCGCCGTCAGGATCATAATCCCGCCCATGGTCGGCGTACCGCGCTTGCTGAAGTGTGATTCAGGACCGTCGTTACGCACCACCTGACCAAAGGAAAGTTTTTGCAAATGAGCAATCATACGCGGGCCCATCCACAATGAGATGAACAGCGCGGTCAGCAGGCTGACGATGGCGCGAAACGTCAGATAGGAAAAGACGTTAAAGCCGGAATAATATTTGACCAAATGTTCGGCCAGCCAAACTAACATGTCCCATTCTCCTGTAAAGCGCGTACTACCTCTTCCATGGCGGCACTACGTGAACCCTTAACTAAAATCGTAATTACCTGTTGCTCAGCAATCAGTAATTTAAGACGCGTAATTAACGCAGTTTTATCAGCAAAATGTTCGCCAACGCCGCTGGCGGTGCTGATAGCATGGCTTTGTTTACCCACGCTTAACACGCGGTCAATACCAGCAGCTTTTGCCGCCTCGCCCACCTGTACATGGCAGGCTTCGCTTTCAGCGCCCAGTTCCGCCATATCGCCCACCACCAGCACGCGGTAGCCCGGCATTTCAGCCAGTACCTGGACTGCTGCAGTCATTGAACCGACATTGGCGTTGTAGGAGTCGTCGAGCAGCAACTGGTTTTCTGCCAGTTGGATGGGGAACAGACGGCCTGGAACAGCTTTCAGATTTGCCAGCCCCGCTTTGATAGCATCAAGCGTTGCGCCCACGGACATGGAGAGCGCAGCGGCTGCCAGCGCATTCGCAATATTGTGACGCCCCGGCAACGGCAGCAGAACATCGACGCTACCGGTTGGGGTTTGTAGGGTAAATTCCATACCGTGCGAGGTCACATGGATATTGGTGGCGGTGAAATCGCTGTTGGCGGCATTGGGTGAGAAACGCCACACTTTGCGTGAGCCAATTACGCTCTGCCAGTTCAGCCAGTCGTTGTTGTCGGCGTTCATAATGGCGATACCGTTTTCCGGCAGGCCGCTAAAGATTTCACCTTTCGCTTTCGCGACACCCGCAAGCGAGCCAAAACCTTCCAGATGCGCCGCTGCCAGGTTGTTGACCAGCGCAGCTTCCGGGCGAGTCAGACTCACAGTCCAGGCTATTTCGCCCTGATGGTTCGCGCCAAGTTCAATAACTGCGTAATCGTATTCCGGCGTTAAGCGCAACAGCGTCATCGGTACACCGATGTCGTTGTTGAGATTGCCTGCCGTATAAAGCGTGTTGCCGCACTGGCTTAAAATCGCCGCCGTCATCTCTTTAACGGAGGTTTTGCCGGAGGACCCCGTCAGAGCAACCACGCGCGCCGGAACTTGCTGGCGAACCCATGCAGCCAGTTCACCAAACGCCAGACGCGTATCCTTGACGATTAACTGCGGCAGGTCGATGTCCAGCGGACGGCTAACCAGTAGTGCGCCTGCGCCGCCAGCTTTCGCCTGGTCGGCAAAATCGTGGGCATCAAAACGTTCGCCTTTCAGGGCAACAAACAGGCAGCCCGGCGTCAGTTTTCGGGTATCAGTGGTTACAGCATCAAGGGTGATATCTGCACCTTGCAGTTCACCGTTGAGAATGTCGGTAAGTTGGCTAAGGGTTACGCTAATCATGCAATCACCCCCAGCAGACGCGCCACCGTGACGCGATCGGAGTAGTCCAGACGCTGATTGCCAACAATCTGGTAATCTTCATGGCCTTTGCCCGCGACCAGTACCACATCATTCTCTTTAGCCTGCATAACGGCGCAAGTCACCGCTTCAGCACGGCCTTCCATCACTTTGGCATGTCCGGCATCTAACATTCCCGCCAGAATATCGTTGATGATGGCACGCGGTTCTTCGGTACGCGGGTTATCGTCCGTCACCACCGCCACGTCAGCAAACTCTTCGGCAATTGCGCCCATCAGTGGACGCTTACCTTTATCGCGATCGCCACCACAGCCAAAGACACACCACAGCTTGCCCGCACAGTGCAGACGCGCCGCCTGTAAGGCTTTTTCCAGTGCATCCGGCGTATGCGCGTAATCCACCACCACCGTCGGTTTGCCTGGCGCAGTGAACACTTCCATACGTCCGCAAACCGGTTGCAGACGCGCGGCGGTTTTCAGCAGATCAGCCAGTGGATAGCCGAGTGCCAACAGTGTCGCCAGCGCGAGCAGCAGGTTGCTGACGTTAAAAGCGCCCATCAGATGGCTTTCAATTTCGCCATCGCCCCAACTTGAGCTAAAGCGAATCGTCGCACCGCTGTCGTGATAGTTCACTTCGGTCGCTTTCAACCAGCGTCCGTGACAGTTCGGATTAATATGATCTTCCATTGATACCGCAACCGCGTCCGGCAGTTTTGCCAGCCAGCGGCGGCCCACTTCATCGTCGGCGTTAATAATCGCCTGACCGCAATGATGCTCAGAATAAAGCAGCCATTTCGCGGCTTCGTAGTGTTCCATATCACCATGATAATCAAGGTGATCGCGGCTTAAGTTGGTAAAGACCGACGCCGCAAATTTCAATGCCGCCACACGGTGCTGTACCAGCCCGTGGGAGGAAACTTCCATTGCGCAAAACGTCGCGCCCTGATCCACCAGCCCCGCCAGCTCATGCTGAACATCGACTGCCGAACCGGTTGTATTTTCTGTCGGGATCACTTTCCCCAGCAGGCCGTTACCAACGGTGCCCATTACCGCGCTGGTTTCGCCAAGCAGTTGGCTCCACTGCGCCAACAGCTGGGTAGTCGTGGTTTTGCCGTTGGTGCCCGTTACGCCCACGAGACGTAAATTGTCAGAGGGTTCATGGTAAAAGCGGCCCGCCAGTGCAGATAAACGCTCGTTGAGCTGGCTGAGATAGATGACCGGTACGCCGTGCATTTCACGGATTTCACCATCGGTCGCCTCATCTTTCGCCTCTGCAATAATGGCAGCCACACCTTGCGCTATCGCCTGCGGGATATATCGACGCCCGTCCGCCTGATGACCTACTACAGCTACAAAGAGATCGCCCGCCGCAGCCACACGGCTGTCGAGTGTCATCTCTCGCAGTGCTCGCGAAGGTGCGTCTGGCACCCACGGAGCAAGAAGGTCGCGCAAATTACGATCTGCCACCTGTCCCCTCGCCTTGATTAATCACAAATTCATTTTTATCGCCCGTTGTCAGCGCATCCGGCTCGATGTTCATGGTACGCAATACGCCGCCCATGATGGCACCAAAGACCGGCGCGGAAACGGCGCCGCCGTAGTATTTACCCGCCTGCGGATCGTTGATAACAACAACCAGCGCGAAGCGCGGCTGACTCGCAGGCGCAACGCCTGCGGTATAAGCAATATATTTATTGATGTAGCGACCGTCCGGCCCGACCTTTTTCGCGGTACCGGTTTTAATGGCGATACGATAGCCTTTAATCGCCGCCTTCACGCCGCCGCCGCCTGGTAGCGCCACGCTTTCCATCATATGCACCACAGTGCGGACAATGGATTCCGGGAAGACACGTTCACCGGGAACCGGGGGGTCAACTTTGGTAATCGACAGTGGGCGATAAATGCCGTAGCTGCCGATAGTTGCGTAGACTCGCGCTAACTGTAATGGTGTTACCATTAGCCCGTAGCCGAAAGAGAAGGTGGCCCTCTCTATGTCAGACCACCGTTGTTTTTGAGGATATAAGCCACTGCGTTCTCCGACCAACCCCAAATTGGTCGCTTTTCCCAGTCCAAAACGTGAGTAAGTATCTACTAACGCTGAGGACGGCATCGCTAACGCCAGCTTGGAAACACCGACGTTACTCGACTTCTGTAATACCCCGGTCAGGGTTAATTCGCTGTAGCGTGCCACGTCTTTGATTTCGTGGCCGTTAATTCGATAAGGAATGGTATTGAGTACCGAGTTTTCCCGCACCACGCCACGTTGCAACGCGGTCATTACCACCATCGGTTTAACCGTTGAGCCCGGTTCAAACACGTCGGTGATGGTACGGTTACGCATCGCCTCTTTCGGCGTGCCGCTCAGATTGTTAGGGTTGTATGACGGGCTGTTAGCCATCGCCAGCACTTCACCGGTGTTGACATCCACCAGCACGGCGCTACCAGATTCAGCCTTGTTAAAGGCCACCGCGTTGTTCAGTTCGCGATAAACCAGCGCCTGCAGGCGTTCATCAATACTCAGCGCCAGGTTGTGCGCTGCCTGGCTGTCAGTAGAAGAAATATCTTCAATTACGCGACCATAGCGGTCTTTACGCACAATGCGCTCACCCGGCTGCCCGGTAAGCCATTTATCGAAACTCTTCTCAACGCCCTCAATCCCTTGACTATCGACGTTAGTAAAGCCGATGAGGTGAGCAGTCACTTCGCCGGACGGATAGTAACGGCGAGACTCTTCACGCAGATGAATCCCCGGCAGTTTCAGTTTTTTGATGTAGTCCGCCATGTCAGGGTTCACCTGACGCGCCAGATAAATAAAGCGCCCTTTCGGGTTGGCGTTAATGCGGGCTGAAAGCTGATCCAGCGGAATATTGAGCGCGTTAGCCAGCGCCTTCCAGCGGTCACCGACGCTGATACCGCCAGCGTCATGCACTTCTTTCGGGTCAGCCCAAATCGCTTTTACCGGCACGCTCACCGCTAACGGGCGACCAGAACGGTCAGTAATCATGCCGCGGGAGGTGGAAACTTGCTGAACGCGAAGAGAACGCATGTCGCCCTCTTTCACCAGCATATCCGGGGAGATAACTTGTAACCACGCTACGCGTCCGAGCAGAAAAGCCAGCGCCAGGAGAATACAGCCGCATAACAACGCAAAACGCCAACTGATAAAGTTGGCATGTTCTTCCTGACGTTTTGGTTTCTGCGTTTTCGCCGCTGCTTTCATGCGTCGCGTTTATCCTTATTTTTGCACTACGATATTTTCTTGTGACGGATCAACATGCTGCATTTGCAGCTTTTCCGTGGCGATCCTTTCCACCCGGCTATGGTCGCCGAGCGCATTCTCTTCAAGGATCAGGTTGCGCCATTCAATGTCTAAAGCATCTCGCTCCAGCACCAGTTGTTCGCGCTGAGCGGTCAGTAAACGGGTATGGTGCGCCGTGGTTACCACAGTCACCGCCGTCAAAATAATGCAAATGAACAGGCAGAGTGGCAGCTTCCCAAATCGCAAAAGATCGTCACCGATAACACCAGGCAATGCATGGCGCTCGTGGCTTCCCATCGATCCTTTAACTTTGCTTAGAGCTTCTGTCACTCTGCTGATCATGCATTCGTCCTCTCTGCAATACGCAGAACTGAACTACGGGCACGAGGGTTCTCAGCCACCTCTTCTTCGCCCGGCATTAACTTGCCTAGTGCTCGCAGCTGACGGCCACCCAGTTTTTTGAGCTGCTCTTCAGTCATCGGTAACCCTGCCGGAACTTGCGGACCGCGGCTGTTTTCACGCATAAAACGTTTCACAATACGGTCTTCCAGCGAGTGGAAGCTGATGATCGAAAGCCGCCCACCCGGGGCCAGCACGTTGAGCGAGCTTTTTAGCGCCTGCTCTATCTCCTCCAGTTCACTGTTTACCCAAATGCGCACCGCCTGGAAGGTACGGGTCGCGGGATGTTTAAACTTATCTTTCACCGGCGTTGCAGCAGCCACGACTTCCGCCAGTTCTTTGGTGCGGGTCATCGGCTGTTCGCGGTTACGCTCGACAATGGCGCGGGCAATGCGTTTGGCAAAACGCTCTTCACCATAGGTTTTCAATACCCAGGCGATATCGGCTTCTTCTGCGGTTTGTAGCCATTCAGCGGCTGACTGCCCACGGGTTGGGTCCATACGCATGTCCAGCGGACCATCGCGCATAAAGGAAAAGCCACGTTCAGCATCATCAAGTTGCGGTGAAGAGACGCCAAGATCGAGGAGAATGCCGTCGATCTTGCCGATAAGATCGCGCTCGGCAACGTATTCGCCCAGCGCGGAGAAAGGTCCGTGGATGATGGAGAAGCGCGGATCATCAATAGTCTTCGCAACGGCGATAGCCTGCGGGTCGCGATCGATCGCCAGCAAACGTCCCTCTTCGCCAAGCTGCGAGAGGATCAGACGTGAGTGACCACCGCGACCAAAAGTCCCATCAATGTAGATGCCATCAGGACGGATATTGAGGCCATTAACGGCTTCATCCAGCAGCACCGTAGTATGTTTATAGTTTTCCATCATTTTATAGAGACAAGTCCTGCAGTCGCTCCGATAAGTCTCCGGTAGCCAACTGCTCTGCGTCGATATCTTCCTTGACCTGTTGATGCCAGGTTGTTTCATCCCACAGCTCAAACTTGTTGAACTGTCCAACCAGCATCACTTCTTTTGTCAGCCCGGCATGTTGCCGCAGTACTGGCGCGATTAACAATCGACCTGCGCCATCCATCTGACATTCGCTGGCATGACCTAACAGTAGGCGCTGCACACGGCGCTCAACCGGGTTCATGCTCGACAGACGCGATAATTTTTGCTCGATAATTTCCCATTCAGGCAGGGGGTAAAGCAGCAGGCACGGGTGATAAATGTCAATGGTGCAAACCATTTGACCGGCAGCGTTCTCAAGCAGCTGTTCCCGATAACGGGTAGGCACTGATAAGCGCCCTTTGCTGTCGAGATTGACTAACGTTGCTCCCCGGAACATGCCAGCCTCACCCCTTATTCCCACTTTGCCCCACAATTTCCCACTGAAAGGAGTTTACGGAGCTGAGGAAAAGCTTGTCAAGCCAGTCACAAGGCATACCGAGGTAAAAAACCCGATGTTTACGGCTAATATCAGCGTTGTTTATTTTACGTCCAACGTGCGAAGCAAATTAACGTTATGAATAGCTGTAAGAAAAAATCCCTCATCGTCATCACTG
Organism: Enterobacter hormaechei; assembly: GCA_041890495.1. Lineage (GTDB taxonomy): Bacteria > Pseudomonadota > Gammaproteobacteria > Enterobacterales > Enterobacteriaceae > Escherichia > Escherichia boydii. The sequence goes on from CP169086.1 coordinate 2,854,352, forward strand.
TTTTAAAATGACTCACTATTTTCCACAGCAAATATAAAGTGTCAGTTTGCGACGCGGCGGCATTTTAGGACAGATTCTCAGGGGATAACAGCGCCAGATTCACCCAGGCACCCGGTAACCGCGGCGGTTGCCACGTAAGCTGGCAAAGGAGGAGGAAAAACGTCTGAATATTCATCGGCCGAAGAGGGTTTGTAACAAAATAATACAAAGAATGTCGTTTAAAATCGCCAGGGCATTCTTTAAAAGGACAATTTAAAAGGTAGGATGAATTAAGAAAATAGGTGATTAGGATCCCTCAAGAATTATCCTAATTTCTCTCCGGGAATTATCTGCACGAATTATCGCAACAAAATGGGGCAGATTTCGCCGCCCCAGTCATTTCATTTTTGGCGGCTTAAAATTCCGCGATGGTAGAGATTACGTTTAATGCGCGTTAAACCAGGTTTTGGCTTACGCGGTTCGTCCAGGCTTGCCAGGACAATCTCCAGCACACGCTCTGCGACATCGCGGTGACGTTGAGCCACTGCCAGCACCGGACACTGTAAGAAGTCGAGCAGTTCGTTATCGCCAAAGGTGGCAATTGCCAGGTCAGAAGGCAGTTTGCCGTCGCGACGCAGCGTGACATCCATCACTCCTTGCAACAACGCAAACGACGTTGTGAACAGCGCCTGCGGCATCGGATGCGTTTCCAGCCATTTTTCGAATAACTGGGCAGCCGCCTCCCGCTCATAGCTGTTGGCATACAGGAAATGCACTTCGCGCGGATCATCTTTCCAGGCAGTACGGAAACCTTGTTCACGCAGGAAGCTGACAGAAAGCTCCGGTAGCGCACCAAGATAAAGCACCGTCTCGGCGGGAAACTTACGTAACTCTTCCGCCAGCATTTCGGCATCATCCTGATCGGCACCAACCACGCTGGTGAAGTGTTCACGATCGAGGGCGCGGTCCAGCGCGACAATCGGGAACGGGTCGTTAGCCCAGCGTTGATAAAAAGGATGCTCAGGAGGCAACGACGTCGAAACAATAATGGCATCAACCTGACGCTGTAAAAGGTGCTCAATGCACCGCATTTCGTTGTCTGGCTGATCTTCTGAGCAGGCAATCAGCAGTTGATAACCCCGTTGCCGCGCCTGGCGTTCAAGATAGTTAGCGATGCGGGTATAGCTGGTGTTCTCCAGATCGGGGATCACAAGACCAATAGAACGTGTGCGTCCAGCACGAAGCCCAGCTGCCACGGCGTTCGGGTGGTAATTGTGCTCACGCACCACAGCCATGACTTTTTCAACGGTTTTGTCGCTCACACGGTATTGCTTCGCTTTGCCGTTAATAACATAGCTTGCAGTGGTCCGCGACACTCCCGCCAGCCGAGCGATTTCATCCAGTTTCACAATTGCCCCTTGCGTAAAATGTAAAAACCATAGCCATTGTACTGGTATGGGTTAAATTCATTAACATCTAAGCGCAGAAAATTAACTGCGGCAACTGCTTTTATTCCAGGTTCCCACTGATTTCGCAAAAAAAGCCCAACGTGACATGTTGGGCTGTAAATTGCGCATTGAGATCATTCTCAACGCATTATTTTATCGCCGCGCGAAAGTCCGACCACACCAGAGCGAGCAACCTCCACAATTTTCGCCACATCGCGAATCGATGCTAAAAATGCATCAAGCTTACCGCTGGTGCCTGCTAATTGAACGGTATAAAGCGAGGGTGTGACATCGATAATTTGCCCACGGAATATTTCCGTATTACGTTTCACTTCGTCACGCCCGTAACCGCTGGCCTGAATTTTCACCAGCATGATTTCCCGCTCAACATGCGCGCCCTGCCCCAACTCACTCACGCGCAAGACATCGACCAGTTTGTGTAATTGCTTTTCGATCTGCTCAAGTACTTTTTCATCGCCCACGGTCTGGATGGTCATACGCGATAATGTCGGATCGTCGGTTGGCGCAACGGTCAGGCTTTCAATGTTGTAGCCACGCTGGGAAAAAAGGCCAATCACGCGGGATAACGCGCCTGATTCATTTTCGAGTAAGACTGATAATATCCGGCGCATAATCAGGTTCTCTCCGTTTTGCTTAACCACATTTCATCCATTCCGCCCCCGCGAATCTGCATCGGGTAGACGTGCTCGCTGCCATCGACGGTAACATCAACAAACACCAGGCGATTATTGCGCACCTGTTCCAGCGCCTCGCTAAGTTTGCTTTCCAGCTCATGCGGATGAGAAATCTGGATCCCGACATGCCCATAGGCTTCCGCCAGACGGACGAAATCGGGTAGCGATTGCATATAAGATTGTGAATGACGGCCGGAATAGATCATGTCCTGCCACTGCTTCACCATCCCCAGATAGCGGTTATTGAGATTCACCACCAGTACGGGCAACTCGTATTGCAACGCGGTAGACAGTTCCTGGATGTTCATCTGAATACTGCCGTCGCCAGTGACGCAAACCACGGTTTCTTCTGGCAACGCCATTTTGACGCCCAGTGCCGCAGGTAAACCAAAACCCATCGTGCCGAGGCCACCGGAATTGATCCAGCGACGCGGTTTGTCGAATGGATAATAAAGTGCAGCAAACATCTGGTGCTGCCCGACATCGGACGTCACGTAAGCGTCTCCCTTCGTCAACCGCCAAAGAGTCTCGATCACCGCCTGCGGTTTAATCTTTTCACTGTGAGTGTCATATTTCAGGCACTGACGAGCGCGCCACTGTTCAATTTGCTGCCACCAGTCGCGGATCTCATCCAGTGGTTGATGGGCGGATTCTTGCGACAAGAGTTCAAGCATTTGTTCGAGGACCTGGCGAGCATCCCCCACAATCGGGATATCCGCAGTCACGGTTTTAGAAATGGAAGTAGGATCAATATCGATATGCAGAACAGTGGCATTTGGGCAGTACTTTGCCAGATTGTTCGTCGTTCGGTCATCAAATCGTACCCCGACGGCGAAAATCACATCCGCGTTATGCATCGTCATATTGGCTTCGTAGGTACCGTGCATTCCCAGCATGCCCAGTGCCTGACGATGCGTTGCCGGAAACGCCCCCAGCCCCATCAATGAGCAAACAACGGGCAGATTCAACGCCTCCACCGTTTCTTTCAACTGCTGATGGCAGCCCGCCGTGATTGCCCCACCGCCTACGTAGACAACCGGTTTTTTTGCCGCTACCAGCGTTTGCAGAGCACGCTTAATTTGCCCTTTATGTCCGGTAGTAGTGGGATTGTAAGAACGCATACTGACCGACTCCGGCCAGACATAGGGTAATTTGTTCGCCGGATTAAGAATATCTTTCGGTAAATCAACGACTACTGGTCCTGGGCGACCACTTGCCGCCAGCCAGAAAGCCTTTTTCAGCACCTGCGGAATGTCTTCCGTTTGCTTAACCAGAAAACTGTGTTTAACCACCGGTCGCGAAATCCCCACCATGTCGCACTCCTGAAAGGCATCGTAACCTATCAACGAGGTCGCTACCTGCCCGGAAAGGACAACTAATGGAATGGAATCCATATAAGCGGTGGCGATGCCAGTAATCGCATTGGTCGCCCCTGGACCCGACGTTACCAGCACGACGCCGACTTCCCCGGTCGCGCGCGCCAGGCCATCGGCCATATGCACCGCCGCCTGCTCATGACGAACTAATACATGATCAATACCACCCACGGTATGCAATGCATCATAAATATCAAGGACTGCGCCTCCGGGATAACCGAATACTTGTTTAACGCCCTGATCGATAAGCGATCGGACGACCATCTCGGCTCCAGACAACATCTCCATGGCCTGCCTCCAGGCATTTTGTTATAGACGGACTGCCGAATTCATTTCCGCACCGTCTTACGATTGGGATAAACCAATCTTATATTTTGCAGAGTGTTCTTTACCTTAACCGCTCGTTATGAGGCAGGCAATTAGCAAACCCGGGGAGATAAACGGTGCGTAAAGCAGAAAAAGCAGCAGTTAACGGGAGATATAGTTAATTCCTCTGGGAATAGAGGACGGTGTGATAAATCATCGCTGGAAAGCGCGACAATGCAGGAAATCATCTATTTTTGCGTGCCGGAGAGCAGCCCGAAAAAAAGCATCACAGAACAAAATAGCAATTATCTAAAAAAAATCAGGATAAATCACATAAAGCCATGCGATTTATCCTGATGCGTTTACCGGCGGCAGATGCCAACCAGCAACTCTTCCATCCACTGATGTCCTTTATCCCGGCCTGCTGCTTCATGCCAGGAAAGATAACAGGTACGGCTATTTAGCTTGAGCGGCAGAGGCAAAACTTGCAGATTTAAAGGGTCAGAAAACTCTTCTGCCAGCCAGCGCGGCGCAATCGCCACCAGCTGCGTCTGGGATACCACGTTTAATACGCTGACCATGGCCATGCCCTGATAAGCCACGCTCGCCTGCTTATCCGCAGTGTCATACCACGGCAGGCTAAAGGACGCATATCTGTCGAGTGCCACAACGGCGTGTTGCTCGTTATAAACATCGTTTTCTCGCAGCGGAGAATTCATGCGTGGGTGCTTTTTACTGGCGACCAGAACCATTTCATCTTTAAACAGCGGCACGCAGGAAAATTCCGGACGACGGAACTCTTCATATCCCAGAACAAATTCGATCTCCTGATAGCGCAACTGATGTTCTGTGTTTTGATTCAGAGATGATTTAAAAATAAGATTGATATTTGGTGCGATCTCTTCAACTTTATTATATATAATCGACGTTAGATAATTATCTAATGGGCTACAGACACAAAGATGGAATACGCGCTCACTGCTTAAGGGTTCAAAGCCCGAACCCGGCAGCTCATTTTGAACCAGTTGCAACGCCTGGCGAATGGAGCCAAACAGCTGGAATGCGCGCGCCGTAGGCTGGATCCCTCTCCCGTACCGAACAAATAATTCGTCGTTAAACATGACTTTAAGTCTGGAAACGGCATTACTCACGGCAGGTTGTGACATCCCCAACGTTTGGGCCGCTCGGGTGATATTCTGTTCCTGCATGACAGCATCAAACACTGTCAGAAGATTAAGATCCACCGTGCGTAACTGCGGTTTAATCCCATCAGTAGCTTGAGGTTGTTTAATATTATTTTCTGGCACTTCTGACTCCACTGTCACGCTACACTCCCTTTGCCATCGTACGGTAATAATCTCGAAAAATATGTTTTATCATGCAAATACGATCAGCGAAAGAGAATTATTTAAAATTCGGAATATATAAAGACTCTATATAAACGAAAACTAATGAGCGCAAATGATATGTTTGACTTTAGGATCTGAATGAAACCATAAACCATGCAAATAAACAATTACCATCAGGCTAACGTTGACTTAAGCATTATTAAACTATTAATGCTATCGACCTACAGTTAGTTAACAACCTGATATCTCTTTTCGTTTTTCAGCGTGCTGGAATAGATTCACTGTATTTATAACTTAATGATATCCAAACTCTTTAAGCACAAAGCATCCTCTTCAACACATTTTACTCATTTTAAACAATTATATTTATTTGTTTCTGCAATTCTTTTATTAAGTCCAAAATTAGACAATTTAACGGGCTACGCAAGCTAAAACCAGCACAATTAGCTAAAGCGAATATACTGTAAATTCTGTCATTCGGGCCCGTTTTCATCCTCAGGGGTTGACATGAACAGCCGTATCCAGTACCACTAAAAGCATATTGAATTTAACGGAGCACGATTCATGATTCGCACCATTCGTTTCACCGGTCTACTACTACTAAACGCATTCACTGTGCGCGGTAGACTGGCGGGCGAAATTCAGCGTTGAATCGTCACCAGTCAAACAAAAAACCCGCGCCATTGCGCGGGTTTTTTTATGCCCGAAGCGAGGCGCTCTAAAAGAGACAAGGACCCAAACCATGAGCCAGCAAGTCATTATTTTCGATACCACATTGCGCGACGGTGAACAGGCGTTACAGGCAAGCTTGAGTGTGAAAGAAAAACTGCAAATTGCGCTGGCCCTTGAGCGTATGGGTGTTGACGTGATGGAAGTCGGTTTCCCCGTCTCTTCGCCGGGTGATTTTGAATCAGTGCAAACCATCGCCCGCCAGGTTAAAAACAGCCGCGTATGCGCGTTAGCTCGCTGCGTGGAGAAAGATATCGACGTGGCGGCCGAATCCCTGAAAGTCGCCGAAGCCTTCCGTATTCATACCTTTATTGCCACTTCGCCAATGCACATCGCCACCAAGCTGCGCAGCACGCTGGATGAAGTGATCGAACGCGCTATCTATATGGTGAAACGCGCCCGTAATTACACCGATGATGTTGAATTTTCTTGCGAAGATGCCGGGCGTACACCCATTGCCGATCTGGCGCGAGTGGTCGAAGCGGCGATTAATGCCGGTGCCACCACCATCAACATTCCGGACACCGTGGGCTACACCATGCCGTTTGAGTTCGCCGGAATCATCAGCGGCCTGTATGAACGCGTACCTAACATCGACAAAGCCATTATTTCCGTACATACCCACGACGATTTAGGCCTGGCGGTCGGCAACTCACTGGCGGCGGTACATGCCGGTGCACGCCAGGTGGAAGGTGCAATGAACGGGATCGGCGAGCGTGCCGGAAACTGTTCCCTGGAAGAAGTCATCATGGCGATCAAAGTTCGTAAGGATATTCTCAACGTCCACACCGCCATTAATCACCAGGAGATATGGCGCACCAGCCAGTTAGTTAGCCAGATTTGTAATATGCCGATCCCGGCAAACAAAGCCATTGTTGGCAGCGGCGCATTCGCACACTCCTCCGGTATACACCAGGATGGCGTGCTGAAAAACCGCGAAAACTACGAAATCATGACACCAGAATCTATTGGTCTGAACCAAATCCAGCTGAATCTGACCTCTCGTTCGGGGCGTGCGGCGGTGAAACATCGCATGGATGAGATGGGGTATAAAGAAAGTGAATATAATTTAGACAATTTGTACGATGCTTTCCTGAAGCTGGCGGACAAAAAAGGTCAGGTGTTTGATTACGATCTGGAGGCGCTGGCCTTCATCGGTAAGCAGCAAGAAGAGCCGGAGCATTTCCGTCTGGATTACTTCAGCGTGCAGTCTGGCTCTAACGATATCGCCACCGCCGCCGTCAAACTGGCCTGTGGCGAAGAAGTCAAAGCAGAAGCCGCCAACGGTAACGGTCCGGTCGATGCCGTCTATCAGGCAATTAACCGCATCACTGAATATAACGTCGAACTGGTGAAATACAGCCTGACCGCCAAAGGCCACGGTAAAGATGCGCTGGGTCAGGTGGATATCGTCGCTAACTACAACGGTCGCCGCTTCCACGGCGTCGGCCTGGCTACCGATATTGTCGAGTCATCTGCCAAAGCCATGGTGCACGTTCTGAACAATATCTGGCGTGCCGCAGAAGTCGAAAAAGAGTTGCAACGCAAAGCTCAACACAACGAAAACAACAAGGAAACCGTGTGATGTCGAAGAATTACCATATTGCCGTATTGCCGGGGGACGGTATTGGTCCGGAAGTGATGACCCAGGCGCTGAAAGTGCTGGATGCCGTGCGCAACCGCTTTGCGATGCGCATCACCACCAGCCATTACGATGTAGGCGGCGCAGCCATTGATAACCACGGGCAACCACTGCCGCCTGCGACGGTTGAAGGTTGTGAGCAAGCCGATGCCGTGCTGTTTGGCTCGGTAGGCGGCCCGAAGTGGGAACATTTACCACCAGACCAGCAACCAGAACGCGGCGCGCTGCTGCCTCTGCGTAAGCACTTCAAATTATTCAGCAACCTGCGCCCGGCAAAACTGTATCAGGGGCTGGAAGCATTCTGTCCGCTGCGTGCAGACATTGCCGCAAACGGCTTCGACATCCTGTGTGTGCGCGAACTGACCGGCGGCATCTATTTCGGTCAGCCAAAAGGCCGCGAAGGTAGCGGACAATATGAAAAAGCCTTTGATACCGAGGTGTATCACCGTTTTGAGATCGAACGTATCGCCCGCATCGCGTTTGAATCTGCTCGCAAGCGTCGCCACAAAGTGACGTCGATCGATAAAGCCAACGTGCTGCAATCCTCTATTTTATGGCGGGAGATCGTTAACGAGATCGCCACGGAATACCCGGATGTCGAACTGGCGCATATGTACATCGACAACGCCACCATGCAGCTGATTAAAGATCCATCACAGTTTGACGTTCTGCTGTGCTCCAACCTGTTTGGCGACATTCTGTCTGACGAGTGCGCAATGATCACTGGCTCGATGGGGATGTTGCCTTCCGCCAGCCTGAACGAGCAAGGTTTTGGACTGTATGAACCGGCGGGCGGCTCGGCACCAGATATCGCAGGCAAAAACATCGCCAACCCGATTGCACAAATCCTTTCGCTGGCACTGCTGCTGCGTTACAGCCTGGATGCCGATGATGCGGCTTGCGCCATTGAACGCGCCATTAACCGCGCATTAGAAGAAGGCATTCGCACCGGGGATTTAGCCCGTGGCGCTGCCGCCGTTAGTACCGATGAAATGGGCGATATCATTGCCCGCTATGTAGCAGAAGGGGTGTAATCATGGCTAAGACGTTATACGAAAAATTGTTCGACGCTCACGTTGTGTACGAAGCCGAAAACGAAACCCCACTGTTATATATCGACCGCCACCTGGTGCATGAAGTGACCTCACCGCAGGCGTTCGATGGTCTGCGCGCCCACGGTCGCCCGGTACGTCAGCCGGGCAAAACCTTCGCTACCATGGATCACAACGTCTCTACCCAGACCAAAGACATTAATGCCTGCGGTGAAATGGCGCGTATCCAGATGCAGGAACTGATCAAAAACTGCAAAGAATTTGGCGTCGAACTGTATGACCTGAATCACCCGTATCAGGGGATCGTCCACGTAATGGGGCCGGAACAGGGCGTCACCTTGCCGGGGATGACCATTGTCTGCGGCGACTCGCATACCGCCACCCACGGCGCGTTTGGCGCACTGGCCTTTGGTATCGGCACTTCCGAAGTTGAACACGTACTGGCAACGCAAACCCTGAAACAGGGCCGCGCAAAAACCATGAAAATTGAAGTCCAGGGCAAAGCCGCGCCGGGCATTACCGCAAAAGATATCGTGCTGGCAATTATCGGTAAAACCGGTAGCGCAGGCGGCACCGGGCATGTGGTGGAGTTTTGCGGCGAAGCAATCCGTGATTTAAGCATGGAAGGTCGTATGACCCTGTGCAATATGGCAATCGAAATGGGCGCAAAAGCCGGTCTGGTTGCACCGGACGAAACCACCTTTAACTATGTCAAAGGCCGTCTGCATGCGCCGAAAGGCAAAGATTTCGACGACGCCGTTGCCTACTGGAAAACCCTGCAAACCGACGAAGGCGCAACTTTCGATACCGTTGTCACTCTGCAAGCAGAAGAAATTTCACCGCAGGTCACCTGGGGCACCAATCCCGGCCAGGTGATTTCCGTGAACGACAATATTCCCGATCCGGCTTCGTTTGCCGATCCGGTTGAACGCGCGTCGGCAGAAAAAGCGCTGGCCTATATGGGGCTGAAACCGGGTATTCCGCTGACCGAAGTGGCTATCGACAAAGTGTTTATCGGTTCCTGTACCAACTCGCGCATTGAAGATTTACGCGCGGCAGCGGAGATCGCCAAAGGGCGAAAAGTCGCGCCAGGCGTGCAGGCACTGGTGGTTCCCGGCTCTGGCCCGGTAAAAGCCCAGGCGGAAGCGGAAGGTCTGGATAAAATCTTTATTGAAGCCGGTTTTGAATGGCGCTTGCCTGGCTGCTCAATGTGTCTGGCGATGAACAACGACCGTCTGAATCCGGGCGAACGTTGTGCCTCCACCAGCAACCGTAACTTTGAAGGCCGCCAGGGGCGCGGCGGGCGCACGCATCTGGTCAGCCCGGCAATGGCTGCCGCTGCTGCTGTGACCGGACATTTCGCCGACATTCGCAACATTAAATAAGGAGCACACCATGGCAGAGAAATTTATCAAACACACAGGCCTGGTGGTTCCGCTGGATGCCGCCAATGTCGATACCGATGCAATCATCCCGAAACAGTTTTTGCAGAAAGTGACCCGTACGGGTTTTGGCGCGCATCTGTTTAACGACTGGCGTTTTCTGGATGAAAAAGGCCAACAGCCAAACCCGGACTTCGTGCTGAACTTCCCGCAGTATCAGGGCGCTTCCATTTTGCTGGCACGAGAAAACTTCGGCTGTGGCTCTTCGCGTGAGCACGCGCCCTGGGCATTGACCGACTACGGTTTTAAAGTGGTGATTGCGCCGAGTTTTGCTGACATCTTCTACGGCAATAGCTTTAACAACCAGCTGCTGCCGGTGAAATTAAGCGATGCAGAAGTGGACGAACTGTTTGCGCTGGTGAAAGCCAATCCGGGGATCCATTTCGACGTGGATCTGGAAGCGCAAGAGGTGAAAGCGGGAGAGAAAACCTATCGCTTTACCATCGATGCCTTCCGCCGCCACTGCATGATGAACGGTCTGGACAGTATTGGGCTTACCTTGCAGCACGACGACGCCATTGCCGCTTGATTGGAAGCAAAACAACCTGCGTTTATGAATTAATCCCCTTGCCCGGTCAAATGACCGGGCTTTCCGCTATCGTCCACGTCATCAAACGTCTTTAACCTTTGCGGTTAAAAATAATGCGATAACAGAAATAACCGCAATTACCCAGTAGACAGCAAAGTGCCCCCAACTTTGTGCAATTGCTCCCTGAATAACGCCAGCCAGAATTACCCCGGTAGAAATACTGTTAGTAAATAAGGTGGTAGCTGCCCCCGCTCTTCCAGGCATTAAATCCTGAAACCATAGCATCCCAATACCCGCAACAATGCCGATAAATACAGCGTTAAAAAGTTGCAGCGTCATCAACGCCAGACGGCTATGAAATAAAATCAATCCGGTGTAAAACAGTACTCCTGCCGCCACTGCTATGACCATCATTCGCCGCTTACCATAACGTTTGACATAGTAGCCAGCCAGAATCATTGCTGGTATTTCCAGACCAGCTGCCGTCCCCATCAGGAAACCCGCCAGTTTGTCTGGCAATCCTAACTCGCTACTGATCCACAACGGCATATCAATAATGTACATGGTGTTGCAGGTCCACATTAACGTCGAGGCGACAAATAACATCCGTACGTTACTATCCTGCCAGCCACCTTGCATTGATAAAGCATTTTCCGACGGCAGTTCTACCCGCGCCACAGACGGAAGCATAAATGCAATCAATACCAGACTGAGTGTGAATATCCCGGCGGCAATCGAAAACATCACCGTAAAGCCGTAATTCAACGCCAGCATAAAGGCCAACGGTGGACCGATAACCCATGCCAGAGAAAGCTGCGCACGCATCACCGAGCTAAACATCACCACTTCTCGCGCCGAGTTATCCGCATATTCCCGCGCCAGAGCAAATAACTGTGGCATTGCCGTATTGGCCAGAGATGCCAGAAGCACACCACAGGTGATAAGCGTCAGATAATGACGATTAAATGCAAACAATAGCGCATTGCCGATAGCCATCAAACAGCAAAATATAATCAGTTTTCGCCGATCGCCCTGACTGTCAGAACGTTTTGCCAACCAGAGGCTTACGCCGATCCCAGCAATAGCATTCACCGTATAAAAGAGTCCGATCCAGAAAGGTTGCGCGCCAACCTCACGACTCAGGTATAAGCTCAATGTAGGAGCCTGTAGCGCCCCGGCCACCCCCATCATAAAAGCGACCAGCATAAATGCCGCGTAAACACCGTTCATACGGCGAGCCATCGTCATTATCCAGATCATACGTTCCCTTTTTAGCGCGGCGAGAATAAAAAAAACCAGCAGGTATAATCTGCTGGCGGGTGATTTTACACCAATACTCAGTCACACATGATGCAGGCAAGTCAACTTTCAGAATTGCGGTCATCCCACTGCATCAGTCCTTCAAGCATGGTTAATCGTTGTGGGACGCTTAACCAACGCAACCAGCACAACTTCGCTGTCGCGGTAAAATAGTGCTGATAAAACTGACGCATGGGGCACCCCCTTGCTTCATCGTTAGGAATTATTGACTTAATATAGGGAAAATAAAATTGCTGTCTTTTGCACAGGAGTTCCCCTTTTATGCCATCTGCTCGTCTGCAACAACAGTTCATCCGCCTGTGGCAATGCTGCGAGGGTAAATCGCAGGACACAACGCTCAACGAACTGGCAGCGTTATTGAGCTGCTCGCGTCGTCATATGCGCACCCTGCTCAACACCATGCAGGATCGCGGCTGGCTGACGTGGGAAGCGGAAGTCGGGCGCGGTAAACGCTCGCGTCTGACATTCCTCTATACCGGGCTGGCGCTTCAGCAACAGCGGGCAGAAGACCTGCTGGAGCAGGATCGTATCGATCAACTGGTGCAGTTGGTTGGCGACAAAGCGACTGTGCGGCAAATGCTGGTTTCTCATCTGGGCCGCAGCTTCCGCCAGGGGCGGCACATCCTGCGCGTGCTCTACTATCGTCCGTTGCGTAATCTGCTACCTGGCAGCGCATTGCGCCGTTCCGAAACCCATATCGCCCGGCAAATCTTCAGTTCGCTAACGCGCATAAATGAGGAAAATGGGGAACTGGAAGCAGACATCGCCCACCACTGGCAGCAAATTTCACCGCTTCACTGGCGTTTCTTTTTGCGTCCAGGAGTCCATTTTCACCATGGTCGTGAACTGGAAATGGACGATGTGATCGCCTCTTTAAAACGAATCAATACGCTGCCGCTCTATTCGCATATTGCTGACATTGTGTCGCCGACGCCCTGGACGCTGGATATCCATCTCACGCAACCGGACCGCTGGTTACCGTTACTGCTGGGGCAAGTTCCGGCGATGATCCTGCCGCGCGAATGGGAAACCCTCAGTAACTTTGCCAGCCATCCCATCGGCACCGGTCCGTATGCGGTGATTCGCAACAGCACCAATCAACTGAAAATTCAGGCATTCGATGACTTCTTCGGTTACCGGGCATTAATCGACGAAGTTAACGTCTGGGTTCTGCCGGAAATTGCCGACGAGCCAGCCGGAGGGCTGATGCTAAAAGGTCCCACAGGGCGAGGAAAAAGAGATTGAAAGCCGCCTGGAGGAAGGTTGCTACTATTTACTGTTCGACAGCCGCACCCATCGCGGGGCGAATCAGCAAGTCAGGGACTGGGTAAGCTATGTGCTTTCTCCAACTAATCTGGTCTATTTCGCTGAGGAACAGTACCAGCAACTGTGGTTCCCGGCTTATGGACTGCTCCCCCGTTGGCACCATGCCCGCACCATAAAGAGCGAAAAACCGGCTGGCCTGGAAAGCCTCACCCTAACCTTTTATCAGGATCACAGTGAGCATCGGGTGATTGCCGGATCATGCAGCAGATTCTGGCAAGTCACCAGGTCACGCTGAAAATCAAGAGATCGACTACGATCAGTGGCATACAGGAGAGATCGAAAGTGATATCTGGCTAAACAGCGCCAACTTTACCCTGCCGCTGGACTTCTCTGTTTTCGCACATTTATGCGAAGTGCCACTGCTACAACATTGCATTCCCATTGACTGGCAAGCCGACGCTGCTCGCTGGCGCAATGGCGAGATGAATCTGGCGAACTGGTGCCAGCAACTGGTCGCCAGCAAAGCGATGGTGCCATTATTGCACCACTGGCTGATCATTCAGGGGCAACGCAGTATGCGCGGCCTGCGCATGAATACCCTCGGCTGGTTCGATTTTAAATCAGCGTGGTTTGCGCCGCCGGATCCATGATTGCTGGTAGATAACAAAATCACTACACTAACGCCGTTCTCAACGGGGTGCCACGCAAACGCGTGCGCTGAGAAAATACCCGTCGAACCTGATCCGGATAACGCCGGCGAAGGGATTTGAGGCTCCTTCTCAAGTCCTTTGCCACTCTTTTTTGAGGTGCAAAGTGTTAAAAAAATGTCTTCCCCTGCTGTTGCTGTGCACAGCGCCCGTTTTCGCTAAACCCGTTCTGACTGTTTATACCTACGATTCCTTCGCCGCCGACTGGGGGCCTGGTCCAAAGATCAAAAAAGCTTTTGAAGCCGACTGTAACTGCGAACTGAAACTGGTGGCGCTGGAAGATGGCGTTTCGCTTCTCAACCGTCTACGGATGGAAGGCAAAAATAGTAAAGCCGATGTGCTGCTGGGGCTGGATAACAATCTGTTAGACGCCGCCAGTAAAACCGGACTATTTGCCAAAAGCGGTGTGGCAGCGGATGCCGTTAACGTTCCCGGCGGCTGGAATAATGACACTTTCGTACCGTTTGATTACGGCTACTTCGCCTTCGTCTATGACAAGAACAAACTAAAAAACCCGCCACAAAGCCTGAAGGAGCTGGTTGAGAGCGATCAAAACTGGCGGGTGATTTATCAGGATCCGCGCACCAGTACGCCGGGGCTGGGTCTGTTGCTATGGATGCAAAAAGTCTATGGCGATAACGCCCCGCAAGCCTGGCAGAAACTGGCGAAGAAAACCGTCACCGTCACCAAAGGCTGGAGCGAAGCCTACGGCCTGTTTTTAAAAGGCGAAAGCGATCTGGTACTGAGTTACACCACCTCTCCGGCTTATCACATTCTCGAAGAGAAGAAAGATAACTACGCCGCTGCGAACTTCAGCGAAGGTCACTATCTGCAGGTGGAAGTCGCCGCCCGCACCGCTGCCAGCAAGCAGCCGGAGCTGGCGCAAAAATTCCTCCAGTTTATGGTTTCTCCGGCTTTTCAGAATGCGATCCCAACCGGTAACTGGATGTATCCGGTGGCAAATGTCACACTGCCTGCCGGGTTTGAACAATTGACCAAACCGGCCACCACGCTGGAGTTCACACCAGCTGAAGTGGCGGCACAACGTCAGGCATGGATTAGCGAATGGCAACGCGCCGTCAGCCGTTAATTCCCGGCTGGTTAATTCCAGGTGTAAGCGCCGCCACGCTGGTGGTAGCGGTTGCGCTGGCGGCGTTTCTCGCCCTGTGGTGGAACGCACCGCAGGGTAGCTGGGCGGCAATCTGGCAGGACAGCTACCTGTGGCATGTGGTGCGCTTCTCCTTCTGGCAGGCGTTTCTCTCGGCGCTGCTCTCTGTCGTACCCGCGATATTCCTCGCCCGCGCGCTCTATCGCAGGCGCTTTCCGGGTCGGCTGGCGCTGTTGCGTCTGTGCGCAATGACCTTAATCCTCCCGGTGCTGGTTGCTGTTTTCGGCATTCTTAGCGTCTATGGTCGCCAGGGCTGGCTGGCAACACTCTGCCAATCGCTCGGTCTGGAGTGGACCTTTTCGCCCTACGGCCTGCAAGGTATTTTGCTGGCCCACGTATTTTTTAATCTACCGATGGCGAGCCGCTTATTACTCCAGGCACTGGAAAACATTCCCGGCGAACAACGTCAGCTTGCCGCCCAGCTTGGGATGCGCGGCTGGCATTTTTTCCGCTTCGTCGAATGGCCGTGGTTACGGCGACAAATCCCGCCGGTTGCTGCACTTATCTTTATGCTCTGTTTCGCCAGCTTCGCCACCGTGCTATCGCTGGGCGGCGGTCCGCAGGCAACCACTATCGAGCTGGCAATCTATCAGGCGCTGAGTTACGACTACGATCCTGCCCGCGCGGCGATGCTGGCGCTGATCCAGATGGTGTGTTGCCTCGGGTTGGTGCTGCTGAGTCAGCGATTGAGTAAGGCCATTGCGCCCGGCACCACGCTGCTGCAAGGCTGGCGCGACCCGGACGATCGTCTGCATAGCCGCATTTGCGACACGGTGTTAATTGTGCTGGCGCTGCTGCTGTTGCTGCCACCGTTGCTGGCGGTGATCGTCGATGGGCTAAATCGCCAGTTGCCGGAAGTGCTGGCACAACCGGTGCTGTGGCAGGCGCTGTGGACCTCGTTGCGTATTGCGCTGGCGGCAGGTGTATTGTGCGTAGTGCTGACCATGATGCTGCTATGGAGCAGTCGCGAACTTCGGGCGCGGCAGAAAATGCTGGCGGGTCAGGCGCTGGAGATGAGCGGCATGTTGATCCTCGCCATGCCGGGGATTGTGCTGGCTACCGGCTTCTTTTTACTGCTCAACAACACCATTGGCCTGCCGCAATCTGCTGACGGCATTGTGATTTTCACCAATGCGTTAATGGCGATCCCTTATGCGCTGAAAGTACTGGAAAACCCGATGCGCGATATCACCGCCCGCTACAGTATGTTGTGTCAGTCGCTGGGCATTGAAGGCTGGTCGCGCTTAAAAGTGGTCGAGCTGCGCGCCCTGAAACGTCCACTGGCGCAGGCGCTGGCTTTTGCCTGCGTGCTGTCGATTGGTGATTTTGGCGTGGTGGCGTTGTTCGGTAACGATGATTTCCGCACCCTGCCGTTTTATCTCTACCAGCAAATTGGCTCCTATCGCAGCCAGGACGGCGCGGTCACCGCGTTAATTCTGCTGCTACTCTGTTTTCTGCTGTTTACCGTGATTGAAAAACTACCGGGGCGAGATGTTAAAACTGACTGATATCACCTGGCTTTACCAACATTTGCCGATGCGCTTCACGCTCTCCGTGCGTCAGGGGGAGACGATCGCCGTGCTTGGCCCAAGCGGCGCGGGAAAAAGCACGCTGCTTAATCTGATTGCGGGTTTTCTGCAGCCGGCAAGCGGATCGATCGTCATAGATAACCGGGATCATACCCACACGCCGCCCGCAAAACGTCCTGTCTCAATGCTGTTTCAGGAAAACAACCTGTTTACCCACCTGACGGTGCGGCAAAACATCGCGCTGGGAATGCACCCGGGACTCAGGCTGAACGATGACCAGCGCCATAAGCTGGAGGTCATTGCCGCGCAGATGGGGATCACCGGGTTTATCGACAGGCTGCCGGGCGAGCTTTCCGGCGGCCAGCGTCAGCGCGTGGCGCTGGCGCGTTGTCTGGTGCGCGAGCAGCCGATACTGCTGCTGGATGAGCCGTTCTCGGCGCTCGATCCCGCGCTGCGTCAGGAGATGCTGGCCCTGGTGCAGGAGGTCTGTCAGCGCCAGCAGCTGACGATGCTGATGGTTTCGCACAGTATTGAGGATGCCGCACGGATTGCGCCGCGATCGGTAGTGGTTGCCGAAGGGCGAATTGCGTGGGATGGGAAGACGGAAGAGCTGCTCAGTGGTCAAGCGAGGGCGTCTTATTTGTTGGGGATTAGTCCGGCCTGATGCCCTCACCCTGACCCTCTCCCACGGGGAGAGGGTACAAACATTAAAAACGGCAACCAGAGTTGCCGTTTTGCTTTTACCTTGTGCGGCCTGATGCCCTCACCCTGCCCCTCTCCCATGGGGAGAGGGTACAAACATTAAAAACGGCAACCAGAGTTGCCGTTTTGCTTTTACCTTGTGCGGTCTGATGCCCTCACCCTGGCCCTCTCCCACTGGGAGAGGGAAATAGTCCTTAACGACTGACCACTTTTAATAAAATCTCACCGTACACCGGCATCATTGGGTGGCGAATCAATACCACCAGCGCCACCGCCGCCACGCCCAGCGTCAGCGGAGCCAGCCAGAGCAGGCGAGTACGCGGGAGATAGCGCGTCAGGCGATCGACACTGGCTTTCGCGCTGCGCCATAACCGCCAGCACAGCCAGCCACCAACCCACAAAAACACCGCTGTTGCCAGCAGCAACCATTTAAACTCACCGCTCTGCATTCCGGCAGGAATATCGATCGCCGCGCCCGCCAGAATCCCTGGCAGGAAGTAAAACGGCGGCCACAGCAGGCAGCCGATAATATTCGGCGTAATAAATTTAGCCACCGGCAGATCCAGCATTCCCGCCACCATTGGCACCAGCGGACGCGTCGGGCCAACAAAACGACCGACCAGAATGGTGAACATGCTGTGTTGATGCAACGCATGTTCAGTTTTATCAAGTAGTGCTTTGTTTTTCTTCAGAAATGACCAGCGATGCAACGGCTTTTTAAAACGCCAACCCAGCCAGAAAGAAATCCAGTCGCCCATCAAGCAGCCAATAATCCCTGCCAGCCAGGCGTGCCAGAAACTTAACTCGCCGCTGCCAATCAGCGCTCCCAGCCCCGCCATCAGCACCGTACCGGGTAGAATCAAACCGACCAGCGCCAGCGACTCCAGAAAGGCCACCAACACCACCGCCATCAATGAATACACGGTGGATTGGGTAATAAAGTGTTCCAGCAATGCTTGCATAATGTGCCTGTCAAATGGACGAAGCAGGGATTCTGCAAACCCTATGCTACTCCGTCAAGCCGTCAATTGTCTGATTCGTTACCAATTATGACAACTTGACGGCTACATCATTCACTTTTTCTTCACAACCGGCACGAAACTCGCTCGGGCTGGCCCCGGTGCATTTTTTAAATACTCGCGAGAAATAGAGTTGATCGTCAAAACCAACATTGCGACCGACGGTGGCGATAGGCATCCGGGTAGTGCTCAAAAGCAGCTTCGCCTGACTAATGCGTTGGTCCTCGCGCCAGCTTAAGACGCTAATCCCTAACTGCTGGCGGAAAAGATGTGACAGACGCGACGGCGACAAGCAAACATGCTGTGCGACGCTGGCGATATCAAAATTGCTGTCTGCCAGGTGATCGCTGATGTACTGACAAGCCTCGCGTACCCGATTATCCATCGGTGGATGGAGCGACTCGTTAATCGCTTCCATGCGCCGCAGTAACAATTGCTCAAGCAGATTTATCGCCAGCAGCTCCGAATAGCGCCCTTCCCCTTGCCCGGCGTTAATGATTTGCCCAAACAGGTCGCTGAAATGCGGCTGGTGCGCTTCATCCGGGCGAAAGAAACCCGTATTGGCAAATATTGACGGCCAGTTAAGCCATTCATGCCAGTAGGCGCGCGGACGAAAGTAAACCCACTGGTGATACCATTCGCGAGCCTCCGGATGACGACCGTAGTGATGAATCTCTCCTGGCGGGAACAGCAAAATATCACCCGGTCGGCAGACAAATTCTCGTCCCTGATTTTTCACCACCCCCTGACCGCGAATGGTGAGATTGAGAATATAACCTTTCATTCCCAGCGGTCGGTCGATAAAAAAATCGAGATAACCGTTGGCCTCAATCGGCGTTAAACCCGCCACCAGATGGGCGTTAAACGAGTATCCCGGCAGCAGGGGATCATTTTGCGCTTCAGCCATACTTTTCATACTCCCACCATTCAGAGAAGAAACCAATTGTCCATATTGCATCAGACATTGCCGTCACTGCGTCTTTTACTGGCTCTTCTCGCTAACCCAACCGGTAACCCCGCTTATTAAAAGCATTCTGTAACAAAGCGGGACCAAAGCCATGACAAAAACGCGTAACAAAAGTGTCTATAATCACGGCAGAAAAGTCCACATTGATTATTTGCACGGCGTCACACTTTGCTATGCCATAGCATTTTTATCCATAAGATTAGCGGATCCTACCTGACGCTTTTTATCGCAACTCTCTACTGTTTCTCCATACCCGTTTTTTTGGATGGAGTGAAACGATGGCGATTGCAATTGGCCTCGATTTTGGCAGTGATTCTGTGCGAGCTTTGGCGGTGGACTGCGCTACCGGTGAAGAGATCGCCACCAGCGTAGAGTGGTATCCCCGTTGGCAGAAAGGGCAATTTTGTGATGCCCCGAATAACCAGTTCCGTCATCATCCGCGTGACTACATTGAGTCAATGGAAGCGGCACTGAAAACCGTGCTTGCAGAGCTTAGCGTCGAACAGCGCGCAGCTGTGGTCGGGATTGGCGTTGACAGTACCGGCTCGACGCCCGCACCGATTGATGCCGACGGAAACGTGCTGGCTCTGCGCCCGGAGTTTGCCGAAAACCCGAACGCGATGTTCGTATTGTGGAAAGACCACACTGCGGTTGAAGTAGCGGAAGAGATTACCCGTTTGTGCCACGCGCCGGGCAACGTTGACTACTCCCGCTACATTGGTGGTATTTATTCCAGCGAATGGTTCTGGGCAAAAATCCTGCATGTGACTCGCCAGGACAGCGCCGTGGCGCAATCTGCCGCATCGTGGATTGAGCTGTGCGACTGGGTGCCAGCTCTGCTTTCCGGTACCACCCGCCCGCAGGATATTCGTCGCGGACGTTGCAGCGCCGGGCATAAATCTCTGTGGCACGAAAGCTGGGGCGGCCTGCCGCCAGCCAGTTTCTTTGATGAGCTGGACCCGATCCTCAATCGCCATTTGCCTTCCCCGCTGTTCACTGACACCTGGACTGCCGATATTCCGGTGGGCACCTTATGCCCGGAATGGGCGCAGCGTCTCGGCCTGCCTGAAAGCGTGGTGATTTCCGGCGGCGCGTTTGACTGCCATATGGGCGCAGTTGGCGCAGGCGCACAGCCTAACGCACTGGTAAAAGTTATCGGTACTTCCACCTGCGACATTCTGATTGCCGACAAACAGAGCGTTGGCGAGCGGGCAGTTAAAGGTATTTGCGGTCAGGTTGATGGCAGCGTGGTGCCTGGATTTATCGGTCTGGAAGCAGGCCAATCGGCGTTTGGTGATATCTACGCCTGGTTTGGTCGCGTACTCGGCTGGCCGCTGGAACAGCTTGCCGCCCAGCATCCGGAACTGAAAACGCAAATCAACGCCAGCCAGAAACAACTGCTTCCGGCGCTGACCGAAGCATGGGCCAAAAATCCGTCTCTGGATCACCTGCCGGTGGTGCTCGACTGGTTTAACGGCCGCCGCACACCGAACGCTAACCAACGCCTGAAAGGGGTGATTACCGATCTTAACCTCGCTACCGACGCTCCGCTGCTGTTCGGCGGTTTGATTGCTGCCACCGCCTTTGGCGCACGCGCAATCATGGAGTGCTTTACCGATCAGGGGATCGCCGTCAATAACGTGATGGCGCTGGGCGGCATCGCGCGGAAAAACCAGGTCATTATGCAGGCCTGCTGCGACGTGCTGAATCGCCCGCTGCAAATTGTTGCCTCTGACCAGTGCTGTGCGCTCGGTGCGGCGATTTTTGCTGCCGTCGCCGCGAAAGTGCACGCAGACATCCCATCAGCCCAGCAAAAAATGGCCAGTGCGGTAGAGAAAACCCTGCAACCGCGCAGCGAACAGGCACAACGCTTTGAACAGCTTTATCGCCGCTATCAGCAATGGGCGATGAGCGCCGAACAACACTATCTTCCAACTTCCGCCCCGGCACAGGCTGCCCAGGCCGTTGCGACTCTATAAGGACACGATAATGACGATTTTTGATAATTATGAAGTGTGGTTTGTCATTGGCAGCCAGC
This sequence comes from Enterobacter hormaechei, assembly GCA_041890495.1. GTDB lineage: Bacteria > Pseudomonadota > Gammaproteobacteria > Enterobacterales > Enterobacteriaceae > Escherichia > Escherichia boydii. Next base: position 2,875,615 of record CP169086.1, read on the forward strand.
ATCTGTATGGCCCGGAAACCCTGCGTCAGGTCACCCAACATGCCGAGCACGTTGTTAATGCGCTGAATACGGAAGCGAAACTGCCCTGCAAACTGGTGTTGAAACCGCTGGGCACCACGCCGGATGAAATCACCGCTATTTGCCGCGACGCGAATTACGACGATCGTTGCGCTGGTCTGGTGGTGTGGCTGCACACCTTCTCCCCGGCCAAAATGTGGATCAACGGCCTGACCATGCTCAACAAACCGTTGCTGCAATTCCACACCCAGTTCAACGCGGCGCTGCCGTGGGACAGTATCGATATGGACTTTATGAACCTGAACCAGACTGCACATGGCGGTCGCGAGTTCGGCTTCATTGGCGCGCGTATGCGTCAGCAACATGCCGTGGTTACCGGTCACTGGCAGGATAAACAAGCCCATGAGCGTATCGGCTCCTGGATGCGTCAGGCGGTCTCTAAACAGGATACCCGTCATCTGAAAGTCTGCCGATTTGGCGATAACATGCGTGAAGTGGCGGTCACCGATGGCGATAAAGTTGCCGCACAGATCAAGTTCGGTTTCTCCGTCAATACCTGGGCGGTTGGCGATCTGGTGCAGGTGGTGAACTCCATCAGCGACGGCGATGTTAACGCGCTGGTCGATGAGTACGAAAGCTGCTACACCATGACGCCTGCCACACAAATCCACGGCAAAAAACGACAGAACGTGCTGGAAGCGGCGCGTATTGAGCTGGGGATGAAGCGTTTCCTGGAACAAGGTGGCTTCCACGCGTTCACCACCACCTTTGAAGATTTGCACGGTCTGAAACAGCTTCCTGGTCTGGCCGTACAGCGTCTGATGCAGCAGGGTTACGGCTTTGCGGGCGAAGGCGACTGGAAAACTGCCGCCCTGCTTCGCATCATGAAGGTGATGTCAACCGGTCTGCAGGGCGGCACCTCCTTTATGGAGGACTACACCTATCACTTCGAGAAAGGTAATGACCTGGTGCTCGGCTCCCATATGCTGGAAGTCTGCCCGTCGATCGCCGCAGAAGAGAAACCGATCCTCGACGTTCAGCATCTCGGTATTGGTGGTAAGGACGATCCTGCCCGCCTGATCTTCAATACCCAAACCGGCCCAGCGATTGTCGCCAGCTTGATTGATCTCGGCGATCGTTACCGTCTACTGGTTAACTGCATCGACACGGTGAAAACACCGCACTCCCTGCCGAAACTGCCGGTGGCGAATGCGCTGTGGAAAGCGCAACCGGATCTGCCAACTGCTTCCGAAGCGTGGATCCTCGCTGGTGGCGCGCACCATACCGTCTTCAGCCATGCACTGAACCTCAACGATATGCGCCAATTCGCCGAGATGCACGACATTGAAATCACGGTGATTGATAACGACACACGCCTGCCAGCGTTTAAAGACGCGCTGCGCTGGAACGAAGTGTATTACGGGTTTCGTCGCTAAGTAGCCGCATCCGGTATGTAACGCCTGATGCGACGCTGACGCGTCTTATCTGGCCTACACGCTGCGATTTTGTAGGCCGGATAAGCAAAGCGCATCCGGCATTCAACGCCTGATGCGACGCTGGCGCGTCTTATCAGGCCTACGCGCTGCGATTTTGTAGGCCGGATAAGCAAAGCGCATCCGGCATTCAACGCCTGATGCGACGCTGGCGCGTCTTATCAGGCCTACACGCTGCGATTTTGTAGGCCGGATAAGCAAAGCGCATCCGGCACGAAGGAGTCAACATGTTAGAAGATCTCAAACGCCAGGTATTAGAAGCCAACCTGGCGCTGCCAAAACACAACCTGGTCACGCTCACATGGGGCAACGTCAGCGCCGTTGATCGCGAGCGCGGCGTCTTTGTGATCAAACCTTCCGGCGTCGATTACAGCGTCATGACCGCTGACGATATGGTCGTGGTTAGCATCGAAACCGGTGAAGTGGTTGAAGGTACGAAAAAGCCCTCCTCCGACACGCCAACTCACCGGCTGCTCTATCAGGCATTCCCCTCCATTGGCGGCATTGTGCATACGCACTCGCGCCACGCCACCATCTGGGCGCAGGCGGGTCAGTCGATTCCAGCAACCGGCACCACCCACGCCGACTATTTCTACGGCACCATTCCCTGCACCCGCAAAATGACCGACGCAGAAATCAACGGCGAATATGAGTGGGAAACCGGTAACGTCATCGTAGAAACCTTTGAAAAACAGGGTATCGATGCAGCGCAAATGCCCGGCGTTCTGGTCCATTCCCACGGCCCGTTTGCATGGGGCAAAAATGCCGAAGATGCGGTGCATAACGCCATCGTGCTGGAAGAGGTCGCTTATATGGGGATATTCTGCCGTCAGTTAGCGCCGCAGTTACCGGATATGCAGCAAACGCTGCTGGATAAACACTATCTGCGTAAGCATGGCGCGAAGGCATATTACGGGCATGACTGTATAAAACCACAGCCAATCAAACGAAACCAGGCTATACTCAAGCCTGGTTTTTTGATGGATTTTCAGCGTGGCGCAGGCAGGTTTTATCTTAACCCGACACTGGCGGGACACCCCGCAAGGGACAGAAGTCTCCTTCTGGCTGGCGACGGACAACGGGCCGTTGCAGGTTACGCTTGCACCGCAAGAGTCCGTGGCGTTTATTCCCGCCGATCAGGTTCCCCGCGCTCAGCATATTTTGCAGGGTGAACAAGGCTTTCGCCTGACACCGCTGGCGTTAAAGGATTTTCACCGCCAGCCGGTGTATGGCCTTTACTGTCGCGCCCATCGCCAATTGATGAATTACGAAAAGCGCCTGCGTGAAGGTGGCGTTACCGTCTACGAGGCCGATGTGCGTCCGCCAGAACGCTATCTGATGGAGCGGTTTATCACCTCACCGGTGTGGGTCGAGGGTGATATGCACAATGGCACTATCGTTAATGCCCGTCTGAAACCGCATCCCGACTATCGTCCGCCGCTCAAGTGGGTTTCTATAGATATTGAAACCACCCGCCACGGTGAGCTGTACTGCATCGGCCTGGAAGGCTGCGGGCAGCGCATCGTTTATATGCTGGGGCCGGAGAATGGCGACGCCTCCTCGCTTGATTTCGAACTGGAATACGTCGCCAGCCGCCCGCAGTTGCTGGAAAAACTCAACGCCTGGTTTGCCAACTACGATCCTGATGTGATCATCGGTTGGAACGTGGTGCAGTTCGATCTGCGAATGCTGCAAAAACATGCCGAGCGTTACCGTCTTCCGCTGCGTCTTGGGCGCGATAATAGCGAGCTGGAGTGGCGCGAGCACGGCTTTAAAAACGGCGTCTTTTTTGCCCAGGCTAAAGGTCGGCTAATTATCGACGGTATCGAGGCGCTGAAATCCGCGTTCTGGAATTTCTCTTCATTCTCGCTGGAAACTGTCGCTCAGGAGCTATTAGGCGAAGGAAAATCTATCGATAACCCGTGGGATCGAATGGACGAAATTGACCGCCGTTTCGCCGAAGATAAACCTGCGCTGGCAACTTATAACCTGAAAGATTGCGAGCTGGTGACGCAGATCTTCCACAAAACTGAAATCATGCCATTTTTACTCGAACGGGCAACGGTGAACGGCCTGCCGGTGGACCGACACGGCGGTTCGGTGGCGGCATTTGGTCATCTCTATTTTCCGCGAATGCATCGCGCTGGTTATGTCGCGCCTAATCTCGGCGAAGTGCCGCCGCACGCCAGCCCTGGCGGCTACGTGATGGATTCACGGCCAGGGCTTTATGATTCAGTGCTGGTGCTGGACTATAAAAGCCTGTACCCGTCGATCATCCGCACCTTTCTGATTGATCCCGTCGGGCTGGTGGAAGGCATGGCGCAGCCTGATCCAGAGCACAGTACCGAAGGTTTTCTCGATGCCTGGTTCTCGCGAGAAAAACATTGCCTGCCGGAGATTGTGACTAACATCTGGCACGGGCGCGATGAAGCCAAACGCCAGGGTAACAAACCGCTGTCGCAGGCGCTGAAAATCATCATGAATGCCTTTTATGGCGTGCTCGGCACCACCGCCTGCCGCTTCTTCGATCCGCGGCTGGCATCGTCGATCACCATGCGTGGTCATCAGATCATGCGGCAAACCAAAGCGTTGATTGAAGCACAGGGCTACGACGTTATCTACGGCGATACCGACTCAACGTTTGTCTGGCTGAAAGGCGCACATTCGGAAGAAGAAGCGGCGAAAATCGGTCGTGCACTGGTGCAGCACGTTAACGCCTGGTGGGCGGAAACGCTGCAAAAACAACGGCTGACCAGCGCATTAGAACTGGAGTATGAAACCCATTTCTGCCGTTTTCTGATGCCAACCATTCGCGGAGCCGATACCGGCAGTAAAAAGCGTTATGCCGGACTGATTCAGGAGGGCGACAAGCAGCGGATGGTGTTTAAAGGGCTGGAAACCGTGCGCACCGACTGGACGCCGCTGGCCCAGCAGTTTCAGCAGGAGCTATACCTGCGCATCTTCCGCAACGAGCCATATCAGGAATATGTACGCGAAACCATCGACAAACTGATGGCGGGTGAACTGGATGCGCGACTGGTTTACCGTAAACGCCTTCGCCGTCCGCTGAGCGAGTATCAGCGTAATGTGCCGCCTCATGTACGCGCCGCTCGCCTTGCCGATGAAGAAAACCAAAAGCGTGGTCGCCCCTTGCAATATCAGAATCGCGGCACCATTAAGTACGTATGGACCACCAACGGCCCGGAGCCGCTGGACTACCAACGTTCACCACTGGATTACGAACACTATCTGACCCGCCAGCTACAACCCGTGGCGGAGGGAATACTCCCTTTTATTGAGGATAATTTTGCTACACTTATGACCGGGCAACTTGGGCTATTTTGAGCAAAAAAAAGAGTTCGCCAGATACCATTTTGATGCGTGACGAATGCTTTGCCATCCAGTACCATAGCGCCCTTTCCATTCCTGGACCTGAATAACACCACTACCTCATAAGCACGGTAGCGGGTGGTTATTGCCTGCAATTAAAGATATAGAGCCGAACACATATGCCTTTTACACTTGGTCAACGCTGGATCAGCGATACAGAAAGCGAATTGGGACTTGGAACCGTTGTCGCGGTGGATGCGCGAACTGTCACTTTACTTTTCCCATCTACTGGTGAAAACCGTCTGTACGCACGCAGTGATTCCCCCGTGACCCGCGTGATGTTCAACCCTGGTGATACCATTACCAGCCATGACGGCTGGCAGATGCAAGTCGAAGAAGTAAAAGAAGAAAATGGCTTGCTGACCTATATCGGTACTCGCCTGGATACTGAAGAGTCCGGCGTAGCCCTGCGTGAAGTTTTCCTTGATAGCAAACTGGTGTTCAGCAAACCGCAGGACCGTCTGTTTGCCGGGCAGATTGACCGTATGGACCGCTTTGCGCTGCGTTATCGCGCGCGTAAATATTCCAGCGAACAGTTCCGTATGCCGTACAGCGGCCTGCGCGGTCAGCGTACCAGCCTGATCCCGCATCAGCTCAACATCGCTCATGATGTTGGTCGCCGCCACGCGCCGCGCGTCCTGCTGGCTGACGAAGTGGGTTTAGGGAAAACCATTGAAGCCGGGATGATCCTGCATCAGCAACTGCTCTCTGGCGCTGCTGAACGTGTGCTAATTATCGTCCCGGAAACCTTACAGCATCAGTGGCTGGTAGAAATGCTGCGCCGTTTCAACCTGCGCTTTGCGCTATTTGATGATGAGCGTTATGCCGAAGCTCAGCACGATGCTTACAACCCGTTTGACACCGAACAGCTGGTGATTTGCTCGCTGGATTTTGCCCGTCGTAGCAAACAGCGCCTGGAACATCTCTGTGAAGCCGAATGGGACCTGCTGGTGGTCGATGAAGCGCATCACCTGGTGTGGAGCGAAGATGCGCCAAGCCGTGAATATCAGGCCATTGAACAACTGGCAGAGCACGTGCCGGGCGTTCTGCTGCTGACCGCGACCCCGGAACAGCTGGGGATGGAAAGCCACTTCGCCCGTCTGCGTCTGCTGGACCCGAACCGTTTCCACGATTTTGCGCAGTTCGTTGAAGAGCAGAAAAATTATCGTCCGGTTGCGGACGCCGTTGCCATGCTGCTGGCAGGTAACAAACTGAGCAATGACGAACTGAACATGCTCGGCGAGATGATCGGCGAGCAGGATATCGAGCCGCTGTTGCAAGCAGCAAACAGCGACAGCGAAGATGCCCAGAGCGCCCGTCAGGAACTGGTTTCGATGCTGATGGATCGCCACGGCACCAGCCGCGTGCTGTTCCGTAACACCCGTAACGGTGTGAAAGGATTCCCGAAACGCGAGCTGCACACCATTAAGCTGCCGCTACCGACGCAGTATCAGACGGCTATTAAAGTCTCCGGCATTATGGGCGCACGTAAAAGTGCGGAAGATCGTGCTCGCGATATGCTCTACCCGGAGCGTATTTATCAGGAATTTGAAGGTGATAACGCCACCTGGTGGAACTTCGATCCGCGCGTTGAGTGGCTGATGGGCTACCTGACCAGCCATCGCTCTCAGAAAGTGCTGGTGATCTGCGCTAAAGCTGCCACTGCGCTGCAACTGGAGCAAGTACTGCGCGAACGTGAAGGTATCCGCGCTGCTGTGTTCCACGAAGGCATGTCGATTATTGAGCGTGACCGCGCTGCCGCCTGGTTTGCTGAAGAAGATACCGGCGCACAGGTACTGCTGTGCTCGGAAATCGGTTCTGAAGGACGTAACTTCCAGTTCGCCAGCCACATGGTGATGTTTGACCTGCCATTCAACCCGGATCTACTGGAGCAGCGTATTGGTCGTCTGGATCGTATCGGCCAGGCGCACGATATTCAGATCCATGTGCCTTATCTGGAGAAAACCGCTCAGTCGGTGCTGGTGCGCTGGTATCACGAAGGTCTGGATGCATTTGAGCACACCTGCCCGACCGGACGCACTATTTACGATAGCGTATACAACGATCTGATTAACTATCTGGCTTCACCGGATCAAACCGAAGGCTTTGACGATCTGATCAAAAACTGCCGCGAGCAACATGAAGCGCTGAAAGCACAGCTGGAACAGGGTCGTGACCGCCTGCTGGAAATCCACTCCAACGGTGGCGAAAAAGCCCAGGCACTGGCAGAAAGCATTGAAGAGCAGGATGACGATACCAACCTGATCGCCTTCGCCATGAACCTGTTCGATATTATCGGTATCAATCAGGACGATCGCGGCGACAACATGATCGTGCTGACGCCGTCCGATCATATGCTGGTGCCGGACTTCCCTGGCCTGTCGGAAGATGGCATCACCATCACCTTTGATCGTGAAGTGGCGCTGGCGCGTGAAGATGCACAGTTTATTACCTGGGAGCATCCGCTGATCCGCAACGGTCTGGATCTGATCCTTTCTGGCGATACCGGTAGCAGCACGATTTCACTGTTAAAAAACAAAGCGTTGCCGGTAGGTACGCTGTTGGTGGAACTGATTTATGTGGTTGAAGCCCAGGCTCCGAAGCAGTTGCAGCTCAACCGCTTCCTGCCACCGACGCCGGTACGTATGCTGCTGGATAAAAACGGCAACAACCTGGCGGCGCAGGTAGAGTTTGAAACCTTTAACCGCCAGCTTAACGCGGTTAACCGTCACACCGGCAGCAAACTGGTTAACGCCGTGCAGCAGGATGTTCACGCTATCCTTCAACTGGGTGAAGCGCAGATCGAGAAATCTGCCCGTGCATTGATTGATGCAGCGCGTAACGAAGCCGACGAAAAACTGTCTGCCGAGCTGTCTCGTCTGGAAGCTCTGCGTGCAGTGAACCCGAACATTCGTGACGACGAACTGACCGCCATTGAGAGCAACCGTCAGCAGGTAATGGAAAGCCTGGATCAGGCAGGTTGGCGTCTGGATGCCCTGCGTTTGATCGTTGTAACGCATCAGTAACGGAGCCGAAAATGGGGATGGAAAACTACAATCCACCGCAGGAACCCTGGTTGGTTATCCTGTATCAGGATGACCATATTATGGTGGTCAACAAGCCGAGCGGTTTGTTGTCAGTGCCGGGTCGTCTGGAAGAGCACAAAGACAGCGTGATGACGCGCATTCAGCGTGATTATCCGCAGGCAGAATCGGTGCATCGTCTGGATATGGCTACCAGCGGCGTGATTGTAGTGGCGCTGACCAAAGCCGCGGAGCGGGAGTTAAAACGCCAGTTCCGCGAGCGCGAGCCGAAAAAGCAGTATGTGGCCCGCGTCTGGGGGCATCCATCCCCCGCAGAAGGTCTGGTGGATCTGCCGCTGATTTGCGACTGGCCAAACCGCCCGAAACAGAAAGTCTGTTACGAAACGGGTAAACCTGCGCAGACGGAATATGAAGTGGTGGAGTATGCGGCGGATAACACGGCAAGAGTGGTGTTAAAACCGATTACCGGGCGTTCGCATCAATTGCGTGTGCATATGCTGGCGCTGGGTCATCCGATTCTCGGCGATCGTTTTTATGCATCACCAGAAGCGAGAGCGATGGCACCACGTTTGTTGCTACATGCAGAGATGTTGACGATTACCCATCCGGCGTATGGCAATAGTATGACGTTTAAAGCGCAGCGGATTTTTTAACCTTTCCTGTACGTTTATACCCTCATCCTAAGGGGCTGCCTCTTGTACATAAATCCCCGAGTCCGGGGATTTTTTGTTTCTGCCAAACTGCTTTCAGTTGTTGCGTGTGGCTACGCTTTCCATTCGGTAATTCCCTTCCTGCTCCACAGCGAATTTTTGAACTTTTTCTTCACCCGTTGACCGTCTCTTATATTTCATTTTAACGGGTCTGTTATGGTCCTTTCTGATTGTTATTCATGGGCTAATTAGCAGTCTGGTTGGCGATGCCCATCTCGGTGATCCGTGTCCTGCACGACGCCTTGCGTCACTAGCCTCTTCTCTAGCTCATCATGCAGGTCTTTCTAATTGTGAAATCATCCCACGCTACTGCTAAGGTTGAAGGGGCGTTCCAGCCCCTTCAACCTTAGCTTATTCTGGCTCATTCAATAATTGCGTTGTCAGTAATTTGTTCAGCAGTACTTTTTTAGTAGCAACTTCTTCAGTAGCAACTCCTTTAGTATCAATTTTTTTGGGGGGGATTTTATTAATAATAATTACCTCATCATATAGGGGAGGTAGCACCGTTCACGGTAGCACCGTCCAGGATAGCACCGTCCAGGTTAGCACCGTCCGGGGTAACACCGCCCAGGTTAGCATTCCACCCAGGTCTCTCATAAAGGATATCATTGCTACCTTTCATTGTTTTTTTTACCAAGGTAACAATCCCTCATGTCAACGCCGGGAAGGTAAGCCTTTCTAAGATCAACGCCCAAGTTACCTTGGCCCTTATGCAGCTGCAACGTCTGAGTACATATCTTATTCTTTTCAATGAAAAAGTGACACTTAACTCGATATCCCCGAAGGTCTGGGCGACCCAGCGCATATTGCCCTTTGCGACCAACTCATCCGGATTTTTTGCGCATGTTTTAAGTTTATTGAATAATTCCAGGCTATTGATAACTTTTCTCTCTCATTCTCGTTGATAGCCCCAGTAAAGTATTCTGAGGCGTTGATGTTGCCAGTCTGGTTATTCACGAAATTGAACAGAAGTTTATAAGCCTCAGTCTGTTTATCTGACCAGAACAGATGGCGTAACGTCTCCCACAAGCGTTGAAAGATATTCATCTTCACGTCCATCTTGTCCCCGCTCACCATCTTATAAATATCGTTCTTGCTCATATTTAAAAGTGTAACCGGCATGCCTGGAACTGATACTTTCCATGGTAATAGCCTCGCATTGAGTTAAAAACTCATGATGCGCGTTCTGAATAAATATACTTTCAAAAATCGCTCATTCAGGTATGTGTTTTTATTTTTAAGACGTAAAAATATAATTCCGCTCGTCGTAAAGCTCTCAACCTTAAGCAGGGTCAACGCGATAAAACCTACAGAACCCCTCCCGTAAACCGTGCATTGAGCCTGTCCACCATTCTGAGTAAACGCCTTTTCTCAAAGAAGTGACCGCCAGGGCGGCCACCTTTAATCGTGGGCAGTTACTCAGCATCATTTACAGGGTCATTTAAACCCTTTCTGCTGCTTTATCAGCTCATATGCCTGCTGAATTTCCTGCGCTTTCTGCTTCGCCATCTCCATCATCTCAGGCGGCAAACCTTTCGCCACCAGCTTATCGGGATGGTGTTCACTCATCAGCTTACGGTAGGCACGTTTGATGGTGGTCGCATCATCCGTCGGCTTCACGCCCAGCACATTACAGGCATCTTCCAGCGTCGGCCACGCTGCGCTTGCTGCCAGTTACCACCGCCAGATTGCTGCTGATAACCGCCGCCAAACACCGCCCTGCATCATGCGCAAAAACTGGTCAAACTGGGCGCGGGAGATCCCTAATTCTTCAGCAATGACATACAGCACCGCCCGTTCATTCGGGTGCAGTGAACCATCAGCAAACGCCGCCTGAATCTGGATCTCCAGAAACATACGAATTAAGTCAAAACGACCAAAGCAGACACTGCGAAACTGGCGCATCTTTTCGCGCAGCGGGTAATTGTCTGATTTTCCCACCCGGAACGCATTTTGCGCCGCAGTACGGGAAGCGCCATGAAGATTCATTCGGTCCATCAACTGGCTGGCGATATGAATATCAGCCTCCGTGACGCGACCTTTGGATTTGGTTAAATGCCCCATCACTTCAAAAGTGGTGGCAAAAAACAGCGCCTGACGCTCACGCTGGTTGGCGAACCACGCCATTTTACGGCTACGGGCTTTATCAAACATATGGCCAATTAACAGGCCTAACACTACGCCCCAAAAGCCGCCGCCCATCAGTAAGGCCACGGCCACGCCAATGATTTTTCCCCAATACTGCATATATTCCCCAAATCGACACACGGATATCAGGGCTATCTCCCACAATATAAAGGTGCTTTTACCGTTTTCCGGCTGCGGTCAATTGTGGGACATCGCCTATAATTTGCATTATCATACCTGTCATTCAATGCCGTGCCTAACACCACTGACGCTATTCGGACAGGATTAACACTAGCGTAGAGATGACGAGTACGTTAGTCTCTGACCGTTTGTCACGCGCAACGTTACCGATGATGGAACAATAAAATCAACGTATGAAAAAACGTATCCCCACTCTCCTGGCCACCATGATTGCCACCGCCCTTTATAGTCAACAGGGACTGGCAGCCGACCTCGCCTCACAGTGCATGTTGGGCGTGCCAAGCTATGACCGTCCTCTGGTACAGGGCGATACCAATGACTTACCCGTGACTATCAATGCTGACCACGCGAAAGGGGACTACCCGGATGACGCCGTGTTTACTGGCAGCGTGGATATCATGCAGGGTAACAGCCGTCTGCAGGCCGACGAAGTGCAGCTCCATCAAAAAGAGGCACCAGGACAACCGGAGCCGGTACGAACCGTTGATGCGCTCGGTAATGTCCATTACGACGATAACCAGGTGATCCTCAAAGGGCCGAAAGGCTGGGCGAATCTGAACACCAAAGATACCAACGTCTGGGAAGGTGATTACCAGATGGTGGGTCGCCAGGGTCGCGGTAAAGCGGACCTGATGAAACAACGTGGCGAAAACCGCTATACCATTCTGGATAACGGTAGCTTTACCTCCTGTCTGCCGGGTTCTGACACCTGGAGCGTGGTAGGTAGCGAAATTATTCATGACCGCGAAGAACAAGTTGCGGAGATCTGGAACGCCCGCTTTAAGGTGGGTCCGGTACCGATCTTTTATAGCCCCTATTTGCAGTTGCCGGTGGGTGACAAACGTCGCTCTGGTTTCTTGATCCCGAACGCCAAGTACACCACCACCAACTACTTTGAGTTCTACCTGCCATATTACTGGAACATCGCGCCAAATATGGATGCCACCATCACGCCGCATTATATGCATCGTCGTGGCAACATCATGTGGGAGAACGAATTCCGCTACCTCTCCCAGGCGGGCGCTGGCTTGATGGAACTGGACTATCTGCCTTCAGATAAAGTCTATGAAGATGAACACCCGAACGATGACAGTTCACGTCGTTGGTTATTCTACTGGAACCACTCCGGGGTCATGGATCAGGTGTGGCGTTTCAACGTCGACTACACCAAGGTCAGCGATCCTAGCTACTTCAATGATTTCGATAACAAGTACGGTTCCAGTACTGACGGCTACGCAACGCAAAAATTCAGCGTTGGCTATGCGGTGCAAAACTTCAATGCCACCGTTTCAACCAAGCAGTTCCAGGTTTTCAGCGAACAGAACACCAGTAGCTACTCGGCAGAGCCGCAGTTAGACGTTAATTACTACCAGAATGATGTTGGTCCGTTTGATACGCGTATTTACGGCCAGGCAGTGCACTTTGTTAACACCAGAGACGACATGCCTGAAGCAACCCGTGTTCACCTGGAACCGACCATCAATTTGCCGCTCTCTAATAACTGGGGCAGCATCAATACCGAAGCGAAGTTGCTGGCAACCCATTATCAGCAAACCAATCTTGACTGGTATAACTCCAGAAACACGACCAAGCTGGACGAATCCGTTAACCGCGTAATGCCGCAATTCAAAGTTGACGGCAAAATGGTCTTTGAACGCGATATGGAAATGCTGGCTCCGGGTTATACCCAAACGCTGGAACCGCGCGCGCAGTATTTGTACGTGCCGTATCGCGATCAGAGCGACATCTATAACTACGACTCGTCTCTGCTGCAATCTGACTACTCTGGCCTGTTCCGGGACCGGACTTACGGCGGTCTTGACCGTATTGCCTCCGCTAACCAGGTGACGACCGGTGTCACATCTCGCATATATGATGATGCTGCCGTTGAACGTTTTAATATTTCCGTTGGTCAAATCTACTATTTCACGGAGTCTCGCACTGGCGATGACAACATAACATGGGAGAATGACGACAAAACGGGTTCACTGGTGTGGGCAGGCGATACTTACTGGCGTATCTCCGAGCGTTGGGGATTGCGTGGCGGGATTCAGTACGATACACGTCTGGATAACGTAGCGACCAGTAACTCCAGCATTGAATACCGTCGGGATGAAGACCGTCTGGTACAGCTGAATTACCGTTACGCCAGCCCGGAATATATTCAGGCTACGCTGCCTAAGTACTATTCCACTGCTGAGCAATATAAGAATGGTATTTCGCAGGTAGGTGCTGTCGCCAGCTGGCCAATTGCCGATCGTTGGTCCATTGTTGGGGCCTACTACTACGACACCAATGCGAACAAGCAAGCCGACTCTATGTTAGGTGTGCAATACAGCTCCTGCTGCTATGCAATTCGCGTCGGTTACGAGCGGAAGCTGAACGGTTGGGATAACGATAAACAACATGCGGTATATGACAACGCAATCGGCTTTAACATCGAACTTCGCGGCCTGAGCTCCAACTACGGTCTGGGTACGCAAGAGATGCTGCGTTCGAACATTCTGCCGTATCAAAACACTTTGTGATTTGTTGATTTACCACGTAATCCGCAGTGCGGTTAATTGAAATGGAAAAAGTATGAAGAACTGGAAAACGCTGCTTCTCGGTATCGCCATGATCGCGAATACCAGTTTCGCTGCCCCCCAGGTAGTCGATAAAGTCGCAGCCGTCGTCAATAACGGCGTCGTGCTGGAAAGCGACGTTGATGGATTAATGCAATCGGTAAAACTGAACGCTGCTCAGGCAAGGCAGCAGCTTCCTGATGACGCGACGCTGCGCCACCAAATCATGGAACGTTTGATCATGGATCAAATCATCCTGCAGATGGGGCAGAAAATGGGAGTGAAAATCTCCGATGAGCAGCTGGATCAGGCGATTGCTAACATCGCGAAACAGAACAACATGACGCTGGATCAGATGCGCAGCCGTCTGGCTTACGATGGACTGAACTACAACACCTATCGTAACCAGATCCGCAAAGAGATGATTATCTCTGAAGTGCGTAACAACGAGGTGCGTCGTCGCATCACCATCCTGCCGCAGGAAGTCGAATCCCTGGCGCAGCAGGTGGGTAACCAAAACGACGCCAGCACTGAGCTGAACCTGAGCCACATCCTGATCCCGCTGCCGGAAAACCCGACCTCTGATCAGGTGAACGAAGCGGAAAGCCAGGCGCGCGCCATTGTCGATCAGGCGCGTAACGGCGCTGATTTCGGTAAGCTGGCGATTGCTCATTCTGCCGACCAGCAGGCGCTGAATGGCGGCCAGATGGGCTGGGGCCGTATTCAGGAGTTGCCGGGGATCTTCGCCCAGGCATTAAGCACCGCGAAGAAAGGCGACATTGTTGGCCCGATTCGTTCCGGCGTTGGCTTCCATATTCTGAAAGTTAACGACCTGCGCGGCGAAAGCAAAAATATCTCGGTGACCGAAGTTCATGCTCGCCATATTCTGCTGAAACCGTCGCCGATCATGACTGACGAACAGGCCCGCGTGAAACTGGAACAGATTGCTGCTGATATCAAGAGTGGTAAAACGACTTTTGCTGCCGCAGCGAAAGAGTTCTCGCAGGATCCAGGCTCTGCTAACCAGGGCGGCGATCTCGGCTGGGCTACACCAGATATTTTCGATCCGGCTTTCCGTGACGCCCTGACCCGCCTGAACAAAGGTCAAATGAGTGCACCGGTTCACTCTTCATTCGGCTGGCATTTAATCGAACTGCTGGATACCCGAAATGTCGATAAAACCGACGCTGCGCAGAAAGATCGTGCATACCGCATGCTGATGAACCGTAAGTTCTCGGAAGAAGCAGCAAGCTGGATGCAGGAACAACGTGCCAGCGCCTACGTTAAAATCCTGAGCAACTAATGGTTAAAACCCAACGTGTTGTGATCACTCCCGGCGAGCCCGCCGGGATTGGCCCGGACTTAGTTGTCCAGCTTGCACAGCGTGAGTGGCCGGTCGAACTGGTTGTTTGTGCCGATGCCACTCTCCTTACCAACCGGGCAGCGATGCTCGGTTTGCCGCTCACCCTCCGCCCTTATTCCCCCAACTCCCCTGCACAACCGCAAACTGCGGGCACATTAACGCTACTTCCTGTCGCGCTACGTGCACCTGTCACTGCGGGGCAGTTAGCGGTTGAAAATGGGCATTATGTGGTGGAAACGCTGGCGCGAGCGTGCGATGGTTGTCTGAACGGCGAATTTGCCGCGCTGATCACAGGTCCGGTGCATAAAGGCGTTATTAACGACGCTGGCATTCCTTTTACCGGTCATACCGAGTTTTTCGAAGAGCGTTCGCAGGCGAAAAAGGTGGTGATGATGCTGGCGACCGAAGAACTTCGCGTGGCGCTGGCAACGACGCATTTACCGCTGCGCGATATCGCAGACGCTATCACCCCTGCACTTTTGCACGAAGTGATTGCTATTTTGCATCACGATTTGCGGACCAAATTTGGTATTGCCGAACCGCGCATTCTGGTCTGCGGGCTGAATCCGCACGCGGGCGAAGGCGGTCATATGGGTACGGAAGAGATAGACACCATTATTCCGGTGCTCAATGAGCTGCGGGCGCAGGGGATGAAACTCAACGGGCCGCTGCCTGCCGATACCCTGTTTCAGCCGAAATATCTTGATAACGCCGACGCCGTGCTGGCGATGTACCACGATCAGGGTCTTCCCGTGCTAAAATACCAGGGCTTCGGGCGCGGTGTGAACATTACGCTGGGCCTGCCCTTTATTCGCACATCAGTGGACCACGGCACCGCGCTTGAACTGGCGGGACGTGGCAAAGCCGATGTCGGCAGTTTTATTACGGCGCTTAATCTCGCCATCAAAATGATTGTTAACACCCAATGAATAATCGAGTCCACCAGGGCCACTTAGCCCGTAAACGCTTCGGGCAAAACTTTCTCAACGATCAGTTCGTGATCGACAGTATTGTGTCTGCCATTAACCCGCAAAAGGGCCAGGCGATGGTCGAAATCGGCCCCGGTCTGGCGGCATTGACCGAACCGGTCGGCGAACGTCTGGACCAGCTGACGGTCATCGAACTTGACCGCGATCTGGCGGCACGTCTGCAAACGCATCCATTCTTAGGCCCGAAACTGACGATTTATCAGCAGGATGCGATGACCTTTAACTTTGGTGAACTGGCCGAGAAAATGGGTCAGCCGCTGCGTGTTTTCGGCAACCTGCCTTATAACATCTCCACGCCGTTGATGTTCCATCTGTTTAGCTATACTGATGCCATTGCCGACATGCACTTTATGTTGCAAAAAGAGGTGGTGAATCGTCTGGTTGCAGGACCGAACAGCAAAGCGTATGGTCGATTAAGCGTCATGGCGCAATACTATTGCAATGTGATCCCGGTACTGGAAGTACCGCCGTCAGCCTTTACACCACCACCCAAAGTGGATTCCGCCGTCGTGCGCCTGGTTCCTCATGCAACGATGCCTCACCCGGTTAAAGATGTTCGTGTGTTGAGCCGCATCACCACCGAAGCCTTTAACCAGCGTCGTAAAACCATTCGTAACAGCCTCGGCAACCTGTTTAGCGTCGAGGTGTTAACGGGAATGGGGATCGACCCGGCGATGCGAGCGGAAAATATCTCTGTCGCGCAATATTGCCAGATGGCGAACTATCTGGCGGAGAACGCGCCTTTGCAGGAGAGTTAACGATGATCAATTCGCCCCGAGTGTGTATTCAGGTTCAAAGCGTCTACATTGAGGCTCAATCTTCACCTGATAATGAACGTTACGTTTTTGCTTATACCGTAACCATACGCAATCTGGGGCGAGCGCCAGTGCAGTTGTTGGGGCGTTACTGGCTGATCACCAATGGCAATGGCCGTGAAACCGAAGTCCAGGGCGAAGGAGTGGTTGGCGTCCAGCCACTTATCGCGCCTGGCGAAGAGTACCAGTACACCAGCGGTGCAATCATTGAAACCCCGCTGGGCACCATGCAGGGTCACTACGAAATGATCGATGAAAATGGCGTCCCTTTCAGCATCGACATTCCCGTATTCCGACTCGCCGTTCCCACACTCATTCATTAAAAGAATATGGCGACATACCTTATTGGCGACGTTCATGGTTGTTACGATGAACTGATCGCATTGCTGCATAAAGTAGAATTTACCCCTGGGAAAGATACCCTCTGGCTGACGGGCGATCTGGTCGCGCGCGGGCCGGGTTCGCTGGATGTTCTGCGCTATGTGAAATCCTTAGGCGACAGCGTACGTCTGGTGCTGGGCAATCACGATCTGCATCTGCTGGCGGTATTTGCCGGGATCAGCCGCAATAAACCGAAAGATCGCCTGACACCGCTGCTGGAAGCGCCGGATGCCGACGAGCTGCTTAACTGGCTGCGGCGCCAGCCTCTGCTGCAAATCGACGAAGAGAAAAAGCTGGTGATGGCCCACGCAGGGATCACGCCGCAGTGGGATCTGCAGACCGCCAAAGAGTGCGCACGCGATGTAGAAGCGGTGCTATCGAGTGACTCCTATCCCTTCTTTCTTGATGCCATGTACGGCGATATGCCAAATAACTGGTCACCGGAATTGCGGGGGCTGGGAAGACTGCGTTTTATCACCAACGCCTTTACCCGTATGCGTTTTTGCTTCCCGAACGGTCAACTGGATATGTACAGCAAAGAATCGCCGGAAGAGGCCCCTGCCCCACTGAAACCGTGGTTTGCCATTCCTGGCCCTGTCGCTGAAGAATACAGCATCGCCTTTGGTCACTGGGCATCGCTGGAAGGCAAAGGTACGCCGGAAGGTATTTACGCGCTGGATACCGGCTGCTGCTGGGGTGGTACATTAACCTGCCTGCGCTGGGAAGATAAACAGTATTTTGTCCAGCCGTCGAACCGGCATAAGGATTTGGGCGAAGCGGCGGCGTCTTAAACACAGCCTGATACAGGAAGGCCGGATAAGACGCGACCGGCGTCGCATCCGGCACTAGCCGTAAATTCTATACAAAATTACCGCCGCTCCAGAATCTCAAAGCAATAGCTGTGAGAGTTCTGCGCATCGGCGTCGTGGAATTCGCTGAATACCGATTCCCAGTCATCCGGCTCGTAATCCGGGAAATGGGTGTCGCCTTCCACTTCTGCGTCGATATGCGTCAGATACAGTTTTTGCGCTTTTGGCAGGAACTGCTCATAAACGCGACCGCCGCCAATCACCATGATTTCTGGTACGTCACCACACGCCGCGATGGCTTCATCCACCGACTTCACCCACGTTACGCGATCGTCCGTACCCGGTTGACTGCTGAGGATAATATTTTTGCGTCCTGGCAACGGACGACCGATTGATTCCCAGGTATGGCGGCCCATAATCACGGGTTTATTTAAGGTGTTGCGTTTAAACCAGGCGAGATCGGCAGGCAGGTTCCACGGCATGGCGTTTTCCATGCCAATAACGCGATCTACCGCTAACGCCGCAATCAGACTGATCATTGAGATTTCCCGATAAAAAAAATTGTCGCCACTATACGTAAAGCGTAAACCGTCGTCGACTGGTGCGAGGATGATGTTGAGGAAAATTTTATATTCTGCTGGCGAGTCCACGCTCTCTCCCTGGACTCGCCGCATTACAATGAAACAAAAACAAACAGTTAGCTGTAAAGTGTGATTTACGTCACTCTTTATTAGGATGAGGGTTTCGTTTCCGGTTCATCCGCCATGTTGCCGGTATGTTTACCTTCTTCGGTTCCCTGCCAGCCATGTCGTTGAATTAATGACAGATGTTCGCGGTCCTCGGTAATGATCTCACTTAACATCGCGCTGGTGCGTTTATAGACCGCCGCGCGGGCTTTGGTGTCGTTCTCAACCATTGCCATCTCTTCCACCATCTGAATATTAAAGCGGCGGAACACATCGGCACGTTCTCGCGCTTCATACGGCCCCAGACCTAAACTTTCCAGTGCCAGACGCCCGGTTTTCAGCGCACCTTCGAAGGTTTCACGCTCCGGCTTTTCAACGCCTGCCTGACGCAAACGAATGTAGTGGTCGACATCGCGGGCGCGGGCAATAATCTGCAAATGCGGGAAATGTTCTTTCACCATCTCTGTCAGTTGCAGGTTGGTTTGCGGATCGTCGATGGCGTTAATCAGCACTTCCGCTTTCGCCGCTCCGGCAGATTCCAGTAAATCCATCCGCGTGGCATCGCCATAAAACACTTTCATACCAAATTTACGCAAGGTTTCGATATGGTCCGGATCGTGATCGAGTACCACCATTTTCACCCCGCTGGAGAGCAGTAAACGTCCGGTAATCTGCCCAAAACGACCGAATCCGGCGATAATCACGCGCGGCTGTTCTTCGTCGATCTCATCGGCTTCACGCGCTTCCTCAGTAGAAGATTGCTCAAGGCGATTGAGGATCACCAGCAGAATCGGCGTTGCTGCCATCGACAGCGCCACCGCCAGGGTCAGCGATTTCGCCCACTCCGGCTCCAGCACATTCGCCATCTGCGCCGCGCCAAATACCACAAAGGCAAACTCACTGCCCTGCCCTAACAACACCGCAAACCAACGACGCTGTTTATTTGGCACTTGCAACGGTCGGGCAATCAGCCACAGCATGGCGATTTTGATGATGAGGAAACCGAGCAGCAAAATGACAATGCGCAATGGGTTTTCAAGCAGCGTGCCAAAGTCTATCGACATGCCAACACCGATGAAAAACAGCCCCAACAGCAAACCTTTAAATGGTTCGATATCGCTCTCCAGCGCATGACGGTATTCCGAGCTTGCCAGCAGTACGCCCGCCAGAAACGCGCCCATCGCCATCGACAAGCCGACCTCTTCCAGCAGCAAACCAAAGCCAAACACGAGGAATAACGCCACGGCACTAAACACTTCCCGCAAGCCAGAGCGGGCTACAAAACGCAGCGCCGGACGCGTGACATAGCGCCCCAGCAATACCACCAGCACCAGCGCACCCGCCACTTTTAACGCCGAGAGAGCAAATGCGCCCATCGTCGTCGAGGCACTGCTCGTTGCCAGTAGCGGAATCATCGCCACCAGCGGGATCGCCGCGATATCCTGGAACAGCAGCACCGCAAAGGCACTGCGACCCATTTGCGTCACCATCAGATTGCGTTCATTCATCGCCTGCATGGCAATCGCCGTAGAGGAGAGCGCCAGCGTCATGCCGATCAATTCCGCGACCTGCCAGCGCAGCCCAAGTAACATGCAGAACAGCCCCAGCAGGCCGCCGCAAATCACCATCTGCAATGCGCCACCGCCGAACACTGCCGCACGCAGCTTCCACAGCCTTTGTGGATCGAGTTCGAGGCCGATAATAAACAGCATCAGCACCACCCCAATCTCGGCAAAGTGCAGAATAGATTCGGCATCGGTCACCAGTCGCAGCCCCCACGGGCCAATAATGCAGCCGGCGATCAGGTAGCCAAGTACCGATCCCAGACCAAGACGTACCGCAATGGGTACAATCAGCGCTGCCGAACCGAGATAAATCAGCGCCTGAATCAGCGTATGGCTATCCATGATGGGCCTCCTGCCATTCCAGCAGACGTTGCTTATAGTGACGCGCCTGCCCTTCGAGGGTTTCGTCGTCACAAATAAAGGTGCAGTGCATGGCAAACGGTGGCAGCCAGTTCAGCCCGCAGTAGATTGCCGTCGCCTGTAGCGGCTGCGACAGCACATCAAAGCCCGGATGCGCACCAATTTCAAAATGGCTTTCCCCGCCGCCGGTCGTCACCGCCCACAGCAAATGTTTGCCATGCAGCGCCGTGCCGCCATGACCGTAAGCCCAGCCGTGGGAGAAAACTTTATCGATCCAAAGTTTGAGGAGCGGAGGAATGCTGTACCACTGCATCGGGTGCTGCCAGACGATCAGATCGGCGCGAGACAGCGCCTCCTGCTCGGCGGCAATATCGATATTGAAGTCAGGATAGAGTTGATAAAGAGAGCGAATTTCGACGCCTTCCAGCGTCCTTGCCTGTTCAAGCATCCGTTTATTCGCATGGGAATGATGCGGATACGGATGCGCATAAATTATAAGAATCATTGATTAGCCTGTTGTTACTGCTTTCTTTTAACAAAAGAGTGTAGTCAGTAATTCAACAGGCTAATAGTGAATATTATTGACGGGCTTACGTCAGAATTCTGAATTAGTTATCCAGCTCGCCCATGGATTTCACCTGGTCACGGTTGATCTGTTCGGTTTGACCGGTTTCGGCGTTTTTGTAAGACACCAGACCGGTATCGTCATCCACCTGCGGCTTTCCGTCGGTGACGATGGTTTTGCCATCGGTGGTTTTTACGGCCTGATTAGACGAACAGCCCGCAACGGTAAACATTGTCGTGGCAGCCAGAATGGAAGCGATCAGTAATTTATTTTGCATGGTGTTTTCCCCTGCTCTCAGTTGAATTTAGTTATCGACCTAACCATTTTAGGCTAACTGACTGAAAGCGGATGAAAAACCAGAAGGTTCTGAAGATGGGGAGAATGCCCGGCAACCGAACGGCACCGGGCATTTTTACTTACTTGCTAATCTGTGCGTGCATTTCCTGCACCGAAATTACTTTTTCAGTCGCATCGGCATTCAGCGCCATCGCGGTGGCAAAGCCGCCGTTCAGGGTGGTGTCGTAATGCACTTTATATTGCAGCGCACTGCGACGAATCACGCGGGAGTCTTCAATCGCACGACGGCCTGAGGTGGTGTTGATGATGTAGGTATATTCGCCATTCTTGATACGGTCCTGAATGTGCGGACGGCCTTCATGCACCTTGTTTACCAGACGCGGGTTGATACCTGCTTCGCCCAGCACAATCGCCGTGCCGTGGGTCGCATCCAGCTCGAAGCCCTGTTTCAGCAGTTTTGCCGCCAGGTCCACCACGCGTTCTTTATCGCCTTCGCGCACGGAAAGCAGCGCACGACCGTGTTTCTTCATGGTGGAGTTGCTGCCCAGCTGCGCTTTGGCAAACGCTTCAGCGAAGGTGCGGCCCACGCCCATGACTTCCCCGGTAGAGCGCATTTCTGGCCCTAACAGCGGGTCAACGCCCGGGAATTTATTGAACGGCAGCACCACTTCTTTCACCGAGTAGTACGGCGGGATAACTTCTTTGGTTACGCCCTGCTCAGCCAGCGATTTGCCAGCCATCACGCGCGCCGCCACTTTTGCCAGCGGTACGCCGGTGGCTTTGGAGACGAACGGAACGGTACGCGCCGCACGCGGGTTAACTTCAATCAGGTAGACTTCGTTGTTTTTCACCGCAAACTGCACGTTCATCAGGCCGCGCACCTGCAATTCGAAGGCCAGTTTCTGCACCTGCTGGCGCATCACATCCTGAATTTCCTGACTTAAAGTGTAGGCTGGCAGCGAACATGCGGAGTCACCGGAGTGCACGCCCGCCTGCTCAATATGCTCCATGATGCCGCCAATCAGCACCATTTCGCCGTCGCAGATGGCGTCCACATCCACTTCTACCGCGTCATCGAGGAAGTGGTCCAGCAACACTGGCGCATCGTTAGACACGCTGACCGCCGTCTGGAAGTAGCGACGCAGGTCTGCTTCGTCATAGACGATTTCCATCGCCCGACCGCCGAGAACGTAAGACGGACGTACCACCAGCGGGTAGCCAATCTCTTTCGCCTTCTCTACCGCCATTTCGATAGCGGTAACGGTGGCGTTCGCCGGTTGCTTCAGTTTCAGGCGGTCAACCGCGTGCTGGAAGCGTTCACGGTCTTCCGCACGGTCGATAGCATCCGGGCTGGTGCCGATAACCGGTACGCCAGCGGCTTCCAGTGCACGCGCCAGTTTCAGCGGGGTCTGACCGCCGTACTGAACGATAACGCCTTTCGGCTTCTCAATACGCACGATTTCCAGCACATCTTCCAGGGTTACCGGCTCGAAGTAGAGGCGGTCGGAAGTGTCGTAGTCGGTGGAGACGGTTTCCGGGTTACAGTTAACCATAATGGTTTCGTAACCGTCTTCGCGCAGCGCCAGCGAGGCGTGTACACAGCAGTAGTCGAATTCGATACCCTGACCGATACGGTTCGGGCCGCCGCCGAGAACCATGATTTTTTCACGGTCGGTAGACGGATTCGCTTCGCACTCTTCTTCATAAGTGGAGTACATGTAAGCGGTGTCGGTGGCGAACTCTGCCGCACAGGTATCCACGCGCTTATAAACCGGGTGCAGGTCATACTGGTCGCGCAGCTTGCGGATTTCCGCTTCGCGCACGCCCGCCAGTTTTGCCAGACGCGCATCGGCAAAGCCTTTGCGTTTCAGCTGGCGCAGGAATTCAGCGTTCAGGCCAGTGATGCCCACTTCCGCTACTTTCTCTTCCAGACGCACCAGTTCTTCAATCTGTACCAGGAACCAGCGGTCAATATTGGTCAGGTTGAACACGCCGTCCACAGACAGGCCCGCACGGAAGGCATCGGCGATGTACCAGATACGCTCTGCGCCAGCATCTTTCAGTTCGCGACGGATTTTGGTTAACGCTTCCGGGTCATCGAGGCTCACTTTCGGGTCGAATCCAGTCGCACCGACTTCCAGGCCGCGCAGCGCTTTTTGCAGGGATTCCTGCTGCGTGCGACCAATCGCCATCACTTCGCCAACCGATTTCATCTGAGTGGTCAGACGGTCGTTAGCACCAGCGAATTTTTCGAAGTTGAAGCGAGGAATTTTAGTAACCACATAGTCGATGGACGGCTCGAAGGAGGCCGGAGTACGTCCGCCAGTGATGTCGTTCATCAGTTCGTCGAGGGTGTAACCCACCGCCAGTTTCGCCGCCACTTTAGCAATCGGGAAACCGGTCGCTTTCGACGCCAGCGCCGAAGAACGGGACACGCGTGGGTTCATTTCGATAACAATCAGGCGACCGTTTTTCGGGTTCACCGCAAACTGGACATTGGAACCACCGGTTTCAACGCCGATTTCACGCAGCACCGCCATCGAGGCGTTACGCATGATTTGATATTCTTTGTCGGTCAGCGTTTGGGCTGGCGCGACAGTGATGGAGTCACCGGTATGGATGCCCATCGCATCAAAGTTTTCGATAGAGCAGACGATGATGCAGTTGTCGTTTTTATCACGCACCACTTCCATCTCGTACTCTTTCCAGCCGATCAGCGACTCATCAATCAGCAGCTCTTTGGTTGGGGAGAGATCCAGACCGCGGGCGCAAATTTCTTCAAACTCTTCGCGGTTATAAGCGATACCGCCGCCGCTACCGCCCATGGTAAAGGATGGGCGAATAATGCACGGGAAGCCCACGTCAGCGGCAACCGCCAGCGCTTCTTCCATCGTGTGTGCGATACCGGAACGCGCGGTTTCCAGACCAATTTTCTTCATCGCTACGTCGAAACGACGGCGGTCTTCTGCTTTATCAATCGCATCGGCGGTCGCACCAATCATAGTCACGCCGAACTCTTCCAACACGCCCTGACGCTCCAGCTCCAGCGCGCAGTTCAGCGCCGTCTGACCGCCCATCGTTGGCAGCACCGCGTCCGGGCGCTCTTTTTCAATAATCTTGCGTACTACTTCCCAGTGAATCGGCTCGATGTAGGTCGCATCGGCCATTTCCGGGTCGGTCATGATGGTCGCCGGGTTGGAGTTCACCAGAATGACGCGGTAACCCTCTTCGCGCAGGGCTTTACATGCTTGCGCGCCAGAGTAGTCAAACTCACACGCCTGACCGATAACAATCGGGCCCGCACCCAGAATCAGGATACTTTTTATATCTGTACGTTTTGGCATGGCTCTTTTACTCCTGATTACTTAGCGGTTTTACGGTACTGCTCAATTAACTCGATAAAGTGGTCGAACAACGGCGCTGCGTCGTGTGGCCCAGGGCTGGCTTCCGGGTGACCCTGGAAGCTGAACGCCGGTTTATCAGTGCGATGAATGCCCTGTAACGTACCGTCGAACAGGGATTTATGCGTGACACGCAGGTTTGCAGGTAATGTTGCTTCGTCCACCGCAAAACCGTGGTTCTGGGCGGTGATCATTACCACGTTTTTCTCCACATCTTTAACCGGATGGTTGCCGCCGTGGTGACCAAATTTCATTTTGACAGTCTTCGCACCGCTCGCCAGCGCCAGCAGCTGATGACCGAGACAGATGCCGAATACCGGAATATCGGTTTCGAGGAATTTCTGGATGGCGGTAATGGCGTAATCGCACGGGGCCGGGTCGCCAGGACCGTTGGAGAGGAAGATGCCGTCTGGATTCATTTTCAGCACATCTTCCGCAGAAGTTTGCGCCGGAACGATGGTCAGGCGACAGCCTCTGTCCACCAGCATCCGCAGGATGTTGCGCTTGGCACCAAAATCATAAGCCACGACGTGGAACGGCAGCTCGTCTTCTTTTTTCGCTTCTGGCAGGCCACCGGTCAACGTCCAGCTCCCTTGTGTCCAGCTATAGGCTTCTGCGGTGGTCACTTCTTTTGCCAGATCCATGCCATTCAGACCTGGGAACGCGCGGGCTTTTTCTAAAGCCAGCGCCGCATCCGGGTTATCGCCCGCGATAATGCAGCCATTCTGTGCGCCTTTCTCGCGCAGTAAACGCGTCAGCTTACGGGTATCGATATCGGCAATCGCCACGATGTTATGGCGTTTCAGGTAAGAAGAGAGGTCTTCGGTATTACGGAAGTTGCTGGCAATCAGCGGCAGGTCGCGAATCACCAGACCTTGTGCATGTACCTGAGAAGATTCTTCATCGGCGTCATTGGTGCCGACATTGCCAATATGGGGATAAGTAAGAGTAACGATTTGACGAGAATAGGAAGGATCAGTGAGGATTTCTTGATAACCGGTCATTGAAGTATTGAAAACGACTTCCCCAACCGCCGAACCTGTTGCCCCTATGGCCCGACCGTGAAACTGGGTTCCGTCTTCCAGAACCAATAGCGCTGACTTAATCAAAACACCCTCCAGAGAATATTCACTCACTTTATTTGCATATTAATTCACAATGATGACGTAAATCAATGCAAATCTGCTTACCGACGAATTTCTGGCAAACGGCGGCATTCTGGAGATATGGGCGCTAAAAGTCAACTTAATGGCGGGATTTTTTATATTATTTTGTGGCTCATGCATGTTTTACAGGCATTAAGCGACAAAAAGATCATCTAACCTGTTCTGGAAAACGCTTGCGCAGCAAGAAGATTGCATGAAATAAAAACGAGCAGAAAAAAGTGGACCAAATGGTCAAAATTTACATTAAAACAACAAAAACAGAAGACAAAACATGTAATTTTTGGAACTTATAGACAATTTAAAAACATAATACCAAAAATAAAAGGGCCAAAAATTAAAGCCCTTTATAATCAATAAATTAAATGTGTTATTTTTGCACCATAACAAATATTTTGTGGTTACAAATTATTGAGATCAAGTACATCTCGCATATCAAAAAGACCGCTTTCCTTACCACTCAACCACAAAGCCGATCTTACCGCGCCGTTAGCAAATGTCATACGGCTGGACGCCTTATGGGTGATCTCCAGACGCTCGCCAATATCGGCAAACATCGCGGTATGTTCACCAACGATGTCACCTGCACGCACGGTGGCAAAACCAATGGTGCCAGGCACACGTTCACCGGTGTGGCCTTCACGACTGTAGACCGCGCAATCTTTCAGATCTTTATCAAGGGCGTGGGCGATCGCCTCTCCCATTGCCAGTGCGGTGCCTGACGGCGCATCAACTTTATGTCTATGATGTGCTTCAATAATTTCGATATCGGTGTAGTCACCCATCACTTTGGCTGCTTTCTCCAGCAGCTTAAGCATGACGTTAACGCCAACGCTAAAATTGGCAGCAAAGACAATCGCAATATCGGCAGCGGCGTCACGAATTGCTTGTTTACCGGCTTCGTCAAACCCCGTAGTGCCGATCACCATCCCTTTGCCATGCTGGCGACAAAAAGCGAGATGGTTCAGCGTACCTTCCGGACGGGTAAAATCGATAAACACATCAAAATCATCTTTTACCGCATCGAGGCTGCTTTGCACGGTAACGCCTGTTTTCCCGGCTCCGGCCAGCTCACCGGCGTCGCTGCCCAGTAAAGAAGATCCTTCACGCTCCAGCGCAGCGCCCAACTGCACGCCCTCTAATGCCAGCGCCGCCTGAATCAACTGGCGGCCCATACGCCCCCCGGCTCCCGCGATGGCAACGCGGATGTTTGCATCATGCATAGCTATTCTCTTTTGTTAATTTGCATAGACCGTTTTCAGAGTAACCAGCGCATCGCTACGCCGCCAGCCAAAAACGCTGATAATTAGAAATTAATGATAAACAGGGAGGGATATCAGTGAAAGGCATGAGTCGATGAATGACTGCATGCCGATAACATGTGACAGGTTACGGCACCAGAGCCAGCACCTCAGCTACCCACTGCTGGAAGCCTTTTACATTCAGATCCAATGCCACCTGTACATTGGCTGGTTTGCCCAAGCAACCGTCGATATCAACCACCGTCGTGCCTGAGGTAAATTCGCCTTGAGTTTCTACCGCGACAAAACACGGCTTGAGGGTGAATAAGTCCGGGCGCACCAGCCAGGCGATGGCGCAGAGATCGTGCATTCGCAGACCGCTTTGCATACTGCCGCTACGGTAGTGGCTAAACAGGGCGTGGAGCATTTTTCCGGTGCGATTCAACTCCGGCAAAGTAGCGAGATAGTCAGGGGTTAATATTGCCTGATTGGTGACATCCAGACCGCACATGACAATTTCGATTCCGCTACGGAAGACACAGGCAGCCGCTTCTGGATCGGCAGCGATATTAAACTCGGCGTTTGGTGTGCAGTTGCCGCGACCGGCAGAACCACCCATGATCACCAGACGGCGAATATGCGGTTTGCATTCCGGGCATTGTGAAAGTAACAGCGCAATATTGGTTAACGGGCCGATGGCTACCAGAGTAACAGGCTCTGGTGCACGCATCAGGGCATCCCGAATCGCCAGAAACGCCGGTATCCCGAGTGGCTTTCGGTTGTGCTCAACAAAGTCGTAGCCAGCCATTCCCGATTCGCCGTGCACAGATGCCGCATCACGCGGTGCGCGTACCAGCGGCACAGCGGCTCCCTGGGCGAGCGGAATCTCCGCATTCCAGAAATGCAGCAGTTGCAGGGCATTGCGGGTGGTTTTCTCTACCGAAACATTACCCGCGACAGTGGTCATCAGTTGCAGGTCGAGTTCGGGGGCAAAAATCGCGGCGGCAATGGCGACGGCATCGTCAATGCCGGGGTCAGTATCGAGGAAGATAGGTAAACGCATGTTTTCTCCATAAAAAATGCCGGTAACAAGACCGGCATTTTCGCATAACTTAGGCTGCTAATGACTTAATCGACTTCACGAATATCGACACGCAGCTCTTTCGGCACTTCGAAAACAATGTTTTCTTCACGTCCTTCCAGCGGAATGGCTTCACCACCGCCCAGCTGTTGCAAACGTGCCACCACATTCTGCACCAGAATATCCGGAGCCGATGCGCCCGCAGTCACGCCGACGCATTTAACCTCTTTCACCCACTCTTCCTGGATATCTTTCGCATCATCAATCAAAAACGCGCTTTTGCCCATACGCTGGGCCAGCTCCGCCAGACGGTTGGAGTTAGAGGAGTTTTTCGAACCGACCACCAGCACAACTTCCGCCTGTTCGGCCAGGGCACGTACCGCTTCCTGTCGGTTAGTCGTGGCGTAGCAGATGTCATCTTTGCGCGGACCGACAATTTTCGGGAAGCGTTTACGCAGCGCGTCGATCACATCAGACGTGTCATCCACCGACAGCGTGGTCTGGGTCATAAAGGAGAGTTTCTCTTCGTTTTTGACCGTCAGTTTCCACACATCGTCTGGTGATTCAACCAGATACATTCCCCCTTCCGGGTTGCTGTACTGACCCATCGTGCCTTCCACTTCCGGGTGCCCGGCGTGACCGATGAGAATAGATTCTTCGCCACGGCGACTAGCGCGGGCGACTTCCATATGCACTTTGGTCACCAGCGGGCAGGTGGCGTCGAATACCGTCAAATCACGGCTTTTCGCTTCGTTACGTACCGCCTGAGAAACACCGTGTGCGGAGAAAATCAGGATTGCGCCGTCCGGCACTTCGCTAATCTGCTCAATAAAGATAGCCCCACGCTCGCGCAGGCTATCGACCACGTAGCGGTTATGCACCACTTCGTGACGGACATATATCGGTGCGCCGTAAATGGCCAGCGCGTTTTCAACAATGCTGATAGCGCGGTCTACCCCGGCACAAAAACCACGCGGGTTGGCCAACAGGATCTGCATGTTACGCCTCCAGTGCCGGATCGATTTCCAGCACTTCAATATCAAAATGAACGGTCTGCCCGGCCAGCGGATGGTTGAAATCAACGGTAATGGAGTCGCCGTTAATTTCGCGGATCACGCCAGGCATCTCACTGCCATCCATTGCGGTAAAAAGCATGATTGCGCCAATTTCTGGCTCGCCTGCATCCATAAACTCACGGCGGGAGAAGTACTGAATCAGGTCCGGTGACGGCACGCCAAACGCCGCATCTGGCTCCAGCGAGAAGGTGGTTTTATCGCCCACTTTCAGCCCCAGCAGGTGTTGCTCCAGCCCTTCAGAAAGAGAAGCATCGCCCAGGCGGAACAGCGCCGGTTTACCGTTGTTGCGGGTAGACTCGGCGGTGGTGCCATCGTCGAGTTTTAGCGTGAAGTGCACCAGGACGGCGCTATTGCTCTGTACAGATTCAGACATGCAGGTTTGCTCTTATATTTGAGGATTTTTGCCGGATGCGGCGTAAACGCCTTATCCGGCCTACGATTTCGCAGCAATCTGTAGGCCGGATAAGATGCGTCAGCATCGCATCCGGCAGGGTTTATTATTGTTTTTTCGCTTTAGAAGGTAAAAACCCTTCCAGCACGATCAACGCCGCACCGACACAAATGGCAGTATCGGCAAGGTTGAAGGTGGCGAAGTGCCAGTCGCCGACGTAGAAGTCGATCATATCGACAACGAAGCCGTGCCACAGGCGGTCGAACAGGTTGCCCAGCGCGCCGCCAATAATCAGCGCATAAGCGATATTGTTTAGCTTCTGCGTGGCCTTCGAGCGATACATCATCACTGCCAGGATCACGCTAATACCAATCGCAATACCGGCAAAGAACCAACGCTGCCAGCCGCCGCTATCGGCAAGGAAACTAAACGCCGCGCCATAGTTACGCGCATAATGCAGATTAAGCGACGGGAACAGCGGGACCGTATCCCCCAGAGCAAAGTTCTGGAGGATCAGGTATTTGCTGCCCAGATCGATAATCAGCACGACTACCACCAGCCACAGCCAGCGTAGCCCTGTTGAACAGATCGATTGACTCATCAGGCAAACTTACGTTTTTCACCGTCACCGGCGACGTTGCTGACACAGCGGCCGCAGATTTCTGCGTGTTCCGCCACCTTGCCGACATCCCGGGTGTAGTGCCAGCAGCGTGGGCACTTCTCACCTTCGGCTTTACTCAACGCGACTTTCAGCCCTTTGAGTACTTCGCTCTGCTGAGCATCAGCAGGTGCGTCGTTATAGTCTGCAACGGTAGCGCCGGAGGTCAACAAGACAAATCGTAATTCATCGCCCAGCGCGGTCAGTTTCGCCGCCAGTTCCGGTTCTGCATACAAGGTTACTGCCGCTTCCAGCGAGCCACCCACTTTCTTGTCGGCACGCGCTTGCTCAATGACTTTGTTCACTTCGCCACGCACTTTCAACAGCTCGTCCCAGAACGCATCGTTCATTGCTTCACTGTCTGCCAGACCAAACAGGCCTTCGTACCACTCACCGGTGAAGACGTATTTTTCACGTTCGCCCGGCAGGTAGCCCCACACTTCATCAGCGGTGAAGGAGAGGATTGGTGCCATCCAGCGAACCAGCGCTTCTGCGATGTGATACAGCGCAGTCTGGCAGCTACGACGCGCCACGCTGTCCGCTTTGGCGGTGTACTGACGGTCTTTGATGATGTCGAGGTAGAAGGAACCCATCTCAACGGAGCAGAAGCGCATCAGACGCTGTACCACTTCGTGGAAATCGTATGCTTCGTACGCCTTGAGGATGTCTTCCTGTGCCGCTTTCGCACAACCTACGGCCCAGCGATCCAGTACCACCATCTCTTCCGGTTTCACCATATCTTTTGCTGGATCAAAACCGTTCAGGTTTGCCAGCAGGAAGCGCGCGGTGTTACGGATACGACGATAGCTGTCGGCAGCACGTTTCAGGATCTCGTCAGAAACGGCCATTTCACCGGTGTAGTCGGTTGATGCCACCCACAGACGCAGAATATCCGCGCCCAGTTTGTTCATCACATCCTGCGGCGAAACGGTGTTGCCGATGGATTTAGACATCTTGCGGCCCTGACCATCCACGGTAAAGCCGTGGGTCAGTACCTGACGATACGGCGCTTTGCCTTTCATCGCGGTGGAGATCATTAGGGAAGACATGAACCAACCACGGTGCTGGTCAGAACCTTCCAGATACATGTCCGCTGCGTGACCGGCAAATTCCGGACGCACGTCAACAACAGAAGAGTGGGTAGATCCGGAGTCAAACCATACGTCGAGAGTATCCGGCACTTTCACATACTGGTCAGCTTCGTCGCCGAGGATCTCTTTCGCATCGAGATCCCACCACGCCTGGATGCCGTTAACTTCAACGCGTTTTGCCACTTCTTCCATCAGTTCGAGGGTACGCGGATGCAGCTCTTCCGTGTCTTTGTGCACGAACAGTGACATCGGTACGCCCCAGGTGCGCTGACGGGAGATACACCAGTCAGGACGGTTAGCAACCATCGACTCGATACGCGCCTGGCCCCAGTCCGGGATCCACTGCACGCCTTTGATCTCTTTCAGTGACTGCGCACGCAGACCTTTCTGATCCATGCTGACGAACCACTGCGGCGTCGCGCGGAAGATGATCGGCGTTTTGTGACGCCAGCAGCACGGATAGCTGTGCTGCATTTTCTCAACGTGCAGCAGCGCGCCTTTTTCCTGCAGCAGCGCAACGACGATGTCGTTCGCTTTGAAGACGTTCACGCCATCCAGCGTCGGATAAGTGCCCGGCAGATAAGTGCCGTCCGGGCCAACCGGGTTAGCGGTTTCCAGGCCGTATTTCTGACCGATCACATAGTCGTCCGGGCCGTGGCCAGGCGCGGTGTGAACGGCACCGGTACCGGCATCCAGGGTAACGTGATCGCCGAGGATTGCCGGAACGTCGAAGCCCATAAACGGATGGGTAAAGCGCAGCAACTCAAGCTCCGCACCTTTTACCGTGCCGAGAATGGTGTAATCGGTCACGCCGATACGCTGCATTACGCTTTCAACCAGATCTTTCGCCAGAATCACGGCCTGACCGTCGATCTGCACCAGCGCATAGTCGAAATCAGGTGCAATAGAGATTGCGCGGTTCGCAGGCAGAGTCCACGGCGTAGTGGTCCAGATCACCAGCGAGATTGGGCCGTTAACGTTGCTTACGGCAAATTTTGCTTTCAGTGCATCCTGATCGACCGCCTGAAAAGCAACGTCGATGGACGGAGAAGTTTTGTCGTAATACTCAACTTCCGCTTCCGCCAGCGCAGAACGGCAGTCAACGCACCAGTGTACCGGCTTCGCGCCTTTGTGCAGGTGACCGTTGCCGATGATTTTGCCCAGCGCGCGGATGATGTTGGCTTCAGTTTTGAAGTCCATGGTCAGGTACGGGTGCGACCAGTCGCCCAGCACGCCCAGACGGATAAAGTCTTTGCGTTGACCGTCAACCTGGGTCGCCGCGTATTCGCGGCACTTGGCGCGGAACTCGGCGGCGGTGAATTTCTCACCCGGCTTACCGTATTCTTGCTCGACTTTCAGCTCGATCGGCAGACCGTGGCAGTCCCAGCCAGGCACATACGGCGAGTCATAACCGGAAAGCCCTTTGGACTTCACGATAATGTCTTTCAGAATCTTGTTAACCGAGTGACCAATATGAATGCTGCCATTCGCATAAGGAGGGCCATCATGCAGAATGAAGGTTTTTTTGCCTTTTTTAGCCGCACGGATGATGCCGTACAGATCATCATCAGTCCAACGCGCCAGCATTCCCGGTTCGCGCTTGGCGAGATCGCCACGCATCGGGAACCCTGTTTCCGGCAAATTCAGGGTTGATTTATAGTCACTCATCAGATTCTCGGTTCCGTGTTTCGGTTTGATTACATAACAGGCTTAAGCCGGTTTTGTTAGCCCAAAAAATTCGCGGGCGGTTAATTCATCACGCGCAATCTGCGCTTTCAGTTCGTCCAGCGACGCAAATCGCTGCTCATTGCGTATTTTTTTACGCAGCACTACTTGTATATGGCGACCGTAAAGGTCCATTGCAACATCTAACAAATGCACTTCCAGCTGCTGGCGAATACCGGCAACCGTTGGGCGTGTTCCGATGTTTGCCACGCCGGGTAACGGCTTTTCACCGAGGCCCAGCACTTCTACCGCATAAACCCCTTTCACCGGGGAAACCTGACGGCGTAGCGGTACATTCGCCGTCGGGAAACCTATAGTGCGCCCTAATTCATCACCGTGGACTACACGCCCGGAGATGGCAAACGGGTGCCCCAGTAAACTTTCTGCCAGAGCCAGATTGTCATCCGCCAGCGCCTGACGCACAGCGGTGCTGCTGATACGCACGCCACCTTCGCAAAAAGTTTGCGTACTGGTGATATCGAAGCCGTATTCCATGCCAGCTTTCTGTAATAACAAGAAATCGCCTTCACGACCAGCGCCAAAGCGGAAATCATCACCTACGGCAAGAAATTTTACGCGCAAAAGCTTCACCAGAAGATCGCTGATGAAATTTTGCGCGGTTAACGCCGCGAAACGCCTGTCGAAACGCACGCACAGCACGTAATCAACGCCACACTCTGCAAGGTAACGCAGTTTTTCCCGCAGCCGGGTCAGCCGTGCCGGGGCTTTATCGGTAGCAAACAGTTCCAGTGGTTGAGGTTCAAAAAGCATCACCATCACCGGTAAGTTGCGCTTGCGCCCTTCTTCCTGCAAGCCCTGTAACAGCGCGCGATGACCGCGATGCACGCCGTCGAAATTACCAATAGTCAGCACACACCCTTCTTGCGGGGCCTGGCTGAGATTATGTATGCCGCGTATCAGCTTCATGTCTGGCTCAAAACAGTGAAAATCGTCCGAGTATACCTTGTACAGCGGTCAAGGTTAACCGGCGATTGAGTACCGAAATCAGAAAGAAGTGGCTTTTCATTGCCATGGCGCAAATCACGGGAAGAAACTGACCGCCTGCTGCAATTTTTATCGCGGAAAAGCTGTATTCACACCCCGCAAGCTGGTAGAATCCTGCGCCATCACTACGTAACGAGTGCCGGCACATTAACGGCGCTTATTTGCACAAATCCATTGACAAAAGAAGGCTAAAAGGGCATATTCCTCGGCCTTTGAATTGTCCATATAGAACACATTTGGGAGTTGGACCTTGGCTAATATCAAATCAGCTAAGAAGCGCGCCATTCAGTCTGAAAAGGCTCGTAAGCACAACGCAAGCCGTCGCTCTATGATGCGTACTTTCATCAAGAAAGTATACGCAGCTATCGAAGCTGGCGACAAAGCTGCTGCACAGAAAGCATTTAACGAAATGCAACCGATCGTGGACCGTCAGGCTGCTAAAGGTCTGATCCACAAAAACAAAGCTGCACGTCATAAGGCTAACCTGACTGCACAGATCAACAAACTGGCTTAATCGCCAATTTGCTGAAGCTTTGTGAAAAAGCCCGCGCAAGCGGGTTTTTTTATGCCTTCAGATTGCCGGTGGCGTAAACAGCGCCGAGTAGTCACGGTTACAGATTCGCTGCACCGCCGGGTGCTGAATCATCCTTTCGGCAAATATGGCGTGATACTCCTCCATCACGTTATCCACTCTGCCTATCTCCGTAATCTTGTCATCGGAATAGAGATCGTGCGCGTACAGCGTCGGCGCAACGAAGATCGCGTTATGCGCTTCGCCAAAGGCTTTCATCAGCGCCGCATCGTCGAACTCACCGAGGATTTCTACCTTTAGCCCCTGCGAGTTAAACCAGTTCAGCAGCTTGCGTCCGAGCATGGAACGTCTTCCCGGCACCAGCAGGCGACGCTCCTCAAGGCACGCGGGGAACGGTTTTTCCGGCGGCGGATTACTACACCAGAAGCTTACGCCGCATTCACCAATCTTCACCGAGAACAGCCCTTCCTGCTGGGTGGAGTCAATCGGGCAGTCCGAGATAATCATGTCCAGCTTGTGCTGGCTGAGCTGTTCCAGCAGCATCTCATGGGTGGATTCAAAGCAGCGCAGATGAATTTGTTCGTCTTCCACCACCGCCGCATCCAGCACGCCGCTCACCAGTCGTTTGGACAGCGCATCCGCCACGCCCACGTCAAAGAGCAGGTTCGACTCTTTCCGGTAGTTGACGATATCCAGCATCTCCTGGCTCAGGGTAAACATTTTATCCGCATAGCGGAACACCAGTTCACCCAGTTCGCTGGGCTCAATACCGCGCCCTTTGCGCTTGAACAGCTTGCCCTGCAGGCGCTCTTCCAGCGCCTTGATTTGCCCGGTGATGGTTTGCGGCGTCAGGTAGAGCGCCTCTGCCGCCCCTACCACCGAGCCCTGTTTATAGACGTGCCAGAAGTAGTACAGATGGTTGTAATTTAAATGAGACATCGCGTCTTCTCTCCCTGAGTGTGTATCGGGAGAAGGGTCACCTCCTCCCGGTGTTCCGTTATGCCTGGACGGCCTGTCCGGACAATTTCACCTTCAACAAGGTATAACCGATTACCGCGGCCAGTAATGACCCGATGAGGATGCCGAGTTTAGCCCAGACGATAAGCTCAGGCGCATGCGCACCAAACGCCAGCGTCGAGATAAAGATCGACATCGTAAACCCGATGCCACACAGCACGCCGACGGCCATAATCTGCTTAAAGGTGGTGCCGTGCGGTAAAGACGCCAGCTTCAGCTTCGTCGCCAGCCAGCAGAAGAGGCTAATACCCAGCGGCTTACCGATAAACAGCCCGGCAATGATGCCCAGCGGCAGCACGGACGTCAGCCCGTCCAGCGTCACGCCGCTGAGGGAAACGCCGGCGTTGGCAAACGCAAACAGCGGCAGGATCATAAAGGCGACCCACGGGTGCAGCACATGCTCCAGCTGTTTGGCAGGCGACTTGCCGTCCTGCGGCTTAAGCGGCACGAGGAAGCCGACGATCACGCCTGCCAGCGTCGCGTGCACGCCCGATTTCAGCACCGCCGTCCACAGCACCATCCCCACCAGGATGTAGATACCGATGCGGCGAACATTGAAGATGTTCAGCAGCGCCAGCACTGCAATCGCCGCAGCGGCCACGCTCAGGGACAGGATCGACAGATCGCTGGTGTAGAACAGCGCGATAATCACAATGGCGCCCAGGTCATCGATGATCGCCAGCGCCATCAGGAAGATTTTCAGCGCCACCGGCACGCGGCTTCCCAGCAATGCCAGCACCCCGAGGGCAAAGGCGATATCCGTCGCAGCCGGGATCGCCCAGCCGTGACGTGCAATCGGATCCTGCCAGGTGAACGCCAGGAAGAGCAGCGCCGGCACCACCATCCCACCGAGCGCGGCAATCACCGGGAACGCCGCGCGCTGGCGGCTGGCAAGCGAGCCGAGTACCAGCTCACGCTTAACCTCAAGCCCGACGAGCAGGAAGAACACCGCCATCAGCGCATCGTTGATCCACAGCAGCATGTTCTTGTTAATTTCCAGCGCCCCGACCTTCAGCTCAACGGGCGTTTCCAGAAATGCATGGTAGAGTTCCTGCGTGATGCCAAGGTTAGCCAGCACCATCGCGGCCGCAGCGGCAATAATCAGGATCACGCCGCCGGACGCCTCACTGCTAAAAAAACGGTGTAGTAATTTCACTTTAATTCTCTCTGTTACAACAATACCTCGATAAAACCATAATACCAAGCCATATAGCTCGGCAAAAACAGATTAATATTGAGTATAGATTCAGTTTTACCGAGCAATACCCACAAATAGAAAAAGCCCGGAATCGCTTCCGGGCCTTTGCGGATGAAAACCTGCGAACAGATTATCGGGTCAAATCATCGAAGAATTTTTTGACGCCGTCGAAGAAGCTCTTTGAGCGCGGGCTGTTGTGCTCGCCGGTTGGGCCACCGAAGCTTTCTTGCAGCTCTTGCAGCAGCTGTTTCTGCTTCTCGTTCAGGCCTACCGGTGTTTCGACGACAACGCGGCACAGCAAATCACCTTGTGCGCCACCGCGGACAGACTTGACGCCTTTACCGCGCATACGGAATAGCTTACCGGTCTGGGTTTCGCCAGGCACTTTCAGTTTGACGCGACCATCAAGGGTCGGTACTTCGATTTCGCCACCCAGCGCCGCCATAGCGAAGTTGATCGGGACTTCGCAATACAGGTTGTTGCCTTCACGCTCGAAAATCGGGTGCTGTTTAACCTGAACCTGAACGTACAGATCGCCTGCCGGTGCGCCATGCTCGCCCGCTTCACCTTCGCCCGCAAGACGGATGCGGTCTCCAGTGTCCACCCCTGCCGGGATTTTAACGGACAGCGTTTTGCTGCGCTCAACACGACCATGACCATGACATTTGTTGCACGGATCTTTGATCAGCGTACCGCGGCCCTGACAGTGTGGACAGGTCTGCTGCACGGCAAAGAATCCCTGACGCATCTGCACCTGACCAGAACCATGACAGGTCGGACAGGTCTGCGGCTGTGTACCTGGTTTTGCACCGCTACCGTGGCAAACGTCACACTCTTCCAGAGTCGGAATGCGGATCTCTTTGGTCACGCCACGTACAGCTTCTTCGAGGGTGAGCTCCATGTTATAGCGTAAATCAGCACCGCGCGCCGCACGTTGACGACCACGTCCGCCGCCAAAAATATCGCCGAAAACGTCACCAAAAATATCGCTGAAGTCTGCGCCGCCGCCAAAACCGCCGCCGCCCATACCACCTTGCTCAAACGCAGCATGACCATACTGATCGTATGCCGCACGTTTTTGCGAGTCGGTCAGAACTTCATAAGCTTCCTTGATCTCTTTAAATTTCGCCTCGGCCTCTTTGTCACCCTGGTTACGGTCCGGGTGGTATTTCATGGCCAGGCGTTTGTAGGCCTTTTTGATTTCATGCTCTTCCGCTGTTTTGGAAACGCCTAAAATCTCGTAATAATCTTGCTTAGCCATCTTTTTTAAATTGCCCCTAGATGAATGCACGGGCGGAGAGGAAATTCCCCTTCGCCCGTGTCAGTATAATTACCCGTTTATAGGGCGATTATTTTTTGTCTTTGACTTCTTCAAATTCAGCGTCGACAACATCGTCATCTTTCGCGTTGTTTGCAGAAGCATCAGCACCGGCAGTCTGCTGCTGGGCATGTTGCTGCTGGGCGATTTCCATCAGTTTCTGGGAAACCTGTGCCAGCTCCTGCATTTTCGCTTCGATAGCGGCTTTGTCTTCACCTTTCAGAGCAGTTTCCAGTGCAGTCAGTGCAGACTCGATAGCAGTTTTGTCGTCAGCCGGCAGTTTGTCGCCTGCTTCTTCAACCTGCTTACGGGTGCTGTGCAGCAGATGGTCGCCCTGGTTGCGAGTCTGTACCAGCTCTTCAAACTTACGGTCAGCTTCGGCGTTAGCTTCTGCGTCGCGTACCATTTTCTGGATTTCATCTTCGTTCAGACCAGAAGAAGCCTTGATGGTGATCTTCTGCTCTTTACCGCTGTTTTTATCTTTCGCGGAAACGTGCAGGATACCGTCAGCATCGATATCGAAGGTAACTTCGATCTGCGGCATGCCGCGCGGTGCCGGGTTGATACCATCCAGGTTGAACTGACCCAGAGATTTGTTATCAGCCGCACGTTTACGTTCACCCTGCAGCACATGGATGGTTACCGCAGACTGGTTGTCTTCAGCGGTAGAGAACACCTGGCTGTGCTTGGTCGGGATAGTGGTGTTTTTCGCGATCAGCGTCGTCATCACACCGCCCATGGTTTCGATACCCAGAGACAGCGGGGTAACGTCCAGCAGCAGTACGTCTTTCACGTCACCAGTCAGAACACCACCCTGAACAGCAGCACCGATTGCTACAGCTTCGTCCGGGTTAACGTCTTTACGCGGCTCTTTACCAAAGAACTCAGCAACTTTCTTCTGAACCATTGGCATACGAGTCTGACCACCAACGAGGATAACGTCGTCGATATCAGATACGGACAGGCCAGCGTCCTGCAGTGCAACTTTCAGCGGCTCAATGGAACGGTTTACCAGATCTTCAACCAGGCTTTCCAGTTTCGCACGAGTCACTTTGATGTTCATGTGTTTCGGACCGGTCGCATCTGCAGTGATGTACGGCAGGTTAACGTCGGTCTGCTGAGCGGAAGACAGTTCGATTTTCGCTTTTTCTGCCGCTTCTTTCAGGCGCTGCATTGCCAGCGGATCGTTGCGCAGGTCAATGCCCTGATCTTTCTTGAATTCTTCAACCAGGTAGTTGATCAGACGGCTGTCGAAGTCTTCACCACCCAGGTGGGTATCACCGTTGGTAGCCAGAACTTCGAAGGTTTTTTCGCCGTCAACTTCGTCGATTTCGATAATAGAAATATCGAAAGTACCACCACCCAGGTCATAAACCGCGATAGTACGGTTGCCAGTACCTTTGTCCAGACCGTAAGCCAGCGCAGCTGCGGTCGGTTCGTTGATGATACGTTTTACTTCCAGACCAGCGATACGGCCTGCGTCTTTGGTTGCCTGACGCTGAGCATCGTTAAAGTATGCCGGTACGGTGATAACAGCTTCAGTTACCGGTTCACCCAAGTAATCTTCAGCGGTTTTCTTCATTTTTTTCAGCACTTCAGCAGAGATCTGCGGCGGTGCCATTTTCTGGCCTTTAACTTCGACCCATGCGTCGCCGTTATCAGCAGCAATAATTTTGAACGGCATGATGGAAACATCACGCTGTACTTCTTCGTCCTGGAAGCGGCGGCCAATCAGGCGTTTAATCGCAAACAGGGTGTTTTGCGGGTTCGTCACTGCCTGACGTTTAGCCGGCTGACCAACCAGAGTTTCACCATCCTGGGTATAGGCAATGATAGAAGGCGTGGTGCGATCGCCTTCGGCGTTCTCCAGCACGCGAGGAGTGGTGCCATCCATAATCGCTACACAAGAGTTGGTAGTACCCAGGTCGATACCAATTATTTTACCCATCTAAACGTCTCCACTATATATTCGGTCATCATGTGGTTGTGAGTCTGTAATAGGGGCGAAACGTCTGGTTTCAACTGCCCAATTTCATTTTTTTGCAGACTCACTCACTGCGGTTGACTACTAAATGGGGTCGCGACGGCATCCATCAAGGGGCAAGCATAAAAAAAATTTTAATTTCACCCTGATGAGATCATAGACGCCATTGATTGCGCCCATTATGATGCCGCGCCCAGTCAGGGAGAACTGACGCGGGTTTAACTATTTCACCATATCAATGATGATTTTTTTTGAGGACTTATGGGCAACACTAAGTTGGCTAATCCGGCTCCGCTGGGCCTGATGGGTTTTGGCATGACCACTATTCTGCTGAACCTGCACAATATCGGGATGTTCCCGATGGATGGCATCATCCTGGCGATGGGCATTTTTTACGGCGGTATCGCGCAAATCTTCGCGGGCCTGCTGGAATATAAGAAAGGCAATACCTTCGGCTTAACCGCCTTCACCTCTTACGGTTCTTTCTGGCTGACCCTGGTGGCCATTCTGCTGCTGCCTAAAATGGGCATGGCAGACGCGGCAAACGCTCACTTCCTGGGCGTTTACCTGGGCCTGTGGGGCGTCTTCACCCTGTTCATGTTCTTCGGTACCCTGAAAGGCAACCGCATGCTGCAGTTCGTCTTCCTGAGCCTGACCGTCCTGTTCGCCCTGCTGGCAATTGGTCACCTTGTTGATAACGAAGGCATCGTTCATGTTGCAGGCTGGATCGGTCTGGTTTGCGGCGCAAGCGCTATCTACCTGGCAATGGGTGAAGTGCTGAACGAGCAGTTTGACCGCACCGTTCTACCGATTGGTGAAAAACACTGATCCCTCTGTCGTGTCCGCCTCGCGGGCACGACATCCCTTCTTCTGCCCCAGCCAAATCCCTAATCCCAGCCCCATCACCGACAGCGCCAGCACGTACCAGGCCGGAGCCATGGGAGATACGCCCATCAGGACCGTCACCGCAATCGGCGTCAGCCCGCCGAAAATGGCATACGACACGTTGTAAGAGAACGAGATCCCGGTGAAACGAACTTCCGGCGGGAAAGCTCGCACCATGACGTAAGGCACCGCCCCCACTACGCCCACGCACAGACCTACCACGCCGTACAGCAGGAACAGCTGTTCAGGATGGCTGCCCGCCATATGGTAAAACGCCCAGCTTGAAGCGGCCAGTAACAGACTGCCGACAATAAAGGTAACGCTGGCACCGAAACGATCCGCCGCCAGCCCGGCGGCAAGACAGCCAAAGCAGAGCATGATTGTCGCGATGCTGTTTGCCTGTAGCGTCACGGCAGGGGCGAAACCGTACTGCTTTTGCAGCCAGACGGGGGACATCAATATCACCACCACAATGCCCGCCGAGAGCAGCCAGGTGAGCAGCATCGACACCACCACCGCTTTTTTATGGCGTACCACGACCGCCTTCACCGGCAGCTCCTGCGCCAGCGCCTTGCGCTGCTGCATCTCGAGGAAAATCGGCGTCTCCTGCAGCCAGCGGCGCAGGTACATCGCGACCAGACCAAACGCCCCTCCCAGCAGGAACGGAATACGCCAGCCCCAGTCGTGTACGGCCTGCTGCGTCATGCTGGTATTCACAATAGTTGCGACCACCGAGCCGAGCAGGATCCCGACCGTCAGCCCCGCCGTTAAGGTTCCGCAGGCGATACCAATGCGGCGCGCCGGAACATGCTCCGCGACGAACACCCACGCGCCCGGCACTTCGCCGCCAATCGCCGCGCCCTGAAGAACGCGCATCAGCAACAGCAGCAACGGTGCGAGAATGCCCATCGAGGCATAGGTGGGCAGCAGGCCAATGGCCAGCGTCGGCACGGCCATCAGCAGGATGCTAAGGGTAAACATCTTCTTACGGCCGACCAGATCGCCAAAGTGGGCCATGATAATGCCGCCCAGCGGACGCGCCAGATACCCGGCGGCAAATATGCCGAAGGTTTGCACCTGACGCAGCCACTCCGGGATATCCGCCGGGAAGAAGAGCTCTCCCACCACGGCGGCGAAGAAGACGAAGATGATAAAGTCGTAAAACTCCAGCGCGCCGCCTAAGGCCGCGAGCGTGAGGGTTTTGTAATCCTGTCGATTCAGAGGTCGGGTGTTATGTGACATAGCGAACCATTATGCGTGTATTGTGGATTTATTTTTACAGCAATCGTAAAGAAAAAATTACTATACCGTAAAACCTTAACCACGCTATCGCCGCTTCAGCTTATGTCACATATTGATTAATTTCAGGAGATTGTTTCGCGACGCGCGTTTTTAGGACGAAAAGCTGCTACCACTTTTTCATCGGTTT
Source organism: Enterobacter hormaechei (assembly GCA_041890495.1). Lineage (GTDB taxonomy): Bacteria > Pseudomonadota > Gammaproteobacteria > Enterobacterales > Enterobacteriaceae > Escherichia > Escherichia boydii. Next base: position 2,918,187 of record CP169086.1, read on the forward strand.
CGACATACGGGCCGTCAAGCAACTGTATACAATACGGTACACTTGCAAAGATACCGTGAACGATGACGCTGCCGTCTTCCGCTTTAAGCCCTTCCAGCGTCTCTTTAATAGACTTCGGCTGACCGGGTAAGTTAAGGATCAGCGCCTGTTTGCGAATCACACCAACCTGACGCGAAAGGATCGCAGTTGGTACAAAATGCAGGCTTATCTGGCGCATCTGTTCACCAAAGCCAGGCATCTCGCGGTCCGCTACTGCCAGCGTCGCATCGGGCGTTACGTCACGACGCGCCGGGCCAGTTCCGCCCGTGGTGAGCACCAGATGGCAACTCATTTCATCCACTAGCTCACACAACGTTTGCTCGATGATCGCCTGCTCATCGGGGATTAAGCGGGTTTCCAGTTCAAACGGCGTGGTTAGCGCCGATGTCAGCCATTCTTCCAGCGCAGGGATGCCTTTATCCTGATAAACGCCGCTGGATGCGCGATCAGAGATGGAAACTAAGCCAATACGTAAAGTATTCATCAAGATTTTTCCGTTTAAACAGTCTCGTTAAACAGAATGATACACTGCGAAGGGAGTGACAGACAGGCTTCAGAAGAGGTAGCGTGACCGACTTCCCGGTCACGCTAAGAATGATTACAGCAGATCGCCGATCATTTTTTCCAGTTTTTCTTGGTCAATAGCAAACTTACGGATACCTTCCGCCAGTTTATCTACTGCCATTGGATCCTGGTTGTGCTGCCACAGGAACTCGGACTCAGTGATACGCGCCGGACGCGCTTTCACTTCGCCGGTGTAAGACAGTTTACGTTCGATAGCCCCTTCGCTCTCAGCCAGCTCTTTCAGCAGTGTAGGTGCGATGGTAAGACGGTCGCAGCCTGCCAGTTCCAGAATTTCGCCGATGTTACGGAAGCTTGCGCCCATAACCACGGTTTCATAACCGTGCTCTTTGTAGTACTGGTAGATTTCAGATACAGAAACCACGCCCGGATCTTCTGCCGGAGCGTACTCTTTCTTATCGGTATTCGCTTTGTACCAGTCAAGAATACGGCCAACAAACGGCGAGATCAGGAACACGCCCGCTTCCGCACAAGCACGAGCCTGAGCGAAGGAGAACAGCAGGGTCAGGTTACAGTTGATGCCTTCTTTTTCCAGCTGTTCTGCAGCACGGATACCCTGCCAGGTAGAAGCCAGTTTGATCAGAATACGATCGTTGCTAATACCAGCATCGTTGTAGAGTTTGATCAGGCGTTTTGCTTTCGCAATTGACGCTTCGGTGTCATAGGAAAGACGCGCATCAACTTCAGTTGAGATACGGCCCGGAACCAGTTTCAGGATTTCCAGACCAATATTTACTGCCAGTTTGTCGGTCGCGTCCACGATCTGCTGCGCGCGATCGTTGCTCTGCTGTTTCGCCCAGGCGACAGCATCATCAATCAACTTACGGTATTCCGGAATCTGCGCTGCGTTAAGAATGAGAGAAGGGTTGGTTGTGGCATCCTGCGGTTGATACAGCTTCATTGCCGCGATGTCCCCAGTGTCGGCCACTACGGTGGTGTACTGACGAAGGGAGGTCAATTTGTCCGTCATGATAGTATTTCTCTTTAAACAGCTTGTTAGGGGGATGTAACCGGTCTGCCCTGATGATATCACGACGCAACGTCAGCGCAACCGCCGACAAGTGCGCTTAGGCAGAGTATGATAAACTCGGAATATTAACAGGCTGCTAAGCAACAGCATGCCCAATCAGTGGTAGCGCTTACATATTCACTTTGGCATCAACAAGAGGGACGTTAATGCCTGATTTTTTCTCCTTTATTAACAGCGTCCTTTGGGGATCGGTAATGATTTACCTGCTCTTCGGCGCAGGTTGTTGGTTCACTTTTCGCACCGGATTTGTGCAGTTTCGCTACATCCGCCAGTTTGGCAAAAGTCTTAAAAATAGCATTTCATCCACAGCCAGGCGGTTTAACCTCATTTCAGTCATTGTGTACCAGTCTTGCGGCGCGCGTGGGTAGCGGCAATCCTGGCCGGCGTTGCGCTGGCCATCAGCGCCGGTGGGCCAGGTGCGGTCTTCTGGATGTGGGTGACGGCGCTACTCGGGATGGCCACCTCCTTTGCTGAAAGTTCGCTCGCCCAGCTTTATAAAGAGAAAGATAAAAACGGCCAGTTTCGCGGTGGACCAGCGTGGTATATGGCGCGTGGCCTTGGGATGCGCTGGATGGGTGTCCTGTTCTCGCTTTTTTTACTGCTCGCGTACGGTCTTATTTTTAATACCGTCCAGGCGAACTCGGTCGCCAACGCCCTGCGCTATGCCTTCTCTTGCCCCGAGTGGCTTGCGGGTCTCGCTTTAGCCGTCGTCGTTCTGCTTACCATCTCGGTCGGTCTCAAGGGCATCGCCCGTCTGATGCAGTGGCTGGTGCCCATTATGGCGCTGCTCTGGGTTGCCGCGAGCCTGTTCGTTGCCGCACTGCACCTCGACCAGGTGCCGGGCGTGATTGCCACCATCGTCAAAAGCGCCTTTGGCTGGCGCGAAGTGGCCTCCGGGGCGCTGGGCTACACCTTCAGCCAGGCGCTGATGGCGGGTTTTCAGCGCGGAATGTTCTCCAATGAAGCCGGTATGGGGTCAACCCCCAACGCGGCTGCGGCCGCCTCTTCCTGGCCACCGCACCCGGCCGCGCAAGGCATTGTGCAGATGATTGGCGTCTTTACCGATACCATTATTATCTGTTCCGCCAGCGCCATGATTTTGCTGCTGGCAGGTCCCGTACATCACGCGTCGGGAACCGTCGGGATACAGCTTCTCCAGCAGGCGCTGGTCAACCTGACCGGCGGCTGGGGAGCCGGATTTGTCTCGCTCATCCTGGTCTTATTTGCCTTCAGCTCGATTGTGGTGAATTACCTGTACGCCGAAAATAACCTTATTTTCCTAAAGCTCGACTCCCGCGCCGCAATCGGAACCCTGCGACTGGGGGTCATCCTGATGGTGATAGCAGGCTCCCTGCTCAGTATGCCGCTGGTCTGGCAGCTGGCCGATATCATTATGGCGCTGATGGCGATCACTAACCTCACGGCAATCCTGCTGCTCTCGCCCGTGGTGACCCTGATTGCCAGAGACTATCTTCGTCAGCGCAAACTCGGCGTTCCGCCGGTTTTTGATCCCGCCCGCTATCCCGATATTAAGGCGCAGCTTGCCCCCGGCAACGTGGGATGATTTGCCGCGGCAATAACAGCTATCGATCAATTCAGGGCGTTTTTTGCTAAAGTCGGCATAAATTTCCTGCAAGGACTGGATATGCTGATTCTTATTTCACCTGCGAAAACGCTTGATTACCAAAGCCCGTTGACCACCACGCGCTATACGCTGCCGGAGCTGTTAGACAATTCCCAGCAGTTGATCCATGAAGCGCGGAAACTGACGCCTCCGCAGATTAGCACGCTGATGCGCATCAGCGACAAACTGGCGGGTATCAACGCCGCTCGCTTTCATGACTGGCAGCCAGATTTCACGCCGGAGAATGCCCGCCAGGCGATTCTGGCGTTTAAAGGTGATGTCTACACCGGCTTGCAGGCCGAAACCTTCAGCGAAGACGATTTCGATTTTGCCCAACAGCATTTGCGAATGCTTTCCGGCTTGTATGGCGTACTGCGCCCGCTCGATTTAATGCAGCCTTATCGTCTGGAAATGGGGATCCGTCTTGAGAATGCCCGAGGGAAAGATCTGTATCAATTCTGGGGAGATATCATCACCAACAAGCTGAACGAGGCGCTCGCAGCACAAGGCGATAATGTGGTGATTAATCTGGCGTCAGATGAGTATTTTAAATCGGTGAAGCCGAAGAAATTGAATGCCGAGATTATCAAGCCGGTGTTCCTCGATGAGAAGAACGGCAAATTTAAGATAATCAGCTTCTACGCTAAGAAAGCACGCGGTCTGATGAGCCGCTACATTATCCAGAACCGCCTGACGAAGCCGGAGCAGCTAACCGCCTTCAACAGCGAAGGCTATTTCTTTGACGAGGCGTCGTCGGGGAAAGGCGAGCTGGTGTTTAAGCGCCACGAGCAGTAAAAACAAACCCCGCCAGCTGGCGGGGTTTTGCATTAATGGTGCTTCCAGTCCGGGCCGCGATCGTCGCGGCGGTCATCGTGGTGATGGTCGTCATGGCGATCGTCATGTTTACGATGCTCGTCATGTGGACGCCAGTGGTTATCACGCCAGTCATAGTGCGCCTTCCACCAGTCATGGTCGCGCCAGCGGCCGCCGTCCCAGTAGTGCCCGTTGTTATCCTGGTCGCCAATCTGCAGTTTTACCGCAGGTACGAGGGTGATTTCGGATGCCTGTGCCGCCATGGGAGCGACCAGCATCAGTGAAAGCGCAATCAGCACAGGTTTCAGTGTAGACATCGGTGACTCCTTATTCTTCTTGCCCAACGTGGGCCGATGTAAGGAGAGTACGCGAGGGAAACGGGGGATGTTATTCTCTGCAATCCTAAACGCTAAGTGACCGCATTTATTGGGAATTTCTGCTTTTTTCCTGCTTTATTTCTCCTTAATTTCTTCACAAAAAAGCCGGGTGGCGGCTTCGCCTTACCCGGCCTACATTCTGAGCCGTTGTAGTCTTTGTAGGCCCGGTAAGGCGTAGCCGCACCCGACAAAAATTATGCTCGGGTCATCATCAGCTTACGCAGCGCGGCAAAGTCCGCCGGCAGCTCATGGGACAGCAGCGGCAGGTCGGCGCGCTCGGCCAGCTCTTTTGGCAGATCCAACGTTTCACCGAGAATCGCTTCCACGCTCTCTTTAAATTTCGCCGGATGCGCGGTGCCGAGGAACAAGCCATATTCGCCTGGATTCAACTGGTCACGCAGCGCACGATACGCTACGGCAGCGTGCGGCTCCGAGGTGTAGCCCAGTTCTTTTAACTCACGCATTGTCTGTTGCGTGGTTTCATCATCCACGGCTGCATAACCCAGCTCTTTCAGTTGCCAGATTTTGCGGCGGAACAACTCTTCCACACGCGGCCAGTTGTTCGGCTGACTCACGTCCATCGCGTTGGATAACGTCGCCTGAGTCGCTTTGGGTGACCACTGACCGTCGTGCAGGAAACGTGGCACGGTATCGTTCACGTTGGTCGCAGCAATAAAACGTTTCACCGGCAGACCGAGTGACTTCGCCAGCAGACCCGCCGTCAAATCGCCGAAGTTTCCGCTTGGCACCGAGACAACCAGCTGGTTGCGCGCTTCCTGCGGCAGCTGCGCAACTGCTTCAAAGTAGTAGCAAATCTGCGCCAGCAAACGGCTGATGTTAATCGAGTTAGCTGAGTTTAACCCCAGCGCCACTTTCAGCTCTTCATCATCAAACGCCTGCTTCACCAGCGCCTGACAGGCATCGAAATCGCCGTCGATGGCAACAGTTTCGATATTGCCGCCCAATGTACAGAACAGTTTTTCTTGCAGTGGACTGATTTTGCCTCGTGGATAGAGGATAACCACTTTCACATTCGGTAAACCGTAGAAAGCATGAGCCACTGCCGCTCCGGTATCACCGGAGGTCGCGGTCAGAATGGTCACTGGCTTATCGCCCGCAATATGGGTCAGCATTTGTGCCATAAAGCGACCGCCGAAATCTTTAAATGCCAGCGTTGGCCCGTGGAACAATTCCAGACAACCGACATCGCTTTCAACATTGGCGACCGGAGCCGGGAAGGCAAACGCCGCGCGCACGCGCTCTTCCAGGATTTCCTGCGGGATTTCATCACCAATAAACGCCGAGAGGATCTTCGCACTGCGGGTGACAAAATCCAGCTTCAGCATCTCATCAATTTCAGTCAGGCTGAATTCCGGCAGGTCGTGCGGAAAAAACAGCCCCTGATTTTTGCCCAACCCCTGGGTTACGGCTTGCGCAAAGCTGACCTGCTCATTGTGATCTTTCAGATTGTAGAGTTTCATTTAGTTTTCCAGTACTCGTGCGCCCGCCGTATCCAGCCGGCAAATATGAACAAAACCTTCCTGATTTTGCAGGTAGTTCTTACCCAACCAGTCGGCAACGCGCTGGGCGGTATCCGGCTTGTCACACAGAGCGAACAAGGTCGGGCCGGAGCCGGAGATACCGCTCGCTACCGCGCCGATTTCCGCAACCGCCTGCCGCGCCTGCCGGAAGCCAGGCAGTAACCGTTCACGGTAGGGTTCAGCGATAACATCTTTCATCAGCTTCGCGGCAAGCTCAGGCTGACGGGAATAGCAGGCGTGAATGAAGCCAGCCAGATGTCGCCCGTGCGCAATGCAATCCTGGCGGCGATACTGCGCCGGTAAAATAGCCCTGGCTTCTGCCGTCGAGACTTTAATCCCCGGATACGCCAGCACCCACAGCCACTCATCAAACCCTGGCACTTGCTGGCTGATGATGTCGTTTTCTTCGATCATCAACTGCATACCACCAAGAAAACACGGCGCCACGTTGTCGTAATGAATGCTGCCGGAGATACGCCCTTCCAGCTCGCCCATCAAAGCCAGCAAACGGGTGTCATTAAGTGGCTTGCCGCAGTGTTCATTCATCGCCATCAGCGCCGCGACCACCGAACAGGCGCTGGAGCCTAAGCCCGAGCCGATCGGCATATTCTTTTCCAGAGTCATCGCCACTGGAATTTGCTTGCCCAGCTCCTGGCAAAAACGCTCCCAGCACTGATAAACGATATTTTCCCGTGGTTCTGACGGCAGCTTATCGGCAAAGCGTCCGAGGTTGTTGAGACTGAATGTCTCTGCCGCCTCAACCGTGACTACATCTCCGAGCAATGCACCATCAACGGGTGTCACCGCCGCCCCGAGCACATCAAACCCGACGCTCATATTGGCACTGGAAGCCGGGGCATAAACCTTAACCATTTTAGACTCCTAACTTCCATGAGAGGGTGCGTAGCAGATCGGCAAAGACACCGGCAGCTGTAACGTCATTACCCGCACCGTATCCGCGCAGGACCAACGGCAGCGGCTGATAATAGTGGCTATAAAAGGCCAGGGCGTTTTCGCCATTTTTCACTTTGAACAGCGGATCATTACCATCCACTTCGGCAATCTTCACGCGGCAGGCACCATCTTCATCAATATTGCCAACATAGCGCAAAACTTTTCCTTCATCACGGGCCTTCGCCACGCGCGCGGCAAAGAGATCGTCGAGCTGTGACAGATTCGCCATAAAAGCGGCAACATCACCCTCAGCGTTAAACTCTGCGGGCAGCACAGGTTCAATTTCAATATCCACCAGCTCCAGTTCACGTCCCGTTTCACGAGCGAGAATCAATAGCTTACGCGCTACATCCATACCAGAAAGATCATCTCGCGGATCCGGTTCGGTATAACCCATTTCCCGCGCCAGAGTAGTCGCCTCGGAGAAACTCATGCCTTCGTCTAACTTGCCGAAGATATAAGAAAGCGAACCTGAAAGAATGCCGGAGAACTTCATCAATTCATCACCAGCATTGAGCAGATTTTGCAGGTTCTCAATAACCGGTAATCCAGCCCCAACGTTGGTGTCATAGAGGAATTTACGCCGCGATTTTTCCGCCGCATGACGCAACAGATGGTAGTAATCCATCGACGAGGTGTTGGCCTTTTTGTTCGGCGTGACAACGTGGAAACCTTCGCGCAAGAAGTCGGCATATTGATCCGCCACTGCCTGGCTGGAGGTGCAGTCAACAATGACCGGGTTTAGCAGATGATATTCTTTCACGAGGCGAATTAAGCGCCCGAGATTAAACGGCTCTTTGGCTTGCGCCAGTTCTTCCTGCCAGTTTTCCAGGTTTAGGCCATGCACATTGGTAAGCAGAGCCTTCGAGTTGGCAACGCCGCAGACACGTAAGTCGATATGTTTATTCTTCAGCCAGCTTTGTTGACGCTTCAGTTGCTCCAGCAGCGCACCGCCAACGCCACCGACGCCAATCACAAACACTTCGATAACCTGATCGGTATTGAACAGCATCTGATGAGTAACGCGCACGCCAGTGGTCGCATCATCGTTATTTACCACGACAGAGATTGAGCGTTCAGAAGATCCCTGAGCAATGGCGACAATGTTGATATTGGCGCGGGCCAGCGCGGCAAAGAATTTCGCCGAGATCCCACGCAAGGTGCGCATACCATCACCTACCACCGAGATAATGGCCAGCCGTTCCGTCACCGCCAGCGGCTCCAGTAAGCCTTCTTTCAGTTCCAGGTAGAACTCTTCCTGCATTGCCCGTTCAGCTCGCACACAGTCGCTTTGCGGAACGCAGAAACTGATACTGTATTCGGAAGATGATTGCGTAATCAGCACCACGGAAATACGGGCGCGTGACATTGCAGCAAAGACGCGCGCCGCCATGCCGACCATTCCTTTCATCCCCGGGCCGGAAACGCTGAACATTGCCATGTTATTCAGATTGGAAATGCCCTTGACCGGTAATTCGTCTTCATCACGGCTGGCACCAATGAGCGTACCTGGTGCTTGAGGATTTCCGGTATTTTTAATCAGGCAAGGGATCTGGAACTGGGCGATGGGGGTAATGGTGCGGGGGTGAAGAACTTTAGCGCCGAAGTAGGAAAGCTCCATCGCTTCCTGGTAGGACATCGACTTCAACAACCTCGCATCGGGCACCTGACGCGGGTCGCAGGTATAAACCCCGTCAACGTCCGTCCAAATCTCGCAACAATCGGCGCGTAAACAGGCAGCCAGCACCGCAGCGGAGTAGTCGGAACCGTTACGTCCAAGCACCACCAGTTCGCCTTTTTCATTACCGGCGGTGAAACCTGCCATCAGCACCATGTGATCAGCCGGAATACGACTTGCCGCAATACGGCGGGTGGACTCAGCAATATCGACGGTAGATTCGAGGTAATGCCCCACTGCCAGTAGTTTTTCGACCGGATCGATAACGGTAACGTTGTGACCACGCGCTTCTAACACGCCGGCCATAATGGCGATCGACATTTTCTCGCCACGGCAAATCAGCGCAGCGTTGATGCTATCCGGGCACTGCCCTAACAAACTAATGCCATGCAGGACATGTTTTATTTGAGCAAATTCCTGGTCGACGAAAGTTTTCAATTGCGCCAGCGGGAATCCCGGCTGGGCGGCGGCGAGTCCCGTCAGAAGTTCGGCAAAAATACGTTCAGCATCGCTGATATTGGGTAAAGCATCCTGGCCGCTAATGGTTTTTTCAATCATCGCCACCAGGTGGTTGGTGATTTTGGCGGGGGCAGAGAGGACGGTGGCCACCTGCCCCTGCCTGGCATTGCTTTCCAGAATATCGGCAACCCGCAGAAAACGTTCTGCATTTGCCACTGATGTACCGCCGAACTTCAACACTCGCATGGTTGTTACCTCGTTACCTTTGGTCGAAAAAAAAGCCCGCACTGTCAGGTGCGGGCTTTTTTCTGTGTTTCCTGTACGCGTCAGCCCGCACCGTTACCTGTGGTAATGGTGATGGTGGTGGTAATGGTGGTGCTAATGCGTTTCATGGATGTTGTGTACTCTGTAATTTTTATCTGTCTGTGCGCTATGCCTATATTGGTTAAAGTATTTAGTGACCTAAGTCAATAAAATTTTAATTTACTCACGGCAGGTAACCAGTTCAGAAGCTGCTATCAGACACTCTTTTTTTAATCCACACAGAGACATATTGCCCGTTGCAGTCAGAATGAAAAGCTGAAAAATACTTACTAAGGCGTTTTTTATTTGGTGATATTTTTTTCAATATCATGCAGCAAACGGTGCAACATTGCCGTATCTCGTTGCTCTAAAAGCCCCAGGCGTTGCTGTAACCAGTCGACCAGTTTTATGTCATCTGCCACTGCCAGAGTCGTCAGCAATGCCATGACTCGTTCGCGTAAAGCTTGCAGTTGATGTTGGTCTGCCGTTGTGTCACTTTTCGTCGGTTGTTGTATTAATGTTGCTAATTGATAGCAATAGACCATCACTGCCTGCCCCAGATTGAGCGAAGGATAATCCGCCACCATCGGCACACCAGTAAGAACGTCAGCCAACGCTAACTCTTCGTTAGTCAGCCCGGAATCTTCGCGACCAAACACCAGCGCGGCATGGCTCATCCATGAAGATTTTTCCTCTAACAGCGGCACCAGTTCTACTGGCGTTGCGTAGTAATGATATTTCGCCCGACTGCGCGCAGTGGTGGCGACAGTGAAATCGACATCGTGTAACGATTCAACCAGTGTCGGGAAAACTTTAATATTATCAATAATATCACCAGATCCATGTGCGACCCAGCGAGTGGCTGGCTCCAGATGTGCCTGACTATCGACAATCCGCAGTTCGCTAAACCCCATCGTTTTCATTGCCCGCGCCGCTGCCCCAATATTTTCTGCTCTGGCGGGTGCGACCAGAATAATCGTTATACGCATATTGCCACTCTTCTTGACCAAATGACCGCGAACAGGGTGATCACTGTCAACTTATTACGCGGTGCGAATTTACAAATCCTTAACGTAAGTCGCAGAAAAAGCCCTTTACTTAGCTTAAAAAAGGCTAAACTATTTCCTGACTGTACTAACGGTTGAATTGTTAAAAAATGCTACATATCCTTCTGTTTACTTAGGATAATTTTATAAAAAATAAATCTCGACAATTGGATTCACCACGTTTATTAGTTGTATGATGCAACTAGTTGGATTATTAAAATAATGTGACGAAAGCTAGCATTTAGATACGATGATTTCATCAAACTGTTAACGTGCTACAATTGAACTTGATATATGTCAACGAAGCGTAGTTTTATTGGGTGTCCGGCCCCTCTTAGCCTGTTATGTTGCTGTTAAAATGGTTAGGATGACAGCCGTTTTTGACACTGTCGGGTCCTGAGGGAAAGTACCCACGACCAAGCTAATGATGTTGTTGACGTTGATGGAAAGTGCATCAAGAACGCAATTACGTACTTTAGTCATGTTACGCCGATCATGTTAATTTGCAGCATGCATCAGGCAGGTCAGGGACTTTTGTACTTCCTGTTTCGATTTAGTTGGCAATTTAGGTAGCAAACATGCAGACCCCGCACATTCTTATCGTTGAAGACGAGTTGGTAACACGCAACACGTTGAAAAGTATTTTCGAAGCGGAAGGCTATGATGTTTTCGAAGCGACAGATGGCGCGGAAATGCATCAGATCCTCTCTGAATATGACATCAACCTGGTGATCATGGATATCAATCTGCCGGGTAAGAACGGTCTTCTGTTAGCGCGTGAACTGCGCGAGCAGGCGAATGTTGCGTTGATGTTCCTGACTGGCCGTGACAACGAAGTCGATAAAATTCTCGGCCTCGAAATCGGTGCAGATGACTACATCACCAAACCGTTCAACCCGCGTGAACTGACGATTCGTGCACGCAACCTGCTGTCCCGTACCATGAATCTGGGTACTGTCAGCGAAGAACGTCGTAGCGTTGAAAGCTACAAGTTCAATGGTTGGGAACTGGACATCAACAGCCGTTCGTTGATCGGCCCTGATGGCGAGCAGTACAAGCTGCCGCGCAGCGAGTTCCGCGCCATGCTTCACTTCTGTGAAAACCCAGGCAAAATTCAGTCTCGTGCTGAACTGCTGAAGAAAATGACCGGCCGTGAGCTGAAACCGCACGACCGTACTGTAGACGTGACGATCCGCCGTATTCGTAAACATTTCGAATCTACGCCGGATACGCCGGAAATCATCGCCACCATTCACGGTGAAGGTTATCGCTTCTGCGGTGATCTGGAAGATTAATCCGGCGTTACCACCGTCAAAAAAATGGCGCTTTTTAGCGCCGTTTTTTTTATTTCCAGATCCGCATCGTATCGTCATCCGGTGCTGCAGGTGGCTCAGGTCGCTTCGGCTGAGAGAGCGAGTACCAGTCGAAATGCCTGGTCAGGTACATCACGGCGAACAGCGCCAACGCGAGAACCGCTGACCCCAACAGCAGCGCGCTGTCCTCCGAGCGCAGCAGGAACCACATCACCACATCCAGCCCGAGCAGTGCCAGCACAAACAGCCCGCTGCGCTTCCAGCTTTTCAGCACGGCCTGCAGGTACATTCCGTTCATCGCTGCGCCAACCAGGCTTGCAACAACCCAGGCTGGCGTAAACCCGACGTGTTCAGACAGCGCCAGCAGCACCAGATAGAACAAGACCAGCGACAGCCCCACCAGCAGATACTGCATCGGGTGAAGGCGTAATCCGGTTAAGGTTTCGAAGACAAAAAAGGCCATAAACGTCAGCGCAATCAGCAAAATGGCGTACTTGATCGCACGGTCAGTCAGCTGATACTGATCGGCGGGCGTGGCTACCGTGACGCTGAAGGCCGGGAGCGCCTCCCACTCCGGCGACTCCTTGTCGTAGAACCAGCTCTCAAGGTTATTTGCAAACCAGCTGCTCTGCCAGTTCGCCTGGAAACCGGACTCGCCTATCTGATGCTTAACAGGGAGATAATCGCCCATAAAACCCGGATGCGGCCAGTTGCTGTTGAGCGTCATTTCGCTATTACGCCCTACCGGTACCACCGCAAAACTGCCGGTTCCCGCCAGAGTGAGTGACATCTCAAGTGCAAACGTTTTGGCTTCCAGCGCTTTGTCTGTCAGCGGGATGTGGATCCCTGCAAGCGCCCCGTAGACGCCTGAACCGGGTTCCACGCTGAGCGTCTCACCATTGATTTTAGAGATACTGACCGTGCCAATGCCCCGCGCGTCGCCAACGCCCGTCACGATAAACGGCTGCCCAGTCGCGATCGTTTCCCCTTTCAGCTGCTTCAGCTCTTCGGTATTAAACTGCGCTTTTATCTTCAGGTCAGTGTTCCAGATCTGCCCATCGTAGATGCCAATACTGCGGGACTCAACGCGCTGGTTTCCTTCCACAACCAGAGATTCCGGCAGAATGAAATGCATATAGCTTTTCTTGTATTCGACCTTCTTCTCGTCCTCTATCTTGTAAAAGATCTCCGTCATCGGTATCGCAATCATCGGACCGACCAGCTTTTGCGGTCCGCTGGTACTCTGGCGAAGCGTATTTTCGACATCGTTGCGGTAGCTCTCCCGCTCCGATATCAGGTTACTGACCATAAAAAGCGGGACTAACAGCAGCAGGATGCACCCCAGCAGGGTGCTTACTTTCCAGAACAGGGGGGATTTCATCATTACGTCTCCTTTGTGATGAGGAGAGCGTAACCAGGCCGTGTGGGGTCAGTTTGAAGTTATGTGAAGGGACAGTGAAGCGTCAGCGTGGCCATCACGCCGCCTTCATCACGATTACGCAATGTAATCTCTCCCTGATGCAGACGCGCCACCTCCTGGACAAACGCCAGCCCGAGTCCGCTGCTCTTCAACCCGTTCTCGCGCGGCAGGGAATAAAAGCGCTCAAAAATACGCTCCAGCGCGTAATCCGGGATCCCGCTTCCGCTGTCGGTGACGAGAAGCTGTATCTGCCCCTGCTCTTCCCTGGCCGCCAGTTCAATGGCGCCGCCCTGCGGCGTAAAATCGATAGCGTTATCCAGCAAGTTACCGAGCGCCTGTTCGAGCAGTTCGGGATCGCCTTCAACATGAAGCGAAGCGGGCTGGAGGGTCAGCCCAATATCTTTTGCCGCCAGCAGCGCCGAGCGCGCGTCGGCAACACGCGTAAACAATAAGTCGACGCGGACGGTCTGAGGCGTAATCTCGACCCGATTTTCAAGCCGCACCTGAGTGAGCAGTTTTTCAACCAGCGACTGCATGCGCGCGTTTTGCACCAGAATATTATCGATAAACCGCGCGGCTACCTGCGGCGGCGGCTGCTCGGCGAGAATTTCCGCCGCGCCGCGTATGGCGGCAATGGGGCTTTTCAGCTCGTGGGTCAGCGCATGGACATAGTGTTCAATGTAGTTTTTCCCTTCCAGGCGAATGCGCATATTCTCCAGCGCCAGGGCCAGCTTGTGCAGTTCGCTGCTGCCTGGATTAGGCAGCGGGAGAGGCGTATCCGTGGTCACCGAGTCGGCATAGCGCGATAACGTACTGATAGAACGATTGATCCACCAGGCGACGAGAAGACCGATAAGCAGGGCAATGCCGAGCAGCGATCCGCCTGCCCACAGGATCCGCCGCTCGCTGCGGTGGATAACCGGGGCCATCGCGCTGTTAGGTTTCCCGACCGACAGCACGCCGATAATCTTGCCCTGCTCCACAACCGGCGCGGCAACATACATCACCGTGCTCTCCGGATCGTCGGGATGGCTCTGGGTACTGCGCGCGCCGTATTCGCCGCGAAGCGTCAGCCAGACATCGTTCCAGCGCGAGTAATCTTGCCCCACGGCCAGACCGGCGGAATCAAACACGACGCGGCCCTGCGCATCGGTCATGTAGACGCGGTACTCGTTACGCACTTTATGGATCCCGCCGATATTGGCGCGGAAAGGGCGCTGATGAAGCTGAGAAAAGGCCTGCGCCAGCTTGCCCTGCTGCGCATGACCCGAAAGCAAATCATCTCGCCCAATTTCAGCCAACAGGGTCGCGGTATCGATTAACGTGCCCTCGGTTGCCCTGCGCACGCCGGGCTTTACTTCCTGAACAAAGATCGACAGCACAAACCACGCGGCGATGGCCACGATCAGGAAGTATCCCAGCAATAGCCGCATCCCAATGCGCATCAGTAAAGGCCCAGACTGTAGCCCATACCGCGATGGGTGCTGATGGGTGACAGTTCCTCGTTCACCGCCCGCAGCTTGGCGCGCAGGGTTTTGATGTGGGTATCCACGGTACGGTCGAAGCTGTTGCCGTCTTCACCCCACACCTTATCCATGAGCTGCTGGCGAGAAAAGACCCTCCCGGGAGCCTGCAACAAGGTTTTGAGCAGCAAGAATTCGTAGCGGGTCAGGGGCAATGCTTCCCCGTACCAGCTAATTCGCGCGGCAGGCTCGTTCAGTTCAAACTGCCCGATACGCAACGTTTCCGATGGTGCGGCGGATTTTTGCATGCGCCGTAAAATCGTCCGCACCCGGGCGCAGACTTCACGAGGTGAGAAAGGTTTCGCAACGTAGTCATCAGCGCCCATTTCCAGGCCAAGCAGCTTGTCTACCTCATCACTGCGCGCCGTCAGAAACAGCACCGGCAGTGAGGGATGCTGCGCCAGCAGCTGGCGGCAAAGCTCAAATCCACTGATGTCCGGCAGCCCGACGTCCAGAATGGCGAGCGCCGGAGCCTGCCGCCGCGCCTCCTCCAGCACGGGTAAACCGCGTTCAAACGCCTTTACCGCGAATCCTTCCTGCTGAAGCATGTAGATCAGCGTATCGGCGATACTGGTTTCGTCTTCAACCAGCCAGACCACAGGTTGTTGCATGGTTCATCCCTGAATTAATGCCACGGCATAATCGGCACCGCGCTGATCGCGTTTTTCGGCGAGCCTTCCACCACTTTGTCAGAGTAGGCAAGGTACGCCAGGGTGTTGCGTTTGGCATCATAGAAACGCACCACCTGCAGCTTTTTAAACACCAGCGAGGTCCGTTTCTGGAATACCACGTCGCCCTGCGCTTTGCCGTTTTTAATTTTATCGCTCAACTCAACCGGCCCCACCTGCTGACAGGAAATGGCGGCGTCGGAGGTATCTTCCGCCAGTCCCAGCCCGCCTTTGATACCGCCCGTTTTCGCACGGCTGACGTAGCAGGTGACGTTTTTCACGTCCGGATCGTCAAACGCCTCCACCACGATTTTGTGGTCCGGGCCGAACATTTTGAACACGGTATCGACGGAGCCAATCTGTTCTGCCTGCGCCACGCGCCCGGCCATCAGCATTAACGCGGTGAAGATCAAAGTCTTGTATTTCATATTGTTACCATTTTTTTTCTATTACACGAGCAATTAGTTCGTCACGGTAAATAACATATTGATTAAGAACAAAATCTCAATACTTTTATTTCCGTCAAGACCTAAAACATACTCTACTAAGAAAAAAACACTGAATGCTAAAACCAGCAAAAAATGCTATTATCCAATTACCTGATGTCAGGTGCTCGTTGTTGAAAGGATGAGGATATTTTATGGATCAGGCGGCATTATTCGCGACCTTTTAATCTGGCTGGAAGGTCATCTGGATCAGCCCCTGTCGCTCGACAATGTAGCGGCGAAAGCAGGTTATTCCAAGTGGCACTTACAGAGAATGTTTAAAGATGTCACTGGCCATGCTATTGGCGCGTATATTCGTGCTCGTCGTTTGTCGAAATCGGCGGTCGCACTACGCCTGACTGCGCGTCCGATTCTGACATCGCGCTGCAATACCGCTTCGACTCTCAACAGACATTTACCCGCGCATTCAAGAAGCAGTTTGCCCAGACTCCTGCACTTTACCGCCGTTCTCCTGAATGGAGCGCCTTTGGTATTCGCCCGCCGCTGCGTCTGGGTGAATTCACTATGCCAGGCATAAATTTGTCACCCTGGAAGATACGCCGCTGATTGGTGTTTACCCAGAGCTACTCCTGTTCGCTGGAGCAAATCTCTGATTTCCGCCATGAAATGCGTTATCAGTTCTGGCACGATTTTCTCGGCAACGCGGCCGACCATTCCGCCAGTGCTCTACGGCCTGAATGAAACGCGTCCGAGTCAGGATAAAGACGACGAACAAGAGGTATTCTATACCACCGCGTTAGCCCAGGATCAGGCAGATGGCTATGTACTGACGGGGCATCCGGTGATGCTGCAGGGCGGCGAATATGTGATGTTTACCTATGAAGGTCTGGGAACCGGCGTGCAGGAGTTTATCCTGACGGTATACGGAACGTGCATGCCAATGCTCAACCTGACGCGCCGTAAAGGTCAGGATATTGAGCGATACTACCCGGCAGAAGACGCCAAAGCGGGAGATCGCCCAATTAATCTGCGCTGTGAACTGCTGATTCCTATCCGCCGTTAACGCTGCAGCTCATCTAATGCAGGGGCGTCCAGATGCGAGATGTCCCCTGCGGTTTCAACGACCCAGCCAGACGCCAGCCACAGGCTTTCCTGATAATCCACGCGCGAAATAGAACAGTTACGCAGACGTAAGCGGCGCTCTGCCCATGCTGGTAATCCGAGAATCGTACTCACCAGACATCCCAGTGCAATACCATGGCTCACCAGCAGCGGTCGGCTTCCCTGCGGTAAGTCCCGGCAAGATTCCAGTGCCGCATTGACGCGATCGCTGAGCTCCTGCATTGACTCGCCTTCAGGAATACGCCCATCAACGGTGCCATTGACCAGCTGCCGACGCCAGTTCTCTTCTTCTTCGGTCAGAGAATCGATATGTCTTTTTTCCAGCACACCCATGTTTAATTCACGCAGGCGAGAATCAAAGATGATGTCACAGCCGCAGGCCTGGGCGATGATTTCCGCCGTACGCCGGGTGCGTCCTAAATCGCTACTGATGATATGCGTAATGCCAAGCTCTTTGGCACGGGTTGCCACCTGCATCGCCTGTTGCTCACCTTTGGCGGTCAGCGGGCTGTCAGACTGGCCCTGAATACGTCGCTCGGCGTTCCACTGCGTTTCACCGTGGCGGACTAGGTATACCTGTAACATGCTTTTTTTCCGTATACTGCTGTAACGTTAATTTTCTGAGTAATACTGATTATGCACCAAGTTGTCTGTGCGACCACCAATCCCGCTAAAATTCAGGCCATTCTGCAGGCATTTCACGAGATCTTCGGCGAAGGATCCTGCCATATTGCATCCGTTGCCGTCGAGAGCGGTGTACCGGAACAGCCCTTTGGCAGTGAGGAAACGCGCGCTGGCGCACGAAATCGGGTAGCAAATGCCCGCCGTTTACTTCCAGAGGCTGATTTTTGGGTGGCGATTGAAGCTGGCATTGATGGCGACAGCACTTTCAGTTGGGTGGTGATTGAAAACGCCAGCCAGCGCGGCGAGGCGCGTTCGGCTACTTTGCCGTTGCCTGCGGTGATTCTGGAAAAAGTGCGTGAAGGTGAAGCGCTTGGTCCCGTGATGTCGCGTTATACCGGTATTGATGAGATTGGTCGTAAGGAAGGGGCGATCGGCGTGTTTACCGCCGGGAAACTCACTCGCGCCAGCGTCTATCACCAGGCGGTGATCCTGGCGCTGAGTCCGTTTCATAATGCCGTGTATTAAGCGCCTGATGCGACGCTGCCGCGTCTTATCATGCCTACCAAACATATTGAAATTACGGGTATTTGTAGGACGGATAAGGCGTTCACGCCGCATCCGGCATTCGGTGCACGATGCCTGATGCGCCACGTCTTATCAGGCCTACAAAATCAATCGCTTTTCAGCAACACCTCTTCCAGCCACTGGCGCAGCTCGACGGGCGCGGCTTTCAGGCTGTTAGATCCACGCGTAATCGTCGCGATGCCTGCGCCGAGTTCATTTTTTAACTCACGCTGGCTCATTTCGCCGCGCAACAGCTCTTCGACAATACGCACGCGAGTCCCCAACGCTTCGCGCTCATCTGGCGTCAGCATCAGGTTTAACAACGGTAAATGGAGATCGTTTTGGTAGGCATTCTTAAGCAGGTCGACAAAACGTAACCACTCCTGGTGACGCTGTTCTGCCATCGCTGCTGAATAGGGTGATTGTTGGGCCATAATATGTCGCCATTGTTAGCGGGGGAAGCAAAATGCCTCCCCCGGTTGTACTCGCTAAAGAGTACGATAGCATATCATAAACGTGTGGATCAGTAACGACGTCCCCATTCCGTGGCGCTCATCAACGTCGGTTTATCCCCCATGAAATAGCGGTAGTAAGCGTCATAAGCCAGCACGTTCTTCACATAACCGCGCGTCTCGGAGAATGGAATACTCTCGACAAATGCCACTGCGTCGATACGCCCGGCGCTGTTGCCAAGCCAGGTTCGCACCCGCCCTGGTCCGGCGTTATAAGCTGCTGAGGAGAAAATACGATTATTGCCAAATTGCTGATAAACATATTGCAGGTAACTGGTGCCAATGTTGATATTCGTTTCCGGATCCAGCAATTGCCCAGGGCTGCTATAACCAGGAATAGAGAACATCTTCACCGTATGGGTCGCCGTGCCCGGCATAATCTGCATCAGGCCGCTGGCCCCTACCGGTGATTTCACTTTCGGATTCCAGGCGCTCTCCTGACGGGCAATCGCCATCGCATAGCTTTGCGGGATCTCCTTACCGCTGGTGTAGCGTTTGAAAAGATCGTTGTAAGCCAGCGGGAATCGCTCTTCCAGATGATCCCACAACTTCCCGGCGATCGTTGCCTGAACGCTAAGATCCCACCATTGGTTGTTGAAAGCATACCGCGCCAGTTGAGCTTGCTCTGTTTTTGACTTGCTCTTCACCAGATTGGCCCACTCGCTACGCGCGGTGTTATCGAGATTCCAGTACATCAACTCGCGCACGCGCGCCATCTCCGGCCCCTGAGTCAGGGCGCTGTCAACATTCTGCGGCGCTTTATCAATCTTCAGCTCATACTCTTCTCCGATGCGTTGCGCTGCAACCATCGGGTAGAAACCACGCTGTTGCATGAGTTGATGCAAAATCTCTTTTGCTTCAGCTTCACGTCCGCGTTCCAGCAATAAATCCGCCTGCCAGTAACGCCATTCATCTTTCTCTTTCGCCTCCATCGGCAAACGCGCCAGCCAGGTATTCAGGCCGCGACGATCGCCAGTGCCAAGCGCCATTCGCACACGGCGTTCAATCAACGACGTGGATTGCGAGCGCATAATGGCGTCATCGCGCCATTTCGCCTGCTCGTCGGTGACATCGTTGCCCATCAAACGCCAGGCGACGATATCGCGCAGCTCCTGAATCTGATCTTCATTAAGCTGCTGCGCCTGGGCAAGCGACGGGATCATCAGCCGTGCATTTTCAGCATCCTGCCGCGCCACACTGGCAAACGCCACCGCCGCCATTTGACGGGTAAAATCGGTCGCTCCGGTTGTACGCGCGAAGGTCAGTACCGTATTAGGGTTGTTCGCCAGTGAAATGATTGCCGAGGCGATAGTCTGGTAATCGGCAGGCATCTGCCCTGCCAGCACTGTTACCAGGCCAGTGTTACCCGCTTTCATCGCCAGACGGATACGCTCTAAATACGCCAGCGGATCTTGTTTACCTGACGCACGCCAGACGCTAAATAACTTGTCACAGGCGTTAGGCTGGCTCTTGCCGGTTAGCCACAGCTCTTTCGCCCCTTGCCAGGCTTCTTCACTCTGCCCGGTGTTCCATTTCGCATAGTAGTAATTACATTGCGCTTCGGTAGTTCCGGGCTTTTCCGGGCTAAAGGCTAACAAGCCACGCCAGTCTTCACGCCGCGCCAGTTCATTGACGAAACGAGATTGCAGCGTGCGAGCGGGAGGAAGCGTGGGGTTAGCGCGAACAAAGTTAGTGACCGTCACCGCCGGTTGATTCATCAGGTCATCGGTGATCTGGCGGTATTCCAGGTAGGGATAAAGCGGATAATCCTTCAGTCCAGGCATCATTTGTTCGACCACATCCATTTGTCGATTATCCCAGGCCTGCTTGATTTGCGCGTAACGACTACGCTGCTCATCCAGTGAGTCGGCTCGCGCCACGCTGCTGACCGTCAGCAGACAGACACCGGCAGCCAACAGCCGCCAGGTAACTTGTTTGGCTTTTTCCACAAGCGCATCCTCTAAGTGTAAATACATCAATGCAGCGTCATGCCGCGTAATAGATTTATGCTAACCAGTCATTGCCGTTTACGCCACGTTACGGACACTTTTTTACTTTTACTGCGAAGGTGATGGACCAACTGGGATTAGGCGGGGAAAAAGGCTACACTTCGCCTTTGAAAACTCATTATCACGATAAACATAGAGGCGAAGTCCAACGTGGCTCAATTCGTTTATACCATGCATCGTGTCGGCAAAGTTGTTCCGCCGAAACGTCATATTTTGAAAAACATCTCTCTGAGTTTCTTCCCTGGGGCAAAAATTGGTGTCCTGGGTCTGAACGGCGCGGGTAAGTCCACCCTGCTGCGCATTATGGCAGGCATTGATAAAGACATCGAAGGTGAAGCGCGTCCGCAGCCAGACATCAAGATTGGTTATCTGCCGCAGGAACCGCAGCTGAACCCGGAACACACCGTGCGTGAGTCCATTGAAGAAGCGGTTTCAGAAGTGGTTAACGCCCTGAAACGCCTGGATGAAGTGTATGCGCTGTACGCCGATCCGGATGCCGATTTTGACAAGCTGGCCGCTGAACAAGGCCGTCTGGAAGAGATCATTCAGGCTCACGACGGTCATAATCTGAACGTACAGCTGGAGCGTGCGGCGGATGCGCTACGTCTGCCGGACTGGGACGCGAAAATCGCTAACCTCTCCGGTGGTGAGCGTCGTCGCGTGGCGTTGTGCCGCCTGCTGCTGGAAAAACCAGACATGCTGCTGCTCGACGAACCGACCAACCACCTGGATGCCGAATCCGTGGCGTGGCTGGAACGCTTCCTGCACGACTTCGAAGGCACCGTGGTGGCGATTACCCACGACCGTTACTTCCTCGATAACGTTGCGGGCTGGATCCTCGAACTTGACCGCGGTGAAGGTATTCCGTGGGAAGGTAACTACTCCTCCTGGCTGGAGCAGAAAGATCAGCGTCTGGCGCAGGAAGCTTCACAAGAAGCGGCGCGTCGTAAGTCGATCGAGAAAGAGCTGGAGTGGGTACGTCAGGGAACTAAAGGCCGCCAGTCGAAAGGTAAAGCACGTCTGGCACGCTTTGAAGAGCTGAACAGCACCGAATACCAGAAACGTAACGAAACCAACGAACTGTTTATTCCACCTGGACCGCGTCTGGGCGATAAAGTGCTGGAAGTCAGCAACCTGCGTAAATCCTACGGCGATCGCCTGCTGATTGATGACCTGAGCTTCTCGATCCCGAAAGGGGCGATCGTCGGGATCATCGGTCCGAACGGCGCGGGTAAATCGACCTTGTTCCGTATGATCTCCGGTCAGGAACAGCCGGACAGCGGCACCATCACTTTGGGTGAAACGGTGAAACTGGCATCGGTTGATCAGTTCCGTGACTCAATGGATAACAGCAAAACCGTTTGGGAAGAAGTTTCCGGCGGGCTGGATATCATGAAGATTGGCAACACCGAGATGCCAAGCCGCGCCTACGTTGGCCGCTTTAACTTTAAAGGGGTTGATCAGGGTAAACGCGTTGGTGAACTCTCCGGTGGTGAGCGCGGTCGTCTGCATCTGGCGAAGCTGCTGCAGGTTGGCGGCAACATGCTGCTGCTCGACGAACCAACTAACGACCTGGATATCGAAACCCTGCGCGCACTGGAAAACGCCCTGCTGGAGTTCCCTGGCTGCGCGATGGTTATCTCGCACGACCGTTGGTTCCTCGACCGTATTGCCACGCACATCCTGGACTACCAGGATGAAGGTAAAGTTGAGTTCTTCGAAGGTAACTTTACCGAGTACGAAGAGTACAAGAAACGCACGCTGGGCGCAGACGCGCTGGAGCCGAAGCGTATCAAGTACAAGCGTATTGCGAAAGTAAAAGCAAAACGGCAACTTCGGTTGCCGTTTTTTATGTTTGTACCCTCTCCCCGTGGGAGAGGGCCAGGGTGAGGGCATCAGGCCGCACACAATCACCCACCCACGTAATACCGCTTCACCTCATCAAACTGCATTGCAAACTCGATATAGCTCATCAGCGCGGGCGAGTTCAGCTTGCGGCTCGGATAGGCCAGCCACAGATCGTTACCTTCAACGTTCCACTCCGGCAGCACCTGAACCAGTGCGCCCTTTTCGATCTTATCCTCCAGCAGAAATGCGGGTAACAGCGTGATCCCCGCCCCTGCAATCGCACATTCGCGGGCGTATACCAGATTATCGGTCATGTGGGCGTTATCCGGCAGGTAGCGGTAATCCTCGCTCTCGCTTCGCAGAAGCCACTCCGACCACGCCCGGTGCGTAATGCATCGGTGATCCACCAGCTGACGGGGATGAATTAACGGCTCCCGACGCGCCAGATAGTCCGGCGAGGCCAGCATGTAGCGCGGGCAGTGCCCGATCATCCGGCCAATCAGAGAGGAGTCCTGCGGCTTGCCGGTACGCAGCGCCACGTCAAAACCGGCCTCGACCAGATCCACCACGTCATCAGAGATCGACACATCCAGCGAAACGTCAGGATAGCGAAGCTGGAACTCGGCATTCATATGCGCCAGCAGCGTCGCCCCAATTCCCGCCGGACAGGTGATCCGCAGCCGCCCGCTCGGGTTATCGCGCAGGCGCTGAATGGCGTACTCGGCCCGCTCGCTAGCCGCCAGCATTTCGCGGCAGTGCACCAGATAGTGCTCGCCCGCAAACGTCAGGTTCAACCTTCGCGTGGTGCGGTTAAGCAGGCGGATACCCACCTGCTGCTCCAGCTGGCTAATTCGCTGGCTCACGCTGGATTTCGGCAGTTCGGCTTTCTGGGCTGCCGCGGTAAAGCTGCCCATCTCCGCCACCAGCGCGAAAAGCGCCATATCCTGCAGCTGTTTAAACATGATTGTTCATCCTGTACGAACGCTGAGTTCTTGATTGTCCATCTTATCATGCAGCTGACCACTTAATAGACTAGCCTCAACAAAACGCATGCCATTGAGGAGCACACCATGTCAGTGAAAGCCATCGCCGTTAACCCAGAAAATCCGTCCACCTTCATTGAAATCACCCCGCCGATGCCGCAGCCCGGCGAGCACGATCTGCTGGTGGAAGTGAAGGCCGTTTCCGTTAACCCGGTCGATACCAAAGTCCACGCGGGCATTGCTAAGAACGGGCTGAGCGAGCCCCGCATTCTCGGGTGGGACGCCAGCGGGATCGTCAAAACCGTTGGGGCTGGCGTCACCGGGTTCAGGCCGGGTGACGAGGTGTGGTACGCGGGCGACATCACCCGCCCGGGCAGCAACACCACGCATCAGCTGATCGATGCACGCATTGTCGGGCGCAAGCCTGCCAGCCTCGGCTGGGCGGCTGCCGCTGCGCTACCGTTGACCGCGCTCACCGCATGGGAAGGTCTGTTTGAGCGGCTGAATATTCAGGATGCCGGGGCGGACAAAACGCTACTGATCATCGGCGGCGCGGGCGGGGTGGGATCGCTGGCGATCCCGTTTGCGAAGCACAACAGCAAGGTGAAGATCGTCGCAACCGCTTCACGAGAAGATTCCGCCCGGTGGTGCCGCGAGCGCGGGGCTGACGTGGTCGTCAACTACCGCGACCTGAAAGGCGAGCTGGCGAAACACGGGCTCACCTTTGTGGATTATATTTTTATCCTCAACGACACCGACGGGCACTGGGATGCGGTCAGCGAACTGATTGCGCCTCAGGGGCATATCTGTTCCATCGTTGAGAATGAACGTCCGCTGAACCAGGACAAGCTGAAGTCCAAATCCGCCGCGCTGCACTGGGAATTTATGTACACCCGCAGCATGTACCAGACGCTGGATATGGCGCGTCAGGGTGAGATCCTCAATGAGGTGGCGAAGCTGGTGGATAACGGCGTGGTGGAAAGTTCTCTGAGTGAAACGCTGCACGGGCTGAGCGTGGAAAGCATTACCGAGGCGCATCGTAAGGTGCTGGACGGGCATATGCGCGGGAAAGTGGTGGTTGAGTTCTGAGTGGTTTGTTCCCCCTCACCCTGCCCTCTCTCCACGGGGGAGAGGGTAAAGACAGCTCCGTGCGATCCCCTCTCCCCTTTGGGGAGAGGGTTAGGGTGAGGGGTAAGTTTTTTATCTCTGCTCCCCCATCATCTCCCGCACCAGCTCCACGCAGCGCAGGAAACGGCTGTCGTAATCTTCCTCTTCAACCCGCACAAATTCGATATTGTTCTCTTCCAGCATCTCCACCAGCAGATTCTGGAACTCTTTACGATCCACCGAACTGCCGAGGCTGCGTAAACCATCCGCCACCCACGGCGTGTTGTTCTCCAGCAGGATCACCAGATCGAAACGGTATTCATCAATCAGCGCCTGCACGAACGGATGTTCCCGCCCTTCGTACTTTTTGCAGAACGCCTGAGTGGTGACAAAATCGGTATCGATAAATGCCACTTTATTGGCATATTTCACCGCAAAATCAATGTATTGAGCGTGGCCCAGCGCGATTTTATCGTAGTCAGAATACTGCAATGCGATCTCATCACCGCCGAGGTGTGAAAAGACATAATCGCGGCCATATTCCCACGCACTGGTGGTGTTGAAGATATTGGCAAGTTTGTTTACCAGGGTGGATTTACCGCTCGACTCGCCGCCAAGGATCGCCACGGTACGCACAAAAAACGGCTTCACTTCGGTAGGAATATATTCCCAGTAGCGGAACGGGTTTTCGCGGATCTGCGCACCGCTGATACTCATAAAGGTACGTTTCGGATCGACCAGCACCGTCTCGATCCCCAGATGTTCCATATACTGTGGCGCATCGGCTTCTTCCGAGGTGTAGATCAGATCCGGCTGGATCCCTTTTTCAGCCATAAACTTTTTGATACCGTTGCTCCACACATCCCAGCCGTGCGGATACGGCTCCATGCCCTCTTCGTTGAAAGCATGAATGCGAATATTTTTCTGATATTTAAAAGTTTGCAATAACCAGCGCAGACGATCCGGCACGGTCGGCTGCTGCGACATGGCACTGTCTTCGAACAACGCGCGGTCACGGGTATCGTCAAAACCCATAATGATATGCAGCTCGTCAACCTGGCTACAGGCGCGCTGGATAAGGTAGATATGTCCGGTATGCAGTGGGTAGAACTTACCGAATACGACACCGATCGTTTTCTTCTGCCGGGGAAACTCAAGCCCCAAAAAACGGTGCAACGCCTCCAGCTTTTGCGCGCTGGGGCTTTTGATTTTGGCATTCAGTAACTGGCTTAAATACCCTTTGGTCATACCGCTGGCATCAGCTACCTGCTGTAGCGTGCAGCCCTGTTGCTTGATGGCAGTTTTCAGGTAATCAAATGACGACATATCTCCCTCCGTATTTCTCATTATAAGTCGTCGAACACGCTAAGCGCGTCGGAGAGTTTTTTAACGCCAAAAATCTGCATCCCTTCCGGCGCTTTTTTCGGTACGTTAGCCGCCGGAACAATCGCCCGGCGAAAACCGTGTTTCGCCGCTTCAGAGATTCGTTCCTGACCGCTGGGCACCGGGCGGATCTCCCCTGCCAGCCCGACTTCACCAAACACCACCAGATCCTGCGGTAGCGGTCTGTCACGCAGGCTGGAAACCATCGCCAGCAGTAACGCTAAGTCGGCGCTGGTTTCGGTTACCTTTACGCCGCCGACCACGTTCACAAACACATCCTGATCGGCCATTTGCAGACCACCGTGACGGTGCAAGACAGCCAGCAGGATTGCCAGACGGTTTTGTTCCAGCCCCACTGCCACGCGGCGCGGATTCGCCATCATCGAGTGATCGACCAGCGCCTGAATCTCCACCAGCAACGGACGCGTTCCTTCCCACACCACCATCACGGAGCTGCCGGAGGTCACTTCATCTCCGCGACTTAAGAAAATTGCCGAAGGGTTGCTGACTTCACGCAGCCCCTGTTCGGTCATCGCGAAGACGCCCAGCTCATTCACCGCGCCGAAGCGGTTTTTATGGCTGCGCAAGGTGCGAAAACGGGAGTCGGCATCGCCATCCAAAAGCACCGAACAGTCGATACAGTGTTCCAGCACTTTCGGGCCAGCCAGCGAACCATCTTTGGTTACGTGCCCCACCATGACAATCGCCACACCGCGCGTTTTGGCGAAGCGTGTCAAATAAGCCGCCGTTTCACGCACCTGCGCCACGCTACCAGGCGATGACTGTACATCCGCCATATGCATCACCTGGATCGAGTCAATTACCATCAGCTTCGGTTGCTCTTCTTCGGCAATCAGGCAGATCTGTTCGATGCTGGTTTCCGACAACATATTGAGATTGTCAGTCGGCAGGCCAAGGCGATGAGCGCGCATTGCCACCTGTTGCAGCGACTCTTCGCCGGTGACATACAGCGTTTTCATCTGCTGGGCCAGTTTGCACAGCGTTTGCAGTAGCAGCGTGGATTTCCCCGCACCAGGGTTACCGCCAATCAGAATGGCACTTCCTGGCACCACGCCGCCGCCTAGTACGCGGTCGAACTCTTTAAATCCGGTGGAAAAACGCGGCAGCTCTTCAAGGCTGATATCGGAGAGTTTCTGGACTTTTGCCACCCCGGCGCTACCGGCATAGCCGCTGAGACGCTCGTTACGCGCCACCGTAGGCGACGCAGCAAGACGCACCTCGGTGATGGTGTTCCAGGCATGACAGGCACTGCACTGCCCCTGCCAGCGCGGATAATCGGCCCCGCATTCATTACAAACAAAGGCGCGTTTTGGAGCTTTTGCCACGGTGTACCTCGTTAATGCTGTGCCGCCCGCAGGATGGCGGGCGAGCAATTACTTCTGATTCAGGCTGCCTGAGAGGATGCAGAATACCCCCATCAGGTCAGCGTGACGGATGGTGACTTCCGCCTTTTCATTCACTTTTGGCTTGGCATGGTAGGCAATCCCCAGCCCTGCCGCTTTGATCATCGGCAGGTCATTGGCTCCATCGCCAATCGCCACGGTCTGCGCCAGCGGGATTTCATACTCCTGCGCGAGGCGAGTCAGAGTTTTCGCTTTGTACTGCGCGTCTACGATGTCGCCGATCACATTGCCGGTAAATTTACCGTCCATGATCTCCAGTTCATTGGCTACCACGGCTGTCAGGCGCAGCTTGTCGCGCAGGTATTCAGCAAAGAAAGTAAAGCCGCCGGAGGCAATCGCCACTTTCCAGCCCAGCGTTTCCAGCTTGAGCACCAGTTGCGTTAAGCCTGGCATCAGCGGCAGATTTTCACGCACCTGTTGCAGAATATTGGCGTCAGCGCCTTTCAGCGTCGCCACGCGGCTGCGCAGGCTGGCGGTAAAATCGAGTTCGCCGCGCATCGCCCGTTCGGTTACTTCCGCCACCATCTCGCCCGTTCCGGCCAGTTTGGCAATTTCATCAATACATTCAATCTGGATGGCGGTGGAATCCATGTCCATCACCAGCAAACCCGGCGTGCGCAGGTGCGGGATTTTTCCCAGCGGCGCGACATCCAGCTGCGCTTCGTGGGCCAGGCGTGTAGCCCGTGCGGTGAGTGAACCTGCCAGACGAATCACCTGATAATCTTCCACGCACCAGGCGGCAACAATCACCATCGCCGCACCCAGTTTGCTCTGGTATTGGGTCAGACGCTGTTTATCCAGCCCACGACCATACAGCAGCCAGCCGCTACGACCTGCGTGGTAATCCAGTGGCATCACTTCATCACCACTTAATGAAAGAGGCAGACCCGGCCATAAAGAGACATCTTCAGGCAGGTCGCACCAGGTAATGTTAGGCATTAAGGCTCCTGTAAAATCGTTCGAAGCAGGGAAAATAACGCATGAGGCTACCTTGTATCCATTGCTTCTGGCAACATTAAGTCTCAAATTTTCAAAGGGTGGAAGATGGCTCGCACAAAACTGAAATTCCGGCTACATCGGGCAGTGATTGTCCTGTTCTGTCTTGCCTTGTTAGTGGCACTGATGCAGGGGGCGTCATGGTTTAGTCAAAACCACCAGCGACAGCGTAATCCACAGCTGGAAGAACTGGCCCGCACCCTGGCGCGTCAGGTGACGCTGAACGTTGCACCGCTGATGCGTACCGACTCACCGGATGAAAAACGCATTCAGGCGATCCTCGATCAGTTAACGGATGAAAGCCGTATCCTCGACGCGGGTGTGTATGACGAACAAGGCGATCTTATCGCCCGTTCTGGCGAAAGCGTCGAAGTGCGCGACCGGCTGGCGCTCGACGGCAAAAAAGCGGGCGGCTATTTTAACCAGCAGATTGTCGAACCCATTGCCGGGAAAAACGGACCGCTCGGCTATCTGCGCCTGACGCTCGACACCCATACGCTCGCCACCGAAGCCCAACAGGTGGATAACACCACTAACATTTTACGCCTGATGTTGCTGCTCTCACTGGCAATCGGCGTAGTGCTGACCCGCACGCTGCTACAGGGTAAACGTACCCGCTGGCAGCAATCGCCCTTCCTGTTAACCGCCAGCAAACCGGTGCCGGAAGAGGAAGAAAGCGAGAAAAAAGAGTGACCCATTACTACAAGAAAGGAAATCGTTATGTCCACATTACGCCTGCTCATCTCTGACTCTTACGACCCGTGGTTTAACCTGGCGGTGGAAGAGTGTATTTTTCGCCAAATGCCCGCCACGCAGCGCGTTCTGTTTCTCTGGCGCAATGCCGACACGGTAGTAATTGGTCGCGCGCAGAACCCGTGGAAAGAGTGTAATACCCGGCGGATGGAAGAAGATAACGTCCGCCTGGCGCGGCGCAGTAGCGGTGGCGGCGCGGTGTTCCACGATCTCGGCAATACCTGTTTTACCTTTATGGCTGGCAAGCCGGAGTACGATAAAACCATCTCCACGTCGATTGTGCTCAATGCGCTGAACGCGCTCGGCGTCAGCGCCGAAGCGTCCGGACGTAACGATCTGGTGGTGAAAACCGCCGAAGGCGACCGCAAAGTCTCAGGATCGGCCTATCGCGAAACCAAAGATCGTGGCTTCCACCACGGCACCTTGCTGCTCAATGCCGACCTCAGCCGCCTGGCAAACTATCTCAATCCGGATAAAAAGAAACTGGCGGCGAAAGGCATTACCTCAGTGCGTTCCCGCGTGACCAACCTCACCGAGCTGTTGCCGGGGATCACCCATGAGCAGGTTTGCGAGGCCATAACCAAGGCCTTTTTCGCCCATTATGGCGAGCGTGTAGAAGCGGAAATCATCTCCCCAGACAAAACGCCAGACTTGCCAAACTTCGCCGAAACCTTTGCCCGTCAGAGTAGCTGGGAATGGAACTTCGGTCAGGCTCCGGCATTCTCGCATCTGCTGGATGAACGCTTTACCTGGGGCGGCGTGGAACTGCATTTCGACGTTGAAAAAGGCCATATCACCCGCGCCCAGGTGTTTACCGACAGCCTCAAGCCCTCGCCGGACGACTCCAAGGCTGCCTGTACCGCGCAGATATGCTGCAACAGGAGTGCGAAGCGCTGTTGGTTGACTTCCCGGAACAGGAAAAAGAGCTACGGGAGTTATCGGCATGGATGGCTGGGGCGGTAAGGTAACTCGCTGATTAAAATATCCAAGGAAGGAAATATGATCGATCTGGAAAACCAGGAACGGGAGATTATCAATTTAATGTTCAGCCAGCGTATTTCCTGGCTAGCCGCCGTGCGTATCAGGCATAAATTATCGCTTGCTGAAGTAAGTAAAATGTTAGGTATCTCGATTAATTCTCTAAAACAGATCGAAAAGACGGAACGGCTTAGCTCAAACATCAAAAGCAAAATGGCAGAAATTTATGGTTGTCCACCAGAGTTGCTGATATGCCCTTCCTGGATGACGGCTGAACATAAATGAATAGATTCGTGAATAGATACTAAAAAGCCGGAGCAGTCCCCCACTCCGGCTTAACACGACAATCGCCTTGCAGCGAAACACAATTACTCTTTATCGCCCAGCAGAACGGATTCCAGTGCGATTTTGATCATGTCGTTGAAGGTGGTCTGACGCTCAGCGGCAGTGGTCTGCTCGTGAGTGCGGATGTGGTCAGACACGGTGCAGATGGTCAGGGCTTTCGCGCCAAATTCTGCAGCGACGCCGTAGATACCAGCCGCTTCCATTTCCACGCCGAGGATGCCGTATTTTTCCATCACGTCGAACATTTCGCCGTCCGGAGAGTAGAACAGGTCAGCGGAGAACAGGTTACCCACGCGAGCATCAATGCCCAGTGCTTTAGCTGCATCTACTGCGTTACGCACCATGTCGAAGTCAGCGATAGCTGCGAAGTCATGGTCTTTAAAGCGGATACGGTTAACTTTGGAATCGGTGCAGGCACCCATACCAATCACCACGTCACGCAGTTTTACGTGCGGCAGAACAGCGCCACAGGAACCAACGCGGATAATTTTCTTCACGCCGAAATCGGTGATCAGTTCTTTGGTGTAGATGGAGCAGGACGGGATACCCATACCGTGACCCATTACGGAAATTTTGCGGCCTTTGTAAGTACCAGTGAAGCCCAGCATACCGCGTACGTTGTTCACTTCACGGGCATCTTCAAGGAAAGTTTCAGCAATATACTTCGCACGCAGCGGGTCGCCTGGCATCAAAACTACGTCAGCGAAATCGCCCATTTCTGCATTAATGTGTGGGGTAGCCATTGTTTTATCCTTGTGACATAACAAAGGCGGAGTCAACGCTCCGCCCAAATCCATCAGAACATGGCTTTGCCATATTCCATATCAGAAGTACCAAAATATTTTGCCAGAGTCTGGCCGATATCCGCGAAGGTTTCACGGTGACCCAGTGAGCCCGGTTTTACTTTCGGGCCGTAAACCAGTACCGGAATGTGTTCACGCGTGTGGTCAGTACCGGTCCAGGTCGGATCACAGCCGTGGTCAGCGGTAAGGATCAGGATGTCGTCATCGCGCAGCAGAGACATCAGCTCCGGCAGACGGCGGTCGAACAGTTCCAGACCCGCAGCATAACCGGCGACGTCGCGACGGTGGCCCCAGGAAGAGTCGAAGTCAACGAAGTTGGTGAAGACGATGGTGTTATCACCCGCTTCTTTCATCTCTTTGATGGTGGCGTCAAACAGCGCGTCCAGGCCAGTCGCTTTCACTTTTTTGGTGATACCGCAGTTGGCGTAGATGTCCGCAATTTTACCGACAGAAACCACCTGGCCGTGTTTTTCATCAACCAGTTTCTGCAGCACGGTCGGTGCTGGCGGCTCAACAGCCAGGTCGTGACGGTTACCGGTACGCTGGAAGTTACCGGCTTTGTCGCCGATAAACGGACGAGCGATAACACGACCGATATTGTAGCCGCCGTTGGTCAGCTCTTCACGGGCGATTTCGCACAGTTCGTAGAGTTTATCCAGACCGAAAGTTTCTTCATGACAGGCAATCTGGAACACGGAGTCAGCGGAGGTATAGAAAATCGGCTTGCCGGTTTTCATGTGCTCTTCGCCCAGTTGATCCAGAATGACCGTACCGGAAGAGTGGCAGTTACCGAGGTAACCCGGCAGATTAGCGCGTTCGACCAGTTTATCCAGCAGCTCTTGCGGGAAGCTGTTTTCGTGATCGGAGAAATATCCCCACTCAAACAGAACCGGGACACCGGCGATTTCCCAGTGACCAGACGGGGTATCTTTACCGGATGACATTTCGTGCGCCCATGCGTACGCGCCGATAACTTCAGCGTTGCCGTCCATTCCCGCCGGAATGAAACCGGTAGAACCTTCGTGTGCTTTCGCCAGCCCCAGACGGGTCAGATTTGGCAGATTGAGCGGGCCTTTACGACCGTTATCAGCTTCGCCTTTGGCACAAGCTTCAGCGATATGACCCAGGGTGTCAGCCCCGACGTCACCAAAGCGTTCTGCATCTTCTGTAGCGCCGATGCCGAATGAGTCCAGCACCATAATAAATGCACGTTTCATATGTTCTCCGTACTCAGTGCTTCAAATTTAAATGATCAGATCAGTATACCGTTATTCGCTGATACGGCGATAGACAGTTGGTGTGCTTTCCGGTGCTTTATCGGCAAGTTTAATTGCCGCTTTCACCGCTTTCGCCGCTTCCTGCCAGCTGTTTTCGTCTTTCGCGTGGATAACCGCCAGCGGACGCTGACCGTCTACCTGGTCGCCCAGACGTGCCATATCAGTAAAGCCGACGCTGTAATCGATGGTGTCAGATGCCTGACGGCGTCCGCCGCCCATTGCAACCACTGCCATCCCCAGCGCGCGGGTATCCATTTCACTGACAAAACCTTCGGTATCAGCATAGACTGCTTTCGTCAGCATCGCTGTCGGCAGATACTTCGCGTAGTTCTCAACGAAGTCGGTCGGGCCTTTTTGTGCCGCTACCATACGACCAAAGACTTCTGCCGCTTTACCGTTGTCCAGCACCGCCTGCAATTTCGCGCGCGCTTCGGCGTCATCTTTCGCCAGTTTGCCGGAGATCAGCATCTCCACACACAGCGCCATCGTGACATCAAACAGACGCGGGTTACGATATTCACCCGTCAGGAACTGCACCGCTTCACGAACTTCAACCGCGTTACCTGCACTGGAGGCCAGTACCTGATTCATGTCGGTGAGCAGCGCGGTGGTGCGCACGCCAGCGCCGTTAGCCACGCCAACAATCGCTTCGGCAAGGGCTTCAGAGAGTTCGTAGGTCGGCATAAACGCGCCGCTACCCACTTTCACGTCCATCACCAGCGCGTCCAGACCTTCCGCCAGTTTCTTCGCCAGGATCGAGGCAGTGATCAGCGGGATGGAGTCCACGGTTGCGGTAATATCGCGGGTCGCGTAGAAACGTTTATCTGCCGGAGCCAGTGAGCTGGTCTGGCCAATAATCGCCACACCGACGTCTTTAATAATTTCGCGGAAACGGTTGTCATCCGGGAAAATGTCGAAGCCAGGGATGGATTCCAGTTTGTCGAGCGTACCGCCAGTATGACCGAGGCCACGACCGGAGATCATCGGAATATAGCCGCCGCAGGCTGCGACCATCGGCCCCAACATCAGCGAAGTGACATCGCCGACGCCACCGGTGGAGTGTTTATCAACAATCGGTCCATTCAGATGCAGGCTTTTCCAGTCGAGAACGGTTCCTGAATCTCGCATCGCCATGGTCAGCGAGACACGCTCAGGCATTGTCATATCGTGGAAGAAAATGGTCATCGCGAGGGCGGCAATCTGCCCTTCGGAGATAGTGTTGTCGCGAATACCGTTGATAAAGAAACGAATTTCTTCATCGCTCAGCGCATGACCATCACGTTTTTTACGAATAATTTCTTGTGCGAGAAACAAGGTAACCTCCCGAGGAAAAGAGTATGAGGCGGCTTTTGCCGGATGCGTCTACGCCTTATCCGGCCTACGGGTAGATACGTCTCGTAGGCCTGATAAGCGCAGCGCATCAGGCGTAAAGCATCTTACTTAGTAGCTGCTGGCGCTCTTACCGTCGCCGTGGCCCAGCGCTTTCAGCAGGCTTGCCAGCAGGCTGGAAGCGCCAAAGCGGTAGTGACGCGCATCAGCCCAGTCAGCACCGAACAGTTCATCTGCGATGGCGAGATATTTCTGCGCATCTTCCGCAGT
The DNA here is from genome assembly GCA_041890495.1 of Enterobacter hormaechei. Taxonomy (GTDB): domain Bacteria; phylum Pseudomonadota; class Gammaproteobacteria; order Enterobacterales; family Enterobacteriaceae; genus Escherichia; species Escherichia boydii. The sequence continues at coordinate 2,952,330 of CP169086.1, forward strand.
ACGCACGCCGCCCGCCGGTTTGAAACCAACGGTTTTTTCTACGCCCATATCACGGATCACTTCCATCATGATGCGCGCGCTTTCCGGCGTCGCGTTCACAGCCACTTTACCGGTAGAGGTTTTGATGAAGTCCGCACCCGCTTTGATGGAGATTTCAGACGCTTTACGGATCAGCGCTTCGTCTTTCAGTTCGCCGGTTTCGATGATCACTTTCAGCAGTACATTCGCTGCCGCGCAAGCCTCTTTACAGGCTTTCACCAGGTCAAAACCAACCTGCTCGTTACCCGCCATCAGCGCGCGGTACGGGAACACAACGTCAACTTCATCAGCACCGTAGGCGATTGCCGCACGGGTTTCTGCCAGTGCGATGTCGATGTCGTCGTTACCGTGTGGGAAGTTGGTTACCGTAGCAATACGGATTTCCGGGGTGCCCTGCTCTTTCAGTGTTTTGCGAGCAATCGGGATAAAGCGAGGATAGATACAGATAGCGGCGGTATTGCCGACCGGAGTTTTGGCCTGATGACACAGAGCAATTACTTTCTCGTCGGTGTCGTCGTCATTCAGGGTGGTCAGGTCCATCAATTTCAGTGCACGCAGGCTGCTTGCTTTCAGATCAGTCATTTCATTCTCCTGGCTTGTCGCCAATAAAATTCACCTTGCGAGTTTGTTAGTATTCTAACATCTACTCCGCAACACACTTCGATATACATCACAATTAAGGAAATCTACTTACAAGTTTGCATCACTATAATGCGATCTGGTTCAAATAATTCACTTTCAAATGAATGCGTCAGTGGTGGCAAACGCATCAGGATCAAAGTGAACATCACGAAACTTCTTACAATGGCGCATCACCTTCGGCATAAAAGGAAAAGAAGATGCCCACTTCTCATGAAAATGCACTGCAACAACGTTGCCAGCAAATTGTCACCAGCCCAGTGCTTAGCCCGGAGCAGAAGCGCCATTTTCTGGCACTGGAAGCAGAAAACAATCTGCCTTACCCACAGCTTCCTGCCGAAGCCCGCCGCGCGCTGGATGAAGGTGTAATCTGCGATATGTTTGAAGGTCATGCGCCGTACAAACCGCGCTATGTCTTACCCGATTACGCCCGTTTTCTGGCGAACGGTTCCGAATGGCTGGAGCTGGAAGGCGCGAAAGATCTTGATGACGCACTCTCTCTGCTGACCATTCTTTACCACCACGTACCGTCGGTCACATCGATGCCGGTCTACCTGGGGCAACTGGATGCGTTGTTGCAACCGTATGTTAGAATTCTAACACAAGACGAGATCGATGTTCGAATAAAACGTTTCTGGCGTTACCTCGACAGAACCCTGCCAGACGCCTTTATGCACGCCAATATCGGCCCGTCTGATTCGCCCATTACCCGCGCGATCTTACGTGCAGACGCAGAGTTGAAGCAGGTTTCACCGAACCTGACCTTTATCTACGATCCTGAAATCACCCCTGATGACCTGCTGCTGGAAGTGGCGAAGAACATCTGTGAATGTAGCAAACCGCACATCGCCAACGGTCCGGTGCATGATAAAATTTTCACAAAAGGGGGCTACGGGATTGTGAGCTGTTACAACTCACTGCCGCTGGCGGGTGGTGGCAGCACGCTGGTACGCCTTAACCTGAAAGCCATTGCCGAGCGCAGCGAATCGCTGGATGACTTCTTTACGCGCACTCTACCGCACTACTGCCAGCAGCAGATCGCCATCATCGATGCGCGGTGTGAATTCCTCTATCAACAATCACACTTCTTTGAGAATAGCTTCCTGGTGAAAGAAGGGCTGATTAACCCTGAACGTTTTGTGCCAATGTTTGGCATGTATGGGCTGGCGGAAGCGGTTAACTTGCTGTGTGAGAAAGAAGGGATTGCCGCGCGCTACGGTAAAGAAGCCGCCGCAAATGAAGTGGGTTATCGCATCAGCGCGCAACTGGCGGAGTTTGTCGCCAATACCCCCGTGAAATATGGCTGGCAAAAACGCGCCATGTTACACGCACAGTCGGGGATCAGTTCCGATATCGGCACCACGCCGGGCGCGCGTTTGCCGTATGGCGATGAGCCAGATCCGATCACCCATCTGCAAACTGTCGCCCCGCATCATGCTTATTATTATTCCGGCATCAGCGACATTCTGACGCTCGACGAAACCATCAAACGTAATCCGCAGGCGCTGGTACAGCTTTGCCTCGGTGCCTTTAAAGCCGGAATGCGTGAATTTACCGCCAATGTCAGCGGTAACGATCTGGTTCGCGTTACCGGTTATATGGTGCGTTTGTCGGATTTAGAAAAATATCGCGCCGAAGGTTCACGCACCAACACCACCTGGCTGGGCGAAGAAGCCGCACGCAACACTCGTATTCTGGAACGCCAGCCGCGCGTGATAAGCCATGAACAGCAGATGCGCTTTAGTCAGTAAGATTATCCCCTTCTCCTGCGTTGACGGGCCAGGCAGTCGTCTGGCTCTGTTTTTGCAGGGCTGCAATCTGCGCTGCAAAAACTGTCACAATCCGTGGACGATGGGACGTTGCAATGACTGTGGGGAGTGCGTGCCACAGTGTCCGCATCAGGCGTTGCAGATTGTTGACGGGCAAAGTGGTGTGGAACGCTGTGGTCTGCGAGCAATGTGATACCTGCCTGAAGAGGTGTCCGCAACATGCCACACCAATGGCGCAATCCATGAGCGTGGAGGAGGGTGCTTAGCCATGTGCGCAAAGCGGTGCTGTTTATTGAAGGGATAACGTAAGCGGCGCGAAGCCACGACCCAACTGCCGTTTGTAGTGGCGCTGTTTACTGCCATCAAAAACGATCCGCAACTGTGCCATCTCACCTGCCTCGTGGACAGTAACGGTATGTTGAGCGAAACCGGCTGGGAAAAAATTGCTCCCGGTGTGCGACGGCGCAATGCTCGATCTCAAAGCGTGGGGGAGCGAATGTCATCAACAATTAACCGGACGCGATAATCAGCAGATTAAGCGCAGCATCTGTTTGCTGGCAGAGCGCGGCAAGCTGGCGGAACTGCGTTTGCTGGTAATCCCTGGCCAGGTGGATTATTTTGCAACACATCGAAGAACTGGCGGTGTTTATCAGGGACTTGGCGATGTTCCGGTACGCCTGAACGCGTTTCATGCCCACGGCGTGTATGGCGAGGCGCAAAGCTGGGCGAGCGCCACGCCGGAAGACGTTGAGCCGTTGGCTGATGCGTTACGGGAGCGCGGGGGTGAGCCGGTTAATATTTCCGGCGCTGTATTTGTGACATGCCGGATACGGCCTACGGTTCGGCACAGACTTGTAGGCCTGATAAGACGCGTCAAGCGTCGCATCAGGCATTGTGCGCCAACTGCCGGATGCGGCGTGAACGCCTTATCCGGCCTACGGTTCGGCACAAACCTGTAGGCATGATAAGACGCGTTAGCGTCGCATCAGGCATTATGCGCCGACTGCCGGATGCTGCCTACGAAGGGCAAACTACCCACGAACGTTAAACACCGCATACGTGTTATTAAGCAACACTTCGGCAATCTCATTCACCGGTTCCCGGCGCAACTCGCAAAGCACGGCAAACACACGGGCAGCCTGTTCCGGGCGGTTAGGCTGCCCCTGAAAACCGTTGAGCGGCATATCCGGCGCATCGGTTTCCAGCAACAACGATGCCAGCGGTAATTTTGCGATGACATCGCGGGTTTTTACTGGCGCGTGGATAGGTATAGTACCGCCTACGCCGATTTTGTAGCCCAGCTGTACAAACCGCTCGGCCTGTTGCAGGCTGCCGGAAAAACCGTGAACCACGCCCCTGCGGGGCAGATCGATGCGTTTCAGGTGCATCGCCAGCTTATCGTGCGTGCGTCTGGAGTGGAGGATCACCGGCAGATCGTGACGCTTCGCCAGCCTGAGCTGCGCGTCGAGGATCGTCTGCTGGCGCTCAAACTGCGGGTCCTCGCGATAAAGATCGAGGCCGATCTCCCCGATGGCGACAAGCTTGTCGCCTGCGGTCTGCAGGATCTCATCAAGTCTCTCAATGTGCTCAGCACGATGCCGCTCAATCACGATCGGATGCAGGCCGAGCGCCGCATAGAGCGCGGGGTGCCGTGCAGAAAGATCCAGCACGCGGGAAAAGTACGCCGCTTCCACTGACGGCACAATAATGGCCTGAACGCCTGCGTCAGCCGCTTTCGCAATGCTTTGCGCTTCATCCCCCGTAAACGGCGGGAAATCAAAGTGGCAGTGGGTATCGATAAAGCGGTACGTCACGCCAGATCCTCGTTATCCAGTAAAGCATCGTTCGCCTGCGGAATATCCACCAGCGGCATCGTCAGGGGATCGTTGGCGACAATCGCAGGCGGCGTAATAATGCGTTTATGGCGATGAAGCGGCGGTTGCTCCGCCAGCATTTTCCCCACCGTCGCCAGGAAGTAGCGCCCGCACAGCCGCCCCGTTTTATAATCCATACGCAGCGCAGGGACGCGGCTCCCCAGCGCCATGCTCAGCAGCGGCTTAGGGGGATAGATTTCAAAAATACGCAGCTTACCCGGCGGCTTTTCAATAAAACGCTGCATCGCGCCGTAGGTGGTTTCATGCTGCTTCGCGATGTTCACCAGCGGCTGCAGGCTGCTGTCGCCCAGCCAGCGCTCCATCCGTTTAAACCACTGCGGGGTGTAATACATTTGCGACGGTACGGTACGGATCACCACAATGGTTTTCGCCCCGCGACGGGCGGCTTCCTGCACCGGCACGGCGTCACTGATCCCGCCGTCCAGATAGCTAATGCCGTCCAGCAGCGCACCGGTACGATAAAAACCGGGAATGGCGCTGGAGGCACGGATGATGTCCAGCCAGTTCTCTTTCTGAGGCGAAAAATAGCCCGGCGAATAGTCATCGCCCCGGCTGGCACACATCCAGAATTCTTTACCACTATCAAACAGGCGGGCCGCGGTGTCCATGGCCAGCGGCATCTGGCTGGAAGTTGATTCCAGCAGCCAGTCGAGGTCGATCAGATTACCGCCGCGCACAAAGCGCACCGGATTAAAAAATTCTTTCGCCGTGGTGTAGCGCATGATGACCTTTCGCGCGTAGCCGGGCTGGTTGCAGACATAGGCAGAGAGGTTCTGCGCCCCGGCAGACGTGCCGAAGTAAAGGTCAAACGGGTTGAACTGCGCGCGCATAAATTCGTCCAGCACGCCAGCGGTGAAAATGCCGCGCTGTCCCCCACCCTCGCAGACCAGCGCGAGTTGACCTGCGCGAAACGGTTTTAACGTCAGCGGCGCAATATTGCCGAGCGTAACGGGAATTCGTTGCCCCACCTCTGCTTTCCTGTTTTGATTATTTTATAACACCACAGTAACGCACCCGACCTGTTCCGCAAATAAGAAAAAGCCAGTCGCATTGACTGGCTTTATTTTGTTGAAGGAATATTGCGTTTGCTACGGACGTCGACGCCCCGTAAACAGGCTGACCAGGAACAGAATAATCCCGACGACAAAGACAATTTTAGCTGCGCCTGCAGCGGTACCGGCCAGACCACCAAACCCAAGTGCGGCGGCGATTAACGCGATAACCAGAAATATATGCCCCAACGAAACATAAGCGTCTCCTTTACCATAGTTAATGTCACCGCTTGATATGAGCGTGAAAATCACTCAATGCGATATTTTTAGTGTGGTGCACATCGCGCCTCCCGACAAAGTTCGGGAGGACGAATTACGACGAATTACTTAGTTTTCAGATCATTTTTAACGCTTTTCACACCATCTACCGCTTTGGCGATACTTTCAGCACGGTCACTTTGTGCCTGAGAATCTACGGTACCGGAGAGCTGAACCACGCCATCGGTGGTTTCAACTTTCACATGACGGGAAGGGACGATATCGTCCGCCAGCAGTTTGGCTTTGATTTCACTGGTGGTGGCAGTGTCACCTGCGTAGCCCTTCACAGAGCCTTCTTTAGCGTCGCGAACGTGCAGTTTGTCACTGACAGAGGTCACGCCTTCAACGCCTTTCGCCACTTTCACTGCCTCTTCGGCCTGGGCCTGACTTTCAACGAAACCGCTCAGGGTCACGACTTTTTGATCGGTTTTGACAGAGATATCGGTGCTCTTGATGTTGTCATGATCCACCAGCGCCGCCTTCACTTTCGCGGTGATGGCGCTGTCATCCATGAAATTACCGACTTTATTCATAGAGCTATCGACTTTTTGCCCTGCGCTTTCATTGGTAGTTTGTGCGTTGTTTTCCGCGTAGGCAGAGCCGGTCGCGACGGCAGAGGTCAACATTACAGCCAGCAGAGTTTTCGAAATCTTCAGTCTTGTCATAGTCATCGATTTATTCCTGTATGTTTGCTCGTAATTTGAGCCTGGCAACACGAGGTTGCATTGCTGAATAGGGAGAGACTTCACCCTCTACAGAAGTCAATGGTCGCCATCACAAAAGCGATGAGTGATGAATAACGACCATTACAGCCTCTGAGTCAGTTATTAATATCGGTAGAATGACAATCGACGGCTTTAGATACTGATATCTACGCATTGAACGGTATTTAACGCCGTCAGAAATGTCATCACTTTGTTAAATATAGATCACAATTTTGAAACCGCTCGGGATATCAGCGAAAACATAAGCAAAAGTGAATGTTTTAAGAACATTCCGTAAGCGGCTAATAAGGAAGGGAAATTGACAGGGCGCAGCGGCTACCGCGCCCTGGAGGCAAGAATTAATGCTCGCGGGTCTGGTGGAACTGAACGTCCGGATAACGTTCCTGTGCCAGGCGCAGGTTGACCATGCTGGTAGCGATGTAAGCGAGGTTATCGCCGCCATCAAGCGCCAGTTGGCTTTCGTTCTTACGCTTGAACTCTTCGAATTTCTTCGCGTCTGCACATTCTACCCAGCGGGCAGTGGCAACGTTGACTGACTCATACACTGCTTCAACGTTGTATTCGCTCTTCAGGCGCGCTACCACCACATCAAACTGCAGCACACCAACTGCACCAACGATCAGATCGTTGTTGGAGATTGGACGGAACACCTGCACCGCGCCCTCTTCGGAAAGCTGTACCAGCCCTTTGAGCAGCTGTTTTTGCTTCAGCGGATCTTTCAGGCGGATACGACGGAACAGTTCTGGTGCGAAGTTCGGAATACCGGTGAACTTCATCATCTCACCCTGGGTAAAGGTGTCGCCGATCTGAATGGTGCCGTGGTTGTGCAGGCCGAGGATATCGCCCGGATACGCTTCTTCAACGTGCGAACGGTCACCCGCCATAAAGGTCAGCGCGTCGGAGATCACCACATCTTTCGCAGTGCGCACCTGGCGCAGTTTCATGCCTTTTTCATATTTACCGGACACCACACGCATAAACGCCACGCGGTCGCGGTGTTTCGGGTCCATGTTGGCCTGAATTTTAAATACGAAGCCGGTAAATTTATCTTCGCTCGCTTCTACGGTACGGGTATCGGTCTGACGCGGCATCGGCGCAGGCGCCCACTCCACCAGGCCATCCAGCATATGATCAACGCCGAAGTTACCCAGCGCAGTACCAAAGAATACCGGAGTGATTTCGCCCGCAAGGAACAGCTCTTTGTCGAACTCGTTAGACGCGCCTTTAACCAGTTCCAGTTCGTCACGCAGCTGCTGTGCCAGATCTTCACCAACCGCAGCATCGAGATCCGGGTTATTCAGCCCTTTAACAATGCGGACTTCCTGAATGGTGTGCCCTTTACCGCTCTGATAGAGATAGGTTTCATCTTTATAAAGATGGTAAACGCCTTTAAACAGCTTGCCGCAGCCAATCGGCCAGGTGATCGGCGCACAGCCGATTTTCAGCTCGTTCTCAACTTCATCGAGCAGCTCCATCGGGTCGCGGATATCACGGTCAAGTTTGTTCATAAAGGTGAGGATCGGCGTGTCGCGCAGACGGGTAACTTCCATCAGCTTGCGGGTACGATCTTCAACACCTTTTGCGGCGTCGATAACCATCAGGCAGCAGTCCACCGCCGTCAGGGTACGATAGGTATCTTCCGAGAAGTCTTCGTGCCCCGGGGTGTCGAGCAGGTTAACCAGGCAATCGTGATACGGAAACTGCATCACAGACGTAGTAATGGAGATCCCACGCTGCTTTTCCATCTCCATCCAGTCCGACTTAGCGTGCTGGTTGGAACCACGGCCTTTTACTGTACCGGCGGTCTGAATGGCCTGTCCGAACAGCAGCACCTTCTCGGTGATGGTAGTCTTACCGGCGTCCGGGTGAGAAATAATGGCAAAAGTGCGGCGCTTCGCCACCTCTTGCAAATAAGGAGACAACGTCATAATTCTTTCTTCTTGAGTAAGCGGCATCGCGCCGCGCTTGTTGAAAACGAAAAATTGCGGCTATTTTACCCATCAACGGGGGGGAGGCAATCAGTGTTTACACAGGAGCTGCTCCAGTTCGTGCAACGAAGAAACGGTCCAGGTGGGCGCGATGCCTTCTGGTTGCTCGCGATGGTGTGCATTCAGCCAGCAGGTCGCAAGCCCGGCGTTGATGCCACCGAGAATATCGGACTCGGCAGTGTCGCCAACCATCAGCACGCGTGAACGGTCAGGATTGCCCGCCTGTTCCAGCGCATAATCGAAAATTTTCTTATTTGGTTTGGCAACGCCAACTTCTTCGGAAATCACCAGCAAATCGAAGTAATCACGCAGGCCCGTGCGTTCCAGACGCACCTGTTGCAAGGCACTAAAGCCGTTGGTGATGATGCCGATTTTGGCGTTGCCACGAATGGCGTTAAGCAGAGAAACCGCGCCCGGCAGCGGCGTGCAGATTTCCGCCATCGCATTAATAAAGGCTTCGTTGAGTTTACCCGGCTCGACGTTCAGCCGTTCGGCCCAGCTCTCAAACCGCCCGTGCTGAAGCTGTAATGAAGTGATCGCGCCGTTTTGATAATCCACCCACAGTGGCTTGTTAACGGCCTGATAGTCCTGAAAATCTTCAGCGGTAAAGGTGACGCTGTAATCAAGAAACATCCGCTGCAGGCCGGTGAATGAGTCAAAGGTAAACAGCGTTTCATCGGCATCAAAGAAAATCCAGTCCCACTTCATTATTCCACCTTGTCTTACATACTGATTGGCAACGCCATGATGATGGCGTCTTCGCGACCGTCCGTGGTGGGGTAGTAATTGCGGCGAATCGTCGCCTCGTTAAAGCCTAAACTTTCGTACAGGGCAATGGCGGCAGCGTTTGAAGCACGGACTTCCAGCCATAGTGTCGCCACGCCGCGTTTTTCCAGTTCGTCGATCAGATGTTCCAGCAGCGCCCTTCCCAATCCCTGACGCTGATATTCAGGATCGACCGCAATATTGAACAATGTAGCTTCATCCAGCACCACTTGCGTAATCGCAAACGCCGCCATTTTGCCGTTTTGCGTTAACTGAAAGTTGAGATAACGCTCGCCCTGGTTGCTGGCAAAGGTTTTTTCACTCCACGGAAAGGCGTGGGCGCGTTGTTCAATGTGGTAAGCCGCTGGTAAATCAGTCGTTTCGAGGGAAGAAATCGTGTTCATATGTGCAAATTTGTTGCCATAACGCGGCGCGTGCCGTTGGGTTTGCCCGTAATTCGGTGAGCGCCGGTGATGCCACCTGAGCGCCTTCCAGTGATAGCGGTTCGTCAGTACCCAACCGCCAGCTGTTGCAGCGACTGCCTTGCGGCAGCATCGCGATTTTTTCTGGCGTCAGTTGCAGCACCTGGTCGGGGCTGACGGTTAATGCACGCAGAACATCGCTCACTAAAGGATCAGTCAGGGCGGGAAGATCGTTTGCCACCATCACCAGACGGACGTGTGCCGGGATCGCAATGGCAATCTCCCCCTGCAACGCGCCAGGGCGACGCAGCGACCACTGGGTAATGCCCAGTTGCTGTAACTGCCAGTCTCGTCGGGATGTCATAGCGAATCGCTCCTGTTGTCAGGGGCGCAAATATAGCAAATTCGTCGATACCGCGCCAACATATGGCTATAATCGCCGCCAGTATCAATTGAGGAGCATTCCATGTCTGCATTTACCCCGGCAAGTGAAGTCTTGCTGCGTCACAGTGATGATTTCGAACAAAGCCGTATTCTGTTTGCCGGAGACTTACAGGATGACCTGCCCGCGCGTTTAGATACCGCGACCAGCCGTGCTCATACCCAGCAATTCCATCACTGGCAGGTGTTAAGCCGCCAGATGGGTGATAACGCCCGTTTTAGTCTGGTCGCCACGGCGGATGACGTCGCAGATTGCGATACGCTGATTTACTACTGGCCGAAGAACAAACCGGAAGCCCAGTTCCAGTTGATGAATTTACTTTCTCTGCTGCCGGTGGGCACGGATATTTTTGTCGTTGGCGAGAACCGCAGCGGCGTGCGCAGCGCAGAGCAGATACTGGCAGATTATGCGCCGTTGAATAAAGTCGACAGCGCCCGTCGCTGTGGCCTCTATTTTGGTCGTCTGGAAAAACAGCCGGTATTTGATGCCGATAAATTCTGGGGCGAATACAGCGTCGATGGCCTGACGGTCAAAACGCTGCCTGGCGTGTTTAGCCGCGACGGTCTGGATGTCGGTAGCCAGTTGCTGCTCTCGACGTTAACCCCGCACACGAAAGGTAAAGTGCTGGATGTCGGCTGTGGCGCGGGCGTGCTTTCGGTTGCCTTTGCGCGCCATTCGCCGAAAATTCGTCTCACTCTGTGCGATGTCTCTGCCCCGGCGGTAGAAGCCAGCCGCGCAACACTTGCGGCCAACGGTGTTGAAGGTGAAGTCTTTGCCAGCAACGTCTTTTCCGAGGTGAAAGGTCGTTTTGATATGATCATCTCCAACCCGCCGTTCCACGATGGGATGCAAACCAGCCTGGATGCGGCGCAAACGCTGATTCGCGGCGCGGTGCGTCATCTTAATAGCGGCGGCGAGCTGCGAATTGTAGCGAACGCCTTCCTGCCTTACCCGGACGTGCTGGATGAGACATTTGGCTTCCATGAAGTTATCGCGCAAACCGGGCGCTTCAAGGTGTATCGCGCCATTATGACCCGCCAGGCGAAGAAAGGTTAATTATCTCGCCGAATACCGTGTCGGATGCGGCGTGAACGCCTTATCCGACCTACAAAACCTGCACGTTAGCCCTTCGTAGGCCAGATAAGACGCGCCAGCGTCGCATCTGGCATCTGCACCCCAATACCGTGTCGGATGCGGCGTGAACGCCTTATCCGACCTACAAAACCTGCACGTTAGTCTCTGATGGACATTTTTCCAGCAATTACACATCAGGCGATAATTAACTATTGACGAAAAGCTGAAAACCACTAGAATGCGCCTCCGTGGTAGCAATTCTTTTTAAGAATTGATGGTATGCGAAGGTGGCGGAATTGGTAGACGCGCTAGCTTCAGGTGTTAGTGTCCTTACGGACGTGGGGGTTCAAGTCCCCCCCCTCGCACCAAAAACCACGTTGATATTGCTCGCACTGGGCGAAGGTGGCGGAATTGGTAGACGCGCTAGCTTCAGGTGTTAGTGTTCTTACGGACGTGGGGGTTCAAGTCCCCCCCCTCGCACCAAACGAGGCGATATCAAAAAAAGTAAGATGACTGTGCGAAGGTGGCGGAATTGGTAGACGCGCTAGCTTCAGGTGTTAGTGTCCTTACGGACGTGGGGGTTCAAGTCCCCCCCCTCGCACCAATTATCTTACTTCCTTTCCTGAAGTACCTCTTGTTTTCCCTGTTATTTCAAACTCATCAGTATCACCAGAATTCCGCTGACCAGTGCTACGCATGATGGCAGTAAAACAAAGTGGCGCAGCTGCTTATGCCAGATCATGCCTGACGTGACTAACAGGCCTGACACAATGATTGCTTTCCAGGTATCAAGGGAGAGATCGGCAAACATCAACCCGCCGAGAATGGCTCCCGGTAGCAATACCCCCCAACCACTGCCAAGCGCCCTGTTCAACATGCTATGCCCTCTCACAACAATAATGATAATCAATATCATATGATATGTATTATCATTTGTCAGCTGAATGAATCAAAATCCATCGACCTTTACCTTTCCCGTAATGACAGGAATTGCCTAAGGTGATAAATTGCACACCTGTTAACAACCTCTAAAGATTTTCTGATAATTACTCTTTGAGTTTTTTGCATGTTTTATTGCGAAACGGCACCTACTTATTTGTTTTAATTAGATTTTAATAAAAACGCACGACTATGACATCACAATCCTGGCGGTCTTTGGTTCACAGAAAATATCAATTGTCGTTACGTTTATTTTTATTTCTTAACGCAATCTCAGCGGTGTTCTCGGTAACAAATCCGCTCAATTCTGTACGCCTGTTATCTGCGCCACTTGTTGCTATTTTCTCCATCAGCACCGGCCTGTTCGTCTGGCACTGGAGAAAGCGCGCGCGGAAGATAAATATTCCCGTTGTTTCAGGGATCTTCGGTATTTTGTGGGCCTGGCAAATTGTGTCTAAATTCGCCTTAATTACCCACGACCACGCGACGTATTTGTTAATCGCCCTATTAACGGTACTTTTTATCGGAACGCTGGCATTCGCCAGTAATATCAAAGCATTTACGCTGCACTCATTACCCACCTTTATTGTCTGCATGTGGCTAAGCGATCACGATATATGGCTGAGAATGACCTATTCTTTCGCACTTCCTGTGGTGGCAATTGCTATTCATAACATTTTGCAAACACGTAACGATCGTTTCGCTCAGGAGTTGCTCTCTCGCCTGTTGGAAGAGCGAGAAACCCTTACCGATCTAAGCATGATGGACCCGCTTACCGGGCTTTATAATCGTCGCGGTCTGCAAAGCCGTCTGGAGAACCTGCCGACGGTAGAAAATGGAGAGCACTTTGTCCTGCTGATGGATATCGACCACTTCAAAGCCTATAACGATCATTATGGCCATATGATGGGCGACCAGGCGCTGAAGCGCGTCTCTGCGGCAATCCGCGACGCCGTGCGTTCTCGCGATATTGTGGCGCGTTTTGGCGGGGAAGAATTTATGGTGCTGCTGACCAACATTTCACTTGAGCATGCCCGCCAGACGGCCGAGCGGATCCGTCAGAAAGTCTACGATTTGAAAATCCCGCATCTGTTTAACGAAAGCGTCGCGACAAACGTCACCATCAGCATTGGTATTGCCATTTTCGGGGATGATGACGTGGAAGGCGCGCTGGAAAAAGCGGACAAAGCCCTCTACGAAGCAAAGCATATGGGGCGTAATAACATTCTGTTGAGTGAAGAGCTGCAGACGGCGTAAACATCACTGCGATGTCACCCGGACAAAAGTCTTGCCATTGGTATGAGCAATAGTTAGGATTGGCAATCATTATCATTTAGATTTCTATCTATACTATGGCCACACAAACCGCACACACCGTCGAACCCATCCTCTGGCGAGCGCCCCTCACCAGCGGGAATGCTTCGCTTGCGGATGCCATACGGGATAAGATTGCGGAAACGCGCGCCCACCTGCTGGACTTTATCCGGCTTGATGAAGCGCACCCGAACCACGCCATGACGCTCTCAGAGTGGCGCCAACCGGCAAAACTGCAGTCGCTGCTGGCCACCTATTCCGACCATATCTACCGCAATCAACCCACCCTTACGCGGGAAAATAAACCCCTGCTCTCTCTCTGGGCGCAGTGGTATATCGGGCTGATGGTGCCTCCCCTCATGCTGGCGCTGTTAACACAGAAGAGCATGCTGGAACTCTCACCGGATAACTTCCACGTCGAGTTTCACGAAACCGGGCGTGCGGCCTGCTTCTGGATTGATCTGCACGAAGACCAGAACGCGGAACGCCTGACGGCTCAGGAACGCATGGAGCAGCTTATCACTCAGGCCCTGATCCCGGTGGTGGAAGCGCTTGAAACGACGGGAGAGATTAACGGGAAACTTATCTGGAGCAATACAGGCTATTTAATCCACTGGTATTTAACGGAAATGAAGCCGCTGCTCGGTGATGAGAACGTTGAGGCCCTGCGTCAGTCCTGTTTCTTTGCCAGGCAGCTTTCCGATGGCCGTGACAACCCGCTATTCCGTACCGTTGTACTCCGTGATGGGCTTCTGGTTCGCCGCACCTGCTGCCAGCGCTATCGCCTGCCGGACGTTAAGCAGTGCGGGGATTGCACGCTGAAGTAGAGCAGTGAATTACCCGGTGGCGCTTCGCTTACCGGGCCTACAAAAACAAAAAACGGCAACCTGCGTTGCCGTTCTGTTTTTACCTATGCCACCTGCTGATTGTCCTCTTCCGCGCTACGCTGCGCTTCTTCCGCTTCCTGCTCAAGCAGCTGCTTCTCATACACTTTGAAGAACGGGAAGTAGATGATTGCCGATACGCAGGCCAGAACCACAACCAGTATAGCCGCGCGGAAATCCCAGCCCAGGGCCCATGCTGCGCCTATTGGCGCCGGTGCCGTCCAGGGAACTACTGAGATGACGCGCCCAATCAAATCAAACGTCATCGCCGCCCACGCCAGCACGGCGTTAACCATCGGTGCCAGCAGGAACGGAATAAAGAACACCGGGTTCATCACAATCGGCGTACCGAAAATGACAGGTTCATTGATGTTAAAGAAGCTGGGTACCACGCTCAAACGTCCGATAGAGCGTAAATGCGCTGAACGGCTACGCAGATAGCAAATCACCAGCCCCATCGTGGCGCCCGACCCGCCAATCACGATGAAGAACGTCCAGAACGCCTCCATAAAAATATGCGGCAGAGGCTGGCTGGCGGCCAGAGCGGTCTGGTTCGCGCCCAGGTTAGTGAGCCAGAACATCTGCAGCATTCCGGAGACAATGGCGGCACCGTGGATCCCGGCGAACCACAGCAGATGACCAATCAACACGGCCAGCAGGATCGCAGGCAGAGAATCCGCTGCGGAAACCAGAGGCTTAAAGACCGACATAATAGCCTGTGGGATCAGCATGCCGAACTGAGACTGAATGACCAGGCTCAGAGGATAGAGCGTCAACACCACCACCAGCACAGGGATGAGCAGATCAAAAGAGTTTTTGATCATCGGAGGTACCTGGTCTGGCAGGCGAATACCGATATTGTGCGCCTTGAGGAAACGCATCATCTCAACGCAGTAGATCGCCACCAGAATCGCGGTAAAAATGCCCGTCCCACCCAGGCTATCGACTGGCAGCGTGCCTTTGGTTTTCGGTGCCGCGACCAGCAGAAACGCCATCAGCGACAGCATGGCGCACATAAACGGGTCCAGCTGATGAGATTTGACGTAGTGCTTGCCAAGGTTATAGGCGATGGCCGCACAGATATAAATGGACATAATGCCCATCGTCATATCAAACGGCGTCAGGATTTGGCCTTCAAACTGCTTCGCCATATCCAGCCAGGCGCGGGCGAAACCCCACGTGGTATCAGGCGAAAAAGGTGGGTAAGCGAACACTAACAAAAACGAACCCACAATCATAAATGGCATCGCGGAGATGAATCCATCACGAATAGCCATAACATGACGCTGGGAAGAGATCCGCCCGGCAATCGGGCTAACGTAATTTTCAACGAAACGGAATATCAGGTTAAACGCAGCATGGTTGGCAGACATGGCAGATCTCCTGTCAGACGTTTGTTACGGGCACTTTCGCGCCGCACGTTGTTCCATAAATCAGCTTCACAACCTTGCTGGCTTGTGTACCAGTGGTACTGCTCAGACGGAATGGTTTCATAATTTGCTCTTATTATTGGATACAGGGGACGTTACGTACTCAGTATTAATCGACGCATCACGCTCTGCAACCGGTTACTGTAACCGGTTTCCGTGAATGTGAAGAGGATCCAGAAATCAGCCGTCTGGGATATTTGTTACTGAAGAGATATTTACAGAGCATAAATTCTTATGACAGATTACGCAGGATATTTGTCAGGAGGAAACAATGAGTTTGCAGTCTGTACAGCAGTTTTTTGCCGACAACGCGCCGGATATAGACGTAATTGAACTTAGCCAGAGTACCGCTACCGTTGCGTTGGCTGCTGCCGCCCATCGTGTTGAACCGGGACAAATCGCCAAGACCTTGTCATTAAAGGTGAAAAATGAGGTGATACTGGTCGTGGCGAAAGGCGATGCGCGCCTGGATAACAAAAAGCTGAAAGACACGTTTGGTGCGAAAGCGCGCATGCTCAGCAGTGATGAAGTAGTGACCATCACCGGTCACCCCGTTGGCGGCGTGTGCCCGTTTGGCCTGGAAAACCCGCTCGCGGTTTACTGCGATATCTCATTAAAGCAGTACGCCGAAGTCCTGCCCGCCGCAGGCGCAATTCATAGTGCCGTGCGTATTTCACCTGACAGAATGGCAGAGCTGACTTCCGCAAAATGGGTTGATGTTTGCATCTGATTGATGCGCCAGAGCCTGTCTGGCGCGCAACAGGCAGGTTATAAAAAGGTCGGCTTGCTGAGTACCGAACTTTGCGCTTCTCTTAGCGGAAGGTGGGTAATAATATCCGCCGCATCGAGCAGCCCTACGTCAGAGTTCACCCCCAGCTTCACCATCGCATTAAACTTATGCGCCCGAATGGTCTTAATATTGCGTTCAAGCTGTGCCGCGATTTGAGGAATGGAATAGCCGCAAGACATATACCGCAATATTGCCCGTTCCGTTGGGCTTAACATTCTGCTTTGACTCCGGTACCAGTGATTCATCATATTGTCATTGATGCGCAGGGTTTCACTCAACAACACCATGAATTCCTTCTGCAGGCTCTCAAGCGTCAGCGATTTACTGACCACACCGTGAAGGCGTGACGGGGAAAGATGACTAATTAACCTTGCTTCCATCTCGTCAGCGACCAGGATAATGCGCTGGATATGGCTATGCGTAAACGCAAAATCCCGCAGGTGCGCCAGGCAGCTACGACGCTCTTCTCGCGCATCGGAATATGAATAGATCAGCGAGAAAAAATTGACGTGATGAAGTGCTTTCTTAAAGCTGTCAAATTCACTAAACAGATGCAGCTGATAATGATCCAGGCCGGGCATCGCAAAAAGATGCTGGAGCCCAACAGCACTCATCGTGCAATTTTCGACGATGGCGATATGTCTTGTTGAATCGGTTTTTTCCATTCCTCGAACTCTCCATAGGCTGACATCAAACTCAGCTCTCGCATTCCCTTTATACTGTTTATCCAGGCGTACATATCGGCATTACTGCGTAATGACAGCCGTCGCATCGCACTGTTTTTCTGCGCACTGATGGTTTTATTGCTCTTCTTGAGCAACGTGGCGATTTGGTTAATACCCCATCCTTTACCTAACAGTCGCAATACTTTGCGTTCAGAGTACGTTAGCGTAATAACGTGTTCGTCTTCATCCTCCGCACTTTTATTTTCAGGGGCTAACAACGTCTGGCTGACCCGCTCTGCGCGTTCCCTGCCTGCCCGGATAGCATTAACCAGGCCTTCAATGGGTTCCATATCAGAAAGCAACGTACTTTCCGGGCGCACAAGTAACTCAACGGCAATAGGGTTAAGCGGCCGCGAAACTAAAAAGATCCAGTGAATGTTCCGGTATTGATTCAACAAACTGAAATACTCTTCGAGCGCGCCCCGAGGATTCCAGTATTCGCCTGATATATCGGCAATGATGACGTCAGCGCGGCTTAACTGGAGCAGAGTTAACTCCTGCAATGAGCCGCAAAAGGTCAATTCAAAATCGGGGAAATGGCGAGTCATTACGCCCCCTAACCCGTTTTGCATCACCGGTATCCGGCTAATGATAACGCTATGCTTACCGTGCAAAGACAACATAGACCCTCCGTGTCCATTCTTCATTTGATGAGTAACGTTAAAACGCATCAACGTATGAGTATTTTCGTCCCTGAATGTAAAGCAGGTTAATACAAGCAGAAGATGAGATGTATTCGTAGTTTAAGAAATGCCTAAACAGCAGTAATATCTCACAAAGCGAAATTAAATTTAATTGCAGTGTCATTAAAATAACTACAATATAAAATTAGAATAACTAAATATATATAACTTATCTTTTAATAAAAATAATTCACCAAAATGATGAATACCCCCCCTTCCGCACTTAGGGGCAGCAACTGTTTGCATAAACCTTGATCTGGCCCACAGCAAGAGGCTCTGCATTTTGTGCTAAAAGTAATCGCTATGGGCCAACCGGCAACTTTCCATTTTCTTCAGGACAATACATGCAGGCAGATCGGTCAACGCAGCGTGCAATCACGCGGCTATGTATTCAGTGCGGTCTTTTTCTGCTCCAACACGGCGCGGAAAGCGCGCTGGTTGAGGAGCTCTCCACCCGGCTGGGAGTGGCGCTGGGTATGGATAGCGTTGAAAGCGCGATCTCATCCAACGCCATTGTGCTGACCACGATCAAAGACGGTCAGTGCCTGACTTCCACCCGCAAAAACCACGACCGCGGCATTAACATGCACGTCGTGACCGAAGTGCAGCACATCGTCATCCTTGCTGAACACAAGCTTCTCGATCTCCATGAAATTGAAAAACGGTTCAACCAAATTAAGCCATTACGTTATCCGCGCTGGCTGGTCGTGTTGATGGTAGGGCTGTCGTGCGCCTGCTTTTGTAAGCTCAATAAAGGCGGCTGGGACGGCGCGATCGTCACCTTTTTTGCCAGCAGTATCGCCATGTATGTTCGCCAGATGCTGACGCACCGGCAGCTGCATCCGCAAATTAACTTCTGCATTACCGCGTTTGTCGCCACCACGGTTTCCGGCCTGCTGCTGCGCCTGCCGCAGTTTGCCACTACCCCGACGATTGCCATGGCCGCGAGCGTGCTTCTGCTGGTCCCGGGCTTTCCGTTGATTAACGCCGTCGCCGACATGTTTAAAGGGCACATCAATACCGGTCTGGCACGCTGGGCTATTGCCAGCCTGCTGACGCTGGCGACCTGTATCGGCGTAGTGATGGCTATGACTCTCTGGGGGTTACGCGGATGGGCGTGATAGATTTTCTGCTGGCGCTGGCACAGGACATGCTTCTGGCCGCTATTCCTGCCGTTGGCTTTGCGATGGTATTTAACGTTCCGCAACGTGCTCTGCGATGGTGTGCGCTGCTGGGCGCGATTGGTCATGGTTCACGCATGGTGATGATGACCGCGGGTTTTAACATCGAATGGTCAACATTTATGGCCTCCATGCTGGTTGGCAGTATCGGCATCCAGTGGTCGCGCTGGTATCTGGCGCATCCAAAAGTGTTCACCGTCGCCGCCGTGATCCCGATGTTCCCGGGCATATCGGCGTATACGGCGATGATTTCCGCGGTGAAAATCAGTCATTTTGGCTACACCGAGCCTCAAATGATCCTTCTCCTGAGCAACTTTCTTAAGGCGTCGTCCATCGTCGGCGCGCTCTCCGTCGGGCTGTCGATCCCCGGGCTGTGGCTGTACCGCAAACGCCCACGCGTTTGATATTTGTGTTATTTCGCTGCCGTGGAGATAATCCTTCTGGTCCGTTTGGTGAAAAATAAGGAAAGGATGTGGCTAACCCTGGCAGCGAACACCCCGAGCACAGCGAAGAATCCAGCCTGAAAGAGAAAATTTTTCAGAGCGCCATCGCGCTGTTTGCCGAGTATGGATTGAACGGTGCACGCATGGAGCAGATTGCGGAGAAAGCGGGTACAACCAAACGCATGGTGGTTTACCATTTTAAGAATAAAGAGAATCTCTATCTTCTGGTTCTGGAACATGTTTACACCCAGATTCGAGCCAGTGAAAAAGCACTAAGCCTGGCGGGAATGCCTCCCGTCGAAGCGCTGGTCAACCTGGTTGAAGCCACCTTTGACTATCATGCCGACCACCCTGACTACATCCGAATTATCTGCATGGAAAACATGCAGCGCGGCCGCTTTATGCAGCAGTCGAGCTATCTTCGCCAGGTCAACCGCAGCGCGCTCGATCTGCTGGAGGAGATCCTGCGCCGGGGAAAAGAAAAACAGCTCTTCAGTGAGACGGTAGACGCCCGCGATCTTCATCGTCTGATAAGCAGCTTCAGCTTTCACTACGTTGCTAACAGCTACACCTTTACGCTGTTGTTTGAAGAAGGCGCAAACGAACAGGCTCAGCGCCAGCACTACCGCAAAATGGCCGTTCAGGTGGCTCTCCGCTACACCTGCCCATAAAATTGCTTGCAATTAAATCGCGCACTACCTATATTCATCTCATGAACGCGAAAACGAACGACGCAACCGCTGCGCTCAAGCTGGATAACCAGCTCTGTTTTGCTCTCTATTCGGCAAATCTGGCGCTTAATAAGCTGTACCGGCAACTGCTGGCACCTCTGAACCTGACTTACCCGCAATATCTGGTGATGCTGGTGCTGTGGGAGCAGGATGACGTCACGGTGTCGGATATCGGCGAACGCCTGTTTTTGGACTCTGCGACGCTGACGCCGCTGTTAAAACGCCTGGAAAGTGGCGGGCTCATCAACCGTCACCGTTCACGCAAAGACGAACGTCAGGTCGCCGTCACCCTGAGTGAAGCAGGACGTGAACTTCAGCAGCAGGCATTGGGTATTCCCCATGCGGTGGGTTGCGCAGCGCAGTGTGATACCGATACTTTGCTGGCACTCAAACAGCAGCTTGAACTTTTGCGACAACAGCTACACCGCGCGTAAAGCTGTACTTTACGCGTGATTATTACCTATATATATCGCACGCTATTTAATAGCACACATTAAAGCAAGATGAGGAACCAGCCATGTCTTTAGAAAAAGTTGTTTATACCGCCAAAGCAAAAGCAACCGGTGGCCGTGACGGCCGCGCGACATCTTCCGATGGCGTACTGGACGTAAAACTGGGCGTGCCAAAAGAGATGGGCGGCATGGGCGGAGACGTGACGAACCCTGAGCAGCTGTTTGCCGCGGGCTACTCTGCCTGCTTCCTGGGCGCGATGAAGTTCGTGGCCGCACGCGACAAATTTACCCTGCCAAAAGATGCCTTTATTGAAGGCGAAGTGGGTATTGGCCCACTGCCAACCGGTTTTGGCATCGAAGCAAAACTGAACATCCACGTTGAGGGTATGGATCCTGCGGAAGCCAAAAAGCTGGTCGATGCGGCGCACATTGTTTGCCCGTACTCTAACGCAACCCGCGGCAACATCGACGTGACCCTGAATATCATCGCGTGATAACTGCCTGATGGCGCTGCGCTTATTCGGCCTATGACTGTAGCCCCGGTAAGCGCAGCGCCACCGGGGAAATCCCCTCCTTCCCTTTCCCCTCTCTGTGCTACCATAAGCCCATATCACGCCCGTAGTAATCAGTAGAGTAAGCGTTATGTCCTCCAGAATTCTGACTACCAGCATTGCTGGCATCGATGCCTTTATGCGCGACCCTCGCGGTGTATTGACCCACGCCGAAGGCGGCACGGTTGCCGTTTTTGCCGACAACGCTCCGGCGTTTTACGCAATCACGCCGGAACGCCTGGCGCAGCTTCTGGAGATTGAAGCGCAGCTGACACGCCCGGCGAGCGATGTCACGCTGGACAGCCAGTTCTTTGATGAACCGGTTAACGTCCCCGTGACCGTCCCGATGGGCAAATTTGCCCTCTATGCGGGCTGGCAACCGGATGCGGATTTTCAGCGGCAGGCGGCGCTGTGGGGCATAGCGCTAACCCAACCGGCCACCGCGGAAGAGCTCGCTGCGTTTACCGCCTGGTGGCAGGCGGAAGGGAAAGTGTTCACTCACATTCAGTGGCAGCAAAAGCTCGCGCGTCATCTTCAAATCACCCGCGCTGGCAACAATGGGCAGCCAAAACGCGATATCAACGCGTTTTCAGAACCGGATAAACAGATCCCCAGCGGATTCCGAGGTGCGAAATGAAGAACGTCGGCGACCTGATGAAACGTCTGCAAAAAATGATGCCTGCCAACGTGAAGCCCGCGTTCACCACGGGTGAAGAGCTGCTGGCGTGGCAAAAAGAGCAAGGTGAGATCCGCGCCGCCGCGCTCGCCAGGGAAAACCGGGCGATGAAAATGCAGCGCACCTTTAACCGCTCCGGTATTCGTCCACTGCATCAGAACTGTTCCTTTGAGAACTATTCGCGTTGAGTGTGAAGGGCAGATGAATGCGTTAAGCAAAGCGCGCCAGTATGTCGAAGAGTTTGACGGCAAACATCGCCAGCTTCATCTTTTCTGGTAAGCCAGGAACCGGCAAAAACCATCTGGCGGCGGCAATCTGCAACGAGCTGCTGCTACGCGGTAAATCCGTATTGATCATCACCGTGGCCGATATTATGTCGGCGATGAAAGATACCTTCAGGAATAGCGGTACCAGCGAAGAACAACTGCTTAACGATCTGAGCAACGTTGATCTGCTGGTGATCGATGAGATCGGCGTGCAGACCCGAATCGAAATACGAAAAAGTGATCATCAACCAGATCGTCGATCGCCGCTCTTCTTCCAAACGCCCAACCGGGATGCTGACGAACCACAATATCGACGAGATGACCCGCCTGCTGGGGGAACGCGTCATGGACCGCATGAAGCTGGGTAACAGTCTTTATGTCATCTTCGACTGGGAAAGTTACCGCAGCCGCGTTACCGGCAAAGAGTATTAAGACAGTTCCAGGAATCGCCGCCAGGGCATTGGTATATACTGGAACCCCTTCGGCCCAAAACGGACCTTTTTGAGAGAGCCATGATGAAAAAACAGATTCTAATCAGCACCTTTTTAGGCGCGCTGCTGATGACCGGCGCAGCGCAAGCGGCGTCCTGGCAGGAGTCCCTGTCAAGCGCAGCGAATGAGCTGACCAAAGAGAGCAGCAGCTCTCAGGGTGGACTCTCCGCCTCTTCCCTCACCAGCCTGCTGGGCAACAGCGGCCAGAGCCTGAGCGCGGGCACGATGAACAACGCTGCGGGGATTCTGGAATATTGCGCGAAGCAAAAGCTGGCCTCGGTGACCGACGCGCAAAACGTGAAAAACCAGGTGCTGGGTAAACTGGGTCTGGATACTCAGGAGCAGAAAGCGGACACCAACTATATTGACGGCATTCAGGGCCTGCTTAATGCGCAAAACGGCCAGCAGCTTAACCTGAGCACCCTCGGCAACTCTTCTCTGGCAAAACAGGTGAAAACCAAAGCCTGCGATCTGGTGCTGAAACAAGGCGTTAATTTCATCTCCTGATCCACCCCATTTTCTGCCACAACACGCCGCGTTTAATGCGATAGTCTTGCAGCGCGGCGCTAAACGAGCGTTTTTCCCACCTGCCACCGTCTCAGCGTCCGTTTGTCAGGATGTGTCCGTCTTCATAAAAACGATTTTCTAAACCAAATCCTAACAACAGCACACTTTCGTGACACTAAAATTGCAGCTTAACGACATCGCAATTACATTGTATGACCCAAAAAATAAACAGTTAGCCAGCGAAGCATCTGGCGTCACGAGGATATGCTGTTGTCTGAATTCATGTCTCTTATCCTTTTTCTGGCTTCTGTCGGCGTTTACGCCTGCAAAGCCGGCCGTCACACCTGGTGGTTTATCGCCACGCTGGTGGTGCTCGGCATTTTTATTATTTTAAACATTACCTTATACGCCAGCGATTACTTTACCGGTGACGGTATTAACGATGCGGTACTCTACACGCTGACGAACAGCCTGACGGGCGCGGGTGTGGGCAAGTACATTCTGCCGGGACTCGGCCTTATCGTCGCGCTGGTGACGATTTTTGGCGCGCTGGCCTGGGTGCTGCGTCGACGTCGCCATCATCCGCATCATCATGGCTACAGCCTGCTGGCGTTATTTCTGGCGCTGGCCTCCGTCGACGCCAGCCCGGCGTTCCATCAGATCACCGAGCTGGTGAAGTCCCAGTCGCGCGACGGCGATCCGGATTTCGCGGCTTACTACAAAGAACCGTCGAAAACGATCGCCAACCCGAAGCTCAATCTGGTCTACATATATGGTGAAAGCCTGGAACGCACGTACTTTGATAACGATGCCTTCCCTGACCTGACGCCGGACCTGGGTGCGCTGAAAAATGAAGGTCTCGATTTCAGCCACACTATGCAGCTGCCCGGTACGGATTACACGATTGCCGGGATGGTTGCCTCCCAGTGTGGTATCCCGCTGTTCGCCCCTTTTGAAGGTAACGCCTCAGCCTCGATGTCGACCTTCTTCCCGCAGAATATTTGCCTCGGCGATATCCTGAAAAACTCCGGCTACGAAAACTATTTTGTGCAGGGGGCAAACCTGCGCTTCGCCGGAAAAGATGTGTTCCTGAAATCCCACGGTTTTGATCACCTGTATGGCTCAGAAGAATTAAAAACGACGGTTGCCGATCCGAGCTACCGCAATGACTGGGGTTTCTATGACGATACGGTACTCGACGAAACCTGGAAGAAATTCGAGGAACTTTCCCGCGCGGGCAAGCGTTTTTCCCTCTTTGCGCTGACGGTGGATACCCATCATCCGGACGGATTTGTCTCGCGCACCTGCAAACGCAAAAGCTATGACGTTGATGGCAAAAACAACAAATCGTTCAGCGCCGTCACCTGCAGCCAGGAGCACATTGCCGCGCTGGTCGAGAAAATCAAAGCCTCGCCATATTTTAAAAACACCGTCATCGTGGTTTCGTCTGACCATCTGGCGATGAAAAACAGCGCCTGGGAGCAGCTCAACAAGCAGGATCGCAGCAATCTGTTCTTCGTCCTGCGCGGCGACCAGCCGCAGCAGGAAGAGATCGCCACCAAACGCAACTCCATGGATAACGGCGCCACCGTGCTGGACATTCTGGGCGGCGACAACTTTATTGGCCTTGGCCGCAGCACGCTGTCGGGGCAGTCCCTGTCGGAAGTGTTCCTCAACATGAAGGATAAAATCCTCGCCTGGAAGCCAGACATTATCCGCCTGTGGAACTTCCCGAAAGAGATGAAGGACTTCACCGTCAATCGGGATAAAAACACCATTGCCTTCTCGGGCAGCAACTTCCGCCTGCCGCTGCTGGTACGCGTATCGGAGGATCGCGTTGAGCCGCTGCCAGAAAGCGAATATTCCGCGCCGCTGCGCTATCAGCTGGCCGATTTCGCGCCACGCGATAACTTCGTCTGGATTGATCGGTGCTACAAAATGGGCCAGCTCTGGTCGCAGCCGCTGGCGCTCTCTACCGACTGGTGCGTTTCTCAGGGCCAGCTTGGCGGAGAGCAAACCGTCCAGCACGTGGATAAGGCGCAGTGGAAAGGCAAAACCGCGTTCAACGATACGGTGATTGATACCGCGCGCTATCAGCGTAACGTCGACATGCTGAAGATCGTCGACAACGATATTCGCTACAAAGCGGACAGCTTTATCTTTAACGTGGCCGGCGCGCCGGAAGAAGTGAAGCAGTTTAGCGGCATCTCGCGGCCGGAGTCCTGGGGGCGCTGGTCCAACGCGCAGCTGGGCAATGAGGTGAAAATTGAGTACACCCATCCCCTGCCGGAACAGTTCGACCTGGTGATCACCGCCAGGGCTTATGGGCCGAATGCTAACAAGCCCGTCCCCGTGCGCGTGGGGGATCGGGAGCAGACGTTAACGCTTGGAAACGACGTGAGCACGCACACGCTGCATTTTGAGAATCCTTCGCGCAGCAATACCCTGGTGATCGTGCCGCCGGACCCGCAGTCTACAAATGAGGGGAACATCCTTGGGCACTCACCGCGTGAGCTCGGGATCGGCATGGTTGAAATCAAAATCGTCAGCAAAGCGGGTTAATACGCGTCACGCCCGGCGTTCTGCCGGGCGCTTATGAAAATAAATAATCCTATGCATCGCTTATAAATTAGATAAAAACACTTTATATAAGCCATTTTTATCTATAAATATCCCGCCAAAAAGCAAATCCATAAAATGTGCAGCTCCTGAAGTCACCACGGAGCGTTACGCACTTTTATCATGCTAACCGGCTATAAGTTCGAATCCATCCGGGCACTGCGCAGTGAAAATGTGATTGCCTGGGAGGTATTGTCCACGGCAAAGCCCAACGTCAATCTTGAAGATTACTTTGGCTCAATGCCCGCGACGCAGCGTAAAGCGCACTTCTTTGCGCAGCTTCGTCACGCCATGTTTTGCAAGGATGGCGATAAGTATTATCTCAATGCGACATCGGATTTACTGCTGGAAACGGACTTCCTCGACAGGCTAAAAGAAGAAACCCCGTGCCCGGAGAGACTTGCTATCGAGATCACCGATCTCCATACGATGGTCCAACTCGACGATACGCAAAGCCGGGTGCTGCGGAAATGCATCGCGACGCTCCATCAGTGGGGGATAGAAGTGTGGGCAGACGATGTCTGCGAAGACCTTCTTCCCGACCTTCTGACCAGCCAGATCCGCTTCTGCGGCATCAAAATTGACAAACATACCTTCTGGAACGGACGGACCGAGCAGGCGAAGTTTCTGCATCTCACCCGCCAGTGCAAGCGCGTCGCCAGCAAGGTGCTGATCGAAGGCATCGAAACCGCGGGTGATTTCGCGCTGGCCCGCGCCAGCGCGGCCGATTACGGCCAGGGCTATCTGTGGGGTAGAAAATGCCCCCCTTCATTCCGAATGCTGGCTATCAGGTTATCGTTCTGAGCGGGAATACTTTTTTATGGCTTGGCCTCACTTCGATAATCTCGACGTCTGTTACCCCTCGCCCGGAGATGTATTGGATCAATGACGTTAATCCGGAAGGGCTTATACGCCTGCAGGAACGGCTGCTCAATACGCACGTCGGAGAGAACTGGCTGGTATTTACGGATGCCGCGCGGGTCTGCGACGTTCACGCCAGTCTGCGCAACGAGCGGGTTCGAGTCGTCGCGGACAACCTCTCTTTTGCACAGCTAAGCCACTGTTTTAGCGACACGACATTCGCCTTCGAAAACGCCGCCACGCTCTCGTATCAGGAGAGGCGGGTTTGCATGTTGCTCCATAAAGGGTTCAGTCCGGTTCGGATCGCAAAAATTATGAATAAGTCCCCTAAAACGATCTACACCCACAAGCGTAACGCGATGAACAAATTTTGCTGCCACAGCCTGGCGGAGTTTTATCGAAAACTCTGCCTGCTGGACGCTCAGTCATTCTCTTTGTAATTGCACTGTTACTCACGTCAGGAAATAAGATCATGAAAATTATCACCACTGCCGTATGTTGTTCCGCCCTCCTGCTTCCTGCTGCCGCGATTGCCGCAGACAGTACAGCAAGCGCGACGATGCACGTATCACTTGAGGTCGTGAAGTCATGCACCCTCAAAGCCAACGACCTCAACTTCTCGCGTCACGGCTCCGATGAGTCGAGCGAAATCCAGGCCAAAACGCAGGTCGATATCGTCTGTACCAACGGCACGCCTTTCACCCTCACCGCCACCAGCAACGACGGCGAAAACGGTACCTTCTGGCTGAAGCCGGAAAACGGCGAAACGGGCGCGCAGAAAATTGCGTGGAAACTCTTTGCCGACGAAGGCAAGCAGACGCAAATCACCGGCACGAATGGCCTGGACGATACCGGCAACGGTGCGGAACAGGAGGAAACGCTGTATGGCGTTATTGACGCCGGGGCGCTGACAACCGCCCAGGCCGGTGCCTACAGCGACGATATCACGTTAAAACTGGAGTACTGATCGTGCGTCGCTACCTTCCCTGCTTCATTCTGTGGCTCATGATGCTGGCGCTGCTGTCGCGCTACGCGCTGGCCGCCACGCTTCAGGTAGCCCCGGTAACGCTCGACCTGCAGAGCGATCAGCGGGCAGCGGCGGTCTATCTCACTAACAGTGGGAAGGCGGCCATCCATGCGCAGATTCGGGTGTACGAATGGACGCAAAAAAACGATAAAGATGTTCTGGTGGCCACCGGGGAGGTGGTCAGCAGCCCGGCGATGACATCACTGGCGCCGGGCCAGCAGCAGCTGGTGCGCATTATCGTCCTGCAGCCCGGCATCCGTGCACAGGAACAAAGTTACCGGCTGATCATCGACGAATTACCGGACGCCACGTCCCGTGCCGCTAATCCCAACGCGGTGCACTTCCTGCTGCGCTACTCGATTCCGGTGTTTATTGCCGGGAACCAGAACGCGCCCGTCAGCCACGATGCCCTGAGCTGTGAGCAGGCAGACATACCGGCCACCGTCCGCTGCTTTAACGCCGGAAACCGCCACATCCGCCTGAGCCACCTTGAGGCCCTGACGGCCGATGGGCAGGTTATAGGGTCGATTAAAGGCCTGGCGGGCTATGTGCTCCCGGGACACACCGCTCTTTTATCGCTTAAGCAGCCCTCACGACACGCGCTCAGCACGCTGCGCGTCTATCTTAATGATGACCACCATGCCAGCCAGATACCCTTGCGCCCGCTCGCTTCTCGCGCTCCTGTTTTGGCTACCGCTCATGCTGTCAGCCCGGACTGAACCCGCCGACACCGTACAATGGCTGGCCATTACCGTGAACCACGCCCCGCGAGGCGAGCTCTGGGCCTGCCGGGTGGTGGATAATGCGCTATGGATAAGCCGCAGCGACATGAAAAAGCTGGGGCTTCACGCCCCGGACGATCGCGCCGAGTGGGTTGAGCTGACCTCCCTGCCGGGCCTGAAGGTCAATCTCGACGTGCTGTCCCAGCAGGTGTCGATTACCGCAGAGGCCGACGCGCTCGAGGGCCAGCAGCATCTGACCGTCTCAAAGCCCACGCCCATGTACCGCTATCCTGATGCGCAGCCCGTCAGCGCGTATACGCTCGGATACGCGCTCTACGCCAGCGACGTGCAGGGAAAGCGCCAGCTTAACGCCCAGACCATGCTGACCGCCTCCGGCGGGCTGCCCGGAACGTTCAGCAGCAGTTTTTCAAGCCATGCCGGGGAGGAAAACAGCGCCGGTCGACCGACCCACACCCGTCTCGAAACCCGCTGGCAGTGGGACAATACCGACTCGCTGACGACGCTGGCGCTGGGCGACAGCGTCACCACCGGCACCCGCTGGAGCCGACAGGTGCGCTTTGGCGGACTGCACTGGGCACGTAACTTTGAGCTCAATCCCCAGCTCAATACCGAACCGCGCAGTCGCTACAGCGACACGGCCGTGCTGCCTTCCACGGTCGATCTTTACATCGACGGCCTTAAGCAGAGCAGCCAGCGCGTCACGCCGGGGGACTTTCTGCTGGATACCCTGCCCTCCTTCACCGGAAGCGGGCAGGCGCAGGTCGTCATTACCGATATCAACGGTCAGCGTCGCGCCGTACAGCTCGATCTCTACGGCGCGCCGGGCATGCTGGCGGAAGGGCTCAGCAGCGGCTCGCTGGACATCGGCTGGATGCGCGAAAACTACGCCCTGCACTCCGACGACTATGCCGCCTCGCCGCTGCTGGACGCGGGCTGGCGCTATGGGGTGAATAATCACCTGACGCTGGCGCTGCATACGGAACAGCAGCGCAGGCTGCGCAACGTGGGCACGGGCGCTGACTGGCTGGTCTCTCCTGCCGTAGGGGTGGTCAGCCAGCACGTTGCCGTGAGCGACAGCCCTTACGGTCGGGGCGTTCAGTGGGGACTCGGCTGGCAGTGGAACGGCAGAGGAACGGGCATTTCAGCCAGCACCGTCCGTACCGAGGCGGATTTCGCCGACAACGCCCGCATGAGCGGTGCCGCGCCCGTCAGACGCAGCGACAGCGTGTGGGTAAGCCAGTCCGTCCCCCACTTCGGCACCGTGGGCGCGGGCTGGGTACAGCAGAACATTCAGGGCAGTACAGAGCGCTACCTCAACGCCTCCTGGTCGGTGTCGCTGCCGGCACACATCTCCACCACGCTAAGCTATACCCGCTCGTTTACGGATGCGTCGAGTCACGTTCAGCTGCTGCTTTCCGTCCCATTGGGTCGCGAGGACACGCTCTCCGTTCAGGCAAGCCGGGATACGCCGCGCATGGATTACCGTCACCAGCCGGACGATGAGACCGGCGGCTGGTCATGGGCGCTGGGCCAGGGCTTTGGCGAACGGCGTGAAAGATATGCGGACGTAGGCTATCTGGGCCGAGCGGGCGAATGGCACGCTGGGCTGCAGCAAGGTGCCAGCCAGGGCAATAAGTATGCCTCCGCCGAAGGCAGCCTGACGCTGCTGGACGGCAGCCTGCACGCGCTGCGCTACATCCAGCAGGGCATGGCGCTGGTGTCCACGCACGGCGTTGGGCACGTACCGGTGATGCTGGAAAACCGCCCGGCCGGTGAAACGGATGAGGACGGTTATCTCCTGCTGACCGACCTGCCGCGCTACCACAACAGCAAAGTCAGCATTAACCCGCTCGACCTGCCCGCAGATGTGATCGCCCCCGTCACCGACATGCATGCCAGGCCGGGCAACAGCAGCGCGGTGAAAGTCGATTTTAACGTCCATCACGCCGTCACGGTTCAGGCCCGGCTGGTCGACAGCCGCCGCAGGCCGCTCCCGCTGGGCAGCGTCGTGTCAACGCCGAAGGGTGCCACCATCGTTGGACGCGACGGCTTTATCTGGCTTGAAGACCCGCCCCTGCCGGGTGAGCTGGTGGTGAAGACCGGTGAGGGGGAGTGCCGGGTCACGCTTCCGGCGCCGCGTACCGCGTCATCTATACAGAATATCGGAGAACAACTGTGTCATTAAGAGCGCCGTTATTATTGCTGCTCGTCGTGTCCGTGAAGGCAATGGCGGCAGCCTGCTGGATAACCTCCATGCCCGCCATTAACTTTGGCAACGTCGTGGCGGGCAATACCACCTCCGTCAACACCGAGGTCAAATTTAGCTGCCAGGCCGACAACGAGGGCAGGACGGAATATCTCAACGTCTGTCTGAGCAGCGTAGACGCCCCGCCCTTTGAGATGATCTCGCCGGGGGATCAGGAGGGGAAACAGTACACCCTCCTCTTCCGCCTGCTTAACGGCGCAGCGCGCTCTCAGGAGCTGGGGCCTGCCAGCAGCGGGAACCTGATTCAGCAGACTCTGGCCGCGGAAAGCAATGCCAACGTCAGCGGTACCTTTCCGCTTGTCGCCACCATTCCGGCAGGGCAAAGCCAGCTTCCGGCCTACCACTATTACAATTACAACATGAATCTGCGCATCGCCTGGCACAGCGCCCTGCGTCAGGATGCGCTGCAAAACTGCTCGGACGGTTCGGCAGAGGGGGAGCAGGTGCAGGGCGGCACCAGCGCGCAGGCCGAAATCAGCCAGGGGTGCTACATCGAGCGTGTGACGCCGCTTAACTTCGGCACCCTGACCAGCACCGCTACCCTGCGCCCGACGCGATCTACCGCCACCCTCACCACGCGCTGTCCGGCCGGAACCGCGTTCACCCTTGCGATGGGCAAAGGCAACCATGCCAGCGGTAATCAGCGGCAGCTCTGCAACAGCGAGGGCCAGTGCCTGCGCTACGGGCTCTGGCAGGATGCGGCGGCCACGCAACGCTGGGGAGATCAAAGCAGCGGCGATGCGCTGCAGGTCACGAATCCCGAAGGCGGCACCCAGAACTACACCGTATACGGCGAGGTTCCGGCGCAGCCGCTAACCGGCACCGGGGAATTTATTGATGACGTGATTATCACCCTGACTTATTAAATCACCCAAAATCCTGTCTGGATCAATGTTATCGGTAACAGTGGCGTTAAAATAGCCAGCAGTGCTGCCCGGAAGGTGTAAACCTTCTCTTTTTATTCGTTATCTCTGTTTTAATTACAAGAACTTATGAAATACCTGCTTGCTGACGCCATCGTCTACAACGACGAGGACGGTTCTGTTTCTCTTATCAATGCGCCGGATGAGGATGCGCAGCTCCTCACCTGTACGGCCAATACCATCATGAGGCTGCTGGTTCAGCATCATGGGAACGTGGTTGAACGGGAAACCTTTCTCCAGGAAGTCTGGGATCGCCGAGGGCTGCAGGGGTCAAACAACTCCTTAAACCAGTACATCAGCATTCTGCGCAAGATGCTGGCGACCCTTCTTCCCGACGAGCTCTTTATCGTTACCGTACCGAAAACGGGCTTTATGCTCAGCGCGGACGTCACGGTCACTCCGCTGGAGGAGGCCCCGCCGACTGCCGAAACGCCAAAACCTGCATGGCGCATTCGCCCGGAATGGCTGTTCTGCAGCACGCTCACGCTGGTCGTCGTTTCGCTATGCCTCTGGATCGCGCTGATCAAGCCAGAAAACTCACAGAGGGAGATCCATCTGCTGACGCATATTGGCACCTGTCCGGTCTACACCTTTACGCCGCTGGCGGACGTGTTTCACGGGAAGGCGATTACGCTGGCGCAAACGCTTCAGAAGGACGGCCATCTTCCGTGCCTGAAAAATTCAATTTTCTACATGCACATTCAGAGAACGCTTTTCTACGGCCACGAAGGGCGGCTGGTGCTCTCCCAATGTTCCCTCACGCAGGGTAAAGCCAGCGCCTGTCGTACGCTTTACTATTACGAGTGGTGATATGAGACACAAAAAAGTTTGGCTAATCCTGATCCTCAACCTGCTGCTGCTGGGCACCGTGCTGGCGTGGTACTTTCACACGCCCCCGCTGTCGGTGGCCTGCGACGGAAACCTGACCTTCTCTGACCGGCGCGACAGCCACGATTTCACCTTTGACGGCGAGATCATTATGCGTTTTCATCCCGACAAAACGGGGTACATCACGGTTAACGGTAGCGTGGTGAATGCCCCGCGAAGCTGGGAGGTTTCCCGCCAGGAGATGTTTAAATGGCGTCACGTGGAGGGCGAACTGTATGAGATCGTTATTCAAAAAGTGGAGCGTTTTAGCCATGACGCCATGCCGCCCGGGGTCTTTGAAAAATACGTTGCCGGCCTGACGCTGGGCAATAAAAGGCTTCTGACGATCGAGCGCACGCCGGAAGACGCGCTGGTGATCAGCAATTTCTATTCGCCGGTGCTGATCTGCTCGGAATAATGTCGACGGGTCAGGCTATACTTGCCGCCATGAATATTCGCATTCGCCCCACCACCCTCAAAGACGTTGCCGCCCTGTCCGCCATTGAACGCGCGGCATCCGGGCGCTTCCGTGACGTTCCGGAACTCGCCTGGCTTGCCGATGGCGAGGTCATTTCCGCTGAGCAACACCTCGGCTACGTCGAACGCGGGCTAAGCTGGCTGGCGCTGGCGAACGACCAGCCCGTCGGGTTTATCCTTGCTGAAGCCCATACGTCATCACTGTTTATTGTCGAACTCTCGGTTGATCTGAACTGGCAGGGAAAAGGGATCGGCAGGCAGCTCATCGCGCGCGTGGCAGATCATGCGCGTAACAGGGGGCTGACAGCGCTGACGTTGACGACGTTCAGGGACGTACCATGGAATGCGCCGTTCTATGCGCGGCTGGGGTTTGAAAAAATGACGACGCTGACGCCTGAACTGCGTCAGAAAAGGGAAGAAGAGACAGCGCACGGTTTCGTGTATGAAACGCGCTGCGCCATGCGCCTGCCTCTGTAATATCGCCCGGTGGCGCTGCGCTTACCGGGCCTACAAAACCCTAAACCGTAGGCCGAGTAAGGCGTAGCCGCCACCCGACAAAACCACGAACCGTAGGCCGGGTAAGGCGCAGCCGCCACCCGA
Source organism: Enterobacter hormaechei (assembly GCA_041890495.1). Taxonomy (GTDB): domain Bacteria; phylum Pseudomonadota; class Gammaproteobacteria; order Enterobacterales; family Enterobacteriaceae; genus Escherichia; species Escherichia boydii. The sequence goes on from CP169086.1 coordinate 2,985,844, forward strand.
CAAAACCACGAACCGTAGGCCGGGTAAGGCGCAGCCGCCACCCGGCACAACTTACGGCGTTAGAACGTTTCCCAGTTATCACCAGCATCAGCGGTAACCGTTTTACGCGCCATCGCCGGTGCTGCAACGGTTTTCGCAGAAGCGAATTCGCGGGCTTTCATCTGCTCCTGCTGAATGCGGAACACCGCCACGGCCTGAGTCAGACGGCTTGCCTGCTCTTCCAGTGCGGCTGCCGCTGCGGCAGATTCCTCTACCAGCGAGGCGTTCTGCTGGGTCACGCGATCCATCTCAGCGACCGCCAGCCCTACCTGGTCAATACCGCGGCTCTGCTCGTCAGACGCAGAGGCGATTTCACCCATGATGTCCGTGACGCGGGTAACCGCATTCACGATCTCACCCATGGTTTCACCGGCACTTTCTACCAGCGTTGAACCCACTTCCACGCGACCCACGGAGTCTTCAATCAGGCTCTTGATCTCGCGTGCTGCCTGGGCGCTGCGCTGGGCCAGGTTACGCACTTCACCTGCTACCACCGCAAAACCACGGCCCTGCTCGCCCGCACGCGCCGCTTCTACCGCCGCGTTCAGTGCCAGGATGTTGGTCTGGAAAGCAATGCCGTCGATCACGCTGATAATGTCGGCAATTTTCTGCGAACTGCCCGCGATATCGCGCATGGTCTGCACCACGTTATCCACCACTTTGCCGCCTTTCTGCGCGGTTTCGGAGGCGCTCAGGGCAAGATGGCTCGCCTGACGGGCGTTCTCGGCGTTCTGCTTAACGGTCGCCGTCAGCTGCTCCATGCTGGCAGCGGTCTCTTCCAGGGAAGCGGCCTGCTGTTCAGTACGGGAGGAGAGGTCGTTATTGCCCATCGCAATTTCGCTCGCGCCGCTGTAGATCGCATTCGCGCCGTTACGCACGTCGCCAACGGTACGCACCAGCTCGCCCTGCATATGGCGCAGCGAGTCGGCCAGTTCACCCATCTCGTTGGTGCCCTGAACCTCAATGCGCTTCACCAGGTCGCCGCTGGCGATATGGCGAATGTTATCGATCAGACGATTCAGCGGAGAGATCAGCGTCTGCTTGATGTTCAGCCAGACGGCCACAATCACCACCAGCACGGCAATCAGGACGCTGATCAGCACCCAGATAGCCTGGCTGAAGGAGCTGTTGCTGTCTTCGACCGCCGTCTGATACAGCTTGTCGTTCTGCTGCAGGTAGCTCACGTACTGCTTCTCAAAACCGTCCTGATAGCTCTGGGTCGGCTGGTCGAAGAAGGCGTTGATTTTGCCCGCGCCCAGCAGCTGAATCAGCTCCGCCAGCGCGCCGTGGTAGATATCGTAGTTACGCTTGATCTCCATGGCATCCGCATCGCTTTGACGCGGATCGCGCGGCAGGGCTTCGTAGGCAGCCCAGTTTTTTTCCGCCTGTTTCAGAGACGCAGAGGCAATTTGCATCAAATCGTTCACGGTCGCGCCGCTGCCGATATTGCTCTGGTCCATCATGTAGCGGATACCCGCGCGGTTCAGGGTATTACGGGTTTGCAGCAACGCTACCCAGCTGGCGTTCAGCGTGGACTGTTGCTGGCGAATGGTTTGCAGGACGGTGAAATTCTCTTTGTCATTCTTAAGGGCATTAAAGAAAAGACCACCGGATGTGAGTTGTAAAAGGCCAAATATCGCTAAAACCAGCATTAAGCTGGTGACAATCTTGATACGGTTTAACATGTTTTCTCTTTCCTCAGACAGATACAGAATTTTCGGCCTGGAAAGGGAAAACTTTACGAAATTCATCCTGGAATTTGTGGTTTTTACTCTTCTTCCCGCGCTGCGTTATGCCGGTTTCCGAGTTCAATAAACTCTTCCAGCAGCGCCGTCAGCTGTTTCATCTTCTCCGGCGTGTATTCCGCCTCAATTTGCTGATACGCCTCTTCGACCTGCGCCTGGGCGTGTTCATACAGCGCATTCCCCTCTTTGGTCAGCGACACGTACAGCTTGCGCTGGTCGTTCACCGGCTTTAAGCGCAGCACCAGGCCGTCACGCTCCATCCGCGTCAAAATGCCCGTCAGGCTCGGGCGCAGGATGCAGGTGCGAAACGCCAGATCGTGAAAATCCATCGACGGATGTTCAGCCAGCACGCGCACAATGCGCCACTGCTGCTCGGTCAGGTTATGGCGCTTCACGATCGGGCGGAAGTACGACATCGCCGCTTCCCGCGCCTGCAGCAGCGCGATGGTTAATGAATCATGCATAGCCTCTCCCCGCTAGTCATTAACAAGTAAACAATCACTAAAAGATGCTTTTATAAACAACACGTTTTCCGTCAAAAAGTCTAACAGAAACCATTCGGTTTTCTTAACAAACTGATTTAACTATAAATAAAAACCAATATGTAAATTTATTGTTATTCATATCACAAATTTTTCACTTCTGATTGCGAAATAAACAGCAAAAGCATAAAACCAGATCATTAACATATTAACTAAATCATAACCCGGACTAACGGGATGAGGAGTATATGAATGAAAGGTACCGTTTTTGCCGTCGCTCTCAACCATCGAAGCCAGCGTGAAGCCTGGCGCGAGGCGTTTGAAAAAGCCCCCTACAACACGCCGCCGAAAACGGCGGTGTGGTTTATCAAACCGCATAACACGGTGATTCGCGCGGGCGAGCCCATTCCGTTCCCGCAGGGGGAAACGGTGCTGAGCGGCGCCACGGTGGCGCTGGTGGTGGGCAAAACCGCCAGCAAGGTGCGCGTGGAGGACGCCGCGGAGTACATCGCGGGGTATGCGCTCGCCAACGAAGTGAGCCTGCCGGAAGAGAGCTTCTACCGCCCGGCCATCAAGGCTAAATGCCGGGACGGATTTTGCCCGCTCGGCGAACTTGTCGCCGTTGATAACGTGGATAACCTGACCATCATCACCGAGATCAACGGCCGCGAAGCGGACCACTGGAACACGGCCGATCTGCAGCGAAGCGCCGCCGAACTGCTGAGCGCCCTGAGCGAGTTCGCCACCCTTAATCCCGGCGATGCGATCCTGCTCGGTACTCCGCAAAGCCGCGTTGAGGTCCGCCCGGGCGATCGGGTGCGTATTCTGGCGGAGGGGTTTCCGCCGCTGGAAAACCCGGTGGTGGATGAGCGCGACGTCGCTAGCACGCACCGCACGCCGCCGCACGCCACGCTGTTTGCCCTCGGTCTGAACTATGCCGATCACGCCAGCGAGCTGGACTTCAAGCCGCCCACCGAGCCGCTGGTCTTTATCAAAGCGCCGAACACCTTCAACGGCGACAACCAGACGTCGGTGCGCCCGAACAACGTCGAGTACATGCACTATGAAGCGGAGCTTGTGGTGGTCATCGGCAAAACCGCCCGTAAGGTGAGCGAAGCCGAGGCGATGGACTATGTTGCGGGCTATACGGTCTGCAACGACTACGCCATCCGCGACTACCTGGAAAACTACTACCGCCCGAACCTGCGGGTGAAAAGCCGCGACGGGCTGACCCCCATTTCCCCAAACGTCGTGCCAAAAGAGGCCATTCCCGACCCGCACAACCTCGCCCTGCGCACCTTCGTCAACGGCGAGCTGCGTCAGGAAGGCACCACGGCGGATCTGATCTTCAGCATCCCGTACCTGATTGCATACCTGAGCGACTTTATGACCCTGCAGCCGGGCGACATGATTGCCACCGGCACGCCGAAGGGGCTGTCCGACGTGGTACCGGGCGATGAAGTGGTGGTGGAAGTCGAAGGCGTTGGACGCCTGGTGAACCGAATTGTGAGTGAGGAGACGGCAAAATGAAAAAAATTAACCACTGGATCAACGGTAAAAACGTCGCGGGAAGCGAGTACTTCCACACCACCAATCCGGCCTCCGGCGAGGTATTAGCGGAAGTCGCCTCCGGCGGTGAAGCTGAAATTAACCAGGCCGTCGCCGCCGCCAAAGAGGCGTTCCCGAAGTGGGCTAATCTGCCGATGAAGGAGCGCGCGCGCCTGATGCGTCGTCTGGGCGATCTGATCGACCAGAACGTGCCGGAGATCGCCGCCATGGAAACCGCCGACACCGGCCTGCCGATCCACCAGACCAAAAACGTGCTGATCCCGCGCGCCTCGCACAACTTCGAGTTCTTCGCCGAGGTGTGCCAGCAGATGAACGGCAAAACCTACCCGGTCGACGACAAGATGCTCAACTACACCCTGGTGCAGCCGGTGGGCGTCTGCGCGCTGGTGTCGCCGTGGAACGTGCCGTTTATGACCGCCACCTGGAAGGTCGCGCCCTGTCTGGCCTTAGGTAATACCGCGGTGCTGAAGATGTCCGAGCTCTCCCCGCTGACCGCCGACCGGCTGGGCGAGCTGGCCCTCGAAGCGGGTATTCCGGCGGGCGTACTCAACGTAGTGCAGGGCTACGGCGCAACGGCAGGCGACGCGCTGGTGCGCCATCACGACGTGCGCGCCGTCTCCTTCACCGGCGGCACCGCCACCGGACGCAACATCATGAAAAACGCCGGGCTGAAGAAGTACTCCATGGAGCTGGGCGGCAAATCCCCGGTGCTGATCTTTGAGGATGCCGACATCGAGCGCGCGCTGGACGCCGCCCTGTTCACCATCTTCTCCATCAACGGCGAGCGCTGCACCGCGGGCTCGCGCATCTTTATCCAGCAGAGCATCTACCCGGAATTCGTGAAGCGCTTTGCCGAACGCGCCAACCGCCTGCGCGTGGGCGACCCGACCGATCCGAACACCCAGATTGGCGCGCTCATCAGCAAGCAGCACTGGGAAAAAGTCTCCGGCTACATCCGCCTCGGTATTGAAGAGGGTGCAACCCTGCTGGCGGGCGGCCCTGACAAACCGACCGACCTGCCTGCGCACCTGAAGGGCGGCAACTTCCTGCGCCCGACCGTGCTGGCGGACGTCGATAACCGCATGCGCGTGGCGCAGGAGGAGATCTTCGGACCGGTAGCATGCCTGCTGCCGTTCAAGGACGAAGCGGAAGGACTGCGGCTGGCCAACGACGTGGAGTACGGCCTGGCGTCGTATATCTGGACCCAGGACGTCAGCAAGGTGCTGCGTCTGGCGCGCAGCATCGAAGCGGGCATGGTGTTCGTCAACACCCAGAACGTGCGCGACCTGCGCCAGCCGTTTGGCGGCGTGAAGGCCTCCGGCACCGGCCGCGAGGGCGGCGAGTACAGCTTCGAGGTGTTCGCAGAGATGAAGAACGTCTGCATCTCCATGGGCGACCATCCGATTCCAAAGTGGGGGATCTGAAAATGGGTAAATTAGCGTTAGCGGCAAAAATCACCCACGTGCCGTCGATGTACCTCTCCGAGCTGCCGGGTAAAAACCACGGCTGCCGCCAGGGCGCTATCGACGGACACAAAGAGATTAGCAAGCGCTGCCGGGAGCTGGGCGTCGATACCATTATCGTCTTCGACACCCACTGGCTGGTGAACAGCGCGTACCACATCAACTGTGCGGACCATTTTGCGGGCGTCTACACCAGCAACGAGCTGCCGCACTTTATCCGCGACATGACCTACGACTACGACGGCAACCCGGAACTCGGCCAGCTGATTGCCGACGAGGCGGTGAAGCTTGGCGTACGCGCCAAAGCGCACAACATTCCGAGCCTGAAGCTGGAGTACGGCACGCTTGTGCCGATGCGCTACATGAACGCGGATAAGCACTTCAAAGTGGTCTCCATCTCGGCGTTCTGCACGGTTCACGACTTCGCCGACAGCCGCAGGCTGGGCGAGGCCATCGTCAGCGCCATTGAGAAATACGACGGCACAGTGGCGGTGCTCGCCAGCGGCTCGCTGTCGCACCGCTTTATCGACGATCAGCGTGCCGAGGAAGGGATGAACAGCTACACCCGCGAGTTCGACCGCCAGATGGACGAGCGCGTGGTGAAGCTGTGGCGCGAGGGCCAGTTCAAAGAATTCTGCAGCATGCTGCCGGAGTACGCCGACTACTGCTACGGCGAGGGCAACATGCACGACACGGTGATGCTGCTGGGCATGCTCGGCTGGGACAAATACGACGGCAAGGTGGAGTTTCTCACCGAGCTGTTCGCCAGCTCCGGCACCGGCCAGGTCAACGCCGTTTTCCCCCTGCCCGCGTAAGGAGCCACCATGCCGCACTTTATTGCTGAATGTACCGACAACATCCGCCAGCAGGCCGACCTGCCGGGGCTGTTTGCCAAAGTGAACGAGGCGCTCGCCGCCACGGGCATCTTCCCGCTCGGCGGTATCCGCAGCCGCGCCCACTGGCTGGACACCTGGCAGATGGCCGACGGAAAACACGATTACGCCTTTGCGCATATGACGCTGAAGATTGGCGCGGGGCGCAGTCTGGAGAGCCGGGAAGCCGTGGGGGAGATGCTGTTTGAGCTTATCAAAGCGCACTTCGCGGAGCTGATGGCCGCCCGCTATCTGGCGCTGTCGTTCGAGCTCGACGAACTGCACCCAACGCTTAATTACAAACAGAACAACGTGCACGCATTGTTTAAGTAGCCGTCTGCTTGCCCGGTGGCGCTTCGCTTACCGGGCCTACAACGGCCCCGAACGTAGACCGGGTAAGCGAAGCGCTACCCGGCAACAGCCGCACAAAGGATATCGCCATGCTCGATAAACACACCCATACCCTGATCGCCCATCGTCTGCATCAGGCGGAACAGTCCCGGGAGCAGATCCGCGCGATCTCGCTGGACTACCCGGAGATCACCATTGAAGACGCCTACGCCGTCCAGCGCGAATGGGTCAGCCTGAAAATTGCCGAAGGCCGCGTGCTGAAAGGCCACAAGATCGGCCTCACCTCCAAAGCGATGCAGGCCAGCTCGCAGATCGGCGAGCCGGACTACGGTGCGCTGCTGGACGACATGTTCTTCCACGATGGCAGCGACATTCCCGTCGATCGCTTCATCGTTCCGCGCATTGAAGTGGAGCTGGCCTTCGTGCTGGCAAAGCCGCTGCGCGGCCCGAACTGCACGATCTTCGACGTCTATAACGCCACGGATTACGTCATCCCCGCGCTGGAGCTGATCGACGCCCGCTGCCACAACGTTGACCCGGAAACCCAGCGTCCGCGCAAGGTGTTCGACACCATCTCCGATAACGCCGCCAACGCGGGCGTGATCCTCGGCGGCCGTCCTATCAAGCCCGACGAGCTGGATCTGCGCTGGATCTCCGCCCTGCTCTACCGCAACGGCGTGATCGAAGAGACCGGCGTGGCCGCAGGCGTGCTTAACCACCCGGCGAACGGCGTGGCGTGGCTGGCGAACAAGCTGGCGCCGTACGACGTGCAGCTTGAGCCTGGCCAGATCGTTCTCGGCGGCTCGTTTACCCGCCCGGTGCCCGCCAGCAGAGGCGACACCTTCCACGTCGACTACGGCAACATGGGCTCCATCAGCTGCCGCTTTGTCTAGGAGAGCACGATGCAAAACGCATTTAAAGCGGCGCTGGAAGCAGGCCGTCCACAAATTGGGCTATGGCTGGGGCTGACCAGCAGCTACAGCGCCGAGCTGCTGGCCGGAGCAGGCTTTGACTGGCTGCTGATCGACGGCGAGCACGCGCCGAACAGCGTGCAGACCGTCCTGACCCAGCTGCAGGCCATCGCACCTTATCCGAGCCAGCCGGTGGTCCGCCCGTCGTGGAACGACCCGGTGCAGATCAAACAGCTGCTGGACGTGGGCGCGCAAACCCTGCTGGTGCCGATGGTGCAAAACGCCGACGAAGCGCGGCAGGCGGTACGTGCCACCCGCTACCCGCCCGCGGGCATTCGCGGCGTCGGCAGCGCCCTGGCGCGCGCGTCGCGCTGGAACCGCATTCCCGATTACCTGCAGCAGGCCAACGACGCCATGTGCGTGCTGGTGCAGATCGAAACCCGCGAGGCATTGAAAAACCTGCCGCAGATCCTGGACGTGGAAGGCGTCGACGGCGTGTTTATCGGCCCGGCGGATCTGAGCGCCGATATGGGCTTTGCCGGCAATCCGCAGCACCCGGAGGTGCAGGCCGCCATTGAGCAGGCGATCGCGCAGATACGCGCTGCCGGTAAAGCCCCCGGCATCCTGATGGCGAATGAAACGCTGGCAAAACGCTACCTTGAACTCGGCGCGCTGTTTGTTGCCGTCGGGGTCGACACTACCCTGCTTGCCCGCGGCGCGGAAGCGCTGGCGGCACGCTTTATCGAAACACCGGTTACGTCAGTTCATAACAATAAATCCGTCTACTAAACGTAAGATCTGGAGCGCACCATGACGACCTCTACCCTGCAAGCTCATGATAATAAAGCTGTTGAACACCGCGTCATTCACAAGCTGTTCCGACGCCTGATCGTCTTTCTCTTTATTCTGTTTGTCTTCTCGTTCCTCGATCGCATCAACATCGGCTTCGCCGGGCTGACGATGGGTAAAGATCTGGGCCTCACGTCAACCATGTTTGGCCTGGCCGCGACGCTGTTTTACGTCACCTACGTGCTGTGCGGGATCCCGAGCAATATCATGCTGGCGAAGATCGGTGCACGCCGCTGGATCGCCGGGATCATGGTGGTGTGGGGCATTGCCTCCACCTGCACCATGTTCGCCACCAGCCCTCACACGCTCTATGTTTTACGCATGCTGGTGGGCATTGCCGAAGCCGGTTTCCTGCCGGGTATTCTGGTCTATCTCACCTGGTGGTTCCCGGCCTATCACCGCGCCCGCGCCAACGCGCTGTTTATGATCGCCATGCCGGTGACCATGATGCTCGGCTCGATCCTCTCCGGGTACATTCTGGCGATGGACGGACTGTGGAACCTCAAAGGATGGCAGTGGCTGTTCCTGCTGGAAGGGCTGCCGTCGGTGGTGCTCGGCGTGGTGACCTGGTTTTACCTCAACGACACGCCGGATCAGGCCACCTGGCTGGACGATGACGAGAAGCAGGCGCTGAAAACCATGATCGCCCGCGAGCACGAAGTTGCCATTGCCCAATCCGTCACGCCGCGTTCGACGCTGCGCGAGGTGCTGACCCCGGCGGTGCTGCTCTACACGCTGGCCTACTTCTGCCTGACCAATACGCTGAGTGCGATCAACATCTGGACGCCGCAGATCCTGCAAAGCTTCAACACGGGCAGCAGCAACATCGTCATCGGCCTGCTGGCAGCGATCCCGCAGTTCTGCACCATCCTCGGGATGATCTGGTGGAGCCGCCGTTCCGACAGGCTGAAAGAGCGAAAAAAGCACACCATCCTGCCGTACCTGTTCGCCGCGGCGGGATGGATGCTGGCCTCCGCGACGGATCACAGCCTGATCCAGCTGCTTGGCATCATCATGGCCTCAACCGGATCGTTTACCGCCATGGCGATATTCTGGACCACGCCGGATCGGGTTATTAGCCTGCAGTCCCGCGCGGTGGCGCTGGCGGTGATCAACGCCATCGGCAACGTCGGCTCCGCCGTCAGCCCGCTGCTGATTGGGATCCTGCGCGACGCGACCGGCAGCTTCAGCTCGGGGCTGTGGTTTGTGGCCGGGCTGCTGGTGGTCGGCGCGCTGGTGCTGACGCGCATTCCGATGACGCAGCGGGAAAGCCTTGAACGCGAGCCGGGCATCGCGGCGCAGAAGATCCACTAGGGAGCGGGTATGTGCCAGAGCCCAATTACCAACATCGATATCAGCAAGGAGTACGACGAAAGTCTGGGCACCGACGATGTGCACTACCAGTCGTTCGCCCGCATGGCGGCCTTTTTTGGCCGCGACATGCAGGCGCATCGTCACGACCAGTATTTTCAGATGCACTTTCTCGATACCGGACAGATTGAGCTCCAGCTCGACGATCACCGCTATTCGGTGCAGGCGCCGCTGTTTGTCCTCACGCCGCCGTCGGTGCCGCACGCGTTTATCACCGAATCCGACAGCGACGGTCACGTGCTGACGGTGCGCGAGGAGCTGATCTGGCCGCTGCTGGAGGTGCTCTATCCCGGCACGCGGGAGGCGTTTGGCCTGCCGGGGATCTGCCTCTCGCTGGCGGATAAGCCGGACGAGCTGGCGGCGCTGAAGCACTACTGGCAGCTGATCGCCCGGGAATCCACGGAGCAGCTGCCCGGGCGCGAGCATACCCTGGTCCTGCTGGCGCAGGCGGTGTTTACCCTGCTGCTGCGCAACGCGAAGCTCGACGACCACGCCTCAGGCGGTATGCGCGGCGAGCTGAAGCTGTTCCAGCGCTTTACCCAGCTGATCGACAGCCACTACCACCAGCACTGGACGGTGCCGGAATACGCCAACGAGCTGCACCTGACCGAATCCCGCCTGACCGATATCTGCCGCCGCTTCGCCAACCGCCCGCCAAAACGCCTGATCTTCGACCGCCAGCTGCGGGAGGCCAGACGCTTGCTGCTCTTCTCCGACAGCACAGTCAGCGAAATTGCCTGGCAGCTGGGGTTCAAAGATCCGGCCTATTTCGCCCGCTTTTTTAACCGCTTAGTGGGATGCTCGCCGAGCGCGTATCGGGCGCAGAAAGTACCGGTTTCCCCTCACCCCGGCCCTCTCCCCAAAGGGGAGAGGGTGTAATCGTCCCCTCTCCCCTTTGGGGAGAGGGTTAGGGTGAGGGGACAACGATCACAAATCCCCTCACCGCCCGAAAAGTACCCGCCGTTGTCCCAATCGTCCCTTCACGTTACGTCCCTCTCAGGCTTCAATTAAACAACAAAAACAAAACATAAATTTAACAACCCCCATTCCGATACGAGGTCCCTATGAAGCCTGAAGAGTTCCGCGCTGACGTCAAACGCCCGTTAACCGGTGAAGAGTATTTAAAAAGCCTGCAGGACGGTCGTGAGATTTATATCTACGGCGAGCGCGTCAAAGACGTCACCACCCATCCGGCGTTTCGCAATGCGGCGGCCTCCATCGCGCAGATGTACGACGCGCTGCACAAGCCGGATATGCAGGACACGCTTTGCTGGGGCACCGACACCGGCAGCGGCGGCTATACCCACAAGTTCTTCCGCGTGGCGAAAAGCGCCGACGACCTGCGCCAGCAGCGCGATGCCATCGCCGAGTGGTCTCGTCTGAGCTACGGCTGGATGGGCCGTACGCCGGACTACAAAGCCGCGTTCGGCTGCGCCCTCGGCGCCAACCCGGCCTTCTACGGCCAGTTCGAGCAGAATGCCCGCAACTGGTACACCCGCATTCAGGAAACCGGCCTGTACTTCAACCACGCTATCGTTAACCCGCCGATCGACCGCCACAAGCCGGCGGACGAGGTAAAAGACGTTTACATCAAGCTGGAGAAAGAGACCGACGCCGGGATTATCGTCAGCGGCGCGAAAGTGGTGGCCACCAACTCCGCCCTGACCCACTACAACATGATCGGCTTCGGCTCCGCGCAGGTGATGGGCGAAAACCCGGACTTCGCGCTGATGTTCGTCGCGCCGATGGATGCCGAGGGCGTGAAGCTGATCTCCCGCGCCTCCTACGAGATGGTGGCTGGCGCAACAGGATCCCCGTACGACTACCCGCTCTCCAGCCGCTTCGACGAGAACGATGCCATCCTGGTGATGGATCACGTGCTGATCCCGTGGGAAAACGTGCTGATCTACCGCGATTTTGACCGTTGCCGTCGCTGGACGATGGAGGGCGGTTTCGCCCGCATGTACCCGCTGCAGGCCTGCGTGCGCCTGGCGGTAAAGCTCGACTTCATCACCGCCCTGCTGAAGAAATCCCTGGAGTGCACCGGCACCCTGGAGTTTCGCGGCGTGCAGGCGGATCTCGGCGAAGTGGTGGCCTGGCGCAACATGTTCTGGGCGCTGAGCGACTCCATGTGTTCCGAAGCCACCCCGTGGGTCAACGGCGCGTATCTGCCGGATCACGCCGCGCTGCAGACCTACCGCGTGATGGCGCCAATGGCCTACGCCAAGATCAAGAACATCATCGAGCGTAACGTCACCTCCGGGCTGATCTACCTGCCGTCCAGCGCCCGGGATCTGAACAACCCGCAGATCGACCAGTATCTGGCGAAATACGTGCGCGGCTCCAACGGCATGGATCACGTCGAACGCATCAAGATTTTGAAACTGATGTGGGATGCCATCGGCAGCGAGTTTGGCGGTCGTCACGAGCTGTACGAAATTAACTACTCCGGCAGCCAGGATGAGATCCGCCTGCAGTGTCTGCGCCAGGCGCAGAGCTCCGGTAACATGGACAAGATGATGGCGATGGTCGACCGCTGCATGTCCGAATACGACCAACACGGCTGGACGGTGCCGCACCTGCACAACAACAGCGATATCAACATGCTGGATAAGCTGCTGAAATAGCGCAGCGGGAGGTTTTCATGCAATCAGAACAACGCCTGCGTTTTCGCGATGCGATGGCCAGCCTGTCGGCCGCGGTTAATGTTGTCACCACCGAGGGCGAGGCGGGCCGCTGCGGCATTACCGCCACCGCGGTCTGTTCGGTCACGGACACGCCGCCGTCAGTGATGGTGTGCATTAACGCCAACAGCGCCATGAACCCGGTATTTCAGGGCAACGGCAGGCTGTGCGTTAACGTGCTGAACCACGAGCAGGAGATCATGGCTCGCCATTTCGCCGGGATGACCGGAATGACGATGGAAGAGCGCTTTGCCCTCTCCTGCTGGCAAAAAGGCCCGCTGGCGCAGCCGGTGCTGAAGGGCGCGCTGGCCAGTCTTGAAGGTGAAATAAGCCAGGTGCAAACCATCGGCACGCATCTGGTTTATCTTGTTGAAATTAAAAACATCATCCTGAGTGACGCGGGACACGGCCTGATCTACTTCAGGCGCCGTTTCCACCCGGTCATGCTGGAGGCGGAAGCCGCCTTGTAATCCCCCTCGCGCTGGCCTTTTTTTCCGGCCAGCGCCGCTTTCTACAAAAACTCCTAAGGTTTCCGCTAAATCACGCCGTTATATACCCATAAGAGAAATTTTCTGTGACTGAATACTGACTCTGCCTGTCAGTGCACCCGCATCATTCAGCGCATGCCTATATATACAGGATGACCTTATGGCTAAAACGACGCGGAGCCGCTCGGCTGAACGTCTGGTCGATATTCTTCTTGAGCTACATTTAAACGGTGTGGTAAACCGCAGTGCGCTAATGGAGAAATTTAAAATTACCGAGCGTACCGTCTACCGGGATTTAAATGCACTCTCTCCCATTGTTGAACATACCGGTAACGGGCTATATCGGCTGATTCATTCTGCACAATCGCCCGGCGGACAAGGATTGCACCACACTCTGGCTAACTTTCTGAATGCCGACAGCTTTTTCCCTGAAAGAAATACGGAATTCTGGCAGAATCTTGAAACGCGCGTTGACGAAAACCATATTCTTATTCTTGCGAATGAAGCCGAACACACGGTAGAACGCGATATTCGCCGTCATTTAACGAAAATCGAGAGATCGATTAAAAACCATAATGTTTGTCAGATTGTTTATAAGGGCAAAACCCGTCTGATTAATCCCTATAAACTCATTAACAAAAAAAATATATGGTATTTACAAGCCACCGAAAATAGCCGCCTGAAATCCTTCTCATTGAGCCAGATTAGCTGGTTTGATATTCAGAAAACGACCTTCACCCCGGAAGAAAATGTCCTTGCGCTGCTGGAAAAAAGCCTCGACCCCTGGGTGTCTGAAGATACTTTCGCGGTGAAAATATTCATCAAAGATAATATTTCACATTACTTCCTGCGCCGCGATCTTCTGCCGGAACAGGAGCTTCTGGAGGAGCAACAGGACGGCGTCACGCTGCGCTGCCAGGCGGCCCACGAGAACCAGATCCTGCCGCTGCTGTTCTACTGGCTGCCCCATATTCAGATTCTGGAGCCGAGCTGGCTGAAGGAGAAGCTCATCAGGACGCTGGAAAGCTATCTGGCCGTGGAGCGCAACCCGAATAATCAAGTGATCTCAATCACATAATTTCGCCTGATGGCGGCGAGCCGAAACCGCTCGTCGCCGCCTTTGACCGCTCACCCGGCACTTTCAACCACTCATTCATTTACCGTCCTTTACGCGCGCGAGGATCTGGCACGATCGCTCCAGCATTAATCAATACCTCCTCACAACGAACCCTGACCCTTTTTTCTTTACATAAAAAACCAGGTTTTACTATGGATACGAAAAAACTATTCAAGCACATACCCTGGGTGATTCTCGGAATCATCGGTGCATTCTGCCTCGCGGTAGTTGCATTACGTCGGGGGGAGCACGTCAGTGCCCTGTGGATCGTGGTCGCCTCTGTGTCGGTGTATCTGGTGGCGTATCGCTACTACAGTCTGTACATCGCCCAGAAGGTGATGAAACTCGACCCTACGCGCGCGACGCCTGCGGTTATTAACAACGACGGTCTGAACTACGTTCCGACCAACCGTTACGTGTTGTTTGGTCACCACTTCGCCGCTATCGCCGGTGCCGGTCCGCTGGTCGGTCCGGTTCTCGCCGCACAGATGGGCTACCTGCCTGGCACGCTGTGGCTGCTGGCGGGGGTAGTACTGGCCGGTGCGGTTCAGGACTTTATGGTGCTGTTTATCTCCTCTCGCCGTAACGGCGCATCTCTCGGTGAGATGATCAAAGAAGAGATGGGACCAGTACCGGGGACTATCGCGCTGTTTGGCTGTTTCTTAATCATGATCATCATCCTCGCCGTTCTGGCGCTGATTGTGGTTAAAGCCCTGGCCGAAAGTCCGTGGGGTGTCTTCACCGTTTGCTCAACCGTACCGATTGCGCTGTTTATGGGTATCTACATGCGCTTTATCCGTCCGGGGCGTGTGGGTGAAGTCTCTGTTATTGGTATCGTGCTGCTGGTTGCCTCTATCTACTTCGGTGGCGTGATTGCTCACGATCCGTACTGGGGTCCGGCACTGACCTTTAAAGACACCACCATTACCTTCGCGCTGATTGGCTATGCGTTTGTTTCCGCACTGCTGCCGGTGTGGCTGATCCTCGCACCGCGCGACTATCTGGCAACCTTCCTGAAAATCGGCGTTATCGTCGGCCTGGCGCTGGGTATCGTGGTGCTGAACCCGGAACTGAAAATGCCAGCGATGACCCAGTACATTGACGGTACTGGCCCGCTGTGGAAAGGCGCTCTGTTCCCGTTCCTGTTCATCACCATCGCCTGTGGTGCGGTATCTGGCTTCCACGCGCTGATCTCTTCCGGTACGACGCCGAAACTGCTGGCTAACGAAACCGACGCGCGTTTCATTGGCTACGGCGCAATGCTGATGGAGTCCTTCGTGGCGATTATGGCGCTGGTTGCTGCGTCCATCATCGAACCGGGTCTTTACTTCGCGATGAACACCCCACCTGCTGGCCTTGGCATCACCATGCCTAACCTGCATGAAATGGGTGGCGAGAATGCGCCGATCATCATGGCGCAGCTGAAAGACGTTACCGCACACGCGGCGGCGACCGTCAGCTCCTGGGGCTTCGTGATTTCGCCAGAGCAGATCCTGCAAACCGCGAAAGACATTGGAGAGCCTTCTGTCCTGAACCGTGCAGGTGGTGCGCCGACGCTGGCGGTAGGTATCGCTCATGTGTTCCACAAAGTGCTGCCGATGGCTGACATGGGCTTCTGGTATCACTTCGGTATTCTGTTCGAAGCCCTGTTCATCCTGACCGCGCTGGATGCTGGTACCCGTTCTGGCCGCTTTATGCTGCAAGACCTGCTGGGTAACTTCATCCCGTTCCTGAAAAAAACCGACTCTCTGGTTGCCGGTATCATCGGTACTGCGGGCTGTGTGGGTCTGTGGGGCTACCTGCTGTATCAGGGCGTGGTCGATCCGCTGGGCGGCGTTAAGAGCTTGTGGCCGCTGTTCGGTATCTCCAACCAGATGCTGGCAGCCGTGGCGCTGGTACTGGGCACCGTTGTGCTGATTAAGATGAAGCGCACCCAATACATCTGGGTAACTGTTGTTCCGGCCGTATGGCTGCTTATCTGCACCACCTGGGCGCTGGGCCTGAAACTGTTCAGCACCAACCCGCAGATGGAAGGCTTCTTCTACATGGCAAGCCAGTACAAAGAGAAGATTGCTAACGGTACTGACCTGACGGCGCAGCAGATTGCCAACATGAACCACATCGTTGTGAACAACTACACCAACGCGGGCCTGAGTATTCTGTTCCTGATTGTGGTGTACAGCATCATCTTCTACGGTTTCAAAACCTGGCTTGCGGTGCGTAACAGCGACAAACGTACTGACAAAGAAACACCGTACGTTCCAATCCCGGAAGGCGGCGTGAAGATCTCTTCGCACCACTAACCGTGTTTAGCCCCGCTTCGGCGGGGCTTTGTTCTTATCAGAGTGAACTATGTTTGGTAACTTAGGACAGGCAAAAAAATATCTCGGCCAGGCGGCGAAGATGTTGATTGGCATTCCAGACTACGACAACTACGTCGAGCATATGAAGACCAACCATCCCGACAAGCCGTACATGAGCTATGAAGAATTCTTCCGCGAACGCCAGAACGCGCGCTACGGCGGCGATGGTAAAGGCGGTATGCGCTGTTGTTAATGGAGAGAGCATGAACCCGATTGCAGTTACCCTACTCACCGGTTTTTTAGGCGCGGGCAAAACCACCCTGCTGCGCCATATTCTTAATGAACAACACGGCTACAAGATTGCCGTGATTGAAAACGAATTCGGCGAAGTCTCCGTTGATGATCAACTGATTGGCGACCGCGCCACGCAGATCAAAACGCTGACCAACGGCTGCATCTGCTGTTCGCGCTCCAACGAGCTGGAAGACGCACTACTCGACCTGCTGGATAATCTCGACAAGGGCAATATTCAGTTCGACCGTCTGGTCATTGAATGCACCGGCATGGCCGATCCCGGCCCGATTATTCAGACCTTTTTCTCCCATGAGATTTTATGCCAGCGTTACCTGCTGGACGGCGTGATTGCGCTGGTGGATGCGGTACATGCCGATGAGCAGATGAACCAGTTCACCATCGCCCAGTCCCAGGTTGGCTACGCCGACCGTATTCTGCTGACTAAAACCGACGTCGCAGGCGAAGCAGAAAAACTGCGCGAACGCCTGGCGCGCATCAACGCCCGTGCACCGGTCTACACCGTTACCCACGGCGACATCGACCTGGGCCTGCTGTTCAACACCAACGGTTTTATGCTGGAAGAAAACGTCGTCAGCACCAAACCGCGTTTCCACTTTATCGCGGATAAACAAAACGATATTTCGTCGATTGTGGTAGAACTGGATTACCCGGTAGATATCAGCGAAGTTTCCCGGGTGATGGAAAACCTGCTGCTGGAATCGGCGGATAAACTACTGCGTTACAAAGGGATGCTATGGATTGACGGCGAACCTAACCGCCTGCTGTTCCAGGGCGTCCAGCGCCTCTACAGCGCCGACTGGGACCGCCCGTGGGGCGATGAAAAACCGCATAGCACGATGGTGTTTATCGGGATTCAGCTGCCGGAGGAAGAGATTCGGGCGGCGTTTGCGGGGTTGAGGAAATAGCCTCCCTGCTTAACTATGCGCTCCGAACAATCCCCTCTCCCCTGTGGGGAGAGGGTTAGGGTGAGCGGTAAACTTATTTCACCGCCTCCGGCAGCGTCACAATCCACAGCTCGCTGTCCGACTCCGGCTTCTTCAGCGGCTTCACGCTGAGCGTGGTTTCCACCGGTTTATCATCCAGCGTCAGCTTGCCTTCCGCATTCACCCGATAATCCTTGAGCTTCTTGCCCTCGACCGGGTTTTGCATCGCAACCTTCACGCCAAAGTCGTTATCGTTCGCCACCGCAAGCGTTTTGCTGTCGATCAGCGCCAGCCCTTCAGCCTTCTCCTGCTGCCAGCCCAGCGCGCGGAGATCGACCACCTGCGTTTTTGACGCAAGGGTAATACCGCGCTGCGCCAGGTTTTTCTCATCATCAAATTCCGGGTACTCGCCCGGCTTGTCAAAGGCGGAAAGATCGCTCGCCTTGCTGAGGTCCACCTTGTAAATCAGGTTACGCATGCCGTCGTTTTTATCGCTTCCCTGCTCAATCAGCAGGATGTGCTGGTTATCAAGCGCCACGATGTCGCCGATTTTGGCGTCGCTGTTTTTGTCATAGGCCGCGCTGTCGATAGGGTAACCGTACATCGCGGTTTTGCCGGTCGCCGGGTCGAAGCTCACCAGACGAGTAAACAGCGCCTGCTTTTTGCTCTTACCGTCGATATCCAGCGTGCTCTGCACGGCGGCGATAATCCGTCCGTCCGGCATTCGGGTCAGGCCTTCAAAGCCCCGGTTGGGCTGGCGCCATTTGATGATGTTTGGCAGACCGCCCGCGATGGATTTTTCGCCTTCCGCGGCCTGCGGTCCGTGGATCGCAAGGATCTTGCCTTTACTGTCGACGTTAATCAGGAACGGGCCGTACTCGTCGCACAGCCAGTAGCCGCCTTTGCCGTCCGGCGTGATGCCTTCCGTATCCAGTCCGCGGTTGTCACCCTTGAGCGTCTTTAAGGTATCGCTGAACGCCACTTCATTGGTGGAACCAATCACGCCGCTTTGCAGCGGCAGACCGTTAATCTCACCTTTATCGTCATGCAGCGGACGGGCATCCGTTGCCTCCGCTTTGCCGTTCTGGACGCGGATGGTCATCAGCAGCGGCGCGAAATCTGGCGTGACAAATATTTTGGCTTCGCTTTTACCCATTTTTGGCGCATCAGCGTTGGGACCACGATCGGTCACGGTCGCAAACGTCAGTGCATCGCCCTGCTTGCCCGTAAACAGCAGGCCAGAACCAATCCCCACCGGGAGCCCGTTCGGGAACGCATCGGCAAACGCGCCGCTGTATTTCACATGGGAGCCGTCAGGGAAACTGACGACATAACGCTCAGCGGTAGGCTGCGCCGCCAGGCCAGAGAAAGAGAGCGCACAACCGATAAGCACAGGAATAATTTTTCTTTTCATATTGTTAGCATCCAGTAAGTGAAGCCAACAACGTAAAGAATAAACGTGTCAGAAAAATGACATGGCGGAAAGCGACTCGGCGTTGCGGAACGTATAACCACCTCCAGAAATGTAAACCTGTGTCTTTATCTGTGACAACTGAAACACTTTTGGAAATTATTAGAAACTCAATTAATTCATCAGGAACTAAATTCCCCGGCTCGTTCAGCGTACGTTTAATTAAAATCCTGAACCATTCCTAAACACGAATGCATTACGTATTGACTCCTTGCCGGGCCAACATTAAACCAACATTTAAAATTCAAAAACCCAACAAAATCAGCATAAAAACGCGACAAGAATCACATTTGCAGAGATAAACAGCTATTGTTAAGGTGCCCTCAGATTAATTTGATGACGAGGAAAAACTCATGAAAAAGCTCAACGTTCTCCTTCTTTCCGCTCTGACCGCCGTATCAGGCTCCGCACTGGCCATGGGTGGCAGCATTGAGCAGGGTAAGAACTTCACTAACCTGAACGTGGAAATGGGTAAATCAACCTCCGGTCTGTACACCGAAGGTAGCTGGCTGAAAAACACCGACGACGGCACCACGACCGGTGGCGTGGGTGCAGGCTACAACTTCGAAGTCGGCCCGGTGATGCTGAACGCAGGCGCTAAGGCCCTCTACGTTGGCCCGAAGAAAGGCGATAACGGCGTGGCGTTCCCGATCGGCGGCGGTGTGAACGTTGCCCTGACCGACAGCATCAGGGTATTCGGTGAAGGCTATGTTGCCCCAGACGGCCTGAACAACAGCGTGAAAAACTACGTTGAAGCGAACGGCGGCGTAAGCTGGACACCAGTGAAGCCGGTGACGCTGAAGGTGGGTTATCGTCACGTAAGCGTTGATGGCAAAGACGGTCGTCCTAACCACACGCTGATTGACGGCGCATATGTAGGCGGTGGAGTGTCCTTCTAAGCCTGTTTGTGCGTTTCGCCCGGCGGCGCTACGCTTGCACGGGCCTACAATGAAAGGGGCAATATATTAAAATTGTTGCACATTGTAGGCCGGGTAAGCGCAGCGCCACCCGGCAAGAAAGGCGAAGACGTTATTCATAGCAAACCTGCCGTCTGGCAGGTTTTTTTTACCTCTTACTTACGCACCACCACCAGCTTCTGGTTCACAAACTCTTTGATCCCCAGATCCGACAGCTCGCGTCCGTAACCGGAGCGCTTCACGCCGCCGAACGGCAGCTCTGGCGCGGTATCGGTAAGCCAGTTGATATACACCATCCCGGTCTCGATCCGGGACGCCATTTTCTTCGCGCGCTCGATATCCTGGCTGAATACCGCCCCGCCCAGGCCGTAGTGGGAGTCGTTCGCTAGCGCGACCGCCTCGTCGTCGCTTTCCACCACGTACATCTGCGCTACCGGGCCGAAGAACTCTTCAAAGTACGCCGGGTTGTCGCGCGAGATGTTCGTCAGGATCGTCGGTTCAAAGAAGCTCCCGTCGCGCTGCACCGGCTTGCCGCCATAGTGCAGCGTCGCGCCGTTTTTCATCGCCTCGTTAACCTGTTTGGTCAACGTTTCAAGCGCATCTTTCGACGACAGCGGCCCCAGCGTGGTGCTTTCGTCCAGCGGATCGCCAATCTTCACCTGCTTAAACGCCTCGGTGAATTTGCTCAGGAAGGTATCCGCAATCTTTTCATGCAGGATAAAGCGCTTCGCCGCGGTACAGACCTGCCCGGCGTTGTTGAGGCGCGCATTTACGCCAATTTTCACGGCCTTCTCAAGGTCTGCATCATCCAGCACCACGAAGACGTCGTTACCGCCTAGCTCCAGCGTGGATTTCTTAATGTGCTTCGCCGCCTGCGCGGCCACCACGCTGCCCGCCTTCTCGGAGCCGGTTAATGCGGCGCCCTGCACGCGATCGTCAGCGATAATCTTCGCCACCTGATCGGACGAGATAAACAGGTTGGTCCACGCCCCTTCCGGCGCGCCCGCCTCGCGAACCAGATGGGCAAAGGTCTCGGCGCAGTGCGGCACGATGCTGGCATGCTTGGCGATGACCGGGTTACCCGCCGCCAGGTTTGGTGCCAGGACGCGCATCAGCTGGTAATAGGGGAAGTTCCACGGCTCAACGGCCATCAGCACGCCGATGGGATGATGCTCCACCCACGCTTCCCCGAGTTCGGATTGATACTTCACCGGAGCCAGGAACTGCTTCGCGTTGTCGGCGTAGTAGCGGGCGATCTGCGCGCACAGCTTCACCTCGCCGCGGCTCTGTTCGATGAGCTTACCCATCTCCTGGCTGGCGATTTTCGCCAGATCCTCCACGCGCTCGTCGATCAGATCGGCAAGCTTATGCAGCACCGGCAGACGCTGATTGATGTCGCCTTTCGCCCAGTCCGAATGATAAAGCGCATCGGCCGCCTTCAGCGCCGCTTCGATATCCGCATCGGTATGCGAGGGGTATTCTTTGATGAGCTGGTTAGTGGCAGGATTTACTGTCTGATAAGCCATGTCGAATCTCCTTGTTTTACCGCTTAGGGTATTAAGGGTAGTCAACGTGACTGGCTATGGACGTAAAGTTGGGTATATCCGGAAGGTTCTTAATGAAGCGCTGCCAGACGGTTCGCTGACGTGGTATAAAAAACGTCCAGAAGGAGTTCATATGACCGCTACCCGACACGTCCGCCAGACTTTTCACCGCGCCTCAGGCCTTGAGCTGCGCAGTACCTGGCAGAGTACGCATGCGTACAAACGCCACAGTCACCCTCAGCTTTCCATCGGCGCGATTGTGGAGGGCCAGACCTGCTGCGAGTGTCATGACAGAGAGTACATCCTTAACCCCGGTGACCTCATCGTGATACCGGCTTGTGCGCCGCACAGCTGCAATCCCGTCGCCGGGAATCCGCGCAGCTATCATATGCTCTATATCGACACCGAGCTTCCGCTGGCGCTACAGGTGATTCGCGACCGTACGCTCTTTAGGCGCTACCTTGAGATTGTTGAGACGATGTCGCCTGCCTCCGTGGACACGCTGCTTTCAGCCCTTCCCCGCTGCGCGGATAACGCAGACGCGCTTCGCTCAACCAGTCAGTACGTGCGGCAGGCGTTTCTTGCCGACCTGGCCGCACCGCCTTCGCTCGACGAGCTTGCCCAACGATTCTCGCTGCGCAAGGAGACGCTGATCCGCACCTTCCGGCAGGACACCGGCCTGACGCCAGGCAGCTTCCTCAACATCTCCCGCGTGGAATACGCCAAAGCGCGGCTACGCGCCGGGGATGATATTGCCGACGTCGGCTACCAGAGCGGTTTTGCCGATCAGAGCCATTTTCATAAGACCTTCGTCAGCTATACCGCCGCCACGCCGCGCCAGTACGCGACGGGCCGATCAATATCTGACAATAAATAGCGTTTGCATCACCGTAGTCTGACCTCGGATTGTTAACCGAGGTTGCTATGGAACTGTTCTTCCCTTCCGCTTTTCTCGCCCTGGCGCTGGCGCACTTTGTTGCCCTGCTAAGCCCGGGCCCGGACTTCTTCCTGCTGGTGGGCTACGCCGCGCGCTACCGACTGCGCGGCAGCACAGGATTGTGCCTCGGCATCGCCGCGGGTAACGCGCTCTATATATTACTGGTCATTATCGGCTGGAGCGCGCTGCGCCAGTTTACGTGGCTGTTTACGCTTATCGAGCTTTGCGGGGCACTGTATCTGCTGTGGATCGGCTCGCATCTGGTGCGCAGCCGACCGCAGGCGCTGGCGCTGAATGAAACTCGTCAGCACCGCCCTTCGCTGCGCAAGCAGATCCTGCTGGGGCTCGGTTCGGCGCTGTTAAACCCGAAGAATGCGTTGTTCTATCTCGCGCTGATGACGGCGCTACTGGGGCCGGACGTCACGCTGCTTCAGCAGGCGACCTGCGGCGTCTGGATGATAATGGTGGTGCTGGCGTGGGATCTGGCGCTGGTGTCGCTGATGGGGCTATCAGCGATTCAGCAGAAGCTTAGCCGTTCGCTGTGGTGGATTGAGCGCACGGCGGGGGCAGTGCTGATGGGGTTTGGCGGGTGGGTGCTGTGGCAATTATGCGTTAATGCTTTATGAACCAGCCCTTCATTTGTACTGAAATAAACATTCATGATACCCATCAGTTATTGCAAACCATAACAATAACACATTGATTTAGATCGATTTTTTAGTCGATCAATACTTTTAACCATGATAAAAAGAGGGTTTTAGAGAATCATTAAAAATGCCTGAAATAGGGGCAAGGACGCTTTTATGAGTACCCTGAATTTCTCCCAAACAGCAGCCTTTATCTGGTCTGTCGCCGATCTCCTGCGCGGTGATTTTAAGCAGTCTCAATATGGCCGCATTATTCTCCCATTTACCCTGTTGCGCCGCCTGGAATGCGTGCTTGAAGAGACGAAAGAGGCCGTCGTTATTGAGGCTCAAAAAGTCCGATCGTCTCCCCTACCGGAAGAAGCGAAAGAAAAGTTAATCCTGCGCGCCACCAGCGGACTGACGTTCTTTAACGCCTCGCCCCTGAACCTGAGCAAAATGGGGCAAAATGACATCAAGGCCAACCTGGAAAACTACATTCAATATTTTTCCAGAGACGCGCGGGAGATTTTCGAGCACTTTAAATTCAGCGAATTCATTGGGTTGCTGGATGATGCTAATCTCCTCTACAAAGTGGTGCAGAAGTTTGCCACCACCGATCTCAGCCCGCAGGCCATCTCCAACCACGATATGGGTCTGGTCTTCGAGGAGCTGATCCGTCGTTTTGCCGAAAGCTCGAATGAAACCGCCGGTGAGCATTTCACGCCGCGCGATATCGTGCGCCTCACCACTTCGCTGGTGTTTATGGAAGACGATGAAGCGCTCACCAGAGAGGGCGTTATTCGAACCCTCTACGATCCGACGGCGGGCACGGGGGGCTTTCTCTCTGCCGGGATGGAGTACGTTCACGAGCTGAATCCGAAAGCGGTGATGCGCGCGTTTGGGCAAGAGCTGAACCCGGAGTCCTACGCCATCTGCAAGGCCGACATGCTGATAAAGGGTCAGGACGTCAGCCGCATCAAGCTGGGCAATACCCTTTCTAACGATCAGCTTCCAGCAGACCGCTTCGATTACATGCTATCTAACCCGCCGTTTGGCGTGGACTGGAAAAAGATCGAAGCCGACGTCAACAACGAGCATCGCAAAGGATTTGATGGCCGTTTCGGGCCTGGCCTGCCGCGCGTTTCCGACGGCTCGCTGCTCTTCCTGCTGCACCTGATAAGCAAAATGCGCGATGCCGATACCGGCGGGCGCATCGGGATCATCCTCAACGGTTCGCCACTGTTCACGGGCGGCGCGGGCAGCGGCGAAAGCGAGATCCGCCGCTACATCCTTGAAGCCGATCTTCTGGAAGGGATCGTCGCCCTGCCCACCGACATGTTCTACAACACCGGGATCGCCACCTACGTGTGGATCCTGTCGAACAAAAAGGCGGCAGAGCGTAAGGGCAAGATCCAGCTGATCGACGCCAGCAAGCTGCGCAGCAAAATGCGTAAGTCATTGGGTGCGAAGCGCAACATGATGAGCGAGGAAGACATCCGGCTCATTACCCGCACCTTTGGCGACTTCGACGTCGTGGAAGTTAAAAACGCCGATGAAGAACGCACCCTGGCCTGCAAGATATTCAACAGCACCGACTTTGGTTTCCGCCGCCTGACCATTGAGCGCCCGCTGCGTTTAACGGCCCAGGTCACGGATGAATCCATCGCCGCGCTGCGCTTTGCCCCGAAACCGCTTAACGCCCCGATGGCGTGCCTGTACGACGCGTTCGGCGCCTTCTGGCAGGCCGAGAACTACGGCAGTTTTGTCGAGTTTGAGGTGGAAGCACGCGCCGTTATCAAGGCAGAATTCCCCGAGCTTAAAGAGAAGCAGATTAAAGATCTGCTCGACGCAACGCTGTGGCAGCACCAGCGCGCGCTGATGGTAAAAGCGCAAAAAATCCAGTCGGCGCTGGACGGTAAAGCGGGTGGTCGCGCTCAGGCGAGTGATGATTTCAACCAGTTCCAGCTGGCGCTCAAAGCGGCGTTCAAAACCGCCGCCGTGAAGCTGGATGCCAAAGAGCATAAGCAGTTTATCGAAGCCATCACCCGCAAAAACCCAGACGCGGAGCCGGTCGTTAAAAAGCTCCTCAGGGAGGATGCCCAGCCGCTGTACGGCGCGTTTGCGTACCGCGGTCAGGTGGTGGAGTTTGAGCAGGATGCCGACCTGCGCGACAACGAGAACGTGGCGCTCGATCCGTCTGTTTCGACCAGCGATTTGATTGAAGGCTACGTGAAGGCGGAGGTGCTGCCGCACGTGCCGGACGCCTGGATTAATGCCGACAAGCGCGACGCCCGCGACGGCGAGGTTGGCGTTGTAGGGTATGAGATTCCGTTTAACCGGCATTTTTATGTCTATAAGCCACCGCGCCCGCTGGAAGAGATTGACGCGGAACTGGATGCGCTGAGCGCGGAGATTATGAAGCTGCTGCAGGAGGTACACTCCTGATGGCTAAGTATAAGGCGTATCCGGAATATAAGGATTCTGGGGTTGAGTGGTTGGGGGAGATACCAAAAAAGTGGACGCCAACTCAAGTAAAATATGGATTTAATGTTACTTTAGGGAAAATGCTTCAAAAAACCAAACAATCGTTTTCCGATGAGTTAAAACCTTACCTTAAGGCTCAGAACATACAGCCTAATGGTATAAATTTAGATGTCGTTGATAAAATGTGGTTTTCGACTAATGAAAAACAAAAGTTAAAGCTTAAAATTAATGACGTCTTGGTTAGTGAGGGTGGTGATGTTGGGCGCACTGCAATATGGAAAGGTGAATTAGAAGAGTGTTACGTTCAAAACGCACTAAATCGAGTTCGACCATTATTAAAAAACACATCTTCATTTTTCTATTACTGGATGATTTTCTTGAAGTCATCGGAATATATAAACATAATATGTAATAAAGCTACAATCGCGCATTATACAGCTGAAAAACTTGAATGCACGCCAATTTTCTTGCCAGATGAAAGACAGCAATTAATCATTTCAACGTTTCTAAATGATGAAACTGTAAAAATTGAGGCCCTAATTGGAAAACAACACCAGCTTATCGAACTTCTAAAAGAAAAACGTCAGGCAGTGATTAGTCATGCCGTAACCAAAGGGTTAAACCCTGATGTGCCGATGAAAGTTTCCGGGGTTGAGTGGTTTGGAGATGTACCTTTACATTGGTCAAAAACTATTATTAAGCATATTGCTAAAATTAATCCGTTAAAAACAAAAATCACACCAGACCTCATGAAAAAGGAGTGCAGCTTTATCCCAATGGAGAATCTAAAATTAAACAAGATAATTTTAGATGAACATAGAGTAGTTAAAGATGTTTATAATAGCTATACATATTTCGAAGATAAAGATATCTTGATGGCAAAAGTCACACCTTGCTTTGAGAACAAAAATATAGCAATCGCCAAAAATCTTTTCAATGGATTAGGTTTTGGAACAACAGAGATTTATGTTATTCGCTGTAACAATCAAGTTAAGAATGAGTTTCTTTTTTACCGATTACAGGAAGATAATTTTTCAGCAATTGCAGAAGGTTCTATGACAGGGGCTGGCGGTCTGAAACGAGTTCCTCAGGAAGTTGTGAATTCATTTAAATTTCATTTACCCTCGATTTGTGAACAAAAAGAAATTGTATCGTTTCTCAACTCTGTAACCGCAAAAATCGACACCCTAATCCAAAAACAACTCCAACAAATTGACCTCCTAAAAGAGCGCCGCACCGCCCTCATCTCCGCCGCCGTTACCGGCAAAATCGATCTCCGCGACTGGATGCCTCCCGCCAGCAGCACCGAAGCATCCCTCACCACTGAGGAGGCCACCGCATGATCGCCGACGTCACCAAAGAATCGAACCTGCAGGCCGATATCATAAACCAGATGTGTCAGCACGGCTGGGTCCCCGGCATTGGCAGCAAGTACGATCGTGAACGTGCCCTCTATCCGCAGGATGCGCTAACGTTTGTCCAAATCACCCAGCCGCAGGAGTGGGAAAAATTCACTCGTATCTATCCCAACGACACCGAGCGTCATTTTCTCGATGCGCTGGTAGCTCAGCTTAAAAAAGCAGATGCCAACGCCACCGATATCCAGTCCCGGACTTACGGTACTCTGGGGGTGCTGCGCCACGGCATCAAAAGCCATAATGCGCGCTTCTCGTTATGCCAGTTTAAGCCGGATCACAACCTCAATCCGGACACCCTTGCGCGCTATCGGCAGAACATCTGCCGCATCGTTCCTGAACTGGTTTACAGCCCCCACGCGAGCGGCACCGACGCGGAGGCGAAAGCCAAACGCTGGCGCATCGACCTGGTGCTGTTTATCAACGGCCTACCGGTTGCCACTCTGGAGCTGAAATCCGAGTTCAAGCAGACGGTCAACAGCGCCATTAACCAGTACAAAAAAACGCGCCTGCCAAAAGATCCGGCGACCAACAAGCTCGAGCCGCTGCTGACCTTCAAGCGCGGCGCGCTGGTGCATTTCGCCGTCAGCCAGTATGAGGTCTACATGACCACCCGGCTTGCCGGTGATGACACGTTCTTTCTGCCGTTCAACAGAGGCACAAAAGAGGGTGGCGCGGGTAACGACGTCCCGGAGCAGAACCATGAATACGCCACCAGCTATCTCTGGAACGAGGTATTGCTCCCCGACAATCTGCTGAAAATCCTCGCCTGCTTTGTGCATCTGCAAATCGAGGAGAAAGAGGACTGGGACGGTAAAAAGGTCAAAAAAGAGAGCCTGATCTTCCCGCGCTATCACCAGTGGGACGTGGTAAACAAGCTTATTGCCGCCGCAGACGAAGAAGGCACCGGCAACAAGTACCTGATCCAGCACAGCGCCGGGTCCGGAAAATCGAACTCCATCGCCTGGACGGCGCATCAGCTCTCCTGCCTGCATAACGAAAAGGGTGAAAAACGCTTCCACTCGGTGATAGTTGTCACTGACCGCACCGTACTGGACGATCAGCTGCAGGACACCATCTATCAGTTTGAACATGCGGACGGCGTGGTCGGACGAATCAACAACCGCGAGGGGGAAGGGTCTAAATCGGAGAAGCTCGCCAGCGCGCTGGAGCACTCGCTGCCCATCATCATCGTCACCATTCAGACCTTCCCGTTCGTACTCAAAGCAATCGAAAACAGCACCTGCCTCAAAGAACGAATCTACGCGATCATCGCAGATGAAGCGCACTCCTCCCAGAGCGGCTCCACGGCGCGCCAGCTGAAAGAAGTGCTGATGAGCGAAGGGGCCGACGACGATGTGGTCCTGACCTCTGAAGATATCCTCGACGCCACCCTTGCCGCACGCAGCGGGAGCAGCAACCTTAATTTCTACGCCTTCACCGCGACGCCGAAGGCGAAAACCCTGGAACTTTTTGGCCGCAGACCCAATCCGCACGAACCCGCATCCAGAACCAACAAACCTGCGGCGTTCCATGTTTACTCCATGCGTCAGGCCATCGAGGAGGGCTTTATCCTCGACGTGCTGAAGAATTACACCAATTACAAAGTCGCCTATAAGCTGCTGCAAAAAATCGGTGATAAAGACCGGGAGGTGGACAGCAATCGGGCGAAGATCAGGCTCAACCAGTGGGTGACGTTGCATGAACATAATGTCGCGCAAAAGGTAAAAGTCATCGTTGAGCATTACCGCCAGCACGTAATGTATCTGCTCGGCGGGCAGGCGAAGGCGATGGTGGTGACCAGCTCGCGCAAGGCTGCGGTGCGCTACAAGCTGGCGTTTGATAAATACATCTCTGAAATGAGCTACGGGAAAATCACCGCGATGGTGGCATTCTCAGGCGAGGTCGAGTTCCAGGAAAATGACATGAACGACCTCACGCTGTTGCACCAGAAATTTACTGAAATCAGTATGAACCCGGCTCTCAAAGGCCGCGATATGCGAAAGGCGTTTGATACTGATGACTATCAGGTGATGCTGGTGGCCAACAAATTCCAGACCGGCTTCGACCAGCCGAAGCTTTGTGCTATGTACGTGGATAAAGCGCTTGGCGGCGTGGAGTGCGTACAGACGCTGTCGCGTCTCAACCGAACCTATCCCGGCAAAAAGGAATCCGGCACCTTTGTTCTCGATTTTTATAACGAACCTGACGATATCCTCGCGGCCTTCCAGCCCTACTATCAAACGGCTGAATTGACCGATGTCAGCGATCCTGGTCTGGTGTTCGATCTGTATGAGAAACTTCGCGCAACGGGTATATTTTTATGGCAGGAAGTCGAACAGCTCTGCGAGGCTTTTTACAGCAAGACAAAATCGAATGCGAAGATCAGCAATATTTGCCTACCCGCAGTAAACCGCTGGGCAATGCGGTATACCTCAGCGAAAGAGGCGTATATCAGCGCCAAACAGATCTATGAGTTAACAAAAAGGGATTCTCCTAACCCCATTTTGCTCGCAAACGCGGAAAACAGTTTTAAAGCCTGCAAGAAGGAAAAAGATCGTCTGGAGATTTTTAAAAAAGATCTCGGCAGCTTTGTACGCTTTTATGAATTTATGTCCCAGATCGTCTCCTACGATGACAAGTCGCTGGAGAAATTAAGCCTTTATTGTCGACACCTTCGCCCTTTACTGCGTGAAGAGTCAACAAATGAAGATGACGTCGATCTTTCCAGTGTTGAAATGAGCCACTATCGGCTTTCAAAGATCCATGAGCAGCATATTAAGCTTCAGGAGGATGCGGCAGAATATAAGCTCAACCCGGTTAATGACGTCGGCACCGCAAAAGCAAAAGATAAGAAAGAGGAGTTTATGTCGCAGGTGCTGTCGCAGCTCAACGAGCTGTTTATCACCGAAAATCTGACCGATAAAGACATGCTCAACTACGCCTTTGTGGTTTACGATAAGCTCGCAGAAAACAAACTTGTCATGGCCCAACTCGACAACAACACCCGTGAGCAGGCGATGCTGGGCGACTTTACGAAAGCCATTGATGATGCCGTGATGGACAGCAACGAAGCGCACAAGGAGATGATGATGCAGTACTTATCATCTCCTGACGTTGCCAAAGGGTTTGCTTACCTGATGTATGACATCGCAAAAATGCGCAGGGAATCAATTCATGAGTGATATCCAGCTCTTCCGTTACAGTGCTAGCGGCGAAACGCCTCGCATATCGGATACGGGTACAGGAAACGTCGAATGAGCTATTCACAATTTGCACGGTCAGAGGAGAGCTAAACAGCTTATTAAATGATTTTTCAGGTGAAAAGATGCAAAATTCAAAGCAGCCACTTGGCTGCTTTGACATGCTATATAGGTAGCTTAACTGGTTTTACGCTTCAAAATCTTCATATAAAATTTCCGACATATCTTCATGGGATATTCTTTTCCCCATCGCCTGTTCAATCAGTGCAAGTAACTGTTGCTTTCTATTATCAAAGAAAGCATCGAAGTTGTCTGCGCGCAGTAATTGCGGCGAAATAAAGTGACTTGCCAGAATCGCATCCATATCCTCATCACTCAATCCTACTTGCTGGTGATTCTGGATCTGACTCAAATAGTCAGCTGGTGATTTACCCCCAATCATTCGATTGGCTTTGTATGAGATCGAGGTCTTATTAATTATTGAATTATATACAGCAGGGCGAATACCTTTACTTTCACACCAGACTTTCGGGAAGATATGGTGTATATCAAGTGCAATTTCCTCGTAGTCAAGTTTCTGAATAGTGGATTTCCAGAAGAAATCTTTTGCACCATTGCGAAGAATCAAAACACTTAGTGCTTTATAGGCTGCACTTAAACGCGAACGCAAGGTCAGCAGTCGGCCCGGCTGGAACGAGGCCTCATAAATTGTACGCGGTTCATCACATTCATTTTCAATCCAGTTGAGTAGTTCTTCTACATCATTGGCAATACGCGTTTCAACTGCTCCGCCATAGAGTTCGCCAAGGACGCCACACCAGAACCAACGCGCGAGTTTGTCATAGATTTTTGGTTCTAACCAGTTCCCCTGAAGTTGTGAAAGAACGGCGGCCAAAGGCACTAATTGTGTACGATACGGCAACTCGGAGCCCTGCATAAAGCATTCGTGATGCAAAAACTTTGCAGCCAGCAGGAAACCTTTTTCAACATCGTCAGCCCAACGGTGATAATCATCAAGCGACAATGCGAGTACAGAAACACGCTTGGCACTCACGGCTGTCACCGCTTTACCCGTTTTACCTTCAGCGATATCGGTACGTCTTTTCGTTAACGTATTGAGGATACTAATGGCCTGGAGAAAATCAGTCGGCTCTACCCCATTAAGAATAGAGACTTTATCAAGCGAAGCACGACGCCCGGCTTTCTGGCGTAAGGTACTCCCATACCAGTCATCTCGTAAGTTAAAACCATCGGCAGCAAAGCTCGCCGTGACCAGTTCGAAAACGGATAATGGAACACCTCCGGTATTAACCTTCTCAAATACAAGGCATACCGCTTCTTTACTTGTCGCTTTACTCAGAGCGATAACCGGCAATTGATAACTACGAAATGCAGATAATATTTTATCTCTAAATTCCATAAAGAGGCCAAAATGCTCTTTTGCATATTTAAAGAGGTTTTTTTCCCATTCATTAGAATTAATAATTTGACTGCATGGGAAAAACAATGCCTTGCATTCTTTTTCTGCGGTAGAGAAATCCATTTCGACCTCTTCACCGGAATTATTTATGAAAGTTTTTACATCACGCCCAAAATTAGTAGTTACTCGTTTCGATTTTTCCACTGCAATAAATGCTTCATCAAGACGATCATCCATTGCGGCCTCAATATCGATATAATAAAAACGCTCAATAGCTTTCCCTTTTTCATTAAACGTCTTTACCGGAGTATCAAGCATGAGCACTTGAGTGAGAGAAGTTAGACGCTGCTGGCCATCTAGGATGAGTCGTTCTGGCTCCGGCATTGAGCCCGTAATGTTCTCAACGGGGCGAACCTGAAAGCGGACTTCACCTCCGGTCTCTAGTAGCATCACCGCTCCGACTGGAAAAGAACGTGCAATGCTGACCAGTAAGGAACGTACATGCTCATCATCCCATACCCATCCCCGCT
The DNA here is from genome assembly GCA_041890495.1 of Enterobacter hormaechei. GTDB lineage: Bacteria > Pseudomonadota > Gammaproteobacteria > Enterobacterales > Enterobacteriaceae > Escherichia > Escherichia boydii. Next base: position 3,017,873 of record CP169086.1, read on the forward strand.
GAAAGTCAGGTAATTGCACCTTTCCTTCAATGATCTGTTTCAGCATGTCAGGTAAAGGGGTTTTAGTCGTGTCAAAAGAACTCATCCTTGTACTCCCACGTAGTATTATTTTTTGTACGTCATTAAAATTTATTGCTGTTAATCAGGAATCAGGATTGTACTCCACAATTTGTAAGCTGTAAGTCACGATAGTACCTCGCCCCATCTTTGCACTTCTCCCCCACAACCCTCTATCCTTAACCCATGGAAAAAATAGCTGAACTCAAACGCGCCAAGCTGCTGGCGCTGTCGCTGCTGCTGGTTGCCGCCGCGGCCTTTATCACCACCCTGTTCCTGCCGCAGACCTTCTGGGTGCGCGGCGTCAAGGCCATTGCCGAGGCGGCGATGGTCGGCGCGCTGGCTGACTGGTTTGCGGTCGTCGCGCTGTTCCGCCGGGTGCCGATTCCCTTTATCTCCCGCCATACGGCGATCATTCCGCGCAATAAAGACCGGATCGGCGACAATCTCGGCCAGTTCGTGCAGGAGAAGTTTCTTGATACCCAGTCGCTGGTGGCGTTGATCCGCCGCTATGAGCCCGCGCAAATGATTGGTGCCTGGTTCAGCAAGCCCGACAACGCCCAGCGCGTCGGGCTGCATCTGATGCAGGTGATGAGCGGTTTTCTTGAGCTGACCGACGACGGGCGCATTCAGCGCCTGCTCAAACGCGCGGTGCATAAGGCCATCGACAAGGTCGATTTCACCGAAACCAGCGCCGTGATGCTGGAGAGCATGACCAAAAACAATCGCCATCAGGTGCTGCTGGACGCCATCATCAATCGCCTGATTACTTTAATTCAGCGGGAAAGCACGCGGGACTTTATCGCCGACCAGATCGTCCACTGGCTCAAAACCGAGCATCCGCGCAAGGCGATGGTCCTGCCCACCGAGTGGCTGGGCGATCAAAGCGCGGAGATGGTGTCGAACGCGGTCAACACGCTGCTGGACGATATCAGCCACGACCGCACGCACCAGATCCGCCAGGCGTTTGACCGCGCCACGCTGAAGCTTATCGACAACCTGAAAAACGATCCGGAAATGGCGGCAAAAGCCGACAACATCAAGCACTATCTGAAAAACGATGAGGCGTTTAACCGCTATCTGGGCGAGATGTGGGCCGACCTGCGCCAGTGGCTGAAGGCGGATATGCAGAGTGAGGACTCGCGCGTGAAGCAGCGCATCGCCAACGCCGGGCTGTGGTTTGGCGAAACCCTGACGAACGACGCGAACCTGCAGGCCTCGCTGAACGAGCATCTGGAGCAGGCCGCGCATCGCCTCGCGCCGGATTTTGCCGCGTTCCTGACACGCCACATCAGCGACACGGTGAAAAGCTGGGATGCCAAAGACATGTCCCGCCAGATTGAGTTGAACATTGGCAAGGATCTGCAGTTTATCCGCGTCAACGGCACCCTGGTGGGCGGGACGATTGGCCTGATCCTGTTTTTACTCTCGCAGCTACCTGCCGTGCTGGGACATTAATCCGCTTTGGGCGGCGCGATGACGTAGCGCGTCGCCTCGAAGCGGTTCAGGATCAGGTGCATCAGAAAGACCATCGTCAGCGTCGCCACCAGCGAAAAGGTAACGGAGGTGATGCGGTACAGATCGCTGAACACCAAGTCAGTGTCCGGGTGCATGTTCTGCCCGAACATTATCCCGATGGTGGTGATGCTGGAGAAGCCCACGCCCGCCCCCACCTTCTCCATCACGTGGAGTCGCGCCCCAAACGCCAGCCCAAGGCCGATCAGCGGCATCATCAGCAGCATATGGCTGCTGTGATCGTAGAGGATCAGCTGCACCACCAGAATATAGAGACAGCCCAGCACCACGCCGACCACGCGCCAGATGGAGCTCATCACCGCGCCGCGATAGTGCATCGGGAACAGGATCAAAATCCCAGCCATCAGCGCCGAAAGCGAATCGCTTAAGTCGCTGATCTGAAAAACCACGAATATCAGCGTCGCGACGGTGCCGGAGAGCAGCGACTCGTGGCGCACGCGGGCATCGTCTTTCTCAATCAGCGGCGGCGGCTTGCGGGGCTCCACGTCCGGCAGGAGATAGTTCATCAGCGCGCTCAGGCACACCGCCATCACGCTCGCTTCAATGTTGGAGAACAAAAGCGTGTGCCAGTTGGTGCTGGGGTAGCTCATAAAGTTGAGCATCACGCTCTGGCACACCACGCCCATCGAACCGAACAGAAACAGCGGGCCCTTACTCATAAAGCGAAAGCGCATCACGTACAGGGCAAACACCACCAGCGTCATGATGATCGGCCATTGCGACAGATAGCCGATGATGATCACCATTTCAACGCAGTTGAGCGATGCGCTGAAGATAAACTGCTTCGCCACGTGGCGGTTAAACACCGGCACCAGCGACAACAGCATGATCGGATAGACCACGAAAAACACGCCGTAGCTGGTGTTGTAGAAGCTCGAAATGCTCAGTGCAATCATGCCGGCAAAGACGATGCGCAGGGTCTGGCGAAAGTCGTTTGCCGTGTAGACGATGTTGCCGTGCGGGGTAAAGACCCGCGCCAGGGTACTAATAGACATAGTGAAGCAGGCTTACCAGGTGGATCTGCATCCCGGAGAAGAAGCGCGCAAACGGCCCTTCGCTGTTGTAAAGCTGCACGGTCGCGCGGGCGCCGGTCGGCAGATGCTTCGGCAGCGGCTCGTCCAGCGTCACGTGAATGCGCATGCGCTGAGCGTCGCGCACCCAGCGGTTGGAGGTTTCCGGCTCGGAGAGCTGGCCGTTAACGGCCTCCTGACCTGCAAGAATGCCCGCGTCGCTGCTGGTGACGTGGGCGCGGAAAACATGTCCCGGGAAGGCGTCAAACACCACGGCCGCATCGGTGCCCTGATGGGTATGGCGCAGGCTTTTTTCGCGGAAATCGGCCACGATATCGGTCTGGTTGTTTACCAGCGCCAGCGCGGCTGAACCCGAGGAGGCATAAAAGCCAGGGCTTAACTGCAGGTTACTGACCGTGCCGTCCGCCTGGGCGTAGACCTTCGTCCAGCCGAGGTTCAGCTCCGCTTCATCCAGCGCGTTACGGTATTTTTGCAGCGTCACGTTGCGGTGCTCGTCCCGCTCGCCGCGCTGAATGCGCAGGTTATGGATGTTGGCCTGGATGGAGCTGACGGACTGCTCGCTGCTCTGCCAGGTGGTGCGCACTTTATCCAGATCCGCCTGCGAGACGTTCTGCAGCGTGCTCAGCTTCTGGTAGCGGTCGAAGGTCACTTTGTCGTTACGCGCGGTCAGCACGGCGGTTTTCAGGCTGGCCTGCGCGGCGGCGATCTGCGCATCCAGCTGTTGATTGGACAGGCGTGCCTGCTCAAGCGCGATTTGCGCCGCTTCCACTTTGTTGCGAAACGGCGTGTCGTCGAGCTCAAACAGCAGATCGCCTCTCTTCACCTGGCTGTTGTTATGAACATGTACCGCCGCCACGTAGCCGGAGACGCGCGGAGACACCGGCGTCACCACGCGCATCACGGTGGAGTCCGGCGTCAGCGGGATCCAGATATCCGCGACGATAAAGTAGACAAACATCAGCAGGAAAGAGGCAATACTCACCCTTACCCAGCGGGCAAACTTTTGTTCAGGGGTCATTATTTTTCGGTCTTGTTATCTTCTTCGCGGATTGTCCGCAAATTGCAGGCGATTTGATTCAACGTAGCGCTGAAAATGTCGAGATGTTCCGGCGCGATGTTTTGCGATACGCGAGCCTGATACGTCTCAATCACCTGAGTGAGCCTTAGTAACAGGGCTTTTCCCTCAGGCGTCAGCGTCAGAAGCCGGATGCGCTTGTCATAAGGCGATACGGCGCGCAGCAGGTAACCCTGCTTTTCCAGCTGTGTCAGGGTGCGCATCAGCGGCGGCAGTTCAATGCCCTGCACCTCCGCCAGCTCGCTCATTGAGACGTTATCCCCGAGCTGATGAAGCTGCATCATCACCGTCCAGCTCGACTGGGTTAACCCGGTATCGAGAATGGCATCGTCGATGACGGCACGCCACTGGCGCACGATCATCGCCATCCGCATACCCATCGGCCTGCGGCAGAACAGTTCTTCTTCACTCATGGGGGAAACCTCTCGTCACACGCGGCCAAGATAATAGTTATCAGGGTAACTATCAAGAAACGAGAGGTAAAAGCGCAGGAATTGCGAAAACGATGTTCTCCCTCTCCCTGTGGGAGAGGGTCGGGGTGAGGGCACCAGCCCGCAGTGCAGTTTAGCGGCTAAAATGCCTCCTGACGGCACTTTTCCCCGAAGCCGTCACCACCACCTCCCGATATCCCGCCACCCGCTGGATCCAGCCTTTACTTTCCAGATGGTCAAGCAGTAACGCGCCTGCTTCTCCGCCCAGATGATACCGCCGTTCGCTCCAGTCCAGGCAGGCGCAGCAGGCCTTCCGACGCGGATGAGCGCTTAACGGAATGCCGAGTTTCAGGAACTGCTCCCGGCCATAGAGTGTCAACGCTGAACCGTCAGCCTCCAGCCAGCCTTCCGCCTGCATGAAATCATAGATCTGCACCGCCACCGCGCCTGCGAGATGGTCATAGCAGGTCCGGGCTTCACGCATGGCTTTCGGCGCGGTGGTTTCCGGCGGGGTAATGCGGCTCCAGGAGAGCCCCATCATCTGCTCCACCAGCGCCGCCACGTCGTGCCCGGCAAGGCGATAATAGCGATGCCGCCCTTGCGACAGGCAGGTAATCAGCTTTCCCTCCACCAGCCGGGCGAGATGCCCGCTGGCGGTCGACGGCGCAACGTCTGCCGCCGCGCTCAGTTCGGTTGCCGTCCACGCCCGTCCGTCCATTAGCGCGCAGAGCATCTTCACGCGCGACGGATCGGCCATAGCTGCCGCCACCGCGGCAATCGCCTTTTCCAGCATCGCGCTATTGTCAGGAGGTAAACTCGTCTTAAGCATGGGCTGCCCAGGGTTCGGTGATCTCAGCGGCCAGCTTATCATCATCCGTCAGCAGAATAAGGTGATTCGCATGGTCGCTGTACTGAGTCAGGATAGACACACCGCGTGCCGCCAGCGCCGCCGCGATTTCACCCAGCTCGCCGGGGCGTTCCTGCTTAAGCTTTCTGATCACCGGCTTTCGCACCGCCTGCACGATAAACCCGGCGTGGAGTAGAACGCGTCGCGCTTTTTCCCCGTCTTCCACCAGGAAATGGGCATCTGTACCAAATACGCCACCGCCCTCCAGCCCCACGCCGTTGCGGCCCAGCAGCTGTCCAAAGCTCGCCAGCTCGCCGGGCCTGTCTCTAAAAATCACATGAACGTCATACATCGGCATGCCCTCCGGTTTCAGAAGTATATTCCCGCACGACCTGCGCCACCCGAATACGGTAGTACGCAAAAATCGACTCCCGCCCTTCAGCCTGCGCCGCCTGATGAAAGACGTTGTGCTTCCAGCGGCGGACGGCCTCTTCATCCCGCCACCAGGAAAGCGAAAGAATTTTGCCGTCGGTGGTCAGGCTCTGAAAACGTTCGATATCAATAAAGCCGTCGATGTCGGCCAGCAAAGGCTTGAGTTCGGCGGCCAGCTGCAGGTAGCGCGCCTGATGGGCAGGCGCGGCTTTAGCTTCGAAAAGGACTGCGATCATGGTTTTCTCTCCGTTGTGATGTTGGGGAGAGAATGCAGGATGGAAAAGCACAATGCTTCGGCAAGAAGCGAAGTGTTGCGCCGGATGGCGCTGCGCTTATCCGGCCTACGAGCTCATGTAGGCCCGGTAAGCGCAGCGCCACCGGGCGGGTTTTAGCCCACAATCGACCTCGGCTCCATAAACGCCCGAATTCCCCACTCGCCCATCTCGCGCCCCAAACCGGAGTGCTTGAAGCCGCCGAACGGCGCTTTCGGTTCATGGGCGAGGGTGTTCACCAGCACGCGACCGGAAACAATCTGCTGCGCCACGCGTCGCGCGCGGTCCACATCGCTGCCCAGCACCATCGCGCTCAGTCCGTAGTCGGTGTCGTTGGCAATGGCAATCGCCTCCGCCTCGTCACGATAGAGGATCGCGCACAGCACCGGGCCAAAAATTTCGTCGCGGGCAATCATCATCCGGTTGTTCACGTCGGCAAACAGCGTCGGGCGCACAAACCAGCCGTCCTGCGTGCCGTCCGGTCGCCCTTCACCGCCCGCCAGCAGGCGTGCCCCCTCTTCGAGGCCTTTACGGATATAGCCCTGCACCCGCAGCCACTGCTTCTCGCTGACCATCGGGCCGACGTCTGTCGCACTGTTGCGCGGGTCGCCGGATTTCACCGCCGCCACGGCCTGCGCCAGCGCGGTTTCGATCTCCGCCTTGCGCGAGTAAGGCACAAGAATGCGCGTCCCGGCCACGCACGCCTGCCCGCTGTTCATAAACCCGGCCTGAATTACCAGCGGGATCGCCTGCGCGAGATCCACATCATCCAGCAGGATCGTCGGCGATTTACCGCCTAACTCCAGCGTCACGCGCTTAAAGCTTTCCGCCGCGTTGCGCAGGATCGCCTTGCCGGTATTCGTGGAACCGGTGAACGAGATTTTTGCCACGTCCGGATGGCGGCTAATCGTTTCGCCGACCGTCTCGCCGCGTCCGGTGACGATATTAAATACCCCTGGCGGTAATTCAGCATCGCGCAACGCTTCGGTGACAATCTGCGTTTGCAGGGCGCTCATTTCGCTCGGCTTGATCACCGCCGTGCAGCCCGCGGCGAGCGCGGCCGCCAGTTTGCCGCAGATAAACCCGGCATCGCTGTTCCACGGCGTAATCAGCCCGGCCACGCCAAGCGGCGTCATCTGCACCGTTGCGGCACCTGCGGGGGTGACAAACTCAAACGCCTCCAGCGCCTCGATGGCCTGAGCAATCACCTCCGCCGGATAGCTGGCCATCCACGCCGAGCGCGAGGCGGGCGCGCCGTACTCCTCGACAATGGCATCCAGCAGCGCATCGTGACGGGCGGCCACGGCGGCGTGCATGCGCTTCAGCGCGGCGATGCGCTCCTGCTTTGTGGTCTGCGACCACGCCGGAAACGCCGCTTTTGCCGCCGCGATAGCGCGTTCTGCGTCAACCTCATCCGCCAGGCGCACCTGCCCGATGACCTGCGCCGTCGCCGGGTTGTATAAATCAAACCGTTCGGTGCCGTGCGGGGTAACAAATTCGCCGTTAATAAAGATCTGTTCGATGGTGTGCATATAAACCTCCTCAGGCTGTGTGAGACCAGTCTGTCACGGCTTCTCCGTTGCGATAATCCACGCTATGCTGCAAGGGTTGTTTCGATTTTCAGGATAATCTATGCATCGTTCAGGTCTGACAGAGCTGGAAGTGGTGATGGCTGTGGTGCGGCGCGGCAGTTTTCGCGGCGCGGCGCAGGAGCTGGGGATGTCCGCCACGGCGGTCAGCAACGCCATCGCCGGGCTGGAGAGCCGCCTTGAGACGCGACTTTTCAACCGCACCACCCGCAGCGTGGCGCTCACCGACGCCGGACAGCGCTACGTGGCGCGTATCGGCCCCGCCCTGCAGGAGATCCGTCTCGCCAGCGAGGCGATCCACAGCGAAACAGGGGAACCTGCCGGAACGCTACGGCTGAACGTGCCGAATCATATCGGCACCCTGTTTCTGGACCAGCTGCTGATCGACTACATGATCCGTTACCCGAAAATGCACGTGGAAACGGTAAGCGAAGCGCGAATGATCGACATCGTCGCCGAAGGCTATGATGCGGGGATCCGTCTCGAAGAGTCCGTTCCGCAGGACATGATCGCCGTGCCGCTGACCGGTGAAATCCGCCAGCTCGTCACCGCCACGCCGGACTATTTTGCACGTCACGGCATTCCGCAGACGCCGGACGATCTACTTTCGCATCAGGGGATCGGCATGCGTATGGCCCACGGCGGGATCTACCGCTGGGAGCTGGCGCGTCGGGGGGAAACATACGCGCTTGCCGTGCCGCCGCGCTTTGCAACGTCCGATCTTTTTGCCTCGATCCGCGCCGTGAAAGCGGGATTAGGGGTGGGATTTTTACCGGAACTCTATATTCGGGAAGAACTTAAGAATGGAGAGCTGGTGAGCGTCTTAAACGACTGGACGCAGCCCTTTGCCGGGCTGCGCCTGTACTACCCTGGCCACCGCCACGTCCCGCCGGGACTGCGGGCGCTGGTGGCGATGATCCGCGAGCGCGGGATTATTCCAGGTTAGCCTTATTCAGCCCGTAAGCCGCGTCCAGCGCGCCGGGCGCCATGCGGGAAGTGATCCCCAGACGGTTCCAGGCGTTGATCGCCACGATGGCGAAGTTCAGCTCTGAAATCTCCACGTCCGAGAAGTGCTCCGCCACGCTGCGGTACAGCGCATCGCTGACACCGTGAACGCCAATCTGGGTCAGCGCTTCGGTGAACGCCAGCGCGGCTTTCTCGCGGGCGCTGAAAAGCGGGGACTCGCGCCAGGCCGCCAGATGGTACAGGCGCAGCTCGCGCTCGCCGGCGATTTTGGCCTCTTTCGAGTGCATATCCAGGCAGAAGGTGCAGCCGTTCAGCTGCGACACGCGAATGTCGATCAGGTGCTTCAGCGCCGGGTCGATGGAGGTTTTTGCCACCTCCATGCTCAGGGCAGACAGCGCGTTGGCGAGGGCAGGTGTAACTTTATGGTGGTTAACGCGAGTGCTCATTGTCTTTCCTCTTTTTGTGCGGCATGTATCATGCGATGAGGCAAATCTACGCCGTTCATGACATAGTAAAAAGATACAAAAAGCGTGAAACGAGGTAGGACATGAAGCCGGGCTATCACGAGATTTATTCCCGCTATCGCGACAACATCACGCGCGGCGTGCTAAAGCCGGGAGACAGGGTGCCTGCCATCCGCGTGCTGGCGGAAGAGCTGAAGGTGGCGCGTAAAACCGTCGAAACGGCATACGCCATTCTGACGGGTGAAGGGTATCTGGTGAGCCAGGGCGCGCGCGGCACGCGGGTCAACCCGGATTTACTGTTGCCGGATAAGAATGCCCCCGCGGAGCAGCCCACCGGCGCGCTTCCCGCATCTCTCATCAGCCAGCGCGAACGGGCGGGGTTTCTGCGCCCCGGCATCCCCGCCCTCGACAGCTTTCCGTATAAAAAGTGGCTGCTGCTGGCAGGCCAGGCGACGCGCGCCATGCGTCAGGAGGAGATGCTCAATCCGCCCGTTCTGGGCTGGTATCCGCTGCGCCAGGCCATCGCCAGCTACCTCAATATCTCGCGCGGGCTATCCTGCAACGCCGAACAGGTGCTGATCACCAGCGGCTACAGCGGCAGCCTGCGGCTGATCCTCGACACCCTCGCCAGCCGCAGCGACAAGGTATTGTTTGAAGATCCGGGCTATTTTATGGGCCAGCAGCTGCTCAAGCGGATCGTGCCGCGCCTGCACACCGTGCCGGTCGATCGCTGCGGCATTGATACGGACTACCTGCTGCGTCACCATCGCGACGCCCGTTTTGCCATCGTCACCCCGTCGCACCAGAGCCCGCTGGCGGTCACGCTCTCCCTGCCGCGCAAGCAGCAACTTCTCGACTGGGCCAGCCAGAACGAGGCGTGGATCATCGAAGACGATTACGACGGGGAGTTTCACTACACCCGCAAGGTGCTGCCGTCGCTGAAAAGCCTCGACCAGCACGACAGGGTGATTTTTATGGGCACCTTCAGTAAAACCATCATGCCGTCGCTGCGCATGGGCTACGTGGTGATGCCCGCCAGCACCGTCGGATCCTTTACCGACTGCGCGGACATTACCACCAGCGGCCAGCCGGTGCTGACGCAAAAGATCCTCACCGCGTTTCTCAACGAAGGGCATTTTTTCCGTCACCTGAAAAAGATGCGCGCGCTGTATCAGTCCCGCCGCGACTGGATGATTGCCGCCCTGCGCGAGGTGTATGGCGATCTGTTTTTCACCGAGCAAAACGACGGCGGGATGCATATCATGGCGTTCCTGACAAAAGGAAGCCGTGACCGGGAAGTGGCGCGCTGCTGGCAGGAACAGCAGCTGCAGGTCAATGCGCTCTCGGAGTGGTATCGCGGGTCGGGCAAACGCTACGGGCTGGTGATGGGCTATAACAACGTGCGGTCGTATCAGGAGGCAATACAGCTTCTAAAACGGCCCTATTCAGAAACAATCACAATAATAGAAAATCATCTTGAACCTTAGTATTTCTTTAAGATACTTTGATCGAAACAAGCATATCATCTTTAAATTGCTCGGCTTTTTTTCGGCAGTCTTCTTCTATTTTTGCATCGGACAATGTTAGGAAGGTTCTTGAAAAAGATAATGTATGTACAAAGTCTTCCCATTCTAGACCTGAGATGATTGAATTTTGGCTATGTGCAATTTCATTACGTATTTTCTCAATGAATCTCATATAGCTGTCAAATTTACTTTTACTGCTAAATTTAAATATCGAAAGAAATTCACTATTGTTCCTAAGGATAGATTTCTTATCACAAAACTGGATACAATCTAGTAATGATATTGAATCATTGAGACCTTTTCTTTCCTCGAAAATACTATGCGCACCATCCATTCTTTTTGAGTTAACGTATTGCTGCCATTGATTTTCTGGAAAATAATAAGTTATCCAGAAATTAAGGTGCATTTCTACCAACGAAATCACACCAAAAAAATAAGTTCGCGGCAAGGGTTTATTCAGGTCTGCGCGAGTGATTATTGCCACAATTTTATCATCGTTTGTAACATACTTAAAAAGATCATCTTTTAAAATTTCAAGAAGCTCTACAAGAGATGTTTTATCATCAATGCATGATGTTTTTTCTATTCTAATAATATAATCATAAACTTTTCCTTGCTTTAGTTTTTCTCTTTCAACCTGACCTATAATTTCACCTTTTTCACTGACTACGGCGGTAATGTCAAAGTCTCTTTGCGTAAGAGCATAATGCGCACCAGATGCATCATCGCTACCTTTACAGCATAGAATCGGTTCGCAAATAAGGTTCACAGAAATTTTTTTAAGAAAAATACTGTTGATGGATTCGAAGCGGGTACCATTACGTCTGTAACCAGTTAAAGGAGACATCCAAAGTTGTGCGCCCATTATTCACCTTTCATTAGAACAAAAAAATTGGGCTGAGAATAACGCCCTACGCAGTATCCACGATGTAATAATAAAAGAAGCCGATTGGTTTGTACAAAGTATCAATCGAAGAGATGCCGACATTGATAGCTAAACATCGCCGGGTGGCGGCTTCGCCTTACCCGGCCTACTCGATCCCGTAGGCCCGGTAAGGCGAAGCCGCCACCGGGCGATGATACGGCTCATACATCATACCGCGATAACCCAACGTCCTTGAGCTGCTCGTCGCTCATCTGGCTCAGGATGCGGCGGGTGCGGTTGATGCGATACCAGTTACGCAGCGTTTTCGCGATCCAGACGAACACAATAAACGGACGTTTTGAACGATTCTCGTAGAATTCCATGATGCTCTCCTCACTGTGTCAGTGGGGTTATCATCCCGGAAATCCACCCATGCAATACAGATGCAAAAACAACTTTTGTTTAACATACAGATCCGCTAAAACAGTATCTGCATGGCAATTTTCGCCGCAATCTGTACTGGTTTTATAATCTGTATGGTGAAAACAAAGGATACAGCATGACACGCTACCAACATCTGGCCAATCTTCTGGCTGAACGCATTGAGCAAGGGCTGTATCGAAGCGGCGAACGTCTGCCGTCGGTGCGCACGCTGAGTCAGGAGCACGGCGTGAGCATCAGCACCATACAGCAGGCCTACCAGATCCTCGAAAACCTCCAGCTGATCACGCCTCAGCCGCGCTCCGGCTATTTTGTCTCACCGCGCAAGGCCCAGCCGCCCGTCCCGGCGATGACGCGCCCGGTGCAGCGCCCCGTGGACGTCACCCAGTGGGATGAGGTGATGATGCTGCTGGACGCCCGCGCCGACAAAGAGATGATCTCCTTTGGCGGCGGTTCGCCGGACATTAACCAGCCGAGCCTGAAGCCCCTGTGGCGCGAGATGAGCCGTATCGCGCAGCATAACCCTGGCGAGATGCTGAGCTATGACGTGCTTGACGGGCGTCTGGAGCTGCGCGAGCAGATCGCGCGCCTGATGCTCGACGGCGGCTCCACCGTCTCGGCAAGCGACATTGTGATCACCAACGGCTGCCACGGCGCGCTGTCGATTGCCCTGCTCTCGGTGTGTAAACCGGGGGATATCGTGGCGGTGGAATCGCCGTCATTTCACGGCACCATGCAGATGCTGCGCGGGTTTGACATCAAGGCGATTGAAATTCCCACCGACTCTGAAACCGGGATCAGCATCGAAGCGTTAGAGCTGGCAATGGAGCAGTGGCCAATCAAGGCGGTGATCCTGGTGCCCAACTGCAATAACCCGCTCGGGTTTATCATGCCGGAGGCGCGGAAAAAGCAGGTGCTGGCCCTCGCCCAGCGGCACGATATCGTGATTGTCGAGGATGATATTTACGGCGAGCTGGCGGCAGAGTATCCGCGCCCGCGCACCATTCATTCAATGGATATCGACGGCCGCGTGATCCTCTGCAGCTCGTTTACCAAAACCGTGGCGCCGGGCCTGCGAGTCGGCTGGATTGTGCCGGGACGCTACTACGACCGGGTGATGCACATGAAATACGCCGCGGGCGGGTTTAACGTGCCGGGCACGCAGATGGCGGTGGCGGCGTTTATTCGCGACGGTCATTACCATCGCCACGTGCGCCGTATGCGCCAGATTTATCAGCAGAATATGGAAACCTACACCTGCTGGGTGCGGCAGTATTTTCCGGCAGAGATTTGCGTCACGCGCCCGCAGGGCAGCTTCCTGCTGTGGATTGAGCTCCCGGAGAAGGTCGACATGGTGTGCGTCAGCAAGCAGCTGTGCCGGCTGAAGATCCAGGCCGCGGCCGGGTCGCTGTTTTCCGCATCAGGGAAGTACCGCAACTGCCTGCGGATCAACGTGGCGCTGCCGCCGACGGAGAAACATCGCGAGGCGTTGAAGAAGCTGGGGGAAGCGATTGTGATTGCGATGGAGGAGGGCTAGTGCGGCCTGATGCCCTCACCCCGCCCCTCTCCCACAGGGAGAGGGAGAAAAACGTGCAGCACTACTCGTCGAAGTACCAGTATCCCTGGTTAATCAGCCCGGTGAGCTCTTCAACAAACGCCGGGTTTTTCAGCGCATCGCCCAGCTCGGCCTGGCCGAGTTCGGTGTAGCGGCACAGCGCATCCGCCGCCTTCGCGTCTACCGTCTCCAGCTGTTCGCTGTTAATGAAGAAGCTGCCGTTGATGTTCAGCACGCGCAGGCCGCTCAGGCGAGACAGCGTTTCGCCGCCCTGCAGCGCGTCCAGCACCTCTTCCGGCGCGTACGGCGGCTCGGCGGCGGCGATATCTAGCTCGTGGCGCGGAGTGGAGACAAAGCTGCCGAACCATTTTGTGAAATCATCCGGCTTGCTAATCATGTCGAACATCATCTGACGAATGCGATCGAGCTCGTACTGCTCCACGCGGCCCGGGTGCTCGCGGCAGGTCAGATCCGGATCGCTATAGTGCTCGCCGCCCAGATCGTTTTCCAGCGCATAATCGGCGAAGCTGCTGATCAGATCGCGGCCGTTCGGCCCGCGAAAGCCGACGGAGTAGTTAAGCGCCGTTTCATGGGTAAAACCGTCGTGCGGGAATCCAGGCGGAATGTAGAGAATATCGCCCGGAGCCAGATCTTCGTCGATGATCGGCTCGAACGGATCCACATGCAGCAGCGCCGGATGCGGGCAGAACTGACGCATCGGCAGCTTGTCACCCACGCGCCAGCGGCGGCTGCCCATCCCCTGAATGATAAACACGTCGTACTGATCGATATGCGGACCCACGCCGCCGCCCGGCACGGAGAAGGAGATCATCAGATCGTCCAGACGCCAGTCCGGCAGAACGCGGAACGGACGCACCAGTTCCGCCGCGGGCATATGCCAGTGGTTCACCGCCTGCGCCAGCAGCGACCAGCCGGTTTCGCCCAGATCGTCAAAGTGCTCGAACGGACCATTGCTGGCCTGCCATTTGCCGTTGAAATGGCTGACCAGGCGGCTATCGACTTCCGGCTCCATCGCCAGCCCCGCCAGCTCGTCCGGGGTAATCGGGTCGACAAAATTCGGGAAGGCATTTTTCAGCACAACGGGTTGCTTTTGCCAGTATTTCTCAAGAAATTCCGGCCAGTTCAGGTTCAGTTGATACGCCATGGGTAGCACCAGTGAGAAGGGAAACAGGCGCGATTATAGGCAAGAAGGCTGAGTGGGAACTTGTCATGGGTCAAACGAGGGCGCGTAGGTCGGGTAAGGCGAAGCCGCCGCCCGACACAAACACGCCGAGAAAACTTAATCCAGCTTCAGCTCGTCATAGTGGGTAATCAGTTTACCCACGATACCGTAGTCCAGCGCTTCCGCCGGGGACATCCAGAAGTTGCGGTCGGTGTCTTTTTTCACTTTTTCCAGCGGCTGTCCGGTGGCGTCGGCGATCAGCTTGTTCACGCGATCCAGCATGCGGATGATCTCGCGCGCTTCGATCTCAATATCCGTCGCCTGACCGCGCACGCCGCCCAGCGGCTGGTGGATCATAAAGCGGGTATTTGGCAGCGAGTAGCGGTGCTCTTTTTTCGCGGCCAGGAAGATGGTGATCCCGGCGCTCGCCACCCAGCCGGTGCCGATCACGTGCACTTCCGGGCGAATGAATTTGATGAAGTCGTGGATGGTGTCGCCCGCTTCCACGTGGCCGCCCTGGCTGTTGATGTACAGCTTGATCGGATCGTTGCTGACGCTTTGCAGCAGGATCATCTGGGTGATCACTTTCTGCGCCAGCTCCTGGTTGATCTCACCGGAGATCACAATCGAACGAGACTCCAGCAGTTTTTGCTGCAGAGCGCCCGCGCCGTTTGACCCTTCCGCCTTTTCCTTGTCGCTTTCTTTCAGTGTGTAGTGCATTGTTATTTCCTCAGCTTGTCGCGCTCAAAACCAGAGTGTAGCCTGTTTTACCGATCAAAGTCCTCACGGACAGATCGCAATCCACAAAGCGGCGATCGCGGACCCGGACGGCAACCGGATAACGGCGTTTCGGTCCTTCACCGCCTCCGCCCCGGCTCGCTATACTTCATATGATTATCATATTGTTAAATGATAATTATAATTAATGTGTTAAGATGAAAGTCAGCATAAACAGTCCCTTACGACACTCCTGGGGCTGTTTGCATCCTCGACATGTAAAACAGCACCGGGGCGGTGAATGGAACACATTGTGTATGTGGTTGATGACGATGACGCAGTCAGACAGTCCGTGATCGGGCTGCTGGATTCGGCGGACCTAAACGCCATCGGCTTTTCATCGGCAGAAGCGTTTCTTCAGCACCGCTTTGAAGAGCTCCCCTCGTGCGTCGTCCTGGATATGCAGATGCCCACCATCTCGGGTTTTGAGGTTGCAGATGCCCTCAAGGACAGCGGGCGCGAAATCCCGATTATCTTTCTCACCGGCCACGGCACCATCCCGATGTCGGTGCGCGCCATAAAAGGCGGCGCTTACGAATTTCTTACCAAGCCCGTCGAATCCACCGCGCTTATCGACGCCATTGAGTCCGCGCTGCAGCTGGCGGAAAACAACGCCGAGCGCAATAAAGAGCACTACGCCCTTAAGCAGCGCCATCTCTCCCTTACCCCGCGCGAACACGAGGTGCTCACGCTGGCGATAAGCGGCATGCTGAACAAGCAAATTGCCGCCGAGCTGGGCGTCAGCGAGATCACGGTGAAAGTACATCGCCGCCGCGTAATGGAGAAAATGCAGGTGCGCTCCGTGGCAGAGCTGGTCAGGGCCGTTGAGCGCCTGACCAAAAGCCAGCCTGCGGAGTAACGTTTACCCTTCCTGCGCCGCCAGCGGCAGCGCAAAGGCAAACACCGTGCCGTAAGGCTCCCGGCGGCGCGCGCTCAGCTTTCCGCAGTGGCGCTCAATGATGCTGGCGCTGATGGTCAGCCCCATCCCCATTCCCTGCGCTTTGGTGGAATAGAACGAGTCGAAAATCTGCTCCAGCCGCTCGGGCTCAATGCCGCTTCCGGTATCGGCGATCTCAACGATCGCTTTCCCGTCCGCGTTGCTGGTGCTCAGGGTGATGGTGCAGGCGCGATCCTTAACCTCGGCCATCGCCTCGACGGCGTTCATCACCAGGTTAAGCAGCACCTGCTGGATCTGCACGCTATCGCCGGTGATAAAGCTGTCCTGCGCCTTCAACAGGTAATCAACGCTAATGTGTCGCTGCTCCAGCTCGCTACGGGAAAGCGCGATGATATGGTGGATCAGATAGTGCAGATCGATGCGCGAGAAGGTGGGATCCTGCTTGCGCGTCAGGGACTGGATGCTGCGAATGATCTCCCCCGCCCGCGCGCCTTCCGCGGCGATCTCTTCCAGCCCTTCCCGCACTTTATCCAGCCGCGCCGGCTCCCGGCTGAGCCAGCGCAGGCTCGCTCCGGCGTTAGAGACGATCGACATCAGCGGCTGGTTGATCTCATGGGCGATGGAGGAGGTCAGCTGCCCGACGGTGGTGGCGCGGGACACCCTCGCCAGATCCGCCTGCGCGACCCGCATGGCATCCTCCGCGGCGCGCTGGCTGGTGATGTCGGTGATGATGCCGTAGTACTCGTTCACCTCGCTGCCCACGCCTACCGGATCGCCAATCCCGAGGATATAGCGCGTTGAACCGTCGGTACGCTTAATCCGAAACTCCGCGCGCATGGAGAGCCCTTCGCGCACGCTCTGCGTGACGATGGCGCTGATGCGGGCGTAGTCGTCTTCATGAACGAAGGTCAAAAACTCCGCCATGGAGATCGTCTTTTGCTGTTCGGACAGGCCGAGGATGCGGGCGTACTCCTCCGAGACGAACATCAGATCCTGCTCCAGCTCCCAGCGCCAGCTGCCGGTGTGGCTGATCTGCTCGCCCAGCATCAGCGAGGTCTGGCTGGCGCGCAGCTCTTTTTCCACCCGACGGCGCTGGATGTTCTCCCCCAGCAGCTCGGCGTACAGCCGCGCCGTTTCCAGAGAGACCGCCGCCTGCGCGCCCAGCAGGCTCACCACGCGAGAATGCTCGGCGGTGAAAACCTCCGGCATCAGGCGGTTTTCGAGGTAAAGCACGCCCACCAGCCGCGCCTGTTTGAACATCGGGACGCACATGACGGCCGCCCCTGAGGTCACCAGATAGGGATCCTGGCTGAAGGGGTGAAACTCCTCCGGCTTACCGGTGCGGATCTCCTGCCCGGTGCGGATCACCGCCGCCAGCACCGACAGGGGCATGTCGGTCGCCGTCGGCACGTCTTTCAGGATCCGCACCCGCACGCCTTCGGTGCTGGTCCAGGCGCTGGCCTCGATCTCCGGGATCAGGTTATCGCTCACGCGAAGCAGCAGGCCGCGCTGCGCCCCGGCGCGTTCAAGGAGGATCGTCATCAGGTTTTCGATTAAGCGCTCGAGATTGATCTCTTCCGACAGCGCGCGGGAGGCTTTAATGACGCTCTGCAGATCGCGGATGGTCTCGTTCTGGGCGAAAGCCACCGTGTCATAGGCGCTCGCCTGTCCGGAGGCCAGCAGATGCGGGAAATCCTGCTCCAGCTGGCACACCTTTGCCTGCGCGCCCGCCCGGCCCCAGGCGGCAATTGCGCCGCGAAAGTGTGCGTCCGAGGCGGTTGGGTAGCCGCAGGCCAGCGCAAAGCGGCCCGCCAGCTCATGAGCCAGGGCGTTAATCGGATTAAACCCGCCCTCGCGGGAGAGCCGGACCGCCTTCTCATACTGCTCAAGCGCGATGCTGTTCATCCCGTCCAGACGCACGATTTCGGCGTAGATCAGCGCCTCTTTATCCGCGAACGTGCCGGGATTAATGCGCGCCCAGAGGGCGATTTTGTCGTAGTGGGCGTGAATGCTGCGGCGGTGGTTCGCCGAGAAGGTCTCCGGCGTCAGCTGCCGGGAGAGCGCCAGCGCGCTGTAGAGATGGTAATCCAGCAGATGGATGTGCCCGGGTGCAGACCACGCGTACCACCCCGCCATCTCCAGATCCGCCTGCGCGTCGGCATACTCGCCGCAGGTAAAGTGGGCCATGCCGCGGTAGAGCCAGTACCAGAACAGCATGGTGGAGGTCTGCTCCGGCGCCTGCTCCGGCGACGCGGGCAGCAGCGCCTCCGGCAGCACCTGCGACGCGGTCCAGGTGCCGATAACCGGCGTGCGCAGGAACTCAACGTAGCCGCGCTGGACCATCAAAATGGTTTCAACGTCCTGGAAGTGGGTTTTACGCACAAACGCCAGGCCGCGATCGATGCTGGTCAGCACCCCGTCCAGGTGATCGCCCCGCGAGAGAAAATTAATGACCTGGTGGCAGGCCGCAAAGCAGGCCATCGTCATATCCCCGTGAGTCACCGCCGAGGTAAAGCAGGCCTTCGCGCACTCGATGGTAAACGATAAAGGCTGGGTCCAGACGCTGAGCTGGTCGAGCGGCAGCAGGGTTTTGGCTTCGAACGCGTCGTAGCCGTGGCGATTGACCAGCTCGCGGGCCAGGGTGCCGTACCGGAACCCGAGGCGATACTCGGCGTAGCGGTGGCCCATCAGCACGCCAAACCAGGCCATCGCCGTGGTGGAGGCGCCGGTAATGCCGTGGTCGAGGGTCAGGTGCATCATGCGGCAAAGCAGCAAAAAGTGCAGGCGCGGACAGATGAAGCTGGCGCAAATGCTGGCGCTGTAGAGCAGGTTCATCACCGCTTCGGTTTCCGGGTTATCCATCCGCGAGAGCGGGGCAAACAGGGTTTGCGGCGCGTCGCCCGCACGGTTACAGAAGTGTTCCCAGGCCTCGTCACAGTCGGCATCTTCCGGATAGCGGCCGATCTGAATACCAAATACTCCCAGCCAGCAGAGCGCCGCTTCCAGCGCCAGACGGCTGTCCGACTGGCGAATGTACACCTCCACCAGCAGGTTGGCCGCCAGCGCCTTTTCGGTCAGACCGCCGGGACACCCGAGGATCGCGTCACACAGCTCGCGGGTGCGCTCCAGGTGCCCCAGCGCAAACTCGCAGCCCGCCTCTTCGATATCAAGCATAAAGTCTGACACCGTCCCGGCGTTGCCCAGCGCTCGGGCTGTCTGGATATAGCTCAGCGCCGAAAGATAATCCCCCGAGCGTTTCGCGCGTCGCGCGGCCAGCAGGCTTAGCTCGCGGAACATCTGGCGCTGCGGGGCGGGCTGGATGCTGTCCAGCGCGGCAGTGACGTGATGTACGGCGCGGAACAGCAGCTCGTTCCCCGCCGCCTGCCGCGCGGCGTCGGCCAGCAGGCTGGCGGTGGTCAGATGAAGATGGCTTTTCTCATGCCGATCCAGCAGCGCAAAGGCGGCCTCCTGCACCCTGTCGTGGGTGAAGGAGTAAGCTTTTTCCGTCAGCACGATCAGCTGCGCCATAACCGCCGGATGCAGCGCGTAGCGCATTTCCGCCATCGATATACCGACAACGCGGCAGATCATCTCCATTTCACCCGTGCCGCCGAGGCAGGCAAGGCTGCCCAGCAGGCGACGCGTCTCGTCGGGCAACTCTTCCAGCTTCTCCAGCACCAGGGTGACGACGTTTTCGGTGTAGTGCCGGGCGCGGATCGCCTGCAGATCGTAGTGCCACTTGTCCTGATATTTGTTGTGCACCACCAGCCCGTCATCGACGATGCGGCGGAAAAATTCGTGTACAAAGAGCGGGTTTCCCCCGGTCTTTTCATGGATCAGCGTGGCAAGGTCGGTCGTCGCCGTGCTGCGGGTGCGAAATACCGTCCCCAGCCAGCGGGACACGGCTTTGACAGACAGCGCCTGCGGAACAATTTCGCTCGCATGCTGTGCCGCCTCCGGCAGGCTCGCCAGCTGCTGTTGCAGTGTGGGTTCGGACAATGAACCGATATCGCGGTGAGCAACCACCACCAGCAGCGGGATCGCGCCGCAGTTCATCAGCAGATAGTTGAGCGTATGCAGGCTGGCGGCGTCGCTCCACTGGAGATCGTCGAGCACCAGCACCAGCGGGCAGCCCTGCGAGGCAAAGGTTTTCACCAGCGCCAGCACCATATGGCTGAAGCGCGCCCGGGCATCAATGGAAAACGTATCCGCCGGGAAGCGCGGCTTGCGCTCAAGCAGCAGGCCCAGCTCGGGCACGAGGCTGACGGCCAGCGCCTCGTGTCCTTCCAGGGCGCGAGATAGGCGGATTTTCCACTTCGCCACCTCGTCTGCCGGTAGGCCCAGCAGGTGCAGCGTCAGGGGGCGGAATGCGGAGCTTAATACGCCGTAGGGCAATGACGGTGAAAACTGATCCACTTTGCCCACCGCCATCAGCACCGTACGCTGCTGGAGCGTTTTTAACGCCGTCGCAATGATGGATGATTTGCCGATCCCCGACGGCCCGCCGATGGTCACCAGCTCCGGCACGCGGTTCTGCCCCACCCGCTCAAACGCGGCAATGACGTCATTCGCCTGCGGATGCGTCGCGAACAGCGAGTCCGCCAGAAGAATGGCCGGGGTGCGGTCCTGCTGGCCGGGGGTAAAGGCGACGATCTCGCCCTCACCGGTCAACGTCGCCTGGCAGCGGCGGAGGTCGGCAATCAGCCCGTCAACCGTCTGGTAGCGGTTATCGGGATGCTTTTCCAGCAGCTTGAGGATGATGGTCGACAGCATTCCCGGCACGTCCGGGCGTATCGCATCCGGGGCCAGCGGCGCCGAGGCAATATGGTAGTGCGCCCAGTTGGTCCGATCGTCCTCCCCCAGTTCAAACGGCAGGCGTCCGGTCAGCAGTTCATACAGCACCACGCCAAGGCTGTAGAGATCGCTGCGGCCATCGACGGGGCGCTGGGTGCGGGAGGTGTGCTCCGGGGACATATACGCTGGCGTGCCGCCTGAAACGGCAAGCCGGGTCTGCGCGAAGGCACCGGAGAGGCTGCATGAAAGACCGAAGCTGCCCAGACGGCAGGTGGCATCGTGATGAACAAAAATATTGCCGGGTTTGATATCGCCGTGGATCAGGTTTTGCAGATGCATCTGGCGCAGAGGAACGCAGATCTGGATCGCCAGCTCGATAAAGCGCGCGATCCCCGAGATCGCCCTGCCCGCGCGCCGCGCCAGCAGCTCAAACGAAAACGGGGCGTACACCAGCGCGAAGCGTCCCCGGTACTGGGTGGACGCGACGGCGCGAATGGCCCAGCTGTCCTGCAGCGCGTCACGCAGCGCAAACTCGTTTTTCAGCAGCCGGGTGGCCCGCTCTTCCTCTTCGTCGCTGACCGCGGTGGCGATAATGAACGAGCCGCCGGAATGAGGATGTCGCGCGTGCATCCAGGCGATTCCGCCCTCCTGCGCCAGCACGGTAAAAATCACATCCTCTTTAAGGACAAAAACCCGCCCCTGGTGAAGGTTCCCCTGGGCGGGCCAGAATGCAGGCTGCTCGTGTTCGTTCATCCGCGATCCTTATTGTCGGCGGGCCAGCTCCCGCTGAATATGATCCAGCAGAATATCGATGTTAATCGGCTTACGCAAAAAAGCAGCGGCGCCCAGACCGAGAGCGTACCGCTGCATATTTTCATCAGCATGACCGGAGATAAAGAGCACGGGCGGAGGCGGTACGGCCAGCAGCCGCAGCTTGTCAAACAGCTCAAGGCCGCTCATGCCCCGCAGCTTGATATCGGTGATCACCAGCGCCGCGCCGGACAGGGCAAGCGGATGGCTCAGAAATACCTCTGCCGAATCAAACGTGTCGGTTGAATAGCCTTCCGACTCCAGGAGATTACTCAACCCGCTGCGGACGGAACGTTCGTCATCAATGATGGCAATGCGCCACGGCAGCGTCATGCTGTTATTCCTCTAACCAGTCATTTAACGTCGCGAGGGTCCTTCGCGGGCGCGGGGGGCGCCGTGCCGCTGATTTTCGGTACGCATTCGTGACGAAACCAGGCGAGGGTGAGCGGTTCGCGACTCAGTAAACGTCGTCCCACCGGGATAAGCTGTTCGCCCACCAGCATGCCGAACAGGCCAAGCAGGGCGACAACCGGCGGTGCCGGGGAATGGACGTCGAGCAGAGCGTAAATTACCCCAGCAACCACGCCGCACACCAGCGAAATTATCCATGCTTTCATGATGACGCTCCCGTCTGCGATGCCGCCTGCGGAACGGTCACCTGAGGAGGAGGGGCGCCGTCGCGGGATAAGAGATGACGCGTCGCCTGTTCACCCGCCAGCATCCCCAGCAGGCCAATCAGCGCCAGCGCGGGCGGCGCGGGGGAGCGCACCTTCAGCACGGCATACATCAGGCCAATCAACACGCCTGCCGCAAGGGATATCAGCCCAGTACTCATCGTGAACTCCAGAGAAAGAGGCAGCGGCGAGCCGGATGAGGGACCAGCCCGCCGACGGGACTTAGCGAGCCGGGACCGGCGCTAAGGTGCGGTGCTCGCTCTTCTGGCGAGACGGCGCTTTGTGCACCATGGTGTAGGCGTAATCCACGCCCATGCCGTACGCGCCGGAGTGCTCGCGCACGATGTCCATCACTGCGGTGTAGGTCTCTTTACGCGCCCAGTCGCGCTGCCACTCCAGCATCACCTGCTGCCAGGTCACCGGGATCACGCCCGCCTGGATCATGCGCTGCATCGCGTAGTCGTGGGCTTCTTTGGAGGTGCCGCCGGACGCGTCCGCCACCATATAAATTTCGTAGTCGCCTTCCAGCATCGCGCACAGGGCGAAGCTGTTATTGCACACTTCGGTCCACAGACCGGCCACCACGACCTTCTTCTTGCCGTTGGCCTTCAGCGCGTCGCGCACCTTCTGGTCATCCCAGGAGTTCATGGAGGTACGCTCCAGAATGTCCTGGCCCGGGAACACGTCCAGCAGCTCCGGATAGGTGTTACCGGAGAAGCTTTCGGTCTCTACGGTGGTGATGATGGTCGGGATGTTGAACACCTTAGCCGCTTTCGCCAGCGCCACGGTGTTGTTTTTCAGCACCTGGCGGTCAATCGACTGCACGCCAAACGCCATCTGTGGCTGGTGATCGATAAAGATGATCTGACAGTTCGCAGGGGTTAACACTTCGAGCTTTGAAGAGGTCATAGCATTTTCCAGTGGTTAAGGGTAGAAATCACCGCGAGCGCCGCGGCGATAAAGTCACCCTCATCCTGCGGCTTTCCCTCTCCGCGCGTAATTATCTCTTCGTATAGTTAACCTTAGGTATAGTTATACTTTGGTATACCTATCCTATTGTATAACTGGATCTTTGCCGAAACCGGTTCCCATAATCCTGACCATTCCCCTCTCAGTCAGGAGCAGTTTATGGTTACCCCGGGTAAAGCCGATCTCATTCTGGTTAACGGCCAGTTTCACACCGTCGATCGCGAGAATCCTGTCGCGGAAGCCGTTGCCGTGCGCGACGGAAAATTTCTGGAAGTGGGTACCGTCGCCGAGGTGATGCAGCACCACGGCGACGGTACCAAAGTGGTCGACTTAAAAGGCCACACCGCCATCCCCGGCCTGAACGACTCGCACCTGCACCTGATCCGCGGCGGGCTGAACTACAACCTCGAGCTGCGCTGGGAAGGCGTACCGTCCCTGGCCGACGCCCTGCGGATGCTGAAAGAGCAGGCGCTGCGCACTCCGTCGCCGCAGTGGGTGCGCGTGGTGGGCGGCTGGACCGAGTTCCAGTTTGCCGAGCGCCGCATGCCGACGCTGGACGAAATTAACGACGCCGCGCCGGACACACCGGTCTTCATCCTGCACCTGTACGACCGCGCCCTGCTCAACCGCGCCGCGCTGAAGGTGGTCGGTTACACCAAAGACACGCCAAACCCGCCGGGCGGGGAGATCCAGCGCGACGCCAACGGCAACCCGACCGGGATGCTGATTGCCCGTCCGAACGCCATGATCCTCTACGCCACGCTGGCGAAAGGGCCGAAGCTGCCGCTGGAGCAGCAGGTTAACTCCACCCGCCAGTTCATGCGCGAGCTGAACCGTCTGGGGCTGACCAGCGCCATCGACGCGGGCGGCGGCTTCCAGAACTACCCGGAAGATTACGAGGTGATCGCCGAGCTGCACGAGAAAAAGCAGATGACCATCCGCATCGCCTACAACCTCTTTACCCAGCGCCCTGGCCACGAGCTGGAAGACTTCGAAAAATGGACCGACATGCTCACGCCGGGCCAGGGCAGCGACTTCTTCCGCCACAACGGCGCGGGCGAGATGCTGGTCTTCTCCGCCGCCGATTTTGAAGATTTCCTCGAGCCGCGCCCTGACCTCGCGCCGGGCATGGAGGACGAGCTGGAGCGCGTGGTGCGCCATCTGGTGGAGCACCGCTGGCCGTTCCACCTGCACGCTACCTATAACGAATCCATCAGCCGCATGCTGGACGTGTTCGAGAAGGTAAACCGCGACATTCCGTTCAACGGCCTGCACTGGTTCTTCGACCACGCGGAAACCGTTACCCAGGCCAACATCGACCGCATCAAAGCGCTCGGCGGCGGCATTGCCGTCCAGCACCGCATGGCCTTCCAGGGCGAGTACTTTGCCGAACGCTACGGCATCGAAGCTACCCGCCACACGCCGCCGGTGGCGAAAATGCTCGAGACCGGCGTGCCGGTGGGCCTGGGAACGGACGCCACCCGCGTGGCGAGCTACAACCCGTGGACCGCGCTCTACTGGCTGGTCTCCGGCCGCACCGTCGGCGGGATGCAGATGTACGATCACAGCGCCCGTCTGGATCGCGATACCGCCCTGATGCTCTGGACCCAGGGCAGCGCGTGGTTCTCCAGCGAGCAGAACCAGAAGGGGCAGATTAAGGTCGGCCAGCTCGCCGACCTGGCGGTGCTGAGCAAAGACTACTTCCGCGTGCCGGAAGAGGAGATCAAGGGCATCGAGTCCGTTCTCACGGTGGTCAACGGCGACATCGTCTACGCCGCGGGCAGCTTTGGCCCGCTCGCGCCGCCGGCCATTCCGGTCCTGCCCGAGTGGTCCCCGGTAGTCAAGGTGCCTGGCCACTACCGCAGCGCGCCGCCGCAGGCCGCCCGCGTCGGCATGAACGCTGTTCATCACTGCAGCGGCCCGTGCGGGGTTCACAGCCACCAGCACGATTTCGCCCGCACGTCAGAGATGCCGGTGTCCGACGATAACGCTTTCTGGGGGGCGCTGGGCTGCAGCTGCTTTGCATTCTGATGAAAAACACCACTATGCCGCCCCGGATCGACCTGGGGCTGTTCTTCCTGCGCCTGACCGGCAGCCTGCTGCTGCTCTATGTGCACGGCCTGCCGAAGGTACTGCACTTCAGCGAAGAGCTGACGCGCATTGAAGATCCGTTCGGCTTCGGGCCCTGGGCAAGCCTGATCCCGGCGATTGTCGCCGAGGTGATTTGCCCGCTGTTGATCGTTGCGGGCGTGTACACCCGCCTGGCGTGCCTGCCGATCATCGCCGTGCTGCTGGTGGCGATGCTGGCGGTCCACCCGAACTGGTCGATTGCCGAAGGGCAGTTTGGCTGGCTGCTGCTGATTATCTTCACCACTCTCGCCCTCACCGGGCCGGGCCAGTGGCGGCTGCATCGTAAGGCGACGGAGAGGTTCGCATGACCCAGGTTAACGACGTTCGCGACGCACACGTCGAGACGACGCCCGCATCGACGGTTTCACCCTGGCAGCCGCTGAGCCAGCCGGTGTTCCGCATGCTGTGGATCGCCACGGTGGTCTCTAACGTCGGCTCATGGATGAGCGACGTCGGTATCAACTGGAGCATGCTGACCCTGAGCGCCGATCCTCTGGATATCGCGCTGGTGCAGGCGGCCAGCAGCCTGCCGATGTTCCTCTTTGCCCTGCCGTCCGGGGTAATGGCGGACATCGTCGACCGGCGTAAATACCTGCTCTTCTCCCAGCTGTGGGTGTTCATCGCCGCCGCCGGGCTGACGGTGCTCTCCTTCACCGGACACGTCACCCCCACCGTTCTGCTGGTGGCGACGTTTCTGCTGAGCGTGGGGGCGGCGATGAGCTCGCCGCCGTTCCAGGCCGTGGTGCCCGATCTGGTGAGCAAGCCGGAGCTGGGCGCCGCCGTGGCGCTGAACTCGCTCGGGGTAAACATCAGCCGGGCGATTGGCCCCGCGCTGGGCGGTTTCCTGCTGTCTCTCGCCGGGCCGTGGATGGTGTTTTCCCTGAACGCGCTGTCCGTGGTTGGCGTGGCGTGGGTGCTGTGGCGCTGGCGTCCTGCCCCGTCCATTCAGCGTCTGCCGCCGGAGCACTTCTTCTCTGCGGTGCGTACCGGCATCCGCTACGTCCACGCAGCCCCGGTGCTGCGCAACGTGCTGGTGCGTACCGTGGCGTTCTTTGTTTTCGGCAGCGCGGGCTGGGCGCTGCTGCCGCTGGTGGCGCGCCGCGAGCTGGGCTTAGGCCCGGCGGGCTACGGCGTAATGCTGGCGTGCATTGGCCTGGGGGCCATTGCCGGGGCCATTCTGCTGCCGCGCCTGCGCCAGCGGCTGAACGCCGACCGCCTGATGGTGGCAGCCAGCCTGGTCTTTGCCCTCACCATGCTTGCGCTGGCGTTTGTGCGCCACGTCTGGCTGCTCAACCTGTTTGAGTTCTTCACCGGCTTCGCGTGGATTGCGGTGCTCTCGACGCTGAACCTCGGCGCGCAGCGCAGCGCCGCCCGCTGGGTGAAGGCCCGCGCGCTCGCGGTCTACCTGACGGTGTTCTTCGGCTCGATGACCACGGGCAGCGCCATCTGGGGGCAGATTGCCTCCCGGTTCGGCACCCCGACCGCGCTGGTTGTCGCCACGCTGGGGATGGTGCTGGCAAGCGCCACCGTATTGCGCTGGAAGCTGGAGAAAGACCCGGAATTAAACCTCGACCTGAGCGGCCAGCCGCTGGACGGCGTGGAGATCGACCTGCCGAACGAGCGCGGCCCGGTGCTGGTCTCGCACGAGTACATCATCGACCCGCACAACGCAAAAGCCTTCCTGGAGGCGGTACACGAGCTGCGCCGGGTGCGCCGCCGCGCCGGGGCGATGAGCTGGGCGGTTTACGAGGATATTGAGCGTCCAGGCCTGTTTATTGAGACCTTCCTGATGGGCTCGTGGATTGAGCATCTGCGCCAGCAGGAGCGCCACACCATGAATGACCTCCTGCTGCAGAGCCGCGTTCTGGCTTTTCATCAGGGCACAACATCACCGGCAATTCGTTATCTGGTCGCGCCGGTATAACCATAACCATCACCTGCACAGGAACACACTATGGCAACGTTTAAGGCAAAAGACGGCACGCAGATTTACTACAAAGAAGGCGGCGCGGGCAAACCGGTTCTCTTCAGCCACGGCTGGCCGCTGGACGGCGACATGTGGGACAGCCAGCTGAACTACCTGGCCGAGCGCGGCTTCCGCGCCATCGCCTTTGACCGCCGCGGTTTTGGCCGCTCGGATCAGCCGTGGAACGGTTACGACTACGACACCTTTGCGTCCGACATCAACGACCTGATCACCACCCTGGACCTGCGCGACGTGACGCTGGTGGGCTTCTCCATGGGCGGCGGCGACGTGACCCGCTACATCAACAACTACGGCAGCGCTCGCGTGGCTGGTCTGGCGCTGCTGGGCGCGGTCACGCCGATCTTCGGCAAATCCGACACCTTCCCGCAGGGTGTGGATCAGAGCGTGTTCGACGGCATTCGCGACGGACTGCGTAAAGATCGCGCCCAGTTCATCAGCGACTTCGCCACCCCGTTCTACGGCATCAACGCCGGGCAAACCGTCTCTGCCGGTGCCCTGACCCAGACGCTGAACATCGCCCTGCTGGCGTCCCTGAAGGGCACCATCGACTGCGTGACCGCCTTCGGCGAAACCGACTTCCGCCCGGATATGGCGAAAATCGACGTGCCGACGCTGGTGATTCACGGCAGCAACGACCAGATCGTGCCGTTTGAAAGCACCGGCAAGCTGGCGGCAGAGATGATTAAAAACGCCACGCTGAAGGTGTACGACAACGCGCCGCACGGCTTCGCGCTGACCCACCAGGACCAGCTCAACGAAGATCTGCTGGCGTTTGTGAAGTCGCTGTAAGTCATTAAGCGAAGCCTGATGGCGCTTCGCTTATCAGGCCTACAAGGGCTGGTCCTGTAGGCCGGGTAAGGCGCAGCCGCCACCCGGCGCTTTCGCAGACGCGTTGCGCTCCGCCAGCAGCCGACAAATCTCCGCGTGCTTCTCCTCGGTAAAGGTAAAGCGCGACATAAAGCCCATGCGGATCAGCGAGCCTATCGCCGGCAGCAGGCAGATCCCGAAGAACAGCCCCGACAGCACGCTCTCGCTCTGAATTTGCGCCTGCGGCACGTAGCCGATCATCGTCAGAAACACGCCGATTAACCCGCCGCCTACCGCCACCGACATCTTGCCGGTGAAGGTCTGCCCGGAGAAAGTGATCGCCGCGCAGCGCTTGTGGGTGTGGTACTCCGCGTACTCGATGGTGTCGGCAATCATCGACGAGGTGAGGATGTTGGTCATCATCACGAACAGCGTGCTCAGGCCGAGCAGAATGAATAGCATCGTCACCTGCTGATAGCCAACAAACCACATCACCACGCGCACCGCCACGTCCAGCCCGCAGAGGATCATAAACAGCTTCCGCTTCTGCATCCGGCGCGTCAGCATCGGGGCGACCAGGCACAGCACCGCCGCGACTATCCCCATCACGCCAATCGCCATCTGCAGGCTGCCGTCGCCCAGATTGTTGATAAAGAAGTAGATATAGAGACCGCCCGCCACGTTGTGGAACACGCAGAAGAAGAACGACAGCAGGACGATAAACAGCGGCTTGTTCTGGCGCAGGTTGTGGAAGGTGTCGCGGATGGTCACCTTTTCCGGGCTCGGCGGCACGCGCTCTTTGATCTGCATGAAGCCGTTAAGCATCAACGGCAGGCCCACCAGCATCATCACCAGCGCCGCCATAAAGTAGCCTTTGTCATTGCTGTACTGGGAGAAATAGGCCGCCAGCTTCGGGAAGAAGATGTTGGCGCAGGCAATCCCGGCGTTCACCCCGAGCATCGCCGCCGTTACCGCGCGGGTGCGCTGCCCGGAGTCGTTGGTCATCACCGACGACATCGACCAGAATGGGATATCGGAGATGGCGTACAGCGTCCCCCACAGGATATACGTCACCCCGGCGTAGAGGATTTTGGTGGTCATGTCCGCTTCGATTTTATAGAACGACAGCAGCGTGACGCCGGTGATCAGCAGCGGAGCGATCAGCAAAAAGTGGCGAAACTTGCCGAACCGGCTGTTAATGGTGTCCATGATGCTGGCAAACAGCGGATCGTGAACCGCGTCCCACGCGCAGGCAATCAGGAAGATGGTGCTCGCCGCCAGCGCCGAGATCCCCAGCACGTCGGTGTAAAAATAGTTAATAAACGAACCCACTAAACCAAAGCTAAAACACTGACCTAAACCATAACCAAAATAAGACCACAGCTCGCGAGACGGTATTTTCATTGTCATTGCCATTGTTATATGCCTGCCTGGTTGCCCGGCGGTGGACCGCCGGGTCGATATTATTAGCCTTGTGCCTTCGGGGCGATCTTGCGCAGCTGCTGCATCAGGGCGATTTCACGGCGTGAGAACGGAATGCCGTTCTCCTCAAACACGTCGTGGAACCAGAGGCGGCAGTAGTCCGTGGACTCTTTCATCACCACCGGCCACGGCAGCCACGTCTGGGTTTTGCCGCGCACCAGCCCCCACTGGTACGGCGCGACCTTCGCCGCGTACATCAGCGGGAGCTGCTCTTCGATGGTGCTGCCCACGTGGCGCGCCAGCCATTCGGTGCAGAACAGCGGGCGACCAAGCTGTTGCAGCTGCTGGATAATCGCCGTCATGCGCCCGGTGTGGGTGTAGGCGTGGAAGCTCACCACGTCCGAGAGCGCCAGCGCGGTCTGGTCCAGCGGGTGCTGGAAGAACGTCTCGCCCTCCTCTTCCGGCGGCAGACGCCACGCGCAGACGGTAAGCGGCTGTGTAGGGTCTTCTTCACGCACCCACTGGAATGCGAGCTTCATCAGCGCGTGGGCGCAGGTCTCCAGCTTCGCGTCGTACTGCACCTCCTGCGTGCCGGTCGCGAAAATGCCGCGGTTGCCCGGCTCGTTATACAGATCCCACAGCAGCACGCGCCTGTCGTCGCGGAACTGGCGCACAACGTCGCGGATATAGCGTTCAATGTCTGCCCAGCAGTCCGGATCGCACACCTTGTCGCACCCCGGGCTCGCCGCAGCCTGACTGTTGTGCTTGCCCGGCACCGGCGGCTTTTGCTGGCCGAGATACGGCTCGTCGCCGGAGAAGCCGCAGTCGTCCATCAGGGTCAGCATGGTGCTGAACCCGTGACCGTCGGCAATCGTCAAAAACCGGTCGATGCGCGCCATCAGCCCGTCGCGGTCGTGCTCCCAGACGATAAACGGCAGGTTGATGCGCAGGGTGTTGTAGCCCGCCTCCGCCGCCCAGCCCAGCTCGCGGTCAATCGTCCCGGCATCGAAGGTCTCTGCCTGCCAGATATCGGTCCAGTTCACCGCCGTCGACGGCAGATAGTTAAACCCGCACAGCCAGCCCTTCTGCTGATACCACGCCTGTGCCTGCTCCCTGCTCCACTGCTCTTTCATTACGCGTCCTCTTACTGATAATATTTAGCTAATAAATATTAGCTGCAGGATAAATGCGCAATTTGCCGCACGAAGAAAAGCGATGCCCCTCACAAAGTTCACGCTTCGATGAATGAGAAACGTGATCGACGGCGCGGAAGCATGCGGTTAGGGTATGATGCGAAGTCGCGAAAGGGAGAGGACGGATGAAGCAAAAAACAAAAGTGACGATGAACGATATTGCGCGGGCGGCAGGGGTATCGCAGGCGACGGTATCGCTGGTGCTTAACCAGTCCCGCAACATCAAGCTCAGCGACGACACCCGCCAGCGGGTGATTAGCGTCGCCACCGAGCTCGGCTACGACCGCCTCCCCGCCGTACACGCCCCGCGCAACCAGGAAGAGATCGCCCTGCTGGTTAGCTCCATGCAGAGTTTCGACCCGTTTATCGACGCCATCAGCCAGGCGCGGGAAGCGGCGTGGCGCAACGAGACCCTGCTCACCGTCTACGACTACGGCGACGACATCGAGCTGGCGCTGAACATCATCCGCCAGCTGGAGAAGCGCAACTGCATCGGGATTGTCCTCGCCTCCCCGATCACCACGCTGGTGGACATGACGGCATTCCAGGACTGCACCCGCATCCCGCTGGTGCTGCTCAACCAGCGCGACCCCGGCTCGCCGCTGCTGCCGTCGTTTATCCCGGACGACTACGCCAACGCTTTCCAGGTCACTAAACACCTCATCGCCTGCGGGGCGACGCGCATCGCCCACATCACAGGCGAGAGCTGGATGGAGGCCTCCCGCCAGCGTCTGGCGGGCTACCAGGCAGCGCTGCGGCAGGCCGGACTCGCGTGCGACGACGACCTGGTGCGCCAGACCAACTGGCAGTTCAGCGAGTCCTTTACCGCCACGACTTCTCTGCTGGAGCTGGCCGAGCGCCCGGACGCCATCTTCTGCGCCAGCGACTGGCTGGCGATTGGCTGCTATCAGGCGCTGGCGGTGAACGGCGTGCGCATCCCGCAGGACATGCTGCTGGCGGGCTACGACGACCAGAAGATCTCCGAGCAGCTCACTCCGCCGCTGACCAGCATCCAGCTGCCCTACAGCGAGCTGGGACGCCTCGCGGTGGAGTACTTGTGCAATCAGGAAGATGCCGCCACGCACGTGACGCTGGCGGGCAGGCTGAAGGTGCGCGCCTCAAGCCTCGTCTGAGGTAAACACCATGCCCGCGTAGGGCTTCTCGCGACACGCCGCCAGCCGCGCGGCGAGGCTGCCCACGTGCAGCTCCAGCTTGTGCCCGTCCGGGTCGAGAAAATAGAATGACGCCCCCTCGCTTTTGTTCTGCTTCCAGACGGTGACGCCCGCCTGCTCAAGCCTTTGCGAGAACGGTTCAAAATCCGCTTCCGCCACGGTAAACGCGTAGTGGGTATAGTCGCTCTCCTGCGGCGGCACGTACCGGCGCGCCTCGTCGTACGACAGGCAGACCCATAGATCGCCGCAGGTGAGATAGGCCCCGGTATTCCAGCGGGCGTGCAGGGTCAGCCCCAGCAGCTCGTGCCAGAAGGTGACGCTTTTTTGCAGGTCGCTGACCGCGAGGGTCAGATGGTTGAGAGATTGCAGCATGACGTGCCCTTTTGTTTTTCGCGCCGGACGTGGTACGGTAAAGAGATGAACATAAACCACGCCGTGCTCACCGTAAACCGCTGGTGGCTGCCTTCTTAAAGGCGGCACGGAGTAGTTTTCCCCATTTTCAGATAGCCGCCGAAAGGCGGCTTTCACATTCCTAAGACCCCTTTCGGCAACTGCCCATTAAGGAGTCTTTATGAACGCACCCACCATCCTCACCGGCGACCGCCCAACCGGCCCGCTGCACCTCGGCCACTACGTCGGATCGCTGCGCCAGCGCGTGGCGCTCCAGCAGACGCACAGCCAGTTTGTGCTGATTGCCGACCTGCAGGGGCTGACCGACAACGGCAGCAACCCGCAGAAGATCCGCGACAACATCCCCGAAGTGCTGGCCGACTATCTCGCCGCGGGCATCGACCCGAACCTGACCACCATCTGCCTGCAGTCCGCCCTGCCCGCCCTCGCCGAGCTGACGATGCTGTATATGAACATCGTCACCGTCGCCCGCGTGGAGCGTAACCCGACGGTGAAAAACGAGATTGCGCAGAAGGGCTTCGCCCGCTCGCTGCCGGTCGGGTTTATGGCCTACCCCATCAGCCAGGCGGCGGACATCACCGCGTTTAAGGCCGAGTGCGTGCCCGTCGGCGACGACCAGTTGCCGATGATTGAGCAGACCAACGAGATTGTGCACAAGATGAACAGCCTGCTGCCCGCCCCGGTGCTGCGCCACTGCAAGGCGATGCTGAGCGACACCAGCCGCCTGCCCGGCATCGACGGCAGCGCCAAGATGTCGAAATCGCTGGGCAACACGCTGCACCTTTCGGCCAGCGAAGAGACCATTCATCGTGCGGTCAGCGCCATGTACACCGACCCGAACCACCTGAAGGTGAGCGATCCGGGGCAGATTGAGGGGAACGTGGTGTTTACCTACCTCGACGCGTTTCATCCGGACAAGGACAAAGTGGCGGCGATGAAGGTGCACTATCAGGCGGGCGGGCTGGGCGATCGGGCGTGCAAGAACGAGCTGGAAGCGTGCCTGCAGGAGCTGATTGCGCCGATGCGGGAGCGGAGGGCGATGTATATGCGAGATAAGGGTGAGCTGATGGCGATGCTGAAGCGCGGAACCGAACGGGCGCAGGGGGTGACGCAGGAGACGTTGAGGGAGGTGAAGGTTGGGTTGGGGGTGCCGGTGTTTAGTTAAGTTAGGTTTAGCGGTGGAGAGCGTGGGATTGGCACGAAGCCGCTTATTGTCTCATTTAGATAATATTAATGCCGTTAATAATTCTTAATTTATCATTTAGATAATATAAATTGCTTACCCCCCATAAATATTACATTGATATTACCCTTTATAACACATTTCAAGGGATACTATGGCTGATGTAGAAGATATAGCACGGAGATTATGCAACATTATCGCTTCTCCTGATACGATTACAGGGCTTATAAATGGAGGGCTATCTGTACCGCTAGATTATGGATATCTGGTTTATGGTATCTTTGACACGGATACAAGGTATGCTCGTGAAACTCAACGAATACGAATGCTCACTGCCATAAAAAACGACATTTTGAGTTACGAGAACATTGTCAACACTGTCAAAATTATATTTAAAGAATTTAACAGATATTTAACTGAGGCGGAGCAGGATAAAATATACAGGTCTGTAATGACTTCAATTGCAGGTAGAGTATCAACCAATATTATTGCATCTACTATCGCGAAACATGTTATTGAAAGAACGTCCTTCACGTTTCTTGTTTTTAAAGGAAAAGGCAACCCAATCACGGCACTGAGCACGCTCCTTTTGTTTGGGGGAATGGCTGAACGATCAATCAGAACATCTGACAGACTCAAAGCCGAAGCCCCAGAGGTATATCAACTTCTAAGACCCAGAGACTACGACCTACTTTATTTTCTGTTCGCTGATGCAGTGCAGCCTTTCGTAGATGCTATCCATGCCGGTTATTCAGAAGGAAAACCTGTATTTAATCAGATCATGAAGAAAGTTAATGAAAAACTAACTGCACACACTACGGCAGGCGCGTATGAGTAAGTCTATCATCCCCATTATAAACCTGCTTCTTTGCTCATATTTAGTTATAGCCTATATCCTTAGCTGGGTTGAATTCGAAACCTGGAATGATAAAACAATCGCCTTTTGCATCATTACCATAAGCGCTTACATTATTTCATTAATAATGAATAAATTACTGCCAGGAAAGATACGTATTTTTGGTGGGATCCTGGATGTGTTATCAGGTCCCTTACTGATCATCGGTGCATTTGCTTGTATAGCTGTCTTTGAACCATGGCCTCTGAAACTAATTGGCTTATTCATATGGGTCGTGGCGATGTTGCACCTACCTTCTTTTGTAAATATTGATGAGGAATAATCATGTCAAATCCAGCATATCTTTGGTTAACCGATGCTAATGGCTCACCCGTCGTAGGAGGTTCCATGGTGTCCGGTCGGTTAGGCGCTATTGAATTAAAGGCGGTCGCTCATCACCTCACCATTCCTGTGAGTGGAAATACAGGTCGACTAACAGGTACCCGCGTACATACACCGATTGCCGTTCAGAAAGAGTTTGATAAAACAACACCGGTTTTCATCAGGGCACTGTGTGAAAACCAAACGCTAAAATCGGCTACGATCAAAATGTATCAAATTGATGATGCAGGAATCGAGAGAGAATATTTCAACATTATCCTGGAGAATGTAAAAATCACGGGTATTACGCCCAATCTGTTCCCGGGTTCTGGAACAGGAACGCATACAGAGACGATCGAGCTAAGATATGAGGCAATCACCTGGAAACACTGTGACGGGAATATCGTTTACAGAGATGCCTGGAATCATATGGCGATAGCCTGAACCGACTTTAACATTTCTCGGGCCGGGGTAACGTTGAGCTTGTCGGTCCGACCAAGCGGAGCGCCGCCGGGAAGCGCTGGCGATTATTTCTACCGCTTTAAAGGAGAGCATCATTATGGAACCCACACTCTCTCAAGTCATTGAGGTTGTTCGAAACTCCTCAGGTGAGCATCGTAAACCTATCGATAGCAATACGTTGATTGAGGCCGATTTGCATATTTGCGGTATCGACGGCGAAGACCTACTGGAAGACTGCGAAGAAGCGTTTGGCGTTAAACTTGCCACGGAAGAAGATGGCTACAGGAAAACGTTCTCTCTCGCAGAGAATGAGTATCTGTTTACGGGTGAAGGCATAGACTTTTTTGGCATCTGTCGGTTTATCCGCTGGATACGTGGCATACCCGAACCTGTTATATGTGATTTAACCGTCGGCGAACTTCACGCTGCGCTGGTTAACGCGGTGAAAGAGCAGGTTAAGCACGATTGATTTTTACTTAAAACGGGCATGAGATGGCATGCCCGTTTTATTGCTTCAAGCGTTACATTAGATGGGAAGCACAGTTACTCCGACATCGCCTGCCCTGTTCCACGCTTAACAGCCGGTATATCGCCTGTATCATTCAGCGCTCCCGGAAACGTCTTCAACCACTGCGCGACTTTCTGCTTATTGATATTCACCACGCTCATACCCTCCAGGCATCCCCATAATTCTCTTGTATGCTGTGGCGTAATCACAATGCAGTCTTTCATGGCGCGGATTTTTACGGGCATACCGTTGATAAAGCCTGCACGGGTTAACCAGTCACCGCCAAGCAGAAGGTATTTCATGTCTATGCGTGCATACAGTTCGCAACAGGCGGCACTGTCCTGCGACGTTTCCGCGCGGGGATGGACGGGGGCCGCGTTGGGCTGGTTGCCGTGCAGACGGCGGGCGCTGTTTTTGCGTACCAGTTCGCGGTTTTCAATCATGCCGGTGAAAGCGTCTGATTCTGTTTTGCAAAGAGTAAACTCTGGCTTAAAATTCGTCGCAGCCATTTTCAACTCCTTCGTAGTTGTTTGTGGTTAGCGGTATGGGGGTGTTGCAGCACCTTCATATCGCGAATTCTTCGTTAAATTCTCTCTAATACTTTCTTTGCCATTCGGCGTAATTTCTGGTGCTCATTATACAGGGCTGAATATAAATACAGCGGTTTCTGGTGAGGGAAATTTGGAATTTGCGAGGGAGATTCAGGAAATAACGGTAGGTATTTTTAATTCTAGAAACGACAACGCTTTGGCCTGAAAATCACTTCAACTCGTCTCCTCCAGATATCAGTTCGTTTGCGAACCTGGCACTATTGCCGCATCGGTTGCCTCAACACCCTTCTCTCAGACCTCTCAAAAATTCATCAAGCCTATAGATTAACGATTTACATCACCCTGATTTTGTTATGTGATCCTGTTACAGGCTTTAGTAACGCCCTGCCCAGCCAACCGTAACAGGACTTCATCGATGGAATTTTATCAGGCCGATCCGACGCTTGAGAACTACTGGCGTGGTGTGATCCTCTTTGGAAGGAACGTCGCATCTTACAAATTTGCGCTGGCGTCAGCATTGTATGAAGTGGATAAGACGGGCAGCGATTTGATTACGCTCGACCAGCTTGCCGTGCCGTTCAGCCGCTATCTTTGCGAGCACCTGAAGCATGCGCCAAAACAGATCACCTCCCGCAGCAGTCAATTTCTGGAAACCTGTCTGAAGTTCAACCGAGGTGAAATCACCCATGCCCAACTTATTGAAGCGACGGTGCGCCTTGGCTTTAACAACGTGATCGATGCCTTTCATTACGTGAACCAGGGTGAGATCGATAAACGTTTTTTCCTTGATGAGCGCAAAACCCACAACGGGATCCGCCTGACGGATAACTTCTTTTTACTGGGCGAACGCCTGCAGTATAAAAACCTCGCCTTTGAAACCAATGCTCGCTGGAACCTGGTTGAACAGGCCTGGTCGATGGGGATATCGCGTAACCTTGTGGGCGTAGAGTTCGACGAAGATAATCAGCTGTTGTTCAC
Source organism: Enterobacter hormaechei (assembly GCA_041890495.1). GTDB lineage: Bacteria > Pseudomonadota > Gammaproteobacteria > Enterobacterales > Enterobacteriaceae > Escherichia > Escherichia boydii. The sequence goes on from CP169086.1 coordinate 3,055,085, forward strand.
GAGGGTGAACGCGCGGCGGGTAGACATCACCAGCTGTCGCGACAGCCTGAATGGTTACCAGAAAGGACGGTGTTTTTACTGCTTTAAACCCATCAGCCTGGTACCGGGAGACGCAGAACTGACGGACGTCGACCACTTTATTCCCTGGGCTGCCCGCCATGAGGTGAGCAATATTAACGGCGTATGGAACTTAGTGCTGGCCTGTCGGTGCTGTAACCGTGGCGTCGAAGGTAAATCTGCACGGATTCCCGACCTCAGGCTCCTGCAGCGGTTACACACCCGCAATGAGTATTTTATTCCGAGCAAACTGCCGTTACATGAGACGATTGTTCTACAGACAGGGCAACGTCCTGAAGCACGGAGAAGCTTTCTTCAGCGTAACTGGCAGGCCGCGCTGGACAAACTTATCCATACCTGGAAACCCAACGCGGAAGGCGAGGCAACGTTTTAATGACACTTCACTACTATCAGAATCACGCACAGAATTTCTTCGATGGCACGGTTAATGTCGATATGACCCCGCTTTACGAGGCCTTCACCCAACATCTGCCTAACGGTGGCCGTGTTCTGGATGCGGGCTGCGGTTCAGGACGAGACGCAAAAGCATTTCATGAGATGGGGTATCAGGTGGATGCTTTTGATGCCTCTTCCGCTATGGTGGAGCTGGCAAGGCAACATACCGGGTTACCCGTGCAACTGATGACGTTTTCAGAGATCGACGGTAAAGCGCAGTACGATGGGATTTGGTGCTGTGCCTCTTTGCTGCATGTCCCCTCGTCTGAGTTGCCTGCGGTGATGCGGAAGCTTGCGGATGCGCTTAAACCTGGCGGCGCCTGGTATGTGTCCTTTAAGTATGGCAACGGTGAGCGCGTGCAGGGTGAAAGACGGTTTACGGATCTGGATGAAGAGGGGTTGCGGGCGTTGGTGAAGGCGGTTCCGGGGATGGAGATAGCTTCGCTTTGGACGACTCAGGATAATCGCCCGGACAGGGATGAGACATGGCTGAATGGGATATTACGAAAAAGCGCCGCATGATTATCAGGCGGTGCTAATCGACACGGAGTAAGTTAACTCAGTTACTCATCACTTTGGTCAGCTCAACTTCACCCGTAGCAATCCATCTCTCCTGAAATATTCTTGATAGGCCGCTATTGTAGTTAGTGTAAAAAGGGGCCAACAGCCCCTTTTTATATTAACATGCACTCATCCCATCAGGAGGCATCTTAGAGCTGGCTGCAGCCTGGTTTACTAATTTAAGGATCGCTTCCTTGCCAAACTCTTTGCATAGACGTGCAATATCCCTTTGGGCATGTGAGCGTTTATGTTGCGCGTGTAGCCTTGCGCATTTCCTCATAATTTTCTCCGGATCGGTCTTCAGAGAATGAAGATCATCTTTACTGATGAAAAAAACCGCCTGATTGGTGATTCCACCAACATCCGAGCCCGTTGAAACAGAATTTGTTGAGACAGGAAGATTTTTCAGCTTTAAAGAGTGAATGACCGCAGAGGCTCGTTTAACGCTAAAATCGGCATTAATTTCATACCCTGCAGTTGTGATCGTTTTCCCATCACATAAGGCTGCAAATACGCACAGGCTTGATTTTTGCAAACGCTTTATCACGTCAAGCATGATGAAATTACCTGAGAAATAAGCATTGAGTTTGTGCCGCGCAATTTCGGGTGAATACTGGTCGGTTACTTTTTCCATCAGTTACTCCATATCGGTTTTGTTAGTACCGCTACTGGAGCCAGGCTTGTCGATCACGTTGTGAATAACGTATACTCGAATTGCGATTAGCAGGGCTCAAGTGGCGGATTATTCCTCCGCAGAGGTTTTGTTTTTCTGGTGAAGGTTGTCTGCAAACAACCTTCACCATCCCTTCCAGAAGAAATACTCATACAGAACAATTGTTCTATCCAAATATTCCGCCAGAACGATACTGCTGATGATCAATTTATCAACAGGTGTCAATCCTAACTCATTGCAAGAAGCAGATCAACATGTGATAATGAACAGTATACTTAATGTATCATCTATCGGAGTGTTACGATGACAGAGTTTCATGACGTTCATCTAGAACTGCTGGTTGAAGCCTATTCGCTTCCTCAGGCAGAGCGACTGGCGTATATCGATTTGTGTATACGCTATCTCGGCAGCATATCTAGGGCCGAAATTATGGCTGAGTTCAAAGTTGCACAGGCTGCAGCCTCAAAAGATCTTGCTTTATACAGGGAACTCAAGCCAGGTAACTGTAGTATTGATACAGCAACCAAAAGGACGGTTATTTCTCAGGGTACCTATACTCCTTTGGTGCAGATTAGTGTTCATACAGCGCTGAATCTGATCCAGTATGGTTTCTCTCGTTCGGAGCTGATGCAAAAACGTCCGATGCTGCCGATCGATGAGATAGACCCTCTTTATCTACCCGAGCGTTTGAAAGAAGAACAGGTCTATGTTGTTACCAGGGCAATAAAAGGTCGCTATGCAATCAAATGCTCATATGGATCAGAAAGTGGTGAACATGGCAAACGGATACTATTTCCATCAGCATTATTTGTAGATCGGAAAAACTGGTACTTCAGAGCTTATGATCGAAACGATTCTGATCCAAAACTGAGTGGGTTTAAAAACTTTAAGTTATCGAGAATTTTTGATGTTGAGCAAGAGGAATCGATACTGCCAACGGTTGCAGAGTTGACGGACAGAGAATGGAATGAGGAGGTTACCTTTATCATTGCATTCAAAAAGGATCTTCGACCTGAGATTGTCGATAAAATCTCTCGCGAGTTTTCGATCAGCGGTAATGTGCATTCTGTTACATGCCGCGCTGCTTTGGCCTGGTACGTAAAGACCAACTGGAAAATAGATCTGGCAGGAAATAACAATAATGGTTGGTTATATTTTGATGTACTGAATAAAGAAGCTTTACAAGAAGTTAAATGCCTGGAAAAGTTGTTTGAAGAGTAACATTTTCAGACGTTGCTCTTCCAAACTGGAGTTTGGTTGCAGATGGGCATCTTCTTGCGTCAACATTCGCTACCGACTGTCTTACACAAGGTGTGGCTCGGGAGACGCCACATGTTGATGATGCATAGTGGAAGATTGAATTTCGATTATCAGCGAGGTATTACGAATGGTGGCGAAGATTGGTAGCGATTCAGCTTACCCGCCAGTGGGTGGTTGTACCGTCTAAACGCCCTGAATTACTGAGCCCCTACAACCCTCATTCGTAGCTTGAGCAACCTTCGTGGATGGTTTCACCGAACTTGAGGTTCGTGCCATACAGAGCTCTGGTCTGCGCCATCTGCAACTTCACCTGTTATCTGAGCGAATTGTGCAGAACCAGAACCGGCTACCGTTCTTCTGACTTATCCGCGTATTCTGGCCTGATATGAAAGTTGATTCCTGACGAACAGCCGATCGACGTTCCAAGCGAAAACATGATCATGATCGTTCAGTGCGAGATACGCAACTTTGCAGCCATTCATGATTTTCACGAAAAATTTCAGAGTCTGGTACGACGGATATCATTTCGAGTAAAGCGCGACAAATATACTCGGGTAGTTAAAAGAGAACGTGTAACATAGATACAAATTGAACAGACATTGTTGCCAGCAGTTCTGGGGTTGTGAAGTACCGCATGGCCTGAGACGTGAAAAACACCAAAAACAGGGAACACAATGAAATTCACTGAAGATACCCGAGTAAAAATCCCCGTTATCTTACACCTAATACGGTTGGGCTATTGCTACCTGTCTCTGAAGGAACAGCGTTGGGACAAAGAAACCAACATATTCCTTGACCTCTTCACCACTGCGGTTGGCAGAATAAACCCCGGAATAGCACCAGACGACATTGGTCGTCAGCTCAAAGACCTCTCGCTTCTCCTTGACTACGACGACCTGGGCCGCGCCTTCTTCGAGAAACTTAGCGACCGTTCCGGCATCAAACTGATAGACTTCGACAACTTCAACAACAACAGCTTCCATGTTGTCACCGAACTGACCTGCGAGAACGGCGATGAAGAGTTCCGCCCGGACATCACGCTACTGATCAATGGCATGCCACTGATTTTTATCGAAGTGAAAAAACCCAACAACCGCGAAGGCATCGTCGCAGAACGCAACCGCATCAACGAACGCTTTAAGAACCCCAAATTCAAGCGCTTCGCCAATATCACCCAGTTCATGCTCTTCTCCAACAACATGGAGTATGACGACAGTGATCCGGAGCCAATTCAGGGGGCATTCTACGCCAGCAGCTCATACAGCAACCCGGTATTCAACTACTTCCGCGAAGAAGAACTCTTCAACCTGACCAACTTACTGAAACCGCTGTCAGAAGAAACCGAAATCGCCGTTCTGAAAGACAACAACCTGGAAGTCATTCGTACCAACCCGGAATTTCAGACCAACAAAGATCACAACCGCCCGACCAACCGCCTTTGCACCGCGCTGTTGAGCCGCGATCGGCTGGCATTTATCCTGCGCTATGCGCTGGTGTACGTCGCCGAACCGGGCGGCATCCAGAAACACATCATGCGTTACCCGCAGCTCTTCGCCACCAAAGCAATCGAGCGCAAACTGAACGCTGGCGTGAAAAAAGGCATTATCTGGCACACCCAGGGCAGTGGAAAAACCGCACTGGCTTACTACAACGTGCGCTTCCTGACAGATTACTTCCAGAATCAGCAGGTGATCCCAAAGTTCTACTTTATTGTTGACCGTCTGGATCTGCTCCAGCAGGCGCAGCGCGAGTTCACCGCCCGTGGCTTAATTGTTCACCTTATCGACTCACGCGAAGCCTTCACCCGCGACATCAAAGCGTCGCAGGCGCTGCACAATCACCACGGCAAAGCGGAAATCACCGTCGTCAACATCCAGAAATTCCGCGATGACCCGGACGTCGTCACCACCAAAGACTACGACATCAATATCCAGCGCGTGTACTTCCTCGATGAAGTCCACCGCAGCTACAACCCCAAAGGGAGCTTCCTGGCGAACTTAAGCCAGTCGGACACCAACGCCATCAAAATTGGCCTGACCGGTACACCTCTGCTGGGAACGGACTACAACTCCCGCGACCTCTTCGGTGACTACATCCACAAATACTACTACAACGCCTCTATTGCCGACGGCTACACGCTGCGCCTGATCCGCGAAGAGATCGCCACCAACTACCGGATGATCCTGCAACAGGCGCTAAAAGACGTAGAAGTCAGAATGGGCGATGTAGATCGCAAATACATCTACGCCCATCCCAGCTTCGTCAAACCGATGCTGAACTACATCGTCACCGACTTTGCCAAAAGCCGGGGTGCGCTGAATGATGGCACCATCGGCGGCATGGTGATATGTGACAGCTCTGAACAGGCCAAACAGATGTTTGAATTGTTCAACGCCGACTACGCCGAATCGCCCACCGTTGCCGATGAAGTCACCGACGAAATGTCTGTATTACAGGCCGCAGAACCCGCTGCCGTTTACCAGATCCACGCCAAAGAAACACGGAAAATCAAACGCGCCGCTCTGATCCTGCACGACATCGGCAGCAAGCAGGAACGCAAAGAGTGGGTGGAGCAATTCAAGGCGGGCGAGATTGACCTGCTGTTCGTCTACAACATGCTGCTCACCGGCTTTGATGCCAAACGGCTGAAAAAACTCTACCTCGGACGGGTGATCAGAAAACACAACCTGCTCCAGGCGCTGACCCGCGTCAACCGTACGTACAACCACTTCCGCTACGGCTACGTGGTGGACTTCGCCGACATCCGCCAGGAATTTGACGCCACCAACAAAGCCTACTTTGAAGAATTACAGGCCGAACTGGGCGACGAAATGGAACACTACTCCCGCCTGTTCAAATCAGCAGAAGAGATCCGCGCAGAAATCGAACATATCAAAGATGTTCTGTTCAGCTTCGATACCGAAAATGCGGAAATCTTCACTGACCAGATAAGCCAGATCCAGAACCGGGAAACTGCGCTGGCGCTGAAAAACGCACTGGCCGACACCCGCAGCCTGTACAACCTGATCCGCCTCCAGGGCAACACGGAGTTTCTCCAGGCGCTGGATTTTAACAAGCTCAACATCCTTTACCGCGAAGCCAGCCACCGCCTCGACCTACTCAACCTGAAAGAGGATCTGGAACAGGGCGTTGACCTCTCCGGCCTTCTGAACCGGGCACTGGAAGAGGTGATCTTTGAATTCCATAAAGTGGGCGAAGAAGAACTGGTGCTGGCTGACGAACTGAAAGAGACGCTGCGCCGTACCCGCGAAGCGCTGGCCGCCAACTTCGACCAGCAGGACCCGCAGTTCGTCAGCTTGAAAGACGAACTGGAGCGCCTGTTTAAGAAAAAGAAACTCAGCGAAGTCACTCAGGAAGAAATGGTTGCGAATATTGGCACACTCAATAAAATTCATGACCGCATCAAAGAACTGAACCGCCAGAACAACCTGCTACGCCAGAAATACAGGGGTGATGTGAAATACGCGCGTACCCACAAACGCCTGCGCGAGCGCGGCGGCCTGAGCGAGCCGGAGCGTAAAATCTTCGAAGCACTGCTCGGCGTTAAGCTGGATGCGGATGAAAAAGTGCTGAACAACAGACAGATACTGAACAATGAAAGTTATTTTGAGCGCCAGATTGTGTCATGTGTGCTTGATCACTTCGAACAACAGCAGCATATCACCCTCAGCGCAAAAGCGGCTGGCGACATCAACCGCCTGATTGTGGCGGAATACTTGAACGAATTTAATACCGGAGCACGTACGTGGTAGAACTGGAATTTAGAGACAAAACCAAAACCCTGATCGACAGCCTGAAAAGCATCTGTGCGAACTACGGTCTGGGTAACGACGGTAACGAATTCAAAATCATCACTCAGGCATTCCTGTACAAATTCCTGAACGACAAATTCGCCTTTGAAGCCAAAAAGGTGGATAAAAGCATCGCCAGCGCCGAAAAATGGGAAGTAGCGCTCAATCAGATGAGCGAAGAACAGCGGGAAAAGCTGCAACTGAAGATGAGCGCCGACACCGCGCGTCTGAAGCCGCATCACTTCATTCAGTATTTATACAACCGTCAAAATGAGGCCAATTTCGCTATCACCTTTGACGACACCCTGATGGACATCGCCGCCACCAACAATGACGTCTTCGCGGTCAAAACCGACGGCGGCGCGAAAGTGGTGCTGTTTGAACGCCTCAGCCAGTACATCGCCGACGAATCAAAGCGCGATGACTTCTGCCGCGCCATCATCAACAAACTGGCCGATTTCAGCTTTGAACGCATCTTCACGCAAAAATTCGACTTCTACGCCACTATCTTTGAATACCTGATCAAAGATTACAACAGCAACTCCGGCGGCAAATACGCGGAGTACTACACACCCCACGCCGTGGCGCGCATCATGGCGGAAATTCTGGTGCCGAAAGCGCAGCAGGGCGTGGTGCGCAACGTAAGCTGTTACGATCCGTCCGCCGGTTCCGGCACCTTACTGATGAACGTGGCGCACGCAATCGGGGAAGATCGTTGCAGCATATTTGCGCAGGATATCTCGCAGAAATCCTCCAGCCTGCTCCGTCTGAACCTGATCCTCAACAATTTGGTGCATTCGATCCCTAACGTTATCCAGGGCAACACTATTCTGCATCCGTTCCACAAAGACGGCAGCGCGCTGAAACACTTTGACTACATCGTATCCAACCCACCGTTTAAGATGGATTTCAGCGACTTCCGCGACGAGCTGGACAGCAAGGAAAACCAGCAACGCTTCTTTGCCGGGATACCGAAAATCAAAGCCAAAGCCAGGGACAAAATGGAGATTTACCAGTTGTTCCTGCAACACATTATTTTCTCACTGAAACCGGGTGGCAAAGCGGCGGTCGTAGTGCCGACTGGTTTTATCACCGCGCAGTCGGGTATTGATAAAGGCATTCGCGAACATCTGGTGAAAAATAAGATGCTGGCGGGCGTGGTCTCCATGCCGTCGAATATCTTCGCCACCACCGGCACCAACGTGTCGATCCTATTTATTGACGCCAGTAACGAAGAGAAAGTGGTTTTGATCGACGCCTCAAATTTAGGTGAAAAAGTCAAAGACGGCAAAAATCAAAAGACAGTACTGACCGAAGAAGAAGAGCAACGCATCTGCGAAGTGTTCAATAATAAATGGAGCGAAGAAGATTTCTCAGTGGTGGTCAGCTATGACGACCTCGCCGCGAAAAATTACTCGTTCAGCGCCGGGCAGTATTTTTATGTAAAAATGGAATATACCGATATGACTCCGGAGCAGTTTTCAACGAAAATGAAAGAGTTTACGGATAATCTTGAGAATTTGTTTAGCAAGTCGCAAAAGCTGGAAACTGATATTACGAAACAGATTGCGGGGCTAAAGTATGAGTAATCAGATCAATTCAACGCTCGGCGATTTGGTTAAAGCGGGTGGCGGAGTCATACATACAGGTCCTTTTGGAAGCCAACTCCATGCTGAGGACTATGTTGCTGAAGGTATTCCTTGCATTATGCCTGCGAATATGAAGGACAATAGAGTAGATCTTTCCAAGATTTCATTTATTTCAGATAAAGATGCTCAACGGTTGTCGAAATATCTCGTTAAAGAAGGTGACATTGTTTACAGCCGAAGAGGTAATGTCACACTCAAAGCGCTGATCAGAAAAAATGAAGTTGGCTATTTTTGTGGTACAGGCTGCTTGTTATTAAGACCTGGTAATCTGCTTGACTCTGACTACCTAACTTATTATCTGAGCACACCAAAAATTCAGTCATGGATTATTAGCCAAGCTATTGGGGCGACTATGCCTAATCTCAATACGGGAATTTTGGCGAGGATTCCTTTTTCAGGTCCTGAAAAGGCTATTCAGGAGAAAATTTCATCTGTGCTTAAGACCATTGATGACAAAATAGAACTTAACAACCGTATCAACGCTGAATTGGAAGCGATGGCGAAGACGCTGCACGACTACTGGTTTGTACAGTTTGATTTCCCTGATGCCAACGGAAAACCGTATAAGTCCTCCGGCGGGAAGATGGAGTATAACGACATACTAGAACATGAAATTCCGGCGGGTTGGAGTGTAGACACTTTATCGGCTTGGATTGCTAATGATAAAACTGGAGATTGGGGAAAAGAAAATAGAGAAGGAAATTATACACTTCAGGTTAATTGTATCAGAGGTGCTGACATTAATAGTATGAATGGTTATGGTAATACATCAATGCCAGTCAGATACATCTCAGGGAAAAACGAAAAAAAGTTGTTATCCGCTTACGATTTTGTTATTGAAATCTCTGGCGGAAGTCCTACACAATCAACTGGACGCATGACCTTTATTACAAAGGAAATGTTGGACCGTTTCGCTCACCCAGTTATATGTTCTAATTTTTGCAAGGCAATAACCCTCAAAGATAATTTGTATTTCTATAACTTTGCATACACATGGAACGACATTTACAACAAAGGAATATTATTTGGTTGGGAAGGTAAGACTAGTGGTATAAAAAACTTACTTTTTGATTCTTTTGTCGATAAACATCATGTATGTATTCCACATAAAGATCTCGTAAAGATATTTCATGATATTATGGTACCACTCCACCAAAAAAAACAAAATAATCTTAAAGAGAATGCAGAATTGGAAAAACTCCGCGATTGGCTCCTTCCTCTACTGATAAACGGGCAGGTCAAGGTAAAATAATTCCCTTCATGTTGAGCGAGGCGCATTCCAGATCCTCACGCGCCTCGCTCACCATAACTCGAACCCTGCCATCCATTACTGATAGCGGTATCTTTTACATTTACCAGTATTAATTATTACTCACCAAGAAGATCTATACCGTCATGAAAGATCTTTCTTTTCAGTACGAATAGATAGTCAATTCGGTTTAGTTAATCGTTGGGTTATACATCGTTAATAATATCGTTAATATTTATAGTATAGATTCCTTTTAAGGTCTGTGATTTATTTAAACTGAATATTGATGAAGTGATTCGTTATGACTTATCTCAATGGATTGTTAATTTTGCATAGTCAAAGGGAGAATAAGCTTTCTGCATATTGGCATCCAAATAATCAGCTCATCACTGCAACATCAGCCTGCGTTCATCCAAAAGCCTGGCCTTATGAATGTAAGCTGCACGCACAGAGTTGCGTTCCTGGTGACTCATCTGCAGCTCCACTGCATCCCTCGACTACAATCCTGACTCAATTAACGAACTACACACCATAGTTTTAAAACCATGTCCGCATACTTCCGAATAGCGAGGAAAGCCTTGCGGATACTGCATTTCAGGCACAAAAAAAGCCGCCCTTGAGCGACTCGATTTGCATACGATGTGGTGCCGAAGGCCGGACTCGAACCGGCACGTATTTCTACGGTTGATTTTGAATCAACTGCGTCTACCGATTTCGCCACTTCGGCACTGAAGAGGTATGCGGAAAACGTTGTGGATTATACCTGTCGCACGCCACCATGCAAGCGACGACGCGCGAAACCCGCGCTAAGTGCCCAAAAAAACAGCTCCCTTTCACTCCAGCTCAGACACCGCCAGCCGAATCACCCTCGCCGCCTTCTGCTCCGGCAGCGCCAGCACCTTCGCCCACATCTCCTGCACCATATCGCAGGAGAGCTTCTCTTTGCCCGCCGCCTTTTCCGGCATCTGCAGCAGCTGGATGTCCTCGCCGTACTTATCGGCAAGTTGCTTCATAATAGGTCGGACATCCTCGACGGCAGCCTCGCGTTCGGCCGGGGTCACGGTGTGGCGGTTTTTGCCGTAGGCCGCGCGCATCATGTCGGCGTCGGCCTGCATGCGCCGCGTCATCAGGTCTTTATCCAGCATGCGCATCGGGTTCACGCCGCCCTTCACCATCGGGTAGAGGAAGCGGAAGCAGGCGTCGTCGCTCACCTTCTGGATGGCGGCGGTCTGCTCCATGTTGATGGTCATGTAGTTCACCACGTTGGCGTCCGGCGCGTTTTGCAGGCGCGACATCTGCAGATGCAGGATCTGCGGCTGGATGGTGTCGATAATCTGCTGCTCCGGCTCGCCCGCTTTTTGCAGGGCGGCCATCTGGTCGAGGATGCGCTGATGCAGCGCGGGCTCCTGCTCCTTAATCACCTGCCAGGCGGGCATCGCGTTGAGGGTGGTATCAATCTGGTGTTCGGGGGCACGCTGCTTATCGAAGAATACCCAGAACGCCACGGCGGCAGCCGCAATGACGACAATCACAATACGGGTCCACGTTTTATTCATCTCGCATCCTTATCCTTTCGCTATGCCGGTTTACACCGGCACGCCGCTGTGGAAGCGAAACTCGTTGTCCGGTGTCGAGATAAGTGTGGCTTCAATTTCGCCAAAAAGCTGTATGCGCGGTGAGATATCGTCGTCGCTCACCTGCCGGGCAAGCGTCAGGTAGTCCTGATAATGGCGCGCTTCCGAGCGCAGCAGCGAGAGATAGAACTTCTGCAGGTCGTTGTCGAGGAACGGGGTCAGCGCGGCGAAGCGTTCGCAGGAGCGGGCTTCGATGTAGGCGCCGCAGATGAGCTTGTCGATCAGCGTCAGCGGTTCGTGGGTGCGCACTTCCTTCAGCATCCCTTTGGCGTAGCGGCTGGCGGTGATTTTGACGTATGGAATATCGCGGGCCAGCATCGCCTCGCGCACCTGCCAGAAGTGGTGCAGCTCCTCTTTGATCAGCAGCACCATGCTGTCGATGAGCGCCTGGCCCCACGGGTCGTCGGTTTTGGGCATCACGCTTTTGCCAATCTGCCTGTGCAGGGCGATGAAGTCCGGCTCCGGGCCGTCGCGGAAGGTGAACTGTTCGTAGGGTTTGAGCCAGTCGAGCAGCGCGTCGGCACCGCTTTCGTCGGCGACGTATTTACGCACCAGCAGCAGCGCGGTCTGGGCGGCCTTGAGCTCGCACACCATGTGGTCGGTGAGCAGCAGCGGCAGGTTCGCCGGGTCGCGGGCTTTATCAATCCATGCTTGCGGAGTCGGGCACTGGAGGAAGTTGAGTACGGGGGCGAGTATCTGCGGGTAATCCATGGTTCTGCCTTGAAAAAGCGGTGGCGCTCGCCACCGCCTGAAACGCTTAGTGACGCACGCCGTCGTCGTCTTCGTCGACGTAATCTTCGTCGTCGCCTTCTTCGCCGTCTTCGCCGTTGGGATCTTCAAGTAAGTGCCCCAACCGTCGTACTCAACGTCAAATTTCTCCGCCAGCGTCATCAGTTGTTCAACCTGGGCATCGATCAGATCGGCATTCAACGCGCACTCGCTGAGGATGTCGCAGCAAATCACGATATCACCATCTTCAACTTCCAGCTCTTCTGGACTCGGTCACTTCATAACCAAGTTTAAACGCTTCAACTGCTGCTTTTTCCAGGGTTTCCAGATCGTCTGCGGAAAGATGGTGTTCGATGGTGTACAGCGCGTCCGGATCGCTGCCATCTTCCAGTAATTCTTCAATAATCAAACGTGTTTCTTCACGCTGTTCTTCCAGTTGTTCCGGGTTTGCCATGGCTCATTCCTCTTAATGTCCTGCCGATACTCTTATTGTCACACACCACTGACATTGCCTCCACCTTTGTGACAAAGATTTATGCTTTAGACTTGCAAATGAATAACCATCCATATAAATTGAATTTTAATTCATTGAGGCGTTAGCCACAGGAGGGATCTATGTCTGGGTTTTATCATAAGCATTTCCTGAAATTACTCGATTTCACGCCAGCTGAACTCAACAGCCTGCTGCAGTTAGCCGCGAAGCTGAAAGCCGATAAGAAAAGTGGTAAAGAAGAAGCCAAACTCACTGGTAAAAACATCGCGCTCATCTTCGAAAAAGACTCGACTCGTACCCGATGCTCTTTCGAAGTTGCCGCATATGACCAGGGTGCTCGCGTTACTTATCTCGGCCCAAGCGGCAGCCAGATTGGTCATAAAGAGTCGATTAAAGACACTGCCCGCGTGCTGGGTCGCATGTATGACGGTATTCAGTATCGCGGCTATGGTCAGGAGATTGTCGAAACACTGGCGGAATACGCTGGCGTGCCAGTATGGAACGGCCTGACCAATGAGTTCCACCCCACCCAGCTGCTGGCGGATCTTCTCACCATGCAGGAGCATTTGCCCGGTAAAACATTCAACGAAATGACGCTGGTCTATGCAGGTGACGCACGTAACAACATGGGAAACTCGATGCTTGAAGCTGCGGCGCTTACCGGTCTGGATTTGCGTCTGGTCGCGCCAAAGGCATGCTGGCCGGAAGCTGCGCTGGTTACGGAATGCCGCGCCCTGGCACAGCAAAATGGCGGGGATATTACGCTGACGGAAGATGTAGCCAAAGGAGTTGAAGGTGCTGACCTTTATCTATACCGATGTATGGGTGTCGATGGGTGAAGCAAAAGAGAAATGGGCGGAACGGATTGCATTGCTGCGTGATTATCAGGTGAACAGCAAGATGATGCAGTTGACTGGTAACCCGGAGGTCAAATTCCTCCACTGCCTGCCCGCGTTCATGACGACCAGACGACGCTTGGTAAGAAAATGGCGGAAGATTTGGCCTACATGGCGGAATGGAAGTGACTGATGAGGTGTTTGAGTCGGCGGCGAGCATCGTGTTCGACCAGGCGGAAAACCGGATGCATACGATTAAAGCGGTGATGGTGGCGACGCTTGGGGAATGATTGACTCCTCTGCGGTCTGGTGCCCTCCCCCGCCCATCTCCCACGGGGAGAGGGAGAACACCGGCTCCATTTCATTGATTTTTCACCCCGAAAAAGGTACGTTTTCGCCTTCATTCCAGCGTGGACATGCCAGCATTATGCCGATTATTCAGTCTGTTGAACGTGCGTTGCAGATCCTCGACCTGTTCAACGAGCAGGCCACCGAGCTTAAGATCACCGACATCAGCAAACTGATGGGGCTGAGCAAGAGTACCCTCCACTCGCTGCTGAAAACCCTGCAGCTTCACGGCTATATCGATCAGAACCCGGAGAACGGTAAATATCGCCTCGGCATGAAGCTGGTCGAGCGCGGTCATTTTGTCGTGGGTTCCATCGATATTCGTCAGAAGGCGAAAGGCTGGCTGACGGAGCTGTCCCAGCGGACCGGGCAGACCACCCATCTGGGGATCCTGGACGGGCGTGAAGGGGTCTATATCGAGAAGATTGAAGGCAAGCTGGCCGCCATCGCCTATTCACGCATCGGCCGCCGCCTGCCGGTTCACGCCACTGCCATCGGCAAGGTGTTGATTGCCTGGCTGGGCGAGGCCGAGCTGAACGCCCTGCTGGAGGGCTATCAGTACACCACCTTTACGCCCGCAACCCTCGCCTCCCGCGAAGCGTTAATGACCGCCCTGACGCAGACCCGCGAGCAGGGTTACGCCCTGGACCGCGAAGAGAACGAGCAGGGCGTGCGCTGCGTGGCGGTGCCGGTGTGGAACCACGAATCCCGCGTGATTGCCGCCCTGAGCCTGTCGACGCTGACCTCCCGCGTGGACGACGCCGAGCTGGCTAATTTCCGCGAGCAGCTTCAGCAGGCCGGGCTCGCACTGTCACGCGCGCTGGGCTACCCGGCCTGAGCCGTTATGCCGGCTCGTAGGTGAAGTAGTCGAAGTCCGCGTGGCAGCCGTCGCCGCTGATGTCCTCGCAGTGCAGCCCCACAAACGCGCCGGTGAAGAAGCCGCGCCCGCCGATGTAGTCGTCCGACAGCTTCCACGCCTCATACGTGACCGGCACAGCGTGCCACGTCTCGCCGTCAAACGAGTAGCTGTAGCGGTAGACCAGCGTATCCACGTCCACGCGTAGCCAGACGCTCTCCGCATGTTCCGGCACCCGAATCGGCTGCTCGTGCAGCGGCCATGACGGCACGTTGTGGTCGAGCTGGATCACCTTAATCGTTCTGCCCTGCCCCTCCTCATAGTCAACAAAGCAGTAGCTCCAGTTTTTGCTGTTGTAGTAGCAGGTCAGCCCCGCGCTCTGCTGGAAGTGGACCGGCGAGAACTGCATCCGCGTTTCTGAGCGGAAGGCAAAGTGCTGCCAGCGGCGCGCCACGGTCGACTGGATAAAGGTCGAGTTGAGCGAGTCATTGCCGTAGAGCCGTAAGTAGCCCGGGCGCGCGGTGAGCGAGCCGAGGGTGTCGTCGAAGGGAATGCGAAGGGTCTGCAGTTCCGGGTCGAGCAAACTGGCGTCGAAATCGTCCCGCCAGTTGCCCTGAACGGCTGCGGGCTGTTCCGCCACCTGCGGGCCTTTCACGGTCAGCTGCGCGTGCTTACCGCCTTCCACATACGGCCAGCCGTCGCGCCACTCAATGCGGGCGATGCCGGTCTCGCGGCCCAGCGGACAGTAGCCGCGCCCGCCGGAGGCCAGCAGCGGCACGCCGGGCAGGCGTAGCGGGCGGCTGGTGAGGTAGGCCATGAACCACTCCCCCGTGTGGGTCTGCAGCAGCGAGCCGTGGCCGCTCTTCTGCAGCGGGTTCTCCGGCAGGTGCCAGCTGGTCATCATCGTCACGTCCGGGTGCAGCTCGTACGGCCCGTCGATGTTTTTTGAACGCAGCACCACGACGGCGTGCTCGTAGCTGGTGCCGCCTTCGGCCACCATCAGGTAGTACCATCCCGCGTGGCGATACAGGTGCGCCCCCTCGGTGTAGCAGAGCGGCGTGCCGGTAAACAGGGTTTTGCGCTCGGGCGAGAGCGTGCCGGTCTGCGGGTCAAATTCCTGCATCACGATGGTATTGTGCGGGTTGCTGTGGTGGCGCGGCCCCCACGGGCGGTAGAGGTAATATTTGCGGCCATCGTCGTCGTGGAACAGGGACGGATCGAACCCGCCGTTGCCCATCGGGATCGGCTCGCTCCACGGCCCCTCAATGGACGGCGCGGTGACGAGGAAGTTGCGGCCATTTTTCCACGGCGAGTCGACAATCTTCACGTCGGTGTAGAGCAGCCAGAACCTGCCGTCGGCGTAGCTCAGGCACGGTGCCCAGATGCCGCCGGAGTCCGGGTTGCCCTTCATGTCCAGCATCGACACGCGGTCCAGCGGCGTGCTGACCAGCGACCAGTTTTTCAGGTCGCGGGAGTGGTAGATGCGCACGCCCGGGAACCACTCGAAGGTCGAAGTGGCGATGTAGTAGTCCTCGCCCTGACGGCACAGGGACGGGTCCGGGTTGAAGCCGGTCAGGATCGGGTTAGTGATTTCCATGTTACCTCCGGTTAATGGGATGCGGCTGTCGCGGCGTCGGGAACGGCCTCGCCCTGCGCCACGCGGTGCTTGATTAGCTGCTGGCTGATGGCCTCCACGCGGGCGTCGGTGAGCTTGTAGAACGACAGCATGATGAACATGCCCGCGTAGAGCACCACCGGCACCACGCAGAACAGAATTTTGATGGTGGTGAGCACCTCAACCGGCTGCACGCTGCTGCTGGCGGAGTAGTTGACGTACGCCAGGATCCAGCCCACCACCGCTCCGCCAATCGCCAGGCCAATCTTCAGGCTGAACAGGTAGGTGGAGAACACCAGCCCGTCGAGGCGGCGCCCGCTGCGGCTCTCCTCGTAATCCACCACGTCAGAGGCCATCAGCCACTGCAGCGGCGTGGTGGTGTTAAAGACGAACAGGAATAGGATGTTGAGGGCGAAAATCAGCGCGATATGTTCCGCCGGGGTGACGAAAATCAGCAGGCTGATGAGCGAGTAGGCGACGATGATCCACTTGAAGGCGGTAACCCGGTCGAAGCGGCCCAGCAGGCGGGAGGAGCAGAGCGAGCCAAACATGGTGGCAAGGCTGCCGTAGAGTAAGAACTGGGTCGCCATCTCCGGGTGATCCATCACGTATTTGACGAAGTAGAGCGTCGCCCCGCCGCGCACCACGTTGGAGCAGGTCGCCATCATCTTGAACGCGCACATGATGCGCCACTGGCCGTTGCCGAGCAGCAGCTTAAGATCTTTCGCCACCGACGAGCCCGGCTGCACCTCAAAGGTGTAGCGCTCTTTGGTGGTAAAGAAGCAGACGTAAAGCAGCACCACGCCGCTCAGCCCCAGCACGCACATGGCGCCGAAATAGCCCACCTGCTCGTTCCCTTTGCCGATGATGCTCACCAGCGGCAGGGCAATGCCGCTGATGGCGAGCGAGCCCGCCGCCGCCAGGAAGAAGCGCCAGGACTGCAGGGCGTGACGCTCTTTCGGGTCGGCGGTGATGACGCCCGGCATGGCGCAGTAGGGCACGTTAACGAAGGTGTAGACCAGGGTCAGGAGAATGTAGGTCACGCAGGCGTATATGATTTTGCCCTGCGCGGAAAAGTCCGGCGTGTAGAAGGTCAGCACGCAGACGATGCCAAACGGGATGGCGCCCCACAGCAGGAACGGGCGGAACTGGCCGTGCCGCGTGCGGGTGCGGTCAACCAGCAGCCCCATCAGCGGATCGGTTACGGCGTCGAGCACGCGTGAGACCAAAAACAGCGTGCCCATTATGCCCGCCGACAGGCCGAAGACGTCGGTGTAGAAATAGGCCAGCAGAAACATCGTGGCCTGCCAGACGAAGCCGCAGGCGGTGTCACCCAGCCCATAGCCAATTTTGTCTTTCATGGTTAATTGCGTCATCAGAATTACACCCTTATGTAGTGTGCTGAATTACAACATCGTGTTAATGGAGTGTAATGAGCCGCTCAATTAAGCAGCAATGGTCATATCTTATTTCTGAATTACGTTATTTTGCTTTTGTGACGCCAACGATATATCACAACTTATTGTTTAAATTGATAAAACATAGAAAAGCAAAAGCCGCCCACGGAATATATTCCGTAGACGACAATCGCGTGAAAAATAATTAAATACCGAGCGCTTTTTTACCGGCGTTAATTACCTCGATAATTTTATCGGTGTCATAAATACAGCCCTTCCAGGTGCCGCCGCTCACCGACTGCAGCGCCGCCCACAGCCGGGTGTCGTCCGGCAAAAAGTCGTGGGCGTGCAGGTCCGGGTGCGTCTGCCTGACCGCCAGCTCGCGCGCCC
Organism: Enterobacter hormaechei; assembly: GCA_041890495.1. Taxonomy (GTDB): domain Bacteria; phylum Pseudomonadota; class Gammaproteobacteria; order Enterobacterales; family Enterobacteriaceae; genus Escherichia; species Escherichia boydii. The sequence continues at coordinate 3,073,100 of CP169086.1, forward strand.
CCTCTTCCGGCGTCAGCGGGTTTTCTGCCGTGCCGATAAAGTTCACGCTGCCTGTTAATGTCAGACGGTCCACGGCAATTTCGATGATGTCGTTGTCGCGCAGCTTGCCAATCGGCCCGCCAGCCAGCGCCTCCGGCGACACGTGGCCGAAGCAGGCGCCCGTCGACACGCCCGAGAAGCGCGCATCGGTGATTAACGATACCGTCTTGCCCCACGAGATGTGTTTGAGCGCGGAGGTGAGCTGGTAGGTCTCTTCCATGCCGGTGCCGGACGGCCCGCCGCCGATCACCACCATGATATCGCCCTGCTTAATTTCTTCCCGCTTGATGGCCTTGATTGCCTGCGCTTCCGAGACAAACACCCTCGCCCGGCCGGTGTGGCGGTACACGCCATCTTCACCGACGACCGACGGATCGATCGCCGTGGCCTTAATCACCGAGCCTTCCGGCGCGATGTTGCCCGTCGGGAAGCAAACCGTCGAGGTTAGCCCTCTCGCTTTTGCCTTCTCCGGCGGCAGGATCACGTCATCCGGATCCACGCCGTCCTGCGCGCGCAGGCACTGGCGGAAGCGTTTACGTCGCTCGGACGCCTGCCACCAGTCGAGGTTTTCGCCCACCGTCTGGCCGGTGACGGTCATGGCGTCCAGATGCAGCAGGCCGAGATCGCGCAGGTGGAGCATCACCTCCGGCACGCCGCCGGCCAGGAAAGCACGCACTGTCGGATGATAGTCCGGGCCGTTGGGCAGCACGCTCACCAGGCGCGGCACCTTACGGTTGACGCGCGTCCAGTGCTCTACGTCCGGAATCGTGCAGCCCGCCGCGTGGGCGATGGCCGGAATGTGCAGTAGTAAATTCGTCGAGCCGCCGAACGCCGCGTGGATCACCATCGCGTTTTCGATGGCTTTGTCGGTGAGGATATCGCGCGTGGTGATGCCGCGGTTATCCAGCTCGCTGACCGCCCGTGCCGACTGGCGGGCGATCTCAAGCCACACCGCCTGTCCGGACGGGGCCAGCGCGGAGTGCGGCAGCGCCAGACCCAGCGCCTCCGCGACCACCTGCGAGGTGCCCGCCGTGCCGAGGAACTGACACCCGCCGCCCGGCGACGCGCAGGCTCGACAGCCCAGCTCGGCGGCCTCCTGCAATGACAGCTCGTGGTTGGCAAAGCGCGCGCCGATAGTCTGCACCTTGCCCGCGTCTTCTCCCACGGTCGGCGGCAGCGTCGCCCCGCCCGGCACCAGAATGGTCGGCAGGTCGTGCATCGAAGCCAGGGCGATCATGGTGGCGGGCAGCCCTTTATCACAGGTAGCCACGCCGATCACCGCCCGGCGCGTCGGCAGGGAGCGGATCAGGCGGCGAAACACGATCGCCGCGTCGTTGCGATACGGCAGGGAGTCGAACATGCCGTGCGTGCCCTGAGAACGCCCGTCGCACGGATCGCTGACGAAGGCCGCAAACGGGATCCCACCGTTGCGGGTAATCTCCTTCGCCGCCGCCTGCATCTGCATGCCGATCTCCCAGTGGCCGGTGTGGTAGCCCAGCGCGACCGGGCGTCCGTCTCCGGCGCGGATGCCGCCCTGGGTGCCGATAATCAGCACCTCTTTCCCGGTCAGCTTGTTGGCGTCCCAGCCCATCCCGGCGTTCTGCGTCATGCCGAACAGATTGCCGCTGGGGGATTCCATCAGCATCTGCGGAGTCAGCGGCAGCGCGCCCTGCGGCCCCGCCGCGTGGGTGATCACCGCATAAAACGCATCGTCCTGAGGGGTGAAAATCTTCTCGATTGTCATGGTTATCGTCCGGCTCAGCAGAGCTTGAGCTGTTGCAGCAGGGTTTTCAGCTGCGCCTTGCGCGGCGCGTCCAGCGGTGACGCGGGCGGCAGCACGTGCGTAGAAATCGGGCGGCCGCAGAGCACAATCGCCTCTTTAATGACGTTCACAAACGGCGTATCCAGCTGATATACCTGCGGGATTTGCAGCAGGGTCTGATGATACTCAGCCGCTTTCGCCACGTCTTTATCCCGCCAGGCTTTCAGTAGATTCACCGACACCTGCGGAGCAAAGTTTACGCTCGCCGAAATCGCCCCGTCGCCGCCGAGCAGCAGGGTATTAAACAGATGATCGTCGTAGCCACAGAGCACGGTGAAGTGCGGGTGAGCGGCTTTGACGGTATGGATCATGCTGCGCAGGTGGGCAACGGAGTCGATGGTGTCTTTGATGCCGACGATGTTGCTGCGCGAATCGGCCAGGGTTTTCACCAGCGCCGGGGTCAGATCCTGCCCGGTCAGCGCCGGGAAGTTATAGAGCATCACCGGCAGCGTGACGCTGTCGGCCACCTGCTCGAAATAGCGGATCAGGTTCGCTTCCGACACTTTCCAGTAGTAGGGGTTAATCACCACGATGCCGTCCGCGCCCGCCTGCTGGGCGTGCTGGCTTAGCTCAATGGTTTCCCGGGCGTTGGTGCCGCCGGTGCCGATCAGCACCGGTACGCGACGATCGACACAATCGATCGCAAATTGGGCAATGGTTTTACGCTCTTCGGCGCTGAGCTGGGAGAACTCGCCGCCGCTGCCCAGGAAGAACAGGCCGTCAACGCCTGCCGCGATCAGATCGTCGATCAGCGCGGCAGTGCCGTGCTTATCGAGCTGGCCATCGGCGGTAAAGATGGTGGAGACAGGGGGAATGATTCCCGTAAACAACGAGGACTGCGGCATGAGATCTCCTTGCTGAATCATTCTGTTCTATATTATAGAACAGTGTTCATTAATTTAACGTTCATACTATGACGCAGGAAAAGCGCAGGTAAATGAGAGATGAAGAGGGAGTGCGGGAAATTTAAGCTGGATCACATATTGCGTGGGTGCGGTCTGGTGCCCTCACCCCGGCCCTCTCCCACAGGAAGAGGGTGCAAACACTGAAAAACGACAACGAGGTTGTCGTTTTTGCTTTTACCTTGCCACAATCATCTTAACAACGACTTTCCTGACCTTAGCAGGTGCCCCTACCGCGCACAGCGGCTTATGCACCTCACCCGGCCAGAACACCACAAAATCCCCTTCGCTCAGCACCACGGTTTTCTCCTGCCCGCCTTCCGGCAGGAACGCGATGTCTTTGTCCGCCAGCCAGTCGGTGTCCGGCGTGCCGGGCGGCAGGGTGCTGAAGGTCATCCCTTCCTGACCCTTCATCACGATCTGGATATCCAGATAGCGCGCGTGATACTCGGCGCGGCGCTCGGCGAACGGCTGGGTCGTGTCTTCGGAGACCAGATAAAACAGGCTGTTGCCGTTGATGTCGTGCTTGCCGAGCGGCGTGGCGTCGGTGACGTGGGCTTTAACGTGTTCAATCGCCTGGCGCAGATCGTCAGGCAGCCAGGACTGCAGATGGTGGATGTTGCCGATAATCATGATTCAACCCTCAATATAAAACAATGTTTCATTTTTACCTTTTATACGAGAAACCTGACTGCCATACCAGTCCTTTTTCATAGAGGTTTGCGCGAGGGCATGTTTATCGGAAAAGGTGTTAATTCTCTGTTAATCCTGCCCAGGCATTTATGCAGGGGTTATGCATAACCTCGATCCGCGCTTAACACACGACTGTTCTAACCTCTTGATCGTTCTATCTTATTAACAAAACCCATTGCTGCCTCACACTTTACTGTTTTGATAATTTGCTCTAAAAAACCATAATTATTTATTGATTTTTCTTAAGTCAAAAATAGTTAATTACGTTAATTGCATAGCCATTCTTATGCATGGTTTTTATCGTTTAAAATCATCCACATAACAGCATGTTTCAAAACGTTAAAATCTACAAAATAATAACAACTTCAAATAATGCCAGCGGATCATGCTTAGCTATTCACCTCTTCTAAATAACCAATTAATCATTATCTGATGCGAATCATGCAAATGAAAACAACGCCCTTAATATCCGTTTTCGCGTGAGCAATATCACAATACGGATTATTTAACTGCCTAGTATGAATTACGAAATCAATTGAGCTTAGCCGCCATGAAGTTAAATACATCACATGGCGCATGCCCTTTTTATTCTGAAAAACAGTTAAAGGAATAATTATGGAAAAGCATTACGTCGGTTCTGAAATTGGTCAATTGCGTAGCGTTATGCTGCACCGCCCAAATTTAAGTCTGAAACGTTTAACGCCATCGAATTGTCAGGAGCTGCTTTTCGATGACGTGCTCTCGGTTGAGCGGGCGGGTGAGGAGCATGACATCTTCGCAAACACGCTGCGCGAGCAGGGTGTTGAAGTCCTGCTGTTGACCGACCTTCTTACACAAACCCTTGATATTGCAGAAGCGAAAGCCTGGCTGCTGGATACGCAAATCTCCGACTATCGCCTCGGCCCAACCTTTGCCGGCGACGTGCGCGGCTGGCTGGCGGATATGCCACACCGTGAACTGGCACGCAGGCTGAGCGGCGGATTAACCTACGGTGAAATACCGGCGGCCATTAAAAATATGGTGGTCGATACCCACACGGCAAATGATTTTATTATGAAGCCGCTGCCGAACCATTTATTTACCCGCGATACCTCCTGCTGGATCTATAACGGCGTATCTATTAACCCAATGGCTAAACCGGCCCGTCAGCGTGAAACGAATAACCTGCGGGCAATATATCGCTGGCACCCGGCGTTCGCCGACGGCGATTTTATTAAGTATTTCGGTGACGAGAATATTAATTACGACCACGCCACGTTAGAAGGCGGCGACGTATTGGTTATTGGCCGCGGGGCGGTACTGATCGGCATGTCCGAGCGCACGACGCCGCAGGGCGTGGAGTTCCTCGCCAACAGCCTGTTCAAACACCGCCAGGCCGAGCGCGTGATCGCCGTTGAGCTGCCCAAACACCGCTCCTGCATGCACCTCGACACCGTGATGACCCACATCGACGTAGATACCTTCTCCGTCTACCCGGAAGTGGTGCGCAAAGACGCCCAGTGCTGGACGCTCACCCCGGACGGACGCGGCGGCCTGCTGCGCACGCAGGAAACCGATCTGCTGCACGCCATCGAGAAGGCGCTCGGCATTAACCAGGTGCGCCTGATCACCACCGGCGGCGACGCCTTTGAGGCCGAGCGCGAGCAGTGGAACGACGCCAACAACGTGCTGACCATTCGCCCCGGCGTGGTGATCGGCTACGAGCGCAACGTCTGGACCAACGAGAAGTACGACAAAGCGGGCATCACCGTGCTGCCCATCCCTGGCGACGAGCTCGGACGCGGCCGCGGCGGCGCGCGCTGCATGAGCTGCCCTCTGGAACGCGACGGAATTTAAAGGAGCCATCATGGAACGAAAACCCACTCTGGTTGTGGCCCTCGGCGGCAACGCGCTGCTCAAGCGCGGCGAGCCGCTGGAAGCGGAGATTCAGCGCCAGAACATCGAGCAGGCCGCCCGCACCATCGCCGGATTAACAGAACAGTGGCGCGTGGTGCTGGTACACGGCAACGGCCCGCAGGTCGGGCTGCTGGCGCTGCAGAACAGCGCCTACGACAAAGTCACGCCCTACCCGCTGGACGTTCTCGGCGCCGAAAGCCAGGGAATGATCGGCTACATGCTCCAGCAGGCGCTGAAAAACAATCTTCCGCAGCGCGAGGTAAGCGTCCTGCTCACGCAGGTAGAAGTGGACGCCGCCGACCCGGCCTTCAGCAACCCTACCAAGTACATCGGCCCGGTCTACAGCGAAGCACAGGCAAAAACGCTGGCCGCGGAGAAAGGCTGGGTGTTTAAGGCCGACGGGAAGTACTTCCGCCGCGTGGTGCCGTCTCCTCAGCCGAAGCGCATTGTCGAGAGCGACGCCATCACGGCGCTGATCCAGCGTGACCACCTGGTGATCTGCAACGGCGGCGGCGGCGTGCCGGTGGTGGAAAACGCCAACGGCTATCGCGGGATCGAGGCGGTAATCGACAAAGACCTCTCCGCCGCCCTGCTGGCGCGCCAGATCGAGGCCGATGCCCTGCTGATACTGACCGATGCCGACGCGGTGTACCTCGACTGGGGCAAGCCAACCCAGCGCCCGCTGGCGCAGGTGACGCCGGAACTGCTCAGGGGCATGCAGTTCGACGCCGGATCGATGGGGCCGAAAGTGGCCGCCTGCCGCGAGTTTGTTGAAGCCTGCAGCGGAATAGCCGGGATCGGCGCGCTGGCCGACGGCGCGGAGATCCTCGCGGGCGAGAAAGGCACGTTGATTCGTAACTGAACACTCATTTTAAAAAGGATTTACCCATGACCATCAACCTGAAAAACCGCAACTTCCTGAAACTACTGGACTACACCCCGGCGGAGATCCAGTACCTGATCGACCTTGCCATAGAGCTGAAGGCCGCCAAAAAAGCCGGACGCGAGAAGCAAACCCTGGTCGGGAAAAACATCGCCCTGATCTTTGAAAAAACCTCCACCCGCACCCGCTGCGCCTTTGAAGTGGGCGCGTTCGATCAGGGCGCACAGGTGACCTATCTCGGCCCAAGCGGATCGCAGATTGGCCATAAAGAGTCGATGAAAGACACCGCCCGCGTGCTGGGCCGCATGTATGACGGCATCGAGTACCGCGGCTACGGCCAGGCCATCGTTGAAGAGCTGGGCGAGTACGCGGGCGTGCCGGTGTGGAACGGCCTGACCGACGAGTTCCACCCAACCCAAATCCTCGCCGACCTGATGACCATGCTGGAGCACTCCCCGGGCAAAACCCTGCCGGAGCTGAGCTTTGCCTATCTAGGCGACGCGCGCAACAACATGGGCAACTCGCTGATGGTTGGCGCGGCCAAGATGGGGATGGATATCCGCCTCGTCGCGCCGAAATCCTTCTGGCCGGAAGCGGGGCTGGTTGAGCAGTGCCGCGCCATCGCGAAAGAGACGGGCGCGCGCATCACCCTCACCGACGACGTGGAAGAAGGCGTGCAGGGGACCGATTTCCTCTACACCGACGTGTGGGTCTCCATGGGCGAGCCGAAGGAAGCCTGGGCCGAGCGCGTCAGCCTGATGAAGCCGTATCAGATTAACGCCCAGGTGATGAAGGCCACCGGCAACCCGAACGTCAAGTTCATGCACTGCCTGCCGGCGTTCCACAACGAGCACACCAAAGTGGGTCGCGAGATCGAGATGGCGTACGGGCTGAAGGGGCTGGAGGTGACGGAAGAGGTCTTCGAATCACCAAACTCCATCGTCTTCGACGAAGCAGAGAACCGCATGCACACCATTAAAGCGGTCATGGTGGCGACACTCGGCGACTAATCACCGCCCGGCGCGCCGCGGGTGCGCCGGGTTTAAGGAGAACATCATGGGCAAGTTTAAGTTTCCCTCCGCTTACACCATTCTCTTTTTTCTGATTGCCGTTGTGGCGGCGCTGAGCTGGGTCGTTCCGGCCGGTCAGTACCAGATGGCGATGAACGACACCCTCGGTAAAGAAGTCCCGATTGCCGGAACGTACGCGCACGTGGCGGCACATCCGCAGGGGCTGGTTTCCGTCCTGATGGCGCCCATCGCCGGGCTGTACGATCCGGTTTCCGGCCAGGCCGGGGCGATCGACGTGGCGCTGTTTATTCTGATCATCGGAGGATTTCTCGGGATCGTCACCAAAACCGGGGCGATTGACGCCGGGATCGAGCGAGTCACCACCCGGCTGCGCGGACGCGAGGAGTGGATGATCCCGATCCTGATGGCGCTCTTTGCCGCGGGCGGCACCATTTACGGCATGGCCGAAGAGTCGCTGCCGTTCTACACCTTGCTGGTACCGGTGATGCTGGCTGCCCGGTTCGATCCGGTGGTCGCCGCCTCCACCGTGCTGCTCGGCGCGGGGATCGGCACGCTGGGTTCCACCATTAACCCGTTTGCCACGGTCATCGCCGCCAACGCCGCCGGGATCCCCTTTACCAACGGCATCGCCCTGCGCGTGGCGCTGCTGGTCATCGGCTGGATCATCTGCGTGGCGTGGGTGATGCGCTATGCCCGCAAGGTGCGCCAGGATCCGTCCCTCTCTATCGTCGCAGACAAACAGGAAGAGAACCGCGCCCATTTCCTCGGCGACAAGGGCGAACAGTCGCTGGAATTTACCCCGGTGCGCAAAATCATCCTGGTGATTTTTGCCCTCGCCTTCGCGGTGATGATTTACGGCGTGGCGGTGCTGGGCTGGTGGATGGCGGAGATTTCGGCGGTGTTTCTCGCCAGCGCGATTCTCGTCGGCCTGATCGCCCGCATGAGCGAAGAGGAGTTGACGTCGACGTTTATCAACGGCGCGCGAGATTTGCTGGGCGTCGCGCTGATTATCGGCATCGCGCGCGGTATCGTAGTCATTATGGATAAGGGCATGATTACCCACACCATTTTGCACAGCGCGGAAGGGCTGGTCAGCGGGTTGTCCACGGTGGCGTTTATCAACGTGATGTACTGGCTGGAGGTCGTGCTGTCGTTTCTTGTGCCTTCTTCATCCGGCCTGGCCGTTCTGACGATGCCGATCATGGCACCGCTTGCCGATTTCGCTAACGTCAACCGCGACCTGGTGGTTACGGCTTACCAGTCGGCCTCCGGCATCGTTAACCTGGTCACTCCCACCTCTGCCGTCGTGATGGGCGGGCTGGCTATCGCCCGGGTACCTTACGTGCGCTATCTGAAATGGGTGGCGCCGCTGCTGGCGATCCTGACGATAGTGATTATGGTGGCGTTAAGTCTGGGGGCGTTGTTGTAATTTGCCGGATGGCGCTGCGCTTATCCGGCCTACGGATCGGTGCGGTGTCACCGGTTATTTCGGGAACTGATATGGGAAACATGATGGATTACGAAGAGTACTCTCCCAAAGAACAACTGCAGCTCACGGTGTGCCAGCGTTTGATCGCCGAAAAGAGTTATCTTTCGCAGGAAGAAATTCGCCGCGACCTGCAGGAGAGAGGGTTTGACAGCATCAGCCAGTCGACCGTTTCGCGATTGCTGAAGTTGCTCGGAGTCATAAAAATTCGAAATGCCAAAGGGCTAAAGATTTATTCGTTGAATCCCCAGCTGCGCCCTGCCCCCGATGCTGCACGTACCGTTTCGGAAATGGTGGTGAGCGTCGAGCATAATAGCGAGTTTATCCTTGTCCATACCGTCGCCGGATATGGCCGCGCGGTGGCGCGTATTCTGGATTATCACCAGCTTCCGGAAATATTAGGCGTGGTGGCCGGCAGCAGTATCGTCTGGGTCGCCCCCCGGGTGGTGAAGCGCACCGCGCTGGTGCATAAGCAAATTAATTATTTACTCAGAACGAATTAATATTCATAAAGAACCGTTTGCATTGAGTAAAGCGTGCATTAAATCGCTTGATCCGAAAAGCGAGCTGCGTATAATGCCGGACAATTTGCCGGGAGGATGTATGGTTCAGTGTGTTCGACATTTTGTCTTACCGCGTCTGAAAAAAGACGCTGGCCTGCCGTTTTTCTTCCCGTTGATCACCCATTCCCAGCCCCTCAATCGAGGGGCTTTTTTTTGCCCAGGCGTCAGGAGATAAAAGATGGCTAATCCGCTATATCAGAAACATATCATTTCCATAAACGACCTTAGTCGCGATGACCTTAATCTGGTGCTGGCGACAGCGGCGAAACTGAAAGCAAACCCGCAACCAGAGCTGTTGAAGCACAAAGTCATTGCCAGCTGTTTCTTCGAAGCCTCTACCCGTACCCGCCTCTCTTTCGAAACTTCCATGCACCGCCTGGGTGCCAGCGTGGTGGGCTTTTCCGACAGCGCCAATACATCACTGGGTAAAAAGGGCGAAACGCTGGCCGATACCATTTCGGTTATCAGCACTTACGTTGATGCGATAGTGATGCGTCATCCGCAGGAAGGTGCGGCGCGCCTGGCCACCGAGTTTTCCGGCAATGTACCGGTACTGAATGCCGGTGATGGCTCCAACCAACATCCGACGCAAACCTTGCTGGACTTATTCACTATTCAGGAAACCCAGGGGCGTCTGGACAATCTCCACGTCGCAATGGTTGGTGACCTGAAATATGGCCGCACCGTTCACTCCCTGACTCAGGCGTTAGCGAAGTTCGACGGCAACCGTTTTTACTTCATCGCGCCGGACGCGCTGGCAATGCCGCAATACATTCTGGATATGCTCGATGAAAAAGGGATCGCATGGAGTCTGCACAGCTCTATTGAAGAAGTGATGGCGGAAGTTGACATCCTGTACATGACCCGCGTGCAAAAAGAGCGTCTGGACCCGTCCGAGTACGCCAACGTGAAAGCGCAGTTTGTTCTTCGCGCCAGCGATCTCCACAACGCCAAAGCCAATATGAAAGTACTGCATCCGCTGCCGCGTGTTGATGAGATTGCGACGGATGTTGATAAAACGCCACACGCCTGGTACTTCCAGCAGGCAGGCAACGGGATTTTCGCTCGCCAGGCGTTACTGGCACTGGTTCTGAATCGCGATCTGGTACTGTAAGGGGAAATAGAGATGACACACGATAATAAATTGCAGGTTGAAGCTATTAAACGCGGCACGGTAATTGACCATATCCCCGCCCAGATCGGTTTTAAGCTGTTGAGTCTGTTCAAGCTGACCGAAACGGATCAGCGCATCACCATCGGTCTGAACCTGCCTTCTGGCGAGATGGGCCGCAAAGATCTGATCAAAATCGAAAATACCTTTTTGAGTGAAGATCAAGTAGATCAACTGGCATTGTATGCGCCGCAAGCCACGGTTAACCGTATCGACAACTATGAAGTGGTGGGTAAATCGCGCCCAAGTCTGCCGGAGCGCATCGACAATGTGCTGGTCTGCCCGAACAGCAACTGTATCAGCCATGCCGAACCGGTTTCTTCCAGCTTTGCCGTGCGAAAACGCGCCAATGACATCGCGCTCAAATGCAAATACTGTGAAAAAGAGTTTTCCCATAATGTGGTGCTGGCCAATTAATTGCGGTTGGTAATAAAAGTCTGGCTCCCTATAATGAGCCAGACTTTTTACCGCTGTAATAAAGGAGAAATCATGAGCAAAACTATCGCGACGGAAAATGCACCGGCAGCTATCGGTCCTTACGTACAGGGCGTTGATCTGGGCAATATGATCATCACCTCCGGTCAGATCCCGGTAAATCCGAAAACGGGCGAAGTACCGGCAGACGTCGCTGCACAGGTACGTCAGTCGCTGGATAACGTAAAAGCGATCGTCGAAGCCGCTGGCCTGAAAGTGGGCGACATCGTTAAAACCACCGTGTTTGTGAAAGATCTGAACGACTTCGCAACCGTAAACGCCACTTACGAAGCCTTCTTCACCGAACACAACGCCACCTTCCCGGCACGTTCTTGCGTTGAAGTTGCCCGTCTGCCGAAAGACGTGAAGATTGAGATCGAAGCGATCGCTGTTCGTCGCTAATTCGCTTTGTCGACAATAAGGCAGCCTGGGGCTGCCTTTTTTTTATGGCCCGCTACTGATTCCGCGTGGCGCGAAGCAGCGTCTCCAGCGGATAAACCGCAGCAATCACCACTTCGTCCTGCACCTTCGCCGCGTTATCCAGCTCGCTCTGAATCGAGGCGATCTCCTTGTCATCCAGCGTGCCCTGACGCGCCACCAGATCCGTCAGCCGAAGGCCAATGGAGGCGAGCTTATCCACCTCCTGGATCACCGGCTTCATCGCCTTCAGCTGATAGCTGTTTTCGCTTAAGGCCAGCGCGTCGCTGGTATTGCTCTGCCAGCGGTTAAAGACGTGGCGCAGGGCGTCGGCGCTTTCCGTGTCTTCCGCATCGCTTACCAGACGGTCCGCCCATTTGTGCATCTGGCGCACGGTGGCGCTTTCGGCGTTTAGCGTATCGGCGAAGCGGTTGAGCGGCTCGAACTGATGATAGTTTCCGGCCTGGAACTTCAGATGCTGGCGGGTGTAATACTGAGCCGGTTCCACCGCCTGAGCGAGGATCTGCAGCGGCAGGGTGTCGGCATTACCGGCAAGGCGCGTGAACTGCACCTGCTGCTGGGTATGCTGCTGCAGCCCGACCGACACCGTCGACCAGCTGTCCATCGCCTGCAGTCGGGTGTACATGTTGTCGACGTCGTTGACGTCCTGCGCGGACCACAGCCGCTCCGCCACCGCAAAGGTGCGCGGCCACAGGCGGATATCCAGCACCGGCGCCATCACGTTTTCCGCCCACAGCGCCGCTTCGCCGCCGAGCAGGTTGGCCTGATTCGCCACGTCCGGCACGACGGGCGGAACGCCTTTCGGCACGTCGTCCAGACGCGTGCCGCTAATCGGGTAGCGCGTATTTCCGACAAGGAAATAGCCGGAGAGTTTATCGTTATCGACGGTGACCACCGGGCGCGTTTCGCCCATCCACGTATCGACGGTAAACGTGACCTGGCTGTCATCGCGCCATTCGATGTTCTGCACCGCGCGGCGGGATTTCCCGGCAAAATCAATAAACCCGCGCCACCCGGCATCCCCTTTCACCAGCGTGAAGCTCCCCTCCACCGGCTTGCCCTTCAGGCGCGGCATGGAAAAGGCCCAGCTCTGGGCGCTGTCGGTATCCGCTATCACATCAACGCCGTTTAACCCCTGCGGGACGATCTCGTTGCGGTAGTGATAGGCGGTGGACTGGGGCTGGTCGAGATAAAAGCCGGTCGACAGAATGCCCTTGTAGCCGTTCTGCGCCACCTGCCCCAGCGCGTCCTGCCCTTGCCAGGACTGGATCAGAATGCTTTTCGGTAAGTCAGGATGGTAGATCTCGTCCCAGCCCACCATCTGGCGGTGATGCTTTTCGAGGATCGTTTCCAGCCTGCGGTTGAAGTACGCCTGCAGCGCGTGGCTGTCCGCCAGCCTGTTGTCGCGCATAAACTGCTGGATGGCCGGGTTCGCTTTCCACTGGCTGTCGTCCACCTCATCTCCGCCGATGTGCAGATACGGATCGGGGAAGATCGCCGCCAGTTCGCTGACCATCGCGTCGGCAAACGCGTAGGTTGCGTCTTTGGAGGGATCGAGAACCGGCTTCAGCACGCCCCAGTGGCGCTCCATGGCGTACGGCCCCGGCGCGCTCATCAGCTCCGGGTAGGCCACGGCAATCGCCGAGGCGTGGCCCGGCATGTCGATTTCCGGCACCACGCGAATGCCGCGCTCGGTAGCGTAACGCACCACCTCACGCATCTGTTCAGGCGTGTAGAACAGCCCGTCGCTGGCAAGCTGCGTCAGCTTAGGATAGCGCTTCGAGCTGAAGCGCCAGCCCTGGTCGTCGGTCAGGTGCCAGTGCAGAACGTTGAGCTTCGCCGCGGCCATGCCGTCGATCTGACGTTTGATATCCGGCAGCGGGATAAAGTGACGTGCCGAATCGAGCAGCAGCCCGCGCCACGGGAAGCGCGGCGAATCTTCAATGGTAACCCACGGCAGAGAGGTGTTTTCCGCGCCGTTCTGCATCAGCTGGAGCAGGGTTTCCATGGCGCGCAGCGCGCCGAAGCGGGTATTTGCGGAGATATCGACGCCGTTGGCATCCACCGTGAGCTTATAGCTTTCATCGCTGTCCGGCAGCGGCTGCGGCTTCACCTTTTTAGCGATGGCGATGCGGATAGTCGGTTTGTCTGGCTTTTCAGCCTGAGGCTGCAGCGTCCAGCCGGTTTGCAGGGCGATGCGCTGGCGCAGGCGGTTGACGGCGTCACCGAGATCGTCCCCGCTGACGCCAATGGATACGTTGTTGCTGAGCACCAGTGCGCCCTGGGTCGTCGGGCGTTCGACCTTGGCAGGCCAGGGCATCAAAGGGAGATCCCCTGCCGGGGCGGCAAAGGCAGAGGCGCCGAGCATCAGCCCGGCGGTTAAGAGACTGTACCGTAACATGAATGTTCCTTATCTGACGGGCCAAATAAAGGCAAAACATTCTGTTAACATGCGCTCAATTTGTCGTCAAGCGAATGCGCCGACGGAGATCACAGGTTGTTGAATTTGAGAGGAAAGCTATTGCCGGGTGGCGGCTTCGCCTTACCCGGCCTACGTTCGGATCGTAGGCCGGGTAAGGCGAAGCCGCCACCGGGCTTGCCGTTACTGCCACCCATACCGACGCGCATAGAACCCTTTCACCAACTGGGTTAACGTCATATACCCTGCCAAAATCGCAACCAGCCACGGGAAATAGCTTAACGGCAGCGCCTGCAGCTGCAGATAACTGGCCAGCGGTGAAAACGGCAATGCGATCCCGACAATCATCACGATCACGGTCATGATCATTAACGGCCACGATGCACAGCTCTGAATAAACGGCACACGGCGGGTGCGGATCATATGCACAATCAGCGTTTGCGACAGTAAGCCCACCACAAACCATCCCGACTGGAACAGCGTTTGCGTTTCCGGCGTGTTGGCATGGAATACCCACCACATCAGGCAAAACGTCAGAATATCGAAGATCGAGCTGATCGGTCCGAAGAAGATCATAAAGCGCCCCAGATCCGCCGGATTCCAACGCTGCGGCTTTTGAATTTGCTCGTCGTCGACGTTATCAAACGGGATCGCCACCTGTGACACATCATACAGCAGGTTCTGAATAAGCAAGTGTAACGGCAACATCGGCAGGAAGGGCAAGAAAGCACTCGCCACCAGCACGCTGAACACATTACCGAAGTTGGAGCTCGCCGTCATTTTGATGTATTTCAGCATGTTGGCGAAAGTGCGACGTCCTTCAATAACCCCCTCTTCCAGCACCATCAGGCTTTTTTCCAGCAGGATGATATCAGCCGCTTCACGGGCAATATCTACCGCGCCGTCCACAGAAATGCCGATATCCGCAGCGCGTAAGGCGGGCGCATCATTAATACCATCGCCCATAAAGCCAACCACATGCCCTTCGCGCTTCAGTAAGGTCACAATGCGTTCTTTATGCATCGGCGTCAGGCGGGCAAACAGCGTGGTGCGCTGTGCGAGATTTGCCAGTTCGTCGTCAGATAGCGTTTCAATATCACTACCAATGACCACCTCTCCCGCGTCCAGCCCCACTTCATGGCACACTTTCGCTGCAACTAACTCACTGTCGCCAGTAAGGATTTTTACGGTGATTCCACTCGCTTTTAATGCCTTCAGTGCCGGAGCGGTTGTCTCTTTTGGCGGATCAAGGAAAGCAATATATCCTTCGAGGATCAGGTCGGATTCATCCGCCCGCTGGTAATCTCCTTCACGCGCTGGCAGGTATTTCGTCGCCACCGCAACCACGCGCAGCCCCTGACGATTAAGCGTATCAGTAACCCGCTTAATCTTACGCAGCATGATGTCATCGAGCGGCACAATCTCGCCATTGTGACGCACCTGCGAACACACATTGAGGATTTCCTGCAATGCACCTTTGCAAACCAGCTGATGGTGCTCGGTATTTTCTGCCACTACCACCGACATCCGGCGACGCTCGAAATCAAACGGAATCTCATCAATTTTTTGCCAACGACTGGCCAGCGAGCGCGCTGACTCTTCATCCGTACCTTCGAGCACCGCTGTATCGAGCAGGTTTTTAAGTCCGGTCTGATAATGACTGTTCAACCACGCGCTATGCAGCACGCGTTCGCTGGTTTTACCGGAGATATCGGTATGATTCTCCAGCACAATTTTGTCCTGTGTCAGGGTGCCAGTTTTATCAGTGCACAGAATATCCATTGCGCCAAAGTTCTGAATAGCATCCAGATGTTTGACGATCACTTTCTGTTTCGACAGCTTTACTGCGCCGCGCGCCAGCGTCGAGGTAACAATCATCGGCAACATTTCCGGCGTTAAGCCTACCGCGACCGAAAGCGCAAACAGTGCCGCTTCCCACCAGTCGCCTTTGGTGTAACCATTGATTAACAGCACCACCGGAGCCATCACCAGCATAAAGCGAATCAGCAGCATACTGACGCGGCTGATCCCTTGCTGAAAGGCATTCGGCTCGCTTTCCTGCTCACTAACACGCCCCGCCAGTTGACCAAACCAGGTATTGGCACCTGTAGCAATCACCATTGCTTGTGCCGTGCCGCTCACCACGGTGGTGCCCATAAAACACAGGGTGTCACACTCCAGCGGATTGCTGTGCTCCGGCTGGCGAGTGGTAGCGGCTTTTTCTACGGGCAGAGACTCACCGGTTAACGACGCCTGAGCGACGAACAGATCCCGCGCCTGCAAGATACGTAAATCTGCCGGGATCATATCCCCCGCCGCCAGTTTTATTATATCGCCGGGCACCAGCTGGTCGATCGGGATCTCCAGCCAGCCATTTTCGCCTTTGTCGTTAATTACGCGCAGAACCGTCGCTGTATTGCTGACCATCGCTTTCAGGGCATCTGCCGCTTTAGTGGAACGTGCTTCCTGAATAAAGTTCAGCAACGTAGAAATAGCGACCATTAGCGCGATAACGCCCGCGGCAAATAAATCTTCCGTGGCGTAGGAGATGAGGCCGAGCACGGTCAGCAGCAGGTTGAACGGGTTGCGGTAGCAGAGCCACAGATGCACCCACCACGGAGACGGCTTTTGCGCCGGAATGAGGTTATCGCCATGCACGGCGCGGATTTTTTCCACTTCTGCCGCGTTCAGCCCTTCCGGATGCCCGCCAAAGGCGCGCCAGACTTCATTTTCATCCATCGCCGCCACGTTAAGGCAGCGTTCGGTCAGCGAGGCGGGGATCGCGGTGCCCGCCATGTTTTTGGCGTTTGGCAGCGGGTCGCGCTGAACAAGACGGTGTGGCAGGTGGCGGCTCAGCAGGGCCTGCAGCTGCCGGGTGATATTTTTAAACATAGTCATTCCTCCGCATCCGCGATCGCGGACGCAGCTTTTCCTTCAGGCGTGGCAAAGCCGTACCTGAGAGGCACTCAATTTTTCAAGCAGGAACGTTTGGGACGTTGCTGCCTCACATCACCGGTGAGTCAGCAACAGGCTGGCTTACCGGAAAGAACGCATTCTCCCGTTCAGGAGAGGTGTGGGATCGGGATCCATGAAGCCTCCGGTAAGTAAAAAGTAGGGTGTCGCCGCGCAGTATAAGGATTTAAGCGTACCCTTTGTGACGATTCGGGCGGTATTATACCCCCCTGCAAATAAACCGAACGTAAACCAGACTTTGCCCATAGCGAAATCGCGCTATAGCATTAGGCTCAATTGACCATTTTGTCGTTGTTACAGGGAATACAGCATGCAGAACCGCCTTACGATTAAAGACATCGCGCGTTTAAGCGGCGTGGGGAAATCAACCGTCTCACGCGTGCTGAACAACGAAAGCGGCGTCAGCGAACGCACCCGCGAGCGCGTTGAGGCGGTCATGAATCAGCACGGCTTTTCCCCTTCCCGCTCCGCGCGCGCCATGCGCGGGCAGAGTGACAAAGTCGTCGCCATTATTGTCTCGCGTCTGGATTCTCTGTCTGAAAACCTCGCCGTACAGACCATGCTGCCCGCCTTCTATGAGCAAGGATATGATCCGATCATGATGGAGAGCCAGTTCTCGCCACAGCTGGTGGAAGAGCATCTGGGTATGCTCCAGCGGCGCAACATTGACGGCGTGGTGCTGTTCGGCTTTACCGGCATCAAAGACGAGATGCTGAAACCCTGGCAGCCGTCGCTGGTGTTGCTGGCGCGCGATGCCCACGGTTTTGCCTCCGTCTGCTATGACGACGAGGGCGCGATTATCACCCTGATGCAGCGCCTGTTTGACGAAGGCCATCGCCACATCAGCTTTCTCGGTGTCCCGCACGCGGACGTCACCACCGGCAAGCGCCGTCATGAGGCCTATCTGGCCTTTTGCAAAAAGCACAACCTCTCCGCCGTGGCCTCCCTGCCGGGTCTGGGCATGAAGCAGGGCTACGAGCAGGTCGCCAGCGTCCTGACGCCGCAGACCACCGCGCTGGTGTGCGCCACGGATACCCTTGCGCTGGGTGCCAGCAAATATCTGCAGGAGCAGCGCATCGATAACCTGCAGGTGGCGAGCGTCGGCAGCACGCCGCTGATGAAGTTTTTGCACCCGGAAATTATTACCGTCGACCCGGGTTATGCCGAGTCCGGCAGGCAGGCCGCCGCGCAGCTGATCGAGCAGATCAACGGGCGCGCAGAGCCGCGTCAGATCGTTATTCCGGCCCACCTTTCTTAACCCCCACTCAACGGTTTATTGTGATCTTCGCCCGATTTCGGGAACGTTCCCATTTTCGCCGTCACGCTGAAGGAGTAGGCTTGCGCTCAGGTCATTACCCCCCTCACCATCTGTCATGAGGTTTCATGATGAGTAAAGTCAAACAAGCAGATATCGATCGGCTGATCGTCCTGGTCGGCGGACGCGAGAACATCGCAACCGTCAGCCATTGTATTACCCGCCTGCGCTTTGTCCTCAACCAACCGGCCAATGCCAGACCGAAAGAAATGAGCAACTCCCCATGGTGAAAGGCTGTTTCACCAATGCCGGGCAATTTCAGGTGGTGATTGGCACCAATGTGGGTGATTACTATCAAGCACTAATAGCGTCAACCGGACAGGCGCAGGTTGATAAAGAGCAGGTAAAAAAAGCCGCCCGGCAGAATATGAAATGGCATGAGCAGTTGATCTCTCATTTCGCGGAGATCTTCTTCCCGTTGCTGCCCGCGTTGATTCGCGGCGGTTTGATCCTCGGTTTTCGCAATGTGATCGGCGATTTGCCCATGAGCAACGGTCAGACGCTGGCGCAAATGTACCCTTCCCTGCAAACGATCTACGATTTTCTGTGGTTGATCGGTGAAGCGATCTTCTTCTACCTGCCGGTCGGTATTTGCTGGTCAGCGGTGAAAAAAATGGGCGGCACGCCGATCCTTGGTATCGTGCTTGGCGTGACACTGGTTTCCCCCCAGCTGATGAACGCTTATCTGCTCGGGCAGCAGCTGCCGGAAGTGTGGGACTTTGGCATGTTCAGCATCGCCAAAGTGGGCTATCAGGCGCAGGTGATCCCGGCACTGTTAGCCGGGCTGGCGCTGGGCGTTATTGAAACTCGCCTTAAACGCATCGTACCGGATTACCTCTATCTGGTGGTGGTGCCCGTCTGTTCGCTGATCCTCGCGGTGTTCCTCGCCCATGCGCTGATTGGTCCGTTTGGTCGCATGATTGGCGATGGCGTTGCCTTTGCGGTACGTCACCTGATGACCGGCAGCTTTGCTCCGATTGGTGCGGCATTGTTTGGCTTCCTGTACGCGCCGCTGGTGATCACCGGCGTACACCAGACCACCCTTGCTATTGATTTGCAGATGATTCAAAGCATGGGTGGCACGCCAGTGTGGCCGCTGATTGCGCTGTCGAATATCGCTCAGGGCTCCGCCGTGATAGGCATTATCATTTCCAGCCGCAAGCACAATGAACGCGAGATCTCCGTGCCTGCCGCTATCTCCGCCTGGCTTGGGGTCACTGAGCCTGCAATGTACGGCATCAACCTGAAATATCGCTTCCCGATGCTGTGCGCGATGATTGGTTCTGGTCTGGCAGGATTGCTATGCGGCCTGAACGGCGTTATGGCGAATGGTATCGGCGTAGGGGGCCTGCCGGGAATTCTCTCGATTCAACCGAGCTACTGGCAGGTATTTGCGCTGGCAATGGCTATCGCCATCATCATCCCGATTGTACTCACCTCGTTTATCTACCAGCGGAAATACCGCCTGGGCACGCTGGACATTGTTTAATTTTCTTCGGGGCGCAATTGCGCCCCCTCGCATTTGCAGGAATAACGTAATGACTAATCTTCCCCACTGGTGGCAAAACGGCGTTATCTACCAGATTTATCCAAAGAGTTTTCAGGACACCACGGGTAGCGGCACCGGCGATTTACGTGGCGTTATCCAACGCCTGGACTATCTGCATAAACTGGGCGTTGATGCCATCTGGCTAACCCCCTTTTATGTCTCTCCCCAGGTCGATAACGGTTACGATGTAGCGAACTATACGGCGATTGATCCCACCTACGGCACGCTGGACGATTTTGACGAACTGGTGACGCAGGCAAAATCGCGCGGGATTCGTATCATTCTCGATATGGTGTTTAACCATACCTCTACCCAACATGCCTGGTTTCGCGAGGCGCTGAACAAAGAAAGCCCTTACCGCCAGTTTTATATCTGGCGCGATGGCGAACCAGAAACGCCACCGAACAACTGGCGTTCAAAATTTGGCGGTAGTGCGTGGCGCTGGCATGCGGAAAGCGAACAGTACTATTTGCATCTCTTTGCACCAGAACAGGCGGATCTCAACTGGGAGAATCCAGCGGTACGCGCAGAGCTGAAAAAAGTCTGTGAATTCTGGGCCGATCGTGGGGTCGACGGGTTGCGCCTGGATGTGGTGAATCTGATCTCCAAAGACCCGCGTTTCCCTGAAGACCTGGATGGCGACGGGCGTCGCTTTTACACCGACGGGCCACGAGCACACGAGTTTTTGCACGAGATGAACCGCGATGTGTTTACGCCACGCGGGTTAATGACCGTAGGTGAAATGTCCTCCACCAGCCTTGAGCATTGCCAGCGATACGCGGCACTGACAGGCAGTGAATTGTCGATGACCTTTAATTTTCATCACCTGAAGGTCGATTATCCCGGTGGTGAAAAATGGACGCTGGCTAAACCTGACTTTGTGGCGTTGAAAACATTGTTCCGCCACTGGCAACAAGGAATGCACAACGTGGCATGGAATGCCTTGTTCTGGTGTAACCACGATCAGCCGCGCATTATTTCTCGCTTTGGTGATGAAGGTGAATACCGCGTGCCTGCGGCAAAAATGCTGGCGATGGTGCTGCATGGCATGCAGGGAACGCCGTATATCTACCAGGGCGAAGAGATTGGCATGACCAACCCGCATTTCACGCGCATTACTGACTATCGCGACGTGGAGAGCCTCAATATGTTTGCCGAGCTGCGCGCCAACGGCCGCGATCCGGATGAATTACTGGCGATTCTGGCGAGTAAGTCTCGCGATAATGGCCGCACGCCAATGCAGTGGGACGCGTCGCACAATGCGGGCTTTAGCGAGGGCGAGCCGTGGATTGGCGTCTGCGATAACTACGAAACCGTGAACGCCCGCTCGGCGCTCGACGATGCGGATTCCGTCTTCTATACCTACCAGTCGCTGATAAGCCTGCGCAAAACCCTGCCGGTGCTGACGTGGGGGGATTATGAAGATCTCCTACCGGAACATCCTTCTCTTTGGTGTTACCGCCGTCACTGGCAGGGGCAGACGCTGATTGTTGCGGCAAACCTGAGTCACGAGCGCCAGCAGTGGCAACCAGACCCGGTGACAGGAGTGTGGCGGGTCTCGCTGAGCAACTATGAGGAAGCCCCCTCCCGTCCCGATGCGCTGCAATTGCGTCCGTTTGAAGCCATCTGGTGGGTGCAGGAATAAACGTCAGGAGATACGGCATGCTGTATCTCATTTTTTATGTTTAGCGATACGCTAAATGTACGACGATAACTTTTACATCGCGACGTCCACAAAATAAAAATAGTCCTGCCAATCAAATAACCTCGGCAGGATATTATGAAAAAGACAATTATTAAAGCAACGTGTATTAGCGCATTATTATTAAGCTCACAGGGATGGTGCGGAAATACGTCCGTCGATCTTCGTTTTGGTCATAATACGCGCTCAGACGTAAATGATTCACGTATTAAGGTCATGCATCAGGCGAATAACGGTTTTTACTTCTCCGTTGAAGCTGCACAAAACCACAACGATACCTTTTTTGGTGATAATGACAGATATAATCCCAACGACAAAGGGGTAACAGAGGCAGCACAGGAGATCGAAACGCGCTGGCGCTTCGATCTCGGAAATGGCTTCGCCGTTGCGCCGGGTTTGGTGACGGTTTTCACTACCAGCAACACGCATTACCGCCCTTTCATTCAGGGCTGGAAAGCGTTCGATAATGGGTTAAACCTTTCTGCCCGCTACCGTTATAACACCGTAAACGATGCACACAGTGACAGAAAACTAGACGGCAACGGCTATACCCGCCGCGAGTCACACCAGTTCGACATTTGGTTCGCGTATAACATCGGCAAATTCGGTATGTCCTACAATCCGCGCTTCCGCTGGCAGGATAACGTCGATCAGGGAACCGGGGATGACACCTACTGGGAGCACACTATCGCTTTCAACTACAAGCTCGACGAGGGCTGGACGCCTTACGTCGAGCTGGTTTCTCTGGATAAAACGTACATCACTGCTGATGGCAATCATGAAAATGACTATGCCGTACGTCTGGGGATAGTGAAGCAGCTCTGACAGCCTGACTACACCGTATCGTGCTGCAGCAGTCTGCAGCCGATACGGTCCACGGCGCTTAACAGTTCAAGCTGCCCTTCCCGCTGATACAGCGACACCGCGTTAATATCGATCGGTAACGGCCAGCATAACGTTGAGATTGCAGCAAGCGTCGAGCCTTCGCGGGTAATCGCAATGATCTTTAACCCTTTGCGCAGCGCGTTACGCGCCATTTCAATCAGCGACTGCGTCTCCCCGGATTTACTGATCAGCACCAGTGTCCCCTTCGATACTCGTGTCAGTTGGTGCATGTCATTCAAAATAAGGTGCGGCAGGCTCGCCAGCGATAAAAAGCGCGACAGGTAGTTGAGGCTGGTGAGCGAGGCTCCTCGAGCGTACAGATAGATATGACTGGAATGGGTGAGCAGCCTTGACACCTCCGCTACAATCTCGTCCGCCCATGGCCCTGCGTCGGGGGGTGCTGGCGCGGGGTTAAAATGATCGCGCAAAAAACGATACCGAAGTTCGGTATAACTTTTATACCCCATTTTTTTACACACACGATTAACGGATGTTGTCGTTGTAAAGGTGTCACGGGCAATCTCTTTTGCCGATATATTAGAAATATTACCCGCATGATGCTGGATGTATTCAAATATTAAACGTTCACTTCCCTGAAATGAATTCATAAATTACGCCCTGTTTAATCCCGGCATGATATTAGCACAGCAGAAAAATAGTCTCTGGAAGGCGCTTCACACATTGCATTTACACGTATCACGATACGTAATTAGTATTAGCAAACGTTAAAAACTGCTTTAGGTTCTCTTTATACTTCTCCTGTTTTCACATCCAGGGAATTATGACAATGACTAAACAAAAAGTTGTCGCGGTAACGGCCTGCCCGACAGGCATTGCACATACCTTTATGGCGGCGAATAAAATTATTGCATGGGCTAAAGAACACAATATTGAGGTAAAAGTCGAAACGCAGGGCAGCGACGGTGTTAAAAAACGCTTAACGAAGCAAGATATCGCTTCCGCCACGGCCATTATTCTGGCAACCGACGTCCCCATTCAGGATGCCGAGCGTTTTGAAAACATTCCCCATCTTCAGACCCGTACACAAGAGCTGATCAAGCATACCGATCGCTATCTGCGTCAGGCACTGGCCATGGAAAAAAACGTCACCTCCACTTCCGTAGCAGAAGAAGACGATCTCCCGCGTTCGGCTTACCAGGTCTTTATTGGCCATATTATGGCGGCCATCAGCTATATGCTGCCGGTGGTGGTTATGGGCGGGCTGATGATGGCAACGGCTAAAATTACCGGACAGTTTATAAATATCGACCACTCGCCGTTCAGCGTGCTGGATAAAATCGGCTTTATGACCATTAAGTTCATGTATCCGGTTTTCGCTATGTACCTGGCATTTTCCATTGCCGGTAAACCGGCGCTGATCCCCGGACTTATCGGCGGCATCATGTCAGACGACGTCTACAAGCGCTTCTTTGATATCGAAGGCTTTATGCCGTCCGGCTTTTTCGGCGCCATAGGCATCGGCTTTTTCGTAGGCTATCTGGTGCGCTGGCTAAATGACTCCATTCACGTCCGCCAGCAGCTCACTACCATCAAGACCATGCTGGTCGTCCCGCTGATCGCCGGCATTACGCTGGTGATGGTCATGGAATATCTAATTAATCCGATTTTTGGCTCGCTTAACCAGCTGATGGTGGTCTTTTTTACTTCGGCTGGTGACACCGGGCGCGGATTCTATTCCGCGATGATCGCCGCAGGCACCGCGTTCGACCTGGGCGGCCCGGTCAATAAGGCGGCAGGCTCGGTCGCGCTCGGCCTGAACGGCATGAGCGAAACGTTTGATTTAACCGCCCGCGAACTTTCCATTGTGATCCCCTCTATTGGCGTCGGCTTTGCCGCGTTCCTCAACGGACGCTTTGGATTACCGAATGTCTTTAGCCGGGAAGAGAAAACCGTCGGGAGTACCTCGTTGCTGCTGGGCGTGATTGGGATCTCCGAAGGCGCCATCCCGTTTATCCTGAAAAACCCACGCCTGATCCCGGTATTCATGACCGGTGCCGTTGCCGGCGCGCTGGTCGCCATTGCACTCGACGTGAAGCAGACGCTGCCTCTGCCGGCAATCTGGGGCTGGCCGCTGGCAACCAATGTGGTGGGCTATCTGGCGAGCGTCTTTGTTGGCGCACTGATTTGCGCCCTGGGCGTGCTTTATGTCAGCCCAAAGAACGCCAGTTAAGGGGAGCGTCATGAATCAGATCCACGTCATTGCCCACACGCACTGGGATCAGGAGTGGTATTTCACCCATCAGGACAGCATGGTGCTGGCGTCATATAACTTTGCGGAGGTCATCGACACGCTGGAGCAGGATCCAGCTTACAGCTGCTATCACCTTGACGGACAGATGGCGGTAGTGGAGGACTTTCTCGCCATCAATCCCGATTATCGCGTCAGGCTGGAAACGCTGGTCAGAGAAAAAAGGGTCTTTGTGGGACCATGGTATACCCAGACGGACACTTACAACGTGCATGGCGAATCCATTATCCGCAATCTTAAGTACGGCATCTTCGCCGCCCGGAAGCTGGGGCACGCCATGCAGGTCGGGTACCTTCCCGATACCTTCGGCCACAATGCGCAGATGCCCACGATTTTGCAGGGCTGCAATATCGACAACATCGTCTTCTGGCGCGGTATCGATCACGACAAACAAGCTAAAAGCAGCCAGTTCCTCTGGAGCGCACCGTCAGGGGCGACCGTTATCGCCTGCACGATGGCGTTTGGTTATGGTGCGGCCAAAAACATGGATTCCGAAGCGAGCCATCTGCAGGGCAAAATCTACCCGATGGTGAATCTTCTGCGTTCACGCGCCGGTATCAACGACCTGCTCCTGCCCTGCGGCGGCGATCAGGTCAGCATCGACCCGGCATTGCCGAAAATCCTGCAGGTCGCCAGCGCAAACGCCCCGGATCAGGACCGCTACGTCATCAGCTCGCTGGAGCGCTACGTCGACATTCTGCGTGCGCAGCGTGAGCAGTTTGAACGCTGGGAAGGGGAGCTGAAATCGCCGCGCTACACCCGCATCCATAAAACGATCGGCTCCGTGCGCTACGACATCAAAAAGAAAAATGATGAGGTTGAGCAGTTCATCCTGCGGCAGCTGGAGCCGACAATCGCAATGGCGCGTCATCATGGGATCCCGGTCAATCTCTCACTCGTCGATACGCTCTGGAAAAAGCTGTTGCGAAGCCATGCCCACGACTCCATCGGCGGTTGTAATAGCGATGCCACAAACCGCGACGTACTGCATCGGCTGGAGCAAACCGAACAGCTGTGCCACAGCCTGTGGAATCTGGTGGTGAAAACCCTGTCCGCCGCCTGCGCTCGGGAAAGCGACCTGCTGATTTTCAACCCGCTGGCCATCCCAACACAGCGCGTGGTGATAACCACCCTGTATAGCCGGGCTGATAATATCGCCCTGACGTATCAGGGGCAGCCCATCCCCTTCGACGTTCTGAAAAGGGACATTCTGCCCGGCGGAACGGCGATCTCTCTTACCGCCGAAGGCGAGCGTGAGACACCCCTTCCCCCTTATTACCGCTGGCGCGTGGCGGTAAAGACACCGCTTCTGCCACCAGTCGGCTATCTCAGCGTTAATGTTGAAGATAACCGTGCGCCTCTAAGGGAGCCTGAACAGACAAAGAGCAGCGAGATAGAGAATGCGCATTATCGACTGACGCTTGACGCCGGAACGCTTATCCTGGAAGACAAACGCAGCGGCAGACGCATCCCCTCTTTCTTTACTCTCGAAGATTGTGCGGACGCGGGCGACAGCTACGATTTTTCACCACTTGCGGGCGACACGCCGACGTGCTGTTCGCATTTTACGCTCCTCAGCAGCGTGAAAACGCCGCTTGTCGAAAAGCTGACCTTCAAAGCCACAATGCTTCTTCCGCAGGATCTCGCCAGCCGTCAGGATGCGGCCCGAACGCCGTTATCCATTCGTTTTGTCTGCGAATTACGCCATGACGATCCGAACCTGTATGTCGAGGCTTCTCTGGAAAACAGCCACTGCGATCACCGACTTCGTTTACTGATCGGCAGCGATATTCATACCCGTCACGCGATCGCCTCACAGCCTTTCGCGATAATTCAGCGCGACACAGGGTGTGCCGGTGAAAAGTGGCAGGAGCGCTATCGCGAGATGCCCGTGGATATCGAAACCACCGAGGGCATTATTGCTGTCGCGGAAGCGGGCAAAGCGCTGGTAGTGAACAGCCGCGGTATGAAGGAATTTCAAGTTATCGGCAGTGAACCAGCGGCGATCGCCCTGACCTTGTTTAAATCAACGGGCGTGCTGGGACGCAGCGATCTCCAATGGCGACCGGGCCGGGCGTCCGGCATTAATAATACGGTGGTTGAGACCCCCGATGCTCAACTGCTGAAACCGCTGTGCTTTTCATTCACCGTCGCGCTGGCCGACAACGCCGGGCATCTTACGCTTCGCCAACTGGAAAATCAGACGGCCGGACAGCCCTTCACCTATCAACGTCAGACGCTGCACACGCTCGATCACCGTCTTGAGCGCTTTTCGTTGCGTCTGCCCGAGCGAAGGCTTCCGGCAGAATTCTCATTATTGAGCCTGCCGGAGCCGCTCATTCTCTCTGCCCTGCCCCATGCACAGCAGTCGCAAGGTACGGTCGTCCGCGTATTTAACGCCGGCAAGAAGCCCGTTCCAGTCCCGGCAAGTCTGGCGGGGCTTCGTCAGATCAACTATCTGGAAGAGCCCGTACAACCGGTAACGGCGATCCTCCCCTCCGCGACCTGCGATTTTTTAATTGAGGCTTAATATGAACTTGCTTGCATTGACGCATCCCGATCTGGTTTTTATCAACCTGCCATACCGTACGCCTGAAGCGCTGATACGCTGGCTTACCGAGTCGCTCGCAAAGCGAAAAATCATCAGCGATCAAGAGACGTTTATCCAGAGCGTATTACAACGCGAAAGTGAAGGTCCTACCGCGCTGGGTGAGGCGCTCGCTGTCCCACACGGAAAATCCCTGACGGTGCAGCAGGCCGCGTTTTGTCTGGCGCTCTTCGACGACCCGATACGCTGGCCAGGTCTGGAAGGTGATGAAGAGGTGAGAATGGTCTTTCTGCTCGCCATTCCACCAGCGGAAGCAGGCAGTACCCATATGCAATTGCTGACGACGCTGACCTCTTTATTAACGGAAGACCGGGTGCGTGAGCAGCTTCTGGCGGCGCGCACACGGGAAGAGGTAATGTCCGCACTGAATACGGAAGAGCTGCCGAACGAGGATAAGGCTTCCGAAAATACCTTCCTCATTCCGCTCATACTAGGCAGTATCGCTACCGCAGCCTTTCTGCAGGCAGGATTGAGTTGGGCCGGCGGGGTGAGTTAAACGAATAGCGCTCGGCATACCCCGTGCTGAGCGCTTGTTTTTGTTAAAAAATTAATCAGATTTTTCTCTCATGCCTTTACAATCGCTGAAGTGCCCGTGGTTTGTACTCTCGTTTTTTTACTTTGTTCTGCATCAAATAAATCGCAAACATGTTTGATGCAAATCACTATATGTAGCACTTAAAATGCACGCCAACCCAACATCTTGTATTTATCGTCTACTATTCCAACAACAAGACGGCGCTTACGCTGGCCGGAATTGTGGATAACACGAGCTGGGAACGCGGGAAGTCTTTGGCCTGGCGGGGAATACGCCCGGAGAAGACTTCTCCACCTCTGTGGATAACCTGTTCTTAAAAATATGGAGCGATCATGACACCGCATGTGATGAAACGAGACGGCTGCAAAGTGCCGTTTAAATCAGAGCGCATCAAAGAAGCGATTCTGCGTGCAGCTAAAGCAGCGGAAGTCGATGATGCCGATTATTGCGCCACTGTTGCCGCGGTTGTCAGCGAGCAGATGCA
Organism: Enterobacter hormaechei; assembly: GCA_041890495.1. Classification (GTDB taxonomy): domain Bacteria; phylum Pseudomonadota; class Gammaproteobacteria; order Enterobacterales; family Enterobacteriaceae; genus Escherichia; species Escherichia boydii. The sequence continues at coordinate 3,101,237 of CP169086.1, forward strand.
GGGCCGCAACCAGGTGGATATCAACGAGATCCAGACCGCAGTTGAAAACCAGCTGATGTCGGGTCCATACAAACAACTGGCTCGTGCTTACATCGAGTACCGTCACGATCGCGACATTGAACGTGAAAAACGCGGTCGCCTGAACCAGGAGATCCGTGGTCTGGTCGAGCAGACCAACGCCTCGTTACTCAACGAAAACGCCAACAAAGACAGCAAGGTGATTCCAACCCAGCGCGACCTGCTGGCCGGGATCGTGGCTAAACACTATGCACGCCAGCACCTGCTGCCGCGTGACGTGGTGCAGGCACATGAGCGTGGCGATATTCACTATCACGATCTCGATTACTCGCCGTTCTTCCCGATGTTCAACTGCATGTTGATCGACCTGAAAGGCATGCTGACCCAGGGCTTTAAAATGGGGAACGCCGAGATTGAACCGCCGAAGTCGATCTCTACGGCAACCGCGGTAACTGCGCAGATTATTGCTCAGGTCGCCAGCCATATTTATGGCGGCACCACCATTAACCGTATCGATGAAGTGCTGGCACCGTTTGTCACCGCCAGCTACAACAAACATCGCAAGACCGCAGAAGAGTGGAACATCCCGGACGCCGAAGGCTACGCTAACTCTCGTACCATTAAAGAGTGCTACGATGCCTTCCAGTCGCTGGAGTACGAAGTAAACACCCTGCACACCGCCAACGGTCAGACGCCGTTTGTAACCTTTGGTTTTGGCCTGGGCACCAGCTGGGAATCGCGCCTGATTCAGGAATCGATCCTGCGTAACCGTATCGCAGGCCTCGGTAAAAACCGTAAAACTGCGGTGTTCCCGAAACTGGTGTTTGCGATTCGCGATGGCCTGAACCATAAAAAAGGCGATCCGAACTACGACATCAAACAGCTGGCGCTGGAGTGCGCAAGCAAGCGCATGTATCCGGATATCCTGAACTACGATCAGGTAGTGAAAGTCACCGGTTCGTTTAAAACCCCGATGGGCTGCCGCAGCTTCCTCGGCGTGTGGGAAAATGAAAACGGCGAGCAGATCCACGATGGTCGTAACAACCTCGGCGTGATCAGCCTGAACCTGCCGCGTATTGCTCTGGAAGCAAAAGGCGATGAAGCCACCTTCTGGAAGCTGCTGGATGAACGTCTGGTGCTGGCACGTAAGGCGCTGATGACCCGTATCGCTCGTCTCGAAGGCGTGAAAGCGCGCGTGGCCCCGATCCTCTATATGGAAGGTGCTTGTGGCGTGCGTCTGAATGCTGACGATGATGTTTCTGAAATCTTCAAAAACGGTCGTGCGTCTATTTCGCTGGGTTACATCGGCATCCACGAAACCATTAACGCGCTGTTCGGCGGCGAGCATGTATATGACAACGAGCAGCTTCGCGCGAAAGGTATCGCCATTGTTGAACGTCTGCGTCAGGCAGTGGATCAGTGGAAAGAAGAAACGGGTTATGGTTTCAGTCTCTACAGCACGCCGAGTGAAAACCTGTGCGACCGCTTCTGCCGTCTCGATACTGCTGAGTTTGGCGTGGTGCCGGGCGTGACCGATAAAGGTTACTACACCAACAGTTTCCACCTCGATGTGGAGAAGAAGGTGAACCCGTACGACAAGATCGACTTTGAAGCGCCTTACCCGCCGCTGGCGAACGGTGGTTTCATTTGCTACGGCGAGTATCCAAACATTCAGCACAACCTGAAGGCGCTGGAAGATGTCTGGGATTACAGCTATCAGCATGTACCGTATTACGGCACCAATACACCGATTGATGAGTGCTACGAGTGTGGCTTTACCGGTGAGTTCGAGTGCACCAGCAAAGGCTTCACTTGCCCGAAATGTGGTAACCATGACGCCTCCCGTGTGTCGGTAACTCGCCGCGTGTGCGGATATTTAGGTAGCCCGGATGCACGTCCGTTTAACGCTGGTAAGCAGGAAGAAGTTAAGCGCCGCGTTAAACATTTGGGGAATGGGCAGATAGGTTAATCTACTGCCGCGTTAATGCCCGGTGGCGCTGCGCTTACCGGGCCTACGGACCGCTCTCTTTGTAGGCCGGGTAAGCGCAGCGCCACCCGGCGTGGTTATTCGCGATGAACTATCACCAGTACTACCCCGTCGACATCGTCAACGGTCCCGGCACCCGCTGCACCCTGTTCGTCTCCGGGTGCGTGCACGAATGCCCCGGCTGCTACAACAAAAGCACCTGGCGCCTCAATTCCGGCATGCCGTTTACCGCCGAGATGGAAGACAAGATCATCAACGACCTGAACGACACGCGCATTCACCGTCAGGGGATTTCCCTCTCCGGCGGCGACCCCCTGCACCCGCAAAACGTGTCGGATATCCTGAAGCTGGTGAAGCGCATTCGGGCAGAGTGTCCGGGAAAAGATATCTGGATTTGGACAGGTTACAGGCTGGATGAGCTGAACGCGCAACAGATGGAAGTGGTGGATCTGATTAACGTGCTGGTCGACGGCAAGTTCGTGCAGGATTTAAAAGACCCGGCGCTCATCTGGCGCGGCAGCAGCAACCAGGTTGTGCATCATTTACGTTGATCAAAGGCGGATGTTATCCATCCGCCCTTATCTCAAAAACGACTCAAACTCTCCATCGCCACCGCCTTAAACCCGGCAAAATCCTCGCAGCTACAGAGCCGCGACATCGCCCGCTCGCGCAGGAAAGTGACGAAGATGTCGTAAATCGCCATTGCCTCTTCGTATTCGCTTTTGCTGATGGCGAGCAGGAAGATGACGTGCGCGGTTTCGTCTCCCCACTGAACGCCGTGCGGGGCGAGCACGGTGTAGACCACCGTTTTCTGCGCTAAAAGGCCGAGGGAGTGCGGCAGCGCGATGCCGTCACCGAGCATGGTGCTGACGATAGCTTCACGTTCGACGACCGAATCCAGGAACTCCGCGCCGACAAACCCTTCTTCTTCAAGCTGTACGCACAGCTCGCGGAACAGCGTCTGCTGATCGATCGGCTTGTCGATAATGCGGAAATGGGCCGCGTCGAAGTATTTATCCAGCATCCACGGGCGGGTGCGGTCCACCAGCACCAGTTTGCCAATCTGTTCTAACTGATAGTCGGTAGGAAACGGGGCGATCGTCACCACCGGTTTCGACTTTTCGCTGACGCGGGCGGTGGAAATCACGAAGTCTTCACCAATCGTTTCCGCCAGCTCGTACTCGCGCAGGGTGAGCGTGCGCGTCACCTCAATCTGCGGGTATTTACGCTGCAGCACTGCTTCAATCATGCGGACCATCGCGTTACCGGCGTCGCATACCAGCAGCACGCGCGGCTGACGCTGGTAGCCGATGTTGTAGTGACGCTCCAGCCCGACGCCAATATGCAGCACCAGGAAACCAATCTCGTTTTCGCTGATCACATACGGCGTGTATTTGCCCCAGCTCGACACCGCGGCCAGCGTCATGTCCCACGCCATCGGGTAGTGCTGCTTGATGTTATCCAGCAGCGGATTGGGGATCATGATTTGATACCGCACGCGGGTGATCATGGTTTTAATATGCGTAAGCAGATCCGCGTGCAGCTGTGCGTCGCTAAGCAGGTTGTAGTTATAGTGGGTGTTGATGTAGCGAAGGATGTAGTTGACCAGCGCTTCATCGTCATCGGCATTAATCGCGCTCGGGGCGATCTCCTGGATCTGCCGCGCCGCAATGTGCACGCACAGCCAGCTCTCCTCCGACGGCGAAAGCGTTTTGCCCGCCAGCTGCTGGATGGTCACCGCGATATCCTTCGCCGCCTCGCGCACGTTCTCTTCCACGTCTTCGGCATGGAATTCCGGCAGCGGGTAACCTTCGCTGATGCGACGAACCGACACCGCGCAGTACAGGCGCAGGAAAAGCTCGCCTTCATCGGTCAGGCGAATGTGGTGACGCGTCAGGGCGTCGTGCAGCACGGGTACCATCTGCTCCGCCACGCCCGCATTTAGCGCCACGTCTGTCACCAGCGGGTTCAGGCTGTCCTGCTGCGCCAGCTCCCAGAGCAGATCGGTCAGGCACGCGCGGGTCGACATCTCGCTGCCAAACAGCTTCATCCCGTGGCGCGGACGGGTTTCCAGCGTCAGGTTGTAACGATGGAACCATTCGCGCACCTCCGCCATGTCGCTTTGCAGCGTGGCGCGGCTGACAAACCACTCGTCTGCCAGATCCTCAAGCTTGAGAGAAAATGCCGAGGTCAGAAAACGCACCACCAGATAATGCACGCGCTCCGGACCGGTTCGGGGAATACGCAGCGCGCGCGGGTGGGATTCCTGAAGCTGCTGGTAGCGCTGGGCATCATCAATTTTGAGCTGATAGCCGTTGCCCCGGCTCAATATAAACTGCGCGCCGTGGCTTGCCAGCAGCGCGTTCAGGGCGGTGATATCGGCACGGACGGTTCGCGTGGAGACCGACAGACGCTGCGCCAGCTCGTCCTGCGGCAGCGTCTCGTTTTGCAACAGATCGAAAAGTTGCGCTAAACGTTGGTTCGGAAATCGCACGTCGTTGTCCTCTAACAGCTTAAGGTGAAATGACCATCTGGGATGGGCTGCCGACCGGGGTATAGTCCGGTTCAAAGCTAAGCTTGCCGTCCTGCGCCACGCGGAAACGGGTAATGTTGTCGCTGCGCTGGTTCATGACGTACAGCCAGCGTCCCTGCTTATCGAGCGTCAGGGTGCGCGGGTAATCACCACGCGTCCACACGTCATCCTGATGCGTCAGCGTGCCCTCCGCTGTTACGGTAAAGTGCCCGATGCTGTTATGCAAACGGTTAGCCACATACAGCTGTTTACCGTCGGCGCTTAATGCGAGCCCAGCAGCAAAGCTGGTGCCTTTGTAACCTTCCGGCAGGGCAGAAAGCGTCTTGCCCTCTTTCAGGGTGCCGTTGGCGCTCACGGTATAATGGGTGAGCGTAGACGCCTCTTCGTTAATCAGCCACAGGGCATCGCCTTTTGGCGTAAAGACAAAGTGGCGCGGCCCGGCGCCTTTTGAGGAGGCGCTGATAAACGGCGGATCGTTCGGCGTCAGCTTCCCTGTTCGATCGTCAAAACGGTACTGATAGATGCGATCCAGCCCCAGAACGGTGGAAAACACGTATTTCCCGCTCGGATCGGCGGCGATCATGTGCGCATGCGGGCCGTTATGATCGCTGATCGCGAAACTGCCCTCCGCAGCGGCTGCCGGCTTCGCCGCGCCCGGTTCGCCTTGATCCTGATGTTTATCCGTGGCTTCACCCAGGCTGCCGTCTGCGTTGACGGGTAAAACGGCAATTGAGCCGCTGACATAGTTCGCCACCAGCAGATGCTTGCCGTTCGGCGTCAGAGAGAGATACACCGGCCCGGCACCGCCGGAGGCCACCTGATTGAGCTCGCTCAGCTCACCGTTATCGCCGACGCGTAGCGCCTGCACCACGCCCTGCTCCACTTCGCTTGCCAGATACAGCGTTTTGCCGTCTTGTGAAAGGGTCAACTGCGCCGCATTCGGCAGTTTGCTCACCAGCGTTTTATCGTTAAGCGTGCCGGTTTGCGGGTTAACAGTAAAACGGTACAGCCCTTCACCGTTCGGATTATAGGTCCCCACCCAGGCGTATTGCGTCTGGGCGATGGCGGTGGTAGCGAACATTGAGAGTGAAGCAACAAGCAGGGTACGGGTGTGCATGGTGGCTCCTTCAGGTGTGTGCGGTTTGTTTCCCCTCACCCTAACCCTCTCCCCAAAGGGGAGAGGGAACGATTACACCCTCTCCCCTTTGGGGAGAGGGCTGGGGTGAGGGGTATTGTTTTTGCTATTTAACCAGCGTCTTCGTCATCGCCAGCAGCGTTCGCACATCTTCCGGACGCGTATCGCCGCTGGCTTTGTCGATAATTGAGCTGTAGATATGCGGGATGATTTTGCTCACGCCCGCGTCGAGGGCGATCTGCAGGATCTCCTCATAGTTTTCCAGATCGATACCTCCGGTCGGCTCCAGCCAGAAGTCGTGACGCGCGCAGGCTTCCGCCACCGCGTTGTACTCGTCACGGCACTTCAGGCCGCCCATCGGGAAGTATTTGATGGAGCTGCCGCCGAAATCTTTCAGCAGGGCAATCGCGGTTTCAACCGGTACGATGCCGTCAGGCGCGTTGCTGCTCAGCGGGCCGGTGGAGATTTTGACCATCCCGACGGTGCCGGTCGGGGAGACCAGACCGTTGACCACGGAGTCGTTCTGCCCCAGCAGCGCGCGGCTGGTGGCGACGCCGGTAAAGACCTGGTTAACGTGCTGCGGCTGCACCTGACGGGAGATCTCGCTCACCATCGCCGACTGGTTCGGATCCCCCGCGCCGAGGCCTACGGAGAGCGCGTTATCAATCAGCGCCGCGTACTCGCGCATATCGGCAACGGCGCTCGTCACGTCAGGGTAATTTTTGGAGAGCACGCCCACCAGCACGTGACCTTCCGCCGCCTCGTAAATGGCGCTGGCGTTGGCTTTCGATCCTGCCAGCACGTTCAGACAGACGCGGTCACGATAAAAGTTGGGGGTCAGTTTCATGCGTTTTTCTCCTGTCCTAATACTTCGCTAATGCGGCGGTACACGATATTCAGCTGGTCAGCATTCACGCTGCGCACGTCCGCTTCGATAATCCCTTCGTTGGCCTTGTAGCCACGGAAGTAAATGGCGTATTCGCCCTGCTTGAGCTTCGCCACCAAATCGCCCGTGCCGACGCCGGTCGTGGCTTCGTCGAACTTAATCTCGGTGCGGGCGATATCGCGACCGGCGCTGTCCCAGACCACGCGCGCGGTCACGCCGTTCAGAGTATTGAGCGCCTCGATAAACGGCGTCATTTTCGCCACCATCTCGGCGCCGCTCTCTTTGGTCGCGGTCAGGTAGTGTTCGATGGCGCAGGTCAGGCCAAGAATGCCTTCTTTACCCACTTTCATCGCACGGCCAATGCCCGCGGTCTGACGTTTCACCCACTCAACGTACTGGGTTTTGCCGATCACCAGCCCGCTGGTTGGCCCTTCGATCGCCTTCGCGCCGCTGTAGATCACCAGATCGGCACCGGATCGATAGTACGCGTGCAGATCTTCTTCTGCCGCCGCATCGACGATCAGCGGGAGATCGTGCTTGCGCGCGACAACCGCCGCCTGCTCGACGCTGAGCATGCTTTTCTGCACGCAGTGGTGAGATTTGATGTAGAGGATCGCCGCCGTGCGAGGCGTGATTGCCGCCGCCAGCTGATCGGCGGAACATTCGTTGGCGTAGCCCGCCTCCACCAGCCTGCCGCCGCCCAGGGCCACCATGGTGCCCACCGGCGCGCCAAAGTTCACGTTGTGGCCTTTCGGCAGGACGATTTCGTTGTTCTCAATCGGGGTCACGTGCAGGTTTTCCAGCAGCCAGTCGCTGTCTTTGACCAGCACGGCCGCCACGGACTGGGCAATGCCCGCCGACGCGCAGGAAACCACCGTCGCCCCTTCCACGTCCAGCAGCTTCGCGATGTATTCCCCGGTTTTGTTAACCAGATCCTTCATCTCGAAATAGTGATTCATGCCGTCCATCGCCGCCTGCACCACCTCCGGGCGCGGGGTGGAGACGCCCAGCGCCGTCATGCGGCCAGAGGTGTTGATAACCTGCTTTAAGTTGTACTTCTCATAAATCGAAGGCATGTTCCGTGCTCCCTTGTTCGGTCATGTTGCCCTTGCCCGCGCGGATCGCGGCAAGCGGCACCAGAATGTGTTCAGCCTGCAGGCTGTCGTTTTCGGCATCCGTCAGCACCGTCGGCTGACGTTTGAGGGTGAATAGCGTCAGATCGGCGTCGAGACCCGGCTGGATGCGGCCTTTACGCGTCAGGCGCAGGCCGTCGGCGGCGTTCGCGGTCACGCAGTCAATCACCTGCGGCAGCGACATGCCGATGGCGAGAAACTTCGACATCACGCTTGCCAGCGAGCCCACCGGGCCGTTGATGCGGTTGAGGCAGTAGATATCCGAGCTGATGGTGTGCGGCAGGATGCCCATCGCGATGGCGCGTTTCGCTACCTCAAAGCTAAAGCTCGCCGTGCCGTGCCCCACGTCCAGGCGCACGCCGCGCTTCAGGGCGGAGGAAATGGAGGCGCGCAGCTCGCCCGAGGGCGTCAGAATCCGGTTAGGCTTGCCGTTATAGCAGTGGGTGATAATGTCGCCGGAGCTCAGCAGCTCGGCAATTTCGTCGAGGTTCGGCGGGTTGTTGCCAATGTGCACCATCAGCGGCAGGTCGCCGTTCTCTTTCTGAATGGCTTTGGCGCGCTCCAGCGGCGTGATGCCGTTTTCACCGACCACGCTGCTGCTCATGCGCGCCTTCAGGCCGACGATAAAATCAGGGTGGCGCTTCACCGCCTGCTTCACCGCGTCGGCGTCAATATTCGCCATATTGGCCAGTTCGTTTTGGGCGATCAGCCCCACGCGGGAGATGTTCAGCAGGGCAAAGACCTCAGTGGAGGCCCTGCGGGTGATTTCGTAGAAATCGTCCACGTCGTCGGCGCCGGTACTGCCCGCGTCCACCACGGAGGTGACGCCGGTGGCAATGCCCACGCTGTCCGGCTCGTCGTGGTAAATCGGGGAGTTCGGGTAGCAGTGAACGTGGGAGTCAATCCAGCCTGCGCTGACGAACACGTCGCCGTTCAGCTCAACCGTTTTATGCGCAGGGGCGTCAATGTCGCCCAGCGCCGCGATCTTCCCGTCCTGAATGGCGATATCGGTCAGGGTATCGTCGGCAAGGCGCGCACGGCGCAGGAGTAAATCAAACATGAGGATCTCCTGATAAGGCGGGCGCCTGAGCGCCCGCGGGTATTAAAGGGCGACCGGGAACAGCCAGCCCAACAGCATTGCACCGAGAATGGCGCCACCGGTGATCGGCTTCTGCCAGATGTAGAACACCAGCGCACCCAGCAGGGAACCGACGCCGATTGGAATGGAAGCGGTCATGGCGCTGAGGATAATCAACGGCCCGAGGAAGCGGCCGGAGGCGTTACCCGCGCCCATCATCACGTCTGCGCCGTAGGTAGAGTTGCTCTGGTTGATGGTGAACTTACGCGCCAGGATGATGACGTAGCCAATCGCCAGGCCAATCACCAGGCCGGTGATCAGCGAAGCAATGAAGTTGGTCACCGGGAACATGATGCCCGCGCCCAGCAGCAGCGCCGGAACGCCGAGGCCCACGCCGGTCTGGATCGCACCGCCAATGTCGAGAATACCCACCAGCGCCCCTTCGATAATACGGGCGAACAGGAAGCTCGCGCCAAACGCCGCCACCGCGCCGTAAACGCCGGTATCAATCCCCGCCTTCAGCATCGCCACGAAGGCCACTTCGTTAAACGCGCCGATGCCGTAGAGGTAGTACATGTGCGTCCCGGCGAAGACGCCGGAGGAGAGCAGGCCAACGAAGATCGGGAACGACCAGTCGGCATACCAAAAACCTTTATTCTGTTCCATTTAGAGGCTCCTGTTATTTACCGCTGAGCGAGTTGTGGATCATGTCGAGCCAGTTCGGCACGGTCAGATGGAAGGATTCGATCATCTTCATGTCGAAGCCGCGGAAGAAGCCGCTCAGCACGAAGAGCAGGACGATCGCCGCCATCATCACTTTGGTGACGTGGTTCCAGCCGCTCTCTTCCACGCCTTTACCGATCAGGATCCCCAGCACCAGGCCCGGTACGGCGTTGCCCATGATCAGCTGCGCCGCGCCGCCAAAAATGGTGGCCCAGAAGCCCGATTTTTTACCCGCGTCGATGGCCGCCAGCCAGAAGATTACCGGCATCACGGTGTTCACCAGCAGGTTCGCAGCAGGCACCAGCACCTTCACGGCGGTGACCTGAAGGGCTGCCGGCACGGAGGAGGCGGTTAAGTTAAGGAAGGTGACGACAATCATGCCGATCAGGCCGCAGGCAGTCGCCATTTTGCGCGGGTCGTGCAGCGTTTCGCCGACGTTACGGTTTTTGATCATCAGTGCAGCAGCACCCCAGTTCGGGATGATGCGGTGGTCAACGTCCTGTGTGAAGGCACCTGCGGCCACGGAAGAGGCCCAGGCGTTAAAGAAGAAACCTAACCCAAAGGAGAAGTGGGACGCCGGATCCCCTTCACAGGAGTTCAGTTCCCCCAACGTACGAAACGCGCCCATACCCTGAGTGGTAGGCGCATGAAACATGCGTGCAGCCCCGGCTCCGACACCGACGCCAACCAGGCCGCCAATGATGAGCGATTTTATTAATATAATTAAGAACATCAGTCTGCCCTTTTATGAATAATCAGCGTTGCGTGACGAAATCCACCTGGTCAAGATTGATGGCTGTCACGTTGACGGTCACATCCAGCTCCACGCTGTAGGTGCGTCTTTCCCGGCGCAGAAAGAAGAACAGAAACGCTTCTTTACGCACCGCTTCTTGCGCCTGAACGACCTGCACATCCTGTGGCTCAATACGCAGTAAGATATGCGGTGAGGCTTTCATCACCGCGGCCTGAACGTGGTTGAGCGCGTCGGCAAAGGCGCGCGCTTTGGCGTCGCCCTTCCCCTTCACTCTCACCGTGGTTGTGAACTGTTCTTTCATGCTTATGCGCCGTATTTCTTCTGCCACGCCTGTACCAGACGCTCGCCCAGCTCTTCTTTATCCATAAAGCCAAAGCCCAGCACGTTGCAGCCTTCGTTGATGGCGGTCACGCCCTCTTCCACGGAACGCATGCCGTATTTGGCCTTGTAGCCATACTTGGTCTGGGCGGTAATGGCACCCGCGCCGCCGCTGCCGCAGAAGGAGATGCCGAAGGTGGCGTTTTCCGCTTTCATCACGTCGCCGAGCTTCATGTCCGCCGCCATGCCCGGCACGACAACCGCGCGTCCACCTGCTTTTTCCACACCGGCAGCCACTTTCTGACCTTTGCCCAGGCGATCGCCAATCACGACTGTAATCTGTTCCATGTGTTGCTCCTTAAAGGTTGTCTTTCGCGACTTCAAAGTGAACGGAGAGCAGCCAGGCTTCTTCATCAGGAAGATTGCCAAACTGCGCGACCACTTCACGGGCGAGCCGCATTGAATCCGGTGAAATTTCGTCAAACAGCTCTGCTTCAACCTCCGGCAGCGGCTCGCCGGTCACGGACCGGTGCGCCATGGCGCGCACGTGGGAGGTGAGCATCTGCTCCTGTACCGCATTGGGGATGATGTTGTTCCGGGCCAGCAGGGCATAAACCTGCTGCAGCATGGTGTTCGCGAGCTGTTCTGTTTGCTCCGCCTGTTCCCCAACGTCGTTCATTACCGCTCCGTTAATCACTGGTCTTACCCCGTTAATGGCTCTGGAATAAAACTAACGTTGGGGGGGAATTGTTTGTAGCGAGTTGTTTTCCACTTCGAAGTGGAAAGGCGAGCCGCAGCAGTGATCTGTGCCACATAAATACGGTGAATCTGGATTATTAACGGTATTTGCGTGATGAATATCACGTATTCCAGCGGCAAAACGCGCGCCGGGGAAACGAAAACGTTCAGGCGTGGTGACGCAAAAATGTGATAGCGATAGGGTTTACTTATTACCGCGTAAAAAAACGGGGGCCACTGGCCCCCGCTGGTTGTTTGTCAGATGTGCGATCGGTTAACGGTATTTCTGGTGATACGTGTTACGCGTCGTCACAAACTGCTCGGCAGCCGCCTGGGCTTCCTTCACTTTGCCTTCGTTAGCCAGCTTCAGCGCGCCGTCGATCTGGCCGACCAGCACGTCAAAACCGTGACGGTAGTCTTTCATCTCTGCGCTGTCTGCCGCTTTGCTTTCCAGCTTTGGAGGCGTCGCTTTTTGTGCGTCCAGCGCCGCTTCACGCATTTTGGTCAGCGCGTCTTTCATTTCAGCCGCATTGTCCGTCTTCTGCACCACCTTCAGGTTTTGACCGAGGATGCCCATGTCGTCTTCAAGATCGGCAGCAAACGCAGAAGATCCAAGAACCAGCGTTGAAGCTGCGACGATCGCTAACAGGTGTTTACGCATTGCTCACTTCCTTTTTTATTATTAAAACGCCTTTACGGGTATTACTGTCCGGCGATTTTCATCTCCGGCAACAGCACAGAACCACACTGTATATTACTGCGTGTTTCAATATCGTTACCGACGGTGACAATATTGCGCCACATATCTTTTAAATTACCTGCGATGGTGATTTCGCTAACCGGATACTGAATTTCGCCGTTTTCTACCCAGAAGCCCGCCGCACCACGGGAATAATCACCGGTAATTGCACTCACGCCCTGGCCCATCAATTCCGTCACCACCAGCCCGGTGCCCATCTCTTTGAGCATCTGCTCGAAGCTTAGACCTTGTCCGGCAATCCGCCAGTTGTGAATACCGCCCGCATGTCCGGTGCTTTTCAGCCCCAGTTTTCGCGCCGAATAGCTGGTCAGCAGCCACTGAGTCAGGATGCCATCTTTAATAATATCGCGACGCTCGGTGCGCACACCTTCGCTGTCGAATGGCGTCGACGCCAGCCCTTTCAGCAGATGCGGATGCTCTTCAATGGTCAGCCAGTCCGGCAGAATTTGTTTACCCAGCGAATCCAGCAGGAAGGTAGATTTACGGTAAACCGATCCACCCGCTATCGCCCCCACCAGATGGCCAAAAAGCCCGGTTGCCACTTCATTGGCAAAAATGACCGGCGCTTTCATGGTGGAGAGTTTACGCGGTGACAGGCGCGATAAAGTACGGCGAGCACAGTCGGCCCCAACCCACTCTGGCGTTTGCAGATCGCTCATCGCACGACCAATGGTGTAGGCGTAATCACGCTCCATATCGCCATTTTCTTCGGCAATTACACAGCTGGAGAGCGAATGACGCGTTGAGCAGTAACCCTGCAACATGCCGTGGCTGTTGCCAAAAACTTTGACACCGTAGTGGCTGTTAAAGCTGCCACCTTCGGTATTGGTGATGCGTTTGTCCGCCTGCAATGCCGCCTGTTCTGCGCGGGCCGCCAGTTCAATGGCTTCATCCGGGGAAACTTCCGCAGGGTGGAACAAGTCGAGATCTGGTGCGTCAAAGGCCAGCAGCTCTTTGTCTGCCACGCCGGCACAGGGATCTGGCGAGGTATAACGGGCAATATCCAGCGCCGCCTGTACAGTACGGGCAATGGCCTGCGGGCTTAAATCGGTGGATGATGCGCTACCTTTGCGGTTCTGGTGATAAACAGTGATCCCCAGCGCGCCATCGCTATTGAATTCAACATTCTCCACTTCACCATAACGCGTGCTTACGCTAATGCCGGTGGTCTTGCTGACGGCAACTTCCGCACCGTCCGATTTGCCTGAGGCCAACTCCAGCGCAGTGGAAACTGCTTCTTCCAGAATCTTGCGCTGCGCTTCAACTTGAGAGATTACTTTCATTGCAAGTGCCATAATGTAGAGAGTTTCTCTGAAGTCTAACAGAGAACCGTTTTTCAGTGCGCATCTTAACTGGTAACATTAGCCTCTTTTTTTAAGGAGCCTGAGATGACTAAGCAGCCCGAAGACTGGCTCGACGACGTTCCCGGTGATGACATCGAAGACGAAGACGATGAAATTATCTGGGTCAGTAAAAGTGAAATTAAACGTGATGCCGAGGAGCTAAAACGCCTTGGCGCGGAAATTGTTGATCTGGGGAAAAACGCGCTGGATAAGATCCCGTTAGATGCGGATCTGCGCGCGGCTATTGAGCTCGCCCAGCGTATTAAGATGGAAGGTCGCCGCCGCCAGTTGCAGCTCATCGGTAAGATGCTGCGCCAGCGCGACGTAGAGCCTATTCGTCAGGCGCTGGATAAGCTGAAAAACCGTCACAACCAGCAGGTGGTGCTGTTCCATAAACTGGAAAACCTGCGCGATCGTCTGATCGATCAAGGTGATGACGCCATCGCTGAGGTATTAAATCTGTGGCCCGATGCCGATCGTCAGCAACTGCGTACTCTGATCCGCAACGCGAAGAAAGAGAAAGAAGGGAATAAGCCGCCGAAATCCGCACGCCAGATTTTCCAGTATCTGCGCGAACTGGCGGAGAATGAAGGGTAATTTTCGTTGTTGATGTGAGTATGGTTTGCCGGATGCGGTGCACCTGTAGGCCTGATAAGACGCATCAAGCGTCGCATCAGGCACTATGCTCAATGCACCTGTAGGCCTGATAAGACGCATCAAGCGTCGCATCAGGCACTATGCTCAAATGCCGGATGCGGCGTGAACGCCTTATCCGGCCTACGCACACTATATCAGGCTAAGGCCGAATTACTGCGCGGCTTCCGCTTTCTTCGCCAGACCATCCAGCAGTTTCTGATGGATCCCACCAAAACCGCCGTTGCTCATCACCAGAATATGGTCGCCAGGCTGAGCGGTTTTCACCACCATATCTGCCAGCGTATCCACATCGCCACTCCAGTGTGCAGGCTGAACGCAGGCTTCTGCCACTTCTGCCACCTGCCACGGAATATGCGCCGGTTGCAGCAGGAAGACTTCATCGGCACGACCTAAAGAAGGTGCCAAATCGTCTTTGCAGATCCCCATTTTCATGGTATTCGAGCGCGGTTCCAGCACAGCAATAATGCGCGCCGTACCACCAACTTTGCCACGCAGCGCCGCCAGCGTTGCCAGAATCGCCGTCGGGTGATGGGCAAAATCGTCATATACCGTGACGCCATTCGCTTCACCACGCAACTCCAGACGGCGACGAGCATTAATAAACGAACCCAGCGCGTTAGCGGCATCTGCCGGCGCTACACCAACATGGCGAGCCGCTGCAATCGCCATCAGGCCATTGTGCATATTATGTTCGCCTACCAGCGACCATTTCACTTCGCCCACTTTTTCGCCATCCAGCAAAACTTCCCATTCGGAAGCATCGGTGGTCAGCTTTTTCGCCTGCCAGTGACCCTGCTCACCCACCAGCTCCTGCTCGCTCCAGCAGCCCATCGCCATGGTCTGTTTCAGGTTGATGTCGTTTTCTGGCCAGATAATACGGCCCTGCCCCGGAACGATACGCACCAGATGGTGGAACTGTTTCTGGATCGCTTTCAGGTCGTCAAAGATATCGGCGTGATCGAACTCAAGGTTGTTGAGGATCAGCGTACGCGGGCAGTAATGGACAAATTTAGAGCGTTTGTCGAAGAAGGCGCAGTCGTACTCATCCGCTTCGATAACAAAGAAGTCGCTTTCGCCCAGACGCGCCGAAACCTCAAAGTTCCCCGGCACACCGCCGATTACAAAGCCCGGTTTGTAACCACACTGTTCCAGAATCCAGGTCGCCATTCCCGCGGTGGTGGTTTTGCCGTGTGTACCGGCAACGGCCAGCACCCAGCGGTCGCGCAGCACAAAATCGTGCAGCCACTGTGGACCTGACATATAAGGGATGTTTTTTTCCAGTACCGCTTCCACACACGGATTTCCACGGGTCATGGCGTTGCCAATAATCACCAGATCCGGCTGCGGATCGAGCTGGCTGGCATCGTAACCCTGAATCAGTTCAATGCCTTGCTTCTCAAGTAAGGTGCTCATCGGCGGATACACATTGGCGTCCGAACCCGTTACTTCATGGCCTAACTGGCGCGCCAGCATCGCCAGACCGCCCATAAACGTGCCACAAATTCCTAAAATATGAATGCGCATACGTCACTATCCTTTTTTAATCTGCCGCTCATTTTACGCATATGTCGGGCAAGTGAGAAACGCATTTCAGGATAATCCGCAATTTGCTGGCGCGATTCACCTGAGCGCAACATTGAGATTATTTGTTAAGATTGTTGCGGTCGCTTTACTCCATAAACATTGCAGGGAAAGTTTTATGAAAACGTTAGGTGAATTTATTGTCGAAAAGCAGCACGAGTTTTCTCATGCTACCGGTGAGCTCACTGCTTTGCTGTCGGCAATAAAACTGGGCGCCAAGATTATCCATCGTGATATCAACAAAGCAGGACTGGTTGATATCCTGGGTGCCAGCGGTGCTGAGAACGTGCAGGGCGAGGTTCAACAGAAACTCGACTTGTTCGCTAATGAAAAACTGAAAGCCGCACTGAAAGCACGCGATATCGTTGCGGGCATTGCCTCTGAAGAAGAAGATGAGATTGTCGTCTTTGAAGGCTGTGAACACGCAAAATACGTGGTGCTGATGGACCCCCTGGATGGCTCGTCCAACATCGATGTTAACGTCTCTGTCGGTACCATTTTCTCCATCTACCGCCGCGTTACGCCTGTTGGCACGCCGGTAACGGAAGAAGATTTCCTCCAGCCTGGTAACAAACAGGTTGCGGCAGGTTACGTGGTATACGGCTCCTCTACCATGCTGGTTTACACCACCGGATGCGGTGTTCACGCCTTTACTTACGATCCTTCGCTCGGCGTTTTCTGCCTGTGCCAGGAACGGATGCGCTTCCCGGAGAAAGGCAAAACCTACTCCATCAACGAAGGAAACTACATTAAGTTTCCGAACGGGGTGAAGAAGTACATTAAATTCTGCCAGGAAGAAGATAAATCCACCAACCGCCCGTATACCTCACGTTATATCGGCTCACTGGTTGCGGATTTCCACCGTAACCTACTGAAAGGCGGTATTTATCTCTACCCAAGCACCGCCAGCCACCCGGACGGCAAACTGCGTTTGCTGTATGAGTGCAACCCGATGGCATTCCTGGCGGAACAAGCGGGCGGTAAAGCGAGCGATGGCAAAGAGCGTATTCTGGATATTATCCCGGAAACCCTGCACCAGCGCCGTTCGTTCTTTGTCGGCAACGACCATATGGTTGAAGATGTCGAACGCTTTATCCGTGAGTTCCCGGACGCGTAATCCTCTCTACAGGGGGGCCGTTCTCGCTCCCCTGGTCATTTATATATTTTACCGTATAAGTGTTTATAAAAAACATGCTTTAATATTCACCACTGCTCCTGCATTATTTCCATAACAGTTTGACAGATATTTCGTGGAGCAGAATCGCAATGAAAAATTATTCCCGTGCTAATACCGGCATTGATTTAAATCTTATCCCTGTATTTATTGAAATCGTCCGCTGCGGCAGCATGGCAAAAGCCTCTTTGCGTCTTGATATGTCACGTCCGGCGGTGAGTCTGGCCTTAAAGCGTTTTAACCAACTGTTTGATGAGCCGTTATTTTTCCGTAAAGGTTTATATCTTGAACCGACGGAAAAAGCGTTAGCATTAACCAGCTCACTGGAAATATTAATGGGTGAAATTCACGATAATATTGCGGAAGTTAATTCCGGGAAAAATAATACCCCGGCACAGAACGTACCGGGGCTGGGTAATATTATGCAGCGGTCTGAGTCGTCACTTTGAATGATGACATGGCTTCCATCAGCTGACGCGACTGCTCCTCAAGGGAGCGGGTCGCGGCGGAGGATTGCTGCACCAGTGCCGCATTCTGCTGGGCGGTTTCGTCCATTTGATTCACCGCAATATTCACCTGCTCAATGCCGCGGCTCTGCTCCTGAGACGCGGTCGCAATCTCTCGCATCAGTTTGGTCATGCGCAGCACTTCTGTTGCGATCTCATCCATCGTTTCGCCAGCCTGCTGGGCCAGCTCGCTGCCCTCGTTAACGTGGGTTTGCGAATCACTGATAAGCGAGCGGATCTCTTTCGCCGCGTCGGCGCTGCGGCTGGCAAGGTTTCGCACCTCGCCCGCAACGACGGCAAACCCGCGCCCCTGCTCGCCCGCGCGCGCCGCTTCCACGGAGGCGTTTAGTGCCAGAATATTGGTCTGGAAGGCAATGCCGTCGATCACGCTCAGGATGTCGGCGATGCGCGCCGAGCTGCCGGAGATATCGCGCATTTTTTCAATCACGTAGCAAACCATTTCGCTGCCGTGATCGGCCGTGTCGGACACCGACTTCGCCAGCTGGTGCGCCTGCTCGGCATTATCGGCATTGAGCTTCACCGTCGCGGTGATCTGTTCCATGCTGGCCGCCGTCTGCTCAAGCGACGTGGCGGTGGATTCCGTACGCTCGGCAAGATCGCGGTTTCCCAGCGTCAGCTCGCGGCTGCCGGTGTCAATCTGCGCGCTGGCATCGCGTACCCGCACAACCGAGTTCATCAGCGACTGTCGCATCTCCTCTATCACCGCGTTAAGTCGATTAAACTCCTGGCTCGCGGGGGCATTAGGCGTGTGGGTTAAATCCCCGGCCGCCACGTTCTCCAGTTGAGCAATGGAGGCCGAGAGCGGCTTGAGCAGCATATGGCGCAGCACCAGCCAGGCGAGTACGATAATGCCCGCCGTCAGCAGCGCGGCGACGATAATCAGGATCAGGACGCGGGTTTTGCTCGCCTGCACGGCGCTCACTTCCGCCTGACCACGCGCTTCGCTCCATTTCTGAAACGCCTGCATATCGTTATCAAACTGTTTCGCCACCGGGATCAGCGTCTTCTCCAGCAGATCGTAATACCCGTCGGCGCTCTGGTCATTGAGGGTTTTCAGCATCGGGTTGATCCCCTGCTGGTTATACGTCGCCAGGCTGGCTGACACTTTGTCGAGCAGCTGTTGCCCCTGCTCGTCAGCCACGCCGCCGTCGATCACGCCTTTCAGCGTTTTCTGAGCCAGGGCAACTTCCTGATTGATGTTTTTTACCGCCCTGGCCGCATCGTCCAGCATGCCGATTTCCATCATGCGGACGGCCTGGCCTGCCTCATTGCGCGCGCGCAGGATCAGCGTATAGCCTGAATTAAGCTGCACCATCTGCTCACCCTGAAGGTGATTAATCCGCTGCAGCGAAGAAGAACTCTGTGTGAGGGCATAAATGCCAATGCCGCTGACAATCAGCAGCAGAAGGGTCATAACGGCCAGTAAAGAGAGCAAGCCGGTACGAATCGATAGCGTTTTAAGCATGATATTATTTCCGGTAGCGAGATATTTCTGGGCATAAAAAAAGATTATCGGCCGCTACCGGAAAATGTTTAGACTTTAAGCAAATTCAGCGTGTTATCGCTCTGTTACCGATGTGTTTACGCGGGTAACAGGCGAACTCTGACGATTCTCCCACAGCACCGTTAACCCACGCTGTAATGCTATAAAAATAAACAACAAAATACCGATGGCGATTTTCGTCCACCATGAGCTCAGCGTGCCATCAAAGTTTATGTAAGTCTGAATCAGTCCCTGAATCGCCACGCCAAAAAGCGTCCCTAATACCGTTCCAACGCCACCGCTCAAAAGCGTACCGCCAATCACCACTGAGGCGATAGCGTCCAGTTCCACACCTACGCCCGCCAGCGCATATCCGGCCTGGGTATAAATCGAGAAGACAATCCCCGCCAGCGTTGCCAGTCCGGTGGAGAGCATATAAATGCGAATAGTAGTGCTACGGGTAGAAATCCCCATCAGGTTTGCCGACGTCGCATTGCCGCCAATGGCGTATACCTGATTACCAAAACGGGTACGATGCGCGAGGAATATGCCGATAACCACCACCGCCAGCATCAGCAGCCCCATCGCACTTAAGCGACCGCCGCCAGGGATTTTCCATACAAGGCTTGAGAGCGTGTCATAAACAGGATGGTTTATCGGGATCGACTCTTCTGAGATGAGATAGCTGACACCGCGCAAAAAGAACATCCCTGCAAGGGTAATGATAAATGCCGGGATCTTCAGGGCGTCGATCAAAAGCCCCATAAATGCGCCGAAGGCACAGCCCATCACCAGCACCAGCGGAAACGCCAGCAGCGGTGAGAGACCGAAATCTCCAATCACTTTTGCCAGAAACACGCCGGTAAAGGCGATCACCGAACCGACGGAGAGATCGATCCCACCGGAGAGGATCACAAAGGTCATGCCAACGGCAATGATCCCAAGAAAGGCGTTATCGGTCAGGATATTGCAGATCACTCTTGTGGAAGCAAAACCGGGAAACTGGGTCAGGCAGTAAAGATAACCCAACACAAAGACGCCGATGGTGATCATCAGTGGCAAATTACGTTTTATCACGGCTACGTACTCCTTTAATCAGACTGATAAAGCGTTGCGACTGGACAATCAGCACGCAAAGAACCACCACCGCTTTTACAACCTGGTTCATCTCTGGCGGAAAGCCCGAAAGCAAAATTCCGGTGTTCATCCCCTGAATAATCAGCGCCCCCACCACCGAAAGTAGCAGGTTAAAGCGCCCGCCCATCAGCGATCCGCCGCCAATCACCACCGCGAGAATGGCGTCCAGCTCCAGCCATAACCCGGCGTTATTGGCATCGGCACCGCGAATATCCGCCGCCACGATAATGCCCGCAATCGCCGCACACAGCCCGCTCAACACGTAGGTAAGCATGACGATGATCCGCGTGTTTACCCCGGCATTTTTTGCCGCCCGAATGTTGATACCAACGGCTTCGATAAACATCCCCAGCGCCGTTTTGCGGGTCAACAGCCAGAACAGGATAAGCGTCAGCACCGCGATAATGACCGGCGTTGGCAGGAACAACAGCGATCCACTGCCGAACCATGAGAGATCCGGCGAGTTAAACGTGACGATCTGCCCGGCGGTGATCAGTTGCGCCACGCCGCGCCCGGCGACCATCAGGATCAGAGTGGCGACAAACGGCTGAATTTTGAGGATCGCTACCAGTATGCCGTTCCACAATCCCGCCAGGATGCCGGTGCCCAGGGCGCTTAACAAAACAATCGGCAGGCTGAATCCCGCGACCGTCATCGCAGCCGTTGTGGCTCCGGCGATAGCCATCACCGCCCCTACGGAGAGATCAATCCCACCGGTGGCGATCACCAGCGTCATGCCAATCGCCAGTAACGCAACGGGAGCTGCACGGTTAAGAATGTCTATGGGGCTACCGAACAAACGCCCATCCTGAAGCACCACCTGCCAGAAATGCGGGGCTACCAGGCTATCGACCAGCAGCACCAGCAATAGTGCTACCAGCTGCGGCATCCCCGTCGGCCAGCGAAAGCGCCTTTTTGGCGTAGTGGTGTCCGGAAGAGATTGAGGCATCACACTGTTCTCCTTACGCCGCAATGGCGTTCATGATCGCCGGAACGGAAAGCTCTGCCAGCGGGATCTCCGCCACCTGTTTGCGATCGCGCATGATGATCACCCGGTCGGCATAGCCCACCAGTTCTTCCAGTTCGGAGGAGATCACCAGCAGCGCCAGACCATCGGCGCATAGCATTTCAATCAGGCGGATGATCTCGGCGTGCGCACCAACGTCAATTCCACGCGTTGGCTCGTCGAGGATCAGAAATTGCGGACGAGTCAGCAGCCAGCGAGAGAGCAGCACTTTTTGCTGATTGCCGCCGGAGAGAAATTCAATCGGTTGTTCAGTGGAAGGGGTGCGAATGCCAAGCTGGCGGATAAAGCGTTCGGCAATCTCTTGCTGTTCTTTGCGGGAGATCGGTCGCAGCCAGCCGCGCTGGGCCTGTAGCGCGAGGATGATATTTTCCCGCACCGAGGCAGCGGCGATGATGCCATCGGTTTTCCTGTCTTCCGGGCAGAAGCCGATACCCAGTACCGACGCCTGATGTGGCGATCGCAGGGTTTGCGGTTTGCCTTTGATCAACGCAGTGCCGCTGTCAGCAGGTTTGATACCGAAGATCACTTCGGCGGTTTCGGTACGTCCTGATCCCAGCAAGCCAGCCAGACCGACGATCTCGCCGGGGCGTACTTCGAGATCAAACGGTGCGATCGTTCCTTTTTTGCCGTAATTTTTGAACGCGGCAACGGGTTTGTCGCTCAACAATGTTCGCCCGGCACGCTGTAGCGCGTGGGTATCCAGCTCGCGCCCCAGCATCATTTTTACCAGTTCGATCTGCGGTAGCTCGCACGTTTCCCGACAGCCTACGAAACTGCCGTTGCGTAAGACGGTGATCCGATCGCTGACCTGATAGACCTGATCGAGAAAGTGAGTGACAAAAATCAGGCTGACGCCGCGATCGCGCAACTGACGCATCAGGTCAAACAGTAACTCCACTTCCTGGGTGTCGAGACTGGCGGTGGGTTCATCGAGGATCAGCACTTTGGCAGAGAGATCGATAGCCCGGCAAATAGCGACGATTTGCTGCATCGCCACCGAAAAACGGTTGAGCGGTTCGCGCACGTCGAGGGAGAAACCGTAAGATGCCATCAGTTCGGTGGCGCGCTTTTCCATCTCTTTGCGGCGTAGAAGGCCGAAGCGTTTGGGTTCGCGGCCTATAAATAGATTATCAGCGACCGACATATTGGGTAGCAGGTTGACTTCCTGATAGACGGTGCCAATGCCGAGTTGTTGCGCGTGGGCGGTATTTTTCGGTGAGATAGCCTGGCCTTCCAGCCAGATGGTGCCGCGATCGGCGTGGTATACACCAGTTAATGCTTTGATTAGCGTTGATTTTCCTGCCCCGTTTTCACCGAGCAGCGCCATGATTTCGCCACGGCGCAGGCTGAAATCAACGTTGTCTAACGCTTTGACGCCGGGGAAAAATTTACTTAATCCTTCGGTGCGGAGGATCTCCTGGTGTTGGTCGGTCGTCATGGTTTCCCCCGGTGTAAAGCGTGCTCCCAGTAGGCATGATAAGACGCGGTAAGCGTCGCATCAGGCTTCAGTGCACCATCGCCGGATGCGGCGCGAGCGCCTTATCCGGCCTACGAATCGGCATCAGGCATAGCAACCCTCAATACCCCATATTTTTCTTCTTCTCTAACTCTTCTTTTGCGGTATCAGGCAGGTAAAGGGTGGATTTGGTTAACGTCAGCTTTTCAGGCATGGTGCCGTCTTTTTTGTATTTCTCCAGCGCGTCGAAGGCGGGACCTGCCATATTCGGCGTCAGTTCAACGCTGGCGTTCGCCTCGCCATCAATCATCGCTTTGTAGATGTCCGGTACACCGTCAATGGAACCCGTGAGGATATCTTTGCCCGGTTTCAGGCCCGCTTCTTTAATTGCCTGAATTGCACCAATCACCATGTCGTCGTTATGGGCGTAAACCATGCAGATGTTTTTGCCGTTGTTTTCCGCTTTGATAAAGCTCTCCATGACTTCTTTGCCTTTACTGCGGGTGAAGTCACCTGACTGCGAGCGGATGATTTTGATATTTGGCGCATTCTTAATGGCTTCGGCAAAGCCTTTCTTACGGTCAATGGCGACGCTGGCCCCAACGGTGCCCTGCAGCTCCACCACGTTGCATGGTTTGCCATTCACTTCTTTTACCAGCCAGTCACCGATCAACTTACCTTCGAGGATGTTGTCGGCAGTAACGGTGGTCATATAGAGAGATTTGTCTTTCACATCGATGGAACGGTCGAGCAAGAAGACCGGGATTTCGGCATCTTTCGCCTCTTTTAATACCGGTTCCCAACCTGTCGCGACCACCGGAGCGATAAAGATCGCATCCACCCCTTGCGCGACGAAGGAACGTACCGCTTTAATCTGGTTTTCCTGCTTTTGCTGACCATCGGCAATTTTCAGCGTAATTCCGCGTTTTTCGGCCTCACTTTTCGCCACATTGGTTTCTGCAGCGCGCCAGCCGGATTCCGATCCGACCTGCGAAAATCCTACGGTTAATGGAGCGGCCAACGCCATAGACGACATGGCTGCCGAGACTGCAGAGACTACAAGTAAGCGTTTCCACATAGGGTTGTCCTCGTCGGGGTAATTATTATTGGTGAAAAGATGTTCGCGGAAAAACTATAGACAATTCGTTATGTAACGGATTGCGTTACATCACACTTCATAAAAGTAAATAAAACGTTAATCACAAGTTTGTAATCGCTTTCATCTCACTATGAAAAATGCGGCTACGGTTATGGATTTTCCTGCTCTGTATACCGTCTTAAAACTGGCGAAAAAGGAAAATGAAGACGAAAACAAGCGAAGACATTCGGCGCGAGTTGGCTATAATACTCGGCACTTGTTTGCCACATATTTTTAAAGGAAACAGACATGAGCTTACTCAACGTCCCTGCGGGTAAAGATCTGCCGGAAGACATCTACGTTGTTATTGAGATCCCGGCTAACGCAGATCCGATCAAATACGAAATCGACAAAGAGAGCGGCGCACTGTTCGTTGACCGCTTCATGTCCACCGCGATGTTCTATCCGTGCAACTACGGCTATATCAACCACACTCTGTCTCTGGACGGTGACCCGGTTGACGTACTGGTCCCGACTCCGTACCCGCTGCAGCCGGGTTCTGTGATCCGTTGCCGTCCGGTTGGCGTTCTGAAAATGACCGACGAAGCCGGTGAAGATGCGAAACTGATTGCTGTTCCGCACACCAAGCTGAGCAAAGAATACGATCACATTAAAGACGTTAACGATCTGCCAGAGCTGCTGAAAGCGCAGATCGCTCACTTCTTCGAGCACTACAAAGACCTCGAAAAAGGCAAGTGGGTGAAAGTTGAAGGTTGGGAAAACGCAGAAGCCGCTAAAGCTGAAATCGTTGCCTCCTTCGAGCGCGCTGCTAAGAAGTAATTCTTACTGGCCGATTAATGAAAGCCCCGCATACTGGGGCTTTTTTTATATCTTTGTTAAAAGCAGCATACACCGACTTTTAAGATAAATCCCATTCTCATTGGCTTTCATGTTGATACAACAAAAGCACCCTCTCATTTATGGTGGGAGTGGTTGAATAGGCTGGCAATTAATCACATACTGTCATGATGAGCATTAATCCACATTCATTACAGGATTCATATGTCATCCATTAACATTGATGTTGCCCGCCCAACTGGAATTTACTTTATTATTGAAAGGCTATATTCCCGCGATGGACTTATGCCTTCCGTTGGGGAAATCAGCCCTCTTTGACACAGGTACACCGCACTGTCATTCAGCTAAAACGCAAGCAAGATATGTTTATGGATGGTGTTAAGGTTACCCCAAAAGATATTACACTTTGGCAACAGATAAAATATCTTACGGGCTCGAAAGTAACGACCAAAGATACAGATACGTTAGTGTATACGACTGATTTTATCGGCTCTCTTGTTGCCACTACACCTTTAGGCAATATTGAGCATGAAAATATTCCTCGCTTCCTCACGACAGAGTCTGTTCACTCCCTTCCTCAGGCGGTGAGCTATGGGCGTGATCCCATCCCACAGGTCCTTCTTTATGGTCGTAAGGATATTGTCTTCTTTATGGACAATGGTGGTAAAGGAACGCCAACCGCTATTGCAAAATCTAATCACAATAATCGTGACCTTGCCATAATCAAAGATCAGCTGGAGGCCAGTAAAACGATGAAGGAACTGCTTTCTAAGGGAGCAAAATTATGAGTAAGAAAATTCATATCGTAAGTCTACTCGTCATTATTATTTCCTCTTTTATCTTTGGCAGAAGCACGTATATTCAATATCTGACATGGTACTATGGAAGCGATAATTTAATATTCAGCGAAATAAATAGCTCCTTACTATCTAGTTTATTTAACGGGCTTTACTTCGCTCTTTCAGCAAGTATTATTTATATGTTCCTCACTCTATTAAAAAGAATTCCAGCGAATATTGTCACTTCTTGTCTGCTTCAGTTCTGTATTAACGTCGGGCTATATACGCTTTTTGTTGCAGTAGATAGAGGATATAGTAAATTACATACATTAAGCTCGGGTGCTACTGATATCACCCACAGCTATTTTTTAGGAGCGTTGCTGACGAGCACACTCCTGACCGTCGCGATCGTGAGCGTTATACATGCTAAGTTTCTTTCTTCAAAGCATAAAAATGGGCTACATAAAGGCGTTTGACTGTTACGGCAAAGACAGCAAATGGCAGTATCTCTGCATCCTGACCTTCCAACTTGCCTGGTTTTTGTTTTACTTATGGATCCCTTATCGAAGCGATTATGCGATTCTGCTGTTTTTACTGTTTTTCCTGCCCGTCATATCAAGCAATACGCGGTGCATAAACTACTATGGCCGTTCGCGCGCCTTGTGTTTTTTATGGCTTATTGCCCCATACATCATGCTGTTCGTTCCTCTGTTTTTAACCCGACGCAGGAATACAGAAGAGAATTGAAAGTGTAAAAAAACAACGCCACCCGAAGGTGGCGTGCTTTTATTATTACTTATCCCTGTCTAACCAGTCGCCGCTTTCAATTAGCTTTAATCCATCGACGGGTCGTTGATAAACGTACATCCATGCACTCCCGTACGGCGTCTGAATCAACTGGCGCGCGTATTCACCGCCCCTGGTGCGCAAGGCATCAAGTTCGGCCAGCGTGGCGTTGTCAATACGATAAACTTCACCGTGTACTGTTCCGTTCCCCGGAACTGCGCCTGGATAGTGGCCCAGGCTATACAACTGGTAGTTATCGATACTGAAATCGCCCAGTAACTGGGCATTGGTCATCCAGTGACTGTTGCCTTGTTTGTGGCGTAAACTGCCGTAGACAAATATTCGCATTGCTAAAACTCGAACTGATAGAGCAAATCCAGTGCCTGGTCTACACCAGACACGGCTTCCAGATATAGCTTAGGCATCAGGCGATAACGTAACGTGAGTGTTGCTATAGAGTCAAATATACCCACGCCGTATTTCACTTGCAGACCTGGCAATACATAGCCGCTGACCACTACCTGGGAGGAGTCGCCTACTCCCTGGGTGTCGAGCGCTAAATTGCTTACGCCAAACGTCTCGCCGATTTTACCCACAATCTGGCCACTTTGCGCAACCCCCAGGCCAATCAGCATTGAGGTCATCGCCGCACTGTCGCTCTGATCGCTCTCCAGCCCTTGTCCACGTAGCAAATAAGACAATGCAGCTTGTTGCGACATAGCCGGGTCAGAGAAGATCTCCGCTTTCGGTTCGTCCGCCAGACCAGTGACGCGAACTCCGGCGATTACGTCGTCTTCTGTAGCATCCGGGTTACGAATAGCTTCAATATTAAGATACGGTTGATCCGGCGGACCAGAGAACAGTAACTCACCCTTACGCACAATCAGATCCTGACCATAGGCATGGAAGCGCCCTTCAGGGATGTTGATCTGCCCGTTCAGGCCCAGCCCTTGTTTGTCCTGAACGACGTTAAGATCGCCCGTCAGCCGCGCTTTCAGGCCAAAGGCGTCAATGCGCACATTATTGCCAACGTGGACAATCAGGTTACTGTTAATCGGAATCGACGCCGTTTTCGGCTCTTCCGGTTGCAGGTTATCGTTAAGCATCACCACATCGCTGGAGACGCCTACTGCGCTTTCCGGCAGATCGTGCACCACGATGCGCGCCCAAGGGACATCCACGCGACCATCGAGGGTAAACAGGTTTGGTGTAGCCTCGAATACAACATCTGGCGATACATCCATTCGTACCATCGGCGGCACGGTGATCCGCACTTTACTGCCTTTCGCCGTTACCCGCGCCCGCCAGTTTTCAATTTGGCTCCAGTCGGCATCACCGTTCAGGTAGATTTCACCCTGCTGGGTCCGTACTGTACCGGCAAGCGTCGAGCGCATACCGTTAAAGTTGACCGCAAGCTGGCTCGGTTGCATATCAAACGGCATAAAGTTGCCGTCGATATCCACACCCGTAACCTGAAGCTGACCAAACAACTGCGGGCTTTGCACATCACCACCCAGACGCAAGTTGGCACTCACCATCCCCGCTGCTTTTTCCCCACGGGTAAAGATGGGGTTTATCATCGCAAGGTTGAAGTTACGGATATTGACGTTGCCACCAAGATTACGGCGGCCTTGCGGATCGGTCACCTGCACCTGTCCATCAAACTGGCCGTTATTGGTCAGGCGGATGGTCCAGCCCAATTCGGCACGGTTGTTACGCAATTCCGCCGTCAGATTCAGCGTCTGAAACGCCACGGGCAGCGCCGCATCGTTGACGGTTTGCGTTACCTGCACGTTACGCCCCGAAAGGGTGATACTGCCCTGCGGCAGCCCCTCTTTGGTGGTGTCCCAGGCAACGTCCGCTTTACCCGTGAAGATACCGCTGGCCTGAGTGGTTTCTGGCATAAACGGTTTCAGCATGGCCAGGTCGAAGCGGTTGAGATTCACCACCGCACGCCCTTCGGCACCCGCATCGATAGTTTGCGGCACGCACAGTTCCGCATTCGGGTTAAGCCAGCAGTGTGGCCCGATGCTGATTTTTTGCTCCTTATTGCGGTAATCCAGCGCAATATCGCGGGTCAGCGACCACGGGCCGACCGGCGTCTGGAAGCGGGTATTGCTAAGAGTTCCCTTCCAGCGTTCTTCTTTGCGATCAAAACTTCCTGCCAGATTAAGCTGCCCGGAGACAGGCTCGCCCTGAATCCGCAACTGTAACTCGTGCTGTTTTTCGCT
This sequence comes from Enterobacter hormaechei, assembly GCA_041890495.1. Classification (GTDB taxonomy): domain Bacteria; phylum Pseudomonadota; class Gammaproteobacteria; order Enterobacterales; family Enterobacteriaceae; genus Escherichia; species Escherichia boydii. Next base: position 3,129,417 of record CP169086.1, read on the forward strand.
GCCTTTGGCATTCAGGGTGACGAGGTTGATATTTACATCCGGCTGCGAAATTTGCTCAACGCGTACGTCGAGTTTCCCGGCGATCTGATCGGTGGATTTAATGTCGCCTTCCACGCGAACCTGCGCCACGGAAAGTTCCTGCCAGCGCAGGCCGCGCGCGGTGATATCTGCCAGTAGTTGTGGCGCTTCCACCGTGCCGCGTACTTTCACCAGCCCTTTCGCTGTACCGCCAAGCCCCGGCAGCGCGTTATCCAGCCCCGGCGCGTTGATGGTGGCATCAAGATTGAGATCTTTTACCCCCAGCTCGCCTTTCACTTCGGCACTGTTTGGCCCCAGTTCCAGATGAAGCCCTGGGATCATCCACTGCATATAACTGTTGCCTTTCAGCGTGCCGTCAACGTTCACTTTGTTCTGTTTGACGTTACCGGTCAGCTTCAGTTCTGGCACCTCCATCTGCCAGGTGCCGCCGTACAGGCTACCGCGGGTTTTAATCAAGCCATTGAGTTTCGACGGCCACTCTGGGATCTCTTTGGCGGTGTTAATGCCGTTAAGCGTTAGCTCACCGCGCCAACTAATGGCCTGCTGCCAGTCGAGCAACGCCTTGAGTTCAGTTTTCCCTTCCAGCGCCGCGACGGTGAGTTTGTCGAGATTGACCTGCTGTTCATTACCTTTGGCATCAAGGGTAATGGTGGCTGGCGGGATCTCCAGTCCCTTCACTGCCGTACGCATAGAGAGCGTGTAATCGGTCATTTTGCCGGTAAGTTTCAGTTTCAGATCATCCGCCTGATACTGCTTCTCACCAGTGAACGGCCAGTAAATCTGTTTGCTGTTCACTTCCACGTTGAGCGGCAATCCGGCTTCCGCCAGTCGCGTCTGGGCGCGTAAATCCATATCCACCGGACCGGAAAGATTAACGCCAATCTCCAGCTGTTCGCGCAGCGCGCCGCCCACTTTTAGCTTCACTTTTTCACCTTTCAACGGCTCCACGTTCAGTGTGCTGTTGAGGGTGATATCCACCGGCCAGTTGTCTGACAGCTGCGCCGTGCCGCTGGCGTTGACGATCCCCTGGTTGGAATCGATATCCAGGGCGTCCAGTTTAGTATTGCCGTCAATGCTGCTCACTTTCAGCAGCATGGTGCGCACGGTGATGTCCGTGTCGCCCGTCACGCGTAACTGCTCGCCTTTAAACTCTTCAATGTTCAGGTTAAGCGGCAAATGCAAGTCGGTCATTTCCGGCAATACCGGGCGAGAAAAGAGATCTTTCAGCGTTTCGCCGAGCGGCTTTTCATCCGGCTGCGGATTTTCAATTTTCGGTTCGACCACTTCTTCCTGCGCCACTTCCGCCACTTTCGGCAGAGCAATCAGCAGGCCTTTCAGCGACGTCGGTTTCAGGGTCAGGGTTTTCTCCTGCCAGTTCAGGCCGGAGGTGAAGTCCATCACCGATACCGTGGTGTCATCAATCTTGATGTTGACGTTATCCAGCGCCACCCGTGTCAGGGTGATGGGATACGGCGTGGAGAGATCCAGCGGACCGCTATCTTCCTCTTCTTCAACCTGTTCAGAAGGAGGCATTTTTTTACTGTCGATGTTGACCTGAATGTCTTTCAGCGCCAGGTCATTAATACAAACGCTACTGTTCCACAGGCACTCAAGCCCGACCGCCAGATGCAGATTGCCCGCTTTTACCGCCACGCCTGGCTGCTCATAACGAACGTCAGACAAGGTGAGATCGCGCCAGCCGCCGGTGACCTTGCCAATATCCAGTCCTGGTACCCAGCGATCCGCCGCTTTAAATACCAGATGCAGGCCACTGGTGGTGCCCACCAGAAACGCCACCGATCCCAGCAACAGTAAGATAACGATAACCACGCCGAGGCTGATTTTTTTCCATAAACTCATAATTCTGGCCCCAGACCGATGTAAAACTGTAACCCGTGTTCGTCTTTATCCGCGACCGGTACGGCAAAATCGAGTTTGATTGGCCCGACCGGCGATTCCCAGCGCACGCCGACCCCGGTACCGGTTTTAAAGTCGCTGCGGCGAATATCGCTTACCGCTTCGCCACTATCGACAAACACCGCGCCCCACCATTTTCCGGTCACGTTGTACTGGTACTCCAGCGATCCGGTTATCAACTTCGAGGCCCCTTTCAGGTCACCGTTGGCGTATTTCGGAGCGATAGATTTGTATTTGTAGCCACGAATACTGCGGTCGCCCCCGGCGAAGAAACGCAGATCCGGCGGTACTTTGTCGAAATCACCGGTTTCAATCCAGCCCAGCGTGCCGCGTGTAACAAAACGATGGCGATCGTACAGTGTGCGGATCCAGACGTTTTGTGCCTGGAAAACGGAGAAATCGACATCTGAGCCCCAGGCCGTGTTGGAGTAGTCGATAGAGTAGCGTTGCGAGTCGCCCCAGGTTGGCATCAGGCCACCACGAGAACGCGTGCGGCTAATCATCACCCCAGGATAAAACAGCATCGTGGTGTTGGTAATTTCACCCTGAGTAAAGTGGTCGAGACTCCAGCGCAGGTTAATGGCACGCTGCCAGCCGCTGGAGAGATCCCAGTAGCGAGAAGCCACCAGCGTAGTGGAGTCAGATTCGGTATCGTTCAGGTCAGTGCGCTTAAAACCGCCCTGCACCAAATAATATTGTTCCAGTGGATTCTTCAGCAGTGGCATTTTATAGCTGAAGTCGAGGGTCTGTTCCGGCGCGGAAATACTGGTACTGGTGGTCAAACTGTGACCGTATGAGTTCATCCACGGCTTTTTCCACGTCGCTTTCACGCGCGGTCCCACGTCCGTAGAGTAACCGACCCCGGTTTCGATGGTGTTTTCTGTTCGCGGCGAAACCACGCCCGTCAATGGTAATACTTTCGTTTCGCGCGCTTTATCAAATTGTGGAGCCACCACCACCGAGTTAAACCAGCCGGTAGCAGAAAGTCGGCGGTTCAGTTCCGCCAGATCTTTCGATTCGTACTCATCGCCCTCTTTAAACGGCACCAGATTTTGCAGGTATTCATCGCGGATTTGTGATCCTTCAAAGGTCACATGCCCAAAGCGGTAACGTTCGCCACTGTTATAATCAATATCCCAGAAGGCATGACGTCGATCCAGCGCAATGCCCAGCTGGCTTTTATTGAACTGGCTGTCGAAGTAGCCCTTACGCAGGGAAACGCTGGTCAGCTCTTTTTTGAAATGGTCGTAGTCGCCGTGGTTAAGCACGGTTCCGATTTTCGGCCGCGTGCTGAGCAGGTTCAGGTAATCCCGGTCGGTACGCGCCCCGCCGCGCAGGATGACGTTCGTACCGCCAATCAGCACCGGTTCGCCCGGCGAAACGCGGGCAATAAGGACCTGGCGCCCCTTCTTTGGCGGCGGACGGAGATCGAAATCAATGGTGGGTTCGTAATACCCAAGCGCTTTTAGACCTTCACGGATGGCGTCATCGACGCGCGCGCGAAAACGCCGGTCCGGCGTCACCTCATCACTCTGGATGGTCGATAGCTGCGCACGCACGTTTTTTTCCAGCGCCCCGGATAACCCCTCAACCTGCAAACGGACATTCGCCGCGCTGGCAATCCCGCTTGTCAGCAACACACTGACCAAACATAACTGGCGGATTTTTGTCACGTTTTCTCCTGAATATCCCTGTTTCCACCCTGGAAGCAAATGAAGTGCCGCTCCGCGGCAAAATACGGCCTGTTGGCCAAAAACCCGAATCGTGGGTTGAAAATGGGTGTAACACCCAAATATTTCTTATGATTAAATCTAGACTCATTCAGCGCATTTATTGTGTTCAATTAAACGCTTCGTGACAACCTTAACTGAAACATCGCACCCCGGGAGGCCCCATCGTGAGTTTATTCGACAAAAAGCATCTGGTTTCACAAACCGATGCATTACCGGGACGCAACACCCCTATGCCTGTGGCGACCTTACACGCCGTCAATGGCCATTCCATGACCAACGTGCCGGATGGCATGGAAATCGCCCTGTTCGCTATGGGCTGTTTCTGGGGCGTTGAGCGCCTCTTCTGGCAGCTGCCCGGCGTTTACAGCACGGCGGCCGGCTACACGGGCGGTTACACGCCAAATCCTACCTATCGCGAAGTCTGCTCCGGCGAAACCGGGCATGCGGAAGCGGTACGCGTGGTCTATGACCCTGCGGTAATCAGCTACGAACAGCTCCTGCAGGTCTTCTGGGAAAACCACGACCCGGCGCAGGGCATGCGTCAGGGCAACGACCACGGCACCCAGTACCGCTCGGCCATTTATCCGCTCACGCCTGAGCAGGATGCCGCCGCGCGCGCCAGCCTTGAGCGTTTCCAGCAGGCCATGCGTGAAGCGGGCGATACGCGCGAGGTAACGACGGAAATCGCCACCGCGAAACCGTTCTACTATGCCGAGGACGACCACCAGCAGTATCTGCATAAAAACCCGTACGGCTACTGCGGCATCGGGGGCATCGGCGTTTGCCTGCCGCCACAGCTGGCCTGATCACCGATCCAGCGCCACGCGAGCCGCGTGGCGCGTGGCGTTACTGACCGAACTGTAATCCATCACTTTGCCCTGCAGCAGCAGGTTAAAGACCGGTGCCTGCGGTCGGTTAAGCCGTGTTTGCAGCAGATGTACGGCCTCAATCCCCAGCTCGCGGCAGGGCACCGTGACGCCGGTGACCGGTTTTTCCAGACGGTGCGCTAAATTCCATGCAAAATCGGTCGTGATGAGCGAAATGTCTTCCGGAATGCGCAGCCCGTGCCGCGTTAACGCCCTCACCACCCCTTCCGTCATGCTGGTACTGTTGGGGAAAATCACCTCCGGCCACTGCGAGCGGTCATGATTCACTAACCACGCATCCAGCGCATGCTCGGCCTCTTCTGCGGTGAACCACTCCGTCACGAGCAAATCGCGCTGCGGGTCAAAGGCGACGTGAAAATGACGGTACGCCTCTTTGATGCCGTCCAGACGCGCGTACAACGTATCTCGACGCAGGCAGGTGAGCGTGAGCACGCGGCGATGCCCCTGCTCGAAAAGGTACTGCATGGCGGTGAAGCCGATCGCCCGGTGGTCGGGTGACACGGAATCCAGCACCCGATCCCGGTCAACGGAATTAATCAACACGCAGGGCTTATTCAGCGTGCTTGCCAGTTTAAATATGGTGGAATCATCAGTGCCAATAATAATTATCGCGTTAATATTCTTATGACTGGCCTTTTCCAGAAAGACTTTCACATCGGCGTGCTGCTCTTCTAAACCACAGCACGTGACCCACACATTATGCCGCGCGCAGGCTTCAGCAATTCCTTTCGTCACTTCCAGATAAAAAATATCCCCGCGTCCCTGAAAGGTTCTCTCCGGTGCAAAAACAGCGATACCGTTAATTAACAGTCTTCCGCTCGCCATAGACTCCAGCACACCGAGCTCCCGCGCGGTGCGAACGATCGCCTCCCGGGCTTTTTCGCTGGTATACGACTTGCCGCTTAATACCCGCGAAACCGTGCTGACGGAATAGCCCGTCAGGGTAGCAATTTCCTCCATTTTTAACTTGCCCGGCATAGTGTGACCTCGCTCTCATTCAGTTTTTGCAAATATTTGCAGAAACAGTCCTTTGATTTTAAAACCAAATTTCAAAACGTCTGGAGATTACTTAATCACCTTGCGAGTATTCTCACAAAAACACATTGTCGCTATCGCTCCCCTTTCCTATTTTCCGGTCATCACTCATTTCAACTGAAATTAAGGTGTGACATGGAGAAGGTACGTTTTGGCATTATTGGAATAGGGAATATCGGTACGGTCCACGCGCGTTATTTACTGGCGGGTAAGGTCAGCGACGCCTGCCTTGCCGCAGTTTGTGATAATGCACCGGAAAAGCATCCGGCCATTCGCCAGCTGGTCGGCCCCCTCCCCGTGTTCAGCGACGCGCAGGAGATGCTCCAGAGCGGGCTTATCGACGCGGTGATTGTCGCCACGCCGCACTACGAGCATCCGCGCCTGTCGATGCTGGCGATGCGCAACGGCATCCACACCCTGTGTGAAAAACCGGCGGGCGTGTATACCGCACAGGTGCAGGAGATGAACGCCTGCGCCCAGGCGTGCGATGTGGTGTTCGGCATCATGTACAACCAGCGCCCGAACCCGCTCTACCAGAAGGTGAAAGATCTGATCGACAGCGGCGAACTGGGTGAGATCCGCCGCTCCAACTGGATCATCACCAACTGGTATCGCTCGCAGAGCTATTACAACTCCGGCGGCTGGCGAGCCACCTGGAAAGGAGAAGGCGGCGGCGTGTTGCTCAACCAGGACCCGCACCAGCTCGATCTCTGGCAGTGGCTGGTCGGGATGCCGGTCCGTCTGCGCGCGTTCTGCCAGTTCGGCAAACATCGTGAGATCGAAGTGGAAGACGAGGTCACCGCCTACGCCGAGTATGCCAACGGCGCGACGGGCGTGTTTATCACCACCGTGGCGGAAACGCCGGGCACCAACCGGCTGGAAATCGTCGGCGATCGCGGCAAGGTGGTCGTCGAAGAGGGCAAGCTGCGCTACTGGCGGCTGCGTGAATCAGAAACCGCCTTCAACGCCCGCTGGCAAAACGGTTTTGGTGAACCCGAATGCTGGGAGGTCACGCTTCCCGTGGCTCCGGAATGCAGCGAACACCACGTCATTACCGCCAACTTCTGTGCCGCCATTCTGCGCGGCGAGCCGCTCATTGCGCCGGGTCTGGAAGGGATCCGCGGGTTGACGCTCTCCAACGCTATGCACCTCTCCACCTGGACGGACGACTGGGTCGAGTTCCCACTCAACGAAAAACAGTATCTGCGCCTGCTTCAACAGCGCATCAGCACCTCAGTGGCTAAAGAGACAGCTAGCGTCACGCTGGACGCCTCTGGCACCTGGTAACTCCGGAGAAAAAACGATGTTAAATGTCGCTATCGTGGGAACAGGGAATATCTCGCATAACCATATTCAGGGCTATTTGCAGTTTGGCCAGCGCTGCCGGATCGTGGCGCTGGTGGATATCTACCCCGAAAAAGCCCACGAGAAAAAAACGCGCTACGGCCTGACGGACGCCCGCGTGTATGACAGCCACCAGCAGATGCTGGCCTCAGAACCAGATATCGATATCGTCGACGTCTGCACGCCGCCCTACGTCCACGCAGAGATCGGCATTGATGCCCTGAACGCGGGCTGCCACGTGCTGTGCGAAAAACCGATGGCCGCCTCGCTGGAGGAGTGCGACGCGATGATCGCCGCACAAAAGGCCAGCGGCAAAACGCTCTCCATCATTGCCCAAAACCGCTTTACCGATGCCTTCTGGCGCTTAAAAGCCGCGCTGGATTCGGAGCTTGCGGGCAAGGTTTGCCACGCGCAGGTGGACTCCTTCTGGTGGCGCGGACACAGCTACTACGATCTGTGGTGGCGCGGCACCTGGGAAAAAGAGGGCGGCGGCTGCACGCTTAACCACGCGGTTCACCACATCGACGCCATTCAGTGGATGCTGGGGTTCCCCTCCGAGGTGGTGGCGATGATGACCAACGTGGCGCACGACAACGCTGAAGTCGAAGACCTCAGCGCCGCGATCTTCAAATACCCCAGCGGTGCGCTCACCCAGCTTACCGCCTCGGTCGTGCACCACGGGGAAGATCAGAAAATCATTATTCAGGGTGAGAAGGCGCGCATCTCCGCACCGTGGCAGGCCTTTGCCAGCGTCAGCGCCGACAATGGCTTCCCGCAGGAAACCCACGACCAGCAGCGCGAAGCGCAGCTCGACGCGGTGTTTAAGCAGACGCCGAAGCTCGAGTGGACGCTGCACGCCGGGCAGATTAATGACCTGCTTTCTGCCATCGAGCACGGCACGGCACCGTTAGTGGATGGCCAGCAGGGCAAACGCTCGCTGGAGCTCATTACCGCCATTTATAAATCGGCCATTACTCGCGGTGTCGTCTCATTGCCCATTGGCCGCGACGACCCGTTTTACCGTACCGGCGGGACGAGCGCCCTCGCTCCCCGTTTTTATGAAAAATCCGCAAGCGTCGCCAACTTCAGCGAAGTGGGTGCGATTCCCCTTGGCAAAGACCTGGATTAAGGAGTGACACCATGAACAAAAATGACGGAATGAACTACGCGCCGGTGGGTAAACCCCAGCCGGTTGTCCGCGAGGGGGAGTTTGTTTTTGCCGCCGCCGCGCTCGACCACGGGCATATCTACGGCATGAGTAACGGCCTGATTGAAGCCGGCGCCACCCTGAAGTGGGTGTACGACCCCGATCCGGCCAAAGTGGATAAATTCATCCAGCAATATCCGCAGGTAAAAGTGGCGGAGTCGCTGGAGGTGATACTCAACGACGACGAAGTGCGTCTGGTGGCCGGTGCGGCCATCCCGTCCGAACGCTGCGCGCTGGGGCTGAAAGCAATGGCCGCAGGCAAGGACTACTTCACGGATAAAGCCCCGCTCACCACCCTTGAACAGCTGGCGGATGCCAAAGCGATGGTCGAGAAAACCGGCCGGAAATACGCCGTGTACTACAGCGAACGTCTGCACGTGGAGAGCGCGGTGTTTGCCGGACAGCTGGTGCAGCAGGGGGCCATTGGCCGCGTCGTCCAAACCCTGGGGACAGGTCCGCACCGGGAAGGGACCGGCCGCCCGGACTGGTTCTACGATCGTCGCTACTTCGGCGGCATTCTGTGCGACATCGGCAGCCACCAGATTGAGCAATTTCTGTTTTACACGGGCAACCGTAACGCCACCGTGGTCGCCAGTCAGGCGCGCAATTTCAACCATCCGCAGCATCCGGAATTTGAAGATTTCGGTGACGCAACAATCAGGGGCGAAAACGGCGCCAGCGGTTATTTCCGCTGCGACTGGTTCACCCCCGACGGACTCTCAACCTGGGGCGATGGACGTCTGACGCTGCTCGGCACCGACGGGTATATCGAGATCCGCAAATATGTCGATCTCACCCGCGGCGAGCAGGACGTGGTTTATCTCGTCAATAAAGAGGGGGAATTCCGCTACCCGGTCGCCGGACAGGTCGGATTCCCGTTCTTTGGCGAACTGATCCTCGACTGTCTGCATCGTACCGAAAACGCTATGACGCAGGCGCACGCCTTCAAAGCGGCCGAGCTCTGCGTGAAGGCCCAGATGCTGGCCAACGCGACGGAATAACGGGAGGCGACAATGACGATCCTGAACACGGCGGTTATCGGTGCCGGAGCGATTCACGGCTGCCATGTGAATGCGTTGCGCCTGCTCCCCAACGTCGCGCTACGCGCGCTGGTCGACATCGACAGCGTTAAAGGGCTGGAGCTGGCAATGCGCTATCAGTGCCGCTTCTATCAGGATTACCGGGAAATGTTGCTGGATGATGCTATCGACGTGGTCCACATCTGCACGCCACATTTCGAGCATAAAAGCATGATCCTGGCGGCGCTCGCCGCCGGGAAGCATGTTTTCTGCGAAAAACCGGTGGGCATGAACAGCAGCGAACTCGTGGACATCACCCGCGCCGCCGAACAGGCGTCGGGTCTGCTCGGCGTGTGCTACCAGAACCGCCTCAACCCCACCAGCCTGCGCATACGCCGGATACTGGAGGACGGCGAGTTGGGAAAAATGCTCAGCATTAAGGCCGTGCTGACGTGGTCACGCTCGGGCGCGTACTACACCGAAAGCCCGTGGCGCGGGCGGCTGGCAACGGAGGGTGGCAGCCTGCTGATCAACCAGGCCATTCATACCCTCGACCTGATGCAGTGGTTCGCCGGCGGCGTAACGCGCCTGAAAGGCGTGGTGGACAGCGGCGAGCTGGCGGATGTGACCGAAGGGGAAGACAGCGCAATGGCCACGCTGCACTTTGCCAACGGCGCGCGCGGCCTGTTTTACGCCAGCAACTGCAATACCACCGATTCCCCGCTTCTGATGGAGATCCACTGCGAACAGGGATCGCTGCTGCTGCATAACAACGTGCTCTGGTGCATCGCCCGCGGCGAGCGCCTCAGGCTGGACAGCGATGACTCTCCCGATGGCTCGGTCAAAAGCTACTGGGGCCTGGGGCACGAGCAGGCGATCCGCCGGTTTTATCACGCAATCACCCACCCGGGGCACACGGATTACACCAACATCCGTGAAGCCGGACATTCACTGACCCTTGTGGAGGCTATTTACCGCTCGTCTCAATTAAGACAATGGATAGATATCAATAACTAGAACGTAATTTGTATTCCAGCACTCAATAAAAAACGACCCGGAAAAACGGGTTAATCATTACCCTACACTGGATATTATTATGGTCAAACCAACTGAACGTAGAGTGGGTTATGGCGTGGCGCTCGGCTACGGCGTAACCGATCTTTTTGGCGGGGGTGCGTTTACCATTATCGGCACCTGGCTGTTATTTTTTTACACCACCTATTGCGGGCTCTCAGTCATTGAAGCGGGATCTATATTCGCCATTGCCCGCGTGATTGATGCGCTATTAAGCCCGATTATGGGCTACATCACCGATAACTTCGGGGATACCTGGCTCGGGCGTAAATTTGGTCGTCGCCGCTTCTTTTTATTACTCAGCTCACCGCTCATGTTTTTGTATGCCCTGCTGTGGATGACGGACATGGGTTACTGGTACTACCTGGGCACTTACCTCTCTATTGAGCTGCTGTCGGCGATGGTGCTGGTCCCCTGGGAGACCCTGGCGGCTGAGATGACGAACCGGTATGAAGAGCGTAGCCGCCTGTCCGGCGTGCGGATGATCTGCTCCCAGCTGGGCGGTTTTCTTGCGGTTTCCGTTCCCGGAGTGATTATGCAGTTCACGGGTAAAGATAATCCCTTTACCTATACCCTCACCGGACTGATATTTTCCTGCGTGTTCTGCCTTGCGGTATTTATTACCTGGTACACCACCTGGGAAGCGAAGGATGTGCAGCAGGAATCCAGTTTTAAAGTGGACAACCAGCGCAGCGGCGGGCTAATGAATCACCTGAAATATCTGGTGCTGGATCTCTTTTCCTCCTTCCGCATCCGCGCGTTCCGCCTGCACATTATTATTTATATCTTTTCGTTCACGGCGATGGACGTATTCGGTTCGGTCTTTACCTATTATGTCGTGTACTGTCTGATCCAGGATGCGGCTGCGGTTTCCGGCTGGCTGAGCATTGCGGCCTTCGCCTCGGTACCCGGCACCTATGGATTTATGCTGTTGCTGAACCGGCTGAACGTCACGCCGTCTGCCGCCCTGCGGCTCTCCTACGGCTGTATCTTTCTGGTGCTGGCCTTCCTGTTTACGGTCTATCTCACTAAAACGCAGGTACCGACGCTGCTGTTCTCCGCGGTCTTTATTCTGCTCGGTGCCGCCCGCTCTGGCCTCTACTATATTCCGTGGAATATCTACAGCTTCATTCCGGATATTGACGAGATGGTGACTCAGCAGCGCCGCGAAGGGATTTTTGCCGGGGTGATGGTTCTGACCCGCAAGAGCACCGTGGCGATTGCCATCATGATTATTGGCCTGGTGCTGCAGGAATCCGGCTTCGTGAAGGGCAGCGGTGCGCAGCCTGAAAGCGCGCTGGGGGCGATTATCGGCCTGATGATCTTCGCAACGGCAGCCCTGCTGGCGGTAAGCTTCTTCACCACCTACAGGTTCAAGCTCACCCGTGAGACGCACAAGCTGCTCCTCAAGGAGATTGCGCGCCGTAAGCTGGGTGGCGATTACCGCGACTGCGACGCCAGCACCCGCGTGGTGATCAAGCAGCTCACGGGCTATGAATACGATCAGGTATGGGGAGGCGATGCCACCCGTCGGGCAGTGGGCGATGTCCGCCTGTCTGCCGTGAAATAACGCGATGTACCGGACAGCGCCCGCTGTCCGGTCTGTTTTATGCCAAAAATGTGACCTCTGGCAGATTTACATCTCTTTACGCTATACTACCCGCTGAAATAATCGGCTCAACGCTACGAGCTGATGTTCAATGTGTATTTCACACAAATTAATCAACTTCCCCTTCCGAGGATCTGGCCTGAAAGGTCGGATAAGATATGTTAAACAGTATTTTAGTCATACTCTGCTTGATCGCTGTAAGTGCGTTCTTCTCGATGTCCGAGATCTCGCTTGCCGCCTCACGCAAAATCAAACTTAAACTGCTGGCTGATGAAGGCAATATAAATGCCCAACGCGTTCTGAATATGCAGGAAAATCCCGGCATGTTCTTTACCGTGGTCCAAATCGGTCTGAACGCAGTGGCGATTCTCGGCGGTATCGTCGGTGATGCGGCATTTTCTCCAGCTTTTCACAGCCTGTTCTCCCGCTATATGTCGGCAGAGCTCTCTGAGCAACTGAGCTTTATTCTCTCTTTCTCGTTAGTGACTGGCATGTTTATCCTGTTTGCGGATTTAACCCCGAAACGCATCGGTATGATTGCGCCAGAAGCTGTGGCTTTGCGTATCATCAACCCGATGCGCTTCTGCCTGTACGTTTGCACCCCGCTGGTGTGGTTCTTCAACGGCCTGGCGAACATAATCTTCCGTATTTTCAAACTGCCAATGGTACGTAAAGATGACATCACTTCTGATGACATCTACGCGGTAGTGGAAGCCGGTGCGCTGGCGGGCGTGTTACGTAAACAGGAACACGAGCTGATTGAAAACGTCTTTGAGCTGGAATCCCGTACCGTTCCGTCTTCAATGACACCGCGTGAAAACGTGATTTGGTTTGATCTCCACGAAGATGAGCAAAGCCTGAAGAATAAGGTGGCGGAACATCCGCACTCTAAGTTCCTCGTCTGTAATGAAGATATTGACCACATCATCGGTTATGTCGATTCTAAAGACCTGCTGAACCGCGTGCTGGCTAACCAAAGCCTGGCACTGAACAGCGGCGTACAAATTCGCAACACGCTGATTGTGCCGGATACGTTAACCCTTTCAGAGGCGTTGGAAAGTTTTAAAACCGCAGGTGAAGACTTCGCGGTGATCATGAACGAGTACGCGCTGGTGGTGGGGATCATCACCCTCAATGACGTGATGACCACGCTGATGGGCGATCTGGTCGGTCAGGGGCTGGAAGAGCAGATTGTCGCCCGTGATGAGAACTCATGGCTGATTGACGGCGGCACCCCGATTGACGACGTCATGCGCGTACTGGATATTGACGAGTTCCCGCAGTCGGGCAACTACGAAACCATCGGCGGCTTTATGATGTTTATGCTGCGTAAGATCCCGAAACGCACCGATTCGGTGAAATTCGCCGGCTACAAATTTGAAGTGGTGGATATCGATAACTACCGCATCGACCAGCTGCTGGTGACCCGGATCGACAGCAAGGCCACCGCCCTTTCGCCAAAACTGCCTGACGCTAAAGATAAAGAAGAAAGCGTCGCGTAACCCCCAGAAACATCAACGGCTCCTGAATCAGGAGCCGTCTTATTACTGCATAGCACTTTTTACTGCATAGCACTTTGGTTAAGCCATCTCTGTTTGCAGACGCATAACCTGACGGTTAACTTCGGACATCACTGACAAATGCAGCTTATCCTTCACTTTTGGGATAAGAATCTTACCCTTATCAAATTCAAAAGCGCCAACGTCCTTGATGTATAACCGTCCACGGAACAGGATCTTTACGTACTTCGCCACCTGAAGTGGGTTGTACCGTTGGAAAATTTTCATTGTTATCTCCTGCTGAGTATTACGCCTGTGCGGTGCCACAATCGGCCCAACTATTATGAGGCGCAAATTTTAATGCCTAGTGACTATAGACTATCCGGGCAATGTTTCCACCGCGTATAACTTTTTTTACCTAAAGGTTACAATTATTCAGAATTATCTTTTTACCGAAGCGCGGTCTTCAGTATAAGCATTCATTTTTCATATGATTTGTGCGCTTGACCGCAAACTGGCATCACACTTGCGGGAAATTCGATAAATAGCACATATGATTAAAACTCAGACCCAAGTGGTCGGATCACCTGCATATCATAAGAAGGAAACACCATGACCCTACGCAAGATTCTGGCACTCACCTGCCTGCTGTTGCCGATGATGGCTTCCGCACATCAGTTCGAAACCGGTCAGCGAGTGCCGCCGATTGGCATTACCGATCGTGGCGAGTTGGTGCTTGATAAAGATCAGTTTAGCTACAAAACCTGGAACAGCGCGCAGTTAGTGGGAAAAGTGCGAGTACTGCAACATATTGCTGGTCGCACCTCTGCAAAAGAGAAAAACGCGACGCTGATTGAAGCGATTAAATCAGCGAAGTTACCGCACGATCGTTACCAGACCACCACCATTGTTAACACCGACGACGCGATTCCGGGTTCAGGGATGTTTGTGCGCAGCAGTCTGGAGAGTAATAAAAAGCTTTATCCCTGGTCGCAGTTTATCGTTGACAGTAACGGCGTAACCCGTAAGGCCTGGCAGCTGGAGGAAGAGAGCTCCGCGATTATCGTGCTGGATAAAGAGGGCCGCGTACAGTGGGTGAAAGACGGCGCGTTAACTCAGGAAGAGGTGCAGCAGGTTGTCGACCTGCTGCATAAGCTGCTGGCTCAATAAATCGAGACGCGGAAGCCGGGGTTGAGGAAGGATTCGCGCGGGGTATAGTCCAGCGTCTTGCCCTGCCAGTCATGAACGTGCGCTCCGGCAGCCGCGGCAACGGCATGACCTGCCGCGGTATCCCAGACGTTGGTTGGCCCAAAGCGGGGGTAGAGCTGCGCATGGCCTTCCGCTACCAGGCAGAATTTCAGCGATGAGCCAATCGAGGTGGTCTGATGTTCACCCAGCTGCTGCAGGTACTCCTGCAGCTCGCTGTCGCTGTGCGAACGGCTAATCACCACCAGCGGAGGACGCGCATCGCGCACCTGGATCTGCTTGCGCACGCCGCACTCTTCCTTCCACGCCTTCCCTTCTGCGGCGCTGTACATCACCTTCATCACCGGCGCGTAGACTACGCCCAGAACCGCTTTACCCTTCTCAATCAGGGCGATATTGACGGTGAATTCGCCGTTACGCTTGATGAACTCTTTTGTCCCGTCCAGCGGATCGACCAGCCAGTAGCGCTGCCAGTGCTGGCGCTCGTCCCAGCTTTGCGGCGCTTCTTCTGACAGGACGGGGATGTCCGGCGTTAAGGCCTGTAACCCTTTCAGGATCACCTTATGCGCCGCGATATCCGCCGCCGTGACCGGAGAGTCGTCCGCTTTGCTGACGACCTCCATAGGCTTAATACCGTCATACACCTGCATGATGGCATCTCCCGCATCCCGTGCGAGCTGACAAATTTTATCTAGCATTTTCCACCTCTTTGTTAACGCAGTGAGGTTAACTCTTTGTTTTAGTTATATCGTAATGTGAACAATTCCGCTATCTGTGAAGCAATTCCGGTTTCAGGTTACTTTTTTCTGTCAGGATTCACATTTCTGTAAGCAACAAGCTATAGATACATACTCTTTTGTGGACTGCATCGAAAAAAGGATGCTCCCCTGATGATTAAGTTTAGCGCAACGCTCCTGGCCACGCTGATTGCCGCCAGTGTGAATGCAGCGACGGTCGATCTGCGTATCATGGAAACCACTGATCTGCATAGCAACATGATGGATTTCGATTATTACAAAGACACCGCCACGGAAAAATTCGGACTGGTACGTACGGCAAGCCTGATTAACGATGCCCGCAATGAAGTGAAAAACAGCGTACTGGTTGATAACGGCGACTTGATTCAGGGGAGTCCGCTGGCAGATTACATGTCGGCGAAAGGATTAAAAGCAGGCGATATTCACCCGGTCTATAAGGCATTAAATACGCTGGACTATACCGTCGGAACGCTTGGCAACCACGAGTTTAACTACGGTCTGGATTACCTGAAAAATGCGCTGGCAGGAGCGAAATTCCCTTATGTAAATGCCAACGTCATTGACGCCAGAACCAAACAGCCAATGTTTACACCGTATTTAATTAAAGACACCGAAGTGGTCGATAAAGACGGAAAAAAACAGACGCTGAAGATTGGCTATATTGGCGTCGTGCCGCCACAAATCATGGGCTGGGATAAAGCTAATTTATCCGGGAAAGTGACGGTGAATGATATTACCGAAACCGTGCGCAAATACGTGCCTGAAATGCGCGAGAAAGGTGCCGATGTCGTTGTCGTTCTGGCGCATTCCGGGCTATCTGCCGATCCGTATAAAGTGATGGCGGAAAACTCAGTTTATTACCTCAGTGAAATTCCGGGCGTTAACGCCATTATGTTTGGCCATGCTCACGCCGTTTTCCCGGGTAAAGATTTTGCTGATATCGAAGGGGCTGATATCGCCAAAGGCACGCTGAATGGTGTTCCGGCGGTAATGCCAGGCATGTGGGGCGATCATCTTGGGGTGGTCGACTTACAACTCAGTAATGACAGCGGTAAATGGCAGGTGACGCAGGCGAAAGCGGAAGCACGACCGATTTACGACATCGCTAATAAAAAATCCCTCGCGGCGGAAGACAGCAAGCTGGTAGAAACACTCAAAGCCGATCACGATGCCACACGCCAGTTCGTCAGCAAGCCAATCGGTAAATCTGCCGACAATATGTATAGCTATCTGGCGCTGGTGCAGGACGATCCGACCGTGCAGGTGGTGAACAACGCGCAAAAAGCGTATGTCGAGCATTACATTCAGGGCGATCCCGATCTGGCAAAACTGCCGGTGCTTTCAGCTGCCGCACCGTTTAAAGTTGGTGGTCGCAAAAATGACCCGGCAAGCTATGTAGAGGTGGAAAAAGGTCAGCTGACTTTCCGTAATGCCGCCGATCTTTATCTCTATCCCAATACGCTGATTGTGGTGAAAGCCAGCGGTAAAGAGGTGAAAGAGTGGCTGGAGTGCTCCGCCGGACAGTTTAACCAGATTGATCCCAACAGCACGAAACCACAGTCACTCATCAACTGGGACGGTTTCCGCACCTATAACTTTGATGTTATTGATGGTGTGAATTATCAGATTGATGTTACCCAGCCCGCCCGTTATGA
The DNA here is from genome assembly GCA_041890495.1 of Enterobacter hormaechei. Classification (GTDB taxonomy): domain Bacteria; phylum Pseudomonadota; class Gammaproteobacteria; order Enterobacterales; family Enterobacteriaceae; genus Escherichia; species Escherichia boydii. The sequence goes on from CP169086.1 coordinate 3,146,399, forward strand.
CGGCGAGTGCCAGATGATTAATGCCAATGCGGAAAGGATTAAGAACCTGACCTTTAATGGCAAGCCGATTGATCCGAACGCTATGTTCCTCGTTGCCACCAATAACTATCGCGCTTACGGCGGCAAATTTGCCGGTACGGGCGACAGCCATATCGCTTTTGCTTCACCGGATGAGAACCGCTCGGTGCTGGCAGCGTGGATTGCTGATGAGTCGAAACGTGCGGGGGAAATTCACCCGGCGGCAGATAACAACTGGCGTTTAGCACCGATAGCTGGCGATAAGAAACTGGATATCCGTTTCGAAACTTCCCCGTCAGATAAAGCCGCAGCGTTTATTAAAGAGAAAGGGCAGTATCCGATGAATAAAGTCGCGACCGATGATATCGGGTTTGCGATTTATCAGGTGGATTTGAGTAAGTAAAACACTTCTTTTTCGGCCTATAAATCATCAATCGCATCCGGCATTTATTGGCGGATGCGATGCTGGCGCATCTTATCCGCCCTACAAGTCATACACCGTAGGCCGCGCATCCGGCAGTTATGCCGCACGTTCATCCCGCACCGCTAACACCTCGGGCAAATTCAACTCAATCCAGTCCGCCAGTGCAGCAACCTTTTCGCTCACCTGCTCGCCCAGCGGCGTGAGGCTATATTCCACATGCGGCGGCACCACCGGATACGCGATACGGTTAAGAAAACCATCCTGCTCTAGCGCCTGTAACGACTGCGCAAGCATCTTTTCACTCACCCCGCCCATTTTGCGCCGCAGGTCGCTAAAGCGATGAGTACCTTCGCGTAGCGCCACCAGAATCAACACCCCCCAACGGCTGGTGACGTGTTTCAACACCTCGCGCGACGGGCACTGTTCCGCAAAGAGATTACCCTCTTTCAGTTGTTGCGACAGGCTAACCTGACTCATTTCATACTTACCTTTTTGTACGTACTTACTAAAAGTAAGCTATGGTGCTAGTGTGCCACAACACCAGACAAACACGAAGGAGATGTGAAGAGACAATAAAGTTGTATATTAAACGCCAAAGTTGTAAATCAACACGGTGAAAAAGACACTAAAGTTGTATACTTAAATTTGGGTTAGGTACACTTAATGCAACTCACATAGCTTTTCGCGGTAATACATATCATGAGTCGTCAACGAAGGCTTAGTTCCTACGAGGATTACGAAAAGGCACTGAGCAAAGGTGTAGGATCAGGACAACAGCAAGATTACCAGCCTTGGTTAAGAGTTCAGGATGTAAAATCCTACGGTAACCGTTCTGTGGTTTTTGGCTTGAAAACCATGCGAAATCACCACTTCATGTCCTCAATTGAAAGCGATTTCTTCTATCAAGCAGAATTTAACGATTCCGTGATAGATATCCGCGAGCAATTCCCCCTTCTGCCCCTTAATCTCACCGATCAGATAGCCAGGTACATCGGTGTAAAACATCCTCTTGTCAGGGGGATAAAAGGCTCTCCAGTTCTTAATGTGATGACAACCGATTTTCTTTTGACATTAAAAGACCCTGCAGGTGGCGTTAAATACAAAGCCTTTGCGGTAAAACCTGACGGTATCCCTACCCTTCGGATGGCAGAAAAATTAGAAATCGAACGCCTTTTTTGGGCTCTGCATGACATTGAATTCAAGGTGTACGTTGGCTCTGAATTAAACAGGATCAGAAGTAAAAATATTGCATGGATAACATCAGCCATAAGAATTGATGCGGCATACTATGAACACCTGCCCTTCGATGAAGTTATTCAGGCATTGCAGCCTGGTGACTATGCTTTAGAAGCCCTCTGCTCGAATCAGGCCCGGAGACTGAATGTCGAAGGCAGCGACATCATGACCATCATTCAGGTAGTTATCGCCAAAAAGTTCATTCTGGTTGATTTAACCACCCCCATACCTGAACTCGGCGTTCTTCGTGTGTTAAGTAACATCTATCATCAGAAGGCGAATGAACGATGGGTATAACAAAAAACAGCGTCTGGGAAAGTAATAACTCTGATGAGCTGAAGTGTGGCTTATACCGGGTCCTGCACATCGATGTTGATCGGGATGCCATAATTCTTTTTGAGCTTCAGGAACGACGGATAAGCAAACCCTTCATATTTCCATTTCAGCGGTTCAGCATTATGGTCAAAACGCGGACCGTCGTTAGCAGCCGTTTCGTTCTTCCGTTCTACATGCTTGTTGATGAAGACGATATCGACCCGTCAAGTAAAAGAATGCGGGATGAAAATTATCAGCTGATTTTGCCTCTCATCAACGATAACAAGTTCCTTTTTGAATACGCTCTTTCGAAGCGCTCACTAGCGCTGGTAAAGTACGCGTCTGAAAAGGATGTAAATTCACTTCATATCCGAATGCTATTGGTTCTTTACTGGCGTTATGGTCAGAACATTTATAGCCTGCTACCGGCCTACTCGAAAAGTGGCGCCCCCGGAAAAGATCGTAAAACGACAGCAGTGCCTCTCGGCAGAAAGAAAAAAAATCGGGTCCTGCCGATGCAACGCACCAGTACGTTTATAATGAGAGACACTGATAAAAAGAATATCGTTAAGTCGCTCAGGAAGTACTATCTGAAGGTCAACGGATACTCACTTGCTGAAACATATAAAAAATACACCAATGACTTTTTCAGGGGCGAAACTGAAAGAGCACGGCAGGCAAACGAAGCCCCCCACATCCCGTCACTACGGCAGTTTCAGTACTGGTCAAAAAAACTCATCACCACCGGAACGCGGATCCGCTCAAAATCTACCGAATCGAACTTCCTACAGAATCAGCGGGCCCGCACGGGTTCTGCAGCGAACACCAGCACGCTACCAGGAGACGTCTTTGAAATCGACGCTACTGTCGCCGATGTGCATCTTGTCTCTACTCTTAACAAAGCAAGCGTAATTGGCCGACCTACAATCTATACGGTAGTAGACCGTGTTACCAACGGTGCAAAACTGATCCACCCCAGCGGTTGAAAATTGATCCAGGGGTTAATCTGCTCCTCTGAATACAGGGGAGCTTATGATCACTTTTGAGATTCGTATGGAAATTAAAGTCCTGCATAAGCGGGGAATGAGCATCCGGGCCATCGCCAGGGAACTGGGTATTTCGCGCAATACTGTCCGCAGCCACCTGAAAGCCAAATCTGAAAAGCCGCAGTATTCACCACGCCCGGCATCATCATCACTGCTCGATGAATACCGTGATTACATCTCTAAACGGATCAGCGATGCACATCCCTACAAAATCCCTGCGACCGTTATTGCCAGGGAAATCATGGAGCTGGGCTATCGTGGAGGGCTGACTATCCTGAGAGAGTTCATCCGTTCGCAGGCCCTCCCTGCACAGGCCGAACCGGTCGTTCGCTTCGAAACCGAGCCCGGACGGCAGATGCAGGTTGACTGGGGGACCATGCGAAACGGCAAGTGCCCTTTGCACGTGTTCGTTGCTGTTCTGGGGTACAGCAGAATGCTTTACCTCGAGTTCACCGACAACATGCGCTACGACACGCTGGAAGCCTGTCACCGCAATGCGTTCAGCTTCTTCGGTGGCGTACCGCGGGAAGTCCTGTACGACAATATGAAAACGGTGGTGCTCCAGCGTGATGCTTACCAGACCGGGCAGCACCGGTTCCATCCTTCCCTGTGGCAGTTCGGTAAAGAGATGGGCTTCTCTCCTCGCCTCTGCCGTCCCTTCAGGGCGCAGACTAAAGGCAAGGTGGAGCGGATGGTGCAGTACACCCGAAACAGCTTCTATATCCCGTTAATGACGCGCCTGCGTCCGATGGGGATCACCGTCGATGTTGAAACCGCAAACCGTTACGGCCTGCGCTGGCTGTACGATGTGGCCAATCAACGTAAGCATGAAACTATCCAGACCCGCCCATGCGATCGCTGGGTTAAGGAACAGCAATCCATGCTGGCACTACCTCCGGAGAAAAAACAGTATGACGTGCAGGTTGATGAAAGCCTGGTGACCTTCGACAGGCAGCCGTTGCATCATCCGCTCTCCATCTATGACACGTTCTGCAGAGGAGCCGCATGATGGTCGAGCTGCAACATCAACGGCTGATGGTGCTTGCCGAACAGCTGCAACTGGACAGTCTTATCGGCGCAGCACCGGCGCTGTCACAACAGGCGGTGGAGCAGGAATGGAGCTACATGGACTTCCTGGAGCACCTGTTACATGAGGAGAAACTGGCCCGGCATCAGCGTAAACAGGCGATGTACACGCGGATGGCAGCCTTCCCGGCGGTAAAGACGTTCGAGGAGTACGACTTCACCTTCGCCACCGGCGCTCCTCAGAAGCAAATCCAGTCGCTGCGATCTCTGAGCTTCATCGAGCGTAACGAAAATATCGTACTGCTGGGGCCATCGGGCGTGGGGAAAACGCATCTGGCGATAGCGATGGGATACGAAGCGGTCCGGGCGGGTATCAAGGTTCGCTTCACAACAGCAGCGGACCTGCTGCTACAGCTGTCCACTTCACAGCGCCAGGGCCGTTACAAAACGACACTCAATCGCGGTGTCATGGCCCCGAAGCTACTTATCATCGATGAAATAGGTTATCTGCCGTTCAGTCAGGAGGAGGCCAAGCTGTTCTTCCAGGTCATCGCCAAACGTTACGAGAAGAGCGCGATGATCCTGACCTCCAACCTGCCGTTCGGACAGTGGGATCAGACGTTCGCCGGGGATGCAGCCCTGACATCGGCGATGCTTGACCGTATCTTACATCACTCACATGTAGTCCAGATAAAAGGAGAGAGCTATCGACTGAAGCAGAAACGAAAGGCCGGGGTTATAGCGGAAGCTAATCCTGAGTAAACAAGGTGGATCAATATTAGACCGTTGGTGGTGACGGTAAGTGGATCACTTTTTACCCGTTGTTGACACTGATCGAGCACGACCTTGTGATGTCACCGCTGAACAGTTGGAAAATCAGCCTAAAAAAAAGCAGGTTCAGTGCCCATATGATCAATGAAGATGAAGTCATTTCGCGACTTTTGCCGCCGGAACAAGTCAGCATCACCCCCGGCGGATTACAGTACGGTAATCTCTTTTATGAGTGTGATGATGACCTAGCTTCTGCTGCACGCGTATTTGGTCAATCCCGTTGCGATGCCCGCATCGATGATAATTGCGCTGACTATATCTATGTACGTCTTGATAAAAACAAACCGTTTTCTAAGCACCGGCTGCTTGAGAAACGGAATATTTTTAAAGGAATGCCTCATCTTGAATCTGATGTTCTCGCCGACTGGATCGACCTACAGTATGAAAAATCGCCCGTGACGCCGGTCACCCACCTCGTAAATGACTATGCTGAAAAATTAAACGAGACAGGGCTGCAGCGGCTCAGTTCTCTCAGGGAGCAGAACAGAAGCCGAACGAAGAACATTTCCGAGAATAAAAAGGAGGAGCTCAGGAGAAACACTGACGCTTTGAAACCTGAAACTCAAAGAGTTCATCTGACTACAGTCGAAAACATCTCTCTGCTCCCGGGCCCAAAAGAAAAGGAACAGTGGCTGGCAAGGCAAAAAGGTCACAAGGACGCTCAGGAAGATAAAAAATGAAAAAAGTCATCGCACAGTATCGTGAGGCCATTCTTCCCGAGCACAGAGGTAACCCGTTAATCGAAGCGTTACCCCCGATGCTTGATGAACAGGAAATTTTGCTGGCTTTCAGCCATTTTCCTTCGCCTGATGAACATATCCGATGGAGTGGCTCAGCTTCCGTCAGGAGGCATTATGTTGACCGTATTAAAAATTTCCGCTGCCCCCAGACGTGCTACACAGAATGTTATAGATATCTTGAGAGAGTAATTCGGGACGGATACGCCGCAAGAAATCCTCTTAAAAGCAGCACTCAGCAATACTTGCACTACTACGCAGATGAACGACCAGATATCGAGCCTGAGGATGGCTATTTCCATCCCAGTGCCGATACCGTAACCATCGTCGGGAACAGTGGTTCGGGCAAAACGACGATGCTGGAACAGGTGCTTGGTTATTTTCCTCAGGTTATTGAGCATACAGAGTACAAGGGTACTATGCCCGGTGTCTCTCATCAGGTCCTCTGGATAAAGGTTAACTGTCCCTATAATGCCAGCGTCCGTGACCTATGCGAATCCATCCTTGCGATGCTTGATAATGTTCTGGGTTCAGACACAACGAAACCGGCAACCCGAAACGGATCGCTGGCACGGCAGATAGCTCAAAAGATTAAATCCTCTTTTCTCGGTGTTCTGGTTATTGATGAAATGCAACGGCTTAAGTTCTCACGCACAGGAGGTGAAGCCACACTGATTGATTTCCTGCACGAGATTGTTGATTCGCTAGGCGTTTCGCTGGTTTTTTGTGGCAATCACCCGTTTGAGGAAACCCTCTCTAAAAAACTCAGGATAGCAAGAAGGGCTGAATCTGGAGGCTTTATGATAATTTCAGCACCGGGCTACAATACCCCAGACTGGCAGTCTTTTATTACCTATCTCTGGCCGCTGCAGTGGACGAACGTGGAGACACCGTTAACCCTGGAACTGAACGAAGAGCTCTTTTTGCTTTCCAGAGGCAATCTTTCCGTCGCACAGCTTATTTACAGAAGGGCGCAAATGCAGGTTATTGGAAGCGGTAATGAAGTCATCAATAAAGCCGTGCTTAGGGCGGCCGTTCCACCTCTGTCAGCTCATGCAGAGGATTTTCCCAATATAACAACTCTTCTCTCAGCCCCTGCTCCTGTTCCCAGTAAGCCTGACACATACAGGATAAACTCTTTCTCAGAAGCGATAAATGACGACGGTAGCGAGTCATCACGCTTACTGATTACAGGGGATTTGACCCGGCCCCAGCATACTGAGCTGTATGATAAGACGATGGATGCGCTCAAATCTTTCGAGGATAAAATCACCCATATAAAATACCGTTCGGTATTTCGAAGCCTTTCTGCAGAACAGGAAAATTTCGGACGCTTAACCGCTTACGGCTTACTGTGCACTGACCCTTCGCTGGAGTAAAAGCTATAATGAAAATAGTCACAGTCATTTCCACGGTGTTCTATGCACATTTTGCCCGCCCTGCCGGAGGAAACGCTTTTCAGCCGCTGCGTAAGAACGCGGGACGTTAATGGCATTACGGCGGAGCAGTTTTTCAGGTCATTTCTCAACAACACCGCGCATTCTCTACATCCCTCATTAACCACATCGCTGAACATCCTTACTGAGCGTACAGCAGAGACCGGGCATGAACTATGGTTAAACCAGACACTGGTCCCGCTCTACGCATGGGCCTTACCAGAGTACCGAGCCGAACTTGAGGACCTGACTGTTACAGCCGCCAGGTTACATACGCTGTGTAAATTATGCCGCTTTACAGAGCATTACACAGCCGTATTAAAGCACTGTCCGGTGTGTGTGTACGGTGATATTAGGAAATACGGTGTGGCATACTGGCACCGACAGCATCAGATAGCAGGTGTAACATCCTGCCATCATCATCAGGTCAACTTAAATCATATCGCTGACCCAAGACTCTCTTCACTGCATCTGCACTTCCCATACAACAGGGAAAAAATGATTTCACTCAGTGGGCATGATGATTTTGAATTTGCGAAATTCACCGCTTCTGCGCTGAGCCTGATATGTCAGTCAGCGCCTGGCTTTGTCAGCTATGGTGACTCCCCACTTATTGCAGGATTTTTACACCGTCTCTCTGCAAAAAACGACCCAACGCTCTTTGAGAAGATTAATCATCTGGCCAGCCGGTCAGAAAAAACCTGTAAAGCCCTTTTTCCTGTTCGGACAAACATGGTAAGTCAGTGGAAAGCCTTGCTTTACAACCCTTCACCACAGCCGCCTGCCAGAACCTTACTCCTGTTATTTTGCCTTCATCAGTTAAATCTAGGCTGATGGCATCCTGAAATCTGTCACTCGCCTCCACCTAATGTAGCTGGCCTCAGGTTAACACCGGGAGAAACCAGAAGAAAATGATAATCTTAACGCACCGAGGTATTTACGATGGTGCTTAACACTCCCACCTCCTGCATTAAAAAAACACATTAATATATTATCCCAACTTAAAAAAAACTGGCACGCAACACTTTACAAAAAATTCACTCCACTTGTAGACAGGCCGCTAACCATATGTAAATATTGAGAAAAGAAAGAACACTGTTTGATATTATCATTAATATACACCTGAAATAAAAAGAGATCTTAATGTTACTAAAGATAGTCTATCAGCCCGATGAAACGCTGCACAGTTTCATCTTCAGAGTCTGCATGATTAACGGTGTCGAACAATATGCCGATTTGACTGACAATAAAGGTCACTGGAGATTTAACCTAAAGCTTAGCAAACAAATAAGACAATACTTTATGAGTTATAGTGACCGGGATATACTTACGCTTGGTCAAAACTCCGGTCTCATCAGAAAAAACACAAACATTTTCGGTAATCCGTTGGAATATATGTCAGTTATAAAAAGACTCTATTCCATTGAAGGAGACTATAACAATATTTCCGATAGCCTTCCCGTCAATTTTTGTATCGACTGCATCAGAGATTCGTTAAGGGTCAACGGATATGGCTTTTTCAAGGCCGCATGGATGCGAAAATGGACCAATTTTTGCGACACCCATAAAAAACCTCTAACATTCTGTGCGGCCCGACCGGCCAGATACTCGGATGAAGTAATAAAACAAATTTTGAGAGGAGAATATCCGCAGGGCAGCTTTAGTGAGCTTTACCGTAGCCAGATTCTAGAAGAAACCCCACCTTTAAACTACGTAATGATAAATGAAGTTAATTCAAGCGAATACAAAAAAGCAGGTTACATACACTTGGCTATTTGCCTAAAGAATGCCATCCGAAATTTCATAAACTATACATCCAAATTTAGTTTACACGTATTTTATTTACTTGATTTCTACAGGGAAAGAGGTAAATGGCGGCCTTACAAAAATATTTATAATGTCGAAGAATATGAGGTTGCTGTTATGATTAAGGCTTTATTTAACGAAAGAAACAGGTTATTCCTTGACTTTTGGCATGAAAATGCAAAAACAATCACCCTCTATGGAGGTATCTTCGAATACACAGAGGTATCAGAAACGTTTTATATCTACCAAGGGACGGACAAATGCGGTACATGTAGTTCCCTGAACTGCCCGGTAAAGGCACGTAAAAGGGGGCTAATTGATAACCTCCTTAGCTGACTGTCTTTCCGGAATTAGACGGTGCAACCGCACATTTTTTATATTCTATAAGACACAGTCACTGCCCACTCACCGTGAATAGAACCTGAACTCCTACTGATTATGCTGGCCTTTCTTCTCTTAAGGGTTAGAAAAGTAACTTTAATCAGGATAACTTCCGTGGAGATCCTTGATAGAACATAAACGCTGTTCAGGACAACATGGGTTTTAGTACCCGTTGTACACGTTAGCGCCCTAGTGTGCTACAAATAGACATTAGCATTGAGCCTCTACAAATTTTGTCAAAGCTCAGTAAAAATGTCTAATCAGTGGCTCATTAGAAAGGTCCAGGGAAGGGTAACAATGAAATATCCGCTGGGTGCCAGAGGCGGATATTAAACTGGTAAGACTCAGGACTTAATACCCATACTTCGTTCAGTCCGGGCATTGACTCTCTAGCCATTGTCCGACGACAGGCCATATTTTTTCCGCACATCGCGCACGAAAAAAGCCCATATGGCCAATGGACGAAAGACCAAAATCTGAACGCCGTATCTCGAGATGCTCTATTTTTGCGTTTAGTACCGGCTCCAACAACTTTGTAATAGCTTCAGGGTTAGCCCATGGATCGTCATCAAAACCCATCACCAGCACGGGTAACGTTATCTCACCTGCCCGCTGGCGTGCATTCCATTCTGGGTCATCGTAGAAATATCCCGGCATTGCACTCCAGCGCCCCCACTGAAGCATCACCGGAGCCGGTAAATCTTCGCCGAGCCCCAGGCGCCTGGCAGGCATGTAGCCGAAGATACTGCAAAGAACTGGGGCAAGGACACGCAATAAGTACCAGACTCGAACTTTTTCTACAGTTCGTTTTATCGTGCTCGTCACACCGGCATGTGAGGCCACAATGACCGCTGCCTGCAAAGATTGGGTGGCAGACGAAAGTAGAACGGCATGACCTCCCACACTGTGCCCTACTGCCAGCAGGCTAACGTCCGGGAAACGCTCTTTAGCCCATGCTGTTATGCATCCGACGTCCTGCTCGATCCAGTCCGACATTGAGACGTTGTAATGACAGACCCTCCCGGATTTCGAAAGCCCCGTGCCGCGGTAATCATAAGTGAGAACGCTGAATCCTCTGTTAAAAAGATACTCTGCAAATCCCTTATAGAATGCCTGCACAACTGCCGTTGCCGGGTGAATGATAACCAATGCTTTGGCATTGCTTCTCTCCCAAACTGTGGCCGCCAGATATCCGCCTTGATTGACGGGTATGATTATCGAATTCATTTTAAGAGCCTTATCTATGTAGTCATACCAGTGAAGCCTGAATTCAATTTAGACTTTATCGCCGAATTCATGCTCGTCATCATCGGGCAGTATCTTTTCGCTTTTGTTTTGTTTGGGAGGCTGGTTACTCTGGGCGCGTTATCGTTAGACGATAACACCGCATCGTCCAGATAAAGCCGCGAACGGTACGGGTTATCTATTTCCGATATGGGCCAAAAGCGGACCTTATCGGCTTGTAGAGATCTGCATTTATAAAAGCTCAAACCTGCATTTACCACTCATCATCAGCTCACAGTTGATAAAAATAGGTCGAACTATCTTAACTATAGAACTGCTTCACTAAGGAAATAAAAATAAGCTGCGCAGCTTATTGGTGCTAATTCTGGAATTATCAAATCCATACTGTGCCATTAAATGGATGACTGGTTCCTGTTATCTTCTGTCCGCCCCCCAATTACATAACAGGAATACACATGAACCAGACAATGACTGCTCTCGTACTCGAAAATTTCGGTGATGATAAATTTGCCCGTAAAGAACTCCCGGTGCCACTACCACAGGCTGGTCAGGTTCTGGTGCGTGTTCATGCCAGCGGCGTAAACCCGATTGATTATAAAATTCGTCTTGGGGAAGCGCCGTACGCCATGCCTCAGCTTCCGGCTGTTCAGGGTACTGATATGGCAGGGGAAGTGGTTGCTGTCGGTGAAGGCGTAACCCAGTTCAGTGTTGGAGATGAAGTCTACGGCCTGACCGGTGGCGTTCGCGGCCTTCAGGGTTCACTGGCTGAGTTCATTGCTGCAGATGCAGACCTGCTTGCTATCAAACCCCGCAATCTTTCCATGCGTGAAGCGGCAGCTCTGCCGTTAACGTTCCTCACGGCATGGTCTGGCCTTGTCGATAATGCCAATGTGCAGGCTGGCCAGCATGTGCTGGTACAGGGTGGTGCCGGTGGTGTTGGTAACATGGTTGTCCAGTTGGCAAATGCACTCGGTGCAAAAGTGTCGGCTACCGGATGTACGGCAGATCAGGACCTGATTTCAAAGCTGGGCGCGACTCCACTGGATTACACAAATGATTCCACACAGGACATCATTGAGAAATGCACCGATGGTGAAGGCTTTGATATCGTTTACGATACGGTTGGTGGCCCTGTCCTCGACGCCTCACTTTCCATGACTCGCTATTACGGCCATATCACCAGCTGTGCAGCATTTGGCGACCATAACCTGGCAACGTCATCGCTGCGTTGTGCAACCCTGTCGGGTGTCTTCATTCTGCTGCCAATGCTCACAGGTGAACGTCGTGCCCATCACGGCGAAGTTCTGAAAACCGCCACCCGTCTGGTTGAAGAAGGCAAAATTCGTCCGGTCGTTGATGCGCGTCATTTCTCCCTCGACCAGGCCATTGATGCCCACCACGCAGTTCAGGATGGTTCAGCTTCCATCAAGGTAGTGATTGATGTCATTTAACGGCCTGATGGCGAGAACCTGGCGCTTTAACTGCACCGGAGAAGCCGATATCCTTGAACTCGAAAACCTCCCTGTTGCCTTACCGGCAGCAGGTGAGGTGCTGATTCAGATGAAAACCATCGGTCTGAACCGGGCAGATACCATGTTCAGACGGGGTACTTACATCGAAAAGGCTGTGTTTCCCTCTCGCCTTGGTTACGAAGGGGCTGGCGTGGTGCTGGCTACGGGTGAAGGTGTTAAGCAGTTCTCTGCGGGGGATAATGTTTCAGTGCTGCCTTCTGACAGCCTGGCGCGTTTTGGCACTTGCGCAGATAAGCTGCTGATCCCTGAAAGCTATCTTGTACATAAACCTGACAGCCTGAGCTGGGAAGAAGCCTCATCGGTGTGGATGCAATACCTTACCGCCTGGGGCGGGATCATGCATGCCGGGGAAGTGACAAAGGGCGCATCCGTGCTGATTACTGCGGCATCAAGCAGTGTTGGCCTGGCTGCGGTTCAGATTGCACAAGAGGCGGGTGCCAGAGTGATTGCCAGCACCCTGACGGTAGAGAAAAAGGAACGTCTGCTTGCCTTAGGTGTGAAAGATGTCATTGCCAGTGAAGATGAACCTGACCTCTATCAGGCGATTGTTTCGCGGTTAGGAGGGGAGTATCTTGATGTCGCGTTTGATGCTGTTGGTGGGCCTCAGATTGAACATATCGCACAGGCCATGTCCGTAAAAGGACGTATGGTCATGCATGGTGCGCTGAGTCCTGATGTCACGCCTTTTCCTCTGCGACTGGCATTGCGTAAGAGTCTCACTATGCGGGGATTCCTCTTTCTGGAAGTGTTGAATGACCCAGCCATACGGGAAAAAGCAAAGCGTTTTATCCTGAGTGGTATGGGAGCGGGTTTCCTGAAGCCACAGATAGATAAATGCTTTAAATTTGAAGAGCTGCGGGAAGCACACCAGTATCTCGAATCAAATCAACAACTCGGCAAAATCATTGTCAGGGTTGATCCTGTCTGAATAAACCTGACCCCTTTTCGGGTCAGGTTTCCAGTTCACTCAGCACATCAATAAGATAGTCAAACAGCGCTCTGATCCTCAGTGGCGTTGGCCCACGCTGAGGGCGATAAAGGTACAACCGCCAGACGGGTGACGTCTCCTCGGTGAGTATCTGAATAAGCTTGCCGCTTTTAAGCCAGGGCAGAACTAAAAATCCCGGCATATGCCCAAATCCAACGCCGGCCAGAATAGCCTGAAACTCAGCCTCAAGATCATCAGCAATAAAGCGAGGTTTCGACGGGATGAAACTGCGGCTTTCGGTAAACGTCCAGGGCCAGTAGCGCCCCGTTTTATGGTCAAATAATGCCGTCAGAGGATAAGAATCCAGTTCAGCGATGCTGGCAGGCATTCCAACCTTATCAATCAGTTCGGGTGTACCGACAGGGTAAAAATGAATCTTTGCCAGTTCGCGTGCCACATACCGGTTGTCAGGCAAAAATCCAAAACGGATACCTATATCGATACGTTCATCGATAACATCGCTGTGCGAGTCGGTCAGCACACAGTCCACCACTATATCCGGATACTGACGCGCAAATTCAGCCAGTGCAGGAACAACCAGCTTTCGTCCTAATACCGAAGACACGGTTAATCTCACCGTCCCCCGCATTTCATCAGTTTTATCCTTAACGCCTTTCACTAACAGTGAATCGAGAGAGTCGACTGCGTGGCGCGCCTGTTTTGCAAGACGTTCTCCATCTGCAGTTATCTTTATTTGTCGGGTACTGCGGTAAAATAAAATCTCTCCCCGCTGCTCTTCAAGTTCCTTTACTGCCCGGGTGACTGCCTGAGGTGAAATCCCCAGTAGCGTCGCCGCTTCCTTAAAATTTCGTGATTCGGCAGCCACGCAAAAAATACGCAGCATCTCCAGCTTGTTTTGCATCGTAGCAGTTCCTTGAGGCCCTACAATTCCATATTCAGGAATTCTGAAAGGTATTAATTTCCATTTATTATGCCACTTTGCGCTGCGATACTTAACCCCGTTCAGAAAGTAATCATTCATTTAAGAGGCTAATACGATGAATAATATCGATAAAAAAGTTGTCGTCATTACAGGTGCGAGCAGTGGACTGGGTGAAGCAACAGCCCTGAATCTGGCAAAGAAAGGGGCTATTCTGGTGTTGTCTGCTCGCCGCAAAGAGCGTCTCGATCAGCTGGCTGCCAGGATTATTGCTGACGGTGGTCAGGCTATTGCTGTTGAAGCTGATGTGACGCGTAAAGCAGATGTCCAGAATATTATCGACAAAGCCATTGAAGCTTTTGGCCGTGTTGACGTGGTGGTGAATAACGCGGGCCTGATGTCGATAGCTCCACTCAGTCTCGCCAAAACCGATGAGTGGGATCGCATGATTGATATCAACATCAAAGGCGTTCTTTACGGTATTGCGGCAGCCCTTCCTGTTTTTGAAAAGCAGCAATCCGGTCATTTCATTAATCTGGCGTCGGTTGCAGGTATCAAGGTATTCAGCCCTGGCGGCACGGTGTATAGCGGAACCAAATTCGCGGTGAAGGCTATCTCTGAGGGCCTGCGTCATGAAGTGGGTGCGTATATTCGCACGACCACTATTTGTCCCGGTGCCATCGATAGTGAGCTGAAGCTGGGAAGTTCTGACGAGGACAGCTCAAACTTCGTCATCGACTTCTATAAACAAGCTATTCCTGCAGACTCGGTAGCAAGAGCGATTGCCTATGCCATCGAACAACCTGCAGATGTCGATATTAATGAAATAGTTCTGCGCCCAACTTGCCAGGAATTTTAATTTTCCAAGCTAATAGTTTTTCAGCATTTATATCCATAAAACTTATGCCATACCAGCCACTTTCGCCCAAGAATGGAAGCGGCCTGGTATGCAGGTCATCATTACCCAATAAGGTAATTCAATGTTTTCAGCTAAACGTATCGTCCTGATCTCTGTACTTTCTTTTCTGAGTGCAAACGCACTTTCCAAAACCATTAGTGTTACTGATTCAACCCTCTCAGGAGCTGAGGCAAAAGTGGCTCAACAAGCTGAGAGTGAAAATGCATCTTATAGGGGTACTACGCCGGAACCGCCGAAATTTCCGACACCCACTCGCATTCAGGCATCACTGAGCGCTCAGCCCCCACAGGATAACCCAGCAAAAACGAAAGAGAGTCAGGTCGGGTGATGACCTTCACATTCCACACCATCCGGTTCCTGATTTTTCAACCAAGAATCAACCGATACCTTTTTTTTGTATCTATTACAATCATCTTCCTTAAAGGTACAAGTGGGATTTTTACCTTTAAGGAAGATTACTGTGAAAGTAAAAGTATGGGCGGTTTTATTTATGCCGGCGTTTCTGACGGCTTGTGCCGCACCCGGTACAGAAAAATATCAGACCATTATGGACAGCGTTACGGCAGAAAAAGTAAATCAGATTATTCGCTCGGATGTCATCCCTTATTCAGGCGAAAATCATGGGGACGTTATCAGCCGCGCGTCATCTGCTTTTCTCGGTACGCCTTACCAGGCTGATACACTCATCGGCGGGCCCGGTACCCCCGAAGCGCTTGTCGTGAATTTCAACGGTGTGGACTGCTTTACCCTGACAGATTACGTCGAGGCCCTGACCCGCAGTCATGACCAGAAATCGTTCCTGCATAATCTTACAGAGGTTCGTTACACCGGTGGGAACGTTGACTACCTCAGCCGCCGACACTTCTTCTCCGACTGGTTCACCTCCGCACCACGAAATGCCCGGGACGTCACGCCAGATATCAGCCCTGGCTATGCCGTGGCGGACAAACAGCTTAACCGTAAACCGGACGGGGGGGAGTACATCCCGGGGCTGGGCATTCACCCCCGAAGAATAAATTACATTCCCGGAAAGGCCATCAGTCAGCAGGTGCTAGACCATATGAAAACCGGTGATTATGTGGGCGTCTACTCTCCGCTTGACGGTCTGGACGTTTCCCACGTGGGTATCGTGGTCCGCCACGGCGGGCAGGTATGGTTCAGAAATGCCTCCTCGCTGGGCGCCAACAGAAAAGTGGTGGATTCTCCGTTCCTGGAGTACATGCGCGCTAAGCCGGGCATTGTCGTACTGAGGGCCGAGTGACCCGCTCATTACCTGATCCGCCGTATGAAAAGAATCCAGATACCGGAAGGAATAAAGCCTCTTTGCCTGATTGTTCCCCTACTGTTATCGGCATGCCACACTGCTCCGTACAAGATGGGGGTAAATGACGTAGCGACTGCCGGCCATGTGCCGGCAGACTATATCGACCCGACCAAATCGCTGTTTCCGCTGGGAAATTACCCGCAGTCCGTCGATAAATGGCTCCCTCCAGGCTCGGATATGCACGTTCCCGTTATGGATACCGCTGCACAGCAGCGCCACTTTTCTGACCTGAAATCCCGTTATTTTGGTATGGGGGCGGGCGAAAAGTCGCCCTGGAACCCTTCTTACATAGCATCAGTCCTGAGTAAAGGGACTGAAGCCCCCCGCGACGCCAGCATCAGGAAGTATCTGGGGGAGCACAGTGTTTCCTGGGGCGAGAACTTCAGGATACACCCGGACAGCTGGAAACAGCTGGTAAGGAATAACGCGACGACCAGTGTCGATCGTGTTTATCGCCCTTCGGAACGGGGAATTGCCGTCAGGGAAACACTGGTCAGGGTTCTTCCGACCGCCGATCCGGCTTATGACGATCCCCGTCAGGCCGGGCAGGGTTACCCTTTTGACAATTTACAGATGTCATCTGTCCGTCCCGGCACTCCCGTCTACGTGCTGGCGGCCAGCCGCGACAGGCGCTGGAAATACATTTTGTCCCCCACGGTCACCGGGTGGGTGCGCAGCGAAGATATTGCAGGGGTGGACCAGCAGTTTGTTACCGAATGGCTGACGCTGGCGGATAAAAACCTGGGAGCATTTATTAAAGAACCGGTTTCCGTTCATGAGGGT
Source organism: Enterobacter hormaechei (assembly GCA_041890495.1). Taxonomy (GTDB): domain Bacteria; phylum Pseudomonadota; class Gammaproteobacteria; order Enterobacterales; family Enterobacteriaceae; genus Escherichia; species Escherichia boydii. The sequence continues at coordinate 3,163,326 of CP169086.1, forward strand.
GGACAGTATTATTTTACTGCACGTCCCGGAACCATTCTGCCATTCAGAAACAGACAGCCCGGCTTTTTTGACGTTACTGTGCCCGTACGTAAAAGTGACGGCCGCGCACAGATTCGCCAGGTCAGACTCCAGGAAGATGAGTTTGTCGCCATGCCATGGGAAATGACACCCGGAAATATAGCTGTACTGATGAAGTCGATGAGTTTGTCGCCATGCCATGGGAAATGACACCCGGAAATATAGCTGTACTGATGAAGTCGATGAGCGGCAGGCCCTATGGCTGGGGAAATTATAACTTCTATAATGACTGTTCTGCCGAAATGCGCAGCCTCATGATGCCCTTTGGGATATTTCTTCCCAGAAACTCAGCGGCACAGATCCAGGCCGCAGCCCGGATTGTCGACCTTAGCCAGGAGGACATCAGCACACGGCTTCATTATCTCACGGAGCATGGCAGGCCGTTTACCACGCTCGTATACATTCCCGGACATATCATGCTGTATACCGGTAATACGGTCATTAACGGACAGAATGTACCAATGACATACCAGAATATATGGGGACTACGACCGGCAGATTCCGGCAGCCGCAGTATCATTGGCGGTGCCGTATTTTTACCCCTGCTTGCCTCTTATCCGGAGAACCCGGGTCTGGTATCACTGGTCGATAAGACGCAGTTTAAGCTGGGTTTTATTGAATAGCGGAAACTATTTACTCTGCTGTGTGAATATTATGGTGACCGCCCTGGCGGTCACTTATTTCAGAATCATGCGAATATCTGATTTTTTATTTCCACAGCCTGCCTTTGATTATTTTATAATGTTCATCTTTTAAATCTTCATGTTTCCATATAAATAACCCTCCAAGATTAAAGTCGAGCACCTGATCGATGAAATAATTTAAATTCCATTCATTCAGTCCACGTGTTGTCAGGGCCAGGATACATTTCTTTTTTTCGGCACCGTGCTCTAACATCCGTTTCAGGGCAGGAATAACGTTGCCGGTAATGTCCTCTTTACTCAACATCGCTGAAGCATAGCAGTAATGGATAAAGCGGTCACACTGACCTGACTGGATGATATCTTTAACCTTTTCGTTCAGTTTTTTACCGTTATCTGTAGCCGGATGATTGTAAGAATATCCGGCAATAAAACCAAAACTGGTTTCTTTCTGGCATTTTTTTAACTGCTTCATTGCCTCAATGACGAGACCGGTGTTCATATTGCATTCATCATCAAAGTCCACGCCATCCCAGCCCCGGCTTTTTGTGGCTTCAGCAATCCGCAATACTTCATCCTTATTTGAAGGTTTTCCTTCAGGAGAGCACCCACCTCCGCCATAGACCCAGAGCGTCCTCCCTTTAAAATCGGGAGTGTTATCGGGTTTATCCTGCTTTTCCGGACTCCAGCCGGGGCTGGCCGGCGTCCCTGTTGTCAGTCCGTCAAGGTTTGTCACCATGCCATACATCATGACGTCGAATTATTTAAGAGGCTTGGTCGACAGTGACTGACTCCATCCACCTAATATAAACTTATTCATAACCTGTATCTCCCTATTTGTATTTTTCCACAAGAGCATAAAGGATCGCGGCAGTTTCAGTATCCAGCTTACCGCTGTAATTACAGGGTCGAAAATGCAGCTGGAATGCACGGATTAACTGAGCATAACCGGCATCACTTCCCGAACCTGAAATGTCGTAACCATACCGTTTCAGCATTCCGGTCACATCATCTTTCGAAGGTAACGAATGGCTAAACTGCTCAACATATTTATGCTTTGTTTCCTCATCAAACCATGCCCCGACGCCGGCTGCGTAAAGCTCTTTCCACGGGAAAGCTGAACCCGGATCGCTTTTTCTTCCGGGGGCAATATCACTGTGTCCGACAACATTCACGGGCGTAATATCCGGATAGCGTTGAAGGATATTTAATGCCAGTTCTTTGATTGCATCAATCTGGACTGGATTATAGGGCGGAAATGTAAATACTCCGTTATTATCGGTAGCCAAATTAACCGTCTCAATCCCTATTGAGGTATCGTTCAGATTACTGCGACCGGCCCACGAACTGACCCCTGCATGCCATGCACGTTCATTCTCATCAACCAGATTAAAAATGCGCATATCTTTAAAACCGGCACCTGCATATGATTTATCTGAAGGGTCCGGGACAAGGTAATGGGCGCTGACCGAAGAACCTGTCAGCGCAATAATCGAGTTTTCAAAATCGAGTGCGGTATAATGCATTATCAGAAAACGGACTCGCCGATTAAAACCTTTAACGGAGCGATAACTATTATAATCAACCTGATACATACAGACTCCTTTCACATGTTGTAATTTATTGTTCTCCACATTGTCAGAGTCGGTTCACCCGGATGAGTTCATAAAAAACTCAGCTATTGTGATTTATATCGCAATTTAAATCCTGACCACCATCACAAAATGATGCTGGTCAGATTCTCTTCTTACTACTTATTATTCCCGTTGCCAGTAAGTCTCTATGGCTTAATCTATTCGACTGCCGATGCGCACAAGCGTTCGGTAAATTGTTGGTCTCGATACTGAAAATAGCTCAGCCAGATCGCTGATTGAATACTCACCGGTTTTATGCATCCGGCATAACTCCTTCTGTTGTTTGTCTGACAGCTTTGGTTGTTTCCCCCGCAATTTCCCTTTTGCGCGCGCAATAGCCATTCCTTCGCGGGTACGCAGCCGTATCAGGTCACCTTAAAACTCAGCGAACGTAGCCAGCACGTTAAAGAACATTTTCCCCATCGGGTCTGCCGGATCATAGAGGCTGGTTCCCAGAGCAAGCTTCACACCTCTGAGTTGCAGAGCGTCTGCGATCTCCCGGGCGTCAGGAACTGAACGGGCCAGGCGGTCAAGCTTGGGAACAACCAGCGTGTCACCACTACGAACAGCGGCCAACGCCTGGTCCAGGCCAGGCCTTTGCCGGTTCGAACCGGTTAGGCCTTTATCGATATAAATTCTGTCCGGGGAGACGCCGAGTTTTACCAGCGCTTCCTGTTGTGCGGTTAAATCTTGCTTATCAGTAGAACAACGGGCATAGCCGATCCGTATTTCAGTCATAAAGTGTACGTTTAAGGGGCCATGAAAGAGATTGATACCGTACCAGCTATATGAGACAACGTCAGCAGTGATTTTTTCTAGGGTACATAAATGTATTTTCTCTGTCCGTTGAGCGATCCTCTTACGGACACGATTAATCGGGGTCAGGATGACAACTCGTGGCAAAGCAACAGGCAAAAGTGAACGACTGGCCGTTTTAAATAATGCCGAGCAGGAAGCGCTGTATGGTCTCCCTGATTTCGATGATGCACAGCGGCTGGAATTCCTGGCGCTGGATGAATCTGAGCTGGCACTGGCCTGTAGTCGTCAGGGGCTTCACGCTCAAATTTATTGCATCCTCCAGATCGCTTACTTTAAAGCCAAACACCTGTTTTTCCGCTTCGGGTGGAGTGATGTTAAGGATGACTGTAATTTTATCCTGAGCCGTTATTTTCACGGTGAGCCACTTACTGAGCAGACCCTCACTAAGCATGAGCGCTATGCTCAGCGGGAAAAAATTTGCGCCCTTTACGGTTACCGACCGTGGTCATCTGCACTGTTTTCACAACTCGAATATCAGGCCATTCACATTGTTCGTCGTGATGTGACTCCTGGCTTTGTCGCCACGGAGCTGATCATATGGCTCAACGAACATAAAATCATCCGCCCTGGTTACACCACGCTCCAGGAGGTGGTGAGCCGGGTTCTTTCTGATGAAAGGCTGCGGCTGGGGCATATTCTGGCGGAGCGGCTTGATGACACGACAATTACCGAGTTGGATAAGCTGATTGAGCGTGATGATACGCTTTCCCGGCTCGCGGTTCTCAGGCAGGATGCGCGTGACTTTGGCTGGCGCCAGATGGTCCACGAACGGGAAAAACGGGCTATCCTGGAGCCACTACACCGCAAAGCCTGTGACATCTTACCGGCACTGAATATTTCCCAGCAAAACCTGTTGTACTATGCCAGCCTGGCAAATTTCTATACCGTTTACGATCTCCGCAACCTGAAGGCCGGACAGACCCGCCTTTACCTGCTGTGCTATGCCTGGGTTCGTTATCGCCAGTTCAGCGACAACCTGGTGGACGCGATGTTTTTCCATATGAAACAGCTTAAGGATGAAAGCCGCAGCACGGCTAAACAACTTATGGCTGACGTGCAGGAAAAACACCGACGCGAAACATCCAAAATCGGGCGTCTGCTGTCGCTTTATGTTGATGACAGCGTTCCTGACCCCACGACCTTTGGTGAAGTCCGCCGGCGTGCCTGGAAAATCATGCCGCGGGAGGCACTGAAAACCACTGCACAGCGCATGAGTGTAAAACCCGTCAGTAAGCTGGCGTTGCAGTGGCAGGCCGTGGACGGTATGACGGCATTAATCCGGCGTCACCTGCGGCCATTATACCTGTCACTCGACCTCACCAGCGTGGTCCGGGACAGTCCGTGGGCTGAGGCGCTGAACTGGCTCAGAATGGTGTTCAGCAAAAAGCAGACACTTTCGCAGCGGCAGCTGACGGAGTGCCCGCCGGAAACGTTACCCTCGCGGCTGCGCCCATACCTGCTGGAGTCTGGCGAAGATGGAGAACCCACAGGCCTGAATGCCGGGCGCTATGAGTTCTGGCTCTATCGCCAGATAAGAAAGCGTTTTCAGGCGGGTGAATTCCACCTCAATGACAGTCTCCGGCACCGCCATCTTTCTGATGAGCTGGTACCGGAAGGGGCATAGGCAGCAGTGCTGGCTGAAATGAACATCCCATTTTTGCAAAAGCCGATTAAAACGCAGCTAAAGGTGCTGGAGTCCGAACTACACCGGCAGTGGAAAGCCTTCAACCGTGAGCTGAAGCAGGGGAAGCTAAAACATCTGGAATACGATAAAGAAACGCAGAAGCTGACCTAGCATAAATCAGTGGTCAGTCGTAATAAGGAGCAGAACAAGCGTTTTTATGAGCAACTTCCATTCTGTGATGTGACCGATGTTTTCCGCTTTGTTAACGAACAGTGCCGATTTCTTCATTCTATGAAGCCGCTACAACCCCGTTATGCCAAAAAAGAAGCGGATGCAGACAGCCTGATGGCGGTCATCGTTGCGCAGGCGATGAACCATGGTAATCATGTCATGGCGAGAACCAGCGATATTCCGTTCCATGTTCTGGAAACCACGTACGAACAGTACCTTCGCCTGGCGTCGTTGCTGACGGCCAATGACTGTATCACCGATGCCGTAGAAGCACTGCCGGTCTTCCCGCTCTATTCGTTTGATCCGGAGACTCTTTATGGAGCCGTTGACGGGCAGAAATTTGGTATTGAGCGTCCGACAGTGAAAGCCCGGTATTCACGTAAATATTTTGGTCGCGGTAAAGGCATGGTGGCTTACACACTGCTGTGTAACCACATCCCAATCAACGGATACCTGATTGGCACAAACGACTACGAAGGTCACCATGTCTTTGATATCTGGTACCGTAACACTTCAGCAGTGAAGCCTGCGGCCATTACCGGTGACATGCACAGCATCAACAAGGCCAACTTTGCGATCCTGCACTGGTTTGGCCTGCGATTTGAACCTCATTTTACTGACCTGAACAGACAGTTGTCGGAGTTGTACTGTACCAGAGAGCCCTCGACATATAAGAAGTGCCTGATTCAGCCTGCCGGACAGATTGACCTGGAACTTATTACCCGTGAAAAAAGCAATCTCGAGCGCATTGTCGCCACGCTGGGGCTGAAGGAAATGACGCAGGGAACGTTGATCCGCAAATTATGCACATATACAACGGCTTATCCGACAAGACAGGCGGTATTTGAATATGACCGGCTGGTTCGCAGTATTTACACGCTGAAGTATCTGCGCGATCCCCAGCTGGAACGAAACATCCGCCGCTCCCAGAACCGGATTGAATCTTATCACCAGCTCCGTGCTGCCGTCGCCAAAGTCGGTGGAAAGAAAGAGTTAACCGGGAAAAATGACATTGAAACAGACATCAGTAATCAGTGCGGACGGTTGATCTGCAACGCGATCGTTTATTACAACTCAGCGATCCTGTCGCGATTACTGGAACGGCTGGAAGCAGAAGGCAACGATAAGGGCATTGAGGCTTTGACCCGGATATCGCCAGTATATCTTGCTGAACGGGCATTATACCTTCCAGAGCAGCAATGAAATTATTGACCTGGATGCACTGGTTGCCGGGCTGAAACTGAGGTAACGGAAATTTCGGCGGTTCCGGCGTAGAACCCCAATCAGATTATAGCTGTGGCACAACAGGCGGGTGACCGCCCCGCGCCAGATTTCTTCCACAGCGTGCTTTTTAAAAAAAGATATCGCGCCAAACGCCGTGTTTATTATCGAGTCCGCCGCGGGTGACGGACAGGTGAATGCGCGGGTGCTGGTTGAGCTGACGGCCGTACGTGGGGTTTGAGGGGCAATCGTGTAAAAAACCACGCTAAGGAGATAATTTGTTGTTTTAAAGGGAATTTAATCAAATCCACATGTTTTAAGAAAACCCGGCGAGCGCCAGGTTTGTTCTGAGGATTACTTTGCTGGTTTTTGTGCTGTTTCTTGTCTGACTTCGTCAATCGTGTCACGCATATTGCTCAGACATTCTGCAGCTGGCGTTCCAGCCTTTTCCAGCACGGGTTCTGCCTTCGCGAAATACTCCTCAATCTCCATCTGATTTGCATGTGTGATTAAAGGTATACCGCATACCATTGATGTGCCGAACCGCTGCTTTAAGGCGTCGGTACTCTTGTCCAGCGAGCTGGTTGCGTTAATTACAGATATTGGGTCTTTAATCAACGCCATGCTAAGAGCTGTAGTCAGTTCTTCTGTATGCTCATCGTCAAGGGCATCACCAATACTGTCAATTTTCCCCGGAAATGCATGGAGCGTTTTGTTGTCTGCCTGCTCTATCCGTTGGATATAAACTTTCCATTCATTTGATGATGCTATGCAGGAAGACGAAATAATGCAGGCACTCAGTAAGATGATTCGCAAAATCATCTTACTACCTCCAGCGTCTTATCTGTTGACTGGATGATTTTTGTACGGATGGCTGGCCCAAGTATTATGCAGCCCTCAGACGCGAATCCAGGTACTTTCGGCGGCTTCCTCTCGCCGTGGATACGAAATAAAGAGCGGCCATAACTTTCGCCGGAGGTCTGTGTCAAATTTATGGTAAATGGCCCCTTTGAGTTGGTATGCCCACCAATATGCCAGGTGCCGCGAGGAATGGGACCCATACCTCTAACGTGTTGCCGATCCGGGTTGTTTTTGTTGGTCAGATTCCCTGAATAGCCTTTACCCATTAACTTACCGTTGTGCCACAGTTCGCCGGTACTCTGGTGGTATATCCATGCCATGTGTTGTTCTCCTATGCCGCGCTGCGCTCTTTCCAGGAATCAGAGTGAATAATATTGCCGTCCAGATATTTCCAGGTGATTTTTTCATACGTCATTTCGAGCACTTCGAGGTGATCGTGACGTTCGTAGTCCGGGTCCTTAACATCTTCCATAAAGGGAACGACACAGGTAATGCGGGCATTTTCAAGAAATACGTTAAAATATTCTTCTTCCTGCCCGGCGTAATTAATGCGATAGAATTTAAGTTCGGCAGACTTTAAAAGCTTCCCTGAGCTGACGAACTGATAAAGGTATGGACTGGAAAAGTCCAGCGCCTTGGTCAGGACAAAGGGCGCATGTTCCCGAGTTGCCGTTATCTTGCCGGACAGATCATCCGTGGGGAGTGATACGCCGTGAGCCAGAGCGGTTATCTCTATGCTTCCCTCACGTTGCTGCACATCAACAGAGTCTTTGACGGGATTTCCACCATCGTCCTTCAGCCATAAATAAACGGGTATAGCCATTTATACGAACTCCTTTTTCGTGATTAAAGGAGTGATTTATCACCTTCTGTTCCTTTATGGCGGAAACACCACTTTAGTTTTTATTGATTTAAATCAATAAAATGAATTGTTTTTGATTTTCGTTTCAGACGGAAATAGGTGGCGCGGGATATGCCCGTTTTCTCTGCCACTGTTTTAAATGGCAGCCCCTGCCGGATGAGTACGAGGGCTGATACCGTCGCACTGTGCGGTTTTCTGCCGAACTTCACACCAGACGCCATTGCAGCAGCCCGTCCGTCATTAGTTCGCTCCAGAATGCGCTCACGCTCAGCTTCTGCCACAGCGGCCAGGATCTGAATAACCATTTTCCCCATCGTACCTTCTGTACTGAGGCCGTTTTCCAGAAACCGGATGGAGATCCCCTTCTTATAGCAGGCGTCAACGATATGGATCATGTCAGCGGTATTGCGCCCGAGACGGTCCATTTTTGTACAGATAATAATGTCATCTTTTTCAGCCCGGCCAAGCAGCCGCTGCAACCCCTCCCGTTCGTCGGTGGCCCCGGTCATCATGTCGGTAAAGATCCTGTCCTCCCGAACACCGGCATTTTTCAGTTCAGCCACCAGGAGCGTCAGCTTCTGATGACTGGTTGATACCCTGGCATAGCCCAGTAGCGCCATTTCAGTCTCACAAATCATTTTTGATACATGGCAGTATCATAATGCACAAAATGCGATTTATTACACCTGTTTCCACCCCGGATTTGACAGGTATCAAATATCATAATATCTGATACCGACAGAATTCTGAGGAACAATCGATTGTGAAGGGATGCACTTATGAGCGCTGATTTTCTGACCGACAACCAGGTTCAGAATTATGGCCGTTATGCCGCCGAGCCAAATGAAGTCCAGCTGGCGAGGTACTTTCATCTTGATGAGCGCGATCTGGATTTTGTTAATCAACGCCGGGGCAGACATAACCGGCTTGGAATTGCCGTTCAGCTTACCACAGCCCGTTTTCTGGGGACGTTCATCAGCAATCGTATGCAGATCCCTGCCGGGGTGCGGTTCTATGTGGCAGCACAATTAGGCATTTCCCGCCCGGAAATCCTCTCCCGTTACGCACAAAGAGATAACACGCTCTGGGAACATCATGCATTGATAAGGCAGTACTCCGGATATCATGATTTTGGCGATTTCCCCTGGTCATTCAGGCTGAAGCGTCTTCTGTACGTTCGCGTCTGGCTCAGTAATGACCGACCCGGTCTGATGTTTGATTTTGCCACGGCATGGTTGCTTCAGCACAAAGTGCTGCTGCCCGCCGCGTCCACGCTGGCCAGGCTCATTGGCGAAATCCGCGAACGGGCAAATCGGCGCCTCTGGCGAAAACTGGCGTCGCTGCCTGACAGATGGCAGACCGCACAACTGGCAGGCTTACTTGAGATCCCAGCAGGGCAGCGGGTGTCCGTTATGGAGCAACTGCGCAAAGGCCCGGTCACGGTCAGTGGTCCGTCTTTTACGGAAGCGCTGGAACGTTATACCCGACTGAGAAATCTGGAATTTTCCCGACTGAATTTTAGCGGGCTGCCAGCTGCACAACTGCGTAATCTGGCCCGCTATGCGGGAATGACATCAACCCGGTATATCGCCAGAATGCCTGAGGTTCGACGGCTGGCGGTTCTGACCGCGTTTGTTAAAGCGCAGGAAATCTCTGCGCTGGACGAAGCCGTTGATGTACTGGATATGCTGATTCTGGACATTACCCGCGAGGCAAAGAAAACGGGGCAGAAAAAGCGCCTCAGGACGCTGAAGGATCTTGATCGGGCAGCACTGCTGCTGGCGCGGACCTGTGCACTTTTGCTTGACGAAAATACGGATGAAGCGGCGTTGCGCAAGACCATATTCAAAATCGTGCCGCCTGCAAAGATGGCGGAGTCTGTTGATAAAGTTAATGAGCTGGCCCGCCCGCATAATACAAATTTCCAGGATGAAATGGTGGAGCAGTATGGACGCGTAAAGCGTTTCCTTCCGGCACTTCTGCGGGACCTGCATTTTCATGCAGCGCCAGACGGTGAGCATACTTTGGCCGCTATCCATTACCTGGCAGAACTGCACGGTTCGAAAAAACGCATCCTCGATGATGCACCTAAACATATTATCACCGGCCCCTGGAAACGTCTGGTGTACGATGCGGAGGGCCGGATACAGCGCGCCGGTTACTCGCTGTGCCTGCTGGAGCGTCTTCAGGATGCATTGCGGCGTCGTGATATCTGGCTGAAGAACAGCGAACGCTGGGGCGATCCGCGTCAGAAGCTGCTTCAGGGTAAAGAATGGCAGGCTCAGCGTGTCGCAGTCTGTCGGGCTCTGGGTCACCCCACCGACGGCAGAAAAGCCGTGGAGCAGCTGGCGACTCAGCTGGATGAAACCAGGAAAGCCGTGTCCGGGCGCTTTCATAGCAACGATGCCGTGGGTATTTGCCATGAAGGCAAATACCCTTCCCTGACCATCAGCAGTCTGGAAAAACTCGATGAACCGCCATCCCTGACCCAACTGAGCAGTCAGGTCAGGCAGCTTCTCCCGCCCGTGGATTTAACAGAACTGCTGCTCGAAATTGACGCCAGAACCGGTTTCACCCGTGAGTTTATACACGTCAGTGAATCAGAGGCCAGAGCAAAAGATCTCCACGTGAGTCTGTGCGCCGTTCTGCTGGCAGAGGCCTGTAATATCGGGCATGAACCCCTGATAATACACAATATAAACAAGACGCTGTATCTGCTTAATTATATCGATGATGAGGATTACCGCCGCCGTATCCTGACCCAACTTAACCGGGGAGAGGGGCGTCATGCTGTTGCCAGAGCCATCTGTTATGGTCAACGCGGAGAGATCAGAAAGCGCTATCGTGAAGGACAGGAAGATCAACTGGGTGCGCTGGGGCTGGTCACAAACGCTGTCGTGCTGTGGAACTCACTCTATATGCAGGAAGCGCTAGCACATCTCAGGGCAACCACGGGTGTAACGCCTGATGATGAGCATATTGCCCGTTTGTCGCCACTGATGCACGGTCATATCAATATGCTGGGGCATTATACGTTCACGCTGTCGGATGACATTTTGAAAGGAGAACTTCGCCCATTAAACCTTAACATAAACAATGAATTATCTCCTTATCGTGGTTTTTTACACAATTGACCCTCAAACCTCTATCAGCGCTGCGATCTTTGCAACAGCGCCCTTTCACATCCCTGTCCCGGTCTTCGTAGAGAAAACAGGACACATGCCTGCAGGGGGCAATTCAGCAACACCCGGCTCTTACTTTTGCTGAAAAGTGGTTTAAGAGTTATTAATATTTCTCTTATTTACAAGAATCATTGTATCGCAACAATTCGCCGCTTCTTTTGAATATCCAGCAACAATCTATATTCTCTCCTCCAGGGATCCGAAAACCCCTGGTTCCGGATCTGACTGTTTTCAAGATGCATGTGGCAGACACAAAGGCTATAATGATGTAAGAAGAAGTCTTACATGTTAGTGAGGTAATTATGGCTCGTACAATGACTGTCGATATTGGCGACGAATTGCGGGAGTTTATTGATTCACTGGTAAAGGCTGGTGATTACCGAACTCAGAGTGAGGTGATGCGCGACGCGTTGCGCCTGCTGCGTGAAAAACAGGCTGAATCCCGTTTGCAGGCGCTGCGCGACCTACTGGCGGAAGGACTCAGCAGCGGTGAGGCGGTGGCATGGAACAAGGATGCGTTCCTGCAGAGCATGAAAGCCAGAGCTGCCAATGAGATAGATTAAGCTGACGCCAAAAGCTGAAGAAGACCTGACGGCAATCTGGGACTACAGTTATCGGCATTTTGGGAGGGAGCAGGCCGATATATATATCGGGCGAATCTCTGCGATTTTTGAAGAGCTGGGCAGCAGAGCACCGGTAACGAGGCGATGAAATTCGCCGATGAACGCTGGGATGGGGTTTGGGTCTGGCAGGCTCTCCCAGTGTTCATTATTATCTCGTGATGGCCAGCCTTCGCAGTACTTTGATTTGCTGACCATAACACAGGCCCCTGATGGGGCCTCATCGAACGATGCAGATGGTAACAGATTGGGAATATGAACTAACTATGGAATGGGTGAGTTGCTGGAAATCACCAGCCCGCACAGCTAAGAGCAGGTGCTGGAACACGTGCATCATTACATGCCGAAGCCTCAGCACAACTCGTTCCTGAACAGGGCGTGAAGCTGACGCCGTGCCACTACGCCTACTCTGCGTTTACCCGTATCCGCACGTGGACGACGTCATTTCGCTGATGGTGGAAGGTAAAATCCTGCCTTATCTCGACATCCCGCTGCAGCATGCCAGCCCGTGCATCCTCAAGCTGATGAAGCGCCCAGGCTCCGTGGACCGCCAGCTGGCGCGCATCATGTAGTGGAGCGAAATCTGCCGGGACCTGACCCTGCGCTCGACCTTTATCGTCGGCTTCCCGGGTGTAACCAAGGAAGATTTCCAGATGCTGCTCGACTTCCTGAAGGAAGCGCGCCTGGATCGCGTCGGCTGCTTCAAGTACAGCCCGGTTGAAGGTGCCACCGCCAACGAACTCGAAGGCCAAGTGCCTGAAGAGGTTAAAGAAGAGCGCTGGAACCGCTTTATGCAGTTGCAGCAGCAGATTTCTGCCGAGCGTCTGCAGGAAAAAGTGGACGCGAAATCATGGTTCTCATCGATGAAGTGGACGAAGAAGGCGCGATTAGCCGACGCCCCGGAAATCGAGGGCGCGGTGTACCTCAACGGCGAAACCCGCGTGAAGCCAGTTGACGTGCTGCGTGTGAAAGTGGAACACGCCGACGAGTACGACCTGTGGTGTTCACGGATTTAATCAACCCTGATTCGCCCTTCCCCTGTGGGAGGGGCAATGCTCTCTAATCCCGCGTACACATCATCAACGTATTAACCGGTGTGGTAACGATATAATCATCGTTTCCCAGGTTTGTAATTTTCAGCCGCACTTCCTTTTCGCGTAAAATGTAGAACAGCTCCTGCAAGTCCTTATTGGCCTCCTGAAAATGGAGTCGATAGTAGCTGCCCTGACGCTCGTAGTTAAAATATGCGGTGCCCTTTATCTCGCGGTAATCGCTGCGTTTGCAGGAATGGCTACCGGAGAGATAAAAATTACCTTTACCCTGGCTCATCGACAGAAAGACGTCGAGCCTGCTTTTTATATCACAGGGCACATTATTCACTTCGTTATAAAAGCGAGCATGGCATTCAAGCGGCGTAACGTCATCTTTGTTGAGCCAGAGCCGCCAGGAAATTATAACGACCAGCACGGCCACAAGGCACAATAATAAAAACTGAGTGATTTTTTTAGCGTTCATCTGTGCGCTCACTTTTTAAGAATGAGTAATTGATGCAGGGCGCCTTGCTGTTATAAGGGCAAACGGAAAGCAGTTCATCCGAAATCACATTGCCACGAGAATCGAGCATTCTGTCGGAGAAATAATAAACGTTGGTTTTACTGTCGCAGACAATCTTTTCACGCTGAATAATCTCACGTATTTTTTTGCGCAGAGCATCATGATCGGCAATGCTGGTCTTATCGTCGGCAACGTAATACCGACAGTTTCCTTCCCGGAAAAGCTCCGTGCGAGGAGAGTGCTGTTCCCTGGACACATACCCTAGCACAAACGCGAGCACGACTGCCATGCCGGCAAGCAGCGCAATTCCCCATGCTTTACCCCATGCTTTCACGACAAGTTGTCGCCAGGACTCATCGGTCATCTTTGGCGTACTTTCCGGCTTATTTTCTCCGGTCATCGGCTGCGGAACGGCCTGCATTTCAGCAGAAGCCGTAAACACAAACCCATAACGAGGGAGCGTCTCAATCATGTTTTCGCAACCGCATTCTGCCAGGCCTTTGCGTAACATAGAGATATAGTTGTTCAGCCCGCTGTTGGTGGCCGTCATGCCCTTTTGTTCCCACAGTATCTGAAACACCAGCTCCCGCGAAACGGGTTGCCCCTGATGGGCAATCAGTAGCTCCAGCAGCTCGGCGCAAAATTTGTTGAGCACGATAGGCCCTGCTCGCCCGTCCAGCGCAACCAGACTGGCATCCGCAGTGTTAAACCTGACCCTCTCATCAATGACAAAAATCATTCCTTCAACCCTCTCCTTGCTGACTTTCGCCCGCCTCATGCCGCTGTGCAGAAGTATATATGCATTTAATAACCGCCACATTGACAGCCGATAAATCTAACTCACGCGCCTTATCAACATTAAAACCTAACATCACGGCATTTATCAAAATATAAAGTCACGAACTGGATTTATTCTTATACTTTCTCAATAGATAAACCTGCTCACATGACCTAATTAAGGTGGTAACCGGATGCCCTCCCTCACTTTGTTGTCCCTGCAAGGAAGACGATTACGACTCAAAAACAGCCAGGCCGCCGTGATGCTGACGGCCAGCCAGCGCGATCTCATTCAATGCGTGATTGAAGGGGTAAACGACAAGGCAGCCATTATTGATAGGATTTGGGGCGCTGACCATAAGTCCGGTAACGGGAATAACCTTTCGCAGTTGGTCTTTCGCCTGAAAAATGACCTGCGCCGTTCGGGTTTTCCACCTGACCTGCTAATGGTTTCACGGCAAAGTATTTACATCGACGGCAAATATTTACAGGCAGACTCCGGGCCCTGTCCGTTTAAATCGAAAAAACTCAACGACCCGGGTATTTTCATCTACCTGTAATCTTTACCAATATGAAAATGGCGATGCATCATATCGTCATGATTTATTCTACAGCATTACCTTAAAAGCAAACCATCTCTTTTTAACCCAAATAATACTTATATAATAACGTGTCGCCAGTCTTATTTTTTCTCATTAACGCCAAATCATTTCGTCATAAACGTCCATAAATCCCAAAGAATAAACTGGATATTTGCACTTATTATCGATAGTCAAAGGATGAGACCGTATGGAAAGTAAACAGCGTGCATTTACTATCCTCATTGCCGATCACGATCGTTTTATGGTGCAGGGGATTAAGTCGGTTATTTCTACAATATGGGGAGAGGAGGTCAGGTATTTTGACTATATTTTTAATCCTGATGAGTGCCACTCTGCTGACATTACTATTTTGTCCCATCATGCTCTGCTGATGAGCAAACGCTCGCTCAACGACTGGCTTGAATTAACGTCCCAAAAGCTGCTGATTATTTCAGACGTACCGGGCAATCACCGCTACGTCTTAGCGCGCAGGCAAAGCGTGGCCGCCCTGACTCAGCTTTTGACCAGCGGCAAATCTTCCCCCATTCAGCGACAGAAATTGACCCGCAGAGATGGTTCAGGGCTTTCTCCCTTGCAGAAAAAAATCGTCAGGGGGCTTGCCTCAGGCCTGCGCCATCGTGCGATAGCCCAGGCGCTGAACATCAATGAAAAATCGGTGAGCTATCACAAACGTATTATCATGCATAAGCTCAATTTTGCGTCAAAGGGTGAGTTTCATTGCTGGATTGCGGCGGGAAAGGAGCCGTAGCGGAAGGTAAAAACACATAAGGGAGTGACGACGATCGTCACTCCCTTTTTTCAGTTGTATTCGAGGATATAGTTCAGTGCCGCATCCGCTCTGCCCGCTACGGGCTTCTGCCCGGAAGGGATAACATACTCCGCACTGATAGGGATACGATACAGCTCTCCCCCCGGCTGGCTGCTTTGCCAGGTCATGCTCATTGCGCTACTTTTGTAAAACGGCAGCGGGCGGTTAGTTTCTGCCTGTAGCACTCTCAACTCTACCCCTTGTGCACCTCCGGGCGTCAGCCGGAGCCGCCCGGCCCCCGGGGAGTCCCCTTCAAAATAGATATTCACCGGAGGCTTCCAGCCCGGCGGCATCCCGGTACAGAGTAAATCCAGATTAAAGCGCTTCGCAGGTACCTTACCCAGATGTGCCGTGGCGACCTTCCCCATCGCAATATTCGTGTTTGTTTGGCTGCTGCAGCCGGAAAAGTAACTGCGCCCGCTAACGATGGGCTGACCCTGAATTCTCAGCGTTGCGGCATCCCAGCGGTGATGCTTAATTTTTACGGTAATATTTATCTGCGCCTGCCCATACTCCACGTCCCTCCCTGTACGGACAAAAAAAATCTCCATCCTGCTGTAGATACCCGATGTCACGGCAGGGTAATTGGTGTAACTCCTTGCTACTGGCAAAATGCTACTGCCGTTTTTCAGGCGGATCACGACCCCTTTTAGCCCTGATTGATACACATCGGTGAAACCCTCCGCCAGTTCAGCCCCTTCAACCGCCCAGCTTAAATCAACGACAGGAACCTTATCAGTGGGGCACTTCATACTCACCGAAGAATTTCCACTCAGGTCCAGCAAGCCGCCAGACGTCGCCAGGTTTCCGCCGACAGGCGCCTGCTCCGCGAACACTGACGACGTCAGGGTTAAAGAGTACTCGCGGGCGGCCTGATCGTTCCGGTTACTCCACCAGTAACAGGCATCCGGGTTTGCCGCCCAACTCGCGCCTGAAACCAGGCACAGCCATCCGGCCAGAATGATTTGTTTACATTGCATGACAGCCTCCTTTCAATGAATCAGCCACAGGCGACGTGAATCACGTCATACGCGCTGTTCGATTTTTTCTTTGGTAAACGGTAAGGCGATACGCACTGCCCTTCGCTCCATTTGACTCGCAGCGATCCTTCATCAGTGAGACCAAACAGCAGCACGCTGGACTGGTTATCCACCACGCCCAGCAAGCGATCTTCCGCATCCTGCACGCGTGCCCCGAGCGGTACGCGCTTCCCAGAGGCGGTTGTCAGGACAAACTGCACGCGTCGGCCAGAGCTGACTTTGAAGCTGGCGCGCGTCACCGAACCACGGCGGGGCACCAGCCACGCCGACAGCTCTTCGACTTCTACGTCGCTGCCTAATGTTTCGGTATCCAGATTCAGCCAGTTGTAGCGATAAGGTTGCACGTAGCCGTAAACCGCATAGCCCGAACCGTCGGTGCGTAAGTGCGAGTTCTCCACTCCCGCCCCTTTCACCTGTGGGACTTCTACCAGCGCGAAGGTTTCACCCGTCGGTTGGCCAAAGGTCACGCCGCCGGAGTGCACCACGATGCTTCCCGTCGCCGAGGCGTCAATCTGCTTGCTGCTCCCGGACGTCGCATAGTTTGCGCCGAGCCTGGCGGTGGGCGACTCCCAGTCCAGCCCCGCACTCAGGCTGTATGAGCGGTCGTACTGGCTGCCCTGAACGTTGTAAGTCATTGCCCCTTGCTCATCGAGATAGCCGCTGGCGCCGGCCTACACGCTGGATTTTCCATCGGTGCCGGAGGTCAGCGAGCTGTAAAAACGGTGCGATCGCGCCGTCTCCCCAAAAGGAATGCTGACAGAGAATGCCACGCTGTTATCCGGGCGACCTTCCCGACCCGCCTGCGTCGTGTGCGTGCCTGACAGGCTGTAGCTGATGCGACCAAGGCTCGAATTAAACCCGAGCTGCACGCTGCGGGTTTCACCCTGAGCGTTCCAGTAGCGGATCGCGCTGGTCGTCAGATACAGCGCGCTGGCGGCACCCAGGGTCTGGTTGACCGTCAAATCCAGGCGATTTTTCAGGCGACGCGGACTGACGCCCTCTCCCTGGTGTTCCGCAATATGTTCGTTGAGCGTGCGATAGCCAGACGTCGAATAGCGATAACCGGCCATCGTGAAGGTGGTATCCGTGGGCGCTAACGTTTTGGAGTAGAGAAACCGCAGGCTCTGCCCGGCGGTGGTGCGACTTTCGTCGTCAACGGCATGGCTCTGGGTGATATCAACCGACACCCCCCCCTAGCGGTGAATTAACCCCAAGCCCGGCGTTCAACGCCAGGTAGCGCTTTGACGTCTGCATCCCGCCAAAGCTGGTGACGTTATCCGTGAGGCCGTATACCAGCTCCGCCTGCATCAACGCGGGCGACTGCGCCGGATCGTTGTCATATTTCCCGACGGCGACGGCATACTGAAGATTGCCCCGACGGGTCATGATCGGCAGATACGAATAAGCCTGGGTGTATTTCCGCGTACGCCCATCGGCTTCAATGACGGTTATCTCTAAATCCCCGTTAGAGCCGCCGGGGAAGATATCCCGGATGGCAAACGCCCCGGCGGGCACCGTCGTCGAATAGATGACGTAACCGTTCTGCCGCACTTCAACCGTCGCACGGGTTTCCGCGATCCCCCGTACCACGGGGGCATAACCGATCTGATCGGCGGGCAACATGCCGGTATCGGAACTCAGCGTCGCACCGCGCAGGCGCACGCTGTCAAAAATCGTACCGCCGGTAAAGAGCTGCCCCAGTGAGGCGCTGCTTTTGAGGGCCGTCAGGTCCCGCGTGATCCAGCTCCGGTTGCTGGAGTAGTGACGATCGGATCCGTTGCTTTGACTCAGCGCAGAATCGTTGCGCAAATGCCAGGCCCCGAGGTTCAGGCCATTGCGCAGATTCAGATACAGGTAATCGCTGCGAAACGCCTCCTGCTGGTTTCGGCTCAGGTTCAGCTGGTAGTTGGTGAAAGCGGCCGCAACGCCGTCATCCCACAAAGAAGGGTCGACGTAGCCCTGTGAACGTGAGCGAACGTAGGCCTGCGGGAAGTTGATATTCAGCACCAACGTGCCAGGGTCAAAATCGACGCTCACGCCGGGAATCGCTTCTAGGGTGACCAGAGTCGTCGGCTTCGCCTCCTGCGCTATGAATCCTTCTTCTTTCAGGCGGGTAACGTCTGCGCCCAGTCGCTGCAACAGCGCCAGCGTAATTTCCGGCTTCACCTCAGGCTCGCTGCGGGTGCGCCGCTCAACAAAGGTAATCTCTTCGCTACTGGCTCGTCGCGAATTCATAAAAATATCCACCCGATAAGTCCCGGGGATCAGATCGTTCTGGACTTTAAAAGGCTGCAAATCCGCATTCCCTGTTTTATCCCGGAGGAAGACGGCATTATATTTTTCTGCATTAGCAAACTGGGGTGCAACGAGGCTATAAATCATAACCGGCAGAACGCCAGCCCGCGGAAAACACCTTCGACTTCCGGCTTTAATTATTCCTAAGTAACGTTTAAATCCCGACAAGTTGCGCTCCTTTCAACCCGATTTTTATCCTGCGACCGGCTGCTTTACAGATAATTAATTATTCAGAAATGGACCTCAGCGCTGTGCTTAATAACGGCCCCATAGTCATTCACCGCGCTCCACTCCACGCGCCCCTTTTCCGCACGGTCTGCGTTATTCAGCGGCAGTGCTGTCTGGCTGAACGGACTCAGCATTTCCGCCGTTGGGGAATACTCTTTATTTCCATTCCGCAGCTTCACGGTTAATAACGAAACGTAGAAAGGGGTATTATTTACCGCCAGCAAAGCGGTCTTGCCCGCACTCTTCTGCAGGCGCCAGCTCAGGCTTTTCAGGGCGTCCTCAGGCGACGTTTTTAACGATGTCGGGCGGTAAAAGAGCTTCAGGCGCTGACGAAAGGCCACCTGCAGGCTGTTACTCTCTTCGCTGGCCTGCGGGATCTCCTGAATGTTCAGCCAGAACACCGACTCCTTATCCTGTGGCAGTCCTTCACCCTGATAAAAAATACGCAGCAGCTGCTGCTTGTTTCCGCCAATTCGCGTCAGAGAAGGCGTGATTGCAAAAGGAACGGTAGCCGTGGTGGCCGTGGCGGGTTCAATCCATGACTGGATCAGGATCGCTTCTTTGGCCTGATTACGAACCTGCACGGACGTTTCGCTTGAGGCGGCATTAAAAATCACCCGCGTTGTGCTGATCTGAATCGCAGATAAAGCGGGGGTGGCGAAGACGAGCGACATCAGCCACCACAGCAGATGACGGGGAGTTAATAAGTTCATGGGTAACTCTCAGAATGCAGGGGCTTTCACCCCTGCAGGGGATTTACTGGTAGGTCAGGGTAAATGGCAGAGTGCCGTTGGCAGAGCCCGGCGTCAGATCGTCACCGTTTGCCACGTAGCTGGCACGCAGATTCATATTGGTGGTGTATTTTGCTTCTTCACCGTCGCCGCTTTTGACCAGCGCAGCGGTGAAACCTTCGTTGGCAGAAAGGTTAATGAGCTTGCTGTTGGCATCGTAGACTCCGATCCCCACGCCAGTGGCACCACCGGTGGTTTTCAGCAGGCTGTTGTTTTTCGTATCCACGCCGGAGCCAGACATTGGGTCGAACGCCATGGTCACGCTGGTCACTTCACTGGCGGTGTTGCCGCAGTCCAGGTTCAGGTTAATCGCGGCGCCTGCTGCAATCCCCAGCGAAGCGCTGTTTGATAAGGTCTCGGTACTGACGGTACCCAGCTTAACGTTAATTTCCTGACTGCCGGTGTTGCCACCAATCGAGGTACCATTGCCCGCAGACGCCACGCAGGAGGCTTTGGTAATTTCACCGGTAAAATTAATCGTACCATCAGCTGCATTAGCCTGTTGGGCAACCGCACCGATTACCAGAGACAACGCCATCGCCGTCATAATATTGTTCATTTTCATCTTTCGCTCATCCTTAATATTAAAGTAAAACCACAGGCTGGCTGCAGATTAATAATAATGAATCTGCTCCGCTCCGTGCACAAAGCAGGTTAATATTCATTGGTTATTTTAAGCTGCAGATAAATATTGTAATACTCTCACACCCCAGCCACGACAAATATATACGATCGGGACATGGTTTTTTACTCATAATTCACAATGTGATAAACTTCACTCAATAGTAAATACGCCTGTTTTAAAAAATAATACAGACAGAGGAATGTGCTGAAAATAAGACCGACAGGAGTGAAAAAAAATAGCGCCGGGATGGCGCTATTGAGACAAAGGTTGAGAGCATGAAACCGGCTTTGTTGAATAAAACGAACTTTTGCTGCATAAAAGAAATGGCAGTGAGCCTCGTATCACAAAAAAAATCGCAACCGGTACGTACTGGAGCACCACGCAGCTGCATCCCGTGCTTTCACCCGCTCGAAGGACTACTTGCCGCCGCCAGAAACCATCTCCGGGCTCAGAAAAAGGCCGCCAGGCCCCGTCTTCTGGCCGGTTATGTTTCAGTCTGCTGAGCAAGAAAGCGGACCGTTTCAGCGAATGAGGCGGAAAAATCCGCGACGGAGACGGATCGGAAGCCCTGCGGGCTGACCCGGTACTGGCCGTTAACGTACACCACCGGCGTGGCCGTCACCGCAAATTGCCGGGCCATACGCTCCTGTTTTTCCGTCAGGGCGCTGGCCGCAAAACTGCGGCCAGTTCCATCGTATTCTTCTCCGGAAATACCGGCGGAGAGAAAGATCTGCCGGATATCCGCCTCATTATTCAGGGTGTGTTTAATCATACTGGCTTCAAATAACGGGCCCCTGACTTTATTTTCCACGCCGAGTAATACGGCCACGGACCACGCCCGGGTCAGCGCATGGCCCAGGGGGCCCAGCTGGCTGATATGGTATTTTTCCGTTTTTATCCCGGCGGGCAGTTTTCGGTCCACGGCGTCACTGATGCCATAGACTTCTTCAAATTTCATACAGGGCGAACAGTAAAATGAAAAGAATTCCACCACCGCGGGGGCGCCTGATATTTTATTGTTCAGCCGGTCATATTCCCTCCCTTCTTTCGGGGGCGCGGCGGTGGTCAGTGCCGAAAATAAACACACCCCGGCCGCCAGAAAATAATGATGTCGCATTTCAGCCTCCTGTCAGATATTGCCGTTGAACCACTGAGAGTCCGTCTGATCCCGATTATGTTCGCGGGGATCAGACGGACCGGGTTTTCCATTTTATCTGACGGATTATCACGTTGAATAAACGCCATGACAACCACCTGCTGTTGCCGGACTGCAATTCGACGGGATTGTTTGAATTACCCTGACAAAATGTCATCCGGTACCGATCAAATGGCCTGAAGCGGGTACACATCAGCAGATAATTTTAGGGGCCGTCGCTATTTAAGCCACCAGACGGCCCGGCAGCAGAAATCGGCCGCAGCGGAGCGGGTGCAAGACACCCGTCAGGACGGATCTCCCTCAGCGGTTTTTCGCTGATTTCGTTTTCACCCGTTTTCCTGCGTTGTCCCGCCCCCGGGCAGAGGGTACAGCGTCATCCGCGACAGGGGCTGATGGCAGGCTGGCCTGACGCCGGTCAGCGCCTTCCGTTCTCTCAGGGAGACTGATGTGAATGACGCAATAATCTGGTCTGTTTTTTATACCTGTATCAATAATCCAGATTTCACAATAATCTCTTCATTTTGGTGCGTTAACAGCACTAATCTTACTCTTCTTCTCCGCAGATCCGAAAAAAGCCACAGCCGGAGAGTCCCGGTTGCGCCGGATTTTCAGCCGGATAGCGCATTCTGGCGGCAACAGGGTGGGTAAATACCTTCCGGGAATGCAGGCGGAGGCAGGAAAACGGATGTGGGATTACGCGATAAGCATGAATTAATTAACGATTTAAAATCAATGCGATAGTTGATTTTTAATGTCTGAACATCGTGAAAGGAAAAGTTTTCGGAAGTGCGGGCGATGCGAGAAAATCAGGCTGAGGGGCTGAATACGGATGAACCGGATACAGAATGAAGGGAAACGGCAGGGTTTATTCCCGCCCCGGGGATACCACTCTCCGGAGCGAAAGATCATTGAACGGACGGGATGGGCTCCTCAGCCCTTCATCCATTCGGCAAAGGCAGATTTCCATTCCGGATGCCAGCGGGATAATGCCGGACGGTTCTCAGTGAGATCCTGCGCCGCCCAGGTGATCCGCCGGGAATCCATTTCCGGTGTGACTTCGCCATCCGGGCACAGTATGTAAAAATCGCCGGCTTTGAACCGGGGCATAAACCAGTCGATCACCTGTTCGGCAGTCCACGCCCCTGCCGGCTGAGAGTCTTTGCCGATATCCATGTCGGGAAAATTCATTGGCGTCCAGGTAAAACCAGGGATCAGGAGGTGCGCCGTCACTCTGCTGCCAGCAACCTGACGCAGCTCATGTGCCAGCTGTTCCGTCAGGACTTTGATTGCGGCTTTGCTGGCATTGTAGGCGGCATTGCCGGGAGGCGTGGTAATGCCCTCTTTTGATCCCAGATTGACGACGGCAGCAGGCGTTTTTCTGGCCAGCATGCCCGGGATAAACAGGTGCTGGAGCGTGATGGCCGGGAACACATTGGTCTCAAAATGGTGCCGCCAGCGTGCCACGTCGTCCCAGGGACCGGCTCCGGCCTTCACGGCCGCATTGTTCACCAGCAGATCGACCCTTCCAAACGCGTCCATCGTCTGGCCGTAAAAACGCTGCAGATCATCCTCCCGGGCGACATCCCCGGTGGTACATATCACGCGCACCGGCAGAGAGTCGGCCAGCGCCTGTAATCCCGGTTGATCCCGATCGAGTAAACTCAGCGCCATGCCCTCAGCGGCGAGCCGTTTCGCCATCGCAGCCCCGAGTCCGTGAGCGGCACCGGTGATAGCCGCGACGTTACCCTGAATCATAATCTTGTCATTCATGAAGATCCCTTCTCGATGCGTAAACTGATAACAGCATGAAAATCACCCCTCCGGCGGCCAGTGCGGCGCCGACCCAGCCCGTGGCGGCCCAGCCAGCACCTGAAGCAATGGCCAGTCCCCCTAAAGAAGCCCCTATCGCATTGGAGAGATTAAACGCGCTGTGATTTAAGGACGCCGCCAGTGTCTGCGCGTCATGAGCGACGGACATCAGACGGCTTTGTAATGCCGGAACCAGTGCAAATCCGTTCCCCAGCAGGAACAGGGACAGCAGGACGGCCCACTTCCATTGCGCGACCAGCGCAAACAGCGCGAGACACAGCAGATTCCACAACAGCATGACGAAGATGGCCGGGATCAGTGCCCGGTCGGCCATCCCCCCCCCCAGAATATTGCCGCAGACCATCCCCGTCCCCCAGAGAATGAGTACCGCCGGCACTTCTGAAAGGGAGAAATTCGACACCTCCGTCAGCGTCGGCGTGATGTAGCTGTAGACCGCGAACATTCCCCCAAATCCTACGGTGGCCACCGCCAGCGTATACCAGACCTGCGGCTTCAGTAGCGCGCTGAGTTCTTTCAGGGGGGAAGCGTCCCGTGATGCGGGCGTGACCGGAATAAAGAAATACAGTAGAACCGCAGTGGCCATGACGCCCGCGGCAACAAAAGAGAACGCGGCACGCCAGCCGAGTTGTTGTCCAAGCCAGGTCATCGCCGGCACGCCGATTACATTGGCCGCTGCCAGCCCCAGCATGACATACCCAATGTACTGGGTACGTTTTGATTCAGGCACCATGACTGACGCAGCCAGACCGGCAACACCATACCAGGCTCCGTGCGGCAGGCCGGAGATAAAGCGGGCTGCCATCAATGACGAATAACTCCACGCCAGTGCACTCCCGGTATACCCCAGCAGGGCAATTAACAGCAGACAATAGAGCAGGCGTTTTCGGGGCCATCTGGCCCCCAGAATGGCCATCAGTGGCGCACCGAGCACGACACCTGCGGCATACGCGCTGATGTACTGGCCTGCAGCCGGTACCGAAATGTGCGTGGCGGTGGCCAGTGCCGGGAGCAGGCTCATACTGGCAAACTCACCGGTACCAATAAACAGCCCACCTAATGCCAGGGTGAGGATAGCCGTAAACAGGCTGACGGGGGGAGTGACCAGTGCATCCCGGGGAATCGCTGTGTCACTGAACTGTGCTTGCTGCATATCACCTTCCTGCGTAGGGATGTCTGGCGTGTGTTGCGTGCCTTGCCGGCAGGTCTGTTATGCCTGAAACACCTATTGTTGAATGGAATTAATTATATAATGGAGTTATCCCACTAAAGATGAGTTCATCTGTATGCTTCATTGAATCAAATTCAATAATGTCAGGAGGTGATGTATGCCTGTTCGTCCGATCGCACGCTTAACCCGCGGCGAACTGTCCGATCTCAATGCGTTTCGTGTCGTCGAGCGGCTTCGAAGCTTTACGCAGGCGGCTGTTGAGCTTGGGGTCACCACTTCCGCGCTAAGCCATGCCGTCCGCAATCTGGAGACACGACTGGGAGTCAGGTTGCTGAACCGGACCAGCCGGACTGTCTCACCGACAGAGGCCGGAGCCCGGCTCTCTGCCCGTCTGGGGGTGGGGTTTGATGAAATCACTGAAGCACTGGATGAAATCAATGTTTCGCGTGATAAGCCCGTAGGGCGTCTCCGGCTGAATGTCCTCAATGACGGTGCCAGACTGGTCATCGGGCCACATTTGCCGCATTTCCTGAAGCGTTATCCGGATATGCAGATTGATATCACGGTGGATGACCGGATGGTAGATATTGTCGCGGAGGGGTTTGATGCCGGGATACGTTATGGGGGACGGTACCGGAGGACTTTGTTGCCGTAAAACTCGGGCAGGAGCTCCGCTGGGTGGCCGTGGCCTCTCCCCGCTATCTTTACCATCACCCGGCCCCGGTCATGCCGGAGGATCTGCTGTCCCACGCCTGTATCCAGATCCGCACCGGAGCGGGAACTATCTATAAATGGGAGTTCAGGAAGGACGATGAATACCGGGAAATTGATGTTCCCGGGCAGGTCTGTGTCGGTGACACCATTACCGGGCTCGATCTCGCGCTGGGCGATGTGGGGATCACCTACTGCCCGGAGACGCGGGCTGAGCCTTACCTCGCCAGCGGCAAACTTCGGGTCGTGCTGCCAGAGTGGTCCCCGCTGGCGCCGGCGATGTATCTCTACTACCCCGGCTACCGGAATATTCCGCCGGGATTGCGGGAGCTGATTGATGTCCTGAAAGAAAGAATGGGCGAATGATTACGCCAGCCGCAGGGACGTGTTGAATGTCTGGCTCCCTGGCTTCACGCCGGGGATGCCAGGGGATGCACTACACGCAGGCTTCCTGCTGCGCCGAACGTTCCGGGATATCGAGTTTCTCGTGATCCGCTTCAGCTCTGAGCAGTGCCAGGAGGCCAGGAAAGCGGGCATTCAGATCAGAAATGCGTAACATAGAGGCGCGGCGGTTGCCGTAGTCAATTTGCGAAATCAGTCCTGCCTCACGCATCACTCTGAAGTGGTGGGTTAACGATGCTTTGGCGACCGGAAAACCGAATGAAGAGCAGCTTCTTTCCGTGCCTTCAGGCAGGTAAGACATACGAACCGTTGCCGCCATGCGCAGTGGCTCAGCCAGCGCGGTCATGATGGTACTCAGACTCATTTCATCAATTGTCGGTTGGGGGAGTTTTTCAGCCATGATGTTGACTCCTGGGTGTGTCCTGATATTGACCCTTTCAGTATCTAGGTATGGTTATAATTATACCTTCTGTAGGGATTTTGCGTCAACGTGAGGGGCCTGAATCGCCATGCCGGTGAGAGAAGGTATGTCTTGACATTTACCTTTACAGGGTTAAGGTATACCTTGAAAGATACCTTATCGTCTCGTGTCATCATGAAACAATATCAGGCCGCGTATTTCACCGCCGCCTGCTGTTGTTCATGCTGGATCATTCAGTGGAGATACCCGTAATGAAGGTGTATATCTTACGAAATGGCTGGATGGAGTGTGATGAAAACTGGTTAGTTTTCATGGCGAATTATGCCACACACTCCCACCGTACCATTGAATCGAAATGGATCGAATTTCCGATCTTTGCCGTTTTAATTGAGCACGATAATCAATACACCTTATACGACTGCGGCAACCCGCCAGGCGATGCCGTACAGTTAAGCGAACGCTTCCCCTATCTGTTACCTGACAACGAAAGGTTAGTGAACCAGTTGGCGTTGTTAAACCTCCGGCCGGAAGACATCAGCCAGCTTATTCTTTCCCATGTTCACGGGGATCATGCGGGAAATGTTGATTTATTCCCGGATGCCGAAATCGTCATTTCAGAAGAAGAGTACAATGCCTGCATACTGAAAAGCAGACAGCCTGGCGCTGAGTCGTTCATCCGGAACGTCGCCGAAAGACCCGCCGAAAAGATCAGGGTGATCAGGCAGGATGTCCAGCTTTTCCCGGGAATTGAACTCGTCAGATTACCCGGCCATTCCTATTGCCTCCTCGGGCTCATCACCCATCTTGCACAATCAGGCACGATGATATTCACGTCAGACGCTGTCTATACCAGCAAAAACTGGGGACCACCGGCAAGAATGCCGAGCCTGATCCATCACATTGAACAATTTTATCAGTCTGTTGAAAAATTACGCGTCCTGAAAGACAGGCTGTCTGCGACAGTCATCTTCGGCCATGATAAGGAGCGGTTCCTCGCGCTGAAGAAAGCGCCTGAATACTACGAATAAGGACTCCCGACAGCAGAATAACAAGGCACGGCGCCTCGTAGCTCGTGCTCCTGGCGTAAAGCCATTTGAGGACTGTTATCTTATCCGAGTGACAGTCCTTTTTTTTATATTGAATGCCGCCCGACTCTGGCCTGAAGGCTGAGGTAAAAAAATCCCCTCAGATCTGACTGAAGGGATGTTTTTGGCGTGCCTGATGGGGGGATTTATTCGAACCCAACCACCGCATGCGCAACATAGTCTTTTTCAAGACAGGCCATTTCGTCAGCGGTCAGTTTGACGCTCAGTGCCGCAATGGCATCATCGATTTGTGCCGTTTTGGAGGCACCAATAATGGGGGCCGACACGCCATTTTTCGCCAGAACCCAGGCCAGTGCGACCTGGGCCATTGGCACACCTTTATCTGCCGCGATCTTCTCTACCGCACTAATGACGCGGTTATCCGCCTCTTCGGTCGAGGAGTACAATTTCTGGGCGAAGTTGTCGGTTGCAGAGCGCGCGGACGTCGCCCCCACCGGGCGGGCCAGCTTGCCACGAGCCAGCGGACTCCACGGGATCAGCCCCACTTTCTGGTCCTGGCACAGCGGGATCATTTCCCGCTCTTCTTCACGATAAATCAGGCTGATGTGATTTTGCATGGTGACAAACTTCGTCCAGCCATTCGCTCGGGCAACTTCCTGAGCCTTAGCGAACTGCCAGGCATACATCGATGACGCCCCTATATACCGGGCTTTACCGGCTTTCACAACGTCGTGAAGCGCTTCCATGGTCTCTTCAATGGGCGTGTTGTAATCCCAGCGATGGATCTGGTACAGGTCGATGTAATCGGTCTGCAGACGTTTCAGGCTGTTATCAATTTCTGCCATGATCGCTTTACGGGATAATCCCTTTCCGTTCAGCGCTGAGTTGCTGCCGGCCGCACCTGGTGGGTAGTACACCTTGGTGGCCAGAACGATCTCTTCTCTTCGGGTGAACTCTTTCAGTAACTTACCGACGATGGTTTCAGATGTCCCCGCCGAATAGCTATTTGCAGTATCAAAGAAGTTGATCCCCTGCTCAACGGCATGACGGAAAATTGGACGGGACAGTTCTTCATTCAGTGTCCAGGCATGCGCGCCGGCATCCGGCTCACCAAATGTCATACACCCCAGACAAAGACGAGAGATGTCCAGCCCCGTATTTCCCAGTTTCTGATACTCCATTTGTTACCTCTCTATATGCGCTTTATGGTTGTGGCCAGCCTGCAACGGTGGCATCACGATCAACTATGAGGTATAGTTATATCCATACCTTAAACCTGTGAAGGTAAATGTCAAGCTATTCCTATGGAGAGTTGTGCCCGATCGCGTCACGCAACCCCTTGCCGTCGCCACTGCCTTTCATCGCTCAAGTATGGACAGTCGTTTCTGTTCTGCCAGGTCTTCAGCGGTTAATCATGGTCGGTCTGTTTACTCACTTCGTTATCCGGGTGACGGGTACCAGACGGAGGGGACGCCAGGTGATGGATTTCCCCGCATCAGGCCGCACAGGTCTTTACATCGTCATCACACTTTCCCGGCATTCCCATTTATTTCCCTGTAATTGAACAAGATGAGGTCATCATGAGTCAGTTATTCAGCCCGATGAATATCGGCAAAGTCCCGCTTCAGAACCGGATCGTTATCGCCCCCATGTGCCAGTATTCTGCTGAAGACGGTGCCGCAACGGCCTGGCATCGAATTCACCTGGGGCAACTGGCGTTTTCGGGCGCAGATCTGGTGATCATTGAAGCCACCGCCGTTGAGCCAGCAGGCCGGATCACCCCCCGGGATTTGGGGTTATGGAATGACGCGACCCAGGATGCTCTGGCCACCGTTCTGGCGGATGTGCGTCAATATTCCCGCGCAAAAATCGGAATTCAGCTGGCGCATGCAGGACGTAAAGCGTCTTCCGCTGCCCCGTGGCAGGGAGGTCATCAGTTGGCGATGACTGATGGTGGCTGGGATACGGTTGCGCCTTCTCCCCTTCCTTTCCATGAAGGCGATCGAAATCCGCTGGCGCTTGACGCTGCCGGGATGGCAGGCATTAAAGCGTTGTTCGTCAGCAGCGCTCATCGCGCGGTTGAACTGGGCGTGGATTTGATAGAACTGCATGCCGCACACGGTTATCTCCTGCATTCGTTCCTTTCGCCCGTCACCAACCATCGCACGGATGAATATGGTGGCTCATTAGAAAACCGGATGCGATTCCCGCTCGAGGTTTTTGCGGCGATCCGAGAGGCGGTTCCTGATTCAGTGGCTGTCGGGGTACGCATTTCAGCGACGGACTGGGTGGAAAATGGCTGGGAAGTGACGCAATCGACAGAATTCTGTCAGCGGCTTGAAGCGCTGGGGGCTGACTACATCCACGTTTCCTCCGGAGGATTATCACCTCTCCAGCAGATCCAGGTGGGACCGGGATATCAGTTACCGTTCGCCCGCACGATTCGCCAGCAGGTCGGTATTCCGGTGATTGGCGTGGGGATGATCACCGATGCTCATCAGGCAGAAAAAGTGCTGACGGACGGAGATGCCGACTTTGTCGCGCTGGGGCG
Source organism: Enterobacter hormaechei (assembly GCA_041890495.1). Lineage (GTDB taxonomy): Bacteria > Pseudomonadota > Gammaproteobacteria > Enterobacterales > Enterobacteriaceae > Escherichia > Escherichia boydii. The sequence goes on from CP169086.1 coordinate 3,193,104, forward strand.
GGGTATTCTCTACGATCCTCACTGGCCGTGGCACGCTGCAGCGACACTGCAGGCCAATGTCACGGTCCCTCCACAATACCTGCGATCGGAGCCCCACGGTCTCAAAGGCACGCTGCTCCCGGTTAGCCTCGACTAAAGCAGACTGACCGGTTGCGTGGCATGCCCCCTCCGATACCGGTTGGGGAGCTTGCGGGTTAACGGCAGACAACTAAAAAAAGCCCGGGTTATTACCCCGGGCTTATTCGTCATCGACGTCATGAACCGTTGAAAACAGATAACAGTTTACCGGTCTCAGGCTTTATCGGGTGACGGCAACATCCAGCGAATCGCGGCAATAACCAGCATCAGTGACGCCATTGAACAGACACCGCCCCAGCCAAAATGACTCCAGGCCCAGGCACTCAGTGCGGAGCCGACGGCCGCGCCGGTGAAGTAGCAGAACATATACGCCGTCTGTATCCGGCTTTGTGCTTCCGGTACCAGCCTGAAAATACGCCCCTGGTTGGTCACGTGGCCCAGCTGGACACCGATGTCCATGACCAGAACCCCCAGACCCACAATCAACAGGCTGCTCTGGCCAGAGTAAAAGATGGCATAGGAGACCAGGGCAAGCAGGATCATCAGACCGGTCAGGCGACGGGGGCTGGTTTTATCCGCCAGAGAACCAACCAGCGGGCTCAGAAGCGCGGCGGCGGCACCCAGCAAACCGTAAAGTCCGACGGCACGGGGACCCAGGTGGAATGCAGGACTTTCCATCAGGTGAATAAGACTGGACCAGAAGACCATGAACGACCCAAACAGCATGGCGCCGAACAGGCTGGCTTCCCGCAGAACAGGCTGATCGCGCATCAGCTGCCATACGGTTTTCAGCAGGCCGCCATAGCTGCCCCGGTATGTCGGTTGTGTTACCGGCAGCGCCCGGGCCAGCCCCAGTGCCGTGATCGCCAGAATGAGTGCCGCGAGACCAAACATGGCACGCCAGCCAAAAGCCGCCCCACAAAACCAGACACCGTCCTGACCAGCAGAATACCGAGCAGAATACCGCTGACCATAAAGCCCACCACCCGACCTTTTTGCTCAGTTGGGGCCAGTGAAGCCGCAAACGGAACCAGCAGCTGCGGGGTCATGGTGGTCAGCCCAAACAAAAAACTCAGGACGGCCAGCACGGTCAGGGAAGGCGAGAGCGCGATCCCAAGCACCCCGGCCGCAGCCAGTGCGGTGAATAAGACCACGAGTCGTTTACGCTGCAGCATGTCGCCGAGTGGGACCAGCAACAGCATGCCCAGTGCATAGCCAAACTGTGTCAGGGCAGGAACCCAGCCAATGGCTTTTGAGGTCGTCCCGAAAGCGGTCTGCATCTGGTCGAGCAGAGGCTGGTTGTAATACAGGTTGGCGATCCCAATACCTGCGGCGACCGCCATGAACCAGCGCAGGCTGGCAGTCAGTGGCGGTGAGGTAAGATCAGCCTGTGCTGTTTCAGCAGTGGCAGAATGTGATGACATAAATCAGCTCCGGTATATGAATAACCCTCAGCGGGGTTATAAGGTATACCTTGATGCATACCTTACGCTTTTATAGGTATGCGTCAAGGCATACCTATAAAGTTTCCGGCTCTTCACCGTACGGAACCATAAAATGCAAAAGAATGAGGTAACTGGTGCGAATATGGCAATAATGTACAAATCACAATAATCAGCAATTTTTACTGCATATTTGTTTATAATCATTCTTTTCCGCTCTTCAGATCCAAAAAAAGCTACAGCCGGAGAGTGACGGTTGAGTTGGTGATTCAGGGAGATACGCTGCACGGACAGCGGAACCACGGGCAAAGAGATTCCTGAAAGGCTCGCACCGGCGGGAAAACGGAAACGGGGCCGCGCGGTAAGCCTGAATTAAATAATTACTTAAAATCAATAAATTGATCGGTTTTATGGGACTGAAAACGGCGAGATAAAAAGTTTTCGGAAGTGAGGGGGATGCGAGTAAATCAGGCTGAGGGGCTGAATACGGATGAACCGGATACAGAATGAAGGGAAACGGCAGGGTTTATTCCCGCCCCGGGGATACCACTCTCCGGAGCGAAAGATCATTGAACGGACGGGATGGGCTCCTCAGCCCTTCATCCATTCGGCAAAGGCAGATTTCCATTCCGGATGCCAGCGGGATAATGCCGGACGGTTCTCAGTGAGATCCTGCGCCGCCCAGGTGATCCGCCGGGAATCCATTTCCGGTGTGACTTCGCCATCCGGGCACAGTATGTAAAAATCGCCGGCTTTGAACCGGGGCATAAACCAGTCGATCACCTGTTCGGCAGTCCACGCCCCTGCCGGCTGAGAGTCTTTGCCGATATCCATGTCGGGAAAATTCATTGGCGTCCAGGTAAAACCAGGGATCAGGAGGTGCGCCGTCACTCTGCTGCCAGCAACCTGACGCAGCTCATGTGCCAGCTGTTCCGTCAGGACTTTGATTACGGCTTTGCCGCGTATCAATATTAATGGGTAAGTGGTTCAGGCGCCTGACCGCACCATCCTGAAAGACAGTGGAGCAGGCGATATAAGTAGCTTAGTTTTGACTATAGAACACAAAATTCATTTACAGGATTACAGTTAACAACCAGTCAAGATTTTTAACTCTTTGACTGGGTAAGTCATCTAAACTAAACCAGCCCACATCAATCGCATCGTCGTTGGCTTTCAAAAAACCAGATTCAATTTCACATTTTATGGGATAAAGGATAAATTCATAACTAAGAACATCATTTTTATTATGAAATTTTTCTTTAAATGGAAAGTATGATATTAATGCCTTTACTTTTAAGCCTGTTTCTTCAGATGTCTCTCTGACAACTGCATCACTAGGAAGTTCTTCCTGAAGCAGGGATCCCCCGGGTAAACCCCAGCAATGACGCTCAGGAGGATTTGCTCTCTTAACCAGTAAAATTTTGTTATTTTCAGTTATAATCGCCAAACAACCGCGTTTCATTGTCATAACACCACCTTTATAATTGAATCATTTAGGGGAATATTAATGTAAGACTAAGCGTCCCTGAGTATTCCCCAAATATCTGGTTTAGACTGATATGCTGGGTTACTTACAAAATATGAATCTTCGTTAGTCCCAGTTTTCCTTGAAATCGCCTCCCGAACTGACATTTTCATCCAGGGCGCTGATGCTGCGGGCCAGCCCCTCCGCTGTCGCCGTATACCCGTAACGGTCATCTTCAGCCTTCAGTACCGGGCCTTCAAAGCCGGCGCGGGACAGTGCATTTTTAGTGGCCATCTACAGATCTCCGTACAGGCAGCGCAGCCCAGTCAGGGCCTCCGCCAGCGTGCCTTCAGCACATCTCGTGTAGACCTCCCGGACCAGCATCTCAAAGGTCTCTGCCGGCATAAAAATTCGCAGCCCGTCGATACCGTAGAATCCCTCTTTCGAGACGTGCCCGGGCGGGGAGAACATCACGCGCTCCCCCTGGTGACCGTGCGCCAGGGCTTCCGGATGACGGGCATACAGAGTGAACAGGCCCAGCAGTTCGGAGAAGGTCTCCCAGCCGTACGGCACCACGAAGTCCTGTCCGGTGATCAGCAGGTGCAGACGGGGCGTGGTGTACCAGGCCCCCGGGCGTTCTCCGGGGTGCAGGCCGTCAATGCGGATCTCCAGGCGCAGCGTGCCGGCCTCGATGGTTTCAGTTACGGCCGGAATCACCGGGCGCAGCTCCTGCGCCAGATCTCTGGCCTTCTCCCCGCTCCAGTCCAGCCCTCGCAGCATCAGCGGGAAAACGGCCTTCAGCCGCGGCAGGGTGAAAATCCCAGCGAGCGCACTGTCGGGAATATCGGCGAGGTTAAAGGAGTCGCTCTCCAGCGGACGCAGAAGGTGTTCGGCATACACCTGATCCACGACCGGGCGCAGCTCTGCCCGGAAGTCGTCAAACTCTTCTGTCCAGTTTTCTCCGGCCAGGCGGAAAATCCCCTTCAGGTAGTGACCGTCCACCGGACGGTCATGCTCCACCTGCCAGGCCAGCAGGTCGCGGGTGATGTCGAGCAGCGTGCCCAGAGCCGGGAGAGTGGCCAGCCTGTTATGCCCGCAAATAAAGGCCTCCCGGGCATAGGCTAGGATGAAGCGCAGCTCATCCCGGGAAACCGGGGTAGTGCCGAAGGTCTGGCCGAGAATGATATGCCGGTACAGCTGCCGGACCGTGCCATCCGGATCTGCGACCAGCTGAAAATATCCGTCGCCGGCGGCGGCCGTTTTCAGTCCGTCATCGAGGAAGCGTTCGGCCAGGGCGTTGACCGAAGTATTTTCCCGACCGGCACGCGCTTTAAGCGCCTCGATCAGCTTTTTATGAAAACGCAGGTTAAGCTGGCTGAGCATCATCGTTCCTTGCATGTTTGTTTTGCTCTTCATGCTAACCTAGCATTTTATTATTAGCCATTAATCATTTTGTTTTGATTCTTAACATTGTGATGCATCATGAATTAATGAAAGTGATGAGTACGGCGCTACTGTAATGCCTGTCCCCTCTTATTTCTCCGCAGATCCGAAAACCCCAGGTTCCGGATCTTCTCAACCTCGTCTGGAACTCAGCGGCGAAGAAACACAACATGTGCCACGACGACAGCTGCTTTTTCGCCAATATGTTGTGTTCCCCCCTGCCCCGTCCCCCCCCCGCTCACCACCAGAAAAAGGCGCTTTGCTTGTTCAGTGGACTTGGTACACTTCCGGAAAGTTGTTATACGCGAGAAAGTAGGATCCAACCGGAACGGCCATCCGGTAATTTAATAGTGTAGTTATATGATTGCTTATTATCGGGTAAATGACATTCATGGATGAAAAGATGAGCGTGAGAATATTCAGGTGCGAGAATAATGCAGGTTGTCCGCAGCCATTTGTTCCACGCACCATATGTTATTACTGGCCTAGCTATTAGACGTCAACTAGTTTTGCCGACTGGCGCCAACTACTCTGGCCGCATCCATTGAGCGGGGTTTTAAGCCACGCTGGTTACTGCCTTCGCTGTCTTTTTCCGGTAACTTTCTCCTTTTAGCTCGAACATATATCCGTGATGGATCAGCCGGTCGGCTGCTGCCACCGCCATCGTTTCATCCACGAAGATGCTGCCCCACGTGCTGAACGGATGATTGCTGGTGATGACCAGGCTGCCACGCTCATAACGATGTGCGATCAGTTCGAACAGCACTCCCGTTTCCGCGTTGTCGCGTTTGACATACCCGAGGTCGTCTATCACTATCACCCGGTAGCGATCCAGTTTCAGCAGAAGCTCGTTCAGTTTCAGTTGTGTCCGCGCTTTACGCAGCTCCTGCAGTAGCTCTCCGGCACTGTAGAACCGGGCCCGGTAGCCCAGCCCTACAGCGCCATCCACGATCGCTGCCGCCAGATGGCTTTTCCCAGGCCGCTGGCACCGAACAGCAGGACGTTTTCTCCGGCATCAACCCAGTCTGTCGTTTCGCAGAGCTGCCGGAACTGAGCCTTATTCAGTTCCGGCACCTGGCTGAAGTCATACTCACCCAGCGTTTTCGCCACCGGCAACCGGGCTTCCTTTTTATAGCGGCGCAGCTTTTCGCTCTCGCGCCACAGAAGTTCTTCATTGCACAGTGTCAGCAGATAGCGTGACGGGGTCCAGCCCTCTGCCAGGGCTCGTTTCTCCAGCGCATGCCATTCCGCACTGACACGGGTCAGACGCAGTTTGCGCAGACTACGCTCAAGAAGGTGGATATTGCTCACTGCAGACCTCCTTTGCCACGCAACAGCTGCTCATAACTGCTCAGGTTGTGCTGAACCACACTGACGGCCGGCAGCTCCTTTTCCTTTATTCCCAGGAACCGCATCAGGCGGTGCAGATCCAGTTCACCCGGGGTATTCAGCATCTGCTCCATCCCCCGCGCCACGATCGAGATATCGTCATAGCCCGCAGCCAGTTTCAGGGCGTGCACCATCAGGCGGCCGGCTATCTCAGGCTCCAGATGGTTGCACAGGCGACGCCACAGTTTTCGCCATTCATCGTCCGGCAGGATGTCATTTCTCAGCGTTGCATGGCAGAACGCACCGGGCTTTTTCGCCAGACTGTCGATCACATGCCGGAAGTCGATGCGCCTGGCCCGGGTTTTCCCTTTTTCTGGCCTGACGCGGGCGCAGCTCATCACTTCACTGCTGCCCACGTAACAGCTCAGACGATCATCCCACAAGCGGACGCGTAACAGCTGACCGACAAGTCTGGAAGGGACGCTGTAGACGACGTGCCTGACGTTGATGGTACTGCTGCTACTGACCCTCACCGTCAGTTCGTCGTAGTCGGCGCTGCGACGCAGCGGCAGTGGTTTCAGATGGGAGCGCTCTTCTTTCACCAGATCCTGATTGTTGCGGTTGTGCCGCATGACCTGCTGAGTGATGAAGGCCTGGTATTCTTCCACGGTGCTGAAGTCGTTACTGCCCCGCAGCATCAGTGCCTGGCGGATCCGTCTTTTCAGATGCCCGTGGGCGCTTTCAACCGAACCATTTTCGTGGCCACGACCGGCATTATTGTGCACGCCCTGCATGCCATAGTGCTGGCAGAGGGCAGCATAGCGCTCAGTCAACTCGCGGCGCCCGTCTTCACCCTGTTGTTTCCATGCTGCCCGCAGGCTGTCCGTTTTATGCTCTGCTGGTACACCACCCAGTTGCCCGAGGGCTTCCTGCAGCCCTTCAGCCAGGGCTGAGAAGCTTTCACCACCCAGCACAACCCGCATCCAACTCCAGTGGCTCCACTCAAGGCGGAAGTGGTACAGCTTATGCGTCAATAACTTGCCACCGATGGTGACAACTACACCTTTGAGCTCGGTAAAGTCCGACAGGCCGCGCAGGCCCGGCTGATGCAACTGCCGGAACATCACCTCCTGCTCGGCACCATACTGCAGCTTCCATTCGCGAACCCGCCGCTGGATAGTCCTGCGGAGGTTGCTGGGATACTGACCGGGATATTTATCCTGCAGCATTTCCAGCAGGGTCGTGGGCATCAGAGCGGGCCTTTCCTTCAACAGCGGAACAAGCTCGTTGTCCCAGACGGCCTCAAGCGGATCTTTACGCGTCCGCCAGTGACGATTGCCGGTTTTTGACCACTGATCTTTTTCGATCCTTCGACCGGAACGAACAGAGATACCGGCCTTCATGGCCGAGATATGCTGGGTTACACCTTTTTTACGCTGAGTCATGTAATAACTGACCTGATGAGTATTGAGCGTCACGCCATTTCCTGTGGGATCATGAACATGGTGCTCAGATTACAAAATCGGCCAGAATAATCAGCGCCAACCGGACTGAGTTATTGTCGTCTCATACCTAGCGAATTTGAAGATGCAATTGGCTTAGATCTTGAACCTGTAATCTATGACTTTTGAAAGGCGCCTCCACGCATCCGTTCATATCGTGATCATGCTGGAATACCTGCATAACTATACAACCAGGTCGTTTAAGCACGTGAGGATACAAGCAATTTCAAAAGCTTCCCTCCACCAGCAGACCCGGAACAGAGACTGTAGATGTTTTCCGCACTCAGTCTTTAGCCTCTTCATTTACAATGTTCCTTTTGGGACGGCATCAAACACTCTTGCTCACGGATAAAAATAGCCAACAACCTACTGATATTTATTAATTAATTATCGAAAGAGAAAATTTCTCTACGCACATGAAATTTAGGTTTTCGTTCGAAAACAAACCTAGTAATTCTTGCCTAAAATTCTCATTGAGAGACTTTTCAGACGGCGAATTAATGCCAATATCTTTATCCGAAGGTAAATTTTGTGATTAAAACTCTAAAATCAGACCTTATACACATTTGACAACCTATAGGCTGTATTATTGCTTTAACACCCTATACGTTGTTAAATTTGTTTAGAGATGCAAGTATCAGGAGCAACCACAGCGGCTAACTTATATGAATACGACTTACCCGATAAAACACCTTAATCAGTTACGTCCAATGTTGATTGGCTTTCGCAAAGAAAAAGGGCTAACACAGAAAGATGTTTCTCAGTATTTAGGAGTAACACAGCAGGCCTATGCCCGACTTGAATCTAATCCTGCTAGCGCTAGTTTTGAACGTTTGTTTAGAGTTTTTAGCAACTTAGGAATTGAACTTACCTTATCTTCAATACAACACTCAGCCCCAATAACTGAAGTGAAAAACGAATCTGAAAGCTCTCCGGCCAGACGGGAAAAATGGTGACGATGCATAGCCATCAGAGCATAGTTAGGAACTCTCGCTATGCTCGCCACAAATTGGCGAAGATACTTCATCCTTTGTATTGATCAGCAACTGGATAAATTCCATTTAGACATGTGCGTATTTAGTAACTGGGATTGTGGGTAGATCGTAATGCTAAGTAGTTAAAAAAGAAGGACTATCTCCGCTTAGCTATACAACTTTAATGTCATTTTTGATTTTAAATATACAACATTATTGTCACTTCACAGGAGATTCATCATGATCGCGATTACCGGCGCCACCGGCCAGCTTGGCCATCTCGTTATCGAACAGCTGTTGAAAACCGTACCGGCCAGCCAGATTGTGGCCATCGTACGTAACCCGGCGAAAGCGCAAGCCTTAAGCCAGCAGGGGATTGTGGTGCGTCAGGCAGACTACACGGATGAAGCCGCCTTCGCCGCTGCGCTGAGCGGCGTGGATAAACTGCTGCTGATCTCGTCCAGCGAAGTCGGCCAGCGCGCAACCCAGCACCAGAACGTAATTAACGCCGCCAAAACGGCAGGCGTGAAATTTATCGCCTACACCAGCCTGCTGCATGCGGATACCTCGCCGCTCGGCCTGCACGTTGAACACGTTGCCACTGAAAAAGCGCTGGCGGCGTCCGGGATTCCTTATGCCCTGCTGCGCAACGGCTGGTATACCGAAAACTACCTGGCGAGCGCGCCGCCAGCGCTGGAACACGGCGTGTTTATTGGTGCGGCAGGCGAAGGCAAAATTGCCTCTGCCACCCGCGCAGACTATGCCGCGGCGGCAGCCAAAGTGATTGCTGAAGAGGGCCATGAAGGCAAGGTGTATGAACTGGCGGGCGACCACGGCTGGACGCTGAACGAACTGGCGGCTGAACTCAGCAAACAGAGCGGGAAGCCGGTCACCTACCAGAATCTCAGTGAAGCGGATTTTGCCGCCGCGCTGAAGAGCGTCGGCCTGCCTGCCGGTCTGGCCGATATGCTGGCGGACTCCGATGTCGGGGCCTCCAAAGGCGGGCTCTTTGACGACAGCCATACGCTGAGCAAACTGATCGGGCGCGCCACCACGCCGCTGGCGCAGAGCATTAAAGCCATTCTGTAACGGCCTGACCGTTATCTCCCGCGGCCGGGTGATTCCCCTTACCCGGCCCGCACTTATGTGGCATTCTGTCCTCCCGACAGATACCGATATTCCGCAATGTTGACTGTAATAAACACGGATTCCGCGCTCCCTTTTATTCACTCCGTAGAGATGGGCAACGTCGACGCTTTTCCCGCTCTGCGCTACTGCCTGGTCTCATTCACCGCGCGTGATTATCATGACGGGCTCTTTGATAAATGGGGCATCTCCTTTCCCGGCCCGCTCAACAGCGCCGTGGTAAAACGTAGGGCTGAGTATCTTGCGGCACGCTATGCCGCGCAACGGGTGCTGAAATCCTTCGGCTGTGACGCTACGCCGGGCAGCGCGCCGGACCGCTCTCCGGTGTGGCCTTCCGGCTGGCGGGGCAGCCTGTCACATTCTCATGAGTGGGCGCTGGCGGTCGTTGCGCCAGAGGCATCGGGCCTGACGCCGGGCGTCGACATTGAGTTGCTGGCACCCGAGATGATGCAGCGGACGGCGCATCTGTTTACCACACCGCAGGAGCGGGAGCGTCTTGCCGCCAGCCAGATCGACGATGCCAGCGCGCTACTCATCACCTTTTCCGCGAAAGAGAGTCTCTATAAGGCGCTCTATCCTGAGGTTGGCCGCGCCCTCGATTTTGACGCGGCCCGCGTGTGCCACATCGCGCCTGAACGGCAAAGGATAGCCCTGGAGCTGACCCGGACGCTTTCCCCCCAACGCGTAAAGGGCAGCCGAATCCAGGGCTATTATCAGCTATCAGGCAACAGGGTTATCACGCTCATTGCCTGACGTCAGCAAGGGAGCCAGGTACGCCATCACCATGTCGATCCCCTCCCCCGGACGGCGCAGCGGGTTATGCCCCTGACCGTGGGTCTCTTCCAGCCTCGCGCCGGGCCAGGCTTTTACCAGGCATTCCGCTTCGACCCGCAATACGATGTCATCGCTGCTGTCGTGAATTACAAGGGCGGGCTGATCGACCTGCTGCAGCCCCTCGTAAGCGTTAAAGCGCTGCCAGACCGCCTCGCCAATGCCAAAGTACCCTTCAATATACCGGCGCAGCCTCTGCTGCTGGCGTCCCGGGAGGTTCAGGATCGCGGCATATTTCGTGACCAGCCCGCTAAAGTGCGTCGGCGCGCCTACGATAACCAGCGCGCGGGTCCGCAATCCCGCCTTTACCGCATTAATGACGGATAACCCGCCAAACGAGTGCGCCACAATCGCGTCAAAACCGCCTTCCTGTTGCGCCAGTTGGTCAATGATTTCAATGAACTCGACGATGCTGCTCTGATGCCCTGCCGCGTTACCATGTGCAGGGGCGTCAAACCCGATGACCTGAAAGCCTTTTTCGACCAGCGCTTTGATCAGTCTGCCAAAGTGGGAAGCCCTCGACTCCCAGCCGTGGGCTAACAGCACGGTAGGTCCCGCGCTTCCCCAGCGGTACACCACCGCATGTTTACCATTGCTCAAAGGGAGAGACTCAATGCGGCTCGCCAGCGCCGTCATCTCTTTATCGCCTGCACGCGTCGGCACCCGGCGCGGCGTAAAAAACCGATTGCCCAGCCAGTCGGCGGTCGCCCCCGGCACAACCCGATCCATCAGACGAATTCCGACCTTCACGCATGAAACCATCGGCGAGCGCAGGTAGGCGGGTCCACGATACTGCTGGTAGGCTTGCTCAATCAGACGATCAAATTGCTCACTCATGGGACTCTCCGGAAACACAGGGTACAGTGGAATTAACCGCGGATGATGCAGACTGTCGGATCAGGGCGCGCTCCGCGTCGCTGGCTACGAGTTCGTCCCAGTACGCGAGTTTTGCCTCCATTCGCTTAAACCACAGCGGTGGTATCAGCGCGTAAAATATATGGGCGACATACCCTTTTTCTATTCCCACCGCGTAGCTGTGCGCCTGCAAATTCCAGTATTCACGACGGGGATGGGTGTGATGATCGGAGTGGCGCGTCAGGTTCAGCAGACCGGCCGACGAGGCCCGGTTATTACAATCCCAGCTGTGTCGCGGCTCCACGCGCGTGCCGGGAAGGCGGACCAGACCGTAGTGCTGGATGTAATTCACCGTTTCAAACAGGAATTTAGAGACCAGCATGGTCACCAGACACGCCAGCGCGCCCCTGACGCCCGCCGCCATAAAGCAGACCGCCACGATCAGCAGGCTCATCAGCACCCCGCGCGTTACCCGGTTCGCCAGCATGGCGCCGCGCCGGTTCTGATGTGAAAGCCGCTGCGCTTCCACCTGCCAGGATTCAACATACTGTGACAGAGAAGAGCGGATAAAGAAGCGATACACATTCTCCCCACGACGCGCCGTCGCGCCGTCCGCCGGGGTCGCCACGTTAGGATGATGCGAATAGACGTGTGAAATCGAAAACTGCGCATCGCCGACCAGCGCCAGAAGCCAGCGCCCGACCATCATCGCCATCAAACTGTGAGTTTTGTGGATAAGCTCATGGGCTACCACGGTGTTGGTGCTCATGGTATAGCCAGTGGAGGCCGCCGCCAGCAGCAGTTCCGGCACAGTAAGGTGATGTTGCCCCATGATGTTGTAACCGGTCAGGGCGGTCAGCCAGGCGCCAAATCCGAGCAGATCGCCCGGAGCGGCCTGCCAGATAAGGGTAAACAACGCCAGCAGCGCGGCCGGAAGCTGTAAATACGGGATGATTTCCAGCAGCGCCGGAAGCCGGTAGTGGCGATCGGCGGTGTCGTGCGTGGTTGCGTTATCGAAGAAGACATAGCTCAGCGTCACGCAGAGCATGGAGACGACGATCCACACGCCGCCGAGCACGGTTGTGAGCGCGGTTAGCGGTAAAAAAACGCAGGGGACAAGGGCAAATCTCAGGTAACTCAACATACGGGCTCCTTATTGTTATGACTGTTTTTTGCACCGACCGGCGGCGAGAAGCAGTCCATTTCAAGCAAGTGGCTCATCACCCCTCCGGCGAGCAGCCTCTGCCGACACGCCTGCGCCAGCGCGGGATTGCCGCAAATCACGACGCGCCATTCGGCAACCGCCGTCCGGCGGGGATAGAGGGCGCGCCAGTCGTCCAGCCAGCAGGTAATGCGTCCTGCCAGCTCCAGCGCCTGAACCTCCCGCTCCCGGGATAACGCGTGCAGAAAGTGAAAACCGGGATGGCGCTGACGCAGACGCTGCAGTTCCTGCAGGTCGAATGTGTCCTGCCGCCTGCGAACCGCGTGGATCAGCATGACCTCGCGGTGGGGATGACGCGCCAGCGCGGCGCGGACCAGACCCAGCGTCGTTCCCAGTCCCGAACCACTGGCGATAGCCAGCAGCGGACCGTTACCGTCATCCTGCTGGCCGAACTGCCCCCGGCAGTCTGAGAGCCACACCTTCCGTTCAATCCCCTGTTCATCACACAGCAGCGGGGAGAGTCGCCCCTCTTCACGGCGCGTGATATCCAGAACAATCTCTCGCCCCCGGCTCGGCCAGCTCACGGAAAAGCTCCGGATATCCTTATGCTTTTCGAGACAGACCTGAACGTATTGTCCAGGCTGAAAGGGCAACGCCTGCTCCGCCAGCAGCGTCACGCGCCATACCGTGGATGAGAGCGCAACAGCCCGCTTAACTCGCGCAGGCGTCCAGGAGGTAGATGCCGCGGCCAGCGTCAAATCCGATTCCGGCAGGCACTGGCATGCCAGCACGTGCCCGGCGGCAATTTCCTCCTGGCTGAGCAAATAGCTCAGGTCGACAAGCGAACGCACCTTGCCGCTCGTCACCCGGCAAAGGCAGGATTTACACGAGCCGACCTGGCAGCTATACGGCAGGGAAACGCCGGCGTTGATCGCGCTTTCGAGAAGCGTATGGCCGGGCGTCAGAGGGAAGACCCGCCCCTCAAGCGTCCCCTGAAAATGACCGCGTCGGGAAAACCATCTCTTCAGCATCTTATTGCTCCCCGCACAGCAGCAGCCCGTCGTCAAAGACGCTGCCCAACATCACTTTTCCGCCCACGGGCGCGGCAACGCTGACTGCCGCCAGCGACGCACCGTGGCTTTGATAGAAAAGAGTGGCGTGACTGATTTCACCCTGTGCGCCGGTTGTCAGCCGCCACACCATGGACGGTGAACGCGCCTGAGCATCTTTCTGATAGGCGGCCAGCTTCAGAAGCTGCGGGTGCGCCGCCACCAGCATGCCCTGCCCGTCCGGCAGGATATTGTCGACGCCATGCAGACCGCTGAAGCGCCCCAGCAGGACGGGCGCAGCCTCATTCGGCTGCCACGCCCAGCTGCTCACCGCGCCGCGGGTGGTTTCCGCCACATACAGACGCCCCAATTGTCGGTTGTAGTAAATGCCGTTCGCAAAATGCAGGTCATCGATCAGGGTATGCAGCCCCGCCTCGTCTGCCAGCAGGACGCTGGACAGCGGCAGTCGCAGATAGTCCTCCACGCGTCCCGCGAATCCCGTCCACCGGTGGTCCCGCGTCAGCAGCCAGCGGGTTTTATCAATGACGCTGATATCATTGATGTTGTTTCCGACGGCGCGCGACAGGGCGGGCTGATACTCAAGACGCATCTGCGCGCGATTAAAGCGAAACACGTCAATGCTGTCCTCCTGGGGACGGTGGTTCACCACGTAGACCCACGTCTCGCCCTCCTGCTGCCAGACGTCGATACCGTGTGGGAAGAAGGCATCCGGATAGTCGCCGGCCAGTCGCCGCGGCTGGTCGCTGCCGTTGAGATAATAGAGCGCGCCGGGCGCGCTGCCGTGCCGGTTGAGGCTACTGGCTATTGCCCCGCCATCCGATAAAGGAGCGATATCTTCCGCGCCCGCAATGCCGGTAATTTTTTGGCACTGTTCACCGCCGCGCTCCTGCACCTGATAAAACAGTCCGGCATCGATCAGCAGATTAACCACGAACGCCAGCACGGCGCCCGCGAGGACAAAAATCGTCAGTTTTTTCATGATGCGGCCAGCGCCTCTGATGACGAGAACAATGCATCAACAGCCTCTTCGCCCTGCTCGGCCAGCACGGCGATCGCCTTCAGGAAGTGCTCCAGCAACGCACGGGCGCTCGCCTCGGTGAAATAGCGCATCTGGTAATCCAGCTCGACGGACAGCCCCTCTTTCGTCTCGAGAATGTTAACCATCAGCGGGAATTCGACGGCGCCGATCGGGAGGAGAGACAGGCTGGCCTCCCACTGCCGCAGCTCTGCCAGCGGAGCATGCGGCTCGACGTTAAAGGTCGCCAGCAGAGGAAGCGGCGCATCCTGACCGTGGAAGCAGCGTGACGGCAGTGCGGGCTCGCCGCGCTGCGCGAGGATACCGTCATGGATTGCCCTGGCAACCCCGGACACCGACGCGCAGACAGCGCTGTCGATACATAGCGGCAACAGCCTGACGCACTGGCCGACAAGCGCGTCGCCCTGCCCGAATTCCCGCCCGGCATCCGGCACGCCGACCGGCACCTGGGTGTGGCCGACCGCCTTCTCAAGCGTCAGGGTAAAGAGTGCATTCAGCATCGCGAAGCGGGTCACCCGCAGCTCGGCGGAGGCTTTGCGCAGCTGTGCGGTCAGGCCGGGATACGACAAGCGCTGTACCAGCCGCTGCCCCTGATACGTCAGGGAGGGGTCCTGCACGCACAGAACTTCCGGCGTTACCCGGCGCGCTGGAAGCGCCGCAAGACGCGCAGGTAGCTCAGCCTCGCTGACAATGTTCTGCGCACGGATAGCCTGCAGATAGCTTGCCGCAGCCGCCAGCTCAGGACGATTTCCCGACGCCAGCGCATCGTAAAGATGCAGCAGCTCGCGCAGCATGACCATGAACGACCAGCCATCCACCACCGTATGATGTGCCGCGATCGCGAGCGTGGTTTTCCCCTCATGGCGAACCAGCAGCAGGCGGGCCAGCGGCGCAGCGGTCAGTTCAAAGGGACGCGCGGCAAACTCAGCGAGGCAGGCGGCAGGCGCCGCGTATTCCTCGCGGAGATCGACTGAGGGCACCTGGGCCACCTGAAGTTCGCCCGCGTCGGTAAACTGCATACGCAGCGCGTCATGGCGCTCGCACAGCAGTTGCCAGGCGGCGCGCATGATGTCGCTGTCTACGCTGCGCGGCGTTTCAATGACGCCGCCGATCGTCCCGGCCAACAGCCCGCTTTCATCCTGCGCGGCCAGCTGCAGAAAACGCTGCTGGCTGTCCGCAACGGCATAGCGCGTGTCGGGGCGTAATCCGGCCTGCCCAAAGAAACCGTCCACGCGCATGGCGTTAACGCTCTCTTTTACCGCCGCAATAAACCGGTCGATATCCTCGTCAGCGTGTGCGACCGAGACAAAGCAGTTACGCCCTTCCCAGATGAAAATGCCGCGCAGCATCAGGTGGTGGAAAAGGATGTCGAAGTTACCGTTGAATTTGAAACGGAACAGGCTGCCGGCAGAGACGATCTCAATCGGCGTGCCGGTTGCAGAGAACCAGCTATTTAGCGACATCGCCAGACGCGCGGTTTTTTGATTGATATCGTCATACAGCGCCGGGTGGGCTTTGATGTACTCCAGCACGGCTTTGCTTGCCGCCATGGTCAGCGGATGCTTTGAGAACGTACCGGCAAAGAAGATCAGTTCAGCCTGCGGCCAGGAGTCATCGCCATACTGCCAGAATCCGCCGTCGATACTGTCCATAAAGCGGGCAGAGCCTGCAATCACGCCGATCGGCATACCGCCGCCGACAATCTTTCCGTAGGAGGCAATATCCGCCTGAACGCCGTAATACGCCTGCGCGCCGCCGGCCGCCAGACGGAAACCGGTGATCACCTCGTCAAACATCAGCGCAATGTTGTGGGTCGTCGTCAGTTCACGCAGGGTATGCAGGTATTCGCGTGGCTGATGATCGGGATAACGGCTCTGCACCGGTTCGACGATCACCACCGCCAGCTCGGCGGCATAGCGGGCGATAAGCGCCAGGCTCTCTTCGCTGCCGTAATCGAGCACCAGCAGGTCGTCCACCAGCGATGGCGGCGTGCCGGCGGCAATCGGCGTGGCGCGCTCGGGATTTTCGCCGCCCTGCTGCCGCCCCAGAATACCGTCAAACACGCCGTGATATGAGCCGCTAAACAGCGCGACTTTGTTTTTCCCCGTCACGGCGCGCGCCAGGCGCACGGCGCTCATTACCGCTTCAGAGCCGGAGTTACAAAATGCCACCCGCTGCTGGCCGGTCAGCTCGCTGATAAGCGTTGCCACCTCGCCCGCCAGGGCGCTTTGCGGCCCAATCTGCATGCCCCGCGCCAGCTGGTCGGCAACGGCCTGCTGCACGCAGTCCGGCGCATGACCCAGCAGGTTGGCGCCAAACCCCATCGTAAAATCAATATACTCGTTGCCATCAACGTCCCAGATGCGCGATCCCTGAGAGCGTTCCCCCACTAAGGGGTAAAGCATCTCTTTGGTCGATAAACGAAAGCCCGCAGAGGCCCGGTTATCCGCCAGCACGGCGCGGTACTGCTGGGCATTGCGTTTCGACCCGCCCGTTTTATCGACAAACCGCTGGGTGAGCTGCGTCAGATGCTGGTCGCGCCCGGTGCCCAGAGAGACCTTTTTCGTCTCTTTTTTAAACCAGCTGCTGTGCGCGCTGGCCTTCACCGGTGCGGCCGGAGTTGCAACAGGCGCTGGCGCGATGACGTCCGGCATCTTTGGCGCGACGGGCATCGGGAGAGTCTGCGCCGTGCCGTTCAGCAGCGTGAGCTGCTGGGACATAAGCTCCAGCTGGCGGGCAATCAGATCCTGAACCGCGCCAGGCACCGGCTTGCTGGTTTCCGGCATGGCCACGACAGGCTGCGCCGCCTGCCCGGCGGTTTCCGGGGTGCTGAGCGGAGCCGCAGCCGCCGCTGGCTGCGCGTGCTCCACCACATAGCCGATCACCGCGTCCAGCGTATTGAGCTCTTCAAACAGCGCCCGCACCGGGATGGCTACGCCGTAGCGGTCTTTAATGGTATTGATGGCATCCAGCAGCACCAGCGAGTCCGCCCCCATTTCCAGGAAGGGCAGTTCGTCGTCAAGCGTGGCGGGATCCGCCTCAAGAAAACCGGCGATAATCGCTTTTATTTCAGCGGCTAAATGGTGTTGATTTGACATAGCGTCCTCTTTTGCAGATGGGGTCTGCGCTGGCGTCTCATCCGCCAGCCAGTAACGTTTGCGGCAGAACTGGATGGCGGGCAGGGTTAACGCCTCCCGCGTGGTCGCGTGGTACAGCCCGCTCCAGTTGATGTCGTGCCCGTGCTGCCACAGCGTACCCAGCAGCGTCAGCAGTGATTTGTACTCATGTCGTCTATCGCCCGCCGCCAGCACCCGGTGACGGCGGTCGGTGGCGGTCACAAATTTGCCCAGCGAACTGTCCGCGCTCAGATCGATAAAGGTGAACTCGCCCTGCGCGACCACGCTTTGCACGCCCTGAAGAAAACTTACGGGCTGGCGAATTTGCCGGGTCCAGTAGTCGGCGTCGGTTTGACCGCACGCCTCGCCGGTCAGGTTGCTGTAAAAGGGGATCGTCCCGCGGGTGAAGGTGACGTTGTTGACCAGCCACTCGCGCCAGGCGCCGAGGATCGGATCCATCATCGAGGAGTGGAATGCGCTGGCGGTTTTAATTTTTCTGGCGTGGCCGCCCTGAGAAGAAATGGCCTGGAGGCAGGCGTTAATCGCCGTCTGGCTGCCTGCGATGGTGGTCAGCGTCGGCGTGTTGAATGCGGCAATATCAATATCGCCCGCCCACGGCGAAATGAGCTGGCGCACCTCGGCTTCACCGCTGAAAACAACCGCCATCGCCCCTTCCTGCGTCAGGGCTGACATCAACAGCGCGCGCTGATGAACCATAGCCAGCCCGTCGTCCAGCGAGAGATAGCCAGCGATGACCGCCGCGCAGTACTCTCCCAGGCTGTGCCCCATCACGGCAGCCGGACGGGGACCAAACTGCATGACACTCTGAGCAAGCGCGTAGCTACAGGCAAATAATGAGAGCTGACAGGTTCTGGCGCAGCGCTGCCAGCTATCGTCACGGGAAAATAGCGCCTGCGTGATATCAATCTGATAACGCTTCAGGATGGTCGCCGCCAGCGCGTCAAACTGGGCGCGATAGTGCGGCAGATGGTGATACAGCTCGGCCCCCATGCCGATTTGCTGGGTGCCCTGCCCCGGGAAGAGCCAGACCTGAGGCTGGGCTTTACCCGCCTTGCAGGCCGTCAGCTGCGCAAGGCTTTCCGCCAGCTGGGCGCGGTCCGCGCCATACGCCACGCCGCGAAAGCGGGCCGCATCGTAGCGGGTGTTCACCAGACGGCACCAGGTGGCGATATCGCTCTCCTGGCAGGCGGACAAGCCTATTCCGATCGCCTCCCGCTGAAGGGTAAACGCCCCTTCATCATGTGAACCGACCAGAAGCAGGGCGTGCGGCGCAGCGGGCTCCTGGCGTTTTTCCACCGCTGGCGCGCTGCGCAAAATCACGTGACCGTTGGTGCCGCCGAAGCCAAAGCTGCTTACGCCCGCGTAGCGTGCGTCACCATCGGCATGCCATGAGGCAGACTGCGTGCCACTCACCTCAACATGACGGCTAATCGCCGCAATATGCGGGTTTTTATGCTGGAAGTTGAGGTGCGGCACGTATTGCCGGTAGTGCAACATCAGAGACGCTTTCACAACGCCCAGCACGCCCGCGGCCGCTTCCAGGTGGCCAATGTTGGTTTTAATCGAGCCCACCTGGACAGGTGCCTTTTTTTTCCGGTCCGCAAACACCGCTTCCAGCGCCTGATATTCAATCAGATCGCCCAGCGCCGTTCCCGTCCCGTGCGCTTCGATATAGTCAATGCTATCGCTGTCCAGCCCGGCGTCCGCCATTGCCTGCCGAATGACCGCCTGCTGCGATGGGCCATTCGGCGCGGTAATGCCGTTGCTGCGGCCGTCCTGATTCACGGCGCTCGCCACCAGCGTGGCATAGACCCGATCGCCATCCGCCAGCGCCTGCGAAAGCGGCTTAAGCACCACGACGCCACACCCTTCGCCACGAACGTAGCCATCCGCGCGGGCGTCAAAGGTTTTACACCGGCCATCGGGGGCCAGCATCTGGGCTTCGGTGAAGACTTTTTGCAAATGCGGCGTCAGCGCCAGATTAACGCCTCCGGCAATGGCGAGAGAACTACGTCCGGCCCGCAGACTTTGCATTGCCCCCTCTATCGCCACCAGCGAGGAAGAGCATGCCGTGTCGACGGCGACGCTTGGCCCTTTTAAATCATAAAGATAAGAAATTCGGTTGGCCGCGATGCTGTGCGCGTTGCCTAAGCCGCTGTAGGCCGAGACGTTATCGCCGCACGCCAGGGCATAGTCGCTGGCGCTGATCCCGACATAAACCGCCGTATCGCTCCCGCGAAGGGAGGATGCCTTAAGACCGGCATCGGTGAGCGCCTGTTGAACGGTTTCTAACAGCAGGCGATGCTGCGGATCGATATAGACGGCTTCGCGGGGAGAGACGCCGAAATAGCCTGCGTCGAAGGCGTCAACTTCGTCGAAGAAGCTGCCCTTACGGTTAAAACCGTCAAGGGACGAGGTACGCCAGCGCTGCGCCGGGATCTCGCCGGTCGTGCTGTGGCCCTGCTGCAGCAGCGACCACAGCGCCTCCACGCCGCTATGCCCCGGCAGCTCCACGCCGATACCAATCACCGCAATGGCGCTTTCCGCGACGGCGGCGCTGACCGGCCGGACCGCGGCGGGTTCTCCCAGCGCGGCCGCCAGCTGATTGATGGTGGGATAGTCGTAAATCAGCGCCGGAGAGAGCTCGCGGTCCAGCCGCTGTTCAAGTTCGCCAATGACGCCCACCGCCTGCAAAGAGCTCAAGCCAAAGCCAGTAAACGCCTCATCCCACCGGGATTCGCCGATCGTCGTGTTCAGCGTGCTGCCGATTATCCCGGCAATCAGTGCCGCCAGCGCGGGAGGGGTTTCGCCCGCGTGCTCAACAGGTTTCGACGCGTCCTGGCGGCTGCGCCACGCCACTTCCAGGGTCCCCTGCTGATACATCACTTTCGCGCGGGTACGCTGTAATTTCCCGCTGGTGGTGCGAGGAATTGCCCTTCTTTCGACAAGGAGCAGTTCATCCAGCGTAATGCCGTGACGCTCCGCCACCGCCGCGGTCACGGACGGTGCCAGCGTCGCCATATCGAGATCGGTTTTATGGCGCATCATCAGCTCAAGCAGCGCTACCGGGCGCTCGTCTACACTTGCAAACACGCAAACCGTCGCTTCCGCCAGCGCGGGAGCGGACCGGCGGATCGTCTCTTCAATATCCGTCGGGTAGTGGTTCTGGCCGTTGATAATCAGCAGCTCTTTGAGCCGTCCGGTGACGTACAAATGGCCGGACTGGAGAAAACCCATATCGCCGCTGCGCAGCCACGGGTACGGATCGCCTGCCAGAGACGCCCGGAAGGTTTCGCGCGTGGCGGCGTCATTGTCCCAGTATCCGGCGGCAACGCTCGGACCACGCAGCCATATTTCTCCACTCTCACCGTCAGCAAGCGGCTGATGGTGGTCAGGATCGACGATACGCACCTCGGTATCAGTCAGAGCCTGCCCGCAGCTCACCGCACCGGCCTCGTCGGAAACGCGAAGCCCCTGCCCTTTGTCCATTCCGGTGATGATGAGCGTGGTTTCCGCCATGCCGTAGCAGGGCAGGAACGCGCCGGGCCGAAACCCTGCGGGCGCAAAGTGCTCGCTAAACTGCTGGAGCGTGGCGGGACGAATCGGCTCTGCGCCGCAGAAGGCCACGTCCCAGCGCGAAAGATCCAGTGCCTCAACCTGCTCTCGGCCAATCTTGCGCACGCACAGCTCGTAGGCGAAATTAGGGCCGCCGGAGGTCGTGGCCTGATAGTCAGAGACCTGTTTGAGCCAGTTAAGGGGATTTTTCATTAACATCATGGGCGACATCACCCGACAGGGGAATGCGCCAAACACGGGCTGCAGTAGCCCGCCAATCAGCCCCATATCATGAAAATGCGGCAGCCAGATCATGCCCCGGCTTTCGCTGTGATGGCCGAAAAAGCGGTGAATGGCATGCGAGTTAGCCCACAGGTTGCCGTGGGTCACCATCACGCCTTTCGGAGAGCCCGTCGAACCCGACGTGTACTGTAAAAACGCCAGATCGTTTTCCGCTGCCGGAACGGGGTGAAATGCCCCGGAGAACGCGCGCTCAAGATGATGCAGACGATAGCCCGCAGGAAGCGCGGACGCGTCGGGTTTGTCGAAGGTAAAAATAAGAGGAGATAACGGAAGAGATAGCTGGCCCAGCGTTTCTGCCCCCTTTGCCGTTGTAACAATGCAGTCCGTTTGCGCATCGCGTAACACGCCAGCAAAACGCTCCCACGCGCTTCCTGATGATTTTGCAGGCATCGGAACGGGAACCGCCACCCTGCCGGCGTAAAGGCATCCAAAAAAAGCGCCAATGAAATCTTCACCATCCGGATAGAGCAATATTATCCGGTCGCCCCGCTGCCCGTACTGCATCAATGCCTCTGCAAGCGACGCGGCGCGCTGGTGTAGCTGGTCATAGCTTTGGCTGTGAATTTCACTGGCGCTGCGGACGAATTCAAATGCCGTCTGAATAGTCTGTTGAACAGCAAGTTCGGGCAAAAGCTGGTTGAAGGAATGATATCCCCTGTTAAACAACTGATGAGACGGCATCATAATTCGCTCTATATTTTCAAAGATAATGAGGGTGAAAAGATTATTTTCCGGCGCGGCCAGCCAGCAGATCGTTACAGAAGTCGTTCCAGACCTTCAGCCAGAGATCGACGCGCTGTTCCATTTCGGCATAGCGGTCTTCAGTCAGCGCCTGGCAGAACAGGATCCATGCATCTTCGGAGTGACCATCTTCAATGGATTCTCCCGTTTCGCTTTCCACATGGATGCTGTGATAGCCCTTCGTGACGTCAATATCCGTCGCTTTATCAACACCTTTGGCCCACGGCGTGGCGAAATCATGGAAGACGGTCTCGGCCACGGCCAGCAAACCCACCAGCTGGGTATAGTCGCCATAGGCATTCTCGAAGGTTGCGCGGCAGGCCAGAGAGCTGGACATCGGCAGCCAGGATTTCACCTCGTGTTCCGTCATTCCCAGCTGCTGGATAGTCGTAAAGAACTGCACGTAGTGCGCCAGCGCGGGCTGGCCGTTGTAGTTGCCTTCGGCGTCTTCGCCAGGGTGGAAGCCCAGCTCGTCCAGCAGGTTGATTTGCAGCAGAAAACGGGCAGCCATTTTCGCCTGCGCGCCCAGCGGCGCTTCCAGCTGTTTCGCCGCGCTTAGTGCTTCAATAACGGCATCGGTAAAGACTTGCGCAAACGCGTGATAAAACTCCAGGTGGAATACGCGCATCTGTTGAATATCAACTTCACCGCTGTTCATTTTTGCCAAAATAGGGCTGCGCATCAGCGGGTGGGATTCAATCCGGTCAATAAGCCTGTTGGCAAATGCGCGGTTTTCGGTATAAACGTGCTTATCTACGGTCGCGACAATAGCATCCCGACCCAGCTGGCGGGTATTCAGTAACGTTTTCATTTTTTATCTCAGGTGAGTGATTATTTACAGGGCGGAAACCCTGCCAATTGCCATTACAACTAACGCATACATTCCACAGCTAAACGGTATAACCTGCACATATTTAAATGGCAGATAAAAACACGATGCAATCAGCAGTACCGGAATACCCACCGAAAGTATCATCATGCAAATAACGGCATAATATTTGTAGATATAAGACACGGCGAGATCGTCAATACACATGCCATAGAGCATGGATATTAAGGGCAGCATAATAAAGGCAATATGTGCCAGCCTTAACATTCTGCGATTTAAATCGGTATAATTTTCATGTCCTTTAGGCGCGCGAAGGGGTCCCTTAAAGGCGTACATCCCCATTAACCCGCCCATCATTATGCCGACAACAATACCGCTCCAGCCAAAGGCAATCAGTATTGCACTGAGATTAGCCACTTTCTTTCTCCTGTTTAGCGCTGCACAAAGGTAAGGCGCCTGAGGAAATACAGGCACCTTTATTTATTAAAAATAAAATCAGATATAACGATTAAAAGTCCGGGTATTCTTTATCCGTCGCGTATGTAATCGGTTTTTCAAATCCGGGAATGGTGATGCCGTTCATATCAATCTTAATATCTTCCTCATTTATCCCCTGCTGGCCGAACAGATAAATGACGTTGAGTTCACCCTGCGACGCCGCCTCGTCGTAGGCGTTAGCCTGACGTCGCACCTGGCGGTTACGCTGCTGATAATCCGCATACACCGCGTCCCCGTAGCGTTTGCGCAACCATTGATGGGTAAGCTTTGGCGAGTAAACCACCCCCGTGGCGTTATTCCCGCCAAAGCCTTTTGAATTGATAAAGGCGATTTGTCCCTGGTTTTCTTCTAACCTGCAGTCCTGAAGAGGAATGGTTAAGCGCGCGTTATTCACCTGCGGCGCAATGTTCGACACGCTTTTAATTCCCGGCAAAATACCATAGCGGAAGACGCCGAGGCTGCTGATGAGCTGGTCGCCGCTGGCGGGCCCCAGGGAGTGACCAAGATACGATTTCACCGCCGTCACCGGCCAGTCGCGGATCGCAAAGGCTTGCGCAACGCGGTCAAAAATATCCGCCTCGGAGACGCAATTCTTCGGCGTGCTTGAACCGTGCGCCTGAATAAACGATCCCTTCTGTACCGTCTCCATCCCGGCCATCGATACCGCAGAAGCCACGGCTTTCGCCATGGTGATGTAGTTCCCCGGCCCCGGTGACGCAATAGAACGCTTAAAGCCGTCAGCGTTGATGAAGACATTCCCCACCGAACCGTGGATCTCTGCCCCAAGCTGCAGCGCCAGCTCATCGTCCATTAACACGACATACTGGCTGGATTCTGCGATCACAAAACCGCAGCTGTTGCCAAACGGGCGGCTGCTGTTGCGCCAGTTGGCCGTTTCCGTTTCATCAATATGCTTAAGCTTGCTCTCCGTTGCCAGGGCGCCCATGGCGTCGAATCCTTCAATCACTTCGGAGGTGACCGGCGCTTCGGCGCTGCCCACAACGGCCACGCGAATGCGCCCCGCCTTGATATCTTCAACTGCCGCATTCAGGTTATACAGAAACGTGGCGCATGCCCCCAGCGTGGCGCTGGTATGACCGACGCTACCCAGCACATACGCATTGAGGAAATCGGCGCACATGCTGTTCAGGCCCAGCGGACACTGTTTGGCGCTGACGCGTTGGCCTTTCAGGCGCGACTGGAGCATACCGCCAAAGCCATAATCGTCGAGCTGCCCCATAATATTGCCCGAATAGACTCCGAGCTGATCCGGCGTGATGTTGGCCTGTATCTCTCGCCACGGGATCCCCAGGGCGTTGATGGCGTCTGACGCTCCGACAATCGCCATTTGTAGCGCCCGCGGATGGAACTGCGAATTGTAATGATCACCCGGCCGGAATCCCTGCGGCAACAGCCCTGCAGCCTGAACCTCCGTGCGCAGCAATGCCTCTATTTTACAGTCCATCTCTCCCTGAACGGTAATACGCACGCGCTGATCCGCTAATTCTTCAACGTGCCATCCCGCCGGTAAGGGTTGAGGCAATTGTCTGGAAGATATATTAAAACTGAATCCCTCTTCGCCTGAAACCATATTCAATTTTGCATGGCTGGCGATAGCATCGACATCAAAATAGTCGCGCGTAATTTTTCTGATAAGGGTTCCTTTCAGCGCTTCGTCTTTTATCTTCGCGGCAGCCTGAGCGGGGGTAAATCTTTTACAGGAATTGTCGCAATATCCGCCTTCATCATATTTAAGCACGCCCATCAGAATGGCTAACGATAATAAAGTCTGCTGCCTTTCCTCTTCTGATAATGATTCAATAATCATTCGACGAAATGCATGATGTGAAGAACTACGACCAGCTGGACCATAGCCGCCAAAAGCCGTTATTACGGGTAATTTCGCCATAATTCATCCTGTAGTGGTCGTGGATTTATTTTGTTAAGTAAGCACGATAATTTCAGATATTAGTTTACAAATTACCAACAAAAGCTAATATGAAAATCCAGCCAAAATGCTGACTTTTTTGGCCAGGACAACGATGAGCTACCAAAAATAATAGTCAAAACAGGTATTAATCAAAAATGACAAATACACAAATAGGATTTGTGTTATGCGAACGCATGCTAAGTTCCGGTCTCAGTCTGCCGATTGAAATGTGGAAAGCCGCAGCCAGTAGCTATTTAGCCGAGCAAAAAACAACATCCCACGTAGACACGCACAAACCGGAGACGTCTTCATTCAGGCTCTGTCGTCCGGAGAATATACTGAAAGTTCATACTATTGGCATAAATAACGAGCCCATCCTGACGCACAGTGGCTTTAGCATAACCGCCGATACCACCCTTGCCGCAGACCGGCACTATGACGTTATCTATCTTCCTGCCCTGTGGCGCAATCCTCGCGCAGTGGTCAGACAACAGCCTGAACTCCTGGCCTGGTTGACCGAACAGGCTGCGCGAGGAACCCGTATCGCGGCCGTCGGAACGGGCTGCTGTTTTCTGGCGGAATCAGGATTGCTCAACGGAAAACCCGCCACCACCCACTGGCACTACTTCAAACAGTTCTCGCGTGACTACCCCAACGTAAAATTACAAACCAAACATTTTCTCACGCAGGCCGATAATATTTACTGCGCCGCCAGCGTCAAAGCCCTCTCAGATTTGACCATCCATTTCATCGAAACGATATACGGGAAACGTGTAGCCACGCATACCCAACGGACCTTTTTCCATGAAATTCGGAGTCAGTTCGATCGCCAGTGTTACAGTGAAGAAAACAAACCGCATCCGGATGAAGACATTGTTCAAATTCAGATCTGGATAAAAGCCAACTGCGCCTCGGATATATCCATGCAGAATCTTGCCGATATGGCTGGCATGAGTTTGCGCAACTTCAACCGTCGCTTTAAAAATGCCACCGACATGTCCCCTCTGCAGTATTTATTAACCGCCAGAATTGAATCCGCCATGACGATGTTGCAATCCACCAATCTGAGCATTCAGGAGATCGCCAATGCGGTGGGATATCAGGATATTGCGCACTTTAACCGCCAGTTTAAGCATAAAACCACGGTGTCACCGGGGGATTATCGTAAGACGGTCCGGGCAAAGATGTTTAGTGCATAAACTCCGGTCATCTCTGATAATGAAAAGATGACCGCGAGGAGGCTCAACGTGCAAGGCGTACCGGAACAGTTTAATGATGAAAGAGACAGCGCGCGCTTTCGCCATCTGGCGCAGCTGCCGGGCCTGGAGCTTTATCATGCCCATATTTCTGACTACGCCTTTGAGCCTCACACCCATGAAGCCTTCGGGATCGGCACAATTGAAACCGGTGCCGAACGCTTTCGCTATCGCGGTAGCCAGCATCTCGCGGCGGAAAAATCCGTCGTCACCATGAACCCGGACGAGATCCATACCGGCGAATCCGCCACCGAAGGCGGCTGGCGCTACCGGATGGTCTATATCGAACCCAATCTGCTGGAAGAGATGACCGGTCTGCGGCACTGGTGGTTCAGCGACGTGACCCGTCATGACCCGTTGCGCTCGCAGCAAATCGGCAGGCTTATTTACGGCCTGTGGCACGCGGACGATCCGCTTGCGCAAAAAGGATTGCTGCTGGATCTGATTGAAACTTTCCAGCCGTTTGCCCATCACGCGCCGCAGGTTCAGGAAGGCGCGCACCGCTTCGAACGGGTACGCGAGTACCTGCACGACAACTATATGCGCGCCCTGACGCTGGACGAGCTGGCCAGCGTCGTTTCACTCAGCCCGTATCATTTCCAGCGCCAGTTCAAAGCCCATTTTCACGTGACGCCACATCAGATGCTGATGGCCATTCGCCTCTGGCGCGCCAAAGCGTTTCTCACCCACGGCATGCCCGCTGCAGAGGTCGCCGCCGCAACCGGACTGACCGATCAGTCGCATCTCACGCGCGCGTTTACCCACCGCTACGGTATTACTCCCGTGCGCTACCAGAAGCAGGTCACCCGGCGCTAATGCGCAATCTCATACAATACGCACGCATTTGCCCCTCCTACACTGGCTACAGCGTAAATACCTGTGGATGGAAAAATGATTAGTGGAGTGTTGTATGCCCTTCTGGCCGGGATGATGTGGGGGCTGATTTTTGTCGGCCCGCTGATCGTGCCCGAGTATCCGGCAATATTGCAGTCGACCGGACGATATCTGGCGCTGGGGCTGATTGCCCTGCCCCTGGCGTGGCTGGGGCGCGCGCGCTTGCGTCAGCTCAGCCGTCAGGACTGGGCCACCGCGCTGGCGCTGACCATGATGGGTAATCTTATCTATTACGTTTGCCTTGCAAGTGCCATTCAGCGTACCGGTGCGCCGGTATCGACCATGATTATCGGCACGCTGCCGGTCGTCATTCCCGTCTTTGCTAACCTGCTCTACAGCCACCGCGATGGCAAACTGGCGTGGTCAAAAATGGCACCGGCGCTGGTCTGCACTGCCCTGGGGCTGATATGCGTCAATATTGCCGAGCTGCGTCATGGCCAGGCGGACGTTGACCTGTGGCGTTACGGTTCTGGCATTCTGCTGGCGTTCATTTCCGTGGCGTGCTGGGCATGGTATGCCCTGCGCAACGCGCGCTGGCTGCGGGAGAACCCGGACAAGCACCCGATGATGTGGGCAACAGCGCAGGCGCTGGTCACGCTGCCCGTATCGGTCGTAGGGTATCTCGGCGCATGCCTCTGGCTGGGCCATCAGCAGCCGGACTTCGCCCAGCCTTTCGGGCCAAGACCGTGGGTGTTTATCGGCCTGATGGTGGCGATTGCGGTGCTGTGTTCATGGGTGGGCGCGCTGTGCTGGAACATTGCCAGCCAGAAGCTGCCGACGGTGATCTTAGGACCGCTGATAGTCTTTGAAACCCTGGCCGGGCTGCTTTATACCTTCCTGATGCGCCAGAGCGTGCCGCCGTTGTTCACGGCCTGCGGGATCGTGCTGTTGGTCGTGGGGGTGGTGATGGCGGTGAGGGCGAAGCCGGAAAAACCAAGTGTTGTTCCGGCGTCGGAGATGTGATTTTTGCCCAGCGGCGCTGCGCTTGCAGGGCCTACAAAACCGTAGGCCCGGTAAGGCGTAGCCGCCACCGGGCAAGCCCTTAAAACGTTTCCCAGTTCGCTTCAGGCGCCGTCGTTACGGGCTGCGCTTTTGGCACATAGGTTTTCACCGGCGCCGCTTTAACCGCCTGGTTGCGGGTGATTTTGAACACAGCCACCGCTTCGTTCAGGCGTGCAGCCTGATCTTCCAGCGCCGCCGCTGCGGCCGCAGACTCCTCCACCAGCGAGGCGTTTTGCTGGGTCACGCGGTCCATCTCGGCTACCGCCTGCCCCACCTGGTCAATACCGCGGCTCTGCTCGTCAGAAGCCGAGGCAATTTCCCCCATGATGTCGGTGACGCGGGTAACCGCATTAACGATCTCGGCCATCGTCTCCCCGGCTTCGTTAACCAGCTGCGAGCCCGCGTTCACGCGCTCGCCGGAATCATCGATCAGCGCTTTGATCTCTTTCGCCGCCTGGGCGCTGCGCTGGGCGAGGGTGCGTACTTCCCCAGCCACCACTGCAAAACCTCGGCCCTGCTCGCCCGCGCGCGCGGCTTCCACCGCCGCGTTCAGCGCCAGGATGTTAGTCTGGAAGGCAATGCCGTCGATCACGTTAGTAATTTGCGCGATTTTGCTGGAGCTGGTGGCAATTTCGTCCATTGTACGCACCACGCCTTCAACCACGTTACCGCCCTTCTTCGCCGTTGAGGAGGCGTCCAGCGCCAGACGGGAAGCCTGACGCGCGTTATCGGCGTTCTGCTTCACGGTTGCCGTCAGCTGTTCCATGCTGGCTGCCGTCTCTTCCAGAGATGCGGCCTGCTGCTCGGTACGGGAAGAGAGATCGTTGCTGCCTGCAGAAATTTCACCGGCTCCGGTGTAGATAGTATCCGCACCTTCACGCACCACGCCCACGGTGTTCGCCAGCGAGGTTTGCATCTCCTGCACGTTGCGCGCCAGAATAGCCATTTCGTTCTTACCTTCGGCCTGAATCGGCTGGGTTAAATCCCCTGCCGCAATGGCGCGAATATGGTTTATCACCTCTTCCAGCGGCAGCAGCAGCACGCGGCGCATAGCAATCCAGCTGGAGATAATCACCACAATCACCAGCAGCATGACCGCAGAGAGGATCCACAGGATGCGCTTGTAATCACTTTCGTTATCCTGAATGCCTTTATCCGTGAGCGCGGCCTGCGCTTCACGCCATTCACGATAAACCGTCTGCATCGCGTTCTGTTTTTGTTCGGCATTCTGCTTGAACATATCTTCCAGATTGCCCTAGCTCAGCAGAACGTTCATTTGCGTCAGCGTTGCAGAGTAAATGCGGTATTGCTCTTCGAGTTGGTTGGTCAGGTTCTCATCCAGGCCTGGCGTATTCGGCAAGGCATAGTATTTATCGTAATGAACCTGCGCTTCAGTCAGCAGATTTTTCGCCGTGGTCACCAGCTCATTCAGCTGACCGCCGTTAATTTGCGAGGCCATGCTGCTTTGCAGGCGCAGCATCCCGCGGTTCAGAGTGACGCGCGCCTGGTTCAGACTGATCCACGCATCGGTAAACTCCGCCACGTTCTTGCTGGAGAGCTGCGCCACGGTGAAGTTGTCTTTATCGTTGTTCAGGGCATTGATAAAGATACCGGCGGAAATCACTTGCATGATGCCGAGCACAAGCAGCACCGAAATCAGAAGGGTAATGACTTTTATACGTTTAAACATGCGTTGCCTTTGTTATATGCAGGTTTGTCTGACGTGGATATATCGGCAGGCGCAGCGGGTTGTTTACTGTTTCTCCACCTTTAAAAACTTTCGAAACCACTTTCCTAAGGCCATTCAGAGAGTTAAATCAGATATTTTTTTGTGATGCGCATCTCATTTTTACCCGTCCCTCTAAAGGGTTATAGCTTTTGCCTTAAAGATGCATTTAAAATACATCTTATCTTATTAAGAATGAGGTATCAGCTATGGCTTATCGCGACCAACCTTTAGGTGAACTGGCGCTCTCTATTCCTCGCGCTTCGGCTCTGTTTCGTAAATATGATATGGATTACTGCTGTGGCGGTAAGCAGACGCTGGCGCGTGCGGCGGCACGTAAAGAACTGGATGTTGAGGTCATTGAAGCTGAGCTGGCAAAGCTTGCTGAACAACCGATTGAGAAAGACTGGCGTAGCGCCCCGCTGGCAGAAATCATCGACCATATCATCGTGCGCTACCACGATCGTCACCGCGAGCAACTGCCGGAGCTGATTCTGCAAGCGACTAAAGTCGAGCGCGTTCACGCCGACAAACCGAGCGTGCCAAAAGGGCTGACAAAATACCTGACCATGCTGCATGAAGAGCTTTCCAGCCACATGATGAAAGAAGAGCAGATCCTCTTCCCGATGATCAAACAAGGCATGGGCAGCCAGGCAATGGGGCCAATCAGCGTAATGGAAAGCGAGCACGATGAAGCGGGCGAACTGCTGGAAGTGATTAAACACACCACCAATAACGTCACACCGCCGCCAGAAGCCTGCACCACCTGGAAAGCGATGTATAACGGCATTAATGAACTGATTGATGACCTGATGGAGCACATCAGCCTGGAAAATAATGTGCTGTTCCCAAGGGCGCTGGCGGGTGAGTGATCTAAAAGCTGGATGGCATTGCGCCATCCAGCATGATAATGCGGTTATTTCCGCAGTTCAGCAGCCCGCTTCTTACCAATAAACAGCCAGCCCAGCCCCAGCGCGATAAACCACAGCGGGGTAACCAGCAGCGCCTGGCGAGTGTCATCTTCCAGTGTCAGCAACACGACCACGAACACAAAGAACGCCATACATACCCAGCACATCAGCTTGCCGAGCGGCATCTTGTAGATCGACTTCTCATGTAGATGAGGACGCTGTTTGCGATACACAAGGTACGAGCAAAGGATAATCGTCCAGACGAACATAAACAGAATCGCGGAAACGGTTGTAATCATCGTGAACGCGCCAATCACACTAGGATTCACATACAACATCACCACGCCGCCGAGCAGACAGATACACGAGAACGTCAGCCCTTTCGCGGGTACTGCGCGCTTAGAAAGTTTAGCGAACGCTTTCGGTGCCACACCTTCCTGCGCCAGACCAAACAGCATACGGCTGGTAGAGAAGACGCCGCTGTTAGCGGAAGACGCCGCAGAGGTCAGCACCACAAAGTTGATCACGCTTGCGGCAGCAGGCAGCCCTACCAACACGAACAGTTCAACAAACGGGCTTTTCTCCGGGACTACCGAACTCCACGGCGTCACGGACATAATCACAATCAGCGCGAAGACGTAGAACATAATGATACGGATCGGAATGGAGTTAATCGCGCGTGGCAGTGATTTCTCTGGATCTTTGGTTTCCGCAGCTGTTGTACCTACCAGCTCAATCCCCACGAAAGCGAAAACCGCTATCTGGAATCCGGCAAAGAAGCCACTTAAACCTTTCGGGAACCAGCCGCCGTCATTCCACAAATGCGCGAATGACGCTTCCACACCAGTCGGTGACTGAAAGTGCATCGCCACCATGACCAGGCCGACGACAATCAGCGACACAATGGCGACGATTTTGATCATCGCAAACCAGAACTCCATCTCACCGAACATTTTCACGGTGGCGAGGTTAAGCGTCAGCAGCAGCACTATCACCGCCAGCGAGGCGACCCAGTCGGAGAGATCGGGGAACCAGAACTGAGCATAAGCCGTGATCGCCACCACGTCTGCCATACCGGTTACAACCCAGCAGAACCAGTAAGTCCAGCCGGTGAAATATCCTGCCCACGGCCCGAGTAAATCGGAAGCGAAGTCACTAAAAGATTTGTATTCCAGATTCGAAAGCAGCAATTCCCCCATTGCCCGCATCACGAAAAAGAGCATAAAACCAATGATCATATAAACGAAAATGATCGACGGCCCGGCAAGGCTAATCGTTTTGCCAGACCCCATAAACAACCCCGTACCAATGGCACCGCCAATGGCAATAAGCTGAATATGTCGGTTTGTGAGATTGCGCCGTAGCGACTGTTCAGCCGGAGCCTGATCATCGGCAACGACTTTTACCTGATCTACCATGTTTTTTTCTTCCTGTACCTGTCTGTGTTGTTCAGGCTCTACGGCCTTTAGTCAGTCTATGATACGACGAATCTGTATCGGGACTCATCGATATTAGGTAACAATACGCGGGATGAATACTAAGATTTAGATCTAATGTTAATTTTATGTTTAAAGTGAGTGTCATATCACGGTGATAACGCGAAACAGCTCACAAAAATACACGCTTACGGGGTCTTTGCAACACAAAATAGCGCCGTTCCGTTTGGCAAACTGAAGGGTTTATTGCTGAATGCCTGCTCCCCTCTGGTTCGAGGGGAACAGAATGCGCTGCTTAGAGGATTTCCAGCAGTTCGACTTCAAACACCAGGGTGCTGAACGGAGGGATGGATGCGCCTGCGCCGCGCTCGCCATATGCCAGTTCCTGCGGGATAGTCAGTTCCCATTTAGAACCTACCGGCATCAGAGTCAGTGCTTCAATCCAGCCAGGGATCACGCCATTAACCGGAAATTCAGCGGGTTCACCACGAGCAACGGAGCTGTCAAACACGGTGCCGTCGATCAGTTTACCGGTGTAATGAACACGAACGCGGTCGGTACGTGCCGGAATTGCGCCTTCACCCTGGTTGATCACGCGGAATTGCAGGCCAGATTCGGTGCTATTCACACCTTCTTTTTTGGCGTTTTCTTCCAGGTATTTCACACCTTCAGCAGCCATCGCCTGGAAACGCTGACGACGAACGGCATCGGCGCGTTCGTGGATTTCACGCAGTGCGCGATGCACCACATCAACCGGAACAGCCGGATGTTTGCCTTCCAGCGCATCGGCAATACCTGCAACCAGTGCTTCTGGCAGCAGCCCTTCCAGGCCAGATTCACTCAGTTGTTGCCCTACCTGCAAACCAATGCCGTAGCTTGCTTGCGCTTCGATGGTGTCAAAAGTTGGGGTGGTCATCGTATTTCCTTTCTTAGGGTATAAAAGTAGCGGGCAGCATATCAGCCACACTTCTTTGGGTAAAACTTTGTCTGAAGTTAAGGTGACAAACCGCGACGAAACAGAAACAATAGAGAGAACCAGGATTAATCCCGAACTGATGTCACGGATGTCGGGTTTACTACGCCGTTCAGGCAGTTAGCAAACTATACTTCGGGGCACAGGATAAAAAATACGCGGAGCAGGAGGAGTGCCATGCCCGGGCGATTTGAACTGAAACCTACCCTGGCGAAAATCTGGCAGGCGCCGGACAATTTTCGCATCATGGACCCGCTGCCACCTCTGCATCGCAGAGGGATCATCATTGGTGCGCTGATGGTGATTGTGGGCTTCCTGCTACCTTCCGGTGGCGATGATGTTGATACCGCCCCCGTCACCCGCAATGCTCAGCTGGATATTCAGTCGCAGACGCGGCCGCAGCCTGACGCACAGCCGATGCAGACACAGCTCGTCACCCCGTCTAACGATCCGGGTCAGGTCGCGCCGGTTGAACCAGAACCCATTCAGGATGAACAGCCGCAGGATCAAGCCGCCGCCCCGTCTCAGCCTCAGACGCAACAGCCTACCGGCATTGAACAACAGTGGCGTTCCTATCGCGTAGAGCCGGGCAAAACTCTGGCACAGCTGTTCCGTGACCACAACCTGCCGCCAACCGACGTTTATGCCATGGCAAAGGTAGAAGGTGCGGGCAAACCGCTCAGTAACCTGCAGAATGGTCAGATGGTACAGATTCGCCAGAATGCCAGCGGGGTAGTGACAGGGTTAACGATTGATACGGGAAGTGGACAACAGGTACTGTTTACCCGCCAGCCAGACGGCAGTTTTATCAGGGCGCGTTAAGGACTGGGGTCTGTAAAAAGCAAAACGCCGGCACAAGGCCGGCGTTTCAACGTGAGCAGAGTAAAGAAATTATTCAGCTACTACGTTTACGATCACTTTCGCGAATACTTCGCTGTGAACCTGGAAGCTCACTTCGTGTTCGCCAGTGGTACGCAGAACGCCGTTCGGCAGACGAACTTCGCTCTTAGCCACTTCAACGCCAGCTGCAGTTACAGCGTCAGCGATGTCGCGAGTACCGATGGAACCGAACAGTTTACCTTCGTCGCCAGCTTTAGACGCGATGGTAACAGTTTCCAGTGCATTGATTTTCTCAGCGCGAGCATTAGCAGCTGCCAGAACTTCAGCCAGTTTAGCTTCCAGTTCAGCGCGACGTGCTTCGAAGAATTCAATGTTTTTCTTGGTAGCTGGAACAGCTTTACCCTGCGGTACCAGGAAGTTACGAGCATAGCCCGCTTTAACGTTTACCTGATCACCCAGGCTACCCAGGTTTGCTACTTTATCAAGCAGAATAACTTGCATTACCTTATCCTCTCAAAGTCGTATTAATGGACCGTGACCGATTACTGATGGCGATCAGTGTACGGCAGCAGGGACAGGTAGCGAGCGCGTTTGATAGCGCGAGCCAGCTGACGCTGGTATTTTGCACGGGTACCGGTGATACGGCTTGGGACAATCTTACCGCTTTCGGTGATGTAGTTTTTCAGCGTAGCGATATCTTTATAGTCGATCTCTTGAACGCCTTCCGCGGTGAAACGGCAGAACTTGCGACGACGGAAATAACGTGCCATATGGCTAGTCTCCAGAATCTATCAATTCAATCTGCTCGGCATGCAAAACCATTTTGCTCAGTCCGTTCTTTGCCTTGTGGCATGAAATGAACCCCTGAACGGTTATGCGACTGCCGACCGTTATACTGTGAGTAATGGCCTGGTTTTCGTGTCCGCTAACAATAACGGGCATTTGGCACCACGCCTGCCGGTGAAAACCGGCTTCCTCCTGCACAGAACGATGCTCAAGCACGAACTGGCAGTGAGGAATTCCTGATGGACTGACCTTTCGAAGGGGAGTCCTGCACACGGTGCCGGACAACACCAGACGGTTGGTCATCAGAAATTACTCTTCAGAATCCCCAGCTTCAGCATCATCAGCGGTTTCGTTTGCGAAATCATCGCGACGCTCACGGCGCTCGTCTTTCGCTTTAACCATTGGAGATGCTTCGGTAACAGCGTGCTTGGTACGCATAACCATGCTGCGGATAACGGCATCGTTGAAGCGGAAGGTAGTTTCCAGCTCATCGATCACTTCCTGCGGAGCTTCAACGTTCATCAGAACGTAGTGTGCTTTGTGCAGTTTGTTGATCGGGTAAGCCAGCTGACGGCGGCCCCAGTCTTCCAGACGGTGGATCTTGCCTTCTGCACCAGTGATGGCAGCAGTGTAGCGCTCGATCATGCCCGGAACCTGTTCGCTCTGGTCAGGATGGACCATAAAAACGATTTCGTAATGACGCATCGAATTGCTCCTTACGGATTATTCAGCCTCCTGTCTGGGTCAGCCGAATCCCGGGGAGGCAAGGAACGTGTTAAAGGTCGGCTGAAAAATGACGCGTTATAGTACTGACATACCCCGCTAAACTCAAGGGCGGAGCAGAAATAAATCTCCCCTTTCGCAAATAACCTCTAAACCGCTGATTTGAAGTTCATCACATTCCGTCACAGTGTTTTTTCGAACAACTGCATCAGAAATGGTCACCATCAACTTCTTTATCATTGATTAAAATTAAATCAGAAGATCATCACAGAGGAGAGCACACAAAGTCAGCCGTCGAGGAGGTATCTATGTTCAGTCGAGTTTTAGCCCTTCTGGCTGTGCTTTTGCTAAGTGCAAATACATGGGCAGCCATTGAAATTAATAACCACCAGGCCAGAAATATGGACGATGTGCAAAGCTTAGGCGTGATTTATATCAATCATAATTTCGCCACTGAAAGCGAAGCACGTCAGGCATTAAATGAAGAAACGATGCGCAAGGCGCAACGTACTACCACGTGATGTTAACCCGTGAGCCCGGCAGCAACGGCAACATGCACGCCAGTGCAGATATTTACCGATAACGCTTTAACGCTAGCACCAGGAAAGCCAACAACGAGAACATAGCCATAGTTGACGTTGCCCCCTGCCCGGGGGCTTTTTTTTTGTGAATGGCTCCAAAATACCCCCGGTTACAGCCGCTTTTAGTAGCGCTCGCTGGCAAAGGCGCCAACCCTGAGATCCTCCAGAAGCGGGAAGATCAGGGAGTAAAGTGCTGCGCTTTTAAAGATGCTGGCGGAAAAACGCCACCGTAGCGTCCAGCGCGGTGGGCGTAATGCGGTGGCGGACGCCCGACT
Organism: Enterobacter hormaechei; assembly: GCA_041890495.1. Classification (GTDB taxonomy): domain Bacteria; phylum Pseudomonadota; class Gammaproteobacteria; order Enterobacterales; family Enterobacteriaceae; genus Escherichia; species Escherichia boydii. Next base: position 3,229,833 of record CP169086.1, read on the forward strand.
CCCACAGACAGGTCAGATTACCGTCCAGCCCTTCATTCATTAACGCCTGCTGCAGACGGAAGGTTCCCTCGGACGGGACCACATCATCCGCGTCACCGTGCCACAGCAGCAGCGGGCGATCGGCCACGCGCGGCAAGGCCCGGGTCACTTCCCACTCTGCCAGCGTCGCGGTCATTTCCGTTAAATTCTGAGGGGGAAAAAGGGTCTTCGCCAGCGACGTAAAATAGCCCGAGCCCATCAGACAGGCGACAGACTTCACTTCAGGATGATGCGTCATAATCCCCAGCGCCGTCATACCGCCCATCGATGCCCCGGCGACAGCCAGACGACGGTCGGCCACCAGCCCTGCCTCATAAAGGGCATCGCGCAGCCCGGCAAATTCGGTCAGACTCCCGTGCAGAATCTGCCAGAACTGCCCCAGCCGCGCCTGTTCATTACCCGTAAAGCGCGCGCCGTGGTCGGGTGCATCCGGCATCACCACGCGAAAACCCGCCTGCGCCAGCGCAACCGCAAAATAACTGTAAACCAGCTTCGATGAGGTAAACCCATGATAAAAAACCACAACAGGCAGCGGTTTATCACGTTTACCCGCCGGCATTGCGTGTAAAATTTCATGGCCGCCGAGGTGGCGTATTTCAATTTCAATCATTGTCGACCCTGTGCGAATGTATGATTCATAATGTTGAGAACTGGGTTACGCTTTCACGTCATTTTCATTCGAAATATACGTCCCAGATAACACTTCGGGAACATTCCCCCAAAACTAAATACACAGACAACTACACTATGGCTATCAGGAAACGAGATATGGTTATGCGCAGGTTTGCTGCTTTATTGCTGGTGTTTCTGCTGAGTGGCTGTAGCGCGCTGCAGGGAACGCCGCAACCCGCTCCACCGGTCGCCGATCATCCACAGGAGATTCGTCGTAATCAGACGGAAGGATTACAACGAATGGGCACCATCTCCGCGCTGGTTCGCGGCTCTCCGGATGACGCAGAAGCGGCAATAAAAGCACAGGCCGTCGCCGCCAAAGCAGATTATTACGTCATCATTATGATCGACGAAACCATCATAACGGGACAGTGGTATTCACAGGCCATTTTATACCGTAAATAATGGTTTTCCTTTGAACGAGATTTACACTGCTTTGCGTCCATAGACATTTTCCTGTCCACAATAAACTCCATGCCCGCGTTAATGGAAGGGAGTTTATTTGCGAAGGATTGCCCGGCGGATACCGGATATATGTGAAATGGAGCTGACGATGAAACGAACTCTTGCTTTGACCTCACTGTTGCTCTCAGCAGGCCTGGTGAGCACCACCGCGCAGTCAGCAGAATTCGCCAGTGCTGATTGTGTGACTGGCCTGAATGAAATTGGCCAGATCTCCGTGAATAATATCTCGGGGAGCCCGCAAGACGTTGAACGTGTCGTAGCATTAAAGGCCGATGAGCAGGGTGCTTCATGGTATCGCATCATCCAGATGCAGGAAGATAACCATATCGACCACTGGCGGGTACAGGCCATTCTCTACGTGTAATCTCCCTCCTGATAAAAGCCACTTACTTTTAGTGGCTTTTCGTTTTTGCAAATTTTTTATCTTATATAAAACCAATAAAGAACAATTAAATAACATTTTGTTACATTAAAACAGTAAACGTAATCCCCGCTCTGCCGTTGAAGAACCATAACTTTTCAATGATGAGCAATTTATGATCAACTTTTTCCGCCGTGCGGGCCTGGGATCGAAACTCTCGCTGCTGACTGGCGTCAGTGTCGCCACGCTGTTTCTGCTTTTCACCTTTCTGCTCAGCCAAAAAGCGAGCCAGCAGCTTGAAGCCCTTGCGGTCGAAGACCTGCATAATCAGTCCACCGGCATGGTCGACATGGTGCAGATGTTTAACACCAGCCTGAGCGAAGAGGTGGAGAGCTATACCCGTCTTTTTACCACCTTTTTACCGCAGCCCCTGAACATTGATACTTCTCAACCCCAGACGATTAACGGACTTAGCGTTCCGCTTCTGAAAGGCGGAGACACCGGGCTGCATGAAAACAACACGCTTTCAGACGAGTTCCTGAATCGTACGGGAGCCATTTCGACGCTGTTTGTACGCAGCGGAAACGACTTTGTTCGCGTAGCGACCTCCTTGCGTAAAGAGAACGGCGAGCGGGCGATGGGAACCGTTCTGGATAACGCCAGCCCGGCCTTTGCCGCCGTCAACAAAGGTGAAGTCTACCGCGGCCTGGCGCTGCTGTTTGGCAAACGCTACATCACCCAGTACCAGCCGGTTAAAAACGCCGAAGGACAGGTCATTGCGATCGTCTTTGTCGGGGTGGACATCACCCACTCCTGGAACGTCATGCGCGAGAAAATCCTCAACCGCCGCCTGGGCGAGAGCGGCCACTTCTTTGTGCTGGATCGCAGCAACGGCAAAACGCGCGGGCAATATCTGTTCCACGCCAGCGAAGAGGGAAAACTGCCGAAGTGGGACGACGCGACGCAACAACAGCTTCTTAGTGACAAACCCGGCACGCTGGAACGCGTAAGCGACGACGGCCGCACGCTGAAAATGGCCTATACCTCGCTGCCAGGCTGGAACTGGACTATCGTCGGCGAAGTGGATAAATCGGTGCTGCTCTCAAGCGTTACCGCCATGCGCGATCGTTTCCTGCTGGCCGGCGTGGTCTTATCTATCCTGTTTGCTGGTCTGTTCGTGGTTCTTATTCGCCGCGTGCTGACCCGACCGCTGCGCAATGTGATCCATCTTGCCCGTCAATATGCCGCAGGGGATCTTCGTTCCAGCCTGCCCGTGACGCGTCAGGACGAAGTCGGCCAGCTGATCGATGCTATCAACGGCATCGGCGGCGGCCTGCAAAAAATTGTCCTGCAGGTCCGCGAGGCCGCAGGCGAGATCCATTTGGGCACCAACGCGCTGGCCGCCGACACTGGCGAAATTTCAGAGCAGATCAACAAGCAGGCCAGCAGCGTGGAAGAGACGTCTGCCAGCATGGAGCAGCTGGCCGCCACCGTGCAGCAAAATGCCGCCAACATGGAGCAAACGCAGCAGCTGGTGGGTGAAACCTCGCTCGCGGTCCATCAGGGCGGTGAGACGGTCACCCACGCGGTGTCGACCATGGACGACATTCGCGAAGCGTCAAAACGTATCGAAGACATCACGCGCGTGATCGAATCCATCGCTTTCCAGACCAATATTCTGGCGCTGAATGCGGCAGTGGAAGCAGCCCGCGCAGGCGAGCACGGAAAAGGGTTTGCGGTAGTCGCGCAGGAAGTTCGCGCCCTGGCGGGACGCAGCGCTAACGCGGTGAAGGAGATTGAACAGCTGATTGGCGATACGCTCAGAAAAGTCAGTGAAGGTCATGCGCTGTCTGAACAGACGCGCCTGGCGATGGATGACATCATCATTCATATCGATAACATCAGCCAGCTGGTCACCGAGATTAACCATGCCTCACGCGAGCAGTCCGCCGGGATCGGCCAGGTTAACCTCGCCATGACTCATATTGGCGAAGCGTCGCATATCAATGCCGATCGCATCTCACGCAGCGAACAAACCACTCAAACGCTGCGCGAGAAGGGTTCACACCTGGCTCAGCTGGTGAGTCTGTTCCAGCTTAAAGGTTAACCGACTCTGCCCGTCGCACGCAGCAGCAGGTCGCTTTGTACCTGCTCGCTCATCAGCGTGCCGCCACGGGTATCCAGCATCATGCGGCACCACGCCTGCGCCACCGGGGGCGATGCGTGCCGCAGCATCTGGCTTCCGGCACCCAGCAGGAAAAGCTGCTGCGCGATCTCCCGCCCCTGCGCTTCCTGAGGCTTACGCAGTTTTTGCTGAAGCTGTCGCCAGCTGCGGTCGAAGTGTCTGTCCTGCCCTTTCACCTGCGCAAACTCGTCGGCAAGCAGGTCGTGAATACCCGGCTGCTTCGCCAGCACGCGCAGCACGTCCAGGCACATAATATTTCCTGACCCTTCCCAGATACTGTTCACCGGCATTTCGCGGTACAGGCGGGGAAGTTCGCTCTCTTCGCAATATCCGATCCCACCCAGCACCTCCATCGCTTCAGCCACAAACGGGATGCCCGCTTTACAGACGCTAAATTTCGCAGCCGGGGTAAACAGCCGCGCCCATGCCGCCTCCTGCGGATCCGCGCGTTTATCCCACGCCCGCGCCAGGCGGAACAGCAGCGCCGTTTGCCCCTCCAGCACCAGCGCCATCCGGCTTAGCACTTCGCGCATTAACGGCTGATCGATGAGATTTTTGCCGAAGGTCTGACGCTGATGCGCATGGTACAGCGCCACCGAGAGCGCCCGACGCATCAGTCCGTGGCTACCCAGGGCGCAATCAAAACGCGTCATCCCACCCATTTTCAGGATCAGACGAATTCCTTCCCCTTCCTGCCCCAACAACCAACCAATGGCATCCTGAAACTCCACTTCGCAACTGGCGTTAGAGCGATTACCCAGCTTATCTTTCAGCCGCTCGAGGCGAATCGCGTTGCGTTGCCCGTCAGGCAAAAAGCGCGGCACAAAAAAGCAGGACAGACCACCCGCGGTCTGCGCCAGCACCAGATGCGCATCGCTTTGCGGAACCGAGAAAAACCATTTATGCCCCACCAGCCTGTAGCTTCCGTCGCTGCATTTTTCCGCCCTGGTGGTGTTACTCAGCACGTCCGAGCCGCCCTGCTTTTCCGTCATCCCCATGCCGATCAGCAGGCCGCGCTTTTGCGCGCCGGGAGCAAGATGAGGATCGTAGCGATCGCTGAGCAGCGGCGTCAGCCAGTCGTGAAATATTTTGGGGAGCGCCTGCTGCAGCAGCGGTGTCGCGGCAAACGTCATGGTGGCCGGGCAAAGCGTGCCCGCTTCTACCTGAGCATGAAGCACAAAGCGTGCAGCCCGCGCGACAAACGACCCTTTACGCGCCTCCTCTTCCCATGCCAGGTTATGTACCCGATTGGCACACAGCCCCTGCATCAGCAGGTGCCATGCCGGGTGAAAGCGGACGTCATCCAGTCGCTCTCCGGTGGCGTCATAGCGAAGCAACTCCGGCGGATTCACGTTCGCCAGCCTGCCCAGCTCCAGCGACTCTGCGGTGCCTAACTGCTGTCCGATGCTGGCGAGCAGCTCGATATCCCACTCGGCACCCTCGCGCGAAACTGTGTCACGCAGCGCGCAGTCCGAGAGGAAAAGGTTGCTGTTGGAAAGCGGTGCTGGTTGATTGAAAACGGTATGGGTCTGCCAGTGCATGCTGTCTCCCTCCTTCAGTGGCAATGACGATAAGTATGGACAGACCGCGCTCGCGCTGCATGGGAGGGGAGTCACACGTTCACGATCCCGCTGATATCATTCGTGAAATAGCTCACAGAACATAAGAATAAACTATTTCATAACTTCGCTTTTGTTGAATAATTTATTCTTACCCTTTTCAGTGAGGATCGTTATGCAACCGGATGCGCACAAGCGAGCATTAATTGCAGGCTCCATTGGTAACTTTATTGAGTGGTATGAGTTTGCGGTCTACGGTTTTCTGGCGACCGTCATTGCGAAGAACTTCTTCCAGCTTGAAGGGGAAGCGGGGCTTACCAGCCTGATCCTCACCTACGCCTCATTCGCCATCGCCTTTTTCTTCCGTCCGCTGGGCGCGGTGGTGTTTGGCCGCATCGGCGACCGGATTGGCCGTAAGCCGACGCTCATTATTGTGCTGGTATTGATGACGCTCGCTACCGCCGCCATCGGCGTTGTGCCGGTCTACGCCAGCATCGGGATTGCCGCGCCGCTCATTATTACGCTGCTGCGCATCCTGCAGGGGCTGTTCGCGGGCGGCGAGTACGGCGGTGCGGTCTCGCTGATGACGGAGTTCGCCCCGCGCGGCAAGCGTGGGCTCTATGGCGCCTGGCAGTCCTTTACCGTGGCGCTGGGGCTGTTAGCGGGTGCAGGCATCGTGGCGCTGCTCTCCGCCCTCCTCACGCCTGAGGCATTACACGACTGGGGCTGGCGCATTCCTTTCTTCCTGGCGCTGCCCATGGGCGTTGTTGCGCTGTGGCTTCGTGTCAGCATGGAAGAGACACCCAGCTTTGTGCAGCAGCAGGACAAACCGGCCGTCGCGCAGGCGGATATTGCCGCCACGCTCCGGGCCATCGTGATGGGGATTGGCCGCGTCATGGTCTGGTCAGCGGCGGGGTATACCTACCTGGTGATTATGCCGACCTATCTGCAGTCGGCGCTGCACACCGGGTTTAACCAGGCGCTGCTGATCGCGGTAATTTCGAACGTTGGGTTTGCGCTGACCATCATTCCATCGGGGATCCTCAGCGATCGGATCGGGCGGCGCACGGTGATGATTATTGCCACCGCGCTGCTGCTGATCCTCGCCCTGCCGCTGCTGAAACTTCTGCAGGCGGAATCCAGCACGCTGGCGATGAAAGCGATAGTGGTATTGATTGCGGGCGGTCTGGTGGGGATGCTGGCGGGGCCGGGCCCGGCGATGCTCTCTGAGATGTTCCCGACGCGCGTGCGCTATACCGGGCTGGGGCTGGCCTACTCGCTGTCGAACGCGATTTTCTCGGGCTGTGCGGGGCTGATCATTACAGGCTTAATTAAAGAGACGGGCAATCTGGATATTCCGGCCTACTACGTGATGGCAACGGCGGTCGTGAGTATTTTCGCGCTGATGACGCTGAGGAAGGATGACCATTTGCGGTCGTTAGAGGAGTGAGTTTGCCACCGTCTGGTGCCCTCACCCGGCCCTCTCCCACGGGGAGAGGGAGAAAACACTAAAGGCCGTCCTTTGGACGGCCTTGCTGTTTATTCTCCGCGCTGGCGCACCGCTTCAAATAAGCAAATTCCGGTCGCAACCGAAACGTTCAGGGAAGAAACGCTTCCAGCCATCGGGATGCTGATCAACTCATCGCAATGTTCACGAGTCAGGCGACGCATACCTTCACCTTCCGCACCCATCACCAGCGCCAGGCGTCCGGTCATTTTGCTCTGATAGAGTGTATGATCCGCCTCGCCTGCCGTACCGACGATCCAGATATTCTCTTCCTGCAACATACGCATGGTGCGCGCAAGGTTAGTCACCCGAATCAGCGGAACGCTTTCTGCCGCGCCGCAGGCTACTTTTTTCGCCGTAGCGTTGAGCTGTGCGGAGCGATCTTTCGGCACAATCACCGCATGAACGCCTGCGGCGTCCGCACTACGCAGGCACGCGCCGAGGTTGTGCGGATCGGTTACGCCGTCGAGGATCAGCAGGAACGGTTGATCGAGCGAAGCGATCAGATCCGGCAGATCGTTTTCCTGATACTGACGTCCTGGCTTCACGCGGGCGATAATGCCCTGATGCACGGCACCGTCGCTTTTCTCGTCGAGATATTGGCGGTTTGCCAACTGGATAACCACGCCCTGAGACTCAAGGGCGTGAATCAGCGGTAACAGACGTTTATCTTCACGGCCTTTTAAAATAAAGACTTCCTGAAAACGTTCAGGGGCGCGCTCCAGCAGGGCCTGCACTGCGTGGATGCCGTAAATCATTTCGCTCATTAATGTACTCGTTGTTTACGTTTTGCCTGATGCACTACGTTTATCCGGCCTACATGATCTCTGCAATATATTGAATTTGCGTGATTATGTAGGCCGGATAAGGCGTTCACGCCGCATCCGGCATGAACAAAGCGCATTTTGTCAGCAATCTAACCCTCTTCTTTTAAAGAGGGTATTGATCACTCTGCCACTTTTTTCTTCGCCGCACGCTTCGCTTTGGTCGCTGCAGCTATTTTCTGCGTTTTCGCCGATGGCTTTTTCGCTTTTCTCGCGTCTTTCTTCGCCGCTTTCGGCTTCGTTTTTTTCTCACCGCGGAAGGCGCTGTCTGGCTCAAAGTTTACCTTTTTACCGACCTGACGACGCTTGCCGCCTTTTTTACCTGCATCGCCTTTTTTCGCTTTCTCGCGCGCCGTTTTACCGACGTTGCGCGGTGCGCGTTCGCTGGAGATCAGGCTAAAGTCGATTTTGCGCTCGTCCATATTAACCGCTTCGACGCGAACTTCCACGCGATCGCCCAGGCGATAAGTCTGGCCGCTGGATTCCCCCATCAGGCGTTGCCCTACCTGGTCAAAGCGATAGTAGTCATTGTCCAGCGAAGAGACATGGACCAGACCATCAATGAACAAGTCGTCCAGACGGACGAAGAAGCCAAAGCCAGTGACGCTGGAAATTACGCCTTTAAAGACGTTACCTACCTGGTCGAGCATGAAGTCACACTTCAGCCAGTCAGCCACATCGCGCGTTGCTTCGTCGGCACGACGTTCCGCCATCGAACAGTGCTGACCCAGTTGCAGCATCTCTTCCATCGAATAATGGTAGCCGCCGGTTTCAGTGGTGTTGCCCTGATGCCCCTGCTCTTTCGCCAGCAGATATTTAATGGCGCGGTGCAGCGTCAGGTCTGGATAACGACGAATCGGCGAAGTAAAGTGCGCATAGGACTGCAATGCCAGGCCAAAGTGACCACGGTTTTCTGGATCGTAAATCGCCTGTTTCATCGAGCGCAGCAGCATGGTTTGCAGCATTTCTGCATCAGGACGATCGGCAACCGACTCCAGCAGCTCCGCGTAGTCACGCGGTTCCGGCTTGTTACCGCCCGGCAGTTCCAGCCCCAGCTCCGCCAGCACTGAACGGAAAGAGGTAATCGCTTCGGTGCTCGGCTTGTCGTGAATACGGAACAGTGCCGGTTCTTTCGCTTTCTCAACGAAACGCGCCGCCGAGATATTCGCCAGAATCATGCACTCTTCAATTAATTTGTGCGCGTCGTTACGCTGGGTCTGTTCGATACGTTCAATACGGCGTTCAGCGTTGAAAATGAACTTCGCTTCTTCGCTCTCAAATGAGATCCCACCGCGTTCTTCACGGGCTTTATCCAGCACTTTATAGAGGTTATGCAACTCTTCGAGATGCTTAACCAGCGGGGCGTACTGCTCGCGCAGATCCTGATCGCCCTGCAGAATATGCCAGACTTTGGTGTAGGTCAGACGCGCGTGAGAGCTCATCACCGCTTCGTAGAATTTGTAGCCCGTCAGGCGGCCTTTCGACGAAACCGTCATCTCGCACACCATACACAGGCGGTCTACCTGCGGATTGAGCGAGCACAGACCGTTAGAGAGCACTTCCGGCAGCATCGGGATAACCTGCGAAGGGAAGTACACCGACGTGCCACGGTTACGCGCTTCTCTGTCCAGCGGCGTTGGCGGACGCACATAGTAGCTGACGTCGGCAATCGCGACCCATAAACGCCAGCCACCACCGCGTTTTTTCTCGCAGTAAACCGCATCGTCAAAGTCACGGGCGTCTTCGCCATCAATGGTAACCAGCGGTAAATCGCGCAGATCGACACGGCCCGCTTTTGCTTCTTCCGGCACTTCTTCTTTCAGCCCGGCAACCTGTTGCTCAACAGCCTGCGGCCAGATGTACGGAATTTCATGGGTACGCAGAGCGATATCAACCGCCATGCCGGTGCCCATATTGTCGCCCAGCACTTCGACGATTTTACCCACCGCTTTGGTACGGCGAGTCGGGCGTTGGGTCAGTTCGACTACGACCACAAAGCCCATCCGCGCGCCCATAATCTGATCGGGCGGGATTAAAATATCGAAGCTCAGACGGCTATCGTCAGGAACCACAAAGCCGACGCCCGCTTCGGTAAAGTAGCGACCAACAATCTGGCTGGTTTTTGGCACCAGTACGCGGACAATACGCGCTTCACGACGACCTTTACGGTCAGCGCCCAGCGGCTGCGCCAGCACCTGATCGCCATGAATGCAGGTTTTCATCTGCTCGCTGGAGAGATACAAATCATCTTTACGCCCTTCAACCCGCAGAAAGCCGTAGCCATCACGGTGGCCAATAACGGTACCTTTCACCAGGTCGAGGCGTTCCGGCAGCGCATAGCACTGACGACGAGTGAAGACCAGTTGACCATCGCGCTCCATCGCGCGCAGGCGGCGACGCAGGCCTTCAAGCTGCTCTTCGCCTTCAATGTGCAGTTCTACCGCCAGCTCATCACGGCTGGCCGGTTTTTCACGTTTGGTTAAATGTTCGAGGATAAATTCCCGACTAGGGATGGGATTCGCGTATTTTTCAGCTTCGCGTTCCTGGAAAGGATCTTGTGACATCTCGGTTCCTCCGTTGTCATCTCTGATGAAGATTTTCGTCACTCCACCAGCAATAATTTATAAAGCGGTTGATTCTCTTCAACCAAATCGGCAAGCGTGTAGTTATCCAGTTCCGTAAGAAAACTTTGCACGGCCTTAGAAAGCGCCTGTTTCAACCGACAGGCAGGTGTAATGTGGCAAAACTCACTGCTGCAATTCACCAGCGATAAGGGCTCCAGCTCGCGCACCACATCACCAATACGTATCGCACTCGCCGGTTTACCCAAGCGAATGCCGCCATTTTTTCCACGAACAGCAGTCACGTAGCCGGCACGACTAAGTTGATTGATTATTTTGACCATATGATTACGGGAGACGCCGTAGACGTCAGTCACTTCAGAAATACTGGTCATCCGCCCTTCTGGCAATGACGCCATGTAGATCAGCGCACGTAATCCGTAATCAGTGAAACTCGTTAACTGCACATCAACCTCAAAAGGGAAATCGGGAAAAAATACATTTATATTGATGATAAACCAGCCACAAGCTGTGTCGCTAATTTATTTCAGTTCGGGGAAGGAAAAAAGCGAGGATTTAACACTGTGTCGGATAGCGTAATGGCTTAACCGACACAGCAATGTATCACACTGTTAGCCCAGCAGGCAAAATATCTGCCAGGCGTACCAAAATTACGCGTCGAACGGGTCGCGCAGAATCATGGTTTCAGTACGATCCGGACCGGTAGAGATGATATCGATCGGCACACCGGTCAGCTCTTCAATACGTTTGATGTAGTTCAGCGCCGCCTGCGGCAGACCGCTACGTTCTTTCACGCCGAAGGTGGATTCAGACCAGCCCGGCATGGTTTCGTAAATCGGCTCTACACCTTTCCAGTCGTCAGCTGCCAGCGGAGTGGTAGTCACTTCGCGACCATCCGGCATACGGTAAGCCACACAGAGTTTCACCTCTTTCAGGCCATCCAGAACGTCCAGTTTAGTCAGGCAGAAGCCAGACAGGGAGTTCAGCTGTACCGCACGACGAACGGCAACGGTGTCCAGCCAGCCGGTACGACGACGACGACCCGTAGTTGCGCCGAATTCGTTACCCTGCTTGCAGAGGAACTCGCCAGTTTCATCAAACAGTTCAGTCGGGAACGGACCTGCACCCACACGAGTGGAGTAAGCTTTGAGGATACCCAGAACGTAATCAACATAACGCGGGCCCAGGCCGGAACCGGTCGCCACGCCACCAGCAGTGGTGTTGGAAGAAGTTACGTACGGATAAGTACCGTGGTCGATATCCAGCAGCGTACCCTGCGCACCTTCAAACATGACGAAATCGCCACGCTGACGCGCCTGGTCGAGCAGGTCAGAAACGTCAACCACCATAGAAGTCAGGATGTCGGCAACAGCCATCGTATCATCCAGAACTTTCTGGTAATCAACCGCTTCAGCTTTGTAGTAGTTAACCAACTGGAAGTTGTGATATTCCATCACTTCTTTCAGTTTTTCAGCGAAGGTTTCTTTGTCGAAAAGGTCGCCAACACGCAGACCGCGACGTGCCACTTTATCTTCATAAGCAGGCCCGATACCACGACCGGTGGTGCCGATCGCTTTCGCGCCACGCGCTTTCTCACGCGCGTTATCCAGCGCAACGTGATAATCAAGGATCAGCGGACATGCTTCAGACAGCAGCAGACGCTCACGAACGGGGATGCCACGGTCTTCCAGTTCTTTCATCTCTTTCATCAGCGCGGCCGGAGACAGCACAACACCGTTACCGATGATGCTGGTTACATTCTCGCGGAGAATACCTGATGGAATAAGATGGAGAACGGTTTTTTCACCGTTGATTACGAGAGTATGGCCTGCGTTGTGACCGCCCTGGTAGCGTACAACATATTTAGCCCGTTCAGTCAGAAGATCGACGATCTTACCTTTACCTTCGTCACCCCATTGGGTGCCCAGTACGACGACGTTGTTACCCATTTTTCAAAATCACCGTTTGCTTAAAAATGGATTCTACCATCGCTTTTTCAGAGTTACAGCACTTTTTGCACTCAAAAATGACCTCGATCAGTCTGTTTTTTGTTCAGCTAATCGTTTTCCTCAACATGTAGTAGACCACAACGCCCGCAACCACAAGTCCACCGCCAAAACGACGTAAAATATTATCGGGCAAATTGGTCATCGCAGAGATCATCTTCTTCCATGCCTTCGGGTAAAGCATCGGCCCTAAACCTTCCAGTACCAAAACCAGGGCAAGCGCCAGCCAGATTGTCGAATTCATTCATTATCCTTATAGAAAAAGAAAACCACCGACATCCCTGAGGATGCGGTGGCTTTATTGACCTGTACCGCAGTCGTTATATTAACGCGTTGCGGAAGTCGGCGTCTTCATGTAGCGGAAGAAATCGCTATCCGGGCTCATGACCATCACGTCCTGATTGCCAGAGAAGCTGTTCTCATAAGCACGCAGGCTACGGATGAATGCGTAGAAGTCCGGATCTTTACTGAATGCATCAGCAAACAGTTTGGCTGCTTCGGCATCGCCTTCACCACGCATGATACGGCCCTGACGCTCAGCTTCTGCCAGCGTTCTGGTCACTTCATAGTCGGCAGTCGCGCGCAGTTTTTCCGCTTCTTCCTGACCTTGTGAACGGTGACGACGCGCTACCGCTTCACGCTCGGCGCGCATACGGTTGTAGATCGCTTCAGACACTTCGGTAGGCAGGTTGATCTGCTTAATTCGCACATCGACAACTTCAATACCCAGCGCCGCCATACTGTTCGGGTTGATGACCGGAACTTTGCCCTTCGTCTCAGCCGTTACGCGCTCTGCCGCTTCGGCAATGGCGTTATCTGCCGCCGGGGTAGTAACTTCATCTTCTGTACCCGCAGAACCGGAGTTCAGCGCGTCACGTACTTCGAGGGTCAGACGACCACGGGAATCGGTGACGATATCTTTCACGTCCAGGCGACCAATTTCAGAACGCAGACGGTCAGAGAACTTACGTTTCAACAGCACTTCCGCTTGCGAAATGTCGCCACCACCCGTTGCCAGGTAGTAACGGCTGAAATCGCTGATGCGCCATTTGATGTAAGAGTCGACGATCAGGTCTTTCTTCTCTTTGGTCACAAAGCGGTCGGCCTGGTTGTCCATGGTCTGAATACGTGCGTCGAGCATTTTCACCGTTTCAATGAACGGTATCTTGAAATGCAGACCCGGCTCATAAACCAGAGGTTTGTTGTCATCGTCACGCAGTACCTTACCAAAACGCAGCGTAATACCGCGCTCACCTTCTTTGACGACAAAGACAGACATGTAAAGCACTACCAGCACGATGATGATAATCGCGATAACTGACTTACGCATCGTTATTCCCCCTGACGCTGGTAGTCGTTACGCTGCGCGTTGGCGCGGCGTTGGTCCATAATATCGCCCTGACTGGTGGACGACGTGTTGCTTGCTCCACTGGTTGTGGAGGAAGAGGCTGGCGGCAGACGCAGCAGATTGCTGGCACCGTTATCGCTCTTCGCCGCAGGGGCGTTACCACCTTTCAGCATCTGGTCTAACGGCAGAACCATCAGGTTGCCACCTTTATCGTTAACCAGCACTTTGCGGGTGTTACCCAACACTTTTTCCATCGTCTCGATATACAGACGCTCGCGAGTAATTTCCGGCGCGGCTTTATATTCCGGCAGAAGTTTAGCAAAGCGCGCCACTTCACCCTGAGCTTCCAGGATGGTCTGGGCCTTGTACGCACGCGCCTCTTCGAGGATACGTTGCGCCTGACCGTTCGCACGCGGCTGAACTTCGTTGGTATACGCTTCTGCTTCACGAATGTATTGCTGTTCGTTTTCACGCGCAGCAATCGCATCGTCAAACGCCGCTTTTACTTCTTCCGGCGGACGAGCAGCCTGGAAGTTGACGTCCAGCAGCGTGATACCCATGTCATACGGACGAATCGTCTCTTCCAGTTCGCGCTGAGTATCGCTACGAATCACGGTACGACCTTCCGTCAGAATGCGGTCCATGGTGTATTTACCGATAACTCCACGCAGGGCGCTGTCGGTAGCCTGACGCAGGCTGTCATCCGGGCTGGTCACGCTATACAGATATTTTTCCGGATTGGTGACGCGGTACTGCACGTTCATCTCAACGCGCACTACGTTCTCGTCCGACGTCAGCATCACACCAGAAGCGGCCAGTTCACGCACGGCTTCCACGTTCACCGGTTTGACTTCGTCGATAAACGTCGGTTTCCAGTTCAGACCCGGCTCAACCAGATGGCTGAATTTACCAAAGCGTGTTACCACGCCGCGTTCGGCTTCTTTAATGGTATAGAAACCACTGGCCGCCCAGATAATGACAATCGCTGCCGCTGCGATGGTAACGACACGACCGCCAAGCTGCGGGCGCGGGCCTTGCGATGAACTGCCACCGCCAGATCCGGTGCCTTTACCGCCGCCCAGACCACCGAGCTTTTTGCTCAGTTTGCGGAAGATATCATCTAAATCAGGTGGCCCTTGATCGCGACCGCCTTTGTTTCCATTTCCCTCAGAGTTGCCGCCAGGTTTGCTGCTTCCCCACGGGTCGCGGTCTTGTCCGTTATTACCGGGCTGATTCCACGCCATGTTTGTGCTCCATATTTGTTATGCGGTGATCCCTGTTGTCTTTCGACGCCAGAGGATATGACTCCACGCTTCAGACGCTACGCCGTTAGATCAGGTAATCGATCAACGCCGGTTCTTGTTTACAGAGGCGACGCCAGTCAACGATCGGCATACGAACTTGCAGACTTACGCTGCCGTCCTCCTCCATCCACTCTTTTTCTATTGCCTGAAGCTGATAAAAACGACTTCTCAGACGCCCTTCCTGCGGTGGCAGACGCAATGTATGCTGCGCCACCTCGCCGGAAAGCCGCTCCGTCAAAGCCTGAAAAAGCTGTGGTATCCCCGCTCCGGTCTGTGCGGAAAGCCAGACACGGATCGGTTTGTTCTCTTCGTCCCGATCAATACGCGGTTCGAAATCTTCCAGCATATCGATCTTGTTCATCACCAGCAGGGTTGGGATCTCGTGAGCGTCGATCTCTTCAAGAACCGTATTCACCGCTTCGATGTTTTCTTGTACACGCACATCCGCCGCATCAATGACGTGCAGCAGTAATGTGGCTTGCCGCGTCTCTTGTAACGTGGCTTTAAATGCCGCCACCAGATCGTGCGGCAGGTGGCGAATAAACCCTACGGTATCTGCAAGTACGGTTTCACCGACATCTGCAACGTCAATACGCCGCAACGTCGGGTCGAGGGTGGCAAACAACTGGTCTGCCGCGTAGACCCGCGCTTCGGTGATGCGATTGAAAAGGGTAGATTTACCGGCGTTGGTATATCCCACCAGCGAAACAGTAGGAACGTCGGCTTTGATACGCGATTGCCGCCCCTGCTCACGCTGCTTTTCAACTCTTTCCAGGCGCGACTGTATCTGCACGATGCGATTACGCAACAAACGACGGTCGGTTTCGAGCTGGGTTTCACCCGGACCACGCAAACCTATCCCGCCTTTCTGTCTTTCAAGGTGGGTCCAGCCACGCACCAGGCGCGTAGCCAGATGGCGCAGCTGCGCCAGCTCAACCTGCAACTTACCCTCATGGGTACGCGCACGTTGGGCGAAAATATCTAAAATAAGGCCGGTGCGGTCGATAACACGACACTCGCACAAACGCTCCAGGTTACGCTCTTGCGCCGGGCTCAGGGCATGGTCAAAAAGAACGACCGAAGCACCCGTCGCTTTGACAGCTTCCGCAATTTCAACTGCTTTACCTTCACCTACAAAATACTTTGGGTGCGGCGCTTTACGGCTACCGGTAATCACCTGCAATGCTTCGACACCGGCGGAAGAGACCAGAGATTCAAACTCCTGGAGGTCTTCCATATCTTTGTCTTGCGTAAAATAGATGTGTACCAGTACCGCCTGCTCACCAGCATCATAACGGTCAAACAAGCGTATAACCCTCTAAATAGATCAGCGGGGAACGCAGGATCGCTGGCTCCCCGTGTAAAAAAACAGCCCGAAACCTTATTCGGTTTCTTCGCTGTCCTGTTGCGCGGAAGTATTCTGCGCGCTGCTACCATGATGGTAGTTACTGCTGGTACCGCCACCGGCGTTGTTACTGTGATGAGAAACCGGGCGAGACGGGACAACAGTAGAAATCGCGTGCTTGTAAACCATCTGGCTGACCGTGTTTTTCAACAGGATCACGAACTGATCAAAAGACTCGATTTGCCCTTGCAGCTTAATACCATTCACCAAATAAATAGAAACTGGAACACGTTCCCGACGCAGTGCGTTCAGGAACGGATCTTGTAAAGATTGCCCCTTAGCCATTCTCTCTTTTCCTTATATGCTTATTTGTACTTTGAACCTTTCGATTCTGAAAAAATTGCGCACGATACGTCTCAATTGTACACATTCAGCCTGCGATAGCACCAACAACCTGTAATACTTCGTCACGCGCCTGTTCTGGTTTTTCACTGTCAAGCCAGTGAACCCCTTCCCAACCACGCAGCCAGGTTATCTGCCGCTTCGCCAACTGTCTCGTGGCGCAAACACCTCGATAAACCATTTCATCGTATGAGATTTCGCCTTCAAGGTAAGACCACATCTGGCGATAACCCACGCAACGAATGGAAGGCAAGTCCGTATGCAAATCTCCTCGGGCAAAAAGCGCCCGGACTTCTGCTTCAAAACCTGAAGCCAACATCTGATGAAAACGCTGCTCAATGCGTTGATGGAGCAGTTCACGGCTCGCCGGGGCGATGGCGAACTGATGCACCTGATACGGTAGAGCGTCTCCTGACGTTTGCGTCAGTTCCGTTAAAGTTTTACCCGAAATGAAAAAAACTTCCAGTGCCCGGGAAAGCCTTTGTGGATCATTTGGATGAATCCTTGCTGCCGCAACCGGATCTACCTCCTGAAGTTGACGATGCAATGACTCCCAACCTTGCTCTGCCGCCTGTTGCTCAATTCTAGCCCGTACTTCCGGGTCTGCCGACGGTAGCGGCGACAACCCTTCCAGCAATGCCTTGAAATACAACATCGTACCGCCCACTAACAGTGGGATCCGCCCCGCCGCGGTGATATCGGCCATTTCCGCCAGCGCATCGCGGCGAAAATCAGCAGCCGAGTAAGCCTGCGACGGATCGCGAATATCCAGCAATCGGTGCGGCGCGGCGAGTAACTCTTCAGCGTTCGGCTTCGCCGTCCCGATATCCATCCCTTTGTAAATAAGGGCAGAATCAACGCTTATCAACTCTACTGGTAAAATTTTACGCAGCTCAATGGCTAACGCCGTTTTACCGGAGGCCGTCGGCCCCATCAAAAAAATCGCCTTAGGCAGGCTCGCCTTACTGATATCACTCATCTTTCAGGGCTTTTATCGCCGGATGTAAATCAACAGATTGTAACAGACCACCCGGCGGCGTTTTCACAAGTTGCGGACATAACCGTTCCACGTCCGCCAGCAGGGTTATGGCCTGTGCCATTGACCACTGCGCATGTTCGCTCATCAGATTTCGTGCAATCCACTGCGCAATATTGCCAGGTTCGAATACGGACTGCTTCGCCAGGTAGCCTATCAGTTCAGGAATCAAGATTTGTAAATTTTGTTGGCGTAAGGGTAAAGGCACTGCCCTGATGGTCACATGCTGTGCATCTGACTGGAAATCAATACCCAATTCCGCCAGGGCAGACTGCGCTTTTTCTAATGCCGATTTTTCTTCGGCAGAAACTTTTAGCCGCAACGGAATCAGCAGCGGCTGGGCGCAAACGGGCGCTTCACCCGGCGTCAATTGTGCCTGACGCAGCCAACGTTCTGCCACTGGCAAGGATAAAAGTGAAATGTTGCCGTCGCGCTCCAGCAACGCACAGTCGGAATGGACGATAGTCAGTACCCGACCAAAACTCTGACTGTTCGCCGCAAGTGCAGGTTCCTGCGGTTCCGGCGCTTTTAATTTTTGCATCGGCGCGGGCGTTTGCAAAAGCTGGCGATACACTTCACCTTGCTGTTTCTGGTAGCCTGGCTGCGCATTCGGCCAGGGGGCAGCCGGACGACTGCCTGATGCTGGCGCAGGAGTGTAGCGCGGAGCTACCGGCTCACGAGCTGCCGGTTCTGCAAAGTGATTGCGCCCCGCCGCCACGCGGTTTTCCGGAATGGAACGCGGTGCAGGTTGGGGTTCATCGTCCAGCGGTAGCGGCGTTTCCAGTTGCTGTTGTAGCACGCTCAGCACGCCCTGATAGATAAAATCATGCACCAGACGCGACTGATGGAAACGCACTTCGTGTTTGCCGGGGTGCACGTTGACGTCCACCTGATGTGGGTCGATCTCCAGATACAACACAAATGCCGGTTGCTGATCGGCCCCCAGTTTGTCTTCGCAGGCCTGGCGGATCGCGTGATTGATCAGGCGATCGCGCATCATGCGACCGTTCACGTAGCAATACTGAATTTCTGCCAGTGCGGGCGTGGTGTGATTTGGATCGGCCACCCAGCCGCGTAGCGTGAGATCGCCGTGTTGCCATTCAATCGCCAGCGCTTGTTCAAGAAAAGCGGTGCCGCAAATCGCGCCTAAGCGCCGTTCTTTTTGCCCGCCTTCCGGCACTGCGCGGTACTGACGCACAATTTTACCGTTATGCGACAGGTTGATCGTGACGTCGAAACGCGCCAGCGCAATGCGGCGGATGATCTCATCAATGTGGTTAAATTCGGTTTTCTCGGTGCGCAGGAATTTGCGCCGCGCCGGGGTGTTGTAGAACAGATCCAGCACCTCCAGCGTCGTCCCCACAGGATGCGCCGCCGGTTTTACCGTCACGTTCATATCGCGCCCTTCGGCATAGGCCTGCCAGGCTTCCTGCTGTTCTGCGGTGCGTGAAGTGAGCGTCAGGCGGGAAACCGAACTGATACTCGCCAGCGCCTCACCGCGAAAGCCCAGGCTGATAATGGCTTCGAGATCGTCCAGAGAGGCGATTTTACTGGTGGCATGACGAGCCAGCGCCAGCGCCAGCTCATCTTTTTTGATACCGCAGCCGTTATCACGAATGCGGATAAGTTTCGCCCCACCGCGTTCGATATCAATATCGATACGCGTCGCACCTGCATCGAGGCTGTTTTCCACTAGTTCTTTGACTACCGACGCAGGTCGCTCGACCACCTCACCTGCGGCAATCTGGTTCGCCAGTTGTGGCGGTAAGACCTGAATTGGCATCAATCGTCCTTAGTTTGGCAGCGTGCGATCTGGCGTCGTCACCGTACTGGCAGTTTGTGCCGTTGCACCCTGCGGCGCAGATTGCATCGGATGCGCAAGGAAGTAATTGCGCAGGCCTTTGTAAATGGCTTCTGCCAGCTGTTGTTGGTAATCGTCGCTCGCCAGCAAACGTTCTTCGCTGTTGTTGCTGATAAAACCGGTTTCGACCAGTACTGATGGGATATCCGGCGAGCGCAGAACGCCAAGGCTGGCGTGTTCTGGTCGACGTTTATGTATTTCGCCAATGCGTTGCAACTGACTGATCATACTGGTCGCTACATCATACCCTACCCGCTGGGAATGACCGAACTGTAAATCCAGCACCGCCTGGCTTAAATAGGGGTCAGACTGACTGTTCGCCAGCACATCACCCGCCCCACCCAGCAGCTCCGACTGTTTCTCGTGCTGCTCCAGCCAGCTGGCCATTTCACTGTTGGCGCGACGGTTAGAGAGCACCCATACGGAAGCGCCAGTCGCACTGCGGTTCGGTGCGGCATCAGCGTGAATCGACACGAGGAAATTGGCGTTTTGCTTACGTGCCACATCACTGCGCCCCATCACCGAGATAAAGTAATCCCCGTCACGGGTTAAAACGCCTTTAAAGATCGGATCGTCATTGAGCAAAGTACGCAATTTACGCGCGATGGCGATGGTAACATTTTTCTCCCGCGTACCACCGGGGCCGATAGCGCCAGGGTCCTGACCGCCGTGTCCGGCATCAATAGCGATGATAATTTTATCGCGCCAGTGTTAGCCGTCGCGCGCGCTGCCGGACGCGTTACCGTATTACTGCTGATAACACCCGTAGTGCGGTTACTTTCCGTTTTAAACGGATTGCGCGCCGGTTCGCTGACGCGCGGTGCGACAACCGCAGGCGTTTCAACGCGTTTCGCAACCACGGGCGGCGGAGGAGGCGGTGGCGGCACATCGGCGTTAATCGTAAAGACGACAGTGTAATTGCTGCCATTCTGTCGCTTCACCGCTTCGGTTTTACCGTTTTCGGTAAGATCGACCACCAGCCGTAGCGTTTGTGCATCTTTAGGCGTTCCAGAGCGAATCGCCTTCACCAGATTATTACCGCTGAACAACAACGGCAGTCCCTGAATCACGCCCGTTTGTTTGATATCGAGCGCCACGGTGCGTTTGCTTTGATGGCTAAACGCATAATCAGGATCGCCAATAAAACTCAACGTTATCCGCGCCTGTTGATTACCGTTAGAAACCTGAATATCAGAGAGCGTCGCGGCACCCACCGGCGTGCACAGCAGCAGCAGCGTCGCTACCAACCAATTTCTGATGCGATACATCATCCCGCCACCTTTCAAAGGTTAACCGGCTAAACGCGCCAGCAACAATTCACCCGCAGAGGAAACCGCACTCACGCGCGCCTCACGGCCTTGTGCCTGATAATCAATGTGTATTTCGACATCCGGGTCAGGAAGAACACCTGTACCTTGTTGTGGCCACTCCACCAGGCAAATGGCATCGTTGGCAAAATAATCGCGGATCCCCATAAACTCCAGCTCCTCGGGATCGGCAAGGCGGTACAAATCAAAGTGATAAACCATTAAATTGTCGAGCGTATAGGGTTCGACCAGCGTATAAGTGGGGCTTTTGACATTACCCTGATGACCCAGAGCTTGTAAAAAGCCCCGGCTAAAGGTGGTTTTACCTGCGCCTAAATCGCCATACAGATAGATTACGGTTGCGCCATCGCAGGCTTTCGCTACCCGCTCGCCCAGGTCTAATGTTGCCTGCTCATCAGGGAGCGGAATTACTCGATTCATCATGGTTTTTATCAGTCACTTCCGGGTTAACAATACGCTGTAGCGTGGAAAAGAGATCGGTTGCCAGCATCCCGCGCGTTCCAAAACGCGCCGCCAGTACGTCAGCTGACGCACCGTGTGCGACACAGCCCGCACAGGCGGCATCATACGGCGACAGTTTTTGCCCAAGCAATGCGCCAATAATACCAGAGAGCACATCGCCCATGCCGCCGCTCGCCATGCCTGCATTTCCGGCATCAATAATGCCTAAAGCGTCAGGATGGGCGGCGACCACGGTTCCGGCACCTTTCAGCACCGCTACGCCGCCATAACGTTGTACCAGACGTTTGGCGCAATGTAAGCGGTCACTTTCAATTTCAGCGACGGAACAGCCTAACAACCGTGCGGCCTCGCCAGGATGCGGCGTGATCACGCGATTGTGACGCTTATCGGGATTGATTGCCAGCAGGTTCAATGCATCGGCATCCCACAACATCGGTTTGCGAAAATTCTCAACTTTTTGCAGGGCTTTTTTCCCCCACTCTTGCTGGCCCAGACCGGGACCAATCACCACCACATCGGCCCATTCCAGGCTTTCGGTAAGAGAGTCCATCGTCAGTTCATGCACCATCAATTCTGGTCGTGCAGTCAGCAGCGGCGCAATGTTCTCACTGCGGGTCAGTACTCGGACTAAACCAGCACCAGCACGTAGCGCCGCTTCCCCCGTCATACGAATAGCCCCCGCCGTGCCGTGATCGCCACCGATAATCACCAGCCGCCCGTGATCGCCTTTATGCGAAGTCGGGCGACGCGGTTTCAGCCAGTGAGAAAGTTGTTCTGCCGAAAACCGCTGAATTTTCGTCTCCTGACCTGCCAGCCAGCTATCCAGCCCCAGTGAGTCAAAATGCAGTTGTCCTGTAACATCCCGCGCTTTTCCAGTGAGCAAGCCTGGTTTCAGCGCAATAAAAGTGATGGTGTGATCGGCGTTGATCACTGCGCCTGGCGTAGCGCCGGTTTCAGCCAGCAGGCCGGAAGGGATATCAACCGCCACAATCGGCGCAGGATGGGAATTAGCGTGGTCGATTAACTGGCTAATGGATTCGCGGGGCGCTTGCTGCAAGCCGGTACCGAGCAGCGCATCAACAATCAGATCTACCGATTCGGGCCAGACAATATTCGAAGCATGGATCTCGCCACCCGCGTTTAACCATGCTTCGCGTGCCAGCGCGGCCTCTTCCGGCAACGGTTTGTCGCTCTCCTGGGCCAACAACGTGACCTCAATGCCGACCGCTTTGGCCAGTCGCGCGACCACGTAGCCATCGCCGCCGTTATTACCATGACCGCACAGCACCAGCCAGTGGCGGGCGTCAGGATACGCCGAACGACACACCTGGAATGCGGCCTCGCCAGCGCGAAGCATCAGCTCATAGAGTGTGAGCCCCAGCGCATCTGCTGCCTCGCGTTCTCCGCGGCGGATATCGTCGGCGTGCCAGACGGTGTGTGGTATACTTACGGGGTTTTTCTTCATTGTATGGTCCGTCATGTCAGAGCCCCTCGATCTCAATCAGTTAGCGCAAAAAATTAAACAGTGGGGGCTGGAACTGGGCTTTCAGCAGGTAGGTATTACCGATACCGATCTCAGCGAGTCCGAGCCCAAACTGCAAGCATGGCTGGACAAACAATACCACGGCGAAATGGACTGGATGGCGCGTCACGGTATGCTGCGCGCTCGCCCCCATGAGTTATTGCCCGGTACGCTGCGCGTGATCAGCGTGCGGATGAATTACCTTCCTGCTAACGCCGCATTTGCCAGCACGCTGAAAAACCCCAAACTCGGCTATGTTAGCCGTTATGCGCTGGGCCGTGACTATCACAAACTTCTGCGCAACCGACTCAAAAAGCTGGGCGAGATGATTCAGCAACATTGTGTTTCGCTGAATTTTAGACCGTTTGTCGATTCTGCGCCTATTCTCGAGCGCCCGTTAGCTGAAAAAGCTGGGCTCGGCTGGACAGGTAAGCACTCACTTATCCTCAATCGCGAGGCCGGTTCGTTCTTCTTTTTAGGCGAATTGCTGGTCGATATTCCTCTGCCCGTGGATCAACCAGTCGAGGAAGGATGTGGTAAATGCGTGGCCTGTATGACGATTTGCCCGACCGGTGCCATCGTCGAGCCATATACCGTCGATGCTCGCCGCTGTATCTCTTATCTCACCATCGAACTTGAAGGGGCGATCCCGGAAGAGTTGCGACCGTTAATGGGAAACCGTATTTACGGTTGCGATGACTGCCAGCTTATCTGCCCGTGGAATCGCTATTCACAACTCACCACAGAAGAGGATTTCAGCCCGCGTAAGCCGCTACACGCACCGGAACTCATTGAGTTATTCGCCTGGAGCGAAGAGAAGTTTTTAAAAGTCACGGAAGGATCGGCGATTCGTCGTATTGGTCACCTGCGTTGGCTGCGTAATATCGCCGTAGCATTAGGCAATGCCCCTTGGGATGAAACGATTTTGACAGCGCTGGAAAGTCGTAAAGGTGAGCACCCACTTCTCGATGAGCACATAGCGTGGGCGATTGCGCAGCAAATAGAGAGACGAAATGCGTGCATAGTCGAAGTGCAATTGCCGAAAAAACAGCGTCTGGTTCGGGTGATTGAAAAAGGGTTACCGCGTGACGCCTGATTCATCCACAGCTTGTGAATAAAAATAAAAACGCATTGCAATTCAAGACGAATAAAATCGTCAAGTGATCGACTCGACAAAACGGAATCTTAATTTTTAACTTATCTATCAATAGGTTAAAAAAATACTATTCACCGTGCGAAGTTTCTTTGAAATTAAGATTACAGCCTGAGGCTGTGGATAACTCTGTTTACAAGAGTTTGTCAGAGACAACAAAAACCAGCAATAACGCATCGCGTCGCTGTGGATATTTTATTGAGAGAAGAATTTGGAGCGGGAAACGAGACTCGAACTCGCGACCCCGACCTTGGCAAGGTCGTGCTCTACCAACTGAGCTATTCCCGCTTGGGTGGTCTGTGCCTTACAGCACTTTCAAATTTTGGAGCGGGAAACGAGACTCGAACTCGCGACCCCGACCTTGGCAAGGTCGTGCTCTACCAACTGAGCTATTCCCGCTTGGGTGGTCTGTGCTTTGCAGCACTTTTCAAATTTTGGAGCGGGAAACGAGACTCGAACTCGCGACCCCGACCTTGGCAAGGTCGTGCTCTACCAACTGAGCTATTCCCGCGTACTACTTAATTTTGCTTTCGTAATTTTCGCATTTCTGCGTCGTTACGGGAGGCGCATTATACGAGAAATCTTTCCCTCTGCAACCCCCCAAAAAAGTTTTTTTTGCGTTTTTATCTCAAGTGCTGAAATTATCAGCAAGACGTTCAATTTAGCGTCAAAATCACGCCGCCGCAAGTGGATTCCGGCGCTTACGTGACCAGGAAAAATTTTACAGCTTGATAAAATGCTCGCGGTAGTAAGCCAGCTCCGCCACCGATTCACGGATATCATCCATCGCCTGATGCGTCCCCTGCTTGGTAAAACCATCCAGAATTTCCGGCTTCCAGCGGCGCGCCAGCTCTTTCAGGGTGCTGACATCGAGATAACGGTAGTGGAAGTAGGCTTCCAGCTCCGGCATGTATTTAAACAGGAAACGACGGTCCTGACCGATGCTGTTACCGCAAATCGGCGATTTTCCCGCAGGCACCCACTGTTTTAAAAATTCGAGCGTTGCCAGTTCAGCTTCCCGATCGCCCATCGTGCTCGCTTTCACGCGCTCTACCAGCCCGCTGGCGGTATGGGTGCGCACGTTCCAGTCATCCATCAGCGCCAGCTGTTCATCGGACTGGTGTACTGCAATGGTCGGCCCTTCTGCCAGAATATTCAGGTTGGCATCGGTCACCAGCGTGGCAATCTCAATAATGCGATCGCGCTCGGGATCCAGACCGGTCATCTCAAGATCGATCCAAATCAGGTTGTTTTCATTGGCACTCATGCTATTTTCCACCCATTCACAGTGACTATATTGATCCACAATTGCGTGTATCATAGATGTTTTGCCCATCAGGGGCGACCAGGAGTCTGTACGATTGAGTAAAAATAAACTCTCCAAAGGCCAGCAGCGCCGCGTGAACGCCAATCACCAGCGTCGTCTTAAAACGTCTAAGGAGAAGCCCGACTACGACGACAATCTGTTTGGCGAGCCTGATGAAGGTATCGTCATCAGCCGCTTTGGTATGCACGCTGATGTGGAATCCGCCGATGGCGACGTTCACCGCTGCAATATTCGCCGTACCATCCGTTCGCTGGTGACCGGCGACCGCGTAGTCTGGCGTCCGGGTAAACCGGCGGCGGAAGGCGTAAATGTCAAAGGGATCGTGGAAGCGGTGCATGAGCGCACCTCGGTGTTGACGCGTCCGGATTTCTACGACGGAGTGAAACCTATTGCCGCCAACATCGACCAGATTGTCATTGTCTCCGCCATTTTGCCGGAGCTGTCGCTCAATATTATCGACCGTTACCTGGTGGCCTGCGAAACCTTGCAGATTGAGCCGATTATTGTGCTCAACAAGATAGACCTGCTGGACGACGAAGGCATGGCGTTCGTCAACGAACAGATGGATATCTACCGCAATATCGGTTATCGCGTATTGATGGTTTCCAGCCATACTCAGGATGGGCTAAAACCGCTGGAAGAGGCGTTGACCGGGCGTATCAGCATTTTTGCCGGGCAGTCTGGCGTTGGTAAATCCAGCCTGCTGAACGCGTTGCTGGGGCTGCAAAAAGAGATCCTGACCAACGATGTCTCTGACAACTCGGGGCTTGGTCAGCACACCACGACCGCCGCTCGGCTGTATCACTTCCCGCACGGCGGTGATGTGATTGACTCCCCAGGTGTGCGTGAGTTCGGCCTCTGGCACCTGGAGCCGGAACAAATCACTCAGGGCTTTGTCGAATTCCATGACTATTTAGGTCTGTGTAAATATCGCGATTGCAAACACGATACCGATCCGGGCTGCGCTATCCGGGAAGCGGTTGAGGAAGGAAAAATCGCGGAAACCCGTTTCGAAAACTATCACCGTATTCTGGAAAGCATGGCGCAGGTAAAAACGCGTAAAAACTTTTCTGATACGGATGACTGACAATTAAGCTAACCGTCGTTAGAATCGTCCCCTTTTTTTCAGGATCCGGCATGTAGGCCGGATCAGGAACGACAAAACAATGGCCTGGAGGCTACCTTGTTAAATTCATTTAAACTTTCGCTACAGTACATTCTGCCGAAACTATGGCTTACTCGCCTGGCGGGTTGGGGCGCAAGCAAGCGGGCAGGATGGCTGACAAAACTGGTTATCGATCTGTTCGTTAAATACTACAAGGTCGACATGAAAGAGGCGCAAAAACCGGACACCGCCAGCTACCGCACCTTTAACGAATTCTTTGTCCGTCCGCTGCGTGACGAAGTACGCCCAATCGATACCGATCCGAATGTCCTGGTCATGCCTGCCGATGGCGTTATCAGCCAGTTGGGTAAAATCGAAGAAGATAAAATCCTGCAAGCCAAAGGCCACAACTACAGCCTCGAAGCCCTGTTGGCAGGTAACTATCTGATGGCGGACCTGTTCCGCAACGGTACGTTTGTGACCACTTACCTCTCCCCGCGTGACTACCACCGCGTACACATGCCGTGCAACGGTATTCTTCGTGAGATGATCTACGTGCCGGGCGATCTCTTCTCCGTTAACCATCTCACCGCTCAGAACGTGCCGAATCTGTTTGCCCGTAACGAACGCGTGATCTGCCTGTTCGATACCGAATTTGGCCCAATGGCGCAGATTCTGGTCGGTGCGACGATTGTAGGCAGCATTGAGACGGTCTGGGCGGGCACCATTACGCCGCCGCGCGAAGGCATCATCAAGCGCTGGACCTGGCCTGCCGGGGAAAACGACGGTTCTGTGGCACTGCTGAAAGGCCAGGAAATGGGTCGCTTTAAACTCGGTTCCACCGTTATCAACCTGTTTGCACCGGGTAAAGTGAATCTGGTTGAGCAACTGGAAAGCCTGTCTGTCACGAAAATTGGCCAGCCGCTGGCAGTATCTACCGAAACCTTTGTTACGCCAGACGCTGAACCGGCCCCGCTTCCTGCTGAAGAGATCGAAGCAGAACACGACGCCAGCCCATTGGTTGACGACAAAAAAGACCAGGTCTAATCCATCAAAGGAAACGCTGACGTGCGCCTGATTATCACTTTTCTGATGGCCTGGTGCCTCAGTTGGGGGGCGTACGCCGCGACGGCCCCCGATAGCAAACAAATCACTCAGGAACTGGAGCAGGCAAAAGCGGCGAAACCCGCACAGCCGGAAGTCGTAGAGGCGCTCCAGTCTGCCTTAAATGCGCTTGAGGAACGAAAAGGTTCCCTTGAGCGCATCAAACAATATCAGCAAGTTATCGATAATTATCCGAAACTCTCCGCTACTCTGCGCGCACAATTAAACAACATGCGTGACGAGCCGCGCAGCGTGTCGCCGGGAATGTCTACCGACGCGCTGAATCAGGAAATTCTCCAGGTCAGCAGCCAGTTGCTGGATAAAAGCCGTCAGGCCCAGCAAGAGCAGGAGCGCGCCCGCGAGATTGCCGATTCGCTGAATCAACTGCCGCAACAGCAAACCGACGCCCGCCGTCAGTTAAATGAGATCGAGCGCCGCCTGGGAACGCTTACCGGCAATACTCCGCTCAATCAGGCACAAAATTTCGCGTTGCAGTCTGACTCCGCACGCCTGAAAGCGCTCGTTGATGAACTGGAACTGGCGCAGCTGTCTGCCAATAACCGTCAGGAATTAGCGCGCTTACGCTCAGAGCTGGCGGAAAAAGAGAGCCAGCAACTGGATGCGTATTTGCAGGCCTTACGTAATCAGTTGAACAGCCAACGTCAGCTTGAGGCGGAGCGGGCGCTGGAAAGTACCGAATTGCTGGCAGAAAACAGCGCCGATTTGCCGAAAGACATCGTCGCGCAATTCAAAATTAACCGCGAACTATCGGCGGCACTGAATCAACAGGCGCAGCGGATGGATCTCGTTGCCTCGCAACAGCGCCAGGCCACCAGCCAGACGTTACAGGTTCGGCAGGCGCTGAATACGCTGCGTGAACAGTCGCAATGGCTGGGATCGTCCAACCTGCTCGGCGAAGCGTTGCGGGCGCAGGTGGCACGGCTGCCGGAAATGCCGAAACCACAACAGCTTGATACCGAAATGGCGCAGTTGCGTGTGCAACGGTTACGTTATGAGGATCTGCTTAATAAACAGCCGCTGCTACGGCAAATTCATCAGGCCGACGGTCAGCCGCTGACCGCCGAGCAAAACCGTATTCTGGAAGCACAACTACGCACTCAGCGTGAGTTGCTGAACTCATTGTTGCAGGGTGGCGACACGCTACTATTGGAACTGACCAAGCTGAAAGTCTCCAACGGGCAACTGGAGGATGCGCTGAAAGAGGTGAACGAAGCAACGCACCGCTATCTGTTCTGGACCTCTGACGTGCGCCCGATGACCATCGCCTGGCCGCTGGAAATCGCCCAGGATCTGCGTCGTCTCATTTCGCTGGACACCTTCAGTCAGTTGGGCAAAGCCAGTGTGATGATGCTGACCAGCAAAGAGACAATTTTGCCGCTGTTTGGCGCGTTGATTCTGGTCGGTTGCAGTATTTACTCGCGCCGCTATTTCACCCGTTTTCTTGAACGTTCGGCGGCGAAAGTCGGCAAAGTGACTCAGGATCACTTCTGGCTGACGTTGCGCACTCTTTTCTGGTCGATTCTCGTCGCGTCACCGCTGCCGGTGCTGTGGATGACGCTGGGTTACGGCTTGCGCGAGGCGTGGCCTTATCCGCTGGCGGTCGCGATTGGCGATGGCGTAACGGCCACCGTGCCGCTGCTGTGGGTAGTGATGATTTGCGCCACCTTTGCCCGCCCGAACGGCTTGTTTATCGCTCATTTTGGCTGGCCGCGCGAACGTGTTTCCCGTGGGATGCGCTACTACCTGATGAGCATCGGGCTTATTGTGCCGCTGATTATGGCGCTGATGATGTTCGATAACCTCGACGACCGTGAATTCTCCGGTTCGCTGGGACGGCTTTGCTTTATCCTCATTTGCGGTGCGCTGGCGGTGGTCACCCTCAGCCTGAAAAAGGCCGGGATCCCACTGTATCTCAACAAAGAGGGCAGCGGCGACAACATTACCAACCATATGCTGTGGAACATGATGATTGGCGCGCCGTTGGTTGCCATTCTGGCGTCGGCTGTGGGTTATCTGGCAACGGCACAGGCGCTGTTAGCGAGGCTTGAAACCTCGGTTGCCATCTGGTTCCTGCTACTGGTGGTTTATCACGTTATCCGCCGCTGGATGCTGATCCAGCGCCGCAGGCTGGCGTTTGACCGGGCGAAGCATCGCCGGGCAGAGATGTTAGCGCAACGTGCGCGTGGCGAAGAGGAAGCGCATCATCACAGTAGCCCGGAAGGAGCAATTGAAGTCGATGAAAGCGAAGTCGATCTCGATGCCATCAGTGCGCAATCCTTGCGGCTGGTGCGCTCAATTTTGATGTTGATCGCCCTGCTTTCGGTCATTGTGCTGTGGTCAGAAATCCATTCCGCTTTCGGCTTCCTCGAAAATATTTCGCTGTGGGATGTCACCTCCACGGTACAGGGCGTAGAAAGTCTGGAGCCAATTACCCTCGGTGCGGTGCTGATTGCCATTCTGGTATTTATCATCACCACGCAGCTGGTGCGCAACCTGCCCGCGCTGCTGGAACTGGCGATTTTGCAGCACCTGGATTTAACGCCGGGTACGGGTTACGCCATCACCACCATCACAAAATATCTGCTGATGCTGATTGGCGGGCTGGTCGGCTTCTCAATGATTGGTATTGAGTGGTCGAAATTGCAGTGGCTGGTTGCCGCGCTCGGTGTTGGTCTCGGTTTTGGTTTGCAGGAAATTTTCGCCAACTTTATCTCTGGCCTGATCATCCTGTTCGAAAAACCGATTCGCATTGGCGATACGGTAACGATCCGCGATCTTACTGGTAGCGTGACAAAAATTAACACCCGCGCCACCACCATCAGCGACTGGGACCGTAAAGAGATAATCGTGCCGAACAAGGCGTTTATTACCGAGCAGTTTATCAACTGGTCGCTCTCTGACTCGGTCACGCGCGTAGTGTTGACGATTCCGGCCCCTGCTGATGCCAACAGTGAAGAAGTGACGGAAATCCTGCTCACCGCAGCGCGTCGCTGCTCGCTGGTGATCGACAACCCGGCACCGGAAGTCTTCCTGGTGGATCTGCAACAAGGGATTCAGATTTTCGAGCTGCGTATTTATGCCGCTGAGATGGGTCACCGTATGCCGCTACGCCATGAGATCCACCAGCTGATTCTGGCTGGCTTCCATGCCCACGGTATCGATATGCCATTCCCGCCCTTCCAGATGCGTCTGGAAAGCCTGGACGGGCGTAAAACGGGAAGAACGCTGACGTCAGCGGCGCGTACGCGCCCGGCGGGGAGTTTGTAAGGTAAGCGGGGCTACCCTCTCCCACGGGAGAGGGTTAACTGGCGTCAGGCTCGATCTACGGTAAACGCAATCACATCGCCAAGCTGCTCTGCGCCCAGGGCCAGCATCACCAGACGGTCAACACCCAGCGCCACGCCGGAGCAATCCGGCAGACCTGCTTTTAATGCTTCAAGCAGATTAACATCAATAGGCTGCTGCGGCAGACCGCGCGCGGCGCGCTTGCGGTTATCCTGCTCGAAGCGCTGCTGCTGCTCGCGGGCATCAGTCAGTTCATGGAAGCCGTTCGCCAGCTCGATACCTTTGTAATAAACCTCGAAACGCTCTGCGACACGATGATCTTCGGTACTGATCTGCGCCAGTGAGGCCTGGCTTGCCGGGAAGTGATAGACAAACGTCGGACGGTCTTTGCCAATCTGCGGCTCTACGCCAAAGGTAAACAGCAATTGTAGCAGCGTGTCGCGGTCTTCTTCGGTATCAGCAACATTGCTCAAATCCAGTTTCGCTGCGACTTCCCGCAGTTGCGTTTTGTCGGCAGAGAGCGGGTCAATTTCCAGATAACGCAAGAAAGCTTGTTGATAAGAAAGGCTTTCTGCTGCCGGGCAGTCCAGCACCTGTTGTAAGAGATCGTCCACCTCGTTCATCAACCGGTACATATCATAGTGCGGTCGATACCACTCCAGCATAGTGAACTCAGGGTTGTGATAACGCCCCATCTCTTCATTACGGAAGCTGCGGCACAGCTGGAATACCGGCCCACAACCGGCAACCAGCAGGCGTTTCATATGGTATTCCGGGCTGGTCATTAACCAGAGATTCATCCCCTGCGAATGCCCGGGGCCAACGAAACGTGTCTCAAACGGGACCAAATGAATATCGGTTACCGTCGCCTGGCTCATACAAGGCGTCTCCACCTCCAGCACTCCACGATCGGCAAAGAAACGACGGATCTCCGCCATAATCGCCGCGCGTTTTAATAAGTTAGGAATGGATGCGCTCGGCTGCCAGGATGCCGTTTCGCTCATAGTTAAATCTCCAGTTTTTGACAAGGGCACGAAGTCTACTCGCAACGCGACGGCGAGACAAATTTTACGCAGGAATCAAACAGCGGTGGGCAGTGGCTAAAAAAAGCACGATCTGATGGTTTAGTAATTAAATTAATCATCTTCAGTGATAATTTAGCCCTCTTGCGCACTAAAAAAATCGATCTCGTCAAATTTCAGACTTATCCATCAGACTATACTGTTGTACCTATAAAGGAGCAGTGGAATAGCGTTCGCAGACCGTAACTTTCAGGTACTTACCCTGAAGTACGTGGCTGTGGGATAAAAACAATCTGGAGGAATGTCGTGCAAACCTTTCAAGCCGATCTTGCCATTGTAGGCGCCGGTGGCGCGGGATTACGTGCTGCAATTGCTGCCGCGCAGGCAAATCCGAATGCAAAAATCGCACTAATCTCAAAAGTATACCCGATGCGTAGCCATACCGTTGCTGCAGAAGGGGGCTCCGCCGCTGTCGCGCAGGATCATGACAGCTTCGAATATCACTTTCACGATACAGTAGCGGGTGGCGACTGGTTGTGTGAGCAGGATGTCGTGGATTATTTCGTCCACCACTGCCCAACCGAAATGACCCAACTGGAACTGTGGGGATGCCCATGGAGCCGTCGCCCGGATGGTAGCGTCAACGTACGTCGCTTCGGCGGCATGAAAATCGAGCGTACCTGGTTCGCCGCCGATAAGACCGGCTTCCATATGCTGCACACGCTGTTCCAGACCTCTCTGCAATTCCCGCAGATCCAGCGTTTTGACGAACATTTCGTGCTGGATATTCTGGTTGATGATGGTCATGTTCGCGGCCTGGTAGCAATGAACATGATGGAAGGCACGCTGGTGCAGATCCGTGCTAACGCGGTCGTTATGGCTACCGGCGGTGCGGGTCGCGTTTATCGTTACAACACCAACGGCGGCATCGTTACCGGTGACGGTATGGGTATGGCGCTAAGCCACGGCGTTCCGCTGCGTGACATGGAATTCGTTCAGTATCACCCAACCGGTCTGCCAGGTTCCGGTATCCTGATGACCGAAGGCTGCCGTGGTGAAGGCGGTATTCTGGTCAACAAAAATGGCTACCGTTATCTGCAAGATTACGGCATGGGCCCGGAAACTCCGCTGGGCGAGCCGAAAAACAAATATATGGAACTGGGTCCACGCGACAAAGTTTCTCAGGCCTTCTGGCACGAATGGCGTAAAGGCAACACCATCTCCACGCCGCGTGGTGATGTGGTTTATCTCGACCTGCGTCACCTCGGCGAGAAAAAACTGCATGAACGTCTGCCGTTCATCTGCGAACTGGCGAAAGCGTACGTTGGCGTCGATCCGGTTAAAGAACCGATTCCGGTACGTCCGACCGCACACTACACCATGGGCGGTATCGAAACCGATCAGAACTGTGAAACCCGCATTAAAGGTCTGTTCGCCGTGGGTGAATGTTCCTCTGTTGGTCTGCACGGTGCAAACCGTCTGGGCTCCAACTCCCTGGCGGAACTGGTGGTCTTCGGCCGTCTGGCCGGTGA
This sequence comes from Enterobacter hormaechei, assembly GCA_041890495.1. Classification (GTDB taxonomy): domain Bacteria; phylum Pseudomonadota; class Gammaproteobacteria; order Enterobacterales; family Enterobacteriaceae; genus Escherichia; species Escherichia boydii. The sequence goes on from CP169086.1 coordinate 3,263,190, forward strand.
ACAAGCGACAGAGCGTGCAGCAACTGCCGGTAATGGCAACGAAGCGGCAATTGAAGCGCAGGCAGCTGGCGTTGAACAACGTCTGAAAGATCTGGTTAACCAGGATGGCGGCGAAAACTGGGCGAAGATCCGCGACGAAATGGGCCTGGCAATGGAAGAAGGCTGCGGTATCTACCGTACGCCGGAACTGATGCAGAAAACCATCGACAAGCTGGCTGAGCTGCAGGAACGCTTCAAGCGCGTGCGCATCACCGACACTTCCAGCGTGTTCAACACCGACCTGCTCTACACCATTGAACTGGGCCACGGTCTGAACGTTGCTGAATGTATGGCGCACTCCGCAATGGCACGTAAAGAGTCCCGCGGCGCACACCAGCGTCTGGACGAAGGTTGCACCGAGCGTGACGACGTCAACTTCCTCAAACACACCCTCGCCTTCCGCGATGCTGATGGCACGACTCGCCTGGAGTACAGCGACGTGAAGATTACTACGCTGCCGCCAGCTAAACGCGTTTACGGTGGCGAAGCGGATGCAGCCGATAAGGCGGAAGCAGCCAATAAGAAGGAGAAGGCGAATGGCTGAGATGAAAAACCTGAAAATTGAGGTGGTGCGCTATAACCCGGAAGTCGATACCGCACCGCATAGCGCATTCTATGAAGTGCCTTATGACGCAACTACCTCATTACTGGATGCGCTGGGCTACATCAAAGACAACCTGGCACCGGACCTGAGCTACCGCTGGTCCTGCCGTATGGCGATTTGTGGTTCCTGCGGCATGATGGTTAACAACGTGCCAAAACTGGCATGTAAAACCTTCCTGCGTGATTACACCGACGGTATGAAGGTTGAAGCGTTAGCTAACTTCCCGATTGAACGCGATCTGGTGGTCGATATGACCCACTTCATCGAAAGTCTGGAAGCGATCAAACCGTACATCATCGGCAACTCCCGCACCGCGGATCAGGGTACTAACATCCAGACCCCGGCGCAGATGGCGAAGTATCACCAGTTCTCCGGTTGCATCAACTGTGGTCTGTGCTACGCCGCGTGCCCGCAGTTTGGCCTGAACCCAGAGTTCATCGGTCCGGCTGCCATTACGCTGGCGCATCGTTATAACGAAGATAGCCGCGACCACGGTAAGAAGGAGCGTATGGCGCAGTTGAACAGCCAGAACGGCGTATGGAGCTGTACTTTCGTGGGCTATTGCTCCGAAGTCTGCCCGAAACACGTCGATCCGGCTGCGGCCATTCAGCAGGGCAAAGTAGAAAGTTCGAAAGACTTTCTTATCGCGACCCTGAAACCACGCTAAGGAGTGCAACATGACGACTAAACGTAAACCGTATGTACGGCCAATGACGTCCACCTGGTGGAAAAAATTGCCGTTTTATCGCTTTTACATGCTGCGCGAAGGCACGGCGGTTCCGGCTGTGTGGTTCAGCATTGAACTGATTTTCGGGCTGTTTGCCCTGAAAAATGGCCCGGAAGCCTGGGCGGGATTCGTCGACTTTTTACAAAACCCGGTTATTGTGATCATTAACCTGATCACTCTGGCGGCAGCTCTGCTGCACACCAAAACCTGGTTTGAACTGGCACCGAAAGCGGCCAATATCATTGTAAAAGACGAAAAAATGGGTCCAGAGCCAATTATCAAAAGTCTCTGGGCGGTAACTGTGGTTGCCACCCTCGTAATCCTGTTTGTTGCCCTGTACTGGTAAGGAGCCTGAGATGATCAATCCAAATCCAAAGCGTTCTGACGAACCGGTATTCTGGGGCCTCTTCGGGGCCGGTGGTATGTGGAGCGCAATTATTGCGCCGGTGATGATCCTGCTGGTGGGTATTCTGCTGCCGCTGGGGCTGTTTCCGGGTGATGCACTGAGCTACGAGCGCGTTCTGGCGTTCGCGCAGAGCTTCATTGGTCGCGTATTCCTGTTCCTGATGATCGTTCTGCCGCTGTGGTGTGGTTTACACCGTATGCACCACGCGATGCACGATCTGAAAATCCACGTACCTGCGGGCAAATGGGTTTTCTACGGTCTGGCTGCTATCCTGACAGTTGTCACGCTGATTGCCGTGGTCACCATCTGACGCTTCAGGCCCGCCATCCGGCGGGCCTTTTATTTCTGCATCTTCCCCACCAGCCACTGGGCAAACTCGCGCATTGCGGGCGTTTCTGTCCGTGACTGTAGTCTTGTCAGCCAGTAGCTGCCGAGGTCAATCTCCGTTGCAAACGGCTGCACGATGCGCTCGCTGCTGAGTAAATGGGTAAACATGTCGACAGGCGCAATGGCAATCCCTGTGCCTGCCTGCGCGGCTTCCAGCATGGTCACGGACGAATCAAACACCATCACCCGGTGCGTCGGCGAGGGAGGATGTTCACCCGCTGCCTGCATCCACGCAGCCCACTCGTCGCGCCGGTAAGAACGCAGCAGGGTAAACTTCAGGATATCTGCCGGGCTTTTAAGAACTGAAGCTATGTCAGGTGTACAGAGCGGAGACAGCGGCGCAGGGCAAATGAATTCAGCATCGGTTCCATGCCACGCGCCGCCACCGTAGCGAATGGCGTAATCAAGCCCTTCAGCCGCAGGATCGACGCGATTGTTATGGGTGGAAAGCTGAAGGTCAATATGCGGATAGCAGCGGCGAAAGTCCGCGAGCAGCGAGAATAAAACACCCGTGGCAAAAGTCCCTACCACACCTATTTTGAGCTTCTCCTGAGCGCGCTGGCTGGCAAAGCGATCCAGCATTCCGGCGATACGATCGAATGAGTCATTCAGCACCGGCAGCAAATTCTCGCCTTCGGTGGTCAACATCAGCCCTCGCGAAACGCGGACAAACAGCTGGCAGTTAAGGTGCTGCTCAAGCGCCTTTACGTGCTGGCTAATCGCGGAATGGGTGACATTCAGCTCGATAGCGGCATAAGTAAAACTGAGGTGCCTGGCAGCAGCTTCGAACGCCCGCAGGGAATTTAGAGGAAGATAGCTGCGCGTCATGGTCTCGTCCGTTAGAAAAATTAACAGCTAATGCTAAATTTAACCGTTTGTCAGCCATAGTCAAATCCAACAGACTACAGCGGTCTGACGGGCCCGGACACTCCCTTGAACTGCTATTACGGAAGATAACTGATGATGACAAAATCCCTAAGCTGTGCCCTGCTGCTCAGCGTTGCCAGCTCTGCATTCGCCGCACCGATGTCCGAAAAACAGCTGGCTGAGGTGGTAGAACGTACCGTTACGCCGCTGATGAAAGCGCAGGCCATCCCGGGTATGGCGGTGGCGGTGATTTATCAGGGTCAGCCGCACTACTTTACCTTCGGTAAAGCCGATGTTGCAGCAAACAAACCTGTTACCCCACAAACCTTGTTCGAGCTGGGCTCTATAAGTAAAACCTTTACCGGCGTATTGGGTGGCGATGCCATTTCTCGCGGTGAAATATCGCTGGGCGATCCGGTGACAAAATACTGGCCTGAACTGACGGGCAAACAGTGGCAGGGTATTCGCATGCTGGATCTGGCAACCTATACCGCAGGCGGTCTGCCGTTACAGATACCGGATGAGGTCACGGATAATGCCGCTCTGCTGCGCTTTTATCAAAACTGGCAGCCGCAGTGGAAGCCGGGCACCACGCGTCTTTACGCCAATGCCAGCATCGGTCTTTTTGGCGCGCTGGCGGTCAAACCTTCCGGCATGAGCTATGAGCAGGCCATAACGACGCGGGTCTTTAAGCCACTCAAGCTGGACCATACCTGGATTAACGTTCCGAAAGCGGAAGAGGCGCATTACGCCTGGGGATACCGCGACGGTAAAGCGGTCCACGTTTCGCCAGGAATGCTGGATGCAGAAGCCTATGGCGTAAAAACCAACGTGCAGGATATGGCAAGCTGGGTGATGGTCAACATGAAGCCGGACTCGCTTCAGGATAGTTCTCTCAGGAAAGGCATTGCCCTGGCGCAGTCTCGCTACTGGCGCGTGGGGGCCATGTATCAGGGGTTAGGCTGGGAAATGCTTAACTGGCCGGTCGATGCCAAAACCGTGGTTGAAGGCAGCGACAATAAGGTGGCGCTGGCACCGCTGCCTGCGAGAGAAGTGAATCCACCGGCGCCCCCGGTCAACGCGTCCTGGGTCCACAAAACAGGATCTACCGGCGGATTTGGCAGCTACGTGGCCTTTATTCCTGAAAAGCAGCTCGGCATTGTGATGCTGGCGAATAAAAGCTATCCGAACCCGGCACGCGTTGATGCGGCATACCGTATTTTGAGCGCGCTGTAGTAAACATTGCCGGGTGGCGCTAACGCTTACCCGGCCTACAAAATCCCAGGGGTGGCCACCCGGCGAAACGCACCGCATAAAAACCACATTTTCCTTGCCGTCATCTACACTTAACAAAAAACAGTAAGGAAACTCCTATGCGCATTCTGCCTGTTATCGCCGCGGTGACGGCCGCGTTTTTAGTGGTTGCCTGCAGTTCCCCTACCCCACCGCCTGGCGTTACCGTCGTCACGCCTTTCGATGCACAACGCTTCCTTGGAACATGGTATGAAATCGCGCGCCTCGACCATCGGTTTGAGCAGGGCTTAGAGAAGGTCACTGCGAATTACAGCCCGATGGATGATGGCGGTATTCAGGTGATCAACCGGGGCTATAATCCCGATCGCGAGATGTGGCAGCAGTCGATTGGGAAAGCGTACTTCACGGGCGACCCGCGACGGGCCGCGCTCAAAGTCTCTTTCTTTGGCCCGTTTTATGGCGGCTATAACGTGATCGCACTCGACAAAGAGTACCGTCACGCGCTGGTCTGCGGTCCGGATCGCGACTATCTGTGGATACTTTCCCGCACGCCAGCTATTTCGTCAGAAATGAAACAGCAGATGCTGGACGTCGCGACCCGGCAAGGGTTTGATGTGTCAAAACTCATCTGGGTAAAACAGCCCCATTAATGGGTGCTGAGCTTCAGCCCAATAATTCCGGCCACAATCAGGGCGAGGCTGGCAATACGCGCCAGACTCGCTGACTCTCCCAGCAGCAGAATGCCGGTGATGGCGGCCCCCACCGCACCAATGCCCGTCCAGACGGCATAAGCCGTTCCCACAGGCAGCGAGCGCATCGCCCAGGATAACAGCACAATACTCACAATCATTGCGATGACGGTAATGACGCTGGGCGTCAGACGGGTAAATCCGTGGGTGTATTTGAGACCAATCGCCCATACCACTTCGAGCAGGCCAGCAATAAAAAGAATGATCCAGGACATTTCAGGCTCCTTAACTTAATTCAAGTTGGGGCCGTCCCCGGTGAAAGAAACGCTTACAGGTCGTCCCGTAAGGCAGAGATTACGCCCCATATTGTGGTTAGCGTGCTATTTTTTTTCAATCATTTTTTGCTGAACACGTTAAGGCAAGAAATAGCCGCAGTATGGCGCGTAGTTCCGGCATTTAGCACTCATCCGACTTCTCTATGATGATGTGCTTTCTGATGGCAGGAAGCCAAACCACTAGCCGACTGCGAATAAAATATGTTCAAAATTCTCTTGATTGACCGTTGTCACTTCACCCGCACGGGGTTTGAAGCATGGCTCAATCATTCCGGTTTGTTCCCGGGACATTACGTTGTGACCGGGCTGAATAATCTGTTTCTTGCCAGGGAACACATTCTGCAATGGAAACCCACGCTGGTTATCGCCGATCTTTACGGCTTCAGGCAGGATATTCACCATTTTCAGCAGCTCTCGTCGTTGCTGAACGCCAGTGAACGTTTACCATTTATTTTGCTGCAATCGGGAGAGGAGCGCGGCATGACCGACTGGCTCGGACAGTTCCCGGTGTGGTCGTCGCTGTTGAAAAACGCCAGTCTCGAAGAAGTGGCAACGACTATCAACGACGCATTAATCTCGCGCGCCAGCGCTGACAGACCAACGGCGGCTGCCCCCTTGCTGACCCGACAGGAAGAGAAGGTACTGACATTGTGGATGGACGGTGCAAGCAATCAAAAAATTGCCGCTCACCTGAGTATCAATGGAAAAACGGTCTATACCTACAAACGCAATATCCGCATGAAACTGCATATGGATACACGTTTTTCTCCGTTCTTATCCCTGCAGGAATCAGAAAGCTGACGGTACGAAACCCGGCAGGTCTCGTACCGTATGTTAATTACTGCTGCGCTTTTGTGGCCGCACCAGAGATTGCGCTACCACCTTCAGAAATATCCTGACCAACGCCACGCGTGGTATTACAGGCCGTTAATACTGAAGAAAGTACCAGCACTGAAAAGATCGCTGCAATTGTCTTCTTAACCATAATATCTTCCTTTTATAGCCAAAGTTGTTTTGTGTATAGCAACTTAAGAATAGACAAGATCCCGCCGATTGACGGAAAAGGAAGCATTTTTAGGAAAATTAGAAGAACTTAACTGGCGGCGTGAGAAATGATATGACCGAGTTCCTGGATATCTTGCCCCATTCCACGCGTGGTGTTACAGCCGGAAAGCAATGCACTGGAAAGCGCTAACAGAAGCAGAATTTTAACGGTCCGTTTCATCATCCCTGCCTGCAAAAATCAGGCGCAGCGGGCGCTGCGCCTTCAATCATGACGTAAATTACTTAACGCGAGAGACGTATTCACCAGAGCGGGTATCCACTTTGATGACTTCGCCGATTTGTACAAACAGCGGAACTTTAACCACAGCGCCAGTAGACAGGGTAGCCGGTTTGCCGCCAGTACCTGCGGTATCACCTTTCAGGCCCGGATCGGTATCAACGATTTCCAGTTCAACGAAGTTCGGCGGAGTAACGGAGATCGGCTGACCATTCCACAGAGTTACGATACACTCTGCCTGATCCAGCAGCCATTTAGCGTTGTCGCCAATTGCTTTTGCGTCAGCAGACAGCTGCTCGAAAGTTTCGTTGTTCATGAAGTGCCAGAACTCACCGTCGTTGTACAGGTAAGTCAGGTTCATATCGACAACATCAGCGCCTTCAGCGGAATCAGTAGATTTGAAGGTTTTTTCTACGCGAGTACCGGTCAGCAGACGACGCAGTTTAACGCGAGCAAATGCCTGGCCTTTACCCGGTTTTACGAATTCACTCGCTTCAACCGCGTAAGGTTCGCCGTCTAACATGATTTTAAGACCAGCACGAAAATCGTTGCTATAGTACGTTGCCATAAGGCCCTCTGAAATTTGTTAATTGGTAGCTAAGCCACAAAATGGCGCATATTGTAACCCTAAATACCCCATCCAGAGAAGATTGGTTAACGCAACTTGCCGATGTTGTGACCGATCCTGATGAACTTCTGCGTCTTTTGAATATAGACGCGGACGAAAAACTGTTGGCCGGACGCAACGCCAAAAAGCTGTTTGCCCTGCGTGTGCCCCGCTCATTTATCGATCGCATGGAGAAAGGCAATCCGGACGATCCGCTTTTGCGTCAGGTACTTACCTCGCAAGATGAGTTTGCCATCGCGCCCGGATTCTCCACCGACCCGCTGGAAGAACAGCACAGCGTAGTGCCTGGTTTGTTGCATAAATACCACAACCGGGCGCTTTTGCTGGTCAAAGGCGGCTGCGCGGTAAATTGCCGTTATTGCTTCCGTCGCCACTTCCCTTATGCCGAAAATCAGGGCAACAAGCGTAACTGGCAAACTGCACTTGAGTATGTTGCTGCGCATCCGGAACTGGACGAGATGATTTTCTCCGGCGGCGATCCGCTGATGGCGAAAGATCACGAGCTGGACTGGTTGCTCACACAACTGGAAGCCATCCCGCATATCAAACGTCTGCGGATTCACAGTCGTCTGCCGATTGTGATCCCGGCACGCATCACAGATGCGCTGGTCTCACGCCTGGAGCAGTCTCGCTTGCAGGTGCTGCTGGTGAACCATATCAACCACGCGAACGAAATTGACGATGCGTTTCGCTCGGCAATGGCGCGTCTGCGTAAAGCAGGCGTAACGCTGCTGAACCAGAGCGTGCTGCTGCGAGGCGTCAATGATAGCGCCCGCGTGCTGGCCGATCTGAGCAATGCCCTGTTTGATGCGGGCGTGATGCCCTATTACCTGCACGTGCTGGATCGCGTTCAGGGCGCGGCCCATTTCATGGTGACGGATGAAGAAGCCCGGCAGATTATGCGCGAACTGTTAACGCTGGTTTCAGGCTATATGGTGCCGAAGCTGGCACGCGAGATTGGCGGAGAGCCGAGCAAGACGCCGCTGGATTTGCAGCTGCGGCAACACTAAAAGGCAGGTGGCGCTACGCTTACCTGCCCTACAGGGTCCGGGCGCAGCGCCATCAGCAAGTTAACTCAATTTGGGCACTTGTAGACCTGGCCGTTCATCTGGCTGGCGGTCGGCACGAAGCTGGACAACATTCCCTGCGACGGGCTGCTGATGCCATAAATCACGTTACCGCCCATTGCAGCCGCCTGGTTGCGCAGATCGTTTGCTGCGCCGCGCATAGAACCGCCCTCTTCTCCGTGTTGCCCGGAAAGCCAGTTGCTTTGCTTACCTGTCGCAGTACCAATCAGCTGGCACTCTGCGCCTGGCTGCTCGTCCACAATGCGTATACTCTGACCGGCAGCACTCAATTCGTTGCTGGAGCTACAACCCGCCATCAGTAGCGCGGCACCGACAATCCCTGATAAGTATTTTACGTGCATGTTATTCCCCATAATCAATGAGCTGGACGCCACTCGCGTCGTCCGTGTCTGAATCTTATACTAGAAAGATGACCAAAAGAAAAACCCCCAGACATTTCTGCCCGGGGGTTTGTTTATTTCTGCGAGGTGCAGGGCAATTACATCATGCCGCCCATGCCACCCATGCCGCCCATACCGCCAGCAGCGCCTAAGTCAGCTGCATCGTTTTTCGGCAGGTCGGTAACCATGCACTCGGTGGTGATCATCAGGCCAGCCACAGAAGCTGCGTACTGCAGAGCAGAACGAGTTACTTTGGTTGGATCCAGGATACCCATGTCGATCATGTTGCCGTATTCTTCGGTTGCTGCGTTGTAACCGTAGTTGCCGTCGCCGCCTTTAACGGTGTTAGCAACAACAGACGGTTCTTCGCCGCAGTTCAATACGATCTGACGCAGCGGAGCTTCCATTGCACGCAGTGCAACTTTGATACCCACGTTCTGGTCTTCGTTCTGACCACGCAGGTCAGCCAGTTTAGACGCTACGCGGATCAGCGCAACACCACCACCAGCAACCACGCCCTCTTCTACCGCTGCACGGGTCGCGTGCAGGGCATCTTCAACGCGTGCTTTTTTCTCTTTCATTTCAACTTCGGTAGCAGCACCTACTTTGATAACTGCAACGCCGCCTGCCAGTTTCGCTACGCGTTCCTGCAGTTTTTCACGGTCGTAGTCAGAAGTTGCTTCTTCAATCTGCTGACGGATCTGAGCAACACGGCCCTGGATTGCAGCTTCTTCACCCACGCCATCGATGATAGTGGTGGTGTCTTTGTTGATCACAACACGTTTAGCCTGACCCAGGTCTTCCAGGGTTGCTTTTTCCAGCTCCATACCGATCTCTTCAGAGATCACGGTACCGCCAGTCAGGGTTGCGATATCCTGCAGCATAGCTTTACGACGATCGCCGAAGCCCGGTGCTTTAACCGCAGCGACTTTCACGATGCCACGCATGGTGTTAACAACCAGAGTTGCCAGCGCTTCGCCTTCTACATCTTCAGCGATGATCAGCAGCGGTTTACCTGCTTTTGCAACAGCTTCCAGAACCGGCAGCATTTCGCGGATGTTGGAGATTTTCTTGTCAGCCAGCAGGATGAACGGGCTTTCCAGTTCTACTGCGCCAGTTTCCGGCTTGTTGATGAAGTAAGGAGACAGGTAGCCACGGTCGAACTGCATACCTTCAACCACGTCCAGTTCGTCCTGCAGACCGGTACCGTCTTCAACGGTGATAACGCCTTCTTTACCGACTTTGTCCATCGCTTCTGCGATCAGTTTACCTACGGTTTCGTCGGAGTTAGCGGAGATGGTACCAACCTGAGCAATCGCTTTAGAATCAGAGCACGGTACGGACAGCGCTTTCAGTTCTTCAACTGCAGCGGTAACCGCTTTGTCGATACCACGTTTCAGGTCCATCGGGTTCATGCCCGCAGCAACAGCTTTCAGACCTTCAGTGATGATAGCCTGAGCCAGTACGGTTGCAGTGGTGGTACCGTCGCCTGCAGCGTCGTTCGCTTTGGAGGCAACTTCTTTCACCATCTGCGCACCCATATTTTCGAACTTGTCTTCCAGTTCGATTTCACGAGCAACGGAAACACCATCTTTGGTGATGGTCGGTGCACCGAAAGATTTATCCAGAACTACGTTACGGCCTTTCGGACCGAGGGTAACTTTCACTGCATCTGCCAGTACGTTTACGCCGCGCAGCATTTTCACACGAGCGTCGTTACCGAATTTTACGTCTTTAGCTGCCATTATCTTTATTCCTTAAATTCGTATGTTCAGTGTCGTGCGCGGATTACGCTTCAACAATTGCCAGAATGTCGCTTTCGGACATGATCAACACTTCTTCATTGTCGATCTTCTCAGATTTCACACCGTAGCCATCGTTGAAAATAACGATGTCGCCAACTTTCACATCCAGCGGCTTCACTTCGCCATTTTCAAGGATACGGCCATTGCCGACAGCCAGCACTTCGCCACGGGTGGATTTAGCCGCTGCAGAGCCGGTCAGAACGATGCCGCCAGCAGATTTAGTTTCAACTTCTTTACGCTTGACGATCACGCGATCATGCAATGGACGAATATTCATTGATAACTCTCCTTTGAGAAAGTCCGTATCTGTTATGGGTGACGCCGGAGCTTACGTGGTTTCCCGGCTGGTGACCAGAGAAATGGGGATGAGGCTTCGCCCCTTCAAGGGGGAAAAAGAAAAAAAATTCTGATCAGCACAAAATCGGGTGAAAACCCTGATTCACCTCACATTTCATCGCAATTTCTTCATCACCGTCATAAGCGAATCTGATTGTCAGCACAAAATCGGGTGAAAACCCTGATTCACCTCACATTTCATCGCAATTTCTTCATCACCGTCATAAGCGAATCTGATTGTGCTACCATCGAAAATCTACGCAGTTGCCCAAAATTTGGGCGCAATCGGACATCAACCCATGAGTGGACTCAAACAAGAACTGGGGCTGGCCCAGGGCATTGGCCTGCTATCGACGTCATTATTAGGCACTGGCGTGTTTGCCGTTCCTGCGTTAGCTGCGCTGGTAGCAGGCAATAACAGCCTGTGGGCGTGGCCCGTTTTGATTATCTTAGTGTTCCCGATTGCGATTGTGTTTGCGATTCTGGGTCGCCACTATCCCAGCGCAGGCGGTGTCGCGCACTTCGTCGGTATGGCTTTTGGTTCGCGGCTTGAGCGAGTCACCGGCTGGTTGTTTTTATCGGTCATTCCCGTGGGTTTGCCTGCCGCGCTACAAATTGCTGCCGGATTCGGCCAGGCAATGTTTGGCTGGCATAGCTGGCAACTGTTGTTGGCAGAACTCGGTACGCTGGCGTTGGTGTGGTATATCGGTACTCGCGGTGCCAGTTCCAGTGCAAATCTACAAACCGTTATTGCCGGACTTATCGTCGCGCTGATTGTCGCTATCTGGTGGGCGGGCGATATCAAACCCTGCGAGTATCCCCTTCCCTGCGCCAGGAAATATCGAACTTACCGGGTTATTTGCTGCGTTATCAGTGATGTTCTGGTGTTTTGTCGGTCTGGAAGCATTTGCCCATCTTGCCTCGGAATTTAAAAATCCAGAGCGTGATTTTCCTCGTGCTTTGATGATTGGTCTGCTGCTGGCAGGATTAGTCTACTGGGGCTGTACGGTAGTTGTCTTACACTTCGACGCCTATGGTGAACAAATGGCCGCGGCAGCATCGCTTCCAAAAATTGTAGTGCAACTGTTCGGTGTAGGAGCGTTATGGATTGCCTGCGTAATTGGCTATCTGGCCTGCTTTGCCAGTCTCAACATTTATATACAGAGCTTCGCCCGCCTGGTCTGGTCGCAGGCGCAACATAATCCTGACCACTACCTGGCACGCCTCTCTTCTCGCCATATCCCGAATAATGCCCTCAATGCGGTGCTCGGCTGCTGCGTGGTGAGCACTTTGGTGATTCATGCTTTAGAGATCAATCTGGACGCTCTTATTATTTATGCCAATGGCATCTTTATTATGATTTATCTGTTATGCATGCTGGCAGGCTGTAAATTATTGCAAGGACGTTATCGACTACTGGCGGTGGTTGGCGGGCTGTTATGCGTTCTGTTACTGGCAATGGTCGGCTGGAAAAGTCTCTATGCGCTGATTATGCTGGCGGGGTTATGGCTGTTTCTGCCAAAACGAAAAACGCCGGAAAATGGCATAACCACATAATCCGGCGTTTCGACATTAATCCTGGCGATCGTCTTTATGATCAAGGCGGTCGCGGTCATCATCCTTTCGCTGGTACTCACCATCAAAAGTATTACCGCCACCGGTCCCGGCGCTAAAACCGCCGCCTGGCATACGGGAAAAACGTAGATGCGGCATCAACTTCACTGTCAGATGCTTTTGCACCGGCGGCAATAAAAGCAGAAGACCGAGGAAGTCGGTGAAAAAGCCCGGTAATAAAAGCAACAAACCGGCAATGATCAACGAAACACTTTTAATCATCTCCGCCGCAGGGTTTTCACCCGCCGCCATTTTTTGCTGCATCAGCACGAAATTCTTAAAGCCCTGGTTACGTACCAGTGACATACCGATAACTGACGTGAATATAACCAGCACGAGGGTCAGCAATACCCCCAATACATGGGCAACCTGAATAAAGATTGAAATCTCAATATAGACATAAAGGAAAATGGCAATAAAAGGTAACCAGCGCAAAGGTTTCTCCTGTAATAGCAGCCGGTTAAACCCGGCTACCTGAATGGGTTGCGAATCGCGTTCAGCTTATATTGTGGTCATTAGCAAAATTTCAAGATGTTTGCGCAACTATTTTTGGTAGTAATCCCAAAGCGGTGATCTATTTCACAAATTAATAATTAAGGGGTAAAAACCGACACTTAAAGTGATCCAGATTACGGTAGAAATCCTCAAGCAGCATATGATCTCGGGTATTCGGTCGATGCAGGGGATAATCGTCGGTCGAAAAACATTCGAAACCACATATATTCTGTGTGTTTAAAGCAAATCATTGGCAGCTTGAAAAAGAAGGTTCACATGTCAAACAACATTCGTATCGAAGAAGATCTGTTGGGTACCAGGGAAGTTCCAGCTGATGCCTACTATGGTGTTCACACTCTGAGAGCGATTGAAAACTTCTATATCAGCAACAACAAAATCAGTGATATTCCTGAATTTGTTCGCGGTATGGTAATGGTTAAAAAAGCCGCAGCTATGGCAAACAAAGAGCTGCAAACCATTCCTAAAAGTGTAGCGAATGCCATCATTGCCGCATGTGATGAAGTCCTGAACAACGGAAAATGCATGGATCAGTTCCCGGTAGACGTCTACCAGGGCGGCGCAGGTACTTCCGTAAACATGAACACCAACGAAGTGCTGGCCAATATCGGTCTGGAACTGATGGGTCACCAGAAAGGTGAATATCAGTACCTGAACCCGAACGACCATGTTAACAAATGTCAGTCCACTAACGACGCCTACCCGACCGGTTTCCGTATCGCAGTTTACTCTTCCCTGATTAAGCTGGTAGATGCGATTAACCAACTGCGTGAAGGCTTTGAACGTAAAGCTGTCGAATTCCAGGACATCCTGAAAATGGGTCGTACCCAGCTGCAGGACGCAGTACCGATGACCCTCGGTCAGGAATTCCGCGCTTTCAGCATTCTGCTGAAAGAAGAAGTGAAAAACATCCAACGTACCGCTGAACTGCTGCTGGAAGTTAACCTTGGCGCAACAGCAATCGGTACTGGTCTGAACACGCCGAAAGAGTACTCTCCGCTGGCAGTGAAAAAACTGGCTGAAGTCACTGGCTTCCCATGCGTACCGGCTGAAGACCTGATCGAAGCGACCTCTGACTGCGGCGCTTATGTTATGGTTCACGGCGCGCTGAAACGCCTGGCTGTGAAGATGTCCAAAATCTGTAACGACCTGCGCTTGCTCTCTTCAGGCCCACGTGCCGGCCTGAACGAGATCAACCTGCCGGAACTGCAGGCGGGCTCTTCCATCATGCCAGCTAAAGTAAACCCGGTTGTTCCGGAAGTGGTTAACCAGGTATGCTTCAAAGTCATCGGTAACGACACCACTGTTACCATGGCAGCAGAAGCAGGTCAGCTGCAGTTGAACGTTATGGAGCCGGTCATTGGCCAGGCCATGTTCGAATCCGTTCACATTCTGACCAACGCTTGCTACAACCTGCTGGAAAAATGCATTAACGGCATCACTGCTAACAAAGAAGTGTGCGAAGGTTACGTTTACAACTCTATCGGTATCGTCACCTACCTGAACCCATTCATCGGCCACCACAACGGTGACATCGTGGGTAAAATCTGTGCCGAAACCGGTAAGAGTGTACGTGAAGTCGTTCTGGAACGCGGTCTGTTGACTGAAGCGGAACTTGACGATATTTTCTCCGTACAGAATCTGATGCACCCGGCTTACAAAGCAAAACGCTATACTGATGAAAGCGAACAGTAATCGTACAGGGTAGTACAAATAAAAAAGGCACGTCAGATGACGTGCCTTTTTTCTTGTGAGCAGTAACTTAAAAATAACAATCTAATATCAACTTGTTAAAAAACAAGGAAGGTCCTTATGTTTGGAGCAGAACTCGTCATCGTCTTGTTGGCGATTTATTTGGGAGCAAGACTCGGGGGTATCGGCATCGGTTTTGCTGGTGGTCTCGGGGTGCTCGTTCTTACCCTTATCTTTCAGATTAAACCCGGCGCTATCCCGTTCGACGTTATCGAAATCATCATGGCAGTTATTGCCGCTATCGCCGCCATGCAGGTGGCAGGCGGTATGGACTACCTGGTGAGCCTGGCGGAGCGTATGCTGCGCCGCCATCCAAAATACATTACCTTCCTTGCTCCGCTGGTGACCTGGTTTATGACCATTCTCGCCGGTACTGGCCACACCGCCTTCTCTACGCTGCCGGTGATTACCGAAGTGGCGAAAGAACAGGGTATCCGTCCGTCGCGTCCGCTCTCTATTGCCGTCGTCGCGTCCCAGATCGCCATTACCGCCTCGCCGATTTCCGCTGCGGTGGTCTTCTTCGCCGGTATTCTGGAGCCGATGGGCGTGAGCTACCTGACGCTGCTGGCGATCTGTATCCCGGTGACGCTGATTGCGGTGATGATTACCGCCGTGCTGTGCAACTTCCTCGGCGCTGAACTGAAAGACGATCCGGTTTATCAGGAGCGTCTGGCAAAAGGTGAAGTGAGCCTGCGCGGCAGCCAGGTCTTCGAACTGAAGCCACATGCGAAACGCTCCGTGCTGCTGTTCCTGATTGGGATTGTCGCCGTCATGTTCTATGCGACAGCCATCAGCGATACCGTGGGGCTGATCCAAAACCCGGTCCTGCCGCGTAACGAAGCGATTGTGGTGTTCATGCTGACCATCGCAACGCTGATTAGCATCACCTGTAAAATTGATACCAGCGAAGTGCTGAACGCCAGCACCTTCAAATCCGGTATGAGCGCCTGCGTGTGCGTGCTGGGCGTGGCGTGGCTCGGTGATACCTTCGTAAAAGCACATATTAGCGACATCCAGACCGTAGCTGGCGACCTGCTGCATAACTACCCATGGCTGCTGGCGGTCGTGCTGTTCTTTGCGGCGACCCTGCTTTACTCTCAGGCCGCGACCACCAAAGCGCTGATGCCTGCGGCTCTGATGCTGGGCGTGACCCCGTTAACCGCTATCGCCTCGTTTGCTGCCGTTTCTGCCCTGTTCGTTCTGCCAACCTACCCAACGCTGCTGGCGGCGGTGGAGATGGACGACACCGGCTCAACCCGTATCGGCAAGTACGTGTTTAACCACGCGTTCCTGATCCCGGGCGTGGTCGCCATTTCACTTTGCGTGATCCTCGGCTTTATCATCGGCGGTGTGGTGCTGTAAACGGTGAGTGGTTGTAAAAATAGTTAAAATCGGGCCGCTCTGCGGCCCGTTTCATTAATGAGCAATCGCCTTGCGTGATATAGTGAAGACTTTCGTGATGAGGAGGTCGACTTGTGAACACGCCTGATGCCGTTGTCGTACTGTGTACCGCCCCTGATGAAGCCTCTGCCCAGGACCTCGCCGCCAAAGTGCTGGCCGAAAAACTGGCTGCCTGCGTCACGCTTTTACCCGGCGCAACCTCCCTTTATTACTGGGAAGGCAAGTTGGAGCAAGAGTACGAAGTTCAGATGTTGCTCAAAACTAATCTGGCGAATCAGCAGGCTCTCCTGGACTGCCTCAAATCTCATCATCCTTACCAAACCCCGGAGCTGCTGGTCCTGCCAGTAGTTCATGGCGATAACGACTATCTCTCATGGCTCAACGCTTCTTTACGCTGATCCTGCTGCTGTGCAGCACGTCAGCTTTTGCCGGGTTGTTTGACGCGCCCGGCCGCTCGAACTTTATTCCTGCCGACCAGGCGTTCGTTTTCGACTTTCAGCAAAACCAGCACGATCTTAATCTTACCTGGCAGGTGAAAGAGGGCTATTACCTCTATCGCAAGCAGGTGAGCATTACCCCTGCCCAGGCAAACGTGGACGCATTACGGCTGCCCGCTGGCGAATGGCACGAGGACGAGTTCTACGGCAAGAGTGAAATCTACCGCCAGCGCTTAAGCGTCCCGGTCACGGTGAATCAGGCGGATAAAGGCGCGACGCTGACCGTCACCTATCAAGGGTGCGCGGATGCCGGATTCTGCTATCCACCTGAAACAAAGGTGGTTCCGCTTAGCGAAGTGAAAGCGTCTGCCACGGTTCTTCCTCTTCCTTCGGGCGAGAAGCGTGAAGCTCCCGCTGACCTTCCGTTCTCCGCGCTGTGGGCCTTACTGATTGGCATTGGCATTGCCTTTACCCCCTGCGTGCTGCCGATGTATCCGCTCATCTCTGGCATCGTGCTGGGCGGTAAGCAACGGCTTTCCACCGCACGCGCCCTGCTGTTGGCCTTTATTTACGTGCAGGGTATGGCCCTGACCTACACGGCACTCGGCCTTGTGGTCGCCGCTGCCGGGTTACAGTTCCAGGCCGCACTGCAGCATCCTTACGTCCTTATTGGCTTGTCGGTGGTCTTCATCCTGCTGGCACTGTCGATGTTCGGCCTGTTTACCCTGCAGTTACCGTCGGCTTTGCAGACTCGCTTAATGCTGATGAGTAACCGTCAGCAGGGAGGCTCAGCAGGCGGCGTGTTTGTAATGGGGGCCATCGCCGGACTGATTTGCTCCCCTTGCACCACCGCACCGCTGAGCGCCATCCTGCTCTATATTGCCCAGAGCGGCAATTTGTGGCTTGGCGGGGGTACGCTGTACCTCTACGCGCTGGGCATGGGCCTGCCGCTGATTCTGGTCACAGTTTTCGGTAATCGACTTCTTCCGAAGAGCGGCCCGTGGATGGAGACGGTGAAAACCGCGTTTGGCTTTGTGATTCTCGCGCTGCCTGTGTTCCTGCTGGAACGCATTACGGGTGACGTGTGGGGCACTCGCCTCTGGGCGATGCTCGGCGTAGCATTCTTCTCCTGGGCGTTTATCGTCAGTCTGGGGGCAAAAAAAGCGTGGATGCGCCTGGTGCAAATCCTCCTGCTCGCCGCCGCGCTGGTGAGCGTGCGTCCTCTTCAGGACTGGGCGTTCGGCTCGCCGGTAGGCCAGACGCAGGCGCATTTGAACTTCATCCAGATTAAGAACGTTGATGAGCTCAACAGCGCGCTCGCACAGGCAAAAGGTAAACCGGTGATGCTCGATCTTTATGCTGACTGGTGCGTCGCCTGCAAAGAATTTGAAAAATACACCTTTAGCGATCCACAGGTGCAAAACGCCCTGAAAGAGACTGTTCTGCTCCAGGCGAACGTGACAGCCAATAATGCGCAGGATAAGGCTCTGCTGAAACAGCTTAACGTGCTCGGGCTTCCCACCATTCTGTTCTTCGATAAACAGGGCCTGGAGCAGCCAGGGCAGCGTGTAACAGGGTTTATGGATGCAGCGGCATTTAGCGCGCATTTGCGCAATCGCCAACCGTAAACAACACTTTAAACGGGACAAACCGTTGGGAATAGCGGAGGAGATAACCGTGCAACGTGAAGACGTACTGGGACAAGCCCTGCAATTACTTGAGATTCAAGGGATCGCCAGCACCACGCTTGAGATGGTAGCCGACCGTATCGATTACCCCCTGGATGAACTTAAGCGCTTCTGGCCAGATAAAGAGGCGCTACTCTATGATGCCCTGCGCTATCTCAGCCAGCAGGTTGATGTCTGGCGCAGACAACTGATGCTGAATGAAGAACTGACTGCGGAGCAAAAGCTGCTGGCGCGCTATACCGCCCTGACGGAATGTGTCAGCAACAACCGCTATCCGGGTTGTCTGTTCATCGCCGCCTGCACCTATTTTCCTGACCCTGGGCATCCTATCCATCAGCTTGCGGATCAGCAAAAACGGGCAGCGCATGACTTCACCCACGAACTGCTGACCACGCTGGAAGTCGATGACCCTGCGATGGTGGCTAAACAGATGGAACTGGTGCTGGAAGGTTGCCTCAGCCGCATGCTGGTGAACCGTAGCCAGGCCGATGTGGATACGGCGCACCGCCTGGCGGAAGATATTCTGCGCTTTGCCCAGTGCCGTATGGGCGGAGCACTGACCTAAACCAGCATGCCCGCCCAGGCGGAGACGAGCAGACACAGCGCCATCAGGCGCTGAAACCGCACCATCGCCACGGTGGTGCGAAAAATTCGGTTCACCGCTTTACCCAGCCACGCCCAGCACATCAAACAGGCTATTGAGATAAGCAGAAACCATAGCGCCATTAGCGCAATATCCCGCAATGCATGGTCGCCAGCAGGGGCAAATAGACTGACGACCGCCAGCGCCATCATCCAGGTTTTGGGATTCACGATCTGCAGCAGCGCCGCCGCCTGGGCGGTGAATCGGATACGGTTCTCGGCGGAAAGACGGGCAGCCGGGGCGCGAAACAGCTGCCAGCTCATCCAGCTTAGCCACAGCACGCCTGCCCAGCTCATTATCTGACGTATCAGAGGATACTGACGCAGCACTTCTCCCGCGCCCGCGCCTGATACCAGCACGATCGCACTGGCCGCGATACACCCGCCCAGAATAGCAGGTACGGTATTTTTTACGCCAAAGTGCTGGCTGCTCGTCAGCACCAGAATATTGGTTGGCCCCGGCGTAATGGAGGCAACAAATGCGAACAACAGAAAGGGTATCAAACTCACAGGTGGCTCCTTTTCATTAGAGCCATGAATGTGCCGTTATTTTTTGGAAACGTCTGGAAGATTTGTGCACAACCGGCGGTAGTGTGCAGGAGAGATACGGTAAGCACGCTGAAACCATCGCCCCAGATGGCTTTGATCGGCAAAACCCACTGCGGCAGCCACATCAACGGGCTGGTCACCGCGCGCCAGCAGCTGTCGGGCCTTTGCCAGACGCAGCTGAATAAGCCATGCGTGGGGCGCCAGGTTGAACTCGCGCTTAAAACAGCGTGTCAGGGTAAAGCGATCCGTGCCCGTCTCGCGCGCAAGGTCTGACAGCCCCACGTTCTCGCCGATATGGGCATAGAGATAGTCCCGCGCACGATGCGCCACGGCAGCACTTTGTAACTGCGACGGCAGTTTCTTACGCCAGTGACAATGGGCGGTGATCCGGGAGAGCAGATTGTCCATTGTGCTCTGCTGGACGATTTTCATCTCGTCATTATGCAGGGTAGAGAATGTCTCACCGATAGCACACACCAGCTGCGGTTCCCGCGTCAGCGTTTGGGCAAAGTGGAGTGAATAACTCCCGGGAGTCGATTCGTAAAGCCCCTGTAGCGCACCGGTAAGCCAGCGCTCATCAAGATAGAAGGTCAGATAGGTAAAACCGCCCTCTACAGGCGCATCTCCGTCGTGAATTTCTCCAGGCTCGAGGAGAAATGCGTCGCCCGGCTGGCTACGATGACGCTCACGGCGACAGTGAAACTGCTGCGTGCCGGAGAGGGTTATCCCTACCAGATAGCTATCGTGCCAGTGCGGATCAAAGGCATGCCCTTCGAAATGCGCTTTAATCGTCTCAATACCCGTATCTGCATGCTGACGCAGTTCGAGCCAGTCATTCGTCATACTGCCCTCCTCTTACTCTCAGCATTGCCGTATCACATAGGTACTGTCTGGAAGATTTGTGCATTTTCACGGCGAAAGCGGACAGATTGCCGCAATCTTAAGCAGTTGAATCGCTTTTACTGAAATTAGGTTGACGAGATGTGCAGATTACGGTTTAATGCGCCCCGTTGCCCGGATAGCTCAGTCGGTAGAGCAGGGGATTGAAAATCCCCGTGTCCTTGGTTCGATTCCGAGTCCGGGCACCACTATTTAGAGAACCCAGCCTATGGCTGGGTTTTTGCTTTTCTGCGTTTCTGCGTTTATAAATCCCTTCCTTGTAATCTTGTTTCTCTTTGCCGTAGATCCGCTTACCGGGCCTGTGGATTTTCCGGGACAGATAAGGCGAAGCCACCATCCGGCATGTTTTCTGACGCACAAAGCAAAAAACCCCGCACCTTCCGGTACGGGGTTCTTCTTATTTGATGCCTGGCAGTTCCCTACTCTCACATGGGGAGACCCCACACTACCATCGGCGCTACGGCGTTTCACTTCTGAGTTCGGCATGGGGTCAGGTGGGACCACCGCGCTAAAGCCGCCAGGCAAATTCTGTTAAATCTGTATCAGAGCTGAAAATCGTGTCTCTCTTCGCCGAAACAGCTTCGGCGTTGTAAGGTTAAGCCTCACGGTTCATTAGTATCGGTTAGCTCAACGCATCGCTGCGCTTACACACCCGACCTATCAACGTCGTAGTCTTCAACGTTCCTTCAGGACCCTTAAAGGGTCAGGGAGAACTCATCTCGGGGCAAGTTTCGTGCTTAGATGCTTTCAGCACTTATCTTTTCCGCATTTAGCTACCGGGCAGTGCCATTGGCATGACAACCCGAACACCAGTGATGCGTCCACTCCGGTCCTCTCGTACTAGGAGCAGCCCCCCTCAATTCTCCAGCGCCCACGGCAGATAGGGACCGAACTGTCTCACGACGTTCTAAACCCAGCTCGCGTACCACTTTAAATGGCGAACAGCCATACCCTTGGGACCTACTTCAGCCCCAGGATGTGATGAGCCGACATCGAGGTGCCAAACACCGCCGTCGATATGAACTCTTGGGCGGTATCAGCCTGTTATCCCCGGAGTACCTTTTATCCGTTGAGCGATGGCCCTTCCATTCAGAACCACCGGATCACTATGACCTGCTTTCGCACCTGCTCGAGCCGTCACTCTCGCAGTCAAGCTAGCTTATGCCATTGCACTAACCTCCTGATGTCCGACCAGGATTAGCTAACCTTCGTGCTCCTCCGTTACTCTTTGGGAGGAGACCGCCCCAGTCAAACTACCCACCAGACACTGTCCGCAACCCGGATTACGGGTCTACGTTAGAACACCAGCCATTAAAGGGTGGTATTTCAAGGTCGGCTCCACGCAGACTGGCGTCCACGCTTCAAAGCCTCCCACCTATCCTACACATCAAGGACCAGTGTTCAGTGTCAAGCTATAGTAAAGGTTCACGGGGTCTTTCCGTCTTGCCGCGGGTACACTGCATCTTCACAGCGAGTTCAATTTCACTGAGTCTCGGGTGGAGACAGCCTGGCCATCATTACGCCATTCGTGCAGGTCGGAACTTACCCGACAAGGAATTTCGCTACCTTAGGACCGTTATAGTTACGGCCGCCGTTTACCGGGGCTTCGATCAAGAGCTTCGCGTTGCCGCTAACCCCATCAATTAACCTTCCGGCACCGGGCAGGCGTCACACCGTATACGTCCACTTTCGTGTTTGCACAGTGCTGTGTTTTTAATAAACAGTTGCAGCCAGCTGGTATCTTCGACTGATTTCAGCTCCACCCGCAGGGGCTTCACCTACATATCAGCGTGCCTTCTCCCGAAGTTACGGCACCATTTTGCCTAGTTCCTTCACCCGAGTTCTCTCAAGCGCCTTGGTATTCTCTACCTGACCACCTGTGTCGGTTTGGGGTACGATTTCGTGTTACCTGATGCTTAGAGGCTTTTCCTGGAAGCAGGGCATTTGTTACTTCAGCACCGTAGTGCCTCGTCATCACACCTCAGCGTTAAAAGAAGTCCGGATTTACCTAAACTTCCCGCCTACATGCTTAAACCGGGACAACCGTCGCCCGGCTAACATAGCCTTCTCCGTCCCCCCTTCGCAGTAACACCAAGTACAGGAATATTAACCTGTTTCCCATCGACTACGCCTTTCGGCCTCGCCTTAGGGGTCGACTCACCCTGCCCCGATTAACGTTGGACAGGAACCCTTGGTCTTCCGGCGAGCGGGCTTTTCACCCGCTTTATCGTTACTTATGTCAGCATTCGCACTTCTGATACCTCCAGCATGCCTCACAGCACACCTTCAACGGCTTACAGAACGCTCCCCTACCCAACAACACATAGTGTCGCTGCCGCAGCTTCGGTGCATGGTTTAGCCCCGTTACATCTTCCGCGCAGGCCGACTCGACCAGTGAGCTATTACGCTTTCTTTAAATGATGGCTGCTTCTAAGCCAACATCCTGGCTGTCTGTGCCTTCCCACATCGTTTCCCACTTAACCATGACTTTGGGACCTTAGCTGGCGGTCTGGGTTGTTTCCCTCTTCACGACGGACGTTAGCACCCGCCGTGTGTCTCCCGTGATAACATTCTTCGGTATTCGTAGTTTGCATCGGGTTGGTAAGCCGGGATGGCCCCCTAGCCGAAACAGTGCTCTACCCCCGAAGATGAGTTCACGAGGCGCTACCTAAATAGCTTTCGGGGAGAACCAGCTATCTCCCGGTTTGATTGGCCTTTCACCCCCAGCCACAAGTCATCCGCTAATTTTTCAACATTAGTCGGTTCGGTCCTCCAGTTAGTGTTACCCAACCTTCAACCTGCCCATGGCTAGATCACCGGGTTTCGGGTCTATACCCTGCAACTTAACGCCCAGTTAAGACTCGGTTTCCCTTCGGCTCCCCTATACGGTTAACCTTGCTACAGAATATAAGTCGCTGACCCATTATACAAAAGGTACGCAGTCACACCACGAAGGTGCTCCCACTGCTTGTACGTACACGGTTTCAGGTTCTTTTTCACTCCCCTCGCCGGGGTTCTTTTCGCCTTTCCCTCACGGTACTGGTTCACTATCGGTCAGTCAGGAGTATTTAGCCTTGGAGGATGGTCCCCCCATATTCAGACAGGATACCACGTGTCCCGCCCTACTCTTCGAGTTCACAGCCTGTGTGCTTTCGTGTACGGGACTGTCACCCTGTACCGTGCGACTTTCCAGACGCTTCCACTAACACACAAGCTGATTCAGACTCTGGGCTGCTCCCCGTTCGCTCGCCGCTACTGGGGGAATCTCGGTTGATTTCTTTTCCTCGGGGTACTTAGATGTTTCAGTTCCCCCGGTTCGCCTCGTTAACCTATGTATTCAGTTAACGATAGTGCAACGAATTGCACTGGGTTTCCCCATTCGGACATCGCCGGGTCAAAGGTTCATATCACCTCGCCGGCGCTTTTCGCAGATTAGCACGTCCTTCATCGCCTCTGACTGCCAGGGCATCCACCGTGTACGCTTAGTCGCTTAACCTCACAACCCGAAGATGTTTCACTTCATGATTGCGAAAATTTGAGAGACTCGAACACACCTTAAAGATGTGTCGTTTCAATTTTCAGCTTGATCCAGATTTTTAAAGAGCAAAACTTCTTAATGCACTCAAAAGTACATTCAGAAGTTCATCATTCATCAGACAATCTGTGTGAGCACTGCAAAGGCAGGTTCTTTAAGGTAAGGAGGTGATCCAACCGCAGGTTCCCCTACGGTTACCTTGTTACGACTTCACCCCAGTCATGAATCACAAAGTGGTAAGCGCCCTCCCGAAGGTTAAGCTACCTACTTCTTTTGCAACCCACTCCCATGGTGTGACGGGCGGTGTGTACAAGGCCCGGGAACGTATTCACCGTAGCATTCTGATCTACGATTACTAGCGATTCCGACTTCATGGAGTCGAGTTGCAGACTCCAATCCGGACTACGACGCACTTTATGAGGTCCGCTTGCTCTCGCGAGGTCGCTTCTCTTTGTATGCGCCATTGTAGCACGTGTGTAGCCCTACTCGTAAGGGCCATGATGACTTGACGTCATCCCCACCTTCCTCCAGTTTATCACTGGCAGTCTCCTTTGAGTTCCCGGCCGAACCGCTGGCAACAAAGGATAAGGGTTGCGCTCGTTGCGGGACTTAACCCAACATTTCACAACACGAGCTGACGACAGCCATGCAGCACCTGTCTCAGAGTTCCCGAAGGCACCAATCCATCTCTGGAAAGTTCTCTGGATGTCAAGAGTAGGTAAGGTTCTTCGGTTGATCGAATTAAACCACATGCTCCACCGCTTGTGCGGGCCACAGTCAATTCATTTGAGGTTTTAACCTTGCGGCCGTATCCCCAGGCGGTCGACTTAAGCGTTAGCTCCGGAAGCCACGCCTCAAGGGCACAACCTCCAAGTCGACATCGTTTACGGCGTGGACTACCAAGGGTATCTAATCCTGTTTGCTCCCCACGCTTTCGCACCCTGAGCGTCAGTCTTCGTCCAGGGGGCCGCCTTCGCACCGGTATTCCTCCAGATCTCTACGCATTTCACCGCTACACCTGGAATTTACCCCCCTCTACGAGACTCAAGCTTGCCAGTATCAGATGCAGTTCCCAGGTTGAGCCCGGGGATTTTCACATCGACTTAACAAAACCGCCCCTGCGTGCGCTTTTACGCCCAGTAATTCCGATTTAACGCTTGCACCCTCCGTATTACCGCGGCTGCTGGCACGGAGTTAGCCGGTGCTTCTTCTGCGGGTAACGTCAATGAGCAAAGGTATTAACTTTACTCCCTTCCTCCCCGCTGAAAGTACTTTACAACCCGAAGGCCTTCTTCATACACGCGGCATGGCTGCATCAGGCTTGCGCCCATTGTGCAATATTCCCCCACTGCTGCCTCCCGTAGGAGTCTGGGACCGTGTCTCAGTTCCAGTGTGGCTGGTCATCCTCTCAGACCAGCTAGGGATCGTCGCCTAGGTGAGCCGTTACCCCACCATACTAGCTAATCCCATCTGGGCACATCCGATGGCAAGAGGCCCGAAGGTCCCCCCTCTTTGGTCTTGCGACGTTATGCGGTATTAGCTACCGTTTCCAGTAGTTATCCCCCTCCATCAGGCAGTTTCCCAGACATTACTCACCCGTCCGCCACTCGTCAGCGAATCAGCAAGCTGCTTCCTGTTACCGTTCGACTTGCATGTGTTAGGCCTGCCGCCAGCGTTCAATCTGAGCCATGATTCAACTCTTCAATTTAAAAGTTTGATGCTCAAAGAATTAAACTTCGTAATGAATTACGTGTTCACTCTTGAGACTTGGTATTCATTTTTCGTCTTGCGACGTTAAGAATCCGTATCTTCGAGTGCCCACACAGATTGTCTGATAAATTGTTAAAGAGCAGTTGCGACGCGGCTTTCAGCTCACTGTCGCGAGGTGGCGTATATTACGCTTTCCTCTTTCAGAGTCAACCCTGAATTTCAGGATTTTTCTCTCAACCGAACGGCTGTTTGTGTGAAGTGATTCACATCCGCCGTGTCGATGGAGGGCGCATTATAGGGAGTTCTCCGCAGGCCGCAATAGAAAAATTGCAGAAAAATAACTGACTGCTGCAATCCCCAGCAAAACCCCGCTTTATACCTTTTTACGCACAGAGTTATCCACAATCATGCACGGATCCCGACGCGATCCAACGAATTGAGCGGGAAGATCAACTATACTAGCGGCAAATACTCTCCTCTGTGCAGGCTCACCCTCATGACCACACAACGCCTCGCCCGTGACTGGCGTCTCCCTACAGCAGGAGTGATGCTGCTGGCAATTCTCTTTGCTGCTTTTACCCTGCATGCGCACTGGAACGCTTTTATCCAGTGGTGTCTCGCCACGCAAATTACGCTGCACCGGTATCTGGTGATGTATCTGCTGCAGCTTAATAACCATCAGTACAGCGGCGGATTATGGCTGTTAACGGGGGCTTTTCTTTATGGTGTTCTTCACGCCATTGGCCCCGGGCACGGAAAATTCATTGTGACGACCTATCTGACTACCAATAAGGAAAGCGAGCTGGCCGCCCGGGTCGTCCCCTTCCTGGGCAGCCTGATGCAGGGCGTGAGCGCCATTCTGTTTGTCTTTATTCTTGCTGTAGGTTTTAACCTCGCCTCAGGGGATATCAGTACCAGCCGCTGGTACGTGGAGAAGATAAGCGCAGTGCTTATTGGCGCATTCGGCGCATTTGTCATTTACCAGGCGCTGAAGAGTCTGCGCCCGCGCAGGATGTCTGTCTCTGCCATTAAGCCAATTCATCAGCACGATGAACACTGTGGCTGCGGCCATCACGGCGTAGGCACAGACCTGACGCAGGGCGACTGGAAAACCCGTCTGGGCGTGATTCTGGCGATTGGGGCACGCCCGTGCAGCGGAGCGATCATGATTCTGATGTTTTCGAACGCGCTGGGCATTGTCACCTGGGGGGTGGCCGCAGTCATGACCATGTCTTTGGGCACCGCGCTTTCTATCATGGGACTTTCCCTGGCTGTACGGTACGCCCGCGAACGCACGGTGAGCTGGTTCGGAGAAAGCGCCTCATTAAGATGGCTCATACCGGCAGTCAAAATAGCCGGAGGGATAGTCCTGATCCTGTTCGCGACGGTGCTGTTCCTGACGGTGATCCCCATCAGTGCCAATGGCGACTACATCGCAGCCGGATGCTAATAAAAGAAAACCCGCCGTTGGCGGGTTTCTTTATTACTCGTTGATGCGTGGATGCTGATCCACCAGTCGGGAGCGTTTCTTCTGCAGCTCTTCAATCTCGGCGTCAATATCCTCAATCTTCTGCTCTACGTTGTCGTAGTGCTCACGCAGGATCTCTTTCGCTTCCTGGATATCCGATGCCGCAGGCGTTGCGCCTTTCAGAGGACGATTCGCCGTCTCCTTCATGGTAATACCGGTAATCAAGCCAATCACCGCGATCACCATCAGGTAATAAGCCGGCATCATCAGGTTCTGCGTGCTCTCTACCAGCGAAGCGGCAAGCGTCGGGGTCAGACCGGCAATCAGCACCGAGATGTTGAAGGCCGCGGCCAACGCGCTGTAGCGAATGTGGGTTGGGAACATCGCGGGCAGCGTTGAGGCCATCACCCCGATAAAGCAGTTAAGGATCACCGCCAGCATCAGCAGACCGGCAAAAATCAGCCCCAGCACATCGCTGTTAATCAGAATAAATGCCGGGATTGCCAGAGCAAACAGCGCGACGCTTCCCAGGATAATGAACGGTCGACGGCCAAAACGGTCACTCAACAGGCCCATAATCGGCTGCACAAACAGCATACCGACCATGATGGCGATAATAATCAGCACACCGTGATCTTCCGAGTAGTGCAGGTTATGCGACAGATAGCTCGGCATGTAGGTCAACAACATGTAGTAGGTCACGTTGGTCGAAATCACCAGACCAATACAGGTCAGCAGGCTGCGCCAGTGCTTAGTGGCAATCTCTTTGAACGATACCTTAGGACCATCCTGCAGCCCTTCACGGTCACCCTGTTCCAGCTTATCGACGTGCTGCTGGAACGCAGGCGTCTCTTCAAGCGCATGACGCAGGTAGAGACCAATAATCCCCAGCGGCAGTGCCAGGAAGAATGGGATACGCCAGCCCCAGTCGAGGAAGTTCTCTTCCCCCACTACGGTTGAAATCAGCACCACCACGCCCGCGCCCAGAACGAACCCGGCAATGGAGCCGAAGTCCAGCCAGCTTCCCATAAAGCCGCGCTTACGGTCGGGGGAATACTCGGCAACGAAGATCGAGGCACCGGTATATTCACCGCCCACGGAGAAGCCCTGTGCCATCTTACAAATCAGCAGCAGAATCGGTGCCCAAATGCCGATGGTGGCGTATGACGGTATAAGGCCGATACAGAATGTACTGATCGACATAATGACGATGGTGATGGCAAGGATTTTCTGACGACCATATTTATCGCCGAGCATACCGAAGAACAGACCGCCCAGCGGGCGAATCAGGAAGGGAACGGAGAACGTACCCAGTGCGGCAATCATCTGCAGGCTAGGATCGGCCCCGGGGAAAAACACTTTACCTAACGCATAGGCCACAAAGCCGTAGACACCAAAATCGAACCATTCCATCGCATTACCGAGCGAGGCTGCGGTAATCGCTTTACGCAGCTTTGCGTCATCAATAATGGTGACGTCGCGAAGCGTGATGGGTTTAATCTTTTTCCTTCTCAGCATAGCTATCCTCGTTGACTCGGCCCTGTCTGTTTCACAGTCCAGTTTGCGTTCTGTGAACCATGGGATCCGCTCCATGCGAATCGCCTTATTCAAGCGTAGCAGGTTTACTTACATTGACGTTTTACGTCGATACAACCGAACCTGTTGACGCCTGCCTGGGCAGTTAATGACCTTTTTACCCTACCAGCGTTTATATTTGTGATCAACTTCACACATATTTTCGTGTCTGGTCAACTCAGTCAAATTTTTGTCAAGAAGCGCCAATAAGCACTTACTTAACCAACCTAAAGATCGTCCTGACGCACGTCATTATTTCTTTCCTGACAGAAAAACAAACCACGTTAATTCACATCGGATTTACATAAATTTTCACCGACAGGAACCACCCTCAAGTTTTACATCCAATATGTGACAAAGATAACTAAAACGATGTTTTATTTTCATTGAATCACTATTCCAATGATCGCATGATAAATCCGAATTCAGAGTTTTAGGTGTTTCTGAATGAGGTTAATCAGAAGCACACATTTAATTATGTTGCAGGGTTATCGAAAAAAAGACTGCAAGCAGTAAGAGCAATCAATTGAATTTATTGAGTAATTTCTAACACCTATCACCCGTCCTGCGGGATCCGATGTGAGGTTTATCTATGAAGATTAAAGCCACAATAGAACGTATACCCGGCGGCATGATGCTGGTTCCGCTGGTGCTGGGCGCCATTCTGAATACCCTCGCTCCCGATACTGGAGCCTATTTTGGCGGTTTCACAAAAGGGATGATAACAGGCACGGTTCCCATTCTTGCCGTCTGGTTTTTTTGTATCGGCGCATCCATTAATTTGCGGGCAACGGGGACAGTATTACGGAAATCCGGCACGCTGGTGATAACAAAAATAGCGGTAGCCTGGGCGGTAGCGATGATATGCGCGATGTTCATCCCGGAGAATGGAATTCAGACCGGGTTCTTCGCGGGATTATCGGTCCTGGCGATTGTCTCGGCGATGGATATGACTAACGGCGGATTGTACGCCAGCCTGATGAACCAGTACGGAACGAAAGAGGAGTCCGGCGCATTTGTGTTGATGTCTCTGGAGTCCGGCCCATTAATGACGATGCTGATCCTGGGGTCTGCTGGCCTGGCCTCGTTTGAACCCCACCACTTTGTCGGCGCGATCCTACCTTTCCTGATCGGTTTCGCCCTTGGCAATCTCGATCGCGATCTGCGAGATTTCTTCAGCAAAGCCACGCCGGTGCTGATCCCGTTCTTCGGCTTCGCGCTGGGCAACACCATCAATCTGAAGGTTATCCTCGATACCGGCCTGCTGGGTATTGTGCTGGGTATCGCCGTAATTATCATTACCGGTATTCCGCTGATTATTGCTGACCGCGTAATCGGAGGGGGAAACGGTACGGCCGGCGTCGCCGCCTCTTCAGCCGCTGGTGCTGCTGTTGCAAACCCGGTGATTATTGCCCAGATTAACCCGGCCTTCGAACCGGTCGCCGCTTCAGCGACGGCACTGGTTGCCGCGAGCGTAATTGTCACCGCGATTCTGGTCCCCATCATCACGGCGCTGTATGCGAAGCGCTACGGGAATATGCAAGAGACCTTGCCTGAACCGAAGCCGTTAGAAATGAATCATTAACACACCGCACCAACCGTCCCCTCTCCCAACGTGGAGAGGGTGAGAGGTAAGGGATTTACCCAAAAATCTCTTCCACCATCCCGTCCACCAGCCGTTTTGCCGAACAGAGCCTCGGCATGCCCAGCGCGACGGTCTGCCAGTTTTGCGTCACTGACCAGCTCACCGGATGTTGATCCGCCTGACACCAGTCCCCCAGCCAGCCCAGCATATCTTTATGATCGATTAAACCCGGCGAGGCTGGCGTTGTCAGCCACTGGTGATAGAAATGGCGGGTCGTGGGTGACGCGTTGATGCCCCGTGCCAGATAGTTAGCCGCCATGCTGCGCAGGTTATCCTTAAGCATTGCCGCCACATCTTCATTCGCGAGGCGGCATGCGTCACCAAATGCACCCCAGCGCAGCTCTTCCAGAACGATAAAACAGCGCCCGGCCAGCGACCAGCCATCATAATGCCCGGCCCGCCAGCGGGTAAAAATCTGCTCGCTATGCTCACCCGCCTGCACCGTGAGCCCGCGTTGGGTTAGGGCCTTCTCTTTATATGCTGCGCGTTGGGTAAAATGAGAAGCGAGTTCAGCGTACTGCTGGATCAGCCCGGGGGACTGCTGGGCGCGTGGGTGAGTCAGCTGGCGCAAAGCAATCAGTTTATCTGCCATCAGCGTCAGCGCGAGATGACCCGGGTCAAGCATGCCGGCCAGTTTTTCCGCCAGCCCCAGGCGCAGCGCCGCATTTTCATTGAGCATCCCCGCCATCGCCCAGGGGCGTAGCCGGGTATGCGTCATGATTTCCTGAGTCAAACGCTCACGAAACTGAAGCTGTTGTGGTCCCATGTGAGGATGACGCGCCGCGTCCACTCCCTGCACCAGATCGACCATAAATTTTGGATTAATACATTCCAGCGTTCGCCCGGGGCCGTCCAGTAATGATGTTGTCATGGTTGCTCTGCCGCGAATAGAGTTTGAATATCATCGCGTAACAGTCGGGTATCTTCCTGTATCCACGTCGCAGTAGTAATACTTTGCTTCAACAGCTGGCAGAGCGCTCGGGTTGAATGCTCATTCTGTTGACGCACTGCGAGGCTATCACGCAAGCTTTCCTGTAACCCGGTCAGGCACAACGAAAATTCTGCAAAGAACGTTGCCATTCCTGCCGTAACAGAGACATCGACCTGCGCGGACAAAGCTTTACGTATTTGTTCACAAAACAGCTCAATATGTTGCTTAAATTTGTCATGTAGCTGCGCAATATCGATAACATAGCGCGTGCGCGTTTCCACATACTCATCCCAGCCCCAGCCCGGATTATTGAGCCATCGAGAGACCGTTTCTCGCATGCTGTTCCCGCCTGATGACGGCCCTGCCTGGCTGTCATCCTGCGCTATCGCATCATTAAACAGCGCCCGCGTATTAAAGTTAAGCTGGTGAGCCTGAAACGCAGGGAAACTGATTCGCGCCCGAAAACCCGCATGGCTCAGATGCTCTTTAATACGTGCTTCAATAGGGCGCATGGCTTCGTTCAGGGAACGCGCCAGCGTAGATTCAAGCTGGTCGAAGCGTAACGCAAGCTCCCGGCAGATTTTCGTCTGTGCATCCAGCATCACCTGCTCGCAGGAGGAGCGTAATTTACTCAGCGCAATCTGCGCCTGCCCTTCATCGTCCAGAACCAGCTGCTTCAGCACGTCACCGCGAAGGTTCTGCCGTTCGGTGCCTGGCAAATCAAGAATCGGGTGCGTGCTGAACACCTGGTCAATGGCCAGGTGAAGCGCGGTTTTTTGTGACCCCATAAAGTCTGCCGTGGCGTTCAGCGCCTCCTCAACTTCATGTTTCACCTCATCGCTCACCACGCACTGACGCGTCTGCAAAAGCGCCATGTCCTCTTCCAGACGAGCGATATTCAGCTCCAGCGCCTCAAAGGCCACCGTTAGCCCCTGATAGCGGAAATCGAGATACTCGCGGGCATTTTGCGCGTAGTTGAGCAGCTTATGCGAGGCCGAACGCAGCGCGTAAAGCGAGGCGTTAGCATAGGCGGCGTGAATCAGTTTGCGTATCGGTTGCTCGAAGAGCGAATCTTCCCAGAGCAAATCGGCAGAATGTCGGATATGGTCGATGTCGTCCAGGTCCGCCGTACGCCAGCGACGTCCGAGTGCCGCTTCGGCAAAATCCTGCACCCAGGGTTGCTCCTGGTGATCCGGCAGTTGTCCGGAGGTACTCAGCTCGTAGCGCGCGCGGTTCGCCAGATACGCCCACATGGACGAAACGGGATAAATCTGGCCGGGCGAAATATTGCCTTTCATTAAGGTGCCGGAGATCATCGCCCGGATCTGTTCTTCATCGTCGCTATTGCGATCTTTCTGATCGAATTTATTAACCAGCGCATACAGCGGCACCGATTTTCCCGCCGCGGAAATGGCCTGGCGGACTTCTTCATCAGAAATGGATTTAAGCTGGGTATAATCCATCACGGCCAGCACCGCCGATGCGCGGGAGAGTTGCTCGCTGAGCATTTTTTGCAGATGCGGCTGTCCGGCCTCGTTCGGCCCGGGCGTGTCGAGCAGCGTCAGTTGCCCGAGGTGAGCATCCAGGCCCGCAAGATGCACGAACTCCACTTCAATTACCGGGATATGTTCGATAGCCGCATATTCAGAGAACGGAAACTCCACACCTAACGCCTGGGAAAGCCTTACCAGGTCGTTGAGGCTTTTCAGACAATGAAATATCGGCTGCGCGCCCAGGTGATGCTTCTCAAAAGCCTCTCCTTTTTCAATGCGCTCCAGCAGCGTATTCATGTCTTTATCAATTTCCAGATGCTGGGCCAGCTTCCCGCGATCGTAATCACATAGCTTTTTCTGGAGCAGTTGGATCAATTCATCAATGGGCGAAGCATGTGAGAAATGCAGCACCGGCTCCTTCTGACCCGGCGTGTGGCGAATCAGTGTAGGAAGCGCCGTCATTGGACGATTGCGGTTCGGTAACACTTCGGTCCCCACAATCGCATTAATGGTGGTCGATTTCCCCGCTTTCATAGTGCCAACAATAGCCAGAACCATTTCCAGCCGGGTTATTTTTCGTAATTCATTATTCAGCATCGCCTGCTGCGCTTCGACACCACGCGCACTAAAATGCAAAGGTAAAACGTTGTTCTTTTCACCCGTAATAGCAGCCGCGGTGCTCTCCAGCATCGCGGTCGGCATTGATTTCAAGGTATCGAGGTTTTGCTGGGCGAGCTGTAGCAAACGTTCAGCTTCCTGGCTTAATTCAAAAATGGTCTGTGTGTGCATGATAAAAGCCTTTCCTTAACGCAAATTTATTACTTTTATTAAGCCACTGGTATTAATTATGTTGTTCAGGCTTATATGATCACGTGTGGAAAACATGTTCGCCGAAATATAACTGATTGATGATAATCAGAAATAATTCGCCATCCTTGCATGGCGTGTATAGCTCCCCTCCTGGCCTGACGGCCAAAGGAAAAAAGCGTAGCCCAATTTTAAGAAACTTCAGGATATATCATCATTATTTCCCCCCTAAAAAGAGAGGTAATACCCCACTGCCATAAGATATGTAGAGCAGCGAAGTCCGGAGATAAATAACAATGTGTCGCTTCACCTTATCCGAAATGAAGGAACGTAGCAATTTGCTGCAATAAAATATTCGATATATTTATCGTCATTTCTTCCCACCGTGTTAATGAGCTAAGCATCGCTTAACTGACTGACAGGAAGTGTCACTCCCGATACGCTTTTTGCATTTTTTTAATTAACAATGTCACCGACAAACGTGTGGATTTGCGCTATACTTGCCGCCCTTTTCGGCACCCTGCCGTCATTTAGCTGGCACTTTCCGGCGCGTTTACACTTTTTGAGGATACCGATATGTCACTGCCACACTGCCCAAAATGCAATTCTGAATACACCTATGAAGACAATGGCATGTTCATCTGCCCGGAATGCGCTCACGAATGGAATGATGCCGAACCATCACACGATGCTGATGCACTTGTCGTAAAAGATGCGAACGGCAATCTGCTGGCGGACGGTGACAGCGTTACCGTCGTTAAGGACCTGAAGGTGAAAGGCAGTTCTTCCATGCTGAAAATCGGCACCAAAGTGAAGAATATCCGTCTTGTTGAAGGCGATCATAATATCGACTGCAAAATTGACGGTTTCGGTCCAATGAAACTGAAATCTGAATTCGTGAAAAAGAACTGATTTTTCGCCTGCAGGCCCGGTAAGCGCAGCGCTGCCGGGCGCTTTTGCCGAATGCGCTACGCTTATCCGGCCTACAAAAAAAGAACTAAACTTAATGGGCTTTTCTTACGTGAGGTAAAGATTATGCCGTTAAGTCCCTACATCTCTTTCGCCGGCAACTGCGCAGAGGCCACCGCCTTCTATCAGCAAGCCGTCGGCGCAGAACTTCTCTATAAAATCACTTCGGCGAAATGCCAAAATCAGCGCAGGACAGCGCCGAGAACTGCCCTTCCGGAATGCAATTTCCCGATACCGCCATCGCCCACGCCAACGTGCGCATTGCCGGAAGCGACATCATGATGAGCGATGCTATACCGTCAGGAAAAGCCAGCTACTCCGGCTTTACGCTGGTGCTCGATTCGCAACAGGTCGAAGAAGGAAAACGCTGGTTTGATAACCTTGCCGCTAACGGAAAAATTGAAATGGCCTGGCAGGAAACTTTCTGGGCGCATGGCTTCGGCAAAGTCACCGATAAATTTGGCGTACCGTGGATGATTAATGTCGTCAAACAACAACCAACGCAATAACCCGCCGGGAGGCCCGCCCTCCCGCACTGTCATCGAATTCCCGTTAACTCCTCATCTGTTAGTCACTTTTAATTAACCAAATCGTCACAATAATCCGCCACGATGGAGCCACTTTTTAGGGAGGCTGCATCATGCAAACGATTATCCGTGTCGAGAAGCTCGCCAAAACCTTCAATCAGCATCAGGCGCTGCATGCGGTTGATCTGAACATTCATCACGGTGAAATGGTGGCTCTGCTTGGGCCGTCGGGTTCCGGCAAATCCACCCTTTTACGTCACTTAAGCGGTTTGATTACCGGCGATAAATCTGTCGGTAGCCATATCGAGCTGCTGGGCCGCACAGTCCAGCGCGAAGGCCGTCTGGCGCGCGATATCCGCAAAAGCCGCGCCAACACCGGCTACATCTTCCAACAATTCAACCTGGTGAACCGCCTGAGCGTACTGGAGAACGTGCTGATTGGCGCGCTCGGCAGCACGCCGTTCTGGCGCACCTGTTTTAGCTGGTTTACCCGCGAGCAGAAACAACGCGCGTTACAGGCGCTGACCCGCGTTGGCATGGTGCATTTTGCCCATCAACGCGTTTCCACCCTCTCCGGCGGACAGCAGCAGCGTGTGGCGATTGCCCGCGCGCTGATGCAGCAGGCGAAGGTGATTCTGGCCGATGAACCCATCGCCTCGCTGGACCCGGAATCCGCCCGCATCGTGATGGACACCCTGCGCGACATCAATCAGAACGACGGCATCACCGTGGTCGTCACGCTGCATCAGGTGGATTACGCCCTGCGCTACTGCGAACGCATCGTCGCCCTGCGCCAGGGGCACGTTTTCTACGACGGCAGCAGCCAACAGTTTGATAACGAACGTTTTGACCATCTCTACCGCAGCATTAATCGCATCGAAGAGAACGCGAAAGCTGCCTGACATCCCCATCATTGAGGAAAACGAATGAACGCTAAGATAATTGCCTCGCTGGCCTTCACCAGCATGTTCAGCCTCAGCACCCTGTTAAGCCCGGCACACGCCGAAGAGCAGGAAAAGGCGCTGAATTTCGGCATTATTTCAACGGAATCACAGCAAAACCTGAAACCGCAATGGACGCCATTCTTACAGGATATGGAGAAGAAGCTGGGCGTGAAGGTGAACGCCTTCTTTGCCCCAGACTACGCAGGCATTATCCAGGGAATGCGCTTCAATAAAGTGGATATCGCCTGGTACGGCAACCTGTCGGCAATGGAAGCGGTGGATCGCGCCAACGGCCAGGTCTTCGCCCAGACGGTCGCGGCGGATGGATCGCCAGGTTACTGGAGCGTGTTGATCGTCAACAAAGATAGTCCGATCAACAACCTGAACGATCTGCTGGCGAAGCGGAAAGATCTCACCTTCGGCAATGGCGATCCTAACTCCACCTCTGGCTTCCTCGTCCCCGGTTACTACGTCTTTGCCAAAAACAATATCTCCGCCAGCGACTTTAAGCGCACCGTCAACGCTGGGCATGAAACCAACGCGCTGGCCGTCGCCAACAAGCAGGTGGATGTTGCCACCAACAACACCGAAAACCTCGACAAGCTGAAAACCTCCGCGCCAGAGAAGCTGAAAGAACTGAAGGTGATCTGGAAGTCGCCGCTGATCCCAGGCGATCCGATCGTCTGGCGCAAGAATCTCTCCGAAACCACCAAAGACAAGATCTACGACTTCTTTATGAACTACGGAAAAACGCCGGAAGAGAAAGCGGTGCTGGAACGCCTGGGCTGGGCCCCGTTCCGCGCCTCCAGCGACCTGCAACTGGTGCCGATTCGCCAGCTCGCACTGTTTAAAGAGATGCAGGGCGT
Source organism: Enterobacter hormaechei (assembly GCA_041890495.1). Taxonomy (GTDB): domain Bacteria; phylum Pseudomonadota; class Gammaproteobacteria; order Enterobacterales; family Enterobacteriaceae; genus Escherichia; species Escherichia boydii. The sequence goes on from CP169086.1 coordinate 3,299,983, forward strand.
AAAAAGCAATAAAGGACTGAATGAGCAGGACAAGCTGGCAAAAACCACCGAGATTCAGGCGCAGCTGGATGACCTGGACCGCCTGAACAACGCGTTAAGCGCGATGAGTTCGGTAAGTAAAGCGGTGCAGTAAATCGTAGGTCGGATACATCCGACAATGTGCAGGCGTTGATGCCGGATGCGGTGCAAGCACCTTATCCGGCCTACAGACCGGAGCCAAACATGCAAACCATCACCATCGCCCCACCCAAGCGCAGCTGGTTCTCGCTTCTGAGCTGGGCCGTTGTTCTCGCCGTGCTGGTCATCTCGTGGCAGGGCGCGGAAATGGCCCCGCTTACGCTGATTAAAGACGGCGGCAACATGGCAACCTTCGCCGCCGACTTCTTCCCGCCCGATTTCAGCCAGTGGCAGGATTACCTCACCGAAATGGCCGTCACGCTGCAAATCGCCGTCTGGGGCACCGCGCTGGCGGTGGTTCTCTCCATCCCCTTCGGTCTGATGAGCGCCGAAAACCTGGTGCCGTGGTGGGTTTACCAGCCCGTTCGCCGCCTGATGGACGCCTGCCGCGCCATTAACGAAATGGTCTTCGCCATGCTGTTCGTGGTCGCCGTCGGTCTCGGCCCGTTCGCTGGCGTGCTGGCGCTGTTTATCCACACCACCGGCGTGCTCTCCAAGCTGCTTTCCGAAGCGGTGGAAGCGATTGAACCCGGCCCGGTGGAAGGCATTCGCGCCACCGGCGCTAACAAGCTCGAAGAGATCCTCTACGGCGTGCTGCCACAGGTGATGCCGCTGCTGATCTCCTACTCCCTCTATCGTTTCGAATCCAACGTCCGCTCGGCGACCGTCGTCGGCATGGTCGGTGCAGGCGGGATCGGCGTCACCCTGTGGGAAGCGATTCGCGGTTTCCAGTTCCAGCAAACCTGCGCCCTGATGGTGCTCATCATCGTCACGGTCAGCCTGCTGGATTTCCTCTCTCAACGGTTGCGTAAGCACTTTATCTGATAAGCGAGGCATTGATAGCTATGCACTTGTCTACACATCCGACCAGCTACCCAACACGCTATCAGGAGATAGCCGCAAAACTTGAGCAGGAGCTTCGTCAACACTACCGCTGCGGCGACTATCTTCCCGCCGAGCAGCAACTGGCGGCGCGCTTTGAGGTGAACCGCCACACCCTGCGCCGCGCCATCGACCAGCTGGTGGAAAAAGGCTGGGTACAGCGCCGTCAGGGCGTCGGCGTACTGGTGCTGATGCGCCCGTTCGATTACCCGCTCAACGCCCAGGCGCGTTTTAGCCAGAACCTGCTGGATCAGGGCAGCCATCTCACCAGCGAAAAACTGCTGTCTGTGCTGCGCCCGGCCTCCGGTCACGTTGCTGACGCGCTGGGGATTACCGAGGGCGAGAACGTTATCCACCTGCGCACCCTGCGTCGGGTCAACGGCGTCGCGCTCTGTTTAATCGACCACTACTTTGCGGACCTCGCCCTCTGGCCGACGCTGCAACGCTTCGACAGCGGCTCGCTGCACGATTTTCTGCGCGAGCAAACCGGAATTGCGCTGCGCCGCAGCCAGACGCGGATCAGCGCCCGCCGCGCCCAGGCCAAAGAGTGCCAGCGTCTTGAAATCCCGAATATGTCGCCGCTGCTGTGCGTGCGCACCCTTAACCACCGTGACGGTGAAAGCAGCCCGGCGGAGTACTCCGTCAGCCTGACGCGCGCCGACATGATTGAATTCACTATGGAGCACTGAATGCACGCAGATACCGCGACCCGCCAGCACTGGATGTCCGTACTGGCGCACAGCCAACCGGCTGAACTGGCAGCCCGCCTGAACGCGCTGAACATCACCGCCGACTATGAAGTGATCCGCACCGCCGAAACCGGCCTGGTGCAGATTCAGGCGCGAATGGGCGGTACCGGCGAACGCTTTTTTGCCGGCGACGCCACGCTGACCCGCGCCGCCGTACGCCTGACTGACGGCACCCTCGGCTACAGCTGGGTGCTGGGGCGCGACAAACAGCACGCCGAACGCTGCGCGCTGATTGACGCGTTGATGCAGCAATCTCGCCATTTTCAAAACTTATCAGAAACCCTTATTGCCCCGCTGGACGCTGACCGTATGGCACGCATTGCCGCACGCCAGGCCGAAGTGAACGCCAGCCGGGTCGACTTCTTTACGATGGTTCGCGGAGACAACGCATGACCCTGGAAACCGCTTTTATGCTTCCCGTGCAGGATGCCCAGCACAGTTTTCGTCGCCTGTTAAAAGCCATGAGCGAGCCGGGCGTGATTGTCGCCCTGCATCAGCTCAAGCGCGGCTGGCAGCCGCTGAATATCGCCACCACCAGCGTGCTGCTGACGCTGGCCGATAACGACACGCCGGTGTGGCTTGCCACGCCATTAAGTAACGATATCGTCAGCCAGAGCCTGCGTTTTCATACCAACGCGCCGCTGGTTAGCCAGCCGGAACAGGCGACCTTCGCGGTGACGGATGAGGCGATTTCCAGCGAACAGCTCAACGCCCTTTCCACCGGCACCGCCGTTGCGCCGGAAGCGGGCGCGACGCTGATTTTACAGGTCGCCAGCCTGAGCGGCGGGCGTATGTTGCGCCTCACCGGCGCGGGCATTGCCGAAGAACGAATGATCGCCCCGCAGCTGCCGGAATGCATTCTGCACGAACTCACCGAGCGCCCGCACCCGTTCCCGCTCGGCATCGACCTGATCCTGACCTGCGGTGAGCGCCTGCTGGCTATCCCGCGAACCACTCATGTGGAGGTGTGCTGATGTACGTTGCCGTGAAAGGGGGCGAAAAGGCGATCGACGCCGCCCACGCCCTGCAAGAGAGCCGACGCCGGGGCGATACCGATTTGCCTGAACTGAGCGTCGCCCAGATTGAACAGCAGCTTAATCTCGCGGTGGATCGCGTGATGACCGAAGGCGGCATTGCCGACCGCGAACTGGCGGCGCTGGCGCTGAAACAGGCCAGCGGCGATAACGTTGAAGCGATTTTCCTGCTGCGCGCCTACCGCACCACGCTGGCAAAGCTGGCGGTAAGCGAGCCGCTCGACACCACCGGGATGCGTCTCGAACGGCGTATTTCGGCGGTTTATAAAGACATTCCCGGCGGCCAGCTGCTTGGCCCAACCTACGACTACACCCATCGCCTGCTCGATTTCACCCTGCTGGCAAACGGTGAAGCGCCGACGCTGACCACCGCCGACAGCGAACAACAGCCGTCGCCGCACGTTTTCAGCCTGCTGGCGCGTCAGGGGCTGGCGAAGTTTGAAGAAGATAGCGGCGCACAGCCGGATGACATCACCCACACGCCGCCGGTTTACCCCTGCTCACGTTCTTCCCGTTTGCAGCAGTTAATGCGCGGGGACGAAGGCTATTTGCTGGCGCTGGCCTACTCTACCCAGCGCGGTTACGGGCGCAACCACCCGTTCGCGGGCGAGATCCGCAGTGGTTACATCGACGTGTCGATTGTGCCCGAAGAGCTGGGATTTGCGGTAAACGTCGGCGAACTGCTGATGACCGAGTGTGAAATGGTCAACGGTTTTATCGATCCGCCGGATGAACCACCGCATTTTACACGCGGCTACGGGCTGGTGTTCGGCATGAGCGAGCGCAAAGCGATGGCAATGGCGCTAGTCGATCGTGCGTTGCAGGCCCCGGAGTACGGCGAGCACGCGACAGGCCCGGCGCAGGATGAAGAGTTCGTGCTGGCACATGCCGACAATGTCGAAGCCGCAGGCTTTGTCTCGCACCTCAAACTCCCCCACTACGTCGATTTCCAGGCCGAACTGGAGCTACTCAAACGTCTGCAACAGGAGCAGAACCATGGCTAATCTGAGCGGCTACAACTTTGCCTACCTCGACGAGCAGACCAAACGCATGATCCGCCGCGCCATCTTAAAAGCGGTAGCGATCCCCGGTTATCAGGTACCTTTTGGCGGGCGCGAGATGCCAATGCCATACGGCTGGGGAACCGGCGGCATACAGCTCACCGCCAGCGTGATTGGCGAAAGCGACGTGCTGAAGGTGATTGACCAGGGCGCAGACGACACCACCAACGCCGTGTCGATCCGCAACTTCTTTAAGCGCGTGACCGGGGTAAACACCACTGAACGTACGGACGATGCGACGCTTATCCAGACGCGCCATCGCATCCCCGAAACGCCGCTGACCGAAGATCAGATAGTTATTTTCCAGGTGCCAATCCCCGAACCGCTGCGCTTTATCGAGCCGCGCGAAACGGAAACCCGCACCATGCACGCGCTGGAAGAGTACGGCGTGATGCAGGTGAAACTGTATGAAGATATCGCCCGCTTCGGTCATATCGCCACTACCTACGCCTATCCGGTGAAGGTGAACGGGCGCTACGTAATGGACCCGTCGCCGATCCCGAAATTCGATAACCCGAAAATGGACATGATGCCCGCCCTGCAACTGTTCGGCGCGGGGCGCGAGAAGCGCATCTATGCGGTGCCGCCGTTTACCCGCGTGGAAAGCCTCGATTTCGACGATCACCCGTTCACCGTTCAGCAGTGGGATGAGCCGTGCGCCATCTGCGGATCGACCCACAGCTATCTTGATGAAGTGGTGCTGGATGACGCCGGAAACCGCATGTTTGTCTGCTCCGATACCGATTATTGCCGCCAACAGAGCGAGGCAAAAAACCAATGAATCAACCGTTACTTTCGGTCAATAACCTGACCCACCTTTACGCGCCGGGCAAAGGCTTTAGCGATGTCTCTTTTGATTTATGGCCGGGGGAAGTGCTGGGCATTGTCGGGGAGTCCGGCTCCGGGAAGACCACGCTGCTGAAATCAATCTCCGCGCGCCTGACGCCGCAGCAGGGGGAAATTCACTATGAAAACCGTTCCCTCTATGGCATGAGCGAGGCCGACCGCCGTCGCCTGCTGCGCACCGAATGGGGCGTGGTGCATCAGCATCCGCTCGACGGCCTGCGCCGCCAGGTCTCGGCAGGCGGCAATATCGGCGAGCGGCTGATGGCGACCGGGGCGCGTCATTACGGCGATATTCGCGCCACCGCGCAGAAGTGGCTGGAAGAGGTGGAAATTCCCGCCAACCGGATCGACGACCTGCCGACCACCTTTTCCGGTGGCATGCAGCAGCGTTTGCAGATTGCCCGCAATCTGGTGACGCATCCGAAGCTGGTGTTTATGGACGAGCCAACCGGCGGGCTGGATGTGTCGGTGCAGGCACGCCTGCTCGATCTGCTGCGCGGCCTGGTGGTGGAGCTGAACCTGGCGGTGGTGATTGTCACCCATGATTTAGGCGTTGCCCGCCTGCTGGCGGACCGTTTGCTGGTGATGAAACAGGGGCAAGTGGTGGAGAGTGGGTTAACCGACCGCGTGCTCGACGACCCGCACCATCCGTACACCCAGTTGCTGGTGTCATCGGTTTTGCAGAATTGAGCCGGTGCCGGATGCGGCGTAAACGCCTTATCCGGCCTACAAATGCGCTCCCCGTAGGTCGGATAAGACGCGTCAGCGTCGCATCCGACACCCGAACCACGAGGCGAAAAATGATTAACGTACAAAACGTCAGTAAAACCTTCATCCTGCACCAGCAAAACGGCGTGCGCCTGCCCGTCCTCAACCGCGCCTCGCTCATCGTCAACGCGGGCGAATGCGTGGTGCTCCACGGCCATTCCGGCAGCGGCAAATCAACCCTGCTGCGCTCGCTGTACGCCAACTATCTGCCCGACGAAGGGCAAATCCAGATTAAACACGGTGACGAATGGGTAGACCTGGTCACCGCGCCAGCCCGCAAAGTGGTGGAGATCCGCAAAACCACCGTCGGCTGGGTGAGCCAGTTTCTGCGCGTTATCCCGCGCATTTCGGCGCTGGAAGTAGTAATGCAGCCGCTGCTCGATACCGGCGTACCGCGTGAAGCCTGCGCCGCTAAAGCCGCCCGATTACTGACGCGCCTGAACGTGCCTGAACGCCTGTGGCACCTTGCACCATCGACCTTCTCCGGCGGCGAACAGCAGCGCGTCAACATCGCCCGCGGCTTTATCGTCGACTACCCGATTCTGCTGCTCGACGAACCTACCGCCTCGCTGGACGCCAAAAACAGCGCCGCGGTGGTGGAACTGATTCACGAAGCCAAAGTCCGTGGCGCAGCCATCGTCGGCATCTTCCATGACGAAGCTGTACGTAATGACGTTGCCGACCGCCTGCACCCAATGGGAGCCTCTTCATGATTATCAATAACGTCAAATTGGTGCTGGAAAACGAAGTGGTACACGGTTCACTGGAGGTGCAGGACGGCGAAATCCGCGCCTTTGCCGAAAGCCAGAGCCGCCTGCCGGAGGCGATGGACGGCGAAGGCGGCTGGCTGCTGCCGGGGCTGATTGAGCTGCATACCGATAATCTGGATAAATTCTTCACCCCGCGCCCGAAAGTTGACTGGCCTGCCCACTCGGCGATGAGCAGCCACGACGCGCTGATGGTGGCGAGCGGCATCACCACCGTACTGGATGCCGTGGCAATTGGCGACGTGCGCGACGGCGGCGATCGGCTGGAGAATCTTGAGAAGATGATCAACGCCATCGAAGAGACGCAGAAACGCGGCGTCAACCGCGCCGAGCACCGTCTGCATCTGCGCTGCGAACTGCCGCATCACACCACGCTGCCGCTGTTTGAAAAACTGGTGCAGCGCGAGCCGGTGACGCTGGTGTCGCTGATGGACCACTCGCCGGGCCAGCGCCAGTTCGCTAACCGCGAGAAGTACCGTGAATATTATCAGGGCAAATACTCCCTCACCGATGCGCAGATGCAGCAGTACGAAGAAGAGCAACTGGCGCTTGCCGCACGCTGGTCACAGCCTAATCGCGAATCCATCGCCGCAATGTGCCGCGCAAGACAAATTGCCCTCGCCAGCCACGATGACGCCACGCATGCCCACGTTGCCGAATCACACCAGCTTGGCAGCGTCATCGCCGAATTTCCCACCACGTTTGAAGCAGCGGAAGCCTCGCGCAAGCATGGCATGAACGTGCTGATGGGCGCGCCAAATATCGTGCGCGGCGGCTCGCACTCCGGCAACGTGGCGGCCAGTGAACTGGCGCAGCTTGGCCTGCTGGATATACTCTCTTCCGACTACTACCCCGCCAGCCTGCTGGATGCGGCGTTCCGCGTCGCCGATGACGAGAGCAACCGCTTTACGCTACCGCAGGCGGTGAAGCTGGTGACCAAAAATCCGGCCCAGGCGCTGAATCTTCAGGATCGCGGGGTGATTGGCGAGGGCAAACGCGCCGACCTGGTGCTGGCGCATCGCAAGGGCAATCACATTCATATCGACCACGTCTGGCGTCAGGGGAAAAGGGTGTTCTGATGACGGGAAAACTGATTTGGTTAATGGGGCCGTCCGGCTCCGGGAAAGACAGCCTGCTGGCGGAACTCCGCCTGCGGGAACAGACGCAGCTACTGGTGGCGCATCGCTACATCACGCGCGATGCCAGCGCCGGAAGTGAAAACCATATCGCCCTGAGTGAGCGGGAGTTTTTTTCCCGCGCGGGGCAAAATCTGCTGGCCTTAAGCTGGCACGCTAACGGTCTGTATTATGGCGTCGGCGTCGAGATTGACCTCTGGCTGCACGCCGGATTCGACGTGGTGGTCAACGGTTCACGCGCGCATTTGCCGCAGGCACGGGCGCGCTATCAATCGGCGCTGCTGCCCATTTGCTTACAGGTGTCGCCGGAGATCCTGCGCCAGCGCCTGGAAAACCGTGGCCGTGAAAACGCCAGTGAAATTAACGCCCGCCTGGCGCGCGCCGCCCGCTATACTCCACAGGATTGCCATACGCTCAACAATGACGGCAGCCTGCGCCAGTCGGTCGACACGCTGCTGACGCTGATTCATCAGAAGGAGAAACACCATGCCTGCTTGTGAGCTTCGCCCGGCCACGCAGTACGACACCGACGCGGTTTACGCGCTGATTTGCGAGCTAAAACAGGCGGAGTTTGACCACCACGCGTTTCGCGTGGGCTTTAACGCCAACCTGCGCGACCCGAACATGCGCTACCATCTGGCGCTGCTGGATGGCGAAGTTGTCGGCATGATCGGCCTGCATTTGCAGTTTCATCTGCATCATGTCAACTGGATCGGTGAAATTCAGGAACTGGTGGTGATGCCGCAGGCGCGCGGGTTAAAGGTAGGAAGTCAGCTGCTCGCCTGGGCGGAAGGGGTGGCACGAGAGGCCGGCGCGGAGCTGACCGAACTTTCCACCAGCGTGAAGCGCGTGGACGCCCATCGTTTTTACGTACGTGAAGGATATATGCAGAGCCATTTCCGATTCACCAAACCGCTGTAGAGGTGCGTTATGAGTCTGACAATCACGTTAACAGGAACCGGAAGCGCGCAACTCGTGCCGGTCTTTGGCTGCGACTGCGCGGCGTGTCGCCGGGCGCGCCTGCAGGATAACTATCGCCGTCGTCCCTGTAGCGCGGTGGTCAAATTCAACGATGCGGTGACCCTGCTGGACGCGGGCATTCCGCACCTGATGGACGACTGGGCCGCAGGCAGCTTTCAGCAGTTTTTGCTGACCCATTACCATATGGATCACGTTCAGGGGCTCTTCCCCCTGCGCTGGGGCGTGGGCGCGACGATTCCGGTTTACGGTCCGCCGGACGAAGCAGGATGCGACGACCTGTTTAAACATCCGGGGATCCTGGATTTCAGCCACACGGTCGAACCGTTTGTGATGTTTGAGCTTCAGGGTTTACGGGTCACGCCGCTGCCGCTCAACCATTCGAAACTGACCTTCGGGTATTTACTGGAGTCGGCCCACAGCCGCGTGGCCTGGCTGTCCGACACCGCCGGGCTGCCGGATAAAACGGTGAAGTTCCTGCTCAACAATCAGCCGCAGGCGATGATTATCGACTGCAGCCACGAACCGCGCGACGAGACGCCGCGAAACCATTGCGACTTAAATACCGTGATTGCGCTAAACGAGGTGATTGGCTGCCCGCAGGCGATCCTGACGCACATCAGCCATCAGTTTGACGTGTGGATGATGGATAACCCGTTGCCAGACGGCATTGAAGCGGGGTATGACGGGATGGTGCTGGTACTGGATTAAGTTTTCTCCCTCTCCCGTGGGAGAGGGTTGGGGTGAGGGCAACAGGCCGCACTTAGCCTCGATCGTAATCGTCTTCTAACCTGCGCTCATCCTCTTCCAGGCGACGCCTGTCGTCATCCAGCTGGCGCTGGCGCTCGTCTAAACGGCGGCGGCGGTCTTCGAGCTGCCGACGACGATCGTCGTACTGTCGACTGTCAATCTGACGGCTGCGGTCATAACGATCGTCGTCGTCATTGCTGCGGCTGCTGCTGGGGTTGTAGGCATCGTTGATCGCCTGCTGAATGTTGCCAATAGCATCATCAACAATGTCGGCATGAGCCAGTTGGCTGGTGAGAGACAGCAGACCAAATAACAGAACAGTTGAGTAACGTTTCATAAGGCCAGACTCGCAGGTGAACTGGCTTTACGATAATCAACGGCAGGAAACGGGGGTAGCGGAGGAATCTCAAATTACCATGACCTTCCGCAGGGCCTGCGCCAGCTGCGCCCGCGTAAACGGCTTACGCAATAACGGAACGTCCGGCAGCTGAGGATTATGCGTGGGTCGTAAATCCTGGCCGCTGATCAACAGCACCGGAAGCTGCGGATAGTGACTGCGCACATGGCTAATCACCTCGGCCCCGCTCAGGCTTCCGGGCAACATCAGGTCGCTGATAAACATGCCAATATCCGGCGACGCCGCCAGCATGCTCAGCGCCTGCTCGCCGTTGTCCGCTTCCAGCGTCAGGTAACCAAGCTGATGAAGCTGCTCGCACAGGGTCTGACGGACATCCGCTTCATCCTCCAGCACCAGCACCAGACGCTCGCTCTCGACGGAAGCGGTGGCTGACAGCGCTTCATCCACTGCAGCGGCGGGCAGCACCGAGCGCGGGAGGTGAAGCCGGACGGTCGTTCCCTGTCCCGGCGCGCTTTCAATCTCCACGCGACCACCGGACTGGCGCACAAAGCCGTAGACCATCGACAGGCCTAACCCGCTTCCGCTTCCGGTCTGTTTGGTGGTGAAGAACGGTTCAAAGACCCGGGATTTGACCTCCTGCGACATGCCGCTGCCGCGGTCAATGACCTCCAGCGCCACCATATCCTGCCTGCGCCCGTCGCTGCGGGTGACGCGCTGATTCCAGGTGCGAATTTTAATCACCCCGCTTTGCCCTTCCATCGCATCGCGCGCGTTCATCACCAGGTTGATGATGGCGTTTTCCAGCTGGCTGACGTCAATCCACGCGGGCCATGCCGGGGATTGCGCTTCAATTTCCAGAGTCAGGGTGGCGGGCAAGGAGTGACGCAGGAGTTCCCGGAGGTTCTCCAGCAGCGGCAGCATCTCTACCGCATGCGGCGTCAGGGATTGCTTGCGGGAAAACGCCAGCAGGCGCTGCGTCAGTAAGGCGCCACGCTCGGCCGCCTTCAGCGCCCGGCTGATGCGCGGCGCGTCTTTTGATTCAGGGTCGGTGAGCTCAAGACTGCCGATGATCACCGCCAGCAGGTTATTAAAATCATGCGCCAGCCCGCCCGTCAGCTGCCCTACGGCTTTCATTTTCTGGCTGTGCAGCAGCGCCTCTTCCAGCCCCTGACGCTCAATACGGTCGATCTCCATCTGCGTGGTTTTCTCTTTCAGCAGGCGCGTGGTGTGCTCAAGCGAGGCGGTGTTGCGGGCAAAAACGTTAAACGCGCGCGCCAGCTCGCCCAGCTCATCGCGCCGCTGGAGGGCGGGAACGGACACATCCTGCTCGCCGTGAGCAAGGCGCGACATCGCCCGGGAAATCGCCGTCAGGTTGGAGGCCAGATTGCGATAAATATACCAGCAGGCACACCCGGTGATGATCAGCGCCAGCACGGCGAAAATGGTGATAAATACGCTGATGGATTGCAGTTCGTGATGGCTCTGAGCGGTGCGAAGCCGGGAGGCCTGCGCCACCTGCTCCACGTACTGATTGATGTCGCCGTTGAGGATCGCCACCAGCGCCTTGATGTGGAACATATACCAGCTTATCGCCAGATCGCTCTCCTCCAGCTGCTTCGACAGCGGGGCGAGCTTACCTAGCTCGGCGTTAAAATCTGGCAAAACCGCCTTCACGACAGGCTGTGCGGCATCCCGGGGCAGCATCGCGGCTACGGCGTCCAGTTGCTGAACGGTCGCGCGCGGCGAGGGGGTGTCGATGGCGGCGGCGATCAGCCGGTCCATCTCCATCAGCTGCTGCGCATCCGGCACGTTGCTGTCGTAACGGCGGTTAATGTCCTGAAGATGGTGCAGGTAGCTCTGACTTTGGTACAGCGAGCTCAGCAGCGCGTTACGCTCCAGATGGCGTCGCTGTCCGCGTTCCAGCATCTCCGTCACGCTCTGCTGTAATTCATTGCTTCTTTGAATAATACGCGCCACCAGGGCCGGCTCCTGCTGCGCCAGCGGCGCCTCCGCAAGCTGCTCCAGCGAATGGCGCAGGGCCATTTGCGTCTGCTTCAGGCGCTCGGCCTCCCCTTTATACTCGAGCGCCCCGACCACCTGCGAGAGCCGCACCGCGGCCGTCGCCACGTTGGCGGTATCGCGGGCCAGGTTCATGCTGCCGGTCATATCGTCCAGCGTTTGCTGCTGCACCTGCTCCTGGATTTGACTGGCGTGACGAAAGCCGAGCACCGCCACGCCGCTCACCATCAGCGTCACGGCGACCACCAGCAGATTAAATATCAGCAGGCGACCGCGGGCGCTGGAGAAAAACGGAGGGCGGCGTGATGGCATGGATTGAGGCTCCTGTGCGGTTTGGTGTCCCCTCACCCTAACCCTCTCCCCAAAGGGGCAAGGGAATGATTTGCTCCCTCTCCCTTTCAGGGAGAGGGCCGGGGTGAGGGTAATTCAATAACTGTGATCCACATTAGCCATTCATAACTATGACAAATATGAACAGCTTCTGACATTTTGCATTTACGCACCTGTGATGAAGTGCAGAAATCGGCATTCACAGGAGATCCGCCATGAGCAGAACCCCGGTATTAGAGATGCGCAGCATTGCCAAAACGTTTGGCAGTTTCCACGCGCTCAAGGGTGTGGATTTGACGGTTTTTCCCGGTGAGATCCACGCGCTGATGGGCGAAAACGGCGCGGGAAAAAGCACGCTGATGAAAATCCTCGCGGGGGCCTATACCGCGACCAGCGGCGAGATCCTGATCGACGGTCAGCCGTTTCACATTAAAGGGCCGAAAGATGCGCTGGCCGCAGGCATCACCCTGATTTATCAGGAGATGCAGCTCGCGCCCAATCTGACCGTAGCCGAAAATATCTTCCTCGGCAGCGAGCTGTCGCGCGGCGGGATGGTGCAGCGCAAAGAGATGGCTGCCCAGGCGCAGGCGGTGATTGACCGCCTCGGCGCACAGTTCAACGCCACCGATCTGGTAATGAAGCTGACCATCGCCGAACAGCAGCAGGTGGAAATTGCCCGCGCGCTGCACCGCAACAGCCGCATTCTGGTGATGGATGAACCCACCGCCGCCCTCTCCTCGCGGGAAACGCATCGCCTGTTTGAACTGATTTTGCGCCTGCGCGATGAAGGGATGGCGATCATCTATATCAGCCATCGCATGGCGGAAGTGTATGAACTCTCTGACCGCGTCAGCGTTCTGCGCGACGGGCAGTACGTCGGGAGCCTGACGCGCGACAAGCTCAACGCCTCCGAGCTGGTGCGCATGATGGTGGGCCGCCCGTTAAGCGACCTGTTCAACAAAGAGCGTGATATTCCCCTCGGCAGCCCGCGCCTCAACGTCCACCACCTCACCGACGGTAAAAAAGTACAGCCGTGCAGCCTGCAGGTGCGTTCCGGTGAAATCGTCGGGCTGGCGGGGCTGGTCGGGGCCGGACGCTCCGAGCTGGCGCAGCTGATTTTCGGCGTGCGTAAAGCCACCGGCGGCATGATTGAGGTCGACGGCGAGCCGGTGGTGATTCACTCCCCGCGTGCCGCCATCGAGAACGGGATCGGTTTTCTCACCGAGAACCGCAAGGAGCAGGGGCTGTTTTTAGAGCTGGCGGCGCAGGAGAACATCACCATGGCGACGCTGGAACGCGACGCCACCTTCGGCATGTTAAATCGCAAAAAAGCGCAGTCCATCTCCGATGACGCCATCGCCCTGCTTAATATCCGCGTGCCGCATGCTCAGGTGCGCGCGGGTGGGCTCTCCGGCGGCAACCAGCAGAAGCTGCTGATCTCCCGCTGGGTGGCGATTGGCCCGCGCATTCTGATTCTGGACGAACCCACGCGCGGCGTGGACGTCGGCGCGAAAAGCGAGATCTACCGCATCATGAACCAGATGGCGCGCAAAGGGGTGGCGATTTTAATGATCTCCAGCGAGCTGCCGGAAGTGGTGGGGATGAGCGACCGGGTGTACGTGATGCGGGAAGGCAGCATTGCGGGCGAGCTCCACGGGCGCGACATCTCTCAGGAAAACATCATGACGCTGGCAACCGGCGTGAACGACACTCATCATCAGGCGGTGTAACCATGACACATTCAACCAGTCCGCAGCAGGTGGCGAAATCCGCCTCCGCAAAAAAAATGCTGATGAGCGATCTGATGCAAACGGTCGGTATCCTGCCGATTCTTATCCTGATTGTGGCGGTGTTTGGCTTTATTGCTCCGAACTTCTTTACCGAGAGCAACCTGCTCAACATTACCCGTCAGGCGTCGATCAACATCGTGCTGGCGGCGGGAATGACCTTCATTATCCTGACCGGCGGGATTGACCTCTCCGTGGGCTCTATTCTGGGCACCACGGCGGTAGCGGCGATGGTGGTCTCGCTCATTCCCGAATTCGCCATGCTCTCCATTCCGGCCGCGCTGATGCTCGGCATGGTGCTGGGCCTGTTCAACGGCGCGCTGGTGGCCTTTGCCGGGCTACCGCCCTTTATCGTCACGCTCGGCACGTACACGGCGCTGCGCGGCGCGGCGTACCTGCTGGCCGACGGCACGACGGTCATTAACTCCAACATCAACTTCGAGTGGATCGGCAATAACTACCTCGGCCCGATTCCGTGGCTGGTGGCGATCGCCCTGGCGGTGATTGCGGTATGTTGGTTTATCCTGCGCCGCACCACGCTCGGCGTTCACATCTACGCCGTGGGCGGCAACATGCAGGCGGCGCGACTGACCGGCATCAAGGTCTGGCTGGTGCTGCTGTTTGTCTACGGCATGAGCGGCCTGCTCTCCGGCCTTGGCGGCGTCATGAGCGCCTCGCGCCTCTACAGCGCCAACGGCAACCTCGGCGCGGGTTACGAGCTGGATGCGATTGCGGCGGTGATCCTCGGCGGCACCAGCTTCGTCGGCGGGATCGGTACGATCACCGGCACGCTGGTCGGCGCGCTGATCATCGCCACCCTCAACAACGGCATGACGCTGATGGGCGTCTCCTACTTCTGGCAGCTGGTGATCAAAGGGGCGGTGATCATCATAGCGGTGCTGATCGACAAATACCGTACCCGACACCATCAAAGTGCATAACAACAACACCCTACAGCTTCGAGGAAAACCATATGCGTTTGAAACCGTTAGTAACCGCGCTCTGTGCTGGCGCACTGCTTGCCGCAACGCCGTTTGCGCAGGCAAAAGATCTGAAGTCCATCGGCGTGACGGTGGGCGACCTGGCCAACCCGTTCTTCGTGCAGATCACCAAAGGTGCCGAGCTGGAAGCGCGCAAGCTGGCGGGGGATAACGTCAAGGTGACGCTGGTCTCCAGCGGGTACGATCTGGGCCAGCAGGTGGCGCAGATTGACAACTTCATCGCCGCGAAGGTGGACATGATCATCCTCAACGCCGCGGATTCCAAAGGGATCGGCCCGGCGGTGAAACGCGCGAAGGACGCCGGGATCGTGGTCGTTGCGGTTGACGTGGCGGCGGAAGGGGCTGATGCCACCATCACCTCTGATAACACCCAGGCGGGCGAAATGGCCTGTAAGTACATTACCGATCGCCTGAAAGGCAAAGGCAACGTGGTGATCATCAACGGACCGCCGGTCTCTGCGGTGCAAAACCGCGTGGAAGGCTGCCAGACGGAATTCAAAAAACATCCGGATATCAAGGTGCTCTCGGATAACCAAAACGCCAAGGGCAGCCGTGAAGGCGGTCTGGAAGTCATGACCTCCCTGCTGGCGGCCAATCCGAAGATCGACGGCGTGTTTGCGATTAACGATCCGACGGCGATCGGCGCCGATCTGGCCGCGAAACAGGCACAACGCAATGAGTTCTTTATCGTTGGCGTGGATGGCAGCCCGGACGGTGAGGAAGCGCTGAAGCGCGAAAACTCCCTGTTTGTCGCGACTCCGGCGCAGGATCCGCAGGTAATGGCGGCAAAAGCGGTGGAGATCGGCTATGACATTCTACAGGGCAAACCTGCGCCGAAAGCGCCCGTGCTGATCCCGGTGACGATGATCGATAAAAAGAACGTCGGCACGTATAAGGGGTGGACGGTTAAGTGACCCCTCACCCCGGCCCTCTCCCCAAAGGGGAGAGGGTGGTCAAGTTCCCTCTCCCCTTTGGGGAGAGGGTTAGGGTGAGGGGAAAGGTTTTGCACGTAACTCAAGGAGTCCCCATGAAACGCTCCGACATCAATGAAATTCTCGGCCACACGCGACAGTTCTTTTCCATGCACGACGTGCATCTCCCGCCGTTTGCCAGCTTTCCGCCAACGAAATGGCAGCAGCTTGACCAGGCCGCATGGCAGGAGGTGTTTGACCTCAAGCTCGGCTGGGACGTGACGGCGTTCGGCGGCAACAGTTTTGCCGCTGAGGGCCTGACGCTGTTTACCCTGCGCAACGGCTCTCCCAACGGCGTGCCTTATGAAAAGTGCTATGCCGAAAAAATTATGCACGTGCGCGACGGCCAGGTGACGCCGATGCATTTTCACTGGCGCAAGCGGGAAGACATCATTAACCGGGGCGGCGGGAATCTGATTATTGAGTTATGGAATGCCGGGGCGCATGAAGAGACGGAAAACACCGACGTGACGGTCACCGTCGACGGCTGCCGTCAGACCCACGCGCCCGGCAGCCAGCTGCGCCTCACGCCAGGGGAAAGCATCTGCCTGACGCCCGGTCTTTACCACAGCTTCTGGGGCGAACGCGGCTTCGGCGACGTGCTGGTCGGCGAAGTATCGTCGGTAAACGACGACGAACACGATAACCACTTTTTGCAGCCCGTTGCCCGCTATAACAACATCGAAGAAGACGAACCGGCGCTGCTGGTGCTGTGCAACGAGTACAACCTGTTTCGGATATAAGGGGTGAATGATGCCATTGATTTCTCTTGCCGACGGTCTTGAGCACGCCAGGGCGCATCGCTATGCGCTGGGCGCGTTTAACGTGCTCGATTCCCACTTCCTGCGCGCGCTATTCGCCGCCGCAAAGCAGGAACGCTCGCCGTTTATCATCAACATCGCCGAAGTGCATTTTAAGTACGTGTCGCTGGATTCCCTTGTCGAAGCGGTTAAGTACGAAGCCGCCCGTCACGATATTCCCGTGGTGCTCAATCTCGACCACGGCCTGCATTTCGAGGCGGTGGTGCGCGCCCTGCGCTTAGGGTTCAGCTCGGTGATGTTCGACGGCTCTACGCTGAGCTACGAGGAGAACATTCGCCAGACGCGGGAAGTGGTGAAGATGTGCCACGCGGTCGGCGTCTCGGTGGAAGCGGAGCTGGGCGCGGTTGGGGGTGATGAAGGCGGCGCGCTTTACGGACATGCGGATGAAGCGTGCTTTACCGACCCACGGCTGGCGCGCGAATTTGTCGATTCAACCGGCATTGACGCGCTGGCGGTCGCCATCGGCAATGCGCACGGCAAATACAGGGGCGAGCCGAAACTCGATTTCCCACGTCTGGACGCCATTCGCCAGCAGACCGGGCTGCCGCTGGTTTTACACGGCGGCTCCGGGATTAGCGATGCCGACTTCCGCCGCGCCATCGAGCTGGGCATTCACAAAATTAACTTTTATACCGGGATGTCGCAGGCCGCGCTCGCCGCCGTTGAGCAACGTATGGCGAACCGCCAGCCGCTGTACGACGAGTTTGCAGAGCTGCTGCTGGGGATAGAAGAGGCGATAACCGATACGGTCGCCGAACAGATGCGCATCTTCGGCAGCGCGGGGAAAGCCTGATGGAACGTAAAGGGATCATTGCCGCAGGCAACATGCTGGTGGACCACGTCCACCAGATCGTGCAGTGGCCGGAGCGCGGCTGGCTGGCGGAAATCACCCACAGCGAACGCTCAACCGGCGGCGCGCCGCTCAACGTGCTGCTGACGCTGGCTAAAATGCACGTTGGCCTGCCGCTGCAGGCGGTGGGGCTGATTGGCGAAGATGCCGACGGGGACTACATTCTGGCGATGCTCGACCAGTACCACGTCAACCGCCAGCGCGTAGAGCGCACCACCTTTGCGCCAACCTCCATGTCGCAGGTGATGACCGATCCCAGCGGACAGCGCACCTTTTTCCACTCGCCGGGGGCCAACCGTCTGCTGGATCTTCCCGCTTTCGATCGCTTAGACGGATCGATGAAGATCTTTCATCTCGGCTATCTCCTGCTGCTCGACAGCCTGGATATGCCCGATGACGAGTTCGGCACCCGCAGCGCGCGGCTGCTGGCACAAATGCGCGACCAGGGATATGAAACCTCGCTCGATCTGGTGTCCCGCAAGGGCGATCCGCGCTATCAGCCGCTGGTGCTCCCTGCCCTGCGCCATCTCGACTATCTGGTGATAAACGAGCTGGAGGCCGGGGAGTTTAGCGGCCTGACAATGCGTGACGAAAACGACGCCCCGCACGTTGCCCATATCGCCGACGCCGCGGCGCAGCTGCTGGCGGCAGGCGTTCGCCAGCGGGTGGTTATCCACTGCCCCGAAGGCGCATGGGGAGAAGCCCGCGGTGAAGAGGGTCGCTGGATCCCGTCATGGATGCTGGAGCAGGAAGAGATTATCGGCAGCGTCGGCGCGGGCGATGCCTTTTGCGCGGGCTTTTTATACGGCTGCCATGAATCGCTCCCGCTCACGGAGAGTATTTATCTGGCACACGCCTGCGCGCGAGCAAGCCTGCTGGCCGCCAATGCGATTGACGGCGCAAAAACGCTGGAAGAGCTGAAAACGTATATTGAGGATAATTCAGCCCCTACCTGAATTAAGGGTAAAGAGAAATATAACTTTATCGCAAATCACCCTGCAAGCGGCGCTATATCTCAGCTGCAATATATATGCGTGAAATTTAATCAGATCAATTATCGAGCTTTCATCTTAATCATATTTAAAGTTTAAGCCGCATCTGCCGTTTTTCCTTGCGTTATCCATCGGTCATGTTCACTTACCCTTAAGATGAATATACACCTTGATAACAACATTAATTTACCATAAGGAAAAACCATGAAGCATAAAATCATGCTGCTAACGGCATTGTTATTCTCCGGCATAACACATGCCGCAGTCACTGAATTAAGTGACACACAATTATCGCAAATTAATGGTAAAGGAAATGGCCTTGTTACTAGCCCAGTGTTCCCAATACCTAAACCAACAACCCCAACCAACCCTTGGGCTGGGATAAAGTTTCCGAAATACTCCAGTCTGACGTTGTCCGACTCCGGCAGCATAAAAAAACCCCTTGAAGGATTTGATACCATCACCGGAACAAATTTTGTTGGCATGCACTATATGAATATGATTCATAACTTCGGCGTCGATGAAGATAGTCGAAACTATGTATTGCACAGCCAGGACTTCGTCAACGGCCCGACCACGATTACCGATACCGGGGACGGTAAAAAATATTCGGTCGTTGGTGATGTCTGGCGCTACGCGCGCAGTACTGATGGCCGTTTCGAAGCAGCGAAATCATCGGTTGTTGAAGAGTATTATCGCGTCGTAAACACCGATGGAACCTTATCGAACCGGGCACTGCGCTGGACAAAATGGAACCGCGACATCAACATGACAAAGTGGTGATTTAAATGATGTCGAGAGTGGCTGGCGTCGTTGCGCCATTTATATTTGTTACGATTGCGCATGCTGACATTCTCAGACTGAACAACGGAGACAATATCACTGGAGATATTGTCTCCTTTAAAGATGGCGTGTGTGTTTTTAGCACCCCCTATGGTTCAAGTCTGCGGATCAGCGCTGATCAAATAAAAACGATAGACACCGATAAGCAGTATGCAGTGACGTTTAAAAATGGTGACAGAATCACAGGGTTCCTTAAGTCAGATAGCAATCATTCAGCATCCATTGTGCGAAAGGATAACGTGTATCCCATTTCCTTCCCGGATGTGACCCATTTCGACGTCGTCAGAAAAGACAATAGTCGAATAGCCAACATAGAGAAAAAGCAGGAGGAGTATAGCGCGCCGATTAGTTATCTTTCCGACTACACGGTTCTGCTTAATCACGGGGAAACTGACGTTGATTTCGGTTTCAAATACCGCACATGGAAATCCACGTCCTCATTGCCGCAGCAGGGGCCTTATCAAGTTTCCAGTTATTCGATTAAAAAGCTTTATTTTTATGTTTCGCCAAAATTCGGTATTACCGACAGGCTTAGCGTCTGGTTAAACGTACCCTGGACCTACACAAAAATCGAAGATGTTTCGAGTAATGCCTGGACCCGGGATGCCTCTCAGGGCCATATCGGTGACATTTCGGCCGGTATCCAGTATCTGCTACTGAAAGAGAACAATGATCATCCATCCGTGACGGGTTCACTTGCCGTCAATACGCCGACCGGGCGCAAAAAATACGTCTCCGACCTGGACGCCTGGAAGCAGCCGCTGAATAACAGCGAAGGCAACTGGAGCCTGACGCCATCCCTGACGTTTGTGCGAATTACGGATCCCGTGACCTTTTTTGGCGGTATCTCATACGAAAAAACGTTTGAGACCAGTAAAGGTGGGGAGCGAATTAAAGCAGGCGATACCGCATCGGCATTCCTGGGAACCGGTTTCGCTCTCAATAATGTCAGTTCGTTGGGCAGCAGATTTACCTATAGCTGGTCAGATAATATGAAATACGAAGGGCGCACAATGAAAGGCACCAGCCAAGAGTCTGAATCGCTTGCATTTTATTTCTCTTATCTGCTATCACCGCGTTTCAGTATTACGCCTGAAGTCTCCTTCCCATTGGAGACAACGGGTTCAACGTTCGGCGTCAGCATGACAAGGAACTTCTGATGAAATGGTCAGCGGCATGTTTGTTGTTACTGGCCTGTCATGCGCAGGCCTACAACACAACCATGAAAAGCTGGATGCGCTTGCGTACAGACGGGATTGTTCGCCAGACGACCGATTTTTCATGCGGGCCAGCAGCGCTGTCGCTCCTGCTAAATACCCGCTTTTCACTGGAGATCAGAGAGATAGATATCATCTCAGATATTATCTATCGCGCTGAGCCTGGGACAGAAGCGGAGAAACTGCAAACAGGTTTTTCCCTTCTCGATCTGAAAAATGCGGCTCAGCGTATGGGTTTTCAGGCAAAAGGCCTCCGATATGACGTTAATGAACCACTGACGATTGACCAACCCATGATCATCCCTCTGGAAGGGGAAAAGTATTCGCATTTTGTGGTGATCACCGCCATTCATAATGACACTGCAGAAATTCTCGACCCGGAAACAGGACGAAAATCGATGCCAGTATGGCGTCTAAAATCAGAGTGGAAAGGTTACGCATTAAAAACGGAGGGATTGATAAAACCTTAGTATTACGCCGCTTTCTCGCTGTGGGAAACGTCGATGGCAAACACGTAACCCAGCCCGCGGATCGTTTTGATGAGCGCAGGCTGATGCGGGTTAGCCTCGATTTTCCGGCGCAGGCGCATGATCAGCACGTCAATAGTGCGGTCGAACACGTCGGCGCTTTCGCTGTGGGTCAGCTCAAGCAGCCGGTCACGGCTCAGCACCCGACGGGCATTTTGCGTGAGCGCCAGCAGCAGGCCGTACTCACCCTGGGTTAAGGGCACGGGATTACGCTGCGGATCGCTCAGCTCGCAGCGGGTGGTATCGAGCGTCCATCCGTTAAACGCAATGCCCGCTACGGGCGCTGCGGGAACTTCCGCAGCCAGCACGCCGGTACGTCGCAATACCGCTTTAACGCGGGCAACCACCACGCGCGGGTTGAACGGTTTGCCAATATAATCGTCGGCCCCCATCTCCAGCCCCACCACCACGTCTGACTCACTCCCCAGCCCGGTTAACATCACAACCGGTAGCGCTGGGCGCTGCTTTTGCAGCTGCAGCAAAACCTGCAGGCCGTTGATATCCGGCAGCATCATATCCAGCAGCACCAGCGCGATATTCGGCTCCTGCTGTACCTGCCGCAGTGCATCCTGGCCGTTATGGCAGACAAGCACGTTAAAGACGTGCTCGCTCAGCACGTCCTGAAGCAGTTCGCAGACTGCCGTATCGTCATCTACCACCAGGATCGCCGGTTTCATCGTATGCTTCCGTCAGGGGATTATGTTAAGTCTGAACCATTCTGCCGTCGGCTCCAGTCAAATGGTTTTTTCAGTGACGGAAATTCAACCCATGTCACATCCGCTGCCCTGTCGACACGTCAATTTTGACGATTGACTGCTTTTTGTCAGGGTTTTCACCGCGAAGGGACCGTAAAGTCAGGGTATACCCATACAAAAAACATGGCATAGAAGCTGCATAGTGGGTGCGAATAATTCGATTAACTGGAGCGAGACCGATGAAAAAAGTCGTCACGGTTTGCCCCTATTGCGCATCAGGTTGCAAAATCAACCTGGTCGTCGATAACGGCAAAATCGTCCGGGCGGAGGCAGCGCAGGGGAAAAACCAACCAGGGTACCCTGTGTCTGAAGGGTTATTATGGCTGGGACTTCATTAACGATACCCAGATCCTGACCCCGCGCCTGAAAACCCCCATGATCCGTCGCCAGCGTGGCGGCAAACTCGAACCTGTTTCCTGGGATGAGGCACTGAATTACGTTGCCGAGCGCCTGAGCGCCATCAAAGAGAAGTACGGTCCGGATGCCATCCAGACGACCGGCTCCTCGCGTGGTACGGGTAACGAAACCAACTATGTAATGCAAAAATTTGCGCGCGCCGTTATTGGTACCAATAACGTTGACTGCTGCGCTCGTGTCTGACACGGCCCATCGGTTGCAGGTCTGCACCAATCGGTCGGTAATGGCGCAATGAGC
The DNA here is from genome assembly GCA_041890495.1 of Enterobacter hormaechei. Lineage (GTDB taxonomy): Bacteria > Pseudomonadota > Gammaproteobacteria > Enterobacterales > Enterobacteriaceae > Escherichia > Escherichia boydii. The sequence goes on from CP169086.1 coordinate 3,322,256, forward strand.
AATGCTATTAACGAAATTGATAATACCGATTTAGTGTTCGTTTTCGGGTACAACCCGGCGGATTCCCACCCAATCGTAGCGAATCACGTAATTAACGCTAAACGTAACGGGGCGAAAATTATCGTCTGCGATCCGCGCAAAATTGAAACCGCGCGCATTGCTGACATGCACATTGCACTGAAAAACGGCTCGAACATCGCGCTGTTGAATGCGATGGGCCATGTCATTATTGAAGAAAATTTGTACGACAAAGCATTCGTCGCTTCCCGTACAGAAGGCTTTGAAGAGTATCGTAAAATCGTTGAAGGCTACACGCCGGAGTCGGTTGAAGATATCACCGGCGTCAGCGCCAGTGAGATTCGTCAGGCGGCACGGATGTATGCCCAGGTGAAAAGCGCCGCCATCCTGTGGGGCATGGGTGTAACCCAGTTCTACCAGGGCGTGGAAACCGTGCGTTCTCTGACCAGCCTCGCGATGCTGACCGGTAACCTCGGTAAGCCACATGCGGGTGTTAACCCGGTTCGTGGTCAGAACAACGTACAGGGTGCCTGCGATATGGGCGCGCTGCCGGATACGTATCCGGGATACCAGTACGTGAAAGATCCGGCTAACCGCGAGAAATTCGCCAAAGCCTGGGGCGTGGAAAGCCTGCCAGCGCATACCGGCTATCGCATCAGCGAGCTACCGCACCGCGCAGCGCATGGCGAAGTGCGTGCCGCGTACATTATGGGCGAAGATCCGCTGCAAACTGACGCGGAGCTGTCGGCAGTACGTAAAGCCTTTGAAGATCTGGAACTGGTTATCGTTCAGGACATCTTTATGACCAAAACCGCGTCGGCGGCGGATGTTATTTTTACCGTCAACGTCGTGGGGCGAGCATGAAGGCGTGTTTACTGCGGCTGACCGTGGCTTCCAGCGTTTCTTCAAGGCGGTTGAACCGAAATGGGATCTGAAAACGGACTGGCAAATCATCAGTGAAATCGCCACCCGTATGGGTTATCCGATGCACTACAACAACACCCAGGAGATCTGGGATGAGTTGCGTCATCTGTGCCCGGATTTCTACGGTGCGACTTACGAGAAAATGGGCGAACTGGGCTTCATTCAGTGGCCTTGCCGCGATACTTCAGATGCCGATCAGGGGACTTCTTATCTGTTTAAAGAGAAGTTTGATACCCCGAACGGTCTGGCGCAGTTCTTCACCTGCGACTGGGTAGCGCCAATCGACAAACTCACCGACGAGTACCCGATGGTACTGTCAACGGTGCGTGAAGTTGGTCACTACTCTTGCCGTTCGATGACCGGTAACTGTGCGGCACTGGCGGCGCTGGCTGATGAACCTGGCTACGCACAAATCAATACCGAAGACGCCAAACGTCTGGGTATTGAAGATGAGGCATTGGTTTGGGTGCACTCGCGTAAAGGCAAAATTATCACCCGTGCGCAGGTCAGCGATCGTCCGAACAAAGGGGCGATTTACATGACCTACCAGTGGTGGATTGGTGCCTGTAACGAGCTGGTTACCGAAAACTTAAGCCCGATTACGAAAACGCCGGAATACAAATACTGCGCCGTGCGCGTCGAGCCGATCGCCGATCAGCGCGCCGCCGAGCAGTACGTGATTGACGAGTACAACAAGCTAAAAGCCCGACTGCGCGAAAGCGCAATGGGTTGAAGCCGCTAATTCATCGATGAATAAAGGGAGTGAAATATTCACTCCCTTTTTATTTCCGGTTGGCTCATCAATAATATCAATTATTATTTGGAAAGCGGCTCGCAGAAATAATGTAATTTTCGCGAAAAAGAATTACATCTTTGCATTTTAATTCAGAGAGATAAGATATTCGGCGGGTGCTTAAGACTTTCTGTCTTGAGCATTGTTGAGGGACAGAAAGTAGAAAGCCCCGGGAAATTTTCATTTACCTGTATGTACTGCACCCATTTTGTTGGACGATGAAATGGAATAGTCCCTGATATGTCAAAGCCAAAATACCCCTTCGAAAAGCGCCTTGAAGTCGTGAATCACTACTTCACAACTGATGATGGTTACAGGATCATCTCTGCCCGTTTTGGTGTACCCCGAACCCAGGTCAGGACATGGGTTGCCCTCTATGAAAAACATGGAGAAAAAGGTTTAATTCCCAAACCTAAAGGCGTTAGTGCTGATCCAGAGTTGCGCATTAAGGTCGTGAAAGCCGTGACCGAGCAGCAGATGTCCCTCAATCAGGCTGCTGCTCACTTTATGCTTGCTGGTAGTGGTTCTGTAGCCAAGTGGCTGAAAGTCTATGAGGAGCACGGAGAAGCTGGTTTACGCGCACTCAAGATCGGCACCAAAAGAAACATTACAATGTCAGTTGATCCAGAAAAAGCGGCGTTAGCATTGGAGCTGTCGAAAGACCGACGTATTGAGGATCTTGAAAGACAAGTTCGATTCCTTGAAATGCGGCTTACGTATCTAAAAAAGCTGAAAGCCTTAGCTCATCCCGCGAAAAAGTGAAAGTACTCAATGAGCTAAGGCAGTTTTACCCTCTTGATGAGCTTCTCAGGGCAGCGGAGATACCGCGCAGTACGTTTTATTACCATCTAAAGGCTCTCAGCAAGCCTGATAAGTATGCGGATGTTAAAAAGCGTATTGGTGAGATTTATCACGAGAATAAAGGTCGATACGGATACCGTAGGGTAACGTTGTCTCTCCATCGAGACGGGGAACGGATTAACCATAAAGCTGTTCAGCGCCTGATGGGAACCCTCTCGCTTAAGGCAGCGATTAAGGTCAAGCGATACAGCTCCTACAGAGGAGAGGTAGGGCAAACCGCCCCTAATGTTCTCCAAAGGGATTTCAAGGCTACACGGCCAAACGAGAAGTGGGTTACCGATGTTACTGAATTTGCAGTCAATGGGCGCAAGCTGTATTTGTCTCCAGTAATAGATCTCTTCAACAACGAAGTTATTTCTTACAGCCTGTCGGAAAGACCGGTGATGAACATGGTCGAGAATATGCTCGATCAGGCATTCAAAAAGCTTAAGCCTCACGAGCATCCTATTCTGCACTCTGACCAGGGATGGCAGTATCGTATGAGAAGGTATCAAAACATCCTTAAAGAACAAGGCATTACACAGAGCATGTCCAGAAAAGGCAATTGTCTGGATAATGCAGTCGTGGAATGTTTCTTTGGAACCTTAAAGTCGGAGTGTTTTTATCTTGACGAGTTCAGTAATATAAGCGAACTGAAGGATGCTGTTACGGAATATATTGACTACTACAACAGCAGAAGAATTAGCCTGAAATTAAAAGGTCTGAGTCCAATTGAATATCGAACCCAGACCTATGTGCCTCGTGTTTAACTGTCCAACTTTTTGGGGTCAGTACATTCCGAGGCTACTCCCTCAACTCCAACAAGTTGAGAGTAGCCTCTTATTCTTTTTTTGACAAGGAGTAAAAGGCATGACGCCATTAAAAACTGCGTTAGGCATCGTCTTTATTATTTGCCTGACGATAGTGATCTTTACCTTTATTACTCGCGGCAGGCTCTGCGAGTTTTCAATAAAGAGTGAGCATCAGGAGGTGGCGGCTAAATTAGCCTGCAACGCAGGCTAACCTCTACGGGCGGAACAACGGTTCCGCCCGGCTTGTAGGATGCTGAGGTCTTAATGCACCCATTTTTTTCTTTTGCGCCCGCGATTATACTGCGCGGCGTGTATCCAGATGATAAGAATCCATGAAAGCCATTTTTCTGTTGTTAGTGTTTTTAACGTCCTTCGCCCGCGCGGAAGAGATAGGCAGCCAGTATCGGAAACAGGCGGAAGCCGGTGATGCGCGTGCCCAGTATTATCTTGCCGATACGTACTTCAGCTCCGGCGACAGCAAGCAGGCCGCGCTGTGGGCCGAGAAAGCTGCGAAAGGCGGCGATGTCGACGCCATGGGGTTGCTTTCGCAAATCCTCTTTACGCAGGGCGATTACGCGCAGGCCAAAGCCCTGGCCCAACAGGCAAACATTGCTGGCAGCAAACGCGGCGCGATCATGCTGGCGCGCATTCTGGTGAATACTCAGGCAGGGAAAACTGACTATCCCCAGGCCATCAGACTGCTGCAAACGGCAACCGAAGATATCGACAGCGACTCTGCGGTCGATGCGCAACTGCTGCTGGGACTCATTTATGCCAACGGTGTAGAGGTGGCGCAGGATGACGTGCAGGCCGCCTCGTGGTTCAAGCGCAGTTCAGCCCTTTCGCGTACCGGCTACGCCGAGTACTGGGCTGGGATGTTGTTCAGGCAGGGTGAGAAAGGCTTTATCACGCCAAATAAGCAGAAAGCACTGTACTGGTTGAACCTGAGCTGTACGGAAGGGTTTGATACGGGATGTGAAGAGTTTGATGCGTTGAGCGGGGAGTAAAGTGCCGGGTGGCGGCTTCGCCTTACCCGGCCTACAAGACCCGCAGGCCCGGTAAGCGCAGCGCCACCGGGCTTAAGAGGTTAGCGATCGGCAGTCTTATCAAAACGACCCAGCACCTCGCGTTCATACGCCAGCGCCTTTTTACGATCGAATTTGTGTTCCCACTTGGCGATAACCAGCACCGCCAGTGCATTACCCACCACGTTCAGCGCCGTACGCGCCATGTCGAGGATACGGTCCACACCGGCGATAAAGGCCAGACCTTCCAGCGGAATACCGACGCTGCCCAGCGTCGCCAGCAGCACCACGAACGAAACGCCCGGTACGCCTGCGATACCTTTAGAGGTCACCATCAGCGTCAGCACCAGGACGATCTCCTGCCACAGCGACAGGTCAATGCCGTACAGCTGGGCAATAAAGATAGCGGCGATACTCTGGTACAGCGTGGAACCATCCAGGTTAAAGGAGTAACCGGTCGGCACCACGAAGCTGGTGATCGACGCTGGCGCGCCGTAGGCTTCCATCTTCTCAATAATACGCGGCAGCACGCTCTCAGAGCTTGCCGTGGAGTAGGCCAGAATCAGCTCATCTTTCAGGATACGGATCAGGATCCAGATGCTCAGCCCGCACAGACGCGCCACGATGCCCAGCACCACCAGCGCAAAGAACAGGATCGCGAAGTGCACCAGAATCACCAGCTTCGCCAGCGGCCAGAGGGAGGCAAAACCGAAGTTCGCCACGGTGACGGCGATAAGCGCAAACACCCCTACCGGCGCGTAACGCATCACCATGTGGGTCACTTTAAACATGGTCTCGGAGATAGAGCGGAACACGGTCACCAGCGGTTCGCGGTGCGTCGCGGGCAGAGAGGAGAGCCCCAGACCAAACAGGACCGAGAAGAAGATAATAGGCAACATCTCGCCCTTCGCCATCGATGCCACGATGTTGGTCGGTACCAGAGAAAGGATAGTGCCCATCAGGCCGTGTGCATGGCTCTGCACGTCAGCGGTTGTACTTTGGTATTTCGAAATATCCACCGTAGCCAGCTGCGACATATCAATCCCGGAACCCGGCTGGAACACGTTCGCCAGGGTGATACCGAGAATGATCGCAACCGTAGTGATCACTTCGAAATAGATAATGGTTTTCGCGCCAATACGACCTAACTGCTTCGCATCGCCGACGCCCGCAATACCCACCACCAGCGTCGAGATCACAATCGGTACCACTATCATCTTGATCAGATGAATAAAGATATCTCCTGCCGGTGAAAGCAGGTTCGCAATCAGCCATTCGCGGCTGTCGCTGTGATAGTGGAGGTAACTGCCCAGCAAGATGCCCAGCACAAGGGCAATTAAGATTTGCCAGGCCAGGCTGACTTTAACGTTTTTCATAGAAACTTACTTCCTCAATGAAGCGCCTTATTCACTCAAACTGCATGAATATGGGGACATACTGATAGGGTATGAATTGTGTTGCGTCGATTTATGGGATTTTTTAACGCGGCGTATGAGTATCATTTGCGCGGCCTGTTGCGCAAGCCTTAAAGAACGACGCATTTCACTCGTAAAAGCGTCCGTGACGGGAGTTTCTCCTGTTTCTGATAAATAACCTTTTGTTATAAAAACGCTTTTTTAAACATAAATGTGAATAATCGTCAGCATAAATTATTTTCCTTCAAAGTTTCATTCGCTCATTTTTCATACTCTTCAAACAATGCGTGATCTGTAGCCCAAATACTAAACAAAGCTTGTAAAGCCCCTACAATTAACGTTTTTGCGACATATTATTAACATCTTACAAGGAGAAAAAAAGCCATGAGCCAAATCCACAAACATGACATTCCCGCAAATATTGCGGACCGTTGCCTGATCACCCCGGAGCAGTACCACGAGAAATATCAGCAATCTATCACCGCCCCGGACATCTTCTGGGGTGAGCAGGGCCATATCCTTGACTGGATCAAACCTTATCAGAAGGTGAAGAACACCTCCTTTGCACCCGGCAATGTCTCCATTAAATGGTATGAAGATGGCACCCTGAACCTGGCGGCGAACTGCCTCGATCGCCACCTTGCCGAGCGCGGGAATGAGACGGCCATCATCTGGGAAGGCGATGACGCCTCGCAAAGCAAACATATTACGTACAAAGAGCTGCACCGCGACGTGTGCCGCTTCGCCAACGTCCTGCTGGAAAAGGGCATTAAAAAAGGCGATGTGGTCGCTATCTATATGCCTATGGTGCCGGAAGCGGCGGTGGCCATGCTGGCCTGCGCGCGTATCGGCGCGATTCATTCGGTGATTTTTGGCGGGTTCTCGCCAGAGGCGGTTGCGGGTCGTATTGTCGATTCCAGTTCAAAACTGGTGATCACTGCCGATGAAGGCGTGCGCGCCGGGCGCGGTATCCCACTGAAGAAAAACGTCGACGAAGCGCTGAAAAACCCGAACGTCAAAACGGTCAGTAACGTTATCGTCCTTAAGCGTACCGGCGGCAAAATCGACTGGAACGAGGGGCGCGACCTGTGGTGGAGCGACCTGATTGAAAAAGCGAGCGACCAGCATCAGCCGGAAGAGATGAACGCAGAAGATCCGCTGTTCATTCTTTATACCTCCGGCTCCACCGGTAAGCCGAAAGGCGTGCTGCACACCACCGGCGGCTATCTGGTCTATGCGGCCACCACCTTCAAATACGTCTTCGACTACCATCCGGGCGACATCTACTGGTGTACCGCCGACGTCGGCTGGGTTACCGGACACAGCTACCTGCTGTACGGCCCGCTGGCCTGTGGCGCAACAACGCTGATGTTTGAGGGTGTTCCAAACTGGCCGACCCCGGCGCGTATGTGTCAGGTGGTCGACAAGCACCAGGTCAACATTCTCTACACCGCGCCAACGGCGATCCGCGCATTAATGGCGGAAGGCGATAAAGCCATCGAAGGCACGGATCGTTCTTCATTGCGTATCCTCGGTTCCGTGGGCGAGCCAATCAACCCGGAAGCCTGGGAGTGGTACTGGAAGAAAATCGGCAACGAGAAATGCCCGGTGATGGACACCTGGTGGCAGACCGAAACCGGCGGCTTCATGATCACCCCGATGCCTGGCGCCACGCAGCTGAAGGCCGGTTCCGCAACTCGTCCGTTCTTCGGCGTGCAGCCTGCGCTGGTGGATAACGAAGGCAACCCGCTGGAAGGGGCCACCGAAGGCAACCTGGTGATCACGGACTCGTGGCCGGGTCAGGCGCGTACCCTGTTCGGCGATCACGATCGCTTCGAGCAGACCTACTTCTCGACCTTTAAAAACATGTACTTCAGCGGCGACGGCGCGCGTCGTGACGAAGACGGCTATTACTGGATAACCGGACGCGTGGATGACGTGCTGAACGTCTCCGGCCACCGTCTGGGCACCGCTGAGATTGAATCAGCGCTGGTGTCGCATCCGAAGATTGCCGAAGCCGCCGTTGTCGGCATTCCGCACAACATTAAAGGCCAGGCGATTTACGCCTATGTCACTCTGAACCACGGTGAAGAGCCGTCGCCAGAGCTGTATACCGAAGTGCGCAACTGGGTGCGTAAAGAGATTGGCCCGCTGGCGACGCCGGACGTACTGCACTGGACCGACTCGCTGCCGAAAACCCGTTCCGGCAAAATTATGCGTCGTATCTTGCGCAAAATCGCGGCAGGGGACACCAGCAACCTCGGTGATACCTCAACGCTCGCGGATCCTGGCGTGGTGGAAAAACTGCTCGAAGAGAAGCAGACCATCGCAATGCCATCGTAATCTTTTCTCCCTCTCCCCGTGGGAGAGGGCCGGGGTGAGGGCATCAGACCGCACCTTCCTCCCCTCACCCTAACCCTCTCCCCAAAGGGGAGAGGGGACTAAAAACAAACCTTCCTTACCTTTGGAGACTCTGTGATGAATAACGATATTTGTCAGCAGATAGAGAATAGTGCGCACTACAGGGAGCTCGTCGAAAAGCGGCAACGGTTTGCCTTCACTCTTTCCATCATCATGCTGATTATCTATGTCGGCTTTATTCTGCTGATCGCCTTTGCGCCGCACTGGCTGGGCACCCCGTTACACGAGGGGACCAGCGTGACGCGCGGTATTCCCATTGGCATTGGCGTGATTGTGATTTCATTCTTGCTGACCGGCGTATACGTCTGGCGCGCGAACGGTGAATTCGATCGACTTAATAAAGCGGTACTGCAAGAGGTAAAAGCATCATGAAGAGAGTTCTGACGGCGCTCGCCGCCACGCTTCCCTTTGCCGCCCACGCGGCGGATGCCATTACCGGCGAAGTCCAGCGCCAGCCAACCAACTGGCAGGCCATTGTGATGTTCTTAATTTTCGTCCTGCTGACGTTGTACATCACTTACTGGGCCTCGAAACGCGTGCGCTCCCGTAACGATTACTACACCGCTGGCGGCAACATTACCGGCTTTCAGAACGGACTGGCGATTGCGGGTGACTTTATGTCCGCCGCCTCGTTCCTCGGGATCTCCGCGCTGGTCTACACCTCCGGCTATGACGGCCTGATTTACTCTCTCGGCTTCCTCGTCGGCTGGCCGATCATTCTGTTCCTGATTGCCGAGCGCCTGCGTAACCTGGGCCGCTATACCTTCGCCGACGTGGCCTCGTATCGCCTGAAGCAGGGGCCAATTCGCACCCTCTCCGCCTGCGGTTCGCTGGTGGTGGTGGCGCTGTATCTGATCGCGCAGATGGTGGGCGCGGGTAAATTGATCGAGCTGCTGTTCGGCCTGAACTACCACATCGCGGTGGTGCTGGTGGGCGTGCTGATGGTGATGTACGTCCTGTTCGGCGGCATGCTGGCCACCACCTGGGTGCAGATCATCAAAGCCGTCCTGCTGCTGTTCGGCGCCAGCTTTATGGCCTTTATGGTGATGAAGCACGTCGGGTTCAGCTTCAATAACCTGTTTACCGAAGCCATGGCGGTCCACCCGAAAGGGGAAGCCATTATGAGCCCGGGCGGGCTGGTGAAAGACCCGATTTCTGCCCTGTCGCTCGGTCTGGGCCTGATGTTTGGTACCGCAGGTTTACCGCACATTCTGATGCGCTTCTTCACCGTGAGCGATGCGCGTGAAGCGCGCAAGAGCGTCTTTTACGCCACCGGTTTCATGGGTTACTTCTATATCCTGACCTTTATCATCGGCTTTGGCGCGATCATGCTGGTGGGGGCGAACCCGGCGTTTAAAGACGCGGCGGGCGCGCTGATTGGCGGTAACAACATGGCGGCGGTGCACCTGGCAGACGCGGTGGGCGGTAACCTGTTCCTCGGCTTTATTTCCGCCGTGGCCTTCGCCACCATTCTTGCGGTAGTTGCAGGCCTGACGCTGGCCGGCGCGTCTGCGGTGTCGCATGACCTCTACGCCAACGTCTTCCGTAAAGGCGCAAGCGAGCGCGATGAACTGAAGGTCTCGAAAATCACCGTGCTGGTGCTGGGCGTCGTGGCGATTCTTTTAGGCATTCTGTTCGAGAAGCAGAACATCGCCTTCATGGTGGGGCTGGCCTTCTCGATTGCGGCAAGCTGTAACTTCCCGATCATCCTGCTCTCCATGTACTGGTCGAAGCTGACCACCCGTGGCGCAATGATTGGCGGCTGGCTGGGGCTGCTGACGGCGGTGATCCTGATGATTCTGGGCCCAACCATCTGGGTGCAGATCCTCGGTCACGCAAGCGCCATCTTCCCGTATGAATACCCGGCGCTGTTCTCGATCGCCGTGGCGTTTATAGGTATCTGGTTCTTCTCGGCCACCGACAATTCGCCTGAGGGTAACCTGGAGCGGGAGAAATTCCGCGCCCAGTTTATCCGCTCACAAACCGGTCTCGGCGTTGAGCAGGGCCGCGCGCACTAAACCTTTCTCCCCGGTCATTCTGGCCGGGGAGATTAAAACATCACCCACGCCACCAGCGGGGCAATCAGCACCATTACTACGCCCGAAAGCATCATCACCAGGCTCGCGACAACGCCCTCCTGCTGACCCAGCTCATACGAACGCGCCGTTCCCGCCCCGTGCGACGCCGCGCCGAATCCTGCCCCTTTCGCCATCCCTTCCCGGATAGAAAGCCGCAGAAAGAGCATATCACCCACCGCCATCCCAAAGACGCCCGTCACCACTACAAATAGCGCCACCAGATCCGGCTGCCCGCCGAGCGGTTTAGCCGCCGCCAGCGCAAACGGCGTGGTCACCGAGCGCACGGCCAGGCTGCGCTGAATTTCATCGGGCAGCGTAAACAGGCGTGCCAGCCAGACGGAGCTACAGACCGCGACCACCGTGGCGGTGATCACGCCTGCGCTGAGCGACATCCAGTGGCGTTTGATAATCGCCAGGTTGTCGTAAACGGGCACCGCAAAGGCGATGGTCGCCGGGCCGAGCAGCCACAGCAGCCAGTGGGATTCACCAATGTAGTTCTGCCAGGAAATGTGGCCGAAAACAAGCATCAGCACCAGCAGGATCGGCGTGAAGACCAGCGGCATCAGCGGTAGCGCATGAAACCGGCGATACAGGCGCTTGTTGGCAAAATAGATTGCCAGCGTCGCAATCAGGCACAAGACGCTTATCTGAAAGTTAGTCATGTTTGTGCCTGCTGATTTCAAACCGATAGACTTTATCCACCACCCAGGCGGTCGCTCCCAGCACCATCAGCGTACTTAGCGCGATCACCGCAAAGATTCGCCAGCCGTCCACCATAAGCAGTTGCGCATAGTTCACCACCGCCACCACCGCCGGAACAAAGAACAGCAGCATCTCCGCCAGCAGCCAGCGCGCCCCGGCGCGCACCCAGTTGAGGGGGATCACGCGACACAGAATAAGCGTCAGCATCAGCAGCATTCCCACCAGGTTGGCAGGCAGCGGCAGATGCAGCCAGCCGACAAGATATTCCGCGAAAACAAACAGTCCCGCGTAGAGCAGTACCTGAACCGGTACCTGGAGTCGTTGCACAACGGCAGGCGTAACACGGCTTAACGCCACGGCCATGGGGGTTTTCCTCAAAAATGAGACGAGGCGCCAGTATAGTGAGCGCACGGTGTGGACTGAAATGAATTAAAATCATCAAAGGTATAGTTTCGAGGAATAATCATGGACATAAGAACGCTGCGCTATTTTGTCGAAGTGGTTCGTCAGCAAAGTTTTACCCGCGCAGCGGAGAAGTTGTTTGTTACCCAGCCCACCATCAGCAAAATGCTGAAAAACCTCGAAGATGAACTGAACTGTACCCTGCTGATCCGCGACGGGCGCAAGCTTTTGCTGACCGACACCGGACGCGTGGTGTTCGAACGCGGGCTGGCGATTCTGGCGGAGTTTCGCCAGCTGGAAGCAGAGCTGGACGATATTAATCATCTGACCAAAGGGGTGCTTCGCCTCGGCATTCCACCAATGGTCGGCATGATGATGGCCGGGCCGATTAGCCTGTTTCGCCAGCGTTATCCCGGCGTTGAGCTGAAGATTTCGGAGTTTGGTGGGTTAACCGTCCAGCAGGCCGTCACCAACGGCGAGCTCGACGTGGCAATGACCGCTCTCCCCGTTGAGGAAGAGAGCGGCCTGGCGACGCTTCCGCTCTTTAGCCATCCGCTGTGCGTGCTGGTGCCCCGCTCCGGCGACTGGCTGAAGAGGGAGTCGGTGAAGCCTGAACTGCTCGGCGAGCATCCTCTGCTGATTTACAACGAAGATTTCGCCCTCAGCCGCCAGCTAATGACGCTGTTTAACCAGCATAACGTCAAGCCGCGCATTGCGGTGCGCAGCGGACAGTGGGATTTCCTGGCGGCGATGGTGCAGGCAGGCGTGGGGATTGCCATTCTGCCGCAGCCGATTTGCGAGCGTCTGGATAAAAACACGCTGCGCTGGATCCCGCTGGAGAGCGACCTGCACTGGCAGTTAGGGATGATCTGGCGTGAAGGGGTTTATTTGTCGCAGAGCGCGCAGGCGTGGCTGCAGTGTTGTGAGGGGTTTTGGGTGCGGTCTGAATAGTGCCGGGTGGCGGCTTCGCCTTACCCGGCCTACGGTTCAAACGTAGGCCCGGTAAGCGCAGCGCCACCGGGCAAAATAGCGCTACTGATTCTCTATTAACAACGCTTCAAGCAAATCGAGATCGTGCAGTAATTTTTGCAGCGTTTCGTTGCTGATCTCCCGCGTGGCGCGCAGGTGGTAAAGTTCAGCACGTTCAGAACGCAATGCCGCCAGACGGAAGCGACGCTCAAGGTTCTCTTCCTGCACGGAACTTTCAACGTCGTTACGTCCATCGGCGCGACGACGCAGGTTACCAATGACGCGAGAACTGACCTCCGTAAGCAGCTGGTTATCGATATTCTCTTCGGTATCCGCCGCCAGACGCTCCTCCATTTTCTGGATCGCCACAATCGCCACTTCTGCCGTTGCCGCTCGCGCAATACGTTCCTCTTTCAATTGTTGCGAATGGTCCGCGACTTCAATGTGTTGTAGCAGAATAGGCAACATCACCACGCCGACAAACAGCGAGAAGAGAATGACGCCAGCCGCCAGGAACACCAGCTCATAGCGCGCCGGGAAGACGTTACCATCCGGCAAGAGCAGCGGGATAGAGAGCACACCGGCCAGAGTGATCGCCCCACGCACCCCGGCGAAAGACGCGATCAGGATTTCTCGTGTGGTCCACGAACCAAACTCCATCGGCTTCTTCTTCAGGAAGCGGTTGCTGAACTTTTTCATCGTCCACAGCCAGCCGAAACGGACCAGCATCAGCGCCGCATATATCAGAATAATATCGGTAAACAGCATCCAGATTTCGACGTTAGGGTCGATTTCTGCCGCCATCAGCGACGTCTCCAGAATACCCGGCAGCTGCAGACCTAACAGCAGGAACACCATGCCGTTAAAGACAAATTCCAGCATCGCCCAGGTGCTGTTTGCACGCAGGCGCATTGCCAGCGGCGCACGGCGCATCACACCGGAGCGGGTGATGGTCATCCCGGCGGCAACCGCAGCGAGGATGCCCGAAACGCCAATATGTTCGGCAATCAGATAAGAAGCGAATGGCAGCAAGAACAGCAGAACGATCTGCGTCGCGGGTTCATCACCGCCCCAGCGGCTGAGGAATCGCAGCGAGCGACCATACAGCCAGCTCACCACAAAACCAGCGAGAATACCGCCAATGGCTACTTTCATAAATTCGACCGTTGCACCGCCAACGGTGAAGATCATCGTCCCCATCGCCACTGCCACGGCAAACTTCAACGACACCAGGCCGGAGGCGTCATTCATCAACGCTTCGCCCTGCAAAATGCCCATGATTTTTTTCGGGATGCGCCCTTCGCCAACAATCCCGGAGAGCGCCACAGCATCGGTCGGAGAAAGCACCGCCGCCAGCGCAAAGGCGGGGATCAGCGGAATGCCCGGCACCACCCAGTAAATAAGGAAGCCAATGCCGACCACGGTGACCACCACCAGCGCCAGTGCGAGGCCGAAAATCTCTCGACCATGTTCAAGAAATTCACGGGTCGGCGTTTTCCAGCCATCAGCGAACAGCAACGGCGGGATAAACAAGACTAAAAAGAGTTCAGGATCAAACTCCACATGCAAACCAAACGTCGGCCACGCCAGTAGCGCACCGATGGCGATTTGCATAAGCGGAAGCGGGATCTGAAAGGGCATGACACGAGTGACCACCCCGGACAGCGAGACCACGAGGGTCATTATCAGTATGGTGAAGAAGATTTCCATGCGTTCCCTGTTTGCGATGTTTTTTTATGACCTGAGAAAAGCGTTATGCCTGAATTCTCATTTTTTCAGAATATCGCAAAAGCTCACACAATGTGCGGAGAAAATAAAAACGGGCAGCCATTGCCACCCGTTTTCAGAATCCGATGAAAGATTAGATAGCCCAGCCACCCGCATAGAAGGTCACCAGCGCCACGGCGATAACGACCGTACCGATGTTCAACTTGCGCCATTCGCCGGAAACCAGACGCCCAATCACCAGAGTCGCGAAGCCGATCATGATGCCTGTTACGATGTTACAGGTCAGCACGATGAATACCGCCGTAACCAGACCCGCCATCGCATCAACAAAATCAGCAAAGTCGATTTTCGCCACGTTGCTCAGCATCAGCAGGCCAACGTACATCAGCGCCGGAGCCGTTGCATACCCCGGAACGAGGTAAGAGAGCGGAGAGAGGAACAGAATCAGCAGGAACAGCACGCCAACGGTGATAGCCGTCAAACCGGTTTTACCGCCCGCCGCCGTACCCGCCGCAGACTCGATGTATACCGCTGCCGGAGCTGCACCCACCAGGCCAGAGAAAACGCTGCTCATGGAGTCAGTGGTCAGTGCTTTCCCACCGTCGATAATTTGCCCATCTTTATCCAGCAGGTTCGCCTGGCCGGCGACGGCACGGATAGTTCCGGTGGCATCAAATACTGCCGTCATTACCAGCGCCAGAACGCTTGGCAGGACTACAGGATTCAGCGCGCCCATAATGTCCAGGCTGCCAATCAGTGAGTTGCCGTTTTCATCGCTCAATGAAGGCATGGCGAAAACGCCGGAGAAATGGACGTTAGGATCGAAGATCAAACCGACAATTGAGATACCGATAATGGTCAGCAGAATGCCACCAGGGACTTTCAGTTTTTCCAAGCCGATGATCACCGCCAGACCTACCAGTGACATAATCACCGGGAAGGTCGCGAAATCACCCAGCGCAACGGGCAGACCATCAAGCGGGTTTTTAATCACCAGACCGACACCGTTAGCGGCAATGAGCAGCAGGAACAGACCGATACCAATCCCCGTGCCGTGCGCCACACCGTGCGGCAAGTTGCGCAAAATCCAGCTACGGATACCCGTGGCAGAAATTACCGTAAACAGCACACCCATCAGGAACACGGCACCCAGCGCGACAGGTACGCTAATATGTTGCCCCAGCACCAGGCTGAATGCGGTAAATGCCGTCAGGGAGATGGCGCAACCAATCGCCAACGGCAGATTAGCCCACAGACCCATCACGATAGAACCGAGTCCGGCAACCAGACAGGTTGCAACGAAAACTGCCGCAGGCGGGAAGCCTGCTTTACCCAACATACCTGGAACGACGATGACCGAGTAGACCATCGCCAGAAACGTTGTTAACCCGGCAACCACTTCCTGACGGACAGTGCTTCCACGTTGTGAAATTTTAAACCAGGCGTCGAGTGAACCGCCGGTACGCGCTGATGGCGTAGACATAAGAAAACATCCCCTGAGAGTTTAATTTTCGTCAAGATGCGTGGCGGACAATCCCCTGCCAGCGAAACGTTATCTTCCTGCTCCAGGTTTGCGACAATTTGCTGCGTCGCAAAAAAGCAAACGTTTAGCTCCGCGCATACAAAACGGGTGGTAAAAAAAGCAAACGATTATCCGGCGATCATAGCGGCTTTTTCAACCGAAGTTTGCTGCTTTTTTCTCTTTTATTGTCTTGACGATGAAAAACCAGGCAATTGATGCGCAAACGTTATCGTCGGTGCGCAAGATTTCTCTACTTTTGTCTTCCATGCCTGAATATGCGGAAGATTAGCGATACCGCCGCGTGCCAGCAGGGCAAAAATCGGGAAGCTCATCTGAATGTCGGCCATGCTGAGCGAATTCCCGGCAAACCAGCTGTTTTTGGCAAGATGTGACTCAATAAAGCGCGCATGGGTTTCAAGCTGCCGGTTGAGGTACGCTTTCTGCACCCCCTGCCCCAGCGCTTTGCCCAGGGTTCTGATACCAAACGGCACGGGCGGCTTGCCGAGGCTGTTGAAGACCAGCTTCATTAACAGCAGCGGCATCAGCGACCCTTCCGCATAATGCAACCAGAAGCGGTACTGCACCTTATGCGCCGGATCTAAAGGCTTAAGCCGCGACTCGGGATCGTACGTCTCCTGCAGATACTCCAGAATGGCGCCTGACTCTGCGAGGATCAGTCCGTTATCTTCGATGACCGGTGATTTGCCCAACGGATGCACCTTTTTGAGAGCCTCAGGTGCCAGCATGTTATCGAGCCGTATACCGTTCAGGATTGCGATAAAAAATCGTCTGAGATGACAAAAATATTGCGGTTAAAAAGTATACTTTTACACTGGCGAAGAAACGTCGGTGACATACAATTAAAGCATCAACACCAACCGGAACCTCCACCACGTGCTCGAATGAGGTGTGTTGACGTCGGGGGAAACCCTCCTGTGTACCAGCGGGATAGAGAGAAAGACAAAGACCGGAAAACAAACTAAAGCGCCCTTGTGGCGCTTTAGTTTTGTTCATCTTCCAGCAAGCGTGCGCCGGTACCTTCTTCTCCTAAGCGGTCGCCCGGGTTACGCAACGGGCAATCACTGCGCGAAAGGCAGCCACAACCAATACATCCGTCCAGTTCGTCACGCAGCGCCACTAAGGTATGAATGCGCCGATCCAACTCTTCTCGCCATTGGGACGAAAGCTGTTTCCACTCTTTCGCACTTAACGTATGCCCTTCGGGCAACACGCCAAACGCTTCACCAATGGTCGCCAGCGGAATGCCAATACGCTGAGCAATTTTGATAATTGCAACATATCGCAACACATCACGTTTATATCGCCGCTGATTGCCGCTGTTACGGATACTGGTAATCAACCCTTTACTTTCATAGAAATGCAGCGCCGATACCGCCACACCGCTGCGTTTCGCCACTTCGCCGGGGGTTAGCAGCGCTTTAATGCGGGGTAATTTCTTTTCCATAAATCGCTTTACCTCAAGTTAACTTGAGGAATTATACTCCCCCGCAGAGAAAACGACGAATTAACCGAGATAGTTGTATCTACAGAGGGGCAACCTTATGTCGCATCAGCAGATTATTCAGACGCTTATTGAATGGATTGATGACCATATCGACCAACCGTTGAACATTGATGTGGTCGCTAAAAAGTCGGGCTATTCGAAATGGTATTTACAGAGAATGTTCCGCACGGTCATGCATCAGACCTTAGGTGAGTACATTCGCCAGCGCAGACTGCTGCTGGCGGCGCAGGCGCTACGCTCAACGCAGCGGCCCATTTTTGATATCGCGATGGATCTTGGCTATGTTTCGCAACAAACCTTTTCCCGCGTGTTTCGCCGCGAGTTTGACCGCACGCCGAGCGACTACCGCCACCAGTTGAATTAATGAAACTCAGTGCAAAGGT
Source organism: Enterobacter hormaechei (assembly GCA_041890495.1). Classification (GTDB taxonomy): domain Bacteria; phylum Pseudomonadota; class Gammaproteobacteria; order Enterobacterales; family Enterobacteriaceae; genus Escherichia; species Escherichia boydii. The sequence goes on from CP169086.1 coordinate 3,339,813, forward strand.
TGCTGCTGCCAGGTCATAAATTCCTGGGGCGGCATCGCTTTCGCGAAGTGCCATCCCTGACAAAACTGGACGCCGCGCTTCAACAGCCAGCTCACCTGCTCTGCCGTCTCAACCCCTTCCGCAATGGTTTTCAGCCGCAGGCTTTGCGCCATCTCGATAATATGCTCAGCGATCAGGTGGCTGGTGCTGTTGGTCGTTAAGGTATCGATAAACGATTTATCGATTTTCAGAATATCCACGTTCAGCGAATAGAGGTTGTGCAGGTTCGAGTAACCGGTACCGAAATCATCGATCGCGACTTCATAACCCGCCTGGCGGAAAGCCTGAATCACCGGCGTGGTTTTCGGCACATCGATAAAACCGCGTTCCGTCACTTCTATTTTGATTTGCTGCGCACGGACGGCGTAGTGGTGAGCCTTCTCGGAAATCATGGCGATCAGCCGCGAGGAGTGGAAATCCGTGGCCGACAGGTTAATCGAAATATAGAGATGCGGATGCTCGGCCAGGAAATGGCCCAGATCGTTGAACACCTCCTCAACGACATAGTCCGTAATCCGCTCGCTCATCCCTTCATTTTCCGCCAGCGGAATAAATTCAGCCGGGCTCATCACCTGCCCGTTAAAGCCTGGCCAGCGTAACAACGCCTCCGCGCCGACACACCGGTTGTTCTTGATATCAATAATCGGCTGATAGTGCACGCAAAGCTGTCGTTTGTTCAGCGCCCGGTGCAGTAAGCGCCCCGGCGAATTTAGCTCACGATGGGTACGGGACCATACCAGCAAAATAATAATGCTGCAGATCATGCCCAGCGGTAGCGTCAACGTCGTCTGGTGATAAAGCGTTTCATAAAAGCGTTTATTCGATGTCGAGACAATGGCCGCAATCGGTCTTTTGGAAGATGTTACGATCGTATAAAAGCGGTTATCTTTTTGAAATACCGATTCCTTATCTCGAATCATCGAATTTAATAAAGAAACATTGGCTTTCTGGCTGACGGAAAAGAAAGCGTTGGTTACCGTGTCGTACACTCCCCACGACAGAGAATGATCCGCGGACATGACTTCGCTGTATGAAAGTGGATTGACGACCACCACATAATTTCCACGCTGCATATATGTCATTTTATAGCCAGTATAAAATGGGGTATCGCGATAATAATAGATAGCGACGTCAGGTTTACGCGTGTAATTAGCGGCAGGAATGGCGTAGGGCTGATCCGGTGTAAAAACAGTCGAACAAAGAAAATTCTGACCTTCAGCGTAAATTAAATCGGCGACAAACAGGCGGCCACGAACAACGTTCAGCATATATTGACGGTGTCCTGGCGTACAAAGCCCACCCTGATATTTTTCAGCCTCGTCCCGGGCCAGGTCAACCTGTTGAATAACCAGCTCTGTTTTGTCTAAAGCCAGTTCAGCAAATGTGCGTAGCTGGGAGCTTGTTTCAGACACGGCGCGTAGCTGGGCAAACCATAGCGCAAGCATCACAGGCAGCATAACTACCATGATGATCCCTACCACCCTGAGCATTTTGCGCCGCGCGCTACGATTCATTTCCCGCCCTATATCCCTGCATGTTGTACGCCTGTAGTAATGAAGGCCGGATGCTTTGTTAAACAGGTGATTACGTTGCATGAATCATGCGAAGTTAGCAACTGACTTTTAGTATTAAAAATCTTAAATTCCGTTATGACGATAATATTTTCCCGTAAGTTAAACTGTAAGTATTCGTTCCGTTTCAATTAAGGAAAATAATTATCCAGCCCGCCGGGGCAGGCGGGAAGATAACACAACAGACGATCGTTGATTAAGCCAAATGTCTGACAGCATGAAAAAAGTACAACTTCATCATGACGTTTTATGCTATTTGCTCTGGGGAACTGTGTTCGTTGATTTATAAATAATCAGTCTTCACCACAGTATTTTGAGTATTGGCGGAGAATAACGCCCTTCTTATAAAAACCGAATTTGCGGTATCCCCACTTGCCCGATGGGCGTTTCCGGCGCGTTGTGGGTTCACCTCCTCATGCGCCGAGGCTGGTCCTGCCTACAGAATCGCTTTTCCTGAGGAATAAAATCCTCTTTTTTGATCGCACAGGCACTGGCGAATAAATCAACAAATGTGATATAGTTCACACATATTTTGTAACGAGAAACACCGTTTCATTCAGTTCGTCTGTTTTGTAGAGGATGGGTTTTATGGCAACCATTACTACCAGCATGGTTCTCCTGCGCTGGCCTTTGTTGAGTGCGGTACTGATGTTTTTAGCCAGCACGCTGAACATTCAGTTTCGTAAATCTGACTATGCGGGTCTTGCTGTCATCAGCACCCTGCTGGGGCTGGGTGCAGCCTGCTGGTTTGCAACGGGTCTGCTTGGCATAACCCTGCTGGATATCGCCGCCGTCTGGGAAAATATTAAAGTGGTGATGGTTGAGGCGATGAGCCACACGCCACCCGACTGGCCGATGGTGATTACCTGATCCCTTACGAAATAAAAAACCCAGACGATGGTCTGGGTTTTTTGTTTTAAGTACTCGGAAATCAGAACGGAATGTCATCATCAAAGTCCATCGGCGGCTCGTTAGACGGCGCTGCCGGAGCGGACTGCTGCGGGCGAGACTGCGCGCCGCCGCTGAACTGATTGCCACCCTGCGGCTGCTGAGGCTGACCCCAACCGCCCTGCGGCTGACCACCACCGATATTGCCACCTGCCGGAGCGCCACCACCCTGACGACCACCCAGCATCTGCATGGTGCCGCCAACGTTCACCACGACTTCTGTGGTGTAGCGATCCTGACCGGATTGATCGGTCCATTTACGGGTACGCAGCTGACCTTCGATATAAACCTGAGAACCTTTACGCAGATATTCGCTCGCCACTTCTGCCAGTTTGCCGAACAGCACAACGCGGTGCCATTCAGTCTGTTCTTTCATCTCGCCGGTCGCTTTATCACGCCAGGATTCGGAAGTAGCCAGCGTAATGTTGGCAACTGCGCCACCATTTGGCATGTAGCGTACTTCCGGGTCCTGACCCAGATTACCAACGAGAATAACCTTGTTTACGCCTCTGCTGGCCATGTTCGTGTCTCCTGAAAAAAATCGTTCTGAATAAGTGTAAACGCGCGATTGTACCATTACCAATAGCGCTTTTACTATGTTGTGACCTCGGTTCCGGGAAACAAACCTGGCCAGACATTGTTACACAACACTCCGGGTAATGCATTCCAATACTGTATATTCATTCAGGTCAATTTGTGTCATAATTAACCGTTTGTGATCGCCGGTAGCACCATGCCACCGGGCAAAAAAGCGTTTAATCCGGGAAAGGTGAATGGATAAGATCGAAGTTCGGGGCGCCCGCACCCATAATCTCAAAAACATCAACCTCGTTATCCCCCGCGACAAGCTCATTGTCGTGACCGGGCTTTCGGGTTCTGGCAAATCCTCGCTCGCTTTCGACACCTTATATGCCGAAGGGCAGCGCCGTTACGTTGAATCCCTTTCCGCCTACGCGCGGCAGTTTCTGTCACTGATGGAAAAGCCGGACGTCGATCATATTGAGGGGCTTTCTCCTGCCATCTCAATTGAGCAGAAATCGACGTCTCATAACCCGCGTTCTACGGTGGGGACAATCACCGAAATCCACGACTATTTGCGTTTGTTATTCGCCCGCGTTGGCGAGCCGCGCTGTCCGGACCACGACGTCCCGCTGGCGGCGCAAACCGTCAGCCAGATGGTGGATAACGTGCTGTCGCAGCCGGAAGGCAAGCGTCTGATGCTACTCGCGCCAATCATTAAAGAGCGCAAAGGCGAACACACCAAAACGCTGGAGAACCTGGCAAGCCAGGGCTACATCCGTGCTCGTATTGATGGCGAAGTCTGCGATCTTTCCGATCCGCCAAAACTGGAACTGCAAAAGAAACATACCATTGAAGTGGTGGTTGATCGCTTCAAGGTGCGTGACGATCTTACCCAACGTCTTGCCGAGTCATTTGAAACCGCGCTGGAGCTTTCCGGTGGTACCGCGGTAGTGGCGGATATGGACGACCCGAAAGCGGAAGAGCTGCTGTTCTCCGCCAACTTCGCCTGCCCAATTTGCGGCTACAGTATGCGTGAACTGGAGCCGCGACTGTTTTCGTTTAACAACCCGGCGGGGGCCTGCCCGACCTGCGACGGCCTTGGCGTACAGCAATATTTCGATCCTGATCGAGTGATCCAGAATCCGGAACTGTCGCTGGCTGGTGGTGCGATCCGTGGCTGGGATCGCCGCAACTTCTATTATTTCCAGATGCTGAAATCGCTGGCAGATCACTATAAGTTCGACGTCGAAGCGCCGTGGGGCAGCCTGAGCGCGAACGTGCATAAAGTGGTGTTGTACGGTTCTGGCAAAGAAAACATTGAATTCAAATACATGAACGATCGTGGCGATACCTCCATTCGTCGTCATCCGTTCGAAGGCGTGCTGCATAATATGGAGCGCCGCTATAAAGAGACGGAATCCAGCGCGGTACGCGAAGAATTAGCCAAGTTTATCAGTAATCGTCCGTGCGCCAGCTGCGAAGGGACGCGTCTGCGTCGGGAAGCGCGCCACGTGTATGTCGAGAATACGCCGCTGCCTGCTATCTCCGACATGAGCATTGGTCATGCGATGGAATTCTTCAACAATCTCAAACTCGCAGGTCAGCGGGCGAAGATTGCAGAAAAAATCCTTAAAGAGATCGGCGATCGTCTGAAATTCCTCGTTAACGTCGGCCTGAATTACCTGACGCTTTCCCGCTCGGCAGAAACGCTTTCTGGCGGTGAAGCACAGCGTATCCGTCTGGCGAGCCAGATTGGTGCGGGCCTGGTTGGCGTTATGTACGTGCTGGACGAGCCGTCTATCGGCCTGCACCAGCGTGATAACGAGCGCCTGTTGGGTACGCTTATCCATCTGCGCGATCTCGGTAATACCGTGATTGTGGTGGAGCACGACGAAGACGCAATTCGCGCCGCTGACCATGTGATCGACATTGGCCCGGGCGCAGGTGTTCACGGCGGTGAAGTGGTCGCAGAAGGTCCGCTGGAAGCGATTATGGCGGTGCCGGAGTCGTTGACCGGGCAGTACATGAGCGGCAAACGCAAGATTGAAGTGCCGAAGAAACGCGTTCCGGCGAATCCGGAAAAAGTGCTGAAGCTGACAGGCGCACGCGGCAACAACCTGAAGGACGTGACGCTGACGCTGCCGGTGGGTCTGTTTACCTGCATCACCGGGGTTTCAGGTTCCGGTAAATCGACGCTGATTAACGACACACTGTTCCCGATTGCCCAACGCCAGTTGAATGGGGCGACCATCGCCGAACCAGCACCGTATCGCGATATTCAGGGGCTGGAGCATTTCGATAAAGTGATCGATATCGACCAAAGCCCAATTGGTCGTACTCCACGTTCTAACCCGGCGACCTATACCGGCGTGTTTACGCCTGTGCGCGAACTGTTTGCGGGCGTACCGGAATCCCGTGCGCGCGGCTATACGCCGGGACGTTTCAGCTTTAACGTTCGTGGCGGACGCTGCGAGGCCTGTCAGGGCGATGGCGTGATCAAAGTGGAGATGCACTTCCTGCCGGATATCTACGTGCCGTGCGACCAGTGCAAAGGTAAACGCTATAACCGTGAAACGCTGGAGATTAAGTACAAAGGCAAAACCATCCACGAAGTGCTGGATATGACCATCGAAGAGGCGCGTGAGTTCTTTGATGCCGTACCTGCACTGGCGCGTAAGCTGCAAACGTTGATGGACGTTGGCCTGACGTACATTCGCCTGGGGCAGTCCGCAACCACCCTTTCTGGTGGTGAAGCCCAGCGCGTGAAGCTGGCGCGTGAGCTGTCAAAACGCGGCACCGGGCAGACACTGTATATTCTCGACGAGCCGACCACCGGTTTGCACTTCGCCGATATTCAGCAACTGCTCGACGTGCTGCATAAACTGCGCGATCAGGGCAATACCATTGTGGTAATTGAGCACAATCTCGACGTGATTAAAACCGCTGACTGGATTGTCGACCTGGGACCGGAAGGCGGCAGTGGCGGCGGCGAGATCCTCGTCTCCGGTACGCCAGAAACCGTCGCGGAGTGCGAAGCTTCGCATACGGCGCGCTTCCTCAAGCCGATGCTGTAATTGTCACACGGAGAGTTGCTGTCGGGTGGTTTCCGGCAGCAGCTCAACCGCCTGCTGATAGGACGCGTCCACCAGATAGTAAATTTGCGAGCCTGGAATCGATCCGTCCAGATAAACGGTGCTCCAGTGCGCCTTATTGAGGTGCTTGCTCGGCCTCACGTCATCATGCTGCTGACGGAGTAAATCGGCCAGTTCAGGGCTGGTTTTCAGCGACGCCGCCGGACGGCCTTCTACCTCTTTAACCATCGCAAACAGCACATCACCTACCTTAATCTGCGTGGCTTTCCAGTCGCTGTGGACGCTCTGCTCCGCGCCGGGCTTGCTCATGCAGTACTGAAGTATCTCCGAAATTGTCATCTTTATTCCCCTTGTAGCGTGGCGATAATTTTACGCGAACCACCGTGAATGCGATGCTCACCCAGCCAGATCCCCTGCCACGTTCCCAACAGCAGCCGTCCGTTGTGGACCGGCAGCATCAGCGATACGCCCAGCAAAGAGGATTTAATATGCGAAGGCATGTCGTCCGCCCCCTCATAGTCATGCTCATAAGGCGCGTTGTCCGGGACGCTCTTCAGAAAATGGTGCTCCATGTCGGACCGGACGGTGGGATCGCAATTTTCATTCAGCGTCAGAGAGGCGGACGTGTGCTGAAGCAGCAGATGCAGCAAACCCGTTTTCACCCGCGACAGGTCGCGGAGTTGCCCGATGACCTCATCGGTCACCAGGTGAAATCCGCGTGGTTTTGCGCATAAGGCCAGGGTCTGTTGGTACCACATGTGCTGCTCCGTAATGAAAGATGAATCTTTCTAAGTGTGCAGCAAGAAGGCGAAAGGTAAAACCCGCAGCGACAAGATTTGCTCAAAAAAGAGTCAAACCCGCTGCCGGATACTTAATACTCCGAGTTGACGATCACCTCTTCGCCAAACTTTCCGGCCATCGGCAGCGGTCGATAGGTTGAGTTAGACGCGCGTAACACCCTGATCCCTCTTGCACCCACGTCATGCGCGGCGGTGATGTCGTTATCCGAATCGCCGTAGAATACTTTGATATTTTTCTTTTCCAGCCACTGGGTTTTGGTGTTTTGCCCCTCTTTGTCACCGGCAAAAATTACCGGGTTCATGCTGGTCGCCGGGATCTGGAAATCGTCCTGCAGCGTTTTAGAGACGGTTTCGGTTTTGGTCTGACTGCGGCCGGTGACAAAGTAAATGCTGTCGCCGCGCTTCACGTGCATGGCAATAAGCGCACGGGCAACCTCTTTCGGGATGCTGAACTCGTCCCAGCCGTTGTTCATTTTTTCCCAGAATTCCGGGTTTTTCAGATACGCTTCGCTGTCGGGTGAATACGTTTTCTTCCCGCGCCAGAAGCCCGGGCTTGAGAACAGTATGGTATCGTCAATGTCAAAACCCACGGCCATTGGCGCACGGCCCATCAGGCTGTTTTCGATTTGGGCCACGGAAACCCAGTGAATAGGTGCCTGCTCGGCAAGAATGGCGGCGGTGGTGCCGGTGTAAAGCGGCGTCGGGGCAGAAGCACGCGCGACGACAGCGCTGTTAAGTGAGAACAATAAGCAGGCGGCGCTGAGCGCCAGTGTGATCTTGCGCATATTTTCCCCTGAATATTCAGCTTGTTATCGTTTTATTTTGAGTGAATGGTCAAAAAACTATCCGACCATAACCCCAGCGGGAGGTGAAGGGAAGGAGTTTTTGCTTATGAAGCGGAATAAAAAGAAGACGATCACAAAGCGCAGAAGAAACGTGTAGGTCCGGTAAGCGGAGCGCCAGGGGCAAGATTCTTGTGCGGCCTGATGCCCTCTCCCGCAGGGAGAGGGGGAAATAAATAGTGAGTACTTACATTACAGCGGCAAACGCCTGCGCCACGCGATGAACGTTGCTGGCATTCAGGCCCGCCACGCACATACGGCCGCTGGCAATGAGATAAACGCCGAACTCTTCCCGCAGGCGATCGACCTGCGCCGCGCTCAGTCCGGTATAGCTGAACATCCCGCGCTGCTTGAGCAGATAGTCGAAGTTATGCCCAGGCACGGCCTCTTTCAGCACGTTAACCAGCTCCTGACGCATCGACAGGATGCGCTTGCGCATCGCCTCCACTTCGCCAAGCCAGGAAGCTTTAAGCTTTTCGTCACCGAGAACCGTTGCCACCACCTGCGCACCAAAGTTTGGCGGGCTGGAGTAAATGCGGCGCACCGTCGCCTTAAGCTGGCCGAGCACGCGACCCGCCGCTTCAGCGTCTTCACAGACCACGGACAGACCGCCAACGCGTTCACCGTACAGCGAGAAGATTTTAGAGAAGGAGTTGCTCACCAGAACAGGCAGCCCGGCGCTGGCAGCGGCGCGGATGGCATAGGCGTCTTCTTCCATGCCCGTGCCAAAGCCCTGATAGGCAATGTCGAGGAACGGAATCAGGTCGCGGGCCTTCAGTACCTCAATCACCGCATCCCACTGGGCGTTGGTCAGGTCCGCCCCGGTCGGGTTATGGCAGCATGGATGCAGCAGCACAATGCTGCGTGCCGGCAGGGTGTTCAGCTTTTCCAGCAGCGCGTCAACGCGCACGCCGTTAGTTTCGCTATCGAACCACGGATAGGTCGCCACCTTAAAGCCCGCGCCCTCGAAGATAGCAACGTGGTTTTCCCACGTCGGGTCGCTCACCCACACGCCTGAATCCGGGAAGTATTTTTTCAGGAAGTCTGCACCCACTTTCAGCGCACCCGAGCCGCCCAGCGTCTGGATGGTCGCCACGCGTTTTTGCGCGAGCACCGCGTGATCGGCGCCAAAAAGCAGCGGTGCGATGGTGTTGCGATAAGCGTTTAGCCCTTCCATCGGCAGATACAGAGAAGCACCGTGTGGAACAGCGTTCAGACGCGCTTCGGCTTCAGCTACGGCTTTTAATTGAGGAATAATGCCATCCTCGTTGTAATACAGACCGATGCTGAGGTTCACTTTGTCGCTGCGAGGATCTTCTTTGAAACGCTCCATTAAGGAGAGGATAGGGTCGCCGGCATAGGCGTCAACTTTCTGAAACACGCGATGGTTCTCCGGAATTCGATGAGGCAGGGATTTCAACAATAAACCGGAAGTGGGAGAAGGTCGAGAGGATGTTAATAAAGTTGGAGCGAGGATAAAAACCTCACTCCATTGGCGGTTCAATCTATGTATTTCATCGCGACCCTTGAAGTCAGGCGCGTAATAAGTTCGTAAGCGCTTACTTTCGTCATTTCAGCGATACGTTCTACGGGCAAACCTTCGCCCCATAAAATGACCGGATCCCCGGCTTTGTCCTGCGCCTGTGGACCTAAGTCTACGCAGATCATATCCATCGCCACGCGCCCGACAATCGGTACTTCGCGACCGTTCACCAGCACTGGCGTACCGGACGGCGCGGCGCGCGGATAACCATCGCCATAGCCCATCGCGACTACGCCAAGACGGGTATCACGTTCGCTTACCCAGGTTCCACCATAACCAACAGGTTCTCCGGCTTTATGCTCACGCACGGCAATCAGGCTGGAGGTTAGTGACATCACTGGCTGACAGCCAAAATCGGCACCGGTGGAGCGATCTTCCAGCGGCGAGACGCCATAAAGAATGATGCCCGGGCGCACCCAGTCAAAATGCGACTGTGGCCACAGCAGAATGCCACCCGACGCGGCAATGGAACGTTGACCAGGTTTGCCTTCGCAAAAGGTATTAAAGATAGCGAGTTGTTTCTCGGTTGCGCCACATTTTGGTTCATCCGCGCGCGCAAAATGGCTGACGATATTCACCGGCTGACGAACGTTTTTGCACTGGGTCAGGCGATGATAAAACGCCTCAGCCTGTTCCGGCCTTACGCCCAGACGGTGCATACCGGTATCGAGTTTCATCCAGACGGTAACCGGCTCGTCCAGGCTAGCCTCTTCCAGCGCAGCCAGCTGTTCTTCGTTATGCACGGCGGTATGAAAATGTTGCGCAGAAATCGTCGGCAGATCTCTGGCATCAAAAAAGCCTTCGAGTAACAGTACAGGTTTGGTGATTCCCCCCGCACGCAGTCGCAGAGCTTCTTCGAGACGGGCTACGCCAAAGGCGTCAGCATCGGGGAGCGTTCGCGCGGTCTCAAGAAGACCGTGACCATAAGCGTTCGCTTTCACCACCGCAACCATTTTACTGGCAGGGGCCAGTTCACGAAGACGTTGCAGGTTGTGTCGCAGAGCGCGGCGGTTAATCACAACAGTTGCCGCTTGCATTTGTGTTCCTTGATAAGTGTTTGCTTTAATTACCTAATTCATAAAATAATTATTATTCGTCGTCGTACTGCGGCCCCGCATAGTTGTCGAAGCGCGACCATTGACCGTTAAAGGTCAGGCGTACCGTCCCGATTGGGCCGTTACGTTGTTTACCGATAATAATTTCCGCGATGCCTTTTAAATCACTGTTTTCGTGATACACCTCATCACGATAGATAAACATGATCAAGTCCGCATCCTGCTCGATAGAGCCAGATTCACGCAGGTCGGAGTTGACCGGGCGTTTGTCGGCACGTTGTTCCAGAGAACGGTTCAACTGGGACAGCGCCACCACCGGCACGTTCAGTTCTTTCGCCAGTGCTTTCAGCGAGCGAGAGATTTCTGCAATTTCCAGCGTACGGTTATCGGAAAGCGCCGGTACGCGCATCAGTTGCAGGTAGTCGATCATGATAAGCCCGATGCCGCCGTGTTCACGGGCAATACGGCGTGCGCGGGAACGCACTTCCGTTGGCGTCAGGCCGGAGGAGTCATCGATATAGATATTGCGTTTTTCGAGCAAAATACCCATGGTGCCGGAAATGCGCGCCCAGTCTTCATCATCGAGCTGCCCGGTACGGATTTTAGTCTGGTCAACGCGCGACAGCGACGCCAGAGAACGCATCATAATCTGTTCTGAAGGCATCTCCAGCGAGAAGATAAGTACTGGTTTATCCTGCAACATCGCCGCGTTTTCGACGAGGTTCATCGCAAATGTTGTTTTACCCATCGACGGACGCGCGGCGACGATGATCAAATCCGACGGCTGCAAGCCAGCGGTTTTTTTGTTGAGATCGTCATAACCGGTGTTTACTCCGGTAACGCCATCGTGTGGCTGCTGAAACAACTGCTCAATACGCGCCACGGTTGCGTCGAGCACATCGGCGATGTTCTTCGGCCCTTCGTCTTTGTTTGCACGACTTTCGGCAATTTTAAAGACGCGGGATTCAGCAAGGTCCAGCAGATCTTCGCTGGTACGCCCCTGCGGATCAAAACCGGCTTCAGCAATCTCATTCGCAACCGAGATCATCTCACGGACAACGGCACGTTCACGCACGATGTCAGCATAAGCACTGATGTTCGCCGCACTTGGCGTATTTTTTGACAGCTCTGCCAGATAAGCAAAACCACCGACGCTATCGAGTTGCCCCTGGCGTTCCAGCGATTCCGCAAGAGTAATTAGATCGATAGGGCTACCGCTTTCCTGCAAACGCGCCATTTCAGTAAAGATATGACGGTGTGGGCGGGTGTAAAAATCGTCTGCTACCACACGCTCGGCTACATCATCCCAGCGTTCGTTATCTAGCATTAAACCGCCCAACACCGACTGCTCCGCTTCGATCGAGTGCGGAGGCACTTTCAGCCCGGCAACTTGTGGATCGCGTTCGCGGGGTTCAGCCTGCTGTTTGTTGAAGGGTTTATTTCCTGCCATAGTGAATGGAGTTACCGAGATAAAGAATGGGTCGAAACTTTACCATATGAAGCAGACCCTGACGATACGTTCTGGAGGACACATGGCAACACGAATTGAATTTCACAAGCACGGTGGCCCGGAAGTACTTCAAGCCGTAGAGTTCACTCCTGCCGATCCGGCGGAGAATGAAATCCAGGTCGAAAATAAAGCCATCGGCATCAATTTTATCGACACATATATCCGCAGCGGCCTTTACCCGCCGCCATCGCTACCCAGCGGATTAGGCACCGAAGCAGCAGGCATCGTGAGTAAAGTCGGCAGTGGTGTAAAGCATATTAAGGCAGGCGATCGTGTAGTCTATGCGCAGTCGGCGTTAGGCGCTTACAGCTCTGTGCATAACATTATTGCGGATAAAGCGGCGATTCTGCCTGCGGCAATTTCTTTTGAGCAAGCTGCGGCATCCTTCCTGAAAGGCTTAACGGTTTATTATCTGCTGCGCAAAACCTATGAAATTAAACCCGATGAGCAGTTCCTGTTCCACGCAGCAGCTGGCGGCGTTGGCTTGATTGCCTGCCAGTGGGCAAAAGCCCTGGGCGCGAAACTTATCGGCACCGTAGGAACCGCGCAAAAAGCGCAGAGCGCGCTAAAAGCGGGCGCGTGGCAGGTTATTAACTATCGTGAAGAGAATCTGGTCGAGCGGTTAAAAGAGATCACCGGCGGTAAGAAAGTGCGCGTGGTGTACGATTCCGTGGGCAGAGACACCTGGGAACGGTCGCTGGATTGCCTGCAACGCCGCGGCTTAATGGTCAGTTTTGGCAACTCATCAGGTGCGGTTACCGGTGTGAACTTAGGCATTCTCAATCAGAAAGGCTCGTTGTATGTGACACGCCCTTCCCTGCAAGGCTATATCACCACGCGGGAGGAATTAACCGAGGCCAGTAATGAACTGTTCTCTTTGATTGCCAGCGGTGTGATTAAGGTCGATGTCGCCGAGCAGCAGAAATATCCGCTGAAGGATGCGCAGCGTGCGCATGAAATTCTGGAAAGCCGGGCAACGCAAGGTTCCAGCCTGTTGATTCCATAAAAGAAATAGGGCTTCCACCTGGGAAGCCCTTTCTTTTTATAGTTCGGCTGTATGTAGGGTACAGCACGATGAATCTGTTAGAGGCGCAATAGTGACAGATTTGATTATCAATTCCTATTTTGTTCTAAGGATAAAACCTTAGGTTGTGATCATCCGCACAATCCCTTAGTAACGCCAGCGGTCATAACGCTGATATTTCGGCACTTTTGGTGCTTTAATCGCCTTAATAACCCACACCACCGCAATCGCCAGTAGTAACCACGGCAGCAACTTAATCATCAATGCCAGCATACCGCCGAGGAACATAATGGCCGTCGCCACAACCAGCGCGGCGATAATGCCCAGCAACGAAACGCCGGTGACCATCAACATGACAAAAAAGCCAATCACAAAAAGTAGTTCCAGCATGATGCTCTCCCAAATATGAAATCTCTTGCAGGCATTACAAGAATCATGCCAAAAATAATCTATTGATTTAACAGCAAAACGCCCCGCGACGGTGCGCAGGGCGTGGTGAATTTGACTACTTTTTGGTGAAAAGTTAACGCTTATCCGCCACCAGTTTGAGCGCGTGTTCCAGCACGTTAATGTCAGCACCCGCTTTATGGGCATTTTCACTTAAATAACGCCGCCACTGCCGCGCGCCAGGAATACCCTGGAACAAGCCCAGCATATGCCGGGTAATATGGCCGAGATACGTCCCCTGGCTGAGTTCACGCTCAATGTACGGATACATGGCGCGCACTACCGCCACCGGATCGGCATCGGTATCCGAGGAACCAAAGATCTCCCGGTCTACCGCCGCCAGAATACCCGGATTCTGATACGCCTCGCGCCCGACCATCACGCCATCCATATGTTGCAAATGCGCTTTAGCTTCTTCCAGCGACTTGATGCCACCGTTAATCGACATCGTCAGATGCGGAAAGTCACGCTTCAGTTGATACACACGCGGATAATCGAGCGGCGGGATTTCACGGTTTTCTTTCGGGCTTAACCCCGAAAGCCAGGCTTTACGTGCGTGGATGATGAACATCTCACACTCGCCTTTGCCGGAAACGGTGTTGATGAAATTGCAGAGAAATTCATAGCTGTCCTGGTCATCGATGCCAATACGCGTTTTCACCGTCACCGGAATCGACACCACATCGCGCATCGCTTTCACGCAGTCGGCAACCAGCTGCGCATTACCCATCAGACACGCACCAAACATGCCGTTCTGCACCCGGTCAGACGGGCAGCCGACATTCAGGTTGATCTCATCATATCCGCGCGCTTCTGCCAGCTTCGCACACTGCGCCAGCGCCGCCGGATCGCTACCGCCGAGTTGCAACGCTACCGGATGTTCTTCTTCACTGTACGCCAGGTAATCACCTTTACCGTGAATAATCGCCCCTGTGGTCACCATTTCGGTATACAGCAGCGTATTGCGGGAAAGCAGACGCAAGAAATAGCGGCAATGTCTGTCCGTCCAGTCGAGCATTGGTGCAATGGAGAAACGGTGTGCGGGGAAAGTGGTCTGTGATTCTGACGACATGGCGAAGTTTTAAGCATCTGGTGGAAAAGGGGCGCTACTATAGCACAAAGAAAAGCCGGAGGCGCAGCGCCTCCGGTTGACTTTAGAACGTCATGCTCAGCTGAGCCCCTGCGCCCCAGGTTTCGTCTTCACCGTACAGGCCCATCAGGTCAACATGCACGGTGCTAAACGGCGCGAAACCGACACCGCCGGTAAATACATTGCTGTCGTTACCCTTTACGTCCGCGCGATAACCCGCACGCACCGCCAGCCAGCTGAGCGGCGTCACCTCGGCACCGACGCCAACATACTGCGACGTATCTTCGCTCTTGAAGCCTTTGGTTTCCGTCAAATCGCCATCGGCGGTCAGCGTCACAAGATCGTTGTGCCAGGCGGCACCGGCGGTCACTACAGGGCTGATTTGATAAGTATCACGCACGCCATCCACTTTCTTCGTGTCAATATCCCGGGAGAAGAGATTTTGTCCGGTTAAACCAACGGTCCAGTTATCACCAAAGTCAGCAGCAAGACCGGCATCAACGTTAAAACCAGTATCATCATTACGATAACGACTACTATTGATATCGCCACTGTCGAAGTTGTAGATGGAGACCGTATAGTTATAGAGCCAGGTTTTTTGCAGCTTAGGCGTGATACCTACCGAGACCGGTACGCCGCTAATGTCAAACTGGCGCGCCACCGCCACACCATAGTCCGAAACGATCGCCGCGCGACCAAAGCCTTTTGACTTCAAATCATTCGGATTTGCCACTAACGCGGTTGCTGGAACGGCCTCAATACCGCGCAATGTATCAATGTCGCCCTGATCGATGTAAGAACTCACGCGTGCACGCGCATTCGCTTTTGCGACGAATGCTACGGATAACACGTCATTAGGAATGCTGACAGCGATCCCGGCCCCAGCTTTACCGCTGCCGGTTTTCCCTTTCAGAGAATCCAGTTGATTAGCAAGATCGCCAGCGGCAGATGAGACGTTCCGGGAGGTCTGACTTGCGGGGTTCAGGAGATCGAAAAAATTGATATTATCCAGCGTGCTGCGATATTTGCTGACGTCGTCGCTGATATCATCAATCTTATCGCGCAGATTGTCCTTATCCGAAATCTGAGCGCCAATTGACGGCAGAATAACGGTTACATCATCATCCGGCTTTGCCTTTGCCAACAGCGCCGGGTTTATCAATACTGCACTGCCATAGCTCCCTGCCGCAACGCCTGTTCCCCCCATTGCGTCACCGCGCGCTTCTGTCCAGGTATTGGCTGCTCCCGCCTGATTTGCCATAAACAAGGAAACAGCGATACTCACCACCGAAAATTTAAAATTTTTTTTCACAGTATGCCCGTTATAGTCTGTTATGAAATAACCCCTGTCTGTTATCACCCAAACAGGAACGAACTATTGCTGTGAATAAGTAGTAAAAGACCCGCTATTTCTATCCCTAAGTAAAACTCCCTTACGGCCTGTTATATTTTGTGACGGCCCTCAATATTTATAGAAGAGGAAATTATTTTTTCCCAGGTTTTCCATCATGCGGCCCAAAAAACTGTGGGGGATGGTCTACCCAGCGATCTTCCCGCGTGGCGGCATACACCGGGTTGAGGGGATAGTAGATGCGATTGTGCTTCTTGTTGGCCTCGCCTACGACCAGCAACCGCACCTCTTCCTCCGTGTTGTTGATAAAGGTGTGACAGATACCGGTTCCGGCAGGAAACCCCACGCTGTCCCCGGGTTCAAGTTTCCATAAATAGCCATTAATCCACGCCTCTGGATAACCTTCGAGCACGTAAATGAACTCTTCTTCATCGCTTTCCGCATGCGGATAGGACGTTCTGCGCCCGGGCGGCAAACGCTCATGATGGATGCCAATGCGCCCGAGTCCAAGCTTGCGAGCCAACGGGGCGCCGATCGAAAAAAGCTCATCGCTATCTGGATAGGTCGAATCATCCGCGCCTTCTACGTCGCGCCAGTGCCGAATACAGTCAGGTTTTTTCATTGTTTATTTCCCGGTTTGTAATGGGTCAGGTATAGCACAGACTGGCGGATCTCGGCGTTTTTACCAGAACATGATAAAGTGGGGGTTTTCCGTCCTATAACATCCGGGGTGCTACATGGATAAGTCCACAAAAGAGCTGTTAGCGCAGGCCGAAAAGCTGTGTGCGCAACGCAATGTGCGCCTGACCCCACAGCGCCTGGAAGTGTTGCGCCTGATGAGTCTGCAGGATGGCGCTATCAGCGCTTATGATCTGTTGATTTACTGCGCGAAGCTGAACCGCAAGCCAAGCCGCCAACGGTTTATCGCGCGCTGGATTTTCTGCTTGAGCAAGGTTTTGTGCATAAGGTGGAATCCACCAACAGTTATGTGCTCTGTCATCTGTTCGATCAGCCCACCCATACGTCAGCCATGTTTATTTGCGATCGCTGCGGCGCAGTGAAAGAAGAGTGTGCAGAAGGCGTGGAAGACATTATGCATACGCTGGCGGCAAAAATGGGGTTTGCCCTGCGGCATAATGTGATTGAAGCACATGGGCTCTGTGCGGCATGTGTAGAAGTGGAAGCGTGTCGTCATCTCTGAACAGTGCCAGCATGATCACTCTGTGCAGGTGAAAAAGAACCGCGTTAAGAGGGCGTACATCCTTGTACTCGTCGGGCAGGAGGGATTAATTACCAGCGATATTCATTGCGGGTTTCCCCAATCCACGACCTCTTTTTCTGCTGATCTTTCTGATAACCATAACGTTCCTGGATTTTACCGACCAGTTGATCACGTTTACCTTCAATGATCGTCATATCATCATCGGTCAGTTTGCCCCATTGCTCTTTCACTTTACCTTTAAACTGTTTCCAGTACCGCCGGCTTCATCTTTATTCATAATCAAGACCTCATCGTTAGGTTGTGAATGAGAGTACGTTCACTTTTCTTCTGAACGTGAGATTAAGTGTAGTCAGCAATTTGGCTTAGGATTATTTATTCAGAATTTTAACCGTCACGTTGCGGCAAACCAGGTACCATTGCGCCAGTGACGCCGCCAGATAGCCGCCAGAGAAAGCCCGCGCAACGCCAGAAAGACGGTTAATGCCAGCCACAAAGCATGATTACCCAGCCACGGCAGCGTAAGGAGCGTCAGCGCAAAACCTGCGGCGGCCACCGCCATACTGTTACGCATTTCGGTGGCACGCGTTGCGCCTATAAACATGCCGTCCAGCAGATAACACCAGACGCCAACCACCGGCAAAATCACCTGCCAGATAAGATAGCGGTCAGCCAGCTGCTGAATCTGGGTTAACGACGTCAGTAACGCAATGATGTGTTCCCCAGCCAGCAAATAAACCACCGAAAACAGTAACGCTACGATCCCCGACTGGCGGCACGCTGCCCGCCAGACATCCAGCAACTGGCTACCGTCGCGCGCACCGTATGCCTGACCGGAGTGCGCTTCAACCGCGTAGGCAAAACCATCCAGCGCATAGGCGGTAAAGGTGAGTAGCGTCATCAGAACCGCGTTAACAGCGATAATGTCACTCCCCAGTCGCGCGCCAAGTACGGTGATCGCGCCGAAACAGAGTTGCAACAACAGCGAACGCAGCATGATATCGCGGTTAAGCGCCAGCAAGCGACGGAAGTTTCCTCGCCAGGCAGTTTTCAGCATTTCGCCGGAAATTCCGCGTAGTTTGAGGATTTTACGCACCATTAGCAGACCAATCAGCAATGTTGCATATTCCGCAATAACCGTCGCCAGCGCCGCGCCCTGCACGTTCATATGCAGCCCCATCACCAGCCAGACATCCAGCACAATGTTGAGGATATTGCCGACCACTAACAAAATTACTGGCGCACGGGCATATTGCACGCCGAGTAACCAACCGAGTAATACCAGATTCGCCAGCGACGCCGGTGCGCTTAACCAGCGGATTTCAAGAAAGCGCCGCGCCTGTTCCAGGACTGCCTCACTACCGCCAACAATATGCAGCGCCAGATCGATAATCGGCGTACGCAGCAGCGCAATTAACGCCCCAGCCCCCAACGCCAACAGCAACGGTTGCACCAGCGCACGGGCTAATGCCTGAGGATTTTTGGCACCATAAGCCTGCGCAGTCAGCCCGGTGGTGCTCATGCGTAAAAACAGCAACAGCATAAAGAGAAAGCTGGTCGCCGTTGCACCAACCGCCACGCCGCCCAAATAAACCGGGCTATCAAGATGACCAATTACCGCCGTATCGACCAGTCCCAGCAACGGAACGGTGATATTGGAGAAAATCATGGGTAAGGCGAGATGCCAGAGTGCTTTATCAGATGAAGTGAGGAATGCCATGCAGACAAGCCTGATGAAGAGAGATGAAAAACAAACCGCGACGCCAGGCGGCATCGCGGTCTCAGAGATATGTTACAGCCAGTCGCCGTTGCGAATAACCCCAACCGCCAGCCCTTCAATGGTGAAGCTCTGCTGACGAAGGTCAACGACAATTGGTTTAAACTCGCTATTTTCTGGCAACAGTTCGACTTTATTGCCCTGTTTTTTCAGGCGCTTAACGGTAACTTCGTCATCAATACGTGCGACAACGACCTGACCGTTACGTACATCCTGAGTTTTATGCACTGCCAGCAAGTCGCCATCCATAATGCCGATATCTTTCATCGACATCCCGCTGACGCGCAGCAGGAAATCAGCATTCGGCTTGAACAAGGAAGGATCGACCTGATAATGACCTTCAATATGCTGTTGCGCCAGAAGCGGTTCACCGGCAGCCACACGACCTACCAGCGGCAACCCTTCTTCCTCTTCCTGCAACAGACGAATCCCGCGTGATGCGCCGGAAACAATTTCAATAACGCCTTTGCGTGCCAGCGCCTTCAGATGTTCTTCAGCCGCGTTTGGGGAACGGAACCCCAAACGCTGCGCGATTTCCGCACGCGTCGGCGGCATACCTGTCTGGCTGATGTGATCACGGATGAGATCAAACACCTCTTGTTGCCTGGCCGTTAACGCTTTCATTCCGCCCCCTGGGTGTATATACAGTTATGCTGTGAGTATATACAGCAAAAGGCGATTTTGGAACCATAAACTGCACAATAAACCAGAGATTTATCGAAATCTGGAAGGGTTATCCAAAATGCGACCATAACAGGATGCACCAGGTTATCACGGCGACGATAATCGCAATCAGCACCGCGGCGGATCCCATATCTTTAGCGCGTCCGGAAAGCTCATGGTATTCAGAGCCAATTCGGTCAACCACTGCTTCGATGGCGCTATTGAGGATTTCCACAATCATCACCAGCATCACGGAGCTGATAAGCAGCACGCGGGTAATTGCGTCCACATCCAGCCAGCAGGCGATGACCACCGCCAACAATACCGCTACGCCTTCCTGACGGAATGCCGCTTCGTTGATCCATGCAGCGCGTAAACCTTTCCAGGAATAGCCAGCAGCTTTGATAATTCGGGTGAATCCAGTGGTATTATTGGCCATTGAAAGAACCTTTTTACATTATGAGCGTCAATATCAGTGTACCGTTAAATCCGATGATTCGGGTTTGCGTAACGCCGCGCGAAACATGAGCGGATACCACAGAATTTCCCATGACTTTCTGCTATCCTTGCCGCGCATTTGCATTATTAACCAGAGGCTTTACATCGTTTATGTCCGGCTGGCCACGAATTTACTACAAATTACTGAATTTACCATTAAGCATCCTGGTAAAAAGCAAGTCTATTCCGGCAGATCCTGCCCCGGAACTGGGGCTGGATACCTCTCGTCCAATTATGTACGTTTTACCGTACAACTCGAAAGCAGATTTGCTGACGTTACGCGCCCAGTGTCTGGCTCATGACTTGCCTGACCCGTTAGAGCCGCTGGAAATCGACGGCACGCTACTGCCGCGCTATGTGTTCATTCACGGCGGGCCGCGTGTATTCACCTATTACACGCCGAAAGAAGAGTCTATTAAGCTGTTCCACGACTATCTCGATTTGCACCGTAGCAACCCAAATCTGGATGTGCAGATGGTGCCAGTATCGGTGATGTTTGGTCGCGCGCCGGGGCGTGAAAAAGGCGAAGTAAACCCGCCGCTGCGTATGCTTAACGGCGTACAGAAATTTTTCGCCGTACTGTGGCTCGGTCGCGACAGTTTTGTGCGTTTCTCGCCGTCAGTTTCGCTGCGCCGTATGGCGGATGAACACGGCACGGATAAAACTATCGCACAGAAACTGGCGCGCGTGGCGCGTATGCACTTTGCCCGTCAACGTCTGGCTGCTGTGGGCCCACGTCTGCCTGCTCGTCAGGATCTGTTTAATAAGCTGCTCGCCTCCCGCGCCATTGCCAAAGCGGTAGAAGATGAAGCGCGCAGCAAAAAAATCTCCCATGAAAAAGCGCAGCAGAACGCGATTGCGCTGATGGAAGAGATTGCGGCGAATTTCTCTTACGAGATGATTCGCCTGACTGACCGTATTCTGGGCTTCACCTGGAACCGCCTTTACCAGGGCATCAACGTCCATAACGCCGAGCGCGTTCGCCAGCTGGCCCACGACGGTCATGAGCTGGTATATGTGCCTTGCCACCGCAGCCACATGGACTACCTGCTGCTTTCTTACGTGCTGTATCACCAGGGGCTGGTGCCGCCGCATATCGCCGCTGGGATCAACCTGAACTTCTGGCCGGCCGGGCCGATTTTCCGCCGTCTGGGGGCGTTCTTTATTCGCCGTACTTTTAAAGGCAATAAACTTTATTCCACCGTTTTCCGTGAGTATCTCGGCGAACTGTTCAGCCGTGGTTATTCCGTCGAGTACTTCGTGGAAGGCGGTCGTTCCCGCACGGGGCGTTTGCTGGATCCGAAAACCGGTACGCTGTCGATGACCATTCAGGCGATGCTGCGTGGCGGCACGCGTCCGATTACGCTGATTCCGATCTACATCGGTTATGAGCACGTCATGGAAGTGGGTACTTACGCCAAAGAACTGCGCGGCGCGACGAAAGAGAAAGAGAGCCTGCCGCAGATGCTGCGCGGTTTAAGCAAGCTGCGTAATCTCGGTCAGGGTTACGTCAACTTCGGTGAACCAATGCCGTTGATGACCTACCTTAACCAGCACGTACCAGACTGGCGTGAATCTATCGATCCCATCGAAGCGGTGCGTCCGGCATGGTTAACGCCGACGGTCAATAATATTGCTGCCGATCTGATGGTACGCATTAACAACGCAGGCGCGGCAAACGCCATGAACCTGTGCTGTACTGCGCTACTGGCGTCACGTCAGCGCTCACTCACCCGCGAGCAGTTAACCGAGCAACTCAACTGCTACCTGGATCTGATGCGCAACGTACCTTACTCCACGGACTCTACCGTTCCTTCAGCCAGCGCCAGCGAGCTTATCGATCACGCGCTGCAAATGAACAAGTTTGAAGTCGAGAAAGACACTATCGGCGACATCATCATTCTGCCGCGCGAGCAAGCGGTGTTGATGACCTACTATCGCAACAACATTGCGCATATGTTGGTGCTGCCTTCGCTGATGGCGGCAATTGTCACCCAGCATCGCCACATCTCCCGCGACGTATTGATGGAGCACGTCAATGTGCTTTACCCAATGCTGAAAGCGGAGCTGTTCCTGCGCTGGGATCGCGACGAGTTGCCGGACGTTATTGATGCGCTGGCAAATGAGATGCAACGTCAGGGGCTGATTACCCTGCAAGATGATGAGTTGCATATCAACCCGGCGCATTCTCGCACGCTACAGCTGCTGGCCGCAGGCGCGCGCGAAACGCTGCAACGTTATGCCATCACCTTCTGGTTGTTGAGTGCCAACCCGTCGATCAACCGCGGTACGCTGGAGAAAGAGAGCCGCACCGTCGCGCAACGTCTCTCCGTGCTGCACGGCATCAACGCGCCGGAGTTCTTCGACAAGGCGGTGTTCAGTTCTCTGGTGCTGACACTGCGTGATGAAGGGTATATCAGCGATAGCGGCGATGCCGAACCGGCAGAAACGATGAAGGTTTATCAGTTGCTGGCGGAGTTGATTACATCAGACGTGCGTTTGACGATTGAGAGTGCGACGCAGGGCGAGTGATGTGAAAAAGCCGGGTGGTGGTTTCACCTGACCCGGCCTGGTGTTCTGCATAATAAAAAGGCCCGGTAAGCGCTTACGCTACCGGGCCTTATTTTTAGCCTTGTTAAATCACCGCGTTTAGCTGAGCAGCGTAAACGCAATCATCCCAACGATGGCACCGACAGTGCCGAGAATGGTTTCCATCATGGTCCAGGTTTTCAGCGTTTCGGCTTCGGTCGCGCCGGTAAATTTACCGAACAACCAGAAACCAGCGTCGTTAACGTGGCTGACAACAATCGAACCACCAGCGATACAAATCGACAGTGCCGCCATTTGCGCACCAGAGTAGTTCAGTTGTTCAATGACTGGCATCACCAGTCCCACCGCCGTTAAACAGGCTACGGTGGCAGACCCCTGAATGATGCGCACTGCAGCGGCCAGCACGAAGCAGGTGATAGCAATCGGCAGGCCCATGCCGGTTAACGCTTCGCCCAGTGCCGGACCTACGCCAGAGTCAACCAGCACCTGTTTGAACACGCCGCCCGCACCAATCACCAGCAGAATGATCCCCGCCGGTTGCAGCGCGTGACCGCAAATCTCCATCACTTTGTCTTTTGGCATGCCCTGACGCATCGCCAGGCCATAAATCGCCACCAGACAAGCAACCAGAATCGCGGTAAACGGATGACCAATAAACTCGAACCATTCGTAAGCGGTAGAGCCTTCTGGCACAAAACGCGCGGCAATGGTTTTCAGCCCCACCAGCACCAGCGGCAACAGGATCAGCGACAGGCTGAATCCGAAGGACGGCATTTTGCCTTCGCCGAGATGCGGTTCGCTGATGTCGTCAGGAATATGCAACTCCACGTAACGGCTGATGAAATTACCCCACAGCGGCCCGGCAATAATCATTCCCGGAATTGCCGCACACAGGCCAATCAGGATCATCCAGCCAAAATCGGCGTTCATCTGCGATGCCAGCAGCATTGGCGCTGGCCCTGGCACCAGGAACGCCGCCGCTGCCGCCACGCCTGCGAATAATGGGATTACCAGCTTCACCAGGTTCGTACCGGTGTGGCGCGCCATTGAGAAAGCAACGCTAATCAGCAGAACAATCGCCACTTCAAAGAACAGCGGTAGCGCACAGACCAGCCCCGCAAGGCCGATGGCATAATGCGCGCGGCTGTGACCGAAGGATTTGAGCATTTTGACGGCAATCTGATCGACTGCGCCGGTTTCATGTAAGATCTTGCCAAACATAGCTCCCAGGGCGACAACCACCGCCAGGAAGCCGAGGGTGCCTCCCATCCCTTTTTCCATCGTCGCTGCGATTTTATCGAGCGGCATACCGGAAAAAAGGCCAGCCCCCATGGACACCACCATTAAAGCCAGGAAAGCGTGCATACGCGCCTTCATGACTAAAAACAGCAGCAGTAAAACAGACCCTACTGCTGTTAAAACAAGCGTTAATGTAGTCACTACTTATTTGCCTTTTTTAATAACCTCAATGGTGCTTGCCACAACACCTTCCAGCGGTTGATCGATATCCACCACCAGTACATCAGTTTCGTCCGCACCCGGCTCCTGCAGCGTTTCAAACTGCGTCACCAACATTTGGGTTTTAAAGAAATGGCCTTTGCGCGCTTTCAGGCGGCTTTCAATCACGTCAAAATCGCCTTTCAGGTAGATGAAAGAGAGATTCGGATTACCTTCACGCAGCAAGTCGCGATAGTGTTTTTTCAATGCAGAACAGACGATCAGTGACACTTTATTAGTGCGCTGCATAGCAAACGCGGCGTCGTTCAGCGCCTGCAACCAGGGTTTGCGATCGTCGTCATTCAGCGGTTCGCCAGACGCCATTTTTTCGATATTGCGCCGTGGATGGAGGAAATCGCCATCAAGAAACGCGGCATGAAGTTGATGCGCCACTTCACTGGCGACCGCAGATTTGCCGCTGCCCGATACGCCCATCAAGACGTAAATGTGGTGATCATGGTTAGTCGTGCTCAAAGTGGTGCCCCCACAATACAAGAATTAAAAATGTTACGGGTAACTGTTATCGGTAACATTGTCCAGCCGGACAATATCAGAAGCAATATCCATCCGTGCCTTAAGTGTATAAGTGTGAGCTACTTCAAATTTGTAGGCTTAAATAGATCCGCCCGGTGACAAGGTGAAACCTAAATCTAACATTTTCGGTGTCACAGATTCGCCACGAATACGCGCCAGCAGGCGTTCAGCGCCAATACTGCCCATCCGCTCACGCGGCGTCAGTACGCTCGCCAACCGTGGTTCCATCACCTGACCAATGTCATGACCGTGGAAACCGGCAATCGCCATATCGTCAGGAACTTTTAACCCCAGACGCTGGCATTCAAACGCCGCGCCGACCGCCAGGTCATCATTAGTACAGAACACGCCATCCAGCTGCGGATATTCCCGCCTCGCCTGGCGAATCAGTTCAATACCGGAAGAGTAAGAAGAAGATTGCTCAACCATCACGCTATATGGCACCAGGTCTGCATCCAGCATCGCCTGTTCGTATCCCTTCTGTTTGATGATAGTACGTTCGTCGAGACGTGCGCCGAGATAAGCAATGTGGCGATGCCCGCGAGCAATAATGGCGGTGGTCATCTGGCGTGCCGCTTCAAAGTTATCAAAACCGACGGCAATATCGAGGCACGGCGACTTGCTGTCCATCAACTCCACCACCGGGATCCCCGCCACTTCAATCATCTTTAAGGTGCGTGGCGTGTGAGTACGTTCGGTGAGGATCAGTCCGTCGATATTCCATGAGAGCATGGATTCGAGACGTTCTTGCTCCATTTCCGGTTTATAACCGTAGTGAGCCAGCATGGTCTGATAACCGTGCGCGTCGGTGACGCTTTCGATTCCGCGTAATACTTCCGCGAAAACCTGGTTGGTGAGAGAAGGTAACAGGACGCCAATCGCCCGGCTGGTGGCGTTAGAGAGGATATCGGGCGCACGATTGGGAATATAGCCCAGTTCATCAAGAGCCGCGGCAATCTTGCCGCGTAGAGCGACGGAAACCTGCTCCGGGTTGCGTAAAAAACGGCTGACCGTCATTTTGGTCACGCCTACACGGTCAGCCACATCCTGAAGTACGGGTCTTTTCTTTTTCATCGTCCTGAAGGTACAAAAGAGATAGATTCTCTTAGTTTAACACGGACACATCAGAACCTTCCCGGGGAAAACAGTGCTTGTTTACAATTATTAGATATACACTAAATCAATTGCATCGCATTGTGCTAACGACGCGGCAAAACCCCGGAAGCGTACATCAGCACGCGACCGGAGCGAGCGAGGAAGCCTGCAAAAAGGCAGGCTTCAAATATGCCGTTGAGTTTTAAACCGGCGGCAGATCGAACAGTAACACTTCGCTGTCGCTATCCGCATGGATGGAGATTGCCTGCTCATCCCAGATTGCCAGACCATCGCTGGTCGAGGCTTTCACGCCGTTAATGGTGACATTGCCTTTCACCACCTGGATCCAGACGCGGCGTTCAGCGGCAATCTGATGCACCGACTGCTCATCTTTCAGCAACGCCCAGCGGTACAGTTCCATATCCTGATGCACTTTCAATGAACCATCTCGCGCATCCGGCGAGAGCACCAGCTGTTTGCCCTGTACGGCATCGAAGCGACGCTGTTCATAACGCGGCGTAATACCGTTTTCTTCAGGCATGATCCAGATCTGATACAGATGCAGACGCTCGGTGCTGCTTGGGTTGTACTCTGAGTGACGAATACCCGTACCAGCACTCATAATCTGGAACTCACCCGCCGGAACCTGCTCTTTATTGCCCATGCTGTCCTGATGCTCAACAGTACCTTCCAGCACGTAGGTCAAAATTTCCATATCTTTATGCGGGTGAGTGCCGAAGCCCTGCCCTGCTTCAATCACGTCGTCGTTAATCACGCGCAGCGCGGAGAAGCCCATAAAGTTCGGATCGTAATAGTTGGCAAAAGAGAAAGTATGCCAGGAGTCCAGCCAGCCATGATTTGCATGACCACGTTCATTTGCTTTGCGTAAGTAGATCATTTGTATTCGCCCCCTGAATGATTTCGATGGGCTTAGTGTGGACCCGATCTGCCTGGGATGATAGAGGGTGAAAATTGACCCCTCTGTTCAAAAAAATTGAACTATTCGAGGGGCCATCAAACTTACTTAGCGAGAGTTACTGTGGAGGGAGAGGCTTGCTCAAATCCGCGTTCAAGGATTTCCAGATTGGTAAGAACTTCAGATTCCTTGACGTAATTTGGCGCACCGTGGGTGATGGTTTGATACAACGCATCATAAACGCGCCCGTAATCGCCCATCTCCGGCTTCATCTCTTCTCTGACCGTCACGCCCTCGTCATTGACATACTCCAGCACACCGACCGAATCATCCGCTGCGAATCCCGGTTCGCCCGGCATAATATTAGCCTTCAGGCTGGTTTCCTGCTGGTCGATACCGTATTTAATAAACGAACCTTTCTTACCGTGAACGATAAATTTCGGATAATCGATTTTCACCAGATGGCTGGTTTTGACGATGGCTTTCAGGTCGCCATAAAACAGTTGCGCTTCAAAGGTGTCGTCAGGATTGGCTTTATTACGCAGGCTGCGGATGTCATAAGCGACGTGATCCGGGCGACCGAACAGAGAAATAATCTGGTCCATCGTATGCACACCAAGGCCATAAAACGCGCCATCCTGCGGCAGCCCAGGTTTGGTTTCTGCCACCGGGCGGTAATAGTCAAAATGGCTTTCCACTTCAACAATCTCTCCCAACTTGCCACTTTCAATCGCTTTTTTCGCTGTCAGGAAGCAGGAGTCAAAGCGACGATTCTGATACGGCGTGACGGTCAGCCCTTTGCTTTTCGCCAACGCAAACAGCTCTTTCGCCTGCGCAAGTGTCGGAGTGAACGGTTTTTCGACCAGCACATTTTTCCCGGCTTCCAGCGCGCGTTTCGCGTACTCGAAATGGCTGTCCGCGTGGGTGCAGACAACAACCAGCTTAACATCGGGATCGTTTAGTACTTCGTCGAGATCGCTGGTGAAATGGATATGGGAATAAATGGGAGCCTGTTCTTCCGGCTTCGCATGGCGACGAAAAATATGCGCGACATGCCAGCTATCCTTGCGGTTAAGTACATACGGCAGATGGTAACGGGTGGTGCTTTTGCCGAAGCCAATAAAGGCGCAGTTGATGACCATGATTTCGTCCTTTTTAAGGTGGTTATTTACACCTTAGCGCAAAGCGGACGTGGTTCCTACTGGAGTGCGCATAACGAACACAAGCACTCCCGTGGATAAATTGAGAACGAAAGATCAAAAAAAAAGCCAGCACCCGGCTGGCTAAGTAATACTGGAAGCAATGTGAGCAATGTCGTGCTTTCAGGTTCTCCGCGAGGGTCTTCCTGATCGCGAGACAATAATAATCATTCTCATTCGCACTTGTCCAACACTTTTTGCAAAAAAATGCATTTGACTCGCATTTGAAAGTCAATGATGTTGAAAGGGACATTTACCCCAAAGAGGACAAAGGAATGAGTGAGATAGTAATACGCCACGCAGAAACACGGGATTACGAGGCCATCAGGCAGATTCACGCCCAGCCGGAGGTGTATTGCAACACACTACAGGTGCCTCATCCTTCCGATCATATGTGGCAGGAGCGACTCGCCGATCGTCCCGGCATCAAGCAACTCGTCGCCTGTATTGATGGAGACGTCGTGGGCCATCTCACCATTGACGTGCAACAGCGCCCACGCCGCAGTCATGTTGCCGATTTTGGTATCTGTGTCGACTCTCGTTGGAAGAACCGCGGCGTCGCCAGCGCCCTGATGCGAGAGATGATTGAAATGTGCGACAACTGGTTGCGGGTAGATCGCATTGAACTAACGTGTTTGTCGATAACGAACCGGCGATCGCGGTGTACAAAAAGCACGGATTTGAGATCGAAGGCACAGGAAAGCGCTATGGACTACGCAACGGCGAGTATGTGGATGCGTATTATATGGCGAGAATGAAGTAGTTATTTGCCGGGTGGCGGCTTCGCCTTACCCGGCCTACGTTCGTGCAGTTGTAGGCCCGGTAAGCGCAGCGCCACCGGGCAACACATTAGTACCCCGCCGACAAATCATCCACTGAACGCGGGTCCGATGCGCCAAACAGCGCCCCGTCCGGTCCCACCATAATGCTCTGCGTGCTGCCCATCGCCTCTTTCACCGCCACCTTTTGACCGCGCTGCTCCAGCAGCTTGATGGTATCCGGGCTAAAGCCCTTCTCGACGCGCAGCTCATCTGGCAGCCACTGGTGATGGAAACGCGGGGCGTTGGTCGCTTCGGCGACGTTCATCCCAAAGTCGATGCTGTTCACCACCATTTGTAGCACGGTGGTGATAATCCGGCTGCCGCCTGGGCTGCCGGTCACCAGCCAGGTTTTCCCGTCTTTTACCACGATGGTGGGCGACATGGACGACAGCGGACGTTTCTTCGGCCCTACCGCATTCGCATCGCCGCCGACCAGCCCGTAGACGTTCGGCACGCCCGGCTTGGCGGAGAAGTCATCCATCTCGTTGTTCAGCAGGATGCCGCTGTTGCCCGCCACAATCCCGGTGCCAAAGGTGGTGTTGAGCGTATAGGTCACCGCCACCGCGTTACCGTCTTTATCCACCACCGAGAAGTGGGTGGTCTGGTTACTTTCATACGGCGCCAGCTTGCCGGGGCGGATCTCGCTCGACGGCTTAGCCTTGTTGATGTCGATCTGATCGGCAATAGATTTGGCATAGGCTTTGTTAGTCAGCGCCTGCCACGGCACCTTCACGAAGTCCGGATCGCCGAGATATTCCGAGCGGTCGGCATAGGCGCGTTTTTCCGCTTCCGCCATCACCTGCATGGCATCCGCGCTGCCGAAGCCGAACTTGTGCATATCGAAGTTTTCAAGAATGTTGAGGATCTGCACGATGTGAATGCCCCCGGAAGACGGTGGCGGCATGGAGAAGACCTCATAGCCGCGGTAGATGCCGCTAATCGGCTCGCGCTCCACCGCCTTGTAGTCCGCCAGATCCGCTTTGGTGATAAGACCGCCGTTCTTTTGCATCTCTTCCGCAATCTGGTCGGCAATCGCCCCTTTGTAGAAGGCGTCCGGACCGTGCTCCGCAATCAGCTCCAGGCTTTTAGCAAGGTTCTTTTGTACCAGCCTGTCGCCCTTCTTCAGCGGTTCACCGTCTTTCCAGAAGATAGCCTTGCTGTTTTCGTGATTCGGAATGACTTCGCTACCGTAGGTTTTGAGGTCGTCTGCCAGCGCGTCGTTTACCACAAAGCCCTCCCGCGCCAGCTTGATGGCAGGCTGCACCACCTTGTTCAGCGGCATCGTGCCGTATTTTTCGAGCGCCAGCGAGAAGCCCGCAACGGTGCCCGGCGTGCCGGACGCGAGATGCGAGGTCAGGGATTTTTTACTGTCCGGGTTCCCCTGGTCGTCGAGGAACATGTCCCGTGACGCCTGAGAAGGCGCCATTTCACGGAAGTCGATGGCGGTGGTTTTCCCGTCTTTGGTGCGCAGCATCATAAAGCCGCCACCGCCCAGGTTCCCCGCCTGCGGGTGCGTCACCGCCAGCGCGTAGCCGACGGCGACCGCGGCATCCACCGCGTTACCGCCCTGCCTGAGAATATCGACGCCCACGCGGGTCGCCAGCGCATCCACGGATGCCACCATGCCATGGGTTGCCCGCACGGGATGAAAAACATCTTCCTCCACGCCGTAAGAGACCGGAGGCGCCGCGGGCGGGTTGGCCGCCACGCTAAATGTACCGCCTGCCATCAGCGCGGCGAGGGCGACCCAGCGCAAAAACGTTGGTTTCATAATTATTGTTCTCCAGGTGAAGGGATCCATATTCCCCGCTTAAGCCTGGTTCACAACTCCTAAAAAATCATCGTCATGGTGAAATCAGGGTAAACTTAAGAGAGACCTCAAAAGGAGGAAATGACAATGAAACGCTTGATGATTCTTACGGCGCTGATCCCGTTTGCCGCGCTCGCACAGCCACTCAACACCATGAACAACCCGAACCAGCAGGGTTATGTGATCCCGAGCCAGCAGCGTATGCAGACCGAGATGATGAGCCAGCAACAGCAGCAGAAAGGGATGCTTAACCAGCAGCTTAAAACGCAGACCCAGATGCAGCAGCAAAGCCTGCAAAATCAGATGAACGCCAACACCCAGCGCGTACAGCAGGGTCAGGTGCGCGAGCAGCCGTTGCCGAATAAAAACGGCGGAATGTTAGGTGGAATGACGTCTTCAGGCAGCGGACAGCAGCATATGCTGCCGCCGCAGTCGAATGGCAGTATGCTTAATCCGCAGAACTAAAGTTCGGACCAATCACGTCAATCGCATCGGTACAGATGCAATCCACGCCCCAGCGCAGCAACTCTGCCGCGCGCTGGGGTTTATTGACGGTATAAACCAGAATCCGCAGTCCGGCGTCTTTCAACTGCATCACTCGCACTTTATCGAGTAACTTATGATTGAGATGAATAGAGACGCAGCCCAGCCGCGCGGTCAGTTCGCGCCAGTCGTCGCGCCACTCATCCAGCAACAAACCGCGCGGCAGTTCCGGTACTGCCTGTTGTGCGGCTTCTAAAGCATCAATCTCAAACGATGACAGCAGCGGCGGCGTCATACCGGCCCACAGTTGGCGTGCCGCCAGCGCCACCATTTTGCCCGTTAATGGTCCAGTGCCAGTGGTGGGTTTGATTTCGATATTCGCCATCATCCCGTGTTCACGACAGCGTTCCGCCACCTGCGAAAGCAACGGCAGCGGCTCACCTTTAAACGCTTTGCTGTACCAACTGCCCGCATCCACGCGCAGTAAATCCTGCCAGTTCAGTTCACCCGCGACGCCCCAGCCGTTGCTGGTGCGTTCGAGATTGTCGTCATGAAGCAGGAAGATCTCGCCATCTTTCGATAACTTCGCGTCAAATTCGATCATCTTATGACCGTATTTTGCCCCGACGTCGATTGCCGCCAGGGTGTTTTCCGGGGCCAGCTTACCGCCGCCACGATGAGCGACGATGCGGGGATAAGGCCAGTTACTCATACTCGTTGTCCTGTTTCACCATCAAAAAGATGCAGCTGATTTTCCGCCAGATGCAGCCACAGCGTGCTGCCTGCCGTCGGGCGCTCCTGATGCGCCAGTCGCACCACCAGCTTCTGCTCGCCCCAGCGTCCGTGCGCCAGGTTATCTGCGCCGAGGATCTCCAGCGTGTCCATCACCATCGGTACGCCGCCTTCTGCCTGCGAGCTTAGCACAATATGTTCCGGGCGAATGCCGAGAGTCATTTTACGCCCGGCATACTGACGGTAGCCACCGTTTAGCGGCAGCTCAATACCGCCGTCCAGTTCGAAATGCGTGCCTTCGTTATTCACGCGGCCTGTCAGCAGGTTCATCGCCGGACTGCCGATAAAACTCGCTACAAACAGGCTGGCGGGCTTTTCGTAGACTTCAACTGGTGTGCCAATCTGTTCGGCAACACCGCCGTTCATCACCATTACTCGCTGGGCGAGCGTCATCGCTTCAACCTGATCGTGAGTAACGTAGAGTGAAGTCGTTTTCAGGCGACGGTGCAACTGTTGCAGTTCAAGACGCATCTGCACGCGCAGCTTGGCATCGAGGTTAGAGAGCGGCTCATCAAACAGGAACACCGCCGGATCGCGCACAATCGCGCGGCCCATCGCCACACGCTGGCGCTGACCGCCGGAAAGCTCGCGCGGGCGACGTTTGAGCAGACCGTCCAGCTCCAGAATGCGCGCCGCTTCTTTAACGCGCTCGGCAATTTGCTGCTTGCCCATGCCGCGAATTTTCAGCCCCCACGCCATGTTTTCTTCGACACTCATATGCGGATAAAGCGCGTAGTTCTGGAACACCATCGCAATCCCGCGATCTTTTGGTTCCATTTCAGTCACGCGCTGGTCGTTGATCCAGATATCGCCTTCTGTCACCCGCTCCAGCCCGGCAACCATGCGCAGCAGCGTCGATTTCCCGCAGCCAGACGGCCCGACCATCACGATAAATTCGCCATCCGCCACATCAAGGGTCAGCGGTTTAATGACCTGGGTTTTACCATCCCAGCTTTTGGTTACTGCCTGTAATTTCAGTCCTGCCATCTTATTTCTCACTATCGACCAGGCCGCGCACGAAGGCACGCTGCATCACTAAAACAATCACCACCGGAGGGATAAGCGTTAACAACATCGCCGCCATCACTGAGTTCCATTCCGTGGTGCCTTCGCCTGTAGCGATCATCCCTTTGATCCCTGCCACGGTGGTGCCGAGATCCACATCGGTAATAATCAACAACGGCCACAAATACTGATTCCAGCCGTAGATAAAGGTGATCACAAACAGCGCCGCCAGATTAGTTTTGGAGAGCGGAAAAACGATGTCGCAAAAGAAGCGCATTGGCGATGCGCCGTCGATCCGCGCGGCTTCCACCAGCTCATCCGGCAGCGTCATAAAGAACTGGCGGAACAGGAAAGTAGCGGTCGCCGAGGCCATCAGCGGCAGCGTTAAACCGGCGTAGCTGTCGAGCATCTGCAGGTTGGCGATGACTTCCACCGTCGGGAAGATACGTACTTCAACCGGCAGCATCAGGGTGATAAAAATCATCCAGAAGAAGAGGTTACGTAGCGGAAAACGAAACCAGACAATGGCAAATGCCGAGAGCATCGAGACGGTAATTTTGCCGAGCGTAATGCTGAACGCCATCACAAAGCTGTTAAGCAACATCCGCCAGAACGGCGCGCTATTCGTGCCTACCCCGTTCACCCAGATGTTGTGGATGTTTTCCAGCAGATGTGTGCCGGGGATGAGCGTCATCGGCGCGGCATAGACGGCCTGTTTATCCAGCGTCGCCGCGACAAACGCCACGTACAGCGGGAAGAGGATCACCGCGATCCCGAGGATCAGCATGGTATGGCTGAATATCGTCAGCCACGGACGGTTCTCAATCATTGGTAACGCACCTTGCTTTCAACATAGCGGAACTGCACCACCGTCAGCACGATGACGAGGAACATCAACACCACCGACTGTGCGGCAGACGAAGCCAGATCCAGTCCGGTAAAACCTTCGCGGTAGATCTTATAAATCAGCGTCGTGGTGGCCTGAACCGGCCCGCCGGACGTGGCGGCGTCGATCACCGGGAAGGTGTCGAAGAAGGCATACACCAGGTTCACTACCAGCAGGAAGAAACTCACCGGGGCGATAAGCGGCAGCGCAATCTTAAAGAAGCGGCGAATCGGCCCTGCACCGTCGATGGCTGCGGCTTCGATCAACGAACGGGGAATGGATTGCAGCGCGGCATAGAAGAACAGGAAGTTGTAGCTGATTTGCTTCCATACTGAGGCAAACACCACCAGAAACATTGCCTGACCGCTGTTTTGCGCGTGGTTCCAGTCGTAGCCGAACTCCGCGAGAAAATGGGTGATCAGCCCGCGACCGGGGTTAAACAGGAAGATCCACAATACGGCGGCAACGGCGGGAGCCACGGCGTAAGGCAGCAACATTAAGGTTTGATAGAAACGGCTGCCGCGCACGATGTACTCCACCAGCGCCGCAAAGAACAGCGATACCAGCAAACCGCTGACGGTGACAAAGGTGCTGAATTTTATCGTCGTCCAGAAGGAGTCGAGATAGTAGCTGTCATGGAACAGCGTGACGAAGTTATCCAGGCCGACAAACTGGCTGGAGAAACCAAACGGATCGACGCTTTGTAGCGAGTACCACAACGCTTCGCCCGCAGGCCAGATAAAAAAGATAACGGTGATGATGAGCTGCGGCGCGACCAGCAGATAAGGCAGCCAGCGCGAGCGGAACACCGGACGGGATGATGACATTACGGTTAATTCCTGAACTGTGCCGGATGCGCTTCGCTTATCCGGCCTACACGCGATGCCAGGTCAGATAAGCGAAACGCATCCGACATTACACTGATTAAGACTTCGTCGATTTCTCAAAGCGGCGCAGCAACTGATTTCCACGCTCAACGGCGGTATCCAGTGCCTGCTGTGGTGTCTTCTTACCGGTCCACACGCTCTCCAGCTCTTCATCCACAATCACGCGGATCTGCGGCATGTTGCCCAGACGCAGCCCTTTGGTGAACGGCAACGGCGGCTTATTCAGCATCTGACGCGTCGCGGTATCCGCCCCTGGTTTTTTCTCATAAAAGCCCTGCTCACGGGTCAGGTCATACGCTGCTTTGGTGATTGGCAGATAACCGGTTTTCTGATGCCACTCGGCAGCGTTTTCTGGCTTCGCGAGGAAATCGAGGAACTTCGCCACACCGGTATACGTTTCTTTATCTTTACCCTGCATCACCCACAGGCTGGCTCCGCCGATAATGGCGTTTTGTGGCGCATCTTTCGCATCGGCGTCGTAAGGCATCATGCCTACGCCGTAGTTGAATTTGGCGTACTCGCGAATGTTGGCAAGAGAACCGGAAGAGGCGGTGGTCATCGCGCAATCACCGTTATAGAACTTCTCGGTGGATTCATCCTTACGACCGACGTAGCTGAAGTCGCCCTTCTTGTTCATCTCTTCGAGCATGGCGATGTGTTTCACCTGCTCCGGCTTGTTGAACTCCAGCACCGCGTCCGTGCCGTCAAAGCCGTTGTTTTTGCTGGCAAACGGCAGACCGTTCCAGGCGCTAAAGTTTTCCAGTTGGATCCAGCCCTGCCAGCCGCTGGCGTAGCCGCACTTCATGCCGGAGGCTTTCAGTTTCGCGGCATAGTCCGCCAGATCCTGCCAGGTTTTCGGCGGTTGTTCCGGGTCTAATCCTGCTTTCTTGAAGGCGTCTTTGTTGTAATAGAGAACGGGGGTCGAGCTGTTGAATGGCTGGGAGAGTAAGTGGCCCGTTTTGCTGTCGGAGTAGTAACCGGAAACCGTCGGCACAAACTGCGACTCATCGAATTGAATCCCCGCCTCTTTAAACACGTCATATACCGGTTTAATGGCTTTCGATGCCATCATGGTGGCGGTGCCAACTTCATAAACCTGCAAAATAGCCGGAGCGTTGCCGGTACGAAATGCGGCAATCCCCGCGCTTAAATTCTGTTCGTAGTTGCCTTTATAGGTCGGTACAATTTTGTAATCCGGATTTTCGGCGTTAAAACGTTGGGCCAGAGAATCCACCTCTTTACCCAGTTCCCCTTCCATAGAATGCCAGAACGGAATGGTCGTCACTGCCTGTGCATTCCCCATTAACGCCAGTCCGAGCGCCAGTGCTGAAGCTGTATAATGTAACGGTTTCATCGTTTATCTCTCTTGTTGTACCGAATGCGCGAATTCACGCGTTTTATGCTCGCGGGGTAACATGACATGCTCGAATTACAGAAAAATAACTTTTTTGTTACATTTGTAAGATAGTAAGGTGTCAGAAAGATGACAAGGCGGTGACGGCGTGGGTGAGGGAAAATGGGAGATGGGGCACGGATAAGCGGAAAAATAGAAGGTCTGAATCAAACTCTACAGATTACTCATCGTTTCATGCCAGATGCGGCGTAAACGCCTTATCCGGCCTACAAGATCGTGCAAATTCAATATATTGCAACTCACCCAGTAGGCCTGATAAGCGCAGCGCATCAGGCAATTTTACATTTGTCACCTGTCTCAAAGGAGTCTTTTGACTCCTTATCAATCAACGTGTTATTACCCGCCTAAATACGCACTTCTCACTGCTTCGTTCGCCAGCAGCGCGTCGCCGGTATCGGAGAGCACCACATGGCCGTTTTCCAGCACGTAGCCGCGATCCGCCAGCTTTAGCGCCTGGTTGGCGTTCTGCTCGACGAGGAAGATAGTCATCCCCTGCTCGCGCAGCTGCTCGATGGTGTCGAAAATTTGCTGGATGATAATCGGCGCAAGACCGAGCGATGGCTCATCAAGTAGCAGCAAACGCGGATTGCTCATCAGCGCGCGACCAATCGCCAGCATCTGCTGTTCACCGCCGGACATGGTGCCCGCCCGCTGAACACGGCGCTCATGCAGACGTGGAAACAGTTCATACACCCACTTTATGCGCTCCTGAAACTGGTCACGTTCGGCAAAGAAGCCGCCCATCGCCAGGTTCTCTTCCACCGTCATCCGCGAGAAGACGCGACGCCCTTCCGGGACAATCGCTACCGCTTCGCGCATGATTTTCGCCGTCTGCCAGTCGGTAATGTCTTTATCATCAAACACAATTCGCCCGCTGGTGGCGCGCGGATCGCCGCATAACGTACCAAGCAAGGTGGTTTTCCCCGCCCCGTTCGCGCCAATCAGCGTGACAATCTCGCCCTGATTGATATGCAAGCTCACCTCATGCAGCGCCTGGATTTTGCCGTAGTGGGCGCTGACTTTGTCAAAGGACAACATGACTTTTTCCATCTTATGCCTCACCTAAATAGGCACGGATCACGTCCGGGTTATTACGGATTTGCTCCGGCGTACCGTTTGCCAGTGGCGTCCCCTGATTGACCACGTAAATTCGGTCTGAAATCCCCATCACCAGCTTCATATCGTGTTCAATCAACAAGATAGTGGTGTTGTGATGATTGCGCAGTTCGGCAATCAGCTCATCCAGCTCTTTCGTCTCTTTCGGGTTAAGACCTGCCGCCGGTTCGTCGAGCATTAAAATCTCCGGCTGCGTCACCATGCAACGGGCAATCTCCAGACGGCGTTGGTCACCATAGGCCAGGTTACTCGCCTGACGGTTGGCGTGTTCCAGCAAACCAATGCGCTCAAGCCAGGTGGCGGCGCGGTCGAGCGCTTCGCTCTGGGCGCGACGGAAAGAAGGCGTTTTCAACAGGCCAGAGAACAGCCCGGTTTTCAGTTGCTGATGCTGCGCCACCAGCAGGTTTTCAATTACCGTCATTTCACGGAACAGACGCACATGCTGGAAGGTGCGCACCACGCCCATGCGGGCAATTTGCTGCCCCGGTAAACCTTCAAGATGCTGATCGCGCAGTAAAATGGTGCCGCCGGTGGGTTTGTAGAAACCGGTCAGGCAGTTAAAAACCGTGGTTTTTCCGGCACCGTTAGGGCCGATTAACGAGACGATTTCCTGCGGGTACAGTTCAAGATTGACGTTGTTCACCGCCAGCAGGCCGCCGAAGCGCATCATCAGACCGTTAACAGATAATAATGGCTGACTCATGCCTGCTCTCCTTTCGCTGCGCCGTTTTTCAGCTTCAGTTGCGGGCGCGTCATGGGCAGCAAGCCCTGCGGACGCCAGATCATCATCAGCACCATCAAACCACCGAGCATTAACATGCTGTATTCGTTGAAATCACGCATCAATTCGCGCGACACCACCAGCAAAATTGCCGCCAGAATCACCGCAAATTGCGAGCCCATACCGCCGAGCACCACTATCGCCAGCACAAACGCCGATTCGGCAAAGGTGAAGGATTCCGGGCTGACAAAGCCCTGACGCGCCGCAAACAGCGTTCCGGCAAAACCGGCAAACGCGGCGCTGATGGTAAAGGCGGTCAGCTTGATACGACGCGGGCTTAAGCCCAGCGAACGGCAGGCAATTTCATCTTCACGCAATGCTTCCCACGCACGCCCCAGCGGCATCCGCAGCAGGCGGTTAATGACAAACAGGCTTAGCACCACCAGCAGCAACGCCACCAGATACAGGAAAATGACGCGATCGGAGGGATCGTATTTCAGGCCAAAGAAATTACTGAACGTGTCCCAGCCGCCTTCACGAGCGGTACGGCTGAACTCAAGGCCGAAGAAAGTCGGTTTCGGGATCTGACTGATTCCGTTCGGGCCGCCGGTAATTTCGGTGTTATTGAGCAGCAATATGCGCACAATTTCGCCGAAGCCAAGGGTAACGATCGCCAGATAATCACCACGAAGACGCAGCACCGGAAAGCCGAGCAGGAATCCCGCCGCCGCTGCCATTAACCCGGCAATCGGCAGACAAGTCCAGAAGCCCAAGCCGTAATAGTGATTGAGCAGCGCAAAGGTGTAAGCGCCGATGGCGTAAAAACCACCGTACCCCAGCACCAGCAGACCAGAAAGACCAACAACCACATTCAGCCCGAGACCGAGGATAATGTAGATCATGGTCAGAGTGGCGATATCCACCGTCCCACGTGACACCATAAACGGCCACGCCACCGCAAGCACCAGCAGCGCCACGAGGAACAGTTTCTGCTTCACCGTGGAGCCATCAATGGCGGGCAGAATAAACTTCGGTCCGGAAACACTTTTCAACCCTTTCTGGAAAGCAGGTCGCAAAAGCTGAAAGAAAAAGACCACCGCCGTGCCGATAAACACCCACTGCCAACGGACATCCGAAGCGCTGTCGACCACCAGTTTGGTGCCATCCAGCTCCAGTTGCACGCCCATAAAGACGCCAGCGAGGACAAAGAACATCGCGGCAGAGAGCAGCGCCATTGCAATATGCATCGGTTTCATACTTTCTCTACCTCCGGGCGACCCAGAATACCGGTCGGCATCACCAGCAGCACCAGAATCAGCAGGGCAAATGAAACCACATCCTTATATTCCGTACTCAGATAGGCAGAAGAGAGCGCCTCCGCAATCCCCAAGATCAGCCCGCCAATCATCGCCCCTGGAATGCTGCCAATCCCACCGAGCACCGCAGCGGTAAAGGCTTTCATCCCGGCCATAAAGCCGATATAGGGGTTAATGACGCCATAGAACTGACCGAGCAGTACGCCAGCCACTGCCGCCATCGCCGCGCCAATAACAAAGGTCAAAGCAATCACCCGGTCGGTGTTGATGCCAAGCAGGCTCGCCATTTTCAGATCTTCCGCGCAGGCACGACAGGCGCGCCCCATACGGGAATAGCGAATGAAAATCGTCAGCGCCAGCATGGCGAGGAAGGTGACAATCCAGATCACCGCCTGCATGGTGGTAATAGAGGCAGAGAAGTTTTCGCTATGGCCCACCACCCACTGACCGTTAAACAGGCTGGGCAGCGCCACATCGCGCGAACCTTCGGTCAGGCTGACGTAGTTTTGCAGGAAGATGGACATACCGATTGCGGAAATAAGCGCAATCAGGCGCTTAGAATTACGCACCGGGCGGTAAGCCACCCGTTCGATACTCCAGCCGTAGGCGCTGGCAATGACGATTGCGCCGACGAATCCCGCCGCCACCAGCAGCCAGCCGGTATCAATGCCCATCATCATCAGCGCGGCGATGATCATAAATGAGACGTAGCTGCCAATCATATAAACCTCGCCGTGGGCGAAGTTGATCATGCCGATAATGCCGTAAACCATGGTGTAGCCGATGGCTATCAGCGCGTAGGTACTGCCCAGCGTGACGCCGTTAAACATCTGCTGCAAGAAATACAAAAACTGCTCAGACATAAGGTAACCTTTCTAAACCCGCCCGCATTTTACGGGCGGTGGGATGATCACTTGGCTGCCGTGGATGAACCGTCGGCGTGCCACTGGAAGACACCAAAATCAAATCCCTTAAGATCGCCTTTTTCATCCCAGTTCAGCGGCCCAATCACGGTGTTTGCACCGTTAGCTTTTAAATCTTTCACCAGCGCCAGCGGCTCATCGCTGCCAGTACGCTCAAGGGCAGTCGCCAGAGATTGCACCGCCGCGTAGGTGATCCAGACATAAGGCCCGGACGGATCTTTCTTGTCTGCTTTCAGCGCATCAACGATGCCCTGGTTTGCCGGATCCTGGTCATAGCGTTTTGGCATAGTGACCAACATGCCTTCGGCAGCATCACCGGCAATATTCGACAATGATGCGTTACCCACACCTTCCGGCCCCATAAACTGAGTTTTCAGGCCAACGGAACGGGCCTGGCGCAGCATCTGCCCCATTTCCGGGTAGTAACCGCCGTAGTAAACGAAGTCGATGTTTTCTTTTTTCAGGCGGGCGATCAGCGCGGAGAAATCTTTCTCCCCGGCGGTAATGCCGTCGAAGAAGACGACGTTGGCGTTAGCCGCTTTCAGCCCGTCCTGCACCGAACGCGCCAGCCCTTCGCCATACTGTTGTTTGTCGTGAATGATGGCGATGCGCTGGGGCTTCACCGTCTCAAGAATGTATTTTGCCGCCGTTGGCCCCTGGGAAGAGTCCAGCCCGGCAGTACGCATGATGTGTTGATAACCGCGTTGGGTCAGTTCCGGATTGGTCGCTCCCGGCGAGATCATCAGAATACCTTCATCTTCATAGATATCTGACGCAGGTTGAGTAGAAGAAGAACACAGATGACCAATAACGTATTTAATGCCGTCATTAACGATTTTGTTGGCGACCGCAACGGCTTGTTTCGGGTCGCAGGCGTCGTCATATTCCACGCCAACCAGCTTATCGCCCTTAATTCCCCCTTTGGCATTAATGTCTTTAATTGCCTGACGCGCGCCGTTAAATTCCATATCGCCCCACTGGGCAATCGGGCCGGACATCGCGCCGACAACGGCGACTTTAATATCGTCAGCCATAGCGGTGTGTGAAATTGCCAGTGCAATCATCCCTGCGATGATAGTTTTCGCATTCCGTTTCATAGTCAAAAATCCCCATTCGTGATGTTGTGTTTGCTTTGTTTTTATGTGTTAACAAATCAGACTGTTCTTTTTTTATACTGCACTGTTTTTGCCTGTTTGATTAAGGGTTTAGCGCAGTATTTTGTGATAATAGCGATTAAAATCCCTATTTTTCAGTCGATTAAGAACAGATAATATTCTGAATTTATTGATAGATAAACAGAAAAAAGCGCCGTTGTCAGCATAAAATAACGGCACAAAGGGCGGAATAATTCACTACCATTCAGGGGATTATGCTGGATATTTTTCATTCTCTAATGTTTTAACTTTGTAATTATTGCTGTTAAAAAATTAATCACCTGCCAAAAGAAATAAAAAAGAGAAAGCCTCCGATTAAATTATTTCGCTACACTGGTTCCACTTTTGTGATTTACACGGGTTACCCATGAAGCTGACCATCATTCGATTAGAAAACTTTAGCGACCAGGACCGGATTGACCTGCAAAAGATCTGGCCGGAGTATTCCCCTTCCTCTTTACAGGTTGACGATAACCACCGTATCTACGCCGCGCGTTTTAACGAGCGTCTGCTTGCGGCCGTGCGGGTAACCTTAAGCGGCACCGAGGGAGCACTGGATTCTCTACGCGTGCGGGAAGTCACCCGCCGTCGCGGTGTGGGGCAATATCTGCTGGAAGAGGGTTTTGCGTAACAATCCTGGCGTTTCATGCTGGTGGATGGCGGATGCAGGCGTGGAAGATCGCGGTGCGATGACGGCGTTTATGCAGGCACTGGGATTTACGGCACAACAGGGCGGCTGGGAGAAGCGTTAATCGTCAAGTTTGATTTCAAAAGTGATGACCAACGAGAAATTGCCTGATGCGCTACGCTTATCAGGCCTACAATGTGTGCTGCAATTTACTGATTTCTTTGGATCTTGTAGGCCGGATAAGGCGTTTACGCCGCATCCGGCATGAAG
Source organism: Enterobacter hormaechei (assembly GCA_041890495.1). Taxonomy (GTDB): domain Bacteria; phylum Pseudomonadota; class Gammaproteobacteria; order Enterobacterales; family Enterobacteriaceae; genus Escherichia; species Escherichia boydii. The sequence goes on from CP169086.1 coordinate 3,381,821, forward strand.
CAACGTACTCGATATTAGCAATTTGGCGGCAACCCAAAGATGCCGATTAATGATTACTTCGCATCGGTCGCCGTGCCGTTGGCGTGCCAGTCAAATACACCGAACTCAAAGCCTTTCAGGTCGCCTTTCTCATCCCACGTCAGCGGTCCCATTACGGTATCCACGGAGTTCGCTTTCAGGTATTTGGCGATTTCAGCCGGATCGTCAGACTGATTCAGGCCCGCCTGCAAAGATTGCAGCGCGGCGTAGGTGGTCCAAACGAATGCGCCGCTTGGGTCCTGTTTTTTCGCTTTGATCGCATCAACAATGGGTTTGTTCGCCGGAACCTGATCGTAGTTCTTCGGCTTGGTCACCAGCAGCCCTTCCGCTGATTCGCCCGCAATGTTAGACAGCGAAACGTTAGCCACACCTTCCGGCCCCATAAACTGAGTTTTCAGCCCTGCCGCGCGTGCCTGACGCAGGATTTGCCCCATTTCCGGGTGATAACCGCCGTAGTAAACGAAGTCGATATTCTCTTTTTTCAGACGCGCCACCAGCGTTGAGAAATCTTTTTCCCCGGCGGTGATACCATCAAAGAACACCACGTTAGCATTGCCTTTCTTCAGGCCGTCCTGCACCGCTCGCGCCAGACCTTCGCCGTATTGCTGTTTGTCGTGAACGATAGCAATACGCTGCGGTTTCACTTTCTCAAGAATATATTTCGCCGCCGTCGGCCCCTGGTCGGAGTCCAGGCCGGTGGTGCGCAGGATCAGCTGATAGCTACGGGCGGTCAGCTCCGGCGCGGTTGCCGCTGGGGTGATCATTAAAATGCCTTCGTCTTCGTAGATATCAGACGCAGGCTGCGTTGATGAAGAACAGAGGTGACCAATCACGTATTTAATGCCGTCGTTAACGACTTTGTTCGCCACCGCAACCGCCTGTTTCGGGTCACAGGCATCGTCATATTTTACGATTTGCAGTTTGTTGCCTTTAATGCCGCCTTTAGCGTTGATATCCGCAACCGCCTGCTCTGCGCCGGTAAACTCCTGGTCACCGTACTGGGCCACCGGACCGGACATTGCGCCCACGACCGCGACTTTAATATCTTCTGCCAGAGCCATATTGCTGAATGCCAGCGCGATACATCCTGCCAGTAACGCTTTACCCTTTATGTTCATCCTGAGAATCCCCATTCTTCTGGTTATTACGTGTGTTGTGATGTTGTTGTTCAGCACTTTATTTCGTTTTATGCATGACTACCCGTGCTTTAGCAGCATACTCTGCTAAAACATACCCGATTTTTATGATATTGGAATAGCTATTTTGACAGTTTATTAACAATCTGCGTGGGGATTGACGCGCGCTCCTGGACCTGGCGGGTAAATTCCGGCGAAGGCTGGCCCGTTTGCGGGTCGTTAAACTCCACCGCCACCATCGAGCCTTGCGCGCGAATATCCGCGATATACGGGCAGTGTTCCTTCGCCTTGTTCAGCACTTCCACCAGGTGATGGCCCAGATGCGCCGAGCGCGTGCAGAGATCTTCCTCATCAATCACGTCCAGTACGGCATGCGCCGCCGCAATCGCCAGCGGGTTACCCGCGTAGGTGCCGCCCAGCCCGCCCGGCGCGGGCGCATCCATCACCTCAGCACGGCCCGACACCGCCGAGAGCGGCATCCCGCCCGCCAGGCTTTTCGCCATGGTGATCAGATCGGGCTTCACGCAGTGGTGTTCCATCGAGAACAGCTTGCCGGTACGGGCGAAGCCGCTTTGCACCTCGTCGGCAATCAGCAAAATACCGTGGGTGTCGCACAGGGCGCGCAGGGCCTGCATAAAATCAGCTGGCGCAATGTTGAAACCGCCCTCTCCCTGAACCGGTTCGAGAATAATGGCCGCGACCTGGTCGGGTGCGATATCCGCCTTAAAGATGCGTTCCAGGCTTTTTAACGCTTCCGCCGTGCTGACGCCGTGGAGTTCATTCGGATACTGCGCGTGATAGACCGAACCGGGGAACGGGCCAAAGCCGAGCTTGTACGGCGCAACTTTGCCGGTCAGCGCCATGGTCATAAAGGTGCGGCCGTGGAACGCGCCGCCGAAGGTGATCAGGCCGGGACGTTTAGTGTACGCCCGGGCAATTTTGACCGCGTTTTCGACCGCCTCAGCCCCCGTGGAGAAGAACGCCGTTTTAGCCGGACCGTCAACGGGCACGCGCTGGTTGATGCGTTCGGCAAGCGCCACATAGCTTTCGTACGGCACAATCTGGTACGCCGTATGGGTAAACGCGTGGAGTTGTTTTTCAATGGCTGAGATGACTTTGGGATGGCGATGGCCGGTATTCAGCACCGCGATCCCGGCGGCTTTTGCCGGAGGGGAAATTGATTATTACAGAGGCCCAAAAAACAAAAACCCCGGACTCGCATCCAGGGTTCTCTGCTTAATAGCGGAAATTACGCTTCTATAGCAGCACGCAATTTTTTCATCGCGTTCTTTTCCAGCTGGCGCACACGCTCAGCGGAAACGCCGTAACGGTCAGCCAGTTCCTGCAACGTGGACTTGTTGTCTTCGTCCAGCCAGCGCGCGCGGATGATGTCCTGGCTACGCTCGTCCAGACCTTGCATCGCGTCGGTCAGACGGTTTGCCGCCTGCTCTTCCCAGTTATCATCTTCGATGCCGTCGGCAAAGTTAGATGATTTATCCTGCAGATAGAGCACCGGTGCCATCGGCTGGCTGTCGGAATCGTCGTCGGAAGACAGGTCAAAGGTCATGTCCTGTGCCGCCATACGTGATTCCATCTCACGAACGTCTTTGCTGGTTACGCCCAGTTCACGGGCCACCATTTCGACTTCATCCTGGTTAAACCAGCCCAGACGCTGCTTGGTTTTACGCAGGTTGAAGAACAGTTTGCGCTGCGCTTTGGTGGTCGCAACTTTGACAATACGCCAGTTACGCAGGACGTATTCGTGGATCTCTGCTTTGATCCAGTGAACGGCGAAGGAGACCAGGCGCACACCCACTTCCGGGTTAAAACGGCGCACTGCTTTCATCAGGCCGATGTTACCTTCCTGAATCAAATCCGCCTGTGGCAGGCCATAGCCCGCATAATTACGAGCAATATGAACAACAAACCGCAGGTGAGACAGGATCAGCGTTTTAGCTGCTTCCAGATCGCCATGGTAATGCAGCTTTTCAGCCAGCGCCCGCTCCTCGTCAGCCGACAACATCGGCCACGCGTTAGCTGCCCGGATGTAGGAATCCAGGTTGCCAACTGGGGCTAAAGCTAAACTTTGCATTTTGTCAGTCATTCAAATCCTCTCAATCGATATCTTCTGGCGCTTCAGTGGTAGCAACAACTGTGCCAGAGCTTAAGAGCAACGAGGTTATCATTCACTGTTTTATCAGACCGTGATTTTATCCACAAGTTCAATGCAAGCTTGTGAATAAATTACGCACAAAATGTGACATAGAGATGAAATACCGGGAAGAGACAACGGGGTCTCTTTCCCTGCTACGGAACCCATTGCAGGGAAAGAGTATAACACGCTTTTATTATTCAGGCGTAAAGTGGCGTAAATGTTGTACCGTGGCAAGCCACGCTGCCACCCAGCCAATCATCGAGCATACCAGCAGCAACAGCAGGCATTCATCGAACGATAAACCATTGATATCAAACTTCGTTCCGAAAACCTGTGCCACTTCCGCAACCGCCGATGACAATCGCAGCACCAGAATTTCTGACAAAATTAGTGACAACAATGCGCCAGAAAATCCCAGCAGTGCGCCACCGTACAGGAACGGGCGCAGGATGAAACCATCCGTCGCACCAATCAGTTTCTGCACGTTAATGGAGTCACGGCGAGCAAAGATGCTCAGACGTACGCTGTTGCCGATGACGAGGAACACGGCCGCCACCATCAATACGCCGATCATCGCCGAAACGCGCCCGACCAGCCCAGTCAACGCCGCCAGACGGGCAAACCAGCTGTCATCCATCCGCACTTCGTCAATGCCGTTAATCTGCGTGATACGATCACGCAGCGTATTGAGTGATTCCGTCCCCTGAAAATCGAGTTTCGGGATCACCACCGCCACTGCCGGAAGCGGGTTTTCTTCCAGCATATCCAGCGCACCACCAAAACCAGACCAGTTACGGAACTCGCCCAGTGCGTCTTCACGAGAAAGATAGTTCACTTTCTCCACGCCTTGCTCGGCCTGCAACTGTGCCACCACGCCCGCAGCGGCGTCATCGTCCAGCGTTTTTTGCAAGTAAACAGTGATTTGCGGTGACGGATAATACTGCGTCGCCGCCTGGTTAACGTTTTTGTACACCATATAACAGACGCTGGGCAGCGTCAGGGAGATGGCGATAACCATCACCGTTAAAAATGTGGCGAACGGTTTGCTTTTCAGATCCTGCAATGCGCCGTGGAAGGCATAGCGCACCTGTTCGTTGAAAACGTTGGTTTTGCGATTTACCGGTTTTGGCGAGGATTTCGCGCGTTTCGGTGCGTTACGACCGCCATCGCCTGAGCCGCCGACCGATTTACGGAAGCGATCCAGACGCCCGCCAAACTGCCGAATATGATTGATTGCATCGCGCTTATTCATGGCCCACGCCTCCATGCAAGTGACCATCGCTCAGGGTGAGCATGCGATAGGAACGCCGTGAAATCAGGTTGAGGTCGTGCGTTGCCATCAATACGGTTACCCCAACGCGGTTAAACTCTTCAAACAGACGTAGAATCCCTTCCGACAACGCGTCGTCCAGGTTACCAGTCGGTTCGTCCGCCAGCAGTACCGCGGGCTTATTCACCACCGCGCGGGCAATGCCAACACGCTGTTGTTCACCGCCCGAAAGCTGAATAGGGAAGTTCTTCGCTTTGTCCAGTAGCCCGACTTTATCCAGTGCCGCCGACACCCGGCGACGAATATCGTCACCGCTGGCACCAGCGATAATCAGCGGGATCGCCACGTTATCGTAGACAGTACGGTCCATCAGTAGATGGTGATCCTGGAAAATCATGCCAATCTGGCGGCGCAGAAACGGAACTTCACGGTTTTTCAGACGCGTGATGTCATGGCCGCTAAACCAGATTTTCCCGGCGCTGGGCCGCTCAATCCCACAGATCAGCTTCAGGAGGGTACTTTTCCCTGCGCCGGAATGACCGGTCAGAAACGCCATCTCACCCGGCTGCATATGGAACGTAACGCCCTGCAGCGCCTGTCTCCCACCGAGATAAGCCTTGCTGACATGTTCAAAGCGAATCATTGTTAATCCTCTCGGGCAAAAAGTGCCTCTATAAAGTCGTCCGCCTTAAACGGACGCAAATCCTCAATACGTTCGCCGACACCAATGTAGCGGATAGGGATACCAAACTGGTCAGCCACCGAGAAAATTACCCCGCCTTTCGCCGTGCCGTCCAGTTTCGTTAGCGTGATGCCGGTTAAACCAACGGCTTCATGGAACAGTTTGGCCTGGCTTACCGCGTTCTGCCCGGTGCTGGCATCGATAGTCAGCATAACTTCATGCGGCGCTTCAACGTCGAGTTTCTTCATCACGCGGACGATTTTCTTCAACTCTTCCATCAGGTGCGATTTGTTCTGCAGGCGTCCGGCGGTATCGGCAATCAGGACGTCGATATTACGCGCTTTAGCTGCCTGAATGGCGTCGAAGATAACAGAGGCGGAATCCGCACCGGTATGCTGGGCAATCACCGGAATATTGTTGCGCTGACCCCAGACCTGAAGCTGTTCAACCGCTGCTGCACGGAAAGTATCGCCCGCCGCCAGCATCACCGATTTACCCTGCTGCTCAAACTGACGTGCCAGCTTACCAATCGTCGTGGTTTTACCCACACCGTTGACGCCCACCATCAGGATCACGAACGGCGTTTTACCTTCAACATTCAGCGGCTCATCGACTTTCGCCAGAATCTCGCCCATCTCTTCTTTCAGCAGGCCATAGAGCGCCTCGGCATCACGAAGCTGCTTGCGGGATGCGCCTTCCGTCAGATTGGTGATAATTTTACGTGTGGTTTCCACGCCCACATCGGCGATCAAAAGCTGTTCTTCCAGCTCTTCAAACAGATCATCGTCGATTTTTTTACCGCGGAACAGGCTGATAAATCCGGAACCGAGATTTTCTTTGGTTTTTAACAGGCTGCGTTTCAGGCGCGCGAAGAAACCTTCTTTGGTCGGTTTTTCCTGCTCCTGAGCGATTTCTTCCACCGGCTGCTCTTCTTCTGCCGGAGGAACCACCATCACCGCCTCTTCTGCTGCTTCGGCAGCCAGCGCCTGTGCTTCCAGCTCTTCGTCGGTGATTTCTTCTTTAGCCGCTTCTTCTTCCGCCGCTTCGACAATCTCTACGGTTTCCGCTTCAGCCTGCCACTCTTCTGGCGAAACCGCTTCGGCGTTGACGTCTTCCGGCAACGGCAGCTCTTCACGCTCGATAGCACTGGCTCCGCGTTTCTTCTACGACCGGTTCCGGCTGTGCAACGACGTCCGCTTCAGGCTGCGCTTTTTCACTTTCAGCAACCTGTTCAGTGACTTCCACAACTTCGGCAGCAAAAGTTTCCGCTTCGGCCTCAGTATGCGCCTGCGGCTGCTCTCAACGGCGTGTTCCGAAGCCTTCGCCAGGCTCTTGCGCCTGAAACGATTTCTTCTACAACCGGTTGTTCATTCTGAACTTCTGTCTCTTTTTCCGGGGTCTGCTCTTTTTGACCAAAGCCCAGCCAGGAAAAAAAGCCACGTTTTTTTTCTTTCGCCATTTGCGACTACACTCCTCGCTGTTGCTTCATGGCACAGCGTTAACGCTATGTACATAGCAGCTAAAAAAATGATGAAATAGTCTACACTTAACTTAATTCACTTCACCGCCTGCAATCGCAGGCCAATTGTTAACAGAGCTTTCCTGAGATGAAGAAACCCAACCGCGCCCCGGCCGGTCAAATTCGTATTATCGGCGGTCAGTGGCGAGGCCGGAAATTACCGGTACCGGACAGCCCCGGTTTACGCCCTACTACCGATCGCGTGCGCGAGACGCTGTTTAACTGGCTGGCCCCGTCAATGGTAGACGCCCGCTGCCTGGACTGCTTCGCCGGAAGCGGCGCGCTCGGGCTGGAAGCGCTGTCGCGCTATGCCGCCAGCGCCACGCTGCTGGAGATGGAGCGCGGCGTGGCGCAGACGCTGCAGCAAAATCTGGCGACGCTGAAGGCGAGCAACGCCAAAGTGGTGAATACCAATACGCTGAGCTTCCTCGCGCAAAAGGGCACGCCGCACACCGTTGTGTTTGTCGACCCGCCGTTCCGCAAGGGGCTGCTGGAGGAGACGTTATCCCTGCTGGAGCAAAACGGCTGGCTGGCGGATGACGCATTGATTTACGTGGAAAGCGAAGTGGAAAACGGTTTACCGCCGGTTCCCGCCCACTGGGATCTGCACCGTGAAAAAGTCGCAGGTCAGGTTGCTTATCGTCTGTATCACCGTCAGGCACAAGGAGGATCCGATGCCGGTACTGATTAACCTGGGACGTTTACTGATGCTGGGCGTCTGGTCGTTCTTGATTCTGAATCTGGTGCACCCGTTCCCGCGTCCGATGAACATTTTCGTTAACGTGGCACTGATTTTCACCTCGTTCATGCACGCCCTGCAGATGGTGATGCTGAAAAACGGCCTGCCGAAAGACGGCCCGCAGATGACGGGCTGGCAGCAGCTGCGCGTGTTTATCTTCGGCGTGTTTGAGCTGCTGGTGTGGATGAAGAAGTTTAAGGCGCAGGTGAAGAAGTAAGGTGCGGGCTGATGCCCTCACCCTAACCCTCTCCCACAGGGAGAGGGAACCGATCGAGCGTTACTCAGCTCTAAAATCTTCAAACCGCGACCCTTTGTAGCTCAGCGTCCCTTTCTCCCCCACCGTCAGCTGATGGTACTGCTGCGCCTCCAGGCGAAAGGTCATCTCAAGGCCGCCCGTTTCCGGCTTAAAGCTCGCTTCATAGCGCATTGTTGTGCCTGCAGGCGTCACCTGCTGCTGGCGCGAGCGGCGGTCGTTGAGCGGTTTTTCGCGTTTGTTCGTCACCACCACGCGCTTTTGCATCAGCGGTGCGGCATCGTTGTCCGCCTTCTCGCGGCGCTGCTGCACGAAACGAAACGAGGCGGCAATAACGATAATCGCCACCACGATAATGAAAAAAAGCGGCATCTTGCTCATTGAAAAATCCCATCAGATTATGCGGAATTCAGGATACCCTGCCTTCCCCGCCATTGCCAAACGCCCGCCCGCATCACTACACTGGATCAGAAACTGATTATTCAGGCTTAACAGATACAGGGAGTTAAGATGCTTTGGTCGTTTATCGCTGTCTGTCTTTCCGCATGGCTATCTGTGGATGCATCGTATCGTGGGCCAACCTGGCAACGCTGGGTGTTTAAACCGTTAACCCTTCTTCTCCTGCTGTTACTGGCCTGGCAAGCGCCGATGTTCGACGCCATTAGCTATCTGGTGCTGGCAGGGCTGTGCGCCTCACTGCTGGGCGATGCGCTAACCCTGTTGCCACGTCAACGTCTGATGTACGCCATCGGCGCGTTTTTCCTCTCGCACCTGCTGTACACCATCTATTTCGCCAGTCAGATGACGCTCTCTTTCTTCTGGCCTCTGCCACTGGTGCTGCTGGTTCTGGGCGCGCTGTTACTGGCGATTATCTGGACGCGGCTGGAAGAGTACCGTTGGCCTATCTGCACGTTTATCGGCATGACGCTGGTGATGGTGTGGCTGGCAGGTGAACTGTGGTTCTTCCGTCCGACCGCTCCGGCGCTCTCTGCGTTTGTTGGCGCTTCGTTGCTGTTTATCAGTAACTTTGTCTGGCTGGGGAGCCACTATCGCCGACGCTTCCGTGCGGATAACGCGATTGCTGCGGCCTGCTACTTTGCCGGTCACTTCCTGATCGTCCGCTCGCTGTATCTCTGATAAAACTTGACTCTGGAGTCGACTCCAGAGTGTATCCTTCGGTTAATGAGAAAAAACTTAACCGGAGGATGCCATGTCGACTCCTGACAATCACGGCAAGAAAGCCCCTCAATTTGCTGCGTTCAAACCGCTAACCACGGTACAGAACGCCAACGACTGTTGCTGCGACGGCGCATGTTCCAGCTCGCCAACGCTCTCTGAAAACGTCTCCGGCACCCGCTATAGCTGGAAAGTCAGCGGCATGGACTGCGCCGCCTGTGCGCGCAAGGTAGAAAATGCCGTGCGCCAGCTTGCAGGCGTGAATCAGGTGCAGGTGTTGTTCGCCACCGAAAAACTGGTGGTTGATGCCGACAATGACATCCGTGCCCAGGTTGAATCTACGGTGCAAAAAGCGGGCTATTCCCTGCGCGATGAGCAGGCCGCCGACGAGCCACAAGCATCGCGCCTGAAAGAGAATCTGCCGCTGATTACGCTTATCGTGATGATGGCAATCAGCTGGGGTTTGGAGCAATTTAATCATCCGTTCGGGCAACTGGCGTTTATCGCGACCACGCTGGTTGGGCTGTACCCGATTGCTCGTCAGGCATTACGGCTGATCAAATCCGGCAGCTACTTCGCCATTGAAACCTTAATGAGCGTAGCCGCTATTGGTGCACTGTTTATTGGCGCAACGGCTGAAGCTGCGATGGTGTTGCTGCTGTTTTTGATTGGTGAACGACTGGAAGGCTGGGCCGCCAGCCGCGCGCGTCAGGGCGTTAGCGCTTTAATGGCGCTGAAACCAGAAACCGCCACGCGCCTGCGTAACGGTGAGCGGGAAGAGGTGGCGATTAACAGCCTGCGGCCTGGCGATGTGATTGAAGTCGCCGCAGGTGGGCGTTTGCCTGCCGACGGTAAACTGCTCTCACCGTTTGCCAGTTTTGATGAAAGCGCCCTGACCGGAGAATCCATTCCGGTGGAGCGCGCAACGGGCGATAAAGTTCCTGCAGGAGCCACCAGCGTAGACCGTCTGGTAACGCTGGAAGTGCTGTCAGAACCGGGTGCCAGCGCCATTGACCGGATTCTGAAACTGATCGAAGAAGCCGAAGAGCGCCGCGCCCCCATTGAGCGGTTTATCGACCGTTTTCAGCCGTATTTATACGCCAGCGATTATGGCCGTCGCCCTGCTGGTGACGCTGGTGCCACCGCTGCTGTTTGCCGCCAGCTGGCAGGAGTGGATTTATAAAGGCCTGACGCTGCTGCTGATTGGCTGCCCGTGTGCGTTAGTTATCTCCACGCCCGCCGGCGATTACCCTCCGGGCTGGCGGCAGCAGCGCGTCGTGGGGCGTTGATTAAAGGCGGAGCGGCGCTGGAGCAGATGAGCCAGGTCCAGCATATCGCCTTCGATAAAACAGGAACGTTAACCGTCGGCAAGCCGCAGGTGACCGGCGTATATCCGCAGGACATCAGTGAAGATGAACTGCTGACCCTGGCCGCCGCCGTTGAGCAGGGATCGACCCACCCGCTGGCGCAGGCGATTGTACGTGAAGCGCAGTCGCGCGGGCTGAACCTCCCTCCGGCAACCGCACAGCGGGCGCTGGTCGGGTCAGGGATTGAGGCCGTCGTTGACGGTAAAAAGGTACTGATTGTCGCGGCGGGTAAGTCTTCTACGCCAGAGGTTGAGGCGTTAGAACAGACCGGACAAACCGTCGTGACCGTTATGCAGGACGGCGTCGCGAAAGGGATGCTGGCGCTGCGCGATACCCTGCGCGATGATGCCAAAGAAGCCGTGGCGGCGCTGCATCAGCTGGGCGTGCAGGGCGTTATTCTCACCGGTGATAACCCTCGCGCGGCGGCTGCGATTGCCGGCGAGCTGGGGCTGGAGTTTAAAGCTGGATTGTTGCCGGCGGATAAGGTCAGCGCGGTAACGGAGCTGAACGCTCACGCGCCACTGGCGATGGTCGGTGACGGGATTAACGATGCCCCGGCGATGAAAGCGTCCACCATCGGTATTGCAATGGGCAGCGGTACCGACGTGGCGCTGGAAACGGCTGACGCGGCGCTAACCCACAACCGCCTGACCGGGCTGGCGCAGATGATTAGCCTGGCGCGGGCGACGAGGGCCAATATCCGTCAGAACATCGGCATCGCTCTGGGGCTGAAGGGGATTTTCCTGGTGACCACGCTGCTGGGCATGACCGGGCTGTGGCTGGCGGTGCTGGCGGATACCGGCGCGACGGTGCTGGTGACGGCGAACGCGCTTCGGCTGCTGCGTCGGCGGTAAAAAACGCCCGGTGGCGCTGACGCTTACCGGGCCTACATATCCTGCTAAAACGTAGGCCGGGTAAGCGTCAGCGCCACCCGGCTTTTTTTATAAGAAGTAGCTCATCGCCAGGCCTAAAAACAGCACCAGACCGACGTAGTTATTGTTCATAAACGCCTTGAAGCAGGCGTCGCGTTCGCGCTTCGCAATCAGCTTTTGCTGGTACGCAAACAGCAGCCCCGCCACCAGCACGGACCAGTAAAACTCCCAGTTCAGCCCGTTCAGGTGACCGATCGCCACCATCAGAGCCAGTACTGCGACCTGCAGGATACCGATAATCAGCTTGTCCTGACGGCCAAAGAGGATGGCGGTTGATTTGATGCCAATTTTCAGGTCATCGTCGCGGTCTACCATCGCGTATTGCGTGTCGTAAGCCACGGCCCAGAGAATGTTCGCCAGGAACATCAGCCAGCAGCTGAGCGGTAAGGACTCACTAACCGCCGCAAACGCCATCGGAATCGACCAGCCAAACGCCGCCCCCAGCACCACCTGAGGCAGATGGGTATAGCGCTTCATAAACGGATACACCCAGGCCAGGGCCAGCGCCGCAACGGAAAGCAGGATGGTCATGGTGTTCAGGGTTAACACCAGCAGGAAAGAGAGCAGCACCAGAACGATGAACAGCACGCGGGCTTCTTTCCCGGTGACCTGTCCGCTGGGTAACGGACGACCGGCAGTACGCTTTACATGGCCGTCGAATTTACGATCGGCATAATCATTGACCACGCAGCCCGCCGCGCGCATCAGCCAGACGCCAGCAATGAACACGCCAAGGATCCACAGCGGCGGCACGCCCGGCGTGGCGAGCCACAGCGCCCACAGGGTCGGCCACAGCAGCAGCAGCGCGCCAATCGGTTTATCGGTACGCATTAAGCGGTGATACGCCAACAGCTTATTCTGCGTCAGGCTCCACTCCATTTTTTCTTCCTCTTAGTACAACGGTGATGCCGGTAAAAAAAGCTCCGTCAGAATTAACGGCTTACCGCTCAGGCGAAGGCGGGAACGACGCCCCCACAGTTCGGCATCACGACCAATCTCAATAAAATCCCGGGTAAGCTCAGACGAGGTGAAAAGGTAACGCCCCAGCGGCGTTTTACCCAGGCGCTGCAGCGCCAGCTCTGGCCCGGAAAGGGTGGACTCGGGCACCACCGTCCGCCCGGCAAGCCAAGGCTCGCCATCGGCACAGAGTAAAATTTCGCGCAGCCAGTAGCGTGGCTCTTGCGGCAGCAGCGGCAGCTCGCTGGCGATCTCCTCGCCAGAGACAAACCCTTCCTGAATCAGGGTCACCGTAACCGTTTTTCCCTGCTGCTCAAAACGTTTCGTCATGGAATCTTCCAGCAGCAACCAGTCCAGTTGCTGCGGATCAAGCGCAGGTATTTGGTCGAAATAGCGCAGCGCACGCAGTTGCGTTAGCGCAGGGTGTGACATGCCAGACTCTCCGATACATAACGTAATGGCATTGTATCGCAGAAACACGGATTGAGGGGGGCCAAACGTTATTTAACGATCACGATCGCAACAAGAGTGCAACAGCCTGGCGGAGACGAAAAAAAGTGCGCCCACTCAGGCGCACCAAACGACTAACAAATCAGCACTGTGGGGAAACGGTTACCCCTTGCCTTTTACACTGCTGATAAAGGTGGAACGGGCAGATGTCGATCCCAGGCGTTCAGCTTCATCAAGCAGTTTTAACGCCTTATCAACATCACCTTTCGCGACAGCGTTTTTGATCGCGGTATTAAAATAACTTTCCGTGTCGTTGAGCATCGGCTCGCTTTTCTTCACCGGTGCCGGAGCGGGTGCAGCCACAGCTGGTGCCGCCGTGTTGCCTACCGTAACCGGAGCTGGAGCGGAAGAACCAAATAAAGGCCCGACCAACACGCTGGAGCTGGAGTTCGTTTTGACTTTCAGTTTCAGTAAGCCATCGGTGGTATGACGAGCAACCGGATCGGGAATATCCGGGATCGAGTTACCAACGCCTTTGGCATAGGCTTTAGCCGGGTCGAGCAGTTGGGTCGTCTGCTGGAGATCTTTTTCCGTGGTAAAGACCAGAACATAAAGTTTTTGCTGCCCCAATGCCGGTGTCAGGCGCATAACGCCTTCCAGCCGATCTGCACTCATCACGCCTGGTTCCTGGTAGGTGAAATAACTGCTGGGGAAGAAGGCTGATGGGGTCATATTCTGATCAAGAATCAGCACGTTCGGCGCAAATACGCTGGTTTGTTTGTTCACTTCGCTGGTCAGCGTCAGGGTCAGTTCGCCAATGTTTGCCGGGACGCTGTACGCAGCAATCGGACCACTGATGCCGGGAACGTTCAGTTGTTGGCCGCCAGTCGCCAGTTGGGTGGTCTGAGTTTTAGATTGATCGACCGGTGTCCAGGTGAGTTGTTGCAGCGCGGCAGATGGAATGGCTGGCGCGTCGCTGGTGTTTTGCGGTACGTAGTTAACATCGGCAAGGCTGATTCCAGGCGCGCTTGCCAGTAACCCTGCTGATAAACAGAGGGCGATGAGACTTTTATTCATTTTCATTGTTTCCACCTCAAAATCTGGAGCTCAGCGGTAGCCAGGCAATAGCGCGCTAAACCCGATAATCAGAGGGGCTTTCGCCCCTTTCAGATAATGACAACCTGTTTTTATGCCGGATGCGGCGTAAACGCCTTATCCGGCCTACATTTGACAGCCGTTGTAGGCCTGATAAGACGCGCAAGCGTCGCATCAGGCGTTGGATGCCGGATGCGGCGCAAGCACCTTATCCGGCCCAGGTTTTGCTATTACCACCAGATTTCCATCTGGGCACCGAAGGTCCACTCGTCGCTGTCGCCACGACCGAAGCTGCCGCCTTCGAAGTTAGCTGGAACGGCTTTGCCGTAGTTCGGAGTACCTTTAGCTTTGTCGGTGTAATCGTAACCCCATTTCTCATCCCACTTGGCGTAGGTGGCAAACACACGAATAGCCGGACGCGACCAGATGCTGTCGCCAGCCTGCCATTGTTGAGCAAGTGTGATTTTGTACTGGTTGTTGGTATCACCAGTACGTTGAGATTTAACGTTGTCGTAGCCGATTTCCATCAGGGTACTCATGATCGGCGTCCACTTATACATCGGGCGAATACCGACGGTCCACCACTTGGTGCCGTTGTCGTTATCCCAGTTGATATCCTGGTACATACCCACGTACATCATGTCCCAGTTGTCGCCCATGGAGATCGCACCGTGGTCGAGGATGCGCAGCATGTGACCGTTGTTGTTAATGTCATAGGAAAATTTTTCGTCAACATATGCAACACCAGAACCCTGCGACAGACCTTTACCCTGCGAGGTCATCGAGTCAGTAGCGTACTGAACAACAAACTTGTTAAAGCCCTTCAGGACACTCTGAGTATGTTCAGCAGTGAATAACCAACCGTCTTTCGATGCGCCATCAACCAGACGATAGTTATCACGCAGGTTGGCACGACCGTAGTCGACACCCAGTTCTAATGTGCCGCCCGGGTTGATTTCCATCTGCGCTAAACGCACATCGAAAACGTCGTTCGCGGTTTCGTTGGTATAGTCATAAATATTGTTGCTGGCGAAAGAGGAAGAACCACCTGCTTCAGAGGAGCGGGTTACTGCCAGAGAGAGTTTACCGAAGCCAACATCGATGTTTTCCAGACCGGCACCAGGACCAGAAATATCCCAGTAGTAGAAGTCGATCATATGAACGTCATGACGTTGGTAGAAGCGCTTACCTGCCCAGATGGTGGAACCTGGCAGCCATTCGATCAGGTTTTTACCCTGCACGTTTGCTTCACGGAAGGCCGGATCGGTAGCTTCCCAGTCATTCTGTTGTGCGACGGAATAGGCCACGTTAGTGTCGAAATAGAAGCTCTTATCGCCCTCTTTCCACACTTCCTGACCCAATTTTAATTCAGCATAAGTTTCACATTCGTTGCCAAGACGGTATTTACTTTGAGCACCGGTAGTCTGGAAACACTGTTGTTCACCGCCGCTACCTGTCCAACCAATACCGGAACGTGCATAGCCGTGGAAATCAACAGCCATTGCCTGAGCAGACATTACGCCCGCTGCGACGGCAACCGCCAGAGGAAGTTTGCGCAGAGTAATCATCATTCTATCTCCTGAGTCATTGCTTTTCTTTTTTCACATCACCTGTGACAGGCTTTGTGTGTTTTGTGGGGTGCTTAAACGCCCGGCTCCTTATGCAGTCGACGACATGCAGTGCCATCCTCACGGAACAGATGGCAACGCTCTGGCGGCAGGCCGATAGCGAATGTGGCACCTTCTTCTACCAACACCACGTCGTTCTGGCGGTACACCAGGTTTTGACGAATGGAAGGGATCTGGATATGGATTTGAGTTTCGTTGCCGAGTTGCTCGACGACCTGAACTTCACCCTCAAGGATGACGTCAGCGATATCACTCGGCAGTAGATGTTCCGGGCGAATACCCAGCGACATATTGGCTCCAACCTGGACATCACGGCTTTCAACTGGCAGCCAGACTTGCTGACGATTTGGCATCGGCAGCTCCACCTGCACTTGATCGATTGCGGTGGCGGTCACTTTTACCGGCAGGAAGTTCATCTTTGGCGAACCGATAAATCCGGCGACAAAACGGTCTGCCGGATAGTGGTACAGCTCCAGCGGTTTCCCAACCTGCGCCACGCGACCGGCGTCCAGCACCACGATTTTGTCGGCCAGCGTCATCGCTTCGACCTGATCGTGGGTGACGTAAATCATTGTGCGGCCCAGGCGTTTATGCAGACGGGAGATTTCGATACGCATTTGCACACGCAGTGCAGCATCGAGGTTGGAGAGCGGTTCATCGAGCAAAAATACGCTTGGCTCGGCCACCAGCGTACGGCCAATCGCCACACGCTGACGCTGACCACCGGAGAGCGCTTTCGGTTTGCGATCCAGCAAATGCGCCAGTTGTAGCACTTCCGCCACCTGGTTAACGCGTTGGTTAATCACCTCTTTTTTTGCGCCAGCCAGTTTCAGGCCAAATGACATGTTTTCTGCTACTGACAGGTGGGGATAGAGCGCGTAAGACTGAAACACCATACCAACGCCGCGTTCTGCTGGCGGAGTGTCATTCATCCGTTTCTCACCGATGAACAGGTCGCCGCTGGTGATCGTCTCAAGCCCGGCAATCATGCGCAGTAAAGTCGATTTACCGCAGCCAGACGGTCCGACAAACACCACGAATTCACCTTCATGGATATCGAGATTGATATCTTTCGATACCACGACCTCGCCCCAGGCTTTCGTTACATTTTGCAGCTGTACGCTCGCCATGCCCTTCTCCCTTTGTAACAACCTGTCATCGACAGCAACATTCATGATGGGCTGACTATGCGTCATCAGGAGATGGCTTAAATCCTCCACCCCCTGGCTTTTTTATGGGGGAGGAGGCGGGAGGATGAGAACACGGCTTCTGTGAACTAAACCGAGGTCATGTAAGGAATTTCGTGATGTTGCTTGCAAAAATCGTGGCGATTTTATGTGCGCATCTCCACATTACCGCCAATTCTGTAACAGAGATCACACAAAGCAACGGTGGGGCGTAGGGGCAAGGAGGATGGAAAGAGGTTGCCGTATAAAGAAACTAGAGTCCGTTTAGGTGTTTTCACGAGCACTTCACCAACAAGGACCATAGATTATGAAAATAAAAACAGGTGCACGCATCCTCGCATTATCCGCATTAACGACGATGATGTTTTCCGCCTCGGCTCTCGCCAAAATCGAAGAAGGTAAACTGGTAATCTGGATTAACGGCGATAAAGGCTATAACGGTCTCGCTGAAGTCGGTAAGAAATTCGAGAAAGATACCGGAATTAAAGTCACCGTTGAGCATCCGGATAAACTGGAAGA
Source organism: Enterobacter hormaechei (assembly GCA_041890495.1). Taxonomy (GTDB): domain Bacteria; phylum Pseudomonadota; class Gammaproteobacteria; order Enterobacterales; family Enterobacteriaceae; genus Escherichia; species Escherichia boydii. The sequence continues at coordinate 3,398,925 of CP169086.1, forward strand.
GAAATTCCCTCAGGTTGCGGCAACTGGCGATGGCCCTGACATTATCTTCTGGGCGCACGACCGCTTTGGTGGCTACGCTCAATCTGGCCTGTTGGCTGAAATCACCCCGGACAAAGCGTTCCAGGACAAGCTGTATCCGTTTACCTGGGATGCCGTACGTTACAACGGCAAGCTGATTGCTTACCCGATCGCTGTTGAAGCGTTATCGCTGATTTATAACAAAGATCTGCTGCCGAACCCGCCAAAAACCTGGGAAGAGATCCCGGCGCTGGATAAAGAACTGAAAGCGAAAGGTAAGAGCGCGCTGATGTTCAACCTGCAAGAACCGTACTTCACCTGGCCGCTGATTGCTGCTGACGGGGGTTATGCGTTCAAGTATGAAAACGGCAAGTACGACATTAAAGACGTGGGCGTGGATAACGCTGGCGCGAAAGCGGGTCTGACCTTCCTGGTTGACCTGATTAAAAACAAACACATGAATGCAGACACCGATTACTCCATCGCAGAAGCTGCCTTTAATAAAGGCGAAACAGCGATGACCATCAACGGCCCGTGGGCATGGTCCAACATCGACACCAGCAAAGTGAATTATGGTGTAACGGTACTGCCGACCTTCAAGGGTCAACCATCCAAACCGTTCGTTGGCGTGCTGAGCGCAGGTATTAACGCCGCCAGTCCGAACAAAGAGCTGGCGAAAGAGTTCCTCGAAAACTATCTGCTGACTGATGAAGGTCTGGAAGCGGTTAATAAAGACAAACCGCTGGGTGCCGTAGCGCTGAAGTCTTACGAGGAAGAGTTGGCGAAAGATCCACGTATTGCCGCCACCATGGAAAACGCCCAGAAAGGTGAAATCATGCCGAACATCCCGCAGATGTCCGCTTTCTGGTATGCCGTGCGTACTGCGGTGATCAACGCCGCCAGCGGTCGTCAGACTGTCGATGAAGCCCTGAAAGACGCGCAGACTCGTATCACCAAGTAATGCTGTGAAATGCCGGATGCGGCGTGAACGCCTTGTCCGGCCTACAAAACCGAAACGTATGTAGGCCTGATAAGACGCGTCAGCGTCGCATCAGGCAGTTGTTGTCGGATAAGGCGTGAAAGCCTTATCCGTCCTGGAATGAGGAAGAACCCCATGGATGTCATTAAAAAGAAACATTGGTGGCAAAGCGACGCGCTGAAATGGTCAGTGCTAGGTCTGCTCGGCCTGCTGGTGGGTTACCTTGTTGTTTTAATGTACGCACAAGGGGAATACCTGTTCGCCATTACCACGCTGATATTGAGTTCAGCGGGGCTGTATATTTTCGCCAATCGTAAAGCCTACGCCTGGCGCTATGTTTACCCGGGAATGGCTGGAATGGGATTATTCGTCCTCTTCCCTCTGGTCTGCACCATCGCCATTGCCTTCACCAACTACAGCAGCACTAACCAGCTGACTTTTGAACGTGCGCAGGAAGTGTTGTTAGATCGCTCCTGGCAAGCAGGCAAAACCTATAACTTTGGTCTTTACCCGGCGGGCGATGAGTGGCAACTGGCGCTCAGCGACGGCGAAACCGGCAAAAATTACCTCTCCGACGCTTTTAAATTTGGCGGCGAGCAAAAACTGCAACTGAAAGAAACGACCGCCCAGCCCGAAGGCGAACGCGCGAATCTGCGCGTGATTACCCAGAATCGTCAGGCGCTGAGTGACATTACCGCCATTCTGCCGGATGGCAACAAAGTGATGATGAGCTCCCTGCGCCAGTTTTCTGGCACGCAGCCGCTCTACACACTCGACGGTGACGGCACGTTGACGAATAATCAGAGCGGCGTGAAATATCGTCCGAATAACCAAATTGGCTTTTACCAGTCCATTACCGCCGACGGCAACTGGGGTGATGAAAAGCTAAGCCCCGGTTACACCGTGACCACCGGCTGGAAAAACTTTACCCGCGTCTTTACCGACGAAGGCATTCAGAAACCGTTCCTCGCCATTTTCGTCTGGACCGTGGTGTTCTCGCTGATCACTGTCTTTTTAACGGTGGCGGTCGGCATGGTTCTGGCGTGTCTGGTGCAGTGGGAAGCGTTGCGCGGCAAAGCGGTCTATCGCGTCCTGCTGATTCTGCCCTACGCGGTGCCATCGTTCATTTCAATCTTGATTTTCAAAGGGTTGTTTAACCAGAGCTTCGGTGAAATCAACATGATGTTGAGCGCGCTGTTTGGCGTGAAGCCCGCCTGGTTCAGCGATCCGACCACCGCCCGCACGATGCTAATTATCGTCAATACCTGGCTGGGTTATCCGTACATGATGATCCTCTGCATGGGCTTGCTGAAAGCGATTCCGGACGATTTGTATGAAGCCTCAGCAATGGATGGCGCAGGTCCGTTCCAGAACTTCTTTAAGATTACGCTGCCGCTGCTGATTAAACCGCTGACGCCGCTGATGATCGCCAGCTTCGCCTTTAACTTTAACAACTTCGTGCTGATTCAACTGTTAACCAACGGCGGCCCGGATCGTCTTGGCACGACCACGCCAGCCGGTTATACCGACCTGCTTGTTAACTACACCTACCGCATCGCTTTTGAAGGCGGCGGGGGTCAGGACTTCGGTCTGGCGGCAGCAATTGCCACGCTGATCTTCCTGCTGGTGGGTGCGCTGGCGATAGTGAACCTGAAAGCCACGCGAATGAAGTTTGATTAAGGGAGATAACAAAAATGGCAATGGTCCAACCGAAATCGCAAAAAGCTCGTTTATTTATTACTCACCTGCTACTGCTACTTTTTATCGCAGCGATTATGTTCCCGCTGCTGATGGTCGTCGCTATCTCGCTGCGTCAGGGAAACTTTGCGACCGGCAGCCTGATCCCGGAGCAAATCTCCTGGGATCACTGGAAACTGGCGTTAGGTTTTAGCGTTGAACAGGCTGATGGTCGCATTACGCCACCGCCATTCCCGGTACTGCTGTGGCTGTGGAACTCGGTAAAGGTCGCCGGGATTTCCGCGATTGGCATTGTGGCGCTCTCCACCACCTGCGCCTACGCTTTCGCCCGTATGCGCTTTCCAGGCAAAGCGACGCTGCTGAAAGGAATGCTGATTTTCCAGATGTTCCCGGCAGTACTTTCACTGGTCGCGTTGTATGCGTTGTTTGATCGTCTGGGTGAGTACATTCCATTCATTGGCCTGAATACTCACGGCGGCGTAATTTTCGCGTATCTGGGTGGGATTGCGCTGCATGTCTGGACCATCAAAGGCTATTTCGAAACCATCGACAGTTCGCTGGAAGAAGCTGCTGCGCTGGATGGTGCGACACCGTGGCAGGCCTTCCGCCTTGTCCTGTTGCCGCTGTCAGTACCGATTCTGGCGGTGGTATTCATCCTGTCGTTTATCGCTGCCATTACTGAAGTTCCGGTCGCGTCGCTGTTACTGCGTGACGTAAACAGCTACACCCTGGCCGTGGGGATGCAGCAATACCTCAACCCGCAAAACTACCTGTGGGGTGACTTTGCCGCCGCTGCCGTGATGTCTGCATTACCGATCACCATCGTCTTCTTGCTGGCTCAACGCTGGCTGGTCAACGGCCTGACAGCAGGTGGTGTGAAAGGTTAAGTTTCATTTTGTTATGCCACTGCAACCCTCAACTTTAGACGTATTGTATTGACCCAACTTGTGACTGTTGTTAGGCGGCCTCCGGGCCGCCATTTTTTTATTCGCGTTTCAGCCGCTTCGAGTTGCACAGCCAGAGGGTGATCACCAGCAGCAGGATCGCTGCCGAGTAGATCAACACATCCAGTGGCGATTTATGATCGACGATGATCAAGCGCACAATGGCGGTGATCCCAATATAGACAAAGTAACGTAGCGGGAAGTGAAAACCGGACTGAAAGTACTTCACAATCAGCGCGATAAATTCGAAATAGAGAAAGTAAACCACCAGTCCTTCTACCAGCTCATATTTGCTGGTTTGTTCTGGCGCGAACAGCACATCAGCCAGATGCACCGTTTCTTTGCCGAGGAAGACAACCACAATCAGGCCGAGGCACAGCAGGCCAAGATTGAGTACGGTCTGCAAAATGGTGGAGATAAACTCCACGCGCGGACGAGAGAGTGACGTCATAGCAGTACCTCCTTCACAGTGGCGAGCTTCCTGTATAACGCAAAATGTGACGAGATCTATATTTTTTGTGTATGTTTTGTTCAACCTGGATTTGGAGCGCGCCTCCACCAAAGCCGGATATACCTACCCGTAGGCCGGATAAGCCGCGCCTGGCGGCGCATCCGGCAAGACAAACCGCACCAAAAGCCGGTAATCTCAAAAATCACCATTCAGGTGATTCCCAGCCACCAGCAATGCGCGAAAATCGACAATGTTCCTCTGGAACAAATGAAACGTAACCTGATAAAGGTGGTAAAAATGAAGCCTTATTTTGCTGCTTTGATGTTATCAGTCTCTGTTCTTCCTGCTTATGCTGGTCCGCTCGGTACTGCTGATAAGCCGACCTACCGCAAAGCAATCTCTCCAGCCCAATGATGGCCCAGTCGCTCAGGCAACCAGACCTGCAACCGATATCGACGGACAGGAAGACAGAATGTTTTCGCCTTTACACACCAGATCGCAAACCGGGGGTGAACTGCGTTCCTGATGGCTCAACAGGCCCATTAAGAATGAGGGTGCCAGTGATTGCGAAAACTGGCACTTTCCCATGACTTAGCGGAAATTGACGCTACGGTCGCTGGTCATGTCATACAACTGGAACTTACGCCCAAGTTGCTGACCACCGTCACGCGTCAGCGGCGTCCAGCCAATCGCCGCACGGCTGCGTGTCGGGCCAGACGAGAAGAGATCCAACGGTACCGAGACATACACGCCTTTGGTGAAGTCCCCTTCGCCGTACTCCTCTTTCGAAACATTAGTGATCGTGGCATAGCCACCCACCACCACGCCGCTATCAAAGCGTTTGGCGATCTCCAGCGTGCCGCCTTTATCCCCTGCCAGATACTGCCCGACGCTGGCTTTAACTAACACATCCTGAGCGAAAGATGGCGTCCAGTAGGCGGTCAGATGTCCGGTTTTCACGCTGTAGTCGGTGAATTTCATCATATCTTTTGCACTACGCCAGTCGCGCTGTTTAACGTAGTTGGCATCCAGACCAAACGCCCAGTTGCTGTCCAGCGGGCGATACAACACTTCTGCCCCCGCACCGCCAAACATGGTTTCGAGATAACCACCGTAGACCTGACCGTAGAAGCCGTTGCCCAGATGCTGGAAGTAGTTGGCTTGCAGGTTATTCACATAGACATCGTTCTGCACATACTCGCGCACATGGGTACGCACGCGCGGTAAGTGCGAGTCCTGCGGAGGATTAGTGTAGTTAAACTTGTCGTAGTTGTTGGCAAGATTTGCAAACAGGCTGCCGGTGGTCAGCAGATGGTCCGTCAGCCACAAATCTGCCGTTCCCATCACGCCCAGCTGATACATGTAAAAGTTTTCCGGGCCACCGACCGACTGGTTCAGCACCGGATCGATATGGAAATCAAAGCGTGATTTGTCGATATACCAGCCCTGCTCGGTGGACTGCGGAACCACTGGCTCGACGCGTTTTTGCGCCAGCGTCGTTTCGTGGCCCAACGGCTCTCCGGCGAGATGATTTTTCAGGCTGGCGACATCGGTTTCCGTCGTCACCTGCGGCATGTTAAGGCGATTTTCCGTAATGCGGATCGTTTTGATCCCATCCGGCAGATCGTTCATCACGATCCGATTCGCACGGATGATCCCTTCGCGCGAATCACGATATTTCACCTGCTCGCCGGTAACATACAGCGTATCGCCTTTCGCCTGGATCTGTGGATCGGCAAGTCCAGCATTGTATTTCAACAGCGTTAACTGATTCGCCACCACCGAATGCTGCAAAATGGCATCCTGCGGCTGCGGTTGATATTGCGGGCGGGCGTTATCGTTGTAAGACGGGCGCAGATCGTTAAAGTTGGTGCGCAACGTAACGCCAAACATAAAGGTGTTGCCACGTTCATAGCTAAGGTTAACGTCGGCCCAATCGGTAACGCGATAAATCGCACCGACGTTAAACTTACTTTTTTGCTCCAGCTTCCCGGCAAAATCCTGCTGATAATTATTGCCTTCATACTCCAGTTTCAGGCGCAGCGGTTGCCAGGGCGTCTGGTATTCCACGCCGCCAAACAGTGAGGCAGGACCGTGGAACATCTGGCTACCGTCGATAGATCCCGCCTGTTTGTAGCTGTTATCGCGATAGCAATATTTATCACTGGCTGAACAGAGCGGATTTTTCACATTACCGCTGGTGCCCAAATATCCCCAGCCCAGGCCGAGCGTAAAATCGAACGGCCCCCAGGCTTTGCTGGCAACAAGATATTCCGCATCAAACAGCCCCGTACCGCCGATATCCCGCGCACCAACCGCCACTTGCGGCAGCCAGTAACTCTCTTCCCACAAACGCAGTTTGAGATCGAAGGCTTTATCTTTATACGTTTGATCGCCAGAGAACGCTTCGACGCTGCTGTACTGCCGGGTGCGCACGTCGGTGTAGCGCAGCGTTGTTTCCAGCCACGGGAAGAGTTGCACTGAAGCTGAGTAATAACGGTACTGATCGTTATCGCGATAGTTCAGGCTCAACTCCCCTTCCCGCGCCATGCGTGCGGTGGGCGTTTGTAATAATCCTACGCCACCGAAATCCGACTGCGACGGGCCAATGGGCGCAGGATATGTTTCGCCGTAGCAAGCCATGCTAATGCCCAGCGCCAGTAAGCTAAGCAGATGTCTTTTTTTCATTATTGGGGTATCCGCTGCGTCAGAGTCTGAAGAATGTCGGCGTTAAGGGCATCAGGCGTCTCACTCCAGACGGAGTCCGCGAGGCCAACATAAATAATGCTGCCGGGCATCGGCTCTACGTGACGCTTGTTCCAGTAAGCCACCGGCGCTTTTTGCGTGCGTCCGTCCGGGTAAACCACCCACGCGTAGCTGCGATCCGCACCGCTAAGCAGGTTCTGCCCGGAGAGATAGCTCGCCACGTCGCGACCTGGAGTGAATGGCTGCTTGCCAGGACGGCTGATAAGCCCGAACAGCGTGACCGTGGACGGTGGTGGCCCGACCCACAGCGTGTAGTTGCCCTGCAACGGTGGGTTACCGCGTTCGGCAACGCGGACGATATCAGGATCAAGATTGATTTTTTGCCTGCCCGTCACTTTCAACGCCTGAATTTGCTGGCGTAAGGCGTTAATCGCGGCGGCATCGTCGGCGCTGGAATCTGCAGCCAGTTCTGCCAGCCGTGTCAGCAACGCCTGCTGCTGCCGCAATGCTGCCGCCGTTGCCAGCTCTTCGCTAATCACCGCACCGGGCCACCAGCTGTTTGCCAGCCGCGGTTGGCCTACCAGATCGATTAAATGCTCTGCGCCCGTTAGCGTTTTGGCCTCACTGCTGCCATTGCTGAACACCTTGACGGTTCCTGCCGCGAAGACCGATGACGCTCCCACACTCAAAAGCAACGCGACAAAAGTTTGTTTAATCATTGTTTTGCCGCCTTGATGAGAGTGGTTTTCACCGGGAAATAATCCGCGCCGAGATACTGTTCCGACTGGCGAATTTGCCCTACGCTGTCGATCCAATAGCGGTTATGCCAGCGCGCCTGGTCGGTGGAGACTTCTTCGTCCAGCACGCGAACCGGGGTTTCATCGCTGCCGACTTTGACGGTATCGGTACCATTCCATTTGAAGACTGATCGTGCGGTGGCGTAGCGTACCTGCTTATACTCGGTCCAGCCCATCGTGCGCGTCCAGGTTGCACCATCAATGATTTGTGCGGGTTTAATCAGCGGGTCGGCGGCAAGGTTATTCACTTCAATCAGGTTGTCGCCGCCAAGCAAAGTCTTCACCAGACGACCATGTTGTGTGACGAGAGTGGCTTGATCCTGAGTGACCCATTTTTGTTGTCCGTCTTCAGCGAAGGCCAGCACCACAAACAATTGCGGCCCGCCATTAAGCTGCATGTACTGGCTGGCGTAGGGCATATTTTGAATATCATCGTCCGTCAGCTGTACGCCTGGCGTGCCGAACAGACTGTCCCACAGTGAATTGCCCAGCTCTTTAGTCGTGGCTGAACAGGCCTGTAATAACAGGCAGATAAGAATGAGTGCAGGTCGCTTCACGACTCTTCTCCAGAGGGGCAGAATAACCACACCGGAGTGTGGTTATGGTTAATCCCCTTCATATTTCAAGCCACAGATGCGATGACTCGAATTATTTTGGGGATACATACTTTATTACTGGGTACTGGTGGTTGTGGTTGTGGTGGTCCCGGTATTAGAACCATCACCGCCACCGGTTGCCGCGAGCGCGACACCCACCGCCGAGCTTACGGTGCTGACGCTGGTCGCGGAGGAACTCCCCGCCGAAACCGACGTTGCTGCCGACCCTGCCGCTTCGCCCACCTGTACAGGTGCAGCCCACGCAGAAGTCGCCGCAAGCGCAGATATGGCAAAAATGCCATACAGAACTTTTTTCATAACAATTTCCCTTCATTGAATGAATGGAGATTTACCCAAAAACATTTCGGGCGGGATCGAGTATACACAACTAAAGCATGCGAATTACGGCGCGGGGAATTAGCGATGGTGTTTTAGGATAATTGGAATGAATATCAAATATAAGTTTCAACTTATATTTAAATAACAATAAAAATCATAAACTTAAAATAAAAACAAGTAATTAATCTGCGTATTTTCCGAAATAAACAACGATTAAAAATCTATTTTAGGATTAACCTCACGGTATGATTTCCGTTAAATCACAGACAAGGGGATTTATCTGATAAAAAAATGCCGACATAACGTCGGCATTGTTATTAAGGTTATTTAATCAATCGTGCTATGTATTAATTGCCGAATACGATGTACATATCGGCATCGACCTGTAGGCCTGATAAGACGCGACCGCGTCGCATCAGGCATCGGTTGCCGGATGCGGCGTGAACGCCTTATCCGGCCTACATAGCGGCATCAGGCATGAACGATGATTAACCGCGCCACGCTTTATAGCGGTTAATCAGACCATTGGTCGAGCTATCGTGGCTGCTGATTTCTTTATCATCTTTCAGCTCTGGCAGAATACGGTTTGCCAGTTGTTTACCCAGCTCCACGCCCCACTGGTCGAAGGTGAAGATGTTCAGGATCACGCCCTGAGTAAAGATTTTGTGCTCATACAGCGCAATCAACGCCCCCAGGCTGAACGGAGTGATTTCGCGCAGCAGGATGGAGTTGGTCGGGCGGTTACCTTCGAACACTTTGAACGGCACCACGTAGTCAAGCGTTGCCGGATCTTTACCCTGATCGCGATATTCCTGCTCAACCACTTCACGGGATTTACCAAACGCCAGCGCTTCGGTCTGGGCGAAGAAGTTAGACAGCAGTTTCTGGTGGTGATCAGAGAGCGGGTTATGGGTGATAGCCGGGGCGATGAAATCGCACGGTACCATTTTGGTTCCCTGGTGGATCAGCTGGTAGAACGCGTGCTGACCGTTAGTGCCTGGTTCACCCCAGATAATCGGGCCAGTCTGGTAATCCACAACGTTACCGTTACGGTCAACATACTTACCGTTGGACTCCATATTGCCCTGCTGGAAGTACGCCGCGAAACGGTGCATATACTGGTCATACGGCAGAATCGCTTCAGTTTCCGCACCAAAGAAATTGTTGTACCAGATGCCAATCAGCGCCAGCAGTACAGGCAGGTTTTTCTCGGCAGGCGTGGTGGAGAAATGCTTGTCCATCGCGTGTGCGCCAGAAAGCAGTTCAACGAAGTTATCAAAGCCGATGGAGAGAACAATCGACAGGCCAATCGCTGACCACAAAGAGTAACGGCCGCCAACCCAGTCCCAGAACTCGAACATGTTGGCAGTATCAATACCAAACTCGCCAACGGCTTTGGCATTGGTGGAGAGCGCAGCGAAGTGTTTCGCAACGTGTTTTTCATCACCTGCCGCTTTCAGGAACCAGTCACGCGCGCTATGGGCGTTGGTCATGGTTTCCTGAGTGGTGAAGGTTTTAGATGCTACCAGGAACAGCGTGGTTTCCGGGTTTACTTTTTTCAGCACTTCAGCGATGTGAGTCCCATCGACGTTAGAAACAAAGTGCATGTTCAGGTGGTTTTTGTACGGACGCAGTGCTTCGGTCACCATGTATGGGCCGAGGTCAGAACCGCCGATCCCGATGTTCACTACGTCAGTGATTGCTTTGCCGGTATAACCTTTCCACTCACCGGAAATAATCGCTTCTGAGAAGGTTTTCATCTTCTCCAGCACCGCGTTGACTTCCGGCATTACGTCTTTGCCATCAACCAAAATCGGGGTATTGCTACGGTTACGCAGCGCTACGTGCAGCACGGCGCGGTTTTCAGTGCGGTTGATCTTCTCGCCAGAGAACATCGACTTAATCGCGCCCGCCAGATCGCACTCTTTCGCCAGATCCTGTAATTTCGCCAGCGTCTCTTCGGTGATGCGGTTTTTGGAGTAATCCACCAGCATCTGATCGTCGAATGTTGCGGAGAACTTAGAAAAACGATCGCCGTCTTTAGCAAAAAGATCGGCGATCGTAACGTCTTTCATTTCATCGAAGTGTTTCTGTAGTGCCTGCCAGGCAGCGGTCTGCGTTGGATTGATGTTTTTCATTAGCAATACTCTTCTGATTTTGAGAATTGTGACTTTGGAAGATTGTAGCGCCAGTCACAGAAAAATGTGATGGTTTTTAGTGCCATTGCCCTAGCCTGCATCAAACACAGGTGAAAAGACCCGAAAAGTATAGCTGCTGAAGAGCCCTCCCGGGGCGGCGAAATGTCGGTCAAAAAAGCCTAAAACGGAGCATAAAATATGGCGCTGTTATAAGTCCTGTTTCTCAGGGGTACCCCCCCATAAAAAATCCGCATAATCCCAGCATTGACAGGACCTCCCCCGCATTTTATTTATAGGGCCGTATTTTGCGCCTGCACCTGTTTTCGTTTCACTCTTGTGCCAAGGTCGCTTATTCATTCCCTGACACGAGGTTGTTATGACGAGTTTTGTGGTCGCCAAATTTGGCGGCACCAGTGTGGCCGATTACGATGCCATGAACCGCAGCGCCGATGTGGTGCTGGCCGATCCGAATACCCGTCTGGTGGTGCTGTCTGCCTCCGCCGGCGTGACGAACCTGCTGGTTTCTCTGTCTGAAGGACTGGAAGCGACAGAACGTTTCGTGAAGCTGGATGCACTGCGCAAAATTCAGTTCGACATTCTTGAGCGTCTGCAGAACCCGAACGTCATCCGCGAGGAAGTGGAACGTCTGCTGGAAAATATCACCACTCTGGCAGAAGCGGCGTCTCTGGCTACCTCCACCGCCCTGACCGACGAACTGGTCAGCCACGGCGAGCTGATGTCCACTCTGCTGTTTGTTGAAATCATGCGCGAGCGTAACATTCAGGCGCAGTGGTTTGACGTGCGTAAAGTGATGCGCACCAGCGACCGCTTTGGCCGCGCCGAGCCGGACGTTGAGGTGCTGGCGGAGCTGACCAATCAGCAGCTGGCCCCGCGTCTGGCAGACGGTATTGTGATCACCCAGGGCTTTATCGGCAGTGAAGCCAAAGGCCGCACCACCACGCTTGGCCGTGGCGGCAGCGACTACACCGCCGCGCTGCTGGGCGAAGCCCTGCATGCCACGCGCGTGGATATCTGGACTGACGTTCCGGGCATTTACACCACCGACCCGCGCGTCGTTTCTGCGGCTAAACGTATTGATGTGATCGCCTTTGAAGAAGCGGCGGAAATGGCCACCTTCGGCGCGAAAGTGCTGCACCCGGCCACGCTGCTGCCTGCCGTACGCAGCGATATTCCGGTCTTCGTCGGCTCCAGTAAAGATCCGAAAGCCGGCGGGACGCTGGTCTGCAAGAAAACGGAAAACCCACCGCTGTTCCGCGCCCTGGCCCTGCGCCGTCGCCAGACGCTGGTGACGCTCCACAGCCACAATATGCTGCACTCCCGCGGTTTCCTGGCGGAAGTGTTTGGCATTCTGGCGCGCCACAATATCTCGGTGGATCTGATCACCACCTCTGAAGTGAGCATTGCGCTGACGCTGGACACCACCGGCTCGACCTCCACCGGCGACACGCTGCTGACGCAGTCTCTGCTGATTGAGCTGTCTGAGCTGTGCCGCGTGGAAGTAGAAGAAGATCTGGCGCTGGTAGCCATCATCGGCAACAAGCTGTCGCGCGCCTGCGGCGTGGGCAAAGAGGTGTTTGGCGTGCTCGACCCGTTCAGCATCCGCATGATCTGCTACGGTGCGTCCAGCTATAACCTCTGCTTCCTGGTGCCAGCCGATCAGGCCGAGCAGGTCGTGCAGAAACTTCATCAGAATTTGTTTGAATAAAATTCGTTAGCACGATAAACAATACCTATAAGCCGGGCACAGACCCGGCTTTTTTATAACTAAACAACACGACAATACTGCAAGGAATCCACTATGTTATCCGCCATCACGCGGCTGTTTCCGTTATGGGCGCTGCTGCTCTCCGTACTCGCGTATTACACGCCCACCACGTTCACCGGAATTGGTCCGTGGGTCACCACGCTGCTGATGCTGATCATGTTCGGTATGGGCGTGCATCTGAAAATCGACGACTTCAAACGCGTGCTGTCTCGCCCTGCGCCCGTCGCGGCAGGAATATTTCTGCACTACCTGGTGATGCCGCTCGCAGCGTGGCTGCTGGCGATGGCCTTTAAGATGCCGCCCGACCTCTCCGCCGGGATGGTGCTGGTGGGCAGCGTGGCCAGCGGCACGGCGTCCAACGTCATGATCTACCTGGCGAAAGGGGATGTGGCGCTTTCCGTCACTATCTCGTCCGTTTCCACGCTGGTTGGCGTGATTGCCACGCCGCTGTTAACTCGCCTGTACGTGGACGCGCATATTCAGGTGGACGTAATGGGCATGCTGCTCAGCATTCTGCAGATTGTGGTGATCCCGATTGCGCTGGGGCTGGTCATTCACCATCTTTTCCCGCGCGTAGTGAAGGCCGTTGAGCCATACCTGCCCGCGTTTTCGATGGTCTGTATTCTGGCCATCATCAGCGCCGTGGTGGCGGGCTCCGCCTCGCACATTGCCTCCGTAGGCTTTGTGGTGATCGTCGCGGTGGTGCTGCATAACACCATCGGCCTGCTGGGCGGCTACTGGGGCGGGAAGCTGTTTGGTTTTGACGAATCTACCTGCCGCACGCTGGCAATCGAGGTCGGCATGCAGAACTCCGGTCTGGCGGCAGCGCTCGGTAAAATTTACTTCTCCCCGCTGGCGGCCCTGCCTGGCGCGCTGTTCTCCGTCTGGCATAACCTCTCCGGCTCGCTGCTGGCAGGCTACTGGTCTGGCAAACCGATTGATGAACAAACGAAAAAAGATGCGGTGAAGCAGGGTTAATTTACGCTGCTTGCTTTACACTGAAGCCTCCCCATCAGGAGGCTTCAGCAATGGCTACACCACGTTTGACCCAGAAAGACATGACGGAAGCCGAGCAGCGCGAACTGAAAACGCTTCTCGACCGCGCCCGTATCGCGCATGGCCGCACGCTGACCAACGCCGAAACCAATCAGGTGAAAAAAGAGTACATCGATAAGCTGATGGCGCTGCGTGACGCTGCGGCGAAAAAAGCCCGCAAGCTGAAAAAAGAGCAGGCTTATAAACCCGATGCAGAGGCGACCTTTTCCTGGTCGGCCACAACGTCTACCCGTGGAAGGCGCTAATCAGCGCCCTTTCTTTTTGCGCCCCGGCTGGGTAAACCGTTTTCCGTTGCCCGGCTTGCCTCGCCCTTTCTCTTCTGCCTGCGGCGCCTTCACCACCGGGCGCTTAATCGCCTGGGTTTTCGGTTTTGCTTTAGCCTTCGGCTTCGCTTCGGACGAGGAGTTCTCGATCAGCTTGAACAGCTCAATCAGCTCGTCATCCGTTAAATCGCGCCACTCGCCCAGCGGTATACCGGACAGGCTGACATTCATGATGCGCGTGCGTTCCAGCTTCGTCACTTCATAACCGAAGTGCTCGCACATGCGGCGGATCTGGCGGTTTAGGCCCTGCACCAGCGTAATGCGGAACGCGAACGGTGCTTCTTTCTTCACCTTACACTTTTTCGTGACGGTACCGAGAATTGGCACACCGGCTCCCATGCCGCGAATGAAGTCGTCCGTAACCGGCTTATTCACCGTCACAATGTACTCTTTCTCGTGATCGTTACCGGCACGCAGAATTTTGTTGACCAGATCGCCGTGGTTGGTGAGGAAAATCAGCCCCTGAGAGTCTTTATCCAGACGGCCAATCGGGAAGATACGGCTGCTATGGTTCACGAAATCAACGATGTTGTCCCGCTCACCGTCTTCCGTGGTGCTGACAATCCCAACCGGTTTATTCAACGCGATAAACACCAGGTCTTCAGCATCACGCGGTTCGATGACCTGACCATTCACTTTAACCACATCGCCAGGCACCACCTGATCGCCGATGGTGGCGCGTTTGCCGTTAAGAAACACGTTACCTTGTTCAATGTAACGGTCAGCCTCGCGACGTGAGCAGATCCCGCTCTCGCTAATGTATTTGTTTAATCGGGTTGATTGAGTTGGCAGCATAGTTTCTCCTGTGAAGGGCGAAATATACCTTAGGTATGGACTGGAAAAAAAGATTAGCCGACGGTAACTGAGACGGGTTTTTAAGTTTGCGAGACGCTTTCAGGATTTTGCGTCCTGTCATTTACCCATGTGTTCAAGCCTTTTAGTTTTACTCTCCATGGAGAAGTGTTTGTAGTTTATAAATCACAGGGAGTAATATGAAGGAGATTGTTCAGACAGAATCCTTCCGGCGCTGGGAGCAAAACTTAAAAGATCGACGAGCGAAGACCATTATCGCTTCCCGCCTCTTTCGGTTGGCAAATGGCTTAGCGGGCGACGTTAAACCCGTGGGAGAAGGTATAAGTGAGTTAAGGATTCACTTTGGTCCGGGCTACAGAATCTATTTTAAAGACCAAGGCAATTGCATCATCGTGCTGTTATGTGGTGGTGACAAAAGCAGCCAGGCCAGAGACATACTGATGGCAAAAAAGCTGAGCAATGTATCCCAATGGCAGGAGTGAATGAGCATGCATAAATTAACACCTTACGATCCCGCCAACGCGTTGGTGGATGACGAGGAAATCGCCGTGTTTATCGCTGATGCACTAGAAACAGGCGACTCGACATATATCGCTAAAGCCCTTGGTGTTGTCGCGCGAGCCAAAGGCATGTCGAACATTTCACAGCAAACCGGTTTATCACGTGAGCAGCTTTATCGGTCATTCAGTGATAAAGGAAACCCAACGCTCAAAACCACGCTCGCGGTCATGAAAGCATTGGGTTTTGGGCTTACACTCAAACACGCCGGGGATTAATACTCATCCCGCTGGTCATCTTCATCCGGCTGTTCCATCACGCTGTAGGCCACCGCGCAGAACAACGAGTTGAGGCGCTTCATATCCCCCAGCAGCCCCAGATGCAGGGAGCTGGTCTCGATACTCTGCACGTTCTGCTGGTGCAGACGCTCAACGTGGGCGTGCGAGTAGCGGCGGTTCAGAATACGGAAACGATGCTTATTGCGTCGCAGGCGGCGCGCGCTCGGCACGTCGCTGGAGAAGAATACCGACATCGCCAGCTTGAGGTTGCTGACCAGCTGTTCGTGCAGCGCTTCCAGCTCCTTCAGGCCCTCACCTGAAAACGCACGACGCGCGGCAAGGGATTTGTCGGCGATCTCGCTGCCCATGCGCTCGACGATATCGGAAGCCTGTTCAAGGTTGAGCGACATTTCAATAATCTCCGCCCAGCGACGCGACTCTTCTTCTGCCAGTTCCTCTTTTGGCATCCGCGCCAGATACAGCTTAATGGCGGTATAGAGAACGTTGATATCATCTGCCAGCTTACGCAGCTCTTTCTCCTGCCGTGGCTCGCCGTGCATCACTTTATTCAGCCCTTCCATCATCTGTTCCATGGCGTCGCCAATGCGCAGGGTTTCGCGCGCGGCGTTCGCCAGAGCAAGCGTGGGCGTATCCAGCGCGCTGACATCCAGATGTTTAGGCCGTAGCTGGGTATCCAGTTCCGGTTCATCGCGAATAATCGTTTTGCAAAACCGTGCCATCGGGTCAACAAATGGCAGCATGACCAGGCAACGTACAAGGTTGTAGAAGACGTGGAAATAGATCACCAGTTCCGCTTTTGGCAATGACAACTTCCCCATTGTCTCTGCCAGCAAATGGACAAACGGCAGGATAATCAGGCTACCCACCAGCTTAAACAGCAGACTACCCAGCGCGACACGGCGGGCTGCGGCATTGGCGGCACTGTTGTTGAGCATCGCCAGCAGGCCGGAACCGAGGTTAGCACCAATCACCAGACAGAGCGCCACGGGGAAGGAGATAATGCCTGCGGCGGTCAGAGTCGCAGTCAGCAATACAGCAGCAAGGCTGGAGTAGCTGATAATGGCGAACATCGCGCCAATCAGCGCATCCAGCAGAATATCGCCGGTCAGCGAGGCAAAGATCACCTGAACGCCGTTTGCCTGGGTGATCGGCGTTACGGCCTGCACAATCAACTCCAGCGCTAGCAAAATCAGCCCAAGACCAATACCGACGCGGCCCAGTTGCCCGGCGCGTGACTGTTTGCGTCCGAGGAAAAAAATCACGCCGATAAAAATAAGTAACGGTGACAGCCAGGATAAGTCGAAGGTGAGAATACGCGCCATTAGCGCCGTCCCGACATCTGCACCCAGCACAATGACCAGAGCCGGTGCGAGGGCTACCAGATCCTGAGCGACAAACGAGGTCACCAGCATGGTGGTGGCATTACTGCTCTGTACCAGTGCGGTAACGCCGATCCCCGCGCAAAAGGCGAGCGGCTTTTTTTCGACGCTCCGGCTAAGGACAGTACGCAAACGCGCGCCGAAGACGCGCATTACGCCGGTTCGAACAATATGAGTCCCCCAGACCAGCAGGGCGACGGCAGAAAGCAGGTGAAGCAGCGTTAACACGAGTTCAGGTTCTCCTTATCGTTATATGTTCCTGAAGCAATTGAATGACCAAAGGACCGGAAACACGCTGACTGGCATCTTTACTGTGCCTTTTGACATTCGTTTTTCCGGCTAAGATTATTCCAGCCTGTTTCCAGTATAAGTGTTTCATATTAATAAAGAGACAGGGCACTCATTGAGCGCCCTGTTTGTTGTAAGGAAAAGTGACAGATTTGTGAATCAGTCCGCGTCATACCCCAGATTCGGTGCCAGCCAGCGCTCAACTTCGGTAACGCTCATACCTTTACGGCGGGCATAATCTTCAACCTGATCGCGCTGAATTTGTGCTACAGCGTAGTACTTGCTGTCCGGGTGGCTGAAGTACCAACCCGAAACCGATGCACCGGGCCACATGGCGAAAGATTCTGTGAGTTTCATGCCAGTGTGTTTTTCCACTTCCAGCAGCTCCCAGATGGTGGCTTTTTCCGTATGTTCCGGGCAGGCCGGATAGCCCGGTGCCGGACGGATGCCCTGGTAGTTTTCGCGGATCAGCTCTTCGTTGCTGAGGTTCTCGTTCGGCGCATAGCCCCAGTAGACTTTACGCACACGCTCATGGAGATACTCCGCAAAGGCTTCGGCTAAACGGTCGGCAAGCGCTTTCACCATGATTTTGTTGTAATCATCGTGCTGCGCTTCAAAGGCATCAGCCAGTGCGTCCTCTTCCAGCCCGCCAGTCACGGCAAATGCGCCGATGTAATCTGCTTTACCAGAAAGCTTCGGCGCAACGAAGTCAGCGAGACAGTAGTTAGCGAAGCCTGTTTTTTCGGTCTGTTGACGCAGATGGTGGCTGACGTTGATCACATGGGTACGCGTTTCGTCACGGTAGATTTCAATGTCATCGCCCACACGGTTTGCCGGGAACAGGCCCACCACGCCACGCGGATTCAGCGTTTTCTCGGCGCTTAATTTATCCAGCATGTCGTTGGCGTCTTTAAACAGCCGCTGCGCCTCAACGCCCACCACTTCATCTTCCAGAATGCGCGGATACTTCCCGGCCAGCGACCAGGTCATAAAGAACGGTGTCCAGTCGATGTAATTACGCAGCGTTTCGATGCTGGCTTCGACTTCCTGCACGCCGAGACGGTGCGCCACCGGCGGCGTGTAAGCCTGCCAGTCAAAAGCGAAATCGTTATCGCGCGCCGCTTCCAGCGTGACCGGTGGTGTGCGCGGTTTCTTGCGCCCGTGCTGAATACGTACGGTTTCGTACTCCTTGCGGGTACGAGCGACAAAATCATCACGCTGGGTATCGGAAAGCAGCGCCGCCACCACACCAACGGTACGCGAGGCATTCTGCACATACACCGTCGGGCCGCTGTAGTTCTGCTCGATTTTCACCGCCGTGTGCGCTTTTGAGGTCGTCGCGCCGCCAATCAGTAACGGAATAGTGAAGCCCTGACGCTCCATCTCTTTCGCCACGTTAACCATCTCGTCCAGCGACGGCGTGATAAGCCCCGAAAGGCCAATCAGATCAGCATTCACTTCTTTAGCGGTACGGAGAATTTTTTCCGCAGGCACCATAACGCCGAGATCGACAATTTCGTAGTTGTTACATTGCAGCACCACACCAACGATATTTTTACCGATGTCGTGGACGTCGCCCTTCACGGTGGCGATCACCATCTTGCCGTTGGTTTTGCCCTGCTCTTTGCTGGCTTCAATAAACGGTTCGAGGTAGGCCACCGCCTGTTTCATGACGCGCGCCGATTTGACCACCTGTGGCAGGAACATTTTCCCTTCGCCAAACAGGTCGCCGACCACATTCATGCCGTCCATCAACGGGCCTTCAATCACTTCAATCGGGCGCGTAGCCTGCTGGCGGGCTTCTTCGGTATCCTGCTCGATAAACTCGGTAATGCCTTTGACCAGCGAGTATTCCAGACGTTTATTCACTTCCCACGAGCGCCACTCCGCCTGCTGGGCGTTGGCGGTGTCGTCGGTTTTGCTGCCGCGATATTTCTCGGCAAGCTCCAGTAAACGCTCGGTGCCATCGTCGCGACGATTAAGAATCACATCTTCCACCGCGTCGCGCAGTTCAGCGGGTAGGTCGTCGTAAATCGCCAGTTGCCCGGCGTTGACGATCCCCATATCCATGCCATTGCGAATAGCGTAGTAGAGGAACACTGCGTGAATGGCTTCGCGCACCGGATCGTTGCCACGGAACGAGAAAGAAACGTTAGATACGCCGCCGGAAATCAGCGCGTGCGGCAGTTCGCGTTTGATGTCTTCACACGCGCCGATAAAGTCCTGCGCGTAGTTGTTGTGCTCTTCAATGCCAGTTGCGACCGCGAAGATGTTTGGGTCGAAGATGATATCTTCTGGCGGGAAGCCAACCTCTTCGGTGAGGATTTTGTACGCCCGACGGCAAATCTCGATTTTCCGTGCGCGAGTATCGGCCTGTCCCTGTTCGTCAAAGGCCATTACCACCACTGCCGCACCGTAGCGACGCAACAATTTCGCGTGATGGATAAAGGCATCGACGCCCTCTTTCATCGAGATAGAGTTAACAATGCCTTTGCCCTGGATACACTTCAGACCTTTTTCAATGACGTCCCATTTTGAGGAGTCGATCATAATCGGCACGCGAGCGATATCCGGTTCACCGGCAATCAGATTGAGAAAACGCACCATCGCCGCTTCGGCATCGAGCATCCCTTCATCCATGTTGATATCGATAATCTGCGCGCCGTTTTCCACCTGTTGACGCGCGACATCCAACGCCTCGCTGTATTTCTCTTCTTTGATCAGGCGCTTGAACTTAGCGGAACCAGTGACGTTGGTGCGTTCACCCACGTTCACAAACAGGCTATCTTCGCCAATGTTCAGCGGCTCCAGGCCGGACAAACGGCAGGCTACGGGAATTTCCGGCAGTTTGCGCGGCGCTAATCCTTCTACTGCACGACTCATCGCTGCAATATGTTGTGGCGTGGTGCCACAGCAGCCGCCGACGATATTGAGAAAACCCGCTTGCGCCCATTCACGTATCTGTTTTGCCATCGTGTCGGCGTCGAGATCGTACTCACCAAAGGCGTTGGGTAGCCCGGCGTTCGGGTGCGCGGTGACGTAGCATTCCGCAATCCGTGACAGCTCCTGCACGTACTGGCGCAGTTCATCGGGCCCCAGCGCACAGTTCAGGCCAAAGGTCAGAGCTTCGGCGTGGCGCAATGAGTTGTAAAATGCTTCGGTGGTCTGCCCGGAGAGCGTGCGCCCGGAGGCGTCGGTGATGGTGCCGGAGATCATAATCGGCAGCTCAACGCCCAGCGCTTCAAACTCCGTTTTCACCGCAAAAACCGCCGCTTTGGCGTTAAGGGTGTCGAAAACGGTTTCAATCAGGATCAGATCCGCGCCACCTTCCACCAGCGCTTTGGTGGACTCTCGATAAGCCGCCACCAGCCCGTCAAAAGTGATATTACGAAATGCCGGATCATTTACGTCCGGAGAAATAGACGCCGTGCGGTTGGTCGGGCCGAGAACACCGGCAACGTAGCGCGGTTTCTCCGGCGTGCGCGCGGTCCACTCATCAGCACAAGCTCGCGCCAGTTTCGCCGCCGCAAAGTTGATTTCCGCCGACAGGGATTCCATCTGGTAATCCGCCATCGCAATGGTCGTGGAGTTGAAGGTGTTGGTTTCGATGATATCCGCGCCCGCTTCAAAGTAGGCGTTGTGGATAGCGGCGATCACTTCCGGTTTGCTGAGCACCAGCAGGTCGTTGTTGCCTTTGAGATCGCATGGCCAGTCGGCAAAGCGTTCACCACGAAAATCGGCTTCGTTCAGTCGATAGCTCTGGATCATGGTGCCCATACCGCCGTCCAGCACCAGAATACGTTCATTTAACTGCGCACGCAGTTGTTCCACTTTGCTGCTCACACTTGCTCCCGACACGCTCAACCCAGATTTAATAAAAATTCAACAAACCATACTGGCATAAACGCATCTGTGGTAAAAGCGACCACCACGCAACATGAGATTTGTTCAACATTAACTCATCGGATCAGTTCAGCAACTATTGCATTAGCTAACAATAAAAATGAAAATAATTTCCACGATACAGAAAAAGGAGGCTGTCATGGTCGCACCCATTCCCGCGAAACGCGGCAGAAAACCCGCCGTTGCCACCGCACCAGCGACTGGACAGGTTCAGTCTTTAACGCGTGGCCTGAAATTACTGGAGTGGATTGCCGAATCCAATGGCAGTGTGGCACTCACAGAGCTGGCGCAACAAGCCGGGTTACCCAATTCCACGACCCACCGCCTGCTAACCACGATGCAACAGCAGGGTTTCGTGCGTCAGGTCGGCGAACTGGGACATTGGGCAATCGGCGCACATGCCTTTATGGTCGGCAGCAGCTTTCTCCAGAGCCGTAATTTGTTAGCGATTGTTCACCCTATCCTGCGCAATTTAATGGAAGAGTCTGGCGAAACGGTCAATATGGCGGTGCTTGATCAAAGCGATCACGAAGCGATTATTATCGACCAGGTACAGTGTACGCATCTGATGCGAATGTCCGCGCCTATCGGCGGTAAATTGCCGATGCACGCTTCCGGTGCGGGTAAAGCCTTTTTAGCCCAACTGAGCGAAGAACAGGTGACGAAGCTGCTGCACCGCAAAGGGTTACATGCCTATACCCACGCAACGCTGGTGTCTCCTGTGCATTTAAAAGAAGATCTCGCCCAAACGCGCAAACGGGGTTATTCATTTGACGATGAGGAACATGCACTGGGGCTACGTTGCCTTGCAGCGTGTATTTTCGATGAGCACCGCGAACCGTTTGCCGCAATTTCAATTTCCGGACCGATTTCACGTATTACCGATGACCGCGTGACCGAGTTTGGCGCGATGGTGATTAAAGCGGCGAAGGAAGTGACGCTGGCGTACGGTGGGATTCGTTGAGATTGAGTGCGGCCTGATGCCCTTACCCCGGCCCTCTCCCACGGGGAGAGGGAGAAAATAGGATGCCCTTACACTGCGGGAGAGGGAGAAAACCGGATGCAAAACCGCTGCTTACGACGGTATGCATACACATCTTCGACATGCCCGTTTTTGATCCGCGTTTGTAGTGCGCGCCAGTAATCAGCGCGGAACAGGTCGGCGTGCATCTCTTCAAACAGCGGACCAATACGCGGGTCGGCGCATAGCCAGTGGCGAAACTCTTCCGGGAAAACATCGCCCGGCGAGACGCTGTACCACGGTTCGCTGGCAAGTTCGTCTTCCGGATAGCGCGGCGGCGGGATGTCGCGGAAATTCACTTCCGTCATGTAGCAAATTTCATCGTAATCATAAAAAACCACACGCCCGTGACGGGTGACACCGAAGTTTTTAAACAGCATGTCGCCAGGAAAAATGTTAGCAGCGGCAAGCTGGCGAATAGCGTTACCGTATTCTTCAATGGCGTCGCGCAACTGCTGACCTTCCACTTGTTCCAGCCAGATATTGAGCGGCACCATCCGCCGCTCGATATAGAGATGGCGAATTACAATCTGCTCACCAAGATCGGTGATTTTTTCCGCTGCTTCCTGGAGCAGTAATTCCATTAATGCCGGGGAAATATGCCGCTTCTCCAGCACAAAGTTTTCAAACTCCTGGGTGTCCGCCATTCGGCCCACACGGTCGTGCTCTTTCACCAGTTGATAGCAGGCACGAACGTGAGCGGCAGACATCTCTTTCTGCGGCGCGAACCTGTCTTTGATGACTTTGAATACCCGATCAAAGCCCGGCAGCGTAAATACCAACATCACCATTCCACGAATACCCGGCGCTTCAATGAACTGCTCATTACAGCCCTGTAGATAAACGAGATATTCGCGGTAGCTTTCGGTTTTGGCGTGCTTCTGGCAGCCGATAGCCATATACAATTCAGCGGTGGTTTTACCCGGCAGAATTTCCCGTAGCCACTCGACCAACGCTGCGGGCAGCGGCGCGTAAACCATAAAATAAGAACGCGCGAAGCCAAAGACGATGCTCGCTTCGGCGGTGGTCGTCAGACAGGTATCAATAAATAACTCGCCATCGTCCGTCTGGTGGATCGGCAGCAAAAAGGGCAATGTGCCGGAAGACGTGATCAGTTTGCCCACCAGCCAGGCGGCTTTATTGCGGTAAAACAGTTCGTTCGCCACCTGTAAATGACTTTCCGCGAGGTTGTCTGTCCCCAGCGTTTCCGTCAGATGGCGAATGATGTAATGAATGTCACGGCTTTTATTCTGCCAACGCAGACGCAGCGGCAGGTCGCTGATAACGCGCATCAGCAGAGATTCCCAGCCGTGATCGGGGTGAAAGTCTTTCGCCAGCGGGCGCGGAATAGTACGAAAACGGCGCTCTGGCTGGGAGCTAAAGATAAAAAGCCGCTCGGGAGTAAGCGAGCGGTGGTCAAATAACCGACAGTACACGGAGTTAAAAAAGCTCTCCGCAATCTCGAAGCGCGGGTAATCCGGCAACAGCCGCGTGTAATGCTCTTTAACGCGCAGTAAAAATGCCGCGTCCGTACTTTGGCCGTTAGTAATGCAGCGCAGTTGCTCCACGACCAGACCAACGTGATGATCGTAAAGATGGATACGGTTTTTCATCGCCTGCTGGACAGCATGCCAGTCGGCCTGTTCGAAACGCTGCTGCGCCCCGGAAGTCACTTCGAGGAATCGACCATACTGAGCGTCGAAGCCTTGCAAAATGGTTTGAGCAATCAGTAATTCCAGGCCACGCGGCATTTAGCGCCCTCATCAGGAGCAGAGAATTGCCGGATGCGGCGTAAATGCCTTATCCGGCCTACGTTCGGCAACGGTTGTAGGCATGATAAGACGCGCAAGCGTCGCATCAGGCATCGTGCACCGATTGCCGGATGCGGCGTGAACGCCTTATCCGGCCTACGTTCGGCAACGGCTGTAGGCATGATAAGACGCGCAAGCGTCGCATCAGGCATCGTGCACCGATTGCCGGATGCGGCGTGAACGCCTTATCCGGCCTACAGTCAGCAACGGTTGTTGTTGCTTAGAACTGCGATTCTTGGTGGAGCCGGTCAGCGCTGTAACCGACGACGTGCCGCCCTGAATAATAGTCGTCACTTTATCGAAGTAACCTGTACCCACTTCCTGCTGGTGAGATACGAAGGTATAGCCATCTTTCGCGGCGGCAAATTCCGGCTGCTGCACTTTCTCAACGTAGTGCTTCATACCCTCGCCCTGGGCATAGGCGTTTGCCAGGTCAAACATGTTGAACCACATGCTGTGGATACCTGCCAGGGTGATGAACTGGAACTTGTAGCCCATATCCGACAGCTGCTGCTGGAAGCTGGCAATAGTTTTGTCGTCGAGGTTTTTCTGCCAGTTGAACGACGGCGAGCAGTTATAAGCCAGCAGTTTGCCCGGATATTTCGCGTGGATAGCTTGTGCAAAGCGACGCGCCAGTTCCAGATCCGGCGTGGAGGTTTCACACCAGACCAGGTCAGCATATGGCGCATACGCCAGGCCACGGCTGATCGCTTGCTCAATGCCCGCATGAGTACGGAAGAAGCCTTCACTGGTACGCTCGCCAGTAATAAATTCACTGTCATACGGGTCGCAATCGGAGGTAATCAGATCCGCCGCATCGGCATCGGTACGAGCAACCAGCAGGGTTGGAACGCCCGTCACGTCAGCTGCAAGACGCGCCGCGACCAGTTTCTGAATAGCTTCCTGAGTTGGCACCAAAACTTTGCCGCCCATGTGACCGCATTTCTTCACTGACGCCAGCTGATCTTCGAAGTGAACTGCCGCTGCACCGGCTTCAATCATCGCTTTCATCAGTTCAAAGGCATTCAGGACACCGCCAAAACCGGCTTCCGCATCGGCAACGATCGGCAGGAAGTAATCGACATAGCGCGGATCGCCCGGCTCAATGCCTGCGGACCATTGGATCTGATCGGCACGACGGAAGGTGTTGTTGATCCGCTCCACCACAGCTGGCACCGAGTTTGCCGGATAGAGCGACTGATCCGGATACATGCTGGCCGCCAGGTTAGCGTCCGCCGCTACCTGCCATCCCGACAGATAGACTGCTTCAATACCCGCTTTCGCCTGTTGCAGCGCCTGACCGCCAGTCAGTGCACCGAGGCTGTTGATGTAGCCTTTTTTCGACTCGCCATGCAGCAGACGCCACATTTTCGCCGCGCCCAGTTGCGCCAGGGTGCATTCAGGATTGACTGAACCGCGTAATTTCACCACATCTTCCGCGCTGTATGGGCGAGTAATGCCTTCCCAACGCGGTTGAGTCCACTCTTTCTGTAATTCTTCAATTTGTTGTGTACGGGTTTTCATGTGCAGATGCTCCATAGTTATGTGGTGGTTTACGCTAACAGGCGGTAGCCTGGCAGGGTCAGGAAATCAATTAACTCATCGGAAGTGGTGATCTGTTCCATCAAGCGTGCGGCATCGTCAAAACGCCCCTGGGAGAAACGTTCTTCGCCCAGTTCGCTGGCAATGACTTTCATCTCTTCGCCCAGCATCTGGCGGAACAAGGCTTTGGTCACCGGTTTGCCATTGCTCAACGTTTTTTGATGATGGATCCACTGCCAGATCGAGGTACGGGAAATTTCAGCCGTCGCCGCATCTTCCATCAGGCCATAAATCGGCACACAGCCGTTGCCAGAGATCCACGCTTCGATGTACTGCACAGCCACGCGAATGTTGGCGCGCATACCTTCTTCGGTGCGTTCACCATCACAAGGTGCCAGCAGCTGATCGGCAGTAATCGGCGCGTCTTGTTCGCGCATCACTTCAAGCTGATTTTTACGGGAGCCGAGAATGTCGTTGAATACCGCCATTGCCGTGTCCGCAAGGCCTGGGTGAGCGATCCATGTGCCATCGTGACCGTTATTGGCTTCCAGCGATTTATCCGCTTTTACTTTGTTGAGCACCTGGTTATTGTGCTCTTCATCTTTGCTCGGAATAAACGCCGCCATGCCGCCCATCGCAAAAGCACCGCGTTTATGGCAGGTTTTAATCAACAGGCGTGAGTAAGCATTCAGGAATGGTTTATCCATCGTCACTGCCTGTCTGTCTGGCAGGACGCGATCGGGATAGTTTTTCAACGTTTTGATATAGCTGAAGATGTAATCCCAACGACCGCAGTTCAGACCAACAATATGGTCACGCAGCGCGTGAAGGATTTCATCCATCTGGAACACGGCGGGCAGCGTTTCAATCAGCAACGTCGCCTTGATGGTGCCGCGCGGCAGATTAAAGCGATCTTCTGCATAGCTGAAGACTTCGCTCCACCAGGCCGCTTCCTGCCAGGACTGGGTTTTCGGCAGATAGAAATAGGGACCACTGCCCTTTGCCAACAGTGCCTGATAGTTGTGGAAGAAATAGAGCGCAAAATCAAACAGGCTGCCGGGGATTGCCTCACCACGCCAGGTGACATGTTTTTCCGGCAAGTGCAGACCGCGTACCCGACAAATCAAAACCGCTGGATTGGGCTTGAGCTGGTAAATTTTGCCTGCTTCATTAGTGTAACTGATGGTGCCGTTAACCGCATCACGCAGGTTAATTTGCCCGTCGATCACTTTGTTCCAGTCTGGTGCCAGTGAATCTTCGAAATCGGCCATAAAGACTTTCACATTGGCGTTGAGCGCGTTGATCACCATCTTGCGCTCTACCGGGCCAGTTATCTCTACGCGGCGGTCTTCTAAGTCCGCAGGAATCCCGCGAATTTTCCAATCAGCATCGCGAATGGAAGCTGTTTCCGAAATAAAATCAGGCAACGTTCCGTTATCAATATCTTGCTGCTGCTGAATGCGCGCTGCCAGAAGTTTATTGCGTTGTGGCGTAAAATGCGTCACCAGCTCAGTCAGAAATTCTACCGCTTCGGCAGTAAGAATTTGCTTCTCCTGCTCGCCATACGGCCTTGTGAAAGCCAGTTCATCGGTTGTTGTTGCCTGTTCAGTCATCGTGCAGCTCCTCGTCATGGATCCGAAAACTTCCCCACTGTGAACGAAGGATCGTTGTGCGCTTTTCGTTCAGCACAACTAAGACTACTCATTTAAAATGCAAAATCAAAAACAATTTCCATTTTAATTAAAAATACTTGATAACTTGTTGATAACAATATGAATAAAATTTATTCACCTGCTGAGGTACGTTTCGGAAATAAAAAAGGCACCCGAAGGTGCCTGAGGTAAGGTGCTGAATCGCTTAACGATCGACTATCACAGAAGATTAATCCAGCGTTGGATTCATGTGCCGTAGATCGTATGGCGTGATCTGGTAGACGTAATAGTTGAGCCAGTTGGTAAACAGTAAATTACCGTGACTACGCCAGCTCGCTCGCGGTGTATTTTGCGGATCATTGTGCGGGAAATAGTTATACGGTACATCCGGGTCTAGTCCGGCTTCCACATCGCGGAAAAATTCCTGCGCCAGCGTTTGCGCATCATATTCGGGATGGCCCGTCACAAAGGCAATGCGCTTATCTTTACTGGCAAACAGATATGCATCCCCTTCTTCCGTCTCTGCCAGAATTTCCAGATCGGTGTAATCACGAATCAACGCTGCCGGAAAGTCAGCATAGCGCGAATGCGGTGCCAGGAATGAATCATCAAAGCCACGCGTCAGAAGCGCATGAGGATGGAGAATATGATGCTCGTAAACGCCAGAGAGTTTGTCGGTGCGAGTTTGCTTAGGAATGCCGTAGAGGATATTGAGCGCGGCCTGTACCGCCCAGCAGACAAACAGCGTCGAGGTGACGTGATCTTTCGACCACTCCAGCACCTGTTTGATCTGCGGCCAGTAAGCGACATCATTAAACTCCACCAGGCCCAGCGGCGCACCAGTTACAATCAAACCGTCAAAGTTCTGATCCTGAATATCTTCAAAGTTACAGTAGAAGTTGTTCAGATGCTCTGCGGGCGTGTTGCGCGATTCACGGGAATCGATGCGCAACAGCTGAATATCGACCTGCAAAGGTGAGTTTGAAAGCAGGCGCAGAAACTGATTTTCAGTTTCAATCTTCTTCGGCATCAGGTTAAGAATTTTAAGGATCAGAACCTTAAGTGGACGAATTTCCTGACCAGACGCACGAGAAGTTGTCATCACAAAGACGTTTTCTTCACGCAAGAAATTGACGGCGGGTAGCTCGTCCGGCACACGAATCGGCATAACCTGATTACCTCACTACATACGCTTATACGTTTAGACATCCAGATAGCTGAAGATAACCAGAAAATTTGCCAATGTCGAGCCTGCATGTTGAAGGTGAGAAAGTTTCAAGGAAAAGACTACGTTAGAATATAAGAATGACTAAAAGGAGAGAAAATGGTTATTAGTATTCGCCGCTCACGGCATGAGGAAGGGGAGGAACTCGTTGCGATTTGGTGTCGTTCTGTCGATGCCACTCACGATTTTCTATCAGCAGAGTATCGGACCGAGCTGGAGGACCTAGTTCGTTCCTTCCTGCCGGAAGCGCCGTTGTGGGTCGCGGTTAATGAGCGGGATCAGCCGGTTGGATTTATGTTGCTAAGTGGGCAGCATATGGATGCGCTGTTTATCGATCCTGATGTGCGCGGCTGCGGCGTAGGTCGGGTGCTGGTGGAGCATGCGCTCTCGATGGCACCGGAACTGACAACCAACGTTAATGAGCAAAATGAGCAGGCGGTTGGGTTCTATAAGAAGGTGGGTTTTAAGGTTACGGGACGCTCTGAGGTGGACGATTTGGGGAAACCGTATCCGTTGCTGAATCTGGCGTATGTGGGGGCGTAGGCGATTTTTTCTCATCCCGGTGGGCTGAACTTCAGGTTTAGTACCCACCAATGGTGACACGATTATTTCTGCTTAAGCATTGCCATGACCGCACTATCACTGAGTACCGCTGATTGCGCATGGATGTGGAACTGGCGATATTTCATTAACGTTGCCCCAGCGACCACTTCATGGAGAATGCGTTCCTCAACCTGTGACAAACCGCCCTCATTCATTTCCAGCGCGCTCACAACAATATCCATACGTTTTGCTGGCAAAAAAGAATGCCAGGTTGAACGTGGGTGGAGTTGCAGAACAAGATCTTGCAGAACTTTTTCTGCAACAAAGAAATTGGCGATTAACAGGCGCTGGTTACTGAAGGCAGCGTCTCCTGACACTTCACGTTTGCTTTCAAGATCGCGAACAGTAATTTGATTACGACGAATTTGGATATACAGAACTGACATGAGATTCCCTTCATCATGCAAATAATTGATATGCAAAAAACCCCGGCCTTATGGACCGGGGTTTTTCCTAATTTGATGCCTGGCAGTTCCCTACTCTCGCATGGGGAGACCCCACACTACCATCGGCGCTACGGCGTTTCACTTCTGAGTTCGGCATGGGGTCAGGTGGACCACCGCGCTACTGCCGCAGGCAAATTCTGTTTTATCAGACCGCTTCTGCGTTCTGATTTAATCTGTAGGCTGAAAATCTTCTCTCAATCCGCCAAAACACCTTTGGCGTTGTAAGGTTAAGCCTCACGGTTCATTAGTACCGGTTAGCTCAACGCATCGCTGCGCTTACACACCCGGCCTATCAACGTCGTCGTCTTCAACGTTCCTTCAGGACCCTTAAAGGGTCAGGGAGAACTCATCTCGGGGCAAGTTTCGTGCTTAGATGCTTTCAGCACTTATCTCTTCCGCATTTAGCTACCGGGCAGTGCCATTGGCATGACAACCCGAACACCAGTGATGCGTCCACTCCGGTCCTCTCGTACTAGGAGCAGCCCCCCTCAGTTCTCCAGCGCCCACGGCAGATAGGGACCGAACTGTCTCACGACGTTCTAAACCCAGCTCGCGTACCACTTTAAATGGCGAACAGCCATACCCTTGGGACCTACTTCAGCCCCAGGATGTGATGAGCCGACATCGAGGTGCCAAACACCGCCGTCGATATGAACTCTTGGGCGGTATCAGCCTGTTATCCCCGGAGTACCTTTTATCCGTTGAGCGATGGCCCTTCCATTCAGAACCACCGGATCACTATGACCTGCTTTCGCACCTGCTCGCGCCGTCACGCTCGCAGTCAAGCTGGCTTATGCCATTGCACTAACCTCCTGATGTCCGACCAGGATTAGCCAACCTTCGTGCTCCTCCGTTACTCTTTAGGAGGAGACCGCCCCAGTCAAACTACCCACCAGACACTGTCCGCAACCCGGATCACGGGTCAACGTTAGAACATCAAACATTAAAGGGTGGTATTTCAAGGTCGGCTCCATGCAGACTGGCGTCCACACTTCAAAGCCTCCCACCTATCCTACACATCAAGGCTCAATGTTCAGTGTCAAGCTATAGTAAAGGTTCACGGGGTCTTTCCGTCTTGCCGCGGGTACACTGCATCTTCACAGCGAGTTCAATTTCACTGAGTCTCGGGTGGAGACAGCCTGGCCATCATTACGCCATTCGTGCAGGTCGGAACTTACCCGACAAGGAATTTCGCTACCTTAGGACCGTTATAGTTACGGCCGCCGTTTACCGGGGCTTCGATCAAGAGCTTCGCTTGCGCTGACCCCATCAATTAACCTTCCGGCACCGGGCAGGCGTCACACCGTATACGTCCACTTTCGTGTTTGCACAGTGCTGTGTTTTTAATAAACAGTTGCAGCCAGCTGGTATCTTCGACTGATTTCAGCTCCATCCGCGAGGGACTTCACCTACATATCAGCGTGCCTTCTCCCGAAGTTACGGCACCATTTTGCCTAGTTCCTTCACCCGAGTTCTCTCAAGCGCCTTGGTATTCTCTACCTGACCACCTGTGTCGGTTTGGGGTACGATTTGATGTTACCTGATGCTTAGAGGCTTTTCCTGGAAGCAGGGCATTTGTTGCTTCAGCACCGTAGTGCCTCGTCATCACGCCTCAGCCTTGATTTTCCGGATTTGCCTGGAAAACCAGCCTACACGCTTAAACCGGGACAACCGTCGCCCGGCCAACATAGCCTTCTCCGTCCCCCCTTCGCAGTAACACCAAGTACAGGAATATTAACCTGTTTCCCATCGACTACGCCTTTCGGCCTCGCCTTAGGGGTCGACTCACCCTGCCCCGATTAACGTTGGACAGGAACCCTTGGTCTTCCGGCGAGCGGGCTTTTCACCCGCTTTATCGTTACTTATGTCAGCATTCGCACTTCTGATACCTCCAGCATACCTCACAGTACACCTTCACAGGCTTACAGAACGCTCCCCTACCCAACAACGCATAAGCGTCGCTGCCGCAGCTTCGGTGCATGGTTTAGCCCCGTTACATCTTCCGCGCAGGCCGACTCGACCAGTGAGCTATTACGCTTTCTTTAAATGATGGCTGCTTCTAAGCCAACATCCTGGCTGTCTGGGCCTTCCCACATCGTTTCCCACTTAACCATGACTTTGGGACCTTAGCTGGCGGTCTGGGTTGTTTCCCTCTTCACGACGGACGTTAGCACCCGCCGTGTGTCTCCCGTGATAACATTCTCCGGTATTCGCAGTTTGCATCGGGTTGGTAAGTCGGGATGACCCCCTTGCCGAAACAGTGCTCTACCCCCGGAGATGAATTCACGAGGCGCTACCTAAATAGCTTTCGGGGAGAACCAGCTATCTCCCGGTTTGATTGGCCTTTCACCCCCAGCCACAAGTCATCCGCTAATTTTTCAACATTAGTCGGTTCGGTCCTCCAGTTAGTGTTACCCAACCTTCAACCTGCCCATGGCTAGATCACCGGGTTTCGGGTCTATACCCTGCAACTTAACGCCCAGTTAAGACTCGGTTTCCCTTCGGCTCCCCTATTCGGTTAACCTTGCTACAGAATATAAGTCGCTGACCCATTATACAAAAGGTACGCAGTCACACGCCTAAGCGTGCTCCCACTGCTTGTACGTACACGGTTTCAGGTTCTTTTTCACTCCCCTCGCCGGGGTTCTTTTCGCCTTTCCCTCACGGTACTGGTTCACTATCGGTCAGTCAGGAGTATTTAGCCTTGGAGGATGGTCCCCCCATATTCAGACAGGATACCACGTGTCCCGCCCTACTCATCGAGCTCACAGCATGTGCATTTTTGTGTACGGGGCTGTCACCCTGTATCGCGCGCCTTTCCAGACGCTTCCACTAACACACACACTGATTCAGGCTCTGGGCTGCTCCCCGTTCGCTCGCCGCTACTGGGGGAATCTCGGTTGATTTCTTTTCCTCGGGGTACTTAGATGTTTCAGTTCCCCCGGTTCGCCTCATTAACCTATGGATTCAGTTAATGATAGTGTGTCGAAACACACTGGGTTTCCCCATTCGGAAATCGCCGGTTATAACGGTTCATATCACCTTACCGACGCTTATCGCAGATTAGCACGTCCTTCATCGCCTCTGACTGCCAGGGCATCCACCGTGTACGCTTAGTCGCTTAACCTCACAACCCGAAGATGTTTCTTACGATTCATCATCGTGTTGCGAAAATTTGAGAGACTCACGAACAACTTTCGTTGTTCAGTGTTTCAATTTTCAGCTTGATCCAGATTTTTAAAGAGCAAATATCTCAAACATCACCCGAAGATGAGTTTTGAGATATTAAGGCAGGTGACTTTCACTCACAAACCAGCAAGTGGCGTCCCCTAGGGGATTCGAACCCCTGTTACCGCCGTGAAAGGGCGGTGTCCTGGGCCTCTAGACGAAGGGGACGTATCAGTCTGCTTCGCAAGACGCCTTGCTTTTCACTTTCTATCAGACAATCTGTGTGAGCACTGCAAAGAACGCTTCTTTAAGGTAAGGAGGTGATCCAACCGCAGGTTCCCCTACGGTTACCTTGTTACGACTTCACCCCAGTCATGAATCACAAAGTGGTAAGCGCCCTCCCGAAGGTTAAGCTACCTACTTCTTTTGCAACCCACTCCCATGGTGTGACGGGCGGTGTGTACAAGGCCCGGGAACGTATTCACCGTGGCATTCTGATCCACGATTACTAGCGATTCCGACTTCATGGAGTCGAGTTGCAGACTCCAATCCGGACTACGACGCACTTTATGAGGTCCGCTTGCTCTCGCGAGGTCGCTTCTCTTTGTATGCGCCATTGTAGCACGTGTGTAGCCCTGGTCGTAAGGGCCATGATGACTTGACGTCATCCCCACCTTCCTCCAGTTTATCACTGGCAGTCTCCTTTGAGTTCCCGGCCGGACCGCTGGCAACAAAGGATAAGGGTTGCGCTCGTTGCGGGACTTAACCCAACATTTCACAACACGAGCTGACGACAGCCATGCAGCACCTGTCTCACAGTTCCCGAAGGCACCAATCCATCTCTGGAAAGTTCTGTGGATGTCAAGACCAGGTAAGGTTCTTCGCGTTGCATCGAATTAAACCACATGCTCCACCGCTTGTGCGGGCCCCCGTCAATTCATTTGAGTTTTAACCTTGCGGCCGTACTCCCCAGGCGGTCGACTTAACGCGTTAGCTCCGGAAGCCACGCCTCAAGGGCACAACCTCCAAGTCGACATCGTTTACGGCGTGGACTACCAGGGTATCTAATCCTGTTTGCTCCCCACGCTTTCGCACCTGAGCGTCAGTCTTCGTCCAGGGGGCCGCCTTCGCCACCGGTATTCCTCCAGATCTCTACGCATTTCACCGCTACACCTGGAATTCTACCCCCCTCTACGAGACTCAAGCTTGCCAGTATCAGATGCAGTTCCCAGGTTGAGCCCGGGGATTTCACATCTGACTTAACAAACCGCCTGCGTGCGCTTTACGCCCAGTAATTCCGATTAACGCTTGCACCCTCCGTATTACCGCGGCTGCTGGCACGGAGTTAGCCGGTGCTTCTTCTGCGGGTAACGTCAATGAGCAAAGGTATTAACTTTACTCCCTTCCTCCCCGCTGAAAGTACTTTACAACCCGAAGGCCTTCTTCATACACGCGGCATGGCTGCATCAGGCTTGCGCCCATTGTGCAATATTCCCCACTGCTGCCTCCCGTAGGAGTCTGGACCGTGTCTCAGTTCCAGTGTGGCTGGTCATCCTCTCAGACCAGCTAGGGATCGTCGCCTAGGTGAGCCGTTACCCCACCTACTAGCTAATCCCATCTGGGCACATCCGATGGCAAGAGGCCCGAAGGTCCCCCTCTTTGGTCTTGCGACGTTATGCGGTATTAGCTACCGTTTCCAGTAGTTATCCCCCTCCATCAGGCAGTTTCCCAGACATTACTCACCCGTCCGCCACTCGTCAGCGAATCAGCAAGCTGATTCCTGTTACCGTTCGACTTGCATGTGTTAGGCCTGCCGCCAGCGTTCAATCTGAGCCATGATCAAACTCTTCAATTTAAAAGTTTGATGCTCAAAGAATTAAACTTCGTAATGAATTACGTGTTCACTCTTGAGACTTGGTATTCATTTTTCGTCTTGCGACGTTAAGAATCCGTATCTTCGAGTGCCCACACAGATTGTCTGATAAATTGTTAAAGAGCAGTTGCGACGCGGCTTTCAGCTCACTGTCGCGAGGTGGCGTATATTACGCTTTCCTCTTTCAGAGTCAACCCTGAATTTCAGGATTTTTTTCTCTTCGTTGTTCCGACCATCCTGTGAAGTGTTTCACGTTGTCGTCTCAACGGAGGCGCATTATAGGGATCCCAATTTTTTGCACAAGTATTTTTTTGATCTTTTTTTCTGACTGCTGATTTTCCGCGCTTTTCGCTGAAATCCCGCCCGATCTGCTTAAATATTGACGTATTTTGCCTTGCCTCGATCCATTAATATGATCAAAGTCTTCTGTATAGCGCTCATTGTTAGAGGTAGATATGCCCGCAGTATTACGTCCTTATAAAGATTTGTTCCCCCAAAAAGGCGATCGCGTGATGATCGATGCCAGCAGTGTGGTGATTGGCGATGTGCGAATGGCCGATGATGTCAGCATCTGGCCGCTCGTCGCCATCAGGGGAGATGTTAACTATGTGTCGATTGGTGCACGTACCAACATTCAGGACGGTAGCGTTCTGCATGTCACGCACAAATCCTCTTATAACCCCGAGGGGAATCCCCTCATCATTGGTGAAGAGGTTACCGTCGGCCATAAAGTGATGCTGCACGGCTGCACTATCGGAAATCGCGTCCTGGTTGGCATGGGGTCGATTTTGCTGGATGGCGTCATAGTAGAAGATGACGTAATGATTGGTGCCGGTAGCCTGGTCCCGCAGAACAAGCGGCTGGAGAGCGGCTATCTCTATCTGGGAAGCCCGGTAAAACAGATCCGCCCCCTGAAGGAGGCAGAGATCGAAGGGTTAAAATACTCGGCGAACAACTACGTTAACTGGAAGAATGACTATTTGGATCAGGATAACCAAACCCAGCCCTGATCGTCTTCCTGCTGTTCGCGGATTAAATCGCTGGCTTCCTCTTCCAGATCCCAGCGATTTTCGCAAAATACCGCTAGCGGGTCTGTACCGCCAAAACGATGCAACAGCGTTTCTCCATGGATGGCACAGGTAAGTTGCATACCCTGCACCAGCACCGGAAAACAGACCGCTTGTTTATGCTCATCCCAGCTCTCTCTGTCCGGGAAATGAATAGCCTGATTCACGCCGAAAGCTCCTGTTTTAGCTTTTCAATGACCGGCTCGACTGCAGGCAACACCCCGTGCCAGAGCAGCACCGCATGCGCGGCCTGCCCCACCAGCATTCCCAGTCCATCGGCTAACTGTTTAGCGCCGTGTTGTTCACACCAGTTCAGAAAAGGAGTTTTTCCTTTCTGATAGAACATGTCATAGCAATAAATGCCTGGATGAATGAGCGATGACGGGATCGCCGGAATATCACCACTGATGCCACTGGATGTTGCATTAATAATGAGATCAAACTCATGACCTTCCAGTTCGTCCATACTCAACGCCTGAATACTGCCAGTGTGCGCAAACAATTTAGCCAACTCTTCCGCGCGGGATACCGTCCGATTAGTTATTGTCACCGCACAGTCCAGGGAAAGGAGTGGCAGTAGTACGCCGCGAGATGCTCCACCAGCGCCGATAAGCAGAATACGTAAACCAGGGCGGATAAAAGACAGACGTTCCAGATCGCTTAACAAGCCTACACCATCGGTATTGTCACCCAGCAGGCGTCCATCTTCTAACCGCATGAGGGTATTAACAGCACCAGCCAACGCTGCCCGTTCAGTAAGCTCATCCGCTCTGGCAAAAGCTCTTCTTTAAAAGGCACCGTCACATTCGCACCTTTACCACCAGCACTAAAGAAAGCGTTCAGTGTGTTGATGAAATCATTGATGGGTGCCAACACGCGCCCATAGGGATGTTCAATATTCAGTTGCTGAGCAAATTGCTGATGAATGAATGGCGATTTGCTGTGGGCTATCGGATTACCAAAAACAGCATAGGTTTCCATTATGTTACCCCTGTCGAAACAGTTCACCCGTCAGGGCATCGCGGATTTCTGAAGGATTTAAACGCCCCCCCGTTTCACCAGGCACAACCGGGAACGCCGCGCCAAATTGTGCGCGAACTTCGTCTACTGTTCGACAAGGTGGCAATCCACTCAAGTTGGCACTGGTAGAAACCAGCGGTTTACCATAAGCCTGGCACAAAGCAACCACCAACGGATGGTCGGTGACTCGTACAGCAAGCGAATCAAAGCGGCCCGTCAACCAGCGCGGTGTTGTCGCAGGCGCGGGAAAGACAAAGGTGACAGGACCTGGCCAGCGGGAAAAAATGGTTTCACGCTGCACGTCAGTCAACATGGTGTCATCAATATAGGGTTTAAGCTGCTCGTAATTTGCTGCGATTAAAATCAGCCCCTTATCAACCGGACGCTGTTTTAACTCCAACAGTCGCATCACTGCTGTTTCGCTATCAGGATCGCACCCAACACCGAAAACGGCTTCCGTTGGATAGGCGATGACACGTTCTTCATTGAGAACATCTATCGCAGCTGCGATAGCGTCTCTTTGCAGGTTATTATTCACGTTATTATTCCGCCGAAACCGGCTTTCCACATTGTTTACTGGCACAAAAGTGTTTTACACCCTGCGCGGTTTTCTTTTCGATGAGTAGCGGATAATGACACTCAGGGCATTCTCCAGCTATGGGTTTGAAGTTAATGGCAAATTGACACTCCGGGTAGCGATCACAAGAGTGAAATGTTTTGCCATAACGGGAGCGGCGCTGGACCAGATGGCCCGTCCGACATTGGGGGCATGTAATTGCTGTTTCGTCCGGTTTATCGATAAGTTCGGTATGTTCGCATTCAGGGTAGTTAATGCAACCAATAAACATACCAAAGCGTCCCTGGCGTAATACCAGATTTGCGCCACATGCAGGGCAAACCTGCCCCTCCAGAACTTTGACGATATGTCCATCCGCTGAAGATTTCAGAGGACGGACGTAGTCACACGCCGGATACTGTGAGCATCCAAGAAACGGACCGTGTTTCCCGGATCGAATAACCAGTTCAGCCCCGCACTTTGGGCAGGACTCATTATTACGCACCGTGAACAGTGCTGATTTCGCCATAACAACTTATGCTGAATTAAAGAAATGATTAATGCAGCATACCTTCATTCACTTCAAAGAGTAATTCTTCCATTTGCTGGTACGCATTTTCGCAGCCCGGAATATTGAACAACACCATCAGGATCACCCATTTCAGATCATCCAGTTCGAACTCTGCGTTATCCAGCGCGAGCACTCGCTCTATCACCATTTCACGAGTTTCAAGGTTGAGCACCTGAATCTGCTCAAGGAAAAGCAGAAACCCACGGCAGCTGGCATCCAGTCGTTCACACTCTTCCGGTGTATAAATACGCATGGAGAGAGGATCCGAGGCCAGTTGCATCGGTTCTGCCAACCCTTCCTGATAATCAGCAAGTTTTTCCAGCCATAGCAGGGCATTGTAGATATCTTCTCGCTCAAAACCTGCGTCGGTAAGATCCTGTTCAAGTTTGTCTTGATCCACACGCAACTCAGCTTCTGTGTGAATATAGGTTTCAAACAAATACATTAGTACGTCGAACATGGCATGCCCTCCTCAATCGGACATAGCCGCCGGGTACAGCTGCGATCCATCCTGCTAACTCCAGTTCGAGTAGTTGAGTAACTACCTCTGGCACAGGTTGGCCGGCACGTTCAGCGACGACGTCAACAGGTGTTACCTCATCTCCTACGTTAGCCAGGAGCTCAGGAAATGGCAATGCCACGTCTTGCTGATCTGGTGAATAAAATGAATTTTCAGGGGCGTCTGGCAACCAGTGCAATCCAAATTGCAAGTTTTCCAGAATTTCTTCCGGTTCCGTCACAAGAATAGCACCTTGTTTTATTAACCAGTGAGGCCCTTCGCTTCCCGGATTCCCTATTGGACCTGGCAAGGCAAAAACTTCTCGCCCCTGCTCAAGCGCACAACGTGCTGTCACCAGCGAACCGCTTCTCCGCGCCGCTTCAACCACCAGCACGCCTTTGCTAAGGCCGCTGATTATTCTATTACGACGCGGAAAGTTTGCTGGCTTGGGCTGCGCGGAAAGCGGGAACTCAGACACTATCGCCCCGTCAGACTCAATAAGCCGCATCGCCAATGCCTGATGCCGGCGTGGATAAATGCTAAAAAGACCGTTCCCCAGCACCGCGACACTTCGTCCTTTGACTGACAGCGCCGCGCTGTGGGCAACGCCGTCAATACCACAGGCCAGCCCGCTGGTGATCGTGAAACCGCTTTGTGAAAGTTGTTCGCACAGGATTTTCCCCCATCGCTCGCCGTACCATGACGGCGCACGACTGCCTACCACCGCCAGCTGAACGGTATTAAGCGTCTCTGGGTTACCTTTTATGAATAATGCCCCGGGATAGTCAGGGATCGTGCGCAGTAGAGGGGGATAAAGGGAATGATTGGCCGTTAATAAATGATGTCCCGGCTGCTCAAGCCATATCAGGCTACGTTCCAGCTCACTCTCACTGAACGCAAAGAACCGTTCAGCCTGCTTTACTGTCAGTCCAGCATTTCTTAAGACAAGCGTGTCGATGCCTTCCTGCCTGTGCAGTCGTGCAGCCGCTTCCATCATGACATCACCACACAGAGAACCTGTGTGCATGAGCCGTAGCCAAATCTCGGTAGACGTCATCCTTATCTCCCTGCCATAAGCAGCCTTAGCAATCTTTGCGATTGGTCAGTGATGCTGTCAATCAGAGGGGGATTTGTCTAGAATAGAAGAAATAATCTTTCTAACTCCTGAACACATCTCTGGAGATTTATGTCAGTTTTGCAAGTGTTACATATTCCGGACGAGCGGCTTCGCAAAGTTGCTAAACCGGTAGAAGAAGTGAATGCAGAAATTCAGCGTATCGTCGATGATATGTTCGAGACGATGTACGCAGAAGAAGGTATTGGCCTGGCGGCAACCCAGGTTGATATCCATCAACGTATCATTGTTATTGATGTTTCGGAAAACCGTGACGAACGGCTAGTGTTAATCAATCCAGAGCTTTTAGAAAAAAGCGGCGAAACAGGCATTGAAGAAGGTTGCCTGTCGATCCCTGAACAACGTGCTTTAGTGCCGCGCGCAGAGAAAGTTAAAATTCGCGCCCTTGACCGCGACGGTAAACCATTTGAACTGGAAGCAGACGGTCTGTTAGCCATCTGTATTCAGCATGAGATGGATCACCTGGTCGGCAAACTGTTTATGGATTATCTGTCACCGCTGAAACAACAACGTATTCGTCAGAAAGTTGAAAAACTGGATCGTCTGAAAGCCCGGGCTTAAGGATAAGAACTAACGTGTCAGAATCACTACGTATTATTTTTGCGGGTACACCTGACTTTGCAGCGCGTCATCTCGACGCGCTGTTGTCTTCTGGTCATAACGTCGTTGGCGTGTTCACCCAGCCAGACCGACCGGCAGGACGCGGTAAAAAACTGATGCCCAGCCCGGTTAAAGTTCTGGCTGAGGAAAAAGGTCTGCCCGTTTTTCAACCTGTTTCCCTGCGTCCACAAGAAAACCAGCAACTGGTCGCCGAACTGCAGGCTGATGTTATGGTCGTCGTCGCCTATGGTTTAATTCTGCCGAAAGCAGTGCTGGAGATGCCGCGTCTTGGCTGTATCAACGTTCATGGTTCACTGCTGCCACGCTGGCGCGGTGCTGCACCAATCCAACGCTCACTATGGGCGGGTGATGCAGAAACTGGTGTGACCATTATGCAAATGGATGTCGGTTTAGACACCGGTGATATGCTCTATAAGCTCTCCTGCCCGATTACTGCAGAAGATACCAGTGGTACGCTGTACGACAAGCTGGCAGAGCTTGGCCCACAAGGGCTTATCACCACGTTGAAACAACTGGCAGACGGCACGGCGAAACCAGAAGTTCAGGACGAAACTCTTGTCACTTACGCCGAGAAGTTGAGTAAAGAAGAAGCGCGTATTGACTGGTCACTTTCGGCAGCACAGCTTGAACGCTGCATTCGCGCTTTCAATCCATGGCCAATGAGCTGGCTGGAAATTGAAGGACAGCCGGTTAAAGTCTGGAAAGCATCGGTCATTGATACGGCAACCAACGCTGCACCAGGAACGATCCTTGAAGCCAACAAACAAGGCATTCAGGTTGCGACTGGTGATGGCATCCTGAACCTGCTCTCGTTACAACCTGCGGGTAAGAAAGCGATGAGCGCGCAAGACCTCCTGAACTCTCGTCGGGAATGGTTTGTTCCGGGCAACCGTCTGGTCTGATAGTCCACTCTTCTAAGCCCGGTCTTGCCGGGCGTTTTTATACTTATGAAAAAACAACGTAATTTACGTAGCATGGCGGCCCAGGCCGTTGAACAAGTCGTCGAGCAAGGGCAATCATTAAGCAACATTCTGCCACCGCTCCAGCAAAAAGTTTCCGATAAAGACAAAGCACTTCTTCAAGAGTTGTGCTTTGGCGTACTGCGTACGCTTTCGCAGTTAGACTGGCTGATTAATAAGTTAATGGCCCGTCCGATGACCGGCAAACAGCGGACCGTGCATTACCTGATTATGGTTGGTTTGTATCAACTGCTTTATACCCGCATTCCACCTCATGCTGCGCTGGCTGAAACGGTTGAAGGCGCTATCGCAATTAAGCGTCCGCAACTTAAAGGGTTGATAAACGGTGTATTACGCCAGTTCCAGCGTCAGCAAGAAGAGTTATTAGCCGAGTTTAATGCCAGTGATGCACGTTATCTGCATCCTTCCTGGTTGCTGAAGCGTCTGCAAAAAGCGTATCCAGAGCAGTGGCAATCCATCGTCGAAGCCAATAACCAGCGTCCGCCAATGTGGCTGCGTATTAATCGTACGCATCATTCCCGCGACAGCTGGCTTGCATTGCTGGATGAAGCAGGAATGAAAGGTTTCCCGCATGCGGATTACCCTGATGCTGTACGTCTGGAAACACCTGCACCTGTTCATGCGCTACCTGGTTTTGAAGACGGATGGGTTACCGTTCAGGATGCATCAGCACAAGGTTGCATGACCTGGCTTGCGCCACAAAACGGTGAACACATTTTGGATCTTTGTGCCGCCCCCGGCGGTAAAACAACGCATATCCTTGAGGTGGCACCAGAAGCGCAGGTTGTTGCGGTTGATATCGACGAACAGCGCCTCTCTCGGGTTTACGACAATTTAAAACGCCTTGGTATGAAGGCGACCGTGAAACAAGGTGATGGCCGTTACCCTTCTCAATGGTGTGGCGAGCAACAGTTTGATCGCATTTTATTAGATGCGCCTTGTTCAGCAACCGGTGTGATTCGTCGCCATCCAGATATTAAATGGTTACGTCGCGATCGCGATATCCCGGAACTCGCGCAATTGCAGTCTGAAATTCTCGACGCCATTTGGCCGCATTTAAAAACCGGTGGAACTCTGGTCTATGCCACCTGTTCGGTGTTACCGGAAGAGAATAGCCTGCAGATTAAAGCCTTTTTGCAACGTACCGCTGATGCC
The DNA here is from genome assembly GCA_041890495.1 of Enterobacter hormaechei. GTDB lineage: Bacteria > Pseudomonadota > Gammaproteobacteria > Enterobacterales > Enterobacteriaceae > Escherichia > Escherichia boydii. Next base: position 3,440,881 of record CP169086.1, read on the forward strand.
GAACTTTGCGAAACAGGAACACCAGAGCAACCGGGTAAACAAAATCTACCTGGTGCCGAAGAGGGCGACGGCTTCTTTTACGCTAAGCTAATCAAAAAGTGATGAGATAACGGGTCGCGACTGATGAAAATTATCATTCTGGGTGCCGGCCAGGTTGGCGGCACACTGGCGGAAAACCTGGTTGGCGAGAACAACGATATTACTGTTGTCGATACCAACGGTGAGCGTCTGCGGACCTTACAGGATAAATTTGACCTGCGGGTCGTGCAGGGGCATGGCTCTCATCCACGCGTATTGCGGGAGGCAGGTGCCGACGACGCCGATATGCTGGTTGCTGTAACCAGTTCAGATGAAACCAATATGGTTGCCTGCCAGGTAGCCTACTCACTTTTCAACACCCCTAATCGCATCGCTCGTATCCGCTCACCAGACTACGTGCGCGATGCCGATAAGCTATTTCATTCAGATGCTGTGCCGATTGATCATCTGATCGCACCAGAGCAGTTGGTTATCGATAATATTTACCGACTGATTGAGTATCCCGGCGCATTGCAGGTGGTGAACTTCGCTGAGGGTAAAGTCAGCCTGGCTGTGGTTAAAGCCTATTATGGCGGCCCGCTGATTGGTAATGCACTTTCGACCATGCGCGAACATATGCCACATATCGATACTCGTGTGGCAGCAATTTTCCGCCACGATCGCCCCATTCGTCCGCAAGGTTCGACCATTGTTGAAGCTGGTGATGAAGTGTTCTTTATTGCCGCTTCACAGCATATCCGCGCGGTGATGAGTGAATTACAGCGACTGGAAAAACCGTATAAGCGGATCATGCTGGTTGGTGGCGGTAATATCGGTGCAGGGCTGGCGCGTCGTCTGGAAAAAGATTACAGCGTTAAACTCATCGAACGTAATCAGCAGCGCGCTGCCGAACTGGCGGAAAAGTTACAGAATACGATCGTCTTTTTTGGTGATGCGTCGGATCAAGAACTACTGGCCGAAGAACATATCGATCAAGTTGATCTGTTTATTGCCGTCACCAACGATGACGAGGCCAATATCATGTCCGCCATGCTTGCCAAACGTATGGGTGCGAAAAAGGTGATGGTATTGATCCAGCGTCGCGCTTATGTGGATCTGGTTCAGGGGAGCGTTATCGATATTGCGATTTCACCACAACAAGCAACTATTTCTGCGTTGCTTAGCCATGTGCGAAAAGCAGATATTGTTGGTGTTTCCTCATTGCGCCGCGGCGTAGCAGAAGCTATTGAAGCCGTTGCTCACGGTGATGAAAGCACCTCACGCGTTGTCGGCAGAGTCATTGACGAAATCAAGCTACCGCCAGGAACGATTATTGGAGCGGTGGTACGTGGAAACGACGTGATGATTGCCAATGACAATCTGCGCATTGAGCAAGGCGATCACGTAATTATGTTCCTCACAGATAAAAAGTTTATTACCGACGTCGAAAGACTCTTCCAGCCAAGCCCTTTCTTCTTGTAATTAATAAGGCGTCTAATGACGCCTTATTATTTCCCTTTGATTATCAAGGATTAATTAAATTCATTCCTGGCAGGAAAATGGCTTAACATTTGTTAGACTTATGGTTGTCGGCTTCATAGGGAGAATAACATGAGCATTATTAAAGAATTTCGCGAATTTGCGATGCGCGGGAACGTGGTGGATTTGGCGGTGGGTGTCATTATCGGTGCGGCATTCGGGAAGATTGTCTCTTCACTGGTTGCCGATATCATCATGCCTCCTCTGGGCTTATTAATTGGCGGGATCGATTTTAAACAGTTTGCTGTCACGCTACGCGATGCGCAGGGGGATATCCCTGCTGTTGTGATGCATTACGGTGTCTTCATTCAAAACGTCTTTGATTTTCTGATTGTGGCCTTTGCCATCTTTATGGCGATTAAGCTAATCAACAAACTGAATCGGAAAAAAGAAGAACCAGCAGCCGCACCTGCACCAACTAAAGAAGAAGTATTACTGACAGAAATTCGTGATTTGCTGAAAGAGCAGAATAACCGCTCTTAACAAGCGCCTGAAAGCAGAAGACCAGTGGTAAAAAAGTGATTTACTTTCTTGCCACTGGCCTCCCAGTTCCCCCGATTGCCATGTTTTCCTTTTCGCATGTAACTGCCTTTCCCCTTCTTATTTTTCTCTACGCGCTGTCGGAATAAGGGATCATGTAGTAATGCTTCTATCGCATTATCCTTTATCTGCCCTTTAGTATGCTGATATCGACTCATAAAAACTCCAGTTGGTTATTTAACGGCGCGAGTGTAATCCTGCCAGTGCAAAAAATCAACAACCACTCTTAACGCCACTCGCCCCTTGTTCAAGAGCTTCAAGAATCGAACAATAAACACTGCTATGAGCAGTCCCACAACAGGCATCGTTAAGGCGTTGCAAGGAACGCTGCATACTCTGCAACTCGGCTATCCGTGCTTCGACTTCCTGCAATCTTTCCTGCACAATGCCTTTTGACTCCTGACAGGTATGGTGTTCAGGATCGATGCGGATCGACAGCAACTCGCGGATCGACTCCAGACTGAAACCTAGTTGTCTGGCATGGCGGATAAATTTCAATCGCTGGAGATCGCTTTCGGTATATAGGCGAAACCCACCTTCAGTACGCACTTCATGCTCCATCATCTGCTGTTTTTCGTAATAACGAATCGTGTCGGGTGTTACTTCCGCCATTTTTGCCAGCTCACCAATGCGATACATACATACTCCACTAGTTATCGTTGATTTTGTCCAACAACTTGTCAGCATAATCGCCGCGTAAAAAATCGGTACTCAATCCAGCTTGTCGCAGCTTCAATTCCAGTAATGACAATCGACGGCTAACCTCTTGATATTGCGGATCATCGTGACGGATACCTTTGAGAATATCCAGAAGCTGAATTGCTTCTCTCCGTTGCTCAAGTTCTGGCGGTAAGCAACCGGCATTCTTCAGCAAGCGATACCCCGCACGTAATTCCGGTGGCACGTGAGAATCATCATCCAGTATCAATGGTTCGCCGCTACCTGCCAGGTTATCAAACTCACCTTTCGCTTGCGCTTCTGCTATATGGCGCTCTGCCCACTGGTCAAGTAACCACATAAATACTCCAGGGGATGAACAAAAAGAGTACAGCTATTGTAGATAAGTGGGGATACTACGGGTATAAAAAAACCCGCCGGGGCGGGTTTTTTTACGTTGCTTCAGATTACTCTGCAGCAGCTTCTGCTTTCTCTGAACGATCAACCAGCTCGATGTAAGCCATCGGCGCGTTGTCGCCTGCACGGAAGCCACACTTCAGAATACGAGTGTAACCACCGGCACGGCTCGCGAAACGCGGGCCCAGTTCGTTAAACAGTTTTGCCACGATCTCGTTATCACGAGTACGGGCGAATGCCAGACGACGATTAGCAACGCTATCAGTCTTGGCAAGAGTAATCAGCGGCTCAACTACGCGGCGCAGCTCTTTCGCTTTAGGCAGAGTCGTCTTGATGATTTCATGACGAACCAGTGAACCTGCCATATTGCGGAACATAGCCTGGCGATGGCTGCTGTTGCGGTTCAGTTGACGACCACTCTTACGATGGCGCATGACCTTATCCTTCTCAGTAAAACCTTAACCTGTGATCCGGTTACTCGTCAGCGATGCTTGCCGGTGGCCAGTTTTCCAGGCGCATGCCCAGAGACAGTCCACGGGAAGCCAGCACGTCTTTAATCTCAGTAAGAGATTTTTTACCAAGGTTAGGCGTTTTAAGGAGCTCAACCTCGGTACGCTGTACCAGATCACCGATATAGTGGATAGCTTCTGCTTTAAGGCAGTTAGCAGAGCGGACAGTCAATTCCAGATCGTCAACAGGGCGCAGCAGGATCGGATCGAACTCTGGTTTCTCTTCTTTCACTTCAGGCTGACGTACATCACGTAAGTCAACGAAAGCTTCCAGTTGTTCAGCCAGAATGGTTGCCGCACGACGAATCGCCTCTTCAGGATCGATTGTGCCGTTGGTTTCCATTTCGATGACCAGCTTGTCCAGGTCGGTACGCTGTTCTACACGCGCTGCTTCAACATTGTAGGCAATACGCTCCACAGGGCTGTAGCATGCGTCGACCAGCAGACGGCCGATTGGGCGCTCATCTTCTTCCGAATGAATTCGGGTAGAAGCCGGCACATAACCACGACCGCGCTGAACTTTGATACGCATGCTAATAGACGCGTTCTCATCGGTCAGGTGGCAGATCACGTGCTGCGGCTTGACGATTTCGACATCACCGTCGTGGGTGATATCGGCTGCAGTCACAGGGCCAATGCCAGATTTATTCAAGGTAAGAATAACTTCATCTTTGCCCTGAACTCTCACCGCCAGCCCTTTCAGGTTGAGCAGGATTTCCAGGATATCTTCCTGAACGCCTTCTTTGGTGCTGTACTCATGTAGTACACCATCAATCTCAACCTCGGTCACCGCGCAACCCGGCATCGATGAGAGCAGAATACGGCGCAGTGCGTTACCCAGAGTATGGCCAAAGCCACGCTCTAAAGGCTCAAGGGTCACCTTGGCGTGCGTCGAACTCACTTGCTCGATATCAACCAGGCGCGGTTTTAGAAACTCTGTCACAGAACCCTGCATTGTGTCCTCTCTTTGGTACTAAGCTTTACTTGGAGTAAAGCTCGACGATCAGGTGTTCGTTAATGTCCGCAGACAGATCAGAACGCTCCGGCTTACGCTTAAACGTACCTTCCATCTTGCCAGCATCAACTTCCAGCCAGGTTGGCTTTTCACGCTGCTCAGCCAGCTCCAGAGCGGCTTTCACGCGAGACTGCTTCTTCGCTTTCTCACGAATGCTTACAACGTCATTCGGACTAACCTGATAAGAAGCGATGTTAACAACACGACCGTTTACCATAATTGCTTTATGGCTAACCAGCTGACGTGCTTCTGCACGAGTGGCACCGAAGCCCATACGGTATACAACGTTGTCCAGACGACCTTCCAGCAGAGCCAACAGGTTTTCACCGGTGTTGCCTTTCAGACGTGCTGCTTCTTTGTAGTAGTTACGGAACTGACGCTCCAGCACACCATAGATACGGCGAACTTTTTGCTTTTCACGCAACTGCACACCATAGTCAGACAGACGCGGTTTACGCGCACCGTGCTGGCCAGGAGCTTGTTCAATTTTACACTTGGTATCGATCGCGCGAACGCCAGACTTAAGGAATAAGTCGGTGCCCTCACGACGGCTCAGCTTGAGCTTAGGACCCAAATATCTTGCCATTTTCTTTCTCCAACAAACCTGGAAAACGAGGCGTTATACGCGACGTTTTTTCGGCGGACGACAACCGTTATGAGGGATCGGAGTCACATCAGTAATGTTAGTGATGCGGAAACCTGCGGCGTTCAGAGCACGAATAGTAGATTCGCGGCCTGGACCCGGACCTTTAACCATAACTTCCAGATTCTTGATGCCGTATTCTTTCACGGCGTCAGCGCAACGCTCTGCTGCAACCTGAGCTGCAAACGGAGTGGATTTGCGAGAACCACGGAAACCGGAACCACCGGCTGTTGCCCAACCCAACGCGTTACCCTGACGATCAGTGATAGTCACGATGGTGTTGTTGAAAGAAGCATGGATATGAGCCACGCCGTCAGAGACTTGTTTTCTTACACGTTTACGTGCACGAATTGGTGCCTTTGCCATTATTCAATCACCCCGATTATTTCTTGATCGGTTTGCGCGGACCCTTACGGGTACGTGCGTTGGTCTTGGTACGCTGACCGCGAACCGGGAGACCACGACGATGACGCAAACCGCGATAGCAACCAAGATCCATCAGGCGCTTGATGCTCATGCTGATTTCACGGCGCAGATCACCTTCAACGACAAATTTGGCAACTTCGTCACGCAGCGTGTCGATTTGTCCTTCAGACAGCTCACTGATCTTAACATCTTCAGCGATACCCGCTGCAGCCAGGATGGCTTTAGAACGGGTCTTGCCGACGCCATAAATCGAAGTTAATGCGATTACGGCATGCTTATGATCAGGAATGTTAATGCCTGCTATACGGGCCACTATGCACTCCTACTATTTAATATGTACGTTCCATGCTGAAAAGCCCGTTTTCAGGATACTCAAATGGAAACGCACAGACATACAAAAGATTGGCTGGCTAATCTAGCCAGCTCAACCCAACTTTGCAAGAAAAATATGCGAAAAAATCAGCCTTGGCGCTGTTTATGCTTCGGCTCGGCACTGCAAATCACACGGATGACACCATCACGCTTAACGATTTTGCAGTTACGGCATAATTTCTTGACGGAAGCACGAACTTTCATTTTTACTCTCCGTAACTTCTCGGGCGACCAATTATCGGCCGTAGCCTTTCAGGTTCGCCTTCTTCAATGCAGACTCATACTGACTGGACATCATCAGAGTTTGCACTTGAGCCATAAAGTCCATAATCACGACAACAACGATAAGCAGTGAGGTCCCACCGAAGTAGAACGGTACTTTCATTGCATCACGCATGAACTCCGGGATCAGGCAGATAAAGGTAATATACAGCGCACCAACCAGGGTCAGGCGGGTCATTACTTTATCGATATACTTCGCCGTTTGCTCTCCCGGACGAATTCCTGGTACAAATGCACCGGACTTCTTCAGGTTATCTGCTGTTTCACGCGGGTTGAAAACCAACGCCGTGTAGAAGAAACAGAAGAAGATGATTGCAGACGCATAGAGTAACACATAAAGCGGTTGCCCAGGCTGCAAATACAGCGAAATTGTTGTCAGCCAGTTCCAACCAGTACCGCCCCCGAACCATGACGCGATGGTCGCCGGGAACAGAATAATACTGGAAGCGAAGATTGCCGGGATTACCCCCGCCATATTCACTTTCAGCGGTAAATGTGTGCTCTGTGCAGCATAGACACGACGACCTTGCTGACGTTTCGCGTAGTTTACCACAATGCGGCGTTGACCACGCTCAACAAATACAACAAAGAACGTCACTGCAAATACTAATACTGCAACCAACAGCAACACGAGGAAGTGCAGGTCGCCTTGACGCGCTTGCTCGATAGTATGGGCAATGGCTGGCGGGAGTCCCGCGACAATACCGGCGAAGATAATGATTGAAATACCGTTGCCGATACCTCGTTCAGTAATCTGTTCGCCCAACCACATCAGGAACATGGTTCCTGTGACCAGACTTACAACAGCGGTGAAGTAGAATGCAAAGCCCGGGTTAATCACCAGGCCTTGCATACCAGGCATATTCGGCAGACCGGTAGCAATACCGATCGACTGGAATATTGCCAGCACCAGAGTACCGTAGCGGGTGTACTGGCTGATCTTACGACGACCAGACTCCCCTTCTTTCTTAATTTCTGCCAACGTTGGGTGAACCACCGTCAGCAGCTGGATAATGATCGACGCCGAAATATACGGCATGATCCCCAGAGCAAAGATAGAAGCACGGCTGAGAGCACCACCAGAGAACATGTTAAACATCTCAATGATGGTGCCTCGCTGTTGCTCAAGCAGTTTGGCAAGTACAGCGGCATCAATACCAGGGATCGGAATAAAAGAGCCAATACGGAACACAATCAGCGCACCGATAACAAACAGCAGTCTGCGTTTCAGCTCGCCTAAGCCACCTTTGGCACTTTGAAAATCTAATCCCGGTTGTTTAGCCATCTGCTACTTATTCCTCGATTTTACCGCCAGCAGCTTCGATAGCAGCACGAGCGCCTTTAGTAACACGCAGGCCACGAACAGTTACCGGAGTCGTTACTTCGCCAGCCAGGATCACTTTCGCGAACTCGATCTGGATACCGATAATGTTAGCCGCTTTCAGCGTGTTCAGGTCTACTACACCGCCTTCTACTTTAGCCAGGTCAGACAGACGAATTTCGGCTGTAATCGCTGCTTTACGAGAAGTGAAGCCGAATTTCGGCAGACGACGGTACAGAGGCATCTGACCACCCTCGAAACCGCGACGTACGCCACCGCCAGAACGAGACTTCTGACCTTTGTGACCACGACCACCGGTTTTACCGAGGCCAGAACCGATACCACGACCCAGGCGTTTACCCGCCTTTTTGGAGCCTTCGGCCGGAGACAGAGTATTTAAACGCATCTCTTACTCCTCAACTTTAACCATGAAGGAAACCGCGTTGATCATACCGCGAATAGCAGGAGTATCCTCGCGCTCTACGGTGTGACCAATACGACGCAGACCCAGGCCAAGCAGCGTTGCCTTGTGTTTCGGCAGACGACCGATTGCACTGCGGGTTTGAGTAATTTTAATAGTCTTTGCCATGGTTTATTTCCCCAGAATTTCTTCAACGGATTTACCACGCTTGGCAGCGACCATTTCTGGAGAATTCATATTTTCCAGGCCATCAATAGTTGCACGAACCACGTTGATCGGGTTGGTGGAACCATAGGCTTTAGCCAGAACGTTATGAACCCCAGCGACTTCCAGAACGGCGCGCATTGCACCACCGGCGATGATACCGGTACCTTCGGAAGCCGGCTGCATGAATACGCGAGAACCCGTGTGAACACCTTTAACAGGGTGTTGCAGAGTGCCGTTATTCAGCGCGACGTTAATCATATTGCGACGGGCTTTTTCCATCGCTTTCTGGATCGCTGCTGGAACTTCACGCGCTTTACCGTAACCAAAACCAACGCGACCGTTACCATCGCCAACTACAGTCAGAGCTGTGAAGGAGAAAATACGACCACCTTTAACGGTTTTAGATACGCGGTTTACCGCGATCAGCTTTTCCTGCAGTTCGCCAGCTTGTTTTTCGATGTGAGCCATCTTACACCTCTACCTTAGAACTGAAGGCCAGCTTCACGGGCAGCATCTGCCAGTGCCTGGACACGACCATGATATTGGAACCCGGAACGGTCAAAGGATACATCTTTGATGCCTTTTTCCAGAGCGCGTTCAGCGACAGCTTTACCCACAGCTGCAGCCGCGTCTTTGTTACCGGTGTACTTCAGTTGTTCAGCGATAGCTTTTTCTACAGTAGAAGCAGCTACCAGAACTTCAGAACCGTTCGGTGCAATTACCTGTGCGTAAATGTGACGCGGGGTACGATGTACCACCAGGCGAGTTGCGCCCAGCTCCTGGAGCTTGCGGCGTGCGCGGGTCGCACGACGGATACGAGCAGATTTCTTATCCATAGTGTTACCTTACTTCTTCTTAGCCTCTTTGGTACGCACGACTTCGTCGGCGTAACGAACACCCTTGCCTTTATAAGGCTCAGGACGACGGTAGGCGCGCAGATCCGCTGCAACCTGGCCGATCACCTGCTTATCAGCGCCTTTCAGCACGATTTCAGTCTGAGTCGGACATTCAGCAGTGATACCCGCAGGCAGCTGATGGTCAACAGGATGAGAGAAACCCAGAGACAGGTTAATCACATTGCCTTTAACCGCTGCACGGTAACCTACACCAACCAGCTGCAGCTTCTTAGTGAAGCCTTCGGTAACACCGATAACCATTGAGTTCAGCAGGGCACGCGCGGTACCAGCCTGTGCCCAACCGTCTGCGTAACCATCACGCGGACCGAAGGTCAGGGTATTATCTGCATGTTTAACTTCAACAGCATCGTTGAGAGTACGAGTCAGCTCGCCGTTTTTACCTTTGATCGTAATAACCTGACCGTTGATTTTTACGTCAACGCCGGCAGGAACAACGACCGGTGCTTTAGCAACACGAGACATTTTTTCCTCCGATTAGGCTACGTAGCAGATAATTTCGCCACCAAGACCAGCCTGGCGCGCTGCACGATCAGTCATAACACCTTTAGAGGTAGAAACAACTGCGATACCCAGACCCGCCATAACTTTCGGCAGCTCATCTTTACGTTTATAGATGCGCAGACCTGGGCGGCTGACACGCTGAATGCTTTCTACAACAGCTTTGCCCTGGAAATACTTCAGAGTAAGTTCCAGTTCAGGCTTGGTGTCGCCTTCAACTTTAAAATCTTCAATAAAACCTTCTTCCTTCAGCACGTTGGCGATTGCCACTTTCAGCTTGGAGGAAGGCATGGTGACCGCAGCTTTGTTCGCGGCCTGACCGTTACGGATACGGGTCAGCATATCCGCGATCGGATCTTGCATGCTCATCTGTCTTTACTCCCGTGATTCAATTGGTGACAATTACCAGCTAGCCTTTTTCAGACCCGGGATTTCACCGCGCATAGCGGCTTCACGGACCTTAATACGGCTCAACCCGAACTTCCGCAGGAAACCATGCGGACGACCTGTTTGACGGCAGCGGTTACGCTGACGAGACGGGCTGGAATCACGCGGCAGAGTCTGCAGCTTGAGAACAGCGTTCCAACGATCTTCGTCGGAAGCGTTCACATCAGAGATGATCGCTTTCAGTTCAGCGCGTTTCGCGAAGTATTTATCAGCTAAAGCTACGCGTTTTACTTCGCGTGCTTTCATTGATTGCTTAGCCATTTAGTAACCCTACCTTACTTGCGGAACGGGAAGTCAAAGGCAGCCAGCAGAGCGCGGCCTTCTTCGTCAGATTTCGCAGTAGTGGTAATGGTAATATCCAAACCACGAACGCGGTCGACTTTATCGTAGTCGATTTCTGGGAAGATGATCTGCTCACGGACACCCATGCTGTAGTTACCACGACCGTCGAAAGACTTAGCGGACAGGCCACGGAAGTCACGGATACGAGGTACAGCAATAGTGATCAGGCGCTCAAAGAACTCCCACATGCGTTCGCCACGCAGAGTTACTTTACAGCCGATCGGATAGCCCTGACGGATTTTGAAGCCTGCAACAGATTTGCGTGCTTTGGTGATCAGCGGTTTTTGACCGGAGATTGCTGCCAGGTCTGCTGCTGCGTTATCCAGCAGTTTTTTGTCAGCGATCGCTTCACCAACACCCATGTTCAGGGTGATCTTCTCGACCCGAGGGACTTGCATGACAGAATTGTAGTTAAACTCAGTCATGAGTTTTTTAACTACTTCGTCTTTGTAGTAATCATGCAGTTTCGCCATCGTACTACTCCAAATTACTTGATAGTTTCGCTGTTAGACTTGAAGAAACGGACTTTTTTACCGTCTTCGAATCTAAAGCCTACACGGTCAGCCTTGCCGGTTGCCGCATTGAAGATTGCTACGTTGGAAACCTGAATAGCGGCTTCTTTTTCAACGATGCCACCCGGTTGGTTCAGGGCCGGAACCGGCTTCTGATGTTTCTTAACCAGGTTGATACCTTCAACAATGACCTTGCCGGAAGACAGGACATTCTTAACTTTACCGCGTTTACCTTTATCTTTACCGGTTAACACGATAACTTCGTCATCACGACGGATTTTCGCTGCCATGATTCGCTCCTTAGAGTACTTCTGGTGCCAGAGAGATAATTTTCATGAACTTCTCACTACGAAGCTCACGAGTTACCGGCCCAAAAATACGCGTACCGATAGGCTGCTCGCTGTTGTTGTTCAGAAGAACACAAGCATTACCATCGAAGCGAATGACAGAACCGTCCGGGCGACGAACACCCTTCTTGGTGCGCACCACTACCGCCTTCAGCACATCACCTTTTTTGACCTTACCACGCGGAATTGCTTCTTTGATGGTGATCTTGATGATGTCGCCTACGCCTGCGTAGCGACGGTGCGAGCCACCCAGAACCTTGATACACATTACGCGACGTGCACCGGAGTTGTCGGCGACGTTCAGCATAGTCTGTTCTTGGATCATTTTAGTGCTCCGCTAATGTCAACTACTACTGAGACCCGAAAATCAGGTCGTTAAAAATCCCCATATCGAGGGCGCGGCATTATAACACCGCTTCAAGGATATGGGTAGAAAAAATAAACGGCTCATTTCTGAGCCGTTTATTCGTATTGAGAGAGTGTACTGTATTACAGAACCGCTTTCTCTACAACGCGAACCAGCGTCCAGGATTTAGTCTTGGACAGCGGACGGCATTCGCGGATTTCAACCACGTCACCGATACCGCATTCGTTGTTCTCGTCATGTACGTGCAGTTTGGTCGTACGCTTGATGAATTTACCGTAGATCGGGTGTTTCACAAAACGTTCGATAGCAACAACAATGGATTTCTCCATTTTGTCGCTAACAACGCGACCTTGCAGAGTACGGATTTTATCGGTCATTACGCACCCGCCTTCTCGTTCAGTAAAGTCTTAACGCGTGCGACATCGCGACGCACTTGCTTCAACAGGTGAGACTGTTGCAGCTGGCCACTTGCAGCCTGCATACGCAGGTTGAACTGCTCACGCAGCAGGTTCAGCAGCTCGGTGTTCAGCTCTTCAACGCTCTTCTCACGCAGCTCTTTTGCTTTCATTACATCACCGTCTTAGTTACAAAGGTGGTTTTAATCGGCAGTTTCGCTGCTGCCAGCTTGAATGCTTCACGGGCCAGCTCTTCCGGAACACCGTCCATTTCATACAGGACTTTACCCGGCTGAATCAAGGCAACCCAATACTCCACGTTACCTTTACCTTTACCCATACGCACTGCCAGCGGCTTTTCAGTGATCGGTTTGTCCGGGAACACACGGATCCAGATCTTACCTTGACGCTTAACTGCACGGGTCATAGCACGACGTGCTGCTTCGATCTGACGGGCAGTCAGACGACCACGGCCAACAGCTTTCAGACCGAAGCTGCCGAAGCTAACATCCGTACCCTGCGCCAGACCGCGGTTACGGCCTTTGTGCATTTTACGGAATTTTGTACGCTTTGGTTGTAACATCAGCGACGCTCCTTATTTACGGCCTTTACGCTGCTGCTTTTTAGGCTGAGCAGCCGGTTTTTCCGGTTGTTCAACAGCAGCCATACCACCCAGGATCTCGCCTTTGAAGATCCACACTTTAACGCCGATTACACCGTAAGTGGTGTGCGCTTCAGAGGTGTTGTAGTCGATGTCAGCACGCAGAGTGTGCAGCGGTACGCGACCTTCGCGGTACCATTCGGTACGTGCGATTTCCGCGCCGCCCAGACGGCCGCTAACTTCAACTTTAATACCTTTAGCGCCCAGACGCATTGCGTTCTGTACAGCACGCTTCATAGCACGACGGAACATAACGCGACGTTCCAGCTGAGAAGTGATGCTGTCAGCAACCAGTTTTGCGTCCAGTTCAGGCTTACGAACTTCGGCGATGTTGATCTGTGCAGGAACGCCAGCGATGTCCGCTACGACCTTACGCAGTTTTTCTACGTCTTCACCTTTTTTACCGATAACGATACCCGGGCGAGCAGTGTGAATGGTTACACGGATGCTCTTAGCCGGACGCTCGATAACGATACGAGATACGGACGCTTTAGCCAGTTCCTTAGTCAGGTACTGACGTACTTTAAAATCGCTGTCCAGGTTGTCAGCGAATTCTTTGGTGTTCGCAAACCAGGTAGAGTTCCATGGTTTTACAATACCCAGGCGAATACCATTAGGATGTACTTTCTGACCCATTGCTAGTCTCCAGAGTCTCAGCGATCGGACACAACCACAGTGATGTGGCTGGTGCGCTTCAGGATGCGATCTGCACGACCTTTTGCACGCGGCATAATGCGCTTCATGCTCGGGCCTTCGTCTACGAAAATTTTCGTAACTTTCAGATCGTCAATGTCAGCGCCATCGTTGTGTTCAGCGTTAGCAATGGCAGATTCCAGAACTTTCTTGACCAGTACAGCCGCTTTCTTGTTGGTGTAGGTCAAAATATCCAGAGCCTGCGACACTTTCTTACCGCGAATCAGGTCAGCAACAAGGCGAACCTTCTGAGCAGAAGAACGAGCATGGCGATGTTTAGCGATAGTTTCCATCTCTTCCTCCTACCTTATTTCTTCTTCGCTTTTTTATCAGCAGCGTGGCCGCGATAAGTACGAGTCGGTGCGAATTCACCCAGTTTGTGACCGACCATTTCGTCGGTTACAAATACCGGAACGTGCTGACGACCATTATGGACAGCGATGGTCAAACCGATCATGTTAGGAAAGATCGTTGAACGACGGGACCAAGTGCGCAGGGGCTTCTTGTCTCCGCTTTCCACCGCTTTCTCTACCTTCTTCAGCAAGTGCAGGTCAATAAAAGGACCTTTCTTGAGAGAACGTGGCATGGCTTATCCTCTAAAATTATTTGCTACGGCGACGTACGATGAATTTATCAGTACGCTTGTTGCTGCGGGTCTTCTTACCTTTGGTCTGAACGCCCCACGGAGTTACCGGGTGCTTACCAAAGTTACGACCTTCACCACCACCATGTGGGTGGTCTACCGGGTTCATCGCGGTACCGCGAACGGTCGGACGAACACCACGCCAGCGTGCAGCACCTGCTTTACCCAGAACGCGCAGCATATGCTCAGCATTGCCAACTTCGCCCAGAGTTGCACGGCAGTCTGCTTCTACTTTACGCATTTCACCAGAACGCAGACGCAGGGTGACATAAGCACCATCACGAGCAACGATCTGAACGTAAGTACCAGCGGAACGTGCCAGCTGACCGCCTTTACCTGGTTTCATTTCTACGTTATGAACAGTAGAACCAACCGGGATGTTGCGCATCGGCAGGGTGTTACCTGGTTTGATTGCAGCATCAACGCCAGACTGAATCTGGTCGCCAGCTTTCAGGCCTTTAGGGGCCAGGATGTAACGGCGTTCACCGTCTTTGTACAGAACCAGCGCGATGTTCGCGGAACGGTTCGGATCGTACTCAAGACGTTCAACAACTGCCGGGATACCGTCTTTGTTGCGTTTGAAGTCAACAATACGGTAAGCCTGCTTGTGGCCACCACCGATATGACGAGTGGTGATACGGCCATTGTTGTTACGACCACCGGATTTGCTGTTTTTTTCCAGCAACGGAGCAAAAGGTTTGCCCTTGTGCAGCTCAGGGTTAACCACTTTAACTACGTGGCGACGACCCGGAGATGTCGGTTTACATTTAACAACTGCCATTGTATTACTCCTCCGACTTACTCAGCGCCGCCAACGAAGTCCAGATTCTGGCCTTCTTTCAGGGTGACGTAAGCTTTTTTCCAGTCGCTACGACGACCGATACGCTGTCCGTGACGTTTAACTTTCCCTTTAACTACCAGGGTGTTAACGACTTCGACTTCGACTTCAAACAGTTTCTGCACAGCAGCTTTGATTTCTGCTTTGGTCGCGTCTTTAGCAACTTTGAGTACGATGGTGTTGGATTTTTCCATCGCAGTAGACGCTTTTTCAGAAACGTGCGGTGCACGCAGCACCTTCAGCAGACGTTCTTCACGAATCATGCCAGCATCTCCTCAACTTGCTTAACAGCATCAGCAGTCATTACGACTTTGTCGAAGGCGATCAGGCTAACCGGGTCGATACCAGTTGCATCGCGTACGTCAACCTTGTGCAGGTTGCGCGCAGCCAGGAACAGGTTTTCGTCCAGCTCACCGGTGATGATCAGCACATCTTCCAGAGCCATGTCTTTCAGTTTCTGTGCCAGCAGCTTAGTTTTCGGCGCTTCTACAGAGAACTTCTCGACAACGATCAGACGATCCTGACGTACCAGTTCGGACAGGATGCTTTTCAGCGCGCCGCGGTACATCTTCTTGTTAACTTTTTGACTGTGGTCCTGCGGACGAGCAGCAAAGGTCACGCCACCAGAACGCCAGATCGGGCTCTTGATAGAACCAGAACGCGCACGGCCGGTGCCTTTCTGGCGCCACGGTTTTTTACCGGAACCAGTTACTTCAGCACGAGTCTTCTGAGCACGAGTACCCTGACGAGCACCAGCTGCATAAGCAACAACAACCTGGTGAACCAGCGCTTCGTTGAAATCACGACCGAAGGTAGTTTCGGAAACAGTCAGCGCGCTCTGCGCGTCTTTCAATACTAATTCCATTGCTATCTCCTTACGCCTTCACAGCTGGTTTAACGATCAGGTCGCTACCGGTTGCACCCGGGACAGCACCTTTAACCAGCAGCAGGTTGCGCTCAGCGTCAACGCGTACTACGTCAAGGCTCTGAACGGTTACACGTTCGTTACCCATCTGACCTGCCATTTTCTTGCCTTTGAACACTTTGCCCGGAGTCTGGTTCTGACCGATAGAACCCGGAACGCGGTGAGACAAGGAGTTACCGTGAGTAGCGTCCTGGGTACGGAAGTTCCAGCGCTTAACGGTACCTGCGAAACCTTTACCTTTAGAGGTGCCAGTTACGTCAACTTTTTTAACGTCAGCAAACAGTTCAACGCTAATGCTCTGACCTACAGTGAACTCTTCGCCTTCAGCCAGGCGGAATTCCCACAGACCACGGCCAGCTTCTACGCCAGCTTTAGCGAAGTGGCCAGCTTCAGGCTTGGTCACACGGTTAGCTTTTTTAGCACCGGTGGTCACCTGAATAGCACGGTAGCCATCGTTAGCCAGGTCTTTAACCTGAGTAACGCGGTTTGCTTCAACTTCGATTACGGTTACTGGGATAGAAACGCCGTCTTCTGTGAAGATACGGGTCATACCCACTTTTTTACCGACTAAACCAATCATTGTTTCAACCTCTCAATCGCTCAATGACCTGATTAACCCAGGCTGATCTGCACGTCTACACCGGCAGCCAGATCCAGACGCATCAGAGCATCAACGGTTTTCTCGGTTGGCTCAACGATGTCAACCAGACGCAAGTGAGTACGGATTTCGTACTGATCGCGCGCGTCTTTGTTGACGTGCGGGGAGATCAGAACAGTGAAGCGCTCTTTGCGTGTCGGCAGCGGGATCGGACCACGGACCTGCGCACCAGTGCGCTTGGCAGTCTCGACGATTTCCGCGGTTGCTTGATCGATCAGACGATGATCAAACGCTTTCAGGCGGATACGGATTCTTTGGTTCTGCATGAGACCAGAGCTCCAATTATTTTATAAACGAAAATGATTACTCCTCAGACCCATTACGATTGATGGGAGAGTGTAACCGTTCTTACGTAGCTCCCCGATTGGGAGCATTGTTAGGTAGCCAAATTCGGCTAACTGAGGTTCAGATTGAACCTGCTGTCAACTACGACAAGCCCGCGCATTATACATAAATCTGGGCAAGACGCAAGTGCCGTTTAGAAATTAAGCGCCAGAGGCGCAGTATGCGTAAGGCCGAGCAACTTTTTACGCAATCTATCCCTTCCCAATGCTTTATCTGGAGCCCCTACGCAATTGTCGTTTTTGTAGATTGCCGGTCAGGCCGATTATCACGAGTATGCGCTCAAACACTTTTGAGGCCTTATCCATGTTAATCACCCTTCCCTTCTTGCTGGTCTATGTTTCGCTGACTGCCTTTCTTGTCCGCGCAGATATTCGCTACGGACTGCTCCCCGATAAATTTCTCTGCCCGCTGTTATGGGCGGGACTGCTCTTTCAGGTCTGTATCCAACCTGATTTTCTGCCAAGTGCGGTGGTGGGTGCGATGGCTGGATATGTCGGTTTTGCCGTTATTTACTGGGGATATCGGTTTATCTGCCGGCGTGAAGGGATGGGATATGGCGATGTAAAATACCTGGCGGCGCTTGGTGCGTGGCATGGCTGGTGCATGCTGCCTGCGCTGGCGTTACTCGCGGCGCTGATGGCGCTTCTTTGCATTCTTGTTTTTTCGTTAATCCGCCCTGATGAGGAGACAATAAAAAACCCACTGCCTTTTGGGCCATTTCTGGCAGCAGCGGGTTTATGTGTAGGCTGGAAGACGTTGCTTATTCTTCCACTTTGATCTGTGACTGAAGATAGTTTTGCAGGCCGATTTTAGCAATGAGATCCAGCTCTGTTTCCAGCCAGTCTATATGCCCTTCTTCATCGGCCAGGATTTGGATCATCATATCGCGGCTGACGTAGTCATGTACGCTGTCAGCATAGGCAATGGCTTCACGGAGATCTTTAGCGCCTTCAAGTTCCAGCCTGAGGTCGGAACGCAGCATCTCTTCGACATCTTCTCCGATACCCAGCTTGCCGAGATCCTGCAGGTTTGGAATGCCTTCAAGAAATAAAATACGCTCGATATATTTATCAGCGTGCTTCATCTCGTCTATAGATTCATGGTACTCAACGTCGTTTAAACGTTTGAGTCCCCAGTTTTTGAACATTCTCGCGTGAAGAAAATACTGGTTGATTGCGACAAGCTCATTTCCCAATAATTTATTGAGATAACTTATGATTTTAACATCACCTTTCATTATATAGTCCCTCCGCTTCCACTCATTGAAGCGTAGATCGGGCTACAGGGATGTCAAAAAAAAGATGGGCGCTTACGCGATCTCTTTGAATTCCGGGATCTGCATCAGTTCGTCCTGCATGATCTCTCGCGCAGCACGTACACATTTACCGCATTGATTTCCCACCGGAACAAATTTGCGAAGCTGCTGGAATGACTGGGGCTGAAACTGGCGAACGGCCTGACGTATTTTTTTGTCGCTTACACCATTACATAAACAAACGTACATAGAAACTCCCGTTCAAATTATGCGCAAAGTGTAAGTGAGAATGGTTATGATTACAATAGCACAATCGCCAGAATGCGGGGCGGGAGCAGGCAAAAAATGCGAAATTTTGTGACAGTGCCTGAACATCAGAAAACAAAAAAGGACGCCGAAGCGTCCTTTTTTAATTCGGGGATAATTAATTAGCCCAGAACTTTAGCAACAACGCCCGCGCCAACGGTACGGCCGCCTTCACGGATTGCGAAACGCAGACCGTCGTCCATCGCGATCGGGTGGATCAGGGTAACAACCATTTTGATGTTGTCGCCCGGCATTACCATCTCTACGCCTTCCGGCAGTTCGATGGTACCAGTCACGTCAGTAGTACGGAAGTAGAACTGCGGACGGTAGCCTTTGAAGAACGGAGTATGACGGCCGCCTTCATCTTTGGACAGAATGTACACTTCAGATTCGAACTTGGTGTGCGGCTTGATGGTGCCCGGCTTAGCCAGTACCTGACCACGTTCGATTTCTTCACGTTTGATACCACGCAGCAGAACACCTACGTTCTCACCAGCACGGCCTTCGTCCAGCAGTTTGCGGAACATTTCAACGCCAGTACAGGTAGACTTCTGAGTCTCTTTGATACCAACGATTTCAACTTCTTCACCAACTTTGATGATACCGCGTTCTACACGACCGGTAACAACGGTACCACGACCGGAGATGGAGAATACGTCTTCGATCGGCAGCAGGAACGGCTTGTCAATCGCACGCTCTGGTTCCGGAATATAAGAATCCAGGAAGCCAGCCAGTTCCAGGATTTTCGCTTCCCACTCTGCGTCGCCTTCCAGCGCTTTCAGAGCAGAACCACGAACGATCGGAGTGTCGTCGCCCGGGAAGTCGTACTGAGACAGAAGTTCACGAACTTCCATTTCAACCAGTTCCAGCAGCTCTTCGTCATCAACCATGTCGCATTTGTTCAGGAACACGATGATGTACGGAACGCCTACCTGACGACCCAGCAGGATGTGCTCACGAGTCTGCGGCATCGGGCCGTCAGTCGCAGCAACTACCAGGATCGCGCCGTCCATCTGAGCAGCACCGGTGATCATGTTTTTAACATAGTCGGCGTGCCCCGGGCAGTCTACGTGTGCGTAGTGACGGGTCGGGGTGTCGTATTCAACGTGAGAAGTGTTGATGGTGATACCACGAGCTTTTTCTTCCGGCGCGTTATCGATCTGGTCGAATGCACGAGCAGCACCGCCGTAGGTTTTAGCCAGTACGGTGGTGATTGCAGCGGTCAGAGTAGTTTTACCGTGGTCAACGTGGCCGATAGTACCAACGTTAACGTGCGGTTTTGTACGTTCAAATTTTTCTTTAGACACGGCTATATTCCTTACTATAGTGCTCTCCCCTTCAGGAGAGAGCACGGGACTTTGGTATTAACCCTTAGGCTTATTTACCACGGGCTTCAATTACGGCCTGAGCAACGTTACTCGGCGCTTCATCATACTTCAGGAATTCCATAGTGTATGATGCACGACCTTTGGTCAGAGAACGCAGCTGAGTTGCGTATCCGAACATTTCAGACAGCGGTACTTCAGCGTGGATCTTAACGCCAGTAACTTCAGATTCCTGACCTTTGAGCATACCACGACGACGGCTCAAGTCACCGATAACGTCACCGGTGTTCTCTTCCGGAGTTTCTACTTCAACCTTCATGATCGGCTCAAGCAGAACTGGTTTCGCTTTCTTAAAGCCTTCTTTAAAGGCGATAGAAGCAGCCAGTTTAAACGCCAGTTCAGAGGAGTCAACGTCATGGTAAGAACCGAAGTGCAGACGAATACCCATGTCTACTACCGGGTAGCCTGCCAGCGGACCTGCTTTCAGCTGTTCCTGGATACCTTTATCAACGGCCGGGATGTATTCGCCAGGGATTACACCACCTTTAATGTCGTTGATGAACTCGTAGCCTTTCGGGTTTGAACCCGGCTCCAGCGGGTACATGTCGATAACAACATGACCATACTGACCACGACCACCAGACTGTTTCGCGTGTTTACCTTCAACATCGGTAACTTTCTGGCGGATAGTTTCACGGTAAGCAACCTGCGGTTTACCTACGTTCGCTTCAACGTTGAATTCACGCTTCATACGGTCAACGATGATGTCGAGGTGCAGTTCGCCCATACCCGCGATGATGGTCTGGTTAGATTCTTCGTCAGTCCATACACGGAAAGACGGGTCTTCTTTAGCCAGACGGCCCAGAGCCAGACCCATTTTTTCCTGGTCAGCTTTGGTTTTCGGTTCAACTGCGATGGAGATTACCGGCTCAGGGAATTCCATACGTTCCAGAATGATCGGCGCATCCGGGTCACACAGGGTGTCACCAGTGGTTACGTCTTTCAGACCGATAGCAGCAGCGATGTCGCCCGCGCGAACTTCTTTGATCTCTTCACGTTTGTTAGCGTGCATCTGAACGATACGACCGAAACGCTCACGTGCAGCTTTCACGGAGTTCAGTACGGTATCACCAGAGTTAACCACACCGGAGTAAACACGGAAGAAGGTCAGGTTACCAACAAACGGGTCGGTAGCGATTTTGAACGCCAGTGCAGAGAACGGCTCGTCATCACTTGCGTGACGTTCAGCCGGAGTGTCTTTACCGTCGTCCAGGATACCGTTGATCGCAGGTACGTCAACCGGGGATGGCAGGTAATCAATTACCGCATCCAGCATCGCCTGAACACCTTTGTTCTTGAACGCAGAACCACAGGTTACCAGGATGATTTCGTTGTTCAGAACGCGCTGACGCAGAGCACCTTTGATTTCTGCTTCAGTCAGTTCTTCACCACCCAGGTATTTTTCCATCAGCTCTTCAGAAGCTTCAGCTGCGGATTCGATCAGGTTCTGGTGCCATTCGTTAGCCAGTTCAACCATGTCTGCCGGGATATCTTCGTATTCGAAGGTTACGCCCTGGTCAGCGTCGTTCCAGTTGATAGCTTTCATTTTCACCAGGTCAACAACACCGGTGAAATGTTCTTCAGCACCAATCGCCAGCTGCAGCGGAACCGGGTTCGCGCCCAGACGGGTTTTGATCTGGTTAACAACTTTCAGGAAGTTCGCACCCATGCGGTCCATTTTGTTAACGAACGCAATGCGCGGAACTTTATATTTGTTTGCCTGACGCCATACGGTTTCAGACTGCGGCTGAACACCACCAACTGCGCAGTAAACCATTACCGCACCATCGAGAACACGCATGGAACGTTCTACTTCGATTGTGAAGTCAACGTGCCCCGGGGTGTCGATGATGTTGATGCGATGCGGCTCATACTGCTTAGCCATACCAGACCAGAATGCAGTAGTCGCAGCGGAAGTGATGGTAATACCACGTTCCTGCTCCTGCTCCATCCAGTCCATGGTTGCAGCGCCGTCATGAACTTCACCGATTTTATGGTTTACACCGGTGTAGAACAGAATACGTTCGGTAGTAGTGGTTTTACCGGCGTCGATGTGCGCACTGATACCGATGTTACGGTAGCGTGCGATGGGTGTTGTACGAGCCATTTGTTTCCTCGTTTATCTTTTAGGCGTTCAATTTAAGTAGCCCAAAGCGGGCTGCTTACTGGAAGCGCCCGCCTGGTGACTAAAACTCCGAAGGGATTACCAACGGTAGTGTGCGAACGCCTTGTTGGCTTCGGCCATACGGTGAACGTCTTCACGTTTCTTAACTGCAGTACCTTTGTTTTCTGCAGCATCAGAAAGTTCGTTCGCCAGGCGCAGAGCCATGGATTTATCACCGCGTTTACGAGCAGCTTCAACGATCCAACGCATTGCCAGAGCATTACGACGAACCGGACGGACTTCAACTGGTACCTGATAAGTAGAACCACCAACGCGGCGAGACTTAACTTCTACAGTCGGGCGCACGTTTTCGAGAGCTACTTCGAATGCTTCCAGTTCAGATTTACCAGAGCGCTGAGCCAGGGTCTCCAGCGCGCTGTATACGATAGATTCAGCAGTAGATTTTTTACCATCTACCATCAGGATATTTACAAATTTAGCCAGCAGTTCTGATCCGAACTTCGGATCCGGCAGAATTTTACGCTGACCAATGACGCGACGACGTGGCATGGAAATACTCCGTTGTTAATTCAGGATTGTCCAAAACTCTACGAGTTTAGTTTGACATTTAAGTTAAAACGTTTGGCCTTACTTAACGGAGAACCATTAAGCCTTAGGACGCTTCACGCCATACTTGGAACGAGCCTGCTTACGGTCTTTAACGCCGGAGCAGTCAAGCGCACCACGTACGGTGTGGTAACGAACACCCGGGAGGTCTTTAACACGACCGCCACGGATCAGGATCACGGAGTGCTCCTGCAGGTTGTGACCTTCACCACCGATGTAGGAAGTCACTTCGAAACCGTTAGTCAGACGAACACGGCATACTTTACGCAGCGCGGAGTTCGGTTTTTTAGGAGTGGTAGTATATACACGAGTACATACGCCACGTTTTTGCGGGCATGCTTCCAGCGCAGGCACGTTGCTTTTCGCAACTTTGCGAGCACGTGGTTTGCGTACCAGCTGGTTAACTGTTGCCATTAAATAGCTCCTGGTTTTAGCTTTTGCTTCGTAAACACGTAATAAAACGTCCTCACACAATATGAGGACGCCGAATTTTAGGGCGATGCCGAAAAGGTGTCAAGAAATATACAACGATCCCGCCATCACCAGGCCATCTGGCTGGAGTGCTTAACCGTAAGTCTGACGAAATCAGTATAGTCAACCACGTCAATTTTGGCTGAAATTTGACCAGAAAGACCCCGCGCATCCAGATCGTCCTTCAGCGCAGAGACTGTTATGGGGGCATTCGTGAGAATTTCAACGAAACGACTGCCTTCCAGTGCAGCAAGCACGCCGTCCTGAATCAGCAGCAGGTCATCACCTTCGCGCAGCATACTCAGTAACGCGTCGATATCACATTGCCACGGTGAATGGCTCAGAGTATGGAGCATGTCAGCCTCAGAAAGTCAGAACGGTGTCGTAGTGGGAAAGATGTTCGCGCAATGCAGCAGAAGACAGGACTGTCACATCCAGCACGAAAGGCGTTGCCTCGTTTAAACCGCGCGCAGCCAGGGAGTCAGCACAGACATAGAAGGTTTCGATATCGTAAAGCGGTAATACTTTGAACGTCGCGATGTAGTCACGCGCCAGAATGGCCTGAGGCTGTTGCCCCGCCAGAAGCTGAAATACGCCGTCGCTCAAAAAGAAGACACCGATATCTTCGGTCAATGCTGAGGTCGCGAGCAGCGCATCCAGCCCTTCTCTGCCTGATGCATTGCCGTGCGGTGCGGAGGAAAAAACAAACGCGACACGTTTCATCAAAATTGCACCACTCTGTCGCAGGTTAACGCCGCCTGTGCCAGCGCGCCCAGGCCACTTAACGAAAAACCGGGCTGCAGATTAGAACCCGATAAACCAAGGCGCGCGGCTTCGGTTGCATCGGTCACCCCGCGGCGCAGTGCCGCCGCCACGCAGATGTGCAGTTCTACGCCCTGATTTTCGTTTAATGCCTGCCAGGCCCGTACGAGGTCAAATTCGTCACTTGCCGGAGAGGTCAATTGGTTAGCGTTATAGACCCCTTCCCGATAGAAAAAGACGCTGCTTAACTCATGGCCATCTGCTATCAGCGCCTGCGCAAACTGAAAAGCACTACTCGCCTGTTGCGTACCGTATGCTGGCCCGGTCACCACGATGGCAAAACGCATTACTTATCTTGCCCCTGGAAATCACCGCTCTTGAACTGGCGGATGTAGAGATAGACAGTGTGTTTGGAGATGTTCAGGCGGTCAGCAACCTGGTTGATCGCATCTTTAATATCGAAGATCCCTTTCTCGTAGAGATTCAGCACGATCTGACGATTTTTGGCGTTATTAGAAACATTGCGATCGGCATTCACTTCTTCGATGGTGAACTCCAGCGTTTGGGTAACCAGATCTTCAACAGAAGAGGCAAAGTTGACGCTTGAACCGACATCCGGGGTTTCTGGCGGCACAAAGGTGCTCATAATCTGCGAGAAGGGAACATCAAGATTCATATTGATGCACAGCAGACCAATTACACGCTGTTCGCGGTTACGAATCGCGATAGTCAGGGACTTCATTAATACGCCGCTTTTGGCGCGAGTAAAGTAGCATTTAGAAACGCTGCTATCCGCTCCCGTCATATCGTGCAGCATACGTAGCGCCAGGTCAGTAATTGGCGAACCAATCTTCCGGCCTGTATGTTCACCGTTAGCAATGCGAATGGCTGAACATTTTAGATCCTGCAAAGAGTGCAAAACGATTTCACAGTGGGAGCCAATAAGCATCGCTAACCCGTCCACCACCGCTTCGTAGGATTTCAGAATATCAAAATCGGTCTGGTCGAAAGGACGTTGATCCAGTAAATCCAACTCACTGGTTTCGTTGGTTAAAAGCGACCTGGACATGAAAAAAAACACTCCTTTTCAGGAGCCTGTCGTTAACTTTTCAGGGCAGGCTCATTAATGATGCGGGTAACTAAATTAATACAGCGGAGGTTCCGCTTTCCAGCACTAATTATATCCGGCCTGTAATAAAAAAACCGCCGCCTGGTCAGGCGGCGGTTCTTAATGCTTATTTTTTAGCAGAATCTGCGGCTTTCGCATCAGCTTCCGGCTTTGCATCAGCCTTCGGCGCTGGTTTCACATCCAGCAGCTCTACGTCAAACACCAGGGTAGAATTCGGTGGGATCCCCGGAACACCCGCTTTGCCGTAAGCCAGTTCTGGTGGAATAACCAGTTTGATCTTACCGCCTTTCTTGATGTTCTTCAGACCTTCTGTCCAACCCGGGATAACACCGTCCAGACGGAAAGAAAGCGGTTCACCACGGGTGTAAGAGTTGTCGAACTCTTTACCGTCGATCAGCGTACCTTTGTAGTTCACTACAACAGTATCGCTGTCTTTCGGTGCTTCGCCTTTACCGGCTTCTACTACCTGATAAACCAGACCAGTTGAAGAGGTTTTCACACCTTTCTCTTTGGCAAATTTCTCGCGGTACTCTTTACCTTTTGCTTCGTTATCAGCCGCGTCTTTTTCCATCTTCGCCTGAGCAGAAGACTTCACGCGAGCTTCGAATGCTTGTAGAGTCTGTTCGATCTCTTGGTCGGAGAGTTTGCTCTTATCAGCAAATGCATCCTGAACACCAGCGATCAGCTGATCTTTATCCAGTTTGATGCCCAGTTTTTCTTGTTCTTTTAGAGAGTTTTCCATGTAACGACCCAGCGAGGCACCCAGTGCATAAGCTGATTTCTGATCGTCATTTTTGAACGCTGCTTTGCTGTCAGCAGCTGTAGCAGGTTTTGCAGCTTCAGCAGCAAAAGTGATTGGTGCATGCAGGGCAACGGCCATTGTGGTCGCCAGCAGCGTTACTTTAAACAGTGATTTCATCCATATCTCCAGGATCGGGGCATCTCACCCCAGGGTTAACTATTATCAGAAGGGTACTATAAAGCGTTGTCGAACAAATCTACATACAGACACGCCCTATTATCATCTATTTTCAGACTCTTTTTGTTTAAATTAGTTTCGATGACCGCGAAATGAGTGCTGTCTCGGGCAGCAAAGTTAAGTAGAATCCGCGGCGACCATTCGACAAAAGAGGTGAATCATGCAGGATTTATCATTGGAAGCACGCCTGGCAGAGCTGGAGAGCCGACTGGCTTTTCAGGAAATCACCATTGAAGAACTGAACGTCACGGTGACCGCTCATGAAATGGAGATGGCGAAACTGCGCGATCATCTGCGTCTGCTGACCGAGAAGTTAAAAGCCAGCCAGCCGTCGAACATCGCGTCGCAGGCTGAAGAAACGCCACCGCCACATTATTGAGGCGTAAAAAAAGCGGGGATTCCCCGCTTTTTTGTCACTTTTTCGGTATTAGTGGCAACCGCAACCGCCGTTGCCTTTACCGCCACAGCAGCCTTCGCCACCGTGTTCATGACCGTGATCGTGGCCATGACCGCCGCAGCAACCGTCGTGGTCGTGATCGTGGTGGTGATCGTGCGCGCCGTGAACGTGACCATGAGCCAGTTCTTCTTCAGTCGCTTCGCGAATCGCCACAACTTCAACGTTGAATTTCAGGTTCTGACCGGCCAGCATGTGGTTACCATCAACCACGACGTGATCGTCTTCAACCGCAGTGATTTCAACCGGTACCGGACCCTGGTCGGTTTCAGCCAGGAAACGCATACCTACCTGCAGTTCATCAACGCCCATAAATACGTCTTTAGGAACACGTTGCACCAGGTTTTCGTCGTACTGACCGTAAGCGTCGTTCGCGCCAACAGCGACATCAAATTTGTCGCCAACTTCATGACCTTCCAGCGCCGTTTCCAGGCCAGAGATCAGGGAACCGTGACCATGCAGGTAGTCCAGCGGCGCACTCACCGGAGACTCATCAACCAACACACCGTCTTCTGTACGTACCTGATAGGCCAGGCTGACCACCAGGTCTTTTGCTACTTTCATGATATCTCCTGAGCATGGGAAGAATAGTGGCGCAGATTGTAGCGGAATTCTGCAGCCGTGTACTCACTAGCTTAAAAAAACTCGGCGCATATCGCTAGTCCGGATGAAAAATCCCGATCACTTGCTCATCTTTGCGAACGTGATCGCGGGCTTCTTTGTCTGCTTCTCGCATCTGATGTCCGCACTTAACACATTCAACAATATCAATATTATTTTCGCGCCACATCGCCATTGAATCCTGCGCCTGACAGGCCGGGCATTTTGCGCCCGCAATAAAACGTTTTCGGATTGCCATCTTTACCCTCTACTCAAATTCATCCCAGCCGTCCAGCTGGCGTCGTTCTTGTTGCATTTCACGCTGGAAAATCTCTTCCAGTTCGCGTCGGGCTTCCCTGGCGCGAGAAATTTGTACGGTATCGGCATGCATTGGGATGAGCTCTCGCAGCATCCGCATATCCAGGCGGCGAAAATGCAGTTGCGCTCGCTGTGCCTGATGCGGATGCATGCCAAGCGTGACCAGCGTCTTGCGCCCCAGCTCTAACGCACTGGAGAATGTTTCACGGGAAAACTGCGTCACCCCTGCCTGTAATAACTCATGCGCTTCCACACGTCCGCGCGCTCGCGCAAGAATATGCAAATGCGGAAAGTGCTGTTGGCATATTTCCACCAGCTTCATGGTGTCTTCCGGCTCGTTACAGGTAATGACGATAGACTCAGCGGCCTCTGCACCCGCAGAACGTAAAAGATCGACCTGCGTGGCGTCGCCGTAATAAACTTTGTAGCCGTATTTACGCATCAGGTTAACGGCGCTGATATCCCGCTCCAGCACGGTAATGCGCATTTTATTTGCCATCAGCAAACGACCAATCACCTGACCAAAACGCCCGAAGCCCACGACAATGACCTGGGGTTTATCATCGTTGACCCACGGTTTTTCGTCTTCTTCTTCCGGTCCGTTAAACTGGCGGGATAGCCATTTATCCACCAGCTTCATCAGCAACGGCGTGGTCATCATGGAAAGCGTCACCGTCACCAGCAACAACGCCATCTGGTCGCCCTGGAATAAGCGTTGTGAAGAAGCGGTAGAAAAGAGGACAAAGGCAAACTCACCACCCTGACTCAACACGCCAGCAAACTGCATCCGCTCTGAGCTACGCACGCCATACAATCGCGCCAGCAGATACAGCACGAGAATTTTCACCGCCACCAGCACAACCACGCTTATCACTACCCACAACAGATGGGTATAAAGCACCCCGAGGTTGAGTGACATGCCGACAGAGATAAAGAACAAACCGAGCAGCAAGCCTTTGAAGGGATCGATAGCCGTTTCCAGTTCATGGCGATATTCACTTTCCGCCAGCAGCACGCCCGCAATAAATGTACCGAGCGCCATCGACAGCCCCAGCGCATCCATAAACAATGCGGAACCCAACACCAGCAGCAGCGTCGCGGCGGTGAACACTTCCCGCACGCCAGAAGCTGCAATAAAGCGGAATACCGGACGCAGTAAATAGCGCCCACCAATCAGCATGCCGACAAACGCCAGCACCTTCATGCCGACCTTCATCCAGTCGAAATGTTCGTCTGCCGACCCCGCCAACAACGGCACTAACGCCAGTGCTGGGATTACTGCCAGATCCTGAAACAGCAGAACCGAAAACCCGAGCTGGCCGGATTCGCTGCGATTCATCCCTTTCTCACGCATCAATTGCAACGCCATTGCAGTTGAAGACATCGCAAGGCCAATGCCACCGACCACCGCCGCCTGCCAGGCGAAATCCGTCAGCATCAATAATCCCGTCAGCAACGCCGCGCTTAACAGCACCTGTGCCGCGCCTACGCCAAAAATCGAACGCCGCAGTTGCCAAAGTTTGGAGGGATTCAACTCAAGGCCGATGATAAACATCAGGAATACCACGCCGAGTTCCGAAAAGTGGAGGATCTCATCGACGTCGCTAATAAACCCCAGCCCCCACGGGCCAATTGCAATCCCTGCCAGCAAATATCCCAACACAGCGCCAATACCCAGCCGCGATGCCAGCGGCACCGCAGCCACCGCCGCGAAGAGAAACAGCACTCCTGCGAGTAAAAAATCGGAACCTTCCATCAGCGGCCTCCTGGAGACAGCGGATTTGCCAGCCAGTCACCGTAGGCTCTGGCGTGGCTCGCCAGCTCCTGTGCGCTTTGCCGTCTCGCCCAGTAAATAATGATGGGACTTAACCAATGCATCCGGCACATGCCCGCCGCCAGTTCAAAGGGGCGCAGCACATCGCTCATCGGGTAGCGATTCAGCGCGTCATAACGGTAAGCACTTTCCGGCTCGCCGGTGGTAATCACGCTACGCCAGTACTTTCCCGCCAGTTGGTTTCCTCCCGGCCCGCTGGCAAAACCACGACTTAATACCCGGTCCAGCCACTCTTTCAGTAGCGCCGGGCAGCTATAGGTATAAAGAGGATGCTGAAAGACAATCACCTCGTGCTCGCGCAGTAATGCCTGCTCACGGGGGATATCAATAAAAAAATCGGGATAGTGTGCGTAAAGGTCGTGCACGGTAACATTGCTGAGCTGCGTGGCCGGTTTAAGCAGTACCCGGTTTGCCACCGAGTCCTGAGATTCCGGATGGGCATACAGCAGCAAAACTTTCGCTGGCTGAGACATCATCCCCCTCCCGGTATGGTTTTTGTGTATAGTCGCTGTTTTGGGCTACCATTGCGCCCGGTGCGGCAGCTCGCCCATACATTACATTATCATAATGATAAGTTAACATAGTCTGAACATACGGCACCTTATGATTGTTTTCTCCTCGTTACAAATTCGTCGCGGCGTGCGCGTCCTGCTGGATAATGCCACCGCCACCATCAACCCTGGGCAGAAAGTCGGCCTGGTGGGTAAAAACGGCTGTGGTAAATCTACCCTGCTGGCATTGCTGAAAAATGAAATCAGCGCCGACGGCGGCAGCTACACCTTTCCGGGAAGCTGGCAACTGGCGTGGGTGAATCAGGAAACGCCGGCGTTACCGCAAGCGGCGCTGGAATATGTCATTGACGGCGACCGTGAATATCGTCAACTAGAAGCGCAGCTACACGACGCCAACGAACGTAACGACGGGCACGCCATTGCGACCATTCATGGCAAGCTGGATGCTATTGACGCATGGAGTATTCGCTCCCGTGCTGCCAGCCTGCTGCACGGCCTCGGTTTCAGCAATGAACAACTGGAGCGCCCGGTAAGTGATTTTTCCGGGGGCTGGCGTATGCGTCTTAACCTTGCCCAGGCGCTGATTTGCCGTTCAGACTTGCTGCTGCTCGACGAACCGACTAACCACCTCGATCTCGATGCCGTTATCTGGCTGGAAAAATGGCTGAAGAGCTATCAGGGCACGCTGATCCTGATCTCTCACGACCGCGACTTCCTCGATCCGATCGTCGATAAAATTATTCATATCGAACAACAAAGCATGTTCGAGTACACCGGCAACTACAGTTCGTTTGAAGTACAGCGCGCCACCCGTCTGGCGCAGCAACAAGCGATGTACGAAAGCCAGCAGGAACGCGTAGCGCATCTGCAAAGTTATATCGACCGTTTCCGTGCCAAAGCCACCAAAGCGAAGCAGGCCCAGAGCCGCATTAAGATGCTCGAGCGTATGGAGCTAATTGCCCCCGCGCACGTCGACAACCCGTTCCGCTTTAGCTTCCGCGCGCCGGAAAGCCTGCCAAATCCGTTACTGAAGATGGAAAAAGTCAGCGCGGGCTATGGCGATCGCATTATTCTCGACTCGATTAAACTGAACCTGGTGCCCGGCTCGCGTATTGGTCTGTTAGGCCGCAATGGCGCGGGTAAATCGACATTAATCAAACTGTTAGCCGGTGAACTTGCGCCAGTCAGCGGTGAAATTGGTCTGGCGAAAGGGATCAAACTCGGCTACTTCGCCCAGCATCAACTTGAATACCTGCGCGCCGACGAATCACCTATTCAACATCTGGCACGTTTAGCGCCGCAGGAGCTGGAACAAAAACTGCGTGACTACCTCGGCGGCTTTGGTTTCCAGGGCGATAAAGTAACCGAAGAAACGCGCCGCTTCTCCGGTGGGGAAAAAGCCCGCCTGGTGCTGGCATTAATTGTCTGGCAGCGGCCGAATCTGCTGCTGCTCGACGAACCGACTAACCACCTTGACCTCGACATGCGTCAGGCACTCACCGAAGCATTAATCGAGTTTGAAGGCGCGCTGGTTGTCGTTTCGCACGACCGTCATTTGCTGCGTTCCACCACTGACGATCTCTACCTGGTTCACGATCGTAAAGTCGAACCGTTCGACGGCGATCTGGAAGATTATCAACAGTGGTTGAGCGACGTACAAAAGCAGGAAAACCAGACCGACGAAGCGCCAAAAGAGAATGCGAACAGCGCCCAGGCACGTAAAGATCAGAAGCGTCGGGAAGCTGAGCTGCGTGCGCAAACCCAGCCACTGCGTAAAGAGATTGCCCGTCTGGAAAAAGAGATGGAGAAGCTGAACGCGCAACTGGCGCAGGCGGAAGAGAAACTCGGCGACAGCGAACTGTATGACCAGAGCCGTAAAGCGGAGTTGACCGCCTGCCTGCAACAGCAAGCCAGCGCCAAATCCGGCCTGGAAGAGTGCGAAATGGCATGGCTGGAAGCCCAGGAGCAGCTTGAGCAGATGCTGCAGGCTGAATAACACGCCGGGAGGGTTATGAGTTTCGATAACACGAGCGAGATTACGTTCCGCAAGCTCAGCATCTTCATGACGTTTATGGAGAAGGGGAATATCGCGCGTACCGCCGAAACTCTGGGCCTGAGCGGCGTCAGCGTTCACCGCGCGCTGCACACGCTGGAAGAGAACGTGCGCTGTCCGCTCTTTACCCACAAGGGGCGCAACCTGATTGCCCTGCCTTCCGCCTGGACGCTGCTGGAGTATTGTCAGGAAGTGATGCAGGTGATGGAGCGCGGGCTGGAAGAGTCCCGCAAAATTGCCGGGATCGGCCAGGGGCGGCTGCGAGTCGGGACGCTCTACTCGCTCACCCTGGAAACCGTGCCGCGTCTGATCATGGGCATGAAGCTGCGCCGTCCGGATCTGGAGATGGATCTGACGATGGGTTCCAACGAAACCCTGCTGCACATGCTGGATGAAGGCTCGCTGGACGCCATTCTTATCTCCATTTCCGAAAGCGACATCGACCGTAACAGTCTCGAAGTGCTACCCCTGTTCCACGACGATATTTTCCTTGCCGCACCAGCTTCCGCCACGCTGAATACCCGCGGGCCAGCGGATCTGCGTGATTACAAAGACCAGAAATTTGTCGCTCTGGCAGAAGGGTTCGCCACCTATGCAGGGTTTCAGGAGGCGTTTCATATCGCCGGATTCGAACCGGAGATTGTTACCCGGGTGAATGATATTTTCTCAATGCTGAGCCTGGTGCAGGCAGGAGTGGGCTTTACGCTGATGCCGGGCAGGATGAAGAAGGTGTATGAGAATTCCGTGCAGCTCCTGAGGCTGGCGGAGCCGTACCAGATGCAACAGTTGATCGCCATTGTCTTTGCCCGTAACCGCGAGCAGGATCCGAGCCTGCGGGCGCTGGCCGCCGAAGGGCGGATGTATGCGCGCAGTTTGCAGGAAAGTGCCTGATATATTGCCCGGTGGCGCTACGCTTACCGGGCCTACAATTCGGGAGTAGGCCCGGTAAGGCGCAGCCGCCACCGGGCTAAACCATCACGCACGGAGTCGCTTCGCCAGATGTACTGCCACGTCCACCCCGCTGCGCTCCAGTGAAATCGTCTCTCCTTCCCACGCAGCCTGACGCGTCAGGCAGGTCAGTACGCCGCCGGGCGGCATCTCGATCGCCAGCCGGGCTTCGCGTTCATTCGCTGATATCATCGCCTCCTGCCAGCGCACCGTACGCGCCATGTTCATCGCCAGATCGTCGGCGATCCTTTCCGGCTGCCACAGCACGCGGCCGGTACTGCCGCTCAGGTAGGCGCAGCGTGGGCGTGAAAGCGTGACCGATTCAAACGCCGTTGCCAGCTTTTGCGCCGGTTCCGCCAGCAGTTCGCAGTGGGACGGCACGCTGACCGCAAGCCGTTTGGCCTTGCTCGCCCCTTTCGCCAGCGCGCGTGCCGCTGCCTGCGCCATCCCTTCATCGGTTCCGGCAATCACGATCTGCGTTTCGGCATTCAGGTTGGCAATGTAGGTTCCGGTGCCTTCAATCAGCGTTTCCACCTGCGGCAGGGTTAAGCCTATAATTGCCGTCAGGCCGTAGCCGTGCGGGTACGCCTGCTCCATCAAATCACCGCGCAGCGCCACCAGGCTCAGCGCGTCCGTAAAGCTCAGCGCGCCTGCGATGACCGCCGCCGGATAAGCGCCGATGGAAAGCCCGCTGACGATATCCGCCGTCACGCCGCGACGCTCCAGCTCGCGCGCCCAGGCCACGCCGGCAATCAGCAGCGAAAGCTGAACCGCGCGGGTATGGGTTAACGCGTCCGCGCTGTCCAGCGTATCCACTTCGGCGCCAAGCACCTCACGCGCCCGTTCCAGCTCCGATCCCGGCAGGTTTTGCAGCATGCCTTCATGCTGCGTGCCTTGCCCCGGAAAGGTAAACAGTATTTTCATCACTCCTCCCTGCGCCACGGATCCGACACCAGGCGCGGTCCACGGCGGGTTTTCAGCAGCGTTTTGCCGTCGCGCAGCCACTCCGCCAGCGCAAATCCCCCTTCGGGCGTATCGACCTGCGTATCCGCCCGGCACAATGCGCGGCTCAGCTGCGACTGCCATGCGGTAAAAGCATCGGGGGAAATTGGCCGCGGTGCGCGGATCAGCAGATCAAGATCGCTGTCGGCATGAATAACCGGAATACCGGTTGCCAGCGCGTAGCCGGTGCTGCCGGTAATGCCCCACGTCCACGGCCACGCCTGCTGAGAAAGCTGAAGCGCCACCTGTACGGGTGGCTGGGTGACAAACGGCGAGCGCAGCAGATCGGCGGTTGCGCACAGGTCTTCCGGTGATACTACTCGCCGAACGTTT
Source organism: Enterobacter hormaechei (assembly GCA_041890495.1). Taxonomy (GTDB): domain Bacteria; phylum Pseudomonadota; class Gammaproteobacteria; order Enterobacterales; family Enterobacteriaceae; genus Escherichia; species Escherichia boydii. Next base: position 3,474,908 of record CP169086.1, read on the forward strand.
TCGGGCTTCACCCATCCGGCCGCCCGCTGGTCGCGACGTAAACCTCGCACGCCAACGGGAATGCGGCCTTCGCTATCAACATCACGCCGCACCACCACCGGCAGGCCGGTATGCCAGGCCGCCTCCACCCAGGATTCGGTGATGCCTTCCAGCGCGTCGCGCGCGGTAAGCCAGATGAGGTCGTGCGGGCGTAATGTTGTGGTCATGATTACATTCCTGAAGTCAGCGAGATAAACAGCGGCAGCGACAGGATACACAGTACGGAGCTTAACAGCAGCACGGCTTCAGCATCCGGCGACTGCACGCCAAAGCGGTTACCGAACACTACGCCGAAGAAGCCCGCAGACAGCGCAATCATCAGGATCGCGGTGATCGCCACGGAGCCGTGCAGACCGAAGATCAAGACGATACCCCAGGCGATGGCTGGCTGAATCAGCAGTTTGGCAATGGTCGAGGTAATCACCATGGTGTTGATCTGCAGCTTACGGGCAGAGAGGATCACCCCGGTCAGGAACAGCGCCGCAGCGGTCGCGGACAGTCCCAGCGGTTTGATCGCCGCCAGCACCAGCTCCGGCATTTTGATCCCGATGGCGGACAGAATCACACCCAGCAGCGGGCCCATCACGATCGGTTTTTTAATGGAGCGCCACATCAGCACCGGCAGCATGGAGAGCGTTGAGCCGGAGTTATTGCCCTCGGCGCGCGCTTTTTCACGCTCCAGAATGAGCAGGCAGAACGGGGTCATCAGCACTGAGCCGCAGGCAATAGAGACCGCGACGGAAAGCGACGTGGACGCTCCTTCACCCAGCACGCTGCCCAGAATCGGCAGGCCAAGCGCTGCATAGTTCGGTAAAGCTACCGTCAGGGTCAGCACGGCCGCGTCCTGCGGGGATTTCTTAAAGACTTTGGTGGCGAGGAAGTAGATGGCCGCATAGGTAATCCACATCGCCAGCGTCAGCACCAGAATCAGCGGTGACTGCGCCACGATGCCGGTCCACGGGGTTTGCACGGTGGCGCTAAACAGCGCGGCAGGCAGTGCAAAATCCATGACGAAGATATTGAGCAGGGAAACGTTTTTGTTATCGACCATCTTTGCCTTACCGGCCCAGAATCCCAGCAGCATGATGACGAAAATCGGTGCAAGAGCATGAACAATTACGTAAGTCATAAATCACCTGTAGTAAAAAAAGTTTTAGCACTGGTGCGATGTTTATTATTTTTCAGGATGCAGGCTCCCACGCGGGCGCAGCGGGCGCGCCCACGGGGTTTGCATCTCTGGCAGGTCTTTTTTTTACTTACCAGCTGGCTCGCATACGTTCACGTACGAGCGCCGAGCTGCGGCGGTTGTCAGCACCCAGACGATTTTTAAGCGTCGCGTCCTGACGAGCGTCACTGATGGCCTGTTGCAGGGTGGTTTTCACCTGCTCCAGATCGTTATCGGACGGGGCATCCGGGTTGCTGATATCCAGCAGGTTAGAGAGCAGCCCCAGCGTGGCGTAGTTGCTGATGTCGTAGGCCATAGGCGGAATGGTCGCCGCCAGTTTTTCCAGCGCCTCGACGGTACGCAGCGTGATGCGCGCCGCAGACTCTTTGCCCATCGCGTGGATCAGCACGCCTTTGTCGTTGAAGGCTATCAGACGGTTGGCCTGATAGCCGTGCGCCAGGAACGCGCCGGACATCGCCTTGCCGACGATAAGCCCAATCACCGGGTGACCGGCCAGGCGCGCATTCGCATAGGCTGCTGCCGCACCGGCCAGCGCCTGGTGAATCCCAAACGCCTCTTCGCGTCGGCCATAGGCCTGGCTTGGAACGTCGATCACTGCCACAATCGGGCGCTTCAGGGCCTTATCGGCATCCGCTGCGACGGTTTCGCTGATCACTTTCGCCAGGGTCCAGCCCTCCAGCAGACCGACTTCCCCTTTCGCCGCGCGCGGGAAGTGGTTGTTGGCATCCGGGACAACGGCAACAAAACGTACCGCTTCGCCGTTCAGTTCACCGTCTGCCGCCTGCACGGACGGGCATAGCCCCTCGATACGTTTGGCGTTCGGGGCGAGGATTTCCAGCCAGCGTTCGCCACGGCTCATTGCGTTACTCATCATTTCACCTCCCGGGCAAAAAGCGCGTTAATTTGTTCGGCATCAGCCTGTTTGCGGGTGTCGAAATTGGTCAGACGGGTCAGGTAATCATCGTAGTTATCGGTGCGATGTTTCGCGGGAACGCCTTTAGCAATCGCGTCGTTCATCGCCTGTTTCACCGCGTTGATACCGTCGCCGACGAGGGCATCCACCAGCCCGCTTTGATAGCGCACTTCGCCGCCGGTCATGCTCCAGATAAACGGACGATCGCGGGAGTCGTACTCCTCAATGCCCGCCTCCTGTTCGATAACCTGCGGACCGTTGAGGCCCAGACGCGCTTCGCGGGTCACAATCAGGTAGCTGCACAGCGCCGCCGCGATGGACATCCCGCCGAAGCAGCCCACGGTTCCGGCCACAATCCCGATAACCGGCGTGTAGCGACGCAGGTCCACAATCGCCGCGTGGATATCGGCAATCGCCGCCAGGCCGAGGTTCGCCTCCTGCAGGCGCACGCCGCCGGTTTCGAGGCACAGCACCGCCTGAGTCGGAATGCCGTTACGATTATCTTCCGCCGCCAGCTCCAGCGCCGCCGCCATTTTGGCGCCGGACACTTCGCCCATGCTGCCGCCCTGGAACGCGCCTTCAATCGCCACGACGACAGCAGGCTTGCCGTTGATGGTGCCCTTCGCCACCACCATGCCGTCGTCCGCCTGCGGCACAATGCCCTGTGGCCCAAGCCACGGAGAAATAATGCCTTCAAACGGATCCAGCAGTTCGCGGTAGCTGCCCTCGTCGAGCAGGGCCTGCGCGCGCTGGCGCGCTTTCAGTTCGATAAAGCTGCTGTCATCACGCATGGCTCACCCCCTCAAAAACCTGTTCGATACGAATGCGCGCCACGCCCGGCGTCGCGCCGAAGTCGTGGATGGTCAGCTTCCCTGCGGGCAGGCTGCTGACGGTTTGCAGACGGTTGAACAGCGCCTCCCAGCGCCCCCGGCTGTTGTCCACGGAGGTGGTGATATCAATGGTTAACGTCTGGCCCGGTTCGGCGGTGAAGAGCACCTCCATATCCCCGGAGCCGACTACCCCTGCCAGCGCCCTGCCGCTTAACGCGCGGCTGGCTGGCACGGTCAATGTGATTTTTTCCATAACATCCTCTTAATGCTTTGAATTTGGCGTTTCGACGCGGTCGAGAAACAGCGTGGCGGCAAGCAGGTCGGCAGCGCCGCCCGGTGAGGCGTTGAGCGCCAGCATCTGACGGTCTAGCCTGGCCAGCGCCTGCTGGCCCGCAGGCGTTGCGCTGCCGCCAGCATTGAGCACCGCACGGGCGCCGTCCTGCATGGCGTTAAGCCCTTCCATTCCGGCACGTGACAGCACGCAGGTGTCGGTGAGTGAGGTCATGATGGCCATCAGCGCGTCGAGCCTGGCGTGCGTTTCGCTGCTGCCGTTGAGGCGGCTCAGACGAAGCTGCGGCAGCGCGCGCTGCATTACGTGCGGAAACGCCTGCTGCGCTTCTTCACGCGCGCCCGGCACGCGGTAACGGTGCGTGGCGCGCAGGCCTTTGCTGAACACCTTCGGCGCCGCCTCGTCCGGCAGTCTCGCCAGCTGCGCGGCGGTGCGGGCGACGTCTTGCGCCCTGGCATCACCGCCCAGCATCGCTACCGCGCTGACCAGCAGCCCCAGAGCCCAAATCGCGCCGCGATGGGTGTTTACGCCCCCGGTTGCGGCCATCATCTGCTGCTCGCCTTCGCGACCGAGTCGCCCGACGGTTTGCCGAAGTGCGATATCTGCCGGGCGCTGCCAGCTTTGCAGCGCCAGCGCCTGAAACGTGGAGGTCAGGCTGTGCGCGGAGCGCTCCATCAGCGCAAGGGATAAATCGTGGTGCGCGCCGTTCCCCCGACTGTCCACCAGACCGGGTTTTGGGCTTAAACGTGCTTCGTCAATCAGACACTGCGTGGCGGTTCGCGCCAGCCATTCGGCACCGCCTTCAACCTGAATCCGGGGAAGAAGTTTCATTACCAGCTCCGGAATTTCGCAGGTGGGTTATAGAGACCGCCGGACCATTCCACCAGGTCCGACACGCTGCCTGCGGCCAGCAGAGAGCGGGTGGCGTCAGTGCGGCGAATCCCCATATCTTCCGGATACACAACCTTGCCGCTCTGGCGCAGTTCCGCCACGCGTTTGGCATCCACGCCCAGTCCGATGTCGGTGATCCCCGCGACGGCGGCGACCATGGCGCGACGCTCTTCCAGATCTTTCGCCCGATAGAGGTAGGCAATCCCCTCTTCCGTCAGCACGTGGGTGACGTCATCGCCGTAGATCATCACCGGCGCCAGCGGCATGCCGGAGGCTTTCGCCACGTCAACGGCATCGAGTTTTTCCACGAAGGTCGGCTTCACGCCCGCCTGGAAGGTTTCCACCATCTGCACGACGAGTTTTTTACCGCGCTGCATTGGATCAGGTTCGGTGATCATGTTCAGCCAGGCTGGGGTCGCATGACGACGACCGTGCGGGTCGTGCCCCATGTTTGGCGCACCGCCGAAGCCGGACAGACGGCCGCGGGTTACGGTTGAGGAGTTGGCGTAGCCGTCTACCTGCAGCGTAGAGCCGATAAACATATCCACCGCGTACTGGCCTGCCAGCTGGCAGAACGCGCGGTTGGAGCGCATGGAGCCGTCGGCACCGGTAAAGAACACGTCCGGACGCGCGCGGATGTACTCCTCCATCCCCAGCTCGCCGCCGAAGCAGTGCACGCTCTCCACCCAGCCGCTTTCAATGGCGGGGATCAGCGTCGGATGCGGGTTCAGCGTCCAGTGTTTACAGATTTTGCCCTTCAGGCCGAGCTGTTCGCCGTAGGTGGGCAGCAGCAGCTCGATCGCCGCGGTATTAAAGCCGATCCCGTGGTTCAGGGACTGCACCTGGTGTTCCGCGTAGATGCCTTTGATGGCCATCATCGCCATCAGGATGTGTTCCTGTTTAATCAGGCGCGGGTCACGGGTGAACAGCGGTTCAATAAAGAACGGCTTATCGGCAACCACCACGAAGTCAATCCACGAGCCCGGAATATCCACGCGCGGCAGGTCACACTCGTCGTCAACCAGCTCGTTCACCTGCGCGATGACGATGCCGTCGTGGAACGCGGCGGCTTCCACCAGCGCCGGGGTATCTTCGGTGCTCGCCCCGGTGTAGAGGTTGCCTTTGCGGTCGGCTTTAAAACCGGCAATTAGCGCCACGTTGGGCGACAGGTCGACGTAGAGGCGTGAGTAAAGCTCGATGTAGGTGTGAATCGCGCCGATTTCGAGCTGACCATCTTCCAGCAGCTGGGAGATCCGCAGGCTCTGCGTCCCGGAGAAGGAGAAGTCCAGCTTGCGGGCGATGCCTTTCTCAAAGATATCCAGATGTTCGCTGCGGCCAACGCTCGGCATGATCATATGCAGGTCGTGGACGATCTGCGGGTTCACTTCGGCCAGCGAGCGGGAAAGGAAATCGGCCTGCTTCTGGTTGTTACCTTCCAGCACGACCTTGTCGCCTGGCGCGATCAGTTTTTCCAGCATGGCGACAAGATCGCCGGTTGGCAGTACCTTGCCCTGCACCGGTACGGACGCCAGACGACGCGCTTTTTCGCTGCGTCGCGTGTTCCATTGCCGGGTGGGTGTTTGCCCAGATAACATTATTAACCTCCTGATTCAGCTAATCATTTTGATTTGCTTAACGTTGAGTAAAGTGTGCGCTCTGGTGAGAAAGGCATCAATTAAGCGTAGAGCGAAATCATTAGCCTGAGAGTAATAATCAAGGTAAATATTTGTGATCGGGATCAGTTCATGTTTCGGAAAACCAGGCTAAACGGGGTACAATTCGGAAAGTATCGTTAATTTCCGACAAGAATCAGCATCGCGCTTATGACCCAAATCATTCCATCAGGCTTCGAGATTGCAGCCGAAGACAGCACTGAGTTCGTGCCCATGCGCGGCGTCGCCAATCGCCATTTGCAGACCATGCTGCCGCGACTGATCCGCCGCAAGGTTCAGTTCACCCCGCACTGGCAGCGGCTTGACCTGCCAGACGGTGATTTTCTGGATCTCGCCTGGAGCGAAGCGCCTGAACAGGCTCGCCATAAGCCGCGGCTGGTGGTTTTTCACGGTCTGGAAGGCAGCCTGCACAGCCCGTATGCTCACGGGTTAATTGAGGCAGCCAAAGCGCGCGGCTGGCTCGGCGTGGTGATGCATTTTCGCGGCTGCAGCGGCGAACCGAATCGTCAGAAACGCATCTATCACTCGGGTGAAACCGAAGACGGCACGTGGTTTTTACACTGGCTGCGGGACAACTTCGGCACCGTGCCCACCGCGGCCGTAGGCTACTCGCTGGGCGGAAATATGCTGGCCTGTCTGCTGGCCAAAGAGGGTGAAAGCGTCCCGCTGGATGCCGCCGTCATTGTCTCCGCGCCGTTTATGCTGGAGCAGTGCAGCTACCACATGGATAAAGGTTTTTCCCGCGTCTATCAGCGCTACCTGCTCAACCTGCTGAAGGCCAACGCGGCGCGTAAGCTGAAGGCCTACCCGGACACCCTCCCGGTCAGCCTGCGTCAGCTGAAAAAAGTGCGCCGCATTCGCGAATTCGACGACCTCATCACCGCGAAAATTCACGGCTTCGCCGATGCGATTGACTATTATCGTCAGTGCAGCGCCATGCCGTTGCTTAGCAAGATCACGCAGCCAACGCTGATTATTCATGCCAAAGATGACCCGTTTATGGATCATCACTCGATCCCCGCTCAGGAATTCCTGCCCGACAACGTTCACTATCAGTTGACCGAGCACGGCGGCCACGTCGGGTTTATCGGCGGCACGCTGCGCCGCCCGAAAATGTGGCTTGAGGCGCGTATTCCTGACTGGCTAACCCCTTATCTGGACGGTGCAAAATGATTATTCCCTGGCAGGATCTGGCTCCCGAAACGCTCGATAATCTGATTGAAAGCTTTGTATTACGCGAAGGCACCGATTATGGTGAACAGGAACGCTCGCTTGAGCAAAAGGTCAACGATGTTAAGCGCCAGCTGAAAAGCGGCGACGTGCTGCTGGTGTGGTCAGAACTGCATGAGACGGTCAATATCATGCCCCGCAACGCGTTTCACGGCTGATCTTCCACCCTTTTCAGTCATGGAGTTACTATGTCTGCCAAACATCCGGTCATTGCGGTAACAGGATCCAGCGGCGCGGGGACCACCACCACCAGCCTCGCGTTTCGTAAAATATTCGCGCAGTTAAATCTGCATGCAGCTGAGGTGGAAGGCGACAGTTTTCACCGTTACACCCGCCCGGAAATGGACATGGCGATCCGCAAAGCGCGCGACGCCGGGCGGCATATCAGCTACTTCGGCCCCGAGGCTAACGACTTCGGCCTGCTGGAACAAACCTTCATTGAATACGGTCAGAGCGGCAAAGGGAAATCTCGCAAATATCTGCATACCTACGACGAAGCCGTACCGTGGAATCAGGTACCGGGGACATTCACCCCCTGGCAACCTTTACCGGAACCCACTGATGTACTGTTTTATGAAGGTTTACACGGCGGCGTAGTCACGCCACAGCATAACGTTGCGCAGCATGTGGACTTACTGGTCGGCGTGGTGCCTATCGTTAACCTTGAGTGGATTCAAAAACTGATCCGCGACACCAGCGAGCGCGGGCACTCACGAGAAGCAGTGATGGACTCAGTAGTGCGTTCAATGGAAGACTATATCAACTACATCACACCGCAGTTTTCCCGCACCCATCTTAACTTCCAGCGCGTTCCCACCGTCGACACTTCAAACCCGTTCGCGGCAAAAGGTATCCCGTCGCTCGATGAAAGCTTTGTGGTGATCCATTTTCGTAATCTGGAAGGGATCGATTTCCCCTGGCTGCTGGCGATGTTGCAAGGCTCATTCATTTCCCACATCAATACGTTAGTGGTACCGGGCGGCAAAATGGGTCTGGCAATGGAATTAATTATGCTGCCGCTGGTGCAACGATTGATGGAAGGAAAGAAAATCGAGTAACTCTGCTATTACGCCGGATAAAATACTATCCGGCTTCACAACGGGATAGTTAAGTCACGCGGCAACCACTTCATACGAGTGAGTAATATTCACCGCTTTTTCCAGCATCAACGCCACTGAACAATATTTCTCGGCAGAGAGATCAACCGCACGCGCAACCGCTGCGTCTTTCAGGTCGCGACCGGTGACGATAAAATGCAGATTAATGTGCGTAAACAGGCGTGGTGCCTCTTCGCGGCGTTCAGAGGTCAATTTTACTTCACAATCGACCACATCCTGACGCCCTTTTTGCAGGATCGAAACCACATCGATGGCACTGCAACCACCCGCCGCCATCAACACCATTTCCATCGGACTTGGTGCTTTATCGCCTGAGTTGCCGTCCATTAAAATCTGATGACCAGAGGCGGATTCGCCCAGAAAAGTTAACCCTTCGACCCACTTCACTCGCGCTTGCATTTTTGCTACTCCACTGCGTCAATTTTCCTGACAGAGTACGCGTACTAACCAAATCGCGCAACGGAAGGCGACCTGGGTCATGCTGAAGCGAGACACCAGGAGACACAAAGCGAAAGCTATGCTAAAACAGTCAGGATGCTACAGTAATACATTGATGTACTGCATGTATGCAAAGGACGTCACATTACCGTGCAGTACAGTTGATAGCCCCTTCCCAGGTAGCGGGAAGCATATTTCGGCAATCCAGAGACAGCGGCGTTATCTGGCTCTGGAGAAAGCTTATAACAGAGGATAACCGCGCATGGTGCTTGGCAAACCGCAAACAGACCCGACTCTCGAATGGTTCTTGTCTCATTGCCACATTCATAAGTACCCATCCAAGAGCACGCTTATTCACCAGGGTGAAAAAGCGGAAACGCTGTACTACATCGTTAAAGGCTCTGTGGCAGTGCTGATCAAAGACGAAGAGGGTAAAGAAATGATCCTCTCCTATCTGAATCAGGGTGATTTTATTGGCGAACTGGGCCTGTTTGAAGAGGGCCAGGAACGTAGCGCATGGGTACGTGCGAAAACCGCCTGTGAAGTGGCTGAAATTTCGTACAAAAAATTTCGCCAATTGATTCAGGTAAACCCGGACATTCTGATGCGTTTGTCTGCACAGATGGCGCGTCGTCTGCAAGTCACTTCAGAGAAAGTGGGCAACCTGGCGTTCCTCGACGTGACGGGCCGCATTGCACAGACTCTGCTGAATCTGGCAAAACAACCAGACGCTATGACTCACCCGGACGGTATGCAAATCAAAATTACCCGTCAGGAAATTGGTCAGATTGTCGGCTGTTCTCGTGAAACCGTGGGACGCATTCTGAAGATGCTGGAAGATCAGAACCTGATCTCCGCACACGGTAAAACCATCGTCGTTTACGGCACTCGTTAATCCCGTCGGAGTGGCGCGTTACCTGGTAGCGCGCCATTTTGTTTCCCCCGATGTGGCGCAGACTGATTTATCACCCCGATATCAACTATGCACTTCGACAAACGCTGGTGCTATGTTTGCCCGTGGCCGTTGGGTTAATGCTTGGCGAATTACGATTCGGTCTGCTCTTCTCCCTCGTTCCTGCCTGTTGCAATATTGCGGGCCTTGATACGCCTCATAAACGTTTTTTCAAACGCTTAATCATTGGTGCGTCGCTGTTTGCCACCTGTAGCTTGCTGACACAGCTACTACTGGCAAAAGATGTTCCCCTGCCCTTTTTGCTGACCGGATTAACGCTGGTACTTGGCGTCACTGCTGAGCTGGGGCCATTGCACGCAAAATTGCTTCCTGCATCGCTGCTCGCCGCCATTTTTACCCTCAGTTTGGCGGGATACATGCCGGTCTGGGAACCGTTGCTCATCTATGCGTTGGGCACTCTCTGGTACGGATTGTTTAACTGGTTTTGGTTCTGGATCTGGCGCGAACAACCGCTGCGCGAGTCACTAAGTCTGCTGTACCGTGAACTGGCAGATTATTGTGAAGCCAAATACAGCCTGCTTACCCAGCACACCGACCCTGAAAAAGCGCTGCCGCCGCTGCTGGTGCGCCAGCAAAAAGCGGTCGATCTAATTACCCAGTGCTATCAGCAAATGCATATGCTTTCCGCGCAAAATAATACTGACTACAAGCGGATGCTGCGTATTTTCCAGGAGGCGCTGGATTTACAGGAACATATTTCGGTCAGTTTGCATCAGCCGGAAGAGGTGCAAAAGCTGGTCGAGCGTAGCCATGCGGAAGAAGTTATCCGCTGGAATGCGCAAACCGTCGCCGCTCGCCTGCGCGTGCTGGCTGATGACATTCTTTACCATCGCCTGCCAACGCGTTTTACGATGGAAAAGCAAATTGGCGCACTGGAAAAAATCGCCCGCCAGCATCCGGATAATCCGGTTGGGCAATTCTGCTACTGGCATTTCAGCCGCATCGCCCGCGTGCTGCGCACCCAAAAACCGCTCTATGCCCGTGACTTACTGGCCGATAAACAGCGGCGAATGCCATTACTTCCGGCGCTGAAAAGTTATCTGTCACTAAAGTCTCCGGCGCTACGCAATGCCGGACGACTCAGTGTGATGTTAAGCGTTGCCAGCCTGATGGGCACCGCGCTGCATCTGCCGAAGTCGTACTGGATCCTGATGACGGTATTGCTGGTGACACAAAATGGCTATGGCGCAACCCGTCTGAGGATTGTGAATCGCTCCGTGGGAACCGTGGTCGGGTTAATCATTGCGGGCGTGGCGCTGCACTTTAAAATTCCCGAAGGTTACACCCTGACGTTGATGCTGATTACCACCCTCGCCAGCTACCTGATATTGCGCAAAAACTACGGCTGGGCGACGGTCGGTTTTACTATTACCGCAGTGTATACCCTGCAACTATTGTGGTTGAACGGCGAGCAATACATCCTTCCGCGTCTTATCGATACCATTATTGGTTGTTTAATTGCTTTCGGCGGTACTGTCTGGCTGTGGCCGCAGTGGCAGAGCGGGTTATTGCGTAAAAACGCCCATGATGCTTTAGAAGCCTATCAGGAAGCGATTCGCTTGATTCTTAGCGAGGATCCGCAACCTACGCCACTGGCCTGGCAGCGAATGCGGGTAAATCAGGCACATAACACTCTGTATAACTCATTGAATCAGGCGATGCAGGAACCGGCGTTTAACAGCCATTATCTGGCAGATATGAAACTGTGGGTAACGCACAGCCAGTTTATTGTTGAGCATATTAATGCCATGACCACGCTGGCGCGGGAACACCGGGCATTGCCACCTGAACTGGCACAAGAGTATTTACAGTCTTGTGAAATCGCCATTCAGCGTTGTCAGCAGCGACTGGAGTATGACGAACCGGGTAGTTCTGGCGATGCCAATATCATGGATGCGCCGGAGATGCAGCCGCACGAAGGCGCGGCAGGTACGCTGGAGCAGCATTTACAGCGGGTTATTGGTCATCTGAACACCATGCACACCATTTCGTCGATGGCATGGCGTCAGCGACCGCATCACGGGATTTGGCTGAGTCGCAAGTTGCGGGATTCGAAGGCGTAATGCAGGCTAAACCATCGGATAAGGCATTCACGCCGCATCCGACATCTTTTGCCTGATGCTTCGTATTTACGCCCCAACCACCTTCGCCACCGCGTGGGCGAAACGTTGCATCCCTTCATCGATATCCGCATCTTCCACCACCAGCGACGGTGCAAAACGCATCACATCCGGTCCGGCATTCAGCACCATTACGCCAGCCTCTGCGCCCGCATACAGGAAATCACGCGCCCGACCTTTGTACTGTGGTTTCAGCTCTGCGCCAATCAACAGCCCCATACCGCGAATATCGCTAAATACATCGTACTGCTGATCGATCTTCTGCAGATGGTCAACAAAACGCTGGCGTTTCGCCTGAATGCCTTCCAGCACTTCAGGGGTATTGATGATATCAAACGCCGCCCCCGCTACTGCACAGGCCAGAGGATTACCGCCGTAGGTGGAACCGTGAGAACCAGGATGAAACGCAGAAGCAATTTCCGCCGTGGTCAGCATGGCGCTAATCGGGAAGCCGCCGCCTAACGCTTTCGCAGAGGTCAGAATATCCGGCGTAACGCCGTAGTGCATGTAAGCAAACAAATCGCCGGTCCGCCCCATCCCGCACTGCACTTCATCAAACACCAATAATGCCTGATGTTGATCGCACAGCTCGCGCAAGCCCTGCAAAAACTCTGGCGTCGCTGCCGTCACACCGCCCTCGCCCTGGATCGGCTCAACCACCACCGCACAGGTGTGATCATCCATCACCGCTTTCACTGCATGGAGATCGTTAAAGGGAACGTGGATGATGTCTGCCGGTTTCGGCCCAAAGCCGTCGGAATATTTTGGCTGCCCACCCACCGAAACGGTAAACAGCGAGCGACCATGAAAAGCGTTATGGAAGGCAATAATTTTGGTTTTGAACGGGCTATGACGCACACAGGCGTAATGGCGTGCCAGTTTAAAGGCGGTTTCGTTAGCTTCCGTGCCGGAGTTCATAAACACCACGCGTTCGGCAAACGTTGCCTCAATCAGTTTACGCCCAAGACGCAGCGCCGGTTCATTGGTGAAAACGTTACTGATATGCCACAGAGTTTCGCCCTGGGTTTTTAACGCGTTCACCAGCGCAGGATGGCAATGGCCCAACGCCGTAACTGCAATGCCACCCGCGAAATCGACATACTCCTTGCCTTGCTGATCCCAGATTCGGCTGCCCTGACCTTTTACCGGAATAAACTCTGCCGGAGCATAAATCGGCAGGATCACTTCATCGAAAGTCGCGCGTGTAATTGCTGTTTGTTCAATTGCCATCTCATGATCACCCTGTTACGCATAAACAAATGTGAAATTATAACCACAAAATATGCATAAAAAATCACTAAATGGCAATCAGAAATCAGCGATGCAGGAAATTAGCCAGCAGTTGATGTCCTTGTTCGCTAAGAATACTTTCTGGATGGAACTGCACACCTTCCAGATCCCACTGGCGATGGCGAATCCCCATAATCTCGCGGGTTTCGCTCCAGGCCGTCACGTCAAAGCAGTCGGGCAGCGTCGGCGGGTCAATCACCAGCGAGTGGTAACGCGTCACGGTTAACGGATTATTGAGCCCCTTGAACACCCCCGTACCCGCGTGCGTGACCGGCGAGGTTTTACCGTGCATCACTTTGGCGGCGCGCACGATGGTGGCACCAAACGCCTGGGCAATCGCCTGATGGCCCAGACAGACGCCCAGGATCGGCAATTTGCCGGCATAGTGCTGGATAACCTCCAGCGAAATACCCGACTCCGACGGGGTGCAGGGCCCCGGTGAAATCACGATTTTCTGAGGAGCCAGCGTCTCGATATCGGCGAGATCGATCTCGTCGTTGCGACGAACAACCACCTCTGCACCCAGTTCACAAAAATACTGGTAAAGGTTCCAGGTGAAGGAATCGTAGTTATCAATCAGCAGAATCATGGCGGCTCCCGAAAAAAATGCCGCCCTATTCTACTCAGATTCCCGCGCTTCGCTCACTACTTTGGCAAAGATAGCGTTTAGCGCGGTTAAATCACCCGTTGCGCCGCTGCGGTTAGCCGCCACCCACTGTTCGGGATCGATATCGCGCCAGTCCAGCGCGTAGCCCGCGTGGAGCGCCAGCTGCTCGAAGAACACGCGCTGGGCAATACCGTTGCCGCGCATAAAAGGATGCAGCATGTTGATTTCGCAGTAATAGTGGCTAACCCGGTCAACAAACGCCGCTTTCTCAAGAACCACGAGATACTTTTCGCTTTCCAGCGCCGCCATCAGCTCATTACCCATTTTTTCGATGTATTCGAAATGGCAGAAGGGAATATCACCCTTGAAAATATCGTCGGTACGGAACTCGCCTGCCCGCTTCATCTCTCTGCGGTAGAGATGGCGGTGAATAAGGCACAGATGGGGTAACCCGGGCGCGGAAGGCCCAAGCTCCAGGGTCTCAATGTCGGGATCCGATGGACCATTACCTTTCTCAAGGAGACAACTGGCCTGAAAGTTGACGCTACGCTGAAGCTCCCAGAGACGGGACTTTTGCTTATCGGTGAGTTTCTTCACTTGATGCCTCCCTGAACGTGTCCATTTGCCACAAGTATAAGCGGCAAATCCGGGTTACGCCGGGAGAGCAGAAGCGCGGGCAAGATTGCCCGCGCGAGAAATCATTACGGCAGGACTTTAGCGGAAAGGATAACTACCGGTTTTGACGGCACATTCTGGTACGGACCAACGTCATGAGTCGGCACCTGGGAAATCTTATCGGCAACGTCCATGCCTTTCACCACTTTACCAAATACCGCGTAACCGAAATCACGCTGACCATGGTCAAGGAAGGCGTTATCGGCAACGTTGATAAAGAACTGGCTGGTGGCGCTGTCTTTGTCAGCGGTACGTGCCATCGCGATGGTGCCACGCGTGTTGCGCAGGCCGTTATCGGCTTCATTTTTGATTGGCGGGTTTGGTTTTTTCTGCTGCATCTGCTCGGTGAAACCGCCGCCCTGAATCATAAAGCCAGGAATGACGCGGTGAAAGGTAGTGTTGTTATAAAAACCGCTGTTCACATAATCGACAAAGTTTTGCACAGACACTGGCGCTTTTTGTTTATCCAGCTCCAGTTCGATGTTACCAGCTGAGGTTGTCAACAATACGTGCGGGTCCCCTTTCGCTGCCATTGCTGCGGGAGAAAGAGCAGAAAGAGCGAAAACAGCAGCCATCGCCGCCAGGGTCGATTTGAACATGAGATTTCCTTAACAAACAGAGCAGAAAAAAAGCAAGTGAAGAGATTCTAAATAGCCTTCAAGAACAAGGCCATCCCTTTACCTAATTTTACGTATCTGAAATATATGTAACCTGACGATCACTTTTTATTCCGTGATCAAAATCACCTCTTAAAATGCAATTTAGCAACCGATTGCAATAAAACATTTAAACAGATCACAAAATCACCTAAAATCGCCCGCTCGCGGCATATCCCGCTATGCCATTTTATTTTTGAACGCAGGCCAATCATGACTAACAGCAATCGCATCAAGCTCACATGGATTAGCTTTCTCTCCTACGCACTGACTGGTGCGTTGGTTATTGTCACCGGGATGGTGATGGGAAATATCGCCGATTATTTCAATCTGCCTGTTTCCAGTATGAGTAATACCTTCACCTTCCTCAACGCCGGCATTTTAATCTCTATCTTCCTCAACGCCTGGCTGATGGAAATCGTCCCGTTGAAAACGCAGTTACGTTTTGGCTTTCTCCTGATGGTGCTGGCGGTTGCCGGTTTGATGTTCAGCCACAGCCTGGCGCTGTTCTCGGCGGCGATGTTCATTCTCGGGGTGGTCAGCGGCATCACCATGTCGATTGGTACATTCCTGGTAACACAAATGTATGAAGGGCGTCAGCGCGGTTCCCGCCTGTTATTTACCGACTCCTTCTTCAGTATGGCTGGGATGATTTTCCCAATGATCGCCGCGTTTCTACTGGCGCGCAGCATTGAGTGGTACTGGGTTTATGCCTGCATCGGGCTGGTGTATGTCGCTATTTTTATTCTGACCTTCGGCTGTGAGTTCCCGGCGCTGGGCAAACATGCGCCAAAAACGGATGCTCCGGTAGAGAAAGAAAAGTGGGGGATCGGCGTACTGTTTCTCTCTGTTGCGGCGCTGTGCTACATCCTCGGTCAGTTAGGTTTTATCTCCTGGGTGCCTGAGTATGCCAAAGGCCTGGGCATGAGCCTGAACGACGCGGGCACGCTGGTGAGTAACTTCTGGATGTCATACATGGTCGGCATGTGGGCGTTCAGCTTTATTCTTCGCTTCTTTGATTTGCAACGCATTCTGACCGTACTGGCTGGTCTGGCTGCGATTCTGATGTACGTCTTTAACACCGGAACACCAGCACATATGGCGTGGTCAATTCTCGCTCTGGGCTTCTTCTCCAGCGCGATCTATACCACCATCATCACCCTGGGTTCACAGCAGACCAAAGTACCGTCGCCAAAACTGGTTAACTTTGTCCTGACCTGCGGAACCATCGGTACTATGTTGACCTTTGTGGTTACCGGCCCGATTGTTGAACATAGCGGTCCGCAGGCGGCACTGCTTACAGCAAACGGTCTGTACGCTGTCGTCTTTGTGATGTGCTTCCTGTTAGGTTTCGTCAGCCGTCACCGTCAGCATAACACCCTGACCCTCATCATTAATTGCTAATGCCGGACGGCACTAATCGTCGTCCGGCCTTTTCCTCTCATCCCCCCGGCACCTGGCAGCGCACCGCTTCAAACCCGCTCTCCGCAGGCAGAATAATCAGGTTCGCCGGGTTTCCCGTTGCAATACCGTAATCGCTCAGGCCGAAGGTACGGGCGCTGTTGTGGGTAATCAGGTTCAGGCCGCTGTCGATTTGCGGATAGCCCATCATCTGACAGACGTGCAGCCCCATATGCAGCACCTGCAGCATATTGCCGGTGCCGAGCGGGTACCACGGGTCGAAGACGTCATCGTGACCAAAGCAGACGTTAATACCCGCTTCCTGCAGCTCTTTCACGCGGGTGATGCCGCGACGCTTCGGATAGTCATCAAAGCGCCCCTGCAGGTGGATATTGACCAGCGGGTTAGCGACGAAGTTAATTCCCGACATCTTCAGCAGACGGAAAAGCCGCGAGGTGTAAGCGCCGTTGTAGGAGTGCATGGCGGTGGTGTGGCTGGCCGTCACGCGCGGCCCAATACCGGCCTCATACGCCAGCGTGGCCACCGTCTCGACAAACCGCGACTGTTCGTCGTCGATTTCATCGCAGTGGATATCCAGCGGACGGTCATACTTCTTCGCCAGCTCGAAAGCGATATGCAGCGACTGCACGCCATACTCGCGGGTGAACTCGAAGTGCGGGATCGCCCCCACCACGTCGGCCCCCAGCTTTAACGCCTCTTCCAGCAGCGCCGCGCCGTTCGGGTAAGAGAGAATACCTTCCTGCGGAAACGCGACGATTTGCAGCGTTACCCACGGAGCAACCTCCTGCTTCACCTCCAGCATCGCCTTCAGGGCGGTAAGCGTCGGGTCGGAGACATCCACATGGGTGCGAACAAACTGGATGCCGTTGGCAATTTGCCACTTCAGCGTTTTCCAGGCGCGCGCTTTGACATCCTCATGGTTGAGCAACGCCTTGCGCTCCGCCCAGCGCTCGATGCCCTCGAACAGCGTGCCGGACTGATTCCAGTTTGGCTCACCCGCCGTCTGGGTGGTATCGAGGTGAATATGCGGCATCTATTTCTATAAACCCGTCATTTTGTCTATTTTTTGCACAAACATGAAATATCAGACAATTCCGTGACTTAAGAAATTTATACAAATCAGCAATATACCCCTTAAGGAGTATATAAAGGTGAATTTGATTTACATCAATAAGCGGGGTTGCTGAATCGTTAAGGTAGGCGGTAATAGAAAAGAAATCGAGGCAAAAATGAGCAAAGTCAGACTCGCAATTATCGGTAACGGTATGGTCGGCCATCGCTTTATCGAAGATCTTCTTGATAAATCTGATGCGGCCAACTTTGATATTACCGTTTTCTGTGAAGAACCGCGCATCGCTTATGACCGCGTACACCTCTCGTCTTACTTCTCTCACCACACCGCCGAAGAGCTGTCGCTGGTGCGCGAAGGCTTCTACGAGAAACACGGCATCAAAGTTCTGGTCGGCGAACGCGCTATCACCATCAACCGTCAGGAGAAGGTGATTCACTCCAGCGCCGGACGTACCGTTTTTTATGACAAGCTGATCATGGCAACCGGTTCCTACCCGTGGATCCCACCAATCAAAGGTTCTGATACTCAGGACTGCTTTGTCTATCGCACCATTGAAGACCTCAACGCCATTGAATCCTGCGCCCGTCGCAGCAAACGCGGTGCCGTTGTTGGTGGCGGCCTGTTAGGTCTGGAAGCCGCTGGCGCGCTGAAAAACTTAGGTATTGAAACCCACGTTATCGAATTTGCCCCTATGCTGATGGCGGAACAGCTTGATCAGATGGGTGGCGAGCAGCTGCGTCGCAAAATCGAAAGTATGGGCGTGCGCGTTCACACCAGCAAAAACACCCTTGAGATTGTGCAGGAAGGTGTCGAAGCGCGTAAAACCATGCGTTTTGCCGACGGCAGCGAACTGGAAGTCGACTTTATCGTCTTCTCTACCGGTATCCGTCCGCGCGATAAGCTGGCAACCCAGTGTGGTCTGGACGTTGCTCCGCGTGGGGGTATTGTCATTAATGATTCCTGCCAGACTTCCGATCCGGATATCTACGCCATCGGTGAATGCGCAAGCTGGAACAACCGTGTATTTGGTCTGGTAGCACCAGGCTACAAAATGGCGCAGGTCGCCGTTGACCATATTCTCGGTAGCGAAAACGCCTTTGAAGGTGCTGACCTTAGCGCCAAGCTGAAACTGCTGGGCGTAGACGTAGGCGGTATTGGTGATGCGCACGGTCGCACGCCTGGCGCACGTAGCTACGTTTACCTCGACGAAAGCAAAGAGATCTACAAACGCCTGATTGTCAGCGAAGACAACAAAACCCTGCTCGGTGCGGTACTGGTGGGCGATACCAGCGACTACGGCAACCTGCTGCAACTGGTGCTGAATGCTATCGAGCTGCCGGAAAACCCGGATTCTCTGATTCTGCCGGCGCACTCGGGTAGCGGTAAGCCGTCTATCGGTGTTGATAAACTGCCGGACAGCGCGCAAATCTGCTCCTGCTTCGACGTCACCAAAGGTGATCTGATTGCTGCCATCAACAAAGGCTGCCACACAGTTGCGGCGCTGAAAGCTGAAACCAAAGCGGGTACTGGCTGCGGTGGCTGTATCCCGCTGGTCACTCAGGTACTGAACGCGGAACTGGCGAAACAGGGCATCGAAGTTAACAACAACCTGTGCGAACACTTTGCTTATTCGCGTCAGGAACTGTTCCATTTGATCCGCGTTGAAGGCATTAAAACCTTCGAAGAACTGCTGGCGAAACACGGCAAAGGCTACGGTTGTGAAGTTTGTAAACCAACCGTCGGTTCGCTGCTGGCCTCCTGCTGGAACGAATACATTCTGAAGCCGGAACATACTCCGCTGCAGGATTCTAACGACAACTTCCTCGCTAACATCCAGAAAGACGGCACCTACTCGGTGATCCCGCGTTCTCCGGGCGGTGAAATCACCCCGGAAGGGCTGATGGCAGTGGGTCGTATCGCGCGTGAATTTAATCTCTACACCAAAATCACCGGCTCCCAGCGCCTGGCGATGTTTGGCGCACAGAAAGACGATCTGCCGGAAATCTGGCGTCAGCTGATTGAAGCCGGTTTCGAAACCGGTCATGCCTATGCAAAAGCACTGCGTATGGCGAAAACCTGCGTGGGTAGCACCTGGTGCCGCTACGGTGTTGGCGATAGCGTCGGCCTCGGCGTGGAACTGGAAAACCGCTACAAAGGCATCCGTACGCCGCACAAAATGAAGTTCGGTGTCTCC
Source organism: Enterobacter hormaechei (assembly GCA_041890495.1). GTDB lineage: Bacteria > Pseudomonadota > Gammaproteobacteria > Enterobacterales > Enterobacteriaceae > Escherichia > Escherichia boydii. The sequence continues at coordinate 3,494,524 of CP169086.1, forward strand.
GGCTGTACCCGTGAATGTTCAGAAGCTCAGGGTAAAGACGTGGGTATTATCGCCACTGAAAAAGGCTGGAACCTGTATGTTTGCGGTAACGGCGGCATGAAACCGCGTCATGCGGATCTGCTGGCAGCGGATATCGATCGCGAAACGCTGATCAAATATCTCGACCGCTTCATGATGTTCTACATCCGTACCGCCGACAAACTGACGCGTACCGCACCGTGGTTAGAAAACCTTGAAGGCGGCATTGATTACCTGAAAGCAGTGATCATTGACGACAAACTGGGGCTGAACGCTCATCTGGAAGAAGAGATGGCGCGCCTGCGTGAAGCGGTAGTGTGTGAGTGGACTGAAACGGTCAATACGCCGTCTGCGCAGACTCGCTTCAAACACTTCATCAACAGCGACAAGCGTGACCCGAACGTGCAGATGGTGCCAGAGCGCGAACAGCACCGTCCGGCAACGCCATATGAACGTATCCCGGTAACTCTGGTGGAGGACAACGCATGAGCCAGTGGAAAGACATCTGCAAAATCGATGACATCCTGCCTGAAACCGGCGTCTGCGCGCTGTTAGGTGACGAGCAGGTAGCAATTTTCCGCCCGTATCATAGCGACCAGGTGTTTGCGATCAGCAACATCGACCCGTTCTTCGAGTCCAGCGTGCTGTCACGCGGGCTGATTGCGGAACACCAGGGCGAGCTGTGGGTCGCCAGCCCGCTGAAAAAACAGCGTTTTCGCTTAAGTGATGGCTTGTGCATGGAAGATGAGAGCCGCTCTGTGAAGCACTATGACGTTCGCGTGAAGGACGGCAAGGTGCAGCTGAAAGGCTAACCTCTGCCCCTTTAGGGATAGCAGCAGGAAAATCGTATGTTCCGTACGATACCTGCTGTTATCCTGACGTCAATTCTTACCCCCTCCATGCATGCTGCGAGGTAACGTCGTGGATCACCTGCCGATTTTTTGTCAATTACGCAACCGCGACTGCCTGCTCGTGGGCGGCGGCGACGTGGCCGAGCGCAAAGCGCGCCTGCTGTTAGAGGCTGGCGCCCGCCTGACCGTTAATGCCCTTTCCTTCGCCCCCCAGTTTGAGGTTTGGGCCCAGGAAGGGATGCTCACGCTGGAACAGGGCGCGTTTAATGAATCTCTGCTGGATACCTGCTGGCTGACCATTGCCGCGACGGATGACGATGAAGTGAACCAGCGCGTGAGCGATGCCTGCGAAGCGCGCCGTATCTTCTGCAACGTGGTCGATGCGCCGAAAGAGGCCAGCTTTATCATGCCGTCGATTATCGACCGCTCGCCGCTGATGATTGCGGTGTCGTCCGGGGGACGTTCGCCGGTTCTCGCGCGCCTGCTGCGGGAAAAGCTGGAAGCCCTGTTGCCCCAGCATCTTGGTCAAATTGCGCATTATGCCGGGCAGCTGCGTTCACGCGTGAAGCAAACCTTCGCGACCGTGGGCGAGCGCCGTCGCTTCTGGGAAAAATTCTTTGTGAACGACAGGCTGGCGCAGTCGCTGGCGAATCAAGACACCAAAGCCGTTGAAGAGACGACCGAACAGCTGCTAAGCGAACCGCTGGACCATCGCGGCGAAGTGGTGCTGGTGGGCGCAGGTCCCGGCGATGCGGGCTTGCTGACGCTGAAAGGGCTACAGCAGATCCAGCAGGCGGATATCGTGGTGTATGACCGTCTGGTGTCCGATGACATCATGAATCTGGTCCGTCGCGACGCCGACCGCGTCTTCGTGGGCAAACGGGCGGGCTACCACTGCGTGCCGCAGGAGGAGATTAATCAGATCCTGCTGCGCGAGGCGCAGAAAGGTAAGCGCGTGGTGCGCCTTAAAGGCGGCGATCCGTTTATCTTCGGTCGCGGCGGCGAAGAGCTGGAAACCCTGTGTGACGCGGGCATTCCGTTCTCTGTCGTGCCCGGCATTACGGCGGCTTCCGGCTGCTCAGCGTACTCTGGTATTCCGCTGACCCACCGCGACTATGCTCAGAGCGTGCGTCTGGTGACGGGCCACCTGAAGACCGGCAGCGAGCTGGACTGGCATAACCTGGCCGCCGAAAAGCAGACGCTGGTGTTCTACATGGGGCTCAATCAGGCCGCCACGATCCAGACGAAGCTGCTGGAGCACGGTATGAATGCGGATATGCCCGTCGCGTTGGTCGAAAATGGCACCGCCATTACGCAGCGCGTGGTGGATGGCGTGCTGACACAGTTAGGCGAGCTGGCGCAGCAGGTCGAAAGCCCGGCGCTGATCGTGGTGGGCCGCGTGGTTGAACTACGCGACAAACTGAACTGGTTCTCCAGCCACTAACGCATATTCTCCCTTCCTGGAGTAGTCCTTAAGCGGACTACTCCCCTCTTACGGCTACCGATAACATACCGCCCCGAAGTGGAACTTTTCCCTTTATTCCCTTGAGTTACATCCAATTTTCGTTTTAAAGACAAGGAATGCGTATGTTCAAACTGGCAAAGGCCGCCGTTCTGGTTGGCCTGTTATCGACTCTGACGGCCTGCACCGGTCACGTACAGAACACCAAAAATAATTGCAGCTACGATTACCTGCTGCACCCGGCGATCTCCATTTCGAAGATCATCGGTGGTTGCGGCCCGGCGGCACAGCAGTAAGCGTTTTACAGGCGTAAAAAAACCGGGATGTCCCGGTTTTTTAGTTTAGGGAAGTGCGGCCTGATGCCTTCACCCTGGCCCTCTCCCACAGGAAGAGGGAACAAACCCTAAAAACGGTAACGTGGTTACCGTTTTGCTTTTACTTAAGGTTTAGCCCACAAAACCAATCGCTTCGTACACCGCTTTTAGCGTACGGGAAGCGTGCGCGCTGGCTTTTTCCGCGCCATCTTTCATCACCTGTTGCAGGAAGGCTTCATCGTTGCGGAAACGGTGATAGCGTTCCTGCAATTCAGTCAGCATACCTGAAACGGCATCAGCCACTTCACCTTTCAGATGACCATACATCTTGCCTTCGAACTGTTTTTCCAGTTCTGGGATGCTCTGGCCCGTTACCGCTGAAAGGATATCCAACAGGTTGGAAACGCCCGCTTTGTTCTGCACATCGTAGCGAACTACCGGCGGCTCGTCGGAGTCAGTGACCGCACGTTTGATTTTCTTCACTACCGATTTCGGATCTTCCAGCAGGCCGATAACGTTATTGCGATTATCGTCAGACTTGGACATCTTCTTGGTCGGCTCCAGCAGCGACATTACGCGCGCGCCAGATTTCGGAATAAACGGCTCCGGCACCTTAAAGATCTCGCCATACAGCGCGTTGAAACGCTGGGCAATATCGCGGCTCAGTTCGAGGTGCTGTTTCTGGTCTTCACCCACCGGTACCAGATTAGTTTGATACAGCAGGATGTCCGCTGCCATCAGCACCGGATAGTCAAACAGACCAGCGTTGATGTTCTCGGCATAACGCGCAGATTTATCTTTAAACTGCGTCATGCGACTCAGTTCGCCGAAGTAGGTATAGCAGTTCAGTGCCCAGCCTAACTGTGCATGTTCCGGCACGTGGGACTGAACAAAAATGGTGCTTTTCTCAGGATCGATACCACAAGCCAGATACAAGGCCAGCGTATCCAGCGTCGCTTTACGCAGCTTCTGTGCATCCTGGCGCACGGTGATCGCGTGTTGGTCAACGATACAGTAAATGCAATGGTAGTCATCCTGCATGTTTACCCACTGACGCAGCGCACCCATGTAGTTACCAATGGTCAATTCACCTGAGGGCTGTGCGCCACTAAAAACGATGGGCTTAGTCATTTTTCGATTCCTGATTTTCGCTATGCGGAAGCCCTAATGCGGGCAGAAGGTCATTTATAGACTGATAAATTACATCAGGCTGGCTGAGATCGATAGCCTCGCCGTAGTTATATCCGTAGGTTAAGCCAACTGATGGGCAACCTGCCGCTTTTGCCGCCTGAATATCATTGCGTGAGTCGCCGACAAACAGCATCTGTTGTGGGGCAATTCCCATCCGCTCAGCCACCAGTAACAGCGGGTCCGGATGCGGTTTTTTGTTTTGCACATCATCACCACCAATCACCACGCTGAAGTATTTGGCGATATCTAAGGCTTCGAGCAGCGGCGCGACGAACGGCGTCGGTTTGTTGGTGACCAGGCCTAGCGGCAGGCCTTTAGCCTGCAACGCGCCCAACGTATCGGCAACGTGCGGGAACAAAAACGTCCCCTCTTCGGCAACCTCGCCATAGTAGCGATCGAACAGTTTACGCAGAATACGTACCTGTTCTTCTGCCGGAATGTCGTCATCAACGGGCGGTTTACCCATTGTTTTACGCTGAGTCGCACGTTCCTGACGCGCCCAGGTCAATGCGCGCTCCATCAGAACATCTGCGCCGTTACCAATCCAGGTAATAACGCGTTCTTCACCTGCGACGGGCAACTCCAGCGCATACAGCGCCATATCTACCGCAGCAGCAAGACCAGGAGCACTGTCGACCAGCGTACCATCAAGATCAAAAGCGACGCCGCGAATATCTTCAAACTTATTCATGACTTACCTTTGCCAGTTCACTGCGCATTTCATCAATGACTTTTTTGTAGTCTGGCTGGTCGAAGATTGCCGAACCGGCGACGAACATATCCGCGCCCGCCGCAGCGATTTCGCCAATGTTGTTCACCTTCACGCCACCGTCCACTTCTAGTCGAATGTCAAAGCCAGACTCGTCGATACGGCGACGTACTTCGCGCAGTTTATCCAGTGTTTGAGGAATGAAAGACTGACCGCCGAAACCAGGGTTGACGGACATCAGCAGGATCACATCCAGCTTATCCATCACGTAATCCAGATAGCTCAGAGGTGTCGCCGGGTTAAATACCAGACCCGCTTTACAGCCATTTTCTTTAATCAGTTGCAGCGTGCGGTCAACATGCTCGGAGGCTTCTGGATGAAAGGTAATGATGCTGGCACCAGCGGCAGCGAAATCAGGCACAATGCGATCGACGGGTTTCACCATCAGGTGTACGTCGATAGGGGCGGTAATGCCATAGTTACGCAAGGATTTCAGCACCATTGGCCCAATCGTCAGATTGGGAACATAGTGGTTATCCATGACGTCAAAATGCACGACATCAGCGCCAGCTGCCAGGGCTTTTGCGGTATCTTCACCCAGGCGGGCAAAATCAGCCGACAGAATTGAGGGGGCAATCAAATACTGTTTCATCCGCTTCTCCTTGAGAATTATTTTTTCGCGGGTGAAACGACTCCTGGTTTGTACAAAGCCAGCAGTTCGTCCACCTTTTTACGTGTGCCGCCGTTGCTGCTTATACTGCGTCGAACTTTGACGACATGCAATTTTGCGCGCTGATACCACTCACGCGTTAACATCGTATCGTGATTGGAGATCAGCACTGGAATATGGCGCTCAACCAGACCTTCGGCGATCTCCGCCAGATGCGCTTGTTGTTCAAGCGTAAAACTGTTTGTGTGATACGCCGTAAAGTTGGCGGTCGCAGACAGCGGTGCATAAGGCGGATCGCAATAGACGACGGATGCATCATCTGCGCGCGCCATGCTATCGGCGTAAGACTCACAATAGAAAAAGGCATTCTGCGCTTTTTCAGCGAAGTGATACAACTCTGCTTCCGGGAAATAGGGTTTTTTGTAGCGGCCGAACGGCACGTTAAACTCACCGCGCAGATTGTAACGACACAGGCCGTTGTAACCGTAGCGGTTCAAATATAAAAACAGTACCGCCCGACGGAACGGATCCTGGCTTTTGTTGAACTCTTCGCGGAACTGATAGTAAACCTCGGCGCAATTTGTTTCGGGAACAAACAGCTCGCGTGCGGCCTGTACGTACTCATCAGTACGCATCTTCACAATGTTATAGAGACTGATCAGGTCGCTATTGATATCGGCAAGGATATAACGAGAAAAGTCGGTGTTGAGAAACACCGACCCGGCACCTACAAAAGGCTCAACCAGACATTCGCCCTTGGGCAAATGCCGTTTAATATCATCAAGCAGGGGATACTTGCCCCCTGCCCACTTCAAAAAAGCGCGATTTTTTCTTCATGCTGACTAACTAATTACACCTTCTCCGGCTGTGGAGAAAGCTCCGACAGCATCCAGCGCTTCAGGCAACTCCCGCAACGATAAACCATTGCGGGAGATAACCTTGATTACTTCAGATCGGCCTGTACCTGACGCAGCGGTTTCGCCCACGGGTTTTTGGCCTGGACATCTGCTGGCAATGTAGATACCGCTTTTTTCGCCTCTTCTTTCGAAGCGTACACGCCAGAAACCAGGACATACCACGGCTTGACCATTACGCGTCGTTTCATAGACAACGTAGTTTTTCAGATTCTCTTTCTTCGCCCAACCGTTCAGGTTGTCGTAGTTAGAGGAACTGCTCAGCTGCAGAGTGTAGTTGCTGGATGGCGCAGACTTCAGCGAACTAACGTTACCTGCCGTTTTGCCTGCGGCACTGCTGGAGGCTGTTGCCGTGCCTGCTGGAGCCGTTGCTGCAGGCGCAGCTGTGGCAGCCGGTGCGGTTGTTGTCGCCGTTGCTTTCGGCGCAGTCTGCGTGACTGGCGCTTTCGCAGTCTCGCTCACCGCAGCCGTTTCGGTGTGTTTCGGCTGTGCCGGTACGGCTTTCACTTCAGGCGCTTTTACAACTGCCTGAGGTTTGGTTTCACGCTTAGGCTCAATCACCGCCTGCTTGCGTTCAGGACGCGTCGCAGTTTGCGTCTGGCGCGGTTTGGTTTCCGTTGCAGCCGCTTGTGGTTGAGCGTTACCACCGCGAATCGGGGCAACGGTTGCCGGCTCAGTTGGCAGCGTAGAGTTAACCACGACGTTATCAACCTGCTGCTGGTTCTGCGGCTGTGTCAGCGCATTGTTCAGATCTCCCTGAACTTCTACGCGCTGCTGGCCTTCAGGCGTAGCAGGTGCCTGACCCTGAGCAGGGGTTGAAGAAACGGGCGGCAGAGAAACATCCTGCGGCGCTGTGGTGTTACCTGCCGTCTGCTCTGCAGAAGTGGCACCCGGCGCAGGCTGTGCGCCATTCGCCTGATTTGTCGCATCGTTACCGGAAAGGTTGATGCTCTTCTCAGCGGAAGCAGTTTGCTCGGTAGAGTTCGTTGACGGTGCTTTAAGCGCGGAGCCAATGCCGACAATCAGCAGCACAAGCACCAGAACGCCAAGGCCCATCATAATATACTGGCGGGAAGCCGGTTTTGGCGCAGCGGCTTTTTTACGTTTACGCGGGCGACGCTCTACAGGCTGTTCGTCCATTGAATCTTCTTCGGACTCATAATCCTCTTCTGCTCGCTCTTCGTGCGCGTTGCGGCTGCGCGAAGGACGACGATCGTCTGCATCCAGATCAACATCGTCAAAGTTGATCTGCGGCTCGTTATCACGTTCAGAAGATTGACGAGAACGACCAGTACGACGATCGCTGGGATCGGGTTTCAGCTCGTCTTCTGGTTTGAATTCATCCATTTAACACCCCACTAAAAGGTTAATGCTTACCACGTTGCAATTAACCTGAAGCTAATAGACCGCTTGATAAGCGGCCTGACCTTTCTTGTTGTTACGCTGATTGACAATCGGCAATGGCGTTAAGAACAAGCTCGTGCGAAACGCCGCTGCGAACTTCACTCTTACCAATTGCCAACGGAAGAATTAAGCGCATCTCTCCCGCAAGGACTTTCTTGTCACGCAGCATATGCGGTAAATACGCCTGCACGGACATTTCGCGCGGCCCATTAACCGGTAACCCAGCCCACGTGAGCAGGGTTATAATACGCTGCGTTTCGGCAGAACTAAACTGCCCGAGACGTTCCGACGTCCGCGCCGCCATCACCATACCCGCAGCGACCGCTTCACCATGTAACCAATTGCCATACCCCATTTCAGCTTCAATGGCATGACCAAAGGTGTGTCCCAGATTCAGTAAAGCACGTAACCCGGTTTCGCGCTCGTCGGCGGCGACAACTTCTGCCTTCAGTTCACAACAACGGCGAATACAGTACGCCATTGCCGGACCGTCCAGACGCAACAACGCATCCAGATTCTCTTCCAGCCAGTTAAAAAACGCACCGTCAAGAATAATGCCGTATTTGATGACTTCTGCCAGCCCCGACGCTAACTCACGCGGGGGAAGCGTTTTCAGACAGTCGAGATCCACCACCACTGAAGCAGGCTGGTAGAACGCGCCAATCATGTTTTTACCGAGGGGATGGTTGACCGCAGTTTTGCCGCCAACGGAGGAATCGACCTGCGACAGTAACGTCGTCGGGACTTGAATGAAACGAACACCGCGCTGATAACTCGCCGCCGCGAAGCCGGTCAGATCGCCCACTACGCCGCCGCCAAGCGCCACCAGCGTAGTATCGCGACCATGCGGCTTTTGTAACAACGCCGTAAAGACGGTATCGAGTACAGCCAGGCTTTTATACTGCTCGCCGTCAGGGAGGATAACGCTATCGACGTTAACACCCGCCTGTTCAAGTACGCCGCGGACCTTATCGAGATACAGAGGAGCCAGGGTTTCGTTGGTGACCAACATGACCTGCTCGCCCGATTTCAGCGGTAAGAATGAAGCTGGTTCATTAAACAAACCAGATGCGATGGTAATTGGGTAACTACGTTCCCCGAGAGTAACGACAATCCTCTCCATAACGCGACATCCACCTTAATTACTGTACCCGCAGACGAGTGTATATAAAGCCAGAATTAGTTGCTTTCCAGCATGTGAATAATCTGGTTTGCAACCACTTTAGCGCTTTGATCATCAGTACGAATGGTCACGTCGGCAATCTCTTCATACAGCGGATTGCGTTCATTGGCCAACGCTTCCAGAACTTCACGCGGCGGTGTTTCAACGTGCAGCAACGGGCGTTTTTTATCACGCTGCGTGCGTGCAAGTTGCTTTTCGATGGTCGTTTCAAGATAAACGACAACGCCACGAGCGGAAAGACGGTTACGCGTTTCACGGGATTTCACAGAGCCGCCGCCAGTAGCCAGCACAATACCCTGTTTCTCGGTCAACTCATTGATGACCTTTTCTTCGCGATCGCGGAAGCCTTCTTCGCCTTCTAAATCGAAAACCCAGCCCACATCAGCTCCGGTTCGTTTCTCAATCTCTTGATCGGAATCGTAAAATTCCATATTGAGTTGTTGAGCTAACTGGCGCCCAATAGTGCTTTTTCCGGCACCCATAGGCCCAACCAGAAAGATATTGCGTTTCTCTGCCATTTTTTCGGTACTACTAAGACTATTCGTTAATGATAAACCCGCTTCGCTCAGAGAGCGCCGCAGGACATGAACTGAAACCTCATAAGATATTGCGAGAGTCAGACTGAAAATTATCTCAATACTCCAGCGGGTTTGGCAACTGAATAAATCACCCATCCCTCTGCATATCTGGTCGCTGCAAGCGCGCTGCCTTGCTACCACCGCTCTGGCGATAAATCACCGGGTAAGATTAGCGTAAAAAAGACAGCAAAATGCCGCCTGAATGATAAATCATCATCATGGAACGCAGGCAGCGAAGAGCACCAACTCTCAAATCGGTACTCCTTGTATGCTAATTCATGCCCCACGTCAAACATCTGCAACAAACTGAATGCAAAATCATTGCGGGGATCGTTACCCGTCAGCGAATACCGACCAGACGTGGTGTAATAAACACCACTAACTCGCGCCGTTCATTATCCTTACCATCGTGGCGAAAGAGCTGTCCAAGCCAGGGGATTTTCCCCAGCCCCGGCACGCTGTCACTGCCGGTTTTATTCTTCTGCGAAAAAATTCCGCCTAACGCCAGCGTTTCTCCACTTTTTACCTCCACCTGAGTTTCTATCTCCTGTTTGTCGATCGCCAGCGTTTCGCCGTCAGCCTGCTGCAGAACCTGTCCCGGCATATTTTCGCTGATGTGCAATTTCAGGCGCACGCGCCCTCCCGGCAAGACCACCGGCGTGACCTCCATCCCTAATACCGCCTCCTTAAACTCAACGGAGGTTGCGCCGCTTTCACCGCTTGAGACCTGATACGGAATTTCGCTGCCCTGCTTGATGCTGGCCGGCTGGCCGTGCGAGGCCAGCAGCCGCGGGCTGGCGATGATATCGACCTGCTGTTTTTGCTCCAGCGCTGAGAGCTCCAAATCCAGCAGCCGACCATTGATCCTCCCGATATTAAAACCCACGTGGGTGGTGGCGCTGGCGACGGAAAGATCGCTGCCCACCGTCGTGAGCTGTCCAACCTTGCCCGCGTCGGTAGCGTCGGCGAGATTCCACTTCACTCCCAGCTCGCGCAGGCTTTTTTCGTTAATGGTCACAATATGCGCCGCCAGCTCGACCTGCTCGATGGGAATATCCATCTGAGCGGCCCAGCGCTGCAGCGTCTCCACCACCGCCTGGTTATCCCGAATCAGCAGCCGGTTGGTGCGTTTGTCGAGAGACAAACTTCCCTTTGGGCTCAGGAGTTTTTCCGCGTCTTTTTGCAGCTCTCCAGCATCGGCATAGGAAAAAGGGATACTGTGAGACACCAGCGGCGCATCAAGCTGTCGACGCGTCCGCTCCTGTTCTGAGCGTTCCTGCTGTTCACGCTGCCAGGCCGCGGTATGCACATAAAAAATTCCGCCCTCCTCTCGCAAAACGAGGCCAGCGCTGGTGACAACCGTCTGTAACGCCTGTCGCCAGGGGACGCGCGTCAGGTTGAGCGAAAGCGTGCCGCCGACATCAGGCGATATCACCAGATTTCGGTTCTCCTGTTCGACCAGGCTCTGCAGTATCTGGACTACAGGCACATCATCCACCACCAGCGTGACCGGTTTTGGCGCGGCGGCCCACAGCGGATGGCTGAACGCCAGCAGCCACAGCATTATCCGTAAATTCATTCTTATTCGTTCCTTCTCGTTGCCACGTCCATTTTCCTGGTTCACATGTGTCACCCACATCAACAACCAGTTCCGTTTCATTGACGGCCGTTATCGTCCAGCCCGCAGGGAAGCGCTCATGCGTTTTCAGCCGGTACCAGCGCTTTTGCCCATCCTGTAAAATGCCGATAGCCTGCTGTTCTCCCACCATGCCGCGATATCGCCACTGCACCAGCTCGCCAATGGCGCAGGGATCGTCCGGCGGGCGAAACGGATCGCGCATGCCGGTCAATAGCAGCACAGAGCAAACCAGCAAATATCGCGCGCTATTTCGCATGTTCAAGCTCCAGCCGCAGGCGCAACGCCTTACCGTGTGGGGCAATCGCGAAAGCGGCGATCTGCACATCCCGCTGCGCCAGCCGGGAAAAAAGCGCCGGAAGCGCCTGCCACTCCACCTCCAGCATCAATTCCCCCCCGCTCTGCAGCGGCTTCCAGTGAACCAGCGTCGTGTTATCGCCCTGAAAATCGAGCGGAGAAAACGGCGTCAGCGCCCGTACCTGCGCTGTTTTCGTAAGAAACGGCACCTTTCTGACGGCAGGCCATAACGCCGCGTTCGTCCTCACGTCCTGAATCAGCTGGCGTTGTCGTTCAGCACACTGCCTGTCTACCGGTCTGAGCAAGGTGCCCCAGGCGGCCAGTCCTGCCAGGAGACTCCCCAGACACCAGAAGAGCACCCGATACCACGGACGGCTTTCGCACCAGCGTTCTAACAGGGTATCCATGCGTTACCCCTCGCTTTTAAGATGAAGGGTGAAGATCCAGCGCCCCTGACTGTCCTGCCGAAGCTCCCCCGCCGTCGCGGGCGTAAAACCCGCTATTTGCCCAAGCGCGTCGCGCAGGGCAGACAGGGCCGGCAGGGTTAGGGCATACCCACTCAGCATCAGAGCAGGAGGCTGATAGCGCAGCTCTGTCAGCCATGCCTGTGTCGGAATGGCGCGGGAAAGGGATTCCAGCACCGGTTGCCATGCGCGTCGTTGAAGGGTCTGCGCTGGCTTCTGCGCCTGTGAGGCGAGCTTCTGCCGGGAGGCAAGCGCGTGCTGCACGGTCTGCATTCCCGTCAGATCCGTTTGCAGCGCGTGCAGCCTCATAAGAGGGTTTATGCGCAGGCAGAAAATGACTACGAACATTAACAGCACGGTGCCGACACACATTGCGCCCCAGAAACGCAGGCATCGCGCGCGCCTCTGCTTTCGCCAGGGCAGAAAGTTCATGATGCTCATCCGGGCACCTCGCTCATGGCCAACGCCAGCGCAACGGTATAATCAGCGCCGCAGTCCGGCAGCGGGGCATGGCAGCGCTCGAGGATTTCCCACGGGTCACGTCGGCTATCAAACAGCGCGATGTCATCCGGACCAAGCGCCAGCAGCGCCGAAAGCTCGGCCACGCTTTCGGCTTCTGTGATAAAGCGGCGTCCCCACTGGTGACGCATCGCCCACAGCCACTGCCGGTCGTCCCGCCAGGCGATGCACGTCGCTGGCGCCACCGCAGGAAGAAGATTCGCCAGCGCGCTGGCATCCGGAGTAATAGTCACCAGCCTCAAACGCAGCGTTTTCGCCAGCGCCAGTAGGGTATTAACCTCGTTGTTTTGCGCAGCGGTCACGTGAAAGGTATTGCTGAAGGTATCCTGCGCGTAATCGAAACAGAGCGTATCGGCAGACATCTCCAGTTCGCGGGCGAGCGCGGCGCCAAGCCATGAGAGCTGCTCGCTGTCGCGCAGCGCAATGGTCGGGCGGGGGAGCGACCGTTGCAGAGTGCGTGCTGCCGGGAAAGAGAGGAACACCCGGTGGTAGTGCGGCAGCGTGTTCCGCCAGCCGCGTAACGCATCAACTAGCTGTTCTGACTGACAAATTTTGCCGTCACGAATGATGCCTTCGGCCAGAGGAATCGCCCACCAGCGGCGCAAACGCCAGCCGGACTTCTCCCGGGTCAACGCAACGATCCGCACCCTATCCTGTTGAATATGAACGCCCGTTTGCCATATTTTGAAAGCCATGCTTCACGATCTCCTTATCACCCGTCACTCTGACGGGTATATCAATGCGTCTGGCTTGCCTTTATACTACCGCGCGTTTGTTTATAAACTGCCCAAATGAAACTAAATGGGAAATTTCCAGTGAAGTTCGTAAAGTATTTTTTGATCCTTGCAGTCTGTTGCATTCTGCTGGGAGCAGGCTCGATTTATGGCCTATACCGCTACATCGAGCCACAACTGCCGGATGTGGCGACATTAAAAGATGTTCGCCTGCAAATTCCGATGCAGATTTACAGCGCCGATGGCGAGCTGATTGCTCAATACGGTGAGAAACGTCGTATTCCGGTTACGTTGGATCAAATCCCACCGGAGATGGTGAAAGCCTTTATCGCGACAGAAGACAGCCGCTTCTACGAGCATCACGGCGTTGACCCGGTGGGGATCTTCCGTGCAGCAAGCGTGGCGCTGTTCTCCGGTCACGCGTCACAAGGGGCAAGTACCATTACCCAGCAGCTGGCGAGAAACTTCTTCCTCAGTCCAGAACGCACGCTGATGCGTAAGATTAAGGAAGTCTTCCTCGCGATTCGCATTGAACAGCTGCTGACGAAAGACGAGATCCTCGAGCTTTATCTGAACAAGATTTACCTTGGTTACCGCGCCTATGGTGTCGGTGCTGCGGCACAAGTCTATTTCGGAAAAACGGTCGACCAACTGACGCTGAACGAAATGGCGGTGATAGCCGGGCTGCCGAAAGCGCCTTCCACCTTCAACCCGCTCTACTCGATGGATCGTGCCGTCGCGCGGCGTAACGTCGTGCTGTCGCGGATGCTGGATGAAGGGTATATCACCCAACAACAGTTCGATCAGACACGCACTGAGGCGATTAACGCTAACTATCACGCGCCGGAGATTGCTTTCTCTGCGCCGTACCTGAGCGAAATGGTGCGCCAGGAGATGTATAACCGTTATGGCGAAAGTGCCTATGAAGACGGTTATCGCATTTACACCACCATCACCCGCAAAGTGCAGCAGGCCGCGCAGCAGGCGGTACGTAATAACGTGCTGGACTACGACATGCGCCACGGCTATCGCGGCCCGGCAAATGTGCTGTGGAAAGTGGGCGAGTCGGCGTGGGATAACAACAAGATTACCGATACGCTGAAGGCGCTGCCGACCTATGGTCCGCTGCTGCCTGCCGCAGTCACCAGCGCCAATCCTCAGGAAGCGACGGCAATGCTGGCGGACGGGTCGACTGTCGCATTGAGTATGGACGGCGTTCGCTGGGCGCGTCCTTACCGTTCGGATACTCAGCAGGGACCGACGCCGCGTAAAGTGACCGATGTTCTGCAAACGGGACAGCAAATCTGGGTTCGTCAGGTCGGCGATGCATGGTGGCTGGCACAAGTGCCGGAAGTGAACTCGGCGCTGGTGTCGATCAATCCGCAAAATGGTGCCGTTATGGCGCTGGTCGGTGGCTTTGATTTCAATCAGAGCAAGTTTAACCGCGCCACCCAGGCACTGCGTCAGGTGGGTTCCAACATCAAACCGTTCCTCTACACCGCGGCGATGGATAAAGGTCTGACGCTGGCAAGTATGTTGAACGATGTGCCAATTTCCCGCTGGGATGCAGGTGCCGGTTCTGACTGGCAGCCGAAGAACTCGCCGCCACAATATGCCGGTCCAATTCGCTTACGTCAGGGGCTGGGTCAGTCGAAAAACGTGGTGATGGTACGCGCAATGCGGGCGATGGGCGTCGACTACGCTGCAGAATATCTGCAACGCTTCGGCTTCCCGGCACAAAACATTGTCCACACCGAATCGCTGGCGCTGGGTTCAGCGTCCTTCACCCCAATGCAGGTGGCGCGCGGCTACGCGGTCATGGCGAACGGCGGCTTCCTGGTGGACCCGTGGTTTATCAGCAAAATTGAAAACGATCAGGGCGGCGTGATTTTCGAAGCGAAACCGAAAGTAGCCTGCCCGGAATGCGATATTCCGGTGATTTACGGTGATACGCAGAAATCGAACGTGCTGGAAAATAACGATGTTGAAGATGTCGCTATCTCCCGCGAGCAGCAGAATGTTTCTGTACCAATGCCGCAGCTGGAGCAGGCAAATCAGGCGTTAGTGGCGAAGACTGGCGCGCAGGAGTACGCACCGCACGTCATCAACACTCCGCTGGCATTCCTGATTAAGAGTGCTTTGAACACCAATATCTTTGGTGAGCCAGGCTGGCAGGGTACTGGCTGGCGTGCAGGTCGTGATTTGCAGCGTCGCGATATCGGCGGGAAAACCGGGACCACTAACAGTTCGAAAGATGCGTGGTTCTCGGGTTACGGTCCGGGCGTTGTGACCTCGGTCTGGATTGGCTTTGATGATCACCGTCGTAATCTCGGTCATACAACGGCTTCCGGAGCGATTAAAGATCAGATCTCAGGTTACGAAGGCGGTGCCAAGAGTGCCCAGCCTGCATGGGACGCTTATATGAAAGCCGTTCTTGAAGGTGTGCCGGAGCAGCCGCTGACGCCGCCACCGGGTATTGTGACGGTGAATATCGATCGCAGCACCGGGCAGTTAGCTAATGGTGGCAACAGCCGCGAAGAGTATTTCATCGAAGGTACGCAGCCGACACAACAGGCAGTGCACGAGGTGGGAACGACCATTATCGATAATGGCGAGGCACAGGAATTGTTCTGATTAAAAAGGCGCTTCGGCGCCTTTTCAGTTTGCTGACAAAGTGCACTTGTTTATGCCGGATACGGCGTGAACGCGTTATCCGGCTAACAAAATCGTGAAAACTCAATAAATTGCAGAAACCCCATAAGCCTGATAAACATTGTGCATCAGGCAAACTTCACGCATTTACACTCGCCCCTGCCCTTTCAACCATTCGCGCACGAGGAACAGCGCACTGACATTGCGCGCTTCATTGAAGTCAGGGTCTTCCAGCAAATCCATCATATGCGCCAGCGGCCAGCGCACCTGTGGTAGCGGCTCTGGCTCATCGCCTTCCAGTGATTCCGGGTAGAGATCTTGCGCTACCACGATATTCATTTTGCTGGAAAAGTAAGACGGTGCCATGCTGAGCTTCTTCAAAAAAGTCAGATCGTTCGCTCCAAATCCAACCTCTTCTTTTAGCTCGCGGTTAGCGGCTTCGTAGACGCTTTCACCCGGATCAATTAATCCTTTCGAAAAACCTAATTCGTAGGATTCAGTTCCCACTGCGTATTCGCGGATCAGGATCAGGTGATCGTCCACAATCGGCACAATCATCACTGCTTCCCGGTTGGTTGGACGCATTCGTTCATAAACACGCCGCACGCCATTGCTGAACTCCAGATCCACGCTCTCGACGGTAAACAGTCGGGAACGGGCTACAGTTTCAACATTCAGAATGGTGGGTTTTTGTAATGATTTGCTCATCGTGGGATCTATGCTGTGAAATCAGCGGTTATTGTGCGATATCGGACACGCTTTCGGCAATGTGAATTGCATGTTATTTACATTTATGTAACTTAATAAATAATCGTCCTCAAATCAAATTAAAAGTCAATAGGTTGAAATAACTCCAGGAATTTGCTGATATTCCGCCTTCAGAGGGTTTGCTATGATCAGCGGTTACTGTGATGTGCTTAATGATGCTCAAGTTAAACTCCACGCTTGCCGATAGCCAACCGCAGAATCATGTATTGTGTCCGGTGCGACTGACCACGCCTGACAGACTAAGTAAGATGGGGAAAGCATGAGCACCATTGTGATTTTTTTAGCTGCTTTGCTGGCCAGCGCATTGGTTGCAGGGTGGTTGTACAGGCGCTGCGCACAGCGCCGTTATCGTCTGCCCTTTTTAAATGCATTTGCGGGTGCGAGCACGCGTAAACTCACGCAAGACGAGCGCGATGCGGTTGAAAACTACTTGGAAATTCTGAACCGTACTCAGTTAACGCCTGGGCCAACGGGAGCCACAGCTGCGCCCGTCGCGCTAAAGCTTAATGCGCAAAGTGATACCGTGCTCTGCGTGACGCGCTCCATCACGCGCTATGGCATCACTACTGATGACCCCAACAAATGGCGCTATTACCTTGATTCCGTCGAAGTGCATCTGCCCCCGTCCTGGGAGCAATACATTAATGACGAAAACAGCGTTGAGCTGATTCACACCGATTCGTTGCCCCTGGTTATCTCGCTTAACGGCCACACGCTGAATGAATATCTTCAGGAAGCCCCGCGTTTTGCGCTGGAGCGTGCGAGTTCAACGCAGGCATCCATTCGTGGCGAAGAGACTGAGCAGATCGAACTGCTGAACATTCGCCAGGAAACCCATGAAGAGTACGCCCTGAGCCGCCCGGACGGCATTCGTGAAGCTCTTCTGATCGTCTCTGCATTCCTGCTCTTTTTTTTCTGCCTGCTCACGCCGGATGTGTTTGTTCCCTGGCTGGCTGGCGGTGCGGTGCTGCTGCTGGCGGGCGGACTTTGGGGGCTCTTTGCTCCACCGGCCAAAACCTCGTTGCGCGAAATCCACTGCCTGCGCGGTACGCCAAAGCGCTGGGGTCTGTTCGGTGAAAACGATCAGGAACATCTCAACAATATTTCGCTCGGAATTATTGACCTGATCTACCCGCGCCACTGGCAGCCGTGGATTGCGCAGGACTTAGGTCAGAAAACCGATATTGATATCTACCTTGACCGCCACGTTGTGCGTCAGGGGCGCTTCTTATCCCTGCATGACGAAGTGAAAAATTTCCCGCTTCAGCACTGGCTTCGCAGCACGGTCATTGCCGGAGGCGCGGCGCTGGTCTTAGTCATGCTGCTGCTTTTCGTGCCGCTGGATATGCCCATCAAATTCACCCTGTCGTGGATCAAAGGGGCGCAAACCATTGAAGCGACCAGCGTCAACAAGCTGGATGAAGCCGGTGTCCGCGTGGGTGACACGCTGCGCCTGAAGGGAACCGGGATGTGTAATATTCACACGCCGGGGGCGTGGAACACGCGCCAGAACTCACCGTTCATGCCGTTCGATTGTTCGCAAATTATCTGGAACGACGCGCCGCCGCTGCCGCTGCCGCTGCCGGAATCCGAAGTGGTGAATAAGGCTACGGCGCTTACCCAGACTGTGAACCGCCAGCTGCACCCGAAACCGGACGATGATTCACGCGTCAGCCCCGCGCTGCGCTCGGCCATTCAGAAATCAGGCATGGTTCTGCTGGATGATTTTGGTGACATCGTCCTGAAAACGCAGGATTTATGCTCCTCTCAGGATGAGTGCATTCGTCTTAAAAACGCCCTGGTAAACCTGGGGAACAGTAAAGACTGGGACTCGCTGGTGAAACGCGCCGAAGCGGGACGGCTGGATGGCGTCAACGTGCTGCTGCGTCCGGTGAGCGCTGAATCGCTGGATAACCTGGTCGCCACCTCGACGTCGCCGTTCATGATGCGCGAGACTACCCGTGCGGCTCAGGCGCTGAATAGCCCGGCACCGGGCGGCTTTGTGATTGCAAGCGATGAGGGCAGCGACCTGGTCGATCAGCCTTACCCGCAGGTTGCGCTTTATGACTACCCGGCGCAGGAGCAGTGGAGCCAATTCCAGCGCCTTGCACAGATGCTGATGCAAACGCCGTTCAGCGCCGAAGGGATTGTCACGAGTATTTATACCGACGCCAACGGCACTCGCCATATCGGCCTGCACCGGATGCCGGACAGCGCAGGACTGTGGCGCTACATCGGTACCTCTCTGCTGATGACCGCGATGCTGATCGCCATTTTCTGGAACGGCTATATGGCCCTGCGCCGCTACCAGCGCTCGCGCACCCGGCTTGCCGACATCCAGCAATATTATGAAAACTGCCTCAATCCTAAGCTGATCCCCTCCTCTGAGAGCCTGATCTGATAACGTCGTTTGCGCGGCAGGTTATGCTACCCTGTCGCGCAAATTGCTTCACTCTGGAGATTTCCCTCATGCATATCAACATTGCCTGGCAGGACGTAGATACCGTTCTGCTGGATATGGACGGCACGTTGCTCGACCTCGCCTTCGATAACTATTTCTGGCAAAAGCTGGTGCCTGAAACATGGGGCGCGAAAAACGGGGTTACGCCACAGGAAGCGATGGAATATATGCGCCAGCAATATCACGACGTACAGCATACGCTAAACTGGTACTGTCTTGATTACTGGAGTGAGCAACTGGGTCTGGATATCTGTGCGATGACCACCGAGATGGGACCGCGTGCCGTACTGCGTGAAGATACCATTCCGTTTCTTGAGGCACTGAAAGCCAGCGGTAAGCAGCGAATTTTGCTCACCAATGCGCATCCGCACAACCTGGCGGTAAAACTTGAGCATACCGGTCTGGACGCACACCTTGATTTATTACTTTCCACCCACACATTTGGTTATCCGAAAGAGGATCAGCGGTTATGGCATGCGGTGGCCGAAGCTACGGGTCTGAAAGCTGAAAGAACGCTGTTTATTGATGACAGCGAAGCGATTCTCGATGCTGCCGCGCAATTTGGTATTCGTTACTGCCTCGGCGTGACTAATCCTGATTCCGGGATTGCCGAGAAACAGTATCAACGCCATCCGTCACTGAATGACTACCGCCGCCTGATCCCCTCGCTAATGTGAAGGAGACGCCATGAAAGAAAAACCTGCTGTTGAGGTTCGACTGGATAAATGGCTATGGGCTGCCCGTTTTTATAAAACCCGCGCGCTGGCCCGTGAAATGATTGAAGGCGGTAAGGTGCATTACAACGGGCAGCGCAGCAAGCCGAGCAAAATCGTCGAGCTGAATGCCACGCTCACTCTGCGCCAGGGAAATGACGAACGCACGGTGATTGTAAAGGCGATTACTGAACAGCGTCGCCCCGCCAGCGAGGCAGCCTTGCTGTATGAAGAGACTGCGGAAAGTGTAGAGAAACGCGAAAAAATGGCGCTGGCACGTAAACTTAATGCCTTAACCATGCCGCACCCGGACCGACGCCCGGACAAAAAAGAGCGCCGCGACCTGTTACGATTTAAACACGGCGACAGTGAATAACTGTCACCTGCAAGAGAGATGATTATGCCGCAACATGACCAATTACATCGCTATCTGTTTGAAAACTTTGCCGTGCGCGGCGAACTGGTAACCGTTTCGGAAACCCTGCAACAGATCCTTGAGAACCACGATTATCCGCAGCCCGTTAAAAACGTGCTGGCAGAACTGCTGGTTGCGACCAGCCTGTTAACCGCTACGCTGAAGTTTGATGGTGATATCACCGTACAGCTGCAGGGCGACGGTCCGATGAATCTGGCGGTTATTAACGGTAACAATAACCAGCAGATGCGCGGTGTGGCGCGCGTGCAGGGCGAAATTCCAGAAAATGCCGACCTGAAAACGCTGGTCGGCAATGGTTACGTGGTGATCACCATTACCCCGAGCGAAGGCGAACGCTATCAGGGCGTAGTTGGTCTGGAAGGTGATACCCTGGCGGCCTGCCTGGAAGATTACTTTATGCGTTCTGAACAGCTGCCGACGCGCCTGTTTATTCGCACCGGCGACGTAGACGGCAAACCGGCTGCAGGCGGTATGTTGTTGCAGGTAATGCCTGCGCAAAATGCCCAGCAGGACGACTTTGACCACCTGGCGACGCTAACCGAAACCATCAAAACCGAAGAACTGCTGACCTTACCGGCAAACGAAGTGTTGTGGCGTTTGTATCACGAAGAAGAGGTGACGGTTTACGATCCGCAGGATGTGGAGTTCAAATGCACCTGCTCGCGTGAACGTTGCGCCGATGCGCTGAAAACGCTGCCTGATGAAGAAGTTGATAGCATCCTGGCGGAAGATGGCGAAATTGACATGCATTGTGATTACTGCGGTAACCACTATCTGTTCAATGCGATGGATATTGCTGAGATCCGCAACAACGCCTCCCCGGCGGATCCACAGGTTCACTAAACCTCTTACCCCTCACCCTCTCCCCAAAGGGGAGAGGGTGAGGGGTAAAAACGCCACCCAAGCTGAATCGTTTTCCTAATGTAACTCTTACGTAATTTTCTTACGTGTATGCGATTACATTCACATTCTTTCCGATAAAATCACCAGCCATTAACCTTTTCGGAACATTTTCCCCAACCAAAAAGCGATTCCTGCGATAATCCGCCTGCGCTGTGACTGGAGTCGCAGCGTTTTCCGTTAGTAAGGGTTTTGTCCAGATGCGTGAATCTATGAGCCCCGTCGCGGTAAACAACCTCAGAAAAACCCTACAATTTCAGGCAGTACATATTGGCTAAGGAGCAGTGATATGCGTGTTACTGGTTTAACCCCGCAAGATCTCAAGGCTTATGGTATTCACGACGTCCAGGAAGTCGTCTACAACCCCGACTACGATACGCTGTATCAGGAAGAGCTCAATCCGAGCCTGACAGGTTATGAGCGCGGGGTGTTAACTAATCTGGGTGCCGTTGCCGTCGATACCGGGATCTTCACCGGTCGTTCACCAAAAGATAAGTATATCGTCCGTGACGATACCACTCGCGATACTTTCTGGTGGGCAGACAAAGGCAAAGGTAAGAACGACAACAAACCTCTCTCTCCGGAAACCTGGCAGCATCTGAAAGGCCTGGTGACCAGGCAGCTTTCCGGCAAACGTCTGTTCGTTGTCGACGCTTTCTGTGGTGCGAACCCGGATACTCGTCTTTCCGTCCGTTTCATCACCGAAGTGGCCTGGCAGGCGCATTTTGTCAAAAACATGTTTATTCGCCCGAGCGATGAAGAACTGGCAGGTTTCAAACCAGACTTTATCGTTATGAACGGCGCGAAGTGCACTAACCCGCAGTGGAAAGAACAGGGTCTCAACTCCGAAAACTTCGTGGCGTTTAACCTGACCGAGCGCATGCAGCTGATTGGCGGCACCTGGTACGGCGGCGAAATGAAGAAAGGGATGTTCTCGATGATGAACTACCTGCTGCCGCTGAAAGGTATCGCTTCTATGCACTGCTCCGCCAACGTTGGTGAGAAAGGCGATGTTGCGGTGTTCTTCGGCCTTTCCGGCACCGGTAAAACCACCCTTTCCACCGACCCGAAACGTCGCCTGATTGGCGATGACGAACACGGCTGGGACGATGACGGCGTGTTTAACTTCGAAGGCGGCTGCTACGCAAAAACTATCAAGCTGTCGAAAGAAGCGGAACCTGAAATCTACAACGCTATCCGTCGTGATGCGTTGCTGGAAAACGTCACCGTGCGTGAAGATGGCACTATCGACTTTGATGATGGTTCAAAAACCGAGAACACCCGCGTTTCTTATCCGATCTATCACATCGATAACATTGTTAAGCCGGTTTCCAAAGCGGGCCACGCGACTAAGGTTATCTTCCTGACTGCTGATGCTTTCGGCGTGTTGCCGCCGGTTTCTCGCCTGACTGCCGATCAAACCCAGTATCACTTCCTCTCTGGCTTCACCGCCAAACTGGCCGGTACTGAGCGTGGCATCACCGAACCGACGCCAACCTTCTCCGCTTGCTTCGGCGCGGCATTCCTGTCGCTGCACCCGACTCAGTACGCAGAAGTGCTGGTGAAACGTATGCAGGCGGCGGGCGCGCAGGCTTATCTGGTTAACACTGGCTGGAACGGCACTGGCAAACGTATCTCGATTAAAGATACCCGCGCCATTATCGACGCCATCCTCAACGGTTCGCTGGATAATGCAGAAACCTTCACTCTGCCGATGTTTAACCTGGCGATCCCAACCGAACTGCCGGGCGTAGACACGAAGATTCTCGATCCGCGTAACACCTACGCTTCTCCGGAACAGTGGCAGGAAAAAGCCGAAACCCTGGCGAAACTGTTTATCGACAACTTCGATAAATACACCGACACCCCTGCGGGTGCCGCGCTGGTAGCGGCTGGTCCGAAACTGTAATGATTTGAAGCTGGAGAATATCTATCCAGTATCTTATAGAAAGCAAAACGGGAGGCACCTTCGCCTCCCGTTTATTTACCCTTCTTTTGTCGTGCCCTGCGCCCGCGTTACCGGCACTGGCAGCCAGGCGCGAATGGAAAGCCCGCCCCGCTCGCTGGTGCCAAGCTCCAGCATCCCGTTATGGTTATCCACGATACGCTGCACAATTGCCAGCCCTAATCCCGTGCCGCTAATGGTGCGCGCACTGTCGCCGCGGACAAACGGCTGGAACAGGTGCTTACGTTGTTCCGGCGCAATTCCCGGACCGTCATCTTCCACCTGGAACCAGGCGCGATTCGGCTCCGTTCCGCTGCTGACTTTGATCCAGCCATTGCCATAACGGGCGGCGTTGACCACCATATTCGCCACCGCGCGTTTGATCGACAGCGGGTGCATTTTCACTTCAATGCTGCCGGGGTAAAGCGCGGTTTCAATTTCCCGCTCATAGCCACTTTCGGCAGCAATCACCTCACCGAGTACTGCATTAAGATCCGCCATTTCCATCGGCATCTCCTGCCCGGTGCGCAGGTAGTCGATAAACTGCTCAATGATGGCGTTGCACTCTTCGATATCTTTATTGATCGATTCTGCCAGATAGCCATCCTGCTCGCTCATCATCTCAGTCGCCAGGCGAATACGCGTCAGCGGCGTGCGCAAGTCGTGACTTACCCCCGCCATCAGCAGCGTGCGGTCATCCGCCAGTTGCTTAACACCAGCCGCCATATGGTTAAAGGCACGGGTAACGGAACGCACCTCGGACGCGCCATACTCACGCAGCGGCGGCGGAATAATCCCTTTACCAACCTGCAAGGCTGCGTGTTCGAGATCGACCAACGGTCGGTTCTGGATACGAATAAACAGCCACGCCCCGCCTATCGCCAATAGCATAATCGCCAGCGTATAGCGGAACAGCGGAGAGAAATCGCCCTGATGAATTTCGGTCAGCGGCACGCGTACCCAGATATTGGGCGACAGCCAGGTTTTCAGCCAGACGACAGGCGAACTTTTGTTGACCTCAACGCGCACTTCCGTCGGGCCGCCCAGTTGCTGCGCCATCTGATGGCTTAAGAATTCATAGTGTTGCGCCCAACGCAGACCTGCCTCTTCGGCAGCCTCGTTGGAGTAGAGAGAGATCCCCAGCTCACGGTAGATCTCCCGACGGAAAGCGGGAGGCACAACCAACTGCGTGCCGTCCTCCAGTTGCAGTTTGTCGGTCATCAACATACGCACTTCGTACGCGAGGACTTTATTAAACTGCTGGAGGCTCGGCAAAATCGCGAAGTTCAGCACCACCAGATAAGTCGTCACCAGGCTGGCGAACAGCAAGGTGACGATGAGCAATAACGTACGGGCAAATGAACTTCGTGGCGAGAAGCGCAATCGCCTCATGCTTTAGAGCCGTCCGGTACAAAGACGTAGCCCAGACCCCAGACGGTCTGAATGTAACGCGGATGCGCTGGATCTTCTTCCACCATGCGGCGCAGACGCGAAATCTGCACGTCGATGGAGCGTTCCATTGCGGAATATTCACGACCACGGGCAAGGTTCATCAGCTTATCGCGGGAGAGCGGCTCACGCGGATGGCTGACCAGTGCCTTCAGTACCGCAAACTCACCGCTGGTGAGCGGCATCGGCTCGTCTTCGCGGAACATTTCGCGCGTACCGAGGTTAAGTTTGAACTTACCGAAAGCAATTACCGCCTCTTCCTGTGACGGTGCGCCTGGCAGTTCGTTCGCCTGACGACGCAGCACCGCACGGATACGGGCCAGCAGTTCACGCGGGTTAAACGGTTTTGGAATGTAGTCGTCAGCGCCAATCTCCAGGCCTACGATACGGTCCACTTCTTCCCCTTTCGCCGTCACCATAATGATCGGCATCGGGTTGCTCTGACTACGAAGACGTCGGCAAATCGACAAGCCATCTTCACCAGGTAACATTAAATCCAGTACCATAAGATGGAAAGATTCACGAGTCAGCAGGCGATCCATCTGTTCTGCATTAGCGACGCTTCGAACCTGGAAGCCTTGTTCGGTGAGATAACGTTCCAGCAGCGCACGCAGGCGCATGTCGTCATCGACCACCAGAATCTTGTAGTTCTCTTGCATTGTTTGTACTCCCAAAGGTTCGCAACAATTTGTAAGCGTGTATTCTTAAAAAAGCTCACGTTCGTCACCAGCTAAATCTGGTATGAATTTCAGCCTAAATTGTTACAAAGCATATTAAACAGCAGCTTAAGTATACAATTTATTCGGCGAAACATTATTGATTCTGTTGATATGATCACGTTATACCCAATGTGCGCATTATCAAACAGACAAAGGGAATCAACGAGATGAAAACGCCCCTGGTTACCCGGGAAGGGTATGAAAAACTCAAACAAGAGCTTAATTATCTCTGGCGTGAAGAACGCCCGGAGGTCACAAAAAAGGTGACCTGGGCCGCAAGTCTGGGCGACCGCAGCGAAAATGCTGACTATCAGTATAATAAAAAGCGTCTGCGTGAAATCGACCGTCGCGTGCGCTATCTCACTAAATGCCTGGAAAATCTCAAAATCGTCGATTACTCCCCTCAGCAGGAAGGCAAAGTCTTTTTTGGCGCGTGGGTGGAGATTGAAAACGACGATGGCGTGACTCACCGTTTCCGTATTGTCGGCTACGATGAAATTTTTGGCCGTAAAGATTACATCTCTATCGATTCCCCGATGGCCCGCGCATTGCTGAAAAAAGAAGTCGGCGATCTGGCGGTGGTGAATACCCCTGCCGGGGAAGCGAGCTGGTATGTTAATGCTATCGAGTACGTGAAACCGTAAGGAAGAGTCTTAACCTCCTGCCGATGGCTGGCATTTTTGCCAGCCAGTCCGTATAACTATCCCCTGATTTTTGATCCGAAAAGATGAACTCAAACCATGATGAATGATTCGTTCTGCCGCATTATTGCGGGTGAAATTCAGGCGCGCCCGGAACAGGTTGACGCTGCCGTTCGCCTGCTTGACGAAGGGAATACCGTGCCGTTTATCGCACGTTATCGTAAGGAAATCACCGGCGGTCTGGATGACACGCAGCTGCGTAATCTGGAAACGCGTCTGAGCTATCTGCGCGAGCTGGAAGAGAGACGTCAGGCGATCCTCAAGTCCATTTCCGAGCAAGGCAAACTCACCGATGATCTGGCGAAGGCCATCAACGCCACCCTAAGCAAAACCGAACTCGAAGACCTCTACCTGCCCTACAAACCTAAACGCCGCACCCGCGGGCAAATCGCCATTGAAGCAGGGCTTGAGCCGTTGGCTGACCTGCTGTGGAGCGATCCGTCACACACGCCAGAAGTCGCCGCTGCACAATATGTTGATGCCGATAAAGGCGTGGCAGATACCAAAGCCGCGCTGGATGGCGCGCGCTATATCCTGATGGAACGGTTTGCCGAAGATGCCGCGCTGCTGGCGAAAGTGCGTGATTATCTGTGGAAGAACGCGCATTTGGTTTCTACGGTGGTGAGCGGTAAAGAAGAGGAAGGGGCGAAATTCCGCGACTATTTCGATCATCACGAACCGTTGTCCACGGTGCCTTCTCACCGCGCGCTGGCGATGTTCCGTGGGCGTAACGAAGGCGTACTCCAGCTTTCGCTGAATGCCGATCCGCAGTTCGATGAGCCGCCCAAAGAGAGCTATTGCGAGCAAATCATCATGGATCACCTTGGCCTACGCCTGAACAATGCCCCGGCGGATAGCTGGCGCAAAGGCGTAGTGAGCTGGACCTGGCGCATCAAGGTGCTGATGCATCTGGAAACCGAACTGATGGGTACCGTGCGCGAACGCGCGGAAGATGAAGCAATCAACGTCTTTGCCCGTAACCTGCACGATCTGCTGATGGCGGCCCCTGCCGGACTGCGTGCAACGATGGGCCTCGATCCGGGTCTGCGTACTGGGGTAAAAGTGGCGGTGGTCGATGCCACTGGCAAACTGGTAGCGACCGATACCATTTACCCGCACACCGGACAAGCCGCAAAAGCAGCGATGACCGTTGCTGCCTTGTGTGAAAAACATAACGTTGAACTGGTGGCGATCGGCAACGGTACAGCTTCCCGCGAAACTGAACGTTTCTATCTCGACGTGCAGAAGCAGTTCCCGAAAGTGACCGCACAGAAAGTGATCGTCAGCGAAGCTGGCGCGTCGGTTTACTCAGCTTCCGAGCTGGCAGCGCAGGAGTTCCCGGATCTCGACGTTTCGCTGCGTGGCGCGGTGTCTATCGCCCGCCGTTTGCAGGATCCGCTGGCGGAGCTGGTGAAAATCGATCCGAAATCTATCGGCGTAGGTCAGTATCAGCATGACGTCAGCCAGACGCAACTGGCCCGCAAACTGGACGCAGTAGTAGAAGACTGCGTAAACGCCGTTGGCGTCGATCTCAACACTGCTTCTGTTCCGCTGTTAACCCGCGTGGCGGGCCTGACGCGCATGATGGCGCAAAACATCGTGGCCTGGCGCGATGAGAACGGCCAGTTCCAGAACCGTCAGCAACTGCTGAAAGTCAGCCGTCTGGGGCCGAAAGCCTTCGAGCAGTGCGCGGGCTTCTTGCGCATTAACCACGGTGATAACCCGCTGGATGCTTCTACCGTCCACCCGGAAGCCTATCCGGTGGTGGAACGCATTCTGGCAGCAACACAGCAGGCACTGAAAGATCTGATGGGTAACAGCAGCGAACTGCGTAACCTGAAAGCGTCTGACTTTACTGATGAAAAATTCGGTGTGCCGACAGTAACTGACATCATCAAAGAGCTGGAAAAACCGGGTCGCGATCCGCGTCCGGAATTTAAAACCGCTCAGTTTGCCGATGGCGTCGAGACAATGAACGACCTGCAACCGGGTATGATCCTCGAAGGTGCGGTGACCAACGTCACCAACTTTGGCGCGTTTGTCGATATCGGCGTGCATCAGGACGGCCTGGTTCACATCTCTTCATTGTCGAACAAGTTTGTGGAAGATCCGCATACCGTGGTGAAAGCGGGCGACATTGTGAAGGTGAAAGTGCTGGAAGTGGATCTTCAGCGTAAACGTATCGCCCTGACTATGCGTCTGGACGAGCAGCCTGGCGAAACCAACGCCCGTCGCGGCGGCGGTAATGAACGCCCGCAAAACAACCGCCCGGCAGCCAAACCACGCGGTCGTGAAGCGCAGCCTGCCGGTAATAGCGCGATGATGGATGCGCTGGCGGCGGCAATGGGCAAAAAACGTTAACGCCCGGGACTGGCCCCTAAACCTGCGCGATAAGGCGTTCACGCCGCATCTGGCAACGAACGCCTTGCCTGACATAAAAGTGCCGGAGAATATCTCCGGCCTTTTTATTCCACAACCAAACTCATAATATATTCCGGCAATATTTATCACTTCATTAACAACTGAAACCTTAATTAAACATTAGCCAGTCCGGGTAATTCACTATTCGAATTATATTTTCGCTGCGATATAACCTTGAGCCACATCAACATTGAGTCAGATTATTATTCAAACCAACATTCGCACACATTTTAAGTATTGCTGATAGAAACCATTCTCATTATCATTGTGTTGTTGATTATTTAATCTCTCCTTTGTTGGCAAATCATCTGGTCTCATGTCGCTGTCAAACGCCCCATGAGGTAGTTATCCAGTTAATGAGAAACAAGTAGGCACCTATGCAATACACTCCAGATACTGCGTGGAAAATCACTGGCTTTTCCCGTGAAATCAGCCCGGCATATCGCCAAAAACTGCTTTCTCTTGGCATGTTACCTGGCTCCTCTTTTAATGTGGTGCGCGTCGCTCCACTCGGCGACCCCATTCATATCGAAACCCGTCGTGTGAGCCTGGTATTACGCAAAAAAGATCTGGCCTTATTAGAAGTGGAAGCGGTTTCCTGTTAATACGGTGATAACAACAATGAAAAAATTAACCATAGGCTTAATTGGTAATCCAAATTCTGGCAAGACAACCTTATTTAACCAGCTCACTGGCGCACGTCAGCGTGTAGGTAACTGGGCTGGCGTTACCGTCGAACGTAAAGAAGGGCAATTCTCCACCACCGATCATCAGGTCACGCTGGTGGACCTGCCCGGCACCTATTCTCTGACCACCATCTCATCGCAGACCTCGCTCGATGAGCAAATCGCCTGTCACTACATTTTGAGTGGCGACGCCGACCTGCTGATTAACGTGGTGGATGCGTCTAACCTTGAGCGTAACCTGTACCTGACGCTACAACTGCTGGAACTCGGCATTCCCTGCATTGTGGCACTGAACATGCTCGACATTGCCGAGAAGCAAAATATTCGTATTGAAATTGATGCTCTGTCGGCGCGTCTGGGCTGTCCGGTGATCCCGCTGGTTTCAACCCGTGGTCGCGGTATTGAAGCGCTCAAGCTGGCGATTGATCGCTATAAAGCTAACGAGAATGTGGAACTGGTACATTACGCACAGCCGCTACTCAACGAAGCAGATTCACTGGCAAAAGTGATGCCTTCCGACATCCCGCTGAAACAACGTCGCTGGCTGGGCCTGCAAATGCTGGAAGGCGATATCTACAGCCGCGCCTACGCCGGTGAAGCGTCGCAGCATCTTGATGCCGCCCTCGCCCGTCTGCGTAATGAGATGGACGATCCGGCGCTGCACATTGCCGATGCGCGTTACCAGTGCATTGCTGCCATCTGTGATGTGGTAAGCAACACCCTGACGGCAGAACCCAGCCGTTTCACCACTGCGGTAGATAAAATCGTGCTCAACCGTTTCCTCGGTCTGCCGATTTTCCTCTTTGTGATGTACCTGATGTTCCTGCTGGCTATCAACATCGGCGGGGCGTTACAGCCGCTGTTTGACGTCGGCTCCGTGGCGCTATTTGTGCATGGTATTCAATGGATTGGCTACACGCTCCACTTCCCGGACTGGCTGACTATCTTCCTCGCCCAGGGCCTGGGTGGCGGCATTAACACCGTGCTGCCACTGGTGCCGCAGATTGGCATGATGTACCTGTTCCTCTCCTTCCTTGAGGACTCCGGGTATATGGCGCGTGCGGCGTTTGTGATGGACCGTCTGATGCAGGCGCTGGGCTTGCCGGGGAAATCCTTTGTGCCGCTGATCGTCGGTTTCGGTTGTAACGTACCGTCGGTAATGGGTGCACGTACGCTTGATGCACCGCGTGAACGTCTGATGACCATCATGATGGCACCGTTTATGTCCTGCGGCGCGCGTCTGGCTATCTTCGCAGTATTCGCGGCTGCCTTCTTCGGGCAGAACGGTGCGCTGGCGGTCTTCTCGCTGTATATGCTGGGTATTGTGATGGCGGTGCTGACTGGCCTGATGCTCAAGTACACCATCATGCGCGGTGAAGCGACGCCGTTTGTCATGGAGTTGCCGGTCTATCATGTACCACACGTTAAAAGCCTGATTATCCAGACCTGGCAGCGTCTGAAAGGCTTCGTTCTGCGTGCTGGTAAAGTGATCATCATCGTCAGCATTTTCCTGAGCGCTTTCAACAGCTTCTCGCTGAGCGGGAAAATCGTCGATAACATCAACGACTCGGCGCTGGCGTCCGTCAGCCGGGTGATCACCCCGGTCTTCAAGCCAATTGGCGTGCATGAAGATAACTGGCAGGCAACGGTTGGCCTGTTTACAGGTGCCATGGCGAAAGAAGTGGTAGTGGGTACGCTCAACACCCTCTACACCGCAGAAAATATTCAGGACGAAGAGTTCAATCCGGCAGAATTTAACCTCGGTGAAGAGCTGTTCAGTGCGATAGATGAAACCTGGCAGAGCCTGAAAGACACCTTCAGCCTTAGCGTACTGATGAACCCCATTGAAGCCAGCAAAGGCGACGGCGAAATGGGTACCGGGGCGATGGGCGTGATGGATCAGAAATTCGGTAGCGCAGCAGCAGCTTACAGCTACCTGATTTTCGTCCTGCTGTATGTACCATGTATCTCGGTGATGGGGGCTATCGCCCGTGAATCAAGCCGTGGCTGGATGGGCTTCTCCATCCTGTGGGGGCTGAATATCGCTTACTCACTGGCAACATTGTTCTATCAGGTCGCCAGCTACAGTCAGCATCCAACTTACAGCCTGGTGTGCATTCTGGCGGTTATCCTGTTTAACATCGTGGTTATCGGTCTGCTGCGCCGCGCGCGTAGCCGGGTGGATATCGAACTGCTGGCAACCCGTAAAACCGCCGCGACCTGCTGCAGCAGCCCGGCGGGCGACTGTCACTAAGGAGTACACCGCATGGCATCGTTGATTCAGGTTCGTGATCTGCTGGCGCTGCAGGGGCGGATGGAGGCGAAACAGCTGAGCCTCAGCCTGCACACGCCGCAGCCGATGATCGATGCCATGCTGGAAAGACTGGAAGCCATGGGGAAAGCGGTGCGGATTCAGGAAGAGCCGGACAGTTGTCTCTCCGGCAGTTGTAAAAGCTGTCCAGAAGGAAAGGCCTGCCTCAGGGAGTGGTGGGCACTGCGTTAATAAAGCCAGGCATCGCTGCCTGGCTTTATCGTATTACTTGTAGACGTCCGCCGTTGCGCGTACGTTTTTGGTCTGCTTTTCAGCGCTGGTGACGACGTAGTACGTTCCGCCCAGCTCATCCGCTTTCTTCGACAGCTCTTTTCTCGCGTCCATCGGCGCGGTGGTGTCAGACGTGGAAATTTCACCAATTTTCGTCAGATTCATGCCGGCAACTTTATCTTTTTCCAGCTCTTTTGCCGCAAAGACGCCAAATGACAGTGACCCAATAACCAGAGAAGTGACAATACCTGTAACAAGTTTCATAACCTGACTCTCCATAGGATTGTTGTTTTGATTATCGTAGGCAGAACAACCGCAACGACATCTGGAGTATGGTTGCGGTGTGTTACTTTTTCCAGGCTGGATAGAAAATAATCAGTCTAAACGTTGACTTAACGCAATGAGCGCTGAACAAAACTCCGTCGGATGGGAGATAAACGGGGCATGTGCGGCTTTGGCGATGATCTGCGATTCGCTGTCCGGCCAGAGTGAATCCAGCAGCGGAACCACTTTGCGCGGCACAATTCCGTCGAGGTAACCATAGATACGCAGGTGCGGCACCGTCAGCGCGGTTAGCGGCTCGCGCAGGTCAACCGTTTTCAGGAGCTCAAGACCGCCGTTAAGCACCTCAACTTCCGGCATCGGCAGCGAAAGCACGGTCTGCTTCAGCGTTCGGGCATCCTTACGCGCGGTGTCAGTACCCATTGTCTGCAATGCCAGGAACCGCTCTACGGTCCGCTGGAAATCTTCGCTCAGCTGCTGCTGGAATCCCGCCAGCACGTCAGGTTTGATCCCTGGCCACGCCTCCTGCGCGCTAAAACAGGGCGACGACGCTACCGTCACCAGCGCTTTTACGCGATCGGGCCGCGACAGCGCAATCTGGCTTGCCACCAGCCCGCCCAGGCTCCAGCCCAGCCAGACCGCGTTTTGCGGCGCAGCGTCCAGAACCTGCTGTGCCATCTCATCAAGCGATAACGCGCCAAAACCGCGGCTGCGGCCAAAGCCGGGTAAATCCACCAGATGCAGTGTGAAATGCGAGGCAAGTTCCTCACGTATGCAATGCCATATCTCCGCATTCAGGCCCCATCCGTGCAGCAGCACAAGATGGCAATTTCCTGTCCCAACGGTCTGCCACCACAGCGTCTTCATCAGTTACT
This sequence comes from Enterobacter hormaechei, assembly GCA_041890495.1. Taxonomy (GTDB): domain Bacteria; phylum Pseudomonadota; class Gammaproteobacteria; order Enterobacterales; family Enterobacteriaceae; genus Escherichia; species Escherichia boydii. Next base: position 3,527,018 of record CP169086.1, read on the forward strand.
GTTCTCTTTTTTCACATGGAGGTTGCACATGCTAACAGTACCTGGGTTGTGCTGGCTATGCAGAATGCCGATGGCGCTCAGCGGGTGGGGAGTCTGCTCCGTCTGTACGCGAGCGCTGCAACGGCGTATCGGGATCTGTCCACAATGTGGTTTACCGGCCACTAGTCCCTCTTTGCCCTGTGGTCGTTGCCTGAAAAAGTCCCCTCCGTGGAGCGCGCTGGTGGCGGTGGATGATTATGTTCCGCCGCTGAACAGGCTGATTCACGCGCTGAAGTTTTCCGGGCAGAGCTCGCTGGCGCAGCCCCTTGCCCGCCTGCTGTTGCTGGCGGTTTTGCAGGCGCGACGTCACCGGGCACTGCCGAAAATCGACATGGTGGTGAATGTCCCCCTGTACCGACGTCGTCACTGGCGGCGCGGCTTTAACCAGAGTGACCTGATCTGCCGTCCCCTCGCCCGGTGGCTCGGCTGCCGATATGAGGCCCGCGCGCTCACACGTGTTCACGCCACCGCCATCCAGCATCAGCTCAGTGCCCGGCTACGCAAGCGCAACCTGAAAAATGCCTTTCGTCTTGAATTGCCCGTGCAAGGTCGCCATATGGTGATTGTGGATGATGTCGTTACCACCGGAAGTACCGTCGCAGAGATTGCGCAGTTGCTTTTACGCAATGGTGCGGCGACTGTCCAGGTCTGGTGCCTTTGTCGAACCTTGTAGAGCCTCGATGATGGGCGTATTATAACCAACTAAAATAGTCAACTATTAGGCCATTACTATGATCCGTATTTCCGATGCTGCACAAGCGCACTTTGCCAAACTGCTGGCAAACCAGGAAGAAGGGACACAAATCCGCGTATTTGTGATTAACCCTGGCACGCCTAACGCTGAATGTGGTGTTTCTTATTGTCCGCCGGATGCCGTGGAAGCCACCGACACTGCCCTGAAATTTGACCTGCTGACCGCGTATGTTGATGAGTTAAGCGCTCCTTACCTGGAAGATGCAGAGATCGATTTTGTTACCGACCAGTTGGGTTCTCAGCTAACACTGAAAGCCCCGAACGCCAAAATGCGTAAAGTGGCAGACGATGCACCGCTGATGGAGCGCGTGGAGTATATGCTGCAGTCGCAGATCAACCCACAGCTTGCTGGTCACGGTGGTCGCGTTTCGCTGATGGAAATCACCGAAGACGGTTACGCCATTCTGCAATTTGGCGGCGGCTGTAACGGTTGTTCCATGGTCGATGTGACGCTGAAAGAAGGGATCGAGAAGCAGCTGCTGAACGAATTCCCGGAGCTGAAAGGTGTGCGCGATCTCACCGAACACCAGCGCGGCGAACACTCCTACTACTAAGTTATCCCGTCTTTTGTAGATTGCCCGATGCGACGCTAAAGCGTCATTTCGGGCCTACGTTGAACATGTGCCAGACGTTGGCGCAGCCTTGCTTTGGCAAATCCTCGGTTCGTTTCCCCGCGATAATATGACCAACCTCTCATAATTTAAATTTACCCCGCTCTGGTGATTCTCAAACGCCAGATGTTACCCGTATCATTCACATGGGTACCAAACATACTCCTGACATCTGACTACAATAATTAGTTTTAGTGGGTATCAGTCGTGGTGCCGCAATATCTCTGTTCCCGATTGGGATAATTAGAGTTTGTCGTCAGAAAATTGACGTTACCCATAACAAATGAAAGGCCAGGTAAATCATGCCATTAGTCATTGTTGCTATCGGTGTAATCTTGTTGTTGCTCCTGATGATCCGCTTCAAAATGAACGGCTTCATCGCTCTCGTCCTCGTGGCGCTTGCTGTTGGATTAATGCAAGGAATGCCGCTGGATAAAGTTATTGGCTCCATCAAAGCCGGTGTCGGCGGGACGCTCGGTAGCCTTGCCCTGATCATGGGTTTTGGCGCAATGCTGGGCAAAATGCTGGCAGACTGCGGTGGCGCACAACGTATCGCCACCACGCTGATTGCCAAATTTGGTAAAAAACACATCCAGTGGGCGGTGGTACTGACCGGTTTTACCGTTGGTTTTGCCCTGTTCTATGAAGTGGGCTTTGTGCTGATGCTGCCGCTGGTGTTTACCATCGCGGCTTCTGCGAATATTCCACTGCTGTATGTTGGTGTACCAATGGCAGCTGCACTGTCTGTGACCCACGGCTTCCTGCCACCGCATCCGGGTCCGACTGCGATTGCCACCATTTTCAATGCCGATATGGGTAAAACCCTGCTGTACGGTACTATTCTGGCAATCCCGACCGTGATTCTCGCCGGTCCGGTTTACGCTCGCGTGTTGAAAGGTATCGATAAGCCAATTCCGGAAGGTCTCTACAGCGCGAAAACCTTCAGTGAAGAAGAGATGCCGAGCTTTGGCGTCAGCGTCTGGACCTCTCTGGTGCCGGTAGTACTGATGGCGATGCGTGCGATTGCCGAAATGATCCTGCCGAAAGGTCACGCTTTCCTGCCGGTAGCGGAGTTCCTCGGTGACCCGGTAATGGCTACGCTGATTGCCGTGCTGATTGCGATGTTCACCTTTGGTCTAAACCGTGGTCGTTCAATGGATCAGATTAACGACACGCTGGTTTCTTCCATCAAAATCATTGCGATGATGCTGTTGATCATCGGTGGTGGCGGTGCGTTCAAGCAGGTGCTGGTAGACAGCGGCGTGGACAAATACATTGCTTCCATGATGCACGAAACCAACATTTCTCCGCTGCTGATGGCCTGGTCGATTGCTGCCGTACTGCGTATCGCGCTGGGTTCCGCAACCGTTGCGGCAATCACTGCGGGTGGTATCGCGGCACCGCTGATTGCAACGACGGGTGTTAGCCCGGAGCTGATGGTTATTGCGGTTGGTTCCGGTAGTGTGATTTTCTCTCATGTGAACGATCCGGGCTTCTGGCTGTTCAAAGAGTACTTTAACCTGACTATCGGCGAGACCATCAAATCCTGGTCGATGCTGGAAACCATTATCTCGGTGTGCGGTCTGGTAGGCTGTCTGCTGCTGAATATGGTGATTTGATAACACTGACTGCCGGATGCGGCGTGACCGCCTTATCCGGCCTACGATTCGGGATGAATTAGTAGGCCGGATAAGACGCGTCAAGCATCGCATCCGGCATCAACCGCACTCTACTTCTTCTTCGCTGCAGCTCTGCGGCGTCTGTCCAAATCCTTCAGCAACTTGTTCACGCCATCATCGGCAAACATCGACTCAAGCGTTGCGGAAAGCTTGCGTCGCCAGTTTTTATACTGGTAACTGGTGCCAGGAATATTCACCGGTTCGGCCATATCCAGCCAGTCTTCCGGCTGTAGTCCTAACAGAGCACTGTTACTGTCGGCAATGTAGCGCTGCAAACCTCGATTAAGCGTCGGCGTCATCGACATCAACGATGCCTTATGCCCGGCACGTTTTGGCAGGCAACCATATTTATGCAGAGCATCCAGCAGTCCTTGTTTCGCCAGTTCACGATCCTGATACAGACCGCGCAGTACCACTTCATCCGGATACAGCCCCAGGGTTTTGCCCAGCGTTAGATCCCCGCTCTCCCAGTAGCCGCGTAGCGTAGGCAGGTCATGTGTCGCCGCAACCGCCATCGACTGCTCCGGATACGCTTTCGGTGCACGGAACGTCTTCTCGTGGTCGTTTTCGAAATAGAGCACTTTGTAGGAGTACACACCGCTGCTGCGCAGCTTACCGACAATCTCTACCGGTACGGTACCGAGATCTTCACCAATCACCATACAGCGATGACGTTTACTTTCGAGTGCCAGAATCGAGAGCAGATCATCCACCGGATAGTGAACATACGCGCCCTGATCTGCCGTCTCGCCATACGGTATCCACCACAAACGCAGCATCGACATCACATGGTCAATTCGTAATGCGCCGCAGTTTTGCATATTGGCACGCAACAGCTCGATAAACGGTTCATAGGCACGCGCGGTGATGATATGCGGGTCCATTGGCGGTAATCCCCAGTTCTGCCCCAACGGGCCGAGGATATCCGGCGGCGCGCCAACCGACGCTTTCAGGCAATATAGTTCACGGTCACACCAGGTTTCCGCCCCACCTTCCGCTACGCCAACCGCCAGATCACGATACAAGCCAATCGGCATTTCATAGCCCTGGCTTATCTCCCAGCAGGCGGCAAACTGGCTGTAAGCCAGCCACTGCAACCAGAGATAAAAATCGACGTCATCACGATGTTCTTCGCAGAACTGACGCACTTCTGGTGAATCCACGTTCTGATACATCTCTGGCCATGCAGGCCAGCCCCAGCGCATTTCGTCCTCTTTCACTTGCTGGGCATGTAGCGCATCAAAGGCTGCCTGCCAGAACAGGCTGTCGCCCTGCTCTGCAACAAACTGGCGAAACGCGGTCATCTGCTCATCATCACGTTGCGCGAAACCTTTCCACGCCATTCGTAATGCTGTCATTTTTAGGGCGGTAACCGTGGAGTAATCGACCCAGTCGGCATCGCGCGCCTGTTGCAGCGTCTGTTGCGTGGTCGGCAACTGCCACCAGGCCTGAGCCTCTTCGCTAAGATGGAAATCTTCAACGGCGTTAACGTCGATATAAATCACATTCAGCCAACGGCGAGAAGACGGGCTGTATGGGCTGGCACTCTCCGGATTTGCCGGATAGAGCGCATGAATCGGGTTCAGGCCGATGAACGACCCGCCACGTTTTGCCACATCCACCAGCATCGCTTTGAGATCGCCAAAATCCCCAATACCCCAGTTTTTTTCCGATCGCAGCGTATAAAGCTGAACGCAGGCACCCCACAGCTTTTGTTTATTCAGCAACGCCTGCGGTTCGTAACAGCGTTTCGGGGCGACAATCACCCGGCAATGCGCGCGCTGGTCGTCCTGGGTGAGTGTCAGCGTGTGATAACCTTCCGGCAGCTTCGTCGGTAGATTGAACGCTTTGCCCCCAGTTACATGGCCTTTGTACTGCGTTCCTTCTTCGGTGGTCAGCAGCCAGCTATATTCGCCGCTGCCCTCCACCACCATCGGCATTTTTTTGCCGCTGGTATAAACCATGACATTCGGGACTGGCGTTACCGCCACTTTCGTGGCGGTACGTTGATGCATCGCGTCAAGCAAACGCCGTTTGGTTTCGGCGCTAATCGACTGCGGTTTACCGTGGGCATTGATGTAATTGGGGCTAATCCCCGCCGCCAGCGCGGCATTATCCAGACGTTTGCTTTCCATCGAGCTTCCTTAGCGTTTTGCCTGCCAGATACGAGCCTGATAATCGCGAATAGAGCGATCCGAGCTAAACATACCGCAGCGGGCGGTATTGAGGATCGCCGCGCGAGTCCAGGCCTCCTGGTCGCGGTACAGCACATCCACCTGCTTTTGTGCCTCTACATAAGCTGCGAAATCCGCCATCACCAGATACGGATCGCCGCCCTGTTTGCCGATACTGTGCAGCATCTGGTCGAAGGCATGCTTATCGCCGTCGCTGTATTTGCCGCTTTCCAGCTCTTTCAATACTGCGTCCAGCACCTTATCTTTCTTCCGCCATTTCACCGGGTCGTAGCCTTTGGCCAGAATTGCCTTCACTTGTTCCACGGTATGACCAAAAATAAAGATATTTTCTTCACCGACTTTCTCGGCGATTTCAACGTTCGCCCCATCCAGCGTACCGACAGTAAGCGCACCATTGAGCGCCAGTTTCATATTGCCGGTACCGGAAGCTTCTTTACCTGCAGTCGAAATTTGTTCGGAGATATCCGCCGCCGGGATCAGTTTTTCCGCCGCCGAAACGCAATAATCCGGCAGGAACACCACCTTCAACTTATCGCCAACCAGCGGATCGTTGTTGATCACGTCAGCCACTTTGTTGATCGCAAAGATAATATTCTTCGCCAGGTAGTAGCCCGGTGCCGCTTTCGCGCCGAAGAGGAAGACGCGCGGTACGCGATCAGCCTGCGGGTTTTCACGAATTTCTTTGTACAACGCCAGAATATGCAGCAGATTCAGGTGCTGGCGTTTGTACTCATGCAGACGTTTGATCTGAATATCGAAAATCGCCTGTGGATTGATCTCAATACCGGTACGAACTTTCACAAACTCCGCCAGACGGACTTTATTCGCCTGCTTGATCTCGCGATATTGCTGACGGAATTTCGCATCATCAGCGAATTTTTCCAGATTGATCAGCTGATCGAGATCGTTAGCCCACTCTTTTTGCAGTGATTTATCCAACAGAGCCGCCAGTGCCGGGTTGCACTGTTTGATCCAGCGACGTGGGGTAATACCGTTGGTGACGTTATGGAATTTGTTCGGCCATAGCTGGTGATATTCCGGGAACAGATCTTTCACCACCAGATCCGAGTGCAGCGCCGCAACACCGTTCACCGCGAAACCGCCAACCACACACAGGTTCGCCATATGCACTTGTTTGTCGTGCACCACCGCCAGTTTGGCCCACACTTTTTCATCGCCCGGCCAGGTTTTCTCTACCAGCGTTTTAAAGCGAGTATTAATTTCGTTAATAATCTGCATGTGGCGCGGCAGTAAGCCTTTCACCAGTTTCACATCCCAGCGTTCCAGCGCTTCTGGCATCAGGGTATGGTTGGTGTAAGCGAAAGTTTTGCTGGTAATGGCCCAGGCGTCATCCCAGCTCATCTGGTGCTCATCGATCAGCACGCGCAGCAGTTCTGGAATCGCGATAGTTGGGTGGGTATCGTTCAGCTGAATAACTTCGTAATCCGCCAGTTCGTGCAGTTTACGCCCCGCCAGATGATGGCGACGCAAAATATCCGCTACCGAACAGGCACACTGGAAGTATTGCTGCATCAGGCGCAGCTTTTTACCGGCAGTATGGTTGTCGTTTGGATAGAGAACTTTGGTCAGTTTTTCCGCATTGATGCCCTGCTGTTCGGCACGCAAGAAATCACCGTCGTTAAATTTAGTCAGATCAAACGGATGCGCGTGCGTCGCCTGCCACAGACGCAGCGGCTGCGCCACGCCATTACGATAGCCGACAACGGGGAGATCCCACGCTTGACCGGTAATGGTAAACTCCGGCTCCCAGCGTCCGTCTTTCGTCACTTTACCGCCAATCCCTACCTGCACATCCAGTGCTTCGTTGTGGCGGAACCACGGGTAGTTACTGCGATGCCAGTCATCCGGCGCTTCAACCTGTTTGCCATCGACAAAAGACTGGCGGAACAAACCATATTGATAGTTCAGACCGTAACCCGTCGCAGACTGACCGACAGTTGCCATTGAGTCGAGGAAGCACGCCGCCAGACGTCCCAGACCACCGTTACCCAGCGCCGGGTCGATCTCTTCTTCCAGCAGGTCCGTCAGATTGATGTCATAAGCCTTCAACGAATCCTGTACATCCTGATACCAGCCGAGATTCAACAGGTTGTTGCCCGTCAGGCGACCAATCAAAAACTCCATTGAGATGTAGTTAACATGTCGCTGGCCTTTTACCGGTTTTGCCAGAGGTTGAGCATCCAGCTGCTCTGCGAGCGCACCGCTCACTGCCTGCCACCACTGGTGAGGCGTCATCTCGTTTGCAGCATGAAGGCCAAAACGCTGCCACTGACGCGTCAGGGCAGCCTGGAATTGAGCTTTGTTGAAGGTAGGCTGTGACATAGGGGATCGGCATCCTTTAGAAAGAAAACACAAGTTGGCGCTAGTGTGCCTGGCTCATTTCCCCTCTTCCTCCTCCCGAGGGGGATTAGACAGGGAGGAGTAGCGGGGATGAGCAGAAAAGTGTGATCAAGGCCACTCTCAGAGCATAGTTCGAGTGTGCCCGGAAGATAAAAAAGTAACCGAGGAGAATGTCAAAGAAATGAAATGCGGTTTCGGGTGAAATTAAAACCCGCCGAAATAATTACTTACGTAGAATAATATTTCTGCAATCGGGTAATCGCCATGGGGGTTATTAATCTCCCTTAACTTTACCAGGAGTATATTAAATTTGACGACACTATCCCTTTCTGAAACCAGTTTCAGCGCAGCCGCAGCACAGCCATACAAGCCAGCACTGGCGGGGCATCAAAGACCTTTTCAGAAAGTTCCATCCTCTGCCTGAATGTTTTGTGACAGAGTGCAAATTCACAGCCACCAAATCCAGACATAACTTGCAATAGTTAACTTATTGGCCGACCTTATATCCATTAATTACGAAGCGCAAAAAAAATAAAATCTCTCGTTACCCACAGTGAAGTGAAACCTATGTTGATTCCGTCTAAATTAAGTCGCCCGGTTCGTCTTGACCATACAGTGGTCCGCGAGCGTCTGTTGGCTAAACTTTCCGGCGCGCATAATTTCCGACTGGCGCTGGTTACGAGCCCTGCAGGTTATGGAAAAACAACGCTCATTTCGCAATGGGCCGCAGGTAAGAGCGATCTTGGCTGGTACTCTCTTGATGAGGGCGATAACCAGCAAGAACGTTTTGCCAGCTATCTGATTGCCGCGATACAGCAAGCCACCCATGGGCACTGCGTTGCCAGTGAGGTGATGGTGCAAAAGCGGCAGTACGCCAGCCTGTCCTCCCTTTTCTCTCAGCTGTTTATTGAACTGGCTGAATGGCATCGCCCGCTTTACGTGGTGATTGATGATTACCATCTCATCACTAATCCGGTGATTCATGAATCAATGCGTTTCTTCCTGCGCCATCAGCCGGAAAACCTGACTTTAGTGGTGCTGTCACGCAACCTGCCGCAGCTGGGTATTGCCAATCTGCGCGTGCGCGATCAGCTTCTGGAAGTGGGCAGCCAGCAGCTGGCCTTTACCCACCAGGAAGCGAAACAGTTCTTTGACTGTCGCCTGACCTCCCCCATTGAGGCCGCTGAAAGTAGCCGCCTGTGTGATGACGTCGCGGGCTGGGCCACGGCGCTGCAGCTTATCGCGCTCTCTGCCCGGCAAAACAACAGTCCGGCGCATCAGTCTGCGCGGCGTCTTGCGGGCATCAACGCCAGCCACCTTTCTGACTACCTGGTGGATGAGGTGCTGAACAGCGTCGATCCCTCGACGCGTAATTTCCTGCTGAAAAGCTCTCTGCTGCGTTCCATGAACGATGCGCTCATCGTGCGGGTGACGGGCTGTGAAAACGGTCAGCTGCAGCTCGAAGAGATTGAACGTCAGGGCCTTTTCCTGACGCGGATGGACGATCCCGGCGAGTGGTTTAGCTATCACCCGCTGTTTGGCAGCTTCCTGCGCCAGCGCTGTCAGTGGGAACTGGCGGTTGAACTGCCGGAGATCCACCGCGCCGCTGCCGAAAGCTGGATGGCACAGGGCTTCCCGAGCGAGGCCATCCACCACGCGCTGGCCGCCGGTGATGCCAGCATGCTGCGCGATATCCTCCTCAATCATGCGTGGGGCCTGTTTAACCACAGCGAACTGACGCTGCTGGAAGAGTCCCTCAAAGCTCTGCCGTGGGAAAGCCTGCTGGAGAATCCGCGTCTGGTGCTGCTACAGGCCTGGCTGATGCAGAGCCAGCATCGCTACAGCGAAGTGAATACCCTGCTGGCGCGCGCCGAGCAGGAGATGGAAAGCGAGATGGATACCACCCTGCACGGCGAGTTCAACGCGCTGCGCGCTCAGGTAGCCATTAACGACGGCGATCCTGATGAAGCGGAACGGCTGGCGATGGTCGCGCTGGATGAACTGCCGCTGGCCAACTTCTACAGCCGCATCGTGGCGACCTCGGTGCACGGCGAAGTGCTGCACTGCAAAGGCGATCTCACGCGTTCGCTTTCACTGATGCAGCAAACCGAACAGATGGCGCGTCGTCATGATGTCTGGCACTACGCGCTGTGGAGCCTGATCCAACAGAGCGAGATTTTATTCGCACAGGGGTTCCTGCAGGCCGCCTGGGAAAACCAGGAAAAAGCGTTCCAGCTGATTCGTGAACAACATCTGGAACAGCTGCCGATGCACGAGTTCCTGTTGCGTATTCGCGCCCAGCTGCTGTGGGCATGGTCGCGTCTGGATGAAGCGGAAAGCTGCGCCCGTCAGGGTGTGGATGTTCTTTCGAGCTTCCAGCCTCAGCAGCAGCTGCAGTGCCTGGCGCTGCTGGTGCAGTGCTCGCTGGCGCGCGGCGATCTCGATAATGCCCGTAACCATCTGAACCGCCTGGAGAACCTGCTCGGCAACGGACAGTATCATAGCGACTGGGTCTCTAATGCCGATAAGGTCCGGGTGATTTACTGGCAGATGACCGGCGATAAAAAATCCGCCGCCAACTGGCTGCGTCAGACGCCAAAACCGGAATTTGCTAACAACCACTTCCTGCAGAGCCAGTGGCGGAACATTGCCCGCGCGCAGATCCTGCTGGGTGAATTAGAGCCCGCTGAGATTGTGCTGGAAGAGCTGAACGAGAACGCGCGCAGCCTGCGTCTGATGAGCGACCTGAACCGCAACCTGCTGCTGCAAAACCAGCTCTACTGGCAGGCGGGTCGTAAAAACGATGCCCAGCGCGTGCTGCTGGAGGCGCTGCAGCTGGCTAACCGCACCGGGTTTATCAGCCACTTTGTGATTGAGGGTGAAGTGATGGCGCAGCAGCTGCGTCAGCTTATTCAGCTCAACACGCTGCCGGAGCTGGATCAGCATCGCGCCCAGCGCATTCTGCGCGAGATTAACCAGCATCATCGGCACAAGTTCGCGCACTTCGATGAGAACTTCGTTGAACGTCTGCTGAACCACCCGGAAGTGCCGGAGCTTATTCGCACCAGCCCGCTCACCCAGCGCGAATGGCAGGTTCTGGGGCTGATCTATTCAGGTTACAGCAATGAGCAGATTGCCGGTGAGCTTGCGGTGGCGGCGACCACCATCAAAACGCATATCCGCAACCTGTACCAGAAGCTGGGCGTGGCGCATCGTCAGGATGCGGTACAGCATGCACAGCAGCTGTTGAAGATGATGGGGTACGGAGTGTAATTCATTGCCCGGCGGCGCTACGCTTGCACGGGCCTACGGGTTTTGTAGGTCGGGTAAGCGCAGCGCCACCCGACACAACCGTTAGCACAATTCCAGCTGCAGATTATTATCCTTAATCACCTGCATCACGCTTACTGGCGGCGGGGCGTCGGTGTAGACGGCATCTACCATGCTGATGCTGCCCATATTGACCATCGCGTTACGGCCAAATTTCGAGTGATCGACAACCAGCATAACGTGGCGCGAGTTCTCAATAATGGCGCGTTTGGTGCGAACTTCGTGGTAATCGAACTCCAGCAGCGAGCCGTCGCTATCGATGCCGCTTATCCCCAGAATGCCGAAATCAAGGCGGAACTGGGAGATAAAATCGAGCGTCGCTTCGCCAATGATCCCGCCATCGCGGCTGCGTAATTCGCCACCGGCGAGAATAATGCGGAAATCTTCTTTTACCATCAACGTGTTAGCAACATTGAGATTGTTGGTGACAATACGCAAATTGCTGTGATTAAGCAGCGCGTGCGCCACCGCTTCCGGCGTGGTGCCGATATCGATAAACAGTGTCGAGCCATTGGGGATTTGCTCCGCCACTTTGCGGGCAATCCTCTCTTTTTCTTCGGTCTGGGTGGCTTTACGATCGTGCCACGGCGTGTTAACCGAACTGGAAGGCAGCGCCGCACCGCCATGGTGACGCAGGATCAGGTTTTGCTCCGCCAGCTCATTGAGGTCGCGGCGAATAGTCTGCGGGCTGACGGAGAAATGCTCTACCAGCTCTTCAGTACTGACATAACCCTGCTGTTTAACCAGTTCGATAATACCGTTGTGACGTTGTGTTTGTTTCATTTATAAATCCCTGGAATTATTTTCGTTTTCGCGCATTGAGCGAATCAACAAAAGCCATCGCTAAACCCACGGCTAACCCGGCGATGTGTGCTCCGTTCGCCATCGACATCCCAAACAAATCAAACCATCCGGCGACAATCCAGATCAGCGCAAAGATAATTAACCCACGTTGCAGGTAAATGCCACTTTGCGGATCGCGTTCGCCACGTAACCAGACGTAGCCCATCAGCGCATACACCACGCCAGAAAGCCCGCCAAACCACGGCCCGCTGAATTTTTGCTGCACATAGCCGCTTAACAGGGCGCTAATGAGAGTAATAACAATTAGCTTACCGCTACCGAGGCGTTTTTCCACCGCACCGCCGAGATACCACCACCAGAGCAGGTTAAAGAGGATATGCATCAGCGAGAAGTGCATTAACGCGTGGGTGAAGTAACGCCAGAACTCAAATTTCAGTGTTGGATCGAATGGCCAGGCCAGCCATAACATCACTTCCTGATCGCCGAGAATTTGCATGGCGATAAACACCACCACGCAGGCGATCATCACCACCCAGGTTACCGGACCTGCGCGTTCACGCAAGGCAGCAAAGAAAGGATAACGGCGATAATGCAGACCACTGCCGGTATGGCCCGCCTGCCAGCTGGCCGCCAGATAACGCGGATCTGCCGGGTTTTCGAGAAAACGCGCCAGCTCCGCCCGCACGCGCTCGGCCTGGGACTCATCCGCCAGCCAGACATCGCTTTGGTTATGTTGTTGAATCGTGAGGATAACACCCTGCGTCGCCATATAATCAACAAACGCCTGCGCCACGCGGGGGTTAGCAAAAGAGGTAATCATCAACATCGTTGCTGTCGCTTATTCCACACAAAAGGGGACAGTATAAAGCGTTACGCGCCGTACGCCACCTCTGCGGGAAACTGACGCTGCCAGGCTTCAAAACCGCCGTCAATGCTATAGACCACATCGTAGCCCTGTTGCAGCAGATACTGCGCCGCGCCTTTGCTGCTATTGCCGTGATAACACATCACCATCACCGGAGTGTCAAAGTCGTTATCACGCATAAACGCGCCCAGCGTGTCGTTGGTTAAATGGAAAGCCTGCACCGCATGTCCCATTGCGAAACTCTGTGGATCGCGAATATCGACCAGCACCGCCTCTTTTTCCAGCAACTTCTGGTGCGCGTCGGCAACGTTAATACATTCGAACTGATCCATGCGTCTCTCTTTCTTTACAAACAAGTGGGCAAATTTACCGCACAGTTTACGTCGAAGCGGCAGATAAACGCCATAATGTTATACATATCACTCTAAAATGTTTTTTCAATGTTACCTAAAGCGCGATTCTTTGCTAATATGTTCGATAACGAACATTTATGAGCTTTAACGAAAGTGAATGAGGGCAGCATGGAAACCAAAGATCTGATTGTGATAGGGGGCGGCATCAATGGTGCTGGTATCGCGGCAGACGCCGCTGGACGCGGTTTATCCGTGCTGATGCTGGAGGCGCAGGATCTCGCTTGCGCGACCTCTTCCGCCAGTTCAAAACTCATTCACGGTGGCCTGCGCTACCTTGAGCACTATGAATTCCGCCTGGTCAGCGAGGCGCTGGCTGAACGTGAAGTGCTGCTGAAAATGGCCCCGCATATCGCCTTCCCGATGCGTTTTCGCCTGCCACATCGTCCGCATCTGCGCCCGGCGTGGATGATTCGCATTGGTCTGTTTATGTACGATCATCTGGGTAAACGCACCAGCTTGCCGGGATCAACTGGTTTGCGTTTTGGCGCAAATTCAGTGTTAAAACCGGAAATTAAGCGCGGATTCGAATATTCTGACTGTTGGGTAGACGACGCCCGTCTGGTACTCGCCAACGCCCAGATGGTGGTGCGTAAAGGCGGCGAAGTGCTTACTCGGACTCGCGCCACCTCTGCTCGCCGCGAAAACGGCCTGTGGATTGTGGAAGCGGAAGATATCGATACCGGCAAAAAATATAGCTGGCAAGCGCGCGGCCTGGTTAACGCCACCGGCCCGTGGGTGAAACAGTTCTTCGACGACGGGATGCATCTGCCTTCGCCTTATGGCATTCGCCTGATCAAAGGCAGCCATATTGTGGTGCCGCGCGTGCATACCCAAAAGCAGGCCTACATTCTGCAAAACGAAGATAAACGCATTGTGTTCGTGATCCCGTGGATGGACGAGTTTTCCATCATCGGCACCACCGATGTGGAATACAAAGGTGATCCGAAAGCAGTGAAGATTGAAGAGAGTGAAATCAATTACCTGCTGAAAGTGTATAACGCGCACTTTAAAAAACAGCTTAGCCGTGACGATATCGTCTGGACCTACTCCGGTGTGCGTCCGCTGTGTGATGATGAGTCCGACTCGCCGCAGGCTATTACCCGTGATTACACCCTTGATATCCATGATGAAAACGGCAAAGCACCGCTGCTGTCGGTATTCGGCGGTAAGCTGACCACCTACCGAAAACTGGCAGAACATGCGCTGGAAAAACTGACGCCGTATTATCAGGGTATTGGCCCGGCGTGGACGAAAGAGAGCGTGCTGCCGGGTGGTGCCATTGAAGGCGACCGCGACGATTACGCCGCTCGCCTGCGCCGCCGTTACCCGTTCCTGACTGAATCGCTGGCACGTCACTACGCGCGCACTTACGGCAGCAACAGCGAGCTGCTGCTCGGCAATGCGGGAACGGTAAGCGATCTCGGGGAAGATTTCGGTCATGAGTTCTACGAAGCGGAACTGAAATACCTGGTGGATCACGAATGGGTCCGCCGCACCGACGATGCCCTGTGGCGTCGCACAAAACAAGGCATGTGGCTAAATGCGGATCAACAATCTCGTGTGAGTCAGTGGCTGGTGGAGTATACGCAGCAGAGGTTATCGCTGGCGTCGTAAATTAACGTAAGGTGATCAGGTCAGATTTCAATCTGGCCTGAGACTGATGACAAACACAAAACTGCCTGATGCGCTACGCTTATCAGGCCTACGTGGTTTATGCAATATATTGAATTTGCATGGTCTTGTAGGCCAGATAAGACGTTCACGTCGCATCCGGCATGAACAAAGCGCACTTTGTCAAAAATCTAACCTACTTTTTAATTCAGGGAATTACCGCAAAGCCCACGCCATCATACCCAACGTAACAAAACTCAGGCACGTTCCCCACTCGCCCCGAGAAAAATAGCATTAATGCGCCCAGCGCCAGCATAAAAATTTTGAGCAGAAGGTAAATTGTTGGCGTGATAAGGATATTACAAACTTCAATAATACCGGCAAGTCCGACACCCAGCATGGCAATAACCACCGCCAAAAATTGCGCCAGTATGGGGATGCCGAAAAAAGTCATTACCAGCGAGGTCAAAAATCCATTTTCTGTTTTGCATTATTCTTTCCATTCTTTTTGAATGGTGAAATTATACTCCCCGAGTCCCCTTGCCCCTTCTGGACACTTTTCCGAAATGATGGCGAAAAAAACGGGACCCTTTGGCCCGTTCTATTTATTAGTGAAATTACAATCTCACCGGATCAATATGCCAGATATGATCGGCGTACTCTTTGATAGTACGGTCAGAAGAGAAGTAGCCCATATTGGCAATGTTCAGCATCGCTTTTGCGGTCCACTCTTCCTGAAGCTCGTAGAGTTCATCGACTTTATCCTGACAATCGACATAGCTGCGATAATCCGCCAGTACCTGGTAGTGATCGCCGAAGTTGATCAGCGAATCAACCAGATCGCGATAGCGACCCGGATCTTCCGGACTGAATACACCGCTGCCGATTTGCGTCAGCACCTGATGCAGCTCCTCATCTTTCTCGTAGTATTCACGCGGTTTGTAGCCCTGACGACGCAGTTCTTCCACTTCTTCCGCTGTGTTACCAAAAATAAAGATATTGTCAGCACCGACATGATCCAGCATCTCGACATTCGCACCGTCCAACGTACCGATAGTCAGCGCACCGTTAAGCGCAAACTTCATGTTACTGGTGCCGGAAGCTTCCGTCCCCGCCAGCGAAATCTGTTCAGACAGATCGGCCGCCGGAATGATCAACTGCGCCAGGCTAACGCTGTAGTTCGGGATGAACACGACTTTCAGCTTGTCGCCAATCTGCGGATCGTTGTTGATCACTTTCGCTACGTCATTGATCAAATGAATAATGTGCTTCGCCATGTAATAGGCCGAAGCCGCCTTACCGCCAAAAATATTCACGCGCGGTACCCACTTCGCATCCGGGTCGGCCTTGATGCGGTTATAGCGGGTAATCACATGCAACACATTCATCAATTGACGTTTGTATTCGTGAATACGTTTGATTTGTACATCGAACAACGCCTTTGGATTCACCACCACATTCAGCTGCTGGGCGATATACTCTGCCAGACGCTTTTTGTTCTCCAGCTTCGCCTGATGCACAGCGTGATTAACCATTGGGAAATCACAGTGTTGTTGCAGCTCATTAAGCAGGCTAAGGTCGGTGCGCCAGTTACGGCCCAGGTGTTCGTCCAGCACGGCTGAAAGCGATGGGTTCGCTACCGCTAGCCAGCGACGCGGCGTCACACCGTTGGTGACGTTGGTGAAACGACCCGGGAAGATTTTCGCAAAGTCGGCAAACAACGATTGCACCATCAGATTAGAGTGCAGTTCCGATACACCGTTAACTTTGTGGCTCACAACAACCGCCAGCCAGGCCATACGCACACGACGACCGTTGGATTCATCAATGATCGACGCCCGTCCCAGCAGATCGGTATCGTTCGGATACTGTTCCTGCAAGGTTTTCAGGAAATAGTCGTTGATTTCAAAGATGATCTGCAGGTGACGCGGCAGAATTTTACCCAGCATATCAACCGGCCAGGTTTCCAGCGCCTCGCTCATCAGCGTGTGGTTAGTGTAGGAGAAGACCTGACAACACACCTCAAACGCGTCGTCCCAGCTAAATTGGTGCTCATCGATCAGCAGACGCATCATCTCAGGAATCGACAGTACCGGATGGGTATCATTGAGATGAATCGCGATTTTATCCGCCAGGTTATCGTAGGTTTTATGCAACTGATAATGGCGGCTTAAAATGTCCTGAATGGTCGAGGAAACCAGGAAGTATTCCTGACGCAGGCGCAGCTCACGCCCGGAGTAGGTGGAGTCATCCGGATACAGTACGCGAGATACGTTCTCGGAGTGGTTTTTATCTTCCACTGCCGCGAAGTAGTCACCCTGGTTGAATTTACCGAGGTTAATTTCGCTACTGGCTTGCGCACTCCACAAACGCAACGTGTTGGTCGCGTCGGTATCGTAACCAGGGATTATCTGATCGTAAGCGACTCCCAGAATCTCTTCGGTTTCAATCCAGCGCGTTTTTTTACCTTCCTGCTGAATGCGACCACCAAAACGGACTTTATAGCGCGTGTTGTGGCGTTTGAATTCCCACGGGTTACCGTATTCCAGCCAGTAGTCTGGCGACTCTTTCTGGCTACCGTTAACGATGTTCTGCTTGAACATACCGTAGTCATAGCGGATGCCGTAACCGCGCCCCGGCAACCCTAACGTCGCCAGAGAATCAAGGAAGCAAGCCGCCAGACGTCCCAGGCCACCGTTACCGAGGCCCGGATCATTTTCTTCATCAATCAGCTCTTCGAGATTTAACCCCATCGCTTCCAGTGCGCCCTGTACATCTTCGTAAATTCCTAGCGACAACATGGCGTTGGAGAGCGTACGGCCAATCAAAAACTCCATCGACAGGTAGTAAACCTGACGAGTTTCTTGCGACAACTGGGCACGGTTTGAACGTAACCAGCGCTCCACGAGACGATCGCGCACAGCAAATAACGTTGCGTTCAGCCATTCATGTTTATTGGCGACGACCGGGTCCTTTCCAATCGTAAACATCAGCTTGTAAGCGATAGAGTGCTTAAGAGCTTCTACGCTAAGCGTGGGCGATGAATATGTAAACGGAGCATTCATATAGGCGTTTCCTGAAAACTATTTCAAGCGATAGTAAAGCTCACGGTACGACTTCGCCGCGACCTGCCAGCTAAAATCCATTGCCATAGCCTGACGTTGCACAAACCGCCACAGTGAAGGACGGGACCACAGTACAAAAGCACGCCGAATAGCCCGTAACAGCGACCAGGCATTACTATCTTCAAAGACAAACCCACTGGCGACGCCATCTGCAAGGTTCTCAAGAGAACAGTCAGAAACCGTATCAGCAAGCCCACCGGTGCGCCGCACTAACGGCAGCGTACCGTACTTCAATCCATAAAGTTGCGTTAAGCCGCACGGTTCAAAACGGCTGGGCACCAGAATGACGTCCGCGCCGCCCATAATGCGATGCGAAAATGCTTCGTGATAGCCAATCTGAACGCCCACCTGACCGGGGTATTCCGCTGCCGCCGCAAGGAAACCTTCCTGCAGCACCGGATCGCCCGCGCCGAGTAGCGCCAGCTGCCCGCCCTGCTCCAGAAGGCCCGGTAAGGCTTCCAGCACCAGGTCGAGACCTTTCTGGCTGGTCAGACGGCTCACCACTGCAAAAAGCGGCACTTTATCGTCAACCTTAAGCCCCATTGCGATTTGTAACTGGCGCTTATTTTCCGCTTTATCTTCCAACGTATCGCGGGTGTAACGCGAGGCCAACAGTAAGTCCGTCTCAGGACTCCAGATTTTCTCGTCCACGCCGTTCAGTACGCCGGAAAGACGCCCTTCACGGTGACGCTGTTGCAACAGACCTTCCATACCGTAGGCAAACTGCGGTTCGGTGATCTCGCGAGCGTAGGTTGGACTGACCGCCGTAATGTGATCGGCATAGTACAGACCGGCCTTCAGGAAAGAGATTTGTCCGTTGAATTCCAGCCCATGAATATTAAAGAATGACCATGGCAATTGGATGTCATTCATGTGATGTGCATAAAACATGCCTTGATAGGCCAAGTTGTGCACAGTAAACACCGACTTCGCCGGACGCCCGCGCGCCGCCAGATACGCAGGCGCAAGGCCTGCATGCCAGTCGTGCGCATGCACCACATCAGGACGCCAGAATGGGTCAAGCCCGCTGGCCATTTCTGCCCCAACCCACCCCAGCAGCGCAAAACGCAATACGTTGTCGGTATAGGCAAATAAGTTGGTATCGTGATACGGGCTTCCCGGACGATCATAGAGATGCGGCGCGTCAATCAGGTATATGCCAACCCCGTTGTAATGACCGAACAACAGCGTGATATGTCCGGCGAAGGTATCACGACGGGATACTACCTGCGCATCGGTCACGCCACGGCGAATATCGGGAAATGCAGGCAACAGTACGCGAGCGTCAACGCCGTCTGCGATTTGTGCTGCGGGTAATGCCCCAATAACATCAGCCAGACCGCCGGTTTTAAGCAGCGGGAACATCTCTGAACATACATGTAAAACCTGCATTATCGCTCCTGTTTATGCCCTAACTTCCGTAGCATTTCGCGCGTTACCAGCACGATGCCTTCTTCTGAACGATAGAAACGACGTGCATCTTCCTCTGCGTTTTCACCAATCACCATGCCTTCCGGAATAACACAAGCACGATCGATGACGCAGCGGCGCAGACGGCACGAGCGACCTACCCATACTTCCGGTAACAATACGGCGGAATCAATGTTGCAGAATGAATTCACGCGAACGCGCGAGAACAGAACGGACTGCACCACCACCGAACCGGAGATCACACAACCGCCGGAAACCAGTGAGTTAAGGGTCATCCCGTGGCTACCGGAGCGATCCTGCACGAATTTCGCTGGCGGTAATGATTCATTGTAGGTGCGAATTGGCCAATTGCGATCGTACATATCCAGTTCCGGCACCACAGAGGCCAGATCGAGGTTCGCTTTCCAGTAAGCTTCCAGCGTACCCACATCGCGCCAGTACGGCTCGGCATCCGGGTCGGATTGTACGCAAGAGAGCGGGAACGGGTGCGCATAGGCCAGACCGGCTTCGGTGATCTTGGGAATCAAATCTTTGCCAAAGTCGTGGCTGGAGTTCTCATCGCGATCGTCTTCTTCCAGCAGTTCATACAGATAGTCGGCGTCAAAGACGTAGATACCCATACTCGCCAGAGATTTGCTCGGATCGTTCGGCATTGACGGCGGGTTAGCAGGTTTTTCAACGAATTCGATAATTTTATCGTTCTCATCAACCGCCATAACGCCAAATGCGGAGGCTTCTTCAATCGGTACTGGCATACAAGCAACGGTGCAACGTGCGCCTTTTTCGACGTGATCGATAAGCATACGCGAGTAGTCTTGCTTGTAGATATGGTCGCCCGCCAGGATCACCACGTATTCCGCTTTATAACGGCGGATAATGTCGAGGTTTTGGGTGACCGCATCTGCGGTGCCGCGATACCAGTTTTCCCCTTTCATTCTCTGCTGTGCTGGCAGCAGATCGACAAACTCGTTCATTTCTTCATTGAAGAATGACCAGCCGCGCTGAATGTGCTGCACCAGAGTGTGGGACTGGTACTGGGTGATCACGCCCATACGACGGATCCCGGAGTTGATGCAGTTAGACAGCGCAAAGTCGATAATGCGGAACTTACCGCCGAAGTGTACGGCCGGTTTTGCTCGCTTATTGGTTAAATCCTTCAGGCGGGTACCACGTCCTCCCGCCAGTATCAGGGCAACAGATTTCAATGGCAGCTGGCGCGCCAACATTAAGTGATCGTTCTTCTCTAAACTAACCATGACTAACTCCTTTTTTATCATCTCTGGAACACACACAATCCGTGTGCAGGTCCCTGCCAGACAGCCGTAATCACTGGGTTATCCTCTCCAGCGAATGGGGGAATGGCGTGCCACTCCCCAGCAGGTAAAACAATCTCTGTTACCTCAAGCGTGGCGTTAATTGCGATCAAAAAGCGATCCGAGAGCAGAATTTGCAGCTGTTTCGGCCCGTTTTGCCACTCATCCGTGCTTAAAGGTTGAGCATATCGATTTAGCCAACGGACATTGCCGTCGCCTTCTTCCCACCAGCGATTCTCCACCAAAGCGGGAATGCGCTTGCGCAGATGGATTAACGCGGCGGTAAATGCGGTTAAACCACTGCTTGCCTGCGACCAGTCCAACCAGGTTAATTGGTTATCCTGACAGTAGGCATTGTTATTGCCATGCTGGCTGTGACCATGTTCGTCACCGGCCAGTAACATCGGCGTACCCTGGGAGAGCAACAACGTTGTTAACAGGGCGTGAATGCTGTCGCGCCGCCGTTCAACCAGGTCAAGAGAACCGCCTAACCCTTCTTTACCATGATTGTTACTGTAATTGTTGTTGGTCCCGTCGCGATTTTCTTCTCCGTTTGCTTCATTGTGTTTATGGTTGAAGCAAACGCAGTCGCGAAGCGTAAAACCGTCATGCGCGGTGACGAGATTAATCGCGGCACTCGGCAGACGACCATTACGTTTAAAAACATCGCTGGAGGCAGCAAAACGCCCGGCAAACGCCCCCAGAGGCAAATCATAATGTAGCCAGAAACGACGGGCAGCATCGCGGAAATGATCGTTCCACTCGGCAAACAGCGGCGGGAAATTTCCCACCTGATAACCACCAGGAGCGATATCCCACGGTTCAGCAATTAACTTCACCTGCGAGAGCACCGGGCAGTTCTGGATAGCGGTAAACAACGGCGCATCCTGACGGAACTCTGGCGTACGGCCCATGACTGCCGCCAGATCAAAGCGGAAACCATCGACGTGGCAGGTTTCTACCCAATAACGCAGGCAGGCGCTGGCATAATCCACCACCGCCGGATGACTCAAATTGAGCGTATTGCCGCAACCGGTCCAGTTGTGATAATCGCCGTCTTCTCTTATCCAATAATAGCTACGGTTATCGATCCCACGCAGCGAGAATAACGGGCCGTCGAGGTCCAGTTCCGCACTATGGTTGAGCACGATATCAAGAATGACTTCGATACCCGCTTTATGCAGTGCTTTGATTGCATCGCGAAACTCATCCAGCGCCGTTTCTGGCGAGCAGGCATACGCCGGATGCAGCGCAAACATCGCCACCGGGTTGTAACCCCAGTAGTTACTTAGCCCCATGCGTTGCAGACGTGGTTCACTGGCAAACTGCGCCACTGGCAGCAGTTCCAGCGCGGTAATGCCCAATTGTTTCAAATAGTTGATCATCACCGGATGCCCGAGGGCTTTATAAGTGCCACGGATCTCGACCGGGATCTCCGGGTGCAAGTACGTTAATCCTTTGACATGGGCTTCATAAATGATGGTGCTGCCCCACGGCGTGCGCGGCGGGGCATCATCTTCCCAGTCATAGTGATCAACCACCACTACGCATTTCGGCGCAATGGCGGCGTTGTCGCGATAGTCAGGTTCATTATGACCGGCGTGCAGCAGCGGGTTATCTTTAAACTCCCCGTCAATTTGCCGCGCGCAAGGATCAATCAACAACTTCGCCGGGTTAAAGCGATGCCCCTCGGCGGGTTGCCAGGGGCCATGAACGCGATAACCATAACGCAAACCCGGGCGCGCATCCGGCAGATAACCGTGCCAAATGTCGCCACTGTGCCCTGGCAAGTCATAGCGATGTTCCTGGCCATTGGCGTCAAAGACACACAGTTCTACCCGCTCGGCATGAGCGGAGAAAAGTGTGAAGTTGACGCCCTGACCGTCGTAATGCGCGCCGAGGGGAGCGGGTTTGCCAATGGCGAGTTGTGTCATTCTGCCTCCCGAACCAGCCAGATAGTGGCCAGCGGTGGTAGCGTCAGGCTTAGTGAATGCTGACGACCGTGGCTGGCAATCTCATCGCTGTGTACCGTGCCGCCATTGCCTGCATTACTGCCGTGATAGTGCATGGAATCGGTATTGAGGATTTCACGCCATTTGCCCGGCTGGTTTATGCCGAAGCGATAATCATGACGCGGTACCGGCGTAAAGTTACTGGCAACGATGATTTCGTTACCCTCTTTATCGCGACGCACAAAGATCAGCACCGAGCGTTCTTTGTCATCCACCACCAGCCATTCAAAGCCGTACGGGTCAAAATCCAGTTCATGCATTGCTTTATGGTGGCGGTAGGTGAGGTTCAGATCGCGCACCAGACGCTGGACACCGTGGTGCCAGTTATCGCCGCCTTCCAACAGATGCCAGTCGAGGCTGGCGTCATGGTTCCACTCGCGGCCCTGGGCAAATTCGTTACCCATGAACAGTAGTTTCTTGCCCGGGAATGCCCACATCCAGCCATAGTAGGCGCGCAGGTTCGCGAATTTCTGCCATGCGTCGCCCGGCATGCGGTCGAGAATCGATTTTTTACCGTGGACCACTTCATCATGCGACAACGGCAGGACGAAGTTTTCAGTGTAGTTGTAGAGAATCCCGAAGGTCAGTTTATCGTGATGATACTGACGATAAACCGGGTCGAGCTTCATGTAGTCCAGGGTGTCATGCATCCAGCCGAGGTTCCACTTGTACCAGAAGCCCAGACCGCCCATATCCTGCGGACGAGAAACGCCAGGGAAATCGGTAGACTCCTCAGCCATTGTCACCGCACCGGAAACCTGCTCACCAAGAATACGGTTGGTATTACGCAAGAATTCAATCGCTTCAAGATTCTCGCGCCCGCCAAATTCGTTCGGGATCCACTCCCCCTCTTTACGGCTGTAGTCGCGATAAATCATTGACGCCACCGCATCGACGCGCAGCGCATCAATACCAAAACGTTCAATCCAGTAAAGCGCGTTACCGACGAGGAAGTTACTGACTTCACGGCGACCATAGTTGTAGATCAGCGTGTTCCAGTCCTGATGATAGCCTTCACGCGGATCGCTGTGTTCATACAAGTTCGTGCCATCAAATTCGGCAAGCGCAAAGTCATCAGTCGGGAAGTGGCCTGGCACCCAGTCGAGAATCACGTTCAGACCAGCTGCGTGTGCGGCATCAATGAAATAACGGAAGTCGTCGCGAGTACCAAAACGGCGGGTTGGCGCATACAGGCCGGTTGGCTGATAACCCCAACTGCCATCGAAGGGATGCTCGTTAATGGGCAGTAGTTCGAGGTGGGTAAAGCCCATCCATTTAGCATAAGGCACCAGTTGATCGGCCAGCTCGCGGTAGCTCAACCAGAAATTGTTGTCGGTGTGGCGACGCCAGGAACCCAGGTGAACTTCATAAATAGAGATTGGCGCATCAAACTGATTCGCTTTTTTGCGCTCTTCAGTCTGTACAACCTTTTCCGGCAGCCCGCAAATAAGAGACGCGGTTTCCGGGCGCATTTGCGCTTCAAAGGCATAAGGGTCGGACTTCAGACGCAAGTTGCCATTGGCATCAATCATCTCGTATTTATAGAGCTGACCGTTATGCGCCCCAGGGATAAACAGTTCCCAGATGCCGCTCTCTTTACGCAGGCGCATCGGGTGACGGCGACCGTCCCAGTAGTTGAATTGCCCAACCACCGAGACCCGACGGGCGTTTGGAGCCCAGACAGAGAAACGCGTACCTGTGACGCCATCCATAGTATCTGCATGCGCGCCTAAGGTTTCATACGGGCGCAGGTGAGTACCTTCAGATAATAGCCAGGCATCCATTTCCTGGATTAGCGGACCAAAACGGTAAGGATCATCAATCAGGTTTTGCTGACCATGCCAGACAACAGCCAACTGATAGCGGAAAAAATTCTTACGTCGCGGAATGACGCCGCTAAAGAATCCCCGTGAGTCGAGACACTCCAGTTTTGCGAGTTTGCGCCCGGTTTTCGGTTCAATCACCCACACATCGGTAGCGTCGGGTAAAAGGGCACGGACTTCCAGTCCCGCGGTGGTTTTATGCATTCCCAGTACGGAAAAAGGATCCGCAAAATGGCCTGCAATTAGCGCGTTAATCACGTCTCTATCGATACGATCGGACATGCTTGTCTTCCTGTTTTATTGTGTCACCCCATCCAATTGGATTTTTGACTTCTGGTTGTGACATTTTTTTGACCTGAACGGCGCAGCACTCTGTGCATCCTCTCTGCGTCGTCCTCACTTCAGGTAAGGCTGTGAATACTCATGTATTCAGCCACCCTTAAAGAATAGCCAATGCTCTATTTAACTCCCGGTAAATCATGAAACATCTGCGCTTACTCCTGTATTACGCACTAACAGGGGCGGCATCGCGCCCCAGATTTAATGAATAAAGATTACGCCAGTTGACGAAGCATCCGACGCAGCGGCTCCGCGGCCCCCCACAGCAGCTGGTCGCCCACTGTAAAGGCTGACAGGAACTCTGGTCCCATATTCAGCTTACGCAGGCGGCCTACCGGCGTGGTCAGCGTGCCGGTAACGGCAGCTGGGGTTAGCTCACGCATAGTGATTTCCCGATCGTTCGGAACGACTTTCGCCCACGGATTGTGCGCAGCCAGCAGTTCTTCCACGGTCGGAATAGACACATCTTTTTTCAATTTAATAGTGAATGCCTGGCTGTGGCAGCGCAATGCCCCGACACGCACACATAAACCATCTACCGGAATTACGGAAGATGTGTTGAGGATCTTGTTGGTTTCCGCCTGCCCTTTCCACTCTTCGCGGCTCTGACCGTTATCGAGCTGTTTGTCGATCCACGGAATCAGGCTACCCGCCAGCGGCACGCCAAAGTTATCCACCGGCAGCTCACCGCTACGGGTTAAGGTTGTGACTTTGCGTTCGATATCGAGAATAGCAGAGGACGGGGTCGCGAGTTCATCTGCCACATGGCCATACAGATGGCCCATCTGGGTTAATAACTCACGCATATGTCGCGCACCACCGCCGGAAGCGGCCTGGTAGGTTGCAACGGACACCCAATCAACAAGATCATTGGCGAATAAACCACCCAACGACATCAACATCAGGCTTACGGTACAGTTACCGCCAACAAAAGTCCTGATGCCATTATTTAATCCGTCGGTAATGACGTCCTGATTGACGGGGTCAAGAATGATGATGGCGTCATCTTTCATGCGCAGAGACGATGCTGCGTCAATCCAGTAACCTTGCCATCCGCTTTCACGAAGCTTTGGATAGATTTCGTTGGTATAATCGCCGCCCTGACAGGTCACAATGATATCGAGGGCCTTTAGCGCCTCCAGATCAAAGGCATCCTGAAGTGTGCCAGTGGTTCCGCCAAAAGACGGCGCAGCCTGGCCAAGCTGAGAAGTAGAAAAGAAGACAGGGCGAATGGCGTCGAAGTCGCGCTCTTCAACCATGCGTTGCATGAGAACGGAGCCGACCATACCGCGCCAGCCGATAAAACCAACATTTTTCATAAGCGTTTTTTCCTGCAAAGATGTGTGCTGTATAAATGTGCCGGTCTCCTCTTGGCACATCT
This sequence comes from Enterobacter hormaechei, assembly GCA_041890495.1. Lineage (GTDB taxonomy): Bacteria > Pseudomonadota > Gammaproteobacteria > Enterobacterales > Enterobacteriaceae > Escherichia > Escherichia boydii. The sequence goes on from CP169086.1 coordinate 3,553,103, forward strand.
TTCACCATACAAAAAGCAGCCAAAGTCGCAAGTGAAATTAATCAATGATAGCGAAGCCATCAGTAATGCGACTTATCCTGCTTTGTTAGCACGCAGAAAGTCCGCGGCAATTATCAGGGAATTTGAGTTATGAATGAAATCATTTCTGCAGCAGTTTTATTGATCCTGATTATGGATCCGCTCGGAAACCTACCTATTTTCATGTCCGTACTGAAACATACTGAACCGAAAAGACGGCGGGCAATCATGGTGCGAGAGTTGCTTATTGCTCTCCTGGTGATGCTGGTGTTCCTGTTTGCGGGTGAGAAAATTCTGGCATTTCTCAGCCTGCGAGCAGAAACCGTCTCCATTTCTGGCGGCATCATTCTGTTTCTGATCGCCATTAAGATGATTTTCCCCAGCGCTTCAGGAAATAGCAGCGGGCTTCCTGCAGGTGAAGAGCCATTTATCGTGCCGTTGGCAATTCCGTTAGTCGCCGGGCCGACTATTCTCGCCACGCTGATGTTGTTGTCTCATCAGTACCCGAATCAGATGGGGCATCTGGTGATTGCTCTGCTGCTGGCCTGGGGCGGCACCTTTGTCATCCTGCTACAGTCTTCGCTATTTTTACGTCTGCTGGGCGAGAAAGGGGTGAACGCACTTGAACGCCTGATGGGATTGATTCTGGTGATGATGGCAACCCAGATGTTCCTCGACGGGATCAGGGCGTGGATGAAGGGCTAGGTCCGGCTGTAAATCGCTAAGGCGTTTCCTGCAGGCCGGGGCGAGGCGCAGGGATGCGCCGAGAGGGCGGGCTTTACAGGGACGTTGCCTCCGCCCGTACCCGATAAGCCGGAAGGAATAAGCCGAGGGCACCGCGAAGCGGCGATTTACCGCCGGGAGCCCGGGTCGCCAGGGTGGTGGCGACTGAGCCACCCTGGCACGTTCACCGGTCATGTCGTTACAGAGTAGCAAGGAACATAAAGTGAACGGAATGACCACCACAGCCGTATGTTCCCCCTCACCCCAGCCCTCTCCCTCAAGGGAGAGGGGGTCGTCCGTGCTGGCATTATTTATGGGGAACCCTCAGCCCCGTGGGAGAGGGTCGGGGTGAGGGCATCAGGCCGCAGAGACCGTATTTTTGTCGGGTGGCGGCTTCGCCTTACCCGACCTACAACTCACGCGCTGGAGCCTGATTCTGGTGCAAGCCTGACCTTCTCCCTCTCCCCGTGGGAGAGGGCCGGGGTGAGGGCATCAGGCCGCAGAGGACTACCCATCTACCCCTTACGAATCAAATACCGGTACGGCAGCGCCTCGGTCTGCAGTGCCACCAGTTCGTGTTCCATAAAGGTACAAAACCCAGGAATATCGCGGGTCGTCGCCGGATCGTCAGCAATAATCAGCAACGTTTCACCTGGCTGCATATTGCGCACTGTTTTGCGCACCATCATTACGGGTTCCGGGCAGCGCAGGCCAAGTGCGTCGAGTGTGTGGTCAGGGCTGGAAAAGAGATCGGTCATTTTCTTCTCATCACATAAAAAAACGGCGCTAGTTTACGCCCTGTGAGTCCGTAAGCAAACCAGGTTAACGATTGCGTGAAAATTAACCATTGCATTGTCAACGTAAAGCAGTATCATGCGGCGGCTCGAAAAAAGGGTAAGCACGTTATTATGTTAAGGTAACAGACGTGTCGTACGTATTGGGTTCCCTCACCCCAATGGTTAATCAAAAAGGTACAATATGAACGTTTTCTCGCAAACTCAACGCTATAAGGCGTTGTTCTGGTTATCGTTATTTCATCTGCTGGTGATCACCTCCAGTAACTATCTGGTTCAGCTTCCCGTCTCCATTTTGGGTTTCCATACCACCTGGGGCGCGTTTAGCTTTCCGTTTATTTTTCTTGCTACCGACCTGACCGTGCGTATTTTTGGCGCACCGCTGGCCCGACGCATTATCTTCGCGGTAATGATCCCTGCGTTATTAATCTCCTACGTCATCTCGTCGCTATTCTATATGGGTTCCTGGCAGGGATTCGGCGCACTCGCCCACTTCAACCTGTTTGTCGCCCGTATCGCCACCGCCAGTTTCATGGCCTACGCGCTGGGGCAAATCCTCGACGTGCACGTTTTTAACCGCCTGCGTCAGAGTCGCCGCTGGTGGCTGGCACCGACAGCGTCCACACTGTTCGGTAACGTCAGCGACACGCTGGCCTTTTTCTTCATTGCCTTCTGGCGTAGCCCGGATGCCTTTATGGCTGAACACTGGATGGAAATCGCGCTGGTCGATTACTGTTTCAAAGTGTTAATCAGTATCGTTTTCTTCCTGCCAATGTATGGCGTATTACTCAATATGCTGTTGAAAAGACTGGCAGATAAATCCGAAATCAACGCTTTGCAGGCGAGTTAAAGGTTCGTTATCAGAGTTGTGATAAGATGGATGAATGAGCCGTTATGGCCGTTTATCGAAAGGAAGAAGTCAATGCGCAATCTGGTTAAATATGTCGGAATTGGCCTGCTGGTTATGGGGCTTGCGGCCTGTGATGATAAAGACACTAACGCTACGGCGCAGGGTTCGGTCGCGGAAAGTAACGCTACCGGGAATCCCGTCAACCTGCTTGATGGCAAGTTAAGTTTCTCGCTGCCAGCGGATATGACCGACCAGAGCGGTAAGCTGGGAACGCAGGCCAATAACATGCATGTCTGGTCCGACGCCACCGGGCAGAAAGCAGTCATCGTCATCATGGGCGATGATCCGAAAGAAGATCTGGCGGTGCTGGCGAAGCGTCTGGAAGATCAGCAACGTAGCCGCGATCCGCAGCTGCAAGTGGTAACCAATAAAGCCATTGAGCTGAAAGGTCACAAAATGCAGCAGTTAGACAGTATTATCTCCGCGAAAGGCCAGACGGCGTACTCTTCCGTTATTCTGGGTAACGTGGGTAATCAACTGCTGACCATGCAAATTACGCTGCCCGCTGACGATCAGCAAAAAGCGCAGACCACCGCAGAAAACATCATTAATACGCTGGTTATTCAGTAAGTTTTAAGATGATGAGGCGGCCTCAGGGACGTGTTCCGGAGGCCGTTTTTTTAATCGCCACGTCAGTAATAACGCGATTGCGACCAGTCCCGCCGCCGCCAGATAAATCACCGGTACGCCCGCCCAGCTCATCACCAGCCCAGCCAGTGGTCCAGTCACGCCAAGCGATAAATCCATAAATACGGTGTAAGTTGCCAGCGCCGCCCCCTGATTTTGCTGCGGAACCGCTTTTACCGCCACTACACCCAATGCCGGGAACACCAGCGAAAACCCGGCCCCCGCCAGTAAGACGCCGATTTTCGCCATCCACGGCATAGTCGCCACGCCAACCAGTAGCAGGCCGATTATCTCAACGCTAAAGCAAATCATCGCTACGTTTAAGCCACCGATACGGTTAATGCCGTTAGGGAATAACAAACGCGTACCGACAAACGCACAGCTAAACAGCGTCAGCGCGAAAGCCACACCGTCCCAACCTTTAGCGTCATAAAACAGCGTGATAAAGGTGGCGATGACGCCAAATCCGGCGGAAGCCAGTGCCAGCGCCATACCGTACAGCCAGACGCGCCCAAGCACCGCGCGAAACGGCAGCGGTTTGCCTTTACTGGCTTTTACCGTCGGACGCGGGATCGCCAACAAAATGGCCACCAGCGCCACGCCCATAATGATTAACGCTAACGCCTGCAAGCCGCCCCAGTGATAAAACACGACGCCTAACGGCGCACCCATCGCCATCGCCCCGTAAGTGACAATGCCGTTCCACGAAATCACCCGCCCGATATGCAGCGAGCCAACCACGCCAACGCCCCATAGGGTCGATCCCGTTTCCGGCAAAACTTTGCCCAATCCCAAGGATGACGCGCCCCAGGCAGAGCAGCGCCAGGCTGACCAGCGGCCAGTGGCTGGTTGAGGCAGCCAGCAGATAGCTCAGGCCACTGAGGAAACAGCCGCACAGTCCCACCACCACGATACTTTTTGGACCGAACGTGTCTGCGTAGCGCCCGGCATGCGGGCGGCTGACGAGCGTGGCGAAATATTGCAGGCTAATCACCAGCCCCGCCCAGAAGGCGCTGAAGCCCATCACGTCATGGACATAGCCCGGCAGGACCGCCAGCGGCAGGCCAATGGTCAGATAGCTGGCAAAGTTGAAAATCACAACGGAAACGATGCGCAGATTGAGGCGCAGTCCGCTCAGCGCCGGTTCAGCGGCAGGTTCGGGCATGGGGTTCTACCTGGATTTTTTACAACAGTGTTTCACTATTACCACGGCGCAATAAGAAAATCAGCACCGACTTTCAGATTAACGGCTCCAGACGAAGCGGAGCCCGGGCACTACACTTACCGGGTCATCATATTAAGGAACACGCATGATCGCTAACCCGTCCGACAAAGCAGGACTCCACATCTTATTAAAACTCGCCTGTCTGGTGGTTATCCTTGCGGGTATCCATGCTGCCGCCGACATTATTGTTCAGCTCCTGCTGGCGCTCTTTTTTGCCATTGTGCTTAATCCTCTGGTCACCTGGTTTTTACGCCGGGGCGTCAGCCGTCCGGTAGCCATCACCATCGTCGTCATCGTGATGCTGATTGCCCTGACGGCGCTCTTCGGGGTGCTGGCGGCATCGCTGAGCGAATTCTCCACCATGCTGCCGCAGTACAACAAAGAGCTGACGCGTAAGATTGTGGCGCTGCAGGAGATGGTACCCTTCCTTAATCTGCATATCTCACCCGAACGGATGCTGCGCCGGATGGATTCAGAGAAAGTCATGACCTACGCCACCACCTTGATGACGGGGCTTTCCGGCGCGATGGCCAGCATTCTGCTGCTGGTTATGACGGTGGTGTTCATGCTGTTCGAAGTCCGCCACGTCCCCTATAAGCTGCGCTTTGCATTGAACAATCCACAAATTCACATTGCCGGATTACACCGGGCACTGAAAGGCGTCTCCAAATATCTGGCGCTGAAAACACTCCTGAGCGTATGGACCGGGGTGATTGTCTGGCTGGGGTTGATGCTGATGGACGTGCAGTTCGCGCTGATGTGGGGCGTGCTGGCCTTCCTGCTGAACTACGTGCCCAATATTGGCGCGGTACTTTCCGCCGTGCCGCCGATGATTCAGGCGTTTCTGTTTAACGGCTTCTACGAATGTATGCTGGTCGGCGCGCTATTCCTCGTCGTGCATATGGTGCTGGGCAATATTCTTGAGCCCCGAATGATGGGACACCGTCTGGGCATGTCGACGCTGGTGGTATTTTTATCCTTGCTGATTTGGGGATGGCTGCTGGGCCCGGTTGGCATGCTGCTGTCGGTCCCTCTGACCAGCGTATGTAAAATCTGGATGGAGACCACCAAAGGCGGCAGCAAGCTGGCGATCCTGCTCGGGCCGGGGAGGCCGAAAAGCCGATTACCCGGGTAATGAACCTCACTGTACAGGTAGGTTTAAACCGTCAGCAATACACCGTAAATTACCGCGCCCCTAATCCGGCGCGGTATTTTTATTTGCGTTAAGGCGTATTCATTCTGTTTTTAATTACGTCGTGCGCATTACGTTCAAGCGCAATTAATGATTTAACGCAAATTATAAAAAAATGAAATTCTCATTTATTTTCCATGTTATTATGCCCGCCTTCGCGTCAACGTAATGCAAACATTAATATTGATTAAAAACAGATCTGGCGCTAACAAAAGCCGGATGAATATTATTTGTAAAAACCACTACCTTTAATTGTTATTATTGATATGGAGTTGTTGATGAAAAAGATCGTTAAATGGTGTGCTGCTGCCGTATTCGTTGGTGCACTGGCAGGCTGCGCGCGTACCGCCCCAATCGCTCAGGTTCACTCTATCGTAAGCGCGGGCCATACAGCCGATCAGGTAAAAACGGCAATTTTGAAAGCTGGCCAAAAACGTGACTGGATCATGACGGAAACTAGCCCGGGAATGATTAAGGGGCGTCTGCAGTCACGCGATCACTCGGTACAGGTGAGTATTCCGTACACGGCGACAAGCTATTCAATCAACTATGAAAACAGCCTTAACCTGAAAGCAGCAGACGGTAAAATCCACAAAAATTATAACCGCTGGGTCAATAACCTCGACCACGATATTCAGCTGAACCTCTCCGCTGGCGCCGCGCTGTAAATTTTTCTAAAGTCGGGCCGCATATGGCCCGATAACTTCTCTTATTGCCCTCAAAGGTTACGTAGTAATGTACGAAAAGGACACACTCAACGCACTGGATGCCATTACCGAAGCGCAACGCATCGCCTTTGCCCCGATGTTATTCCAGACAGCGCTTTGTCTGCGTAACTCAGGCGTTCTCGCCTGGCTCGATAAACAAGGTAAAGAGGGTTCAAGCCTTGAGGAAATAACAGAACACAGCACGCTCGGCAGCTATGGCGTCAGCGTACTGCTGGATATGGGATTAAGCGGTCGAATCGTTACCCAACAGAATGGACGTTATTTCCTGGCAAAAGTGGGCCATTTTTTGCTGCACGACGAAATGACCCGCGTAAATATGAATTTCACCCAGGATGTTTGTTACCAGGGGCTATTTCACCTGGCGGACGCCCTGCAGGAAGAAAAACCTGCCGGATTAGCCGTGTTTGGCAACTGGCCAACCATCTACCCGGCGTTATCCCAATTACCCGCTCCGGCGAAAGAGAGCTGGTTCGCCTTTGATCACTACTATTCTGACGCCGCGTTTGACGCCGCTTTGCCATATATATTCGCAAGCTCGCCGACAAAATTGTACGATGTGGGCGGAAATACGGGTAAATGGTCGTTACGCTGCTGCCGCTATGACGAAAATGTTGCCGTGACGATCCTCGATCTGCCGCAGCAGATAGCGCTGGCGCAGGAAAACATCGCAAAAGCAGGTTTTTCTCATCGTATTGGATTCCATGCTGTCGATATGCTTAGCCCAGCAGCATTGCCGGGTAACGCCGACGTCTGGTGGATGAGCCAGTTCCTGGATTGTTTCTCTCCGGATCAGATTGTCGCCATGCTGACGCGCGTCGCACAGGCTATGAAGCCAGGCGCACGTTTGTGCATCATGGAGCTTTTCTGGGATGCTCAGAAATTTGAAGCAGCCTCTTTCAGCCTGAATGCCACCTCGCTCTATTTCACCTGTATGGCGAATGGCAATAGCCGTTTTTACAGCGTAGAGAAGTTTTATCGCTACCTGGAGAGCGCAGGTTTCAGCGTTGAACAGCGGCTGGACAACCTTGGGGTCGGTCATACCCTGCTGATATGCACCAAACGTGAACAATAGAGCAGCCTGGCTGCCCGGGTGGTCCTTTCTGCCCTTTGAATACGGTTTTTTTTCGCGGACGCGCGTAGATGAAATTTTCACTGAACATTATCGACTGGCAGGCGAGAGCGCCAGGACTCAGCGATGCCACAGAGTGGCAGGCGTGGTCGCGCCTGCAGCTGGCCGTTGACCCAGCGGCCCCGCTTCCCCGGCTGACCGCTTTACCCATGATGACCGCACGCCGCCTCAATTCAGGCAGCAAGCTGGCGGTGGACATTGGTCTTGCCATGCTGCAAAACCACGCCATTGATGCCGTCGTCTATGCCAGCCGTCACGGCGAGCTGGAGCGCAACTACCGTATTCTGCATGCTCTGGCGACCGGGCAGTCCGTTTCCCCCACCGACTTCGCGATGTCCGTGCACAATTCCGCGGTCGGCAATCTCACGATTACCGCACGCCAGGCCATCGTCTCGTCATCCATTTCTGCCGGGCTGGACACCTTCCAGCAGGCCCTATGTGAAGTGCTAAGCCTGCTGCATGCGGGCTATTCCCGCGTCCTGCTGGTCGATTTTGACGGCGCGCTGCCGGAATTTTACCATCCGGCGTTACCGCCGCAGATGCCCACCTGGCCCTACGCGCTGGCGCTGGTAATTGAATCCGGCAACGGGTTGCAGTGTGAAACCCGCAGCGGCAGCACGGGTGAAGAGCCTGCCCTGCCGCAAAGCCTGATGTTCCTGCAACGCTATCTCAGCGAGGAACGTCAGTTTGTGGTGCCCGGCGAACGTTTGCTGTGGCAATGGACGCGCGCATGAACCGCCTGGCCGCCCGAATCAACTGGTTATGGCGTCTGGCGATGACCGGATTATGCTTCGCGCTGTTTGGCGTGGGCGGGCTGCTGCTGTCTCTGGTCTGGTTCAACCTGCTGCTAATCGTCCAGCGCGACCGCGCCAACCGTCGTCGCCTGGCGCGTCGCAGCATTGCGGCCAGCTTCCGCTTCTTCCTGACCGTTGCGCGCGGCCTCGGAGTACTGGACTACCGCATTCACAATCTTGACGCACTGCGCAGCGATCGTGGTTGTCTGGTAGTGGCTAACCACCCCACGTTAATTGACTACGTGATTCTGGCGTCGGTCATGCCCGAAACCGACTGCCTGGTGAAGAGCGCGCTGCTGCGTAACCCGTTCGTCAGCGGCGTCATCCGCGCGGCGGATTACCTGATTAACAGCGAAGCCGAGCCCCTGCTCGCGGCCAGCCAGCAGCGTCTGGCTCAGGGCGACACGCTTTTGATCTTCCCGGAAGGCACGCGTACCCGGTTTGGCGAGGCTATCTCCCTCCAGCGCGGTGCGGCTAATATCGCCGTGCGCTGTAACAGCGATCTGCGGGTGGTGCTGATCCACTGCAGTGAGCACCTGCTGGATAAAAAAAGTCACTGGTATGATGTACCGCCAGAAAAACCTGTTTTCACCGTGGATGTCCGCGACCGCGTGAACATCGACGAATTTTACGATGCAAATGAACAAGAACCGGCGCTGGCGGCAAGGCAGTTAAACCGGCATCTGGAGCATCGATTAACATCAGGCCTTCAATCTTTGTCAGGAATTAATGATGCAAGCGCTTTATCTTGAAATTAAGAATCTCATTATCACCACGCTGAATCTGGACGAGCTTACCGCAGAGGATATTGATACCGATGCCGCGCTGTTTGGCGATGGGCTGGGTCTCGACTCCATTGACGCCCTGGAACTGGGTCTGGCCGTGAAAAACCAGTATGGAGTGGTGCTTTCTGCCGAAAGCGAAGAGATGCGCCAGCACTTCTTTTCCGTCGCCACGCTGGCGTCCTTTATCAACGCTCAACGCGCCTGAGATGTGAACGATGACTGAACAAGAAACCATTTATCAGGAAGTCTGCGGCCTTCTGACCAAGCTCTTTGAAATCGACCCGCAGGACATTACGCCCGAAGCCCGTCTTTACGAAGACCTGGAGCTGGACAGCATTGACGCGGTGGACATGATTGTTCATCTGCAGAAGAAAACGGGCAAGAAAATCAAGCCGGAAACCTTCAAGTCGGTTCGTACCGTTCAGGATGTGGTAGACGCCGTCGAACAGCTTTTGCGCGAAGAGTAAGACGTCGTGCGTGGTGGACGGACGTTCCCGCTCATCCCACTGCTGACGGGGTTGATGCTGCTGGCGTGGCCCTTCCTGATTGGATTTGGGCTGACGCATAACAGCCTGCAGTGGCTGTTACCGGTGATGGCACTGGTATTGCTGCTGCGGCTGCGTCAGGCGCAGCGGAACACCGGCCCGATGCGGTATGTGGTTCAGTGCGTGGCGCTGGCGGGCATCGCGCTCTGCGCGGCAAGCTACCTGCTGAAAACCCACCAGTGGCTGCTGTTCTACCCTGTGGTCGTCAACCTTGTGATGCTGGCCGTGTTCGGCGGTTCGCTGTGGACTGCGATGCCGCTGGTCGAGCGGCTGGCGCGCCTGCGCGAGCCAGATTTACCCCCGGAGGGCGTGCGCTATACCCGCAAGGTGACCCTCGTCTGGTGCGGTTTTTTCATCGGAAACGGCGCGATGGCGCTGTTCACCGTTCTCCACGGCGACATGCATCTATGGACGCTGTGGAACGGCATGGTGGCTTATATCCTGATGGGAACGCTGATGGCGACCGAGTGGCTGGTGCGCCAGCGGGTGATAAAAAAAGAGATGCACAATGACTAACCCTCTTCCGCTGGGCCAGTGGTTAAACGCGCCGCGCCCTGACGACATGCCCGTTGCCTGGCTTGACGATCGTACCTGGACGCTGGGCCAGCTGCGCCACGACGTGACCTTACTGGTTGACACCCTGCATCAGCAGGAAGGCGAGCGCTGGGCGCTGTGCTTTGAAAACAGCTACCTGTTTATCGTTGCGCTGCTGGCCTCGCTGCATGCTGGTAAAACACCGGTCATTCCCGGCCATAGCCGCGTCTCGCAGCTTGAAGAACAGCAGTCGTTGTTTAGCGGCGTTCTGAGCGATCGGACTCTCGCTCTCCATGGAAAGCTGATTGTGGTGGCCTCCAGCCATAAGAAAGCCAGCGACTGGACGCCTCTGCCGGAGATTGACGAAAGCCGCTTCGTTGAACTGTTCACCTCCGGCTCCACGGGGACGCCGCGCCGGGTGGTTAAGCACATCGTTAGCCTGGATCGCGAGGCCCGTCTGCTGGCTGACCGCTTCGGCGAGCGTCTGGCAGGATGCAGCGTTGTCGCCTCGGTGGTACCGCAACATCTGTACGGTCTGACCTTCCGCATCGTATTGCCGATGGCGCTGGGTCTGCCGCTGCATGCCGCGATGCTCTACTACGCTGAACAGCTGGCCGCCCTTCCTCATGACAGGCATTACCTGTTCATCAGTAGCCCGGCGTTCCTGAAGCGCCTGGATACCGAGCTGGCCGCGCCGCCCGTCAGGGTGCTGATTTCCGCAGGCGGAATGCTGCCCTGGTGTGACGTCGCCACCACCGCTGGCTGGCTTAACGTCTGGCCGGACGAAATCTATGGCAGCACCGAAACCGGGATCCTCGCCTGGCGCCATCGCCAGCTGGATAACGTCCCGTGGCTGGCGTTCCCCGGCGTTATATTTCATCAGGAAGATGAAGCCTGTCGCGTCACGTCGCCACTGATCCATGAGGCTGAAGGACTCCAGCTGGACGATATCCTCCACTTCGACAGCGAGGGGCTGTTCAGCATCGCCGGGCGTCGCGGGCGGGTGGTCAAAATTGAAGAAAAGCGCATCTCGCTTAACGAGATCGAACGTCGCCTGCTGGAGCTCGACGGCATTTGCGAAGCGGCTGTACTGCCGGTCACGCGCGGAGGCCGTCAGGGGATTGGCGCGCTGCTGGTGCTGGACGAAGCGGTTCGTCAGCGCGGGTATATGCAGGATAAAAAAGCGCAGGAGTTCGCCTGGCGTCGCGCCCTGCTGCCGTGGCTTGAGCCGGTCGCCGTTCCACGCTACTGGCGTATTGTCGATGAAATGCCGGTAAACAGTATGAACAAGCGTGTCTATGCGCAGTTAGAGGAGTTATTTCATGAAAATTCATGAAATTGAGCGCCACCAGACACAGCCGGAGAAGCTGGAAATCATTTTGCATCTCGACGCGGCGCTGTTCTGGTTTCAGGGCCATTTTGCCGTACAACCGCTGCTGCCCGGCGTTGCGCAGCTTGACTGGGTGATGCACTACGCCACGACATTACTGGCTCCGGGCTACCGCTTTCACAGCATTCAAAACGTGAAGTTCCAGGCGCCTCTGCTGCCGGAAACCACGGTGACGCTGGCGCTTGAGTGGCATGCCGAACGTCAGATGCTGACCTTCAGCTACCAGCGTCACGCAGGGGCTGAGCGCCATACCGCCAGCAGCGGGAAAATTCGGCTATGTCAGTAATCTTTCGTCCCTGCGTGCTGATCCCGTGCTACAACCACGGCGCGATGATCGCCAGCGTGCTGTCACGTCTCGCGCCGTTCGGCCTGCCGTGTCTGGTGGTAGATGACGGCAGCGAAGCGCTCACCCGTCAGGAGCTCGAACGCCTGGCGGCGGAGCAGCCGCAGATGACGCTGGTCCGTCTGGCGCAAAACGCCGGGAAAGGTGCCGCGGTCATCAGAGGGCTGGAGGAGTGCGCGCGCGCGGGCTATACCCACGCCGTGCAGGTGGACGCGGACGGCCAACACGCCATCGAAGATATCCCCAAACTGCTGGCGCTGGCGGAGCGTCACCCGGACGCGCTGATTTCCGGCCAGCCCATTTACGATGATTCCATTCCGCGCTCGCGACTCTACGGGCGCTGGGTAACCCACGTCTGGGTGTGGATTGAGACCTTATCCCTGCAGCTTAAAGACAGCATGTGCGGCTTTCGGGTCTACCCGGTCTCGCCCACGCTGCGGCTGGCGGCGCGTGAAACGCTCGGTAAACGGATGGACTTTGACACCGAAGTGATGGTCCGTCTCTACTGGCAGGGCAACACCAGCGTCTTTCTGCCCACGCGCGTCACCTACCCGCAGGACGGGTTGTCCCACTTCGATGCGTTAAAAGATAACGTGCGGATCTCCCTGATGCATACCCGGCTGTTCTTCGGCATGCTGCCCCGCATGCCCGGCCTGCTTTTCCGTCGACGCCGCCAGCACTGGGCGCAGCAGGACGAGGTCAAGGGTCTGCGGGGGATGCGCCTGATGCTGCGCGTCTGGGAGCTGCTGGGGCGGCGGGCCTTTACCGTACTGCTGTGGCCGGTGATCGGCGTGTACTGGCTTATCGCGCGTCCGGCGCGGCAGGCCTCGCGGCTGTGGATTGGAAGGGTCAAGCAAGAACTGCGTCAGCGGAACATGTCCGTTCCCCCGCGGCTCAACAGCTTTTTCCATTTCATGCGCTTCGGCAACGCGATGCTGGATAAAGTCGCCAGCTGGCGCGGTGAGCTGAAGTTTGATCGCGACGTGGTCTTTGCTCCCGGCGCGAGCGAAACGCTAGATATCGCGGCGCCGCAGGGTAAGCTGCTGCTCGCCTCGCACCTTGGCGACGTAGAAGCCTGCCGGGCGCTGGCCCAGCTGGACGGCAGCAAAATTATTACCGCCCTGGTCTTCAGCGAGAACGCCCGGCGCTTTAAGCAAATCATGAGCGAAATGGCACCTCAGGCCGGCGTGAATTTGATGTCGGTCACCGACATCGGCCCCGATACCGCCATTGCCATCAAAGAGAAGCTTGAGCGCGGAGAATGGGTCGCGATTGTGGGCGATCGCATCGCGGTGAATCCGCAGCGTGGCGGCGAGTGGCGCGTGATCTGGAGTCCGTTTATGGGCCAGCCAGCGCCGTTTCCTCAGGGGCCGTTTATCCTGGCCTCCATCCTGCGCTGCCCGGTGGTACTGATTTTCGCCCTGCGCCAGCAGGATAAGCTCGTCCTGCACTGCGAACCGTTTGCCGACCCGCTGCGCCTGCCGCGCGGTGAACGCCAGCAGGCGCTGCAGGATGCCGTCGATCGCTACGCGCAGCGGCTGGAACATTACGCCCTCATGTCGCCGCTCGACTGGTTTAATTTTTTTGATTTCTGGCATCTGCCAGAGTCCAGAGAGAAGGAGTAAAGGGTGCTGACCGATCCCCGCTTTACGACTGAAGTCGAGATCACCGTTCCGTTCCACGACGTCGATATGATGGGCGTGGTCTGGCACGGTAACTATTTCCGCTACTTTGAGATCGCCCGCGAGGCGCTGCTCAACCAGTTTGACTATGGCTATCGCCAGATGAAGGCCTCCGGCTACGTCTGGCCCGTCGTCGATACCCGGGTGAAATACCGCGATGCGGTGACCTTTGAGCAGCGTATTCGCGTCCGCGCGCACGTTGAAGAGTATGAAAACCGCCTGCGCATTGCCTATCAGATTTTCGATGCGCGGACCGGCAAACGCACAACCACCGGTTACACCATCCAGGTGGCAGTGGAAGAAGCGACCCGGGAAATGTGCTTTGTGAGCCCGGCAATACTGTTTGAACGAATGGGAGTGACGCCATGAAATGGTTGCCTTTGCTGGCGCTGATCGTCAGCCCGCTGGTCAGCGCCGTGACCCTGGATGAGCTGCAGCAGCGCTTCACCGAGCAGCCTGTCGTGCGCGCGCACTTCGAACAGGTTCGCACGATAAAAGATATGCCGCAGCCGCTGCGCTCGCAGGGTGAGATGCTGATCGCCCGCGACAGCGGCCTGCTGTGGGATCAAAAAGCGCCGTTTCCGATGACGCTCCTGCTCGATGACAAACGGATGGTTCAGGCGATCAACGGCCAGCCGCCGCAGACCATTACTGCCGACAATAATCCGCAGATGTTCCAGTTCAACCATCTTCTGCGCGCCCTGTTCCAGGCCGACCGCAAGGTGCTGGAAGAGAACTTCCGCATAGATTTTAAAGACCTGGGAGCGGGCCGCTGGTCGCTGGTGCTTACGCCCAAAACGACGCCGCTGGACAAGATTTTCGCCACCCTCGATCTGGGCGGGGCGACCTATCTGGAGACGATTCGTCTCAACGACAAGCAGGGTGACCGTACCGATATTGCCCTTTCACGCCACCAACTGACGCCCGCCAGCCTGACCGATGACGAACGCCAACGCTTTGCCGCACCGTAAATCCCTGCGGCCGGCGCTGCTGTGGGCCACGTTATGCCTGATTCTGCTGGGCGTGCTGCTGTCGCTGCTGCCCGGCGCGCGTCTGAACAGCAGCGTGCTGGCCATGCTGCCGAAACAGACGCTGGGGGCGATCCCGCCGGCGCTCAACGACGGATTTATGCAGCGTCTAGACCGCCAGCTGGTCTGGCTGGTCAGCCCCGGCAAAGAGCCCGACCCGCGCGTGGCGCAGCAGTGGCTGGCGATGCTGCAAAACAGCGACGCGCTCAGCGAGGTCAAAGGCCCGATGGACGCCGCCGGGCAAAAGGCCTGGGGAGAGTTCTTCTGGCAGCACCGAAATGGCCTGATCGATCCCGCCACCCGCGCACGCCTGCAAAACGGCGGTGAAGCGCAGGCGCAGTGGATTTTATCTCAGCTCTACTCGGCCTTTTCCGGCGTAAGCGGCAAAGAGCTGCAAAACGATCCCCTGATGCTGATGCGCGGCTCGCAGCTCGCCCTGGCGCAAAACGGCCAGAAGCTGCGGCTGATGGACGGCTGGCTGGTCACAAAAGATGAGGCGGGAAACTACTGGTATCTGCTCCACGGCGAGCTGGCGGGCTCATCATTTGATATGCAGCAGACCCACCGGCTCGTAACAACGCTTAACGCACTGCAAACGTCGTTGAAAGCACGTTTCCCTCAGGCACAGCTGCTTTCACGCGGGACCGTATTCTATAGCGATTACGCCAGCCAGCAGGCCAAACGCGATGTTTCGACGTTGGGTATCGCCACCCTGCTTGGCGTATTCCTGCTCATCGTGGCGGTGTTCCGCTCTCTGCGCCCGCTGCTGCTGAGCGTGCTCTCGATTGCCATCGGCGCGCTGGCGGGCACGGTGGTGACGCTGCTGCTCTTTGGCGAACTGCACCTGATGACGCTGGTGATGAGCATGAGCATTATCGGTATTTCAGCCGACTATACGCTCTACTACCTGACCGAACGGATGGTACACGGCGCGGAGCACTCCCCCTGGCAAAGCCTGGCGAAAGTGCGCAATGCGCTGCTCCTGGCGCTGCTGACGACCGTCGCCGCCTACCTGATTATGATGCTGGCTCCCTTCCCCGGGATCCGCCAGATGGCGGTCTTCGCCGCCGTGGGGCTGAGCGCCTCCTGCCTGACGGTGATTTTCTGGCATCCTTGGCTGTGCCGGGGTTTACCGGTGCGCCCGGTTCCGCTGATGGTCCTGATGCTGCGCTGGCTGGCCGCCTGGCGACGCAATAAAAAATTGTCCGTTGGTCTCCCCGTCGCGCTGGCGCTGCTCTCCGCCGTGGGGATGAGCACCCTGAGGGTGGACGACGACATCGCCCAGCTTCAGGCGCTGCCGAAGGATATTCTGGCGCAGGAGAAGACCATTACCGCCCTGACCGGACAGAGCGTCGATCAGAAATGGTTTGTGGTTCATGGCGCCTCGCCTCAGCAAACGCTGGAGCGGCTGGAAGCCTTTACCCCCGCGCTGGCGGAGGCGCAAAAAGCGGGAGAGATCGCCCGCTGGCGTACCCTGCCGCTGAACTCGCTGGCCCGCCAGAAAAGCGATCTTACGCTGCTGCGCGACGCTGCCCCTGCGGTAACGAACGTGCTGAAAAGCGCCGGGCTCAACGCCGTAACCCCGAATCTCGACGCCATGCCGGTCAGCGTGGACGCATGGCTTGAAAGCCCGGCCAGCGAAGGCTGGCGTCTGCTCTGGCTGACCCTCCCCGACGGGGAAAGCGGCGTGCTCGTACCGGTTGACGGCGCGAAAAACAGCGCGTACCTCGGTGAACTGGCCGCGCGCCATGACGGCGTCGTCTGGGTCGATCGCAAAGCCAGCTTTGACAGCCTGTTTGCCCTCTACCGCACGCTGCTGACGGGGCTACTGTTTGCCGCGCTGGCAGTGATTGCTTGCGGGGCGATGCTGCGCCTCGGCTGGCGTAAAGGGCTGATAAGCCTGGTACCGTCCGTGCTGTCGCTGAGCTGCGGGCTGGCGGTCCTGGCCGCAACGGGCCACCCGGTGAATCTGTTCTCACTGCTGGCGCTGGTACTGGTGCTCGGCATTGGCATTAACTACACGCTGTTTTTCAGCAACCCGCGCGGTACGCCGCTGACCTCAATGCTGGCGATTACGCTGGCCATGATGACCACGCTGCTGACGCTGGGCATGCTCGTCTTCAGCGCCACCCAGGCCATCAGCAGCTTTGGTATCGTGCTGGTGAGCGGTATTTTTACCGCCTTCCTGCTGGCTCCGCTGGCGATGCCAGATAAGAAAGAGAGAAAACGTAAATGAACGCTTTTTACCGCGCGCTCGCGCTGGCCGCGGCGCTGCTGCTGGCAGGCTGCAGCCATTCGACCGATACCAAAGAGACGCGGCCTCAGGCCTGGCTCCAGCCGGGCACCAAAGTGACGCTGCCGCCGCCCGGCATCAGCCCGTCGGTAAGCTCCCAACAGCTGCTGACCGGCAGCTTTAATGGACAAACGCAGTCCCTGCTGGTGATGCTCAACGCGGATGCGCATAAGGTTACGCTGGCTGGACTCTCTTCCGTGGGCATTCGTCTGTTCCTGGCGACGTACGATGAGACCGGTATTCATACCGAGCAGTCGATCGTCGTGCCGCAGCTGCCGCCAGCCAGCCAGGTGCTGGCTGACGTGATGCTCAGCCACTGGCCAATTAGCGCCTGGCAGCCGCAGTTGCCGAAGGGCTGGACGTTAACGGACAATGGCGATCGACGCGAGCTGCGTAACGCCAGCGGCAAGCTGGTGACGGAGATTGTCTACCTGCAGCGCAAGGGCAAGCGCGAGCCGATCGGCATCGAGCAGCACGTATTCAAATACCACATCACCATTCAATATCTGGGTGACTGAGATGATTTATATTTCCGCTGTTGGCATGGTCAACGCGCTGGGCAACTCGCCTGACGAGATAGCCGCGAACCTGACGGCAGGCGTGGCGCCGGGGATGCACGCCCGGACCGGCTGGTTGCAGGACTCACCCGAAGCCGTTCTGGGCGGCGTGGAAGGCGAACTGCCGCCCATTCCGGACACCTTCTCCGCGCACCGCACCCGCAATAACCAGCTGCTGCTGGCCGCGCTGGCGCAGATTCAGCCCGCCGTAGACGAGGCCATCGCCCGCGTCGGTCGCGACCGTGTGGCCGTGGTGCTGGGAACCAGCACCTCCGGGCTGGATGAAGGCGATGAGCACGTACAGCGCATGACCCATGGCGAAGCGAGCACGCGCTGGCAGTATCCGCAGCAGGAGCTTGGCGATCCGTCCCGCTTCCTCGCCAACTGGCTTCAGCTCGAAGGGCCGGCCTATACGATCTCCACGGCCTGCTCTTCCAGCGCGCGGGCGATGATCGGTGGCAAACGTATGATTGAAGCCGGGCTGGTGGATATCGCTATTGTCGGCGGGGCCGATACCCTGAGCCGAATGCCCGTCAACGGCTTTAACAGCCTTGAATCCTTCTCCCCTACGCTCTGCGAGCCGTTTGGTCGCGACCGTCGGGGGATCACCATCGGTGAAGCCGCCGCGCTGATGGTATTGAGCCGGGAGCCCGCCGACGTGGCGCTGCTCGGAACGGGCGAATCCAGCGATGCGTACCATATTTCCGCCCCGCATCCTCAGGGTGAAGGGGCGATAAGGGCTATCAAACAGGCGCTTAACGAAGCGGGTATGCAGCCGGAGGATATCGGCTACATCAACCTGCACGGCACGGCCACGCCGCTTAACGATCAGATTGAATCGCAGGTGGTACGCGATCTCTTCGGGGAAAGCGTGCCGTGCAGCTCAACCAAACACCTTACCGGCCATACGCTGGGCGCTGCCGGTATTACCGAAGCGGCCCTGAGCTGGCTGATTCTGACGCGCGATCTGCCCTTACCGCCGCAGGACTTCGCCCGCTACGCGCCCGACGACACGCTGGCGCCGTGCGGCCTGCTGCGCCAGCGCACCGCCCTGAAAAAGCCGGTCATTCTGTCTAACTCGTTCGCGTTTGGCGGCAACAACGCCAGCATTCTGCTGGGGAGAGCCTCATGAGCTACTTATCACCCGAAGCCTATTTGCCGCACGAGGCGCCGATGATGCTGCTGGGGTCCGTTGAGAAAGTTACGGACGATACGGCGGTTTGCCGCGTGGCGGTCAACGGGAAAAGCGTGCTGGCGCCGTTTCTCAATGCCGATGGCGACCTGCCGGGCTGGTACGCGCTCGAGCTTATGGCGCAGACCGTTGGCGTCTGGTCAGGCTGGCATCGTCAGCAGCAGGGCCAGGAACATATCGCGCTGGGCATGGTGCTCGGCGCGCGCGAGCTGGTCTGCGCCAGCGGGCATTTCGCCGCAGGCCTGACGCTGGACATTACCGTTAAGCTGCTGATGCAGGACGAACGCTTCGGCAGTTTTGAATGCGCGATTTCCGCTAATGAAGAGACGCTGGCCACGGGCCGGGTCAATACCTTCCAGCCGAGCGCAGAAGAATTAACATCGCTTTTTAATCAGGGATCTAACGCATGAGTCGTTCCGTACTGGTCACCGGGGCCAGCAAAGGCATAGGGCGCGCCATCGCCCGCCAGCTTGCCGCCGACGGGTTTACCGTAGGCGTGCATTACCATCGTGATGCCGCAGGCGCGCAGGAGACGCTGGACGCCATCACGCAGGCGGGTGGCAACGGTCGTTTACTCGCCTTTGATGTGGGCAACCGCGAACAGTGCCGCGAGGTGCTGGAGCAGGAGATTGAAACCCATGGCGCATGGTATGGCGTGGTCAGCAACGCCGGAATTACCCGCGACGGCGCCTTTCCGGCGCTGAGTGAAGACGACTGGGACAGCGTGATCCACACCAATCTCGACAGTTTTTATAACGTCATTCACCCCTGCATTATGCCGATGATTGGCACCCGTAAAGGGGGACGTATTATCACCTTATCGTCCGTATCCGGCGTGATGGGCAACCGCGGGCAGGTGAACTACAGCGCGGCCAAAGCGGGCATTATCGGCGCCACCAAAGCGCTGGCGATCGAGCTGGCAAAACGCAAGATCACCGTGAACTGCATTGCCCCGGGGCTGATTGATACCGGCATGATTGAGATGGAAGAAGCCGCGCTGAAGGAAGCGATGTCCATCATCCCAATGAAACGTATGGGCCAGGCTGAGGAAGTCGCCGGGCTGGCAAGCTATCTGATGTCGGATATCGCGGGCTACGTTACCCGCCAGGTCATTTCCATTAACGGAGGAATGCTATGACGCGTCGCGTGGTGATTACGGGCATGGGCGGCGTGACCGCCTTTGGCGAAAGCTGGCAATCCGTTTCCAGCAGGCTGCTGGCGTATGAAAACGCGGTGCGTAAAATGCCGGAATGGCAGGTGTATGATGGCCTGCATACCCTCCTGGGCGCGCCGATCGATGATTTCACGCTGCCGGAACACTATACCCGCAAGCGTATTCGCGCCATGGGCCGGGTGTCGTTGATGTCGACCCGCGCTACCGAGCTGGCGCTGGAGCAGGCGGGACTGATTGGCGAAGCGGTGCTCACCAACGGTCAAACCGGTATCGCCTACGGTTCTTCGACAGGCAGCACCGGCCCGGTCAGCGAATTTGCGACCATGCTCACCGAAAAGCACACCAATAACATCACCGGGACAACCTACGTCCAGATGATGCCGCACACGACCGCGGTGAATACCGGCCTGTTCTTTGGGTTACGTGGCCGCGTGATCCCGACGTCGAGCGCGTGTACCTCCGGCAGCCAGGCGATTGGCTACGCCTGGGAGGCGATTCGCCACGGGTATCAGACCGTGATGGTCGCAGGGGGCGCGGAGGAGCTTTGTCCGTCTGAAGCGGCGGTGTTTGACACGCTGTTTGCCACCAGCCAGCGTAACGACGAACCTAAAACCACCCCTTCACCGTTCGATACGCAGCGCGATGGTCTGGTCATTGGGGAAGGCGCTGGCACCCTGATTCTGGAAGAGCTGGAGCACGCCAAAGCGCGCGGGGCGACAATCTACGGCGAAATCGTAGGCTTTGCCACTAACTGTGACGCGGCCCATATCACCCAGCCTCAGCGTGAAACCATGCAGGTTTGCATGGAGCAGTCGCTGGCCATGGCGGGATTGAGCGCCCGAGATATGGGTTATATCTCCGCGCACGGTACCGCCACCGATCGCGGTGATATCGCCGAAAGCCTGGCCACCGCCGCTATCTACGGTGACAACGTGCCGGTTTCATCGTTGAAGAGCTATTTTGGCCATACGTTGGGGGCCTGCGGCGCGCTGGAAGCATGGATGAGTTTGCAGATGATGCGTGAAGGCTGGTTTGCCCCTACGCTCAATTTAACGCAGCCGGATGAGCAATGCGGTGCTTTAGATTATATTATGGGAGAAGCCCGTCAGATTGACTGCGAGTATCTGCAGAGCAATAACTTCGCGTTTGGCGGCATCAATACCTCGATAATCATTAAACGCTGGGCGTAACTATGTACCAGTTTGTACTGGGAAAAATATCCACTCTTTGCGCGGACCCGCTGGCGTCAACGCTCGCAGACGGGGCACCTCAGGGTGCCCGACAGGCCTCCTGGCTGGCCGGGAGGACGCTGCTCGCCAGAACGCTATCCCCTCGCCCACTCCCCGACATCATTTACGGCGAACAGGGCAAACCGGCCTTTGCGAAGGGGGATCCGCTATGGTTCAACCTGAGCCACAGCGGTGACGATATTGCCCTGCTGATGAGCGATGAAGGCGAGGTCGGCTGTGATATCGAAGTGATTCGCCCGAGGAAGAACTGGCAGGCGCTGGCTAATGCGGTATTCAGCATGACCGAGCATGATGAGCTGGAGCGTGAAGCGCCGGAGGAACGGCTTTCCGCGTTCTGGCGTATCTGGACGCGGAAAGAAGCGATTGTGAAACAGCGTGGCGGCAGCGCCTGGCAGATTGTCAGCATCGACAGCACTGCGCAGACGCACGCGATCAGTCAGCTACAGGTCGGCTCGCTGAGCCTTGCCGTCTGCACATCGACTCCTTATATCCTGACCCACGAGTCGATTATTCACGTCGGGACGCTCGGGGCAGAAAAATCACTAACACACCCAGAATAATAAACCCGACGCCCACCAGTCCGTGCCAGGAGAAGCGTTCCCCCCAGCCGGGCAGCAGGATCGCCGCGCCCCAGACCAGAATATAGCTGAGGCTCAGCAGGGCATACGCTTTGCTGAGCGCCATGCGATGCAGCGCCAGATACCAGCAGCCCATCGAGGCCACATACCCCGTCAACCCCAGCAGCAGCGCACCGGTGCCGGACGAGAAGTGCCACAGCGCGGAAACAAACACCAGGGTCTCACTGACCGGTGGCAATGCCTGCATGGCCTCGCGCAGCAACAGCTGCGCCGCGCTGACTAACAGCACGCTGCATAAGGCCCAGAACGCTCCTTTCACAGGCTCCCTCCCAGCACAATAATCCCAATGATGATGAACCCCACCCCGAGCCAGTGATGCGGCGCGACGTTTTCACGCCAGAATGCCTTCGCCGCCAGCGTCACCCAGACAAAATTGAGGCTCAGCATTGGGTACGCGATACCGACAGGCAGGCGTTGCAGCACCACCAGCCAGACCAGCATCCCGCTGCCCAGCGCCAGCAGTGCCAGACCCAGCCACAGCGCGATATGCACCCCACGCCGCCCGGCTTTAGCCGGACGGGTGGCTTGTTTCTGGCACAGCTGTCCTGCACAGCTGAGCAGGCTTGCCAGTATCAGCCAGATCCAGGTCATCACTTCGGCAGATACTGCAGGTAGGCCAGACGACCCTGGATATACAGGCTGTCCGGTTCTGGCAGATTTGCGCGCGAAATATCGTCGTGTTTTGACAGCAGCATCACCAGCGATACGCGTCCCTGCTGACGGTGCTCCGCCAGCCACTGCGCGAAGTCATCTTTATCGACATAACGATCTTTCGCATCAGGATAATCCAGCCCGTAACGCAGTTCGCCGCTCTGATCGAACATCGTGATGTCATTGCGCTTCAGCTCCCACGCCAGGCCAGCGGCCACGCCCACGTTATTGACCAGTACATAACGGCTGTCCTGAAGCGGCTCGCGCACGGTGTCGACCAGCGACTGCGGCTGTTTGGAATCCACCACCAGGTTAGGAATGGCAAAACCAATCAGCAGCGCCAGCCCTGCAGGGCAGAGTGCCGCCAGCCACCAGCGCTGCTGGCTCTGTCTGAACGTAAACCAGCCTACCGCAGCCCAGATGAGGAACGCCACCACCGCGCAGAACACTTTGTACAGTTCGACCGACGTCCAGACCGGATGCTTGGACAGTCCCCACGGCGAGACCACCAGCGCCGCCACCACGCCGATAATGCCAAACGCCAGGTTAATCCCGCCGTTAATGCGTAACGCTCTGGCGCCTTTTTCCGCCGCGAGGCAGGCATAGCGCGCCATCAGGATAGCCAGCGGGGCAAAGCACGGCAGGATATAGGTCGGCAGCTTGCCTTTGGCGATGCTGAAGAACAGCAGCGGCATCACCACCCATCCCAGCAGATAGAACCCGCCACCCGCGTTTTGCCTGTCATTCCAGCCGAGACGAATGGCGCCGGGCAAAAGCGCCAGCCACGGCAGGCTGCCCGCAATCAGGAACGGTATGTAGTACCAGAACGGGGCTTTATGCTGCGCGTCGCTCTGGGCAAAACGCTGAATATGTTCCACCCAGAAGAAGTAACGCCAGAAGTCAGGCTCACGCTGCGCAATGGCCAGCCCCCACGGCAGAACAATCAGCACGCAGCTCAGGATCGCGAGCCAGCCAAAAATCAGCACCTCTTTCCAGCGCTTCTGGGCGATCACCCACGGCAGCACGCCAATCACCGGTACCGCCAGCGCCAGGAAGCCTTTGGTCATCACCCCCATCCCGCAGGCCAGCCCAAGCAGCACATAGCCGCCCGCTTTTCCGGCAACGGTTTGGGCCTGTGACGCCAGCCAGAAGCTGCACATCGCGGCCACCAGCCACAGGGTGATGATAGGATCCAGCACCGCATACGTGCCGATGCCGTACACCAGGAACAGGGTCAGGAAGATCAGGCCGGAGAAAATGGCTGTCCGCTTATCCCGCCAGAGGCGCCAGGCCATCCAGATGACCAGCAGCGCGGCTAAACCGGTGGAGAAGATGGACCCGGCGCGCACCGCGAGGTTCGAGTGCCCGAACAGCATCTGCCCGATGCTGTTAATCCAGTAGCCGGCAATTGGCT
This sequence comes from Enterobacter hormaechei, assembly GCA_041890495.1. GTDB lineage: Bacteria > Pseudomonadota > Gammaproteobacteria > Enterobacterales > Enterobacteriaceae > Escherichia > Escherichia boydii. Next base: position 3,576,719 of record CP169086.1, read on the forward strand.
TTTCAAAGTAACGCAGCCCCAGAAAATGCGGGACCACCCAGTCTCCGGAGGCCAGCATTTCGCGGCTGATTTCCGCATAGCGCGTTTCATCAGGCTGCCAGAGCAGGCGGACATCGACCGGAATGAGGTAGTAAACGATAAACAGTGCGAGAAGCGCTAAGCCATAACGGGCTGTTTTCATGGGACCGGACTCACGGTTTGTTGATAGCCAAGCCAGCCTTCCCGGCCAGCCAGTTCATTACGTACGACTTTGCCCACGGGCAGGGTGCTGAGGTCGTCCGGCAGCAGCTCGCTCAACGGGCAGAATTCAATGCCCTCCTGAGCGGCCATGGTCAGCAGTTCGTCGAAATCATGCTGATACGCAATCCCTTCCACTTCGGCATGGATGGTATACACCGGCGTACCTGCGTCACGATGAATGCGGTCCAGAATGTAGCGATTGAACTCATCCGCCTTTACCTCGCGTCCGACCACTTCATCCCAGGTGGGAAGCGTGACCGGAATTTGCACCGTACCGTAGCGATTTTCGCCTAACAGAGGCAAAAAGGGTCCGGTTCCGCGGCAATCGCTGTTGTAGCGAAACGCGAAGGCTTCTTTAGCCTTCACGACGCGCTGATCCGCACGCCATCCCGCCACGGCGGAGCAGCGCACGGGTTGACCGGTAATGGCCTCCAGCTCCAGCATCCCACGCTCGACCTCACGGGACAGGCGCGGGATATCCCAGACGCCCGCCCAGGCTTGCCAGGCATGGTGATCCCAGGCGTGCAGACCCACCTCATGATGCTGCGCCGCCTCACGGATAACCGCTTCATTACCCGCGCCGATGCGTCTGCCTGGCCAGGCGGTGCCTGCCAGCAAAATATCCCAGCCGTAGAGGGATGCTGCGCGCGAGCGCAGCATTTTGTAGAGAAATGCCGGTTTAATCAGACGCCATAAATGGCGTCCCATGTTGTCAGGCCCCACGCTGAAGAAAATGCTGGAGCGCACACCGTGCTTGCTCAGCAGTTCCAGCAGTTTGGGTACGCCGTCACGCGTTCCCCTGAAGGTATCGACATCAATGCGTAAACCGACTTTTTTCATGAGTCCTGTTCCGACAGCTCCACGGTGCGCAGGAAGAAATCAAGCGTTTCATCAATGGTCTGTTCCATCTTCACCGTCGGCGTCCAGTTCAGGCAGCGCTTCGCATTGCGAATGCTTGGCTTACGGTGCTCAACGTCCTGATACCCTTTACCGTAGTAGCTGCTGCTTTCCACTTCGCGGAAACCGGCAAACGGTGGGAATTTATCGCGCAGCGGATGACGCTCAAAGCTGGCCAGCAGCATCTCGGCCAGCTCGCGAATGCTCGCTTCGTTGTCCGGGTTACCGATGTTGATGATCTCACCGTTGCAGCGGTTATCTTTGTTTTCGATGATGCGGAACAGCGCTTCGATACCGTCGCTGATATCCGTAAAGCAGCGTTTCTGTTTCCCACCTTCGATAAGCTTGATTGGCGAGCCTTCCACCAGGTTCAGGATCAGCTGGGTGATCGCACGGGAGCTGCCGATACGCGCCGCGTTCAGGTTATCCAGACGCGGGCCCATCCAGTTGAACGGACGGAACAGGGTAAAGCGCAGCCCCTCTTTCTCACCGTAGGCCCAAATCACGCGGTCCAGCAGCTGTTTGGAGACGGAGTAAATCCAGCGCTGTTTGTTGATCGGCCCGACCACCAGGTTGGAGGTGTCTTCATCGAAGTTCTTATCGGTACACATGCCGTACACTTCAGAGGTGGACGGGAAGATGATGCGCTTGTCGTATTTCACGCAGTCGCGGATGATCTTCAGGTTCTCTTCGAAGTCCAGCTCGAACACGCGAAGCGGGTTACGGGTGTACTCAATCGGGGTGGCAATGGCGACCAGCGGCAGCACCACGTCGCATTTTTTAATGTGATATTCGATCCACTCGGAATGTATGCTGATGTCCCCTTCCACGAAGTGGAAGCGCGGGTTGTCGAGGAAACGGCTGATAGCGTCAGAGCCGATATCCAGGCCGTAGATTTCGTAGTTATCGTCTTTGAGCAGACGTTCGGTCAGGTGGTTACCGATAAAGCCGTTCACGCCGAGGATCAGCACGCGGGTGCGGCGTTTGATGGCAACAACCGGTGCGCTGGTGATCAGCGCCCCGGCCACCAGGCCCAGAGATTGCGCCAGCTGTGTGCCCTGAACGTACAGGCCGTTGTCGGTTTGTCCGGTAACGATCTCCAGCGCCTGCTCGCCGCAGCTCACAATCAGCGGAGAGACGGAGACGACGGTGCCTGGTTTTGCCGCCGGGATATCGTCACGCACGCGTGATTTCCAGACGATGAACTTGCTTACGCCCGCAAAGCTGTACGCGCCCGGCCACGGATCGGTCACGGCGCGCACCAGGTTGTGCAGCTGGCGGGCCGGTTTGTTCCAGTCCAGACGACCATCTTCCGGCGCGCGGCGGCCAAAGCTGCTTGCCTTGCTCTCATCCTGCGCGGTCTCGCTGAAGGTGCCGCTGAGGATGGCGGGAAGCGCATCGCGCAGCAGCGTCTGTGCCGTCGCATTCAGCTTTTGATGCAGCTGCAGCGCCGTTTCGTCCGCATCAATAGCGACCTTCTGCTGTGCCACGATAGCGCCCGCATCCGCACGGCGCACCATGCGGTGCAGCGTCACGCCCGTTTCCGTTTCACCGTTCACCAGCACCCAGTTCAGCGGGGCGCGGCCACGGTAGGCAGGCAGCAGAGAGCCGTGAAGATTAAAGGCGCCTTTTGCGGCCAGGCCTAAGATCTCGTCGGAGAGCAGGTTGCGATAGTAGAACGAGAAGATCGCGTCAGGCGCGAGGGCGCGAATGCGATCCACCCACAGCGGGTGGTTAACGTCGTCCGGCGCATAAACCGGGATACCGCGCTCGGCGGCGATACGCGCCACGGAGCCGAAAAAGTTGTTTTCTCCAGCCGTGTCCGGATGGGTAAAGATTGCCGCAATGTCATAGCCCGCTTCCAGCAGGGCCAGCGTGCCCGTGCACCCCATATCGTGATAGGCAAATACAACAGCTTTCATGGGTGAATTTCCTCTTGAGATGCTTTGTGTTCCTGACGGACAACACGTTGAATAAAGTAGCGCGGACGCGCGCGAACATCGTTATAGATACGGCCAATGTATTCACCGAGGAGACCCATCCCGACAAACTGGGCGCCGATGAACATAAACAGCACGGCAAAGAGCATGAAGACCCCTTCCGCCGCCCACTGCGGTCCAAAGACCAGTCGCAGTACCACCAGCAGAACGGACAGCGCAAAACCGGCCACTGCGATGATGCTGCCGAACACGCTCAGCAGACGCAGCGGCGTGGTCGTCAGGCAGGTGATGAGGTCATACATCAGGTTGATGAGACGCATAAAGCTGTACTTCGATTCCCCGTGCTCGCGCTCGGCGTGCAGGACCGGGATTTCCGTTGCCTTACGGGCAAAGGTATTCGCCAGAATCGGAATGAAGGTGCTGCGTTCATGGCAATGCAGCATGGCGTCGACAATATGGCGGCGGTAGGCGCGCAGCATGCAGCCGTAATCGCCCATCGCTTTACCGGTGGTGCGCTGGATCAGGCGGTTAATGGTGCGTGACGCCAGCTTACGGAACATGCTGTCCTGGCGGTTCTGACGTACCGTGCCGACCACGTCATAGCCTTCATCGGCTTTGGCGACCAGGCGCGGGATCTCTTCCGGCGGGTTTTGCAGGTCAGCATCCAGGGTGATGATCAGATCGCCCGTGACGTGGCTAAACCCCGCCATAATCGCCGAGTGCTGGCCGTAGTTGCGGTTGAGCAGCACGGCCACAATGTGGCTGCCTTCAGCCTGCGCGGCTTCGGTCAGCATCAGCGCGGAATTATCGCTACTGCCATCATCCACCAGCAGAATTTCATAGGCCTTGCCCATCGTGTCGCAGGCGGCCGTTGTACGGCGGATCAGTTCGGGCAGGCTCTCCTGCTCGTTATAAACCGGGATTACCACGGATACTTTTTGTACAGGCGGTGCACTGAACATATCAATGTCCTGCAAGCTGATGGAGTGCGGTAATGACGCGGGTTGTGTCGTCATGAGTCATGTCCGGGAAAAGAGGGAGAGAACAAATACGCGCGCTATTCCATTCAGAATTCGGGAGCGATACATCAGGAAAACGCTCGCGGTAGTATTTTTGGGTGTGCGCCGCGCGGAAGTGGAGGCCGGTACCGATGCCTTTCTCTTTCAGCGCCGCCATCAGGTTGTCGCGTGAGATCCCACAGCGCGCTTCATCAACGCGAATAATAAACAGGTGCCAGGCGTGCACGTGCGGCCATGACGGAATGGTGAGCGGCTGGAACGGCGTATCGGCCAGCTCCCGCAGGTAGCGTTCAGCGATTTCCTGGCGACGTTTATTGGCCTCTTTCAGTTTACCTAACTGCACCAGCGCCAGCGCGGCGTTAATGTCCGCCAGGTTGTATTTATAGCCCGGCGCGATCACTTCCGCCTGCGGCGCACGGCCGTGCGTCTGGCGGTCATAGGCGTCTACGCCCAGGCCGTGGAATTTCAGACTGCGGATCCGCTGTGCCAGCTGGGCATTATCCGTGACGACTAAGCCGCCTTCCGCGCAGGTCATATTTTTAATGGCGTGGAAGGAGAAAATTGCCGTTCCTTTCCAGCCTACATGACGGTTCTTGTAGTACGTTCCTGCGGCATGGGCCGCATCTTCAATTACTGGAATACCGTGACGTTCACCGATGGCATGGATAGCGTCGATTTCACACGGCGCGCCGGCATAGTGAACGGGAATAATGGCTTTAGTGCGCGGGGTAATAGCGGCTTCAACGGCTTCTGGCGTCACCATTAACGTGTCTTTATCCACATCAATCATGACCGGCGTGGCGCCCAGCAATACGATCATATTCAGCGTGGACACCCAGGTCTGAGAAGGGGTAATAACTTCATCGCCCGGGCCAATATCCAGCGCCATCAGCGTGACGTGCATGCCCGCGGTGGCGGAACAGACGGCAATCGCATGCTGATTCCCGGTAAGTTGACAGAATGCCTCTTCAAGTTCCTGATTCTTAGGCCCCGTGGTGATCCAGCCCGACATCAAAACGTCCTGAAGCGCCGCAATTTCCTCAGCGCCCATCGACGGTCGCGAAAAAGGCAGAAAATCACTCATTATTAATTTCCTTGCTGTATTAAAGGCGTCATCTTTTACTGCGCTGTCGTAATGGGCAGCTCAATGGGATCATGCAAGATGGTTATTAAATAAAGACCAAATAAAATTAAGTCGCTATAACAGTTATGTCAACAAACCATCAACTGAATCAAAAGTAGCGTCGTTTTCTTAGGAAAAAATTAAGACAGGGGGAAAGCAGAAGAGGAACAACATATAGAAAAGCACAAAAACGTGTTTTACAACAGATACATAGTGATTATAGCAATTTTTTGTGTTTTTTGTGGTGCCACTCACAGCAGTAACTATAATATTTCATTTGTTTTACACTAAAAATTATAGGAAAAGTAAATGAATACTCAACCAAAATAAAAATCCCGAAGGTTTGGGCGGGAATTCCGACCTCCTCCGGGAACTTTTTATTAATTTGAATTGTCGCGGAATCAACTGTCGCGCTTAGTTAAGATTAGCAGGAAAATCATTCGGTAATTCACTGGCCGCGCAGGCAATAACGCTTTCATTATTTGCACCGCAGTCGCGCACAAAGGTGATCGTGGCAAATTCATCAATCACTTCAGTTGGATACGCCGGGCCCGCATCGCGGTAGCGGTTCATCAGTGGAATATGGTCGTTTTGGAAGCAGACGGTTTTTTCCGGGTTGTTCATCACCCAGCGTGGGAAGAAGATGGTGCCGTGGAACAGTTTGTCGCCCAGGTTCACAATCAGACTGACGTCGGTACCGGTTGGCTCGGTCCAGGAAATTTTATAGATGCTTTCCCCTACCCGCACGATGTAAGCCTGCTGATCTTTTACCCAACGGTTTGCCACCAGGCCGCTGTGAATACGGTAATCCAGGGTAGTCTCATTTTTAACGTAAATCTCGTAGTTCCAGCCGTTATCGTAAGTATAAACAAGGTGTTTACCAACGAAGCCGCTTAAGTCGTGTTTGTCGAAAGTGCTCATAAGATGTCTCCTTTGTTTTGATGAGACGATCGTACCCCTTCAAAAAATGAATGAATAACGCTATGTTTTAATCAAATCCATCCAAATTTTAGATAAATTATGCATAAGACGACGCTGGAACAATGGTCCTTACTGGAACGAGTGGTGGAAGCGGGCAGCTTTGCCAAAGCCGCGGAAGAAACCCACCGCAGCCAGTCCTCGGTGAGCTATAACCTGTCGCTGCTGCAGGAGCGGCTCGGCGTGGCGCTCCTGGTCCCCGAGGGGCGACGGGCGGTGTTAACCCCGGCCGGAGAGCTTCTTCTCAATCAGGTTAAACCGCTGCTGAAAGCCTTTTCGTATGTTGAAACGCGAGCAGCGACCCTTCGCAACGGAATGCGCACGCGGTTGGATCTGGTGGTGGACTCCATTTTCCCGCGCCGCCGCCTGTTCGCCATCCTGCGTCAGTTCCAGCAGCAGTATCCGCAGACCCAGGTCCGTCTCACCGAAGTGCTGGAAAATAACCGCGCCGACGCCATTAACGACGAAGCTGATGTGATGATCTTAACCCGCCGCCAGGACATTACCGGGCTCGGCGAATGGCTAATGAATATCGACTTTGTTGCCGTGGCCCACCATCAGCATCCCCTCTTTCACCTCCACGCACCGCTTAACGACGACATGCTACGCCCGTGGCCGCTTATTCAGATTGCGGACAGCCAGCCCGCCGCGCGCGCGGCCGGCGAGTCGTGGACCTTCTCCACCATCGATGCCGCCATTGAGGCCGTCCTCTCTCAGGTCGGCTACGGCTGGCTGCCAGAGGAACGTATCCAGAACCAGCTGGATCAGGGCATCCTGAAACGCCTGCCGTTGAGCCACGGCGCACGCAGGGCAACGCCGCTACACCTGATTGTAAAGCGCTCTCTCGCCCCGCTTGATGAGCAGGTTGAGACGCTGCTGCGCCTTTTTAGCCAGGAGCCGTCATCCTCACCTGCTACGCTTTAAGGTCCGAACGTTAAAACGATAAGGAGCAGATGATGAAAATCGACTTTGCGGGGAAAGTGGCGCTGGTGACCGCCTCAACCGGCGGGATCGGCTTCGCCATTGCCAGGGGTCTGGCAGAAAGCGGTGCGGAAGTGATCGTCAATGGCCGGACTACGGAATCGGTAAATAAAGGCATTCAGCAGCTCCAGCAGGTGGTGCCGGGCGTACAGGTGCGCGCCGCGATTGCCGATCTCAGCACGGCGGAAGGGGTCGAGTCGCTTCTGAAGGTGGCGAATAACGTCGATATTCTGGTCAACAACGCCGGGATTTACGGCCCGCAGGATTTCTATGCCACCGACGATGAGACCTGGGAGCATTACTGGCAGACCAACGTGATGTCCGGCGTACGCCTTTCCCGCGCCCTGCTGCCGGGCATGGTGCAGAAAGGCTGGGGACGCGTGGTGTTTATCTCGTCCGAGTCGGCCTGCAATATTCCGGCGGATATGATCCACTACGGCGTGACCAAAACGGCCCAGCTTTCGCTGGCGCGCGGGCTGGCGAAGTTCGTGGCGGGGAGCGGCGTGACGGTAAACAGCGTACTGCCGGGCCCGACGATGTCAGACGGTTTCGCAGAGATGATGAAAGATGAAATCGAAAAAACCGGCAAATCGCTGGAGCAACTGGCTAAAGAGTTTGTGATGGCCAACCGTCCCAGCTCGGTTATCCAGCGCGCGGCCACGGTTGAAGAGGTGGCCAATATGGTGATTTATGTCTGTTCGACCCAGGCCTCCGCCACCTCGGGCGCGGCGTTGCGCGTCGACGGTGGCGTCGTGGATGACATTATCTGATGCCGTCAGGCCGCGCTGCCTGCGATGCGACGGGCGGTAATGTAGTGTGCTTGCCAGTAATCATCCGTCAGGGTTGAAACCGTTACGCCCTGACTGGTTGAGGCATGAATAAACTGGTTTTCGCCAATATAAACACCAACGTGCTTGCGGTTCGGACCCGTCTGGAAGAACACCAGGTCTCCGGGCCTCAGGCGGTATTGTGCCACCTGCACGCCGCGATGGATTTGCTCGTACGTCGTGCGGGGTAAATTCAGGTGTGCCGCATCGCTGAACAGATGCTGCATCAGCGCGGAACAATCCACCCCGCGATGCGTGGTTCCACCCCACTGGTAGTGGGTACCTTTCCATTTCTGGTATTGATCGAGAATGCGCGAGCGCAGCGGGCCTGTTTCCTGATGCACCAGCGCAGATTTCGCCGGTGATACTGCCAGTTCACTGTTCATCGATAACATCGACGCCGGAAGTTGAAAGCTGAACGCTGAACGCTGAAAACGAAGCAAAACTTAACGTGAGGATTGAAATAAGCGATCTAAGAGTCATATTAAGAAAGAAGTAGTGAGTGAGTTTTTCCTTACCTGTGGGGCCCAATGGTTCCCCTAAATATCTTGCGATGTGGCGATAATATAGACAGCTCGTTTTTTCACCAATTGTTATCAAGGCCAAAAATGGACTGACTTTGAGATCGCAAGATCGAGAAAAAAATGGTGGTGATGTAAGGACTGTCCTGGTAAAGCAGGTAAACTGATCCACAGAATGTGTATTTCAGCTAAGACGTATTTATGACCAATATGATTGCCGACGAGACGGTGGCGAAATCCAGCGTGCTCTCTGTCTTTGACTTTGACGGGACGTTAACGCACCACGACAGCTTTATTCCTTTCCTGCGTTTTGCCTTCGGTAAACGTTACTTCGCGGGCCGTCTGGTGCGCATGGCGCTGCCCACGCTCCACTGCGTGCGTCGCAAGCTGACGCGCGATGAGCTAAAGGAAGTGCTGATTAAAACGTTCCTGACGGGCGTGGATGAACACTGGTTGCGCCAGCAGGCGGAAGCGTTTTGCGAAAAATACTGGAACAAGCTGATGCGCCCCGAAGGGGTTCTGGCGGTGGCGGCTGAGGTAAATTCCGGTGCGGAGGTGACCATCTGTTCCGCGTCCCCGGCGCTGGTGCTTCAGCCGTGGGCTGACAAACTGGGCATTAAGCTGATTGGCACGCAGCTGGAAGTGAAAGACGGCAAGCTGACGGGGCGCATCACGGGCAATAACTGCCGCTGCGCCCAGAAGGTGGCAAGGCTGGAAAAAGTGTATGGCGATCTGAACGCCTATCACCTGCGCGCCTGGGGAGACACCCGCGGCGACCACGAGCTGCTGGCGGCGGCGCAAGATCCGCACTGGCGGCACTTCCATCACCCGCGCAAGCGCCGGAATTCACCGATTAAGGGTTAAGTGCGGTCTGGTTCCCTCACCCCGGCCCTCTCCCACAGGGAGAGGGAGAAAAACGATGCATCAGGCCTCACGTTTCCCCGGGAACATCACGCTCGCAATAATCCCCAGCGCCAGCACGCCTAATACCACAAACAGGCTGGCCGTCGCGCCAATGCTGTAACCGTGGTGCCAGAAGTGGTCGGTGGCATTTAACCCCAGCTTGAACGCCACGAAGAACAGCAGCAGCACCACGGCTTTTTCGAGGTGTACCAGATACTGCTTCAGCGCTTCCAGCACGAAGTAGAGCGTACGCAGGCCGAGAATAGCGAACATCATGGCGCTGTAGATAATCAGCGGCTCGCGGCTCACGGCAATAATGGCCGGCACGGAGTCAAACGCGAACATCACGTCAGAGAGCTCGACCACGGCCACGCACAGCAGCAGCGGCGTCGCATAGCGCTTTGCCTTCTTCACGCGTCCGACCATTACGTCCTGGTTTTCCGGCTTTTCAAGCTCCGCATCCACCTCTTTCTGCGTCAGAATAAAGGCATTGCTGCTGATTTTCGGCCAGACCGGATAGAAGCGTTTTACCAGGCGATAGGCGAGATGACCCGAGTAATCTTCCACTTCGTCACTCTCTTCATTACGCCTGAGCATCATCACCGCCGTCCAGCCGACGACCAGCGCGAAGATCACCTCGACGTAGGGCCCCAGGCTTAGCAGGCTGGTGCCGATAGCCACAAAGATACCGCGGAAGACAATCGCCCCCAGCACGCCCCAGTAGAGCACGCGGTGACGGTACTTATCCGGCACGCCGAACCAGGCGAAGATCGCCATCATCACGAACAGGTTATCGACGGAGAGCACCTCTTCCAGCGCATAGCCCGTGAGGAACAGGCTCGCCATCTCGGCGCCGTGGTGAACATACAGGAACCCGGCGAAGGCCATCGCCATCATGACCCAAAAAAGGGACCACATCGCCGCGCTTTTCAGCGAGATCGGTTTATCGTGACGGTGCATAAAGAGGTCGATAAACATCGCCCCAACGGCCATCACCACAAAGACAACAACGGTTTCCGTCGGGAAACCGAGATGAGCAGCAGACATACAAAACCCTTTTGGCAGACAAAACACAGAACCATGCAAACTGGCGTAAACCAGGAACTAAACAGGGCGGGCCGTTAAACAGCCTCTTCACCCTCAAAGCCGCAGCCCAATCGGCTACGCAAGGAGGGGGTACTTTACCTTACCATGTGGGGATTGCGCATCTGCCGTTTAGGCACTCATGCCGCGCAAACGCTGCAGCACCGCGACCAGAACGGCCACAGACCAGCCTACCATCAACGCGCCCACCAGCCCTTCCACCCCGCCGATGAGCCGCCAGTGCTGGGGTAACGTGACGTCGCCGTACCCTACCGTCGCGTAGCTCACCAGCGAAAAGTAGAAACTGGTGTTCCAGTCATTAAACGCGTCGATGACAAAATAAAACGCAGCAAACAGCCCGGCCTCAAGGAGATGGGCGAAGATCATGGAGATCACGATACCGACATTGCGTAAAACAATGCGTACCGCAGAATCGACTTCTAATTTGATGAATTTCAAAACGCCAAACATCCACAGCGAGTGGATCACCACGGTAAGGGTAAGCAAAATAATAATACTGAGTAGCTGCATGATGCGTGCTCGACCAAAAGGAGTATGGCCCCGCTAACGCGGCGGGACATCTGGTCGAAGCTTAGTTGAGGAGAGAGGAAAAGTTGGTGCAATAATTGCGTTGCGTGATTATTTCTCTGCCAGCCCGTCCTGCTTGCGGCCGGTCAACAGCCGTAAGCGATATTCGCAGCGCACTATCTGTGAGTCACCTCTTATTTACATCATTTAAACCTTCCATTAACTGGATAAAAAGAACGCGCCGTCGCTATAGTGGTTTTGTTTAATAAAACTAAGTTGTACCTAATAAAACAAAGAACACACCCTGCGAGGATACAATGACAGAACATTTACGTAACGGCGCTACCGCCACCGAGGACATAGAAAGAGAGACGATGCGGAAGGTGATCTGGCGTATTCTCCCGTTTCTGATTGTCAGTTACCTGGTCTCCATTATCGATCGCGGGAATATCGGCATGGCTTCGCTGCAGATGAATGAGGACCTTGGCCTAAGCAAAGCGGCGTTTGGCTTCGCCAGCAGCCTTTACTTCGTGGCCTATTTTTTGTTTGAGGTACCCAGTAACCTGGCCATGCAGAAAGTCGGCGCCCGGCTGTGGATACCACGCATTATGATCAGCTGGGGCATCGTCTCCATGGGCATGGCGCTGGTTCAAAATACCACGTCGCTCTATATCGCCCGTTTTCTCCTCGGGGCAGCGGAAGCAGGCTTCTTCCCGGGCGTCGTGCTGTATCTGACCTGGTGGATCCCGTCCCGCTACCGCGCGCGCATTATTGCGTCCTTTATGGTCGCCATCCCGCTTGCTAACTTCATCGGCTCACCGCTTTCCGGGTTGATACTGTCGCTGGATGGCTGGCTGGGTCTTCGCGGCTGGCATCTGCTGTTCATTATTGAAGGCTTACCTGCGGTACTGCTGGGTATTGCGGCCTGGTTTATTCTCCGGGATCGCCCTCATCAGGCGAAATGGCTAAGTGATGAACAGAAAAAGTGGCTGGAAACCACGCTTGAGACCGAGCGGAGCCAGCAAAAGAACATCGGACACCAGACGACGTGGCAGTTGCTGAAGCATCGTCAGATCTGGCTGATGGCGCTGATTTACGCGGGCGCATCGTCCGCGGGCACCACGATCAGCGTCTGGTCTCCTCAACTGCTGAAATCCTTCCATCTCGATAATCTTGAGACAGGTCTGTTTAACGCTATCCCTTACGGTCTGGCATCGGTTCTGATGATTGTCTGGGGACGACACTCCGATCGCACCAACGAACGCCGCTGGCATACCGCGCTGACGCTGTTCATGATTGCCGCCGGCGTGTTCGCTGCCTTTGTAAACGTCTCGCTCTTTGCGACTATCGTGATCCTGAGCATTATCCTGACGGGCGCGTATTCTGCGAAAGGGCCTTTCTGGGCGCTGGCATCCGGCTGGATGAGCAGCTCCTCGGCGGCGGCGGGGCTGGCCGCGATTGGCGCCATCGCGAACCTGATTGGCGGGGTGGTCATGGTAAATGCCTACGGCATAATCAGCGAGCGGACGGGAAGCTACACGCTGGCTATGCTTCCGCTGGCCGTGCTGTGCCTGGCCGGGGGGATCGCGGTGCTTATTATGGGACGGCAGGCCCGCAACGCGGCGCTACATGAAAAACAGGTTACACATTAGTGATGACAGAAGCGGGACAAATGTCCCGCTTCTGCGCTTAAAGATTTTCTTCCGCCGCGTCGCTCGTTTCACCAAAGAACTGCTGACAGAAGGGCTTACTGGCTCCCATTTTCTGCGACAGACGGCTGGCCGCGGCCTTCATCAACAGCCCTATCTCCTTCTCACGACGATCTTCCGTCAGGCGCGAGATGGGGCCGGTCAGGGCTAACGCCGCAACCAGCTTGTCATGAACGCCGAAGACGGGCATCGCAAACGCAGCGGTGTGGGGATCGCGTGCGCCTGAGGTGTAGAAAGGGAGTTCAGCTTCTCCCTCCGGCAGGCTCTCATTGAGCCCCCAATGGCGCAATACCTTACTGATGGCCGAATTATCGAGCGGGAACTGGCTGCCGGGAAGATTGCTGTGTCGCAGGCCGTGCGACGCTTCAGCGCGAAACAGACAAAGGCGTTGCCCGCCCTCCAGCACATACCAGCTGGCACTCTCCTGAGACGCCAGAGATAGCGCCTGAAGCTCTGGCTGAACTACCCGGGAAAGATGGAAAGATTGTTCATACAGCTTGCCGAGGTAAAGCAGACGTGGGCCAAGCGCATAATTGCCGTCTTCATGCCTGACGACGTAATTCATCCGTTCAAGAGAATTCATCAAGCGGTAAACCGTGGTTTTGTGATAACCCGACAGCTGTGCCAGCGCGGTCAGCGTCAGGCTCTCATCCCCAGGACGGAAGCAATCCAGTAAAGCCAGCGCTTTTTCAACCGCTACAACGCCTTCATTCCCCATCATTATCTCCTTGTTAGCCCGGCAGTGAGTGTACCTCAAATTTTGTGAGTCACTTCGTGTTTACATCACAAACGCCGTCTCGGGTCTGGCTAAAAGGAAAGCAACACCGCTATAGTTGTTTTGTACTGTACACCTGCATTGTACTCAGTAAAACAATATGGAGGCATTCATGTCCGTTTCTGAAAAAAAACCGATTAATCGCCAGTTCGAACGCGTTTCTGCCGAGGACGTTCGACGGGCTGCCGAGTATCAGGCAGCCATTCTGGCCGACGTGGCCGGGCGCCGCGGTACGCTTCATGGCCGCATCAAACCGCTGGCTCCACATATGTCCGTTGCGGGTCCAGCCATCACCGTGGAAGTTCGTCCGGGGGATAATCTGGCGATTCATGCCGCGATGGCGGTTGCGCAGCCCGGCGATGTCCTGATCGTCGATGGCAAAGGCGACCTGAGCTGCGCGCTGCTTGGCGAAATCATGGCTACTCAGGCTCAGGCGAGCGGCATTGCGGGCATCATTATCGACGGCGCTGTACGTGACGCCGATTCCCTGAGCAAAGGTCACTACCCTGTCTTTTCTGCCGGTCTGAATCCCTGCGGCCCGACAAAGTTAATTTCTGGCCGGGTTAATCATCCCATTTCAGTCGCCGGGGCGACGGTTCAGGCCGGGGATCTGGTTGTCGCGGATATCGACGGCGTGGTCGTCATCCCGCGCGATGAGGTTCAGGACGTTATCGCTCTGGCAAAAGAAAAGCTGGAGATGGAGACCCGGCGTCTTGCCGCCATCCGTGAAGGCGATTTGCGTCCACACTGGCTTGATGACGCGCTTCGTAAGGCAGGTATGTTAGCTGACGGGGAGACGCTGTGATGGGGGGCAAAGACATAATTCTGGTTACCGGAAGCGACCTGGCGGAGCAGGCCATGGTGATGTTGCAGGGCTTTGAGGTGGTGTTTGCAGGCCGCCAGCCCACAGAAGATGACCTAATCGCGCTGTGTGAACGACACAATCCCGTGGCGATTCTGGTTCGTTACGGCCGAATCACCGCGAAAGTCATGGATGCCGCCCCGGCTCTGCAGGTTATTTCCAAGCACGGAAGCGGGATCGATGTGATAGACCAGACGGCAGCGGCCGAGCGCAATATCGCAGTCCGCGCTGCCCCCGGGGCAAACGCGGCGGCAGTGGCTGAACATACCTGGGCGCTGATCCTCGCCTGCGCAAAGTCCGTGGTGCCACTGGACAAGCGGCTGCGGGACGGGCACTGGGATAAGGCGACGCATAAATCCATTGAACTGGAGGGATTAACGCTGGGGCTAATCGGGTTGGGTGCTATCGGCTCGCGCGTGGCGAATATTGGTCACGCTTTCGGCATGAAGGTGCTGGCTTACGATCCCTATGCTAAGTCCATGCCTGCCCTGTGCGAACGCGCAGAGACGCTGACCGGACTTCTTTCCCGTTCCGATGTCATCTCTTTGCACTGTCCGCTGACCGATGAGAATCGGGGGATGATCAATAGCGAGACGCTCGCACACTGCAAGCGGAACGCCATTCTGGTCAATACGGCACGCGGCGGACTGATCCACAGTGAATCGTTACTGGCGGCGCTCCGGGATGGCACGCTGCACAGCGCGGCGCTGGACAGCTTTCCCCACGAGCCGCTGACCGCGCCGCACCTCTGGCAGTCGGTAGAAAACGTGATTATTTCACCGCATATCGGCGGCGTTACCGCAGCGTCATATATCAGGATGGGGACCGTGGCCGCGAGCAATATTCTGGCCGTGACGGACGTCACCACCGTCAGCCCGTAAAGCCAACCGCGACGAGTGGCAGCGCGCTGATGTCACTTGTCTTCTGCCAGCGCCTGCGCACAAGCCCACGCACTCGACCACGCCCACTGGAAGTTATAGCCCCCCAGCCAGCCGGTGACGTCCATCACTTCGCCGATGAAGTACAGCCCAGGCACTTTGCGCGCTTCCATCGTCCGTGAAGAGAGTTCGTTGGTGTCCACGCCGCCGAGCGTCACTTCGGCAGTGCGATAGCCTTCAGTGCCGTTGGGTTGTACGCGCCAGTCGGTCAATGTGCTAATCAGTGCCTGTTGGTCACGCACGTTGAGCTGTTTTAGCGAAACATCCGGGATTTGCCCGAGTTGCTGTAAGCGTTCAACCAACCGCTTCGGTAGATGAACCGCCAGTGTGTTTTTCAGGCTCTGATTCGGATGTGCGTTACGCTGCTCATTCAGGAAGGTTTCGAGGTCCACATCCGGTAGCAGATTGATACTGACAAATTCACCCGGTTGCCAGTAGCTGGAAATCTGCAACACCGCCGGTCCAGATAAGCCGCGGTGGGTGAAGAGTAAGTTCTCACGGAAAACGGTGCCGTTTTCAGCGGTAATCACGGAAGGCACCGCCACGCCCGCCAGCACCTGTAACTCTTCGAGCAACGGTTTATGCAGAGTGAATGGCACCAGACCCGCACGGGTCGGCAGCACGTTGAGGCCAAATTGTTCGGCAATCTTATAACCAAACGGCGACGCGCCCAGCCCCGGCATTGACAGCCCACCAGTCGCGATGACCAGCTTTTCGCAACCGACAGTCATGCCGTTCAGATCAAGCGTGAAGCCTGTTTCATCCTTCGCCACACTCAGCACTTCGCTACGCAATCTGAAGGTCACATTGCCCTTCTCGCACTCATCCACCAGCATGTCGACAATCTGCTGCGCGGAGTCATCGCAGAAGAGTTGCCCTAACGTTTTCTCGTGCCAGGCGATGCCGTGTTTATTGACCAGATCAATGAAATCCCACTGGGTAAAACGTGCGAGTGCAGACTTACAAAAATGCGGATTCTGGCTCAGATAAGCGCCTGGTTCGACATAAAGGTTGGTAAAGTTGCAGCGCCCACCGCCAGACATAAGGATTTTGCGCCCTGGTTTTTTACCATTATCGATCAGCAGAACCCGGCGTCCTGCCTGACCTGCCAGCGCAGAACAGAACATACCCGCCGCACCAGCGCCTATAATAATGGCATCAAACCTTTCCACGTTGCGCTCCTCTTAGAAAAAACGGGCGTGAATTGTAAAGATTCCTCAGTGGTCGCACCAGCATCAATATTACTAAAAGGAAGTATTTGCCTGAATTATATAAGATAATTATTTTTTGAGTGAAATCCATACAGGAGGCAAATCAAAAAAAGTCTATATTTCACTTTGCCCGCGCCGCGAAAGTCACTGATAATGCGCCGCGTTCATGTCCTCAAAATGGCGTAACGTCCTATGCTACATTTGTTTGCTGGCCTGGATTTGCATACCGGGCTGTTATTATTGCTTGCACTGGCTTTTGTGCTGTTCTACGAAGCCATCAATGGTTTCCATGACACAGCCAACGCCGTGGCAACCGTTATCTATACCCGCGCGATGCGTTCTCAGCTCGCCGTGGTTATGGCGGCGGTGTTCAACTTTTTGGGTGTTTTGCTGGGTGGTCTGAGTGTTGCCTATGCCATTGTGCATATGCTGCCGACGGATCTGCTGCTTAATATGGGATCGTCTCATGGCCTTGCCATGGTGTTCTCTATGTTGCTGGCGGCGATTATCTGGAACCTGGGTACCTGGTACTTTGGTTTACCTGCATCCAGCTCTCATACGCTGATTGGCGCGATCATCGGGATTGGTTTAACCAATGCGTTGATGACCGGGACGTCAGTGGTGGATGCACTCAATATCCCGAAAGTATTAAGTATTTTCGGTTCTCTGATCGTTTCCCCTATTGTCGGCCTGGTGTTTGCTGGCGGTCTGATTTTCTTGCTGCGTCGCTACTGGAGCGGCACCAAGAAACGCGCCCGTATCCACCTGACCCCAGCGGAGCGTGAAAAGAAAGACGGCAAGAAAAAGCCGCCATTCTGGACGCGTATCGCGCTGATCCTTTCCGCTATCGGCGTGGCGTTTTCGCACGGCGCGAACGATGGTCAGAAAGGCATTGGTCTGGTTATGTTGGTATTGATTGGCGTCGCGCCAGCAGGCTTCGTGGTGAACATGAATGCCACTGGCTACGAAATCACCCGTACCCGTGATGCCATCAACAACGTCGAAGCTTACTTTGAGCAGCATCCTGCGCTGCTCAAACAGGCTACCGGTGCTGATCAGTTAGTACCGGCTCCGGAAGCTGGCGCAACGCAACCTGCGGAGTTCCACTGCCATCCGTCGAATACCATTAACGCGCTCAACCGCCTGAAAGGTATGTTGACCACCGATGTGGAAAGCTACGACAAGCTGTCGCTTGATCAACGTAGCCAGATGCGCCGCATTATGCTGTGCGTTTCTGACACTATCGACAAAGTGGTGAAGATGCCTGGCGTGAGTGCTGACGATCAGCGCCTGTTGAAGAAACTGAAGTCCGACATGCTTAGCACCATCGAGTATGCACCGGTGTGGATCATCATGGCGGTCGCGCTGGCGTTAGGTATCGGTACGATGATTGGCTGGCGCCGTGTGGCAACGACTATCGGTGAGAAAATCGGTAAGAAAGGCATGACCTACGCTCAGGGGATGTCTGCCCAGATGACGGCGGCAGTGTCTATCGGCCTGGCGAGTTATACCGGGATGCCGGTTTCCACTACTCACGTACTCTCCTCTTCTGTCGCGGGGACGATGGTGGTAGATGGTGGCGGCTTACAGCGTAAAACCGTGACCAGCATTCTGATGGCCTGGGTGTTTACCCTTCCGGCTGCGGTACTGCTTTCCGGCGGGCTGTACTGGATTTCGCTGAAGCTGATTTAATCGGTTGAAGGCGACAAAAAAGCGGGTCAGGAAACTGACCCGCTTTTTTTATGCTCAGTGCCAAATCATCAATGCAATCATACTGACCACGACCAGGCCACACAGGGCGCTGGTTAAAATGAACTGACGACGCAGGCGCTCGCAACGACGAATAAACTCTTCATCGTGATGATCGCGGTAGCGCTGGTAGTAGATGTATCCCACCAGACGCATCTGTTTGCTGGGCTGTCCATGCGAGGTGAAGAACCCTCCACCGTCCACATACTGATAAAGCAACGGATCGCAACCACGAAGTACCACTAACAGCGCACGTAACGATGAGAAGTAGCGCGCCATATTCACTATGCAAACCACGCATAACGCCCAAAACAATGCGACGGTGCTAATCATACATCCTCCCCGGCGTCCGCCCACGAAGCAAGGCTTCTGAGCTACCGCACCCCAATGCCCTGACAGACAGTTCAGTGAAAGAATGACCAAAAGTCGATCCGGTTCGCGTTTTAATATCCGAACGGCTCATTTAATAGTGTAGGAGATCCGTTAATTTTTTTGCCACAAGGTTAATCGTTATCAACACCAAAGCTTGAAAAATATGTTTAACTGGGCCGTAATGAAAGCATCAGACGACGGCTTTCCTATTTAGTCATCGACAACTTTATGGAAGGAGTAACACTATGGCTTATAAACACATTCTCATCGCGGTCGATCTCTCCCCGGAAAGCAAAGTTCTGGTAGAGAAAGCAGTCTCTATGGCTCGCCCCTACAATGCGAAAGTTTCTCTGATCCACGTAGATGTAAACTACTCTGACCTATACACCGGGCTTATTGATGTGAATCTGGGTGATATGCAGAAACGCATCTCTGAAGAGACACATCATGCGCTGACCGAGCTTTCCACTAATGCAGGCTACCCAATCACTGAAACCCTGAGCGGCAGCGGCGACCTGGGCCAGGTTCTGGTCGATGCAATCAAGAAATACGATATGGATCTGGTGGTTTGTGGTCACCACCAGGACTTCTGGAGCAAACTGATGTCTTCCGCACGTCAGCTGATCAACACCGTTCACGTTGATATGCTGATTGTTCCGCTGCGCGACGAAGAAGACGAGTAAGTGCAAAAAAGCCCGGTGGCGCTAACGCTTACCGGGCCTACAAGGTAAAAGCAAAACGGCAACATAGTTGCCGTTTTTAATATTTGTTCCCTCTCCCTGTGGGAGAGGGTTAGGGTGAGGGCATCAGCCTGCACTATTCCGGCGTACCTGCATAAATATCAAAGCGATGCCCTTTAGTCACAACCGCGTTTGGCGTGGCGACATTCGCTAGCGGTGGCGCGTAGTCCGGGCGCTTTACCACCACGCGTTTGGTCGCCAGCAAGCGTGCAGGCTCCAGTAATCCATCGGCATCAAGATCCGGCCCCACCAGCGACTGAAAGACACGCATCTCTTTTTTCACCAGCGCGCTTTTCTGCTTATGCGGGAACATCGGATCGAGATAGACCACCTGCGGGCGTGGGGTAATATCGGTTAGCGCCGTCAGGCTGGAGGCGTGAATTAACTGCAACCGCTCCTGCAACCAGCCGCCGATTTCCGCATCCGCATAACCACGCGCCAGGCCGTCGTCGAGTAGCGCGGCAACCACTGGATTACGCTCCAGCATCCGCACGCGGCAGCCGACTGAAGCCAGTACAAAGGCATCGCGCCCAAGTCCTGCAGTGGCATCCACCACATCCGGCAAATAATCGCCTTTAATGCCCACCGCTTTCGCCACCGCCTCACCGCGACCACCGCCGAATTTGCGTCGGTGCGCCATCGCTCCGCCAACAAAATCAACAAAGATGCCGCCAAGTTTTGGCTCATCACGCTTGCGCAATTCCAGATGTTCCGGCGTTAACACCAGCGCCATCAGGTTGTCTTCATCGTGCTCCAGCCCCCAGCGGGCCGCCAGAACAGATAAGGCACCGTCTCCGGTGCCTGTTTCATCAATTAAGCAGATTTTCACTGAATGATCAGCCCTTAATGCCGTAATGCTCCAGCATCGCATCCAGCTGCGGTTCACGACCACGGAAGCGTTTGAACAGATCCATCGGCTCTTCTGAACCGCCACGGCTCAGAATGTTGTCGAGGAACGACTGCCCGGTTTCACGGTTGAAAATGCCCTCTTCCTCAAAGCGCGAGAAAGCATCTGCCGCCAGTACGTCAGCCCACAGGTAGCTGTAGTAACCTGCGGCATAACCACCGGCGAAAATATGGCTGAAAGCGTGCGGGAAACGGCCCCAGGATGGAGACGGTACTACGGCAACCAGTTTCTTGATTTCTGCCAGAGTTTCGAGGATTTTCGCACCCTGATCCGGGCGGAACTCAGCATGGAGGCGGAAATCGAACAGGCCGAACTCCAGCTGGCGCAGAATAAACAGCGCCGCCTGGTAGTTTTTCGCTGCCAGCATTTTATCCAGCAACTCTTTCGGCAGCGGTTCGCCGGTTTCATAGTGACCGGAGATAAACGCCAGCGCCTCCGGCTCCCAGCACCAGTTTTCCATAAACTGGCTCGGCAGTTCGACCGCATCCCACGGCACCCCGCTGATACCAGACACACCGGCAGTTTCAATGCGGGTCAGCATATGATGCAGGCCGTGACCGAACTCATGGAACAGGGTGATAACTTCGTCATGGGTAAACAGCGCCGGTTTACCATTCACCGGGCGGTTGAAGTTACAGGTCAGATACGCGACCGGTTTTTGCAGCGAACCGTCGGCTTTACGCATCTGGCCTACGCAGTCATCCATCCACGCCCCGCCGCGCTTGTTTTCACGGGCATACAGGTCGAGGTAGAAGCTGCCGCGCAGTTCGTTGTTCTCGTCATACAGTTCGAAGAAACGTACATCCGGATGCCAGACATCAACATCTTTACGCTCTTTAGCGGTGATGCCGTAAATACGTTTTACCACTTCAAACAGGCCGTTAACCGCTTTGTTTTCCGGGAAGTACGGACGCAGCTGTTCGTCACTGATGCTGTAGAGATGCTGTTTTTGTTTTTCGCTGTAGTAAGCGATATCCCACGGCTGCAACTCATCGACGCCAAATTCGGCTTTGGCGAAGGCACGCAGTTGCGCCAGCTCTTTTTCGCCTTGCGGACGCGCGCGTTTTGCCAGATCGGTTAAGAAATCCAGCACCTGCTGCGGGTTTTCTGCCATTTTAGTGGCAAGGGATTTAAAGGCGTAGTTTTCAAAACCCAGCAGTTGCGCCAGTTCGTGACGCAGAGCGAGGATCTCTTCCATCACCTTGCTGTTGTCCCACTTACCGGCGTTCGGGCCTTGATCGGAGGCGCGGGTGCTGTAAGCACGATACATCTCTTCGCGCAGAGCCTGGTTGTCGCAGTAGGTCATTACCGGCAGGTAGCTTGGGATATCCAGCGTCAGCAAATAACCTTCCAGCTCTTTCGCTTCGGCCTGGGCTTTTGCCGCAGCCAGCGCGCTTTCTGGCATCCCCGCCAGCTCCGCTTCGTCGGTAACGAGTTTGGTCCAGCCCATCGTCGCATCGAGAACGTTGTTGCTGTACTGATTGCCCAGTTCAGAAAGACGGGTAGCAATTTCGCCGTAACGCTGCTGTTTCTCTTTCGGCAGACCGATGCCAGAGAGTTCGAAGTCGCGCAGTGCGTTATCAACCGCTTTCTTCTGCGCCGTGTTCAGCGTGGCGTAATGATCGCCATCGCGCAGGTCGCGATACGCTTTATACAGCCCTTCATGTTGCCCTACCCAGGTGCTGTATTCCGACAGCAGCGGCAGGGTTTGCTCGTAGGCTTCACGCAGTTCCGGGCTATTTTTCACCGAGTTCAGGTGGCTGACCGGGGAGAAGATACGCCCCAGCACATCGTCTACTTCTGCCAACGGCT
This sequence comes from Enterobacter hormaechei, assembly GCA_041890495.1. Classification (GTDB taxonomy): domain Bacteria; phylum Pseudomonadota; class Gammaproteobacteria; order Enterobacterales; family Enterobacteriaceae; genus Escherichia; species Escherichia boydii. The sequence continues at coordinate 3,598,834 of CP169086.1, forward strand.
GGCAGAGATTTTCCCAGGTGTACGGTGCCCCTTGCGCTACTACGCGCTCCACATTTTCGCGGCAGTCGTTCAATGCCTTCGTCACGGCTGGAACGACATGTTCCGGGAGAATTTTAGAAAACGGAGGCAATTCAAAGGGAGTCAGTAACGGATTCGTCATTAGCGCAGTCCTGGTTAAAGAGGTTAAGGAAGCGCTCAACAGGCGCTTTACATAATGTGTGTAGCATGGGGTTAAGTGTAGTGAATTTCAATGAGAAACGTTACGCTTTCGCGGCGGCGGCCTCTTTTCGGTATACTGTTCTGATAGGCTTTTGTGCGCCCCGAATACGGGCCGATTTTTACTTACCGGAACACCTTTACCCATGCTCAGTTATCGCCACAGCTTTCACGCTGGCAACCACGCCGACGTCCTTAAACATACCGTTCAGAGCCTGATCATCGAGTCGCTGAAAGAGAAAGATAAACCGTTTCTCTATCTCGATACCCACGCAGGGGCCGGGCGTTATCAGTTAGGCAGCGAACATGCCGAGCGTACCGGCGAATATCTCGAAGGTATCGCCCGTATCTGGCAGCAGGACGATTTGCCCGCAGAACTGGAGGCGTACATCAATGTGGTAAAACACTTCAACCGTAGCGGTCAGTTGCGTTACTACCCCGGTTCGCCGTTGATTGCTCGCCAGCTACTGCGCGAACAAGACAGCCTGCAACTGACCGAACTGCACCCGAGCGATTACCCGTTGCTGCGTTCTGAATTTCAGAAAGACAGCCGTGCGCGCGTGGAAAAAGCCGACGGTTTCCAGCAGCTTAAGGCCAAACTGCCGCCGGTTTCCCGCCGTGGTTTAATCCTTATCGACCCGCCGTATGAAATGAAAACCGACTATCAGGCGGTGGTCAGCGGGATAGCAGAAGGTTACAAACGTTTCGCCACTGGCACTTACGCATTGTGGTATCCAGTGGTGCTGCGCCAGCAAATTAAGCGCATGATCCACGACCTGGAAGCAACCGGCATTCGCAAAATTCTGCAAATTGAACTGGCGGTGCTGCCAGACAGCGATCGCCGTGGCATGACCGCTTCCGGCATGATTGTGATTAACCCGCCGTGGAAGCTGGAACAGCAGATGAATAACGTGCTGCCGTGGCTGCACAGCAAACTGGTTCCAGCTGGCACCGGGCACGCCACCGTAAGCTGGATCGTGCCGGAGTAATTGCAGCCATTGCTGGCACCTATTACGTCTCGCGCTACAATCGCGGTAATCAACGATAAGGACACTTTGTCATGACTAAACACTATGATTACATCGCCATCGGCGGCGGCAGCGGCGGTATCGCCTCCATCAACCGCGCGGCTATGTACGGTCAGAAATGCGCGCTGATTGAAGCCAAAGAGCTGGGCGGCACCTGCGTGAACGTCGGCTGCGTACCGAAGAAAGTGATGTGGCACGCGGCGCAAATCCGTGAAGCGATCCATATGTACGGCCCGGATTATGGTTTTGATACCACTATCAATAAATTCAACTGGGAAACGTTGATCGCCAGCCGTACCGCCTATATCGACCGTATTCATACTTCCTATGAAAACGTGCTCGGTAAAAATAACGTTGATGTAATCAAAGGCTTTGCCCGCTTCGTTGATGCCAAAACGCTGGAGGTAAACGGCGAAACCATCACGGCCGATCATATTCTGATCGCCACCGGCGGTCGTCCGAGCCACCCGGATATTCCGGGCGTGGAATACGGTATTGATTCTGATGGCTTCTTCGCCCTTCCTGCTTTGCCAGAGCGCGTGGCGGTTGTTGGCGCGGGTTACATCGCCGTTGAGCTGGCTGGCGTGATTAACGGCCTCGGCGCGAAAACGCATCTGTTTGTGCGTAAACATGCGCCGCTGCGCAGCTTCGACCCGATGATCTCTGAAACGCTGGTTGAAGTGATGAATGCCGAAGGTCCGCAGTTGCACACCAACGCCATCCCGAAAGCGGTAGTGAAAAATGCCGATGGCAGCCTGACGCTGGAGCTGGAAGATGGTCGCAGTGAAACGGTGGATTGCCTGATTTGGGCGATTGGTCGTGAGCCTGCCAATGACAACATCAACCTGGAAGCAGCTGGCGTTAAAACCAACGAAAAAGGCTATATCGTCGTCGATAAATATCAAAACACCAACGTTGAAGGTATTTACGCGGTGGGTGATAACACGGGTGCAGTAGAACTGACACCGGTAGCAGTTGCAGCGGGTCGCCGTCTCTCTGAACGCCTGTTTAATAACAAGCCGGATGAGCATCTGGATTACAGCAACATTCCGACCGTGGTCTTCAGCCATCCGCCGATTGGTACTGTTGGTTTAACGGAACCGCAGGCGCGCGAGCAGTATGGCGACGATCAGGTGAAAGTGTATAAATCCTCTTTCACCGCGATGTATACCGCCGTCACCACTCACCGCCAGCCGTGCCGCATGAAGCTGGTGTGCGTTGGATCGGAAGAGAAGATTGTCGGTATTCACGGCATTGGCTTTGGTATGGACGAAATGTTGCAGGGCTTCGCGGTGGCGCTGAAGATGGGTGCAACCAAAAAAGACTTCGACAATACCGTCGCCATTCACCCAACGGCGGCAGAAGAGTTCGTGACAATGCGTTAAGGGCTTTTCGCAGGAAAGCACGTCATAAAAACTGGCCTTCGCGGGCCAGTTTTTTTTATATGGCTCGATAATTTAAAGACAAAGCATCATCATCCCAGCGAATATAAAATCATCATCACGCTAAAAAGGAATTGAGATGAAAGCGCTTATTGGGTTGACCCTACTTCTTTTTTGCTTTGCTGCCTCCTCATCTGATCAAATCACCTTCTGGGATACCCCTCAGCACGGTGGAAACAGCTTTAACCGCCTGCCGCCCACGCAGGAATACTATGACGCGCTGCGTGGCTATGGCGCGACGTGGGTTCGCCTCTCTTATGACAAATGGAAACCTGCCGGGAGAGATTTTCTTCTCGGCAACGCCGACGGCTACCGTGGGCTCGAGGCCACAGACCTCGCGACGCTCAAAGCTTCCATCAGAAAAGCACACGCGGCCGGGCTACAGGTCGTCATTGCCCCACTCTCTTTACCCGGCATGCGCTGGGCGCAAAATAACAATAACCAGTTTGATGACCGCATCTGGCAGGACAAAAAATACTGGCAGGAAGCCGCTCAGTTCTGGCGTGATTTGGCCCAGGCCCTGAAAGACGAACCGGGCATTGCGGCCTGGAACCTGATCAATGAACCCGCGCCTGAAAAAAGAGGCAACATTAGCGAGCAGGCGTCGCCAGAGGCGTTAAAAACCTGGTATCAGCAGCAGCAAAGCACGGCGCGTAACCTCCCCGCACTCTACAATCAGATTATTGCCGCCATCCGCGAGGTTGATGCCACCACACCGATTATGGTCGATGGAGGCTGGTACGCCTCCGCGCGCGGTTTTTCTGGCTGGCCATCCGCGCTTGAGGATAAGCGGGTGCTATACAGCTTCCACATGTACGAGCCCTATGATTTCACCAGCGCGCCAAATGCACGCCGCAAGGTGCCTTTCGACTATCCTGGCATGGTCACGTTCGGCGGTAAAAAGGTGAAATGGGACGCAACGGCCATAGAGAAATGGATGAACGCGCCCTTTGACTGGGCGAAACAGCACGGTATTCCGGCCAACCGGGTTGTCGCGGGAGAGTTTGGCTGCGTTCGCACGCTGCAGGGCTGCAGGCAGTGGCTTAATGATGTCCTGACCGTCCTCGACAAACATAATGCACACTGGGCATTTTATGCTTTTCGTGAAGATGCCTGGGACGCCATGGACTATGAGCTGGGGAAAAAACCGGTGCCCTGGGCCTACTGGAAAGCCATCGAGGATAACGCACCCGATACGCTCAAGCGCCATTCCACCGAGGAATTTGAACCGATTGCTAAGCGGCTAAAACAAGGCCTTTGATCGGGGAAATTCGCCTCTTGCTCAGTAGCCTCTTTTGAAGAGGCTACTGTTAACATACATAAATCGTTGCAAAACGAATGCTCCGAAAATAGTGATCTACCGCACATATTCCTCCCCATCTACCGAAGCGAATGTCTACGCTTATAAGACGCCCGGATAAACCTGTCTTTTGAACACACAACCGGAGGTCCCTATCACCATGTTCAACCAGAAACTACAGGCTACCGAGAACATCGAGTTCGAGATTGCAGAAGAGCTGCGCTACGAGACCGATCCCTGCGAGTTGAAACTGGATGAAATGATTGAGGCGGAGCCGGAACCCGAAATGATCGAGGGGCTACCCGCCTCCGATGCATTGACGCCCGCAGACCGCTATCTTGAACTGTTCGAGCATGTTCAGTCGACGCGGCTGTTTGCGGACAGCAAAACCTTCCCCGACTGCGCGCCGAAAATGGATCCGCTGGATATCCTGATCCGCTACCGCAAGGTCAGACGCCACCGGGATTTCGACCTGCGCCAGTTCGTGGAGAACCACTTCTGGATGCCCGAAACGTACGGCACAGAATATGTCTCCGACCCGGGACTCTCCCTGAAGGAGCACATTGATAACCTGTGGCCGGTGCTGACGCGCGAGCCGCAGGATCATATTCCCTGGTCTTCCCTGCTGGCGCTGCCGCAGGCCTATATCGTTCCCGGCGGGCGATTCAGCGAGACTTATTACTGGGATTCCTATTTCTCCATGCTGGGGCTGGCGGAGAGCGGTCGTAACGATCTGCTCAAGTGCATGGCGGACAACTTCGCATGGCTGATTGAACGCTACGGGCATATCCCCAACGGCAACCGTACCTATTATCTCAGCCGCTCACAGCCGCCGGTCTTTGCCCTGATGGTGGAGCTGTTCGAGGAGGATGGCGTGCGCGGTGCGAAACGCTATCTGGATCATCTGAAAATGGAGTACGCATTCTGGATGGACGGCGCGGAGTCGCTGCTGCTTAACCAGGCTTACCGCAGCGCCGTGCGCATGCCGGACGGTTCACTGCTCAACCGCTACTGGGATGACCGCGATACCCCGCGCGACGAATCGTGGATTGAGGACGTGGAAACCGCGCGCCACTCGGGCCGTCCGCCAAACGAGGTGTATCGCGACCTGCGCGCGGGTGCGGCGTCCGGCTGGGATTACTCGTCCCGCTGGCTGCGCGATCCGTCGCGGCTCGCCAGCATCCGCACGACGCAGTTTATCCCCATCGACCTGAACGCCTTCCTGTTCAAGCTGGAAAGCGCTATCGCCAACATCTCGGCGTCGAAAGGGGATAAAGAGACGGCAGAGGCGTTCCGCCAGAAAGCCAACGAGCGCCGCGCGGCGGTGAACCGCTATCTGTGGGACGAGGAGAGCGGCTGTTACCGCGATTACGACTGGAGGCGCGAAGAACAGGCGCTGTTCTCGGCAGCCAGCATTGTACCACTGTACGTTGGCATGGCGACCCACGAGCAGGCCGAACGCCTGTCGGATGCGGTCAAGGCGCGACTGCTCACGCCGGGCGGGATTCTGGCGACCGAGTACGAAACCGGCGAGCAGTGGGATAAACCCAACGGCTGGGCGCCGCTGCAGTGGATGGCGATTCAGGGGTTCAAGCAGTACGGCAACGATTCGCTGGGCGATGAGATCGCCTGGAGCTGGCTGCATACGGTGAACCATTTCTACAAGACGCACCACAAGCTGATTGAGAAGTACCACATCGCCAGCAGCACGCCGCGAGAAGGTGGCGGGGGTGAATATCCGCTGCAGGATGGTTTCGGCTGGACAAACGGCGTGGTGCGGCGGCTGATCGGGTTGTATGGTGAGCCTTAAGTGGGGTGCGGTCTGATGCCCGCACCCCTCACCCACTGCCCTCTCCCCAAAGGGGCGAGGGGGAAAAGACCGCACCGCGCAGTCCCCTCTCCCCTTTGGGGAGAGGGTGAGGGGAAAATGTTAGCGGATCACCTCATAAATGGCGCTCTGAATAGACTGCCATTTTTTGGTGGCGGCATCCGGCTGCGACTGCGCGCGGCGTGTAGCCATGTCGAGATCGTGCTGCTGGCGTTTCACCACCGCAGGCACGGTGCAGAAAGCTTTGAGATACTCTTTACGTACCGAGGTCAGAGACTCGCCGTTCGACATCGCATGGCTGAGCGTGTTGATGAAGCGGCGACACGGCTTCTCTTCAACCATGTTCTGCCGGTAGCGTAACATCAGCTCCAGCACGTCGTCATAGCCTGCCGACATCGCCTCTTCGGTCCAGGACAGCTTCCAGTCCATACCGCCCTGCAAAAATAGCAGGGTCACGCGGGTATCGTTGCGGTTAATGGCCGAGCGGAAATTATTCTCGTCCCACGTGACCCCCATGCGCGTGAGCGTTTCGCGCGAAGAAGGCGTCTCGCGCATTTCCTGCGGAGGGGCCGCTTCAGCCGCGCTGGCGGTTGCAGGCTGCGGTTTGCTGCTGGTCACCAGCCAGAATCCCCCCGCCACGATGGCAATCACCATGACGCCAACCGCCCCCCATAGCGCACCGGAAATGAGCTGTTCGCGTTGTTCGGGGGTGCGCGGCGCGCGCTGGGTCGGCTTTTCAATGGTGTCACGGACTTCAAACAGATCCCCACCGGTGACCCGATCCATTTTCTGCGCCTTTTCCCAGAAGGTATGCAGTTCGCTGGCATCTACCGCCATGAATCCCGCGGGATTGACGCGCGTTCTCCCCTCTTCAAACGCGCGCTGAACGGGCCGCGCGATCTGCGCATAGTAGTTATCCAGCAGCTGAATTTGCGCCGAGCTTAACGTTTTCTGCACTGTGATGCTGTTGCGGATTTGCCGAATGTCATCGAGAAAGGTTTGCAGCGTTTTGCGCGGTTCAACCAGCAGCGTCAGCATGGACGGGTCGCTGAAAAGCGAAGCGTAATAGCGGCTGAACTCTTTTTTATCCACCAGCATCTGCGCCAGTTCACTGAACATCATGCCGCTCAGGACATCGTTGATCTCGCCAAGCTTCAGCCAGCGCCGAACGCGATCGGCGTTAAACAGGGTCTTAAGATGGTTGTTCAGCCGCACCTGATCGGGCCAGGCCTGCTGGATGAGCCCTTTAATCATCAGCTCGATCGCGCGCACCTGCTTGTGCGCCTGCTGCTGCTGAAGCTCGCTTCCCGGTGCCAGATCGGTGCTATAGGTCAACAGCGGCTGCTGCAGGCGCAGGTGTTCCAGCGCGGTCACAAAGCGCATTGCCGCAATAAGCTGGTTTTCACTCACATCCTGTCCGCTTTCATACTGCGGAACACGCTGTTGCAGCAGGCGCAGCTGGAGCGTAAATTCCGACATCTCGGCATCATTCAGGTTGAGTTTTTTCGCAACGGCTCCCCAGCCGCCCAGGGCTAATCGCGCGCTGTCGAGTTGTTCCAGGAACCAGCGTGGATCTTTGCCCTCAGAAGCATGTACATTCAGAAGGAGTAAAATTTCCACCGACGCATGGCGAATGACCGCCAGACAGTGTTCAAACTGTTCGCGAATATGATGTGATGTGCTGAGACTCATTGTTTTCCTTAAGCGACAACGAAGACATCCGGAATGGGCACGAGACGCCCTTTTTTCTTTTTATTTATACGCGGTTAACCATACCTGACTTTCTGTTGAAATAAAGTGACAACCCTAAAATGATTTAAAATGTTTCAGGAGAATCTGAATGCCGGTTTTAATTACCTCTCGCCTTACCTGTTCGCCCCTGCAGGAGCAAGACTGGCCCTTTTTTCTGGCGCTACAGCAGCACCCGGACGTTATGCGCTTTGTGGCGCAAGACCGCCCCGTCGCGGCGATCCGAGAGGCGTTTGATTCGCGCCTGACGCCATGGGCACCGGGCAGCGCGCACTGGCTTTGTCTCGTCGTACGTGACACCGCCTCGCAGGCCCCGCTGGGCGTTACCGGGTATATTCATCGGGAGGAGGACTGCGCCGAAGTGGGCTTCCTTTTCGCACCCGAGGCGCAGGGGAAAGGTTACGGCTTTGAATCCCTGAAAGCGCTTTGCGATTACGCTTTTCATCAGGGCGGTATACGGCGACTCACCGCCACCGTCACCGCGGGGAATGTCGCGTCAAGACGCCTGCTGGAAAAAGCCCGCTTTCGCCTGGAAGGTGAATTACGCGAGAGCTATTACCTTGGAGGGCGCTGGCAAAATGACTGGCTATTTGGTTTATTGCAGCAGGAATACCTGAATAATAATTCCTGACCACCACCTTTTTAGCAGATATTTCCCGAACGTCGTTTCCTCTTCAGTGTCGCAATTAAGAGGAAACGAATATCAAACGTCATTCGCTGAAAATATTTGCTGCGACAATTGCGTTAATAAAAAAACATCAGGATCTTTGTCTGGAGAAATATCGTGATGAAAATGGGTTATCGCCTATGGCTGCCTGCGTTCTTTATCACTGTCGGTGTGCAGACACATTCATACTAAGGGGTTCCTTCCCCTTACGCGCGTGCATTACAGGAACATTCCGCCAGACACTTCAATACGTTGCGCATTCATCCAGCCCAGCTTATCGCTGAGCAGTGCCGCAATGGCATCGCCAATATCGTCCGGCAGTCCCACCCGTCCCAGCGCCGTCTGCGAGGCCAGCATCTGATTCAACTCCGCGTTGTCGCGCACGCGTCCGCCGCCAAAGTCGGTTTCTATCGCGCCCGGCGCAATGATATTGACGGAAATTCCGCGCGCGCCCAGCTCTTTCGCCTGATAACGCGTCAGCACTTCCATCGCCCCCTTCATGGCCGCGTAGGTCCCTGAGCCCGGCTGGGTAAAGCGGGCCAGACCGCTGGAGACGTTGAGGATACGTCCGCCGTCGTTAAGCAGCGGCAGCAGGCGCTGGGTCAGGAAGAAAGGTCCTTTGAAATGAATGTTCAGCGCTTCATCAAACTGGGCTTCCGTCGTGTCGGCATAGGGCGCATATAAACCCGTTCCGGCATTGTTTAATAAATAGTCAAAGGTTTCACGCTGCCAGACGGTACTAAGGGTTTCCTTAAGCTGTTGGGCAAAATGATCAAAACCCGTGATATCCCCGACGTTGAGCTGTAATGCCGCTGCGTTGACGCCTTTTTGCTGAATTTCATGCACAACATCCAGCGCTTCCTGCTGGCTACGGTTGTATGTCAGGATAATTCCCGTGCCGTCTGCCGCCAGCTTTAACGCAGCGTTTTTACCCAAGCCACGGCTACCACCCGTCACTAATGCGATACGTTCACTCATCATAAACCTCGTTTTGGCTGTTAAGGAGATTGAGAAAGAGCTTATTAGGTGATAGAAAATCAATAAAGATGGGTTAAAGCGCTTCACTGTTTCAGCTGTAACAACAATGAGCTTCCGCTATGGATAAAATTCACGCAATGCAGTTGTTCGTCCGCGTCGCGGAACTGGAGAGTTTTTCCCGCGCGGCCGAAACATTAACCCTGCCGAAAGGCAGCGTCTCGCGGCAAATTCAGGCCCTGGAGAATCGGCTTGGCACCCAGCTATTGCACCGCACCACGCGCCGCGTCAGCCTGACGCAGGACGGCATGGTCTATTACGAACGGGTGAAAGATCTGCTGGCAAACCTTGATGAACTCGACGGTATGTTTCAGCACGATCCCTCAAGCATCAGCGGCCGCCTCCGCGTGGATATGCCCGTCAGCGTTGCTCGAAATTTAGTCATTCCTAAACTGCCTGCTTTTCTGCAGCACTATCCGGGCATTGAACTGGAGCTCAGCAGCAGCGATCGCCTGGTGGATGTGATCCGCGAAGGATTTGATTGCGTCGTCCGCGTCGGCACGCTGAAGGATTCAGGGCTGATTGCCCGTCCGCTGGGCAAGCTGTCGGTGATTAACTGCGCCAGTCCGGATTATCTGGCGCGATTTGGCTACCCGGAAACCCTGGACGATTTAGGCTCACACGCCGTCATCCACTACGCCGCGATGCTGGGAACCCGCCCGCAGGGCTTTGAGTTTTATAACGGCAGTGCGACGCAGTGGATAAAAACGGGCGGGGTGTTAACCGTCAACAGCACGGAAACTTACCAGGCTGCCTGTCTCGCCGGGCTGGGCATTATTCAGGTGCCGCGCGTCGGGGTGCGCGATTTACTGCGCGCGAAGAAGCTGATTGAGATCCTCCCGCAATACCGGGCCGAACCGATGCCTGTCTCCCTGATTTATCCCCACCGCCGCAACCTCTCACGCCGGGTCCATCTGTTCATGGAGTGGCTAACTGAACTCACAAAAGCTTACGTGGACTAGTCGCAAGCTATAATTCAAAAACATATCCAGCTCAACGAAAAGGAAAATGCGCGTGACGCCGGAAAACAACCCGCAACGACCCACCCAACATTTAGAGTATGAGCCCGTCAAAAAGATGGAAACCGGGCCCGAAGAGGCCAAAACGCCAGGCACCGCCAACAAAGCGCTGGGGACCGTCACCGGCATCGCCGCGAGAATTCAGCAGTTTCCCATGGTTGCGCATCTGATACGCGCGACCGAGCGTTTTAATGACCGCATGGGTAACCAGTTTGGTGCGGCTATCACCTATTTCTCATTTTTGTCGATGATACCAATTTTGATGGTGTCGTTTGCCGCAGGGGGCTTTGTGCTGGCCTCCCATCCGATGTTGCTACAGGATATCTTCGACAAAATTCTGCAAAACATCAGCGATCCGACGCTAGCCGCCACGTTGAAAAACACCATCAACACCGCCGTTCAGCAGCGTACGACTGTAGGGCTTGTCGGCCTGGCGGTGGCACTTTATTCCGGCATCAACTGGATGGGTAACCTGCGTGAAGCGATTCGTGCCCAGTCGCGCGATGTCTGGGAACGCTCGCCGCAAGATCAGGAGAAGTTCTGGGTAAAATATCTGCGAGATTTTATTTCGCTGATTGGTTTGTTGATTGCGCTGATTGTGACGCTTTCGATCACCTCGGTTGCCGGTTCGGCGCAGCAAATGATTATTAGCGCCCTGCACCTGAACAGCATTGAGTGGCTGAAACCGACGTGGCGATTGATTGGCCTGGCGATTTCCATCTTCGCCAACTATCTGCTTTTCTTCTGGATCTTCTGGCGGTTGCCGCGCCACCGTCCGCGCAAAAAAGCCCTGATTCGCGGAACATTTCTGGCTGCTATTGGTTTTGAAGTGATTAAAATCGTGATGACCTACACCCTGCCATCGTTGATGAAATCCCCCTCTGGCGCAGCATTTGGTTCCGTGCTGGGGCTGATGGCATTTTTCTACTTCTTCGCCCGTTTGACGCTGTTTTGCGCGGCGTGGATTGCCACCGCCGAATATAAAGACGACCCGCGAATGCCGGGGAAAACGCAGCCTTAAAATAGGCCGGATGCGGCGTAAACGCCTTATCCGGCATACGATTTTATTCGGCCTGGCTCCCCGTAGGCCGGATAAGATGCGCCAGCATCGCATCCGGCTATAATGCGCACATAACCTCTTGAAACTCGTCCCCAGAGCCTCTTCAGCCATCTATTTGGGAGCAAACAATTTCATTCCAACTCATAACCCCAGCATATAAATCCAGTTGGTAACTTTTATTTAACCTGAAACCAGTTTTATCCACTATTTATAAAATTATGTGAAGCATTTCATAGAAGAAAAATCACTGGCCTAAACATTATCCCCTTTTTGCCTGATTTTTGACCATTTCCGCGATTTGTTACACATTGAAATATCACTTTTGCTGTGCGTAATATGGCTATTCGTTAGCCAAAAAATAAGAAAAGATTATGCAAGCAACAGCCACAACACTCGACCACGAGCAAGAATACACGCCGATCAACTCGCGTAATAAAGTCCTTGTCGCCTCTCTCATTGGCACAGCCATTGAGTTCTTCGACTTTTACATTTACGCCACTGCGGCCGTTATTGTGTTTCCGCATATCTTCTTCCCGCAGGGCGATCCTACGGCAGCAACGCTACAGTCGCTCGCCACCTTCGCCATCGCCTTCGTCGCGCGCCCCATTGGCTCTGCCGTTTTTGGTCATTTTGGCGATCGCGTTGGGCGTAAAGCGACGCTGGTCGCCTCGTTGCTAACGATGGGGATTTCGACCGTGGTGATTGGTCTGCTGCCGGGCTATGCCACGATTGGTATTTTCGCCCCGCTGCTGCTGGCGCTGGCTCGATTTGGTCAGGGTCTGGGCTTAGGCGGTGAATGGGGCGGCGCGGCGCTGCTGGCGACTGAAAACGCCCCACCGCGCAAACGTGCACTGTATGGCTCCTTTCCGCAGCTGGGCGCACCGATTGGCTTCTTCTTTGCCAATGGCACTTTCTTGCTGCTTTCCTGGCTACTGACCGACGAGCAGTTTATGAGCTGGGGCTGGCGTGTGCCATTTATCTTCTCGGCGGTGCTGGTCATTATCGGCCTGTATGTTCGCGTGTCGCTGCATGAGTCGCCGGTGTTTGAGAAAGTCGCTAAAGCGAAAAAACAGGTGAAGATCCCGCTGGGTACGCTGCTGACCAAACATGTTCGCGTAACCGTACTGGGTACGTTCATTATGCTGGCAACCTATACGCTGTTTTACATCATGACGGTCTACTCTATGACCTTTAGTACCGCCGCCGCGCCAGTTGGGCTTGGCCTGCCGCGTAACGAAGTGTTGTGGATGTTGATGATGGCAGTTATTGGTTTTGGCGTGATGGTGCCAGTCGCTGGATTACTGGCTGATGCCTTTGGTCGCCGTAAAAGCATGGTAATCATCACCACGCTGATCATCCTGTTCGCGCTGTTCGCCTTTAACCCACTGCTCGGTTCTGGCAACCCGATTCTGGTTTTTGCCTTCCTGCTGCTGGGGTTAAGTCTGATGGGTCTGACCTTCGGGCCAATGGGTGCGCTGTTACCAGAGCTGTTTCCAACAGAAGTGCGTTACACCGGAGCATCGTTCTCTTACAACGTAGCGTCGATTCTCGGGGCTTCCGTTGCGCCATATATCGCAGCCTGGTTGCAGACTAACTACGGGCTAGGTGCTGTGGGGTTATATCTGGCGGCGATGGCTGGCTTGACGTTAATCGCCCTGCTGCTGACCCATGAGACGCGACATCAGTCGTTGTAATAAGAGTGAAAAGCCTGATGCGCTACGCTTATCAGGCCTGAATTTCCATACAATATATTGAATTCGCAAGGATTTGTAGGCCGGATAAGGCGTTCACGCCGCATCCGGCATGAACAAAGCACACTTTGCCAACAATCTAAATCTGTTTAATTGCCGGATGTCAGACATCCGGCAATTATCATCACTTCTTCATCTGCGACAAAATCGTCCGACACTGATTAGCCTCCCCTTCGGAAGGTGAGATCAGTGCCAGTAACGCCGCCGCCGGTGTTACCAGCGTTGCCAGTGCCGCAGCAACAGCACCACGGGCAATCAGCGGTCCGGCTTTCACCCCAGCCTGCGGATTTTTAAACGTCCCCCGCACATACAGCGGCGAACGCAGTGTGATAATCCGAATTCCTTTACTCTCCGGATCAATAGTCAAATCCAGCTGTTCCGAAGCAAAACTTGCCGTGCCGGTAACATTAATCAACGCGTTCTCAGTATCGAAAGCAAAAATCTGCGGGCGCGCCACGCCGTTGGCAATATTCAGATTCGCCGCCGCGCAGTTCACCCGCACCTCATCATCACCAAATATCGCACCGACAATGTAGTTGCCGACATTCAGCCCAACAATCTCCATCAGGTTGCGGCTCACCAGCCCGTCATTCATCAACAGTTTCAGGTTGCCGTTACTGTTGCCTAAAAGTGCCGCCACCGAGTTACCGCTACCGCGTAGTTCCGCGTCACCGTTCATTTCCCCCAGCGTCTTCTGCATCAGTTCCACATCGGGCATCAGTTCTTTCAGTTTCAGTCGACGAGCCTGAATATCTGCCCGCCCCTGCATCGGCTTTTTATCGCCTTCCAGATGAATATTCGCCGCAATGCTGCCGCCCGCCATGCCAAATTTCAGCGGTTGCAGGCGCAGGTCAGCATTTTTGAGGATGATATGAGTAGAAAGATCGCTAATCGGCAGGCTACTGCCATGCTCAATGCGCCGCCCTTTGAAGCGAACATCGGCATCCATAACGTCCCATTTATCGGTTTCGAAGCGGTCATAAGGCAGCACTTTGCCCGCAGGCTGAACGCTTTTTTCGCCCTTCTTCTGTTCAGACCGTTTCGACTTTTCTGCCCCTTTCCCGGAATCAACGCCAATCAACGGTCCCAGGTCCGCCAGCCGCAATTGCCGCGACTCGACATCACCTTCCAGTTTTGGTCGTGGCTTTCCGGTGGTGTAGACCAGAGAACCGTGGATATCGCTATCACCAATTCGCCCATTAAAACCGCGATAATCAAAGACCGACGATTTTTCAGTGTCGATTTTCGCTACCAGCCGACCATCCGTTTCAAACGGGCGGGGTATCGGGCAGCAGAACGCCCGTCAGTTCCATAGAGATCACCCAGTGAATCGCCAGAAAATTTAAGCCGTAAATCGACACCGCCCATCTTCATTGGGTCATTCACGACGCCATCAAAAGCAACACGGGTGTTACCAGAGCGGAAATCAGCCTGTACCGGAAACGGCGTCCCTTCGCCACGCAGCGCCAGCATACCGCCTATTTTTCCCGTACCCGTGAGCGGTTCACCGTTATATCGTCCCTGCGCCTTCAGGCCAAAAACGTAATCGCCCACCTTTTCTTTATCCGCTTTACCTTTCGATCCAGTAACTTCGCTGAACGGCAGCGGCTTGCCTAAGGGAACAACAAAAATCTCCAGATCCGCTTTGCTTACTTTGTCATCAATGGCGATCCGCCCTTGATCGAAAGAATATTATCCAGCCGAAACGACCATGCCGACGGCTTTGCATTCGCGTCTTTGTTATCATCGTTGGCAAGATTAAACGTCCAGTTATTGTTCTTTTCAGAGAGGCGAATCAGGCGCGCGTCGGGCTTTTCGAGCTTGATCCACGGCAGCCAGACCGTTTTGGTCAGCAGCGCCAGCGGGGCCAGCGTTGCCTCTACGCGTGGCAAATGCACCATCGTGACTTCGGGAATATCCGGTGGATTGCCAAGAATGATGTCTTCCGCATGGACGTGTGGCCAGGGGATCCAGCTTCGCCAGCCGGGCTCCTCTTTCTGACGCTCCCATACCACACCTAAATCACCGCGTATGGCGAAGGGGCGATTCAGTTCGGTTGAGACTTTCTGGTTGATGGTCGGCTTGAGACGGTTCCAGTCAAACGTCGCAATAATGATGGCGACGACCACGATCAACAACAAGAAAATCCCTGCTGTCCAGGAGATTACCCTGGTTGTTCTCGTCATTTTTATCCCCTTTCCTGATGACCTGTCCTGTAAAACTATAGTCCAGACAAAGGGAAGCGGGCTTATCAGAGGGTAGTTATCACGCTATCGAGGCGATCCATGGGTACCGGACGGGAGAGGAAATAGCCTTGCGCCGCCGCGGCAGGCGAGTTTTGCACATCACGCCACTCTTCCAGCGTTTCCACACCTTCTACAATGACGCCCTGGCAATAGCGGTTCATCAGCTGTAATAACAGCGTAAACAGGTTCCGCCCTTCCGGGGTCTGACGCAGCATAATGAACAGATCGCGGGCCACTTTAATGTAGTCGTAGCGTACTTCACTCAGGGCGGAGAAGTTCGCCATGCCGGTGCCAAAGTCATCGAGCCACAGCGGGCCGTATTCGCATATCGAAGCAAACGAGGAATCCTGCGGCAGACGGACATGCTCCACCAGCTCAAAGCGCATCCACGGCAAGGTAGCGATCAGCTCCTGCAATTTCGCGTTCTGGCGCAGCGCCAGCAGGGTTGGGCCATCGACGTTCACCGAGGCGAGAATATCGTGTTGTTCAAAAAAGGCGTGCTTCGTTGCCAGCATGCGAAGCTGCTCTTCCAGCACGTCCAGACGCTGGCGAACGGCAACTTCAGCAAAATAGCGATCCGGCGCGATGCGCTGAGTAGGGTTTGAGGGGTGCGTAACGACGGTCAAAATTTCGATGGCCATCAGTCGACCATCTGTTCGGTAGATCGGCTGATAGGTGTACGCACGCTCACATTGCAGCCAGTAGCGATGCTCCTGCAAGTTCTCAATACTTGCCTCAGGCGTAGTGCTCAGCCGCTGGATAACCTGCTCTGACTTCATTTCAGATGTCCTGTTGTTGGGATAGCCTTTCTGGACTCGTCACAGGATTATCGGCGCGGCAATTGAGAACTTTATGTTCAATTCACCGGGAAAATGAAATTAAGATGACAGAAATGCGCAGGAACACGCGTTGGCTCAAATAAAATAATGGAACGTTGTTTTAATATAGTTGACCGGTTAATTCACTCAGCGCACACTGCTGTTAATTCTTCAGATCAGGTTCACGACTATGTCCAAAAATATTGCCGTGATTGGCGAATGCATGATTGAGCTTTCCGAGAAAGGCGCGGACGTTAAGCGCGGTTTCGGCGGCGATACCCTGAACACTTCCGTCTATATCGCCCGTCAGGTCGATCCTGCGGCATTAACCGTTCATTACGTAACGGCGCTGGGAACGGACAGTTTTAGCCAGCAGATGCTGGACGCCTGGCACGGCGAGAACGTTGATACTTCTCTGACCCAACGGATGGAAAACCGTCTGCCGGGCCTTTACTACATTGAAACCGACAGCACCGGCGAGCGTACGTTCTACTACTGGCGGAACGAAGCCGCCGCCAAATTCTGGCTGGAGAGTGAGCAGTCTGCGGCGATTTGCGAAGAGCTGGCGAATTTCGATTATCTCTACCTGAGCGGGATTAGCCTGGCGATCTTAAGCCCGACCAGCCGCGAAAAGCTGCTTTCCCTGCTGCGCGAATGCCGCGCCAACGGCGGAAAAGTGATTTTCGACAATAACTATCGTCCGCGCCTGTGGGCCAGCAAAGAAGAGACACAGCAGGTGTACCAACAAATGCTGGAATGCACGGATATCGCCTTCCTGACGCTGGACGACGAAGACGCGCTGTGGGGTCAACAGCCGGTGGAAGACGTCATTGCGCGCACCCATAACGCGGGCGTGAAAGAAGTGGTGGTGAAACGCGGGGCGGATTCTTGCCTGGTGTCCATTGCTGGCGAAGGGTTAGTGGATGTTCCGGCGGTGAAACTGCCGAAAGAAAAAGTGATCGATACCACCGCAGCTGGCGACTCTTTCAGTGCCGGTTATCTGGCGGTACGTCTGACAGGCGGCAGCGCGGAAGACGCGGCGAAACGTGGGCACCTGACCGCAAGTACCGTTATTCAGTATCGCGGCGCGATTATCCCGCGTGAGGCGATGCCAGCGTAAACGCAGCATATGCAAAAGGCTGGATAAAGTGTTACCCCTCTATCCAGCTCATCCATAAATACCTGATGGTTGTGCTAACTCATCACCATCAGGCATTACTGTGCAGGTGGAATATCCGTCACTTCAGGATGTACGTCATCCGTGGCGACAGAGGTGGTCGCAGCGGCGGTAGATGGGGCCATGATTTGATCCCAGACCGCCTGCAACGCTTTCATGTTAAATTCCGGCTCGCCTTTCGGCTGCAGCAGTATTAACGCCATATCATTCGACAACTGTTGACGCAGATCCTGATTTAACATCTCTACCGTCAGGCTATTAAGGAAATCCTGCCGCAGTTTCTGATATTGCTCCGGCGCGATATCGACAACCTGATTTTGCAACGAACGCATCCGCTGACCCATCAGAATATCGGTATCAGCTCGTGCATAGGCGGCAAACAGTTTCTGCAGCTCCAGTTTCTTTTGCGCCACTAACGCATTGAACTCTTCTTCCGGCAGACCTTTATCGCGAACCTTCGCCAGTTCACGCGCCACCAGATTAAGGTTGCTGTTCAGCTTGTCGTTTGGTGATTCGATGTTGATGGCACACTGCGCACGCAGATACAGCACACGGCAGTCAAATCCAAGACCGATGTCTTTGCTGTTACTGGCGCTTAACGCTTGCTGAACATGCCAGAACAGCGCCTCGCGGGCCAGGTCCGCACGCCAGTAGCGCAGCAGTGCGGCTGATTCACGAATCGGCTGCCACGGCGTATCCCACATGATAGATAACCGGTCCTGACGCACCGCGTCAGTCATAATACTCACCGCTTCCGCACGCAGCGGAGAAAGCGTCGGCACCGGAGCTGGCGTTTCACGTTTGCCTTTCAGTTCGCCAAACGTTTTGTTTATTTGGTCGACAACCGAGCGCGCATCCACGTTTCCCACCACCAGTAGCGTCATTGCATCCGGGGTGTACCATTTCTGATAGAAATCTTTAATTTTTTCCGCTTCAACGGGTTGTTTCAGCGGATCGGCAGGATCGTGACCTAACAAGGTTGACCCTTTCAGACGATAGCGCCACCAGCCCTCTTTAGTATCGGCAGGCCAGGTTGCCACCATGTCCTGACTTTGCAGCGCGTGGTTGATGGTTTCTGGTGTGATGGTCAATTTGCCAGTGGCATTTGCCAGATAAGAGAGCGCTTCTTTCAGCAAATCGTTACGGTTATTGGGCAAACTCAGATTAAACAGCGTGGTGTCATAAGAGACAATTACCGGCGGCATCGGGCGTTTAGGGTCGATCCCCTGCTGCCACAATGAACGCGCCTGTGCTGCGTCAAGGCCACCGCTTTGCGTTAGCGCAATACGAGGGATGGCGTGACTGTAACCGCTCTGTTGTGTACTTTCGGCGAGCGAACCGGTATTAACCAGCAGGCGAATTTCAACACGATCGCTGGGACGCTGGGGGGTGGTCAGCACTTGCCACTGTAAACCGTTGGAAAGCGTCCCCTGTTGCCATGCTGGATCAGGCTGGAGCGCATCTGCCTGCACATAGCCAGCAGTGGCCATCATCAGCAAACCGCCCGCTAAAAGTCGAATTTTTGTGCCCTGCATGTGAACCCCTGATCAACTATCCTGGTAATAAAAAAACTGCCCGTTGTCGGTCAGTCTAAATGACGTTAAAAACACTTCGTGTTAGACCGCAAGAACATGAAAATGTCACGGAAGAAGTGAAATAAACCTGAACTCACCCAGGTGGTAAGTTCAGGCACAGGGGTCAATTATGCGCAAACACCCGCACTCGGGGAAGGGAGTGCGGGCATAAGTGATGAGATTAAGAGGATAATTCGTGCGTTTTGCCATCCGGCGCACGATTATTCAGCACATCGTCCAGTTTTTTGTGGTCCAGTTCTTTCACCCACTTAGCAACGACAATGGTCGCTACGCCGTTACCGACCAGGTTAGTCAGCGCACGAGCTTCTGACATAAAGCGGTCGATACCGAGGATCAGCGCCAGACCCGCTACCGGCAAATGGCCCACCGCAGAGAGCGTCGCCGCCAGCACGATAAAGCCACTACCCGTTACCCCTGCCGCCCCTTTAGAAGAAAGCAGCAACACGATTAACAGCGTGATTTGGTGGACGATATCCATCTGACTGTTAGTGGCCTGGGCGATAAACACCGCCGCCATTGTCAGGTATATCGATGTGCCATCAAGGTTAAACGAGTAGCCTGTCGGGATGACCAGCCCCACCACCGATTTACGGCAGCCGAGTTTCTCCATCTTGTCGAGCATACGCGGCAGCGCCGACTCGGAAGATGAAGTCCCCAGTACAATCAGCAGTTCTTCACGGATGTAGCGGATAAATTTGAAGATACTGAAACCAGTCGCTTTAGCGATTGAACCCAATACCAGCACCACAAACAGGATACAGGTAATGTAGAAACAGATAATCAGCTGCCCCAGTTGCACCAGTGTGCCGACGCCGTATTTACCGATGGTAAACGCCATTGCCCCGAACGCACCAATAGGTGCCAGACGCATGATCATATTGATGATGCCGAAGATGACCTGCGAGAAACTTTCGATGACGTTAAAAATCAGTTGGCCTTTGCTGCCCAGACGGTGGAGCGCAAAACCAAACAGTACGGCAAACAGCAGCACCTGCAGAATGTTACCGCTGGCAAATGCGCCAATGACGCTCGCCGGGATGACATCCATAATGAAGGCGACAATGCCCTGGTCTTTCGCCTGATCGGCGTAAACCGCTACCGCTTTCGCATCAAGCGTTGCCGGATCGACGTTCATTCCGGCACCAGGCTGCACGACGTTAACGATGATAAGACCAATAATCAGCGCGATGGTACTGACAATTTCAAAGTAAAGCAGTGCGACTGCGCCGGTACGACCGACCGCCTTCATGCTTTCCATGCCCGCAATGCCCGTTACGACGGTACAAAAGATGACAGGAGCGATGATCATCTTAATGAGCTTAACGAAGCCGTCGCCAAGCGGTTTCATTTGCTCGCCTATTTCAGGATAGAAATGGCCAAGGAGAATACCAATGGCTATCGCTGTCAGGACCTGAAAGTAAAGGCTTTTAAACAGAGAGGTTTTCATAGGGTGTCCTTTAGTAAAACCACAGGTCTTGTAAGGTTATGGGGTACCTGCGGCCTTAAAATAACACCCAGACAACATCACAGAAATGTACCTGGATCATAATTGAAACAAAAAGGTTAAAAAGTTTGAGCTGGCTCGCACAAACCAGCAACTTTTTAAAGTTTTGTAATCAGTTTGGGGTAGCTACTTTTCTTCCAGGTAACTCTCTTCGAAGATTTCAATAGGGAGTGGGCGAGCAAAAAGGAAGCCCTGGGCAATACCAACGCCCGCTTTTGCCAGCCAGTCGCGTTGTGCTTCAGTCTCCACGCCTTCGGCAATCATTTGTAAGTTCAGGCTCTGCGCCAGCATGATAATTGCAGCAATCATGCTGCTATCTCCCGGCAAGCCTTCAACAAACATTTTGTCGATTTTCAGTACGTCGATTGGCAACGATTTCATATGCTGCAGCTGACGCAGCCCTGCGTAGCCCATGCCGAAATCATCCAGCGCCACCCGAACTCCGGCATTGCGCAGCGGACGGAGGATTGCCACCGCAGCATGAGGGTCGTCAATACGTCGGCTTTCTGTCACTTCCAGAATCAGTGTTCCCGGCTGAATGCGATAGCGGGTTAACAGTTCCAGCATATCCGCCACCATATTTGGGTGCATCAGTTGCAGCGCAGAGAGGTTTACCGACAAGGGCAGCATAATGCCGCGCTCTTGCCAGGCTGCAAGCAATCGACAGGACTCTTCCAGCACCCAGTGACCGACGGTAACCATCAGCCCACAGCACTCAATGCGATCGATTAAGCCATCCGGCAGGTCCCAACTGCCATCCGGTTGCTGGATACGCAGTAACACTTCCGCACTGACCAGTTTTCCGCTGGTCATCTCGACCTGTGGCTGTAACCAAATAGCAAACTGATGATTTTCCAGTGCATTAAGGATATCGCTCTCTTCCGTCAACCGCTTCTGGGCGGCTTCCATCTGCTGCGGATCAAAGAACTGAATCTGATTCTTGCCTTTATGGCGAGCGGTAAATGCCGCAGAAATAGCGCGACTGTAAAGCTGTTCGGCGGTGAGATCGCCGTAGAACATCGCCACGCCAATGCTACAGTGCGGACGGAGTTGAATACGTTCAATCGGCAGGCGCTCGCTCATGATAGTGAGCACTTGCTGACCTAAGGTGATTGCGTGCCACGGTTCCTGTACACCGTTGGCAATGACAGCAAAGTCATAACCGCTAATCTGCGCGAGGATCATAGGTGGCGACAGTACCGATTTGAGTTTTTCCACCAGCGTCAGCAGCAGAATTTCTCGTTGCGCCTCTTTCAGCACGCCCGCAGTATCACGCAGGGTTTCACAGGTGATGATCATCAGCGCGGTGGTTTGTTTACGCGCGACAACCTGCTCCAGCATCTCCATCAGCAAGGCTTTGTTCGGCAAATCCGACACCGGGAAGCGCATCGCATTTTCGTTCTGTTCTTCATAATGGCGCTGCAGCAATTGCTGGTTGAGGTTGTAACTGCGCACCAACATACCGATTTCATCGTCCTGATGCAGACGCGGTAATGCCAGTTGGTGACCAACAAGCTCCTTGGCTGGGATGGCGTTAAGTTCGCGAGCAATATTGCGTAACGGATGCAAAATCAGGCGGTTAATGCACCAGCTGATGGCGACGGTCAGGATAAGCGACAAAAGTAAGTAAATGGTCACTAACGTTGAGAGGGTGCTCATCACGAACTTATACATACGGAAGGAATCCGCCTGTAGTACCAGATAGGCAATTGGCTGCGGGTTTGCCGGACGTTCGAGCGAGTAAACGCCCAGCGAGATTTGAACCGGTAGCTCAAACAGGCGAGTAACCATTACCGGCACCGGGCGCTCTGGAATAAAACTTTTACGCAGCGCCTGGAACTGGTTAGGCAGCACTACATCGGCACGGCTGACCACGCCTGCCGGTTTAATGCTGGCAAGAATAGCTTCCGCTTCGGGAATATCGCCTTTCAAAATAGCTGAAGATAAGGGTTCGCGGACAGAGCGAGCAATGCTTTCCAGTTGCGTAGCCGTGTTATAGCGATTCTGCTGTACGGAATGAAACAGCAGAATTACGCAAAAAAGCAGGACAAACAGCATGGTGACGGCAGAGACCATCGCCATCTGTTTGATTGTTAAGGAACGGCTGACACGCAAAATGACTCTCCACAAAACTCGAAGCGCAGGGCGCGCCAGGGTGTAAACCTGGCGCGCCTGAGTATACCCGATTGCCGCGCTATTAAGAGAGACTTACAAATGGATTAAGGAAAATCCGATTACCAGTCCGCGTAAGGGATGAGCGGCTGCGGCGGTAAGTCCATATCGCCCTGCCAGCCTGCAGCAGAGTAACGCACGTAGATCAACGCATGGCTTGGGGTATAGTCTTTCGCTTCCTGAATATCCACGCCCATGCCCACAAACCAGTTGGACGTTACGCGGCGTTCGATAATGGCTCGCGCGGTGTAACCCGTGCCTGAGGAACTGCTGCCGGTTTCCATCACGCCCCGGTCGGTATAGCGGTCTGGCTCATCGGTCGGGATCAGATTCTGGATCGGGTAGCGCAGCTCGTCTTTGGTTTTGGAGTGAGACCAGGACACCGAGCCGCCCAGCTCCCAGGACCAGTTTTCCGTGCGTTTACGCCAGGTCACCGGCAGTGCGAAGGAGACATACTCCTGCGGACTGTAGTAGCCGCCCTGACCCAGGGTATAACCGCTCAAATCTTTGTCGTAGTGCCAGAGCATATTGGAGACGCCGACCGTCAGGCGCTCATTGTTTTTATTAATGAGCTTGTAGTAGTAACCCGTCATCCAGCGGACGCGCCAGTTATCTTCCACATTTTTACCCGTCAGCGTTTCCGCGTTCAGGCTTGACCAGACGCCGTTCGCTTCCCCTTTGTCATAGCTCATGCTTACCCCGCCACCGGTGGCGCGTACGCCGCCCCAGGTGGTGCCGGTATTGGTATCTTTTTGCCCGGCGAAGGCCAGCAGAGAGCTGGAGATTGGGCGGCGATGGGCGTTAACGGTATAGCCGATGGGGCCCAGATCGCTGCTGTAGCTGATACCGCCCACCACGTCGACGACGTCAAAGCCCATTGGCGTGGTGCCAATATCCATCGCCCAGGTTTTATTCTGCCAGCCGACGGCAACGCTTGCGCCATTGTCGGACTGATGGGTGTTGCCGCTACACGGCGTTTCGTAGCAGGTCCCCCATTTTGGATCGTAAGTCCCGTTATTGTTATCAAATGAACCGGCGTCCATGTTGACCAGGTCGCTTCTGAAGAACATGCGCCCGTCAGAGAGCGGGGCATCCACCTGCAGCATGGTGGTGTGCGCTTTCAGATCCGAATAACCGCCCGTGCCGCTGGAGCCCCAGTAGTCGTGCTGCAGCGTGACGTTAACATCCTGCTGACGGTACAAGTCACCGGCATCGCTGCGCACGCCGCGCTTCAGCCAGTCGTCTTTTTCATCGTTACGCGTCAGACGGGTGAAACTGTCGTTATCCACCGGACGCGTCGTGGTGATGCCGGACGACACCATCGCATCTTTATAGGTTTCCAGCGCCTGTTTTGGCTGGCCGTTCTGCGCCTGGAAACGCGCGGCGTCACGTAACACCAGCGAGTTTTCCATGGAGCCGGGCTGCGATTTAGCCTGCGGAATAATTTTATTGAAGGTCTGTTCTGCGGCGGCGGAATCGCCCAGCCCCGCCTGCGCCATCGCGATCCGGCGCTGCATATTGAGCGAAAGCGGCTGGCCGTTTTGCGCGGCGGGCAGTTTCGCCAGCTCTGCACGCGCGGCATCTTTGTCACCCTTCGCGCTATAAATCTCGGTCAGGCCGAGGATCGCGTCTTCGTTCTGCGGTTCACGCTGTAGTACAGCGTTGTACGTCGTTTTCGCCGAGTCCAGATCGCCACGCTGCTGTGCCCAGTCCGCCAGCGTCAGGTCGATACGGGTGGAGGTTGGCTGCTGGCGAAGAAGATTCTCTGCGTCCTGCTCTTTACCGCTGTCGCGCAGGCGGTTGGCGGTTTCCAGCACCTGGTTGCTTTGCAGACGGTCGGCAAGCTCCTGAATATTGCCGTTCCACTGGCTGCGCGGCAGCGTCTCCAGATGTGCCAGCGCGGCCCGATCCTGATCGTTGCCGGAAAGATAGAGCCCGTTGGCATACACCTGATCCGGGTCGGACGGTTTCTGGTGGGCAAGCTGACGCATCAGGGTATCCGCCTGGCTGCGCTGACCCGCGCTGTAGAGATCGCGCGAAAGACGATAGGTTATCCACACGTCGCCTGGAGAGAGCGCCAGACGACGACGCTGAATATCTGCCGCCTGCGCGTATTTCCCCTGGCTCTCAAGCTGTTCGGCCTGGGCGGAAAGCTGCTCGTTGGTCAGACTACGCTCAATATCATCAATGCTTCGACGCTGGCTGGCTGAGAGAGACTGGATAAACTGCGAGGCCTTCTCAGGGGACTGCGCGCGGTAAATATTGGCCAGTCCGCGGACCGCAT
Organism: Enterobacter hormaechei; assembly: GCA_041890495.1. Lineage (GTDB taxonomy): Bacteria > Pseudomonadota > Gammaproteobacteria > Enterobacterales > Enterobacteriaceae > Escherichia > Escherichia boydii. The sequence goes on from CP169086.1 coordinate 3,623,725, forward strand.
TGCTGTTGCCGCTGTCCATACGCAGCGCCTGGCGATAATAACGTTCCGCCGCGTCGTTATCTTTACGCGCCGCGGCGGCATCGCCCAGCCCCAGCACGGCATAGCTGTCGGCATTGTCGATACCGCGTGCCTGCTGATAGTAACGCTCCGCCTGCGCCGGGTTATTCGCCTTAAGCGCCGCGTCGCCCTGCTGGATCAGCAGCCAGTAACGGTTAACCTTCAGCAAACTGTCCCATTTACCCCGGTTATCGCTCTGGGGATCGAGGGCAATTGCCTTTTCAAACTGCGCCACCGCGCGAGCGCGGTCACCCTTCTGGGAATACGCCTGTCCAAGGGCGCCCACCGCTTCACTGTCGGCATGGTTGGCGCTGACGGCTTTTTGCAGCTCAGCCACCGCCTTACTCCCCTGCCCGGCATCCACCGCCGCCAGCCCTTCCGCCTTCGCGCGGAACGCCGGATCGGCGAGCTGTTTTTGCTGCGCTTCAAGCTGGGCTCGCGCCGCCGCGACGCTATCCCCGTCGCTGAATACGCTCAGGTATTTTTGCAGCGCGCTGACGCTGGCGCTGCTGGCAGGCTGACCTTTGATTTGGTCATACCACATATCAGACGCCTGGTTACGGCCATTGGTAGATTTAGCCATCTCCTGCAATACCGCAAAGCCTTCATCACGGCGCCCGCTCTGGAACAAAAGCTGTGACAGCGTCGCCTGCAGCTGCGTATTTCCGGGACTGCTGCTGTTTATTTTCTTGAGCTGGTTAATGGCCGCACTCCGGCGAGCAGGGTCTTTCGCCACGACGTTCCAGTATTCCGTCGCCACGTCGCCACCCGGCGGGTTGCCGTCAAACAGCTTGTCATAGGCGGCAATCGCCTCCTGTGTGTGCCCCGTAGTGGCGAGCAATCGCGCCTGCTGGAGCTGCTGGCGGCCATCCGGAGTGGAAAGCAGCATCGTGTTGCGTGATGACTGGTACGCGCTTGAGCCCGGCGCGATCCCTTTCAGACGATCCAGCTCTTTTTGCGCGCCGGCGTTATCGCCCTGACGCAGCAGGTAGCGAAAGCGTGCGGCAATAACGTCAGGGTTGTTCGGGTCAATCAGCTCAAGGCGATAGAGCGACTGACGAACCAAATCCTCACGCTGTGTCGATTCGCCCAGCCTCACCTGTTCCAGCAGCTGTTTTTGCTGCGGAGAGTTGGCGGCCTGGGCCCACGGCATAAGCGCCAGGCCAAGCGATAAACTGAGTAGATTTAGTGTGAATTTACGCATTCCTGGCCCCAGTCAGGTAATAACTCACCTTTTGTCGAGAAGCGGAAACGGTGTTGATCCCAGCCTTGTCCAAACAGGGTCAGCACATAGTTGTAATAGGCATCGCTGCCGGGAAAGTTATCGGCCACGCGCTGGCGCTGAACGGCCTGCGCATCGCGGTTTTGTAAAAAAGGCAGCATGGCGGCAGAAAAACCGACCGGTCCTTTACCCTGCGCTTTCCCCGTAGCCACATCCACTTTTTCCGGCGGATAACCGTTTTTCTCAGTGAATGTCGCCATCGGTTTAAACCGGTTGAGCATCCGCGCTTTTTGCGGATCGCTGTCAGGCATCATGCCTACCCACATGTAAACGCGGATAGCGTCGTAGCTGCTGATCAATGTTTTTTCGGCTTTTAGCTGCCAGCCTTTGTCTTTCTCATAGCGCACCCAGTCTGGCGAAAAGCCTTTCGGGGCGGTTTCCAGCAATAAACGTTGATTGGTTTCGCGCAGCGTAGTCCACGGCGCGCCAAAGCGGGTGAAATACTGCGCCAGCGTCGGCGGCAGGTAGCTGGGGTTAAAACGCCAGCTGTTATCCTCAGCAAAACCCACTTTGCCCGGTAACAACATGGAACCCAGCCCAGGCACCGTCACCACTTCCTCCCGCGCGATACGTTTTAGCAACGCGCTGCCGATGTCGGTATAACGCTGCTCTTTCCACAAACGCCCCGCCTCCAGCAATGACCAGGCCATCCAGACATCACCATCGGAGGCCGAATTGCTGTCCAGCACTTCCCACTTACTGTTCTCTTTCTTGCCCCACAGCCAGGCGGGCAAACCTTCTTTTAAAGAACCCTGAGCGAGATTGTTCTGCGTCCAGTCGAGAATATTATCGAAAGCTGCACGGTCGTTAGCCGCCAGGGCAAAGAACATACCGTAACTTTGCCCTTCGGAGGTGGTGATTTTGCGCGCGTCGCTGGGGTCGATGACGCGCCCTTCCTGACTGATGTAATCCTTTTTAAACTGCTCCCAGGCAGGCCAGGTACAGGCTGCCTGAACACTAAAGGCAGCCAGCAGCAGCATCGTCACGATTCCACTACGCAACACATTCATCTTCAATTACTCGTTATCCGGGTTAAGACGACGACGACTAATAATTCGCAGCAGACGCCACAGTACCCATGCCAGCAATATCACACTGATAGCCGCCAGCACCGCCAGCAGAATCGGATGGTTTGCCAGCGCATACCACACGCGCTCGAACCACGGCAGATGACCTACGTAATAAACGTCGCCAACACGTAGGCTGTTGATACCGGACTCGCGGATCACCGCGACCGAACCGAACATGGTGGCGCGTTTGCCGCTATCGTTCACCGCATCGTTAAGCATTTCATAACCGCGTGGGCTATCTGCCAACAGCGCAATCACGCTGCGCTGGTCGTTATACGGCGACTGGAAGCCAATCACCGCCGCCATCGCACCGGAAGAGGTCAGCGTTGACCGGGTTTCTGCCGCGCGATCGCTCTCGTCCGGCACAATGCCGGGGAACGGGGTCTGGCGCATCGGTGTTTTCACCCAGCTTTCGGTCGCCTGCACCAATAGGTCGATCTGCTTATCGTCTTTCAGTTTGTCCGGGATACCACCGATGATCATGATGTCGGCATCTTTGCCCTGAATGGTGCTGCCATCATCGGTCACCGTCAGATTAATCGCCGGGAAGCCCGTCTGTGCGCCGATAAAACCAACAGTATTCAGCAACGTTTCCATCTGTGCTTCGTTAGGCGCTTTCGGCATCACGGTGATGGTTTGCGACAGATCCGCCATCCGGCTGAATGGGAAGCCCGCGTTAGCAAAGGCGCGTAGATCCGGCATCGGGATGAAGTGGTAATACTTCGAGAAGTCGATGGTGGAGTCGTCACCAATCACCACATGATTCTGCACCGGCTGGAAGGTAATACAGTTATCCACCGAACCGCCCGGCATCGGGTTCATATACTCAAAGTCGAAGCGCAGCTGGTTGGTCGCGCCCAGTTTCAGCGCCGGAATAGAGACATCTGTTTTGCCATCCAGCAAACCTTGTAATACCGGAATCCGCAGCAGCAGGCGGTTCGCCTCCTGTTTGCTGCTCAGGTTGAAGGATTGCAGGAACTGGTTATTCAGGCTGATATCCATCCGCGAACTGTCTTTCACCGGCGGCATGGTGTAGCGGTAATTAATATCCATATCAATGCCGGTACTGCGCATCAGGTAGAGATCCGGCGGCAGGTTTAGCGAAACGTTAATCGCTGCTGGCTCAAGACCGCTGGATTGTAACTGTTCTTCATAGGTTTTCAGTTCGCCAAATGTGACCGGACGATCGGTACGTACCCAGTTCGGCGCATCGTACGGCTTACGCGGTAGCAGCGGTTTCACTTCATTCACTACCACGCTTTCACCACGGAACAGAATGTTACCCTGAGCGATACCTTTCGCTGCCTGCAACAGGTCTTTGTCGTCACGACCAAACACCACCAGCAGTTTGACGTAAGGATTCTGCGGATGGTTAATCATCTCAATCACCGGGGCTTTTACCGCCGGATGATCGCGCAGGAAGTCCGGCCGTTTGTCGTTGGTTGCAAAGACAATGGCATTACGATCCGGCAGTTGGTTATAGAGCACCGGGAAGTTCTGCCCACGCCAGCCAGAACGCGAACCAAACCACGAGGCGACAATGGCAGAGGCTTGTTGCAGCCCAACATCCGGCGCACCCGCAAAGACCATCGGCAAGGTGTTAGTACGGTTATCGCGCGGGTCAAAGAATGGCACCGGGAAGTGTGACAGGTCATTCTTCACATTCAGGGTCTGATAGGTCAGATCCAGTCCACTGCTCCGCCCAACATCCAGCCAAAGCGTGGTGCTGGCCGGGTTTTCGCACACGTCCTGATAATGGCCGACAAACTCCAGCCGTACACGGTTGAAGTCGGTAATAAACAGTGGGTTAATGGGCATTTGCGCCAGCGTTTTTTTACCCAACTGTTCTTTGGTCACTGGCAGCACGCCCATCAGTTCATCATTGAGATAAACCTTTAACTGCGACTGGACAGGCAGTAACGATGGCGATGGGGTGTATTCGAGGTTGAGCATCGCCTTCGTCACCACTTCATCGCTGCGCATACCAAACTCAATGCTGCCGTTCGGGTTAATGCCACGTAGCACCATGCTGCCCGGCGGCGGTGCAATTTGCGCAAAGGTCAGCTTCACATCACGCGAAGGACCGTTCTGCGCCACGACTGGCGCATCAGCGCCCTGCACGCCCGGCATCACTTGCCCCACTTGTTCCGTCTGGGCGGCTACAGCTGGCTCAGCATTGATCAGTGGTTGCGTTGCTGGCGTCGCCTGCGTCATGAAAGAGGGGAACGCACTCATCCCCATAGCCACTGCACAAATCCAGAATAGTTTTCTTTTCATCGCGTTATCATCATTGTTGAGCCAAAGCCTGATCCGATGGTTGTGCCGTTTCGCTCCGCTCCGGGCGGCGCGGAATAAACGATACAACCCAGGAAACCAGAGAAGTCAGCACACGGAATATGCCCTTCACCGAAGAAGGCGCAAACTCCGCCAGATGGCGGTAGCCACGGAAGCCGAGCTTCAGAATATCCAGCAGACTTTCCAGCGGCTTATCTTCCGGGTAGCTGTCCTGCCAGAGCGCCCATGTATCCGCACGGGCAAACGTACACTGCACAAAATCGATATGTTGCTGGGTGGTGAGCGGCATTAATTTCAGCCCAACTTCATTACCCATCACGCGCGCCACCTGGGTCGGGAAGACGTATTCCTGCTGACCGCGTTTAAGCAACAGATTCACTTTCTGCCCTTCCAGAATCTGCGCCTGACCGTTGATCTTGATCCCCAAACCACCGTCGGAGAAATCCTGAACGGTACACGAGAAGAGGTGACCATCTTCGCGGGCAATTGCCGCGGGCATCGTCATCTCCACGCGGTGCGATCGGCGTACCTGTTTGCTTTCTACCGATACCGCAACTGCGCCGCCAAGAACAATCAGGTTGTAGAACACCCACACCATACTGACGACCACGGTGAGCATCTCGGTTGGCGGGCCATAGAAGTAGCGCCAGATGCCTACCGCAACGCCCACCAGGTTGAGCAGGACAAGGAAGATGTAGGGCCGCGAGATCACCCAGTCGACGTACTCTTCTTCCACCAGTCCACCTTTGGCGGTGACGTTAAATTTGCCTTTGTGCGGGTTAATCAGCGCCACCAGCGTCGGTGGTGCGATATACCACGCCAGCACCGTTTCGTAGATTTCACTCCAGAAAGAGTGGCGATATTTGCCCTGGATCTTGGAGTTGGTCAGGCTGGCATGGATCATATGCGGCAGCACGAATAGGGCGATCATCAACGCTGGCGCATAGATGATGTAGGCATGAAGCAGCAGGAACGCCAGCGGCGCAGTCAGGAAGATCAGCCGTGGAATGCCCGACAAGAAGTGGAACATGGCGTTGACGTAGCACAGCCGCTGAGCAAACTTCAGTCCTTTACCGGTGAGCGGGTTATCGAGACGAAAGATTTGTACCATCCCGCGCGCCCAGCGAATACGCTGACCGATATGCGCCGACAGACTTTCGGTCACCAGCCCCGCCGCCTGCGGAATACGCATATACGCGGAGGTATAGCCACGACGGTGCAAACGCAGAGAAGTATGCGCATCTTCAGTCACGGTTTCGACAGCAATGCCGCCAATTTCATCCAGCGGCTTACGACGAATCACCGCACAGGAACCGCAGAAGAAAGTGGCGTCCCACATATCGTTGCCATCCTGCACCAGACCATAGAACAGCGTGCCTTCGTTCGGTGTTTTACGAAAACGCCCCAGGTTGCGTTCAAACGGGTCCGGCGAGAAGAAGTGGTGTGGAGTCTGCATCATCGCCAGCTGTTTCTCTTTCAGGAACCAGCCCATGGTCATTTGCAGGAACGATCGCGTTGGTACGTGGTCGCAGTCGAAAATCGACACGAACTCGCCTTTGGCATATTTCAGCGCATTGTTGATGTTGCCCGCTTTCGCATGTTCATGAGTGGTACGGGCGATATATTTCACCCCCACGTTTTGCGCAAACTGGCGAAACTCTTCCCTACCGCCGTCATCGAGGATCCAGATGTTCAGCTTGTCTTTCGGCCAGTCGATACCCAGCGAGGCGTAAATAGTATTTTTCACCACGTTGAGATCTTCGTTGTAAGTCGGGACAAAGATATCCACCGACGGCCACAGCGACATATCTTTCGGCAATGGCACCGGCTGACGATTCAGCGGCCATACTACCTGGAAGTAGCCGAGCACCAGCACAATCCACGCGTACGTTTCAGCGAAGAGCAGAATAAGCCCGCACACCAGGCTGACCGGATCGTCCCAGTTCAGCGTAGAGGTGTAACGCCACCAGATATAACGGCAAGAAACGGTCAGCGACAGCACAATCAACATTAGCGCCGAGAAGCGCCCCGGCATCCGCCGTACGATCAGCGCTACACCCCACAGCAGCATCAGGAAGATAAACTGCGCCAGCGGGTTAAACGGTTGAGTAACGCAGATTAACGCCAGAATCAGCGAGAAGGTGACGATGATACCGAGGATCAACCGCCGCGCCCCGGCACTCAAATGACCGAGCTCTTTTTTCTCATCAAGATGCTGTGTTTTATGGCTAACGCGCTCAGGCAGCTCGTTCATCCATTGATGGTAACGTCCACGAATATTTTGCAGACCTGAAAATGCCCGCCTGCGCGGTTTCGGCGTTTCTTTGCGCGATGCACCGATCAATAACCAGCATGTTTGAATGAGATAACGGACCGGGTCCAGCGGACGCGGACGCGAGGCGTTGATATGCGGATACAGGTTTTTATGTTCTGCGCGAATACGCTGCCAGCGCGGGTGCTCCAGCGGAATAAAAATCCAGGCCAGGATCATCCAGAAACAGCCGAGCGTCGCGCTGAAAGCCGACGCACCGTGACGACGATAATCGCGATAACGCCCGATAAGCCGCGCGTTGACCGGCGGGATAAGCAACCACCGGGTCAGGATACTCATGATGCACTCCCGACTGGCGTTTTCAGCCCGGAGTAGTTCAACAGGCACCAGTTCGCCAGCGTCAGTATCTCTTCAGCCGCAGCGCATCACTGCGGTATTCACCGACTGGTTGCTTAGCCGCCAGGCATTCAGCCATCGCTTCATCACGATGAATGAGCATCGGCAGCAATCGGCGCTGGCTTTGCAACCAAAGCTGGTAAATATCGTCCTGAACCTGACTGCCAATACGGAAGTCATTAATCAAAATATGTGCGCATCCGGCAGCGCTTGCTGATGCAGGCGGATATGGCAGTTCGCATCGACGTTAACGATCGAGAGGACGTGATCGCACTGGGCGATAAGCTGTCGTGTCAGCGTACCGGCACCGTGCGGCAGATCCAGCAGGATCCACTTGTAGTGCCCCTTTTCTTTGAGGGTTTGCAGCGCCAGCGTGAACTGCGAAAAAAGGCGCTGATACGCGGCTTCATTCTCGCGTTCCGCGGTGGTCAGTTGACCAAACGGCAGCAGATCGAGCTGGGAGGTATAGCGCATCCCTGCATCCTGCCAGTCTTTATCATCAAGCAGCGCGCGGGCCCAGCCCTCTTCGCGAGTAAAGTCGACGTTAAACGACATACGCAACAAATTATCGGCGCAGGCGTCAATAACCAGCACCGATTCACCTAAAAGCTGTAATGACCACGCCAGCGCCGCGGTAACAGATGTGGTACCCACACCGCCACGGACGCCCTGTAATCCGAGTATGGCCATCAATGGCTCCCTTATTGTTGATGGGCGAATTCAGCTAATAACGGCCAGCGTTTAATAGCCGCGGCCAACTGTTCCCGCTGGGAAATATCGGTGTAATCTATTTCAGGTAAAGAAAAGGCCTGCGTCAGCGCCAGAAAATCGTTTTGGAATGTGTAACCCAGGGTCGAGTCGACTGGGGTACCAGATTCATTATTATCCATTCTTTTTCCATCCCTTTGAGGAAAATCGCACGCTAAAGAAGTTGCGGGGCTTCCTGCCCTGACAAATTTCATTTACATGCTAAATCTGATGTTCTTTAATTTCAATGTTAGGTTTATTTCTACGCTTTCGCTAGTAAACTGAGATACAGATAAATTAGACGAAAAGAGGGACACCGTGGACTCCATATTTTCTATTGGCATCCAGTCATTATGGGACGAATTGAGCCACATGCCAGTCGGAGGAGTCTGGTGGATTAATACGGACCGAAATGAAGATGCTATCAGTCTGGTAAACCAGACAATTGCTGCCCAGGATAAGGATTCCCGCGTGGCCGTCATTAGCATGGGCGAAGATCCGAAGAAAATTATCACGCTGGAAAACGATCGCGGGCCTCAGACGGTGCGATTATTTTCCATGACATCGGATGCCGATAGTCTATACTTTTTGTCCCGCGATGTTCAGTGCACTATTGATCCGGATCACTATTTGGTGATCCTTAAATGCGCAAATAACGTCCTGCAAAATATCCCTGCAGAAAAACTGCTGCCGTGGCTGGAAAAAATCAATAAATGGGCAAAATTTCAAAATTGCACGCTATTGATAGTCAATCCCGGCAGTAATAATGACAAGCTGTTCTCACTTTTAATGGGTGAATATCGTTCCCTGTTCGGTCTGGCAAGCGTTCGTGACCAGGTGGGAAGCTATCTCTACGATATTGCTTTCTGGTGTAATGAAAAAGGCGTGAGCGCCAGGCAACAACTTACGCTGAAACAAATCGAGGGTAAGTGGCACCTGGCACAGCAGGAAGAAACCGTGGTGCAGCCGCGCAGTGATGAAAAACGCATTCTGAGCCATATCGCGGTTTTAGAGGGAGCGCCCGCCCTGTCGGAAAACTGGTCGCTGTTTGAATCTAACGAAGACCTTTTCCATGAAGCCCGCACAACCCAGGCGGCAACCCTTATTTTCTCATTGATGCAGAATAACCAGATTGAGACGCTGGCAAGGCAGATCCACACCTTGCGCCGCCAGCGCGGAAGCGCGTTAAAAATCATCGTGCGCGAAAACAATACCAGCCTGCGCGCCACCGATGAGCGTCTGCTCCTGGGCTGTGGTGCAAATATGGTCATTCCCTGGAACGCGCCGCTGTCACGCTGCCTGACGCTTATCGAAAGCGTTCAGGGCCAGCAGTTTAGCCGCCATGTGCCGGAAGACATTTCTACGCTGCTCTCTATGACGCAGCCGATGAAGCTGCGTGGATACCAAAAATGGGATACCTTCTGCGACGCCGTGGGCAACATGATGAACAACACGCTTCTTCCTGCTGACGGAAAAGGGGTTATGGTTGCCCTGCGCCCTGTTCCGGGTATCCGCGTTGAACAGGCGCTTACCTTATGCCGCCCTAACCGTACAGGGGACATCATGACCATTGGCGACAATCGCCTGGTGCTGTTTTTGTCCTTCTGCCGGGTAAACGATCTCGATACGGCGCTTAACCACATCTTCCCCCTGCCTACAGGGGATATTTTCTCGAACCGTATGATTTGGTTCGAAGATAATACGATTAGCGCGGAGCTGGTGCAGATGCGTGCGCTCCAGCCGGAACAATGGGCTAAACCGCTCGCTATCAAGAGCGATGCCAAACCGATCCTCAATGCCAGACATGATGGACACGTCTGGCGTCGGGTTCCGGAACCCCTTCGCTTATTAACAGACAACGCGGAGAACGCATCATCATGAATATCAGCGATATCATTCAACTGGTTATATTCTGTGCGCTGATCTTTTTCCCGCTTGGCTACTATGCGCGCCATTCCATACGCCGTATCCGTGATACGGCCAGAGTGCTGTTTATTAAACCTCGCTATGTAAAACCAGCCGGAACACTGACACGGGCATCACACGTCAAGGCAGACCGAAAACATGACTAATTCTAACTATACCGCTTCGTCACCCTCGCCGCTCTGGCAATACTGGCGCGGCCTTTCCGGCTGGAACTTCTATTTTCTGGTTAAGTTCGGCCTGTTGTGGGCGGGATATCTTAACTTCCATCCGCTCCTCAATTTGGTGTTTGCCGCGTTTCTGCTGATGCCCATTCCGCGCTACAGCCTGCATCGCTTGCGCCACTGGATTGCCCTGCCGATCGGCTTTGCTTTGTTCTGGCATGACACCTGGTTGCCTGGCCCGGAAAGCATAATGAGCCAGGGTTCGCAGGTGGCGGGGTTCAGTACCGATTATTTAATCGACCTTGTCACACGCTTTATTAACTGGCAGATGATTGGGGCCATTTTTGTTTTATTAGTGGCCTGGTTATTCCTGTCACAATGGATTCGCATTACTGTTTTTGTGGTTGCCATACTGCTATGGCTGAACGTACTTACCCTGGCGGGACCAAGTTTCTCCTTGTGGCCAGCCGGACAACCGACGACCACTGTAACAACGACGGGTGGTAACGCAGCGGCAACCGTTGCGGCGACGGGTGGCGCACCGGTAGTGGGTGATATGCCCGCACAAACTGCACCGCCAACAACGGCGAACCTTAACGCCTGGCTGAATAATTTCTATAACGCGGAGGCGAAACGTAAATCGACCTTCCCGTCTTCGCTGCCCGCTGATGCTCAGCCATTTGAACTACTGGTGATTAACATCTGTTCGCTTTCCTGGTCGGATATAGAAGCCGCCGGGTTGATGTCGCATCCACTGTGGTCGCATTTCGATATTGAGTTCAAGAACTTTAACTCCGCCACCTCCTACAGTGGCCCGGCGGCGATCCGTTTACTGCGCGCCAGCTGCGGGCAGACTTCGCACACTAATCTGTATCAACCGGCAAATAACGACTGCTATCTGTTTGATAACCTTTCGAAACTGGGCTTTACCCAGCACCTGATGATGGGACATAACGGCCAGTTCGGCGGTTTTTTGAAAGAAGTTCGCGAAAATGGCGGCATGCAGACTGAATTGATGGATCAAACAAATCTGCCGGTTATTTTGCTGGGCTTTGATGGTTCGCCGGTTTATGACGATACCGCCGTGCTTAACCGCTGGCTGGACGTTACCGAAAAAGATAAAAACAGCCGTAGTGCCACGTTCTACAACACGCTTCCACTGCATGACGGCAACCATTATCCGGGGGTCAGCAAAACAGCGGATTACAAAGCGCGGGCGCAGAAATTCTTTGATGAACTGGACGCCTTCTTTACTGAACTGGAGAAATCGGGTCGTAAAGTGATGGTGGTCGTGGTGCCGGAACACGGCGGCGCGCTGAAGGGCGACAGAATGCAGGTATCTGGCCTACGTGATATCCCTAGCCCGTCTATCACAGACGTCCCCGTTGGGGTGAAATTCTTCGGCATGAAGGCACCACATCAGGGGGCACCAATAGAGATTACACAGCCAACCAGCTATCTGGCGATCTCAGAACTGGTTGCCCGCGCCGTTGACGGGAAACTCTTTGTGGAAGATAGCGTGAACTGGGATCAGCTCACCAGCAAACTGCCGCAAACGGCGGAAGTTTCAGAGAACGCTAACGCGGTGGTGATCCAGTATCAGAACAAACCTTACGTTCGTCTGAACGGCGGGGATTGGGTACCGTACCCGCAGTAACTGATTTACCCCTCACCCTCTCCCCATCGGGGAGAGGGGATAGTCGGTGCGTTATTATTGCGCTGAAATCCATACCAGCATTTTCAGGCTTGCCGAATAGTAGTCGTCTTTGGAGGTGATTTCGGGTTCTCCGGAAGGCTGCCCCATCGTTAAATCACGTACGGCCAACAGACCACCTTCCATCATGTAAGGCGCATATTCGTTAGTGGTGACGTTAACCCAGGCGGGCGTTTGTTCCCGTGGGAACTGACCAAACCACGCTTTCCACGGCGCCAGGAGAGGGCTTTGTTTATCAGACCAGGCAACGTACAGCGGAATACGAATCGCGTCATAGCTCATTCGCGGCGGCCAGCCTTTAGCGGGCATCAGCTTGCCATCTGATGCCAGTGAAACCCAGTCAGCGGGCAGATCCGCTTTACCCGAGCCCATTTTTCCCAGCAGGCGTTTCCCGTCCTTAATCAAATCGCGCCAGACCGGCAAATGACTGCGTCCGGCGAAGGCCTGCCAGGCCGGAAACACGAAATAGGAAGGATTAAGGACCACTTCACCGTCAAGCTTAAATCCCTGGACGCCGGGCAGCATCACGCGGTAACCCGCATAGCGGATGACGCTATGGGCAACCAGCGCTTTTGTAATGGCATCCGATGCGGCGCTGTAGCGTTTGTCATGCCAGCGGGCATCGGCTTTAAGCAGCGCCCAGGCAATCAGCACATCGCCATCGGCGGCGTTGTTTTTGTCAGCGACCGGGTTGGACTCTGCGGGGTTATAGCGCCAGTAAAACAGACCGTTCTCTTTGTTCTTCAGCTCACGGTTTGTCCATTGCCAGAGCTTATCGAAAGTAGCTTTATCGTCGTTGGCCACTGCCATCAGCATGGCAAAGCCCTGACCTTCCGTATGCGACACGCCGCCATTGCCGGTATCGACAATGCGGCCTTCCGGTTTGAAAAAGCGTGCCTTGTAACTCTCCCAGGCCTGTCCCGCCTGAGAGAGAGGTGAGAACAACAAGCTCATCATGAAGGCCAGCGTCGCGCAGACGGGTTTTCGCATCATTCACTCCATCCGGTTATTCGGCACTCCGCAGAGAAATCTCACCGCCCATCCAGGGTTTGATTACGCCATCCTGCTCCAGAAGCAGCGCGCCCTGAGCGTCAATACCGCGGGAAGTGCCGTAGATCTCTTTATCACCAATCAGCAATTTCACCGGGCGGTTGATAAAGTTATCCAGCTTTTCCCAACGAGACAGGAAGGGTGCCAGCCCTTCCTGCTCAAAAAGCGTGAGCGAGCTGCGCAGCTCTTTAATCATACGTACGGCCAGGGTGTTACGATCGATGACGATCCCCGCCTCCTGGAGGTTAGTCCAGGCCTGATTCACCACATCATTTTGGACATTGCGCATCACCATATTGAGGCCTGCGCCAATGACGATTTGCGCCGCATCGCCCGTTTTTCCCGTCAGTTCGACCAGAATGCCGGCAAGTTTACGATCGTTGAGATACAGATCGTTAGGCCATTTAACACGCACCTGATCCGCCCCCAGATCGTGCAGCACTTCCGCCATGACGATGCCGATGACCAGACTCAGGCCAATGGCAGCGGCCGGGCCCTGATCCAGTCGCCAGTACATGGACAGATAGAGGTTAGCGCCAAAGGGCGAAAACCACTTGCGGCCGCGACGGCCACGCCCGGCCTGTTGATATTCAGCAACGCAGGCATCACCAGATTTCAGCTCAGGTAAACGATCCAGAAGATACTGGTTCGTCGAATCAATCACCGGCAGCACCGCAACATTGCCGTGTCCAATCTGGCTGCGGATCGCTTCTTCATTCAGCAATTGAATCGGCTCCGGCAGGCTATAGCCTTTTCCGGGAACCGTGAACACATCAACACCCCAGTCACGGAGCGTCTGGATATGTTTATTGATAGCAGCACGGCTCATGCCAAGCCGTTCACCCAGCTGTTCGCCGGAATGAAACTCACCGTCAGCAAGGATGCTAATCAGGGTTAAGGGGATAGTATTGTCCTTCACGCGATAGTCTCCACGGCATTGACTTCACCTGTGCGGCCAATGAAGCGAACTTCTGGCTCCAGCCAGACGTTGAATTTTTCGCCCACACGCTGGCGAACGTAGTGAGCCAGCTGTACGACATCATCGCTGGTCGCATCGCGTTGGTTAATCAGCACCAGTGCCTGCTGTTGGTGAACGGCTGCGCCGCCGACTGAAGTGCCTTTTAGCTGGCATTGATCGATAAGCCACCCCGCGGCCAGCTTCACGCTACCATCCGCCTGGGGGTAATGTGGCGCTGCGGGCCATCCTTCAAGAAAGACTTTTGCATTTTCGCCGCTGATAACCGGGTTTTTGAAGAAACTGCCAGCGTTTCCGTTTACTTTTGGATCGGGAAGTTTGGTCATCCGCATATGGCAAACCGAGTCAAAAACGTCGCGGGCAGTAACGGTAGCCGGATCGAGACGCGTTAAATCCCCGTAGGTCAGCACCGGCTGCCAGTTCTTCGACAGGCGCAGACCCACGGCGACAATCACGTAGCGGTCCTGATATTCATGCTTGAAGATACTGTCACGATAGCCAAATCGGCACTGTTCTGCCGTTAAACGCTTAGCCGTTCCGGTCGCCAGCTCGATGCAGTCGACATATTCACAGACATGTTTCAGTTCGATGCCGTAGGCGCCGATGTTTTGAATAGGTGACGATCCGGCGCAGCCTGGAATAAGCGCAAGGTTTTCCAGACCCGGCATCCCTTTTTCGAGGGTAAATTGCACCAGATGATGCCAGTTTTCTCCGGCACCCACATGCACGTGCCAGCTGTCGGCACCCTCTTCCACATCAATTCCCATGATGCGGTTAACGATCACCGTTCCCGCAAAATCGTCGAGAAACAGGACATTACTTCCTTCGCCCAGAATCAGTACGGGTTCGTTTTTTTCTGTTGCGCTTTGCCATGCATCCAGCAGCTGCTGTGCAGTATCGGCACGTACAATTTGATTAGCATTGCGTTGAATGCCAAAGGTATTCCAGGGCTTAAGGGAGTGGTTCATAGACGCTATCCTGATGCAAAAACGCTGGTAGTTTACCGTATAAGCAGGGTGATGGGGGATCAGTTTGTGCAGCGTATAAACGCAAAAAGGCCATCCTTTCGGATGGCCTCTTCACTTATTTGATGCCTGGCAGTTCCCTACTCTCGCATGGGAGACCCCACCACTACCATCGGCGCTACGGCGTTTCACTTTGAGTTTCGGCATGGGGTCAGGTGGGACCACCGCGCTACTGCCGCCAGGCAAATTCTGTTTTATCAGACCGCTTCTGCGTTCTGAATTTAAATCTGTATCAGGCTGAAAATCTTCTCTCAATCCGCCAAAACACCTTTGGCGTTGTAAGGTTAAGCCTCACGGTTCATTAGTACCGGTTAGCTCAACGCATCGCTGCGCTTACACACCCGGCCCTATCAACGTCGTCGTCTTCAACGTTCCTTCAGGACCCTTAAAGGTCAGGGAGAACTCATCTCGGGCAAGTTTCGTGCTTAGATGCTTTCAGCACTTATCTCTTCCGCATTTAGCTACCGGGCAGTTGCCATTGGCATGACAACCCGAACACCAGTGATGCGTCCACTCCGGTCCTCTCGTACTAGGTGCAGCCCCCCTCAATTCTCCAGCGCCCACGGCAGATAGGGACCGAAACTGTCTCACGACGTTCTAAACCCAGCTCGCGTACCACTTTAAATGGCGAACAGCCATAACCCTTTGGACCTACTTCAGGCCCCAGGATGTGATGAGCCGACATCGAGGTGCCAAACACCGCCGTCGATATGAACTCTTGGGCGGTATATCAGCCTGTTACCCCGGAGTACCCTTTTATTCCGTTGAGCGATGGCCCTTCCATCAGAACCACCGGATCACTATGACCTGCTTTTCGCACACTGCTCGCGCCGTCACGCTCCGCAGTCAAGCTGCTTATGCCATTGCACTAACCTCCTGATGTCCGACCAGGATTAGCCAACCTTCGTGCTCCTCCGTTACTCTTTAGAGGAGACCGCCCCAGTCAAACTACCCACCAGACACTGTCCGCAACCCGGATCACGGGTCAACGTTAGAACATCAAACATTAAAGGGTGGTATTTCAAGGTCGGCTCCATGCAGACTGGCGTCCACACTTCAAAGCCTCCCACCTATCCTACACATCAAGGCTCAATGTTCAGTGTCAAGCTATAGTAAAGGTTCACGGGGTCTTTCCGTCTTGCCGCGGGTACACTGCATCTTCACAGCGAGTTCAATTTCACTGAGTCTCGGGTGGAGACAAGCCTGGCCATCATTACGCCATTCGTGCAGGTCGGAACTTACCCGACAAGGAAATTTCGCTACCTTAGGACCGTTATAGTTACGGCCGCCGTTTACCGGGGCTTCGATCAAGAGCTTCGCTTGCGCTGACCCCCATCAATTAACCTTCCGGCACCGGGCAGGCGTCACACCGTATACGTCCACTTTCGTGTTTGCACAGTGCTGTGTTTTTAATAAACAGTTGCAGCCAGCTGGTATCTTCGACTGATTTCAGCTCCATCCGCGAGGGACTTCACCTACATATCAGCGTGCCTTCTCCCGAAGTTACGGCACCATTTTGCCTAGTTCCTTCACCCGAGTTCTCTCAAGCGCCTTGGTATACTCTACCTGACCACCTGTGTCGGTTTGGGGTACGATTTGATGTTACCTGTTGCTTAGAGGCTTTTCCGGAAGCAGGGCATTTGTTGCTTCAGCACCGTAGTGCCTCGTCATCACGCCTCAGCCTTGATTTTCCGGATTTGCCTGGAAAACCAGCCTACACGCTTAAACCGGGACAACCGTCGCCCGGCCACATAGCCTTCTCCGTCCCCCCTTCGCAGTAACACCAAGTACAGGAATATTAACCTGTTTCCCATCGACTACGCCTTTCGGCCTCGCCTTAGGGGTCGACTCACCCTGCCCCGATTAACGTTGGACAGGAACCCTTGGTCTTCCGGCGAGCGTGCTTTTCACCCGCTTTATCGTTACTTATGTCAGCATTCGCACTTCTGATACCTCCAGCATACCTCACAGTACACCTTCACAGGCTTACCGAACGCTCCCCTACCCAACAACGCATAAGCGTCGCTGCCGCAGCTTCGGTGCATGGTTTAGCCCCGTTACATCTTCCGCGCAGGCCGACTCGACCAGTGAGCTATTACGCTTTCTTTAAATGATGCTGCTTCTAAGCCAACAATCCTGGCTGTCTGGGCCTTCCCACATCGTTTTCCCACTTAACCATGACTTTGGGACCTTAGCTGGCGGTCTGGGTTGTTTCCCTCTTCACGACGGACGTTAGCACCCGCCGTGTGTCTCCCGTGATAACATTCTCCGGTATTCGCAGTTTGCATCGGGTTGGTAAGTCGGGATGACCCCCTTGCCGAAACAGTGCTCTACCCCCGGAGATGAATTCACGAGGCGCTACCTAAATAGCTTTCGGGGAGAACCAGCTATCTCCCGGTTTGATTGGCCTTTCACCCCCAGCCACAAGTCATCCGCTAATTTTTCAACATTAGTCGGTTCGGTCCTCCAGTTAGTGTTACCCAACCTTCAACCTGCCCATGGCTAGATCACCGGGTTTCGGGTCTATACCCTGCAACTAACGCCCAGTTAAGACTCGGTTTCCCTTCGGCTCCCCTATTCGGTTAACCTTGCTACAGAAATATAAGTCGCTGACCCATTATACAAAAGGTACGCAGTCACACGCCTAAGCGTGCTCCCACTGCTTGTACGTACACGGTTTCAGGTTCTTTTTCACTCCCCTCGCCGGGTTCTTTTCGCCTTTCCCTCCACGGTACTGGTTCACTATCGGTCAGTCAGGAGTATTTAGCCTTGGAGGATGGTCCCCCCATATTCAGACAGGATACCACGTGTCCCGCCCTACTCATCGAGCTCACAGCATGTGCATTTTTGTGTACGGGGCTGTCACCCTGTATCGCGCGCCTTTCCAGACGCCTTCCACTAACACACACACTGATTCAGGCTCTGGGCTGCGCCCCGTTCGCTCGCCGCTACTGGGGGAATCTCGGTTGATTTCTTTTCCTCGGGGTACTTAGATGTTTCAGTTCCCCCGGTTCGCCTCATTAACCTATGGATTCAGTTAATGATAGTGTGACGAATCACACTGGGTTTCCCCATTCGGAAATCGCCGGTTATAACGGTTCATATCACCTTACCGACGCTTATCGCAGATTAGCACGTCCTTCATCGCCTCTGACTGCCAGGGGCATCCACCGTGTACGCTTAGTCGCTTAACCTCACAACCCGAAGATGTTTCTTGCGATTCATCATCGTGTTGCGAAAATTTGAGAGACTCACGAACAACTTTCATTGTTCAGTGTTTCAATTTTCAGCTTGATCCAGATTTTTAAAGAGCAAAACTTCGCAGTGAACCTTTGCAGGTACACTCTGAAGTATTTTTATTTAATCACTACAGAGATGGTGGAGCTATGCGGATCGAACGCAGACCTCCTGCGTGCAAAGCAGGCGCTCTCCCAGCTGAGCTATAGCCCATAACATGTAGTTAAAACCTCTTCAAATTTGCCGTGCAAATTTGGTAGGCCTGAGTGGACTTGAACCACCGACCTCACCCTTATCAGGGGTGCGCTCTAACCACCTGAGCTACAAGCCTGTAGAGGTTTTACTGCTCATTTCATCAGACAATCTGTGTGAGCACTGCAAAGTACGTTTCTTTAAGGTAAGGAGTGATCCAACCGCAGGTTCCCCTACGGTTACCTTGTTACGACTTCACCCCAGTCATGAATCACAAAGTGGTAAGCGCCCTCCCGAAGGTTAAGCTACCTACTTCTTTTGCAACCCACTCCCATGGTGTGACGGGCGGTGTGTACAAGGCCCGGGAACGTATTCACCGTGGCATTCTGATCCACGATTACTAGCGATTCCGACTTCATGGAGTCGAGTTGCAGACTCCAATCCGGACTACGACGCACTTTATGAGGTCCGCTTGCTCTCGCGAGGTCGCTTCTCTTTGTATGCGCCATTGTAGCACGTGTGTAGCCCTGGTCGTAAGGGCCATGATGACTTGACGTCATCCCCACCTTCCTCCAGTTTATCACTGCAGTCTCCTTTGAGTTCCCGGCCGGACCGCTGGCAACAAAGGATAAGGGTTGCGCTCGTTGCGGGACTTAACCCAACATTTCACAACACGAGCTGACGACAGCCATGCAGCACCTGTCTCACAGTTCCCGAAGGCACCAATCCATCTCTGGAAAGTTCTGTGGATGTCAAGACCAGGTAAGGTTCTTCGCGTTGCATCGAATTAAACCACATGCTCCACCGCTTGTGCGGGCCCCCGTCAATTCATTTGAGTTTTAACCTTGCGGCCGTACTCCCCAGGCGGTCGACTTAACGCGTTAGCTCCGGAAGCCACGCCTCAAGGGCACAACCTCCAAGTCGACATCGTTTACGGCGTGGACTACCAGGGTATCTAATCCTGTTTGCTCCCCACGCTTTCGCACCTGAGCGTCAGTCTTCGTCCAGGGGGCCGCCTTCGCCACCGGTATTCCTCCAGATCTCTACGCATTTCACCGCTACACCTGGAATTCTACCCCCCTCTACGAGACTCAAGCTTGCCAGTATCAGATGCAGTTCCCAGGTTGAGCCCGGGGATTTCACATCTGACTTAACAAACCGCCTGCGTGCGCTTTACGCCCAGTAATTCCGATTAACACTTGCACCCTCCGTATTACCGCGGCTGCTGGCACGGAGTTAGCCGGTGCTTCTTCTGCGGGTAACGTCAATGAGCAAAGGTATTAACTTTACTCCCTTCCTCCCCGCTGAAAGTACTTTACAACCCGAAGGCCTTCTTCATACACGCGGCATGGCTGCATCAGGCTTGCGCCCATTGTGCAATATTCCCCACTGCTGCCTCCCGTAGGAGTCTGGACCGTGTCTCAGTTCCAGTGTGGCTGGTCATCCTCTCAGACCAGCTAGGGATCGTCGCCTAGGTGAGCCGTTACCCCACCTACTAGCTAATCCCATCTGGGCACATCCGATGGCAAGAGGCCCGAAGGTCCCCCTCTTTGGTCTTGCGACGTTATGCGGTATTAGCTACCGTTTCCAGTAGTTATCCCCCTCCATCAGGCAGTTTCCCAGACATTACTCACCCGTCCGCCACTCGTCAGCGAATCAGCAAGCTGATTCCTGTTACCGTTCGACTTGCATGTGTTAGGCCTGCCGCCAGCGTTCAATCTGAGCCATGATCAAACTCTTCAATTTAAAAGTTTGATGCTCAAAGAATTAAACTTCGTAATGAATTACGTGTTCACTCTTGAGACTTGGTATTCATTTTTCGTCTTGCGACGTTAAGAATCCGTATCTTCGAGTGCCCACACAGATTGTCTGATAAATTGTTAAAGAGCAGTGCCGCTTCGCTTTTTCTCAGCGGCGCGGGGTGTGCATAATACGCTTTCCCGCTACAGAGTCAAGCATTTTTTTGCTTTTCTCTGTTGAGATTCTCAGGAGAACCCCGCTGACCCGGCGGCGTGTTTGCCGTTGTTCCGTGTCAGTGGTGGCGCATTATAGGGAGTTATTCCGGCCTGACAAGAGGAAATTTAAAATAATTTTCTGACCGCGCAACATTCAACCAAATCAACCTAAAACTGCCAGTTTTTCGAGCGTTCCGAAGCCGTAACGCTGTAAAACGGGCAATAATTGTTCAGCTTCTGTCGTCATTGCCATACAAAAGGCAATATTCGCATCGGCAGATTTTGCATCCGGAGCTTCATGTTCTAACAACCAGGCCGTTCGGCGAGCAATCGCTGCGCCAGAATCCACCAGCCGGGTTCCCTCTGGCAGCACTTGTAACAGTTCTTCTTGTAGTAGAGGGAAATGGGTGCAACCCAATACAACGGTATCTGGCGGCTCTTTCATTCTTAACCACGGACGTAAGATACGTTTTAGTGCATCCAGAGAAACATCTTCGCCATGTAGCTTCGCTTCAGCCAACTCAACCATCTCTGCCGAGCCCAGCATTTCTATCTGGCATTCATTAGCGAAACGCGCGATCAGCTCATGAGTATAAGAACGTTTAACTGTTCCGCGGGTTGCCAGTAATCCGACAATGCCATTTGCCGTCAGACGTGCAGCAGGTTTAATCGCCGGCACGACACCAACAACCGGGAAGTCGAACTTTTCGCGTAATGCAGGAAGTGAAACGGTACTGGCGGTGTTGCAAGCGACCACAGCCAGCGCAAGGGGATAACGTTCTTGCACCGCGGTGACAATTGCCACCACTCGCTCAACAATAAACGCTTCGCTTTTTTCGCCATACGGGAAAGCGACGTTATCGAAAGCATAAATGTAATGGAGATCCGGTAAGAGATGCCGGATCTCGTCATAGACCGACAACCCACCGACGCCGGAGTCAAACACCAGCACGGTGGGACGTGGTTCAGAAGGTGTAGCTGCCAGACAAGGTGTATTCCCGTCCTGCAGTTTGGTAGCCATAGACTGTCTCATAATCTTTGTCGAACAGGTTGGCTATTTTACCACGAACTGTCAGATGAGAGGTGACCGGATATGCAACCGCAAGATCCCACAAGCTCACACCGCCTAATTTAACTTTCTCAGACGGATAAGTGCCAAAGTCGGTGTCGTAACGCGTACCGAGATAGTGATAAGTCAGGCTCCAGTCGAAATCATAGATCTGCGTATCAAGCTGATATTTCACCTGCTGCTTAGCACGACGGTCCAGAAGTTCGTTGGTTGCGGCATTGCGGGCATCCACATAGTCGTAGCCAACGGTATGCGTCAACGGGCCCGTATCAAATGATGCTGTCGCTTCCACGCCTTTAATGCGTGCTTTACCGACGTTGTAATATTGCTGGAGGTTATTATCGAAGTCGATGAGATTATCAACGTCATTACGGTAGCCGGATACGCGCCAGCTCACGCCCGCCGTCAGGCCTTCAAACGCACCTTCCCACTGCTTGCTCTCTTCTGGATCAAGATGGTCATTGCCATAGAAACCATAGAGCTGACCCAGATTCGGTGCTTTATAGGCCGTACCATAAGAAGCAACGAAGCGGTAACCCTCCACGAACTCCCAGGCCGCACTACTTTGCCAGGTGCCATGGCGACCGAACTGAGAGTTGTCATCGCTGCGAACCGCCCCTTCCAGGGTGAAGTCACCAAACTGCTGCAGCCCGGTCAGGTAGACGCCGGTGTTACGCAGGTCGTAGCCGTTGGTCACGTAGTTTGTACCCGGCTCGGTGCTCTGCTTCTGCCAGTCAACGCCCGCGCCAATGTTCCCATGGCCAACATCAACGGAGTTGAGCCACTGGACGTTGTACTGTTTGATTTCATCCAGCGTGGCTGTCGAATCGTAACGCCCCAAATTTGGATCGTAGTTATAGTCCTTGCTGTGGCTATAGCTGGTGAGCAGCTGTGAATGGAAGATGTCATCGTTGAAGCGCAATCCTGCATCCCAGGTCTGACTATAAAGCTGGCGGGTATCGACCAGTACGTCAGGAGTAAATGAGCTGTAGTAACCGTCGTAGGCAGTACGGTTGCTGTAGCCAAAGCCGCGAACAAATCCGCTCCACTGGTCTGAGAATGCGTGTTCCAGTGCACCGTAGAGCGTTTTATTCATAAAGCCGTCGCGATCGGTCTGGGCAAGACCACCATTATTGCCGTCTGCAACCACATCAAACCCTTTGGTATAGGTGTAATCACCCGCAAGCGTGACGCGCGTGCTGTCGCCCAATGTTTGCTGGGTACTGCCGCCATAATTCTGGTAACCATGCGACCCGACACCTGCATTCAGCGTGGTACCGTCCTTCGCGCGAGTGGTAATAATGTTTACGACTCCGCCGATCGCGTCCGAGCCGTATACCGCCGAACGCGGTCCACGAACATATTCGATACGCTGCACCAGAGAGATCGGGAACTGGCTGAGATCGGACGACCCCGTAACGCCCGCCTGGTTAAGGCGGATCCCATCAACTAGGATCAGGACGTGGCTGGAGTTTGTGCCACGGATAAAGAGAGAAGAGAGTTGCCCCATCCCGCCATTTTGCGCCGTATCCACACCGGGCAGGCGACGCATAACATCCAGGACCGAGGTTGATTGCCAACGGTCAATATCGGCACGCGTAACAACCGTGTTTGCAGCCAGAATAGTTTTTTCAGGTTGTTCAAAACGATT
The DNA here is from genome assembly GCA_041890495.1 of Enterobacter hormaechei. Taxonomy (GTDB): domain Bacteria; phylum Pseudomonadota; class Gammaproteobacteria; order Enterobacterales; family Enterobacteriaceae; genus Escherichia; species Escherichia boydii. Next base: position 3,646,800 of record CP169086.1, read on the forward strand.
TGCCGTCACTACCAACGAGTCTGCGCTATCTTGCGCCCAGCCCGAAAATGCCGTGACGGAACACGCCGTCAGCAGCGAAGCTTTTTTAATCATTGTAAAGCATCCACAATAGAAGAAGGATGCCGCAGGTTTCATCAATATTACGCGATGATGAGAACCAGATGCGACGTTGGCCGGCAGGTCTTCGGGCTTGGAGGGGTATCTAAGATACTAAGAGATGATGACTTCCCACCGAATGGCAGTGTCCGCATAACGCAATCATCGCACCTTTCCTTACCGCTGCGCGTCAGCTCCAGATTCGCACTGGATTCCCTATTAACTCACAGGACCGGCAAGTGGATGCTACAGGTTGTAACAAGTTACTGTCCAGACGTAGCTCACAAATAGGAATTCATCAAGATCTGGACATCTGATGAGCAATCCCTACAATCGCCGCGTACTTTAATTTTTCAGGATACATCATGACCCCCGAACACCTTCCAACAGAACAGTATGAAGCGCAGTTAGCCGAAAAAGTGGTACGTTTGCAAAGTATGATGGCACCGTTTTCTGACCTGGTTCCGGAAGTGTTTCGCTCGCCGGTCAGTCATTACCGGATGCGCGCGGAGTTCCGCATCTGGCACGATGGCGATGACCTGTATCACATCATTTTCGATCAACAAACCAAAAGCCGCATCCGCGTGGATAGCTTCCCCGCCGCCAGTGAACTTATCAACCAGTTGATGACGGCGATGATTGCGGGTGTGCGTAATAATCCCGTTCTGCGCCACAAGTTGTTCCAGATTGATTACCTCACCACGCTGAGTAATCAGGCGGTGGTTTCCCTGCTATACCATAAGAAGCTGGATGATGAGTGGCGTCAGGAAGCGGAGGCCCTGCGCGATGCACTGCGCGCGCAGAATCTGAATGTGCATCTGATTGGTCGGGCAACGAAAACCAAAATCGAGCTGGATCAAGATTACATCGACGAGCGTCTGCCGGTCGCAGGGAAAGAGATGATCTACCGTCAGGTAGAAAACAGCTTTACCCAGCCGAACGCGGCGATGAATATTCAGATGCTGGAATGGGCGCTGGACGTAACCAAAGGCTCAAAAGGCGATTTACTGGAGCTGTACTGCGGCAACGGTAACTTTTCATTAGCGCTGGCGCGTAATTTTGATCGGGTATTAGCCACCGAAATCGCTAAGCCGTCGGTTGCTGCTGCGCAATACAACATCGCAGCTAACCATATTGATAACGTACAAATTATTCGTATGGCGGCAGAAGAATTTACTCAGGCGATGAATGGTGTGCGCGAGTTTAACCGCCTGCAAGGGATCGACTTAAAGAGTTATCAGTGCGAAACCATTTTTGTCGACCCACCGCGCAGCGGTCTGGACAGTGAAACCGAGAAAATGGTGCAGGCGTATCCGCGTATTTTGTACATCTCCTGTAACCCGGAAACGTTATGCAAGAATCTGGAAACATTAAGCCAGACGCACAAGGTCGAACGTCTGGCTCTGTTTGATCAGTTCCCCTACACGCACCATATGGAGTGCGGCGTATTACTGACCGCGAAGTAAAACCCATGCCGGATGCGCCAGCATCCGGCATAATACCGATTACTCAGCAACTTCCTGCTTACGGTTACGCATCTTCGCGCCAATCCAGAACACCATAATGACGGAGAGTACTGCCGGGAAGAAGTTAGAGCCGATATCCGGATATTCCGCACGAACTACCGTGCTGTACAGCAGTACGCCGAGAATAAAACAGGCAGCTGCCAGACCCGGCAAGCCTACCGGCATAGTGCGATTAAGATAACGTTGATGCAGGCAGTAAACCGTCAGCACCAGGGAAATAATCGGGAATACAGAAAATGGCACAATGGAGCTAAACAGCGCTGCGAAAGTACCATTAATCGATAAGCCAGCAACTAACGCCAGCAGCAGCGTACCTCTATCTTGATTTGCTTGTTTCATTACTCGTCCTTCACATTTCCCGGAATAATTGCGGTTTTCTCTTGTTCACGGCGATACCAGTAATAAGCCCCTTTCGAAATCATTCGCAGTTGCAGTACCAGTCGCTCTTCTAATTGCCGACGTTGTTCGACGCCGACGTCCAACGCCTCGGCACCCGCACTGAAGACAATTGTCACCATTGCTTCGGCTTGCGCTTCAGTAAACGCACGCGGCATATGGTTTTCGAGTTCCAGATAGTCCGCAAGTTCCGCAATGAAGTGCTGAATTTCACGCGCAACGGCGGCACGAAACGCAGCGGAGGTGCCGGAGCGTTCCCGCAATAATAACCGGAAGGCGTTAGGATTATTACCGATGAACTCCATAAATGTGGAGACCGAGGTGCGGATCACACTCCCGCCTTTGGCGATACGCTGACGCGCCTGGCGCATGAGTTGGCGTAGCATTAAACCGCTCTCATCAACCATGGTCAGACCCAGTTCGTCTACGTCGCGGAAATGCCGATAAAAAGAGGTGGGAGCAATGCCCGCTTCACGCGCCACTTCACGCAAACTCAGGCTGGCGAAGCTGCGTTCAGCACTTAATTGGCTAAATGCGGCTTCCACCAGCGAACGGCGGGTTTTTTCTTTTTGTTGCGCTCTTACGCCCATCACGATGTCTGAATCCTTGCCAAAAGTACTGCTGGCACTATACCAGAGAATGAACATACTGGATTGCTCCAGTATTGTGAATGAACGGTAACGCAATAAAACATATTTACTGCAATTCTTTGGCCGGTTCTTTTACGTACAGCGGAAACCTGCCGCTTAAACGGAGAGTATCGTCGATAAAAATCCAATAAAACGTCAGGGCAAAAGTAAGAAACAGACAAAGCAAAGGCCGCTCAGGATATAGCCAGATAAATGACGGGGATCAATTGGCTTACCCGCGATAAAATGTTACCATTCTGTTGCTTTTATGTATAAGAACAGGTAAGCCCTACCATGCCACATTCCTACGATTACGATGCCATAGTAATAGGTTCCGGCCCCGGCGGCGAAGGCGCTGCAATGGGCCTGGTTAAGCAAGGTGCGCGCGTCGCAGTTATCGAGCGTTATCAAAATGTTGGCGGCGGTTGCACCCACTGGGGCACCATCCCGTCGAAAGCTCTCCGTCACGCCGTCAGCCGCATTATAGAATTCAATCAAAACCCACTTTACAGCGACCATTCCCGACTGCTCCGCTCTTCTTTTGCCGATATCCTTAACCATGCCGATAACGTGATTAATCAACAAACGCGCATGCGTCAGGGATTTTACGAACGTAATCACTGTGAAATATTGCAGGGAAACGCTCGCTTTGTTGACGAGCATACGTTGGCGCTGGATTGCCCGGACGGCAGCGTTGAAACACTAACCGCTGAAAAATTTGTTATTGCCTGCGGCTCTCGTCCATATCATCCAACAGATGTTGATTTCACCCATCCACGCATTTACGACAGCGACTCAATTCTCAGCATGCACCACGAACCGCGCCATGTACTTATCTATGGTGCTGGAGTGATCGGCTGTGAATATGCGTCGATCTTCCGCGGTATGGATGTAAAAGTGGATCTGATCAACACCCGCGATCGCCTGCTGGCATTTCTCGATCAAGAGATGTCAGATTCTCTCTCCTATCACTTCTGGAACAGTGGCGTAGTGATTCGTCACAACGAAGAGTACGAGAAGATCGAAGGCTGTGACGATGGTGTGATCATGCATCTGAAGTCGGGTAAAAAACTGAAAGCTGACTGCCTGCTCTATGCCAACGGTCGCACCGGTAATACCGATTCGCTGGCGTTACAGAACATTGGGCTAGAAACTGACAGCCGCGGACAGCTGAAGGTCAACAGCATGTATCAGACCGCACAGCCACACGTTTACGCGGTGGGCGACGTGATTGGTTATCCGAGCCTGGCGTCGGCGGCCTATGACCAGGGGCGCATTGCCGCGCAGGCGCTGGTAAAAGGCGAAGCCACCGCACATCTGATTGAAGATATCCCTACCGGTATTTACACCATCCCGGAAATCAGCTCTGTGGGCAAAACCGAACAGCAGCTGACCGCAATGAAAGTGCCATATGAAGTGGGCCGCGCCCAGTTTAAACATCTGGCACGCGCACAAATCGTCGGCATGAACGTGGGCACGCTGAAAATTTTGTTCCATCGGGAAACAAAAGAGATTCTGGGTATTCACTGCTTTGGCGAGCGCGCTGCCGAAATTATTCATATCGGTCAGGCGATTATGGAACAGAAAGGTGGCGGCAACACTATTGAGTACTTCGTCAACACCACCTTTAACTACCCGACGATGGCGGAAGCCTATCGGGTAGCTGCGTTAAACGGTTTAAACCGCCTGTTTTAAAACTTTATCGAAATGGCCATCCATTCTTGCGCGGATGGCCTCTGCCAGCTGCTCATAGCGGCTGCGCAGCGGTGAGCCAGGACGATAAACCAGGCCAATAGTGCGGCGTGGTTCCGGCTTAATGCACGGCAGATAAACAACCCCATCGCGTTTGCGCTCCGGCGGCACAGCCAGCGCTGGCAGTAAAGTGATCCCGCTACCTGCCGCCACCATGTTGCGCAGAGTTTCCAGGCTGGTCGCGCGGAAGTGTGTATCTTCATCCGCCCCGGCTTCAAAACAGAAACCCATTGCCTGATCGCGCAAACAGTGACCATCTTCCAGCATCAGCAGTTTTTCCCCTGCCAGATCGGCCATCGGTACGCATTCGCGGTTCGCCCACGGGTGATCTTCATAGATAGCCAGCAACATTGGCTCATCAAACAACGGCACTTCAATGAATGCTTCGCTCTCTTTCACCAGCGCGAGGATCACGCAATCGAGTTTGCCGCTGTCCAGTTGCGCCAGTAACTGGTGGGTCTGTGCTTCATGCAGATACATTTCCAGCTTTGGAAAGGTCTGGTGCAGCATAGGGATAATATGCGGTAGCAGGTACGGTCCAACTGTGGGAATCAAACCAATGTGCAGCGGTCCGGACATCGTCTCGCCCTGCTGGCTTGCCATCTCTTTAAGGACTTTCACCTCACGCAGCACGGTACGCGCCTGATCCACCAGCAGCATTCCCGCCTGGGTGAACAACACTTTACGGCTGGTCCGCTCCAGCAACATCACGCCCAGCTCATCTTCCAGCTTACGAATTTGCCCGCTAAGCGTCGGCTGGCTAACGTGGCAGGAATCTGCCGCACGCCGAAAATGGCGGTGTTCAGCCAATGCCACCAGGTACTCAAGATCACGAATATTCATTATCCATCCTCCATCGCCACGATAGTTCATGGCGATAGGTAGAATAGCAATGAACGATTATCCCTATCAAGCATTCTGACTGATAATTGCTCACAGAAACGGAGCGGCACCTCTTTTAACCCTTGAAGTCACTGCCCGTTTCGAGAGTTTCTCAACTCGAATAACTAAAGCCAACGTGAACTTTTGCGGATCTCCAGGATCCGCTTTTTTTTGCATAAAAAAGCCGGCGATAAAAGCAAAATGGCAATCGCAGTTGCCATTTTTAGTGATTAATCCCTTTCCCCTGAAGATTTTCATAAGCATCTCTTATCTGGCGCAATGCGAATTAAATTTCGTAAATTGCCCTCATTTATTCGTTTGCTGAACCGTTTTCGCAGCAATTGACGACGGGGGTTTTACGTGGCTTTATAAAGGGAGATGACAAAATAATGTCCAGAAAATTTTCGCCTGGGCATAAACAAAAAGATGGGGTGTCTGGGGTAATATGAACGAACAATATTCCGCATTGCGTAGTAATGTCAGTATGCTCGGCAAAGTGCTGGGAGAAACCATCAAGGATGCGTTGGGAGAACACATTCTTGAACGCGTAGAAACTATCCGTAAGTTGTCGAAATCTTCACGCGCTGGCAATGATGCTAACCGCCAGGAGTTGCTCACCACCTTACAAAATTTGTCGAACGACGAGCTGCTGCCCGTTGCGCGTGCGTTTAGTCAGTTCCTGAACCTGGCCAACACCGCCGAGCAATACCACAGCATTTCGCCGAAAGGCGAAGCTGCCAGCAACCCGGAAGTGATCGCCCGCACCCTGCGTAAACTGAAAAACCAGCCGGAACTGAGCGAAGACACCATCAAAAAAGCAGTGGAATCGCTGTCGCTGGAACTGGTCCTCACGGCTCACCCAACCGAAATTACCCGTCGTACACTGATCCACAAAATGGTAGAAGTGAACGCCTGTTTAAAACAGCTCGATAACAAAGATATCGCTGACTACGAACACAACCAGCTGATGCGTCGCCTGCGCCAGTTGATCGCCCAGTCATGGCATACCGATGAAATCCGTAAGCTGCGTCCAAGCCCGGTAGATGAAGCCAAATGGGGCTTTGCCGTAGTGGAAAACAGCCTGTGGCAAGGCGTACCAAATTACCTGCGCGAACTGAACGAACAACTGGAAGAGAACCTCGGCTACAAACTGCCCGTCGAATTTGTTCCGGTCCGTTTTACTTCGTGGATGGGCGGCGACCGCGACGGCAACCCGAACGTCACTGCCGATATCACCCGCCACGTCCTGCTACTCAGCCGCTGGAAAGCCACCGATTTGTTCCTGAAAGATATTCAGGTGCTGGTTTCTGAACTGTCGATGGTTGAAGCGACCCCTGAACTGCTGGCGCTGGTTGGCGAAGAAGGTGCCGCAGAACCGTATCGCTATCTGATGAAAAACCTGCGTTCTCGCCTGATGGCGACACAGGCATGGCTGGAAGCGCGCCTGAAAGGCGAAGAACTGCCAAAACCAGAAGGCCTGCTGACACAAAACGAAGAACTGTGGGAACCGCTCTACGCTTGCTACCAGTCACTTCAGGCGTGTGGCATGGGTATTATCGCCAACGGCGATCTGCTCGACACCCTGCGCCGCGTGAAATGTTTCGGCGTACCGCTGGTCCGTATTGATATCCGTCAGGAGAGCACGCGTCATACCGAAGCGCTGGGCGAGCTGACCCGCTACCTCGGTATCGGCGACTACGAAAGCTGGTCAGAGGCCGACAAACAGGCGTTCCTGATCCGCGAACTGAACTCCAAACGTCCGCTTCTGCCGCGCAACTGGCAACCAAGCGCCGAAACGCGCGAAGTGCTCGATACCTGCCAGGTGATTGCCGAAGCACCGCAAGGCTCCATTGCCGCCTACGTGATCTCGATGGCGAAAACGCCGTCCGACGTACTGGCTGTCCACCTGCTGCTGAAAGAAGCGGGTATCGGGTTTGCGATGCCGGTTGCTCCGCTGTTTGAAACCCTCGATGATCTGAACAACGCCAACGATGTCATGACCCAGCTGCTCAATATTGACTGGTATCGTGGCCTGATTCAGGGCAAACAGATGGTGATGATTGGCTATTCCGACTCAGCAAAAGATGCGGGAGTGATGGCAGCTTCCTGGGCGCAATATCAGGCACAGGATGCATTAATCAAAACCTGCGAAAAAGCGGGTATTGAGCTGACGTTGTTCCACGGTCGCGGCGGTTCCATTGGTCGCGGCGGCGCACCTGCTCATGCGGCGCTGCTGTCACAACCGCCAGGAAGCCTGAAAGGCGGCCTGCGCGTAACCGAACAGGGCGAGATGATCCGCTTTAAATATGGTCTGCCAGAAATCACCGTCAGCAGCCTGTCGCTTTATACCGGGGCGATTCTGGAAGCCAACCTGCTGCCACCGCCGGAGCCGAAAGAGAGCTGGCGTCGCATTATGGATGAACTGTCAGTCATCTCCTGCGATGTCTACCGCGGCTACGTACGTGAAAACAAAGATTTTGTGCCTTACTTCCGCTCCGCTACGCCGGAACAAGAACTGGGCAAACTGCCGTTGGGTTCACGTCCGGCGAAACGTCGCCCAACCGGCGGCGTCGAGTCACTACGCGCCATTCCGTGGATCTTCGCCTGGACGCAAAACCGTCTGATGCTCCCCGCCTGGCTGGGTGCAGGTACGGCGCTGCAAAAAGTGGTCGAAGACGGCAAACAGAGCGAGCTGGAGGCTATGTGCCGCGATTGGCCATTCTTCTCGACGCGTCTCGGCATGCTGGAGATGGTCTTCGCCAAAGCAGACCTGTGGCTGGCGGAATACTATGACCAACGCCTGGTAGACAAAGCACTGTGGCCGTTAGGTAAAGAGTTACGCAACCTGCAAGAAGAAGACATCAAAGTGGTGCTGGCGATTGCCAACGATTCCCATCTAATGGCCGATCTGCCGTGGATTGCAGAGTCTATTCAGCTACGGAATATTTACACCGACCCGCTGAACGTATTGCAGGCCGAGTTGCTGCACCGCTCCCGCCAGGCAGAAAAAGAAGGCCAGGAACCGGATCCTCGCGTCGAACAAGCGTTAATGGTCACTATTGCCGGGATTGCGGCAGGTATGCGTAATACCGGCTAATACTATATGCCTGACGGCGCCGCGCTTTCCCGGGCCTACGTTAAGTAGCCCGGGTAAGCGTTAGCGCCACCCGGCACATTTCGGTAGTCTTCTCATGCATTCCGACATCATCCGAATTTTGTCAGACCTGGTAAACCGCACGTTACCGCTGGGTCAGATTCATTTCTCAGCTATGGCTGAACAGCATCCCCGAACATCTCCCTGCCTCGTCATTACCCTTGATAACCCCTGTGAGGCGATATTTTCATCCATTGGACACTTAACGCATCCATCGCCAAACGCCCTGAGCATACATTTCGGTAAGCAGCTGCTGACAATCGAGTTACAGCATGACAATACGCTTTTGCAGCAGCTCCAGGTTGCCCGCCGCGGTCCACGAACGGGTGCTTTTCTTCTGCAGACGCTAACCGAATTACAGATGCAGCCGGATGAGCAAAACACCGCGATACTGGTGGTATTAAGCTTGCTCAGCCACTGCAGGGATCTACTTGGCAGCGATATCCACACCGCCAGCCGCAGCCGCGCGCTGTTTGAGGCCATTCGCCGCTTCATCGAAGAACATCATGCTTCGGCGTTAACCCGTGAATCTGTGGCGCAGGCGTTCTACATCTCGCCAAACTACCTCTCCCACCTCTTTCAGAAGACAGGCAACGTGGGGTTCAACGAATTCCTGACGCAAACGCGACTCGAACACGCGCGCCAGCTGCTGAAAGGCTACGATCTTAAAATCAAAGATATCGCCGCAACCTGTGGGTTTACAGACAGCAATTACTTCTGCCGTCTCTTTCGAAAGCACACCGAACGTTCCCCCTCCGAATATCGTCGCCAGTATCACAGCGAGCTGATCGCTAAAAAATAGCATTGTGATCGCTCTCGCACTTCGCTAAGGACATTACATTTATCCAGTATTTGGCAAAATTGGCCTGTATCCGCCCTGCCTGCCCGCGCCTTATCCTTGATTCAACCTTTCTGACTTAAGGAAAAATAATGGAACTGTACCTGGATACCGCCAACGTGGCGGAAGTTGAACGTCTGGCCCGCATCTTTCCTATTGCGGGCGTCACCACCAACCCGAGCATCATCGCCGCCAGCCGTGAATCCATCTGGGACGTGCTGCCGCGTCTGCAAAAAGCCATCGGACCGGAAGGCACGCTGTTTGCTCAAACCATGAGCCGCGATGCCGAAAGCATGGTGGCGGAAGCCAAACGTCTGAGTAACGCCATCCCGGACATTGTGGTGAAAATCCCGGTGACGGCTCAGGGGCTCATCGCGATTAAGGCATTGAAAAAAGAGGGCATAACCACGCTGGGAACCGCCGTTTACAGCGCGGCGCAGGGCTTGCTCGCCGCACTCGCAGGGGCGAAATATGTCGCGCCGTATGTAAACCGCGTTGACGCTCAGGGCGGGGACGGCATTCGCATGGTCCAGGAACTGCAGTCCCTTCTGGAGCTGCACGCGCCGGAAAGCAGGGTGCTGGCCGCCAGCTTCAAAACGCCGCGTCAGGCGCTGGACTGCCTGTTGGCGGGATGCGAGGCAATCACGCTTCCCTTAGACGTAGCGCAACAAATGCTCGGCACGCCAGCGGTAGAGTCAGCCATAGAGAAGTTCGAGCAGGACTGGAAAAACGCGTTTGGTAACCTCAACCTCTAAGGGAGAACTGTTATGGACCGTATCATTCAATCGCCGGGAAAATATATCCAGGGCGCTGATGTGCTTACCCGTCTCGGCGACTATCTGAAACCCCTGGCCAATCGCTGGCTGGTTGTTGGCGATAAATTTGTGCTGGGTTTTGCCGAAGAGACCCTGCGTCAGAGTTTTAAAAAAGCCGAACTGCATGCCGAAATCGCGCCGTTTGGTGGCGAATGTTCACAAAATGAAATCGATAGACTGAAAAAACTGGCCGACAGCGCCGACTGTATGGCGGTGCTGGGCATTGGCGGCGGTAAAACGCTGGATACCGCCAAAGCGCTGGCCCATTTTATGGACGTTCCCGTCGCTATTGCCCCAACCATTGCCTCCACCGATGCGCCGTGCAGCGCCCTTTCCGTCATTTATACCGACAGCGGTGAGTTCGATCGCTACCTGATGCTGCCGCACAACCCGAACATGGTTATCGTCGATACCAAAGTGGTAGCGGGTGCGCCGGCACGCCTGCTGGCTGCCGGGATTGGCGATGCGCTGGCGACGTGGTTTGAAGCACGCGCCTGCTCGCGCAGCGGCGCGACCACCATGGCGGGCGGCAAATGTACGCAGGCTGCACTCGCGCTGGCCGAGCTGTGCTACAACACGCTGGTTGAAGAGGGTGAAAAAGCCATGCTGGCCGCGGAACAGCATGTGGTTACCCCGGCGCTGGAACGCATTATCGAAGCCAATACCTATCTCAGCGGCGTAGGCTTTGAAAGCGGTGGTCTGGCGGCGGCACACGCTATTCATAACGGCATGACGGCGGTACCGGATGCGCATCACTTCTATCACGGTGAAAAAGTGGCGTTTGGCACGCTGACGCAGCTGGTGCTGGAAAACGCGCCGGTTGAAGAAATAGAGACCGTCGCCGCGCTTTGCCACAGCGTTGGGCTGCCGATCACGCTGGCACAGCTGAACATAAAAGAGGATATCCCGGCGAAAATGCGTCTGATCGCCGAAGCGTCCTGTGCGGAAGGAGAAACCATCCACAACATGCCCGGCGGCGTCACGCCCGATCAGGTCTATGCGGCGCTGCTGGTGGCCGACCAGTATGGACAGCGATTCCTGCAGGAGTGGGAGTAAATTGCGTGAATAAAAATCCCCGCATAAGCGGGGATTTTTTTGCCCGTAGGCCGGGTAAGCGTTAGTGCCAACCGGCACAACGGTTACTGCAGGTCAAACCGGTCCAGATCCATCACCTTCGCCCATGCGGCAACGAAGTCGCGGACAAACTTCTCATGCGCATCATCGCTGGCATAAACCTCTGCCAGTGCACGCAGCACGGCGTTAGAACCGAAGACCAGATCGGCGCGAGTGGCGGTATATTTCACTTCACCGCTGGCACGAGCGCTTCCGGCAAACAGCTCTTTCGATTCGTCGGTCGCTTTCCACTCGTAACGCATATCCAGCAAGTTCACGAAGAAGTCATTGCTCAATACGCCAACGCGGTCAGTGAAGACGCCGTTTTTGCTGCCATCGAAGTTGGCACCCAGTACACGCATGCCGCCCACCAGCGCAGTCATTTCCGGCGCGGTCAGCGTCAGTTGCTGTGCTTTGTCGATCAGCAGTGACTCGGTGGTGGAAACGTCCAGACGAGCGCGATAGTTACGGAAACCGTCAGCAATTGGCTCCAGCAGCTCAAACATCTCAATGTCAGTCTGATCCTGACGCGCATCAACGCGACCCGGCGCAAACGGTACATGAATGCTCAAACCTGCGGCGCTTGCGGCTTTCTCAACACCAACCACACCAGCCAGCACTATGATATCCGCCAGCGAGGCTTTACCAGACTCTTTCTGGATTTTCTCCAGAACAGGCAGAGCACGAACGGCTGCGGCGTTCACATCCCAGTCGCGCTGCGGCATTAATGCCAGACGCGCACCGTTGGCACCACCGCGTTTGTCGCCACCACGGAAGGTAGAAGCAGATGCCCAGGCCACCGATACCAGCTCACTAACAGACAGACCAGAATCCGCAATCGCGAATTTCAGATCGATAATGTCCTGCTCGGTCGGGTTGTAGATCGGCTGCGGCAGCGGATCTTGCCAGATCAGATCTTCTTTCGGCACTTCCGGCCCGATGTAGCGAGATTTCGGCCCCATATCCCTGTGCGTCAGTTTGAACCAGGCACGGGCAAAGGCTTCGTTGAACGCCTGCGGATCGTTGAGGAAACGACGAGAGATCTTCTCGAACTCAGGATCAAAACGCAGCGTCAGGTCGGTCACCAGCATTGTCGGTTTACGTTTCTTCGACGGATCAAACGGATCCGGGATAATTTCCGGTGCGTCTACCGCTTCGAACTGGATTGCGCCAGCCGGGCTGCGGGTCTGTACCCACTCATACTTGAACAGGTTCTCGAAGAAATAGTTGCTCCACTGGGTCGGCGTCTGGGTCCAGACTACTTCCAGACCAGAGGTAATGGCATCTGCGCCAACGCCGCTGCCGTAAGTGCTCGCCCAACCTAAACCTTGTTCTTCAATCGGTGCAGCTTCTGGATCAGGACCTACATTTGATGTCGGACCGGCACCGTGGGTTTTACCCAGCGTATGACCACCCGCAATCAGCGCCACGGTTTCTTCGTCGTTCATGCCCATGTTGCCGAAGGTCGCGCGGATAGCTGCTGCCGCAGAAAGCGGTTCGCCGCTGTGATCCGGGCCTTCCGGGTTAACGTAAATCAGACCCATCTCGGTTGCACCCAGCGGTGCTTTCGCCAGCGCTTCCGGATGACGGTGAGTCAGCCAGGCTTTTTCATCACCCCAGTTAACATCCAGATCCGGTTCCCAGACGTCTTCACGACCGGCACCAAAACCGAAGGTACGGAAGCCGGAGTTTTCTAGCGCCACGTTACCCGCGAGGATAAACAGGTCGGCCCAGGAGATTTTCTGACCATATTTCTGTTTGATTGGCCACAACAGGCGACGCGCTTTATCGAGGCTTACGTTATCCGGCCAGGAGTTCAGCGGTGCAAAACGTTGCTGACCACGACCCGCGCCACCGCGTCCATCGATTGAACGGTAAGTCCCCGCGCCGTGCCAGGCCATACGAATAAACAGACCGGCGTAACTGCCCCAGTCGGCTGGCCACCACGGTTGAGATTCTGTCAACAGGGCTTTCAGATCTTTTTTCAGGCCGTAGTAATCTAATTTGCTGAATTCTTTGCGGTAGTCAAAGTCCTCACCCAGTGGGTTAGAACGATTAGAATGTTGGTTTAACAGGTCAACACGAAGTTGATTTGGCCACCAGTCGCGAGTGGTTGTGCCCGCCCCCGCACTCTGGTCGTGACCGCCCTGATGGAACGGGCATTTGCCAGTGGCTGTGGTGTTATGGATATCGTCTGACGTGCTCATCAATGTGCTCCCCTCTACAGTGTTACCGTTACGATACACAGCGTTAGAGAGAAGTTATAATTGAATTAATCCACGGATGCGATAGTTGAGATCTTACATATTGTTGGTTAAAGAGATGTAGATCAAATTGATCTTAATTAAGCTTTTTTGATTATGTCCGAATTCGGACAAATGCTTTATAAAAAAGGTTTTAGCTTCATATCCTTCAAGTAATGAGGGAGAAAACAAGGCTGATAACCTTATTTTCCCGCCCTCATTTCGAGGCAGCATTTTGTGCTCTGTTTAAAATTTGTGATCACTGTGTGATTTTCACAAAAGCCACACTATTTATAAACCAGGTCGAACCCCCAGCGTATGGCAAATCGCGTAACTCATTTCAGCACGGTTAAGCGTATAGAAGTGGAAATCTTTCACTCCTTCACGGCTTAAAATCTTCACCATATCCATGGCAATATTCGCGCCAACCAGTTTGCGGGTTTCGGCATCATCATCCAGACCGTCGAACATTTGCGCCATCCACGCCGGAATACGCACGTTGGTCATATCGGCAAATTTCTTCGCCTGTTTAAAGTTAGATACCGGCAAAATTCCCGGAATAATTTCCACATCAATGCCCGCCGATACACAGCGGTCACGAAAACGCAGGTAGCTTTCGACATCGAAGAAGAACTGAGTAATCGCGCGGTTGGCTCCGGCATCCACTTTGCGTTTCAGATTAAGCAAATCCGCCTGAGCGCTTTTTGCTTCCGGGTGAACTTCCGGATACGCCGCCACGGAGATATCGAAATCTGCCACTTCTTTTAACAGCGTCACCAGGTCAGAAGCATACATTTCTGGCTTACCACTTCCCGGCGGCAGATCGCCACGCAGCGCCACGATATGACGAATACCGTTATTCCAGTAGTCGCGTGCAATGGTGCGCAGCTCGTCGGGCGTCGCATCAATGCAAGTAAGATGCGGTGCCGCTTCCAGACCAGTGCGATCTTTAATGCCTTTAATAATGCTGTGCGTACGGTCGCGCTCGCCGGAGTTCGCGCCATAGGTCACCGATACAAACTTCGGTTTCAGGCTGCTAAGGCGATCGATGGAGTTCCACAGGGTCTGCTCCATTTCACTGGTACGCGGCGGGAAAAACTCGAACGAAACGTTAATCTGCCCCTGGACTTCTGCCAGGCTCTGATTCAGGGCATCCCGCTGGCTGGCGTGAAAAAAGCTCATACCTTACCTCATCAATCGCTTGTAGTTATATGTTGTGTTGTGCACATCTATCCGTTTAGACGTCCAGATGTAAAGATGAAGGAAAAGCCGAAGGGGCGTCAACATAAATAATCAACAATAACGGTGAGGTTTGCTCAGGAAAGATGAAGAAAGTTCATGATGGGGAGTGAGACATCCCCTCCCCAGGACCGAACACCCCTTTGGGTAAAGGGGTGCTCGGTGCGGGTTTAATGCCAGCAAAAATGGTGAATTACCTGGGTTATCAGTTCGCGGGTGGGCTTGATAAACCGTGTTTCCAGATATTCATCAGGTTGATGAGCCTGATTAATTGAGCCAGGCCCCAACACCAGCGTCGGGCATAACGTTTGAATAAACGGCGCTTCGGTACAGTAGTTCACCACTTCGGTTTTTGCTCCGAGCAATTTCTCAACCACTTCAACCAGTTGATGATTCGGTGGGCATTCATAGCCAGGGATCGGCGGATGCAGCTCGTCGACCGTCAGACGACCCGGCCAGCGTTCGCTCACCGGAGCCAGTGCATCGTTGAGCAAACCATTAAGTTCATTGAGTGTCATGCCAGGCAGCGGACGAATATCCATATGCAACTCACAGCAAGCGCAAATACGGTTAGAAGCGTCGCCACCGTGAATATGCCCGAGGTTGAGCGTAGGGTATGGCACGGTAAACGCTTCGTAGTGATAACGTTCTTTCAGGTTATCGCGCAATTGCAAAATATGCCCGATGGCGTCGTGCATTAGTTCGATAGCGTTAACTCCGCGTGCTGGATCGCTGGAGTGCCCCGACTGGCCCTGAATACGGATGGCGTTAGAGATATGACCTTTATGTGCGCGTACCGGTTGTAGTGACGTCGGTTCGCCAATGATGGCGCAATCCGGGCGCAGGGCGGTAGTTTCGGCAAAATAACGCGCTCCGGCCATACTGGTTTCTTCATCAGCAGTCGCCAGAATGTAGAGCGGTTTTTTCAGTTTCGTGACGTCGACATCGCGTAGCGCATCAAGGATAAACGCAAAAAAGCCTTTCATGTCGGCGGTGCCTAAGCCGTAAAGCTTGCCGTCATGCTCCGTCAGTGTAAACGGATCGCGCGTCCAGCGACCGTCATCAAATGGCACCGTATCGGTATGCCCCGCCAGCAACAAGCCGCCAGCCCCCTGTCCGATACTTGCCAGCATATTGAATTTGTTGCGAGTTCCTGGAACAGGCTGCACTTCCACATTGAAGCCCAAATCTTTAAACCAGTCCGCTAGCAGAGTGATTAAATCTGCATTGCTTTGATCGAGTGCCTCTTCCGTGGCGCTTATTGAAGGTGTGGCAATCAGAGCGCGGTAAATCTCGATAAATGGCGGTAATTTGTTTTTCATTGTTGACACACCTCTGGTCATGATAGTATCAATATTCATGCAGTATTTATGAATAAAAATACACTAACGTTGAGCGTAATAAAACCCACCAGCCGTAAGGTGAATGTTTTACGTTTAACCTGGCAACCAGACATAAGAAGGTGAATAGCCCCGATGTTGAATACGCTGATTGTGGGTGCCAGCGGCTACGCTGGCGCAGAGCTAGTGACCTATGTAAATCGCCATCCGCATATGAACATAACCGCTTTGACTGTTTCAGCGCAAAGCAATGATGCGGGAAAGTTAATCTCCGATTTGCATCCGCAGCTAAAAGGCATCGTTGATCTGCCGTTGCAGCCGATGTCGGATATCAGCGAGTTTAGCCCAGGGGTGGACGTAGTGTTTCTCGCCACCGCCCATGAAGTTAGCCACGATTTAGCGCCGCAGTTTCTTGAAGCGGGCTGCGTGGTGTTCGACCTTTCCGGCGCGTTTCGTGTTAACGACGCCACCTTCTATGAAAAATATTACGGCTTTACCCATCAATACCCGGAACTGTTGGAACAGGCAGCCTACGGTCTGGCGGAGTGGTGCGGTAATAAATTAAAAGAAGCGAATTTGATTGCGGTGCCGGGCTGTTATCCGACGGCGGCACAGCTGGCGCTGAAACCGTTGATTGATGCCGATCTTCTTGACCTCAATCAGTGGCCGGTGATCAACGCCACCAGCGGCGTGAGCGGTGCAGGGCGTAAAGCGGCCATTTCAAACAGCTTTTGTGAAGTTAGCCTGCAACCGTATGGCGTCTTTACTCATCGCCATCAACCAGAGATCGCCACACACCTCGGTGCTGACGTTATCTTCACCCCACATCTGGGCAATTTCCCGCGCGGCATTCTCGAAACCATTACCTGCCGCCTGAAATCGGGTGTGACCCAGGCGCAAGTCGCGCAAGTGTTACAGCAGGCGTATGCCCATAAACCGCTGGTGCGGCTGTATGACAAAGGCGTTCCGGCGCTGAAAAATGTCGTTGGGCTGCCATTTTGCGATATCGGGTTTGCCGTTCAGGGCGAGCATCTGATTATTGTGGCGACCGAAGACAACTTACTGAAAGGCGCGGCGGCACAAGCGGTACAGTGCGCCAATATTCGTTTCGGCTATGCGGAAACGCAGTCTCTTATTTAAGGGTGCAATGATGAATCCATTAATTATCAAACTGGGCGGCGTACTGCTGGATAGTGAAGAGGCGCTGGAACGTCTGTTTAGCGCACTGGTGAATTATCGTGAGTCACATCAGCGTCCGCTGGTGATTGTGCACGGCGGCGGTTGCGTGGTGGATGAGCTGATGAAAGGGCTGAATCTGCCGGTGAAAAAGAAAAACGGCCTGCGGGTGACGCCTGCTGATCAGATAGACATTATCACCGGAGCACTGGCGGGAACGGCAAATAAAACCCTGTTGGCATGGGCGAAGAAACATCAGATTGCGGCCGTAGGTTTGTTTCTCGGTGACGGCGACAGCGTCAAAGTGACCCAGCTTGATGAAGAGTTAGGTCATGTTGGACTGGCGCAGCCAGGTTCGCCTAAGCTTATCAACTCCTTGCTGGAGAACGGTTATCTGCCGGTGGTCAGCTCCATTGGCGTAACAGACGAAGGGCAACTGATGAACGTCAATGCCGACCAGGCGGCAACGGCGCTGGCGGCAACGCTGGGCGCGGATCTGATTTTGCTCTCCGACGTCAGCGGCATTCTCGACGGCAAAGGGCAACGCATTGCCGAAATGACCGCCGCGAAAGCAGAACAACTGATTGAGCAGGGCATTATTACTGACGGCATGATAGTGAAAGTGAACGCGGCGCTGGATGCGGCTCGCACGCTGGGCCGTCCGGTAGATATCGCCTCCTGGCGTCATGCGGAGCAGCTTCCGGCACTGTTTAACGGTATGCCGATGGGTACGCGGATTTTAGCTTAAGTTTTGTTGGCCGGAGGCGCAGCTTTCCGGCATTGAATTTCAAAATAAGGAAACAGAGTTATGGCACTTTGGGGCGGGCGTTTTACCCAGGCAGCAGATCAACGGTTCAAACAATTCAACGACTCACTGCGCTTTGATTACCGTCTGGCGGAGCAGGATATTGTTGGCTCTGTGGCCTGGTCCAAAGCCCTGGTCACGGTAGGCGTGTTAACCGCAGAAGAGCAGGCGCAACTGGAAGAGGCGCTGAACGTGTTGCTGGAAGATGTTCGCGCCAGGCCACAACAAATCCTTGAAAGCGACGCCGAAGATATCCATAGCTGGGTGGAAGGCAAACTGATCGACAAAGTGGGCCAGTTAGGCAAAAAGCTGCATACCGGGCGTAGCCGTAATGATCAGGTAGCGACTGACCTGAAACTGTGGTGCAAAGATACCGTTAGCGAGTTACTGACGGCTAACCGGCAGCTGCAATCGGCGCTGGTGGAAACCGCACAAAACAATCAGGACGCGGTAATGCCAGGTTACACTCACCTGCAACGCGCCCAGCCGGTGACGTTCGCGCACTGGTGCCTGGCCTATGTTGAGATGCTGGCGCGTGATGAAAGCCGTTTGCAGGATGCGCTTAAGCGTCTGGATGTCAGCCCGCTAGGCTGTGGCGCGCTGGCGGGAACGGCCTATGAAATCGACCGTGAACAGTTAGCAGGCTGGCTGGGCTTTGCTTCGGCGACCCGTAACAGTCTCGACAGCGTTTCTGACCGTGACCATGTGTTGGAACTGCTTTCTGCTGCCGCTATCGGCATGGTGCATCTGTCGCGTTTTGCTGAAGATCTGATTTTCTTTAACACCGGCGAAGCGGGGTTTGTGGAGCTTTCTGACCGCGTGACTTCCGGTTCATCATTAATGCCGCAGAAGAAAAACCCGGATGCGCTGGAGCTGATTCGCGGTAAATGCGGCCGGGTGCAGGGGGCGTTAACCGGCATGATGATGACGCTGAAAGGTTTGCCGCTGGCTTACAACAAAGATATGCAGGAAGACAAAGAAGGTCTGTTCGACGCGCTCGATACCTGGCTGGACTGCCTGCATATGGCGGCGCTGGTGCTGGACGGCATTCAGGTGAAACGTCCACGTTGCCAGGAAGCGGCTCAGCAGGGTTACGCCAACGCCACCGAACTGGCGGATTATCTGGTGGCGAAAGGCGTACCGTTCCGCGAGGCGCACCATATTGTTGGTGAAGCGGTGGTGGAAGCCATTCGTCAGGGCAAACCGCTGGAAGATCTGCCGCTCAGTGAGTTGCAGAAATTCAGTCAGGTGATTGACGAAGATGTCTATCCGATTCTGTCGCTGCAATCGTGCCTCGACAAGCGTGCGGCAAAAGGCGGCGTCTCACCGCAGCAGGTGGCGCAGGCGATTGCGGATGCGAAAAACCGTTTGGTTTAATCTGTCCTGACTGGTGCCCTCTCCCACTGTGCAGGGAGAGGGTTAGTGTGAGAGGTTACAACAACTTAGCCAGCCGGTTGATATCCGACTGAATCGCCCCGGCGGTGACGTCGCGCCCAGCGCCAGGTCCGCGGATCACCAGAGGGTTATCGCGATACCAGCGGCTTTCGATGGCAAAGACGTTATCGCACGGCAGCAGTGATGCCAACGGATGATCTTCACGCACCGCTTCCACGCCTACACGCGCTTTACCGTTGGCATCGAAACGCGCCACGTAGCGCAGCACCAGCCCCATTTCGCGGGCCGCTTCCAGCCGTTGCACCATCTGCTCGTTCAGTTCATCGCCATTTTCAAAGAAATGGTCGATGCTGCCGCCTTCGCAATGAGCAGGCACCAGCGATTCCACACGTACCTGATCCGGTTCGATGTTGTAACCTGCTTCACGCGCCAGAATCACCAGCTTGCGCATCACGTCTTTGCCAGAGAGATCGTCACGCGGGTCAGGTTCGGTTAAGCCCTGCTGCCACGCCTGATCCACCAGCTCGGTAAACGGCACGCTACCGTCGAATTGCAGGAACAGCCAGGAGAGCGTGCCGGAGAAGATCCCGCTGATCGACAAAATAGTATCGCCGCTGTCGATCAGATCGCGCACGGTGTGGTTGATCGGCAAGCCCGCACCGACGGTGGCATTGTACAGCCAGTGACGCCCGGTTTTTTCGAAGGCGTCGTGGATCTGGCGATATTTATTGCTGTCGCTGGCTCCCGCCAGTTTGTTGGCGCTGATAACGTGGAAACCGTGGCTGGCGAAATCAAGATACTGATCAGCAAGCTGCTGGCTGGCGGTAACGTCCAGCACCACTAAATCATCATACGGATGGGCGCGCATCCACAGGAACAACGACTCTTCATCCTGCTCAACCGCTTCATCGTTGAAGAAGGCTAACGCGCGGCTGGCGTCCAGCCCGTCATAGCTCAACAGGCTGCGGCGGCTGTCCACCACACCTGCCAGCACAAACTCAAAGCCGGTACGTGCCGAAAGCGTGCTCTGCTCACGGGCGAACAGTTCCAGCCAACGGGAACCGATATTGCCCTTACCGAACAATACCAGGCCGATGCGTTTTTCTGCGCGGAAGACGGACTGATGCAGCCCCTGAATCAGGCTTTCGGTCGGGCCGGTGCGCAGTACTGCCACCAGGCTGATGCCGTCATCGGACTGCCAGGTAAATTCGACCGGCTGGCCTTTCAGTTGCTGCCAGAAGCGGTGGCAATGCAGCGGGTTACGGGTGACGCCTGCACCGACCATCGCCACCAGCGCCAGCCCCTGACGCAGGCGCAGTTCGCCAGGTAATCCCGCTTCGTCGAGGATTTTCAGCGCACTGTCGGCCACTTCTGAGGTGTAGCAAAATTGCAGCAACTGGCGATCGTTATGTACGCCAACCGCCAGCGGGCGTACCTGCGCGCGTTTCAGGATTTGGTCGATCTCTTTATGCGCCAGTTTGAAATCCTGACTGGCGGGCACCTGAAACTCAATCAAACAGACATCATCGTGGCTGGTGACAATACGCGCACCAGTACCGGAGGCCAGCACGCGTTCAATGCGCGTGGAACCTTGATCCGGCGTGTAGCTACAGCGCAGTTGCAGGTCGATTTCGCTGCCAGAAACCGGCTGTAAAGTACGGGCGTGAAGAACGGGAGCCGCCAGGCGCGCCAGTTCGCTGGCCTCATCCAGACGCAGCAACGGCAGCAGGCAGGCATCTTTCACTTTACGCGGGTCGGCACTGTATACCCCGGCGACGTCGCTCCAGATGGTTACGCGAGAAACACCCGCCAGCGCACCGATTTGTGTCGCGGAATAGTCGGAACCGTTACGCCCCAGCAGCACCGTTTCACCGGCGTTGTTGCGGCTGATAAATCCGGTCACCACCAGACGTTTGCCCGGATGTTGCACCAGCAGCTGTTGCAGCAACGGGTAAGAAAGCCCTTCATCAACCTGCGGTTGTGCGGCGCGTTCAGCGCGTAAAAACTCGCGGGCATCAAGCCAGGCCGCTGGCAGCCCTTGTTGATTAAGTACCGCAGACATCAGGCGCGCCGACCACACTTCACCGTGGCCCACCACTTCCGCATACACCGCATCGTTAATACCACTGTCGAGCAACGCCGCCAGGCGTTCCAGATCGCTGACAAAAGCGCTAATGAGGCTATCGGCTTCTTCAGCGGGTAGCAGACCGCTAATCAGATCGCACTGATAGCGACGCAGCGTTTGTTGAACCTGATGCGCAGAGAGACGATCGGTCTGGCTTAGTTTCAACCAGTTAATCAACTGGTTAGTGGTGCAACCGGCGGCGGAAACCACCATCATATCGTCAGGCTGAGAGTACTCCGCCATAATGCCCGCGACACGCAAATAACACTTCACATCAGCCAGACTACTGCCACCAAATTTATGCAGCTGACGACCTTTCGCCCCTGCCTGCGCAATCACACTCATTTTTACCCCTTGTTTGCAGCCCGGAAGCCATTTTCCAGGTCGGCAATTAAATCTTCGCCATCTTCAATACCGGTGGAGATACGCAGCAGCGTCTCGGAGATCCCGGCGGCAGCACGCGCTTCTGGTGCCATGCCTGCATGTGTCATGGTTGCGGCGTGAGAGATTAAACTTTCCACTCCCCCTAATGATTCCGCCAGCGTAAACAACGACAGCCCGCCCAGGAAACGACGCAGCGTCTGCTCATCGCCATCCAGTTCAAAACTCAACATTGCGCCAAAGCCTTTTTGCTGGCGCGCGGCAATTTCATGCCCCTGATTTTCCGGCAACGACGGGTGATACAGTTTTTTCACCAACGGCTGGGTTTGCAGGTATTTCACAATCGCCTGCGCGTTGCGCTGCGCCAGCTCCATACGCGGCACCAGCGTTCGCAACCCACGTAGCAGCAGATAGCTGTCAAACGCGCCGCCCGTCACGCCAATATTGTTTGCCCACCAGGCCAGTTCAGTGACAACGTCCGGGTCTTTAGCAATCACCACGCCGGCCACTACGTCTGAGTGACCGTTCAGATATTTCGTGCATGAATGCAACACCAGATCGGCACCTAATGCCAGCGGATTTTGTAATGCCGGGCTTAAGAAGGTGTTATCCACCACGCTCACCGCCCCGACTTCCCTTGCCAGATGGCAGATTTTCGCAATATCCACGACGCGTAACAATGGATTACTTGGGCTTTCTACCAGTACCAGTTTGGGTTTTTCTGCCAGCGCTGCCCGTATTGCCTGTTCATCGCCTTGATCAACAAACAACACGCGATAGCAACCGCGTTTCGCCAGACTGTCGAACAGGCGATAGCTACCGCCGTAGCAGTCGTGCGGCGCAACCAGCAGATCGCCAGGTTTCAAAAAGACGGTCGTTACCAGGTGAATCGCGGACATGCCGGTATTAGTAAGTACTGCACCAGCACCACCTTCCAGTTCTGCCAGCGCACGCTGAACCACATCGCGCGTTGGGTTGCCGCGACGCGAGTAATCATGCGCGCGCGGTTCATTAAATCCGGTAAAGTTATAGGTGCTGGAAAGATGGATCGGTGGGACAACGCAACCATACTGTTCGTCGTCATTTAACCCGCTACGCACTGCGATGGTGGCCTGTTTACGCGTCATGTGATGAAGTTCCCTGGGCTTTGTCGGTGAAATGTCAGGCACCAGAGTAAACATTGTGTTAATGGACGTCAATACATCTGGACATCTAAACTTCTTTGCGTATAGATTGAGCAAATCCCAAATAGCCGTTAAAATTATATGCATTATCACGCCGACAGGTGCATTACACGATGTCACGGTAACGCCTGTACGGTAAACTATGCGGGTTTACGGTCAGTACCCACATCAACTGTGTGGTCTGGTCTCAATTTATTGACGAAGAGGATTAAGTATCTCATGGCTGAATGGAGCGGCGAATATATCAGCCCATACGCTGAGCACGGCAAGAAGAGTGAACAAGTCAAAAAGATTACGGTTTCCATTCCTCTTAAGGTGTTAAAAATCCTCACCGATGAACGCACGCGTCGTCAGGTGAACAACCTGCGTCACGCTACCAACAGCGAGCTGCTGTGCGAAGCGTTTCTGCATGCCTTTACCGGGCAACCTTTGCCGGATGATGCCGATCTGCGTAAAGAGCGCAGCGACGAAATCCCGGAAGCGGCAAAAGAGATCATGCGTGAGATGGGGATTAACCCGGAGACGTGGGAATACTAAAGCAAAAAAGAGCGGCGCGGAGTGGAATCGCCTGATGCGCTACGCTTATCAGGCCTACGTCATATTGCAATTTATTGAATTTGCACGAACTTGTAGGCCGGATAAGGCGTTCACGCCGCATCCGGCATAAACAACGAGCACGTTGTCTGCGACCCACCGCTTTTTATACATGGACGTTTAACTATGAAAAACAGGCTGCTGATCCTCAGCCTGCTGGTTTCTGTACCTGCCTTTGCCTGGCAGCCACAAACCGGCGACATCATCTTTCAGATCTCTCGCTCATCGCAAAGTAAAGCGATCCAACTGGCGACCCATACCGATTATAGCCACACCGGTATGCTGGTGATACGCAACAAAAAGCCCTACGTTTTTGAAGCAGTCGGCCCGGTGAAATACACCCCGCTCAAGCAGTGGATCGCCCATGGTGAAAAGGGCAAATACGTTGTTCGCCGCGTTGAAGGCGGACTGAGTGTTGAACAACAGCAAAAACTGGCGCAAACGGCAAAACGTTATCTCGGTAAACCGTATGATTTCAGCTTCTCATGGAGCGACGATCGCCAGTACTGTTCGGAAGTGGTGTGGAAGGTTTACCAGAACGCGCTGGGAATGCGCGTGGGCGAGCAGCAGAAGTTGAAAGAGTTCGACCTGAGCAGCCCACAAGTTCAGGCAAAGCTCAAAGAACGTTACGGCAAGAATATTCCGCTTGAGGAAACGGTGGTCTCGCCACAAGCCGTTTTCGATGCGCCACAACTCACCACGGTCGCCAAAGAATGGCCGCTGTTTTCGTGGTAATACGACCAAAATTCAGGCACAAAAAAAGCGCCGTGCGGCGCTTTTTTCGGAAATCCGGTCTTATTTGCTGCCCGGGATGTTGAAACGCTTGTTGAAGCGGTCAACACGGCCACCGGTAGCAACATCACGCTGTTTGCCAGTGAAGAACGGGTGGCACTTGCTGCACACGTCGAGGTTCAGGTCATGACCAACGGTGGAGCGGATTTTCATTACGTTACCGCAAGAGCAGCTAGCAGTAATTTCTTCGTATTTCGGGTGAATATCTTTTTTCATGGGAAAACCTCGGTTTAAGGCCGCGTCGCTCTTCCAGCCCTAACGCCAGACACCACGCGATGTTAAAAGTATAGCTTCAATACGATCATTTCGTACGAAGGCGCGAAATCATACAGAAATTAACCAGCGTATGCAAACTGATCCGCACTCTTCTACGGCAATGTGTATACTAACCCACCGAATTTCAAGTCAGGATGATGCTATGCCCATTGCCCACGTTGCCTTGCCCGTTCCGCTTCCTCGTACCTTTGACTATCTGCTGCCAGAAGGCATGACGGTTAAAGCTGGGTGTCGCGTGCGCGTGCCGTTTGGCAAACAGCAGGAGCGCATCGGGATTGTGGTATCAGTTAGCGATGCCAGCGAACTGCCGCTCAATGAGCTAAAAGCGGTAGTCGAAGTGCTGGATAGTGAGCCGGTGTTTACTCACTCCGTCTGGCGATTGCTGCTATGGGCGGCAGATTACTATCATCATCCGATTGGCGATGTGCTGTTTCATGCCTTGCCGATTTTACTACGCCAGGGGCGGCCTGCGGCGAACGCGCCGATGTGGTACTGGTTTGCCACTGAACAAGGCCAGGCGGTGGATCTGAACAGCCTGAAACGCTCCCCCAAGCAACAACAGGCGCTGGCGGCGTTACGGCAAGGCAAAATCTGGCGCGACCAGGTCGCCACGCTCGAATTTAATGATGCCGCGTTGCAGGCGCTACGCAAAAAAGGTCTGTGTGATTTAGCAAGTGAAACACCAGAGTTTAGCGACTGGCGAACGAACTATGCCGTTTCTGGTGAGCGGTTGCGATTGAATACCGAACAGGCCACCGCCGTTGGCGCAATTCATAGCGCGGCAGATACTTTTTCTGCCTGGCTGCTGGCGGGCGTTACCGGTTCCGGTAAAACGGAGGTTTATCTCAGCGTACTGGAAAACGTGCTCGCTCAGGGCAAACAGGCGCTGGTGATGGTGCCGGAAATCGGCCTGACACCGCAAACTATCGCCCGTTTTCGTGAACGTTTTAATGCCCCCGTGGAAGTTCTGCATTCCGGCCTGAACGACAGCGAGCGTCTTTCGGCGTGGCTGAAAGCGAAAAATGGTGAGGCGGCGATTGTGATCGGCACCCGCTCCGCGCTGTTTACGCCGTTTAAAAATCTCGGCGTGATTGTCATTGATGAAGAGCACGACAGCTCCTACAAGCAGCAGGAAGGCTGGCGCTATCATGCCCGCGACCTGGCGGTGTATCGTGCGCACAGCGAGCAAATCCCGATTATTCTTGGCTCCGCAACGCCCGCGCTGGAAACGTTATGCAACGTCCAGCAGAAAAAATACCGCCTGCTGCGCCTGACCCGTCGGGCAGGGAATGCGCGTCCGGCAATTCAACATGTGCTGGATTTAAAAGGTCAGAAGGTGCAGGCAGGTCTGGCTCCGGCGTTAATCACTCGTATGCGCCAGCATTTACAGGCTGATAACCAGGTCATTCTCTTTCTTAACCGCCGTGGCTTTGCGCCTGCACTGCTGTGCCACGACTGTGGCTGGATTGCCGAATGCCCACGTTGCGATCACTACTACACGCTGCATCAGGCGCAGCACCATCTGCGCTGCCACCACTGTGACAGTCAGCGTCCGGTGCCGCGCCAGTGCCCTTCCTGCGGTTCCACGCACCTGGTCCCCGTGGGGCTGGGCACCGAACAGCTTGAACAGACGCTCGCGCCGTTGTTCCCCGGCGTGCCCATTTCTCGTATCGACCGCGATACCACCAGCCGCAAAGGGGCGCTGGAACAGCAACTGGCAGAAGTACATCGCGGCGGCGCGCGGATTTTGATTGGTACACAAATGCTGGCGAAAGGTCACCATTTCCCGGATGTGACGCTGGTTGCATTACTGGACGTGGACGGCGCGCTGTTTTCTGCCGATTTTCGCTCGGCAGAGCGTTTCGCTCAGCTTTACACCCAGGTCGCCGGTCGTGCCGGGCGTGCGGGTAAACAGGGCGAAGTGGTGCTGCAAACGCACCATCCGGAACATCCTCTGTTGCAAACGTTGCTCTATAAAGGCTACGACGCCTTTGCCGAACAGGCGCTGGCTGAGCGGCGAATGATGCAGCTACCGCCGTGGACCAGCCATGTGATTGTGCGTGCGGAAGATCATAACAATCAGCACGCGCCATTGTTCCTGCAACAACTGCGTAATCTGATCCTCTCCAGCCCACTGGCAGACGAGAAACTGTGGGTTCTCGGTCCGGTTCCGGCTCTGGCACCTAAACGTGGCGGTCGCTGGCGCTGGCAGATATTGTTGCAGCACCCTTCCCGCGTGCGCTTGCAACACATCATTAACGGTACGCTGGCGCTCATCAATACAATACCGGATTCCCGTAAGGTGAAATGGGTGCTGGATGTTGATCCGATTGAGGGTTAAACCGCTCACGATGCGAGGCGGATCGAAAAATTCAATATTCATCACACTTTTCATGAAAATTCTGTAACCGTTTTCATGCGCTATCTGCTAAAAATGTTGCCGATGTGAAGTAAACATGGATGTAGTACGCCTGACGTGCCAGGCGAGGAGTGAGTGTGAAAGCGAAGAAGCAGGAAACTGCCGCGACCATGAAAGACGTTGCCCTCAAGGCAAAAGTCTCTACAGCGACCGTCTCCCGAGCATTAATGAATCCCGATAAAGTCTCCCAGGCCACCCGTAATCGGGTTGAAAAAGCGGCCCGGGAAGTGGGTTATTTACCGCAGCCTATGGGGCGCAACGTCAAGCGTAATGAATCCCGCACCATTCTGGTGATTGTCCCGGATATCTGCGATCCCTTCTTTAGCGAAATTATTCGCGGTATCGAAGTTACGGCGGCAAATCACGGATATCTGGTGCTGATTGGCGACTGTGCGCATCAAAATCAGCAGGAAAAAACCTTTATCGATTTGATCATCACCAAGCAAATTGATGGCATGTTGTTGCTGGGTTCAAGGCTGCCGTTTGATGCCAGCATTGAGGAACAGCGTAATCTGCCGCCGATGGTGATGGCGAACGAATTTGCACCGGAGCTGGAGCTGCCTACAGTTCATATCGACAATCTGACCGCCGCATTTGATGCAGTAAATTATTTATATGAGCAAGGGCATAAACGGATTGGCTGTATAGCCGGTCCCGAAGAGATGCCGCTGTGTCACTACCGCCTGCAAGGCTATGTTCAGGCGCTGCGTCGCTGCGGCATTATGGTTGATCCGCAATACATCGCCCGTGGCGACTTCACCTTCGAAGCCGGAAGCAAAGCGATGCAGCAGCTGCTTGATCTTCCACAACCGCCTACTGCTGTCTTCTGCCATAGCGATGTGATGGCGCTCGGCGCACTTTCTCAGGCAAAACGCCAGGGGCTGAAAGTCCCGGAAGACCTTTCCATAATCGGTTTTGATAACATCGACCTGACGCAATTTTGTGATCCGCCGCTGACAACCATCGCGCAGCCGCGTTACGAAATCGGTCGGGAAGCTATGCTGTTATTGCTTGATCAAATGCAGGGGCAACACGTTGGCAGTGGCTCTCGTTTAATGGACTGCGAACTTATCATCCGGGGATCAACACGCGCGTTACCTTAAAGTAAACCTTTAAGACTGCCGTGACTGGTCAAAGGCCCGCCGCTTAAGTAACATGGCGGGCTGACGAACGAATAAATACAGCGAAACGATAGTGGCACAACGAGATTATGTACGCCGCAGCCAACCGGCACCTTCGCGGCGAAAAAAGAGCACCTCACGGAAAAAGCAACGAAATCTGCCTGCGGTTTCTCCCGCTATGGTCGCTATTGCTGCCGCCGTTCTTGTGACCTTTATCGGTGGTCTGTACTTCATTACGCATCACAAGAAAGAAGAGTCCGAGACGCTGCAAAGCCAGAAAGTGACCGGAAACGGACTACCACCAAAACCAGAAGAACGCTGGCGCTACATTAAAGAGCTGGAAAGTCGCCAGCCGGGAGTGCGTGCGCCCACAGAACCTTCTGCCGGTGGTGAAGTGAAAACGCCGGAGCAACTGACACCAGAACAACGTCAGCTTCTTGAACAAATGCAGGCTGATATGCGCCAGCAGCCAACGCAGCTGGTTGAAGTTCCGTGGAATGAACAGACGCCGGAACAGCGTCAGCAAACGCTACAGCGCCAACGTCAGGCGCAGCAATTAGCGGAACAGCAACGCCTGGCTCAGCAGTCGCGTACGACTGAACAAAGCTGGCAGCAGCAGACGCGTACGTCGCAAGCCGCACCGGTACAGGCGCAACCGCGCCAGTCTAAACCGGCTTCTTCTCAGCAGCCGTACCAGGATCTGCTGCAAACTCCTGCGCACACGACTGCGCAGTCGAAGCCGCAGCAAGCTGCGCCAGTTGCTCGTGCCGCTGACGCGCCAAAACCGACGGCGGAGAAAAAAGACGAACGCCGCTGGATGGTGCAGTGCGGTTCGTTCAGAGGCGCGGAACAGGCAGAGACGGTACGTGCTCAGCTGGCGTTCGAAGGCTTTGACTCGAAAATCACCACCAACAATGGCTGGAATCGTGTGGTCATTGGCCCGGTGAAAGGCAAAGAGAACGCAGACAGCACCCTCAATCGGTTGAAGATGGCGGGTCATACAAACTGCATTCGGCTCGCCGCCGGGGGTTGAAACCCTCAAAATCCCCCCCATCTATAATTGCATTATGCCCCGTACTTTTGTACGGGGTTTGTACTCTGTATTCGTAACCAAGGGGTCAGCTCGTGACAACTATAGTAAGCGTACGCCGTAACGGCCATGTGGTCATCGCTGGTGATGGTCAGGCCACGTTGGGCAATACCGTAATGAAAGGCAACGTGAAAAAGGTCCGCCGTCTGTACAACGACAAAGTCATCGCGGGCTTTGCGGGCGGTACTGCGGATGCTTTTACGCTGTTCGAACTGTTTGAACGTAAACTGGAAATGCATCAGGGCCATCTGGTCAAAGCCGCCGTTGAGCTGGCAAAAGACTGGCGTACCGATCGCATGCTGCGCAAACTTGAAGCACTGCTGGCAGTCGCGGATGAAACTGCATCGCTTATCATCACCGGTAACGGTGACGTGGTGCAGCCAGAAAACGATCTTATTGCTATCGGCTCCGGCGGCCCTTACGCCCAGGCTGCGGCGCGCGCGCTGTTAGAAAACACTGAACTTAGCGCCCGTGAAATTGCTGAAAAGGCGTTGGATATTGCAGGCGACATTTGCATCTATACCAACCATTTCCACACCATCGAAGAATTAAGCTACAAAGCGTAAGGATCTCCCATGTCTGAAATGACCCCACGCGAAATCGTCAGCGAACTGGATAAGCACATCATCGGCCAGGACAACGCCAAGCGTTCTGTGGCGATTGCTCTGCGTAACCGCTGGCGTCGCATGCAGCTCAACGAAGAGCTGCGCCATGAAGTGACCCCGAAAAATATCCTGATGATCGGCCCGACCGGTGTCGGTAAAACTGAAATCGCCCGTCGTCTGGCTAAGCTGGCGAATGCGCCGTTCATCAAAGTTGAAGCGACCAAATTCACCGAAGTGGGCTACGTCGGTAAGGAAGTGGATTCTATTATTCGCGATCTGACCGATGCCGCCGTGAAAATGGTACGCGTCCAGGCTATCGAGAAAAACCGTTATCGCGCTGAAGAACTGGCAGAAGAACGTATTCTCGACGTGCTGATCCCACCTGCTAAAAACAACTGGGGACAGACCGAACAGCAGCAGGAACCGTCCGCTGCTCGTCAGGCATTCCGCAAAAAACTGCGTGAAGGCCAGCTTGATGACAAAGAAATCGAGATCGATCTTGCCGCAGCACCGATGGGCGTTGAAATTATGGCTCCTCCGGGCATGGAAGAGATGACCAGCCAGCTGCAGTCCATGTTCCAGAACCTGGGCGGCCAGAAGCAAAAAGCGCGTAAGCTGAAAATCAAAGACGCCATGAAGCTGCTGATTGAAGAAGAAGCGGCGAAACTGGTGAACCCGGAAGAGCTGAAGCAAGACGCTATCGACGCTGTTGAGCAGCACGGGATCGTGTTTATCGACGAAATCGACAAAATCTGTAAGCGCGGCGAGTCTTCCGGTCCGGATGTTTCTCGTGAAGGCGTTCAGCGTGACCTGCTGCCGCTGGTAGAAGGTTGCACCGTTTCCACCAAACACGGGATGGTCAAAACTGACCACATTCTGTTTATCGCTTCTGGCGCGTTCCAGATTGCGAAACCGTCTGACCTGATCCCGGAACTGCAAGGTCGTCTGCCAATCCGCGTTGAACTGCAGGCGCTGACCACCAGCGACTTCGAGCGTATTCTGACCGAGCCGAATGCCTCTATCACCGTGCAGTACAAAGCACTGATGGCGACTGAAGGCGTAAATATCGAGTTTACCGACTCCGGTATTAAACGCATCGCGGAAGCGGCATGGCAGGTGAACGAATCTACCGAAAACATCGGTGCTCGTCGTTTACACACTGTTCTGGAGCGTTTAATGGAAGAGATTTCCTACGACGCCAGCGATTTAAGCGGTCAAAATATCACTATTGACGCAGATTATGTGAGCAAACATCTGGATGCGTTGGTGGCAGATGAAGATCTGAGCCGTTTTATCCTATAATCGCGTTCAATCATTTTCATCATTGTTTGATGGGGCTGAAAGGCCCCATTTTTATTGGCGCGTATTATGACTGAACAACAAATTAGCCGAACTCAGGCGTGGCTGGAAAGTTTACGACCTAAAACCCTCCCCCTCGCCTTTGCTGCAATTATCGTCGGGACAGCGCTGGCATGGTGGCAAGGTCACTTCGATCCGCTGGTCGCCCTGCTGGCACTAATTACCGCCGGGCTATTACAGATCCTTTCTAACCTCGCCAATGATTACGGCGATGCGGTAAAAGGCAGCGATAAACCTGACCGCATTGGGCCGCTACGCGGCATGCAAAAAGGGGTCATTACCCAGCAAGAGATGAAACGGGCGCTCATTATTACCGTCGTGCTCATCTGTCTCTCCGGGCTGGCACTGGTTGCAGTGGCATGCCATACGCTGGCCGATTTTGTCGGTTTCCTGATTCTTGGCGGGTTGTCGATCATTGCCGCTATCACCTACACCGTGGGCAATCGTCCTTATGGTTATATCGGTCTGGGTGATATTTCCGTACTGGTTTTCTTTGGCTGGTTGAGTGTCATGGGGAGCTGGTATTTACAGGCTCATACATTGATTCCGGCACTGATCCTTCCGGCGACCGCATGCGGCCTGCTGGCAACGGCAGTACTGAATATTAATAACCTGCGTGATATCAATAGCGACCGCGAAAATGGCAAAAACACGCTGGTGGTGCGCTTAGGTGAAGTGAACGCGCGTCGTTATCATGCCTGCCTGCTGATGGGCTCGCTGGTGTGTCTGGCGCTGTTTAATCTCTTTTCGCTGCATAGCCTGTGGGGCTGGCTGTTCCTGCTGGCGGCACCATTACTGGTGAAGCAAGCCCGTTATGTGATGCGGGAAATGGACCCGGTGGCGATGCGACCAATGCTGGAACGTACTGTCAAGGGAGCGTTACTGACTAACCTGCTGTTTGTTTTAGGGATATTCCTAAGCCAGTGGGCAGCATAACTGACAAATATCAATTAACAATTGATGATTTTGCCAACAGCCCACATAGCGCGATATACTGAAAATTCTCGCAGCAACTGAATGTTAAGCCTATGAAATACGATACTTCCGAGCTTTGTGACATCTATCAAGAAGATGTTAACGTCGTGGAACCGCTGTTCTCCAACTTTGGCGGACGGGCGTCGTTTGGCGGACAAATAATCACGGTAAAATGTTTCGAGGACAACGGGTTGCTGTACGATCTGCTCGAACAGAATGGCCGTGGTCGTGTTCTTGTCGTCGATGGCGGTGGTTCTGTTCGTCGCGCACTGGTCGATGCTGAACTGGCGCGTCTGGCAGTACAAAATGAATGGGAAGGTCTGGTCATTTACGGCGCGGTGCGTCAGGTAGATGACCTGGAAGAGTTGGATATCGGCATCCAGGCGATGGCGGCAATTCCGGTTGGTGCCGCTGGCGAAGGCATTGGCGAAAGCGATGTCCGCGTCAATTTTGGCGGTGTCACCTTCTTCTCCGGCGACCATCTTTATGCCGACAATACCGGGATTATTCTTTCAGAAGATCCGCTGGATATTGAATGATAAAACCGTAAGCGTGGACCATAAAAAAACCGCCAACAGCAATGTGGCGGTTTTTTTGTCCCTCGGGATTCGCGGTCCGTTGGGAGGATTTACAGCTCCACACCAGGGACTTTTATCATACCCCTCAATAAATGGCAGGCAATCCCTTAAACCCTTTATAAAATCCTAATTTTATTTGCACATCTTAACGGCGAGGCTGATGTTAACTATGATGCTGCGTCCCTTTCCGCCATCTCGCAAATGGGCATCGGTCTGGGGAAAGGTGTATTCACAACCGTATAACAGCCCACACCAGGGCTTGTGTCCACCGACTTATCACCGGTGGTGAACGGTGGAGCGGTTAGCTGCAGGGACCGCATAATGAAACGCTATTTATGTATCGCGTTCATTGTCGCCAGCGTACTTGTTGTAAAGAGTGATGAGCCGAATGTGTTCGTTGCTTTTGCTATGACAGCGCAGGACAAGTAGCGTTAAGGCCGCCTCTGGCGGCCTTTTTTACAACTGGCATAAAAAAAGCCGGGTAGCGGCATCGCCTTACCCGGCCTGTTCAGTCTATCCCAATGGGAATCAGACTTCTTCCATACGTCCCAGCAGCGCCTGCAGGCGATCCTGCCAACCGTTCTGCTGCTCGCGCAGCTGGTTGTTTTCGCGCTCCAGTTCTTCGCGACCGTGCTGCGCGTTCTGTACTTCCTGCGCAAGGCTGTTGTTCTTCTCTTTCAGCTCTTCAATTTCCATCTGCAGCAGAGTGATGGTGTCAATCGCCTGCTGTACTTTCGATTCCAGTTTCTCAAACACTTCTAAAGACATGATGCTACCTCTCCTGAATTGCAAGGCGACGCTTTAACATAAACGCGCACGACATATACCGTCGATTGTATGGAGCGCGGCGCTCTGTGTCCAGCGACACACCGCGCAGATTGCGGTTTGCAACACTTTTAGGTCTGGTCCTGGTGCGTTCGCGTCATATACCCCTAAATTGTTAACTGATTGGTTAATGAAATGATTCAGCTCACATTCTTGTACCCATCCTGTACTGTTGCAAAAATGTGCTTTATGGCGCGATAACGCTCATTTTATGACGAGGCACACACATTTTAAGTTCGATATTTCTCGTTTTTGCTCGTTAACGATAAGTTTACAGCATGCCTACAAGCATCGTGGAGGTCCGTGACTTTCACGCATACAACAAACATTAACTCTTCAGGATCCGATTATGAGTCAAACATCAACCTTGAAAGGCCAGTGCATTGCTGAATTCCTCGGTACCGGGTTGTTGATTTTCTTCGGTGTGGGTTGCGTTGCAGCACTAAAAGTCGCTGGTGCGTCTTTTGGTCAGTGGGAAATCAGTGTCATTTGGGGACTGGGGGTGGCAATGGCCATCTACCTGACCGCAGGGGTTTCCGGCGCGCATCTTAATCCCGCTGTTACCATTGCATTGTGGCTGTTTGCCTGTTTCGACAAGCGCAAAGTTATTCCTTTTATCGTTTCACAAGTTGCCGGCGCTTTCTGTGCTGCGGCTTTAGTTTACGGGCTTTACTACAATTTATTTTTCGACTTCGAGCAGACTCATCACATTGTTCGCGGCAGCGTTGAAAGTGTTGATCTGGCTGGCACTTTCTCTACTTACCCTAATCCTCATATCAATTTTGTGCAGGCTTTCGCAGTTGAGATGGTGATTACCGCTATTCTGATGGGGCTGATCCTGGCGTTAACGGACGATGGCAACGGTGTACCACGTGGCCCTTTGGCTCCCTTGCTGATTGGTCTACTGATTGCGGTCATTGGCGCATCTATGGGCCCATTGACAGGTTTTGCCATGAACCCAGCGCGTGACTTCGGTCCGAAAGTCTTTGCCTGGCTGGCGGGCTGGGGCAATGTCGCCTTTACCGGCGGCAGAGACATTCCTTACTTCCTGGTGCCGCTTTTCGGCCCTATCGTTGGCGCGATTGTAGGTGCATTTGCCTACCGCAAACTGATTGGTCGCCATTTGCCTTGCGATATCTGTGTTGTGGAAGAAAAGGAAACCACAACTCCTTCAGAACAAAAAGCTTCGCTGTAATATGACTACGGGACAATTAAACATGACTGAAAAAAAATATATCGTTGCGCTCGACCAGGGCACCACCAGCTCCCGCGCGGTCGTAATGGATCACGATGCCAATATCATTAGCGTGTCGCAGCGCGAATTTGAGCAAATCTACCCAAAACCAGGTTGGGTAGAACACGACCCAATGGAAATCTGGGCCACCCAAAGCTCCACGCTGGTAGAAGTGCTGGCGAAAGCCGATATCAGTTCCGATCAAATTGCAGCTATCGGTATTACGAACCAGCGTGAAACCACTATTGTCTGGGAAAAAGAAACCGGCAAGCCTATCTATAACGCCATTGTCTGGCAGTGCCGTCGTACCGCAGAAATCTGCGAGCATTTAAAACGTGACGGTTTAGAAGATTATATCCGCAGCAATACCGGTCTGGTGATTGACCCGTACTTTTCTGGCACCAAAGTGAAGTGGATCCTCGACCATGTGGAAGGCTCTCGCGAGCGTGCACGTCGTGGTGAATTGCTGTTTGGTACGGTTGATACGTGGCTTATCTGGAAAATGACTCAGGGCCGTGTCCATGTGACCGATTACACCAACGCCTCTCGTACCATGTTGTTCAACATCCATACCCTGGACTGGGACGACAAAATGCTGGAGGTGCTGGATATTCCGCGTGAGATGCTGCCAGAAGTGCGTCGTTCTTCCGAAGTGTACGGTCAGACTAACATTGGCGGCAAAGGCGGCACGCGTATTCCAATCTCTGGGATCGCCGGTGACCAGCAGGCGGCGCTGTTTGGTCAGTTGTGCGTGAAAGAAGGGATGGCGAAGAATACCTACGGCACTGGCTGCTTTATGCTGATGAACACCGGCGAGAAAGCGGTGAAATCAGAAAACGGCCTGCTGACCACCATCGCCTGTGGCCCAACTGGCGAAGTAAACTATGCGCTGGAAGGTGCGGTGTTTATGGCGGGCGCATCCATTCAGTGGCTGCGCGATGAGATGAAGTTGATTAACGACGCGTACGATTCCGAATACTTTGCCACCAAAGTGCAAAACACCAACGGCGTATATGTGGTTCCGGCGTTTACCGGGCTGGGTGCGCCATACTGGGATCCGTATGCGCGCGGGGCGATTTTCGGCTTAACGCGTGGAGTGAACGCTAACCACATTATCCGCGCGACGCTGGAGTCTATTGCTTATCAGACGCGTGACGTACTGGAAGCAATGCAGGCCGACTCCGGTATTCGTCTGCACGCCCTGCGCGTGGATGGCGGCGCAGTAGCGAACAATTTCCTGATGCAGTTCCAGTCGGATATTCTCGGCACCCGCGTTGAGCGCCCGGAAGTTCGCGAAGTGACTGCATTGGGTGCGGCCTATCTTGCTGGTCTGGCGGTCGGTTTCTGGCAGAACCTCGACGAGCTGCAAGAGAAAGCGGTGATTGAACGCGAGTTCCGTCCAGGCATCGAAACCACTGAGCGTAATTACCGTTACGCAGGCTGGAAAAAAGCGGTCAAACGCGCGATGGCGTGGGAAGAACACGACGAGTGATGCTGATTGCCTGATGCGACGCTGTCGCGTCTTATCAGGCCTACCGTCCGGATACGCATCCGGCATCATACACAGTCTGAAATCGTGCGGGGGCAACCCCGCACACATCAATAATCCCACCCTTCCCCTGTGCTACACTTCGCGCCATTCCTTACTGCTTAGAGTTTGCTATGAGACGAGAACTTGCCATCGAATTTTCCCGCGTCACCGAATCTGCGGCGCTGGCTGGCTACAAATGGTTAGGACGCGGCGATAAAAACACCGCGGACGGCGCGGCGGTAAACGCCATGCGTATTATGCTCAACCAGGTCAACATTGACGGCACCATCGTCATTGGTGAAGGTGAAATCGACGAAGCACCGATGCTCTACATTGGTGAAAAAGTCGGTACTGGTCGCGGCGACGCGGTAGATATTGCTGTTGATCCGATTGAAGGCACGCGCATGACGGCGATGGGCCAGGCTAACGCGCTGGCGGTGCTGGCAGTAGGCGATAAAGGCTGCTTCCTCAATGCGCCGGATATGTATATGGAGAAGCTGATTGTCGGGCCGGGAGCCAAAGGCACCATTGATCTGAACCTGCCGCTTGCGGATAACCTGCGCAATGTTGCGGCGGCGCTCGGCAAACCGTTGAGCGAACTGACGGTAACGATTCTGGCTAAACCACGCCACGATGCCGTTATCGCTGAAATGCAGCAACTCGGCGTACGCGTATTTGCTATTCCGGACGGCGACGTTGCGGCCTCAATTCTCACCTGTATGCCAGACAGCGAAGTTGACGTGCTGTACGGTATTGGTGGCGCGCCGGAAGGCGTAGTTTCTGCGGCGGTGATCCGCGCATTAGATGGCGACATGAACGGTCGTCTGCTGGCGCGTCATGACGTCAAAGGCGACAACGAAGAGAATCGTCGCATTGGCGAGCAGGAGCTGGCACGCTGCAAAGCGATGGGCATCGAAGCCGGTAAAGTATTGCGTCTGGGCGATATGGCGCGCAGCGATAACGTCATCTTCTCTGCCACCGGTATTACCAAAGGCGATCTGCTGGAAGGCATTAGCCGCAAAGGCAATATCGCGACTACCGAAACGCTGCTGATCCGCGGCAAATCACGCACCATTCGCCGCATTCAGTCTATCCACTATCTGGATCGCAAAGACCCGGACGTACAGACGCACATTCTGTAAAACCGTTTGATCGATAGAGCTTTCCGGCCCTGACGGGCTGGAAATTGTCACCACAAGTACGGAAGATAGAACAGAGAAACAGCACAGGAGAAGATCATGGCGGACTGGGTAACAGGTAAAGTCACGAAAATAGAGTTCTGGACCGATGCGCTATTTAGTCTCACCGTCCATGCTCCCGTTCACCCGTTTAAAGCCGGGCAATTTGCGAAGCTGGGGCTGGATGTCGACGGCGAGCGCGTGCAGCGCGCCTACTCTTACGTTAACGCGCCTGATAACCCGGATCTCGAGTTCTATCTGGTCACCGTTCCTGACGGTAAGCTCAGCCCGCGCCTTGCCGCCCTTAAGCCCGGCGACGACGTGCAAATTGTGAGTGAAGCGGCAGGCTTCTTTGTGCTCGAAGAAATCCCGGATTGTGAGACGCTCTGGATGCTGGCAACCGGTACGGCCATCGGCCCTTATCTCTCTATTTTGCAGTACGGCAAAGACCTCGAGCGTTTTAAAAACATCGTGCTGGTTCACGCCGCGCGCTACGCCGCAGATCTGAGCTACCTGCCGCAGATGCAGGCGCTGGAACAGCAGTACGGCGGAAAGTTAAAGATTCAGACGGTTGTCAGCCGTGAAACCGTAGCAGGAACGCTGACCGGTCGCGTGCCGGCGCTTATTGAGAGTGGTGCCCTGGAAGAGGCGGTCGGTTTGCCGCTGAACGCTGAAACCAGCCACGTCATGCTGTGTGGCAACCCGCAAATGGTGCGAGACACGCAGCAGCTTCTGAAGGATACCCGGCAGATGACGAAACATCTTCGCCGCCGACCGGGCCATATGACCGCCGAACACTACTGGTGATCAGCGGTATTTCACCTCAACGGTGTCTTTACCGTATTTGTTTTCGCTCTGGGTGCCAATAAACGCGCCCAGATCGACAATCATCATTACGAAGATGACCGACGGCAGCAGCCTGCCCACTACCCACGGCAGGATGGACGGAAGCATCGCCCAGTTACCCGCCAGCAGCATCACGCCACAATCATCAGAAATGCCCATGCCCCGGAACGTCCGCGATCATGCAAGCGCTTAACGGTTACTGCCGCTGTTGGCCAGAGCAAGCACACAAGGCAAAACGCCGCGGTCTGAATATCGAGTAAATTTTTACCCGCCAGTGAGAAAAGCACCAGCATGCCTGCGAACCACAGGCCTATCCAAATCCAGAAATCACGGCGTCCAATACGCCCTTTAAATGAGAATAACCATTGCTGTATGGTCATGTAAGTTCCTTGATGGTTGTCTTTTCCAGGATTCTACCCTTTTGACAAGGGCGACAGATATCGTTTTAATCGGAGCCAGTCATAACAAAAGGTACTGTCAATGAAGCCAGGGTGTACGCTGTTTTTTCTCTTATGTTCTGCATTAACCGTTACAACAACGGCGCATGCACAAACACCAGATACGGCAACGACCGCGCCTTATCTGCTGGCTGGAGCCCCTACTTTCGATCTCTCCATCAGCCAGTTTCGAGAAGACTTTAACAGCCAGAATCCTAGCCTGCCACTGAACGAATTTCGTGCCATCGACAGCAGTCCCGACAAAGCCAATCTCACTCGTGCTGCAAGTAAAATTAACGAGAACTTGTATGCTTCTACAGCGCTGGAGCGCGGTACCTTAAAAATCAAAAGCATTCAAATGACCTGGCTACCCATCCAGGGGCCAGAGCAAAAAGCCGCGAAAGCGAAAGCTCAGGAATACATGGCAGCAGTGATCCGCACACTCACCCCATTAATGACCAAAACACAAAGCCAGAAAAAACTGCAGTCGCTACTAACGGCGGGGAA
This sequence comes from Enterobacter hormaechei, assembly GCA_041890495.1. GTDB lineage: Bacteria > Pseudomonadota > Gammaproteobacteria > Enterobacterales > Enterobacteriaceae > Escherichia > Escherichia boydii. The sequence continues at coordinate 3,686,256 of CP169086.1, forward strand.
AAACAAACGTTATTACACCGAGACAGAAGGTGCACTGCGTTATGTTGTCGCGGACAACGGCGAAAAGGGGCTGACCTTCGCTGTTGAACCGATTAAGCTGGCGCTATCTGAATCGCTTGAAGGTTTGAATAAATGACAAAAAGCAAAGCCTTTGTGCCGATGAATCTCTATACTGTTTCACAGACCTGCTGCCCTGCGGGGCGGCCATCTTCCTTTATTCGCTTATAAGCGTGGAGAATTAAAATGCGACATCCTTTAGTGATGGGTAACTGGAAACTGAACGGCAGCCGCCACATGGTTCACGAGCTGGTTTCTAACCTGCGTAAAGAGCTGGCAGGTGTTGCTGGCTGTGCGGTTGCAATCGCACCACCGGAAATGTACATCGATATGGCGAAGCGCGAAGCTGAAGGCAGCCACATCATGCTGGGTGCGCAAAACGTGGACCTGAACCTGTCCGGCGCATTCACCGGTGAAACCTCTGCCGCTATGCTGAAAGACATCGGCGCACAGTACATCATCATCGGCCACTCTGAACGTCGTACTTACCACAAAGAGTCTGACGAACTGATCGCGAAAAAATTCGCGGTGCTGAAAGAGCAGGGCCTGACTCCGGTTCTGTGCATCGGTGAAACCGAAGCTGAAAACGAAGCGGGCAAAACTGAAGAAGTTTGCGCACGTCAGATCGACGCGGTACTGAAAACTCAGGGTGCTGCGGCATTCGAAGGTGCGGTTATCGCTTACGAACCTGTATGGGCAATCGGTACTGGCAAATCTGCAACTCCGGCTCAGGCACAGGCTGTTCACAAATTCATTCGTGACCACATCGCTAAAGTTGACGCTAACATCGCTGAACAAGTGATCATTCAGTACGGCGGTTCTGTAAATGCGTCTAACGCTGCAGAACTGTTTGCTCAGCCAGACATCGACGGCGCGCTGGTTGGCGGTGCTTCTCTGAAAGCTGACGCTTTCGCAGTGATCGTTAAAGCTGCAGAAGCGGCTAAACAGGCTTAATTGCCTTTGTGGCGGGTGGCGCTTCGCTAACCCGCCCTACGGTTCTGTAGGCCCGGTAAGCGTCAGCGCCACCGGGCTTTTTTACAGCCGTCCCAGCAGGCTAAACCACAGATAATCCAGCGGCAGCAGCACCAGATACGTTGCAATAGCCAGCGCCAGACAAAGCACCATCCCCGCCCTGGCAGGCACCTTTCCTAGCCCCATCGCCACCACGATCGGCGACGCCTGATACGGCAGCAGCGGCGTGGAATAGCCCAGCACCTGAATCATGATCACCGACAGCAGCGGGAAACCGGTCGCATCCGAGAAGCTCTGCGCCAGGGTGGTGTAAAGCGCCGGCACGCCGTTGGCGGTCATAATGAAGTTGAGTGCGGTGGTAATACCGGTCAGCGCCAGGAAACTGGTGAACGGTCGGTCTGCATCCAGCGGCATAATGCGGAGCAACGCCTCGCCCACCGCCGTTCCGATGCCGGTTTGCGTCACCACGATCGCCAGCCCAAGAATGCCCGCGACGTAAATGCAGGTGCGCATATTCACCCCCGCTGAAAATTCTTCCCCGGTGATAAAGCCAACGCGCGGCAGCATAACGATGATCGACGCCGCCAGCCCCGTCCAGGCGGGCCCCACGCCGTGCCAGCTCTCCGTCACCCACATCCCCAGCACCACCGCCAGCAGCCAGGCGAGACGCTTTTCGTCCCGCCCCATAGGCTCAGACGGCGCCTGTTCCTTCGGCGGTTTTGGGCTGCCGGGAAAAAGCCAGCAGATCAGGCCAATCAGAATCAGGCCCTTGAGAATGCCCAGCACCGGCATGTGCAGCATCAGATACGGGACATAGTTCAGATGGATGCCATACGAGCCTTCCGCCGCACCGCTCATCACCAGGTTAGGCACGTTAGCGGGCAGAATCGTCGCCGAAAGCTGGAACGTCCCGAACCCTACCGCCAGCGCCAGACCAAACCAGGCGCGTGAGCCGTCGACGATACTGGCGCGTTTTGCCATCGCCGCGACAATCGGCATCAGCAGCGCAATACGTCCCATATTCGACGGCATCACAAACGCCAGCGCATAGCTCAGCAGCACCACGCTTGCCACCATCAATACCCAGGAGTCGGTGAGCTTTGCCGACAGCGCCCGGGCGGCCCTGTCCGCCAGTCCGGTTTTACGGATCGCCACGCCGAGAACGAATCCGCTGAAGACCAGCCAGAAGGCCGACGAAGCAAAACCGCCGAAAATCACCTCCGGCGGGGCAATTTTCGCGGTCATTGCCGCCGTAAAGAACAGCAGCGCGGTGATGAATTCCGGCAACAGCGACGTCGCCCATAGCACGATAGTGACGCCAACGATCAGTGAAGGCAGCAGCAGAGGATACGTTGACCAGAGCGACATACCTGTCTCCTGTAGAATTTTTCAGCAAGTCTACGGCGACAGGCAGGCCGAGTAAACGCTATTTATGGTGGGGTCAATTCAGGATAGCGCATTGATGATCCTGCAGTTCTTCTGCCGACGCGCGGTTAAGCATCAGCAAGTTACGTTCGGTTGCCAGCAACACAAACGAACCATCCGACTGCTGCGCCATCGCCAGGGCAAAGCGCCCCATATGGTCGCGCGCCTCCGGAAGCTCTTCAGCCAGCATTATGAACGGGCTGCGCTGCACCAGCTCATTCTCCGTCACCCGACGAGCAAGATACTCATGCCCTTCCAGCCCGCCAGGAAGCGGCAGCCACTGGGTACTGATTTCTCCCTGTGCCGCATTGAGCTTCTCGCGCACGTCCGGGCGCAGGCAGGAGATATGAATATGAAAATGGTTCTGCGTGCGGCCAGTCGGCGAGTTAATCGTCAGCGAAATGGCGCTGTCGGGCACCTCGGATCCGCGCTTCATGGTCATAAAGCTGCGCGACTGCCAGGCCAGCCAGAAAAAGTTCGGCGTATGCGCCTCGGTCAATAGCGGGCTCTCGGTGCCGTTGATGCGATATGTCGGCATCAGCAGGTATTGCAGCGGCCCGTTGCGATCTTTAAATACCACGTAGCCTGCATCCGTTTTCACCTGCGCACAGGGTGCCGGGTTGCGGTTCTGGATCTGATTCGGCACGCACTGGTCGAGAACGATGTGTCGCAACGCATTCGGATTACCCGCTTTCATCCAGTACACGCCGCCAGCGGCAAGGGCGATGACAATGAGGATCAATAAGATAATTTTTTTCACAACGCGTTCCCTGTTTTCAATAGAGGCAAAAGAGTAACGCAAAATGATGACCAAATAAAAAACCCGGCGGATTTCTCACGCCGGGTCACCGTGTCATTGGCTAATGGGTTAGCGCTGGCTAATCTGGTCGAAGGTGCCGCCGTTAGAGAAGTGCTCTTTTTGCGCTTTCGTCCAGCCGCCGAACTCTTCATCAATGGTGAATAACTTCAGCTTTGGAAACGCATTTTCGTACTTTTTCGCCACCTCAGCATCGCGCGGACGATAGTAGTTTTTCGCTGCAATTTCCTGACCTTCTGGCGAGTAAAGATATTTCAGGTAGGCTTCCGCCACCTCTTTAGTACCTTTTTTCTCGACCACTTTATCGACCCACCGACACGGTTGGCTCTGCGAGGATAGACTCACTCGGCGTGACGATTTCGAATTTATCTTTCCCCAGTTCATTCGCTGCCAGCAGAGCTTCGTTTTCCCAGGCGATCAGTACATCGCCAATCCCGCGCTCGACAAAAGTGTTAGTGGAGCCGCGCGCGCCAGAATCCAGAACTTCGACGTTTTTATACAGTGCCCGAACAAAATCCTGTGCTTTTGCCTGATCGTTGTTGTTGTGATGCAGCGCGTAGCCCCAGGCAGCCAGGTAGTTCCAGCGTGCGCCACCAGAGCTTTTCGGATTAGGCGTGATCACCGAAACACCCGGTTTAATCAGATCGTTCCAGTCATGGATCTGCTTCGGATTGCCCTTACGCACCAGGAAAACAATGGTGGAAGTGTACGGTGCGGAGTTATCCGGCAGACGTTTGATCCACTCTTTATCAATCCGCCCGCGTTCCGCAATTGCGTCCACGTCATAGGCCAGAGCCAGCGTGACAACATCAGCTTCAATACCGTTGATTACCGACGTCGCTTGTTTGCCTGAACCACCGTGTGACTGACGAATCACCACGTTATCGCCAGTTTGCTGTTTCCAGTGGGCGCTGAATGCCTTGTTGTACTGTTCGTACAATTCGCGCGTTGGATCATATGAAACGTTAAGAAGCTGAATATCCTTTGCCATAACGCTGGTTGCCGCCAGCAAAAATGTTAACCCTACGCCCCACTTGTTCATCGCCCGACTCTCTTATGTTGTGTTGTGATGAGCAAAGCGTGCCAGAAGGTTAACCAAACATTAAAGAATAAAAAAAGATTGGCTATAACTTGTGGGTATATGTTGGGGGATTAAAAAAGGCGGAAGAAATCCGCCTCATATTGCTGACAAAGTGCGCTTTATCGATGCCGGATGCGGCGCGAACGCCTTATCCGGCCTACAAAAATTTGTAAATTCAATAAATTGCAGAATTCACGTAGGCCTGATAAGCGAAGCGCATCAGGCATTTTTGCTTCTGTCATCGGTTTCAGGCTAAAGGAATCTGCCTTTTTCCGAAATCATTAATACAGTTTTTTCGCGCAGTCCAGCCAGTCGCCTTTGAACGGACGCTTCATGTTTTCAATAGCGTCGATGATGTCGTGGTGAACCAGCTGTTCGTTCTGGATACCTACGCAACGACCGCCGTAACCTGCCAGCAGCAGATCGATAGCGTAAGCGCCCATACGGGAAGCCAGAATACGGTCGTAAGGCACCGGAGAACCACCGCGCTGGATGTGGCCCAGCACAGTTGCGCGGGTTTCACGACCGGTTTCTTTCTCGATGAAATGCGCCAGTTCGTCAACATCACACATATGTTCGGTAATCGCCACGATCGCGTGTTTTTTACCTTTCGCGATACCCGCTTTGATTTCGTTTACCAGGTCTTCACGGCTGAATTCAACTTCCGGAACCACAACGAATTCACAGCCACCGGCAATGGCCGCAGCCAACGTCAGATCGCCACAATAACGGCCCATCACTTCCACCACGGAAATACGCTGGTGAGAAGAAGAGGTGTCACGCAGACGGTCGATCGCTTCTACAACGGTGCTCAGCGCAGTGAAGAAACCGATAGTGTAGTCAGTGCCTTTGATGTCGTTGTCGATAGTGCCAGGCAGACCGATGCACGGGAAGCCCATTTCGGTCAGACGCATTGCACCCATGTAGGAACCGTCACCGCCGATAACCACCAGCGCGTCGATACCACGTTTTTTCAGGTTTTCGATAGCCACGGCGCGGATGTTCTCGTCGCGGAATTCCGGGAAACGCGCAGAACCGAGGAACGTACCGCCACGGTTGATCATGTCAGACACGCTGTAACGGTCTAGCTGTACCATACGGTCTTCATACAGACCCAGATAGCCGTCATAAATACCCATTACTTCCAGACCTTCTGTCAGCGCAGAACGAACAACCCCGCGAATTGCGGCGTTCATGCCTGGCGCATCACCGCCGCTTGTCAACACACCGATTTTCTTAATCATGACTACCTCTGAACTTTGGAATGCAAAATGAAATCTGTTGCCGGAAGTCTTCTTGCACATCGAAGTGATCCAACGAATGTGCAAATAGTATAACAATCACTTCCTGCTGAATTGATTCAGGTCAGGCCAAATGGCGGTATTTTATACACAAAATGCGGGTCTGGCTCTCTTTTATACTGATTATGAAAGCATAGACCGTTTACCCTCCCTGGGTACGACGGAACAGGGGTCCTGATGGATAATCACATCCGATCCCGGAAAACGCCGTAAAATAGCCTGCTCTACCTGATCCGCCACCATATGTGCCTGAACCAAAGGCAGAGAGTCTTCCATTTCCAAATGAATCTGAATAAAGCGGGTCGGCCCTGACTGCCGCGTGCGAAGATCGTGAGCGCCGCTAACACCCGGCCAGGAAGTCACGATATCAATAATTTCTTGCCGTTCCTCATCAGGTAATGCGCGATCCAGTAATGACTGTACCGCCTCATATCCCATGCGTAACGCGCTATATAAAATATAGATGCCGATTCCCAATGCAAACAGAGCATCGGCGCGATGCCAGCCGTACCAGGACAACCCCAGCGCCAGCAGAATTGCGCCGTTCATCATAACATCAGACTGGTAATGTAGCATATCAGCCCGCACCGCCTGGCTTTGCGTCCGGCGCACCACCCAACGCTGAAACGAGACAAGGATAATCGTACAAATTAGCGCCACAATTGTCACGATAACCCCGACGCCTGGATCTGTCATCGGTGTTGGAGATATCAGATGTTGAATACCCGTCAAAAACAGGAATAGTGCCGAACCGGAGATAAACATACTTTGCGCCAGCGCCGCGAGGGACTCAGCTTTACCGTGACCAAACGAGTGATTATCGTCGGCAGGTTGCAGGGAATATCGCACCACCAATAAATTCGTCAACGACGCGCCGATATCCACCAGCGAATCCACCAGCGCGGCGAGAATACTCACCGACCCGGTATACCACCATGCAAAAATTTTAATCAGCAATAGCAGCGAAGCCATCGCCGTCGCAGCAATCGCCGCCCGACTGACCAGCCGTCCATAAGATTGATTCATAAATACTCCCGCTATCAACTGACGCTAGTATAACGGAAGCAAATCATCTGCAATGCATTAAGCAGCAGGCAAATTGAGGATAAAAAAAACCCCCACATCATGTGGGGGAAGACAGGGATGGTGTCTATGGCAAGGAAAACAGGGTTTACTACTGGGAACGTGAGTTGCTACTACTCAATAGCTTCAACGATGAACTTTTTTGCCATTGCGTCACGTCGCGCAACTGCTCCATTCGTTGTTGATGTTTCTCGTTTAAAACCGCTTGCTGCTCCGGCGTTAACAGGCGATACATTTGGTTGCGGACTTTTGCCATCTCAACCTGACGAGCAATTTGCTCATTCGCCATTTTTTCTGCCTGTGCGCGCACAGCGTTTTCATCAAAATTTTCTGCGGTGACAAGGCGATGCATTGTCTCCAGTTCGCTAACATTAACAGGAGGCTGTTCGTGCCGGGCCTGTTGCATAAGATCTCGCATCTGCTGACGCTGATGTTCGGTTAAACTTATGCCGTCGAACATATGGCTCTGCGTACTGCGCTGCGTAAGTTCTTCACCCGGATGCCAGTTATCGCCTGAACCGACTTCAGCAGCGTGGCTTAATGAACTGACTGCCAGCGTTGAGGCCATGACGGCAGCGGTAACTATGCGCATCATTTGCTCCCAAAATCTTTCTGTCGCGATTCAACGATAGAGAGTTTACGATTCAGGCTGCAAACATGCGTCAGGGGGTGTAAAACAACGTAAAGTCATGGATTAGCGACGTCTGATGACGTAATTTCTGCCTCGGAGGTATTTAAACAATGAATAAAATCCTGTTAGTTGATGATGACCGAGAGCTGACTTCCCTATTAAAGGAGCTGCTCGAGATGGAAGGCTTCAACGTGATTGTTGCCCACGATGGGGAACAGGCGCTTGATCTTCTGGACGACAGCATTGATTTACTTTTGCTTGACGTAATGATGCCGAAGAAAAATGGTATCGACACATTAAAAGCACTTCGCCAGACACACCAGACGCCTGTCATTATGTTGACGGCGCGCGGCAGTGAACTTGATCGCGTTCTCGGCCTTGAGCTGGGCGCAGATGACTATCTCCCGAAACCATTTAATGATCGTGAGCTGGTGGCACGTATTCGCGCGATCCTGCGCCGTTCGCACTGGAGCGAGCAACAGCAAAACAACGACAACGGTTCACCGACACTGGAAGTTGATGCCTTAGTGCTGAATCCAGGCCGTCAGGAAGCCAGCTTCGACGGGCAAACGCTGGAGTTAACCGGCACTGAGTTTACCCTGCTCTATTTGCTGGCACAGCATCTGGGTCAGGTGGTTTCCCGTGAACATTTAAGCCAGGAAGTGCTGGGCAAACGCCTGACGCCTTTCGACCGCGCTATCGATATGCACATTTCCAACCTGCGTCGTAAACTGCCGGATCGTAAAGATGGTCACCCGTGGTTTAAAACCTTGCGTGGTCGCGGCTATCTGATGGTTTCTGCTTCATGATAGGCAGCTTAACCGCGCGCATCTTCGCCATCTTCTGGCTGACGCTGGCGCTGGTGTTGATGTTGGTTTTGATGTTACCCAAGCTCGATTCACGCCAGATGACCGAGCTTCTGGATAGCGAACAGCGTCAGGGGCTGATGATTGAGCAGCATGTCGAAGCGGAGCTGGCGAACGATCCGCCCAACGATTTAATGTGGTGGCGGCGTCTGTTTCGGGCGATTGATAAGTGGGCACCGCCAGGACAGCGTTTATTATTGGTGACCACCGAAGGCCGCGTGATCGGCGCTGAACGCAGCGAAATGCAGATCATTCGTAACTTTATTGGTCAGGCCGATAACGCCGATCATCCGCAGAAGAAAAAGTATGGCCGCGTGGAACTGGTCGGTCCGTTCTCCGTGCGTGATGGCGAAGATAATTACCAACTTTATCTGATTCGTCCGGCCAGCAGTTCTCAATCCGATTTCATTAACTTACTGTTTGACCGCCCGCTATTACTGCTGATTGTCACCATGTTGGTCAGTACGCCGCTGCTGTTGTGGTTGGCCTGGAGTCTGGCAAAACCGGCGCGTAAGCTGAAAAACGCTGCCGATGAAGTTGCCCAGGGAAACTTACGCCAGCACCCGGAACTGGAAGCGGGGCCACAGGAATTCCTTGCCGCAGGTGCCAGTTTTAACCAGATGGTCACCGCGCTGGAGCGCATGATGACCTCCCAGCAGCGTCTGCTTTCTGATATCTCTCACGAGCTGCGCACCCCGCTGACGCGTCTGCAACTGGGTACGGCGTTACTGCGCCGTCGTAGCGGTGAAAGCAAGGAACTGGAGCGTATTGAAACCGAAGCGCAACGTCTGGACAGCATGATCAACGACCTGTTGGTGATGTCACGTAATCAGCAAAAAAACGCGCTGGTTAGCGAGACCATCAAAGCCAATCAGTTGTGGGGTGAAGTGCTGGATAACGCGGCGTTCGAAGCCGAGCAAATGGGCAAGTCGTTGACAGTTAACTTCCCGCCTGGGCCGTGGCCGCTGTACGGCAATCCGAACGCCCTGGAAAGTGCGCTGGAAAACATTGTTCGTAATGCTCTGCGTTATTCCCATACGAAGATTGAAGTGGGCTTTGCGGTAGATAAAGACGGTATCACCATTACGGTGGACGACGATGGTCCTGGCGTTAGCCCGGAAGATCGCGAACAGATTTTCCGTCCGTTCTATCGGACCGATGAAGCACGCGATCGTGAATCTGGCGGTACAGGATTGGGGCTGGCGATTGTTGAAACCGCCATTCAGCAGCATCGTGGCTGGGTGAAGGCAGAAGACAGCCCGCTGGGCGGGTTACGGTTAACGCTGTGGCTACCGTTGTATAAGCGTTCATAGCTGTTAGTGCCGGGTGGCGGCTTCGCCTTACCCGGCCTACTTCCCCCACAATCTCCGCGAATTGTCCTCGATCTTGCTGCTTAAACGCCGCTTCTGCATCGTTCTTGTCCAGCTGGTCGATAGCCCCGCCGCCGACAGCAGGCGGTGATACTGCTCGTCGTCAAACGGCATATGCCAGGCAATGGCGCAGGCGTCATAAACAGACACATCGCTCAGACGTGACGCCAGCTCAAGCGGCGCGTCCGCAGAAACCTGCCCAGCCAGCACCACGCGGTACAGCCAACCGGTTTTGCCTGCTGTTTGCAGCTGGGCAGACATATCCTGAATACCGAAATGGAAGTTGAGCTTAAAGCACGGCGAGCGTGGCTGCGTCACCTGAATCAGGGCATCGCCCCAGCGGTAGATATCACCGATAAAAACGTTCTTTTCGGTGAGCCCTTCGGTGGAGAGATTCTCGCCAAACGCGGGGGCGACGAAAAGATCCGCCTGCTCGGGGAACTCGGTTTTCCAGTGCTGATAGTGTTCGCGCGGATAGTGGCACAGCGCGCGCTCGGGCCCGCCGTGGATTTTCTTTTCGGCCTGCTCGTCGCCCGCAAGCCCGAGGTCGGTTAACGTCAACTCACCGTCAACCTGAATTTTGGCGATGGCACTCGGGCGGCTGCCGTCGTACTCCCTTACCTTGCCTGTAAATACATTCACCGGATAGTGCATCGCTGCTCCTTTCTGCAGATACAAAAAAAGCGAGTCATAAGACTCGCTTCTCACAGGCGTCAATGCAACCTTATTTTTTCGCCGCGAAACGTGCCGCTGCTTCGTCCCAGTTCACCACGTTCCAGAACTCTTTGATGTAGTCCGGACGGCGGTTCTGGAATTTCAGGTAGTAAGCATGTTCCCACACATCCAGGCCCAGAATCGGGAAGCCGGAAGCGCCAGAAATAGCTTCACCCATCAGCGGAGAGTCCTGGTTAGCAGTAGAAACCACCGCCAGTTTATCGCCTTTCAGCACCAGCCATGCCCAGCCGGAACCAAAGCGGGAAGCTGCCGCTTTCTCAAATTCTGCTTTGAAGTTATCAACGGAGCCGAAGTCACGTTCGATAGCCGCTTTCAGGTCACCCTGCAGGGTGGTGCCTTTTTTCAGACCTTTCCAGAACAGGCTGTGGTTAGCGTGACCGCCAGCGTTGTTGCGCAGTACGGTTTTCTTGTCTGCTGGCAGCTGGTCCAGTTTGGTGATCAGCTCTTCAACCGGCAGGTTGGCAAATTCTGGCAGGCTTTCCAACGCCGCGTTGGCGTTGTTGACGTAGGTCTGATGGTGTTTGGTGTGGTGGATTTCCATGGTCTGCTTATCGAAGTGCGGTTCCAGGGCATCGTAAGCATACGGCAGGGATGGCAGGGTATAGCTCATATTCATCTCCAGTATTGTCGGGCGGCCGATTGTTAATGCCGCGTAAGCAGTTGGTTCATTATAGTTAATTAAATGATATTGAAAATGATTATCAATGCCGTACTTTTCGTAAGGGTATGGTTTTGCAGGAAAATGCCCGAGATGTGAAGCAAATCACCCACTTAATGCCGTGATTGCCAGTAAATCGACAACGGCGGCAACAGGCGAAAGGTTAATCGACAGCACGATTTTTACACTCATCTCGTCGGAGATGTGACGCGACGAAAAATGATGAGGATAAGAAGATGAGTAACGCGATTACGATGGGGATATTTTGGCATTTGATCGGCGCGGCCAGTGCAGCCTGTTTTTACGCTCCGTTCAAAAAAGTAAAAAAATGGTCATGGGAAACCATGTGGTCAGTCGGTGGGATTGTTTCGTGGATTATTCTGCCGTGGGCCATCAGCGCCCTGTTACTACCGAATTTCTGGGCGTATTACAGCTCGTTTAGTCTCTCTACGCTGCTGCCTGTTTTTCTGTTCGGCGCTATGTGGGGGATCGGTAATATCAACTACGGCCTGACCATGCGTTATCTCGGCATGTCGATGGGAATTGGCATCGCCATTGGCATTACGTTGATTGTCGGTACGCTGATGACGCCAATTATCAACGGCAATTTCGATGTGTTGATTAACACCGAAGGCGGACGCATGACGTTGCTCGGCGTTCTGGTGGCGCTGATTGGCGTAGGGATTGTAACTCGAGCCGGGCAGTTGAAAGAGCGCAAGATGGGCATTAAAGCCGAAGAGTTCAATCTGAAAAAAGGGCTGGTGCTGGCGGTGATGTGCGGCATTTTCTCTGCCGGGATGTCCTTTGCGATGAACGCCGCAAAACCGATGCATGAAGCCGCTGCCGCACTTGGCGTCGATCCACTGTATGTCGCTCTGCCAAGCTATGTTGTCATCATGGGCGGCGGCGCGATCATTAACCTCGGTTTCTGTTTTATTCGTCTGGCAAAAGTGAAGGATTTGTCGCTAAAAGCCGACTTCTCGCTGGCAAAACCGCTGATCATTCACAATGTGTTACTCTCGGCACTGGGCGGGTTGATGTGGTATCTGCAATTCTTTTTCTATGCCTGGGGCCACGCCCGCATTCCGGCGCAGTATGACTACATCAGTTGGATGCTGCATATGAGTTTCTATGTATTGTGCGGCGGTATCGTCGGGCTGGTGCTGAAAGAGTGGAACAATGCAGGACGCCGTCCAGTCGGCGTCCTGAGCCTGGGCTGCGTGGTGATTATTATCGCGGCCAACATTGTTGGCCTCGGTATGGCGAACTGACTAGGCCGCCTTTCGACTACGATGACGCCACTGAACCGGCGTCATCCCCACCTCGCGGTTAAACACCACCGAAAAGTAGTTACTGTCCTCAAAGCCGCAGCGCATCGCCACTTCACTCACCATCAGCTCCGTATGCTGCAGCAGATACTGGGCGTGGCAGATGCGCAGCTGGCGCAGGTAGTGGTTTACCGTCATCCCCGTCTGGGTGCGGAACTGCTGGCGCAGCGCGCGTTCGCTGCACTGCTCCTGCTCGCAAAATTTCTCCAGCACGAAGCTTCTGTTCAGGCTGCCCGCAAGCGTAGTGATGAGCTTATCCAACAGCGCTTCCTGCGTCGTGGCGGAGGGGTTATCGGTGGCGTAACGATGGCGCTTCAGCGTCATCACCAACTGGGCAAAAAGCAGCTCTGCCATCTGGTTAGCGACGGGATCGCTCTTCTGGCTCTCCTGCTCCAGCTGAGAGATAACCTGCCGAACCTGGGTCATGCCGCCGCTGCTTAAGCGCCAGTGCGGTTCTCCTCGGGCATCAAGAAAACCGGGAATGTTGGCCACCCAGTCGACGTTAAGCCTGAGCCTGTCCGGGCAGTAGATGACGTTCTGCAGCACCAGGTCGTTAACCGAGGCGTAGGAGTGTTTATCTTCCGCGCGGATGTAGAACAGATCGCCGCGCGTGATGCGGTAGGGGCGATCGTTGAGGACGTGCAGACCGTTGCCGCGCCACACCAGCACCAGCTCGCAAAACTCGTGGGTGTGCTCGGCAAAGACGTTTTGCGGGTAGCGATCGGCCACCGCAACGGCCTGACCGGCGGAGGCAAAAAAATCATCTTTGCGAAGAATTAACTGAGCAGCCACACCACAACCTCTACGGCGAATAACCGGACACTATTAGCCTTTTTGCGGCATAAAAACGGTGATTGCCCTCGCGTTACTGAAGTGACGCATCCTTACCCTGACGAATATCGCGCGGCGACCAGCTAAACTCCCGACGAAAAAGCGTCGAAAAGTGGTTACTGTCGCCGAAACCGCAGCGATAGGCGATATCCGTGACGCTTTCGTCAGTATGGCGTAAAAGATGACGCGCTTTGATTAACCGCAGGCGGTTAAGGTAGCGCTGGGGCGTCAGCCCGGTGTGCTGCTTCAGCTGGCGATGCAGGGTGCGCAGCGACAGCGAAAAATCATCCGCCAGCGTTTCCCAGCAGACATCTTCGGCGAAATGGTCTTCCAGCCAGGCCATCAGATGGTTCAGCCGGGCGTCGTTGTTTTCCAGCCCCTCCACCAGACTACTGCGGCGCAGCAGCACCAGCAGCTGCATGAACAGCAGCTCGCGCGTGGCAATGACGTGCGTCTCCTGCCCGTCCTCGCTCTGCTCCATCTGGCTCACCAGCTGTCGCACCTGCTGTAAGGTGGACTGGTTAACCCGCCAGTGCGACGGATAGTGTCCGTCCTTCTCCTGCGGCAGCAGCTGATTCAGCCCGGAGAGAAACTGGAACGCGTCCGGGGAACGATAGAGCACGTTGGTCAGGCACAGGTTGTCGGTATGTTCATACAGGTGCCTGTCGTGGTCCCGCACGAAGCACACGGTGCCGCCGCTGATGGTGTACGGCTGGCCGTTAAACACGTGAATGCCCGTCCCGTGCTCAACAATCACAATCTCATGAAAATCATGATGATGCTCCGGGAACGCGGCCTGAGGGAGCCGCGGCTCAATCGCGACGGGCGACCCTCCTGCAGGGAAAAAATCCACGCTGTGTAGTACGGTCATAACGGTCCCCACCAATGAGAAATGTTCTCAAAATAGTAATTAAGGCCTTGCGCCCTCACCTTAAATTTTCGGCAGCAAACCTCGCAAAAGCTGTCCGTTTTTCAAGAAACCGGCGGAAAGATCGGGAAATGCGGTAAGCGTCACACTGCCTGAAAACCCCGCTATTACTGGAAACTGTGAACTCCCTCACGTTCATCTTTGCTTTCTTGCCAGCGCCGGATTTGGCCTGTCAGTGGCGAGAAGGTGCCTTTTTCTTCCCTTTCTTACACTCACCGCTAATGAATTAAGAAAGGATCCGACCATGACTTTTCGCCATTGTGTCGCTGTCGATTTAGGCGCATCCAGCGGCCGCGTAATGCTCGCCACCTGGGACTGTAGCCAGCGCACACTTTCGCTTCGCGAAATGCACCGTTTCGCCAACTGCCTGAAAAAGCAGGACGGTGTTGAGACCTGGGATATCGATGCCCTGGAGGCGGAGATCCGCACCGGGCTGAACAATGTCTGCAACGACGGCATTCGTATCGACAGCATCGGTATTGATACCTGGGGCGTGGACTATGTGCTGCTGGACGGTAACGGCGAGCGCGTCGGCCTGCCCGTCTCCTACCGCGACAGCCGCACCGACGGCCTGATGGCGCACGCCATCGCCCAGCTTGGCAAGGACAACATCTACGGGCGCAGCGGCATTCAGTTTCTGCCGTTTAACACGCTGTACCAGCTGCGCGCTCTCGTCGAGCAGCAGCCGGAGCTGGTCGCGAACGTGGCCCACGCGCTACTGATCCCGGATTACCTGAGCTACCGCCTGACCGGCAATATGAACTGGGAATACACCAACGCCACCACCACCCAACTGGTGAACATCAACACCGATAACTGGGACGAAAACCTGCTGGCGTGGACGGGCGCATCGCCGTCCTGGTTCGGCACGCCAACGCACCCCGGAAATGTGATCGGTCACTGGATTTGCCCGCAGGGTAATGAGATTCCGGTGGTCGCCCGTTGCAGCCAGATACCGCCAGCGCGGTTATCGCCTCGCCGTTAAACGTTCACGCGCCGCTTATCTCACTTCTGGTACCTGGGTCATTGATGGGCTTCGAAAGCCAGACGCATTACCAATGACACGGCGCTGGCAGCCAACATCACCAATGAAGGCGGGGGCGGAAGGTCGCTATCGGGTGCTGAAAAATTATTGGGCTTATGGCTGCTTCAGCGGGTGCTTAAGGAGCGGAAAATCAACGATCTCCCGGCGCTTATCGTCGCGACACAGTCACTTCCGGCTGCCGCTTCATCATCAATCCCAATGCCGATCGCTTTATTAATCTGAGGCGATGTGCAGCGAAATTCAGGCTGCGTGTCGGGAAACGGCGCAACCGATCCCGGAAAGTGATGCTGACTGGCGCGCTGCATTTTTCGACAGTCTGGCGCTGCAGTATGCCGATGTGTTGCATGAGCTAGCGCAGCTACGCGGTGGAAGATTTCTCGCAACTGCATATTGTCGGCGGAGGCTGTCAGAACACCTGCTCAACCAGCTATGTGCCGATGCCTGCGGTATTCGGGTGATCGCCGGGCCTGTTGAAGCCTCGACGCTCGGCAATATCGGCATCCAGTTAATGACGCTGGATGAACTCAACAATGTGGATGATTTCCGTCAGGTCGTCAGCACCACCGCGAATCTGACCACCTTTACCCCTAATCCTGACAGTGAAATTGCGCACTACGTGGCGCGGATTCACTCTACACGAAAGACAAAGGAGCTTTGCGCATGACCACTCAACTGGAACAGGCCTGGGAGCTGGCGAAACAGCGTTTCGCGGCGGTGGGGATTGATGTCGAGGAGGCGCTGCGCCAACTTGATCGTTTACCCGTTTCAATGCACTGCTGGCAGGGCGATGATGTTTCCGGTTTTGAAAACCCGGAAGGTTCGCTGACCGGGGGGATTCAGGCCACAGGCAATTATCCGGGCAAAGCGCGTAATGCCAGTGAGCTACGTGCCGATCTGGAACAGGCTATGCGGCTGATTCCGGGGCCGAAACGGCTTAATTTACATGCCATCTATCTGGAATCAGATACGCCAATCTCGCGCGACCAGATCAAACCAGAGCACTTCAAAAACTGGGTTGAATGGGCGAAAGCCAATCAGCTCGGTCTGGATTTTAACCCCTCCTGCTTTTCGCATCCGCTAAGCGCCGATGGCTTTACGCTTTCCCATGCCGACGACAGCATTCGCCAGTTCTGGATTGATCACTGCAAAGCCAGCCGTCGCGTTTCGGCCTATTTTGGCGAGCAACTCGGCACACCATCGGTGATGAACATCTGGATCCCGGATGGTATGAAAGATATCACCGTTGACCGTCTCGCCCCGCGTCAGCGTCTGCTGGCAGCACTGGATGAGGTGATCAGCGAGAAGCTAAACCCTGCGCACCATATCGACGCCGTTGAGAGCAAATTGTTTGGCATTGGCGCAGAGAGCTACACGGTTGGCTCCAATGAGTTTTACATGGGGTATGCCACCAGCCGCCAGACTGCGCTGTGCCTGGACGCCGGGCACTTCCACCCGACTGAAGTGATTTCCGACAAGATTTCCGCCGCCATGCTGTATGTGCCGCAGTTGCTGCTGCACGTCAGCCGTCCGGTTCGCTGGGACAGCGATCACGTAGTGCTGCTGGATGATGAAACCCAGGCAATTGCCAGTGAGATTGTGCGTCACGATCTGTTTGACCGGGTGCATATCGGCCTTGACTTCTTCGATGCCTCTATCAACCGCATTGCCGCGTGGGTCATTGGTACACGCAATATGAAAAAAGCCCTGCTGCGTGCGTTGCTGGAACCTACCGCTGAGCTGCGCAAGCTGGAAGCGGCGGGCGATTACACTGCGCGTCTGGCACTGCTGGAAGAGCAGAAATCGTTGCCGTGGCAGGCGGTCTGGGAAATGTATTGCCAACGTCACGATACGCCAGCAGGTAGCGAATGGCTGGAGAGCGTGCGGGCTTATGAGAAAGAAATTTTGAGTCGCCGCGGGTAAACACTGCCGGATGCGGCACAAGTGCCTTATCCGGCCTACAGGTCGACAATAGTTGTAGGCCTGATAAGACGCGACAGCGTCGCATCAGGCATTGATTGCCGGATGCGGCGCGAGCGCCTTATCCGGCCTACGGGTCGTGCATCCGACAACACCGAATTTACAGGAACACAGAACATGCAAAACATTACTCAGTCCTGGTTTGTCCAGGGAATGATCAAAGCCACCACCGACGCCTGGCTGAAAGGCTGGGATGAGCGCAACGGCGGCAACCTGACGCTACGCCTGGATGACGCCGATATCGCACCATATCACGACAATTTCCACCAACAACCGCGCTATATCCCGCTCAGCCAGCCCATGCCTTTACTGGCAAATACACCGTTTATTGTCACCGGCTCGGGCAAATTCTTCCGTAACGTCCAGCTTGATCCTGCGGCTAACTTAGGCATCGTAAAAGTCGACAGCGACGGCGCGGGCTACCACATTCTTTGGGGGTTAACCAACGAAGCCGTCCCCACTTCCGAACTTCCGGCTCACTTCCTTTCCCACTGCGAGCGCATTAAAGCCACCAACGGCAAAGATCGGGTGATCATGCACTGCCACGCCACCAACCTGATCGCCCTCACCTATGTACTTGAAAACGACACCGCGGTCTTCACTCGCCAACTGTGGGAAGGCAGCACCGAGTGTCTGGTGGTATTCCCGGATGGCGTTGGCATTTTGCCGTGGATGGTGCCCGGCACGGACGAAATCGGCCAGGCGACCGCACAAGAGATGCAAAAACATTCGCTGGTGTTGTGGCCCTTCCACGGCGTCTTCGGCAGCGGACCGACGCTGGATGAAACCTTCGGTTTAATCGACACCGCAGAAAAATCAGCACAAGTATTAGTGAAGGTTTATTCGATGGGCGGCATGAAACAGACCATCAGCCGTGAAGAGTTGATAGCGCTCGGCAAGCGCTTCGGCGTGAGCCCGTTGCAGTCCGCGCTGGATTTATACGCATGACGCCTTCGCAGGAAAAACGTTGATCGTTAAGGAAAATTATCATGAGCTTTATGTTGGCACTTCCAAAAATTAGCCTTCACGGCGCGGGCGCAATCGGCGATATGGTCAACCTGGTAGCGAACAAGCAGTGGGGAAAAGCGCTGATTGTTACCGACGGCCAGCTGGTGAAGCTGGGCCTGCTGGACGGTCTGTTTACCGCGCTGGATGCGCATCAGATGTCATATCAGCTGTTTGACGCGGTCTTTCCCAACCCAACGGAGGCGCTGGTACAGAAGGGTTTCGCGGCATACCGGGAAGCCGCGTGTGATTACATTATCGCCTTCGGCGGCGGCAGCCCAATTGATACCGCCAAGGCGATTAAAATCCTCACCGCCAACCCCGGCCCGTCAACCGATTATTCCGGCGTCGGCAAGGTGAAAAATGCGGGCGTGCCGCTGGTGGCGATCAACACCACCGCAGGCACGGCGGCGGAGATGACCAGCAATGCGGTGATCATCGACTCCGCGCGACAGGTGAAAGAGGTGATCATTGACCCGAACATCATCCCGGACATCGCCGTGGACGATGCCAGCGTGATGCTCGATATTCCCGCCTCCGTGACCGCCGCAACCGGTATGGATGCGCTAACCCACGCCATTGAAGCCTATGTATCCGTTGGCGCGCATCCGCTGACCGATGCCAACGCGCTGGAAGCGATTCGCCTGATCAACCTGTGGCTGCCGGAAGCAGTCGACAACGGTCATAACCTTGAGGCGCGCGAGCAGATGGCGTTTGGTCAGTATCTGGCGGGCATGGCGTTTAACAGCGCCGGTCTGGGTCTGGTACATGCCCTGGCGCACCAGCCGGGCGCGACGCACAACCTGCCGCACGGCGTGTGCAACGCCATCCTGCTGCCGATCGTTGAAAGCTTTAACCGCCCGAACGCAATCGCGCGTTTTGCCCGCGTGGCGCAGGCGATGGGCGTCGATACCCGCGGCATGAGCGATGAAGCCGCCAGCATGTCCGCCATTCAGGCGATTCGCGACCTGAGCGCTCGCGTCGGTATCCCTGCGGGCTTCAGCCAGCTCGGCGTAACCAAAGCCGATATTGAAGGCTGGCTGGATAAAGCCCTCGCCGACCCGTGCGCGCCGTGCAATCCGCGCACCGCCAGCCGTGAGGAAGTACGCGAGCTCTATCTGGAGGCATTATGATCCGCAAAGCGTTTGTGATGCAGGTGAACCCGGACGCGCACGAGGAGTACGCGCGTCGCCACAATCCGATATGGCCCGAGCTGGAAAAGGTGCTGAAAGATAATGGCGCACACCACTACGCCATTTATCTCGATAAAGCCCGCCACCTGCTGTTTGCGACCGTAGAGATTGAATCTGAGGAGTGCTGGAGCGCGGTAGCGAATACCGACGTCTGCCAGCGCTGGTGGAAACATATGGGCGACATCATGCCGTCGAACCCGGATAACAGCCCGGTGAGTGCGGAGCTTAAAGAGGTCTTTTACCTGGACTGATGTGTTAACGCCGCTGCCCCCGCGGCGGCGGCAATCTCCCGCCTGCTGCTGAGCGTAAACGCCGACACCACCGTAATCGCCAGCACGAAACAGCCCAGCATCAGATACGTCTCCTGGAAACCGATCCGGTCATACATATTACCGGCAAACGCGGAGAGGAAGATCGCCGCCGACTGTTTGGCAAACTGGAAGCCAATCAAATAGATAGTCGCCGAAAGACGCGTATCAAACACCCCGGTGATGTACTTGAAGGCCCCCACCAGCAGGAACGGCACTTCAAGCGCGTGCAGCATCTTCAGGGCAATCACTTCTACGGCGGTGGTGGCAAACGACGAGCCGATAATGCGCGTCGCCATGATCACCCCGGCGATCAGCAGCGTGTTTTTCGCACCGATGCGGTTAATGATCCACGGCGAGCAGAACATTATGATGGCATTACAAATCTCCCCGGCAGTCGTTGCGAAACCAAAGGCGCGAGTCCCCTCCTGCGGCGTGGCGAAGAACGTTTTGAAGAAGGTAGCAAACTGCTGGTCGAAGACGTCATAGACGCAGGCCACGCCAATCACATACAGAATAAACATCCACATTCTGCGCTGGCGGAACAGGCTAAAGACCGTTTTCGCGGTGATCTGCGGCTGGTTGGCACCCAGCGCATTCATCACCTGCGCCGTCTGGTTGGGTTTTGGCTTCGCGACCACCAGCAGCAGCATCAACAGCAGCGCCGCCGCCGAGCCCATCCAGAAAACATACGACGGATCGATGCCGAACAGGATCCCGCCCGTGGAGGCGCACAGCCCCCAGCCGAGGCAGCCAAACATGCGCGCCTTGCCGTACTCAAAGTAACTGTTACGGCTCACGCGTTCAATGTAGGCCTCAATGGCCCCTGAGCCCGCCGAAAAGACAAAGCCGATATAAATGCCGCCGCTCAGCGCGCCCATCCAGATGTTGGCTTTCAGTAACGGCGCAAAGACGTACAGGAAGAAAGGGGCAAACAGGAAGAGCAGCACGGAGATGATCCACAGCAGATGTTTTTTCAGCCCCAGTTTGTCCGAGATCACCCCAAGCACCGGCTGGAAGGCAATGGCCGAGAGTGAGATGCAGGAGAAAACAATGCCGGTATGGGTTTTGTTGAGGCCGATGATATCCGACAGCCAGATCGGCAGGAACGGAAAGCAGGTGGCCATGATGAAGAAATAGAGAAAGAAGAACAGCCCGAAAATCCAGAAATTGGGGTTGTCTTTGTGGGTACAGGTTGTTGTATTCATTATTTTTATCCTCAACGGAGGGCCAGTTTCCCGGCCCGTCACCTTTACACGCTTTCCACGCCAATCAGGATGGCGCTTTCCGGATCGAGAATCGGCAGCGTTATGCCCGCCTGCATCAGCCACTCACCGCTCACCGTTTGCGGTGTCTCCATCCATGCCGGCAATTTGCGCATGGTATGGCCTCCCTCACCGGTGATGTGAATATCAGGGTGATCGAGCAGCGAAATACGATACTGCGCGCTGGCCTCAAGCCCCGGCATGCGCAGCGGCATCATCAACGTGTAGTCCGGCATGGCTAGCTGGCTGACGATAAACAGCCCCTGCGTTTTATCTTCGCTCACAATACCCTGTGCCAGCGTACTGGCATCCGGCATATCCACGCGCCATTGTGTGCCCTGATGAATAACCTCGCGCCACTGCCTGTACAGCGCGGCGTAACGGCGATAGCCTTCGCGCTCCTTCTCATCGACGGTGAGGGGATCGAGTTCCAGCCCCATATGGCCAAACAGCGCCGTTAGACCGCGAAATTCAATGCTGTGCTGGCGGAAGGTGGCGTGACATTTATGATGACCGATATGCGCCCCCATCACCTCCGGCGGAAAGAAATAGCTCATGCCGCGCTGGATAGCGTTGCGCTCCAGCGCATCGTTGTTGTCCGAGGCCCAGAAGCGGTGGCAGCGCGTCAGCACCTCATAATCAATTCGCCCCCCGCCGGAGGAGCAGGATTCAAATTCGACGTGAGGGAAACGCTCGCCCAGTACGTCCAGAAGGCGATAAAACTGGCGGGTTTGCGCGTCGGCGGCGGCCTTTCCGTCGTGACCCGGCTGCACCAGCTCACGGTTCATGTCCCACTTCACGTAGTCGACCTCATGTTCACCCAGCAGCCAGCTCATGCGCTCCACCAGGTAATCAAACGCCTGCGGAATGTTCAGGTTAAGCACCAGCTGGTGCCGCCCGGTATACTGCCTGTAGCCCGGCAGCGCCAGCACCCAGTCAGGATGCGCACGATACAAATCGGAATCCGGGTTAATCATCTCCGGCTCAACCCAGATGCCAAACTCCATGCCGAGCTGTTTCACATGGCTGATGACCGGCGTGAGGCCGTTCGGGTACTTCTTCTCGTCCAGATACCAGTCACCCAGCGCGGCGTAGTCGTCGTTGCGACCTTTGAACCAGCCGTCGTCGATGATAAAGCGCTCCACGCCCAGCGCGGCCGCCTCGTCAGCCATGCGCATGATGTAGTCCGGGTCGTGGTTAAAGTAGATGCCTTCCCAGGTATTGAGGTGGACCGGGCGCGGTTTGTTCTCGGGGAAGCGGATAACGTTGTCGCGGAGGTAATGGTGAAACTGCTGGCTCATGCCGTTCAGGCCCTGCGCGGAGTAGCTTGCATACAGGCGCGGCGTCCAGAGCGTGTCGCCCTCCTCAATCGCCATTTCGCCCGGCAGGTAGAGGGCTTCAGCCTGCAGATAGCGGCGGCCGTCGGTTTTGGCTTCCGCACGCAGGCGGTGGTTGCCGCTCCAGCCCAGATGCACGCCCCAGACGTCGCCGTGCATTTCGCTGAACGACGGCGTACCCGAAATCAGCGCCGGGAAGTGTTCATGGGAGGTTTTACCCCGGCGGTTTTCAATCACAAAGCTGTCGTGCTCAAGCGTCACGCGGTGCGGCTGAAATTCCCGAATCCAGCGCCCATGGAAGGCCAGGACCTCCCGCGAGCGTTCGGCCACGGGTAGCGTTATGGCAAAACGGTCCACCTGCCACGCCTGCGCTTTCAAGTTGGTTAAGCCGTGACGCACCGCCAGCACGCCGCTGGCATCCAGCGTCAGCTCGCTGGTTAGCCGCAGGCCCGCATGTTCATCTTCTGCCGTAATCGTCAGGGTTTGCCCCTGCTGCTGGACGTCTGTGGTGCTAAAGACAGGCGAACCGTCCAGGCCCAGACGATGGCCTTCAATACCGGGCGACCCAAACAGACCGTGCCCCAGCTCGGCCATTAGCGTGACCGGAGAATCAACATCCAGCCTGCCGTTGGCAACTGGCCGGGAAAGGGTTTCAGCATTATGCGGCGAAAAGTGCTGAAGATGCGGCCCCCAGTAAATAATTTCGGCGAACGGGTGCGTTTTTATCACCACATCCACCGCCGCGCTTTCGAGTCGTAAAATGGAATCTTGCATCAGACATCTCCTGTCATGGGATGCCTTGAGTTTTGATCCGAAACGTTTCGGATACAAACCAAAACGTTTCGGATTTGTGATCGGGTCTAGAAAATGGAGAGATTCAGGCCGTCTGGCCGGGGGAGAATTCGGGCTGCCAGAGCACCTGGAGCTGCTCGATCGCCTCGCCGTTGATCAGCTGGCGAACCATATCGGCAATCTGTTTCCCGACGCCCTGACGGGTGGACTGGATCACTGCCGCCACGTCAGCATCAACGATGCTGTCCTGCGGAAGCCCGTCATAAACCACCAGCGCAACGGCGTTCTCGCCGGTCAGTCGGCCCAGCTCCGCCAGCGCCATCGCCGCGCCGTCGCCGTGAGTGTTGCAGTCGGTAATGATGGCCGTTGGCGGCTGCGACAGCGAGAGAAGCTCTTTCGTGGTGGCATACCCCACACGGCGCGAAGGGGGCATGGTGCGCAGCCATTCGCTGGAAAGCCCGGCTTCACGCAACGCGTCCAGATAGCCCTGACGACGCTGGGTGATGAATGCCTGATTGTTGCTTTCGCCCAGCAGGGCAATGCGCTGATGGCCTTTTCCGATCAGCCAGCGGGTAGCATTGTACGTACCGGCATAGTTATCGAAGTCGAACCACGCGTACGGCTGCGGTAGCTGGCTGCGACCAAGCGCCAGAAAGGGGAATCCGGCGGCCTGCAGTTGCTCAAGTCGCGGATCGCGATCCAACGTGTGGGCCACAATCAGCGCATCCACGCGGCGGCTCTGCACCATCCGCATGCAGCTGTGTTTATCCGCCAGATCGTCGTCTGCGATGAGCAGCAGGTCGATTTCATGTCGTGCCAGCTCGTGGCTAATTTCACCCACCATGTCCATAAAAACGCTGTTATTGAGCGGAACAGGATGGACCGGGAACACCAGCCCCACGGCGTCGATTTTGCCCATCTTCAGACGACGGGCGAAGGTGTTAGGCCGATAGCCGCGTCGCTGGGCTTCCGCTTCTACGCGAGCGCGCGTCTCGTCAGAAACGTCGTCATATCCGTTAAGGGCGCGGCTGACGGTAGTAACAGAGAGCCCCAGTTCTTTGGCGATGGCTTTGAGCGACATGATTTTCCCTATCTTCGTTAGTTTTGTTCCGCCACCAGCAGCGCGTAAGTGTCTGGCTCCAGGGCTTTGAAGATATGCGGCTGGTCGGCGGGATAACAAATGTAATCCCCTGCGCCGAGCTCTTCCGCCGCGTCAAGCAGGCCAACCAGCGCCCGCCCTTGCGTCACGATAATATGTTCAACCGAGCCCGGCGGATGCGGCTGTGAAATACGGTCTGCACCCGGCTGGGTCATCAGAAGATAGACATCGCGGCGCGCGCCGGGGGGGCATGCAGCCAGTAAAATGGCTTCATAGTTAGCCTGTCCGGCGACCACTTTCGTCCCTTCACCGCGGCGGATCACCTGTGTGGCCGGCAACTGCGGTTCAAGCAGGCGGGCGAAAGGAATATCCAGCGCCACGCAGAGCGACCACAGCGTTTCCAGGCTAGGGTTACCGTTGCCGGACTCCAGCTGAGAAAGGGTGGATTTTGCGATCCCGGCTCGGCGGGCAATTTCCGCCAGTGAAAGCCCGGTTCGCAGGCGTTCCCGCACCAGACTTTTAGCGATCAGGCTGATTGGCTGCGTCATATAACGGCCCTTTGTTCTATAAATCGAACGAATCGTTCATCTTGAAAAACACTTCTGTTGCGTTCATTATAATGGATACACGTTCGATATGGCTAAAAATGTATGAAGCATCATCTCTCTTGCCTGAAAGGCGACACAATAAAAGCAATTATCCTGGTCTGCCTCGCGGTGGGTGTGGTCGGGATGTCCTACGGCTCGCTGGCGATGGCCTACGGTTTCCCGATCTGGGTACCGTTTGTGCTCTCCATTACCGTGCTGGCGGGCGCGTCTGAGTTTATGTTTATCGGCATCGTAGCGAGCGGCGGCAATCCGCTGGCGGCTGCGGCTGCTGGTTTGCTGGTCAACGCGCGGCATGTGCCGTTTGGCGTGACGGTGCGTGAGCTGGTGGGCAAACGTGGCCTGAGCCTTTTAGGCTGCCACATCATGAACGATGAAAGCGTGGTGTTTGGCCTGTCGCAAAAAACCGCCGAACAGCGTAAAGCGGCGTACTGGCTATGTGGTTTAGGCGTGGCGATTGTCTGGCCTCTGGGGACTCTGCTGGGCGCCATGGTCGGCAAACTGCTGCCGGATCCGGAAACAATCGGGCTGGACGCGGTATTTCCGGCCATTCTGCTGGCATTAGTGGTTCCTGCATTTAAAAACCGTACCACGCTGATCCGCGCCTGCAGCGGTGCCGCTCTGTCGCTGGCCGCCGTGCCGTTTGCTCCGGTGGGATTACCGGTGCTGCTCTCTTTACTGGGTCTCGCTACGAGGAAAAAATAATGGGAAATATGACGTTTTTTATTCTCGGCATCGCCATTTTGTCTGCGGGAACGTATCTGATGCGTCTTGGCGGGGCGAAACTGGGCAGCAGGCTGGCGTTGTCAGAACGTTCGCAGGCGCTGCTGTCAGATGCGGCAACGGTATTGTTGTTTTCCGTGGCGCTGGCGACCACGTTTTATGAAGGTGACCACTTTGCCGGTATGGCGCGCGTGCTGGGCGTGGCGTTTGCGGTATTTCTGGCCTGGCGGAAGATGCCGTTAATTGTGGTGATCGTGGCGGCGGCAGTGGTAACCGCGCTGCTGCGCGTGGCGGGCATAAACTAAAAAAGCGCCCCGGGGGCGCTCTTTCGACGGTGTGACAGCTTATTTAGTCAGTTCAGCAGTCATGTGTACGCGGTTACCTGAGAACGCCTGGGTAATTTTGTAAGATGATGCGCCGGCTTCCTGAGCCTGAGCCGCGATTTTCGCTTCTGCGCCGTCAATAGTTGACGCGGTTGCGGTCACGGTCTGAGCAGCGAAAGAACCGAAAGAAGTAGCCAGAGCGATTACAGCGACAAAAGTTTTGATGCTTTTCATGATATAAACCCTTTCATTAAGTTGTTTAGGTAAGGCGCCGTGCCTTGATGAGATAAATACTAGACCTCATCACGAACAACTAAAAGCGGAAGGATTTGCTAATATCATTCAAAATTACTGATCAACTATTAATCGCTGAGGATGGGTATAAATCGTCGCCCTTCCCGGCTTGCAGAAGCCCACCAGCGTCAGGTTGCAGCGCTCCGCCACCTCCACCGCCAGCGTGGTCGCCGCCGACACCGCGAACAAAATTTCCACACCGCACATGGCGGACTTTTGCACCATCTCGTAGCTGGCCCGGCTGGAAACGAGCGCCGCGCCCTGCTGCCAGACCTGACTTTCACGCGCACGACGGCCGAGCAGCTTATCCAGCGCCACGTGGCGGCCCACGTCTTCATGCCCACCGGCAATCTCTCCCGACGGCAATACCCACGCCGCGGCGTGCGTGCAGCCGCTCAGCTGGCCGATGGGCTGTACGTCGTTCAGGTGATTGAGCGCATGGTCGAGGTGCGCCAGATTGAAAGTCTGAGTAAACGGCAGTGGCGCAACGGGTTTACCAATATCGTTGAGCTGCTCAACGCCGCAGACGCCGCAGCCGGTACGCCCGGCCAGCGCGCGGCGGCGTTCCTTGAGCCCCATGAAGCGGCGGCTGGAGAGTTCGATTTGCACTTCAAGGCCGTTGCAGGCCTGCACCACGTCCATACCGTAGATCTCTTGCGGATGCTCAATGATGCCTTCCGAGAGGGAAAAACCGATGGCAAACAGCTCAAGATCTTTCGGAGATGCCATCATCACCACATGCGAGATGCCGTTGTAAACGAGCGCAACGGGCACTTCTTCCGCCAGAAAATCCGGCGTGGCATGGGTGATGTGCGGCGGTCTGTGAACCGACAGTTCCACAATGCCCGCAGGCAGTGGTGACGAGTGGGGAGCATGGTTTTGTTTAGACACAGCGGTATTCCTGAACAACCACGGAAGCGAGCGTGCTATTGCAGCATAAACCACAGGCTGTACGCATAGTATGGATCAACTTTTCGACAACCATTCTCCTACTCATTTAGCAGGGGTGCAACCCGCCACCCGCTACACCCCTTTAACAAGCGGAGCTGTAAGTGTGATCAACATCACACTTTATAATCAACATGGTGATAATACGTTCACTTTGTATTAACGCCATTAGAACAGCTGTACCGACATTGTGGTATTCTGATGATATCCCTCGTGGAATTGAGGGATTAACGCAAATTTTTTCCTTTGCGGTCATTCTTCAGCCGCGAAGTCAAAACTACATATGTAAGCAATGTCGAAACAAGGAGCAATCCATGCAGGTCAGCAGAAGGCAGTTCTTTAAGATCTGCGCTGGCGGTATGGCAGGCACCACGGCAGCGGCACTGGGTTTTGCACCCAGCGTAGCACTCGCGGAAACCCGGCAGTATAAACTGCTGCGCACCCGCGAAACCCGTAATACCTGCACCTATTGTTCCGTAGGCTGTGGGCTGTTGATGTACAGCCTCGGTGACGGAGCAAAAAACGCCAAAGCATCTATCTTCCATATCGAAGGCGATCCGGATCACCCGGTCAACCGCGGTGCACTTTGTCCGAAAGGCGCTGGCCTGGTGGATTTCATCCACTCCGAAAGCCGTCTGAAGTTTCCGGAATACCGTGCGCCAGGTTCTGATAAATGGCAGCAAATCAGTTGGGAAGAGGCGTTTGATCGCATCGCCAAACTGATGAAAGAAGACCGCGATGCTAACTACATTGCGCAAAACGCCGAAGGCGTGACTGTTAACCGCTGGCTCTCCACCGGGATGCTGTGTGCTTCCGCGTCGAGTAACGAAACCGGCTATTTAACGCAAAAATTCTCCCGCGCGCTGGGTATGCTCGCGGTCGACAACCAGGCGCGTGTCTGACATGGACCAACGGTAGCAAGTCTTGCTCCAACATTTGGTCGCGGTGCGATGACCAACCACTGGGTCGACATCAAGAACGCCAACCTCGTCGTGGTGATGGGCGGTAACGCCGCTGAAGCTCACCCGGTCGGGTTCCGCTGGGCGATGGAAGCCAAAATTCACAACGGCGCGAAGCTGATTGTGATCGATCCTCGCTTTACGCGTACGGCGGCGGTAGCTGACTACTATGCCCCTATTCGTTCCGGTACTGACATTGCTTTCCTGTCAGGCGTATTGCTGTACCTGCTGAACAATGAAAAATTCAACCGCGAATACACCGAAACCTATACCAACGCCAGCCTGATCGTGCGTGAGGATTACGGCTTTGAAGATGGCCTGTTCACCGGCTACGACGCGGAAAAACGCAAGTACGATAAATCCTCCTGGACTTATGAACTGGACGAAAACGGCTTCGCCAAACGCGATACCACGCTGCAACATCCGCGCTGCGTGTGGAACTTGCTGAAACAGCACGTTTCCCGCTACACGCCAGATGTGGTTGAAAACATCTGTGGTACGCCAAAAGACGCGTTCCTGAAAGTCTGCGAATACATCGCAGAAACCAGTGCTCACGATAAAACTGCCTCGTTCCTGTATGCCCTCGGCTGGACGCAACACTCCGTTGGTGCGCAAAACATTCGTACGATGGCGATGATCCAGCTGCTGCTCGGCAATATGGGGATGGCAGGCGGCGGCGTTAACGCCCTGCGCGGTCACTCCAATATTCAGGGGCTGACGGACCTGGGGCTGCTGTCGCAGAGCCTGCCAGGTTACATGACGCTGCCAAGCGAGAAGCAGACCGATCTGCAAACCTACCTTACCGCCAACACGCCAAAACCGCTGCTGGAAGGCCAGGTAAACTACTGGGGCAACTACCCGAAATTCTTCGTCTCTATGATGAAGGCCTTCTTTGGTGATAAAGCGACGGCGGAAAATAGCTGGGGCTTTGACTGGTTGCCGAAGTGGGATAAAGGCTACGACGTCCTGCAATACTTCGAGATGATGAAAGAGGGCAAGGTCAATGGCTATATCTGCCAGGGCTTTAACCCTGTTGCCTCATTCCCGAACAAAAACAAAGTGATCGGTTGTCTGTCGAAACTGAAGTTCCTCGTCACCATCGACCCACTGAACACTGAAACCTCTAACTTCTGGCAGAACCACGGTGAGCTGAACGAAGTTGACTCGTCGAAGATCCAGACCGAAGTGTTCCGTCTGCCATCGACCTGCTTCGCGGAAGAGAACGGTTCTATCGTTAACTCAGGTCGCTGGTTACAGTGGCACTGGAAAGGTGCGGACGCCCCGGGGATTGCGCTGACTGACGGCGAGATCCTCTCCGGTATCTTCCTGCGCTTGCGCAAGATGTATGCCGAACAGGGTGGCGCGAACCCGGACCAGGTGCTGAACATGACATGGAACTACGCCATTCCGCATGAGCCATCTTCAGAAGAAGTGGCGATGGAGAGCAACGGTAAGGCGCTGGCCGATATTACCGATCCGGCAACCGGTGCGGTTATCGTCAAGAAAGGCCAACAACTTAGTTCGTTCGCCCAATTGCGCGATGACGGTACAACCTCCTGTGGCTGCTGGATTTTCGCCGGTAGCTGGACGCCGGAAGGCAACCAGATGGCACGCCGTGATAACGCCGATCCGTCTGGCCTCGGTAACACGCTGGGCTGGGCATGGGCATGGCCGCTTAACCGCCGCATTCTGTATAACCGCGCCTCCGCAGATCCGCAGGGTAACCCGTGGGATCCGAAGCGTCAGTTGCTGAAATGGGACGGCACTAAGTGGACCGGCTGGGATATTCCGGACTACAGCGCAGCGCCTCCGGGTAGCGGCGTCGGGCCGTTTATCATGCAGCAGGAAGGCATGGGGCGTCTGTTTGCCCTCGATAAGATGGCGGAAGGTCCGTTCCCGGAACACTACGAGCCGTTTGAAACGCCGCTGGGAACTAACCCGCTGCATCCAAACGTTATCTCGAACCCGGCTGCACGTATCTTTAAAGACGACGCCGAAGCATTGGGTAAAGCCGATAAGTTCCCGTATGTCGGAACCACCTATCGTCTGACCGAGCACTTCCACTACTGGACCAAACACGCGCTGTTGAACGCGATTTTGCAGCCAGAGCAGTTTGTGGAAATCGGGGAGTCGCTGGCGAATAAACTTGGCATTGCCCAGGGCGATACCGTGAAAGTCTCCTCCAACCGTGGCTATATCAAAGCCAAAGCGGTGGTGACCAAACGTATTCGCACGCTGAAAGCGAACGGCAAAGATATCGATACCATCGGTATTCCGATTCACTGGGGCTATGAAGGCGTAGCTAAAAAAGGCTTTATTGCCAATACTTTAACGCCATTCGTTGGTGATGCGAACACGCAGACGCCGGAGTTTAAGTCCTTCCTTGTGAATGTGGAAAAGGTGTAACGGAGACGACATATGGCTTATCAATCTCAAGATATCATTCGTCGTTCCGCGACTAACGGTCTGACCCCCGCGCCTCAGGCGCGGGACTTCCAGGAAGAAGTGGCGAAACTCATCGACGTTACCACCTGTATCGGCTGTAAAGCCTGTCAGGTGGCGTGTTCAGAGTGGAACGACATTCGCGATACCGTCGGCAATAACATTGGGGTGTACGACAACCCCAATGATTTAAGCGCCAAATCGTGGACGGTAATGCGCTTCTCGGAAGTGGAGCAGAACGACAAACTGGAATGGCTGATCCGCAAAGACGGCTGTATGCACTGTTCCGATCCAGGCTGCCTGAAAGCGTGCCCGGCGGAAGGTGCAATTATTCAGTATGCCAACGGTATCGTCGACTTCCAGTCCGAGCAGTGCATTGGCTGCGGTTATTGCATTGCGGGCTGTCCGTTCGACATTCCGCGCCTCAACCCGGAAGACAACCGCGTCTACAAATGTACGCTGTGCGTTGACCGCGTGGTGGTTGGGCAAGAACCAGCCTGCGTGAAGACCTGCCCAACGGGCGCGATTCACTTCGGTACGAAAGAGTCGATGAAAACGCTGGCGAGCGAGCGCGTTGCTGAGCTGAAAACCCGCGGTTACGACAATGCGGGTCTGTACGATCCGGCAGGCGTCGGTGGTACACACGTCATGTACGTGCTGCACCATGCTGACAAGCCAAATCTGTATCATGGCTTGCCGGAGAACCCGGAAATCAGCGAAACCGTGAAATTCTGGAAAGGCATCTGGAAACCGCTCGCGGCTGTTGGCTTTGCGGCTACCTTTGCGGCCAGTATCTTCCACTACGTGGGTGTCGGTCCGAACCGTGCGGATGAGGAAGAGAATAATCTGCACGAAGAGAAAGACGAGGAGCGCAAATGAAACGACGTGACACCATCGTGCGCTACACCGCGCCGGAACGTATCAACCACTGGATCACCGCCTTCTGCTTCATCCTGGCGGCGGTGAGCGGGCTGGGCTTTTTGTTCCCGTCCTTCAACTGGTTGATGCAAATCATGGGCACACCGCAGCTGGCGCGAATTCTGCACCCGTTTGTCGGCGTGGTTATGTTTGCCTCGTTCATCATCATGTTTTTCCGTTACTGGCATCACAACCTAATCAATCGGGATGATATCTTTTGGGCGAAGAATATTCGTAAGATCGTCGTCAACGAGGAAGTAGGTGACACCGGGCGTTATAACTTCGGTCAGAAATGCGTTTTCTGGGCGGCGATTATTTTCCTGGTTCTGCTGCTGGTGAGCGGCGTGATTATCTGGCGTCCTTATTTTGCGCCTGCTTTCTCAATCCCGGTGATCCGATTCGCGTTAATGCTGCATTCATTTGCCGCAGTGGCGTTAATTGTGGTTATCATGGTGCATATCTACGCCGCCCTTTGGGTGAAAGGCACGATTACCGCCATGGTGGAAGGATGGGTTACCAGCGCCTGGGCGAAGAAACATCACCCGCGCTGGTACCGTGAGGTCCGCAAGACAACGGAAAAGAAAGCTGAATGAGTATTCGCATAATCCCGCAAGATGAGCTGGGTTCAAGCGAGAAACGTACGGCGGATATGATTCCGCCGTTATTGTTCCCTCGGCTCAAGAATTTATACAACCGCCGCGCCGAGCGTCTGCGCGAGCTGGCAGAAAATAATCCTCTGGGTGATTACCTGCGCTTTGCTGCGCTTATCGCCCACGCCCAGGAAGTGGTGCTGTACGACCATCCGCTGGAGATGGATCTGACTGCGCGCATTAAAGAAGCCAGCGCACAAGGCAAGCCCCCGCTGGATATTCACGTTCTGCCGCGTGATAAGCACTGGCAAAAGCTGCTGATGGCGCTGATTGCTGAGCTGAAACCTGAAATGAGCGGCCCGGCGCTGGCAGTGATTGAGAATCTGGAGAAGGCATCGACTCAGGAGCTGGAAGATATGGCCAGCGCGCTGTTTGCCTCTGATTTCTCGTCCGTCAGCAGCGATAAAGCGCCGTTTATCTGGGCTGCACTGTCGCTCTACTGGGCGCAGATGGCCAATCTGATCCCCGGCAAAGCCCGCGCTGAATACGGCGAGCAACGTCAATATTGCCCGGTTTGTGGTTCTATGCCGGTGTCCAGCATGGTGCAAATTGGCACCACTCAGGGGCTACGTTACCTGCACTGCAACCTGTGTGAAACTGAATGGCACGTAGTGCGCGTAAAATGCAGCAACTGCGAGCAGAGCGGCAAACTGCATTACTGGTCGCTGGATGACGAACAGGCCGCGATTAAAGCCGAAAGCTGCGATGACTGCGGCACTTACCTGAAAATTCTCTATCAGGAAAAAGATCCAAAAATCGAAGCCGTAGCAGATGACCTCGCCTCTCTGGTACTGGACGCACGAATGGAGCAAGAAGGCTATGCCCGCAGTTCCATCAACCCGTTCCTGTTTCCGGGTGAAGGAGAGTAATTCTCTGTAACAGTGCCGGGCGGCGCGTGCTTGCCCGGCCTTCAGTTCGACAGCAATACCCGCCGTCTTTCATGCCAGATACTCTTCATTTTCGTTGAAAGAGGCGTTATCGCCTTTGCGAGCCGCTTTCAAGATTCTTGCCCTCAACATTATTCTTGTTTTCTTTTGAATCAAACCAGGCTATAAAACTGTTCATCCATACAGTAAAAGGGAATTTTCATGGCGCTGGAACAGGGTATTGCACAGCTGGTTCAGGGGTTTATCGCTGCAGGTCGGCCCTCGTCACGTCGCCAGAGCATTGAGGTGCGACGAGCAGGCTATATTGCCAGCACGGGGCTTGCCGGGGAGACCGAAACGCGCGTACAGGTGGAGACGCTTGTTCTTGAGGGTCTAACCATTCGGGTATATTCACCTCTCAATGCGCCTGAAGTATTGCCTGCAGCCATCTACTACCACGGCGGATGCTTTATCAGCGGCGGCTTTGATACCCATGACAATCAACTTCGTCAGTTAGCCTGCTACGGCAATTGCCGGGTGATTGCGATTCAGTACAGGCTGGCGCCGGAGCATATTTTCCCCGCCGCACATGACGATGCGGAAAGAGGTGCAGATCTGGTCTGGCAGTATGCGGACAAACTGGGCGTGGATAAAAACCGGATCACCCTTTGCGGAGACAGCGCGGGGGGACATCTTGCGCTGGTAACGGCGCTACGGCTTAAGCTGAAAGGGCTGTGGCAACCTGCGCAGCTTATTCTTATCTACCCCATGCTCGACGCCACCGCCAGTTTTGAAAGCTATGCCCTCAATGGCACGGATTACATTATCACCCGCGATACCCTGCTCAGCGGGTATGAAATGTATCTCGCAGACACCGACCGCCAGCACCCCGAAGCGAGTCCGCTGTGGCGCGATGATTTTTACGGTCTTCCGCCTGTGCACATTATTACCGCAGAGTACGATCCGCTCTGCGATGAGGGCGAAATGTTGTTCCAGCATCTGACGGAGCAGGGTGTGAAGTGTACCGCTCAGCGCTGGCTGGGCGTCATCCATGGCTTCTTTCAGCTTGGCGGCGTTAGCCAGTCAGCGCGAGACGTTATGCGGGATGTCGCCGGGCGGATTCAGCACGCCCGGGGAGCGTGAACAGGAGCTTATTCCTCTTCGTTCCCGCCCTCTTCATACGGGCCAAATGGCTTCGCGGGCAGAACGATATACGTGCCTTCAAACACTGCACCCGGCGTCTCGTCGCCAAAGATTTCGACCTGCATCTGCACCCGTGCTTTTCGTCCGCGCGCCAGACGGTCGAGATCGCCGCTTAAGGCACCGAGGTCGGCTACCGCATGAGGTTTACCGCTAATCGGCTTGCTGTAGCGGATATGCGCATCCGCAAGAATAATCGTTCCGCCGAGGTGGCGTTCACGCAGCATCAGCCAGATAAGTCCCCAACCGGTGAGCGTCGCCAGTGAGAATAAACTCCCGGCAAACAGCGTATGGTGCGGATTCTGATTGCCGGTTTCTGGCATGGTAGTGATAAATTTTTGCCCGGTATATTGCTGAATGCGCACGCCCATTTTTTCACTAAGCGGGATATGTTCGTACCACGCCTGTTGCAGCTGCGCGCACCAGTCGCCGCGATGCAGAATGTCATCCAGAGTGGCGACGGGCTTAATCATCAAAAAATGGCGAATCGGCGTGGTGGTTGGCGTGGTGATTTCTCCCTGATTAACAAACCCCAGCTTGGCGAAAAACTCCACCGCGTCTTCACGGGCGCTACAGGTCACGCGCTTAACGCCTTCCTGACGCGCCACCGACTCCAGGGTCATCGCCATCAGCGTGCCTAACCCTTTGTCCTGCACGTCGGGATGAACGGCCATAAAGCGAATGGACGCTTCATTGTCGGCATTAATATACAGTCGGCCTACCGCCACCAGATTACCCTGCTCGTCGACGACCATCTGGTGATGCGCCATCGCATCCCACGCGTCGCGTTCCGAACCTTTTGGTTGATGCAGGGGCTTACGCAACATTTCCCAGCGAAACTGATAGTAACGCTCTAATTCTTCTTCTGTTTGTGGAACCCGAAGGTGATACATAGCGATACTCTCTCTTGTTTCCCGTGACAACCCTGGAAGCTGGCTCATACCTGCAACCAGAATGTCACGGGGCCATCATTGACCAGCGATACCTGCATATCCGCAGCGAAGCGTCCTGTTTGCGTGTTCATCTCTTGCTGACGGCAGCGTTCGACGAAATAGTCATATAACGCCTCTGCGCGATCCGGTGATGCACCTTTGGAGAAACTTGGGCGCATCCCCCGTTCGGTATCTGCGGCGAGGGTAAACTGGGAAACCACCAGCACACTGCCGCCCGCCTGTTGCACGTTGAGATTCATCTTGCCTTCGGCATCGCTAAAGATGCGGTAGCCGAGCACACGCTCGCACAGACGGTTTGCTTTCTGTTCGTCGTCATCCTTTTCGACACCCAATAACACCAAAAGTCCCGCGCCAATTTCGCCCGTCACTTCTCCCTCCACGGTGACGCTGGCACGGGTTACGCGTTGAATTAATGCAATCATGGTTCGTCGTCTTCTTCTTGTTCAGCTGCTTGTTTTAGTTTGCGGTATTCCCCGAGAGTGACAGTAATTTCCGCGCCAAGCAAGACGATACACCATGTCCAGTAGACCCAAACAAAGAGAATGGGGATCACCGCCAACACGCCGTAAATGAGCTGATATGACGGAAACATGGTGATATAAAGCGCGAAACCTTTCTTTCCTGCTTCGAACAGGAGCGCGGCGACAAACGCGCCGACAATCGCGTCGCGGTTAGGTACGCGGATGGTAGGAACAATGCTGTACAGCAACCAGAAGGAGATCCACGACAACAGCAGCGGAAAAATACGCAGCACGTTATCGATGACAGTATTGAGATCGCTCGCCCAGCGCAGGGAGAGCAAATAGGAACTGATCGCCAGACTGGCCCCTGCCAGCAGCGGCCCCAGCGTTAAAATCATCCAGTACACGGCGAACGAGTAAATTTTTGGTCGCGCTCGTTTACTGCGCCAGATGGTATTCAACGCGCTATCGATGGAGTACATCAGCAATAACGCGGTGACGATCAGCCCGCACGCCCCAACGGCGGTCATCTTGTTGGAATTGGCAACAAATTGTTCGATATACCGCTGAATAACATCGCCAGTAGCAGGCAGAAAGTTGGCAAAAATAAAGTGACGTAACTGAATGCTGACGTCGGAAAACATGGGAAAAGCGGCGAAAAGCGCAAAAACAACGGCAACCAGCGGCACTAATGAGAGCAACGACACATAGGCAAGGTTACCTGCCAGGGTTGTCATGTTGTCCTCATCAATGCGTTGCCAGAGTAGTTTTAGCCAGGCCCATAGTGGACGGGTACGGTGCCTGGCTTTGTCCTGAATGGTTTTTAGCATAACACCTTCGCGAAATAGTCCGGGATGGTGGTTTTATCTTTCACCAGAATACTGGTAATGCCCAGCTGATTAGCTCCTTCTATATTATCGGCGTTATCGTCGAAAAAGACCGTATCGCTGGGTGAAAAACCTTCCGCCTGCAAAACATGCTGGTAAATTCGTGCTTCAGGTTTGCGCATCCCCAGATCTTGCGACAGATAGATATGGTCAGCAGCATCACGAATTTCCGGGTATTCTTCCGGCCAGAAGGTGGTATGCAGGCGGTTGGTATTGGAAAGCACCACCACGCGATGCCCCTGCTCACGCAGTTTATGCATGATGGCGATCACTTCCGGGCGCAGCGCAACAAACACCGCCTGCCAGCCGTGAGAGAACTGCTCGTAGCTTAGCGGTAGAGCCATCTCATGACAGAAGCGTTCCGCAAATTCTTCATCACTGATCTCGCCGCGCTCATGCTGATGGAAGGTTTCGCCCATCGCGAAATTCTGCTTTAACGTTGCCAGC
Source organism: Enterobacter hormaechei (assembly GCA_041890495.1). Lineage (GTDB taxonomy): Bacteria > Pseudomonadota > Gammaproteobacteria > Enterobacterales > Enterobacteriaceae > Escherichia > Escherichia boydii. Next base: position 3,723,036 of record CP169086.1, read on the forward strand.
GGCACGCGGCTAAAATCGCTCCATGCACCCAACACGCGATTAAAATCGATATCGACGATGACGTTTCCTAAATCAAAGATATAAAGCATGTTTATCTCCTGCTCGCCGTGGAGAGGTAACTGTAGCGGGAATAAAGAGATTTGACTATGCGTGCGGTCTAAGGTGTGCGATCGATTTTTACGGCGCGTTTTTACGACAGTAAAGTGAAGGGACGTTTGACGCGGCGAAAAGCCAGGCCCCGCGATACTCATCGATCATCAGGCTCAGCTCTCTTCCCGGCGTACGATAAAAACCCGGCAGCGTTGCGTTTATATCAGCCTCATCCGCATCATCGGCGAAGGTTTTAACAATCCGATCGTTATTTAATACGCGCGCGTTCTGATGATAGCTGTAGTGAAAATAGATGGTCCGGTTAACTTCAGAAACCGTCTGACCAAATAATTTACCGTTAATGACGGTAGACCCCTCCCGATGCTGCATCCGCCAGGACACCGTACCCACAAATCGGTTTTTACCAATCGTCCATTCTACATCTCCCGTACAGCGTATCGGGGTACTCGAAAAATGCGAATACGCTAACCAACCGCTGGTGATAGCGGCCATCAGAAACGCCACCAGCAAAATAATACGGTTCCGGAGTGTCTTCATTGCTCATGTGCCCAAAAATAATGCGTGGTACATAATGCTGCCGCGTCCCGTCGCGCATCGTTATTACAGACAAACGCCGCCATTCGCTCCGTTTTACTATAGCCGATGAGAAAAACGTATCGTTTTTCGGCACACAGACCGGGATAGTTTTTTAACAGGGTCAAGTAATGATCCTGAACAGGTTCATTAGGTGCATAAAAAAGCTGGCAGGCGTTGGTCGTGCTGCCCGTTGAAAGTGGAATAAAGTTACTAAACGGCATGTTCTGGTGATGCTTATATAATATCACTCCATTGATAAACGCGATCAGCAAAAGCGTCGCGGTGATAATTATCAACCAGGCCGGCCTCTGCCTCGCGGTGCCATCGGCTATTGCCATGTCTTTATTGACGATGACCGTCTCAGCAGTTGGGGTAAATACTTCAACCTGAGTGGCTTCGGAAAGCATCAGCCCGCGGCGCGAAATCGTTTTTACCGTATCGCGCGGTAACCCCACCTCAGCCAGAGCATTGCGTAATGTCAAAATGGCCTGGTAAAAGGTATTCGGCGTGGTGACGTCATTGCGTTCCCCCCATCCCACCACCATTAACTGGTTTTGCGAAATAATTTCTCCCGGATGAGTGACGAGATAAACAAAACAGAGGTTGGCAGGAAGCTGCAATTGTATCGAGCGCCCGGAAATATGATTTACCAGGGTTTTGTTTTCTGGATCATACTCGACCAATTTGTTAATGAGATACAATTTTCCTTTCCTCAGCAATAACAATACTTAATCATATACACTAAAAAGACATACGTATATTTAACAACAGTATAGGTCAGAAGAATCAGGACGCGATAACACCCCAACTAAGATTAAAATTAACGCATTGTTTTTCAATGAGTTAAACAGCCTTTTTCTTAGGTTTTTCTCATCTAAAACGACATAATGAGATTTCATTACACTTTGCCAGCCCAAATAATTATATTGAGCCGCAACCGGAGAAAAGAAGGTCGTTACGGCAGATTTACGAAACGAAATTTTAGCTATTAGTGCTATTTCATGAATCTTGTTCCGGGAGTTTTTTTGTCGAATAATCTTAATAGAGTGAAGAATATTCTGGGAATACGTCGACCAAAGTATATCTTCTGGCTATCGCTTCGCCCTGACGGAATAGACATCACCAGGAATTTATATTCTTTACCATTATTTTTCATAAACAAGAGAGGGTCACTGGATATGTTTCAAGATTGACACATTTGCATGGCAGTGAAATATTGACAGTGAAAATAAGACAGGAGTGGACTGGATGATAACATCGTCGCATAAGGTTGTCCGCTGTATAAGCTGTGAATTGTCCTGTCAGTTATTTCCAGATAACGCAGTACGTTCACAATATTGCGGAAACGCCTCATTCGCAGTTTGGCCAGGTGGTAACCATTTCCTGCAGACTGCAGTAGAAAATAAAATATTGCGAGAAAACAAGAATCACTTATTACGCGGATTTATTTTTGTAGACTTTTCGATGTGCAACCTGCGCGTACTTGCCGATCCGCAATGGATTGAACGACTGGCGAGAACTAACATGAACATTGTGATTATCTCAGACCGCAAAATGGAAGCATTGGCCAATTACTTCTTCACTCATCGCAGTGAAATAAAGGGAGTTATTTATTCGAATGATAACGACAATATATTAAAGGAAAAAATTAGCCATCTATTCTCCGGAAGACGGGTGAATAGCAGACGTGGCAGCATGTTGAACACTGTCGAATTCACTCTACTTAACAGGTTTTTATCAGGAGCGTGCCTCCAGGAGATTATAAAAACAGATAGCATCGATGTTAAAAAAATTTATGTTCATAAAATACGACTAGAGAGGAAGTTAGGTACCAGCATCCATAAAATCCTTGTTTCTATTTTGTAATTTCAACCTTTTTACATACCCACATCTAATGCTGTGGAGGATGTTCTACGCCTGAAAGAAAGGGGCTAGCTATGCCATATTTAATGAAACACTCACCAGTCGCCGCTGCTATTTCGCTGGCGTTATCGTCAGTACTATTTACCGTACATGCAGCGGCAATAGATTTTGCTAATTTACCCACCTCCGGAGCAGTAACGGATTTGCCTGCAGAAATACAGGCGTTGATTCCTGCAACGGCAAACGCGAACTTTAGCAAAAATACCGGCGATCCTAACTATGTTTACCAGTACAGCGCGGGAAATATCCCGATCTATGGAGATGGGATCACCCTTGAGGGACCGGGGGCGGAAGCCTTTGAGCATTCGGTCACCGTTATTCAGAACTCCACGTCCGGCAGCCCAGGGGTGATATTTGGTGACGATCTCACTATTCGCGCCCAGTCAAAAGTGGCCGCCAACAATGGTAAAGACGTCGACGGTATTCGTACCCATGGTATGAACACGCCGGACAACCCGGTATTTATCATTACCGGCGACCGTACCCATATTTACGTCAATGGCCTAAGCGGTGACGGTATTAATGCCGGATACAGCTCCTTCAGCCAGGGCTCTCTCGGCTCCGCCAATATTTATGTGGGTGACGATCTCTATATCGAAACAACTGGCAGTACCGGTCGGGGTATCAGCGCCTATGCGTTGAATGATGCGTCGAAGGCCAAAAATTACGTTATCGTCGGCGATCGTGCGCACATTGTTACGCGTGGGACTTCCGCCGAGGGGATTCGAACCAACCAGAGCGGCTCATACGTCCGTCTGGGGGATGAGGCCGCCATCGAAACCTACGGCACATCGTCCTACGGCCTGTATGCAGGTTCAGCGTCAAAAATTGAGCTGGGGAAAAACGCGACGATAACTACCGACGCGTCCAGCGCTTCCGGGGTTTATTCTACCGGCTCGTCAACCATCACCCTTGATGAAGGCGCGACCATCACCACCAACGGTGCCAGCGCGCATGGCGTCTATGCGTACACAGGCGCGGTGAATACTGGAGATAACGTCACCATTACGGTAAACAGCCGCGAGAAAATCAACAGTTCTGCGCAAGCGCCGCACGGGATGTATGCCTGGTCACGTGGCGTGATAACGCTCGGGGGTGGCGCAACTATTACCACCGCTGGCCAACGCGATAACGGCAGTTATGCCATGAACGTCGGCAATGGCGGGGTTATTGATGCGTCCGCGGGCGGAAAATTCGTCCTCACAGGCGATATTCTCTCCGCAGGCGGCGTCGCGGCCACCAGCACGCTTCCGGCTCAAAACAGTGCCATTACGCTGAATATGGATGACAACTCACTGTGGAACGGGGCGTCTTATATTGAGAGCAACGCCAACGGTACCGGGACTATCGCGCTTACGATGAATGATGCCGTGTGGAATATGCGCGACAGCTCCACGTTGACCAGCCTGACGCTGAATGCGGGCGGCACGATTAATTTCCAGCATTCTGAGGATGCGGCATGGCAAACCTTGACCATCAGTGATGATTTTATCGGCAACGGCGGCAAGCTGGTTTTCAATACCGTATTGTTTGACGATATCTCGGAAACGGACAAACTGATCGTTGAAGGCAACACTTCCGGTCATACCGGCGTGGAAGTGAATAACATTGGCGGTGCTGGCGCGCAAACCGTAGAAGGGATTGAAATTGTCAGCGTTGACGGCAACTCTGAGGGGACGTTTGAGAAGGCCAGCCGTATCGTGGCGGGAGGCTATGACTATAACGTTATGCAAAAAGGTAAAAACTGGTTTCTGACCAGCCTGGTTGAACCCGTCGACCCACCGGTTGACCCGGTAGATCCGCCTGTTGACCCTGTTGACCCACCTGTCGACCCGGTAGAACCACCCGTTGACCCGGTAGATCCACCTGTTGACCCAGTGGACCCACCCGTCGACCCGGTGATTCCGCCGCAAGAGCCCGTCCCACCGCCTGCACCACCGAAAAGCGAGCATCAGTATCGTCCGGAATTTGGGAGCTATCTGGCAAACAGCTATGCGGCAAATACGCTGTTTATGACCCGTCTGCATGACCGTCTGGGTGAAACGCAGTACACCGACATGCTCACCGGCGAGCAGAAAGTAACGAGCTTGTGGATGCGTAACGTCGGCGGCCATACGCGTTTCAGAGACGGCAGCGGCCAGTTAAAAACGACCGCCAATCGATACGTGCTGCAGCTGGGTGGCGATGTTGCCCAGTGGAGCACCGACGGCCTGGACCGTTGGCATCTTGGTCTGATGGCGGGCTACGGCAACAGCCAGAGCCGGAGCGCGTCCAGCCTGACCGGCTATCACTCACGCGGTGAAGTGAATGGCTATAGCGTCGGTCTGTACGGGACCTGGTACGCAAACGACGCGGATAAAAGTGGTACCTACGTGGATAGCTGGATGCTGTATAACTGGTTCGACAATAAGGTGATGGGGCAGGATCAGGCCACAGAGAGTTATCGCTCCAGCGGCGTGACCGCCTCTGTAGAAGCTGGCTATAGCGTTAAGGTGGGCGAAAGCGGCCGCAACAGCTACTGGCTCCAGCCGAAGGCGCAGGCCGTTTGGATGGACGTGCAGGCTGACGACCATCGCGAGCGCAACGGCACGCGGGTGAAAGACGAGACTCAGGGGAACCTGATGACACGTCTCGGCGTGAAGGCCTATATCAGCGGACATAACGCGATTGACGACGGTAAATCCCGTACCTTCCAGCCGTTTATCGAAGCGAACTGGATCCACAATACCCAGATCACGCGTATCCGCATGGATGACGTCAGCAATGAGATGCGCGGTACGCGCAATATCGGTGAACTCAAGACAGGCGTAGAGGGGCAGATTACGCCGCAGCTTAGCGTATGGGGCAATGTGGCTCAGCAGATAGGCGACAAAGGCTACAGCGATACCCAGGGGATGCTGGGGGTGAAATACAGCTTCAAATAACAACAAAAAAGCCGCTGAGAAATCAGCGGCTTTTTTTACTACGGATTTGACCGTATTAGTCTTCTTTCGCACCGCGCATAGCACGTTTACGATCGTTTTCCGTCAGGTGACGTTTACGAATACGGATAGAGGTCGGGGTCACTTCTACCAGTTCGTCATCATCGATGAACTCCAGAGCTTGTTCCAGAGTCATGCGGATAGGCGGAACCAGAACAACGGCTTCGTCAGTACCGGAAGCACGCATGTTGGTCAGTTTCTTACCGGTCAGGCAGTTTACAGTCAGGTCGTTAGAGCGGCTATGAATACCGATAATCTGACCTTCGTAAACTTCTGCACCGTGACCGAGGAACAGCTTACCGCGATCCTGCAGACCGAACAGCGCGAACGCGACCGCTTTACCCTGACCGTTAGAGATCAGTACGCCGTTCTGACGCTGACCCACTTCACCCGGACGTACGTCGTCGTAGTGGCTGAAGGTGGAGTACAGCAGACCAGTACCGGAAGTCATGGTCATGAACTCAGAACGGAAGCCAATCAGACCACGGCTTGGGATCACGTAGTCGAGACGTACGCGGCCTTTACCGTCTGGATTCATGTTTTTCAGGTCGCCTTTACGTTCGCCCAGCGCCTGCATTACAGAACCCTGATGCTGTTCTTCAACGTCCAGCGTCACGTTTTCATACGGCTCTTGTTTACGACCGTCGATTTCACGGAAGATAACTTTCGGACGGGATACCGCCAGTTCGAAACCTTCACGACGCATGTTTTCGATCAGAACAGACAGGTGCAGTTCGCCACGACCAGAAACGCGGAACGCATCGGCGTCTTCGGTTTCTTCTACGCGCAGCGCAACGTTGTGTACCAGTTCTTTGTTCAGACGATCCAGGATCTGACGAGACGTTACGAACTTACCTTCTTTACCGCAGAACGGCGAGGTGTTAACGCAGAAGAACATAGAAACGGTCGGCTCATCAACGGAGAGTGCCGGCAGCGCTTCAACGTTTTGCGTGTCGCAAACGGTGTCAGAAATGTTCAGTTCGCCAAGGCCCGTGATCGCCACGATATCGCCAGCTTCCGCCAGATCGGTTTCGATACGTTCCAGACCGAGGTGGCCCAGCACTTTACCGACTTTCGCGTTGCGGGTTTTGCCTTCGCTATCGATGATAGTGACCTGTTGGTTCGGCTTCACTTTACCGCGCTTGATGCGGCCAATGCCGATAACGCCAACATAGCTGTTGTAATCGAGCTGAGAAATCTGCATCTGGAACGGACCGTCAAGGTCAACGTCCGGCGCAGGAACGTGATCAACAATCGCCTGATACAGCGGGGTCATGTCTTCCGCCATATCTTCGTGGTCCAGACCCGCGATACCGTTCAGCGCAGAAGCGTAAACGATCGGGAAGTCCAGCTGCTCGTCGGTCGCGTCGAGGTTAACGAACAGATCGAATACCTGATCCACAACCCAATCAGGACGCGCGCCAGGGCGGTCAACTTTGTTGATAACAACAATCGGCTTCAGGCCGTAAGCAAACGCTTTTTTGGTTACGAAGCGCGTTTGCGGCATCGGGCCGTCAAATGCGTCAACCACCAGCAGCACTGAGTCTACCATGGACATTACACGTTCAACTTCACCACCGAAGTCGGCGTGCCCCGGGGTATCAACGATGTTGATACGGTAATCATTCCATTTGATAGCGGTGTTTTTCGCGAGGATGGTAATCCCACGCTCTTTCTCCAAATCGTTGGAGTCCATCACGCGCTCTTGGGTTTCGGCACGAGAGTCGAACGTACCGGATTGTTGGAGCAGCTTGTCTACCAGGGTGGTTTTACCATGGTCTACGTGCGCGATGATGGCGATATTACGCAATTTTTCGATCACAACTTTGCCTCAGGCATTAGAAATAGCGCGTTATTGTACACGGATTAATCGCACTACAAAACAGGATCACAAACATCCTCCGCAAACAAGTATTGCAGAGTCCCTTTGTGATCGCTTTCACGGAGCATAAAAAGGGTTATCCAAAGGTCATTGCACCAACATGGTGCTTAATGTTTCCATTGAAGCACTATATTGGTGCAACATTCACATCGTGGTGCAGCCCTTTTGCACGATGGTGCGCATGATAACGCCTTTTAGGGGCAATTTAAAAGTTGGCACAGATTTCGCTTTATCTTTTTTACGGCGACACGGCCAAAATAATTGCAGATTTCGTTACCACGACGACCATGACCAATCCAGGAGAGTTAAAGTATGTCCGCTGAACACGTACTGACGATGCTGAACGAGCACGAAGTGAAGTTTGTTGATTTGCGCTTCACCGATACTAAAGGTAAAGAACAGCACGTCACTATCCCTGCTCATCAGGTGAATGCTGAATTCTTCGAAGAAGGCAAAATGTTTGACGGCTCCTCGATTGGCGGCTGGAAAGGCATTAACGAGTCCGACATGGTGCTGATGCCAGACGCATCCACCGCAGTGATTGACCCGTTCTTCGCCGACTCCACCCTGATTATCCGTTGCGACATCCTTGAACCTGGCACCCTGCAAGGCTATGACCGTGACCCGCGCTCCATTGCGAAGCGCGCCGAAGATTACCTGCGTTCCACTGGCATTGCCGACACCGTACTGTTCGGGCCAGAACCTGAATTCTTCCTGTTCGATGACATCCGTTTCGGATCATCTATCTCCGGTTCTCACGTTGCTATCGACGATATCGAAGGCGCATGGAACTCCTCCACCCAATATGAAGGTGGTAACAAAGGTCACCGTCCGGCAGTGAAAGGCGGTTACTTCCCGGTTCCGCCGGTAGACTCTGCTCAGGATATTCGTTCTGAAATGTGTCTGGTGATGGAACAGATGGGCCTGGTGGTTGAAGCCCATCACCACGAAGTAGCGACTGCTGGTCAGAACGAAGTGGCTACCCGCTTCAATACCATGACCAAAAAAGCTGACGAAATTCAGATCTACAAATATGTTGTGCACAACGTAGCGCACCGCTTCGGTAAAACCGCGACCTTTATGCCAAAACCGATGTTCGGTGATAACGGCTCCGGTATGCACTGCCACATGTCTCTGTCTAAAAACGGCGTTAACCTGTTCGCAGGCGACAAATACGCAGGTCTGTCTGAGCAGGCGCTGTACTACATTGGCGGCGTAATCAAACACGCTAAAGCGATTAACGCCCTGGCAAACCCGACCACCAACTCTTATAAGCGTCTGGTCCCGGGCTATGAAGCACCGGTAATGCTGGCTTACTCTGCGCGTAACCGTTCTGCGTCTATCCGTATTCCGGTGGTTTCTTCTCCGAAAGCACGTCGTATCGAAGTACGTTTCCCGGATCCGGCAGCTAACCCGTACCTGTGCTTTGCTGCCCTGCTGATGGCCGGTCTTGATGGTATCAAGAACAAGATCCATCCGGGCGAAGCCATGGACAAAAACCTGTATGACCTGCCGCCAGAAGAAGCGAAAGAGATCCCACAGGTTGCAGGCTCTCTGGAAGAAGCACTGAACGAACTGGATCTGGACCGCGAGTTCCTGAAAGCCGGTGGCGTGTTCACTGACGAAGCAATTGATGCGTACATCGCACTGCGTCGCGAAGAAGATGACCGCGTGCGTATGACTCCGCATCCGGTAGAGTTTGAGCTGTACTACAGCGTCTAAGTGTTTTAGTTGCCGTGGAAACTTTTCGCCTGTCTCTGGCAGGCCTGGGATCGGTGGCAAGCACATCACGCCGGATGCGACGCAAATGCGTCTTATCCGGCCTACACGGTGATGATGTGGTAGGCCGGAGCAGGTGAGTCGCTCTCCAACGTGAAGTTTGTCAGCTATCTGTAGCCCATCTCTGCATGGGCTTTTTTCTCCGTCAATTCTCTGATGCTTCGCGCTTTTTATCCGTAAAAAGCTATAATGCACTAAAATGGTGCAACCTGTTCAGGAGACTGCTTTATGGCAACAGGCACGCAGCCCGATGCTGGGCAGATCCTCAACTCGCTGATTAACAGTATTTTGTTAATCGATGACAACCTGGCGATCCATTACGCCAACCCCGCCGCGCAACAACTGCTCGCCCAAAGCTCCCGCAAATTGTTTGGTACACCGTTACCGGAACTGTTGAGCTACTTCTCATTAAATATCGAGCTGATGCAAGAAAGTCTGGAGGCGGGGCAAGGTTTTACCGATAACGAAGTGACGCTGGTCATCGACGGGCGCTCGCATATCCTTTCTGTGACGGCCCAGCGTATGCCGGACGGCATGATCCTGCTGGAGATGGCTCCGATGGATAACCAGCGCCGCTTAAGTCAGGAACAGCTACAGCACGCCCAGCAGGTTGCTGCCCGTGATTTAGTGCGCGGCCTGGCACATGAGATTAAAAATCCGCTTGGCGGTTTACGTGGCGCGGCGCAGCTGCTCAGCAAAGCGTTACCTGACCCATCACTACTCGAATATACCAAAGTGATTATCGAACAGGCGGACCGGCTGCGAAATCTGGTCGACCGTCTGTTGGGGCCGCAGCTGCCCGGTACGCGCGTTACCGAAAGTATTCACAAAGTGGCTGAACGCGTGGTAACGCTGGTGTCGATGGAACTGCCGGACAACGTGCGGTTGATTCGTGATTACGACCCCAGCCTGCCAGAACTGGCGCACGACCCGGATCAAATTGAACAGGTCTTGCTGAATATTGTGCGCAATGCGCTACAGGCGCTGGGGCCGGAAGGCGGTGAAATCATTCTGCGTACCCGCACCGCGTTTCAACTGACCTTACACGGCGAACGCTACCGGCTGGCGGCGCGGATTGATGTGGAAGATAACGGGCCAGGCATTCCGCCTCATTTGCAGGATACGCTGTTTTACCCGATGGTCAGCGGCCGCGAAGGTGGCACCGGGCTTGGCTTATCCATCGCTCGTAATTTGATTGATCAGCATTCAGGCAAAATTGAATTTACCAGTTGGCCAGGGCATACCGAGTTCTCGGTTTACCTGCCTATCAGGAAATAAAGGTGACGTTTATGCAACGAGGGATAGTCTGGGTAGTCGATGACGATAGTTCCATCCGTTGGGTGCTTGAACGTGCGCTCGCTGGAGCGGGTTTAACCTGTACGACATTTGAGAACGGCGCGGAGGTACTGGAGGCGCTGGCGAGCAAAACGCCGGATGTGCTGCTTTCAGATATCCGTATGCCGGGAATGGACGGGCTGGCGCTGCTCAAGCAGATTAAACAGCGCCATCCGATGCTTCCGGTCATCATTATGACCGCACATTCCGATCTGGATGCTGCCGTCAGCGCCTATCAACAAGGGGCGTTTGATTATCTGCCCAAACCGTTTGATATCGACGAAGCCGTGGCGCTGGTTGAGCGCGCCATCAGTCATTACCAGGAACAGCAGCAGCCGCGTAATGTTCAGCTTAACGGCCCAACGACCGATATCATCGGCGAAGCGCCAGCCATGCAGGACGTGTTCCGTATTATCGGTCGGCTTTCGCGTTCTTCTATTAGCGTGCTGATTAACGGCGAATCCGGCACCGGTAAAGAACTGGTCGCTCATGCCCTGCATCGCCACAGTCCGCGAGCCAAAGCGCCATTTATCGCTCTGAATATGGCGGCTATCCCGAAGGATTTGATCGAATCAGAACTGTTTGGTCACGAGAAAGGCGCGTTTACCGGCGCGAATACCATTCGTCAGGGGCGTTTTGAACAGGCTGATGGCGGTACATTATTTCTCGATGAAATTGGCGATATGCCGCTGGATGTGCAGACGCGTTTGCTGCGCGTGCTGGCAGACGGCCAGTTTTACCGCGTTGGCGGCTATGCGCCGGTGAAAGTGGATGTGCGGATTATCGCTGCCACTCACCAGAATCTCGAACAGCGGGTGCAGGAAGGTAAGTTCCGTGAGGATCTGTTCCACCGCCTGAACGTTATCCGCGTTCATCTGCCGCCGCTGCGTGAGCGTCGGGAAGATATTCCCCGCCTGGCGCGCCATTTTTTACAGGTTGCCGCGCGAGAACTGGGCGTAGAAGCGAAGTTGCTGCATCCGGAAACCGAAGCCGCGTTGACGCGTCTGGCGTGGCCAGGCAACGTGCGCCAGCTGGAAAACACCTGCCGCTGGCTAACGGTAATGGCTGCCGGACAGGAAGTGTTGATTCAGGATTTGCCTGGCGAACTGTTTGAATCAACGGTTGCGGAGAGTACTTCGCAAATGCAACCGGACAGTTGGGCGACGCTTCTTGCGCAGTGGGCAGACAGAGCGCTACGTTCCGGTCATCAAAATCTGCTTTCCGAAGCGCAGCCAGAGCTGGAGCGGACGTTACTGACGACCGCGTTGCGACATACGCAGGGGCATAAACAGGAAGCGGCGCGGCTACTCGGCTGGGGCCGCAACACTCTGACGCGTAAGTTAAAAGAGCTGGGGATGGAGTGATTCACGGCTTGTGTGTAAAGATTGATTATTGAGCGCAAATTGCTGGTATTTTGCGCTTTACTGTTCCGATAAGTTCAGTATGATCTTGCCCGGAAAACGGGGAGAGTCATTATGCTGGAATCAATAATTAATCTGGTATCGAGTGGCGCAGTTGACAGCCACACACCGCAAACTGCCGTTGCTGCCGTGCTGTGTGCCGCGATGATTGGGCTGTTTAGCTGAAGCTCGTTGTTTATGCCGGATGCGGAGAAAGTCGTAGGCCTGATAAGACGCGACCAGCGCCGCATCAGGCATCATGCTCAGATGCCTGATGCGGCGTAAACGCCTTATCCGGCCTACAAAAGCAATAATTTCAACAGGTTTTGTTGCCCAGCGCATCAGGCAATCTTGTTCTCAGCACATTGATGGCGCTTTCGTTTTCTACTTTGTAAACGAAGCGCCATTCACTATTTAAATCACCCGAGAGAACTGCTGCATCCGCGCTTTCTGGCGCAGATAGGTATCAAAGCACATGCAAATGTTGCGGATCAGCAAGCGACCTTTCGCCGTCACCTGTATTCCCTTCTCATCCACATCCACCAGCCCATCTTTTGCTAACGGGGCGAGCAGCTTGAGATCTTCCGCAAAGTAATCAGCGAAGTGCAAATCCCACTGTTTCTCAATAGGGGCGTAATCCAGACGGAAGTTGCAGATGAGCGACTTAATCACATCGCGGCGAATACAGTCATCACGCGTTAGCGCAATACCACGCCACAGCGCATTGCCTTGTTCATCCACTTGCTGATAGTACTGCTTCAACTCTTTCTGGTTCTGCGCGTAGCAGTCGCCAATCATGCTGATGGCGGAAACGCCCATCCCCAGCAGATCGGTATCGCCCTGAGTGGTGTAGCCCTGGAAGTTACGATGCAGCACGCCTTCACGCTGGGCCACCGCCAGCTCGTCATCCGGACGGGCAAAGTGATCCATACCGATAAACTGATAGCCCGATTGCGTCAGGAAGGCGATGGTTTCCTGCAGGATATCGAGTTTTTGCTGCGGACTCGGCAGGTCAGCATCTTTGATTTTGCGCTGAGCAGCAAAAATGGTCGGCAGATGCGCGTAGTTAAAGACACTCAGACGATCGGGGTTCAGCTCCGCCACACGTTTCAGGGTAAAGGCGAAACTCTCCGGCGTCTGTTTCGGCAGGCCGTAAATCAGGTCGATGTTGGTGGAGGTAAAACCAATCTCACGCGCATGGTTAAGCAGTGCAAAGATGAACTCTTCATCCTGCTCGCGGTTAACCAGACGTTGCACTTCTTTGTTGAAGTCCTGCACGCCCATGCTCAGGCGATTAAAGCCTTCGGCGCGTAAATGATCGAGTACATCCAGTTCGATTTCCCGCGGATCGACTTCGATCGAAATCTCCGCATCGGCATTGAACTGGAAGTTTTCGCGCAGCAGCTTCATCAGGCGGCTGATTTGCGCTTTATTCAGATACGTCGGCGTTCCGCCGCCCCAGTGCAATTGGCTGACGTGACGCCCGGCGAACAGCGGTGCACGATGGACGATTTCTTGCTCCAGCGCGTCCAGATACTGATCGGCCTTGTGCTGCTGGCGAGTAACAATCTTATTGCAACCGCAGAAGTAACAAAGCTTATGGCAGAACGGGATATGTACGTAGAGAGATAATGGACGCTCAGGATAGCGCGCCACGGCTTGTAAAAACGCCTGTTCGCCGAAGTCTTCTGAAAACTCCAGCGCGGTCGGGTACGAGGTGTATCGTGGCCCGGAATAGTTATATTTCTGGATCAGGGCCAGATCCCAGTCGATTTGCTGTACAGACATGCTCACTCCTTCCGATGGCGTCTCTGGCGGCTACGGCGTACCGGCGGATGCCCGTTTCGGGTCATCAGCCGGTTGCGCAGCCACTTTTGTCGCCGCGACAACCGCTGTAGTTTAACGAATAACCACACCAGATAACATATAACCGGAAGGGTTATCAGCAGAACGGGAAGGCCCATGGCGGCAATCCGTTAGTTGCCCCGCAGCAGACGCATCATGTCTTCTTGCTTCTCGTCTTCTTCCTCTTCTTCGTCATCGTCATAAGAGAGGCCGAGTTTCTGCATCAACTCATCAATACGATCCAGTTTAGCATCCACCCAGGATTGCTCTTCGGCACTCAGGGTTTCGCCTGCTTCCAGACGTTCCAGCAGCGCATCCAGACGCTCATCCGTTTCCAGTAATTCCAACTCCGCCTGCGGTGAAAGCATAGGTTTCTCACTCTTCGGTTTGTGCTGTTTGGTGACTTTTTCAGTCACGCCCAATGGAATAGGGGTTTTACTGCCAATACGTGGATCTTTTGGTGCGTTCTGGCCTTTGCTGCCTGACGTGGTGTTACCGCCCGCTGCGCGGCTGCCCGGCGCATGACCACGACGTTTTTTCTGACGCTTGCGGTCACGAGCTTCCTGATTCAGCTCTTCGCGCGTTTTGCGACGCGCTTTTGCATGACCTTTGCTGCGTGATGGTGAAGATGGTTTCATAATGGTTCGTCTTTTAGCCGTTTTATTCAGTATAGATTTGCGGCGGAATCTAACAGAAAGCAAGCAAAGAAAAAAGGCGACAGAGTAATCTGTCGCCTTTTTTCCTGACTCATAACCCTTAACGGGTCTTACAATCCTTGCAGGCCGCCAACACACCCTGTTTTTCCATTAGCCAGAACAATCCGTGTTGATTCCATTTCCGTTTAATTACGTCTCCGGACGTTTGTCTTCCTGACAATCCTCTGTCTTCGCCTCCTGGCGCTCCTGACCCTCATCCTGAGTCATTGTTCCTGTTAGCGTCCTCGCTCTATGGGTGCTACTTTACGCCTTTGCTTTAAACAAACAATCAACCGCCATCAGTATTTGCACATTTTCAGAGTTTTATATAAAAGCAATTCACTGATTTATATAGCTTATTTGACATGCATCGTAGAATTTTCTCTGCTATTTCGCATAAAGACTATCGGCAATGTCTCACAAAGCGTATGGCTTTTACTTACAACGCTCACGCCGAAAAATCCGCCTTTTATTATGGTTCAGGTATAATCGCCACAAAGCTTTGACTGACGGAGACGACCGCTTTGACTAATTTGAATTATCAACAGACGCATTTTGTGATGAGTGCGCCTGATATTCGCCACCTACCTTCCGATACCGGAATTGAAGTGGCTTTTGCAGGCCGTTCCAACGCAGGTAAATCCAGCGCGCTGAACACGCTGACTAACCAGAAAAGCCTGGCTCGTACCTCAAAAACCCCAGGGCGCACCCAGCTTATCAACCTGTTTGAAGTGGCTGACGGCAAGCGTCTGGTTGACTTGCCTGGGTACGGTTATGCGGAAGTCCCGGAAGAGATGAAGCGCAAATGGCAGCGTGCGCTCGGCGAATACCTCGAAAAACGTCAGAGCCTGCAAGGTCTGGTGGTGCTAATGGATATTCGCCATCCGCTGAAAGATTTGGATCAGCAGATGATTGAGTGGGCGGTAGACAGCAATATCGCCGTTCTGGTGCTGCTGACCAAAGCGGACAAACTGGCAAGCGGCGCACGTAAAGCGCAATTGAATATGGTGCGTGAAGCTGTACTGGCGTTTAACGGTGATGTGCAGGTTGAAACGTTTTCTTCGTTGAAGAAACAAGGCGTGGACAAGCTGCGGCAGAAACTGGATACCTGGTTTAGCGAGATGCAGCCTGTAGAAGAAACGCAGGACGGCGAATAATTTTCTTGCCTTAATGCTTGTGCCGGATGTGGCGTATCCGGCCCGTAAATTCAATAGATTACAATTCTACCGTTGGCCTGATAAACATATCCGGCCCGTAAATTCAATAGATTACAATTCTACCGTTGGCCTGATAAACATAGCGCATCAGGCATTACGGATCTTTCTTTCGCCCAATAAAAAACGCCCCAGTCATTACTGACTGGGGCGGCTAAAATATTCAGCCAAATCCGATTACGTGAAGTAAAAGGTCTGAAAGATAGAACATCTTACCTCTGTACCCTACGCGACTAACTTTACTCTTTTTTGTTCAGTTCAGAAAGCACTTTTTGTAATTTTTTTTCAGTTGTTGCATAGGAATTTCTAATAGCCATCACAAAACGTGACAGCTTATGTTGCTTACTTACGAAAAAAGGGCATGTTCAGGCGAATCTTAGTGCGCCTGATCCCAGTTTTCGCCACTCCCCACTTCCACCAGCAACGGCACATCCAGACGGGTACAGTTTTCCATCAGTTGATGAATCTGCTTCGCGACGGCATCAACATCATCTTTATGAACTTCAAATACCAGTTCATCGTGTACCTGCATGATCATACGTACACGCGGTTGCTCAGCCTGTAACCACGCATCAACGGCAATCATCGCCCGTTTGATAATGTCGGCGGCGGTTCCCTGCATTGGCGCATTAATGGCTGCACGTTCAGCCGCTGCACGACGAGCACCATTGCTGGATTTGATATCCGGCAGATACAGACGGCGTCCGTCCAGCGTTTCAACGTAGCCCTGCTCTTTCGCCTGAGCACGGGTGCGTTCCATATACTCCAGCACGCCAGGGTAGCGTTCGAAGTAAAGGTCCATGTACTTCTGCGCTTCTTTACGTGGAATGTTCAATTGCCGCGCCAGACCGAAAGCACTCATGCCATAAATCAGACCAAAGTTGATCGCTTTCGCGCTACGGCGTTGCTCGCTGGTGACGGTTTCCAGTGGCAAACCAAACACTTCTGCCGCCGTTGCCCGGTGGATATCTTTTCCTTCCGCGAATGCGGTCAGCAAGCCTTTGTCACGCGAAAGATGCGCCATAATGCGCAGTTCAATCTGCGAGTAGTCCGCTGAGACAATCACATAATCCTCTGGCGCAATAAACGCCTGGCGGATACGACGACCTTCTTCGTTACGCACCGGAATGTTTTGCAGGTTAGGATCGGTTGACGATAAACGTCCCGTTGCAGTTACTGCCTGGTGATAAGAGGTATGCACACGCCCGGTTTTCGGGTTGATCATCAGCGGCAGCTTGTCGGTGTAGGTCGATTTCAGCTTCGCCAGACCACGATACTCCAGAATCACTTTTGGCAACGGATAGTCCAGCGCCAGTTCTTCCAGTACCTCTTCCGACGTTGACGGCGCGCCACCCGGCGTTTTCTTCAGCGGTTTAATGCCCTGTTTTTCAAAGAGAATGGTTTGTAACTGCTTGGTGGAAGAAAGGTTAAATTCCTCACCTGCAATTTCATGCGCTTTCTTTTCCAGCTCAGCCAGACGAAGGGTGAGCTCTTCAGAATGATTGTGCAGCACTTTCGGATCGATCTTCACACCGTTACGTTCAATGCGTGAAAGCACCGGCACCAGCGGCATTTCGATATTCTCGAAGACGTTCAACGGCCCTTTGTGTTTTTGCAGATCCGGCCACATTTTCAGATGCAACTGCAAGGTGACATCTGCATCTTCGGCGGCGTAACGTCCGGCTTCTTCGAGGGCAATCTGGTTAAAGGTCAGTTGATTTTTGCCTTTACCAGCAATCTCTTCAAAAGTGATGGTTTTGTGCTTCAACCAACGTTCCGCGAGGCTGTCCATATCGTGACGCCCGGCAACGCTATTGAGAATGTAGGACTCCAGCATGGTATCAAACGCAATCCCACGCAGTTCAATGCCGTAGTTCGCCAGAATACCGCGATCGTATTTCAGGTTTTGCCCGACCTTCAGCGCCTTTTCATCTTCCAGCAGCGGTTTTAGCAACTCGAGTGCACGCTCGCGAGAGATTTGATCGGGCGCATCAAGATAATCATGAGCAACCGGAATATATGCCGCTACGCCTGGCTCGATAGCAAAAGAAAGCCCGACCAGGTTAGCAGAGATGTTATCAAGGCTGTCGGTTTCGGTATCAAATGCAAATACCGGCGCTTTTTCCAGCTTCGCAATCCACGCTTTCAGTGTTTCTTCATCAAGGATGGTGACGTAGTTGTCATAAGAAATCACCGTTGCCGTCACTTCTGGTGCTTCGTCTGCAACACTGGTTTCCTGTGGCTTCGCGGCTGGTTTTGCCCCTTTGGCCTGTAACCATTTGCCCGCTTCGACATCAGCAGTCCAGCGTTTGAACTCATACTTTTTGAACAGCCCCAACAACTCTTCCGCTGCCGGTTGCTGCACTTCCAGTTGTTCACAGGTCAGCTCCAGTTCAACGTCGGTTTTAATCGTCGCCAGCTGGTATGAGAGATAAGCAACTTCTTTGTTTTGCTCGAGCTTCGCTGCCATTGTTTTCGCGCCACGGAAGCTCAACCCAGCAATTTTTTCTGGCTCGGCATACAGCGTATCCAGTCCGCCAAGACCTTGCAGCAATGCCTGCGCGGTTTTTTCACCGACGCCCGGTACGCCAGGAATGTTATCAGAGGAGTCACCCATCAGCGCCAGGAAATCGATGATCAGTTCTGGCGGCACGCCGTACTTATTCACCACCTCTTCCGGTCCGAGGATGGTATTCGTCATGGTATTGATAAGCGTAATATTTGGCGTCACCAGCTGCGCCATATCTTTATCGCCAGTGCTGATCAGCACCGGACGCCCGGCTTTTTCGGCTTCGCGCGCCAGAGTACCGATAACGTCGTCCGCTTCTACGCCAGAAACCGCCAGCAGCGGCAGTCCCATCGCTTTAACCATCGCGTGCAAGGGTTCGATTTGTGCACGCAGATCGTCCGGCATTGGCGGGCGATGTGATTTGTAATGTTCAAACAGTTCATCACGAAAGGTTTTTCCCTTGGCGTCAAAGACCACCGCTGCATGCGTCGGTTTATATTGCATGATCAGACTGCGCAGCATGTTGAGGACACCATACATCGCACCGGTCGGCTCGCCTGCGCTGTTAGTCAGCGGGGGAAACGCGTGATATGCGCGATAAAGATAAGATGAACCATCTACAAGGATAAGTGGATTTTGGGGGATCTGAACCATAATGTCCGTGCCTGTTTATCAGATTATGGGTAAAGGATGCCACAGACAGGATGAAAACATGAGTTATTAGCGCCTGATACAGGAAAAGATTTTGCGATCGTGAGGATCGCTCGCAAAAATAAAACTGTGGATAAGTTTGTGCATATTTTCACTTCATATGAATAACAGACGCAAAAAATACATATGAGATGATTTTTAGATCTTATTTATCATGCTGTTATGGCATTAGATCTTATCTACATGGCCAACTGATGGCAATTTAGTCTATGTGGATATAAGGCCTGATAAGCGCGTAATGACAGAGAAATCTTCTGCGGCAGGGTAAAAGCGGCCAAATCATCACGTGAAAGCGCCGTTAAATTGTCTGTTTTCTGGTAAAATCAGCGCCCAGCGTCGACTAGCCGGTCGCTCACTCACAGCTAACTACCTGAAAAAGCTCATCATGTCGAGATTGCTCGCTGCAATAACATTACTGTTAAGCATCATTTTAACTATTCTGGTGACGATCGCCTGTTCCGTGCCGATCATTCTCGCCGGGATCATTAAACTGCTGCTGCCTGTCCCCGTGGTGTGGCGAGCCGTATCCGCATTTTGTAATTTCATGATGTACTGCTGGTGCGAAGGACTGGCGATCCTGCTGCGCCTGAACCCGCATCTGAAGTGGGATATAAAAGGGCTGGAGAGTCTTAACAAGAAGAACTGGTACCTGCTGATCTGCAATCACCACAGCTGGGCGGACATCGTGGTGTTATGCGTGCTTTTTCGCAAACACATCCCGATGAACAAGTACTTTCTGAAACAGCAGCTCGCCTGGGTGCCTTTTATCGGGCTGGCCTGCTGGGCGCTCGATATGCCGTTTATGAAACGCTATTCGCGCAGCTATTTGATTCGTCATCCGGAACGTCGCGGTAAGGATGTGGAGACCACGCGCCGGTCCTGCGAAAAGTTTCGTGCGCATCCAACGACCATCGTGAACTTTGTGGAAGGCTCCCGGTTTACGGAAGAGAAGCGCCAGCAAACTCGTTCTCCTTACCAGCATCTGCTGCCGCCAAAGGCGGCGGGGATTGCGATGGCGCTTAACGTGCTGGGAGCACAGTTCGATAAACTCCTTAACGTCACGCTCTGCTATCCGGAAAACGACAGGACGCCATTCTTCGATATGCTCAGCGGCAAACTGACGCGCATTGTCGTGCACGTCGATCTGGTTCCGATTGACGCTGAACTGCACGGTGATTACGTAAACGATAAGAACTTCAAACGTCGTTTCCAGCAGTGGCTTAATACGCTCTGGAAAGAGAAAGACGAACAGATAGATAAGATAAAATCTTCATACAAAAACGCCGGTCAGTGACCGGCGTTTTTACATCAACGAAATTACTTCTTCTCGACAGATATTTCACTGTATCAGCATACTGCTGAACAAAAACATCCATATTGCTGGTATCCATACCCTGCGGATTCAGCTGATATTTACCGTTAACAAACATCGCCGGAACGCCACGCAATTGCACGTCAGCTGCAGCTTTTTCCTGCTGAGCGACCAGAGATTTCACCACGAAGCTGTTCCACGCCGCGTCGTACTCTTCACCTTTAATACCTGCGTTGATAAATACATCGCGGATATCAGAAGCAGAACGAATGGTCTGGGTTTTCTGTACGCCTTCAAACAGCGGAACAGTCACTTTGTCTTCCACGCCCAGCGCCATCGCCACAGCCCATGCCTGAGTCAGATCTTTGCCCAGGTCACCACCCATGAAGTTGACGTGGTATTTAGTCATCTTCACGCCTTCCGGCAGTTTTTTCTTCACATTATCAGAAATATGCAGAACTTCTTCAAACTGATAGCAGTGCGGGCAGAAGAAAGAGAAAAACTCCAGCACTTGCGGCGCGCCAGCTACCGGTTTTTCCAGGGTAGTGTACTGTTTACCATCTTCATACTGCGCCGCCGATGCGCTAAACGCTAAAACTAAACCAGCCAGCGCCAGCCAAATCTTTTTCATGATCTACTCTCTCCGATTAATACATAGGTGTTAATTGCAAAGGGGGTTCTTGTAGAACTTTTGCCTGTTCTATAAAAGTCGCCGTCTGTCGCAGCCAGTAATCTTCCCCGGTTAACCACGGGAAATTTTTCGGGAACGCGGGATCAGCCCAACGCCGCATTAGCCAGGCAAGATAATAAACCAAACGCATGGCGCGTAAAGGTTCAATCAGTCCGATTTCAGCGGTGTCGAACTCGCTAAATTCTTCATAAGCTTCAATAATAGTTTCCAGTTGCATCCGCTGCTCGGCTTTATCGCCATTGAGCAACATCCACAAATCCTGAACGGCTGGACCATTACGTGCATCATCCAGATCAACAAACATTGGACCATCGCGCCAGAGAATATTCCCGGCGTGGCAGTCTCCATGTAGCCGCAGAACGGTGAAATCTTCCCGCCAGTGTGCTGTAACGGCGGCAATCAGCTCATCTGTCGCTTTCAGGAATGCCGCTTTCAACCCGGAAGGTATCAGTGTAGCGTCCTCAAACAGCTTGCGTGGCTCAATGAGATATTCGTTCAAACCGATGGTCGGGCGATGGATAAAAAGCTGTTTGCGCCCCGTCTGGTGCATACGCCCTAAATAACGCCCAACCGCTTCCATCTGATCGATATTATCAGCTTCGAACTGGCGACCACCGACGCTTGGAAAAACAGCGAAATAAAATCCCTGATGATTCAATAAAGTCTGACCGTTAAAGGCCACAGGTGCTGCGACCGGAACTTCATCATTTACCAGCTGCAACGCAAATTGATGTTCTTCGAGGATTTGATCGGCTGTCCAACGTTCAGGGCGATAAAATTTGACGACAAAACGTCGACGATCTTCGTCCTGAAATTGATAGACACGGTTTTCATAGCTGTTAAGCGGGGTAAGACCGGAATCCACCCGGATCCCATGCTCAAACAGAGCGTCCATGATGGTATCCGGGTGTAGTGTCTGGAAAGTAAAAGCGCTGTTATTCATCCCATCATCCGGAAAACATTACGAATGACGAAGGATATCATTTCACGATGATTTTGGTGGCGCCGCTTACAAGCTTTTACTCTTTAATTACGCCGCGAGCGCGTAACAGCGCCGTTTTGAAGTCTTCTTCATAATCTTTCTGCAAACCCGGGATCACCGCATCTTTCGCGGAATCACGCATTTTCAGGTGATAGATCAGAATGTCATCCGTCAAATCCGCCAGTTCGCCGTCAAAACCTGACTCTTTCGCCAGTTTCTGCAAAAATTGCAGCAGGTTAAGGTCTGGCTCTTTTTGCCAGGCTGGCTGGAGGAGTTCAATAACTTCATTCAGACGTTTACATTTCATAGTGATGCTCCTTACTCTTGAGACAGACACGTTAGCAGGGTCAATCCCACAATAAAAGAGGCGATATCGGTGAATCTTAGCCAGGAAATCATCGGGGTCGTTCTGGCAGGCGGCAGAGCAACGCGAATGGGCGGAAAAGATAAGGGGCTTCAGCTTCTTAATGGCAAACCCTTGTGGCAGCATGTCGCTGATACGCTCGCAGACCAGGTGTCGACAATAGTCATCAATGCTAACCGGCATATCGACACTTACCGGCGCAGCGGGTACGCCGTTTACCAGGATATCCTTGCGGATTTCCCGGGACCGCTGGCCGGTATGCTTTCTGCCATGCAACAGTCTCAAGGAGAGTGGTTTATCTTCTGTCCCTGCGATACCCCGTTTATTCCGTCCTGTCTTGTCGAGCGTTTGTTACAGCTTCGCGGTACGGCTCCTGTGGTTTGGGTACATGACGGCGAGCGTGACCATCCTGCTATCGCATTGATGCACCGATCGCTAGCGCCTGCTCTGCAGAGCTATCTGGCTGCGGGAGAGCGTAGGGTGATGGTCTTTATGCATGAGTCTGGCGGCCATTCTGTTGATTTTAGCGATTTAAAATCAGCATTTGTGAACGTGAATACGCGCGAAGATTTGCAGATGATGCAGGAGAAAAAATGATACCTCTTTTAGCCATTTCCGCATGGAGTGGGACCGGGAAAACTACGCTGCTGAAAAAGCTGATACCAGCGCTGTGTGCCAGAGGCCTTCGTCCTGGATTGATTAAGCATAGTCATCACAACATGGATATCGATACGCCAGGAAAAGACAGCTATGAGCTGCGTAAGGCTGGAGCAGCACAAACGATGGTAGCAAGTCCCCAGCGCTGGGCGTTAATGACAGAAACGCCGGATGAGGCGCCGCTGGATCTCGCTTATCTGGTCAGCCGGATGGATCATGCCACGCTGGATCTGGTGCTGATTGAGGGATTTAAGCATGAGGAAGTGCCTAAGATCCTGCTGTTCAGAAGCGATGCCGGGCATGATATGAGTGAGTTAACGCTTGATGAGCATGTCATTGCAGTGGCCAGTGATGTGGTATTGCCGCTTGAGGTTCCGGTGCTGGACTTAAATGATGTGGATGGGATTGCGGGATTTATTGTGGCGTGGGGTGCAGTCTGACTTTCCGGGTGGCGGCTTTGCCTTACCCGACCTACAAAATTCGGTGGTTCAGAAACGCAAAAAGGCCATCCTTTCGGATGGCCTTTTCTCTTATTTGATGCCTGGCAGTTCCCTACTCTCGCATGGGGAGACCCCACACTACCATCGGCGCTACGGCGTTTCACTTCTGAGTTCGGCATGGGGTCAGGTGGGACCACCGCGCTACTGCCGCCAGGCAAATTCTGTTTTATCAGACCGCTTCTGCGTTCTGATTTAATCTGTATCAGGCTGAAAATCTTCTCTCAATCCGCCAAAACACCTTTGGCGTTGTAAGGTTAAGCCTCACGGTTCATTAGTACCGGTTAGCTCAACGCATCGCTGCGCTTACACACCCGGCCTATCAACGTCGTCGTCTTCAACGTTCCTTCAGGACCCTTAAAGGGTCAGGGAGAACTCATCTCGGGGCAAGTTTCGTGCTTAGATGCTTTCAGCACTTATCTCTTCCGCATTTAGCTACCGGGCAGTGCCATTGGCATGACAACCCGAACACCAGTGATGCGTCCACTCCGGTCCTCTCGTACTAGGAGCAGCCCCCCTCAATTCTCCAGCGCCCACGGCAGATAGGGACCGAACTGTCTCACGACGTTCTAAACCCAGCTCGCGTACCACTTTAAATGGCGAACAGCCATACCCTTGGGACCTACTTCAGCCCCAGGATGTGATGAGCCGACATCGAGGTGCCAAACACCGCCGTCGATATGAACTCTTGGGCGGTATCAGCCTGTTATCCCCGGAGTACCTTTTATCCGTTGAGCGATGGCCCTTCCATTCAGAACCACCGGATCACTATGACCTGCTTTCGCACCTGCTCGCGCCGTCACGCTCGCAGTCAAGCTGGCTTATGCCATTGCACTAACCTCCTGATGTCCGACCAGGATTAGCCAACCTTCGTGCTCCTCCGTTACTCTTTAGGAGGAGACCGCCCCAGTCAAACTACCCACCAGACACTGTCCGCAACCCGGATCACGGGTCAACGTTAGAACATCAAACATTAAAGGGTGGTATTTCAAGGTCGGCTCCATGCAGACTGGCGTCCACACTTCAAAGCCTCCCACCTATCCTACACATCAAGGCTCAATGTTCAGTGTCAAGCTATAGTAAAGGTTCACGGGGTCTTTCCGTCTTGCCGCGGGTACACTGCATCTTCACAGCGAGTTCAATTTCACTGAGTCTCGGGTGGAGACAGCCTGGCCATCATTACGCCATTCGTGCAGGTCGGAACTTACCCGACAAGGAATTTCGCTACCTTAGGACCGTTATAGTTACGGCCGCCGTTTACCGGGGCTTCGATCAAGAGCTTCGCTTGCGCTGACCCCATCAATTAACCTTCCGGCACCGGGCAGGCGTCACACCGTATACGTCCACTTTCGTGTTTGCACAGTGCTGTGTTTTTAATAAACAGTTGCAGCCAGCTGGTATCTTCGACTGATTTCAGCTCCATCCGCGAGGGACTTCACCTACATATCAGCGTGCCTTCTCCCGAAGTTACGGCACCATTTTGCCTAGTTCCTTCACCCGAGTTCTCTCAAGCGCCTTGGTATTCTCTACCTGACCACCTGTGTCGGTTTGGGGTACGATTTGATGTTACCTGATGCTTAGAGGCTTTTCCTGGAAGCAGGGCATTTGTTGCTTCAGCACCGTAGTGCCTCGTCATCACGCCTCAGCCTTGATTTTCCGGATTTGCCTGGAAAACCAGCCTACACGCTTAAACCGGGACAACCGTCGCCCGGCCAACATAGCCTTCTCCGTCCCCCCTTCGCAGTAACACCAAGTACAGGAATATTAACCTGTTTCCCATCGACTACGCCTTTCGGCCTCGCCTTAGGGGTCGACTCACCCTGCCCCGATTAACGTTGGACAGGAACCCTTGGTCTTCCGGCGAGCGGGCTTTTCACCCGCTTTATCGTTACTTATGTCAGCATTCGCACTTCTGATACCTCCAGCATACCTCACAGTACACCTTCACAGGCTTACAGAACGCTCCCCTACCCAACAACGCATAAGCGTCGCTGCCGCAGCTTCGGTGCATGGTTTAGCCCCGTTACATCTTCCGCGCAGGCCGACTCGACCAGTGAGCTATTACGCTTTCTTTAAATGATGGCTGCTTCTAAGCCAACATCCTGGCTGTCTGGGCCTTCCCACATCGTTTCCCACTTAACCATGACTTTGGGACCTTAGCTGGCGGTCTGGGTTGTTTCCCTCTTCACGACGGACGTTAGCACCCGCCGTGTGTCTCCCGTGATAACATTCTCCGGTATTCGCAGTTTGCATCGGGTTGGTAAGTCGGGATGACCCCCTTGCCGAAACAGTGCTCTACCCCCGGAGATGAATTCACGAGGCGCTACCTAAATAGCTTTCGGGGAGAACCAGCTATCTCCCGGTTTGATTGGCCTTTCACCCCCAGCCACAAGTCATCCGCTAATTTTTCAACATTAGTCGGTTCGGTCCTCCAGTTAGTGTTACCCAACCTTCAACCTGCCCATGGCTAGATCACCGGGTTTCGGGTCTATACCCTGCAACTTAACGCCCAGTTAAGACTCGGTTTCCCTTCGGCTCCCCTATTCGGTTAACCTTGCTACAGAATATAAGTCGCTGACCCATTATACAAAAGGTACGCAGTCACACGCCTAAGCGTGCTCCCACTGCTTGTACGTACACGGTTTCAGGTTCTTTTTCACTCCCCTCGCCGGGGTTCTTTTCGCCTTTCCCTCACGGTACTGGTTCACTATCGGTCAGTCAGGAGTATTTAGCCTTGGAGGATGGTCCCCCCATATTCAGACAGGATACCACGTGTCCCGCCCTACTCATCGAGCTCACAGCATGTGCATTTTTGTGTACGGGGCTGTCACCCTGTATCGCGCGCCTTTCCAGACGCTTCCACTAACACACACACTGATTCAGGCTCTGGGCTGCTCCCCGTTCGCTCGCCGCTACTGGGGGAATCTCGGTTGATTTCTTTTCCTCGGGGTACTTAGATGTTTCAGTTCCCCCGGTTCGCCTCATTAACCTATGGATTCAGTTAATGATAGTGTGACGAATCACACTGGGTTTCCCCATTCGGAAATCGCCGGTTATAACGGTTCATATCACCTTACCGACGCTTATCGCAGATTAGCACGTCCTTCATCGCCTCTGACTGCCAGGGCATCCACCGTGTACGCTTAGTCGCTTAACCTCACAACCCGAAGATGTTTCTTGCGATCCATCATCGTGTTGCGAAAATTTGAGAGACTCACGAACAACTTTCGTTGTTCAGTGTTTCAATTTTCAGCTTGATCCAGATTTTTAAAGAGCAAATATCTCAAACAAGACTTAACAGTCTGTTTTGAGATATTGAGGTCGGCGACTTTCACTCACAAACCAGCAAGTGGCGTCCCCTAGGGGATTCGAACCCCTGTTACCGCCGTGAAAGGGCGGTGTCCTGGGCCTCTAGACGAAGGGGACGTATCAGTCTGCTTCGCAAGACGCCTTGCTTTTCACTTTCTATCAGACAATCTGTGTGAGCACTACAAAGAACGCTTCTTTAAGGTAAGGAGGTGATCCAACCGCAGGTTCCCCTACGGTTACCTTGTTACGACTTCACCCCAGTCATGAATCACAAAGTGGTAAGCGCCCTCCCGAAGGTTAAGCTACCTACTTCTTTTGCAACCCACTCCCATGGTGTGACGGGCGGTGTGTACAAGGCCCGGGAACGTATTCACCGTGGCATTCTGATCCACGATTACTAGCGATTCCGACTTCATGGAGTCGAGTTGCAGACTCCAATCCGGACTACGACGCACTTTATGAGGTCCGCTTGCTCTCGCGAGGTCGCTTCTCTTTGTATGCGCCATTGTAGCACGTGTGTAGCCCTGGTCGTAAGGGCCATGATGACTTGACGTCATCCCCACCTTCCTCCAGTTTATCACTGGCAGTCTCCTTTGAGTTCCCGGCCGGACCGCTGGCAACAAAGGATAAGGGTTGCGCTCGTTGCGGGACTTAACCCAACATTTCACAACACGAGCTGACGACAGCCATGCAGCACCTGTCTCACAGTTCCCGAAGGCACCAATCCATCTCTGGAAAGTTCTGTGGATGTCAAGACCAGGTAAGGTTCTTCGCGTTGCATCGAATTAAACCACATGCTCCACCGCTTGTGCGGGCCCCCGTCAATTCATTTGAGTTTTAACCTTGCGGCCGTACTCCCCAGGCGGTCGACTTAACGCGTTAGCTCCGGAAGCCACGCCTCAAGGGCACAACCTCCAAGTCGACATCGTTTACGGCGTGGACTACCAGGGTATCTAATCCTGTTTGCTCCCCACGCTTTCGCACCTGAGCGTCAGTCTTCGTCCAGGGGGCCGCCTTCGCCACCGGTATTCCTCCAGATCTCTACGCATTTCACCGCTACACCTGGAATTCTACCCCCCTCTACGAAACTCAAGCTTGCCAGTATCAGATGCAGTTCCCAGGTTGAGCCCGGGGATTTCACATCTGACTTAACAAACCGCCTGCGTGCGCTTTACGCCCAGTAATTCCGATTAACGCTTGCACCCTCCGTATTACCGCGGCTGCTGGCACGGAGTTAGCCGGTGCTTCTTCTGCGGGTAACGTCAATGAGCAAAGGTATTAGCTTTACTCCCTTCCTCCCCGCTGAAAGTACTTTACAACCCGAAGGCCTTCTTCATACACGCGGCATGGCTGCATCAGGCTTGCGCCCATTGTGCAATATTCCCCACTGCTGCCTCCCGTAGGAGTCTGGACCGTGTCTCAGTTCCAGTGTGGCTGGTCATCCTCTCAGACCAGCTAGGGATCGTCGCCTTGGTGAGCCGTTACCCCACCAACAAGCTAATCCCATCTGGGCACATCCGATGGCAAGAGGCCCGAAGGTCCCCCTCTTTGGTCTTGCGACGTTATGCGGTATTAGCTACCGTTTCCAGTAGTTATCCCCCTCCATCAGGCAGTTTCCCAGACATTACTCACCCGTCCGCCACTCGTCAGCAAAGAAGCAAGCTTCTTCCTGTTACCGTTCGACTTGCATGTGTTAGGCCTGCCGCCAGCGTTCAATCTGAGCCATGATCAAACTCTTCAATTTAAAAGTTTGATGCTCAAAGAATTAAACTTCGTAATGAATTACGTGTTCACTCTTGAGACTTGGTATTCATTTATCGTCTTGCGACGTTAAGAATCCGTATCTTCGAGTGCCCACACAGATTGTCTGATAAATTGTTAAAGAGCAGTGCCGCTTCGCTTTTTCTCAGCGGCGCGGGGTGTGCATAATACGCTTTCCCGCTACAGAGTCAAGCATTTATTTTTGCTTTCTCTGCCGGAATTCTCAGGAGAATCCCGCTGACCCGGCGGCGTGTTTGCCGTTGTTCCGTGTCAGTGGTGGCGCATTATAGGGAGTTATTCCGGCCTGACAAGAGGAAATTTAAAATAATTTTCTGACCGCGCATTTTTTCAGCAAAAGCCCCGTTAATGTGCCATAAAACAAGCAATTTGCCGTTTTTGCAACCGTAATCACACTTCCTGGTGGCATACTAAGGAGGAATAAAAAGAAAAAGGAAGATTAGTAATGCCTTTAAGCGCACAACAGTTAGCTGCACAGAAAAACCTTTCGTATGTTCTGGCTGAGAAGCTGGCGCAACGCATCTTAAAAGGTGAATATGAACCCGGCACCATTTTGCCTGGTGAGATTGAGCTGGGCGAGCAATTTGGAGTGAGTCGTACAGCGGTACGCGAAGCGGTCAAAACGTTAACGGCAAAAGGGATGGTTTTACCGCGACCGCGAATTGGTACCCGGGTCATGCCACAATCAAACTGGAATTTTCTTGATCAGGAATTGCTTACCTGGTGGATGACAGAAGAGAACTTTCATCAGGTCATCGATCACTTTCTGGTTATGCGTATCTGTCTGGAGCCGCAAGCTTGCCTACTGGCTGCAACGGTTGGCACCGCGGAACAGAAGGCGCATCTCAATACGTTAATGGCCGAAATGGCGGCATTAAAAGAGAACTTTCGCCGTGAACGCTGGATCGAAGTCGATATGGCCTGGCATGAGCATATCTATGAAATGAGCGCCAATCCGTTTTTGACCTCATTCGCCTCGCTATTCCATTCGGTTTATCACACTTACTTCACGTCAATTACCAGCGACACAGTGATAAAGCTGGATCTGCACCAGGCGATTGTCGATGCGATTGTCCAAAGCGATGGCGACGCGGCATTTAAAGCTTGTCAGGCGCTGCTACGCTCACCTGATAAGTGACAACCCGATAACAGGACATTGAATGAGCGATAAAAAGAAGCGCAGTATGGCGGGTTTGCCGTGGATCGCGGCGATGGCCTTCTTCATGCAGGCACTTGATGCCACTATTCTGAATACCGCCTTACCCGCAATCGCTCATAGCCTTAATCGTTCTCCTCTCGCGATGCAATCAGCCATCATCAGTTATACGCTGACGGTGGCGATGCTTATTCCGGTAAGCGGATGGCTAGCCGATCGCTTCGGTACGCGTCGCATTTTTACCCTTGCCGTGAGTCTGTTCACATTGGGTTCTCTGGCCTGCGCACTTTCTAATTCGCTACCACAGCTGGTTGTCTTCCGGGTTATTCAGGGGATAGGCGGCGCAATGATGATGCCTGTTGCTCGGCTGGCCTTACTGCGCGCTTATCCTCGTAATGAACTTCTTCCAGTATTGAATTTTGTCGCCATGCCGGGTCTGGTGGGGCCAATTTTAGGCCCCGTTCTTGGCGGCGTGCTGGTCACCTGGGCAACCTGGCACTGGATATTTTTAATCAATATCCCCATAGGTATTGCGGGCCTTCTTTACGCGCGCAAACATATGCCCAATTTCACCACCGCACGACGCAGATTCGATATCACTGGCTTTTTGCTGTTTGGCCTCAGCCTTGTTCTCTTCTCAAGCGGAATAGAGCTATTCGGGGAAAAGATTGTCGCCAGCTGGATTGCCTTGACGGTAATTGTCACCAGCATCGGGTTACTGCTTCTCTATATTCTCCATGCGCGACACACGCCAAACCCATTAATTTCATTAGATTTATTTAAAACCCGCACTTTCTCAATCGGTATCGTAGGCAATATTGCAACCCGTCTGGGGACCGGTTGTGTACCGTTCCTTATGCCATTGATGTTACAGGTAGGATTTGGTTATCAGGCGTTTATTGCCGGCTGTATGATGGCACCGACAGCGTTAGGTTCCATTATTGCAAAATCGATGGTTACCCAAGTCTTACGTCGTCTGGGCTATCGCCATACGTTAGTGGGGATCACGGTGATTATTGGGCTAATGATCGCTCAGTTCTCTTTGCAATCACCGGCAATGGCGATATGGATGCTGATCTTGCCGTTGTTTATATTAGGGATGGCTATGTCGACGCAATTTACCGCGATGAATACCATCACACTTGCCGATCTGACCGATGACAACGCCAGCAGCGGTAACAGTGTTCTGGCGGTCACGCAGCAACTGTCGATTAGTTTAGGCGTTGCTGTAAGTGCGGCCGTCCTTCGCGTTTATGAAGGGATGGAAGGCACAACGACTGTCGAACAATTCCACTATACGTTTATCACGATGGGCATTATTACTGTTGCTTCAGCAGCAATGTTCATGCTTCTGAAAACAACCGATGGTAATAATTTGATCAAAAGACAGCGTAAATCTAAGCCGAACCGCGTTCCATCAGAATCGGAGTAAGTTGTAATCGTTGTTGCTGAAGGGTCGGCTGGGTTATCCGATGGATGAGTACATCAATCGCCAGCTCCCCCAGTTCATCTTTCGGTTGGTGGATAGTGGTTAATGGTGGCGTCATAAAGCTTGCCAGTTCGATATCGTCATAGCCAATCACCGCGATATCCTGCGGAACCTGTAACTCTGCCTGATATAACGCCTGGTAAACGCCAACAGCCATAGCGTCATTTCCGGTAAAGACGGCCTGAGGACGCAGCGGATGTGATAACAGTTGGCGCATGGCGTCAAACCCGCCGTTAAATTCAAAATCACCAGTGACTTCATAGCCATCAGGAATGTTGAGACCCGCACGTTTCATCGCCGCCCGATAACCTTCCAACCGCAGGCGCGCCGGAGTTTTATCCAGCGGACCGGTAATACAGGCGATACGGGTATGACCTTTATCGATCAGATATTGCGTTGCTAAGTCTCCGCCCAGCAACGAGTTATCCTGAATAAGATCGCTGTCGCCATCGAACGGAGCCCAGTCCATCATCACAGTAGGCACTGTCGGATAACGTTGCATGATTTCACGCGAAGGTTGATGCGTTTCGGTGCACAGTAACAGCAAACCATCAACGCGTTTTTGCATCAGCGTTTCCAGATTGCGATTCATCCGCTGTTCATCGCCTTCGGTATTGCAAAGGACGAGACTATAACCGCGTTCGAAGCAGCTGCGTTCAACGCCACGCACCAGTTCTGAATAGAAAGGATTGGTACTGGCAGTGATCAACATGCCAATGGTATGTGTTTGATTGAGTTTGAGGCTACGCGCCAGGGCTGATGGCGCGTAATTGAGTTCTTTAATCGCCGCTTCAACTTTGGCGGTAATCGCTTCACTGACGAAGCGATCTTTATTGATAACGTGAGAAACTGTTGAGGTAGAAACGCCCGCCAGGCGGGCAACATCTTTCATTGTAGCCAAGCGTCACCTCTGCCTGTCTAAAAATGCGTCGATCTCTTCACGCCACGGTACGGAAGGTTGTGCGCCTTTACGTGTTACGGCAATCGCAGCGGCAGCATGGGCAAACCGAATCGCCTCTGGCAATGGTTTTTCTTCCAGCAACGCCGTGATTAACGCGCCGTTAAAGGTATCTCCGGCAGCAATGGTATCGACAGCCTGCACCCGGAATCCAGGAACGCGCTGACCTTCACCATTCACGCTAGCCCATACACCACGACTTCCTAAAGTAATCAGTACAGTACGGATACCTTTTTCATGCAGTACCTGCGCCGCCTTCGCTGCATCTTCATCATTTTCAACACGAATACCGGTGAGCTTTTCTGCTTCCGTTTCGTTTGGCGTAATAATGTCCACCAGCGCCAGCAGTTCGTCAGGAAGTTCGCGAGCCGGAGCCGGGTTAAGCGCAACGATAGTCTTATTTTGATGGGCGATTTTCGCCGCTGCCATCACACTTTCGAGTGGTGATTCCAGCTGCATTAATAATGCTGACGCGTTGGCAATACGCTCACGTTGCGCTTCCACCAGCGCCGGGGAAAGGGCAGCATTAGCGCCGGCATGAATACCGATGACATTCTCACCTTCGCCATTAACAAAAATCAGCGCCACACCTGTTGATTCGCCTTTGATCACGCTGACCGGAGTAATATCAATGTTATCAGTGGCGAGCTGCTGGCGAACGCTCTCACCAATGCTGTCATCACCCGTACAGGCAATAAACGCGATATTCGCACCGCTACGCCCAGCAGCCACAGCCTGATTCGCGCCTTTGCCGCCAAATGCAACCTGATAGTGGTTACCGGTTACGGTTTCGCCTGGAGTAGGAAAAGATTGAAGATTAAGAATGTGGTCAGCATTAATGCTGCCAAGAACAACGAGGCTGCCTGCGTTTTGCATATTCGGGATGTCCATAAAATGCGCCACCGTGTTAGGGTGGCGCGTGCCCTGCTTTTCTTTATATTACACGTTCATCTGTCGATGACGTATTTATGTCACCATCAGGTCATACAACCTGATTAAAACTACTGCTTAACAACCAGTTTCAGATCAACCGGATACTTAGCCTGAACTTTCTCGCCTTTCAGCACTTTATCTGCGGTTTCGACGCCTTTCGCGCCAATCTGATCGGGTAGCTGAGCGATAGTCGCTGCTAGTTTGCCATCATTCACCGCTTTTTCGCCATCCGGTGTACCGTCAAATCCGACGACCATCACATCCGATTTACCGGCAGTTTGCAGTGCGCGCAGCGCGCCCAGCGCCATTTCATCATTCTGCGCGAATACAGCCTGAACATCCGGATGAGCGGTCAACAGGTTCTGCATTACGTTCAAACCTTTAGTGCGATCAAAATCTGCTGGCTGGCTGGCAAGAACATTAAACTTGTGAGCAGCAACGGCCTGCTGGAAGCCTTCGCCACGTTCACGGGCTGCGGATGTACCAGCAATGCCTTGCAGCTCGATAACTTTGGCACCTTCACCCGCTTTCTTCGCGATGTAATCACCAGCGATTTTGCCGCCCAGTACGTTATCAGAAGCAATGTGGCTCACCACTTCACCTTTCGTTGCCTGGCGGTCAAGAGTGATAACCGGGATGTTCGCCTGGTTAGCCATCTTCACAGCATTACCCACTGCGTCGGAGTCGGTCGGGTTAATCAGCAGAATTTTTGTGCCGCGAACAGTTAAGTCCTGCACGTTCGCCAGCTCTTTCGCCGGGTTGTTCTGGGAGTCCAGCACCACCAGGTTATAGCCAAGTTTATCCGCCTCTTTCTGCGCGCCATCTTTCAGCGATACAAAGAACGGGTTGTTAAGCGTGGAGACCACCAGCGCGATGGTGTCTTTTGCCATCGCATTCGCACTGACGGTGGCGCTTAGCGCAACAGCGGAAACCAGGGTAGCCAGTTTTTTCATGTTCATATTCAAGATGTCCTGTAGTCGTTATTACTGCTTTTTGTTGTCTACCAGCACCGCCAGCAAAATCACCACCGCTTTGACGATCATCTGGTAATAGGAGGAAACACCTAACAAATTCAATCCATTATTAAGGAAGCCAAGAATTAATGCGCCGATCAACGTCCCAACAATGCGACCTTTTCCGCCCGCCAGACTCGTACCGCCCAGAACCACCGCAGCAATAGCATCCAGCTCATAGCCAGTCCCCGCCGTGGGTTGTGCGGAAGAGAGACGCGCCACTTCAATGATCCCGGCCAGCGATGCCAGCAGACCACAAAGAGAATAGACGATGATTTTGATTTTATTGACGTTGATACCAGAAAGACGCGTTGCCGCTTCGTTGCCGCCCAGCGCGTAGATGTAACGCCCCAGACGCGTGTGATGCAGCATGTACCAGGCCGCGAGGAAGACAATCCCCATGATCCAGACTGGCGTCGGTACGCCCAGCGGACGACCAATACCAAACCAGCCAAACAGATCGGCGTTCTCAGTAAAGCCGGTATTCACTGGGCTACCGTTGGTATAAACCATGGTCACGCCGCGCAGTAAAAGCATCATAACCAGCGTAGCGATAAACGCCTGGACGCGACCTTTCGCTACAATCACCCCGGTTACCGCACCGATTGCGGCACCTAACGCGAGAGCAGCAGCGACAGCCACCAGCGCATTGACTTCAATGCCGACGATAGATGCAGCAACTGCGCCGGTCAGCGCCAACAGAGAACCTACCGATAAGTCGATGCCCGACGTCAGGATCACCAGCGTCATCCCGACCGCCATAATGGCGTTCACTGAGGTTTGCTGGAGAATATTGAATAAGTTATTGATGGTGAAAAAGTTCGGGCTTAACGTCGAGACAATCGCGATCAGCACCAGCAGAGCGATAAGCGATTTCTGCTCCATCAGCCACGCTTTCGTGAAATAACGGCGACCAGAGACAGTCTGGGTTGTCATTTTTTTACTCCTGATTCACGCGATTAAGCTTGCCCACAGCGGCAGCCATTAACACTTCCTGGGTGGCCTGCTCACGAGTAAATTCCCCGCTGAGATGCCCTTCATGCATGACGATGATGCGATCGCTCATGCCTAATACTTCTGGCATCTCCGATGACACCAGAATGATGCTCAAGCCATCGGCTTTGAACTGGTTAATCAGTTGATAGATCTCTTTTTTCGCGCCGACATCTACGCCACGGGTAGGTTCATCAAGGATCAACACTTTGGGGCGTGTCATCAGACCGCGGGCAATCGCCACTTTTTGCTGATTGCCACCGGAAAGCAGACCAATTGCCTGTTCCATCGACGGAGTTTTCACATTAAACAGACGAATGAAATCACTCACAGCCTGCTGTTCATCGGCATGCTTCAAACTGCCGCCAGCGCGGCTGAAGTAGCGCAGCGCTGTCAGCGACATGTTCTCTTTTACTGACATGCCCAACACTAAACCGTCACGTTTACGGTCTTCGGAGATATACACAATGCCGTTTGCCAGGCCATCCTGCGGTGAACGGGTAACGACTTCATGCCCATCCAGGGTGACGTAACCGCTGGTGCGCGGTAGTGCGCCGTAGAGCACTTTCATCAGTTCGGTACGACCTGCGCCCATCAAACCAGAGACGCCAAGAATTTCGCCTTTGCGTAAAGTAAAAGAGACATCGTTAACGCCAGGTCCGCAGAGATTATCGACTTTCAGGCGGATATCTCCCGGCGCTTTGTCCAGGTGCGGATATTGATCTTCCAGCTTGCGACCCACCATCATCTCAATCAGCGAATCTTCGGTCAGTGATGCCACTTCGCGCTCAGCAATAAATTGCCCATCACGAAAAACGGTAACGTCATCGCAAATCTCGAAGATTTCTTTCATGCGGTGGGAGATATAGACAATACCGCGGCCTTGCGATTTCAGCTCGCGGATGACGCGGAACAGGGATTCGGTTTCGGTATCGGTCAGCGCATCGGTCGGTTCATCCATAATGATGACTTTCGACTCAAAGCTCAGCACTTTGGCGATTTCAACCATTTGCTGGTCACCGATGGAAAGATCGCCCACCAGCTTGTCGCTTTTAAAGCGCAGGTTAAGTTTAGCCAGCAATTTATCCGCTTCGGCATACATGGTTTTCCAGTCAATTTTGCCAAAGCGATTAACAAACTCACGACCGAGGAAAATGTTTTCGGCAATGGTCAACTGCGGGATCAGGTTCAGTTCCTGATGGATAATCCCAATCCCGGCTTCCTGGGAAGATTTCGGCCCGGTAAATGTCGTTTCTTTCCCCAGCCATAAAAGCGTGCCGGCATCGCGAGCATAGATACCAGTAAGCACTTTCATCATGGTGGATTTACCCGCGCCGTTTTCGCCCACCAGCGCCATCACGCGGCCCGGATAGACATTTAACGCTGCGCCCGGGAAGGCTTTATCGATGCCTTTAAGCTGAAGTAATGCTTCCATGACGGCCTCAGAACGTCACGCCAGCACAGAGAATGATATTCGCATACGGAGAACATTCTCCGCTGCGAATTACCGCCTGACTTTCTGCGGTTTGTTGTTTGAATTGTTCATGCGTGGTGTAACGAATTTCAATGGTATTTCCCTGGTGTTTTTGCAGCTGCTCAAGGTGAGTGAGCAACGTTTCGTGGAGTTGCGGATTATGTTGTTTGATCTCTTCCGCGATAATGGCAGCCTCGACCTGCATTTCATTTGTGACGACGCCCAGCACCTGCATAAAAGAAGGTACACCCTGGGTTAATGCCATATCGATACGCGTTGTACTTTTGGGGATGGGTAAACCAGCATCACACACCACCAGCGTATCGGTATGTCCCAGACGGGAGATCACCGATGAAATATCAGAATTAAGAACGGTGCCTTTTTTCATTTTTTTCTCCATCAGCGAAACGTTTCGCTGACCCGCAGTTTAATCCTGACTGAGTTGGGAAAACCATCGTGACGTTACGGAAATGTGATCAACCTCGAAACGTTTTACATGGTGATTAACCATGAAAACAAAAACGCCCCCTTATGGAGAAAGGAGGCGTCTGGCGTTAGATTTCGACCTGAGTACCCAGTTCGATAACCC
Source organism: Enterobacter hormaechei (assembly GCA_041890495.1). Classification (GTDB taxonomy): domain Bacteria; phylum Pseudomonadota; class Gammaproteobacteria; order Enterobacterales; family Enterobacteriaceae; genus Escherichia; species Escherichia boydii. The sequence goes on from CP169086.1 coordinate 3,760,193, forward strand.
TGTTTGGCGGAATTTCAAATTGATCTGGTGCACGCAGCGCATTACGTTGCAGCAGCAAGTACAGCTTGCCGCGCAGACGCAAATACCACGGGCGTTTGCCGAGGATCAACGACTCATGCGACATAAAGAAGGAGGTTTCCATCATCCGGCAACTTAATCCTTCCAGACCGCAGCGGTGGAAAACTTCTTCCACGTTTGGCGTTTCTCGCCAACCATAACTTGCCACCACGCGCCAGAAAGTGGGCGACAGTTGTTCAATCTGTACCCGACGGACATTATGGACATATGGCGCGTCTTCGGTACGCAGAGTTAACAGAATCACCCGCTCATGCAATACCTTGTTATGTTTAAGGTTATGCATCAGCGCAAAGGGAATGACGTTGATTGCACGCGACATATACACCGCGGTCCCGGGCACGCGAACAGGCGGTGATTTCTCCAGCGAAGCAATCATCGCTTCCAGAGAGTTACCATGTTCATGCATCCGCCGCAGCAAGCGGAAACGCTCGCTCTTCCAGGTGGTCATCACGATAAACATCACAGTACCGAGGCTCAATGGCAACCAGCCGCCGGAGAGCAGTTTATCGAGGTTAGCGGTGAACAATGGAATATCGACACAAAGGAAAGCAATCAGGATCAGCGCAACAAAATACTTATTCCAGTGCCAGTTCTGACGTGCCACGGTAGTCGAGAGAATAGACGTCAGCACCATGGTTCCGGTCACCGCAATCCCGTACGCCGCCGCCAGGTTGCTGGAGTGCTCAAAGCTGACAATCACAATCACGACCGCGACATAGAGCATCCAGTTCACAAACGGAATATAGATTTGCCCTGACTCCATTTCGGAGGTGTGAATAATGCGCATCGGCGACAAATATCCCAGACGTACCGCCTGACGCGTCAATGAAAAGACGCCAGAGATAACCGCCTGCGAGGCGATTACCGTCGCCAGTGCGGCGATGATCAGCAGCGGGATCAGCGCCCAGTCCGGTGCCAAAAGGAAGAACGGGTTCTTAATCGCTTCCGGGTTCTTTAACAACAGCGCTCCCTGGCCGAAGTAATTAAGAGTTAAGGAAGGTAATACGACAGTGAACCACGCCAGACGAATAGGGAACTTACCAAAGTGTCCCATATCAGCATACAGCGCCTCGACCCCCGTAATCGACAGCACCACTGCCCCTAATGCAATAAAAGAAACCGTTTTGTATTCAAGGAAGAAATGCACCGCCCACATCGGATTCAGCGCATGCAGCACTTCCGGGTTAGCAATAATGCTACGTAACCCCAGTCCTGCCAGAATCAAAAACCAGGTCAGCATGATCGGCGCAAACAGCTTACCGACCATAGCCGTGCCATGCTTTTGAATCATAAATAATAAAGTGAGAACGATAATTGAGAGGGGAACTATCCAGGTATCCAGCTGCGGGGCGACGATTTCCAGACCTTCAATGGCTGACATCACCGAAATAGCGGGTGTTATGACGACTTCACCATAGAAAAAGCTGCCGCCGATTAGCCCCATAATCACCAGCATTGATGTGGTTCGCGCCGACGTATTACGCCCGGCAAGCGACATCAACGTCAGGATCCCCCCCTCACCGGCGTTATCTGCCCGCATCACGAAGGTGAGATATTTAATGGAAACCACAAAGATTAGCAGCCAGAAGATCAGCGATAAAAAGCCAAACACGGCATCGCGTTCAACGCCAAAACCAAACTGGCCGGACAAACATTCACGAAGTGTATATAACGGGCTGGTACCAATATCGCCGTAGACAACTCCAATCGCCGCGAGGGTAATCGCGGGCAATGATTGCTTATTATCAGTGCTCATAGACTAGTCTTTCGTTGAAATATGAAATGTGTGCTTAGTCCCTTGGCCCACAAAAAAGCGCACAGTATGCACGATTAACGGCAAAATCGTACTCCTAAATGCGGCCACATTAACCTGGCTCAAAGAAAAATACCCCCCCTTTGAGACTATTTTAGCCACCAGCAAGAAACGTCTATACTCGCAATTTACGCAGAACTTTTGACGAAAGGACGCCACTTCATTATGGCTCACCCTCATTTATTAGCGGAAAGAATTTCCCGCCTGAGCAGTTCGTTGGAAAAGGGGCTTTATGAACGTAGCCACGCCATCCGCTTGTGTTTATTAGCGGCATTAAGTGGTGAAAGTGTGTTCCTCCTTGGCCCGCCAGGTATTGCCAAAAGTTTGATCGCCCGGCGCTTAAAATTCGCCTTTCAGAATGCCCGCGCGTTTGAATATCTGATGACCCGCTTCTCCACGCCGGAAGAAGTTTTTGGTCCCCTTTCTATTCAGGCGCTAAAAGATGAAGGGCGCTATGAACGTTTAACCAGCGGTTACCTGCCGGAAGCAGAAATTGTCTTTCTGGATGAGATCTGGAAAGCGGGCCCGGCAATTCTTAATACCTTGCTCACCGCCATTAACGAGCGCCAGTTCCGCAACGGTGCACACGTAGAAAAAATCCCGATGCGCCTGCTGGTGGCGGCCTCCAACGAGCTGCCGGAAGCAGACAGCAGTCTGGAAGCGTTATATGACCGCATGCTGATTCGTCTGTGGTTAGATAAAGTGCAGGATAAAGCGAATTTCCGCTCCATGCTGACCAGTCAACAGGATGAAAACGACAATCCGGTTCCTGATGCCTTGCAGGTCACAGATGAAGAATATGAACGCTGGCAGAAAGAGATTGGTGAAATTACGCTGCCCGATCATGTATTTGAGCTGATTTTTATGCTGCGCCAGCAACTGGATAAATTACCGGATGCGCCTTATGTCTCGGATCGTCGCTGGAAAAAAGCGATCCGATTATTACAGGCCAGCGCCTTTTTTAGCGGTCGCAGTGCTGTTGCCCCGGTAGATCTCATTTTGCTGAAAGATTGCCTGTGGTATGACGCGCAAAGCCTGAATTTGATACAACAACAAATTGATGTATTGATGACCGGTCACGCCTGGCAACAGCAAGGGATGTTGACTCGCCTTGGCGCGATTGTGCAACGTCACCTGCAACTCCAGCAGCAACAAAGCGATAAAACAGCCTTAACGGTAATTCGTCTGGGCGGCATTTTCAGCCGTCGTCAGCAGTATCAACTTCCTGTTAACGTTACTGCTTCCACTCTGACTCTACTGCTGCAAAAACCGTTAAAACTGCATGATATGGAAGTGGTTCATATCTCCTTTGAGCGTAGCGCGCTGGAACAGTGGCTGAGCAAAGGTGGTGAAATTCGCGGTAAACTGAACGGTATCGGCTTTGCCCAGAAACTGATCTGGAAGTTGATAGCGCCCAACATCTTGTCGTTCGCGATGTAAGTTTACAAGGCAGTACGCTGGCACTTCCCGGTTCATCGGCTGAAGGTCTGCCTGGTGAAATAAAACAACAACTGGAAGAGCTTGAAAGCGACTGGCGCAAGCAACACGCTTTATTCAGCGAACAGCAAAAATGTCTGTTTATCCCTGGCGACTGGTTAGGTCGCATTGAAGCCAGCCTACAGGATGTCGGTGCACAGATTCGCCAGGCACAACAATGCTAACGCTGGATACGCTTAATGTGATGCTGGCCGTCAGCGAAGAGGGATTGATCGAAGAGATGATCATCGCGCTGCTGGCCTCACCGCAGCTGGCAGTCTTCTTTGAAAAATTCCCACGACTGAAGGCGGCAATCACTGATGATGTTCCCCGCTGGCGTGAGGCGCTGCGCAGTCGGCTGAAAGATGCCCGAGTCCCGCCGGAACTCACCGAAGAGGTGATGTGCTATCAGCAAAGCCAGCTCCTCTCCACGCCGCAGTTTATTGTGCAGCTACCACAGATCCTGGACTTACTGCATCGTCTGAATTCCCCATGGGCAGAACAAGCCCGACAGTTGGTTGATGCTAACAGCGCGATCACTTCAGCGTTACACACGCTTTTTCTCCAGCGCTGGCGTTTAAGTCTGATTGTGCAAGCAACGACGTTAAATCAACAGCTATTAGAAGAAGAACGCGAACAACTGTTGAGTGAAGTTCAGGAACGCATGACGCTGAGCGAACAACTTGAACCGATTCTCGCAGATAACAATACCGCAGCTGGTCGTCTGTGGGATATGAGCGCCGGTCAGCTTAAACGTGGCGACTATCAGTTGATTGTGAAATACGGTGAATTTCTTAACGAACAGCCGGAACTGAAACGCCTGGCAGAGCAGCTGGGGCGTTCTCGGGAAGCCAAATCAATACCGCGTAACGATGCGCAGATGGAAACCTTCCGCACCATGGTGCGCGAACCGGCGACGGTTCCTGAGCAGGTTGATGGTCTGCAACAAAGCGATGATATTTTACGTCTTCTGCCGCCAGAACTGGCGACACTAGGGATAACGGAACTGGAGTATGAGTTTTACCGTCGGCTGGTGGAAAAACAGTTGCTCACCTATCGCCTGCACGGTGAGTCGTGGCGTGAAAAAGTGATCGAACGCCCGGTGGTGCATAAAGATTACGACGAACAGCCGCGCGGACCGTTTATTGTCTGCGTGGATACTTCCGGCTCAATGGGCGGCTTTAATGAACAGTGTGCGAAAGCGTTCTGCCTGGCTTTGATGCGCATTGCTCTCGCTGAAAACCGGCGCTGTTATATTATGCTATTTTCCACCGAGATCGTCCGTTATGAGCTTTCAGGCCCACAAGGCATCGAACAAGCAATCCGTTTTTTAAGCCAGCAGTTTCGTGGCGGCACCGATCTTGCCAGTTGTTTTCGCGCCATTATGGAACGCTTGCAAAGCAGGGAATGGTTTGATGCCGATGCGGTGGTGATTTCTGATTTTATCGCCCAGCGGTTGCCTGACGACGTGACGAGTAAAGTGAAAGAGCTGCAGCGGGTACATCAGCATCGCTTTCATGCCGTGGCGATGTCGGCACACGGCAAACCCGGCATCATGCGCATTTTCGATCATATCTGGCGCTTTGATACCGGGATGCGAAGCCGCCTGCTCAGACGCTGGCGGCGATAAATTATTACAGCAGAGAAGGGACGTTCTCGCGAACAGCAGCTGGCCATACACCACACTGAACCTGGCCGATATGCGGCAGTTGCAGCAGCAGCATGGTCAAACGAGACTGGCCGATACCGCCGCCGATGGTCTGCGGCATTTCACCGCGCAGCAGCGCCTGATGCCATTCCAGCTGCAGACGATCTTCATCACCGGTCAGCGCCAACTGATGCTTCAACGTGTCGGCATCCACGCGGATCCCCATGGAAGAAAGCTCAAACGCATCTTCCAGTACAGGGTTCCACACCAGAATATCGCCGTTCAGACCCGCATGACCCAGCTCTGACGGGGTGCTCCAGTCATCATAATCCGGTGCGCGCACGTCGTGGCGATGACCATCGCTCAGCTTGCCGCCAATCCCGACAAGGAATACCGCGCCAAGATCTTTCGCTATCGCCCGCTCACGCCCTTTGGCATCGAGATCCGGATAACGAGACAGTAACTCCTGGCTGTGTACGAAGTGGATCTGATCCGGCAGGAACGGTGCCAGGCCAAACTCTTCGCTAACCGCAGCTTCGGTTGCTTTAATTCCCGCCCAGATCGCCTCTACCGTGCTTTTCAGAGTCGAGAATTGACGCTCACCGTCGCCCATTACGCGTTCCCAGTCCCACTGGTCAACATAGATCGAGTGCAACGGAGAAAGACGGTCTTCATCGGGGCGAAGGGCTTTCATGTGCGTGTACAGCCCTTCGCCCGCGCTGAAGTCGTGTTGCCCTAAGGTCTGACGTTTCCACTTCGCCAGTGAATGAACCACTTCGAACTGGGCATCAGGCAGAGCTTTCACTTTTACCTGCACCGCTTTTTCACAGCCCGACAAGTTATCCTGCGTGCCATCCCCCACACGGCTAAGAATCGGCGCCTGGACTTCGATCAGCCCCAGACGTTCTTCCAGTTGGCGAGAAAAGTGAGATTTCACGAAGCTAATTTGGCGTTGTTTGGCAATGTAAGCGGTTTTCATTTTTTATACTCCTGCGTCCTGTTGCTTATGATTAAGCAACAAAAACCGACACACATGCAATAATCATTCAATAAAAAGCCTAACACACTTTTGATTCATTAAAAAAGAAGGCTAAAATAGAATGAATCATCAATCTGCATAAGAAAATCCTATGGAAAATTATCTGATCGACAATCTGGACCGTGGCATCCTGGAAGCATTAATGGGCAATGCGCGCACCGCTTACGCCGAACTGGCGAAACAATTTGGCGTCAGTCCGGGGACGATTCACGTTCGAGTAGAGAAAATGAAGCAGGCGGGGATCATTACCGGGGCGCGTATTGATGTCAGCCCGAAGCAGCTCGGTTATGACGTAGGCTGCTTTATCGGCATTATATTAAAGAGCGCCAAAGACTACCCTTCCGCGCTGGCAAAGCTGGAAAGCCTTGATGAAGTCACTGAAGCCTATTACACAACAGGCCACTACAGCATCTTTATAAAAGTAATGTGCCGTTCGATCGACGCTCTCCAGCATGTACTTATCAACAAGATCCAAACAATTGATGAAATTCAGTCCACCGAGACATTGATCGTCCTGCAAAACCCGATCATGCGTACTATCAAGCCCTGATCGGCTTTTTTAATCCCATACTTTTCCACAGGTAGATCCCAACGCGTTCACAGCGTACAATACGCCACTCTTAATAAAGGTGGCGGTTTATGGCAGATATCACTCTTATCAGCGGCAGCACCCTCGGCGGTGCCGAATATGTAGCAGAACACCTGGCTGAAAAGCTGGAAGAGGCGGGTTTTACCACCGAAACGCTGCACGGTCCGCTGTTGGAAGATTTATCTGCCTCGGGGATCTGGCTGATTATCAGCTCCACCCACGGTGCCGGAGATATTCCGGACAACCTTTCTCCTTTCTATGAAGCATTGCAGGAACAGAAGCCCGATCTTTCTGCGGTCCGCTTTGGCGCAATCGGTATTGGTAGTCGTGAATATGACACCTTTTGTGGGGCTATCGATAAACTCGAGGCAGAACTCAAAAATTCCGGTGCAAAACAGACAGGCGAAACACTGAAGATCAACATTCTTGATCACGACATTCCGGAAGATCCGGCAGAAGAATGGCTGGGATCGTGGATTAATTTACTCAAATAAGTATACAGATCGTGCGATCTACTGTGGATAACTCTGTCAGGAAGCTTGGATCAACCGGTAGTTATCCAAGGAACAACGGTTGTTCAGTTTTTGAGTTGTGTATAACCCCTCATTCTGATCCCAGCTTATACGGTCCAGGATCACCGATCATTCACAGTTAATGATCCTTTCCAGGTTGTTGATCTTAAAAGCCGGATCCTTGTTATCCACAGGGCAGTGCGATCCTAATAAGAGATCACAATAGAACAGATCTCTAAATAAATAGATCTTCTTTTTAATACCCAGGATCCCAGGTCTTTCTCAAGCCGACAAAGTTGAGTAGAATCCACGGCCCGGGCTTCAATTCATTTTCATACCGCGTTATGCGAGGCAATCACCATGTTTTATCCGGATCCTTTTGACGTCATCATCATTGGCGGGGGTCATGCAGGCACCGAGGCCGCGATGGCCGCGGCGCGTATGGGTCAACAGACTCTGCTTTTGACACACAATATCGACACTCTGGGGCAGATGAGCTGCAACCCGGCGATCGGCGGTATTGGGAAGGGACATCTGGTAAAAGAAGTGGATGCACTCGGCGGTCTGATGGCGAAAGCGATCGATCAAGCGGGTATCCAGTTTAGGATACTAAACGCAAGCAAAGGACCGGCGGTTCGCGCTACCCGAGCTCAGGCGGATCGTGTGCTCTACCGTCAGGCGGTACGTACGGCGCTGGAGAACCAACCGAACCTGATGATCTTCCAGCAGGCGGTTGAAGATCTTATTGTCGAAAACGATCGCGTGGTCGGTGCTGTTACCCAAATGGGACTGAAGTTCCGTGCCAAAGCCGTCGTGCTCACCGTTGGGACGTTCCTCGACGGTAAAATTCATATCGGTCTGGATAATTACAGCGGTGGCCGTGCTGGTGATCCGCCGTCCATTCCGCTTTCTCGCCGTTTGCGTGAACTGCCGCTGCGCGTTGGTCGTCTGAAAACCGGGACACCACCGCGTATTGATGCTCGAACTATCGACTTTAGTGTGCTGGCGCAACAGCATGGCGATAACCCAATGCCGGTATTCTCGTTTATGGGCAATGCGTCCCAGCATCCCCAGCAGGTGCCGTGTTATATCACTCATACCAACGAGAAAACCCATGATGTGATCCGCAGTAACCTCGATCGTAGCCCAATGTATGCAGGGGTGATCGAAGGTGTCGGCCCACGCTACTGCCCGTCGATCGAAGACAAAGTCATGCGCTTCGCCGACAGAAATCAGCATCAGATCTTCCTTGAACCGGAAGGACTGACCTCTAATGAAATTTATCCGAACGGTATCTCCACCAGCCTGCCGTTCGATGTGCAGATGCAAATCGTCCGCTCTATGCAGGGGATGGAAAACGCGAAGATCGTGCGTCCGGGTTATGCCATTGAGTATGACTTCTTCGATCCTCGCGACCTGAAACCGACGCTGGAGAGCAAGTTTATCCAGGGGCTGTTCTTTGCTGGTCAGATTAACGGCACTACCGGTTACGAAGAAGCCGCTGCGCAAGGTTTGCTGGCCGGTCTTAACGCTGCCCGTCTGTCTGCTGACAAAGAAGGTTGGGCTCCGGCACGTTCTCAGGCGTATCTCGGCGTACTAGTTGATGACCTGTGCACTTTAGGAACCAAAGAACCGTATCGTATGTTTACTTCGCGCGCAGAATATCGTCTGATGCTACGCGAAGATAATGCGGATCTGCGTTTGACTGAAATCGGTCGTGAACTGGGCCTGGTGGATGACGAACGTTGGGCGCGCTTTAACGAGAAACTTGAGAATATCGAGCGTGAGCGTCAGCGTCTGAAATCGACCTGGGTAACCCCGTCGGCGGAAGCTGCAGCCGAAGTGAATGCTCACCTGACTGCGCCGCTTTCCCGTGAAGCCAGTGGTGAAGATCTGCTGCGTCGTCCGGAAATGACTTATGAAAAATTAACCACGCTGACGCCGTTTGCCCCTGCGTTGACAGACGAACAGGCGGCGGAACAGGTTGAGATTCAGGTTAAATACGAAGGTTATATCGCGCGCCAGCAAGATGAGATCGAAAAGCAGCTGCGTAACGAGAACACCCTGCTACCCGCGACACTGGATTACCGCCAGGTATCCGGTCTTTCTAACGAAGTGATCGCCAAACTTAACGATCACAAACCGGCCTCTATCGGCCAGGCTTCACGTATTTCTGGCGTCACGCCTGCGGCCATCTCCATTCTGCTGGTGTGGCTGAAAAAACAGGGTATGCTGCGTCGTAGCGCATAACGCATTAAAAATGCCTGGTAAGCACCCGCTTACCAGGCAACGCATCAAGAACAGGTAATCACCGTGCTCAACAAACTCTCCTTACTGCTGAAAGACGCAGGTATTTCGCTTACCGATCACCAGAAAAACCAGCTTATTGCCTACGTGAATATGCTGCATAAATGGAACAAAGCGTACAACCTGACTTCGGTCCGCGATCCTAATGAGATGCTGGTACGCCATATTCTCGATAGCATTGTGGTTGCGCCCTGGTTAAAAGGTGAGCGTTTCATCGACGTGGGTACGGGTCCAGGTTTACCGGGCGTTCCGCTGTCGATTGTTCGCCCTGAGAGCCAATTCACGCTGCTGGACAGCCTTGGCAAACGCGTGCGCTTTTTACGTCAGGTACAGCATGAGCTGAAGCTTGAGAACATCACGCCCGTGCAGAGCAGGGTAGAGGAATTCCCGGCAGAGCCGCCGTTTGACGGGGTTATCAGCCGCGCGTTTGCCTCGCTCAACGATATGGTGAGCTGGTGTAAGCACTTGCCTGCAGAGAATGGCCGCTTTTATGCGCTGAAAGGGCAGTTGCCAGGCGATGAGATTGAACAGCTGCCGGACGGCTTTGCCGTCGAGTCTATTGAGAAATTAGACATTCCTCAGCTCGAAGGTGAACGTCACCTGGTGATAATTAAGCCAAACAATTTTTAAAAAATTAATCAAAAATGTGGAATTCGTGCTGTTCTTATCATGTTAAAAAACAGCACAACTAGCGGGGATTTATCGGGGGGCTTTTAACCTCTGCTTCACTAAGGTTTTTCTTCCGGTTAACGAAGTAACTATTATTCACCGAGAAGATAGTCATCTGTGAAAAGATAAGTCTGCTAAAAGTGGAAGGCAGTAACCAGAACTCAATGTTAATTATTTATTAAGAATGTCAATAAAAGGTTTTTATTGTGTACTGGGCTGTTTTGAAAATAGTTACGACGTTTTGCGTTTAATTTCATAAAGATAAATTTCCGCGATTTGCGCCTTTGATAAATACAACCTTATCGCAAATGTGTGTTTTGTGATCTCGTGCACGCTTTATCGTCAACGTTTTCGCGCTGTTTGCAGTTTTGGTCGAAGGTTGACGCTTTCAGCGAAAGTTAAAAAATAGCGGTGGGAAAAATATTTAAACATTTATTCACCTTTTGGCTACTTATTGTTTGAAATCACGGGGGCGCACCGTATAATTTGACCGCTTTTTGATGCTTGACTCTAAGCCTTAAAGAAAGTTTTATACGACACGCGGCATACCTCGAAGGGAGCAGGAGTGAAAAACGTGATGTCTGTGTCGCTCGTGAGTCGAAACGTTGCTCGGAAGCTTCTGCTCGTTCAGTTACTGGTGGTGATAGCAAGTGGATTGCTGTTCAGCCTCAAAGACCCCTTCTGGGGCGTCTCTGCAATAAGCGGGGGCCTGGCAGTCTTTCTGCCTAACGTTTTGTTTATGATATTTGCCTGGCGTCACCAGGCGCATACACCAGCGAAAGGCCGGGTGGCCTGGACATTCGCATTTGGCGAAGCTTTCAAAGTTCTGGCGATGTTGGTGTTACTGGTGGTGGCGTTGGCGGTTTTAAAGGCGGTATTCTTGCCGCTGATCGTTACGTGGGTTTTGGTGCTGGTGGTTCAGATACTGGCACCGGCTGTAATTAACAACAAAGGGTAAAAGGCATCATGGCTTCAGAAAATATGACGCCGCAGGATTACATAGGACACCACCTGAATAACCTTCAGCTGGACCTGCGTACATTCTCGCTGGTGGATCCACAAAACCCCCCAGCCACCTTCTGGACAATCAATATTGACTCCATGTTCTTCTCGGTGGTGCTGGGTCTGTTGTTCCTGGTTTTATTCCGTAGCGTAGCCAAAAAGGCGACCAGCGGTGTGCCAGGTAAGTTTCAGACCGCGATTGAGCTGGTGATCGGCTTTGTTAATGGTAGCGTGAAAGACATGTACCATGGCAAAAGCAAGCTGATTGCTCCGCTGGCCCTGACGATCTTCGTCTGGGTATTCCTGATGAACCTGATGGATTTACTGCCTATCGACCTGCTGCCGTACATTGCTGAACATGTACTGGGTCTGCCTGCACTGCGTGTGGTTCCGTCTGCGGACGTGAACGTAACGCTGTCTATGGCACTGGGCGTATTTATCCTGATTCTGTTCTACAGCATCAAAATGAAAGGCATCGGCGGCTTCACGAAAGAGTTGACGCTGCAGCCGTTCAATCACTGGGCGTTCATTCCTGTCAACTTAATCCTTGAAGGGGTAAGCCTGCTGTCCAAACCAGTTTCACTCGGTTTGCGACTGTTCGGTAACATGTATGCCGGTGAGCTGATTTTCATTCTGATTGCTGGTCTGTTGCCGTGGTGGTCACAGTGGATCCTGAATGTGCCGTGGGCCATTTTCCACATCCTGATCATTACGCTGCAAGCCTTCATCTTCATGGTTCTGACGATCGTCTATCTGTCGATGGCGTCTGAAGAACATTAATTTACCAACACTACTACGTTTTAACTGAAACAAACTGGAGACTGTCATGGAAAACCTGAATATGGATCTGCTGTACATGGCTGCCGCTGTGATGATGGGTCTGGCGGCAATCGGTGCTGCGATCGGTATCGGCATCCTCGGGGGTAAATTCCTGGAAGGCGCAGCGCGTCAACCTGATCTGATTCCTCTGCTGCGTACTCAGTTCTTTATCGTTATGGGTCTGGTGGATGCTATCCCGATGATCGCTGTAGGTCTGGGTCTGTACGTGATGTTCGCTGTCGCGTAGTAAGCGTTGCTTTTATTTAAAGAGCAATATCAGAACGTTAACTAAATAGAGGCATTGTGCTGTGAATCTTAACGCAACAATCCTCGGCCAGGCCATCGCGTTTGTCCTGTTCGTTCTGTTCTGCATGAAGTACGTATGGCCGCCATTAATGGCAGCCATCGAAAAACGTCAAAAAGAAATTGCTGACGGCCTTGCTTCCGCAGAACGAGCACATAAGGACCTTGACCTTGCAAAGGCCAGCGCGACCGACCAGCTGAAAAAAGCGAAAGCGGAAGCCCAGGTAATCATCGAGCAGGCGAACAAACGCCGCTCGCAGATTCTGGACGAAGCGAAAGCTGAGGCAGAACAGGAACGTACTAAAATCGTGGCCCAGGCGCAGGCGGAAATTGAAGCCGAGCGTAAACGTGCCCGTGAAGAGCTGCGTAAGCAAGTTGCTATCCTGGCTGTTGCTGGCGCCGAGAAGATCATCGAACGTTCCGTGGATGAAGCTGCTAACAGCGACATCGTGGATAAACTTGTCGCTGAACTGTAAGGAGGGAGGGGCTGATGTCTGAATTTATTACGGTAGCTCGCCCCTACGCCAAAGCAGCTTTTGACTTTGCCGTCGAACACCAAAGTGTAGAACGCTGGCAGGACATGCTGGCGTTTGCCGCCGAGGTAACCAAAAACGAACAAATGGCAGAGCTTCTCTCTGGCGCGCTTGCGCCAGAAACGCTCGCCGAGTCGTTTATCGCAGTTTGTGGTGAGCAACTGGACGAAAACGGTCAGAACCTGATTCGGGTTATGGCTGAAAATGGTCGTCTTAACGCGCTCCCGAATGTTCTGGAGCAGTTTATTCACCTGCGTGCCGTGAGTGAGGCTACCGCTGAGGTAGACGTCATTTCCGCTGCCGCACTGAGTGAACAACAGCTCGCGAAAATTTCTGCTGCGATGGAAAAACGTCTGTCACGCAAAGTTAAGCTGAATTGCAAAATCGATAAGTCTGTAATGGCAGGCGTTATCATCCGAGCGGGTGATATGGTCATTGATGGCAGCGTACGCGGTCGTCTTGAGCGCCTTGCAGACGTCTTGCAGTCTTAAGGGGACTGGAGCATGCAACTGAATTCCACCGAAATCAGCGAACTGATCAAGCAGCGCATTGCTCAGTTCAATGTTGTGAGTGAAGCTCACAACGAAGGTACTATTGTTTCTGTAAGTGACGGTGTTATCCGCATTCACGGCCTGGCCGATTGTATGCAGGGTGAAATGATCTCCCTGCCGGGTAACCGTTACGCTATCGCACTGAACCTCGAGCGCGACTCTGTAGGTGCGGTTGTTATGGGTCCGTACGCTGACCTTGCCGAAGGCATGAAAGTTAAGTGTACTGGCCGTATCCTGGAAGTTCCGGTTGGCCGTGGCCTGCTGGGCCGTGTGGTTAACACTCTGGGTGCACCAATCGACGGTAAAGGTCCGCTGGATCACGACGGCTTCTCTGCTGTAGAAGCAATCGCTCCGGGCGTTATCGAACGTCAGTCCGTAGATCAGCCGGTACAGACCGGTTATAAAGCCGTTGACTCCATGATCCCAATCGGTCGTGGTCAGCGTGAATTGATCATCGGTGACCGTCAGACAGGTAAAACCGCACTGGCTATCGATGCCATCATCAACCAGCGCGATTCCGGTATCAAATGTATCTATGTCGCTATCGGCCAGAAAGCGTCCACCATTTCTAACGTGGTACGTAAACTGGAAGAGCACGGCGCACTGGCTAACACCATCGTTGTGGTAGCAACCGCGTCTGAATCCGCTGCACTGCAATACCTGGCACCGTATGCCGGTTGCGCAATGGGCGAATACTTCCGTGACCGCGGTGAAGATGCGCTGATCATTTACGATGACCTGTCTAAACAGGCTGTTGCTTACCGTCAGATCTCCCTGCTGCTCCGTCGTCCGCCAGGACGTGAAGCATTCCCGGGCGACGTTTTCTACCTCCACTCTCGTCTGCTGGAGCGTGCTGCACGTGTTAACGCCGAATACGTTGAAGCCTTCACCAAAGGTGAAGTGAAAGGGAAAACCGGTTCTCTGACCGCACTGCCGATTATCGAAACTCAGGCGGGTGACGTTTCTGCGTTCGTTCCGACCAACGTAATCTCCATTACCGATGGTCAGATCTTCCTGGAAACCAACCTGTTCAACGCCGGTATTCGTCCTGCGGTTAACCCGGGTATTTCCGTATCCCGTGTTGGTGGTGCAGCACAGACCAAGATCATGAAAAAACTGTCCGGTGGTATCCGTACCGCTCTGGCACAGTATCGTGAACTGGCAGCGTTCTCTCAGTTTGCATCCGACCTTGACGATGCAACACGTAAGCAGCTTGACCACGGTCAGAAAGTGACCGAACTGCTGAAACAGAAACAGTATGCGCCGATGTCCGTTGCGCAGCAGTCTCTGGTTCTGTTCGCAGCAGAACGTGGTTACCTGGCGGATGTTGAACTGTCGAAAATTGGCAGCTTCGAAGCCGCTCTGCTGGCTTACGTCGACCGTGATCACGCTCCGTTGATGCAAGAGATCAACCAGACCGGTGGCTACAACGACGAAATCGAAGGCAAGCTGAAAGGCATCCTCGATTCCTTCAAAGCAACCCAATCCTGGTAACGTCTGGCGGCTTGCCTTAGGGCAGGCCGCAAGGCATTGAGGAGAAGCTCATGGCCGGCGCAAAAGAGATACGTAGTAAGATCGCAAGCGTCCAGAACACGCAAAAGATCACTAAAGCGATGGAGATGGTCGCCGCTTCCAAAATGCGTAAATCGCAGGATCGCATGGCGGCCAGCCGTCCTTATGCAGAAACCATGCGCAAAGTGATTGGTCACCTTGCACACGGTAATCTGGAATATAAGCACCCTTACCTGGAAGACCGCGACGTTAAACGCGTGGGCTACCTGGTGGTGTCGACCGACCGTGGTTTGTGCGGTGGTTTGAACATTAACCTGTTCAAAAAACTGCTGGCGGAAATGAAGACCTGGACCGACAAAGGCGTTCAATGCGACCTCGCAATGATCGGCTCGAAAGGCGTGTCGTTCTTCAACTCCGTGGGCGGCAATGTTGTTGCCCAGGTCACCGGCATGGGGGATAACCCTTCCCTGTCCGAACTGATCGGTCCGGTAAAAGTGATGTTGCAGGCCTACGACGAAGGCCGTCTGGACAAGCTTTACATTGTCAGCAACAAATTTATTAACACCATGTCTCAGGTTCCGACCATCAGCCAGCTGCTGCCGTTACCGGCATCAGATGATGATGATCTGAAACATAAATCCTGGGATTACCTGTACGAACCCGATCCGAAGGCGTTGCTGGATACCCTGCTGCGTCGTTATGTCGAATCTCAGGTTTATCAGGGCGTGGTTGAAAACCTGGCCAGCGAGCAGGCCGCCCGTATGGTGGCGATGAAAGCCGCGACCGACAATGGCGGCAGCCTGATTAAAGAGCTGCAGTTGGTATACAACAAAGCTCGTCAGGCCAGCATTACTCAGGAACTCACCGAGATCGTCTCGGGGGCCGCCGCGGTTTAAACAGGTTATTTCGTAGAGGATTTAAGATGGCTACTGGAAAGATTGTCCAGGTAATCGGCGCCGTAGTTGACGTCGAATTCCCTCAGGATGCCGTACCGCGCGTGTACGATGCTCTTGAGGTGCAAAATGGTAATGAGCGTCTGGTGCTGGAAGTTCAGCAGCAGCTCGGCGGCGGTATCGTACGTACCATCGCAATGGGTTCCTCCGACGGTCTGCGTCGCGGTCTGGATGTAAAAGACCTCGAACACCCGATTGAAGTCCCGGTAGGTAAAGCGACTCTGGGCCGTATCATGAACGTACTGGGTGAACCGGTCGACATGAAAGGCGAGATCGGTGAAGAAGAGCGTTGGGCGATTCACCGCGCAGCACCTTCCTACGAAGAGCTGTCAAACTCTCAGGAACTGCTGGAAACCGGTATCAAAGTTATCGACCTGATGTGTCCGTTCGCTAAGGGCGGTAAAGTTGGTCTGTTCGGTGGTGCGGGTGTAGGTAAAACCGTAAACATGATGGAGCTCATTCGTAACATCGCGATCGAGCACTCCGGTTACTCTGTGTTTGCGGGCGTAGGTGAACGTACTCGTGAGGGTAACGACTTCTACCACGAAATGACCGACTCCAACGTTATCGACAAAGTATCCCTGGTGTATGGCCAGATGAACGAGCCGCCGGGAAACCGTCTGCGCGTTGCTCTGACCGGTCTGACCATGGCTGAGAAATTCCGTGACGAAGGTCGTGACGTTCTGCTGTTCGTTGACAACATCTATCGTTACACCCTGGCCGGTACG
Source organism: Enterobacter hormaechei (assembly GCA_041890495.1). Classification (GTDB taxonomy): domain Bacteria; phylum Pseudomonadota; class Gammaproteobacteria; order Enterobacterales; family Enterobacteriaceae; genus Escherichia; species Escherichia boydii. The sequence continues at coordinate 3,776,725 of CP169086.1, forward strand.
GAAGTATCCGCACTGCTGGGCCGTATGCCTTCAGCGGTAGGTTATCAGCCGACCCTGGCGGAAGAGATGGGCGTTCTGCAGGAACGTATCACCTCCACCAAAACTGGTTCTATCACCTCCGTACAGGCAGTATACGTACCTGCGGATGACTTGACTGACCCGTCTCCGGCAACCACCTTTGCGCACCTTGACGCAACCGTGGTACTGAGCCGTCAGATCGCGTCTCTGGGTATCTACCCGGCCGTTGACCCGCTGGACTCCACCAGCCGTCAGCTGGACCCGCTGGTGGTTGGTCAGGAACACTACGACACCGCGCGTGGCGTTCAGTCCATCCTGCAACGTTATCAGGAACTGAAAGACATCATCGCCATCCTGGGTATGGATGAACTGTCTGAAGAAGACAAACTGGTGGTAGCGCGTGCTCGTAAGATCCAGCGCTTCCTGTCCCAGCCGTTCTTCGTGGCAGAAGTATTCACCGGTTCTCCGGGTAAATACGTCTCCCTGAAAGACACCATCCGTGGCTTTAAAGGCATCATGGAAGGCGAATACGATCACCTGCCGGAGCAGGCGTTCTACATGGTCGGTTCCATCGAAGAAGCTGTGGAAAAAGCCAAAAAACTTTAACGCCTTAATCGGAGGGTGATATGGCAATGACTTACCACCTGGACGTCGTCAGCGCAGAGCAACAAATGTTCTCTGGTCTGGTCGAGAAAATCCAGGTAACGGGTAGCGAAGGTGAACTGGGGATCTACCCTGGCCACGCACCGCTGCTCACCGCCATTAAGCCTGGTATGATTCGCATCGTGAAACAGCACGGTCACGAAGAGTTTATCTATCTGTCTGGCGGCATTCTTGAAGTGCAGCCTGGCAACGTGACCGTTCTGGCCGACACCGCAATTCGCGGCCAGGATCTCGACGAAGCGCGAGCCATGGAAGCGAAACGTAAGGCTGAAGAGCACATTAGCAGCTCTCACGGCGACGTAGATTACGCTCAGGCGTCTGCGGAACTGGCCAAAGCGATCGCGCAGCTGCGCGTTATCGAGTTGACCAAAAAAGCGATGTAACACCGGCTTGAAAAGCACAAAAGCCAGTCTGGAAACAGGCTGGCTTTTTTTTGCGCGTGTGACCCGTCCTGAATAGCGTTCACATAGATCCTGCTGATATAAAACCCCCCTGTTTTCCTGTTTATTCATTGATCGAAATAAGAGCAAAAACATCCACCTGACGCTTAAATTAAGGTACTGCCTTAATTTTCTGCAGACAAAAGGCGTGACGATGGTCGAAAATGGCGCTTTCGTCAGCGGGGATAATCCGTTATTGAACAATTTATCCTCTGTCCATTTCACGATGAAAAAAATGTAGTTTTTTCAAGGTGAAGCGGTTTAAATTCGTTCTCAAATTACAGTCAGGACGCGTATGTTGAATAATGCTATGAGCGTAGTGATCCTTGCCGCAGGCAAAGGCACGCGCATGTATTCCGATCTTCCGAAAGTGCTGCATACCCTTGCCGGGAAAGCGATGGTTCAGCATGTCATTGATGCTGCGAATGAATTAGGCGCAGCGCACGTTCACCTGGTGTACGGTCACGGCGGCGATCTGCTAAAACAGGCGCTGAAAGACGACAACCTTAACTGGGTGCTTCAGGCAGAGCAGCTGGGTACGGGTCATGCAATGCAGCAGGCCGCACCTTTCTTTGCCGATGATGAAGACATTTTAATGCTCTACGGCGACGTGCCGCTGATCTCTGTCGAAACACTCCAGCGTCTGCGTGATGCTAAACCGCAGGGTGGCATTGGTCTGCTGACGGTGAAACTGGATGATCCGACCGGTTATGGACGTATCACCCGTGAAAACGGCAAAGTTACCGGCATTGTTGAGCACAAAGATGCCACCGACGAGCAGCGTCAGATTCAGGAGATCAACACCGGCATTCTGATTGCCAACGGCGCAGATATGAAACGCTGGCTGGCGAAGCTGACCAACAATAATGCTCAGGGCGAATACTACATCACCGACATTATTGCGCTGGCGTATCAGGAAGGGCGTGAAATCGTCGCCGTTCATCCGCAACGTTTAAGCGAAGTAGAAGGCGTGAATAACCGCCTGCAACTCTCCCGTCTGGAGCGTGTTTATCAGTCCGAACAGGCTGAAAAACTGCTGTTAGCAGGCGTTATGCTGCGCGATCCAGCGCGTTTTGATCTGCGTGGTACGCTAACTCACGGGCGCGATGTTGAAATTGATACTAACGTTATCATCGAGGGCAACGTGACTCTCGGTCATCGCGTGAAAATTGGCACCGGTTGCGTGATTAAAAACAGCGTGATTGGCGATGATTGCGAAATCAGTCCGTATACCGTTGTGGAAGATGCGAATCTGGCAGCGGCCTGTACCATTGGCCCGTTTGCCCGTTTGCGTCCTGGTGCTGAGTTGCTGGAAGGTGCTCACGTCGGTAACTTCGTTGAGATGAAAAAAGCGCGTCTGGGTAAAGGCTCGAAAGCTGGTCATCTGACTTACCTGGGCGATGCGGAAATTGGCGATAACGTTAACATCGGCGCGGGAACCATTACCTGCAACTACGATGGTGCGAATAAATTTAAGACCATTATCGGCGACGATGTGTTTGTTGGTTCCGACACTCAGCTGGTGGCCCCGGTAACAGTAGGCAAAGGCGCGACCATTGCTGCGGGTACAACTGTGACGCGTAATGTCGGCGAAAATGCATTAGCTATCAGCCGTGTGCCGCAGACTCAGAAAGAAGGCTGGCGTCGTCCGGTAAAGAAAAAGTGATTCATTCTGGCCGGCTAACCCGGTCACATGGGATGAGGAGATAACATAATCTCCCTCCCACAAGCAGTAACTATAAAAATAACCCCACTCTCTACAAGGCTCGGGGCGCCCGAAAAAACGGGCATACAGGTTGACCGACAACGATATAAATCGGAATCAAAAACTATGTGTGGAATTGTTGGCGCGATCGCGCAACGTGATGTAGCAGAAATCCTTCTTGAAGGTTTACGTCGTCTGGAATACCGCGGATATGACTCTGCCGGTCTGGCCGTTGTTGATGCAGAAGGTCATATGACCCGCCTGCGTCGCCTCGGTAAAGTCCAGATGCTGGCACAGGCAGCGGAAGAACATCCTCTGCATGGCGGCACTGGTATTGCTCACACTCGCTGGGCGACCCACGGTGAACCTTCAGAAGTGAATGCGCATCCGCATGTTTCTGAACACATTGTGGTGGTGCATAACGGCATCATCGAAAACCATGAACCGCTGCGTGAAGAGCTAAAAGCGCGTGGCTATACCTTCGTTTCTGAAACCGACACCGAAGTGATTGCCCATCTGGTGAACTGGGAGCTGAAACAAGGCGGGACTCTGCGTGAGGCCGTTCTGCGTGCTATCCCGCAGCTGCGTGGTGCGTACGGTACAGTGATCATGGACTCCCGTCACCCGGATACCCTGCTGGCGGCACGTTCTGGTAGTCCGCTGGTGATTGGCCTGGGGATGGGCGAAAACTTTATCGCTTCTGACCAGCTGGCGCTGTTGCCGGTGACCCGTCGCTTTATCTTCCTTGAAGAGGGCGATATTGCGGAAATCACTCGCCGTTCGGTAAACATCTTCGATAAAACTGGCGCGGAAGTAAAACGTCAGGATATCGAATCCAATCTGCAATATGACGCGGGCGATAAAGGCATTTACCGTCACTACATGCAGAAAGAGATCTACGAACAGCCGAACGCGATCAAAAACACCCTTACCGGACGCATCAGCCACGGTCAGGTTGATTTAAGCGAGCTGGGACCGAACGCCGACGAACTGCTGTCGAAGGTTGAGCATATTCAGATCCTCGCCTGTGGTACTTCTTATAACTCCGGTATGGTTTCCCGCTACTGGTTTGAATCGCTAGCAGGTATTCCGTGCGACGTCGAAATCGCCTCTGAATTCCGCTATCGCAAATCTGCCGTGCGTCGTAACAGCCTGATGATCACCTTGTCACAGTCTGGCGAAACCGCGGATACCCTGGCTGGCCTGCGTCTGTCGAAAGAGCTGGGTTACCTTGGTTCACTGGCAATCTGTAACGTTCCGGGTTCTTCTCTGGTGCGCGAATCCGATCTGGCGCTAATGACCAACGCGGGTACAGAAATCGGCGTGGCATCCACTAAAGCATTCACCACTCAGTTAACTGTGCTGTTGATGCTGGTGGCGAAGCTGTCTCGCCTGAAAGGTCTGGATGCCTCCATTGAACATGACATCGTGCATGGTCTGCAGGCGCTGCCGAGCCGTATTGAGCAGATGCTGTCTCAGGACAAACGCATTGAAGCGCTGGCAGAAGATTTCTCTGACAAACATCACGCGCTGTTCCTGGGCCGTGGCGATCAGTACCCAATCGCGCTGGAAGGCGCATTGAAGTTGAAAGAGATCTCTTACATTCACGCTGAAGCCTACGCTGCTGGCGAACTGAAACACGGTCCGCTGGCGCTAATTGATGCCGATATGCCGGTTATTGTTGTTGCACCGAACAACGAATTGCTGGAAAAACTGAAATCCAACATTGAAGAAGTTCGCGCGCGTGGCGGTCAGTTGTATGTCTTCGCCGATCAGGATGCGGGTTTTGTAAGTAGCGATAACATGCACATCATCGAGATGCCGCATGTGGAAGAGGTGATTGCACCGATCTTCTACACCGTTCCGCTGCAGCTGCTGGCTTACCATGTCGCGCTGATCAAAGGCACCGACGTTGACCAGCCGCGTAACCTGGCAAAATCGGTTACGGTTGAGTAATAAATGGATGCCCTGCGTAAGCGGGGCATTTTTCTTCCTGTTATGTTTTTAATCAAACATCCTGCCAACTCCATGTGACAAACCGTCATCTTCGGCTACTTTTTCTCTGTCACAGAATGAAAATTTTTCTGTCATCTCTTCGTTATTAATGTTTGTAATTGACTGAATATCAACGCTTATTTAAATCAGACTGAAGACTTTATCTCTCTGTCATAAAACTGTCATATTCCTTACATATAACTGTCACCTGTTTGTCCTATTTTGCTTCTCGTAGCCAACAAACAATGCTTTATGAATCCTCCCAGGAGACATTATGAAAGTTATGCGTACCACCGTCGCAACTGTTGTCGCCGCGACCTTATCGATGAGTGCTTTCTCTGTGTTTGCAGAAGCAAGCCTGACAGGTGCAGGTGCAACCTTCCCTGCGCCGGTGTATGCCAAATGGGCTGACACTTACCAGAAAGAAACCGGTAATAAAGTTAACTACCAGGGTATCGGTTCTTCCGGTGGCGTAAAACAGATTATCGCTAATACCGTTGATTTTGGTGCCTCTGACGCGCCGCTGTCTGACGAAAAACTGGCTCAGGAAGGTCTGTTCCAGTTCCCGACCGTGATTGGCGGCGTGGTGCTGGCGGTTAACATTCCAGGGCTGAAGTCTGGCGAACTGGTGCTGGATGGTAAAACCCTCGGCGACATCTACCTGGGCAAAATCAAGAAGTGGGATGATGAAGCCATCGCCAAACTGAATCCGGGTCTGAAACTGCCTTCACAAAACATTGCTGTAGTACGCCGCGCAGATGGCTCCGGGACTTCCTTCGTCTTCACCAGCTACCTGGCGAAAGTGAACGAAGAGTGGAAAAACAACGTTGGTACTGGCTCTACCGTAAAATGGCCGATCGGTCTGGGCGGTAAAGGTAACGACGGTATCGCCGCGTTCGTTCAGCGTCTGCCGGGTGCAATTGGTTATGTTGAATATGCTTACGCGAAGCAGAACAACCTGGCGTACACCAAACTGATCTCCGCTGATGGTAAACCGGTTAGTCCGACCGAAGAAAACTTCGCTAATGCAGCAAAAGGTGCAGACTGGAGCAAAACCTTCGCTCAGGATCTGACCAACCAGAAAGGCGAAGATGCATGGCCTATTACCTCTACCACGTTCATTCTGATCCACAAAGATCAGAAGAAACCAGAACAAGGCACAGAAGTGCTGAAATTCTTCGACTGGGCGTACAAAACCGGGGCTAAACAGGCGAACGACCTGGATTACGCCAGCCTGCCGGATAGTGTAGTTGAACAGGTTCGCGCTGCGTGGAAGACCAATATTAAAGACAGTAGCGGTAAGCCGCTGTACTAATAAAACTCCAGGCCGGGTACGGTGTTTTACTACGCCGCATCCGGCATTACAAAATGACTTTGTAAACGCGTTTAACTGAAGAGTAACTTATGGCTGCAACCAAGCCTGCTTTTAACCCACCGGGTAAAAAGGGCGACATAATTTTCAGCGTGCTGGTAAAACTGGCGGCGCTGATTGTGCTATTGATGTTGGGTGGCATTATTGTCTCTCTGATCATCTCCTCCTGGCCGAGCATTCAGAAATTTGGTCTGGCTTTCCTGTGGACCAAAGAGTGGGATGCACCGAACGATATCTACGGGGCGTTGGTGCCGATCTACGGTACGCTGGTGACTTCGTTTATCGCGCTGCTGATCGCCGTCCCGGTGAGTTTCGGTATCGCCCTGTTCCTGACTGAGCTTGCGCCCGGCTGGCTGAAACGCCCGCTGGGTATCGCCATTGAGCTGCTGGCAGCCATTCCAAGTATCGTTTACGGCATGTGGGGCCTGTTTATCTTTGCGCCGCTGTTCGCCGTTTACTTCCAGGAGCCGGTCGGCAATATCATGTCGAATATTCCGATTGTTGGCGCGCTGTTCTCTGGCCCTGCATTTGGTATCGGTATCCTCGCGGCAGGCGTGATCCTCGCCATCATGATTATTCCGTACATTGCGGCGGTAATGCGCGATGTGTTCGAACAAACCCCGGTGATGATGAAAGAGTCGGCCTACGGTATTGGCTGCACCACCTGGGAAGTTATCTGGCGTATCGTTCTTCCGTTCACCAAAAATGGTGTTATCGGCGGCATCATGCTGGGGCTGGGCCGCGCGCTCGGTGAAACCATGGCGGTGACCTTTATCATCGGTAACACCTACCAGCTCGACAGCGCCTCGCTGTATATGCCGGGCAACAGTATCACCTCTGCACTGGCGAACGAATTTGCGGAAGCGGAATCCGGTCTGCACGTTGCCGCACTGATGGAACTGGGCCTGATCCTGTTTGTGATTACCTTCATCGTCCTCGCCGCATCGAAGTTTATGATTATGCGCCTGGCTAAGAATGAGGGGGCACGCTAATGGCTATGGTTGAAATGCAAACCAATGCGGCGCTGGCTGAATCCCGCCGCAAAATGCAGGCGCGTCGCCGCCTCAAGAACCGTATTGCACTGACGCTCTCAATGGCGACGATGGCCTTCGGTCTGTTCTGGCTGATCTGGATTTTAATGTCCACCATCACCCGCGGTATCGACGGTATGTCGCTGGCGCTGTTCACTGAAATGACGCCGCCGCCCAATACGGAAGGTGGTGGTCTGGCGAACGCCCTGGCAGGTAGCGGCCTGTTAATTTTGTGGGCCACGGTATTCGGTACGCCGCTGGGCATTATGGCGGGGATTTATCTGGCTGAATATGGTCGTAAATCCTGGCTGGCAGAAGTGATTCGCTTCATTAACGACATTCTGCTCTCTGCGCCATCGATTGTGGTTGGTCTGTTTGTTTACACCATTGTGGTGGCGCAGATGGAGCACTTCTCCGGCTGGGCGGGCGTGATTGCGCTGGCGCTGTTGCAGGTGCCGATTGTTATCCGCACCACCGAGAACATGCTGAAACTGGTGCCGGACAGCCTGCGTGAAGCGGCTTATGCGCTGGGTACACCGAAGTGGAAGATGATCTCCGCGATCACGCTGAAAGCGTCGGTGTCCGGGATCATGACCGGTATCCTGCTGGCGATTGCCCGTATTGCTGGTGAAACCGCGCCGCTGCTGTTTACCGCGCTCTCCAACCAGTTCTGGAGCACGGACATGATGCAGCCGATCGCCAACCTGCCGGTGACGATCTTTAAGTTTGCGATGAGCCCGTTTGCGGAATGGCAGCAGCTGGCCTGGGCCGGGGTATTGATCATTACCCTGTGCGTACTGCTGCTGAACATTCTGGCGCGCGTTGTTTTCGCGAAGAATAAACACGGTTGATATTGCTGACACGGTTTTCCCCTCACCCTAACCCTCTCCCCAGAGGGGCGAGGGGACCGACCGAGCGCCTTTTTGACTCTGTACACGGTTAACACTTTGCCGGATGCGGCGTGAACGCCTGATCCGGCCTACGGTAAGCCTGATTCGCGAAGTGCATCAGGCACGATGAGGAAAAGATTGCAATGAGTATGGTTGAAACTGCCCCGAGTAAAATTCAGGTTCGTAATTTGAACTTCTACTACGGCAAATTCCATGCCCTGAAAAACATCAACCTGGATATCGCTAAAAACCAGGTAACGGCGTTTATCGGGCCGTCCGGCTGCGGTAAATCGACGCTGCTGCGTACCTTCAACAAAATGTTTGAACTGTACCCGGAGCAGCGTGCGGAAGGTGAAATTCTGCTTGATGGCGACAACATCCTGACCAACTCTCAGGATATCGCACTGCTGCGTGCGAAAGTGGGCATGGTGTTCCAGAAACCGACGCCGTTTCCGATGTCCATCTACGACAACATCGCTTTTGGCGTTCGTCTGTTTGAGAAGCTCTCCCGTGCCGACATGGACGAGCGCGTGCAGTGGGCATTGACCAAAGCCGCATTGTGGAACGAAACCAAAGATAAATTGCACCAGAGCGGTTACTCTCTCTCTGGTGGTCAGCAACAGCGTCTGTGTATTGCGCGTGGTATCGCCATTCGCCCGGAAGTGCTGCTGCTCGACGAACCGTGTTCGGCGCTCGACCCTATCTCTACCGGGCGTATTGAAGAGCTGATCACCGAACTGAAGCAGGATTACACCGTGGTGATCGTCACCCACAACATGCAGCAGGCTGCGCGTTGTTCCGACCACACGGCGTTTATGTACCTGGGCGAATTGATTGAGTTCAGCAACACGGACGATCTGTTCACCAAGCCAGCGAAGAAACAAACAGAAGACTACATCACCGGTCGTTACGGTTGATTCAGGAGTGCGTTATGGACAGTCTCAATCTTAATAAACATATTTCCGGCCAGTTCAACGCCGAACTGGAAAGTATCCGCACGCAGGTGATGACCATGGGCGGCATGGTGGAGCAGCAGCTTTCTGATGCAATCACCGCGATGCATAACCAGGACAGCGATCTGGCGAAGCGCGTCATCGAAGGCGACAAGAACGTCAACATGATGGAAGTGGCGATCGATGAAGCCTGCGTGCGCATTATCGCCAAACGTCAGCCGACGGCGAGCGACCTGCGACTGGTTATGGTGATCAGTAAAACCATTGCCGAGCTGGAGCGTATTGGCGACGTGGCGGACAAAATCTGCCGTACTGCGCTGGAGAAATTCTCCCAGCAGCATCAGCCGTTGCTGGTAAGTCTGGAGTCGCTGGGCCGTCATACCATCCAGATGCTGCACGACGTGCTGGACGCGTTCGCGCGGATGGACATTGACGAAGCGGTACGTATTTATCGTGAAGATAAAAAAGTCGATCAGGAATACGAAGGTATTGTTCGTCAACTGATGACCTACATGATGGAAGATTCGCGTACCATTCCGAGCGTACTTACTGCGCTGTTCTGCGCGCGTTCTATCGAACGTATTGGCGACCGCTGCCAGAATATTTGTGAGTTTATCTTCTACTACGTGAAGGGGCAGGATTTCCGTCACGTCGGTGGCGATGAGCTGGATAAACTGCTGGCGGGGAAAGATACGAAAGAGTGATGTTTGTGGCGGGTGGCGCTAGCGCTTACCCGCTCTACGAGCCCTGTAGGCCGGATAAGCGCTAGCGCCATCCGGCTTTGTTTTTTCAGCGAGTAATATCCCAACCACGCGCTTTCCACAGTTCCGGTAACTGCGAAAGATGGGTAAAGGTGGTGACTTTCGGGTGAACGATCGGCTTATTGTGCGGGTCGGCGCAGAAGTAGAACACTTCCATACCTGCGTCGATACCAGATTGCGCACCGGCAACTGAGTCATCAACCAGAATGCAGTTTTCTACATTTACATTCATCGCTTTTGCCGCATGGAACATTAACGCCGGGTCTGGCTTCCAGCGCTGAATATCGTAGCCGCTGAACAGTTTATCCGGGAAGTAGTGCAACATATTCAGCTTGCCCATAGAATGCTGCATTTTGTTATTTGGGCCGTTAGATACCACACACATTGGCGCAGTGATCGCTGACAGGAGCGCTCCAGCCCCTTCGATGGCTTCCAGTTCTGAATCGAACAGCCGAGCGACTTCTGCACGGTAAACGTGTTCAGCTTCTGTTTTCGCTAACGTAACACCATGTTCAAGGGAAACAATATCGATAATTTCGTACAGTTTTACACCTTTGAAACGTTTGAATACCTCTTCAGGATCGAGCGTAATACCAAATTCCTGAAACATCGTTACATATGCGCGAGAGCAAATGACTTCACTGTCGACCAGCGTACCGTCGCAGTCGAAAAATACCGCTTCTATCCGGGACATGCCTTTCCTTTTTAATCAGTTTAACGTTTTCGTAGAGCCGATTTGCGCAACGCAATCGTTGCCGTATAAGTAAATCCAATAAAAAAGTCTCTCACAAACGCGCCTATTGTCGCATTTTGGTATACGATAGCGACGGATTTTCCCTCCTTGTTCGGAAATAGATAATGAGTCAACAACACACAACCCAGGCTTCTGGCCAGGGGATGCTGGAACGCGTGTTTAAACTGCGCGAACATGGCACGACGGCACGGACCGAAGTGATCGCTGGTTTTACCACCTTCCTGACGATGGTTTACATCGTTTTTGTTAACCCGCAAATTCTTGGCGTTGCTGGCATGGATACCAGCGCCGTCTTCGTCACTACCTGTCTGATTGCTGCATTCGGCAGTATTATGATGGGACTGTTTGCTAACCTGCCAGTTGCACTGGCACCCGCTATGGGCCTGAATGCGTTCTTCGCTTTTGTCGTTGTGCAGGCGATGGGCTTGCCGTGGCAGGTCGGGATGGGCGCAATCTTCTGGGGCGCGATAGGTCTGCTGTTACTGACGATTTTCCGCGTTCGCTACTGGATGATTGCCAACATTCCGGTGAGTCTGCGTGTGGGCATCACCAGCGGTATCGGTCTGTTCATTGGTATGATGGGACTGAAGAATGCAGGTGTGATTGTCGCTAACCCGGAAACGCTGGTCAGCATCGGTAATCTGACTTCTCACAGCGTGCTGCTGGGGATCCTCGGCTTCTTCATCATCGCCATTCTGGCCTCGCGCAACATTCACGCGGCGGTGCTGGTTTCCATCGTGGTGACAACGCTGCTGGGCTGGATGCTGGGTGATGTCCACTATAATGGCATCGTTTCTGCGCCGCCGAGCGTAATGACTGTCGTGGGTCATGTAGATTTAGCCGGTTCGTTTAACCTCGGCCTGGCAGGGGTGATTTTCTCTTTCATGCTGGTCAACCTGTTTGACTCCTCCGGTACGCTGATTGGCGTGACCGATAAAGCAGGTCTGGCGGATGAGAAGGGTAAATTCCCGCGCATGAAGCAGGCGCTATATGTCGACAGTATCTCTTCTGTTACCGGTTCGTTTATCGGTACTTCTTCTGTTACGGCGTATATCGAGTCTTCTTCCGGCGTTTCTGTTGGTGGTCGTACCGGTCTGACGGCAGTCGTTGTTGGTCTGCTGTTCCTGCTGGTTATCTTTCTGTCGCCGCTGGCGGGGATGGTGCCAGGCTACGCTGCAGCTGGTGCGCTGATTTACGTTGGCGTGCTGATGACTTCCAGTCTGGCACGCGTGAACTGGCAGGATCTTACTGAATCTGTTCCGGCGTTTATTACCGCCGTGATGATGCCGTTCAGCTTTTCGATTACCGAAGGTATTGCGCTGGGCTTTATCTCCTACTGCGTAATGAAAATCGGTACCGGACGTCTGCGTGATCTAAGCCCGTGCGTAATCATCGTTGCGCTGCTGTTTATCCTGAAGATTGTGTTTATCGACGCTCACTAAAATCGATAGCGCGTTAAAAACCCGCCATGCATGATTGCTGGCGGGTTATTTATTTAGATCTTAACTCGCTGAATAAACTCACCAAATGCGGTCAATTGCCCGGTCAGGTGGTCCAGCGTACCCTGGTCAATCACTTCTCCGGTTTGCGGATCAACTTTGTTCTGAATCACGCCGCCCATAAATTCCGGCTTGTTCATCACCATTGCATCGAGGAAAACCAGAATCTGGCGCAGGTGATACTGACAGCGCGCGCCGCCAATCACGCCCATTGAGCTGGTCTGAATCAATACCGGTTTACCGGCCAGCGGTTGATCCGGCAGGCGGGAAAGCCAGTCGATGGCATTTTTCAGCCCACCCGGTACCGAGTAGTTATATTCCGGCGTGACGATCACCACACCGTCAGCCTGACGGATCTGTTCCGCCAGAGCTTCAACCGTTGCTGGAAAACCGTCTTCCTGCTGTACGTCAGCGTCATACAAGGGAATGTCGGCAATGGAAGGTAACGCATTGACTTCCATGCTCGCCGGAGCAATTTTCGGCAGGGTACGTGCAACCATGCCATTAAATGAGCCTTTGCGCAGGCTCCCCAGTAACGTAACCACCTGCAATTTTTCAGACATGATACTCCTGTTTCATCATGATGACCCTGATTGGATCAGCTAAGGGTGAATGCTTTTTCTGCCGGTAAACTGGTTAAACGCATCAGGCGTGCGGCGGGCTCATTGGCGCGCTCGGGCACATCAGGAAGGCTACGCCATCCCTGTTGGCTGTCAAATTCCCAGATTTTCATGCGTTCGATGGCGGGGGTAACTGCAATGGACCAAATGAGCACATCCTCTGCGTCACTGAGCGCCTCTACCAGCGTGGCCTGGGTAGCACGCAGACGTCCGGAGCCTGGAAGCAGCTGCAGCAGGCTGGCGTCGTCTGAGGCGCATCCACAGAGCTTGCGAATGCTCTGGCGCAGGGTAATGAGCTGGGCTCTGGCTTCGACAGGATCGTTCTGGTTGCGTACCCACAGCTTCTCATTGCTGGAGAGCGGATAGTCTTCATGCGCATTAGCGCCATGGAAGCTGCGCGTCGCACGCTGAAGTTCCATATCGAGCCCACAGTCCCCTTCAGTGGTCAGCGCGACGCCAATGATATTGCCCGCGTAGGCAATCGAAAAACGAGGGAGATCCGGGTCGGCAAAGACCGGGCGGCCTTCGGGTTGGGTAATGATGTCCGGCAGCTCGCTGGTGCCGTACAGCATAAACATCAGTTCTGCGAGAAGCGCTCTGGACGCTAAAAACCGCGTTCTGCGGTGTTCCGGAAGAGTGAGTGCTTCACGGTGACAGGCTGATGAAATTCTTGCCGATACGAGACGTCCTTCTGTCAGTATCCCTCTTGCAAAGTGCGTAGCCATTTTTCGCTCCTTGATAATGGTCGTAATCGGTTAAACGGTTACATGATTATCGCTTAACTTGCCTCCTGTTTTAATCAGTAAATGGGAGTAAGAGAAGCCTTAGGACCGAACTTTACATTTTCTTAGGCAAAAATTGGATCGCTCGCACCGTACAGCGCCTTGATGGTCTCCCGCAGCCAGAGGATTTTTGGGTTGTGGCTGTTCCGTTTATGCCAGATCAGCGTGAAGGGCACGGTCAATTTTTCCGCCTGCTCCTCATCAATGGGAATGGGAAGGGCGATCAGCTTCCGCTGGTGGAGTTCATTGTAGTGGTGACAGTAGTGCGGCGCGGTGGCGATATAGTTATGGCCGGGCTGCGCCGCCATAAACATCGCCTGTTCGAAGCCCGGCAGGCTCATGGCGATCGTGCGCCCGCGTCCCATCTCCTTTAGCACCTCATCAAGCGCCCAGGTATCGCTGCGCTCCCAGAAGATGCTGATGTGGGGATAGCGCAGGAAGGTCTCCAGATTCCACTCTTGCTGAAGCGCCGGATGATCTTCGCGCAGATAGACGCAGGGGCGATCGCTGAACAGAATTTCGTAGTCGATAAACCACGGCATCAGCTTAAGCAGCTCGCGGGATCGCGGATGCGTTTCACGCCCGGTGAAGCCCAAATCCACCTCGCCACGCGTAATCGCGTCCAGCGAGTCGTAATCCCACTGGCGCATTTTCACCGTCGCCTGCGGATAGCGCTGGTTCACCTGCTCCAGCAGAGTATTGAAGCGGATCAGCATCAGCGGCGTTTCTGCGGCCAGCACGAACGTCAGCCCGCCCGGAGAATCATGGTGGAATTTATCGAGGATCTGGTTGCCGATTTGCATCCAGTCAGCCAGATCCTGCTCAAGACTTACCGTCAGCGGCGTCGGCAGCAGCCCTAACGGCGTTTTGACAAACAGCGGGTCGTCAAACCAGTCGCGCAGCTTGGCCAGCGATTTACTCACCGCCGACGGCGTCACGTTCATCCGCTTCGCCGCTTTGGTGACGCTGCGCTCCTGCAGCAAAAGCTGCAGGCACAGCAACAGGTTAAGATCGAGACTGCTGATGGGCTTCTTCATAGTGCGCCGCGGGCTGGATGACCATAAGTAAGGTGATGCACAGTATGCTACAGCCAATCAGAACCCCGATCAGCATATTCAGCGCGTTAAGCCCGATGACCGCCGCCAGCCAAATCCACAGAGACGAGCCGCAGACCTGCGCGATCCCCAGCACCGAGCTCGCCACGCCTGCCCGCAGCGAGAAGGGACCAAGCGCCTGGCTCATCGCCACGCCAAATCCAACCGAGAACCCGGCACAAATGAGCGTAATGCCCACCAGCATTACCGCATGTGAGCTGGTGGTCGCCAGAAGCGCGCCTGCGGCGAGGAATAAAACCTGTGAGGTCAGCATCAGCGTGCGCTGGCGGAAGATATTCAGCGCAAACGGGGTGGAGAACGAGACTGCCATACTGACCAGAGCGGTTAGTGCCATCACCGTGGAATACTGACCGCGATCGAAGCCCATGGTCTCCATCAGCAACACCGGGGAAACGTTTACATACGTCAGGATCACCGCCACGCTTAACGTGGTCACGGCCAGACGGCTGAGGAAAAAGCGGTTGAGAAGCTTCTCTGCCGGGTGAATGGTTGTGGTATGGCCGGTATTCTGCGAGCCCGGGTGGGTCTCTTTCAGCACGGCGATCGACAGGATAAACACCAGCGCGCCCATGGCAGCCATGGTCCAGAACAGGCTCTGCCACGGGAATTTCAGCATGATCAGATATCCCACGACCGGGGCCAGCACCGGGATGATGCAGGTAATGCCGTTCAGCATCGACAGCACTTTAGCGCGACGCTGGGCGCTTAATGTGTCGCGCAAAATCGCAAACGCCACCACGTAGCAGCCGCCCGCTCCAATGCCCTGGATAAACCGTCCGGTCAGGAACACAGTGCTGTTCTGCGCCTGTGAGCAGAGAAGGGACGCCAGGGCAAAAACGATGGCTCCGGCGATAGCGACAGGCTGACGGCCTGCCTTATCCGCGATCTTCCCGGCAAAGACCATCGACGACGCCATCCCCGCGAGGTAGGCCGAAAACGCAATATGCAGCTGCGCTTCGCTGGCGCCCAGATCGCGGGCGATATGCGGTAATCCCACCAGATACATATCAATACCGGATGGATAAAGCAGAACTAATGCGAAACTACAAAACAGAAAACGCGCCATAAACCCCCCATAGATGCAGGCATGCAGGATAGGGGGTGAGAAGGGATTAGGCGAGTTGCCATTTGGACAATGGTGATTTCCCTGGAGGAAATCACCATTGATTAGCGGGAATTACTTACCAATACAGAAGCTGGAGAAAATCCGCCCCAGCAGGTCGTCTGAAGTAAATTCCCCGGTGATTTCGCTTAAGTTCTGCTGTGCCAGACGCAACTCTTCCGCCAGCAGTTCACCTGCCCAGGCTCCCAACAGTTGCGCTTTGCCCTGTTGTAGATGTTCCGCTGCCTGTTCCAGCGCCTGTAGGTGGCGACGACGCGCCAGGAAGCCGCCTTCCATGTTGGTGTCAAAGCCCATGCTCTGTTTGAGATGGTTACGCAGCACGTCCACGCCTTCACCAGTCCTTGCCGAGAGACGAATTAACGCGTGACCGTTCACTTCACTCATTCCCAGCGTTTCGCCGGTGATATCGGCTTTATTGCGCACCACGGTGATCGGCAGTTTCGCTGGCAGACGGGCAATAAATTCCGGCCAGATCTCTGCCGGATCCACGGCGTCTGTTGTGGTGCCATCGACCATAAACAGCACGCGGTCGGCCTGTTCAATTTCCTGCCACGCGCGCTCGATACCAATACGTTCTACTTCGTCACTGGCTTCACGTAGCCCGGCGGTATCGATGATATGCAGCGGCATTCCGTCAATGTGGATATGCTCACGCAGCACGTCACGCGTAGTTCCGGCGATATCGGTTACGATTGCCGCTTCACGCCCCGCCAGCGCGTTTAACAGGCTCGATTTACCGGCGTTAGGACGTCCGGCAATCACCACTTTCATCCCTTCGCGCAACAAACTACCCTGACGTGCTTCAGCACGCACTGCATCAAGATCGGCAATAACGTCATTGAGCTGGGCTTCAATTTTTCCGTCGGAGAGGAAATCGATCTCTTCATCGGGGAAATCAATTGCCGCTTCGACGTAAATGCGCAAGTGGGTGAGGGCTTCTACCAGATGATTAACCCGTGCGGAGAATGCGCCTTGCAGCGAGTTAAGTGCCGAACGGGCCGCCTGTTCCGAACTGGCGTCGATAAGATCGGCAATCGCCTCGGCCTGGGCTAAGTCAAGTTTATCGTTAAGAAACGCGCGTTCGGAAAACTCACCAGGGCGAGCAATCCGCAGGCCGGGAATGGTCAGAATGCGTTTTAACAGCAGGTCGAGGATCACCGGACCGCCATGACCTTGCAGTTCCAGCACATCTTCGCCGGTGAACGAGTTCGGGCCAGGGAACCATAGCGCAATCCCCTGATCGAGCACGCTGCCGTCGGCGTCTTTAAACGGAAGATAATCGGCGTAGCGCGGCTTAGGCAGTTTACCCAGCACGGTTTCGGCAACTTCACGGGCTTTGAAGCCGGAGATGCGCAGGATGCCAACGCCGCCACGTCCCGGAGGCGTGGCCTGGGCTACGATAGTGTCATTATCGCTCATGATGTTCCTGTTGCTTTGTGTGGCGGATGCGCGGTGCTTATCCGCCCTACGAAAAGAAAAAAGGCGGTCAACTGACCGCCCTTATTTTAGCGAAAACTCACCGAATCAGGATTTTTTCTTCTCGCGGCTATGCAGGCCACGTTTTTCCAGACCACGGTAAATCAGCTGCTGCTGAATAATGGTTACCAGGTTGCTGACGATATAGTACAGCACCAGACCTGACGGGAACCACAGGAAGAACACGGTGAAGATGACCGGCATAAAGGTCATGATCTTCTGCTGCATCGGGTCGGTCACTGTGGTCGGCGACATCTTCTGAATGAAGAACATCGTTACGCCCATCAGGATCGGCAGGATGTAGTACGGGTCCTGTGCCGACAGGTCGTGGATCCACAGTGCAAACGGTGCCTGACGCAGTTCAACGGAACCCATCAGCATGTAGTACAACGCCAGGAAGATTGGCATCTGGATCAGCAGCGGGAAGCAGCCGCCCAGCGGGTTAACCTTCTCAGCTTTGTACAGCGCCATCATTTCCTGGCTGATACGCTGTTTGTCATCGCCCAGACGCTCACGCATTGCCTGAATCTTCGGCTGCAACATACGCATCTTCGCCATGGAGGTGTACTGCGCTTTGGTCAGCGGGTACATGATGCCACGAACGATAAAGGTGATGATGATAATGGAGAAGCCCCAGTTACCCACAAAGCTATGGATCCATTTCAGCAGTTTGAACAGCGGCTGAGAGATGAACCACAACCAACCGTAATCAACGGTCAGATCCAGGTGCGGAGCAACAGCTGCCATTTTGTCCTGGATTTCCGGGCCAACCCACAGGGTGCTGTTCATCGCGCCAGTCTGACCAGGCTGAACCAATACCGGCTGAGATTTATAGCCGATAGCGGCGATGCCGTTACCCAGATTAGCGGTATAGAAGTTGTTGGTACCGTCGTTATGCGGGATCCACGCCGTCGCGAAATACTGTTGCAGCATCGCCACCCAACCACCTTTCGAAGAGATGTTCAGGTTTTCGTTATCGGCAATGGTATCGAACTTGTATTTCTCATACTTCTCGTCAGGCGTGGAGTACGCCGCGCCACGGAAGGTGTGCAGTGCGAAGTTGCTGCTTCCGGTATCGAGATGCGGTGGCAGAGTGATGGATTGCTTCAACTGACCAAACGAGGAGATTTCCAGCGGTTTCTCGCCAACGTTCTGCACGTTGTAGTTGACGTTGACAGCGTAATCACCACGTTTCAGGACAAACGTTTTGGTAAACGTGTTGCCTGCCGCGTCGGTATACGTCATCGGCACCTGCAGTTCGTTTTGACCTTCAGCCAGCACATAAGCGTCTTTTTCAACGTTATACAGCGGACGCGGGCCGTTAGCCGGGTTATCCGGGCCATCACGACCGGTCAGACCGCTCTGTGCCTGATAAATAAACTGCGGTGAAGTTTCCAACAGCTGGAACGGCTGGGTAGAGTTCAGCTCTTTCGGGTAAGCAGGCAGC
Organism: Enterobacter hormaechei; assembly: GCA_041890495.1. GTDB lineage: Bacteria > Pseudomonadota > Gammaproteobacteria > Enterobacterales > Enterobacteriaceae > Escherichia > Escherichia boydii. The sequence goes on from CP169086.1 coordinate 3,795,369, forward strand.
AGAGCTTGCTCAACATCACCACCACGGGTGTTGATGGTCAGATCAAGCACGTCGGTCTTAACCGAGATCAGTTTCCCCTGGCCACTGGCCGGTACGCCCTGGTCGGCGGCGCTACCCGCTGCGGTGGTCGTTGTCTGCGTGGTCTGTTGGGCCTGAGGTTGCGGGTTTTTATCCTGCTCCCAGGCTTGCCAGATCATGAAAGACACGAACAGCAAAGCGATGACTAAAAGATTGCGTTGCGAATCCATCGTTAGTGTTCTCTGGTATCAAATGGTCCGGGCGGGACGGGATCGTCACCACCAGGGTGTAAAGGGTGGCATTTTAATACGCGTTTCACCGTCAACCAACTGCCTTTTATCACTCCAAACCTGCGCAATGCCTCAATTCCGTAGCTTGAACAGGTTGGAGTGAAACGACAATGCGGCCCGAGTAGCGGACTAATCAGGCGTTGATAGACCCGAATGAGGGCTATCAGGACCCGCGAGCCAGGCGACAGTGGCGGCGCCATAATTTTTCCAACGCTTCCGAGAGAGCACGGTTATCGAGGTCGGCAACCCCTTTTTTCGCCACCACCACGAAATCCATAGCCGGGAGTTCATGTTGGCGCAGACGGAAGCTTTCACGCGTCAGACGTTTAATCCGATTGCGTTCATGGGCGCGTCGAACGTTTTTCTTGGCGACTGTAAGACCGATACGGGGATGCCCCAGCGAATTCAGGCGGCCGAGAATGGTAATTTGCGGCGTGCCAGCCCGTTGTGGCTGCTGGAAGACGAATGTGAATTGACTGGGAGTTAACAAGCGTAACTCCCTGGGAAATGCGAGCTTAACCACTCAGGGGTTAGCTTTATTACTTAGAAACGGTCAGACGAGCGCGGCCTTTAGCACGACGACGTGCCAGAACCTGACGACCATTTTTAGTAGCCATACGAGCACGGAAGCCGTGAGAACGGTTGCGCTTCAGTACAGACGGTTGAAAAGTGCGTTTCATGGCGATTTCTACCTAAACTTGAATAAATTCAATGGCTTTATTGGATATCCGCCGAAAAATGAAACGATGGACACCGAAGCCATGGGTGATTAAAGAGGCCGGATTGTAATAATTGTACACTCCGGAGTCAATTCTCTTTCCTTATTTACCGCGCTTTTCCGCACCTTTTCGCAGGGAAAATGTACGACCTCACACCAGTGGAAACCAGCATGGCGCGCCGGGTGGAGGATTATACGGGCTGATGGGTAAAGCGCAAGGATCGTCCTGGATCTTTATTAGATCGATTAAGCCAATTTTTGTCTATGGTCATTAAATTTTCCAATATGCGGCGTAAATCGTGCCCGCCTCGCGGCAGGATCGTTTACACTTAGCGAGTTCTGGAAAGTCCTGTGGATAAATCGGGAAAATCTGTGAGAAACAGAAGATCTCTTGCGCAGTTTAGGCTATGATCCGCGGTCCCGATCGTTTTGCAGGATCTTGATCGGGCATATAACCGCAGACAGCGGTTCGTGCGTCACCCTCAAGCAGGGTCTTTTCGACGTACGTCAACAATCATGAATGTTTCAGCCTTAGTCATTATCGACTTTTGTTCGAGTGGAGTCCGCCGTGTCACTTTCGCTTTGGCAGCAGTGTCTTGCCCGATTGCAGGATGAGTTACCAGCCACAGAATTCAGTATGTGGATACGCCCATTGCAGGCGGAACTGAGCGATAACACGCTGGCCCTGTACGCGCCAAACCGTTTTGTCCTCGATTGGGTACGGGACAAGTACCTTAATAATATCAATGGACTGCTAACCAGTTTCTGCGGAGCGGATGCCCCACAGCTGCGTTTTGAAGTCGGCACCAAACCGGTGACGCAAACGCCACAAGCGGCAGTGACGAGCAACGTCGCGGCCCCTGCACAGGTGGCGCAAACGCAGCCGCAACGTGCTGCGCCTTCTACGCGCTCAGGTTGGGATAACGTCCCGGCCCCGGCAGAACCGACCTATCGTTCTAACGTAAACGTCAAACACACGTTTGATAACTTCGTTGAAGGTAAATCTAACCAACTGGCGCGCGCGGCGGCTCGCCAGGTGGCGGATAACCCTGGCGGTGCCTATAACCCGTTGTTCCTTTATGGCGGCACGGGTCTGGGTAAAACTCACCTGCTGCATGCGGTGGGTAACGGCATTATGGCGCGCAAGCCGAATGCCAAAGTGGTTTATATGCACTCCGAGCGCTTTGTTCAGGACATGGTTAAAGCCCTGCAAAACAACGCGATCGAAGAGTTTAAACGCTACTACCGTTCCGTAGATGCACTGCTGATCGACGATATTCAGTTTTTTGCTAATAAAGAACGATCTCAGGAAGAGTTTTTCCACACCTTCAACGCCCTGCTGGAAGGTAATCAACAGATCATTCTCACCTCGGATCGCTATCCGAAAGAGATCAACGGCGTTGAGGATCGTTTGAAATCCCGCTTCGGTTGGGGACTGACTGTGGCGATCGAACCGCCAGAGCTGGAAACCCGTGTGGCGATCCTGATGAAAAAGGCCGACGAAAACGACATTCGTTTGCCGGGCGAAGTGGCGTTCTTTATCGCCAAGCGTCTACGATCTAACGTACGTGAGCTGGAAGGGGCGCTGAACCGCGTCATTGCCAATGCCAACTTTACCGGACGGGCGATCACCATCGACTTCGTGCGTGAGGCGCTGCGCGACTTGCTGGCATTGCAGGAAAAACTGGTCACCATCGACAATATTCAGAAGACGGTGGCGGAGTACTACAAGATCAAAGTCGCGGATCTCCTTTCCAAGCGTCGATCCCGCTCGGTGGCGCGTCCGCGCCAGATGGCGATGGCGCTGGCGAAAGAGCTGACTAACCACAGTCTGCCGGAGATTGGCGATGCGTTTGGTGGCCGTGACCACACGACGGTGCTTCATGCCTGCCGTAAGATCGAGCAGTTGCGTGAAGAGAGCCACGATATCAAAGAAGATTTTTCAAATTTAATCAGAACATTGTCATCGTAAACCTATGAAATTTACCGTAGAACGTGAGCATTTATTAAAACCGCTACAACAGGTGAGCGGTCCGTTAGGTGGTCGTCCTACGCTACCGATTCTCGGTAATCTGCTGTTACAGGTTGCTGACGGTACGTTGTCGCTGACCGGTACTGATCTCGAGATGGAAATGGTGGCACGTGTTGCGCTGGTTCAGCCACACGAGCCAGGAGCGACGACCGTTCCGGCGCGCAAATTCTTTGATATCTGCCGTGGTCTGCCTGAAGGCGCGGAAATTGCCGTGCAGCTGGAAGGTGAACGGATGCTGGTACGCTCCGGGCGTAGCCGTTTTTCGCTGTCTACCCTGCCAGCGGCGGATTTCCCGAACCTCGATGACTGGCAGAGTGAAGTCGAATTTACCCTGCCGCAGGCAACGATGAAGCGTCTGATTGAAGCGACCCAGTTTTCTATGGCGCATCAGGACGTTCGCTATTACTTAAATGGTATGCTGTTTGAAACCGAAGGTGAAGAACTGCGCACCGTGGCAACCGACGGCCACCGTCTGGCGGTCTGTTCAATGCCAATTGGTCAATCTTTGCCAAGCCATTCGGTGATCGTACCGCGTAAAGGCGTGATTGAACTGATGCGTATGCTCGACGGCGGCGACAATCCGCTGCGCGTACAGATTGGCAGCAACAACATTCGCGCCCACGTTGGCGACTTTATCTTCACCTCCAAACTGGTGGATGGTCGCTTCCCGGATTATCGCCGCGTTCTGCCGAAGAACCCGGACAAACATCTGGAAGCTGGCTGCGATCTGCTCAAGCAGGCGTTTGCTCGCGCGGCGATTCTCTCTAACGAGAAATTCCGCGGCGTACGTCTTTATGTCAGCGAAAACCAGCTGAAAATCACCGCCAACAACCCGGAACAGGAAGAAGCGGAAGAGATCCTCGACGTTACCTATAGCGGTGCGGAGATGGAAATCGGCTTCAACGTCAGTTATGTGCTGGATGTTCTGAACGCGCTGAAATGCGAAAACGTCCGCATGATGCTGACCGATTCGGTTTCCAGCGTGCAGATTGAAGATGCGGCCAGCCAGAGCGCGGCTTATGTTGTCATGCCAATGAGACTGTAATGTCCCTCACCCGCTTGTTGATCCGCGATTTCCGCAACATTGAAACCGCGGATCTCGCCTTATCTCCCGGCTTTAACTTTCTGGTAGGTGCCAACGGCAGTGGCAAAACCAGCGTGCTGGAAGCCATCTATACGCTCGGCCATGGTCGGGCGTTTCGCAGTTTGCAGATTGGTCGCGTCATTCGCCATGAGCAGGAGGCGTTTGTTCTCCACGGGCGATTACAGGGCGAAGAGCGCGAGACAGCGATTGGCTTAACCAAAGACAAACAGGGCGACAGCAAAGTCCGCATCGACGGTACAGATGGGCATAAGGTCGCGGAACTGGCGCACCTGATGCCAATGCAGTTGATAACGCCAGAAGGGTTTACTTTACTCAACGGCGGCCCCAAATACAGAAGAGCATTCCTCGACTGGGGATGCTTTCACAACGAACCCGGATTTTTCACCGCCTGGAGCAATCTCAAGCGATTGCTCAAGCAGCGCAATGCGGCGCTGCGCCAGGTGACACGTTACGAACAGCTACGCCCGTGGGATAAAGAGCTGATCCCGCTGGCGGAGCAAATCAGCACCTGGCGCGCGGAGTATAGCGCCGGTATCGCGGCCGATATGGCTGATACCTGTAAGCAATTTCTCCCTGAGTTTTCTCTGACTTTCTCTTTCCAGCGCGGCTGGGAGAAAGAGACAGAATATGCTGAGGTGCTGGAACGTAATTTTGAACGCGATCGCCAGCTAACCTACACCGCGCATGGCCCGCATAAAGCGGACTTACGCATTCGCGCCGACGGTGCGCCGGTGGAAGATACCTTATCGCGTGGGCAGCTTAAGCTGTTGATGTGCGCCTTACGTCTGGCGCAAGGAGAGTTCCTCACCCGTGAAAGCGGGCGGCGGTGTCTCTACCTGATAGATGATTTTGCCTCTGAGCTTGATGATGAGCGTCGCGGGCTGCTTGTCAGCCGCTTAAAAGCGACGCAATCACAGGTCTTTGTCAGCGCGATCAGTGCTGAACACGTTATAGACATGTCGGACGAAAATTCGAAGATGTTTACCGTGGAAAAGGGTAAAATAACGGATTAACCCAAGTATAAATGAGCGAGAAACGTTGATGTCGAATTCTTATGACTCCTCCAGTATCAAAGTCCTGAAAGGGCTGGATGCGGTGCGTAAGCGCCCGGGTATGTATATCGGCGACACGGATGACGGCACCGGTCTGCACCACATGGTATTCGAGGTGGTAGATAACGCTATCGACGAAGCGCTCGCGGGTCACTGTAAAGAAATTATCGTCACCATTCACGCCGATAACTCTGTCTCTGTACAGGATGACGGGCGCGGCATTCCGACCGGTATTCACCCGGAAGAGGGCGTATCGGCGGCGGAAGTGATCATGACCGTTCTGCACGCAGGCGGTAAATTTGACGATAACTCCTATAAAGTGTCCGGCGGTCTGCACGGCGTTGGTGTTTCGGTAGTAAACGCCCTGTCGCAAAAACTGGAGCTGGTTATCCAGCGCGAGGGTAAAATTCACCGTCAGATCTACGAACACGGTGTACCGCAGGCTCCGCTGGCGGTTACCGGCGAGACTGAAAAAACCGGCACCATGGTGCGTTTCTGGCCCAGCCTCGAAACCTTCACCAATGTGACCGAGTTCGAATATGAAATTCTGGCGAAACGTCTGCGTGAGTTGTCGTTCCTCAACTCCGGCGTTTCCATTCGTCTGCGCGACAAGCGCGACGGCAAAGAAGACCACTTCCACTATGAAGGCGGCATCAAGGCGTTCGTTGAATATCTGAACAAGAACAAAACGCCGATCCACCCGAATATCTTCTACTTCTCCACTGAAAAAGACGGTATTGGCGTCGAAGTGGCGTTGCAGTGGAACGATGGCTTCCAGGAAAACATCTACTGCTTTACCAACAACATTCCGCAGCGTGACGGCGGTACTCACCTGGCAGGCTTCCGTGCGGCGATGACCCGTACCCTGAACGCCTACATGGACAAAGAAGGCTACAGCAAAAAAGCCAAAGTCAGCGCCACCGGTGACGATGCGCGTGAAGGCCTGATTGCGGTCGTTTCCGTGAAAGTGCCGGACCCGAAATTCTCCTCCCAGACCAAAGACAAACTGGTTTCTTCTGAGGTGAAATCGGCGGTTGAACAGCAGATGAACGAACTGCTGGCAGAATACCTGCTGGAAAACCCAACCGACGCGAAAATCGTGGTTGGCAAAATTATCGATGCTGCCCGTGCCCGTGAAGCGGCGCGTCGCGCGCGTGAAATGACCCGCCGTAAAGGTGCGCTCGACTTAGCGGGCCTGCCGGGCAAACTGGCAGACTGCCAGGAACGCGATCCGGCGCTTTCCGAACTGTACCTGGTGGAAGGGGACTCCGCGGGCGGCTCTGCGAAGCAGGGGCGTAACCGCAAGAACCAGGCGATTCTGCCGCTGAAGGGTAAAATCCTCAACGTCGAGAAAGCGCGCTTCGATAAGATGCTCTCTTCTCAGGAAGTGGCGACGCTTATCACCGCGCTTGGCTGTGGTATCGGTCGTGACGAGTACAACCCGGACAAACTGCGTTATCACAGCATCATCATCATGACCGATGCGGACGTCGACGGCTCGCACATTCGTACGCTGCTGTTGACCTTCTTCTATCGTCAGATGCCGGAAATCGTTGAACGCGGTCACGTCTACATCGCTCAGCCGCCGCTGTACAAAGTGAAGAAAGGCAAGCAGGAACAGTACATTAAAGACGACGAAGCGATGGATCAGTACCAGATCTCTATCGCGCTGGACGGCGCAACGCTGCACACCAACGCCAGTGCACCGGCATTGGCTGGCGAAGCGTTAGAGAAACTGGTATCTGAGTACAACGCGACGCAGAAAATGATCAATCGTATGGAGCGTCGTTATCCGAAAGCAATGCTGAAAGAGCTTATCTATCAGCCGACGTTGACGGAAGCTGACCTTTCTGATGAGCAGACCGTTACCCGCTGGGTGAACGCGCTGGTCAGCGAACTGAACGACAAAGAACAGCACGGCAGCCAGTGGAAGTTTGATGTTCACACCAATGCTGAGCAAAACCTGTTCGAGCCGATTGTTCGCGTGCGTACCCACGGTGTGGATACTGACTATCCGCTGGATCACGAGTTTATCACCGGTGGCGAATATCGTCGTATCTGCACGCTGGGTGAGAAACTGCGTGGCTTGCTGGAAGAAGATGCGTTTATCGAACGTGGCGAGCGTCGTCAGCCGGTAGCCAGCTTCGAGCAGGCGCTGGACTGGCTGGTGAAAGAGTCCCGTCGCGGCCTCTCCATCCAGCGTTATAAAGGTCTGGGCGAGATGAACCCGGAACAGCTGTGGGAAACCACTATGGACCCGGAAAGTCGTCGTATGCTGCGCGTTACCGTTAAAGATGCGATTGCTGCCGACCAGTTGTTCACCACGCTGATGGGCGACGCCGTTGAACCGCGCCGTGCGTTTATTGAAGAGAACGCCCTGAAAGCGGCGAATATCGATATTTAATCGTCGTTATACCGCACGATAACTGGCCGCGCTTTTAGCGCGGCTTTTTTATGGGCGCAGGCATATCCAGCGACATCACGGACGGTAAACGGCTCGCCAGCGTATCTATCGCAATTCTTACCCTCAGCGGCAGATGCGGCGTCTGCTGCCAGACCGCGTGGACGTCAAAATGGACATCCGGCGCCTGCTTCAGGAGCGGGACGAGTTTACCCTGGTGAATATCTTTGACGACCATCCAGCAGGGCAGCCATGCAATGCCGTGTCCGGCCAGCGCGGCGTCGCAGATCGCCTGCAAATCATCCATATTGAGTGATGACCGGGGAGTAAAGGTGTGCGACGTTCCTTCGTTATCCATCAGCTGCCAGGACAACACTCTGCCTGCGCGCAGATAGTTAATGGCCGTATGCTGGGGTAAATCATTAACGCTTTGTGGCTGACCTTTCTTCAGCAAATACTCCGGCGCGGCGCACAGCACCATGCGGTGCTCCCCCAGCCTTCTGGCGACCAGCAAGCTGCTGTCCTGAAGCGTGCCGTTACGCACCGCCATATCAAACCCTTCCTCCACCAGATCCACCACCCGGTCGCTGAATGACATTTCCAGTTCAAGCCCGGGGTGTTCCTGCGCCAGCGCTATCAGCAGCGGGGCGACACACTGGCGACCAAACAGCACCGGCATGGCAACGCGCAGGCGGCCACTGACCTGCTGTTTCCCCGTTTCAAGCAGCGATTCCGCGCCACGGATCTCCTCCAGCGCGCGCAGGCAGCGTTCATAAAAAAGGGCGCCGTTATCGGTCAGCCTCTGGCTGCGGGTGGTGCGGTGAAAAAGACGTACCCCAAGCCGCTCTTCAAGGCGAGCGATGCTTTTCCCTACCGCCGAGCGTGACAGGTGCAGGCGAATTGCGGCCTGAGCGAAACTTCCCGCCTCAACGGCAGCCACAAAAACAGGAATATCCTTCAGCGTATCGGTCATGGATTGTATCCATTCAGGCATCAATAAAGAGAAAACTTATCGCCACTGGCGACGCTAAGTCAACGGTAGACTGTCAGGACTAAAGCTCATCTGATGGCAGGAGAAATAAAATGACAGAGACAATGCAACGCTGGTCCATGGACGCCCTCGGGCGCGAGAACCTCAAGCTGACTCAGGCACCCGTTCCACAGCCCGGCCCGGGTGAAGTGCGCGTACGGGTAAATGCCGTTGCGCTAAACTATCGCGATAAAATGGTTGTTGAAGGCACCATGCCGATCCCGCTTTCCTTCCCGTTTACCCCGGCGTCTGACATGGCGGGCGTCGTAGACAGCGTGGGTGAAGGCGTCACGCGTTTCCAGCCCGGCGCTCGCGTCATCTCAACCTTCTTCCCGGAGTGGATCGACGGTAAACCGCAGGCGGACGCGCGCAATTTGCCCTATAAAACGTCCGGCGGATACTTCCAGGGGATGCTGGCCGAGTATGTGATTGTGAAGGAAGACGCGCTGGCGGCATCGCCGGAAACACTGGATGACGCAGAGGCCAGCACCTTACCCTGCGCAGGGCTTACCGCCTGGTTCGCGCTGGTGGAGCGCGGCCAGCTGCGCGCCGGGCAATCGGTGCTGGTGCAGGGCACGGGCGGCGTGGCGATATTCGCCCTGCAAATTGCTAAAGCGCACGGCGCAGAAGTCATTGTCACATCCGGGAGCGATGAAAAGCTGGCGCTCGCCAAAAAACTGGGGGCCAGCCAGGGCATCAACCGCCTGAAAGGCGACTGGGCTGAAAATACGCTGGCGCTCACGCAGGATCGCGGCATTGACCATATTATCGAAACCGTGGGCGGGGAGAACCTGAAGCACTCCCTGCGCGCCGTTGCCGTTCACGGGCGTATCTCCGTTATTGGCGTGCTGGCTGGCACGGAGATTACGCTCTCGGCTGGCGAACTGCTGCTGAAATCCCCCGTCATTCAGGGGATTGGCGTGGGGCACCGCCGGGCGCTGGAGGATTTTGTCCGCGCTGTTGACGTCACGGGACTGAAGCCGGTGATTGAGCATCGCTACCGTTTTAACGAGCTTGAACAGGCCTTTGAACATCTCGATCGCGGCGCGTTCGGTAAAATCGTTCTCACCCGCGAGTAAGCCTTTGTTCCCCGGAATAAACGTAAAAGGGGTGTTCCTGTTGCGCAATGTAGCTCTATTTTTGTGTGCTTAATCGCGTTAGCATGAGGCAGCACTCATTTATTCCGGGGAACTCATGGCTATTAAACTCATTGCTATCGATATGGATGGCACCCTTCTGCTGCCCGATCACACCATTTCACCCGCCGTTAAAAATGCGATTGCCGCAGCTCGCGCCCGTGGCGTGAATGTCGTGCTAACGACGGGTCGCCCGTATGCAGGTGTGCACAACTACCTGAAAGAGCTGCATATGGAACAGCCGGGCGACTACTGCATTACTTATAACGGCGCGCTGGTACAGAAGGCCGCTGATGGTAGCACCGTGGCGCAAACTGCTCTCAGCTATGACGACTATCGTTTCCTGGAAAAACTCTCTCGCGAAGTCGGTTCTCATTTCCACGCCCTGGACCGCACCACGCTGTACACCGCCAACCGTGATATCAGCTACTACACGGTGCATGAATCCTTCGTTGCCACCATTCCGCTGGTGTTCTGCGAAGCGGAGAAAATGGACCCCAATACCCAGTTCCTGAAAGTGATGATGATTGATGAACCCGCCATCCTCGACCAGGCTATCGCGCGTATTCCGCAGGAAGTGAAAGAGAAATATACCGTGCTGAAAAGTGCGCCGTACTTCCTCGAAATCCTCGATAAACGCGTTAACAAAGGTACGGGGGTGAAATCACTGGCCGACGTGTTAGGTATTAAACCGGAAGAAATCATGGCGATTGGCGATCAGGAAAACGATATCGCAATGATTGAATATGCAGGCGTCGGTGTGGCGATGGATAACGCTATTCCTTCAGTGAAAGAAGTGGCGAACTTTGTCACCAAATCTAACCTTGAAGATGGCGTTGCCTACGCGATTGAGAAATTTGTGCTGCAGTAACGCTTATTTTTAATCATCAGCCTCGGTTATCAACCGGGGCTTTTTTTTGCACTCAATTTATTGCATTGTTCTTTTTGTGATCTAAATTGTAGTACAACAATATAAGTTTGTACTACATTACACGCACGGCAAACGCGAACGTCATCACGCTGGTACTACAAAGTTGCCGCGTTATGCATCGATCGGGGTAAAGTAGAGAAGAACATACAGAGCACAAGGACTCTCCATGACTCTCAATAAAACCGATCGCATTGTCATTACGCTGGGTAAACAGATCGTTCACGGCAAATACGTGCCAGGCTCGCCGCTTCCGGCTGAGGCGGAACTCTGTGAGGAGTTTGCAACCTCGCGCAACATCATCCGTGAGGTGTTCCGTTCGCTGATGGCGAAGCGGCTGATTGAAATGAAACGTTATCGCGGGGCGTTTGTGGCACCGCGTAACCAGTGGAATTACCTCGACACTGACGTACTGCAATGGGTGCTGGAAAATGACTACGACCCACGGCTTATCAGTGCCATGAGCGAAGTGCGAAATCTGGTGGAACCGGCGATTGCCCGTTGGGCAGCAGAGCGCGCGACTTCCAGCGATCTGGCGCAGATTGAATCGGCGCTGAACGAGATGATTGCCAACAATCAGGACCGCGAAGCGTTTAACGAAGCGGATATTCGCTACCACGAGGCGGTGCTGCAGTCGGTGCATAACCCGGTGTTACAGCAACTTAGCATTGCGATCAGTTCGCTGCAGCGGGCGGTTTTTGAACGAACCTGGATGGGCGATGAGGCCAACATGCCGCAAACGCTCCAGGAACATAAGGCGCTGTTCGATGCGATACGACATCAGGACGGCGATGCGGCAGAGCAGGCGGCGCTTACCATGATCGCCAGCTCGACACGAAGGTTAAAGGAAATCACATGACAGCTCGCTACATCGCAATTGACTGGGGATCGACCAATCTGCGCGCCTGGCTTTATCAGGGCGACCACTGCCTGGAGAGCAGGCAATCAGAAGCAGGCGTCACGCGCCTGAACGGAAAATCTCCGGCTGCGGTGTTAGCAGAAGTCACGACCGACTGGCGTGAAGAGAAAACGCCAGTGGTAATGGCAGGAATGGTTGGCAGCAACGTCGGCTGGAAAGTTGCACCGTATTTATCTGTTCCTGCCTGTTTTTCGTCTATTGGCGAACAATTAACGTCAGTTGGCGACAATATCTGGATTATTCCCGGATTATGCGTCTCTCATGACGATAACCACAATGTGATGCGCGGCGAAGAAACACAATTGATCGGCGCGCGAACTCTGGCTCCTTCCTCTCTTTATGTTATGCCCGGTACGCATTGCAAATGGGTGCAGGCCGATAGCCAGCAAATCAACGATTTTCGCACCGTGATGACCGGTGAATTACATCATTTACTGTTAAATCACTCATTGATTGGCGCAGGTTTGCCGCCGCAGGAAAACTCTGCCGATGCCTTCGCGGCTGGCCTTGAGCGCGGCCTTAATGCGCCCGCCATATTGCCGCAGCTTTTTGAAGTTCGCGCCTCGCATGTGCTGGGAACACTTCCCCGCGAACAGGTCAGCGAATTTCTCTCTGGTTTGTTGATTGGCGCAGAGGTTGCCAGTATGCGCGACTATGTGACCCATCAACACGCCATCACCCTTGTCGCCGGAACATCGCTGACCGCGCGCTACCAGCAAGCCTTTCAGGCGATGGGTTGCGACGTGACGGCGGTGGCGGGCGACACGGCATTTCAGGCTGGTATAAGGAGCATCGCTCATGCAGTGGCAAACTAAACTTCCGCTGATCGCCATTTTGCGCGGCATTAAGCCCGACGAGGCGCTGGCGCATGTTGGCGCGGTGATTGACGCCGGGTTCGACGCGGTTGAAATCCCGCTGAATTCCCCACAATGGGAGCAAAGCATTCCCGCCATCGTTGATGCGTATGGCGACAAGGCGTTGATTGGCGCAGGTACGGTACTGAAACCTGAACAGGTCGATGCGCTCGCCAGGATGGGCTGTCAGCTCATCGTTACGCCCAATATCCATAGTGAAGTGATCCGCCGTGCGGTGGGCTACGGCATGACCGTCTGCCCCGGCTGCGCGACGGCGACCGAAGCCTTTACCGCGCTCGAAGCGGGCGCGCAGGCGCTGAAAATATTTCCGTCATCGGCTTTTGGTCCGCAATACATCAAAGCGTTAAAAGCGGTATTGCCATCGGACATCGCAGTCTTTGCCGTTGGCGGCGTGACGCCAGAAAACCTGGCGCAGTGGATAGACGCAGGTTGTGCTGGGGCGGGCTTAGGCAGCGATCTCTATCGCGCCGGGCAGTCCGTAGAACGCACCGCGCAGCAGGCAGCAGCATTTGTTAAGGCGTATCGAGAGGCAGTGCAATGAAAATCACCAAAATTACCACGTATCGTTTACCTCCCCGCTGGATGTTCCTGAAAATTGAAACCGATGAAGGCGTGGTCGGCTGGGGCGAGCCAGTGATTGAAGGCCGCGCCCGCACGGTGGAAGCGGCAGTTCACGAGCTGAGGGACTATTTGATTGGTCAGGATCCATCGCGCATCAACGACTTATGGCAAGTGATGTATCGCGCCGGATTTTATCGTGGCGGTCCAATCCTGATGAGCGCCATCGCCGGGATCGACCAGGCGTTATGGGATATCAAAGGCAAAGTGCTGAATGCGCCGGTCTGGCAACTGATGGGCGGCCTGGTTCGCGACAAAATTAAAGCCTACAGTTGGGTCGGCGGCGATCGTCCGGCGGATGTTATCGACGGCATTAAAACGCTACGCGAAATCGGCTTCGATACCTTTAAACTGAACGGTTGTGAAGAACTGGGGCTAATTGATAACTCCCGCGCGGTAGATGCGGCAGTCAACACCGTGGCACAAATTCGTGAAGCTTTTGGCAATCAGATTGAGTTTGGTCTTGATTTCCACGGTCGCGTCAGCGCGCCGATGGCGAAAGTGCTGATTAAAGAACTGGAGCCGTATCGCCCACTGTTTATTGAAGAGCCGGTGCTGGCAGAACAAGCCGAATACTACCCGAAACTGGCGGCACAAACGCATATTCCGCTGGCGGCGGGTGAGCGCATGTTCTCACGCTTCGATTTTAAACGCGTGCTGGAGGCGGGCGGTATTTCGATTCTGCAACCGGATCTCTCCCACGCGGGCGGTATTACCGAATGCTACAAAATTGCCGGAATGGCAGAAGCCTATGATGTGACCCTTGCGCCGCACTGTCCGCTCGGACCGATTGCACTGGCGGCTTGTCTGCATATCGACTTTGTTTCCTATAACGCGGTACTTCAGGAACAAAGTATGGGCATTCATTACAACAAAGGCGCGGAGTTACTCGACTTTGTGAAAAACAAAGAAGACTTCAGCATGGTTGGCGGCTTCTTTAAACCGTTAACGAAACCGGGCTTAGGCGTGGAAATCGACGAAGCTAAAGTTATTGAGTTCAGTAAAAATGCCCCGGACTGGCGTAATCCGCTCTGGCGTCATGAAGATAACAGCGTAGCAGAGTGGTAATTCCTGCCACGTAAGCCCCTCATCGGGCACTAAAACAGCAATACAAAAATATAACCCTCTGTAAATTACAGGGCATGGTGAGCGGCTTCGCTATGCCCAAAATCTGGAGAAAGCTCGCTATGGATATTCCCGTTAATGCAGCAAAGCCGGGGCGTCGGCGTTATCTGACGCTGGTGATGATCTTTATTACGGTGGTCATTTGTTATGTTGACCGCGCTAACCTGGCCGTGGCTTCCGCCCATATTCAGGAAGAGTTCGGCATTACGAAAGCGGAAATGGGCTATGTATTTTCGGCCTTCGCCTGGCTTTATACGCTATGCCAGATCCCCGGCGGTTGGTTTTTAGATCGCGTAGGTTCTCGCGTGACTTATTTTATTGCGATATTTGGTTGGTCAGTGGCGACTTTATTCCAGGGCTTTGCCACGGGATTAATGTCATTAATTGGTCTGCGTGCGATAACCGGTATTTTCGAAGCGCCCGCTTTCCCGACCAATAACCGGATGGTGACCAGCTGGTTCCCGGAACATGAACGCGCTTCCGCCGTTGGTTTTTATACGTCTGGTCAGTTTGTCGGTCTGGCGTTTTTGACTCCGCTGCTGATCTGGATTCAGGAGATGTTGAGCTGGCACTGGGTGTTCATTGTCACTGGTGGTATCGGCATTATCTGGTCGCTGATTTGGTTTAAGGTTTATCAGCCGCCGCGCCTGACCAAAGGTATCAGCAAAGCTGAACTGGATTACATTCGTGATGGCGGCGGTCTGGTGGATGGTGATGCGCCGGTGAAAAAAGAGGCACGTCAGCCGTTAACAGCCAAAGACTGGAAGCTGGTGTTCCATCGTAAACTGATCGGCGTTTATCTTGGGCAATTTGCGGTGGCTTCTACACTGTGGTTTTTCTTAACCTGGTTCCCGAACTATTTAACCCAGGAAAAAGGAATCACGGCGCTGAAAGCAGGCTTTATGACCACGGTGCCATTCCTCGCGGCGTTTGTCGGCGTCCTGCTCTCTGGCTGGGTCGCGGATCTGCTGGTACGTAAGGGCTTTTCACTGGGCTTTGCGCGTAAAACGCCGATTATCTGCGGCTTGCTGATCTCCACCTGCATTATGGGCGCTAACTACACTAACGATCCGATGATGATTATGTGCCTGATGGCGCTGGCATTCTTCGGTAACGGTTTTGCTTCGATTACCTGGTCGCTGGTCTCTTCTCTGGCACCGATGCGCCTGATTGGTTTAACCGGCGGCGTGTTTAACTTCGCCGGTGGTCTGGGCGGCATCACCGTTCCGCTGGTGGTGGGGTACCTGGCGCAGGGTTACGGTTTCGCACCTGCACTGGTTTATATCTCCGCCGTCGCGTTGATTGGCGCGCTCTCTTACATCCTGCTGGTGGGCGATGTGAAGCGCGTTGGCTAATCTCTACGGATGTTTTACCCTGATGCACTCACCGTGCATCAGGGTATCCTCATGAAACAGATAACCTTTGCTCCCCGTAATCACCTGCTCACCAATACCAATACCTGGACGCCCGACAGCCAGTGGCTGGTATTTGACGTGCGTCCTTCTGGCGCGTCGTTTACCGGAGAGAGCATTGAGCGTGTGAATATCCATACCGGCGAGGTCGAGGTTATCTATCGTGCGTCACAGGGCGCACACGTCGGCGTGGTGACCGTTCATCCGAAGTCAGAGAAGTATGTCTTCATCCACGGCCCGGAAAATCCTGATGAAACATGGCATTACGACTTCCATCATCGGCGCGGAGTGATTGTTGAAGGCGGCAAGATGAGTAACCTTGATGCGATGGATATTACCGCGCCGTATACGCCTGGAGCGCTGCGCGGCGGCAGCCATGTGCATGTCTTTAGCCCGAACGGTGAAAGGGTGAGCTTTACCTATAACGACCATGTAATGCATCAACTCGATCCGGCGCTGGATTTGCGAAACGTCGGTGTTGCTGCACCGTTTGGCCCGGTCAATGTACAAAAGCAGCATCCGCGTGAGTACAGCGGTAGCCACTGGTGCGTGCTGGTGAGTAAAACCACGCCCACGCCGCAGCCAGGCAGTGATGAAATCAATCGTGCTTATGAAGAAGGATGGGTAGGAAATCACACGCTGGCGTTTATTGGCGACACACTTTCGCCAAAGGGCGAGAAAGTGCCGGAGCTGTTTATCGTTGAGTTACCGCAAGATGAAGCTGGCTGGAAAGCGGCAGGTGATGCGCCGTTAAGTGGAACGGAAACCACCCTGCCCGCGCCACCGCGCGGCGTCGTGCAGCGACGTTTAACCTTTACCCACCATCGGGCTTATCCGGGGTTAGTCAACGTCCCGCGCCACTGGGTGCGCTGTAATCCGCAGGGTACGCAAATCGCGTTTTTTAATGCGTGATGATAACGGCATTGTGCAACTATGGCTTATCTCGCCACAGGGCGGCGAGCCGCGCCAGTTAACCCATAACAAAACGGATATTCAGTCTGCATTTAACTGGCACCCTTCCGGGAACATGCTGGGATGTGTTCTTGAAAACCGGATCGCCTGCTGCGACGCACAGACCGGAGAGGTGACGTTTTTGACGTCCGATCACGGCAACCCGCCGTCTGCTGATGCGGTCGTGTTTTCCCCGGACGGGCGCTTTATTGCGTGGATGGAAGAGACAGGGGGTTTCCGTCAGCTTTGGTTAACGGAAACCGCACAGAACTAGCGTGGAGGCATGGCAGCGGGCGGGATAACGGCGTTTGTCGCCAGATTTTCCTGCTCGCTTTTTTCTACGCGCGAGCGTACGGAGTTGTCCTTACGAAACATATCCCACGGCAGCAAAAGCGTATCCGCCACGGCCGTAAACGGCATATCCAGGATAACCAGGGATTTGGTGCCCCAGTTTGTATCGTCATCGGAGATCATCGCCGCGCTGGCGCGCGTCCCCGGATATGTTCCTTCTTTACCGCCGGTGTGAGACATCACGCTCGAACACCCGCAAAGTAAAACAACCCCGCTGAACGTCGTCAGCTTTATCAGAACATTTTTCATCATCACTCAGTCATCGTTAATGGCACTGCATAGACCTGCAACTCAGGGTTATAGCGAGCCTTATCCAAAATGGATAGCCCGATAACCCCGCACTGTGGCAGCCATCGCAATTTAACCCTTTGTGCTGTTGTCCCAGTCTAAGCGAGATGCAGGAAAGTGCAAAAAAAAGTGCAGTCGTCGCGCTTGAAAAGCCCGGTTGCAGACCCATTTTAAGAATACGACCCGATAACGAACTCGCCTGATGGGTGTTCGGGGGGCGCAAAGGCCTGTCCATGGTGGAAGGCTTAATTTTCTCGCTGATTTCAGGAGTTTTATTTATGCGTAACTTCGATCTTTCTCCGCTATACCGTTCTGCAATTGGTTTTGACCGCCTGTTTAACCATTTAGAAAATAACCAAAGCCAGAGCAACGGCTACCCTCCATACAATGTTGAGCTGGTTGACGAAAACCACTACCGCATCGCCATTGCCGTCGCCGGTTTTGCAGAAAACGAACTGGAGATCACCGCGCAGGACAACCTGCTGGTGGTGAAAGGTTCCCATACGGCCGAGCAGAAAGAACGTACCTACCTTTACCAGGGCATCGCCGAGCGCAACTTTGAACGCAAGTTCCAGTTAGCCGAGAACATTCACGTGAAAGGCGCGAACCTGGTCAACGGCCTGCTGTTTATCGAACTGGAACGTGTGATTCCGGAAGAGAAAAAACCGCGTCGTATCGAAATTAACTAATTATGCGGGTCGCGCGAGCGGCCCACCCAGACTTGCTTGCCGTAACGGGAGCATATGCGAATCCATCCGGATTTGCAGGAACAACTGCGCACAAAATAAACTGTGCCGAACTCGCTTCTCAGAAGGAGATTTAGTATGCGTAACTACGATTTATCCCCCTTACTTCGTCAGTGGATTGGTTTTGACAAACTGGCTAACGCCCTGCAAAACACCGCTGAGCAACAGACGTTTCCGCCGTACAACATCGAAAAAAGCGACGATAACCACTATCGCATCACCCTGGCGCTGGCCGGCTTCCGTCAGGAGGATCTGGATATCCAGCTCGAAGGCACGCGTCTGACCGTGAAAGGTACGCCGGAGAAACAAGAGACCGAAACCAAATGGCTGCATCAGGGGCTGGTTAATCAGCCGTTTAGCCTGAGCTTTACCCTGGCAGACCATATGGACGTCTCCGGCGCAACGTTTACCAACGGGCTGCTGCATATTGACCTGACCCGCAACGTGCCGGAAGCCATCGCGCCGCAGCGTATCGCCATTAGCGACCGGCCGGCGTTAAACAGTTAATAGTGTGGGGGCTGATGCCCTCACCCCGGCCCTCTCCCACAGGGAGAGGGTGAAAAGCTAAAGCCCTGCCCCGGCAGGGCTTTTTTGTGCGCCATCGCCCATACAACCGTCCACGGCTCTGAGAGAATCCTTGACATAACTAAGGTTATGCCAAGGAAGTGGATCATGAGTGATATCGCGTTAACCGTCAGCGTGTTGGCCCTGGTCGCTGTTGTTGGCCTGTGGATAGGGAATATCAAAATCCGCGGCGTCGGGTTTGGGATAGGCGGGGTGCTGTTTGGCGGCATTTTTGTCGGCCACTTTGCCGACCAGCTCGGGCTGGTGCTGAGCGCCGAAATGCTTCACTTTACCCAGGAGTTCGGCCTGATCCTGTTCGTCTATACCATCGGGATTCAGGTGGGGCCGGGCTTCTTCGCCTCTCTTTGTGTCTCCGGATTGCGGCTCAACCTGTTTGCCCTCGGCATTGTGGTGATGGGCGGGCTGGTCACCGCCATTCTGCATAAAATCTTTGCTATCCCTCTGCCCGTGGTGTTGGGTATTTTCTCCGGGGCGGTCACCAACACGCCCGCGCTCGGTGCCGGACAGCAAATCCTGCGCGATTTGGGCATCGAACCCGGCATCGTCGATCAGATGGGGATGAGCTACGCCATGGCCTATCCGTTTGGTATTTGCGGCATTCTGCTCTCCATGTGGCTGGTCCGCGTCCTGTTTCGCATTAACGTCGATAAAGAGGCGAAGGACCACGAAACCACGCTCACCAACGGCCATATGCCGATCAAAACCATCAACATTCGGGTTGATAACCCCAACCTTAACAATATGGCGATTCAGGACGTGCCGATCCTGAACAGCGCCAATATCATCTGCTCCCGCCTTAAGCGCGACGATATGCTGATGGTCCCCGCGCCCGGCACCATTATTCAGCAGGGCGATCTGCTGCATCTGGTCGGCCAGCCCGGCGATTTAAACAACGCGCGGCTGGTGATTGGTCAGGAAGTGGATACCTCGCTCTCAACGCGCGGCACCGATATGCGGGTGGAACGCGTTGTAGTAACTAACGAGCACGTACTGGGCAAAAAAATACGCGATCTGCAGGTAAAAGAACGCTACGACGTAGTGATCTCACGTCTCAACCGTGCGGGTGTCGAGCTGGTCGCCAGCCCGGAAGCCAGCCTACAGTTCGGGGATATCCTTAACCTGGTGGGTCGTCCGTCGTCCATCGACGCCGTGGCGGATATGGTGGGTAACGCCCAGCAGAAACTGCAGCAGGTGCAGATGCTGCCGGTGTTTATCGGGATCGGGCTCGGCGTGCTGCTCGGCTCTATTCCGCTGTACGTGCCGGGCTTCCCGGTTGCGCTCAAGCTGGGCCTGGCGGGCGGGCCGCTGATTATGGCGCTGATCCTCGGGCGTATCGGCTGCATCGGTAAGCTCTACTGGTTTATGCCGCCGAGCGCCAACCTGGCGCTGCGCGAGCTGGGCATCGTCCTGTTCCTGGCGGTGGTCGGGCTGAAGTCCGGCGGGGATTTTGTTGATACGCTGGTCAAGGGCGAAGGGATGAGCTGGGTCGGCTACGGCATATTTATCACGGCGATCCCGCTGCTGACGGTGGGCATACTGGCGCGGATGTTCGCCAAAATGAACTACCTGACCCTGTGCGGCATGCTGGCGGGCTCCATGACCGATCCGCCAGCGCTGGCCTTTGCCAACAACCTGCACGCCACCAGCGGCGCGGCCGCGCTCTCCTATGCTACCGTCTATCCGCTGGTGATGTTCCTGCGCATCATCACCCCGCAGCTACTGGCGGTGCTGTTCTGGGGAATGGGCTAGCAGGTCGTCCGGGTGGATGCGCCGCAGATGGTAGTCCACCTGGTAATCACTGGTGTTTCGGAACATCACGGAATAATTGAGGAATTCGCCGCTGTCGCTGTAGGAAAGAGACGTAATGCGCAGCAGCGGCGTTTGTTCCGGAAGATTCATATAACCCGCCAGCGTTTTATCTGCCAGCACCGGCGTCAGGCTCTCGTAGTTGCCGCTGATGGTGATCCCGCACTCCTTCTCGATGTAATCAAACTTAGACCCTTCAAGATGTGCCAGAGAGAGGTTGCGAAACAGCTTCACCGGCATAAAGCTGTCCTCCAGCATCAGCGGTTTTCCGTCCACGTAGCGCACCCGTCGGGAAAAGTAGATCCGCTCATCCACCTGAATCCGAAGCTGGCTGGCGATGGCGGGCGGGGCGGGCATCACTTCAAACTGTAAGACCTTACTCTGTACCTCTTTACCCTGCTGACGCAGCACCTCCACCAGCCCGGTCAGGTTGGTGGTTTCGTGGTGAACGTCTTTGCGCGACACAAACGTGCCGCTGCCGTGCCGCCGCTCAACCAGACCCCAGCTCACCAGCAGATCCAGCGCCTTGCGGATGGTCATTCGCGCCACGCCGAACTCCTGCGCCAGCGCTTTTTCGCCCGGCAGCGGGCTGCCGATGTTGTAGTCCGACGAATTCAGCCGCAGCCGCAATCTGTCGGCGATAGATTTATAGATCACCTGTAGACCTCTCTGCCCGTATCAGGGCGTGGATGGCGTCCTGACATATCCATATTTACCGCAAAAAGTAGACCTGATTGGTCAAAATAAAACCATGAATGCGATCACGAATCGCAGCGGCACGCCATGTTCGCGCATCAGTAAGTTCTTATGCTCACCTCAGGCCAGCAAAAAACCATAAAGGCCTCTACCCCTACAGGTTGTTTCATGAGGATTTAAAAATGCTCAGTCAAATACAACGTTTTGGCGGTGCCATGTTTACCCCGGTGTTGCTGTTTCCGTTCGCCGGGATCGTGGTGGGAATCGCCATCATGCTTCGCAACCCGCTGTTTGTCGGCGAAGCCTTAACCGCCCCCGATCATCTTTTCGCGCAGATCGTTCACATCATTGAAGAGGGCGGCTGGGCGGTGTTTCGCAATATGCCGCTGATTTTTGCCGTCGGCCTGCCGATTGGCCTGGCGAAGCAGGCGCAGGGCCGCGCCTGTCTGGCGGTGCTAATTAGTTTCCTGACCTGGAACTACTTCATCAACGCGATGGGGATGACCTGGGGCCACTTCTTTGGCGTCGACTTATCCGCCGAACCGACGGCGGGAAGCGGGCTGGCGATGATTGCCGGCATCAAAACGCTCGATACCAGCATCATCGGTGCCATCGTGATTTCAGGCATCGTCACCGCCATCCACAACCGCTATTTTGACAAGCCGCTGCCGGTGTTTCTGGGGATTTTCCAGGGCAGCTCGTTTGTCGTTATCCTCGCGTTCTTCGTCATGATCCCCTGCGCCTGGCTGACGCTGCTGGGCTGGCCGAAAGTGCAGATGGGCATTGAGTCCCTGCAGGCGTTCCTGCGCTCTGCCGGGGCGCTGGGCGTGTGGGTGTATACCTTCCTGGAACGCATTCTGATCCCAACCGGATTGCACCACTTCGTCTACGGTCCGTTCATCTTCGGCCCGGCGGCGGTTGAGGGTGGGATTCAGGTCTACTGGGCGCAGCATCTGCAGGAGTTCAGCCAGAGCACGCTGCCGCTGAAAACCCTCTTCCCGGAAGGCGGCTTCGCCCTGCACGGTAACTCAAAAGTGTTCGGCTCGGTCGGGATTGCGCTGGCGATCTGGTACACCGCGTCGCCGGAAAACCGCGTCAAGGTCGCGGGGCTGCTGGTCCCGGCCACGCTCACCGCCGTGCTGGTAGGCATTACTGAACCGCTCGAATTCACCTTCCTGTTTATCTCGCCGCTGCTGTTTGCCGTTCACGCCGTGCTGGCAGCAACCATGGCGACGGTGATGTACGCCTTCGGCGTGGTCGGGAACATGGGCGGCGGCCTGCTGGACCAGTTCCTGCCGCAAAACTGGATCCCGATGTTCCATAACCACGCCGCGACGGTATTCACCCAGATCGGCATCGGCGTCTGCTTCACCGGAATTTACTTCGTGGTCTTCAAAACGCTGATCGAACGTCTGAACCTGAAAACGCCGGGCCGGGAAGAGAGCGAAATCAAGCTCTACAGCAAGGCCGACTATAAGGCTGCGCGCGGGCAAACCACCGCCCCGGCCGCGGCCAGCCAGCAGGTCGGACAGGCAGCCGGGTTCCTGCAGGCGCTGGGCGGTGCGGCCAACATCGAAAGCATCAACAACTGCGCCACCCGCCTGCGCATCGCCCTGGTCGATATGGCGAAAACGCAAAGCGATGACGTCTTCAAAGCCCTCGGCGCCCACGGCGTGGTGCGACGCGGCAACGGCATTCAGGTGATTGTCGGTCTGCACGTTCCTCAGGTGCGCGACCAGCTGGAATCGCTGATGAAAACCCCCTTAACGAATGAACAAACCACCCTGACAGAGGCTATATCATGAATAAATTCTCAGTTGTTATTGCAGGCGGCGGCAGCACCTTTACGCCTGGTATCGTCCTGATGCTGTTAGCCAACCGTGACCGTTTCCCGCTGCGCGCCCTGAAGTTCTATGACAACGACGGCGCGCGCCAGGAGACCATCGCCGAAGCGTGCAAAATCATCCTTAAGGAGCAGGCTCCGGAGATTGAATTCAGCTACACCACCGATCCGAAAGCGGCCTTTAGCGATGTCGATTTCGTGATGGCGCATATCCGCGTGGGTAAATACCCGATGCGCGAAAAAGATGAAAAAATCCCGCTGCGCCACGGCGTGCTGGGCCAGGAAACCTGCGGACCGGGTGGCATCTCCTACGGCATGCGTTCTATCGGCGGCGTGCTGGAGCTGGTGGATTATATGGAGCAGTACTCCCCGAACGCGTGGATGCTGAACTACTCCAACCCGGCGGCGATTGTCGCGGAGGCCACGCGCCGCCTGCGTCCGAACGCCAAAATCCTCAATATCTGCGATATGCCGATCGGTATTGAAGGGCGAATGGCGCAGATTGTCGGCCTGAAAGACCGCAAAGAGATGCGCGTGCGCTACTACGGCCTGAACCATTTCGGCTGGTGGACGTCGATTGAAGACCTGAACGGCAACGATTTGATGCCGAAGCTGCGCGAATACGTCGCGAAAAACGGCTATGTACCGCCTTCAGAAGATGCGCATACCGAAGCGAGCTGGAACGATACGTTCGCTAAAGCAAAAGACGTGCAGGCGTTGGATCCGGACACCATGCCGAACACCTACCTGAAGTACTACCTGTTCCCGGACTACGTGGTCGCGCATTCCAACCCGGAACGCACCCGTGCCAATGAGGTCATGGATCACCGTGAGAAGCACGTGTTCAGTTCCTGCCGGGCGATTATCGAGGCGGGAAAATCCTCTGCCGGTGAGCTGGAAATCGACGAACACGCGTCGTACATCGTCGATCTGGCGACCGCCATTGCCTTCAATACTCAGGAGCGGATGCTGCTGATTGTGGCAAACAACGGGGCCATCCATAACTTCGATGCCGACGCGATGGTGGAGATCCCGTGCCTGGTGGGCCATAACGGGCCGGAGCCGCTTACGGTGGGCGACATTCCACACTTCCAGAAAGGGCTGATGAGCCAGCAGGTGGCGGTGGAAAAACTGGTGGTGGATGCCTGGGAGCAGCGCTCGTACCAGAAACTCTGGCAGGCGATTACCCTGTCAAAAACCGTGCCGAGCGCGTCCGTCGCGAAGGCGATTCTGGATGACCTGATCGAGGCCAACAAAGAGTACTGGCCAGAGCTGCATTAATGGTCCTGACCGGCATCGCCCGATGCCGGTCTCCTTGTCCTGGTCGATTTACGCTATGCTGAAGCCTGCCCGTAGCACGACAAGGAACCTTCATGAAAATTTCCCGCCTCGGCGAAGCGCCGGACTACCGCTTCTCGCTGGCTAATGAACGCACGTTTTTAGCGTGGATCCGCACCGCGCTGGGATTCCTTGCCGCCGGGGTCGGTCTCGACCAGCTCGCGCCTGATTTCGCCACGCCGCTGATTCGCGAGGTGCTGGCGCTGCTGCTGTGCCTGTTCGCGGGCGTGCTGGCGATTTACGGCTACCTGCGCTGGCTACGCAATGAGAAGGCGATGCGTCTGAAGCAGGATCTGCCCTATACGCGTGGATTATTTATCATCAGCGTGATTTTGCTGGCGGTGGCGAGCGTGGTGATGGTGCTGGTGTTCTATGGCGGATAGCCGCAAAGCGCGACGCGAAGCGGACCCCGGCCTGCAGCCGGAGCGGACGTCACTCGCCTGGCTGCGCACGCTGCTGGGGTATGGCGCGCTGATTGCCCTGGCGATTAAGCACAACTGGCACCGCACCGGGGTGCCGTTCTGGATCTCGCTGGTCGTGCTGGCGCTGGTGGCGATCGTTTTATGGCGCTATACCCGCAGCCGTAACCTGATGGACGTGGCGCAGAACGATTTTGTACAGCCGAAAGCGGTGCGGGATAAGTTCCTGATCGCCCTGGCCGTGCTGTCTCTGTCTTTACTCTTTGCAGTTACTCACATTCAGCAAATTGTGAGCTTATAAGCCCGGTGGCGGCTACGCCTTACCGGGCCTACGATTAACGGCCTTTTGCTAAATACTTCGCCATCTCATCTTCCGGCACCATCCCGCCGCCGGTCGCCCACACCAGGTGGGTAACATTGGTATGCGAATGAACGCGCACCGGCCCGGCCATGCCCGCCAGCGCCGAGGGTTCCAGCCGAATGCCTTCCTCCTGCGCCAGCCAGCCGAGCATGTCGTACATGCTCCGATCGGAAAGCGTATAGAACCCGTCGAGCAGACGCTCCATCGCTCGGCCCACGAAGCCGGAGGCGCGTCCTACCGCCAGCCCGTCCGCTGCCGTGACGTTATCAATGCCCAGATCCTGCACGGCAATCTCATCGTGCAGCCCGGTGTAAACGCCCAGCAGCATGCACGGGGAGTGCGTTGGTTCCGCGAAGAAGCAGTGGACGTTATCGCCAAAGGCCAGCTTCAGGCCAAACGCTACGCCGCCTGGACCACCGCCGACGCCGCACGGTAGATAGACGTACAGCGGATGATCGGCATCCACCACGCGGCCCTGTGCGGCAAACTGCGCCTTCAGCCGCTCGCCTGCCACCGCGTAGCCCAGGAACAGGGTGCGGGAGTTTTCATCGTCAATGAAGAAACAGTTAGGATCGCTTTCTGCCGCCTTGCGTCCCTGCTCCACCGCCACGCCGTAATCCTGCTCATATTCCACGACGATCACGCCGTGGCTGCGCAGTTTGGCTTTCTTCCACTCGCGGGCGTCGGCAGACATGTGCACCGTCACCTTAAAGCCGATGCGGGCGCTCATAATGCCGATGGACATCCCGAGGTTGCCGGTTGAGCCGACCGCAATGCTGTACTGGCTGAAGAAGTCCTTAAAGCGCGGCTCCAGCAGAACGCTGTAGTCGTCTTCAACGCTCAGCAATCCGGCCTCCAGCGCCAGTTTTTCCGCGTGGGTCAGCACCTCATAGATACCGCCGCGCGCTTTAATCGAGCCGGAGATCGGCAGATGGCTGTCTTTTTTCAGCAGCAGGGTGCCGGGAATGGTCTTCCCGGACTCGTTCTCCAGCCGCGCCTGCATTGCCGGAATGGCGACCAGCTCGGATTCAATAATCCCGCCCGTTGCTGCCGTCTCCGGGAAGGCTTTCGCCAGATACGGCGCGAAGCGTTTCAGGCGAGCGTGTGCGTCGTCCACATCGGCTTTGGTCAGCCCGACGTACGGCAACCCCTCCGCAAGCGTTGTGGTGCGTGGGTTAAGCCAGGTGGTTTCTTTCAGGGCAATCAGATCCTCAACCAGAGGAAACTGTGCGGTTAAAGTAGTGATAGTTGCGTTTTCCATAATACGTCTCTTCGCGCTCAGATAATGAAAGAAAGCAGGAATGTGCCGCCAAGTGCAAGCACCGAGGCGATAAACGTCGCCGTCGTATAGTATTTGAAGGTCTCATTCAGGGTCGCGCCGCAGTACTGCTTCACCAGCCAGAAGAGGGAATCGGTGACGATTGTGCAGCCAATTGCGCCGGAACCGATGGCAATTGTGATGATCTCCGGGCTGACGTTCGGGTAGAGCGGCAGCATCGGTGCGACTATCGCCGTGGCGCCCATCATCGCCACCGTCGCGGAGCCAACGGCGGCATGCAGCACCAGCGCCACCAGCCAGGCGAGCAGGATAGGGTGCATGTGCAGGTTCGAGAGAATATGCGCCAGTGAGTCCGCCAGCCCGCTGGTTTTCAGGATGGCGTTAAACGCGCCGCCCGCGCCGATAATCAGCAAAATGTTGGCGATAGAGCCGAAGCCGTGCTCGGTGTGCGTCAGCATCGTGCCCATGCCCATATGCTGGCGGATCCCCAGCAGGTAGTAGGCGACAAACACGGCGATAAACATCGCGGTGATCGGGTTGCCGATAAATTCCAGCAGCGTATACAGCGTGCCTTCTTTTGCCATATTCAGCTCGGCGATAGTTTTCACCAGCATCAGGGCAATCGGCAGCAGCACCGTGAACAGCGTGGCGCCCAGCGACGGAAGGGTGTGCTCTTCCCGCACCTTCAGGTCTGAAAATTCCGCCGGAACCGGTTTAAACGGCAGGCGATTGCCGAGCAGTTTCAGGAACAGCGGGCCGCCGACCAGAGAGGCCATCAGGCCCACCATCAAACCGTAGACAATGACCGTTCCAACGTCCGCCCCTAATTTATTGGTCACAAACAGGGCAGCAGGATGCGGCGGCACCACGCAGTGCACCGCCATCAGCGCGGTACAGAGCGGAATGGCCAGCTTGAGCAGCGACGTGTTGGTCTTTTTGGCGATGGAAAACGCCAGCGGAATCAGCAGGACCACGCCCACTTCCACGAACAGCGTGATACCGCAGATCAGGCCCACCAGCACCATAATCACGTCTGCTGACAGCCAGCGGCAGCGCTGAAGGGCGATCCCGATGCGCTCTGCTGCGCCGGAAACCTCCATCATCTTGCCGAGAATGGTGCCAAGACCAATTACTGCCGCCAGGAAGCCCAGCGTACCGCCAATCCCGCTCTCAATGGCGTTTACCATATCCAGCGGGCTCATTCCCATCATTGCGCCGACGAAAAAGCTCGCCAGCAGCAGCGCGAGGAACGGGTGAAACTTCAGTTTTACGATGGTTAAAACAATCAACACAATGCTGACCAGCAGCGTTGCCACAACCCAGACCTGAGATCCCATATCTCACCTCACCCTTATGTCATCTGGGGGTATTGGACGAAAAAGCGGCGTGGGCTGACAAACGATATAAATTGGCGTTCAGATGAGCCAGATTGGATCAACTGAGTGACTACGCTCTAAAAAGCGCACTTAATCCGCATTAGGTTCACATAAATTCACCCTTAAACGGTATGCTGAGCGCAGAAACCACGCGTGAGAATTGTGATGACCGATGCAAATGAAGCCAGAAACCGGCTGTTAAACGGCTGGCAGCTGTCGAAAATGTACACCTTTGAAGTGGCGGCCCGGCATGAATCCTTCGCGCTGGCGGCGGAGGAGCTGTCGCTTAGCCCCAGCGCGGTAAGCCACCGCATCAACCTGCTGGAAGAGGAGCTGGGCATTCAGCTGTTTGTCCGCTCGCATCGTAAAGTCGAGCTGACGCAGGAGGGAAAGCGCGTTTACTGGACGCTAAAATCGTCCCTCGACACCCTGAATCAGGAGATCCTGGATATCAAAAACCAGGCGCTGTCCGGTACGCTGACGGTCTACTCCCGACCGTCGATCGCCCAGTGCTGGCTGGTACCGATGCTGGGAGACTTTACCCGCCGTTACCCGTCAATTTCGCTCACCATCCTGACCGGAAATGATTACGTTAATATGCAGCGAACGGGTGTCGATCTGGCGCTCTATTTCGACGATACGCCGCCAAACCACCTTTCCCATCACTTCCTGATGGATGAGGAGATTTTGCCCGTCTGCTCACCGCAGTATGCCCGCGAGCATGAACTGCTGAAAAACTCCTATAACCTCAGCCACTGCACGCTGCTGCATGACCGTCAGGCCTGGAGCAATGATTCCGGTACGGATGAGTGGCTGAGCTGGGCGCAGCACTTTGCGGTGAACATGCCGCCATCGTCTGGCATTGGTTTCGATCGTTCTGATTTGGCGATTATTGCGGCCATCAACCACGTCGGCGTCGCGATGGGCAGAAAGCGGCTGGTGCAGAAACGGCTGGAACGAGGCGAGCTGATTGCCCCGTTTGGCGAAAAGACCCTGAAATGTCATCAGCACTACTATATTTCGACGCTTTCTGGCCGTCAGTGGCCGAAAATAGATGCCTTTATCGGCTGGCTGAGAGAACTGGCAGGTTGAAGAATTATTACGCTTTCGCTCTACACCAAATATGAAAAAGCGTGCTAAATACAGGTAATGCTTTCGATTTATCCAGGGTAAACCGTGTTAAAGCCTTTTATTGTCTCTGCATTACTGATCTCTTCCGGCTGGGCGATTGCCGCCGAGCCGCCGCTGACGGCTGCCCATTATGCGCAGCAGCTTGGCGTCGGGATGGATGTGGACTGGGCGCGAACCGAGCGCGGCATACGCGAATTCGACCCGCTGGTGGTCCGCGATTTTCGTGCAAAAGGCATTACTCACGTGCGCATCCGCGTGGCCGATGAGCCGACGGAAGCGCGACTGATCCACCTGCGCAAGCTGGTGGAAGCCTGTGAGCAGTATGGCGTGATCCCGATAGTCGCTTATCAGGCTGATGAATATAAAAACGACCCGAAAGCCGATAACGAAAAAGAGACGATCAACTGGTGGATTGCCGTTGCGCACTATTTCGGTCAGAGCTACCCGCTGCTGGGTTTTGATCTCATTTATGAGCCAGCCGACAAGCTTAACCACAACCTCGCGTCGCTAAACCGCGTCTATGAAAAAACCATTAAAGCGATCCACGACATTGACCCGCAGCGCATGATCTTCATTGCGCCACGCCTGCGCGCCGCGCCGGAGGATCTATCCAGCCTGAAGTTGCCCGCGCACAGCCAAAACTACCTGCTGGCGGAGTGGCATATTTTCCCGTGGGGGCCGCTGAAGAATGGCGGCAAATACCCGTGGACGTCCGGCACGGCGGCGGAGAAAGCGGCTATCCATAACCGCATCAACGCCGCGCTGCACTGGCAGCAAAAAACCGGGCACGTTAGCTGGGTCGGGGGCTGGGGCGTGGGGGAGTCAAGCCGCTTCACGCCAACCGCTTCGCAAATGGCCTTCGCCACCTTTATGGCCTGCGAGCTGCAAAAGGCGAAAATCCCGTATGCGCTTAACGCAGATTTCCAGTTTTACGACGGGGAAGAGGGTGCCTGGCGGCCTGCGCCGGAGCCGTTATTGCAGGCGATGATTGCGCCCGTATGTGAAAAACCCGGCGAGAAGCCGGGCCATCATGCGGTTAAACCGGCTGCTCGTGATGCGGGACACGCGACGCCAGCGGCAGCCAGCACAGTAAAATCAGCAGCCCCATCAGCGTCATCAGCAGGCCCAAACTAGCCTGCCCGGTCTGTGGCATCATCGCCGAGAGCCAGGCCAGCGCGCCGGAGCCGATATTCTGCAAGCCGCCCACCAGCGCGCCCGCCGTACCTGCGAGGAACGGGAACGGCTCCATCGCACCGCTGGTGGCGAGCGGGAACAGCATCCCCGCGCCGAAGAAGAACAGCGCTGCCGGGATAAGCAACGTCCAGACCGACATCACGTCAAACAGCCCCGGGATCCACATCATCAGACCCGCCAGCAGACAGCTGATCACCGACTGCCACATCAGGGTTGAGAAGCGTTTGTTCGGGCGTCCGGCAAACCACGCGCCGAAGAACGCCGCCGGGATCGGCAGAATAAACAGAATACTCACGACCATGCTGCTCAGGCCAAGCCCCGCGCCCAGCAGCACGCCGGAACAGGCTTCGAACACCGCAATGCCCGCCAGGCCGCCGATCAGCATCAGCAGGTAGCAGGTAAACGATCCGTTGCCGAACAGCGTCTTATAGCTGGTAATGAGCTTCGTGCGCGGCGCGTCCTGCGGGCGCGTTTCGGGCATCCAGCGCGCCATGCTGAAGGTGACAATCACGCAGAGCACCAGCAGGAAGGCGTAGCAGGCGCGCCAGGACCACATCGTGTCCAGCAGGCCGCCAATCAGCGGGGCGAGAAGCGGGCTGACCAGAATACCCATGTTCAACAGGCTGTTGGCATGTCGCAGCTGGGTACCCTGATACATATCGCGCGGTAAGGTACGCGCCATCACCCCGCCGACGCCGGTCCCGACGCCCTGCAGGGCGCTTGCGGCAATTAATACGGTTAGGCTGTGGGTGGTAATGGCAATTACCGTCGCCACCATGAAAATGCTCATGCCCACCAGGATCACCGGGCGACGCCCGACGCGGTCGGAGAGCGGGCCGTAGAATAGTTGCGAGACGCCATAGGTCAGCAGATAGGCTGCCATTACGCTCTGTACTGCGCCCTCGCGGACGTTTAATTCCTTTGCCATGTCGGCAATCGCCGGAATGTAGATGGTTTGCGCCATCTGACCGACGGCCACCAGTAACACCAGCATCAACAATAAGTTAACGTTCCTTTGTTTTTTCATGTCGCTGAATACTTTTGCCAAAAGAGAAAAATGAAGAATAAGTGACTGCGCATTCCCATAAATGCGAGAGGAATCTACCACAGAGAGATGACAATTTAAGCATTGTTGTGGTGAATGAAAAAATCGATAAAGGCAGGATTTGTAAACAAGAACGGCAACTAATGTTGCCAGTGCTTTACGCCAGGCGCAGCAGAATGGCGCCGCCGGCTATACCCAGCGCCGCCGCGATGCGCAGGCCCACAACCTTCTCTTTTAAAAGCAAAAAAGCGATCAGCGCGCCAAAGAGTATGGAGGTTTCACGCAGCGCCGCGACCACCGCCAGCGGTGCCTGCGTCATTGCCCACAGCGCCAGACCGTAAGAGCCCATCGTGCCAACGCCGCCGAGCAGCCCCTTTTTCCAGTGCAGACGCAGGTAGCCGGACGCCTCGCGTCGACGCGCGACCATCGCCCAGCCCAGCAGGCAGAAGCCGTTCATAAAGAAAGTCCACAGCGTATAGCCCAGCGCGGTGTCTGACAGCCGCACGCCAGTGCCGTCCACCAGGGTATACCCGGCGATAAAACAGGCATTTAGCAGCGCCAGCCAGACCCCTTTTCGCGACTGCATGCGCCCGTTCATCGCCATCGCCAGAATCGACAGGCAAATTACCCCAATGCCGGACCAGGCGAGCCACGAAAGGCTATCGCCGAGCGCCAGCACGCTGATCAGCGCCACCAGCAGCGGGGCGGTGCCGCGCATCAGCGGGTAGGTCTGGCTCATGTCGGAGACCTGATAGGTTTTCGCTACCAGCACGGTGTACACCACCTGCAAGGCGCAGGAAACAATCAAAAACGGCCAGCTTGCGGCAGAGGGCTGTGGAGAGAAGGGGAGCAACACCAGGGCAATCAGCGTGGCGGAGCCGCTGACGCTAATCGCGGAATAGAGCTTGTCCGTTCCGGCTTTGACGATGGCATTCCAGCTGGCATGCAGCAGTGCGGCAAACAGCAAAATGCAGAATACGGTGATGGTCATGGCGTATCGGGTGATGAATTGTCACTCAACTGTAACATTCACGTCCTGAAGCTGCTAGCCGGTTACACCGCACAAAAAAGGCGGTGCGTCACCCGCGGTTCGTCCGAGACCAGCGTAAAACCGGCCCGGCGATAAAACCCGTAGGCAGCGTCCGGCGCATGGGCATTGAGGAAATCAAACCAGATGCTGGCATCGGCCATCACGACGGTTAAAAGCTGCTTGCCAATCCCCAGCCCGCGGCACTTCTCGCTGACGTAGAGATGGTGAATACGTCCGGCGCGCGGCTGCTGGCTGAACGGATCGCGGTTGAGGCCGCACACGCCCACCAGCTTGCCGTTAAGAAATGCACCTAACAGCTTTTCGCCCGGCGCGTTAAAGCGGTTCTCACCCCGCAGCCAGCTCTCTTCGAGCCTGCGCAGCATGTTAAAATTCAGTGCAATACTTTCCGCCTTCAGGGCGATATACCCCGGCTCATCAGGCGTGACAGACTCGATTAACAGACGCGACATAGCATTCCCTCGTTATTAAAGAGGGGCGGTTGCCCGCCCCTCTCAGGTGCGACTTGAATCTGAATTACTTCAGGTATTTCAGAACAGCATCAAGCAGTTGCAGTGCTGCAACAATGAGTTTGAGGATAAGAATGGCGATATCCCACCAGGTTCATACGCGTCTCCTGTGGTTCAGGAGCACTGCAGCTGACGTACCTTTCCGCTGCCTTTTGCCAGCTGTTGTGCACGCGGTATCTCAAGGAGAAACGTTGTGCTTGTTGACATAACACAGTGTGCTCACGCGGGGTTAAGGCGCTGACGGCACCACCCGTTTCAGCCAGGACTTAGTGCGCCGGGTAACGATGCGGCCCCCGCATAACACATTGCGTACAGTGATATTATAGAAGTTTACTGTATAAATAAACAGTAATATTTGGACAAAACGCAAACTGTGATCGATACTCAACTATGCACTAAATACGTCAAAATTCGTGCCGAAATTGCGCGTTCTGCGCGGAACACGTATACTTTCAGTGTTGACATAATACAGTGTGCTTTGCGGTTACCAGCCGCAGGCGACTGACGAAACCTCGCTCCGGCGGGGTTTTTTGTTATCTGCAATTCAGTACAAAACGTGATCAACCCCTCAATTTTCCCTTGCTGAAAAATTTTCCATTGTCTCCCCTGTAAAGCTGTGCTTGTATAAATATTGTTAAACACAAAACCAACAAGGTCCCCAATGACTACTTCCATGCTCAACGCAAAACTACTACCAACTGCGCCATCCGCCGCAGTGGTCGTCGTGCGTGTGGTGGTGGTCGTCGGCAATGCGCCGTAGGGACTGGAACAACACACGATTCCAAAACCCCGCCGGCGCAAACCGGGCGGGGTTTTTCGTTTAAGCACCTCCCGGAAAGTCGGCCCAGAAGAAAAGGACTGGAGCATGGCAAGTTCGGGCACAACATCGACGCGTAAGCGCTTTACCGGCGCAGAATTTATCGTTCATTTCCTGGAACAGCAGGGCATTAAGATTGTGACAGGCATTCCGGGCGGTTCTATCCTGCCTGTTTACGATGCCTTAAGCCAAAGCACGCAAATCCGCCATATTCTGGCCCGTCATGAACAGGGCGCGGGCTTTATCGCTCAGGGAATGGCGCGCACCGACGGTAAACCGGCGGTCTGTATGGCCTGTAGCGGACCGGGTGCGACTAACCTGGTGACCGCCATTGCCGATGCGCGGCTGGACTCCATCCCGCTGATTTGCATCACTGGTCAGGTTCCCGCCTCGATGATCGGCACCGACGCCTTCCAGGAAGTGGACACCTACGGCATCTCTATCCCCATCACCAAACACAACTATCTGGTCAGACATATCGAAGAACTCCCGCAGGTCATGAGCGATGCCTTCCGCATTGCGCAATCAGGCCGCCCAGGCCCGGTGTGGATAGACATTCCTAAGGATGTGCAAACGGCAGTTTTTGAGATTGAAACACAGCCCGCTATGGCAGAAAAAGCCGCCGCCCCCGCCTTTAGCGAAGAAAGCATTCGTGACGCAGCGGCGATGATTAACGCTGCCAAACGCCCGGTGCTTTATCTGGGCGGCGGTGTGATCAATGCGCCCGCACGGGTGCGTGAACTGGCGGAGAAAGCGCAACTGCCTACCACCATGACTTTAATGGCGCTGGGCATGTTGCCAAAAGCGCATCCGTTGTCGCTGGGTATGCTGGGGATGCACGGCGTGCGCAGCACCAACTATATTTTGCAGGAGGCGGATTTGTTGATAGTGCTCGGTGCGCGTTTTGATGACCGGGCGATTGGCAAAACCGAGCAGTTCTGTCCGAATGCCAAAATCATTCATGTCGATATCGACCGTGCAGAGCTGGGTAAAATCAAGCAGCCGCACGTGGCGATTCAGGCGGATGTTGATGACGTGCTGGCGCAGTTGATCCCGCTGGTGGAAGCGCAACCGCGTGCAGAGTGGCACCAGTTGGTAGCGGATTTGCAGCGTGAGTTTCCGTGTCCAATCCCGAAAGCGTGCGATCCGTTAAGCCATTACGGCCTGATCAACGCCGTTGCCGCCTGTGTCGATGACAATGCAATTATCACCACCGACGTTGGTCAGCATCAGATGTGGACCGCGCAAGCTTATCCGCTCAATCGCCCACGCCAGTGGCTGACCTCCGGTGGGCTGGGCACGATGGGTTTTGGCCTGCCTGCGGCGATTGGCGCTGCGCTGGCGAACCCGGATCGCAAAGTGTTGTGTTTCTCCGGCGACGGCAGCCTGATGATGAATATTCAGGAGATGGCGACCGCCAGTGAAAATCAGCTGGATGTCAAAATCATTCTGATGAACAACGAAGCGCTGGGGCTGGTGCATCAGCAACAGAGTCTGTTCTACGAGCAAGGCGTTTTTGCCGCCACCTATCCGGGCAAAATCAACTTTATGCAGATTGCCGCCGGATTCGGCCTCGAAACCTGTGATTTGAATAACGAAGCCGATCCGCAGGCTTCATTGCAGGAAATCATCAATCGCCCTGGCCCGGCGCTGATCCATGTGCGCATTGATGCCGAAGAAAAAGTTTACCCGATGGTGCCGCCAGGTGCGGCGAATACTGAAATGGTGGGGGAATAAGCCATGCAAAACACAACTCATGACAACGTAATTCTGGAGCTCACCGTTCGCAACCATCCGGGCGTAATGACCCACGTTTGTGGCCTTTTTGCCCGCCGCGCTTTTAACGTTGAAGGCATTCTTTGTCTGCCGATTCAGGACAGCGACAAAAGCCATATCTGGCTACTGGTCAATGACGACCAGCGTCTGGAGCAGATGATAAGCCAAATCGATAAGCTGGAAGATGTCGTGAAAGTGCAGCGTAATCAGTCCGATCCGACGATGTTTAACAAGATCGCGGTGTTTTTTCAGTAACCGCTCAAGGCTTGAACAACATCGCGCTTATCGTTAAGGTAAGCGCGTATTTTTTTTATCCGCCAGGACAAGACCATGATCACCGTTGCCCTTATAGACGATCACCTCATCGTCCGCTCCGGCTTTGCGCAGCTGCTGGGGCTGGAACCTGATTTGCAGGTAGTTGCCGAGTTTGGTTCGGGGCGCGAGGCGCTGGCGGGGCTGCCGGGGCGCGGTGTGCAGGTGTGTATTTGCGATATCTCCATGCCCGATATCTCCGGTCTGGAGCTGCTAAGCCAGCTGCCGAAAGGTATGGCGACGATTATGCTCTCCGTTCACGACAGTCCTGCGCTGGTTGAGCAGGCGCTTAACGCGGGGGCACGCGGCTTTCTTTCCAAACGCTGTAGCCCGGATGAACTCATTGCTGCGGTGCATACGGTTGCCACGGGCGGCTGTTATCTGACGCCGGATATTGCCATTAAACTGGCATCCGGTCGTCAGGACCCGCTAACCAAACGTGAACGCCAGGTGGCGGAAAAACTGGCGCAAGGAATGGCGGTGAAAGAGATTGCCGCCGAACTGGGCTTGTCACCGAAAACGGTACACGTCCATCGCGCCAATCTGATGGAAAAACTGGGCGTCAGTAACGACGTAGAGCTGGCGCGCCGCATGTTTGATGGCTGGTGATGAAGACGTTGTTCTCCCGCTTAATTACCGTTATTGCCTGCTTTTTTATCTTCTCTGCCGCATGGTTTTGCCTGTGGAGTATCAGCCTGCATCTGGTTGAGCGCCCTGATATGGCGGTGCTGTTATTTCCGTTTGGTCTGCGTCTGGGGCTAATGCTGCAATGCCCGCGCGGATACTGGCCCGTATTGCTGGGCGCGGAGTGGCTGCTGATTTACTGGCTAACGCAGGCGGTCGGTTTAACCCATTTTCCGTTATTGATGATCGGTAGTTTACTGACGTTACTGCCCGTAGCGCTGATCTCGCGCTATCGCCATCAGCGTGACTGGCGCACCTTGCTGTTACAGGGGGCGGCGTTAACGGCGGCGGCGTTGTTGCAGTCGCTGCCCTGGCTTTGGCACGGCAAAGAGTCGTGGAATGCGCTGTTGCTGACTTTAACTGGCGGCCTGACGCTGGCCCCGATATGTCTGGTGTTCTGGCACTATCTCGCCAATAACACCTGGCTGCCGCTCGGTCCGTCACTGGTTTCTCAGCCAATCAACTGGCGCGGGCGACATCTGGTCTGGTACTTGCTGCTGTTTGTTATCAGTCTCTGGCTCCAGTTGGGATTGCCGGACGAACTGTCGCGCTTTACGCCATTCTGTCTGGCGCTGCCGATTATCGCGCTGGCCTGGCACTATGGTTGGCAAGGGGCGCTGATTGCGACGTTGATGAACGCCATCGCGCTGATCGCCAGTCAAACCTGGCGCGATCATCCGGTGGATTTATTGCTCTCGCTGCTGGTGCAAAGTCTGACAGGGTTGTTGCTTGGCGCTGGCATCCAGCGGTTGCGTGAACTTAACCAGTCGCTGCAAAAGGAACTGGCGCGCAATCAGCATCTGGCTGAACGGTTGCTGGAAACCGAAGAGAGCGTGCGCCGTGATGTGGCGCGTGAGCTGCATGATGATATCGGTCAGACCATCACTGCTATTCGTACTCAGGCGGGCATTGTTCAGCGGCTGGCGGCAGATAACGCCAGCGTGAAGCAGAGCGGGCAGCTCATCGAACAACTATCGCTGGGCGTTTACGACGCGGTGCGCCGTTTGTTGGGTCGGTTACGTCCGCGCCAGTTGGATGATCTCACCCTGGAGCAGGCCATCCGCTCACTGATGCGGGAAATGGAGCTGGAAGGGCGCGGTATTGTCAGCCATCTCGAATGGCGAATCGATGAATCAGCGTTAAGCGAAAACCAGCGCGTGACGCTGTTTCGTGTCTGCCAGGAAGGGCTGAACAACATTGTGAAACATGCTGATGCCAGCGCGGTCACCCTGCAAGGCTGGCAGCAGGATGAACGGTTGATGCTGGTTATTGAAGACGATGGCAGCGGTTTGCCGCCGGGTTCCGGGCAACAAGGTTTTGGCCTCACCGGAATGCGCGAGCGCGTAACGGCGCTGGGTGGCACATTACACATTTCCTGTCTGCACGGCACGCGTGTCAGCGTTTCTCTACCTCAACGCTATGTCTAAGGTTTGATGATGTTGCCGTTTCTGAAAGCGCCTGCCGATGCGCCATTAATGACTGATAAATATGAAATTGATGCCCGCTATCGCTACTGGCGTCGGCATATTCTGCTGACCATCTGGCTGGGTTACGCGCTGTTTTACTTCACGCGGAAAAGTTTTAACGCCGCCGTACCAGAAATCCTTGCTAACGGCGTGCTCAGCCGTAGCGATATCGGCCTGTTAGCGACCCTGTTTTACATTACCTATGGCGTGTCGAAGTTTGTCTCCGGCATTGTCAGCGATCGCTCAAATGCCCGTTATTTTATGGGGATAGGGCTTATCGCCACGGGCATTATCAACATTCTGTTTGGCTTCTCGACGTCGCTATGGGCGTTTGCCGTGCTCTGGGTGCTGAACGCCTTTTTCCAGGGCTGGGGTTCACCGGTGTGTGCGCGTCTGTTAACGGCCTGGTATTCACGTACCGAGCGCGGCGGTTGGTGGGCATTATGGAACACGGCGCATAACGTCGGCGGCGCACTCATTCCCATTGTGATGGCAGCGGCTGCGCTGCATTACGGCTGGCGTGCCGGGATGATGATTGCTGGTTGTATGGCGATAGTCGTGGGGATTTTTCTCTGCTGGCGGCTACGCGATCGCCCGCAGGCGTTAGGTTTACCGGCGGTCGGTGAATGGCGACACGACGCGCTGGAAATTGCTCAACAACAAGAAGGGGCAGGGTTGACGCGTAAAGAGATCCTCACCAAATATGTGTTGCTGAATCCGTATATCTGGCTGCTTTCGTTTTGCTATGTGCTGGTCTATGTGGTCCGGGCGGCGATCAACGACTGGGGCAATTTGTATATGTCCGAGACACTGGGCGTCGATCTGGTCACGGCGAATACGGCAGTGACGATGTTTGAACTGGGCGGATTTATCGGTGCGCTGGTAGCCGGTTGGGGCTCGGACAAATTGTTTAACGGCAACCGAGGGCCGATGAATTTGATTTTCGCCGCCGGAATTTTGCTTTCAGTCGGCTCCCTGTGGCTGATGCCATTTGCCAGCTACGTGATGCAGGCAACCTGCTTCTTCACCATTGGTTTTTTTGTCTTTGGCCCACAGATGTTAATCGGTATGGCGGCGGCAGAGTGTTCCCACAAAGAGGCGGCAGGGGCGGCGACGGGGTTTGTCGGCTTGTTTGCTTATCTGGGGGCGTCGCTTGCTGGTTGGCCGCTGGCGAAAGTACTCGATACCTGGCACTGGAGCGGATTTTTTGTGGTTATCTCTATCGCCGCCGGGATTTCCGCACTGCTGTTACTGCCCTTTTTGAACGCCCAGACACCGCGCGAAGCGTGATGCATCTCACCTTTTCACTTCATATCCGGCAAAACTAAGAAATTTTCCAGGTTTTGCCTGGACGCTATCTCAGGCCTGATTTGCTGCTGATTTTTACAATGCATGCCTCACGCAGGTATTCATTTCAGGAGTAACCCATGCTGGCTTTCTTAAACCAGGTTCGCAAGCCGACCCTGGACCTTCCGCTCGAAGTGCGGCGCAAAATGTGGTTCAAACCGTTCATGCAATCCTACCTGGTGGTCTTTATCGGCTACCTGACGATGTACCTGATTCGCAAGAACTTTAACATCGCGCAGAACGATATGATTTCGACCTACGGGTTGAGCATGACGCAGCTGGGGATGATCGGCCTGGGTTTCTCCATCACTTATGGCGTGGGTAAAACGCTGGTTTCCTACTACGCCGACGGCAAAAACACCAAACAATTCCTGCCGTTCATGCTGATCCTCTCTGCTATTTGTATGCTGGGCTTCAGTGCCAGTATGGGCAGCGGCTCGGTTAGCCTGTTCCTGATGATTGCCTTCTACGCCTTAAGCGGCTTTTTCCAGAGTACCGGCGGTTCGTGCAGTTACTCCACCATCACCAAATGGACGCCGCGTCGTAAACGCGGGACATTCCTCGGTTTCTGGAATATTTCTCACAACCTTGGCGGTGCAGGCGCAGCAGGTGTGGCGCTGTTCGGGGCAAATTACCTGTTCGATGGCCATGTCATCGGCATGTTTATCTTCCCGTCGATTATCGCGCTGATTGTCGGTTTTATCGGCCTGCGTTACGGCAGCGACTCCCCGGAATCTTATGGCCTCGGCAAAGCTGAAGAACTGTTCGGCGAGGAGATCAGCGAAGAGGACAAAGAGACAGAATCTACCGATATGACCAAGTGGCAGATCTTTGTTGAGTATGTGCTGAAAAACAAAGTGATCTGGCTGCTGTGCTTCGCCAACATTTTCCTCTATGTGGTACGTATTGGTATCGACCAGTGGTCAACCGTATACGCGTTCCAGGAACTGAAACTCTCTAAAGCGGTGGCGATTCAGGGCTTTACGCTGTTTGAAGCTGGTGCGCTGGTCGGTACGCTGCTGTGGGGCTGGCTCTCTGACCTGGCGAACGGTCGCCGTGGCCTGGTGGCCTGCATCGCGCTGGCGCTGATTATCGCCACGCTCGGTGTGTATCAACATGCCAGTAACGAATATATCTATCTGGCTTCTCTCTTTGCGTTGGGTTTCCTGGTCTTTGGCCCGCAATTGTTGATTGGTGTGGCTGCTGTTGGCTTTGTACCTAAAAAAGCGATTGGCGCTGCCGATGGTATTAAAGGCACCTTTGCTTACCTGATTGGTGACAGCTTTGCCAAGTTAGGTCTGGGAATGATTGCCGATGGGACGCCGGTATTCGGCCTTACCGGCTGGGCAGGCACCTTCGCCGCGCTGGATATCGCCGCGATTGGTTGTATCTGCCTGATGGCGATAGTGGCGGTAATGGAAGAACGCAAAATCCGCCGCGAGAATCGCGCGCAGAAATTAAAAACAGCCTGAGTGTGCAGGTAACTTCTTTGCCCGGTGTGTGATGCCGGGCTTTTTTATTTCCGCCGACGGCATTAATACCTTATCCCCCGTTCTGCAACGTCTTTTCAGTGCACTATTCTGGTTCTGCCCGCTGTTGACGCCGTGCGTTTCCCGCTATGATGAGCGGCTAGTCAAAGGAGAACGCATGGTCTGGATAATGCTGGCAACGCTTGCCGTGGTGTTTGTGGTGGGATTTCGCGTCCTGACCTCAGATTCCCGCCGCGCCATCAAACGTTTAAGCGAGCGTCTGGGCGTCACCCCGATGCCGGTCGAGTCGATGATCGATCAGTTCGGTAAAACGCCGGGCAATGAGTTTATCCGCTACCTTGAGCGCCCCGACGAGGCGCATCTGCAAAACGCGGCACAGGTGCTGCTGATCTGGCAGGTCTGCATTGTCGACGGCAGTGAAGAGAACCTGCACTCGTGGCACCGTCTGCTGCGTAAAGCCCGCCTGGCCGCGCCGATCACCGATGCGCAAATTCGTCTGGCGCTCGGCTTTATGCGCGAGATGGAGCCCGATCCGCAGGAACTTAACGCCTTCCAGCTGCGCTACAACCAGCTCTTCCTGCCGGAAGAGGGCGTGTTTTACCTGCACTGATCCCCTCTAAAAACCACAAAAGTTGTCTAAACGTTAAATTCGTCACACTTTTGATGATAAACTGCGCGACTTTTCCGCACGTTTTCATCTTCAGGTGACGCCATGACAGAACATATCCAGCCCTCGACCAGACCGCAGACCAGCGAGGTTTCACGCCCCAACTGGTCAGCCGTTTTCTCGGTGGCGTTTTGTGTCGCCTGTCTGATTATCGTTGAGTTTTTGCCCGTCAGTTTGTTGACGCCAATGGCCCAGGATTTAGGCATTTCGGAAGGGGTTGCCGGGCAATCGGTGACCGTGACCGCCTTTGTGGCAATGTTTGCCAGTTTGTTTATTACCCAGACAATTCAGGCTACTGACCGCCGCTACGTTGTTATTTTGTTTGCCGTTTTGCTGACGCTCTCCTGCTTGCTGGTTTCCTTTGCTAACTCATTCAGTTTGCTTTTAATCGGTCGTGCCTGTCTGGGGCTGGCGCTGGGCGGGTTCTGGGCGATGTCGGCGTCGCTGACCATGCGTCTGGTGCCGCCGCGTACGGTGCCGAAGGCGCTGTCGGTGATCTTCGGCGCGGTTTCTATTGCGCTGGTGATTGCCGCGCCGTTGGGCAGTTTTTTAGGCGAGCTTATCGGTTGGCGCAATGTCTTTAATGCGGCGGCGGTGATGGGCGTGCTGTGTATTTTCTGGATTATCAAATCATTGCCTTCACTGCCAGGCGAACCCTCGCATCAGAAACAAAATACTTTCCGCTTATTACAACGTCCGGGTGTGATGGCAGGGATGATCGCCATCTTCATGTCTTTCGCCGGGCAGTTTGCTTTCTTCACGTATATTCGCCCGGTGTATATGAACCTGGCGGGATTCGGCGTGGATGGCTTAACGCTGGTGCTGTTGAGTTTTGGTATCGCCAGCTTTATTGGTACGTCGCTTTCGTCGTTCATTCTTAAACGTTCGGTAAAACTGGCCTTAGCAGGCGCGCCGTTAATACTGGCTGTGAGTGCGTTGGTACTGACGTTGTGGGGAAGCGATAAAATCGTTGCTACCGGCGTGGCGATTATCTGGGGGCTAACTTTTGCATTGGTTCCCGTCGGCTGGTCAACGTGGATCACCCGCTCGCTGGCCGATCAGGCAGAAAAAGCCGGGTCTATTCAGGTGGCGGTTATTCAGCTTGCTAATACCTGTGGCGCGGCAATCGGCGGCGTGGCGCTCGACCACCTGGGGCTGACGTCACCGCTGGTGATCTCCGGCACGCTGATGCTGTTGACCGCGCTGCTGGTGGCGGTGAAGGTGAAGGCGAAGTAGTCAATTTTCCCCTCACCCTAACCCTCGCCCCTTTGGAGAGATGGCCGGGGTGAGGGGACATCAGGCTATGTTGATGTCCTCACCCGTCTTCTTGAATCCATCGAAATCAGCACCACCGACGACACAATCAACAGCGTTCCCAGCCAGTCCGGCAGGGTGAACGCCACGCCCAGCAACATCACCGACAGTAACGCGCTGCTCAGCGGCTCGGCGCAGCTCAGAATGCTCGCCTTCGGCCCGCCGATCATCTGTGCGCCTTTCAGGTACAGGCTGAACGTCAGCGCCGTGCCGATAACCACCAGATAGAAAAACGCCAGCAGCAGGCTGCCGTCAATAACGAAGGTCGTCCCGCGCCCGGCGTAGAACGGCGTCAGCATTAACCCGGCAATCAACATACTCCAGCCGACAATCGGCAAGGTGCCGTAGCGGGCGATCAGCGTTGACGGATAGGTGGTGTAAAACGCCGCGGCAAACGCCGAGGCGATGCCGAAGAACAGGGCCGCAGGGGAGATGGAGAGCGAGGTTGGGTCGCCGTGGGTCACCAGCAGGAACGTCCCGACAAGCGAGGTCACAATCGCGGACAAAACAAACACGCCGGGGCGCTTTTTCCGCGCCAGCGCGAACCACGCCACGATAATGGTTGGCGACAGAAACTGCAGTACGGTGGCCGTTGCCGCATTAGATTTTTCAATCGTCAGCAGGAAGGTGAGCTGCACGGTGAGCGCGCCGACCAGCGAGAAAAACAGCAGGCTGAGGGCGTCTTTGCGATGTTTGATGACCGAGAAAATCTTGTCGCCGTGAACGAAGGAGAGCGTCAGGAGGATCACGCCGGTAAACAGCAGGCGAACCATGGTCAGGTAAGGCGAAGAGATGTGGCTTTTCTCCATGATGTACTGCGCGCAAACGCCGGAACTGCCCCATAAAACGGCGGCGATCAGGACGTTCAGCATCCCTTTACGTGTGGAACCCATTTTCTCCCCTGCTATGTTGATTTTTTTCTAGCATAACATGGGATCTTGCCGGGTGGCGCTACGCTTACCCGGCCTACAAAACCTTGTAGGGTGCGGCCTGATGCCATTACCCCGGCCCTTTCCCACGGGGAGAGGGAGCAAACACTAAAAACGGCAACTCTCGTTGCCGTTTTGCTTCTATCTTGCTTAGAACCACGCCTCCCACATCGCGCCGACGTTGAAGTCGTCGAGCGTCTCGTCTTTGGTGTTGATCACGCGCGCGGTGCGTGCG
The DNA here is from genome assembly GCA_041890495.1 of Enterobacter hormaechei. Lineage (GTDB taxonomy): Bacteria > Pseudomonadota > Gammaproteobacteria > Enterobacterales > Enterobacteriaceae > Escherichia > Escherichia boydii. The sequence goes on from CP169086.1 coordinate 3,839,031, forward strand.
TTATCCACTTTGCCGCCAGTTACGTAGAAGCGCAGCATCGGACGGAACTCCGGCCCCATGGCGATAGACATGTTCTGCGACAGGGTCAGCTTCCAGCCCTTGTTGTCGCCGCCGTTGTCGTAGTCAACGTGCTGCCAGCCCGCTTCCAGCCAGGTGGAGTGAACGTCGTTCCACCAGTGCATCGGACGCACGATGGCGTTGTAGTTCTTACGGTTGTCGGTCTTATCGCGGCTGTTGTCGTAGTCGTGGAAGGCGAGGATGTATTCCACCTGCGTGGCCTGGGTGAATTTATACAGCCCTTCGAAGCTGGCGTAGACCGTGGTCAGATCCTCGGTTTTGTTGAACACGCTGTTGTCCGAATTATCGGAGTAGCGGGCAATCACCTTGTTCACGCCGCTGTCGTTGGTGTGGCTCAGCACCACGCCGCCCTGCCAGGCGTTCAGACGCTCGTCGCTCTCCACCGCTTTTGAGTCAAAGCCGTAGTTGGCGTACAGCTCCAGATCCAGCGGACCGAGCTTCATGCCGTGGATTTTAGACGTCGCGGCGTAGTTGCCTTTGTCGCCCGTACCGGAACCGCCGGTACAGGTTATGCGCGACGGGTTCGCTTCGTCTTCCATCACTTCCGGGCTACAGGATTCCACCGCCGCCACGGCGGCGACGTCAAACTGCACGCCGCCAATGTCGAAGTTCTTCACCCCGGCGCCCTGGCCGTCGTGGTTCATCCAGAAGTAATCGTTGATGCCCTGCTGCGGACGCTGGTGGAAGTCACGACCGGCCCAGAAGTAGGCGTTCGGGTTGGAGGCCATAATGTTGGTCACCCCGGCGTAGGCCTTTTTCAGGTTAACTTCGTCGCCCCAGTGGTCGATCATCACGTTGATGTCCCAGATGGCGCCGTTTTCGCCCTTGAAGGCTTTAGAGAGTTGGAACTCGCCGCCGTTGCCTTCGTTACCCAGACGACCGATCGCGGACGCGCCGTTGTAGGAGCCATCGACAGCCACGTATTTCTGATCGGCGGCCTGGAAGTGCGCGCCGTAGCGGGCGTAGCCGGTAAATTTAATCCCGAACGGGATCGCCATGTCCGGGGATTGCGCCGCGCTTTGCGGCTCGGTCACCACGTCCGCTTTTTTCGCGACCGCGGCATCCATTTTGGCCTGACGCTCGGCCAGGGCTTTGTCCACCGCTTTGGCTACAATGGCGTCGATTTGCTCCTGCGTAAATTCTTGTGCGAGCACGGAAATTGGGCAAAGCGCGGCGATAACCGCCATGGTTAATGGAAGTTTTTTAATCGTATTCATGGTTATCTCAATATAGTTTAATTTTATTCAGACAATAACCATCCCGCTCCGATCTGACAGAATATGTCGCTATCATCAGAACAAGTGGATTTCTAGTTTTAGGTACAGAGGTATTACATTAATTTATTTCGCCATAGGCTATCTCTGATATAAATGAATAATTTCTTCAGACAATTCACGCGCTAATAGCGAATTCATTAAATGATCCTGCGCGTGCACCATAATTAAGGTCATCGGCTGGCGGGCTTCGCCCGCGTCCTGCTCGATCAGTTTGGTCTGCATCTTGTGCGCCTGGCGTGCGTAGCCGTCGGCTTCGCGCAGCAGGCTTTTGGCTTCGTCAATGTTGCCCTGGCGCGCCGCGTGCAGCGCTTCAAAGCACAGGCTGCGGGACTGGCCAGCATTGACGATAATTTCCATTACGGCTTCTTCTAATACGATCATCACAATGACTCTCTTTCAAAGCTATTATTCAGCGCGGTAGCGGCAAACCACTCTCCGCTTTTCTTAATGGTGCGCTGCTGCGTCTTTAAATCGAGCTGGATAAATCCGTAGCGATTTTTATAGGCATTGCACCACGACCAGTTATCTATAAACGTCCACATATGGTAGCCAAGACAATTACACCCTTCGCTAATGCCTTTATGCAGCCAGGTTAAATGCTCAGAAATAAACTCAATGCGGTATTGATCGTTAATCTGGCCATTTTCAATAAAGCGCTGCTCGTCTTCGACGCCCATCCCGTTTTCAGAAATAAAGCAGCGGGGGTTACCGTAATTGTCGCGCAGGTTAATCAGAATATCGTAGATACCTGGCGCGTAGATTTCCCAGCCGCGGTAGGGGTTCATCTTGCGGCCCGGCATCTCGTAGCTATCAAAGAACCATTCCGGCATAAACGGCGCCTGCGGGTTCACCGCGCTGTCGCGGCACTTCACGCGACGCGGCTGATAGTAGTTAATGCCGAGCAGGTCGATTTTCCCTTCCGCAATCAGGAAACCGTCTTCCGGCTTGCAGGCGGGTAACTGATCGCAGGATTTCAGCAGCGCCACCAGGTCGGCCGGGTATTCGCCGAGCAGGACCGGGTCAAGGAAGCTGCGGTTAAACATCAGATCCGCAACGTGCGCCGCCTTCACGTCCGCCGGGTTCTGCGAGCGCGGATACGACGGCGTCAGGTTCAGCACGATGCCGATCTCCCCCGCGTAATGCCCGGCGCGGTAGGACTGAACCGCCTTCGCATGCGCCAGCACCGTGTGATACGCCACGGTGGCCGCCCGGCGGAAATCCACCACGTTTGGATAGTGGAAGTCGTACAGATAACCGCCTTCCACCGGCACGATTGGCTCGTTGAAGGTAAACCAGTGCAGCACGCGGTCGCCAAACAGCTCAAAGCAAATCTGCGCATAGCGGGCATAGGCGTCCACCACGTCACGGTTTTCCCAGCCGCCTATCTCCTGCATCGCCATCGGCATGTCGAAATGGAACAGGGTGATAAACGGCGTGATGCTCTGTTCATTCAGCTCATCAATGACCTGATTGTAAAAATCGACCGCGTCCGGGTTCACTTCACCGATACCGTCGGGGATCAGGCGCGCCCAGCTAATCGAGGTGCGAAAGCTGTTGTGGTTCAGCTGCTTTAACAGCTGAATGTCCGTTTTCCAGTGCTGATAGAACGTGGAGGTCTGCTGCGGCCCCACGCCGTTGTGAAAACGGTTTGGCTCGCGGGAAAACCAGTAATCCCATGTGGTTTCACCCTCTCTTGCCCCTTCCGTCTGGAGAGCGGAGCTTGCGCTGCCCCACCAGAAGTTATCGGGAAATGCGTATTTCATGACTCTTCCTCTTTGACTTAATTGCTGGCGGTCTCAGCGGCGCCGACGGTTGCCTGGGCTTTCTGCTCTTCGTTTTTGATGAGCGTGCGCTCATAGGCGCGCAGGAACGGCAGGTACATCAGCGCGGACATCACCATACAGACCAGGCACATCACCACCGGGCTGAGCGCCCAGTTCGCCGCCCATGACGCGCCAATCGGTGCAGGGGTGGTCCACGGGGTCAACGAGACGACCTGCGCCAGCCAGCCGAGCTTAGTTGCCGCGTACGCCAGGCAGGCGTTGACCAGCGGAACGAACACAAACGGGATAAACAGCATCGGGTTCATGATGATCGGCGCACCGAACAGAATCGGTTCGTTGATGTTAAAGAAGCTTGGCACCACGCCCATTTTGCCGATGGTGCGAAGGTGGGTAACGCGGCTGCGCAGCAGCAGGAACGCCAGCGGCAGCGTGGAGCCTACGCCGCCAATCAGCAGGTAGTGATCCCAGAAGCCCTGCAGGTAAACGTGCGGCAGCGCCGCGCCGGCCGCCAGTGCCGCCTGGTTTGCCGAGAGGTTGGCCATCCAGAACGGGTTCATGATGCCGGTAACAATCAGCGAGCCGTGGATACCGGCAAACCAGAAGATCTGGCACAGCAGCACGGAGAGCAGAATGGCGGGCAGGGAGTCAGACGCGGACACCAGCGGCTCCAGCAGGTGCATGATCGCCTGCGGGATAATCATCCCGGTTTGCGCTTCAATGAACAGGTTCAGCGGGTGCAGGGTACCGATCACCACCATCACCGGGATCAGGATCTCGAACGAACGCGCCACGCCGGTGGGCACTTCTTTCGGCAGGCGAATGGTCACGTTATTCTGCTTCAGCCACGCATAGACGCGGGTGGAGTAGATGGCGGTAATCAGAGCGGTGAAGATACCCTGACCGGAGAGATACTGGGTCGAGATTTTGCCGTCGGCATACGGCGCGGCGACCAGCAGGAAGGCCATAAAGGCCAGCAGGCCGGACATCACCGGGTCGAGGTTAAACTGACGCCCCAGGCTCGCCCCAATCCCCACCGAGATGAAGAAGGTCATCACGCCCATGCTGAGGTTAAACGGCAGCATCAGCTGTTCGCGGTAGGTCTGGGAGAAATCCAGCCAGCCGCGGGCGAAGCTGTTGGTGGTATCCGCCGAGAACGGCGGGAAGATGAACACCAGCATAAACGAGCCGATGATCATAAACGGCAGCGCGGCGGTAAAGCCGTCGCGGATGGCAATCACATACTTTTGCTGACCGAGCTTCGCGGCCAGCGGGGTAATTGACTGCTCAATCACCGCGACCATGGATTGATATAACGAACTCATGTGAACACCTTTTAGTGTGCCGCTTCGATGAGCGACAGAGCATAGTCCAGTACTTTATCGCCACGCTGCATGCCGTAGTCCATCATGTCGATGGGCTGCACCGGAATGCCATGCGTCGCCGCCTTGTCTGAGAGTGTCTGTAACATGTATTTCACTTGCGGTCCGAGAAGTACCACCTGGTATTGCGGAAACTGCGTATCAAATTCGGAAACGCCGTACGCATCAATCTTCACCGGCAAACCACGTTCTTTCGCGACATCGACCATTTTGCTGACCAGCAGGCTGGTGGACATCCCGGCAGAGCAGCACAGCATAATCTTGAACATCGACAACCATCCTCTAAATGTAAAAAGTTATTGCGAGGATGATTGGACATGATACGGAAACCGGTTTCCATTTATAAAAGGCAGAACTGTGATACCCATCAAGATCCAATACTTATGAGGCTAATTAACCGGATGCGTGTCACATAATTTGGCTGTTTTGACATCATTTTGAGTGGAAACGGAAAATCGGTTTCCATGGAAAACGGAAACGGATATACTCCGTTCTGGCTATAATGTGAGCCGAAGCGGTCATGGAATTTGCAGGCGCGAGGTAAGCCTGCCAGGGGAAAAAGATGTCGACAATCAATGATGTATCACGTCTTGCCGGGGTGTCTAAAGCCACGGTATCGCGTGTGTTGAGCGGGTCGCGTGGCGTAAAGGAAGCCAGCCGTCAGGCCGTACTGAAAGCGGTGGATGAGCTGAACTACCGGCCTAACGTGATTGCCCAGTCGCTGCTGAGCCAGTCGACGGGCTGTATCGGGGTGATTTGCGCACAGGAAAACATTAACCAGACTACCGGTTATCTTTACGCGCTGGAAAAACAGCTCAGCCAGCATCAAAAACACCTCCTGCTGCGCTTCGCGCACAGCAAAGCGGAAGTGATGCACGCCCTTGAAGAACTCTCCTGCGGGCTTTGTGATGATATCCTGGTGATTGGCGCCCGTTTCCCGCTGGACGTGGATATGGAAAACGTCATTCTGGTGGACTGCATGGAGTCTGATAATTCCAACAGCATCCAGTTCGATCACGCCTTTGCCGCCGAAACCGCCTGCAACTACCTCACCAGCCAGGGGCGTCGCCAGATTGCGCTGATCTACCCCCACGGCAGCGGTTTTGCCGACCAGGTGCTGCTCGGCTACAAGCACGCGCTGGAGAAAAATTTCCTGCCCTTTAATCGCAACCTGGTCTTTATGGACGCGACCTCCTCCTCCGTTGCGCTGCAGGAGCTGCTTAATAACGCCAGCACGCTGAACTTCAACGCGCTGCTGGTGGCGGACGAGCAGGAAGCCCAGCGGGTGATCCCGCAGCTGCAGGCGTTTAATAAATCCGTGCCTGAGGACATTATGGTCTTCAGCCTTGCCGGTTCGCTGCACCTGCCGGGTATTCCGGTGATCCCGGCGATTGAATATTCCATGGACGCCATGGCGGCACGCATTGTGGGCTGGCTGACGGAGAAAACGCAGATGCTCGGGTCCTATGTTCTGCGCGGGGATCTGATCATTCCAGACGTGCGTAAGCGTTAATCAGATGTGAAGGGAGGCGTCCAACTAAACCTCCTCTTGGGTAAGGTGATGATTAATCCTGTAAGGCTACAACTTGAAGAAAATATTTGCCGATATATCTCTAAAAGTGAAGATTTCGTTTTGAGGGGACATTTTCATAAACTAGTTACCTTAGTTCAGAAACTAGCTGGTTACTAGACCTTCAAAAAATCATCTGGCGAATGGTTTTTTCGATGGAAAGCACACATTAGGTTATGGTATAAATTAAAAAAACACGTTTTAGAAAGGCTATAACATGATCGAACTAGGCAGCTTAACCAATGAAAAAGTAATGGCACTTCTTGATAAGTACCTGATAGATCACAATCTAGAAGATGATGGAGATATTTTTTTAGAGAATCCATCTCGGCTCTATATTAGAATCGATGAAGATGTTAATGTTATTAGACTGATGTCCTTCATTAACATGAATATCTTCAGTGAGGAGCAACAAAGTGATGTTTACAAGCTAGTAAACGAAGCCAATAAAGCTAGCTACGCATTAAAGTTTTCGACCATATCAGTGGATGATGTTGTTAAAGCTATCCTTTGTGAATATGGTATACCGATGATTGGCGAAGTTGATGATAAGTTTTTCATAAAGATAATTCGTACTATTGAAAAAGATATTGTAGATTTTAAAACTTACTTCCCAACCATTTCTAGATAATAGCAATGATAATCTCCATTCTGAACGATAATAAAAAAAGCATAGTAACGCCAGCCTTTACCGCTTTGGGTATTTGGGCTATCGCTTTATTAGAACTACCAAGTAGCGCTAACTACTATGCCCCATTTGTATCAGAATTAATTGTTTTGCTCATTATCTATTGCATCGCAATAAAAATAGAGCGCGATGCAAAAAATAAACTAGACCAATCAGACAAAGAAACATTAGAGCTTTATGATTCCGAAGTTGAAAAAAGGCAAAAGCTCATGAATGGAGTAAATCCTTTATGCGAAAAAGCAAGAGAGGAATCAGAAGCATTATACAGTAAAGCTGTTAAAGAAAGGGATGCTTTTTTTTCTACAATAGCAGATAGAAAGAAAAGGGAACGTGGAGAGTTAGAAAAAAATATAATGAAACACAGAGGGATTCTAAAGAAGCTAGTAATGCCGTAGCCAAAAAAGTAAAAGACTCTGAAGAGTTTTTATCAAAGGATGAGGACGATAAATAAATTTATTGCTTATAATCATCCCGCATAGTGGACAGTATATCAAATTCAGAAAATAATTGCGAGTTGTATATCTTATATGCTAATTCTAAATTTTATATGCAATCCTATGTATATATTTATCACATACAAGTTACCTGCTCCATGTTTAATATAAAATTCTACATGTATACGCCGTATTAATATATTCAAGTCGTTTCGGAAGAGAAATGGAAGCGCTTACCTTTCTAAATATATTAATTAAATATGGTTGCGCTCCATTATTTTATAAAAAGCCCCAAGTTAAATAGAAATTTCCGTAACCGATAACCTTGGGATATTTCATGAAAAATAGGGTTCTTAGGCCTCAATAATCTTCCAGACAATCAACCTGACCAACAGCCGCCCAGTAGGCGTCCAGGTTATCGCGCTTCACGGCGGTAATGGCATTTTTGATCAGCAGCTGATTGGCCTCGGAGGACAAAATCATCTCCTGCCAGGCCTTATCGCTCTGCTTTTTCTGTGGCGTACAGGCTTTCTTAATATCTTTCAGGACCTGCTGCTTTATTTGCGCCTCTTTCGCCGGATCCTCCTTTTCCTGAGCATGGACAAACGCGGCGAAGAGCAGACAAACCAGCAGGCAGACCAGGTGCGCAGCTTTCATCAACAACCCCCATTAGAAGTCACAGGCTTCCCATGAAATATATCGTTACATTCAGTGTAGCGACTCCAGTCAAAAGTATGAATTTTCTCCACGATGCGTGTGTGAGATAGTGAAACGGCACAGATAACAAGGAGAAAAAATATGCACCTGAGCATTACTGATAATGTCACGACGCAGGAGAAAGAGGAGTTACTGACGGGGCTGAGGGCTTTTAACGGTCAATTTCTCGATCTGACAAATTTTAGCGGCGACGTTGGCGTTTACGTGCGGGACGAAAACGGCACCATGCTCGGCGGGCTCATTGGGGTGCGTAAAGGCGACTGGCTGAATATCGACTATCTCTGGGTGAGCGACACCGTACGGGGAACTGGCGTCGGTAGCCAGCTCATCAAAACGGCCGAAGAGGAAGCCAGGCGCAAAGGCTGCAGGCACGCGCTGGTGGATACTGCCAGCTTCCAGGCGCGTCCGTTCTATGAAAAGCAGGGGTATCAGCTGCAGATGTCTTTGCAGGATTATCCGTACCCGGGCATGCAGCGACATTACCTGGCGAAAGCCCTTTAAGCTCTGAATCCGCAGGCCGGGTAAGCGTAGCGTCACCCGGCCATACCCGCATATAACCGATCCTTCTTATTGATTCTTTTTCGGTTTTTATTTCCCCGTCTCGTTGTCGATATAGTCACTACAACATTCAGCAAAAGGAACTGTCTTGTGAAACGTCGATTGGGTGCTCTGGTACTGGCTGGCCTGCTGCTGGCAGGGTGCGATCAAAGTGGCAGCGATGCCAAACATATTAAAGTCGGCGTCATCAACGGCGCCGAACAGGACGTAGCGGAAGTCGCCAAAAAGGTAGCAAAAGAGAAATATGGCCTGGACGTGGAGCTGGTGGGCTTCAGCGGCTCGCTGTTGCCTAACGATGCCACCAACCAGGGGGAACTGGATGCCAACGTTTTCCAGCATCGCCCGTTCCTCGCTGAGGATAACAAGGCGCATAACTACAGGCTGGTGTCCGTGGCGAACACCTTTGTTTTCCCGATGGCCGGCTATTCCCGCAAAATCAAATCCGTGTCTGACCTGAAGGACGGCGCAACCATTGCCATTCCAAACGACCCAACCAACCTGGGACGCGCGCTGTTGCTGTTGCAAAAAGAGAAGCTCATCACCCTGAAGCCAGATACCGGGCTGCTGCCGACGGCGCTGGATATTACCGCCAACCCTAAGCAGCTGAAAATTATGGAGCTGGAAGGGGCGCAGCTGCCGCGCGTGCTGGACGACCCGAAAGTGGATGTCGCCATCATCAGCACCACCTATATTCAGCAAACCGGGCTGTCGCCGGTGCATGACAGCGTCTTTATCGAAGACAAAAACTCGCCGTACGTGAACATCGTGGTGACGCGCGAAGACAACAAGGACGCGGAGAACGTGAAGGAATTTATCCAGTCGTATCAGTCCCCTGAAGTAGCGAAAGCGGCGGAGACGATATTTAACGGCGGGGCGGTGCCTGGCTGGTAAACGACCTGACGGAAAACGGGGTTGCTTAAATTGGCCCGATTCCATCGGTAATCGCCCTTTAACCCACAGCGCCAATTGCGACGGCTGGCTATCCTCCTTATCACACCAACCGGAGGATAGCCCATGAACATTACCCACATTCGCAACGCCACCCAGCTGATTACCTACGCCGGAAAACGTCTTTTAATCGACCCGATGCTGGCCCCGAAGGGGGCTTACCCGGGCTTTCCCGGCACGGCGTATGCCGAACGCCGTAACCCGACGGTCGAACTCCCCGTTGACGTCAACACGCTGCTGGACGCCGACGCGGTGATCGTCACCCATACCCATGACGATCACTGGGATCGCGCCGCAGCGGAACTGATCGCTAAAGACAAACCGATCTACGTGCAAAACGATCGTGACGCCGCGCTGCTGCGCAGCCAGGGGTTTAGCAACCTGACGGTCATGACCGACGCGACCTTCTTCGGCGATATACAGATTGCGAAAACCCACGGCGGGCAGCACGGGACCGATCGCGCTTACGCCGTGCCGGAGCTGGCGGAGCGGCTGGGCGAGGCCTGTGGCGTGGTGCTGCGTCATCCTGATGAGAAGACGCTCTATCTTGCTGGGGATACCGTCTGGCGTGACGAGGTGGCGGCCGATCTGCAAAAACACCAGCCGGACGTGGTGGTGCTGAACGCCGGGTATGCCCACGTCATTGGTTTTGGGCCCATTATTATGGGGCAGGAGGATGTGCTCAACGTCCATTTCCTGCTGCCGCAGGCTAAAATTGTGGCGAGCCATATGGAGGCCATTAACCACTGCCTTTTAACCCGCAGCGCGCTGCGTGAGTACGTTGAAGCCAACCAGGTGAGTGACGCAGTGAGCATTCCCCAGGATGGCGAAACCGTTATATTCTGAGTGCGTTAAAGGGAAAGGAGAGACAGATGTCGCTAATCAACGTCGCGATTGTCGCGGTAGACGGGTTCAGCCCGTTCCACTACTCCGTTCCCTGCATTCTGTTTGGTGATTCGGTCTCCGGTGAAAAGCGCTTTAACGTGACGATCTGCGCCGAAACGCCGGGTTTTCTCACCTCAAAAGACGGATTTGCTCTCAACGCCACGCAGGACTTTACCGCCATTGGTCAGGCCGATATTGTCGTCGTTCCCTACTGGCAGCACGTCCTTGAACGCCCGCCTCAGACGCTGCTCGACAGCCTGGTGCAGGCGAGAGACTACGGCGCGGAAATCGTCGGACTGTGTCTGGGGTCGTTTGTGCTGGCCTATGCTGGGCTCCTCGACGGCAAACGTGCTGCCACCCACTGGGAGTTTGAACATCAGTTCCAGTCGCTCTTCCCGAACGTTCAGCTGGATATTAATGCCCTTTACGTGGATGACGGCCATATCATCACTTCAGCCGGAACCGCCGCTGCGCTGGACTGCTGCCTGTATATCATTCGCCAGCGCTTCGGCAGCGTGGTCGCCAACCAGATTGCCCGTCGGATGATTGTTCCGCCCCACCGTGAGGGTGGTCAGGCGCAGTTCATCGCCCAGCCGGTACCCAAAGATACCCGCGACGGACGCATTAACTGCCTGATCGACTATCTTCAGCAGCACATCACCGAACCGCATAGTCTGGACTCGCTGGCAGAGGTCGTTTCGATGAGCCGCCGTACCCTGACCCGTCATTTTGTTAACGCTACGGGGATGAGCGTCGCCGACTGGCTTACCGCCGAACGCCTGCGGCGCAGCCAGATCCTGCTGGAAGCCGGAAATATGCCGATTGAGCGCGTGGCCGAGCTGGTGGGATTTAATTCCGCCGTCACCTGGCGACAGCAGTTTAAGGCGCGTTTTGGGGTCAGTCCGGCTGAGTGGCGAAAGACGTTTCGGACTCATTTGTAGGCCGGGTAAGCGCAGCGCCACCCGGCGTTTACCCCAGCCTCTCCACCCGCGTCTCCCCCTCCACCATCGACAGCTGATATAGCGAAAACGATCGCTGCTTCTCAATCAGCTTCGCCAGCTCCGGCGAGTGGCTGGTGAGCCAGATCTGCGAGTAGCGGCTGGCCTCGGCGATTAAGCTCGCCAGCGCGGGCAGCATCTGCGGGTGCAGGCTGTTTTCCGGTTCGTTCAACGCGATAAACGCCGGTGGGCGCGGGCTTAGCAGCGCCACAGCCAGGCACAGAAAGCGCAGGGTGCCGTCGGAGAACTCCGCGGGTTCCAGCGGTCTGCTCAGCCCCTCGCGCTGCATCATCATGCGAAAACGTCCGCCGGTGTTGTCGCTGTAAAACACGCAGCCGGGGAAGGCCTGATCAAGGATGCGCATCAGCAGCAGCTCGTCGCCAATCTCCACGATAGTCTGAAACGCGGCCGCCAGGTTGGCGCCGTCGCTGGCGAGCACCGGGGAGCGGAAACCGACCTGCGGAGCCCGCATCGCCGAGCCGATTGATACAGAAAACTCATGATAAAAGCGCCAGTTACGCAGGGACTCGCGCATCTGGGACACTTCCGGGTAAAGATGCGGTTCGCCGAGCTGCCCGAATACCGATTCGTTCTCATACAGCGTACCGCTGTGGGTCACTTTCTCGTGATGCACGTTGTTCAGAAACACCGCCTGGTTCTTACGCTTCATCAGCTGTGACGAAGGACGACGGTGCTGGCCGCTCAGCCAGATAGATTCTTCTTTGATCACCGGATCGAGCTGAAACTGCGAGGGATAGGGCAGCTTCTCCACAAACCCGACCTGCAGCTCGTATTCGTAGGTCTCTGTTTCTACCGCGAGGTTCATCCGCCGCAGCTGGTCGCTGCGGGTTTTACCTGCCCAGAACACCTTCAGAATGCCGCCTTCGTTCGCCAGCGCCTGGGAAAACTGCCCCTGGGCGGCGCTGTGCATCAGGTGTATCGCCTTGTAGATATTCGATTTCCCGGTACCGTTCGGCCCGAAGACAATGTTGAGCTGCTCCAGCTCCAGCGACATGTCGCGGATGGAGCGGTAGTTTTGAATGTGCAGGGTGTTGATCACAGGCAGGCCCCTTTCTGCAGAATAATCCTGTATATAATCACAGTATTTTAGATAAAATGCAAAAAAGAGACGACAGTGAGGATGTCGTCTAAACGGGGTACTGCCTTGGGCCTCTATGGGTCAATGGGGCCTTCGCATTTTTATGATCACTTGACTGCCAGACGCAGACCCAAATCATCAGGATAGGGATCAAAGTAGTTTTGCGTCATCAGATACCGGTCGGGGTATTCGGCCAGGTAGTGCTTCAGCAGCGTGATTGGAGCGAGGATAGGCAACTGTCCGTTGCGATAGTGCAGGATCACGTCGCGCAGTTCGCCGCGCTGGCGGGTGTTGAGCTGGTTACGGAAATAGCCCTGAATATGCATCAGCACGTTGGTGTGATTCTTCCGCGAGGCGGGTTTCTTCAGAATGGTCATCAGCTTTTCCCGGTACGCCACGAAGAAGGCGTCCAGATCTTCCCACTCGTGCAGCGAGGCAACGAACGGGCCGATTTCACGATAGCCCGCCTGATGGTGCGCCAGCAGCTGAAGTTTGTAACGGCTGTGGAAGTCCAGCAGCGCGCGGCGCGTGAGGCCGTTTTTACGTAGCGCGTTCAGTTCGTGCAGCGCAAAGACACGTTCGACGAAGTTTTCCCGCAGCACCGGGTCGTGCAGGCGTCCGTCCTCTTCCACCGGCAGCCACGGCCAGGATTCAAGGAGGGCGGCGGTGAACAGCCCGACGCCCTCCTTGCGGCCCCGGTTGCCGTTTTCATCGTACAGCCGCACGCGCTCCATGCCGCAGCTTGGTGATTTAGCACATACGATAAAACCCGCGAGATCGCCGATTTTCGGCAAAAAATCTGCCGTAAAGTCCGCCATTTTTTGCGTAACGTCTTCGTGAGGCTCATGGCTGAAGCGCATCTGCGTTTCACCGCTGGTGGTCACGATCAGGCGCAGCGCCGGGCGAGGGGTCGGCAGGCCGATGGCCATTTCCGGGCAAACGGGCCTGAAATTCACCCACTGGGCCAGCTCATCCATGACGAAGCCCATACGCTTGTGTCCGCCGTCAAAGCGAACGGCGGATCCGGTCAAACATCCGCTAATACCGAGCACAGGTTTCGTCGTCATGGTGTAGTCCTCCCGTTCATATAATTAAAACTTACACAACATGACTAATTTGTCCAAGTATTAGCGGAACTATTTTTTTTATTTCTTTAAAATCAATGCGTCTTAACTGCCCTTGTAGGTCGAGTAACCGTACTGGCTCAGCAGAAGCGGGATGTGCAGCTTCTCGTTGGTGCGGGTCACGGTAAACAGCACCGGGATCTCCGGGAAGAAGGAGTCGAGCTTTTTGCCGTGGAAGTACTCTGCGGTTTTGAAGGTCACTTTATACGCGCCGGGCTGCATGTCCTGGTCCTGCGGATAGAGCGATTTGATGCGTCCGTCCTGGTCGGTTTTACCGCTGGCGATCGGGGTCCATTTGTCCTGCTGCTGCTTTTCCAGCGTGACGGTGACGCCCGGTGGAGGCGTGCCGGTTTGCTGGTCGAGGATGTGTACGCTCAGGGTGCCAGCCGGAGCGGCGCTAAAGGCGGCAGGGGTAAAGGCCATCGCGGCCAGGATCAGCAGAGGGGCAGTTTTTTTCATGGTGTTTTCCTGTGGAGTTGTTCGTCACAGGAAAACGTTAGCATCTGCGGCTCGGGAAAATATTCAACTTTTCGTGAAGATTCCCGCAGGAGAAAATGATCAGAGGATAATCACTTCAAGCGATAGCTGCTGCTGCCACTGCTCCACCTGCTTTTTCCGCGCGGCGGTGAGCTTGCCGCTGGTGACCAGAAGCCATTTACGCTCCGGGAAAATTTCCGGTGCCAGCGCGTCAGGGGGAACCGGCAGGATGTCGATGCGGTGGCCCTGTCCGGTGCGCGTTAAGGCTTCGAGCCAGATCTCGCACGGGTCGTTCAGGTGCCAGCCGCTGAGCAGAATATTATCGCCAGGGGCTTTTTTATCGCCTTCGAGGCAAAACGAGGTATAGGCCGTGATGATGCCGTCGAGGATCGCGCGCAGGGTCATGGCGGCGGCGACGTTGGCCGAGACCTGGCTGCGCAGCGGGCGCAGCACGTTCGCGACCAGCTCCGGCCTTGGGTACTCGCGTCCGGCGTCGTAAATCATCTGGCGCAGGGACTCGATTTTGCCGTCCTGCAGGCGTTGCAGCATGTTCTGCTGCAGGGTTTGCCAGTTGTTAGTCCTTCCCGGCGTCGGGCGTTCCAGCAGAGGTTTGACCTGGCCGATCGGGACGCCTTTTTTTACCCAGTCGAGGATTTTGAGCGCCTGCTGGACGTCCTCATCGCTGTACTGGCGATGGCCGCCTTCCGTGCGCTGTGGCTTGAGTAAACCATAGCGACGCTGCCACGCCCGCAGGGTGGTGGCGGTGATGCCGCTGAGTCGGGCGAATTCGCCGATGGAGTAAGCCATGTCCGTGTCCAGAGTGGAGGAATACTCTCAATATACTACGAATTTTCCCGAACGGGATGAAGCGCCGAAACGGTGCACTACACTTAACGTCCAACCGTGCAAATGAAAGGAATTCTCATGAAGCTATGGCCTGTTGTGACCGGCGTTGCCATTGCGCTGACGCTGGTCGCCTGTAAATCCCCTACGCCGCCGAAAGGCGTGCAGCCGATTTCCGGTTTTGACGCCAGCCGCTATCTCGGCAAATGGTACGAAGTTGCCCGTCTGGAAAACCGCTTTGAGCGCGGGCTGGAGCAGGTAACCGCCACCTACGGCAAGCGCAGCGACGGCGGCATCAGCGTCCTCAACCGGGGCTACGATCCGGTGAAGAACAAGTGGAACGAGAGCGAGGGGAAAGCGTACTTTACCGGCGAACCGACCACGGCCGCGCTGAAGGTCTCCTTCTTCGGCCCGTTCTACGGCGGCTATAACGTGATCAGGCTGGACGATAAGTACCAGTACGCGCTGGTCAGCGGGCCGAACCGCGACTACCTGTGGATTTTGTCGCGCACGCCGACGATCCCGGACGCGGTGAAGCAGGATTACCTGAACACCGCGCGCAGCCTGGGCTTCCGGGTTGACCAGCTGGTTTGGGTCAAGCAATAAAAATCGTGCTTTCTTCCTGGGGCATTACTGGCTCGCCTGGATAGACTTCCGTTAAAAGCCTAACGGGGGGAAGACGACATGAACTGGCAGCCTTTTCGCGGCGATGCGCCGGAAAATATGACGATTTTTAGCGCGTCATTTCCCGACGTCAGCGACCAGTGGCCGATGAAAGACGATGCTGCCCGTGAGATCGCCTCCCTTGACCGCGCCCTGAAAGCCGAGCCAGCGCTCCGGCCTCCGAGGATGGAGTACGACGAAGGCGGGCAGGCCGTGCTTGTTCCGCAGAACCGCTATTCGGAACAGGCCTTCCGCAACCGCCCGGCCCTGACCGCGTGGCGCACCCGGCTGGTCCCCTCCGCGCTGGCGCTGTTTGTGGTGCAAAACCCGCTGGAAGACCGCCTGCCCGATGGAACAAAAATGGACAGCGACAGCCGCCAGTGGTTTATCCACGCGAACGATGCGGTTGGCGTGCGGTCCCGCGCCAGGGTGCTGGCCGCGCTGGTGGATAAGTACATTCACAATGAGAGCGAAAACAACTGGATCAGCCTCGCGAGCGGCGCCGCCATCCCGGTGCTGGAGGCGCTGCGCGAAGCAAAGCTTGATGGCCAGCAGGTCTATCTCACGCTGGTGGACAAAGACCCCGTAGCGCTGAGCTGGGCGGAAACCATGGCGGCGCAGGAAGGCATTGTGGTGGGCGAACAGCTAACGCTGCTCAGGCGCAACCTGCTCCATACGCTTGTGCGTAATGAGGATCTGCTGCTGGAGCTGGGCGAGCATCAGGCCGAACTGGTTGACGCGCTGGGGATTTTTGAATACTTCGACGATACCGATGCGGTGATTTTCCTCCAGCGCGCGCTGCGGCTGGTCAAGCCCGGCGGGGCGGTGATTGTGTCGAACATGCTCACCAGCAGCCCGCAAATTGACTTTGTGCTGCGGGGAATTGGCTGGGAGGATATTCACCCGAGGACGCTGCAGCAGCTGCAGGACATCCACCTCGCGGCAGGCGTGCCGGTGGAAAACGTCACCGTGATCGTGCCGAAGGACGGGGTGTATGCGGTGATGGAGATCAGGGGAGGGGATGAAAAACCGCACGGTCAGTTCCCTCTCCCTGAGGGAGAGGGCTAGGGTGAGGGGGGAACAGACCGCAATGCGTGGCTTGAAATAGTTCGATTTTCCTATCATGATCCCCTCATGAAAATAGAAACCGCACTACCCACACACTTCGAACGTCTGGTCGCGATCTGGGAATCCTCCGTCCGCGCTACCCATCACTTTTTACAGGAAAGCGATATTGCGGCGCTGCGCCCGCTATTGCTTAACGCCTATCTGCCTAACCTCAAGGTCGTGATAGCTCGCGATGACGCAGGCGTCATTCACGGCTTTTTAGGCGTGGATGAAAATCGCATTGAAATGCTGTTTGTTGATGACGCGAGCCGGGGGAAGGGCGTTGGGAAATTGCTGCTAAAACATGCCATTGCAGAGTTTGGCGCGAACGAAGTGGACGTGAATGAGCAGAACCCGCAGGGCGTCGCGTTTTATCGCCATATGGGGTTTGAGCAGGTCGGACGCTCGGAACTGGACGGGCAGGGGAATCCGTTTCCGTTGCTGCATATGCGGTTGGGTGAGCAGGCTTAACGCCCTCTCCCTCTGGAGAGGGAGTCTGCAAGCTAGTTACTGGTAATTTGCCCGATGATTACGCCACGCACTTTATCGCCATCGAAGTAATAAGAGACCGTATTACTCTGGATGAATCCATTCTGTAATGGCGTCTCCTGATAAAAAAGCATCGCTTTCTTTTTGGCGATCTCTTTCTTGCCGAACAATGCGACTAAATTCCCATGCGTCGCCTTTAATAATGGAACATTAGCGACTGAGACGCTGACAGGTTCCGTTGTTTTAGCACACTCTTTATGGATGCCATCGCTGGCTATGACTAGCGCAGTTAACAATCCTGCACCCATTTCGTTATCAGAAATGAACCAGTAATTCGTGCCATCGTCGTCATGAAGGCAGACCCAGCGTGCAGAACTGTCTTTGTTAATTGGTGTTCTGGAGATGTCTGCCAGATGTGTAACCTCCATTTGCACGGTTTTCTTACCGATGGTAATAGTGGGAAAGAGGGGTACTTCTGTGGGTTCTTCCGACGTTGTTCCATCATCCTGATAATACCTAGCTGCGAAGCCGGACATTTGGGCTGCTGATGTATTTTGAACCAGGAAAAGAAGTGCCGCCAAAATTAACAGTACTTTCATTTTAGATATCCTAATACGTAGCTCGGTTATTCCATTCGTCAGTGTAGATAATGTTCCCATCGCAATGCTTCCATGTAATCTTCTCGTACCGGAGTTGAATATCTTCGAGATGCGTGCTCGTCAAGCCGGTGGGATGCAGCAGTGGTGATATAGAGGTGATATTCACGTTCTCCATTATCATATTGAAATACTCACTCTCAACGCCCTGGTCAAGAATTCGATACATTTTCAATTCTGCTTTTTTTAATGTTCTTCCTTCACACATAGCACGATATAAAACAGGCGTTGCAGCATCAAATTCCTTATGCAAATTTAAGGGGGAATGAACTCTCGTGCCTGTCAAACGACCAGTATGCGAGCTCTCAGGGATCCATACCTGATGGATAACTGAACGGATTTCAAACGATCCTAATCTCGCTGGCAGTAAGGATGGACCAACGATAGGCGAACCATTTTCATCAAACAACCACAGATGAGCGGGAATTGACATAATTTACTCCTGTTAAATAGTAATTATCTTTTTTTACGTAAAAGGATATAGAGGCCTACAATAACTACAACTGACCATATTGCATTCATTGCGATTTTTTCGGGTAGCCAGGTTACGGCAAATAGTGCAAATATTATGACGAATAAAAGAGGAATTGCGCCTCTCAGGAAGAATATGAATTGGCCTTTTAACCAGTCTTTAATAGCATTAATCATCCCTTTATCATCCTTGAAATCGCATATGCAATGTCACTGTCTGAAGCATAAGCTTGGTTAAGCATGGGGGATTTCATTATTATGGGCTCAATCAAGAAAAACATCATTTCAAGTTCTTCCTGATAAAGTAGATTATAGTAATATGCATTATAGTTTTTTAAATGGTTGGCGCTTCTGGATGCCTGCTCAACGATGCCATAAACTTTTAAACCAAGGACAGCATAAGTAGAAAACGAAGTGATCTTTTCTTTCATCCAAATGTTAGTATGAACACTACTGCAAATTGCTATAGTTGCTGAATATATAAAAGCCTGACTGGAGAGTATCGATGATGAAATTGATACGCCTAAATTAATAAGATTTCGTTGTATGTTATGTATTCTTTTTTCACTCTTGTTGCTTAATAGGCTTTTAATATAAATATAGAACATCTTATATATCACGTCCCTGTGTTTTATTAATTGGACGATGCCTGTCAAAAACCTTGAGTCTTCTTTGCGTAATCGTAAACATACGTCCTGATAGTTTTCAGTAAAGCATGAAAGTTGATAGCTTAATCTCGTTGCCCCATCATCTATCTGGTGTACTTGCTTTAATACTTCATCTTTTACGCCTGTTAAGGCGTGATCTAACTTTAGTGCCAATATTTTATGCGCATCCATTGATGCTATTAATGAGTCACTGTAATACATATTTCAATCTTAAGGAGGAAAAGTAGGCACAATTTCCTATTAATATTGGCGTTCTGCTGTGATGAGTATCGCAATAGTTCATCTTTAATAAAAAGATAGGGGTTTTAACCGTTGTATTATATTTATTGTGAATAATGGTTGGCTATCAATTTATATATTGTATGAACGTGGTAATGAGGGCGGTAGATCGGTTGTGTATTAGTTCAGGAGTTGTATGGCCGGTAAAGGTGAAACTGGGAACCACTAGCCGAGCGCAACTGCGAGTATTGCTTTGAGATTGTAGTGATCTTTTTTGGAAATCTGATGTCTCCTTGCCTGGCCAACTATCCGGAATTTCCGGATAGTTGAATGCTGCTCAATTTCGCCATCAGAAATTCAATTTATGAGATGCTAATTGATGGTTCGAACAGGGAGATTGGGTTGCGACTTTCTTTGTATGTCGTCTCCCCATCTACATCGTTTAACGCGCTTGGCTGGTTGTATGCCAGAAACAGCCGCTATGCCAGGAGGTTTGTATTTGATTTTGCGAGGCGCTTTCCAGCATGCGGAATTTGGATCGCTGCAAGTGCGTTCTCTATCTCAATAAGCTTTGCTTTCGTCCGTTTATAATCATCCTGCAACCTCTGCTCCTGCTCGTTATACGCCACCAGAACGATGCACCCTTTCATGACCTTTACCGTGACCTGCTGCCCGTTATCAAAACCCGCCGCGCGCAGCCACTTGCCGGAAAGGATGATTTTCGGTGTGGATTTGTCGAAAACATTCGGGCGGTATCCCACAATTAACGAACGCTCGGTTCCGGATTGGTCGGTGTCTGGGGTAGAATGCGAGTCAGCCATAATCAACTCCTTGATAGTTGGTGAGGTTAGACGCCCATTAGTGCTCCAACACTGCTGGGCGTTGTCAGAATTCCAAATCCATGTGGTAGGTACCACATGCAGATAAATTAACCGAAGTGGTACCTACCATGTAAGAGAAAAAGAAACCAAATTTTGACCGTACCAAAAGCACTATGAAGAATATCCGGTTTGAGGATGAGCTTTTGGAACAGATTGAAAAGGCTGCGGGAAAAGGGAATTTTAGTAAATGGGTGAAAGAGGCTTGTAGGCTTAGGGTTTTGAGTGAGTAGTCTTCAAAGCTTTATAGATTGAGTTAACGATGAAATAGATGATAAGTTCGGAATATATTTTCCAAAATTATCATTGATGATGATTGTATAATTATCAATTCTATACTTAGACTGAATCAGTCGTTTTTAACCGAATCTGCTTTTAAATTTTTGCGAACTGATTCGCCGTTGCATTTTACCATTACAATTGGGGCATAAATGTTGTTTCTTCCCTTCAATTTCCCATGTGTAGTATTTCTTCTTAAAGGGATTATGACAGATATCACGCTGTCTGGGCTTCAATATAGCACCAATAATGACTATTAAAATTATAGCACCTATAATCCATTCCATTACATCTTCCCTTGGTGATATTTTTGAAATGGAAGAGAGAATAACACTCAATATTTAAATGAATAAGTGAACATGTTCACATAAGGTGACTTGAATGGTTGAATCTATTTATTAATGAAGTTTTTTTATTAAAGCAGATGGCATTTTTGGCGATCACAGGAGTCGCATTTGGTTGTTAATCATGTTGAATTTATTGATTATTTTCTCATGCGCTTTACTGACATGCCCCCGATTATGCCCCCACATGTTTTTCCTTAATGATCAGTTGGCTGATTTATGAGCGTTTCAACCCAAGGTTGAACTGTGCCCGATGAACATCTAAAGATGTTATCCAAGGTTCTTGATCCTGCCAGGAGAAACCCTTCTGGTCAATGCGCACAAGCTCGAATCGTTCCACAAGGAAATTAACAGCATCAGTAAAATTCACTCCCGCCTCTATATGTTCCTGAATCGTCGTATCGTTACTGAATGGTGTGTCGTTGATCGTGAGGCCGTAATGTTGCTCTAAAATATACGTTAATAGTTTTTGCCAAACTTGGACAGGAGACAGTCGTGACGAAACCGTCACCGTTGGCGGTACAGTTGAAATATGCATGAGTTGAGTCCCTGATAAAAGAAGAGGAAGGTGTTATCTGGTTAAAGCTGACTGGTGATATATGGCAATGTAAACGTAGCCATGAGAGCCGAGAGTGTCAGCTTAACAAGTAAGTCCGTTGTGATGCTGTGTGACGCAGTGCTGGCTGCAAGGATCAAGCTCGCCAGTCGTCAGCATCTGCTCAAGCTGTTTCATCATCAGTGGAAATGCCTGGTCCAGACGCAAAGCTTCATCGTCACTGAATGAGCCATTAAATCCTGCCCGGTCAGCCAGAAAGTATAGGCGGTTGCCTTCCTGTACCAGGCGAGCGCCGAAGCATGGCGTGATATTACGTTTTAAACCCCACTGAAGGCAGGATGCGTTCTCCGCCGATGTGCCGGATAAGGTGGTCGACTGCATTAATATATTCCTTAATGACTGAGTGGGTTGATTAGTTCACTGTCACGCTGCGCAGAATTGCGTACGGGTCTGCCCGGTCCTGACGACGTTCAACAAAAACAGCGAGAACGCCGCTGATATCCTGAACTTCACGTCCGTAGTAATGGCAGACACTGCCGTGCCACTTGTAGTGACCTGTACAGAAGGCAGATAACCTGGATTCGGGATGCTGACGATAAATATGCATCGCCTGGCGCTTACTGATGATTTTCATTCTGCACCTCATAACAAGCCACATTCAGCAAAAGACACCACTTCGTTCCCGACCACAAGATGATCTAGCACACGAACTTCCACCAGAGCCAAGGCTTTAGCAATTCGCTGAGTGACATGTTTATCCTGCTGGCTGATTTCTGTCGTGCCGGACGGGTGGTTATGCGCCAAAATGACCGCAGCAGCGTTATGTTTCAGGGCTGATTTAACCACTTCGCGGGGATGCACTTCGGTATGGCTGAGCGTGCCGGTAAACAGTGTTTCTCGCTCCAGCAGGCAATGCTGATTGTCGAGATACATTACGATGAAGACTTCCCGCTCCAGGTGAGTCATCTGCAGTTGCAGCCAGGTTTTTGTAAGGCTGGTAGAGGTAAATGACTCACTCGGTTGACGCTGGTATTTCTCCAGCAGACGTAATGCTCGCTGGATGACTCGCTGCTCGTTTGCAGGAAATACCGGGGATAAATTGATCGTAGACATGGTTGCTCCTTAGAAAGAAAAGCCCTTCCGAATCTTCGGAAAGGCTTTAAGGGAAAATAGTGGAAGAGATCATGAAGCAAGCTGCAGCATATTCTCAGCCATCACCCAGAGAGCCCGGTTGAGCTTCACATCACCGTCAATACCTTTCACTGCTCGGGTATGGGCGCGCTTTCCTTTGGTTGTTCTCCCCGATAGCCCGCCTTTAATCAGGTTTTCCTGAATGCGCTGATAAGTGGTCCACAGGTCGTTACTCTCATCCTGCCAGCGGCGTGGGGAAAGTATCTGCGTCTCTGTCACCGGTTGGTGCTCCTCACCGAAGCGATATGTCAGCGCCGCTTTCGCCATAGCCTGCTGAGCGGGCGGCGGCAACAAAAGTGACTGCATGGCATCGCGTTTCTCTTCTACACGGTCAAATATTCCCAGTACTTCGTAGGCCCCTTCGATGACTTTCTCTACTACGTTGCCTTTATGCGGCACGCGTACTTCGCCAAAACTCTCACCGCAAATCAGCCCATTTTGGCAAACTGCTCTGAATAACCCCGGTAGCATCTGATATGAGCTGGAGCCGTCGTGGCTGTTCAGCAGAATAATTTCGGGAACCTGTTTGCCAGTAATCTGGCTTTCACGACGCAGGCGCAGCATGTGCTTCGTATGCTCTCGTTTGCTCTGGTCGCGGACTCTGGTTTGACACGCGAAGAATGGCTGGAAGCCTTCGCGTTGCAAGTTATCGAGAAGGGTAATTGTCGGGATGTAGGTATAGCGATCACTACGGGATTCATGCTTTTCTTCGCTGAAGACACTGGGCACATAATGGGCCAGTTCGTCGCGAGTTAACGGGCGGTCACGACGAACAAGGTTGACTGCACCAAAGCGGCTGGCTAAACGGGTCATAGTTGATTCCTTTTAAAACGGGCATAAAAGCCACTCCAGTAGAGTGGCATTGGATGGAAGATAAAATGTTCAGGGAGAGGCTGGTGGCTGGCTCTGCTGTGGCGAGAGTTCTCTGTCAGGTAATGCCGGTGGTATTAGCTTTTCGGCCTGGTGATGTTGTAATCGCTGCAGAATAAAGGGTTTACTGTACTGGAAGTATCGAAGACACCACTCGTATTTAACGATTCGCCTTATGTTCAGAGGTAAGCGTTCATACGCTTTGCTGCACACCGATAAAACAAAGGCATCATCATTAATTCTGTCCTCTGCTATTGCAGCCAGCCCTTTGATAAAGTAACGCTTCAGCTTTTGTCGAGAGTTAGCTTCCTGGCGAGCTTCGGAAGGTGATAGTACGTCTGGTACAGGTGTTAGAACACAAACCGTGTTGCCTGATTGGGACTTTTCAGGCAAGCGTGGCGAGTTTTTTTATGAGTCTTATCAGGCTATAGGTCATCAGGCTGGCTCCCATTGTCTGGCATACGACCGACTTACTTCTCAGCAGAGTGAGGCCTGCGACGCTGAAAACAACGGGCCAGGTCAACCCAAATGATTCTGCATCTGGCGTTGTATCGTCCGGGGATTTTTTAGTTTTCATAGGTTGATCCAAAAGGTGTCCGGTACCGCAGGAAGCTTATACCGGACTGGAAAAGTAATTAGGGGAGATCGACTGAGGCTATTTCCTCAGAAGCGTTTGTGGGGCCACTGTAAACGCCGACATATTCATTTTGAGGGAAGATAATTACTGCATTTTTCTTCGGATCAAAAGAGCAACCACTTAATCCTGCAATTGCGGCGGTTTTCCCGGAGCTTGTGTTTTTGACAATCAGTTTGTTGTCTGTACAGTTGCTGGCTTTAATAAAACTCACCACATAACCGTCCTGCTCTGCGACGGTTTCAGCGGTCGTTGATTTTGGCTCAGAGTTACGTACTTTCTGCCCGCTTGCCCGATCGCTGCTGTAAGGAATATATTGCGCAGCATCATTCCGCATGATCGGTGGATCATTGTTCAGACCAAGATATACAGGACAACCGGAGGCACCCACCTCGCAGCTCTTTTCGACGATAGCACGTGACGGCCAGCCTTTTGTGCCGATGTAGGCAGCACCGGTTTCATCCAGGCAGTAGGTTTCCTCCCATGAATAATTTTTATTCTGACCCGGCATAGTGCGTGTCGTTACGAGACAAGTCAGAGCCTTAACCGGTTTACTGTCGTAGCGGATAAAGTTCTGTTCAAGCGGTGATGCTGCGTACAATAAAGGAGAGATATTCGCTGCAGCCGCCTTGCTCTGTGCCTCCGCGCTGAAACCAGCTTTATTGTTGAGTTTTACGCTGACTGCCGCATCGTTCATTTCGCGAAGCATTTCACCTCCGCCATCTGTCAGAAAGAACGTGTACCGTTCTGGATGAATATTACCGGGAATGGTGATGGCAAAGCTGAAGGCCGGGAGCGAAAGCGTACAGATCAAAATCAGGCGTGAAAGGAATGTCGCCATATACAGATATCCTTGCTGATGATTAACAATGTGGGAGCATGAGCTACCGGATGGGGTGATTAATGGCTGATGCAGTCTTCCCAGTTAAGGTCCTCCAGAGCGTCCTTGAGTCCTGCGGTACTGAACGGGTGAGATAAGGGTTTATTGATTCGGGTGATTTCAATCTGCCCATGGCTGTCTGTGTTTTTGAGTGCGATGAAAGCCGCCTTGCCTGGCAGGTAATGTACAGCGTTGATATTAATCCCCATGCCTTCCTGACCTTCATCTGGTACACCCAAGGGTTTCTTATCAGACCCGCTGTAGTTCAATATCAGATGACTGTCCCGGCAGGTGAGCGTCATGCGTTCTCCGGCGCTATTGTCGGTATTCAGTTCAAACTCCATCGCATTAACAGTGCCAAACCAGTTGCCCCATTGTTGCTCCTGGCCCATGGCGTGCACCGCTGCGCTGAACAGTGCCGTACTGAAAAAGAATGCGAAGCTTATCTTCAACATAGAGAATCCTTGCTGTTGTTTTGCAAACGAAAAATGGCCCTTTGCTGAACAAAAGGCCACCTGATCGTATGCATTTGAGAGGGAATGGGATAATCGTTAATACAGATCAGTTTCAACAAATTGATCGTTATTATCTATAATAAAAACGATCAATTACCCACCTATTGATAGGTGAATGCTATCTTTTAATTGAGTATCGATCGGTATTGATGATCAATGAGATATTCGTCCAGACAAAGATATGCCGGTGTTCTCAGTGGGGTGATATAGGTTTGAAATAATCTGGAGTGAGTGATGTTGACAATTATTGGCCACTTTCATCGTGGCCTTTGTTATTTATAAATAGAAAACTCTAAAAAGGAATGCCATACCAGTTATTTACTGAGTCATCTTTGACTTCTTTGTTTTCTCCGGCATCAATTTCAGGAGTAGGTGTAATTTCATTTAGCTTTTCACTGGATGTTTGTAAGAGTAATTTATCATGAAGCTGTTCAGCTTCTGAAGGTATTTTTGCGATGATTTTCTCTGCATCAGTTACATTACTGAATTCCCGCCCTACTGGTTCTGACGTTGATTTTTCGCGAACCGTGACTTTCTTCTTTGTCTTCCTGTAAACCGATGATTCCCACGATTTCTTAAATCTGGATAAAAATTTATTGTCGTAACAATAAATGCAAATATAAATACAACGTAGTGCAAGATACTTCTCAGTTGTCGTTGATGGCCTGAAAAGGCTAACGAAATGAGGGTTGTGGACGTATCCCTGTAAAGCTGCTTTGTACGCCTCATTAAAAATATGCTCAGAAGGTATATTGTCTTGATGGGGTTGAGTTCCTTTTGCTATCTTAGCTTGCGCTCTCTTTATTGAACCAATGATAACGTTAACCTTGTCCTTAGAAATATAGTCCCACGCCCATTGTATTTTTACTTTCTCAGATTTCTTTAGGGGGAGGTTATTTACTAAAGGAGAGTGTCTGTCCCACTCGTATCTTATCTTCGACATTATCAATAGTTTTGATGAAAGATCCATCGATGACCTGTCAAAAAAATCTTTTATGCACTCAAGGCGTTCACTATGGCTTACAGGATACTGAATTTTAATCAGCCGGTGATAATAGGTCCGGGTATAAACAGTGCACGGTTCATTTATATTAAAACTACCAAGTGATTTATTTTTATTACTGAGAGCCCTTATATACACCCAGGTAAAGTAACAGGCATCATTGCAGCGTTTAAACCAGTTGAATTCTTTTAATGGCAACATTGCATCTTTGGCTTTTTTAAAATTAGATGCATATGCACGAAGTATATCTGGGTCTTTATAAAACAGACGAAACGCGTCATTTATTGCCTCTGCTGCTAATCTATAATCTTCTCCATAAATCAGATCTGCGCTGTATTTCTTGCTGCTATCTTTCAAACGATAATTGTAAATAGCGACATCATCCCCGTTTAGCCACAGAAATAACCTGATATCACGCGAGCTTTTAATGTCGATCCATAACTCATCACTCACAAGGAATTACCTCTTTTTATTATGTGAACTGCAATGCATGTATAGTAATTTATAGGGTAATTCATGGCAATAATCATAGTGTAAATCGTAGGGTGGAAGTCTAATGCAACCCCTGTAATTAGGCACTTTTTTAGTGAAAAACTGCCTCTGAGAACACCATGAATTGACTGTGTGAAAGTGTAGCTGCGCCAGATTTTTGATGTGTGGTTGATAGTTATCCCCGTCTCGGCCGGCAATCCTTTTCTTATGAAATAACGTCAGGGAAAAGTAAATCTGTACATATGAGGCCTATGACATGAAAGGATGCCATCCGGTGTCCTCATGATACATTTTTGGAGACATGTCATGAGCACGATTAATATTCACGAGGATAAATTTGTCAGCATGCAGTTTATTACTGAACTGACCGGTTTGTCCGATAAGTGGTTTTATAAAATGGCGCAGGACGGTAAGTTCCCAAAACCGGTGAAATTTGGCCGCAGTTCCCGCTGGATTGAACGTGAGATAAAAGAATGGTTAGAAGCCCGTGTTAATGAGTCAAGAGCATAAAAGACTCCAAAGATAGTGATGAAAAGGTCACTAACTTCACACCATGATTTTATGCTCTCGTGCCTTATGGCACATGGCCTTAATGTGATTTGCAAAGTCGGTTTATTTATTATTGTATTTAATGCATTACCAATCATTAATTAACACATTCAATCACCAATCAATATCACTTCATATAAACACGCTATATCACACTCATTAATGGCGTCATACACTTAGACATTGTTATCACACAGACACTATTTCTGATATTACTATTCATGCTGAATATCAGATGAAGCCCCTCGTCCAATAACCACCTTTATACATTGCCAGCCAGCCATTACTGACTGGCTTCAGAGAAATACATTATGGACTTACCAGAATCATTCCTGTTATCTCATGCTGAATATCATATTGAGAATAATACTCCCCACATCATCATATCCGATGACAATGAGTTCAGATGCAAATTAGAACAGCTGGATAATTGCCTTAAAACTATCAGCAGAGGGCGTAAGTTACCTTTCACTATTTTGTATAATCGTTCAGGATACAAAGAGAGTGCAGAGTCAGCCATCATTCTTGATGCCATCCGTCATCTCAATATGTTGCCGCAAGATGCGATGAAAGTACGAATAGCTAATCCACGTATAGCTACATTTCAGCGTTTATTTAATAGCGCCGATTTATATTCGCGTGTCCATAACGGGAAAATAGTAGGGGCAGATACCATTACCACAGCAGAAATGCTGAATAAGCTGATGCAGGATTACCGATTTACTGTGAGTCAGGCAGGATTTAAACAAGCATGCAGAAAGTACCAGCGGACTTCGGTTAAAAATCTGAAGGGAGCGATAAATTACATCAGACATCTACAGGAGCGTCATTCCCGGCTGCTGGTCTTGCGGGTTGATTTATCATGGGCAAATGAGCATAAAGCTGACATCACTGCTGATGATGCCCGTAAGCATCGTCAGCAGCTGTTTCGCAATATGCAAAAGAATCCAATGTTTCGCCATGTCCTCGGGACGGTATGGAAACTGGAATATGGCCCACAACGTAAATTTCATTACCACATGCTATTTATCTTAAATGGCAATAAAGCACAACAGGATGGCGTGATTGCTCATGCTTTCGGTAAATACTGGAATGAAACCATTACTCAAGGTAAAGGCATGTTCTACAACTGCAACGCTTACAAAGAGCGTTATGAGGACTGCTGCCTCGGCAAAATGAAACGCGGTGACAGTAGTAAGGACAAGGGGTTACTTAAAGCGCTAAGTTATATCACCAAAATCGATGCCTGTGCCCGTTTGCTCCTCCCTGGAAATGCCAGAACCTTTGGTCGCGGAGAAGTACGTTCATTGAAAAAAAAGAGAACATAAATAGGCCGGTAAAACTAACCCGTTGTGACAGTCGGTAATGCTTCCTTCCCCCTTCTATCCACAAAGCCAGCTAACCATGCTGGCTTTTACATTTTCTCCGGAGTTCATGATGAATTACTTCATTTTAGCCACTCATGCTGTCACCGCAAAGGGTGAATGGGTTACACCAGAATCTGTTCAACAGGTTGATTTTGATTTATTGCATTGCATTTACTGCAAACTGCAGATCGGTGTTCAGTTTGACCCTCTGACTGCAACAAGAACATTTGTGCACCTGCCGGGACATATCAACAATGTCGCTCGACTTAAAGCATGTCGATTTAACAAGCTCCAGGCAGTGCAAGAGCAAACCACCTCATCACAAACTATACCGCCATCAGAAAATCGCTTTCCACCTACTAACACCGCTATACGGCAATGGCGATGTTGCTGGTGCCATGTCTGCTGGCATGGGGAGAAGAGATGTCCTCAATGTGCTGACTGGATTTATTCAACTGATGCGTAAGTAGCTGTATCGACTGCTTTTTGCCAGACACACGCTCCGAAAGTGATCAGAATAAAAAACTAAAAATTATCAACCGCGACAAATTAATGACCGAACAGTAAAGTAAATGCAATAACTCATTGATATTAAATAAAATTATTAAATGTAATTTTTAAAAGAGAGTCGAGCATGTTATGTTTGTAATTATTAAATGCGCAGTGTGACAAGAAACTATGACACTCATCTCTCTTTTAAAGCGCGAAGGTCCCTGCCTGAGTTCAACGCTGGCGGATCTGCTGATTCAAAGCAAAAAAATCTCTGCTGAAAATGCGAGGAAGGTTATCTCACGGGCTGTCCTATCTGGTGAGATAAGCAGCATTAAAAACGTATTTCCGAAGAGGGTGCAGTTTGTATATCTCAGGGACTCCTATGGTAGCGATGAGTTCTGGCAGATACTAACCGATAAGCTGATAGAGAGTGGTTCAGCATTGGGCCTTGCACTGAGCGCCCTGCTGGCCAGAGGCGGAATCATTCCTAAACGTGATTTTGGCGCTGCAAGTGGTTCACCTGTAGCCATGAAGAAAAAAACTCCGTTCACTGTAGTATGGCAAAGGCTGGTGAAAATCGGTTTATGCACTGAAATTATCCTGCCTGAAATTGGAGAATGCATCGCTCTCAGAGAAAAAGATGAAAGGCGGTACGATTCCGTATCGAGACAGATACACGCGCGTCTGGTGACAGAGAGCATTTTCATCGCGACGATGGTTCAGTGGAGTCAGAACCTCAATCTCATCAGCTATAACCTGGCAAGGACAAGGCAGGATGAAGAAGGGAAGCCACCTGCTATTTCAAACTATCTGTTCGATTTAACAGGTCCCAGCTATTTGTCTCCTCTTGTTACACCAGGAAGCGATGTAAACAAGCCCGGTTTTTTTGCCTGTGACGTTCTGCTGGGGACCAAAGTCACTCTGGCCCAGGTACAGCCCTTTATAGCTAAATGTAAATCGCTAAGGAGCATAAGAAACGTAGGTAAAAGTCTTTTTATGCTGGCCGCCAGTCAGTTCGACAAAGATGCGTTTCATGCTCTAAAGAAGGAAGGCGTTATCCCTGCTACACCAGAAAATCTGTTCGGTGAAGAGTTTGCAAAGTCACTGCGCGAGCTGAACGATTTTCTGTTCTATTTCTTCACAAATGCCAGCTCTAACTTGGAAAAAATTGATTCTATAATGGTTGCGCTAGCGAATGTTAAAGGTGCCGCGGCGCAGCTGCAGGTGTTACCAACGGTGCAAAACTGATCCACCCCAGCGGTTGAAAATTGATCCAGGGGTTAATCTGCTCCTCTGAATACAGGGGAGCTTATGATCACTTTTGAGATTCGTATGGAAATTAAAGTCCTGCATAAGCGGGGAATGAGCATCCGGGCCATCGCCAGGGAACTGGGTATTTCGCGCAATACTGTCCGCAGCCACCTGAAAGCCAAATCTGAAAAGCCGCAGTATTCACCACGCCCGGCATCATCATCACTGCTCGATGAATACCGTGATTACATCTCTAAACGGATCAGCGATGCACATCCCTACAAAATCCCTGCGACCGTTATTGCCAGGGAAATCATGGAGCTGGGCTATCGTGGAGGGCTGACTATCCTGAGAGAGTTCATCCGTTCGCAGGCCCTCCCTGCACAGGCCGAACCGGTCGTTCGCTTCGAAACCGAGCCCGGACGGCAGATGCAGGTTGACTGGGGGACCATGCGAAACGGCAAGTGCCCTTTGCACGTGTTCGTTGCTGTTCTGGGGTACAGCAGAATGCTTTACCTCGAGTTCACCGACAACATGCGCTACGACACGCTGGAAGCCTGTCACCGCAATGCGTTCAGCTTCTTCGGTGGCGTACCGCGGGAAGTCCTGTACGACAATATGAAAACGGTGGTGCTCCAGCGTGATGCTTACCAGACCGGGCAGCACCGGTTCCATCCTTCCCTGTGGCAGTTCGGTAAAGAGATGGGCTTCTCTCCTCGCCTCTGCCGTCCCTTCAGGGCGCAGACTAAAGGCAAGGTGGAGCGGATGGTGCAGTACACCCGAAACAGCTTCTATATCCCGTTAATGACGCGCCTGCGTCCGATGGGGATCACCGTCGATGTTGAAACCGCAAACCGTTACGGCCTGCGCTGGCTGTACGATGTGGCCAATCAACGTAAGCATGAAACTATCCAGACCCGCCCATGCGATCGCTGGGTTAAGGAACAGCAATCCATGCTGGCACTACCTCCGGAGAAAAAACAGTATGACGTGCAGGTTGATGAAAGCCTGGTGACCTTCGACAGGCAGCCGTTGCATCATCCGCTCTCCATCTATGACACGTTCTGCAGAGGAGCCGCATGATGGTCGAGCTGCAACATCAACGGCTGATGGTGCTTGCCGAACAGCTGCAACTGGACAGTCTTATCGGCGCAGCACCGGCGCTGTCACAACAGGCGGTGGAGCAGGAATGGAGCTACATGGACTTCCTGGAGCACCTGTTACATGAGGAGAAACTGGCCCGGCATCAGCGTAAACAGGCGATGTACACGCGGATGGCAGCCTTCCCGGCGGTAAAGACGTTCGAGGAGTACGACTTCACCTTCGCCACCGGCGCTCCTCAGAAGCAAATCCAGTCGCTGCGATCTCTGAGCTTCATCGAGCGTAACGAAAATATCGTACTGCTGGGGCCATCGGGCGTGGGGAAAACGCATCTGGCGATAGCGATGGGATACGAAGCGGTCCGGGCGGGTATCAAGGTTCGCTTCACAACAGCAGCGGACCTGCTGCTACAGCTGTCCACTTCACAGCGCCAGGGCCGTTACAAAACGACACTCAATCGCGGTGTCATGGCCCCGAAGCTACTTATCATCGATGAAATAGGTTATCTGCCGTTCAGTCAGGAGGAGGCCAAGCTGTTCTTCCAGGTCATCGCCAAACGTTACGAGAAGAGCGCGATGATCCTGACCTCCAACCTGCCGTTCGGACAGTGGGATCAGACGTTCGCCGGGGATGCAGCCCTGACATCGGCGATGCTTGACCGTATCTTACATCACTCACATGTAGTCCAGATAAAAGGAGAGAGCTATCGACTGAAGCAGAAACGAAAGGCCGGGGTTATAGCGGAAGCTAATCCTGAGTAAACAAGGTGGATCAATATTAGACCGTTGGTGGTGACGGTAAGTGGATCACTTTTTACCCGTTGTTGACACCGCCGTCAGGCATCACGTCAACCAGCGAGATAAACGACTCATCGCGCAGCTTAGTGGCGTAGTCAACCAGACGGGAAAAGCGACTGCTGTGCGGCATTTCTGGCTTTGTACCGGAAGCTTTCACGGCTTCCATTAAATCATCATCGCGCGATTCATCACGAACAGAAACGTACGACACCAGGTCCCCAAAGGAGGACTTGCCGTCTTGTCGTTTCGGTGGAATAACCGGGATCATGATGTTGTACTTTTCTCCGTGCTAATCGTTGTTCATGAGTTTGTTTCTGAGCGTTGTCGACAGTTCTGTTATTGCGACAAGGACCGTGGAGTACTCCTTATCCCCCACTCGTTTCCCTTCAACAAAGAGATGCTTTTGCAGTCTCCCCAGCCTTAACAGCTCGGTCATAAAGCTGTCATCGATGAGTGAAATCATTTTCCTATTCATCGCAGCGTTACGGATATAAGCCGATACGCTTTGCCCAACTGCTTCCGCTTTCTGTTCAATCTCTTCGATTTCATCCGGCGTGAATCTCAGGGTCTTGATTACGGTTTTCTGCCGTTTATCACTTCCCCTTCGGGATGCTTTGTCGCTCATGTGTGCTCCTTACTCGGGTGTCGGGGCGGAGCCCTGACCAGGTGGCATTTGCAATATCGTGCGTGCGCGGTATTACAAATGCACATCCTGTCCCGTCTTTCGAGCCATTATACGCTTCGCTGGCTGTTTCGCCTAGTGGCGATTTGACGGCATAGGCAGTGCGGAGCACTGCCACTTTTTAGTGGTCAATGTTATGATTTCGATGACAATATTCTGAAAGGGGGTAAGAAGATGAGTAAGAAGGCGTTTTATTCAAATGAAGATATCGATCTGGCAAAGGTTGCTCTGGCTGGTTTACCGGATCTGACACCTCAGCGCAAATCACAAAAGGAATTTCTGGATGCAATCCGTGATGACCTGTTAGCACTGGTCAAAACCAAAGGTTACACGGTCTCAGACATTAAAGAGACACTAAAAACCACGGGGTATGAAATCAGTGAGAGAGCACTTCGTGAAATCGTTCGTGATGCTGATAAAAACAAACCAGCCCGTAAAAATCGCAGGTCGACGGCAGGAAATTCGTCATCACCAACGAAATAATTCCTGCATCCTAAAGATGTGATGTACTGATATTTTTCTTACCAGGATGAAATATTTTTTCAGCCTGGTAAGAAGGGAGATGATGTAGTAATTACCATTCAAAGGTCGGTACGTCTGCCAGCATTTCTCCCCATGAAGTAAAATGAACCATGCTGATGTCAGCCTTTATCATGGCAGTGTAAATCACTATTCTCGCCGCTTTTGAAATACCATGACGTTTCAGAATGAGAAGCGGATAACTGACGGCATCAACACGAATGATGTAACCCAGATCGGATTCATGGATCCATTCGCTTTCATACTCGGCGTGACATAGTTCGCTCAGAATCTCGCTATCCCTCCGCGTAATATGGCTCAGACTACATTCCAGAACAGAGCGCAAAACTTTGTGATTAAGTTCAGTACGCTGTCCCCATCCGAGCGATGCAGTAACATCCTCCCATGTCCATTTAGGGTTATCAGGAACCTGAGCAGTAAGCTGTTTAAATGGCAAGCTAAGTGCCGTCGACAGGTTCAACCCTGATGCAATAATACGCGGATAAAGTTCACTGGCTGTACATGAAGAAATCAGTTCTCCATTAACGAAGAGAGCTTCATCACCGTTATCAAGACGGATGCAGGTAACACCATGAGGCGCGCGGGAAATGTAGTGAGGCATGTTCCATTCCTTTCAAAAATGTGCCGGATAATATTCCGGCACTGTGTTATAAAATTCCGCCCCATTGCAGGGCTACGGTTATCAGGCGTACGCGTGGGAAAGCTCAAGGGTACTCAGAACGTGATCCCATTCAGCCCCGTTAAGTGCTGGAATATGGATCGGTTTATGAACACGCCCACAACGGACCAGTGATGTCCCCAGTTGTTTCAGATGTGGCGCGATAGCGTCTGGTTTCAACGTTTCGCGGATTTTCCGTGGATGACGGGTTTTAACCCGCTCCTTTACAAAGTATTCGCGACATGCGACGATGAACTGGTCTTTCATAGTGCCTCCTCAGAGTCATTGTGATAACGAGCTGTTACAGCAGCCCGTGTAAACAGGCAGGGCACCCGCCCTGCTTTTTTATTGCCAGTCTTCCGGCAATATCCTGCGCGTCTTACGACGCAAATCTTGCAGGCCATCCGGCCTTTTCTGCCGTCGTCCTTTTCCGTTTTCTTGCAATGAGGGAAATGCCTTCATTACGCTAATGCCCTGACAGGGTGACGATGGAAAGCAGGGGTGAAGGACAGATTATTTGGAGCCTGCGAGAAAAAATCTGGACGGAAAGCGTCAGCGTCCCTTGCTGAACAGAGGCGCTCTGTCAGAGTGCATAAGTAATGAAAGGCTTTCACGGCAGAAACGGACAGGACGGCAGAAGGCGCCGGTTAATCCGGCGTTCCCTTGCGGCCGCCGTGGCGGTCAGTGGGAGCGGCGCTGCCGGAACGGCAGCTGCAAGCGGGATAGGTTCAGGTATCGCTTGCTATCCGTCAGGACGGAGACGCGTGCGGCTCCGCGTAGCGCGGTGGGCGTACGGCCACCACGCGAAGTGCAGGCGACGACCCGGCAGCGACGGGGAGCCGAAGGTACCCAGATGTCAGTCCTGACAACATGCTTTTCGTCGTCATTTAGCATCAAATTAATCCACAAAAAAAAATCCATAAAAGTGCAGAATCTGCACTTTTTTCATATGTACTTTCCCACAAAAAAAACACTAAAATAAGTGCAGAATCTGCACTTATTTAGGTATCAGAAAATGACGGGTTACGAACTTCGTTTATGGCGAAAAGGTATGAACTGGAGCAGTGACAGGGCGGCCGAAGAGCTTGGAGTCAGCCTGCGAACATGGAAAGTTTACGAGAAGTCGGAAAAGGTATCGCGGGTAGTAGAGCTGGCAACCGTGACACTTTCTATCGCTGCTACTGTTCCTTCCTTCGGACACCGGAAAACCACCAAAGAAAAGATAATTACCATGATCCAGACACTAACCGGCGCAGCTGGACTCATCGGGAGGCGCTGAGCACCTCCCCTGTCCTTATCAGGCGGCTTTCGATATATCGCGCATAAAGTCCATCATGGCTTTAAGTCTGCGCTGAGTGTTCAGCTTCGCTTCAAAGTCGTTGAGATAGTAAACAGGCGTATAACGTACACGATTGAACTGCATCGTGAGCGTGTTCCCTGTCACCACCTCCGCCGCAATCCCCAAAAGAGACAACTGGATAAATGCCATATCGGCAGCAACCGGATCAATATCGATGCAACTGGCGAACAGGTGCGCGGACGGATTGATATCAGCCTCAAGCAGACATTCAGCATAGGCAATAATCATTCCTGCCGAACCGCAGGCCGGATCGCTTATCGTCGCGATACCCTCCCGCGTGACCGTCTCTTTAATGCCGGAAACCAGCATTCTGGCCATCATTGACTGGACAGAATAGGGGGTAAAATATTGCCCCATACCTCCCGACCCCAGCTCAAGCTCCATAAAAATTGAGCCGATGAAGTCATGGAATTTAGCCTCCAGCGCACACACCATCAGGCGGAACAACTCATGAAAATTGCGGATATCGTCAGCGTCGTATCGCGCGCAGATCTTCCGGCAGTTTTCCGCGTTCTCTGGCGTTCTCACCCGCGCAATATCCAGTTCGCTCGCGGCAAGTCTGACAAAATCGCTGAATACATCCCAGCGGTGAAGGTGGCGGGCAGTCTGGTTAAACAGACTGATAAACTGCTTACGCGCGGTGTCGATGCTGATAAGGCGCGGGAGGGCTGGCTCGGACTGGACAGCCGGAGCCGCCTGCACGACAGGGCGGGCGGCTCCGCGCTTTTTTGTCTCATTGTAGAAATCGGCAAAACTAATCTGGGTCATGGTTTTTCTCCTGCCGCCCCGTCAGGGGCGGCGTTGTTGTCAGTTACAGGCGCGGCTCAGTTCAAGCGTGCGCAGCACATGACCCCACTCGCTCCCGCGCATGGCGGGAATACGTACGGATCGCCCCTTTTTCCGGCAGTGCGCAATATGACGGCCCAGTGCCCGCATTTCCGGACTGAGGGCATTGCAGGCGATTTCACCGCGTTTGATACGCACCTGCTTTTTCACGGGCGCGTTTTGAGCCTCCTGCATCTGGACATAGAGGGCGGTTGGTGTAACAATCGAAACTTCACTGAATTGCATGGGTTTGTTCCTTTTAGTGAAAGCCGGATTTTTTCGTTGGAATCGCTCAAATCCGGCGTGGATGGAGCAGGCGTAAGCCTGCTTTTTTCATTTCTGGCTCTGGCTCTCAGGGCTGAATGCTGCTTTCACCTTCGCCACGATATCGGCGTGATTCAGGTTGCTGTAATCACGTACGCGGAAATAACGCTTTCCAATACGGACAAAAATGTCCGTCACGTTCATACAGATCATCTCTGCCAGCATGAAGGTTTCAGTGTCCTGCGCGGTGTCACAACGCCAGTTGATCATCGGTGGGTGCATTCCTGCCGCATCGTGGAATTTGTTCACATCGATTTCCACAGGGGCGATCAGTGCGGACTTTTCACGGCTCAGCCAGTAGGCCATTTCCGATTCGGCGCTGGCGCTGGAATCAAGAGAAGCGAAAGAATCAGTCGTGTGTAAATGCATGGTTTATTTCCTTTTATCAGTACATGCCGGATATCCGGCGTGGGGTTACAGCTGTACGTATTGCAGGTTGCGTTTCAGTTCAAAAAGAAAATCAGGTTGAAACGACCAGGCGCGCCAGTTAAGCGTTCCGTTGGTGCGGATCTCCACCTGCACATCGCCGTATCGGGACACATCGGACACGGTGACAGTGACGCCCTCTTTCAGCGCAGTGGCCTGAGCCACCCACTCCTTCGCGACAGAAACAGGGTTTTGTTCTTCCTCCATCTCCCTGGTGAGTTCTCTCGCGGCAAAGGGCAAAGGAGCGACGGCGGGGCGGCAGGAAAAGGGCGCAGACAAAAGTTTTTGCAGTCCCCTGCAAAAAGTTTTGGCGGCGTTCATTTAACCCTTTGGATGACGACCTGACGGTGCTACGACCAGCCCTCCGCGTGAGGACACACGGGGGATGGACTCACGCGGGTGAACAGGATTGCACACACCCGACACGTCGGAACGGCGTGTCGCCATTAGAGCGACGGCTTTGCCGGCGCGGTGAAGGCGTTCCGGACGGTACGGCCGGAGAAGCCGCAGTTGTTGACCTTTGCCATCAGACCCTAGCGATAGCCCGAAACCGCTTGCGGGTTCGGCGGAGACTGGCTGGTGCGTAAGCAGCTGCCTGGCGGAGTGGGGCTCGGCTCCTGGACCGCCACGCGGGCCAGGAGCCGAAGGTGGCCATTGCCCTGCCCGTCTTTCTGGCTCTGGCCATCACGGAACTGCAGCGAAGAGAACTAACCAGCAGGATATCGATCAAAACAGACAGGATGAGGCACACGGAAAAGTCCTGCCAGAAGCACAGTTTCAGCAGACTAATCGCAACAGAGTAAATTAACAGCAGACAGGAATTTAATGATTGAGCGAGGACAAACCAGAGGGAGCAGAGGGGCAGCGCCGGAGGCGCGCCCCGCTTCCCCCGAACCCCGAAGGGGTACGGTCCGTCCCGGAAGTTCAGGCGTGCGGTCGCGTCGGGATGGAAAAAGGGGCTACCGGCGAACCGGCAACCCCTTCATAAAGGCGCTTCAGGCATGTCAAACCAACTCAGCCCTGAAAAGGCGGGGTTTCCCCCGCCTCCAGGTTGCTACTTACCGTTGGATTCGTAAGCCAGAATTGCAGCGACCTCCCGTTGTCCGTCCCTCAGGCGAATTTCGCAAAGCGATTTTCGCGTCAGGTAAGTGAATATCAGCAGCGTGAGACACACTATGAGTACGCACCAGATAACGGTACTTCGCGGCAGTTTCATGGTTTACTCCTCCTTGCATTAAGCACGGTAAGAGGCCATACTGTTGTTGATCAGACATACAGGGGGCCTCGTGGTTGTACTGACCCCAAAAAGTTGGACAGTTAAACACGAGGCACATAGGTCTGGGTTCGATATTCAATTGGACTCAGACCTTTTAATTTCAGGCTAATTCTTCTGCTGTTGTAGTAGTCAATATATTCCGTAACAGCATCCTTCAGTTCGCTTATATTACTGAACTCGTCAAGATAAAAACACTCCGACTTTAAGGTTCCAAAGAAACATTCCACGACTGCATTATCCAGACAATTGCCTTTTCTGGACATGCTCTGTGTAATGCCTTGTTCTTTAAGGATGTTTTGATACCTTCTCATACGATACTGCCATCCCTGGTCAGAGTGCAGAATAGGATGCTCGTGAGGCTTAAGCTTTTTGAATGCCTGATCGAGCATATTCTCGACCATGTTCATCACCGGTCTTTCCGACAGGCTGTAAGAAATAACTTCGTTGTTGAAGAGATCTATTACTGGAGACAAATACAGCTTGCGCCCATTGACTGCAAATTCAGTAACATCGGTAACCCACTTCTCGTTTGGCCGTGTAGCCTTGAAATCCCTTTGGAGAACATTAGGGGCGGTTTGCCCTACCTCTCCTCTGTAGGAGCTGTATCGCTTGACCTTAATCGCTGCCTTAAGCGAGAGGGTTCCCATCAGGCGCTGAACAGCTTTATGGTTAATCCGTTCCCCGTCTCGATGGAGAGACAACGTTACCCTACGGTATCCGTATCGACCTTTATTCTCGTGATAAATCTCACCAATACGCTTTTTAACATCCGCATACTTATCAGGCTTGCTGAGAGCCTTTAGATGGTAATAAAACGTACTGCGCGGTATCTCCGCTGCCCTGAGAAGCTCATCAAGAGGGTAAAACTGCCTTAGCTCATTGAGTACTTTCACTTTTTCGCGGGATGAGCTAAGGCTTTCAGCTTTTTTAGATACGTAAGCCGCATTTCAAGGAATCGAACTTGTCTTTCAAGATCCTCAATACGTCGGTCTTTCGACAGCTCCAATGCTAACGCCGCTTTTTCTGGATCAACTGACATTGTAATGTTTCTTTTGGTGCCGATCTTGAGTGCGCGTAAACCAGCTTCTCCGTGCTCCTCATAGACTTTCAGCCACTTGGCTACAGAACCACTACCAGCAAGCATAAAGTGAGCAGCAGCCTGATTGAGGGACATCTGCTGCTCGGTCACGGCTTTCACGACCTTAATGCGCAACTCTGGATCAGCACTAACGCCTTTAGGTTTGGGAATTAAACCTTTTTCTCCATGTTTTTCATAGAGGGCAACCCATGTCCTGACCTGGGTTCGGGGTACACCAAAACGGGCAGAGATGATCCTGTAACCATCATCAGTTGTGAAGTAGTGATTCACGACTTCAAGGCGCTTTTCGAAGGGGTATTTTGGCTTTGACATATCAGGGACTATTCCATTTCATCGTCCAACAAAATGGGTGCAGTACAGAATCGTTAAATTCTGCTTGATAGAAGAAATCGCTTTCAATTGAGGACATGAAGTGGTGATTTCGCATGGTTTTCAAGCCAAAAACCACAGAACGGTTACCGTAGGATTTTACATCCTGAACTCTTAACCAAGGCTGGTAATCTTGCTGTTGTCCTGATCCTACACCTTTGCTCAGTGCCTTTTCGTAATCCTCGTAGGAACTAAGCCTTCGTTGACGACTCATGATATGTATTACCGCGAAAAGCTATGTGAGTTGCATTAAGTGTACCTAACCCAAATTTAAGTATACAACTTTAGTGTCTTTTTCACCGTGTTGATTTACAACTTTGGCGTTTAATATACAACTTTATTGTCTCTTCACACAAATATGGATGGGATCAGCGCAATGTCCGCCAGCCTGCCACCGATAATGTTGCCGGCAACCATGCCCGCCCCCCAGAGAACCAGGATCCATGGCACGGCTGAGGTTGAAAACCCGGCAGCTTTCGTCAGCGCCGGGGTGATAAAGCTGTATACGGCAAACATGCCCGCAAAGCTGACTGAAGCGACGGTAAACGTCATCAGGATCTGTGGGCTCTTCAGCGCGCCAAGTTCCTTGAGCGGTGAAGCGGACCTGTCGGCCGCCACGGATGGAACAAAAAGCATAACCATTATGGACGTCAGCA
Source organism: Enterobacter hormaechei (assembly GCA_041890495.1). Taxonomy (GTDB): domain Bacteria; phylum Pseudomonadota; class Gammaproteobacteria; order Enterobacterales; family Enterobacteriaceae; genus Escherichia; species Escherichia boydii. Next base: position 3,879,577 of record CP169086.1, read on the forward strand.
CCAGGCCCGCTGCCACCATCCAGAAAGAGATCCTCCAGCCCAGCGTCTGGCCCGCCCATGTGACGAGCGGAACGCCGGCAACGTTCGCTACGGCCAGTCCCAGCATTACGTAACCGATATACCGGGCTTTGTGCTGTGGTGAGACCATTGAAGCCGCCACGAGCGCGGAAACGCCGTACCAGGCGCCATGAGGCACACCAGAAATAAAGCGGGCTGCGAACATGGAGTTATAGCCCGTGGCCAGAGCGCTCAGGGCATAGCCTGCAAGTGTAATAATTAACAATATCAGCAGAAGGTTTTTACGGGCTTGGCGCGCGCTAAGTACCGCGATCGCAGGGGCACCGACCACCACGCCTGCAGCATAGGCGCTGATATAGCCTCCCGCGGCAGGGATTGAAACGCCGGTTCCCCGTGCAAGATCCGGCAGGAGGCTCATGGGCGCAAACTCCCCCGTTCCGATGCACAATCCGCCCGCGCCCAGCGCAAGCATGGCCGGGAAAAGACCCACAGGCGGATGAATACGTTCATCCTGCCGTGAAAGCGTTTGTTCAGACATTGACTATAATTCCTGATCCCGTTCACTGCCTGCTGCAAAAAAGAAGAACCGCTACCTGTCGGATAACGGCTCTGAGCTATGTGCAGCTTATGAGTCACAACGTTCCGGAAAGAACGGCAACAGGCAGTGGTATATTGAACTGAAATAAACTATAAACGCCTCCTTTCGGTTATTGATGAATCAGATAGTTAGTAACGATGAGTATTATTCAACAATTCTGTTGCTGGTTTCACCATGCAGGGTGATAAGCGTTATTTCGGCAGGTTTCCCAAGCCGGAAGGGAAAACCGTTCCAGATGCCGGAACCGTTGCTGACGTAAAGCTTCAGGGGCCCTGTTTCGTAGAGCCCGGATACAAAACCGTTGTTAGCCGATGCGACCAGCCTGTCCAGACCAGCAATCATACCGCCGTGAGTATGTCCGGAAAGCTGAAGGCTAACTCCGCTTTCTGCGGCTTCGTCAGCATTTTCAGGCCTGTGGTCAAGAAGGATGACGGTTTCACCCGGGCGGGAAAACTTCAGGGCCAGGGACAGATCAGGACCCGGCAGGCCGTATGATGGCGCAACGGCATCCGTCACGCCCGACAGATACAGCGAGTCGCTGCCACGGCTTATACGGTAACCGGCATTATTAAGAAAATGCAGGCCCAGTTTTTCAAAGGTCTGGATCCAGTTTTCAGCGCCGAAGTAATATTCATGATTGCCCGTTACGGCAAAAACGCCGTCCTCAGCCCGCAGCTGTCCAAGCGGCTCAATGTCGGAGAAACGCGCTTCTGGCCAGCCATCAATCATATCCCCGGTAACCACAATCATATTCGCATCGAGCTCACGGGTGCGGGTAACAACATCCTGTATCCAGCTCCGCGGCAGCAGTCTGCTGGCGTGCAAATCCGTCAGTTGAACTATCCGGTAACCTTCAAAACGGGGGGACAGGCTCCTGAGCGTGACGTCTATCTTTTTCACTTCAGGAACCGCTGTACCATTTTTCAGGGCCAGCGCTGTAAGCATGGCCGCCAGAACAGGCTGGATAAACCAGAAAGCCGTATGCCATTTCATCCGGCGTCCTGATACCAGTCGGTGTAATATCCAGAATAGGTCACGCAGTACTAACAGGACTGCCATAAAAACGGTCATACCGAAAAGCCCGGTAGTAAGCAGCAGCAACGGTTTTGGTATCTCGGGAGAAAACATATTCCCCGTAAATAATTTCGTGAGCAGATGAAACTCGCAGGCCACAATCATTGCGCCTGCGACGGTTATTTTTACCGAAACCGGGGCGGGAAGCGGCCTGATAAAACGAAGCAGCACGTAAAGCGCTGGAATGAGGGTCCAGATATGAAACACGCGGAAATCTCCCGGGAATGAAAAACTGTTAGTTTGCCGTGGCAGCGGGTTGCAACGTTTTGTTGAATGAATCTAAACTTACCATCCTTCAGGAACGATTCAATGCAATGTCATTTGACATTGCATTGAATTTTAATCAACGGTTTAACGCCATGTCCTCCAGACTGTCTACCACGCTCACCCGAAGCGATCTTGCTGAGCTCAACGCATTTCTTATCACTGAGAAAAGGCGCAGTTTTACCAGGGCCGCCATAGAACTAGGGATCACCACCTCTGCGCTGAGCCATACAATACGCAATCTCGAGACGCGCCTGGGTGTCAGGTTGTTGAACAGAACAAGCCGTACGGTCTCTCCGACCGAAGCGGGCGCAAGCCTTGCTCTGCGTCTTGAAACAGGCTTTAAAGAAATAGGCGACGCGCTTGAGGAAATTAACCGCATGCGCGATCGGCCCGTTGGAAAGCTCAGGCTTAATGTGCTGAGTGACGGAGCACGCCTCATCATGGCGCGACATCTTCCGCGCTTTATCAGCAAATACCCTGAAGTGGAGCTCGAAATCAGCGTTGATGACAGAATGGTCGATATCGTCCAGGAAGGATTTGATGCCGGGATACGCTTTGGCGGAACCGTTCCTGAAGATCTCGTTGCAGTCCGACTGGGGGGAGAGCTCAGATGGGTGGCGGTGGCATCGCCACGCTATCTTTATCAGCATACCCCACCTGCCGTGCCTGAGGATCTGCGCCTGCATGACTGCATTCAGCTGCGAACCGGGCAGGGCGTCATCTACAAATGGGAATTCCGTAAAGGAGAAGACTATCGCGTGGTTGACGTCAGGGGGCAGCTCTGTGTGAGCGAAACGGCGCTGGCAATTGAAATGGCATTAGCTGGCGTGGGTATTGCTTACTGCCTCGAAGACCGGGTGCGTGATGATATTCGTGAAGGCAGACTCAGGATTGTTCTTCCTGAATGGGCTCCTCTGGAAGAGCCGATGTATCTGTACTATCCAGGTCACAGACAAGTTCCCCAGGGATTAAAGGAACTCATCGAAATTCTGAGAGAAGAAATAGAACTAACACACGCAGTTTCAGCCTGAATCAGACTCAGGGATTCGCAAATCACCTGAGCCTGGTGTTCATAACCTGTTAGGTGTAGCGACCTGCGTTTATAAATGCTCAAACCTGCATTTACCGCCAATTATCAGCCCACATTGCTTTTAAACCCACAATACCTGCAAATGAGCCTGCATTTATCCCTGTCGACCTGCATTCCATTTTCACAAACCCACATTAACTGAAAACACGTCAGGCTATCCCAACGACATATCTGATTGATGTTAATTTTGGAATTATCAAATCCACACTGTGCCATTAAATGGATGACTGGTTCCTGTTATCTTCTGTCCGCCCCCCAATTACATAACAGGAATACACATGAACCAGACAATGACTGCTCTCGTACTCGAAAATTTCGGTGATGATAAATTTGCCCGTAAAGAACTCCCGGTGCCACAACCACAGGCTGGTCAGGTTCTGGTGCGCGTTCATGCCAGCGGTGTAAACCCGATTGATTATAAAATTCGTCTTGGAGAGGCTCCGTACGCCATGCCTCAGCTCCCTGCTGTGCAGGGTACTGATATGGCAGGGGAAGTGGTTGCTGTCGGTGAAGGCGTAACCCAGTTTCGTGTTGGAGATGAAGTCTACGGCCTGACCGGTGGCGTTCGCGGCCTTCAGGGTTCACTGGCTGAGTTCATTGCTGCAGATGCAGACCTGCTTGCCATCAAACCACGTAACCTTTCCATGCGTGAAGCCGCAGCTCTGCCGTTAACGTTCCTCACGGCATGGTCTGGCCTTGTTGATAATGCCAATGTACAGGCTGGCCAGCATGTGCTGGTACAGGGTGGCGCCGGTGGCGTAGGTAACATGGTTGTCCAGCTGGCAAATGCACTCGGTGCAAAAGCTGCTGCAACCGGATGTACGGCAGATCAGGAGCTGATTACAACGCTGGGCGCATTCCCGCTGGATTACACAAAGGTTTCCACGCAGGACATCATTGAGCAATGCACCGATGGTGAAGGCTTTGATATCGTTTACGATACGGTTGGTGGCCCTGTCCTCGACGCCTCACTTTCCATGACGCGTTATTACGGCCATATCACCAGCTGTGCTGCATTTGGTGACCATAACCTGGCAACGTCATCGCTGCGTTGTGCAACCCTGTCGGGTGTCTTTATTCTGCTGCCAATGCTCACAGGTGAACGTCGTGCTCATCACGGTGAAGTTCTGAAAACCGCCACCCGTCTGGTTGAAGAAGGCAAAATTCGTCCGGTCGTTGATGCTCGTCATTTCTCACTAGACCAGGCCATTGATGCCCACCACGCAGTTCAGGATGGTTCAGCTTCCATCAAGGTTGTGATTGATGTCATTTAACGGCCTGATGGCGAGAACCTGGCGCTTTAACTGCACCGGAGAAGCCGACGTCCTTGAACTCGAAAACCTGCCTGTTGCCTTACCGGCAGCAGGTGAGGTGCTGATTCAGATGAAAGCTATCGGTCTTAACCGGGCAGACACCATGTTCAGACGGGGTACTTATATCGAGAAGGCCGTATTTCCCTCTCGCCTTGGTTACGAAGGTGCTGGCGTGGTGCTGGCTACGGGCGAAGGTGTTAAGCAGTTCTCTCCTGGAGATAATGTTTCAGTGTTGCCTTCTGACAGCCTGGCACGTTTTGGCACTTGCGCAGATAAGCTGCTGATCCCTGAAAGCTATCTGGTACATAAACCTGACAGTCTGAGCTGGGAAGAAGCATCGTCGGTGTGGATGCAATACCTTACCGCCTGGGGCGGGATCATGCATGCCGGGGAAGTGATAAAGGGTGCGTCCGTACTGGTTACTGCAGCATCAAGTAGCGTTGGCCTGGCTGCGGTTCAGATTGCAGAAGCTGCGGGGGCCAGAGTGATTGCCAGCACCCTGACAGTGGAGAAAAAGGAACGTCTGCTTGCCTTAGGTGTGAAAGATGTCATTGCCAGTGAAGATGAACCTGACATCTATCAGGCGATTGTTTCGCGGTTAGGGGGTGAGCATCTTGATGTAGCGTTTGATGCTGTGGGTGGACCTCAGATTGAGCATATCGCACAGGCCATGTCCGCAAAAGGACGTATGGTCATGCATGGTGCGCTGAGTCCTGATGTCACGCCTTTTCCTCTGCGCCTGGCATTACGTAAGAGTCTCACTATGCGGGGCTTCCTCTTTCTGGAAGTGTTGAATGATCTAGTCATCCGGGAAAAAGCAAAGCGTTTTATCCTGAGCGGTATGGGGGCTGGTTTCCTGAAGCCACAGATAGATAAATGCTTTAAATTTGAAGAGTTGCGGGAAGCACACCAGTATCTCGAATCAAATCAACAACTCGGCAAAATTATTGTCAGGGTTGATCCTGTCTGAATAAACCTGACCCCATTTCGGGTCAGGTTTCCAGTTCATCCAGCACGTCTACAAGATAGTCAAACAGCGCTCTGATCCTCAATGGCGTTGGCCCACGCTGAGGGCGGTAAAGGTACAACCGCCAGACGGGTGACGTCTCCTCGGTGAGTATCTGAATAAGCTTGCCACTTTTAAGCCACGGCAGAACTAAAAATCCCGGCATATGCCCAAACCCAACACCGGCCAGAATAGCCTGAAATTCAGCCTCAAGATCATCGGCAATAAAGCGAGGTTTCGACGGGATGAAGCTGCGGCTTTCGGTAAACGTCCAGGGCCAGTAGCGACCCGTTTTATGGTCAAATAATGCCGTCAGAGGATAAGAATCCAGTTCAGCGATGCTGGCAGGCATTCCAACCTTATCAATCAGCTCGGGTGTACCGACAGGGTAAAAATTAATCTTTGCCAGTTCGCGTGCCACATACCGGTTATCAGGCAAAAATCCAAAACGGATACCTGTATCGATACGTTCATCGATAACATCGCTGTGCGAGTCGGTCAGCACACAGTCCACCACGATATCCGGGTACTGACGCGCAAATTCAGCCAGTGCAGGAACAACCAGTTTTCGGCCTAATACCGAAGACACGGTTAATCTCACCATCCCCCGCATTTCATCAGTTTTATCCTTAACGCCTTTTACTAACAGTGAATCGAGAGAGTCGACTGCCTGCCGCGCCTGTTTTCATACGGCGGCTCTGGTAATGGGCGGGTCACTCGGCCCGCAGTACGACAATGCCCGGTTTAGCGCGCATGTACTCCAGGAACGGTGAATCCACCACTTTTCTGTTGGCGGCCAGCGAGGAGGCATTTCTGAACCATACCTGCCCATCGTGGCGGACCACGATACCCACGTGCGAAACGTCCAGACCGTCAAGCGGAGAGTAGACGCCGACATAATCCCCGGTTTTCAGACGGTCCAGCACCTGCTGACTGATGGCTTTTCCGGGAATGTAATTTATTCTCCGGGGGTGAATGCCCAGCCCCGGGATGTACTCCCCCCCGTCCGGTTTACGGTTAAGCTGTTTGTCCGCCACGGCATAGTCAGGGCTGATATCTGGCGTGACGTCCCGGGCATTGTGTGGTGCGGTGGTGAACCAGTCGGAGAAGAAGTGCCGGCGGCTGAGGTAGTCAACGTTCCCCCCGGTGTAACGAACCTCTGTAAGATTATGCAGGAACGATTTCTGGTCATGGCTGCGGGTCAGGGCCTCGACGTAATCTGCCAGGGTAAAGCAGTCCACACCGTTGAAATTCACGACAAGCGCTTCGGGGGTACCGGGCCCGCCGATGAGCGTATCAGCCTGGTAAGGCGTACCGAGAAAAGCAGATGACGCGCGGCTGATAACGTCCCCGTGATTTTCACCTGAATAAGGGATGACATCCGAGCGAATAATCTGGTTTACTTTTTCTGCCGTAACGCTGTCCATAATGGTCTGATATTTTTCTGTACCGGGTGCGGCACAGGCCGTCAGATACGCTGACATAAATAAAACCGTCCATACTTTTACTTTCACAATCATTTTCCTTAAAGGTAAAAATCCCACCTGTACCTTTAAGGAAGATGATTGTAATAGATACAAAAAATCGCCATCGGTTGATTTCCGGTTGAAAAATCAGGAACCGGATGGTGCGGAATGTGAAGGCCATCACGCGACCTGACTCTCTTTCGTTTTTGCTGGGTTATCCTGTGGGGGCAGAGCACTCAGTGATGCCTGACTGCAAGTGGGTGTCGGAAATTTCGGCGGTTCCGACGTAGAAACCCATACTGGTCAGTCTCCATTGAAGTCTGCCTGATAGCCGTTCTGGCTATGTTTTCTCGTCCGTTACAGGGGATGTGGGGGACTGGCTACGGTCAGTAGTAAGCATACCGGGAGCATCCGGACCAAGTGAAAATCTGCGGGCTGGTGATGATATGAGAAATAGGGACAAAACGGGTCACCTAACATGGTGGGCTCTTATCTGTAACGGCTCGCAATCGAAATCCCTCCGACTCGCAATCAGCGCAAATTTCGGCTCACATTAACTGCAAATGAAAAATGCCACCGGCTCACATTAAGTGACAATGGGCTCGCATTTATCCGGCCCGGCTCGCAATCCATTCCACCGGGCTCACAATAACTGCAAATCAACTTCGTCATATCGGCAAACCGACTGCCAGCATTCTATTTTCCAGTTCGACAGGTCTCAGATATTTATTCATACTGGTTAAAAATTGTCGTTTTGGTTTGATTAACGTTTACCTACGTATAATCGCAGCAATTGGAGTTAACTCAGTAAATAGGAGCAAATAATGGAACAAAACCAACCAGCACAACCTTCACGACGTGCAATCCTGAAACAAACTCTTGCAGTATCTGCTTTGTCTGTCGCCGGGCTGGCGGCCTTATCGGTACCAACTATCTCTTTCGCCGCATCACTGAGCAAAGAGGAACGTGACGGTATGACTCCAGATGCAGTCATTGAACATTTTAAACAGGGTAACCTGCGCTTCCGGGAAAATCGCCCGGCTAAACATGATTACCTGGCACAGAAGCGCAACAGTATTGCGGGTCAGTATCCAGCTGCGGTGATCCTTAGCTGCATTGACTCACGTGCGCCGGCGGAAATTGTGCTGGATGCGGGGATCGGTGAGACGTTTAATTCCCGCGTAGCGGGTAATATCAGTAATCGCGATATGCTGGGCAGCATGGAGTTTGCCTGTGCAGTTGCCGGTGCGAAAGTAGTGCTGGTTATGGGGCACACCCGCTGTGGCGCAGTACGCGGTGCTATTGATAATGCTGAACTGGGTAACCTGACGGGGCTGCTGGATGAAATTAAACCCGCGATTGCAAAAACGGAGTATAGCGGTGAGCGTAAAGGTAGCAATTATGATTTTGTCGATGCGGTGGCACGAAAAAATGTCGAGCTGACTATCGAAAATATCCGCAAAAACAGCCCAGTGCTGAAACAACTGGAAGATGAGAAGAAAATTAAAATCGTTGGCAGTATGTATCACCTTACTGGCGGTAAGGTTGAGTTTTTCGAAGTATAACTGAAGCAGTCCGAGTCCGAATACAGTCAGCCTCGCATTACATTAAGTGCTCATTAAATTTTCTCTGGAATGAAAATGTATTTTTTGAGTACACCCAAAACGCACAATCTGGTGAGACAGTTTTTCTGTCTCATTTGGGTTGTTTTTATCCCATTCCGGTGTTACGTTTTCATCATCTAGAGTTAAACGAGACAGTTTTCACCATTATGGCACTTTACGGCTATGCCCGCGTTTCAACCAGCGATCAGGATCTTACTCTGCAGACACAAACTCTCCGCGCTGCTGGTTGTGAAATTATTCGTGCAGAAAAAGCCAGCGGAAGCAGCCGGACCGGAAGGAGCGAGTTGCAGCTGCTGCTGGAGTTCCTGCGCCCTGGTGATACGTTGATGGTGACACGCGTGGATCGCCTGGCTCGCAGCATTAAGGACCTGCAGGACATTGTGTATGCCCTGAATCAACAAGGCGTAACGCTCAGGGCAACAGAACAGCCAGTGGACACGCGTTCAGCTGCAGGCAAAGCCTTCCTCGATATGCTGGGTGTTTTCGCTGAGTTTGAAACCAATCTGAGACGTGAACGCCAGATGGAAGGCATTGCCGCGGCGAAAGCCAGGGGCGTATACCGGGGAAGGAAACCGTCCATAGATCCTGCTGAGGTATATCGTCTGTATACCACTGAGAAGATGGGAGCCACAGCCATCGCCCGCCAGCTAGGGATTGGGAGGGCGTCAGTCTACCGGGCGCTGGAAAATTATGAGCAGCCGGCGTAGCGCGATTCCGTCTGACTCCCTGTTGCAACTACGGCAACGGCTCGATCGCCTGCCGCCAAAAAGCCCTGAACGTGCCAATCAGATTGCCGCTACTGCCCAGCTGTATGGTATTTCAGTCACGACGGTTTATCGCGCTCTTCACCTTGTTTTGAAACCGCGAACGGCCCACCGCAGTGATCATGGTCAACCCCGGATACTGCCACCGTCCGAGCTGGAGCATTACTGCGAACTGATTGCTGCACTGAAATTACGAACCACAAATAAATCCGGCCGCCATCTGTCGACCGGACGGGCAATACAGCTGCTGGAAGAGCATGGCGTGGAGACGGTCCAGGGATTGATTAAAAGTCCCAAAGGCTTACTTCGTAAGCAGACCGTCAATCGCTGGCTTTCCCGCTGGCGTCTCGACCAGCCCCGCCTGTTACGGGAGCCTCCGGCGGTAAGATTTCAGGCTGAAAACAGCAATGACTGTTGGCAGTTTGATATGTCGCCATCCGATCTCAAACATATTGAGCGGCCTGACTGGGTAGATCCAGCCCGGGGCGAACCCACGCTGATGCTGTTCAGCGTAGTGGATGACCGGAGCGGTGTCGCATACCAGGAATACCGGTGTGTGTACGGTGAGGATGCGGAATCTGCGCTGCGTTTTCTCTTTAACGCCATGGCCCCAAAAACCAGGTCTGATTTTCCTTTTCAGGGCCGCCCGAAATTGCTGTACCTCGATAATGGACCGGTGGCCAAAAGCCATGTATTCCAGAATGTGATGCAGTCCCTGAAGGTTGACTGGCTGACGCATACGCCGGCAGGCAAGGACGGCACCCGGACGACGGCACGGTCCAAAGGTAAGGTTGAACGTCCTTTCCGGACCGTCAAGGAGGCACATGAAACTCTGTACCATTTCCATAAACCGGAAACGGAGCAGCAGGCCAACGAATGGCTCTGGAACTATCTGAGCCGTTATAACGCGCAGCGTCACCGCAGCGAGAAACACTCCCGACTGGAGGACTGGCTGGCAAATATCGGCCAGGAAGGTGTGAGGGATATGTGCAGCTGGGAACAATACTGTCGGTTCGCCCGGGAGCCGGAATCCCGCAAGGTGGGTGTTGATGCGCGGATAACGATAGACGGCACCGCATGGGAAGTTGAACCGGATATGGCGGGTGAAACCGTCATTCTGCTGTGGGGGCTGTTTGACGAAGAGATGTATGTGGAGTTTACCGGTGAAACATGGGGGCCTTATTATCCGGTGTCGGGGCCTGTGCCGCTGCACCGTTACCGGACGTTCAGGCGCGGTAAAGCGGCTGAACGGGCCGATCGTATCCATGCTCTGGCCAGGCAGCTGAACATCCCCATCAGCGCATTGTCCGGCAGCGATCTCCGCGTGGTCAGTGATGACACTCAGCAGCGCATTGATGCGTTGCCACATCAGCCCTTTGATACCCGAAAATTTGAATACCACTTTCCCACCGTTATTGCGGCAAAACTGGTAATTGCCGACGATCTGGCCATACCGCTGGCCAGAATGTCGGATGAAGACCGGGCGTTTATCGACAGTATTCTGACTGAGACGCTTAACCGTAGTGAAGTACTCGCCCGCATCAGAGACTATTTTCGTAGCAGACAATCAGGAGAAGACCATGCGGGTTGAAGTGATGGAGCATTATGGACTGACGCAGTCTATTGAACAGGCCGGGTATTATGAAACTGCCCACCATAAGCAGCTGATGAAAGACATTAAGGGTGCGATACGCGAAGGACGACTGATAGCGGTCTGTGGCGTGGTGGGAAGCGGTAAAACCGTCACTCTGCGACGCCTGCAACAGCAACTGCTGGATGAAAATAAAATCATTGTCGCCCGCTCCCTGTCGGTGGACAAACAGAGTGTCCGGCTCGCCACGCTGATTAATGCCCTGTTTTATGACCTGGCACAGGATAAGCAGGTGCAGATCCCCAAACAGGGTGAACGCCGCGAGCGTGAGCTGCAGGAACTGGTCAAAAAAGGCAAACGCCCGGTGGCGCTGTTTGTTGATGAAGCCCATGACCTGAACGGTAATACACTAACGGGGCTCAAACGGCTGATGGAAGTGGTTGAAGACGGCGGTGGTAGGCTGTCCGTCGTTCTGGCCGGTCACCCAAAACTGCGTAATGACCTGCGTCGTCCGACTATGGAGGAAATTGGCTATCGTACCGATATTTTTACACTGGACGGGATCACCGGCAGTCAGCGTGAATATATCCAGTGGCTGCTGAAGACCAGCACCGGTAAGGGTAAGCCGGAAGATATTCTGACGACCGAAGCCGTTGACCTGCTGGCGATGAAACTGCGAACACCGCTGCAGGTCCAGTTGCACCTGACGCTGGCGATGGAAGCAGGATACCAGACGGGCGAAAAACCGATTACTGCCACTCTGGTTGAATCCGTGCTGTCACGTCAGCTGGATGACCTAGAGCCGACGCTCACGCGGCATGGTTACCGGCTGAAGGATATGGTGGAGCAGTTCGATGCAAAACCTGCTGAAATCAGGGCATTATTTAACAATCAGTTAGACCCTGCCCGCACGGCCGAACTACGCGACAGAATGCTGGCGGTCGGTCTGCCAATATGACGATGTTGATTTGCAGTTATTGTGAGCCCGGTGGAATGGATTGCGAGCCGGGCAGGATAAATGCGAGCCCATTATCACCTAATGTGAGCCGGTGGCGTTTTTCATTTGCAGTTAATGTGAGCCAAAATTGACGCTGGTTGCGAGTCGGGGGGATTTCGATTGCGAGCCGCTACATATAGCCGTCGCCGGCTGTAGTTTTCAGGCTATAGAGGACGTCGCTGAAATACTGGCGGAGATCATCCTCAACGAACGAGCCGGATTCCAGTTTCAGCGTGCTGAGATCGCAGACTGCTTGCAGCTCTGCAGGCAGGTGAATTTCCATGAAATCCCGGGCAATATCCGGTTGCGTCAGGAACTGCCTGAACGTGGCATCGTGAGGAGTGGGTGTGCTGTATTTCTTCTTCATCTGCCCTGGCTCTGAAAAATGACCCGGAGATGTTATCACAGCCCGGAAAAAGCTAATATTGGCGGTGAACGGAATTGCCATTCCTTCAGGGGACCGTTCCGGGGTGGTTCGGTCCCCTTCCTGAACCATCTTTACTCATCATCAATTACTGCCTTAGCAACTTTCTTCCCTCTCTCAGATATTCTAAAGCCTCTTCTCTCCGTCATTCTGCGGCAGCTGTATATAATGTCGCGATAGCGCTGACAGCCTGATAGCGGGTTATACTGCCTTACTGAAATCATCCAGAACAGTACAAAGGAATTCCTCCAACAACTCCTGTTCTCTTTGAGATATTCTTTCAGCCATATTCGCTCCATAAGCTTAATTGTTTGTTCTGAACCTAACGTGAATAAGTATCGTCAATCAGTATCCTGCTTATGATTGCCGTTACAGACCCTGATTACTGTCATCTTTGATACGCCAGCTAGCCGGGCTGTTTCACGCAGTGATTTTCCGTGGGCCAGACGCAGAGTGCGTATCAATTCATGTTTCTGCGCATCGGCCACCCTGCCCCGGTATTTTCCTTCAGCTTTCGCCTTACTGATACCCTCTGACTGACGACGTCGACGGTCTTCGTAATCTTTTCGGGCAATAGCGGCGAGCATATCCAGCATCATGCCATTTACGGCCTTCAGCATGCTTCGGGTAAAGTCATCACTTACTGTGCTGGAGAGCGCCAGATGGCTGGTCGGTAGATCAAGACTGACGATGGCCAGCTGCTTATCAGTAATTTGCTTTCTGAGTGTCTCCCAGCCGGCATCATCCAGGCGGGTAAGCCTGTCGACCTGTTCTATGAGAATCACATCACCAGGTTCCGCATCACCAAGAAGCCTGATTAGTTCTGGGCGGTTCATTGTCGTACCGGAGACATTATCGATATACCAGCCAGCAATACGGTGGCCATTTTGGTTTGCAAATGCCTTCAGTGCATTTTTTGCCCGGCTGGCATCCTGCTCTGAAGTGGATGCCCGGAGGTAACCAAAAACGAACATATTTTGTTCTTCTGGTAACTTTTAAGTGGTCTTGCTTATCATGGTATCACTTATGTGGTCACAATAACATTCGCCGGTATTTTTTCGGATGGTATATATAGAGCATACCATAATGTGACATCGTTTATCCCTTCACATTTTGATATACCGTTATGCGTGCCTTTCTTTTACTCATTTGAGTTTTTACCTACTTCGTGAGTATGTGAGTATGTGAGTATGTGAGTATGTGAGTATGTGAGTGTGTGAGTGTGTGAGTGTGTGAGTATTTGAGTAAATGTGTGTTTTCGCTTTTACTCATTTAACTGAGATGGTAAACTCAAAAAAAAACCAGAAGAGTAATTGAGTAAATACACAAAGGAGTTTTTGAGTGTGAAGGTGATTTCTTTTCTTAACCCTAAAGGCGGCTCAGGTAAAACCACGGCAGTAATCAATGTGAGTACTGCAATGGCTCGAGCGGGATACAACATCGCAGTTGTGGATACAGATCCTCAGATGAGCCTGACAACCTGGAGTAAATCTGGGAAGGCTGCATTTGATGTGTTTACAGCCGCTTCTGAAAAAGATGTATATGGCATTAGGAAAGACCTTACTGAATATGATTTTGTCATCGTTGATGGTGCCGGTTCGCTTTCCGTTATTACATCTGCTGCGGTAATGGTCAGCGATCTTGTTATCATTCCGGTTACTCCCAGCCCGCTTGATTTTTCTGCAGCAGGAAGCGTTGTCACTGTCCTTGAAGCGCAGGCATATAGCCGGAAAGTTGAAGCTCGTTTTCTCATTACCCGAAAAATCGAACAGGCAACCATGCTTAGTGTTCTAAAAGAAAGCATCAGGGACACTGGAGTTAAATCGTTCCGCACGGCTATTACCCAGCGTCAGATTTACGTCAAATCGATTCTTGATGGTGACAGCGTGTTCGATTCTAGTGATGGAGCGGCTAAAGGTGAAATCGAAATCCTTACAAAAGAGATAGTTAGCATATTTGAGTAATTGTGTTTTTACTTATATACTCAAATGAGTAATTGATGATAGGAGTAAATATATGGCACTTGAAAAAGCCCATAGTGGTAGCAAAAAAATGACATTCGGTGAGAACAGAGACCTCGATAGGGTGGTTTCTGCGCCAGCCCTATCAGGAAAAGTTAAGCGTGTTAACGTCAATTTTGATGAGGATAAACACACCAGATTTAAAGCCGCCTGCGTGCGAAATGGAACTTCAATAACGGATGTCATCAACCAACTTGTAGATGGTTGGCTTAAAGAAAATGAATAACCGCCATTTAAGCAGTAATGTACATCGGACTGTCAGTGTCGAGGGATACTGCTGGCGTCCTCTTCAGGCTGTGGGACGCGACCAGGCGCATTGAACGTGATGGTGATGATCTTTCTGGCCAGCCCCTCATCAGAAAGGGCATCATCCACACTGACATCACGAATCAGTGGACTTTCCTCTTCTATATGTTGGGCAATATCCCGCAGCCACTCTGCCAGCATTTCTCTGTCCATCTTTCTCCGCTCCGGTTGTGTACATTCAGCATCAACATACCACACCAGGAAAAGTGAAGTCTGCGTAGTGTGGTTAAAAGATAACCGCTTTGTCAGGCGTGCTGTCATCCGTGCTGGTAGCGACCTCGCGGAATACCCTCATTTTATACACAGGATTGCCCACCGAAATTGTGGACAGCAACGATGAAAATGCGCCGCTTTCACCAGCCCGGCGGTAATGCTGCCGGGCCTCTTCGGGGCAACGCCGTTTCGCGCCCGCGCGTTCCGTCGTTGCGGCGGGTTCCTGCTCATTCCTTGCCTGGTTTTTTCACCCTTTTGAGTCCTTTCGCCGGGGCTGAGACAAGCACAGCCGCTGTCAGCTGTCCAGGGTAAATGGCACGCGGTAAACCGCGCCCTGGACATCCGCCATCGCCCGCGCTGGTTTACGCCCCTGCGGCGAACGGCTCTCAAGCGGGTGAAGGTAACAACCAGCGGGGGCGTTCAGCAGGTCCCCGCAAAACGTCAAAACCGCGGCCCCGGCAACTCAACGGGTGATGGTTTTTTAAAAGCAAAACAGGTTCAGAAGGAAGAGCTACATGAGCGAGGCGCTGGCGGTTTTACCCGACGACACCTTTACCCGCGAACAGGCTGAGGTCGTTGCGGCGCAGTACACCAACGTGGCAATTGAGGACTATCAGGGTACACATTTTCGCCTGGTTGTCCGTCAGAACGGTGAAATGGTCTGGCGCACGTGGAACTTTGTGATGTAGCCCCCTGAAACACCAGACAGTAGCTGTATCTCCAGATAAGAGATAGGCTTGAATATATGTCTAACACTAACGCCAACTTTGAGATGACCGGGATCCTGTTAGGGCAAGAAGTCCGTAAACGTAAAACTCCTCAGGAGAAGATCGCCATTATCCAGCAGACGATGGAGCCGGACATGAATGTCTCCCATGTCGCCCGCCAGCATGGTACCCAACCCAGCCTGCTGTTTAAGTGGAAGAAGCAATATCAGGAAGTCAGCCTCACCGCCGTTGCGGCCGGAAATGAAAACCACCCGCACAACGCGCTAGGGTACCACTCCCCAAGGGAATGCTGGCGTCAGCGGGTATCATTAACTTAAGATACAAAAGAAGTCCGGAGATGGCGGGTCAAGATCATACCCTAATTTTAATGTAGTGGCAGGATACTGTAGATTAACATCGCCGCCCTTCCTGTTGTGGACATGTTAAATTTAAGAAATTACTGACGCGAGAGCTATCTGAATGAACACACATGCTTTACTTTTTTTGAGCATATCAATTTTGATGGAAGTTATAGCAACAACAGCACTTAAATTGTCGGACAGCTTTACGCGTTTGATTCCAAGCCTTGTAGCGGTAGGTGGGTATGCGATTGCATTTTATTGTCTGACTATTCCAATGAAAACTGTACCGACTGGTATTATTTATGCAGTCTGGTCGGGGACAGGAATTGTATTGATTGGTCTGGCTGGCTGGATATTTACTGGCCAGAAAATTGATGGGCCGGCGATTCTGGGCATGTTCCTGATTCTTTGTGGTGTAGTGGTTATCAATATTTTTTCTAAAAGCGTTGTTCACTAACGTTTTACAAACCGGGAGCAGGGGTATTTTTGCTGACAGGGCCGACGCAGGAATCATCTGTATCTGAGCAACTTTAGCGCACGGGAAAGATTCGGTGACCGGTCGCTGGCTGAAAGGTTTCGGTAGCGCGAAACTACAGTCAGGATAAAATAAATTCAGCCCGCTCTTCCGGCTCGCCAGGCAGTGACCTGATGAGGTTAGAACCGTGTCGCAAGCCTCTGCCATTCTGTAAGCGTAACCCAGTGCCGTATGTAGCCATCGAGCCAGTGCTGGTAAGCAACAGGCGACAATGGCTTGACGCTTGCGAAACGGTTCATGGTTAGGAAACTGAATCATCGTTTTAAAAATTTCCTGACCATGAATAAACTAATTGTTTAAAAAAAATCGGTTGTGTAATTATACTTATATTGGGGTTTTGTATTTTTTTGTAATTAAATTGTGTGAGTGTTGTTTTTCGGTTTTTAATTGATGTATAAAGTGTCATCTCGATAAGTTAAATATTGAAACCAAGGAGGTTTAATGGCTATAAGAAAATTTATTCTTGGTGCTGGCCTGATGGTAATTACTGCCACGTCGTGGGCCAGTAATTACCTCGGTTGTGAGAAGATTGGTAGCACTGAGGTCGAAAGTCTTTTTGATCAGTGGAACGAATCATTAAAAACGGGAAACGCCAGGAAAGTTGCAGATAATTATCTAAGCGATGCCGTTCTGCTACCAACCGTTTCAAATAAAGTTCGCTTAACAGATGCCGAACGGGTTGATTATTTCGAGCACTTCCTTGAAAAGAAACCTGTCGGGAAAATTGAAAGCAGAACTATCAGGACTGGCTGTAATAAAGCAATCGACTCCGGGGTTTATACATTTACCTTTGCAGACAACACAAGCATAACAGCCAGATACACGTTTACTTACGCATGGAACGGGAATGAGTGGAAAATTTCATCCCATCATTCATCAGCAATGCCGGAAGCCTAAATAATCAGTATCGGAGGGAATTAATTTTGGAAAAAATAATGATGTTATTTTTGTTATCTTCATTTACTTCATTAAGTGCGCAGGCCAAAACCATTTCTGCGGTTGCGCCAACCATTGCCGATGCCGAGGGGAAAATTGCCCGCATGGCTGAAGATGCAGGTAAATCCTATAAAATTATTGGTGCCCACAACAATAATTACGTCTATATGATAGCCAAACTTGTACCAGCCAATTAGAAGAGTTCTTTCACGTTACCAACAACTGGCAAGAAAAGGTTGCGCTGGCTGTCTTTTGGGCAGCCAGAAGCTAAAAATTCAGACCATTTTAATTTACGGGGTTTGGGTGGTCAATCGTATTAAAAACCACGATAAGAAGATAATTCATTGTTTAAATTGAGATTTAGTGGCCTTAATTCTCCTTTCAGAATATTCTCCGGCAGGGTAAATGTATAATGACCCAGCATATTGATATGACCGTGCATCAGTGGTGACTGGCGGGCAATATGCTCATCCTCTGGCGTTTCACCTGTTGAGCGAAGGTGTGAAAGCGCTTCCTGCATATATAGGGAGTTCCACAATACGACTGCTTTCATGGTCAGGAAATTTTCAAAACGATGATTTATTTTCCTAACCATGAACGTTTAATTTATGATGCATCTGCACGCAAACACCAGCCACGCGTTTAACCTTCAATTTCTTCGTCCAGGCAAATATCCTTAAGAGTTTTCAGAAACCAGAGCTTTTCTTTGCCACTCCGCAGCATCCTCTGGCTGTACAGGCAGACTTCAATCCCGGGGAAACTGCTCGGCAGCGGGGGGGGGAGACGGTAAAAAGTGCTTCTTTCTGGCCTAGTGGAAGCGAAGCTACAAAATGCGACATTTGACGTTTATCATAACGGTGGGCTCTGTTGAACCCGACCGTTAGTTGTAGCGGCTCGCAATCGAAATTTCACCGACTCGCAATCAGCCAGACGGACTCGCAATCCATTCTTGACGATATCGTGTCTATGAGCATGAACGCCGTGATATTTCAGGTGGTTCCCTGTGCCGATGCGCTCTATGCATCAGACTTACTTCCCTGGTCAAAATACCTGACCGGGACGCTGGGCAAAAATCCCGGCTTCGACCCCCTTGCCTGGGCGGTTGAACAGGCTCACGCCAGAAACATTGAGCTTCACGCATGGGTCAATCCGTACCGCATCTCAATGAACACCCGCGATGCCACCGTCGATGAACTGAATCACTCATCTCCCGATTCCGCGCCCAGCGTTTACAGAACTCATCCTGAGTGGACCGTCGTCGCGTATAAGCGTTTCGTTCTTGACCCCGGCATTCCGGAAGTTCAGGCGTGGGTCACCGGTATCGTTGAGGAAATCGTCACCCGGTACGACGTCGACGGTATTCAGTTCGATGATTACTTCTATTACGAATCCGCGGACTCCCCGCTGGACGACAACGCAACGTGGCAGACGTACGGCCAGGGTTTTACCACCAAAGGCGACTGGCGAAGACACAATACGTATTCCCTGGTTGATGCCTGTCACCGGCGAATTAAGGTCATTAAACCCGATATCAGTTTCGGCGTCAGCCCGGCCGGAGTGTGGCGCAACAAGGCGGATGACCCGCTGGGGTCAGACACGCAGGCCGGGGCGCCAAACTATGATTCGGCGTATGCGGACGCGCGGAAGTGGGTGCTTGAAGGCATCATTGATTATATCGCACCCCAGGTTTACTGGCTCTTTGCCCGAAAAGTCGCCCGGTATGATGTGATAACCCGGTGGTGGGCCGATACCGTCAGGGGCACCGGTACTGCGTTGTATATCGGCATGGCGCTTTACAAGGTCGGTACCCCGTCAGCCGCTGAACCTGACTGGACGGCTGAAGGCGGCGTGCCTGAAATCACCCGACAGCTTGACCTGAATGATTCCCTGAATGAAGTGGGCGGCTGCATGCTGTTCCGCCATATGTTCCTGAGAGAGCCGCAGACGCAGCAGGTTTTTGAGTATCTGAAAGCGCGCTGGGCGGCAGCCGGATGTCTGGCAAAAAAAGAAGAGGAGATATAAATGTACCCCATCGATTATAACAGCTACCGCTCTGTGAAGGGTTTTAACCGGCGCGTGCGTTTTCTTGTCATGCACTATACCGCCGTTGATTTCGCCGCATCTGTGCGGGCACTTGCCGGTGACGGCACCGTGAGCGCACATTACCTGGTTCCGGACCCGGACGACAAAACATACATTGCAGCCGGTTTTAACGCCATGCGTGTCTTTAATCTGGTTGATGAAAACGAACGCGCCTGGGCCGGACGAAGCAATCTTAACGATACAGCCATCGGAATTGAGGTGGTTAATCTGGCCAGTGATAATGACGGCGTGTTTGTCTTCCCTCCCTATAAACCGGTTCAGATTGACGGAATCAAAGCGCTGGCAGTCAATATACTCCAGCGGTACCCGGACATCAGCCCTGTGAATGTCGTGGGGCATTCCGATATTGCGCCAGGCAGGAAAAGCGACCCCGGGCCGCGTTCCCGTGGAAATCCCTGTATGAGGCCGGAGTCGGGGCGTGGTATGACGATCACACCCGGTCAGCTTATCTGGCGCAGTTTACCGCAGGTGGGATCCCGTCTGATGAGGATATCATTGCCAGGCTGAAGACATACGGCTATGACGTGTCCGGTGCAACAACCGCATCGGGCCTTCCAGCTCCATTTTCGTCAGGAAAACTATGACGGCGTCATTGATGCAGATACGGCGGCCGTTCTTTATGCCCTCGTTGATAAGTATTTTCCACAAACAAGGGAGTCAAAATGATGTTTACACCCGTTGATTATGATTTTGCGCCAGGCAAAAACCTCAGTGACTACAGCCTGGAGGCCAGCACGGCGTTCCCTTTTGCATCCGCCGGCTTTGATGGCAGTGTGCTCAGGCTTGTTGTCAGCGATGTGGCCGGAGGGGAGCTTATCATTCACACTGACGCGGGAACCCCGGGTACCGGACTGAAGCTGAAGGTAAAAAACGCGAGAGGAAATGCCACTACCGGATGGAATGCGAACACACTGATTAGCAATGAATATGTCGATACCACAACGGTCGGTAACGGGGCCGTCATTATATCCGTCCGGTATGGCGAGACATTTGAATTCACGGGATACAGCCTGGTTGACGGCTAGACCCCATATCCGGTTTCCGGCACAGACATCCTGAGTACCGGGGCTGTGCCGGAAGCGGGTAAACGTCAGTTATTTTTTCAGTAAACCAGCCATCACAGCCGCTTTACAGCCGTGTAAATAAACGACCTGCGGTCCGTCGGAGAGTCTTTTTCAAATCTAAAAAAGTAGTGACCATCCGCCGCGCAGCAGATGCCAGCGTAACAAAAACAGCGGCGAACATATTGTTAAGGAAGATGAATATGATTCAGATAAAAAGCACGGCATTTAAAGAAACCGCGCTCCTCGTTCTTGTGCTTTTCCTGTCCGGGTGTGCGACCACCTTACCACCGACCATTGTGAAGAAAACAGCTCCCCCGGCTGAGGTGCCTGAAAGAAAAGTCTGTTCCGGTCAAAAAGGGACGGTATTCCTGATTGCAAGCTCATCGCAATATGATGAGCACGTCATCCCGGAGATTGAGACGGCGTTTTCCCGCAAGTGCTACGCGGTTGACAAACGATATCTCGACCAGAAACCTACCAGGCTGGCTTACGTCAATACGGATGAAAAGCGGGCCCGGACCCTCATTAATGCTCTCAGTGATCGCAACGTGCACTACCTCTGGTTTGTCAGGGGCGGCTCGGGGGGCTCAACCTTTACCCTGCCCTGTGTGCAAGCCGGCAGCGTATTTCAGCCTCAACGCCGAAAATCCTCATCGGCTTCAGTGACGTAACGGCCATTCACAGCTTTGTCAGTCATGAGCTGAACTGGCCAGGCGTGCATGGCGTGGTGGCGTCTTATAATAAAGAAATGCATGAGATTGATAACAGTAAAAAACTCAGTATGAACAACAGTCTGAATGAAGTCTTTGAGGCCCTGTCTCACGGGGTTAATTACACCGGCATCGAGCCGATGAACCGTCAGGCAGCAAAAACAGTGAGTGGTAAACTGGATGGCGGGAACCTGACCCTGGTTCAGTCTCTGTTTTCCACAGTCTATGAGGGCAGCTATTCAGATAAAATTATGATGCTGGAAGATACGGGGGTAACACCTAAACAGCTTGATCGCACCCTGCATCAGATATTGTTTCTTCCACTTAAACAGCAGGCTGGGCTGGATACCGTGCAGGCGTGCAACGTGGGAGACGTTCATGCCCGGCTCCATTGTCTGCTGGATAATTGCGATTTTCTCCTGAGGAGTCTTACGCTTACGGGCTTCTTGCCTAACAGGATCCCGGTCATCTCAAAATTAGCACCAGTGTTAGACATATATTTAAGCCTATCTCTTATCTGGAGATACAGCTACTGTCTGGTGTTTCAGGGGGCTACATCACTGATATCCCGCGAACATAGCGCCCATAGGGGCTAACGCCATGGCTTCGCCGTTCTGATGGTATTCATGACCTGTACAGAACGGGGAATAATGGCGGTGTCCTTCGCCCCATGGGACAAACCCACCGATAACTGGGCTGACAGACCCGACGAACTCGACTGCGACTGCGACTGCGACTGCGGGCAGTATGTCGATTTTAGTTTCACCGGCAAGATCCCCGGACTGTAATACCCCGAATGTATATCCCGCGTCTCGAAAAATTCAGCTTACGACCACCGCACACAGCAGTACCGCCAGCATACGCTGACGCAGGAGGAGATGATCGGGCGCTATATCAGTCATATCCCGGAGAAGCATTTTAAGATGGTGCATTACTACGGTTTTTTGTTAAACCGTAAACGGGGAGAGTTACTGCCAAAAGTGTATGAAGCCCTGGAGATGGAGGCGCGGAAAAAAACGGAGCAGCCCGGCTTCGCCACCCTGATGAAGGCGTTCCTGCGCACGGATCCGTACAAATGACTTCTGTGCGGCAACCGGCTTCGCTTCAGCAGCGCACAGGCCGGCAGGCACGCCGCAGAGTTAGTAGCAGAAAGGCTGCATAATATCGACCGGAAACGATGGCTTCTGGCACAGACTACGGGATAAGTGTGTCTGATAAACGGGTTTTAGATTAAAAATATATCAAAGCGTGTTTTTTTACACATAAACCATAGCAATGCTGTACCACCAGGGGATTCAGCGCGCTACCGTTTATGGTCAATTGCTCTCAAAAGATACGATCCAATCTCCTAACCATGAACGTGAGTGGAAAACGAAACCGCTGCTGAAATCCCTGGAGAGCTGGCTGCGTGAAAAGATGAAAACGCTGTCGCGACACTCGGAGCTGGTTCAGGCCTTCACTTACGCCCTGAACCAGTGGCCGGCACTGGCGTACTATGCGGAGGACGGCTGGGCCGAAGCAGATAACTACATCGCTGAAAATGCCCTACGGATGGTCAGCCTGGGTCGTAAAAACTGGTTGTTCTTCGGCTCAGACCACGGAGGTGAGCGTGGAGTGGCGCTGTACAGTCTGATCGGGACATGCAAACTGAACGGCGTGGATCCAGAACGCTACCTTCGCCATGTCCTTGAAGTGATAGCTGACTGGCCGGTCAGTCGGGTGAGTGAACTGCTCTCCTGGCGCGTAGCACTGCCAACTGAATAACCCGTCCCCGTCAATACGGTTCTCGCTGGACGCTTACTTCCGTCTGTCGCCAGATGGATTTTGGTGCCAAAACCGCCGCGAGAGCGACCCAGCCAATTATCTCTGATGATATCGGGATGTTTTTTTGAGCCCCGGCTGCACATCTGAGTGCACGGATATTACTGCCGTCCAACACTGTCGCTGACCAGTCTATAAGGCTGTTTGCATCAAGTAACGTAAGTAACCTGTTGAAAATAATGTTAATCACCCCTGACTTTGAACACCGGTTAAAACGGTTGTAAACGGTCTTCCATGGACCATATCGCTCAGGAAAATCGCTCCATGGAGCACCTGAACACAGCACCCAGAACATAGCGTTGATGATCATACGGTGTTCTGCCCATGGGCGTCCGGCCCGTGGTGTTGCTGGTTCAGCAGGTAATAAGGGCTGGATGAGAGCCCAAGCTTCATCGGGAAGATCGTAACGAGCCATAGTTCAATGTGTCGTGGAAACAGGCAGTTACTATAGCTCAGGTAATTAAGGAACACAGCCTAGGCATCAAACTGCTTATGCCGGCTTTTAGGGATAGCGCCCCTCATATTGAAATACTGCCAGGGTCCCAGAAGCCGTATTTGATCAACAACGTTAACCTTGCGGGTGTTGATTTTAAAATCCCCGGAATTAACAGTGAACCGGTGGCTTTTACAAAGCACAGCAATCATCTTTAACTAACTGGCGGGGTACCCGACATCAAGATTAGCCACCCATTTCGGATCGCTGAACCTTTTATTCCATTTGAGTTGCTTCAAACTGTAACTGCCCGTCCATTTCGGTCCTTTCACGTACCTGCCCCTCATCACCTGACGCAGGAAAATCCAGCCGTATCTGCAGTATCAACGGATGCGGCTCAGGCCCAACGTCCGTCTCCCTCCGCAGGGTAATCTGACTTCCCGGGGATAACGGTTCTGCCTGCCCCTGGATGAATCGCCGTACGCCCCGATCCGGAGAGATCAGCGTCAGTATCGCTTCAGTGTTGCTGTACTGTGCCGACAACAGCGTCAACTCCATGCGCCCGCGAGCACCAAAGCGAAAGTGTTTACCGCTATCATCCGGAGTGCCCCCAACCCTTACACTCACCGGCCCGGCCCTGCTGCAGATTGCAGTGAGGGTCAGTATCTGCTGCGTGAACAGTGAATCACTGTTTGCTGCATAGAGCTTATTTCCCAGCTGTATTTCCGGACGCGACGTCACCACCTGACAATCCTGTGCCATGGCATGTGCAACGCCCGGCAGGGATACCGCAGAAAGGCACATCCTGAACATTATTTCGATTATGCTTCGCTTCATGTTCTTTTCTCTCTTAACTGCATTTCGCGCTGACATTTTCATATGAAACGCCCTTCGCTGCCTTCTCCGACACGCTATACTCCAGCTGGCAGCTCTTCCCCTGCCAGTGAGCCATCAGCGGACGCCTTTCATTCAGGTTGGTGATGAATACCGTCCCCGCATCAACAACTGTGGTGACATAATTTCCATCTTCAGTAGTAATGGCACTTCCTTTCGGTAGCAACGTCCCGTCCGCCAGTTTTACCATCATCAGTCCGTTACGGGTCTGCTGCAGGGTAAAGTGTGTATCTGTCACGGCTCCGTGCCCCGCCACCACCTGTCGCAAGCCATTGCTGACATCCATGTTCTCCGGCAACCGTTCAGTATTCAGCTCAATCCTGCCCGTGCCATAAGCTGGCAGCCTTGGAACTACGGCTTTACCCCGCCAGTCTGTCCAGATTTTTCCCTGAGGAGTTAAGACCTCTACTCCACTGGTGGCCGGCTCAACCTCCAGCACACCAAAAGTGTCACCCACTTTATACGGTGAAAATATTATCCCTTCCTTATGCGCCACAATGCCCCCGGACATTGTCCCTGAATAGTTCCGTGTCTCATTTCCAGCCACATATCCATACAAACCCGCCGTGGTGTAATGCATGTTGCCGTTCAGGTTGCCAGACAGGCTGTTGTAGGTTTCCTGTTTCAGACTGCGCTCAGCAGACAATGACCAAGTACTGTTCTCTGTCATGTTGCCGCTGGTTTGTAGGCCCGTTGCTAACGAGTCGGCCGTGTCGCGGTAATAACTGCGAACCTGATTGCCGCCCAGCGGAAAACTGACGGTGAGGTAGAGACTGTCACGGTCACGGTCAGTGCTTTTGCTGCATCGGTGATCCATTCCGCAGTCACGCACGCTGCGACTCTGACGTTGCCAGTTAACCGACGTGGTGACTGAACCCGATGTTCGGCTCCATGTCGCCATAAGGCGTCGGGTCTCAGACGCATTATCACCCTGCCGGATCTGGCTGGCAGAAAGTGAAAAGCTGCCGGTCAGTGCATTATTCCATCCCATCCGCAGGCCAGCGCTGGTGCGGTTGTAGGAGTTGTCCGAGGCGGAAACGGAATCGTTCAGTTCCCGGTAGCTGGGAGAATAAAGAGTGATATTCCCGCCTAAACTGAGATTCCGCAGTGCACTCCAGTTGACTGAGACGAGACTTTTTGCGCCTTTACGGTCATGGTTGCGATCCTGACTCAGCGCCCCGGACACACCCAGGGCTAGTTCCGGCCGCGGACTAACGGTAATACCTGTTCCGCCATTCAGATAACCGGACGCGGCAATCATCCCCCCTTCCAGCAGGACGTTGTTCGTCACCCCCCAGCCATCTGACAGGCTTGCAACCCACGGATGGTTATAGCCCACACCAGTGCTGCCCGTCCGAAGCCGCCCCAGCGCAAGTGATGCGGTTTCCGGCGCCTGTGGCACCAGACGACTGAATGACGCAGCCGCTACCGTAAACGCGTCCTGCTGCCCGTCCGGGCTTATCACCGTCAGTTGCAGGTCATTGCTATTATTCAGCAGCGGAATATCCGTCAGCGTGAAAGGGCCGGCGGGGACCAGCGTGGAGTAAATCTGAATACCGTTCTGCCTGACCTCCACGCGGGACTGGTCAGCTCGGGCGATACCGCTGACCACTGCACCGCTGCCGCGGTTGCTCAGCGCAGTCTGGGGGACAAGCTGTATGCCATCAATCGCCGCTCCAGATAGCAGTGAGTTGGAGAAATTTATTTGCCCTGCCTGAAGCAGTTGCTTTCTTTCGACCAGTGTTTTCTGAGCATAAATATAGGCAGTGCTGAAGTCTGTTCCACCGACGCTCCCCTGGTTCAGGCTATGTGAACCCCGCACCATCCAGTCGCCGGCATTAAAACCGCTTTCAAGGTTCAGATAACTGAAAGCAGAACGGTTACCGTATGATTCAAAATGCGAACGGTATGCAGAATAGTTAAGGAGTGCAGCGGTTCCTCCCCGCTGAAAATGGGTCAGGTCATTGTCTTTCACCACGACTTCAGGGGGAACAACAACCCCGACCTCCTGCTTCGCAGGCAGCAGGGACAACGTAGCCGAGGGCAAGGCCTGCGTCAGTGCAGGACAGACTGACACGTCAGAGCCTTTCTCCCGCCGCCCAGAGGGCTGCCGAATTCCCGCCGAACTGAAAAAATCCTCATCGGCGCATAATTCGCCATCGGAGCCAAACCTTAGCTTCTGTATACCCAGGGGGCGTCCATTCACAAGCAGACTCACCTCCGTGATACCGGGAGTAAAACGCCCCCCTTGAGCAAAATAAGTGGCGACGGTAGGGTCAATACCAAGTGCTTTTAGCCGCGCTGAGCTGAAGTGGGCGGTGTCAGTGGCCATTTCCTGTGCCTGTGTGAGAGAGCAGGAAAAACCACAGCACGCCAAGGTGATACCCAACACAGCGAAGAGGATTTTCATCACGGCACCGTTATTTTTTGGAAAGGCTGACTTTCTGCAGCCCTACGGAAAATCCATAACGGGTGACAGGCGAAAATTGCACTTGCTGCTGACCGCTGAGGTGAGCACCGGCAGGGGCAGAGACGGACAGGGTTTCTCCCGGAAGAATATAGTTTTTGCTCAGGGAGAGTACTATCCCTGCAGGCAGCACATTTAGCTGCGGCACCAGACGCACGACCTGTCTGCCCGTGTTGGTTACTTTCAGGGTCTCTCCGCTCAGAGACCAGCCCAGGTCTTTCCACATATCACGTTCTCTGGTCAACGCCGCGGGAATGATAATCACCGGGAGGTCCTGACGCACAGTGACATTTACCTGGCTCCCCTTGTCGTTCTGCGCCGCCACTCCTTCAAAATAGACGCGTTTGATATGTTCACGCTGCAGTGGCCCATCGCTATTGAGCACAAAACGCACTCGCTGGCTCTGACCTGGCTCCAGACGCGCCACCGGCTGAGTAACGCTCAAACGCGGGGTCGGGTCATCCGGCAGGTTAACTACTTTTGAATAGAGCAGCACGGGCACTTTTTCAGTATTGGTGACGTTGATGCTGCCTCCCTTTTGGGCTTCATTAATAATCACGACCGAGGTCTCAGGTTGTACGCCAGACGCCCGGCACAGCGCAGGGAAGAGCACCATGATAAGCATGAGATTACAGAATAAAAAATTGACGAAAGCATATGTATTGTTATCCGCAGTGACTTTCATTTTTTTATTAACGAGGTTATACCCAAGTGAGGAGATAATTTTCATAATAAGCACCCTATCATAAAAAATAACCCGTCATTCAGGGTGAATAATAATGGTTATTTATTATTGAATTGAAGAAATCATTAAAACCTCTCTCTGACATTGTTTATGTTGTAAGAGAGAGGTTGACTGATTGTTAATCAGATATAATGAAGTGATACTGTGGTGTTCGTGTTGAACTCAATAGTGTCCGTTGCTGACACCGAGACTTTTGGATCAATGGCTGCGCTTAATTCTAACATCGTAGTATAGTCAGGTACTGGAGTGTTTGGATTACCTACCCACATGGTAGAATCTAAAGCGATCAAAGTTTGATCTGTAAAACCACTATCCCATGTAGCACCGGAATCCAGTGAGTAGATAACAGTGCCTCGCGGCATATTAGTAGTACCAGTATCACTCAACCGTAGAGCATAGAAACCAATTGGTTTGCCGTTATTAACGCCCAAAACTCCCACTTTGTTTCTACTTGCATCGTTGATGCTCCCTATTACAGGAAGGTTTATAGTAGAGGCGGTTGATGCAACCTCATCAGCCTGGAATGATAACGCTACAAGCATAGGAGCACCACAGCTAACATTCACTGGAATTTGTTTTGCAGGCAGCGCATATCCTTTTTCATCGGCTTTTCCCACTTCAGTTGAATGCAGTTCGCCATAATCTGCAGAACCAGTCACATTAACAGAACATGATGTAGGAATAACTGAACCTTTTATATTTATTGTGGCGGACTCGGCAGCCTGAGAGGGTGCAGAACCCGCCATCAGTGCCAAGGAAAACGTTGCTAGAATACTTTTTTTCATAATTGCCCCATTAAGGTTAGATGATTACGTGACGCACCATTAATAATTTATTGCAATGTTAATTCATGACCTTCAACCCGGCCTGTGAACCTCGCTAAGTTAAAATTAGCGAGGTTCAGATAGTGAAGTTCACAGGGGGTTATTATCCACAAATGAAAAAGATCATCAATACCGATCAAATTGCACCATTTAATCGGTATCGCCTATCGCAAAGAGGTAGTCTGATCGGTACTCTCGATCATCGGGGTGGTTAATTATCAGTTAAAAACTGATATACTTCCAGTATGTTAGGTAAGAATCGATAAAAAATAACGCCCATAAATAAAGAGGGTGAAAAAACGAATGAAACATAAGAGCAGCAAAATAAACCCAATAAATTAACACTACTTGTTTGTGTTTTGTTTAGGTTCTAGACAAGTGCAATTAATAGTTATTCCTGTAAAACCCTGACGTATATTAAATTTATGTAAAGTTGTTCAGGTATGGTAAACATTGGGTAGATCACATGATTGATAATTGCTTTCTGCATTTTGGTGATGCCTCCAATTAGTAGAACATGTATTTTTCAATGAAAGCCCCGATGACTTTTTCATGCAGCTCAACCGAGCGCGAGAAGCAAATGGTTTTCCGGGCCAGACGTTTGATGCGGGTTCTCAGCGTCAGGTTGTTACGTTCAATACACTGAGTGAATATTTTGCCCGTCAGATGCTCATCTTTCGGCACTTCTCTGGCATGACTGCCCCAGTCATCGCTGGTTATCATGCCGATATTAAATAGTGTGAGCAGAGCCAGAAGTTCACGGCTGGTGTCATCCGTACGCAGCCCGAACGTATAAGCCAGAACGCCGCCTGTTTTGGTGTTGTATGCATACCAGAGCCAGTGCTGACGCGCTTTACTGCCGATAAAGCTCCATTGCTCATCAAGTTCGCAGATAAGCGCCACATCGGCATGAGCTACCGGTGAGGATGTTATTCGCTTCGGCGCGAGTTTTTTAAAGTGCGAATGACGGTGTTAATGCCGATTTTGAGCGTCCTTGCAGTGTCCCGAACATCGGCTCCATTGAACGCCATTTCGGTAATTTGTTCTTTGACGCCGGGCTGGCTTCATAGGTATAGGTGAGCAGAAATACACTACGGCAGTCACGGCAGTCACGGCAGTCACGGCAGTCACGGCAGTCACGGCAGCGGAACCGGTCACGCTCTTTAGGGTTTTGTCCATGACGATAAACCTGAGCAGACTGACAGCGGGGACAATGAACGGTACGCTGACCATGAGAAAACCTCAAAAGCAGGTATTATATACCAATTCAACTAATTCAGAACAAATCGCATTGTGCGTTTATACATAGTCGCAGCTGCAGCTTCGATATCACCAAACTCTAAAAAAGATCTTGCATTTCAATGAAAGACATAAATTTTCCTTTTAGATAAGATTCAATATGTTTTTTTGGGGGGGCAACCAATCATCTCATAAGCACGGTGAAAAAAACTCGCCGGGCATCGTAAATAGGTTTATTTAAAAAAATAGTTAACGGACATTATAAAAACTCCTATTTCAGTCCCTGTGAATAGAACCGAATTCCCTAAACGAATATCCCGGCGGACACATCACGCTTCGGGCTTACATACGGAATCGCAAATACTGTTCACCGCCACTGAAGGCTGAATCTGACGCCGGCCGCTCAACTCACTGCCGCTGAGGACGTGATATACCCACTCGTACTGTTTGCCAGCTCCAGCGCACAGGTCAGGCGAAAAAGGTCGTTCTGCTCTGGCAGTTCACGTGACAAAAGGACATTTGCGGCCATTAAAAGAGGCGTCAGAGGAATAAAACATTGCTTAACATGAGTTTTCGTTCCGCTGAGTTTAAGCCACTTCACCAGTACGGCTCCGCCAGAGATAATCCAGCTTATGGCTCGGTCGCGCACGAACGCCGAGGGTCCGGCCCTGGCTGAGTATCCAGTCAACATCGGTGGTAGTCAGTAGGGCAGATAAGTGTAGCGGCTCGCAATCGAAAACAGTCGGACTCGCAATCAGCGCAAATTTTGGCTCGCATTAGATGCAACTGAAATCGGGCGCGGACTCACAATAACTGCAAATGGACTCGCATTTATCGCCGCTGGCTCGCAATCAAATTTTGTCGGCTCACGCTAAGTGAAAATGAAATTTGCCCTTACACCCTTGTTGGCCGTCCAGTTAGAGTCTACCCAAAACAGACGGGCTGATGAGACAATAACGCCGTCTCATAAGGGTTTAAACCAGATGCTCGATATTCAGTCGCTTGGCTTCACAACCAGTTGCAGCTTGAGAAGCAGCCAGTGCTGAACAGGTCGGTGCAATTACCAGCAAACCAGCCAGCAGTACTTGAGTATGTTTCATAAGTTCTCCTGATTTATGCTCTTATCCATAAAAAAGCGAAGCCGATATTACCTTAAATTTCTTAAGGATTTCTTAAGGAGTTTTTTTAGAGAAATTCACAGCAATGCTTTCCCCCTAATTGGGACTACGCTTATTCCGGATGATGCGATTTCTGGGCACCGGCAGCATGACCTTTGTGACCCTGCAGCAGAACGGAACCGACCGTAATACCGTCAAGAAACTGACCGGACGGACTGAATGAGCGCCACTAACCCTTTTCTGAGCCTCCCTGTCCCGCCATCAGCGAATACTGGTGGAACAGGGAGGCATCTCCTTCAGGAGTAGCTATCCAGCCACAGCTTTTGAGCAATTCATTGAGCGCCTCAACCTGCCCGCTAATTCTGGCCGGCACCGATAAAAGCTGTTTCCCGTCTTCATTAAAGGCGATATCCAGCGCGCTTTTAAGGATACAGATGCTGTTTACGGATGGAGATTGCTGTATACGGTGTCGGCCGCTCCAGTCACTGTCGCCAAGCACGTGATAAACCCAGTCATGCTCCATCACCAGCTCCATGGCATAAGTCAGGCGGAACATGTCATTCTGCTCCAGCAGTTCACCGGTGCAGCTGCGCCAGATGTAGTCCAGCTTATGCTTCAGACGGGCGCGTATACCCAGTGACCGCCCCTCGTTCAATATCCAGTCGATATCCGTGGCCACGCCACGCGAGAAGCGACGCTGCTTTTTGGCAAGAGCAAACCAGCGGGTGATGAAGAGGTTTTCCTGCGATTCAGAGCTTATCAGCCCGTCCTGTCGGGCCAGCTGCAGTGCGACAAGTGCGCACCATACCAGATGACCGGTCTTATCCCTGTTTCTCAATTCTTAAGCATCCCTGACAAACGTTAAACGATAACTAGCCGGTAGCACCGGCCCGTTTTTTGGCTTCGTCGATTATGCTGTGCAACGCCTCAAGCGACAATGGTCTGGATTCATTCGACCTGTGCACCATTGCGTGACAGTTAGGACACAGAGGAACCAGATCTGTGACCGGATCTATTTTATAGTTCTCGGCAATAGTTTTCAGGGGGGTGATGTGGCGGACGTGAATGAAGTCCTTGCCCAGGTCCCCGTAGGTTTTCTCGAAATCGAATCCGCAGCCCTTACAGACGGTACCATGATGCCTGATACAGGCTTTCCGGGCTTCAGAACTTCTTTCGTAGGCGTTGACGGTAATGACCTTTCGGGCACCTTCAGTGTACTTTAGAGGTTGAAAAATCGCCACACAAACCACCCATTATGTATGGGTAAAGATGCCCGCATATTGATGAAAAGGAAAACAAATGGCGCGCTATATCAAAAGCAGTGCAGTCAAAAAATCCGAGTATCCAGCTAGGTTCGAGAAAGTCTGGAACATCGGTGAGAAACCAGTACACCCAGGAATTTATGAGTGTACAAAATGCCTCTATGAAGATGTCATTAATCGTGAATGTGAAAAGCTCCCCCCATGCTCTAACTGCAAGGAAAAAGGGAACACCAATACCTGGCAATTACTGGTAATGGCTCAGAACGCCCCATCAACCTGATTTAGTATTAAGGATTAAGAAAATGGCAGATTTCTATATATCAGCGATCCGTATGGACAGTTCTGGGCAGCATATCGAATGGGTAAAGACCCATAAAAAAATCAGTGATACGTCTCTTGAAAGCACGGGTTCAACAAATTCAAGAAAGTTTGTTGGAGAACTGATTAGCACAGGAAAAATCGTCTTCAGGACGGTGAACTGGAATAGCTCCACTCAAAAATGGGATATTGGCGCTAAGGTTGAGGTTATGTCTGACGGCTATATCACCACAGACCCTAACAGGACCAAACGCGACAATCTGGGCAATTTGCCAAGGTTCTAACACCTCATCCACAGCAAAAAATCAGAAAGCCCTGCGGGGCTTTTTTTACACCTGCCGATTTACCTTAACGCCCCTATTGTACGCACCACCTAAACGCGTTTCCGACAGATAAGCAGCAAACCGGCAACAAACCACCTGAAAACCTGCCAGAAACGCACCTGATAAATAATACCCGGATGCATGGCTATGCAGCCAGGTTCATGAGACCGGTTTTGGCGGCAAACGGACACCGTAAGCCGTATTTCTGGCAAATGTCACTGACTCAGACTAAAGTAGTCATATGTATTACACATGACTACAAAGGTGATTTATGTCAGCAGCGACATCCATCAGGCTTGATGATGAACTCAAAGACCGCCTGAAAACCCTTGCCGATGATCGCCATCGCTCCGCTCACGCTCTGATGCTGGAAGCGATCACCGAATACATCGACCGGGAAGAAAAGCGCAGCCAGTACCTGAGGGATGGACAGGCCGCATGGCAGCACTATCAGGAAACCGGTCTGCACCTGAGCGCTGAAGAGGTGGAAACGTGGATAGATACCTGGGGAACCGAGAATGAGCAGGATGCTCCACCATGCTACAGGTAATTGTCTCCGCACTGGCGCAGCGGGATTTACAGCGCCTGCAGGACTTTCTGAAAACCAAAAACCGGCTGGCGGCCAGAAAAGCCGGTGAAGTGATAATCCGGGCTATCCGGCAGCTGAAAACGCAGCCGGATATGGGCCGCCCGGTTTCTCTTCTCCCACTGGAATACCAGGAACTGGTGATCGGATTTGGCGACAGTGGTTATGTGATGCTCTATCGCCACGACCGGGAAACAGACCGGATAGTGATCCTGACAGTCCGGCACCAGAAAGAAGCCGGCTATCACGGCCTGTAGGGGGTCAGTCTGGAGAACGGAAATTTTTGTACGTTAAGCGCATTATTTAACCTATCGAGGTTCGTAACGGATTGATTTTGCGTCAGCAGCTATCGCTTTTAAGTTGTCGCTTTTGCGGTCTTGCATTTAGGTTATCCGATTAAGGTCAAACTCCTGAAAACGCCTTATAGCGCAGGAGTACACCCTACTGCTATAGGTAAGCCTGTTCAAAAAACAGGCTTACCGTACAATAATTCTCTATATCCAAACTGACCCCAGTCTGTGCAGCCATTTGAGCGCAGCGTTCCCGAAAGGGCGCAGCTTCACGGCACAATACCGCCAGGAAGGCGATAAAATCATTACGCTGGTGCATTATCAATAGTGGCGGAAGTTGAATCCTCACAGATAATCTGGCCACTTCTGAGCCGTGGATAATGTAAAGGCTGGCAACCCCGAATGACGAAAGATATTGTCCTGAATGCGTTTCTGATGGCCGTGTGCCGACGTAATTCTCAAAAACAGGTGCTGGCTCATTCTGATCAGGGTAGTTAGTGCACCAGCTATGAATGGCAGTCGTTCCTGAAGTCACACGGACTTCCTGTTCCCGCTTTTCATTTAATTACACAACCCAGCCTATGCCCTTGAGCTGAATCATTCAGACCATTTTTATTATTAAACACCCTGGCTTTTATTTATTTTAAATTATTATCTTTGTTAATGATAAATTAAGTTCCCCCGCTCACTCCGCGCTATAAAAACACATAAGAAAACAATAAGTAATGCAGTGAATGCTAATTCTTAGATGCGCCCGGTGCAGTAATTGACTTTGGCAAGTCGCTGCCGCTAATCCATAATCCATCTCAACGAATCGGGCAATTAAATCCGGCTCGACAATTAAGCAGAATAAATTAAATAAACATTTATTAAGGACGTTACAATGTCAAACAAAATCGTAATGGGTTTCTGGCATAACTGGTCTACCGGTGTGGGTTATCGCGGCGGTCGTTTCCAGGAAATGGCACTGACCGAAATTCCACGCAACTACAATGTAATTGCTGTTGCATTTATGAAAGTTCTTGATGGCAGCAATGATCGTATTCCTGACTTCAAACCTTACAAATATTCCGATGCTGAATTCCGTCGTCAGATTGACGTTTTACACAGCCAGGGTCGTAAAGTCCTTATTTCTCTCGGCGGTGCAGATGCGCATATTGTTCTGAACACCGGTGATGAATTAGCTCTGGCAGAACGTATCAAATCGCTGACCGACAAATTCGCCTTCGACGGTCTGGATATCGATCTTGAGCAGGAAGCGATTACCGCTGGTAATAACCACGATGTTATTCCCGCTGCATTACGTATGGTTAAAGACCACTATAAAGCGCAGGGTAAAGACTTCATTATCAGCATGGCCCCGGAATTCCCGTACCTGCAAAAAGGACGCGAGTACGAAAAATACATTACTAACCTTGAAGGTTATTACGATTATATCGCTCCGCAGTTCTATAACCAGGGTGGCGACGGTGTGTGGGTCGATAATGCAGGCTGGCTTGCACAGACTAACGACGACCGTAAAGCCGATTTCCTGTACTACCTGACTGAAAGTATCGTTACCGGGACTCGTAACTTTGTTTATATCCCGAGCGACAAATTTATTATCGGTCTTCCTTCTAATAACGATGCAGCTGCAACTGGCTACGTTATTAATGCCGATGATGTGAAAAGCGCACTTACGCGTCTGGACAACGCTGGCCTGCCGATTCGCGGCCTGATGACTTGGTCTGTGAACTGGGATGCCGGTACCGCCAGTGATGGCACAGCTTATAACTGGGAGTTTATTAACCGCTACGGTTATCTGACCGCAGGCAGCGACGAGCCGGAAATCCCCCATGTGCCAGCGCCAGAATATACTCCTGAGCCTGCTCCGGAACCTACCCCAGAGCCGCCCCCGGTACCGGTTGTTAATAGCTGGGTGGCAGGTGTGCGTTATGGAGATAACGACCAGGTGTCATGGCGTAACCAGGTTTATGTTTGCGTCATTCGTCATGAATCAAATATTTACTGGCCCCCGGAACTGGCAACCTCTCTGTGGGCTGTAGCGTCTGTATGATTAATTAACGATTTATTTAAACTTCAATATTTAATAAGGATATATAATTATGAGCGATATCACTAGTGTTAAAAAAGAGCAGCCGATGCTGCGACACGGTCATATATTTTCACCTAAATCACGCATTTATTTTGCATGGGAAAAAGGCCAGGTTAATACCGGCCACCTGAACCAGTGTGAAGCCGGTAAATTCTTTCCTGCAACTGAACGCGGCCTGCGGGATCCGCTGGCGCCTACCGATTCAGGTAACAACCTCCCGCCGCGTGACGGTGAGATCGTAACCGCGAACCAGGGTTCTGCCCGTTTTCTGGATGCGCCAGGCACCCACTGGGACAAGCACGATGTAGAATCCGGTCAGATCCTTCCGGTTCGCTGGTACTACACTGCTCAGCACGCCACCCGTCGCTGGAACTACTTCATCACCCGTAACGACTGGAACCCGAACCTGCCGCTGAGCCGCGCGCAGTTTGAAGATAAGCCGTTCTATCAGGTGCAACTTCATGAACAACCTTTCTGGAGTAACGGCGGTGCGCTGACTCCGCCCAACCCGACGGTACACAACCTGATGCTGCCGCAGCGTTCAGGCTACCATGTGATGCTGGCCGTGTGGGAAGTTGCCAACACCGGTAATGCTTTCTACCAGGTAATTGACCTGAACTTTACTGGCGCCAGCAACACACCAGTCCCGGTTCCGACACCGATTGCACCGGGTGCACTGCGCAGCACCGCTGTGGCCACTAACAGTGTTTCACTGGCCTGGAACGCGCCTTCTGTCCCGGCTGCTTCTTACCGTCTCTACCGTGACGGTGCGCTGATTGGTTCACAGGCTGCAACCACTTATGTTGACAATGGTCTGGCTGAAAACACCCGTTACAGCTACCAGGTTTCCAGCGTAAACGCATCGGGTGTCGAATCCGCACTCAGCGATGCTCTGGTGGTTGCCACACTGTCTGCGGCTCAGGTTAATGCCGTACCGTCTGCACCAACTAGCCTACACAGCATGGGCGTTACCGCCAGCAGCGTAAGCCTGATGTGGGGAGCTTCACAAACGGGGGCCGCCGTGCAGTCATACATCATCTATCGAGAAGGTGACGAGATTGCCCGTGTTGCAATGAGCCAGCTCAGCTATAACGACAGCGGCTTACAGGCCAGCACTCAGTACCGTTACTTTGTGGCGGCGATGGATGCGCGGGGTCGTCTCTCTGTACCGAGCAACGTGCTGACCATCTCTACCGCAGCAGCACCGGCACCTGAGCCGACTCCGGCACCGGAAGCACGTCGTGCATGGGCGCTGGGTGAAACCTTCGTTACCGCTGAAGTTGTGACCTATAACAACCTGCTGTGGTCCTGTATCCAGGG
Organism: Enterobacter hormaechei; assembly: GCA_041890495.1. Taxonomy (GTDB): domain Bacteria; phylum Pseudomonadota; class Gammaproteobacteria; order Enterobacterales; family Enterobacteriaceae; genus Escherichia; species Escherichia boydii. The sequence continues at coordinate 3,916,502 of CP169086.1, forward strand.
ACATACTGCTTGGGTTGCAAACTGGGCACCGGGCGCGCCAGACTCCGCTACCCTGTGGCGCAGAGCGTAACCGATAACGTAACGACGCTGGCTGATAAATATCAGCCAGCTTTTCTTTAACCCGGGCAACATCCTCTTCTACGGTCAATACACATGTCACACAGTCAGTCAAAAATTAAGTCAGTGCCGTTTAACATGGCGCGTGCAAAATCAGAAGTTCGTCGTCAGGGTGGTGAAATTATCAAGTCGAGCAGTTACTTCCAAATTATTTATGCGTATCGCTGCGCGGACTCCTCCGCCTGGAATACGGTAGAAATTTGCCAGAAAATGAATGGCCGGATGCAGAAGATGGAAGTCTCCAGCATCTTTGGCTGCTCAATCATCTGGCTATAAACAATCGTCGCCAGCCAGTTAAGACTGAAAAGTAACGTGAGGTCTAAATGTTAATCAACTTTATTGATAATGGCCACTCAGAGATTATCGCTGCCTTTTGTGGTTCCATTATGTACATAATGATTCATGATAAATATTCCGGATGGAGAAAGATTAGCGTGTTTTTAATCTCTTTTTTTATCGGCATACAGAATGGAGATATTGTTGCCTCAATGATTCAGAGTTATTTACCCGCGTCGGTAGTGATGGAAAATGCGATGGGTTCTTTTATTTGTAGCTTACTGACTGTTACAATCGCTAAAAACATCATCGATATTGCCAAGCATTTCTTTCATAAATAAAGATGAAACAATCGTAAGCGTTAAGTGAGCGTTATTTATTGGTGAGATCTACGCTCCATGGCAGAAGCTCTGCCACTTTGTTTGATGGCCACTCCGGCAGCACGCTCAGGATATAACTGAGGTAGGCTTCCGGATCGACTCCATTCAGTCTGCTCGTTCCGAACAGGCCATACAGCAGGGCACCACGTTCACCACCATGATCGCTGCCGAAGAAGATGTAGTTTTTCTTGCCCAGACAGACCGCTCGTAGCGCACGCTCAGCAGCGTTATTATCCGGCTCTGCCAGACCGTCATCGCAGTAGTAACACAGGGCATCCCACTGGTTCAGGGCATAAGCGAACGCTTCGCCCTGCCGGGATTTTTTTGACAGTGTCGTGCTTTTTTCCAACAACCACGCATGCAGGGAGGCCTGCAACGGTTTGCTACGGGATTGCCTGACTGCCAGACGTTCTGCTGTCGTGAGGCCGCGTATTTCCTTTTCTATCGCGTACAACTCACAGCTCCGTTTCAGGGCCTCTTCTGCTGTCGCTGTTTGAGTGCTCACATAGACGTCATGGATTTTTCTGCGCGCATGGGCCCAGCATGCAGCTTCTGTCAGCGGCCCTCCTTCACGTTCCGGACTGAACAACCGCTCATAACCTGCGAAGGCGTCCTCCTGCAGCACGTCATGATAGTGACGAAGATGCTGCTGAGGATGCTTCCCCTGCCTGTCCGGCGAGAAGGCGAACCACGCAGCAGGCGGATCTGACGATCCAGCGCTCCGGTCATCGCGAACATACGTCCAGATGCGCTCGGTTTTCGTCTTCTTTCTGCCCGGAGCCAGCACTGGCACTGGGGGATCGTCCGTATGCAGTTTGCGGCAGTCCATCACGTAGTGGTAAAGAGCTTCATCCAGCGTAGCCATTAACCGGCAGCAGGCATCCACTCAGTTGGAGAGCAGCACCCGGCTCAGATCTACCCCCTGACGGGCCAGGATTTCAGTCTGGCGATACAGTGGCGTATGTTCACAGTACTTGCTCGTTAACACGCGGGCCAGCAGGCCCGGTCCGGCGATACCCCAGTCGATGGAACATGATGGCGCAGGGGCTTCAACGATACAGTTGCATCTGACGCAGGTTTTTTTCACTCTGACCGTGCGGATCACTTTCAGGGCGCTGGAGACCAGCTCCAGTTGCTCCGCGCTGACTTCGCTGAGGAACTTCATACCGTTGCCGCATTCCGGGCAGCAGGTTTCCGCTGGTTCCAGCCGGTGTATCTCACGGGGAAGGTGTTCCGGTAACGGGCTACGATGACGGGACTGGCGCAACTGGCGGGGTCGTTTTCTCGTCCGTTGTAGCGAACGCTTTGCTGCTCCTGCTGTTTCAGCAGGGCTTCGGCTTCTTCAACCTGTTGGCGAAGTTTTTCTGAGCGGGTATCCGTCAGCCACTCAACGGGTGGTGACGGCAGGCTGCTGCCGAAGCGTCGTTCCACCGCACCCAGCATCACGTCCTGTACGGTTTCGCTGTCATATCCACCATTACTTGCCGCCCAGAGCAGTGCTTCACGATCGCAGCAGTCCAGTGCGAACGTGACCCTCAGTTTTTCGCCATTATCACAACTGAACTCGAAGCCGTCAGAGCACCAAAGCTGGTTACTTTCTCCAACGGGCACTTTCCCTGTATGCGCCTGCTTCGATGGCGGTATTGCCGGTTTACGCTCAAGCAGCAGCGCATTATGACGCATGATGCGGTATACACGTTGGCATTGATCACAGCCATGTCGTTAGGCTGTGTCCCTTAATTGCATAACCTTTTGTAAAACAGGCGAATGCAACCCAGCTTCACCATCGCCAGATAATTCCTCGCCGTTTTGTCGTAACGTGTGGCGATGCGACGATATTCTTTTAACCGGCCAAAGCAACGTTCTACTACGTTGCGATTGCGGTAGGTATCACGATCAAGCTGTGAACGACCATCCGACGCTATTTTCTCATTTGATTTGTGAGGGATGACAGTTTTTATACCTCTTCTTTTCAGTGCGTTACGCAGAATATGTCCGGAGTAGGCTTTATCTGCCAGTACAGCAGAACCACGTCGCTTCATGCTGCCGTTCTGGCGCTGAACACCAATACCGTCCAGAAGACGTAGTGCGAACTGACTTTCATGGGCCTGTCCGGGACTCAGCACGATGTTTAACGGCAGGCCACTCCCGTCTGTCGCCAGATGGATTTTGGTGCCAAAACCACCGCGAGAGCGACCCAGCCCATTATCTCCGGCGATATCGGGATGTTTTTTTGAGCCCCGGCAGCACATTTCAACGCATGAATATTGCTGCCGTCCAGCGCTGTGGCAGACCAGTCAATAAGACTGCTTACGCCAAGTAACGAAAGTAATTTGTTTAAAATAATGTTAATTACTCCCGACTTCGACCAGCGGGTATACACCGTTTTCCATGGTCCATATCGCTCAGGTAAATCGCGCCATGGAGCACCAGAGCACAACACCCAGAACATGCCGTTGATGATTTTACGATGTTCTGCCCATGGTCGTCCGGCACGCGGTGTTGCTGGTTCAGCAGGCAGTAAAGGGTGGATGATCATCCATGCTTCATCGGGAAAGTCGTAGCGAGCCATAGTTCAATATGTTGTGGAAACAGACGGTTACTATAGCTCAGGCAATTAAGGGACACAGCTAGTCAACTCATTCAGGCAGTGACTCAAACAGGCCTTTTTCGCGCTCGCGCCGACGTTCCAGACCTCGTAAACGCACACCGTCCGCATGTACCCAGCGCAGCAGCTCGCTGGCTGCTCCCGCATAGTCATGCGTATTTAGCCGCCGCAGCAGGGTTGAACGCCGAAATGCGCCAGCGCCCACATTGAAAATAAATGAGACCAGCGCATCAAACTGATTCTGGTTCAGCGGGACCTGCACCTGTGTCAGCACGGTCTGCTCTGCCTGCCGGAGATCAAGTCGCAGCAGCTGCTCTGCCTGAGATGCGGTGATTACATCACCCGCTTTAACCTGCGCCGTATGACCGTAACCAATGGTCCATACCGCAGCACTGCACTGGTATGCCTGCAAACGCAGCCCCTCAAACTCTTTAATTACGTTAACACCCAAGTCGCTTGTTTTCATAATTTCCCTATAACCATTTAAATTAACATTCTGATAATTAAATATTGCGCAAAAAACTAAAGGTAATATCATTCAAATAACAATAACTCACAGAATTCCTGGCAAATAAAATTGCAAATCACTATGGATTCCGGTTTTTCAGTTAAATAAATGCAGTAATCCGCTGCTATCTCCAGCAAGAAGAATCTTAACCATAATCAAGAGATACAATTTGATAGAATATCAATTTGCGTTTTTATAACAATTCAACCTCTCTTATGGCGATTGTTATTTATACGGGAAATTAAAAAAACAGCTCGAACTGCATAATGATCATTGAACTTAAATACCAATGGTTTCTTAACCTAATCGCTCAAAAAAGCTTTTTGCTGTGCTAACCATGCACAATAAATATCCTGGGCCAGATTATTGCTTGTGCTTAAGTTAAAGACAAGTGCTTATTTAGCAATCTCATATTTCCATAATTAGCATCAGTGATTAATATTAAAAACTCGCATTGTTCATCTTGCAATACTATAAATCTTGAATCATTATAGTTGCAGGAATTCATTCATATCCAAGGTGACGAAATTGTTAGTTTCAAGAACACTTGAATCCTTTATGACGGTTGTAGAACAAGGAACTATTAAAGAAGCATCTGCCTCTCTTAATTTAACGAGCTCACCGATTTCACGGAGAATTAAAACGCTTGAGGATTGGGTAGGATTTAAGCTTTTTATCAGGAAGCACAATGATTTAATACTAACCCGAAAGGGGGAGGAACTTTATGCGCGTGTAGCGCCACTATATGAAAGTATTTATGATATCCAGCGAGCCTATCTCTCTTCGAAGAGAGACCTTAAGATCAATAAAACCTTAAGAGTAGGAATGGAGTGCTCATATAATCTCAGAGTTAACGAATTTACAAACAAATTAAGAAAAAAACATAACATCGAAAACATCTTTAATTTTGAATGCAGTAAAGAACAGTCGCTGGATTTAATTCTTTCTGGTGAAGTCGATGCGATTATCTCTCATCGGAACATCAGCCACGAGAAACTTCATAGCATTGAAATGATTAGAGAAAAAGCATGCTTCCTGCTCAGTAACGATAGCCATGCTTCCATGCTGAAAAGAGATACCGATACCGTCTTTATTATTGACCAGCAGGCCGTCGGTCGCGATTCAGTGGATAAAATCACTACCGCGCTGTATATGAACTACCGGCATGCCCAGGTCCTTGCTGTAAATGATATCAACAGCTATCTACCGATGATTCTTAGCGGCAAAGCCATTGGCGTAGTCAGCGAAATGAACTCAACAGGTTTTGATCAACTTATCGAAGAGCAAAAAGTAAAAATTGAATGTATTGATACCAGTCCGGTTCTTAAAACATACATGTACGTTTTGCGAGATAACCATAAACTTATTGAGGCTATTAATGCTTAAAACCGTACGCCACATTAATAACTGAATAAACAATAACTTAGATGCATACAGTTCATGTTTCTGTAATCATCCTTGTTATTTGCATATTCTGGCTCAACGTGAACACTCATTCTGGAGGAACGTGAACGCTATTTCTGGTTTTACGTGAACGCGTATTCCGGCGGAAGGTACCACGATTTTGCATCATGACCAGAATCCCTGTTCATTTTGCCAGAATCGGTGTTCACCCGACCGGAATTGCCGTTCACACCGCCAGAATCATTCTTAACGCATTGATTTTTCCTGCTATATCTCTTTCTTTCATTCCAGGGAAAGAGATATGCCAAACAAGAGAATCGTCATGCGTAAAATCCATGAAATTTTAAGGCTGCGTTTTGAAGTCGGCCTGTCCTTCCGCCAGATAAGCCAGTGCGCCGATGTCAGCACCGGTGCCATCCAGAAAATGCTCAAACGTCTTGAGGCCGCAGGGATCTCCTGGCCACTCCCTGAGGGGATGTCAGAGCCCCGACTCGCCAGTCTGCTCTATCCTGAGTCTGACAGTCGTCCCGGGGCGCTGGAGGATCCTGGCTGGGCTGAAATCCATATGGAGCTGCGTAAGAAAAGCGTCACCCGCCACCTTCTGTGGGAGGAATACTGCCAGCGGATGCCTGTCCGGGCGTACAGCTACTCGCAGTTCTGCTGTCGTTACCAGGCATGGTGCCACTTACAGAAGCGCTCCATGCGCCAGCAGCATCTCGCCGGTGAAAAATGCTTTATCGACTACTGTGGACCCACAGTGTCGGTTATCTCACCGGAGACCGGTGAATGCCGGCAGGCCCAGATCTTCGTGGCGGTGCTGGGCGCATCAAACTACACTTTCGCGGAGGCCACCTATACGCAGTCGCTGCCGGACTGGCTTCTCAGTCACGTCAGGATGCTGGAGTTCTTCGGTGGTGTCCCCGAAATACTGGTTCCGGATAACCTGAAAAGCGGGGTTAACAAAGCCTGTCGGAATCCCTCTTACCAGCAGCTGGCAGAGCATTATCAGGTTGCAGTGATACCTGCCCGTCCCAGAAAACCCAGAGACAAGCCAAAAGTGGAAGTTGGCGTTCAGATCGTCGAGCGCTGGATTCTGGCCCGGCTACGGCACCAGGTCTTCTTCTCGCTCGCAGAACTGAACCACTGTATCCGTACACTGGTTACAGAGCTAAACGAACGGCCCTTCAAAAAACTGCCGGGCAACCGCCAGGAAGCCTTCGAAAGGCTGGACAGACCCGCGCTCAGACCGTTACCGGTACAACCGTGGCGCTACCGGCACATCAAAAAAGCGAAAGTGAATATCGATTATCACGTTGAATATGAACAGCATCATTACTCGGTACCCCATCAGTACGTCGGTAAAACGGTGGAGCTTCATGCCTTCGACAACCTGCTTGAAGTCTGGGCTGACGGGCAGATGATCGCCAGTCACCCACGTCGTCTTCATCCGGGTAACATAATTTCCGATATCCAAACTGACCCCTATGACAACAATATCAGGAAACTGGCAAAGTTAACGGTTCCCTGATATTGTAAACTAACTTAATTACATGTAGTGAAACTAACTAAGGTTTATTTAACCTGGATAATTCCCACTGTCACTTGGATCTACGCAATCACCTGTATCAGGGAAATATATACATTGAAGATTAGATTCATTATTGTCGAAACTCGCAGAGTTATTTGACGAATCACTTGTGCCAGCAAATACAGATGCACTACCAAAAGATAAAACAACTGATGTGATTACCAATAACTTTTTAATAAAAACCATATTTATTCCTTTGCTAATTCAAATAAGATGGGCAACCATAGACTCAACAAGCTCATAACAAAATATTATCATTGCATCCTATTTTTAACCCAATATCACTCTAAAAAGAATAACCAGAGTAACATTTAAGAAAGTTATTAATCTGCCCCGTCTTTTTAGTTCCACTACTCCCCAAACCCCGGTATTCACATGATCCGTTTTTAATTTTTATTGAATGTTTTTCCCTTCCCCCGGTAATCCGGGTGTAGAAGGGGTACCTCCCGAACTAGCTTTATCAATTGCAGCCTGTAGCGTATTCTGGTCGGCTCCACCCGGAATAACCGTCACGTTTTCTGCTGTGGCGCCGTGCGCCGGCATCACGATTATACCCGGTGTACCACGCAGACCCAGGTTTTGCGCCAGCGCATTAGTGCGCGACAGAGCTTCAGGCATCCCGTCGTTATTCCCCTTCACTTTTCCGACATGGCCTGCAGCCCTGGAAATATCCGCCTGCGTCAGCCTCCCTTCATCATGACCAGTCTCATAAAGAGCATTGTGATAATCCAGATACGCTTTCCCTCCTTTTTTCTCCCATATCTGCAACCCTGTTTTTGCTGCCTCCAGAGAAGGCTCCCAGCGTTGTGCAAAGATAGGCCACTCCTTAAATACATAGCGCACCTGCGGATTCTTCTTCATCAGTGAATTAATGACAGGTGCTTCACGGGCACAAACCGAGCACTGGTAATCAAAAAACTCCACAAAGGCCACTTTCGCATCATCCGGGCCGTATGACGGAGTGGACTTATCATCAAGCAAGGCATCCTGATGTCGCAGAACCGCCTGTGTCATGGCGTTGAGCTGCTCAGCTTGTTGTTGAACTTCCAGTTTCCGGCTAACTGCCACCAGAATATCAGGATGTGTCAACAGGTATTCTTGCACCACTTCCCCTATACGGGTCTCCTGCTCAGGAGTAAATAGAGGTGTCTTAACCTGGGCTGCCTCTCCAGGTGGCGAAGAGGAAACACGGGCACTGCTTACATATCGTGTTTCCTCAGATGACCCCTGCTGTGACCGTGGGGTAGCTGGATAGGAAGAGTCGGCTACGATGCTTGGTGCAGTTACCTGCATATCTGTAGATAGCTCATCAGCAACCGCTGTATTTACCGCAGCCCCTGAGACCAGCATAACGGCCATGGCAAGACTATTCAGTTTCACAGTGTATTGATCCTTATGGTTATTTAACATATTTTATTCATGTAACACGTACTCATGTTGCAACAAACGCCCCGTCATTCGCGCCCTCAGAAACAGCACTCATCTGCCTGACCTGCGCTAGTGCGAAGATAAGCTCAGCATCCCGGCGACAACCAACCTTTCGTTTAATAGCCTGTTTGAAATAACTGATACCATTAACGGTAAATCCTCCGGTTTTAGCGATTTGTTTTGTAGATACCCCCCGAGATAACAATATAAGTAGCTCCCGCTCCCGGGGAGAAGAAGCATTAGTATTAAAGATCGCATACCATCTGAGCGGACTATTGCTGTAACGGGCCAGAATATGAAGGGCGCTGAATAATGAATCCGGTAAGACATCACATCCCAAAAACGTGCCTGCCGGAAAATGTTCAAGAGGTAATAATAGTAGCGCGTTTTTCGTCTGCCGCTCGGTGATGAGGACATCACAACATTCTGGAAAAAGCAGCCACTGCTGAGCAGAAATAGCGATAACATCAATCGCTTCGCTCAGTACATTCGCATAACCTGCCATGATGGAAATCCCTTTATGCAGATAGCTGTTTTCCGTAAGAACGCCGAGCCGTAGCCTGCTTCGTGCGGATATTTTTCTATGGCGAATCAGGAACAATGTGTTAGTGCTCATGACTGCCTCGCGAGAATCGCGCATCCCATGGGAATAACTGGCTGGCTGATATGCGGTACTTTTCAGCAGATTCTTTTTGTCCTGTAACCAAGAGAACCTGTATCTGATTGTCATAGTCATCTGGCTCAGGATGATGACGTAACCATTGCGTGTTAATACTGAGGTAATGCTGAAGCCATTTCTGGTCTCCGGTGACATTGTAGTGAAGCAGATTCAGTAAATTCAGATCGTGCGAATACCGATCCATCGTTAATGGAGGGGCAATAATCTGTGTGATACTTTCCGGATTTCTGAGAGTTCCGTCTTCAAAATGGCTGAGCAGGGACTCCGTTGTAAATGCCTTTATCAGCCACAGGACTGTACATGCTGACACCAGGACCATTGCATAACGCGTTAATGTAAGCGCAGGCTCCATTCTGCTTGAAATGGTAAATCCCGGGGGAGTTGAACGTCCGGTCAAATCCAGTAGAGCAATGAGAATAAGCAACACAATAAAATGTGTGGACGAGTAGTAAAAAGGGAATTCTGTCCAGGAATGTAGCATGACAGGCAGAAGGATAATTCCTGTCATTTTCCTCTGGTTATCGGGTCTGCTGACTATTAGCCATCCTATTGCCAACATGATGAGAAGGTACCCTGCCAGTGCAATGATACCGCCTTCAAACCAGATATAAAGTGCTTCATTATGAGGATGCCCCATCAGTTCTCGCGAAGGATTAATTACAAAATGTGATGCCATATAACGCTGAAATTCCGTCCGAAATGTCCCGGGACCCCATCCTTTAAATGGATGCTGCATAATCATCTCTAGTGTTTCTTTCAGGGTCAGCAGCCGTTGATGATTTGAGCCTGTATGCCTGATTGCCTGTGCCACTGGGCAATCAAGCATCATCAGCCCTGCTATAATACCGACCAAAGGCGCAAAGATTAAAACAAGCCCCTTAGCGGACATGAAACGGCGGGTTTTCAGTAATACGCATAAGATAATCAGGTAGCAGAGAATCCCTCCCAGCCAGCCAATACGCGAGCGGGTCAGAACAATGCAGGCTGTAAGAGTGGCAAGAACAAAAGAAGATGTAGCTAGTTTTAATGCGCAGGAACCGAGACGCCCTTCCCAGGTAATATTTGCTCTTGACGTAAAGAGCAGAACTATTTGTGCGGCAAGGCCGGTGGCAAGCCAGGATGCCGTCACATTGACCTGTTGAAAAGTACCCAGTGCCCCCCGTCCGTTATCGGTGTAAAACCGGAGGCTTGTTTCACCCAGGGTTCCGGGCAGGAAAAGTGTCTGTAGAACAATACAGCCTTCAATTACTGCAGACAGTGTGATGAACCAGAGAAACAGGCGCACTGTTTTCTCAGTGAAGCTGACCTGAAGAAGGACAAAATAAAACAGAACGCCTGCCCACAACCCACAGAAGTGGGGTGTTGCACCAACTGCAGCCACGTGATTTTCAGACCACAGCAGAGGAGCGGTCATTAATAACGAACCGGCAAGGATAGCAATCAGAAACGGAGTAATAACGACCTGACTGAGCGGGTTAGTCAAAAGTGTAACGCAACACAGGACGGCAACGACCATCCAGGTCGTTATATTCTGGGGAAGGGTAAAGCCGCTGCCACCAAGATTATAGAAGGGTATGTGCATGAGAAAAACAAGCCATACCCCGGCAACTGTGATAAAGACATTTGCGGTGGAATAGTTTATTTTCATAAAATGTATGGGTCGGCATTTTGGCTTTGAAACATCAGGATTCCAAGTTTTTATTATGTATTTTTGTCATATCTATACACCCTCGTGAAAATATATTCACATCGCGCAGATATGTGAGACCATTTTCACGGCAGGGTAAGTTAGGTATTAATATCATCGGACAGTCGATACAGTCGCTCTTTCCGGAGATACACCACAGATTTCGAAAGAGTTCGCAATTCTTTTCTGAGCATTTTAATACACATTAACAATTTTCTCACCCGTCACTCAAGTGCAGTTAGTTCTCCTGAATAATTAATCACGGTGTTGTCAAACATTCCATAGCAACGGAGCATTGAATAACGTTCACCGAAAGTTATGTGTTGGTGTAAATCGGTAAGCTGGCGCTTTATTCTCATAAAATCAATCACACTGGAGTTGCCTTATTACTTTCATAAAGGAAATCCATATACATGTTCAGGAGATCAGTCATACGTCAGGGTAAACTCACTGTCAGCATCAGCCGTACCTGCAGAGGGGGTCGCAACAGCCAGGTAGCGCGCCGAGAAATTCAGGACAGCGTCACCCTGACGGTCGACCACTACCCGCTCTGCGGTGTCCCCCATGGAAATACGCTTGTGTCCTTCATCCATAATTTCGACTGCCACCCCTGATGCCGTACTATCCTCATTAAGAGCAAGCAACGAACTGTCAGCGGAGTCTTTTGTACCAGTGAACGCAAGCGTCACGCCACTGGCTGTGCATCCGGTCAGATGAATACTGAATGCCACGGGATCTGAATGACCGGCAGGATAGTGCAATTGTTTAGTTGCCCAGTCACCCAAACTGACTGTTTTCTCCACGTCAGCCGGCTCGACGGTACAAGCCAGCGCAATAATATTACCACTTAATCTGATATTAATTTCTGAAAGCTGACCTTTATCTAGGAGTTTATCCTTCGCAGTAGCATTATTCGAAGTCAGTATTAATACCAGAGAAACCAACAGAGTAGCCCCGATAATCTCTAAGTTTGCCAGAAGAATATGTTTATTCTTTTTCATAATTTCCTCAGTCAAAATTAATGCTTAAATAACCTTCCGAGGTGAACTTACCTTCAGCGGGTTTTTTTCCTGTTATACTAACAGGCCAAGCGGTGATAGGAATAGTGGCAGCAGAATCCTCACCCAGTTGAAACTTGATTTTGCTTTCAGTGTCATTGGGGGTCAGTGCATTTTTGTTGGCATCGGCCACAACAAATCCAACATCTTTGTTATCCGATACCATGGCGTGGCCTGAGACAACATCGGTTTCTAATCTCATCGAAAGAATCGCCTGAGCATCGATATTTTGGCATTTGATCGCTATATTATGGGTTTTAGGGTTAACACCATCAGGCTTATTTCCAGCACCTGCCTGAGAAAACAATGGCGCACCGATATTACCGAAATCCATAGTTATCGTTGTGCCAGCATCAATCTGACAATTTTGAGGTACGACCACCTTACCAGTAATATAAGTTTCTGCGATAGGTTGTCCATCTAGAAGCTTCGCAACATCTCTTACTGCATATAATGAAAACAACTTCACGTGGTTGAATATTGATGTGCCAATAAAGGGTTTCGATATTCTAAATGTGATTTTACCTTTTCCACCATCACTCCACGTATAGGTCTTAGGATAACATACGGCAGGGCTTGGATCCTTAGTTGAAGTAACAAAAGGTATCTCGAGGTATTGCTTTACACCTGACGCAACCCACATTGAGCCTGCAGCCTGTAAATTATCGTTGATTGAATAAAATGTTTTTTCACCTTCAGTATAACCGATAGGCAAATCACTCTTTGTAGCATCCCATACAGAACTACCCGCACCAGTACATTCACAGCTAACGGCATATGTTCCGTTATCGCCCCAAGATCTTTCTTGGGTTTCGTAACCTGAATGATTATTGTCTGGGGCTTCAATCTCAACATCAGGGATTTGAATTGCATGAGAAAAAATAGAACCATCATTAACAGCGCATGTTCCAGCAACTGGTTTAAAGGAAGCGTTACCAGCCTCTGCTTCAGCAATAAAGCAGAGGGGTAAGATAATGCTTAGTAAATAACAAAGATAAATGCTTTTCATTATTTAATTTATCCTACATTTTAATGTCATTTGAGCGACAGCCAACTTCTCACTGCCCTCCGGTAATTTGAACGGCACATTGCAGCGTTCTGTAGCTGCATTACCCCATAAAACATTCAGCGTTCCACTAAGGGGTACTCCAGTCAGATAAACCTGCCCGGTTTCGCTTACAATGCCTGAAACACCAGATGAAACTTCTGTTACCATGGCTCCAAATGGTACTCTATGTCCCTCATGCATCAGCGTCAGCATGGCCCGCACACCGGTATGCGTGGCATACTCAGCCTTCACCAATGCACCCTCTGTCGGCACCACGTTCTGAACGTTGTCCTCAAGGTCGGTATGCGTGTCGAGGCTATTCACATCTAATGCCACGCGGTTGCGGCGGTATACTGTCGCATATGGCATGACTGCATAGCCTCGCCAGTCGGTTTTGACGCCCGTTTCATTTTCTACCTGCACCCCCTTCGCGCCCGGTGCCTTGATTAGTATGTTGGTATCTCCCAGCGACTGACTCAGGGTCACACCGTCTGCATGAGCCACTATGCCACCAGATACGTCCCAGTTCAGGCTGCGGTCGTAACGGTTATGGCTGTATCCAGCACTCGCCGTGCCATAGGTTCCGCGCCAGGTACCGTTCACGCTGCCGCTCTCTCCGCTGACATTGTTATTCCCCTGCATGACACTGTAGCTGAGGTTATTCCCCTGAAGCAGGGTTCCGCTGACGCCGGTCTGTACAGAGGTGACGCCATCCTGGTCCCGGTTTGCCTGGGCGGTTGCATACATGCTGTTCAGTGCATCATGCTCTGGCATGTCATGCCCCAAATAACGACCAAATGGCACTGAAAAGTTCAGGGACAACAATCGATTGGTTCCCGACAGCCCCGTACTGCGACTCATGGACCAGGACAGGTTATAGTTGATACCGTGCCAGCCGCTGGAAAAGCCCGCCTGATACCATGTATCCGCTCCAGAGGTGTTCCAGTAGGTTTGTTGGCTGCCCGATAAGTACAGGGAGCCCAGTTCACCAAGCTGCTGGGAAATATTGAGCTGAAAACGTCCTTTCTTACTACGGCGCAGGTCATGATAGCTGACCGGCTCCTGGTGATAGCCCTGACCGTCATCATCATCGCGCCAGGAATACTGGAAGCCCTGCATATTATCCCAGGCCACGTCGTCCAGAGTGTAGAATCCCCGGGTGGAATAGCGGTAGCCCAGTAACTGGAAATTAGTGCCCAGCGAGTTAAGGGATTTAGCGTACAGAAAACGCAGGGATTGACCCTGATGCTCACTGCCATCTGCAAGCTGACTGCGTGCGCTGGTCAGGTCCGAGGAAACAGCCCCCAGATCACCTAAGTTTCGCCCGAGCCCTAATGCTACTGACTGGTACCGGCCCGCAACCTGCGTGCCCCCATAAACGGTTACTCCGTTGCTAAATCCCCGAGCAAGTGTACTTTGTACAAAGAACGGAGCCACTTTATCAGAGTTTCCGCTACGGTAACGGCCAGCTACCGCCTCGTATTTCAAGTGTCCTTCCCGTTGGAGAAGCGGAACGGTGGAATACGGTACGGTAAAACGCTGTACAGACCCGCCGTCAGCCTCCACGGTCACCTCCAGATCTCCACTAGAAGTGGTAGGGTTAAGGTCCGTGATTTCAAACGCCCCTGCCTGCACCACATTTTGGTAAATAACATACCCATTCTGACGTACGGTGACCTTTGAGCGTGCCGCAGCAATCCCCCTTATAGTAGGTGCATAACCCTGCTGGCTATCCGGATACATCGATTCAGCAGAGTACATTCTCGCGCCGCGAAAACCCACGCTGTCAAAGACTTCAGAACCGCTGCTACTATCCCCAATAACCAGTTCGCTTTTCAGCGGAATGACGGTGCGCTGGGCATAGGTGGAAATATTCTGCCATCGGCTCTGCTGATAGCCGTTTTTATAATCGGTATAGCTCCAGGCACCGTTATGACGTAACCGCCAGGCTCCGATATTCAGGCCTCCATCCAGATTCAGATAGTGGCTTTCACCATCATGCCCGTGGTCTCCTGTCAGGGTATAATTCAGCAATGCGGCATTAACCCCCTCATCCCACTCCTCCGGAGGGATATACCCTTTTGCACTGTTTTGCAGGGCGGCCTGGGGGAATGAGAGGAAAAGCTTTTGCCCGGAAAAATCAAAGCGGGAAGTAACTCCGGGATAGATACGAGATACATCCACACACTGACCTTCGTCAGCATTGTTATGACTTTTTTCAGCGTCTGCCGTCACTATCGAGGTATCCAGCCCCAGACGCGTCAGCCATTTGAGCGTTAGACACGGACGCAGCCCCGTATCGTCTGCTGGTGCATCCTTCGTTGCCGGAGCCGGCGTAACTTTACCGTCAGAGGCATCAAAACGCATATTGCTGGTAGTCACGAATTCATCATTCATCCAGATATCCACACGGTACTGGCCTGGCGCCTGGCCTGCGCCACTTTCAAAACGTGACAGGTCGGCTACATTCCCTGCCTCTTTTGAAAGAAAATGAGGATTGAACCAATCCGCAGCATATGCAGATCCGGATATTGCTCCCGCTACAGCGAGAGCAATAGTGGTGAACCGGGTCTGACGCAGCTGATATCCGATGGTGAAAGTGTTCATTTGTAAAGCCCGCCTGGATTAATGCGCTGAAGGTATTACTGTTGAAGTACGTTACTGGCTGCGGCCAGTCTGCTGTGCAGACAGTGCACCGTAGTCATTTACAATCTGGAAACTGACAGCACCAGTTGCACCTGCAGGCAGTGGAATATTCAGATGACCGTTTGGCTCAACCATAGTGTTAGGTAGCTTTTTTCCGCCAATACTTAGGTTGACCAGAGTCTGGTAATATGGCGTAGGATTACTGACTTTAAGTTTCCCGCCCGCCTGCTGAAAACGCAGATGATTCATGGCCTCCAGTTCTCCCATGGGGAGTCCCTCAGGACGCATAAACAATTTGATGCGTGAAAGAATGGCCAACTGGAGGCTGTTCTTGTCCTTGAGAGACTCTGGGTTCACAGCAGGGATTGCCTTCACGCTCATCCAGTACACCACCTCCCTGTCTTTCGGCAGCGGTTTACCGATGTAAACGATACGTAGTGTGTTTTCACTCTTTGGAGAAGATGCAAATAGTGGCGGTGTGACCACGAAATCCGGACTCTTTTTGCCGCTGCTGTCTTCAACCCATGCCTGAATCAGATAGCGCTCATGCGAGTCGCTGTTCGTTACTGGGAGTGAGGCCTGGGAAGCTGATTCGTTATAAATTACACGTGTGGCACTAAGGCCCACGCCGCCAGCACAGGCTGCACCGGAAAAAAGAACAGAAAATAGAACCGATCTGGCAAAAACAGAAGGTCGGAAAATCATGAGAAACCTGCTATGAATAAAAGTGTAAAATCAGGGATAAACGAGACGAAAATCCACGTCACTTCGAAGTGCACCGGGATAAACTTCCCGTGACGTAGCACGGTATCGCGCTGTAAAGGGAATAATCACTTCGCGCCCTTCCAGATGAGTTGTCAGGTGTGGCGGTGTATCAGGTACAATGTTATTGCCCTGTGCATCACTAATAACTAGCCCCAGACCGCTTAAGCCAGCACTTCCACTCACCCCTACGGCTCCCCCATCACCGGACCTCACCAGAAAGGTGTCCGGTTCTTTTGGATCCGTCATACCGTAGAAGGTGATACCTATTCGGTCAGCCAGTTCCGGGTTGCAGTCCGAGAGATGCACTACAAAGGGAATACGCAACTGGGACTCGCTGCCCACTCCGGTAAATTCATTATTACGGTACCGCCCCATATCCACGTGCATATCGCGGCTTTCGGTAGATACCACGCATGCTCCTTCAGCAAGCGAACCGCGAAAATGAGTATCACCACCAATAATTGTGACTACGTGATTACGCGCATAAGCCGACATGGCAAAAACGGGGAATAACACCACAACCAAACATCGTAGAGATAGCCACTGGAACATACCGTACCTATACAAGGAATTGGCCCTGCCTAACGCAGGGCCATATAAAGATTTAGAATCTATATTTACTGATACTGCATGATGAATGTAGCATCAGCATTTGCCTGACCTGCGGTCGGAGAAGCCACGGTAGAGACATACTGTGACTTGAAATTCAGGACGTTTTCGCCGTCAATCAACTTGTGTGCTGTTGAGAAAGTTGAACCGTCAGGTTTTACCGTGTTGGATGATTCATCCAGGATCTGAATGCCCACACCAGTGGCGCCAGCACCATTACCAGCGGTGGCATCAACTGCGAGCAGGTCAGCATTGGCTGAATCAACCGCACCTGAAAACGCGACGGATGCAGTGGAAGCTACAGTGGTATCACAGTCTTCCAGTTTGATGGTGAAAGGACGCAGTTCAGTTTTATCACCTACAGTTTTGAAATCGTGCAGAGGGTGCTGACCCAAGTCAACAATCTGGTCTGCACTGTCGGTACTAACTGAACAAGCGGCATCGATGAGACTGCCTTTAAAATGAACGGTACCGCCGGTAACCGTCACCACACTTGTAGACGCATCTGCAGCATTAGCACAACCAGCTGCGAGTAGCATTGCTCCACCCATTGCCATTAAAATTTTATTTTTTTTCATTGCAAAACCTTTTATTACTTTAATAGTTGAACTAGTTGAATCGAGATGTAATTTACATACATCCTCGGGTTCGCGTATTACATTAGTCACTGAGGTGACTGTAATTATCAAAACGACAGCCGTTTAGCTGACCGAGAGGATCATACATGGGTTTTGCATTAATCATAAAAATGCATTAACAGCTAAAAAATATGCGTGATGACGTTGAAATAAAAGAAACACCAATTTAAAAACAAATGGTTAGGATTTTTAAGTGATAGGGTCATTGGGTTTTCTTAATTAAATAACCCTACCATGAAACAAATAGAAACATTTGGTGATTGCGAAAGTGGTTCTCAAATGGGAGTGATTTTTGTTGTGTTGTTAATCGGGTTGCTTATTTGAGTAAAAGTTAACAAAATAATAGCGCGAAATATTATCGGCATGCTGGCTCTTAAGGATTGTGTGGTTACCATGGATGCCCTTCACTGCCAGACAGAAACCCTGAACCGGGGCATTTCACAGCTGGGGAATTTTATTGTTCAGGTAAAAGCCAACCAGGAAAAGCTGTCCCGACATGTAACGGAAGCATTTGCCAGACATTATGCAAGCCCGGAACTTGCAGAGTATGTGGAAAAGGCCCCGGTCATGGGCGTAAGGAGGTTCGCAGGATAATGCAGATCAGTGCAGAACTGCCAGTGACATTAAAAGAGCGCTGGCCCCATATTACCAGTCTGATAGTGTAAGCACACCCGTTTTAGTTCCACGCACTTTTTGAGGTTTCCGGTTTTTCGGCCATCAGTCGATACTCCTCCGGTGTCAGGTTATTCAGAGATTCATGAGGCGGCTGGCTGTTGTATTCCATCAGTCAGCCGCCTGTGATTTCCCGCGCTTCATTCAGCGTTCTGAACAGGTTAAAATCCAGGATTTCTGTTCGGTACGTCCGGTTAAACCGTTCGATAAAGGCATTCTGTGTTGGTTTTCCCGGTTTGATAAATTACAGCATCACTCAATGCTCTTCAGCCCACTGTGCCAGCGTCAGTGAGACCAGTTCTGGTCCGTTGTCCATCCGCAGTTTCAGTGGATAACTACGGTTTGCCACGATTCTGTCCAGTACCCTGGCCACCCGATGTGCCGGGATATTCAGATCGATTTCTATTGCGAGGGCCTCGCGGTTAAAGTCATCAACCACATTAAAGGTCCGGAAGCGTCTGCCGCAGATCAGCACATCATGCATAAAATCGATAGTTCAACTCTGGTTAAGCGCTTCCGGCGTAGCCAGTAGCGCCGGTTTACGCGCGGGGAAACGTTGTTTTCCCTTGCGACGAAAATTCAGTTTTAGCAGGCAGTGAACGAACGGTGAAAGACCAGACCAGCTGAGATGTCTGATGGTACCTGAGTTCATTACCGGTGGACCCGAAAGCCGCAGCACATATAATTCGTAGCCACAGGAGTATAGAAAACCTGCTTCACTGGGTTCTTGATGTTGCCTTCAGGGAAGATTAGCGCAGCACAAGCGATACGGCAGAAGCCGCTCATATAGCACTGATAAACCGAGTTGCACTGGCTTTACTGAAACATAACCCACTCAGGGACAGCATCGGCAGTCAAAGAAATCATGCAGGCTGGAACGCAGATTTCAGGACGGAATTACTTTTTGCTGACCTGCCCCCAGGATTAGATACAACCTTCAGTTAGTAATGTCGGTTGGTTTTTCTTCATATTTCCTGTTTCGCCAGTCCGTTGCGAATTCAGCTGGTGTCTGGTAATCCAGCGATGAATGGGGACGGCACTCGTTATAATCCTGCCGCCAGTCATTAATCGTTTTCCGGGCATGAAGAATATCGCTGAACCAGTGTTCATTCAGACACTCATCGCGAAAGCGTCCGTTAAAACTCTCAATAAATCCGTTCTGCGTTGGCTTACCTGGCTGGATAAGCCGTAGTTCCACACCATGCTCAAAGGCCCATTGATCGAGCGCGCGGCAGGTAAATTCCGGGCCCTGATCGGTTCTTATTGTCGCCGGATAGCCCCTAAACAGCGCGATGCTGTCCAGAATACGCGTGACATGAACGCCTGAAATACCGAAAGCCGCGGTGATCGTCAGATACTCCTTCGTGAAATCATCCACACAGGTCAGGCACTTGATCCTCCGACCGTTGGCCAGTGCGTCCATAACGAAATCCATCGACCATGTCAGGTTCGGCGCATCCGGGCGCAGAAGCGGAAACCGTTCGGTTGCCAGCCCTTTACGGCGTCGTCTGCATTTTACGCTCAGTCCATTAAGGTGGTAAATACGGTATACCCGCTTGTGATTGACGTGAAGGCCCTCCCGACGCAACAGCTGCCAGATGCGGCGGTAGCCAAAACGCCTGCGCCCCAGTGCCAGCTCAGTGATGCGCCCTGATAAATGCGCATCAGCTGCCGGACGCTGAGCCTCATAGCGGCAGGTCGACAGGGACAAACCTGTAAGCCTGCAGGCACGACGTTGCGACAGACCGGTCGCATCACACATAAACTCAACGGCTTCCCGCTTCTGGCCTGTCGTCAGTACTTTCGCCCCAGAGCCACCTGAAGTGCCTCCTTATCCAGCATGGCTTCGGCAAGTAGCTTCTTGAGGCGGGCGTTCTCCTCTTCAAGAGATTTAAGCCGCTTCACCTCAGGAACTTCCAGGCCACCAAACTTCTTGCGCCAGGTGTAGAAAGTGGCATCGGAAATGGCGTGCTTACGGCAGAGCTCACGGGCAGAAACTCCGGCTTCCGCTTCGCGAAGAATACTGATGATCTGTTCGTCGGAAAAACGCTTCTTCATGGGGATGTCCTCATGTGGCTTATGAAGACATTACTAACATCGGGGTGTATTAATCAACGGGGAGCAGGTCACTAACAGGATCCCGGTCATCTCAAAGTTGGCGTTAGTGTTAGACATATATTCAAGCCTATCTCTTATCTGGAGATACAGCTACTGTCTGGTGTTTCAGGGGGCTACATCATGACAACAAACCATTTTACGATTAATTATAGTATCTTCATCTAAACCGATTATGAACCATAGACAGACTATATGAAAAAAAGTAGCAATACGATGCTGGCGGTCAGCATCCTCCTGCCAGTCTTTCTGTGCATCTTACTTTCAGTCAGCATGGCATTGCGTCAATTGAAACGAGATACAGTCGTGAAGGCGGGGATCTTAATTAGTCAGATCGATCATGTAACTGGAATTGCCCGTCATGCCAGTAACATTACTGCAGGGATGGCTGACCAGGAATGCACTGAAATTCTTGAAAAATTGAGTGCAACCGGTGCGTATACCCCCTATATCCGAACTACTGGCTTGATACTGAATGATGCCTTAGTGTGTTCGTCAGTTACGGGAGCCCGAGTGCAGAATGTGCAAAATATTTATGGAACTCGTATTAGGGCCGATAAATCAGGAATCAAAATATTCACCATTCCCGGTACAAGTAGCGTTCCCGGGCAGGAAGCCATCATTTATGCTTCACCAACAAAAAATGGTATGACAGCATTCAGTGTGGTGGATGCACGCTACTTTATCGATCTTATGGATTCCTTGGATGATGAAAATCATGCGACATTTCACCTGGAATTCAGTGGAGGTCCCATCATCTCCTCTCTGGTAAAGGGTATCCCTCACTCGGCCGTATTCCGGGCTGATTTCCATTCGTCATTTAGCCAGGTACACCTCCATGTTGAAACCCCCCTTCTATCTCTTCGGCACTATATCCTGCGCAATCTGCTTTTTCTGGGTCCGTTGTTTCTGCTGCTGTCTCTGGCAGTATTTTACGGCTGGCGACGCTGGCAAGCTAAAGAAATGTCGCAGGTAGAAGAGATTGCGAAAGGCATCGCTCAAGGTGAATTTTCTGTACATTATCAGCCAGTGTGTGAGACAGACACATCCAAGTGTATCGGCGCGGAAGCACTGATGCGCTGGCATCGACGTGACGGAAGAAGCATCTCTCCGGCAGTGTTTATCCGTGCTGCGGAAGAAAACGGGATGATTATCAGGCTAACTCAGCACCTTTTCGAACTCATCAACCAAGATGTCAAAGATTGGACAGTGTCTTCTCCATTCCATCTTGGAGTAAATATTTCTGCAGCTCACTTGGTCCACTCAACCTTTACCTCTGATGTACTGCAGTTGTGGGTTGCTCTCGATCATTCCTTCCGTCTGGTTCTGGAAATTACTGAGCGCAGCCTGGTGGAGGACACTGATATCGCATCAAAAAAACTTAACGCACTTCGTCAGAAAGGGTGCATGGTCGCGGTAGATGATTTCGGCACAGGTTACTGTTCCTTAAGTCTGCTACAAAGTCTTCCCGTGGATTACCTTAAAATAGACAAAAGTTTTATCGATGCTCTCACTTCTGCTGGCGCTGAAACCCCCATACTGGACACAATAGTCTCTTTGAGTAGACGCTTAGGCCTGGCTACCATAGCAGAGGGAATCAGTACCCAACATCAGGCAGAATGGTTGAAGGCCAACAAAGTTCCTTATGTGCAGGGCTATTTCTATGCTAGGCCTATGACGGCAAGTGAGTTTTATCAGTGGTATATCGGACAAATGAATCAATCACAGGATGTCATGTGAAACACACTATCGCATGATCATCAGAAGCTTCTGGTAACAAACCATAGTACCTCCGAGTAAAAACCCTTTGCTGATAATCAGCACTTAAACAAAGAGGGGATGGCAATCTGCTCTCATGTATGGAAAACGATATGCTTTCAGAAACAGCTAAGCAAGACGATAAAATGGACGCGTTGCTTTTATCCGATCAGAACCCCGAGCCTGAGCGGAAACCATGATCAACCTGGAGGCCAGGAACTGGTTAATAGAGCCAACTAGGTAGCGGCTATACATCTTCAGTATGGTTTTATTTGGATTCAATTTGTGGGTGCGGTCAGGGCATTCTTCATGGCCTAGTTTGAGGTCACCCACCGGGCAAAAACGGATGATGACTGTAGGGCCTGCCTGCCGGAATTACGCGCAGAAAACACCAGTCTTCTTGAACAGTCCCGTTCTATCTTTGAAAGCCACAGAATGTAATCGTCAATTCTGTCATCAGGTATATCGTCTATAATGGAACGAATAAAATCAAGGTACTCTGGCAGCAACTAAACCAACTCACTCTTTATGTAAGTATTTTGATGGCTATGTTGCGTAGTTGATAAGTGCATGTTGACGGGATAACATGAGTTGTCATTCGACACTATATTTTTCATTGAAATCTACGGATAATTTAATTCACATCTAATAACAAGATAAATAAAAAACAACAAAACCATTTGCTGCCATTTTTAAATACTTTTTTAAAAACAGGGTGTTACGATCTTCTCTAAATATATTCCATATTGCCGTTTTTCTTAATCATAGTGTTTGGCAAGAATTATCTTCCGTTATTGTATTTATTGAACGATATTGACGGCGAGAGTGTATTAATCAATAATAGTCACATCAGTTAATACGGGAATGAATCATGTGCATGAGAATGAGTCAAAAAGAATTTCTTGATGTTATTCAGCCATATGGGTTTATTGAGTGTGGAGAGATGCAGATCTTCCTGCAAACCTTATGCGAAAAATATCTATGTAGGGCTGATTTATTTTGGCTGATGCATAAATTAAAGCAATGTCTCAAAAATAACAGTGATGGCAGTGACTATTTTTGCGAACTGGAAAAGTTAAAGTTCGATATTGAAAGAAAATACCCCACCTACTTTTAAACTTATTTCATTAAGCACACTGCTTCTTACGTGAGTTACCTGTAATTTATAGCGGAGCAACTGCCAAGGATGCTCCATCTTGGCCTATCGGTAACTCCACCACCGCTGCCAAGAACGTGGTGGTGGAGTTAATAACAATCATTCCGAAAAGTAACATTGATGCTATTCAATTAAGTGTTAATTTTCGGCAAACGGAGTGCTTTGGTCTCCGGAAAGACAAAGGAATAAAAATAGTTGAAATTTGGATGATAGTTCTAATCCGAATGTGACTAACCAAAGGTTATAAAAAACTATGCTTCATACATTTCCATTTTACCTCTTTCCAGTTGCAATAAACCTGCCTCTTTAAACCTTTTCAATATCCGGCAGAGGGTACTTTTTGAGAGATAAGAACTATTAACAAGAAAATAGAGTAACGAAAATCGTTTTCTGATGTGTAAAGGGTATTTATTCCAACGTTCAATCATGTTTTTCGTGTAGGTTTCAGTACATGATGTATGCAATTCTAAATAACCGAGAATTTCTGTGTGGTAACCAGAAACCACATTCATCACTTCAGAAAGTAAGTCCCTATAATTGACTAGACTCCAGAAATGAGTGTACTCAATGAAAGATATTTTGCCGTGATCAATTTTTTCGAGATAAAGAGGTAATGATTCCTCTGCTGGTACCAGACCGATGACAAATGGAGCTGTTATAATTGTGATTATTTTATTATCTTTTTTTCGTCTTACCATGAAATCACCTTCTTCTATGAAAAACACCTTGCGTTTCACGCCAACGCAAAATTCGAAGATTTGTTTACCTCTAGACAATTTATCAAACTTTGCGGTCGAGAAGTCACGCTGCATTTTTTTTATTAAAACAGAGTGACCTGATATTGTAGAGATAACCATGGAGTAGCCTCAGGTAATAATAAACATATTAAAAAGTATTTAGGTGCCAGAACTCGCTTGATTAATATGTTATGCAAGGATGACCAATAATGAAGTTAAATTCTTAAATAATTAATTATTCAGGCTATAATGCTGAATTATATCTATAATTCACTTGTATCTTCTGCTTGGGGGGCTTGCTTGGTTGAATGAGAGCGTTGTACTATTGGTTTTCTGTAGTGATTATTTCCGGTGGATTATTATAAATCTCACCAGCTAAACCATTTGGGATACTTATGATTTTCATCATATCGAACCTTGTAACCTTTAACACGCTGGATGGTACACTGACATTAACAGGTGAACAGCGACAGGTAAAACTGCCATTAACGGCCTGCAGGCTACTAGAAACGCTGCTGTCTGAACCTGGGAAAATTTACGACAGAGAATTCCTGTTAACAGAAGTCTGGGATAAACAGGGTCTTACGGGGTCAAATGGTAATCTAAATCAGTATATCAGTATCTTAAGACGCCATTTCAGCACACTTGGTGCGGATGATCTGATCCAGACTGTACCTCGTATTGGCTTTATGATTAATAAAGATGTTGAGGTGAAAGTATTTGAGGTGCCTTATGATGCTCAGGTGAGAGCAGATTCACAACCCGCCGCCCCTCCAGGAAAAAAAAGTCTTTATCTATTTTTTTTATCATTTGTGACTTTTTTTTCAGTCCTATTTTGTTTTTACGTACTGATGTTTAAAACTACTTCTTCAGAAGTCGATATCGTCAAGTCAACTTTTAAAGGATGCAATATCAATTACCTTTCACCCTTCAGTAATTATGAAGTAAAAAAACTCAATGAGGTTGTGGTGAGGATGCTTTCTTTACATGGAATACAATGCGAGAACAATAATATTGTGTTTTTTGACTATTACAAGTCGGCCAATTCAACTGAATTTGGTAGGGCTTTGCTGTCAGTGTGTCAAAAGGGTCAGACTGATTCAGTTCAGAGATGCAATAGCTTTTACTATTACAATTTTAAGGCATGATTGTTATATGAAAAAAAAATATTTACAACTATCCATGTTAACTATTCTATCCGTCTTTTTTCTTGGGACAGGTTTACTCTACAGACCTACCGTTAAATATCCCTTCAAATGCTATGGATTTACTGAGTACAACCTTATGCTAAACAATGAACCTGTACAGCTTAATCTTTCTCAGGATATCCGACTCTTTGATGATAAAACAGGTGAGATTTCATTTAGTGGCGAGGCGGTGCATGCTAATAAAAGCATGATATTACATCGTAAAGTTAAATTAACTGATGCCTCACGGCTTGATAATGACACACTGACATTTACTATTCATAGAACAGAAAAATCTCTATTAGATAATACCCATGAAGATATTTATAATTTACTCATGAATGAATACTCTGCATCCCAGACATCCCTGCAAATTGATCTTGATGAGGTCGACCCCAAACTTTGGTTGATAAGTTCTCCCACCTCATTTATTACGATATGTCATGAATATTAAAATGAAGGAATACCGAAACTTCATGCTGAATCGCCACAGGTTTAATAGACACCTCAGAGTCATTTAAGATGACTTAAAGAGAGGTGCCCATGAGCGGTAAGCGTTATCCCGAAGAGTTTAAAATTGAAGCAGTCAAACAGGTTGTTGATCGCGGTTATTCTGTTGCCAGCGTTGCAACACGTCTCGATATCACCACCCACAGCCTTTACTCCTGGATAAAGAAGTACGGTCCGGATTCTTCCACTAATGTTACCAACGGTGCAAAACTGATCCACCCCAGCGGTTGAAAATTGATCCAGGGGTTAATCTGCTCCTCTGAATACAGGGGAGCTTATGATCACTTTTGAGATTCGTATGGAAATTAAAGTCCTGCATAAGCGGGGAATGAGCATCCGGGCCATCGCCAGGGAACTGGGTATTTCGCGCAATACTGTCCGCAGCCACCTGAAAGCCAAATCTGAAAAGCCGCAGTATTCACCACGCCCGGCATCATCATCACTGCTCGATGAATACCGTGATTACATCTCTAAACGGATCAGCGATGCACATCCCTACAAAATCCCTGCGACCGTTATTGCCAGGGAAATCATGGAGCTGGGCTATCGTGGAGGGCTGACTATCCTGAGAGAGTTCATCCGTTCGCAGGCCCTCCCTGCACAGGCCGAACCGGTCGTTCGCTTCGAAACCGAGCCCGGACGGCAGATGCAGGTTGACTGGGGGACCATGCGAAACGGCAAGTGCCCTTTGCACGTGTTCGTTGCTGTTCTGGGGTACAGCAGAATGCTTTACCTCGAGTTCACCGACAACATGCGCTACGACACGCTGGAAGCCTGTCACCGCAATGCGTTCAGCTTCTTCGGTGGCGTACCGCGGGAAGTCCTGTACGACAATATGAAAACGGTGGTGCTCCAGCGTGATGCTTACCAGACCGGGCAGCACCGGTTCCATCCTTCCCTGTGGCAGTTCGGTAAAGAGATGGGCTTCTCTCCTCGCCTCTGCCGTCCCTTCAGGGCGCAGACTAAAGGCAAGGTGGAGCGGATGGTGCAGTACACCCGAAACAGCTTCTATATCCCGTTAATGACGCGCCTGCGTCCGATGGGGATCACCGTCGATGTTGAAACCGCAAACCGTTACGGCCTGCGCTGGCTGTACGATGTGGCCAATCAACGTAAGCATGAAACTATCCAGACCCGCCCATGCGATCGCTGGGTTAAGGAACAGCAATCCATGCTGGCACTACCTCCGGAGAAAAAACAGTATGACGTGCAGGTTGATGAAAGCCTGGTGACCTTCGACAGGCAGCCGTTGCATCATCCGCTCTCCATCTATGACACGTTCTGCAGAGGAGCCGCATGATGGTCGAGCTGCAACATCAACGGCTGATGGTGCTTGCCGAACAGCTGCAACTGGACAGTCTTATCGGCGCAGCACCGGCGCTGTCACAACAGGCGGTGGAGCAGGAATGGAGCTACATGGACTTCCTGGAGCACCTGTTACATGAGGAGAAACTGGCCCGGCATCAGCGTAAACAGGCGATGTACACGCGGATGGCAGCCTTCCCGGCGGTAAAGACGTTCGAGGAGTACGACTTCACCTTCGCCACCGGCGCTCCTCAGAAGCAAATCCAGTCGCTGCGATCTCTGAGCTTCATCGAGCGTAACGAAAATATCGTACTGCTGGGGCCATCGGGCGTGGGGAAAACGCATCTGGCGATAGCGATGGGATACGAAGCGGTCCGGGCGGGTATCAAGGTTCGCTTCACAACAGCAGCGGACCTGCTGCTACAGCTGTCCACTTCACAGCGCCAGGGCCGTTACAAAACGACACTCAATCGCGGTGTCATGGCCCCGAAGCTACTTATCATCGATGAAATAGGTTATCTGCCGTTCAGTCAGGAGGAGGCCAAGCTGTTCTTCCAGGTCATCGCCAAACGTTACGAGAAGAGCGCGATGATCCTGACCTCCAACCTGCCGTTCGGACAGTGGGATCAGACGTTCGCCGGGGATGCAGCCCTGACATCGGCGATGCTTGACCGTATCTTACATCACTCACATGTAGTCCAGATAAAAGGAGAGAGCTATCGACTGAAGCAGAAACGAAAGGCCGGGGTTATAGCGGAAGCTAATCCTGAGTAAACAAGGTGGATCAATATTAGACCGTTGGTGGTGACGGTAAGTGGATCACTTTTTACCCGTTGTTGACAGCAGGGGGCGCTCTTCGAATATCTTGTTGCTGAAGTGATGAAACATGAAGGTGCGGTTGAGATAGGAAAAGTTTTCCGTTCTGCTGACGGTAAAAAAGCAGAAAGTGATGTGTTCATCGCTAAGGGATATCAGGAGGTAAGGTTTATTGAATGCAAAGGCTACAAACCCTATTCCTTTGTCAAGCATGAAGACGTTAAACACTGGATAGGAGATCAGGTACCTGTATTTTTCGATGCCGCAAAAAAAGAGAAGCCAGAAGCCGACATTCATGTCGAATTCTGGACCACGGGGAAGCTGGGCGTAGACAGCCAGTTATCGCTTGAAAAATTTCGTGATAACAACTCAGTCAGGAAACGCTATAAAATACACGTGCTGGAAGCTCATGATGTAAAAAAAAGATTCCATGCGACCAGAAATAAAAACCTGATTAACGTTTATGAAAAACATTTCGCAGAACCTTTCTATAAAGAAAAAAATTTGGATGACCTCAGGGAAAGTTACCGTCTGGCAGGAGGGCCGCAATCATACTTCGAAGATGAAGAAAAATGAGATTTTATTATTAAGATGATCTTCTAAGTTTATTAAATAATACGCATATTTCTAAAAGGAGATTTCTATGGGGTTTGTGCTCAACTGCTCAGGACGGGATAACACTCTTATTACCCTCAGTAAAGGTTTTCGTTGCACGGTTCCTGAACTAAAAATGGTACTGCTTGATATTGATCTTGAAAAGGTCTTTACAGCGGACCCGCATATTCCGAAAACAGCTAATCAGCTTCTGTTTGAATACACCATCAACAATCTTACCGAGCCTGACGAATTGATTTCAGCATTCTGGTTTCATGGCACCCGTACCGTTGCTGATAACCATTTCCCGGACGGTATTCTTCCACTTAACCGATCATTCGCAGCTGTTATCAGAATGCTGGCAGATGCAGCGCCCTGTAGCCAGGTTCGGACGCGGCTCAGTGACTGGGAAAAAAGCGGAGTGCCTGACAGAATGTTCATGGAGCGTCACGGAAACTCTATACACTGGGGACCTTATGCATCCCTTATCAGGGAAGCTCAGCTGAATAATGAGGTTACAGGGCACCGTAACTATACGAAGATGCCGGAGCTGGTAGAAGACGTCTGTAATGCCTACATGAAACAGTATGGCTCTGACATTAAAGCGCATTACGCTGCTATTCTGAAGCCGAAATTAATATGGTTCTCCGCGCCGCCTAACGACAGTCGGCGATGCATTGAAGCGGCCCTCGCTTATGCTTATACAACAGTGCGTCATCAGCCTCCGGATAGCTGTGCAAACTGGGGAATCGACCGGGAGGGGATTGCTGTTCCCCCTGAGAACATCATACGGATTGAAAAAATCATCTGATACAGACGTTTTTAATATTAAAATGAAATTAAGTTAATCATGTTTCACAGTTGATCTGCATTTATTTTGGTCTTAACCGCAGGCAGACAGGAATGTAACCTCTGGTTAAATGCATTGTCCTGGCATTAGGCTTACGGTCCATTACCAGCAGTGATTTCCTGTTTATTTAAAACTCTTACAGGAATAAAGTTATCTCACCATATGCTCAATGATGAACATGAAGGGAAACCCGTGATAAATCTGATAATGAAAGTGAGTGATGAAGACTGGAACGTTCCCGTGGGCCAGCTTGCCAAAAGCTCGATGCCCCTGAGTCGTTATCTGGAATACACGAATGACAGACTCTCGCTCATTTACAGAGAAGTGAATAAATCGGTCCTCGATAACCTTAAGCTCATTCCCTGCCTGCTTATGACCGAGTTCGTGAATGAAAAGCACCTGGATGGGCGGTCACGCCAGGTATCCAATATCCGGGTGGGTATGCTTGAGAGCGTGGCAGTCAACGGGAAAAATTTAGAGTATGCAGTCCGCATCGATTATGACTTCGGGAAAGTGATAGTTGATAACTTCAGAGTGCTGGGCGATCGATTCTTTTTTCACCTGTTTGAAACATCGAGGACCCACTGGGCTATCAAGGAAGTCAGCCTTCCTGAAGTCATGACTGCTTTTGGGTTACAAGTTCCAGCTCCCCCGCCAGTCAACGTTCCTCCACCACCGCAGCCAGGATTGTATGAACGCGAGCAGAGCGTGACGTCGGTAGAAGCGTTTCTACAGAAAATAAATGAATTTCAGGCCCAAGAAGGGCAGGAAATCTTTTACCGCGGACACAGCGACTACAAGTACAAATTGGAGCCTTCCCTCTTCCGTGAAGAGGAGGCCGTGCCGCTGTACAGGCATAAAGAAAGGAACATGATTAACGAGATCCTGACGGCCCATCCGGCTGAATTTTATCAGGACCATTTCATGATAGATAAGCTGGTCCGCATGCAGCATTACGGCCTGCCTACGCGCCTGCTGGACGTCACGGCTAATCCGCTGGTCGCCCTCTATTTCTGCTGCGCAGACATGCTCGATAAAAACGCGGAGGAAGAAAAAATAGGGGATGTGAAAATTTTTACCGTCCAGACGGATGACATAAAGTTTTATAACTCTGACACCGTAAGCTGTATCACAAACCTGTCTTTGCTTAACATTGAAGATAAAAATAAGCTCATTCCTGCAACTGACATTCCCCCTCCTCTCCGAGACAAAGAAAATCCGGAAATGAAGAAGCTGCTTCATTTTATCCGCTCTGAAAAACCGTACTTCGAAAACGCAATACATCCGGGCGACTTAAGCCGCATCCTTTTTGTCCGTGGGAGAATTGCCAACCAGAGGATCTCATCCCAGTCCGGAGCATTTCTACTATTCGGACATGAGGCTGTCTTGCCAGATACCGGCCACAGCGGTCTCAAAGTAGACCGAATTTATGTCAGCAACAAGAAAGCGATCCTGCAGGAGCTCAGCAGACTTAATATCAAACCTAGCACCATTTACCCCGGCATTGAAGAGACGGCGAGAGAAATTGCCCGCAGAACGAAGGGTGAAGAGACCCTTAACCGGCTGAAATGAAAATCCGCTAGCACGGCTCAGGTGAGATAACCAAGACGCGGTGATTGCGGTTTATCGCCAGGCGTTGCGGTACCGGGAAGTGAAGTTGTGCTGACAGGTGATGATTCGCTTTATGACGATCAGAAGGAAGTTTTCAGTTGTGACTGGTTTAGTGTAAGAGTACCTACAACAGGAATGCTGCGTAGCGTCTGGGGAGACAGGGCTCATTGGAAATAAAATTTGTCAGACCGAAGCACACTAAAGTGCTTCGGTACTATGGCGGCAACTTAACAAAATCATTAACTTTCTATGTCAACTTGAGATACACTAAACTTAAACACAGGGTTCTGATTTCCGATTAGGATTTATTATGTCCGAAGATACAAAGAAAAAAGGAGTTTATGACAGTTTTTTCCGACCTGTATTGAAGTTGTTTCTTCAATCATGCTTATTTGTTTTACTCATCGGGTTTGTTTCTTTCCTGTTTTTTTATTTCTTTAAAGGTCCGATCAAAGAATTTGTCAATACCTTTAGTTGGTATGTTTCAGCTAATTCCGTTTCGGATATGACTGCTAAGGAAACTAAAGCGCTAGCTCATTTGATGAGTAAAAATTATATATTAAGTACCAATGATTTGCTTTCTCAAATTGGTAGTTTTTATTCATATACAATAACAATATTAATATTTTTTTGCACGTTCTCTGCATTTTTTGCTGTATTGGTGATAAAAATCAATGCGGATGACAAATTTGATATCACTATAGCTGAAAAAGTTAGATATTTTTTTGCAAATGATAAAGGTTTTGACAGCGATGTAAAATCTAAAGTTTCTGATATCTTTGCAGAAGAAGGAGAACAATTATCAGGGATAGATAAAAATGAAGATAATGATACTATTATCCAGCTCAGGCATGAAATTAAATTACTTAAGATGGATTTTTATAAGCTGAAAAATAAGCTGGCTCCTGATGATGAGTCAGAGGTTAATACCGATGACTATTTTAAGAATATGATAGATACTTTGCAAGACAAAGGGCAGATAGTAATTAGTGAGAAAGAGGATGTTGACCATGGCAATCCTTAAAAGAAAAGTAAGCAGTACCTCTGCCTTTTTGCCTGTGGATATGATGGATTTAAATAATCCACAAGACGTACTTGATTACGCCATTACACTTAATGTTAAACCAACACCATTTGATCTAGATGATTTTATAAATAAAATTGGAATTGAGTTAAGACGTGTTGTGATGGCTGATGATATTTCTGGCCAACTTCAAAAGAATGACAATGGAAAATGGGTTATATCAGTTAATTCTTTACATCATCAAAAAAGGCAACGTTTCACTTTGGCTCATGAGCTTGGTCATTATTTTTTACATAGAAATAGAGCCATAGAGTTTATTGATAAGGCTTTATATCGTAGTTCGCAGATGGACTCAATGGAATACGAAGCTAACAATTTTGCTGGAGCTTTGCTAATGCCTAAAAAGATACTCATTGAGTTTATTAAAATGAAAGGGGCTAATGCCGAAATAATTTCTGATTACTTTGATGTCTCTGTCCTTGCTGCAAAAATAAGAGTGGAGACTTTACAGAGGAAGTTATATGAATATTAAATATTATCCTATTATAAAAACCACTATTGCTGAAATTAGAGCTTTAAAGAATCTTGATCAAAATACTTGGCAGAGTATGACACCAATCATTGAGCTTACAAAGTCGAGGAAAGGCAAAAACAATCAGGATGCTAGCGTCTACAAGAAAATAGACGAATTGTGTCAAGTAATTAAATCGGAAGAATTGATTCTTGATCTAACGACAATTGACTCTCTTTCTAATGAACAAATTGAAAGTTTTTATGATGATAGTAATTACTTTGAAAACTGGTGCTCTTTTATAGAGTATGTAAAAGGCAAAATGCCGGGTGTTTTGCCTGTATTGCTTGCTTATCCTGACTCCAATATTAATGAATTGATTGTTCAGGCTGAAAATTTGTGTAAGCATACTCGGCATATAGTTATCCGTATACCAATATTCGAACAAGGATTAAGTTCTTTATTTAATACGTTATTGCAATTGGTTCAGCAGAAACCATATCTCATTCACAGTATCATCTTTGATGCATCATATATTAAGGGGAAAATCGAACAAAAACCATTCGAATATATTGTCGCGTTTATTTCTTATTTTTTCCAAAAAATAAATGGGTTCTATACTGGTAAATATATATTTTGCTCTGAGCATTACCCTGGAAATATAACTGAATACCTAGATAAAAGTCAGAATCAATATGAAAATAAAGTTTACTATGGTAATCTTTCATTATATGAAAATATTAATTTGGAACTAGCTAAAATAGCTATACCAAATGTTTTATATGGCGATTATGCATGCATTCACCCATTTAGGAATGATGTTAAAGCTTATAATTGGATTCCTAGAATAGATTTTCCAACAAGAGATTCTATCTTTTTTTCAAAAGTTCGTCGTGATGTTGGTGGATATGATCAATGTGCGAGAAATATTGTCACATTGAATGCTTTTCAAAATGACACCTTAGTTTGCTGGGGAAAAAATGAGATCACACAAGCCAGTTTAACAAAAGCAGGTGGACTCAATCCGTCATATTGGATTTCTGTTCGTTCTAATATTCATATTTCTAGGATGGCAAAGCTTGTAAAAAATAATTAAAATGCACCTAGATTCATTGATTTCAGACTCAGGAGAGTGATATCTTCGCTGGTTATTACATCTCCTTTTTCTGAAAGAAACGCATTATATACTCGCGATACCTTTTCGTGAATAGATAAGTGATAAATTCTATAAATCTCCTCCTTACTAAAATTATTGATTATAGACATGATTAAATCAGATTTATTCTGATATTTTAAATTGCTTAACTTTTCCAAAGATATTTTATCACACATATCTAAAATGGGCATCAATGCTAGAGATTTTATTATTTTAGCTTTTCTCTTAACTGTTAATGTACCATCAGAGATGAGTATAATTCCGAATCGTCCTTTCATCTGTCTAATTTTCTTATAATGTTTCGTACCACATGCAACGTAAATTTGATTGAAACATTTATAATAAGAATTCAGTTGATCCTCTAGTCTATCAAGATTATCTAAATCACTTTTTATTTCGACTCCTATAAGTGAATCGCATGTCGAAACAAGTAGGTCACATCTACGTCTATTGAAATCAAACGGAAATTCAAAATTTAGGGCTGCAGATTTATCTCCCCCAAAATAAGTAGTTAAAGGTATTTTAAAATCAAGTTCATTCATATGTGCCCACCTCTCTAGCAAGTCTATCATGTATAAAAAAACAGGTAAATGACTTTGGTCTTTCTATTGATAATCAATAGGTTACAAAAATGATACTTTTGATTTTGAATTTTAATATGAAATGATGAGCAATATTAGACCAACTATCTTTTAAAAAACCTTCCTTGGTTACTTGTTAAATGTTGTTTTTAAAAGAAATCCTTATTGAAATTAATTTATACTATTTTATGCAGTCTTGTAATTACCTGCTGCATGTATTTCGTTACTACGCCTAGCTAGCTCATAGATATAATCACCATACCACTGCATCATCTCTCGTCTGCCTTCCAAATACTGCGCATGGTTATAAGTCCCACGTATCGCGTTCTTATCCACATGCGCAAGCTGCGTTTCAATCCACGCTGAGTTAAAGCCTTCTTCATGCAGGATGGTACTCATCGTGTGTCGGAAACCGTGCCCTGTAAGCCTTCCTTTATATCCCAATAACTCAATCACCTGATTAACGCTCTCCTTTGAGATCGGTTTTGTACGATCATTACGTCCGACAAATACCAGCGGATATAGCCCCGTAATAGGCTTCAGTGATTCAAAGAGCGCGACAACCTGATCAGACATAGGAACGATATGTGGCCGTTTCATCTTCATGACTTCAGCAGGGATCTCCCAGAGCCGTTTTTCAAAATTAATATCCTCCCAACGGGCAAAACGTAGTTCTTGAGTTCGTACCCCTGTAAGCATGATGATTTGAGTTGCAGTCTTGGTAATAACACTCCCGGAATAGCCTGCAAGATCTCTAAGAAAGTGAGGAAGCTCTTCGGCAGTCAGGAAAGGAAAATGTGTTTTCTTTGGTGTTGCGAGGGCTGTAGCTAGATCGGGTGCAGGATTGTATTCAGCGCGTCCGGTCACAATCGCATGACGGAATACTTCACCGCAGCGCTGTCTGACTTTGCGCATCTTCTCTAACGCTCCGCGTTTTTCCATCCGGCGAAGGGTTTCCAGCAATTCCATAGGCTTAATTTCAGCTATGGGACGCTTACCGATGTAGGGGAAAATATCCTTTTCAAAGGTATCAATAATTTCATCTCGATAACGTAATGACCAACGATCCGCTCTCAGTTGGTGCCATTCACGGGCAATAGATTCGAAGGTATTTTCGTAGTTAAGTTTTTGAGCGATTTTCTCTGCTTTCTTTAGCTCTCCGGGATCGCTTCCAGCAGATAGTAACTTTTTCGCAGCTTCACGCTTTTCACGGGCTTCTGCGAGAGAAACCTCAGGATAAACGCCGAAAGCAAGGCGCTTTTCTTTACCCGCATAACGATACTTTAAACGCCAGTAGCGTGAGCCGTTGGTGGTTACTTCAAGGTAGAGGCCTCCACCATCAGATAACTTGTACGGCTTCTCTTTGGGCTTGGCTGTGTCTATTTGTCTGACTGTTAGCTTCATTGGGGGCATCTCAAAATGGGGATATAAATCATGCCCCCCATTATGCCCCCAGAATGCACTTGATTCTGGTAGAGACAGTTGACCTCGGGAGAACATAATCAGCAGTAATTGCGGGTATTATAGGGGATTTACTTGAGACAGTGGAGTTCAGAAGAGGTAAACTGGCGGAAGATCACAGGAGTCGAACCTGCCCGGGACCGCTGGCGGCCCCAACTGGATTTGAAGTCCAGCCGCCTCACCGGAGACGACGATCTTCCGCGCCTCGATTGCTACATGGAGGCGGGGCGCATTATAGCTACTTCCTTGAGTTTCTACATCCCCCAGATCAGTTTTTTCCGCCTAATACACGCAGCGTATTATCACGAAAGCATTATAGTTCATATAAAACCCATATTTTACAATGATATATGAGCGGAATTAACGCTACCACGATCACATAAAACAAGAATCATAAATTAATAACCAGATATCGGAATATTCGCTCTCACAGGGATGGTTTACAAAATGCGTTATCGGTCTCAGCACCCCTATAGCATCAAGGAAAAGCAGATGAAGAGTGAAGTGTTGTCCGTTAAAGAGAAAATTGGTTATGGCATGGGAGACGCCGCCAGCCACATTATTTTCGATAACGTAATGTTATATATGATGTTCTTTTATACCGATATTTTTGGCATTCCTGCCGGTTTTGTCGGAACCATGTTTTTGGTCGCTCGTGCACTGGATGCGATTTCCGATCCTTGCATGGGGTTGTTGGCCGATCGAACGCGCTCTCGCTGGGGTAAATTTCGTCCGTGGGTACTGTTTGGCGCACTGCCATTCGGGATCGTCTGTGTACTGGCCTATAGCACTCCAGATCTCAGTATGAACGGCAAAATGATCTATGCAGCAATTACTTACACCCTACTTACCTTACTTTATACCGTCGTCAATATCCCTTACTGCGCATTGGGTGGTGTAATCACCAATGACCCGACTCAGCGTATCTCGCTGCAATCCTGGCGTTTTGTGCTGGCGACCGCGGGAGGCATGCTTTCTACTGTTCTGATGATGCCACTGGTTAATTTAATTGGCGGTGATAATAAACCACTCGGTTTCCAGGGCGGTATCGCGGTCCTTTCCGTGGTGGCATTCATGATGCTGGCATTTTGTTTCTTCACCACTAAAGAACGCGTTGAAGCACCACCTACAACAACGTCTATGCGGGAAGATTTACGTGATATCTGGCAAAACGACCAGTGGCGGATTGTCGGTTTACTAACCATTTTCAATATCCTGGCGGTGTGCGTACGCGGTGGGGCGATGATGTATTACGTCACATGGATTTTGGGCACGCCGGAAGTGTTTGTCGCTTTTCTCACCACTTATTGCGTGGGTAACCTGATTGGTTCCGCACTGGCAAAACCTCTGACCGACTGGAAATGTAAAGTCACTATCTTCTGGTGGACGAACGCCCTGCTGGCAGTGATTAGCCTCGCGATGTTCTTTGTTCCCATGCAGGCCAGCATCACTATGTTTGTCTTCATCTTCGTGATTGGTGTGTTGCATCAACTGGTGACACCTATCCAGTGGGTAATGATGTCCGATACCGTCGACTACGGCGAGTGGTGCAATGGTAAACGCCTGACCGGGATCAGTTTTGCTGGCACGCTGTTTGTGCTCAAACTGGGGTTGGCCTTCGGCGGCGCTCTTATCGGCTGGATGCTGGCTTATGGCGGATATGATGCGGCAGAAAAAGCGCAGAACAGCGCCACGATTAGCATCATTATTGCGCTATTCACGATTGTTCCGGCGATCTGTTATTTGCTGAGCGCGATTATCGCTAAACGCTACTACTCACTCACGACGCACAATCTGAAAACCGTTATGGAACAGCTGGCTCAGGGTAAACGCCGTTGCCAGCAACAATTCACCTCTCAAGAAGTGCAGAACTAAGGAACGGCAATGAAAATTAGCGATGGAAACTGGTTGATTCAACCTGGCCTCAATTTGATTCACCCGCTTCAGGTGTTCGAGGTTGAACAGCAGGATAATGAAATGGTGGTCTATGCTGCCCCCCGTGATGTGCGTGAACGTACCTGGCAGCTTGATACGCCTTTATTTACGTTGCGCTTTTTCTCCCCACAGGAAGGTATTGTCGGTGTGCGGATTGAGCATTTTCAGGGGGCGCTGAATAACGGTCCTCATTATCCGCTCAATATTTTGCAGGACGTGAAGGTCACAATCGAAAACACAGAACGTTATGCTGAGTTTAAAAGTGGCAACTTAAGCGCGCGTGTCAGCAAAGGTGAGTTCTGGTCACTGGATTTTCTGCGCAACGGCGAACGTATTACCGGTAGTCAGGTGAAAAATAATGGCTACGTGCAGGACACGAATAATCAACGCAATTATATGTTTGAGCGGCTTGATCTTGGCGTTGGCGAAACAGTTTACGGTCTGGGAGAGCGCTTTACTGCCCTGGTGCGCAATGGCCAGACGGTAGAGACCTGGAACCGGGACGGCGGCACAAGTACTGAACAGGCGTATAAAAATATCCCGTTCTACATGACTAACCGTGGTTATGGGGTACTGGTCAATCATCCCCAGTGTGTCTCTTTTGAAGTGGGATCGGAGAAAGTCTCCAAAGTGCAGTTCAGCGTTGAGAGTGAATATCTCGAATACTTTGTTATCGACGGCCCGACGCCGAAAGCGGTACTTGATCGTTATACCCGCTTTACTGGTCGTCCGGCGCTGCCGCCCGCGTGGTCCTTCGGCCTGTGGCTAACCACTTCATTTACCACCAACTACGACGAAGCGACGGTAAACAGCTTTATCGATGGTATGGCGGAACGCAATCTGCCGCTGCATGTTTTCCACTTTGACTGTTTCTGGATGAAAGCCTTCCAGTGGTGCGATTTTGAGTGGGACCCGCTGACTTTCCCTGACCCGGAAGGGATGATCCGCCGCCTGAAAGCGAAAGGACTGAAAATCTGCGTCTGGATTAACCCCTATATCGGTCAAAAATCCCCCGTCTTTAAAGAGTTACAAGAGAAAGGCTATTTACTCAAACGCCCGGACGGTTCGCTATGGCAGTGGGATAAATGGCAGCCAGGTCTGGCGATTTATGACTTTACCAATCCGGATGCCTGCAAATGGTACGCCGACAAACTGAAAGGTCTGGTCGCGATGGGCGTTGATTGCTTTAAGACCGACTTTGGCGAACGTATCCCAACTGATGTTCAGTGGTTTGACGGTTCCGATCCGCAGAAAATGCATAACCATTATGCGTACATCTACAACGAACTGGTGTGGAACGTGCTCAAGGACACCGTTGGTGAGGAAGAAGCTGTCTTGTTTGCCCGCTCGGCCTCCGTCGGTGCGCAGAAATTCCCGGTACACTGGGGTGGCGATTGTTACGCTAACTACGAATCAATGGCGGAAAGCCTGCGCGGTGGTTTGTCTATTGGCCTTTCAGGTTTTGGCTTCTGGAGCCACGATATCGGCGGCTTTGAAAATACCGCTCCGGCGCACGTTTACAAACGCTGGTGCGCGTTTGGTTTGCTCTCCAGCCATAGCCGTTTACACGGTAGCAAATCTTATCGTGTGCCGTGGGCCTACGATGATGAGTCCTGTGATGTGGTGCGCTTCTTCACGCAACTGAAATGCCGCATGATGCCGTATCTGTATCGTGAAGCTGCGCGTGCGAACGCGCGGGGTACGCCGATGATGCGGGCCATGATGATGGAGTTCCCGGACGATCCGGCTTGTGATTACCTTGACCGTCAATACATGTTAGGCGACAACGTGATGGTTGCGCCGGTGTTCACTGAAGCGGGCGATGTGCAGTTCTACCTGCCGGAAGGTCGCTGGACACACCTGTGGCACAACGATGAACTCGACGGTAGTCGCTGGCATAAACAGCAGCACGGCTTCCTGAGTCTGCCCGTTTATGTGCGTGATAACACTCTACTGGCGCTGGGCAACAATAACCAGAAGCCGGACTACGCGTGGAACGAGGGGACGGCCTTCCAGCTGTTTAAGCTGGACGACGGTGCAACGGCGGTGAGCGAAGTGCCTGCGGCGGACGGCTCCGTGGCGTTTACGCTGAAGGCGTCACGTCGGGGCGACATCGTGACCTTTACCGGCGCGGGAGATGCGCAAAACTGGTCGGTATGCTTGCGCAACGTGCAGAAGTTGAGCGGCGTGAAGGGCGGCTCACACGCGGGCAGCGAGTGGGGCGTGGTGGTGAAAGCGGAGGGGAATGAGGTGGTGGTTCACCTTTAATTCCCCTCACCCTAACCCTCTCCCCAAAGGGGCGAGGGAATGGTTTGCACCCTCTCCCTTTCAGGGAGAGGGCTGGGGTGAGGGTGGCGTTGAAACCACACCGCCCATCATCGTCTGCTGCACCTGCTGCTTATCCATATTCACCGCGCTCAGCTTACCAT
Source organism: Enterobacter hormaechei (assembly GCA_041890495.1). GTDB lineage: Bacteria > Pseudomonadota > Gammaproteobacteria > Enterobacterales > Enterobacteriaceae > Escherichia > Escherichia boydii. The sequence goes on from CP169086.1 coordinate 3,956,349, forward strand.
TTACCGTTGGCTTCAGCGGCGCGCTGGCCTGGACGCTGCCGCTGGCGGTGAGCTGAATATTGCCGTCACCCGCAATCGGCAGCGCAGGCCAGCCCCACTGCTGCAGCACGTTGAGCGGCACGCCGCGCCCGTTCAGGCTCACCGTAGTCTGCCGCTGCGGAAGCTGTGAAACCGTCGCCGTGGCTTCCAGAATGCCCTTCTCGGTAAACGCGCTCAGGTCGGTAATGTTTACCGTGGCGGCGTTGGCATTCAGCGCCAGCGACGGACGGCGCACGTCCACGCGGTTAAAGGTCGCCGCCGCGCCGTTCAGGGTTGCGCTGCCGCCCCAGACGCCCCACTGGCGATCTTTCGCCAGCTGCAGGTTTGCGCCATAGCCGTCCAGAGAGGTGATTTGCCACGGGAAGGCGGGATCGATATCGATCACCAGGTTGCGGCTCAGGCCAAATTTGTGCAGCGTGACGCTGTTCAGCCATTCCGGCAGAGGCTCCATCCACAGCGTTTTCCAGTTCTGCGGCAGGGTGTACTCCAGCCCGGCGATGGCGACATCGTCCAGGACCAGCGCTTTACCGTCGCGCAGCCAGTTCCCGGACGTGCGTACCATGCCGCCTTCCCAGCGGGAGGTGAACTGACGCAGCGCCATACCCTGCGGGGAAAACTCCGCGTTCAGGATCGGGTCAAACAGATGCAGCGAGCCGTAGATAAACTCGCTGGCGTTCATGGACAGGCGGCCTTCCTGGCTCTGCCAGTCGCCTTTGCTGAGAGTCAGGTTGCGCAGGCTTAAATCAAGATCGGTAACCGCCCAGTCCGGGCCCTGAAGCCGGGCGTCGGTCACGTCCAGACGACCAATCTGCAGAGAGGGGATAGTGGCCAGCGGCGCGAAGAACGCGGTCAGCGTTTTATCGCTCTGCAGGCGGATTTCGTTCAGGCGCATGGTGTCGATAATCCAGCTCCCGTCGGCGTTGCGCAGGGCGGAGCCGGTGAGTGAGCCCCGGGCCATATCGGCACCAATCGTGTTCAGCACCACCTCCTTGCCGTTAAGCTGGCCCTCGATCAGCACGTTGGTGACCGGTACGCCGTTCAGGGTCAGCGAGCCTGCGCTCATCTGAATCTGCGCGTTGTTCCCCAGCACGTTGCCGGCCTCCGGCTGCCATGGGCTGACGCCGCCCGTGACTTTCTGCGCGCTCAGTTTCCATTCGTATTCGGGCTATTAAACGCCATATCACGCAGGTTGCAGACGATCGGCTTTGAACGGTAGCGGCGCGGTCTGGTCGGTGAGATTCAGCGTCCCCGTTTTCCAGCAGGATGGTATCGACATGGCGTGGTTCGGTCAGTTGCCGACTGCTTAGCGCAATGTCGACACTTTTGGCCCACCAGGGTCGCGGGCTGGCCATCACGACCAAACGTGACGTTCTCCAGCACGATATGAGATGGCGCGGAAAAACGGTGATCCATCGCCCCGAAGGCCAGATGATAGTCGCTATTCTCGGAAACCCATGCGCTGATATGTTCTGCTCCCCAGCGGGTTTGCAGAAGAAAATAGAGGCCAGCGATCGCCACTAACAGAGCGATGAGAATGTAGAGAAGCAGCTTCCCAATAAATTTCATGGTCTTCCATCCCGTGAAATGCACATAAGGGAGTTATGCACGATTTACGCGCAATCCTCAAGGCGGGAATGGTTAAAGAGGTGAGACTGCGGCGGTAATTATCTTACCGCCGCCAGTGAATTACTGTTTTTCTGGTGGGAAAATCAGATTCAGCACGATGGCAGTAATACCGCCCGCGGCGATCCCGGAGGAGAGCAGGTTTTTCAGCCATTCAGGGGCAAACTGCAAAATCAGCGGCTGCTGAGACACGCCCAGACCAACCGCCAGCGACAGCGCGATAATCAGAATCGCCCGACGGTTCAGCGGCTCACGAGAAACGATACGCACACCGGAGGCGGCGATGGTGCCAAACATTACAAGCGTTGCGCCGCCCAGAACCGGTTCTGGAATGTGTTGTACAAAACCGCTCACTGCCGGGAACAGACCCAGCACGATCAACATCAGCGCGACGACAAAACCGACATAGCGGCTGGCAACACCAGTCAACTGGATCACTCCGTTGTTTTGCCCGAAGCAGGAGTTCGGGAAGGTGTTAAACACCGCCGAAACAAACGAGTTCAGGCCGTTTGCCAGCACGCCGCCTTTCAGGCGTTTCATGTACAGCGGACCGGACACTGGCTGTTCGGAAACGTCAGAGGTCGCCGTGATATCGCCAATGGTTTCCAGCGAAGTGATCATAAAGACCAGCATCAGCGGCAGCAGCAGACTCCATTCAATGCCAAGACCGTAATAGAGCGGCGTTGGCACCATAATCAGTTCTTGCGTCATAGGTTCGTTGCTTTCTGGCAACATGCCCATAAACCACGCCAGCGCATATCCGGCCGCCATCGCAATTACCAGTGAGGCCACGCGTAAGTAAGGGTTACGTTGACGGTTAAGCAGGATAATTAAGGCTAAGACCACGCCTGCCAGCAGCAGATTTTTCGGTGCGCCGAAGGTGTTATCGCTCATGGCTGCGTAACCGCCGCCAATGGACGTTAACCCAACCTGAATTAGCGACAGGCCGATAATCATCACCACAACGCCAGAAACCAGCGGCGTAATAATGCGGCGCGCCAGATGCAGAACGCGGGAGATCACCATCTCGGTGCAACTTGCCAGCATCAACGTGCCGAACAAAGCCGCCATCATGGTAGGAACATCAGCACCACCGGTTTTCAGCGCGGTACCGCCCATAATCAGCGGGGCAACAAAGTTGAAGCTGGTGCCCTGAATAGACAACAGCCCGGAGCCAACCGGACCCCAGGCCTTAATTTGAATAATCGATGCCACACCGGAGGCAAACAGCGACATACTAATAATGTGTTGCGTGTCTTGTGCCGGTAAACCCAGCGCCTGGCAGATTAATAGCGCTGGCGTGATCACCGCAACGAACATCGCCAGCAGATGCTGACAGGCGGCAAACAGGGTTTGAGGAAGCGGCGGACGATCTTCAAGACGGTAAATCAGTTCGCTGTTTTGAGTCTGCGCAACCGGTTGCGCATTTTCTGACTCGAGGGTGGAAACAGACATCGAAAACAATCCCGTGGTAGCAAAGCGGGCATTTTAGCTGACCGAAAGAGAAAAGCAAACGTTTGCCACATCCTCATCTAAATATTTAAATGAGATAAATGCACTTTTTTATATAACTTTTGGTATTTTTCTGCTTAAAATCCATGCCATTTGTTCATTAACAGCTGAGAATTTGACCCAGGAAAGCATAACTCGATACCCGTCATAGTTCATGAAGTTGCCACTGCGCGATGAAGTATGACGAGTATGAAAGAGTGATGCGGATACAAAGGAGTAACTATGTTTCATCTCGATACTTTAGCAACGCTTGTTGCCGCAACGCTGACGTTGCTGCTCGGGCGTAAGTTGGTCCATTCCGTCTCCTTTTTGAAGAAATACACCATACCGGAACCTGTTGCGGGTGGTTTGTTGGTGGCGCTGGCGCTACTAGTACTGAAAAAAAGCATGGGCTGGGAAGTCAACTTTGATATGTCCCTGCGCGATCCGTTAATGCTGGCTTTCTTCGCCACCATTGGCCTGAACGCCAACATTGCCAGTTTGCGTGCCGGTGGGCGTGTGGTTGGCATCTTCTTGATTGTGGTTGTTGGTCTGTTGGTGATGCAAAATGCCATTGGCATTGGTATGGCTAGCTTGTTAGGGCTTGATCCGCTGATGGGGCTGTTGGCCGGTTCTATTACGCTTTCCGGCGGTCACGGTACGGGCGCTGCGTGGAGTAAATTGTTCATTGAACGTTATGGCTTCACCAATGCGACGGAAGTGGCGATGGCCTGTGCAACGTTCGGTCTGGTGCTGGGCGGCTTGATTGGCGGTCCGGTGGCGCGCTATCTGGTGAAACACTCCACCACGCCGAACGGTATTCCGGATGACCAGGAAGTCCCGACGGCGTTTGAAAAGCCGGATGTGGGACGCATGATCACCTCGTTGGTGCTGATTGAAACTATCGCGCTGATTGCTATCTGCCTGACGGTGGGGAAAATTGTTGCGCAACTTTTGGCTGGCACTGCTTTTGAACTGCCGACCTTCGTCTGTGTACTGTTTGTTGGCGTGATTCTGAGCAACGGTCTGTCAATAATGGGCTTTTACCGCGTCTTTGAGCGTGCGGTATCCGTGCTGGGTAACGTAAGCTTGTCGTTGTTCCTGGCGATGGCGTTGATGGGGCTGAAACTGTGGGAGCTGGCTTCGCTGGCGCTGCCGATGCTGGCGATTCTGGTGGTACAGACCATCTTCATGGCGTTGTATGCCATCTTCGTTACCTGGCGCATGATGGGCAAAAACTACGATGCGGCAGTGCTGGCTGCGGGTCACTGTGGTTTTGGCCTCGGTGCAACGCCAACGGCAATCGCCAACATGCAGGCGATCACTGAACGCTTTGGCCCGTCGCACATGGCGTTTTTGGTGGTGCCGATGGTCGGTGCGTTCTTTATCGATATCGTCAATGCGCTGGTAATTAAGTTGTATTTGATGTTGCCGATTTTTGCCGGTTAACCGATGAAGCGGCGGTAGAAGTGCCGCCGCAACAAAGACAAATGCCTGATACGCTTCGCTTATCAAGCCTGCGTATTGATTCATAATTTATTGAATTTGTAGGGTGATGAATCGCATCCGGCAGGAAGGTAGGGTAACCTGAAATGGCGGTCTTCTCACTGCCGCCTTTTACGCATTCGAGTAACGTTCCGTCTCCGGCATCCAGCGTTCTATCAGGGCTTTTGCCTGTTGTGGGTAACGTTCGTGAATATGGCGTGCCAGGCGCTGAACTTCCGGGATCATCGCCTGATCGCGCAGTAAATCCGCCACTTTAAATTCAGCATTACCCGTCTGACGCGTGCCTAACAATTCGCCAGGGCCGCGAATCTCCAGATCTTTTTGCGCAATCACAAAACCGTCGTTACTGTCGCGCAGCACTTGCAGGCGAATTTGCGCCGTTTTAGAAAGCGGCGTTTTGTAGAGCAGCACGCAGTGAGAAGCCACCGCGCCACGACCTACGCGCCCGCGCAGCTGGTGTAACTGCGCCAGACCCAGACGCTCCGGGTTTTCGATAATCATCAGACTGGCGTTAGGCACATCAACGCCGACTTCAATAACGGTTGTGGCAACCAGCAGGTGTAGCTCACCTTGTTTAAACGACGCCATCACCGCCTGTTTCTCGGCAGGTTTCATCCGCCCGTGTACCAGGCCAACGTTCAACTCTGGTAGCGCCAGTTTCAACTCTTCCCAGGTAGCTTCCGCCGCCTGCGCTTCCAGCAATTCCGACTCTTCAATCAACGTACAAACCCAGTATGCCTGACGACCTTCAGTTATGCAGGCGTGGTGCACGCGGTCAATGATGTCGGTACGGCGGGTATCAGGAATAGCGACCGTAGTCACTGGCGTGCGGCCTGGCGGCAGCTCATCTATCACCGAGGTATCGAGATCGGCATACGCAGTCATTGCCAGCGTGCGGGGGATCGGCGTGGCGGTCATGATCAACTGATGCGGATGGAAGCCCTGCTGCTGGCCTTTCTCCCACAATGCCAGACGCTGATGCACGCCAAAACGATGCTGTTCGTCGATAATCACCAGCGCCAGGCCGTTAAACTGCACCTGTTCCTGGAAGATGGCGTGTGTACCGACAATCATCTGCACCTGACCGCTGGCGATGGCTTCCTGCTGTGCCAGCCGTGCTTTACCTTTCTGCTTACCGGCGAGCCAGCCCACTTCGATACCGAGCGGTGCAAACCAGTTGCGGAAGTTATTGGCGTGCTGCTCGGCGAGTAATTCGGTTGGTGCCATCAATGCTACCTGTTTGCCGTGGGCAATCGCACGCAACGCGGCGAGGGCGGCGACCAGCGTTTTACCGGAACCTACATCGCCCTGCACCAGACGCATCATCGGCACATCCAGCGCCATATCGCGCTCGATCTCCGCCACTACGCGTGCCTGTGCGCCCGTTGGCTTGAACGGTAAGGCGGCGAGGAGTTTATTTTTCAGCGTGTCATTGGCGCTCAGCGGCTGGGCATGAAAACGCTGTGCTCCGGCACGTAAGGCTAACATGCTGAGGTTGTGCGCCAGCAGTTCTTCCAGAATCAGACGACGTTGCGCCGGATGCTGCCCGGTTTCCAGATCGCTAAGCTGTAGCGTCGGTGGCGGGCGGTGCAAAGTGCGCAACGCTTCCGGTAGCGTCATCATTCCTTGTGACAGTTCCGGCGGCAGGAGTTCTTCAATGGCGCAGGTGTCGAGCAGATCCAGCGCCTGGTCGGTTAATTTACGCAGCGTGGCCTGCTTTACGCCTTCCGTTGTTGGATAAACCGGCGTGAGCGTTTCCTGTAATTCTGGCGTGCTGAGATCGCCCTGCACGCGGTATTCCGGGTGGATCATCTCCGCACCATATTTACCGCGCTTTGCTTCGCCATAAGCCAGTACACGGCGGCCCGCCGCCAGGCTATTTTTCATTGCCGCGCTGAAATTGAAAAAGCGCATGGTGAGGATGCCGGAACCGTCGCTGATCTGGCAGGTCATCATCCGCCGACCGCCGAAGGAGATATTGCAGTTCAGCACTTCGCCTTCCACCGTGGCATAAACGCCCGGCAGTAGTTCTCCGATGGGGTAGAGATGGGTGCGATCTTCGTAGCGCAGGGGAAGGTGTAAGAGTAGATCCTGCACGGTATGCAGGTTGATTTTCGCCAGTTTGTTACTAAGTGCTGCGCCAACGCCCGTTAGGGAACTGAGTGGGACAGCATCTAACAGGCGACCTTTCATGGCACTTACCCTGCAGCCTGCATAGTAGCCCACCAGTCGGCATCAGCTTCGATCTCGCCTTGCTGATTGACGTGGGGATAAGGCAGGCCTTTGCGTTTTGCGACTTTCGCCAGCACCGGATAGCCGCCTTCAAACAACAGGCGTTGTTGCTCTGCTTCCGGCAACATGCTGTTTTCACGCAGGTACATGCCTGCATTTTGCCGCTGACGCTGGGCTTCGTAAAGAATGAGGGCTGAGGCAACGGAAACATTCAGCGACTGCACCATGCCGATCATCGGAATGATGATGTCCTGATCCGCCAGGGCCAATGCTTCCTGCGTGATGCCCGTTTTCTCCTGTCCCATCAAAATGCAGGTCGGGCGAGTGTAATCAATTTCGCGGAAATCGACAGCGTTATCAGAAAGATGGGTTGCCAGAATCTGCATGCCCTGGCCTTTGAGATGAGCGACGGCATCGCCAATGGTGCGGTGTGTTTTCACCTGTACCCAGCTGTTACTACCCGCCGCTGCCGAAGCCATGGTGCGCATGCGGCTACCAGGCCAGACGGCGTGAACTTCATGTACGCCAACGGCATCTGCGGTACGAATAATCGCAGAAACGTTATGAGGTTTGTGGACCTGCTCCATGCAGACGGTCAGATCAGGCTGCCGCCTGGCGAGCATTTCGCAGATGCGTGCATAACGTGTTGGGTTCATAAAACATTAATTTCGGTTTCGGGTGACTTTAATCACGTCTGGCATCACGCGGATTTTGCGCATGATATTCGCCAGATGCACACGGTCACGAGCGGTCAGACGAATAAAGGCGCTGTAGACGCGACCATCTTTCTCTTCCGTATTCAAACTTTGAATATTCGAAGTCGTGGTGTTAATTGCCGCCGTCAGGTTTGCCAGCGCACCCTGATGATTGAACATCTCCACCTTGATTTCGGTGATGAACTCCTGCGCCGTCTCTTTATCCCATTCCACAGCCATAAACTTCTCTGGCTCTTTCTGGTAGCCACGGATATTACGGCAGGATTCATGGTGGATCACCAGACCTTTACCGGGGCTGACGTGGGCGATAATCGGGTCGCCAGGAATAGGGCGGCAGCATTTCGCAAAGGTGATCAGCACGCCATCGGCACCTTTAATGGGCAGATGTCCGTGGCTTTGGGTTGCCGGTGGAATGGAGGCGTCCCCATGTTGCAGATTTTTCGCGACCACCACGCTCATTGCGTTACCAAGTCCGATTTCTGCCAGCAGATCGTCAAGCGTTGCCAGCTTCATGCGATCCAGCTCGCGCTGAATATTTTCCTGCGGGATTTCATTCAGCTTACGGCTACCACCCAAAGCATGGTTGAGCAGACGACGGCCCAGGCTTACAGAATCATCACGCTTGAGGTTTTTCAGCAACTGACGAATTTTGGCGCGCGCTTTCGAGCTAACGACAAAGTTCAGCCAAGCGGCATTCGGGCGAGCGCCCGGAGCGGTAATGATTTCAACGGTTTGACCGCTGGTAAGCGGCTGCGACAGCGGGTAAGGCTGGCGGTCAACGCGTGCGCCCACGCAGGCATGACCGATATCGGTATGCACTGCATAAGCGAAGTCGACGGGCGTTGCACCGGCAGGCAGCTCGACAATGCGCCCTTCCGGTGTGAAAACGTAAATCTCATCCGGGAAGAGATCGGATTTAACGCTCTCGATAAATTCAAACGAACTACCGGCGCTCTGTTGCAGCTCCAGCAGGCTTTGCATCCAGCGCTGGGCGCGGATTTGTGCGGTAGTACTGGTTTCGCCGTGCTCTTTATAAGCCCAGTGCGCGGCAACACCCATCTCCGCCATCTGGTCCATATCTTCGGTACGGATCTGGACCTCAACCGGCACACCGTGCGGGCCGATCATCGAGGTGTGCAAAGACTGATAGCCGTTCGCTTTTGGAATGGCGATATAGTCTTTCACGCGGCCCGGACGCGGCTTGTACAGGCTGTGCATCTGGCCCAGCACGCGATAACAGGTGTCAGAATCATTGACGATCACGCGGAAAGCGTAGATGTCCATGATCGAGTGAAAACGCTGCTCTTTGAGCACCATTTTGCAGTAAATCGAATAAAGATGCTTCTCGCGACCACTGACGCGGCACGGTATTCCCGCTTCCTGCAAACGCCCTTCGATTTCAGAAAGAATCTTCTGGATCATCTCTTTACGGTTGCCGCGCGCGGCTTTCACCACTTCTTTGATTACGCGATAACGGTTGGGATACAGCGCCTCAAAACCCAGCTCTTCGAGTTCGGTTTTAATGTGGTGGATACCTAAACGGTGCGCCAGCGGGCTATAAATTTCGAGAGTTTCACGGGCGATGCGGCGACGTTTGTCCGGGCGAAGTGAGCCCAGCGTGCGCATGTTGTGGGTACGGTCGGCAAGTTTGATGAGGATGACGCGGATATCCTGCACCATCGCCATAATCATCTTGCGAAAGTTTTCGGCCTGCGCCTCTTTCTTATCGCGGAACTTGAGTTTATCAAGTTTCGACACCCCCTCTACCAGCTCGGCGACGCTTTTACCAAAAAGCTGTTCCATATCCTGGTAGGTGGCGGGAGTATCTTCAATCACGTCATGCAGCAGCGCCGCCATCAGCGTTTCATAGTCGAGTTTCATCTCGGCCAGAATGCAGGCAACCGCTACCGGGTGCGTGATATAGGGTTCACCGCTTGAACGTGTTTGCCCCTCGTGAGCATCACGTGCAACGAGATACGCCTGCCGCAGACGCTTGATTTGGTCTTCCGGCAGGTAGGTTTGAATCAGTTGATTCAGGCTTTCAAACAGATACAAGGGCGACCCGCTTTGTGATTAACGACGACCTTCAGCAATAGCGGTAACGGCTTGTAATTCAGCGGCTTCCTGCTCTTGCTGTTCCTGGCGTTCGCGAACGTCGAGGATCTGGTTGTTGATCAGACCTTCTTCGATTTCGCGCAGCGCGATTACAGTGGTTTTATCGTTTTCTTCCGGTACCAGCGGATCCTTTCCGCCTACCTGCATCTGACGAGCGCGACGCGCGGCGACCAGTACCAGGTCAAAACGGTTACCAATTTTCTCTACAGCGTCCTGAACAGTTACGCGTGCCATACTTAAAAAGCTCCACAGGTGAAGAAATGACTGGGCATGATACTGAAATCAGGTTCAGTCTGCCAACAATTTGCTGATTAAAGCGTCATGACGCTGCTTTTGGCGGCTCATGCGCAGACGTTCGGCGCGAATAATGGTCTTCAAATCGGTCAACGCGGTATCGAAGTCATCATTCACAATCAGGTAATCATATTCGGCGTAATGGCTCATTTCTGCAACAGCTTGCGCCATACGCTTTGCAATGACCTCTTCGCTGTCCTGACCGCGACCGCGTAGACGGCGGTCCAGTTCAATTTTAGACGGCGGTAAAATAAAGATACTCCGCGCGTGCGGCATCTTCTGGCGAATTTGCTGCGCGCCCTGCCAGTCGATATCGAGAAAAACATCGACACCGGTCGCCAGTACTTGCTCAATGGCCTCACGCGAAGTGCCATAGTAATTACCAAAAACTTCTGCGTGTTCGAGGAACGCATCTCTGCTAATCATTTCTTTAAATTCATCATGATTAACAAAGAAATAATGTTCACCGTGGACTTCACCAGGACGCGGTTGGCGTGTGGTGTGTGAAACAGAAACCTGGGTGTCATACAACGGTTGGGTTTTTAATAAAGCCTGAATCAGGCTGGATTTACCCGCGCCACTGGGGGCAGAAACAATATAAAGCGTGCCTTGAGCCATGAGTATCTTTCGTATGTGATTAGCGAAATAAAGCCTACATACGAGCTTATTATACACGGCGCGGCCATGTGACGTAGCCCTTGCTCACACTTTTTCCCCTCGATTATTGAATTTTGCGTGCCGTTTTCAGGTTTTATCTGTGGTTTTCAGTAACCAAAAGAAATACCGGATAGCGTCTCGCATTGCGAAACGTTGCCGTTAGCGTTGTTTCAGGCATCGGGGTATACCTCCTGCAACGCAAAGGAGGGGTAGCGATGTGGCGATGGATAAGCGGGTTAATGCTGTTGTGGTGTGGCTATGGCGCGGCGGTATGTCCGGTCTGGTCGCAGGCAAAAGCAGAGAAAGAGATGGCGTCGTTAAGCGCGCAAATCAAACGCTGGGATGAGGTTTACTGGAAGCAGGGCGTGAGCGAGGTTAACGACGAGGTTTACGATCAGCTTCACGGGCGTTTAACGCAGTGGCAGCGCTGTTTTGGCAGTGAGCCTTCAGAAGAGAAACTCCCCGCGCTGACGGGGAGCGTAAAACATCCCGTTGCCCATACGGGCGTACATAAGGTGGCCAGCAAAGAGGAACTGAGCAAGTGGATGCGTGCGCGGAAACAGCTGTGGATGCAGCCCAAAGTTGACGGTGTGGCGGTAACGCTGGTCTATCGTGACGGAAAGTTAACCCAGGCCATCAGTCGCGGTGATGGCCTGAAAGGGGAAGACTGGACCGGGAAGGTACGTTTAATCCCGTCTGTTCCGCAAAAGCTCACCGGCAAGCTGGCGAACAGCGTCTTACAGGGCGAGCTTTTCTGGTTAAGCGAAAATCACATTCAGCGGCAGATGGGTGGGATGAACGCTCGCGCAAAGGTTGCGGGTGCGATGATGCGCCAAAAGGATAACGCGCTATTGAATAAGCTCGGCGTATTCATCTGGGCCTGGCCAGATGGGCCGAAAAATATGCAGACATCTTTAGCTGAACTGTCTCAGGCCGGTTTTACGCTGTCGGCACGGTATACGCTTCCCGCCGAATCTGTTGATGGCGTCGAGAAACAGCGCGCGGCCTGGCACGTGACCGCATTACCCTTTGCCACGGATGGCATTGTGGTGCGTTCGGCGGATGAACCCGCGGGCGAAGATTGGTTACCGGGAGAAGGCAACTGGGTCGTTGCGTGGAAATATCCTCCAGCAGCCCAGGTCGCTGAGGTGAGTGATATTCATTTTTCCGTAGGGAGAACGGGCAAAATGTCCGTTGTAGCCGCGCTGGAACCCGTGCAGCTGGATGATAAACAGGTGCAGCGGGTGAGTCTGGGCTCGGTTGAGCGCTGGCAGCGGCTGGATATTGCCCCGGGGGATCAGATCCAGGTCAGCCTGGCCGGACAGGGTATTCCCCGGTTTGATAAGGTGGTCTGGCGCGGTACGGACAGGCATAAACCTGAGCCTCCCGCCTCGCGTTATCATGCGCTTAGCTGTTTCTATGCTTCGCCGGAGTGTATGGAGCAGTTCTTTGCCCGACTGACGTGGCTCAGCTCAAAGCAGGTGTTTGATATTGAAGGATTAGGCGAGTCAGGCTGGCGAACCCTCTGGCAGGTTCATCATTTTGAACATCTCTTTTCATGGATGTTATTAACGCAGGCGCAGCTGCAGGCTACACCGGGGTTTTCCTCAGCACGCGGGCTGGCGCTCTGGCACCGATTTAATCTGGTGCGCGAGAAGCCGTTTATCCGTTGGCTCATGGCAATGGGTGTGCCATTGACTCAGGCTTCGCTGAAGGCAATGGGAGACATATCGTGGCAGAAGATGAGCGGGCGCAACGCAAAGGACTGGCAGACCCTGCCGGGAACGGGAGAGGAGAAAGCGCGACAAATCGTTAACTGGATGCACGCGCCTCAGATTGATGTGCTGGCGAAATGGCTCGCTGAACAACACATCAACGGGTTCTGAAGCTAGTGGGCGCTGTGTTTGTAATGAAAAACGGGCAGCCCTAGCTTCAAACGCAGCGCCAGCATGCGGGCCGTAAAGCCAAACAGCAGCGTCGAGATGACCACCACGTCATGGTTCGAAACGTAATGCTGCAGAGCGATATAAAGCACCGCTGCCGCAAAGGAGATGCCGGCATACAGTTCTTTTTGAAAGACCAGAGGAATGCGCTTGCAGAACATATCGCGCAGCACACCGCCGAATACGCCCGTGACCACGGCGGCAATGGTAGCGATAACCGGTCCTTCCCCCATATCGAGCGCGATTTGCGCACCGATGATCGAAAAGACAATCAGCCCCAGCGCATCAAGCACCAGGAACAGGCGGCGAAGATGGGGCATAACGGGCGCCACTATGGTGGTTAATACGGCGGCCGTCGCCACGATAATCACGTACTCAGGGTGTTTAACCCAGCCGAGTGGGTAATGGCCAAGCAGAATGTCGCGCACGGAACCGCCGCCCAGCGCGGTCGCGGTAGCAATAATGATTACGCCGAAGGTGTCCATACGGCGACGTCCGGCGGCAAGCGCGCCGGTCATGGCTTCTGCGGTGATGCCAATGAGATAAAGGATGTGAAGCAGCATATACCCTCCGGTGTGAACGCGGGGGAGATTAGCGATTTGTGCGCAAGATCACGATTGAGATTTTCTAAGGCGAGTCATATTGCCCTATAAAATCTTATTAATCTATCTTGAGCAGGCTTGATGATAGGCGGTAATGCGTAAAAAAGGACGTTGATAGGGATTAGAAATAATAATGGGTGGTGCGGTCGACACCACCCGAAAGGCATTACTCAATATTCTGAATCTGCTCGCGCATCTGCTCAATCAACACTTTCAGCTCGATGGCGGAGTTTGTCACTTCGGCATTGATAGATTTCGACGCAAGAGTGTTCGACTCGCGGTTGAATTCCTGCATCATAAAGTCCAGACGACGACCAACGGCTTCTTTTTTCTTCAGAATGTTGTAGGTCTCTTTGACATGCGCTTCCAGGCGGTCCAGTTCTTCGGCAACGTCAATTCGTTGTGCCAGCAGAACCAACTCCTGCTCCAGACGGTTGTTTTCCAACTGAACCTGAGCATCTTCCAGCTTCGCGACCAGACGCTCACGCTGCCATTGCAGGATTTCCGGCATATGGGCGCGGACTTTGACCACTTCGGCGGTGACGCCTTCCAGACGCTGCTCGATCAATGCTTTCAGTGCCTGACCTTCGGTTTCGCGCGCGACAATAAAGTCGTCCAGCGTACCATCCAGCGCCGCGAGAATTTCAGCGGCAATGGCGTCGAGATCCTGCTCCTGGGCTGCCATCACGCCCGGCCAGCGCAGAATATCAACCGGGTTGATTTCCCCTTCGTCACTCTGCATTTTTACCCAGTTCGCGGCAGTTACCAGCTGTTTAGCCAGTTTTTCATTGAGGATCAGCTCACCTTGTGCGCTAACATCTGGCTCATAGCGCAGGGTACATTCCACTTTACCGCGCGTCAGGCGAGAACGAATACGCTCGCGAACGACAGGTTCAAGGCTACGGAACTGCTCCGGCAGACGAAAGTAAGTTTCCAGATAACGCTGGTTTACCGAGCGCATTTCCCAGGTTGCGCTCCCCCATTCACCCTTGATTTCACGCCGGGCGTAGGCGGTCATACTGCGGATCATAGACGTTCCTGTTTATAAAAGGAGAGGTGGAAGGATTATAGCCATCGATGCCTTGTCAGGATAGGAATAACCGCCGGAAGTCCGTATAATGCGCAGCCACATTTGTTTCAAGCCGGAGATTTCAATATGCGTCCAGCAGGCCGTAGCAATAATCAGGTGCGTCCCGTTACCCTGACTCGTAACTATACAAAACATGCAGAAGGCTCGGTGCTGGTCGAATTTGGCGATACCAAAGTGTTGTGTACCGCCTCTATTGAAGAAGGCGTGCCGCGCTTCCTGAAAGGTCAGGGCCAGGGCTGGATCACCGCAGAGTACGGCATGCTGCCACGTTCTACCCACACCCGTAACGCTCGTGAAGCGGCGAAAGGTAAGCAGGGTGGACGCACAATGGAAATCCAGCGTCTGATCGCCCGTGCTCTTCGCGCGGCAGTAGATTTGAAAGCGCTGGGTGAGTTCACCATTACGCTGGACTGCGACGTGCTTCAGGCTGATGGTGGCACGCGTACCGCGTCGATTACGGGTGCCTGCGTGGCGCTGGCAGATGCGCTACAGAAGCTGGTGGAAAACGGCAAGCTGAAAACCAACCCGATGAAAGGGATGGTAGCCGCAGTTTCTGTCGGTATTGTAAACGGTGAAGCAATTTGCGATCTGGAATACGTTGAAGACTCAGCCGCAGAGACCGACATGAACGTAGTGATGACCGAAGACGGGCGCATCATTGAAGTGCAGGGGACGGCAGAAGGCGAGCCGTTCACCCATGAAGAGCTACTCACCTTGTTGGCGCTGGCCCGAGGGGGAATCGAATCCATTGTAGCGACGCAGAAGGCGGCGCTGGCAAACTGATTTTTAAGGCGACTGATGAGTCGCCTTTTTTTTGTCTGTAGAAAAGTAAGATGAGGAGCGAAGGCATGAAACCATATCAGCGCCAGTTTATTGAATTTGCGCTTAGCAAGCAGGTGTTAAAGTTTGGCGAGTTTACGCTGAAATCCGGGCGCAAAAGCCCCTATTTCTTCAACGCCGGGCTGTTTAATACCGGGCGCGATC
Source organism: Enterobacter hormaechei (assembly GCA_041890495.1). Classification (GTDB taxonomy): domain Bacteria; phylum Pseudomonadota; class Gammaproteobacteria; order Enterobacterales; family Enterobacteriaceae; genus Escherichia; species Escherichia boydii. The sequence continues at coordinate 3,971,641 of CP169086.1, forward strand.
TGGCACTGTTAGGCCGTTTTTACGCTGAAGCGTTGGTGGATTCCGGCATTGAGTTCGATCTGCTGTTTGGCCCTGCTTACAAAGGGATCCCGATTGCCACCACAACCGCCGTGGCGTTGGCGGAGCATCATGACTTGGACCTGCCGTACTGCTTTAACCGCAAAGAGGCAAAAGACCACGGTGAAGGCGGCAATCTGGTTGGTAGCGCGTTACAAGGACGCGTAATGCTGGTAGATGATGTGATCACCGCCGGAACGGCGATTCGCGAATCGATGGAGATTATTCAGGCTAATGGCGCGACGCTTGCTGGCGTATTGATTTCGCTTGATCGTCAGGAACGGGGGCGCGGCGAGATTTCGGCGATTCAGGAAGTTGAGCGTGATTACAACTGCAAAGTGATCTCTATCATCACCCTGAAAGATCTGATTGCCTATCTGGAAGAGAAGCCGGAAATGGCGGAACATCTGGCGGCGGTTAAGGCCTATCGCGAAGAGTTTGGCGTTTAAAGAAACTCGCCGGATGAAAAGTCATCCGGCGTCATATTACTGCAACTGCGCGGCAATTAGCGGCCAGCGGGCGTCAAAATCATCCGTCGGGCGGTATTTAAATTCGCTGCGGACAAAACGTGACAGCATACCTTCACAGAAGGCCAGGATCTGGCTTGCCAGCAGGGTTTCATCGGTGGTGTAACCTTCACCCTCACGCATTCTCTTTTCACGCAATACCTGACGCAGCTGCGCTTCAATACGCTCGAACAGCTGGTTGATACGCCCTTGCAGGCGATCCTGTTCAAACATCAGCGCATGACCAGTGAGGATGCGGGTCAGGCCAGGATTACGCTCACCAAAACCGAGAAGCAGCAACACAATCAGACGCAGGCGCGCTGTGGTGTCTTTCTCATCTTTCAGAATCAGGTTGATGCGAGTAATCAGGCTATCTTCGATAAACTCAATCAGGCTATCGAACATGCGGGTCTTACTGGGGAAGTGGCGATACAGTGCCGCTTCGGAAACGCCGACAGAGGCGGCCAGTTTTGCCGTCGTGATACGTTGGCTTCCATCGCTGGATTCCAGCATCAGCGCCAGAGACTGAAGTATTTCCTCGCGACGGTTCCTTTTCGCAGTTTGTTTTTCTGCCATGTTACAAAATACCCCTGAAAATAAGCACTTGCCAGGCGGCACCCACGCTATGACCGCAAACGAAATGTTTGCGGCTATGTTATGACGTTATTCGGATGCGTATGTGTTACTGACGACCAGAGTGACCAAAGCCGCCTTCACCGCGGTCGGTGGCGTCGAAATCTTCCACCAGATTAAATTCAGCCTGTACTACCGGAACAAAAATCATCTGGGCGATGCGTTCGCCAGGTTGAATGGTGAAGCTGTCCTGACCACGGTTCCAAACGGAAATCATCAACTGGCCCTGATAGTCAGAATCGATCAATCCTACCAGGTTACCAAGCACGATACCGTGCTTATGTCCCAATCCGGAGCGCGGCAGCATCATTGCCGCCAGTGAAGGATCGGCAATATGAATCGCCAGCCCGGTCGGAACCAGCGTAGTGTCACCCGGAGCCAGTTCTACGGCGTCGTCGAGACAGGCACGCAGGTCAAGTCCGGCAGAGCCAGAGGTGGCATAAGTCGGGAGCGGAAATTCCTTCCCAACGCGCGGGTCCAGAATCTTAACGTCGATTTTTTTCATCATAACGGGTCACGATCTCGTCGAGTAATAATTGGCCAAGGAGCTCTTTGCGCTCAAGCGGTAAGACTTTATCTCCGTCCTGCCAGAAAAGGTGTAATGCGTTGTTGTCGCTGTTAAATCCTTGAGTTGGCTGGGAAACATCGTTCGCGCAGATCAGATCAAGGTTTTTACGGATACGTTTTTGCCGGGCGTATTCTTCCACATTATTTGTTTCGGCGGCAAATCCAACGACGTAGGGTCGATGGTCTTTTAGTGCGGCAACGCCTGCGACGATATCGGGGTTTTTAACCATTTTTATTGTTAATTCATCACCCTGCGTGGCCTGCTTTTTGATTTTTTCTGGGGCCACGGTAGCTGCGCGATAATCCGCCACGGCGGCGCAACCGATAAAAATATTTTGCTGCTGTACAGAAGCATTCACGGCGGCTTCCATTTCCAGCGCGGTCATCACATCAACACGTTTAACAAACGGTGGCGTCGGTAGTGAAACCGGACCTGATACCAGCGTGACGTTCGCGCCACGACGGGCAGCGGCGGCGGCGATAGCAAAACCCATCTTGCCGGAGCTGTGATTAGAGATATAACGCACCGGATCGAGCGGTTCACGCGTCGGGCCGGCGGTAATCATAATGTTCAGATGTTTCAGGTCGTTGACGGGCGAAAAATGCGCTACCGCCATATCCACAATGGTTAATGGATCGAGCATTCGCCCTGGGCCGATATCACCACAAGCCTGACTGCCACTGTCTGGCCCCCAGATCAGCAAACCACGGGAAGCAAGCACCTCTAAATTATGCTGCGTGGCAGCGGCACGGTACATCTGCTGGTTCATGGCGGGGAGCACGGCTACAGGCGCAGGTGTAGCCAGACAAATCGTCGATACCAGGTCATTCGCCATTCCGGCAGCAACACGGGCAATCAAATCTGCCGTGGCAGGGGCGAGAATCACTAAATCAGCCCATTTACCCAGCTCAATATGGCCCATAGCGGCTTCGGCTGCCGGGTCCAGCAGACTGTCGGAAACGGGATAACCAGAAACCGCCTGCAAGCTAAGTGGGGTGATAAAGGCTTTTGCCGCTTCGGTCATGGCTACGCGGACGTCGGCCCCGCGATCGCGCAAACGACGCACCAGTTCAGGGGTTTTATAGGCAGCAATACCGCCGCTAACGCCGAGAACGATTTTTTTACCGGCCAGGCTCATGATGATTTTTCCTGTTGGGTGACACCAGAAGTTGGCGATTTTATCACAATACTTTTGTTGTCGTGCCTTCACCTGAGATTCACTTTGCGAGGCTCTTTCCAGGATTGAAAACTGGCCGTCGATTTAACGGAACGACTATGACAGGATGCGAGCACCACAAAGGAGGTGAAGGTGAAAAACAATGCACAGCTGTTGATGCCGCGCGAAAAAATGCTGAAGTTTGGTATTAGCGCCTTAACGGATGTCGAGCTGCTGGCGCTATTTCTGCGTACCGGAACGCGCGGTAAAGATGTATTAACCCTGGCAAAAGAGATGCTGGAGAATTTCGGCTCTCTTTATGGCTTGTTAACCTCTGAATATGAACAATTTAGTGGTGTTCATGGAATTGGCGTAGCGAAATTTGCCCAGTTAAAGGGGATTGCTGAACTGGCGCGACGTTACTACAACGTGCGGATGCGTGAAGAAAGCCCTTTACTCAGCCCGGAGATGACGCGGGAATTTTTACAAAGCCAGCTCACGGGTGAGGAGCGGGAGATCTTTATGGTGATCTTTCTCGACTCCCAACACCGGGTTATAACGCATAGCCGTCTTTTTTCCGGCACGCTAAACCATGTTGAAGTCCATCCTCGGGAAATTATCCGCGAAGCGATAAAAATAAACGCCTCGGCGCTGATCCTTGCACATAATCATCCTTCGGGTTGTGCTGAACCCAGTAAAGCGGATAAACTCATTACTGAACGGATAATAAAGAGTTGTCAGTTCATGGATTTACGCGTGCTCGACCATATCGTGATTGGGCGTGGAGAGTATGTTTCTTTTGCCGAACGCGGCTGGATTTAACCCGCTATGCGCGATCCTTCGGGATCTTTGTCTGTTCGGGACTTGAGCACATCGCTGAGTCAGCGTATACTACGCCACCTTTGAGAATCTCGGGTTTGGCATTTGGGCCTGGCAATCGAGAGTTCACATAGAACTGCGATGACCGGGCTGTAAAGCCTGACGAGGCGCCAATACCCCATACGAAGCTCGAGCTAATTTGATTTTTGGAGAATAGACATGTCCCGAGTCTGCCAAGTTACTGGCAAGCGTCCGGTGACCGGTAACAACCGTTCCCACGCACTGAACGCGACTAAACGCCGTTTCCTGCCGAACCTGCACTCTCACCGTTTCTGGGTTGAGAGCGAGAAGCGTTTTGTCACCCTGCGCGTATCTGCTAAAGGTATGCGTGTAATCGATAAAAAAGGCATCGATACAGTTCTGGCTGAACTGCGTGCCCGTGGCGAAAAGTACTAAGTACTTAGAGGAAATAAATCATGGCTAAAGGTATTCGTGAGAAAATCAAGCTGGTTTCTTCTGCTGGTACTGGTCACTTCTATACCACTACGAAGAACAAACGTACTAAGCCGGAAAAACTGGAACTGAAAAAATTCGATCCAGTTGTTCGCCAGCACGTGATCTACAAAGAAGCGAAAATCAAATAATTCTCGCTTTGATGTAACGAAAAACCTCGCTCCGGCGGGGTTTTTTGTTATCTGCTTACCCCCATATTGATTGCATCTGTTCATTCCTGGAGATGCTATGCCTGAATTACCCGAAGTTGAAACCAGCCGCCGCGGCATAGAACCGCATCTCGTTGGTGCAACCATTCTTCATGCAGTGGTGCGCAACGGACGCTTGCGCTGGCCGGTTTCAGAAGAGATCTACCGTTTAAGCGACCAACCAGTGCTTAGCGTGCAGCGGCGGGCTAAATATCTGCTGCTGGAGCTGCCTGAGGGCTGGATTATCATTCATTTAGGGATGTCTGGCAGCCTGCGCATCCTTCCAGAAGAACTTCCCCCTGAAAAGCATGACCATGTGGATTTGGTGATGAGCAACGGCAAAGTGCTGCGCTACACCGATCCGCGCCGCTTTGGTGCCTGGCTGTGGACCAAAGAGCTGGAAGGGCATAATGTGCTGACCCATCTTGGACCGGAGCCGCTTAGCGACGATTTCAATGGTGAGTATCTGCATCAGAAGTGCGCGAAGAAAAAAACGGCGATTAAACCGTGGCTGATGGATAACAAGCTGGTGGTAGGGGTAGGGAATATCTATGCCAGCGAATCACTGTTTGCGGCGGGGATCCATCCGGATCGGCTGGCGTCATCACTGTCGCTGGCAGAGTGTGAATTGTTAGCTCGGGTGATTAAAGCGGTGTTGCTGCGTTCGATTGAGCAGGGTGGTACAACGCTGAAAGATTTTCTGCAAAGTGATGGTAAACCGGGCTATTTCGCTCAGGAATTGCAGGTTTACGGGCGAAAAGGTGAGCCGTGTCGGGTGTGCGGTACGCCAGTGATTGCTACGAAGCACGCCCAGCGCGCCACGTTTTACTGTCGTCAGTGTCAGAAATAGGGCTACTTTAGCTTTTCCATCAATGCCTGGTGGACGTTAACCGGCAGGAAATGGGTAACGTCCCCGTGATGACGTGCCACCTCTTTTACCAGCGTGGACGAGATAAACGACCACTCTTTGGAGGGCATCAGGAACACGCTCTCCAGCTCCGGCATCAGGTGACGGTTCATGTGTGCCAGCTGCATCTCGTACTCGAAGTCTGCCACCGCGCGTAAACCACGGATCAGAATGTTTGCCTGCTGAGCGCGGGCGAAGTTAGCCATCAGGTCGCTAAAACCGACCACCTCAACATTCGGCAGGTGCGAAATGGCATCGGTGGCGAGCTGTACGCGCTCGTTGAGGTCAAACATCGGCTTTTTGCTGGGGCTGGCGGCAATGGCCAGGATCACCTTGTCGAACATGCACGCCGCACGGGTGATGATATCAAGATGACCGTTGGTGATCGGATCGAAGGTACCCGGATAAATCGCTTTTGTGCTCATGGCTCACGTTTTCTCTGAGTAGCCGCGGCAGAGCGCCCACAGCTCGGTGTATTTGTTGAAAGTATACTGGGCATTCACTACCGCGAGTAACCAGCCCTGCTTGCCGTCCAGGACGCCACCACGCAGCAGCAGCGTTTTCAGGAACGCGCCCAGCGTGTGGGTGAAGATACCCGTCAGCGAGGCCTTCTTGCCGCGCTGGTGACGCTCCTGCGCCCATGCGGTGGCATAGTTGAGCTGTTTACGCTGAAAGCTTGCGAAATCACGGCAGGTCAGGTGCAGCAAATCGCCCGTCAGGGGAATCACCTGGGCGCTATTGCAGTTCAGGGATTCATGCACCAGGTTGTCGTTGTACTGATACTGCTCGCGCTCGTAGAGGCGCATCACGCGGTCAGGATACCAGCCGCTGTGGCGCATAAAACGGCCAAGGAAGTAGTTGCGGCGGGCAATGCTGTATACGGCGCCAGGCTGGGGCGAAAAAAGCACCGCCTGAATGGCCTGCTGAAGCTCCGGTGTGATGCGCTCGTCGGTGTCGAGCATCAGGACATAATCACCTGTGGCATACCCCTGCGCGCGCTGGCGTTGAATGCCATAGCCTTGCCAGTCAGCGTCGATAAAGACTTTTGCGCCCGCTGCCCGGGCAACGTCCACCGTGTTGTCCGTACTTCCGGAGTCAAGAACGACTATCTCGTCAGCCCAGGCAACCGACGCCAGGCAATCCGGAAGCAGATCGGCGGCGTTTTTGGCGATCATTACGACCGACAGACGTGTTGACATCAGTGGCTCCGCTGAGGCAGATAAGGTTGCAGAAGCTGCAGCAGTCGGGTCAGTGCGCCCTGGTTCTGGTGCAGCACTTCGACGGCATGACGTCCGTACCACAGGCGATAATCTTCGTCAGTCAGAAGGGTCGATACCTCTTTAACCACCGAATCCGCATCGGTCACGGTAATTAAACCATCGGCCTGCTGTAATTTTGCGCAGATATCTTTAAAGTTAAACGTGTGCGGCCCCATCAGCACCGGAATGGCGTGGGCTGCCGGCTCCAGCGGGTTATGACCGCCGCGCTCGACCAGACTGCCGCCGACAAACGCGAGGTCAGCAATGCCGTACAGCAGCATCAGCTCGCCCATCGTATCGCCAATCACCACCTGGGTGCTGCCGGAAGGGATTTCACCGCTGCTGCGCAGCGTGAAGCTGAAGCCGCCTTTCTGGACCATTTCACGGGCATCCTTAAAACGCTCCGGATGGCGAGGCACGAGGATCAGCAGTAAATCAGGGAATTTTTCCAGCAGCTTGCGGTGAGCCTGCAGGATAATCTCTTCTTCGCCATCATGAGTACTGGTTGCAATCCAGACCTGACGACGTGGGGCCCACTGGCGACGCAGTGTGATCGCACGAGCGGCGAGTTCAGGGGTAACGGAAATATCAAATTTCAGGCTGCCCGTTACTGCAAGCTGGTTGCGTTTGAGGCCCAGAGAGATAAAGCGTGCTGCATCTTCTTCATTCTGCGCGGCAATCAGCGTGATCTTGCTGAGCAGGCGGCGCATAAATTTACCCAGCTTGCCGTAACCTTTCGCCGAACGCTCTGACAGGCGGGCATTAGCAATTACCAGCGGAATTTTACGGGCATGCAGAGCGGAAATCATGTTCGGCCACAGTTCGGTTTCCATCACGATCACCAGCTTCGGGCGCACGGTGTTGAGGAAACGATTCATGGCGCAGGGCAGATCGTAAGGCAGATAGACGTGCTGCACGTCTTTACCGAAAGCGGATAACGCGCGCTCTGAGCCGGTCGGCGTCATCGTCGTGACGGTGATTGGCAGCGAAGGATAGCGGTGACGCAGGGCGCGAACCAGCGGAATCGCCGCCAGCGTTTCACCGACAGAAACGGAATGCAGCAAAATACCGTCCGGTACGACTTTATTGCGGCAGAAGCCATAGCGTTCAGCCCAGCGTTTACGATACGCAGGCGCTTTCCGGCTACGAAGCAACAGTCTCAGCCACACCAGTGGCTGAATGATGTAGAGCAGAGCGGTATACAACAATTCCAAGCGATTATCCGTTTTTTTAGTTTCGGCGGGCAAATTCTAAGCATTTAGGCCAGGTAAAGCTATCTCTTATGCCAGATACCGTTTCAAACGGAAATAACGTCGACCCAGCCGCCAGCGCAGACGCGGACTTTTTGCACTTTTCCAGATGAGTTTCCAGATGCCTGTTTCGAAGAACTCTTTAATAATCATTGATTTCTTCTTCTCATCCTTCATGTTGTCGAAGGTGTGAATAATTCCCAGCCCCTCTTTGGCAATTTGCCAGTGGCAGGCAGGGATCCCTTTTACTTTATCCGGGTAGCGCTGATTGATGGCATCGAGCATCTGCAGGATTTTCATGTAGTGACGCGCGGAACGAATCAGCGTGTCGTCATTGTCCGGCATATGGGACACCGATGCAGAGTGAATGTAGTAGTCGTAATAACGTTCACTGGTGTACTGAACCCGCTCTGCCGCGAGCAGCACTTCGGTGGTCCACGGGATATCCTGATGGCGCAGGCCGGGTTCGAAATGGAAACCGTGTTTACGGATAAAGTCGTGGCGATAGATGTTCAGCCAGGTGACATGAAGGAATTTACGCGAATCCAGCGCCATTTTTAACCACGCAGGGCCAGCCATGACGCCTGTCGAAGCCAGTTTGTCTTCAGGGAAGATCGGGCGCGAAGGTTTCTTGTTATTCTCCCAGACGTAGTTTCCGTTGCAGGTGGCGACGTCCAGATCCTGCGTGACGGCCATATCCAGCAGGCGCTGGTACATGCCCGGTTTAAAGACATCATCAATATCCGGGAAAGAGAGATATTGACCCGTCGCAACGGCCAGACCGGTGTTACGCGCGATGGATACGCCCTGGTTTTGCTGTTCTATAACCTGCATCTGCGGCAGTTTTTCTCGCCAGTTTTCGACGATCTCCATCGAGCGGTCAGTAGAGCCGTCATTGACAATAATGACTTCCATGCTGTCGATGCGTTGATTCACAAGGCAGGTAAAGAACTGATCCAGGAAAACTTCACCGTTGTAAACGGCAACCACCACGCTTAACAATGGGGCTGAATTTTGCATAAGAAACCTGATTATTTTTGATTATCGATCAGAGCAATATATTGCTGGCAAATGGCATTGATGCCGAACGGCGCGATGGTGGCATCGCCAACGACCGGCGGGGCGGTATAAATATCCGCCAGCGTTTTTGCCAGCGACTCGTCATTTAACTCTGCCAGCCCGCGCGCCAAGGCTCCGGTAAGAATTTCGGCGGGACCACCTGGGCAATTTGTACTGACCGGTGGCGTCTGGCAGATAATGGCTTCAACCAGCACATTACCAAAACCTTCGCAGTCAGAACTTAACACTAAAAGGCGTGCCCCTTTGATCCAGGGATAGGGATTGGAATCGAACGGCCGGAAAACCGTTTTGTTTTCAATACCCAGCTCGGCAGCAAGCTGCTTGAGTTTTTGAATTTGCGCTTCGGATCCATTGCCCATCATGACCAGCGTTGTGTCAATTTTACTCAGAGCGAACGCACGTAAAAGACGATCGTGGCGTTTGTGCTCATGGAAGCGGCCAACATGAATGATGTAATCTTTTCCCTGCATCTCGAAAGGCGCATCCGCCAGACGCTGAATTTCAGGAATATCGAAAGGATTATGGATAACCGCCTTGCGTCGAAGATTGAGCGCCAGCGTCTCGGAAAGATCTTTCAACACGGCGCCTGAGACGGCGACAACGTTGCGGTTTTCGTAGGTATGACGAATTTTAAGATGTTTAAACCAGCGCGAAAGTCCGCTGCGATGGCGAAGATAGGAAAACGAGAACATGCCGTGCACGCAGAACCAGACTTTGTCAGGTTCCAGCGAGCGGCAGTGCGCCACAATGCGGTCTGTTTTGTGCAAATGAGAGAACACCACATCAAATTTGCCGCTGCGCTCAGCTCGCTCAATCGCGTGATCCAGCAGTTGGGCGCGGCGTGGGATTTCCGTCAGCTTACGCCACGGTTTTTTACATGTGTCCTGAACAACCTGATAATCGATGCCTTCCGGGATGGCGTAGTCGCACACTTTCCGCAGAGAGAATAGAGAGACCTGATGCCCCATTTCTATTAATCCGCGGGAGAGTGTGAGAACCGTTTTTTCGGCTCCTCCACCGGGTAAACCATCAATAATCATTAGGATGCGCATTTTTAATCCAGTAATTTTTGATAAAGCGTAATAAGCTGACTTGATAGTTTTTCGGGAGTGGCGTCTTTTACACGTTCACGTGCTGCTCGTCCCATATTGTTATTTTTTTCCAGTGAAGGGATGGCGGCTACCGCTTCCTTCAATGTACTGATATCAAGTGCGTCACAATAAAATCCGCTCTGGCCTTGTTGAATAAACTCTGCACCACCGCAACTCTCTGAAGTAATGACGGGCAAGCCGCAGGCCATCGCTTCAAGAATGACGTTAGGAAAGGGATCATACAGCGTTGGCAACAGTAAACCATCGGATAGCTGATAAAAAGGCAGAGTTTCTTTTTGCATCCCCAGGAAGCGGATTTTCCCCTCACAGCCTAACGAACGGGCGAGGTCGCGATAACGACGTTCTGCTTTATCTTGCCCAACCACAATCAGCCAGGCTGATGTTCCAGCAATAGCGCGTATGGCGCTGGCTAATCCTTTTCGTTCAAACCCTGAGCCTACGAAACAGAACACAACGGCATCGGCTGGCAAACCAAATTGTTGGCGCAGCATCGCACGCTGTACATCCTGGGCTGGAACGAAACGGCTGGAATCAATAGAATTATAAATCACATGAATTTTATTTGCGTCAATATCAAAGTCTTCAACGATTTCGCGTTTGATCATCTCCGCATTGCAGATTACGGCTTTTAACTCAGGCGCCTGATACATTTCCCGTTCAGCACGCATCACGTAGCGGTGATAGCGGTCATACATCAGCATTTGCGCACGCCAGGCAGGTAAAATGCGCGCGCGCTGAAGCAGCCAGCGACGATGCACCCCATCACCCGCGCGATAGATATCACAACCCGGGATGCGCTCATGGCTTTGAACAATATCAAACTGCTGTTGCTGCCACAGCGCGCGAGCGGCCTGTGCAAATCCGCGTTCTCGACTGATGCGGCCCCATTTTTGAGGGTTGCAAATGTGGATATGCCAGTCGTCTTGCTTCTCTCCCTGCCACTCACGCGTGATGACGTTGAGTTCAAGGTTCTGATTGCTCAGTGCGGTGAGAGCACGCGAAACGAAGCGTTCCGCTCCGCCATCAGGGCGATACTTTTGGCGAACAATGGCCAGACGATGGTGTTTCATGACAGATATCTCCTTGCGGCGGAGACGACAGCATCAACGGGAATGGCGTCGAGATAGCGTTCTTTCGTTTTGGTATCAATGGCATCCGGGTCGGGCAACGGGCCGTAATCGCCGGCCCAGATCACTTCCCCTTTAACCTGCCACGGTGACCAGAAGGTCAGTTTTGATGGACCAAACAATGCCACGCAGGGGGTTTGCAGCGCGGCGGCCATATGCATTGGAACGGAGTCAACGCCAATAAAAAGACGCGTATGATCGATAAGCGATGCCAGTTGACGCAGCGTCAACTGGCCTGCCAGCGAAACGACGCCGGTTTTCGGTGCGGCAGCGAGAATGCGATCGATCATCGCCAGCTCTTTTTTATCCGGCCCCGCGGTGAGCACAACCGTATGACCATCCTGCTGCAGTGCAGTAATGGTTTGCGCCATTTTGTCTTCGCTCCAGCATTTAAAGAACCAGCGGGACGTCGGCTGGATCACGATGTAGCTGTCGCCCACACCTGCCTGAGCCAGTCTACGACGGGCATAATCCCAGTCTTCTGCGGCGTAGGCCATGGTGACGGCAGGCTGCGGCACGACCGGTAATGGTGCCAAAATGGAGAGATTCTGTTCGACCGTATGCAGGGATTTGTGGCCGTCGACAGAGACCAGATCGGTGTGACAAAAACGCCAGAATGCACTGTTGCGTTTGTTAAATGCGAATCCGAGGCGAACGGGGGCACCGGTGAAGCGGGTGACGATCGCGCTACGCCATTGATCGGCAAGATTAATCACCAGATGATAATGCTGATTTCTTAACGCACACAGCAACTGCCACTCTTTTTGAAGATGCTTCAGCGTGCCCAACTGCTTCCATTTACGGTCGATTCCATAAATTGTACCGATCGCCGGATGCGCGGCGAGCATATCGCGCGTTTCTTCATACAGCAGGACATCAATCTGCGCCTGCGGCCATTTTTGACGTAAAGAATTAATGACGGGAGTGGTCAGCAACATGTCGCCATGATGGCGGAGTTTGATAAGTAAAATGCGCAAATCAGGTGTGTCAGGTAAGTTATTCATCATCATCTTATCGGCGTTGTACTAATGGCAATTCTAATAGACCTGATAGCGACTTGCACTCTTTCTCCATAATCTCAGTAATTTCCCAGGAAGGGTTTACTCATGCTTTGGAGAGTGCGTAACATAGCGCTAACTTTCCTGTCTTGCGGACTCATTATGAACAAACCAGCGTTTATCATCACAATTGATACTGAGGGCGATAATCTCTGGCAAAATCACCGCGTCATCAAAACGGAAAACGCACGCTATCTGGCGCGTTTTCAGACGCTTTGTGAGCGTTTCGGCTTTAAGCCCGTGTGGCTGACCAATTACGAGATGGCGATCGAGCCTGTTTTCATCGAATTCGCCAGGGACGCGATCGCCCGAGGTCAGGGGGAAGTGGGGATGCACCTTCACGCATGGAATAGCCCGCCGGAACACGATCTCACGGGTGATGACTGGCGCTGGCAGCCTTATCTGATTGAATTTTCGGATGAGGTGATGCGCGAAAAAGTGCTGTTCATGACCCGCCTGCTGGAAGAGACCTTCCAGACCAAAATGTTAAGCCACCGTGCCGGACGTTGGGCATTTGACAGTCGCTATGCAAAATTACTCGTTGAACTGGGCTACCAGGTTGATTGCTCCGTAACGCCACGCGTGAACTGGCGCAATGCGAAAGGCGCCCCGCAGGGTAATGGCGGAACGGATTATCAGCATTTCCCCGACCACGCCTATTTCATGGATTTAGACAATATTTCCCGGGTGGGCAATAGCCCATTACTCGAAGTGCCGATGAGCATTCAGTATAAACACCCGGCCTGGTTGAACACGATCAAACAGGGTTACGACAGGCTTCGCGGTAAATACCGCTCACCTTCAGTCAACTGGCTAAGACCATCCGGTGAGAATGCGGCGCAAATGATTCAGGTCGCACAGCAATGCCTGTCGCAAGGAAGTGAGTACGTGGAGTTTATGCTTCATTCGTCGGAATTTATGCCTGGCGGAAGCCCTACGTTTAAAGATGAGGCGGCGATAGAAGGGTTGTATCAGGATTTAGAAACGCTCTTTAGCTGGTTATCCGATAAGACGGTGGGGATGACGCTGGCGGAGTTTTATCAATACAAGAAAAAATAATGCCCGCCAGGCGGGCATTATCATTAACGTTGCCGGGTTTGCGAAAAAGGTGTACTTAGCGCAAACACGGTGACAAAGAAGATTAAGGCTTCTGAGCTCAATAGTATGACGTCCGTCATGCCGTAGAGTAATAAAAGAAGCATGGTCGTCAGAAGCAGGCCATTCCTGTTTTTAAGTGCATAACCGATCATCGATATATAGAAAAAGAATAATATCGCCAGGCCGGGGATCCCCTGCAGAGAATATTTTTCGATAAATTCATTGTGCAGATGCACTTTTAAATAGCCGAGTGCAGTGATTAAATTAGGGTGCCCTTCATTAATATAACGCTGCGTCCAGTCATACCGATTTTCCAGTGATTGTCCGAGCGGGTGGGTAAGCCCATTCTGAATACCTACGTTCCACATGGTAAAACGAGAGCCTAGAGAGGTGCCGTCAACGCCACTTTGATATTTCTCAACTTCGACCTGTGCTTGCGTTATCTTGGGAGAGATTAACGGCTTATAGCTCACGATGGCAATACCCGCCACAATGCACAAGAATATTAGTGTCGATTTAAGGTGAATTCTTCTGAAGTGGTAGAGTGTCAGCACTATCGCCAGAAGCAAATACAAACCCATTGCAGCGCGTGTGCCTGTCAAGAGAATGATATACCAGGAGGTTAAAATAGTGAGGCCTGCGATGATATACAGTTTAGTATTTTTTTGAAGAAAAAGGCTGTATATGAAAGCCAGTGATAAGACAGAGTAAACATAAGCCGATACGGTCGCGCGATTAATGGCCATCTCAATACGTGCCATACCCTGTGATGCCTGCCATAAACCATAGACAGTGGCTAGTACGAACCCAATGCCCACAAAATATAAGAACAGTTTCTGAAACGAATATTTATTGATGTAAAATTTAAAGCGGTCAAGATAGAAGACGAGGATACTCGCTAAAATTAACTTCTTGCTTGCACTAAGATAATCGTTGTAAGCGTTAAGACCTTCACTATGATACTCATACACCATGTACCAAATAAGGTTAGTAATGCCTATTAGCAAAACCGGTAGCGCGATAGAAAAAGGGCGCACTGTGATTTTTTTATATTCGCACGCTAAGCCTATGATGCTGACATAAATCGCAATATAGAAAAACTCTCGCTGCTTACCTGAACTCAGCAGCGCCAGCGCAAGCGATATAAGGCTCAAAATCAGCGTAAGCTGATAAAGCCGCAGTTTTACTTTTTCCATAATGCCTCAATGACCCTTTTTTTGTAGCTGAAACGTACATCTCTGGTGAAGAAGAAAGAGAGAGAATAAAGTGCATTTACCCGCTGTTTAACCAGTTTGAGTTGTAGGTCAGTCAGATGCTGCCGATGGTTACTGTAGATATCAAACCAGTGACAATTAACAAGATGCTTAAAAGAACGAGGGAATGTTTTTTCCATTTGCAATGTGCAATCAACCAGTGTGGCGATTTTACTGGCGTCGAGACGGCTCGACAAACTGTCGTTACGTTTGATGTAATAATAGTGTCCCTGACGCTGATAGACTATTTTACTCGATTGCATCAATATGCCGGGAAATACGGCGAAATCTTCATAGCAGACCATCGAAGGAATCGGGTTACTTGCAAACAATTTTCGATGAATGAATTGCCCGATGAGATGTGCCTGGAAATCTTTGTGCTGCAGAAACCGCTTTATTGCCTCATGTTGTGACAAAGCAACAGGAGAGAACCCCTGCCAGTCGGCTGTAATTTTTTTTGTGTCGCGAATTTCCAGCAGGCGCGTCAGGAGCATATCAGGGTGCTCTGCTTTGAGAAACGCCACGGCGTCCCTAATACTGCCCGGTTTCATCCGGTCATCGCTATCCAGCATGGTAATGTATTCACCTGAGGCCAGCGCTAGGGCACTGTTTCGAACATGACCTACGTTAAGGTATTCAACGTATCGGGATTGCGCATTCGGAAGCGTTGGTAGCCACGCCTCAATAATATCCTGCGTTGAGTCGTTTGAACTGTCGTTAAAGATAATGATCTCCACATCATCGCCCGCACCCTCAATCGCGTTTTGCAGGCTTTCTAACGTGGTGTTAAGCGTATCTTTGGCATTATGCGCGGCAATAATGATGCTTAGAAAAGCCATATTAATTAGTTTCCTGAAGCATCAAAGGAGCTTGCGGTTGCGTTAATTGGTGATAACTCACAAATAAAATGTTTGAGGTCACGTAGCGCTTCGTCTGTTACAGCGAAGAGTTCTTCCCGGCTCTGTGAGAAGTAATATCGTGTTTCAAAAACATATGAGCAAATGTTGTCATCATTACCAATCAGCAATACGTTGCCCAGCGGGCGCTGTTCATAGTGGCAGCAAGGCCCGAACAGTAAGATTACCGGTACTCCGACCGCATCGGCAATGTAGACATTCCCCGAGTCAGAGGCGATATAGCAATCCATTTTTGAGATGGCCCACGGCAGCTCTTCAAGCGAGATTTTGCCAATCAAATTAATAAAGTTGGGCAGTTCACCGTAAGCGCGGGTGATATCATCCATCCACGATTGTTCATTCGGGGCGCCAAAAACATAAAATTCGCAGGGCAGGTCGGCGAGACGATCGGCAATTTGCTTCCAGATGACCGGCGGAACGGTTTTCGCTTTATTTCCGGCGGCTACGCTGATGCCAATGCGGATCACGCCGGGTTTATCGAGGATTGCCGGATAGGTCGCAGGTTTGAAAAGTGGCTTTGTGGCATGCTTTGGCGAGTCTTGCCAGGTTAAGGTGCGATCGGCCAGTTTGAGATAGTTCGTGACCGACAGCGTCTTTCTACCGTGTTCAACAGTACCGTCTGCCGTTGCATAGAAAATACCGTGATACCATCTGCGCGTGTAAATACTCAAAAATTGTTTGTTTTTAGCGTTACACACGGAGGCGAAAAAGAGGTTCACGCTATTGGGTTGCAGGAGATAGACATTGTCATAGCGGTTCATGATCCGACAGGCAAAGACCAGCTTTCGCCAGAGGTTGCGCTTATGCTGCTCGATAAAAAAAATCTCGTCGATCGTCTCATCATGCTTCGCCAGTGCACTCACGCTACGACTAATGAGCACGTCGCTTTTTTGCAGGTATGCCAGAAGGGGCGTTGCATTAACAAAATCGCCGATTTTTGCTGTCTGTATAACCAGGTTTTTACCTGTCTCTTTGCGGAACAGCTTCCGGATAACCTTTACCGGAAAGAGTAAAATCAGCAGAAATACGTAACTCATGCGTTAGATATCCCTGTTGGAAAGCCAACGGCTGCCCTGTAAAAATGAAAAAATAGCATCTGCGCTGATATCCTTTGTTTGCTGGGTCGGGCTGACCATTTGATGCTGGTTTTTACCGTAACCCCCGATCAATCCAGGATCGGTCGGACCAAAAATCGTAATATTCGGACGATCCAGCGCCGCGGTTAAATGGCTTAACCCTGTGTCAACGGAAACAACAGCATTCGCTCCCGCCAGCTGCGCTGCAACCTGCGCCAGCGTGAGTTTCGGCAATACCTCGACGTGTGAAAAGCCTGCTGCCAGACGCTCTGCACGCTGCCGCTCATGTTCAGCGCCCCAGGGCAGTTTAATATGGATGCCGATAGGTTGCATTAGTTCAATCAGGCTTCGCCAGTGCGTTTCCGGCCAGTGTTTATCGTCGCGCGTTGTGGCATGCAGGAAGACAAGATAAGGCTGAGCACTGGGATCTGTATTGCGCAAAAAATGCTGTGCGATAGCATAATCGCCCTGGGTTTGCGGTTTGCTATAGCCCAAACTTTTGGCAAACAGTTCGCGGGTGCGTTCTACGGCGTGCTGCTGTTTTGCAATATGATGCTTACAATTGTAAAACAGGCTGGCTAAAGGTTCGCGAGCGGTTTGCCAGTCCAATCCATGCTTTACGCCATGCGCCAGACGTGTCACCAGTGCCGCGCTTTTTACCAGCCCCTGAGCGTCGATAACTGCGTCATAGTTCTCTGCTTGTAGCGCTTCACGAAACGCTTTGCGTTCAGCTTTTATGGGGGCCGAGAACCAGGCTTTACGCCAGCGACGTATTGCCACAGGAATAACTCGCTCAACGGCAGCGTGCCAGGAAGGAATCTGTGCGAACCCTTCTTCCACCACCCAGTCAAACTTAATCCCTGGGATTGCCTGCTGGGCATCAGTGAGTGCGGGCAACGTATGGAGAACATCGCCCATCGACGATGTTTTAACGATCAAAACCCGCATCCGTCAGGCTTCCTCTTGTAACAATAGCGCGTTGAGTTCTTCCAGTACGCGCTGGGGAGTAATGTCGATCAAGCTCTGGTGATAACCCTCCGCAGCGTCACCTTTACGCACTTTGTGATAGCCGGTAATCAGACGGATCACGCGCGCTTTATGGGATAGCGGCGGTGTGAAGTCCGGGCTACTTGGACCATACAGGGCAACCAGCGGACGATTGAGCGCCGCCGCAACGTGCATCAGGCCAGAATCGTTAGTGACAATGGCTTTACAGGCTGCAATCAGGATAACCGCTTGATCAAGCTGTGTTTCCCCCGCCAGGTTCCGACACCATGCCTGCTGCTCGGTATTCAAAGCGGCAAGAATCTCATTGCCCGCTTCATGATCTTTCGCAGAGCCAAACAGAACCACCTGATAACCTTCATCAATCAGCTGCTTTGCCAGTTCCGCATAGTGGTAGTGTGGCCAGCGTTTTGCCGGACCAAACTCCGCACCCGGGCAAAAGCCAATCATCGGACGTTCTGATGAAAGCGAAAATTGATTACAGGTATATGATTTTTCACCTTCGCTCACCTGCAACTGCGGCCATAACAATGGCTGCGGCAGATCTTGTGCTGTGCGCATAATGCCTTTGTCATAGGCCAGCGCTATATAGCGTTCCACCATTAGCGGCCAGGCTTCTTTATCGAGCACGCGTACATCGTTGAGTAAACCGTAGCGCATCTCGCCGCGCCAGCCGGTGCGATGAGGAATACCCGCGAAGAAAGGCACTAATGCGGATTTGAAGGAGTTAGGTAAGACGTAGGCGCGGTCGTAGCGCTTTTCACGCAGGCTATGACCCAGTTTGCGGCGTTCGCCGATTTCCAGCGCTCCGTGACCGAGAGGCATAGGGATAGCTTCGTTAACTTCCGGCATCCGCGATAATAATGGACGGCACCATGCCGGTGCCATCACATCGATTATCGCCTGGGGATAGCGCGCCTGGAGCGTGCGATAGAGACTTTGCGACATCATCATGTCGCCAACCCAAGACGGGCCGATCACCAGTATTTTCATGCAGAGCTCTTATGCGTCGCGATTCAGCCAGGCCATGTATTCCGTTACACCTTCAGCAACGGTTTTGAACGGTTTGTCGTAACCCGCCGCGCGCAGATTTGTCAGATCTGCCTGAGTGAACGCCTGATAGCGGCCTTTCAGTTTATCCGGGAACGGAATGTATTCGATCTGGCCTTTCTTGTGATAAGCCAGCGTAGCATCTGCTACTGCCTGGAAGGATTCTGCACGACCGGTGCCGAGGTTGAAGATACCGGAAACGCCATTTTCCAGGAACCACAGGTTTACATCTGCCACGTCGCCCACATAGACGAAGTCACGTTTGAAGTTCTCGCTACCTTCGAACAGCTTCGGTGATTCACCGTTATTAAGCTGGGTGTTGAGATGGAAAGCGACGCTCGCCATGCTGCCTTTATGGCCTTCACGCGGTCCATAAACGTTGAAATAGCGGAAGCCAACAATCTGCGAGTTAGCTTCAGGCAGGATTTGGCGAACATATTCATCAAACAGGAATTTTGAGTAACCGTAGACGTTCAACGGTTTTTCGTACTCGCGGGATTCAATAAAGTCGGAGGTGCGTCCGCCGTAGGTGGCTGCGGAAGAGGCATACAGGAACGGGATTTCGCGCTCCAGGCAGTAGTGCAGCAGCTCCTTGGAGTATTGATAGTTGTTATCCATCATATACTTGCCGTCCCACTCGGTGGTGGAAGAGCACGCGCCTTCGTGGAAAATCGCTTCGACATCGCCGAACTCTTCGCCAGCCATAATCTGGATCAGGAAGTCTTCCTTATCCATATAGTCTGCGATATTCAGATCCACCAGGTTCACAAACTTGGTGCCGTCTTTCAGGTTGTCCACCACCAGAATATCGGTGATGCCTTTATCATTCAGGGCTTTAACGATGTTGCTGCCGATAAAGCCCGCGCCGCCGGTAACGATGATCATAACTGTAACCTTCGAATTATGGAGTCAGAGACAATCTCAGACACGAATGTCTGTAATCATACCATTAGTATGGCTGCCCTTCAGCCATTCACCTTCACCGCGCAGGGGTACGCGTGATTTATGCTGCAAAAACGACAAGAGATGACGTGTCATCTCGTCATGAACTATAGGTTTGGGTAATATGTCCCGAAATTTGCCGAGTCTGGAGAATTGCAATGCGTGGTGATTTTTACAAACAGTTAAACAGCGACCTCGACACCGCACGTGCGGAAGGGTTGTTCAAGGAAGAGCGTATTATCACGTCTGCCCAGCAGGCGGACATCACCGTTGCCGACGGCAGCCATGTGATCAACTTTTGTGCGAACAACTACTTAGGTCTTGCAAATCACCCTGAGCTGATTGCCGCTGCAAAAAACGGCATGGACACCCACGGTTTCGGCATGGCCTCCGTACGCTTTATCTGCGGTACGCAGGACAGCCACAAGCAGCTTGAGCAAAAGCTGGCGAGCTTCCTCGGAATGGAAGACGCGATTCTGTACTCCTCCTGCTTTGACGCCAACGGCGGTCTGTTTGAGACCCTGCTCGGTGCAGAAGATGCGATTATCTCCGACGCCCTGAACCACGCCTCCATCATCGACGGCGTACGCCTGTGTAAAGCGAAGCGTTTCCGCTACGCCAACAACGATATGGTTGAGCTGGAAGCGCGCCTGAAAGAGGCTCGTGAAGCGGGTGCTCGCCACGTGCTGATCGCCACCGACGGCGTGTTCTCCATGGACGGCGTGATCGCCAACCTGAAGGGCGTGTGCGACCTGGCGGATAAATACGACGCGCTGGTGATGGTCGATGACTCTCACGCGGTCGGTTTTGTCGGCGAAAATGGCCGCGGTTCGCACGAATACTGTGACGTGATGGGCCGCGTGGATATCATCACCGGTACGCTGGGCAAAGCGCTCGGCGGCGCGTCCGGCGGCTATACCGCCGCGCGTAAAGAGGTGGTCGAGTGGCTGCGTCAGCGCTCCCGTCCGTATCTGTTCTCCAACTCCCTGGCGCCGGCGATTGTTGCCGCTTCTATCAAAGTGCTGGAGATGGTGGAGTCCGGTGCCGCGCTGCGCGACCGTCTGTGGTCTAACGCCCGTCTGTTCCGTGAAAAAATGAGCGCAGCAGGGTTCACCCTCGCCGGTGCCGACCATGCGATCATTCCGGTGATGCTAGGCGATGCGGTCATTGCGCAGCAATTTGCCCGCGAACTGCAGAAAGAAGGGATTTACGTCACCGGGTTCTTCTTCCCGGTGGTGCCAAAAGGTCAGGCGCGTATCCGCACCCAGATGTCTGCGGCGCATACGCCTGAACAAATTGAACGTGCGGTGGAAGCCTTTACCCGCATCGGTAAACAGCTGGGCGTCATTGCCTGAGGACGTGTGATGAAAGCGTTATCCAAACTGAAAGCGGAAGAAGGGATTTGGATGACCGACGTGCCGGAGCCGGAAGTCGGTCATAACGATCTGCTGATCAAAATTCGTAAAACCGCCATCTGCGGTACTGACGTTCACATCTACAACTGGGACCAGTGGTCGCAGAAAACCATTCCGGTACCGATGGTTGTCGGTCACGAATATGTCGGTGAAGTGGTGGGTATCGGCCAGGAAGTGAAAGGCTTCAAAATCGGTGACCGCGTTTCCGGTGAAGGCCACATTACCTGCGGCCACTGCCGTAACTGCCGCGGCGGGCGTACTCACCTGTGCCGTAATACCATTGGCGTGGGCGTAAACCGTCCGGGCTGCTTCGCGGAATACCTGGTGATCCCGGCGTTTAACGCGTTCAAAATCCCGGACAATATTTCTGACGATCTGGCCTCCATTTTCGACCCGTTCGGCAACGCGGTGCACACGGCGCTCTCCTTCGACCTGGTCGGTGAAGACGTGCTGGTCTCCGGCGCGGGCCCAATCGGCATTATGGCGGCAGCCGTGGCGAAGCACGTGGGTGCGCGCAACGTTGTGATCACCGACGTGAACGAATACCGTCTGTCGCTGGCGCGCAAAATGGGCGTCACCCGCGCGGTGGATGTCTCGAAAGAGAGCCTGACCGACGTGATGGAAGAGCTGGGCATGACCGAAGGTTTTGACGTGGGTCTTGAGATGTCCGGTGCGCCACCGGCGTTCCGCACCATGCTCGACACCATGAACCACGGTGGCCGTATCGCGATGTTGGGGATCCCGCCGTCGGATATGTCTATCGACTGGAACAAAGTCATCTTCAAGGGGCTGTTCATCAAGGGCATCTATGGCCGCGAGATGTTCGAGACCTGGTACAAGATGGCGGCGCTGATCCAGTCCGGTCTGGATCTGTCCCCGATTATTACCCACCGTTTCTCCATCGATGAGTTCCAGCAGGGCTTCGACGCGATGCGTTCCGGCCAGTCAGGGAAAGTGATCCTGAGCTGGGATAAGTAATCAAAAAGGGGCCTGAGGCCCCTTTTTTTATTGGTTCTTCTTCTCTTCGTCCGTCAGGTAACGCACCTTGCGGGTGTAGTCCTGACCTTTGAACAGCAGTTTGTTATCTGGCGATTCAAGATACTTCTGCCATTCGGAGAGAGGGAAACCACCGTGTGCGCCAATCACCTCTTTCGGTACAACGGCTTCCTGACCGCCGATCTTCTTGGAAACCGGCCAGTTCATCCAGTCGCCCAGGTTAACCGTTTTTAGATCCAGCATGTCCAGCAGCGCGGCGAGCGGCAGCTGATCGGTCGGCGGCTGCGTGTCGTCCATCAGCTCCCAGGTATCCTGGAACAGCGTCAGCCACAGCGAGCAGATACGGCGCCAGGTCTTTTTAGTTGCCGCAAGAAACGCGCCGTTAACGTGATCGACCAGATACGGCCGCACCGTCTCCTTGTAATACGCCGGCACTTTCTCCGCTGGCGCGCCGTCCAGCTTCGCAATCATTTTCCCCTGACGGAAGCTGGAGTAAATGTGCATATCGGCCATGTTGATCTCTGGCATTTTCAGCAGATTGAGATCGGAATCGATCATCAATACGCCTTCACCGCGCGCCTGCAGCGGGGCGTTAAGCTTCACCAGACGGCTGAGGTAGATCTGCTTATAGCGGTAACCTTCCTCACGAACCGGAAGGTTAAGCGTCACTACGCGGGTTTTAGGCGGCAGTACCCCAAAGGCGGATTCAGGCTGATCGCTGACGATGACGATTTCGCTCACTCCGGTGGCATAACGTTCCGCGAAGGTGGCAGAGAGTAATGCTTCTTCGACAAAATCTGCGCCGGTACACGGAATCACAATAGAATCCACCGCAGCAACTGCGCCCGTCACTGGCAGAGAGCTATAAGGGATATTGTGTCGCCCGGTGATATGACGATAGCGAGCATTAAGAAATTTAAACATAGTTATCTCGTTTGGTTAGTGCGCGCCAAGCACGGCTTCGACACCGCTGACATAGTTTTCGATGGCATAGGTATGACAGACGTTCTGGTATGCAGCTGCCGCCAGTCGAGCCCGCAGATCCGCATCTGCCCAGATATTGTCCAGATGCTGTGCAAGCTGTGAAACATCGCTCCAGGGGAAGAGCAGCCCTGTCGAATCATGATCTATCAACTCCGCCGTGCCGGTCACCTGAGATCCAATCACGGGGATATTGAGAAGCATTGCTTCCAGCACCACGCGCGGCAGCCCTTCGCTTTTTGAGGCGAGAATAAAGGCGTCAAACGTAGCGAGGTAATCAAACGGGGTATTCTGAAAGCCGGTGAAGATGACGTGGGATTCAATTCCCAGCACTCGGGCCTGTTCCGCTAAAGCGCTGCGTTCGGCACCTTCGCCGACCAGCACCATTTTCCATTTCGCCTGTGGATGCTTCTGGTTGAACTGTGCCAGCGCCTCCAGCGTGTGGTGATTGGCTTTGCGAGGGATTAACGACCCGATACTGCCGAACACAAACGTGTCGTCATCGATATTCAGGCGCTGGCGCATCGCGCGTCGGTCAGGTAAAGGCTGGTGGATGTCGATGGCATTATTGACCGTCGTACACAGTTCGGGCCGGACGCCATGCTGAAGCAAGACGCGTTCAACGCCGTGCGAGACGGCGATGACTTTTGTAGCATGGGCATTAACCAGCTTCACCAGTGGTGGAGTCAAAACAGGTTCAATGCGGCAGTGCTGAATCAACCGTGCCTGCAGTTTTGCCGCCGCGAGATAGCCTTCCTCATTTGAACCCGGCTGGTTATTCATATAGAGCGTATCGAAACCGCCCTGCGCGAAAAGGGTTTCGATTTCGCTGACGTTAGGCCTGATGCGCCACATGATATCCACATGACGTGTCCATGCCTTGCGGGCGCTGCGTGAGAAAAACAGCAGGCTACGTCCCGCTTCCTTCAACAATTTGGCCCAGACAGGCTGCGGACGTTGAGGGATCACGATGAGCGGGATCCCGATGCCCTTGAGCACCTGGCCAATCGTCTCACCTTCAGCACGACTATAATCACTGTAAAAACAACAGGTAATATCGAATTTATCGCGATTGATTCGCTTCAGGAGCTCAAGCATACTGTTGGTGCCTCCCCCCCATTCTTTACCCGTATCCAGGAGGAAAATTTTACTTTTGTGCGGCATGTCTGAATCCGTGTGCTACCCTTCATCTGACTGCATTATAAAGAATCTGTTGAAATAAAATAGATTTTTCTATTTTATTGCGTCTCAGGATTAGACGAAACTTCAAGCGTGCTTATTTGAAAAGTGTGATTCAGGACTTTAATCATCTCTACTCATTTATATAGTATTAATAATATTAATTTAGGCTGCTATTGAGAGTGGGAAAATGTTTAAAATAACGGTCTGCTTATTAACGTTTAATTCTGAAAGATTATTGCACGATGTTATTCCGCCTCTTTTAAAAATAGCGGATGAAGTTGTCGTCGTCGATTCAGGCAGTACGGACAAAACACGATATATTTGTGAGAGCTTTGGACTGCTACCCGTCTATAAAAAATTTGGCTGGCATGGCGAGCAGATGAACTATGCCATATCCTTAGCCAGCCATGACTGGGTACTGTGCATCGACAGCGACGAAATTCTTGACCTGGAAACGGTTAATGCCGTTTTAACGTTAAAAGCAGGCGATGAGCCAGACCCTGGTATGGCATGGAAAATATGCCGCCACTGGTTTGTTCTGGGTGAAGAAGTCCGGACAATTTATCCTGTTTCATCCCCTGATTATCCTGTGCGTCTTTTTAACCGTAAACAGTCCCGGTTTAATAACAGACCGGTAGACGATCAGGTCGAAGGTTTTCTCCGTTGTGAACGTATTCCGGGTTATGTAAAACATGATACGTTTCCTACGCTGCATGAGCTTTTTAACAAATTAAATTGTTATACAACCCGCCTGGTTCAACATCAAAAAATACGGCCCTCTATTGGGCGCGGCGTAATCAGCGCCATCGGGGCTTTTTTCAAATGGTATCTGTTTAGCGGCGCCTGGCGAAAGGGCAAAGTGGGCGTGGCGACGGGACTGTATGCCACAGCCTATAGCTTTTTAAAGTATTTCAAATCCTGGTATCAGCATCAGGAGAAAAAAGAGCCCGTTGCTAACGAGCAGACGGACTCTCAGATTGCGAAATAAATGTCAGGCGGTCAGGCTTTCTTACCCCATCCCTGCCACTGCTGCTGGACGTATTTCACCAGCGTACTGTTACTGATGCTGTCTCCGATGACGGAGAAGAAGCGGGTCGCATAGACCGGTTCAGGCGGTTGCTTAGGTACACAACGCTTCACGCCGCGGAACGGATTTCGCGGCGCTGTCGGGACGGGCTGTGCAGAATTTGGTGTAGAGGTATCTACCTGCGGCTCGTTCAGCAGATCGCTCGGACGCACCAGCGTGATATCAGCAGGCAAGGTCGGCAGCATTTGCTGCAGGACGCGAACGGTAGACGGGTGCGGGTGACCGATGGCAATGGCTGAGCCATTGCGGCGGGCCAGCTGTACCGCGCGATTGAACTGCACGCGAATATCGGCTTCGTTCTGGGTATCATCCAGGAATACCTTCCGTTTGATCACCTTCACGCCAGTGCCTTGCGCGGCGCGCATCGCCTGGGTATTACCGATGGTTACGCTGTCGAGGAAGTAAAGATTGTAACGCTCCAGCGCCTGCATCACTTTCTGCATACCAAACAGGTTAGAGGTCATCTTGCTGCCCATGTGGTTGTTGATCCCCACGGCATAGGGCACGTTATTGACCGCACTACGAATAATGCGCTCAATTTCGTCGCTGCTCATCTCCGGGCGTAGCGTATTTTTCTCCAGCGGCTGTTTACTCAACGGTGCCATCGGGAGATGAATCAACACTTCGTGCCCGCTGTTATGCGCTTTGGTCGCCATCTCTCTGGCGTGCGGTGAATCGGGTAATACAGCGACGGAGATAGCGGAAGGCATCGCCAGCACCTGGTTTTCGTTGTGCGGGCGATACCCAAAATCATCAATGACGATGGCAAGTTTGCCAGCAAGTACGGGGGAGGAGAGCGCCAACAGAGCGGCAAATGCAAGAACGTTACGACGAAATGGAAACAAAACTTATCTTCCCAACCACGGCTGTGGATTGACCGCCTGACCCTGGCGGCGAATTTCGAAATAGAGTGAAGGCCGACCCTGACCGCCACTGCTGCCCACCAGTGCAATCGGCTGGCCCGCGCGAACCTGCGAACCAACGCTCACCAGTGCGCTCTGATTATAGCCGTAAAGACTCATGTCGCCTTTACCATGCTCAACCACCACCACCAGACCGTAGCCTTGCAGCCAGTCAGCCAGAATCACCCGACCGTCGGCAATCGCTTTAACTTCAGTACCTTCAGAAGCACCGATAACCATACCTTTCCAGCGTAATTCACCCTGTAGCTGTTCGCCATAGCGATGCAGCGTCGGCCCGCGAACCGGCCAGAATGCCTGACCACGCGGCGCGCCCAGACCACCGGTACGGGACATCAGCGATTTTTCGCTTTCGGTCGGTTTGTAGGTGGTGCCTTTGCGCGTCGCTTCTTTCTGGCGGTCGCGAACCGCCTGGGCCTCACGTGCTTCTCGTTCTGCACGCGCTTTCGCCGCGGCTTCCGCACGGGCAATGCTGTTACGCAGACGGGATTCGTTGGCGCGCAGCTCGCTCAACTGTTGCTGACCTTGCTGGATGGAAGACTCCAGCCCTGCCAGCGTCTTTTTACGCTCGTTCAGCGCCTGAGTCAGTTTCGCCTGTTGGGCGCGCTGCTCATATAACAGCGTTTGTTGCTCGCTCTGTTTCTCTTCCAGTTCAGCACGCTGCATGGCGACTTCTTCACGCGTTTGCTTCAACTGGGCAATGGTTTCTTGTCGCGCCTGGTTGAGATAGCCGAAATAAGCCTGTAAACGCTGTCCACGCTGGCTTTCTTCACCGCTGAGAATCAGCTGAATACCGGTATGCTCGCCCTGACGGAATGCGGCATCCAGTTGTGCGGCGAGGCTGCGCTCCTGGGCGGCTTTTTGCTGCTCCAGTTTGGCAATCGACGCGTTCATCTCATCAATCTGTTTATTGAGTTGATTGAGCGTGTTTTGCGTTTCGCGCAGCTTACGGGTGGCTTCAGAGATCGCTTCTTCCTGCTTTTTCAATTGTGCGAGCAGGCTTGCGCGTTGTTGTTGCTTTTGGCGTACCGCGCGCTCTTTTGCGGCGATGTCAGCCTGAATAGATTTGAGTTGGTCACGCTCATCCGCGTGGGCGGAAAAGGCGCACAACAATACGCCAGCGCTAAGAACGCTGGCGTAGATGATGGGCCTGATTGCAAACCTGCGCGGTTTCACGGCCCGTGTCATGGTATTAATCGCCTTTCCCCTCATGGGGAGGGATTATTCCACGATGAACAGCGGCTTACCAGTCATCTCTTGCGGGATTTCCATACCCATCAGCGACAACATGGTCGGCGCGATGTCAGAAAGTTTGCCGCCTTCAACCGCTTTCACGTTCTTATCACCAACGTAAATCAGCGGAACTGGCAGGTTGGTGTGTGCCGTGTGTGCCTGACCCGTTGCCGGATCGCGCATCTGCTCAGCGTTACCGTGGTCAGCGGTGATCAGCAGTTGTCCACCCACGGACTCAACCGCTTTCGCGACTTCTTCCACGCAGTGATCCAGCGCTTCAACTGCTTTAACCGCCGCTTCCATCACCCCGGTGTGACCTACCATGTCGCCGTTCGGATAGTTACAGATAATGGTGTCGTATTTGCCGCTCTTGATTGCCGCAACCAGTTTTTCGGTCAGCTCTGCGGAGCTCATTTCCGGTTGCAGATCGTAGGTAGCCACTTTCGGTGAGTTGATCAGAATGCGATCTTCGCCTTTGAACGACTCTTCTACGCCACCGTTGAAGAAGAAAGTAACGTGGGCATATTTTTCGGTTTCGGAAATACGCAACTGAGTTTTGTCGTTTTTCGCCATCCACTCGCCGAAGGTGTTAATCAGGGAAGCGGGTGGGTAAGCAACCGCAGTTTTGATGTCAGCGGCGTATTCGGTCAGCATCACGAAATCGACGTTAACCACTTTCTTACGCGCGAAGCCGTCGAAATCTGCGTTTACGAATGCACGAGTGATTTCGCGCGCGCGGTCAGCACGGAAGTTCATGAAAATCAGCGCATCGCCGTCTTCCATTGCCGCATCTGGCTGACCTTCTGCACGAATAACGGTCGCTTTCACGAACTCGTCGTTTTCGTCGCGAGCATAAGCTGCCTGCAAACCAGCAACGGCAGTATCGGCCTGGAACTCACCCTGCGCCAGAGTCAGCAGGTCATAGGCTTTTTCAACGCGATCCCAACGGTTATCGCGGTCCATCGCGTAGTAACGACCAATGATGGACGCTACGCGGCCTTTACCCAGCGCAGCAAATTTCTCTTCAAATTTTTTCAGCGAGGATTCAGCACTGCGCGGCGGGGTGTCGCGACCGTCAAGGAATGCGTGCAGGTAGATTTTTTCTGCGCCGCGTTCAGCTGCCAGTTCTACCATCGCCATGATGTGATCTTCGTGGCTGTGTACGCCGCCTGCGGAGAGCAGACCCATAATGTGTACCGCTTTGCCTGCGTTTTTCGCTTTATCTACCGCGCCAGTCAGCACCGGATTAGCAAAGAAAGCGCGATCTTTGATTTCAACGTCCAGACGAGTCAGGTCCTGATACACGATGCGGCCGGCACCCAGGTTAACGTGGCCTACTTCGGAGTTACCCATCTGACGGTCAGGCAGACCGACTTCCAGACCGGAAGCGTCGATTAGGGTATGCGGACGATTGGCCCACAGTGCATCCATTACCGGGGTTTTAGCACTAAAAATGGCGTTATCCTGCTGTTCTTCGCGATAGCCATAGCCATCCAGAATCACCAGTACCATAGGTTTTTTAGAAACCAACATTGCGACAACCTCATACTCAAGAGTCAAAATTTGCGTAATTTTACTACAGCTGAATCGATAAAATAGCCTCTGAAGATCAAAATATACGACCGCTCGCGGCAAGCCGATGCCAGATTTACGCTTTTTTTTCGTCGCGCCCCGCAAAATTGCATTCCAGTTAACGCGCTGGCTGTATTTGCCGCACCGCGCAGGTATACTCCTTTCCTGGTTTTTTTAATCACTACGTCGGGAGTTGTTACCCCCCATGCAAGAAATTATGCAATTTGTTGGCCGTCATCCCATACTGAGTATCGCCTGGATCGCGTTACTGGTGGCGGTTCTTGTGACTACGTTTAAGAGCCTGACCTCGAAAGTGAAGGTGATTACTCGTGGTGAAGCTACGCGTCTGATCAACAAAGAAGACGCTGTGGTTGTGGATTTACGTCAGCGTGATGACTTCCGTAAAGGCCATATCGCAGGTTCTATTAATCTGTTGCCGAGCGAAATCAAAGCCAACAATGTTGGTGAGCTTGAGAAGCACAAAGACAAACCGGTTATCGTGGTAGACGGTTCTGGCATGCAGTGCCAGGAGCCTGCAAACGCACTGACGAAAGCTGGTTTTGCGCAAGTATTCGTGCTGAAAGAAGGCGTCGCTGGCTGGGCTGGCGAAAACTTGCCTTTGGTGCGCGGCAAATAATTTACCTGTCGTCTTTCATGATGCAGGCCGTTAGCTGCAATTAGGCCCCCAGCGACTTATTGTTATAAGCTTCTGGGGACACTCCATTTTGCTGCCGCCCTGCAACATGAAATTTCAGGGTAAAAAAACAGGAGCTAATTTATGGCCAATGTTGAAATCTATACCAAAGAAACCTGCCCGTATTGCCATCGTGCAAAAGCACTGCTGAGCAGCAAGGGCGTGAGTTTCCAGGAGCTGCCGATCGATGGCAACGCCGCCAAGCGTGAAGAGATGATCAAACGCAGCGGTCGCACCACGGTTCCCCAGATTTTTATTGACGCACAGCACATTGGCGGCTGTGATGACTTGTATGCATTGGATGCACGTGGTGGACTGGATCCCCTGCTGAAATAACGTGTGAACGTTGGCATTACATTGCGCAGTATTTAAGGACAACACTTAAGGGTTTTCTACACATGTCAGAACAAAACAACACTGAAATGACTTTCCAGATCCAACGTATTTATACCAAGGATATCTCTTTCGAAGCGCCGAACGCGCCGCACGTTTTCCAGAAAGATTGGCAACCAGAAGTTAAACTTGATCTGGATACGGCATCTTCCCAACTGGCAGATGACGTATACGAAGTGGTACTGCGTGTTACCGTAACGGCCTCTTTGGGCGAAGAAACCGCGTTCCTGTGTGAAGTTCAGCAGGGCGGTATTTTCTCCATCGCGGGTATCGAAGGCACCCAGATGGCGCATTGCCTGGGAGCATACTGCCCGAACATTCTGTTCCCGTATGCTCGTGAGTGCATCACCAGCATGGTATCCCGCGGTACATTCCCGCAACTGAACCTTGCGCCGGTTAACTTCGATGCGCTGTTCATGAACTATTTGCAGCAGCAGGCTGGCGAAGGTACTGAAGAACATCAGGATGCCTGATGAACCAACGTAATGCTTCAATGACTGTGATCGGTGCCGGCTCGTACGGCACCGCTCTTGCCATCACCCTGGTAAGAAATGGCCACGAGGTTGTCCTCTGGGGCCATGACCCTGAACATATCGCAACGCTTGAACGCGACCGCTGTAACGCCGCGTTTCTCCCCGATGTGCCTTTTCCCGATACGCTCCATCTTGAAAGCGATCTCGCCACTGCGCTGGCAGCCAGCCGTAATATTCTCGTCGTCGTACCCAGCCATGTCTTTGGTGAAGTGCTGCGCCAGATTAAACCACTGATGCGTCCTGATGCGCGTCTGGTGTGGGCGACCAAAGGGCTGGAAGCGGAAACCGGACGTCTGTTACAGGACGTGGCGCGTGAGGCCTTAGGCGATCAAATTCCGCTGGCGGTTATCTCTGGCCCAACGTTTGCGAAAGAACTGGCGGCAGGTTTACCGACAGCTATTTCGCTGGCCTCGACCGATCAGACCTTTGCCGATGATCTCCAGCAGCTGCTGCACTGCGGCAAAAGTTTCCGCGTTTACAGCAATCCGGATTTCATTGGCGTGCAGCTTGGCGGCGCGGTGAAAAACGTTATTGCCATTGGTGCGGGGATGTCCGACGGTATCGGTTTTGGTGCGAATGCGCGTACGGCGCTGATCACCCGTGGGCTGGCTGAAATGTCGCGTCTTGGTGCGGCGCTGGGTGCCGACCCTGCCACCTTTATGGGCATGGCGGGGCTTGGCGATCTGGTGCTTACCTGTACCGACAACCAGTCGCGTAACCGCCGTTTTGGCATGATGCTCGGTCAGGGCATGGATGTACAAAGCGCGCAGGAGAAGATTGGTCAGGTGGTGGAAGGCTACCGCAATACGAAAGAAGTCCGCGAACTGGCGCATCGCTTCGGCGTTGAAATGCCAATAACCGAGGAAATTTATCAAGTATTATATTGCGGAAAAAACGCGCGCGAGGCAGCATTGACTTTACTAGGTCGTGCACGCAAGGACGAGCGCAGCAGCCACTAACCCCAGGGAACCTTTGTTACCGCTATGACCCGGCCCGCGCAGAACGGGCCGGTCATTATCTCATCGTGTGGAGTAAGCAATGTCGTGTGAAGAACTGGAAATTGTCTGGAACAATATTAAAGCCGAAGCCAGAACGCTGGCGGACTGTGAGCCAATGCTGGCCAGTTTTTACCACGCGACGCTACTCAAGCACGAAAACCTTGGCAGTGCACTGAGCTACATGCTGGCGAACAAGCTGTCATCGCCAATTATGCCTGCTATTGCTATCCGTGAAGTGGTGGAAGAAGCCTACGCCGCTGACCCGGAAATGATCGCCTCTGCGGCCTGTGATATTCAGGCGGTGCGTACCCGCGACCCGGCAGTCGATAAATACTCAACCCCGTTGTTATACCTGAAGGGTTTTCATGCCTTGCAGGCCTATCGCATCGGTCACTGGTTGTGGAATCAGGGGCGTCGCGCACTGGCAATCTTTCTGCAAAACCAGGTTTCTGTGACGTTCCAGGTCGATATTCACCCGGCAGCAAAAATTGGTCGCGGTATCATGCTTGACCACGCGACAGGCATCGTCGTTGGTGAAACGGCGGTGATTGAAAACGACGTATCGATTCTGCAATCTGTGACGCTTGGCGGTACGGGTAAATCTGGTGGTGACCGTCACCCGAAAATTCGTGAAGGTGTGATGATTGGCGCGGGCGCGAAAATCCTCGGCAATATTGAAGTTGGGCGCGGCGCGAAGATTGGCGCAGGTTCCGTGGTGCTGCAACCGGTGCCGCCGCATACCACCGCCGCTGGCGTTCCGGCTCGTATTGTCGGTAAACCAGACAGCGATAAGCCATCAATGGATATGGACCAGCATTTCAACGGTATTAACCATACATTTGAGTATGGGGATGGGATCTAATGTCCTGTGATCGTGCCGGATGCGATGTAATCATCTATCCGGCCTACAGTAACTAATCTCTCAATACCGCTCCCGGATACCCCAACTGCCGCCAGGCTTCATACACCACTACCGACACCGCATTGGACAGATTCATGCTGCGGCTGTCCGGCACCATCGGAATGCGAATTTTTTGTTCAGCGGGCAGGGCATCAAGAATGCTCGCTGGCAGGCCGCGTGTTTCCGGGCCGAACATCAGATAATCGCCATCCTGATAGCTTACGGCGCTGTGAGCAGGTGTACCTTTCGTGGTGAGGGCGAACAGGCGCTGGGGATTTTCTGCTTCGAGGAACGCGCGATAGTCATGATGACGCGTAACGGCGGTAAACTCGTGATAGTCCAGCCCCGCGCGGCGCAGGCGCTTATCGTCCCAGGCAAATCCCATCGGTTCGATGATATGCAGACGAAAGCCGGTATTAGCGCAAAGACGGATGATGTTGCCAGTATTTGGCGGAATTTCTGGTTCGTAAAGTACGATGTTTAGCATACTGCCCCCTTAGTGCGGGGGCAGGATAGCAGAAAAGAGAGGAACTACGCGACGCCGGGTCCCTGCGAGCGGCTGTACAGCATTTTGTAGACGGTTGCCGCAGCCGCCACCAGGGCGGGAACGCTGAGGATCATTAAAATACTGTCTGCCTGCCACTGCATCGAAAGAAGCTGGGCGCTGGTCATGGTACCCGCCACGCCGCCAAAGCGGCCGATCCCCTGCATCCAGGCGATGCCCGTCGCGCGGCACTCGGTGGGGTAAAAGGTGGCGGCCAGGGTCTGCATGCCCGACTGCGCGCCGTTCATCGCGATCCCCATCAGGAAAATCAACCCGCCAAACAGGGCGATATGGTTATGCTCAATGCCCAGCAGCAGGATAAGGCCCATCGTCAGCACAAAACCACACGCAACCACCTTGTGCGCTTCCCAGCGGTCCATCATCCAGCCCGCGAGCAGAATGCCTGCGGTGCCGCCGAAGGTGAACAGCGAAGTGAGCCAGGCGGATTCAGCCAGAGCATAACCCATCCCCTGCATCAGCGTCGGCATCCAGCTCAGCAGGACGTAGTAAATGACCAGCCCCATAAAATAGGTCACCCACAGCATCAGGGTGCCGGGCAGCCAGGGCATGGAAAACAGCTGCGACACGCTCCCTTTTTTAGACGCGATTTTCTCCTCCGCCAGGAAAAAGCCCGTGACGCTCTCCAGCGTACCGCGGGCGAACCGGCTGGCGATACGGCGGATCTGCATGACGTCTTTCCCGCGCTGCACCAGAAACTTCACCGACTCCGGCAACAGCAGCGCCAGCAGCAGCGTTAAAATCAGCGGAGCAATTGCACCGGTCAACAGCACGCTTCGCCAGCCGTGGTGGGGGATAAGCCAGGAAGAGATCGCGCCGCCGCCCGCCGCACCCAGAGGGAAGCCGCAGTACATGGTATTAATTGCCATGGCGCGGCAGCGCTGGGGGGCAAACTCGGAGATAAGCGTAATGGCGTTCGGCATGGCGGCACCTAGCCCCAGGCCGGTCAGAAAGCGCCACAGCGTCAGGGTATTCAGGCTTTGCGCCCAGGCAGTCCCCAGGCTCGCGAGGCCGAAGAACAGGCAGGAGAAGACCAGCACGCGCTTGCGTCCCACCCGGTCCGATACCGGACCTGCAATCAGCGCGCCCAGCGACAGCCCCAGCAGCGCAGCGCTCAGCACCGGCCCCAGATCCTGTTTGTGTATCCCCCATTCGGCCGACAGCGTCGGCGCGATGTAACCCATCGCTGCCGTATCAAAACCATCGATCGCCAGAACCAGAAAGCCCAGCACAATGAGCAGCCAGTGAAACCCTGAGAAGGGACTTTCGTCGATCACCTGCTGAATATCCACCTTACCTGAATACGCCATACGCTCCACTCCGATCTGATGTTGTTTTTGTGTTCTTGTATTTGCTTGTCTATACAATTGCGGACGGCAGGTGGATGTCAAATTTTCTTATCTAATATGTTATCTGGATGTTATTTTTCGCATAAAAAAGCGCCCGAGGAGGAAATCGGGCGCATGAGAAAGGGGGGTTAACCGGAGAAGGTCAGGCCGCGTTTCCCTGAGCAAGAGGAGCCAGTGCCGCTGGTAATTTGCTTAACTCCTGCACCAGCGAATCTTGCGTAATTTCGCTGATCGATTTCGCGCCAGTCAGCGTCATCGCCACTTTCATCTCTTTTTCGATCAGATTTAGCAGGTTAGCTACACCCGCCTGGCCCGCTGTTGCCAGCGCATACAAGAAAGCACGACCCAGCAGTACGGTGTCGGCACCGAGCGCAATCATACGCACGACATCAAGCCCGTTACGAATTCCGCTATCCGCCAGAATGGCTATATCACCTTTCACCGCATCTGCAATAGCAGGCAGTGCACGGGCGGAAGAGAGTACACCGTCCAGCTGGCGGCCACCGTGGTTAGAAACCACAATTCCATCAGCACCAAAACGTACTGCATCGCGCGCATCTTCCGGATCGAGGATCCCTTTGATCACCATCGGGCCATCCCAGAAATCGCGGATCCATTCAAGGTCTTTCCATGAGATGGACGGATCGAAGTTATTCCCCAGCCAGCCGATGTAATCTTCCAGTCCGGTCGGTTTGCCGAGATAAGCTGAGATATTACCTAAATCATGTGGACGACCGTTCAGGCCCACATCCCACGCCCATTGCGGATGTGTCACCGCTTGCAAGTAGCGGCGCATTGCCGCGTTCGGGCCGCTCATACCTGAATGCGCATCACGGTAGCGTGCGCCCGGTGTCGGCATATCCACGGTGAAAACCAGCGTCGAACAACCCGCTGCTTTTGCTCGCTCCAGCGCGTTACGCATAAAGCCGCGATCGCGCAGTACATAAAGCTGGAACCACATTGGGCGCTTGATGGCTGGCGCGACTTCTTCAATCGGGCAAACGGAAACCGTCGAGAGAGTAAACGGAATACCATGCGCGTCCGCCGCTTTGGCTGCCTGAACTTCGCCACGACGCGCATACATGCCACACAAACCCACCGGAGCCAGTGCCACCGGCATCGACAATTTCTCATTAAACAGCGTCGTTTCCAGGCTTAAGTCGGACATGTTTTTCAGAATACGCTGGCGCAGCGCCACTTCTGACAAATCTTCCACGTTGCGGCGCAGCGTGTATTCAGAATATGCACCACCATCCATATAGTGGAACAGGAACGGCGGCAGAATGCGTTGCGCTGCGGCGCGATAATCGCTGGCTGCGGAAATAATCATGCGTTTTTCTCCCTCGAATGCTCATTATGCTCACCGGGCAGGCGGGTAATCCGTGCGTGGCGAGCCTGATCTTCATCGAATCGTTTCATGGTGGTGTGAACAAAACTAAGGTGCGCCATCATTGCTTTACGCGCCCCGTCAGCATCACCGGCAAAAATGGCGTCAATGACAGCCTGATGTTGTTCGGTCAGTTGTGAAAAAACCGGTGGCACCAGATACATCCGCTGACGGCTATGCTTCACTGAGGATTGCAGGACATCGAAGAAACCGCGCATGGTTTGCAGCAGCACGATGTTATGTGAGGCTTCGGCAATCGCCAGATGAAAACGAACGTCCGCTTGTGAGGCGATATCCGGGTCTTCACTTAGCGTTGCTTCAAAGCAAAGCTGAATCTTTTCTTTGTCGCCAGGTGTGGCGCGCATTGCCGCATGCCATGCGGTGCTGGCTTCAATGGCGTAGCGGGCTTCCAGAATATCGAAACTGTAATCCGGATCATCGGCCATCAGTGTTTTTAGCGGCTGGACGATGTTTTGCTCCGACCATGTGTCATGACGCCAGCGAATAAACGTCCCGCCGCCGCGTCGACTGAGCAGCACGCCTTCACTCACCAGTTTTGCCAGCGCCTCGCGCAGTGAATTACGTGATACGCCGAGTTGCATCGCCAGTTGGCGCTCAGCGGGCAACTTCATGCCCGCTTCCAGGTTTTTTTCATCAATCAGCGCCCGCACACGATCGGCAACCTCGTCTGACAGGCGTCTGGGTAAAACAATCATTAAGGAATCATCCACGTTAAGACATAAGCCTGAAGCGTGGTGATCACGCCCACTATACAGGTGAAGATCAGGCTGTGTTTGACAGTAAAGCGGAACAAATCAGACTCTTTGCCCACCAGGCCTACCGCCGCACAGGCGATAGCGATAGATTGCGGGGAGATCATCTTACCGGTGACGCCACCGGTGGTATTGGCGGCAACCAGCAACAGATCAGAGACGCCAATTTGTTGTGCTGCGGTGGCTTGCAGCGCGGCGAACAGGGCGTTAGATGAGGTATCCGACCCGGTCAGGAATACCCCCAGCCAGCCGAGGAACGGCGAGAAGAAGGTGAATGCATGACCGGTGTGCGCCAGTGCCAGCGCCAGTGTTGATGACAGTCCGGAATAGTTCGAAATAAAGGCGAATGCCAGCACCATACCGATGGAGTAGATGGGCAGAGCCAGTTCTTTCAGCGTGCTGCCGAAGGTGCTGATAGCGTCAGACGGTTTCATCTTCAGCCAGACAATCGAGAGCAGTGCAGCAAACAGAATGGCGGTGCCGGTGGCAGAGAACCAGTCAAACTTAAACACGGCGGCATAGGCTGTAGCCTCGCTGACCACTGGCGGCATACGGGCAACCAGTTTATCGAGGTACGGCACCGGAATATTGATCACCCACTCATACAGCGCGCCACCCGATGCGAACAGGGCTTTAAACGGCGGGATACTCCACAGTGTTACGGTAGCTGTCAGGAACAGGAACGGTGTCCAGGCACGTAACACCTGACCCGCAGTGTAACCGGTGTGGGCCAGCGTCATATCAACCTGTGACGCCCCCAAATCACCAAAACGGAATACACGCACTGGCTGCCAGCGTTTGAGGAACAGCGTCAGGCAGAGCAGTGATACCAGCGAAGAGATAATGTCCGGCAGCTCCGGCCCAATGAAGTTAGAGCTAAGGTACTGAGCGATGGCAAACGAGCCGCCCGCAACCACGACCGCAGGCCACGTCTCTTTGATACCGCGCCAGCCGTCCATAATCGCCATGATCCAGAACAGCACGATAATGGTCATAAACGGTAGCTGCCGCCCCACCATCTGACCAATCTCAAAGCTGTCGATACCTGTTACCTGTCCGGCAACCAGGATTGGAATGCCCATCGCACCAAATGCCACTGGCGCGGTGTTAACAATCAGGCACAGCCCGGCGGCGTACAGCGGTTTAAAACCCAGGCCGACCAGCAATGCGGCGGTAATTGCTACCGGTGCGCCAAAGCCTGCGGCTCCTTCAAGGAACGCGCCGAAACAGAAACCGACGATCAGCATTTGCAGACGCTGGTCAGGGGTTATCGAAAGAATAGACGAGCGAATGATGTCAAACTGCCCGGTTTTCACCGAGATCTTATAGACGAACACCGCTGCAATAATGATCCACGCGATGGGCCACAACCCGTAGAAGAAACCATAAACCACCGAGGCCAGCGCGTTAGCGACCGGCATTTTATAGAACAGCAAAGCCACGGCAAGGGCGATTGCCACCGTCCACGAGGCGGCGACGTATCCTTTCAGTTTGAGCTTAATCAGCGCAAAGAAGAAAAAC
Organism: Enterobacter hormaechei; assembly: GCA_041890495.1. Taxonomy (GTDB): domain Bacteria; phylum Pseudomonadota; class Gammaproteobacteria; order Enterobacterales; family Enterobacteriaceae; genus Escherichia; species Escherichia boydii. The sequence goes on from CP169086.1 coordinate 4,009,712, forward strand.
AGGATGGGAAGCGATGCTATCAGACTGGAAAGCCAGATATTCCCGGCGGGATCGTAGTTTTGTTGCCAGAGATTCATTGCAGGTCTCCTGGAGTCCACGCACATCGTGTAATGAGTCTGTTGCTCATCTCCTTGTCACACGTTGTGTAAAAGTGGCACTGCCAATTGTGTTGTGTAGGGATAATGACAATGAATGGTTAACTAAATGTTATGTATTAGCAACATTGATGTGAGTTTTAATTGGGAAATTGTGAACCAGAGGTCAGATAAGCGAAGAATTGGTAGGGCCAATTCTTGTGGGGGGAGATGTCTGGTAAAGAAAAGGGCAATCCTCATCAGAGAATTTCCCTTAGGTTGTTGATCCAGAGCGCCTTATCTTGCCGGATGCGGCGTGAACACCTTACTCGGCCTATAGGATTGTGCAGAATCACCCTGTAGATACTGTGTTCTTAAAACGCGGTCTTTGAAAACCCAGTCATCTCCTGCAGCCCATTTCGCGGCCCAGTGCGGTCATTGGGTGCACAACGACCAGTCCGCGAACACTTTTCTTCAGCTTGCCCATATCAGCCTGCTCTTTTTTGGTAATTGCGCGCTGGAATGCATCTTCATCAGCTTCTGTGCTTCTTTACTCAGTTTTTGGCTATGAACTTCACGCAGGCGAGCAATTTCTGCTTCCAGCGTGGCTTTCTCTTTTTCCAGCTCGGCATATTTGTCTGCGGCTTCAACCAGCGAAAGATCGGCCTGCTGGTGGCGGATGGCGTCCAGGCGATCGCTGAGACGTTTGATTTCGTTTTTTTCGACTTCTTTCATGTGATGCTTCTGATAAAGTAAAGTTTATAGCCCCTAGTAGCGCGACCAGGTGCTTTGTTCACAACTAATGACATTGTAATAGTTCTGTAACGTAATCATTAACATGCTCAAAAACTACGCAATTCGTTGATTAATTAAGAAATCTATAGAAAAAAGATAATAACAGCAGCGGATGATTATTGAGGATTCAGCACGTTTTCCTTAATGTCATCTTTACCGGGAACCTAAACTAAAATTGGCGGCCGCGCATTCCCGGCGCGGGGTAATACGGAGATATCATCATGGGCAAATTAGGTGAAAACGTTCCGCTTCTTATCGATAAAGCCGTAGATTTCATGGCATCAAGCCAGGCGTTCCGGGAGTATCGAAAAAACTTCCTCCCCGTAACGCGATTCCGTCCGGAATACCCGATGAAAGCGTGCCGTTATATCTACAACGTCTGGAGTATTATCGTCGGCTTTATCGGCCGAAGCAGGTAGAGGGGCAGTAAGCAGACGTTGCTTACTTTTGAAAGGCTTTTTTTAAGCTGATTTTGGAAATCAGCTCAGTCAGTGAAAGGACCATTGTTGATCGCACAGCCTGTTGATAGCGCTGAATTTGCATTGCATACAAACTGGAGTCTGCTGGTTCAAACTGTGGCGGCGGTGGTAACGCCGCCACGCAGTGCAGTTCACCAAAGGGTCCAAGGATTTCGTCGTCGGTAAAGGCGTACTCGTTGCCGTCGTGATTTAGCTCTTCACGCAATGCCATCAGCAGTTCCGCATCTTCGTATTCCTGGCGGTTAATGACGCCCAACCCGTAAATGAGTTTTAAACGCACAGAAAGATCGCCCAGCGGACCATCGCCGTCGAGTAACGGTTCTACAGCATACTTCACCGCGTAATCGTCTTTGCGGAATACCTGAAGCACCAGAAGATTTACCGCCTCGGTCAGGAGCTCGACGGCGGTGATCAGAAAGCTTCGCACGGTTTTGCCAGCATTCAGACGCTCAAGCACACGGTTTTCAAAGGCCTGGGTTTGTTCCATTGTTGCCTGCATATCTGACAATCTGTTATTCGGGCGCAGGGTGTCCTGCGCCTGGTCCACCATTATTGCATTGCTTTATAAGCGGTTACCGCCTCGGATACAACCTCGCTGTTGGCATCAAGACCGGAAATCTGTGCCAGCGCCGCCTGCGGACCTTTGTCAGCGATCAGTGCTGCCAGTTCCTGAGCCTGCGGATCATCTTCACTGCGGAAGTGCATTGCAGCGGCAATACCTTCAATCAGGTTTTTATGTGGCAGACCATATTCCAGCGTACCGAGCAGTGGCTTGATCAGACGGTCGCCAGCACTCAGTTTACGCAGTGGCTGACGGCCTACGCGCTCTACATCATCTTTCAGATACGGGTTCTCAAAACGGCCGAGAATTTTCTGGATGTACGCCGCATGCTTGTCAGCGTCAAAGCCGTAGCGCTTGATCAATACTGCACCACTTTCTTCCATCGCACCTTTTACCACCGCGCGGATTTTCTCGTCGAGAATCGCGTCACGAATGGTCTGATGACCGGCCAGTTTTCCGAGGTACGCGGTTATAGCATGACCCGTGTTCAGGGTGAAGAGTTTACGTTCGACAAATGCCATCAGGTTGTCGGTTAACTCCATGCCTGGGATGTTCGGCAGTGCGCCTTTGAACTGCGTTTTATCGACAATCCATTCGCTGAAGGTTTCTACCGTCACTTCCAGCGGATCGTTAGTTGCCGAAGCCGAAGGCGGTACGATGCGGTCAACGGCGGAATCGACAAAGCCAACGTGTTCTTCTACCCACGCTTTGGCGTCTTCCGGCAGGGCGTTCATCACATGGCCTTTCAGCTGCGTGGTACCGCGTACCATGTTTTCACAGGCGATGATGTTCAGCGGGGATTCATTACCTTGTTCTTTACGTTTCACCAGCCCTTTGGCGATTGCCGGAGCAATACGTTCCAGCACAACCGGGCCAACGGCGGTAGTGACTAAATCAACCTGAGCAATCAGATCAACGACATCATCACCAATGCTGCTGACAGCATTGACGCCGGAAACGGTATCTACCTGCTCGGTTTCACCAACCACATGTACCTGATAGCTATGACGGGCATTCAGGGCATCAAGTACCACCTGATTGACATCGGCAAACGTCAGTTGGATACCCGCGTCTGCCAGCAGTTTACCGATAAAGCCACGACCGATATTACCTGCGCCAAAATGTAATGCTTTCATAGTATTAACCTTCATCAATGTTTTTACCCGAGAGGGCTGGGGTGAGGCTTTTCCCTCACCCAAACCCTCTCCGTGAGGAGAGGGGCAGCGCCGGATGCGGCGTAAGCGCCTTATCCGGCCTACAAGAACGTGCAAATTCAACAAATTGTGATGCATCCTGTAGGCCTGATAAGCGTAGCGCATCAGGCAATTAACCCCACCTTCTCCATGTGGAGAGGGTGGGATTGGATTACTTACGACCTGCCAGCAGTTCCAGCACTTCATCCACGCTGGTGGTGTGTGCCAGACGCTCGATGACGGACTCATCATCCAGTGCATTGGTCAGGCTGGTGATAACCTGAATGTGCTCGTTGTTACGGGCAGCAATACCAATCACCAGACGGGCAATGTCATCTTCTTCTTCACCGAAGCGCACGCCTTCCGGGTACTGGCAGAACACGACGCCCGTTTTCAGTACGCGATCTTTCGCTTCAACCGTACCGTGTGGCACCGCGATAGACTCACCCAGATAAGTCGGGGTCAGTTTTTCACGATCCAGCATCGCCTGAACGTATTCCGGCTCAACGTAACCGCCTTTCACCAGCTGCTCGCCAGCAAAACGAATCGCTTCTTCTTTGGTTGCCGCTTTGCGACCGAGGAAGATGTTCTCCGCGCCTAGCTTGAACAGGTTAGCACTGGAATCGTCAAAGCTGTCTTTCAGGCTGTCTTTTACTTTCTCTTCGTTTGCCGTGTGGCGTTGGGCAGCAACCAGACGTTCGGTCAGGCTGGTGTACAGGCCGCTGTCGAGGAAGTTGGTCAGCGAAATATGCTGTGCCTGCGGAACCTGGCGCATAGCGCGTTCGGTCAGGTCACGGTGAGTGATGACGAGGTCCACATCTGGCGGCAGGTTGTTGATCGCGCTGTTAGTAACAGAAATCTGCGACAGACCTGCATCCTGAATTTTCTTACGCAGAACGCCTGCGCCCATCGCACTGGAACCCATACCGGCGTCACAGGCAACGATGATTTTACGTACGTGGCTCAGGTCGTTAGTCACATCGCCAGCAGACAGCGGAGATGCGCCTTTAGACTCAGCTTTCATGTCCTGCATACGACGAGTTGCTGCTTCAATATCATCTTCTTCTTTCACTTTGCTGGTTTTCAGCAAAATAGCAGAGACAACGAAGGAGACAGCCATCGCCGCACACACACCCGCGATGTTAGCGAAGTAAGCACCTTTTGGTGTCATCGCCAGTACAGCAAGGATAGAACCCGGAGATGCCGGAGAAACCAGACCACCGCCCAGGATAGTCAGCGTGAACACGCCAGTCATACCGCCGAGGATGACTGCGAGGATCAGACGCGGATTCATCAGCACATACGGGAAGTAGATTTCGTGGATACCCCCCAGGAAGTGGATGATTGCCGCACCGCCCGCAGACTGTTTAGCGCTACCACGACCAAAGAACATGTACGCCAGCAGCACGCCCATACCTGGACCTGGGTTAGCTTCAATCAGGAAGAAGATTGATTTACCCAGTTCATGGGACTGCTGAATACCCAGCGGCGAGAAGATACCGTGGTTAATGGCGTTGTTGAGGAACAGGATTTTCGCCGGTTCAACAAAGATAGACGCCAGCGGCAGCATGTCATGGACAACCATGAAGTTAACGCCCGCAGCCAGCATTTTGGACAGGGCTTCAACAATCGGGCCAATGCCGAGGAATGCCAGAATAGCGAGGATCATCCCGATGATGCCTGCGGAGAAGTTATTCACCAGCATCTCAAAACCGGATTTGATCTTACCGTCTACCCAGCGGTCGAAGTGCTTAATGCACCAGCCGCCCAGCGGACCTGCAATCATAGAACCGAGGAACATCGGCATGTCTGCGCCGACGATAACGCCCATGGTGGTGATGGCACCGACTACGCCGCCACGTTCGCCGCCTACCAGCTTACCACCGGTATAACCGATCAGCAGCGGCAGGAGATAAGTGATCATCGGCCCGACCAGCTTCGCCAGCGTCTCGTTCGGTAACCACCCTGTTGGAATAAATAACGCGGTGATGATACCCCACGCGATAAACGCGCCGATATTTGGCATCACCATGTTGCTGAGGAAACGACCAAAGCTTTGCACTTTGATCTTAATATCGGATGACATAAAAACACCCCTTCTTATGTTTGCTGTCGCGCAGGCTGGAAGCCCGAGGTTTTTTGTTAATGTGGCGGCAGAGGTAGCCGGACCTTGTAGATACTGCGAAATCTGGCACTGAATCGGTTAACTGTCCAGTCGACGGCCTTTTGTGTGATATCAATCACATAAATATAGGGGGTATGGATATCAATGGGGTGATCTCTATCACAAAATTTGCGGACAAAAAAAATACAATGGCGACAAAAAAAGCAAAATTCACCCTTTTGTGTGACTGTTGTCACGTTTTGTCCTGGCGTGTTTGTTTCTGGATTGTGACTGATTTCACAAAATATTTTTATGCGGATTTCTCCGGCTGTGATCGACGGCAAACTCTGCTTCGCGATTCAGCGCCAGGATGATATTGCACGACACGATAAGCTAAAAAACCACTTTTAATGTATGGTATGGCGAAAAGCTAAAAGGTAGATTACGCTCATATTGTAAGTTTAAGTCTATTATTATTCAGGATATATTTTGACACGCTTATAAACTTGCATGGAGATATTATAAAAACCGATACTCCCCGGCTCGGAAATAGTAAGCACAACCCCGTGTTTATAAAAAATTAATTAGGTTGCGTACCGTTTTATTAATTTAATGAGTTGACGTTGTTTAAGTGAGGAGAATATGTTTCTCAACTATTTTGCGCTGGGCGTATTGATTTTTGTATTTCTGGTTCTCTTTTACGGAATCATCGCCATCCATGATATTCCTTATAATATGGCCAAAAAGCGTAACCATCCGCATGCCGATGCCATTCATACGGCTGGCTGGATTAGCCTGTTTACGCTCCATGCCATCTGGCCATTCCTGTGGATTTGGGCCACGCTGTACCGCGAAGATCGCGGCTGGGGCATGCAAAACCACATCACAAAGCCTGATGAAGTCCCGGGCATGGATGCGCTCGCCAAACGCGTGGCGGAACTCGAACAAAAGCTGGCCGCGGTAAAGCCTGCTGCTGATAAGAACACGCTGGAGCGCTAATCATGGATCTGTTGATTATTTTGACCTACGTGGCATTTGCCTGGGCCATCTTTAAAATATTCCGAATTCCGGTCAACCAGTGGACGCTTGCCACCGCAACATTAGGCGGCGTATTTATTGTTGCCGGACTTATTCTGTTAATGAACTATAACCACCCGTATACCTTTACGGCGCAAAAAGCGGTTATTTCTATTCCAATCACGCCGCAGGTGACCGGTGTGGTCAGCGAAGTGACTGATAAAAATAACCAGCTTATTAAAAAAGGCGAAGTGTTATTTAAACTGGATCCAGGCCGCTACCAGGCGCGCGTCGACAGACTTCAGGCCGACCTGGTGACCGCGACGCACAATATCGATAATCTGAAGGCGCAGCTGGCGGAAGCCGTTGCCAATACCACGCGCGTCTCAGCGGAGCGCGACCGTCTGTTTAAAAATTATCAACGTTACTTGAAAGGCAGCCAGGCGGCGGTGAATCCGTTCTCGGAACGTGACATCGACGATGCGCGGCAAAATTTCCTCGCGCAGGATGCGCTGGTGAAAGGCTCGGTGGCGGAGCAGGCGCAGATCCAGAGCCAGCTCGACAGTATGGTTAACGGCGAGCAAATCGCAGATTGTGAGCTTAAGAGCGCAACTTACTGAAGCAAAATATAACCTTGAGCAGACTGTCATTCGCGCGCCGAGCAATGGCTACGTTACTCAGGTACTGATCCGCCCAGGTACATACGCAGCTGCCTTGCCGCTGCGTCCGGTGATGGTCTTCATCCCCGAGCAAAAACGGCAAATTGTCGCCCAATTTCGGCAAAACTCGCTGTTACGTCTGAAACCCGGCGATGATGCGGAAGTGGTGTTTAACGCGCTACCTGGGCAGGTGTTCTCCGGGAAGCTCACCAGTATTCTGCCGGTGGTGCCGGGGGGAACCTATCAGGCGCAGGGCGCGCTGCAGTCGCTGACGGTGGTGCCGGGTACGGACGGCGTTCAGGCACTTATTGAGCTGGAACCCAACGCCGAAGTCGATGCCCTGCCGGACGGTATATATGCCCAGGTGGCGGTCTATTCGGACCACTTCGCTCACGTCTCTGTGATGCGTAAAGTACTGCTGCGTATGACCAGCTGGATGCACTACCTCTACCTCGATCACTAATCCTTCCAGGGCAGGAATGCGACACGCGTATCTGCCCTTTTTTCATCGCTTGATCCATACTGACTTTTTTCCGGCATCAAGGATCAGGCAATGAAACTCATCGGTAGCTACACCAGTCCCTTCGTGCGAAAAATCTCGATTCTCCTGTTGGAGAAAGGGATTGAATTTGAATTCATCAATGAACAGCCCTACAACGCGGAAAACGGCGTTGCGCAGTACAATCCGCTGGGGAAGGTCCCGGCGCTGGTGACGGACGAGGGCGAATACTGGTTCGATTCCCCGATTATTGCGGAGTATATCGAGCTGCTGGGCGTTGCCCCGGCAATGCTGCCCGCTGACCCAAAAGCGGCGCTGGCGGTGAAGCAGGTTGAAGCCCTGGCCGATGGCATTATGGATGCGGCGTTAACCTCCGTACGGGAACAGGCAAGGCCCGCTGCCCAGCAGTCGGAAACGGAACTGTTACGCCAGCGGGAAAAAATCAGCCGCAGCCTGGACAGGTGCGAGCAGCTTATCCAGGAGGGAAAGATCGACACCGACAGCCTGAACCTGGGGATCATCGCCATCGCCTGCGCAATTGGTTATCTCAACTTCCGCCGGGTCTCCCCGGGCTGGTGCGTCGACCGACCGCTGCTGGTGAAGCTTGCAGACACGCTGTTTAGCCGCGAGAGCTTTGCCCGTACCGAACCGCCAAAGGCTTGACGCGGGTTATAACACTTCGCCGTCGGAGGCGGTACAATCCCCCCACATGTTAACTCCCTCTCCCGTCGGGAGGGGGGAAGATATTTACTCGCCAGGCGCTTTCATGACTACTCATCATTCGCTGTACAGCCAGATCCCCGCTACCGACCGTCTTCTTCGCGAACCCCGCATTCATGCTGTTGTTGAGCGTTTCGGCCATACCGCGACGGTGGAAATGTTACGCCTGCTTCAGGACGAAGCCCGATACGCGATTCAGGCAGAAAACGCCTTGCCCGACTGGTGTACTGACTGGGAGCAGGAAGTTAAACGCCGGCTGGATGAGAAGGCGCAAAGCGCGTTACGCCCGGTGATAAACCTGTCGGGTACCGTGCTGCATACCAACCTGGGGCGCGCGCAGCAGGCTGAAAAGGCCGTTGCCGCGGTCGTGCAGGCCATGCGAACGCCAGTGACGCTGGAGTACGATCTGGACGGTGCCGGACGCGGGCATCGCGACCGCGCGCTGGCGGAGCTGCTGTGCCAGCTGACCGGCGCGGAAGATGCCTGCATTGTGAATAACAACGCCGCCGCGGTGCTGCTGATGCTGGCGGCCACCGCCAGCGGCAAAGAGGTGGTGGTGTCCCGCGGCGAGCTGGTGGAGATTGGCGGAGCGTTTCGTATTCCGGACGTGATGCGCCAGGCAGGCTGCACGCTACATGAAGTGGGCACGACAAACCGTACCCATGCGAAAGATTATCGCGCGGCGGTGAATGAAAATACCGCGCTGTTGATGAAGGTTCACACCAGCAATTACCATATTGAAGGCTTCACCAAAACGGTTGACGAGGTCGAGCTGGCGGCGATTGGGCGCGAACTGAATATACCGGTGATTGCCGATCTCGGCAGCGGCTCGCTGGTGGACCTGAGCCTGTACGGGCTGCCGAAAGAGCCGATGCCGCAGGAGATGATTGCGGCGGGCGTTAGCCTGGTCAGTTTTTCCGGCGACAAACTGCTGGGCGGGCCGCAGGCCGGGATTATCGTCGGCAAGCGCGAGCTGATTGCGCAGCTGCAGCAGCATCCGCTTAAGCGCGCCCTGCGCGCCGATAAAATGACGCTTGCCGCGCTGGAGGCGACGCTGCGGCTCTATCTCCACCCGGAAAAACTGGCCGACCGCCTGCCCACGCTGCGCCTGTTAACCCGCGATGCCGCCTCGATTCGCGCCCAGGCCGAACTGCTGCTGCCGCGCGTTGCCGCGCACTACCCCGATTTTGACGTTCGCATTGAGCCCTGCCAGTCGCAGATTGGCAGCGGGTCGCTGCCGGTAGACAGGCTGCCGAGTGAGGCGCTGACGTTCACGCCGCGTGACGGGCGCGGCAGCCAGCTTGAGGCGCTGTCGTCGCGCTGGCGCGGTCTCTCGACGCCGGTGATTGGTCGTATTTATGACGGACGATTGTGGCTGGATTTACGCTGCCTTGAAGATGAGCAACGGTTTTTGGAGATGTTGTTGAAATGATTATTGCGACTGCCGGACACGTTGACCACGGCAAAACAACCTTATTGCAGGCGATTACTGGCGTAAATGCTGACCGTCTGCCGGAAGAAAAAAAGCGCGGCATGACCATCGATCTCGGCTATGCCTACTGGCCGCAGCCGGATGGTCGCGTGCCTGGTTTTATCGACGTACCCGGTCATGAAAAGTTTCTTTCCAACATGCTGGCGGGCGTTGGTGGTATCGATCACGCGCTGTTGGTGGTGGCGTGCGATGACGGCGTGATGGCACAGACCCGTGAGCATCTGGCGATTTTGCAGCTGACCGGTAACCCGATGCTGACAGTGGCGCTGACCAAAGCCGATCGCGTGGACGAAGCGCGTGTTAATGAGGTTGAACGCCAGGTAAAGGAGGTGCTGCGGGAATACGGTTTTGCTGAGGCAAAACTGTTTATCACCGCAGCAACCGAAGGTCGGGGAATTGATGCCCTGCGCGAGCATCTGCTTCAGTTGCCGGAACGCGAGCACGCCAGCCAACATAGTTTCCGCCTCGCTATTGACCGCGCATTTACCGTAAAAGGTGCCGGGCTGGTCGTCACCGGTACGGCGTTAAGCGGGGAAGTGAAGGTAGGCGATTCACTCTGGCTGACTGGTGTAAATAAACCGATGCGTGTACGTGCGCTGCATGCGCAAAACCAGCCAACAGAAACCGCCAATGCCGGGCAGCGTATCGCGCTTAACATCGCGGGTGATGCGGAAAAAGAGCAGATTAACCGTGGCGACTGGCTGCTTGCCGATGTGCCGCCAGAGCCGTTCACACGGGTGATTGTCGAGCTTCAAACCCATACACCGCTGACCCAGTGGCAGCCGCTGCATATTCACCACGCCGCCAGCCACGTTACGGGACGCGTTTCGCTGCTGGAAGATAACCTTGCCGAGCTGGTGTTCGACACGCCGCTGTGGCTGGCGGATAACGATCGCTTAGTGCTGCGCGATATCTCGGCCCGCAACACGCTGGCGGGGGCGCGTGTGGTGATGCTTAACCCGCCGCGTCGCGGTAAACGTAAGCCGGAATATCTGCAATGGCTGGCGTCTCTTGCACGGGCGCAGAGCGATGCCGATGCGTTATCTGTTCATCTGGAACGCGGCGCGGTTAACCTTGCGGATTTCGCCTGGGCGCGCCAGCTCAACGGCGAAGGGATGCGCGAATTGCTGCAACAGCCTGGCTATATTCAGGCTGGTTATAGCTTGTTGAATGCGCCGGTTGCCGCTCGCTGGCAACGGAAATTCTCGACACATTAGCGACTTATCATGAGCAACATCGCGATGAACCTGGGCCTGGGCGCGAACGTCTGCGACGTATGGCGTTGCCAATGGGAAGATGAAGCGCTAGTACTGTTTTGCTGATTGAAAAGATGCGCGAAAGCGGCGACATCCTCAGTCATCACGGTTGGCTGCATCTGCCGGATCACAAAGCGGGCTTCAGCGAAGAGCAGCAGGCCATCTGGCAAAAAGCAGAGCCGCTGTTTGGTGACGAGCCGTGGTGGGTGCGTGATCTGGCAAAAGAGACGGGTACCGACGAGCAGGCAATGCGCCTGACGCTACGCCAGGCGGCGCAGCAAGGAATAATTACCGCGATCGTCAAAGATCGTTATTACCGTAACGATCGGATTGTCGAATTTGCCAATATGATCCGCGATCTCGATCAGGAGTGTGGTTCAACCTGCGCGGCGGATTTCCGCGACCGGCTGAACGTGGGCCGCAAGCTGGCGATCCAGATCCTGGAGTATTTCAACCGCATCGGCTTTACCCGCCGTCGCGGTAACGATCATTTATTGCGAGATTCGTTATTATTTCCTGAAACTCCGTGACCCCCGTCGTAAAGCCGTTACCGGTTGGCGAGAAAATCGCCAGCCGGGGCTAACCTTGTTGTACACCAACAGCAAGGAGACGGACATGACAAACAATCCTCCCTCATCGCGAATCCAGCCCGGCGAGTATGGTTTCCCCCTCAAGTTAAAAGCCCGCTATGACAACTTTATTGGCGGCGAATGGGTAGCCCCTGCCGACGGCGAGTATTACCAGAATCTGACGCCGGTGACCGGGCAGCTGCTGTGCGAAGTGGCGTCTTCGGGCAAACGAGACATCGATCTGGCGCTGGATGCTGCGCACAAAGTGAAAGATAAATGGGCGCACACCTCGGTGCAGGATCGCGCGGCGATTCTGTTTAAGATTGCCGATCGAATGGAACAAAACCTTGAGCTGTTAGCGACGGCTGAAACCTGGGATAACGGCAAACCCATTCGCGAAACCAGTGCTGCCGACGTGCCGCTGGCGATTGACCATTTTCGCTATTTCGCCTCGTGTATTCGGGCGCAGGAAGGTGGGATCAGTGAAGTTGATAGCGAAACCGTGGCCTATCATTTCCATGAACCGTTAGGCGTGGTGGGGCAGATTATCCCGTGGAACTTCCCGCTGCTGATGGCGAGCTGGAAAATGGCTCCCGCGCTGGCGGCGGGCAACTGTGTGGTGCTGAAACCCGCACGTCTTACCCCGCTTTCTGTACTGCTGCTAATGGAAATTGTCGGTGATTTACTGCCGCCGGGCGTGGTGAACGTGGTCAATGGCGCAGGTGGGGTAATTGGCGAATATCTGGCGACCTCGAAACGCATCGCCAAAGTGGCGTTTACCGGCTCAACGGAAGTGGGCCAACAAATTATGCAATACGCAACGCAAAACATTATTCCGGTGACGCTGGAGTTGGGCGGTAAGTCGCCAAATATCTTCTTTGCTGATGTGATGGATGAAGAAGATGCCTTTTTCGATAAAGCGCTGGAAGGCTTTGCACTGTTTGCCTTTAACCAGGGCGAAGTTTGCACCTGTCCGAGTCGTGCTTTAGTGCAGGAATCTATCTACGAACGCTTTATGGAACGCGCCATCCGCCGTGTCGAAAGCATTCGTAGCGGTAACCCGCTCGACAGCGTGACGCAAATGGGCGCGCAGGTTTCTCACGGGCAACTGGAAACCATCCTCAACTACATTGATATCGGTAAAAAAGAGGGCGCTGACGTGCTCACAGGCGGGCGGCGCAAGCTGCTGGAAGGTGAACTGAAAGACGGCTACTACCTCGAACCGACGATTCTGTTTGGTCAGAACAATATGCGGGTGTTCCAGGAGGAGATTTTTGGCCCGGTGCTGGCGGTGACCACCTTCAAAACGATGGAAGAAGCGCTGGAGCTGGCGAACGATACGCAATATGGCCTGGGCGCGGGCGTCTGGAGCCGCAACGGTAATCTGGCCTATAAGATGGGGCGCGGCATACAGGCTGGGCGCGTGTGGACCAACTGTTATCACGCTTACCCGGCACATGCGGCGTTTGGTGGCTACAAACAATCAGGTATCGGTCGCGAAACCCACAAGATGATGCTGGAGCATTACCAGCAAACCAAGTGCCTGCTGGTGAGCTACTCGGATAAACCGTTGGGGCTGTTCTAATCGCCCAGCTCAGGCCGCCCGTGGGCGGCCTGAGCAATTTGCTGGCGCAGGCAGTTAAGGACGCCATCCAGAACGTATTGCACGCGCCAGGGCTGGTATTCGCGTTTGCGGAAGATGGCCGTCAGATCGAGCCACCACTCTTCCTGATGCGGGAAGCAGGGGACCAGCATGCCTTTCGTTAATTCTTTCTTCAGGCTCTCTTTTGGTGCAAAAACAATCCCAAGATTATTTCTTGCCAGCTCCAGAGCCGTCTGCGTATTGTCGCAAATATAATTACCGGTCACCCGGTAGTCATGCACGTCATCGCTGCCGTGCATGCGGAAACGCCAGATGTTTGCATCATCGATCAGCATGGAATCAATGAGAATACAGGAGTGATTAATTAAATCTTCAGGCCCCGTTAAGGGGTGTTTATTTAAATACTCTACGGTAGCGAATGCCGTAACGGAATATTTTGTTAACACGCTGGCGACCAGGCTTTCGTCTTTCGGTGGTGCATAAGTAATTAAAATGTCGCAGTCATCCGGAAAAGAAACACCTTCTGCAAATTCATTCCGGTCCAGGTTATAGGTTTTCAGGGAGATGCGGATGTCACCGATATCTTCTATCTTATGGATCACGTGTCGCGCGAGATAGGTTACGATACCTGTAGGGGCATAGATCGTGACCTTTCCGCGTTTTTCATGCTTATAATCAGCAATGAAATTAACGAGTTGGCTATTCTTATCCAGCGTGGCATCAACGTACGGGAGTAACGCTTCCCCAAACTGGGTCAGGGCCAGCTGGCGCGTGGTGCGCTCAAAAACCTTAAGCCCAACCCGCGTTTCAAAATCAGACAGATATTTACTGACGTTTGCCTGCGCCATGCCCAGCAGGGCGGCGGCATCGCCAATGCTGTGGGTGGCTGCGATGACGGATATAATTTTTAACTCGCGTGGTTTTAGCTGTAATTTATTCATCATGCACACCCATCTATATGATTTTGTATATAATATTATATAAACCGCAGCGTTGCATTGGCAAATTTGTAACCATTATTATGCGCCTCGCTTGTTTGGCATTTTAATGGATTACATGTAATGACTATTAAATACAATTTACTCATCGCTGCCTCGTTATTTGCAACATCCTCAGCAATGGCCGGTGACTTTTCACTAGGAGCGGGGGCTGTATTTAATGAGTCTCCTTACAAAGGCTATAACGAAAATACTACCGCAGTACCGTTAATTAGCTACGAAGGCGATCGCTTTTATGTTCGCCAGACCACGGGCGGATGGATCCTGTGGAAAGACGCAAAAAATGAACTCAGCCTGACCGCATCGTGGATGCCGCTGCATTTCGATCCAGATGACAACGACGACCATCAGATGAAACAGCTTGATGAGCGTAAAGCCTCTGCCTTCCTCGGCGGCGCGTACTACCGCCACGAAAGCTGGGGCTCTCTGAAAGTGGCCGTTTCTGGCGATGCGATGGATGAAAGCGGCGGCTTAGTGGGCGAGGTATCGTACTTCCGTCCAATCAGAATGGAGCGCCTGACCCTGACGCCTTCTGTGGGGGTGTTCTACAGCGACGAAAGCTATAACGACTACTACTACGGCGTATCCGGCAGCGAGTCTCGCCGCTCGGGACTGGATCAATACACCGCCGGTGACAGCTGGACGCCATACGTTGGCCTGGCGGCTAAATATCAGTTAACCCAGAAGCTGTACCTGAACGCCAGCGCGGTCTACACCGTATTGCCTGACGACGTGAAGAACAGCCCGATGATCGACCGCGATGACAGCTTCGCGCTGATGACCGGCCTGACCTGGCGTTTCTGATGCGGTAAGCCGGGGGGCGACTTCGCCTTACCCGGCCTACATGGATCGCCATCGCAGTTTTACGTATGCCGGCGCAAGCGAAGCGCCGCCGGGCATATTTGATAGTACCAATCTCCCGTTTTCCCTTCCCGTAATGACTCCCTCCTTAATATTCCTGATACGCTAATGCGATCTGCGCCATCAATAAAGGTGTGCATCATGTGTATCATTCATAAAGAAATTTAAACCGGGCACTCTCGCCATCAAAAGAACTGGATTTTAACGCGCGCGAGGCGTAACAGATGAACCGATTTATCATGGCGGATGCGGAAAAATGTATTGGGTGCCGCACCTGCGAAGTGGCCTGCGTGGTGTCGCATCAGGGCGCCGTCTCCTCTCATGCCTTTACGCCCCGCCTTCGGGTGGTTAAGGGAAGTTCATACACTACGGCAGTGGGTTGCCATCAGTGCGAGGATGCGCCCTGTGCTAACGTCTGTCCAACCCATGCCATCAGCCGTACGGCGGGAGCCTGGCTCGTTGAGCAGACGCGCTGCATTGGGTGTAAAAGATGTGTGGTGGCGTGTCCGTTTGGGGCGATGCAGGTTGGTCTGGAGGGAAATAAGGCGCAGGCGCTGAAATGTGATTTATGCCTGCATCGCGAAGGCGGACCGGCCTGCGTGGAGGCCTGTCCAACCCACGCGCTGCGCTGCGTTGACCCTGTCAGTATTCGAGCGGAAAAGCTTACTGCATTTTATTGAAATTCCACGTGAACGTCAGACTGTAGCGCCAGTCCCTGTTGCGACTGTCTGTCGGTACATCCCCTACGGGTCTTGCCGCCTCCACCGTGACGCTATAGTGGCGCGTATCGCCTATCATAACGCCGGTCGCCACTGACCCGAGCCGCTGATGAGGTAAACCGGACGTGTTAAACCAGGTTTGCGCGGTATCGGCCAGGATATAGGGCTGGATGGTGGCAAGCCAGGTGCTCTCTTTCCGCATCTTGATATAGCGCAGTTCTACCTGCCCGCCATAGCCGTAATCACCGCTTGCCTCACTGTCCTGGTATCCACGGCCAAAGCGCTGGGCACCGAAGCTAACGCGTTCGGGCTCTGGCAACGTGTTATTTGACCAGTCTCCCTCCCAGGATGTTGATAACCGCCATTTGTCGGCAAACAGCCAGGCAGCGTCCAGATAGCTTTTTGTGAGCGTGAAATTTATATCGGGTTTAGGGGCTGAGACGATATCTGCCCCCATCGCATCAATACCCTGACGGACGTTGAGTCGGCCGCTGATGCTGGCGGCTGTGAATTGATGCGCACCGTTGATACCCACTTCCAGCGCAGGATAACGCGCGTGTTGGTTGACGGAGTCCAGACTATAGGTTTTGCCCTGCAGTCTGGCCTGTAGAGCATAATCATCCTGGCGGTCGGTATAATCAAAACCGCCGGTCAGATTAATTTGTGATTTTTGCGTCAGCAGCAATGGATAGCCAAACGTCACGCCGCCGTTGTATTGCGTTGTTTTTTGCTTCGAATCGACCTGAATATTATTGGGCAAAGAGATAAGGGGAGAAAAATCTCGCGGATCTTCACGGTAATAGCTGCCTTTGAGCTGCATCGTCAGCCCTTCATCGTTTAAAAACTGCTGCCAGTTCAGGCCGACATAGTTTTTTCGCGTGTTGCTATCTAAAGGTATAAGCGTGGCCACGCCCAGCTGATCGCCATAGCTTGTCATGTTGCTGAGCGTTCCGTTCAGCATCATTAAATCTTGCCCTTTACGGGTGTCGATCGTGGAGGCGATATTCCAGCTCCGCTCCTGATTACCGGTTATCTGCATTGCCGCCGCGCCATAAATATTGGTTGGCAGCTGCGCGTTGGCCGTGACCGGAACGTTCGGGGTGCGCGTCATCAGCTGGCTGTAGCGATCGAACGTATCCTGAGACAGCGGTTTTTCCGCCATGATTTTTTCTGACAATCGTTTAAGACGCTCGGCGATGTGAGGGTTATTACTGGTGATGTCGCTGTGAGCGACATACCCTTCAACCAGAACAATTTTAATATTTCCCTGCTGGAAATTATCATCGGGCAACCAGGCATAGGAGAGCGGAAAACCGTTGGACTTGTAGCGCGCCGTAATATCGTTTACCAGCCCCGTGAGCGTTTTTAGCGGCACGGTTTTTCCGGCGTACGGCCTGAAGGGCTGAAGTAATTCCTGCAGGGGATAACGCGTGCCGCCAATAAACTGAATGTGATGAATGGTAATGGGCGTTTCAGGCGTCAGCGTTGACTGCGGTTTTTCTATTTTGACTTTTGGCTGTGGGACGGTCTCAGGCTGTTCTGGGGCAACGTTACGAGAAACTTGCGCCGGATTATCAGGGTTAATAATAGAGGGCAATGTATCGGCGCGGGCCATGCTCAGCACAACCAGCCCCGTCAGCGAAAAAAGGAAGTGGTGTTTCATCGCGCTATCCCTGTTCATCATTCCCGGTTAGGGGGAGTGTCGCTGTATAAAGCGCCCCTGAACCAGGGGCGCAGAATGACAATAAGCAGGTTACTGTTTTGGCGTCAGCAGACCGGTGGTTAACGTGTTGAGACCGTTGACCGGGTTAGTTGTCGACGTGTTTTGACTTGATGTTGTTGCTGCGTTGGCCGTAACGCCCGCAGTCAGGGTATTGAGGGTCGTATTGACCGTTGCACCCAGGCTGTTGTTCGTGGCCGCCACATTTGCATTGGCTGTGAGAGAGCCTGAACTTCCTCCGGTTGTCGAAGAGGCGGGTTTGACCAGCGTGCCGCTATCCGTGACCGTCTGGCCGACGTTCTGGACGACCTGACCCGCGCCGTTCAGCCCGCTATTGCTGTTGCTGAGGTTGGTCCCCACGCCGCTCACGGTGTTACCCACCTGGGTCAGCAGGCCGTTGACCGGCGTGCCGAGACCCGTCGTGGTGCCCACGCTTTGCGTGACGCCCTGTACTCCGCCCAGCGTCTTGTTGGCAACGGTCGTGGTATCGGTTGTTACCTGAGTGACCGCAGGGCTGCTTACCGTGTTGGTAAGACCCGTGCCGGTGTTACTGACCAGTTGCCCGGTACTGTTGACCACGCTGCCCGTCAGGCCGGTTACGCCGCTGACCGGTGTTCCGGAAGTTGAGCTCGCCAGGCCCGTGCCTACCGTTGAAACGGTATTGCCCAGGGAGGTAACCGACGTGGTCACGCCTTTAACCGTTGTGCCCACACCGTTCGCGTTGTTTGGATCGCCAACGCCAGTAGTGACGCCTGTCCCCACGGTGGACACGGCGCTGCCAACACCGCTGACGGTGGTTGAAACGGTTGACGTGACGGGATTATTTGTTGGAAGCTGGCTTCCAAGGCCATCCACCGTAGAGCCAACGCTGGTCACCGTTTTACCGGCGTCACCCAGTATCGTATTTACGCCTGCGGTAGTGGTTCCTCCACCGCCCGTGTTGCCTGTTCCGGTTCCTCCGCTGCCATTGCCTCCTGAGCCTGAGCCTGAGCCTGAGCCTGAACCAGAACCAGAACCAGAACCAGAACCCGTTCCGCCACCAGCGCCTGTCCCGGTACCTGAACCCGTCCCGGTACCCGAGCCGTTGCTGCCCGAACCGCCATTGCTCGCGGTCGTGCCACTTCCATCACCTGAGCCGCTGCTGCTTCCCGTCGCAGGGTTATTTTTGGCCGTTGAGTGATGAGAGCCGCCACCGCTTCCACTGCAGGCAGAAAGAGAGAACGCGAGCAGTACCGCAACAGCAATAGCGCTGATGCGACTAACATTATTAGGTAGCATATGAATACTCCACGCAAAAGAACGCCGAGCGGCGTATTAGTGAGTATATGCACTATTTTTAAATATGCATGAAAGTGACTCGGGATGGTATTTTCCTGCTTTGCAGGTGGTTATTTCAAAATAACAATAAGTTAAGATCTTTAATTGTTGCTTAATTATTGATGGGGAAGTTAGCGAGCGTAAATTAAAGGAATATTCCTAAGGAAACTCAAGGGGGATGATAAATAACACGCTACAGGATATATCCTTAATATAAGATTCAGATCACGGAAAAATAATGCTCTTCATTTGAAGAGCCTTATTTTTTAACAATTGCCTTCGCGCCAGGCTCTTTCTATCTCTTCCGCCAGAATCTTCACCCCCGCCTCAATTTTCTCCGGCTCTGGTACGTAGTTCATGCGCATACATTGATGCGTATGCGGCCACGGTTTATCCAGCCCTGGGAAGAAGTTGTGCCCCGGCACCATCAGCACGCCGCGTGCTTTCAGGCGCTGATAGAGCTGCTCGGTCGTAATGGGCAAATCCTTAAACCATAGCCAGAGGAAAATGGCTCCTTCCGGTTTATGAATCAGGCAGCGATTTTCCGGTAAATAGCGGCGAATGATGGCGATAGTTTCCTGAACACGCTGGTAGTAAAACGGTTTGATGACTGTTTCAGACAGGCGCAGCAGATCGTTACGCTTAATCATTTCACACATCATCGCCGGACCAATACCGCCAGGTGCCAGGCTGATAATGCCGTTCATATTGGTGATGGCGGTGATGATTTTTTCATTGGCGATGATAATGCCGCAGCGGGAGCCAGGTAGACCCAGCTTGGAAAGACTCATGCACAGCACGATATTCGGATTCCATAGCGGGCGCGCTTCACTGAAGATGATACCCGGGAACGGGACGCCATAAGCGTTATCAATCACCAGCGGAATGCCGTGTTGATTCGCCAGCGCGTCAAGCTTCAGCAACTCTTCGTCAGTAATCACATTGCCTGTTGGATTCGTCGGCCGGGAGACGCAAATCATCCCGGTTTCTTCGCCAATATGCAGATGCTCAAAATCGACGTGGTATTTAAACTGGCCTTCCGGCAGCAGTTCAATATTCGGACGCGCAGAGACAAACAGATCTTCTTCCAGTCCGGCGTCAGCATAGCCAATGTATTCCGGTGCAAGCGGGAACAGCACTTTTTTGACCCGACCATCGGCACGGCGTCCGGCAAACAGGTTAAATAAGTAGAAAAACGCGCTCTGGCTGCCGTTTGTTAGTGCAATATTCTGTGGTTCGATATCCCAACCCAACTTCTCGCGCAGCATTCCGGCAAGCAGTGTGAGTAGCTCCGTTTTCCCCTGTGGACCGTCGTAGTTACACAGTGCATCAGTCGCTTTGCCACTTTCCAGCATGTCGGTCAGTAGCGTCTGGAAGTAGTCCTGCATTTCCGGGATCTGCGCCGGATTACCGCCGCCGAGCATAATCGCGCCAGGCGTGCGTAAACCGTCGTTCAGATCTTCCATCAACAGCGTAATGCCGGAGTGGCGGGTAAATTTGTCACCAAAAAGGGAGAATGTCATAGCGGGATATCTGTCGAGCTTATTTTGAAAGTGGGTAACCATAACGCTAGCACCGTGTTGGTGCAAATCAGGTGGTGTGGTCGGATTTGTTGTTTTATAGGGCGGGAGTGGATTTGTGTAGTGAATAGTTCTGGTGTTTTTCCCCTCTCCCCTGTGGGGAGAGGGTTAGGGTGAGGGGGGTAATTATTGATTACCCGCCCAAACCACCATCACCTTATCGCCATTGTGCTCGCGCACGAAGCCGTACCCCTCTTTCAGCGACAGCGTGGTTTGTTTGCCTTCGCCAATCGCCGGGTGACGGGCGCGGAACTGACCCAGCGTTTGCCAGTGGGCGACGGTTAAGGCCTGCTTGCCCGTGACGTCATGCCAGTTCATATCTGACCGGGTGCCCTGCAATGGGTCGGAACCTGTCGGCCCGAATGGACGCTCGGACTCATCCCCGTAATAGATTTGCACGCTGCCCGGCGCCAGCAAAAGCAGCTCCGCCGCGCGCTGGCCCCCTTCGCGGAACAGGCGCGTATCGTGGGAGGAGAGGTAGCTCAGCACGTTGAAGCTTTGCAGCTTCTCCGCCATCTGCTGCCAGGTGAGATCCATATCGGCCAGGCAATCCACCGCCTTCGCCGCCTGCTCCTGATAGTCAAAGTTAATCATCGCGTCAAAACCGTGACGGTAATAATCGCTCTGCATCACCCCATGGCCCCAGGATTCCCCGGTCATCCAGAACGGTGCGTTGTCGAGCTTTTTATCCGGGTGCGAGCCTTTCCAGGCGGCCAGCGCCTGGCTTGCCTGGTCTTTCAGCTGTTGCCAGGCCGCAAGCTCGACGTGTTTCGCGGTATCCACCCGGAAACCGTCGATGCCGTAGTCGCGTACCCACTGGCTGAGCCAGTGGGTCAGATAATCGCGCGGGGTATATCCTGGGATGGCCTTCGCGTGGGTGTCGGGCTTGTGTTGATAAAAGTTTGGCAATCCGGAAGGCGTCGTCGATTCCGTTTTCAGATCGGGCAGAAATGCCAGCGACATGGTCAAATCGTCGAAGCCGGGGTTGTCGTAATCGCCGATATCGGTGCGGATCCACTTTTTACCCCACCATTTTTCCCATGCGGCTTTGTCGCTAAAGTTGATGTAGTCGTTAAAGCTGTGCCAGGTCTGGCCCGCGCCCGGCTTCCAGTCCGTCCAGCGTTCTCCCAGCGTCTTTTTCAGCTCATCACCCTGCAGGTACAGGGCACCAAACTGATATTCCTGCATGTCTGCCAGCGTGGCATAACCAACGTGGTTCATGACGATATCGAACAGAACGCGGATCCCGCGCTTGTGCGCTTCGTCGACAAGCTGGCGCAGGTCATCCTCAGTGCCCATATTGGCGTCGAGCTTTGTCCAGTCCTGGGTGTAGTAGCCGTGATAGGCGTAATGCGGGAAATCACCTTTGGTGCCACCGCCTACCCAGCCGTGGATCTGCTCAAGCGGGGAGCTTAGCCAGAGCGCATTCACCCCCAGCTGCTGCAGGTAATCGAGCTTGCTGGTCAGCCCCTTAAGGTCACCACCGTGAAACGTACCAATCTCCTGCATGCCGTCTTTATGGCGACCGTAGCTGTTGTCGTTGCCCGGGTCACCATTCACGTAACGATCGGTCAGCACAAAATAGACGGTGGCATTTTGCCAGCTAAACGGCGCAGGCTTGTCGGTTTCGGCGCGCTCAATCAGCAGCAGGCCATTACTGTTGGCGGCTGGCTGCAGGGTGATTTTTCCATTCTGCACCGTCGCCGTCTGTTTACTGTAGTAGTCGCGCACGACGGAGCCCTCAGGGAAGGTACTGCCGACGTCCAGCGTCAGCGGTTTACCGTCCCACTTAGGGCACTGGCGGATGACGTTTGCAACCGGCTGTTCTGCGGCACTCTGAATCGTCAGCAGCAGGGTGGGCGTGCCGGAGCGGGTATCAATCCGCATCTGGTAGTCACCGTCGCGGAAAAGGCGCCACTGCGGCGGCGTGCCGTCACAGGGCTTGAGCGACAGCATCAAATTGAGTTTTATCGCATCTGCAGGCTGCCAGCACGTCTTGTCAAAACTCAGCGTCAGAGGACGCGTACCCTTCGCAAGCTTTGCCTGGCTGGTGAAGACTCCGGTGCCTTCGGCGCTAAATGCGCTAAATCCCGGCGATGACCAGTCGGCATGTGCCATTGCGGGTAACATCAGAAAGGCTAATGCGGTACGTTTCATTCCTTTTTCCTGTCGCGGCATTTTTGACCAGTGTGCCATCAGGCGGGGGGCAAAAACTCATCCCCTGTCGCTTTCTGCCAGGAGGAAGCGTGAGGATGAGTGATCTCGCGCAAAATTAGGCAGTTATCTGCGATAGCGCACACAGTTTTTGTGGAATGATGTTTTTATGAGCAAGTTTCACGGTGACATAGTTTCAGATTTGGACTATTCCTTGGGGTGCTCTTGACAGCTATTTTTGATATGATTTGAGATTCAACTCTCAAATTTGTGAAAAATATAAGGTGTTGGAATGATTAAATCCGACCAGGAGACCTGATGATTTTGACTCCCATACGACGATATGGGGCGATGATTCTTATGTTACTCACTCTGGTGTTTTCGAGTGAGGTGTTAGCGAAGACGCACACAACAACAGCGAGTCAAAAGTCCCACTTAACTAAAGCTAGTAATAAACAGGTAAGCAGTAAACAAGAGTATTCTCGCAATAGTGCAAAGAGTAGTTCACTTCCTGATTTGCGAAAATACCCTTCCGGAACACCAAGGAAAAAGGCGTTTCTCCGGACCGTAATGCCTTACATTACCAGCCAAAATGCGGCCATTACTGCGGAACGTAACTGGCTCATTTCAAAACAGTATCAGGGCCAATGGTCACCTGCTGAGCGTGCGCGTCTGAAAGACATCGCCAAACGCTACAAGGTGAAGTGGTCCGGTAATACGCGAAAAATCCCGTGGAATACCTTGCTTGAACGCGTAGACATTATCCCCACCAGTATGGTGGCGACGATGGCTGCAGCAGAAAGCGGTTGGGGAACGTCGAAGCTGGCGCGCAACAACAACAACCTGTTCGGCATGAAATGCATGAAAGGACGTTGTACCAATGCGCCAGGTAAAGTGAAAGGGTACTCACAGTTTAGTTCTGTCAAAGAATCGGTGAGCGCCTATGTCACTAACCTGAATACGCACCCGGCTTACTCTTCGTTCCGTAAATCGCGTGCGCAGCTGCGTAAAGCGGATCAGGAAGTGACTGCCACAGCGATGATTCACAAGCTGAAGGGCTACTCGACCAAAGGGAAGAGTTATAACAACTACCTGTTCGCAATGTACCAGGATAACCAACGGTTAATCGCGGCGCATATGTAATGCATTTCCTTGAGCCTTATCCGACTTGTCAGTCGGATAAGGCTTTTTACTTTGTCTCAGGCAGTTGAGCTACGAGCCTGAAGCGTTGTTGGTGCGTTTTTATCATGCCTGGCGGGTAGGTCGGATAAGGCGTTCACGCCGCATCCGACAACCACGCAGCGTTACCTGATGTGACGCCGACAATTCTCATCATCGCTACAACCATGACCTCGCTATTTACATCGCGATACTCTTTGGCGTCGTGTCATATGCTTTTTTAAAAACAGAGTAGAAATATTGCAGCGATGGATACACCGCACATTGCGATATCTCATTGATCGACAAGGTGGTTGAAATCAGCAGACTGCGCGCTTTCTCCAGCTTCTCGGCATGAATCATGGCATGGATGGTTTCACCCACCTCTTCTTTAAAACGCTTCTCAAGATTGGAGCGCGAGATCCCGACCGCATCCAGTACCTGATCCACTTTAATCCCTTTACAGGCGTGATTACGAATGTAATGCATGGCCTGAATAACGGCGGGATCGGTCAGCGAGCGATAATCTGTTGAGCGCCGTTCAATGACGCGAACTGGTGGGACCAAAATTCGCTGTAGCGGCATTTCTTCTTTATCTAATAATCGATGCAACAGTTTTTGCCGCCTGATAGCCCATTTGCCGCGCGCCCTGAGCGACCGAAGAAAGGGCGACACGCGACAGATAGCGGGTCAGTTCTTCGTTATCGATGCCAATCACGCATAATTTTTCCGGTACGGGAATATGTAGATGTTCACATACTTGCAGAATATGCCGCGCTCGGGCGTCAGTAACGGCAATAATCCCGGTTTGCGGTGGTAGCGTTTGTAGCCAGTCCTGCCAGCCGATTTTGCGCGTGTTGCAGTTCTCTGGCGCGGTTTCTAACCCCTGATAAACCACTCCGCGATACTTTTCTTCGGCGACAAGCTGACGAAATGCATATTCGCGCTCAGTGGCCCAACGTTTGCCGCTTGATTCCGGAAGACCATAAAAAGCAAAGCGGTTAACGCCTTTCTCTTTTAAATGCAAAAATGCGCTTTCAACCAGCGCATAGTTGATCGGTGGCAATGTAATGAACGGGTGGGTAACTTTCTGCAAGGTGATACGAGCCGCCAACCCCAACAATGGGGGACGTCGACATCAGCCAGCGCTTGCTCGATCTGTTTTGTCGTCGAAGTCGGCAATGACGCCATCTCCTAACCAGTCCTTGATTTTATCAATGCGGGCGCGGAAATCTTCTTCAATGAAAATATCCCATTCCGATTGTGACGCCTGTAAATATTCCCCTACGCCTTCTACTACCTGCCGGTCATAGGCTTTATTGGCATTGAACAGTAATGTGATGCGGTGACGTTTAGTAAACATGGTTCTTTTCCTGCTGAATCATGCAAAAACTCAAAACCGGTAATACGTAACCGGCTTTGAGAAAATTTTTATCAAAATCAAGAACGGCGTTTGGTTGCGGAGTCCATCCATACTGCCAGCAACAGAATCGCACCTTTAACGATATACTGCCAGAGGTCGGTACATCCATCATACTCATGCCGTTATCCAGTGAAGCCATGATAAATGCCCCCATTACTGCTCCGGCAACGCTTCCCCACACCGCCAGCCAGGCTGGTGCCGCCAATCACGCATGCTGCAATTGCGTCCAGTTCGGCGATATTTCCCGCAGAAGGTGAACCAGCGCCAAGTCGAGAACTAAGGATTAATCCGGCGATGGCTACCATTAATCCGTTAATCGCGAACACGGCAAGTTTGGTGCGTTCAACGTTAATCCCGGAGAGACGTGCTGCTTCCAGATTGCCGCCGATGGCATAAATGCGTCGTCCAAATGCCGTCCGCGTTGCCATAAACATTCCGCCGAGTAACAGCAACGTCAGCAGCAGAACAGGAGTGGGAACGCCACGGTAATCATTCAACAGCCAGATTGCGCCTAATACGATGATAGCGGTTAAAGCCTGGCGACCGACTACTGCGGTAGAGGCCGAGACTGTAAACCCAAAGCCTGACGGCGCATTCTTCCGCGCCATTGCCAACCAACAAAAGCATTAAGCCAAGCGCGCCAATGATGAAGCCGGTACTGGCGGGGAGATAGCTTTGCCCAATTTGTGACATCGCGGCGCTGGTGGGGGATACAGTCGTGCCGTTGGTGATGCCAATGAGTATGCCGCGAAATGCCACATGCCCGCGAGGGTGACAATAATGAAGGGACTTTACGGTACGCGACCCACCATCCGTTCCAGGCACCGAGAAGCAGTCCCAGAACCAGCGTCACAATGATGGTAAGTGGCAAAGGCCAGCCTAACCAGACGTCACAAATCGCCGCGACGCCACCTAACAGCCCCATCATTGAGCGACGGAAAGGTCGATTTCAGCAGAAATTATGACGAACACCATTCCTACCGCGAGGATGCCGGTAATCGCGGTCTGGCGTAACAGGTTGGAGACGTTACGGGCGCTTAAGTAGGCACCATCGGTGGTCCAGGTAAAGAACAGCATGATTGCGATGATAGCTGCAATCATCACGAAGACCTGCAAATTCAGTGATTTCAGCCCGGAGAAGCCACCGGATGTCGGTACGGCCAATTTCACTTCAGACGGATTGCTTTTCGACATGATGTTCGCTCCTCAATGCGGCTTCCATCACCTGCTCCTGAGTCAGGTTATGATTTATCAGGTTGGCTTTTAGTTTCCCTTCATGCATCACCAGTACACGATCGCTAAGGCCGAGCACTTCAGGTAATTCGGAAGAGATGACAATAACGGCAATACCCTGCTGGACGAGTTGGTTAATTAATTTGTAGATCTCGTATTTCGCGCCAATATCGATACCCCTGGTGGGTTCATCAAGAATGAGAATGCGCGGGTTAAGTAACAGACAGCGAGCGAGGATCGCTTTTTGCTGATTGCCGCCGCTCAAACGTCCAATAGCAAGGTCGGGGGACGACGTTTTAACTTTGAGTTGCTGGATTGATTCCAGAATACATTTTTGCTCTGCCGCGTCATCAAGCTGGCTAATGCCACCGGTAAATTTATTGAGTGCGGCGAGGGTAATATTTTTACCAACCGCCATTACCGGAACGATGCCGTCGCGCTTTCTGTCTTCGGGGACCATCGCAATCCCCTGGGCGATGGCTTGCTGACAGTTACGAATATCTACCTGTTTGCCATCAATATAAATTTTTCCTTCCCATTGTCCGGGCCACACACCAAACAGGCACTGAATGGTCTCGGTACGTCCGGCACCAACGAGTCCGGCAATACCCAATATTTCGCCACGTTTCAGGGAAAACGAGATATCATTAACTCGTTTAATATGACGATTAACCGGATGCCATGCCGTCAGATGTTCAATACGTAATATTTCATCTCCGGTGGTATGTGGTTCATTAGGGTAAAGCGCGGTTAACTCTCGCCCGACCATCATGGTGATAATATCGTCTTCACTCATTCCGGCAGCATCACGCGTACCAATGTGCTGTCCGTCGCGAATAACGCAAATCGTATCGGAAATCGCTTTGACTTCGTTGAGTTTGTGCGAAATATAAATACAGGCGATACCGTGCTGTTGTAGATCGCGAATAATATCCAGTAAAACCGACGTTTCCTGCTCAGTTAATGAGGCTGTCGGTTCATCGAGAATTAACAAGCGCACCTGTTTATTAAGTGCCTTGGCAATTTCAACCAGTTGTTGTTGCCCAAGCCCTAAATCGCCAACGCGGGTATCAGGTGAAATGGATAAACTGACCTGTGCGAGCAGCTTCTGACAGCGTAGCGTCATCAGGTCATAATCCATAATGCCATTGTGGGTTATTTCGTTACCCAGGAAGATATTTTCCAGCACGGTCAATTCTTTCACCAGGGCCAATTCCTGATGAATGATGGCGATACCTTTGCGTTCGGTATCGCGGATGTGACTCGCCTGAATCTCTTCTCCCGCAAAAATAATTTCGCCTTCGTAGGAGCCATGGGGATAAATACCACACAGCACTTTCATCAGCGTTGATTTACCAGACCCATTTTCCCCACAAAGTGAGACGATTTCGCCAGCATTCAACCGCAAGCAGACGTTATCAATCGCCTTCACACTGCCGAAGGTTTTGGTAATGTTCTTCATTTCAAGTAGATAAGGCATAACGACTCCACCTAAGCCAATTCATTCACGCGGCATGGAGAGAAATCACGCCCCCGCTCCGCGCTGGGGCGTAACGCTTACAGCTCGCTCTCTTTGTGGAATCCGTCTTTAATTACCGTATCTTTGATGTTGTTTTTATTCACATCGATCGGTGTCAGGAGGCGGGAGGGGACATCTTTCAGGCCATTATTCAGTGTGGTATCTGCTTTTGGTTCCTGACCATTGCCCAACTCAACGGCAATTTCTGCGGCAGTATTTGCCAACAACGTAATAGGTTTATACACCGTCATAGTTTGCGTACCGGCAGCAATACGTTTAATACCTGCGAGATCCGCATCCTGGCCGGAGATTGCTACTTTCCCTGATAAACCTTGCGCGCTTAATGCCTGAATTGCCCCACCTGCGGTGGCATCGTTTGAGGCAACTACAGCATCAATTTTGTTATTATTGGCGGTTAGCGCGTTTTCCATAATTTTCAATGCGTTTTCCGGTAACCAGCCATCAACCCATTGGTCACCAACGACTTTAATTTTTCCGGAATCAACGTAAGGTTTTAACACTTTCATTTGTCCGGCGCGGAACAGCTTGGCATTGTTATCTACCGGCGAGCCGCCCATCAGGAAGTAATTACCTTGCGGAACAATATCGACCAGGGCTTTTGCCTGCAGTTCACCGACTTTTTCGTTATCGAAAGAAATATAAAAATCGATATCCGCATCGTTAATCATACGGTCGTAAGCTAATACTTTAATGCCTTCTTGTTTGGCTTCTTTTACAACGTTACTTAATACCTGACCGTTATACGGAATAATGACAAGAACATCGACACCCCGGTTTATCATGTTTTCAATCTGCGACATTTGTGTTTCTTCATTGCCATTTGCAGACTGTACAAATACTTTCGCGCCGAGAGATTCTGCCTTTTTCACAAAGATATCTCGATCTTTTTGCCAGCGTTCAAGACGGAGATCATCAATCGCCATACCTATTTTGACTTCTTTGGCGTGTGCAGCAACGTTGGTAAGCAGGAGTGAGGTGCAAAGGGTGAGTAGAATGTTCTTTATTTTCATGGTGTAGGGCCTTCTGTAGTTAGAGGACAGTTTTAATAAGTAACAATCACCGCGATAAACGTAACCAATTTTTAGCAACTAAACAGGGGAAAACAATTACAGATTTTTATCTTTCGATTACGATTTTTGGTTTATTTCTTGATTTATGACCGAGATCTTACTTTTGTTGCGCAATTGTACTTATTGCATTTTTCTCTTCGAGGAATTACCCAGTTTCATCATTCCATTTTATTTTGCGAGCGAGCGCACACTTGTGAATTATCTCAATAGCAGTGTGAAATAACATAATTGAGCAACTGAAAGGGAGTGCCCAATATTACGACATCATCCATCACCCGCGGCATTACCTGATTATGGAGTTCAATATGCAAGCCTATTTTGACCAGCTCGATCGCGTTCGTTATGAAGGCTCAAAATCCTCAAACCCGTTAGCATTCCGTCACTACAATCCCGACGAACTGGTGTTGGGTAAGCGTATGGAAGAGCACTTGCGTTTTGCCGCCTGCTACTGGCACACCTTCTGCTGGAACGGGGCGGATATGTTTGGTGTGGGGGCGTTTAATCGTCCGTGGCAGCAGCCTGGTGAGGCACTGGCGTTGGCGAAGCGTAAAGCAGATGTCGCATTTGAGTTTTTCCACAAGTTACATGTGCCATTTTATTGCTTCCACGATGTGGATGTTTCCCCTGAGGGCGCGTCGTTAAAAGAGTACATCAATAATTTTGCGCAAATGGTTGATGTCCTGGCAGGCAAGCAAGAAGAGAGCGGCGTGAAGCTGCTGTGGGGAACCGCCAACTGCTTTACAAACCCTCGCTACGGCGCGGGTGCGGCGACGAACCCAGATCCTGAAGTCTTCAGCTGGGCGGCAACGCAAGTTGTTACAGCGATGGAAGCAACCCATAAATTGGGCGGTGAA
This sequence comes from Enterobacter hormaechei, assembly GCA_041890495.1. GTDB lineage: Bacteria > Pseudomonadota > Gammaproteobacteria > Enterobacterales > Enterobacteriaceae > Escherichia > Escherichia boydii. The sequence continues at coordinate 4,039,361 of CP169086.1, forward strand.
AACTATGTCCTGTGGGGCGGTCGTGAAGGTTACGAAACGCTGTTAAATACCGACTTGCGTCAGGAGCGTGAACAACTGGGCCGCTTTATGCAGATGGTGGTTGAGCATAAACATAAAATCGGTTTCCAGGGCACGTTGCTTATCGAACCGAAACCGCAAGAACCGACCAAACATCAATATGATTACGATGCCGCGACGGTCTATGGCTTCCTGAAACAGTTTGGTCTGGAAAAAGAGATTAAACTGAACATTGAAGCTAACCACGCGACGCTGGCAGGTCACTCTTTCCATCATGAAATAGCCACCGCCATTGCGCTTGGCCTGTTCGGTTCTGTCGACGCCAACCGTGGCGATGCGCAACTGGGCTGGGACACCGACCAGTTCCCGAACAGTGTGGAAGAGAATGCGCTGGTGATGTATGAAATTCTCAAAGCAGGCGGTTTCACCACCGGTGGTCTGAACTTCGATGCCAAAGTACGTCGTCAAAGTACTGATAAATATGATCTGTTTTACGGTCATATCGGCGCGATGGATACGATGGCACTGGCGCTGAAAATTGCAGCGCGCATGATTGAAGATGGCGAGCTGGATAAACGCATCGCGCAGCGTTATTCCGGCTGGAATAGCGAATTGGGCCAGCAAATCCTGAAGGGGCAGTTATCGCTTGCGGAGATCGCGAAGTACGCTGAACAACATCAGCTGGCGCCACAGCACCAGAGCGGACACCAGGAGCTGCTGGAAAATCTCGTAAACCACTATCTGTTTGATAAGTAATTTAGCTGAAGATGCACGTAGGCCCGGTAAGCGTTAGCGCTACCGGGCATTTCTGTAAAAGGAGTCACCGTAATGTATATCGGGATCGATCTTGGCACATCGGGTGTGAAAGCCATCCTGTTGAGCGAGCAGGGCGACGTGTTAGCAACGCAGACGGAAACGCTGCAGGTTTCTCGTCCGCATCCGCTGTGGTCGGAACAGGATCCGGAGCAGTGGTGGCAGGCGACGGATCGCGCAATCAAAGCCTTAGGCGAGCAGCATAGCCTGCGCGACGTTAAAGCGCTGGGGATTGCCGGGCAAATGCACGGCGCTACGCTGCTGGACAGCGAGCATCGCGTGTTGCGACCCGCCATTCTCTGGAACGATGGCCGCTGTGCAGAAGAGTGTGCGCTTCTTGAGGCGCATGTACCCACGTCTCGTGAGATTACCGGCAACCTGATGATGCCCGGCTTTACCGCGCCCAAGCTGCTGTGGGTGCAGCGACACGAGCCGGAGATTTTCCAGCAGGTGGCGAAAGTCCTGCTGCCGAAAGACTATCTGCGTTTTCGCATGACGGGCGATTTCGCCAGCGACATGTCCGATGCCGCCGGCACCATGTGGCTCGACGTGGCGAAACGCGACTGGAGCGAGGCGATGCTGGATGCCTGCCACCTGACCCGGGAACATATGCCCGCGCTGTACGAAGGCTGTGAGGTGACAGGCGCGCTGCTGCCAGCCGTTGCTGAACGCTGGAATATGCCTGCCGTACCGGTGGTTGCCGGAGGCGGTGATAATGCCGCGGGCGCTGTCGGCGTCGGCATGGTTGAGGCGGGGCAGACGATGCTGTCTCTGGGAACCTCTGGCGTCTATTTTGCCGTCAGCGACGGCTATCGCAGTAATCCAGAAAGCGCGGTGCACAGTTTCTGTCATGCCCTTCCAGGGAAATGGCATTTGATGTCGGTGATGCTGAGCGCGGCGTCCTGCCTGGACTGGGCGGCGAAACTCACCGGCATGACCGACGTGCCTGCGCTCATTGCGGCGGCGCAGCAGGCGGATGACGCTGCGGGTGCCGTCTGGTTTTTACCGTATCTTTCTGGAGAGCGTACGCCGCACAACAACCCGGAAGCGAAAGGGGTGTTCTTTGGCTTAACCCATCAGCATGGCCCGGCAGAGCTGGCGCGTGCGGTTCTCGAAGGCGTGGGCTATGCGCTGGCCGACGGAATGGACGTGGTGCACGAATGCGGCCTGGAACCGACGAGCGTCACCCTGATTGGCGGCGGTGCGCGAAGCCCTTACTGGCGACAGATGCTGTCGGATATCAGCGGGTTGCAGCTGGATTTCCGCACCGGTGGCGATGTCGGCCCCGCGCTCGGCGCCGCGCGTCTGGCGCAGATTGCTATGAACCCGGAAAAACCACTTTCACAACTGCTGCCGCAGCTTACCCTTGAACAGGCGCATTTCCCTGACGCGGCAAATCATGCGCGGTACGCGGAAAGGCGCGCGGTATTCCGTAAAATCTACCAGCAGCTGCTGCCCCTGATGTCGTAAATACGCTTGTCCGGGAAAGGCACGAGGATGTCCTTTTTTGGTCTGTGCGTGCCTTCATTTCCTTGCCAGTATGGTGTCACACCCACTGGCGAGGAGACCCATCATGTCACGCACTGCATTAATCAACATCGACACTCAGCAGTCCTTCCATCACCGCAATTACTGGCAGGAAAGCGAGATCCCTGCCTTTCAGCAGGCGATGCTGGGGCTGATTGAAGGCTGCCAGGCGCGCAATATTCCGGTCGTTGATATTTTTCATGTGGACGAAGACGGCCCTTTCACCCTGAAAAGCGGCTATGTCAAACCGATGGCCTTTTTGCGTCATCAGCCGGATGTGGTTTTCCAGAAACACGTCCATAATGCCTTCACGGATACCGGGCTCGATCGCTGGCTGCGTGAACGTGATATCAACCAACTGATTATCTGCGGCATTCGCACTGAGCAATGCTGCGAAACCACCGCCCGGGTGGCATCCGATCTGGGTTATGCTGTGACCTTTGTCAGCGAGGCCACGCTGACGTTCCCCATGACGTACAGGGGCATTACCCTTAGCGCTGCGGACATTCGCCACCGTACCGAAACGGTACTGTCCGGGCGTTTTGCCGAAATTAAAACGGTAGCGGAGACGCTGGAGTCCCTGTAATGAGTATCGACGTCTGGTTCGTGATGTTGCCCGGGGTGCTGTCATTAGACATGACCGGCCCGGCAGAAACCTTTGTACTGGCTGGCGACGCGTTTCGTCTGCATTACATTGGCCCGCAACCGGAGGTGCCGACGTCGATAGGCCTGACGATGAGCGGCATCCAGCCGTTACCGGAAAGGCTTCCTGAGGGGAGCCTGCTGGTATTGCCCGGCGTGAGCGACTCCCGCTTTCAGTTCTCAACGCCACAGGCGCAGCAGATTCAGCACTGGCTGATGCGCCTGCAGCCACAGATCCAGCGCCGGGATATCACGGTGATGTGCGTCTGTTCAGGCGCGCTGCTGGCGGCGAAATCGGGCCTGCTGAACAACCGGCAGTGTACAACCCACCATGACGTTATCAGCCGTTTACGCACTGCGGCGCCCACGGCGACGATTAAAGAAAGCCGCATCTTTGTACAGGATGAGAATATCTGGACCAGCGCGGGGATCACGTCGGGCATCGATCTGGCGCTGCACATGATTAACCGCCTGTGCGGCCCCGAAAAGGCGCTGACCGTGGCGCGTGAGATGGTGGTCTGGTTCCGCCGTTCCGGTGACGATCCTCAGCTATCTCCGTGGCTACGCTATCGCAATCATCTTCATCCGGCGATACATCGGGCGCAGGATGCGCTCACCGCCGAGCCGCAAAAAACGTGGAGCTTGCCTGAGATCGCCGCACTGGCGCACGTCAGCCCGCGCCATCTCACCCGGCTTTTCCAGTCGCATTTAGGCATTAGCGTTCGCGATTATCTTGAGCAGCTGCGTCTGGCGGTGGCGGAGCAATGGCTATTGCAGGGGCGCGGCATGGAGCAGGCTTCACTGGCGGCAGGGTTTTCCTCCCCGCGCCAGTATCATCGCGCCCGGCAGCGAAGCATTAGCTGACGAAGCGGCGAGCATCTATTTTTTGCAGCAGTATCGACAGCAGTAGGCTGATCGCCAGCGTGGCGGCAAAAATCCAGACGATATCCAGCACCGGCCAGCTTTTTAGCTCAATGCCTCTCGTGCGCAGCGCGTGGATCACCAGCGCGTGAAAACCGTAAATCCCGAGAGAGTGCCGTGAGATAAGGCTCAGCACGGGCAGGGGACGTGCGTTCAGGGTGTTTTTGGCGAGCGTGAGCAGCGAAACCGCACAGATAAAGACCATCGGCCCGCAATAGAGATACCAGGTATCGGCAAAATTGCCGCGCCACTGCAGCTCATGCAGCGTCCCGCGTGAAATCACCGCCACGCCAGCGATAAACAGCGCCCCGCAGAGCCAGCTCAGCCCGCGTTTTTGCGTGTCCATCATCCCGATGGCACGCCCCAGCATGCCGTAAAGCACGTAGTAAAATGTATCGCCGTTGATATAGAGATTGACCGGAAGCCACTCAAATCCGTCGATTTTCTGCGAAACCGTATTCGGGTTAGCGATAATGCCAATCACCACCATCAGGGCCAGAAGCATTTTACCGCTGACGTTTTTCACCTGAATGAGCGGGGAGACCAGATAGATAACAATAATCGCGAAGAAGAACCACAGGTGGTAGAACACCGGTTTTTGCAGCACGTATTTCAGCGACAGCCCGGCGTTAATGGAGGTGAACAGCGTGATATAGAGCAGAGCAACGGCGCTGTAGAACCCCAGGCAGGCCACGATGCGCACGAAGTGCCGCGGCTGCGCGCTACGCTCGCCAAAAAAGAGAAAGCCGGAAATCATAAAGAACAGCGGCACGCTGACGCGTGACGCAGAGTTGAGAATATTGGCGATATCCCAGTTAACGGGGCTGATGCTGTGGGCATTTGTGACGTACCAGGTCGTCGTGTGGATCATGACCACCATCAGACACGCTATTCCTCGCAGGTTATCAATCCAGTTAATTTTTGACTGCATCAGTTCCTCGTATTCCCTGTAAATTGAGTGTGACTGCCGTTGTCCAAAAGTCTTCGTTTGGAAAATTCTGAGTTTTATTCAGCAGGCTTGTAGGGAGGCCGCGAGATTCGCAGAATGCCGGACCGTAATCTATAAAAGCTTTGATACTAAAAATAACAGCCACTGACCAGGGCGGTAATAAAAATGATGATGAAGCGTGTGGCGTCACTCTTTCTGCTGTTGATCCTGGCGGGATGCAGTGCGCCGCAAGAAGCACCTGTGCAAAAAGCGCAGCAGGGTAAAATGAGCCCGGAACGTTCACTGAATATGGAAGCGCTCTGTAAGGATCGGGCCGCTCGCCGCTATAACTCGGACGTGCAGAAAATTGATGTCACCGGGTTTGAGCGTTTTCAGGGAAGCTACGAGCTGCGGGGCCATACGTCGCGCAAAGAGGGCTTTGTCTGCTCGTTTGATGCGGACGGTCAGTTTTTACACCTCTCCATGCGCTAGCCTGCTCGTATAATCAACAGCCAGACGCCGTCAGCGTTCTGGCCGCAAGGCTTATTTCCCAATTTTCCCTAAACAACCCCGTTTCGTACTGTATATCTTCCATCCAGCGGGTATACTGATCCCTTCCTTTAAATCCACACGTATCCAGCACGAAATAATATGCAAAAGTTTGATACCAGGACCTTCCAGGGCTTGATCCTGACCTTACAGGATTACTGGGCTCGCCAGGGCTGCACCATTGTTCAACCATTGGACATGGAAGTCGGCGCGGGAACCTCTCACCCAATGACCTGTCTGCGCGCGCTGGGGCCAGAACCGATGGCGGCTGCTTATGTTCAGCCTTCTCGTCGCCCGACCGATGGTCGCTACGGCGAAAACCCCAACCGTTTACAGCACTACTATCAGTTCCAGGTGGTCATTAAGCCATCGCCGGACAATATTCAGGAGCTGTACCTCGGTTCTCTGAAAGAGCTGGGCATGGACCCGACTATTCACGACATCCGTTTCGTGGAAGATAACTGGGAAAACCCGACGCTGGGTGCCTGGGGACTGGGCTGGGAAGTGTGGCTGAACGGCATGGAAGTGACGCAGTTCACTTACTTCCAGCAGGTTGGTGGTCTGGAGTGTAAACCGGTTACCGGCGAGATCACCTACGGTCTGGAACGTCTGGCCATGTACATTCAGGGCGTAGACAGCGTTTACGACCTGGTCTGGAGCGACGGCCCGCTGGGTAAAACCACCTACGGCGACGTGTTCCATCAGAACGAAGTGGAGCAGTCCACTTACAACTTCGAATACGCGGATGTGGACTTCCTGTTCACCTGCTTCGAGCAGTACGAGAAAGAAGCGCAGCAGCTGCTGGCGCTGGAAAATCCGCTGCCGCTGCCAGCCTACGAGCGTATTCTGAAAGCCGCCCACAGCTTCAACCTGCTGGATGCGCGTAAAGCCATCTCCGTCACCGAGCGTCAGCGCTACATTCTGCGCATTCGCACCCTGACCAAAGCAGTGGCAGAAGCATACTACGCTTCCCGTGAAGCCCTCGGCTTCCCGATGTGCAACAAAGATAAGTAAGAGGCGGCTATGTCTGAGAAAACTTTTCTGGTGGAAATCGGCACTGAAGAGCTGCCACCAAAAGCACTGCGCAGCCTGGCTGAGTCCTTTGCTGCGAACTTTACTGCGGAGCTGGATAACGCTGGCCTCGCACACGGCACCGTTCAATGGTTTGCTGCTCCGCGTCGTCTGGCGCTGAAAGTAGCTAACCTGGCGGAAGCGCAACCGGATCGTGAAATCGAAAAACGCGGCCCGGCGATTGCCCAGGCGTTCGACGCTGAAGGCAAACCGAGCAAAGCGGCAGAAGGTTGGGCGCGTGGTTGCGGTATTACCGTTGACCAGGCTGAGCGTCTGACTACCGATAAAGGCGAATGGCTGCTGTATCGCGCCCATGTGAAGGGCGAAAGCACCGAAGCACTGCTGCCGAATATGGTTGCGACTTCTCTGGCGAAACTGCCGATCCCGAAACTGATGCGTTGGGGCGCAAGCGACGTGCACTTCGTGCGTCCGGTGCACACCGTGACCCTGCTGCTGGGCGACAAAGTCATTCCGGCAACCATTCTGGGCATTCAGTCCGATCGCGTGATTCGCGGCCACCGCTTTATGGGCGAGCCGGAATTCACCATCGATAACGCCGATCAGTATCCGGAAATTCTGCGTGAGCGTGGGAAAGTCATCGCCGATTACGAAGAACGTAAGGCGAAGATTAAAGCCGATGCCGAAGAAGCAGCGCGTAAGATTGGCGGTAACGCTGACTTAAGCGAAAGCCTGCTGGAAGAAGTGGCTTCGCTGGTGGAGTGGCCGGTCGTTCTGACCGCAAAATTCGAAGAGAAATTCCTCGCGGTGCCGGCTGAAGCGCTGGTTTACACCATGAAAGGTGACCAGAAATACTTCCCGGTGTATGCGAACGACGGCAAACTGCTGCCGAACTTTATCTTCGTTGCCAACATCGAATCGAAAGATCCGCAGCAGATTATCTCCGGTAACGAGAAAGTCGTTCGTCCGCGTCTGGCGGATGCCGAGTTCTTCTTCAACACCGACCGTAAAAAACGTCTTGAAGATAACCTGCCGCGCCTGCAAACCGTGTTGTTCCAGCAACAGTTGGGGACGCTGCGCGACAAAACTGACCGCATCCAGGCGCTGGCTGGCTGGATTGCTGAACAGATTGGCGCTGACGTTAACCACGCTACCCGTGCGGGTCTGCTGTCTAAGTGCGACCTGATGACCAACATGGTCTTCGAGTTCACCGACACCCAGGGCGTTATGGGGATGCACTATGCGCGTCACGATGGCGAAGCGGAAGATGTCGCGGTGGCGCTGAATGAGCAGTATCAGCCGCGTTTTGCTGGTGATGACCTGCCGTCCAACCCAGTAGCTTGTGCGCTGGCGATTGCTGACAAGATGGATACCCTGGCGGGTATCTTCGGTATCGGTCAGCATCCGAAAGGCGACAAAGACCCGTTTGCGCTGCGTCGTGCCGCGCTTGGCGTGCTGCGAATTATCGTTGAGAAGAACCTCAACCTTGATCTGCAAACGCTGACCGAAGAAGCGGTGCGTCTGTATGGCGATAAGCTGACTAATGCCAACGTAGTTGATGATGTTATCGACTTTATGCTCGGTCGCTTCCGCGCCTGGTATCAGGACGAAGGTTATACCGTTGACACCATCCAGGCGGTACTGGCGCGTCGTCCGACTCGTCCGGCTGATTTCGATGCCCGTATGAAAGCGGTATCGCATTTCCGTACCCTGGATGCAGCTGCTGCACTGGCGGCGGCGAACAAACGTGTATCTAACATTCTGGCGAAATCTGACGAAGTGCTGAGCGACCGCGTGAATGCCTCTACCCTGAAAGAGCCGGAAGAAATTAAACTGGCGATGCAGGTTGTGGTGCTACGTGACAAGCTGGAGCCGTACTTTACGGAAGGTCGTTACCAGGATGCGCTGGTCGAACTGGCTGAGCTGCGTGAACCGGTTGATGCTTTCTTCGATAAAGTGATGGTCATGGTTGATGACAAAGAATTGCGTATCAACCGTCTGACCATGCTGGAGAAACTGCGCGAACTGTTCCTGCGCGTTGCGGATATTTCGCTGTTGCAATAATGTGCCCGTTGTTACAAATGCTAAAAACCCGCTTCGGCGGGTTTTTTTATGGGTCTTTTGTAGGCCGGATAAGCGCAGCGCCATCCGGCAGGTTTAGCCGATCGCGATTGAACCACCCCGGAGAGGGAGTACAAATTGTCCAAAATTTAACCTTGAAATGGTCAACGCATTCCCGCTATCCTTATCCCCGTTAACTTTCTCGCGCTGGAGCGCCCCCCAAAAATGAACAAACACGACTGATGAATTTCGATCCTTGCTAAACGCTACCGCGTCGGCAGGGGATGTTTTGATTTCATTCAGGAGTGCTTATGGCTCATTTTGCGCAGTCCCCTTCTTTTATTTTGCATCAGGTCACCTGTCAGTTTCCGACGGGCGATACTCTTTTTGGTCCGCTGAATCTTTCGCTGGAACCCGCACTGTGCGCGCTGGTTGGGCGCAACGGCAGCGGAAAAACGCGTCTGCTGCGTATGCTGGCGGGGCTGGACGAACCGGCTACCGGCCACATTGAACGCTTTGGCTCGCATGTCTGGGTGGCGCAGCAGCACGTTATTGCTCCGCATACGACGCTGGCTGAACTGCTCGGGTATGACGTGATTTTTGCGGCGCGTAAGCGCATCGACAGCGGCGATTACCAGCCTGACGATCTGGAGCTGCTCGACGGCCACTGGGATGTTGCCGAGCGCCTGAGCGAGGCGTTTATCAATGCGAAGCTTCCACCATTTGATCCGGATAAGCCCGCCGGTGAACTCAGCGGCGGCGAACGCATTCGCGCCCTGCTGTGCGGGGCATTTACGGCTGAAGCGGATTTCCTGCTGCTGGACGAGCCCACGAACCATCTGGATCGACAAGGCCGGGCGTGGTTCTACGACCAGTTGAGTCGGTATCAGGGCGGCGTGCTGGTGGCCTCTCATGACCGCGAACTTCTGGAGCAGGTGCCGCGTATTCTTGAGCTGAGCGCCTCGGGTCTGCGCAGCTACGGCGGGAATTATGCGGATTATCAAACCCAGCGCGATGCCGAACAGCAGGCGGCCCGCTCGGCGCTGGAACATGCGGCAACCGAGCGCAAACGCACACGAGCACGGATGCAAAAAGAGCACGACGACAGCCAGCGGCGTTCGGCAAAAACATTGCGCACCGTCGATACTCTGAATATCGCGTCGTTCGAGCGGGTCAAATATAAAGGCGCGGCAAAGGAGCGGATCGGCTCCTGGAAAAAACAGCACAGCGAGCAGAATGAAGCCCTGAACGCCGCGGTAAACAAGGCGCGTGAACGCGTTGAAGAAGACAACCCGGTCATGTTCACCCTGCCGGGGAGTCAGATCCCGGAGGGGAAGCAGGTACTGGTGCTGGAGGATCTAGTGCTGCCGCATGTGCCTGTTCCTGCGCTCAACTTGCGGATGGACGGACCGATGCGCGTGGCGTTAAAGGGACCGAACGGCTGCGGAAAATCGACGCTGTTAAAAACCATCCTCGGCGAGATTGCCCCCCGTTCGGGGACCTGTAAGGTTTCAGTCAGCTGCGCCTATCTCGACCAGCATCTGTCCAGGCTCGATCTTTCGCAGTCGGTCATGACGCATCTCAACCTGAGTCATACGCCTCTGGAAGAGGGGGTGTTGCGAACCCGTCTGGCGCAGCTTCAACTGGGTGCCGACAAAGTTACGCTTCCGCTGGCGGAGCTCAGCGGCGGCGAGCGTCTTAAGGCCGCCCTGGCCTGCGTGCTGTGGCGCGCGGAGGCCACGCAGCTTCTGCTGCTGGATGAACCGACCAACCATCTGGATCTGGCCTCGGTCCAGGCCATTGAAGCGGCGCTGGCCGGTTTCCCCGGGGCTCTGCTGGTGGTATCACACGATGAGGCTTTTCTAAGAGGCTTAACGTTAACGCATGAATGGGTATGGGAAGAGGCGAGCTGGCGTTGTGAGAGCCTTTAAAACACAAGCCCCCGCAAAGGCGGGGGCATTCAATCTTCACTACGCTATCTGTTTGCTGAGTGCAGGGTTGGCCTGAATCAGGCGCATCAGCCTTAACTCGGTTGGAGTGGGTTTCTCACGTTTTGACTCCCACTCCTGCACCATAGCCACGCTGACACCCATCGCTCTGGCGAATTCTTCCGTTTTCAGTCCTGTCCCTTTGCGCAATTGCTCATATTCTGTAAAGGGATTGGATTTTTGTTGCAGGGTAATCGTCTGCGGTACATCTTTAAAAATGATCTGTTCCAGGCTGCTCAGCAGCTCAAACTCAGGATCTTTATATTCCATTGAGGACTCCTCTTAAATCTCACATCGTGATCAAGAACATCAGAGAGCCAGTTAAGAATAGTCCCTAATACGAACCCAGGATCGTCACGGGTGTGATTAATCGTGCGGTAACGATCGCTGTATCCGATTCAGCAATATGGACAGTTATGCTAATTCCCTGATTAGCCATACGTCGCCTTCGCCAGGTATTTTTTTGTAAATGGTAAGAAGTAAATCGGCAATAGCCGTTTTGTATGAAAGGGTATCCTGCAAGCCTGTCCTGGACTATCCTTGTCACGTCAGACACGCGTGTGTCGTTGTGCGCTTTTTTTGGGTGAAAGGAGTAAGAAAATGGCGACAGGAAAGTCCTGCTCTCGCTGGTTTGCGCCTCTTGCGGCGTTATTAATGGTAGTTAGCCTGAGTGGGTGTTTTGATAAAGAAGGCGATCAGCGTAAAGCGTTTATCGACTTCCTGCAGAATACAGTGATGCGTAGCGGTGAACGTCTACCAACCCTGACTGCCGATCAGAAAAAACAGTTTGGTCCTTTTGTCTCTGATTACGCGATTCTGTATGGTTATTCTCAGCAGGTGAATCAGGCGATGGATTCCGGTCTGCGCCCGGTTGTAGACAGCGTTAACGCAATTCGCGTACCGCAGGATTATATGACGCAGCGTGAACCGCTTCGCCAGTCCAACGGGGCGCTTGGCGTGCTGAGCCAGCAGTTGCAGAATGCGAAAATGCAGGCTGACGCGTCACGTTCTGCGCTGAAGCAGGGCGACGATCTCAAACCAGTCTTCGACAAAGTGTATGAGAAAGTGGTGACCAAGCCTTCTGAAGCGCTGCAACCGCTGATTCCGGCCGCGCAAATCTTCACGCAGCAGCTGGTTCAGGTGGGTGACTTTATCGCCCAGCAGGAGGCTCAGGTGAGCTTTGTTGCCAACGGCATTCAGTTCCCGACCTCGCAGCAGGCAAGCCAGTACAATACGCTGATTGGGCCACTGGCCTCCCAGCATCAGGCCTTTAGCCAGGCCTGGAGTGCCGCAGTCACGGCCACAGAATAAACCGAAAAAACCCCGCTTCCGGCGGGGTTTTTTTATGCATATCGAAAATAACGCTTGTCATTCCTCTACCACATCGGTATAACTATCCCCGTCGGTTTGTTACACAGACCTAAAGCAGTTTAGTAAAGCAGTCCAGATTGTTATCCATAGATACCCCTCGTAGTGCACATTCCTTTAACGCTTCAAAATCTGTAAAGCACGCCATATCGCCGAAAGGCACACTTAATTATTAAAGGTAATACACTATGTCCGGTAAAATGACTGGTATCGTAAAATGGTTCAACGCTGACAAAGGCTTCGGCTTCATCACTCCTGACGATGGCTCTAAAGATGTGTTCGTACACTTCTCTGCTATCCAGAACGATGGTTACAAATCTCTGGACGAAGGTCAGAAAGTGTCCTTCACCATCGAAAGCGGCGCTAAAGGCCCGGCAGCTGGTAACGTAACAAGCCTGTAAGCTTCCAACCCAGTAGCACAAAATTCAAAAACCCGCCTTCTGGCGGGTTTTTTCGTTTCTATCGTTGCACCTGCGGGTTCACGCAGTTTAACTCCACCTTTCCGCTAAGGGCGGCGATGAGATTATCGACCGCAGTGGCCGCCATGTTGTAGCGCGTCTCATGGGTTGCTGAGCCGATGTGCGGCAGCGAAACCACGTTAGGCAGCGAAAGCAGCGGGGAATCCACCGGCAGCGGCTCCTGTTCAAAGACGTCCAGACCTGCTGCATGGATCTCACCGTTCTGCAGAGCCTCAATCAGCGCCTTCTCATCCACCACCGGGCCTCGACCCGCGTTGATGAAAATGGCTGACTGCTTCATTTTCTTAAACGCCTCTTTACCAATCAGATGACGGGTTTCGTCCGTCAGCGGCAGAACCAGGCAAACAAAATCGGCTTCCTGCAGCAGGGTATCCAGTTCGCAGTAGCGGGCGTTGAAGCGTTCTTCGGCTTCACTGTGGTGGCGACGTGCGTTATACAGAATCGGCATGTTAAAACCAAAATGCGCGCGCTGCGCCAGCGCCAGCCCGATACGCCCCATGCCAACAATGCCCAGCGTTTTGCCGTGAACATCCACACCGAACCAGTCCGGACCAATGCTTTTTGTCCATTCGCCCGCTTTGACGCGCTCAGCCACTTCCACCACGCGACGGGCCGTGGTGAGCATCAGCGCCATCAGCGTGTCGGCCACGGTTTCCGTCAGGGCATGCGGCGTGTGCATCAGCAGGATCTTACGGGCGTTAAGGGCATCCACGTCAAAGTTGTCGTAACCCACGGAAACGGTTGAGGTAGCACGAAGCTTTGGCATTTTCTCCAGCAGGGCGACATCCACTTTTTCGCTTGAACCCAGCAGGCCTTCGGCGCTGGCAAACGCGTCGGCGTGCTGTGCCACGGTTTCCGGGCGCAGGTTCTTCACCTGCGTGACGGTGAAGTGCTCTTCAAGACGTTTCTGCAGATCTTCCGGCAGGGCTTTATACAAAATGACGGACGGCTTCATGCTAATCTCCGTTGATTTTTAAGGATTCAGGCGTGGCGAGCGCCGACAGGGTGTTGTTGATTATTAGCAGGCTTAACAATCAGAGTAAGCCACACCGAGGCGAAAAGCGCCACCCCCATAAAGATGTACGATGCGGACGGACTGCCGGTGGCACCGTTCAGGTAACCCACGAACCAGGAGCCGCAGAACGAACCCAGCGCCCCCATACTGTTAATCAGCGCCATCGCGCCACCCGCAACGTTACGCGGCAGCATCTCGGGGATGATGGCGAAGAACGGTCCGTACGGGGCGTACATGGCCGCACCGGCAATCACCAGTAGCGTATAAGAAACCCAGAAGTGGTTTGCGCCCACGGCCCAGGAGCCAATAAAGGCGAAGGCAGCAATCAGCAGCAGCGGCCAGACAAAAAGCTTGCGGTTCTGCAGCTTGTCCGACGCCCAGGAGACGATGATCATCGCGATGGTCGCCGCCAGATACGGTACGGATGACAGCCAGCCTACTTCGACCATGCCGAGGTTCTCACCACCGCTACGAATAATTGATGGCAACCACAGCACAAAGCCGTACACGCCAATGCTCCAGGTAAAATACTGTGCGCAGAGCAGGATCACGTTGCGCGAGCGGAAGGCTTCACCATAGTTACGTACCGCCTTCAGACCTTGCTGTTCTTTATCCAGCTGCGCCTGCAGCGCCGCTTTTTCATCTTCGGAAAGCCATTTCGCCTGGGCAGGTTTATCTTTTACCAGCACCCACCAGCAGAAGGCCCAGATAATCGCCGGCACCCCTTCAATGATGAACATTTCGCGCCAGCCGAAGGACTGGATCAGGTAGCCCGACACCACCGACATCCACAGTACCGTGACCGGGTTACCGAGGATCAGGAAGGTATTCGCGCGCGAGCGCTCAGATTTGGTGAACCAGTTGCTGATATAGATCAGCATCGCGGGCATAACCGCCGCCTCAACGACGCCGAGGATAAAGCGAATGGCGGCCAGGGCAGGAATATTGTTCACCATGCCGGTCAGCGACGCGCAGGCGCCCCACAGGATCAGACAGATGAAGATCAGCTTACGCACGCTGCGGCGTTCCGCATAAATCGCGCCGGGGATCTGGAAGAAGAAGTAGCCTAGGAAGAAAAGGGCACCCAGCAGGGAGGAGATTCCTTTGGTGATGCCGAGGTCCTCGGTGATCCCCGCTGCGGACGCGAAGCTGAAGTTGGCACGGTCAAGGTACGCCAGGCTGTACGTGATAAACACGATTGGCATGATGTACCACCAGCGTTTTACTGCGTTGGTCGAACTGTTCATAGGCTTGCCTCTGTTGTTGAGGTTGTTACCGCCGTTGTCTGTAGGGTACACGGTGGTTTGTTTTGTTGAGTGCGATTTGCTCCCCTAACTCCAGCCCTCTCCCCAAAGGGAAGAGGGTTTACGAGTTCCCTCGCCCCTTTGGGGAGAGGGTTAGGGTGAGGGGAATGTTTATTCGTTAAGTTCTGCTCGCGTTGGTAATCCTTCGCTGTCGCCCTGCACCTGAATGGCCAGCGAGCCAATCTTGTTGCCTCGCGCGACGGCCTGCGGCAGCGTTTTGCCTTCCAGCAGGGCGCTTATCACGCCCACGGCAAAGCCGTCGCCCGCGCCGACGGTGTCGACAACGTTTTCAACCTTCACCGCCGCGACCGCACCCTGTTCGCCGTTGGCCGTCTTGAACCATGCGCCATCGGCACCGGTCTTCAGCACTACCGCTTTTACCCCTTTATTCAGGTAGAAATCAGCAATGCCTTCCGGCGTGCTTTCGCCGGTCAGGATCATCCCTTCTTTCAGGCCCGGCAGAACCCAGTCCGCCCTGAACGCCAGACGGTTCAGTTTCTCCACCATTTCCGCTTCGCTTTTCCACAGCACCGGGCGCAGGTTAGGGTCGAACGATATGGTCTTACCTTGGGCTTTCATTGTGGTCGCGGCATGATCGAGCAGCTCATACGAGCTGGCAGAGAGCGCTGCCGCCACGCCGCTCAGGTGCAGGTGACGTGCGCCAGCGAAATAATCGGCGTGATAATCCACCACAGAGAGGTGGCTTGCGGCCGATCCTTTACGGAAATACTCTACAATGGGATCGGTTCCATTTTCGACCTTAGATTTAAGCTGAAAGCCGGTAGGGAAGCGTCCGTCGAGGGTGACGCCTGAGGCATCGATACGCTCTTTTTTCAGCGAATCGAGAACGAAATGGCCAAAGCTGTCGTCCCCCACGCGGCTGACCCAGCCGACGTTCAGGCCGAGACGCGCCAGGCCGGTCGCGACGTTCAGCTCTGCGCCTGCGACGCGTTTGATAAAGTGCTCTACCGCGCTCAGTTCGCCCGTTTCAGTGGCGACAAACATCGCCATGGCTTCCCCGATCGTGATGACATCCAGCGTCTTGTGCATGGTTTACTCCTCGCGCAGCAGGTTGACGTAATGGCGGGTAACGGCGGTTAAATCCGCCCCTTCCAGCGGGAATTCGATGCCGCGTGGAGCATCGTCAGGCAGCTGGCCGAGCAGATCCAGCCAGCGCGCATCGGCGTGGTCCGGCGCCACGGCGCGGAAGTTATCTTTATGCGGCACGGCGGCTTTAACGTGGATATAGCTCACCGCGGGGGCCAGATGACGGGCGGCCTCTTCGGGTGAATCGCCAACCCACAGCCAGTTGCCCATGTCGAAGGTCAGCGTGACGGGCAATGCCATTTCCCGACAGGCGGCCTGGAAGCGTTGCATGGGCGCGAGCTGTCCGCAGTCGGTCTGATCGTTCTCCACGACCAGCGCCATGCCGCTTGCGTTCAGCAGCGTACGCAGGGCGTTGAGATGCTGCGCGTCGCTGAAATGGCCGAGGGAAACCTTCAGCCACAGGGCGTTCAGGGTGTTGGCCTCAGAAAGATAGCGGGTCAGGTCCGGGTTGAGGGTGCCGTCTGGCATAAACAGGGCTGCGGGGGCGGAGTAGCACGCCAGCAGGCCGAGCAGCTCAATGGATTCTCCCAGCGCAGGCAGCGCCAGCAGCTCTTCGCTGTTGAACAGTTCCCGGCGGATCTCCACGCCGTCTGCTCCTGCGCCTGCAATAACGGGCAGCATCGCCCGCTGACCGCCTGCCTGTCGCACCTGTTCCGCACCGTACGCGGCGGTGACCACCATAATTTTCCTGCCCATCTTCGGACTCCATCGCAACATATCAATACTATTACGCTAGATGGAACCGGTTCCAAAGAAAAGGTCAGGATGTCGAATTTATGATCGGTATCACAAGGGAAAATTAACGCGCCGTGGAGCCGCGAACGATCAGCTCGCCGGAGAAGACCTGCTCGCGAACGGCATCGCTGGTGCCTTCAATGCGACGAACCACTTGTTCAACAGCAGCATAGCCAATCTGCCAGGTGGGTTGTTTGAGGGTGGTAATGCCTACGCCAGCCAGTTCCGCCCACTCCAGTTCATCAAATCCCAGCAGACCGATATCGCTGCCCCAGTGCAGGCCAATGCGCTTGAGCGAGCGAGCAACCTGCAGGGTTAACGCCCCGTTGGCGGAGATAACGGCTTTTCGCATCCCGCGATGGCGCATGTGGAACTGACGCAGGGTGTTGTCGAGCTGCGCGGCTTCGTGCAGCGGCGTTTCGGCATTTTCGGCGATCACGCCGGGATATCGCTCCAGCGTGGCGCGAAATGCGCTCAGGCGCTCACGTCGGGTGTTGACCATCCCCAGCGGTTCACTCAGAAACAGAATGGCCTCGAAACCCTGTTCGATGAGATGTTCGGTGGCGGTCGTTGCGGCCTGGGTGTTGTCCAGCCCCACCACATCGCAGGCAAATTCCGGGATTTTACGGTCGATGAGCACCATGGGCAGGGAGGATTGCTGCAGGCGGTTTAAACCCTCTTCCCGCATGCCTACCGCGTTAACCACAATTCCTTCGACCTGGTAGCTGCGCAGCAGATCGAGGTAGTGCAGCTCCTGATCGACTTCGTTGTTGGTATTACAGACCAGCGGCGTGAAACCCTTCTCGCGACAGGCGGCTTCAATACCGCTGAGCACGTTAACGGAATAGGGATTAGTGATATCGGCGATGATCAGCCCGATAAGGCGGGTGCGGCCGCGTTTGAGCCCGCGCGCCATGAGGCTGGGACGGTAGTCGAGATCGGCGATGGCCTGTTCAATTCGCGCCAGCAATGCGTCGGACAACAGGTGTTTCTCGCAGTTAAGGTAGCGCGAAATACTGGTTTTACCGGTTTTGGCTGCTTTCGCCACGTCGCTGATGGTGGCTCGGGCTGGTTTGCTCATCGCTGATTTCCCTGAATTTAGTGAGAATACCTTAGCGGGAAAATCTGGCGAATCAAGCATTTTGCCGGGTGGCGATGCGCTTACCGGAGGTTGCGGTCTGATGCCCTCACCCCAACCCTCTCCCACGGGAGAGGGCGCAGACACTATAAACGGCAACGGGGTTGCCGTTTTGCTTTTACCTACTGCACAGGACTCAACGTAATTTCTACACGGCGGTTTTGCGCCTTACCTTCTGCGGTGCTGTTGCTGGCGATTGGGTTAGCCGGGCCAAGGCCCTGAGTACGGATGCGGCTGGCGTCCACGCCCTGGGTGATCAACGCGCTGGCAACGGAATCCGCACGTTGCTGGGAGAGACGCATGTTCAGGTCGTGACCACCCGTGCTGTCGGTATAACCAATCACGTTAACCGCCGTTTTCGGATACTCTTTCAGTACCATTGCCACGCCGGTCAGGGTGTTAGCGCCCGCCGGTTTCAGGGTCGCGCTGCTGCTGTCGAAGGTCACATTGTTCGGCATATTGAGGATAATGTTATCCCCGCTGCGGGTTACGCTAACACCAGTGCCGCGCATTTTGTCGCGCAGCTTCGCTTCCTGCACATCCATGTAATAACCAACGCCGCCGCCCAGAGCTGCGCCTGCTGCTGCGCCAATCAGCGCGCCTTTACCGCGATCTTTCTTCGAAGAAGAGAGCGCACCAATACCCGCGCCCACGAGAGAGCCCAGACCTGCGCCGATAGCAGATTTACCTGCTTCGCGTTCGCCGGTGTAAGGGTTAGTTGTGCAGCCAGATACCGCCAGAGCGCCACTCACTACGGCGGCAATAAGATAAACACGTTTCTTCATTGTTAATCCTTAATAACCTTTTTATTCTTTGCCACGGCGAGCGTGGCAGTTGATTATGACGTCCAGATACGGAGAAAATTCCGGGTATAACTCTGAAATTTGTGACAAACCATAAACTGCCTCAACAAGAAGGCCGTAAACCTGCACGCAACCAGGAGCGCACGCTTGAGCACCTCAACGAAAACCATTCTGACCGCCGCCCACTGGGGGCCGATGCTGGTCGAAACCGATGGCGAAAATGTCCTGTCGTCCCGCGGGGCACTGCCAACCCAACATCCCAACTCTTTACAGACCGTCGTTCGCGATCAGGTGCATAGCAAAACGCGCGTGCGCTGGCCCATGGTGCGTAAAGGTTTTCTGGCCTCGCCGGACAAGCCGCAGGGTATTCGCGGTCAGGATGAGTTTGTACGCGTGAGCTGGGATGACGCGCTGGCGCTGATCCACGGCCAGCACAAGCGGATTCGCGACAGTTACGGCCCGTCGTCCATTTTCGCCGGGTCCTACGGCTGGCGTTCGAACGGCGTGCTGCACAAGGCCTCGACGCTGCTGCAGCGCTATATGAGCCTGGCGGGAGGCTATACCGGTCATCTGGGTGATTATTCCACCGGTGCGGCGCAGGCGATCATGCCGTACGTCGTGGGAGGGAACGAAGTGTACCAGCAGCAGACCAGCTGGCCGCTGGTGCTGGAGCATACCGACGTGGTAGTGCTGTGGAGCGCTAACCCTCTTAATACGTTGAAAATTGCCTGGAATGCCAGCGACGAGCAGGGCATTGGGTATTTCGACGCGCTGCGCAAAAGCGGCAAACGCATCATCTGCATTGACCCGATGCGTTCGGAAACCATGGATTTCTTCGGCAAGAGCGCAGAGTGGATTGCCCCCCATATGGGCACCGACGTGGCGATGATGCTGGGGATCGCCCATACGCTGGTAGAAAATGGCTGGCACGACGTCGAATTCCTGACGCGCTGCACCACCGGTTTCGATAAATTCTCCGACTACCTGACGGGCCAATCCGACGGGGTTGCTAAAACGGCAGAGTGGGCGGCCGGGATTTGCGGCGTTCCAGCGGAAAAACTCCGCGAACTGGCGGCATTGTTCTATAAAAATACCACGATGTTAATGTCCGGCTGGGGAATGCAGCGTCAGCAGTTTGGCGAGCAAAAACACTGGATGCTGGTAACGCTTGCCGCGATGCTTGGGCAGATCGGCACGCCGGGCGGCGGTTTTGGTCTCTCCTATCACTTTGCTAACGGCGGTAACCCGACGCGTAAAGCGGCGGTGCTGGCGTCTCTGCAGGGCTCGGTGCAGGGCGGCGTGGACGCCGTGGATAAAATCCCGGTGGCGCGTATTGTTGAAGCCCTGGAAAACCCCGGCGGTTTTTATCAGCACAACGGTCTGGACCGCCACTTCCCGGACATTAAATTTGTCTGGTGGGCGGGCGGGTCGAACTTCACGCACCATCAGGATACCAACCGCCTGATCCGCGCCTGGCAAAAGCCGGAGCTGGTGGTGATTTCCGAGTGCTTCTGGACCGGTTCGGCTAAGCATGCAGATATCGTGCTGCCGGCGACCACCTCGTTTGAGCGTAACGATCTCACCATGACCGGTGACTACAGCAACCAGCATATGGTCCCGATGAAGCGCGTAGTGGCCCCGCGAGATGAAGCACGTGATGATTTTGACGTGTTTGCTGAACTGAGCGAACTGTGGGAAACGGGCGGTCGCGAGCGTTTTACCGAAGGGAAAAGCGATCTGCAATGGCTGGAGACCTTCTACCAGATTGCCGGGCAGCGCGGTGCGGCGCAGGGCGTGACGCTTCCGCCATTCGCTGAGTTTTGGGAGGCGAACCAGATTGTTGAAATGCCGGAGAGCGAACAGAACGCGCAGTTTGTTCGTTTCGCTGATTTTCGACGCGATCCGGAGAACCATCCGCTGAAAACCGAGAGCGGAAAGATTGTGATCTACAGCGAGCGCATTGCCAGCTTTGGCTATGCTGACTGCCCGCCGCATCCTATGTGGCTCGAGCCGGACGAATGGCACGGCAACGCCCGGCCGGATCAGCTGCAGGTGTTGTCTGCGCATCCCGCGCACCGTCTGCACAGCCAGCTAAACTACACCTCCCTGCGCGAGCAGTATGCGGTCGCCGGGCGAGAGCCGATCATGCTGAATACCCTCGATGCGAAAGCCCGCGGGATCGTGGACGGCGACGTGGTGCGCGTCTGGAATTCGCGTGGACAGGTGCTGGCAGGGGCGGTGGTGAGCGACGGGATTAAACCGGGCGTGATCTGCATTCATCAGGGCGCATGGCCTGACCTTGAGCTCGCCGAAGGCGGTATCTGTAAAAACGGGGCGGTTAACGTGCTGACTAAAGATCTCCCCAGCTCGAAGCTGGGGAATGGCTGCGCAGGAAACACGGCGCTGGCCTGGGTCGAGAAATATACGGGTCCCGAACTTACCTTAACGGCGTTTGATCCGCCTGCCAGCTCATGATCCACGTCGGGTGCTGAGTGTCATCCTGCCAGGCGCTGTCTTCAATGCGAAAGCCCTGAGCATGGTAGAAATTCACCGCCCGGACATTTTTCTGATACACCTCCAGGGTTAAGTGCGGGAAGCGCTGTTGAACATGGTTCAGCAGCGCGCGCCCGATGCCTTTCCCGATGCATGACGGCGCCACAAACAGGGCACCGACAAACTGAGACTGCATCACGCTGATAAATCCGTATGGCTCGCCATCCTGTTCCCAGACCCAGGTTTCAGCGGACGGCAGGTAAACATCCCGCACCATGGCCTCATTCTCTTTCCAGTAATTCGGCGTGATAAACGGATGCGCTTCCGTGGTGCTTTCAAGCCACAGGCTCAGAAGCGGCGCGGTATTTTCACTTTGCCATTTGCGGATCATGATGGCCTCCGGGATGACAGAAGCAGCCGGTAACGTGGTCGTTGACCAGGCCACAGGCCTGCATAAAGGCGTAGCAGATGGTGGAGCCGACAAACTTAAAGCCGCGTTTTTTCAGGGCCTTCGAGAGCGCATCCGAGGCCGGGGTGGAGGCCGGGATTTCCGCGAGCGTGGCGGCCTGCGTGACTTGCGGATTGTTGTTCACAAACGTCCAGACAAAATCTGAAAATGATTCGCCGTTTTGCTCCATCGCCAGATAAGCGCGTGCGTTACCGATGATGGCCTGGATCTTACCGCGATGACGAATGATGCCGGCGTCCTGCACCAGTCGTTCCACGTCCTCATCGGTCATCGCAGCGACGGCGACAGGATCGAACCGGTGGAAAGCGTTGCGGTAATTTTCGCGTTTCTTCAGTACCGTAATCCATGATAAACCCGCCTGCTGGCCCTCCAGGCAGATCATCTCAAAGAGTTTTTTGCCATCCGTTTCCGGCACGCCCCATTCCCGATCGTGATAGTCGATATAAAGCTGATCCTGGCTCACCCAACCGCAACGTTCCATCCGTCATCTCCCTTATTGATACTGATTTCGCAAATATTTCGTTCTGACTGGCTTGACGTGTTTACTATAAAGACAATAGTTAATACAAGGGCTATAAGCTCTTCCTGAATAACGACAAATATCGCCGAATTCGGCTCTCTCTGGGGTCGCGTTGATGATTATAAAAAAAATCAGTGGTCGCCATGCTGCTTCTGGCCTGGTGGGAATTTCAGCCTGCCTGTTCTTTTGTAATACAGCGTCTGCCTGGCAACAGGAATATATCGTTTCAGACGCCCAAAATAATACGGCGGAACGCTATACATGGGACGCGGATCACCAACCGCGTTATGAGGATATTCTGGCTGAGCGTATTCAGTCTTCGCAGAACGCGCCGGGTCTTGCCCTGAATGTACCGTCTGGCAGCGCGACGGAGGGGGCGATGAGCGTGGGCTGGAATTTTCCGGTTTCAGCGCGCATCACTACCGGCCCGGTAGTGGCATGGCGGTACGACGGCACGACTCCCATGATGATCAACGAGTTTGGTGATAGCGCGTCGACGCAGGCAATCACCGACCCGCTCTGGCATGCCAGCGTCAGCACGCTGGGGTGGCGCGTGAATACCCAGTATGGCGATCTCCGACCCTGGGCGCAGATCAGCTATAACCAGCAGTTTGGTGAAAACCAGTGGAAATCGCAGTTTGGTATGCCACAAACGCCCGCCCCTGCCCAAAACGGTAGCTGGATGGATGTCACCGTGGGAACGGATATTCCCTTTAACACACACATGGCGGCCTATGCATCGCTGGCTCAGGGGGAGCATACCACTACCGGTGAGGAGTTTTTATACACCCTCGGCGTCAGCGCGAATTTCTAGAGTTGTTACTTTTTTAAACGTTACGATAACATCTCGAATACAACAAACACGGGCTTTACAGCGATAGCAGATACTAACACGCTGTCGCTTTATTCCCGGACAAGGTCATTCATTCCCAATTCCAGGCATTTCATTCCGTTCCGCCTGCATTTCATGCCGTTTTCCCCCAGGCGTATTAAGGTTTTGTTTATCGTTGTCCTCAGCGAACTTCCTTAATTTCTCTTGCAGGACAACTGCCATGAACACATCAACTTATAACCGCACGCGCTGGCTCACGCTCTTTGGCACCATCGTCACCCAGTTTGCGCTGGGGTCGGTCTATACCTGGAGCCTGTTTAACAGCGCGCTTTCCGACAAGCTCGGCGCGCCGGTCAGCCAGGTCGCGTTCTCCTTTGGTCTGCTGAGCCTGGGTCTGGCGATTTCGTCTTCCGTCGCGGGCAAGCTGCAGGAGCGTTTTGGCGTGAAGCGTGTGACTATGGCGTCCGGCATACTGCTGGGTCTGGGCTTTTTCCTCACGGCACATTCCAGCAACCTGATGATGCTGTGGCTGAGCGCCGGCGTGCTGGTGGGTCTGGCCGATGGCGCAGGTTATCTCCTGACCCTGTCTAACTGCGTGAAGTGGTTCCCGGAGCGTAAAGGCTTAATCTCCGCGTTTGCCATTGGTTCTTACGGTTTAGGCAGCCTTGGGTTCAAATTTATCGACGCCCACCTGCTGGCGTCCGTCGGCCTCGAAAAAACCTTTATGATCTGGGGCGCAATTGTTCTGGTGATGATTTTGTTCGGCTCCACGCTGATGAAAGATGCGCCTCAGCAGGAAGTCAAATCCGTGAACGGCGTGGTGGAGAACGACTTCACCCTCGCGCAGTCTATGCGTAAGCCACAGTACTGGATGCTGGCGGTGATGTTCTTGACGGCCTGCATGAGCGGTCTGTATGTCATCGGCGTGGCGAAAGATATCGCGCAGGGGATGGTAAAACTGGATGCGGCCACGGCGGCCAACGCAGTGACCGTGATCTCCATTGCCAACCTCTCCGGTCGTCTGGTGCTCGGTATCCTGTCTGATAAAATCGCCCGCATCCGCGTGATTACGATTGGGCAGGTGGTCTCGCTGGTCGGTATGGCGGCGCTGCTGTTCGCTCCGCTGAATGAAGCCACCTTCTTCGCGGCGATTGCCTGCGTGGCCTTTAACTTCGGCGGCACCATTACCGTCTTCCCGTCACTGGTGAGCGAGTTCTTTGGCCTGAACAATCTGGCGAAAAACTATGGCGTTATCTATCTGGGCTTCGGGATCGGCAGTATCTGCGGTTCGCTGATTGCCTCCCTGTTCGGCGGGTTCTACGTGACCTTCTGCGTGATATTCGCCTTGCTGATTATCTCGCTGGCGCTCTCAACCACGATTCGCCAGCCGCAGCGCGAAGTCTTCAAAGAAGCGCATGCGTAAGCTGTATGAAAGAGGCCTCTGCGGCCTCTTTTTTCTTTAAGCGAGACGCTTCCCGTCTCGATATTTTGTAAAAATTTACACCGATCACACTCTCTGCTGCCACTTTTCTCTCCCGCTGTGGTCTACTTACCGCGCTTGTAGACGTTTCTCATAACGCTTCCTTACGCATTTACTTACTCTGTCCGCTTTCTCTTAGAGATTCGACGGGTCTTTATACCCCTTCCCCCAGGGTTGTTTGCATGAAATACATTAGGTCTCTTACCCAGCAAAGATTGTGTCTGATGCTGGCTGTCTATATCGGTTTGTTTCTGAATGGCGCGGTGCTGTTCAGAAGAGTGGAAGGTTATTTTGAGCACCTCACCGTAAGAAATGGAATTTTTGCCGCGATTGAAGTGTTCGGCTCGATCCTCGCCACATTCTTCCTGTTACGACTGCTCTCTCTTTTTGGCCGACGTACCTGGCAAATTTTGGCCTCGCTGGTGGTGATTATCTCCGCCGCCGCAAGCTATTACATGACATTTATGAACGTGGTCATTGGGTACGGTATCGTTGCCTCAGTGATGACCACGGATATCGACCTCTCGAAAGAGGTGGTGGGGAAAGGCTTTATTGTCTGGACGATTTTGACCTGTCTGATCCCGCTCTTCTTTATCTGGAACAATACCTGCCGCTATACCTTGTTACGCCAGCTGCGCACGCGCGGGCAGCGGGTTCGCAATATCCTTGTCGTTCTGCTGGCCGGTCTGCTGGTGTGGGCACCTATTCGCCTGATGGAACAACAGCAAAAACGGATTGAAAAAGCGACGGGCGTGGATATGCCAAGCTATGGCGGCGTGGTGGCAAACTCGTATTTGCCGTCTAACTGGCTGTCAGCGTTAGGTCTTTATGCCTGGGCTCAGGCGGATGAATCCAGCGATGTGAAGTCTCTGATCAATCCACTGAAAAAATTCACCTACCAGCTGCCAGCCGACGGGATTGATGATACGTACGTCGTCTTTGTTATTGGTGAAACCACGCGTTGGGACCATATGGGTATTTTCGGCTATGAGCGTAATACCACGCCGAAACTGGCCCAGGAGAAAAATCTGGCGGCGTTCCGTGGTTACTCCTGTGATACCGCAACCAAACTCTCACTGCGTTGCATGTTTGTACGTCAGGGGGGCGCGGAAGATAATCCGCAGCGCACATTAAAAGAACAGAACATTTTCGCGGTTCTGAAGCAGTTAGGATTCAGTTCTGACCTCTACGCTATGCAGAGCGAAATGTGGTTCTACAGCAACACGATGGCGGACAACATTGCTTATCGTGAGCAGATTGGTGCGGAGCCACGTAATCGTGGCAAGCCGGTAGATGATATGTTGCTGGTAGACGAAATGCAGCAATCGCTAGGGCGCAACCCGGATGGTAAGCATCTGATCATTCTGCATACCAAAGGTTCGCATTTTAACTACACCCAGCGTTATCCGCGTAGCTTCGCGCAGTGGAAGCCGGAATGTATTGGTGTTGATAGCGGCTGTACCAAAGCGCAGATGATCAACTCCTATGACAACTCGGTGACCTATGTGGATCACTTTATCTCCAGCGTGATTGATCAGGTTCGCGATAAGAAAGCGATTGTGTTCTACGCAGCTGACCACGGTGAGTCAATTAATGAACGCGAGCACCTGCACGGCACGCCGCGTGAACTGGCACCGCCGGAGCAGTTCCGCGTACCGATGATGGTCTGGATGTCAGATAAATATCTGGAAAATCCGGCCAATGCGCAGGCGTTTGCGCAGCTGAAAAAAGAAGCCGACATGAAAGTGCCACGCCGTCACGTAGAGCTGTACGATACCATCATGGGTTGTCTTGGCTATACTTCACCGGATGGTGGAATTAACGAAAACAACAACTGGTGTCACATCCCGCAGGCAAAAGAGGCAGCGGCTAACTAAGCGGCCTGCTGACTTTCTCGCCGATCAAAAGGCATTTTGCTATTAAGGGATTGACGAGGGCGTATCTGCGCAGTAAGATGCGCCCCGCATTCGGTGATTGGCGCAGCCTGGTAGCGCACTTCGTTCGGGACGAAGGGGGTCGGAGGTTCGAATCCTCTATCACCGACCAAATTCGAAAAGCCTGCTCAACGAGCAGGCTTTTTTGCATCTGCAGCTCATGAGGATGAGAACCTCCGGGGGCAGGGAGGTTCGACTCGAGCGAAGCGAGAGAACGTTGCGCCAGCAACGGCCCGCAGGGCGAGCCACGAAGTGGCGAGTAATCCTCTATCACCGACCAAATTCGAAAAGCCTGCTCAACGAGCAGGCTTTTTTGCATCTGCAGCTCATGAGGATGAGAACCTCCGGGGCAGGGAGGTTCGACTCGACGTAGGCCTGATAAGACGCGTCAGCGTCGCATCAGGCAAATGTGCCGGCCATTGTCGGATGCGGCGCGACCGCCTTATTCGACCTACACGACACACATTTCCCTGCCAAATTTGCGCCCCATATCTCACTATCCATTAACGGATTTGTGACAGAAACCATTGTCTTTTTTTATATTTGCTTAAATCTTTTTTTGCGTTACTTATGGCTGGCCCTGGCATTTTCCGCTGTGCGTTTTAGCGTTCATGGTATTAATCGCTCAGATATCCACCTTTTCCTCAGATTTTTTTCATTAAATGCATAAAACTTAATCACCAAATGTTGCTAAATATTAAGCTGATTGTTCTGGTCATGTTGGAGTAGCACAAATTTCTCTGCTGCAAATAGCTGTTTGAAGTTTTTTTAATCTTTGTTTGTGGATTCTCACCGTTGGTGTAAATCCCGGTTGGCTGTATTGACGTTTTCACATTCTGTTGACAGATTGTAGGTCACGAGGGGCATTTTATGGAGGATCCGCACTGTTACACTGATGTTAATTAGTACGGCATCCCCACCTCATAACGTTGACCCGACCGGGCAAAAAACAAAAAAGGTCAGGCAGCGACAACCCACTGCAAAGGGTTAAAACAACAAACATCACAATTGGAGCAGAATAATGCGTATTTCCTTGAAAAAGTCAGGGATGCTGAAGCTTGGTCTCAGCCTGGTGGCTATGACCGTCGCAGCAAGTGTTCAGGCTAAAACTCTGGTTTATTGCTCAGAAGGATCTCCGGAAGGGTTTAACCCGCAGCTGTTTACCTCCGGCACCACCTATGACGCCTCTTCCGTCCCGCTTTATAACCGTCTGGTTGAATTTAAAATCGGCACCACCGAAGTGATCCCGGGCCTCGCTGAAAAGTGGGAAGTCAGCGAAGACGGTAAAACCTATACCTTCCATCTGCGTAAAGGTGTGAAGTGGCACGACAATAAAGAATTCAAACCGACGCGTGAACTGAACGCCGATGATGTGGTGTTCTCGTTCGATCGTCAGAAAAACGCGCAAAACCCGTACCATAAAGTTTCTGGCGGCAGCTACGAATACTTCGAAGGCATGGGCTTGCCAGAGCTGATCAGTGAAGTGAAAAAGGTGGACGACAACACCGTTCAGTTTGTGCTGACTCGCCCGGAAGCGCCGTTCCTCGCTGACCTGGCAATGGACTTCGCCTCTATTCTGTCAAAAGAATATGCTGATGCGATGATGAAAGCCGGTACACCGGAAAAACTGGACCTCAACCCAATCGGAACCGGTCCGTTCCAGTTACAGCAGTATCAAAAAGATTCCCGTATCCGCTACAAAGCGTTTGATGGCTACTGGGGCACCAAACCGCAGATCGATACGCTGGTTTTCTCTATTACCCCTGACGCTTCCGTGCGTTACGCGAAATTGCAGAAGAATGAATGCCAGGTGATGCCGTACCCGAACCCGGCAGATATCGCTCGCATGAAGCAGGATAAATCCATCAATCTGATGGAAATGCCGGGGCTGAACGTCGGTTATCTCTCGTATAACGTGCAGAAAAAACCACTCGATGACGTGAAAGTTCGCCAGGCTCTGACCTACGCGGTGAACAAAGACGCGATCATCAAAGCGGTTTATCAGGGCGCGGGCGTATCAGCGAAAAACCTGATCCCGCCAACCATGTGGGGCTATAACGACGACGTTCAGGACTACACCTACGATCCTGAAAAAGCGAAAGCCTTGCTGAAAGAAGCGGGTCTGGAAAAAGGTTTCTCCATCGACCTGTGGGCGATGCCGGTACAACGTCCGTATAACCCGAACGCTCGCCGCATGGCGGAGATGATTCAGGCAGACTGGGCGAAAGTCGGCGTGCAGGCCAAAATTGTCACCTACGAATGGGGTGAGTACCTCAAGCGTGCGAAAGATGGCGAGCACCAGACGGTAATGATGGGCTGGACTGGCGATAACGGGGATCCGGATAACTTCTTCGCCACCCTGTTCAGCTGCGCCGCCTCTGAACAAGGCTCCAACTACTCAAAATGGTGCTACAAACCGTTTGAAGATCTGATTCAACCGGCGCGTGCTACCGACGACCACAATAAACGCGTTGAACTGTACAAACAAGCGCAGGTGGTGATGCACGATCAGGCTCCGGCACTGATCATCGCTCACTCCACCGTGTTTGAACCGGTACGTAAAGAAGTTAAAGGCTATGTGGTTGATCCATTAGGCAAACATCACTTCGAAAACGTCTCTATCGAATAATTAAAAGCCATACAAGACTGATGGCAAAGGCAAAAATGCCTGATGCGCTCCGCTTATCAGGCCTACGAAAATTCTGCAATGTATTGAATTTGCACGATTTTGTAGGCCGGATAAGGCGTTAACGCCGCATCCGGCATAAACAAAGCGCACTTTGTCAACAATCTGTATACCCGGTGGCGCTGTGCCTCTGTGCAGCGCCATCCGGCAGCAATACTTCATTCCCTGTCCGATAAGGGCGGGAATTGATTTGTGAGCAATACAGACACGCAGTTCCAGGCTGCGGGTCACTATAGAGAATCCGGGTTATGTTGCAGTTTATTCTCCGACGTTTGGGACTCGTCATCCCCACGTTTATCGGTATTACCCTTCTCACATTTGCCTTTGTCCACATGATCCCGGGCGATCCGGTGATGATCATGGCGGGCGAACGTGGGATCTCCCCAGAGCGTCACGCGCAGCTGCTGGCTGAACTCGGCTTAGATAAACCGATGTGGCAGCAGTATCTCCATTACATTTGGGGCGTTATGCATGGCGATCTAGGCATTTCAATGAAAAGCCGCATCCCGGTTTGGGAAGAGTTCGTGCCGCGCTTCCAGGCCACGCTGGAACTTGGCGTCTGCGCGATGATTTTTGCTACGGCAGTCGGTATTCCGGTCGGCGTGCTGGCTGCGGTTAAACGCGGTTCCATTTTCGATCACACAGCGGTTGGCCTGGCGCTGACAGGTTATTCAATGCCTATCTTCTGGTGGGGCATGATGCTGATCATGCTGGTTTCGGTGCACTGGAACCTGACGCCCGTCTCCGGTCGCGTGAGCGATATGGTGTTCCTCGATGACTCCAATCCGTTAACCGGTTTTATGCTAATCGACACCGCCATCTGGGGTGAAGACGGCAACTTTATCGATGCCGTCGCCCATATGATCTTGCCTGCCATTGTGCTGGGTACTATTCCGCTGGCGGTCATTGTGCGTATGACACGCTCCTCGATGCTGGAAGTGCTGGGCGAGGATTACATCCGCACCGCGCGCGCCAAAGGGCTAACCCGCATGCGGGTGATTATCGTCCATGCGCTGCGTAACGCGATGCTGCCGGTGGTGACCGTTATCGGCCTGCAGGTGGGAACATTGCTGGCGGGGGCGATTCTGACCGAAACCATCTTCTCGTGGCCCGGTCTGGGACGCTGGTTGATTGACGCACTGCAACGCCGCGACTATCCGGTAGTGCAGGGCGGCGTATTGCTGGTGGCGACGATGATTATCCTCGTCAACTTGCTGGTCGATCTGCTGTACGGCGTGGTGAACCCGCGTATTCGTCATAAGAAGTAAGGGGACATCATGTCACAGGTTACTGAAAATAAAGTGATTAGCGCACCGGTGCCGATGACCCCGTTACAGGAGTTCTGGCACTATTTTAAACGCAACAAAGGCGCGGTCGTCGGGCTGGTTTACGTCGTCATCGTGCTGTTCATCGCGATCTTTGCCAACTGGATTGCACCCTATAACCCGGCGGAACAGTTCCGCGATGCACTGCTCGCCCCGCCAGCCTGGCAGGAAGGCGGCAGCATGGCGCACTTGCTGGGCACCGATGACGTAGGCCGTGATGTGCTGTCGCGCCTGATGTACGGTGCGCGCCTGTCGCTGCTGGTTGGCTGTCTGGTAGTTGTGTTATCGCTGATTATGGGCGTTATTCTCGGCCTGATCGCCGGTTACTTTGGCGGCCTGGTCGATAACATCATTATGCGCGTGGTCGATATCATGCTGGCGCTGCCAAGTCTGCTGCTGGCGCTGGTGCTGGTGGCAATTTTCGGCCCGTCGATTGGTAACGCCGCGCTGGCACTGACCTTCGTTGCCTTGCCGCACTATGTGCGCTTAACCCGCGCCGCCGTGCTGGTGGAAGTTAACCGCGATTACGTCACCGCGTCTCGCGTGGCGGGTGCCGGGGCGATGCGTCAGATGTTTATTAACATCTTCCCGAACTGCCTTGCGCCGCTGATTGTTCAGGCGTCGCTCGGTTTCTCTAACGCCATTCTCGATATGGCTGCTCTTGGTTTCCTCGGCATGGGGGCACAGCCGCCAACGCCTGAGTGGGGCACCATGCTCTCCGACGTGTTGCAGTTCGCGCAAAGCGCCTGGTGGGTCGTGACCTTCCCGGGTCTGGCGATCCTGCTGACGGTGCTGGCATTTAACCTGATGGGTGACGGTCTGCGTGACGCGCTCGATCCCAAACTGAAGCAGTAAGAGGTTCGAGATGGCGTTATTAAATGTAGATAAATTATCGGTGCATTTCGGCGACGAAAGCGCGCCGTTCCGCGCCGTAGACCGCATCAGCTACAGCGTAAAACAGGGCGAAGTGGTCGGGATTGTGGGTGAGTCCGGCTCCGGTAAGTCGGTCAGTTCACTGGCGATTATGGGGCTGATTGATTATCCGGGCCGCGTAATGGCAGAAAAACTGGAGTTTAACGGCCAGGATTTGCAGCGTATCTCAGAAAAAGAGCGCCGCAACCTGGTGGGTGCCGAAGTGGCGATGATCTTCCAGGACCCGATGACCAGCCTTAACCCGTGCTACACCGTGGGTTTCCAGATTATGGAAGCGATTAAGGTGCATCAGGGCGGCAACAAAAGTACCCGCCGTCAGCGAGCGATTGACCTGCTGAATCAGGTCGGTATTCCCGATCCGGCATCGCGTCTGGATGTTTACCCGCATCAGCTTTCCGGCGGCATGAGCCAGCGCGTGATGATCGCCATGGCGATTGCCTGTCGGCCAAAACTGCTGATTGCCGATGAACCGACCACCGCGCTGGACGTGACCATTCAGGCGCAAATCATCGAACTACTGCTGGAGCTACAGCAGAAAGAGAACATGGCGCTGGTGTTAATTACCCATGACCTGGCGCTGGTGGCGGAAGCGGCACATAAAATCATCGTGATGTATGCAGGCCAGGTGGTGGAAACCGGTGATGCGCACGCCATCTTCCATGCGCCGCGTCACCCGTATACTCAGGCATTGCTGCGTGCGCTGCCAGAATTTGCTCAGGACAAAGAACGTCTGGCGTCGTTGCCAGGTGTCGTTCCCGGCAAGTACGACCGCCCGAACGGCTGCCTGCTTAACCCGCGCTGCCCCTATGCCACTGACAGATGTCGCGCTGAAGAACCGGCGCTGAATATGCTCGCTGACGGGCGTCAGTCCAAATGCCATTACCCACTTGATGATGCCGGGAGGCCGACACTATGAGTACGCAAGAGGCCACCCTGCAACAACCGCTGTTGCAGGCTATCGACCTGAAAAAACATTATCCGGTGAAGAAAGGCATGTTCGCGCCGGAACGTCTGGTTAAAGCGCTGGATGGCGTTTCGTTTAACCTTGAACGTGGCAAAACGCTGGCAGTAGTGGGCGAATCTGGCTGCGGTAAATCGACCCTCGGTCGGTTGCTGACGATGATTGAAATGCCCACCGGTGGCGAGCTGTATTACCAGGGGCAGGATCTGCTTAAGCACGATCCGCAGGCGCAGAAGCTGCGTCGGCAGAAAATCCAGATCGTCTTCCAGAACCCTTACGGTTCGCTGAATCCGCGTAAAAAAGTCGGGCAAATTCTTGAAGAGCCGCTGCTGATCAACACCAGCTTAAGCAAAGAACAGCGTCGGGAAAAAGCCCTGTCGATGATGGCGAAAGTCGGCCTGAAAACCGAGCACTATGACCGCTATCCGCATATGTTCTCCGGCGGTCAGCGTCAGCGTATCGCCATCGCCCGTGGTCTGATGCTCGACCCGGATGTGGTGATTGCCGATGAACCGGTTTCCGCGCTGGATGTTTCAGTGCGCGCGCAGGTGCTGAATCTGATGATGGATTTGCAGCAGGAGTTGGGGCTGTCTTATGTCTTTATCTCCCACGACCTGTCGGTGGTGGAGCACATTGCTGATGAAGTGATGGTGATGTACCTGGGCCGCTGCGTGGAGAAGGGAACGAAAGACCAAATCTTCAATAACCCGCGCCATCCGTACACTCAGGCGCTACTTTCCGCGACGCCGCGCCTGAACCCGGACGATCGCCGCGAGCGCATCAAGCTCAGCGGTGAACTACCAAGCCCACTGAATCCACCGCCGGGTTGCGCCTTCAACGCCCGCTGTCGTCGGCGCTTCGGCCCCTGCACCCAGTTGCAGCCGCAGCTAAAAGACTACGGCGGTCAACTGGTAGCTTGTTTTGCTGTTGATCAGGATGAAAATGGCGAGAAGCCACATGCATAATAAAAAAAACCGGCGCTAAGCCGGTTTTTTTATGTCTGCTTGATTATTTCCGCAGACGAATCTGGTCGACGGCGTGCTTCTCACTCTTGGTGAGGATCAGGCTGGCGCGTTCGCGCGTCGGCAGGATGTTCTCTTTGAGGTTCACGTAGTTGATCTCGTTCCACAGTCCCGTGGCCACGCCGATCGCTTCTTCTTCAGAAAGCTGAGCATAGTGGTGGAAATAGGAATCCGGGTCAGTGAACGCCCCTTCGCGGAACTTCAGGAAACGGTTGATGTACCAGTTCTGCAGCAGGTCTTCCGGGGCATCGACATAGATTGAGAAATCAACGAAATCCGAGACGAATACGTGATGCGGGTCGTGAGGATAGTCCATCCCGCTTTGCAGCACGTTCAGACCTTCCAGAATCAGGATGTCCGGCTGGACCACCGTTTTATCCCCACCCGGAATGCGATCGTAGATCAGATGCGAATAGACTGGCGCAGTCACGTGAGGCACGCCGGATTTCAGGTCAGAGACAAATTTCACCAGACGGTGCATATCATAAGAGAGCGGGAAGCCTTTCTTCTTCATCAGGCCGCGCTCTTTTAACACCTCATTCGGGTGCAGGAAGCCGTCGGTGGTGATTAGCTCCACGCTGCGGTGTTCCGGCCAGCGGCTCAACAGAGCCTGCAGGACACGCGCGGTGGTACTTTTACCCACGGCCACGCTGCCTGCGATACTAATGATATAAGGAATGCGTTGACCGTTCGTCCCGAGAAACTGCTCCAGCACGGCCTGACGGCGCAAGTTCGAGCTGATATAGAAGTTAAGCAAGCGAGAGAGGGGGAGATAAATTTCTGCCACCTCTTCCAGGGACAGATCTTCGTTTATCCCTTTTAACCGTGCGATTTCACCTTCCGTCAGCGTCATAGGGACGGAATCACGCAGGGCAGCCCACTGGCTGCGGTTAAAGTGAAGATAAGGCGTCATTAACGTTTGCTCTTTTTTGCTCATAAGCATGCTTCAGTGAGCCAGCATCACACTGCCGGATCATGGCTCATCACACAGTTAATTTTGGACAATGGGCAGGAGGGTAACACCAGATGGGGAGGAATAATAAGAAAAAATCTCTCCCAGGAAGCTATCGTTGAAAAGCAATGTGACAGATATTCCATCTGATAAAAAGAATTATGGTTTAGCAGGAGCGCATTGTTGAGCACAATGATGTTGAAAAAGTGTGCTAATCTGCCCTCCATTCGGCTGTTTCTTCATCGTGTCGCATAAAATGTGACCAATAAAACAAATTATGCAATTTTTTAGTTGCATGAACTCGCATGTCTCCATAGAATGCGCGCTACTTGATGCCGACTTAGCTCAGTAGGTAGAGCAACTGACTTGTAATCAGTAGGTCACCAGTTCGATTCCGGTAGTCGGCACCATCAAGTCCGGTGGGGTTCCCGAGCGGCCAAAGGGAGCAGACTGTAAATCTGCCGTCACAGACTTCGAAGGTTCGAATCCTTCCCCCACCACCAATTTCGGCCACGCGATGGCGTAGCCCGAGACGATAAGTTCGCTTACCGGCTCGAATAAAGAGAGCTTCTCTCGATATTCAGTGCAGAATGAAAATCAGGTAGCCGAGTTCCAGGATGCGGGCATCGTATAATGGCTATTACCTCAGCCTTCCAAGCTGATGATGCGGGTTCGATTCCCGCTGCCCGCTCCAAGATGTGCTGATATAGCTCAGTTGGTAGAGCGCACCCTTGGTAAGGGTGAGGTCGGCAGTTCGAATCTGCCTATCAGCACCACTTCTTTTCTCCTCCCTGTTTTTTCCTTCTGTTTATTGCATTCAACAAGTCGGGCATGTTGCCTGGTTGATGTGGTGATATCACCGATTTATCCGTGTCTTAGAGGGACAATCGATGTCTAAAGAAAAGTTTGAACGTACAAAACCGCACGTTAACGTCGGTACTATCGGCCACGTTGACCATGGTAAAACAACGCTGACCGCTGCAATCACTACCGTACTGGCTAAAACCTACGGCGGTGCTGCTCGCGCATTCGACCAGATCGATAACGCGCCGGAAGAAAAAGCTCGTGGTATCACCATCAACACTTCTCACGTTGAATACGACACCCCGACCCGTCACTACGCACACGTAGACTGCCCGGGGCACGCCGACTATGTTAAAAACATGATCACCGGTGCTGCTCAGATGGACGGCGCGATCCTGGTAGTTGCTGCGACTGACGGCCCGATGCCGCAGACTCGTGAGCACATCCTGCTGGGTCGTCAGGTAGGCGTTCCGTACATCATCGTGTTCCTGAACAAATGCGACATGGTTGATGACGAAGAGCTGCTGGAACTGGTTGAAATGGAAGTTCGTGAACTTCTGTCTCAGTACGACTT
Organism: Enterobacter hormaechei; assembly: GCA_041890495.1. Lineage (GTDB taxonomy): Bacteria > Pseudomonadota > Gammaproteobacteria > Enterobacterales > Enterobacteriaceae > Escherichia > Escherichia boydii. The sequence goes on from CP169086.1 coordinate 4,074,771, forward strand.
CCCGGGCGACGACACTCCGATCGTTCGTGGTTCTGCTCTGAAAGCGCTGGAAGGCGACGCAGAGTGGGAAGCGAAAATCCTGGAACTGGCTGGCTTCCTGGATTCTTACATTCCGGAACCAGAGCGTGCGATTGACAAGCCGTTCCTGCTGCCGATCGAAGACGTATTCTCCATCTCCGGTCGTGGTACCGTTGTTACCGGTCGTGTAGAACGCGGTATCATCAAAGTTGGTGAAGAAGTTGAAATCGTTGGTATCAAAGAGACTCAGAAGTCTACCTGTACTGGCGTTGAAATGTTCCGCAAACTGCTGGACGAAGGCCGTGCTGGTGAGAACGTAGGTGTTCTGCTGCGTGGTATCAAACGTGAAGAAATCGAACGTGGTCAGGTACTGGCTAAGCCGGGCACCATCAAGCCGCACACCAAGTTCGAATCTGAAGTGTACATTCTGTCCAAAGATGAAGGCGGCCGTCATACTCCTTTCTTCAAAGGCTACCGTCCGCAGTTCTACTTCCGTACTACTGACGTGACTGGTACCATCGAACTGCCGGAAGGCGTAGAGATGGTAATGCCGGGCGACAACATCAAAATGGTTGTTACCCTGATCCACCCGATCGCGATGGACGACGGTCTGCGTTTCGCAATCCGTGAAGGCGGCCGTACCGTTGGCGCGGGCGTTGTAGCAAAAGTTCTGAGCTAATTGCCGATAACATTTGACGCAATGCGCACTAAAAGGGCATCATTTGATGCCCTTTTTGCACGCTTTCGTACCAGAACCTGGCTCATCAGTGATTTTCTTTGTCATAATCATTGCTGAGACAGGCTCTGTTGAGGGCGTATAATCCGAAAAGCTAATACGCGTTTCGATTTGGTTTGCCTCGCGATCGCGGGGTGAAAATGTTTGTAGAAAACTTCTGACAGGTTGGTTTATGAGTGCGAATACCGAAGCTCAAGGAAGCGGGCGCGGCCTGGAAGCGATGAAGTGGGTCGTTGTGGTGGCATTGCTCCTGGTGGCGATTGTCGGCAACTATCTTTATCGCGACATTATGCTGCCGCTGCGTGCGCTGGCCGTAGTAATTCTGATTGCTGCAGCGGGTGGTGTCGCGCTGTTAACGACAAAAGGTAAAGCTACCGTTGCTTTTGCCCGTGAAGCGCGTACCGAAGTCCGTAAGGTCATTTGGCCGACTCGCCAGGAAACATTGCACACCACGCTGATTGTGGCTGCGGTTACCGCAGTAATGTCACTGATCCTGTGGGGACTGGATGGTATTCTGGTTCGCCTGGTATCCTTTATCACTGGCCTGAGGTTCTGAGATGTCTGAAGCTCCTAAAAAGCGCTGGTACGTCGTTCAGGCGTTTTCCGGTTTTGAAGGCCGCGTAGCAACGTCGCTGCGTGAGCATATCAAATTACACAACATGGAAGATTTGTTTGGTGAAGTCATGGTACCAACCGAAGAAGTGGTTGAAATCCGTGGCGGTCAGCGTCGCAAAAGCGAACGTAAATTCTTCCCTGGCTACGTCCTCGTTCAGATGGTGATGAACGACGCGAGCTGGCACCTGGTGCGCAGCGTACCGCGTGTGATGGGCTTCATCGGCGGTACTTCCGATCGTCCTGCGCCAATCAGCGATAAAGAAGTCGATGCGATTATGAACCGCCTGCAGCAGGTTGGTGATAAGCCGCGTCCGAAAACGCTGTTTGAACCGGGTGAAATGGTCCGTGTTAATGATGGTCCGTTCGCTGACTTCAACGGTGTTGTTGAAGAAGTGGATTACGAGAAATCTCGTCTGAAAGTGTCTGTTTCTATCTTCGGTCGTGCGACCCCGGTAGAGCTGGACTTCAGCCAGGTTGAAAAAGCCTAACCCAGCGATCAAAAAAGCGGCGATTTAATCGTTGCACAAGGCGCGAGATTGGAATACAATTTCGCGCCTTTTGTTTTTATGGGCCTTGCCCGTAAAACGATTTTTTATATCACGGGGAGCCTCTCAGAGGCGTTATTACCCAACTTGAGGAATTTATAATGGCTAAGAAAGTACAAGCCTATGTCAAGCTGCAGGTTGCAGCTGGTATGGCTAACCCGAGTCCGCCAGTAGGTCCGGCTCTGGGTCAGCAGGGCGTAAACATCATGGAATTCTGCAAAGCGTTCAACGCAAAAACTGATTCCATCGAAAAAGGTCTGCCGATTCCGGTAGTAATCACCGTTTACGCTGACCGTTCTTTCACTTTCGTTACCAAGACTCCGCCGGCAGCAGTTCTGCTGAAAAAAGCGGCTGGTATCAAGTCTGGTTCCGGTAAGCCGAACAAAGACAAAGTGGGTAAAATTTCCCGCGCTCAGCTGCAGGAAATCGCGCAGACCAAAGCTGCCGACATGACTGGTGCCGACATTGAAGCGATGACTCGCTCCATCGAAGGTACTGCACGTTCCATGGGCCTGGTAGTGGAGGACTAAGAAATGGCTAAACTGACCAAGCGCATGCGTGTTATCCGCGAGAAAGTTGATGCAACCAAACAGTACGACATCAACGAAGCTATCGCTCTGCTGAAAGAACTGGCGACTGCTAAATTCGTAGAAAGCGTGGACGTAGCTGTTAACCTCGGCATCGACGCTCGTAAATCTGACCAGAACGTACGTGGTGCAACTGTACTGCCGCACGGTACTGGCCGTTCCGTTCGCGTAGCCGTATTTACCCAGGGTGCAAACGCTGAAGCTGCTAAAGCTGCAGGTGCTGAACTGGTAGGTATGGAAGATCTGGCTGACCAGATCAAGAAAGGCGAAATGAACTTTGACGTTGTTATTGCTTCTCCGGATGCAATGCGCGTTGTTGGCCAGCTGGGCCAGGTTCTGGGTCCGCGCGGCCTGATGCCAAACCCGAAAGTGGGTACTGTAACGCCGAACGTTGCTGAAGCGGTTAAAAACGCTAAAGCTGGCCAGGTTCGTTACCGTAACGACAAAAACGGCATCATCCACACCACCATCGGTAAAGTGGACTTTGACGCTGACAAACTGAAAGAAAACCTGGAAGCTCTGCTGGTTGCGCTGAAAAAAGCAAAACCGACTCAGGCGAAAGGCGTGTACATCAAGAAAGTTAGCATCTCCACCACCATGGGGGCAGGTGTTGCAGTTGACCAGGCTGGCCTGAGCGCTTCTGTAAACTAATGCCTTTACGTGGGCGGTGATTTTGTCTACAATCTTACCCCCACGTATAATGCTTAATGCAGACGTATATCCGAGATATTCGGGTTGTGGCAAGGCGGCAACTGAGTGAGTCGCCAGGAGCATAGCTAACTATGTGACTGGTGCGAACGAAGGAAGCCAACGCCGTCACAAGCTGAATAGCGACGGATAGAAAAGATTTGTTCGTTGGAGCCTGGCCTATCCAGGCCTCCGTCGAAGACCGCAGGAGTTTCGCAAGAAACTTAATCCCCTGCGTAGACGGTGACAGAACGCTAAGATTATTCTTTTATATTCTGGCTTGTTTCTGCTCACCGTAATTAAGACGCTCTCTCCGTTTGGAGGAGTGAAGTGAGTTCCAGAGATTTTCTCTGGCAAACATCCAGGAGCAAAGCTAATGGCTTTAAATCTTCAAGACAAACAAGCGATTGTTGCTGAAGTCAGCGAAGTAGCCAAAGGCGCGCTGTCTGCAGTAGTTGCGGATTCCCGTGGCGTAACTGTAGATAAAATGACTGAACTGCGTAAAGCAGGTCGCGAAGCTGGCGTATACATGCGTGTTGTTCGTAACACCCTGCTGCGCCGTGCTGTTGAAGGTACTCCGTTCGAGTGCCTGAAAGACGCGTTTGTTGGTCCGACCCTGATTGCATACTCTATGGAACACCCGGGCGCTGCTGCTCGTCTGTTCAAAGAGTTCGCGAAAGCGAATGCAAAATTTGAGGTCAAAGCCGCTGCCTTTGAAGGTGAGCTGATCCCGGCGTCTCAGATCGACCGCCTGGCAACTCTGCCGACCTACGAAGAAGCAATTGCACGCCTGATGGCAACCATGAAAGAAGCTTCGGCTGGCAAACTGGTTCGTACTCTGGCTGCTGTACGCGATGCGAAAGAAGCTGCTTAATCGCAGTTATCTTTTTAACGCATTCGCTTACGTATAAACTTATTCTGATATTCAGGAACAATTTAAATGTCTATCACTAAAGATCAAATCATTGAAGCAGTTGCAGCTATGTCTGTAATGGACGTTGTAGAACTGATCTCTGCAATGGAAGAAAAATTCGGTGTTTCCGCTGCTGCTGCTGTAGCTGTAGCTGCTGGCCCGGTTGAAGCTGCTGAAGAAAAAACTGAATTCGACGTAATTCTGAAAGCTGCTGGCGCTAACAAAGTTGCTGTTATCAAAGCAGTACGTGGCGCAACTGGCCTGGGTCTGAAAGAAGCTAAAGACCTGGTAGAATCTGCACCGGCTGCTCTGAAAGAAGGCGTGAGCAAAGACGACGCAGAAGCACTGAAAAAAGCTCTGGAAGAAGCTGGCGCTGAAGTTGAAGTTAAATAAGCCAACCCTTCCGGTTGCAGCCTGAGAAATCAGGCTGATGGCTGGTGACTTTTTAGTCACCAGCCTTTTTGCGCTGTAAGGCGCCAGTAGCGTTTCACACTGTTTGACTACTGCTGTGCCTTTCAATGCTTGTTTCTATCGACGACTTAATATACTGCGACAGGACGTCCGTTCTGTGTAAATCGCAATGAAATGGTTTAAGCGTGATAGCAACAGGCATTGCGGAAAGTGTTCCATTTTCCGGTCAACAAAATAGTGTTGCACAAACTGTCCGCTCAATGGACAGATGGGTCGACTTGTCAGCGAGCTGAGGAACCCTATGGTTTACTCCTATACCGAGAAAAAACGTATTCGTAAGGATTTTGGTAAACGTCCACAAGTTCTGGATGTACCTTATCTCCTTTCTATCCAGCTTGACTCGTTTCAGAAATTTATCGAGCAAGATCCTGAAGGGCAGTATGGTCTGGAAGCTGCTTTCCGTTCCGTATTCCCGATTCAGAGCTACAGCGGTAATTCCGAGCTGCAATACGTCAGCTACCGCCTTGGCGAACCGGTGTTTGACGTCCAGGAATGTCAAATCCGTGGCGTGACCTATTCCGCACCGCTGCGCGTTAAACTGCGTCTGGTGATCTATGAGCGCGAAGCGCCGGAAGGCACCGTAAAAGACATTAAAGAACAAGAAGTCTACATGGGCGAAATTCCGCTCATGACAGACAACGGTACCTTTGTTATCAACGGTACTGAGCGTGTTATCGTTTCCCAGCTGCACCGTAGTCCGGGCGTCTTCTTTGACTCCGACAAAGGTAAAACCCACTCTTCGGGTAAAGTGCTGTATAACGCGCGTATCATCCCTTACCGTGGTTCCTGGCTGGACTTCGAATTCGATCCGAAGGACAACCTGTTCGTACGTATCGACCGTCGCCGTAAACTGCCTGCGACCATCATTCTGCGCGCCCTGAACTACACCACAGAGCAGATCCTCGACCTGTTCTTTGAAAAAGTTATCTTTGAAATCCGTGATAACAAGCTGCAGATGGAACTGGTGCCGGAACGCCTGCGTGGTGAAACCGCATCTTTTGACATCGAAGCTAACGGTAAAGTGTACGTAGAAAAAGGCCGCCGTATCACTGCGCGCCACATTCGCCAGCTGGAAAAAGACGACGTCAAACTGATCGAAGTCCCGGTTGAGTACATCGCAGGTAAAGTGGTTGCTAAAGACTATATTGATGAGTCTACCGGCGAGCTGATCTGCGCAGCGAACATGGAGCTGAGCCTGGATCTGCTGGCTAAGCTGAGCCAGTCTGGTCACAAGCGTATCGAAACGCTGTTCACCAACGATCTGGATCACGGCCCATATATCTCTGAAACCTTACGTGTCGACCCAACTAACGACCGTCTGAGCGCACTGGTAGAAATCTACCGCATGATGCGCCCTGGCGAGCCGCCGACTCGTGAAGCAGCTGAAAGCCTGTTCGAGAACCTGTTCTTCTCCGAAGACCGTTATGACTTGTCTGCGGTTGGTCGTATGAAGTTCAACCGTTCTCTGCTGCGCGAAGAAATCGAAGGTTCCGGTATCCTGAGCAAAGACGACATCATTGATGTTATGAAAAAGCTCATCGATATCCGTAACGGTAAAGGCGAAGTCGATGATATCGACCACCTCGGCAACCGTCGTATCCGTTCCGTTGGCGAAATGGCGGAAAACCAGTTCCGCGTTGGCCTGGTACGTGTAGAGCGTGCGGTGAAAGAGCGTCTGTCTCTGGGCGATCTGGATACCCTGATGCCACAGGATATGATCAACGCCAAGCCGATTTCCGCAGCAGTGAAAGAGTTCTTCGGTTCCAGCCAGCTGTCTCAGTTTATGGACCAGAACAACCCGCTGTCTGAGATTACGCACAAACGTCGTATCTCCGCACTCGGCCCAGGCGGTCTGACCCGTGAACGTGCAGGCTTCGAAGTTCGAGACGTACACCCGACTCACTACGGTCGCGTATGTCCAATCGAAACCCCTGAAGGTCCGAACATCGGTCTGATCAACTCTCTGTCCGTGTACGCACAGACTAACGAATACGGCTTCCTTGAGACTCCGTATCGTAAAGTGACCGACGGTGTTGTAACTGACGAAATTCACTACCTGTCTGCTATCGAAGAAGGCAACTACGTTATCGCCCAGGCGAACTCCAACTTGGATGAAGAAGGCCACTTCGTAGAAGACCTGGTAACTTGCCGTAGCAAAGGCGAATCCAGCTTGTTCAGCCGCGACCAGGTTGACTACATGGACGTATCCACCCAGCAGGTGGTATCCGTCGGTGCGTCCCTGATCCCGTTCCTGGAACACGATGACGCCAACCGTGCATTGATGGGTGCGAACATGCAACGTCAGGCCGTTCCGACTCTGCGCGCTGATAAGCCGCTGGTTGGTACTGGTATGGAACGTGCTGTTGCCGTTGACTCCGGTGTAACTGCGGTAGCTAAACGTGGTGGTGTCGTTCAGTACGTGGATGCTTCCCGTATCGTTATCAAAGTTAACGAAGACGAGATGTATCCGGGTGAAGCAGGTATCGACATCTACAACCTGACCAAATACACCCGTTCTAACCAGAACACCTGTATCAACCAGATGCCGTGTGTGTCTCTGGGTGAACCGGTTGAACGTGGCGACGTGCTGGCAGACGGTCCGTCCACCGACCTCGGTGAACTGGCGCTTGGTCAGAACATGCGCGTAGCGTTCATGCCGTGGAATGGTTACAACTTCGAAGACTCCATCCTCGTATCCGAGCGTGTTGTTCAGGAAGACCGTTTCACCACCATCCACATTCAGGAACTGGCGTGTGTGTCCCGTGACACCAAGCTGGGTCCGGAAGAGATCACCGCTGACATCCCGAACGTGGGTGAAGCTGCGCTCTCCAAACTGGATGAATCCGGTATCGTTTACATTGGTGCGGAAGTGACCGGTGGCGACATTCTGGTTGGTAAGGTAACGCCGAAAGGTGAAACTCAGCTGACCCCAGAAGAAAAACTGCTGCGTGCGATCTTCGGTGAGAAAGCCTCTGACGTTAAAGACTCTTCTCTGCGCGTACCAAACGGTGTATCCGGTACGGTTATCGACGTTCAGGTCTTTACTCGCGATGGCGTAGAAAAAGACAAACGTGCGCTGGAAATCGAAGAAATGCAGCTCAAACAGGCGAAGAAAGACCTGTCTGAAGAACTGCAGATCCTCGAAGCGGGTCTGTTCAGCCGTATCCGTGCTGTGCTGGTAGCCGGTGGCGTTGAAGCTGAGAAGCTCGACAAACTGCCGCGCGATCGCTGGCTGGAGCTGGGCCTGACAGACGAAGAGAAACAAAATCAGCTGGAACAGCTGGCTGAGCAGTATGACGAACTGAAACACGAGTTCGAGAAGAAACTCGAAGCGAAACGCCGCAAAATCACCCAGGGCGACGATCTGGCACCGGGCGTGCTGAAGATTGTTAAGGTATATCTGGCGGTTAAACGCCGTATCCAGCCTGGTGACAAGATGGCAGGTCGTCACGGTAACAAGGGTGTAATTTCTAAGATCAACCCGATCGAAGATATGCCTTACGATGAAAACGGTACGCCGGTAGACATCGTACTGAACCCGCTGGGCGTACCGTCTCGTATGAACATCGGTCAGATCCTCGAAACCCACCTGGGTATGGCTGCGAAAGGTATCGGCGACAAGATCAACGCCATGCTGAAACAGCAGCAAGAAGTCGCGAAACTGCGCGAATTCATCCAGCGTGCGTACGATCTGGGCGCTGACGTTCGTCAGAAAGTTGACCTGAGTACCTTCAGCGATGAAGAAGTTATGCGTCTGGCTGAAAACCTGCGCAAAGGTATGCCAATCGCAACGCCGGTGTTCGACGGTGCGAAAGAAGCAGAAATTAAAGAGCTGCTGAAACTTGGCGACCTGCCGACTTCCGGTCAGATCCGCCTGTACGATGGTCGCACTGGTGAACAGTTCGAGCGTCCGGTAACCGTTGGTTACATGTACATGCTGAAACTGAACCACCTGGTCGACGACAAGATGCACGCGCGTTCCACCGGTTCTTACAGCCTGGTTACTCAGCAGCCGCTGGGTGGTAAGGCACAGTTCGGTGGTCAGCGTTTCGGGGAGATGGAAGTGTGGGCGCTGGAAGCATACGGCGCAGCATACACCCTGCAGGAAATGCTCACCGTTAAGTCTGATGACGTGAACGGTCGTACCAAGATGTATAAAAACATCGTGGACGGCAACCATCAGATGGAGCCGGGCATGCCAGAATCCTTCAACGTATTGTTGAAAGAGATTCGTTCGCTGGGTATCAACATCGAACTGGAAGACGAGTAATTCTCGCTCAAACAGGTCACTGCTGTCGGGTTAAAACCCGGCAGCGGATTGTGCTAACTCCGACGGGAGCAAATCCGTGAAAGATTTATTAAAGTTTCTGAAAGCGCAGACTAAAACCGAAGAGTTTGATGCGATCAAAATTGCTCTGGCTTCGCCAGACATGATCCGTTCATGGTCTTTCGGTGAAGTTAAAAAGCCGGAAACCATCAACTACCGTACGTTCAAACCAGAACGTGACGGCCTTTTCTGCGCCCGTATCTTTGGGCCGGTAAAAGATTACGAGTGCCTGTGCGGTAAGTACAAGCGCCTGAAACACCGTGGCGTCATCTGTGAGAAGTGCGGCGTTGAAGTGACCCAGACTAAAGTACGCCGTGAGCGTATGGGCCACATCGAACTGGCTTCCCCGACTGCGCACATCTGGTTCCTGAAATCGCTGCCGTCCCGTATCGGTCTGCTGCTCGATATGCCGCTGCGCGATATCGAACGCGTACTGTACTTTGAATCCTATGTGGTTATCGAAGGCGGTATGACCAACCTGGAACGTCAGCAGATCCTGACTGAAGAGCAGTATCTGGACGCGCTGGAAGAGTTCGGTGACGAATTCGACGCGAAGATGGGGGCGGAAGCAATCCAGGCTCTGCTGAAGAGCATGGATCTGGAGCAAGAGTGCGAACAGCTGCGTGAAGAGCTGAACGAAACCAACTCCGAAACCAAGCGTAAAAAGCTGACCAAGCGTATCAAACTGCTGGAAGCGTTCGTTCAGTCTGGTAACAAACCAGAGTGGATGATCCTGACCGTTCTGCCGGTACTGCCGCCAGATCTGCGTCCGCTGGTTCCGCTGGATGGTGGTCGTTTCGCGACTTCTGACCTGAACGATCTGTATCGTCGCGTCATTAACCGTAACAACCGTCTGAAACGTCTGCTGGATCTGGCTGCGCCGGACATCATCGTACGTAACGAAAAACGTATGCTGCAGGAAGCGGTAGACGCCCTGCTGGATAACGGTCGTCGCGGTCGTGCGATCACCGGTTCTAACAAGCGTCCTCTGAAATCTTTGGCCGACATGATCAAAGGTAAACAGGGTCGTTTCCGTCAGAACCTGCTCGGTAAGCGTGTTGACTACTCCGGTCGTTCTGTAATCACCGTAGGTCCATACCTGCGTCTGCATCAGTGCGGTCTTCCGAAGAAAATGGCACTGGAGCTGTTCAAACCGTTCATCTACGGCAAGCTGGAACTGCGTGGTCTTGCTACCACCATTAAAGCTGCGAAGAAAATGGTTGAGCGCGAAGAAGCTGTCGTTTGGGATATCCTGGACGAAGTTATCCGCGAACACCCGGTACTGCTGAACCGTGCACCGACTCTGCACCGTCTGGGTATCCAGGCATTTGAACCGGTACTGATCGAAGGTAAAGCTATCCAGCTGCACCCGCTGGTTTGTGCGGCATATAACGCCGACTTCGATGGTGACCAGATGGCTGTTCACGTACCGCTGACGCTGGAAGCCCAGCTGGAAGCGCGTGCGCTGATGATGTCTACCAACAACATCCTGTCCCCGGCGAACGGCGAACCAATCATCGTTCCGTCTCAGGACGTTGTACTGGGTCTGTACTACATGACCCGTGACTGTGTTAACGCCAAAGGCGAAGGCATGGTGCTGACTGGCCCGAAAGAAGCAGAACGTCTGTATCGCTCTGGTCTGGCTTCTCTGCATGCGCGCGTTAAAGTGCGTATCACCGAGTATGAAAAAGATGCTAACGGTGAATTAGTAGCGAAAACCAGCCTGAAAGACACGACTGTTGGCCGTGCCATTCTGTGGATGATTGTACCGAAAGGTCTGCCTTACTCCATCGTCAACCAGGCGCTGGGTAAAAAAGCAATCTCCAAAATGCTGAACACCTGCTACCGCATTCTCGGTCTGAAACCGACCGTTATTTTTGCGGACCAGATCATGTACACCGGCTTCGCCTATGCAGCGCGTTCTGGTGCATCTGTTGGTATCGATGACATGGTCATCCCGGAGAAGAAACACGAAATCATCTCCGAGGCAGAAGCAGAAGTTGCTGAAATTCAGGAGCAGTTCCAGTCTGGTCTGGTAACTGCGGGCGAACGCTACAACAAAGTTATCGATATCTGGGCTGCGGCGAACGATCGTGTATCCAAAGCGATGATGGATAACCTGCAAACTGAAACCGTGATTAACCGTGACGGTCAGGAAGAGAAGCAGGTTTCCTTCAACAGCATCTACATGATGGCCGACTCCGGTGCGCGTGGTTCTGCGGCACAGATTCGTCAGCTTGCTGGTATGCGTGGTCTGATGGCGAAGCCGGATGGCTCCATCATCGAAACGCCAATCACCGCGAACTTCCGTGAAGGTCTGAACGTACTCCAGTACTTCATCTCCACCCACGGTGCTCGTAAAGGTCTGGCGGATACCGCACTGAAAACTGCGAACTCCGGTTACCTGACTCGTCGTCTGGTTGACGTGGCGCAGGACCTGGTGGTTACCGAAGACGATTGTGGTACCCATGAAGGTATCATGATGACTCCGGTTATCGAGGGTGGTGACGTTAAAGAGCCGCTGCGCGATCGCGTACTGGGTCGTGTAACTGCTGAAGACGTTCTGAAGCCGGGTACTGCTGATATCCTCGTTCCGCGCAACACGCTGCTGCACGAACAGTGGTGTGACCTGCTGGAAGAGAACTCTGTCGACGCGGTTAAAGTACGTTCTGTTGTATCTTGTGACACCGACTTTGGTGTATGTGCGCACTGCTACGGTCGTGACCTGGCGCGTGGCCACATCATCAACAAGGGTGAAGCAATCGGTGTTATCGCGGCACAGTCCATCGGTGAACCGGGTACACAGCTGACCATGCGTACGTTCCACATCGGTGGTGCGGCATCTCGTGCGGCTGCTGAATCCAGCATCCAAGTGAAAAACAAAGGTAGCATCAAGCTCAGCAACGTGAAGTCGGTTGTGAACTCCAGCGGTAAACTGGTTATCACTTCCCGTAATACTGAACTGAAACTGATCGACGAATTCGGTCGTACTAAAGAAAGCTACAAAGTACCTTACGGTGCGGTACTGGCGAAAGGCGATGGCGAACAGGTTGCTGGCGGCGAAACCGTTGCAAACTGGGACCCGCACACCATGCCGGTTATCACCGAAGTAAGCGGTTTTGTACGCTTTACTGACATGATCGACGGCCAGACCATTACGCGTCAGACCGACGAACTGACCGGTCTGTCTTCGCTGGTGGTTCTGGATTCCGCAGAACGTACCGCAGGTGGTAAAGATCTGCGTCCGGCACTGAAAATCGTTGATGCTCAGGGTAACGACGTTCTGATCCCAGGTACCGATATGCCAGCGCAGTACTTCCTGCCGGGTAAAGCGATTGTTCAGCTGGAAGATGGCGTACAGATCAGCTCTGGTGACACCCTGGCGCGTATTCCGCAGGAATCCGGCGGTACCAAGGACATCACCGGTGGTCTGCCGCGCGTTGCGGACCTGTTCGAAGCACGTCGTCCGAAAGAGCCGGCAATCCTGGCTGAAATCAGCGGTATCGTTTCCTTCGGTAAAGAAACCAAAGGTAAACGTCGTCTGGTTATCACCCCGGTAGACGGTAGCGATCCGTACGAAGAGATGATTCCGAAATGGCGTCAGCTCAACGTGTTCGAAGGTGAACGTGTAGAACGTGGTGACGTAATTTCCGACGGTCCGGAAGCGCCGCACGACATTCTGCGTCTGCGTGGTGTTCATGCTGTTACTCGTTACATCGTTAACGAAGTACAGGACGTATACCGTCTGCAGGGCGTTAAGATTAACGATAAACACATCGAAGTTATCGTTCGTCAGATGCTGCGTAAAGCTACCATCGTTAACGCGGGTAGCTCCGACTTCCTGGAAGGCGAACAGGTTGAATACTCTCGCGTCAAGATCGCAAACCGCGAACTGGAAGCGAACGGCAAAGTGGGTGCAACTTACTCCCGCGATCTGCTGGGTATCACCAAAGCGTCTCTGGCAACCGAGTCCTTCATCTCCGCGGCATCGTTCCAGGAGACCACTCGCGTGCTGACCGAAGCAGCCGTTGCGGGCAAACGCGACGAACTGCGCGGCCTGAAAGAGAACGTTATCGTGGGTCGTCTGATCCCGGCAGGTACCGGTTACGCGTACCACCAGGATCGTATGCGTCGCCGTGCTGCGGGTGAAGCTCCGGCTGCACCGCAGGTGACTGCAGAAGACGCATCTGCCAGCCTGGCAGAACTGCTGAACGCAGGTCTGGGCGGTTCTGATAACGAGTAATCGTTAATCCGCAAATAACGTAAAAACCCGCTTCGGCGGGTTTTTTTACATCTGCATGTTTTCAATTCACCAACGGGATCCGGCGATAAAGCTCAATCATATCGCCCGCCAGGTCCTGAATGACCATCGCATTCATCAGGTGATCCTGCGAGTGGACGGTGATCAGGTTAACCGGAAGCTTCCCGCTCCCCTCATCAAGACCGATAAGCTGCGTCTGTATGGTGTGCGCATGCTTCACATATTCACGCGACTCTTCCATCGCTTTTTCAGCTTCGTCAAACTCACCTTTACGCGCCATCTGCAACGCCGTCAGGGCTGCACTACGCGCCGCGCCTGCGTTAACAAGCAGTTCCATAATCGTGGTTTCTAAGTCTTCCATTATGACTCCAGAAGTTTGAGTGCTTTTTCCAGTACGGCATCACCTTTCATCATGCCGTAATCCATCATGTCGATCACCGCGACCTTTTTACCCAACGGGTCGGCCTGCGCCTGGAGTTTAGCCTGCTCGTATTTAACCTGTGGCCCCAGCAATACGATGTCGGCCGTCGCGATGTTGTCTTTAAACTCCGCAACCGGAACGGCTTTAATGGTGACTTCAACCCCTTTTTTCTGCGCGGCGTCTTTCATACGTTGAACCAGCATGCTGGTTGACATTCCCGCTGCACAGCATAAAACGATGTTCTTCATAATCAGCCTCGATCTACATGTGTTTATTGATAATTATCCCGTGCAGACCGCTTCAACAACCGCTTTACCGCGATTGTGTGTCAGGCATCACAAAGAAACCGGCGATTTTCTGAAACCGGTTACAATTTTGCATTGTCGGGTACCCGGCCCGTGGAAACGGGCAGGGTGAAAGAGAGAGGATTAGCTGATGGACGTTCGATTGATGCGGTTTTTGCCCTGCTGTTTTGCGCTATAGAGGGCATTATCAACGCTCCCGATAAATTGATCCAGCGGTTCAAAATGCCACTCCCCAAGACCGCCGCTGAACGTAACCCGCAGGTTTTCTTCCCGCCAGACGCGATTTTCAACAGCGGTACGCCACGCTTCCAGTAATGACAGCGCAGACGTCATCTGCTCAGCCTGGAAAATTACCGCGAACTCTTCTCCACCATAACGGTAAAGCGAGACGTGATGTGGCTGCATGATCTGGATCCCTTCGCGGGCCACGTTGCGCAGAACAATATCACCGGTCAGATGGCCAAGCGTGTCGTTAATCGACTTGAAGTTATCAATGTCCACCAGCGCCATCGCGAAAGGCTGCTGTGCATTCAGCAGCTCCGCAATATCGCTGTCGAACGCGCGGCGGTTTTTACAGCCCGTCAGCGCATCGTGGGTGGCCTGGCGCACATAGGCCATCTCACGCTCTTTATTGGACTGAATCGTGTGGCTCAGCATCGCTTCCAGGCGCGGCGCCTCGCTGACGTCGCCGGTTTTGATAGCATTGATAATGTGCATCAGCACGCTACGGGAGGCGTGGCGGAGGTATAAGCCGAAGAGAATGATGATGATGGCCGCCAGCGCAAACCCCCAGCCAACAATCGTTGTTTCGTGACGGGTGATATCGGTGAGCGTCTCGCCAGAGACCCGGTAGATGACAAACCAGTCCGGGTTGGTAAACGAGTAGTAGTAATACCAGGCGTTGCTTTTCTTGTCGTAAAGATGGCCTTCGCCGCTGGTCATTTTGTCCATCAGCGCTTCGCTAACGTACTGTTTGAACAGCGCGCCTGTATCCGGATGAAGCACAACGGCGCCATCGCGTTCGACGACGAAGAATTCCCCCTGAACGGGCGCTACCATCTGACGCAGGGTGTAGCCCATTGACGTCAAATCGAGATGAAACGCGATCGTTCCCTTCAGTCTGCCTTCCGGTGAAATCAATGGCTTATAGAGTGTGACCGTCGGATGACCGGTGAAGTAGTCCATGTAAGGGCGAGTATAGTGGCTGAAGATACTGGCTTCGGCCTGAGCGACAAACCACGGCCGCGTCCGGGGATCGAAGGTTTTACTCTTCTCCGTGGGGAGTACTTCCGGTGCGCGGAGATAATGCCCCTGCGTGTCCGCCAGCGAGATGGAGGAGACGGTTGGCATCAGGTTCTGCAGATGCATCACCATCTGCAGCCCTTGCGTCGGGTTGACGTTGAGCGTCTCGTTTAGCCTGTCGTTACGCGAAAAGTACATCGCGGCACGGCCCAGGATATAGTCGTTTTCACGCAGGATCGACTCGGTGTAGTTCACCGCCAGGTTGTGCGTGAAGTTGCTATTGATCTTATGATAATCCTCAAGAAAATCCTTCCGTTGCGAAAGCGTCACCGCAATTGCGATCACCGCAAAACTGCAGAGGATCCCCGCGAAGCTGAGCATAATAGGCCGGGTAAAAGAGAGCTTTTTGCTGTGAAGTGCCATGAGCTGTACATCGTTCCTGATGGTGAATACTGTTCGTCTGCCGATATCCTCTCAGCATAGTCGCTGTCCTGCGGTTAGCGGTGAATTATACGGCACACGATTTCTGACGGGATGATTTATCTTAAGAACCATTAAGAAAATACTTATTAAACTGGCAGGGGCCGTTTGTGCAATGAACCAGAGGCAGGGCGAAACGAGGAAGAAGCTTTTCGCCCTGGACAACATTCCTGCTGATGGCACTACCATAAAAAACACACACGCTTTCAACAACCTGCGTTTTTCATCTTCCGTAGCGGCTCGGAAAAAATTTACGTTCTTACATTCCCGTCTCATAGTCTTAGCGAGGCGCGTCCCAGATAGCTGTCCCAGTCTTTCCATACCGGCTGCAAACCCTGAGCGGTTAACGCGGCAGCAACCGCTTCCGGTCTGCGATCGTCGTGCGGTGAGAACTGCTCCAACTCGGGGTGATTATCGGCATAGCCACCTGGCTGCGTTTTCGAGAAGGCGCTGACGTTATTGATCGCCAGCGGAATAACGCGATCGCGAAACCACGGTGATTCCCGCGTGGAGAGTGACAGTTCAATCTCCGGTGCAAGCAGTCGGAAGGCGCAGATGGTTTGCACTAACTGGCGTTCATCCATAATCGACGCAGGCTCAATGCCGCCAGTACACGGGCGCAGGCGCGGAAAGGAGACAGAGTAACGGCTTTGCCAGTAATGCTGTTGCAGCCATAGCAAATGTTCGGCAACCATATAGCTGTCAACGCGCCAGTTGTCGGAAAGGCCAATTAGCGCGCCGAGGCCTATCTTATCAATCCCCGCACGCCCCAGCCGATCCGGCGTTTCCAGCCGCCAGAAGAAGTCCTGTTTTTTGCCTTTCAGATGATGGCGGGCATAAGTCGCCTCGTGATATGTCTCCTGATAAACCATCACGCCATCCAGACCAAGTTGCTTTAACTCGGCGTATTCCGTCTCCGCCAGCGGTTGCACTTCCATCTGTAGTGAAGAGAACTGTTCACGAAGGGCAGGGAGATGACGACGAAAGTAATCCATCCCCACTTTCGCCTGATGTTCACCAGTGACTAACAGCAGATGTTCAAAGCCCATCTCCCGTATAGCGGCACTTTCCCTGGCAATATCCGCTTCATCCAGCGTTTTGCGCTTGATGCGATTACTCATGGAAAATCCACAGTACGTGCAGTCGTTAGCGCAAAGATTGGAAAGATAAAGCGGGACGTAGAAACTAACTGTGTTGCCAAATCGCTGACGGGTCAGACGCTGCGCCCGTTGGGCCAGTTGTTCCAGATAGCCACTGGCGGCAGGCGATAACAGCGCCATCATGTCGTCGCGGGTGAGTTGCGAGGCATTTAGCGCCCGCTCTACGTCAGCAGCCGTTTTGCCGTTGATACGCAGGCGGATGTCGTCCCAGTCCAGTTGTCGCCAGCGATCGCTGAAGGTTTTCATGCCGATGCCTCCAGAAATCCGGTCAGCGGGCTGGTGGCATGAGCAAAATAACTGCGGCTGCCCGGTCCGGACTGACGTGCCAGTAGGCCTGCTTCTACCGCCAGACGAAATGCCTTCGCCATGTTGACGGGATCGTCCGCGACGGCAATCGCCGTATTCACTAACACCGCGTCGGCCCCCATTTCCAGCGCCTGCGCGGCATGGCTGGGAACGCCGATGCCAGCATCGACAACCACCGGCACTGTGGCCTGCTGGATAATAATCTCCAGCATGGCGCGGGTTTCCAGTCCCTGATTCGAGCCAATCGGCGCGCCGAGCGGCATCACCGCTGCACAGCCGACTTCTTCCAGACGTTTACACAATACCGGATCGGCCCCGCAGTAAGGCAGCACGACAAATCCCTGTTGTACCAGCGTTTCGGCGGCTTTCAGGGTTTCGATGGGATCGGGCAACAGCCAGCGGGCGTCAGGGTGAATCTCTAATTTTAACCAGTTTGTGCCTAACGCTTCACGAGCCAGATGGGCGGCGAAAATGGCTTCTTCCGCTGTTTTCGCCCCGGATGTATTTGGCAGCAGGGTCACACCCGCCGCGATAAGCGGTTCGAGGATAGCGTCGTTGTGCTGGCGCAAGTCGACACGTTTCATCGCCAGTGTCACCAGCTGGCTGCCGGAAGCGCGGATCGCCTCCACCATCAGTTGTGAAGAAGCGAATTTCCCTGTGCCGGTAAACAGATGTGAATCAAACGTTTTGTCCGCAATACGTAACATTTCAACCCCTGCAATAACCTGAAAAAGCAGGAGCTGGTCGCCATCCTGCACGATATGTTGCGCCCACTGCTCACGCGGGACGATTTGCTGATTAATCGCCAGAGCCGCGCCCGCTTGTCGTTGGTCGAGTTGCTCCAGTAGTTCGTGAACAGTTTGCCCGGCGGCGCACTGCATCGCTTGATCGTTAAACAGGATCTGCATTGCTTCCTCCGCATACCGGGCAACCACTGGCGCGGCGCAACGCCAGGCTGCGCCACTGGCTCGATTTACCGTCGAACAGTCGGAGTTCTCCCGCAGGTGTCTCTATACCGCTTAATAACTTAATGGCTTCCAGTGCCTGCAAAGTGCCCATAACCCCGACCACCGGGCCAACCACGCCCGCCGTGCGGCAGTTGCGTTCTGGCTCCTGGTTATCTGGCCACAGGCAGCGGTAACACCCCTGCTCCCAGGGCGGCGTCAGTACCATCAACTGACCGCCAAATCCGACCGCGCTGGCGGTGATAAGCGGCGTGTTGAGTGCCACGCAGGCGGCATTAATCTCCTGGCGAGTCGCCATATTGTCGGTACAGTCGAGCACCACATCGGCCCGTGCAACCGCATCTTTTAACGCCTCACCCGTTAACCGTTGTTGTAATGCTGTCAGTTGAATGTCGGGATTCAACTGTGTCAGTCGCTGTTGGCTGACCTGCGATTTCGGGCGATCGATATCTTCAGTGGTAAAGAGGATTTGTCGTTGCAGATTGCTTAAATGCACATCGTCGTCATCTGCCAGTACCAGCGTCCCGACGCCAGCGCCCGCCAGGTACAGCGCAGCAGGTGTACCCAGCCCGCCCAGACCGATAATCAGCACCTGGCTGTCGAGCAGTTTTTGCTGCCCGTCCAGAGCGATATCGTCGAGCAGGATTTGGCGGCTATAACGCATAAAGTCACGGTCATTCATCGCCAACTCCTGCAATTTCCAGCAACTGTGCCGTTGCCAAACGCCAGTCTGCGGCTTGAGTAATGGCGCTGACGACGGCGATACTGCCGACACCCGTTGCTATCACCGCAGGCGCGCGTGCCAGACTGATACCGCCAATCGCCACGGTGGGATAATCCGCCAGTCGCTCAACATGCCGTGCCAGCTGTTCCAGCCCCTGCGGTGCAGAAGGCATCTGTTTGGTTTGCGTCGGGAACACATGTCCCAGCGCGATATAAGAGGGGCGTGCTGCCAGCGCGACGTCGATTTCCATATCGTCATGTGTCGAAACGCCCAGCCGCAGGCCTGCCGCGCGGATGGCATTGAGATCGGTGGCTTGCAAATCTTCCTGCCCCAAATGGACGCCATACGCCTGATGCTTGATCGCCAGCCGCCAGTAATCGTTGATAAACAATCGCGCGTTATAGCGGCGGCCCAGCGCAATTGCCGCCACGACATCGGCTTCCACCTCTTCATCGCGCCGATCTTTGATGCGTAGCTGGAGAGTACGTACGCCTGCATCCAACAGACGTTCGATCCACTGTACGCTGTCCACCACCGGGTACAGTCCTGAACGAAAAGGTACAGGAGGAAAATCAGGCTGATACATCACGCTTCCTCCTTACGCAGGTAGATTTCTCCGCCTCTGGCACGGAAGTTCTCCGACTTATCCGCCATTCCCATTTCAATAGTTTGCGTGGCGGCGTAATCACGCACTTCCTG
Source organism: Enterobacter hormaechei (assembly GCA_041890495.1). Taxonomy (GTDB): domain Bacteria; phylum Pseudomonadota; class Gammaproteobacteria; order Enterobacterales; family Enterobacteriaceae; genus Escherichia; species Escherichia boydii. The sequence goes on from CP169086.1 coordinate 4,094,233, forward strand.
GCTGATTTTCATCGAGCAGAATTTCGGCCCACACATGGAGCAAAAATGGGCGACTTTACCTGACTCTTGCGGCAGGGTTTCATCGTGATAAGCGCGGGCGGTAAACGGGTCGAGGGCCAGATTAAACTGGTCTTCCCAGCGAAATTCGAAGCGGGCTTTCGACATGGCGTTATCGCGAATTTGCGCGCCCGGATGCCCTTTCGCCAGGTCAGCGGCGTGGGCGGCAATCTTATAGGTGATAAGCCCCTGCTTAACATCTTCTTTATTGGGCAGACCCAGATGCTCTTTTGGCGTTACGTAACAGAGCATCGCGCAGCCAAACCAGCCAATCATCGCCGCACCAATCCCCGACGTGAAGTGGTCATAGCCCGGCGCAATATCGGTAGTTAGCGGCCCCAGAGTGTAAAACGGCGCTTCGTGGCAGTGCTCTAACTCCTCGGTCATATTGCGGCGGATCATCTGCATCGGCACGTGGCCTGGGCCTTCAATCATCACCTGCACGTCATATTCCCAGGCAATTTTGGTCAGTTCGCCCAGCGTATGCAGCTCGGCAAACTGCGCTTCATCGTTGGCGTCCTGAATAGAACCGGGGCGCAGACCGTCGCCCAGCGACAGCGAAACGTCATAAGCGGCACAGATTTCACAAATTTCGCGGAAGTGTTGATAGAGGAAATTTTCCTGATGATGGGAGAGGCACCATTTCGCCATAATCGAACCGCCGCGAGAGACGATACCGGTCAGGCGTTTCGCGGTCATCGGCACATAGCGCAGCAGTACGCCCGCATGGATAGTGAAGTAATCCACACCTTGCTCGGCCTGTTCCAGCAGCGTGTCGCGGAACGCTTCCCAGGTAAGATCTTCGGCGATCCCGTTAACCTTCTCCAGCGCCTGGTAGATCGGCACTGTACCGATCGGCACCGGGCTGTTACGCAAAATCCACTCGCGGGTTTCGTGAATATAGCGACCGGTGGAGAGATCCATCACCGTATCTGCTCCCCAGCGGGTGGACCATACCAGCTTTTCCACTTCTTCTTCGATGGAAGAGGTGACCGCTGAGTTGCCGATATTGGCGTTAACTTTTACCAGGAAGTTACGGCCAATAATCATCGGCTCCGATTCCGGATGATTAATGTTGGCCGGGATAATCGCACGTCCGGCAGCAACTTCATCACGGACAAATTCCGCGGTGATATTTTCCGGCAGACGTGCGCCAAAGCTCATTCCCGGATGCTGGTGGCGTAAAACTTCGCTACGGATGCGCTCGCGGCCCATATTCTCGCGGATGGCGATGAATTCCATTTCCGGTGTGATGATGCCCTGGCGGGCGTAGTGCAGTTGGGTGACGCGGCGTCCTGTTTTGGCGCGTTTTGGCGTTAATAAGCCGCTAAAACGTAGCTCGTCGAGGCCATCATCTGCCAGCCGCGCTTTAGTGTAATCGGAACTGCGCACGGTAAGTTCTTCGGTATCGCCGCGCGCATCGATCCATGGCTGGCGTAGTTTTGCCAGCCCTTGCTGCACGTTAATGGCAATCTGCGGATCGCCATACGGGCCGGAGGTGTCGTAGGCCGGAATCGCTTCGTTTTCTTCGTACTGCGGCTGTTCTTTGCTGCCGCCAATTAGCGTCGGGCTAAGCTGGATCTCACGCATCGGCACGCGCACGCCGGGTTGTGTGCCAGTGATATAAATGCGTTTTGAGTTGGGAAAGGCGGTGCCTTCCAGGGTGTCGATAAAATGTTGGGCCTGGGCGCGCTGTTCGCGGCGGGTCAGTTTTGTTGCAGACATAGCTCATTCCAAAAAGTTAAGGACGTGGCTTGTCAGACGACGGATGAAGCAAGAGACGATCGCCGCAAAGGCGATGCGATAGCAGATTAACTCTTGTTCCCTTCGCAGGTATTAGCCTGATCAGGTTCCGCGGATCCCGAATAAACGGTCTCAGCCAGTTAAGGCACTCCGACAAGAAATTAGCCCCCACAAACGGGGCGTTGAATGTAAATTACGCGTTAACAGCGCAGAACTCAAGCAGGATGTTTGACGCGGGCGGCGTCAAGCACCAGCAGAATCAGCTTATCTTCCAGCACAAAGCGCGCTTCCAGCGCCTCGCCGATGTCAGATAAAACCTGTTGAAACTCAAGGTAATTATCATGATCGATGGCGGTTTCCAGACTGGAATCGTAGTAATCCATAATCTGTTGAGTATTGGCTTCGAGTTGCGGCCAAATCTTCGCGGCGCGCGCGAGTTGCCCGTTGCCTTCCAGCTTATGAAGAATGCGCTCATAAATACTGAAATGTCCGGCAGACAAGTAATCGACCAGGCTCTGACAAAAATCATCAAGGGCTTTTTCGTTTAGCCTCATGTACGATTCTTTGCCAGGCTTAATGCCAACCAGATTGTAGTAAGCCACGAGCAGATGCTTACGTACATGTAGCCAGCGATCAACCAGTTTGTTACTTCCTCTGACGCGCTCCGTCAGGTTATCGAGCTGGTTAAGCATGATTGACTCCGCAAGTTTGTATTCAAAAACTGCTCAGTGAGAAATGTAAAAACCATGTTAAACATGCCAGTGATGCAAAGGTAGTGCAAGATCTATGGATCGTATAATTGAAAAATTAGATCACGGCTGGTGGGTCGTCAGCCATGAACAAAAATTATGGTTGCCGAAGGGAGAATTGCCATATGGCGAAGCGGCAAATTTCGATCTTGTGGGTCAGCGCGCACTACAAATCGGCGAATGGCAGGGGGAACCTGTTTGGTTAGTACAACAGCAGCGGCGTCACGATATGGGGTCGGTACGTCAGGTCATTGATCTCGATGTTGGGCTGTTTCAACTGGCCGGACGAGGCGTACAACTGGCGGAGTTTTACCGATCGCATAAATACTGTGGTTACTGCGGGCATGAAATGTATCCGAGCAAAACCGAATGGGCGATGCTGTGCAGCCATTGCCGTGAGCGTTACTACCCGCAAATCGCCCCCTGCATTATTGTTGCCATCCGTCGCGATGATTCGATCCTCCTCGCCCAGCATACCCGCCATCGTAACGGTGTCCATACGGTACTTGCCGGATTCGTCGAAGTGGGCGAAACCCTCGAGCAGGCGGTCGCGCGGGAAGTGATGGAAGAGAGCGGAATTAAAGTTAAAAACTTGCGTTATGTGACTTCCCAGCCGTGGCCGTTTCCTCAGTCTTTAATGACCGCGTTTATGGCGGAATATGACAGCGGCGACATCGTGATCGACCCGAAAGAATTGCTTGAGGCGAACTGGTATCGCTATGACGATTTGCCGTTACTCCCGCCGCCCGGCACCGTAGCGCGCCGTCTGATAGAAGATACTGTGGCGATGTGTCGGGCAGAGTATGAGTGATGATACACTGACCGCCTGACGCACTAAGGAACAGCCAAAATGACCGAACTTAAAAACGATCGTTATCTGCGGGCGCTGCTGCGCCAGCCCGTTGATGTCACTCCAGTATGGATGATGCGCCAGGCGGGTCGCTATCTACCGGAATATAAAGCCACGCGCGCCCAGGCGGGCGATTTTATGTCGCTGTGCAAAAACGCCGAGCTGGCGTGCGAAGTGACTTTGCAACCGCTGCGTCGCTACCCGCTGGATGCGGCGATCCTCTTTTCCGATATCCTCACCGTGCCGGACGCGATGGGGTTAGGGCTCTATTTTGAAGCCGGAGAAGGTCCGCGTTTTACCTCGGCAGTCACCTGCAAAGCCGACGTCGATAAACTGCCAATTCCGGACCCGGAAGATGAGCTGGGTTACGTGATGAACGCGGTGCGTACCATTCGTCGCGAACTGAAAGGCGAAGTGCCGCTGATTGGTTTTTCCGGCAGCCCGTGGACGCTGGCAACCTACATGGTGGAAGGCGGCAGCAGCAAAGCCTTCACCGTGATCAAAAAAATGATGTATGCCGATCCGCAGGCGCTGCACGCTCTACTCGATAAACTGGCGAAAAGCGTCACTTTGTATCTGAATGCGCAGATTAAAGCCGGTGCTCAGGCAGTGATGATTTTCGACACCTGGGGCGGTGTGCTTACCGGGCGCGATTATCAACAGTTCTCGCTCTATTACATGCATAAAATTGTTGATGGTTTACTGCGTGAAAACGACGGTCGCCGCGTACCGGTCACGCTGTTTACCAAAGGCGGCGGACAGTGGCTGGAAGCGATGGCAGAAACCGGTTGCGATGCGTTGGGCCTCGACTGGACAACGGATATCGCCGATGCGCGCCGCCGTGTGGGCAATAAAGTCGCGTTGCAGGGTAATATGGATCCGTCGATGCTGTACGCGCCGCCTGCCCGCATTGAAGAAGAAGTAGCGACTATACTTGCAGGTTTCGGTCACGGCGAAGGTCATGTCTTTAACCTTGGTCACGGCATTCATCAGGATGTGCCGCCAGAACATGCTGGCGTGTTCGTGGAGGCAGTGCATCGACTGTCTGAACAATATCACCGCTAAGGAGTGATTATGGATCTCGCGTCATTACGCGCTCAACAAATCGAACTGGCTTCTTCTGTGATCCGCGAGGATCGACTCGATAAAGATCCACCGGATCTGATCGCCGGAGCCGATGTCGGGTTTGAGCAGGGCGGAGAAGTGACGCGAGCGGCGATGGTGCTGCTGAAATATCCCTCGCTTGAGCTGGTGGAGTATAAAGTTGCCCGCATCGCCACCACCATGCCTTACATTCCAGGTTTTCTTTCCTTCCGCGAATATCCTGCGCTGCTGGCAGCGTGGGAGATGCTGTCGCAAAAGCCGGATTTAGTGTTTGTCGATGGTCATGGGATCTCGCATCCTCGCCGTCTTGGCGTCGCCAGCCATTTTGGCTTATTGGTGGATGTGCCGACCATTGGCGTGGCGAAAAAACGGCTCTGCGGTAAATTCGAACCGCTCTCCAGCGAACCGGGCGCGCTGGCCCCACTGATGGATAAAGGCGAGCAGCTGGCCTGGGTCTGGCGCAGCAAAGCGCGCTGTAACCCGTTGTTTATCGCTACCGGCCATCGGGTCAGCGTGGACAGCGCGCTGGCGTGGGTACAACGCTGCATGAAAGGCTATCGTCTGCCGGAGCCAACGCGCTGGGCGGACGCGGTGGCCTCGGAACGTCCGGCGTTCGTGCGCTATACAGCAAATCAGCCCTAATTCAGGTAAACTGCGGATAATTTCCGTATTTGAGAACTCAACATGTTACAAAACCCAATTCATCTGCGTCTGGAGCGCCTGGAAAGCTGGCAGCATGTCACTTTCATGGCTTGCTTATGCGAACGCATGTACCCCAATTACGCCATGTTCTGCCAGCAAACCGGTTTTGGTGATGGGCAAATTTACCGTCGCATTCTCGATCTCATCTGGGAAACGCTGACCGTTAAAGACGCAAAAGTAAATTTCGACAGCCAACTGGAGAAATTTGAAGAAGCGATTCCTTCAGCCGACGATTTCGATCTGTACGGCGTTTATCCGGCAATCGATGCATGCGTGGCGTTAAGTGAACTGGTCCATTCGCGTTTGAGTGGTGAAACGCTCGAACACGCGGTGGAAGTGAGTAAGACCTCCATCACGACCGTTGCGATGCTGGAAATGACTCAGGCTGGTCGCGAAATGAGCGATGAAGAGCTTAAAGAAAACCCAGCTGTAGAGCAAGAATGGGACATTCAGTGGGAAATATTCCGACTTTTAGCTGAGTGCGAAGAACGCGATATCGAGCTGATAAAAGGCCTTAGGGCAGACCTGCGTGAGGCGGGTGAGAGCAATATTGGTATAATTTTTCAGCAATAAGACCAGAAAACGTGATTTAACGCCTGATTTGTCGTACCTGGAGTCTTCCCTTTCGCCCCCCGTCTGGTCTACATTTGGGGGGCGAAAAAAAGTGGCTATCGGTGCGTGTATGCAGGAGAGTGCTATTCTGGCATTTCCGTCGCACTCGATGCTTAGCAAGCGATAAACACATTGTAAGGATAACTTATGAACAAGACTCAACTGATTGATGTAATTGCAGAGAAAGCAGAACTGTCCAAAACCCAGGCTAAAGCTGCTCTGGAGTCCACTCTGGCTGCAATTACTGAGTCTCTGAAAGAAGGCGATGCTGTACAACTGGTTGGTTTCGGTACCTTCAAAGTGAACCACCGCGCTGAGCGTACTGGCCGCAACCCGCAGACCGGTAAAGAAATCAAAATTGCCGCAGCTAACGTACCGGCATTTGTTTCTGGCAAGGCACTGAAAGACGCAGTTAAGTAAGATTGCGTGGCAGTGAACAGTTTTAACGAAGGGGTGGTTTCACCCCTTTTGTCTTTCTGGCGTCGATCATTGATGCTGGCAGGTGCGCTGTTTCTCACTGCCTGTAGCCACAACTCTTCACTTCCTCCCTTTACCGCCAGTGGATTTGCTGAAGACCAGGGCGCGGTACGCATCTGGCGAAAAGACAGCGGCGATAATGTGCATCTGCTTGCCGTGTTTAGCCCGTGGCGCAGTGGCGATACCACGACGCGAGAGTATCGCTGGCAGGGCGATAACCTCACGCTCATCAATATCAATGTTTACAGCAAACCGCCGGTGAATATTCGCGCGCGTTTTGACGATCGCGGTGATCTGAGCTTTATGCAACGTGAATCCGATGGGGAAAAGCAGCAGCTTTCTAACGACCAAATCGATTTATACCGTTATCGTGCTGATCAGATCCGCCAGATTAGCGATGCCTTACGTCAGGGGAGAGTCGTGCTGCGCCAGGGACGCTGGCATAGCGATGGTACGGTGACAACCTGTGAAGGACAGACGGTCAAGCCTGAGCTCGAATCCTGGGCAATCGAACACATTCAACGCCGTCAGCGTCATTCATCGATAGAGGTGAGCGTGGCGTGGCTGGAAGCGCCGGAAGGCTCTCAGCTGCTGCTGGTGGCGAACGAAGACTTCTGCACCTGGCAGCCGACAGAAAAGAGTTTTTGATTTAAGTCCCCTCTCCCTTTGGGAGAGGGTTAGGGTGTGAAATTACTCGCCCTGCTCACGTGCAATCGCGCGATAACCGATATCCTGACGGCTAAAGCTGCCGTTCCAGTGAATATCCGCCATCAGCGCATAGGCACGCTTCTGCGCTTCTGCCACGGTATGACCCAGCGCGGTTGCACACAGCACGCGGCCGCCGTTGGTGAGGACGCGATCGTCTTCAGCCAGCTTCGTACCTGCATGGAATACCTTCGCGCCTTCAATCTCTTCCAGCGGCAGGCCGTGGATCACATCACCGGTGCGGTAATCGCCCGGATATCCACCCGCAGCCATCACCACGCCGAGAGAAGCGCGTTCATCCCACTCGGATGTTTTCTCGTCCAGCTTCCCTTCACAGGCTGCCAGGCAGAGCTCAACCAGATCGGACTTCATGCGCAGCATAATCGGCTGGGTTTCCGGATCGCCAAAGCGGCAGTTAAATTCGATAACCTTCGGATTGCCCTGTTTGTCGATCATCAGGCCCGCGTAGAGAAAACCGGTGTAGGTGTTGCCTTCCGCCGCCATGCCTTTCACGGTTGGCCAGATGATACGTTCCATGGTGCGCTGATGAACTTCATCGGTTACTACCGGCGCGGGGGAGTAAGCGCCCATCCCGCCGGTGTTTGGTCCGGTATCTTTATCGCCTACGCGTTTGTAATCCTGGCTGGTAGCCATCGGCAGCACATGCTCTCCGTCCACCATCACGATAAAGCTCGCTTCTTCGCCATCGAGGAACTCTTCGATAACGATGCGATGACCCGCGTCGCCAAAAGCGTTGCCCGCCAGCATATCGTGAACAGCCGCTTCCGCTTCTTCCAGCGTCATCGCCACGATAACGCCTTTCCCGGCAGCCAGACCGTCCGCTTTAATGACGATTGGCGCGCCTTTCTCACGCAGATACGCCAGCGCAGGTTCTACCTCGGTGAAGTTCTGGTATTCCGCCGTAGGGATCTTATGGCGGGCCAGGAAATCTTTGGTAAACGCTTTTGAGCCTTCCAGTTGGGCCGCACCTGCGGTTGGGCCGAAGATTTTCAGCCCGGCGGCGCGGAAGGTATCGACCACGCCTTTCACCAGCGGCGCTTCCGGGCCGACGATGGTCAGATCAATCTTTTCGTTTTGTGCGAAATCCAACAGCGCCGGGATATCGGTTACGCCGATAGCGACGTTCTGTAGCGTGGGTTCCAGCGCAGTGCCTGCATTACCCGGAGCAACAAAAACAGTTTCAACCAGCGGCGACTGCGCCGCTTTCCAGGCCAGCGCGTGCTCGCGCCCGCCGTTACCAATCACTAATACTTTCATCTATTGCTCCATTAATGGCGGAAGTGGCGCATGTCGGTGAAGAGCATCGCAATACCGTGCTCGTCGGCGGCGGCAATCACTTCGTCATCACGGATAGAACCGCCAGGCTGGATTACGCAGGTCACGCCCGCAGCGGCGGCGGCATCAATACCGTCGCGGAACGGGAAGAACGCGTCAGAAGCCATCGAGGAACCTTTCACTTCCAGGCCTTCATCGGCCGCTTTAATACCGGCGATTTTTGCGGAGTACACGCGGCTCATCTGGCCCGCGCCAATGCCGATAGTCATATTGTTTTTGGCATAGACGATAGCGTTGGATTTCACAAACTTCGCCACCTTCCAGCAGAACAGCGCATCACGCAGTTCCTGTTCGCTCGGCTGACGTTTGGTCACCACGCGCAGTTCTTCCGCACCGACCATCCCCAGGTCACGATCCTGAACCAGCAGACCGCCGTTCACGCGTTTGAAATCGAGGCCCGGAACACGCTCGCCCCACTGACCGCAGGTCAGAACGCGTACGTTCTGTTTGGCGGCGGTGATTTTCAGGGCTTCTTCGCTGGCGGACGGCGCAATAATCACTTCGACAAACTGACGAGAAATGATGGCCTGTGCGGTTTCCGCATCCAGCTCGCGGTTAAAGGCAATGATGCCGCCGAATGCGGAGGTTGGGTCGGTTTTGTACGCGCGATCGTAAGCATCAAGAATGGAATTGCCGATAGCCACGCCGCAAGGGTTGGCGTGCTTCACAATCACACATGCCGGCTCGGCGAACTCTTTCACGCACTCCAGCGCCGCATCGGTATCGGCGATGTTGTTATAAGAGAGGGCTTTACCCTGAACCTGGGTTGCGGTAGCAACGGAGGCTTCTTTCACATTCTCTTCTATATAGAAGGCAGCCTGCTGGTGGCTGTTCTCGCCGTAACGCATATCCAGCTTCTTAATGAAGTTCAGGTTCAGCGTGCGTGGGAAGCGACCGGCGGCTTCTTTGCTTTCACCGTGGTAAGCCGGAACCATGCTGCCGAAGTAGTTGGCAATCATGCTGTCGTAGGCGGCAGTGTGTTCGAAGGCTTTGATGGCGAGGTCGAAACGGGTTGCAAGCGTCAGCGATCCTTCGTTGTCATCCATCTCTTTAATAATGGCGTCATAGTCGCTGCTCTTCACCACGATTGCGACATCTTTATGGTTCTTGGCGGCGGAGCGCACCATCGTTGGGCCGCCGATATCGATGTTCTCAACCGCATCTTCCAGCGAGCAACCTTCACGGGCCACGGTCTGGGCGAACGGATACAGGTTAACAACCACCATATCGATAGGCTGGATCTGATGTTCTTCCATAATGGCATCGTCCTGGCCGCGACGGCCCAGAATGCCACCATGTACTTTCGGATGCAGGGTCTTCACGCGTCCATCCATCATCTCCGGGAAACCGGTGTAATCGGAAACTTCGGTTACCGGCAGACCTTTTTCTGCTAACAGACGGGCAGTGCCCCCTGTAGACAGCAGCTCCACACCGCGTGCGGAAAGTGCCTGGGCGAATTCGACGATACCGGCTTTGTCAGAAACACTGAGCAGAGCGCGGCGGACTGGACGACGTTGTTGCATGGTAAATCCCCTGGATTTGACTATTACAGAGAGCGTTAGCTGAATTTTTCGCGAAAAACTCAGCTAACGCCCCTAACGGGGCATCCTTATTTTTCGCCCGCATTGTAACGAAAACGTTTGCGCAACGCTCGCGAATTTTTCTCTTTCAATGGTGATCACAATTTTGACAGTGGTTACCGTGGGAAAAATACAGAAATTACATTGATGATTGTGGATAACTCTGTGCGTAAAAAGGTATAAAGCGGGGTTTTGCTGGGGAATGCAGCAGTCAGTTATTTTTCTGCAATTTTTCTATTGCGGCCTGCGGAGAACTCCCTATAATGCGCCTCCATCGACACGGCGGATGTGAATCACTTCACACAAACAGCCGGTTCGGTTGAAGAGAAAAATCCTGAAATTCAGGGTTGACTCTGAAAGAGGAAAGCGTAATATACGCCACCTCGCGACAGTGAGCTGAAAGCCGCGTCGCAACTGCTCTTTAACAATTTATCAGACAATCTGTGTGGGCACTCGAAGATACGGATTCTTAACGTCGCAAGACGAAAAATGAATACCAAGTCTCAAGAGTGAACACGTAATTCATTACGAAGTTTAATTCTTTGAGCATCAAACTTTTAAATTGAAGAGTTTGATCATGGCTCAGATTGAACGCTGGCGGCAGGCCTAACACATGCAAGTCGAACGGTAACAGGAATCAGCTTGCTGATTCGCTGACGAGTGGCGGACGGGTGAGTAATGTCTGGGAAACTGCCTGATGGAGGGGGATAACTACTGGAAACGGTAGCTAATACCGCATAACGTCGCAAGACCAAAGAGGGGGACCTTCGGGCCTCTTGCCATCGGATGTGCCCAGATGGGATTAGCTAGTAGGTGGGGTAACGGCTCACCTAGGCGACGATCCCTAGCTGGTCTGAGAGGATGACCAGCCACACTGGAACTGAGACACGGTCCAGACTCCTACGGGAGGCAGCAGTGGGGAATATTGCACAATGGGCGCAAGCCTGATGCAGCCATGCCGCGTGTATGAAGAAGGCCTTCGGGTTGTAAAGTACTTTCAGCGGGGAGGAAGGGAGTAAAGTTAATACCTTTGCTCATTGACGTTACCCGCAGAAGAAGCACCGGCTAACTCCGTGCCAGCAGCCGCGGTAATACGGAGGGTGCAAGCGTTAATCGGAATTACTGGGCGTAAAGCGCACGCAGGCGGTTTGTTAAGTCAGATGTGAAATCCCCGGGCTCAACCTGGGAACTGCATCTGATACTGGCAAGCTTGAGTCTCGTAGAGGGGGGTAGAATTCCAGGTGTAGCGGTGAAATGCGTAGAGATCTGGAGGAATACCGGTGGCGAAGGCGGCCCCCTGGACGAAGACTGACGCTCAGGTGCGAAAGCGTGGGGAGCAAACAGGATTAGATACCCTGGTAGTCCACGCCGTAAACGATGTCGACTTGGAGGTTGTGCCCTTGAGGCGTGGCTTCCGGAGCTAACGCGTTAAGTCGACCGCCTGGGGAGTACGGCCGCAAGGTTAAAACTCAAATGAATTGACGGGGGCCCGCACAAGCGGTGGAGCATGTGGTTTAATTCGATGCAACGCGAAGAACCTTACCTGGTCTTGACATCCACAGAACTTTCCAGAGATGGATTGGTGCCTTCGGGAACTGTGAGACAGGTGCTGCATGGCTGTCGTCAGCTCGTGTTGTGAAATGTTGGGTTAAGTCCCGCAACGAGCGCAACCCTTATCCTTTGTTGCCAGCGGTCCGGCCGGGAACTCAAAGGAGACTGCCAGTGATAAACTGGAGGAAGGTGGGGATGACGTCAAGTCATCATGGCCCTTACGACCAGGGCTACACACGTGCTACAATGGCGCATACAAAGAGAAGCGACCTCGCGAGAGCAAGCGGACCTCATAAAGTGCGTCGTAGTCCGGATTGGAGTCTGCAACTCGACTCCATGAAGTCGGAATCGCTAGTAATCGTGGATCAGAATGCCACGGTGAATACGTTCCCGGGCCTTGTACACACCGCCCGTCACACCATGGGAGTGGGTTGCAAAAGAAGTAGGTAGCTTAACCTTCGGGAGGGCGCTTACCACTTTGTGATTCATGACTGGGGTGAAGTCGTAACAAGGTAACCGTAGGGGAACCTGCGGTTGGATCACCTCCTTACCTTAAAGAAACGTACTTTGCAGTGCTCACACAGATTGTCTGATGAAAATGAGCAGTAAAACCTCTACAGGCTTGTAGCTCAGGTGGTTAGAGCGCACCCCTGATAAGGGTGAGGTCGGTGGTTCAAGTCCACTCAGGCCTACCAAATTTGCACGGCAAATTTGAAGAGGTTTTAACTACATGTTATGGGGCTATAGCTCAGCTGGGAGAGCGCCTGCTTTGCACGCAGGAGGTAACAGGGGTTCGAATCCCCTAGGGGACGCCACTTGCTGGTTTGTGAGTGAAAGTCACCTGCCTTAATATCTCAAAACTCATCTTCGGGTGATGTTTGAGATATTTGCTCTTTAAAAATCTGGATCAAGCTGAAAATTGAAACACTGAACAACGAAAGTTGTTCGTGAGTCTCTCAAATTTTCGCAACACGATGATGAATCGTAAGAAACATCTTCGGGTTGTGAGGTTAAGCGACTAAGCGTACACGGTGGATGCCCTGGCAGTCAGAGGCGATGAAGGACGTGCTAATCTGCGATAAGCGTCGGTAAGGTGATATGAACCGTTATAACCGGCGATTTCCGAATGGGGAAACCCAGTGTGTTTCGACACACTATCATTAACTGAATCCATAGGTTAATGAGGCGAACCGGGGGAACTGAAACATCTAAGTACCCCGAGGAAAAGAAATCAACCGAGATTCCCCCAGTAGCGGCGAGCGAACGGGGAGCAGCCCAGAGCCTGAATCAGTGTGTGTGTTAGTGGAAGCGTCTGGAAAGGCGCGCGATACAGGGTGACAGCCCCGTACACAAAAATGCACATGCTGTGAGCTCGATGAGTAGGGCGGGACACGTGGTATCCTGTCTGAATATGGGGGGACCATCCTCCAAGGCTAAATACTCCTGACTGACCGATAGTGAACCAGTACCGTGAGGGAAAGGCGAAAAGAACCCCGGCGAGGGGAGTGAAAAAGAACCTGAAACCGTGTACGTACAAGCAGTGGGAGCACGCTTAGGCGTGTGACTGCGTACCTTTTGTATAATGGGTCAGCGACTTATATTCTGTAGCAAGGTTAACCGAATAGGGGAGCCGAAGGGAAACCGAGTCTTAACTGGGCGTTAAGTTGCAGGGTATAGACCCGAAACCCGGTGATCTAGCCATGGGCAGGTTGAAGGTTGGGTAACACTAACTGGAGGACCGAACCGACTAATGTTGAAAAATTAGCGGATGACTTGTGGCTGGGGGTGAAAGGCCAATCAAACCGGGAGATAGCTGGTTCTCCCCGAAAGCTATTTAGGTAGCGCCTCGTGAATTCATCTCCGGGGGTAGAGCACTGTTTCGGCAAGGGGGTCATCCCGACTTACCAACCCGATGCAAACTGCGAATACCGGAGAATGTTATCACGGGAGACACACGGCGGGTGCTAACGTCCGTCGTGAAGAGGGAAACAACCCAGACCGCCAGCTAAGGTCCCAAAGTCATGGTTAAGTGGGAAACGATGTGGGAAGGCCCAGACAGCCAGGATGTTGGCTTAGAAGCAGCCATCATTTAAAGAAAGCGTAATAGCTCACTGGTCGAGTCGGCCTGCGCGGAAGATGTAACGGGGCTAAACCATGCACCGAAGCTGCGGCAGCGACGCTTATGCGTTGTTGGGTAGGGGAGCGTTCTGTAAGCCTGTGAAGGTGTACTGTGAGGTATGCTGGAGGTATCAGAAGTGCGAATGCTGACATAAGTAACGATAAAGCGGGTGAAAAGCCCGCTCGCCGGAAGACCAAGGGTTCCTGTCCAACGTTAATCGGGGCAGGGTGAGTCGACCCCTAAGGCGAGGCCGAAAGGCGTAGTCGATGGGAAACAGGTTAATATTCCTGTACTTGGTGTTACTGCGAAGGGGGGACGGAGAAGGCTATGTTGGCCGGGCGACGGTTGTCCCGGTTTAAGCGTGTAGGCTGGTTTTCCAGGCAAATCCGGAAAATCAAGGCTGAGGCGTGATGACGAGGCACTACGGTGCTGAAGCAACAAATGCCCTGCTTCCAGGAAAAGCCTCTAAGCATCAGGTAACATCAAATCGTACCCCAAACCGACACAGGTGGTCAGGTAGAGAATACCAAGGCGCTTGAGAGAACTCGGGTGAAGGAACTAGGCAAAATGGTGCCGTAACTTCGGGAGAAGGCACGCTGATATGTAGGTGAAGTCCCTCGCGGATGGAGCTGAAATCAGTCGAAGATACCAGCTGGCTGCAACTGTTTATTAAAAACACAGCACTGTGCAAACACGAAAGTGGACGTATACGGTGTGACGCCTGCCCGGTGCCGGAAGGTTAATTGATGGGGTCAGCGCAAGCGAAGCTCTTGATCGAAGCCCCGGTAAACGGCGGCCGTAACTATAACGGTCCTAAGGTAGCGAAATTCCTTGTCGGGTAAGTTCCGACCTGCACGAATGGCGTAATGATGGCCAGGCTGTCTCCACCCGAGACTCAGTGAAATTGAACTCGCTGTGAAGATGCAGTGTACCCGCGGCAAGACGGAAAGACCCCGTGAACCTTTACTATAGCTTGACACTGAACATTGAGCCTTGATGTGTAGGATAGGTGGGAGGCTTTGAAGTGTGGACGCCAGTCTGCATGGAGCCGACCTTGAAATACCACCCTTTAATGTTTGATGTTCTAACGTTGACCCGTGATCCGGGTTGCGGACAGTGTCTGGTGGGTAGTTTGACTGGGGCGGTCTCCTCCTAAAGAGTAACGGAGGAGCACGAAGGTTGGCTAATCCTGGTCGGACATCAGGAGGTTAGTGCAATGGCATAAGCCAGCTTGACTGCGAGCGTGACGGCGCGAGCAGGTGCGAAAGCAGGTCATAGTGATCCGGTGGTTCTGAATGGAAGGGCCATCGCTCAACGGATAAAAGGTACTCCGGGGATAACAGGCTGATACCGCCCAAGAGTTCATATCGACGGCGGTGTTTGGCACCTCGATGTCGGCTCATCACATCCTGGGGCTGAAGTAGGTCCCAAGGGTATGGCTGTTCGCCATTTAAAGTGGTACGCGAGCTGGGTTTAGAACGTCGTGAGACAGTTCGGTCCCTATCTGCCGTGGGCGCTGGAGAATTGAGGGGGGCTGCTCCTAGTACGAGAGGACCGGAGTGGACGCATCACTGGTGTTCGGGTTGTCATGCCAATGGCACTGCCCGGTAGCTAAATGCGGAAGAGATAAGTGCTGAAAGCATCTAAGCACGAAACTTGCCCCGAGATGAGTTCTCCCTGACTCCTTGAGAGTCCTGAAGGAACGTTGAAGACGACGACGTTGATAGGCCGGGTGTGTAAGCGCAGCGATGCGTTGAGCTAACCGGTACTAATGAACCGTGAGGCTTAACCTTACAACGCCGAAGCTGTTTTGGCGGATTGAGAGAAGATTTTCAGCCTGATACAGATTAAATCAGAACGCAGAAGCGGTCTGATAAAACAGAATTTGCCTGGCGGCCGTAGCGCGGTGGTCCCACCTGACCCCATGCCGAACTCAGAAGTGAAACGCCGTAGCGCCGATGGTAGTGTGGGGTCTCCCCATGCGAGAGTAGGGAACTGCCAGGCATCAAATTAAGCAGTAAGCCGGTCATAAAACCGGTGGTTGTAAAAGAATTCGGTGGAGCGGTAGTTCAGTCGGTTAGAATACCTGCCTGTCACGCAGGGGGTCGCGGGTTCGAGTCCCGTCCGTTCCGCCACTTATTAAGAGGGCGTAGTTCAATTGGTAGAGCACCGGTCTCCAAAACCGGGTGTTGGGAGTTCGAGTCTCTCCGCCCCTGCCAGAAATCATCCTTAGCGAAAGCTAAGGATTTTTTTTATCTGAAATAACCCTCTCTGAAGTAAATCCTTCTACCGGCATCCTTGCCAGCCATTCAGATTAATACACTTCATCCAGCACGTTAATTTTCAATAGATCGCGAATCAACGTATTTTTATCGCTATTTTGCAGCCATATGGCATAAAGCGGCCGTGAAAGTGTTGTGCTATCGACAACGGTATGCAGGCCGCCTTTTTTACGCGCCCAGCTGACGGGTAGCCAGGTGCAACCATTAAGCATCGCAATCTGTTGCTGTGCCAGTTCAGCAGAACTGGTTGTCAGAATGGGCACTTCGTCAGCACCGATCAAACCTGCCTCATGCTGTTGAAAATCTGGCCCCCACTCAAGTCGCAGATAATTAAGATCTCCCTTTAGTTTTGAAGGGGCACTGGTATAAAGCGCTAAAGTGAAATATCCCAGCAACTGACTACTAAATTCGTCCATTTTGGGCGCTTCAGTGGTAATAAGAAGATCAAGCTGGCGTTCATGCAGCTGTTTTACCAGAGACTGCCGTTGGGCAATTCGCGCTTCGAACTGTAAGCCTGTATGGGCATCCTGATTTTGATACAAACGTCCCAGCCACTGATTAAGCATACATTCCCACAATGAGGCGCTGGCACCGATAGAAAACTCGTTATGTCGTGAGGTATGCGCCACCTCCTTGCGGGCGGCCTGCCAGGTGCTCATGAGCGTTTCTGCATAAGGCAGTAGTTTTTCACCGGCAGCGGTTAAACGGATATTGTTTCTGTGGCGGGTGAAAAGGTTCACACCCAGTTGATTTTCCAGTTGTCTGATTCGAAAGCTCACTGCTGACTGGGTCAGATAGAGCGATTCAGCCGCTCGACCAAAGTGACGCGTTCGGCTAACTTCCAGGAAAGTTTTTAACAATTCCGTATCCACAGTGCTCTCCGCAAAATTATTTGTCGTTATGATTTAAATGTTTTGTTTTACACTCTGTCAAGCGTAACTAATACTCCGCGCCATAACTAGCTCGGTCAAAGAATTAGGAGCGTGCAGGATGGCGGAAAGCTTTACGACGACTAATCGATATTTCGACAATAAACATTATCCACGTGGATTCTCTCGTCATGGTGATTTCACCATCAAAGAGGCACAACTGCTTGAGCGTCATGGTTATGCCTTCAATGAGTTGGATCTTGGCAAACGCGAGCCGGTTACCGAGGAAGAGAAACTCTTCGTAGCAGTATGCCGTGGCGAACGTGAGCCAGTGACAGAAGCAGAACGCGTGTGGTCCAAGTATATGACGCGTATTAAGCGTCCAAAACGTTTTCACACCCTTTCCGGCGGTAAACCGCAGGTTGAAGGTGCTGAAGACTACACCGATTCTGACGATTAATAAAAAGGGCGAAATGCCCTTTTTTTATGTCAGTAGTTTCTGCAGATGCAGCAGTAAACGATCGATAGCGCGGTAGCTCAGCGCCTCTTGCAAATGTTTCCTCTCAATGTCAGTGCACCCCTCCACGTCAGCAATGGTTCTGGCCACTTTCAACAAACGCTGCCACGCACGTATGGACAGTCCGAACCGCGTCAACGTCTCCTCCAGCCATCCCGCATCCTCAACGTTAAGAGAACAAAACTGCCGGATCCCGGCATTATCCAGCCGTGCATTCAACTTGTTCTGACGAGCGTACTGCCGCGTCTGGGCCGCAATCACCCGCTTGCGTACCTCTGCTGAGCTTTCACCCGTTATGCCCGTTTGCCTGAGCAGACCCGGCGGCGGAAGGGGGATTTCGAGGGATAAATCGAAACGGTCGAGGAACGGGCCGGATAACTTACCCAGATAGCGCAACGTCTGCTCTGGCGTACAGCGGTTATGGTTTCCCTGGTAGTGACCCGTCGGGCTGGGATTCATCGCAGCGACCAGCTGAAACTGCGCGGGATAGCTTATTTTGGCCCGCGTGCGCGAGATATGTATTTCGCCAGATTCAATAGGTTCTCTCAGCGCATCCAGCACGCGGCGCTCAAACTCGGGCAGCTCATCAAGAAACAGAATGCCATTGTGTGCCAGTGAGATCTCACCCGGCCCGGGGATAGACCCGCCGCCGACCATTGCCGTCAGTGAAGCGCTATGATGTGGGGAACGAAAAGGACGGCGGCGCCACTGTTTTTGCAACGAGGCAGAGCTGATGAGGCTATATATGGCGGCGCTTTCCAGCGCTTCATGGTTATTGAGCGGTGGAAGCAACCCACTCAGCCTGCTCGCCAGCATCGTTTTCCCCGTCCCTGGCGGACCAATCAACAGAAGATTGTGTCCACCTGCGGCCGTAATCTCCAGCGCCCGCTTCCCTTGCTCCTGCCCCATAATCTCGCTGAGATCCTCCGGAACGTCGGCTAAAACCTCGTCACACTCCTCAGGTTCGGACAGTTCATGTCGTCCTTCCAGCCAGGCACAAACTTCCTGTAAATGCCCCGCGATGAGGCATCCTTTTTCCGCGATAAGACTCACTTCTGATGCGTTTTCATTGGCCACAATGATTTGCCGCCCTGCACGTATGGCTTCCAGCGCTCCCGATATCGCACCGGGAACGCCTCTTAACGCGCCTGTGAGCGCGAGTTCACCCACGAACTCATACGAGCCTAGCCGTGTCGTATTAAGCTGCTCAGAAGCCGCCAGAAGGGCAATTGCGATAGGTAAATCGTATCGTCCCCCCTCTTTAGGCAGATCGGCGGGCGCAAGGTTGATAGTGATCTTCTTCGCGGGGAAGGCATAACCGCTATTTATTATTGCGCTGCGAACGCGATCCCTGGCTTCTTTAACCGTCGTTTCAGGTAATCCGACTAGCGTGAGTCCGGGTAGCCCGTTACTCAAATGAACCTCGACGGAAATAAGCGGTGCCTTTACCCCGAGAGCCGCACGCGTATAAACAACTGACAGTGACATTTGCACTACCTCCTGGTGCGACTATGCCAGCGCCTGTTATTTCTGTTTAGCGTCATTTTGCGGATTTACGCCGCCTGTTCAGAGATTTTAAGCGCATACTGAAACCCTTGCATAACCGTGGAAGCCTCCTCGCAGAACGTAAAAAGCCCCCGTTTTGACGATAAGAACCGCTGTAAAAAAATGAAAAATATTCATTTTCTAATTTCCGTATATAAAACAACGGTTTTAAGAAATGTGATTCGCTGCCTAATCAAATCCGTCATAAATAAATCTTGTGTTTGATTTAAAATCTATGGTAACTCTTTAGGCATTCCTTCGAACAAGATGCAAGAAAAGACAAAATGACAGCCCTTCTACGAGTGATTAGCCTGGTCGTGATTAGCGTGGTGGTGATTATTATCCCACCGTGCGGGGCTGCACTTGGACGAGGAAAGGCTTAGAGATCAAGCCTTAACGAACTAAGACCCCCGCACCGAAAGGTCCGGGGGTTTTTTTTGACCTTAAAAACATAACCGAGGAGCAGACAATGAATAACAGCACAAAATTCTGTTTCTCAAGATTCAGGACGGGGAACTAACTATGAATGGCGCACAGTGGGTGGTACATGCGTTGCGGGCACAGGGTGTGAACACCGTTTTCGGTTATCCGGGTGGCGCAATTATGCCGGTTTACGATGCATTGTATGACGGCGGCGTGGAGCACTTGCTGTGCCGACATGAGCAGGGTGCGGCAATGGCGGCTATCGGTTATGCCCGTGCTACCGGCAAAACTGGCGTATGTATCGCCACGTCTGGTCCGGGCGCAACCAACCTGATAACCGGGCTTGCGGACGCACTGTTAGATTCTATCCCTGTTGTTGCCATCACCGGTCAAGTGTCCGCACCGTTTATCGGCACGGACGCATTTCAGGAAGTGGATGTCCTGGGATTGTCGTTAGCCTGTACCAAGCACAGCTTTCTGGTGCAGTCGCTGGAAGAGTTGCCGCGCATCATGGCTGAAGCATTCGACGTTGCCTGCTCAGGTCGTCCTGGTCCGGTTCTGGTCGATATCCCAAAAGATATCCAGTTAGCCAGCGGTGACCTGGAACCGTGGTTCACCACCGTTGAAAACGAAGTGACTTTCCCACATGCCGAAGTTGAGCAAGCGCGCCAGATGCTGGCAAAAGCGCAAAAACCGATGCTGTACGTTGGCGGTGGCGTGGGTATGGCGCAGGCAGTTCCGGCTTTGCGTGAATTTCTCGCTGCCACAAAAATGCCTGCCACCTGTACGCTGAAAGGGCTGGGCGCAGTAGAAGCAGATTATCCGTACTATCTGGGCATGCTGGGGATGCACGGCACCAAAGCGGCAAACTTCGCGGTGCAGGAGTGTGACCTGCTGATCGCCGTGGGCGCACGTTTTGATGACCGGGTGACCGGCAAACTGAACACCTTCGCGCCACACGCCAGTGTTATCCATATGGATATCGACCCGGCAGAAATGAACAAGCTGCGTCAGGCACATGTGGCATTACAAGGTGATTTAAATGCTCTGTTACCAGCATTACAGCAGCCGTTAAATATCAATGACTGGCAGCAACACTGCGCGCAGCTGCGTGATGAACATTCCTGGCGTTACGACCATCCCGGTGACGCTATCTACGCGCCGTTGTTGTTAAAACAACTGTCGGATCGTAAACCTGCGGATTGCGTCGTGACCACAGATGTGGGGCAGCACCAGATGTGGGCTGCGCAGCACATCGCCCACACTCGCCCGGAAAATTTCATCACCTCCAGCGGTTTAGGTACCATGGGTTTTGGTTTACCGGCGGCGGTTGGCGCACAAGTCGCGCGACCGAACGATACCGTTGTCTGTATCTCCGGTGACGGCTCTTTCATGATGAATGTGCAAGAGCTGGGCACCGTAAAACGCAAGCAGTTACCGTTGAAAATCGTCTTACTCGATAACCAACGGTTAGGGATGGTTCGACAATGGCAGCAACTGTTTTTTCAGGAACGATACAGCGAAACCACCCTTACTGATAACCCCGATTTCCTCATGTTAGCCAGCGCCTTCGGCATCCCTGGCCAACACATCACCCGTAAAGACCAGGTTGAAGCGGCACTCGACACCATGCTGAACAGTGATGGGCCATACCTGCTTCATGTCTCAATCGACGAACTTGAGAACGTCTGGCCGCTGGTGCCGCCTGGCGCCAGTAATTCAGAAATGTTGGAGAAATTATCATGATGCAACATCAGGTCAATGTATCGGCTCGCTTCAATCCGGAAACCTTAGAACGTGTTTTACGCGTGGTGCGTCATCGTGGTTTCCACGTCTGCTCAATGAATATGGCTGCCGCCAGCGATGCACAAAATATAAATATCGAATTGACCGTTGCCAGCCCACGGTCGGTCGACTTACTGTTTAGTCAGTTAAATAAACTGGTGGACGTCGCACACGTTGCCATCTGCCAGAGCACAACCACATCACAACAAATCCGCGCCTGAGCGCAAAAGGAATATAAAAATGACCACGAAGAAAGCTGATTACATTTGGTTCAATGGGGAGATGGTTCGCTGGGAAGACGCGAAGGTGCATGTGATGTCGCACGCGCTGCACTATGGCACTTCGGTTT
Organism: Enterobacter hormaechei; assembly: GCA_041890495.1. Taxonomy (GTDB): domain Bacteria; phylum Pseudomonadota; class Gammaproteobacteria; order Enterobacterales; family Enterobacteriaceae; genus Escherichia; species Escherichia boydii. The sequence continues at coordinate 4,115,608 of CP169086.1, forward strand.
TTGAAGGCATCCGTTGCTACGACTCGCACAAAGGACCGGTTGTATTCCGCCATCGTGAGCATATGCAGCGTCTGCATGACTCCGCCAAAATCTATCGCTTCCCGGTTTCGCAGAGCATTGATGAGCTGATGGAAGCTTGTCGTGACGTGATCCGCAAAAACAATCTCACCAGCGCCTATATCCGTCCGCTGATCTTCGTTGGTGATGTTGGCATGGGCGTAAACCCGCCAGCGGGATACTCAACCGACGTGATTATCGCTGCTTTCCCGTGGGGAGCGTATCTGGGCGCAGAAGCGCTGGAGCAGGGGATCGATGCGATGGTTTCCTCCTGGAACCGCGCAGCACCAAACACCATCCCGACGGCGGCAAAAGCCGGTGGTAACTACCTCTCTTCCCTGCTGGTGGGTAGCGAAGCGCGCCGCCACGGTTATCAGGAAGGTATCGCGCTGGATGTGAATGGCTACATCTCTGAAGGTGCAGGCGAAAACCTGTTTGAAGTGAAAGACGGCGTGCTGTTCACCCCACCGTTCACCTCCTCCGCGCTGCCGGGTATTACCCGTGATGCCATCATCAAACTGGCGAAAGAGCTGGGAATTGAAGTGCGTGAGCAGGTTCTATCGCGCGAATCACTGTACCTGGCGGATGAAGTGTTTATGTCCGGTACTGCGGCAGAAATCACGCCAGTGCGCAGCGTAGATGGTATTCAGGTTGGTGAAGGCCGTTGCGGTCCGGTTACCAAACGCATTCAGCAAGCCTTCTTCGGCCTCTTCACTGGCGAAACCGAAGATAAATGGGGCTGGTTAGATCAAGTTAATCAATAAATACAAAAAATGGGACGGCACGCACCGTCCCATTTACGAGACAGACACTGGGAGTAAATAAAGTATGCCTAAGTACCGTTCCGCCACCACCACTCATGGTCGTAATATGGCGGGTGCTCGTGCGCTGTGGCGCGCCACCGGAATGACCGATGCCGATTTTGGCAAGCCGATTATCGCGGTTGTGAACTCGTTCACCCAATTTGTACCGGGTCACGTCCATCTGCGCGATCTCGGTAAACTGGTCGCCGAACAAATTGAAGCGGCTGGCGGCGTTGCCAAAGAGTTCAACACCATTGCGGTGGATGATGGGATTGCTATGGGCCACGGGGGGATGCTTTATTCACTGCCATCTCGCGAACTGATCGCTGATTCCGTTGAGTATATGGTCAACGCCCACTGCGCCGACGCCATGGTCTGCATCTCTAACTGCGACAAAATCACCCCGGGGATGCTGATGGCTTCCCTGCGCCTGAATATTCCGGTGATCTTTGTTTCCGGCGGCCCGATGGAAGCCGGGAAAACCAAACTGTCCGAGCAGATCATCAAGCTCGATCTGGTTGATGCGATGATCCAGGGCGCAGACCCGAAAGTTTCTGACTCCCAGAGCGATCAGGTTGAACGTTCCGCCTGCCCAACCTGCGGTTCCTGCTCCGGGATGTTTACCGCTAACTCAATGAACTGCCTGACCGAAGCGCTGGGTTTGTCGCAGCCAGGCAACGGCTCGCTGCTGGCAACCCACGCGGACCGTAAGCAGCTGTTCCTTAATGCTGGTAAACGCATTGTTGAATTGACCAAACGTTATTACGAGCAAAACGACGAAAGTGCACTGCCGCGTAATATCGCCAGTAAGGCGGCGTTTGAAAACGCCATGACGCTGGATATCGCGATGGGTGGATCGACTAACACCGTACTTCACCTGCTGGCGGCGGCGCAGGAAGCGGAAATCGACTTCACCATGAGTGATATCGATAAGCTTTCCCGCAAGGTTCCACAGCTGTGTAAAGTTGCGCCGAGCACCCAGAAATACCATATGGAAGATGTTCACCGTGCTGGTGGTGTTATCGGTATTCTCGGCGAACTGGATCGCGCGGGGTTACTGAACCGTGATGTGAAAAACGTACTTGGCCTGACGTTGCCGCAAACGCTGGAACAATACGACGTTATGCTGACCCAGGATGACGCGGTAAAAAATATGTTCCGCGCAGGCCCTGCGGGCATTCGTACTACACAGGCATTCTCGCAGGATTGCCGTTGGGATTCTCTCGATGACGATCGCGCAAACGGCTGTATCCGCTCGCTGGAACACGCCTACAGCAAAGACGGCGGCCTGGCGGTGCTCTACGGTAATTTTGCTGAAAACGGCTGCATCGTGAAAACCGCGGGCGTCGATGACAGCATCCTCAAATTCACCGGCCCGGCGAAAGTATACGAAAGCCAGGACGACGCGGTAGAAGCGATCCTCGGTGGCAAAGTTGTCGCGGGCGATGTGGTGGTGATCCGCTATGAAGGCCCGAAAGGCGGCCCTGGCATGCAGGAAATGCTCTACCCAACCAGCTTCCTGAAATCAATGGGTCTCGGTAAAGCCTGTGCGCTGATCACCGACGGTCGTTTCTCTGGCGGCACCTCTGGTCTTTCCATCGGCCACGTCTCACCGGAAGCGGCAAGCGGCGGCAGCATTGGCCTGATTGAAGATGGTGACCTGATCGCTATCGACATCCCGAACCGTGGCATTCAGTTACAGGTAAGCGATGCCGAACTGGCGGCGCGTCGTGAAGCGCAGGAAGCTCGGGGTGACAAAGCCTGGACGCCGAAAAACCGTGAACGTCAGGTTTCCTTTGCCCTGCGTGCCTACGCCAGCCTGGCGACCAGCGCCGACAAAGGTGCGGTGCGCGATAAATCGAAACTGGGGGATTAATGATGGCTGACTCACAACCCCTGTCCGGTGCTCCGGAAGGTGCCGAATATTTAAGAGCGGTGCTGCGCGCGCCGGTCTACGAAGCGGCGCAGGTCACGCCGCTACAAAAAATGGAAAAGCTCTCGTCTCGTCTTGATAACGTCATTCTGGTGAAGCGCGAAGATCGTCAGCCAGTTCATAGCTTTAAGCTGCGCGGCGCATACGCCATGATGGCGGGCCTGACGGAAGAACAGAAAGCGCACGGCGTGATCACTGCTTCTGCGGGTAACCACGCGCAGGGCGTCGCGTTTTCTTCTGCGCGGTTAGGCGTGAAGGCCCTGATCGTTATGCCAACCGCCACCGCCGACATCAAAGTCGATGCGGTACGTGGATTCGGCGGCGAAGTGCTGCTTCATGGCGCGAACTTTGACGAAGCGAAAGCTAAAGCGATCGAACTGTCACAGCAGCAGGGGTTCACCTGGGTGCCGCCGTTCGACCATCCGATGGTGATTGCCGGGCAAGGCACGCTGGCGCTGGAACTGCTCCAGCAGGACGCCCATCTCGACCGCGTATTTGTGCCAGTCGGCGGCGGCGGTCTGGCGGCGGGCGTTGCGGTGCTGATCAAACAACTGATGCCACAAATCAAAGTGATCGCCGTAGAAGCGGAAGACTCCGCCTGCCTGAAAGCAGCGCTGGATGCGGGTCATCCGGTTGATCTGCCGCGCGTAGGGCTATTTGCTGAAGGCGTAGCGGTAAAACGCATCGGTGACGAAACCTTCCGTTTATGCCAGGAGTATCTCGACGACATCATCACCGTCGATAGTGATGCGATCTGTGCGGCGATGAAGGATTTATTCGAAGATGTGCGCGCGGTGGCGGAACCCTCTGGCGCGCTGGCGCTGGCGGGAATGAAAAAATATATCGCCCTGCACAACATTCGCGGCGAACGACTGGCGCATATTCTTTCCGGTGCCAACGTGAACTTCCACGGCCTGCGCTACGTCTCGGAACGCTGCGAACTGGGCGAACAGCGTGAAGCGTTGTTGGCGGTGACCATTCCGGAAGAAAAAGGCAGCTTCCTCAAATTCTGCCAACTGCTTGGCGGGCGATCGGTCACCGAGTTCAACTACCGTTTTGCCGATGCCAAAAACGCCTGCATCTTTGTCGGCGTGCGCCTGAGCCGCGGCCTCGAAGAGCGCAAAGAAATTTTGCAGATGCTCAACGACGGCGGCTACAGCGTGGTGGATCTCTCCGACGACGAAATGGCGAAGTTGCATGTGCGCTATATGGTCGGCGGGCGTCCGTCACATCCGTTGCAGGAACGCCTCTACAGCTTCGAATTCCCGGAATCACCGGGCGCGCTGTTGCGCTTCCTAAACACGCTGGGTACGCACTGGAATATTTCTTTGTTCCACTATCGCAGCCACGGTACCGACTATGGGCGCGTGCTGGCAGCGTTCGAACTCGGCGACCATGAACCGGATTTCGAAACCCGGCTAAATGAGCTGGGCTACGATTGCCACGACGAAACCAATAACCCGGCGTTCAGGTTCTTTTTGGCGGGTTAGGGAAAAATGCCTGATAGCGCTTCGCTTATCAGGCTTACCCGCGCGACAACGTCATTTGTGGTTCGGCAAAATCTTCCAGAATGCTTCAATCAGCGGCTCATGTAGCCGCTTTTTCTGCGCACAAACGCCCAGCTCAAACGGCGTTTTCTCATCGCTGCGCTCTAAAATCATCACGCGGTTACGCACCGGTTCCGGGCTGTTTTCCAGCACCACTTCCGGCAACAGCGCCACACCACAGCCGAGCGCCACCATCGATACCATCGCTTCATGCCCGCCAACCGTGGCGTAAATCATCGGGTTGCTGATTTTATTGCGTCGAAACCACAGTTCAATGCGGCGACGCACCGGTCCCTGATCGGCCATGATAAACGGCACTGTAGACCAGTCCGGCTTCTCTGCCGAAACCTGGTTACGCACCGGGCAGGGCAGCGCGGGCGCAATCAGCACTACTGCCAGATTCTCCAGCATCGAAAACGCCACAGCGCCGGGTAGCGTCTCCGGTTTCCCGGCAATCGCCAGATCCGCTTCTCCCGTGACCACTTTTTCCATTGCATCTGCCGCATCACCAGTGGTGAGTTTGATCTCCACCGACGGGTGTTCCGCGCGGAAGCGATCCAGAATCGGCGGCAGATGGCTGTAGGCAGCGGTCACCGAGCAGAAGATATGTAATTCGCCAGAGAGCGACGGCCCTTGCTGATCGATGGTGTGGCGCAATTGCTGATACTGCAACAGCGTTTGCTGGGCGAAAACGCGCAGCTCTTCGCCCGCTTCCGTCAGCGTTACCGTGCGGTTATCGCGCACAAATAGCGGCTGACCAAGATCTTCTTCCAGGCGCTGAATCTGCCGTGAGAGCGTGGATGGGCTAACGTGCATCGCCCGCGCGCTGCGGCCAAAATGGCGGCTTTCCGCCAGATGCAGGAAGGTTTTCAGATCGCGTAAATCCAATGGCGCAGCCCTCGATGTTGACGTTGCAAAAATTGCAATGTGACGTTGTGAATATATCAATTTCCGCAATAAATTTCCTGTCATATAGTGAATTCAATCTCGCAAACGCGAACCGAACAATAAGAAGCACAACATCACGAGGAATCACCATGGCTAACTACTTCAATACACTGAATCTGCGTCAGCAGCTGGCACAGCTGGGCAAATGTCGCTTTATGGGGCGCGATGAATTCGCCGATGGCGCGAGCTACCTTCAGGGTAAAAAAGTAGTCATCGTCGGCTGTGGCGCACAGGGTCTGAACCAGGGCCTGAACATGCGTGATTCTGGTCTGGATATTTCTTACGCTCTGCGTAAAGAAGCGATTGCCGAGAAGCGCGCGTCCTGGCGTAAAGCGACCGAAAACGGTTTTAAAGTTGGTACTTACGAAGAACTGATCCCGCAGGCGGATCTGGTGGTTAACCTGACGCCGGACAAGCAGCACTCTGATGTAGTGCGCACCGTACAGCCACTGATGAAAGACGGCGCGGCGCTGGGTTACTCGCACGGTTTCAACATCGTCGAAGTGGGCGAGCAGATCCGTAAAGATATCACCGTAGTCATGGTTGCGCCGAAATGCCCTGGCACCGAAGTGCGTGAAGAGTACAAACGTGGATTCGGCGTACCGACGCTGATTGCCGTTCACCCGGAAAACGATCCGAAAGGCGAAGGTATGGCGATCGCTAAAGCATGGGCGGCAGCAACCGGTGGTCACCGTGCGGGCGTGCTGGAATCGTCCTTCGTTGCGGAAGTGAAATCTGACCTGATGGGTGAGCAAACCATCCTGTGCGGTATGTTGCAGGCTGGCTCGCTGCTGTGCTTCGACAAGCTGGTGGAAGAGGGCACCGATCCGGCATACGCAGAAAAACTGATTCAGTTCGGTTGGGAAACCATCACCGAAGCACTGAAACAGGGCGGCATCACCCTGATGATGGACCGTCTCTCTAACCCGGCGAAACTGCGTGCTTATGCGCTTTCTGAACAGCTGAAAGAGATCATGGCACCCCTGTTCCAGAAACATATGGACGACATCATCTCCGGCGAATTCTCTTCCGGTATGATGGCGGACTGGGCCAACGATGATAAGAAACTGCTGACCTGGCGTGAAGAGACCGGCAAAACCGCGTTTGAAACCGCGCCGCAGTATGAAGGCAAAATCGGCGAGCAGGAGTACTTCGATAAAGGCGTACTGATGATTGCGATGGTGAAAGCGGGCGTTGAACTGGCGTTCGAAACCATGGTCGATTCCGGCATCATTGAAGAGTCTGCATATTATGAATCACTGCACGAGCTGCCGCTGATTGCCAACACCATCGCCCGTAAGCGTCTGTACGAAATGAACGTGGTTATCTCTGATACCGCTGAGTACGGTAACTATCTGTTCTCTTACGCTTGTGTGCCGTTGCTGAAACCGTTTATGGCAGAGCTGCAACCGGGCGACCTGGGTAAAGCTATTCCGGAAGGCGCGGTAGATAACGGGCAACTGCGTGATGTGAACGAAGCGATTCGCAGCCATGCGATTGAGCAGGTAGGTAAGAAACTGCGCGGCTATATGACAGATATGAAACGTATTGCTGTTGCGGGTTAAGTGCGCGCTGATGCCCTCACCCCGACCCTCTCCCACAGGGAGAGGGAGAAAACACTCAAGGCCTTCTCCTGGAGAAGGCCTTGCTATTAGTTGCGGTACAGCACCTTAATGATGTGATATCCGAACTGGGTGTGCAGCGGGCCGGTCGGCTCCAGTACCGGACAAGAGAAAACCACTTTATCGAACGCCGGAACCATCTGACCCTGGCGGAATTCACCTAAATCACCGCCGCGTTTGCCTGATGGGCAAATGGAGTGTTTCTTCGCCAGCTTGCCGAAATCGGCCCCGTTCTTAATCTGCTCGAGAAGATCCAGAGCCAGTTTCTCTTCTTTTACAAGGATATGCAGTGCTGCTGCTGTTTTTGCCATGATCGTGCCTTGAATAGGTTGAGATAAATCGGGGCGCAATATACCACGCGTCAGCGGCAATAAAGCACCTTAATGATATGGTAGCCAAATTTGGTTTTTACCGGGCCGTAGGGCTTCAGAAGCGGGCAGCTAAAGACCGCCTGATCGAACGGGCCGACCATCGCACCTTGTTGAAACTCGCCGAGATCCCCGCCATTGCGACCGGATGGGCATTTAGAGTAGCGCTTTGCCAGATGATCAAAGCTGATGCCGCGCTCCAGCTTGGCCAGGATCTCCTTAGCCAGTTTCTCTTCTTTTACCAGAATATGCAGGGCTGCTGCGGTCTTTTTCATGGTTCTGCTCTACGGGTTAAACGCGATTTCTCCACTTTATCATTAGCCGGTAAATCTGCGCCCGGCTTTCTGCTACAATCCTCCCCCCGTTCGAAGATTGAGCAATACACCTATGCGTCTAAACCCCGGCCAACAACAAGCTGTCGAATTCGTTACCGGCCCCTGCCTGGTGCTGGCGGGCGCGGGTTCCGGTAAAACTCGTGTTATCACCAATAAAATCGCCCATCTGATCCGCGGTTGCGGTTATCAGGCGCGGCACATTGCGGCGGTGACCTTTACTAATAAAGCAGCGCGCGAGATGAAAGAGCGTGTAGGGCAGACGCTGGGGCGCAAAGAGGCGCGTGGGCTGATGATCTCCACTTTCCATACGTTGGGGCTGGATATCATCAAACGCGAGTATGCGGCGCTTGGGATGAAAGCGAACTTCTCGTTGTTTGACGATACCGATCAGCTTGCTTTGCTTAAAGAGTTGACCGAGGGGCTGATTGAAGATGACAAAGTTCTCCTGCAACAACTGATTTCGACCATCTCTAACTGGAAGAATGATCTCAAAACACCGTCCCAGGCGGCAGCAAGTGCGATTGGCGAGCGGGACCGTATTTTTGCCCATTGTTATGGGCTGTATGATGCACACCTGAAAGCCTGTAACGTTCTCGACTTCGATGATCTGATTTTATTGCCGACGTTGCTGCTGCAACGCAATGAAGAAGTCCGCGAGCGCTGGCAGAACAAAATTCGCTACCTGCTGGTGGACGAATATCAGGACACCAACACCAGCCAGTATGAACTAGTGAAACTGCTGGTGGGCAGCCGCGCGCGCTTTACCGTGGTGGGTGACGATGACCAGTCGATCTACTCCTGGCGCGGTGCACGTCCGCAAAACCTGGTGCTGCTGAGTCAGGATTTTCCGGCGCTGCAGGTGATTAAGCTTGAGCAGAACTACCGCTCTTCCGGACGTATTTTGAAAGCGGCGAACATCCTGATCGCCAATAATCCGCACGTCTTTGAAAAGCGTCTGTTCTCCGAACTGGGTTACGGCACAGAGCTAAAAGTTTTAAGCGCGAATAACGAGGAACATGAAGCCGAGCGCGTTACTGGCGAGCTTATCGCCCATCACTTCGTCAATAAAACGCAGTACAAAGATTACGCCATTCTTTATCGCGGTAACCATCAGTCGCGGGTGTTTGAAAAATTCCTGATGCAAAACCGCATCCCGTACAAAATTTCTGGTGGTACGTCGTTTTTCTCTCGTCCTGAAATCAAGGACTTGCTGGCTTATCTGCGCGTGCTGACTAACCCGGATGATGACAGCGCATTTCTGCGTATCGTTAACACGCCGAAGCGAGAGATTGGCCCGGCGACGCTGAAAAAGCTGGGTGAGTGGGCGATGACGCGCAATAAAAGCATGTTTACCGCCAGCTTTGATATGGGCCTGAGTCAGACGCTTAGCGGACGTGGTTATGAAGCATTGACCCGCTTCACTCACTGGTTGGCAGAAATCCAGCGCCTGGCGGAGCGGGAGCCGATTGCTGCGGTGCGTGATCTGATCCATGGCATGGATTATGAATCCTGGCTGTACGAAACATCGCCCAGCCCGAAAGCTGCCGAAATGCGCATGAAGAACGTCAACCAACTGTTTAGCTGGATGACGGAGATGCTCGAAGGCAGCGAACTGGATGAGCCGATGACGCTCACCCAGGTGGTGACGCGCTTTACTTTACGCGACATGATGGAGCGTGGTGAGAGTGAAGAAGAGCTGGATCAGGTGCAACTGATGACTCTCCACGCGTCAAAAGGGCTGGAGTTTCCTTATGTCTACATGGTCGGTATGGAAGAAGGGTTTTTGCCGCACCAGAGCAGTATCGATGAAGATAATATCGATGAGGAGCGGCGGCTGGCCTATGTCGGCATTACCCGCGCCCAGAAGGAATTGACCTTTACGCTGTGTAAAGAACGCCGTCAGTACGGCGAACTGGTGCGCCCGGAGCCGAGCCGCTTCCTGCTGGAGCTGCCGCAGGATGATCTGATTTGGGAACAGGAGCGCAAAGTGGTCAGTGCCGAAGAACGGATGCAGAAAGGGCAAAGCCATCTGGCGAATCTGAAAGCGATGATGGCGGCAAAACGAGGGAAATAATCAAGGCCGGAGAAGATGCGTCAGCATCGCATCCGGCACTTACTCATTAATGCACTTCTAGCGGCCAGTGGACATAGCTCTGCCACTGGCTTTCCTGAGCAATAATCTCTTTACCCAGCGGATGTTGGGTTAGCCAACCTTGCGGAAGCGTCAAGGTCAACAGTTCATGGTTAGCCTGTAATGTCATCTCTGGCACGAGATCGTCACGGCGACGGCTGGCAAAAATGATGGCCAGGCGGAGTAAACGGCAGAGTTGTTCTGCGACGCGCGGCGGTACGGCATTTTGCTGATGCAGCGATGAGAGATCGACCGGATTAGTCTGGTTGAGCAGTAGCGTCGCCAGCAATTTTTTCTGTGCGGGGGTAAAACCGGGAAGATCCAGATTACGCACCAGATAAGCAGCGTGTTGCGGCGCTTGTTTGAAGTCAACGCTCAGGCCGATTTCATGAAGCTGACAGGCGCTGATGAGCAAATCGCGGCTTATTGCTTCAAGATGCCATTCCTTTTCCACCTGATCGAAGAAGTTAGCCGCAACTTTGGCTACGCGCTGCGCCTGATCAATATCGATCATAAAGCGGCGCTGAATATTACGCAGCGTACGGCTGCGAATATCCTGCTCGACGGTAAGATGCAACATACCGTAGACCAGACCTTCACGCAGCGCACCGCCCGCCAGGGTCATACACTGAATATTCAGTTCGGTAAAAATGGCAATCAGGATCGCCAGACCACTCGGGAACACTAACGCACGTTCCAGCGTCAGCCCGTCAATCTCCAGTTCCTCCAGCCGACCGCAATGAATGGCTCGCTGTTTCAATTGCTGCAACTTTTCCAGGGTAATGCGTTCATCCATCCCCTGTGCCATCATGATTTCCTGTAACGCCTGCACGGTGCCGGAAGCACCAACGCACACTTTCCAGCCGTGATACCGTAATTCATCGGCAACCGGACGTAACACTTCGCGTGCCGCTTTTTCTGCAGCATCAAAATTTTCCTGCCCCAGATTACGATCGGCAAAATAGCGTTCCAGCCAGGTAACGCAGCCCATCGACAGGCTGAACAACGAGGTGGTTTGTGCACCCGTGCCGGTTACCAGTTCAGTACTGGCACCGCCTATATCCACCACCAGGCGCTGATCGGCACCGCCAGTTGTGTGAGCAACGCCCTGATAAATCAGACGTGCTTCCTCTTCACCGCTGATCACCTGTACCGGACAACCGAGGATTTCCTGCGCTTTGGCAATAAAATCACCCGCATTGACGGCAAGACGTAATGTCGCCGTAGCGACAACGCGAATTTGCGAGGGAGGGATATCTTGCAGACGTTCAGCAAACAGGCGCAGACATTGCCAACCGCGCTCCATTGCTTCATTAGACAGGGCATTTTCGCTATTCAGGCCAGCAGCCAGACGCACTTTGCGTTTTATTCGCGTCAGCGTCTGGATGCTTCCAGCCACCTCGCGCACAACCAGCATATGAAAACTATTCGAACCGAGATCAATGGCTGCATACAGCGACGAGGTGGAACCCATACTCTTCATCCTTCAATCTGTCTCTGTGTTGGCTGCATTCTTTCACCTGAATCACTTACTACAGTATGCTCATCGGGATTCATTCTCTTGCCATCTTGATACAGTTTGAATGATTTTGAGTATGACATTTTATTTAACCTGAACGACGACGATTACGCGGAGCGCCAGTACGACGCGGACCATTGCCTGTACGTGGGCGCGTGAGGCGCAGCGGTTTTGGCAGATCGGTCATCAATGCGTCCGGATTGTATTTGCTTACCGGAATTGAGTGACCAATATAGGTCTCAATAGCAGGCAAATTCAATGCATACTCTTCACACGCCAGGCTGATAGAGTGACCGCTTGCGCCTGCGCGACCTGTACGACCAATACGGTGAACGTAATCTTCACAGTCATCGGGTAAATCGTAGTTAAAGACGTGCGTCACTGCCGGAATATGCAAACCACGCGCGGCAACGTCGGTGGCAACCAGAATATCCAGATCGCCACGGGTAAATTCATCAAGAATACGCAGACGTTTTTTCTGCGCGACATCGCCTGTCAACAAACCGACACGATGACCATCTGCCGCCAGGTGGCCCCAGATCTCTTCACAACGGTGTTTGGTATTGGCGAAAATAATCGCTCTGTCTGGCCACTCTTCTTCGATCAGCGTTTGCAGCAAACGCATTTTTTCTTCGTTAGAAGGGTAGAAAAGCTCTTCTTTAATACGGTGGCCCGTTTTCTGTTCCGGTTCCACTTCAATATATTCGGCATTGTTCATCTGCTCGAACGCCAGTTCACGTACCCGGTACGAAAGCGTGGCGGAGAACAGCATGTTGAGGCGCTGGTTTGCAGGCGGCATACGGCGGAACAGCCAGCGGATATCTTTAATAAAGCCCAGATCGTACATGCGATCGGCTTCGTCCAGTACCACTACCTGAATGGCACCGAGGTTAATATGGTTCTGCTTGGCATAGTCAATTAAACGACCCGTGGTGCCAATCAGAATGTCAACGCCGCTTTCCAGCACTTTCAGCTGTTTGTCGTAGCCATCACCACCGTAAGCCAGACCCAGCTTCAGGCCAGTAGCTTCCGCCAGCGGTTCTGCGTCGGCATGGATCTGCACGGTAAGTTCACGCGTCGGTGCCATAATTAAGGCACGCGGTTGATTCACCTTGCGATCGGCAATCGCAGGATGAGAGAGAAGATAATGAAACGTTGACGTAAGAAACGCCATCGTTTTCCCGGTACCGGTTTGCGCCTGCCCGGCTACGTCACGACCCGCCAGCGTCAGCGGAAGGGCCAGTGCCTGAATGGGCGTACAGTTATGAAACCCTTTTTTTTCAAGGGCTTCTACAACCTTCGGATGCAGGGCGAAGTCGGAAAACTTCTGTTCTGTTAAATGTGTTTTGCTCATAGTGTGGTAGAATATCAGCTTACTATTGCTTTACGAAAGCGTATCCGGTGAAATAAAGTCAACCTTTAGTTGGTTAATGTTACACCAACAACGAAACCAACACGCCAGGCTTATTCCTGTGGAGTTATATATGAGCGATAAAATTATTCACCTGACTGACGACAGTTTTGACACGGATGTACTCAAAGCGGACGGGGCGATCCTCGTCGATTTCTGGGCAGAGTGGTGCGGTCCGTGCAAAATGATCGCCCCGATTCTGGATGAAATCGCTGACGAATATCAGGGCAAACTGACCGTTGCAAAACTGAACATCGATCAAAACCCTGGCACTGCGCCGAAATATGGCATCCGTGGTATCCCGACTCTGCTGCTGTTCAAAAACGGTGAAGTGGCGGCAACCAAAGTGGGTGCACTGTCTAAAGGTCAGTTGAAAGAGTTCCTCGACGCTAACCTGGCGTAAGGGAATTTCATGTTCGGGTGCCCCGTCGCTAAAAACTGGACGCCCGGCGTGAGTCATGCTAACTTAGTGTTGACTTCGTATTAAACATACCTTATTAAGTTTGAATCTTGTAATTTCCAACGCTTCCCGTTTTATCTTAAATGCGAAGTGAACAGATTTCTGGCTCGTCACTCAATCCGTCTTGTCGTTTCAGTTCTGCGTACTCTCCTGTGACCAGGCAGCGAAAAGACATGAGTCGATGACCGTAAACAGGCATGGATGATCCTGCCATACCATTCACAACATTAAGTTCGAGATTTACCCCAAGTTTAAGAACTCACACCACTATGAATCTTACCGAATTAAAGAATACGCCGGTTTCTGAGCTGATCACTCTCGGCGAAAATATGGGGCTGGAAAACCTGGCTCGTATGCGTAAGCAGGACATTATTTTTGCCATCCTGAAGCAGCACGCAAAGAGTGGCGAAGATATCTTTGGTGATGGCGTACTGGAGATATTGCAGGATGGATTTGGTTTCCTCCGTTCCGCAGACAGCTCCTACCTCGCCGGTCCTGATGACATCTACGTTTCCCCTAGCCAAATCCGCCGTTTCAACCTCCGCACTGGTGATACCATCTCTGGTAAGATTCGCCCGCCGAAAGAAGGTGAACGCTATTTTGCGCTGCTGAAAGTTAACGAAGTTAACTTCGACAAACCTGAAAACGCCCGCAACAAAATCCTCTTTGAGAACTTAACCCCGCTGCACGCAAACTCTCGTCTGCGTATGGAACGTGGTAACGGTTCTACTGAAGATTTAACTGCTCGCGTACTGGATCTGGCATCACCTATCGGTCGTGGTCAGCGTGGTCTGATTGTGGCACCGCCGAAAGCCGGTAAAACCATGCTGCTGCAGAACATTGCTCAGAGCATTGCTTACAACCACCCGGATTGTGTGCTGATGGTTCTGCTGATCGACGAACGTCCGGAAGAAGTAACCGAGATGCAGCGTCTGGTAAAAGGTGAAGTTGTTGCTTCTACCTTTGACGAACCCGCATCTCGCCACGTTCAGGTTGCGGAAATGGTGATCGAGAAGGCCAAACGCCTGGTTGAGCACAAGAAAGACGTTATCATTCTGCTCGACTCCATCACTCGTCTGGCGCGCGCTTACAACACTGTTGTTCCGGCGTCAGGTAAAGTGTTGACCGGTGGTGTGGACGCCAATGCCCTTCATCGTCCGAAACGCTTCTTCGGTGCGGCGCGTAACGTGGAAGAGGGCGGCAGCCTGACCATTATCGCGACGGCGCTTATCGATACCGGTTCTAAAATGGACGAAGTTATTTACGAAGAGTTTAAAGGTACAGGCAACATGGAACTGCACCTCTCTCGTAAGATCGCTGAAAAACGCGTCTTCCCGGCTATCGACTACAACCGTTCCGGTACCCGTAAAGAAGAACTGCTCACTACTCAGGAAGAACTGCAGAAAATGTGGATCCTGCGCAAAATCATTCACCCGATGGGCGAAATCGATGCAATGGAATTCCTCATTAATAAACTGGCCATGACCAAGACCAATGACGATTTCTTCGAAATGATGAAACGCTCATAAATTTGTCTTATGCCAAAAAACGCCACGTGTTTACGTGGCGTTTTGCTTTTATGGACTATACGCTAGTACCATCTACTCCCAATTTTGACCGGGCGGTGCGACAATAAGATAATTCGCACAGTAAAAACATTAATAGCTTGAATAATAAACAAATGGAACTGTAAGAGGTTTGCTTTATAACTTCAGGCTCGGCGCCTTGATGGTTATACTTGCTTGACTAACATTTGTTGAGAACATCCATTGTGAACCTACTTGATACGTTTACTGAACTAACCAGTATTTTCTTGTTTACCACCTGCTTTTTGTTTCTGGCACGTAAGGTGGCGAAATATCTGGGGTTAGTGGATAAACCCAACTTCCGTAAGCGTCATCAAGGTATGATTCCTTTGGTCGGGGGTATCTCTGTTTTCGCGGGGATCTGCTTCACGTTTGCCATCGCGGATTACTATATTCCACATGCCAGGCTGTACCTGACCTGTGCGACGGTGCTTGTGTTGGTTGGCGCTCTTGACGACCGTTATGACATTAGCGTCAAAATCCGCGCCTTCGTTCAGGCTGCTGTGGCTATCGCTATGATGGTGTTCGCTAAGCTGCATTTGAGTAGCCTGGGCTATATTTTTGGCTCGTGGGAGATGGAACTCGGTCCGTTCGGTTATTTCCTGACACTTTTTGCCGTGTGGGTGGCGATTAACGCATTCAACATGGTTGACGGTATTGATGGTTTGCTGGGAGGCCTGTCCTGCGTCTCATTTGCCGCAATTGGTTTCATTTTATGGTTCGATGGGCAATATAGCCTTGCTATGTGGTGTTTTGCCATGATTGCGGCCATCCTGCCTTATATCCTGTTAAATCTCGGCGCATTGGGCCGGCGCTATAAAGTATTCATGGGTGATGCGGGTAGCACGCTTATCGGCTTTACTATCATTTGGATCTTGCTGGAAACCACTCAGGGTGACGTACACCCCATTAGCCCGGTAACGGCATTATGGATTATCGCTATCCCGTTAATGGATATGGTTGCGATCATGTATCGCCGCCTGCGTAAAGGGATGAGTCCTTTCTCTGCTGACCGTCAGCACATTCATCATTTGATCATGCGAGCCGGATTCACTTCCCGGCAGGCATTTGTGCTTATTACGCTGGCTGCTGCTATTCTAGCGGGGATTGGCGTAACGGCAGAATATACACATTTTGTGCCTGAATGGGCTATGTTGGTATTGTTCTTGCTAGCTTTTTCTCTCTACGGCTACTGCATCAAGCGCGCATGGAAGGTAGCACGCTTCATTAAACGTATTAAACGCAGGATGCGTCGTAACAGTGGCAAACATACAACATTAACTAAGTAAAACCGGGACTATGATGACTCAACCGTTGGCGGGAGCGAAATCAGTGGTAACAGAGAATGAGCTGGATATTCGGGGTTTGTTTCGCGTGTTATGGGCAGGCAAACTTTGGATTGTGGGGATCGCGCTGGGGTTTGCACTGTTAGCGCTGGCCTATACGTTCTTTGCAAAACAAGAGTGGAGCGCCACGGCAATCACGGACAAGCCAACGGTTAACATGCTCGGGGGATACTTTTCACAGCAGCAATTCCTGCGAAACCTGGATATCAAAGCCAGTCTTGCCACACCTGACCAGGCCTCCGTTATGGATGAAGCCTATAAAGAGTTTGTGATGCAGCTGGCATCGTGGGATACCCGCCGCGATTTCTGGTCCCAGACGGATTACTACAAGCAGCGTCGGGTTGATAATACAAAAGCCGATGCCGCCCTGCTGGACGATCTGATAAACAATATTCAGTTTATGCCGGGCGACGCGCTGCGTAACGTGAATGACAGCGTGAAGCTTATTGCCGAAACCGCGCCTGACGCTAATAACCTGTTACGTCAGTATGTTGCTTTTGCCAGCCAGCGTGCAGCCAGCCATCTGAATGATGAGCTGAAAGGCGCATGGGCGGCGCGTACCATCCAGATGAAAGCTCAGGTGAAGCGTCAGGAAGAGGTGGCGAAAGCCATCTACGACCGCCGGATGAACAGTATTGAACAGGCGCTGAAAATTGCTGAGCAGCATAATATTTCGCGCAGTGCGACAGATGTGCCTGCCGAGGAATTACCTGATTCAGAAATGTTCCTGCTTGGGCGTCCAATGCTCCAGGCTCGACTGGAAAATTTACAGGCCGTCGGTCCGGCCTTTGATCTCGACTATGATCAGAATCGGGCCATGTTAAACACCCTGAATGTTGGTCCAACCCTGGATCCGCGTTTTCAGACCTATCGCTATTTGCGTACGCCGGAAGAACCGGTAAAACGCGATAGCCCACGTCGTGCCTTCCTGATGATTATGTGGGGCATTGTCGGGGGGCTGATCGGGGCTGGTGTCGCATTAACCCGCCGTTGCTCGAAATAGCAACACTGCTGCGGTGAGCGCAAAGGCGCTCGCCGCTTATTCGAAGAGAATCGATGTGAAAGTACTGACTGTATTTGGTACGCGCCCGGAAGCCATCAAGATGGCGCCGTTGGTGCATGCGTTGGCAAAAGATCCTTTTTTTGAGGCTAAAGTTTGCGTCACTGCGCAGCATCGGGAGATGCTCGATCAGGTGCTGAAACTCTTTTCCATTGTACCTGACTACGATCTCAACATAATGCAGCCAGGACAGGGCCTGACAGAGATAACCTGTCGGATTCTGGAAGGGCTAAAACCTATTCTTGCCGAGTTCAAACCAGACGTCGTGCTGGTTCACGGCGATACGACGACGACGCTGGCAACCAGCCTGGCGGCGTTTTATCAGCGTATTCCTGTTGGTCACGTTGAGGCTGGTCTGCGCACGGGCGATCTCTATTCGCCGTGGCCGGAAGAGGCTAACCGTACATTGACCGGGCATCTGGCGATGTATCACTTCTCTCCAACCGAAACTTCCCGGCAAAACTTGCTGCGTGAAAACGTTGCGGATAGCCGAATCTTCATTACCGGTAATACAGTCATTGATGCACTGTTATGGGTGCGTGACCAGGTGATGAGCAGCGACACGCTGCGTTCAGAACTGGCGGCAAATTACCCGTTTATCGACCCCGATAAAAAGATGATTCTGGTGACCGGTCACAGGCGTGAGAGTTTCGGTCGTGGCTTTGAAGAAATCTGCCACGCGCTGGCAGACATCGCCACCACGCACCAGGACATCCAGATTGTCTATCCGGTGCATCTCAACCCGAACGTCAGAGAGCCGGTCAATCGCATTCTGGGGCATGTGAAAAATGTCATTCTGATCGATCCCCAGGAGTATTTACCGTTTGTCTGGCTGATGAACCACGCCTGGCTGATTTTGACCGACTCAGGCGGCATTCAGGAAGAAGCGCCTTCGCTGGGGAAACCTGTGCTGGTGATGCGCGATACCACTGAGCGTCCGGAAGCGGTGACGGCGGGTACGGTGCGTCTGGTAGGCACGGATAAGCAGCGAATTGTCGAGGAAGTGACGCGTCTTTTAAAAGACGAAAACGAATATCAAGCTATGAGCCGCGCCCATAACCCGTATGGTGATGGTCAGGCATGCTCTCGCATTCTGGAAGCGTTAAAAAATAATCGGATATCACTATGAGTTTTGCGACCATTTCTGTTATCGGACTGGGTTATATCGGGCTGCCAACGGCAGCAGCGTTTGCCTCACGGCAAAAACAGGTAATTGGTGTCGATATCAACCAACATGCGGTTGATACCATCAATCGTGGCGAAATCCATATCGTCGAACCTGATTTGGCGAGTGTAGTAAAAACTGCCGTAGAAGGCGGTTTTTTACGAGCGAGCACGACGCCAGTTGAAGCGGATGCCTGGCTGATTGCTGTACCCACGCCGTTTAAGGGCGATCATGAGCCAGATATGACCTACGTTGAATCGGCTGCTCGCTCCATTGCGCCAGTGCTGAAAAAAGGCGCGCTGGTGATCCTTGAATCCACCTCGCCGGTGGGGTCAACCGAGAAGATGGCAGAATGGTTAGCAGAGATGCGTCCGGATCTCACTTTCCCGCAGCAGGTGGGCGAGCAGGCGGACGTCAACATTGCTTACTGCCCGGAACGCGTGTTACCAGGACAGGTAATGGTCGAGCTGATTAAAAACGATCGCGTGATTGGTGGTATGACGCCGGTTTGTTCGGCCCGCGCCAGCGAACTGTACAAAATTTTCCTCGAAGGTGAGTGTGTCGTCACTAACTCGCGGACGGCGGAAATGTGTAAGCTCACCGAAAACAGCTTCCGCGATGTGAATATCGCTTTTGCTAATGAATTGTCGCTGATTTGTGCCGATCAGGGGATTAACGTCTGGGAACTGATTCGCCTGGCGAATCGTCACCCTCGCGTTAATATTCTTCAGCCTGGCCCTGGCGTGGGCGGTCACTGCATTGCTGTTGATCCGTGGTTTATCGTGGCACAGAACCCCCAGCAGGCGCGGCTTATCCGTACCGCGCGCGAAGTGAACGATCACAAACCGTTCTGGGTTATCGATCAGGTGAAAGCGGCGGTGGCTGATTGCCTGGCGGCTACCGATAAACGCGCCAGTGAACTGAAAATCGCCTGCTTTGGTCTGGCGTTTAAACCGAATATTGATGACCTGCGCGAAAGCCCGGCGATGGAAATCGCTGAACTGATCGCCCAGTGGCATAGCGGCGAAACTCTGGTTGTTGAGCCTAACATCCACCAGTTGCCGAAAAAAACTGGCGGGACACTGCACGTTGACGGCGCTGGACGACGCGCTGGCGACGGCGGACGTGCTGGTGCTGCTGGTAGATCATAAAGAGTTTAAAGCAACGTCCGGTGATGCTGTTCGTCAGCAGTATATTGTGGATACCAAAGGTGTCTGGCGTTGAATAGCCTGAATGGGGTGCTTGAGTCCCTGCAGTGGGAGAGTGCCTTTTTCGGCCTGCCTTCGGCCATCGTGCGTCTGCGCGATGACGCTCCGGTGCTGGCTGAATCGGATTTTATCGCCTGGCAACGGGTGCAGGCTAAGATCCCGGCGGAGCGTGCCGATCTGCTTGACGCGCTCCAGCAACACGGCTTTCAGCTGGTTGAAGGTGAGGTAGACCTTTCCATTACCCTCACCCGACACGATGCGTCCGGCGCGGAAATTGCAACGGATCAGGACATCCCCGTGCTGCGTAAGATGGCGGCCCAGGCATTTGCGCAGAGCCGCTTTCGTGAGCCCTGGTATGCACCTGCCGACAGCGGACGTTTCTATGCCCAGTGGATAGAGAATGCGGTCAAAGGCACCTTTGACCACGTCTGCCTGGTTTTCCGTGCAGGGGACGATCAAGTCCAGGGGTTCGTCTCGCTGCGTAAGCTCAACGAGCGCGAGGCGCGTATTGGCTTATTAGCCGGGCGCGGCATGGGTGAGAAACTCATGCAGGCGGCGCTGCACTGGGCGCAACAGCAACAGCTTGTGACGCTGCGGGTGGCGACCCAAATGGGCAACACCGCCGCGCTTAAACGATACATACAAAGTGGTGCGAATGTAGAAAGCACCGCGTACTGGTTATACAGGTGATCACATGATTCCATTTAACGCACCGCCGGTGGTGGGAACCGAACTCGACTATATGCAGTCGGCAATGGGTAGCGGCAAACTGTGTGGCGATGGCGGTTTTACCCGTCGCTGCCAGCAGTGGCTGGAGCAACGTTTTGGCAGCGCCAAAGTGTTACTGACGCCGTCCTGCACCGCTTCGCTGGAGATGGCGGCGCTGCTGCTCGATATCCAGCCTGGCGATGAAGTGATCATGCCGAGCTACACCTTTGTCTCCACCGCCAATGCCTTTGTGCTGCGTGGCGCAAAAATCGTTTTTGTGGATGTTCGCCCGGACACCATGAACATCGACGAAACGCTGATTGAAGCGGCGATCACCGACAAAACGCGCGTTATCGTGCCGGTCCATTACGCGGGTGTGGCCTGCGAAATGGACACCATTATGGCGTTGGCGAAAAAGCATAATTTGTTTGTGGTAGAAGATGCCGCTCAGGGCGTGATGTCCACTTACAAAGGGCGTGCACTGGGAACCATTGGTCATATTGGCTGCTTTAGCTTCCATGAAACCAAAAACTACACGGCGGGCGGTGAAGGCGGCGCGACGCTGATTAACGATAAAGCGTTAATCGAACGAGCCGAGATCATCCGTGAAAAGGGCACTAACCGCAGCCAGTTCTTCCGTGGTCAGGTCGATAAATATACCTGGCGCGATATTGGCTCCAGCTATTTGATGTCCGATCTGCAAGCTGCATACCTGTGGGCGCAACTGGAAGCAGCGGATCGTATCAACCAGCAACGTCTGGCGCTGTGGCAAAACTACTACGATGCGTTAGCGCCTCTGGCGAAAGCCGGGCGTATCGAGCTGCCGTCGATTCCCGATGGCTGCGTGCAGAACGCGCATATGTTCTACATTAAACTGCGGGATATTGATGACCGGAGCGCGTTGATTAACTTTCTGAAAGAAGCGGAAATCATGGCGGTGTTTCATTACATTCCGCTGCACGGTTGCCCTGCGGGGGAACACTTTGGTGAGTTCCACGGTGAAGATCGCTACACCACCAAAGAGAGCGAGCGCCTGCTGCGCCTGCCGCTGTTCTACAACCTGTCGCCCGTCAATCAGCGTACGGTAATTGCGACTTTGTTGAACTACTTTTCCTGATATGTCGTTGGCAAAAGCGTCCTTGTGGACGGCGGCCAGTACACTGGTCAAGATTGGTGCCGGGTTACTGG
This sequence comes from Enterobacter hormaechei, assembly GCA_041890495.1. GTDB lineage: Bacteria > Pseudomonadota > Gammaproteobacteria > Enterobacterales > Enterobacteriaceae > Escherichia > Escherichia boydii. The sequence goes on from CP169086.1 coordinate 4,137,003, forward strand.
TCGGTAAGTTGCTGGCGGTGTCATTTGGTCCGGCGGGGCTTGGGCTGGCGGCAAATTTCCGCCAGTTGATTACCGTGCTCGGCGTGCTTGCCGGGGCTGGCATCTTTAACGGTGTAACCAAATACGTTGCCCAGTACCATGATAATCCGCAACAGCTGCGCCGCGTGGTCGGCACTTCATCAGCGATGGTACTTGGTTTCTCTACGCTGATGGCGCTGGTTTTTGTGCTGGCAGCTGCGCCAATCAGCCAGGGATTGTTTGGTAATACCGACTATCAGGGGCTGGTGCGTTTAGTGGCGCTGGTGCAAATGGGGATCGCCTGGGGCAACCTGTTACTGGCGCTGATGAAAGGCTTTCGCGATGCCGCAGGTAATGCGTTATCGCTGATTGTCGGCAGCTTGATTGGCGTTCTCGCGTACTACGTCAGTTACCGTTTGGGCGGTTATGAAGGGGCGTTGCTGGGTCTGGCGCTGATTCCCGCGCTGGTGGTAATTCCTGCCGCCATCATGTTGATCAAACGTGGTGTCATCCCGTTAAGCTATCTGAAACCCAGCTGGGATAACGGTCTGGCAGGGCAGTTGAGCAAATTTACGCTCATGGCGTTGATTACGTCGGTGACCTTGCCTGTTGCTTACATCATGATGCGTAAACTGCTGGCGGCGCAGTATAGCTGGGATGAGGTGGGGATCTGGCAAGGGGTGAGCAGTATTTCCGATGCCTACCTGCAATTTATTACGGCATCGTTCAGCGTATATTTGCTGCCCACGTTGTCGCGGCTAACGGAAAAGCGCGATATCACCCGGGAAGTGGTTAAATCGCTGAAATTCGTCTTACCGGCAGTGGCGGCGGCGAGTTTTACCGTCTGGCTGCTGCGTGATTTTGCTATCTGGCTGCTGTTGTCGAATAAATTTACCGCTATGCGCGATCTCTTTGCCTGGCAGTTAGTGGGTGATGTGTTAAAAGTGGGCGCTTATGTCTTTGGTTATCTGGTGATCGCCAAAGCGTCACTGCGGTTTTATATTCTGGCGGAAGTCAGCCAGTTCACTTTATTGATGGTATTTGCCCACTGGCTAATCCCTGCGCATGGTGCACTGGGCGCGGCGCAGGCATATATGGCAACTTATATCGTCTATTTTTCTCTTTGTTGTGGCGTGTTTTTACTCTGGCGTAGGCGGGCATGACTGTACTGATTCACGTACTGGGATCGGATATCCCTCACCATAACCGAACCGTTTTGCGGTTTTTCAATGACGCGCTGGCCGCGACGAGCGAGCACGCGCGCGAGTTTATGGTTGTTGGCAAGGACGACGGCTTAAGTGATAGCTGTCCGGCGCTTTCTGTGCAATTTTTCCCTGGGAAAAAATCGCTGGCGGAAGCGGTCATCGCGAAAGCAAAAGCTAACCGTCAGCAGCGTTTTTTCTTCCACGGTCAGTTCAATCCCACACTGTGGCTGGCTCTGCTGAGTGGTGGCATTAAGCCCAGCCAGTTTTTCTGGCATATCTGGGGGGCAGACCTGTATGAGCTTTCCAGTGGCTTGAGATATAAGCTTTTTTACCCACTACGTCGCCTGGCGCAAAAGCGAGTCGGCTGTGTATTTGCCACCCGCGGCGATTTGAGCTTTTTTGCCAAAACGCACCCAAAGGTGCGGGGCGAACTGCTGTACTTCCCGACGCGGATGGACCCTTCGCTCAATACGATGGCGAACGATCGGCAACGTGAAGGGAAAATGACCATTCTGGTGGGGAACTCCGGCGACCGCAGCAATGAGCATATTGCTGCCTTGCGCGCCGTTCATCAGCAATTTGGCGATACGGTAAAAGTGGTGGTGCCGATGGGATATCCGCCTAATAACGAAGCGTACATTGAGGAAGTTCGTCAGGCGGGGCTGGAGTTATTCAGCGAAGAAAATCTACAAATTCTGAGCGAAAAACTGGAATTTGACGCCTATCTGGCGCTACTTCGTCAGTGCGATCTTGGTTACTTTATTTTTGCCCGCCAGCAGGGCATTGGTACGCTGTGCTTACTGATTCAGGCGGGCATTCCTTGTGTGCTTAACCGGGAAAATCCGTTCTGGCAGGATATGACGGAACAATATTTGCCGGTGCTGTTTACTACCGACGATCTCAACGAGGATATTGTGCGTGAAGCGCAGCGCCAGTTGGCGTCGGTGGATAAAAACACCATTGCCTTCTTTAGCCCTAACTATCTACAAGGCTGGCAGCGGGCGTTGGCGATTGCCGCCGGGGAGGTCGCATGAGTCTGCTGCAATTCAGTGGCCTGTTTGTTGTCTGGCTGCTCTGCACGCTGTTTATTGCCACGCTGACCTGGTTTGAGTTTCGCCGTGTGCGCTTTAACTTCAATGTCTTCTTTTCATTGCTGTTTTTGCTCACCTTTTTCTTCGGCTTCCCGCTGACCAGCGTGCTGGTATTTCGCTTTGATGTTGGTGTCGCGCCGCCAGAAATCTTGTTGCAGGCGTTGCTTTCTGCGGGCTGCTTCTACGCGGTTTACTATGTCACCTACAAAACCCGCCTACGCAAACGCGTTGCTGATGTACCGCGCCGTCCGCTGTTTACCATGAACCGCGTGGAGACCAATCTTACGTGGGTGATCCTGATGGGTATCGCGCTGGTAAGCGTCGGCATCTTCTTCATGCACAACGGCTTTTTGCTGTTCCGGCTTAACTCCTACAGTCAGATCTTTTCCAGTGAAGTCTCCGGCGTGGCGTTAAAACGCTTCTTTTACTTTTTCATCCCGGCGATGCTGGTGGTCTACTTTCTGCGCCAGGACAGCAAAGCGTGGCTGTTTTTCCTCGTCAGCACGGTCGCCTTTGGCTTGCTGACTTATATGATTGTCGGCGGCACTCGCGCCAATATCATCATCGCATTCGCTATCTTCCTGTTTATTGGCATTATTCGCGGCTGGATTTCGTTGTGGATGCTGGCGGCGGCGGGCGTGCTGGGGATTGTTGGCATGTTCTGGCTGGCACTAAAACGCTATGGAATGAATGTGAGCGGCGATGAAGCGTTCTATACGTTTCTCTATCTCACTCGCGACACCTTCTCGCCGTGGGAGAATCTGGCGTTGCTGTTGCAGAACTACGACAACATCGACTTCCAGGGCCTGGCTCCAATTGTCCGCGATTTCTATGTCTTTATCCCTTCCTGGCTGTGGCCGGGTCGCCCGAGTATGGTGCTGAACTCAGCCAACTACTTTACCTGGGAAGTGCTGAATAACCACTCCGGACTGGCGATCTCGCCTACGCTTATAGGCTCACTGGTGGTGATGGGCGGCGCGTTGTTCATCCCGCTCGGGGCGATCGTGGTTGGTCTGATCATCAAATGGTTCGACTGGCTGTATGAGCTGGGCAACCGCGAGCCTAATCGCTATAAAGCTGCGATATTGCACAGTTTCTGCTTTGGGGCGATCTTCAATATGATCGTGCTGGCGCGTGAAGGGCTGGATTCGTTTGTCTCACGCGTGGTCTTTTTTATCGTGGTCTTCGGCGCATGTCTGATGATCGCAAAACTGTTGTACTGGCTTTTTGAAAGCGCCGGACTCATTCATAAACGTACAAAATCATCGCTCCTCCGGACGCAGGTTGAAGGATAACAATGAATAACAACACCACGGCACCAACCTATACGCTGCGTGGCTTACAGTTGATTGGTTGGCGTGATATGCAGCACGCCCTCGATTATCTGTTTGCTGACGGGCAGCTTAAGCAGGGAACGCTGGTTGCCATTAATGCTGAAAAAATGCTGACTATTGAAGATAACGCCGAGGTCAGGGAGTTAATTAACGCTGCCGAATTTAAATATGCGGATGGCATCAGCGTTGTACGTTCAGTACGTAAAAAGTACCCGCAGGCGCAGGTTTCCCGCGTTGCCGGTGCCGATCTCTGGGAAGAGCTGATGGCGCGCGCAGGCAAAGAAGGGACGCCGGTATTTCTTGTGGGCGGTAAACCTGAAGTGCTGGCGCAAACTGAAGCTAAACTGCGCAACCAGTGGAATGTGAATATCGTTGGCAGTCAGGATGGTTATTTTAAACCCGAGCAGCGTCAGGCGCTGTTTGAACGCATTCATGCCAGCGGTGCGCAAATCGTCACCGTTGCGATGGGATCGCCAAAGCAGGAGATCATCATGCGCGACTGCCGTCTGGTACATCCAGATGCGCTGTATATGGGCGTTGGCGGGACTTACGATGTTTTCACCGGTCACGTAAAACGCGCACCGAAAATCTGGCAAACGCTGGGGCTGGAGTGGCTCTACCGCCTGCTTTCGCAGCCGAGCCGCATTAAGCGTCAGCTTCGTTTGCTGCGTTATTTACGCTGGCACTACACCGGCAACCTATGATTTTCCTCTCTTTGTAAAGCGACGGAGTGGTCACTCCGTCGCCTGTCTGCTTTTTTATTACACAAAGCATTCAAATTTTTAATGCTTTATTTGCCATTTCTCCTGAATTACGAAAACATTTGCAACACTCGATGTACCCATAACGATAACCGGTAACACCGGAAAGCAGCAAACACAACACGAGGATTTATGGCAGATAACAAACCAGAGCTACAGCGTGGGCTGGAAGCTCGACATATCGAACTCATCGCCCTGGGGGGCACCATTGGCGTCGGCCTGTTTATGGGGGCCGGCAGTACCCTGAAATGGGCCGGGCCATCCGTATTGTTGGCCTATATCATCGCCGGGCTGTTCGTCTTTTTCATCATGCGTTCAATGGGCGAAATGTTGTTCCTCGAACCGGTTACCGGTTCGTTCGCCGTTTATGCGCATCGTTATATGAGCCCGTTCTTTGGCTATCTCACCGCCTGGTCTTACTGGTTTATGTGGATGGCGGTGGGGATCTCTGAAATCACCGCCATTGGCGTTTATGTCCAGTTCTGGTTCCCGGAGATGGCGCAGTGGATACCCGCATTGATCGCAGTGGCGCTGGTGGCGTTGGCGAATCTGGCGGCGGTGCGGTTGTACGGCGAAATCGAGTTCTGGTTCGCGATGATCAAAGTCACCACGATTATCGTGATGATTGTCATTGGCCTGGGCGTGATTTTCTTTGGCTTTGGCAATGGCGGGCAGTCGATTGGTTTTAGCAATCTCACAGAGCATGGCGGTTTCTTTGCGGGTGGCTGGAAAGGGTTCCTGACCGCTCTGTGTATTGTGGTGGCGTCCTACCAGGGCGTGGAGCTGATTGGCATTACTGCCGGTGAAGCGAAGAATCCGCAGGTGACGCTGCGCAGTGCCGTAGGCAAGGTGCTGTGGCGGATCCTGATTTTCTACGTAGGCGCGATTTTCGTTATCGTCACCATCTTCCCGTGGAATGAAATAGGCAGCAACGGCAGCCCGTTCGTACTGACTTTTGCCAAAATCGGTATTACCGCAGCGGCGGGCATTATCAACTTTGTGGTGCTGACGGCTGCGCTCTCTGGCTGTAACAGCGGCATGTACAGTTGCGGACGTATGCTCTACGCACTGGCGAAAAACCGTCAGTTACCGGCGGCAATGGCGAAAGTTTCCCGTCACGGCGTACCGGTTGCGGGTGTGGCAGTATCTATTGCTATTCTGCTAATTGGCTCATGCCTGAACTACATCATTCCCAATCCGCAGCGTGTGTTTGTCTACGTCTACAGTGCCAGCGTGCTTCCGGGGATGGTGCCATGGTTTGTGATATTGATAAGCCAGCTGCGTTTTCGGCGTGCACATAAAGCGGCGATTGCCAGCCATCCGTTCCGCTCAATCCTGTTCCCGTGGGCCAATTACGTAACAATGGCATTCCTGATTTGCGTTTTGATCGGCATGTACTTTAATGAAGATACGCGTATGTCGCTGTTTGTTGGCATCATCTTTATGCTGGCGGTGACGGCGATTTATAAAGTTTTTGGCCTTAATCGCCACGGGAAAGCGCATAAACTGGAGGAATAAGCAGCAAAACGCACAAACCGTAACCAAACGCGCAATTTATTTAAAAAGGGACTAGACAGAGGGGTGGGAAGTCCGTATTATCCACCCCCGCAACGGCGCTAAGCGCCCGTAGCTCAGCTGGATAGAGCGCTGCCCTCCGGAGGCAGAGGTCTCAGGTTCGAATCCTGTCGGGCGCGCCATTTAGTCCCGGCGCTTGAGCTGCGGTGGTAGTAATACCGCGTAACAAGATTTGTAGTGGTGGCTATAGCTCAGTTGGTAGAGCCCTGGATTGTGATTCCAGTTGTCGTGGGTTCGAATCCCATTAGCCACCCCATTATTAGAAGTTGTGACAATGCGAAGGTGGCGGAATTGGTAGACGCGCTAGCTTCAGGTGTTAGTGTCCTTACGGACGTGGGGGTTCAAGTCCCCCCCCTCGCACCACGACTTTAAAGAATTGAACTAAAAATTCAAAAAGCAGTATTTCGGCGAGTAGCGCAGCTTGGTAGCGCAACTGGTTTGGGACCAGTGGGTCGGAGGTTCGAATCCTCTCTCGCCGACCAATTTTGAACCCCGCTTCGGCGGGGTTTTTTGTTTTCTGTGCAGTTCGTCATCCCTGTAGCCATTCTCCGACAGCGTCCTTTTTCTTTGTCGCAATCCAGCGACATACAACTCATTGAAAATTAAATAAATAACCATTTATGGGTTTTGCTGTCTCCTCCTGGCGACATATTCCTGCCTTTTCCCGATACGTTGTAGAGCTTAAGACGGCGCTTAACAGCATATTTTCCTTTTATCTTAAAATGTTGCGTCATGTAAAAGTTCTGGGTGTTATGTTGGCACGTTACGTGCAATAATAAACGAGTAGATGCTCATTCCATCTCTTATGTTCGCCTTAGTGCCTCATAAACTCCGGAATGACGCAGAGCCGTTTACGGTGCTTATCGTCCACTGACAGATGTCGCTTATGCCTCATCAGACACCATGGACACAACGTTGAGTGAAGCACCCACTTGTTGTCATACAGACCTGTTTTAACGCCTGCTTAATAAGAGCAGGCGTTTTTTTATGCCTTATTCCCGATACAGGCGCATGATCAGGGCAACCATTAGCAGGGCTGATGCAGAGACAGCATAGAGCGCCTGTACTGAGCCAAACCCTGAAGCCACCGCCGCTGCAATGCCGGTGAAAAGAGAGGCGCTGAGCGTTTGCCAGCGCCAGGCTTTCCCACTGGCTGAAGCGGTTTGCGTGAGATGAAAGCTACTGAGTACCCCAAACGTCCCGGCTGCGAAGAGAATATTCGAGGCCAGATGCGCGATAAAGATCGCCCCCAGCGCACATGCCGTCCACCCGGACAAAAACGGCAGCATGCCATAAGAGGTCAGAAAGATGCTGAGGCAAATAATTATTTGCGGCGTATGAGCCGCAACGCGCGTCAGGCTCTCTTTTTTTAGCAGCAGCGGGCCGCAAAGCTGTCCCATGCTCCTTGCGAAAAGCAGCGGCAGAGCAAGGCCCGCCGCATCCTGAGGACGGAGCTGCTGGGCCAGTGCCGGAAGCAGCGCCATGGCCGGTGAGCCGACGGCAGCCAGCGCCGGCAGGATGAGCAGGCTGCGTTTCTGCCGAACGGTCAACGCCTGCCAGCGTAATGTTGCAGAAACTCCCTTTTCCATAGTGGTGGAGCCTTGTGCAGGAGAAAAGCGGCGTCCAGCCAGCCATAGCATGAGCAGTGACGCGAGAAAGCTGGCGGCATCTATGGCCAGCAGGGTAAACACGGACGCCTTTTGAAACAGCACCACGCCCAGGCCGGTCCCTAACAAAACCTGAGAAGCAAAAATCACATTTTCCAGACAGGTTGCAGCGGGCAACTCTGCTTCGCTGAGCCCGCGCTTGAAGAGCAACGTCAACGCGGGCCAGCTCATCCCGCTGAGCAGCGCCTCGGTGGATTGTAAGGCGAGTAACGCGGTAACGCTGTGGTAACCCACGCCAAGCAGGGGAATGAGCAGGGCAAGCAGGCCCAGCCCTTCGGTCAGTATCAGCAGGGATATTGGAGAACAGCGTGAGCACAGCTTTTCGCCGATCGTACTGCCGATAAATCCCGGTACCGTAGCGAAAAGAAAAGCAAGGGTTAGCAGGGCGGGCGGAGCTGACCATGCTAACAGCAAGCCGAAGACCACAACCTGGGTTAAGCCATTCCCCAGCGAAGAAAAGATAAAAGCACAGGCAAGCAGGCGCAGCCAGCGGTGGCAGCGCAGCGCTTCAATAAGCGCATATAAAAGCGAGTTCATGACGATTTCCTTTCAAAAACGATTTAGTCCACGCTGCAGAAAGTGCGCGTGTGTGAAAAAAAGTTAATGAAAAGACATCGTTACATTGGCGGGTTCGTTTGCAGATGCGGGTGTAAAGAATGTAGCAGGAGAAAGGCGATAAAAAAAGGAGGCCATTTGGCCTCCTGATTAATTACTGCTGCGTACCGTTGTTTTGCAGCGTCAGCAACAGCCCATCACGCCGCATGGCGGCCGCCTCTTCCGGCTTGTGCAGTCTGTCCAGCGCGTCGGCAAGCATGCGTAATCGTAGGCGTCCGGACGTTGTTTCAGCGCTGCGCGGAAGGCGAGCGATGCTTCCTGCCATTCTCCGTGCTTCATCAGTGACTGGCCCAGTGTGCTCCACAACAGCGGGCGATCGCCGACGTTTTTGATCTGCTGGCGCAGCACTTTTTCCAGCTGTTCCGGATTGTTGGTTTTCAGTCGAGGAATCGGCAGCAGTAGGCGATCGTCATACTGGCGTTTCAGGCCGTCGATGATAATTTGCTGGGCAGTATCATGATCGTCACATTCAATAAGATGTTCCGCCATTGCCACCTGCAACGCTACCTGATGACGCGTTTTCGGCTTTGGTTTTTCCACCAGTTACGCAAGCCTTCGCTACCGTTATCGGCACGCGCCTGATCCATCAGGCCAATCCATGCCTGTTGTTCCAGCATTGCACGATGTTCTTCATCGCCAACGTGGGCTTTCGCCATTGATGGGATGATATCCAGCAGCGAACTCCATGCACCAGTGCGGATATACGCCTGTTCCGCCAGACGTAATACTTCCGGATGGCGTGGCGTAACTTCCAGCAGCTTATCCACGCCGTGGCGTGCAGCATGGTTTTCATTACGGGCCAGTTGCAGACGTACACGGGTGATTTCTACCGGAATTGTGTCGTTGCCGGCCAGCTCCGCTGCGCGTTCCAGATGTTGGTTGGCGCGTGCTTCATCACCGCGTTGTTGCGCGGCTTCGGCAGCCAGCAGATAGTTCACCACCGGTTGTTCAGCGTGATCGGCATTTTTCGCCATCAGCTTTTCAACTTGCTGATAATCGCCTTCCGCTAGTTTCAGCAGCGCCTGTTCGGTCTGCTTACGGGCACGGCGACGCTTACGTCCGACAAACCACCCACGGGTGTGTGCGCCTGTGCGGAAGATCCGCCGCAGTAGCCACTCAATGGCAAACAGCACTACCATCGCCAGAATCAAAATAATCGCCAGGCCAGTGACGCTGGTTTCGATATTGTAGTTGTCGGTCTGAATCAATACGTACCCCTGATGACCGGCAATCATCGGGCCAACCACGATCCCCGCAATCAGCAAAACAAAGAGCAATAGCACTTTTAGCATGGTTATTCCTTGCGGCGCGGCTGCCGGAGTATCAGCTTGCGGTGCAGGTGCAGGTGCAGGTGCAGGTGCAGGTGCAGGTGCAGGTGCAGGTGCAGGTTTAGCTTCCGTTGCCCCTGCTGCCGGTTGTGCCAGCAGGTTACGCACGCGAGTCTGCATCAGTTTTTCCAGCATCGCCTGGCTTTGCAGGGTTTCCGGAAGATCCATCGAGATATTTTGCTGGCTTAACTGGTCCACCTCGTCGAGGAACGCTTTGGTGGTGGCATCATCAGTATCGTAGTAAGCACGTACCCAGGTGGAGACGTTCTCCAGCGCCTGGCGATAAGTCTCTTCCTGGTGACGCGGTACAGCTTGTGCTGCGACCAGCAGGCGAGAGCGAATATTTTCGCGCAGATAGATATCCTGATTTGGCGCTAACAGCGGTACGGCGGTGTCATCACGACGGCGAATCGTAATGAAGTTGTCCATAAAGTTCTGCCAGCTTTTTTGCAGATTGATACGCCATTCGCTGATGGAACTGGAAAGCTCTTCACCGTCTGAATCCATCGGCGAACCATCGCTGTCATTATCGGCCAGACGCAGGTTATCTACCTGATTTGAAAGCTGATTAAGCTTAAGGATGATGCCGTCATAATCCACCTGCGATACTGCAGAAAGGCTGGCGATATCATCGGTAATTGCCCGACGAACGGTAATCAGACTCGGGTCATTCATATCCGCCAGGCTGGCGTCTGCACTTTTCAGCAACGCTGCAGCGGTCGTGACGTCCTGATCGCTCCACAGCTTCCGTCCGGCGAGTTTCACCAGAAAATCGGCCTGAGCCAGCAGCCAGGTTTTAGCATCGCTGCCGGAAATGGTGGCGACCTTTTGTTGGACCTCATCCAACTGTTTTGCCAGCGTTTCTTGCTGACGATTCGCCTGCTTAAGCTGTGCAGCTTGTTGCTTAATAATGCCTTCCAGCTCGGCTTTTTGGCTCTCCTGGGCTTTTTGCAATGCCGTCAGTTGGTTAGCCAGGGCATCGCTGGTGGCGGTCTGATTGACGGCCTGTTGTTTACCCCAGCCATACAAACCGACGCCCGCCGCCAGAGCAATAGCGATAGCCACCGCGCTGAGAATCAATGCGGTATTGTTCTTACTCTTTTTTTCTGTTGCGACAGGTTGTGACGTGGTGTCCACGGCCTCCCTGGTCTCTTCAACCACGGCGGAGGTTTTTTCTTGTTCCGTCATTATGGCTTCCTGTTATGAGAGTTATTGTAATGCCCGTAAAAGCGCATCGTTGTCAGCGTTATCGGCGACCTTAATGTCTTGCCAGCCCAGTTCCCGGGCGAGTTTCGCCAAACGCTCACTGACGACCAATAGTCGACAGTGTAGTAACCAGTGCTCACGATACCATTGTGGGATCAGCGACCAGAGTTGCTGCAACATTTCACCGCTGGTAACAACGACCGTCGTCACCTCGCGGGATTGCCAGCGCATCGCTTCTTCTGCACCATCGTAATGGATTGCGCATCGTTGATAACATTCACAAAAAGTGACCTCAGCACCGCGCGCCGTCAGGGTATCCCCAATTAGCTCACGACCACCATTGCCACGTAATATCAGCGCACGTTTGCCCGCAATATTTTGTAATTCAGGTAATTGTAGCAAGACTTCGCTGATTTCCCGATCCTGCGGGTAGAGAATCTTCTGTCCGCTTACGGTATGTAGTGCCAGTGCGGTGGTGCGTCCAATGGCGAAATAATCAGGTAGTCGGGGCCATTTACGATCTTGCTGATGCAGCTGTGATTGGGCAAAAGCAACCGCGTGTTGCGAGAGGGCAAACAACAGATCGCTCTCCCCCAGCGCTGCCAGTTGATCAGCAAGTTGCGGTAATTGTTGACCCGGAGAAAACTCAATCAGCGGAAAATGCCAGGCCACCTGCCCCAGTGTGCGCAGACGGCTCACTAACTCTTCTCCAGCGGGAGACGGGCGGGTGACAAGGATACTCATGCCGGGGCGTCTCCGTTATAGACTTCAGCGAGGATCTCGCGCGCGCCGTTATTCAGTAGCTCTTCTGCCAGCGAAATCCCCATTTGTTCGGCATCTTGCGGCGCACCGCGGCGTTCACCGCGAATAATCTGCGAACCGTCCGGCGCGCCGACCAGCGCACGCAGCCAGATTTCGCCATCAATAAGCTCGGCGTAGCTACCAATTGGCACCTGACATCCGCCTTCGAGACGGGTATTCATGGCGCGTTCTGCGGTAACGCGCAGTGCAGTTTCGTGGTGATTCAGCGCGGCAAGCAGCTCGCGAGTGCGTGAATCATCAAGGCGGCATTCAATACCCACCGCACCTTGTCCTACCGCCGGAAGAGAAATCTCGGGTGGCAACGCGGCGCGAATACGTGACTCCAGACCTAAACGTTTTAGTCCGGCTACGGCAAGAATGATGGCATCGTATTCGCCGTTATCCAGTTTGCTCAGGCGAGTGCCGACGTTGCCGCGCAGGGAGCGGATAATCAGATCCGGACGGCGTTCAGCCAGTTGGCACTGGCGACGTAAACTGGACGTCCCGACGATACTGCCTGCCGGTAACGCATCCAGACTGTCATAGTTATTGGACACAAAGGCATCGCGAGGATCTTCACGCTCACAAATAGTGACCAGTCCCAGACCTTGCGGGAATTCAACCGGCACATCTTTCATTGAGTGTACGGCGATATCGGCGCGATTTTCGAGGAGCGCGACTTCCAGCTCTTTTACAAATAAGCCTTTTCCGCCTACTTTCGCCAGCGGCGTATCAAGAATCACATCGCCGCGCGTCACCATCGGTACCAGTTCAACGACCAGGCCCGGATGGCTCGCCATCAACTTGTCTTTGACATAGTGTGCCTGCCAGAGTGCAAGTGGGCTTTGGCGTGTGGCAATTCTTAAAACATTGTCTAACATGCTTGTTACCGTCATTATCATCCGTGGTCCATCCTAACATCCTTGCCAGAGTGATGTCAGTGTTGTGGTGAAACGTAGACGCCTGCGCAAACCGTAAAATGAGGTCTGGCAGTGGATCCTGACAGGCGTTTCACGCCGTTGTAATAAGGAATTTACAGAGAATAAACGGTGCTACACTTGTATGTAGCGCATCTTTCTTTACGGTCAATCAGCAAGGTGTTAAATTGATCACGTTTTAGACCATTTTTTCGTCGTGAAACTAAAAAAACCAGGCGCGAAAAGTGGTAACGGTTACCTTTGACATACGAAATATCCCGAATGCCGCGTGTTACCGTTGATGTTGGCGGAATCACAGTCATGACGGGTAGCAAATCAGGCGATACGTCTTGTACCTCTATATTGAGACTCTGAAACAGAGACTGGATGCCATAAATCAATTGCGTGTGGATCGCGCGCTTGCTGCTATGGGGCCTGCATTCCAACAGGTCTACAGTCTACTGCCGACATTGTTGCACTATCACCATCCGCTAATGCCGGGTTACCTTGATGGTAACGTTCCCAAAGGCATTTGCCTTTACACGCCTGATGAAACTCAACGCCACTACCTGAACGAGCTTGAACTGTATCGTGGAATGTCAGTACAGGATCCGCCGAAAGGTGAGCTTCCAATTACTGGTGTATACACCATGGGCAGCACCTCGTCCGTAGGGCAAAGTTGTTCCTCTGACCTGGATATCTGGGTCTGTCATCAATCCTGGCTCGATAGCGAAGAGCGCCAATTGCTACAACGTAAATGTAGCCTGCTGGAAAACTGGGCCGCCTCGCTGGGTGTGGAAGTCAGCTTCTTCCTGATTGATGAAAACCGCTTCCGTCATAATGAAAGCGGCAGCCTGGGGGGCGAAGATTGTGGCTCCACCCAGCATATACTGCTGCTTGACGAATTTTATCGTACCGCCGTGCGTCTCGCCGGTAAGCGTATTCTGTGGAATATGGTGCCGTGCGACGAAGAAGAGCATTACGACGACTATGTGATGACGCTTTACGCGCAGGGCGTGCTGACGCCAAATGAATGGCTGGATCTCGGTGGCTTAAGCTCGCTTTCTGCTGAAGAGTACTTTGGTGCCAGCCTTTGGCAGCTCTACAAGAGTATCGATTCCCCATACAAAGCGGTACTGAAAACACTGCTGCTGGAAGCCTATTCCTGGGAATACCCGAACCCACGTCTGCTGGCGAAAGATATCAAACAGCGTTTGCACGACGGCGAGATTGTATCGTTTGGTCTCGATCCATACTGCATGATGCTGGAGCGTGTTACTGAATACCTGACGGCGATTGAAGATTTTACCCGTCTGGATTTAGTACGTCGCTGCTTCTATTTAAAAGTGTGCGAAAAGCTCAGCCGTGAACGCGCCTGCGTAGGCTGGCGTCGCGCAGTGTTGAGCCAGTTAGTGAGCGAGTGGGGTTGGGACGAAGCTCGTCTGGCAATGCTCGATAACCGCGCTAACTGGAAGATTGATCAGGTGCGTGAGGCGCACAACGAGTTGCTCGACGCGATGATGCAGAGCTACCGTAATCTGATCCGCTTTGCGCGTCGCAATAACCTTAGCGTCTCCGCCAGTCCGCAGGATATCGGCGTGCTGACGCGTAAGCTGTATGCCGCGTTTGAAGCATTACCAGGTAAAGTGACGCTGGTAAACCCGCAGATTTCACCCGATCTCTCGGAACCGAATCTGACCTTTATTTATGTGCCGCCGGGCCGGGCTAACCGTTCAGGTTGGTATCTGTATAACCGCGCGCCAAATATTGAGTCGATCATCAGCCATCAGCCGCTGGAATATAACCGTTACCTGAATAAACTGGTGGCGTGGGCATGGTTTAACGGCCTGCTGACCTCGCGCACCCGTTTGTATATTAAAGGTAACGGCATTGTCGATTTGCCTAAGTTGCAGGAGATGGTCGCCGACGTGTCGCACCATTTCCCGCTGCGCTTACCTGCACCGACACCGAAGGCGCTCTACAGCCCGTGTGAGATCCGCCATCTGGCGATTATCGTTAACCTGGAATATGACCCGACAGCGGCGTTCCGCAATCAGGTGGTGCATTTCGATTTCCGTAAGCTGGATGTCTTCAGCTTTGGCGAGAATCAAAATTGCCTGGTAGGTAGCGTTGACCTGCTGTACCGCAACTCGTGGAACGAAGTGCGTACGCTGCACTTCAACGGCGAGCAATCGATGATCGAAGCCCTGAAAACTATTCTCGGCAAAATGCATCAGGACGCCGCACCGCCAGATAGCGTGGAAGTCTTCTGTTATAGCCAGCATCTGCGCGGCTTAATTCGTACTCGCGTGCAGCAACTGGTTTCTGAGTGTATTGAATTGCGTCTTTCCAGCACCCGCCAGGAAACCGGGCGTTTCAAGGCGCTGCGCGTTTCTGGTCAAACCTGGGGGTTGTTCTTCGAACGCCTGAATGTATCGGTACAGAAACTGGAAAACGCCATCGAGTTTTATGGCGCGATTTCGCATAACAAACTGCACGGCCTGTCAGTGCAGGTTGAAACCAATCACGTCAAATTACCGGCGGTGGTGGACGGCTTTGCCAGCGAAGGGATCATCCAGTTCTTTTTCGAAGAAACGCAAGACGAGAATGGCTTTAATATCTACATTCTCGACGAAAGCAACCGGGTTGAGGTATATCACCACTGCGAAGGCAGCAAAGAGGAGCTGGTACGTGACGTCAGTCGCTTCTACTCGTCATCGCATGACCGTTTTACCTACGGCTCAAGCTTCATCAACTTCAACCTGCCGCAGTTCTATCAGATTGTGAAGGTTGATGGTCGTGAACAGGTGATTCCGTTCCGCACAAAATCTATCGGTAACATGCCGCCTGCCAATCAGGATCACGATACGCCGCTATTACAGCAATATTTTTCGTGATGAACGTGCCGGAAAGCGAGGCTTATCCGGCATGCAATCTTAGCGGAAACTGACTGTTTCACCCGCCTGCTGCGTCGCCGCCTGTTCCAGCAAATCCCAGAAGGTTTCGCCGCTGCGATCACAAATCCACTCATCGCCTTTCAGGTCAAAATGGTAGCCGCCCTGTTTGGTTGCCAGCCATACCTGGTGCAGCGGCTCCTGGCGGTTGATAATGATTTTGCTGCCATTCTCAAAGGTAATGGTCAGTACGCCGCCGTTGATTTCGCAGTCGATATCGCTGTCGCCATCCCAGTCGTCCAGGCGTTCTTCAATGGTCAGCCAGAGTTGATCAGCCAGGCGATGAAATTCACTGTCGTTCATTGTTGTATCCTGTTTTTAAGTGATGGCGGCAGTATAGCGGCATGGGGTCAGGGCTTCAAAGTTTGCACCTCTGCGGCTGCGTTCCGGCACGATTCATCCGTCACCGGAATAATGATGTCTCTGTGTAGCGAAAGATTTGTCTCTTCATTAGGGCGCAGTTACACCACGTCTTTCCCTGTTTCTGGTAAACATTATGATCAGGTTTACCGAGCGAGCATCCTCACGCTGACGGAACTAAAAAAGACAACAAACAAACCACATTGCGATAGTGCATAAAGCCATCCTAGCGCGAGGTGCCGATCACGAAACTACCAGCAAAACATAAATCCCCACGAGTAAGCGTTATACTCGCAGCATTTCCTCACTTTTCAGACTTCATAAAGAGTCGCTAAACGCTTGCTTTTACGTCTTCTCCTGCGATGATAGAAAGCAGAAAGCGATGAACTTTACAGGCAATCCATAATGAAAAACGTGTTTAAGGCACTCACTGTATTACTTACTCTCTTCAGCCTGACGGGCTGCGGTCTGAAAGGTCCGCTCTATTTCCCGCCTGCAGATAAAAACGCACCGCCGCCGACCAAACCGGTAGAGACGCAAACGCAATCCACGGTGCCGGATAAAAACGATCGCGCCACTGGCGATGGTCCATCCCAGGTGAATTACTAAAAGTCAGTTTCTGTACCCGCGTGATTGGAGTAAATGATGCAGTTCTCGAAAATGCATGGCCTTGGCAACGATTTTATGGTCGTCGACGCGGTAACGCAGAATGTCTTTTTTTCACCGGAGCTGATTCGTCGCCTGGCTGATCGGCACCTGGGGGTAGGGTTTGACCAACTGCTGGTGGTTGAGCCGCCGTATGATCCTGAACTGGATTTTCACTATCGCATTTTCAATGCTGATGGCAGTGAAGTGGCGCAGTGCGGCAACGGTGCGCGCTGCTTTGCCCGTTTTGTGCGTCTGAAAGGACTGACCAATAAGCGTGATATCCGCGTCAGCACCGCCAACGGGCGGATGGTTCTGACCGTCACCGATGATGATCTGGTCCGCGTAAATATGGGCGAACCCAACTTCGAACCTTCCGCCGTGCCGTTTCGCGCTAACAAAGCGGAAAAGACCTATATTATGCGCGCCGCCGAGCAGACAATCTTATGCGGCGTGGTGTCGATGGGAAATCCGCATTGCGTGATTCAGGTCGATGATGTCGATACCGCGGCGGTAGAAACGCTTGGTCCTGTTCTGGAAAGCCACGAGCGTTTTCCGGAGCGCGCCAATATCGGTTTTATGCAAGTGGTTAAGCGCGAGCATATTCGTTTACGCGTTTATGAGCGTGGGGCAGGAGAAACCCAGGCCTGCGGCAGCGGCGCGTGTGCGGCGGTTGCAGTAGGGATTCAGCAAGGTTTGCTGGCCGAAGAAGTACGCGTGGAACTCCCCGGCGGTCGTCTTGATATCGCCTGGAAAGGTCCGGGTCACCCGTTATATATGACTGGCCCGGCGGTACATGTCTACGACGGATTTATTCATCTATGAAGCAACCAGGGGAAGAACTGCAGGAAACACTCACGGAGCTTGATGACCGGGCGGTTGTCGATTATCTGATTAAAAATCCTGAGTTTTTTATCCGTAATGCGCGCGCAGTAGAAGCGATACGTGTGCCGCATCCGGTACGCGGCACCGTTTCGTTGGTCGAGTGGCACATGGCCCGCGCACGTAATCATATTCATGTTCTGGAAGAGAACATGGCGCTGTTGATGGAACAGGCTATCGCCAACGAAGGCCTGTTTTATCGCCTACTCTACCTGCAGCGCAGTCTCACCGCCGCCAGCAGTCTCGACGATATGCTGATGCGCTTTCACCGCTGGGCGCGCGATCTCGGCCTGGCAGGTGCGAGTCTGCGCCTGTTTCCGGATCGCTGGCGCTTAGGTGCGCCGTCGAACCACACTCATCTGGCATTAAGCCGTCAGTCTTTCGAACCGCTGCGTATTCAGCGTTTGGGGCAGGAACAGCACTATCTTGGGCCGCTTAACGGACCAGAGCTGCTGGTGGTGCTACCGGAAGCGAAAGCGGTGGGATCGGTGGCGATGTCGATGCTGGGAAGCGATGCTGATTTGGGTGTCGTGCTGTTTACCAGTCGCGATGCCAGTCACTATCAACAAGGGCAAGGAACGCAGTTACTTCATGAAATTGCGCTGATGTTGCCGGAGCTTCTGGAGCGTTGGATTGAACGCGTATGACCGATTTACACACCGATGTAGAACGCTACCTACGTTATCTGAGCGTGGAGCGCCAGCTTAGCCCGATAACCCTGCTTAACTACCAGCGTCAGCTTGAGGCGATCATCAATTTTGCCAGCGAAAACGGCCTGCAAAGCTGGCAGCAATGTGATGTGACGATGGTGCGCAATTTTGCTGTACGCAGTCGCCGTAAAGGGCTGGGAGCAGCAAGTCTGGCGTTACGGCTTTCTGCGCTACGTAGCTTTTTTGACTGGCTGGTCAGCCAGAACGAACTCAAAGCTAACCCGGCGAAAGGTGTTTCGGCACCGAAAGCGCCGCGTCATCTGCCGAAAAACATCGACGTCGACGATATGAATCGGCTGCTGGATATTGATATCAATGATCCCCTCGCTGTACGCGACCGTGCAATGCTGGAAGTGATGTACGGCGCGGGTCTGCGTCTTTCTGAGCTGGTGGGGCTGGATATTAAACACCTCGACCTGGAGTCTGGTGAAGTGTGGGTTATGGGGAAAGGCAGCAAAGAGCGCCGCCTGCCGATTGGTCGCAACGCTGTGGCGTGGATTGAGCACTGGCTTGATTTGCGCGACCTGTTTGGTAGCGAAGACGACGCGCTTTTTCTGTCGAAACTGGGCAAGCGTATCTCCGCGCGTAATGTGCAGAAACGCTTTGCCGAATGGGGCATAAAACAAGGGCTGAATAATCACGTTCATCCGCATAAATTACGTCACTCGTTCGCCACGCATATGCTGGAGTCGAGCGGCGATCTTCGTGGTGTGCAGGAGCTGCTGGGTCATGCCAACCTCTCCACCACGCAAATCTATACTCATCTTGATTTTCAACACCTTGCCTCGGTGTACGATGCGGCGCATCCACGCGCCAAACGGGGGAAATAATGCGTTTTTACCGGCCTTTGGGGCGCATCTCGGCGCTCACCTTTGACCTGGATGATACCCTTTACGATAACCGTCCGGTGATTTTGCGCACCGAGCGAGAGGCGCTTACCTTTGTGCAAAATTATCATCCGGCGCTGCGCAGCTTCCAGAATGAAGATCTGCAACGCCTGCGCCAGGCGGTACGGGAAGCGGAACCCGAGATTTATCACGACGTGACGCGCTGGCGTTTTCGTTCGATTGAACAAGCGATGCTCGACGCCGGGCTGAGTGCCGAAGAAGCCAGTGCAGGCGCACACGCAGCAATGATCAACTTTGCCAAATGGCGCAGCCGAATCGACGTCCCGCAGCAAACTCACGACACCTTAAAACAGCTGGCGAAGAAATGGCCGCTGGTGGCGATCACCAACGGTAACGCCCAGCCGGAGCTGTTTGGTTTGGGGGATTATTTTGAGTTTGTGCTGCGCGCTGGCCCGCACGGGCGCTCAAAACCGTTCAGCGATATGTACTTTTTGGCTGCGGAAAAACTCAACGTGCCGATCGGCGAGATCTTACATGTTGGGGACGATCTCACCACTGACGTGGGTGGGGCAATTCGCAGCGGAATGCAGGCTTGTTGGATCAGACCGGAAAATGGCGATCTGATGCAAACCTGGGACAGCCGTTTACTGCCGCATCTGGAAATTTCCCGGTTGGCATCTCTGACCTCGCTGATATAATCAGCAAATCTGTATATATACCCAGCTTTTTGGCGGAGGGCGTTGCGCTTCTCCGCCCAACCTATTTTTACGCGGCGGTGCCAATGGACGTTTCTTACCTGCTCGACAGCCTTAATGACAAACAGCGCGAAGCGGTGGCCGCGCCACGCAGCAACCTTCTGGTGCTGGCGGGCGCGGGCAGTGGTAAGACGCGCGTACTGGTGCATCGTATCGCCTGGTTGATGAGCGTGGAAAACTGCTCGCCATACTCGATTATGGCGGTGACGTTTACCAACAAAGCGGCGGCGGAGATGCGTCATCGTATCGGGCAACTGATGGGCACGAGCCAGGGCGGTATGTGGGTCGGCACCTTCCACGGGCTGGCGCACCGTTTGTTGCGTGCGCACCATATGGACGCCAATCTGCCGCAGGATTTCCAGATCCTCGACAGTGAAGACCAGCTACGCCTGCTTAAGCGTCTGATCAAAGCCATGAACCTCGACGAGAAGCAGTGGCCGCCGCGGCAGGCAATGTGGTACATCAACAGCCAGAAAGATGAAGGCCTGCGTCCGCATCATATTCAAAGCTACGGTAATCCGGTGGAGCAGACCTGGCAGAAGGTGTATCAGGCGTATCAGGAAGCGTGTGACCGCGCGGGCCTGGTGGACTTCGCCGAGCTGCTGCTGCGCGCTCACGAGTTGTGGCTTAACAAGCCGCATATCCTGCAACACTACCGCGAACGTTTTACCAATATCCTGGTGGACGAATTCCAGGATACCAACAACATTCAGTACGCGTGGATCCGCCTGCTGGCGGGCGACACCGGCAAAGTGATGATCGTCGGTGATGACGACCAGTCAATCTACGGCTGGCGCGGGGCGCAGGTGGAGAATATTCAGCGTTTCCTTAATGATTTCCCCGGTGCCGAAACTATTCGTCTGGAGCAAAACTACCGCTCTACCAGCAATATTCTGAGCGCCGCTAACGCCCTGATTGAAAACAATAACGGGCGTCTGGGTAAAAAACTGTGGACCGATGGCGCGGACGGTGAGCCTATTTCCCTCTATTGCGCTTTTAACGAACTCGATGAAGCGCGTTTTGTGGTTAACCGCATCAAAACCTGGCAGGACAACGGCGGAGCGCTTGCCGAGTGCGCCATTCTCTACCGCAGCAACGCCCAGTCGCGGGTGCTCGAAGAGGCGTTATTGCAGGCCAGTATGCCGTACCGTATTTACGGCGGGATGCGCTTCTTCGAACGCCAGGAAATCAAAGATGCGCTCTCGTATCTGCGCCTGATTGCCAACCGCAACGACGACGCGGCCTTTGAGCGTGTGGTGAATACGCCAACGCGGGGTATTGGTGACCGGACGCTGGACGTGGTACGTCAGACATCGCGCGATCGCCAGTTAACACTCTGGCAGGCATGTCGTGAGCTGTTGCAGGAAAAAGCCCTCGCCGGGCGAGCTGCCAGCGCCTTGCAGCGATTTATGGAATTAATCGACGCCTTAGCGCAGGAAACTGCCGATATGCCGCTGCATGTACAGACTGACCGGGTAATTAAAGACTCCGGCCTGCGTACCATGTATGAGCAGGAGAAGGGCGAAAAAGGTCAGACGCGTATCGAAAACTTAGAGGAACTGGTGACGGCAACGCGCCAGTTCAGCTACAACGAAGAAGACGAAGATTTAATGCCGCTGCAGGCGTTCCTCTCCCATGCGGCACTGGAAGCAGGTGAAGGGCAGGCGGATACCTGGCAGGATGCGGTGCAGTTGATGACGCTACACTCGGCGAAAGGCCTGGAGTTCCCGCAGGTGTTTATCGTTGGTATGGAAGAGGGCATGTTCCCAAGCCAGATGTCGCTGGATGAAGGCGGGCGTCTGGAAGAAGAACGCCGTCTGGCCTACGTTGGCGTAACCCGCGCGATGCAGAAACTGACGCTGACCTACGCGGAAACCCGCCGTCTGTATGGTAAAGAGGTTTACCATCGCCCGTCGCGCTTTATCGGCGAGCTGCCGGAAGAGTGTGTGGAAGAGGTGCGCCTGCGCGCCACGGTAAGCCGCCCGGTCAGCCATCAGCGGATGGGTACGCCGATGGTCGAGAACGACAGCGGCTACAAGCTCGGCCAGCGCGTACGCCACGCTAAGTTTGGTGAAGGCACCATTGTCAATATGGAAGGCAGCGGTGAGCATAGCCGTTTGCAGGTGGCATTTCAGGGCCAGGGTATTAAATGGCTGGTGGCGGCATACGCCCGGCTGGAGTCGGTGTAACGTTGCCGGATGCGGTGCTGCGCACCTTATTTGGCCTAAAAAATCATTCAGATTCAATAAATTGCAACGTCATGTAGGCCGGATAGGGCGTTTACGCCGCATCCGGCATCTGCGCCATCTTCAGTATCTGACACAAAACTATCGTTTTAACCTTTCCGCTCGACGGAAATCATGGTGACAAAAGGATAGCGTTGCCACGGGATTGCCCCGCCTTTCATATACATATGTGAAATCGTGCCATCAAGATAAAGCAGCTGCTCAACGTTCAGTTTCGCTTTGGCATAACAGGCAAAATCATAAAAATTTGTCGCCTGCTGGCTCAACAAAAACACGGCATTCCCATGTTTATTAATCCCAACACCGTTACGAATTTTACGTGAGGCGACGTTGGGATGAATACGCGGATTAATTACACTGTTTTCCATCAACATTGGCCCTGACTGCACCGCAAACTGAATCTCTTTACTGGTTTTGAAGGCATCCAGACGAACGATGCCGACTTTATCTCCCGCGACATAAAACACGCCGCCAGGACGGATAAAGAAATTCCCTTCACCTGAAGCGAGATTTAACGCCACCTTCTGCTGACCGTTTTCGATGTACAAACCGAGCGGCGCATAGCTTTCATCATAGATGCCGCCGTTCATCGCCATCTGCACCTGACCCTGACTATTCATATCCGCCAGCAGAGCATGTAACGTTCCCCACGCTTCGCCATTGGCTTTTTGCCAGTACATTTTCACCCGCTCTGTTTGAGGATTAACGGTATACGCCTGTACGGTCAGCGTCGGATCTGAGAGTGCGCAATCATCAGCGGCAACAGCAAACAAGGGAAGTAAGGTGAGGGCGAGAAAAATCCGTTTGAGATTCAAGGTGATCATTCCTTTACCAATGAGTAGCCGATGCGCCATTATAGGTCCTGGATGTGGGATTTTTTTATCCTGTTAGCGACCTAGGGCGTTTACGCCGCATCCGGCATCTGCGCCATCTTCAGTATCTGACACAAAACTATCGTTTTAACCTTTCCGCTCGACGGAAATCATGGTGACAAAAGGATAGCGTTGCCACGGGATTGCCCCGCCTTTCATATACATATGTGAAATCGTGCCATCAAGATAAAGCAGCTGCTCAACGTTCAGTTTCGCTTTGGCATAACAGGCAAAATCATAAAAATTTGTCGCCTGCTGGCTCAACAAAAACACGGCATTCCCATGTTTATTAATCCCAACACCGTTACGAATTTTACGTGAGGCGACGTTGGGATGAATACGCGGATTAATTACACTGTTTTCCATCAACATTGGCCCTGACTGCACCGCAAACTGAATCTCTTTACTGGTTTTGAAGGCATCCAGACGAACGATGCCGACTTTATCTCCCGCGACATAAAACACGCCGCCAGGACGGATAAAGAAATTCCCTTCACCTGAAGCGAGATTTAACGCCACCTTCTGCTGACCGTTTTCGATGTACAAACCGAGCGGCGCATAGCTTTCATCATAGATGCCGCCGTTCATCGCCATCTGCACCTGACCCTGACTATTCATATCCGCCAGCAGAGCATGTAACGTTCCCCACGCTTCGCCATTGGCTTTTTGCCAGTACATTTTCACCCGCTCTGTTTGAGGATTAACGGTATACGCCTGTACGGTCAGCGTCGGATCTGAGAGTGCGCAATCATCAGCGGCAACAGCAAACAAGGGAAGTAAGGTGAGGGCGAGAAAAATCCGTTTGAGATTCAAGGTGATCATTCCTTTACCAATGAGTAGCCGATGCGCCATTATAGGTCCTGGATGTGGGATTTTTTTATCCTGTTAGCGACCTTGACGAGTACCAAAAAGCGCGAAGTTCAACTATTGTTCTGTGGTGTTCTGTTGCGTGTTGACGGCAAAATTTTGCTGGCGTAACATGCGCGCACGATCACTCTAAGAGGACATTCGCCTTGGACACACCCAGTAGATACTGGCTCACTATCCTGTCATCCAGGATCAACTCCTAAGGCTATCCCTTTTTGCTGATAGCCTTAGCGGTTGTCAGCGACCTCAATTTTTCCCGTCGCGCTGAGTCAGGCTGTTTAATGGTCTGAAACCCAATTTGTTTCTGTGTGCCCACCGAACTGTCCGATATTTTAAGCATTGGGAGTCCCGGTCATGCTGAGCGCATTTCAACTGGAAAATAACCGACTGACCCGGCTGGAAGTCGAAGAGTCACAACCCCTTGTAAATGCAGTATGGATTGATCTTGTCGAACCGGACGACGACGAGCGACTGCGCGTACAATCTGAACTTGGTCAGAGCCTGGCAACCCGCCCGGAACTGGAAGACATCGAAGCATCGGCACGTTTCTTTGAAGACGACGACGGCCTGCATATTCACTCCTTCTTCTTCTTTGAAGATGCGGAAGATCACGCCGGTAACTCCACTGTGGCATTTACCATCCGTGATGGTCGTCTGTTTACTCTGCGTGAGCGTGAACTGCCCGCTTTTCGTCTGTATCGTATGCGTGCCCGTAGCCAGTCGATGGTGGACGGTAACGCCTACGAGCTGCTGCTGGATCTGTTCGAAACCAAAATCGAACAGTTGGCAGATGAAATTGAAAATATCTATAGCGACCTGGAGCAGTTGAGCCGGGTGATTATGGAAGGGCATCAGGGCGATGAGTACGACGAGGCGCTCTCCACTCTGGCGGAACTGGAAGATATCGGCTGGAAAGTGCGCCTGTGTCTGATGGATACCCAGCGTGCGCTCAACTTCCTGGTGCGTAAAGCGCGTTTACCGGGTGGGCAACTGGAGCAGGCGCGTGAAATCCTGCGAGATATCGAATCCCTGCTGCCGCATAACGAATCCCTGTTCCAGAAGGTGAACTTCCTGATGCAGGCGGCAATGGGTTTTATCAACATCGAGCAGAACCGCATCATCAAAATCTTCTCGGTGGTATCCGTGGTATTCCTGCCGCCGACGCTCGTTGCTTCCAGCTATGGCATGAACTTTGAGTTTATGCCAGAACTGAAGTGGAGCTTCGGCTACCCTGGCGCGATTATCTTTATGATCCTCGCGGGCCTGGCACCGTATCTGTACTTTAAGCGGAAGAACTGGTTGTAAAAAACGAGAGCGGTGGCTTAGTTGGCTAAGCCCACCTGTTATTCAAAGGCTCCAGGTATTTAACCCTTTTACCTCTTTCTCATAGAACCATTTGTTCGTGTTAACAGCAACATAGGCTGCTACGGCAATTCCCAGAATGTTAACGCCAATTAGTGCACCAACAAATAGGGTGATGCTGCCAACTTACTGATTTAGTGTATGATGGTGTTTTTGAGGTGCTCCAGTGGCTTCTGTTTCTATCAGCTGTCCCTCCTGTTCAGCTACTGACGGGGTGGTGCGTAACGGCAAAAGCACCGCCGGACATCAGCGCTATCTCTGCTCTCACTGCCGTAAAACATGGCAACTGCAGTTCACTTACACCGCTTCTCAACCCGGTACGCACCAGAAAATCATTGATATGGCCATGAATGGCGTTGGATGCCGGGCAACTGCCCGCATTATGGGCGTTGGCCTCAACACGATTTTACGTCACTTAAAAAACTCAGGCCGCAGTCGGTAACCTCGCGCATACAGCCGGGCAGTGACGTCATCGTCTGCGCGGAAATGGACGAACAGTGGGGCTATGTCGGGGCTAAATCGCGCCAGCGCTGGCTGTTTTACGCGTATGACAGTCTCCGGAAGACGGTTGTTGCGCACGTATTCGGTGAACGCACTATGGCGACGCTGGGGCGTCTTATGAGCCTGCTGTCACCCTTTGACGTGGTGATATGGATGACGGATGGCTGGCCGCTGTATGAATCCCGCCTGAAGGGAAAGCTGCACGTAATCAGCAAGCGATATACGCAGCGAATTGAGCGGCATAACCTGAATCTGAGGCAGCACCTGGCACGGCTGGGACGGAAGTCGCTGTCGTTCTCAAATCGGTGGAGCTGCATGACAAAGTCATCGGGCATTATCTGAACATAAAACACTATCAATAAGTTGGAGTCATTACCACAAATAGAGATAGAATACCAAGTAATAGAACTATAATTGCTTTTTTCCATAACCCCAGGACAAATAAATATATCCAGGAACAGAAGAAAGCAATGAAATTCATTTGAATAGTTAAGCGTTGTCTTACTTTTAATGCTTTAAATGCTGCTTTATATTCTGGTGTTGCCCCCCAGAATCCAGGAAAACCATGTTGATCATAAAAATTAAATCGGTATTTCCATTTTTCACTTAATGAACCATCGTTCATATATTCCTTACTCATAAATACTCCATAACTATTGTTTTGATGAATCAGTAGGTGCAAGCATTAGCATACTGAAAGTGGAAAAATAACAAATCAAAAAAATCATCGAACCATTGCCTGAACAGGCAAAATCTTCGGCTATCATTGTGATGATAGAGATGAATATACTGCTATGTACCAAAAACATAAGTTTTTATATAGATGAAACCACTATCACGGAGTCGCTGGCAATTCATGTTGATGACGAGATAATGGAGTACGATGGTAGAGACTATAACAAGAAAGCCTGCTTCTCCATCGTTAAAAAAGATAATAAGAAAGGCAAAAATGAATTTATTAAAATAAATGAAAATATATAACGACGTCTGGAAATCTTACCGTTAGATGTTGGGATAAATATACGTAACATAAATTTTACATCCTTGTATGAGTCTCCGGTCAGCATGGCAATATGCCCACTCTCATGCAAGAGTCGGCATATTTTTTCAGAATATATTTATTTTTTATTTGGACGTTCTACGCTGCGTATAAATCGCATCCATCACAAAATTGCCAGCGCCACCCAAATAAAGGCGAAAGTCACCATCTTATCGCACCCGGTTTTTCACCATAAAACGTCACAGCCAGCAGGAACATCAGCGTCGGGCCAATGTACTGGAAAAAGCCTAACGTTGAGAGACGCAAGCGCGTGGCAGCGGCGGTAAAACACAACAGCGGTACGGTAGTGACAATACCGGCGGCGATCAGCAGTAAATTCAGCGACATCGGGTTTTGCCCCATATGGCTGGTTGAGCTGTCGGCAATAGCAAACAGGTAAATTGCCGCCACGGGCAGCAGCCACATGGTTTCGATTAACATGCCGGTTTGCGCTTCAACGGCAATCTTCTTGCGTACCAGACCGTAGAAGGCAAAACTAAATGCCAGTCCCAGCGCGATAATAGGTAGCGAACCAAAAGTCCACAGCTGGACTAACACGCCACATATCGCCAGAATCACCGCCAGCCATTGCATCCGGCGGAATCGCTCGCCGAGGAAAATCATCCCCAGCACAATGTTCACCAGC
Source organism: Enterobacter hormaechei (assembly GCA_041890495.1). GTDB lineage: Bacteria > Pseudomonadota > Gammaproteobacteria > Enterobacterales > Enterobacteriaceae > Escherichia > Escherichia boydii. The sequence goes on from CP169086.1 coordinate 4,164,208, forward strand.
GGGTTAATAAAGTAACCAAGGCTCGCTTCCAGCATATGGTGATTGTTCACCGCCCAGATAAACAGTAGCCAGTTGCCACCAATCAGCACGGCAGAGACTGCCAGCATAAAAATTTTCTGTGGCGTCTGAATCAGCGTTTTTAAATAGGACCACTGGCGGCAAATGCTCATCAGCACCACCATAAAGAAAAACGACCAGATCACGCGATGCGTCAGGATTTCATCGGCGGGCACGTAGTAAATCAACTTGAAGTACGCTGGCGCTATACCCCAAATAAAATAAGCGGCAAGAGCGAGTAATACGCCCTGCCGCGTTTGTTTTGCATCCATCGGGAATACTCATTTTTAATTGGTAACAGCAGTTTACCTGCTTTTATGTCTTCAACCTACCATATAGGTGGCGGTGGCACTGGCAATATAAAGCTGTTCTTCATTGTGTAATTCAACGCGGGCGACGGCGACTTTATTGCCTGCACGCAACAGGCTACTAGTAGCAGTAAAACGCTCGCCCCTGCCTGGGCGCAGATAATCAACGCGAAGATCAATGGTCCCCATCCGCGATAGCCGCTGGCGTAGTTCATCTTCACTGATGGTTTCGTGGCGGGTTAAGGTACTTCCCACGCACACCAGACCGGCGGCGACATCCAGCGCCGACGCAATGACCCCGCCGTGCAAAATGCTTTGCGCCCAGTTGCCCACCATCATTGGCTGATTTTTAAAGGCCAGCTGTGCGAACTCTTTTTCGTAACGCTCCAGTTCCATCCCCAATGCGCGGTTAAATGGCATGTGATAAACAAACATCTCACCCACTAATTTCAGGGCTTGTTCAGCGGTCAGTACGGCAGACATATCATCCTTACACTTCATTGGTTAATGAAATGTTGATTTTATGCTTCTTTGTTGTTGGTTTCTACTTTAGGAAGGGATAACTAACGGCTATGGAGTTAAGTATGTAAAATAGCCCGCAGAAAAATATTCACCTTATCAATAATTCGTTACGGAGAACACGACCGATGCGGACTCTGCAGGGCTGGTTGTTGCCGGTGTTTATGTTGCCTATGGCAGTATATGCACAAGAGGCAACGGTGAAAGAGGTGCATGACGCGCCAGCGGTGCGTGGCAGTATTATCGCCAATATGCTGCAGGAGCATGACAATCCGTTCACGCTCTATCCTTATGACACCAACTACCTCATTTACACCCAAACCAGCGATCTGAATAAAGAAGCGATTGCCAGTTACGACTGGGCGGAAAATGCGCGTAAGGATGAAGTAAAGTTTCAGTTGAGCCTGGCATTTCCGCTGTGGCGTGGGATTTTAGGCCCGAACTCGGTGTTGGGTGCGTCTTATACGCAAAAATCCTGGTGGCAACTGTCCAATAGCGAAGAGTCTTCACCGTTTCGTGAAACCAACTACGAACCGCAATTGTTCCTCGGTTTTGCCACCGATTACCGTTTTGCAGGTTGGACGCTGCGCGATGTGGAGATGGGGTATAACCACGACTCTAACGGGCGTTCCGACCCGACCTCCCGCAGCTGGAACCGCCTTTATACTCGCCTGATGGCAGAAAACGGTAACTGGCTGGTAGAAGTGAAGCCGTGGTATGTGGTGGGTAATACTGACGATAACCCGGATATCACCAAATATATGGGTTACTACCAGCTTAAAATCGGCTATCACCTCGGTGATGCGGTGCTCAGTGCGAAAGGACAGTACAACTGGAACACCGGCTACGGCGGCGCGGAGTTAGGCTTAAGTTACCCGATCACCAAACATGTGCGCCTTTATACTCAGGTTTACAGCGGCTATGGCGAATCGCTCATCGACTATAACTTCAACCAGACCCGTGTCGGTGTGGGGGTTATGCTAAACGATTTGTTTTGATGAACGGTTGAGTGGTTGGCAAATCTGGAACCCAGCATCCAGGATTACCCTCTCAGAGACTAAAAGCATTGCAGTTTCTCGCGCAGGCGCTGAAAATAGCGCCTGTTTTTATTTCAGGCAATCGGGGTGAATGTGGCGCAGGCGGAAGTGTTGAATCTGGAGTCCGGAGCTAAACAGGTTTTACAAGAAACCTTTGGCTACCAACAGTTTCGCCCCGGCCAGGAAGAAATTATCGACACTGTGCTTTCCGGTCGCGATTGCCTGGTCGTCATGCCCACCGGTGGCGGAAAATCCCTTTGCTATCAAATTCCTGCCTTATTGCTAAACGGCCTTACCGTGGTTGTTTCACCGCTGATTTCGTTGATGAAAGATCAGGTGGATCAACTGCAAGCCAACGGCGTGGCGGCGGCGTGCCTTAACTCGACGCAAACCCGCGAACAGCAACTTGAAGTGATGACAGGCTGCCGCACCGGGCAAATTCGCTTACTGTATATCGCCCCGGAACGCCTGATGCTGGATAACTTTCTTGAGCATCTGGCGCACTGGAATCCGGTGTTATTAGCCGTCGATGAAGCGCACTGTATCTCCCAATGGGGCCACGATTTCCGCCCGGAATATGCCGCGCTCGGTCAGTTGCGCCAGCGGTTCCCGACGCTGCCGTTTATGGCGCTGACCGCCACAGCCGACGACACCACGCGCCAGGATATCGTGCGCCTGCTGGGGCTGAACGATCCGCTGATTCAAATCAGCAGTTTTGACCGTCCGAATATTCGCTACATGCTGATGGAGAAGTTCAAACCGCTCGATCAGTTGATGCGCTACGTGCAGGAACAGCGCGGTAAGTCAGGCATTATCTACTGCAACAGCCGCGCGAAAGTAGAAGACACCGCTGCGCGCCTGCAAAGCAAGGGAATTAGCGCGGCGGCCTATCATGCCGGGCTGGAAAATAATGTTCGCGCCGATGTGCAGGAAAAATTCCAGCGCGATGACCTGCAAATTGTGGTGGCGACGGTGGCGTTCGGCATGGGCATCAATAAACCAAACGTTCGCTTCGTGGTCCACTTTGATATTCCGCGCAATATCGAATCCTATTATCAGGAAACCGGACGCGCCGGGCGTGATGGCCTGCCCGCGGAAGCGATGCTGTTTTACGATCCGGCTGATATGGCGTGGCTGCGCCGTTGTCTGGAAGAGAAGCCGCAGGGGCAGTTGCAGGATATCGAGCGCCACAAACTCAATGCGATGGGCGCGTTTGCCGAAGCGCAAACTTGCCGTCGTCTGGTATTGCTGAACTATTTTGGCGAAGGGCGTCAGGAGCCGTGCGGGAACTGCGATATCTGCCTCGATCCGCCGAAACAGTACGACGGTTCAACCGATGCTCAGATTGCCCTTTCCACCATTGGTCGTGTGAATCAGCGGTTTGGGATGGGTTATGTGGTGGAAGTGATTCGTGGTGCTAATAACCAGCGTATCCGCGACTATGGTCATGACAAACTGAAAGTCTATGGCATGGGCCGTGATAAAAGCCATGAACATTGGGTGAGCGTGATCCGCCAGCTGATTCACCTCGGCCTGGTGACGCAAAATATTGCCCAGCATTCTGCCCTACAACTGACAGAGGCCGCGCGCCCGGTGCTGCGCGGCGAATCCTCTTTGCAACTTGCCGTGCCGCGTATCGTGGCGCTCAAACCGAAAGCGATGCAGAAATCGTTCGGCGGCAACTATGATCGCAAACTGTTCGCCAAATTACGCAAACTGCGTAAATCGATAGCCGATGAAAGTAATGTCCCGCCGTACGTGGTGTTTAACGACGCAACCTTGATTGAGATGGCTGAACAGATGCCGATCACCGCCAGCGAAATGCTCAGCGTTAACGGCGTTGGGATGCGCAAGCTGGAACGCTTTGGCAAACCGTTTATGGCGCTGATTCGTGCGCATGTTGATGGCGATGACGAAGAGTAGTCAGCAGCATAAAAAAGTGCCAGTATGAAGACTCCGTAAACGTTTCCCCCGCGAGTCAAATGTATGTTGATGTTATTTCTCACCGTCGCCATGGTGCACATTGTGGCGCTTATGAGCCCCGGTCCCGATTTCTTTTTTGTCTCTCAGACCGCTGTCAGTCGTTCCCGTAAAGAAGCGATGATGGGCGTGCTGGGCATTACCTGCGGCGTAATGGTTTGGGCTGGGATTGCGCTGCTTGGCCTGCATTTGATTATCGAAAAAATGGCCTGGCTGCATACGCTGATTATGGTGGGCGGTGGCCTGTATCTCTGCTGGATGGGTTACCAGATGCTACGCGGTGCACTGAAAAAAGAGGCGGTTTCTGCACCTGCGCCACAGGTCGAGCTGGCGAAAAGTGGGCGCAGTTTCCTGAAAGGTTTACTGACCAATCTCGCTAATCCGAAAGCGATTATCTACTTTGGCTCGGTGTTCTCATTGTTTGTCGGTGATAACGTTGGCACTACCGCGCGCTGGGGCATTTTTGCGCTGATCATTGTCGAAACGCTGGCGTGGTTTACCGTCGTTGCCAGCCTGTTTGCCCTGCCGCAAATGCGCCGTGGTTATCAACGTCTGGCGAAGTGGATTGATGGTTTTGCCGGGGCGTTATTTGCCGGATTTGGCATTCATTTGATTATTTCGCGGTGATGCCAGACGCGTCTTCAGAGTAAGTCGGATAAGGCGTTTACGCCGCATCCGACATTATTTTTCACGCATGCCTCGCCGATGCTAACAGCGCTCCCACCAGCATAAACAACGAGCCGAAAATCTTATTCAGCGCCTTCATCTGCTTTGGTCCTTTAATCCATAGAGCAATCCGTTGAGCAAGGGTGGCGTAACCGATCATCACAATAATATCGACCACAATAGTGGTGACGCCGAGCACGATATACTGCATCAGTTGCGGCTGTTGCGGCATGATGAATTGCGGAAATAGCGCCGCCAGAAACACAATACTTTTGGGATTGGTGAGATTCACAAAAACTGCGCGCTGGAACAAATGTCGACGCGATTGAGTAGAGGCCAGCGATTTAAGGTCAATTGCACCAGCGGCGCGCCACTGCTGGATTCCCAGCCAAATCAAGTAAGCCGCGCCTGCCCACTTCAACACTTCAAACGCAATCACTGAGCGGGAAAATAGCGTCCCCAACCCCACGCCAACCAGCACAATATGAATCGCCAGTCCGGTCTGAAGCCCAGCAATAGACGCCACCGCGCCGCGATAACCGTGGTTGAGCGAGGTGGTCATAGTGTTGATTGCACCAGAGCCTGGCGACAGGCTTAAAATGATCGATGTCAGCAGGTAGGCAAACCACCATTCTAAGGTCATGATGAACTCCCGGTGTGTCTATTTTTGTGCCACAATACGCTACTGTCGCAGCGTTGTGTCAGGCACGCTAAAAAAAACGATTTTACGTGGTTTAAGAGGCAGATTACCCGATGTTTCAGCAGCAAAAAGACTGGGAAACAAGAGAAAACGCGTTTGCTGCTTTTACCATGGGACCGCTGACTGATTTCTGGCGTCAGCGTGATGAAGCAGAGTTTACTGGTGTGGATGACATTCCGGTGCGCTTTGTCCGTTTTCGCGCACAGCACCATGACCGGGTGGTAGTCATCTGCCCGGGGCGTATTGAGAGCTACGTAAAATATGCGGAACTGGCCTATGACCTGTTCCATTTGGGGTTTGATGTCTTAATCATCGACCATCGCGGGCAGGGACGTTCCGGTCGCCTGTTAGCCGATCCGCATCTCGGGCATGTTAATCGCTTTAATGATTATGTTGATGATCTGGCGGCATTCTGGCAGCAGGAGGTTCAGCCCGGTCCGTGGCGTAAACGCTATATACTGGCACATTCGATGGGCGGTGCGATCTCCACATTATTTCTGCAACGCCATCCAGGTGTATGTGACGCCATTGCGCTAACTGCGCCAATGTTTGGGATCGTGATTCGTATGCCGTCATTTATGGCACGGCAGATCCTCAACTGGGCCGAAGCGCATCCACGTTTCCGTGATGGCTATGCAATAGGCACCGGGCGCTGGCGCGCGTTGCCGTTTGCTATCAACGTACTGACCCACAGCAGACAGCGATATCGACGTAACTTACGCTTCTATGCTGATGACCCAACGATTCGCGTCGGTGGGCCGACCTACCATTGGGTACGCGAAAGTATTCTGGCTGGCGAACAGGTGTTAGCCGGTGCGGGTGATGACGCCACGCCAACGCTTCTCTTGCAGGCTGAAGAGGAACGCGTGGTGGATAACCGCATGCATGACCGTTTTTGTGAACTCCGCACCGCCGCGGGCCATCCTGTCGAAGGAGGACGGCCGTTGGTAATTAAAGGTGCTTACCATGAGATCCTTTTTGAAAAGGACGCAATGCGCTCAGTCGCGCTCCACGCCATCGTTGATTTTTTCAACAGGCATAACTCACCCAGCGGAAACCGCTCTACAGAGGTTTAAATTTCTTATGTACCAGGTTGTTGCGTCTGATTTAGATGGCACGTTACTTTCTCCCGACCATACGTTATCCCCTTACGCCAAAGAAACTCTGAAGCTGCTCACCGCGCGCGGCATCAACTTTGTGTTTGCGACCGGTCGTCACCACGTTGATGTGGGGCAAATTCGCGATAATCTGGAGATTAAGTCTTACATGATTACCTCCAATGGTGCGCGCGTTCACGATCTGGATGGTAATCTGATTTTTGCTCATAACCTGGATCGCGACATTGCCAGCGATCTGTTTGGCGTAGTCAACGACAATCCGGACATCATTACTAACGTTTATCGCGACGACGAATGGTTTATGAATCGCCATCGCCCGGAAGAGATGCGCTTTTTTAAAGAAGCGGTGTTCCAATATGCGCTGTATGAGCCTGGATTACTGGAGCCGGAAGGCGTCAGCAAAGTGTTCTTCACCTGCGATTCCCATGAACAACTGCTGCCGCTGGAGCAGGCGATTAACGCTCGTTGGGGCGATCGCGTCAACGTCAGTTTCTCTACCTTAACCTGTCTGGAAGTGATGGCGGGCGGCGTTTCAAAAGGCCATGCGCTGGAAGCGGTGGCGAAGAAACTGGGCTACAGCCTGAAGGATTGTATTGCGTTTGGTGACGGGATGAACGACGCCGAAATGCTGTCGATGGCGGGGAAAGGCTGCATTATGGGCAGTGCGCACCAGCGTCTGAAAGACCTTCATCCCGAGCTGGAAGTGATTGGTACTAATGCCGACGACGCGGTGCCGCATTATCTGCGTAAACTCTATTTATCGTAATCGTTCTTTATTTGGTCAGTTGTCAACCTGATACTTCGCTACAATGGATACCCGTTAATCAAAGAGTTTTCCATTGTGGCGCTACTTATCATCACCACGATTCTGTGGGCCTTCTCCTTTAGCTTTTATGGCGAGTACCTTGCGGGGCACGTCGATAGCTATTTTGCGGTGCTGGTGCGCGTTGGCCTGGCGGCACTCGTTTTTCTGCCGTTTCTGCGTACCCGTGGCAATAGCCTGAAAACGGTCGGCCTGTATATGCTGGTGGGCGCGATGCAGCTTGGCGTGATGTATATGCTGAGTTTCCGCGCTTATCTCTACCTGACGGTTTCCGAGCTGCTGCTGTTCACCGTGCTGACGCCGCTCTACATCACGCTGATTTATGACATCATGAGTAAGCGCCGTCTGCGCTGGGGCTATGCCTTTAGCGCCTTGCTGGCGGTGATTGGTGCCGGGATTATTCGCTATGATCAGGTCACCGACCATTTCTGGACTGGCTTGCTGCTGGTGCAACTCTCCAATATCACTTTTGCCATTGGCATGGTGGGTTACAAACGCCTGATGGAAACTCGCCCGATGCCACAGCATAACGCCTTTGCGTGGTTCTATCTTGGCGCGTTTCTGGTGGCAGTGATTGCATGGTTCTTGCTGGGAAATGCGCAGAAAATGCCGCAAACCACGCTGCAATGGGGCATTCTGGTGTTTCTTGGCGTGGTGGCTTCCGGGATTGGCTACTTTATGTGGAACTACGGCGCGACGCAGGTGGACGCCGGAACGCTGGGCATTATGAATAATATGCACGTTCCGGCAGGGCTGCTGGTAAACCTGGCTATCTGGCACCAACAGCCGCACTGGCCAACGTTTATTACAGGCGCGCTGGTGATCCTGGCCTCACTGTGGGTGCATCGTAAGTGGGTCGCTCCGCGCTCTTCACAAACGGCAGATGATCGCAGGCGTGATTGCGCGCTGAGCGAATAAACGCTTCCGTAACTGGCTGACGCTGCTCGCCATCGCGCACGGCGGCGTACAGTCGGCTCCACAAGCCTTCGCCCAGGGTTTTGGTCACCACCAGACCCTGGCGCTCAAAACTCTCTACTACCCAATGCGGTAGCGCGGCAATACCCATCCGCGCGGCAACCATCTGAATCAACAATAAGGTGTTATCGACGCTTTTCAGTGACGGGCTGACGCCTGCCGGCTGAAGAAAATGCCGCCAGACATCCAGTCGACTACGCTGCACCGGATAAATTAATAGCGTCTCGCTGGCGAGATCTTCCGGTGTAATTCGCGTTTTCGCCGCCAGTGGATGGTCAGGTGCTAACACCAGACGCACTTCATAGTCGAACATCGGCGAATAATGCAGGCCACTGCGCGGCAGAATATCGGACGTCATTACCAGATCCAGCTCTCCCTGTTGCAAGGCGGGCTGCGGGTCAAATGTCACGCCCGATTTAAAATCCATCTCTACCTGCGGCCAGTTCTTATGGAAATTTTCTAACGCGGGTGTCAGCCACTGAATACAGCTATGGCACTCAATGGCAATGCGCAGACGCGTCTGCTGCGGTTCATTGCAGGCTTGCAGGGCCTGGCTAATTTGCGGCAGTACCTGGTTTGCCAGTTGCAACAGGATTTCTCCCTGCGGTGTAAAGCGTAGCGGCTGGCTCTTACGCACAAATAGCCGGAAGCCAAGGCGTTGTTCCAGATCGCTAAACTGGTGAGACAGGGCGGATTGCGTCTGATGCAACGTCGCCGCAGCGGCTGCGAGCGAGCCGCAGTTCCGCAACGCTTGTAGCGTTTTCAGGTGTTTTACTTCGATCATGAAAGTCCTTCACTTCGGCATGAATAATTTGCGCTTGAGGAATATACAGTAACCGCCAATTATGGATGTGTAAACATCTGGACGGCTAAAATCCTTCGTCTTTTAAATTTATGGTGCGTTGGCTGCGTTTCTCCACCCCGGTCACTTACTTCAGTAAGCTCCCGGGGATGAATAAACTTGCCGCCTTCCCTAAATTCAAAATCCATAGGATTTACATATAATTAGAGGAAGAAAAAATGACAATATTGAATCACACCCTCGGTTTCCCTCGCGTTGGCCTGCGTCGCGAGCTGAAAAAAGCGCAAGAAAGTTATTGGGCGGGGAACTCCACGCGTGAAGAACTGCTGGCGGTAGGGCGTGAATTGCGTGCTCGTCACTGGGATCAACAAAAGCAAGCGGGTATCGACCTGCTGCCGGTGGGCGATTTTGCCTGGTACGATCATGTACTGACCACCAGTCTGCTGCTGGGTAACGTTCCGGCGCGTCATCAGAACAAAGATGGTTCGGTAGATATCGACACCCTGTTCCGTATTGGTCGTGGACGTGCGCCGACTGGCGAACCTGCGGCGGCAGCGGAAATGACCAAATGGTTTAACACCAACTATCACTACATGGTGCCGGAGTTCGTTAAAGGCCAACAGTTCAAACTGACCTGGACGCAGCTGCTGGACGAAGTGGACGAGGCGCTGGCGCTGGGCCACAAGGTGAAACCTGTGCTGCTGGGGCCGGTTACCTGGCTGTGGCTGGGGAAAGTGAAAGGTGAACAATTTGACCGCCTGAGCCTGCTGAACGACATTCTGCCGGTTTATCAGCAAGTGCTGGCAGAACTGGCGAAACGCGGCATCGAGTGGGTACAGATTGATGAACCCGCGCTGGTACTGGAACTACCACAGGCGTGGCTGGACGCATACAAACCCGCTTACGACGCGCTCCAGGGACAGGTGAAACTGCTGCTGACCACCTATTTTGAAGGCGTAACGCCAAATCTCGACACGATTACTGCGCTGCCTGTTCAGGGTCTGCATGTTGACCTCGTACATGGTAAAGATGACGTTGCTGAACTGCACAAGCGCCTGCCTTCTGACTGGTTGCTGTCTGCGGGTCTGATCAATGGTCGTAACGTCTGGCGCGCCGATCTTACCGAGAAATATGCGCAAATTAAGGACATTGTCGGCAAACGTGATTTGTGGGTGGCATCTTCCTGCTCGTTGCTGCACAGCCCCATCGACCTGAGCGTGGAAACGCGTCTTGATGCAGAAGTGAAAAGCTGGTTTGCCTTCGCCCTACAAAAATGCCATGAACTGGCACTGCTGCGCGATGCGCTGAACAGTGGTGACACGGCAGCTCTGGCAGAGTGGAGCGCCCCGATTCAGGCACGTCGTCACTCTACCCGCGTACATAATCCGGCGGTAGAAAAGCGTCTGGCGGCGATCACCGCCCAGGACAGCCAGCGTGCGAATGTCTATGAAGTGCGTGCTGAAGCCCAGCGTGCGCGTTTTAAACTGCCAGCGTGGCCGACCACCACGATTGGTTCCTTCCCGCAAACCACGGAAATTCGTACCCTGCGTCTGGATTTCAAAAAGGGCAATCTCGACGCCAACAACTACCGCACGGGCATTGCGGAACATATCAAGCAGGCCATTGTTGAGCAGGAACGTTTGGGACTGGATGTGCTGGTACATGGCGAGGCCGAGCGTAATGACATGGTGGAATACTTTGGCGAGCACCTCGACGGATTTGTCTTTACGCAAAACGGTTGGGTACAGAGCTACGGTTCCCGCTGCGTGAAGCCACCGATTGTCATTGGTGACATTAGCCGCCCGGCACCGATTACCGTGGAGTGGGCGAAGTATGCGCAATCGCTGACCGACAAACCGGTGAAAGGGATGCTGACGGGGCCGGTGACCATACTCTGCTGGTCGTTCCCGCGTGAAGATGTCAGCCGTGAAACCATCGCCAAACAGATTGCGCTGGCGCTGCGTGATGAAGTGGCCGATCTGGAAGCCGCTGGAATTGGCATCATCCAGATTGACGAACCGGCGCTGCGCGAAGGTTTACCGCTGCGTCGTAGCGACTGGGATGCGTATCTCCAGTGGGGCGTAGAGGCCTTCCGTATCAACGCCGCCGTGGCGAAAGATGACACACAAATCCACACTCACATGTGTTATTGCGAGTTCAACGACATCATGGATTCGATTGCGGCGCTGGACGCAGACGTCATCACCATCGAAACCTCGCGTTCCGACATGGAGTTGCTGGAGTCGTTTGAAGAGTTTGATTATCCAAATGAAATCGGTCCTGGCGTCTATGACATTCACTCGCCAAACGTACCGAGCGTGGAATGGATTGAAGCCTTGCTGAAGAAAGCGGCAAAACGCATTCCGGCAGAGCGCCTGTGGGTCAACCCGGACTGTGGCCTGAAAACGCGCGGCTGGCCAGAAACCCGCGCGGCACTGGCGAACATGGTGCAGGCGGCGCAGAATTTGCGTCGGGGGTAAAATCCAAACCGGGTGGTAATACCACCCGGTCTTTTCTCATTACAGCGACTTCTTCCCACCATACTGCTTAAACCATTCCAGCATACGCTGCCAGCCATCTTTCGCAGATGCGGCATGATAGCTCGGGCGATAATCAGCATTGAATGCATGCCCGGCATCCGGGTACACGATAATCTCTGCTTTCGCATTAGCAGCCCGCAGCGCCTGGCGCATGGTTTCAACGCTCTCCTGCGGAATACTGTTATCCAGACCGCCATATAAGCCGAGAACCGGCGCGTTAAGATCGGTTGCGATATCAACAGGTTGTTTCGGTGAATTCAGCGACTTGTCGCCCGTTAGTTTGCCGTACCACGCCACTGCGGCTTTTAGCTGTGGATTATGCGCGGCATACAGCCAGGTGATACGTCCACCCCAGCAGAATCCGGTGATCATTAAACGATGAACATCGCCGCCGTTGCGGGAAGCCCAACTGGCGACATGATCGAGATCGGCCAGCACCTGCGAGTCAGGCACTTTTGCTACCAGACCGCTAAGCAACGTGGGGATATCGGCAAAATCATTCGGATCGCCTTCGCGGAAGTAAAGTTCAGGTGCGATAGCCAGATACCCCTCCAGCGCCAGACGGCGACAAATGTCGCGGATATGTTCATGCACGCCAAAAATTTCCTGCACTACAATGACCACTGGCAGTGGGCCATCGCTTTGCTTTGGTCTGGCATGGTAAGCAGGCATGTTATCCCCTTGTGAAGGGATAGAGGTGAAGCCCGCCACAATCGCGTCGTCCGGGGTCTGAACGATGGTCGAAGCGAGAGGCGATGCAGCAGGTGCAAATCCAGATTGTTGTGTTGTTGCCATGGTATTCTCCGTACCCTTATAAAAATGTTGCGCAATGTTAACTATAGTCAGCATGCAACAAATCACATTGCCTGAATCGGCTCATCTTTTATGCAGTCCTGCAGAATGAAGGGTGATTTATGTGATTTGCATCACTTTTGGTGGGTAAATTTATGCAACGCATTTGCGTCATGGTGATGAGTATCACGAAAAAATGTTAAACCCTTCGGTAAAGTGTCTTTTTGCTTCTTCTGACTAAACCGATTCACAGAGGAGTTGTATATGTCCAAGTCTGATGTTTTTCATCTCGGCCTCACTAAAAACGATTTACAAGGGGCTACGCTTGCCATCGTCCCTGGCGACCCGGATCGTGTGGAAAAGATCGCCGCGCTGATGGATAAGCCGGTTAAGCTGGCATCTCACCGCGAATTCACTACCTGGCGTGCAGAGCTGGATGGTAAACCTGTTATCGTCTGCTCTACCGGTATCGGCGGCCCGTCTACCTCTATTGCTGTTGAAGAGCTGGCACAGCTGGGCATTCGCACCTTCCTGCGTATCGGTACAACGGGCGCTATTCAGCCGCATATTAATGTGGGTGATGTCCTGGTTACCACGGCGTCTGTCCGTCTGGATGGCGCGAGCCTGCACTTCGCACCGCTGGAATTCCCGGCTGTCGCTGATTTCGAATGTACGACTGCGCTGGTTGAAGCTGCGAAATCCATTGGCGCGACAACTCACGTTGGCGTGACAGCCTCTTCTGATACCTTCTACCCAGGTCAGGAACGTTACGATACTTACTCTGGTCGCGTAGTTCGTCACTTTAAAGGTTCTATGGAAGAGTGGCAGGCGATGGGCGTAATGAACTATGAAATGGAATCTGCAACCCTGCTGACCATGTGTGCAAGTCAGGGCCTGCGTGCCGGTATGGTAGCGGGTGTTATCGTTAACCGCACCCAGCAAGAGATCCCGAATGCTGAGACGATGAAACAAACTGAAAGCCAAGCGGTGAAAATCGTGGTGGAAGCGGCGCGTCGTCTGCTGTAATTCTCTTCTCCTGTCTGAAGGCCGACGCGTTCGGCCTTTTGTATTTTTGCGTAGCGCCTCGCAGGAAATGCCTTTCCAACTGGACGTTTGTACAGCACAATTCTATTTTGTGCGGGTAAGTTGTTGCGTCAGGAGGCGTTGTGGATTTCTCAATCATGGTTTACGCAGTTATTGCGTTGGTGGGTGTGGCAATTGGCTGGCTGTTTGCCAGTTATCAACATGCGCAGCAAAAAGCCGAGCAATTAGCTGAACGTGAAGAGATGGTCGCGGAGTTAAGCGCGGCAAAACAACAAATTACCCAAAGCGAGCACTGGCGTGCAGAGTGCGAGTTACTCAATAACGAAGTGCGCAGCCTGCAAAGTATTAACACCTCTCTGGAGGCCGATCTGCGTGAAGTAACCACGCGGATGGAAGCCGCACAGCAACATGCTGACGATAAAATTCGCCAGATGATTAACAGCGAGCAGCGCCTCAGTGAGCAGTTTGAAAACCTCGCCAACCGTATTTTTGAGCACAGCAATCGCCGGGTTGATGAGCAAAACCGTCAGAGTCTGAACAGCCTGTTGTCGCCGCTACGTGAACAACTGGACGGTTTCCGCCGTCAGGTTCAGGACAGCTTCGGTAAAGAAGCACAAGAACGCCATACCCTGACCCACGAAATTCGCAATCTCCAGCAACTCAACGCGCAAATGGCCCAGGAAGCGATCAACCTGACGCGCGCGCTGAAAGGCGACAATAAAACCCAGGGCAACTGGGGCGAGGTAGTATTGACGCGGGTGCTGGAGGCTTCCGGTCTGCGTGAAGGGTATGAATATGAAACCCAGGTCAGCATCGAAAATGACGCCCGCTCGCGGATGCAGCCGGATGTCATCGTGCGCCTGCCGCAGGGAAAAGATGTGGTGATCGACGCCAAAATGACGCTGGTCGCCTATGAACGCTATTTTAACGCCGAAGACGACTACACCCGCGAAAGCGCGCTACAGGAACATATCGCGTCGGTGCGTAACCATATCCGTTTGCTGGGACGCAAAGATTATCAACAGCTGCCGGGGCTGCGAACTCTGGATTACGTGCTGATGTTTATTCCCGTTGAACCCGCTTTTTTACTGGCGCTTGACCGCCAGCCGGAGCTGATCACCGAAGCGTTGAAAAACAACATCATGCTGGTTAGCCCGACTACGCTGCTGGTGGCGCTGCGCACTATCGCCAACCTGTGGCGTTATGAGCATCAAAGCCGCAACGCCCAGCAAATCGCCGATCGTGCCAGCAAGCTGTACGACAAGATGCGTTTGTTCGTCGATGACATGTCAGCGATTGGTCAAAGTCTCGACAAAGCGCAGGATAACTATCGCCAGGCAATGAAAAAACTCTCTTCAGGGCGCGGAAATGTGCTGGCGCAGGCAGAAGCGTTTCGCGGTTTAGGAGTAGAAATTAAACGCGAGATTAATCCGGATTTGGCTGAACAGGCGGTGAGCCAGGATGAAGAGTATCGACTTCGGTCGGTTCCGGAGCAGCCGAATGATGAAGCTTATCAACGCGATGATGAATATAATCAGCAGTCGCGCTAGCCCATTGGGAGTAGTTAAGCCGGGTAGAAATCTAGGGCATCGACGCCCAATCTGTTACACTTCTGGAACAATTTTTTGATGAGCAGGCATTGAGATGGTGGATAAGTCACAAGAAACGACGCACTTTGGTTTTCAGACCGTCGCGAAGGAACAAAAAGCGGATATGGTCGCCCACGTTTTCCATTCCGTGGCATCAAAATACGATGTCATGAATGATTTGATGTCATTTGGTATTCATCGTTTGTGGAAGCGATTCACGATTGATTGCAGCGGCGTACGCCGTGGGCAGACCGTGCTGGATCTGGCTGGTGGCACCGGCGACCTGACAGCGAAATTCTCCCGCCTGGTCGGAGAAACTGGCAAAGTGGTCCTTGCTGATATCAATGAATCCATGCTCAAAATGGGCCGCGAGAAGCTGCGTAATATCGGTGTGATTGGCAACGTTGAGTATGTTCAGGCGAACGCTGAGGCGCTGCCGTTCCCGGATAACACCTTTGATTGCATCACCATTTCGTTTGGTCTGCGTAACGTCACCGACAAAGATAAAGCACTGCGTTCAATGTATCGCGTGCTGAAACCCGGCGGCCGCCTGCTGGTGCTTGAGTTCTCGAAGCCAATTATCGAGCCGCTGAGCAAAGCCTATGATGCATACTCCTTCCATGTGCTGCCGCGTATTGGCTCACTGGTCGCGAACGACGCCGACAGCTACCGTTATCTGGCAGAATCCATCCGTATGCATCCCGATCAGGATACCCTGAAAGCCATGATGCAGGATGCCGGATTCGAAAGTGTCGACTACTACAATCTGACGGCAGGGGTTGTGGCGCTGCATCGTGGTTATAAGTTCTGACAGGAGACCGGAAATGCCTTTTAAACCTTTAGTGACGGCAGGAATTGAAAGTCTGCTCAACACCTTCCTGTATCGCTCACCCGCGCTGAAAACGGCCCGCTCGCGTCTGCTGGGTAAAGTATTGCGCGTGGAGGTAAAAGGCTTTTCGACGTCATTGATTCTGGTGTTCAGCGAACGCCAGGTTGATGTACTGGGCGAATGGGCAGGCGATGCTGACTGCACCGTTATCGCCTACGCCAGTGTGTTGCCGAAACTTCGCGATCGCCAGCAGCTTACCGCACTGATTCGCAGTGGTGAGCTGGAAGTGCAGGGCGATATTCAGGTGGTGCAAAACTTCGTTGCGCTGGCAGATCTGGCAGAGTTCGACCCTGCGGAACTGCTGGCCCCTTATACCGGTGATATCGCCGCTGAAGGAATCAGCAAAGCCATGCGCGGAGGCGCAAAGTTCCTGCATCACGGCATTAAGCGCCAGCAACGTTATGTGGCGGAAGCCATTACTGAAGAGTGGCGTATGGCACCCGGTCCGCTTGAAGTGGCCTGGTTTGCGGAAGAGACGGCTGCCGTCGAGCGTGCTGTTGATGCCCTGACCAAACGGCTGGAAAAACTGGAGGCTAAATGACGCCAGGTGAAGTACGGCGCCTATATTTCATCATTCGCACTTTTTTAAGCTACGGACTTGATGAACTGATCCCCAAAATGCGTATCACCCTGCCGCTACGGCTATGGCGATACTCATTATTCTGGATGCCAAATCGGCATAAAGACAAACTTTTAGGTGAGCGACTACGACTGGCCCTGCAAGAACTGGGGCCGGTTTGGATCAAGTTCGGGCAAATGTTATCAACCCGCCGCGATCTTTTTCCACCGCATATTGCCGATCAGCTGGCGTTATTGCAGGACAAAGTTGCTCCGTTTGATGGCAAGCTGGCGAAGCAGCAGATTGAAGCTGCAATGGGCGGCTTGCCGGTAGAAGCGTGGTTTGACGATTTTGAAATCAAGCCGCTGGCTTCTGCTTCTATCGCCCAGGTTCATACCGCGCGATTGAAATCGAATGGTAAAGAGGTGGTGATTAAAGTCATCCGCCCGGATATTTTGCCGGTTATTAAAGCGGATCTGAAACTTATCTACCGTCTGGCTCGCTGGGTGCCACGTTTGCTGCCGGATGGTCGCCGTCTGCGCCCAACCGAAGTGGTGCGCGAGTACGAAAAGACATTGATTGATGAACTGAATTTGCTGCGGGAATCTGCCAACGCCATTCAGCTTCGGCGCAATTTTGAAGACAGCCCGATGCTCTACATCCCGGAAGTTTACCCTGACTATTGTAGTGAAGGGATGATGGTGATGGAGCGTATTTACGGCATTCCGGTGTCTGATGTTGCGACGCTGGAGAAAAACGGCACCAACATGAAATTGCTGGCGGAACGCGGCGTGCAGGTGTTCTTCACTCAGGTCTTTCGCGACAGCTTTTTCCATGCTGATATGCACCCTGGCAACATCTTCGTAAGCTATGAACACCCGGAAAACCCGAAATATATCGGCATTGATTGCGGGATTGTTGGCTCGCTAAACAAAGAAGATAAACGCTATCTGGCGGAAAACTTTATCGCCTTCTTTAATCGCGACTATCGCAAAGTGGCAGAGCTACACGTCGATTCTGGTTGGGTGCCACCAGATACCAACGTTGAAGAGTTCGAATTTGCCATTCGTACGGTCTGTGAACCTATCTTTGAGAAACCGCTGGCCGAAATTTCGTTTGGACATGTACTGTTAAATCTGTTTAATACGGCGCGTCGCTTCAATATGGAAGTGCAGCCGCAACTGGTGTTACTCCAGAAAACCCTGCTCTACGTCGAAGGGGTAGGACGCCAGCTTTATCCGCAACTCGATTTATGGAAAACGGCGAAGCCTTTCCTGGAGTCGTGGATTAAAGATCAGGTCGGTATTCCTGCGCTGGTGAGAGCATTTAAAGAAAAAGCGCCGTTCTGGGTCGAAAAAATGCCAGAACTGCCTGAACTGGTTTACGACAGTTTGCGCCAGGGCAAGTATTTACAGCACAGTGTTGATAAGATTGCCCGCGAGCTTCAGTCAAATCACGTACGTCAGGGACAATCGCGTTATTTTCTCGGAATTGGCGCTACGTTAGTATTAAGTGGCACATTCTTGTTGGTCAGCCGACCTGAATGGGGGCTGATGCCCGGCTGGTTAATGGCAGGTGGTCTGATCGCTTGGTTTGTCGGTTGGCGCAAAACACGCTGATTTTTTCATCGCTCAAGGCGGGCCGTGTAACGTATAATGCGGCCTTGTTTAATCATCATCTACCACAGAGGAACATGTATGGGTGGTATCAGTATTTGGCAGTTATTGATTATTGCCGTCATCGTTGTACTGCTTTTTGGCACCAAAAAGCTCGGCTCCATCGGTTCCGATCTTGGTGCGTCGATCAAAGGCTTTAAAAAAGCAATGAGCGATGATGAACCAAAGCAGGATAAAACCAGTCAGGATGCTGATTTTACTGCGAAAACTATCGCCGATAAGCAGGCGGATACGAATCAGGAACAGGCTAAAACAGAAGACGCGAAGCGCCACGATAAAGAGCAGGTGTAATCCGTGTTTGATATCGGTTTTAGCGAACTGCTATTGGTGTTCATCATCGGCCTCGTCGTTCTGGGGCCGCAACGACTGCCTGTGGCGGTAAAAACGGTAGCGGGCTGGATTCGCGCGTTGCGTTCACTGGCGACAACGGTGCAGAACGAACTGACCCAGGAGTTAAAACTCCAGGAGATTCAGGACAGTCTGAAAAAAGGTTGAAAAGGCGAGCCTCACTAACCTGACGCCCGAACTGAAAGCGTCGATGGATGAATTTCGCCAGGCCGCGGAGTCGATGAAGCGTTCCTACGTTGCAAACGATCCTGAAAAGGCGAGCGATGAAGCGCACACCATCCATAACCCGGTGGTGAAAGACAATGAAGCTGCGCATGAAGGCGTAACGCCTGCTGCTGCACAAACGCAGGCCAGTTCGCCGGAACAGAAGCCAGAAACCACGCCAGAGTTCGGTGGTAAAAACCTGCAGCGGACGCTGAACCGAAAACCGCTGCACCTTCCCCTTCGTCGAGTGATAAACCGTAAACCATGTCTGTAGAAGATACTCAACCGCTTATCACGCAGCTGATTGAGCTGCGTAAGCGTCTGCTGACTGCATTATCGCGGTGATCGTGAGTATTCCTGTGTCTGGTCTATTCGCCAATGACATCTATCACCTGGTATCCGCGCCATTGATCAAGCAGTTGCCGCAAGGTTCAACGATGATCGCCACCGACGTGGCCTCGCCGTTCTTTACGCCGATCAAGCTGGACCTTTATGGTGTCGCTGATTCTGTCAGCGCCGGTGATTCTCTATCAGGTGTGGGCATTTATCGCCCCCAGCGCTGTATAAGCATGAACGTCGCCTGGTGGTGCCGTTGCTGGTTTCCAGCTCTCTGCTGTTTTATATCGGTATGGCGTTCGCCTACTTTGTGGTCTTTCCGCTGGCATTTGGCTTCCTTGCCCAATACCGCGCCGGAAGGGGTACAGGTATCCACCGACATCGCCAGTTATTTAAGCTTCGTTATGGCGTTGTTTATGGCGTTTGGTGTCTCCTTTGAAGTGCCTGTGGCAATTGTGCTGCTGTGCTGGATGGGGATTACCTCGCCAGAAGACTTACGCAAAAAACGCCCGTATGTGCTGGTTGGTGCATTCGTTGTCGGGATGCTGCTGACACCGCCGGATGTCTTCTCGCAAACGCTGTTGGCGATCCCGATGTACTGTCTGTTTGAAATCGGTGTCTTCTTCTCACGCTTTTACGTTGGTAAAGGGCGAAATCGGGAAGAGGAAAACGACGCTGAAGCAGAAAGCGAAAAAACTGAGAATAAATTCAACCGCCCGTCAGGGCGGTTGTATATGGAGTACAGGATGTTTGATATCGGCGTTAATTTGACCAGTTCGCAATTTGCGAAAGACCGTGATGATGTTGTAGCGCGCGCTTTAGCCGCCGGGGTGAAAGGGCTATTGCTGACGGGCACCAACCTGCATGAGAGCGAGCAGGCGCAGCAGCTGGCGCAACGCTACGAACGCTGCTGGTCTACCGCTGGCGTGCATCCTCACGACAGTAACCAGTGGACCGCGGAAAGTGGCGACATCCTGTACAGGCTGGCGAAGACGCCAGCCGTTGTGGCGATTGGCGAATGTGGCCTCGATTTCAACCGCAACTTTTCCACGCCTGAAGAGCAGGAAAAGGCGTTCACAGCTCAGCTTGCGCTGGCGGCAGAGCTTGCAATGCCCGTATTTATGCACTGCCGCGACGCGCATGAGCGTTTTCTGACTCTGCTTGATCCGTGGCTGGAGAAGCTGCCCGGTGCGGTACTGCACTGCTTCACCGGTTCACGTCACGAAGCGCTGGACTGCCTGAAGCGAGGGCTTTATCTGGGTATTACCGGCTGGGTTTGCGATGAGCGTCGCGGGCTTGAACTTCGGGAGCTGTTGCCAGCGATCCCGGCAGACCGATTGCTCCTTGAAACCGATGCGCCTTATCTGCTGCCGCGCGATATGAAACCCAAACCGGCATCGCGGCGAAATGAGCCCGCGTATCTGGGACACATTGTTGAGAGCGTTGCGAAGTGGCGCGGAGAGGATCCGCACTGGCTTTCGGCGCAGACGGATGACAACGTGCGTAATCTGTTCGGAATAAACGTTTAAAGCTTGCGGAAGTCGGTGTTTTTAACGCTCTGCAGCACCTGCTTGTTTAGCAGATTAAGCAACAGCATCGAGCGCGCTTCCCCGTCCGGCTCGGCAAAAATCGCCTGCAGGCCTTCGAAAGCGCCTTCGGTAATAATCACCTTATCACCCGGATAAGGGGTTGCCGGATCGACAATGTCTTTCGGTTTATATACCGATAGCTGATGAATAACCGCCGATGGGACTATCGCTGGCGACGCGCCAAAGCGCACGAAGTGGCTGACACCGCGGGTGCGCGTGATAGACCGTGGTATGAATCACTTCTGGATCAAATTCCACAAACAGGTAGTATGGGGAACAATGGCTCACTGACTGCAGTACGTTTCCACGCACGATTTTTTCCAGGGTGATCATCGGTGCCAGGCAATTCACAGCCTGTCTTTCGAGGTGTTCCTGGGCACGTTGAAGTTGCCCGCGCTTGCAGTACAGTAAATACCAGGATTGCATAATGACTCTTATCCGTTTAATCGGGGCGCAAGGATAGCAAAAGCTTTACGCTAAGTTAATTATATTCCCGGTTGCGTTATACCGTCAGAGTTCACGCTAATTTAACAAATTTACAGCATCGCAAAGATGAACGCCGTATAATGGGCGTAGATTAAGAGGCTACAATGGACGCATGAAATATAACGATTTACGCGACTTCCTGACGCTGCTTGAACAGCAGGGTGAGCTAAAACGTATCACGCTCCCGGTGGATCCGCATCTGGAAATCACTGAAATTGCTGACCGCACTTTGCGTGCCGGTGGGCCTGCGCTGTTGTTCGAAAACCCTAAAGGCTACTCAATGCCGGTGCTGTGCAACCTGTTCGGTACGCCAAAGCGCGTGGCGATGGGCATGGGGCAGGAAGATGTTTCGGCGCTGCGTGAAGTTGGTAAATTATTGGCGTTTCTGAAAGAGCCGGAGCCGCCAAAAGGTTTCCGCGACCTGTTTGATAAACTGCCGCAGTTTAAGCAAGTATTGAACATGCCGACAAAGCGGCTGCGTGGTGCGCCCTGCCAACAAAAAATCGTCTCTGGCGATGACGTCGATCTCAATCGCATTCCCATTATGACCTGCTGGCCGGAAGATGCCGCACCGCTGATTACCTGGGGGCTGACAGTGACGCGCGGCCCGCATAAAGAGCGGCAGAATCTGGGCATTTATCGCCAGCAGCTGATTGGTAAAAACAAACTGATTATGCGCTGGCTGTCGCATCGCGGCGGCGCGCTGGATTATCAGGAGTGGTGTGCGGCGCATCCGGGCGAACGTTTCCCGGTTTCTGTGGCGCTGGGTGCCGATCCTGCCACGATTCTCGGTGCAGTCACCCCCGTTCCGGATACGCTTTCAGAGTATGCGTTTGCCGGATTGCTACGCGGCACCAAAACCGAAGTAGTAAAGTGTATTTCCAATGACCTCGAAGTGCCAGCCAGTGCCGAAATCGTCCTGGAAGGGTATATCGATCCTGGTGAGATGGCGCCGGAAGGGCCGTATGGTGACCACACAGGTTACTATAATGAAGTCGATAGTTTCCCGGTGTTTACCGTGACGCATATTACCCAGCGTGAAGATGCGATTTACCATTCCACCTATACCGGGCGTCCGCCAGATGAGCCCGCGGTACTGGGCGTGGCGTTGAACGAAGTGTTTGTACCGATTCTGCAAAAACAGTTCCCGGAAATTGTCGATTTTTACCTGCCGCCGGAAGGCTGTTCTTATCGTCTGGCGGTAGTGACGATCAAAAAACAGTACGCCGGACACGCGAAGCGCGTCATGATGGGCGTCTGGTCGTTCTTACGCCAGTTTATGTACACTAAATTTGTGATCGTTTGCGATGATGACGTCAACGCACGCGACTGGAACGATGTGATTTGGGCGATTACCACCCGTATGGACCCGGCGCGGGATACTGTTCTGGTAGAAAATACGCCTATTGATTATCTGGATTTTGCCTCGCCTGTCTCCGGGCTGGGTTCAAAAATGGGGCTGGATGCCACGAATAAATGGCCGGGGGAAACCCAGCGTGAATGGGGACGTCCCATCAAAAAAGATCCAGATGTTGTCGCGCATATTGACGCCATCTGGGATGAACTGGCTATTTTTAACAACGGTAAAAGCGCCTGATGCGCGTTTGTTTTGCCCTATTTATCGATCCGACAGAGAAAGCGCATGACAACCTTAAGCTGTAAAGTGACCTCGGTAGAAGCTATCACGGATACCGTATATCGTGTCCGCATCGTGCCAGACGCGGCCTTTTCTTTTCGTGCTGGTCAGTATTTGATGGTAGTGATGGATGAGCGCGACAAACGTCCGTTCTCAATGGCCTCGACGCCGGATGAAAAAGGGTTTATCGAGCTGCATATTGGCGCTTCTGAAATCAACCTTTACGCGAAAGCAGTCATGGACCGCATCCTCAAAGATCATCAAATCGTGGTCGATATTCCCCACGGAGAAGCGTGGCTGCGCGATGATGAAGAGCGTCCGATGATTTTGATTGCGGGCGGCACCGGGTTCTCTTATGCCCGCTCGATTTTGCTGACAGCGTTGGCGCGTAACCCAAACCGTGATATCACCATTTACTGGGGCGGGCGTGAAGAGCAGCATCTGTATGATCTCTGCGAGCTTGAGGCGCTTTCGTTAAAGCACCCTGGTCTGCAAGTGGTGCCGGTGGTTGAACAACCGGAAGCAGGCTGGCGTGGGCGTACTGGTACCGTGTTAACGGCGGTATTGCAGGATCATGGTACGCTGGCAGAGCATGATATCTATATTGCCGGACGTTTTGAGATGGCGAAAATTGCCCGTGACCTGTTTTGCAGTGAGCGTAATGCGCGGGAAGATCGCCTGTTTGGCGATGCGTTTGCATTTATCTGAGATATAAAAAAACCCGCCCCTGACAGGCGGGAAGAACGGCAACTAAAACTTTATTCAGTGGCATTTAGATCTATGACGTATCTGGCAAACCATGCCCGATGCGACGCTGTCGCGTCTTATCGTGCCTACAAATAGTCCGAACCGTAGGCCGGATAAGGCGTTTACGCCGCATCCGGCAATTGGTGCATGATGCCTGATGCGACGCTGGCGCGTCTTATCAGGCCTACATTGGTGCCGGATCGGTAGACCGGATAAGGCGTTCACGCCGCATCCGGCAAGTGGTTAAACCCGCTCAAACACCGTCGCAATACCCTGACCCAGACCGATACACATCGTCGCCAGACCAAACTGAACGTCTTTGCGCTCCATCAGATTCAGCAGCGTGGTGCTGATACGCGCACCGGAACAACCCAGCGGATGACCCAGCGCGATCGCGCCACCATTGAGGTTGATCTTCTCGTCAATCTGCTCCATTAGCCCGAGATCTTTAATGCACGGCAGGATCTGCGCGGCAAAGGCTTCGTTCATCTCAAACACGCCGATATCGCTGGCAGAAAGCCCCGCTTTTTTCAGCGCCAGCTTTGAGGCCGGAACCGGGCCGTAACCCATAATCGATGGGTCACAACCAACGACCGCCATCGAACGCACACGAGCGCGCGGCTTAAGACCTAATTCATGGGCGCGGCTTTCACTCATCACCAGCATGGCAGCTGCGCCATCGGAAAGTGCAGAAGATGTGCCCGCCGTTACCGTACCGTTTACTGGATCAAACGCCGGACGCAGCGTGGCGAGGGCTTCCACGGTGGTTTCCGGGCGAATCACTTCGTCGTAATTAAACTGCTTCAGGACGCCGTCGGCATCGTGACCACCGGTCGGGATGATTTCATTTTTAAATGCGCCCGACTGCGTGGCGGCCCAGGCGCGGGCGTGTGACCGCGCGGCAAAGGCATCCTGCATTTCACGGCTGATACCGTGCATACGCGCCAGCATTTCTGCCGTTAAGCCCATCATGCCCGCCGCTTTGGCGACATTGCGGCTCAGGCCGGGGTGAAAATCGACGCCGTGACTCATCGGCACATGGCCCATATGCTCCACGCCGCCAACCAGACATGCCTGCGCATCGCCAGTCATGATCATTCGTGCTGCGTCATGCAGTGCCTGCATGGATGAACCACACAAGCGATTGACGGTAACCGCCGGGACAGAGTGCGGCACTTCTGCCAGCAGCGCCGCGTTACGGGCGATGTTAAAACCCTGCTCCAGCGTCTGCTGCACACAACCCCAGTAAATATCGTCGAGGGCCGCCGCTTCCAGCGCCGGGTTACGCGCCAGCAGGCTACGCATTAAATGAGCGGAGAGATCTTCCGCACGCACGTTACGAAAAGCACCGCCCTTCGAACGGCCCATCGGGGTGCGAATTGCATCGACAATGACAACCTGTTCCATTGTGACTCCTTAAGCCGTTTTCAGGTCGCCAACCGGACGGGCTGGCTCAACTGGTGGATAGTACGGTTCGTTATGACGCGCTTTATTACGCAGACCTTCCGGCACTTCATACAGCGGGCCGAGGTGCTGATATTGCTGTGCCATATCGAGGTATTTCGCGCTGCCGAGGGTGTCCAGCCAGCGGAACGCGCCGCCGTGGAACGGAGGGAAGCCCAGGCCGTAGACCAGCGCCATATCCGCTTCTGCCGGAGTGGCGATAATGCCTTCTTCCAGACAACGCACCACTTCGTTGACCATCGGGATCATCATGCGGGCGATAATCTCTTCTTCGCTGAAATCGCGCTTCGGCTGGCTCACTTCTACTAGCAGGTCGTCAACAGCGGCGTCTTCTTCTTTCTTCGGCTTACCTTTGCTGTCTTCTTTATAACGCCAGAAACCGAGGCCGTTCTTCTGACCAAAGCGGTTGGCATCAAACAGCGCGTCGATGGCATCGCGATAATCTTTCTGCATCCGCTGCGGGAAGCCTGCTGCCATCACCGCCTGAGCGTGATGCGCGGTGTCAATGCCCACGACATCCAGCAGATATGCCGGACCCATCGGCCAGCCAAACTGTTTTTCCATCACTTTGTCGATCTTGCGGAAATCCGCGCCGTCGCGCAGCAACTGGCTGAAACCGGCGAAATACGGGAACAGCACGCGGTTGACGAAGAAGCCGGGGCAGTCGTTAACCACAATTGGCGTTTTGCCCATCTTGCTCGCCCAGGTGACGACTTTCGCGATGGTTTCGTCAGAGCTTTTCTCGCCGCGAATAATTTCCACCAACGGCATCCGGTGGACCGGGTTAAAGAAGTGCATCCCGCAGAAGTTTTCCGGACGTTCCAGCGCGTTGGCCAGTTCGCTGATAGGAATGGTTGAAGTGTTAGACGCCAGCACGGTATCCGGGCGTACTTTCTGCTCGGTTTCTGCCAGTACGGCTTTTTTCACTTTCGGGTTTTCGACAACCGCTTCTACCACAACATCCACGCGGTCAAACCCGGCGTAGTCGAGCGTTGGGTGGATTGTAGAGATCACGCCAGCCAGTTTCAGACCATCGATCTTGCCGCGCTCAAGCTGCTTGTTCAGCAGTTTCGCGGCTTCGGTCATGCCGAGGGTTAACGACTTGTCGTTGATATCTTTCATGACAACCGGCACGCCTTTCCACGCAGACTGGTAAGCGATGCCGCCGCCCATAATGCCTGCGCCCAGCACAGCGGCCTGTTTCGGGGTTTCAACGTCTTTGGTGAGTTTCTTCGCTTTGCCTTTTACATATTGATCGTTAAGGAATATGCCGACCAGTGCGCGAGCTTCGTTGGTATGCGCCAGCGGGACAAAACTTTTGTTTTCCAGGTTTAGAGCTTCTTCACGACCAAAACGGGCCGCAGCTTCAATGGTTTTTACTGCGGTGATGGGGGCCGGATAATGTTTCCCCGCCGTTTGTGCGACCATCCCTTTAGCGATGGTGAAGCTCATGGTGGCTTCAATCTTGCTCAGTTTTAGCGGTTCCAGCTTCGGCTGACGTTTCGCTTTCCAGTCGAGGTCGCCGTTAATGGCCTGGCGTAAAATCGCCATCGCCCCTTCAATCAGTTTTTCTGCTTTGACTACGCCATCCACCAGACCGATTTTCAGCGCCTGGTCCGCGCCGACATCTTTACCGGCGGCAATGATTTCCAGCGCACTGTCAGCGCCCAGCATACGTGGCATACGTACAGAACCGCCAAAGCCAGGCATGATGCCCAGTTTGGTTTCCGGCAAACCGATGCGCAGCTCCGGCGTCGCCAGACGATAATCGGTCGCCAGCACGCATTCGCAGCCACCGCCCAGCGCATAGCCATTGACGGCAGCAATGGTTGGCACCGGCAGATCTTCCAGGCGATTAAACACGCTATTGGCAAAATGCAGCCACTGGCTTAACTGTTCTTCAGGAACGAGGAACAGGGACAAAAATTCGGTGATATCAGCACCGACGATAAAGGCTGCTTTGTTCGAACGCAGCAGCAGCCCTTTTAGATCTGATTGCTGTTCCAGCACGCCGATGGCCTCGCCGAGGCTGGCGACGGTCGCAGTGTCGAGTTTATTAACTGAACCTGGGGCATCAAATACCAGTTCGGCAATGCCATCTTCCAGCCAGTCAAGGTACAGGGTGTCGCCTTTGTAAAGCATGTCAGTCTCCTGAATCCGCAAGGTGATCTGGTCGTACCAGATGAGTCGAAGTGTGTATTTTGTGTTAAAAATATGCAAATAAAAGATTAAAGAAATGCCGATCTGATCACGCTCGGCAGAAATCACGCTCTGGATGAACGATGTGCTAAGATGCGGAGACTTAAGGTCAAAAAAACAGAAGGGTAAAAAATGGAATCACTGGCCTCGCTCTATAAAAATCATATAGCTACCTTACAAGAACGGACTCGCGATGCGCTGGCGCGCTTCAAGCTGGATGCGTTACTTATTCACTCCGGCGAGCTGTTCAATGTTTTTCTCGACGATCATCCCTATCCGTTTAAAGTGAACCCGCAATTCAAAGCGTGGGTGCCGGTAACTCAGGTGCCAAACTGCTGGTTGCTGGTGGATGGCGTGAACAAGCCGAAACTGTGGTTTTATCTGCCGGTTGATTACTGGCACAACGTCGAACCGCTGCCGACCTCCTTCTGGACTGAAGATGTGGAAGTGATCGCGCTGCCGAAAGCCGATGGCATTGGTAGCCTGCTGCCTGCTGCGCGCGGCAATATCGGTTATATCGGTCCGGTGCCAGAACGTGCGCTGCAACTGGGTATTGAGGCCAGCAACATCAACCCGAAAGGGGTGATCGACTACCTGCATTACTACCGCTCCTTCAAAACCGAGTACGAACTGGCCTGTATGCGTGAAGCGCAGAAAATGGCGGTCAACGGTCATCGTGCGGCAGAAGAAGCGTTCCGTTCTGGCATGAGCGAGTTCGATATCAATATTGCCTATCTGACCGCGACCGGTCATCGTGATACCGACGTACCTTACAGCAACATTGTGGCGCTCAACGAACACGCTGCGGTGCTGCATTACACCAAACTGGATCATCAGGCGCCGGAAGAGATGCGCAGCTTCCTGCTGGATGCCGGGGCCGAATATAACGGCTATGCGGCTGACCTGACCCGTACCTGGTCGGCAAAAAGCGACAACGACTACGCACAGCTGGTGAAAGACGTAAATGATGAACAACTGGCGCTGATCGCCACCATGAAAGCTGGCGTCAGCTATGTGGATTACCACATCCAGTTCCATCAGCGCATCGCCAAATTGCTGCGTAAACATCAAATCATCACCGATATGAGTGAAGAAGCGATGGTCGAAAACGATCTCACCGGACCGTTTATGCCGCACGGTATCGGCCATCCGCTGGGCCTCCAGGTGCATGATGTCGCTGGTTTTATGCAGGATGATAGCGGTACGCATCTCGCGGCACCGGCAAAATATCCGTACCTGCGCTGCACCCGTATTCTCCAGCCAGGCATGGTGTTAACCATCGAACCGGGTATCTACTTCATCGAATCGCTGCTGGCGCCGTGGCGTGAAGGGCAGTTCAGCAAACACTTCAACTGGCAGAAAATTGAAGCACTGAAACCGTTCGGCGGCATTCGTATCGAAGACAACGTGGTGATCCACGAAAACAACGTGGAAAACATGACCCGGGATCTGAAACTGGCGTGATGGAAAGCTGGTTAATTCCTGCGGCACCGGTCACGGTCGTTGAAGAGATCAAAAAAAGCCGCTTCATTACGCTGTTGGCGCATACCGATGGCGTTGAGGCGGCGAAAGCGTTTGTTGAATCGGTGCGGGCAGAACACCCCGATGCCCGCCACCATTGCGTGGCGTGGGTGGCGGGTGCGCCGGATGATTCACAACAGCTGGGGTTCTCTGACGATGGGGAGCCGGCGGGAACGGCAGGTAAACCGATGCTCGCCCAGCTAATGGGCAGCGGCGTCGGGGAAATTACCGCTGTGGTAGTGCGCTACTACGGCGGCATATTGCTTGGCACCGGTGGGTTAGTGAAAGCGTATGGCGGCGGCGTGAATCAGGCGCTGCGCCAGCTAACGACCCAACGCAAGACGCCATTAACCGAATATACTTTGCAATGTGAATATAGTCAGTTAACCGGCATTGAAGCGTTGCTGGGGCAGTGTGACGGCAAAATTATCAACAGTGATTATCAGGCATTCGTTCTGCTGCGGGTGGCGCTTCCGGCGGCGAAAGTGGCTGAATTTTCCGCAAAGCTGGCGGATTTTAGCCGTGGTTCATTGCAATTGTTAGCGATTGAAGAATAATCCCCACTTCGTTTTGCAGAACTAAGGAAGCGGCAGAGATGCATTTTCGCGCCATTACCCGAATCGTTGGACTACTGGTCATCTTATTTTCAGGGACCATGATTATCCCAGGGCTGGTAGCACTCATCTACCGGGATGGAGCGGGCCGCGCTTTTACCCAGACCTTTTTTGTCGCCCTCGCCATTGGCTCTATGCTGTGGTGGCCGAACCGCAAAGAGAAGGGCGAACTGAAATCCCGTGAGGGGTTTCTGATAGTGGTGCTGTTCTGGACCGTGCTGGGTAGTGTCGGTGCGCTCCCTTTTATCTTCTCGGAAAGCCCGAACCTCACGATTACCGATGCGTTTTTTGAATCTTTCTCTGGCCTGACCACCACCGGGGCCACTACGCTGGTGGGGCTGGATTCGCTCCCTCATGCCATCCTCTTTTATCGCCAGATGCTGCAATGGTTTGGCGGGATGGGGATCATCGTGTTAGCGGTTGCGATACTGCCTATCCTCGGCGTGGGTGGGATGCAGCTCTATCGCGCAGAAATGCCCGGCCCGCTGAAAGATAACAAAATGCGCCCGCGAATTGCGGAAACGGCGAAAACCCTGTGGTTGATTTATGTCTTGCTGACCGTCGCCTGTGCGCTGGCGTTGTGGTTTGCCGGAATGGATGCCTTTGATGCCATCGGCCATAGCTTTGCGACTATCGCTATTGGCGGCTTCTCGACACATGATGCCAGTATCGGTTATTTCGATAGCCCGACTATTAACACTATCATTGCTATCTTCCTGCTGATCTCCGGCTGTAACTACGGTCTGCACTTTTCACTGTTAAGTGGGCGTAGTCTGAAGGTTTATTGGCGCGATCCGGAATTTCGCATGTTTATCGGCGTACAGTTTACGCTGGTGGTTATTTGTACCCTCGTACTGTGGTTTCATAATGTCTACAGTTCGGCGCTGATGACAATTAACCAGGCGTTTTTCCAGGTGGTGTCGATGGCGACAACCGCCGGGTTTACAACTGACAGCATTGCCCGCTGGCCGCTCTTTTTGCCGGTACTGCTTTTATGTTCAGCCTTTATCGGCGGTTGCGCCGGGTCAACGGGCGGTGGCCTGAAGGTGATCCGCATCCTGCTGCTGTTTAAGCAGGGGAACCGTGAGCTGAAACGACTGGTGCATCCGAACGCCGTCTATAGCATTAAGCTGGGGAATCGCGCACTGCCGGAACGTATCCTCGAAGCCGTTTGGGGATTTTTCTCCGCCTATGCATTGGTGTTTATTGTCAGTATGCTGGCGATTATCGCCACGGGCGTGGATGACTTTTCTGCCTTTGCGTCGGTTGTTGCGACATTGAATAACCTGGGGCCAGGGCTTGGCGTGGTTGCTGATAACTTTACCAGTATGAACCCGGTGGCTAAATGGATCCTGATTGCCAACATGCTGTTTGGTCGTCTCGAGGTCTTTACATTGCTGGTGCTCTTTACCCCGACTTTCTGGCGTGAATGATGGAGTAATACGTGAAAACATTAATTCTTTTCTCAACAAGGGACGGACAAACGCGCGAGATTGCCTCCTACCTGGCTTCGGAACTGAAAGAACTGGGGATCCAGGCGGATGTCGCCAATGTGCACCGCATTGAAGAACCACAGTGGGAAAACTATGACCGTGTGGTCATTGGTGCTTCTATTCGCTATGGTCACTACCATTCAGCGTTCCAGGAATTTGTCAAAAAACATGCGACGCGGCTGAATTCGATGCCGAGCGCCTTTTACTCCGTGAATCTGGTGGCGCGCAAACCGGAGAAGCGTACTCCACAGACCAACAGCTACGCGCGCAAGTTTCTGATGAACTCGCAATGGCGTCCCGATCGCTGCGCGGTCATTGCCGGGGCGCTGCGTTACCCACGTTATCGCTGGTACGACCGTTTTATGATCAAGCTGATTATGAAGATGTCAGGCGGTGAAACGGATACGCGCAAAGAAGTTGTCTATACCGATTGGGAGCAGGTGGCGAATTTCGCCCGAGAAATCGCCCATTTAACCGACAAACCGACGCTGAAATAAGCATAAAGAATAAAAAATGCGCGGTCAGAAAATTATTTTAAATTTCCTCTTGTCAGGCCGGAATAACTCCCTATAATGCGCCACCACTGACACGGAACAACGGCAAACACGCCGCCGGGTCAGCGGGGTTCTCCTGAGAACTCCGGCAGAGAAAGCAAAAATAAATGCTTGACTCTGTAGCGGGAAAGCGTATTATGCACACCCCGCGCCGCTGAGAAAAAAGCAAAGTGGCACTGCTCTTTAACAATTTATCAGACAATCTGTGTGGGCACTCGAAGATACGGATTCTTAACGTCGCAAGACGAAAAATGAATACCAAGTCTCAAGAGTGAACACGTAATTCATTACGAAGTTTAATTCTTTGAGCATCAAACTTTTAAATTGAAGAGTTTGATCATGGCTCAGATTGAACGCTGGCGGCAGGCCTAACACATGCAAGTCGAACGGTAACAGGAAACAGCTTGCTGTTTCGCTGACGAGTGGCGGACGGGTGAGTAATGTCTGGGAAACTGCCTGATGGAGGGGGATAACTACTGGAAACGGTAGCTAATACCGCATAACGTCGCAAGACCAAAGAGGGGGACCTTCGGGCCTCTTGCCATCGGATGTGCCCAGATGGGATTAGCTTGTTGGTGGGGTAACGGCTCACCAAGGCGACGATCCCTAGCTGGTCTGAGAGGATGACCAGCCACACTGGAACTGAGACACGGTCCAGACTCCTACGGGAGGCAGCAGTGGGGAATATTGCACAATGGGCGCAAGCCTGATGCAGCCATGCCGCGTGTATGAAGAAGGCCTTCGGGTTGTAAAGTACTTTCAGCGGGGAGGAAGGGAGTAAAGTTAATACCTTTGCTCATTGACGTTACCCGCAGAAGAAGCACCGGCTAACTCCGTGCCAGCAGCCGCGGTAATACGGAGGGTGCAAGCGTTAATCGGAATTACTGGGCGTAAAGCGCACGCAGGCGGTTTGTTAAGTCAGATGTGAAATCCCCGGGCTCAACCTGGGAACTGCATCTGATACTGGCAAGCTTGAGTCTCGTAGAGGGGGGTAGAATTCCAGGTGTAGCGGTGAAATGCGTAGAGATCTGGAGGAATACCGGTGGCGAAGGCGGCCCCCTGGACGAAGACTGACGCTCAGGTGCGAAAGCGTGGGGAGCAAACAGGATTAGATACCCTGGTAGTCCACGCCGTAAACGATGTCGACTTGGAGGTTGTGCCCTTGAGGCGTGGCTTCCGGAGCTAACGCGTTAAGTCGACCGCCTGGGGAGTACGGCCGCAAGGTTAAAACTCAAATGAATTGACGGGGGCCCGCACAAGCGGTGGAGCATGTGGTTTAATTCGATGCAACGCGAAGAACCTTACCTGGTCTTGACATCCACAGAACTTTCCAGAGATGGATTGGTGCCTTCGGGAACTGTGAGACAGGTGCTGCATGGCTGTCGTCAGCTCGTGTTGTGAAATGTTGGGTTAAGTCCCGCAACGAGCGCAACCCTTATCCTTTGTTGCCAGCGGTCCGGCCGGGAACTCAAAGGAGACTGCCAGTGATAAACTGGAGGAAGGTGGGGATGACGTCAAGTCATCATGGCCCTTACGACCAGGGCTACACACGTGCTACAATGGCGCATACAAAGAGAAGCGACCTCGCGAGAGCAAGCGGACCTCATAAAGTGCGTCGTAGTCCGGATTGGAGTCTGCAACTCGACTCCATGAAGTCGGAATCGCTAGTAATCGTGGATCAGAATGCCACGGTGAATACGTTCCCGGGCCTTGTACACACCGCCCGTCACACCATGGGAGTGGGTTGCAAAAGAAGTAGGTAGCTTAACCTTCGGGAGGGCGCTTACCACTTTGTGATTCATGACTGGGGTGAAGTCGTAACAAGGTAACCGTAGGGGAACCTGCGGTTGGATCACCTCCTTACCTTAAAGAAACGTACTTTGCAGTGCTCACACAGATTGTCTGATGAAAATGAGCAGTAAAACCTCTACAGGCTTGTAGCTCAGGTGGTTAGAGCGCACCCCTGATAAGGGTGAGGTCGGTGGTTCAAGTCCACTCAGGCCTACCAAATTTGCACGGCAAATTTGAAGAGGTTTTAACTACATGTTATGGGGCTATAGCTCAGCTGGGAGAGCGCCTGCTTTGCACGCAGGAGGTCTGCGGTTCGATCCCGCATAGCTCCACCATCTCTGTAGTGATTAAATAAAAAATACTTCAGAGTGTACCTGCAAAGGTTCACTGCGAAGTTTTGCTCTTTAAAAATCTGGATCAAGCTGAAAATTGAAACACTGAACAATGAAAGTTGTTCGTGAGTCTCTCAAATTTTCGCAACACGATGATGAATCGCAAGAAACATCTTCGGGTTGTGAGGTTAAGCGACTAAGCGTACACGGTGGATGCCCTGGCAGTCAGAGGCGATGAAGGACGTGCTAATCTGCGATAAGCGTCGGTAAGGTGATATGAACCGTTATAACCGGCGATTTCCGAATGGGGAAACCCAGTGTGATTCGTCACACTATCATTAACTGAATCCATAGGTTAATGAGGCGAACCGGGGGAACTGAAACATCTAAGTACCCCGAGGAAAAGAAATCAACCGAGATTCCCCCAGTAGCGGCGAGCGAACGGGGAGCAGCCCAGAGCCTGAATCAGTGTGTGTGTTAGTGGAAGCGTCTGGAAAGGCGCGCGATACAGGGTGACAGCCCCGTACACAAAAATGCACATGCTGTGAGCTCGATGAGTAGGGCGGGACACGTGGTATCCTGTCTGAATATGGGGGGACCATCCTCCAAGGCTAAATACTCCTGACTGACCGATAGTGAACCAGTACCGTGAGGGAAAGGCGAAAAGAACCCCGGCGAGGGGAGTGAAAAAGAACCTGAAACCGTGTACGTACAAGCAGTGGGAGCACGCTTAGGCGTGTGACTGCGTACCTTTTGTATAATGGGTCAGCGACTTATATTCTGTAGCAAGGTTAACCGAATAGGGGAGCCGAAGGGAAACCGAGTCTTAACTGGGCGTTAAGTTGCAGGGTATAGACCCGAAACCCGGTGATCTAGCCATGGGCAGGTTGAAGGTTGGGTAACACTAACTGGAGGACCGAACCGACTAATGTTGAAAAATTAGCGGATGACTTGTGGCTGGGGGTGAAAGGCCAATCAAACCGGGAGATAGCTGGTTCTCCCCGAAAGCTATTTAGGTAGCGCCTCGTGAATTCATCTCCGGGGGTAGAGCACTGTTTCGGCAAGGGGGTCATCCCGACTTACCAACCCGATGCAAACTGCGAATACCGGAGAATGTTATCACGGGAGACACACGGCGGGTGCTAACGTCCGTCGTGAAGAGGGAAACAACCCAGACCGCCAGCTAAGGTCCCAAAGTCATGGTTAAGTGGGAAACGATGTGGGAAGGCCCAGACAGCCAGGATGTTGGCTTAGAAGCAGCCATCATTTAAAGAAAGCGTAATAGCTCACTGGTCGAGTCGGCCTGCGCGGAAGATGTAACGGGGCTAAACCATGCACCGAAGCTGCGGCAGCGACGCTTATGCGTTGTTGGGTAGGGGAGCGTTCTGTAAGCCTGTGAAGGTGTACTGTGAGGTATGCTGGAGGTATCAGAAGTGCGAATGCTGACATAAGTAACGATAAAGCGGGTGAAAAGCCCGCTCGCCGGAAGACCAAGGGTTCCTGTCCAACGTTAATCGGGGCAGGGTGAGTCGACCCCTAAGGCGAGGCCGAAAGGCGTAGTCGATGGGAAACAGGTTAATATTCCTGTACTTGGTGTTACTGCGAAGGGGGGACGGAGAAGGCTATGTTGGCCGGGCGACGGTTGTCCCGGTTTAAGCGTGTAGGCTGGTTTTCCAGGCAAATCCGGAAAATCAAGGCTGAGGCGTGATGACGAGGCACTACGGTGCTGAAGCAACAAATGCCCTGCTTCCAGGAAAAGCCTCTAAGCATCAGGTAACATCAAATCGTACCCCAAACCGACACAGGTGGTCAGGTAGAGAATACCAAGGCGCTTGAGAGAACTCGGGTGAAGGAACTAGGCAAAATGGTGCCGTAACTTCGGGAGAAGGCACGCTGATATGTAGGTGAAGTCCCTCGCGGATGGAGCTGAAATCAGTCGAAGATACCAGCTGGCTGCAACTGTTTATTAAAAACACAGCACTGTGCAAACACGAAAGTGGACGTATACGGTGTGACGCCTGCCCGGTGCCGGAAGGTTAATTGATGGGGTCAGCGCAAGCGAAGCTCTTGATCGAAGCCCCGGTAAACGGCGGCCGTAACTATAACGGTCCTAAGGTAGCGAAATTCCTTGTCGGGTAAGTTCCGACCTGCACGAATGGCGTAATGATGGCCAGGCTGTCTCCACCCGAGACTCAGTGAAATTGAACTCGCTGTGAAGATGCAGTGTACCCGCGGCAAGACGGAAAGACCCCGTGAACCTTTACTATAGCTTGACACTGAACATTGAGCCTTGATGTGTAGGATAGGTGGGAGGCTTTGAAGTGTGGACGCCAGTCTGCATGGAGCCGACCTTGAAATACCACCCTTTAATGTTTGATGTTCTAACGTTGACCCGTGATCCGGGTTGCGGACAGTGTCTGGTGGGTAGTTTGACTGGGGCGGTCTCCTCCTAAAGAGTAACGGAGGAGCACGAAGGTTGGCTAATCCTGGTCGGACATCAGGAGGTTAGTGCAATGGCATAAGCCAGCTTGACTGCGAGCGTGACGGCGCGAGCAGGTGCGAAAGCAGGTCATAGTGATCCGGTGGTTCTGAATGGAAGGGCCATCGCTCAACGGATAAAAGGTACTCCGGGGATAACAGGCTGATACCGCCCAAGAGTTCATATCGACGGCGGTGTTTGGCACCTCGATGTCGGCTCATCACATCCTGGGGCTGAAGTAGGTCCCAAGGGTATGGCTGTTCGCCATTTAAAGTGGTACGCGAGCTGGGTTTAGAACGTCGTGAGACAGTTCGGTCCCTATCTGCCGTGGGCGCTGGAGAATTGAGGGGGGCTGCTCCTAGTACGAGAGGACCGGAGTGGACGCATCACTGGTGTTCGGGTTGTCATGCCAATGGCACTGCCCGGTAGCTAAATGCGGAAGAGATAAGTGCTGAAAGCATCTAAGCACGAAACTTGCCCCGAGATGAGTTCTCCCTGACCCTTTAAGGGTCCTGAAGGAACGTTGAAGACGACGACGTTGATAGGCCGGGTGTGTAAGCGCAGCGATGCGTTGAGCTAACCGGTACTAATGAACCGTGAGGCTTAACCTTACAACGCCAAAGGTGTTTTGGCGGATTGAGAGAAGATTTTCAGCCTGATACAGATTAAATCAGAACGCAGAAGCGGTCTGATAAAACAGAATTTGCCTGGCGGCAGTAGCGCGGTGGTCCCACCTGACCCCATGCCGAACTCAGAAGTGAAACGCCGTAGCGCCGATGGTAGTGTGGGGTCTCCCCATGCGAGAGTAGGGAACTGCCAGGCATCAAATTTAGCGTGCTGATATGGCTCAGTTGGTAGAGCGCACCCTTGGTAAGGGTGAGGTCCCCAGTTCGACTCTGGGTATCAGCACCACTTTTTAGGTTAAAGTTCGGCAGATTAGAAAAGAATTTGTCTGGCGGCAGTAGCGCGGTGGTCCCACCTGACCCCATGCCGAACTCAGAAGTGAAACGCCGTAGCGCCGATGGTAGTGTGGGGTCTCTCCATGCGAGAGTAGGGAACTGCCAGACATCAAATAAAACAAAAGGCTCAGTCGGAAGACTGGGCCTTTTGTTTTATCTGTTGTTTGTCGGTGAACACTCTCCCAACCAGGACAAATCCGCCGGGAGCGGATTTGAACGTTGCGAAGCAACGGCCCGGAGGGTGGCGGGCAGGACGCCCGCCATAAACTGCCAGACATCAAATCAAGCGAAAGGCCATCCGAAAGGATGGCCTTTTTGCTTTTCGAACTAACATTCAATTAATGGATTACCTGCGATAAAAATGCCCTCGTACGCTCTGATTTAGGATGCGCAAAAAATTCATCAGGTGCAGCTTGCTCCACTATTTCCCCACGATCCATAAAAATTACCCGGTCAGCGACGGTTCGTGCAAACCCCATCTCATGTGTTACACACAACATTGTCATACCCGACTGCGCCAGCCCAATCATCGTATCCAGCACCTCTTTCACCATCTCAGGATCGAGCGCCGACGTTGGCTCATCAAACAACATAATTTTCGGCTTCATACACAGCGAACGCGCAATGGCAACGCGTTGCTGCTGACCACCTGAAATCTGTCCGGGAAACTTATGCGCATGTTCGGCAATTCTCACCCGCTCTAGGTAATGCACCGCCAGATCTTCAGCCTCTTTCTTAGGCATCTTGCGTACCCAAATCGGTGCCAGGGTACAGTTCTGTAAAACGGTCAGATGAGGGAAGAGATTGAAATGCTGAAAGACCATTCCCACTTCCTGCCTGACGCGCTCAATATTGCGGATATCTTCATTAAGTTCGATGCCATCTACCACGATCCGTCCCTGTTGATGTTCTTCCAGATGATTAATACAACGAATGGTTGTCGATTTACCGGAACCTGAAGGGCCACACAGAACGATCCGTTCTCCCGGTTGCACGGTTAAATTTATATTTTTCAAAACATGGAATTGTCCATACCATTTATTGACGTTTTCCAGCGTAATCATCGCGTTAGCAGGTTGCAGTAAAATTTGGCTCATAGTGTCCTCAATGCGGTGTACGCCCGGTGTTAAAACGTTTTTCCAGATACTGGCTATAGCGCGACATGCTGAAACAGAAGATCCAGTAGATCAGCGCGGCGAAAACATACCCTTCCGTCGACATACCCAACCAGGCGGGATCAACGGTTGCCTGCTGAACGCTACTGAAAAGATCGAACAACCCGATAATGATCACCAGGCTGGTATCTTTGAAGAGTGCGATGATGGTATTTACCAGCCCAGGAATTACCAGCTTCAACGCCTGTGGCAGAATAACCAGCCCCTGAGTTTTCCAGTAACCCAACGCCAGCGACTCTGCCGCTTCATATTGCCCTTTAGGCAGCGCCTGTAATCCACCTCGCACGACTTCCGCAACATATGCTGACTGAAACAGGATCACGCCAACCAGCGCGCGGATCAATTTGTCGATACTGGTGCCTTCTGCCATAAACAACGGCAGCATGACCGAAGACATAAACAGAACGGTAATCAGCGGCACGCCGCGCCAGAACTCAATGAAGATAACGGAGAGCACGCGGACGATCGGCATTTTTGAACGCCGTCCCAGGGCCAGTAAAATCCCCCACGGTAAAGCACCGGCTATCCCCACTGAAGCGATAATCAGCGTCAGCGTCAGCCCGCCCCACTGGCGTGTTTCAACGCGTTCCAGTCCCAGGAAACCGCCATACAACAGTACCCAGACAATAATCGGATAAACCACCGCCCAGACGGCAATATAGCGTCCACGGTGAGGCAGCTTTTTCCAGAACATGACTGCGACAGAGAGCAGACCGATAACCAGTGCCAGATTAATCCGCCAGCGCTGTTCATGGGGATACAATCCATACATAAACTGGCCAAAGCGCTCATGAATAAACACCCAGCAGGCGCCGGCTTTTGTGCAGTCTGCTCGTGTTGAACCGACCCAGTTGGCCTGTAAAAACGCCCAGTTCAGCAGGGGAGGAATCAATTCCCACATCAGCCACAGGCAGACAATCGTCAGCAGGCTGTTACTCCAGCTGGAGAACAGATTCTTACGCGCCCAGAGAATGAAACGTCCACCTGTCGAGTTGGCAGGGCGCGAGGCGTGCGACAGTATCGCTTTTGTCATCATAGATCCTTAGCGCTCGACCAGTGCTATACGACGGTTATAAAGGTTCATCAGCAATGAAATCACCAGGCTGATGATCAGATAGACAGACATCGTGATGGCGATGGTTTCAATGGCTTGTCCGGTCTGGTTAAGCACGGTTCCGGCGAAGAGTGACACCATATCCGGGTAGCCAATGGCAGCGGCCAGCGACGAGTTTTTGACAATATTGAGATACTGGCTGGTCAGGGGCGGAATGATGACCCGTAAAGCCTGTGGAATGATGACCTGGCGAAGCGTCACGGTATGGGGTAATCCCAGCGAGCGTGCCGCCTCGTGCTGTCCGTAAGGTACGGCCTGTATCCCGGCACGGATAATCTCTGCGATAAACGCGGACGTATAAATCGACAGCGCCAATGTCAGAGCTGCGAGCTCAGGAATTAATACCATCCCGCCCTGAAAGTTAAAGCCACGAAGATGGGGAATGTCCCAGTGCAGCGCGGCTCCAAACAGCCAGTGAGCCACTAGCGGCAGGCTAACGATCAGGACGACAGCCGTGGGCCAGGTTCTGCGAAGCTGACCGGTTTTGATCTGATGCGTGCGGTTAAAACGGAATACCCCAGCAGTGAGAGCCAGCGCGATCGCAATCGCTCCAATGAAAGCGTACAAACCTTCGCCCGGCTGAGGAGAAGGAATGGACAACCCACGGTTGCTCAGGAAAAAAAGCTCAAACGCGTCGACGGCCTGACGGGGACCGGGTAGGTTACGCAATACGGCAAAATACCAGAAGAAGATCTGCAGCAGCGGGGGGATATTGCGGAACGTCTCAATATAAACAGTCGACAGTTTCCGCAGGAGCCAGTTTTCAGAAAGACGCGCCAGGCCAATAAAGAAGCCCAGTATCGACGCGAAGACGATACAAAGTGCCGATACCAACAGCGTATTCAGTAAACCGACCACGAACACGCGTCCGTACGTGTCACCTTCCTGGTAATCAATAAGATGCTGAACAATGCCAAACCCCGCGCTGCGATCTAAAAACGCGAAACCGGAGGTAATGCCGCGATTGTTCAGGTTGGTGATGGTGTTATGGATGAGATACACGGCGATGAGAACAA
Source organism: Enterobacter hormaechei (assembly GCA_041890495.1). Classification (GTDB taxonomy): domain Bacteria; phylum Pseudomonadota; class Gammaproteobacteria; order Enterobacterales; family Enterobacteriaceae; genus Escherichia; species Escherichia boydii. The sequence goes on from CP169086.1 coordinate 4,204,339, forward strand.
CCGCAACAATAGCAATAATCTGGAATAGCCAGGCGCGGACCGCGGGATGAGAAAAGGATAGCGATCCTTTTACGGCTGAGCGGCGATGGGACATAAAGAAACCTCAGTAACCATGACTCTGGAGTGGGCACTGCCGGAGCAGTGCCCGTTACAGCTATGACTTAACGTACTGGTGGTGCGTACTGAATACCGCCGTTGTTCCAGAGATTGTTCTGGCCGCGTTTGATCTTCAGCGGGCTTTCCGATCCCACGTTGCGCTCAAAGATCTCAGAGTAGTTGCCTACCTGTTTGATGATGTTGTAAGCCCACTTGTTATCCAGCTTCAGATCCTTGCCGAAATCACCTTCTGTACCGAGCAGGTGTGCCATATCCGGGTTCGATGGCTTAGCGGCTTCCTCATCCACGTTTTTCGAGTTGATGCCCATCTCTTCTGCGTTCAGCATGGCAAACAGCGTCCAGCGAACAATGGAGAACCAGTCTTCATCGCCACGACGAACGACGGGGCCGAGAGGTTCTTTGGAGATCACTTCAGGCAGAACAATCCATTCTGCCGGATTGCTCAGCTTAATACGTAAGGCATACAGCTGTGACTGGTCAGAGGCCAGCGTGTCGCAACGGCCGGATTCCAGCGCTTTGGCCGACTCATCCGAGCGGTCGAATGTCACCGGGGTGTATTTCATATTGTTTGCTTTGAAATAATCCGCGACGTTCAGCTCGGTATCGGTGCCCGCCTGGATACAAACGGTGGCGCCATCCAGTTCTTTGGCGCTTTTCAGGCCCGCTTTATTGTGGGTCAGGAAGCCGATGCCGTCATAATAGGTCACGCCCGTAAATGACATCCCCATGCCTGCATCACGGGATGACGTCCAGGTGGTATTACGGGAGAGCATGTCGACCTCGCCGGACTGCAGCGCCGTAAAGCGTTCTTTCGCCGTCAGCGGGGTGTATTTTACTTTGCTGTCATCGCCAAAAACGGCGGCTGCAACGCCACGGCAGACGTCCACATCAATACCGGTAAATTTGCCGTTCGCATCGGCATAAGAGAAGCCAGGCAAACCGTCACTGATACCGCATTGAACAAAACCTTTCTTTTTAACGGCATCCAGTGTCGTTCCCGCATGGGCTTGACCGGCTACGGCAAACATCATGCCTGCAGCGGCCAGGCTGGCTATCATCGTCTTTTTCATAATGCATCCTGTGTGGCGAAATTTATCGTTATAGAGGCGTTTTTTAAACGCTTTACCTGTCTGTGGCTTTGGCCAACGTTTATAAAGCAAACGTAATGCCAGTTTTGCGTTCGACAAAATAAGAGATGAGTGAACGCTTAATGCTGAGTGTAGACAGGCTTAAATAAAACGAGCGCCCTGAAACGGTGCGAAATTACAACCTGTGCCACAAATTGGAGCAAAAGTTTAGAGTCTCGTCAGGAAAAAGAAGAGATAGTTTCCAGCGTGAATATTGGCAGGATATTCAATAATATTAATGTGTGAAAATCATCACAATAGAACAGGTAATTTAAATGAGTATACGAAAAAGATGTGACTGACTTCAGCCTGAAATGATCGGCGCGAATAAATATGGGGCTATTTTTTTACTTATTTGAAAATATTGCACTCATTAAAAGCAAAAGCGCGGCCAGAGCCGCGCTTTCTTAACAGCTGTTACTTCGTCAGGGCAACAATACCCAGCGTTAAACCCGCCACTGCGGCAGCACCGCCGGCGATAGCACCCGCAGTTTCCCAGTTATCCTGGGTGGTGCCCTTCATACAGGTATTGGTATGAACCAGTCGGCCCTGGTCGTCGTAAACCGGTACACATGGAGAGTCGTGCGCGCAACCAGCAAGCAGCGCAGCGAGAAGTGCAACGGAAATGAATCTTTTCATGATGTTACCTCAGTATTATTTCTCATCCGCTATAAAGCCAGGAGGGCTATTAACGAACTGGAGGTTATTTTACCACCGGGGTAAGTCCTCGTTACACGAGGAATAATCTCAAATTATGTAGTTTGTAAAAATCGTGGAGAAAATTCGGTTTCAGGAGGAATTAATGGAGACATTATGAAACGGCAAGAGACTGTTTTTACTTAATGCAAATCATCATATTTTCAACGCTGCCTTTATGTAAAACCTAATTCATTGTTTATGTTGAAAATAAAAAAGGCACCAAAGGTGCCTTTTCGGGGGAACATTAATCTTTATAATGAGTAAATCGTCGCCGAACAACCACAAAGAAGACGGGCACGAAGAAAATCGCCAGCAGCGTTGCGGAAAGCATTCCCCCCATTACGCCCGTACCGACGGCGTTTTGCGCGCCGCTCCCGGCTCCGGAGCTGATCACCAGCGGCATGACGCCAAGAATAAAGGCCAGGGAGGTCATCAGGATCGGTCGAAGGCGCATCCTTGACGCTTCCAGCGTGGCTTCAATGATGCCTTTACCTTCTTTATCCATCAGGTCTTTAGCAAATTCGACGATCAGAATGGCGTTTTTCGCCGATAAACCAATTGTCGTCAGCAGGCCGACCTGGAAATAGACGTCGTTGTTTAACCCGCGTAGCGACGCTGCGAGAAGCGCCCCGATGACCCCCAACGGCACAACCAGCATAACGGAGAACGGAATGGACCAGCTTTCATACAGCGCTGCCAGACACAGGAACACCACGATCAGTGAAATGGCATACAGCGCAGGCGCCTGGTTACCCGAAAGCCGCTCCTGATAAGACATCCCCGTCCAGTCATAACCGATGCCGGAAGGCAGTTTTGCCGCGAGACTCTCCATCATAACCATGGCCTCACCGGTACTTTTACCCGGGGCTGATTCACCGAGGATCTCCATAGAGGGCATCCCGTTATAGCGCTCCAGACGAGGTGAACCGTAAACCCAGTGAGCGTTGCTAAAGGCTGAGAACGGCACCATTTCCCCGTTCGCACTGCGCACGTAAAGGTTGTTAATATCTCCAGGCAACATACGGAATTTTGCGTCAGCCTGGACGTAGACCTTTTTCACGCGCCCATGATCGATAAAGTCATTCACATAGGTGCCGCCTAAGGCTGTAGAGATCGTCTGGTTGACGTCAGACAGACTGATGCCCAGCGCCTGCGCTTTCTCCTGATCGACATCCAGCTTGAACTGAGGCGTATCTTCCAGACCGTTAGGGCGCACGCGAACCAGCAGATCAGAGTGCTCTTTCACCATGCTGAGCAGCTGATTACGCGCCTGCGTCAGCTGGGTATGTCCCAGGTTAGCCTGATCGATCAGTTCAAAGTCGAAGCCCGTGGCGGTACCCAGCTCAATAATTGCAGGCAGGTTAAACGGGAAAACAAGGCCGTCTTTAATCTGACTGAAGGCTTTCGTCGCGCGACCTACTATGGCTTCGACGCCATTTTCCGACCCCGGGCGCTCCTCCCAGGGCTTCAGGCTGATGAAGGCAATGCCGGAGTTCTGACCCTGGCCGCTAAAGCTAAAGCCGTTTACGGTAAAAACGGATTCAACATTCGCCTTCTCTTTATTCAGGTAGTAGTCCTGAACCTGGTCGAGGACCTGCTGAGTACGCGTCTGGGTTGCTCCCGCAGGAAGCTGAACCATCGTCATAAACACCCCCTGATCCTCTTCGGGGAGGAAGGAGGTGGGTAAGCGCAGGAAGAGCACCGCCATCCCACCGACAATAATGACGTATACCACCAGATAGCGCCCGGTTTTGCGCAAGATACCGCTCACGCTGTTACTGTAGTGCTCCACGCTCTTATCAAAAAGCGCATTAAACCAGCCGAAGAAGCCACCTTTTTTCTCATGATGGTCGCCGGATACGGGCTTAAGCAACGTTGCACAGAGGGCGGGCGTCAGGATTAGCGCAACCAGTACGGACAACGCCATCGCGGAAACGATAGTCAGCGAAAACTGGCGATAGATTGCCCCCGTCGAGCCGCCAAAAAAGGCCATCGGAATAAAGACCGCCGAGAGCACCATGGCGATCCCCACCAGTGCGCCCTGGATCTGCTCCATAGACTTCTGCGTGGCCTCTTTCGGCGGCAGTTTGTCCTCGACCATGACGCGCTCAACGTTCTCAACGACCACGATAGCGTCATCAACCAGCAGGCCTATCGCCAGCACCATGCCGAACATTGTCAGGGTATTGATGGAGAAACCGAACGCCGCCAGAACCGCGAAGGTACCCAGCAGAACGACCGGAACCGCGATCGTTGGGATGAGCGTTGCCCGCAGGTTTTGCAGGAACAGGTACATGACCAGGAAGACCAGAACGATCGCCTCAAACAGGGTCTTCACCACTTCGTGGATGGAGATTTTCACAAACGGCGTGGTGTCATAGGGGTAGACTACTTTGAGCCCCTGCGGGAAGAACGGCTGCAGTTGTGCCAGCTTGCTCTTGATGGCTGCCGCCGTATCCAGCGCATTGGCCCCGGTTGCCAGCTTAATCCCCAGGCCGGTTGCCGCCTGCCCGTTGATTTTTGTCACCATGTTGTAGTTTTCGCCACCCAGCTCAATGCGAGCCACATCCTTCAGATGCACCATCGAGCCGTCCTGGTTCACCTTGAGCGTCACGCGACCGAACTCTTCCGGTGATTTCAGGCGGGTTTGCGCGATGATCGAGGCATTCAGCTGTTGTCCCGGGATGGACGGTGTTCCGCCCAGCTGGCCAGCCGCTATCTGATCGTTCTGCGTTTTCAATTGATTGATAATATCCAGCGGCGTCAGCTGGTATTTGTTCATCGCATTGCTGTCGAGCCAGATGCGCATCGCATACTGAGCGCCAAACAGCTGAACGTCACCGACGCCAGACGTTCGGCTGATGGCATCTTTGACGTTCGAAGCGACATAGTCTGAGATGTCGTTCTGCGTGAGGTTTTTGTTGTCTGAAACAAAGCCGGCGACCAGCAGGAAGCTGCTGCTGGATTTCTCCACGCCAATTCCTTGCTGCTGCACCTCTTGCGGCAGCAGCGGCATGGCGAGCTGCAGCTTGTTCTGCACCTGTACCTGGGCAATGTCCGGATCGGTTCCTGACTCGAAGGTCAGGGTGATGGTGACGTTACCCGCTGAATCGCTGGTGGAAGACATATACATCAGGTTATCGATGCCGTTCATGTTCTGTTCGATAACCTGGGTCACGGTATCCTGTACCGTTTGAGCGTCAGCGCCCGGGTAGGTCGCGGATATCGCCACGGCGGGAGGTGCAATGGTCGGATACTGTGCGACGGGAAGTTTGAGAATGGCCAGCCCGCCTGCAATCATCAAAATGATGGCAAGTACCCAGGCGAAAACCGGTCGCTGAATAAAGAAATTAGCCATGTCGTCGTCCCTTAACTGGCTGGAGCAGTGGTGGTATCAGACGTAGCGACGACGGTTACGCCCGGTCTGACCTTCTGTAGTCCGCTGACAATCACGCGGTCACCGTTTTTCAGCCCTTCCGTTACCAGCCAGCGGTCGCCAATCGCCTGAGACGCAACGACGGTGCGAGACTCAACCTGGTTTTTATCGTTTACCACCATCACGGTGGCATCGCCTCGCGGTGTGCGGGTCACGCCTTGCTGGGGAACCAGAATCGCATCCGGCTGCGTACCTTCATCAATGCGGGCGCGAACGAACATACCGGGTAACAGCAGATGCTGAGGATTCGGGAAAATGGCGCGCAGGGTAATCGAGCCGGTACTTTCATCCACCGTGACGTCTGAGAACTGCAATGTGCCTTTCAGCGGATAGGGCTGCCCGTTCTCCATCAGTAGCTCAACGCTGCTGGCGGTATCGCCTTTTTGCAGGCTCGTCTGCTTCAGACGCATAAAATCATTACTGGACTGGGTAACATCGACGTAAATCGGATCAAGCTGCTGGACCGTTGCCAGCGCCGCGGTTTGTCCGTTCGTCACGAGCGCGCCTTCCGTCACGCTGGATTTGCCGATGCGGCCATCGACGGGAGACGTCACTTTGGTATAAGCAAGATTGATTCGTGCACTTTCAACGCCCGCTTTGGCGGCGACGACGCTGGCATCTGCCTGCTGGGCCGTGGCGACGGCCTGGTCATATTCTTGCTTGCTGACATACTGCGTGCCGACCAGCGTGAGATAACGTTTCACCGTCAGGTGCGCAATATTGGCCGCCGCCTGGGCCTTCGCCAGCTCGCCTTTCGCGTTATCGTAAGCCGCCTGATAGGTTGCAGGATCGATCTGATAAAGCGAATCCCCGGCTTTTACATCGCTGCCTTCCGTGAAGTTGCGGCGCAGGATGATACCGCTAACCTGCGGACGAACCTCTGCAACGCGGAACGCATCTGTTCTGCCCGGGAGTTCAGTGGTGACAGCCAGCGGCGCGCTTTTCACAATATGCACGCTGACCTGAGGGGCCTGCGGATGTTGCGGTTGGTTTTCCTGGCCATCGCATCCTGAGAGCAGTACAGCACAGACAATGAAACCGGCTAAGGGTAAGCGTCTGAAATGATTCGTCATTACTGGTCCTTTAAATACCCGCTAACCGATATTTGGCGTGAATCGGTAGCAGGGCAGCGGGATAAAAATAAAATGTAGCTGCGTATAATAATGAGGGTATTTAATGTTTTTTAATTTATAAGTGCGAATGGCAAGGTCTAGGCAGAAAAATCAGAAACAGGCTCGGTTTATTTCTCCGCTGTCTTCCGGCAAACTAATCAGTTAAATAACGCTTAACGTGATTTAATTATTCATGTTGTGAATTTAAAATTAAATATGTATTTAGCTAAGCTATAAATTAAGAAGATTGACTTTTTTTGTGCAAAATTAAAACGGAATTTGGTGAATACTTTCTTTCTCCTGACCCCTGTGTTACGTATAAATCTTGTGAGTAGCGAGTCGTTGTCTATGGCGCGTAAAAAGAAAGAAGAAGCTCAACAAACCCGGCAGCAGCTGATTGAGGCAGCTATCGGGCAGTTTGCAACGCGTGGCGTAGCCAACACGACGCTGACGGACATCGCGGATGCCGCAAAGGTTACGCGCGGTGCCATCTACTGGCACTTCACCAGTAAAGCCGAAATATTTAATGCCATCTGGGAGCAGCAATTACCGCTTCGCGACATTATTCGCGATCGGCTTTCCCTTTCCGAAGGTGATGATCCATTGTTAATACTTCGTGAGCAATTTATTACTGCGCTTCAGTATATTGCCCATGAACCCCGGCAATGTGCGCTTTTACAAATTCTGTATCATAAATGTGAATTTAGCAGTGATATGATTTCTGAGAGAGAGATCAGGAAAAGGATTGGATTCAATTACGACACGCTACGTGCCACGCTGGAGGCCTGTATTTCACGTAACATCATTTCTCCAAAGGTAAATGTTGATCTGACCCTGATCGTATTCCACGGTTTTTTTAGCGGAATAATTAAAAACTGGTTAATGAATAACGACAGTTTTAATCTTTATCAGCAGGCTCCCGCTCTGGTCGATAGCATACTGGCGACACTCCCGGTTATTCGCGTGTCGCCGGATGATGCTTACTGCTCAGCGCCAGGTAACATTTCCCCTCGGGCACAAAGTGATTCTATGGTCTGTGCGCTGACGGGTTTACCTAACAGATAACCCTGAAGGGTGTTGCAGCCCAGCTCGGTCAAAAAGGCTTGCTGTGCCTCGGTTTCTACACCTTCAGCCACGACTTTCAGGTTGAGTGTTTTGGCGAGTGCCACAATCGCTGAGACAATAGTGGCATCCTCGCTCTCGCCGCTGAGCTCTTTCACAAACGCCCTGTCGATTTTCAATTCGCAGGCCGGTAAACGCTTGAGGTACAGCAGGCTCGAATATCCGGTGCCAAAATCATCAATGGAGGCCTTCACGCCTGCATCCGTCAGCTCTGTCAGCACTCGTACGCTCTCATCCGGGTTGCTCATCGCCGTGGTTTCCGTCACTTCGAGGATCAACATTTCCGGTGGTACCTGGTGAAGTGCCAGGCAGTCGAGAACTGTTTTAACCAGCGAAGGTTGTTCAAACTGCAGTGTCGACAGGTTTACCGCCATTGACCAGCTTTGATGCCCCTGAAGATGCCATTCCCGCAGCTGGCGACAGGCTTCATTAATCACCCAGTTGCCAATGGGGACGATTAGCCCCGTTTTTTCCGCCAGCGGCAGAAAAAGGTCCGGCGTCAGTAACCCCTGCTTAGGATGCTGCCAGCGCAATAACGCCTCGAATCCGAGGACTGGGCCCGCCGGGGCGTGAAATTTTGGCTGATACAGCAGGCGCAGCTCATTGCGATCGATCGCCATCCACAGATCGTTCATTAACTGGAGATGGGTCTGCGCCAGGGTGTTCATGGAGGGCTGGAAAAAGTGGTAACCGTTACGGCCCATATGCTTCGTGTGATACATCGCCGCGTCGGCGTTAAACATCAGCTCACGCTCGGTTTTGCCGTCGTGAGGATACAGCGCGATACCGATGCTAAGGGTCACTACCAGTTCATAGGGGCTGAGATTGAACGGGATATCGATCGCGCGAACCAGCGAGTTCGCCAGCGATGCCGCGTCGTCCGGACCTTCTCCCTCTGCCAGCAGAACAAATTCATCACCGCCGATACGTGCAAGGGTGAACTGGCCTTTCAGGAGAAGCAGCAGACGCTGCGTAACGGCGACCAGCAGTCTGTCACCGACATCATGGCCGTAGGCGTCATTGATGGCTTTAAAGCCGTCAAGATCCATGAACATCAGAGCAAAGTGATTCCCTTCACGATCGGCTTTACTGATGGCCTGATCGAGTCGGTCTTCCAGCAGGATACGGTTGGGCAGACGCGTCAGGGTATCGTGTAGCGCCAGTTGAGCGAGTTCCCGGTTAGCTTCTGCCAGCGACGAGGCCAGAAGGGCGGTGCGTGCCTGAAGGCGGGCATCCAGCATCGACACCAGCAGGGTGATTCCAAGAATAGAGAGCGCGACGACGCTGACCAGCACCGCCAGCCAGCTCCCGTTGATACCCTCATGGTGAACCATTGTGGACATCGGAAACTGCGCCGCTTTCATCCCGGCATAGTGCATCCCGGCAATGGCAATTCCCATCGTGATGGCGGCACCCATGCGCATCAGCACGACCTGCGCGGCTTCGCGGCGCAGGCGGAAGGTCAGCCATAATGCCGCGAGTGAAGCCACAAGCGCAATGGCGACCGAAATGGCCACCCAGACCTTGTCCCAGATAATCCCGGGCATCACTTCCAGCGCCGCCATGCCGGTGTAATGCATAGCAACAATACCGCTACCCATCACCAGCGCGCCGGGCAGCAGTCGGCGCAGGCGTAGTTGCTCGCAGCTCACGAGCCATAGCGCAAACAGTGACGAACCCACAGCGATGACCATGGATAACACCGTCAGGGTGGGGTTGTAGCTCATGCTCATGGAGAGATCCATCGCCAGCATGCCGATAAAATGCATGGCCCACACGCCTATGCCCATAGCAATACCGCCGCCAGCCAGCCAGACGTGGGCAGCGACGCCCTCACTCCCGGCGACGCGTGCAGCCATATTCAGTGCGGTATACGCGGCAAGGATGGCAACAACAAAGGAGAGGACAACAAGGATATGGTTGTATTGGCTGACCAGCATGGACGGTTCTACTCGAGTGTGAGGTTACGCTAGAGAGGTTAAGAAGGGCGAGACATTATCACCGTCGGGTAATGGCTCAAAGGGATTTAAATCCCCGTTTTTAGTGGGTAATAACAGGGCGATTTGCGCAATCAGGCGGTTAGTCGAGCTCTGAGCAGTTCACGAGTTTCAGGGGATTCACGGAGTTCATATTGCGACACTTATCGGTTTCGGTGCTCATCAGTTCAATCCACTGCATCAGGAGTGCATCGAAAATGAGAACGGAGATTGCAAAGACAACCAGCCACCAGTATTTACGAATCATTGTGTCATTCCGCGAGAAGAGCGCCAGTAGAGTGGGGGAAATATACACCAAAAGCTGTGGTTTTAAAGCGGGATAAGCGAAGGTTTACAAAGCGTTGACGGACTGAAGCCGGTAATAAAAAAGGCGCTTCCCCATGCCGAAGAGCGCCTTTTTAAACAAGCATTTAACTGATTAGTATCAGTTCATGCCGTACTGTCATATTAGCTGTTTTCATGCTTTTAGATGATTTTAATATTCATATAATAATCAATGTGTTGTATAAATTTATGCCTGTATATTGTTCCAGTGTTTTTCTTTGTTTATGCTATTATGCAAGCAATTCTGTATAAACATTTGTATAAACACTTTGGGCTGGGTGGTCTATGGCTGGCGAACTTAACAAACTGAGCGACAGGAAGTTAAAGGGATTACATGGTATCCCGGCCAGTAAGATTGAGTTCTATGCTGATGGTGCCGGGCTGAGCGCCAAGGTAACTAAAGCTGGTGGTATTAGCTGGGTGTTTACTTACCGACTCGACGGGCAGAAGCTGCATCGTCTTACTCTGGGACGATACCCGGATATGAGCCTCAAAGAGGCCCGTTCTTCGCGTGATAAATGCCGCCAATGGCTGGCCTCAGGTAAAGATCCAAAGCACCAGTTGGCGCTGACCACTCAGGAAACGCTTAAACCGGTCACTGTTAAGGAAGCTATAGAATACTGGATACGCGAATATGCAGAAGAGAACCGCGCGAATGTTGAACGGCACAAAGCGGAGCTGCGAAAACACATTTATCCTTATATAGGGAAAATGGCGCTCGCTGACTGTGAAACACGATACTGGCTTGACTGCTTTGACAGGATGAAAAAGAAAACTCCAGTCGCCGCAGGTTATGTGTTCCAGATGTGCAAACAAGCCCTGAAATTCTGCCGGGTTCGTCGCTATGCTGTGAGTACCGCGCTTGAAGATTTAACAATTCCAGATGTCGGTAAAAAACAGGCAAAAAAAGACCGGGTATTAAACGATAAAGAGGCTGGCGATTTATGGGCTGCCATTTCCTCTGGCACTTGCTTCATGCCTTACTACACCAGGCTACTGACAATCTTAATGGTGTTTGGGTGCCGAACGCAGGAGGCCAGGCTATCAGAGTGGAGTGAATGGGATATGGATGCCTGGGTCTGGACAGTTCCCAAAGAGCACAGCAAGGGCGGCGAGAAGATTGTAAGACCTGTGCCGGATGCCATGCGCAAATTCATTGAAATACTGCATGATGAAACGAAACGATCCGGCCTTTTGCTTGGGTCGGTTAAAGGCAGTGAAGCGGTAAGTCAGTGGGGCCGCGGTGTTTATAAAAAGCTGGGGCATTCTGAACCATGGACACTGCACGATCTAAGACGAACTTTAGCAACGCATATGAATAATATGGGTATAGCACCACACGTTGTCGAACAGTTGTTGGGGCACTCAATGCCGGGAGTTATGGCGATTTATAACCGTAGTCTGTACTTGCCTGAGAAACTGGATGCGTTGAATAAATGGTATGACAGACTTGATATTTTATCAGGTGGATTCACTAACATTGTTTTGTTGAATAGGGCTGAATAATGACTAGTTTTCTAAAATTGGGTATTTTCGAGCGAGAAGCCAAAGCCCCGGAACTAAATATTAAACAACTTGCACTACTTATGTGTGGGGTAGATCCGACAGTTAAAACTGCTGATATCCCTGAGGCAAAAGTTGAAGCTTACAATATATACTATCGACAACTGAGTAGATGGTTATCAGCATCTAAATTATTTCGAGGTGGAAACTCAACAGCCTATCCCGCAGACTATATGTTTGCTCTGGCATATCCTCTTATTGATGAAGATATTACACCACAACCCATAAAAGACAGATGCCTTGCGGCGGTGGCTATAATTGCTAATCAAAACAAAGGGAAAGAGCATCTTTATGCTATGGGAGGGGATGAGCTTTTACAGGTCGGAATTGCATTGAAAAGCAGCAAACGCGGCTTGCATCGTAAAGAAGATGAAAAGGAATATAATGATAAATTAATGGGGATGCTGGTCAAGCTTATAGCACATAAGATAGGCCATTCGTTTGGCACCTCTAAAAAACCAAGCATCTCGGCTATTTTAAACGAACTATATAAATTAGCTGATGAGGAAGGTATATCTAAAACTGGATTATCCAAATCAGCAATATATGAGAAAATTCGCAAGGCATTAAATTCGATTTATTATACGGAATGAATATTATTTTGCAGTGTTAGTGGGTATTATTTATATTTCATGTGAAAATACTAATTAATTATATTTGTTGGAGCTTTTGGCGATTCTATGATCGCCAAGGAAATTCAATTGTTATATTTGATGTGTATTACAGTTACATTCAACAGCATTCAACAGCATTCAACAGCATTCAACAGCATTCAACAGCATTCAACGACACGTAACGACACGTAACGACACGTAATGACACGTAACGGCACCCGACAGCACCTAACAATACCTAGCTCCATCCACGGTCTCTACTAGGTCATTACTTGCTAACTTTTTCCATCTTTGTTCATGGTTATTCATCACTGTTCATCAGCGTTCATCATTGTTCATCTTTGTTATGAACAATCCAAGGCGAATCAAATCGTTAAAGAACGGTGATCTTCGGCGAGTTATTGAAATTCATGATTTTTTCTCTCGCGACAGCCGTTGAAATTACTGTGGAAATTGTTTTCAACAGGGGAGCGTTATCTTGATGGAATTTCTATCTTTCAATGGAATTGCGTGTTCTTTTAAAGGATTCCAGAATCAATGGAAATGCTGGTCGTTTATCCACTAATCTCTTCGCATAACATTGAAACAGTGGAGGCAGCATGCAAAATATAACCTTTACCCCGCCAAATCCTGAACAGCGCCGCACCCTTTTAGAGGAGTACGGCTTTAAGTTCGACCGTCGAATCCGTGAAGAAGAATGTAGCGAGATCACCAGCCTTTCCCGTTCCAGCCGTTGGAAAATGGAGCAGCAAGGACGATTTCCGCCACGCTGCCACTTCGGCCGCAATAGCTGTGCCTGGCTTCTTTCTGATGTGCTCTGGTGGGTTCGTAATCCGCCTGTAGTAGAGAACGTCAATAACCCATACAGCCGTAAATCTGCTTAATTAACTACAGGTAATCGAATATGGAAAAAATAACTGCCTTGGCTGGCAGCGGCCAAACTCAACCCGAAACCAGCCAGAAAGATATTTCCAGCGATAATTTTGCTGCCCGGATCCCTGTAACCATGAGCACTATTGGTGGGAAAGAAACTCAGTCTGTAAGTGGTCGTAAGCTGCATACGTTTCTGGCTGTAGGGCGAGACTTTACCAACTGGATAAAAGGGCGCATTAAGCAGTATGGGTTCGTTGAAGGGGTTGATTATGTGATTGTCGAATATTTGACCTCGCCAAAACGGGCGAGCTCAAAATCTCGCCAGCGTATCGAGCATGACTACATTGTCAGCCTGAATATGGCTAAAGAGCTTTCTATGGTTGAGCGCAACGCGCAAGGCAAGATGGCCCGCCAGTATTTCATCGACTGTGAAGAACGTCTGCGCCGCGTAGCGCCAGAGGAACATGAGGCGGCGTTGTTGGGCTGGCGTAAAAATCGTGTAGCTGCCTGCGAAGATCATAAGAGTATGGCCGATGCAATGAAGGGCTATATTGAGCGCACCGGCGACAGGCAGCACGGCTTTGCCTACAGCAATGAATGCTCGTTCCTGAATAGCCTTGCGCTGGGTATGCACCCGCGAGTGTGGGCGAAACAGAAAGAAATTCCGGTTAAGCAGGTGCGTGACCATATGAACGCCGATCAGCTGGCGCTGCTGGCTTATCTGGAAAGCCGTGATTGTGCTCTGCTGGATCTTGATACCCGTACAGCAACCCGTAAGGCGAAACTCACCGAACTGGCACAACGCTGGCTGGTTAAGCGTGTTGGAGGTGCTGAGTGATTTTGCATAACTCAATCAGGGTTGCGCAGAATTTGAACCGACGAAATTCGCACGCGCAAATCAAGCTCGGTGATATGCCGAGTTTGAACAACCGCGTACGTTTAACGTACGGACATCGCAACCCATTGAATCATCTTAATTATCGCGAAATGCGAGAATTGGCGAGCAACGAACACGAAAAGTATTCGGGTTCATGGCAAAACAACGTTAAACGTGGTTCAGAGGTTCCGACGAAAAACGTAGAGAGCTGCGAAGATAACCAACCCTCTTTAAGAGGGGAGCCTCTGCACAACTCATTAATAGTTGCGCAAAACAACCCCTCTTTAAGAGGGGCAGTTCACAGCATTACCGAGAGTAACCCTGTTCAGCTTTCAGGTTCCGATCTGGCTTTCTTGCGCTGCTCAGATTTGAGTTTGCGCCCGCAGGCATCCAGAACCCACGCAGAGAAATTAGCACCGGCGTTATCTGCTTTATCTCGCTCTACGCTGGCGTCAATCTCTTCAATCAGGTCATGCGGAAAGCGGATTTTTTTAGTAGCTGATTTTGCATTAATGGACTTGGTAGCCATAAGTCTTCCTCAAATTAGTGTGGGAACACCATACATTAAAAAAGAATGCAAAAACAGTCTTGACGTGTGGCCGCACTTTAAACTAGATTGGTGTGGCCGCACCTTATTTTCTCGACGCGGAAATAGCGAAGCCCGGCAGTGCGCTAACACTAACCGGGCCTCTTACCACAACGTAACTGAGGCTTACATCATGGCTTGTATACAGCATACCCAAACTCGCCCCAAATATCAGTATCGTTTTCTCGCACTGAGCGCCATCGGGCGCAACGTCATTCACATCACCGCTACCACTGAGCGCGAAGCCCGTGAGCAATCACCGGCTGGCTGCGTGATGGTATTCGCTGGCCGTCTGCCTGTGGAGGTGCGCCATGCGTGATCCAATCTGTCTGGAGCAGGCCGAATATAAATCAGCGCTGGCTTCATCACTTTACGAAACCATCCTGGAAAAAGCCTCTGCTGAATGTTCAGAAACGCTGCTGAATCTGATTTCTATTGCGTGTGATTTTAATCAGGAAATTCACCGGGCATTAATCGCCGAGCTGCACATGGGAGAGACAAAATGAGACAGGTTCCTTTTGAAGTCCTGATGCACGCTGAAAATGCACTTTCAGAGAGTGAGTGCGCAATGTCTGTACTGAGCATGTGGATTGACAGCATTCCCGACGGTGACGAACACCGTGAAGAAACCTGCCGTGTCGGGGCGATTATGTCTCTGCTGCATAAATCTATCGGCGAGCTGGTGAAAGCGCGGGAGGCTTACAGTGCAAAATGACTTTGTAAGCGATGTACGCAGCAAGGCAAACGGCTACTGGCCGTCAATACTGGAGCGCCTGGCGATTCCGACGAATCGCGGTGAGGGGCCGTGTCCGGCGTGCGGCGGCAAAACCCGCTACCGGTTCGACAATAAAGATAACCGGGGAACCTATTTCTGTTCGCACTGTGGCGCGGGTACCGGGCTGGATCTGGTGATGAAGGTCAATCAGTGCGGTGCGAGAGAAGCGGCTGAGCTGGTGGCCGAAGCGATGGCGCTGCCTATGCCGGAACCGAAGCCAGCCAGAGAAAAGCCTCAAACGGATATCGCCGGGAAAGTTGCGGCGTTGGCTGCTAAAGCCTCTCCGGGGCAGTCTGCTTACCTTGCATCAAAGGGGCTTCAATGCCCCTTCCCGATGCTGTCCGATGGGTCGCTGCTGCTGGTGCTGAAAAACGGTGCTGACGCGACGACAGGCGCACAGGTGATTAAGCCAGATGGCAGTAAGCGGCTGGTGGCCGGAACGGTGAAGAAAGGCTCTTTTTGCGTGGTTAATACAGGTGAAACGCCGGAGACGGTGATTATCGCCGAAGGACTGGCAACGGCGCTTTCAGTTCAGCAGTTCCGCCCTGATGCGACAATTATCGCAGCAATTGACGCCGGGAACCTGCTGCCAGTTGCGCAGGTGATGCGACAGCGTTACCCGGGTGCGCAGATCATCATCGCCGCAGATAACGATATTAAGCCCGGCGAACCAAACACGGGAAAATCAGCCGCAGAAAATGCCGCTAAAGCTGTCTCTGGCTGGGTGGCTTTACCTCAGACCGAGGGAAAGGCCGACTGGAATGATTTTCACCAGCAACATGGGCCGGAAGCAGCGGCAGCAGCATTTAATGATTCGATGTACCAGCCGGAGGGCGAGAAGGTGGTGGTAAAACTCAAGGCAATTGACGGCGGAAAAGAGAATCAACACGAAGCTGTTACACCTGCACTTAATCAAATGGGGGCTAGCCAGCGTGGAGAAGTCCTGCTGGCTCACTACGATGGCGACCTTGCGATCCATGCAGATTCCGACACGGTACACCATTACAACGGTGTGGTATGGGTTCCTCTGACAGACAAAGAATTGCAGCGAGAAATGGCGCAGATCTACATCGATGCGGAGGTGGCGTATTCACAGAACGCTATCAAATCAGCAGTCGATACAATGAAGCTGGGACTTCCGGTAATGGGTACAACAGCCCGTAACCTGATTGGTTTCAGCAATGGGGTTTTTGATACCCGCTCAGGACAGTTCCGGCCTCACAACCGAAAAGACTGGCTTCTCGTTGCGAGTGATCTGCCGTTCAGCGAACCAGCAGAAGGCGAGACCCTCGCAACCCATGCGCCGAACTTCTGGAAATGGCTCCGCCGCTCTGTAGCGGATAATGACCGAAAAGCAGACCGTGTACTGGCTGCTCTGTTTATGGTGCTGGCGAACCGGTACGACTGGCAGCTGTTTCTTGAGGTAACGGGGCCGGGCGGAAGTGGCAAAAGTGTTATGGCGGAGATCTGCACGATGCTGGCGGGCAAGGCCAACACCGTATCGGCGAGCATGGCGGCGCTGGAGAACCCAAGGGAAAGGGCGCTGGTGGTGGGCTATTCGCTAATTATCATGCCTGATATGACCCGGTACGCTGGCGACGGCGCAGGGATTAAAGCGATCACTGGCGGGGATAAGGTGGCTATCGACCCAAAACACAAAGCGCCATATTCAACCCGTATCCCGGCGGTGGTGCTGGCCGTCAATAACAATGCTATGACGTTCAGTGACCGCAGCGGCGGTATTTCACGGCGACGGGTGATTTTCAACTTCACCGAGGTAGTGCCGGAAAACGAACGCGATCCGATGCTGGCCGAGAAGATTGAAGGAGAGCTTGCGGTAATCATCCGGCATCTTCTTGTGCGATTTTCCAGCCAGAACGAAGCCAAACAGCTTTTGCATGAGCAGCAGAAATCAGAAGAAGCGCTGGCCATCAAAAGAGAAGGTGATTCACTGGTGGATTTTTGCGGCTACCTGATGGCGCTTGTTGAGTGCGAGGGAATGATTGTTGGCAATGCTGAGATGGTGCCATTCAGCCCGAGGCGTTATCTGTACCACTCATACCTTGCCTACATGTCAGCGCATGGCCTGGGTAAACCCGTATCATTGACGCGGTTCGGCACTGATATGCCGGGGGCAATGTCTGAGTATGGCAAAGAGTACAAGCGCAAACAGTGCACCCGGGGGCCGGATAAAGGGCGTACGATCTCAAATGTCCTGTTAGGTGATGATGCTGATGGGTGGCTACCAGCAGCAACAGGAAATAATAATGGTGAGCAGGGGTAGAATTTAAAAATTATCGATAAAGTGTCTACCGTGTCTACTGTTATGAATAATATATTAAATAACAATTGGTTAGATGGGTAGACACTTGGTAGACAGTGTTTGGTAAGGTATCTACCGTGTCTACTTTCGGTTTGTTTTTTGCACAATGGTAGAGAGTCTGGTAGACAGTAGTAGACACTTTAAAAGGTAACTCTCTACCGTGTAACATAATGAATATTAAAGTAAAAAATCAAAGAGTAGACAGGTAGACAGTTTAAGGTACAAATTTTAATTTATAACTGTGGGGAGTATTAGAATGACAGCACAGATATCAGCATACGGGCGTCTGGTGGCCGATCCGAATACCAGAACAACGGGCAAGGGTACAAATATGGCAATGGCGCGGCTGGCAGTATCACTGCCCTGTAATGCCGCTGAGGATGGACAGGCTACTTTCTGGCTGGGTGTTCTCGCATTTGGTAAGCAGGCTGATGCGCTGGCGCGGCATGTTAAAGGCGACCTTGTGAGCGTAGCGGGCAATATGCAGCTTAATCAGTGGACGGGGCAGGATGGCACCGCACAGCAGGGGTATCAGGTACTCGCAGACAGTGTGATCAGCGCCAGAACGGTGAGGCCGGGCGGCGGGCGGAAGCCCATAACTGATACTGACGACGCAAAACAATCAACCGCCGCCGCGCCGGGATGGGAAATATACAATACGCCGGAAGATTTTGACCAGCGCCCACAACATGAAGATGATTTCTGACTGAAAGGAGCAAAGAAAATGTTTACTTATAAGGATGTTCTGGAACATCGCAAGGTGCATGGCATTGAAAATGCCGTACAGGATATGGGAGTAAAGGAGTACGCTGCTGCGCTTGATAAAGATGCTGTGGTGATGATTGATTCTCACGGCTTCATTGTGGATTCGTTCACGGGAATGGCTCTGGCTGCTGATGGCGAACAGCTGGATCTCCTCATCGCGCATCTGGAGAAAATGCGTAAGGATATGCCGGAAAAGAACATGCGGGATTTGCTGAATAAATAAATTTTGTAAATTATTCGTACTCATGTTTACCCGTGATTACCCCTGTCTCTGATGGGGGTTTTCTTTATATTTTTCATGTATATCTTGAAGAGTGGCACTCAGACGTGAGCCGCCACTGGCCGTTAAGTCAAGCTGTAGCGAGTACAGCCTGCGAGAGGCAGAAAAAGATTTAACGGCCTCCCCTCCAAGCGCTGGTTTCACGTCTCAACGTTAATTGTTACGGAAACCACTCCATGAAGAAACTACTCGAATTACGCCAGCAGAAAGCCGCACTCAAAACACAGATGCGTTCCATGCTGGACAAAGCCGACACCGAAAAGCGCAGCCTGAACGAAGAAGAGGGCAAAAAGTTCGATGAACTCCGCGCCCAGGCTGATGCGCTTGAAGTTGAAATCACCCGTCTAGAAGCCGTCGCCGACGATCAGCGCAATCTGCCTGGTACTTCCGTTGAAGGTGAGCCAGTAAGCAACGACGAGCTGCGCCACTACATCATGACAGGTGATACCCGTTCTCTCTCCACGCTGGTGCAGGCTGATGGCGGCTATACCGTTATCCCTGAGCTGGACAAAGAGATTATGCGCCAGTTGCAGGATGATAGCGTGATGCGCTCCATCGCAACGGTGAAGACCACCAAAACCAACGAATACCAGAAGCTGGTATCTGTGGGCGGCACTACCGTTAATCGTGGTACCGAAGGTGAGGCACGTACCGAAACCAGTACGCCGAAGATGGAGCGCGTTGATATCAAACTCAACCCGATCTACGCCTACCCGAAAACCACTCAGGAGATTCTCGACTTCTCCGAGGTGGATATTTTGGGCTGGCTGTCTTCTGAAATTGCCGACACCTTCACCGCGACCGAAGAAAGCGACTTTGTGAACGGCGACGGTGATAAAAAATCCAAAGGCTTCCTGTCTTACCCTCGCGCGGCCACTGCCGACAAAACCCGTCCGTTCGGTACGCTGGAGAAGATGGAAGCGGCTGACGTTTCCTCTGATGGCCTGATCGACCTGCTGTATAAGCTGAAAGCCAAATACCGCAAAAACGCCGTATGGGTGATGAACTCCAACACCGCAGCCAAACTGCAAAAGCTGAAAAACGGCAACGGGGATTACATCTGGCGCGATCGTCTGGTTGCCGGTTCTCCCGATACGCTGCTGGGCCGTCCTGTTCAGTATCTGGAAACCATGCCGGATGCGGAGGCAGGTAAAGCATTCCTCGCGGTAGGCGACTTCAAGCGCGGCTATTTCATCGTGGATCACACCACTGGCGTGCGTACCCGCCCTGACAACATCACCGAACCGGGTTTCTACAAGGTGCATACCGATAAATACCTGGGCGGCGGCGTGGTGGACTCCAACGCCATCAAGGTGCTTGAGCTTTCCGGCTCCGGTTCCTGATTTGACGTTTAAGGGGCTACGGCCCCTTTTTGCCCTCTGTGGAGTCCAGTAATGAAAACAATCGATTTTGAAATCCGTACCTCCGAAGTGAGCGCCAGCAACAAAAAGCTGGTGGGCTATGCCGTGCGCTGGAACAGTCTCTCTGAAATTATCTGGGACGAGTTCCGCGAGCAGTTTGCGCCGGGAGCGTTTAAAGACAGCCTGGCATCCGGTAGCGATGTGCGTGCGCTGTACGAGCATAACTATACCCAGCTGCTGGGCCGCACTAAATCCGGCACGCTGGTGCTGTCCGAAGACGATACCGGGCTGCGCTTCGAGCTGACCCCGCCGAATACCCAGCTTGGTAACGATGTGCTGGAGCTGGTGGAGCGTGGGGATATCTCCGGCATGAGCTTTGGTTTCCGGGCGCTGAAAGAGGCGTGGGATATCGGCCAGTCTCCATACCTGCGCACTGTTACCGCAGCCGAACTGCGGGAGATTACCGTTACCTCTATGCCTGCTTATCCTGAGTCTGGCGTGGAAATCGCGCACCGTTCGCTTTTCTCCCAACATCCTGAACTGCGCCGCGCTGGCGATAACCGTCGCCGCTGGGCTGAATTAGCGGGGCTCTGATATGTGGAATATCTGGCCGTTTGGCCGTAAGTCTGAACCCTCTGAGCAGCGCAGCATGACCATTGATGAATTTCTGGCGATGGCAGGGATTCCAAATACCGGATCAGGCGAGTATGTGTCTGCGGGTACTGCGGAATCTCTGCCGGCGGTCATGAACGCCGTATCAGTTATCAGTGAGGCGGTGGCAACAATGCCCTGCTACCTCTACCGCGTGCGTAATGATAACGGGCGTGAGGCGCGAGAATGGCTGAGCAATCATCCGGTGGATTTTCTGCTGAACGAGCAGCCGAACGACTGCCAGACACCTTACCAGTTTAAACGCACGATGATGCGCCATTGTCTGCTGAATGGTAACGCCTATGCGGTGATCCAGTGGGGCCACGACGGCCAGCCGCAATCCCTGCACCCGTATGCGCCGGGGGCGGTTGTTCCTGAGCGTATCGGCCAGCATAAGTACAAATACACTGTTACTGAACCGTTTACCGGGGCTGTGCGTACCTTCCTGCAGGAAGAGATTCTGCACCTGCGTTACTCCACCGATGATGGCTTTCTGGGGCGTTCGCCTATTACTACTTGCCGTGAGGCGCTGGGGTTAGGTCTGGCCCAACAGCGTCACGGTGCCAGCATTATGAAAGATGGCATGATGGCAGCAGGCGTAGTCACCACTGCTGAATGGCTCGACAGCGTGAAGGGCAAACAGGCTCTGGACGCACTGGAGCGCTACAAAGGTGCCAGAAACGCCGGGAAAACGCCGATCCTTGAAGGTGGCATGGACTACAAGCAGCTTGGCATGAGCAATCAGGATGCCGAATGGCTGGCCTCCCGTCGCTTTACCATTGAAGACATTGCCCGCATGTTCAACGTGTCGCCCATCTTCCTGCAGGAATACAGCAACAGCACCTACAGCAATTTCAGCGAAGCGAGCCGCGCCTTTCTCACCATGACGATGCGCCCGTGGCTGGCTAACTTCGAACAACAAATCAAATCTGCGCTGCTGGTGGCCTCTCCGGTTCCGGGAACCCGCTATCAGGTGGAATTTGACTCTGCTGACCTTCTCCGCGCCACGCCAACCGAACGTTATGCCACTTATGAGCGCGGCATTAAGAACGGGATTATGAACCCGAACGAAGCCCGTGAACGTGAGGGGATGCCGCCGCGTGAAGGTGGTGACGAATTCAGCCAGGCATGGAAGCAGGAAGTGAAGATCAGCAAAGACGGCAAGGAAGGTGACGCATGAGAGCCGGGGGGCTGAGAAGCCGCGTCACTATTCGGGTATTCACTACCCACAGGGAGCCGTCCGGTCAGGTTGTTCAGGTCTGGGAAGACGGGGAAACCATATGGGCTGAGGTTAAGGGGATCAGTGGCCGAGAGTTAATGGCGTCAGGTGCCGAGGTTGCCGAAGCGACGATCCGCGTTTGGGTGCGTTTCCGCCGTGATATTACCGCAGCCAACCGTCTGAAAGTGCTTACTGGCCCGTTTGCTGGCAGCACTCTCAATATTATCGGGCCTCCTATTCCTGATTCGGAAGGTACCCGGCTGGAAATTCTCTGCAAGACAGGAACGGAAAAATGACAGCAGAAATCACCCTGGATGAAGCAAAGCTGCATTGCCGTATTGATGATGATTACGAAGATACGTTGATACAGGCGTACATCGATGCGGCGCTGGAGGTTTGCCAGAAGCATATCGGCAAGCGCTTTGATAACGGGCTGGAGTTTACGCCAGCTATCAAGATTGGCTGTCTGATGTACGTATCTCAGCTGTACGAGTACCGCACGATGATTGGTGATACCGACGCCAAAGAGATACCGATGGCTGTCTCTGCGTTGTGGTCTGTCTATCGTGATGTGGGGGTGTACTGATGCCGTGGCAACCACTACGCCGGTGCAATGAGCCGGGATGTAATAAACGGGTGAAGTCTGGCAAGTGTGACGAGCATAAGCGGGATGCTCGCCGACAAAGCGACAGCCGAAGAGGTACGCGAACAGAGCGTGGTTACTCCAACCGCTGGGGCGAATACCGTCGTCATTTTCTAAAAGCTAATCCGCTGTGTGTCCATTGTCTCAAGGCTGGCGTCTATGCATCGGCAACTATCGTCGATCACATCATCCCTATCGAGGGTGAAGCTGATGTGCTGTTCTGGCCCGCCAGTAATCACCAGTCGTTATGCGCTGCCTGTCATGGACGGAAGACAACCACGACAGACCCGGTGACGAAGCAGCAGCGTAAAGCCGGTAAGTTCCGCGAGCAGGAAGAAGCAGCACGTCATCGCACCGACTGGATCTATGAGGCAAACAATGACTGAGCAGGAACAGCAGCGGCTGATTAGCGGGCTGATAAAGCAGCGTGAGTCATGGCAACCAGCCAGACAGAGAGCGCATAAGAAGCCCGCAGCAAAGCACATGAGCCAGCGTGACCGGGAGCTTATGGAATGCTTTCGCAACCGCTGACAGGCCGAATGGATGGGGTGGGGGAGGTTTTAAAGACAAACCCCTCTCAGCGAGGAACCACCCGCCCCCTCAAATTTTTACGCACGGTGATTTTTTTGAAAATAAAACAGACAGGAAAACAGTAAGTTATGGCAAGACCACCCAAACCGCCCGCCTACCTTGATGAAATCGCGGCGCAGCAGTGGAAAGCAAAGGCGAAGCAGCTGGCGGAGCGCGGGGATCTGACGCCTGCCGACTGGAACAACCTTGAGCTGTATTGCGTCAATTACTCGATGTACCGCAAAGCAGTGGAAGACCTTGCTACGCGGGGATTCAGCATAGTGAACAGCCAGGGCGGTGAGAGCCGTAACCCGGCACTGAGCGCAAAAGCGGATGCCGAAAAAATTCTCATAAAAATGTCGTCGCTACTGGGCTTTGATCCGGTAAGCCGCCGCCGTAATCCGGTAGAAACGGAAGAGGAGGACGAGCTTGACCGTCTGGAATGATTACGCCAACGCCATTAAATCGGGTGAAATTCCGGCCTGTAAGCGCGTAAAACAAGCCGTTGAAAGGTACTTTTCAGACCTGAATGACCCCCGTTATGAGTTCGATACGGCGACCGTGGAGCGGTTTATTGCCTTCTCCCGGCTCTGTCCACACGTCAAAGGCCCGCTGCGGGGCCAGCCTATCGAGCTGGAGCCTTGGCAGCAGTTCGCCTTTGCTAACCTGCTGGGCTTTAAGGTCAGGGAGTCAGGCCGCCGGAAGTACAGCAGCGCCTTTATTGAGGTGCCGCGCAAGAATGCCAAATCCACAGTAGCTGCCATGCTGGCTAACTGGTTTCTGGTAATGGAGAAGGGCCAGCAGGATATCTACACGGCGGCGGTGAGCCGGGATCAGGCCCGAATCGTATTCGACGATGCCCGCCAGATGTGCCTGCTGTCAAAACCGCTGAAAAAGCGCGTCAATATTCAGGCGCATAAGGTCATTTTCCCGAAGAGCAACAGCCTGTTAAAGCCACTGGCGGCGAAAGCGGCCACCATTGAAGGGACTAACCCCAGCCTGGCGATTGTCGATGAATACCACCTTCACCCGGATAACGGCGTTTATTCCGCGCTTGAGCTGGGTATGGGCGCACGTCCTGAGGCGATTTTGTTCGCCATCACGACCGCCGGGAGTAACGTTGTCTCTGCCTGTAAACAGCATTATGACTACTGCTGCCAGATTCTGGCCGGGGAAGAGAGCAACGATTCGCTGTTTGTCCTGATCTACGAGCTGGAAGACGAAAGCGAGGTTGAGCAGCCGGAAATGTGGATCAAGGCTAACCCTAACCTGCATGTGTCCGTTGACGCGGCGAAACTTGAGTCCACCATCCAGAAAGCGCGGGGCATACCGTCGCAGTGGGTGGAAATGCTGACCAAACGTTTCAATATCTGGTGTCAGGGCTCCACGCCGTGGATGGGTGCCGGGGCATGGGATGCCTGTGCGCTCGACTACACCGAAGAAGACCTTGCCGGGATGGAGTGCTATGCCGGGTTTGACCTGTCCTCTACCAGCGACATCACCAGCGTGAGCTACGCTTTCCCGTTCGACAGGGAGATCCGACTCCTGACCCGTCATTATCTGCCGGAAGCGCAGTTGCTTAACGTCGCCAACAAAAACCGCGCCATCTACCGCCAGTGGGTGAAAGCGGGCTGGATACGCACCACCCCCGGCGACTGTATCGACTATGACCGCATCCGTGACGATATTCTGCGCGACGCTGAAACCTTCAATATCAGGCTGGTGGGTTTCGATACGTGGAACGCCACGCACCTGCGCACCCAGCTACAGGGAGCGGGGCTTGATGTGGAGCCTTTCCCGCAAACCTATCTCAAGTTCAGTCCGGTGGCGAAATCATTTGAGGTGTTCGTTAACCGTAAGGTGGTGCGCCACCGCGGCGATCCGGTTCTGGCCTGGGCGATTGGAAACGTGGTGATGGAGTCCGACGCTAACGCCAACATTAAGCCCAACAAAAAGAAATCCTCTAACAAGATAGACCCTGCGGTATCTGCATTGATGGCGTTCGGCACCTTCCAGGCTGAGCATGAGGATTTTGCTTTCGATATGAGCGACAGCCACAAACAACGGCTGGCGATATTTAACGGTATCTGACTGGAGTAAAACTATGAATACAGCAAACCATGAAACCATGAGCACGATCCTTCTGAGCGGCTCGCTGGCTAAACTTTTTGGCCGTACTCACCAGCGGCTTATTGGCCCGACACGTGAGGCGTTTACTGCGTTATCCGCCACCATTCCCGGCTTTCAGAAATTCATGAATACCAGCAAAGCCCGAGGGCTAACGTTCGCTGTATTCGTGGACAAAAAGAACGTTACTCAGGATGATCTCGATTTTCCGAACGGCAACAGGACTATTCGAATTGTTCCCGTCATAATCGGGAGCAAAAAAGCTGGCGTACTGCAAACAATTCTCGGCGCTGCGCTAATTGCAGTGGGGGCTGTGCTGAGTTTTACACCTTGGGCAGCAGCTTCACCATTTTTCTATAAATTTGGCGCCGCGATGGCCTTGGGCGGTGTTGTTCAGATGCTATCACCTCAACCTACGGGTTTAGCCAGCAAACAAAGTGCCGATAATAAAGCCTCGTATGCGTTTGGTGGCGTTACTAATACTGCCGCGCAGGGCTATCCGGTACCATTGCTTTACGGTAAGCGCCGTATCGGCGGTGCAATCATATCGGCGGGTATCTATGTGGAGGATCAGCTTTGACAAATCAGGTGCAACTCTGGCCGGAAGGTGAGGTATTTACCCGAGAGGTATTGATACCGACGAAATACGAGCCATTACCAGTGGAGGTAACTTACACCGTTCCTCCTTTCGAGATCGTTGTCGAAACGTGGCAGAACAGAGACCCAGCTAAGGCTTACACTCTGTTTAGACAGTTCATTGTTGACTGGGATCAGCAGGACAAACTCACCGACGATATCTGATGTGCTTTCTGGCAGGCTACCCGGGAACCGATGAGGCTATTTTTGCCGGATGGTATGAGCATATGAAAGAAGTGCTGACGGTAAATGCGCAGCTCTTCGCAGGTTACAGCCAGTCAATTAACTGAGGGTTTGTATGCTGGATCGGACAGTATTAGAGAAAGCAATAATGGTAGCGGCTGAGTTGCAGGGTCATGAACTCAACGGGCGAGATCGTCTTATGGTGCGTAATCGCGTTACCGCTTGCTTG
The DNA here is from genome assembly GCA_041890495.1 of Enterobacter hormaechei. GTDB lineage: Bacteria > Pseudomonadota > Gammaproteobacteria > Enterobacterales > Enterobacteriaceae > Escherichia > Escherichia boydii. The sequence continues at coordinate 4,230,548 of CP169086.1, forward strand.
GATGCGAAAGAACGCCACCGGCAAAGGATGGATGCCGAACCGTATCAATGGAGAAAGCCGGAAAGGCCAAGGTGATGAACCCAACCTATCAAAGCACTGGACTATGTTCTGGTGCTTTTTTATTTGTGCGAGCCAACATGTATAAACATATGTATAAACACTATAAAAAAGGCGCTTCCCCATGCCGAGTAGCGCCTTTTTAATCAAGCATTTAGCTAACCTGAATTAGTTCATGCCGTATTTTTTCAATTTTTTACGCAGCGTACCACGGTTGATGCCCATCATCAGCGCAGCACGGGTCTGGTTACCACGGGTGTATTGCATCACCATGTCCAACAGGGGCTGTTCTACTTCAGCCAGTACCAGCTCATAGAGGTCATTCACATCCTGACCATTCAGTTGAGCAAAATAGTTCTTCAGTGCCTGTTTAACCGAGTCACGCAGGGGTTTTTGGGTTACCTGATCCTGAGAGTTAACGGTAGAAACGGTCAGTACGTCAGAATTTACGCGTTGTTCGAACATAGTTCTGTCAGCTCTTTATTTCTGTTTACGCAAAATTTTCGAAGTATGCCTCCAACGCCTCCAGCTGTTCGCTGGCATCCTCAATGGCGTTGAATGTGCGCCGAAACTGGTCATTTGGAGCGTGTTCCTGGAGATACCAGGAAACGTGTTTACGTGCAATTCGGTACCCTTTTGCCGGACCATAAAAGTCATGCAGTTCCCGAACGTGCGCGCAAAGCAAGCGCTTAACCTCTGCCAAAGGCAGCGGGGGCAGCAACTCCCCAGTGTCCAGATAATGCTGGATTTCCCGAAAGATCCAGGGTCTTCCCTGAGCTGCGCGGCCTATCATCAGGGCATCCGCCCCTGTATAGTCGAGCACAGCTCTGGCTTTAAGCGGGTCAGTAATGTCGCCATTCGCGATAACCGGAATGGAAACTTTCTGCTTAACTGCCCGAATACTGTCGTACTCAGCTTCTCCATTGAACAAACAGGCGCGTGTACGGCCATGAATGGTCAGAGCCTGAATGCCACAGTCTTCAGCCAGTTGGGCAATCTCTTCGCAGTTACGGTGTTCCGGTGCCCAGCCGGTGCGAATCTTCAGGGTAACAGGAACGTCCACTGCATTGACGACCTCGGTAAGGATCGATTTAACGACATCCGGGTACTGCAAGAGGGCTGAACCTGCGAGCTTGCGATTCACTTTTTTAGCCGGGCAACCCATATTGATATCAATAATCTGGGCACCGCTTTCCACGTTAATACGTGCTGCATCTGCCATTTCTTTCGGATCGCTACCAGCAATTTGCACGGTGCGAATACCGGGTTCATCAATGTGCACCATCCGTAAACGAGATTTGTCGCTTTCCCAAACCTGTGGGTTAGAAGACATCATCTCGGATACTGTCAATCCGGCTCCCATCTCGTAGCACAACGTCCGAAAAGGTCTGTCTGTAATGCCAGCCATGGGCGCTGCGATCAGGCGATTTCTGAGCTGATATTGTCCGATGCGCATGAGTTAAGAAATGACCATACTGTGACTGCAAGGCGGCGTATATTACGCATTTTTTGCACGAGATGAAAGGCCAAACTTTGACCAATCCTCTGAGATGGATCAAAGAATTGCATTTAAAATGAGCGTGGTGCGATAATTACTCATAAAAATCATCATATTAGAAAATAGTGACTAAAATTTACACTCAAAGAAATTTGAGTAAGTTCTCAATTTTTCTTTATGAATGAAAATTTTGGCACGCAAATTTGCGTAAATAATCGGCAAATTTACGTGCCTTTTGTGAGCTTGCTCGCACTTCGCCCCGCGTCACCCCGCGATGTACCGGACGGTTATTATCGTGATGCATGGTATGAGTAAATTTCTCAAGCTGTTCTGCTGAGATGGTTAACGGCTGTTTGAGCACGATCCAGGTGACCCCTTCAGAACACGGTGGCGTGGTCAAAGAGCCGCTAAAGCGCCAGTAGGTTTTCACCTTTGGCAGCAGTTTGTTCAGGTTGAGATCCTTCTCAATGGTGACGTTCTGTTCAGCCTGCTGCGGCATCACGCTCCACAGCTTTTCCAGCTCTGGATTCGCAGCACCTTTATCAAACATGACGGCCACCACGGCCAGCTCACCCGCGCTGTTTTTATGTACCAGATGCATCTCCATCGCGTACTTCTTGCCATGCACGGTGTTTTCGCTCGGCGCATGGAAGTGGAACTGCTGTAGCGTCCAGGTTTGCTTGTCCAGGGTTATCGTGTTGCGGGTATCTGCTTTTTCGCTGGCCTGAATGGTATGTCCATTATTTGTCAGCGTAACAGGGCTATCAATGTAGTGAAGGTTAATTCTTACGACCGGTAATACGGCACCACTCTTCTTTTTCCACGACCGGGTCCAGTGCGAAGCTATCGGCATAAGCTTCACAAACGCTCTCTGCCTGGCTTGCCAGAATACCGGAAAGGCCCAGCAAACCGCCTGAAACCGGCAGGACGCTGATTAACGGTGCCAGTTCACGTAATGGGCCTGCAAGGATGTTAGCGACCACCACGTCGGCTTTCATTTCTTCTGGCTGATCTTTCGGTAAGTAGAGTTCCAGACGGTCAGAAACGCCATTACGTTCGGCGTTATCGCGGCTGGCCTGAATCGCCTGCGGATCGATATCAATACCAATGGCTTTTGCTGCACCCAGTTTCAGCGCCGCGATCGCCAGAATGCCGGAACCACAGCCAAAGTCGATGACTGTTTTACCGGTTAAATCGAGGCTGTCGAGCCATTGCAGGCACAGAGAGGTGGTTGGATGGGTACCCGTACCAAACGCCAGCCCTGGATCTAACATCACGTTGACGGCGTTTTCGTCCGGCACATCACGCCAGCTAGGGCAGATCCACAGTCGTTCACCAAAGCGCATCGGGTGGAAATTATCCATCCATTCGCGCTCCCAGTCTTTATCTTCTAGTTGTTCGATTTTATGCGCGAAGCCTGCGCCGAGCAGCGGATGGTTTTCCAGAATCGCCACCACGTCGTTCATATCGGTTTCAGCGTCGAACAGACCAATCACATCGGTGTCGCCCCACAGGCGCGTTTCGCCCGGCAGCGGCTCAAATACTGGCGTATCGTGGGTATCCTGAAAAGTGATAGAAACGGCACCCGCTTCCATCAGCGCATCGCTAAGATCTTCCGCGTTCGCGCCGGTGGTGTTCAGTTTCAGTTGGATCCAAGGCATGGCAAAACTCTTTATTTATCAGTAGTCAAAACGGTAGCTTGCGGGACGGATGTACCGAAACGGTTTCCGACCAGGAAAGCCAGCAAACTTAGTAGTAACGAGGGCACGATAGGGTGGAAGCCCAGGTACTGAATATTCAGCGTCGCGAGTACGGCATACAGCACGCCGCCAACGATCATCGCACTTAGCGCGCCTTTGGCGTTGGCGCGTTCCCAGTAAAGACCCAGCACCAGCGGCCACAGGAAAACGGCTTCCAGCCCACCGAAGGCCAGCAAATTCAGCCAGATGATCATTTCTGGCGGCTTCCAGGCGGCAAGCAGCAGCAACGCGCCGAGAACTAACGTAATTACCGCCGACATCCGCTTCAGACGCGTCTCGTTTTGCATTTGATCCGGACGGATATTCAGATAGAGATCTTTAATGATCGTAGCGGAACTTTGCAGCAGTTGGGCGTTAATTGTCGACATGATCGCAGCCATCGGTGCAGCCAGGAAGATCCCGGCGGCAAACGGTGGCAGCACTTTTACCATTAACGTCGGGATCACCAGATCCGGTACGGTGAGATCGGGGATCACCGCCCGACCTAACGCTCCGGCCAGGTGCATACCGAACATCAGGATTGCGACTACAATCGTACCGATGATGATCCCCCGGTGTACTGCTTTGCTGTCTTTATAAGAGATACAGCGCACCGCAGTATGCGGCAGGCCTATAACGCCAAAGCACACCAGTACCCAGAACGACGTCATAAAGGCAGGCGACAGAATATCGTCAGCGCCTTGTGGCGTAACCAGTTGCGGATCGATGGTTTGCAAGGTCTGTACTGCGTTGCTTAAGCCGCCAGCGGCATGTACCACGCCAATAAGCAGCACAACGGTGCCAATCAGCATCACAAGCCCTTGCATGGTGTCGTTCAGCACGCTGGCGCGAAAGCCACCAAAGGCGGTATATAACGCAATGCTGATACCAAAAATCAGCAGCCCGGTTTCATAAGGAATACCCGCCGCGGTTTCCAGCAGGCGCGCACCGCCGATAAACTGCACGGTCATCGCACCAACGAACGCAACCAGCAAACTCAAACTCGCCAGCCACACCAGAAGACGACTCTGGTAGCGGGCAAACAGCATATCGTTTAGCGTCACTGCATTGTAGCGGCGCGCAAGAATCGCAAACTTCTTGCCGAGAATACCGAGTGAAAGCCAGACTGCAGGAAGCTGAATCATCGCCAGCAATACCCAGCCCAGCCCGTATTTATAAGCAGCTCCTGGCCCGCCGATAAACGAACTGGCACTGATATAGGTCGCGGTGAGCGTCATCGCCAGCACAATACCGCCCATAGAGCGGCTGCCGAGGAAATACTCATTAAGGAAGGTGCCGGTGCTCCGTTTACGCATCGCATAAACCGAGATACCGAACACCACCACCAGATAGGCGACCAGCGGTAGAATTACTTCAAGCTGCATCGTCATCCTCCAGTGGGATATCGCGATAGATAAATTTCACCATCGCCCAGCACAGTCCAATAAACAGCAGCGGCGTCAGGATGCAGGCCATCTCAAACCAGCGCGGAAAGCCGGTAAAACCGGGGGCAACGCCAGATAAGTAAGCGGCTACTAACCAAACTGCCAGATACAAAAGGGTCAGCCCCAGCGCCCAGCGCGCCTCTTTATGGGCCTGAACAAAACGAGTGTCCATTTTTTGTCCCTGATGGGTGAAGAAAGCGGGGATTGTACCTTATGGGGGTTGTCGATCCCCAGTAATAAAAAAGGCCGGAAAATCCGGCCTTTTGACGCTTTAGCAGTCTTATTTTTCCTGAAGACCGAGTTTTTTCTCCAGATAGTGGATGTTAGTGCCACCATGCTGGAAGTTCTCGTCATTCATGATGCGGATCTGCAGATCAACGTTGGTTTTGATACCGTCGATGATCAGCTCCTGCAGCGCATTCTTCATGCGGGCAATCGCCACGTCACGGTTTTCACCGTAGCAAATCAGCTTACCGATCATTGAGTCATAGTACGGCGGTACGGTGTAGCCCGCGTAGATATGAGACTCCCAACGTACGCCAAAACCGCCAGGTGCGTGGAAACGGGTGATTTTGCCCGGACTTGGCAGGAAGGTGTTCGGATCTTCGGCGTTGATACGACATTCCACCGCATGGCCGCGAACGTGAACTTCTTCTTGCTTGATCGACAGCGGTTGACCGGCAGCGATACGCAGCTGTTCTTTGATCAGGTCAACGCCGGTGATCATTTCTGTAACCGGGTGTTCTACCTGAATACGGGTGTTCATTTCGATGAAATAGAACTCGCCGTTTTCGAACAGGAACTCGAAAGTACCTGCACCGCGATAGCCGATATCAACACACGCTTTAGCGCAACGTTCGCCGATGTAGCGACGCAGTTCCGGGGTAATGCCCGGTGCTGGCGCTTCTTCGACCACTTTCTGGTGGCGGCGTTGCATGGAGCAGTCACGTTCCGCCAGATAGATAGCGTTGCCCTGACCGTCAGCCAGTACCTGAATCTCGACGTGGCGAGGATTTTCCAGGTATTTCTCCATGTAAACCATATCGTTGCTGAAAGCAGCTTTCGCTTCCGCACGGGTCATGGAGATGGATTGTGCCAGTTCAGCGTCGCCGCGCACTACGCGCATACCGCGACCGCCGCCGCCGCCGGAGGCTTTGATAATCACCGGATAACCAATGCGTTTAGCAATGGCACGGTTTTTATCCATATCGTCGCCCAGCGGGCCGTCAGAACCCGGTACGCAAGGGACGCCCGCTTTTTTCATCGCCGCGATTGCGGATACTTTGTCGCCCATCAGGCGAATGGTTTCTGCTTTCGGGCCAATGAAGATAAAGCCGGAGCGTTCAACCTGCTCGGCAAAGTTGGCGTTCTCGGAGAGGAAGCCGTAACCCGGATGGATTGCTACTGCGCCGGTGATTTCAGCGGCGCTGATGATTGCCGGGATGTTCAGATAACTTTTTACTGACGGAGCAGGGCCAATACAGACCGTTTCATCTGCCAGTAATACGTGTTTTAGATCGCGATCCGCGCTGGAGTGCACAGCGACAGTCTTGATGCCCAGTTCTTTACAGGCACGAAGAATACGCAATGCAATCTCGCCGCGGTTGGCAATAACAATTTTATCCAGCATGTTCGCCTCGTTACTCGATGACGACCAGCGGCTCGTCAAATTCTACCGGTTGTCCACTTTCGACCAGAATTGCTTTCACGGTACCGGATTTGTCCGCTTCGATCTGGTTCATCATTTTCATGGCTTCAACGATGCACAGGGTATCGCCCACGTTGACTTTCTGACCCACTTCGATGAACGCTTTTGCGTCCGGGCTTGGGGTGCGGTAGAAAGTACCAACCATCGGGGAACGTACGATGTGACCACTGATTTCCGCTGCTGCTGGCGCTTCCATGGAAGGAACGGTCGCCGGAGCGGCTGCGTTAGATTGAGCTGGCTGCTGCATCATTGGTGCAGCGTAAGCTTGTTGCATCACAGGGAAACTTGCGGCAGGAGCTGCACGGCTAATGCGTACTGACTCTTCGCCTTCAGAAATTTCCAGTTCGGAGATGCCTGATTCTTCAACCAGCTCGATCAGTTTTTTAATCTTACGAATATCCATGAGTGGGTTCCGTACTCTTTGTTTAGTGTGATTGTGACAGGCGTTTCACCGCCGTCTGTAAAGCGTATGCCCCGACAGCTGTATGCATAGCGATAAATTCCAGCGCCGGGACGCCGGTCTATTTTGCCCCAGAGTGTCAATGTTAGACTTGACGGACATTGTGCAGCGATCTGCTGCTATCCTCCGGCAAAAAACAAAATATACCTTCGTTGCGCCAATGTCACCTTTTCTGCAGCGCAAAAACTGCGTCAGGGAGGACGAGGTCGCACATTATAACGATTTCGTAGCAATTGGCAGCTAAATACTGGTCTTATCAGGGAAGATAATCAACAGCTATCCGAAAAAGATTTGCGGTTGACGGGGAATATGCGGGAAAACGCACAGTTTCGCGAACTATCGCAACCACTGGCGGAACTTCTTGTAACGCCATGCTAAAAGCGCCACGGCGGCCAGTGCATAAAGGATTGGCTGCGGCGAGAGGATCTTCACCGACCACAGGTAATGAATGGGGGCGAGGATCGCGACAAGATAGACGAAGTTGTGCAGCAGCTGCCAGCGCCTGCCCAGCTTTCGCTGCGCATATTGCGTGGAGGTCAGCGCTAACGCCAGTAAAACCACCCAGCTCACGATACCCAACGTCAGATAAGGACGTGTCACCAGTTCGCGGCCAAGCAGCGCCATATTGTTAATTCCCAGCTCCAGCAGAGCGTAGCTGGTGAGATGCAGCGTCGCCCAGGCAAAACACCATAGCCCTAACAGCCGACGGGTGCGTATCAATAATGGCTGTTTAGCGTAGCGCGCCAGCGGCGAGACGAGCAAGGTGGCCAGCAAAAATTTCAGAGCCATCCGACCGGTAAAATGCTGAATATCCTTGGCCGGATCGGCGCTAAATAGCCCCTGACTGGCGGCCCAGAACAGCCATATAAAAGGAAGCAGCCCGGCCAGGTGCAGCAGCACTTTCAGCCAGGTAATCTGTTTTGCCGTTAAACGCACTCAGAAGTTCTCCCGTAAGTTGAGGCCACGGTACAGCGAGGCCACTTCATCCGCATAGCCGTTAAACAGCAGCGTCGGCTGGCGCTTCACGTCCAGCGCACCGCCGGAACCGATAAACCGCTCGGTTGCCTGCGACCAGCGCGGATGATCCACGTGCGGGTTCACGTTGGCGAAGAAACCGTATTCATCCGGGGCCGCCAGATTCCAGGTGGTTGGCGGTCGCTCGCGGGTGAGCTTAATGCTGACGATAGATTTAATCCCTTTGAAGCCATATTTCCACGGTACGGTTAAACGAATGGGGGCACCGTTCTGCGGCGGAAGCGCTTTTCCATAAACGCCGACGGTCAGCAGGGTGAGCGGGTGCATCGCCTCGTCGAGACGTAACCCTTCCACATACGGATACTCAAGCCCGCCGCCGATAAACCGATCTTTCTGCCCGGGCATCTCGTCCGGCGCATAGCGCGTCTGGAAAGCGACATATTTTGCGTTGCTGGTGGGCTCAACCATCGCCAGCAATTTATGCAGCGGGAAGCCGACCCAGGGCACCACCATCGACCAGGCTTCCACACAGCGCATACGGTAGATACGCTCTTCGAGCGGGAAACGGGTGGTAAGATCGTGGTGGTCCAGCGTCAGGGGTTTCGCCACTTCGCCATCAATCTTTAGCGTCCACGGATCGGTTTTGAGGCTACCGGCGTTGGCGGCAGGATCGGCCTTATCGAGACCAAATTCGTAGAAGTTGTTGTAGCCGGTGACTTTATCTTCTGGCGTAAGCGCGAGTTTGTTCTGCCATTGAGCGGGTTTCGTAAAGGTGAGCGGGGCGCCGGAAGGGGCCTTCGGCCGATCGTTGCCTTTAAACCAGTCGAGCAGGTCGGCGTGTGCTGCCGGCGAGAGCGAGAGCGCGGTGGCGCTGATGCCAAGCATTTTCAGGATCTGGCGGCGCTGTAACATAAAGACAGACTCAGACGTTACGTCGGCTTCCGTCAGTTTTCGGTTTTTCATGGCATCCTCCGTCATGCGTTTTCCTAAGCATGACGGAGGAGAGGGATTCGCGCGAATATGTCACGAAAATTTGAAGATTAGGCGATTTTCACCAGCGCGCGACCGTGGAACTGGTTGTCCATGATCTTACTGGCATACTCCGGTGCCTGGCTGAGCGTGATCTCCGTGGCGCTCTGAGTGTAGAAGGATTCCGGCAGGTCGCGTACCAGACGTTCCCATGCCTGCGTACGGCGAGCCGCTGGAGTCATCACGGAATCCACACCCTGCAGGCGGACGTTACGCAAAATAAATGGCATCACGGTGGTGGGCAGGGCAAATCCGCCCGCCAGTCCGCAGGCTGCCACGCAGCCGCCGTAGTTCATCTGCGCCAGGACTTTTGCCAGCACCTTATCACCGACGGTATCTACCGCGCCTGCCCAGACCTGTTTTTCCAGCGGACGGGTTTCGGCGAATTCGTCACGGCCGAGAATGCGGTTTGCACCGAGCTGGCGCAGGTAATCGTGGGTGCTTTCACGACCGGAAACCGCCGCGACCTGATAGCCCAGTTTGTGCAGAAGCGTCACTGCCGTGCTGCCCACGCCGCCGCTGGCGCCGGTGACGACAATTTCGCCCGATTCAGAGCGGATACCCGCATCTTCCAGCGCCATTACGCACAGCATGGCGGTAAAACCTGCCGTGCCGACGATCATCGCCTTACGGCCATCCATGCCTTTCGGCATCGGCACCAGCCAGTCGCCCTTCACGCGCGCCTGCGTGGCCAGCCCCCCCCAGTGATTTTCACCTACGCCCCAGCCGGTGAGCAGCACCTGCTGCCCCGGGTGGAAGCGCGGATCCTCGCTGGTATGAACCCGGCCCGCGAAATCAATACCCGGCACCATAGGGAAATTTCGGATGATTTTACCCTTACCGGTAATCGCCAGCGCATCTTTATAATTTAAACTGGACCAGTCAATGTCGACGGTTACTTCGCCTTCCGGCAGGCGACTCTCTTCTACCGCCTGCACTGAGGCAAGCGTTTTGCCGTCCTGCTGTTCTAAGATCAAAGCCTGCATACGGGGTCCTCTCGACTCATATGATTGGAAAATAATTTCTGAAGACTATACTCGCTCAGGGAAACGCGGTGCCGATTTAACGCAATAAATTGCCAGATACACCCGATTTGGTAGTATGCCGCATTCGAAATGCAAGTTAGTGCTTACTCGCTACCCCATCAACCCACGGAGTAATCTCAAGGATGCGATTAACGACGAAGTTCTCAGCTTTTATCACCTTGCTGACGGGGCTTACCATTTTTGTCACGCTTATGGGCTGCTCCCTGAGCTTTTACACCGCCATTCAGGACAAGCTGGTTAACCGGGTACAGTCTGTTGCATCGGTGATTGATACGCGTCTGCTGACGACGCCGCTGCCGGTGCTCTCCCGTGAGCTCGATGAGTTGATGGTACCTGTTGATATTGTTCGGATCGACATTCAGCAGGGAAAGCACCGTGTTTTAAGCCACGAACGGCCGGGAAGTTATCTGCCCGCGGGGGTGGTGAGCCAGTATCGTGAAGTGACGGTGCATTCCCTGAAAAATCCGGGGATGACCATACACATGGTCTACCTCGATCCGATGGCGAGTTATTTCCGTTCCATGATGACCACCGCGCCGCTCACGGGGGCGATTGGCTTTATCTTGTTATGCTCTTCCTGGCGGTACGCTGGTTACAACGGCAACTTGCCGGGCAAGAATTGCTGGAAACCCGGGCTACTCGTATCTTAAACGGTGAGCGCTGGCTCTAATGTGTTGGGAACCATCTATGAATGGCCGCCAGAACCAGCAGTGCGCTGGATACGCTGCTTCGTGAAATTCAGAACGCACGCGAACAACACAGCCGTCTTGATACGCTGATCCGCTCTTATGCCGCCCAGGACGTGAAACCGGCCTCAATAACCGACTCTTTTTCGATAATCAGTTAGCAACGTTACTGGAAGATCAGGAAGAAAGTAGGTACCCACGGGATCGTGATGATGATTCGTCTGCCGGATTTCAATATGTTGAGCGATACCTGGGGGCACAGCCAGGTTGAAGAACAGTTCTTCACTCTGACGAATCTGCTGTCGACATTTATGATGCGCTACCCTGGCGCACTGCTGGCGCGTTACCACCGCAGTGATTTTGCTGCGCTGTTACCGCACCGGACGTTAAAAGAGGCAGAGAGCATCGCCGGTCAGTTAATCAAAGCCGTTGATACCTTGCCGAACAATAAAATGCTCGATCGCGACGATATGATCCACATTGGTATCTGCGCCTGGCGTAGTGGGTCAGGATACCGAGCAGGTAATGGAACATGCAGAGTCTGCCACGCGTAATGCGGGATTGCAGGGCGGCAATAGCTGGGCTATTTACGATGACTCGTTGCCTGAAAAAGGACGCGGTAATGTTCGCTGGCGTACGCTTATCGAGCAAATGCTCAGTCGCGGCGGCCCGCGCCTTTATCAAAAACCGGCGGTTACTCGCGAAGGTCAGGTTCATCATCGCGAACTCATGTGCCGCATCTTCGATGGTAATGAAGAGGTTAGCTCGGCGGAGTATATGCCGATGGTCTTGCAGTTTGGCTTATCGGAAGAGTATGACCGTCTGCAAATCAGCCGTCTTATTCCACTATTGCGTTACTGGCCAGAGGAAAATCTGGCGATTCAGGTTACCGTTGAGTCGCTGATTCGCCCGCGTTTTCAGCGTTGGCTGCGCGATACGTTAATGCAATGTGAAAAATCACAACGAAAACGCATAATTATTGAACTTGCAGAGGCCGATGTAGGTCAACATATCAGTCGTTTACAACCTGTTATTCGTTTAGTGAATGCTTTAGGGGTACGGGTAGCCGTCAACCAGGCTGGTTTGACGCTGGTAAGTACCAGTTGGATCAAAGAACTTAATGTTGAGTTACTCAAGCTCCATCCGGGGCTGGTCAGAACATTGAGAAGCGAACGGAGAACCAGCTGCTGGTTCAAAGCCTGGTGGAAGCCTGCTCCGGGACCAGCACCCAGGTTTACGCCACCGGCGTGCGTTCGCGAAGCGAGTGGCAGACCCTGATTCAGCGCGGTGTTACAGGCGGGCAAGGGGATTTTTTCGCGTCCTCACAGCCACTTGATACTAACGTGAAAAAATATTCACAAAGATACTCGGTTTAACCTGCCGTTTAATCCGTTTTCACGTAGAATAACGCGCGCTGCGTCTCATGGGAGTGTGCTTGTCTGCTCGCCAGATTGTTGCAGCACATATGCAGATGAATGACCTTACGCGGTTGCAAACAGGCGAGGAATGCTGCTGATGCATTAAGCCTTTCTGGACTCAGGCAGAGATTTTGTAACAAAGGAAACGAACTGCACTAATTTTCACCGTAGCAGATGATTTTTGCGCCTTGTCGCTGCTGCGTGTGGTTGGTAAAGTAAGCGGATTTTCTTTTCCGCCCCAGCTTTCAGGATTATCCCTTAGTATGTTGAAAAAATTTCGTGGCATGTTTTCCAATGACTTGTCCATTGACCTGGGTACTGCGAATACCCTCATTTATGTAAAAGGACAAGGCATCGTATTGAATGAGCCTTCCGTGGTGGCCATTCGTCAGGATCGTGCCGGTTCACCGAAAAGCGTAGCTGCAGTAGGTCATGACGCGAAGCAGATGCTGGGCCGTACGCCGGGCAATATTGCTGCCATTCGCCCAATGAAAGACGGCGTTATCGCCGACTTCTTCGTGACTGAAAAAATGCTCCAGCACTTCATCAAACAAGTGCACAGCAACAGCTTTATGCGTCCAAGCCCGCGCGTTCTGGTTTGTGTGCCGGTTGGCGCGACCCAGGTTGAACGCCGCGCAATTCGTGAATCCGCGCAGGGCGCTGGTGCCCGTGAAGTCTTCCTGATTGAAGAACCGATGGCTGCCGCAATTGGTGCTGGCCTGCCGGTTTCTGAAGCGACCGGTTCTATGGTGGTTGATATCGGTGGTGGTACCACTGAAGTTGCTGTTATCTCCTTGAACGGTGTGGTTTACTCCTCTTCTGTGCGCATTGGTGGTGACCGTTTCGACGAAGCTATCATCAACTATGTGCGTCGTAATTACGGTTCTCTGATCGGTGAAGCCACCGCAGAACGTATCAAGCACGAAATCGGTTCGGCTTATCCGGGCGATGAAGTCCGTGAAATCGAAGTTCGTGGCCGTAACCTGGCAGAAGGTGTTCCACGCGGTTTTACCCTGAACTCCAATGAAATCCTCGAAGCACTGCAGGAACCGCTGACCGGTATTGTGAGCGCGGTAATGGTTGCACTGGAACAGTGCCCGCCGGAACTGGCTTCCGACATCTCCGAGCGCGGCATGGTGCTCACCGGTGGTGGCGCACTGCTGCGTAACCTTGACCGTTTGTTAATGGAAGAAACCGGCATTCCAGTCGTTGTTGCTGAAGACCCGCTGACCTGTGTGGCGCGCGGTGGCGGCAAAGCGCTGGAAATGATCGACATGCACGGCGGCGACCTGTTCAGCGAAGAGTAATCGGATGCAGGCAGGGGAAGTGTCTGTTTACCCTGCCTGGTCTGATACGAGAATACGCATAACTTATGAAGCCAATTTTTAGCCGTGGCCCGTCGCTACAGATTCGCCTTATTCTGGCGGTGCTGGTGGCGCTCGGCATTATTATTGCCGACAGCCGCCTGGGGACGTTCAGTCAAATCCGTACTTATATGGATACCGCCGTCAGTCCTTTCTACTTTGTTTCCAATGCTCCTCGTGAATTGCTGGATGGCGTATCGCAGACGCTGGCCTCGCGTGACCAATTAGAACTTGAAAACCGGGCGTTACGTCAGGAACTGTTGCTGAAAAACAGTGAACTGCTGATGCTTGGACAATACAAACAGGAGAACGCGCGTCTGCGCGAGCTGCTGGGTTCCCCGCTGCGTCAGGATGAGCAGAAAATGGTGACTCAGGTTATCTCCACGGTTAACGATCCTTATAGCGATCAAGTTGTTATCGATAAAGGTAGCGTTAATGGCGTTTATGAAGGCCAGCCGGTCATCAGCGACAAAGGTGTTGTTGGTCAGGTGGTGGCCGTCGCTAAACTGACCAGTCGCGTGCTGCTGATTTGTGATGCGACCCACGCGCTGCCAATCCAGGTGCTGCGCAACGATATCCGCGTAATTGCAGCCGGTAACGGTTGTACGGATGATTTGCAGCTTGAGCATCTGCCGGCGAATACGGATATTCGTGTTGGTGATGTGCTGGTGACTTCCGGTCTGGGCGGTCGTTTCCCGGAAGGCTATCCGGTCGCGGTTGTCTCTTCCGTAAAACTCGATACCCAGCGCGCTTATACTGTGATTCAGGCGCGTCCGACTGCAGGGCTGCAACGTTTGCGTTATCTGCTGCTGCTGTGGGGGGCAGATCGTAACGGCGCTAACCCGATGACGCCGGAAGAGGTGCATCGTGTTGCTAATGAACGTCTGATGCAGATGATGCCGCAGGTATTGCCTTCGCCAGACGCGATGGGGCCAAAGTTACCTGAACCGGCAACGGGGATCGCTCAGCCGACTCCGCAGCAACCGACGACAGGAAATGCAGCTACTGCGCCTGCTGCGCCGACACAGCCCGCTGCTAATCGCTCTCCACAAAGGGCTACGCCGCCGCAAAGTGGTGCTCAACCGCCTGCGCGTGCGCCGGGAGGGCAATAGTGGCGAGCTATCGTAGCCAGGGACGCTGGGTAATCTGGCTCTCTTTCCTCATTGCGCTGTTGCTGCAAATCATGCCCTGGCCGGATAACCTGATTGTTTTCCGGCCAAACTGGGTGTTACTTATCTTGTTGTATTGGATCCTGGCCTTGCCCCATCGCGTAAATGTGGGCACAGGTTTTGTGATGGGTGCCATACTGGATCTGATCAGCGGCTCGACGCTTGGCGTACGCGTATTGGCGATGAGCATCATTGCTTACCTGGTGGCGCTGAAATACCAGCTTTTCCGCAACCTCGCATTATGGCAGCAGGCGCTAGTCGTCATGTTGCTTTCGCTGGTGGTGGATATTATTGTTTTCTGGGCAGAGTTTTTAGTGATTAACGTCTCTTTCAGACCGGAAGTGTTCTGGAGTAGTGTAGTCAATGGGGTGCTCTGGCCGTGGATTTTCTTGCTGATGCGTAAAGTCCGTCAGCAGTTTGCAGTGCAATAAAGGTTTCTATGACTTCTCTGTATTTAGCTTCCGGTTCTCCGCGTCGTCAGGAGTTACTTGCGCAACTTGGCGTGACCTTTGAACGTATTGTTACGGGCATTGAGGAGCAGCGTCAGCCGCAGGAGAGCGCGCAGCAGTATGTTGTGCGTCTGGCACGCGAGAAAGCACAAGCGGGTGTCGCGCAAACGGCGCAGGATCTCCCGGTGCTGGGTGCGGATACTATCGTTATCCTGAACGGAGAAGTGCTGGAGAAACCGCGCGACGCAGAGCATGCGGCGCAGATGTTGCGCAAATTATCGGGTCAGACCCATCAGGTGATGACGGCAGTGGCGTTGGCTGACAGCCAGCACATTCTCGATTGCCTGGTGGTCACCGATGTGACTTTCAGAACGTTAACAGACGAAGACATCGCGGGCTATGTCGCCAGCGGTGAACCGTTAGATAAAGCAGGTGCATACGGTATTCAGGGGCTGGGTGGCTGTTTTGTCAGGAAGATAAATGGCAGCTATCACGCCGTAGTCGGCTTACCGCTGGTTGAAACGTATGAATTATTAAGTAATTTTAACGCACTGCGTGAGAAAAGGGATAAACATGACGGCTGAATTGTTAGTAAACGTAACGCCTTCGGAAACGCGAGTGGCGTATATTGATGGCGGTATTCTGCAGGAAATTCATATTGAACGTGAGGCGCGACGCGGAATAGTAGGCAATATCTACAAGGGTCGTGTAAGTCGTGTACTTCCGGGTATGCAGGCGGCTTTTGTAGATATTGGGCTGGATAAAGCCGCGTTTCTTCATGCATCTGACATCATGCCGCACACCGAATGTGTGGCGGGTGAAGAACAAAAGCAATTCACGGTGCGCGACATCTCGGAACTGGTTCGTCAGGGGCAAGATCTGATGGTGCAGGTGGTGAAAGATCCGCTTGGCACTAAAGGTGCGCGCCTGACCACCGATATCACGCTGCCTTCTCGCTATCTGGTGTTTATGCCAGGGGCTTCTCACGTTGGGGTTTCCCAACGTATTGAAAGCGAATCAGAACGTGAACGCCTGAAAAAAGTGGTCGCAGAGTATTGCGACGAGCAGGGCGGGTTTATCATCCGTACCGCAGCGGAAGGGGTTGGCGAGGCTGAACTGGCCTCCGATGCCGCTTATCTGAAACGCGTCTGGACCAAAGTTATGGAGCGTAAAAAACGCCCGCAGACCCGTTATCAGCTGTACGGCGAACTGGCGCTGGCGCAGCGTGTTCTGCGTGATTTCGCCGACGCCGAACTGGACCGCATTCGCGTTGACTCACGCCTGACTTACGAAGCATTGCTGGAGTTTACCTCGGAGTACATTCCCGAGATGACCAGCAAGCTGGAGCATTACACCGGACGCCAGCCGATTTTCGATCTCTTTGATGTCGAAAACGAAATCCAGCGAGCGCTGGAACGCAAAGTAGAACTGAAATCCGGTGGTTATCTGATTATCGACCAGACCGAAGCGATGACCACCGTGGACATCAATACCGGAGCGTTTGTCGGTCATCGCAATCTGGACGACACCATTTTCAATACCAATATTGAAGCGACGCAGGCTATCGCTCGCCAGTTACGGTTGCGTAATCTGGGCGGGATTATCATTATTGATTTCATCGATATGAATAATGAAGATCACCGCCGCCGCGTGCTGCACTCGCTGGAGCAGGCGTTGAGCAAAGACCGGGTGAAAACCAGCGTTAATGGTTTTTCGGCGCTGGGGCTGGTGGAGATGACGCGTAAACGCACCCGCGAAAGCATTGAGCACGTACTGTGTAACGAATGCCCAACCTGCCACGGTCGCGGAACGGTGAAAACCGTGGAAACGGTATGCTATGAAATCATGCGCGAGATTGTTCGTGTCCACCATGCTTACGATTCCGACCGTTTCCTGGTCTATGCTTCTCCGGCAGTAGCCGAAGCCTTGAAAGGCGAAGAGTCACACTCGCTGGCGGAAGTGGAAATTTTCGTTGGCAAACAGGTTAAAGTACAAATTGAACCGCTCTATAACCAGGAGCAGTTTGACGTCGTAATGATGTAAACAGATGCTGGGCCGCCATCCGGCAAAGGGTTTTTGAGTCACATTTTTAGCAGACAAGGAGTGACGGGTGAGGCGATTGCCGGGGATTTTACTGCTTACTGGAGCCGCGCTCGTTGTGATCGCTGCCCTGCTGGTTAGCGGCCTGCGTATTGCTTTACCGCATCTTGACGCCTGGCGTCCGGAAATCCTCAACAAAATAGAATCCGCGACTGGCATGCCGGTTGAAGCCAGTCAGCTCTCAGCCCAGCTGGCAGAATTTTGGCCCGACGCTTGAAGCACACGACATCCGTGCAGAACTAAAAGATGGCGGCGAATTTTCGGTTAAACGCGTTACTCTGGCGCTGGATGTCTGGCAGAGCCTGTTACATATGCGCTGGCAGTTTCGCGATCTCACTTTCTGGCAGCTGCGCTTTCGCACCAACACTCCTATCACCAGCGGTGGTAGCGATGACAGTCTGGAAGCCAGCCACATCAGCGATCTGTTTCTTCGTCAATTTGACCATTTCGATCTCCGCGACAGTGAAGTCAGTTTCCTGACGCCATCCGGTCAGCGCGCCGAGCTGGCGATCCCACAACTCACCTGGCTGAACGATCCACGTCGACACCGTGCGGAAGGTCTGGTAAGCCTCTCCAGCCTTACCGGACAGCACGGCGTAATGCAGGTGCGCATGGATTTGCGCGATGATGAGGGCTTGTTAAGCAATGGTCGCGTCTGGCTCCAGGCGGATGACATCGACCTGAAGCCGTGGCTCGGTAAATGGATGCAGGACAATATTGCGCTGGAAACGGCGCAGTTCTCCCTTGAAGGCTGGATGACGATCGATAAAGGCGATGTAACCGGTGGCGACGTCTGGCTGAAACAGGGCGGTGCCAGCTGGTTGGGCGAGAAGCAAACGCATACGCTGTCGGTGAATAATCTGACCGCGCATATTACGCGTGAAAATCCGGGCTGGCAGTTCTCTATTCCCGATACACGGATCACGATGGACGGCAAACCCTGGCCGAGCGGAGCATTGACGCTAGCCTGGATACCGGAACAGGACGTTGGCGGCAAAGACAATAAACGCAGTGACGAACTCCGGATTCGCGCCAGTAATCTGGAGCTGGCAGGCCTGGAGGGCATACGCCCGCTGGCCGCGAAACTTTCACCTGCACTGGGTGATGTTTGGCGCTCCACACAACCGAGCGGCAAGATTAACACTCTGGCGCTGGATATCCCGCTTCAGGCGGCAGACAAGACCCGTTTTCAGGCATCGTGGAGCGATCTGGCCTGGAA
Organism: Enterobacter hormaechei; assembly: GCA_041890495.1. Taxonomy (GTDB): domain Bacteria; phylum Pseudomonadota; class Gammaproteobacteria; order Enterobacterales; family Enterobacteriaceae; genus Escherichia; species Escherichia boydii. Next base: position 4,248,910 of record CP169086.1, read on the forward strand.
GCAATGGAAATTATTACCGGGTGCGGAACACTTCTCCGGGACGCTTTCCGGCAGCGTTGAAAATGGTTTGCTTACCGCGTCGATGAAGCAGGCAAAGATGCCTTACGAAACGGTATTCCGTGCGCCACTGGAAATCGCCGACGGCCAGGCAACTATAAGCTGGCTGAACAATGACAAAGGTTTCCAGCTGGATGGGAGTGATATTGACGTTAAAGCCAAAGCCGTCCATGCGCGCGGCGGTTTTCGTTACCTGCAACCTGCTAACGATGAACCCTGGCTGGGTATTCTGGCTGGCATCAGTACCGATGATGGTTCACAAGCCTGGCGCTATTTCCCGGAAAACTTGATGGGTAAAGACCTGGTTGATTACTTAAGTGGCGCGATTCAGGGCGGTGAAGCGGATAACGCGACGCTGGTTTATGGTGGCAATCCGCAACTCTTCCCCTATAAACACAACGAAGGTCAGTTTGAAGTGCTGGTGCCGCTGCGCAACGCGAAGTTTGCCTTCCAGCCGGACTGGCCTGCATTAACTAACCTTGATATTGAACTGGACTTTATTAACGACGGTTTATGGATGAAAACCGATGGCGTTAATCTGGGCGGCGTGCGCGCGAGTAATCTCACCGCAGTGATCCCTGACTACTCGAAAGAAAAACTGCTGATTGACGCTGACATTAAAGGTCCGGGTAAAGCCGTTGGCCCTTACTTTGATGAGACACCGCTGAAAGATTCTCTGGGGGCGACCCTGCAAGAACTCCAGCTCGACGGCGATGTGAATGCTCGCTTACATCTTGATATCCCGCTGAACGGCGAACTGGTAACCGCGAAAGGTGAAGTGACGCTGCGTAAATAACAGTCTGTTATCAAACCACTCGACAGCACCCTGAAAAACCTCAGCGGGCAGTTCAGCTTTGACAACGGTAACCTGAAGAGCGAGCCACTTACGGCCAGCTGGTTTAATCAGCCTGTTAATATTGACTTCACGACCACCGAAGGTGAAAAGGCTTATCAGGTGGCCGTCAATCTGGACGGTAACTGGCAGCCAGCGCGCATGGACGTCCTGCCGAAGCCTATTGAGGCGTCAGTGCAGGGCGCAGTCGCCTGGCAGGGTAAAGTGGCAATCGACCTGCCTTATCACGCGGGGGCGCAGTATAAGGTCGACATCACGGGCGATCTGAAAAATCTTCACAGCCAGCTGCCTGCGCCGCTGGATAAAGAGGCCGGACAGCCGCTGCCGGTAAAGCTGAACGTCGATGGCAACCTGAACAGCTTCGCGCTGACCGGCAGCGCGGGCGGGACAAACCACTTCAACAGCCGCTGGCTGCTTAACCGCAAGCTCACCCTCGACAAAGCCATCTGGACGACGGATAGCCGCTCCACGCCGCCGCTGCCGGAGCAGACGGGCATTGAGTTGAATCTCCCGCCGATGGACGGTGCTGAGTGGCTGGCGCTGTTCCAGAAAGGCGTCGGGCAAAACGTTGATGAAACCGCCCAGTTCCCACAAACCATTACCGTACGCACGCCGTCGCTGATGCTGGGCGGGCAGCAGTGGAACAACCTGAGTATTGTCTCGCAGCCTGGCGCTAACGGCACGAAGGTGGAGGCCCAGGGCAGGGAGATCAACGGTACGCTGACCATGCGCAATCACGCGCCGTGGCAGGCGGCGATCCGCTACCTCTACTACAACCCGGCAAGCGCCGCGAGCGGAAAAGATAAACCGACTGAGACGTCGCCGTTGAGTAATGTCTCCCGCGTCGATTTTAGCGGCTGGCCCGATCTCCAGCTGCGCTGTGCGGAGTGCTGGCTGTGGGGGCAGAAATATGGCCGTATCGACGGTGATTTCACTATTCAGGCCAACACGCTTAAGCTCTCCGGCGGCCTGGTTGATACCGGTTTTGGCCGCATGACGGCCGCAGGGGAATGGGTAAATAACCCTGGCGAGCAGCGAACATCCCTGAAGGGCGACATTAAAGGCAACAAGCTGGACGCGGCAGCCAATTTCTTTGGTATCAGCACGCCGCTGCGCGGCTCGTCATTTGACGTCGATTACGATCTTCACTGGCGCGACGCCCCGTGGAAGCCGGATGAGGCCTCGCTGAACGGTATTTTGAAAACCCGCCTCGGCAAAGGTGAAATTGCCGACGTGAGCACGGGACGCGCCGGGCAGATCCTACGCCTGCTGAGTTTTGATGCGCTGCTGCGCAAGCTGCGCTTCGATTTCAGCGATACGTTCAGCGAAGGTTTCTACTACGATTCCATCCGCAGTACGGCGTGGATCAAGGACGGCGTTCTGCATACGGACGACACGCTGGTGGATGGCCTGGAAGCTGATATCGCCATGAAAGGCTCCGTTAACCTCGTGCGTCGCGAACTGGATATGGAAGCCGTCGTGGCACCGGAAATTTCCGCGAGCGTGGGCGTGGCGGCTGCCTTTGTGGTCAACCCGATTGTCGGAGCGGCGGTGTTTGCCGCCAGCAAAGTGCTGGGTCCACTCTGGAGCAAGGTCTCCATTCTGCGCTACCGCATTACCGGTCCGGTAGACAAACCGCAGATTAACGAGGTGCTGCGCCAGCCGCGCAAAGAAGCACAGCAATGATTTGACGTGGGCAGGTAATTGCCTCACTCTCAATAAATACGATCTTTATACCGCCACGGGCGGCAACTAACGAGTAGCAAAAACGATGAGTCTTAACCTGGTAAGTGAACAATTGCTAGCGGCGAACGGCCTGAAACATCAGGACTTGTTCGCGATCCTCGGTCAACTGGCCGAACGTCGCCTTGATTATGGCGATCTCTATTTTCAGTCGAGCTATCACGAATCCTGGGTTTTAGAAGACCGCATTATTAAAGATGGTTCTTACAACATCGATCAGGGCGTTGGTGTGCGTGCAATCAGCGGTGAAAAAACCGGATTTGCTTACGCTGACCAAATCAGCCTGCTGGCGCTGGAACAGAGTGCGCAAGCGGCGCGCACCATCGTCCGTGATAGTGGTGATGGTAAAGTACAGACGCTGGGCGCGGTAGAGCATAGCCCGTTGTATACCTCGGTAGATCCGCTGCAAAGCATGAGCCGTGAAGAGAAGCTGGATATCCTGCGTCGCGTCGATAAGGTTGCCCGCGAAGCGGACAAGCGCGTACAGGAAGTGACTGCCAGCCTCAGTGGTGTCTATGAATTAATTTTGGTTGCGGCCACCGACGGCACGCTAGCGGCGGATGTCCGTCCGCTGGTGCGTCTTTCCGTGAGCGTTCTCGTCGAAGAAGATGGCAAACGCGAACGCGGTGCCAGTGGCGGCGGCGGTCGTTTTGGTTATGAATTCTTCCTTGCCGATCTCGACGGCGAAGTCCGTGCGGATGCATGGGCAAAAGAAGCAGTGCGTATGGCGCTGGTCAATCTTTCTGCCGTTGCTGCACCAGCGGGCACCATGCCGGTAGTACTTGGCGCAGGTTGGCCGGGCGTGCTGTTGCATGAAGCGGTTGGTCACGGTCTGGAAGGCGACTTCAACCGCCGTGGCACTTCAGTATTTAGTGGACAGGTCGGGGAGCTGGTGGCTTCAGAACTGTGTACCGTGGTTGATGATGGCACGATGGTCGATCGCCGAGGTTCGGTGGCGATTGATGACGAAGGTACGCCAGGCCAGTACAACGTGCTGATTGAGAACGGCATTCTGAAAGGCTACATGCAGGATAAACTCAACGCGCGTTTGATGGGGATGACGCCGACTGGCAACGGTCGCCGTGAATCCTACGCCCATCTGCCCATGCCGCGTATGACCAACACCTATATGCTGCCGGGCAAATCGACCCCGCAGGAAATTATTGAATCCGTTGAGTACGGTATCTATGCACCGAACTTTGGTGGCGGTCAGGTGGATATCACCTCCGGCAAATTCGTTTTCTCCACTTCAGAAGCATATCTGATTGAAAACGGTAAAGTAACGAAGCCGGTGAAAGGCGCAACGTTGATTGGTTCCGGTATCGAAACCATGCAGCAGATTTCGATGGTTGGCAACGACCTGAAACTGGATAACGGCGTGGGTGTCTGCGGTAAAGAAGGGCAAAGTTTGCCGGTTGGCGTGGGCCAGCCAACGTTGAAAGTCGATAACCTGACTGTTGGCGGTACTGCGTAATAATTTCACTATTTTCAGAAGGATAATTAATCTTTCTACGTGCACGAACGGTCCCCTCGCCCCTTTGGGGAGAGGGTTAGGGTGAGGGGAACCCGTTGGCACAGGTTTGAACAACGTAACAGTACAATATGAATTACTTCTCTTTCCCGCGCCCATGCATCTCCTGAAACAATTTACCGACCTCAACAAAATAATCCGTCAGCGAGTTGATCACGACCTGTACCTTCAGCGGCAGTTTATCTTTTTCGGTATACAACGCATAAACCGGGCGTGGATCTGACTGGTAACGCGGCAGCAGGATCTCCAGCTCCCCACGATTGATCTCGTTGATCACCCACATCAGCGGCACGTAGGCGATCCCGGCACCCGCCGTCAGCCAGCGCACCAGCGTCATCGGATCATTAGTCACAAATCTTCCTTGTGGGATCAGGCGAGTCGAGATCCCTTCCGGTGCGATCAGTTCAAATTCATTGTCGGGCCGCACGCTGTATTCAAGCCATGAATGACTACTCAAATCGGCGGGTTTTTCCGGTATGCCGTATTGTGTGAGATAGCTTTTCGCGGCGCACACCACCATCGGCATCGCGCCCAGACGGCGGGAAAACAGGCTGGAATCCTGCAACGCGCCGACGCGGATTACCACATCCAGACCATCGGCAATCAGGTCGGGGGCAGGAATTCCGGTAACCAGATTGACGCTCAAACCTGGGTATTCTTTCAGCATTTTTGCTGTCAGCCCGGCGAGAACATTTTGTGCCATAGTTGAAGAACAGCCAATGCGCAGCGTCCCGATGGGGGTGTTATTGAAGGCATACAGTTGCTCATGAACATCCTGCACTTCATGGAGCATCCGACGGCAGCCCTGGTAGTAAATTCTGCCGGCTTCAGTCAGACCAATGCTGCGTGTACTACGGTTTAACAGCTTTACCTGCAACTCATCTTCCAGTTTTGACACCGTCTGACTGATGGACGAAACGCTCATCTGTAGCTGTCTGGCGGCGGCGGTAAAAGAGCCAAATTCAACTACTTTGGCAAACACCGACATGCGTTTTAGTCGTTCCATTATTCACTCTGACTTAAAAGTGATTTAGATCACATAATATAGATAACAGCATAACAGTTACGCTAATATATTAAATATCAATCTACAGCAATGTTGCTCTCGCCCGGCTTTCCATGCCCTTCTCTGCGGCGACAGATGCTGAAAATAATAACGCCTGCTCTCTCTATACAACCAAGGTCGACATGAGTCTGTTTCCCGTTATCGTGGTGTTTGGGCTGTCCTTCCCACCGATATTTTTTGAATTGCTTTTATCACTGGCGATTTTCTGGCTGGTGCGCCGGGTACTTGTGCCAACAGGTATCTACGACTTTGTCTGGCATCCGGCGTTGTTCAACACCGCGCTCTATTGCTGCTTGTTTTATTTGATATCGCGACTGTTCGTTTGAGGTTGAAGTGAAAACACTAATAAGAAAATTCTCCCGTACGGCCATCACGGTCGTATTAGTCATTCTGGCCTTCATCGCAATTTTTAATGCCTGGGTCTATTACACCGAATCCCCGTGGACGCGTGACGCGCGCTTTAGCGCTGATGTCGTTGCGATCGCGCCGGACGTTTCTGGACTCATTACCCAGGTGAATGTTCATGATAACCAGCTGGTGAAAAAAGGACAGGTACTGTTCACCATCGACCAGCCGCGCTATCAAAAGGCGCTTGAGGAAGCGCAAGCCGATGTTGCTTATTATCAGGTACTGGCACAGGAGAAACGCCAGGAGGCCGGACGTCGTAATCGTCTCGGTGTGCAGGCGATGTCTCGCGAAGAGATCGACCAGGCCAACAACGTACTACAAACGGTTCTGCATCAGTTAGCGAAAGCGCAGGCGACCCGCGATCTGGCAAAACTGGATCTTGAACGCACGGTGATCCGCGCGCCAGCGGATGGCTGGGTGACCAACCTCAACGTCTATACCGGTGAGTTTATTACTCGTGGATCAACGGCGGTTGCGCTGGTGAAACAGAACTCTTTCTATGTACTGGCCTATATGGAAGAAACTAAGCTGGAAGGGGTGCGCCCTGGGTATCGTGCAGAGATCACGCCGCTTGGCAGTAACAAAGTGCTGAAAGGGACTGTTGATAGTGTTGCCGCTGGGGTCACCAACGCCAGCAGCACGCGTGACGACAAAGGGATGGCGACCATCGACTCTAACCTTGAATGGGTGCGTTTGGCGCAACGTGTTCCGGTTCGTATTCGTCTCGACAACCAGCAAGAGAACATCTGGCCTGCGGGCACCACTGCTACAGTGGTGGTCACTGGCAAACAAGATCGCGACGAAAGCCAGGATTCGTTCTTCCGTAAAATGGCCCATCGCCTGCGTGAGTTTGGTTAATCACGATGGGTATTTTCTCCATTGCTAACCAACATATTCGCTTTGCGGTAAAACTGGCGACCGCCATTGTACTGGCGCTGTTTGTTGGCTTTCACTTCCAGCTGGAAACGCCACGCTGGGCGGTACTGACAGCGGCGATTGTTGCTGCCGGTCCGGCCTTTGCTGCGGGAGGTGAACCGTATTCTGGCGCTATTCGCTATCGTGGCTTTTTGCGCATCATCGGCACATTTATTGGCTGTATTGCCGGACTGGTGATCATCATTGCGATGATCCGCGCACCATTATTGATGATTCTGGTGTGCTGTATCTGGGCCGGTTTTTGTACCTGGATATCCTCGCTGGTACGAATAGAAAACTCGTATGCGTGGGGGCTGGCCGGTTATACCGCGCTGATCATTGTGATCACCATTCAGCCTGAACCATTGCTTACGCCGCAGTTTGCCGTCGAACGTTGTAGCGAGATCGTTATCGGTATTGTGTGTGCAATTATGGCGGATTTGCTCTTTTCTCCGCGATCGATCAAACAAGAAGTGGATCGAGAGCTGGAAAGTTTGCTGGTCGCGCAATATCAATTAATGCAACTCTGTATCAAGCATGGCGATGGTGAAGTTGTCGATAAAGCCTGGGGCGACCTGGTTCGACGCACCACGGCGCTACAAGGTATGCGCAGCAACCTGAATATGGAATCTTCCCGCTGGGCGCGGGCCAATCGACGTTTAAAAGCGATCAATACGCTATCGCTGACGCTGATTACCCAATCCTGCGAAACTTATCTTATTCAGAATACGCGCCCGGAATTGATCACTGATACTTTCCGCGAATTTTTTGACACACCGGTAGAAACCGCGCAGGACGTCCACAAGCAGCTCAAACGCCTGCGAAGAGTTATCGCCTGGACCGGGGAACGGGAAACGCCTGTCACCATTTATAGCTGGGTCGCGGCGGCAACGCGTTATCAGCTTCTCAAGCGCGGCGTTATCAGTAACACAAAAATCAACGCCACCGAAGAAGAGATCCTGCAAGGCGAACCGGAAGTAAAAGTAGAGTCAGCCGAACGTCATCATGCAATGGTTAACTTCTGGCGAACCACACTTTCCTGCATTCTGGGAACGCTTTTCTGGCTGTGGACGGGCTGGACTTCCGGTAGTGGTGCAATGGTGATGATTGCGGTCGTGACGTCACTGGCAATGCGTTTGCCGAATCCACGCATGGTGGCGATCGACTTTATCTACGGGACGCTGGCCGCGCTGCCGTTAGGGCTGCTCTACTTTTTGGTGATTATCCCTAATACCCAACAGAGCATGTTGCTGCTGTGTATTAGCCTGGCAGTGCTGGGATTCTTCCTCGGTATAGAAGTACAGAAACGGCGACTGGGCTCGATGGGGGCACTGGCCAGCACCATAAATATTATCGTGCTGGATAACCCGATGACTTTCCATTTCAGTCAGTTTCTCGACAGCGCATTAGGTCAGCTGGTGGGCTGTTTCCTGGCCATGATGGTGATACTGCTGGTGCGGGATAACTCGCAGGCAAGAACGGGCCGCGTACTGTTGAACCAGTTTGTGTCGGCCGCCGTGTCGTCGATGACAACCAACACCGCGCGCCGTAAAGAGAACCATCTGCCCGCGCTCTACCAGCAGCTTTTTTTGCTGCTGAACAAGTTCCCGGGCGATATCGCCAAGTTCCGCCTGGCGTTAACCATGATCATCGCGCACCAGCGTCTGCGTAACGCACCGGTGCCGATCAACGACGATCTGTCGGCCTGGCACCGCCAGCTGCGTCGTACCGCTGACCACGTACTTTCCGCCAGCAGTGATGACAAACGACGTCGCTACTTTACGCAGCTGCTTGAAGAACTGGATATCTACCAGGAGAAGCTTAAAACCTGGGAAGCACCGCCTCAGGTGACCGAGCCGGTGGGACGGCTGGTGTTTATGCTGCATCGCTACCAGAACGCTCTCACGGATAGCTGACCGAAGTAAAAAAACCGACGCCAAAAGCGTCGGTTTTTTTGTGGCTATACTTATTCCAGCACGTTCTTACATTTCAGGAAGGGAGGACACATGACGACCCAGGCGCTTCAGGATCACATCCTTTTTCAGACCGGTTATCTGGTCAACGGAATCTGGAAAACGCTGGACACGACCTTCGATGTGCTTAACCCCGCTACCGGGGAAGTCATCGCGAAAGTCGCCAAAGCGGGTAAAGCACAAACCGAAGAGGCTATCGCAGCGGCCACCAAAGCCTTCCCGGCCTGGCGTGCCAAAACCGCGAAAGAGCTTTCGGCGATTCTCTACCGCTGGTACGAACTGATTATTGAGAATAAAAGCTGGCTCGGGCGGTTAATGACCACTGAACAGGGCAAGCCGCTGAAAGAAGCGGAGGGAGAAGTCGAGTACGCCGCCAGCTTTATCCAGTGGTTTGCCGAAGAAGCTAAACGCGCGAACGGTGAAATTATTCCGCCGATCAAACCCGGCTCACGCATTCTGGCGACCCGTGAACCCATTGGCGTGGTCGCGGCGATTACGCCGTGGAACTTCCCGATGGCCATGCTCACCCGCAAGTTAGGCCCGGCGCTGGCTGCAGGGTGCACCGGGGTGATCAAACCGGCCAATAACACACCGCTCAGCGCCTTTGCGCTGCTTACCCTGGCGAAACAGGCTGGCGTACCCGACGGCGTGCTTAACGCCGTAGCCGGGAATACGCATGAAATCAGCGATGCGATCATGGCAAGCCGCGACGTGCGTAAAATCTCCTTTACCGGTTCAACTTCCGTCGGCAAAACGCTGGTGCGTAACGCCGCAGAAACCATGAAAAAAGTTTCGATGGAGCTGGGGGGAAATGCCCCGTATATCGTTTTTGAGGATGCAGACATCGACGCGGCGGTGAAGGGGGCGATTGCCAACAAGTTCCGAAATGCCGGGCAGGTCTGCGTCAGCGTGAACCGTTTTTATATTCAGGAAACCGTCTACGACAAATTTGTGAATAAACTCGCCGATGCGGTGAATGCGCTGAAGGTGGGTAATGGTCTTGACGAGGGCATTGTTGTCGGACCGCTGATTGAATCTGCTGCGGTCGACAAGGTGCGTGAGCATGTCGACGATGCCGTTGCCCGGGGCGCAACCGTACTGGCTGGGGGTAAGCCCCATCCGCTTGGCGGGAATTTCTGGATGCCAACCGTACTGGGCGACTGCCATGAAGGCATGAAGCTGGCAGAAGAAGAGACGTTTGGGCCGGTTGCGGCGTGCTTCCGTTTCACCTCGGAAGATGAAGTTATCCAGCGCGCCAACAACACGCCCTATGGGCTGGCGGCTTACTTCTACACCCAGAATCTCTCCCGGGTCTTCCGTGTTTCACAGGCAATCGAGAGTGGGATGATCGGCATTAACGAATGCGCCGTCTCTACGGAGCTGGGGCCCTTTGGCGGCGTAAAAGAGTCAGGTCTTGGACGAGAGGGCTCCGTGCTGGGGCTGGAAGAGTATCTGGAAGTTAAAACCCTGCATATTGGGGGATTATAATAGACAGGGCGGCATCTGCCGCTCGCCTGGACTGGGTGGCTGGCAATGAAAACCTATACGTTTGATTTTGACGAGATCGACAGTCAGGAAGACTTCTACCGTGAATTTATCCGGGCATTTGATCTTGAACGGGAAAGCGTGACGAATCTGGATACGCTGTGGGACGTGGTCACCGGCAGTCTGTTGCCGCTCCCGCTGGAAATTGAGTTCATCCATTTGCCCGATAAGCTTCGAAGACGTTTTGGCGCGCTAATATTGCTGTTCGATGAAGCGGAAGAAGAGCTGGAAGGGCAGCTGCGTTTTAACGCGCGGCACTGAATGAAAAAAAAGCCCCTGACCATGAGGCCAGGGGCAAGTCGTATGATGAGATACGACGAGGGTTTATTTATACAGTTCTGCCGTTGCATGCCAGTGGTCACCCTGATTCAGTTCGGTGACGCGATAGCTGCTGGCGCCTGCTTTTTCAGCTTTGGCAGCCAGTTCGTGACGGATATCCATCGGAGAGCCGGTGACAGACGTCACGGAGATGCTGCCCATAGGCTGCAGATTTTGTGCCTGATCGGCATTCACCTGCTGTACGGCTGCGCTTGCGCCGAAAGAGAGAACAGATGCCAGACCGAGGGTTGCGATGATCAATTTGGTTTTCATAGTCTTTACTCCTGAATAGGGTTTTTTACTCAACGGCGAGAAGGGTTGAACCGCTATTTTTATGCCTGGTGCCGTTGAGTGGAGATTTACGTTTTCAGCTATTACTAAAACTTATTTGTACAGCTCAGCGGTGGCGTGCCACTGGTCACCAGAACGCGCTTCGATGATGCGATAGGATGACGCGCCCTGTTCTTCCGCTTTTTTGTTCAGCATCTCATGCATGTCCATTGGCGATGTACCGACCGCGCCGACAGAAACCGTACCGATGGCCTGGCGGGATTGCGCCTGGTCAGCATTGATAGAGTCAGCTGCGAAAGCACCGAATGACAGGACAGACAGGACGCTCAGCGCCGCTACAGTAGATTTGATTTTCATGATTCTTACCTCGTCGAATTTTTTAGTGGGGTCTTGTTTCGTGACCCTCATCACAAAATCAAGTATACACTAATAACGGCAAAAATTAATACCAGACTAATGGTTTCCTTTGTTATTACGTGTTAACCAGTCTGTTTTTTATAACCAAATTGCATAATGTTGGGTGTTTTTTGTCCACTTCTGGCGGCCATATCTAATTAAATCATATGGATATCCGCTTTTGATTTTTTGTGCGATTTTTTGATTTAACATTCACCAGATGAATGTTAATGGGTGGTAAAAAGCACTATTTGTCAAAGTGAAGGGCAGTAGAAAAGAGGGGTAAACGCAGCGGAAGCAGAACGATCCCCGCAGCGGCGCTACGGGGAGAGGGGATTAAAGCTCCTGGTCGAACAGCTCTAAAATCGCTTCGTACAGGTCTTTGACTGTGAAACCGTTAGCAGGGGTGGTAAAGATGGTGTCATCGCCAGCGATGGTGCCCAGAATACCTTCTGCTTTGCCCAGTGAGTCCAGCAGGCGAGCAATTAACTGCGCCGCGCCAGGGCTGGTATGAATCACGACAACTGCATCGTTGTAGTCGATATCCAGCACCAGATTCTTCAATGGACTGGAGGTGGTTGGTACACCCAGTTCAGCTGGCAGGCAGTAAACCATTTCCATTTTGGCATTGCGTGTACGTACAGCACCAAACTTGGTCAACATCCGCGAGACTTTAGACTGATTAATATTGTCAAAGCCTTGCTCCTGCAACGCGGCGACGATTTCGCCCTGGGAGCTAAATTTCTCTTCTTTAAGTAATGCTTTAAATGCTTTAACTAGTTCTTCTTGCTTAGCCGAGCTTCGCATAAGTCACCCGATATGGTGGTTGATACAACATTATTGTGCATACAGATGAATTTTTATGCAAACAGTCAGCCCTGAAGAAGGCTGAAATAATGTTATGAAAGAGCGGGATTTTATCAAATTTCGTTATTGAGAAACATGCCTGCGTCACGGCATGCAAATTCTGCTTAAAAGTAAATTAATTGTTATCAAATTGATGTTGTTTTGGCTGAACGGTAGGGTATATTGTCACCACCTGTTGGAATGTTGCGCTAATGCATAAGCGACTGTTAATTACGTAAGTTAGGTTCCTGATTACGGCAATTAAATGCATAAACGCTAAACTTGCGTGACTACACATTCTTGAGATGTGGTCATTGTAAACGGCAATTTTGTGGATTAAGGTCGCGGCAGCGGAGCAACATATCTTAGTTTATCAATATAATAAGGAGTTTAGGATGAAAGTCGCAGTCCTCGGCGCTGCTGGCGGTATTGGCCAGGCGCTTGCACTACTGTTAAAAACCCAACTGCCTTCAGGTTCAGAACTCTCTCTGTATGATATCGCTCCAGTGACTCCCGGTGTGGCTGTCGATCTGAGCCATATCCCTACTGCTGTGAAAATCAAAGGTTTTTCTGGTGAAGATGCGACTCCGGCGCTGGAAGGCGCAGATGTCGTTCTTATCTCTGCAGGCGTAGCGCGTAAACCGGGTATGGATCGTTCCGACCTGTTTAACGTTAACGCCGGCATCGTGAAAAACCTGGTACAGCAAGTTGCGAAAACCTGCCCGAAAGCGTGCATTGGTATTATCACTAACCCGGTTAACACCACAGTTGCAATTGCTGCTGAAGTGCTGAAAAAAGCCGGTGTTTATGACAAAAACAAACTGTTCGGCGTTACCACGCTGGATATCATTCGTTCCAACACCTTTGTTGCGGAACTGAAAGGCAAACAGCCAGGCGAAGTTGAAGTGCCGGTTATTGGCGGTCACTCTGGTGTTACCATTCTGCCGCTGCTGTCACAGGTTCCTGGCGTTAGTTTTACCGAGCAGGAAGTGGCTGATCTGACCAAACGCATCCAGAACGCGGGTACTGAAGTGGTTGAAGCGAAGGCCGGTGGCGGGTCTGCAACCCTGTCTATGGGCCAGGCAGCTGCACGTTTTGGTCTGTCTCTGGTTCGTGCACTGCAGGGCGAACAAGGCGTTGTCGAATGTGCCTACGTTGAAGGCGACGGTCAGTACGCCCGTTTCTTCTCTCAACCGCTGCTGCTGGGTAAAAACGGCGTGGAAGAGCGTAAATCTATCGGTACCCTGAGCGCATTTGAACAGAACGCGCTGGAAGGTATGCTGGATACGCTGAAGAAAGATATCGCCCTGGGCGAAGAGTTCGTTAATAAGTAATTGATTAGCGGATAATAAAAAACCGGAGCACAGACTCCGGTTTTTTGTTTTGAGCGCACGACTTAATTGGTTGCCGGATATTCCTGAATGGTGACCTGCAGCGTTAACTGCTTATCATCACGCATCACTACTACAGGGATCACCGAACCAGGGCGAATTTCCGCCACCTGATCCATCGTCTCCAGAGCAGAGATGGCCGGTTTGTTATCCACCGAAATAATCAGATCGTTGACCTGAATACCCGCATTCGCCGCCGGGCCGTCAGGTGACACTTCATTAACCACGATCCCTTGCAGTTGATCTATACCACCGCCCTGCGCGTGCAGTGGTGCGATCTCACGTCCGCCGATACCAATGTAGCCGCGGATCACGCGACCATCGCGGATCAGCTTATCCATAATTTTGGTTGCTAACTGGAAAGGAATCGCAAAGCCGATACCTTCCGGCGTTTCGCCATCGTTACTCTTATCAAACGACAGCGTATTAATGCCCATCAGTTCGCCCAGCGAGTTCACCAGCGCGCCGCCAGAGTTACCGTGGTTAATGGAAGCATCGGTTTGGAGGAAGTTTTGCCGCCCGGTCGGGTTCAGACCGATTCGACCCGTGGCACTAATAATCCCCTGGGTAATGGTCTGCCCGAGGTTGTACGGGTTACCGATCGCCAGTACTACGTCGCCAATGTGCGGTACGCGACGTGCATTAATTGGAATGGTAGGTAAACCGCCAGTGGCATTAATTTTAAGTACCGCCAGATCGGTTAGAGAGTCAGATCCCACCAGCAATGCTTCAAATACACGTCCATCCTGTAAGGCGACGATGATCTGATCGGCGTCGTTGATGACGTGTTTATTGGTGATGATATAACCGCGTTGATCCATGATTACACCGGATCCCAGGGTGCGGATCTCAAGCTGGTTGTGAGAGTTGGTGTTCAAACCACGGTTGTAAACGTTAACCACCGCTGGCGCGGCGCGGCGAACCGCCAGATTATAGCTGGCAGGCGTCTCATCGGTACTGTCAAATTGCGGAGTGGAAAGCGGGTTAAGGCTGCGCAGCGAAGGCATGGCAACCAGCAGAATAGCGCCGACAATTAATCCAATCGCAACGGAACGTAAGAGCTTCACAAACATGATGGAGGCGTCATTAAAAAAGGGAACGGCAGCAGCATACCACGAGTTAACCGGACATCACACGTAAGCCTGATGCCCGGTTTACGACATTAACGCATCAGCAGATAGATGCTTTCATTGCCGCGTACAATTTGCAGGGCGATGATGGCCGGTTTTGCCGCCAGCACTTTACGCATTTCAGCAATCGAGTTCACCCGATCGCGGTTGACGCCAATGATCACATCGTCTTTTTGCAAGCCAGCCTGAGCAGCTGGGCTTCCTTTGACAACTTCATCGATTTTAATACCTTTGCCGCCATCTTTTAGCTGACCATCGCTCAACGTTGCACCTTCCAGCGCTGGCGTGATCATTTCAGCGCTGGCCGACGAAGAGGTGCTGGTATCGAGCGTCACTTCTACTTCCAGTGGTTTGCCGTTACGCAGCAGGCCAAGCTTCACTTTCGTGCCCGGCTCGGTGGTCGCGATACGAGAGCGCAACTCAGCAAAGCTATTCAGCGGTTTGCCGTTGAGGCTGGTAATAATATCGCCCGCTTTGACGCCCGCTTTTGCCGAGCCAGAACCTGGCAACACTTCGCTGACAAACGCGCCACGCTGCACGTCAAGGTTGAAGGCTTTGGCGATATCGGCACTCATCTCGGTGCCTTTGATGCCTAACAAACCGCGTTTGATTTCACCAAAGTCGATAAGCTGCTGCGCCAGTGTTCGCGCCATATTACTGGGGATGGCAAATCCAATCCCGACGCTCCCGCCGCCAGGCGCAAGGATTGCAGTGTTGATGCCAATTAACTCACCGTTAAGGTTTAATAGTGCACCGCCGGAGTTACCGCGGTTAATGGAAGCATCTGTCTGGATAAAGTTTTCCAGACCTTCAAGATTCAACCCGCTGCGGCCTAATGCGGAAACAATGCCAGAGGTGGCGGTTTGCCCAAGGCCAAATGGGTTACCGACCGCTACGGCAAAATCACCGACGCGCAATTTATCGGAGTCGGCAATAGCGATTTGCGTTAATTTGCTCGGGTTTTGAATTTGTAACAGGGCGATATCGCTCTGGTCATCGCTACCAATCAGTTTTGCATCAAACTCGCGCCCATCATTGAGCTGAATACTGATTTTCTGTGCCTGATTAATCACATGGTTGTTGGTCAGCACATAGCCTTTACTGGCGTTGATGATGACACCGGAGCCTAAACCTTCGAAGGGTTGTGCAGGTTGATCCGGTAAATCATCACCAAAAAACTTTTTGAATTCTTCCGGGATTTTCTGTCCCTGACTGGCCGTTCCTTCCACCCGTACGCTCACCACTGCCGGAAGCACTTTTTCCAGCATTGGAGCCAGACTGGGGAGAGGGGCCTGATCGGCAACCTGGCCTGGAATCGACGCGACGGCCTGAAATGACGCCGAGAGAGTTAACCCGACACTTAACGCTAATGCACTCAACAGCTGGGTTTGTTTTTTCATTATTCCTGCTCTCGTACCTGAATGATAAGAAAAGAGATTCAAAACAGTTTGATGTTATTGAATTTTCAGACGGCTAACAATGAGACACCAGATTAAATGATAGTCGGGGAGGGAGAGAAGAGGAGGGCGCAATGGCTGCGCCCGAAAAATAAATTAGTCGCGCTTCGCGCCAGTACGCAGCAGGCCGGATGCGCCTTCAGAATAGTCGCGAGGCATCTGCACCGGTGCCTGATCGTTGCTGGCTTCAGACTCTGCCAGACGATTACGGAACGGGTTTGCTTCAGCAGACAGTTCCGGCAGCAGGCTGCTGGAGCTTTTTGCCATGTGCTGATACAGCTGGCGATAGTCGTGCGCCATGGTATCCAGTAATTCCGCGCTGCGGGCAAAGTGGCTAACCAGCTCTTCGCGATACTCGTCCAGTTCAGCTTTATTCTTTTCCAGTTCGTACTGCAACGCCTGTTGCTGGCGTAGTTTACGATTACCAAAACGCATGGCCACAGCACCAATAATGATGCCGACGACTAACCCAATTAGCGCATATTCCCAGGTCATGAACATCTCCCGTTGTCTTTTGTTTCCGTAGGGTGTTGGCTTCAGGCTCCATGCCTGCGGCTGATTATGCCACTATAACCGTTAATTCCACAGAAGTGGAATCCCGACTGCATATCGCGTAGTGTAGAACGGCCTTTTTTTCGTCAACCGTGAACAACGGCGCACCGATTATTCAAGGAATAACAATAAGATCATGCAAAGCATTACCCCAACATCGCAATACCTGAAGGCGCTCAATGAAGGCAGCCATCAACCCGACGACGTTCAAAAAGAGGCCGTCAGCCGCCTGGAAATTATTTATCAAGAACTCATCAATAGCAGGCCACCAGCCCCCAGGACGAGTGGGCTAATGGCGCGGGTCGGTAAGCTGTGGGGTAAACGCGAAGACACAAAGCATACGCCAGTGCGTGGCTTATATATGTGGGGCGGTGTAGGACGCGGGAAAACCTGGCTGATGGACCTTTTCTATCAAAGCCTGCCGGGAGAGCGGAAACAGCGCCTGCACTTTCACCGTTTTATGCTGCGGGTGCACGAAGAGCTAACTGCCTTACAGGGGCAGACCGATCCGCTGGAAATTATTGCCGATCGCTTTAAAGCCGAAACTGACGTGCTCTGTTTTGACGAATTTTTTGTTTCTGATATTACCGACGCCATGCTACTTGGCGGTCTGATGAAAGCCCTGTTCACCCGCGGTATTACCCTGGTAGCGACGTCAAATATTCCGCCGGACGAACTTTATCGAAATGGCCTGCAACGTGCGCGTTTTCTGCCTGCAATCGATGCCATTAAACAGCATTGTGATGTAATGAACGTGGACGCTGGTGTTGATTATCGACTGCGTACACTCACTCAGGCGCATCTGTGGCTTTCGCCACTCAACGATGAAACCCGGGCGCAGATGGATAAACTATGGTTGGCGCTGGCGGGGGCGAAACGAGAAAATTCACCGACGTTAGAAATCAACCATCGGCCATTGGCGACAATGGGCGTCGAGAACCAGACGCTGGCGGTCTCTTTTACTACGCTGTGCGTCGACGCCCGCAGTCAGCATGACTATATTGCGCTCTCACGTCTCTTTCATACGGTCATGTTGTTTGATGTACCAGTTATGACGCGGTTGATGGAGAGCGAAGCGCGGCGCTTTATTGCGCTGGTGGATGAGTTTTACGAGCGCCATGTCAAATTAGTGGTGAGTGCAGAAGTGCCGCTGTATGCAATTTATCAGGGCGAGCGGCTGAAATTTGAGTTCCAGCGTTGCCTGTCACGTCTGCAAGAGATGCAAAGCGAAGAGTATCTGAAGCGCGAGCATTTAGCAGGTTAAAACCTGCCACAAATCACAAAAAGGGGTCGATCTTTGACCCCGACTTCTCTATAATCCTGCGACCCCACGTTACAAGAAAGTTTTTTTCCCAAAACTTTTTGTGTGCTGGCATAGGCTATTCGAAGGGGTAGGTTTGCCGGACTTTGTCGTGTGAACCTCAACAATTGAAGACGTTTGGGTGTTCACCAACGTGTAACTATTTATTGGGTAAGCTTTTAATGAAAACTTTTACAGCTAAACCAGAAACCGTAAAACGCGACTGGTATGTTGTTGACGCGACCGGTAAAACTCTGGGCCGTCTGGCTACTGAACTGGCTCGTCGCCTGCGCGGTAAGCACAAAGCGGAATACACTCCGCACGTAGATACCGGTGATTACATCATCGTTCTGAACGCTGACAAAGTTGCTGTAACCGGCAACAAGCGTACTGACAAAGTGTACTATCACCACACCGGCCACATCGGTGGTATCAAACAAGCGACCTTTGAAGAGATGATTGCTCGCCGTCCTGAGCGTGTGATTGAAATCGCGGTTAAAGGCATGTTGCCAAAAGGCCCGCTGGGTCGTGCTATGTTCCGTAAACTGAAAGTTTACGCGGGTAACGAGCACAACCACGCGGCACAGCAACCGCAAGTTCTTGACATCTAATCGGGATTATAGGCAATGGCTGAAAATCAATACTACGGCACTGGTCGCCGCAAAAGTTCCGCAGCTCGCGTTTTCATCAAACCGGGCAACGGTAAAATCGTAATCAACCAACGTTCTCTGGAACAGTACTTCGGTCGTGAAACTGCCCGCATGGTAGTTCGTCAGCCGCTGGAACTGGTCGACATGGTTGAGAAACTGGACCTGTACATCACCGTTAAAGGTGGTGGTATCTCTGGTCAGGCTGGTGCGATCCGTCACGGTATCACCCGCGCTCTGATGGAATACGACGAGTCCCTGCGTTCTGAACTGCGTAAAGCTGGCTTCGTTACTCGTGACGCTCGTCAGGTTGAACGTAAGAAAGTCGGTCTGCGTAAAGCACGTCGTCGTCCGCAGTTCTCCAAACGTTAATTGGCTTCTGCTCCGGCAGAAAACAATTTTCGAAAAAACCCGCTTCGGCGGGTTTTTTTATAGCTAAAATCTGAATCAGCGTAAAAACTGGAAAGTTGCTTTTTGCTGCCACCTGACAGACAGGTAAAACAAAAACCACATCGCCAATAAGGGACTAAGTCAACTATTTCAGACTAAAGCGCATCTCTTTTTCCCCATTTCCGGCATCGACTCACCACAATGGTCGCAAAATCTGGTAAACTATCATCCAATTTTCTGCCCAAATGTCGGGTATTGCTCATTTTTTGTTTGATTTTCGAACAAAGAGAGTCGTTCCTTATTGGGTAACACAACTTCTGACTGGCCACCTGGTGGCTGGTAGCAGTAAAAATTCTGACTATACCTGGAGGTTTTCATGGCTGTCGCTGCCAACAAACGTTCGGTAATGACGCTGTTTTCCGGTCCTACTGACATCTATAGCCATCAGGTCCGCATTGTGCTGGCTGAGAAAGGTGTAAGTTTCGAGATCGAACACGTGGAAAAGGACAATCCGCCTCAGGATCTGATTGACCTCAACCCGAATCAGAGCGTTCCGACCCTGGTGGATCGTGAGCTGACCCTGTGGGAATCTCGCATCATTATGGAATATCTGGATGAGCGTTTCCCGCATCCGCCACTGATGCCTGTTTACCCGGTAGCTCGCGGTGAAAGCCGTCTGTACATGCATCGCATCGAAAAAGACTGGTACACGCTGATGAACACCATCATCAACGGTTCAGCTTCTGAAGCAGATGCCGCACGTAAGCAACTGCGCGAAGAACTGCTGGCGATTGCGCCGGTCTTCGGTCAGAAGCCGTACTTCCTGAGCGATGAGTTCAGCCTGGTCGATTGCTATCTTGCTCCGCTGCTGTGGCGTCTGCCGCAACTGGGCATCGAGTTCAGCGGCCCGGGTGCGAAAGAGCTGAAAGGCTATATGACCCGCGTCTTTGAGCGTGACTCTTTCCTTGCTTCTTTAACTGAAGCAGAACGTGAAATGCGTCTGGGCCGGAGTTAATCTGTATGGATTTGTCACAGCTAACACCACGTCGTCCCTATCTGCTGCGTGCATTCTATGAGTGGTTGCTGGATAACCAGCTCACGCCGCACCTGGTGGTGGATGTGACGCTCCCTGGCGTGCAGGTTCCTATGGAATATGCGCGTGACGGGCAAATCGTACTCAACATTGCGCCGCGTGCTGTCGGCAATCTGGAACTGGCGAATGATGAGGTGCGCTTTAACGCGCGCTTTGGTGGCATTCCGCGTCAGGTTTCTGTGCCGCTGGCTGCCGTGCTGGCTATCTACGCCCGTGAAAATGGCGCAGGCACGATGTTTGAGCCTGAAGCTGCCTACGATGAAGATGTTGCCAGCCTGAATGATGACAACGCATCCGATGAGCGCGAAAGCGACACGGTGATGTCACTTATCGATGGCGATAAACCCGATCATCACGACGACAATGACCCTGATGACGATCCGCCTCCGCGCGGCGGTCGTCCGGCGCTACGCGTCGTGAAATAAAAAAACAGGCCCAATCGGGCCTGTTTTTTTTAAACTTCCAGCCAGTTCATAATACCGTCTGCCGCCTTACGACCTTCGGCAATAGCGGTCACCACCAGATCGGAACCACGGACGATATCGCCGCCAGCAAAGATTTTCGGGTTGCTGGTCTGGAAGGCGTTGTCGCTGCCTTCCGGGGCGATGATGCGGCCTTGTGAATCCAGCTCGACGCTGTGTTTTGCCAGCCATTCCATGTTGTGTGGACGGAAACCAAACGCCATGATCACCGCATCTGCCGGAACGATATGTTCGGAACCTGCAACGATCTCCGCGCGGCGACGGCCTTTGGCGTCCGGTTCGCCCATTTCGGTACGCACCATTTTTACGCCGCTGACTTTGCCGTTACCGTTCACTTCAATACCCAGCGGCTGGACGTTGAATTTGAACTCTACGCCTTCTTCCCGCGCGTTTTTCACTTCGCGGCGGGAACCCGGCATGTTCTCTTCATCACGACGATAGGCACAGGTAACGTGCTTCGCTCCCTGGCGCACGGACGTACGCACGCAGTCCATCGCAGTGTCGCCACCGCCAAGGACCACCACGCGTTTGCCTTCCATGCTGACGAACGGTTCGTCGCGGGTTTCACCAAAGCCCATTAACTGTTTGGTGTTGGCGATGAGGAACGGCAGCGCTGCGTACACGCCATCGGCGTCTTCGTTTTCCAGCCCGCCGCGCATTGACTGATAAGTCCCGACGCCAAGGAACACGGCATCGTAATCACTCAGCAGATCGTCCAGCTGTACGTCGCGGCCCACTTCGGTATTGAGTTTGAATTCAATACCCATGCCGGTGAAGATTTCACGGCGACGCGTCATTACCTCTTTTTCCAGCTTGAAGGCCGGAATACCGAAGGTCAGCAGCCCGCCAATTTCTGGATGACGGTCGAAGACAACGGCTTTTACGCCGTTACGCGTCAGGACATCCGCACACGCCAGACCTGCCGGGCCTGCGCCGATAATCGCCACTTTTTTACCGGTCTGTTTCACACCAGACATATCCGGACGCCAGCCCATCTCGAACGCTTTATCGTTGATATAGCGCTCAATGTTGCCGATGGTCACCGCGCCAAACTCATCGTTCAGAGTGCAGGAACCTTCGCACAGACGGTCTTGCGGGCAGACTCGTCCGCAAACTTCCGGCAGGGTGTTGGTCTGGTGCGACAGTTCCGCCGCTTCAAAAATACGCCCCTCGTTGGCGAGCTTCAGCCAGTTCGGGATGTAGTTGTGTACCGGGCATTTCCACTCGCAGTATGGGTTGCCGCACGACAGGCAGCGGTCAGCCTGCGCTTTGGCCTGGCCTTCGGAAAACGGCTCGTAAATTTCAACAAACTCAATTTTGCGGATCTTCAGCGGTTTCTTTGGCGGATCAACGCGCTGCAGGTCGATAAATTGATAAACATTCTGACTCATTGTTGCTACCCCTTACTGCGCCTGCACGCGCAACTCAGCTGCGCTACGACTACGGTGACCCAGCAGTGCTTTTACATCACTGGACTTCGGTTTAACCAGCGCAAATTTAGTGGCGAAGGTTGACCAGTTCGCCAGAATCTCTTCACCGCGCTGAGAGCCGGTATGCTGCACATGCTCGGTGATAAGACCACGCAGATGCTCTTCATGGATCGCCAGAGCGTCAACGCTTAAGACCTCGACCAGTTCCGGGTTAACGCGTTTGCGGAAATCGCCGCTTTCATCGAGAACGTAAGCGAAACCGCCGGTCATGCCCGCACCGAAGTTAACGCCGGTTTTACCCAGAATGCAGACGATACCACCCGTCATATATTCACAACCGTTGTCGCCAATGCCTTCTACCACGGTGATAGCACCGGAGTTACGCACGCCGAAACGTTCACCCGCGCGGCCTGCGGCATACAGACGACCACCGGTCGCGCCATACAGGCAGGTGTTGCCGATAATGCTTGCTTCATGGCTGCGGAAGGCGGAACCAACCGGAGGACGAATGGCGATTAAGCCGCCCGCCATGCCTTTACCGACATAGTCGTTGGCATCACCGGTCAGGTACAGTTCCACGCCGCCCGCGTTCCACACGCCGAAGCTCTGGCCTGCGGTGCCGTTGAAGTACGCTTTGATAGGATCGGCTGCCAGCCCCTGATCGCCGTGCGTCTGGGCGATATAGCCTGAAAGCGACGCGCCGACAGAACGGTCGGTGTTGCGAATATCGAACCAGAAGGTTTTGCTCTGGCGCTCATCGACAAACGGTTTCGCCTGTTGCAGCAACTGCGCGTTCAGCAGGCCGTTATCAAACGGCGGGTTGTTTTCGGTGCAGTAGAGTGCCTTACCTGGATGCGGTTCGGCAGTCTCCAGCAGCTTCGACAGCGCCAGCTTCTGCTGTTTGGCGGTGAAACCGTCCAGCTCTTTCAGCAGGTCGGTGCGACCAATCAGATCCACCAGACGTGTTACGCCAAGCTGTGCCATCAGCTCGCGGGTTTCACGGGCGATAAACTCAAAGTAATTCGTCACCTTGAATGGCAGGCCGTGATAGTGGTTCTTACGCAGTTTGTCATCCTGAGTTGCTACACCCGTTGCGCAGTTGTTCAGATGGCAAATACGTAGATATTTACAGCCGAGCGCCACCATCGGGCCAGTGCCGAAGCCGAAGCTTTCTGCGCCGAGAATCGCCGCCTTGATGATATCGACACCCGTTTTCAGGCCGCCATCGACCTGCAAACGGATCTTGTGACGCAAGCCGTTAGCAACCAGCGCCTGCTGGGTTTCAACAAGCCCCAGCTCCCACGGACAGCCTGCGTATTTCACCGATGAAAGCGGACTTGCGCCGGTGCCGCCGTCATAGCCTGCGATGGTGATCAAGTCCGCATAAGCTTTTGCCACGCCAGTCGCGATGGTGCCTACTCCCGGTTCGGAAACCAGCTTCACGGAGATCATCGCTTTCGGGTTAACCTGCTTGAGGTCGAAAATGAGCTGCGCTAAGTCCTCGATAGAGTAGATATCGTGGTGCGGCGGCGGGGAGATCAGCGTCACTCCGGGCACCGAATAGCGCAGTTTGGCGATGTAAGGCGTGACTTTATCACCCGGCAACTGACCGCCTTCGCCTGGCTTCGCGCCCTGGGCGACTTTAATCTGAATGACGTCGGCATTGACCAGATACGCCGGAGTAACCCCAAAGCGACCGGAAGCCACCTGCTTGATGCGCGACACTTTGTTGGTGCCGTAGCGCGCCGGGTCTTCGCCGCCTTCACCGGAGTTCGAATTACCGCCGATGCTGTTCATCGCTTCCGCCAGCGCCTCGTGGGCTTCCGGGCTTAACGCGCCGATAGACATCGCGGCGGTATCAAAGCGTTTAAACAGTTCGCTTGCCGGTTCAACATCAGCAATGTTGACCGCGTTTTCACCCGGCGTAATTGCCAGCAGATCGCGCAGCGTGGTTGCCGGACGCTCATTAACCAGCTTCGCGTATTCCTGATAGTCGCTGTACTCGCCGCTTTGTACCGCTTGTTGCAGCGTGCGCACCACGTCCGGGTTGTAGGCGTGGTATTCGCCGCCGTGGACGTATTTCAGCAGGCCGCCCTGGCTGATGGGCTTACGCGCCAGCCAGGCACGTTTCGACAGATTCAGCAGATCCTGCTGGAAGTCTTCAAAGCTTGCCCCACCAATGCGGCTGACCGCCCCCTGGAAGCACAGGCCCACTACATCATCGTGTAGACCGACCGCTTCAAACAGTTTCGAGCAGCGGTAAGAGGCGATGGTGGAGATGCCCATTTTGGACATGATTTTGTACAAGCCTTTGTTGATGCCGTTACGGTAGTTGAGCATCACGGTACGATAATCTTTGGCAATCGCATGGGTGTCTACCAGGCGGCCCAGCGTTTCATAGGCAAGGTATGGATAAATAGCCGTCGCGCCGAAGCCCAGCAACACGGCGAAGTGGTGCGGATCGCGGGCGCTGGCGGTTTCGACGATGATGTTGGCATCGCAACGCAGGCTTTGATCGACCAGACGGGTCTGGATCGCGCCAACCGCCATCGGGGCTGGAACCGGCAGGCGATCTTTAGCGATATTCCGGTCGGAGAGCACCAGCAGCACGGTGCCGCTACGTACCATTTTTTCGGCTTTGTCGCACAGCTCTTTGACTGTCGCTTCGAGCGTGGTTTTAGTGACGTCAAAGGTGATATCCAGCGTATCTGCGCGGTAGTGCTCCTCTTTCATCGTCGTGAGCTGTTTGAAATCGGAGTAGAGCAGAATCGGCGATTTAAAGCTTAAACGGTGCGCCTGGCCCTCTGCTTCGCAAAAGACGTTCATTTCACGACCGATACTGGTGGCGAGCGACATAACATGCGCTTCACGCAGCGGGTCGATTGGCGGGTTAGTCACCTGGGCAAACTGCTGGCGGAAGTAGTCGTAAATAATGCGCGGCTGACTGGAAAGCACGGCGAATGGGGTATCATCGCCCATCGAACCGACCGCTTCCTGACCGTTTTCGCCCAGTACGCGAATTACGGAGTCCAGCTCTTCCGCGCTGTAGTTAAACTGTTTCTGGTAGCTGGCAAGCGTGTCGTCGTCCAGTTCGCGGCTACCCACTTCTTCATCGGGCAGATCTTCAAACGGTACCAGTCGGCGGACGTTTTTCTCCATCCACTCTTTATATGGATGGCGGCTTTTCAGATCGTCATCGGTTTCTGCCGAGTGCAGAATACGCCCACTGCGGGTGTCGATAACCATCAGTTCGCCTGGCCCGACGCGGCCTTTTTCGACCACTTCGTCAGGCTGGTAATCCCAGATACCGACTTCAGAGGCGCAGGTGATGAGCTTATCTTTGGTGATGACGTAGCGCGCCGGACGCAGACCGTTACGGTCGAGGTTACAGGCGGCAAAACGACCGTCGGACATCACGATGCCCGCCGGGCCATCCCACGGCTCCATATGCATGGAGTTAAAGTCAAAGAAGGCACGCAGTTCCGGGTCCATATCCGGGTTGTTCTGCCAGGCGGGGGGTACTAATAGACGCATGGCGCGGATGATATCCATCCCGCCTGCCAGCAGCAGTTCCAGCATGTTATCCATGGAACTGGAGTCAGAGCCGGTTTCGTTGACGAACGGTGCGGCGTCGTGCAGATCAGGGATAAGCGGCGTCTGGAATTTATAGGTACGCGCACGCGCCCATTGGCGGTTACCGGTGATGGTGTTGATTTCACCGTTATGCGCCAGATAGCGGAACGGTTGCGCCAGCGGCCAGCGCGGTACGGTGTTAGTGGAGAAGCGCTGGTGGAACAGGCAAATGGCCGATTCCAGACGCAGGTCCGCAAGATCCAGATAAAAGCGCGGCAGATCCGCCGGCATACACAGACCTTTATAGATGTTCACCAGATTCGACAGGCTACAGACGTAGAAGTCTTTGTCGGCTTCGAGACGCTTTTCAATGCGGCGGCGGGCGATAAACAGACGGCGCTCTATATCGCGTGGACGCCAGCCTGCCGGGGCGTTCACAAAAATTTGCTCAATGCGTGGCAGAGAGGAGAGGGCGATTTCACCCAGCACGCCTTCGTTAGTGGGGACATCACGCCAGCCCACAATCGACAAGGTTTCGCGTTGCAGCTCTTCTTCAACGATGCGGCGTGCGGCAGCGGCGAGTTCAGGATCTTTATTCAGGAATAGCATCCCGACGGCGTAGTTTTTCGCTAAACGCCAGCCGCGCTCCTGCGCAACGATGCGAAAAAAGCGATCCGGTTTTTGTAACAGCAAGCCGCAACCGTCACCGGTTTTACCATCGGCGAGAATCGCGCCACGGTGCTGCATGCGGGCCAGTGCGTGTATTGCAGTACGCACTACCTTGTGGCTAGGTTCGCCTTCTATGTGGGCGATCAGGCCGAAACCACAGTTATCCCTCTCAAGGGATTTATCGTACAACATATCGTGAACCTCCCCCAGGCTCTGCGGGAACCCCACTTCCGAACCGCTGCGCACGGGCACAGAAAGAGCGTGGCGACGGGGTTTGCGTGTCATACGCGCGCCTCGCATTCGCCCCCTTGTTGTCCTTTTCGCATCGGTTAATACGGTGAAGAGGGGATCTCAATTACTGCATAAATATGATGAGCAGGCTGCTCATCCAGAAAGCTTCCAGCGGATTTCCAACTTATCGGGAAAGCTGATACAGGTCAAATAGCAAGCTTATTGGTACAGAAATGTGCTTTAGCGCAAAATTCTTTATTAACTGACTGAAATTAAAATAGATTTTATCTTTAAGGCTAAAAGGGAAGTCGTTAGAGAAACAGTCAATTCCTGACTGTCATAAAGGCGTGTTAACCCTTATCCTGCCTTGAACTGACGACAAAACCAGCATTTTATACTGCCTTAATTGGTAATGACGTTTCATGCTACTGTTTTTGCCTAAAATCCATCAGGAGATAAAAAAATCTGACACAAGATAAGCAAAAGTGATTTATGTGATTATGCATGAAATTTCGGTAATTTTGATTGATTATGCAGTTGATAAAAGCAGGCCGGGACGATTGATCCAGGTCATCGCCGAATTGAGCTAAAAATGGCAGGCTTTGGCCTCTTTTCAAGGCGCGGTCTATCAGATTATGCAGTTACAGAAATTAGTCAATATGTTTGGTGGTGATCTCACCCGTCGTTATGGGCAAAAGGTGCATAAGCTGACGCTGCACGGCGGTTTTAGCTGCCCTAACCGTGACGGTACCATCGGGCGTGGTGGCTGCACATTCTGTAATGTTGCCTCGTTTGCCGATGAAGCGCAGCAGCATCGTTCCATTGCCGAGCAACTGGCGCACCAGGCGAATTTAGTTAACCGCGCTAAACGCTATCTGGCCTACTTTCAGGCGTATACCAGCACCTTTGCGGAAGTTCAGGTGCTGCGTTCTATGTATCAGCAGGCGGTGAGCCAGGCCAATATTGTCGGTTTGTGTGTGGGTACCCGCCCGGACTGCGTGCCGGATGCGGTGCTGGATCTGCTTTGCGAATATAAGGACCAGGGTTACGAAGTGTGGCTGGAGCTGGGGCTACAAACCGCCCACGACAAAACACTGCATCGCATCAACCGCGGCCATGATTTTGCCTGTTATCAGCGTACAACCCAGCTGGCACGTCAGCGCGGGCTGAAGGTGTGTTCCCACTTAATTGTCGGCCTGCCTGGCGAAGGGCAGGCTGAATGTTTGCAAACGCTGGAGCGAGTGGTTGAAACCGGCGTGGACGGCATAAAGCTGCATCCGCTGCATATTGTGAAAGGCAGCATTATGGCGAAAGCCTGGGAAGCGGGGCGTTTGAACGGTATTGAACTGGAGGATTACACGCTCACTGCCGGAGAAATGATTCGCCATACGCCACCGGAAGTGATCTACCACCGCATTTCCGCCAGCGCCCGTCGCCCGACGCTGCTTGCTCCGCTGTGGTGCGAAAATCGATGGACGGGAATGGTCGAGCTGGATCGCTATCTGAATGAACATGGCGTACAGGGATCGGCGCTGGGACTCCCCTGGATTCCGCGTCTAGCGGCGACGGCCGCCTAACAAACTCCCCAGCATGCCGCGCACGATTTGATTGGTGACCTGTCGCGCTGCGCTTTTCGCCATGGTCTGCACTACGCCGTCGCGCTTGCCGCCGCGCGGCCCGGTGCTGCCGAACAGAATATCTTTGAGCCCACCGAGAATGCCGTCATCCACGGCGACTGATTGCCCTTTAGCGGCAGGCGCATCCTGCGATTCCGTTGTCGCCTGGACCCCTTTTTGCAACATCTCATAGGCGGATTCCCGGTCCACGTCATCCTCGTACTTGCCATACACCGGAGAGTGATTAATCAAGCCATTGCGCTCATCTTCCGTCACCGGTCCCATCCGCGAACAAGGCGCAATCACCATCGCCCGTTCCACCACAGAAGGACTTCCTTTTGCATCGAGAAACGAGATCAACGCTTCGCCCGTCCCCAGTTCCTGGATTGCCTTTTCGATATCAAACGCCGGATTAGCCCGCATGGTTTGCGCCGCTGCCTTCACTGCTTTCTGATCTTTTGGCGTAAAAGCCCGCAAAGCGTGCTGAACGCGATTACCGAGCTGGCCGAGCACATTATCTGGAATATCAGACGGGTTTTGCGAAACGAACCAGACGCCCACGCCTTTTGAGCGAATAAGCCTTATCACCTGCTCAATCTTATCCAGCAGTACCTGCGGTGCATCGTTAAACAGCAGATGTGCTTCGTCGAAGAAAAACACCAGTTTTGGCTTCTCCAGATCGCCCGCTTCCGGCAATTGTTCATACAACTCTGAAATCATCCACAGCAGGCTGGCGGCGTACAGTTTCGGCATCTGATAAAGCTTCTCGGCGCTGAGGATATTAATAACGCCTTTACCGTTGGCATCGGTGCGCATCCAGTCTTTGATATCCAGCATCGGCTCACCAAAGAAGTGTGCTGCGCCTTGCTGTTCCAGCGACAACAGCCCGCGCTGGATGGCACCAACCGATGCGCTACTGATATTACCGTACTGATTCTGGAAAGATTTGGCGTTATCGCCGATGTACTGGGTAATTGCCCGTAGATCTTTAAAGTCGAGCAGTAACAGCCCCTGATCGTCAGCAATGCGGAAAATGATATTCAGCACGCCAGATTGCACATCGTTGAGATTCAACAGCCGCGCCAGCAACAGCGGCCCCAGATCCGAGACCGTCGCCCGCACCGGATGGCCTTTCTCGCCAAAGATATCCCACACCACCACCGGATTGGCATGCGGTTGCCAGTCATTGACGCCGATATTTTTAAGCCTTGTGAGCAGTTTTTCCGACGCCGTTCCTGCCTGCGCGATACCGGTCAGATCGCCTTTCACATCAGCCATAAACACCGGCACGCCGATTTCCGACAATGACTCTGCCAGTTTTTGCAGCGTAACGGTTTTACCCGTCCCCGTTGCGCCAGTAATCAGTCCGTGACGGTTAGCCATAGCGGGTAGTAAAAACAGTTCTGTGTCCGGCGTACGGGCAATTAACAATGGTGTACTCATGATGCGCTTCCTCTCTTAGTCCTGGGTGGAGTATAGGCAACCTGATAGCAATTTGGTTGAGTAAATTCCTGACTTTGCGGCGCATTATCCAACGCGGGCTATGCTTTTGCATACGGTTCACAAAATAGTGGGAAACTATGTCCAGATTCTTCTTTAACGATCGCAAACAGCTGGTCAACGATGCCATTGAAGGCATACTGCTCTCTGCGCCACATGCCAATCTCGTCAAGCTTGATATCGATCCGGCCATCAGGATCGTCGCACGCGGCGACTGGGACAAAAGCCGCGTGGCGGTGATCTCGGGCGGCGGCTCAGGCCACGAACCCGCGCACGCCGGGTTTGTCGGCAAAGGGATGCTGACGGCGGCAGTGTGCGGCGATCTGTTTGCCTCGCCGAGCGTGGATGCGGTGCTGAATGCCATTGTGGCGGTCACGGGCGATCGCGGCTGTCTGCTGATCGTCAAAAACTACACCGGCGACCGCCTGAACTTTGGCCTGGCGGCCGAAAAGGCCAAGCGCTACGGCCTGAAGGTAGAGATGGTGATTGTGGAAGACGATATCGCGCTGCCGGATAACAAGCAGCCGCGCGGTATTGCCGGCACGGCACTGGTGCACAAGATTGCGGGCTATGCGGCGGAACACGGGAAATCGCTGAGCGAGGTGCGGGATATTGCGCAACAGGCCTGCGATAACCTCTGGAGCCTGGGCGTGGCGATGCAAACGTGCAACCTGCCGGGCAGCGACGATGAAGAGGGGCGCATTAAGCAAGGCCATGTTGAGCTGGGCCTGGGCATTCACGGCGAGCCCGGGGCTTCCGTAGTGGATACGCAAAACAGCAAAGCCATTATCGACACCCTGGTGACGCCGTTAAGCGCGCTGGCGGGTGAGGGGCGTTTTGCGGTGCTGATTAACAATCTTGGCGGCGTATCGGCGCTGGAGATGGCGCTGCTGACCAAAGAGCTGGCGCACTCGGCGCTGAAAGAGAATATCGCGTACCTGATTGGCCCTGCGCCGCTGGTCAGCGCGCTGGATATGAAAGGCTTTTCTCTGACGCTGCTGAAGCTAAACGATTTCTTCGAAAAGGCGATTCATGCCGACGTTGAGACGCTGGGCTGGCAGAAGCCCGTCGCGTTTGCGCCGCTGCGCACCGTGGCGCATAGCGCCATTCATGACAGTGTGGAGTATACCCCCTCTGACAATCCGCAGGTGCGTGCGTTTGTCTCCGCAGTGTCGACAACCCTGATCCAGCTGGAAAACCGCCTGAACGCGCTGGATGCCAAAGTGGGTGATGGCGATACCGGCTCCACCTTTGCGCAAGGGGCGCGGGATATTGCGCAGCGCCTGGAGGAGAACACGCTCCCGCTTAATGACGTGTCTAAGCTGCTGCTGCTGGTTGGCGAGCGGCTGGCTACGGTGATGGGCGGGTCGAGCGGAGTACTGATGTCGATCTTCTTCACCGCGGCCGGGCAAAAGCTTCACGATGGTCAGATGCTCCCGGAGGCCTTGCTCAGCGGACTTGCGCAGATGAAGCAGTACGGCGGAGCAGATCTCGGCGATCGCACGCTGATCGATGCGCTGCAGCCGGCGCTGGAGGCGTTACAGAAAGGCGATATTCAGGCGGCAGCGCAGGCCGCGCAGCAGGGCGCAGAAGAAACGTCGAAAATGGCGAAAGCCGGCGCGGGACGCTCGTCGTATGTCAATAAAGAGAACCTGGATGGGGTGATGGATCCGGGAGCCGTGGCGGTGGCAGAGGTGTTTAAAGCCCTGGTAGAAGCAAAACGGTAACAACCGTTACCGTTTTTAGTTTTTACGCCCTCTCCCCGTGGGGGAGGGTTGGGGTGAGGGCATCAGGCCGCACATTCCCCGGAAATGTCACATCAAAAATCCGCTTTCAACACCACGCGGTAACGGGCTTTGCCGTCGCGCACGTGCTGGATCGCTTCGTTGATTTTCGACATCGGATACAGTTCGGTGGTCGGCGCCACTTTGGTGCGTCCGGCAAACTTCATCAGCTTGCGCAACTCAAACGGCGTACCGGTCGCGGAGCCTGACACGCTGCGATCGCCGCCGATCAGGGTAAATGCCGGAACCGGCAGCGGCTTCATCACCGCACCCACGGTGTGGAAGTTACCGCCGTATGCCAGCGCTTCAAAGTACGGCTGCCAGTTGAGATCGACGTTAACGGTGTTGATGATCAGGTCAAACTGCCCGGCCAGCGCGTTCAGCGCTTCAGGATCGCGGCTGTTTACGACTTTATCCGCTCCCATCGCCAGCACTTCTTTCTCTTTCGCCGGGTTCGAGCTGAACGCCGTGACTTCACAGCCCATCGCGTGCAGCAGCTTGATGGCGATATGCCCCAGACCGCCGATACCGATGACGCCTACGCGGCTGGTGGCGGTGATATGGTGCATCAGCAGCGGTTTGAAGACGGTGATACCGCCGCACAGCAGCGGGCCGGCGGACTCGATATCAATGCTGTCCGGCAGCGGGATGACCCATTGCCAGTCGGCGCGCAGTTTATCGGCAAAGCCGCCTTTGTTCAGAATGGTGGGAACGGCGCCTTCGAGGCAGTTGATCTGATTGCCGCTGATACAGGCATCGCAGTGACCACAGCTGCGCGCTGTCCAGCCAATGCCCACGCGCTGGCCCACTTTCAGCCCTTTGTCCTGCGCGGCGCTACCGAGCGCCACGACGCGGCCAATGACTTCGTGCCCGGCAATCAGTGGATAGCTTGAAAAGCCCCATTCGTTGTCGATCATCGAGAGATCCGAGTGGCAGATCCCGCAGTAATCAACCTGTACCTCGACGTCTTCTGCTTTCAGAACGCCCGCATCGTACTCGTACAGCTCAAGTTCTGCACCCGCCTGCGGTGCGGCGTAGCTTTTTATCTTCGACATCGTGTTTCCCCCGTTATGGTGTGAACTGAGAGTGTAGAGCATTCAGTTTACAGCCGCTTAACAGAAGAGGGCAGGAACGAAAGTTACAGACTTTTCAACATTCTGACTTCGCAATCAACGTGGCCGGTACAGCCCAGCGGCGCATCGATATGCTCAAAGCCCAGATGCTCATAAAGGCCAATGGCCTCTTTGAGGAAGGCGGTCGTTTCAAGGTAGCAGCGGGTAAAACCCTGCTTGCGCGCGTGGTCCAGCGCAATCAGCGCCAGCTTTTTCGCCAGCCCTTGCCCGCGCGCCGTTGGCAGGAAATACATTTTCTGTAGTTCGCAGATATCCGGCTCGCTGCAGCTGAGAGGCGCGACACCGCCACCGCCCACAACCTGGCCGTTCTGCTCGATTACCCAGTAGGCATGCCCAGGCTGGCTGTAGAGCTGAAAAAGCTCGTCCAGATTCGGGTCGGCAACCGTGTAGCCTTTGTCAGCCGTCAGGCCATATTCAGCAGAAACGGTGCGAATAACGGCGGCGATAGCCGGGTTATCCTGCTCAGTGATCCGACGCATCGTCGTCGCGACGGGGGTAATCACGCTCATAGCATTACTCATTACAAAAATTGACACATAACTGCTGTTAATAGCACCGCAGAAGGGGGAGTGCAAGCGAGGAGTTTTCAGGAAGGTTACCCCTTACGCCCTGAAGCGTAAGGGGTAAAAGCATTACAGCGCGGCGATAACAGCCTGCTGTTCAATCAGCTTCGCTTTCGCTTCTGCATAGCCTTCCAGCTTCTCACGCTCTTTCGCGATGACCGCTTCCGGTGCGCGGGCGACAAAGCCTTCATTCGCCAGCTTGTTCTCGATACGGCTGATTTCGCCTTCGATCTTCGCCACTTCTTTCGCCAGACGCGCCAGCTCATCTTCTTTGTTGATGAGGCCAGCCATCGGGATCAGCAGCTCTGCGCCGTCGATGATCTTCGTAACGGAAACCGGACCTTTGTCATCGGCAGGCAGCACGGTGATGCTTTCCAGACGCGCCAGGGTTTGCAGGAAGCCACGGTTTTCATTTACGCGACGTTCTGCATCCGCGCTGCAACCACGCAGCAGCAGCTCCAGCGGTTTGCCCGGCGCGATATTCATTTCTGCACGGATGTTACGTACGGCAACGATCGCCTGTTTCAGCCACTCGGTGTCGGCCAGCGCCGCTTCATCAACCTGAGACGCATCATACTGCGGGAACGGCTGCAGCATGATGGTGTCGGCGGTGATACCGCAAAGTACCTTCACACGCTGCCAGATGGTTTCGGTGATGAACGGAATGATCGGATGCGCGAGGCGCAGCAGACCTTCCAGTACAGTCACCAGCGTATGGCGAGTACCACGCAGTTCGGCTTCGGTGCCACCGTTCATTACCGGCTTGGTCAGCTCCAGATACCAGTCACAGAACTGGTTCCAGGTGAATTCATACAGAATGCCAGCGGCGATATCGAAGCGGAAGCTGTCCAGCGCTTCGCGGTACGCTTTGATGGTCTGGTTGAACTCCGCCAGAATCCAGCGGTCCGCCAGCGACAGCGTCATTTCGCCGCCGTTAAAGCCGCAATCCTGACCTTCTGTGTTCATCAGCACAAAGCGGCTGGCGTTCCACAGCTTGTTACAGAAGTTACGGTAACCTTCCAGGCGCTTCATATCCCAGTTGATGTCACGACCGGTAGACGCCAGCGCCGCCAGGGTGAAGCGCAGGGCATCGGTGCCGTGCGGCTCAATGCCGTTCGGGAACTGTTTCTCGGTGCGCTTACGGATTTTGTCCGCCAGCTGCGGCTGCATCATATTGCCGGTACGTTTTTCCAGCAGTTCTGGCAGCGAAATACCGTCAACCATATCCAGCGGGTCGATAACGTTACCCTTGGATTTGGACATCTTCTGGCCTTCGTCGTCACGAATCAGACCGGTCATGTAAACAGTGTGGAACGGCACCTGCGGTTTGCCATTTTCATCTTTGATGAAGTGCATGGTCATCATGATCATGCGGGCAATCCAGAAGAAGATGATGTCGAAGCCGGATACCATCACGCTGGTTGGGTGGAACTGACGCAGGGCGTCGGTGTTTTCCGGCCAGCCAAGGGTAGAGAAGGTCCACAGTGCAGAAGAGAACCAGGTGTCGAGAACGTCTTCGTCCTGACGCAGGGCAACGTCGGCACCGAGGTTATTTTCCTTGCGCACTTCTTCTTCGTTGCGGCCAACATAAACGTTACCTGCTTCGTCGTACCATGCAGGGATACGGTGACCCCACCACAGCTGACGAGAGATACACCAGTCCTGAATATCGCGCATCCAGGAGAAGTACATGTTTTCGTACTGCTTCGGTACGAACTGAATGTCGCCGTTCTCAACCGCTTCAACCGCCGGTTTCGCCAGTACATCGGCACGCACGTACCACTGGTCGGTCAGCATTGGTTCGATAACTACGCCGCCACGGTCGCCGTAAGGAACGGTCAGGTCGTGCGGTTTAATTTCTTCCAGCAGGCCGAGTGCGTCAACCGCAGCAACGACTGCTTTACGTGCAGCAAAACGCTCGAGTTTCTGGAACTCTGCCGGGATTTCGCTGGAATAAACGTCAGATTCGTTACCTTTGGTATCGAACACCTGGGCGCTTTCACGGATATCGCCGTCAAAGGTCAGGATGTTGATCATCGGCAGCGCGTGACGTTTACCCACTTCATAGTCGTTAAAGTCGTGCGCCGGAGTGATTTTCACGCAGCCGGTGCCTTTTTCCATGTCGGCGTGTTCGTCGCCAACGATCGGAATACGACGGTTAACCAGCGGTAGAATGACATATTTGCCAATCAGGTCTTTGTAACGCGGATCTTCCGGGTTAACGGCCACGCCGGTATCGCCCAACAGGGTTTCCGGACGGGTAGTCGCAACCACCAGATAATCTTTACCGTCTGCGGTTTTCGCGCCGTCAGCCAGCGGATAGCGGATGTGCCACATCGAACCTTTCGATTCGCGGTTTTCCACTTCCAGGTCAGAGATAGCGGTGCGCAGTTTCGGATCCCAGTTTACCAGGCGTTTGCCACGGTAAATCAGGTCTTCTTTATACAGACGAACGAAAACTTCTTTCACCGCATTGGACAGGCCTTCGTCCATCGTGAAGCGTTCACGCTCCCAGTCGACGGAGTTGCCGAGACGGCGCATCTGACGGGTAATGGTGCCGCCGGATTCCGCTTTCCATTCCCAAATTTTGTCGATGAAAGCTTCGCGGCCGTAGTCGTGACGGGTTTTACCTTCTTCTGCGGCAATCTTGCGCTCAACGACCATCTGGGTAGCGATCCCGGCGTGGTCAGTACCGACCTGCCACAGGGTGTTTTTGCCCTGCATGCGCTGATAGCGGATCATGGTATCCATGATGGTTTGCTGGAAGGCGTGACCCATATGCAAACTGCCGGTGACGTTCGGCGGCGGGATCATGATGCAGAAACTTTCCTGGCTTTCATCGCCATTAGGCTTAAAGTAGCCCTGCTTTTCCCAGTGCTCGTAAAGCGGCTGTTCGATATCTTGTGGGTTGTATGTCTTTTCCATTATTTCCAGGTTGCCGTATTCAGGTTGAAACCAGCCACGCGGTAGGCTTTATAGCGTTCGCGCGCCAGTTGTTTCAGAGAATCTTCATAAGGAACGAAGTCTACCACTTCTGTGAAAGCGGTGGCAAAATCTGCAAAGCTTGTTCGCAGACTAATCAATATATCGCGCGGGCTGCTGCTGCGTTTTTGCGGCCAGGCGATCTCCACCGGCGCACCGCCGCGCGGTCCTTCTCCCGCTAAATTATGCGGAACAAAGCTTTCTGCCGGACGCGCCCACAGGGCTTCATCCAGCCGGTAAGCCTGCTTTTCATCTTCACAGGCGATGAGCACGCGCTTACCGCTGCGCCAACGTTCTGCGGCAATTTCACACACCAGCTGCTCAACGGCGCTTAAGCCATCGACGGTGGTGTCATTGTCCAGAAGGTAGAACGTCGCGTTTTTCATAAATGGGGCTTCTTGTGGTGGATTTAAATACGCATCAGGTATACACCGCAGCGCCTGATGCGACGCTGTTGTGTCTTATCAGGCCTACGAGTTCAGTGCTGTGTGTAGGTCGGATAAGGCGCTCACGCCGCATCCGACAATAACAGCATTGCCTGATGCGACGCTTGCGCGTCTTATCAGGCCTACGAGTTCAGTGCTGTGTAGGTCGGATAAGGCGTTCACGCCGCATCCGGCAATAACAGCCTTGCCTGACGCAATTACTCTTCGCCGTTAAACCCAGCGCGGTTTAACAGGAACTGTGCCAGCAACGCTACCGGACGGCCGGTTGCGCCTTTTGCTTTACCAGAACGCCAGGCGGTTCCGGCGATATCCAGGTGCGCCCAGTTGTACTTACGGGTAAAGCGCGACAGGAAGCAACCTGCGGTAATCGCCCCACCAGGACGACCGCCAATGTTCGCCATATCGGCAAAATTGGACTCCAGCTGTTCCTGATACTCGTCACCCAGCGGTAAGCGCCATGCGCGGTCACCGGATTGTTCAGACGCGGCAATCAGTTCATGGGCCAGCGGATTATGGTTCGCCATCAGACCGGTAATGTGATGACCCAGCGCGATCACGCAGGCACCGGTCAGCGTCGCCACGTCAATCACCGCTTCCGGCTCAAAACGCTCAACGTAAGTTAACACGTCGCACAGTACCA
Source organism: Enterobacter hormaechei (assembly GCA_041890495.1). Taxonomy (GTDB): domain Bacteria; phylum Pseudomonadota; class Gammaproteobacteria; order Enterobacterales; family Enterobacteriaceae; genus Escherichia; species Escherichia boydii. Next base: position 4,285,861 of record CP169086.1, read on the forward strand.
GGCGGCCTTCAGCGTCGGTGTTCAGCACTTCAACGGTTTGACCGGACATGGTGGTTAACACATCGCCCGGACGATAGGCTCGTCCGCCAGGCATGTTTTCGCAGCCTGCCAACACGCCGATAACGTTAATCGGCAGTTGTAGCTCCGCGACCATCCGCATCACGCCGTAAACCGCTGCCGCACCGCACATATCGTACTTCATCTCATCCATGCCTTCTGAAGGCTTGATCGAGATACCGCCGGAGTCGAAGGTTAAACCTTTACCCACCAGCACGATTGGGCGTGCATCTTCCGACGCGTTGCCTTTGTACTCAATCACCGACATCAGCGATTCGTTTTGCGAACCCTGACCGACCGCCAGATAGGAATGCATCCCCAGCTCTTTCATCTGCTGTTCGCCGATAACGCGGGTGATGACATTCTTGCTGTAGCTGTCAGCCAGCTGGCGCGCTTGTGAAGCGAGGTAAGCGGCGTTACAGATATTCGGCGGCATATTGCCAAGATCCTTTGCTGCTTTAATCCCGGCGGCAATCGCCAGACCGTGCTGGATCGCGCGCTCACCGCTGGTCAGTTCACGGCGGGTCGGCACGTTGAACACCATTTTACGCAGCGGACGACGCGGTTCGCTCTTGTTCGTTTTCAGCTGATCGAAACTGTAGAGCGTCTCTTTTGCCGTCTCGACAGCCTGACGCACTTTCCAGTAGTTGTTACGGCCTTTAACGTGCAGTTCAGTCAGAAAGCAGACCGCTTCCATTGAGCCAGTATCATTCAGCGTATTAATGGTTTTCTGAATAACCTGCTTGTACTGACGCTCATCCAGCTCACGTTCTTTGCCGCAACCAATAAGGAGAATTCGCTCGGAAAGTACATTCGGAACATGGTGCAGCAACAATGTCTGCCCCGGTTTTCCTTCCAGTTCGCCCCGACGTAGCAGGGCGCTGATGTACCCATCGCTGATTTTATCGAGCTGTTCTGCAATCGGAGAAAGGCGACGTGGTTCGAAGACGCCCACGACGATGCAGGCACTCCGCTGTTTCTCCGGGCTACCGCTTTTTACACTAAACTCCATGCACTACGCTCCTGAATCTTAAAGACAACGGCGGTGGCTACAGATAGAATTGCAAGCTTTCGTAACTCATGTCCGCTGTTGCGATGACTTCGTGTTAATCTTAACGTTATTACGGCATTGGCACGTCAGAACAAAATCTGAGAGGTGAATCCGTTGAGTATAATTATCTTAGCGACGATTTCGACGACTCAAGAGAATAAATGACGTTTAAGCCATGAAACAAGCTAAAATCCTGCAAAAGACGAGTTTTTACGGGCGTATTTAAAGTGATAATCATAAGATATCTGGTGCGGGAGACGCTCAAAAGCCAGCTGGCGATACTCTTCATCTTGCTTTTGATCTTCTTCTGTCAAAAGTTAGTGAGGATCCTCGGCGCAGCGGTTGACGGCGATATTCCGGCGAATCTGGTGCTCTCCCTTCTCGGGTTGGGCGTGCCGGAAATGGCGCAGCTTATCCTGCCATTAAGCCTGTTCCTCGGGCTGCTGATGACGCTGGGCAAACTGTATACCGAAAGTGAAATTACGGTAATGCATGCCTGCGGCCTGAGCAAAGCGGTTCTGGTGAAAGCGGCAATGATCCTTGCGGTATTCACGGCAATCGTCGCGGCGGTTAACGTGATGTGGGCGGGACCGTGGTCATCGCGTCATCAGGATGAAGTGTTAGCAGAAGCGAAAGCGAACCCTGGCATGGCGGCGCTGGCGCAAGGGCAATTCCAGCAAGCGACTAATGGCAGCTCGGTGCTGTTCATCGAAAGCGTTGACGGCAGCGATTTCAAAGATGTGTTCCTCGCACAAATTCGACCAAAAGGTAATGCACGTCCTTCTGTGGTGGTGGCCGATTCCGGACATTTAACCCAGCTGCGCGACGGCTCCCAGGTCGTCACTCTCAACCAGGGAACGCGCTTCGAAGGCACTGCATTGTTACGTGATTTCCGCATTACGGACTTCCAGGATTATCAGGCGATCATTGGTCACCAGGCGGTGGCGCTCGACCCGAACGATACCGACCAGATGGACATGCGCACATTGTGGAACACTGACACCGATCGTGCTCGCGCAGAACTGAACTGGCGTATCACGTTGGTATTCACCGTGTTTATGATGGCACTTATGGTCGTACCGCTGAGCGTGGTTAACCCACGTCAGGGACGCGTACTGTCGATGCTGCCAGCCATGCTGCTGTATCTACTTTTCTTCCTGATCCAGACCTCCCTGAAATCGAACGGCGGTAAAGGTAAGCTGGACCCGACGCTGTGGATGTGGACCGTTAACCTGATTTATCTGGCTTTGGCGATTGTTCTCAACCTTTGGGACACCGTGCCGGTCCGCCGCCTGCGCGCCAGTTTTTCGCGTAAAGGAGCGGTGTGATGCAACCTTTTGGCGTACTTGACCGCTATATCGGTAAAACTATTTTCACAACCATCATGATGACGCTGTTCATGCTGGTGTCGCTGTCGGGCATTATCAAGTTTGTCGATCAGTTGAAAAAAGCCGGGCAGGGGAGTTACGACGCGTTAGGCGCAGGAATGTATACCTTGCTGAGCGTGCCGAAAGATGTGCAAATATTCTTCCCGATGGCGGCTCTGCTTGGGGCGTTGCTTGGTCTTGGGATGCTGGCGCAGCGCAGCGAACTGGTGGTGATGCAGGCTTCTGGTTTTACCCGTATGCAGGTGGCGCTGTCGGTGATGAAAACCGCCATTCCGCTGGTCTTGCTGACGATGGCGATTGGCGAATGGGTTGCGCCGCAGGGCGAACAGATGGCGCGTAACTACCGTGCGCAGGCGATGTACGGCGGCTCGTTGCTCTCTACCCAGCAAGGCTTATGGGCGAAAGATGGCAACAACTTCGTCTACATTGAGCGGGTTAAAGGTGACGAAGAGTTAGGTGGCATCAGCATTTATGCCTTTAACGAGAATCGTCGTCTGCAATCCGTACGCTATGCCGCTACTGCGAAGTTTGACCCGGAACATAAAGTCTGGCGTCTGTCGCAGGTTGATGAATCTGATCTGACCAATCCGAAACAGATTACCGGTTCGCAGACGGTGAGCGGCACCTGGAAAACCAACCTCACACCGGACAAACTGGGCGTGGTGGCGCTGGACCCGGATGCACTCTCCATCAGTGGTTTGCACAACTACGTGAAGTATCTGAAGTCGAGCGGTCAGGATGCCGGACGTTATCAGCTCAACATGTGGAGCAAAATCTTCCAGCCGCTATCCGTGGCGGTGATGATGCTGATGGCGCTGTCGTTCATCTTTGGCCCACTGCGTAGCGTACCGATGGGCGTGCGTGTGGTCACCGGTATCAGCTTCGGTTTTGTCTTCTACGTACTGGACCAGATCTTCGGTCCGCTGACGTTGGTTTACGGCATCCCGCCGATCATTGGCGCACTGTTGCCAAGCGCCAGCTTCTTCTTAATCAGCCTGTGGCTGTTGTTGAAACGCTCCTGAGTGACCTCTCCTCGCTTCCGGTTAACCGGGAGCGAGGCTAATCTCCTGTTTCACCCCGCACTTTTTCTCACAACCTTCAACGCCTCGCCGCGAATTTGAGTATTATTGAGCGATAACGTCGTGAAGGAATTCCCTAATGAAGCAAATTCGTCTGCTGGCGCAGTATTATGTTGACCTGATGATGAAGTTAGGTCTGGTGCGCTTCTCAATGTTGCTGGCGCTGGCCCTCGTCGTTCTTGCCATTGTGGTACAAATGGCGGTAACCATGGTGCTGCATGGTCAGGTCGAAAGCATTGATGTTATTCGTTCTATCTTCTTTGGTTTGCTGATTACGCCGTGGGCGGTCTACTTTCTATCGGTGGTCGTCGAGCAACTGGAGGAGTCACGACAACGTCTGTCACGGCTGGTGCAAAAACTGGAGGAGATGCGCGAGCGCGATTTGAGCCTCAACGTTCAGTTAAAAGATAATATTGCCCAGCTAAATCAGGAAATTGCCGTTCGTGAAAAAGCGGAAGCAGAACTGCAGGAAACCTTCGGCCAACTGAAAATTGAAATCAAAGAGCGCGAAGAGACACAAATTCAGCTCGAGCAGCAATCCTCATTCTTACGTTCCTTCCTTGATGCTTCACCCGACCTGGTTTTTTATCGTAACGAAGATAAAGAGTTTTCCGGCTGTAACCGCGCGATGGAGCTGCTGACCGGAAAAAGCGAAAAACAACTGGTTCACCTGAAACCTGCTGATGTTTACTCACCGGAAGCCGCCGCAAAAGTCATTGAAACCGATGAAAAAGTGTTCCGTCATAATGTGTCACTGACCTATGAACAGTGGCTGGATTACCCGGACGGGCGCAAAGCCTGCTTTGAAATCCGTAAAGTGCCGTACTACGACCGCGTGGGTAAACGTCACGGTTTGATGGGCTTTGGTCGCGACATTACCGAGCGTAAGCGGTATCAGGATGCGCTTGAACGGGCCAGCCGCGACAAAACGACGTTTATCTCCACCATCAGTCACGAATTGCGTACACCGCTGAACGGTATCGTCGGTCTGAGCCGCATTCTGCTGGATACCGAACTCACCGCCGAGCAGGAAAAATATCTCAAGACCATCCATGTTTCGGCCGTCACGCTGGGGAATATCTTTAACGATATTATCGACATGGATAAGATGGAACGGCGCAAGGTCCAGCTTGATAATCAACCGGTTGATTTCACCAGCTTCCTTGCCGATCTGGAAAATCTCTCCGCATTGCAGGCGCAACAAAAAGGATTGCGCTTTAACCTGGAGCCGACGCTGCCATTACCGCATCAGGTCATTACCGACGGGACGCGTTTACGGCAGATCCTGTGGAACCTCATCAGTAACGCCGTCAAATTCACCCAGCAAGGCCAGGTTACCGTGCGCGTGCGCTACGATGAAGGCGATATGCTGCATTTTGAAGTGGAAGACTCTGGTATCGGCATTCCGCAGGATGAGCTGGATAAAATTTTCGCCATGTATTACCAGGTGAAAGACAGTCATGGCGGTAAACCTGCCACCGGCACCGGTATTGGTCTGGCCGTTTCTCGTCGTCTGGCGAAAAATATGGGCGGCGATATTACGGTTACCAGCGAACAGGGCAAAGGTTCAACCTTTACGTTGACGATCCACGCACCGTCGGTAGCAGAAGAGGTCGATGATGCGTTTGATGAAGACGATATGCCTTTACCGGCGCTGAATGTGCTGCTGGTGGAAGACATTGAACTGAACGTGATTGTTGCGCGTTCTGTGCTGGAAAAATTAGGTAACAGCGTTGATGTCGCCATGACCGGCAAGGCGGCGCTGGAGATGTTTAAACCGGGCGAATACGACCTGGTGTTGCTGGATATTCAGTTGCCAGATATGACCGGGCTGGATATCTCTCGTGAACTGACGAAACGTTATCCGCGCGAGGATTTACCGCCGCTGGTGGCCTTAACCGCTAACGTGCTGAAAGACAAACAAGAGTACCTCAATGCTGGAATGGATGATGTGCTGAGTAAGCCGCTTTCTGTTCCGGCGCTAACCGCGATGATCAAGAAATTCTGGGATACCCAGGATGATGAGGAGAGTACGGTGACGACAGAAGAGAACAGTAAATCAGAAGCATTGCTCGATATTCCCATGCTGGAACAGTATCTCGAACTTGTAGGACCGAAGCTGATCACCGACGGGTTAGCGGTGTTTGAGAAGATGATGCCGGGCTATGTCAGCGTGCTGGAGTCGAATCTGACGGCGCAGGATAAAAAAGGCATTGTTGAGGAAGGACATAAAATTAAAGGTGCGGCGGGGTCAGTGGGGTTACGCCATCTGCAACAGCTGGGTCAGCAAATTCAGTCTCCTGACCTTCCGGCCTGGGAAGATAACGTCGGTGAATGGATTGAAGAGATGAAAGAAGAGTGGCGTCACGACGTAGAAGTGCTGAAAGCGTGGGTGGCAAAAGCCACTAAAAAATGACCCCGGCTAGACCGGGGTGCGCGAATACTGCGCCAACACCAGGGAAATCTTGGCTGCGCCGTAAATTATTATGATGAGTTACAAGGGCACAGCACTGTTTTTCAGGCCGCACGCAGTTAAGATAGCAAAACTTAAATGATTTGTTACATGAATCAGTTAAATGTGTGATGCGTACCATTTTTATTAAAAAAATTAATGTGTTTCAGCAAGTTGCAGAAAAGGATTGTCATGATGAAAAAGATTGGTGTCGTGCTGAGCGGATGCGGTGTTTACGATGGTTCTGAGATACATGAAGCCGTAATCACGCTGCTGGCCCTCGCAAAGCACGGTGCAGAGGTTATTTGTTTTGCGCCAGACAAAAATCAGGCGGATGTGATTAATCATCTCACCGGCGAGCCGATGGCGGAAACCCGTAACGTACTGGTTGAAGCCGCGCGTATTGCGCGAGGCGATATCCATCCTCTTATTCAGGCAGACCCTAAAGAGCTTGATGCGCTCATTGTGCCGGGTGGGTTTGGCGCGGCCAAAAATCTCAGTTCTTTTGCCGCGCAGGGCGCGGAGTGTCAGATCGAACCTCATCTCAAAGCGCTGTCGCAGGCCATGCATGCGGCAGGGAAACCGCTGGGCTTTATCTGTATCGCACCGGCGATGCTGCCTAAGATTTTTGATTTCCCGCTGCGCCTGACCATCGGGACGGATATTGATACCGCGGAAATCGTTGAGGAAATGGGGGGCGAACACGTTCCGTGCCCGGTGGATGATATTGTGGTTGATGAAGATAATAAAATTGTCACCACGCCTGCGTATATGCTGGCTCAGAATATTGCGGAAGCGGCCACGGGGATCGAAAAGCTGGTCGCCCGCGTGCTGGTGCTGGCTGAATGAGTCGTCAATCCGGTGCTGGCGCGTGGGTAAAACGTACCCTGTTACGCATCGTTCTGGTGCTGGCGGTGTTTTGGGGCGGTGGACTCGCCCTGTTCAGCATTATGCCGGTTCCGTTCTCCGCCGTGATGGTTGAGCGTCAGCTCGGCGCGTGGCTCAGCGGCGATTTCGGCTATGTTGCCCACTCTGACTGGGTGAGCATGGACGAGATCTCACCGTTCATGGGGCTGGCGGTCATCGCGGCGGAGGATCAGAAATTCCCGGAGCACTGGGGGTTCGACGTGGCCGCGATTGAGAAGGCGCTGGCGCATAACGAACGTCATGAAAATCGCGTGCGCGGCGCGTCAACGTTGTCGCAGCAGACTGCCAAAAATCTGTTTCTGTGGGACGGCCGTAGCTGGGTGCGAAAAGGGCTGGAGGCGGGGTTGACCCTGGGGATGGAAACGGTCTGGAGCAAAAAACGCATTCTGACCGTCTATCTCAACGTCGCTGAGTTTGGCGATGGCGTTTTTGGCGTGGAAGCTGCCGCGCAGCGTTATTTCAATAAGCCAGCCAGCCGTCTGAGCATGTCAGAAGCAGCGTTATTGGCCGCCGTTTTACCGAACCCTATCCGCTTTAAAGCCAGTGCCCCATCAGGATACGTGCGAAGCCGTCAGGCGTGGATCATACGCCAGATGAATCAGCTGGGCGGAGAGGGTTTTATGCAGCGTAATAATCTAATGTAGGGCGGGTAAGCGCAGCGCCACCCGCCGAAGGGGCGAACGTTAATCTTCATCAAAACCAGAATTAAAGAGGGCGATAACGGCGGCCAGTGCTTCCTCTTCCTGTGGACCGGTCGCTTCAACTTCAATCTGCCGTCCTTTGGCAGAATCCAACATCAGCAGCGCAATAACGCTGTTGGCTTCAGCCTCGGTGCCTTCGTCATTACGTAAGAGCACTTCAGCGTCAAAACCCTGCATTAATTCAAACAGCTTCATTGCAGGCCGGGCATGCATGCCCAGCTTGTTTGTGATTTCAACAGTTTGCTTGACGGTCATGGTTTACGTTTTTCCAGCGTACGATGGCGTGACTGGACGTTTTTACCGCGCGAGCGGAAGTAGTCTGCCAGTTGCTCTGCAATATACACCGAACGGTGCTTCCCGCCGGTACAACCAATGGCGACCGTCAAGTAGCTACGGTTGTTGGTTTCCAGCATAGGTAACCATAGCTCAAGATAGCTTCGCGTCTGGTAGATAAAATTGTGTACTTCTGTGTGGCGGTCGAGGAACGCGGCGACAGGTTTATCAAGACCTGTCATTGGACGCAGTTTCGGATCCCAGTGCGGGTTCGGCAAGAAGCGCACGTCAAAGACGTAATCTGCATCGATAGGGATACCGTGTTTGAAGCCGAAAGACTCAAAGACCATGGTCAGTTCGCGTTCACGTTTACCCAGCAGACGGGTACGCAGCATTTCAGCCAGCTCGTGAACGGACATTTCTGAGGTATCGACAATCAGATCCGCTCGCGAACGCAGAGGCTCCAGCAAATCGCTTTCTTTGTCGATAGCACTTTCCAGCGACAGGTTTTTGCTGGAAAGCGGATGCAGTCGGCGCGTGTCACTGTAACGACGAATTAAGGTATTACGGTCGGCATCCAGGAACAGGAGTTGCGGTGAGAAAGCGTCAGGCAGGTTACTCATCGCCTGTTCGAATATTTCTGGTGACTCCGGCATATTACGAACATCAATGCTGACGGCGGCAGAAATCTCGCGATCGGCCAGGGTTCGAGCCAGATCGGGTAACAACACTACGGGAAGGTTATCCACGCAGTAAAAACCCATATCTTCCAGCGCACGCAGGGCGACAGATTTACCTGAACCTGAACGTCCGCTGACGATCATCAGTACCATGTACTGTTTCTCCTCACAACGTCTAAAAGAGACATTACCGAATAACTACGCTTCATCCGGAGTACCTTCGGTATCCGTAATGATTTGATACAGCTCTTCATCGCTCTGGGCTGCGCGTAAACGGCGGCAGATGGTTTTGTCCGCCAGACGTTTCGCCACCAGCGACAGAGTATGCAGGTGCGTTTTAGTTTGGTCTGCCGGCACCAGCAGGGCAAAAAGTAAGTCCACCGGTTGGTTGTCGATGGCATCGAAAGCTATAGGCGTTTCGAGCTGAACGAAAACGCCAACGGCGCGCAGAGTATCTTCTTCCAGTTTGCCATGCGGAATGGCAATACCATTGCCGATACCGGTACTGCCCATTTTTTCCCGCGTCAGGATAGCTTCAAAAACCACCTGAGGCGGCAGGCTAAGTTGTTTCGCCGCCAGCTCGCTGATGATTTCCAGGGCGCGTTTTTTGCTCTGACAGTGGACGCGGCTTCGCGTACATTCCCTGTTAAGAACACTGCTAAGCTGTAGAGTTGTATCATTATTTGTCATAATTTCACCTAAGAACCTGCCCACTCAAACAGTGGAACAGGCTCGGAGCATTAACCGTACAAATGGCCCGTTGTGCCGCACAACAGGCCGCCATGCACATGCTAATTGCCCGGACAATTAGTGTTGTTTCAGTTTATCTTTATGTTTGGTCAACTGGCGTGCCAGCTTATCAATTAAGCCATCAATGGCAGCGTACATGTCCTGACCTTCCGCGCTGGCATGAATTTCACCACCGTTTACATGCAGTGTTGCATCTGAGGTGTGGGTGACTTTCTCCACTTTCAGAACAACATAGACCTGGTTGATTCGGTCAAAATATTGCTCAAGTTTGGCAAATTTGGCTGTAACAAATTCGCGCAGTGCCTCGGTGATCTCGACGTTATTTCCGGTAATGTTGAGCTGCATAGTGTCTTCCTTATCGGTTGGGTCAAACGAGTTGTTTACGCTGGTTTGACGGCGGAATGGATAAAGACTCTCGGTACTTCGCAACAGTGCGGCGTGCCACCATGATACCTTGTTCCGACAGCAAAGAGGTTAACTTGCTGTCGCTCAACGGTTTCGCTGGGTTTTCCGCCGCGATTAATTTCTTCACCAGCGCACGAATCGCCGTGGAGGAAGCTTCGCCGCCGCCCTCGGTATTGACGTGACTGGAAAAGAAATACTTCAGTTCAAAAATGCCTCGTGGACTATGCAGGTATTTTTGCGTGGTCACGCGAGATATCGTCGATTCATGCATTTCGACAGCCTGGGCGATATCGGCCAGTACCATCGGTTTCATATATTCTTCACCTTGCTCAAAGAAGGCTTGCTGCTGTTCAACGATACAGCGACTCACGCGCAGTAGCGTATCGTTACGGCTTTCCAGACTCTTGATCAACCATTTGGCATCCTGCAGATTGCTGCGGATAAACTGGCTGTCACCATCGTTGCGCGCGTTATTGCACATCGAGGCGTAGTGCTGGTTGATTTGCAGACGCGGAATGCTGTCACTGTTGAGTTCTACCGTCCAGTGACCGTTATGCTTACGCACCAGCACATCTGGAATGACATACTCAGGTTCGCCAGTCTGGATCGACTGCCCGGGGCGCGGATCGAGCGACTGGATCAGATTGACGGCTTCTTTCAGCACATCTTCTTTCAGACGCGTGACGCGCATTAAAGTGCGGAAGTCGTGATTGGCTAACAGATCGAGATGATCGCTAATGATCAGTCTGGCCTCTTCCAGCCACGGCGTGGTCTTATCGAATTGGGAGAGTTGGATCAGCAGACAGTCACGCAGATCTTTTGCCGCCACACCGACCGGATCAAACCGTTGGATCCGCTTAAGGACGGCTTCAACTTCGTCGATGTCGATCTCTTCATCGCCTATACTTTCGAGAATATCTTCCAGCGGGACAGTCAGATAACCGGTTTCATCAACGGCATCGACGATAGAGGTAGCAATAGCGCGGTCAGTGTCGGAAAACGGTGTCAGCTCAACCTGCCACATCAGGTAATCCTGCAAGGTCTGCGTCGTTTCGCCCTGGTAGACCGGCAGCTCGTCGTCAATGTAGTCACCGCTGGTGCCGGATGGTGTACCAGCGGTGTAAATGGTGTCCCAACTGGCATCGAGCGGCAGCTCTTCCGGCATCTCTTTTTGTTCGAGCGCGTCGGCGGTGTCCAGCGTTTCACTGTCTTGCGTTTCGCGGGTGTCGATTTCTTCATGAGTGTCGATTTGCTCAAGCAGCGGATTACTCTCCAGCGCCTGCTGTAGCTCCTGCTGAAGTTCCAGCGTCGACAACTGCAACAGACGAATTGCCTGTTGGAGCTGTGGCGTCATCGCCAGTTGTTGGCTAAGCCTGAGTTGCAAACCTTGCTTCATGTTCAGAATCGTACTCTCCTGCTAAAACGTCGCAAACTTCTACCCTATCAGAGTCTGAAGTCTTCCCCAAGGTATACACGCTTAACGTGTTCGTCTTGTAAGATTTCTGTAGGCGTGCCGTGGGCGATCAAATGCCCCTGACTGACGATATAAGCGCGTTCACAAACCGCCAGTGTTTCACGCACGTTGTGGTCAGTGATCAGCACGCCCAGGCCGCTGTCGCGCAGGTGCTCAATGATGCGTTTAATGTCGATAACCGAGATCGGGTCAACCCCGGCAAACGGTTCGTCGAGCAGAATAAATTTCGGATTCGCAGCCAGTGCGCGGGCAATTTCTACACGGCGACGTTCACCCCCGGAGAGTGACTGCCCCATGCTGTCACGCAGGTGCTCAATGTGAAACTCTTCCATCAGCTCGTTCGCGCGGTCTTCACGTTGTTCAGCAGACAAGTCGTCACGAATTTGCAGTACCGCCATCAGGTTATCGTAAACGCTGAGGCGACGGAAAATGGAGGCTTCCTGTGGCAGATAGCCGATACCGCGGCGCGCGCGTGCATGCAGAGGCAGCAGACTGATATCGTCATCATCAATAATGATGTTGCCCGCATCGCGCGGCACAATGCCTACAACCATGTAGAAAGTGGTGGTCTTACCGGCACCGTTTGGCCCCAGCAGACCGACAATTTCCCCGGAGTTGACGGTCAGGCTGACGTCTTCTACCACGCGACGGCCTTTATAGGCTTTTGCAAGGTTCTTTGCAGTTAATGTTGCCATAACGAATTAATTACCCTTCTTCTGTGCCGGGGTCTGGCCTTTGTTGTTTTTGTCCTGCAGCTGCGACGGCACCAGAACGGTTGTTACGCGCTTGCCTTTGTCGCTGAAAGCCTGCATTTTCTGCTCTTTCACCAGGTAAGTGATCTTATCGCCCTTAATGTTGCTATCGACCTGCTGCAGATAAGCATTACCCGTCAGAACGACAAAATCTTTTGCCAGTTCGTAGTGCATCTGGGAAGCGTGACCTTCAACGGGTTTACCGTTGTCCTGCATCTGGTAGAACGTTGCCGGTTTACCGTAGCCGTCAATCACTTCTTTACCTTGTTCGCCGCCCGGACGGGTAACGACCACTTTGTCGGCATTAATTTTGATGGTGCCCTGGGTGACGATGACATTACCGGTAAAGGTAACCACGTTGCCTTGCATATCAAGAGATTGCTGGTCCGATTCAATGTGGATCGGCTGATCAGTGTCTCCGGTTATGGCAAATGCCGGAATGCTGGCGGCCAGAAGTGAGCTGGCAAGCACAAGATTAAGGCTGAGTTTGTTTGTTTTGAATTTCATAGGATGTTCTAACCTTTTCAATCAGCTCGGCGTTCTTGCTGCGTAAGTTGCCGCGCATTTTCAGACCGCTGGAGTTAAATGTTGTTCCGTATAACGTGACGAGGTCTTCAGAGGTAACATCCTGCGTCACCAGATTGATCTGCGCGTTATCCGTCGTGATTCTGCGAAGTTGAGAGTCTGGCACAAGTGCGTTGACTTCAACGTGTCCATATAAATAGAGCATCCGGTCATTGGTCAGCTTGGCTTTATCTGCTTTTACGGACCATGTCGGGATTTTATCCTTATCAAACGTGGTAAGTACCGGCTGCGTAAACCACGAAACGGCCTGATCGGAATAATATTCAACGTGTTGAGCAATCAATCGATAGCTTAGTGCCCCTTCTGGGTTATAGACGAGCGTGTCCGTATGCTCGCTTTTATAGGTGGGATCATTGTTGTTGACGACCACCTGGGCGGTATCGTCTTTTTCGGCCATATTAATGCCGATCATCACCAGAACCGCCAGTGATAGCACAATGATAACCCAACGTCTGGCTTTACTCATATCGATTGCCCTTTGGCTTCATCCAGTTTGCCCTGCGCCAGGAGTAATAAGTCGCAAACTTCGCGCACTGCGCCACGACCGCCAGCAATGCGCGTCACGTAATCGGCGCGCGGGATCAACAGTGGATGCGCATCGGCCACGGCGACGCTTAAACCCACTTTTTCCATTACCGGCCAGTCGATGAGATCATCGCCGACATAAGCCACATTTTCCGGGGCAATCGCCAGTTTTTCCAGCAGATCGCTAAAGGCGATCAGTTTGTTTGACTGCCCCTGATACAAGTGAGTGATCCCCAATGTGGCACAACGATCTTCTACCAGTTTAGCCTTTCGCCCGGTAATGATAGCGACTTCAATATCAGAGGTGAGCGCACAACGAATGCCATAACCGTCACGAACATTGAACGCTTTCAGCTCTTCGCCATTATTGCCCATATAAATCAGGCCATCTGACAGTACGCCATCGACATCGAGGATCAGCAGACGAATGTTCTCTGCTTTTGCTATAACGTCGGCGCTGACAGGGCCGTAACAGGTCGCAAGCGACGCACCTGCTTTGCTCATTGTTGTTTATCCTTGAATCTTTACACTACGCCTGCACGCAGTAAATCATGCATATGTAACACACCGAGTAAATGGTCGCCATCGGCAACCATCACGGAGGTGATATGGCGGGACTGCATTAAGTTCAGTGCCTCAACGGCCAGAATGCCAGGGCGCACACGTATTCCCCCCGGCGTCATCACATCGGCAATACTTAACTGACGAACATCCACGCCCATATCGAAGACACGGCGTAAATCACCGTCGGTAAAGATGCCTTCAATCATCATATTGTCATCGCAAATGACAGTCATACCAAGATTTTTGCGGGTAACTTCCAGCAACGCGTCACGCAGACTGGCCGTTTTCTTAACATGCGGGATCTCATCGCCCGTATGCATAATATCGTTTACGCGCAGCAGAAGTTTACGACCCAGTGCGCCGCCTGGGTGTGAGAGCGCAAAATCTTCAGCAGTAAAGCCGCGTGCTTTTAACAGCGCGACAGCGAGGGCATCGCCCATAACCAGCGTGGCGGTGGTGCTGCTGGTCGGTGCCAGCCCTAACGGACAGGCTTCTTTCGCTACTTTAACACACAGATGCACATCTGCGGCGCGCGCCATGCTGCTCTCCGGGCGACCGGTGATGCAGATTAACGGTACGTGAAGACGCTTAAGCACTGGAATTAAGGCCGTGATTTCGCTGGATTCACCAGAGTTAGAGATAGCAATCACCACATCCTGTGGGGTAACCATGCCTAAATCACCATGCGCGGCTTCACCAGGATGGACGAAAAATGAAGGTGTACCGGTGCTGGCAAACGTTGCCGCCATTTTTGCGCCCAATATGCCCCGATTTTCCCATCCCCATGACGACAACTTTCCCTTTACACCAGAACATCTTTTCACAGGCAAGCGTGAAATTCTGATTGATGTATTGATCAAGCTCCGCCAGGCATTCACGTTCAATCGCCAGGACTTCTTTACCTGCTTGCTGAAAGTCAAAACCCGGTTGTAACTCTACGTGCGACATAATGCGTTTCCAGTTATTCAACGAGTATTGGCGATAACCAGTACAACATCGCCAGCCATACGATAAATCCACCCGTCAGCAGCGCGCCTGCGCCTTTGCCGATCTGTCGTTGCCGCCGCCAGCAGAGCAGGGCAAATATCACGCTGACCAATAACATCACGCCGTAGTCTCGTGAAAACGCCAGGGGATTAAAGGGCCCAGGCGTAATCAGGGCCGGCAGACCCATCACGATGGCGATATTAAATATGTTGGAACCGATGATATTACCAATGGCAATGTCATCCTCACCTTTACGTGCCCCCGCAATGGCCGTGGCCAGCTCCGGCAGGCTAGTACCGATGGCAATCACCGTCAGGCCAATGGTCAGTTCACTGATGGCGAAATAGTTCGCCACCACCGTCGCGTTATCCACGACCATGCGCGTTGCCATCGGCATGATGATCAGCGCAACGCCAAGCCAGAGCAGGGCAACAGGCAGCGTACCTTCTCGGGGAAGCTCGGCGACCTGCTCACGCGTGAGACTATCCTGACCCTGCTTCTCAGCCAGACGGGCGATTTTAACACTATACAGCAGCCAGATGACGGCCAGCGCCAGCAAGAAAATGCCGTCGCTGTAGCTCAGTACACCATCGTAAAATACGCAGCCTGCCAGCAGGCTTACGATTAACATTAGCGGCAATTCACGGCGCAGAACATCAGAATGCACGCGAAATGGATGGAGCAGGGCGGCCAGGCCTAAAATCAAGAGTATATTGACGATGTTCGAGCCAATCGCGGTACCGACTGCCAGGTCTAGCTGACCATGCAGCGATGCCGAGACAGAGACGATGATTTCAGGAAGTGACGTTCCAACGCTGACAACGGTCATCCCGATGACGACAGGCGGTACGCCAGTCAGGCGACACAGGATAGATGCAGCAAACACTAAACGGTCGGCACTGTAAACGACCAAAAGTAAACCAACAATTAACAGTGCCGTAGCTAAAAGCATCTAACGTCCTTTCTTCAGGTATACTCGCCGGTCCGCTGAAGATTTTCAGAAAGCCGTAACGGATCTTAATTTTGACTTTATGCGGCTAAAAAGTAAAACAAATGCCAGCTTTCGCTAACCACGGCGGGTAATATTCTGTAAATATGTTGGGTTCAAGGTTAAATTGAGCGCCATGCTTAGAAAATCAACGCAAGACGAAGGGTGAATTATGGAGCAGTCTGTGGCGAATTTAGTCGATATGCGCGATGTCAGTTTTACGCGTGGCAATCGCTGCATCTTCGATAATATTTCCCTGACCGTGCCGCGAGGGAAGATCACGGCGATCATGGGGCCATCGGGCATCGGTAAAACGACGCTACTCCGTCTGATTGGCGGGCAAATCGCACCAGATCATGGTGAGATCCTTTTCGATGGTGAGAATATTCCGGCGATGTCTCGTTCGCGCCTGTATACAGTGCGCAAACGGATGAGCATGTTATTTCAGTCCGGGGCGTTGTTCACTGATATGAACGTATTTGACAACGTCGCCTATCCACTGCGCGAACATACCCAACTTCCCGCGCCATTGTTGCATAGTACGGTGATGATGAAGCTGGAGGCCGTGGGGCTGCGTGGAGCGGCTAAACTAATGCCTTCTGAACTTTCCGGTGGGATGGCGCGGCGTGCAGCGCTGGCGCGTGCGATTGCGCTGGAGCCGGATCTCATCATGTTTGATGAACCTTTTGTTGGGCAAGATCCCATCACCATGGGCGTACTGGTGAAGCTGATTTCTGAGCTGAACAGCGCGCTGGGCGTGACTTGTGTGGTGGTTTCTCACGATGTGCCGGAAGTGTTAAGTATTGCGGATCACGCCTGGATCCTGGCGGACAAAAAAATTGTCGCTCATGGCAGTGCCCAGGCGTTGCAGGCGAATCCTGATCCGCGCGTACGTCAGTTTCTGGACGGGATAGCTGACGGGCCTGTTCCGTTCCGCTATCCTGCCGGCGATTATCACGCTGATCTTTTACCAGGGAGTTAAGCCACTCATGCTGTTAAATGCGCTGGCGTCGCTCGGACATAAAGGGATTAAAACCCTGAGAACGTTCGGGCGGGCCGGGTTAATGTTATTCAATGCGCTGGTCGGCAAACCGGAATTTCGCAAACATGCGCCGCTGCTGGTGCGCCAGCTCTATAATGTCGGCGTCCTGTCGATGCTGATTATTGTGGTTTCTGGCGTGTTCATCGGAATGGTGTTGGGGCTGCAAGGTTATCTGGTTCTGACCACTTATAGTGCGGAAACCAGTCTGGGTATGCTGGTGGCGTTATCGCTACTGCGTGAACTGGGGCCGGTGGTTGCCGCGTTGTTGTTTGCCGGGCGTGCTGGTTCGGCGCTAACCGCAGAAATCGGCCTGATGCGCGCTACAGAGCAACTCTCCAGTATGGAGATGATGGCGGTGGATCCGCTGCGTCGGGTTATTTCTCCCCGTTTCTGGGCTGGGGTTATTTCATTACCACTGTTGACGGTTATTTTCGTCGCCGTGGGGATCTGGGGCGGATCTCTGGTCGGCGTCAGTTGGAAAGGCATTGATAGCGGGTTCTTCTGGTCGGCAATGCAAAATGCCGTCGACTGGCGTATGGATCTGGTCAACTGTCTGATTAAGAGCGTGGTGTTCGCCATCACGGTGACGTGGATTTCGTTGTTTAACGGCTACGACGCCATCCCGACGTCTGCCGGGATTAGCCGGGCAACCACTCGCACCGTTGTCCACTCGTCTCTGGCTGTTCTGGGGCTGGATTTTGTGCTGACCGCATTGATGTTTGGGAATTGAGTTCATGCAAACGAAAAAAAATGAAATTTGGGTGGGTATCTTTTTATTAGCAGCACTGCTGGCGGCGCTGTTTGTTTGCCTGAAGGCGGCGAACGTGACGTCCATACGTACTGAACCGACCTACACGCTTTATGCGACGTTCGATAACATTGGCGGCCTGAAAGCGCGCTCTCCGGTCAGTATTGGTGGGCGTTGTTGTGGGTCGGGTGGCGGATATTACGCTGGACCCGAAAACCTATCTGCCGCGCGTAACGCTGGAAATTGAACAACGTTATAACCACATTCCAGATACCAGTTCGCTGAGCATTCGTACTTCCGGCCTGCTGGGGGAACAATATCTGGCATTAAACGTCGGTTTTGAAGACCCGGAACTGGGGACTGCTATCCTGAAGGATGGCGATACAATTCAGGACACTAAGTCTGCGATGGTGCTGGAAGATCTCATTGGTCAGTTCCTTTACGGTAGTAAAGGCGATGACAATGAGAATAGTGGCGATGCGCCAGCTGCTGCGCCAGGTAATAATGAAACCACTGAACCTGTGGGTACAACGAAATAATTTCAGGAGAACCGACGCATGTTTAAACGTTTAATGATGGTCGCTTTGCTGGTGATTGCACCTCTGAGTGCGGCAACCGCGGCAGACCAGACCAATCCGTATAAGCTGATGGACGAGGCGGCGCAGAAAACGTTCGATCGCCTGAAGAATGAGCAACCGCAAATTCGGGCCAACCCGGATTATCTGCGTACCATTGTTGATCAGGAACTGCTGCCATACGTACAGGTGAAATACGCCGGTGCGCTGGTGCTGGGCCAGTATTACAAGAGTGCGACCCCTGCTCAACGTGAAGCCTACTTTGCCGCTTTCCGTGAGTACCTGAAGCAGGCTTACGGTCAGGCGCTGGCGATGTATCACGGTCAAACCTATCAGATTGCGCCAGAAACAGCCGCTGGGCGATAAAACCATTGTGCCTATTCGCGTTACCATTATTGACCCGAATGGCCGTCCGCCGGTGCGTCTGGACTTCCAGTGGCGTAAAAACTCCCAGACGGGCAATTGGCAGGCTTACGACATGATTGCTGAAGGCGTCAGTATGATCACCACCAAACAAAACGAGTGGGGAACGCTGCTGCGTACCAAAGGTATCGACGGCCTGACTGCGCAACTGAAATCGATTTCTCAACAGAAAATCACTCTGGAAGAGAAAAAATAATGAGCGAGTCACTGAGCTGGATGCAGACGGGTGACACGCTGGCGTTATCCGGAGAGCTGGATCAGGACGTTTTGCTACCGCTTTGGGAAATGCGTGAGGAAGCGGTGAAGGGGATTACCTGCATCGATCTTAGCCGTGTCTCCCGCGTGGATACGGGGGGACTGGCACTGCTGCTCCATCTTATCGATCTGGCGAAAAAGCAGGGCAACAATGTGACGCTTCAGGGGGTAAACGACAAAGTGTATACCCTGGCGAAATTGTATAATTTGCCTGCTGATGTTCTGCCTCGTTAAATTTTTTCAGGCCGGATATGGCGTTAACCGCCTGTCCGGCAAACCTGCCTGCAAGTCGAGCCTTGTCTGATTTATCAGCGAGGCTTTTTGCTTATTTATGCCAGCGCAACTTTGCTCTAAGATGTTTCGCTGGTTTATTAACTGATGATTGAAGATCCCATGGAAAATAATGAAATTCAGAGCGTGTTGATGAACGCTCTCTCCCTCCAGGAAGTCCACGTTTCCGGCGATGGCAGCCACTTTCAGGTTATTGCCGTGGGTGAGTTGTTTGACGGCATGAGTCGGGTTAAAAAACAGCAGACGGTCTATGGTCCGCTGATGGAATATATTGCGGATAACCGCATTCATGCTGTGTCGATCAAAGCGTATACCCCTGCGGAGTGGGCGCGCGATCGCAAACTGAACGGCTTTTGAGCTATGGGCGATTCGCCGGTAGCGGATATGAATTGTTAACTGAGAACAAACTAAATGGATAAATTTCGTGTTCAGGGGCCAACGAAGCTCCAGGGCGAAGTCACAATTTCCGGCGCTAAAAATGCTGCTCTGCCTATCCTTTTTGCCGCTCTACTGGCGGAAGAACCGGTAGAGATCCAGAACGTCCCGAAACTGAAAGACGTCGATACATCAATGAAGCTGCTAAGCCAGCTGGGTGCGAAAGTAGAACGTAATGGTTCTGTGCATATTGATGCCCGCGACGTTAATGTATTCTGCGCACCTTACGATCTGGTTAAAACCATGCGTGCTTCTATCTGGGCACTGGGGCCGCTGGTAGCGCGCTTTGGTCAGGGGCAAGTTTCACTACCTGGCGGTTGTACGATCGGTGCGCGTCCGGTTGATCTACACATTTCTGGCCTCGAACAATTAGGCGCGACCATCAAACTGGAAGAAGGTTACGTTAAAGCTTCCGTCGATGGTCGTCTGAAAGGCGCACATATCGTGATGGATAAAGTCAGCGTTGGCGCAACGGTGACCATCATGTGTGCTGCAACCCTGGCGGAAGGCACCACGATTATTGAAAACGCAGCGCGTGAACCGGAAATCGTCGATACCGCGAACTTCCTGATTACGCTGGGTGCGAAAATTAGCGGTCAGGGCACCGATCGTATCGTCATCGAAGGTGTGGAACGTTTAGGCGGCGGTGTCTATCGCGTGCTGCCGGATCGTATCGAAACCGGTACATTCCTGGTGGCGGCGGCGATTTCTCGCGGCAAAATTATCTGCCGTAACGCGCAGCCAGATACTCTCGACGCCGTGCTGGCGAAACTGCGTGACGCTGGAGCGGACATCGAAGTCGGCGAAGACTGGATTAGCCTGGATATGCATGGCAAACGTCCCGAAGGCTGTTAACGTACGTACCGCGCCGCATCCGGCATTCCCGACCGATATGCAGGCCCAGTTCACGCTGTTGAACCTGGTGGCAGAAGGGACTGGATTCATCACCGAAACGGTCTTTGAAAACCGCTTTATGCATGTGCCAGAGCTGAGCCGTATGGGCGCGCACGCCGAAATCGAAAGCAATACCGTTATTTGTCACGGTGTTGAAAAACTTTCTGGCGCACAGGTTATGGCAACCGATCTGCGTGCATCAGCAAGCCTGGTGCTGGCTGGCTGTATTGCGGAAGGGACGACGGTGGTTGATCGTATTTATCACATCGATCGTGGCTACGAACGCATTGAAGACAAACTGCGCGCTTTAGGTGCAAATATTGAGCGTGTGAAAGGCGAGTAATCGTTCCGGCAGCCCCCTGCCAGCAATGACCGGGGGGTTGCTGTTCCTGTCAACACGCGTTATTCCTGTGGTTCTCTTTTTACCTTTCTCTGGCGAATCATACGCGATCTGTCGATAAATTCATGAGTGATGGGATCGTGGTAGCGAGAAGGCCAAATCACCCACGGATGCGTATCCAGCGCCTTCGCGATAATTAATTCTCCCTTGGGCCAGGGGCGGGTGAGGGTGTTTGCGAGAGTTGAAGAACTCAGTCCATGGCGGCGGGACTCTGCTGCCAGTGAAGTGCCTCTTTTGCGCAGTGCGGCAATAATATCAGCCGTATGCCAGTCGATAAATTTCGTATCCATAACGCCGTCCTTAAGTTCGGATTCACCTACGCCGTTTCTTCTGAAACGACGCGGTTACTATACCCATTTCAACTTCTTGTTCTAAAAAGTTCGCGTTACTTGAAAGGATATTCAGAATAAGACACGGCTTTATTCATGCGGTCTCTAAACCGATGAATTTACATGAACGCGGAATTTACAGGTTTGTACTGGAATCTCCCCGCTATCGCTGCGGGGAGAAACAAGGGGATTAACGATCGCGTTGAACAGCGATGTGCGCGAGGCCGATGAGTGCTTCTCGCCAAGGGGTGTCCGGGAGCACCTGTAACGCTGCGATGGCTTTGTCTGCTTCTTCCTCGGCGCGCTGACGCGTCCATTCAAGAGATCCACAAGCGTTCATTGCTTCCAGAACCGGTTCCAGAAGATGGCGACCGTTACCCTGTTCGATGGCGGTACGGATCATCTGTGCCTGTTCTGGTGTGCCATGATGCATCGCATGCAGCAGCGGCAGCGTCGGTTTACCTTCGTTCAGATCGTCGCCGACGTTTTTACCTAACTGTTCGCCATCGGCATTGTAATCGAGTAAATCGTCGATCAACTGGAAAGCAGTGCCGAGATAGCGCCCATAATCCTGCAGGCCTTTCTCCTCCTCCGGCGTACAGCCAGCCAGAATTCCGGAACACTGCGCGGCAGCCTCAAACAGACGCGCGGTTTTGCTATAGATAACGCGCATGTAGTTTTCTTCAGTGATGTCCGGATCGTTAACATTCATCAGTTGCAGAACTTCACCTTCTGCGATGACGTTTACGGCTTCTGACATGACTTCCAGCACTTTGAGTGAACCGAGGCTGGTCATCATCTGGAAAGCGCGGGTATAAATAAAATCGCCTACCAGCACGCTGGCGGCATTGCCAAATGCGGCGTTGGCGGTAGCTTTACCCCTGCGCATATCTGATTCATCCACAACGTCGTCGTGCAGCAGAGTCGCCGTGTGGATAAACTCGATCAGGGCAGCAATGGTGACATGCGCATTTCCCTCATAGCCAACAGCTCGTGCAGCCAGTACAGCAATCATCGGACGAATACGTTTACCGCCGCCGCTGACGATGTAATAGCCTAACTGATTGATCAGTTGGACGTCGGAATTAAGCTGCTCAAGGATTGCCGCATTAACACCCGCCATATCTTGCGCGGTTAACTCATTGATTTTTTCTAAATTCATCGCAAAAGCCGGGCTTTTCGCCCCGATTACCTTACTGTGAACAAAGGCAACTTAGGGTTTATGGTTAGGAATATAGGGTGATTGTACTGAAAAAATGGCACAGATAAACGTTACCGTACAAGTTGTGTTTTTTTTCTTCGTGTATTGACTGTAGCACTTGTCAAAGGCGTGCGTTTTGCGTAATATTCGCGCCCTATTGTGAATATTTATAGCGCACTCTGAATCATTGAAAAGGTGTGCGCGGAAGCGGAGTTTTATATGTACGCGGTTTTCCAAAGTGGTGGTAAACAACACCGAGTAAGCGAAGGTCAGACCGTTCGCCTGGAAAAGCTGGACATCGCAACTGGCGAAACTGTTGAGTTCGCTGAAGTGCTGATGATCGCAAACGGTGAAGAAGTCAAAATCGGCGTTCCTTTCGTTGATGGCGGCGTAATCAAAGCTGAAGTTGTTGCTCACGGTCGTGGCGAGAAAGTTAAAATCGTTAAGTTTCGTCGTCGTAAACACTATCGTAAGCAGCAGGGCCATCGTCAGTGGTTCACTGATGTGAAAATTACTGGCATCAGCGCCTAAGACCTGAGGAGAGATTTCAAATGGCACATAAAAAGGCTGGCGGCTCCACACGTAACGGTCGCGATTCAGAAGCTAAACGCCTGGGCGTTAAGCGTTTCGGTGGCGAATCCGTTCTGGCGGGTAGCATCATCGTTCGTCAACGTGGTACCAAATTCCACGCTGGCGCTAACGTAGGTTGCGGTCGTGACCACACTCTGTTTGCTAAAGCAGACGGTAAAGTGAAATTCGAAGTTAAAGGCCCGAAAAACCGTAAATTTATCAGCATCGAAGCTGAATAAGTTTTTCGCGTCCCGGTAACGGATGAAAGCCCCGCAACACGTTGCGGGGCTTTTTACATTCGATAACCGGTAAAAATGCGCATGGTGCGACGTTAATCCGCAAATGCGCTTTGCAGGGAATACGGTATGAAGCAGCAGGCAGGCATTGGCATTCTTTTGGCGCTCACCACAGCAATTTGCTGGGGGGCGTTGCCAATCGCAATGAAGCAGGTGCTGGAGGTGATGGAACCTCCGACAATCGTGTTTTACCGTTTCTTGATGGCGAGTATTGGCCTGGGTGCCATTCTTGCGGTGAAGAAGAGGTTGCCGCCATTACGCGTGTTTCGTAAGCCACGCTGGTTGATTTTGTTGGCAGTGGCGACCGCCGGGCTGTTTGGGAACTTCATCCTGTTCAGCTCATCCTTGCAATACCTGAGTCCGACCGCTTCGCAGGTGATTGGGCAACTCTCGCCAGTTGGCATGATGGTTGCCAGCGTATTTATCCTGAAAGAGAAAATGCGCAGCACTCAGGTTGTAGGGGCATTGATGCTCCTGAGCGGCCTGGTGATGTTTTTTAACACCAGTCTGGTCGAGATATTTACAAAGCTCACCGATTACACCTGGGGAGTTATCTTTGGGGTCGGTGCTGCGACGGTTTGGGTGAGTTATGGCGTGGCGCAAAAGGTTTTATTGCGTCGGCTGGCCTCACCGCAGATCCTGTTTTTACTGTACACTTTATGTACAATTGCGCTCTTCCCTCTGGCAAAGCCTGGAGTGATAGCGCAGCTTAGCCACTGGCAGCTCGCATGTTTAATTTTTTGCGGACTGAATACATTGGTAGGATATGGCGCCCTGGCGGAAGCGATGGCTCGCTGGCAGGCAGCGCAGGTGAGCGCGATCATCACGCTCACCCCACTGTTTACGCTGTTTTTTTCAGATCTTTTATCACTGGCCTGGCCCGATTTCTTCGCCAGACCGATGTTAAACCTTTTAGGTTATCTCGGTGCGTTTGTCGTGGTTGCGGGCGCGATGTATTCCGCCATTGGTCATCGTATTTGGGGCGGATTACGTAAGCATACAACGGTGGTATCGCAACCCCGCGCAGGCGAATGATTTACGGAGAATAAAATGAAGTTTGTTGATGAAGCATCGATTCTGGTCGTTGCAGGTGATGGCGGTAATGGTTGCGTGAGCTTCCGCCGCGAAAAGTATATTCCGAAAGGCGGCCCGGATGGCGGCGACGGCGGTGATGGTGGTGACGTATGGATGGAAGCCGACGAGAACCTGAACACGCTTATCGATTATCGTTTTGAAAAATCTTTCCGTGCAGAGCGCGGTCAGAACGGCGCAAGCCGCGACTGTACCGGTAAGCGCGGTAAAGACGTCACAATTAAAGTGCCGGTAGGTACGCGTGTAATCGACCAGGGTACTGGTGAAACCATGGGCGATATGACCAAACACGGTCAGCGTCTGCTGGTTGCTAAGGGCGGCTGGCACGGTCTGGGCAATACCCGTTTCAAATCGTCCGTTAACCGTACACCGCGGCAGAAAACCAACGGCACGCCGGGCGATAAGCGCGAGCTGCTGCTGGAGCTGATGCTGCTGGCTGACGTCGGTATGTTGGGGATGCCAAACGCGGGTAAATCGACCTTTATTCGTGCGGTATCGGCGGCTAAACCGAAAGTGGCGGATTATCCGTTTACCACTCTGGTGCCAAGTCTGGGTGTGGTACGAATGGACAACGAAAAGAGCTTCGTTGTTGCCGATATTCCAGGACTGATTGAAGGCGCTGCGGAAGGCGCAGGTCTGGGCATTCGCTTCCTGAAGCACCTGGAACGTTGCCGCGTCCTGTTGCACCTCATCGATATCGATCCGATTGACGGCACCGATCCGGTTGAAAACGCGCGTATTATTATCAGCGAGCTGGAAAAATACAGCCAGGATCTGGCGGCGAAACCGCGTTGGTTAGTGTTCAACAAGATCGATCTGCTGGATAAGGTAGAAGCCGAAGAGAAAGCGAAAGCGATCGCTGAGGAGCTGGGCTGGGAAGATAAATATTATCTGATCTCTGCGGCGAGTGGACTGGGCGTGAAAGATCTCTGCTGGGATGTGATGACCTTTATCATTGAAAACCCGGTCGTGCAGGCTGAAGAAGCGAAACA
This sequence comes from Enterobacter hormaechei, assembly GCA_041890495.1. Taxonomy (GTDB): domain Bacteria; phylum Pseudomonadota; class Gammaproteobacteria; order Enterobacterales; family Enterobacteriaceae; genus Escherichia; species Escherichia boydii. Next base: position 4,311,042 of record CP169086.1, read on the forward strand.
GCCAGAGAAAGTCGAATTCATGTGGGATGATTATCATCGCCAGCAGCTTGAAGAGATTGCTGAAGAGGATGATGAAGACTGGGATGACGACTGGGACGAAGACGACGAAGAAGGCGTTGAGTTCATTTACAAGCGTTAATCACTGATGCGCCAAATCAGCCTGATGCGCTACGCTTATCAGGCCTACAAGAGAATTGCAATATGTTGAATTTGCACGATTTTGTAGGCCGGATAAGGCGTTTACGCCGCATCCGGCATAAACAAAGCTGTTCGACGGTATGCATGAGCTGATCGATACGGCTAACCAGCGTGGCGGCCTGAGGCGCACCGGACTGCGACATCAGCTCCAGATGGAGCCGGATACCGGCCAGCGGCGTTCTCAGCTCGTGCGCGGCGTCTGCGGTGAAGAGACGCTCCTGTTGAATGGTATTGTCCAGCCGAGCCAGCAGCTGGTTCAGGGAGGTCGTCACCGCGCCGATCTCTTCCATGTCGGAATACATAGGAAGCGGAGTTAAGTTATCCGCCGAACGGTTAGCCAGGCTGTCACGCAGTTTATTCAGCGGTCGGGTTATCCAGGTGACCGCCCAGAATGAAAACAGCAGCGTGAAACCGACCATCACCAGAGAAGGGACGAGAAGGGAAGCAATCGCCTCGCGGATCTCTTTTTCTACATGATTATTACGGGCTTTTGCCGACAGCGTTTCATTCACCAGAAAACCAATCTGCTCACGGCTTTCATGCCACAGCCAGATGACGCTTATCAGCTGGAAAAATAAGAGAATGACCGCCAGCAGCACCATCAAACGCCGACGCATGCTGTTCATTTCTGGCTCTCCAGGCGATAGCCAACGCCACGGACGGTCTTGATTCTGTCCTTGCCGAGCTTACGCCGCAGGTTGTGAATGTGGACTTCAAGGGTATTTGACCCCGGATCGTCCTGCCAGGAGTAGATATCCTGCTGGAGCGTTTCTCTGTGCACCGTTTGCCCGCTGCGCATGATCAGACGCGTCAGCAAGGCGAACTCTTTTGGCGTCACCTCTACGGCCTGATCCTGGCGCAGTACCTGCTGGGTTTGCAGATTCAGCGTAATATCACCGTCGGTCAGTAAGTTATCACTATGGCCCTGATAGCGGCGAATCAACGCTCGTACCCGAGCCTGCAGCTCCGCAAGCGCAAAAGGCTTCACCAGGTAATCGTCTGCGCCTGCATCGAGGCCGGTGATACGGTCTTCAATGGCATCACGTGCCGTCAGGATCAATACCGGGGTTTCTTTTTGACTAATTGTTCTGATAAATATCTTTATACAAACGGCTTTCAAAACGCACTAACGGAATACGGCGATTACGCTGATCCGCAGGTTCTACTGCATAGCCAGAAAGATATTGCACAAACGCCATTCGTTGCCCGCTCGCTGTGGTAATGAATCCCGCCAGGTTATATACCCCCTGCAACGAACCGGTTTTCGCTGAGACTTTTCCATCCACGCCCGCCTGATGCAGACCTGCACGGTACTGCAAAGAGCCGTCATAGCCCGCCAGCGGCAGCATGGAGATAAAGTTAAGTTCATTGTCGTGTTGGGCAATGTATTGCAGCACCTGCATCATGGTGGCGGGGGCAATCAGGTTATGCCGCGAAAGCCCTGAACCATCGGCAATAATGGTGTTTCCAATATCGACACCGGCTTGCTGGCGCAGGATCTGACGCACGGCGTCCGACCCGGCCCGCCATGTTCCAGGCACATTGAAGCGCGCATGGCCTATCATGCGGAAAACCGTATCGGCGATCATGTTGTCCGACTTTTTCAGCATAATCTTAAGCAGATCGTGCAGCGGGGCCGACTGTTTACTGGCAACTACCGTTCCAGGTTCGTTAACCTGAGTCTGGCGCAGCAGTGTTCCGCTCCAGGTGATACCCGCCTGTTTTAACTCATCTTTCAGAATTGCACCGGCATAGCTGGCTCCATCCTGCACGGCAAAAGCCAACGGGAGCGGCTCAGAACGTTGTGGCAGGCATCCCGTCAGCGTAAAGCGGTTCAGGTCGCCTGGCACCACATCCAGTTCGCAGTATTGCGCTTCGGCAGAACCACGGGGGAGGGTGCGTACCTGGCTGAACATCGTAACGGGGTAATAAGATGCCACGCGTATAAAAGCCATATCACCAGGCTTTGGGGCACTGTAGAGCGAGACGGAGAAACAGTTGCGGTCAACTATGGCGGCGGCAGGCGGAGCGCTAAAGCATTGTGTCATGTCATTCCATGGCCAGCCGGGGGCTTTATCGTGGCTGGCGAAAATGGAGGTATCTATCAACACATTGCCATCGATTTGGTTGACGCCAGATTTTTTCAAAGTCGCGACCATATTGCGAATATCCTGACGTTTTAACGTCGGATCGGCACCAAATCGCGCCACTAAGTCACCCTTAAGTACGCCGTTTTCCACATTGCCTTTGGTTTCAAGCGTCGTGGTAAAACGAAAATCGGGGCCGAGTTGAATCAACGCCGCCAGCGCAGTAATCACTTTCTGGGTACTGGCAGGCAGCGCCATCTGCTGACTGTGGTAATCAATAGCGGGGGCCGACGCGCCGACTTTTTGCACCATCAGGGCAAGGTTGGCACCAGCGGGGAGTTGAGTAATGTACTCATCAACATTTGCGGCCTGAACACTGAACGCTATACAGCTGGTCAATCCGATGATAAATCTGGAAAATCGCATAATCTCGCGCTAACAACCTGGAATCGAGCCGTCATACTACGGCGCAACGCCCTATAAAGTAAACGATGACCCTTCGGGAACTTCAGGGTAAAATGACTATCAAAATGTGAATTGTAGCTGACCTGGGACTTGTACCCGGGTCGGTATTTTTTTGCTTCTGGTCCCGGTGAGGAGTTATGCCGGGCAGGCCGAACAGCCGGGGTGGGTGAAGACTTGCCCCATCAGGAATATTCAAGAGGTATAACAAATGCAAGCTATTCCGATGACCTTACGCGGCGCAGAAAAATTACGCGAAGAGCTGGATTTTCTGAAATCTGTGCGCCGTCCTGAAATCATTGCTGCTATCGCGGAAGCGCGTGAGCATGGCGACCTGAAAGAAAACGCCGAATACCACGCAGCTCGTGAACAGCAGGGCTTCTGCGAAGGCCGTATCAAAGACATCGAAGCCAAGCTGTCAAACGCGCAGGTGATTGATGTCACCAAAATGCCTAACAATGGGCGCGTTATTTTTGGTGCTACCGTAACGGTGCTGAATCTCGATTCTGACGAAGAACAGACTTATCGCATCGTTGGCGATGATGAAGCTGACTTTAAACAAAACCTGATTTCTGTAAACTCGCCTATTGCTCGTGGCCTGATCGGCAAAGAAGAAGATGATGTTGTGGTCATCAAAACGCCGGGCGGCGAAGTAGAATTTGAAGTAATTAAGGTGGAATACCTGTAAGAATTACCCAATACTCAAGATGTTGATGTATTGTAAAGAAAGGAAAAAGGCCGCTATGCGGCCTTTTATCAACGAACAGAGCGTGGCATTTTGCTCTCCTGCCTGCGGAAAACCCCTCGTTTTACACAGCAAATGTGTGTAACTTTAGGATAATCTTAGCGTGGCAGCGAGATTTTACGTTCTTTAGTTGGGCGATAAAGCACCAGCGTTTTACCGATGACCTGTACATTACAGGCGCCGGTTTCGCGCACGATAGCTTCCACGATCAAGGTTTTAGTTTCGCGATCTTCGGTGGCGATTTTCACCTTGATGAGTTCATGGTGCTCTAACGCTTGTTCAATCTCGGCCAGCACCCCTTCGGTCAAACCATTACTGCCAAGCAGAACAACTGGCTTGAGCGGATGTGCCAGACCTTTCAGGTGCTGTTTTTGTTTAGTACTCAGATTCATCGTATTTTTTGCTTACGTTGGGATTGAAAACGGGTCATTCTACCGCCATCTCCCATATATCACCAAATAGGCGCGTAAAAATTTACGCAATTGGTTACGATGAGTTATCCCCATGGGAAAGTTAAATGACAGGTAAGAAGCGTTCTGCCAGCTCCAGCCGCTGGCTTCAGGAACACTTTAGCGATAAATATGTTCAACAGGCACAGAAAAAGGGGTTACGTTCCCGTGCCTGGTTTAAACTTGATGAAATACAGCAAAGTGACAAACTCTTTAAACCGGGAATGACGGTTGTCGACCTTGGTGCTGCTCCGGGTGGTTGGTCACAATATGTGGTCACCCAAATTGGCGGCAAAGGCCGCATCATCGCTTGCGATCTTTTACCTATGGATCCTATCGTTGGTGTGGACTTTCTTCAGGGCGATTTTCGTGATGAACTGGTGATGAAAGCACTGCTGGAGCGCGTTGGCGACAGCAAAGTCCAGGTTGTCATGTCCGATATGGCACCAAACATGAGCGGAACACCGGCGGTGGATATCCCCCGTGCCATGTATCTGGTGGAACTGGCGCTAGAAATGTGTCGTGATGTATTAGCGCCAGGTGGCAGTTTTGTAGTGAAGGTGTTCCAGGGCGAAGGTTTCGATGAGTATCTAAGGGAAATTCGCTCCCTGTTTACGAAGGTTAAAGTTCGTAAGCCGGACTCTTCTCGTGCACGTTCGCGGGAAGTGTATATTGTAGCGACCGGGCGTAAACCCTAACCGGGAGATTTCAGACGAAAGTTTGAAAGATGCTGGATATAGAGTATCCTGACGCTGTTTTTAACACAGTTGTAATAAGAGGTTAATCCCTTGAGTGACATGGCGAAAAACCTAATACTCTGGCTGGTCATTGCCGTTGTGCTGATGTCAGTATTCCAGAGCTTTGGGCCCAGCGAGTCTAATGGCCGTAAGGTGGATTACTCTACCTTCCTACAAGAGGTCAATAACGACCAGGTTCGTGAAGCGCGTATCAACGGACGTGAAATCAACGTTACCAAGAAAGATAGTAACCGTTATACCACTTACATTCCGGTTCAGGATCCGAAATTACTGGATAACCTGTTGACCAAGAACGTCAAGGTTGTCGGTGAACCGCCTGAAGAACCAAGCCTGCTGGCTTCTATCTTCATCTCCTGGTTCCCGATGCTGTTGCTGATTGGTGTCTGGATCTTCTTCATGCGTCAAATGCAGGGCGGCGGTGGCAAAGGTGCCATGTCGTTTGGTAAGAGCAAAGCGCGCATGTTGACGGAAGATCAGATCAAAACGACCTTTGCTGACGTTGCGGGCTGCGACGAAGCAAAAGAAGAAGTTGCTGAACTGGTTGAGTATCTGCGCGAGCCGAGCCGCTTCCAGAAACTCGGCGGTAAGATCCCGAAAGGCGTCCTGATGGTCGGTCCTCCGGGTACCGGTAAAACGCTGCTGGCGAAAGCGATTGCAGGCGAAGCGAAAGTTCCGTTCTTTACTATCTCCGGTTCTGACTTCGTAGAAATGTTCGTCGGTGTGGGTGCATCCCGTGTTCGTGACATGTTCGAACAGGCGAAGAAAGCGGCACCGTGCATCATCTTTATCGATGAAATCGACGCCGTAGGCCGCCAGCGTGGCGCTGGTCTGGGCGGTGGTCACGATGAACGTGAACAGACTCTGAACCAGATGCTGGTTGAGATGGATGGCTTCGAAGGTAACGAAGGTATCATCGTTATCGCCGCGACTAACCGTCCGGACGTTCTCGACCCGGCCCTGCTGCGTCCTGGCCGTTTCGACCGTCAGGTTGTGGTTGGCTTGCCAGATGTTCGCGGTCGTGAGCAGATCCTGAAAGTTCACATGCGTCGCGTACCATTGGCACCCGATATCGACGCGGCAATCATTGCCCGTGGTACTCCTGGTTTCTCCGGTGCTGACCTGGCGAACCTGGTGAACGAAGCGGCACTGTTCGCTGCTCGTGGCAACAAACGCGTTGTGTCGATGGTTGAGTTCGAGAAAGCGAAAGACAAAATCATGATGGGTGCGGAACGTCGCTCCATGGTGATGACGGAAGCGCAGAAAGAATCAACGGCTTACCACGAAGCGGGTCATGCGATTATCGGTCGCCTGGTGCCGGAACACGATCCGGTGCACAAAGTGACGATTATCCCACGCGGTCGTGCGCTGGGTGTGACTTTCTTCTTGCCTGAGGGCGACGCAATCAGCGCCAGCCGTCAGAAACTGGAAAGCCAGATTTCTACGCTGTACGGTGGTCGTCTGGCAGAAGAGATCATCTACGGGCCGGAACATGTTTCTACCGGTGCGTCCAACGATATTAAAGTTGCGACCAACCTGGCACGTAACATGGTGACTCAGTGGGGCTTCTCTGAGAAATTGGGTCCACTGCTGTACGCGGAAGAAGAAGGTGAAGTGTTCCTCGGCCGTAGCGTAGCGAAAGCGAAACATATGTCCGATGAAACTGCACGTATCATCGACCAGGAAGTGAAAGCACTGATTGAGCGTAACTATAATCGTGCGCGTCAGCTTCTGACCGACAATATGGATATTCTGCATGCGATGAAAGATGCTCTCATGAAATATGAGACTATCGACGCACCGCAGATTGATGACCTGATGGCACGTCGCGATGTACGTCCGCCAGCGGGCTGGGAAGAACCAGGCGCTTCTAACAATTCTGGCGACAATGGTAGTCCAAAGGCTCCTCGTCCGGTTGATGAACCGCGTACGCCGAACCCGGGTAACACCATGTCAGAGCAGTTAGGCGACAAGTAAGTTCCCGCATCAGATGACTGTATTTGTACCGAAAACCCCGGGGCGTGCTCCGGGGTTTTTTCTTATCAATTCATACCAGGGATAACATCATGAAACTCTTTGCCCAGGGTACTTCACTGGACCTTAGCCATCCTCACGTAATGGGGATCCTCAACGTCACGCCTGATTCCTTTTCGGATGGTGGCACGCATAACTCGCTGATAGATGCGGTGAAACATGCGAATCTGATGATCAACGCTGGCGCGACGATCATTGACGTTGGTGGCGAGTCCACGCGCCCAGGGGCGGCGGAAGTTAGCGTTGAAGAAGAGTTGCAACGTGTTATTCCTGTGGTTGAGGCAATTGCTCAACGCTTCGAAGTCTGGATCTCGGTAGATACATCCAAACCAGAAGTCATCCGTGAGTCAGCGAAAGTTGGCGCTCACATTATTAATGATATCCGCTCCCTTTCCGAACCTGGCGCTCTGGAGGCGGCTGCAGAAACCGGTTTACCGGTTTGTCTGATGCATATGCAGGGAAATCCAAAAACCATGCAGGAAGCTCCGAAGTATGACGATGTCTTTGCAGAAGTGAATCGCTACTTTATTGAGCAAATAGCACGTTGCGAGCAGGCGGGTATCGCAAAAGAGAAATTGTTGCTCGACCCCGGATTCGGTTTCGGTAAAAATCTCTCCCATAACTATTCATTACTGGCGCGCCTGGCTGAATTTCACCATTTCAACCTGCCGCTGTTGGTAGGTATGTCACGAAAATCGATGATTGGGCAGCTGCTGAACGTGGGGCCGTCCGAGCGCCTGAGCGGTAGTCTGGCCTGTGCGGTCATTGCCGCAATGCAAGGCGCGCACATTATTCGTGTTCATGACGTCAAAGAAACCGTAGAAGCGATGCGGGTGGTGGAAGCCACTCTGTCTGCAAAGGAAAACAAACGCTATGAGTAATCGTAAATATTTCGGTACCGATGGGATTCGTGGTCGTGTAGGGGATGCGCCGATCACACCTGATTTTGTGCTTAAGCTGGGTTGGGCCGCGGGTAAAGTGCTGGCGCGCCACGGCTCCCGTAAGATCATTATTGGTAAAGACACGCGTATTTCTGGCTATATGCTGGAGTCAGCACTGGAAGCGGGTCTGGCGGCAGCGGGCCTTTCCGCACTCTTCACTGGCCCGATGCCAACACCGGCCGTGGCTTATCTGACGCGTACCTTCCGCGCAGAGGCCGGAATTGTGATATCTGCATCGCATAACCCGTTCTACGATAATGGCATTAAATTCTTCTCTATCGACGGCACCAAACTGCCGGATGCGGTAGAAGAGGCCATCGAAGCGGAAATGGAAAAGGAGATCAGCTGCGTTGATTCGGCAGAACTGGGTAAAGCCAGCCGTATCGTTGATGCCGCGGGTCGCTATATCGAGTTTTGCAAAGCCACGTTCCCGAACGAACTTAGCCTCAGTGAACTGAAGATTGTGGTGGATTGTGCAAACGGTGCGACTTATCACATCGCGCCGAACGTGCTGCGCGAACTGGGGGCGAACGTTATCGCTATCGGTTGTGAGCCAAACGGTGTAAACATCAATGCCGAAGTGGGGGCTACCGACGTTCGCGCGCTCCAGGCTCGTGTGCTGGCTGAAAAAGCGGATCTCGGTATTGCCTTCGACGGCGATGGCGATCGCGTGATTATGGTTGACCATGAAGGCAATAAAGTCGATGGCGATCAGATCATGTATATCATCGCGCGTGAAGGTCTTCGTCAGGGCCAGCTGCGTGGTGGCGCTGTGGGTACATTGATGAGCAACATGGGGCTTGAACTGGCGCTGAAACAGTTAGGAATTCCATTTGCGCGCGCGAAAGTGGGTGACCGCTACGTACTGGAAAAAATGCAGGAGAAAGGCTGGCGTATCGGTGCAGAGAATTCCGGTCATGTGATCCTGCTGGATAAAACTACTACCGGTGACGGCATCGTTGCTGGCTTGCAGGTGCTGGCGGCTATGGCACGTAACCATATGAGCCTGCACGACCTTTGCAGCGGCATGAAAATGTTCCCGCAGATTCTGGTTAACGTACGTTACACCGCAGGTAGCGGCGATCCACTTGAGCATGAGTCAGTTAAAGCCGTGACCGCAGAGGTTGAAGCTGCGCTGGGCAACCGTGGACGCGTGTTGCTGCGTAAATCCGGCACCGAACCGTTAATTCGCGTGATGGTGGAAGGCGAAGACGAAGCGCAGGTGACTGAATTTGCACACCGCATCGCCGATGCAGTAAAAGCCGTTTAAAGCGTTAGATAACTGGCTAAAAAGGCGGCGATTGTCGCCTTTTTTCTCAGCGAACACATCGGTTTTGCTGTTTTTTTCCGCAGTTGATACAATGCGATAAAATTGCCCTTGCGAAGGTCATTCGCTTTGGTTAGTATTCACACCCGCTTCAGTGGGAAAGATTAAAAACTCCCGCTTTATTGGTTGAAGCATTGGTACGCGGCAACTCCGCAAGGAACAGGTTGATTATGTACGAAGCTCTTTTAGTAGTTTTCCTTATTGTGGCAATTGGCCTTGTTGGTCTGATCATGCTGCAGCAAGGTAAAGGCGCTGATATGGGAGCCTCCTTCGGAGCAGGCGCTTCCGCTACGCTGTTTGGTTCAAGTGGTTCTGGTAACTTCATGACCCGCATGACGGCGCTGCTGGCAACGTTATTCTTCATCATCAGTCTGGTGCTGGGTAACATCAATAGCAACAAAACCAATAAAGGTAGCGAATGGGAAAATCTGAGTGCACCGGTGAAAACCGAACAAACTCAACCAGCTGCTCCGGCTAAGCCGACCAGCGATATCCCGAACTAAAAAGTAGTATCCGTGCCGAGGTGGTGGAATTGGTAGACACGCTACCTTGAGGTGGTAGTGCCCAATAGGGCTTACGGGTACGAATACGGATATGTTTACTTCTCGATAAACCATCCTGCTCCTGTCAGTATAACTACTGATGGCTACGTTCTGCGTAATGTTTAGAGACGCATTGATAATGTTATTTAATTACTGAGAACGCAATGGCCGCATCATTTAAAAAGAAAAAACTAACAGTGTTTCGGTCTGATATGGATCAGAGTTGAAAAACATGTCTGATATAAAATTAAACATTGTTGATAATTGTTTATATTGGTTGTGAACTTGGATTTCTGGATGACAGTATTCAACAAATTTGCTAGAACTTTTAAATCTCATTGGTTGTTGTATCTTTGTGTTATTGTTTTTGGTATTACGAACTTAGTCGCTTCTTCCGGAGCGCATATGGTTCAGCGCTTGCTGTTCTTCGTTCTGACCATCCTGGTTGTAAAACGTATATCATCCCTTCCGCTTCGCCTGCTTGTTGCCGCACCATTTGTGTTACTGACTGCGGCAGACATGAGTATTAGCCTCTATTCATGGTGTACCTTTGGTACAACTTTCAATGATGGATTTGCGATTAGTGTGCTCCAGAGTGATCCGGATGAAGTTGTCAAAATGCTGGGGATGTATATCCCTTATCTATGTGCCTTTGCTTTTTTATCCCTTCTTTTTTTGGCAGTAATAATAAAATATGATGTTTCCTTGCCGACAAAAAAAGTGACAGGAATATTATTGCTGATTGTCATTTCGGGCAGTTTATTTTCCGCTTGTCAATTTGCTTATAAAGATGCAAAAAATAAAAAAGCGTTCAGTCCATATATACTAGCGTCGCGATTTGCTACCTATACGCCGTTTTTCAATCTCAACTATTTTGCTTTAGCAGCGAAAGAGCATCAAAGATTACTCTCAATTGCAAACACGGTGCCGTATTTTCAATTATCAGTCAGGGATACAGGTATTGATACCTACGTGTTGATTGTGGGGGAGTCTGTACGTGTCGACAATATGTCTTTGTATGGATATACACGCTCTACGACACCGCAAGTTGAAGCACAAAGAAAACAGATCAAACTGTTTAATCAAGCAATAAGCGGCGCACCTTACACTGCGCTGTCGGTTCCCCTTTCTTTAACTGCTGATTCTGTTTTGAGTCATGACATTCATAATTACCCCGACAACATTATTAATATGGCTAATCAAGCAGGATTTCAGACTTTCTGGCTAAGCTCGCAATCCGCTTTTCGGCAGAATGGTACAGCAGTTACCAGTATCGCCATGCGCGCCATGGAAACAGTTTATGTCAGAGGATTTGATGAATTGTTGTTGCCGCATTTATCGCAAGCATTACAGCAAAATACGCAGCAAAAGAAACTGATTGTTCTTCATTTAAATGGAAGCCATGAACCGGCTTGTAGCGCCTATCCGCAATCCAGCGCCGTGTTTCAACCGCAGGACGATCAGGATGCCTGCTATGACAACTCCATTCATTACACAGATAGTTTGCTAGGTCAGGTTTTTGAATTATTAAAAGATCGCCGCGCCTCGGTCATGTATTTTGCCGACCACGGCCTGGAACGTGACCCTACGAAGAAGAACGTCTATTTTCATGGAGGCAGGGAGGCTAGCCAGCAGGCATATCATGTCCCGATGTTTATCTGGTATAGCCCCGTTCTTGGGGATGGCGTGGATCGCACAACGGAAAACAACATCTTTTCGACAGCTTACAATAATTACCTTATTAATGCGTGGATGGGGGTAACAAAGCCGGAACAGCCGCAAACGCTTGAGGAAGTGATTGCACACTATAAAGGAGACTCACGGGTTGTGGATGCAAACCATGATGTTTTCGATTATGTGATGCTCAGAAAGGAGTTTACAGAGGATAAGCAAGGTAACCCCACCCCTGAAGGGCAGGGTTGATGTCGAATTACTGGCCTTTGTTTTCCAGATTCTCCACCTGCGGCACGCCTGAAGCGGCAGAGGAGGAAAGCAGGCCAGTTTTGGCATAACCGAAAAGTTTCTCGCGGGTATCAGTGATATCCAGGTTACGCATGGTCAATTGACCAATACGATCATCTGGCGAGAACACCGAGTCGCCTTTTTCCATCGTCAGACGCTCTGGCTTGTAGGTCAGGTTCTCTGAGACGGTATTCAGGATTGAATAATCGTTCCCACGGCGCAGCTCCAGGGTAACTTCACCAGTGATCTGGCTGGCAACCCGTTGCAGAGAGTCACGCAGCATCAGCGCCTGGGAGTCAAACCAACGCCCCTGGTACAGCAGACGGCCCAACTGACGACCATGCGCGTGATACTGCTCAATGGTGTCTTCGTTGTGAATACCGGTCAACAGGCGTTCATACGCAATGTGCAGCAGTGCCATCCCCGGAGCTTCGTAAATACCACGGCTTTTCGCTTCGATGATACGGTTTTCAATCTGGTCGCTCATGCCCAGGCCGTGACGACCGCCGATGCGGTTAGCTTCCAGCATCATTTCTACGTCGTCGCTAAAGGTTTTACCGTTCAGCGCCACCGGATGACCTTGTTCAAAGCGTACTGTGACTTCTTCTGCCGGGATCTTCACGCTCTCATCCCAGAATTTCACGCCCATAATCGGGTTGACGATTTTGACGCTGGAGTTGAGGTATTCCAGATCCTTCGCTTCATGCGTTGCACCAAGCATGTTGGAGTCTGTGGAGTAGGCTTTTTCGACAGACATTTTGTAGTCGAAACCGCAGGCAATCATAAATTCAGACATCTCATGACGGCCGCCCAGTTCATCAATAAAGTCAGTATCAAGCCACGGTTTGTAAATCTGCAGTTCAGCATTGGTCAGCAGACCATAACGATAGAAACGTTCGATATCGTTTCCTTTGTAGGTGCTACCGTCACCCCAGATATTCACGCCATCTTCTTTCATCGCAGCAACCAGCATGGTACCAGTCACGGCGCGGCCCAGCGGCGTCGTGTTGAAATAGGTCAGGCCGCCGGTGGTGTTATGAAATGCGCCACACTGAATAGCGGCAATACCTTCGGCCACCAGTTGTTTGCGGCAGTCGATCAGACGTGCGTTCTCCGCGCCGTATTCCATGGCACGACGAGGGATCGCATCATAATCCTCTTCGTCTGGCTGGCCCAGGTTTGCAGTATATGCATAAGGAACCGCTCCCTTTTGTCGCATCCACAGCAGTGCGGCACTGGTGTCCAGACCGCCAGAAAAAGCGATACCAATACGTTGACCTACCGGGAGATGCTTGAGAATCGTCGTCATAAAATAACACCCTGCTTAATTAACTGATGATGAGCCTGGATTTCCGCTCTCACTGAATTTTTATGCAAAATAAATGAGTTTTCATTTAATCATCTTTTATCGGAGACAGGAAGAGTTTAGTGTGTTTTTTGTAAAATAATGCGCTTAAGGGAGAGCAGGAGAAGGCAAAAGTATTCAACAAATGAAAGTGAACTGGATATTCATTCACATGATTAGCAATAAACGTTGACAAAATGTGGCGTGGATCACTATAATGCCTGCAGATTTTACGTCCCGTCTCGGTACACCAAATCCCAGCAGTATTTGCATTTTTTACCCAAAACGAGTAGAATTTGCCACGTTTCAGGCGCGGGGTGGAGCAGCCTGGTAGCTCGTCGGGCTCATAACCCGAAGGTCGTCGGTTCAAATCCGGCCCCCGCAACCACTTTCCCTTAGAGTCCTTTTTCAAATATACTGTGAAGACTTCGGCCTTCGTAGTGGGATTTGAAAAAATCCTTCTGGAAAGTGCTCCAGACCGCAGTTGCGGTTATAGGGTTCAGTTATATAAAGCCCCGATTTATCGGGGTTTTTTGTTATCTGACTACAGAATAACTGGGCTTTAGGCCCTTTTTTTATGTCTTGGGGGTGGGCTTGTCCACATTAGAGCAAAAATTAACAGAGATGATTACTGCGCCAGTTGAGGCCCTGGGTTTTGAACTGGTTGGCATCGAATTTATTCGCGGTCGCACATCCACACTGCGCATCTATATTGATAGTGAAGATGGCATCAATGTTGATGATTGTGCTGATGTGAGCCACCAGGTAAGTGCTGTGCTGGATGTTGAAGATCCCATCACCGTTGCTTATAACCTGGAAGTCTCCTCACCGGGTCTCGATCGCCCACTGTTCACGGCTGAACACTACGCCCGTTTTGTCGGAGAAGAGGTGACTCTGGTTCTCCGTATGGCGGTACAAAACCGTCGTAAATGGCAGGGCGTTATCAAAGCGGTAGACGGTGAAATGATCACAGTTACCGTCGAAGGTAAAGATGAAGTGTTCGCGCTGAGTAATATCCAGAAGGCGAACCTGGTTCCCCACTTTTAATAGTCTGGATGAGGTGAAAAGCCCGCGATGAACAAAGAAATTTTGGCTGTAGTTGAAGCCGTATCCAATGAAAAGGCGCTACCTCGCGAGAAGATTTTCGAAGCATTGGAAAGCGCGCTGGCGACAGCAACAAAGAAAAAATATGAACAAGAGATCGACGTCCGCGTACAGATCGATCGCAAAAGCGGTGATTTTGACACTTTCCGTCGCTGGTTAGTTGTTGATGAAGTCACCCAGCCGACCAAGGAAATCACCCTTGAAGCCGCACGTTATGAAGATGAAAGCCTGAACCTGGGCGATTACGTTGAAGATCAGATTGAGTCTGTTACCTTTGACCGTATCACTACCCAGACGGCAAAACAGGTTATCGTGCAGAAAGTGCGTGAAGCCGAACGTGCGATGGTGGTTGATCAGTTCCGTGAACACGAAGGTGAAATCATCACCGGCGTGGTGAAAAAAGTAAACCGCGACAACATCTCTCTGGATCTGGGCAACAACGCTGAAGCCGTGATCCTGCGCGAAGATATGCTGCCGCGTGAAAACTTCCGCCCTGGCGACCGCGTTCGTGGCGTGCTCTATTCCGTTCGCCCGGAAGCGCGTGGCGCGCAACTGTTCGTCACTCGTTCCAAGCCGGAAATGCTGATCGAACTGTTCCGTATTGAAGTGCCAGAAATCGGCGAAGAAGTGATTGAAATTAAAGCAGCGGCTCGCGATCCGGGTTCTCGTGCGAAAATCGCGGTGAAAACCAACGATAAACGTATCGATCCGGTAGGTGCTTGCGTAGGTATGCGTGGCGCGCGTGTTCAGGCGGTGTCTACTGAACTGGGTGGCGAGCGTATCGATATCGTCCTGTGGGATGATAACCCGGCGCAGTTCGTGATTAACGCAATGGCACCGGCAGACGTTGCTTCTATCGTGGTGGATGAAGATAAACACACCATGGATATCGCCGTTGAAGCCGGTAACCTGGCGCAGGCGATTGGCCGTAACGGTCAGAACGTGCGTCTGGCTTCGCAGCTGAGCGGTTGGGAACTCAACGTGATGACCGTTGACGACCTGCAGGCTAAGCATCAGGCGGAAGCGCACGCAGCGATCGACACCTTCACCAAATATCTCGACATCGACGAAGACTTCGCGACTGTTCTGGTAGAAGAAGGCTTCTCGACGCTGGAAGAACTGGCCTATGTGCCGATGAAAGAGCTGTTGGAAATCGAAGGCCTTGATGAGCCGACCGTTGAAGCACTGCGCGAGCGTGCTAAAAATGCACTGGCCACCATTGCACAGGCCCAGGAAGAAAGCCTCGGTGATAACAAACCGGCTGACGATCTGCTGAACCTTGAAGGGGTAGATCGTGATTTGGCATTCAAACTGGCCGCCCGTGGCGTTTGTACGCTGGAAGATCTCGCCGAACAGGGCATTGATGATCTGGCTGATATCGAAGGGTTGACCGACGAAAAAGCCGGAGCACTGATTATGGCTGCCCGTAATATTTGCTGGTTCGGTGACGAAGCGTAATAAACTGTAGCAGGAAGGAACAGCATGACAGATGTAACGATTAAAACGCTGGCCGCAGAGCGACAGACCTCCGTGGAACGCCTGGTACAGCAATTTGCTGATGCAGGTATCCGGAAGTCTGCTGACGACTCTGTGTCTGCACAAGAGAAACAGACTTTGATTGACCACCTGAATCAGAAAAATTCAGGCCCGGACAAATTGACGCTGCAACGTAAAACACGCAGCACCCTTAACATTCCTGGTACCGGTGGAAAAAGCAAATCGGTACAAATCGAAGTCCGCAAGAAACGCACCTTTGTGAAACGCGATCCGCAAGAGGCTGAACGCCTTGCAGCGGAAGAGCAAGCGCAGCGTGAAGCGGAAGAGCAAGCCCGTCGTGAGGCAGAAGAATCGGCTAAACGCGAGGCGCAACAAAAAGCTGAACGTGAGGCCGCAGAACAAGCTAAGCGTGAAGCTGCTGAACAAGCGAAACGTGAAGCTGCGGAAAAAGACAAAGTGAGCAATCAACAAGACGATATGACTAAAAACGCCCAGGCTGAAAAAGCCCGCCGTGAGCAGGAAGCTGCAGAGCTCAAGCGTAAAGCTGAAGAAGAAGCGCGTCGTAAACTCGAAGAAGAAGCACGTCGCGTTGCTGAAGAAGCACGTCGTATGGCGGAAGAAAACAAATGGACTGATAACGCGGAACCGACTGAAGATTCCAGCGATTATCACGTCACTACTTCTCAACATGCTCGCCAGGCAGAAGACGAAAGCGATCGTGAAGTCGAAGGCGGCCGTGGCCGTGGTCGTAACGCGAAAGCAGCGCGTCCGAAGAAAGGCAACAAACACGCTGAATCAAAAGCTGATCGTGAAGAAGCACGCGCAGCAGTACGTGGCGGTAAAGGCGGAAAACGTAAAGGTTCTTCGCTGCAGCAAGGCTTCCAGAAGCCTGCTCAGGCCGTTAACCGTGACGTTGTGATCGGCGAAACTATCACCGTTGGCGAACTGGCGAACAAGATGGCGGTTAAAGGCTCTCAGGTCATCAAAGCGATGATGAAACTGGGCGCAATGGCAACCATCAACCAGGTTATCGATCAGGAAACCGCACAGCTGGTTGCTGAAGAGATGGGCCATAAAGTTATCCTGCGTCGTGAAAACGAGCTGGAAGAGGCGGTAATGAGCGACCGTGACACGGGTGCTGCGGCTGAACCGCGCGCGCCGGTTGTGACCATCATGGGTCACGTTGACCACGGTAAAACCTCTCTGCTGGACTACATTCGTTCAACGAAAGTGGCCTCTGGCGAAGCGGGCGGCATTACCCAGCACATTGGTGCATACCACGTTGAAACTGAAAACGGCATGATCACCTTCCTGGACACCCCGGGGCACGCCGCGTTTACTTCAATGCGTGCTCGTGGTGCGCAGGCAACGGACATCGTAGTCCTGGTTGTTGCTGCCGACGACGGTGTGATGCCGCAGACCATCGAAGCAATCCAGCACGCGAAAGCGGCGCAGGTACCGGTGGTGGTTGCAGTGAACAAGATCGATAAACCAGAAGCTGATCCGGATCGCGTTAAGAACGAACTCTCCCAGTACGGCATCCTGCCGGAAGAGTGGGGCGGTGAAAGCCAGTTCGTACACGTATCTGCGAAAGCGGGTACCGGTATCGATGAACTGCTGGACGCTATCCTGCTGCAGGCGGAAGTTCTGGAGCTGAAAGCGGTACGTAAAGGTATGGCGAGCGGTGCGGTTATCGAATCCTTCCTCGATAAAGGTCGTGGTCCGGTTGCTACCGTTCTGGTACGTGAAGGTACTCTGCACAAGGGCGATATCGTTCTGTGTGGCTTCGAATACGGTCGTGTTCGTGCGATGCGTAACGAACTGGGTCAGGAAGTGCTGGAAGCGGGTCCGTCCATTCCGGTGGAAATCCTCGGCCTGTCCGGCGTACCGGCTGCGGGTGATGAAGTTACCGTTGTACGTGACGAGAAGAAAGCGCGTGAAGTTGCACTCTATCGTCAGGGTAAATTCCGCGAAGTTAAACTGGCGCGTCAGCAGAAATCTAAACTCGAGAACATGTTCGCCAACATGACCGAAGGCGAAGTTCACGAAGTGAATATCGTCCTGAAGGCAGACGTACAGGGTTCTGTCGAAGCGATCTCCGACTCCTTGCTGAAACTGTCTACTGACGAAGTTAAAGTGAAGATCATCGGTTCTGGCGTAGGTGGTATCACCGAAACCGACGCCACCCTGGCTGCGGCGTCCAACGCCATCCTGGTTGGCTTTAACGTACGTGCTGATGCCTCTGCACGTAAAGTGATTGAAGCGGAAAGCCTGGATCTGCGTTACTACTCCGTCATCTATAACCTGATTGACGAAGTGAAAGCGGCGATGAGCGGTATGCTGTCTCCGGAACTGAAACAGCAGATTATCGGTCTGGCGGAAGTTCGTGACGTGTTCAAATCGCCGAAATTTGGTGCCATCGCAGGCTGTATGGTTACCGAAGGTGTGGTTAAACGTCACAACCCGATCCGCGTTCTGCGTGACAACGTGGTTATCTACGAAGGCGAGCTGGAGTCCCTGCGCCGCTTCAAAGATGACGTTAACGAAGTCCGTAACGGTATGGAATGTGGTATCGGCGTTAAGAACTACAACGACGTCCGCACTGGCGATGTGATCGAAGTATTCGAAATCATCGAGATCCAACGTACCATTGCTTAAGGTTTTTAGGGTTCCATGCGGGATAAGGCGTTTACGCTGCATCCGGCATGGATTGCCTGATGTGACGCTGGCGCGTCTTATCAGGTCAACGTGAACAGCCCTTCCACCTGAAATTAATTTTAAAAAGGGGCTAACAGCCCCTTTTTTGTCAGGAGAATTTATTATGGCGAAAGAATTTGGTCGCCCGCAGCGCGTAGCGCAGGAAATGCAAAAAGAGATCGCTCTCATCCTGCAGCGTGAAATTAAAGATCCTCGCCTGGGCATGATGACCACCGTTTCCGGTGTCGAAATGTCTCGCGACCTGGCGTATGCCAAAGTATATGTGACGTTCCTCAACGACAAAGATGAAGACGCGGTTAAAGCGGGCATCAAAGCGTTGCAAGAAGCTTCTGGTTTCATCCGCAGCCTGCTGGGGAAAGCGATGCGCCTGCGTATCGTGCCGGAACTGACCTTCTTCTACGACAACTCTCTGGTTGAAGGGATGCGCATGTCAAACCTGGTGACCAGCGTGGTCAAACATGACGAAGAACGTCGTGTTAACCCGGACGACAGCAAGGAGGACTAATGAGTCGTCCTCGTCGTCGCGGTCGCGACATTAACGGCGTTTTGTTGCTGGATAAACCTCAGGGTATGTCCAGCAACGATGCGCTGCAAAAAGTGAAACGTATATATAACGCCAACCGTGCCGGGCATACCGGTGCGCTGGACCCGCTGGCGACCGGCATGTTGCCGATTTGCCTCGGGGAAGCGACGAAGTTTTCCCAGTATCTGCTGGACTCCGACAAACGCTATCGGGTCATTGCGCGTCTTGGACAGCGTACCGATACTTCTGATGCCGACGGACAGATCGTTGAAGAACGTCCGGTAACCTTTAGCGCAGAGCAGCTGGCAGCGGCACTGGATACTTTCCGTGGCGATATCGAACAGATCCCTTCGATGTATTCAGCACTGAAATATCAGGGCAAAAAACTGTACGAATATGCGCGTCAGGGCATTGAAGTTCCGCGTGAAGCGCGTCCGATTACCGTTTATGAATTGCTGTTTATTCGCCATGAAGGCAATGAGCTGGAGCTGGAAATTCACTGCTCAAAAGGCACTTATATCCGCACCATCATTGATGACCTGGGTGAAAAACTCGGCTGTGGCGCGCATGTTATTTACCTGCGCCGTCTGGCGGTAAGTAAATATCCGGTTGAACGGATGGTGACCCTGGAGCACCTGCGTGAACTTGTTGAGCAAGCTGAACAGCAGGATATTCCAGCCGCGGAGTTACTTGATCCATTACTGATGCCAATGGACAGTCCAGCTTCGGACTATCCGGTGGTGAATCTTCCGTTAACGTCTTCTGTTTACTTCAAAAATGGTAACCCGGTTCGTACATCTGGTGCGCCACTGGAAGGACTGGTTCGCGTCACGGAAGGTGAGAACGGCAAATTTATCGGTATGGGCGAAATTGACGATGAAGGCCGCGTTGCGCCTCGTCGCCTGGTGGTTGAATACCCGGCGTAATGTTAACCGTCTTGCGATAACAGGTCGCTACGAGTAGAATACTGCCGCTTAACGTCGCGTAAATTGTTTAACACTTTGCGTAACGTACACTGGGATCGCTGAATTAGAGATCGGCGTCCTTTCATTCTATATACTTTGGAGTTTTAAAATGTCTCTAAGTACTGAAGCAACAGCTAAAATCGTTTCTGAGTTTGGTCGTGACGCAAACGACACCGGTTCTACCGAAGTTCAGGTAGCACTGCTGACTGCACAGATCAACCACCTGCAGGGCCACTTTGCAGAGCACAAAAAAGATCACCACAGCCGTCGTGGTCTGCTGCGCATGGTTTCTCAGCGTCGTAAACTGCTCGACTACCTGAAACGTAAAGACGTAGCACGTTACACCCAGCTCATCGAGCGCCTGGGTCTGCGTCGCTAATTCTTGCGAGTTTCAGAAAAGGGGGCCTGAGTGGCCCCTTTTTTCAAGCTGACGGCAGCAATTCACTGGAAACTAATGTATTGTTGCTATGAATGATCTTCCGTTGCAGAGGTTCGCGCGGCTAATGAGAGGCTTTACCCACATAGAGCTGGGTTAGGGTTGTCATTAGTCGCGAGGATGCGCAGAAGATCGGGTATTAACACCAGTGCCGTAAGGTACTGTCTAAGAAAGAGAAAGGATATTACATTGCTTAATCCGATCGTTCGTAAATTCCAGTACGGCCAACACACCGTGACTCTGGAAACCGGCATGATGGCTCGTCAGGCTACTGCCGCTGTTATGGTTAGCATGGATGACACCGCGGTATTCGTTACCGTTGTTGGCCAGAAAAAAGCCAAACCAGGTCAGGACTTCTTCCCACTGACCGTTAACTATCAGGAGCGTACCTACGCTGCTGGTCGTATCCCGGGTAGCTTCTTCCGTCGTGAAGGCCGCCCAAGCGAAGGCGAAACCCTGATCGCGCGTCTGATTGACCGCCCGATTCGCCCGCTGTTCCCGGAAGGCTTCGTCAACGAAGTTCAGGTTATCGCCACCGTGGTTTCTGTTAACCCGCAAGTTAACCCGGATATCGTCGCGATGATTGGTGCTTCCGCAGCGCTGTCTCTGTCTGGTATTCCGTTCAATGGCCCGATTGGTGCTGCCCGCGTAGGTTACATCAATGACCAGTACGTACTGAACCCGACTCAGGACGAGCTGAAAGAGAGCAAACTGGATCTGGTTGTTGCCGGTACTGAAGCCGCTGTACTGATGGTTGAATCTGAAGCTCAACTGCTGAGCGAAGACCAGATGCTGGGCGCAGTAGTGTTCGGTCATGAACAACAGCAGGTTGTTATTCAGAACATCAATGAACTGGTGAAAGAAGCCGGTAAACCGCGTTGGGACTGGCAGCCGGAGCCGGTAAACGAAGCGCTAAACGCGCGCGTTGCTGCACTGGCTGAAGCTCGCCTGAGCGATGCTTACCGCATCACCGACAAACAAGAGCGTTATGCGCAGGTTGATGTCATCAAATCTGAAACCATCGCGACGCTGCTTGCTGAAGACGAAACCCTGGACGAAAACGAACTGGGTGAAATTCTGCACGCGATCGAGAAAAACGTTGTTCGTAGCCGCGTACTGGCAGGCGAACCGCGTATCGACGGTCGTGAAAAAGATATGATCCGTGGTCTGGATGTGCGTACTGGCGTGCTGCCGCGTACTCACGGTTCTGCGCTGTTCACCCGTGGTGAAACGCAGGCGCTGGTTACCGCAACGCTGGGTACTGCTCGTGACGCGCAGGTTCTTGATGAACTGATGGGCGAACGTACCGATACCTTCCTGTTCCACTACAACTTCCCTCCGTACTCCGTAGGCGAAACCGGCATGGTCGGTTCTCCGAAGCGTCGTGAAATTGGTCACGGTCGTCTGGCGAAGCGCGGCGTGCTGGCAGTCATGCCGGATATGGACAAATTCCCGTACACCGTACGTGTTGTGTCTGAAATCACTGAATCCAACGGTTCCTCTTCTATGGCTTCCGTGTGCGGCGCGTCTCTGGCGCTGATGGACGCAGGTGTGCCGATCAAAGCTGCCGTTGCGGGTATCGCAATGGGTCTGGTGAAAGAAGGCGACAACTACGTTGTACTGTCTGACATTTTGGGCGACGAAGATCACCTGGGCGATATGGACTTCAAAGTTGCAGGTTCCCGCGACGGTATCTCTGCACTGCAGATGGATATCAAAATTGAAGGTATCACCAAAGAGATCATGCAGGTTGCGCTGAACCAGGCTAAAGGTGCGCGTCTGCATATCCTGGGCGTAATGGAACAGGCGATCAACGCGCCGCGTGGCGATATCTCTGAGTTCGCACCGCGTATCCATACCATCAAGATCAACCCGGACAAGATCAAAGATGTTATCGGTAAAGGCGGTTCTGTAATCCGTGCTCTGACCGAAGAAACTGGCACCACCATCGAAATCGAAGATGACGGTACTGTGAAGATTGCAGCGACCGACGGCGAGAAAGCGAAACATGCTATTCGTCGTATCGAAGAGATCACTGCAGAAATCGAAGTGGGCCGCGTCTACACTGGTAAAGTGACCCGTATCGTTGACTTTGGCGCATTTGTTGCCATCGGCGGCGGTAAAGAAGGTCTGGTCCACATCTCTCAAATCGCTGACAAACGCGTTGAGAAAGTGACCGATTACCTGCAGATGGGTCAGGAAGTACCGGTGAAAGTTCTGGAAGTTGATCGCCAGGGCCGTATCCGTCTGAGCATTAAAGAAGCGACTGAGCAGTCTCAACCTGCTGCAGCACCGGAAGCTCCGGCTGCTGAACAGGGCGAGTAAGGTTGCCATTTGCCCTCCGCTGCGGCGGGGGGCTTTTAACCGGGCAGGACGCCTTGTTAGCAACCGGGAACAGGACGTTCATTCAACCGTGGTCTTCGGGAGTGGGAAATGAAGCCTTTTTTGCGCTGGTGTTTCGTTGCGACAGCACTTACGCTTGCAGGATGCAGTAATACTTCCTGGCGTAAAAGTGAAGTCCTCGCGGTACCATTGCAACCGACTTTACAGCAGGAAGTGATTCTGGCACGTATGGAACAAATCCTTGCCAGTCGGGCTTTAACCGATGACGAACGCGCACAGCTTTTATATGAGCGCGGAGTGTTGTATGATAGTCTCGGTCTGAGGGCATTAGCGCGTAACGATTTTTCGCAAGCGCTGGCAATCCGACCGGATATGCCTGAAGTATTCAATTACTTAGGCATATATTTAACGCAGGCAGGCAATTTTGATGCTGCCTATGAAGCGTTTGATTCTGTACTTGAGCTTGATCCAACTTACAACTACGCGCACTTGAATCGCGGGATCGCATTATATTACGGCGGTCGTGACAAGTTAGCGCAAGATGATCTGCTGGCGTTTTATCAAGACGATCCCAATGATCCTTTCCGTAGTCTGTGGCTTTATCTCGCCGAGCAGAAGCTCGATGAGAAGCAGGCTAAAGAAGTGTTGAAACAGCACTTCGAAAAATCGGATAAGGAACAGTGGGGATGGAACATTGTCGAGTTCTACCTGGGCAACATTAGCGAACAAACGTTAATGGAAAGGCTCAAGGCGGACGCAACGGATAACACCTCGCTCGCTGAGCATCTCAGTGAAACCAACTTCTATTTAGGTAAGTACTACCTAAGTCTGGGGGATTTGGACAGCGCCACGGCACTGTTCAAACTGGCGGTTGCCAACAACGTTCATAACTTTGTTGAGCACCGATACGCATTGTTGGAATTATCGCTCCTGGGCCAGGACCAAGATGACCTGGCAGAATCGGACCAGCAATAGCTGACGTACACATCAGCCCGTAATCTTTTTTGATTGCCATCACCTTAACGGGTGAGGGCGTTGTTGTTCGTTAATACACCTACTTTGAGCCGGTTCACACTTTTCAATGAAAATTGCTGATCAATTTCATGATGAGTTATGTAGACTGGCCGCCATTAATTTTGAGGCACACGTACTACATGGCTGAATTCGAAACCACTTTTGCAGATCTGGGCCTGAAGGCTCCTATCCTTGAAGCCCTTAACGATCTGGGTTACGAAAAACCATCTCCAATTCAGGCAGAGTGTATTCCACATCTGCTGAATGGCCGCGACGTTCTGGGTATGGCCCAGACGGGGAGCGGAAAAACTGCAGCATTCTCTTTACCTCTGTTGCAGAATCTTGATCCTGAGCTGAAAGCACCACAGATTCTGGTGCTGGCACCGACCCGCGAACTGGCGGTACAGGTTGCTGAAGCAATGACGGATTTCTCTAAACACATGCGCGGCGTAAATGTGGTTGCTCTGTACGGCGGCCAGCGTTATGACGTGCAATTACGCGCCCTGCGTCAGGGGCCGCAGATCGTTGTCGGTACTCCGGGCCGTCTGCTGGACCACCTGAAACGTGGCACTCTGGACCTCTCTAAACTGAGCGGTCTGGTTCTGGATGAAGCTGACGAAATGCTGCGCATGGGCTTCATCGAAGACGTTGAAACCATTATGGCGCAGATCCCGGAAGGTCATCAGACCGCTCTGTTCTCTGCAACCATGCCGGAAGCGATTCGTCGCATTACCCGCCGCTTTATGAAAGAGCCGCAGGAAGTGCGCATTCAGTCCAGCGTGACTACCCGTCCTGACATCAGCCAGAGCTACTGGACTGTCTGGGGTATGCGCAAAAACGAAGCACTGGTACGTTTCCTGGAAGCGGAAGATTTTGATGCGGCGATTATCTTCGTTCGTACCAAAAACGCGACTCTGGAAGTGGCTGAAGCTCTTGAGCGTAACGGCTACAACAGCGCCGCGCTGAACGGTGACATGAACCAGGCGCTGCGTGAACAGACACTGGAACGCCTGAAAGATGGTCGTCTGGACATCCTGATTGCGACCGACGTTGCAGCCCGTGGCCTGGACGTTGAGCGTATCAGCCTGGTAGTTAACTACGATATCCCGATGGATTCTGAGTCTTACGTTCACCGTATCGGTCGTACCGGTCGTGCGGGTCGTGCTGGCCGCGCGCTGCTGTTCGTTGAGAACCGCGAGCGTCGTCTGCTGCGCAACATTGAACGTACTATGAAGCTGACTATTCCGGAAGTAGAACTGCCGAACGCAGAACTGCTAGGCAAACGCCGTCTGGAAAAATTCGCCGCTAAAGTACAGCAGCAGCTGGAAAGCAGCGATCTGGATCAATACCGCGCACTGCTGAGCAAAATTCAGCCGACTGCTGAAGGTGAAGAGCTGGATCTCGAAACTCTGGCTGCGGCACTGCTGAAAATGGCACAGGGTGAACGTACTCTGATCGTACCGCCAGATGCGCCGATGCGTCCGAAACGTGAATTCCGTGACCGTGATGACCGTGGTCCGCGCGATCGTAACGACCGTGGCCCGCGTGGTGACCGTGAAGATCGTCCGCGTCGTGAACGTCGTGATGTTGGCGATATGCAGCTGTACCGCATTGAAGTGGGCCGCGATGATGGTGTTGAAGTTCGTCATATCGTTGGTGCGATTGCTAACGAAGGCGACATCAGCAGCCGTTACATTGGTAACATCAAGCTGTTTGCTTCTCACTCCACCATCGAACTGCCGAAAGGTATGCCGGGTGAAGTGCTGCAACACTTTACGCGCACTCGCATTCTCAACAAGCCGATGAACATGCAGTTACTGGGCGATGCACAGCCGCATACTGGCGGTGAGCGTCGTGGCGGTGGTCGTGGTTTCGGTGGCGAACGTCGTGAAGGCGGTCGTAACTTCAGCGGTGAACGCCGTGAAGGTGGCCGTGGTGATGGTCGTCGTTTTAGCGGCGAACGTCGTGAAGGCCGCGCTCCGCGTCGTGATGATTCTACCGGTCGTCGTCGTTTCGGTGGTGATGCGTAATCATCGCTGAACAGCGAACACAATCTGTAAAATAATATATACAGCCCCGATTTTTACCAGCGGGGCTTTTTTTCTGTCTTTTGTACTCGTGTACTGGTACAGTGCAATGCATAACAACGCAGTCGCACTATTTTTCACTGGAGAGAAGCCCTCATGGCAACACTAACCACCACCCAAACGTCACCGTCGCTGCTTGGCGGCGTGGTGATTATCGGCGGCACCATTATTGGCGCAGGGATGTTTTCTCTGCCAGTGGTCATGTCCGGGGCGTGGTTTTTCTGGTCAATGGCGGCGCTGATCTTTACCTGGTTCTGTATGCTGCATTCCGGCTTGATGATTCTGGAAGCTAACCTGAATTACAGAATCGGTTCGAGTTTTGACACCATCACCAAAGATTTGCTGGGCAAAGGCTGGAACGTGGTCAACGGCATTTCCATTGCCTTTGTGCTCTATATCCTGACCTATGCCTATATTTCTGCCAGTGGTTCGATTCTGCATCACACCTTCGCAGAGATGTCACTAAACGTCCCGGCACGGGCGGCGGGTTTTGGTTTTGCATTGCTGGTAGCGTTTGTGGTGTGGTTGAGCACTAAAGCCGTCAGTCGCATGACAGCGATTGTGCTGGGGGCGAAAGTCATTACCTTCTTCCTCACCTTTGGTAGCCTGCTGGGGCATGTGCAGCCTGCGACATTGTTCAACGTCGCCGAAAGCAATGCGTCTTATGCACCGTATCTGTTGATGACCCTGCCGTTCTGTCTGGCATCGTTTGGTTATCACGGTAACGTGCCAAGCCTGATGAAGTATTACGGCAAAGATCCGAAAACCATCGTGAAATGTCTGGTGTACGGTACGCTGATGGCGCTGGCGCTGTATACCATCTGGTTGCTGGCGACGATGGGTAACATCCCGCGTCCGGAGTTTATCGGTATTGCAGAGAAGGGCGGTAATATTGATGTGCTGGTACAGGCGTTAAGCGGCGTACTGAACAGCCGTAGTCTGGATCTGCTGCTGGTCGTGTTCTCAAACTTTGCGGTAGCGAGTTCGTTCCTCGGCGTAACGCTGGGTTTGTTTGACTATCTGGCAGATCTGTTTGGTTTCGACGACTCGGCTGTGGGCCGCTTGAAAACGGCATTGCTGACCTTTGCCCCGCCAGTTGTGGGGGGGCTGTTGTTCCCGAACGGATTCCTGTACGCCATTGGTTATGCTGGTTTAGCGGCTACCATCTGGGCGGCAATTGTTCCGGCGCTGTTAGCCCGTGCATCGCGTAAACGCTTTGGCAGCCCGAAATTCCGCGTCTGGGGTGGCAAGCCGATGATTGCGCTGATTCTGGTGTTTGGCGTCGGCAACGCACTGGTGCATATTTTATCGAGCTTTAATTTACTGCCGGTGTATCAGTAATCAGCGGTGCCTTATCCGACATTTCTGCTGCCTACACAATGCCTGATGCGCTTCGCTTATCAGGTCTATGTAGGACAGCGTTGCCAGCTCGGATAAGGCTTCCCGCGTTAAGACACACTATCCTAACAACTCTTCCTTAACATCCATCGCCAGCTCAAACGAATGCAGCCGCGCCTGGTGGTCGAAAATCTGCCCGTTGACCATAATCTCATCGGCGTCGGTTTCGCGCAGGATCGACTGCAAGCCATGACGCACTTTCGCTTTATCACCTACCAACGACATACTCAGCGCCTGCTGCACGCCATACTGCTCAGACGGTGACCAGAACTGATCCATATTTTGAATCGGCGGCGGCAGTTGCCCGGTTTCGCCACGGCGCAGCTTCACAAAGGCTTGCTGCATTGAGGTAAACAGAAATTCAGCGTCGCGGTTGCTGTCGGCGGCGATAATATTGATGCACACCATCGCGTATGGTTTTTCCAGCCGTGCTGACGGTTTGAAGTTGCTGCGATAAAGATGCAGCGCCTGGAACAGCATATCCGGCGCGAAGTGTGAGGCAAACGCAAACGGCAGACCAAGCTGCGCCGCCAGTTGCGCGCTGTAAAGGCTGGAGCCTAACAACCACACGGGGATTTTCTCGCCATAGCCTGGTACCGGGCGCACATGCGGATTGGGATCGCGGGCGTCAAACCAGTCCACCAGCTCCGCCACATCGCGGGGGAAATTATCAATATCGCCGCTCATATGACGACGTAGCGCCATCATTGTCCGTTGGTCACTACCCGGAGCACGACCCAGCCCCAAATCGATTCGCCCCGGATAGAGTGTATTAAGCGTGCCGAACTGTTCTGCAATAACCAACGGTGAGTGGTTAGGCAACATCACGCCGCCAGACCCCAGATGCAGCGTGGTGGTATTCGCCGCCAGATAGCCGATCAATACCGACGTGGCAGCACTGGCAATGCCAGTCATATTGTGGTGTTCTGCCAGCCAGTAGCGATGATAGCCGCGCTTTTCAGCCAGACGGGCGAGATCGAGAGAGTGGGAGAATGCTTCTCGCGCTGAAGAACCTTCGGGAATGGGGGCCAGATCGAGTAGCGAAAACGCAATGGTTTTATCAGTCATAACAGCTCACTTTGTTACCGATTAATCTTTAATACTGCATTAAAGAGTAGTTAAAGTTGTTAACAAAGTGAGCTATTTACTTAGGCTTGCAGCTCCAGTCCTGCCAGCCGCCGCCAGTAGCCGTTACAGTCGCTGTTCGCCGTCAACGGCAGTGGTGCAGCGCCATTTTCATTAGCGCGGAAGGCGTCGAGCATCGCGAAAGTGTCAGTACCCTGCGGTGACAGGCGGACCACATCAACCAGGCCCTGCATGGATGCCAGCTCGTTACCGAGGTTGTAAACGTAGCCGCTCATGGTCTGAATGCCATTGAGTACAAACACTTGTTGGTTTTCCTGCGACAGCACGTTGCGCCCGTTCGGATACTTAATGCAGCAGGTTTCACACTCATCTTTCGGGCGGTCTTCCGAACGCGCGGTAAAGCAGCGGGCGGAGTAGGCCAGCGGCAGATGACCGTAGCTCAGGACTTCCACTTCAAACTGGTTACGAATGCCCAGCTCATCGCACTGATTAAGCAGATTCACCAGCCAGTCGCGGGAAAGCTCCACTGGCATACACCAGCGCATCATGCCCTGTTTGAGCAATATTTTCAGTGTCACCGCGTTGTAGCAGTTCAGCGCGTGCCCGGCGACGAACGGCAGTTTGCGTTCAGCGCACATATTCACCACGCCGAGATCGCTGGCTTCAATCAGAAACTCACCGTTCTCAACATAGCGTTTCAGTTCGCCCAGTTCAGATGATGCCTGCACCAGCGCCAGCGTGGAGAGCACAATCTGCTTACCACTCCCGGCGAGCGATTTTGCCATCTCCAGCCAGTCGCCAACTTTGGTTGCCCGACGCTTGCTGCATACCGCTTCACCAAGATAAATCACGTCGACGCTGCTGGTGGCGGCCTGCTGATAAAATTCTTCCAGCGTCTCTTTTGGCCAGTACCACAGCACTGGCCCTAAGGAATATTTCATTGCTTTTCTCACTGCCATTTACGGTGATATGCGCCAAGAGTGGTTTGCGTGCCTTCGGACATCGACCCGAGCGTCTCCATCCACGCGCTTTGCGGTACAAAGTTTTGCGGATCGGCCTTACAACGGTCGATAGCCTGACGCCAGACTTTCGCCACCTGGCTGACATACGCCGGGCTACGCTGGCGGCCTTCAATTTTCACCGAAGCAATATTCGCCGCCATTAACTCCGGCAGCAGTTCCAGGGTATTGAGACTGGTTGGTTCTTCCAGCGCGTGATAGCGCTCGCCGTCCACCAGATAACGCCCTTTACATAGCGTCGGATAACCTGCGTTTTCGCCGTCCTGATAACGGTCGATCAGCACTTCGTTCAGGCGGGATTCCAGCCCCTGCGGCGTTTGTTGCCAGCGCACGAAACGGGCCGGAGAACACGCGCCTATGGTGTTGGGCGACTCACCCGTCAGATACGACGACAGATAGCAACGACCTTCCGACATAATGCACAGGCTGCCGAAAGCAAAGACTTCCAGTGGTACAGGTGTGACCCGTGCCAGTTGTTTCACCTGATGAATCGACAACACGCGCGGCAGCACCACGCGAGCAACGTCAAAATGGCGATGATAAAAGTTAATCGCCTCTTCATTGGTCGCCGAAGCCTGCACCGATACGTGGCGCTCAATATGCGGATAACGCTCGGCGGCGTACTCCAGCATGGCGAGGTCGGCGAGGATCAGCGCGTCGGCACCCAGCTGCGCCGCCATATCCACGGCGCGCTGCCAACGGGCGTAACCGTCCGGATGCGCAAAAGTGTTAATCGCGATGTGAAGTTTGCGGCGATGTTGATGGACAAAACTCACCGCTTCCTGCAATTTTTTCTCGGTAAAGTTAAGGCCGGCGAAGTGACGGGCATTGGTATCATCTTTTAGCCCGATATAAACAGCATCTGCGCCGTTTTCGATGGCCGCCTTAAGCGCCGGGAGATTTCCGGCAGGGCAGAGCAGCTCCATAATTTTTCCTGAAGGTTGCGCTATCAAAACGCAAAAATGTTAACGAACTGGGATTTTAGTTAACCTTGCTGCGACAATTTTTGATTTAAGGCAGTTAAAGTTGTATTGGTGGTAGCAGCAATTTCATATGGAATTGTTGATTTATACCGCTATGTTATTTTTCTGATATGGCAAAATAGGATGATTGTTGAAACAGGGAGTAAAACTCGTGTTGGATAAACTGCGTTCCCGTATTGTGCATTTGGGGCCATCTCTGTTGAGTGTACCGGTAAAACTGACGCCATTTGCGCTAAAACGCCAGGTTCTTGAGCAGGTCTTAAGCTGGCAATTCCGCCAGGCGCTGGATGATGGCGAGCTGGAGTTTCTTGAAGGCCGCTGGTTAAGTATTCATGTGCGTGATATTGACCTGCAATGGTTTACCTCGGTGGTGAATGGCAAACTGGTCGTTAGCCAGAACGCGCAAGCTGATGTGAGTTTTAGTGCCGACGCCAGCGATCTGCTGATGATTGCGGCGCGTAAACAAGATCCGGATACACTCTTCTTCCAGCGTCGGCTGGTGATTGAAGGCGATACGGAGCTGGGGCTGTATGTGAAAAACCTGATGGACGCCATTGAACTGGAGCAAATGCCGAAAGCCTTACGCATGATGCTGCTGCAACTGGCGGATTTTGTTGAGGCGGGAATGAAAACCGCGCCTGAAACCAAACAGACATCGGTAGGTGAACCATGCTAATTCGAGTAGAAATTCCCATTGATGCGCCGGGTATTGATGCCCTGCTGCGTCGCTCATTCGAAAGTGATGCGGAAGCGAAGCTGGTTCACGATCTGCGTGAAGATGGCTTTCTGACGCTGGGGCTGGTGGCGACAGATGACGAAGGTCAGGTCATTGGCTATGTGGCATTTAGTCCGGTTGATGTGCAGGGCGAAGACCTGCAATGGGTCGGCATGGCACCGTTGGCGGTTGATGAAAAATACCGTGGACAGGGGCTGGCACGCCAACTGGTCTATGAAGGACTCGATTCGCTTAATGAGTTCGGCTATGCCGCAGTGGTGACGCTGGGCGATCCGGCGCTGTACAGTCGTTTCGGCTTTGAACTGGCGGCGCATCACGATCTGCGTTGCCGCTGGCCGGGCGCTGAAAGCGCCTTCCAGGTACATCGTTTAGCGGATGACGCGCTGAATGGCGTTACCGGCCTGGTTGAGTATCACGAGCATTTCAATCGCTTTTAATCTCCGGGGTTTGCAGACTGCTTAACAGCTTCTGCAAACCCTGCGCCTTCCGCTACCAGACGCTCTTTTTTGCCGTTTGGTCAGTTGCTTAACGCGATATTCCGCCCGTGAACGCCAGCGAACGATCGCCCACTGGCGCGGAAAACACCAGCGTTAGTTCTCCTTGTCCCGCGCAGTGCTTTCGCCGCCTTTGCCGCTTTGGGCTTGCTGGATAGCGGCGTTCGACATCCGTGGTGATCCCGGTATAAAGCTTATTGTCGGCGGTACGGATCAAGTAAAGAAACCAGGGTGTCATCGTCTGCGTCGCATTTAAGGTCAGGCCCACAGTATAAAAGCAGAACAGCAATGGAAACACTCATCGCCATCAGCCGTTGGGCTGGCAAAACAACATGTTGTCACTTGGTGTGTGCAGCAGGAAGGGGAACTCTGGTGCGCTAATGCCTTTTATCTTTTTGATGCGCAGAAAGTCGCCTTCTACATTTTGACGGAAGAAAAAACGCGCCACGCGCAGATGAGTGGGCCGCAGGCTGCGGTTGCCGGAACGGTAAACGGTCAGCCGAAAACGGTAGCGTTAATTCGCGGTGTGCGAGTTTAAAGGTGAAGATCCGCAGGCTGGAAGGTGAGGAAAGCGACCTCGCGCGCAAGGCGGTACAATCGTCGCTTTCCGGTTGCAGAATGCTGTCGGGCCCCGGTGTGGGAAATCCGGCTCGATGAAAGTCAAATTCACCGACAACACGCTGGGCTTTGGTAAAAAAATGATTTGGCTACGCGACTCAGGCACCGAGCAGGCGTAACGCCTCGCGGTTAAACGCTGGCAGACTCGTCCGGTGTCCGGCTGGTAACCAGCTGATCTTTTATCAACCACGACTTCCTGATCGTAAAATTCCGCGCCCGCATTTTTAACATCAATAATGATCGGGTTTAACTGCGGTCAGTTTGCGCCCCCGAATCACATCGCGCTGATCAGCAACTGCGGGCCGTGACAGATGGCAGACCGGTTTACCGGTAGAGACAAAATCCCGGGTGAAGGTCACGAAGCGCTCGTCTCCGCGCAGGGAATCCGGGGAATGGCCACCGGGTAACAGCAGGGCGTCGAAATCTGAGGGGCTAACGTTATCGATGGTCTCATCAATGGTTACGGTCGCCTCTCCCTTATGGCCTGTCACCGTTTTGCCCGCCTCTTTTTCAATGGTGATGACCTCATGTCCCGCCTTGCGGAACGCCTCTGCAGGAGAGGTGAACTCTGAATCTTCAAACTCGTCGGTAATCAAGACTGCGATTTTCTTGCCCATGCTTCCTCCGTTATTTTGGCTTCAGACTGATTTTTCTCCGCTTGTGGTAAATACTTACCTGTAACAGACTTCTAAGTGTGGTCGACGACGCTGAGTTCGCAAACGGACAATTCTGTAAAGGGGATACGATGAGTCAGGTTTTGATTACCGGGGCTACCGGGCTAGTGGGCGATCATCTGCTGCGGCTGCTGATTCAGGACCGCCGCGTGAACTACATCGCCGCCCCGACGCGCCGACCGCTGGCGGACATCTCCGGCGTCTTTAATCCGCACGATCCGCAGCTGACGGACGCGCTGGCGCAGTTGCAGGACCCGATTGATATCGCCTTTTGCTGTCTGGGCACCACGCGGCGGGAGGCGGGGAGCAAAGAGGCATTTATCCACGCCGACTATACGCTGGTGGTGGATACCGCGCTTACGGCGAAAAAGCTGGGGGCCAGACATTTTCTGGTGGTCAGCGCGCTGGGTGCCAGTGCCGGATCGCCTTTCTTCTACAACAAGGTGAAGGGCAAGATGGAGGATGCGCTGATTGCGCAGAAATGGGAGCAGCTGACGATTGTGCGCCCCTCGATGCTGATCGGCCACCGCGACGAGCGCCGCTTTAACGAGTCGATGCTGGCTCCGCTGTTTCGCATTCTTCCAGGCAACTGGAAAGCCATTGAGGCGCGGGACGTCGCGCGGGCGATGTTAAAAGAGGGGCTGGCCCCGTCGAAAGCGGGCGTAAACATTATCCCTTCGGCAAAACTGCGTGAAATCGCGCAGGGCGAGGCGTAAACTCCCCCGGCTAATAACCTAATACTCTCCTGGGGAATGCTATGACTGGTCAGTCTTCATCTCAGGCGGCAACGCCCATTCAGTGGTGGAAACCCGCGCTTTTCTTTCTCGTTGTCATTGCCGGTCTCTGGTATGTGAAATGGGAACCTTACTACGGCAAAGCGTTTACTGCTGCCGAAACCCACAGTATCGGTAAATCTATCCTTGCGCAGGCGGATGCTAACCCATGGCAGGCGGCGTTGGATTACGCGATGATCTATTTCCTCGCGGTATGGAAAGCGGCGGTGCTGGGGGTGATCCTCGGTTCGTTGATTCAGGTGCTGATCCCGCGTGACTGGTTGTTGCGTACGCTTGGGCAATCGCGCTTTCGCGGCACGCTGCTGGGAACGCTGTTTTCGTTGCCGGGCATGATGTGTACCTGCTGTGCGGCTCCGGTCGCGGCGGGAATGCGTCGCCAACAGGTGTCGATGGGCGGTGCGCTGGCATTCTGGATGGGCAATCCGGTGTTAAACCCGGCGACGCTGGTGTTTATGGGCTTTGTCCTCGGCTGGGGTTTTGCGGCGATTCGTCTGGTGGCCGGGCTGGTGATGGTGTTGCTGATTGCGACGCTGGTGCAAAAATGGGTGCGTGAAACACCGCAAACGCAGGCACCGGTCGAAATTGACATACCGGAAGCACAGGGCGGGTTTTTTAGCCGCTGGGGCAGGGCGCTATGGACGCTTTTCTGGAGTACGATCCCGGTTTACATCCTTGCAGTACTGGTGTTGGGTGCCGCTCGCGTCTGGTTATTCCCCCATGCCGATGGTGCTGTCGATAACAGCCTGATGTGGGTGGTGGCGATGGCGGTAGCAGGATGCTTGTTTGTCATTCCCACGGCAGCAGAAATTCCGATTGTACAAACGATGATGCTGGCAGGTATGGGAACCGCTCCGGCGCTGGCATTGTTGATGACGCTCCCGGCAGTGAGTTTGCCGTCACTGATTATGCTGCGCAAAGCGTTCCCGGCGAAAGCCTTATGGCTGACAGGGGCGATGGTGGCAGTGTCTGGTGTGATTGTCGGCGGGCTGGCGCTGTTGTTCTGATTTGAGGGAAAACATGTCGGATGCGGCGTAAACGCCTTATCTGACCTACGGTTTGTATCGTTGTAGGCCTGATAAGACGCGGCAAGCGTCGCATCAGGCATTACAAGGGGCTGCTATTTAATAAACGTAAACGCCGTAGTTACCCGCTTCACGCCGCTCACCCGGCTGGCAATATCTGCCGCCGCTTTCGCTTCACGTTCAGTCACCAGCCCCATCAGGAACACTTCACCGTTTTCGGTGGTCACTTTCACGTTGGACGATTTCACCAGGTCGCTGGTTAAGAGCTGCGAACGCACTTTGGTGGTGATCCACGTATCGTTAGATGCTTCGCCCAGACCAATCGGCTGGCCCTGACGAATCTCGTTATACACTTCGTTGGCACCGTCTACGCCCATAGCAATCTGTTTGGCGCGAGCCGAAAGTTCAGCATTTGGTGACTGCCCAACCAGCAGCACTTTGCCCTGATAGGCCGTTACATTAATGCGCGCTTCTTTCTTAATCTGTTCGTCTTTCGACAATGCGCTGTTCACGCGCACTTCCAGGGTACCATCGTCCACCTGGGTGCCGACACTGCGTGGGTCAGTTGCGGCTTTGGTACCCACAGCAGCGGTACCCACTACGGCAGCGGCAACACAACCTTGCAACAGCAGCGCGGAAATAAGGACTGCGATTGGCGATAATGCCTTCATGTATTCTCCTTAATCATCCTGGTGAGGGAAAAGCGTGTTATCGATCAGATCGCACAGGCAATTTACCGTCAGCATATGCATTTCCTGAATGCGAGCACTACGATGCGAAGGAATGCGGATCTCCACATCCTGTGGCCCTAACAAACCTGCAAGTTCGCCGCCGTCATAGCCGGTCAATGCCACAATGGTCATATCACGCGTAACGGCGGCTTCAACTGCTTTAACAATATCGCGGCTGTTGCCACGGGTGGAAATGGCTAACAATACATCTCCCGCATGACCCAGCGCCCGCACCTGTTTTGCATACACTTCATCATGTAAGCGATCGTTGGCAATCGCCGTTAAGACAACATTATCAGTATTTAGTGCAATGGCAGGTAAGCTGGGCCGCTCCGTTTCGAAACGGTTGATCATGCTGGCAGCAAAATGCTGTGCATTGGCAGCGGAAGTTCCATTACCACAACAGAGGATTTTGTTGCCATTGAGCAGAGACTGAACCAGCGTCATGGCTGCACGGGAGATGGCATCCGGAAGCGCCTCTGCCGCCGCAATTTGAGTTTGAATGCTTTCAGTGAAGCAAGCTTTAATTCTTTCTTGCACGCTAATCCTTAAACCTTAATTATGAGTGGTCATTAAAGGCATCCTTAATCCACTCAACCTCATTCCCGGTGAAGGCTACCACATCGAACCGGCAATCCACAGTATCAAAACTCCCATTATGACGCGCGAGCCACAAGCGGGCAGTCTGTAATAATTTGTGTTGTTTGCTGCGGGTCACACTGGCTGCCGCGCCGCCATAAAGCGCAGAGCGGCGATAGCGTACCTCGACAAAAATGGTGGTCCGGCCTTCACGCATTATCAGATCGATCTCGCCGCCACGCTCGTTCACGTTAGCGGCGATAAACCGCAGTCCTTTGCCTTCCAGCCAGCGACGCGCTTGTGCTTCCCACGCATCGCCGGTCTGTTTGGTGGTTAACTGACGGGGACTACCTGACCTTGTTGGTACTGTAGCCATGATAAGTTCCTGTTAATCACGCAATCCGGGTTAGCCGTCAGGCTTCCGGTATTACCGTTGATTTCAAAACCCTGAACCTGGCGCATTTGTGAGAAATGATTTGCCAGCGACCAGGCATCGACGCCCATCGCATACATGCGAGCCAGTGAATAATCGTTATTCACCGCGCTGAGTGCCTGCTGCATTAACGGTAGATTACCGCCTGCCAGCATCGGGATTTCGCTGTACTGCAAGCCTTCCATCTCCAGTCGGAAATCCGGGCCAGCGGTCCCTTGCGCACTGCGGGAGCTGGCGTACAGCGTTGCACCGCTCTGGCTACCGTTACGCATGGCGATCATCGGTTTGATAAAAGCGATTTCCACCCGGCGTTGCCACAATGTACACCGCATCGACACGACCGCCATTATTGGTGAACTGGTCATCGGTTGGCGCGTGGTTTGCAGCGTTGGATTGTTGGTCGTCATGCCGGAGTCGGTTGTCGCTCTGAGAGTAATCGGGCTACCCGTTAAAGCAATACCAGAACCGCCGTTAACACCCGCGCGTAATTCGCTGGTGGAACCAAATTTTTGTTGCAGAACGGTGCCGCCGCCCAGTTTCTGCCACTCTTGCGCAAACGCATTGGCTACGCGATCGCCCAATGAACTGCGTGGGATCAGCACCAGCGGCGCTTGTTTACCCTGGTCACGAATATGACGCGCTGCATCGCGCGCTTCGTCTTCCGGTGAAAGCGCGAAGTAACAAATATTGACGCGATTTTCGATATTCTCCGGCTGGTTCAGTGCCAGTACGTTCAGCGGAGTGTTGCTCTTCAGCAACTCTTCAACGTTATTTTTCAGCAACGGACCGACCACAATACTCGCGCCATCCTGCTGAACCTGGCTTAAGATCTGGCTAAGTGGTTGTGATGAGGTATCGTAGATTTTCAGCTCTTGCGGATGGATTTGCGGGTGCGCTTACCGCTGCGGTGCTTGTCGCCGGGGCGCTTACAGGCACCGGCTGGGCTGCAGGCTGTTCACCGGTCAGATCGCTAACCGAGGCTTGTGCCGGGCTGGCAACGCCATCCACGGTTTGCGGCTGAGGTTGTTCAGCTACGTCTGCGGCAGGTGCGGCAGCTACCTGAGCTGCCACTGGCTGAGTGCCGATATTTTTCGCCGCTTCAAAGCCTTGCTGAATAGTGCGACCAAATACCGCTGCCTGGCCATTCAGTGGCAACAGCAGGGCGATTTTGTTGGTCGAGGCTGGTTTAAACGCTTTTACGTTAACCAACTGCGTTGGCAGCATTTTCGCGCCCGGATTGTTCGGATAACGTTTCTGCCAGTCGGCGATCCCGGCTTTCATCATGTCGGGATCGTTACGGTTATCAAACCAGACGCGCTGCAGATCCAGCCAGCCTTGCAGAATATTTTCGTCGGCGTTGATCACCAGCGTATTCGCCTGTTCCTGAGTCATGGAGGAGAGCGCCTGCCAGGTGGCATCAATATTCTGCTGTTTTTCTTTCGCGCCAAGCAGCGGTTCCTGAGCAATTAACGCGCGCAGTAAATCAATGGAAGGACGCCCCTGGCTGGCATCGATTTTTGCCTGCCAGTAACGCGCTTGCTGGTTTTGTTCTAAATCGGCAGGTGTGATTTTCGCCAGCAAGTTTTGCGCGCCAGCAAAATCTTTCTGCGCCAGTTTAATCTCTACCGCCAGCAGTGTTTTCTCGCGACGCTGAGCATCGTTCAGTTCTTGCGGTAGTTGGTTAAACAACTCAACCGCCTGCCCGGTTTTACCTTCTTTCACCAGTGCACGAATGGCGAGTAATTGCCAGTTGATCCTGGTATCATCAGAGCTTTGCTGCATCTGCTGAAGATAAAAGGCAGAATCAGCCTGCGCCGTGCCCTGCATATAAGCAGTGGACTGATCGGGAGTATGGGTGCCACAACCGGCGAAAATCAGGGCTGCCAGAACAACAGGCAGACAACGCGCGGCTTTCAAACGAGAAAATGTTGAGGGTACCATAATGTATCCAGTGATATTTTTTTTACGCAATGCTCAATATTAAATCGGCAATACGGACGACACAATGAAACAACACCAATCGGCGGATAATTCTCAGGGCCAGCTTTACATTGTACCGACGCCAATCGGCAATCTGGCGGATATCACCCAGCGTGCGTTAGAGGTATTACAGGCCGTTGATCTGATTGCCGCCGAGGATACTCGTCACACCGGTTTATTGCTGCAACATTTTGGGATTAATGCCCGGTTGTTTGCGCTGCACGACCATAACGAACAACAAAAAGCTGAAACGCTGCTGGCGAAGCTGCAAGAGGGGCAAAACATTGCGCTGGTTTCCGATGCCGGAACGCCGCTAATTAACGATCCTGGCTACCATCTGGTGCGTACCTGCCGTGAAGCGGGGATCCGCGTGGTGCCGCTACCCGGGCCGTGTGCTGCTATCACTGCGTTAAGCGCAGCGGGTTTACCCTCTGACCGTTTCTGTTACGAAGGCTTTTTACCTGCCAAATCAAAAGGCCGCCGTGATGCGCTAAAAGCCATTGAAGCGGAGCCGCGCACGCTGATTTTTTATGAATCTACCCACCGTCTGTTAGATAGCCTGGAAGATATCGTTGCGGTATTAGGCGAATCCCGCTACGTGGTTCTGGCGCGTGAGCTGACCAAAACCTGGGAAACCATTCACGGCGCGCCCGTTGGCGAGCTGCTGGCGTGGGTAAAGGAAGATGAAAACCGTCGCAAAGGCGAAATGGTGCTGATTGTCGAAGGTCATAAAGCACAGGAAGAAGACTTACCCGCCGATGCCCTGCGCACGCTGGCGCTGCTACAGGCAGAACTGCCGCTGAAAAAAGCGGCGGCGCTGGCCGCAGAAATTCACGGCGTGAAGAAAAATGCGCTGTATAAGTATGCGCTGGAGCAGCAGGGGGAATAAGCCCCTGCCGCCTGTTTTGCCGGGTGGCGGCTGCGCCTTACCCGGCCTGCAGATCTTTATATGCCTTTTAATTAACCGGCATCGCCTCAAACACCAGCGTTTCCAGCGGCTGCAGCGTAATCACCACCGCGTTTTTGTACGCCTCCGGTACGGTTGAGTTACGTCCATACACCGCCTTCAGACTAAACTGCGCCGCGTTTCCCGTCGGGACTTCGAAATCTCTCGTCAAATCCAGGTAGTAGCTTTGTGGCTTATCCGACGGGTTACGCAATCCGAGAATCGCTTTGTCTTTATTCCATGAAGCCCAGCCGTAAACCTGCAGCGCGGTTGGATCACCACCAATCCAGTGGGTATCCACCAGCACGCCGGCGTTTTCCCGGGACCATTTCGCCGCCTGCGCCAGGGTGTCCCACTTCGCCTTATTCAGCATTGAAGGGGTGATATACAGCTCCTGCAGCTGCGTACCGGTCGCGAAGTAGCTCCAGACCTGGTCGGCAAAATCGCTGTCCGTTTGTACTTTCTCAAGACCGTAGTAGGCGTTCTCCGCGCTGACGATCCCGT
This sequence comes from Enterobacter hormaechei, assembly GCA_041890495.1. Taxonomy (GTDB): domain Bacteria; phylum Pseudomonadota; class Gammaproteobacteria; order Enterobacterales; family Enterobacteriaceae; genus Escherichia; species Escherichia boydii. The sequence continues at coordinate 4,350,573 of CP169086.1, forward strand.
GGTACATCAGCGAGTTCAGCGGGAACAGCGGGCCCTTGCGCACAATGGAGCGATACGTTTCCGCATCGCGGTAGGTCATCCACTGCTGCACCGGCGTGCCGGGGCCGTAAAGGTTGATGTCATCGCCCTGGCGCCAGATGGAATCAGCGTAGAACAGCCAGGACGGGCTGGCGTTGGTCCCGGTGGTCAGGTTGATAAACAGATTCTGGTTGGCGCTGCGCATGTTATGCAGCAGGGCGATGGAGGCGTCAAAATCCGAGGCATACGGGCTGCCCTGGATATGCGCGTTGGCATTACCCATTCCGTCCAGCTTGAATGAGGTAATGTGTTCGTTTTTGATAAGCTTAACGATCTGCTCATTGAAGTTCTTAAAGTAGTTTGGACCTGACAGCGCCAGCTTCCCGTCAACGGTTTCGAATCCATACTCTTTTGCATGCGAAACGCGAGTATCGCGCGGTTTGTTGTATCCACCCCACGGCGAGAGCCACAGACCCACGGAGCTGTTCAGGCTGTCGGCTTTTTCCCGTACCTTGCCAAAACCGTTGCTGAATGCCGGGCCAAACAGCCAGCGCCCGGTAAGGTCGTCCCAGCCGTCGTCCAGCAGGAAGGCGTCCAGCGCCACGCCGCGCCCGGTGATAAATTCCTTATTCCACTCGTCCATCCGCCCCAGCACATCCTGCTCGGAGTAAGGAGTAAAGAAGCCGATGTCCATCCAGCTGTTGTAGTGCAGGTAAGGCTTATACGGACGGGGGCGCACGGCATCGATAAACAGGTTCACGCTGCGGCGCAGCTGACTGATTTCAGGGAAGGTGCCGAAATATGTGGTGTAGCTGACCGGTGTTTCAGGCTGAATGGGGGTTTTCAGTTCTACGTTGAGATTGGTGGTCGCTTCATAGGCGTAAGTATTCACGATCGGTTTATCCGGCAAAATAAAGAACGAATCAGCCACGATCGGCGAACTGTTAATTGCCCCGTCTACGTAAGGTGCCTGCGACTGCTTTTTCGTCGGAAAGAAGGTGATTTTTGCGACGTCTCGCGGCTGGCCGACTGCGGCAACGGTGTAGTCGATGCTGGCGTATTTCCCCTTCACCAGATTCAGCTTCACAGTTACGTTAAAGTCCGGATGGGTAAAGTCGACGACAATCGCGCTGTCCTGCTTTTCGACGTGCTTGATTTTAAAATCTGCGGTGTGGATTTTTGTCTCATCCGGCAGCGTCAGAAAGAACAGCTCCTGCGGCGTGAGAGGATGGTTAGCTTTGCTGTCCTTAACCACTACGGTTGAGTTTGCATCATCAAACGACAGGGCAATATTGTCGTTACTGAGCGCGTAGTTCGCGGCCGCCGCGCCATGAGAAACAGAAAGAGCCAGCAGCGAAAGAGTGAGCACTTTTTTCATCGGGTTAAGATCCTTATCAGTAATGCTTCAGCATTCGGTTGATGGACTGCTCCAGCCAGTAGCGCTGGGTGCCGAAGTTAATCCGCAGGTAGTTTTCGCCGTTTTGCACGTAGTGGCTGCCGTCTTCAATGACCACGCCCGCCTGCCGGGCAAAATGTTGGGTTAACTGGGTGGCGCTGCGCTCGTCGGCGCTCACGTCTATCCAGGCCAGATACGACGATTCCGGGTTCATCATCTTCCACGCCGGGAAGTGGGTCTGAATAGCGTCCGCAAGGTAGCGCGCGTTGCCTTGCAGATACCCGTTAAGCGCGTCGAGCCACGGCAGGCCGTGCTGGTAGGCGAGGATAATCCCCCATACGCCGAACATATTGGGTGAGGTAATCGAGTTCTTCTCAAGCTGCTGGCGGAAGCGCCGGCGCAGCGAATCGTCCGGGATCATCGAATAAGACGTTTTCAGCCCGCCCAGGTTGAAGGCTTTATTTGGCGACGTCAGCACGATCAGGTTGTCCAGTGCGGCACAGCCGGAGCTCAGACAGCTGACGAATGTACCGTCCAGAATGTGCTCGGCGTGAACCTCATCGACCACCAGAATGGTGCCGTAGCGCTTGCAGAGATCGGACACCTGCCGTATCTCATCCGCGCGCCAGATTCGGCCCGAGGGGTTATGCGGCGAGCAGAAGAACCACAGTTTTGGACGGTGGGTTTTGAGCTGATCTTCAATCAGATGAAAATCCAGCTGGTAGCGGTTTTCCTCCACGCGGAGCGGGTTAGCGAGGACCTTAACGCTCTGGCGCTGTGCCGCCATTGCAAACGGATCGTAGACCGGCGTGTTCATCATCACGCTGTCGCCAGCCGTGCAGAACGCCTGAACCGTGTAGTGCAGGGTGGACACGGTGCCGTAGGTCAGCGTGATCCATGACTTCTCCACCTCAACCTGATGACGCGTGCGCTGGAAGGCGATCGTCGCGTCGTAGAATTCGTCGAAGCACCAGGTATAGCCAAAGGTGCCGTGCTCCACGATGCGCTGGAAGCCTTCAATAACGGCGGGCGGCGAGGTGAAATCCATATCTGCGATCCATAGCGGGATAAACCCCTCCGGAACATCACCAAAGCGTGAGCAGACAAACGCATGGTCCCATTTGCGGCACTTATCGCTTTTACGCTCGACGATTTTGTCGAAATCAAACACAACGACCCCCTGTTAAATTAAGGCTTCAATGCCGGTTTTGACGCTCTGCACCTGCGGGCCAATGATCACCTGCACGCTGTGAGCATCAAGCACAACCACCGACAGGGCGCCCGCCGCTTTCAGCGTCTGCTGATCGATAAGGCCCATCTCTTTCACCACCAGACGCAAGCGGGTGATGCAGTTGTCGAGCGACTCTATGTTCTCTTTGCCGCCGAGCGCCTGCAGGATAAGGCCATGATCGTATTTCGATTTTCCACGCGCGCGGGTGTTGGCTTCGACGGCCTGCTGTGCAGCCTGTGCGTCCACTTCACGTCCCGGCGTCTTGATATCGTGTTTGAGGATGTACCAGCGGAAGACGAAGAAGTAGATGGCAAACCAGGCGATACCGACCGGGAACAGCAGATACCATTTGGTCGACATCTCCTGCATCACGCCAAAGATCAGCAGATCCAGAATCCCACCGTCGGTGTTGCCGATGGTGACGCCGAGCAGTGCCATCACCATCAGCGCCAGGCCAGACATCACGATGTGGAAGGCGTAAAGCACAGGTGCGATAAACAGGAACAGAAACTCAATCGGCTCTGAAATACCGGTGACGACGGACACCAGCACGCCGGAAAGCAGCAGCCCCTTAATCACCGGGCGGTTTTCCGGACGCGCGGTGCGGTAGATGGCGTACGCCACGGCAGGTAAGCCAAAGATAAAGGTCGGCATAAACCCTTGCGATAGAAACGCGGTAACGTGCGGGCTAAACGGCAGTCCGGCTTTCAGCTCGGCGTAGAAGATATTCAGCGCGCCGGCCACTTCGTGACCGTTGACCATTTCAATGCCGCCTGCTGGCGTGAAGCGCACCATCGCCAGCAGAATGTGGTGCAGGCCGAAGGGTTTAAGCAGCAGCACGCCTACGCCGTAAAGGAAGGGGCCAAAAACGCTGGTGCTCTGGATAATATGGCCAATCCCGGCAATCCCCAGCGCCACGTATTCCCACAGCAGGGGAATGAACAGACCGACCAGTGAAAGGGTAAGGGCGGTGATAATCGGTACAAAACGGATGCCGCTAAAGAAGGCAAAGGCGTCGTGGAGGACCGTGTCCTGAAAACGCTCGTGCAGGAAATAGGTAATCACCCCCACCACGATGCCGCCCAGCACGCCCATCTCCAGGGTCTGGATCCCCAGCACGATCGATTGTCCCACCTGTCTCATGGTAGCGGCGTCGGCAAGCTGGTGGGTGGCGATCAGATAGTAGTTAATGCTCATGTTCATCAGCATATAGCCGACGAACCCGGCAAAGGCGCCCACGGCCTTGTTGCGTTTCGCGAGGCCCATCGGGATCGCCATGGCGAACATCAGCGGCAGATAGGTAAAGGCGAAGCCGCCCACCATGGCGATAAAGCCAAAGGTCAACTGCGTTAACTCGCCGCCCAGAAAGGGAAAACTTTTAATGGTGGAAGGGCTGGTGACGGAGCTACCGATTCCCAGCAGCAGCCCCATAAAAGCCAGCAGGGAGACCGGGAACATAAAGGTCTTTCCCAGGCTTTGGAAAAATTCCCACGCTTTCGATTTAAACGACTTTTCCTGTGTCATGTAGGGACTCCTCGGATTTTTAGGATAATGGAAGGCGCTGTCCGGCTTAAGGACGCGCCTTCATATTTGCGAGGCTTATAGTTATTTTTTAGGTACTGACGTAATGCGCGATGGGATCAGGCTTCCGCTGGAAGCAATAGCCGGTTTGCGGAACCGCAAACGGTGATTTTGCTTCTGACAACTTCTTTCATCGCATCCATTCCGACGCGCATATAATAACGAGGATCATTACCCTGCGGATTTTCCGCAAACCAGGCTTTAACCGCGCCAGCGAAGGCTATTTTTAATTCTGTGGCAACGTTCACTTTTGTGACGCCAAGTTCAATAGTGCGACGGACAAATTCATCCGGAACATCGCTGGCACCATGCAGCACCAGAGGAACATCCACCACTTCACGAATTTCCGCCAGCCGCTGGAAATCAATCTTCGGCGTTTTGCTGTATAAGCCGTGCGCCGTACCAATCGCTACCGCCAGGCTGTCGACGCCAGTCAGTTCGACAAAGCGTTTAGCTTCTTGTGGATCGGTCAGGAATGCACTTTCGGCGTCAACGCTCATGTCATCTTCAACACCGCCCAGGCGGCCCAGTTCTGCTTCCACGCTGCAATCTTGTGAGTGGCAGAAGTCAACAACCGATTTCACCAGCTTCACGTTCTCGGCAAACGGGAAGTGGCTGCCGTCGATCATCGCACTGCGCACACCTGCGTGGACTTTACGGCGAATATCATCCAGCGATTCGTGGTGGTCGAGATGCAGCGCCAGTGGCATGTTGTAGGTTGTGGAATAGGCGCTACACAGGGCGTAGATCTCTTCCAGCGCGATGTGTTTAAAGGTCCCCGGCGTTCCGGCGAGGATCACCGGCGATCGCATTTCACTGCACACTTCGAGGATCGCCTGGATCGTCTCGGCGTTATGAATGTTAAAAGCAGGCACCGCGTAGCCATTGGCCTGGGCGTCCTGTAACAGATATTTAGTGGAGATAATGCTCATAATGCGATCCTCTTATGCCTGCCACGGATGAATGATTACGCCTTGCACCACGCGGTTAACGGTGCCACTGGCTGATGGGGTATCCGGCGTATTGCCCATGTGCAGCGACTGCATCAGTGCAAACGTCTGGGCGTACATCAGGAAGCAAAATGCCTGCTCAACGTCGATAAAGTGACGTGACGGTGGCAGGATGATATGTGGACCGGCAGCGACGATGTCGCTGCTTTCCGCGGCGATGGCGATTACACGCATTGCCTGGTTGTCACGGCGAAGTTCAGCCAGCAGATCAAGATCATACTGACGGGTGTAAGGGTGGCTGGAGACAAATACCACCACCAGCGTTTCGTCATCGACCAGCGATTTTGGTCCATGACGGAATCCGGTTGGAGAATCATAAAAGGCCGCCAGTTTACCCGCCGTCAGTTCCAGCACTTTCAGCGCCGACTCGCGTGCTGCGCCCTGTAAGCCACCGCTACCGAGATAAACGATCCGTTTCCACGGTGCGTAACCAAACACACCTTCGCTGAAATCGCCCAGTGAGGTCAGGATCGCCTGGCAACGATCCGCCACGTCGCGGAAGGTTTGGCTGTTGATCGTCTCAGGTGCGAAAACCGCGAGGCAGCTGGCCATCATGGTGGTAATGCTGCTGGTCATCGCAAAGCCGCGATCGTGCGTTTCTGCGGGCATCAGCAGGGCAAACGCGTTATCGCTGTTGATCGCGTTTTGGTAAAGAGCGCCCGCTTCGTTGCAGGTGATCGGCAGGTGATAGCATTCCGGTACAAATTGATTTGCCAGTTCCACGGCTGCGACGCTTTCCGGGCTGTTGCCGGATCGACCGAAGGAGATCAACAGCAGCGGATGAGCTGGGTTCAGGTAGTCCATCGGATTGGTGACCAGATCGGTGGTCGGTACGGCGCTGAAGTTTTTACCGGTATGGCTGGCGAGCCACGGCGCGATGATGTCACCGATAAATGCCGACGTTCCGGCTCCGGTCAGGATGATCCGCAGATCGTGCTTGCGCAGCAGCGGCGTCAGGAAGCTGTCGATCGAAGAGCGCAGGCTATCGATATTGTTGAGCGAGCGGATCCAGCTGGCAGGCTGCTGGCGGATCTCTTCCTCGGTCCAGGTGCCGGTTGCGGCGGTGGTAGTTTGTGGCATAACTCAGTCCTTAGTCGTGTGAATTCCACATCAGACGCTGGCAATCGTGTCGCTATCTTTCGTTTCGTTTCACTTATTCACTTTAGCAGTTAAATAAAATCTATAGAAAAGAAATCGAAACTTCAATGAAAGAAAGGAAATAAAACGAAAAGTGTGATCGTGAAAGGAAGAGGGAGATTAAAGGAAAGGAAAAGAAAGGCCTTACGGTCTCAGGCCGTAAAGCCAAAAGGAGACACAATGAAAGGGCTAAAGGGGGAGAGCCTGGCCCTGAATCCAGATCTGCTGGAGGTGTAAACCCCCGTTAAGCGCAATGATATTGGCGCGTTTACCCCGGGCTAAGGAGCCGAGCTGACCGCCAACGCCCAGCAGCCGGGCAGGGTGTAGCGAGGCCATATGGATAGCGTCTTCGGCGGTTACGCCCGCGTACTCCACCATATTCCTGACCGCGGCATCCAGCGACAGCGTGCTACCCGCCAGCCCGCCGGAGCCGGTTCGAACCACGCCGTTTTGCATCGAGACCTCTTCACCACAGAGCGTATACCGTCCGTCCGGCATACCGGCCGCCTGCATGGCATCGGTGATCAGCACCAGGCGTTCTTTTGCGCAGCAACTGCATAAACGCATGGCTCCCGGATGGACGTGATGCCCGTCGGCAATCAGCTCCAGCCACGCCCGTTTATCCGTCAGCCCGGCGCCAACCATGCCGGGTTCTCTGTGATGCAGTCCCGTCATGCCGTTATAGCAGTGCACCAGCCCATCGGCACCCGCATCAAACGCGGCGAGGGTTTCATCGAACGTAGCGGCACTGTGGCCCAGCATCACGCGTATTCCGCGCTGTTTAAGATCGCGAATCGCCTGCAACGCGCCAGGTTTTTCCGGCGCCAGCGCCACCACCCGTAACGTGCTCAGTGAAACGTCAATTAACCTGTCCAGCTCGGCAATATCCAGTTCCCGGAACAGATCCGGCGGATGCGCCCCTTTGTTCTGCGGCGTAAAGTACGGTCCTTCCAGGTAGCTGCCCAGGATCTGCGCGCCGGGGCCGCCCGACTGACAGCGTCGGGCGATTCGCGCGAGCGCACCATGGATAGCCTCCAGCGGCGCGGTAACGGTGGTGGGTAAAAAGGCGCCCACGCCTTCGCGCGCTTTATGCATTGCCAGAGTATCCAGCACGTCAGGCGCATCATCCATCACGTCCACGCCCGCGCCGCCGTGAACATGCGTATCGATATACGCCGGGCTGAGCAGTTCCGCATCGCGCGACGTCACGCCCGCCGGGACAGGCTCAATAGCCGCAATCACGCCGTTTTCAATGCGTAGCTGGTGGTCATCCAGCCAGCCCTGTTCGGTAAGCACCCGCCTCGCGCGCAGCAGCTGGCTCATATCCCTTCCTCGGCAGGGGCTTCCTCGCGACAGCGGCCTAACTCGTCCACCAGACTGGTCAGCCCACGATGTCCACACTCCAGTGCCTGTACACGGAATTCTTCACCGCTTAACCCTTCGCGCTCCAGCACCATCTCCAGTAGCAGTTGCAAATTGGTGCCGGTGATCACTTCACAGCCCGGTTTTTGCATCGCCAGCGTTGAAGCTACGCGAAACGGCGTGCCGCCCAGCAAATCCGTCAGAAAAACAATGCCGTCTTCACAATCCAGTTGGGCGATGGCCTCTTCAAGCTGCGATGTAAGCAGCGCGGTGCTTGAGGTTTCCGGAAAATCGATGGCGATAAACTGCGATTGCTCACCGAGAATTTGCTTCATTGCTTTTTCCATGCCGCTGGCAAACCCGCCATGCCCTGTCAAAATAATACTTAACATCTAATACCTCATTGTATTTAAAGGAAATGGCAGAATTTACCGACGATGCCGAGAACCACGGTAACTGCAATCAGACGCAGCGGACTCCAGCCGCGGCGTACCAACCAAAACATGGTCAGGGTGTAGACCAACGGTAAGAAGGCCGGCATCAGTTTGTCGATAACATCAGCCTGTAACTTAACCACTGCGTCGCCCGCCGTGATTTCCAGCGTGGTGCTTAAACGAACATAGGTTGCCACCAGCGCACCGATTACCGTCATCCCAACGATAGACGCAGCATGGCCGACTTTTTTGGTATTCGCTTTAATCAGTGGAATCGCCGCCACGCCCATGCGGTAAGCATAATGCGCCAGACCAAAACGCAGCCCCAGGTGTACCACGTTGAACAGCACAATAAAGACGACTGCGCCAAGAATGGAGCCTTGCAATGCCAGACTGGCTCCAATCCCGCCACAAATCGGCAGTAGCGTTAGCCAGAACATTGCATCGCCAATCCCGCCGAGCGGCGCACCGACGGCAATTTTGGTGCTCTGAATACTGTTAACGTCCTGCTTAGAACGCTCCATCGCAAGGATAATGCCGATAACAAATGTCACCAGAAACGGATGGGTATTGAAGAAACCCATATGCCCCTTCATGGCGCGCGCCAGGTCGCGTTTATTAGTGTGGATCTTTTTCAGAGCAGGCAGCAGACCGTACAACCAGCCAGAAGCCTGCATACGTTCGTAGTTAAAAGACGCTTGTAACAGCATGGAACGCCAGGCGACGCGGTTGATATCTTTTTTCGTCAGCTCCGCGCCAATGTTCTGATCTTCATACACGTTTTCATTGACGCCAGTCAGCAATGTTTCTTCGTTTTCACTGACGTTCGGCAGGGTGGTTTGATTAGATGCCATCTTCAAATTCCTCTTTCTGTGCCGCAGGTTGAGTCGGTTCAGGAGATTTACGCAGCAGGTCGATCAGCGCCATCGCCAGCGCAGCGGCAGCAATAGCCAGCACCGGTAACTTGAGCCAGGCTGCGGCAACAAAGCCCAGGATGAAGTAGGGGATGTAGACGTTTTTCATCATGATTTTCAGCAGCACGGCAAAACCGATTGCTGGCATGATGCCGCCCGCGACGCCGAGGCCGTCGATTAATCGTTGCGGCAGGACATCAATGATGGTTTTTGCATGTTCCGCGCCGAAGTAGATAGGCAGGAAAGCGCAGAGAAAATAGAAAGTGCCGAGTGCCAGCAGTGCCAGATAGTTCACGCGTTCAATGCCGCGAGTATCGGCGTTCTCCGCCATCCGGTCGCAGCGAGACATCACGCCGGACATCACCGAGAACAGGAAGGTAATCCCCATCTGTACTGCGACAGCGAAAGGTACGGCGACACCGACTGCGACATCGGGTTTCACGCCAGTAGTAATGGCAAACGCCGTGCCGACGATAGTACCGATAATCACGTTAGGCGGCTGTGCGCCCGCCAGCGGGGCCAGCCCCATCCACACCAGTTCCAGCGTACCGCCGGTTAAAATTCCGGTATGCAGATCGCCAAGTACCAGCCCGACCAACGGGCCGAGGACCACCGGGCGGTGCATATGTGTTAGGCCGTTAAACATATCCAGGCCAGCGATAAAGGCGATAATGCCCAACGCAAATGCCTGCAACAGGCTGATTTCCATGATGAATCCCTCAAAGTAATTTAAAGAGGTCCACAGCAGGCTCTGTCGGGACGCCCTGAACGAAGCATTCCACCCCAGCGGCTTTCAGGTCGTTAAATGCTGCGATATCGCCCGCATCCACAGAAACCGTTTTGGCGATTTGTTGTTTGCCATTGGCGTAGTGCATATTGCCAACGTTAATGCGATTCACCGGAACGCCACCTTTCACCAGCGTCAGGAAATCGGCGGGTGTTTTACAAACCAGCAGGATTTTCTGTCGATCGGCGGCGCGATGAATGTTGTCGATAACTTTTTGCAGCGTCCAGAAACGTACGGCGATCCCTTCTGCTAGTACCATTTCCATCAGGTTTTGTTGTACCGGATCTTCGGCAACCTCATCGTTGGCTACCAGCACCAGATTTGCCCCCGCAAATCCGACCCATTGAACGCCGACCTGACCGTGAATCAAGCGTTCATCAATCCGGCTTAAAACAATATTTGGTATAGCGTGTTCCTCTTTGTTTTGCTTATGCCTTCACAGGCTGTGTGGTACTGCGCCAGGATGTCCTGAATATGGTTGATAATGAGTTCCCGTGGCGTTGGCTGCAGCTCGCCGGAGCGAACTTTCACGTACTGCAGCGGCAGATACTGGCTGATCAGCGGCAGCGGAATTGGTGAATCCGCCAGATTACGTACCAGATGAGCGAAAGCGTCATCAATCTGGCTGTCCGGCCAGTAATAGCGCACGCGATCCGAGTAGCTATAACCACGCGCCAGACGACGCGCGTTGCCGTCACCGTGGTAGTGGCTTTGCCAGTATTCCGGGCGGTCGAGCATCACGTCTTCCAGCACCTGACGCAGACCAGAACAGGCTTTCGCTGGCACCAGTTCTTCTTCAATCGCCGCCAGAGAGAACAGAGCTTCACGCAGGGCGAAGGTCAGCGCTGGGCCAACTTTCAGAATGGCAAAGTGGTCAATCACCAGCTGGCGCAGCGATTGCGGCGTTTGATAATCGGTAGAGTGCGCTTCGAAAATCAGCGTTTCGTAGTTTTCGACCATCTGGCTTAAGGCGCTCGCTTTGGCGGGCTGATAATCAATAACGTTGGTGTGATCGAATTCGACGCCGGGTTGAACCACCAGGGCAATGATGCGTGGCCAGATGGCATTCAAACCTTGCTTTTCAAAGGCGTGACGATGGGCTTCCAGCGTGGCGCGGGCGGCATCCGGCGTGGTGACCGCCAGCTCGCTTAAGGTTTCATGCGCGCCGCCAGGTACCGGCACTTCGGTACCAATGACATACTCCAGATCGGCTTCGCCAAAGTGTTCAAGACAGGTTTCTTCCGCCACTTTCGCCAGACGGGCGGCGCGTTCAGCCACGATGTCATCAGTTAAGGGAATTGGATCGTCCTGACAGGACATGCTGCAATCAAGGTGGATTTTTTTGAATCCTGCCGCAACGTAGCTTTTAATCAAATCATCGGCATTGGCCATTGCCTGAGCGGCTGGCAGGTTTTGCCAGCGGTTTGGCCCCAGATGGTCACCACCCAGAATCAACGCATCCTGCGGGAAATTCAACGAGTCGGCGAGCTGACAAACAAAGCCGCGAAAATCGGCGGGCGTCATTCCGGTATAACCGCCGAACTGGTCTACCTGATTGGAGGTTGCTTCAATCAGTAACGGCGTTTGGTTTGCACTGGCGTAGCGGATTGCAGCTTCCAGCACCAGCGGATGTGCGGAACAAACGGCATAAATTGCATTTGTTTTGCCCGCTTTGTGCTGTCTCACCATTTCTGTCAGATGTTTCACTTTCCTCTCCAGTTCAGATTACTGCGATATTAATCTTTCGTTTTGTTTCAGTTGATACTGCGTCATGGTGATATAAAAATAAAACGAAAGATAATAGTTTTCTGATCTGATTCACAAAAGAAACATAATGAAAGGTCACTGAAACGAGAGTAGCTTGCGTCAATGGGCAAGGTGGGCTTGCATTTGCTTAATAGAAAGGCGTTAATAGGCAAAACGAAATGAAACGAAAGTTTTACGAAAGGACTTACTATGAGTAATACCGACGCTTCAGGTGAGAAGCGAGTGACAGGCACCAGCGAGCGACGAGAACAGATCATTCAGCGTCTGCGACAGCAAGGGAGTGTGCAGGTTAACGATCTGTCGGCATTGTATGGCGTATCTACTGTGACGATCCGCAACGATCTGGCGTTTCTGGAAAAGCAGGGGATCGCTGTGCGTGCCTATGGTGGCGCGTTGATCTGCGATAGCACGACGCCGTCAGTCGAGCCATCAGTGGAAGATAAAAGCGCACTGAACACCGCGATGAAACGCAGCGTTGCGAAAGCTGCCGTTGAGTTGATTCAGCCTGGTCATCGGGTGATCCTCGATTCCGGGACCACCACTTTTGAGATTGCTCGTCTGATGCGCAAGCACACTGACGTAATTGCGATGACCAACGGTATGAACGTGGCTAATGCGTTGCTGGAAGCGGAAGGCGTTGAGTGCTGATGACCGGCGGGCATTTGCGCCGTCAGTCGCAATCTTTTTACGGCGATCAGGCTGAGCAATCGCTGCAAAATTACCACTTCGATATGCTGTTTCTTGGTGTAGATGCGATCGATCTGGAGCGCGGCGTCAGCACACATAACGAAGACGAAGCCCGTCTGAACCGCAAAATGTGCGAGGTGGCAGAGCGCATTATTGTGGTGACGGACTCCAGCAAGTTTAACCGCTCAAGCCTGCATAAAATCATTGATACGCAACGGATTGATATGATTATTGTCGATGAAGGTATTCCGGCGGAGAGTCTGGAAGGATTACGGAAAAGTGGGATTGAGGTGGTGTTGGTTTAAGTTTTTTACCCTCTCCCCTGGGGGGAGAGGGCAGGGTGAGGGGAAATCACGTCACCGGTGCAGGGTTAAACACCGCCAGCTGGTTGTGTAATCCCCATTGATCCGAAAAGGTTTTCTTCCGCCCGCTGGCGACATCCAGAATGAAGTGGAACAGCTTCCAGCCCACGTCCTCAATGCTCTCTTCTCCGGTGGCGATGGTGCCCGCGTTGATATCCATTAAGTCATACCAGCGGTTCGCGAGCGCGGTGCGGGTCGCCATTTTGATCACCGGTACCGCCATCAGACCGTACGGCGTGCCGCGCCCGGTGGTGAAGACCTGCACCGTAATGCCGGATGCGACCTGCTGCGTACCGCACACAAAATCGCTGGCCGGCGTTGCCGCGTAGATCAGGCCGCGTTTCGTCGGGCGCTGGCCAGGAGAGAGCACTTCCACAATCGCGCTCTGGCCGGATTTGGCAATGGAGCCGAGGGCTTTTTCCACCACGTTTGCCAGGCCGCCTTTCTTGTTTCCGGGGGAGGGATTGGCGCTGCGGTCAGTTTTGCCCATATCGAGATAGTTATCGTACCAGGCCATCTCCTCAAGCAGGCGCTTGCCGACCTCTTCATTAACGGCGCGCGGCGTCAGAAGATGGATGGCGTCACGCACTTCGGTCACCTCGGAGAACATCACCGTGGCGCCGCAGCGAACAAGCAGATCGGATGCAAAGCCCACCGCCGGGTTAGCCGTCACGCCGGAGAAGGCATCGCTGCCGCCGCACTGGGTGCCCACAACCAGCTCAGAGGCCGGGCACGTTTCACGCTGGCGGCGGTTAAGTTTGTCCAGATGACGCTCTGCCACCTGCAGAATATCGTCGACCATTGAGCGGAAACCGACGTGGCGTTCGTCCTGCAGGCGCACGATGCTGGCCTCGTCTGCCGGGATGGCTTTGACATCCTCGGTACCCTGAAGCAAACGTTCTGGCTGCAATTTTTCACAGCCGAGGCCAATAACCATCACCTCGCCGCCAAAGTTCGGGTTCAGGGCGATATTGTGGATGGTCCGGATAGGCACCACGGCAGCGGGCGCGTTAATCGCCACGCCGCAGCCGTAGAGGTGGTTCAGGCCCACCACTCCGTCGACGTTCGGGTATTTTGGCAACAGATCGCGTTCGATGATTTTCACCACGTAATCCACTACGCCAGCCACGCAGTGCACGCTGGTGGTAATGCCGAGCAGATTTTTGGTGCCGACGCTGCCGTCCGCATTGCGATAGCCTTCAAAGGTATAGCCTTCCAGCGGGGGAAGCGGCTCCGGCACGCGGGTTGCCAGCGGAAGCGTGTTCAGCGGCGGCGCTTCCGGCAGCGCCACCAGCGACTCCTCAACCCAGCTTCCCTGCGGAATAGGGCGGACGGCATAGCCGATGACTTCACCGTAACGCACGATTTCGCTGTTAGCAGGGATATCCACCAGGGCGACTTTATGTCCCTGCGGAACATGCTCAATCAGCTCAAGCCCATCCGGGAAGCGGGTTCCTGCTTTTAAGCCATTGTCGTTGACGATAATCGCCACGTTATCGGCGTCGTGCACTTTTATATAAAATGCCGTCGGCGGTGCCTGTCGAATTTCAATGTCGGCCATTGTTCAGTATTCTCCAGCAAAAAGTCTGATAATAAATTCAGCCATTTTTCTAATGGTAGAAATAAATACGCGGCTTTCAGAAATAAAGCATGTCAGTAGAATGAATAGCAAAATGTGATCCCGATCGCTTCAGAACCCGTAATCCTTGATTCTGTGCATTAGCGCCCAGTGCTTTGTGCATATGCAAAAAAATTTATCAAAATATAGCGCAATACCTGAGCATTAAAACAATGTGCGGTCGCGAATTGCGTCTTATACTGAATGACGTTTTTATCACGCCATAATACGTCAGAATAATAAATATCATACTGGCGCGGTGTCTGAATAAATAAAATGATGCTGAAAAAAGCTGCGGAATAAAAAGGTAAATACGATGAATAACGCGATCTTCCCGAATAAATTTAAAGCGGCTCTCGCGACGCACCAGATTCAGATTGGCTGCTGGTCCGCGCTGGCAAACCCAATCAGCACCGAAGTGCTGGGCCTGGCCGGTTTCGACTGGCTGGTGCTGGACGGCGAACATGCGCCGAACGATATCAGCACGTTTATTCCGCAGCTGATGGCGCTGAAAGGTAGCCCCAGCGCTCCGGTGGTGCGTGTCCCCACCAACGAACCGGTGATTATCAAACGTCTGCTGGATATCGGCTTCTACAACTTCCTGATCCCGTTTGTGGAGACGGAAGAACAAGCGGCGCTGGCCGTTGCGTCAACGCGCTATCCGCCAGAAGGGATCCGCGGCGTCTCCGTTTCGCACCGCGCCAATATGTTTGGCACCGTGCCGGACTACTTCGCGCAGTCCAACAGCAACATCACCATTCTGGTTCAGATCGAGAGCCAGCAGGGCGTTGATAACGTCGATGCGATTGCCGCCACCAACGGCGTGGACGGTATCTTCGTCGGCCCGAGCGATCTGGCTGCCGCCTTTGGCCATCTGGGCAACGCCAGCCACCCTGACGTGCAGCGCGCGATCCAGCACATCTTTGCCCGCGCTAAAGCACACGGCAAACCGTGCGGCATTCTGGCGCCGGTTGAGGCTGACGCCCGCCGCTATCTGGAGTGGGGAGCCACGTTTGTTGCCGTCGGCAGCGACCTCGGCGTTTTCCGCTCGGCCACGCAGAAATTAGCCGACGCTTTTAAAAAATAACCATCATTGAGGAAACAGATATGACGCTGAAAGTGGGTTTTATTGGGCTGGGGATCATGGGTAAACCAATGAGTAAGAACCTCATCAAAGCGGGTTACTCACTGGTGGTATCCGATCGCAATCCGCAGGCCGTGGCAGAGGTGATAGCGGCTGGCGCAGAAACGGCCACCACTGCTAAGGCCATTGCCGAGCAGTGCGATGTCATCATCACCATGCTGCCCAACTCCCCGCATGTTAAAGACGTTGCGCTGGGGGAAAACGGTATTATCGACGGCGCGAAGCCGGGCCTGGTGCTGATTGATATGAGTTCTATTGCGCCGCTCGCAAGCCGTGAAATCAGCGAGGCGTTAAAAGCGAAGGGCGTCGATATGCTGGATGCGCCGGTCAGCGGCGGTGAACCAAAAGCGATCGACGGCACGCTGTCGGTGATGGTCGGCGGCGATAAAGCCGTTTTCGACAGATACTACGACCTGATGAAAGCGATGGCGGGCTCCGTGGTGCACACCGGGGAGATCGGGGCAGGTAACGTGACCAAGCTGGCAAACCAGGTGATTGTGGCGCTGAACATTGCCGCCATGTCCGAAGCGCTGACGCTGGCAACCAAAGCGGGTGTTAACCCGGACCTTGTCTATCAGGCCATTCGCGGCGGTCTGGCGGGCAGCACCGTACTGGATGCCAAAGCGCCGATGGTGATGGATCGTAATTTCAAGCCGGGATTCCGCATCGACCTGCACATTAAAGATCTGGCCAACGCGCTGGATACCTCCCACGGCGTGGGCGCACAGCTGCCGCTGACCGCA
This sequence comes from Enterobacter hormaechei, assembly GCA_041890495.1. GTDB lineage: Bacteria > Pseudomonadota > Gammaproteobacteria > Enterobacterales > Enterobacteriaceae > Escherichia > Escherichia boydii. Next base: position 4,366,764 of record CP169086.1, read on the forward strand.
GCGGTCATGGAGATGATGCAGGCGCTGCGTGCCGATGGCCTGGGCACGGCCGATCACAGCGCGATTGCGTGCTACTACGAGAAACTGGCGAAGGTGGAAGTGGCGCGTTAATCACGCCTTGCCCACACCTGAGGGTGACAAGGGCGCGCAAACCCTCTATACTGCGCGCCGAAGCTGACCAGACAGTCGCCGCTTCGTCGTCGTCCTCTTCGGGGGAGACGGGCGGAGGGGAGGAAAGTCCGGGCTCCATAGGGCAGGGTGCCAGGTAACGCCTGGGGGGGAAACCCACGACCAGTGCAACAGAGAGCAAACCGCCGATGGCCCGCGCAAGCGGGATCAGGTAAGGGTGAAAGGGTGCGGTAAGAGCGCACCGCGCGGCTGGTAACAGTCCGTGGCACGGTAAACTCCACCCGGAGCAAGGCCAAATAGGGGTTCATAAGGTACGGCCCGTACTGAACCCGGGTAGGCTGCTTGAGCCAGTGAGCGATTGCTGGCCTAGATGAATGACTGTCCACGACAGAACCCGGCTTATCGGTCAGTTTCACCTGATTTACGTAAAAACCCGCTTCGGCGGGTTTTTGCTTTCCGGGTGTTGCAGGCCGGATAAGCGCAGCACCACCGGCAACCAGACAAACGACATCAATTCTCATATTTGCGACATTAAGCACATTTCACTGTTTTTATCCCTTCAGTATCGCTCCTGCATCTGTGGTCGATCGCCATCACAAAATTTAACGCTAAAAAATGCACGTTTTACAGTATTGATAATTTGTTATGATTGTTGCCTTAATGATCCCGAAACTTTTCTCGTTTGATATACATATATTGAAATCAAATACATTTATCCCGTGAATATGTGACGCATTCCACTCTTTTCCTTAAGTCTGAAAATTGACGCCGTAAAAAATTGATAATTTGAAAGAATGTTTCAAACAAATAGCGGTTATTTATTAGGCTTTAATTGCCTGAAATATCGTCTTTATTGATTTTTTCCGGACGGTAAAATTTATCCGGGTTATCGCCATAAAATTAATTTATTACCGCTATTTTTGTTGATCAATATCAGCGTAGTAGCATATTTATATCGTGATATTCTATTGATAGATAACGATTTTATTTGGTTTTTGGTGTGTGGGTTAAAGGGCCTGGAAAGCAAATTGTGAGTAACAGCACATACCCCTTCAAACATTATTGAGTAGAATTCACCCCGTCATAGGGAAATAAGCGCAGAATATTATGAACACTATTATTCTACCGAAAACACAGCACCTCGTGGTATTTCAGGAAGTCATTAAAAGTGGCTCCATAGGTTCTGCAGCAAGACAGCTGGGCCTGACGCAACCCGCCGTCAGCAAAATCATCAGCGATATTGAGTCCTACTTCGGCGTGGAAGTGATGGTGCGCAAAAATACCGGCGTAAAACTCACTGCCGCGGGCCAGGTTCTGCTCTCGTACTCAGAGTCGATCACCCGCGAAATGAAAAACATGGTGAGCGAAATCAACAGCCTGAGCTTCAGCACCGTTATGGACGTCTCCTTTGGCTACCCGTCGCTGATCGGCTTTACCTTCCTGTCCGGGATGATCAAAAAATTTAAGGAAGTGTTCCCGAAAGCGCGCGTCTCGATGTATGAAGCCCAGCTCTCCTCTTTCCTCCCGGCCATTCGCGACGGCCGTCTGGATTTCGCCATCGGCACGCTGAGTGATGAAATGCTGCTGCAGGATCTGCACGTCGAGCCGCTGTTTGAGTCCGAGTTTGTGCTGGTCGCCAGCAAGTCACGAACGTGCACCGGCCCGACGACACTGGCATCGCTCACGCACGAACAGTGGGTGATGCCGCAAACCGATATGGGCTACTACAAAGAACTTCTGACCACCCTGCAAGGCAACCACATCAGCATCGAAAACATCGTCCAGACCGATTCCGTCGTCACCATTTATAACCTTGTCCTGAATGCCGATTATCTGACGGTGATTCCCCGCGACATGATTGCACCGTTCGGTTCGGATCAATTTATTGTGCTGCCAGTGGAAGATGAATTACCCGTGGCGCGTTATGCTGCCGTATGGTCAAAAAATTACAGGATTAAAAAGTCGGCGTCAGTATTAGTTGAGCTGGCAAAACAATATTCGTCGATGAATATCGAAAGACGACGATGAATAATTAGTACTCATTTTAAAAACACCCAGAGCGTTAACGTATTAACGCGCTGATACCCTGACTTTGCCTGAAAAGAATGAATTATTATAACGAGGATATTATGCATATTACCTACGATCTACCGGTAACGATTGAAGATATTCAGGACGCCAGAAAACGACTGGCTGGGCGAATTTATAAAACAGGCATGCCTCGCTCCAACTATTTTAGTGAACGTTGCAAAGGTGAAATATTCCTGAAGTTTGAAAATATGCAGCGTACGGGTTCATTTAAAATTCGTGGCGCATTTAATAAATTAAGTTCACTGACCGATGCGGAAAAACGCAAAGGCGTGGTGGCCTGTTCTGCGGGCAACCATGCGCAAGGGGTTTCCCTCTCCTGCGCGATGCTGGGTATCGACGGTAAAGTGGTGATGCCAAAAGGTGCGCCAAAATCCAAAGTAGCGGCAACGTGCGACTACTCCGCAGAAGTCGTTCTGCATGGTGATAACTTCAACGACACTATCGCTAAAGTGAGCGAAATTGTCGAAATGGAAGGCCGTATTTTTATCCCACCTTACGATGATCCGAAAGTGATTGCTGGCCAGGGAACGATTGGTCTGGAAATTATGGAAGATCTCTATGATGTCGATAACGTGATTGTGCCAATTGGTGGTGGCGGTTTAATTGCTGGTATTGCGGTGGCAATTAAATCTATTAACCCGACCATTCGTGTTATTGGCGTACAGTCTGAAAACGTTCACGGCATGGCGGCTTCTTTCCACTCCGGAGAAATAACCACGCACCGAACTACCGGCACCCTGGCGGATGGTTGTGATGTCTCCCGCCCGGGTAATTTAACTTACGAAATCGTTCGTGAATTAGTCGATGACATCGTGCTGGTCAGCGAAGACGAAATCAGAAACAGTATGATTGCCTTAATTCAGCGCAATAAAGTCGTCACCGAAGGCGCAGGCGCTCTGGCATGTGCTGCATTATTAAGCGGTAAATTAGACCAATATATTCAAAACAGAAAAACCGTCAGTATTATTTCCGGCGGCAATATCGATCTTTCTCGCGTCTCTCAAATCACCGGTTTCGTTGACGCTTAATTAATTCGTTGAGGATAGGATATGAGTACTTCAGATAGCATTGTATCCAGCCAGACAAAACAATCGTCCTGGCGTAAATCAGATACCACATGGACGTTAGGCTTGTTTGGTACGGCAATCGGCGCCGGGGTGCTGTTCTTCCCTATCCGCGCAGGTTTTGGCGGACTGATCCCGATTCTTCTGATGTTGGTATTGGCATACCCCATCGCGTTTTATTGCCACCGGGCGCTGGCGCGTCTGTGTCTTTCTGGCTCTAACCCTTCCGGCAACATTACGGAAACGGTGGAAGAGCATTTTGGTAAAACTGGCGGCGTGGTTATCACGTTCCTGTACTTCTTCGCGATTTGCCCACTGCTGTGGATTTATGGCGTTACTATTACCAATACCTTTATGACGTTCTGGGAAAACCAGCTCGGCTTTGCACCGCTGAATCGCGGCTTTGTGGCGCTGTTCCTGTTGCTGCTGATGGCTTTCGTCATCTGGTTTGGTAAGGATCTGATGGTTAAAGTGATGAGCTACCTGGTATGGCCGTTTATCGCCAGCCTGGTGCTGATTTCTTTGTCGCTGATCCCTTACTGGAACTCTGCAGTTATCGACCAGGTTGACCTCGGTTCGCTGTCGTTAACCGGTCATGACGGTATCCTGATCACTGTCTGGCTGGGGATTTCCATCATGGTTTTCTCCTTTAACTTCTCGCCAATCGTCTCTTCTTTCGTGGTTTCTAAGCGTGAAGAGTATGAGAAAGACTTCGGTCGCGACTTCACCGAACGTAAATGTTCCCAAATCATTTCTCGTGCCAGCATGCTGATGGTTGCAGTGGTGATGTTCTTTGCCTTTAGCTGCCTGTTTACTCTGTCTCCGGCCAACATGGCGGAAGCCAAAGCGCAGAATATTCCAGTGCTTTCTTATCTGGCTAACCACTTTGCGTCCATGACCGGTACCAAAACAACGTTCGCGATTACACTGGAATATGCGGCTTCCATCATCGCACTCGTGGCTATCTTCAAATCTTTCTTCGGTCACTATCTGGGAACGCTGGAAGGTCTGAATGGCCTGGTCCTGAAGTTTGGTTATAAAGGCGACAAAACTAAAGTGTCGCTGGGTAAACTGAACACTATCAGCATGATCTTCATCATGGGCTCCACCTGGGTTGTTGCCTACGCCAACCCGAACATCCTTGACCTGATTGAAGCCATGGGCGCACCGATTATCGCATCCCTGCTGTGCCTGTTGCCGATGTATGCCATCCGTAAAGCGCCGTCTCTGGCGAAATATAAGGGCAAACCCGAGAACATCTTCGTCACGGTTGTGGGCCTGCTGACCATTCTGAATATCGTTTACAAACTGTTCTAAACCATTGCTCAGGAAGAGCGGAGTCACATGATGATTGAGTTTCCGGTTGTACTGATAATTAACTGCGGTTCGTCCTCTGTTAAGTTTTCGGTGCTCGACGCCAGCAGCTGCGACGCCCTGATGACGGGCATTGCGGATGGGATCAACACCGAGAAAGCCTTTATTTCCGTGAACGGGGGTGAGCCAGCCAGACTGGCTCACCAGGACTACGAAGGGGCGCTGGCTGCCATCGCCCTGGAGCTGGAGAAGCGTAACCTGATGAGCAGCGTGACCTTAATTGGCCACCGCATTGCGCACGGCGGCGATCTCTTCAGCGAGTCGACCCCGATCACGGAAGCGGTGATTGAGCAGATCCGCCAGGTCTCCCCGCTGGCACCGCTGCATAACTACGCCAACCTGAGCGGCGTGGAAGCGGCCGAGCGCCTGTTCCCGGGCGTGCAGCAGGTGGCGGTATTTGATACCAGCTTCCACCAGACGCTGCCGCCGCAGGCCTATCTGTACGGCCTGCCGTACCGCTATTTTGAAGCGCTGGGCGTGCGCCGCTACGGCTTCCACGGCACCTCTCACCGTTACGTGGCCGCGCAGGCGCATACGCTTCTCGGGCTGTCCCCCGATGACAGCGGCCTGGTGATTGCCCATCTCGGCAACGGGGCGTCCATCTGCGCGGTGCGCAACGGCGAAAGCGTTGATACCTCGATGGGGATGACCCCCCTGGAAGGACTGATGATGGGTACGCGCTGCGGCGACGTGGATTTTGGCGCGATGGCGTGGATTGCCCAGCAGACCGGGCAATCGTTTGAGGATCTGGAGCGCGTGGTCAACAAAGAGTCCGGGTTGCTGGGGATCTCCGGCATCTCTTCAGACCTGAGGGCGCTGGAGAAAGCCTGGCATGAAGGCAACGAGCGGGCTGTGCTTGCGATCCAGACCTTCGTTCACCGCATTGCGCGACACATTGCCGGGCACGCGGCGTCGCTGCACCGCCTGGATGGGGTGGTCTTTACCGGCGGCATTGGCGAAAACTCGAAGCTTGTCCGTGCGCTGGTGGCTGAGCATCTGAAGGTGTTCGGCATCCGCCTCGACGACGCCAAAAATGCCCTGCCGGGCAGCGCGGGTGAGCGCGTCATTAGCACTGATTCGTCCCGCGTGGCCTGCGCGGTGATCCCTACCAACGAAGAAAAAATGATCGCGCTGGATGCCCTCCGTCTTGGGAAGGTTACCCCGGCTGCGGCTTACGCCTGATAAAGCGAGAAACACATGAAAGTAACAATCGATACGGGCGTCGCGCCCTACAGCGACGCGTGGGCCGGGTTTCGCGGTGAAGAATGGAAAAACGCCGTCAACGTCCGCGATTTTATTCAGCATAACTACACCCCTTATGAAGGCGATGAAGCTTTCCTCGCGCAGGCGACGCCAGCAACGACGGCGCTGTGGCAGAAGGTAATGGTCGGCATTCGCCAGGAGAACGCCACCCACGCCCCGGTAGATTTCGACACCAACATCGCCACCACCATTACGGCTCATGGACCGGGCTATATCGACCAGGATCTGGAGACGATCGTCGGTCTGCAAACCGATAAACCGCTCAAGCGCGCGCTGCATCCGTACGGTGGGATCAACATGATCCGCAGCTCGTTCGAAGCCTATGGTCGGGAGATGGATCCGCAGTTCGAATATCTGTTTACCGATCTGCGTAAAACCCATAACCAGGGCGTATTTGATGTTTACTCACCGGATATGCTGCGCTGCCGTAAATCTGGCGTGCTGACCGGTTTACCAGATGGCTATGGCCGTGGGCGCATTATCGGTGACTATCGCCGCGTAGCGCTGTATGGCATCAGTTATCTGGTACGTGAACGCGAACTGCAATTTGCCGATCTCCAGTCTCGTCTGGAAAAAGGCGAGGATCTGGAAGCCACCATCCGTCTGCGTGAGGAGCTGGCAGAGCATCGTCATGCGCTGTTGCAGATTCAGGAAATGGCGGCGAAATATGGCTTTGATATCTCTCGCCCGGCGCAGAATGCGCAGGAAGCGGTGCAGTGGCTCTACTTCGCTTATCTGGCGGCAGTGAAATCGCAAAATGGCGGCGCGATGTCGCTGGGCCGCACGGCATCGTTCCTCGATATCTACATTGAGCGCGACTTTAAAGCTGGCGTACTCAATGAGCAGCAGGCACAGGAACTGATCGATCACTTCATCATGAAGATCCGTATGGTACGCTTCCTGCGTACACCGGAATTTGATTCGCTGTTCTCCGGCGACCCAATCTGGGCGACGGAAGTGATCGGCGGGATGGGGCTGGACGGTCGTACGCTGGTGACCAAAAACTCCTTCCGCTATTTGCACACCCTGCACACTATGGGGCCGGCACCGGAACCTAACCTGACCATTCTTTGGTCGGAAGAATTACCGATTGCCTTCAAAAAATATGCCGCGCAGGTGTCGATCGTCACCTCTTCCTTGCAGTATGAAAATGACGATCTGATGCGTACTGACTTCAACAGCGACGATTACGCGATTGCCTGCTGCGTCAGCCCAATGGTGATTGGTAAGCAAATGCAGTTCTTTGGTGCACGCGCTAACCTGGCGAAAACGCTGCTCTACGCAATTAACGGCGGGGTGGACGAGAAGCTGAAGATTCAGGTCGGGCCGAAAACAGCACCGCTGATGGACGACGTGCTGGATTACGACAAAGTGATGGACAGCCTCGATCACTTCATGGACTGGCTGGCGGTGCAGTACATCAGCGCGCTGAATATCATTCACTACATGCACGACAAGTACAGCTACGAAGCTTCGCTGATGGCGCTGCACGATCGTGATGTCTATCGCACTATGGCATGCGGCATCGCGGGCCTGTCGGTGGCGACGGACTCCCTGTCTGCCATCAAATATGCCCGCGTGAAACCAATCCGTGACGAAAACGGCCTGGCGGTGGACTTTGAAATCGACGGTGAATATCCGCAGTACGGCAACAACGACGAGCGCGTAGACAGCATTGCCTGCGACCTGGTTGAACGCTTTATGAAGAAAATTAAAGCGCTGCCAACCTATCGCAACGCCGTCCCTACCCAGTCGATTCTGACTATCACTTCTAACGTGGTGTACGGCCAGAAAACCGGTAATACGCCGGACGGTCGTCGCGCCGGAACACCGTTCGCGCCGGGCGCTAACCCGATGCATGGTCGTGACCGCAAAGGTGCCGTGGCCTCATTGACGTCGGTGGCGAAACTGCCGTTCACCTACGCCAAAGATGGGATCTCGTACACCTTCTCAATCGTTCCTGCGGCGCTGGGCAAAGAAGATCCAGTACGTAAAACCAACCTTGTCGGCCTGCTGGATGGGTATTTCCACCACGAAGCGGATGTCGAAGGCGGTCAACACCTCAACGTCAACGTAATGAATCGGGAAATGCTGCTGGATGCCATCGAGCACCCGGAAAAATATCCTAACCTGACAATCCGTGTCTCTGGCTACGCCGTGCGCTTCAACGCACTGACCCGTGAACAGCAACAGGATGTTATTTCACGTACCTTTACCCAATCTATCTAAAAGTGAGTTCTCATGCCCCCTCAACGCAGGGGGCATTTTTTTGCCCGCTGGACATACAAAATTGTTTATATAATTACTCACACATATTCATCCGCTCTTGAAAAACAATACGCCTGCTTTTCCCTATCACAGCATGTAAGGACAGTAAGATGATGAAAATGACCCGTATTGCGTTGGCCGCCGCCGCGCTGGCCGTGTGCAGTTTTACGGCACAGGCCGCGAACGTTGAGGCTGCCCCGTCTCCGTCGCAGGATCCGCTGGTTCAGCACCTGAAGCTCAGCAATGAGCAGGTTAAGAAGATTGAAGATCTGCATAAGCAGCTGGAACAAAATGTTAGCAAGATCCCGATGACGGGCGTGAAGGACGGCGCGCTGATCGATATGTTCCAGTCGGGCAAATGGGACGAAAGCACGGTGAAAAGCCAGCTTAGTGCATTCAGCAAAATTGAAGAGCAGACCCGCTATTACCGCGTGAAATATTACTTCGACGTCAGCCAGGTATTGACGCCGGAACAGCGCAAACAGATTAGAACGGATATGGCTAACGCGCTGGCAGAGTGATTTCGTCGTCGCGTACGGCGCCGGATGATTCTGCCGTGGCTCGATCGGTTCCCTCTCCCATTGGGAGAGGGTTAGGACATTCTCTAAACTGGTAAATCAATCAGCAGCGCGCGCAGCGGCGTATCCGCCACCAGGGTGATATTCGCTTCATCACGAATAAAAGCCCCGTCGCCGCAGGTGAGCGCTTCTTTCTCTTCCGTATGCGTCACCGCATGCACCGTACCGTGAATAGACTGCAAATAGGCGCGCGGACCATGAAGCTGGAAGCTCGCCTGTTCACCTTTCTTCAGCTCGATATGGTGCAGCCACACCTGCTGACGCAACTGCAGGCTACCTTTACTGCCGTCCGGCGATGCAATCAGCTGTTGCTTATCGCCCGTTAAATCTAACTTCTGTACCAGCGGATTCTCTCGCTGCGGGCAGGCGTCCAGCCAAAGCTGCATTCGCGTTAACGGTTTGTCTTTGCTGAGATTGTGTTCGCTATAGCTGACACCCGGCTGGGTAGAGAGCAGCAACGCCTCTCCGGCGCTGGCCTGAACATGATTGCCTTCGCTATCGCGATACTCTGCTTCTCCATCCAGAATCACATTTAAAATATCGACTTTGGGATAGGTTCGCGGCTGAAAGGCGGCACCTGGGGCCAGCACTTCCTGGTTAAGCACACGCAGGGAGGCATAGCCTAACAATTTCGGGTCGAAGTAGTGTCCAAAGGAAAAAGTATACCGGGCCTGCAACCATCCGTAGTCTGCTTGTCCACACTGCCTGGCAGTTCGGGTAGTAATCATAATTCTTGACCTCTCTTTACTTCCTTTTATGGTAAGGGGCTGGACGCTACATTGTTAGCCAGATATTCTGCCCGGTATGTTCAAATTTCCTGAATGAGAACGAAATGGCCAAAGAAAGGGCATTAACGCTGGAAGCACTACGGGTTATGGATGCGATCGATCGCCGGGGCAGTTTTGCGGCGGCGGCGGATGAGCTGGGACGCGTGCCTTCCGCACTTAGCTACACCATGCAAAAACTGGAAGAAGAGCTGGATGTGGTGCTGTTTGACCGCTCGGGCCATCGTACCAAATTCACCAATGTCGGGAGGATGTTGTTGGAGCGAGGGCGCGTTTTGCTGGAAGCCGCAGATAAACTGACTACTGATGCGGAAGCTCTCGCGCGCGGTTGGGAAACGCATCTCACCATTGTGACCGAAGCGCTGGTACCGACACCTGCCTTTTTCCCGTTAATCGACAAACTGGCGGCAAAAGCCAATACCCAACTGGCAATCATCACAGAAGTGCTGGCGGGGGCGTGGGAACGGCTGGAGCAGGGGCGGGCGGATATTGTTATCGCGCCGGATATGCATTTTCGTTCCTCGTCGGAGATCAACTCGCGCAAGCTCTATACGTTAATGAACGTCTACGTTGCCGCGCCTGATCACCCGATTCATCAGGAGCCGGAACCGTTATCTGAAGTGACGCGTGTGAAATATCGTGGAATTGCGGTGGCGGATACCGCTCGTGAGCGCCCGGTGTTGACCGTACAGCTGCTGGACAAACAGCCGCGCTTAACGGTGAGCACGATTGAAGATAAACGTCAGGCATTACTGGCGGGGCTTGGCGTGGCGACGATGCCGTATCCTATGGTCGAAAAAGATATTGCGGAAGGGCGGTTGCGTGTCGTCAGCCCGGAATCGACCAGCGAGATCGATATTATTATGGCCTGGCGTCGTGACAGTATGGGGGAAGCGAAATCCTGGTGTCTGCGGGAAATTCCCAAACTTTTCACGCACTATAATAAATAAAATTGTGGTTTGTAGGCCCGGTAAGCGAAGCGCCACCGGGCTTTTTTTTATGCGCCGATCTTAGGATCCGGACCAAAGCGGTTTTCGCCCGGCGTCCCGCTCTGGCAGTTGAAGATCAAAATCACAATCCAGCCCACGATCGGGATCAACAGCAGCAATAGCCACCACGCCGAACGATCGGTATCGTGCAGCCGACGGAACAGTACCGCCCACGATGGCAGCAGGACTAACAGGCCATAGATGGTGGTCAGCACGCCTTCACCGCCAGCCCGCTCCCAGCCAAGAATTTTATCCACAATACCCAGCACCATGACGAGGATGAAGTTCACCAGAACGAACATCCAGTACTCTTTGCGGCGGGCGCGGCCACCAAATCCAATGTAGTTGCGCAGTACTTTTAAATACCAGTCCATTTTCCTTGCCTCATTAGTCAGTCAATCACTTGTTTTCTAAGCGATCGAGGTAAGGATAGATGGAGATTGTGAATTAAAAAAGGGCATTTACCCGTCATACTTCAAGTTGCCTGGGCGTTGGCTTTCCTCGCTCACCCCAGTCACGTACTAATGTACGCTCCTGGGGATTCGCTGCGTCGCCGCCTTCACGCAACTTGAATTATTTAGGGTATTGATTGGTGTCCTTAATATTTATCCAAAACGGACGTCGCGCCCGTGAGGTTCATCCAGATCCTGCCACGGACCAATTGAAATAATCCCCGTAGGGTTGATGGTCTTATGGCTGCGGAAGTAATGATTACGGATATGATCGAAATTGGACTGTTTCGGCAATTCCCGGCATCTGGTAGATATCACGCAGGAAGCCATACAGATTAAGGTAATCGCTGATCGCGGTACTTATCACACTTGAAGTGGGTCACATACACCGGATCAAAAACGGACCAGCGTAGTCCACAGGCGAATATCGGCTTCGGTTAGCTGATTGCCGGTCAGGTAACGATGCTGGCCTAAATCTGCCTCCAGTCGCGCCAGCGATTCAAACACTTTCGCCACCCGCCTCGTCGTAAGCTTCCTGGCTGGTGGCAAAACCAGCTTTATACACGCCGTTGTTAACGGTGTCATAAATCCAGCCGTTAAGTTCGTCAATCTTTCGTTTGCAGGGCTGGTGGGTAGTAATCTTCCAGCTTTCGCACCCCGCGCATCAAACGCGGTATTGAACATGCGAATGATTTCTGCTGATTCGTTGCTGACGATGGTATGGTTCTTTTTGTCCCACAGCACGGGAACAGTAACTCGTCCGCTGTAGTGTGGATCGGCGTGGAGAAAAAGCTGATACAGAAATTCATGTTGATAGAGCGTATCTCCGGTTGCTCCGGAAAACTGTCATCAAAGGTCCAGCCGTTTTCCAGCATCAGCGGGTTCACTACGGAAACGGAAATAAACGGTTCCAGTCCTTTGAGTTTGCGCATGATCAGCGTGCGGTGCGCCCACGGGCAGGCGAGTGAAACATAGAGATGATAACGATCTTTCTCTGCGATAAAACCGCCTGTTGCCAGTGGGGCCAGGAGCGCCATCGGCAGTGAGCCAGTTACGAAATGCGGAAGCTGAACGTTGAAATTTACCGCCGGTAGATTTGGTATCGTACCAGGTGTCATGCCAGACGCCGTCAATCAGTTGACCCATTTTTCTCTCCTCCAATAGCAAAAACGAGGAGCTTCCTCCTCGTTTTTTATCGTTAAGTATAGCGCGTGCTTACCACTTTTTATTCAGCAGGCGGTCGATGCTATACGCGCCCGGACCGGTAATTGCCAGCAGCAGGAATCCGCCAGAAATTGTCAGGTTTTTCATGAACATCAGCGAGTTGACGCCTTCAGCAAAGTTGCTGTGAAATAAAAATGCCGTCAGCAGCGTAAAGCCCGCAGTAAACAGGGCTGTGGTGCGAGTCAGGAAACCGAACAGGATTGCCAGACCACCACCAAACTCAAGCAGAATCACCAGCGGCAGCATAAAACCCGGGACGCCCATTGCTTCCATATATTGTTGGGTACCCGCATAGCCAGTAATTTTTCCCCAGCCAGCGGTAATAAACAGAATCGGCATTAAAATGCGCGCTACCAGTACACCAACATCTTCTAATTTTTTCATCATACTCTCCACTGCGCCACTCAGGCTGCTGATTGTTTTTTTGTGCAATGGCGCGGTATTAGCGTCGTTGCTGTCGATGGAGAGAATCATAAACGTGGTGAATGATGATTGTTAGCAAGGAAAACTGTCAAAAATCTTCTTCAAAGATATTGAGTAAGGGATGTGCGCGCTGGTGCCCTCACCCCAACCCTCTTCCACGGGGAGAGGGCGCAAAAACAAAAAACGGTAACCTGGGTTACCGTTTTGCTTTTATCACCGCAACTGCTGTTGACGAATCGTGGCTTTCACCAGACGCCAGGCGCTCCAGGCTCCAAACCCACGGCGCGCCCAGCGGATGAGCATATTTGGATGACGAACGGACCAGATAGCCATCACGCTGCTGCCGACCAGCGCCCATGACCGCAGGCTCAGGAAGGTGTTCCAGCCCCGATCAAACCGTCGCGTCGCGTCAATCCAGTCGCGACGGCTGGCAGACAGATCCAGCCGCTGCTGCTGGATCTGGCTTAGCAGGTACGCTTTTCGCTTTTGACGTTCGGCTTTACCGCTCACGGCTTGTCATCCTCCAGTAGGGCGCGATCGTTAGCCAGCTCCTGACGCGTATGGCGCAGGAAAGTGGATTTACGCGCTTTACGCAGCGTCCAGATACCGCCAATCAACGCTGCGACCAGCAGAACGACGGTGGTGGCAATCATCGCGTTAAGACGATACTGCGGGTCAATGGCCCAGATGATTAACACCATCAGGCTCATCAGACCAAACGCGGCGAAGAGCATGGTGAGTCCAAGCATCAGCAGCATCTGGAAGAGGTTAGCTTTCTCCTCTTCCAGCTCGACCACTGCCAGCCGGACGCGCGTTTCGGCAATCCCGACCAGCGTCGTTAAAATACGCTGGCCGATGCCGAGGACGTTGTTAGCAGGCCCTTGTGCGTGACGAGGATCTTCCATATCAACGACGCGTCAGCAGGACACCCAGTACCACACCGACTGCGGCACCAATCCCTACGCCCGTCCATGGATTATCACGTACGTATTCGTCCGCACGCGCGGCCGCTTCGCGGGTCTGTTTTGCCAGCGCATCGCCGGTTTCACCCAGGCGATAGCGGCTCTCTTTAAGCGCCTGCTCCGCTTTGCTGCGCAGCTTGCTGACCTCTTCTTTTGACTTGTCAGCAGAGGAGTTCAGCACCTCTTCAAGGGTATCGGCCAGGGATTTCAGTTCAGCGCGCAGATGTTCAGACGTCGTATCTTTTGACATGATTCTCTCTCCTGTTGAGATTTCCGTTAACTCAATAATCGCGAGCTTCCAGCGCTTTCAGGTCGTCCTGCGCTTCTTTCAACTTCTTCTCGCGCTTAGCAATTTTTTCCGCATCCCCTTTCTCTTTCGCTTCCTGCAGGTCGCGACGGCGCTCGGCTATCTCGTCCTTCTGTTCAGCGATTTTCTTCTGGTGGTCGGCACGAAGCTTGCTGTCTGAACAGTTCGCTTTCACTTCGCTCAGCGCTTTTTTGAGACCATCAACGCGGTGCTGATTGTTATGCTTTTCGGCATAACCGATCTCACGCTGAATATCCTGTTCTTTCTCCTGACAGAGAGAGTTTGCGAAGGATGCTGTGCTTAAAGAAAAAAGGGCCAGAGCCAGAGTCATGCGGAATTTCATTATCGAAACCTTCCATTGTGTGGCGGCATAAGCCGCTATCCAAAGTTATGTGGAGTACATCGAGGGGTGCTCCGCGTACTTAAGCATAGTAAGTAAACGGGGGATTCACCAAAGTGAGTGAAAAGATTCGGAATCCTGGAAGTTATCCAAACCGATGCGACGTATCGCGAATAAGCGACAGCCAGGCTGCAGGCTGGCTGTCATCTTCCTGCTGAGCAATGATGTACCCGTGCGGCAGCGTACGGTCGAGAACCACTTTCGCGGCGGCACTTTGCGCACGGGAATCGAACTTGATCAGTAAAACATCGTCCTGCGCGGTGATGCTCTTAAAGCGGATCCCGTTCGCATCCAGATGATGCCATACAGAAAAACCGTCAGGCACGCTGGCACCCTGGTTCACCGGGCGAATGGCCAGCGTGGATTCCTGGTGCGAAAGCGCGCTCCATGCCAGCAGCATGGCGCTGAGTACCATCAGCGCAATCACGGCGCAGGCAAAACGGCGCAGGGCGAGCGGTGAGATAGCCATCGTTAGCCTCTGGCTCCGTATTTCTTTTTCCACAGCACGACCAGGGAGCCGATCAGGCCGAAGACCAGCAGCACAACGGGCAGCAGCATCAGGCAGGACATGAGCTGGTCTTCATATTTCATAAAGACCGGCGTTTTACCCAAGGCATAGCCGAGCGTCGTCAGAATAAGCACCCATAACAGACCGCTCATCCAGTTAAAGAACTGGAAGCGCGCGCTGCTCAGCCCCGACAGACCGGCAATGGTCGGCAGCAGGGTACGTACAAACGCGATAAAGCGGCCAATCAGCAGCGCGGAAAGCCCGTGCTTATGGAAAAGGTGGTGCGCCCGCTGATGATAATGTGCAGGCAGGTGCGAGAGCCAGTTCTGGACGATCCGGGTATTGCCCAGCCATCTTCCCTGGATGTAGCTCACCCAGCAGCCGAGGCTGGCCGCGACGGTCAGTAATAAAATGGTGTGCGGAAACGCCATCGCCCCTTTGGCACACAGCACGCCGACAAGCACCAGCAAACTGTCACCGGGCAGGAAGGCTGCAGGCAGCAAACCGTTCTCAAGGAACAGGATCATAAACAAGACGAAATAGAGCATGCCAATCATGGAAGGGTTGGCCAGCGTTTCAAAATCCTGCGCCCAGAGGGCATGCAGCAGTTGGGTCAAAAGTTCCATTCAGTGTTCCTGGAAATCGGTTAACGTCACGCCTGTTATCCGGGGCAAACAGCACGGCGACATTGTTGTGATTTCATTATGGTCGCTCGCGGACACATTGCGGTGTGGCCAACACGGTTTCCTGTTAATTGGCTGGTTAGCAAGCACTAACTTACAAAATAACGAAGTGAATCCAATTGTAACAAAGCCCAACGTTCTGCGTCACAGAATTTGCAGGCGTGAGTTGATTTTGGCGTAAGCCCAGGAAGTGAGCGAGGGGATTTACAAAGGCTGACACTATATATGTTTTGCTTACCCACTGAAGCCAGAAGGCGCAGCGAGGCGCCTGCCAGCGGGAAGGTCATCTATTTTGCGGCACTGGTGGCTGTATCGAGATGCACCACCGGGTTTTCGGCGAATAGATAGCGGTCGGCATTGAACTCGAAGTCGTCGCTGGTTTCGTTAAATAACATGATCTTGGTGTTTTCCAGATGCTGCCACATTGCCAGCTTAGCAGCATGAGGATCTTTGCGAATCAGCGCCTTGAGGATTTGATCGTGGTCATCACACCAGTTATCGACGGTACGGGAATCAATGTGTTCGTGCAGTTTTTTCCAGTACGGGTTATGACTACGCTGGGTCCACATTTTTTCCACGATAGCCGCCAGGGCGGAGTTCTGCGTCGCCAGAGCGACCTGAATGTGGAACTGCAAATCCCACTCGGAATCACGGAAGCATTGTTCGCCGCGCGCCTGTTCCTGAATGGCCATCAGTTTCATGATGTCCTGTTTCGTTACCTGAGTTGCCGCGAATTCGGCAATATTACTTTCGATGAGCTGGCGAGCCTGAAGCAACTCAAACGGACCGTAATTGGCGAATTCCATATTATTGTCAGCCGCCTGCTGATGGCGCGGCTGGTTGGAAACCACATGAATACCTGAACCTTTACGCACTTCGACATAGCCTTCAACTTCCAGCATGATGATGGCTTCACGAACTACCGTACGGCTGACGTTCTTTTCATCGGCAATAAAGCGTTCTGCAGGCAGTTTATCACCCACCAGATAGACGCCCTGTTCGATGCGCTCTTTCAGGTCAGCGGCAAGTTGTTGATACAAACGGCGTGGTTCAGTGATTTCCATATGCGCTCCAGGCATGATACGGCAGACTATATTTGTTATACCACTTTTGCGAGTTTAGCTCTACTCGCAGTGAGTGATGAAAAAGCCGCCTGAGAAGGCGGCTTTGAAGGGAAACTAAAACTTACACGAAACGTTAATGTTGCGGTGCGGGATCGTTATGTGTTTCCTGCGCCACCTCAATCGCCGGTTTGTTCTGCAACACGGTCCAGATAACCAGCGCACCTAACAGGTCGAACACTGCCAGAACTGCGAACAGCGGGCTGAAGCCGATGGTGTCAGCCAGTGCACCGACAACCAGCGCAAACAGCGTACTTGCCAGCCATGCGGACATCCCGGTTAAACCGTTTGCCGTTGCCACTTCGTTACGACCAAACACATCGGAAGAGAGCGTAATCAGCGCGCCAGACAGTGCCTGGTGGGCAAAACCACCGATACACAGCAGCATAATTGCGACATACGGGTTGGTGAACAGGCCGATCATACCCGGGCCAATCATTAGCACTGCACCCAGCGTTACGACCATCTTACGGGAAACGATCAGGTTCACACCAAACCAACGCTGGAACAGCGGCGGCAGGTAACCACCGAGGATACAACCGAGGTCAGCAAACAGCATCGGCATCCAGGCGAACATCGCGATCTCTTTCAGGTTAAAGCCGTAAACTTTAAACATGAACAGCGGGATCCACGCGTTAAAAGTACCCCAGGCCGGTTCTGCCAGGAAACGCGGCAGCGCGATACCCCAGAACTGACGGTTACGCAGGATCTGACCAACGGACATTTTCTTCGCCGTGCTCACCTGGTGCTGGGCTTCCTGACCATTAATAATATAGTCGCGTTCTTCATCGGTCAGATGCTTCTGGTCGCGCGGATGTTTATAGAAAATCAGCCATGCCATCGCCCAGATAAAGCTCAATGCACCGGAGATGATAAATGCCATCTGCCAGCTGTGCATTACGATTGCCCATACCACCAGCGGCGGCGCAATCATCGCACCAATCGAAGAACCTACGTTAAAGTAGCCTACTGCGATGGAACGCTCTTTCGCCGGGAACCATTCGGAGCTGGCTTTCAGACCCGCCGGGATCATCGCTGCTTCCGCGGCACCGACCGCACCACGAGCAACAGCCAGGCCACCCCAGCTACCTGCCAGCGCGGTTGCACCACAGAACACGGCCCACAGCACAGCAAACATTGCATAACCGATTTTCGTACCCAGCACATCCAGTACATAACCTGCTACCGGTTGCATGACCGTATAAGCAGCAGAATAGGCTGCGATGATATAGGAATACTGTTGGGTGGAGATGTTTAACTCTTCCATCAGAGTTGGCGCAGCTGCCGCCACAGTGTTACGCGTCAGGTAACCAAGCACGGTGCCGAGCGTCACCAGTGCGATCATATACCAACGTAACCCTTTAATTTTACGCATGTAAAACCTCATCGTTTTGTTATATCCGCAGGAAGCGCGGCCATCATCCCGCCAGAGGCTGAAGATGTTAGTTACGACCGGGTAACCGAAAAAAAACCGGCACGCCCCGAACGTTGCCATGAAAGTTTCGTGCTAATTCGGCTTCCGTACCGGTTAACCCGATTCATCTAACAAATGAATGAATCGGCAATTTGCATTCCGTCGACTTATGATTTGCGACGGCAGAAAGATAACTTGTCATACAACTTTAAAAGGTGAGAGCCATCACAAATGTGGGAATATTTGTAGGGACATTACCTGACGACAGCAAGGCCAGTACTGGCGCGGCCTGCAGCGAGATTTACCACTTTGAGAGTAATTTTTTTAACTACGTTTATTGATCTAACTCACGAAAATATCTTCGGACTCTGGAAATTGGTGTGATAACTTTGTCAGCATCGCACCATAAGCAAGCTAGCTCACTCGTTGAGAGGAAGACGAAAATGACTCCGTTTATGACTGAAGATTTCCTGTTAGATACCGAATTTGCCCGCCGTCTGTATCACGACTACGCAAAAGACCAGCCGATTTTCGATTACCATTGCCATTTGCCGCCGCAGCAGATTGCGGAAGACTATCGTTTTAAAAACCTATATGACATCTGGCTGAAAGGCGATCACTACAAATGGCGCGCTATGCGTACCAACGGTGTGGCCGAGCGTCTGTGTACCGGTGATGCGTCTGACCGTGAAAAATTTGACGCCTGGGCGGCGACTGTTCCGCACACTATCGGCAACCCGTTATACCACTGGACGCACCTCGAACTGCGTCGTCCGTTTGGTATCACTGGCAAATTGCTTTCTCCGTCAACTGCCGATGAAATCTGGAACGAATGTAACGAACTGCTGGCGCAGGATAACTTCTCCGCGCGCGGCATCATGCAGCAGATGAACGTGAAAATGGTCGGCACCACCGATGACCCGATCGATTCTCTGGAGCATCACGCAGAGATCGCCAAAGACGGCTCTTTCACCATCAAAGTGCTGCCGAGCTGGCGTCCGGACAAAGCCTTCAACATCGAACAGGCGACCTTTAACGACTACATGGCGAAGCTGGGCGAAGTTTCCGATACCGACATTCGCCGCTTTGCTGACCTGCAAACTGCCTTGACCAAACGTCTGGATCACTTCGCCGCTCACGGCTGTAAAGTGTCTGACCATGCGCTGGACGTGGTGATGTTTGCTGAAGCGAACGAAGCGGAACTGGACAGCATTCTGGCGCGCCGTCTGGCTGGCGAAACCCTGAGCGAGCACGAAGTGGCACAGTTCAAAACTGCGGTACTGGTGTTCCTTGGTGCCGAATATGCACGTCGCGGCTGGGTACAGCAGTACCACATTGGCGCGCTGCGTAATAACAACCTGCGTCAGTTCAAACTGCTGGGGCCGGATGTAGGCTTTGACTCCATCAACGACCGTCCGATGGCAGAAGAGTTGTCTAAGCTGCTGAGCAAGCAGAACGAAGAAAACCTGCTGCCGAAAACCATTCTGTACTGCCTGAACCCGCGCGATAACGAAGTGCTGGGCACCATGATCGGTAACTTCCAGGGCGAAGGTATGCCGGGCAAAATGCAGTTCGGTTCCGGCTGGTGGTTTAACGATCAGAAAGACGGTATGGAACGTCAGATGACCCAACTGGCGCAGCTCGGTTTGCTGAGCCGCTTTGTCGGTATGCTGACTGACAGCCGTAGCTTCCTGTCATACACCCGTCACGAATACTTCCGCCGCATTCTGTGCCAGATGATCGGTCGCTGGGTGGAAGCGGGCGAAGCACCGGCGGACATCAACCTGCTGGGCGAGATGGTGAAAAATATTTGCTTTAACAATGCGCGTGACTACTTCGCCATTGAACTGAACTAAGGTCTGGGGTTGATATGCAATACATCAAGATCCATGCGCTGGATAACGTCGCGGTCGCTTTAGCGGATTTGGCTGAAGGCACAGAAGTCAGTGTCGATAACCAAACTGTTAGGCTGCGCCAGGATGTTGCTCGTGGACATAAATTTGCGTTAACGAATATCGCAAAAGGGGCCAACGTCATCAAATATGGCCTGCCGATTGGTTATGCATTGGCGGATATTGCGGCGGGGGAACACGTTCACGCCCACAATACGCGCACGAATCTGAGCGATCTGGATCAGTATCGCTATCAACCTGATTTTCAGGATCTGCCTGCGCAAGCGGCAGATCGTGAAGTGCAGATCTATCGTCGCGCTAACGGCGATGTCGGAGTGCGTAATGAGCTGTGGATCCTGCCAACCGTGGGCTGTGTCAACGGCATCGCGCGGCAGATCCAAAATCGTTTCCTGAAAGAGACCAACAACGCCGAAGGTACTGACGGCGTGTTCCTCTTCAGCCACACCTACGGCTGCTCACAGCTGGGCGACGATCACATCAATACCCGCACCATGCTGCAAAACATGGTGCGCCACCCGAACGCGGGCGCAGTGCTGGTGATTGGTCTGGGCTGTGAAAACAACCAGGTTGCCGCATTCCGTGAAACGCTTGGCGATATCGATCCTGAACGCGTTCATTTCATGATCTGCCAACAGCAGGATGATGAGATCGAAGCCGGAATCGAGCATTTGCATCAGCTGTATAACGTGATGCGCAATGATAAACGCGAGCCAGGCAAACTCAGCGAACTGAAGTTTGGTCTGGAGTGCGGTGGTTCTGACGGTCTTTCTGGTATTACTGCTAACCCGATGCTGGGGCGTTTCTCTGACTACGTGATTGCTAACGGCGGTACTACCGTACTGACCGAAGTGCCGGAGATGTTTGGCGCAGAGCAGTTGCTGATGGACCATTGCCGCGACGAAGCAACGTTTGAAAAACTGGTCACCATGGTCAACGACTTCAAACAGTACTTTATTGCCCATGATCAGCCGATCTATGAAAACCCATCGCCGGGGAACAAAGCGGGCGGTATCACCACGCTGGAAGACAAATCACTTGGCTGTACCCAGAAAGCGGGTTCCAGCGTCGTGGTTGACGTGCTGCGTTACGGCGAGCGTCTGAAAACGCCAGGGCTGAACTTGTTAAGTGCGCCGGGTAACGATGCCGTAGCGACCAGCGCCCTGGCGGGTGCGGGCTGCCATATGGTGCTGTTCAGTACTGGTCGTGGCACGCCATACGGCGGCTTTGTACCGACGGTGAAAATCGCTACCAACAGTGAACTGGCGGCGAAGAAAAAACACTGGATCGACTTTGACGCGGGTCAGCTGATCCACGGCAAAGCGATGCCGCAGTTGCTGGAAGAATTTATCGACACCATCGTTGAGTTTGCCAACGGTAAACAAACCTGCAACGAGCGTAACGACTTCCGCGAACTGGCGATCTTCAAAAGCGGCGTAACGCTTTGATCGGTGCGGCCTGATGCCCTCACCCTAACCCTCTCCCACGGGGAGGGGGTACAAACATTAAAAACGGCAACCTCAGGGTTGCCGTTTTGCTGTTAACCTCGCAGGGCGTTCTTCGCTAAACGCGCGTCTTCCGCCTGGCACACGGCGGCGGTAAACATCACGTCGGTGGAGGAGTTGATCGCGGTTTCGCAGGAGTCCTGCAATACGCCGATGATAAAGCCCACCGCAACCACCTGCATGGCGATCTCGTTCGGGATGCCGAACATATTACACGCCAGCGGGATCAGCAGCAGGGAACCGCCCGCCACGCCGGATGCGCCGCAGGCACACAGCGAGGCCACCACGCTCAGCAGCAGCGCGGTTGGCAGATCCACCGGAATACCCAGCGTATGCACCGCGGCCAGCGTAAGCACCGTAATGGTGATGGCCGCTCCCGCCATATTGACGGTCGCACCCAGCGGAATGGATACGGAGTAGGTATCGCGGTCCAGATTCAGCTTCTCGCACAGGGTCATGTTGACCGGAATATTTGCCGCCGAGCTGCGGGTGAAGAAGGCGGTCACGCCGCTTTCGCGCAGGCACATCAGCACCAGCGGATACGGGTTACGACGGGTCTGCAGAAATACCAGCAGCGGATTAATCACCAGTGCTACGACGGCCATACAGCCAATCAGCACCAGCAGCAGCTGCGCATAGCCCCACAGCGCGCCGAAACCGGTGGTTGCCAGCGTGGATGCCACGAGGCCAAAAATACCAATCGGCGCAAAGCGGATGACCACCGTCACGATAAACGTGACGGCGTGAGAAAGATCGTTAACCAGGTTTTTGGTCGTGTCGTTGCTGTGGCGCAGAGCGAAGCCCAGGCCGACGGCCCAAACCAGGATCCCGATGTAGTTCGCGTTAATCAACGCATGGATCGGGTTGGCAACAATGCTCATCAGCAGGCCGTGCATCACCTCCACAATACCCGCGGGCGGCGTAATGTCGGTAGCGCCAGTGGTCAACTGCAGCGTGGACGGGAAGATAAAGCTAACGACAACCGCCGTCAGCGCGGCCGAGAACGTCCCCAGCAGATACATCCACAGAATCGGGCGAATATTGGTTTTCTGCCCCTGCTGGTGGTTGGCGATTGAGGCCATAACCAGCGTCAAAACCAGAACCGGCGCGACCGCTTTCAGCGCGCCGACGAACAGTGTGCCGAGCAGGCCAGTGGCCTCGGCGGCAGGTTTTGAGATCAGTGCCAGCGCGACGCCGAGCACCAGTCCAACCAGTATTTGCTTAACAAGGCTGCCGCGCGACAGACGCGCAAGCAGGCCCGATGAGGATGTCGTCATGAGCGTTCCTTAAGTGAAATTGCGTTCCATCCCGGATGTGCTCTTAGTCACATTTATGTCCGGATGTAAGTAAATGTTTGCATGGTCGAGTATAGGGAAAGCGTCTGCGGAGGGAAGCGTAAAATGCTGGATTTTACGTGTTGCATCATATTTTTTAACTACTGCGTTACAAAAGTGTGTTCACCCTCTCCCTGTGGGAGAGGGCCGGGGTGAGGGCATCAGCCCGCACCGAACGTTTTACTCCACCTGCTGCTTCTTATCGTGCTGGCGGTTAACCCAGGCGTTGATAATAAACGTCATCACCAGAATGCCAAACACCACGCCCAGCGAGACGGCGATTGGAATATGGTAGAAGTCGACAATCAGCATCTTGATACCGATAAACACCAGAATCACCGCCAGGCCATATTTGAGCATCGAGAAACGCTCTGCTACGCCCGCCAGCAGGAAATACATCGCACGCAGGCCGAGGATCGCAAACAGGTTTGAGGTCAGCACAATGAACGGGTCAGTGGTCACGGCGAAGATAGCCGGAATGCTATCCACGGCGAAAATCACGTCGCTCAATTCCACCAGAATCAGTACCAGCATCAGCGGTGTGGCGTACAGCAATCCATTCTTACGCACAAAGAAATGCTCGTTGTCGATGGTGTCGGTCATGCGCAAATGACCGCGTAGCCAGCGCACCAGCGGCTTGTCGCCAATGCCTGATTCATCTTCATGGGCGAGCGCCATCTTCACGCCGGTAAACAGCAGGAAGGCACCGAAGATATACAGGATCCAGTCGAACTGCGAAATTAGCCAGCTGCCAGTGAAGATCATGATGGTACGCAGAACAATCGCCCCGAGCACGCCATACACCAGCACGCGGCGTTGTAATGCCGCCGGAACAGAGAAATAGCTGAACAACATCAGCCAGACAAAGACGTTATCGACCGCCAGCGATTTCTCAATCAGATAACCTGTGAGAAAGGCCAGTGCCTGTGGATCGGCAACGGCGCGACCTTCGGTTTGCACCAGATACCACCAGAAAGCGGCGTTAAACAGTAACGACAGCGTCACCCAGACCAGCGACCAGGCCGCAGCCTGTTTCATGGTCATGGCATGTGCCCCACGACGCCCCTGCAACAACAGGTCGATAGCCAGCATAATGGCGACAACAACAGCGAATCCGCCCCATAGCAACGGCGTGCCGACAGTATTCATAGAAGTTCCTTACACATAAAAAAACGGCCAACGTCGGAAGACGTCAGCCGCTGCTTTTTATGCATAGACCTCGCCTTCCGGCAAGGTCTCACTTACAACAAAAAAGGAATACGTCTGCGTATTCCTTTCGGGTTGCCCGGTGACCGGATGTGGTTTTTCACACATCGTAATGACGATCGACCGGCAATGAAGTTACTCCCCTTTGCAGGTAACAAAGTATGACAGACCATTCAGCCAGTCAATGGTCTGTTACATACCTTTTACACTGTTTTACTTTGGCAATTATAGTTTTACGCTATCTGCCGGAAAAATCACCCCAGTCTGGCGGCGGATCTCGGTCAGCAGTTTGGCGGTGATGCGACTGACCGCCAGCCCTGGATGATCCACCAGATGCTCATCCACCAGGGTAGCGAACAGCTCTGCTTCGTAGAGCATGGTATTAATATGCTGCGGCTGGGTGAGATCCTGCATCTGGCTGCCACGCGGCACGAAGCACACTTTCTGGCATTCAGACAGTTTTTCAATCACCAGCGATCCCGCTTCGCCCTGAATCTCGCTTGCCAGGACAGAATCACTGACCTTTGAGTGCTGCAAGGTGACGCTGAAATCACCGTAATCCATCACCACCACGCCGTGGGCGTCAACGCCGTTTGCCAGCAAACTCGCCGTTGCCTGCACGCTTTTCGGCTCACCAAATAACGCCACCGCCGACGCCAGGCAGTAAAAGCCGATATCCATAATTGAACCGTTAGAGAATGCCGGATTAAAGGTGTTGGGATTCTCACCGTCCAGGTAACGTTGATACCGCGAGGAATACTGGCAATAGTTGAAAAAGACTTTACGCAGTTTGCCGACTTTCGGCAGCGCCTGGCGCAACAAATGAAAGTTCGGCAGGCAGGCGGTTTTAAATGCCTCAAACAGCACCACCTGATTTTCGCGCGCACAGGCAATGGCGGCATCCACTTCCGCCAGATTCGACGCCAGTGGTTTCTCGCAAATCACATGAATTTTATGGCTAAGGAAAAGTTGTGTCTGGGAAAAGTGCAGGGCATTTGGGCTGGCAATATACACCGCGTCAATGGCATCGCTTTCTGCCATCGCTTCCAGCGAGGTAAACAGATGCTCGACAGAAAAATCATTGGCGAAGTGCTGGGCCTGCTCAAGGCTGCGGGAATAAACGGCGGTTAACTTGTATTTACCGCTCTCATGGGCGGCCTCGACGAACTGGCGAGTGATCCAGTTCGTACCAATCACAGCGAAACGTATCATAAACGTTTACGTACTCCGTAGCGGGGAACCTTTAGCCACTGTAGCACGTCATCATGACAATTCGCGTGCGCTATTCCGCATTACCTTTTAACGACAAATGCGTTAGCCACAGCCGGGTGTCGAACTCAAGCTGGTGGTACTGCGGCTCCATATGGCAGCACAATTGATAGAACGCTTTGTTATGCTCTTTCTCCTTCAGGTGCGCCAACTCGTGCACCACGATCATGCGCAAAAACGGTTCCGGCGCGTTGCGAAACACGGTAGCGACGCGGATCTCCGCCTTTGCTTTCAGCTTGCCGCCCTGCACACGCGAAACAGCGGTATGTAACCCGAGCGCGTTTTTCAGCACATGGATCTTATTGTCATACATCACTTTATTGATCGGCGGGGCATTACGCAGAAACTGATTTTTCAGATCCTGAGTATATTGCCACAGCGCTTTATCGGTGGCGTAGTCGTGTGTTCCCGGATAACGTTTTGCCAGCACATCGCCCAGACGCTGTTCGTTAATCAGCGTTCGCACCTGGGAAAGTAGCTGCTCGGGATAACCCTGAAGATAAGTAAGATTGCTCATAACCGCCCACGAAAAAGAGAAAAAGGGTATACTCACGCACCCTTTTCAGGGGCAACGTCGAAATTTTATCATTCAGGAGGGCCGATGAGCCACTTAGACAACGGTTTCCGTTCACTGACACTACAACGTTTTCCGGCGACGGATGACGTTAACCCACTACAGGCGTGGGAAGCGGCGGATGAATATTTGCTGCAACAGTTGGACGACACAGAAATCCGCGGCCCGGTGTTGATCCTGAATGATGCCTTTGGTGCGTTAAGTTGTGCGCTGGCGGAACATAAGCCATACAGCATTGGCGACTCATACATCAGCGAACTGGCGACGCGCGAGAATTTACGCCTCAACGGGATTGATGAGTCGAGCGTGAAGTTTCTCGACAGCACCGCCGACTACCCGCAACAGCCGGGGGTGGTGCTGATCAAAGTGCCGAAAACACTGGCATTGCTGGAACAACAACTGCGTGCGCTGCGCAAAGTGGTCACGTCGGATACACGTATTATTGCCGGTGCCAAAGCCCGTGACATTCACACTTCCACGCTGGAACTGTTCGAAAAAGTGCTCGGCCCAACCACCACCACGCTGGCATGGAAAAAAGCGCGCCTGATTAATTGCACTTTCAATGAACCGCAGCTGGCCGATGCGCCGCAGACCGTTAGCTGGAAGCTGGAAGGTACTGACTGGACTATCCACAACCATGCGAATGTCTTCTCCCGCACCGGGCTTGATATCGGCGCGCGCTTCTTTATGCAACATCTGCCAGAGAATCTCGAAGGGGAGATTGTCGATCTCGGTTGCGGTAATGGCGTTATTGGTCTGACGCTGCTTGATAAAAACCCGCAGGCGAAAGTGGTGTTTGTCGATGAATCGCCGATGGCGGTTGCTTCCAGCCGTTTGAACGTTGAAACCAACATGCCAGAGGCGTTGGATCGCTGCGAGTTTATGATCAACAACGCGCTCTCCGGCGTGGAGCCTTTCCGCTTTAATGCTGTGCTCTGCAACCCGCCGTTTCACCAACAACATGCGCTGACCGATAACGTCGCCTGGGAGATGTTCCACCACGCCCGCCGCTGCCTGAAAATCAACGGCGAGCTGTATATCGTTGCCAACCGTCACCTGGATTACTTCCATAAACTGAAGAAGATTTTCGGCAACTGCACCACTATTGCGACGAATAATAAATTTGTGGTACTGAAAGCGGTGAAGCTGGGACGTCGTCGGTAAGATTGTTTTGCCTGGCGGCGCTTCGCTTGCAAAGGCCTACCTAGTGTGCGGTCTGATGCCCGGTGGCGCTGCGCTTACCGGGCCTACAACGGCCTCGAACCCGTAGGCCCGGTAAGCGCAGCGCCACCGGGCAATGTTCTAGATCTCCAGAGCTAACTTCGTTCCCTGCGTAATCGCCCGCCGCGCGTCCAGCTCCATCGCCACGTCGCACCCGCCAATCAGATGCACCGTTTTACCGGTCTCGCGCAGCGGATCCGCCAGATCGCGCTTTGGCTCCTGCCCGGCGCATAAAATCACATGATCCACGCGCAGCAGCTGCGGCTCGCCGCCGATCGTGACGTGCAGACCCTCGTCGTCGATCTTCTCGTAGCTTACCGCCGGGATCATCTTCACCCCACGCGAGAGCAGGGTAGCGCGGTGGATCCAGCCGGTGGTTTTGCCCAGCCCTTCGCCCGGCTTGCTGGCTTTACGCTGCAGCATCACGATCTGGCGCGGGCTTTTCGGCAGCTGCGGCCCTTCCGGGCGTAATCCGCCGGACTGGCTAAGGCTGGTATCAATGCCCCATTCGACGCAAAACTCGGCAATGTTCTGGCTGGTCACCTCGCCCGGCTGGCTCAAATACATGGCGGTATCAAAGCCGATCCCGCCGCAGCCGATAATCGCTACCTTCTCGCCAACCGGCGTTTTGTCACGCAATACATCCAGATAGCTCAACACCTTCGGATGATCGATACCCTCGATCGCCGGCAGGCGCGGTACGATCCCGCTCGCCAGGATCGTCTCATCGAAATCAGTCAGATCCGCCGCGCTGACAAACTGATTAAGCCGCAGCTCGACGCCCGTCAGCTCGATCATCCGGCGGTAGTAGCGCAGCGTTTCGTAGAACTCCTCTTTGCCTGGGATCTGTTTGGCGATATTAAACTGCCCGCCAATCTCCCCGAGCGCATCAAACAGCGTCACGCTGTGCCCGCGCGAGGCGGCATTCACTGCAAACGCCAGCCCCGCCGGGCCTGCGCCCACTACGGCCAGGCGTTTTTTATTGACCGCCGGAACGACCGGCATTTTGGTTTCGTGGCAGGCGCGCGGGTTGACGAGACAGGAGGTGACCTTGCCAACGAAGATCTGATCCAGGCAGGCCTGGTTACAGCCGATGCAGGTGTTGATCTCATCCGCACGGCCGCTTTGCGCTTTGGACAGCAGTTCGGCATCGGCAAGGAATGGCCGCGCCATTGAGACCATGTCGGCATCGCCGCGTGAAATCACATCGTCCGCCACCTGCGGATCGTTAATGCGGTTGGTGGTGACCAGCGGAACAGACACTTTGCCCTTCAGCCTGCGCGTCACCCAGCTGAACGCCGCGCGCGGCACCGGCGTGGCGATGGTCGGGATGCGCGCCTCGTGCCAGCCGATGCCGGTATTGATAATCGTGGCACCTGCGGCTTCAATCGCCTGCGCCAGCTGCACGGTTTCGTCGAACGTTCCTCCGCCCTCTACCAGGTCGAGCATCGACAGGCGGAAGACGATAATAAAGTCCGCGCCCGCACGTTCGCGCACGGCGCGCACGACTTCTACGGCGAAGCGCATCCGGCGGGCATAGTCGCCGCCCCATTCGTCGTCGCGCTGGTTGGTGCGGGCGGCGAGGAACTCGTTGATCAGATAGCCTTCAGAGCCCATCACCTCTACGCCGTCGTAGCCCGCCTCACGCGCCAGCGCCGCGCAGCGGGCGAAGTCGTCGATCAGCGCCAGGATCTCGTCGTGGGTGAGGGCGTGAGGTGTAAAACGGTTAATCGGCGCCTGAAGGGCCGACGGCGCGACCAGGTTCGGCTGATAGCTGTAGCGACCCGTGTGCAGGATTTGCAGGGCGATTTTACCGCCCTCGCGGTGTACAGCGTCGGTCACAATGCGGTGGTGCGGCAGCTGTGACGCATCGTTCAGCACCGCGCCGCCCTCCATTCCCACGCCGGAAGGAGCTGGGGCCACGCCGCCGGTGACAATCAGCGCCACCCCGTGGCGGGCGCGCTCGGCATAGAAGGCTGCCAGACGCTCGGCCCCGTCCGGATGCTCCTCCAGCCCGGTGTGCATCGAGCCCATCAACACGCGGTTTTTGAGTGTGGTGAACCCCAGATCGAGGGGGGCGAATAACGACGGGTAGCGGCTCATAGTCTCTTCCAGTGTAAAATTATTGTTATGTGGTCGGATGAGTTACTAATTTAGCCAGCGGCAGCAGAAAGGTAAAAGCGGGATCGAATGATTGTGATAGATCTCAAAGAACTTCCCCGGTGGCGCTGCGCTTACCGGGGCTACAAAACCGTAGGCCGGATAAGCGCAGCGCCATCCGGCGTTTTTTACGGCGCCGCTGCGCGCACCAGCCCCGGAGCCTGCCACATCGACGTCGTCAGCCCGCTGTCCACCAGCCCGAGCTGGTCCGCGTAAACGGCCTGCCATTTCTGCATCATGCCGTCGTACAGCTCGCGGTGCTGCGGGTTCGGCGTGAACTCTCGGCTCCACTTCACCAGCCGCTCGCCCGTCGAGGCCATATCGGCAAACAGCCCCGCGCCAGCGCCTGCCGCGATCGCGCAGCCTAGCGCCGTGGCCTCTTTCACTTCCGGCACGCGCACCGGCAGCCCGGTAACGTCGCTTAAGATTTGACTCCACAGCGCCCCTTTCGAGCCCCCGCCCGCAAAGACCAGACTTTCAAACGTCACGCCGGAGAAGCGTGAAATCTGCGCCAGGTTGCAGGCCGAGACGATCGCCGCGTTCTCCTCCAGGGCGCGGAACAGCGTCGCTTTATTGCACTTTTCCGGGTCGATGGAGAGGTTAATAAACGACGGCGCGGCGTGGTACCACTGCTTAAAATGCATGGCGTCGGAGAAGATTGGCATCACCCCGTGGGAGCCCGCCGGCACCCTGCTGGCCATCTCTTCCAGCAGAGAATAGGTGTCCATCCCCATCCGCTCGGCAATTAGCTTTTCCTCGGCGCAGAAGGCGTCGCGGAACCAGCGCATGGTCAGCCCGGTAAAGAAGCTGATCGACTCCGCCTGCGCCATGCCGGGAATCACGTGCGGGTTCACGCGGATGTTCATCTCGGGGTCGGTGCGCACCTGCGGCAGGTTGACCACCTGCTGCCAGAAGGTGCCGCCCAGCACCGCGGTTTGTCCGGCACGAACCACGCCTAGCCCCAGACAGCCCAGCTGCACGTCGCCGCCGCCCATCACCACCGGGGTGCCTTCGCGCAGGCCGCTCTGCTGTGCGGCCACTCTGGTGATAGCGCCCAGCACGGTGCCGGTCTCTTTCACCGGGGAGAGGATATCGGCGCGCAGCCCGGCCATGTCGAGCAGCGCCGGACGCCAGTCGCGGGAGAAGAGATCCAGCATGCCGGTGGTGCCCGCGTTAGACGGGTCGACCGCCAGCTCGCCGGAGAGCTTCGCCGCCAGCCAGTCGCTGATCATGGTGATAGTCGCTGCCCTGCGGTAAATATCCGGACGATGGTGCGCCAGCCACAGCAGGCGCGGCATGGCGCTCAGCGCCAGCGTCTGGCCGGAGACCTCATACACTTCGGATTCAAAACGGTCGTCGTGGATCTCTTTGAGTTCGGCCACCTCGCGGCTGGCGCGGGCGTCGACGTTGGCGCAGGCCCAGATGGCCTCGCCGTTGCGGTCATACAGTACGATCCCTTCGCGCATCGAGCAGCAGGCGACGGACTGAATATCCGCCGCGCTCAGGCGTGCACGCTCCAGCACCTTATGAATGCACCGGCAGGCCAGCTGCCAGTTGGTCTCGAGGTCGAACTCCATCGACCCCGGCACGTTCTCCACGCTCAGGTGCTTCCACTCGGCCTGGCCGACGGCAATCTGGTTGCCCTGTAAATCAAAAATAACGGCGCGAACGCTGCCTGTCCCTGCATCTAACGCTAAAAGGTAACTCATGAGCTTGCCTCGCTGTTAGCGCAGGGCGGGCTCTCACTTGGCCAGAGCCAGCACCGCGCGGGCTGTCGTCTCTTCCGTCACCAGGCCATTGATACGGCGACCCTTCAGTGCGGCATAAATCGCATCGGCTTTCTCTTCCCCTCCGGCCACGCCAACGATGGTGGGCAGTTGCGCCAGTTCATCGAGCGTGACGCCCAGTAATTCTTTATGGATCTCCAGCTCCTCAACGCATTCGCCCTCGGCATTGAGGAAATAGCCGAGAATGTCGCCGACCGCCCCTTTGCGGGCGTACATCAGCTGTTCACCTTCGCTGATGTAGCCTGAGCGCAGGATCGTTGCATCACGGCGCTGGTTCACTGAACCAATGCCAACCACCGCCACGTCGGCGGCGGTGGCCGCGAGGATCACGTCCCGCACGCTGGTTTCGCGTTTTAGAATCCCGGCGACGTCAGCGGATGACACGCGAAGCGGGGCGGGGATCATGCTGACGCTGCAGGCCGCGTCCAGCTGGCCGATTCCGGTCATGTACGGCCCGACGCCGCCGGAGAGCGTCACCAGGCGGATCTGCTGCGAGCTGATAAAGCCGCTCAGGTGCTGCAGGCTGCTCATGGTGGTTTCACCGAACCCCACCGCCAGCAGCTGGCCGGGCTCCAGCACGCCCATCAGCGACTGCGCTGCGCCAATGCCCAGCCGCACGTTCATCGGCGGCGTATTCAGGGCGGGCATCACGCGCATCAGCTTCAGGCCAAAGCGCTGCTGTAGCTCGGTTTCCAGCGCCAGGCATCCCTCGTAGCGGGAGTTGATCTGCACGCGAATCACCCCGGACTGACGGCCTTTTTCCAGCAGGCGAGAAATCTTCAAACGCGGCAGCCCGAGCCGCTCGCCGATGTCGTTCTGGGTTAATCCGTCGTGGTAGTAGCACCAGGCCACGCGCGCCACGAGTTCCTCTTCCGCCAGCGCCAGCCCGGCAAACCGTCCTTCTTCCGCAGTGCGTTTATCGCTCATAGTTGAACTCTTATAAAAATTTAGATCATATGTTCGTGATGGCGCGAAGGGAAATTGTGAGCCACGCGACAAAACGGATCATTTCGATCGTTTCTGGTTTATCTGAATCTCAATCGATAAAACTGTGATCCCTGCACGGTTATAAATATAGTTCACCGTCTACGCTTTTGAACATTATTAAATCTAAAAATCATTTGTTCAATAGCGGAGCGATGATGACCTCACTTCTCGACGCGCGGAATATCAGCAAGCAGTTCTCAGGCGTGCCGGTTCTAAAAGGCATTGATTTCACGCTGCTTGCGGGCCAGGTGCACGCGCTGATGGGCGGAAACGGCGCGGGAAAATCGACGCTGATGAAGATCATCGCCGGGGTCGAGACGCCGGACAGCGGTGAACTTTCCGTCGAGGGGCAGTCATATGCGCGGCTTACGCCCGTGCAGGCGCACAGGTTAGGCATTTACCTGGTGCCGCAGGAGCCGCTGCTGTTCCCCAACCTGACGGTGCGGGAAAATATCCTGTTCCGCCTGCCGCGCGAGCGCGATCTGGAAAAGCGGCTGGAGGAGAAACTTGAGCAGCTGCAGTGCCAGCTTAACCTCGACGCCGCCGCCAGCACCCTGGAGGTGGCGGATCAGCAGATGGTGGAGATCCTGCGCGGATTAATGCGCAACGCCCGGATCCTGATCCTCGACGAACCCACAGCCTCCCTCACGCCGGGTGAAACCGAACGGCTGTTCCGCCAGATCCGCGCCCTGCAGGCGCTCGGCGTCGGGATAGTTTTTATCTCGCACAAGCTGCCGGAAATTCGCATGCTTTCGAGCCACGTCTCGGTGATGCGCGACGGCGCGGTGGTGCTGAGCGGTGAAACCGCGCAGTTCGACGACAGCGCCCTGATCGCCGCCATGACGCCGGTGAGCCGGGAGAAATCCCTGAGCGATACGCAAAAGCTGTGGCTGGCGCTGCCGGGCAACCGTCGCACCCAGCCGCAGGATTTCCCGGTGCTGCGGGTGGACGATCTCACCGGGGAAGGGTTTATCGATCTCAGCCTTGAGATCTACGCCGGAGAGATCGTTGGCCTGGCAGGGCTGGTGGGATCCGGACGTACCGAGTTTGCCGAAACCCTCTACGGCCTGCGGCCGGTACGTGGAGGCCGCATCTGGCTGGAGAACCAGGAGATCGCCGGCGATCCGGTAAGTTCACGCCTGGAAAAAGGGCTAGTCTACCTGCCGGAAGACAGGCAGGTGTCCGGCCTGTTCCTCGACGCACCGATCCGCTGGAACACCGTGGCGCTGAACGAGCCGTCGCTCTGGCAGCAGCGCAAGCGGGAGTCTGCGGTGGTGGAGCGCTATCACCGGGCGCTGGGGATCAAGCTCAACCATGCGGATCAAACCGTGCGCACGCTCTCCGGCGGCAACCAGCAGAAGGTGCTGCTGGCGCGTTGTCTGGAGGCAAATCCTTTACTGCTGATCGTCGATGAACCGACGCGCGGGGTGGACGTCTCGGCGCGCGCCGATATCTATCAGCTCATCAAAAGCGTGGCGGCGCAGAACGTGGCGGTGCTGATGATCTCAAGCGATCTCGATGAGTTTCCGGGCCTCGCGGACCGGGTGCTGGTGATGCATCAGGGCGTGCTCAGCGGCGAACTGCCGCGCCACGCCGTCAGCCTCGACAGAATGATGGCGCTGGCGTTCGGAGGGCAATCATGAAGACCTTACTCAAAAACCGCGAGCTGAGCGCGTTTCTCGCCATTCTGGCGCTGTTCGCCGTGCTGGTGGCGCTGAACCCGTCCTACTTCAGCCTGCAGACGCTGGGGATGATCTTCGCCAGCTCGCAGATCCTGATCCTGCTGGCTATCGGCGCGGCGCTGGTGATGCTGACACGCAATATCGACGTGTCCGTCGGCTCTGTCGTCGGGCTGTCCGCTATTGCCGTCGGCGTGGCGCTTAATAGCGGCTACAGCCTTCCGGTTTCCATTCTCTTCGCGCTGTCGACTGGCGCGCTGGCCGGGGCGTTCAACGGGTTTCTGGTGGTGGGGCTGCGCATCCCGGCGATCGTCGCCACCCTCGGCACGCTGGGGCTGTACCGCGGGGCGATGCTGCTCTGGACGGGCGGTAAGTGGATTGAGGGGCTGCCGCCGGGGCTGAAATCCCTCTCAGAACCTGTTGCCATCGGCATTTCGCCGCTCGGCATGGTGGTGTTGACGATCGTGCTTATCGGCGCCTGGACGCTGTCGCGCACCGCGTTCGGGCGTGATTTCTATGCCGTGGGCGATAACCTCGCCGCGGCGCGCCAGCTGGGCGTAGCGGTGAACCGCACCCGCATGATCGCCTTTACCCTGAACGGCATGCTGGCGGCCTGCGCCGGGATCGTCTTTGCCGCGCAGATTGGTTTTGTTCCCAACCAGACCGGCAGCGGGCTGGAGATGAAGGCCATCGCCGCCTGCGTCCTCGGCGGCATTTCGCTGCTGGGCGGCACGGGCACGCTGATCGGCGCGTTGCTCGGCGCGTTCTTCCTCACCCAAATCGACACCGTGCTGGTGCTGTTCAGGCTCCCGGCGTGGTGGAACGACTTTATCGCCGGGCTGGTGCTGCTGGGCGTGCTGGTGCTCGACGGGCGCCTGCGCCAGGCGCTGGCGCGCCATCAGCGGGCGCTGAAGTATGGTCGCTTCCAGCCGGGTAACAAAGGGGGAAAGCACGTCACCCCGTTTCCCAAACGCAAAAAAGAGGTGGCGTAAATGAGGCTTAACTGGGAAAGCGCGCTGCTGATTTTACTGGTGCTGGAGATCCTGCTCTTCGGCGCCATCAACCCGCGCATGCTCGATATCAACATGCTGCTGTTCAGCACCAGCGACTTCATCTGCATCGGCATTGTGGCGTTGCCGCTCACGCTGGTCATCATCAGCGGCGGGATCGACATTTCCCTCGGCTCAACCATCGGACTGTGCGCCATCGCGCTGGGCGTGATGATGCAGGCGGGGTGGCCGATGGCGGTCGCCGTTCCATTGACGCTGCTGCTCGGACTGCTGTGCGGGCTGGTGAATGCGGCGCTGATCCACTACACCGGCATTAGCCCGCTGGTGATTACCCTCGGCACGCTCTACCTCTACGGCGGCGGGGCGCTGTTGCTCTCCGGCATTGCGGGGGCCACGGGCTACGAGGGCATCGGCGGTTTCCCGGACAGCTTCACGGCGTTCGCTAACCTCACGATGTTGGGCCTGCCGATCCCGCTGGTGCTGTTCGCGGTGATTACCGTCTTCTTCTGGCTGATTACCCATCGCGGGCGCTTTGGCCGTCATCTGTTTTTGATTGGACAGAATCCTCGCGCGGCGCGCTATGCGGCGCTGTCGGTGAACGGCATGCCCTACGCGCTGTACGGCCTGGTGGGTGTAGCCTCGGCGATTGCCGCGCTGGTAATGGTCTCCTATTTCGGATCCGCGCGTTCGGATCTGGGGCGGGATTTACTGATGCCCGCGCTCACCGCCGCCGTGCTCGGCGGGGCCAATATCTACGGCGGCTCAGGTTCGGTTGTCGGCACGGCGCTGGCGGCGCTGCTGGTGGGCTACCTGCAGCAGGGTTTACAGATGGTCGGCATCCCCAACCAGGTGTCGAGCGCGCTGTCAGGGGCGCTGCTGGTTGTGGTGGTGATGGGACGTTCGCTGAGTCTGCACCGCGAGTGGGTGCGATCTCTCTTCAGAAAACTATCCGGAGCGTAAGATGAAAACAAAACTGCTCGTCTTGGCAATGGCCCTTAGCTTCGCTTCGGCGCAGGCGGCGGACCGCATTGCATTTATCCCGAAGCTGGTGGGCGTGGGCTTCTTCACCAGCGGCGGCAACGGCGCGAAAGAGGCGGGGAAAGACCTTGGGGTGGACGTCACCTACGACGGCCCGACCGAGCCGAGCGTCTCCGGCCAGGTGCAGCTGATCAATAACTTCGTCAACCAGGGCTATAACGCCATCATCGTCTCCGCCGTGTCGCCGGACGGCCTCTGCCCGGCGCTCAAGCGCGCGATGCAGCGCGGCGTCAAGGTCCTGACCTGGGACTCCGACACCAAACCGGAGTGCCGCAGCATCTACATTAACCAGGGGACGCCGGAACAGCTGGGCGGCCTGCTGGTGGAGATGGCGAGCAAGCAGGTCACCAAACCGAATGCCAAAGTGGCGTTCTTCTACTCCAGCCCGACCGTCACCGACCAGAACCAGTGGGTGAAAGAGGCGAAGGCCAAAATCGAGAAAGATCATCCCCAGTGGCAGGTCGTAACGACCCAGTTTGGCTATAACGACGCCACCAAATCGTTGCAAACCGCCGAGGGGATCTTAAAAGCGTATCCGGATCTGGATGCGATCGTTGCCCCGGACGCCAACGCGCTGCCGGCCGCGGCGCAGGCGGCGGAAAACCTTAAGCGGGAAGGGGTGGCGATTGTCGGCTTCAGCACGCCGAACGTGATGCGTCCGTACGTTGAGCGCGGCACGGTAAAAGCC
This sequence comes from Enterobacter hormaechei, assembly GCA_041890495.1. Classification (GTDB taxonomy): domain Bacteria; phylum Pseudomonadota; class Gammaproteobacteria; order Enterobacterales; family Enterobacteriaceae; genus Escherichia; species Escherichia boydii. The sequence goes on from CP169086.1 coordinate 4,403,167, forward strand.
TTCGGCCTGTGGGATGTGGTGCAACAGGGCAAAATTGCGGTCAATGTCGCCGATCGCCTGCTCAAAAAAGGCGATCTTAACGTCGGCGACAGCGTAGACGTAAAAAATATCGGCGCGCTGAAGGTCGAGCCGAACAGCGTGCAGGGCTACCAGTATGAGGCGAAGGGCAACGGCATCGTGCTGCTGCCGGAGCGGGTGGTGTTCACCAAAGAGAACATCAGCAAATACGATTTCTGACGGGGGAGCAAATGGCTGATTTAGACGACATCAAAGACGGCAAGGATTTTGGCATCGGCACGCCGCAGGTCAACGTGCCGTTCACGCTGAAGGGCTGCGGCTCGCTGGACTGGGGCATGCAGTCCCGCCTGGCGCGCATCTTCAACCCGCAGAGCAACCGCACGGTGATGCTGGCCTTCGATCACGGCTATTTTCAGGGGCCGACCACCGGCCTTGAGCGTATCGATCTCTCCATCGCGCCGCTGTTCGGTGAAACCGACGTGCTGATGTGTACCCGCGGCATCCTCAGGAGCCAGGTGCCCGCCGCGACGAACAGGCCGGTGGTGCTGCGCGCCTCCGGCGGTAACTCAATCCTGGGGGAGCTGTCGAACGAGTGCGTGGCGGTGGCGATGGAGGACGCGCTGCGCCTGAACGTCTGCGCCGTGGCGGCGCAGGTGTACATCGGCAGCGAGTTTGAGCACCAGTCGATCAACAACATCATCAAGCTGGTGGACGCGGGCGCGCGCTACGGCATGCCGACGCTGGCGGTAACGGGCGTGGGGAAAGAGATGGCGCGCGACGCGCGCTATTTCTCGCTCGCCAGCCGCATCGCCGCCGAAATGGGGGCGCAGTTCGTCAAAACCTACTACGTAGACGAGGGCTTTGAAAAAGTGACCGCCAGCTGCCCGGTGCCGATAGTCATCGCCGGGGGCAAAAAGCTGCCGGAGCACGAGGCGCTGGAGATGTGCTGGCGTGCGATTGACCAGGGCGCGTCCGGCGTGGACATGGGGCGCAACATCTTCCAGTCCAGCGCGCCGCTCGCCATGCTGAAGGCGGTGAAGAAAGTGGTTCATGAGAACTGGAATGCCCGCGATGCGTTCCAGTTCTGGCAGGAAGAGAAACAGGGAGAAGCAAAATGAACGTGACGCTGGTTGAGATCAATATCAAGCCCGAGCGGGTGGACGAGTTTCTGGAAGTGTTTCGCGCCAACCACGAGGGAGCGATCAAGGAGCCGGGGAACCTGCGCTTTGACGTATTGCAGGACCCGCGCGTGAAAACCCGCTTCTTTATCTACGAGGCCTATAAAGACGAGGAGGCGGTGCTGGCGCACAAGCAAACCCCGCACTATCTGGCGTGCGTGGATAAGCTTGAGGAATTGATGTCGGAGCCGCGCAAGAAACGCAGTTTTGTTGGGTTGTTGCCGGAGTAACGGATTTGCCCGGTGGCGCTGCGCTTACCGGGCCTACGGGTGCGGGATGGTGCGGTGTTTGCCCGGTGGCGCTGCGCTTACCGGGCCTACGGGTGCGGGATGATGCGGTGTTTGCCCGGTGGCGTTAACGCTTACCGGGCCTACGGGGGTGAGGCTGTGTTGATTTTGTAGGCCGGGTAAGCGCGAGCGCCACCCGGCGTTGTTCAGGTCAGCGCCAGATCCGCAAGTATCGCAGCAAGCGCTTCGCGCGGCTCACCCTGAAGAGCCTGAAGCGGGAAGGGGAGCGCGGGTGTTTCAACTTTTCCCATCATCTCTGCCGCCGCCGCGATAACCCTTAAGCTGCCGTAGCGACGGAACAATTCCCACAGCGGCTCCAGCCGCTCGGATTGTGCCGTCTCTTTCGAACGCGCAATCGCCAGCGCTGTTTGCGGGAACAACCCGCCGAGCACCGAGTACCAGACGTCAAACCCGGCCTGCAGGGCTGAGGCCGCTCGCCAGTCGCCAGCGATCCCCAGCGTGACTGTATCAGGAAGACGGGCGCGTACCTGCGACAAGTCCTCCGGCACGCGACCAAGCTTAATGGATCCCACATTCGGCAGGGCCGCGACGGTAAATAACAATTCATCGCTAAACGCAAACCCGGTGGTGGCCGGATTATCGTAAATGCACAACGGTACGGAGAGCTGTCGGCTTACCGCTTCATAGAGATTAAACACTTCCTCTTCCGTTAATCGCTGGTACGACACGGGTGCCATCAGCACGCCGGAGACACCTGCCGATTGCGCGTTGTCAGCCAGACGCAGTATATCGTCCAGCCGGAGCGCGCCAATGCTGACGATGACCGGAATGTCATCAGCATGCGCCACCGCGCAGCGTGCTATCCGACCGCGCTCTTCTACGGTCAGATAGGCATAGCTTCCCGTTGAGCCGAGAATGCCCAGAGAATCCACGCCAGCGTCGATCACAGGGCGCAGAAGATTGATGAAGGATTGCTCGTCAAACGTCCCCTCTTTCAGGGGGGTTAACGGAAAAGCGCTTAATCCGTGAAACATCGTGTTGTCCTCTTACAGCGTCAGCATCTGAACCTGAGCCGTGGCCCCTGGCATCAGCCGCTGCAGGTTGTTGACCAGCTCTTCTCCTGCCTCTTCCAGCGCCGCAAGCGGCATTGACGGCAGGCTTTCAAGAATAAACCACATAGATTGCGCCTGGCTATCGAGGCGCGTACGCACCCCCTGTCGCCAGTTCCAGCGGCGGCAGGTGACGCCGAGGTCGTCGCGCCAGATAACCTCGCCAGCATCCGGGTATTCCACCACCGGCTGGCTCTCTTTCAGGGTATCGAAGGGTTCATGTCCTTCGGCCAGCGTCAGACGCGGCGCGCCCGAGTACGCCGCGAGATTTTCCCCTCCCACCGGAATGGCGTAGCGAATGCTCACCGCGTTATAGATATCCACGACCGGATCCAGCGACGGCAGCGAACCGTCTTTCAGTACCCGCTTGCGCAGGGCCGCAGCGGAACAGGGAGTGCGTTTCGGTTTCGCGCCGAAGGCTTTAAACACCTCATCCCAGTCTGAAAGGTGTGCATCAGCCCATGGAAAATCATCATTCAACATCTGCTGGCAGGCCTGCGCCAGCGCTGCGGGGGCCACTTTCGGGTGGGTAATCGGCGCAGCTTCAACCAGAATGCTCAGCGCCCGAAAGCCCGGGGCAATCCCGGCAAGACGCGAATCTATTGACGGCGTAACGAGAGACATAAATAATCCTGTATTGACTGTTTTATACCATGGTAGTGACCAATGACTGATAAAGTCAATATAATGACTGATTCGGGTGCCGATGTTGTCCAGGTAAGCCTGGCCGTGGCGAACCGCCTCCGCAACTGGCGTAAAGAGAAAAAGCTTTCGCTGGACGAGCTATCCCGCCGCGCCAGCGTCAGCAAAGGGATGCTGGTGGAGATCGAAAAGGGCGCAGCCAATCCCAGTATCGCCATCTTGTGCAAGCTGGCCGCCGCGCTCGGCATCTCCGTAGCGGATATCGTCAACGTCTCCAGCGATCCGCTGGTGCATGTTATCGAAGAAGCGGCGATTCCGGTGCTGTGGCAGGGCGCACTGGGTGGACGCGCCAGACTGCTGGCGGGTACAGCGGGACCGGACATGATTGAGTTATGGCAGTGGGAGATGCAGCCGGGGGAGCGTTTTACCTCTCCGGGGCACCCGGCGGGAACCTGTGAGCTGCTGCACGTGAACGAAGGCGTTTTAACGCTGACGGTGGAGGAGACGGTGACGAAGGTAAACCAGGGGGCATCGGCGGTGGCGAAAACGGAAGCGGCGCACGGCTACGCCAATGAAGGCGATACCGTGCTTCGCTTCACCATGACGGTGGCGGAGTTTCACCGATAAAAAGCAGCCCGGTGGCGCTACGCTTACCGGGCCTACATATGTACTATTTTGTAGGCCGGGTAAGCGTAGCGCCACCCGGCGTTGATTACGCTTCTTCGACACTTACTCGCATGGCCGCCAGCGCCTTACGCGCCGCTTTGATCACCAGTTCACACTGTTCAATGGTCAGTGTCAGTGGCGGTTCAATGCGGATCGTTTTGGCGTTATTGAGCGTTCCGGCCACCAGTACGCGCTGGCGGAACATCTCGCTGGCAAAGTTATAGCCGATTTCGTTATCAACAAACTCAATCGCCATCAACATCCCTTTACCACGCGCTTCCTGTACCAGATCGGGATATTCCCGCGCCAGTTGACGGAAACCGTCCAGCAACATATCGCCTTTTTGCTCAGCCTGAGCCGGTAAGTTCTGCTCCAGCAACACATTGATGGTCGCCAGCGCCGCCGCACAGGCCAGCGGGTTGCCGCCAAAGGTGGTGGTATGCAGGAATGGGTTGTCGAACAGAACTGAAAACACCTCTTCAGTGGCGATGGTCGCGCCAATCGGCATCACGCCGCCGCCGAGCGCTTTGGCAAGGCAGAGGATATCCGGCTGTACGTTCTCATGCTCGCAGGCGAACATCTTGCCCGTGCGCCCCATGCCCGTTTGTACTTCATCGAGGATCATCAGTGCGCCGAACTCATCGCATAGCTTACGTACGGCGGTGAGATAGCCCGGCGGCGGCAGAATTACGCCACCTTCACCCTGAATCGGTTCGAGGATCACCGCAGCCACATCATCACCGGTTTTTTTGCACTCGTTAAGAGCCGTGCGCATGGCTTCGATATTGCCAAACGGCACATGACGGAAGCCCGGCAGTAACGGCATAAACGGTTTGCGGAAGGTCGATTTCGCCGTGGCCGACAGCGCGCCAAGTGATTTACCGTGGAACGCGCCGCTGGTGGCAATAAAAGTAAACTTGCCGCGCGGTGACTGGTAAGCTTTCGCCAGCTTCAGCGCTGCTTCAACGGACTCGGTGCCGCTATTACAGAAGAAGCTGTATTTCAGTTTACCGGGCGTTAGCGCAGCAAGGGTTTTCGCCAACATCGCCCGTAACGGATCGAGCAGCTCCTGGCTGTGCAGCGGTTGTTTCGCAAGTTGATTCTGTACGGCGGAAACCACAACTGGATTACGGTGCCCCACGTTGAAAATTCCAAAACCTCCCAGGCAGTCGATAAACTCCTGGCCCTGGGTGTCGACAAGCGTATTTAAACTTCCCGCTTGCCACTCTACGGCTCCGTAATCCCCGCCGGCGGTAACAGATTTGCGATACTCTAAAAACCCCGGATTGACATGCTCTTTGAAGTATTCAATCACCTCTCGGTTAAGTGCTTTCATCTCCTCATGATCCAGCGTTCGCTTCTCAATGAGATTCAGGGCGTGGGCGCTGCACGCTAAAGCCGATGCGCTCGAAGGTAACCTGTTCAAAATATGCTCCGGAGGCTCGCGTATCACATGATACCGATTTAAGTATTGCAGGGATTGCGCCACTCCGGCTGCGATCGCGAAAATCGGGATAAACGCCAGGTTAAAATAATGTTGCACAATATTTAATCATGCCGATAGAAGCCAAACGGGATTTAGCGGTACGGGGTAGAGAGTAAAAAGAAAGGGGGAAGAGCGCCGCTGCACTAAAGAAGTGCATACGCTGCGACTTAAGTGGGCATTAACGGGTCATGCTTTGTTGGTAATTTCTCTGCGAAAGTATTTGAAATCAATGGATTAAAAAAATCGCACAAAAAGTATGGTTTAAGTCAAATCTGCGATCTCCATCAAGTTTAACAACTAAAGATAAATTGTTTACCGCCGAAAAAACATTGATCCACAAAATTAACATTCAAATAACCTGCAAGGGATGCACGCCATGTCCTCTCCAACCTATGTCACCCAGAATGAATATCCTCTGGACGATGACACCACCTTAATGTCTACCACAGACGTCCACAGCTATATTACCCACGCCAACGATACCTTTGTGCAGGTGAGCGGCTATCAGCTCGATGAGCTGACGGGCCAGCCGCACAATATGGTGCGCCACCCCGATATGCCAAAAGCCGCGTTTGCCGATATGTGGTACACGCTGCAGCAGGGCGAGCCGTGGAGCGGGATTGTCAAAAACCGGCGCAAAAACGGCGACCACTACTGGGTGCGTGCCAATGCGGTGCCGATGGTGCGCCGCGGGCAGGTGACGGGCTATATGTCGATTCGCACCAGAGCCACGGCAGAAGAGATTGCCGCCGTGGAGCCGCTCTATCGGGCGCTGAATGACGGGCGCTGTAAAAAACGTATCCATAAAGGGCTGGTGGTTGGAAAAGGCTGGCTGGGCAAACTGCCGGCTATGCCGCTGCGCTGGCGCGTGCGCAGCGTGATGGCGGCGCTTTTTGCCGTTCTCGTCGCCACGCTGGTCGCGACCTCCGCCGGGTGGGCGCCGCTCGCCGCAGTCGCAGTGGTGATGCTGCTGGGGACGCTGCTGTTTGAGCAACAGATTGTCCGCCCGATAGAGAATGTGGCGCGACAGGCGCTGAAGGTCGCAACCGGCGAGCGCAATAGCGTGCAGCACCTTAACCGCAGCGACGAGCTGGGGCTGACGCTGCGCGCGGTCGGGCAGCTTGGCCTGATGTGCCGCTGGTTGATCAATGACGTGTCGAGCCAGGTGGTGAGCGTCCGTGACGGCAGCGACAGGCTGGCGCAGGGGAATGAAGATCTCAACGATCGTACGCGTCAGACCGTCGCGAACGTGCAGCAGACCGTCGCGACAATGAACCAGATGGCCGCGTCCGTTCAGAGCAACTCTGAAACCGCCGCCGAAGTGGACAAACTCTCCGTGGCCGCGAGCAGCGCGGCGACGAAAGGAGGCAACGCGATGCAGACCGTGGTCAAAACCATGGATGACATTGCCGACAGCACGCAGCGAATTGGCTCAATTACCTCCCTGATAAACGATATCGCTTTCCAGACCAATATTCTGGCGCTGAATGCGGCTGTTGAAGCGGCAAGGGCAGGCGAGCAGGGCAAAGGGTTTGCCGTGGTCGCGGGCGAGGTCCGCCATCTTGCCAGCCGCAGCGCTAGTGCGGCTAACGATATTCGTAAACTCATTGATGCAAGCGCCAGCAAGGTGCAGTCCGGCTCTGAGCAGGTTCACGCAGCGGGCCGTACGATGGATGATATCGTTGTGCAGGTGAAAAACGTGACGCAGCTTATCGCCCAGATCAGCCACGCGACGTCCGAGCAAGCAACCGGACTGTCAGAGTTGACACGCGCGGTTGCCGAACTCGACAGCATCACGCAGAAAAACGCCGACCTGGTCGAAGAGAGCGCCCACATTTCTGCGATGGTGAAGCATCGCGCCGGACGCCTTAAGGATGCGGTGACGGTGCTCCATTGAGTCAATAATGTTCCAAAAAAGCCGTTTATTTCGTAAGGAATAAGCGGCGTTTTATTTTCCTGATGTGACTATTAATGTATTTTATTGTTAAGTTAATATTAAATAACTAAAGAAAGTGCCTCAGTTATTTATCCCTGCCTAAGTCAATTATCCAGAACGCTATTTTGAAAAACACCCATCTGGTGGTCTGGTAACGATCGATGAAGCTATATTAATAGCCTGTACCTATCCATCGTGACGATTATGAAATAAAAAAACGATCAAACTCATAAAGTTAGCAAAATCGTTACCGATAACAGCGATCGTCTGAGAAATAATCACATCGATGGAGAAAATATGTTCTTACATGACGTAAAGATCGGCACGAAATTATTTCTGGCGTTTGGGTTCTTTATTGTCCTGATGGCGATCAGCGCGAGCCTGTCTCTGCTGAGTCTCAACCGGGCTAATAACGGGATGCAATCCATTATTACCAGTGATTATCCGACCACGGTAAAAGCGAACCAGTTAATCGATAACTTCCAGGAATTTATTAGCACTCAACAGCTGATGCTGCTGGACGAACAGGGCACCTACACGGGGCAATCTCAGCAGCGCCTCAAAGAGATCAGCGAGCACATCACGGTGATCCTGGGCGAGCTGAACAACGCGTTGCAGGATCAAAAGTCTCAGCAGGTGCTGGCGGAGATCCGCAGCGTGCGCCAGCAGTATCTGGACTCGCGCTACCGCATTTTGCAGGCGGTGCAGAACAACAATCGTGCGGGCGCCATTCAGGAAATGATGACCACCACCCTCGCCGTGCAGCAGGCTTATAAAGCGAAGGTAAAGGAGCTGATTACCATTCAAAACAGCGAGATGCAGAGTGCAGGCGCGCAGGTGGAAGGGGATTTCAGGTCTAACCGCCTGCTGCTGATCCTGCTCACGCTCTTTAGCATCGGGGCAGGCAGCCTGATCGGCTGGTTTATCGTGCGAGCTATCACTCGTCCGCTCGGCGAGGCGGTGAATTTTGCTAAAGCCATTTCAGAGGGCGATCTGACGGGCAGCATCACGCCACACGGCAAAGACGAAACGGGTCTGCTGCTGCATGCGCTGATGGAGATGAAGACGCGACTACTGGACATTGTGCAGCAGGTGCAAACCGGCTCGGAGAATATCTCCAGCGCGGCCGCGCAGATTGTTGCCGGAAACCAGGATCTGGCGGCGCGCACGGAAGAGCAGGCAAGTTCTGTCGAACAGACCGCCGCCTCGATGGAGCAGATCACCGCGACGGTGAAAAATACCGCCTCGCATACCGGGGAAGCCACCAACCTCTCGGCGGATGCCGCCACGGTGGTCAAAAACAACGGAGAGATGATGAAGCAGGTGACCAGCAAAATGCGCCTGATTAACGACACATCGAACCGGATGTCCGACATTATCGACCTGATCGACGCCATTGCCTTCCAGACCAACATTCTGGCGCTGAACGCGGCGGTGGAAGCGGCGCGCGCCGGCGAACACGGCCGCGGCTTTGCGGTTGTCGCCGGCGAGGTGCGCCAGCTTGCCCAGAAGAGCGCGTCGTCTGCCAGCGAAATCCGTGAGCTGATTGAAAGCTCCACCAGCCAGACTCAGGACGGGATGAACCTGGTCGAAAAAGCGAGTGGGCTGATCAACGGGATGGTCGGTAACGTGGAGGAGATGGACGTGATTCTGCGGGAAATTCGCCAGGCCAGCCACGAGCAGACGGAAGGTATCTCGCAGATTAACAGCGCGATTGGCCTGATTGACGCCACCACCCAGCAGAACTCCGCGCTGGTGGAGGAGTCTGTGGCTGCGGCGGCATCGCTTAACGAACAGGCGATGCACCTGAAAGAGCTGGTACGCGTCTTCCGCGTGAGCGAGCACGTTCCGGCTTAGTCCAGCTGGGAGATCTCGAGCGCCGCGCGGTCAATGACGCCGATAATTTGCTTGAGCTGCGCGTCGCTGAGCTCTCCCTGATTTACCTTCAGGTCTAACACCGCCTTGAAGTTATCAAGCGCCCGCTTCATCTGCGGGTTTTTGCGCAGCTGAAAACCGACGCTGCGCGCTTTGATACGCACCTGGATCTGTTCCAGCTGTTCCCGGTTTTCGTCCAGCCAGCGTTGTCCTTCAGCGGAAATCGCAATCTTCTTACGACCGCTCTCTTCTTCCGTAATGGTGATAAAGGACTGATCCTGAAGATAATCCAGGGTTGGATAGATCACTCCGGGGCTCGGGGTGTAATTTCCCTGGGTCAGATTCTCGATCTCTTTGATCAGCTCGTAGCCGTGGCTCGCGCTGCGGGTCAGGATATCCAGAATCACCAGCCGCAGATCGCCGTGGCCGAAAAAGCGCGGTCGACGCCCGCCGCCATCGTGTTCGTGTCGCATAATATGCCCTTCAATTTGATATATCTAAACTATATCTAAGATATATTCAGATGCAATCTAAAAGATCTTGCATTTCTCCTTATTAGTAATCATTATCATTTGAAAATTGATTTAGATATATCGTATTCATCAGAGAAGGGGCTACAAATGGCATCTACCCGTTACCCACAGCGTGTTCGTAATGACCTGCGTTTTCGCGAGCTGACGGTGCTCCGCGTTGAGCGCGCCAGCGCGGGTTTCCAGCGCATTTTGCTAGGCGGCGAGGCGCTGGAGGGCTTTAGCTCCCGCGGTTTCGACGACCATACCAAAGTCTTTTTCCCGGCACCCGGGACGACGTTTACGCCGCCGGTGGTCACCGATGAAGGCATTGAATGGGGCGACGGCGTACGTCCTCAGGCGCGCGACTATACGCCAATTTACGACGAGGCAAATCATGAGCTGGTACTCGATTTCTTCATTCATGACGGCGGCATAGCCAGCGGATGGGCGCTACAGGCGAAGGTAGGCGATAAGCTGACCATCGGCGGCCCGCGCGGTTCGCTGGTGGTGCCGGAGGATTACGCCTGGCAGCTGTACGTGTGCGACGAGTCCGGCATGCCCGCGCTGCGTCGACGCTTAGAGAGCATTGCGCAACTGCCGGTTCGCCCGGACGTGCAGGCGGTCGTGACGGTTGGGGATGAATCGTATAAGGGCTATCTGGCGCACCTGAGCGAGTTCAACATCACCTGGGTGGTGGGCCACAGCGAGCAGGCTGTCGCGGACCATCTGGCGGCGCTGACCGTTCCGGGGGAAGACTACTTCATCTGGCTGACCGGGGAAGGGAAGGTGGTGAAGACGCTGAGCCGTCAGTTTGAAACCGACGCGATTGACCCTCAACTGGTGCGTGCCAGCGCATACTGGCACGCCAAATAATCAGGCGGCAGAATCCAGCTGCGCTTCGTTCACCTGATGTTCGAGCGAGGCGCGGACCTCGTGCAGCGCTTTCTCCTGCTGAGCGAAGTACGCTTCCATATTGTTGAGCGACGAGACCAGCAGCCAGGATTCCTCTTTCTCCAGTTCCGCCAGCTCGTTCACTAAGATGTCGATCTGCTCTCGCACCTGCGCCATTTTCTTGCGGATACGTTCCAGATCGTTCAGCCTGTCGCTTGCCATCAGCGGCTCGAAGCCCTGCTGCAGGCGGGCCACCAGTGAGCGAATGGTTTTAACGTCACCACGCTGCTTCGCCTGGTTGAGCTGCACCATCATCGCGTTGGCTTCCTCTTTCAGATCGTCTGCAACCAGGTCCGGGTGGCAGAGCTTGCTCGCCTGACGCCAGAGACGCTTGAGCTCGTTCCGATCCTCTTCCGAAAGATCTCTGCCCTTGCGCAGCCGCACTTCGGCATCGTGATGCTGCTCGCGATACTTCTCGTACTCTTCGTTAGCGTCGTCGCGCGCCTGACGCGCAGGCTCCTCTTCCCGCGTTAAGCCGCTCTCCAGCTCCAGCGCTTCTGCCAGCAGGTTGGCAATCAGATTGCTTTGCTGTTCCAGATGTTTACGTGCCTCGGCGGCCTGTACGGAGTCGGCCGGGAGATCGCGCCAGCGCTGGGTGAGCGTCGCCAGCACCTCTACCGCCTGCGCCATATAGCGCTGGCAGCGACGGTAATCTTCCTCGCGACGACGCGCTTCCGCCTGCTGACGACGCAGGTTGAGCTCAGCCAGCGTTTTACGCAGGGCGAGGATCTGCTGCATCAGCGGGCCCAGACGGGAGAAATAAAGATCGTTGAACTCATCGAGCTGCTGCACCTGGGCGTTGCGGCGGTCAATCAGATCGCGCAGACGCTCTTCCAGCGCCTTTAGCTCCAGCTTGCTGGCGGCCACCTGCGGATCGCGCCATTGTGTCACGGCGCGCTGGCCCTGCAGCCAGGCGGTAATTGCCGCCATCGCAGAGGTGTAGTTCTTCTCCTCAAGCGCCACGACGATTGCCTGTAGCTCATCGTCAAACGCTTCATTTTTCAGGCGTGTCAGCTGGCTCTGGATGATGTCGTCATCTTCCAGTTCAATGGCATTTTTAATGATTTCTAGCCGTTTGATCGGTGTGCTCATGATGCCTTTCGCTTTGGCGCTTAAGTATTTGAGTTAAGGTTAGTTGTTGTAAAAGCTACAGGAAATAATACACACGGATGATGATCGGCGCGATGGGGGATTTCTTTAGTTTCGCAGTTTGTGAGGGTGAGCGACAGGCCGGGCTACGTGTGATTGATTCCGTATGTGCTTGCATAGGGTGCAGCAAAAATCAGAGGCGGGATACAGCCTGGCGAATGCCTGAGGAAAAGTCAGGGGACAACAAGGAGGCACTAGTCATTCACCCAACAAAAAAACCACTCAATCGAGTGGCTTAATTATATGATTATAAAGCTAAAATTTGGTGGCCCCTGCTGGACTTGAACCAGCGACCAAGCGATTATGAGAAAAAGACACACATATTTTGACGTGGTTTATTTTTATTCATTTTGTTGTATTTCAATAAATTATATGTTTGTGGTTACTAACGTAAAATCACGTTTATTCCCTTCTAATGGCGTTATGCGGTAGCCTATAGGGAGCCTGGTTTTTTACAGACTATGTGCCAAACGATTTTGATAGCGATTTTAGACGTGATTTTTAACCCTGAAAGGGAGGTTGGTATCCTGGAATGGAGCCTTTTAAGTTCACCAAATCCAAAATAAACGATCTTCCTGCGGCTCAAAAGGGCAGACAGGATGAATATTTTGATAGCCATGTCAGAGGGTTGCGCCTCAGAGTTGGGGCTACTGGCTTGAAGACGTTCTATGCCGTCAGGAAGGTTAAAGGGAAGTTTATCAGAACGGCGTTGGGGCGGTTCCCGGAAGTATCCGTTGAGCGAGCCCGGACGATGGCTCTTGAGACGCTCGGAGGCATTGGAGCGACAGGAAAGAACCCAAATGAAACAAAGAGAGAAGTTGAGAGGGCGAACGTTACCCTTCGCGAAGCAATGGAGCTATATATTGAAACTCGCGGAGACCGGCTAAAAGAAACGACAGCCAATCAATACCGTCGCTTACTCAACAATTTTTCTGGTGACTGGTTAGAGAGGCCAATCGCCAAAATCTCAAGGGATGATACGCAGAGCCGACATAAAGCGATTACAGAAGGTACGGTTTGGTTCGGAGAAGAGTTATCTAAGCTACGCAAAGGTGTAGGCACTGGGAGTAAAGCCCAGGCTGATTTGTGGGGGCGGGCGTTAAGGGCTGTATACAATTTTGCTTACGATAACTATCGTGATGATGAAGGTATTAAATTATTACCTGACCCTCCTACTATTGCGTTAAGTACAAAGCGGCAATGGCATGGTTTGGTCAGAAAGAATACACGTATTCGTAATCATGAATTAGGTCGATGGCTAAGGGCTGTTAAGGAAGTCAGAGAAGAGGCCGAACTCAACCGGGATGACCATATAGCAGCAATTTGCGATGCTCTTGATATGGCTTTATTTACAGGGCTACGGCGCGGTGAGGTATTCGGCTTAGAATGGGATAGGGTAAATATTGATGGCGGATATTTTTGGATAGATAAAACAAAGAACGGAGAACCGCTTGAACTTCCGCTAACAAACACTCTGTTAACGATTCTAACCAGAAGAAGAAAATACAGGATTGATAACAATAATTATGTTTTTCCCGCAGCAAAGGGCGGCAAGATAACCGACCCACGTAGAGCTATTGAAAAGGTGGTTGGAAAAACAATTGACGGTCAAAGTATAAATGAGAAAGCTATTGAGTTTACATGTCATGATGCAAGACGTACCTTTGCAACCTTAGCCGAATTAAGTGGCGTTGGAACATATATACTTAAGCGGTTAATGAATCATAAATCAGCACGTAACTATAAAAGCTCAGACCAAACTCAGGGGTATCTTATTTTTCCGGTTGAAGAGCTACTTGAGCCAGCACAAATCATTGAAGCAAAAATATTAAAAGAAGCTGGTCTCATTGTTACTCAAAATGAGCCTGTAACGGATCTTCTTGATGGCCTTAGTTCTGAGGAAAAGGAGACGATTATAAAAATAATTAATGATATGAAGCGAGGCGACAAATGAAAAAGAAAAGCATAAATAATAAACCACCTCAGATAACTAAACTTAAAGTGCCATATGACCACTTTGATATACAGAATCTTGCTATGGAAAGTTGGCTTTCCTTTAGGAAAAACAATTCCAATAATGATTGGCTTGTATCTGTAGACGAGCTTGATTCAATTTTCACTGATTTATTTTATTCTATACATAAGTACGGATTTAATAGCATTGGAACATTAGACACTATTAGATCTTTGTTGGATAAGGCTTATTCTGATGAAAAAGATGTTATATCTTTCTTCAACCTCATACTTCGTATTACGAAAGATGAATTAAATATAAGGATGAGCGAGATATTTAATGAAATGAGTTCATGTCTCAAATTAAAATTTAAGGATGAGGGCTTAATTTCACCGAATATGCTGATTTCCTCTGTTCGTGGCTTTTTAAATGATAACAAGTTTGATTTTTTTGATGAAAGGGAAATAAAAATACTTTCTGGCGGGATCTGCCTCAAAGATGATTTTATTTCTTATGAAAGCGAGATTTTCTCTCTCATATCAGATTATGTTATTAATAGAGTTGTCGTGTCTCCATATACAAATATACTGGTCGAGTTTTTCCGTGACAGTAATTATATGCGTCATGATAATGAACAGTTGGAAAGTAAAGTAAAACTATCATCCAAAAAGGGACCAAGAAACCCGGAGTTATACTCGTATGTCATTGGGATTGTTGATGCAACTTTGCGTAAACATCCAAATGCTACAACTTATGCATTGACCGAAAAACTTGAAGAGCATTTGGATAAATATTGCCATAGCGATCCGGATAGAAAACAATGGCGGATCTCAAATCCGCAACTGAGGCGATGGATTAAAGAGCATAGGGAACTGACAGGACAAGAGCCGCAAGGAAAGCATGACGGTTACTTGAAACTTGAATTATAAACAATTGATTTTTAAACGCTCATTTGGGGAATGATCATACCTTCATTTCCAAATGAGCGGAATCATTTCGCTTAATGATAATACCATTTTTACATGTGATCTTATTTTGTTGTTTTGTTTGGGTTTATTCTTTTTTACGTCGATTTAACTCAATAAAAGGTAATCATTATGGAACTTCGGGATCGCATGACTCGTAAAGAAGCTGCTGACTATATCGGCGTAACCCCTGCAACAATGGCTAATTGGGCCTGTACCGGGAGAGTCCGACTCCCCTATTACAAAGCGGGCTTAAAGAAAGTGATCTACCTCAAAAGTGATCTCGATGAGTATCTCAAATCCACTCGCCGCGAGCAGGCGTAAATAAAAAAGCCCATCTGCAAGAACAGACGGGCCAGGAACCACATGGATTAAGCACTAAACCGAGGTCATTATGACATACGCAAAAAATAATAGGAAATACCGTTTGACAACTGCGCCCGATGGATCGCAGAATCCAGACGTTGCCCCTCAATGGGCAACCGGGATTAGCAGCCCGTGTATGTTACAGGCGACGACAGACGCGCCATGCGTCTTTTTTTACGTCGCAACCAACGCCACAGAGCGCCATTTTATGGCGTGGTGTTACGTATCCGGTACAGGTTTGAATCGCTCTTTCCTGCGCCTTTCGTTACACTATGCCGCCTTGTCAATGGTAGCTCAGGCGGGGCAGCTTTCGGGCTGGCCGGTTTCCTGTAACGCCGGTACTGCTAACCCCGTCTGGGCTATCGCCATCATGAAGATTAGCAGCTTCGGCGATAGCGATATTTACGCTGTTACAGGAGGTTGCCTTATGGCTACTACCCCAATTCATTCACATCCTCAGTTTGTCTGGCTTTTTCTCGCTGTACGCCGTTCTGACGTGTCGGCTAAACCCCACCGCGAGGAAGTCACCGCCCCTGATTTCATGAGCGCACGACGCACCATAGCGCGTGATTTTGTTGCCTCCTTTGCTGGCCGTCTGCCGGTTCGTGAGGTGGCTTATGTTTAAACTGCTTATCACCCTGATTAATCACGAAGCTGGCGACCGGCGCGAACTGGTTCACAATGGCCGCTATAAAACCCGCGAAGCTGCATGGAAAGATGCGCAGAAAATGGCGTACATCCATAAAAATGCCACCGGCACCGTAACGCATGAATGTATTGTGAAAATTGCGGAGGCCGGAAATGTATAAACTTTTCATTACCTGCAATAACGTTATTACGGGCGAAACTTTAACTTATGAGAGCGCACGGGGATATAAATCAGCCGGAAAGGCGATGAAAGAAGCCCGGAAGATAGTTGAAGATATTACCTGTCATGGGGAATATGCCGATGATAACGAGTACACCGTAACGGTAAGGAAGGTGAAACGTGGCTGATATCTTCCGTGGTAAAGTAACCCGTAATAAAACGTTTGTGGTTTCCGGTTATGCGGTGACGCGTAAAGGTTATACGCGCAGCGCACAGGTGACGGTTGAGGCGCTTAATCGCGATGATGCAATTATCCGGGCTACGGCTCAGTTACGCTGGGAAGGATTAACGCATTTTAAAGCGTTAAAGGTGCTGGAAATAACCACTGCTTATACCAGTAAGCTGCACTGATAAACCGTATTTAATCTGAGTCAGTTTAAACCGAATTAATTTTCGGGGGATGCCTTCATCCGTCGAAAGAGGATTGTGCCATGAAAACAAGTAATCATATTCAGAATATTAATCCTTCTCACCTCAGCATTGAGAGTTATCACAAACTGAATCGCGCGAAGAATGTCGCATTCCAGATGCATTTACATATTCGCCAGTGTGAAGCTAACGCGATGCCACTCTTATGGATACCGGATATTTTAAGCTATATCAGCGAGGATGTTTCGGACGTTTTACAGGAGGTGAAGGATATGGGGATATGTCACAGCTTTATGAATGTAAGCGCGTCACAAAAATAAACAATTAAACAAAAGCGCCGTAGCGAGCGGCGCTTAAGGATTTTATATGAAAAGAGAAGATTTACACGCAGATATTGTAAAGCGTCTCATTGCTGATTTCCAGTTCAAAGAACAAAATGGTTATTTACGGCAAGGGGTGTGTCCTTACTGTAAGAAAAAGGAATTATTCACCAGTCTGGATAAACCCTACGTCCTGCGCTGCGGGCGGGAAAATAAATGTGGCGGTGAAGTAATTGTTAAAGAAAACTATGCTGATTTATTTGATAACTGGTCTGAACGCTACCAGCGGACTGAAACACACCCCCACGCCGCAGCTGAGGCCTATTTACGTGAAGGGCGGGGTCTTGATACGGCGCTGATTGAGGGATGTTACAGTCAGGAAAGTTATCACCAGAAGGGGGCAGGTAGCGCGACGGTTCGATTTGCGCTGCCGAACGGTGCCTGGTGGGAGCGGATTATTGATAGTCCGGATCGGTTTGACCGAAAGGCTAATTTTGGTGGGCGCTATGCGGGTCAATGGTGGTCCAGACCCGCACAAGACCTTACCGGGCAGAAAGAAATCTGGCTGGTAGAGGGTATTTTTGATGCCATCAGCCTCAACCAGAACGGTGTCGCTGCGGTGTCACTCATGACCTGCAACAACTACCCGGATAAGGCGTTGCAGACGCTGGCCGGGCTGTACGATAAAAGCCCTCGTCCTGTGCTGGTCTGGGCGCTGGACAGAGGGAAAGCTGGGGAGCGCGCGATACGCAAGCACGTTGAGCGTTGTCGCGCCGAAGGATGGACGGCAAAAGCGGCGCTCCCCCCGGATGGTAAAGAAAAAGTCGACTGGAACGATTTGCACATCAGGGGCAGGCTGACGGCCAGAGATTTGGACACCTACCGCTATTACGGCGCACTCTTAATCGCCCGTAATGCCAGTGATAAGGCGCTGTTGATGTTTAACCGTACCGAGCGGCACGAGTTCCATTTTGAGTATGATTCCCGTCTGTACTGGTTCAAACTCGACGTAGACCGGCACATGAAGGCGGTTGAGCGTATCCAGATGGCCGACCCGGATTTAGATGAACGGGAAGCCAAGGCCAAGGCGCTGAAAGAGTCCGGGGCGGTGGCCGAAATTGCCAACTGCTATCCGACGCCGCTGTATTTTCAGAAGTCGGAAGCAACAGACGAGGCATGGTACTACATGCGCATTGATTTTCCGGGTGGGTTGCCGCCTGTTAAAGCCACGTTCACCGCTGCGCAGCTATCCAGCGCCTCAGAGTTCAAAAAGCGCCTTCTGCATGTGGCTAAAGGTGCGGTATACACCGGCAATACCAGTCAGCTTGACAAGCTGGCAAAGCAGGATTTACCGAGAATAAAAGAGGTCAATACTCAAAATTTCATCGGGTATAACAAAGAGTTTGGGGCTTATGTGTTCAATGAGGTGGCCGTGCATAACGGGACGCTTTACCCCCTCAACGACGAAGATTATTTTGAAATGCGTAATCTCAGCTTGAAAAGTCTCAGTGCATCGCCGCATCTGGCGCTAAATCCAGACCCGGAAGCGTTTGACCCGTCCTGGAGTGCCGACCTGTGGCGTGCGTTTGGCGTCAAGGGTTACATTGCACTGGCCTTCTGGCTGGGGACGTTGTTTGCAGAACAAATCCGCGCTGTACATAAAAGCTATCCATTCCTTGAGGTTGTCGGGGAACCCGGCTCCGGCAAAAGTACCCTGCTTGAGTTCCTGTGGCGACTCAGTGGCCGGCCGGACTATGAAGGGTTCGACCCGTCCAAATCCACCCCCGTTGCGCGGGCGCGTAACTTTGCGCAGGTGGCCAATCTGCCTGTCTGTCTGATTGAGGGAGATCGCTCACTGGATAACGCCAAACAACGGGCGTTTGACTGGGACGAACTAAAATCCCTGTACAACGGCCGGTCGCCGCGGGCGGTAGGTATCAAGACGAACAATAATGAAACCTACGAACCGCCATTCAAGGGGGCTATTATCATTGCTCAGAACGCCAGTACAGACGGCTCCCCGGCATTTCTGGAGCGCATAATTCATCTGCATACCGACCGGAGCGACCAGACCCCGCAGACAAAGGCCGCAGCGGAGGCGCTGGAGCGCTACCCGATAGAATCCATTTCCGGTTTTGTTCTGTTGGCGACCCTCAGGGAAAGGGAGATTATGGCGCGTTTCTTTACCCGTTTTGAGACCGCCGAGGCGGAGGTACTGGCCGTTATGCCCTACCAGCATATCCGTATTATCAAAAATCACGCCCAGCTTATCGCTTTACTGGAAGCGCTGGAGGTGGTGCTCCCCCTGGAGCGCGGCTGTATAGAGCAAACAAAGGAAATGCTTCTGAGGATGGCCCCGGAACGCCTCAGGGCGGTGCAGGCCGAGCATCCACTCGTGCAGGAATTCTGGGAGGTCTTTGATTATCTGGATTCGGTAGTGCCTGGGGGGATAAACCATTCACGGGAGCCTGGAGAGATCGCCGTGCAATTCAGCCATTTTCAGGAGGAAGCGAGCCACCACCGGCAATCGCACGCCGATATTAAAGAGATCAAGAAGCTCCTGGAGGGAGCGAAGAGCAGGCGTATAATCCGCAAAGGGGCTGTAAGGAGCCGGGTTTATGAAGCCTATAATCGTTTGCTTCCCGCCGACAGTCCGGCAAAGCGAAGCGAGGTGCAACATTGCTGGATATTTAAGGCCAGGGATTGATTGCGGTAACTATTGAGGTCGACAATGAAGAAAAAATTCTGCCTTACCACGTCTCGCCAGAGCGATACCCTGCGCTACCAAAGAGAAAGCGCCTGGTTTGCACATTGCGAGAAAGAGCAAATCCCCTATATCCAGTTGCGCCAAAAAACAAAGCGGACAGATATTCACTGGGATTACATCACATACCCGCTCACCCTTGATGACGCGTTTAGCGGTGAGTATGGCGCGCGACTGCGCTCAGAGGTCAGGGAGATGTTTGCACGGGTAGCTTATGAAAACCGAAATACCACAATGTCTTATATGGCAAGCGGATGGACGGCGGACTTCCACGATGTTCCCAACGCTATTGCAGATAACCTGGCCTGCGAGCTGTACGACCTTGTAGTACGTCACTTGCTGAATTACAGGGTCGCACTGGATAAAACCCCGGCTTAACCCTCGCGCCTTATTCCCCCGGCATCATCATTTTTATCGCTATGTTGGCCATCTGGTCAGCATGGCGTTTTTGTTTACATCGATACGCCGTCCTGACAGCACTGACGATTCCGACAGTACTGCAGCGCAGGCTGTTCTGTCTGCGCCAGATATTGCAAACCGGCTTTAATGGCCAGCACGGTCATAAATAACCCTGTCTGCCGGTATCGAGCACCGCCAGTTCTGGCAGTGTAAGGGGGACGGTCGATGTATTGCGGCCTGCGCCCCTGCCGATTGGACTAAAAGGAAAACCAAATTATTAACATGAAAGAAGGATTGAGGCAGCAAACATGCTCATAAATTAGCCTGTTTTAGTCGTTTTCAAAATCTTAGGGGGTGTCTCGGAAACTCATTACATTATTACAGGCATGAAAAATAAAACATAACATGTTGATATATATAATAAATATCTGTAATGAGATACCCATTACATACCATTACATGTAATAAAATGGATTTGTTACAAGCAATGAATGTAACTCATTGTTTTTAAAAGGTGTAATTTTCATGTAATTGAATGTAACCTGAAATCCATTACAAACATTACTATTAAAAATCATAAGCTTAATCGCTGTCTGGCAGGTCTGTAATAATGTAATGAGTTTCCGAGACACCCTCCTGATTCTTGAGAAAAACAGCCCTTTACCTGTTAGCATTTTTTTTACAGTCACTACTACAGATCCTGTCGTGGCGTCGGCCTTCTGCGTCGCTCATATGTGCTCATTTCAGCCTGTATTACAGCGTTCACTACGGGGGGGGGGATCCTGAGGTTTTTTAGCCTGGAATCCCGGCTTCTGGCGCTGCACAATAGTGCACAAATTTGCACAGTTTTTTTGATGGTATTTATGCCCTTTCCGCCCGCTGCTGGCGCGGTCTGAGGCCGGTTTTGTGCGTGCACGAAAAAAGGCGTGTTTGTCACGCGCAGGTGACGGGGGAACAGCCCACGCGACGGGGCGCGGGATGGTGAGCCAGTAATATTTTGCCGTCAGAATCAATGTACGTGTTGTGGGGCGCATTTCAGAACGCGAGTTATGCCGGGCCACATAATTGAGGCTGCGCCCCTCACAGTGGCTTACACGCGCTGAATGAAGATGAAATTATTTTTCCACGGACTGCCCGCAGGCTGGAGGAACCTCCCTGCACGGGGCGTGTGGGCTGGTGAATAATTTTGAATGGATTACTGCAAAGATTTTTATTGCAGGCCGGATGTTGTTGTCATGCCCTGCCTGAATCATAATATCGGCGAGTTCAACTCCCACAGGGGAGCTATCATCATGTTTCGTTGTCCCTTCTGCGGCGCTATGGCCCGCACCCGTACCAGTCGCCGCCTGAGCGACCACACCATACGCCAGTATCATCAGTGCCAGAATCTGGAATGCAGTGAGAGCTTTACCACCCTGAACGCCTTTGAACGCCGGGTCAGTAGTCGTGACGCACCGGCGATGCCTCCGCCTGCGGCGGGAGACTGAAGCGTCAATGTGTGCCGTTCCCCCGCCCGTTCAGGGCGGGGCGTTATCCTTCCCTCGCATTACCTGCCAGCACGTCACTTATCAGGGTATCCAGACTCTGATAACGGCCCGCACTGCTGTTTACCGCCTGCTCCATGCCCTGCCGGGCCAGTCTTATCACACACCCTGAATAGCTGAGCGAATGCTGCTCGCAAAGTCTGCGGATCTGTTCGTCCAGTTCGTGGGGGACTCTGACCGCACGCAGTACGGATTTACCGTTTCTCGCCGGGCTGTACATGGTTTTCCTGCCTTTGTCAGTGCTCTGTGACCGGCATTATCCGGTGATTATTTTGCCCTGTTATACAGTTTCGGGTCTGGCCTGCTGCTGACAACAAAAGCGCCGCGACATCCCTTCTGATTCTGGTGAACCATAAAGGCCATACCGGCAGGCAGAGTGCGTGCCGTGGTAACTGTATTACATCAGGAATCAGGACTATGAAAATGACACCCGAACTTACCCGACTGGCAGAGAACGCCGCGACAGTGCGCCTCGAATTTGACGAGGCATACGGCCTGCTGCAAGCGAAACAGGCCACCGTGCAAAACCTGCTGGATACCCGTCAAAAGCTGATAGAAGAAGTGGGCAGGCAGTCTGACGGATGGGAGCAGAGTCTGCTGGCGTCCGGTGGCGTTGAAAGTGAAGACTCAGACAAAGCCACGCTGCTTGCCAGCCTTGCAAAAGAGAAGCTGGAGCGCATCTCCCCGCTGATTGATACAGCTTGCGTGGAAGTGATTAAGCTGCGTTATGACGCGGCTGATAAGGCCAGACGCTATGATTTTGCCTGGCGTGAACTGAGTACCGCGCTCATTCAGCCGGAGTGTGAAGCCCTGCTGAATAACCTGCGCGATTCGCTGGTGATAGTACGCGGCCTGTTTGCGCTTTCCCCGCTCCCCGCCCATGACTTCGATAACCTGCTTGGCTCGCTGGTCAGGGATATCAGCCGTGAGAATAACCTCACTCCTGCCCGTGACTATCTGGCTGCGGCGGCCGACGACAGCGAAAATGCGCTTCATCTCTGGCCGGGTTCATTCCCGGAAAACATGCGTAACGTCATGCGCCGCTCTCCGTCTGGCGCACAGATGGCGATGGCACGTAATGACCCGGAGAAAATGCGTGCGCTTGCCGATGGCCGTGAGCCGTGCAAGGGCATGGGCTGATAACTGAGAGGATAATGTTATGGACTTTGCAGCACGTATTCGGGCGCTCATTCAGCGTAACAGGCAGTTTGCGAGCGGTGCCTCACCGAAGGACAAAATTCTGATGGAGCAGGAAAATAAGAAGCTGGAAGCCGAACTTCACGGACTGCATGACGGCGGGCACTCAGGGCAGCGGTTTTCTGCGGGCGAGGGGGGGAATTCTTCAGATCCTGATATTTTCCTGCCCGGGCCTTCTGGTGATAATGAAGCTCTGCCGCAGCCGGTCATGCTGGCCGGCGAGAGGCCCCGCGCAATGGACACGGTTGTCACGCGCGTTATTGAAGCCCTGACTAACGAAGAAAGCGGTTCAATCGATCTTACGTCAGGCTTTGTGTCAATCAATCACAGTAATACCAACCCGTCCCCGGTGCAGTCCGGGGCGCTGGCGGCGAACTACAGCGCGGAATTTTTGACCCGGATTAACGTCACCCCCGTTAAAGACGCCGAAGGGGAAAGCGTTATGGTGGGGTCAGGCGGATCGCTGGCCTATGTCAGCAATGGCAGTACGCGACGGAATCCACAGGCCGGGGCTGCACTGAAACCCCACCGCTACCAGTGCCAGAAGGTCAACTTTGACACCTGTATTTCATATGACGAACTGGATGCGTGGGCGCATCTTGAAAATTACCCGGAACTGGCTAAGGCGGCAGTTGATCAACAGCGCAACCTCGATCGCCTGTTAATCGGTTTTAACGGTACGCACTACGCCTATCTGTCCAGCCCTGAAAAATATCCGAAGCGTCAGGATTGCGGCGTGGGCTGGCTGGAGAAGTACCGTCAGGAAGCGCCGGAGAGGGTTATCAGCGGGCTTTCAGTTGCAGGACGCAATGAAGACGGGCGGATCATCTCGCACGGCGATTACGGCACCGTTGACGCCCTTGTACTGGATGGCTGGCAGTCGGCCATTACTCAGCAATACCGTATGGATCTGGTATCGGTATGCAGCATGAATACCCTTTTCAACAAGGAGTATCCGCTTGTGAATGCCGTGGCACCCAATCAGCCAAACAAGGAAATGCTGGTCAATCAGATCCTGCTGAACAACCCGACGCTGGGCGGGCTTCCCGCCGTTCCTGTGCCGCATTTCCCGGACAACGCGGTACTGGTAACGTCCCTGCGGAATCTTTCCCTGTACTTCCTGAAAGGAGGCGGCAGGACGCTGGCGAAGAATGAGCCGGAATTTAATCGCCTGGCGGTTTATGAGTCGTGGAATGAAGCCTATATGGTGGAAAGATACGAGGCCGGTTGCCTGATTGATGAAATTAAATGGAATAGTAGTGATTAAAAATTGCGCAATTAATCACGGGCTGACGATTCAGGGCTGATTCATGAGTGCAAATTAGTTGATTTTTATAGTGATAAATCACTTTGATATCAACACAGAAGTAGCCTATAGGTAGCCTAGAAAACACGAAGGGGTTACGATTTTTATCGTAACCCCTTGTTTTATCTGGTGGCCCCTGCTGGACTTGAACCAGCGACCAAGCGATTATGAGTCGCCTGCTCTAACCACTGAGCTAAGGGGCCATGGTAGCGGATTATAAAGTAACTCCGTGTCGCAATCCAGCCATTACCGCGCGCCTGCTGTTTTTATAAACAACGCATAATCAATCCTTTATACTTCCATAACGATGTATCAGCGGGAGTAAAGATGATCAACGATATTCTGGCCCCTGGCCTGCGGGTGGTGTTCTGCGGAATCAACCCGGGTAAGTCCTCGGCGCACACCGGTTTTCACTTCGCCCATCCGGGGAATCGCTTCTGGAAGGTCATCTATCAGGCCGGGTTTACCGACAGGTTGCTCAAGCCCGAAGAGGAGCAGCACCTGCTGGACACGCGCTGCGGCATAACCATGCTGGTCGAGCGGCCAACGGTGCAGGCAAGCGAGGTCAACCTGCATGAACTGCGCAGCGGCGGGCGGGAGCTGGTCAAGAAGATTGAAGACTACCAGCCGGCCGCGCTGGCGATCCTCGGCAAGCAGGCCTACGAGCAGGCGTTTAGCCAGCGCGGGGCTAAGTGGGGTAAGCAGAGCATCATGATTGGCGTTACGCAGGTGTGGGTGTTGCCGAACCCAAGCGGGCTCAACAGGGCGACGCTGGACAAGCTGGTAGAGGCGTACCGGGAGCTGGATGAGGCGCTGATGGTGCGGGGGCTTTAGGGGCCTCTGCGGGCTGATGCCTTCACCCTGGCACGTTCACAGGCCATGTCGTTACAGAGTAGCAAGAAACATAAAGTGAACGGAATGACCACCTGAGCCGTATGTTCCCCCTCACCCCAGCCCTCTCCCTCAAGGGAGAGGGGGACGTCCGCGCAGCCATTATTTTGTGGGGATCCCACAGCCCACAGGGAGAGGGAATAAACAAAAAAAAAGCTCCCGATAGGGAGCTTTTTCACTGTCAGGACAGATTAATCGTCCAGGAAGCTACGCAGCACTTCAGAACGGCTCGGGTGACGCAGTTTGCGCAGCGCCTTCGCTTCGATCTGACGGATACGTTCGCGGGTAACGTCGAACTGTTTACCCACTTCTTCCAGCGTGTGGTCGGTGTTCATATCGATACCGAAACGCATACGCAGAACTTTTGCTTCACGCGCGGTCAGGCCAGCCAGCACGTCGTGCGTTGCCGCACGCAGGCTTTCGGTGGTCGCAGAATCCAGCGGCAGCTCGAGGGTGGTATCCTCGATGAAATCCCCCAGATGCGAATCTTCATCATCACCGATCGGCGTTTCCATGGAGATTGGCTCTTTGGCGATCTTCAGCACTTTGCGGATCTTGTCTTCCGGCATCAGCATACGTTCAGCCAGTTCTTCCGGCGTCGGTTCACGGCCCATCTCTTGCAGCATCTGGCGAGAAATACGGTTGAGCTTGTTGATGGTCTCAATCATATGCACCGGAATACGGATGGTGCGCGCCTGATCCGCGATAGAGCGGGTGATCGCCTGACGGATCCACCAGGTTGCGTAGGTGGAGAACTTGTAACCACGGCGGTATTCGAATTTATCAACCGCTTTCATCAGACCGATGTTGCCTTCCTGAATCAGGTCAAGGAACTGCAAGCCACGGTTGGTGTATTTCTTAGCGATAGAAATAACCAGACGTAAGTTCGCTTCAACCATCTCTTTCTTCGCACGGCGGGCTTTCGCTTCACCGATGGACATACGACGGTTGATATCTTTAACCTGCTCGATGGTCAGGCCGGTTTCTTCTTCAATCTGCTGCAGTTTTTGCAGGGCGCGATGCACTTCTTCAGAGACATCGTGCAGTTTTTCCGACCACGGCTTGTTCATCGCAATTGCCGCGTTGAACCAGGTATCGCTGGTTTCGTTGCCGGTAAACAGGGTAATGAAGTTTTTCTTCGGCATTTTGCACTGCTCAACGCAGAGCTTCATGATCAGACGTTCTTGCGTACGAACGCGGTCCATCATGACGCGCATGCTGTTGACCAGGTAGTCAAACTGCTTCGGCACCAGGCGGAACTGTTTGAATACTTCAGACAGTTTCAGGATCTCTTCCTGAGCGGTAGCGTGACTGCGACCTTTCGCTTTGATGGTGTCACGCGTTACAACGTACTGAGCGCGTAGTTCCGCAAATTTTTCGCGAGCCAGTTCCGGGTCGATGCTGTTGTCATCATCGGCGCTGTCGTCATCGCCATCTTCTTCGTCTTCATCTTCGTCATCGTCCAGATCTTCCTGGGAAAGCTCAGAACCGACGTGAGTGGCGGTAGGTGCCAGATCTTCTTCTGCGTTCGGGTCAACAAAGCCGGTGATCAGATCGGACAGACGCGCTTCTTCTGCTTCAACACGATCGTACTGTTCCAGCAGATAGGTGATCGCTTCCGGATATTCAGCAACGGAGCATTGAACCTGGTTGATCCCGTCTTCAATACGCTTAGCGATGTCAATTTCGCCTTCGCGGGTCAACAGTTCAACGGTGCCCATTTCACGCATGTACATGCGTACCGGGTCAGTCGTGCGCCCGATTTCAGATTCCACGCTGGAAAGCACCTGCGCGGCGGCTTCGGCAGCATCTTCGTCCGCGGTGTTTTCAGCCAGCATCAGATCATCGGCATCCGGTGCTTCTTCCATCACCTGAATGCCCATGTCGTTGATCATTTGGATGATGTCTTCGATCTGATCTGAATCGACGATATCTTCCGGCAGATGGTCATTGACCTCGGCATAGGTCAGATAGCCTTGCTCCTTACCACGGGTGACAAGAAGTTTCAGCTGTGACTGCGGGTTTTGCTCCATAAGACGGTATCCACACTTATTTCATGAGGTTGGTGTTGGGCGATTGACCCGATGTCCTTCAGCCGTTAACGCTGAAATCCAACGGTTGTTTACCGCCAACGATAATTACGAGGGCGTACTTATATATTTGCCGCTGCCTCTCAGTGCGGCTGTCGGGGGCTTCCCGATCGCTCTTCGGCACTTAAGCCGTTAAATCACTTTTTCGCCAGCTCCTGGTTTAATGTCCAGAGCTCCAGGCGTTCTTCGTTGCTTAA
This sequence comes from Enterobacter hormaechei, assembly GCA_041890495.1. Classification (GTDB taxonomy): domain Bacteria; phylum Pseudomonadota; class Gammaproteobacteria; order Enterobacterales; family Enterobacteriaceae; genus Escherichia; species Escherichia boydii. Next base: position 4,430,167 of record CP169086.1, read on the forward strand.
ACCATGCGTGCGCTCACGAGCGATTAACTCTTCCTGGCGCAGTTCAAGCAGCGAATCAAACATATGGTTGAGTGAGTCGGTGAAGGTTTGCTCAGCAATATTCTTATCTGCTATATCGTCCCACATCGACAGTTTTTCAAGGGTGGCAGCATTATTTGTACCACGATAGTGCTCTAAAAGTTGCCCGGTGGTCAGACCTGGCTGGGAGAGACAAGTGTTGACCAGTTCTCTGAATAAGCCAAGTCCAGGGAGCTTATTTTCATCCAGATTCTCAAGCGGCGGGACCAACGTCGCTAATTCTGGATTTTGCACCAGCAACCCTATAAGTATACGCATGGTCGTGCGTTTTAGCTGCGGAACAGGGCGAGAAACGCCGCTCTCTGCCGCTTTTGGCATTAATCGTTCAAGCTGGCTGTCATCAAGTATGCCTAATTTGTTGCCTAATTCCTGACGAAGATATATTCGCAGCGTTTCGCCCGGCACTTGCGATATCAATGGTAGTGCCAGCGTACTCAAACGTGCGCGCCCGTCAGGGGTACTCAGATCAACTTGCGGCATCAGACTGTTAAACAGAAATGCGGAGAGTGGCATCGCCTGCTCCATCCGCGCTTCAAACGCTTCTTTACCTTCTTTTCGTACTAGCGTGTCAGGGTCTTCGCCATCAGGCAAAAACATAAAGCGTAGCTGACGGCCGTCTGTCATGTAAGGCAGCGCCGTTTCCAGCGCTCGCCAGGCGGCATCGCGGCCTGCACGGTCGCCGTCATAACAGCAAATGACATTGTTGGTCGCGCGGAACAACAGTTGTATGTGATCGACGGTGGTTGACGTACCTAACGACGCAACGGCGTAATTAATGCCGTATTGCGCCAGCGCCACCACGTCCATATAGCCTTCGACCACAAGCAGACGATTGGGTTCAGCGTTATCCTGCTGCGCTTCATAAAGACCGTAAAGCTGGCGGCCTTTATGGAAAATGTCTGTTTCCGGCGAGTTCAGGTATTTGGGGGTATCGTTGCCCAGCACGCGCCCGCCAAAACCAATCACCCGACCGCGTTTATCGCGAATGGGGAACATCACCCGCTCGCGGAAACGATCGTAACTGCGTCCCTGATCGTTAGTGACCAACATCCCCGCATCAATCAATGACTGGCGATTTTCTGGATTGCCGCCAAACCGCTTCAGGACGTTGTCCCAGCCGGGGGGCGCAAAACCAATCGCAAAGCGAGCGATAACCTCGTGGCTTAATCCGCGTTTTTCCAGATACTGGCGCGCAGACGTGGCAACAGGTTGTTGTAAAGATTGTTGGTAAAACGTATTCAGACCGTCCATCAACTGATAAAGCGTTTGCCTCTGATGGCGCTCGATCTGGCTGGGGCCGCTGCCTGCTTCAAATGGCACTTCAAGATTGTGCATTGCTGCCAGCTCTTCGACCGTTTCGACGAACTCGAGCTTGTCGTAGTTCATCAGGAAGTCGATCGCGTTGCCGTGCGCGCCACATCCAAAGCAGTGGTAAAACTGTTTCTCACCGTTAACGGTGAAGGACGGGGTTTTCTCGTTGTGGAATGGACAACACGCGTGGAAATTCTTGCCCTGCTTTTTCAGCTTCACACGGGCATCGATCAGATCGACGATGTCAGTGCGTGCCAGCAGATCATTAATGAATACGCGTGGGATTCGTCCAGCCATAGGCCCCGATTTTTAGCAATTCATAAACGAAAATAAGCCGCGCATTCCTTTCGGAAGCACGGCCTTACAACTACAACTCGGTCTGATCGGAGAGCAACGCTCTCGGGGAATTAGTACAGACGAGTGCGGCGTGCGTTTTCGCGAGCCAGTTTCTTCGCGTGACGTTTCACTGCAGAAGCTTTAGCGCGCTTACGTTCGGTAGTCGGTTTTTCATAGAACTCACGACGACGAACTTCCGCCAGAACACCTGCTTTTTCGCAGGAACGCTTGAAGCGACGCAGAGCTACGTCGAACGGCTCGTTTTCACGTACTTTAATTACCGGCATGTGCCTCTCACCTTTGATTAATTCGGTTTGCCGCTGGCATCAACGCCAGCTTATTTCAAAATGGTGCGGAATTTTACTGCAATTGCTGCTGCTTTGTAAAGCACCGCGGCCTTTTTTGAAAGGGACTTTTATAAGGGTGAGGAGTATACACGAGGCTTTCTCCAGGGGCGAACAAAGTTTTACATCAACCCGCATTGGTCCTACACTGCGCGGTAATAAAGCGAGGTAAAACAAGTCATGCGTGTACTGGGTATTGAAACTTCCTGCGATGAAACCGGCATCGCCATTTACGACGATGAAAAAGGTTTGTTAGCCAACCAATTGTATAGTCAGGTGAAATTGCACGCTGACTACGGCGGCGTCGTGCCTGAACTGGCCTCCCGCGATCATGTGCGTAAAACCGTACCGTTGATCCAGGCGGCGCTAAAGGAGTCTGGTTTAACGGCAAAAGACATTGATGCTGTGGCCTATACCGCAGGCCCTGGATTAGTCGGCGCGCTACTGGTTGGCGCGACCGTGGGGCGTTCTCTGGCGTTTGCCTGGGACGTTCCGGCGATCCCTGTACACCATATGGAAGGGCATCTGTTAGCGCCGATGCTGGAAGATAACCCGCCGGAATTTCCGTTTGTTGCGCTGCTTGTTTCCGGCGGTCATACGCAGTTAATCAGCGTGACTGGCATTGGTCAGTACGAGCTGCTCGGCGAGTCTATCGATGATGCCGCCGGGGAAGCGTTTGATAAAACCGCGAAGCTGCTGGGGCTGGATTATCCTGGCGGGCCGTTACTGTCGAAAATGGCGGCTCAGGGTACTGCCGGGCGCTTTGTCTTCCCGCGTCCGATGACCGACCGTCCGGGGCTGGATTTCAGCTTCTCCGGCCTGAAAACCTTCGCGGCAAATACCATTCGTGACAACGGCACCGACGACCAGACGCGTGCTGATATCGCCCGCGCCTTTGAAGATGCGGTGGTCGATACGCTGATGATTAAGTGCAAGCGGGCGCTGGATCAGACGGGCTTTAAGCGACTGGTCATGGCGGGCGGCGTGAGTGCTAACCGTACGTTACGGGCGAAGCTGGCTGAAATGATGAAAAAACGCCGCGGCGAAGTGTTCTACGCGCGTCCGGAATTTTGTACTGATAACGGCGCGATGATCGCCTATGCCGGAATGGTGCGGTTTAAAGCAGGCGCGACGGCGGATCTCGGCGTTAGCGTGCGTCCGCGCTGGCCGCTGGCGGAACTGCCGGAGGCGTGAGTTTTTTGCCCGGTGGCGCTGCGCTTACCGGGCCTACAAAACCGTAGGCCGAGTCAGGCGAAGCCGCCACACGGCAACAAACCGCACTACACCCGCAGCATCCCTTTCTCTTCCAGAAAAGCAATAATTGTCCCCAGACCGTCACCCGCCTTCAGGTTGGTAAAGGTCCATGGGCGCTCGCCGCGCATGCGGTTGGTGTCGCGCTCCATCACTTCCAGCGACGCACCGACGTACGGTGCGAGATCGGTTTTGTTGATCACCAGAAAATCGGATTTGGTGATCCCCGGCCCGCCCTTGCGCGGAATTTTTTCCCCTTCGGCCACGTCGATCACGTAGATGGTCAGATCCGCCAGCTCCGGGCTAAACGTCGCGCTCAGGTTGTCCCCGCCGCTTTCCACGAAGATCAGATCCAGATTGCCGAACTTCTCGCTTAACGCTTCCACCGCCGCCAGGTTCATTGAGGCATCTTCGCGGATGGCAGTATGCGGGCAGCCGCCGGTCTCCACGCCCACGATGCGCTCCGGCGCCAGGGCGCCCGCTTCGGTCAGGATGCGCTGATCCTCTTTGGTGTAGATATCGTTGGTTACCACCGCCAGGTGGTACGTGTCGCGCATCGCCTTGCAAAGCGCTTCCAGCAGCGCGGTTTTGCCCGATCCTACCGGGCCACCCACGCCCACGCGCAGGGGATGTTTGTAATCAGCCATGTTGACTCCTCAGGAACGGAATAGTCGTGAATATTGAGTTTCGTGGCGCGCGGAGGCGATGGCGGACAGCGGCGTAGCTGCCCCCAGCGCGTCGTCGCTCCGTAAAAATGCCTGTTCAAGTCCGGCGGCAAAATGGTCGCTCAGTTCGATAATCAGCTGCTGCGCGGCCTGCTGCCCAAACGGCACCAGCTTGACGCCTGCCATGACCGCGCTCTCAATCCAGCTGTAGCCCAGACTCAGCGCCAGCTCGCGCACGTCAATGCCCCAGCGCACGCAGAGCCACGCCATGCCGCAGAGCTGGCTTTGCCTGCACAGCGCCAGCCATTCTGCCGGGCAGTCCGGCTCCCAGCTTTTAATCAGGCGCGTAAACGCCGCCCCGCGGTTGCGTTCTTCTTCGCGCAGCTCGCGCGTTTCCCGGCAGGCGAGCAGGTATGCCGTCCAGCGTTTGGCCGTCGCCAGATCGTTCCGATCGCAGGCCCGGCAGAGGCGATGAAACAGCGGCAGATCGACGCAGAAAAAACTCTGTTCCATCTGCTGGATCTGCCAGCGTTTAAAGCCTCCGGCGTCCGTGACCCATCCCGCCTCCACGGCCCACTCCAGCCCCTGCGACCAGGTAAACGACCCGACCGGCAGGCTGCTGCTTGAGAGCTGCATCAGGCGCAGCCACTGGCGGGCGTGGTCCATTAGCTCATCAGCGCCAGCAGGGCGGAGACGATCAGCCCGCCGCCGAAGGTTTTACGCAGGCCGTCGTGACGGCGCAGCAGCAATCCTGCGGCAAAGCTGGCGCACAGCACCGTGGCGCTGGCCAGCATAAACCCGCTGGTGAAGAGCCAGAAGCTGTGGCCGGACATCTCCACGCCGTGCGCCCAGCCGTGGAACATCGCCAGAGCAGGCACCGCCAGCAGCAGACGATTTTCGGTTTTAAACATCATCACGCCGCTGACCGCCAGCGAGGCGATAATCAGCATCTCCATGCCGCTGAAGCCGCCGAGCAGGCTGCCCGCAATGGCGCCGACAAGCATCATCCCGAGGGTCGCAAACGGCAGCAGGAGTTTGCGACCGCTCAGCGCCGAGAGCACGCCCGCACCGGTGAGCATCAGCAGGTGATCGAGCCCGGTCAGCGGGTGGAGAAATCCGGCCTGAAAGCTGTCGGTGCCGTGGCCGGGATGCGCGAGCGCGGGAACGGAAAAAGCCAGCAGTAACAGAGGGAGTAACTTGCGCATGATTAATCCTTAATGTGAATGAGCGTGAGAATGGCTATGGCCGTGGGCATCGCTGGCATACGCGCCCGCTTCCGGTTCAAACGGCAGGCTGGCGTAGGTCACCTCCAGCCCGAACTGGCGCAGCATGTCGTCGAGAACGTGATCGTGGTGATAGCGCAGTTCGCCGGGCATGATCTGCAGCGGCACGTGGCGGTTGCCCAGGTGGTAGCAGGCGCGGGCGAGCAGGAACGGATCGGCGCAGCGCACCACGGAGACGGACTCCGGAGCGGCGATCACTTCGATCACTTCACTACCGTCGTCGGTAGTCAGCAGGTCGCCCCCGCGCAGCAGCAGGCCGCGCGGCAGCATCAGCCCGGCTTCGCGGCCGTCGTTCAGCGATACGCGGGCGCGGCTTTTGACCCGTACGTCAATCGGCAGCGTGACGCTGGCGGTAATCGGGTGCGCATGGTCCAGGCGTTGGGTTAAATAGATCATTATCACTCCTCAAAACAGGAAATAGCGTTGCGCCATCGGCAGAACGTCAGCCGGTTCGCTGGTTATCAGTTCACCGTCAACGCGCACCTCGTAGGTTTGTGAGTCGACGGTGATATTCGGCTGCAGGCCGTTATGGATCATGTCGGCCTTTTTCACCGTCCGGCAGCCTTTCACTACCGCGGTAGCGCTCTGTAGGTTGAGCTGCTGCGGGATGCCGTTCGCACTGGCGGCCTGAGAGATAAACGTCAGTCGGGTGGCGTGGCGCGCGGCACCCAGCGATCCAAACATCGGGCGGTAATGGACCGGCTGCGGCGTGGGGATTGAAGCGTTGATGTCACCCATCGGCGCGCAGGCGATCATCCCGCCCTTGACTATGGTGGCGGGTTTTACGCCGAAGAACGCCGGGGACCAGACCACCAGATCTGCCAGCTTGCCCGCCTCAATCGAACCCACTTCATGGGCGATGCCGTGGGTGAGCGCCGGGTTAATGGTGTATTTGGCGACGTAGCGCTTCACGCGAAAATTGTCGTTCTCGCCGGTTTCTTCCGGCAGCGCGCCGCGCTGGACCTTCATGCGGTGTGCCACCTGCCAGGTGCGGATAATCACTTCCCCGACGCGGCCCATGGCCTGCGAGTCTGACGACGTGAGCGAGAACGCGCCGATGTCGTGCAGCACGTCCTCCGCGGCGATGGTTTCCCGGCGAATGCGGGATTCGGCAAACGCTACGTCCTCGGCGATATCCGGATCGAGATGGTGGCAAACCATCAGCATGTCGAGATGCTCGTCGATGGTATTGACCGTGTAGGGCAGCGTCGGGTTGGTGGAGGAGGGCAGAATATTCGGGTGCGCGCAGGCGGTGATGATATCCGGTGCGTGGCCGCCGCCCGCCCCTTCGGTGTGGAAGGTGTGGATGGTGCGCCCGCCAATGGCGGCTAGCGTATCTTCGACAAACCCTGACTCGTTCAGCGTGTCGCTGTGCAGCGCCACCTGGATATCCATCTCTTCGGCCACCTCCAGCGAGCAGTTGATCGCCGCAGGCGTCGCGCCCCAGTCTTCGTGGATTTTAAGCCCGATGGCGCCCGCGGCAATCTGCTCGCGCAGGGCGTCCGGGTTGGAGCCGTTACCTTTGCCGAGCAGGCCGATATTCACCGGCAGCGTATCGGCAGCCTGCAGCATGCGGGCGATATACCAGGGCCCCGGGGTGCAGGTGGTGGCGTTGGTGCCCGCCGCCGGTCCGGTGCCGCCGCCGATCATGGTGGTGACGCCGGAGACCAGCGCCTCTTCCGCCTGCTGCGGGCAGATCCAGTGGATGTGGGTGTCGATCCCACCGGCGGTGACGATCTTCCCCTCGGCGGCAATCACTTCCGTCGCGGCGCCAATCGGGATCGTCACGCCGGGCTGAATGTCCGGATTCCCGGCTTTGCCGACGGCGAAGATCCGCCCGTTCTTGACGCCGATATCGGCTTTCACGATCCCCCAGTGATCGACGATCAGCGCGTTGGTCAGCACCAGATCCACGCAGTCGTCTGCGGTCATCTGCCCCTGACCCATGCCGTCGCGGATCACCTTCCCGCCGCCGAATTTGACCTCTTCGCCATAGATCGTGAGATCGTTTTCCACTTCAATCCACAGCTCGCTGTCGGCCAGCCGAACTTTATCCCCGGTGGTGGGGCCGAACATATCGGCATACGCCCGGCGTGAAATGTCAGCCATGCTTCACCTCGCCCATTACCTCGCCGCGAAAGCCGACGATGCGCTGCGCACCCGTGACCTGAACCAGCGTCACTTCCCGCTTCTGGCCGGGCTCGAAGCGCACGGCGGTGCCTGCCGGGATGTTCAGCCGGTAGCCTCGGGTCAACTCACGGTCAAACTTCAGCGCCGGGTTGACCTCGTAAAAGTGATAGTGCGATCCGACCTGGATCGGCCTGTCGCCGTGATTTTCGACAATCACGGTTTGGGTTTCGCGCCCGACGTTGAGGGCAATATTTCCGGGCTGGATCCGGTATTCGCCTGGGATCATTACGCGCTCTTTAGACGATCGGGTTGTGGACGGTGACGAGCTTGGACCCGTCCGGGAAGGTGGCTTCCACCTGGATATCCGGGATCATCTCCGGCACGCCCTCCATCACCTGGTCGCGCGTCAGGACGTGGCGGCCCGCCTCCATCAGCGAGGCGACGGTTTCGCCATCGCGCGCGCCTTCCATGATGAAGGCGCTGATCAGCGCGACCGATTCCGGGTAATTGAGCTTTACCCCGCGCGCAAGGCGGCGTTCGGCAACCAGCGCGGCGGTGAACAGCAACAGCTTGTCTTTTTCTCTGGGGGTCAGTTCCATAACGTTTCTCTTATGTCTGCCAGATACGCGGCGAACAGGCGGTTTTGGTGGTGAGAAGCGGGCGAAGCGACTGCCAGACGTCGCGCATCACCCGCTGACAAATCAGGTTATCGTGGGAGAGAAAACGCACCGACATGAGATCGTCCGCGAGCGTGGCGCCCGCAAAAGCATCCCGCGGAGCGAGCAGCGCACGCGCCGCGTCGAGATGTTCTTCTCTGGCCGGGTAGAACAACAGCGTGCCGATCCACGGATGCCCGGCGACGGGCGTGAGATCGCCGTCGGCGAGGTGCTGACGTTCAATCAGGCGCGGCTCGTTCTCAACCCAGACCTCAAGGCGGCTTTCCAGCGTGCCGTGGCTGAAGGTCTCATTGATTACCGGTCGTCCCAGGCAGTACAGCTCCCACGCCAGCAGCGTGCTGGAGGCCTTCAGGTGGAAGACAGAACGCAGCGCGACGTTCGCACCGGGGAAGATAATAGTGTCCTGCGGCAGCCACTCCAGCGTGGATTCATCATCGAGATAAAAGTGCTGATTCAGGCGAGCCTGCGGGCCGCTGCTGCGATAGAACTTGCTGGCGCCGGGCATGGTGATAAGCGCATGGCTTTTGGCGTTCAGACGCACGGAGATATCCAGCGAATCCCCGCCCACAACCCCGCCCGGCGGGTGCAGCAGGTAAAGGTGGCAGGTTTCCCCTTCGGGATAAAATGGACGCTGAACGGTAAGCGGCCCGAGGTGATGAGCAGAGTGCAGGAGGGTTTTCTCAGGGGTGTGACAAAACTGCAGGGCAAGCGACGCCTGCCAGCCTTTGTACGAATTATCAGTGACCTGAGCTGCTAACATGCTGCATCCATCTGCTCATCATCGGGTCGTTTCAGTATGCCCTGGCAGAAATGAAGGCTGTCATATGAGTCGCTTATGGATGGTCTGTAATGTAGGCCGGGTAAGCGCAGCGCCACCCGGCAAGAAAGGCGATGACATTATTAATGACGGGGTTTGCGGGATTACCGATAGTCCTCCGCATCCACATCATACCCCGACGGCTCCCAGCGGATTGCCAGCAGCGAGGCCAGGCCGATAAACGGCGCCAGCGCAATCACCCAGAACACGGCGGTGTCGAGAGACGCGACCAGCAGCGGGAACAGGAATAGCGACAGCGTGGAGCTGCTGCGCATCAGCGTCTGGTTGAGACCCACTCCCACGCCGCGCAGCGAGGTGGGGTAGCTCAGCGAGGCAAACGTCATGGTATGCGCGCCCGGGCCGAAGCCCTGACCGAACAGGAACAGCGCCAGCATCGCCACGGCAAGCACCCCTTCGGTGGCGCCTTCCGGGCGACCAATCAGCCCCAGGCCCAGCAGCGCGACCAGCTGGCAGGCGTAACCCGCAAGCGACATCCGCCAGGCGCCGAAGCGCGGCACGAAGCGTACCGCCAGCAGTCCGCCGACGAAGGCAAACAGCAGGTTAAGCGCCAGAGAAATCAGGATGGTGGTCAGCATCGACTGGACAAAGAAGCTGGAGATGATCACCGGCAGGCCAAACGCCACGGCGTTATAGGCGAAGGAAGAGACGACAGATAGCAGCGTGGCGAGCGTTGTGCGGCGTAAGTAGATGCCCCGGAACAGGTTCAGATAATTTGACCATTTCGCTTTATTCACGACGGGGGCTGGCTGGCTCAGCGCATCCTGTGGCACGTGGGCATTAATGTTGTACGAGTGGCGTAAAATGGACGCCGCATCTTTCAGGTTGCCCTGATTCGCCGCCCAGACCGGAGATTCGCTCATATAGCGGCTGCGGATGGCAATAATTACCAGCGCGGGCACTGCGCCAAATCCGAGAATCAAACGCCACAGCCAGTCGCTGTGGCTTTCCGGCAGCACGGCGTAGAAGAAAAGCACCAGCAGGTAGGAGATGCTGATGGCGGCATACCAGGTGGGGCACCACATCGCAACGCTGGAAGCCTTATTTCCTGGCCCTTTCAGCCTGGCGAACTCGCTTAAAAACGCCATCGCCACGGGAAGATCGATCCCGACGCCAAGCCCCATGACGAAGCGGGCACCCGCCAGCACATATTCGTTCGGGGCCAGCGCACAGGCGATAGCCGCTACGACGAAGAACACCATATCAGCCATAAAGACGCGATAGCGCCCGATTTTATCCGTGAGATAACCGCCGAGCAGCGCCCCGACAATGGCACCAAAGGTAATCGCCGACGCCACCATGCCGGTACCGGCGGGCGTCAGGTTAAATTCGCGGGTGATGTCTTTAATGCCGAAGGCCAGCGCGCCCAGATCGTAGGCATCAAGGAAAATCCCGCCCAGCGCGATCCCAACCACGATACGGGCGTTGGCCCGACCCTGAGAACCGTCATTAACGAGGCGTGATACATCCGAGGCGCTGCGCACCCACTGGATGTCGCCATCGGTGTGTTTTCCTGCCGTTGAAAGGGGAGTTGTTTCTGTGATTTCTGCCATTTTCTTCTTGTGTGGTTGTGTTGTGTCATTAACAGTTACCACAGGCAGAAGGTGACCAAAATCACATTTGGCTATAAGGCATAACTAACCTTACGGGGCGTCTTTTTTCTTCCTTTTGAATTTCGTCCAGATTTTTGTCTCCTGACGACGCCACAGACGTTGGATGTTGTCATGATGACGCAGCAGGATCAGGCAAGAGAGCATCGAAACCGGGAAGGTGAATTGTGGCTTAAACCACCAGACATAAAACGGAGCAATCAGTGCACTGACAATCGCTCCCAGCGACGAGTATCCGCTCAATAGCACGGTCAGTAACCAGGTTCCCGCCATTACTCCGGTGAGATCCCAGCCAATGGGTGCGATGGCACCAAAAGCGGTAGCAACGCCTTTTCCTCCTTTAAATCCGAAGAAAACGGGCCAGATGTGTCCAAGACAGGCGGCGATGGCAATTAAGCCTAGCCAGAAGGGGCTGACACCTAATTCATACGCGCCCCAGACGGGCAACATTCCTTTCAGAACGTCGAAAATCAGTACTGCTACGGCTGCTCCCTTGCCACCGATACGTAACACATTGGTTGCGCCTGGATTGCCGGAGCCGCTGGTTCGCGGATCGGGCAGCCCACACAAGCGGCAAACCAGAATGGCACTGGAAATGGAGCCGCAGAGGTACGCGATGAGGATCATTCCAGGCGCGATTGCACTCATAAGCTGTTCCGTTTTGAAAATTCGTGTTCAACGATGAATCTGTGGATAATACGCACATTTCGCCGGAAGTGGTATCCGGTTAGCCAAAAAGCAGGCAGGACGTGATGGATATTGTATTTATAGAGCAACTTTCGGTAATCACCACTATTGGTGTTTACGACTGGGAACAGACCATCGAACAGAAGTTAGTGTTCGATATCGAAATGGCGTGGGATAACCGTAAAGCGGCGAAAAGTGATGATGTGGCGGATTGCCTCAGTTACGCTGACATTGCAGAAACGGTGGTCAGCCACGTCGAGGGGGCGCGTTTTGCGCTGGTGGAACGCGTGGCTGAAGAGGTGGCGGAGCTGCTGTTAGCACGCTTCAACTCGCCGTGGGTGCGTATCAAACTCAGCAAGCCAGGCGCAGTGGCGCGGGCGGCGAATGTTGGCGTAATCATTGAGCGTGGCAATAATCTGAAAGAAAATAATTAATTTTACAGCTGTTAAACCAAACGGTTATAACCTGGTCATACGCAGTAGTTCGGACAAGCGGTACATTTTAATAATTTAGGGGTTTATTGATGAGCGATATGCACTCGCTGCTGATAGCGGCAATATTGGGTGTGGTCGAAGGATTGACAGAATTTCTGCCGGTATCCAGCACGGGCCATATGATTATTGTCGGTCACTTGTTGGGGTTTGAGGGCGACACGGCGAAAACCTTTGAAGTTGTGATCCAGTTAGGATCAATTCTGGCGGTAGTAGTGATGTTCTGGCGGCGTCTGTTTGGCCTGATTGGCATCCACTTTGGCCGCCCGTTGCAGCACGAAGGTGAAAGCAAAGGTCGTTTAACGCTGATCCACATTTTGCTGGGGATGATTCCGGCGGTGGTATTGGGGCTGTTGTTCCACGACACGATTAAGTCATTGTTTAACCCGATAAATGTGATGTATGCGCTGGTCGTTGGCGGTTTGTTGCTGATTGCCGCCGAATGCCTGAAGCCGAAAGAGCCGCGTGCGCCGGGTCTTGATGATATGACCTATCGTCAGGCATTTATGATTGGCTGTTTCCAGTGTCTGGCGCTGTGGCCGGGTTTCTCCCGTTCCGGGGCGACCATTTCAGGTGGGATGCTGATGGGGGTGAGCCGTTACGCTGCTTCCGAGTTTTCGTTCCTGCTGGCGGTGCCGATGATGATGGGCGCAACGGCGCTCGATCTCTACAAAAGCTGGGGCTTCCTGACAAGCGGCGATATCCCGATGTTTGCCGTTGGGTTTATCACCGCTTTTGTGGTGGCGCTGATAGCGATTAAAACCTTCCTGCAATTGATTAAGCGCATTTCGTTTATCCCGTTCGCCATTTATCGCTTTATTGTGGCGGCTGCGGTGTATGTCGTGTTCTTTTAATTGAGGAATAGTGTCGGATGCTTGGCGTTGTCAACGATTGCGTAGGCCGAATAAGGCGTTCACGCCGCATCCGGCAATCAACGCCTGATGCGACGCTTGCGCGTCTTATCAGGCCTACAACTGTCGTTGACATGTAGCCGGATAAGGCGTTTACGCCGCATCCGGCAAAATGCCCAATACTCATTCAGGCTTTGGGCAACGTTGTTCCTTCCAGCTGGCTACCGCCGCAATCCGCCGTCGGGTCAGCTCCTCGCGAATCTCCACACCTTTAAATCCCGCTTCAACGACGGCTTTTGTCGGCACTGACTGCGCCACTTCCCAGGCTTCGCGCAACCAGCGGCCTTGCGGGTAGTCCGCTGATTCAAAACCGGTTCTGCCGCGCACGTCAGCCTCGCTGGTCAGCGCCAGTTGCTCGACACGCTGCGGTTTACGCCAGGCATCGATGGAATCAAATAATTTGACGATGGTTTTTGGGTTCAGCATTGGGAAGGTGTGGATGAGATCGTGAAACTCAGCCACCAGTCTGGCTAAATCGCGAATTTCATTTGGCACGCGCAGACGCTGGCATAGTTGTTCCACTAACTTAACACCCGCCGGGCCATGACCATGATGACGCGGCCAGAGTTCTGGCGGCGTCAGCCCTTTACCGAGATCGTGGCATAAAGTTGCGAAACGGACATCGACCTGCGGACTCAGCATCGCCGCCATTGAGAGCGTCATTAAGGTATGAATACCCGTATCGATTTCCGGATGCCACTTGGCAGGGGCCGGAACGCCAAACAGTGCGTCAATTTCCGGGAATAAAACGCGCAGTGCGCCGCAATCGCGCAGTACCTGGAAGAACACCTGTGGATTGCGGGTGGTGAGGGCGCTTTCCGTCTCTTTCCATACCCGTTCAGGCGTCAGGTGTTCCAGTTCACCCGCATGGGTCATCTCGCGCATCAACGCCAGAGTTTCATCGGCAATACGAAAACCGAGGTGGGCATAACGCGCAGCAAAACGCGCCACGCGCAATACGCGTAACGGATCTTCGCCAAAAGCGGGGGAAACATGGCGCAACAGACGATTTTGCAGATCGCCCAGACCGTTGTACGGGTCGATAATCTCGCCGTTATCGTCCTGGGCCAGCGCATTAATGGTCAGATCGCGACGCTTAAGATCATCTTCCAGCGTGACATCCGGTGCGGCATAGCAAGTAAAACCGGTGTAACCGGAACCGGATTTCCGTTCGGTACGTGCCAGCGCATACTCTTCATGCGTTTGCGGATGCAGAAACACAGGAAAATCGCGGCCTACCTGCTGGTAGCCCGCGTCGAGCATCTCCTGTGGCGTACTGCCGACCACCACCCAATCTCTGTCTTTGACCGGTAGCCCTAACAATGCATCCCGAACAGCACCACCGACCAGATAAATCTTCACGCCATCATCCCTTCGTCAAATACACAATTCCTAATAATAAGACAGTGCAACGAAGAAGGCGATTTAGTTCATCCAGCGATCTTTGCGTTTGCGGCTTGGGATCAGGTGCGGCAGTACCAGACCGAGCAGCAAGCCAAGCCCCAGCACGCCACCGCCATACATAAACCATTGCATGATGATGGTGCGCTGTTTGTCATCCAGCTGTACGCTGGCGGCATCGACCTTTTTCTGCGCGACAATCAGCTCGTTTTTCAGTTTCTGATTTTCTTCTTTTAACCCGTTGATCACGCTGTCGCTCTGCGCCACTTTTTGCTGCATTTCTGCGGTGCGCTGATTCCAGGTGTTATCGATATTGGTGAGTTTATCGGTCAGGGTTTTGACCTGATTTTCCAGATCTGGCACACGGGAGCGCAGGCTTGGCTCAGTGCTAAGTTGTTTCAACGGGATCCAGGCGGTACGGCCAGAGCTGTCTTTCACCTGGGCATAATTGGTGTTGGCGTCAGTTTGTAATAAGGTCACTTCCTCGCCGGCGTTAACCGTGCCCACGAGGCGATAATGATCTCCCGGACCGCTGCGGACCCAGGTATTCAGTTCGTCGGAAACATAGCGCGTTTCTTCAGCGTGTGAGACGGCAGTCGCGCTAAGTGCGAGTAAAGTTAATCCGATCAGGCGTAATTTTGGCATCAGGCTGTCGTTATTGTCATGGAAAGTGGAACGATAGTAGTGGCATCAGTGTCGCTACGCAAAGCATTCGACATCAATCGGAATCCTCTGTGTCAGGTCTTGCCACTGCTTCAAACTTTTACGCCCGTCAAATTGCCCGTTGCATGGCAATTTGGCGCAAAATACTATCTACTGACAAAAAAGATCGCATTAAGTTCGCCGTTCATCGTCACTTATGTGACATAACCGATAAGTAAAGGCCATGGCTCAGGAAATCGAATTAAAGTTTATTGTTAATCACAGTGCCGTTGAGGCGTTGCGTGACCATCTCAATACGCTGGGCGGCGAGCACCATGACCCCGTGCAGTTGCTGAATATTTACTACGAAACGCCGGATAACTGGCTGCGTGGGCACGATATGGGCTTACGTATTCGTGGCGAAAACGGTCGCTATGAGATGACCATGAAAGTTGCAGGAAGAGTGACAGGCGGCTTACATCAGCGCCCGGAATATAACGTGGCGTTGAGCGAACCGACGCTCGACCTGGCGCAGTTACCGACGGAAGTCTGGCCGAACGGCGAATTGCCCGCCGATCTCGCCTCCCGCGTGCAGCCGCTGTTCAGCACCGATTTTTATCGCGAAAAATGGCTGGTGGCGGTCGATGGTAGCCAAATTGAAATCGCCCTCGACCAGGGGGAAGTGAAAGCGGGTGAATTTGCTGAACCTATCTGTGAGCTGGAACTGGAACTGCTTAGCGGCGACACGCGCGCGGTGCTGAAACTGGCGAACCAACTGGTATCGCAAACCGGATAACGCCAGGGGCAGCCTGAGCAAAGCGGCGCGTGCTATCATCTGGCGCAGGGCAATCCGCGCGTGAAATCAAATCCGACCACCATTTTGCATGTTGCGGCAAAAGCCGATGTGGAACAGGGGCTGGAGCGGCGCTCGAGCTGGCGTTAGCGCAATGGCAGTATCATGAAGAACTGTGGGTACGCGGCAACGATGCGGCGAAAGAACAGGTGCTGGCAGCCATTAGCCAGGTCCGTCATACGCTGATGCTGTTCGGTGGTATTGTGCCGCGTAAAGCGAGCACTCACTTACGTTGACTGCTGACGCAGACCGAAACGCTGATGCTCTCCGACGTCTCGGCGCAAACGGCGATCTACAGCCCGCAAGCCGCTTCGGCAAAACTGGCGCTGACCGAGTTTCTGGTCACGCGCGGCTGGCGCGCCTTCCTGGATGCGAAAGCCGAGGCCAAAATCGCGGAAAACTTTAAGCGTTTCGCGGACATTCATCTTTCCCGTCATGCCGCTGAACTGAAGAGTACCTTTGCGTATCCACTCGGCGATAAGTATGGCGATCAGCTTCCCCGTCTTTCACGCAATATCGACAGCATGCTGCTCCTTTCCGGTGCCTACGACGGTCCACTGGCGCAGGCGTGGCTGGAAAACTGGCAGGGGCTGAAGCATGCCGTCGAAACCCGTCAGCATATTGAGATTGAGCATTTCCGTAACGAGGCCATTTCGCAGGAGCCGTACTGGCTGCACAGCGGAAAACGTTAACTCTGGCAAGGAACCCCTAAAATGCCGCTTTCTTCACCGTTACAGCAGCAGTGGCAGACCGTTTGTGAACGTCTGCCTGAGTCATTACCGGCGTCATCGTTAAGCGAGCAGGCGAAAAGCGTGCTCGCCTTCAGTGATTTTGTGCAGGAAAGCATCACCGTCTACCCGGACTGGCTGGCGGAGCTTGAGAACGCACCGCCGCAGGCCGACGAATGGCAGCATTACGCGGCATGGTTGCAGGAGGCGCTCTGTAATGTGAGTGACGAAGCCGGGTTAATGCGCGAGCTGCGGCTATTCCGGCGGCGCATTATGGTGCGCATCGCCTGGGCGCAAACGCTGGCACTGGTTACTGAAGAGAGCATATTGCAGCAGCTCAGCTATCTGGCGGAGACGCTGATTGTTGCGGCGCGTGACTGGCTGTATGACGCCTGCTGCCGCGAGTGGGGAACGCCGTGCAATGCGCAGGGCGAAGCGCAACCGCTGCTGATTTTAGGCATGGGTAAGCTGGGCGGTGGGGAACTGAATTTCTCCTCAGATATCGATCTGATTTTTGCCTGGCCGGAACATGGTTGTACGCAGGGCGGACGCCGGGAACTGGATAACGCGCAGTTTTTTACCCGCATGGGGCAGCGGCTGATTAAAGTGCTGGATCAACCAACGCAGGATGGCTTCGTCTATCGCGTGGATATGCGACTGCGTCCGTTTGGCGAAAGTGGCCCGCTGGTGCTGAGCTTTGCGGCGCTGGAAGATTATTACCAGGAGCAGGGGCGCGACTGGGAGCGTTACGCGATGGTCAAGGCGCGGATTATGGGCGATAGCGAAGGCGTCTATGCTAACGAGTTGCGTGCGATGCTGCGCCCGTTTGTTTTCCGTCGTTACATCGATTTCAGCGTGATTCAGTCGCTGCGCAACATGAAAGGGATGATTGCCCGTGAAGTGCGTCGACGTGGTTTGACCGACAATATCAAACTCGGCGCAGGCGGCATTCGCGAAATTGAATTTATCGTTCAGGTGTTCCAGCTCATTCGCGGTGGGCGCGAACCGTCGCTGCAGTCGCGCTCTTTACTGCCAACGCTCAGCGTCATTGCCGCGCTGCATCTGCTTTCTGAAAACGATGCTGAACAATTGCGAGTGGCGTATCTGTTCCTGCGGCGTCTGGAAAACCTGCTGCAAAGCATTAACGACGAACAAACCCAGACGCTTCCTTCTGATGAGCTTAACCGTGCGCGGCTGGCGTGGGCGATGGACTTTGCTGACTGGCCGCAACTGACCGGGGCGCTGACCGCACATATGACCAATGTGCGCCGGGTGTTTAATGAATTGATTGGCGACGACGAAAGTGAAACTCAGGAAGAGTCGCTGTCGGAACAGTGGCGTGAGCTGTGGCAGGATGCGTTGCAGGAAGATGACACCACGCCAGTGCTGGCGCATCTTAGCGAGGATGATCGCAAACAGGTGCTAACGCTGATTGCCGATTTCCGCAAAGAGCTGGATAAGCGCACCATCGGGCCGCGAGGACGTCAGGTGCTCGACCATCTGATGCCGCATCTGCTAAGTGATGTCTGTGCGCGTGAAGACGCTGCCGTTACGCTGTCGCGCATTACCGCCTTGCTGGTGGGGATTGTTACCCGCACCACCTATTTAGAATTGCTCAGTGAATTCCCCGCGGCGCTTAAACATTTGATTTCTCTGTGTGCCGCGTCGCCGATGATTGCCAGCCAGCTGGCGCGTTATCCATTATTGCTGGATGAATTGCTCGATCCAAACACCCTTTACCAGCCGACGGCGACCGATGCCTACCGCGATGAGTTGCGCCAGTATTTGCTGCGCGTGCCGGAAGATGACGAAGAGCAACAGCTTGAGGCGCTGCGTCAGTTCAAACAGGCGCAGCTGTTACGCATCGCCGCAGCGGATATCGCCGGTACGCTACCGGTGATGAAAGTGAGCGATCACTTAACCTGGCTGGCGGAAGCCATGATAGATGCCGTCGTTCAGCAGGCGTGGGTTCAAATGGTTGCCCGCTACGGTAAGCCGAATCACCTGAACGAACGCGAAGGGCGTGGTTTTGCGGTGGTCGGCTACGGCAAGCTGGGCGGCTGGGAGTTAGGCTACAGTTCCGATCTTGACCTTATCTTCCTCCATGATTGCCCAATGGATGCGATGACTGACGGTGAGCGGGAAATCGACGGGCGGCAGTTTTATCTGCGTCTGGCGCAACGCATTATGCATCTGTTCAGTACGCGTACCTCTTCCGGCATTTTGTATGAAGTGGATGCTCGACTGCGTCCGTCCGGGGCGGCGGGAATGCTGGTGACATCCGCAGAAGCATTTGCCGATTATCAGAAAAACGAGGCCTGGACGTGGGAACATCAGGCGCTGGTGCGTGCGCGTGTAGTGTACGGCGATCCGCAGCTCACCGCGCACTTTGACGCAGTGCGTCGCGAGATTATGACGCTGCCGCGTGAAGGTAAAACTCTGCAAACGGAAGTGCGGGAAATGCGCGAGAAAATGCGCGCTCATCTCGGCAATAAACATCGCGATCGCTTTGATATCAAAGCTGATGAAGGGGGAATTACCGATATCGAATTTATTACCCAATATCTGGTGTTGCGCTACGCTCATGAAAAACCGAAGTTAACGCGCTGGTCAGACAACGTGCGTATTCTGGAACTACTGGCGCAAAACGACATTATGGAAGAGCAGGAAGCGATGGCGCTGACCCGTGCTTACACTACGCTTCGCGATGAACTTCATCATCTGGCATTACAGGAATTGCCGGGCCATGTGTCGGAGGATTGCTTCACCGCAGAGCGTGAACTGGTGCGGGCAAGCTGGCAGAAGTGGCTGGTGGAAGAATGAAGTATGGTATTATCGCGCGCAAATTTTGAATCTCTCAGGAGACAGGAATGAAAGTAACGCTGCCAGAGTTTGAACGTGCAGGAGTGATGGTGGTTGGTGATGTGATGCTGGATCGTTACTGGTACGGCCCCACCAGTCGTATCTCGCCGGAAGCGCCGGTGCCCGTGGTTAAAGTGAATACCATCGAAGAACGTCCGGGCGGCGCGGCTAACGTGGCGATGAATATCGCTTCTCTCGGTGCTAATGCACGCCTGGTCGGGTTGACGGGCATTGACGATGCAGCGCGCGCGCTGAGTAAATCTCTGGCCGACGTCAACGTCAAATGCGACTTCGTTTCTGTACCGACGCATCCGACCATTACCAAATTACGGGTACTTTCCCGCAACCAACAGCTGATCCGTCTGGATTTTGAAGAAGGTTTCGAAGGTGTTGATCCGCAGCCGCTGCACGAGCGGATTAATCAGGCGCTGAGTTCGATTGGCGCGCTGGTGCTTTCTGACTACGCCAAAGGTGCGCTGGCAAGCGTACAGCAGATGATCCAACTGGCGCGTAAAGCGGGTGTTCCGGTGCTGATTGATCCAAAAGGTACCGATTTTGAGCGCTACCGCGGCGCTACGCTGTTAACGCCGAATCTCTCGGAATTTGAAGCTGTTGTCGGTAAATGTAAGACCGAAGAAGAGATTGTTGAGCGCGGCATGAAACTGATTGCCGATTACGAACTCTCGGCTCTGTTAGTGACCCGTTCCGAACAGGGTATGTCGCTGCTGCAACCGGGTAAAGCGCCGCTGCATATGCCAACCCAAGCGCAGGAAGTGTATGACGTTACCGGTGCGGGCGACACGGTGATTGGCGTCCTGGCGGCAACGCTGGCAGCGGGTAATTCGCTGGAAGAAGCCTGCTTCTTTGCCAATGCGGCGGCTGGCGTGGTGGTCGGCAAACTGGGAACCTCCACGGTTTCGCCGATCGAGCTGGAAAATGCTGTACGTGGACGTGCAGATACAGGCTTTGGCGTGATGACCGAAGAGGAACTGAAGCTGGCCGTAGCGGCAGCGCGTAAACGTGGTGAAAAAGTGGTGATGACCAACGGTGTCTTTGACATCCTGCACGCCGGGCACGTCTCTTATCTGGCAAATGCCCGTAAACTGGGTGACCGTTTGATTGTCGCTGTGAACAGCGATGCCTCCACCAAACGGCTGAAAGGGGATTCCCGCCCCGTTAACCCGCTCGAACAGCGTATGATTGTGCTGGGCGCACTGGAAGCGGTCGACTGGGTGGTGTCGTTTGAAGAGGACACGCCGCAGCGCTTGATCGCCGGGATCTTGCCAGATCTGCTGGTGAAAGGCGGCGACTATAAACCAGAAGAGATTGCCGGGAGTAAAGAAGTCTGGGCCAACGGTGGCGAAGTGTTGGTGCTCAACTTTGAAGACGGTTGCTCGACGACCAACATCATCAAGAAGATCCAGAAAGACAGTCAGTAAAAAAAACGGGCCAGCTGGCCCGTTTATTTTTTCACCCTCTCCCTGTGGGAGAGGGCTGAAGTGAGGGCATCAGGCCGCACTTACTCCTGGTCATCCACCGGTGGAATGGCCGGTGCTGGCTTCACTTCTTCCGGCGCATTGCGGTTTTCCAGCTCGGTCAGACGCTGTTCCAGCAGCGCCAGCTTCTCGCGGGTGCGCAGCAGAACCTGGGTCTGCACGTCAAACTCTTCACGGCTTACAAGGTCGAGGCGCGTCAGCTGCGCTTGTAGGGTTTGGCGGATTTTTTTCTCCACATCTTCCCCGAACTCCCTGATTCCTTTAGGCATTGATTCGTGAACCTGGCGAGCGATTTGCTCAATTTTTTTCGGGTCAATCATTGTAGTTTCCCTGTACTGATAGGTGTTGAGTGCCATTGTAGTGCGATAAGGGTAAGTCATAAACCAGAATTATGTGAAGCTATGCGTTGCTGCCGCTAATCATTAGCGTTATAGTGAATCCGCTTATTCTCAGGGCGGGGCGAAATTCCCCACCGGCGGTAAATCAACTCAGTTGAAAGCCCGCGAGCGCTTTGGGTGCGAACTCAAAGGACAGCAGATCCGGTGTAATTCCGGGGCCGACGGTTAGAGTCCGGATGGGAGAGAGTAACGATTCTGTCGGGCATGGACCCGCTCACGTTATTTTGGCTATATGCCGCCACTCCTAAGACTGCCCTGATTCTGGTAACCATAATTTTAGTGAGGTTTTTTTACCATGAATCAGACGCTACTTTCCTCTTTTGGTACGCCTTTCGAACGTGTTGAAAATGCACTGGCTGCGCTGCGTGAAGGACGCGGTGTAATGGTGCTTGATGATGAAGACCGTGAAAACGAAGGTGATATGATCTTCCCGGCAGAAACCATGACTGTTGAGCAGATGGCGCTGACCATTCGCCACGGTAGCGGTATTGTTTGCCTGTGCATTACTGAAGATCGCCGTAAACAACTCGATCTGCCAATGATGGTAGAAAATAACACCAGCGCCTATGGCACCGGTTTTACCGTGACCATTGAAGCAGCTGAAGGTGTGACTACCGGTGTTTCTGCCGCTGACCGTATTACGACCGTTCGCGCAGCGATTGCCGATGGCGCAAAACCGTCAGATCTGAATCGTCCTGGCCACGTTTTCCCACTTCGCGCTCAGGCAGGTGGTGTACTGACGCGTGGCGGTCATACTGAAGCAACTATTGATCTGATGACGCTGGCAGGCTTTAAACCGGCTGGTGTACTGTGTGAGCTGACTAATGACGATGGCACGATGGCGCGTGCACCAGAGTGCATCACCTTTGCCCGCCTGCACAACATGCCGGTAGTAACGATTGAAGATCTGGTTGAGTATCGCCAGGCGCACGAGCGCAAAGCCAGCTGATAATAAAAAACGCCGGGATGTCCCGGCGTTTTTTTACCCGATTCCTGCGGTCTGCAGCAGAACCAGACTTAATCCCATCACCGACATTCCGCACAGCACGCCATAGCTGGGGTTGTTGTTAGGATCGATCTCCTTCGCCAGCGGCATCAGTTCATCAACCGAAAGCGCAACCATGATCCCGGCTACCGCTGCCATAATCGCCGCCATCACTACCGGAGAGACCAGGCTACCGAGGATGAGCCAGGCCAGCACGCCGCCAAGGATTTCGGCCATCCCGGAAATACCCGCCCAGAACACCGCGGTACGTTTCGATCCCGTTGCGGCATACACGGGCCCAGCCACGGCCAGTCCTTCAGGAATATTGTGTAAGGCGACCGCCAGCGCGATGCCAAAGCCCATCTCAAGATTGCTGCTGGCCGTCACGTAGGTGGCGACCCCTTCCGGAAAGTTATGCAGACTGATGCCAAGCGTTAACAGTACGGCGGTACGCTTGATATTGCGCGGCATGGGCGTCACGTTTTTTTGCATTAAATCCTGCGGATGCGCGTGCGGCAGCATCCGATCGAGGGCAAAGTATCCCAGCAGACCAAAGACAAACATGCCGTAGCCCAGCAGTGGAGACATACCTTCTGTGCCCAGCGCGGCAGGCAGCATCTCCATCAGGGAGATGAGCAGCATGATCCCGGCAGCAAAGCCCAGTGAGAAGGCCAGCACGCGGTTAGAGGGCTTTTGGCCGAGCACGCCGAGAAGCGCACCGATGAAGGTCGCGGCGCCCGCCAGTATGGTCAGGATCAAGGGGACTGACATGCATTGCTCCTTATGATAATGATTCTCATTAATATAAATGATTCATTTCTGGCAAAGCGAGGGGGAAAACCCGGCTTTACACATTCCTTACATTCAAATTTCCTGATGATGATCTTCACGCTTATCTGCGTTCATCTTTGCCGGATTGCGCGTAATGTAGCACCATTAAAATGACACCTTAGTTAAGGATATCATCATGTCTTCAACACGTATGCCAGCATTGTTTTTAGGTCACGGTAGTCCGATGAACGTGCTGGAAGATAATTTGTATACCCGCAGCTGGCAGAAGTTGGGGATGACATTGCCACGCCCGCAAGCGATTGTGGTGGTTTCGGCTCACTGGTTTACCCGTGGAACAGGAGTGACCGCGATGGAGACGCCGCCCACGATTCATGACTTTGGTGGCTTCCCGCAGGCGCTGTACGATACGCATTATCCTGCTTCGGGTTCGCCTGCGCTGGCACAGCGTCTGGTTGAGCTGTTAGCGCCGATCCCGGTGACGCTGGATAAAGAAGCCTGGGGCTTTGACCACGGCTCGTGGGGCGTGCTGATTAAGATGTATCCTGACGCTGATATCCCGATGGTGCAGTTGAGTATCGACAGTAGCAAACCTGCCGCCTGGCATTTCGAAATGGGGCGCAAACTGGCAGCGCTGCGAGATGAAGGAATAATGTTGGTCGCCAGCGGTAACGTGGTGCATAACCTGCGCACAGTGAAGTGGCACGGTGATAGTTCACCGTATCCGTGGGCGACGTCGTTTAATGAGTATGTGAAAGCGAATCTGACGTGGCAAGGGCCAGTGGAACAACATCCTCTGGTGAATTACCTCGACCATGAAGGTGGCACGTTATCGAACCCAACGCCAGAGCATTATTTGCCGTT
Organism: Enterobacter hormaechei; assembly: GCA_041890495.1. Taxonomy (GTDB): domain Bacteria; phylum Pseudomonadota; class Gammaproteobacteria; order Enterobacterales; family Enterobacteriaceae; genus Escherichia; species Escherichia boydii. Next base: position 4,453,794 of record CP169086.1, read on the forward strand.
GTTGTATGTGTTAGGTGCGTGGGATGGGCAGGAGCCAATTACCATTCCGGTTGAGGGTATAGAAATGGGCAGCCTGAGTATGCTGTCGGTGCAGATAGGCTAACAATTACCGGATGGCGAGTGCCATCCGGTATCGTGGCTTATTCAACAAAAATATGTGGATAAAACCGAGACATATCCTGGGTGATCAATGCACGGTCTTCACGAATGCCAATTCCGGCGGGTTGATCGTTCACCAGCCAGCTACCAATCAGCATATAGCTGTCGCCGAATTTCGGTAACGGGTGGAATTGCTGAACAATCATCCCTTCTTCGCCATACGGACCTTCCGCTGCTTCAATGGTTTTGCCGTTCTCAATGATCGACACGTTTGCGCCTTCACGGGAGAAGATCGGTTTAACCACATATTTTTCCATTTGCGGATGATCATCTTCCGCAAAATAAGCGGGCAGCAGGTTCGGGTGATTCGGGAACATCTCCCACAGTAGCGGTAGAAGTGCCTTGTTGGAGATAATGCTCTTCCACGCCGGTTCCAGCCAGCGTACGCCTGCATCCTCCAGCTTGGTTGAGAACATCTCACGCAACATAAATTCCCACGGATACAGTTTGAACAGGTTGGAAATTACCTGATCCTGTAAATCCGTGAACTGACCTTTTTCACCTAACCCGATATCATCGATGTAGAGGAACTCAGTAGCAATTTCAGCTTCCGTTGCGCAGTCCTGCAAATACTGAATGGTTCCGCGATCTTCCACCGTGTCGCGACAGCAGGTGAGATGCAGCAACTGGAAGCCATACTGTTCACGCAGCTCAACGAAGCGATCGATCAGTTTTTCTTGCAGACTGTTAAACTGGTCGCTGCCCTCCGGCAAGTTACCGGCGTTAAGCTGATCTTCCAGCCAGATCCACTGAAAGAACGCCGCCTCGTATAGTGACGTTGGCGTATCGGCGTTATTTTCCAGAAGTTTAGGTTCACCAGTGCCATCCCACGCCAGATCAAAACGCGAATAAAGCGATGGCTGGTGCGTCAGCCATGACTGGCGCACAAAACTCCAGGTGTGTTTTGGAATGCGGAATTTGGTCATCAGCTCATCGCTGGCGATCACTTTTTCCACCACTTTCAGGCACATCTGGTGCAGTTCGGCGGTGACTTCTTCCAGCTTTTCAACCTGGGCGAGGGTCAACTTGTAGTAAGCATCTTCACACCAGTACGGCTCGCCGTACATGGTGTGAAAATTGAAACCGTATTCGTGGGCTTTCTCACGCCAGTCCGGGCGCTCGGTAATACTGACTCTTTCCATCGGTATCAGCCACCCATTGAACGAGAAGAGGTACCGGTTGCACTACGCTGCATAGTGCTTTGTTTGGCAACAGATTCACCAAAACCGCCACGGGTAACGGTAGTGGTGGTCGCCGGTTTTGGTGCCATTGCCGTCTTCGGTACGGTCATGGTGCGGCCTGGCTGGGCTGCGCCATAGTTTTTACCCGTCGCGTCGGTATATTTACCGTAAGCCGGACTGGCTGGGTTTTTCGAGGAGAACAGCGGCTGCTGTGCAAATCCCGCGCCGCCGCCCATCAGACGCCCCATCATGTAACCGGCCATCAGCGGCATCCAGAAACTCCCGCTGGATTGCTGGGCCTGCGCCTGGTTTTCTGGTGCCATGCCAGCCTGGGCTGGTGCCTGCTGGCACTGACCTTCACCAAATTCAGCAACACAGTCTTCACGGGTGGCGTATTTAGGCGCAGTACGTTCGGCTTCTTTCAGCGCATTGTTGTACGCGGTGGTACATTCGGCGCTTTTGCCTGGGTTTGCAGCTGAACAGTCGTCAGCATTTTGATAGAGAGACACTGTTTCATCACTCTTTTCACAGCCAGCCAGCATAAAAACAGTGGCAACCGCGAGAGCGACTGGTGTCAGATGGCGTGCGCTCCAGTTTTTGCGGAACGATGCGTGGCGTATGGATTTTGTCCGTTTCATTTTTGTCTTCCGGGACCAGTGGTAAATACCCATCAGAATAGAGGATGGCTGGTCGAAATTGAAGCGAGAAGGGGGAAGAATGCGGCAGATAACCCGTATCTTTACGTTGCCTTACGTTCAGACGGGGCCGAAGCCCCGTCGTCGTCATCAGTTACGGAAAGGGTTATGACCGTTACTGGTGGTAGTGCGTGCGGATGTTTGCTGAACGACTGGTGCCGGGCTATCAGGCGCATAACCATCAGCAATAGCATTCTGTTCCGGCGTTTGCGGTGCAACGTTTTCCGGATTAGTGGAAACCGGTTTGCTCAGCGCATTGTTCAGTGCCAGCAGATCCTGCTCGTTCAACGTACCCAGGGCTGACTTAATATTCAGCTGATTAATCAGGTAGTTATAACGCGCATTCGCCAACTCTTGCTTGGCGTTGTACAACGTGGTGGTCGCATCCAACACATCAACAATGGTACGCGTACCGACCGAGTAGCCCGCTTCCATCGCGTCTAATGAGCTTTGAGCGGAAACTACGGCTTGTTTGTAGGCGTTAATGCTACTGATAGATGCATTAATGTTGTTGAAGGAGGAACGCACGGTCTGCACGACGCTACGATGGGCACTTTCCAGTTGCTCGCTGGCACCGACAAAGTTGTACTGTGCCTGTTTCACCTGCGAGTTAACCATTCCGCCCTGATAAATCGGCAGCGAGAAGCTCAGGCCAACTTTGTTCTGGCCCATATTGCTATCGTCATACTGGGTACCAGCGGCACCACGGGTTTTCGAACCGCTATAAGAGGTGTCAGAAATCCCGGTAGAAGCCGTTAAATCCAGAGTCGGTAAGTGACCATCCTGCGCCTGGCGAATTTGCTCGCGCGCCAGGTCCTGGCTCAAGCGTGCCTGTAACAGCGACAGGTTGCGTTTTTCGGCTTCTTTCAGCAGCGCGTTAACCGGCTGTGGTTTGTCGGTTTTAAAGTTTTCGACATTCAGCGCAGCCAGTTCCGGATAGTAGTTACCGGTGATCTGGCGCAGCTGCTCTACCGCGTTATCAAGGTTATTACGTGCGGTCACTTCGTTCGCCAGCACGGTATCGTACTGTGCGCGGGCGTTCTGCACGTCGGTGATCGCTACCAGGCCCACGTTAAAACGTTGGGTGGTTTGATCTAATTGACGGTAGATCGCTTCTTTTTGTGCCTGTGTATAGGAAAGAACGTCAATAGCATTCAACACGTTGAAATAAGCGGTCGCGGTGTTGAGGATCAAGGTTTGCTGATCGGTCTGATACGTGACGTCCTGAATCCCTGCTGCTTTTTCCTGCAGCGTTAACGCACGCCATTTCGACATATCAAAAATGGATTGAGTTAACTGCAAGGACGCACTGGTCGCGTTAGAGTTGATGCCGTTCGCGTCGCGGTAGCCGTTGCTATAGGTGTAATCTGCACCTAAACCTAGCTGTGGCAGTAATGGACTGCGCGCTTCATTAATTTTTTCAAAGGCAGCATCACGATCGGCGGCAGACTTACGCAATTCCGGGTTACTAAGGCGTGCTTGCTGATAAACTTGCATCAGGTTCTCGGCCTGGCTCAACGAACTGAACCCAGAAAGGCTCAGGCCGATAAGAATGGGGAGCAATTTCTTCATTTGCATTCCTTGTGGTGAAGCAGTATTTAGCGCGATCAAACTGTAAAATTATTGCGGATTCTAGCAGAAGCCGCTACCGCAAAAGGTTGGCGTTACGTGCCATAGGGCGTTAATGTGCCTCAATTTAACACATGACTGCTCAAACGGCAGTCAAACGTCGCTGAAATTCACATTTAATTCACTATTAGTGCCAGGACATTAACAATGCTTAAGCCAGACAGCCTGCCCGTTACATTTGGCAAAAACGATGTAGAAATTATTGCACGAGAAACACTTTATCGCGGCTTTTTTTCATTAGATCTTTATAGATTTCGTCATCGTTTATTCAACGGGCAAATGAGTCATGAGGTACGGCGGGAAATTTTTGAGCGCGGTCACGCCGCAGTCTTGCTACCCTTTGACCCAGTGCGTGATGAAGTTGTGCTGATTGAGCAGATTCGGATTGCCGCATACGACACCAGTGAAACCCCCTGGCTACTGGAGATGGTTGCCGGGATGATTGAAGAGGGTGAAAGTGTGGAAGATGTTGCCCGTCGCGAAGCGATTGAAGAGGCGGGACTGATAGTCAAACGGACCAAACCGGTGTTAAGTTTCCTGGCAAGCCCGGGAGGCACCAGTGAGCGTTCGTCAATTATGGTGGGCGAAGTGGACGCCACGACCGCAAGCGGTATTCATGGTCTGGCTGATGAAAACGAAGATATTCGCGTTCATGTGGTAAGCCGGGAACAGGCATACCAGTGGGTAGAAGAGGGGAAAATCGACAACGCAGCGTCGGTCATCGCTTTGCAATGGCTGCAGCTGCATCATCAAGCGTTAAAAAATGAGTGGGCATAAATGAAGCGTTACACACCTGACTTTCCTGAAATGATGCGCCTGTGCGAGATGAACTTTTCACAATTGCGCCGTTTGTTACCGCGCAATGACGCACCCGGCGAAACTGTAAGCTATCAGGTGGCAAACGCACAATATCGGCTGACGATTGTGGAATCGACCCGATACACTACCCTGGTGACAATAGAACAGACTGCGCCCGCGATCAGTTACTGGAGCCTTCCGTCAATGACGGTGCGTCTGTATCATGACGCGATGGTGGCTGAAGTGTGTTCAAGCCAGCAGATTTTTCGCTTCAAAGCGCGGTATGATTATCCTAATAAAAAGTTGCATCAACGCGACGAAAAGCATCAAATTAACCAGTTTTTAGCGGACTGGTTGCGATACTGTTTAGCACATGGAGCGATGGCGATTCCGGTTTACTAGCGTCGTGAAACCTAAGGACACCATTTGGAAAGCCTGTTAACCCTTCCTCTGGCTGGTGAGGCCAGAGTCAGGATTTTACAAATTACCGATACTCACCTGTTTGCACAAAAGCACGAAGCCCTGTTAGGGGTAAACACCTGGGAAAGCTACCAGGCGGTGCTGGAGGCGATTCGTCCACACCAGCACGAATTCGACCTGATTGTCGCGACAGGTGATTTAGCGCAGGATCAATCCTCTGCGGCCTATCAGCATTTCGCTGAAGGCATCGCAAGTTTTCGTGCGCCCTGCGTCTGGCTGCCTGGCAACCACGATTTCCAGCCCGCGATGTACAGCGCGTTACAGGATGCGGGTATCTCCCCGGCGAAGCGCGTGTTTATTGGTGAGCAATGGCAAATCCTGTTGCTGGATAGCCAGGTGTTTGGCGTGCCGCACGGTGAGCTGAGCGAGTTTCAGCTTGAGTGGCTGGAACGTAAACTGGCCGATGCGCCAGGACGCCATACGTTGCTGCTGCTGCATCATCATCCGCTACCTGCGGGTTGTAGTTGGCTCGATCAACACAGCCTGCGTAACGCGGGCGAACTGGATACCGTGCTGGCGAAGTTTCCGCACGTCAAATACTTGCTGTGCGGTCATATTCATCAGGAGCTGGATCTCGACTGGAACGGTCGCCGCCTGCTGGCAACGCCGTCGACCTGTGTGCAGTTTAAGCCGCACTGTTCCAACTTTACGCTGGATACTATCGCGCCCGGCTGGCGTACTCTCGAGTTACATGCTGATGGCACGCTGACCACCGAGGTGCATCGCCTGGCGGACACACGTTTCCAACCTGATACCGCTTCAGAAGGCTACTGATGTCTACGCTTCTTTATTTACACGGTTTCAACAGCTCGCCGCGCTCTGCAAAAGCGAGCTTGTTAAAAAACTGGCTGGCGGAACATCACCCTGACGTTGAGATGATCATTCCGCAGTTGCCGCCGTATCCTTCCGACGCGGCAGAGCTGCTGGAATCCATTGTCCTGGAACATGGCGGCGATTCGCTGGGTATTGTCGGTTCGTCACTGGGGGGATATTACGCCACCTGGTTGTCACAATGTTTTATGCTGCCCGCAGTGGTGGTAAACCCGGCGGTGCGCCCGTTTGAACTGCTGACGGACTATCTCGGTCAGAACGAGAACCCCTACACCGGGCAGCAATATGTGCTAGAGTCACGCCATATTTACGATCTCAAAGTCATGCAGATTGACCCGCTGGAAGCGCCGGATTTGATCTGGCTGCTGCAACAGACGGGAGATGAAGTGCTGGATTACCGCCAGGCGGTGGCGTACTACGCTTCCTGCCGCCAGACTGTCATAGAAGGCGGCAACCACGCATTCACGGGCTTCGAAGATTATTTCAACCCGATCGTCGATTTTCTTGGTCTGCACCATCTCTGACGATCAACTCGAATTGCTAACTTAAACCATGACGCAAACTTATAACGCTGATGCCATTGAGGTACTCACCGGGCTTGAGCCGGTTCGCCGCCGTCCGGGGATGTATACCGATACCACTCGCCCTAACCATTTGGGGCAAGAAGTTATTGATAACAGTGTCGATGAAGCACTGGCGGGTCACGCAAAACGCGTGGATGTAATCTTACATGCTGACCAGTCGTTAGAAGTTATTGACGATGGGCGCGGGATGCCGGTGGATATTCACCCGGAAGAGGGTGTACCGGCGGTTGAACTGATTCTTTGCCGTCTGCATGCAGGCGGTAAATTCTCTAACAAAAATTACCAGTTCTCTGGCGGCCTGCATGGCGTGGGGATTTCGGTGGTTAACGCCCTGTCGAAGCGCGTAGAAGTTAACGTGCGCCGCGATGGTCAGGTTTATAACATCGCCTTTGAAAATGGCGAAAAGGTGCAGGATTTACAGGTTGTCGGCACTTGCGGTAAACGCAATACTGGTACCAGTGTGCACTTCTGGCCGGATGAAACCTTCTTTGACAGCCCGCGATTTTCTGTTTCACGCCTGACGCATGTGCTGAAAGCCAAAGCGGTATTGTGCCCTGGCGTTGAGATCACTTTTAAAGATGAGATCAACAATACCGAACAACGCTGGTGCTATCAGGACGGTCTGAATGATTACCTGGCGGAAGCGGTAAATGGTCTGCCGACGCTGCCGGAAAAACCGTTTATCGGTAATTTCGCTGGTGATACTGAAGCTGTGGACTGGGCGCTACTGTGGCTGCCGGAAGGCGGTGAACTGCTGACCGAAAGCTACGTCAACCTTATCCCAACGATGCAGGGCGGTACCCATGTTAATGGTCTGCGTCAGGGCCTGTTGGACGCGATGCGTGAGTTCTGTGAATACCGCAATATTCTGCCGCGCGGTGTAAAGCTGTCGGCGGAAGATATCTGGGATCGCTGCGCCTATGTGCTGTCAGTAAAAATGCAGGATCCGCAGTTTGCCGGGCAGACGAAAGAGCGTCTCTCTTCGCGTCAATGCGCGGCATTCGTTTCTGGCGTGGTGAAAGATGCCTTTATCCTGTGGCTGAACCAGAACGTTCAGGCGGCTGAACTGCTGGCGGAGATGGCGATTTCCAGCGCCCAGCGCCGTATGCGTGCGGCCAAAAAAGTGGTGCGTAAAAAGCTGACCAGCGGCCCGGCGTTGCCTGGCAAACTGGCTGATTGTACCGCGCAGGACCTTAACCGTACCGAGCTGTTCCTTGTGGAAGGTGACTCCGCAGGCGGATCTGCCAAGCAGGCGCGCGATCGCGAATATCAGGCGATCATGCCACTGAAAGGTAAGATCCTTAACACCTGGGAAGTCTCTTCCGACGAAGTGCTGGCTTCGCAGGAAGTGCACGATATTTCGGTAGCGATCGGTATCGATCCTGACAGCGACGATCTGAGCCAGCTTCGTTATGGCAAAATCTGTATCCTCGCGGATGCGGACTCTGATGGTCTGCACATTGCCACGCTGCTCTGCGCTTTGTTCGTAAAACATTTCCGCGCGTTGGTGAAACACGGTCACGTTTACGTCGCACTGCCACCGCTCTACCGTATTGATCTCGGGAAAGAGGTTTATTACGCGCTGACGGAAGAAGAGAAAGAGGGCGTACTTGAGCAATTAAAACGCAAGAAAGGCAAGCCGAACGTCCAGCGTTTTAAAGGTCTGGGGGAAATGAACCCGATGCAATTGCGCGAAACCACGCTTGATCCGAACACTCGCCGTCTGGTGCAGTTGACTATCGATGATGAAGACGATCAGCGTACTGACGCGATGATGGATATGCTGCTGGCGAAGAAACGCTCGGAAGATCGCCGCAACTGGTTGCAAGAGAAAGGCGACATGGCGGAGATTGAGGCCTGATGCTGAAAAAGCCCTGCGATGCAGGGCTTTTTTTTGCCCGGTGGCGCTGCGCTTACCGGGCCTACGATCGATCCCCTCTCCCCTATGGTGAGAGGGCTAGGGTGAGGGGAACACCCCGCACTGACGTCAAAACTCCATCTTCACCGTAAACTGCACTTCGCGAGGGTCGCCTATCTGGTTACCCAGATTGTTGGTTGCGATAGATGAGGTGTAGTACGTCTTATCAAACAGGTTCTTCACGTTCACCTGCAGCGTAACCGGATACTGCAGCTTCATCTTGTACGCCGCAAAGGCATCCGCCACAAAATAGCCCGGCAGATAATAATCCGCGCCGTTGGTTGCGGAACGACGGCTCACGCCGTGTCCGCCTCCGCCCAGCGTCAGGGTATTCCCGGCAAACGCATTATGAATATCGTAGGTCAGGAACAGGGAGCCGGTATGACGCGGCACGTTCGGCAGCGGTTTGCCCGCATAGTCCGGGTCTTCCAGCACCTTCGCGTCGGTATACCCGTAGCTGGCGATGATATTGGTGTTCTCGGTCAGCGATCCGGCGAGATCCACCTCAACGCCCTGAGAGCGCACGCGGCCCGCGGTTTTGGCGACAGTTTCATCCCCTACGCTCTCGGTGTAAAGCACGTTGCGCTTGTGAATATCAAACAGCGCAATATTGGCGGTAATGCCGTCGAACAGGTCGAACTTTGCGCCCACTTCGTAAGCATTAGACGTTTCCGGCGGCAGGTCGCCAATGTAGCTTGCAATGGACGACTGCGGCATAAACGTCTGGGAATAGTTGGCAAACAGCGAGACCGCCGGGGTGAGCTTATAGACAAGACCCAGCTTCGGCGTCCACTGATCGTCGCGGCTGTCGGTGTTCACGTTAAACGGACGCCCTTTCCCCGCGTACTGGGTGTAATACTGATAGCGCAGCCCGGCGACGGCAATCCACCTATCGGTCAGGTACAGCGCGTCCTGCGCGTAGGCGGAGTAGCTCTCCTGCTTGATGGTTTGATCGCTGTCGGATGCCGAGACGGTGGTGCACTTGCCGAGGCTGCCGTAGCTCGGGTTGTAAATATTGAAGTCCTTAACGTTCTTACAGCGGATCATATCCGTACGCAGCAGATCGTAATTCTCATACGACACGCCGGTCAGGATCTCATTGTAAAAGCCCGCGATGTCCACGTTCCCCTGCAGATCCGCGCGCGTCGTGTGCATACGCTGGGTCGAACCCTGGGTCGCATCCACGCGGCGGGTCAGGTTGCCGGTTTTTGAATCGTAGGCCATCACGCGGGCCTGGTTGTCGCTGTATTTATCCTGGCTGTAGCTGTAGTCGAACTTCGCGGTCCACTGGCTGTTGAGGCGATATTCCGCGTTGAGCTGAGCGAGGTCGGACTGGCCGTCGGTCACGTTAAACGGTTCGTCGAAGCGGGTTTTACGATCGACGTTGACGGCTTTTTTAGTATTAAGATCGAAGATCGTTCCGCGATCGAACGGCGTTTTATAGTCGCGATGCGAATAGAGCACGGTCACGGTGGCATCGTCGCCAAACCAGGTGAGCGACGGGGCGATAAATGTGCTGCGTTCGGTGCCGAAATTACGCCAGTAATCCTCGTCCTGATACTCACCCGTGAGGCGATACGCCAGGCGCGTGCCGTCAATCGGGCCGGTAACATCGATCTGTCCGGTGCCGCCGCCAAAGCTGGAAGAGGTGGCAGAAATTGAACCGCCGAAGGTCTTCTCCGGGCGTTTGGTGACGACGTTAATCAGGCCGCCCGGATCGAGAATGCCATAGAGCGTAGAGGCCGGGCCTTTCAGCACCTCCACGCGCTCGGTTGCGGCATTAAAGCTGCGCGGCAGAACGGTGCGCAGACCGTTGGTCATGATTGACCCGTCGCGGTTCGCGCCAAACCCACGGCGCACAAAGGCATCCTGCGTACCGCCCAGGGTGTTGGTCTGCACCACGTTGCTGACGTTATAGAGCGCTTCATCCAGCGTGGTGGCGTGCTGATCCTCCAGCACTTTATCGCTGACGGTATTGACCACCTGCGGGATATCCAGCATTGGCATGTTGGTTAGCGTGGCGGTGGAGGTATTAAGCGGCTGATAGCCGTTGGTGGCCTCCGCCGCGGTATTTGGAGCGGCGGTGACGGTAAGCGTTTCGCCGTCTTTAGCCGCGGTGGTGTCTGCTGCCTGCGCCAGCGGCGCCATAAACAGCAGTGAAAAGAGCGCGCGCCCTTTTACCCCAGAGAGTGAAGGTGTGAACGTAGCCATTACATCTGTTATCCCGAAATATTCCGCGAATGCGTTCGCGGCAAACTGTGTGAGTCATTGCCCTTTACGATCTGTCCGTTAGCCACGGCGGGCATCGGACATGTAATTGAGAATCATTCAATCATGCGGGGGTGTAGTAGTAAATGGAAAAAAGAAAAAATCGACTACAGCGCTTAACCGTGCGTATAAGCGCAGCAGGTTAATAATTAAATTATTGAAATTAAAGTTTTTTAAAGCCATTTCGCGTTCATCTTCCCTCTGGCTTTCCCCTGGTTTTTTCAGGGTGTATCTTCGCTTGACTACTACATGGCGCAGCGTCAAACTCTCAAAAGAGAATGAGTTTTATTTTTATTTGTTGGTTTTTCATTACGTTGGCATTCACGTGGCTCACAACTTAAAACAACCGGGACTGGTTCTGGAGAATCTCTCTGCGGGCTATCAGAAAAAAATCATCGTTGATGATATCTCCCTTGCGATCCCACAGCAGAAAATGACGGTGCTGGTAGGGGCGAACGGCTGTGGGAAATCCACGCTGTTGAGCACTATCGCGCGGCTGCTGCAGCCGCTTGGGGGAACCGCGCTGCTGGACGGTAAAGCCATTCATGAGCAGCCCACCAAAGCGGTCGCCCGCCAGCTTGGCATTCTCCCGCAGTCTCCGCTGCTGCCGGAAGGGTTAACCGTCTTTGAGCTTGTCTCGCGCGGGCGTTTTCCCTGGCAAAACTTTATGCGCCAGTGGAGCGACGAGGACGAGCGGGCGGTGGAAGAGGCCCTGCGGCTGACCGGCACGGCAGAGTTCGCCCATATGCCGGTGGAAAGTTTGTCCGGCGGCCAGCGTCAGCGCTGCTGGATCGCCATGGCGCTGGCGCAGCAAACGCCGTATATCCTGCTTGACGAGCCCACGACGTTTCTCGATCTCCGCTATCAGGTGGAGATCCTGGAACTGCTGCACACCCTGACCCGCCAGCACGGGCGTACCGTGGTGGTGGTGCTGCACGATCTCAACTTCGCCGTGAACTACGGCGATTCGCTGGTCTTTTTACGCCAGGGGAAAGTTGAAGGCGTATTGCATGAGGGCGATGCCTGCACGCCGGAGCTGATCAAAGCGGTGTTTGAGGTGGACGTGCATATGTCCATAAACCCGTTGACCGGCAAGCCGTTCTTTATGCCTTTTCGGCAGGGCGCTGTTCAACCATGATGCGCTCCTCTCTGGCCTTCCTGATTTTTACATTGCTGCTGGCGCTGGGCGCGATTGTGCATCTTGGCATCGGGGCGCGGTTTATTCCTCCGCGAACGGTGGTGGAGGCATTCTTCCATTTCGATCCGCGCAATTTCGACCATAACGTCATTATCAAATTAAGACTGCTGCGCCTCTGCGCCGCGATGGTGACGGGCGCCGCGCTCGGCGTGGCGGGCGTGCTGCTGCAGTCCGTGATCCGCAACCCGCTCGGCGAGCCGCATATTCTGGGACTCAACGCCGGGGCAGCGCTGGCGGTGGTGAGCGCCAGCGCGCTTGGGCTGTCTCTGCCGTTTGGTCGCCCGCTGATTGCCGCCGCCGGTGCCGCCGCGCTGTTTCTGCTGGTGCTGATGTTCTCCTCGTCCGGTCGCACCGGGCTCACGCCGATGAAGATTACCCTGTGCGGCGTGGCGATGTCGGCGTTTGCCTCGTCGATTACCGCCGCGGTGTTAATCCTGGATGAACAGACGCTGCTCGCCCTGCGCACCTGGCTGGCGGGTGATATCGCCGGGGCCAACGCGCAGATACTCCAGAGTGCCCTGTGGGCTGCAGCCGCTGGTTTTGTTCTTGCTATCGGGCTGTCGCCCTCGCTCAATATGCTGGCGCTGGGCGACAGAATGGCGCAGGGGCTTGGCGTGTCGCTGCTGAAAACCCGCCTGTTCGCCCTGCTGGCCATCGCGCTGCTCTGCGGCGCGGCCGTCTCCATCGCCGGACCGATTGGCTTTATTGGCCTTGTGGTGCCGCAGCTCATCCGCCGTCTGGTGTCGGTCGATTTGCGCGTGATGGTGCCGCTGTCGGCCCTGTGCGGCGCGCTGGTGTTGCTGCTGGCGGATATCGCTGCCCGCACGCTGTTTACCCCCTGGGAGCTGGCAACCGGCATCATGACGGCCCTGGTTGGCGCGCCCGCGTTCATCTTTATGGCTTCGAGGATGTTCAAATGAACCGGGCCGGACTCTGCGCAATCCGTGTTGGCCGTGTATCGGCGCTGGTTCGTCCGAAGGCGCTGGCGTACCTGTCGCTTTTCGCGCTGGCGGCGCTAAGCCTGCTGGGCTTTGGCCTGACGCACGGTTCTCTGCCCATTCCCACCTCCGCCATCGGGCGCGCGCTGTTTTCGCCTGAGAGTCTGACGGCGGAGACGCGCTACGTCGTGATGGATATCCGCCTGCCGCGCCTGCTGATGGCGGCGCTGTGCGGGGCGATGCTCGGCATGGCGGGGGCGGCGATGCAGTCGATCACCCGCAACGGTCTGGCTGACCCCGGACTTATCGGCGTGAAGGAGGGCTGTAGCGCGGCGGTACTGCTGCTGATTTTTCAGTTCCCGGCGCTGGGCCTGGCCTGGCGTCCGCTGGTCGGCATGGCCGGTGGGCTGCTCACCGCGCTGCTGGTGATAGCCCTGGCGCGCGATATCTCGCGCCCGCGGTTCATTCTGATCGGCATCGGCGTGTCGTGGGCGTTTGCCGCGGCGATGGGCGTTTTTATCACCACCGCCGACGTGCGCGACGTGCAGACGGCGATGCTGTGGCTGGCGGGAAGCCTGCATGCGGCAAACTGGACGCTGGTGGGCCTGGCCGCGCTCTGGGTGGCTCCCGCGTTTGCGCTGCTGCTGTTTACCGCACGGGCCGCGGACGTGGCGTTGCTCGGCAATCAGGCCGCCGCGGGCCTTGGCGTGCGCACAACCCGGCTGGCGCTGCTGCGGGTTCTCGCCCCGGTGGTGCTGACGGCGGCCTGCGTTTCCTGCGTGGGCAGTATTGGCTTCGTGGGGCTGATTGCCCCGCATATGGCGCGCCTGCTGCTGCGCGGTGGGCAAACCGCGCTCCTGACGGGAAGCGCCGTGCTGGGGGCGCTGCTGGTGCTGCTGGCGGACAACGTCGGACGTCTGGCATTCCTCCCGCTGCAGCTGCCGGCGGGGATTGTGATTTCATTGATTGGCGGACCGTTTTTCCTGCTGCTGCTCTGGCAGCGTAGGGACAGATTTTAGGGGACTATGATGCGCGTACTGTTTTCGATGCTGTTGCTGGTGGGGTTCGCGGTGAGCGCGGCGGAGCCGACGCAGGTTTTTACCGACGATTTAGGACGCAGGGTCGTTGTGCCGGTTCATCCGAAGCGGATTGTTTCCTTGCACGACCTCGATATCACCATTCCGCTGATTGAGCTTGGCGTGCCGCCGGTTGCGAGCCATGGCCGCACGCGGCCGGACGGTAGCCACTTTCTGCGCTCCAGCGGCATGCTGACCGGCGTGGACTTCGATAATTCCGACATTAAATTTATCGGTACGGCCGATATCGACATTGAAGCCATCGCCGCCGCAAAGCCTGACCTGATCGTTACCGAGCCGACCCGCAACACCCCGGTGGAACAGCTGGAAAAAATTGCCCCGACGGTAAGCATCGATCATCTCGACGGCGGCGCGCCGGAAATCTACCGCAAGCTGGCGCAGCTGACGGGCACGCAGGCAAGGCTAAACATTCTGGAACGCCGCTATCAGGAACAAATCAAGGCGCTGAAGGCGACCATCGACACGCGCAAAATCACCGTGTCGGTGATCCAGGCGAATCAGGGAAAGATTAACGCCATGCACAGCTACCACTCCCTGGGCCGCGTTCTGCGCGACGCAGGGTTCAAATTTCCGCCGCTAATTGAGTCCATCCCGGACGGAGGGCGCATCGACGTCAGCGCCGAGCGCCTGCCGGAGCTGGATGCCGATTTCGTCTTCGCCACCTGGCGCGGGGATACGGGCGGTAAACCGCAGGACGAGCTGGCGGCAATGGATGCGGTCATGCCGGGCTGGTGCCAGTTCCTGAATGCCTGCCGAACCGGGCATTACGTGCTGATCTCACGTGAAGAGGCGATCTCGAATTCGTTCGCCTCATTAGGGCTGATGGTCGCGCAGGTGCAGTCGCAGATTGCCGGGCGTCCGCTGCCGGAGGCGTCACGGTGATCCGAAGAGTCGATGTTTACGGTGAGAGATTCCGCGCGCGGGCGCATCAGCTGACGCCGCGTCTGCTGCAGGTCGCACGCTATATCCACGATAACCGCGAGGCGGTGATGGAGCAGACCGCCATGGAGATTGCCGCCGTACTGAAAACCTCGGATGCCACGGTGGTCCGCGCCATACAGGCGCTGGGTTTCGCCGGGCTGCGCGATCTCAAGCAGACGCTGGAGCAGTGGTTTGGACCGGTGGTTACCTCCAGCGAAAAGATGTCCACCACGGTGAACACGCTCGCCAGCGACGTCAACGCGAGCATTGATTTCGTGCTGGAGGGACATCAGCACACCTGCGAGGTGTTATCCGAGCCCCACAATCGCTACGCGATGGCGCAGGCGGTCTCTCTGCTGGCGCAGGCGAGGCAGGTCGCCATATTTGGCATTGGCGCCTCCGGCATTCTGGCCGAGTACACCGCCAGGCTGTTCAGCCGTATGGGGCTACCCGCCACGCCGCTCAACCGTACCGGGATCGGGCTTGCTGAACAGCTGATTGCGCTTCAGCGCGGCGACGTGCTGGTGATGATGGCGCAGAAATCCGCGCACCGGGAGGGACAAACCACCCTGCGTGAAGCAAAACGTCTGGGCATTCCCACCATCCTGCTGACCAACGCCCTCGACTCGCGTTTCAGCAAGGAGGCCAGCGTGGTGATCCACGTTCCGCGCGGCGGCGAAAAGGGCAAGATTCCGCTCCACGGCACGGTGCTGCTGTGTCTGGAGATGATCATTTTATCCGTCGCCTCAACCGAGCCGCAGCGCACCATCAAGTCGATGAAGCGCATCAACGAATTACATCGTGGGTTAAAGCCGGGGAAGAAAAGCAGCTAAAAACAACAAAGCCCGGTGGCGCTAGCGCTTACCGGGCCTGGATCTGTTCTCCCTCTCCCTTCGGGAGAGGGCCGGGGTGAGGGGAAACTTAAATCCCTGGCTGCAGAATACGGATATTCATCTCCAGCACGTCACCTTTTACGGCTTCGCTATACGCCTTCATGTGCGGGGTTTGCAGATGCGCTTCAAGATGCGCGATGCTTTCCCACTGCTCAATCATCACGATAGAATCCGGTGCCATAGACTGGAAACTCACGCCAGCTGCGCAATCCACCATTGGCGCATAGCCGTGGCAACCTTCTTCTTTCAGTACGGTTGGAACGATTTTAGCAAACTGATCCAATACCGCCTGACGGTGATGTTGACCAGGACGAGTACGGATTTCTGCGATTACGGTAAGCATGGTTAACTCCTTCTAAAGCCTGAGCTCTAGTTAACCAAAAATTTCCACAAGATGCTTGCGATATTCTTCAGTATAGCGGGGAACATCAGGCATTTTTATCACGTCATTAGCGATAAATGTCGGCAGCGGTTCCATACCGAGGAATTGGTTTGCTTTATGGAACGGCAGATACACACCGTCAACGCCAACGCCGTGGAAGAACTGATCTTTTTCGGTGAAGGCTTCCATTGGTGCGTTCCAGGTCAGAGAAAGCATATATTTTTTGCCCTGTACCAGGCCGCCGGAACCGTATTTTTTCGACGGATCTTTGCGGGTACGACCATCGCTGGCATACAGCGTCCCGTGACCTTCGGTGAATACATCATCAATGTATTTTTTCACTGTCCACGGCGCGCCCATCCACCAGCCTGGCATCTGCCAGATCACCACATCAGCCCAGAGAAAGTTTTGTACTTCCGCTTTGACATCGTAGTCGCTGTCGGCGCGAACGATGCGGACATCATGCCCAAGGTCGCGCAGTGTGCCATCCGCGACTTCGGTCAGGGTGTCGTTCAGTTGACCATTGGAGTGGGCGAATTTTTTCGCGCCGTTGATAATCAGGATGTTGCTCATTTTTTATCCTCGATGATGAGAGTATGGCAAGTATTCTACGCGCGAGGACGGAGCGGAAAAATGAGCAAAATGTGCAAAGTCTTTTGCATTAAACGCAATAATCCCTACCAGCTGACCTTCGCTTCAAAACCGCCTTCAGGTGCATTGCTCAGCAACACGCGCATCCC
Organism: Enterobacter hormaechei; assembly: GCA_041890495.1. Classification (GTDB taxonomy): domain Bacteria; phylum Pseudomonadota; class Gammaproteobacteria; order Enterobacterales; family Enterobacteriaceae; genus Escherichia; species Escherichia boydii. The sequence continues at coordinate 4,470,506 of CP169086.1, forward strand.
GTGCAGGGCGGCGATGCGTTTTACGATGGATAACCCCAGCCCGCTGCCCGTGGCGTCCTGACCCGGCGGACGATAAAAGCGCTCGCCGATGCGCGCCAGCGCGTCCGGTGAAATGCCGGGACCGTTGTCGCGCACGGTAAAGCTACGCGCCTCCAGCGTCACGTCCACCACGCTGCCGCGCGGGCTGTAGCGAATCGCGTTATCCAGCAGGTTGCGAACCAGAAGGCTCAGGAGCAGCTGCTGGCCGGTGCGTGTAACCTCTGGTGCATGAATGTTCAGGCGAATATCAATGCCCGCCTGCTGCGCCGGATGCCAGATATCCAGCACGGCCGACTGCAGTAAGTCTCCCAGGGGAATCGGTTCGACATCGTCAAGGTTATCCAGCGAGTCCAGACGCGACAGCGTGAGGAGCTGATCCACCAGCCGGGAAGCGCGGTCGATGCCCGCATGCAGCTGCATCAGCGCCTTTTCCCGCGCCTGCGGATCGTCATGAGAGAGTTGCGCCACGTCAGTTTGCACCTTCAGGGCCGCCAGCGGGCTGCGCAGCTCGTGGGCTGCATCGGACGTAAAGCGGCGTTCGCGGCTCATCATCTCCTGGGTACGTGCGAAGAGATGATTCAGCGCGTCGAGCAGGGGGCGCACTTCAGTTGGGACACCCTCCGTCGGCAGTTTATCGGTGGCATCCGGCGAGCGGGAGCGCAGGGTCTGCGCCAGCTTTTTCAGCGGCTTCAGCTCCCGGCTCATGAGGACAACCAGCAACAGCAGCATCACGGGCAGTGCCACCAGCCAGGGGGTCAGCTGCGAGCTGACCACGTCCAGCGCCATATCCTGGCGGTACTCCCACTCCTGACCGACCACCACGCGGTACTTCCCGTCGGGAGAGGTCAGCCACAGGAAACGCCATTCGTCGTTGTCGTCCTGGAGCTGCCCGTTAGCAAACCCGTCGCGGCGATAGTGGTAAGGAATATCGCGCCCGTTCTCGCCGTCGTTCAGCAGCATTTTGCCGTCAACGGCGTAAATGGCGAAAGCCAGCGCGTCGTCATCCAGACGACCATGCTTCACTTTTTTCGGGATCTCGCGCATGCGTTCGGGGGCTCGGATCTCGTCAAGATCCATCGTCAGCAGCCGTTTGGCAAACAGCATCTGCTGGGTATCGAACAGCTTATCGAGCTTGTGGGTCGTTTGCTGCCAGGCGACCAGGCTGGCGGCAAACCATGCCGTCAAAGAGAGCAGCAGGAAGAGAAGCGTCAGGCGCAGCTTCAGGCTCAGGCGTTGCGTCAGCTTCATGCGTCACCCAGGGTATAGCCGATGCCGTGCACGGTGCGGATAAACTCGCTGCCAAGCTTGCGGCGCAGATGATGGACGTGAACTTCGATGGCGTTGCTGGAGACGTCGTCGTCCCAGGTATAGAGTTTTTCCTCGATCAGCTTTCGCGGCAGCACCCGGCCCGCGTTACGCATTAACAGCTCCAGCAGCGCGAACTCTTTCGGCTTGAGCGTCAGCGGCTCACCGTCCAGCGTGGCGACGAGACGGGTCGGATCGAGCGTGACCTTGCCGTGGCGTAGCTCGCTATGCGTCTGGCCGTGGCTGCGGCGGACCAGTGCCTCAAGGCGGGCGCCGACTTCAATCAGCGCGAACGGCTTGCAGAGATAATCATCCGCGCCAAGACGCAGCCCTTCGACACGCTGGTTAAGCGCATCCCGCGCGGTCAGGATCAATACCGGCTCGCTGTGCCCGCTTTCGCGCCACGCGCGCAGGATGTCCAGACCGTCAATTTCCGGCAGCGTCAGATCCAGCACCACGGCATCATAGGGCGCAGAGGAAAGCGCGGCCTGGCCGGTTTTACCGTCGGTAAACCAGTCCACGCTAAAGCCCATTTTGCTTAAACCCGCTCTGATACCGTCGCCAATTAACGTGTCGTCTTCTACCAGTAAAATGCGCATATTCCCTCCTTGATGCCGTCAGTAAACCCTCTGAATCAACGTGCTGTACAGTAAAAATAAATAAATTTTCCCCTTAAGAAGTTGTTAAGGATTACCCTGTTTAATGGACTGCGAAACCAGATTAAAGGGAGAGTTAATATGAAAAAATTCGCTGCTATTGCCGCCATCATGATGATGACCACTGCCCCCGTTTTTGCCGCGCAGGGCGGATTTAACGGCCCGTCCGCCACGCAAACCCAGACCCAGACCCAGACGCAAACGGGCGGTTTTGTTGATAACGACGCTAATCTCACCACCGCGGTGAAGGTCAAAGAGATGAAAGACGACAGTTGGGTGAAGCTGCGCGGGAACATCACCCAGCGCCTGTCCGATGACCGCTACACCTTCCGCGATGAGACCGGTACGGTGAACGTGGAAATTGACCACAAGCGCTGGAACGGCGTGACCGTCACCCCTCAGGATAAAGTGGAAATCCAGGGCAAGGTCGATAAAGAGTGGAACGATTTTGAAATCGACGTGAAGCAGGTCATTAAGCTGAACAAATAACCCGGAAAGGGCCGCATGAGCGGCCCTTTTTCTTTGTGACTCAACTCGTCAGATAGGGTAGTATCTGCGGCAATATTGCCTGAAACCCTTCGGTTTCTAAGTTGAGGAATCAGAATTAATGAGCGATATGGCAGAGCGCCTTGCGCTACATGAATTTACGGAAAACGCCTACTTAAACTACTCCATGTACGTGATCATGGACCGTGCGTTGCCGTTTATTGGTGATGGTCTGAAACCTGTTCAGCGCCGCATTGTGTATGCGATGTCTGAACTGGGCCTGAATGCCAGCGCCAAATTTAAAAAATCGGCCCGTACCGTCGGTGACGTACTGGGTAAATACCATCCGCACGGCGATATCGCCTGTTATGAAGCGATGGTCCTGATGGCGCAACCGTTCTCTTACCGTTATCCGCTGGTTGATGGTCAGGGGAACTGGGGCGCGCCGGACGATCCGAAATCGTTCGCGGCAATGCGTTACACCGAATCCCGGTTGTCGAAATATTCCGAGCTGCTATTGAGCGAGCTGGGGCAGGGGACGGCTGACTGGGTGCCAAACTTCGACGGCACTTTGCAGGAGCCGAAAATGCTACCTGCCCGTCTGCCAAACATTTTGCTTAACGGCACCACCGGTATTGCCGTCGGCATGGCGACCGATATTCCACCGCATAACCTGCGTGAAGTGGCTCAGGCGGCAATCGCATTAATCGACCAGCCGAAAACCACGCTCGATCAGCTGCTGGATATCGTGCAGGGGCCGGATTATCCGACTGAAGCGGAAATTATCACTTCGCGCGCCGAGATCCGTAAAATCTACGAGAACGGACGTGGTTCAGTGCGTATGCGCGCGGTGTGGAAGAAAGAAGATGGCGCGGTGGTTATCAGCGCATTGCCGCATCAGGTTTCAGGTGCGCGCGTACTGGAGCAAATTGCTGCGCAAATGCGCAACAAAAAGCTGCCGATGGTTGACGATCTGCGCGATGAATCTGACCACGAGAACCCGACCCGCCTGGTGATTGTGCCGCGTTCCAACCGCGTGGATATGGATCAGGTGATGAACCACCTCTTCGCTACCACCGATCTGGAAAAGAGCTATCGTATTAACCTTAATATGATCGGTCTGGATGGTCGTCCGGCGGTGAAAAACCTGCTGGAAATCCTCTCCGAATGGCTGGTGTTCCGCCGCGATACCGTGCGCCGCCGACTGAACTATCGTCTGGAGAAAGTCCTCAAGCGCCTGCATATCCTCGAAGGTTTGCTGGTGGCGTTTCTCAATATCGACGAAGTGATTGAGATCATTCGTAATGAAGATGAACCGAAACCGGCGCTGATGTCGCGGTTTGGCCTTACGGAAACCCAGGCGGAAGCGATCCTCGAACTGAAACTGCGTCATCTTGCCAAACTGGAAGAGATGAAGATTCGCGGTGAGCAGAGTGAACTGGAAAAAGAGCGCGACCAGTTGCAGGGCATTTTGGCTTCCGAGCGTAAAATGAATAACCTGCTGAAGAAAGAACTGCAGGCAGACGCGCAAGCCTACGGTGACGATCGTCGTTCGCCGTTGCAGGAACGCGAAGAAGCGAAAGCGATGAGCGAGCACGACATGCTGCCGTCTGAACCTGTCACCATTGTGCTGTCGCAGATGGGCTGGGTACGCAGCGCTAAAGGCCATGATATCGACGCGCCGGGCCTGAATTATAAAGCGGGTGATAGCTTCAAAGCGGCGGTGAAAGGTAAGAGCAACCAACCGGTAGTGTTTGTTGATTCCACCGGTCGTAGCTATGCCATTGACCCGATTACGCTGCCGTCGGCGCGTGGTCAGGGCGAGCCGCTCACCGGCAAATTAACGTTGCCGCCTGGGGCGACCGTTGACCATATGCTGATGGAAAGCGACGATCAGAAACTGCTGATGGCTTCCGATGCGGGTTACGGTTTCGTCTGCACCTTTAACGATCTGGTGGCGCGTAACCGTGCAGGTAAGGCTTTGATCACCTTACCGGAAAATGCCCATGTTATGCCGCCGGTGGTGATTGAAGATGCTTCCGATATGCTGCTGGCAATCACTCAGGCAGGCCGTATGTTGATGTTCCCGGTAAGTGATCTGCCGCAGCTGTCGAAGGGCAAAGGCAACAAGATTATCAACATTCCATCGGCAGAAGCCGCGCGTGGAGAAGATGGTCTGGCGCAATTGTACGTTCTGCCGCCGCAAAGCACGCTGACCATTCATGTTGGGAAACGCAAAATTAAACTGCGCCCGGAAGAGTTACAGAAAGTCACTGGCGAACGTGGACGCCGCGGTACGTTGATGCGCGGTTTGCAGCGTATCGATCGTGTTGAGATCGACTCTCCTCGCCGTGCCAGCAGCGGTGATAGCGAAGAGTAATATGCCGGGGAGGGCGCTGTTTCCTCCCGCTTGCAAGGAACGCCGGATGAAACGTTAAGTCGTCATCCGGCAGCGTATTCAACCCCCGGAAACGATAAAAATTCCCTTGAAACCGTTGTTTATTCATGCGTTGCGATTAACAATACGCTTTTCCAGAGAGCGGCTTTTAACAATGCCCTAACCTGATTTCAGGTGACGTACAATGCCAGTCTCTCAGACCTTCAGAGGGTGTTATGCTATATATCTTTCGTCTTATTATTACCGTGATTTACAGCATCTTAGTCTGTGTATTCGGCTCCATTTACTGCCTTTTCAGCCCGCGTAACCCGAAACATGTGGCCACCTTTGGGCATATGTTTGGCCGTCTTGCGCCGCTGTTTGGCCTGAAAGTTGAGTGCCGTAAACCTACAGACGCTGAAAGCTACGGCAATGCTATCTATATCGCTAACCACCAGAACAACTATGACATGGTGACAGCATCGAACATCGTGCAACCGCCGACGGTGACGGTAGGTAAAAAGAGCTTGCTGTGGATCCCCTTCTTCGGGCAGTTGTACTGGTTAACCGGCAACTTATTGATCGACAGAAACAATCGCACTAAAGCTCACGGCACCATTGCGGAAGTAGTGAATCACTTCAAAAAACGCCGTATTTCCATCTGGATGTTCCCGGAAGGAACCCGCAGCCGTGGTCGCGGCCTGCTACCGTTCAAGACTGGAGCATTTCACGCGGCAATTGCGGCGGGCGTCCCGATTATTCCCGTGTGCGTCTCTACAACTTCGAATAAGATTAATCTTAATCGACTGCACAACGGTCTGGTGATTGTCGAAATGCTGCCGCCAATTGACGTCAGTCAGTATGGCAAAGATCAGGTTCGTGAGCTGGCTGCCCATTGTCGTTCGATAATGGAACAAAAAATCGCCGAGCTCGATAAAGAAGTCGCAGAACGCGAAGCCGCCGGAAAAGTTTAAGTCGGCAATCTGTATTTTTGCGGGGAACACTTTCCTGCACGGTATTACTTTAGCCAGTTTTACATGGAGCAAATATGTCACTCAGTCGGCGTCAGTTCATTCAGGCATCGGGGATTGCACTTTGTGCAGGCGCTGTTCCCCTGAAGGCCAGCGCAGCCGGGCAACAGCAACCGCTACCCGTTCCGCCGCTACTTGAATCTCGCCGTGGGCAACCGCTGTTTATGACTGTACAACGTGCGCACTGGTCATTTACGCCAGGGACACGCGCGTCGGTCTGGGGAATCAATGGTCGTTACCTGGGACCGACTATCCGCGTCTGGAAGGGCGACGATGTTAAGCTTATTTACAGCAACCGCCTGACAGAAAATGTCTCAATGACGGTGGCCGGGCTACAGGTACCAGGCCCGCTGATGGGCGGTCCGGCACGGATGATGTCGCCAAACGCTGACTGGGCACCCGTACTGCCCATTCGCCAGAACGCAGCTACTCTGTGGTATCACGCCAATACTCCCAACCGCACGGCTCAGCAGGTCTATAACGGCCTTGCCGGAATGTGGCTGGTGGAAGATGAAGTCAGCAAGTCGCTGCCTATCCCCAACCATTATGGTGTGGATGATTTTCCGGTCATTATCCAGGATAAACGGCTGGATAACTTTGGTACGCCAGAATACAACGAACCGGGAAGCGGCGGCTTTGTTGGTGATACGCTGCTGGTTAACGGTGTACAAAGCCCGTACGTTGAAGTCTCGCGTGGCTGGGTGCGCTTGCGACTGCTGAACGCGTCGAACTCTCGTCGCTATCAACTACAGATGAACGATGGTCGCCCGTTACATGTGATTTCTGGCGATCAGGGATTCCTGCCTGCTCCTGTATCGGTGAAGCAACTTTCGCTGGCACCGGGCGAGCGCCGCGAGATTCTGGTGGATATGAGCAACGGCGATGAAGTGTCGATCACCTGTGGCGAAGCGGCGAGCATTGTTGATCGTATTCGTGGCTTCTTTGAGCCATCCAGTATTCTGGTTTCTACCCTGGTGCTAACGCTGCGCCCAACCGGCCTTCTGCCGCTGGTCACAGACAGTCTTCCGATGCGCTTGCTGCCAACTGAAATCATGGCTGGTTCGCCAATTCGCAGTCGCGATATCAGTCTGGGTGATGACCCGGGTATTAATGGACAGCTGTGGGACGTCAACCGTATTGATGTCACCGCGCAGCAAGGAACGTGGGAACGCTGGACGGTACGCGCGGACGAGCCGCAAGCGTTCCATATTGAAGGCGTAATGTTCCAGATCCGTAACGTGAATGGCGCGATGCCGTTCCCGGAAGATAGAGGCTGGAAAGATACCGTTTGGGTTGACGGACAAGTGGAGCTGCTTGTTTATTTCGGTCAGCCTTCCTGGGCGCACTTCCCGTTCTACTTCAACAGTCAGACGCTGGAAATGGCGGACCGTGGCTCGATTGGGCAACTGTTGGTCAATCCGGTACCGTAATCTTCATACTCGCCCGAGGAGGGCGAGTATGGAATACCTTTCGATTTCTCTTTCGTTCCGGCTTATAATCCCCGGCCTTTGATTATTTTTTTATCATTTCTGGAAGCAAAATGAGCTCTATCTCCCTGATCCAACCGGATCGCGACCTGTTCTCCTGGCCGCAGTACTGGGCCGCCTGTTTTGGACCGGCACCGTTTTTGCCGATGTCTCGTGAAGAGATGGATCAACTTGGCTGGGATAGCTGCGACATCATTTTGGTTACTGGCGACGCGTATGTCGATCACCCAAGCTTCGGGATGGCGATTTGCGGTCGTATGCTGGAAGCACAGGGCTTTCGCGTCGGGATCATCGCCCAGCCAGACTGGAGCAGCAAAGACGATTTCATGCGTCTGGGTAAACCGAATCTGTTTTTCGGTGTTACTGCTGGCAACATGGATTCGATGATCAACCGTTATACCGCCGATCGCCGTTTACGTCATGACGATGCCTACACGCCGGATAACGTCGCGGGTAAGCGCCCGGATCGCGCCACACTGGTTTATACCCAGCGTTGTAAAGAGGCGTGGAAAGATGTACCGGTGATCCTCGGCGGTATTGAGGCTAGTCTGCGCCGTACCGCACATTATGATTACTGGTCCGATACCGTGCGCCGTTCCGTGCTGGTGGATTCGAAAGCCGACATGCTGATGTTTGGTAACGGTGAGCGTCCGCTGGTGGAGGTGGCGCACCGTCTGGCGATGGGCGAGCCGATTAGTGAAATCCGCGATGTGCGTAATACCGCGATTATCGTGAAAGAGGCACTGCCTGGCTGGAGCGGCGTGGATTCCACCCGTCTTGATACCCCTGGAAAAATCGACCCAATCCCGTATCCGTATGGTGAAGATTTGCCGTGCGCGGATAACAAACCGGTGGCACCGAAAAAGCAGGAAGCCAAAGCCGTAACCGTGCAGCCACCGCGCCCGAAACCGTGGGAAAAAACCTACGTGTTGCTGCCTTCTTTCGAGAAAGTGAAGGGCGATAAAGTGCTGTACGCCCATGCTTCGCGTATTCTGCACCACGAAACCAACCCAGGCTGTGCCCGCGCATTGATGCAAAAACACGGCGACCGCTATGTGTGGATCAACCCGCCTGCTATTCCGCTTTCTACCGAAGAGATGGACAGCGTTTTTGCGCTGCCATACAAGCGCGTGCCACATCCGGCCTATGGCAATGCCCGTATTCCGGCTTACGAAATGATCCGTTTTTCGGTCAACATTATGCGTGGCTGCTTTGGCGGCTGCTCTTTCTGTTCTATCACCGAGCACGAAGGGCGCATTATTCAGAGCCGTTCCGAAGATTCGATCATTAATGAGATCGAAGCGATCCGCGACACCGTTCCAGGTTTTACGGGCGTGATTTCCGATCTTGGTGGGCCAACTGCCAACATGTATATGTTGCGCTGCAAATCGCCACGCGCTGAACAAACTTGTCGCCGTTTGTCGTGCGTTTATCCGGATATTTGTCCGCACATGGACACGAACCACGAACCAACGATCAACCTCTATCGCCGTGCGCGTGATCTGAAAGGCATTAAAAAGATCCTGATTGCCTCTGGTGTGCGTTATGACATAGCCGTAGAAGATCCGCGCTATATCAAAGAACTGGCGACCCATCACGTCGGCGGTTATCTGAAGATTGCCCCGGAACATACCGAAGAAGGGCCGTTATCGAAGATGATGAAGCCGGGCATGGGCAGCTATGACCGCTTTAAAGAGCTGTTCGATACTTACTCAAAACAGGCAGGTAAAGAGCAGTATCTGATCCCCTATTTCATCTCCGCGCACCCCGGTACGCGTGATGAAGATATGGTGAATCTGGCGCTGTGGCTGAAAAAGCACCGCTTCCGCCTCGACCAGGTGCAGAACTTCTATCCGTCGCCGCTGGCGAACTCAACCACCATGTATTACACCGGGAAAAACCCGCTGGCGAAGATTGGTTATAAGAGCGAAGACGTCTTCGTACCGAAGGGCGACAAACAGCGTCGTTTGCATAAAGCGTTGTTGCGTTACCACGATCCGGCAAACTGGCCGTTAATCCGCCAGGCGCTGGAAGCGATGGGCAAAAAGCATCTGATTGGCAGCCGTCGCGATTGCTTAGTGCCTGCGCCAACCATTGAAGAGATGCGTGAAGCTCGTCGCCAGAACCGCAATACCCGTCCGGCGTTGACGAAACATACGCCGATTGTGCATCAGCGTTCGAACGGTAATTCGACTGTTAAGAAGCCCGTGAAGCGCAAAGCGTAAATAAAAAAAACCCGGCAAGCCGGGGTTATTTATGTCGACACGTAGGCCGGGTAAGGCGAAGCCGCCACCCGGCTTTTTTATGCATAAGGATAGGAGGCCCAAAATGAAAATAAGGAAGTTAACAGGAACGATGCTGATTGGCCTGACGTTATGCGGTTGTGTAATGCACCGCCAGACACAGCCAGAAGTGGAAGGACGTCTAATCGACAGCGCAGGTAAGCCAGTCTCTGGTGCTAAAATAACATTAGAGAGGGAGCAAACGCTTTCTGACGACAACGGTCGTTTTGCTTTTCAGAGCCAGCATGAGTGGATCTTTTTTCTGCCAATAGGCCCGATGGACTGGATTTATCACACCCCGCTCCAGATAAGTGTCAACGGAAAGGAATATGATGCAGAAGCAGGCGGCGGTCTCGGTGGGCCGCATAAACTTGAAGGGAAAGCGTATAACGTTATTTGCACATTGCCTGACCTTCCCGGAGAAGCGAGATGTCAGTCCGGTTTATAAATTAAAACGAGCCCGGCGAAAGACCGGGCTCGTTTTAGGTATTACCCGCCGAACTGGTCAGGATCGGGACCGAGACGCTTGCCCTGATCGAGTTTTGCAATTTCGCCGAGTTCGTCTTTGTCGAGACGGAAATCCCAGACATCAAAGTTTTCGGCAATACGTGAAGGTGTGACCGATTTCGGGATCACCACCAGGCCGCTATCCAGATGCCAGCGGATAACAATCTGCGCCGGGGTTTTGCCGTATTTATCTGCCAGATCGCGAATGACTTTCTGATCGAAAACGCCTTTCCCTCCTTGCGCTAATGGGCTCCAGGATTCGGTCTGGATTTTGTGTGTCGCGTTCCAGGCGTGTAGCTGGCGTTGTTGCATCAGCGGATGAAGTTCGATCTGGTTTATCACAGGCGTCACGCCAGTTTCATCAATCAGGCGTTGCAGGTGATGGATCTGGAAGTTGCACACGCCGATGCTTTTGATTAATCCCTCTTTTTGCAATTCGATCATGCCTTTCCATGCTTCGACATAATGGTCGATAGCGGGAACGGGCCAGTGCATTAAGTAGAGGTCGATATAATCAAGCTGGAGTTTTTTCAGGCTGTCGAGCAGGGCTTCGCGGGGGCGCTTGTGGTCGTCGTTCCACAGCTTAGTGGTGATGAACAGTTCTTCTCTGTTGACTGAGGCATTTTTCAGGGCTTTGCCGACACCTTCTTCGTTCTTGTAGGCCGCGGCGGTATCAATCGAGCGATAACCCACTTCTAACGCTTTTTGAATGGCGGTGATTACTTCCTCATTACTTGCTTGCCAGACGCCCAGTCCCAGCTGGGGCATGACATTGCCATCCTGTAGCTTAATAACGGTTGGATTAGCCATACGTTCCTCCTTTATATGAACTCACCGGAGCAGGCTCCGGTGAGGTGTTGTGAACTTAAGTCTGGACGAAATGCCCGAAAACGAAAGTTTGAGGCGTAAAAAGCTTAGCGGGCGGCTTCGTATATACGGCGGCTGACATCCAACGTAATGTCATGATTTTCGCCCAGTTGGGTCATGCCGTGCTCTTCCAGTTTTTTCAGCAAAGCCGGGATGGAGCTGCCGTCCAGACCGTAGTCGGAGAGGTGGGTCGGCACGCCTAATTGCTCAAAGAAATTGCGGGTTGCGGCAATCGCGGCGTCAATACGCTCATCATCGGAACCTTCAGTGATGTTCCAGACGCGTTCAGCATATTGCAGCAGCTTAGCGCGCTTGGTATCGCGTTTTTCATTCCACAGTGCAGGCAGGACGATAGCCAGTGTTTGCGCGTGATCCAGACCGTGCATCGCAGTCAGTTCGTGGCCCAGCATATGCGTTGCCCAGTCCTGCGGTACGCCAGCGCCAATCAAACCGTTCAGCGCCTGAGTCGCCGCCCACATGACGTTGGCGCGCACATCGTAGTTTTCTGGCTCTTTCAGGGCTTTCGGACCATCTTCGATTAGCGTCAGCAAAATGCCTTCTGCGAAACGGTCCTGAATTTTGGCATCAACCGGTTTGGTAACATACTGTTCCACGGTGTGTACAAAGGCGTCCACTACGCCGTTAGCCACCTGACGCGGCGGCAGGGTGTAGGTATAAACCGGATCGAGCACGGCAAATACCGGCTGAACATGGGCAGAATGGAACGCCTGCTTGTCGCCTGTGGTTTTACGGGAGATCACCGCGCCTGCGTTGGATTCTGAACCGGTTGCTGGCAGCGTCAGCACACAGCCCATCGGGATGGCGCTTTTAATCTCTTTACCGCCCGTTTGCAGAATGTGCCACGGATCGATATTTTCCGGATAGTTAGCCGCTGCGGCGATAAATTTGGTGCCGTCCAGTACAGAACCGCCGCCAACCGCCAGCAGGAAAGTCACTTTCTGTTCGCGAACCAGTTTCACGGCGTTCATCAGCGTTTCATAAGCCGGGTTTGGCTCAATACCGCCAAATTCCAGCACGTCCATGCCTTTCAGGGCATCCAGAACTTGATCGAGAACGCCGGTTTTTTTCACGCTGCCGCCGCCGTAGGTAATCAATACGCGAGCATCGTGAGGAATTTGTTCGCGTAAACCAGCGATTGCGCCTTTACCAAACAGAATGCGGGTTGGGGTGTGCAGATTAAAGTTGTTCATTACTTGCTCCCTTTGCTGGGCCAATATGAGGGCAGAGAACGATCTGCCTGATGTTTTTCATTGTGATCGCCAGCGCCCTGGCTCTCAATGCTCATTTCTGCCAATGTCTTGCCTATTTCTCCAGAGTGCTGGAGAAATGCTACAAAATTGCGCACAATCAAATTGCGCATTATTCCTAAGAAATTACGCGATATGAAACGTGAAGAGATTTGCCGCTTGCTGGCGGATAAAGTTAATAAACTGAAAAATAAAGAAAATAGATTGTCAGAACTGTTGCCCGATGTGCGTTTGTTGTATGGCGAGACACCTTTCGCACGTACACCGGTGATGTACGAGCCTGGCATCATAATTCTCTTTTCCGGGCATAAAATCGGTTATATCAATGAACGCGTGTTTCGTTATGATGCCAATGAATACCTGCTGCTGACGGTCCGTTGCCGTTTGAGTGCGAAACCTATGCCACGTCAGAGGTGCCGCTGGCAGGGTTGCGTCTCAATGTCGATATTTTGCAGTTACAGGAACTGTTGATGGACATTGGCGAAGATGAGCATTTCCAGCCGTCGATGGCAGCCAGCGGGATTAACTCCGCCACGTTATCAGAAGAGATTTTATGCGCGGCGGAGCGGTTACTCGACGTGATGGAGCGACCACTGGATGCGCGTATTCTCGGCAAACAGATCATCCGCGAAATTCTGTACTACGTGCTGACCGGACCTTGCGGCGGCGCGTTACTGGCGCTGGTCAGTCGCCAGACTCACTTCAGTCTGATTAGCCGCGTGCTGAAACGGATTGAGAATAAATACACCGAAAACCTGAGCGTCGAGCAACTGGCGGCAGAAGCCAACATGAGCGTATCGGCGTTCCACCATAATTTTAAGTCTGTCACCAGCACCTCGCCGTTGCAGTATTTGAAGAATTACCGTCTGCATAAGGCGCGGATGATGATCATCCATGACGGCATGAAGGCCAGCGCAGCAGCGATGCGCGTCGGCTATGAAAGCGCATCGCAATTTAGCCGTGAGTTTAAACGTTACTTCGGTGTGACGCCGGGGGAAGATGCGGCCAAGAATGCGGGCGATGCAGGGGAATTAAATACGTTCCCGGTACAGCAACCGGGAACGGGGAAAATCGTCAGGCGTTACAGTATTTTTTTTTAATCACCACAAACAGCGTGCCTAACAAGCCAGCGGTTTAACAAGGCAATTGGCAGGATCATCAGGAACGTCATTACCTGATCTTCATGGCGTTTAACGAACGGAATCATACTTAAGGCATAGCCAAAACTGGTTACCACGCTGACCCACAGCAATCCACTTAACCAGTTGAAAAACTGGAAGCGGCGGTTTGGCAGACCGGAAATTCCCGCCATGGTTGGCAGCAGCGTACGGACAAATGCAAGAAAACGTCCAGCCAGCAGCGCCAGCAGACCGTGGCGGTCAAACATGCAGGTGGCGCGCTGGTGATATTTAGCAGGAAGCTGTGCCAGCCAGCCTTTCACCGTTTTGGTATTCCCTAACCAGCGCCCCTGAATATAACTTAGCCAGCAGCCCAGACTTGCTGCGGCGGTCAGAATCGCAATCGTAGGCAGAAAATCCATAACCCCCTGGGCAATCAATGCGCCTGCCAGTATCAACAAGCTGTCGCCTGGCAAAAATGAGGCGGGCAGCAGGCCGTTTTCTAAAAACAGCGTGGCAAACATGACAAAGTAAACAACGCTAACAATATGAGGATCCGCCAGCGCGGCAAAGTCGTGTTGCCAGAGCGCAGCGATGATATCTTGAATAACAGCCATGGACTTTCCTGTGGAACAGCGTTTAAGCCTTTATCTGCCTATTGTACTCCTGAATCGTCCGGGACGCCTTGATCCCGGACGCAACAATTTAAGACTTTTCACAATAAAATGTCTGCAAAATTGTCCAAAAGTGGCAATGTTATACAATTCGCGCAAAACCGGCGTCCAGATCGGCAATCAGATCGTCGACATCTTCCAGACCAATATGCAGGCGAATCAAGGTCCCGCTAAAATCGATCTCGCCTTGTGGGCGAATGGCGGCGATATGTTCTGGTTGATTTGCCAGGATCAACGATTCATACCCGCCCCACGAGTAGGCCATGCTGAATAAACTGAAGTTATCCAGATAGTTCGCCAGCTCTTCATTATTGAGTTTTTTCTTAAGCACAAAGGAAAATAGCCCGCTGCTGCCTGTAAAGTCTCGTTTCCAGAATTCGTGACTTTTACTGCCAGGCAGAGCAGGGTGGTTAACTCGCGCAACTTGCGGATGTTCTGCCAGCCATTCAGCCACTTTCAGACTGCTTTCATGATGTTGACGCAAACGCACACCTAATGTGCGCAGGCCACGGCTGGTTATATAGGCGGTATCGGCATCGACCATCTGGCCCATCAGATAGGCATTTTCCCGTAGCTGCTCCCAGCAACGGGCATTGCACACGGCAGTGCCAATCATCGCATCTGAATGCCCAACCAGATATTTGGTGGCGGCTTGAATAGAAACATCGATGCCAAAATCCAGCGCCTTAAACAGCACACCGGCTGCCCAGGTGTTGTCGATCATAATGATGGCATCCGGCACCACACTGCGTACGGCGGCAACAATCGCCGGAACGTCGTGGACTTCCATGGTGATGGAGCCTGGCGATTCCAGAAACACGATTTTAGTGTTTGGCTGCAGATGCTTAACGATATCGGCACCAATCAGCGGATCAAACCATGATGTCGTTACGCCCAGTTTGCTGAGGATTTTGCTACAGAAATCCTGACTCGGTTCATAGGCGGTGTTGGTCATCAACACATGATCGCCCTGTTCGATAAAAGCAAGAATGGAATTAGCAACCGCTGCCGCCCCGCAGGGAAATAGCACGCAGCCTGCGCCACCTTCCAGTTCACACATCGCTTGTTGTAAGGAGAAATGGGTTAACGTTCCGCGCCGTCCATAGAACAACTCTCCATTGGCGCGGTTACGTGTCGCGTGTTTTTTGGCTTCTACACTGTCAAAGACCAGCGAAGAAGCGCGCTGAATCACGCTATTTACCGCGCCGAGAGTGTATTTTTTGCTGCGTCCTGCATTCACCAGTTGAGTATCAAGCTTTTTGTCCGCCATGTCGGGATTCCTGTTTTTATACGTCTGGATGTCTAAACTAGCATGAATATTCGCGGGCGCATCCTGAAGAATTGGCATAAAGCAGAAAATTTTCGCAAATGGCGTGCTGGTGACTTTTTTACTGCGTAAACGCAAGGAAAAGAAAGCAAAGGTACGGCAGTATGCAAATAGTAATGAGAACGACTATCAATTCGACGTCGTTTTGATATTATTATGCGCAGATTTTGTGACTTGCGTCCTGGAGATACACAGTGGGTAATAATTTAATGCAGACGGACCTTTCCGTCTGGGGTATGTATCAGCACGCCGATATTGTCGTTAAGTGCGTGATGATTGGGCTTATTTTGGCCTCCGTAGTCACCTGGGCAATCTTCTTCAGTAAGAGCGTAGAGTTCTTCAATCAGAAGCGTCGCCTTAAGCGCGAGCAGCAACTGCTGGCTGAAGCGCGTTCCTTAAACCAGGCCAACGATATCGCCGCTGATTTTGGTAGCAAAAGCTTAAGCCTGCATTTGCTCAATGAAGCGCAGAATGAGCTGGAACTGTCAGAAGGCAGCGACGATAACGAAGGTATTAAAGAACGTACCAGCTTCCGTCTGGAGCGTCGGGTCGCCGCAGTGGGTCGTCAAATGGGCCGCGGTAACGGCTATCTGGCAACCATCGGCGCGATTTCTCCGTTCGTTGGTCTGTTTGGTACGGTCTGGGGCATCATGAACAGCTTTATTGGTATCGCGCAAACGCAGACCACTAACCTGGCAGTCGTTGCGCCGGGTATCGCAGAAGCTCTGTTAGCAACGGCAATCGGCCTCGTGGCAGCGATTCCTGCGGTCGTTATCTATAACGTATTTGCACGCCAGATTGGCGGCTTTAAAGCGATGCTGGGTGATGTTGCAGCGCAGGTATTGTTGCTGCAAAGCCGTGACCTGGATCTGGAAGCCAGCGCCGCTGCGCATCCGGTTCGTGTCGCACAAAAATTACGCGCAGGATAATATCCGATGGCAATGCATCTTAACGAAAACCTCGACGATAACGGCGAAATGCATGATATCAACGTGACGCCGTTTATCGACGTGATGTTGGTTCTGCTGATTATCTTTATGGTGGCGGCACCGTTAGCGACGGTAGATGTGAAGGTGAACTTGCCTGCTTCTACCAGCACGCCGCAGCCGCGCCCGGAAAAACCGGTTTATCTGTCGGTGAAGGCAGACAACTCGATGTTTATCGGTAACGATCCGGTCACCGATGAAACAATGATTACGGCGTTGAATGCGTTAACCGAAGGCAAGAAAGACACCACCATCTTCTTCCGAGCGGACAAAACCGTCGATTACGAGACGTTGATGAAGGTAATGGATACGCTGCATCAGGCGGGTTACCTGAAGATAGGTCTGGTCGGCGAAGAGAAAGTGGCCTCGAAGTGATAAAGAAGCTGGCGAAAGCCGGCTTTTTTTATGCCTGTCAGTTTATGCGTTTTTGTTATCTGTCGGTGCAGTCGAAGGGGTTGCCAGCGCGTCCTCATCCAGCGCCACGCAGGTGACGTTTGAGGTACGGTACTCACCGTCTGACAGCTTGCGCGTCAGGCGCAGGGTGGCGATTTCTCTGGCAAGCAAATACTGATAATTGGCCTCGAGACGCCCCAGAAGCTTCTCTTTCAGCTCAGGACGCTCTTCAATGATGGCATTCATCACGGCGCCGTAAATTTCTTCTTTGACCTGCAGCGGATAAATTTCACGGCGATTGTGCCATTTCAGCCGAACCAGCGTCGCCGGGATCGATACCAGGTCTTGCGTAATACGCGTCATCTCGTCATTTTTTGTGTTTCTTAGCGCGTCGAGATTTTGCTTTAAGATAAATTCATCACTTTTTTTATCATCTAAAGTCAAATAAACGTCGTTGTTTTTAACTTCTTTCACGTTAATCTTCCCCCAGGTTATAAAAAATTGGGTTGTTTTTTTCGCGCGTAATTAAGTTAAGCCAAATTTCATTGCCCGCTTCATTAATTTGTTCGGTTTTGTCGGCCAATATTTGACTTAGTTTCTGGGCATCTATTTCACCCTCGGCCTGCAGGTCATTCAGCAGGTGGACAAAGGCTTCAATTTTTATGGCGCGAAATAAGCGCTCTTTTATATGGCGATCGTGCTCTTCCAGCAACATATTTCGGGATTTGCCAGTTCGGGAAACACCAATTAATATATCGGGCTCGAAATCAGAGAGCTTTCTTTTCCCCTGAGTGAAACTGGCCTCTTTTTCTGCTTCCGTCGGTTGCTGTTCCACAGGCGTAATGTGGTACTTAGCCGGGACGAGATAGTCGGGCAGCATTTTTAATTTCCTTTAATTTCAACAGGGTGGGGTTGGTAAAGGCGTGAGATTCGTTGACAATATCATGAGGCAAATTTAAAATCAAAAAAAATGGAGCCTACCCATGAACAGCATCTTTTTTACGGTCATCACATTACTATTACTGACCGCTGGTGTGCTTTTATTGATGCAGGAGTTCAATAAAACGAAAGTGTCGAAAGACGCCAGTGAACCCCCGCAACCTGAACTGATGACAAAAGAGGAAGGTGAAGACCATTTCTCTGTATTGATGAACTCTGTTACGCCTGTCTGGTACTGGCGGGTGAACCACGAATATATCGACTTTTTACACGCGACAATTAAGCGCATGAAAATGTCGGAAATTAATGATACGCCTGGACTGTTTGAGGCGCAGCGTCGCTGTAGCGATCTGAATTCAGCAGTCTATAAATATTATGACAATATCAAAAAGCGCTGTCTTAACGGCGAGAAGGTCTCTTATTCCGATCTGGACGTATTAAATTTGCGTCAGTGTTTCCGCGAATTCAGCCTGGAGGCTTATCCTGAGCTTGTGGCGCTTGTCTGGCCGGAGTACGCACGTCCCGAGGTTAACCCGGACAACGTCTGAGTGACGTACCGTTGAGTTATTGCAAACAGCCAGCGCCGTTGAGATATACTGGGCGCTGGTTTCTTTTGCAAACAGGACTTTATGGAACGCTTTTTTGAAAATGCCATGTACGCCTCCCGTTGGATACTGGCTCCCGTCTATTTTGGCCTTTCGCTGGCACTTATCGCGCTGACGATTAAGTTCTTTCAGGAAATCCTGCACGTTCTGCCGAATATCTTTTCCATTGCCGAAGCGGATTTGATTCTGGTTCTGCTGTCGCTGGTGGATATGACCCTGGTGGGAGGGCTGCTGGTGATGGTGATGTTCTCCGGCTACGAGAATTTTGTCTCCCAGCTTGATATCGACGAGCGTAAAGAGAAGCTCAGCTGGCTGGGCAAAATGGATGCCTCGTCGCTGAAGAATAAAGTGGCCGCGTCGATTGTGGCGATCTCCTCTATCCACCTGTTACGCGTGTTTATGGACGCAAAGAACGTGCCGGATAACAAACTGATGTGGTACGTCATCATCCACCTGACGTTTGTGCTGTCCGCGTTTGTGATGGGTTATCTGGATAAGATCAGTAAGAAATAAAGTACACCTTACCCCTCACCCTAACCCTCTCCCCAGAGGGGAGAGGGGACTGCTCGGTGCGGCCATTCGCCCTCTCCCCTTTGGGGAGAGAGCGGGGCGAGGAGCAAGGGCATCAGCCCGCACTATTTATCCGAAGACGCCTGCCACAGATTCAACTCCCCATCCGCAACATGCTGGTCAATCCGCTTGAGTTCGTCCTCCGTAAAGCGCAGGTTTTCCAGCGCCTGAACGTTCTCTTCCAGCTGTTCCGGGCGGCTTGCGCCAATCAGCACGGACGTCACGCGCGCATCTTTCAGCAGCCAGCTTAGCGCCATCTGCGCCATAGTCTGACCGCGCGCCTGCGCCATTTCACTCAGCAAACGCAGGCTGTTCAGGTTGGCTTCGGTCAGCATTTTTTCGTTTAGACCACGGACTTTCTTGCCTTCACGCTGCATACGTGAATCTTCAGGAATACCGTTCAGGTATTTTCCGGTCAGCAGCCCCTGCGCCAGCGGGGTGAAGGCAATACACCCCGTACCGTTTGCTTCCAGGGCATCCAGCAAGCCGGTCTTATCGACCCAGCGGTTAAGCAGGTTATAGGACGGCTGGTGGATCAGCAGGGGGATCTTCCACTCGCGCAGCAGCTCGGCCATTTTTTGTGTGCGCTCTGTTGAGTAGGAGGAAATGCCAACATACAGCGCTTTTCCGCTCTGCACGGCGTGGGCCAGCGCAGAGGCCGTCTCTTCCATCGGCGTGTTTTCATCCACGCGGTGGGAATAGAAAATATCCACATACTCGACGCCCAGACGCTTCAGGCTCTGGTCGAGGCTGGCGAGCAGATATTTGCGTGAACCACCCGAACCGTAAGGCCCCGGCCACATGTCGTATCCCGCCTTGGTGGAGATAATCAGTTCGTCGCGGTAGGCGGCAAAATCCTCCCGCAGCAGGCGGCCAAAATTCTCTTCCGCGCTACCCGGCGGTGGTCCGTAGTTATTGGCGAGATCGAAATGGGTGATGCCGAGGTCGAAGGCTTTTCGCAGCAGCGCGCGCTGGGCATCAAGAGGCTGGACGTGGCCGAAGCTATGCCACAGTCCCAGCGACAGCGCGGGCAGGCGCAGGCCACTTTTGCCGCAATAACGGTATTGCATATTCTCATAGCGGCCGGGGTAAGGGTGCCAGGACATGATGTCTCCTTTCTTATCGATAATTTTTTGAAACGTCGTTTTCATTCTGAACTTATCACATCACAAAGCGCGAAGATAATGGTTAACGGCGGCTGTGCGACTAGTGAAGCCACGCTAATTAAAAATGATCACAAAACGTTATAATTTCCCTCTTTCCTGCCGATAACGAGAGTAGTACTCGCCTCTGGGCGAACTCACCCTCACGGCAAGGAAGACTTATGCATATGCTCCGTAATTTCACGATCCGTTTCGTCATGCTGGCGATTCTCGGGATCTTTTGTTTAATGTGGGCGGGCGTTGGCTTGTACAGCACCTGGTCCCTTTCTCGCGTTTCAGATGGCAATGAAGTCGATCGCCAGCTGGTTAAACAGATGACGGTGCTCAGCCAGGGCAACGATCAGTATTTCCGCTTTGTAACCCGTCTGAGCCGCGCAATGGAAGTCAAAGCCGCAGGCGGCACGCCGGATTTAGCCTCTGCCCAGCAGGCGCTGGATAACATGGGCAAGAAGCTGGCCGAGATGAAAGCGATCTCACCAGGCCCAATGGATCAGCAGATCTCTTCCCGAGTGATCGGCACCTGGCAGGCGCTGCTCGAACAGGGCGTGACGCCGCAAATGCAGCAGGCGAAGCTGGGCGAGCTGGACGGCTATCGCCAGCAGGCCAACAACGTCACGCCACCGCTGAGCCGCGCGTTCGGTGCGGCGGCTGAAGAGTTCAACAATGCCGCCGCGAAGTCGCTCGACAGTACCCGCGTGGTGGTGGACGGCCTGACAAGCATGACCCGTACGGTGATTATCGTCGCCACGATAATCGGCCTGCTGATCCTGCTCTTCACCGACCGTTACCTGGTGGCGATGCTGGTCAAACCGCTGGATCGCATTCGCCAGCAGTTCCGCCAGATTGCCCAGGGCGATCTCAGCCAGCCCATCGAGCCGTTCGGCCGCAACTGCGTGGGCCTGCTGGTGCCGCTGCTGAGCGCCATGCAGGACAGCCTGCGCGAAGCGGTCAGCACGATTCGCTCCGGCAGTGAAAATATCTGGCGCGGCGCGACGGAAATCTCCAGCGGTAACAACGATCTCTCTTCCCGTACCGAAGAGCAGGCGGCTGCGCTGGAAGAGACGGCAGCCAGCATGGAACAGCTAACCGCCACGGTGAAACTGAACGCGGAAAGCGCGCGTCAGGCCAGCCAGCTGGCCGATGTGGCCTCAACCACCGCCAGCCGCGGCGGCTCGCTGGTGGAAGAGGTGGTGACCACCATGAGCGGGATTTCGGAAAGCTCGAAGAAAATTGCTGAAATCACCAACGTGATCAACAGCATTGCCTTCCAGACCAATATTCTGGCACTCAATGCGGCGGTTGAAGCGGCGCGCGCGGGGGAACAGGGGCGTGGTTTCGCGGTAGTGGCAGGCGAAGTTCGCAACCTGGCAAGCCGCAGCGCCAACGCGGCTAAAGAGATTGAGGGGCTGATTACCGATTCCGTTTCCCGCGTCGAGCAGGGGGCGAAGCTGGTGGGCGATACTGGCACCACAATGGATGCGATTTTGCGGGACGTGACGGAAGTGACGACCATCATGAAGCAAATTGCCTCTGCCTCCGAGGAGCAAAGCAAGGGCATTTCGCAGGTCGGGATTGCCATTACCCAGATGGATGGCGTTACCCAGCAAAACGCCTCGCTGGTGGAGGAAGTTTCCGCGGCGGCGGCGGCGCTGGAGCGTCAGACCGAAGATCTTCAGCGCTCGGTACAGAAGTTCCGCCTGACAGCGTAATGCAGCGTTATAAGGCCGCCTTGTGCGGTCTTATATTATTAACGCCTTCCTCATTCAGCGGCGCTGAAACTGCTATTCTTTTGCTAACCCCTGACGTTCTGGGCTCTCTTCTACGAGGTGTTGCTATGAACAGATCGTTAT
This sequence comes from Enterobacter hormaechei, assembly GCA_041890495.1. Lineage (GTDB taxonomy): Bacteria > Pseudomonadota > Gammaproteobacteria > Enterobacterales > Enterobacteriaceae > Escherichia > Escherichia boydii. Next base: position 4,492,436 of record CP169086.1, read on the forward strand.
CTTTTATCCCCGTCCTTTCTCTCATTTTTCTGACGCTTTTCTCGGTTTCCGCCAGTGCGACCCAGCAGGCGCAGGAACGGCGCGTAGCGCGTGATGTCAGGCAGGATACCCGCGACGCGTCGCGGCAGGTGAAGCAGACCTGCGTGGCGAACAATAACCAGAGTAATCACGACTGCCGTCAGGACAAGCGCCAGATGAAACAGTCCGGCAGACAAAAAGCGCGAGATATTAAGTATTAACATAACAGGTGAGGCGGCACGCAAGCCTATTTCTTGCCGCCTTTTTAAAAAACGTAATTGAATATTTTTTAAATGTTAAGTTATTGGTTTGTAACAATATATTTGGCATTTTATGCACATTCCAGAACATGAAAATTAATATTGTCTTAAGATTCAGTCGACATAATGAATTATCTTCTTGATACCGGAAATAATTCAATTTATGAAAAACCGTATTATTTTATTTGCTGCCCTGGCAGGTTTGGCCGTGGTCAATACAGCGATGGCCCAGAGCGTCACGGTCGATGTCCCTGCCGGGTATAAGGTCGTGATTGTTCCGCAGTCAGCCACGGTTCCGGAGGCGGTAACCGTTGCGCCAGCTCCGTCACAAACTGTCTATGCCGCGCCAGCACCGGCCCCGGTTTATCACCCGCGTGCACGTCATGTGGCGAGCGTGGCGGAAGGGATGGTGATTGAACATCAATATGACGATCATCATTGATCGTGAATGAAGGGTTCGCCGGGCAAACGTATGTCGCCCGGCGATATTTCTTAGTGAGTTGCTTCCCCAATCAGCGCGCCCGAACCCGCGCCCACCGCCGCGCCCTTGAGCACGTTCTTGCCGGTCACCGCTGCAGCGCCAGCGCCAACGACGGCACCCACAGCACCGCCTTTACGCGCGGCTTTGCCTTTCTCACCACTTTTGAACATGGCTCCTGTACCGGCACCGACGACGGCACCTCCGACGGTCGATTTGAGATCTTTGCCTGTCGCAGCACCAATGGCCGCGCCGGCAATGGCTCCGCCGGCGGTTTTATCTATGGCCATGCCAGAGGCAGAGAAAATCAATGTGCTGACGATTAGCGCGGTTTTAATCACTTTCATAACAGTTCCTTTGTGACTGCTGTAGGTTGATACTCTGCTTCACTCACCCAGGTGGAGAGAAGCGTCCAGGATACTGCCAGCAAAACTGGCCCGACCATTAGGCCGATCATGCCCCAGGTCAACATTCCTCCAATGACACCCGCCATAATCAGCAACAGCGAGGTATCCGCGCCGCGCTTGATCAGCATCGGTTTAAGAATGTTATCCAGCGAACCGGCGATAAATGTCCAGATGAGCAGCAGTGAGCCGCTCCAGTGATAGCCGCTATAAAACAGCCAGACAGACGCTGAAAGCATAATTATGACGGGACCAAGCTGCATCAGGCAGAGCAAAAAAATTATCCCGCTCAACAATGCCGCTGAGGGGATCCCGCAAACGAACAGACCCAGCCCGGCGACGGCAGCCTGGATGACGGCGGTGAGCACCACGCCCATCGCCACCGCCTGGACTGTTTTCCCCGCGAGAATAATCGCGGAATCCCCGCGTTCACGGGCGATACGCCAGCCAAATTTACGCAGCCCTCTGGCGATAGTCTGCCCGTGAAGATAAAACGCCAGACATGCAATCAACATCAGCACACCGTTGACTAATAACGCGCCAAACTGCGACAGCCCTTTCATCGTTATTAGCGCGATTTTCATCACCCACGGTTTAAGGGTGGTGAAAAAATTATCGGTGTAATGAGTGGTAAAAGCGTGCCATTTATCATGTAGATGCTCGCCAATCAGGGGAATATTTAGCAGAAAATCAAACTGTGGAAGGTGCGATTTATCAAGGTGCATTAGCCAGTTAAGGGTGTTTTCTATCGCCAGAGAAAGCATGCCTGCACTGAAAATAATCGGCATCACAAACATGGCGCTCAAAAAGAGCATCATCAGGGCAATGGCGACGCCTTTGTGTCCGTTGAGTTTTCGTGTTACCAGCATAAACAGCGGCCAGGTGGCAATCACTATCAGCCCTGCCCAGACCACGCTCAGCAGAAAAGGATGGAGCAGCCAGAGGGCGCAACACAGAAGTGTCAGGATGATGATAGTACTGAACAGGGTTTGCGGCAGATCGCGCGCGGGTTTAACGGCATACATCAGTGGGACACTTCCTGTGCGTTATTCATCTTGCGCAGATCGTTCAAATGGACGTCCATTTGCGGGAAAGGCATCTGAATATGATTGTCATCCAGCGCGTTTTTGATGTTCTCCATCAGGTCGTAATAGACGTCCCAGTAGTGTCTGTTTTCCGTCCAGACACGCACCACAAAATTGAGCGATGACGGGGCAAATTCGCTCAACCGAATGGTGTAGCCTTTACTGTGCAAAATGCGCGGGTCGAGCATCACGACCGTTTTCAACACGCTTTTAATGTGTTCAATCGAGGTGTTGTAGTCCACGCCAAGTGTGATATCCACACGACGTTCTTTCTGACGGGAGAAGTTAGTGATTTCACTGGCAATGATTTTGCCGTTAGGTACCACAACGACTTTGTTGTCTGATGTGCGTAGCGTGGTGGAAAAGATATGCACTTCTTCGATAGTGCCCGCCACCGCGCCGACGCTGGCATATTCACCTGCGCGAATCGGTCGCAGCGTCACAAGCAGCACGCCAGCGGCGAAGTTAGCCAGCGAACCCTGTAGCGCCAGACCGATGGCTAAGCCTGCCGCACCGATCACGGCGATGATAGAAGACGTTTCAACCCCGATACGTCCGAGTGCAGCGATGGCCGCAAAGGCTACCATCGCGTAGCGCAGCAGCGCGCTACAGAACTGGGTAATGGTCTTGTCGACGTTGCGGCTGAGGAGCAGGCGTTTAAACCCGGCGCTGGTGATCCGTGCAATAAAAACGCCCGTGCAGAGGATAAACACGGCACCAAGCAGGTTAATAATGCCCTGTACAATGACGGATTCATTATTGCTGACCCAGAAAATAAATTGCCTGACGCCAGGAAAAGCTTCGAACTTCATAGCGGAAATCCATTTGCGGAAATCGCTATTATAACGAGGGCAGAACGTATGCCTGTGGTACTAAAGGGTCCAAAAATGGAGTCTGACATACCGGGTGGCGCTGCGCTTACCCGGCCTATAGTGATTCCCTCTCCCCGTGGGAGAGGGTTAGGGTGAGGGCATCAGACCGCTGGCCTTAACCCTGACGCTTATCTTCCGTATTGGTCTCGAAATCGCTCGCCGCGTGGCGTTCGTGGAGCTGCTCATTCAGCTCGCCGCTGGTGCGGTTAACGATACGTCCGCGCTTAACGGCATGGCGATTCGCCACGTCTTTCGCCCAGCGCTGGACGTTGGTGTACTTTTCTGCGTCGAGGAACTCGGCGGCGTTGTATACGCTGCCCAGCGCCACGCAGCCGAACCACGGCCAGATGGCGATATCCGCGATGGTGTACTCCTCACCCGCCACGTAGCGTCCGCGCGCCAGCTGTTTATCCAGCACGTCGAACAGGCGTTTGGCTTCCATGGTGAAGCGGTCAATCGCGTACTCGATTTTCACCGGGGCATAGTTGTAGAAGTGGCCAAAACCGCCGCCGAGGAACGGCGCCGCGCCCTGCAGCCAGAACAGCCAGTTCAGCGTCTCGGTGCGTCCCGCCGGATCTTTCGGCAGGAAGTGGCCGAACTTCTCTGCCAGATAAAGCAGAATATTGCCGGATTCAAATACGCGCGTTGGCGGGTTCGTGGAGTGGTCACGAAGCGCCGGTATTTTCGAGTTCGGGTTCACCTCAACAAATCCGCTGGAGAACTGATCGCCCTCGCCGATGCGGATCAACCAGGCGTCATACTCTGCGCCCGTCACGCCCAGCGCCAGCAGCTCTTCAAGCATGATCGTCACTTTCTGGCCGTTCGGTGTCCCCAGCGAGTAGAGCTGCAGCGGGTGCGAACCGACAGGAAGATCTTTCTCATGGGTTGCGCCGGAAATGGGGCGGTTGATGTTGGCGAACGCGCCGCCGTTGTTCTTTTTCCATTCCCACACTTTTGGTGGCTGATACGTGTTGTCTGACATGTTGGCCTGCCTTTTGAGTGATGTGTTGAGGCAGTGTAGCAGGAGATTTGTGAAGCGTTTAACGAACTGAGCGTAATCGATCTGCCTCTATTCCTTCCGGCGCTTATATATATCAAATCCGGCATAAGCTTAATCGAAAATCGCATTTTCATAATTAATGCGTTAACCGATAAAGCTGCATATGATGCTTCAACATAAATAAAAGATGCAGTAATAAACACTTTATAAGGCAAGGAGTTAGTGAGATGCGCAAGCTTCTGTTATCGGCAGTGGTCGTTTCGCTCGCGTTAGGCCTGGCGGGCTGTGATGATGCGAAAAATAAAGAGACAAATACGCCCTCAGCGGCAAAAAGCGACGCGCCAAAAGAGGGCGGTTCGCTAATTATTGGAATTACCTCTGGCGACCCGTTAGCCGTTAATCCGCTCTATGCCAGCGACCGCACAACGTTAACCATCATGCAGGCGCTGTATGCTCCCCTGTATAGCTTCAACAACGGTAAGATCGAATGGGGCCTGGCGGAAAGCCTGACGCCCTCCGCCGACAACCTGAGCTATACCCTGACGTTAAAACCCAACCTGAAATGGCAGGACGGCCAGCCGCTGACGGCGGACGACGTGGTCTTTACGTTCAATAAGCTGCTGGATGCCAAACAGCACAGCTTCTTCCGCAGCATGTTTACCTACGGCGATAAGCCGGTACAGGTTAGCAAGGTTGACGACCGCACCGTTAAGTTCACCTTACCGCAGGTCAGCGCGGCCTTTACCGGCACCCTGGTTCAGATCTACCCGATCCCGCAGCACGTTTTCGCCGGTGAAGGCGATCTGGAAAAGAGCAGCAAAAACGATGCACCGGTAGGCTCCGGGCCGTTCAAATTTAAAGAGTACCGCGCTGGGCAGTACTACGCCCTGACCCGTTTTGACGATTACTGGAACGGCAAAGCGAAGCTTGATTCGGTCACCTACCGTTTCGCCAAAGACAGTAACGCCGCCAACCTTGCGCTGCAAAACGGGGAAATCAACCTCAAGATGGTTGACCCGCAGGATGTGAACCGCCTGAAAAATACCGGTAAGTTTGACTTCGTGGTCTATCCGGAAGGCCGTCTGGCCTATATGACGTTCAACCAGAACGTGCCGGTGATGAAGAGCAAAGAACTCCGTCAGGCCATTGCTTACGCCATCAACAAAGACGAGCTGACCCAGACCGCGTTTACCTCGCTGGACTATGCTAAACCGGCAACGTCCTTCCTGACGCCCGATACGCTTTACAAGACGGATGACGTTGAACAGTACAAATTCGATCTGCAAAAAGCCAAAGATTTGCTGAAGACGTCCGGCGCGCCGGACAACCTCAAGCTGCGCCTGGCGTATGTGAACACCAACAAAACCCAGGAGAGTATGGCGCTCTATATTCAGCAGGCGCTGAAGGGTATCGGAGTGAACGTGGAGCTGATGCCGCTGGACTCCAACGCCATGTCTCAGCGCAGCCTCGATATGAACAACACCGCGTGGGAGCTGAACCTGGGCGGCTACATCATGGGCTCCGAGCCGGACGGTTACAAATCGCTGTTCATGAGCAACGAAGCCTATAACTACGCGCACTATAAAAATCCGCAGTTTGATGCCCTGTGGGATAAAGGCGCCGTGGAAACCGACGCCGCGAAACGGGCTGATATCTACAAGCAAATTCAGCAGACCGTGGCGAACGACATGACCTACTACCCGATTGCCTACACCAATGCGACCGTCGCGGTGGACAAGCGTTTTGGCGGCACCGAGGAGGCAGAGCCGAAACCGGTCTATCTGTTCCAGGATCTGTCAAAAATCTATCAGAAATAAGTAATTGCCCCGGCCGTCAGGTCGGGGATTTTGTAAGGGCATGTCGTGAACACACTTCTCACGCGTCGGCTGCTGCAGCTGTTGCCGATGCTGTTCTTTATTTCACTGGTGGCGTTTTTGCTGGTCAAACTGGCGCCCGGCGATCCGGTGGCGGCGTACATTACGCCGCGCATGGCCCCGGAAGATATCGAACGTATTCGCCAGAGCCTGGGGCTGGATAAGCCGCTGGTTACGCAGTACGTCCTGTGGCTGAAAAACGTCCTGCAGGGCGATCTCGGCTATTCGCTGATTTACCACCGCCCGGTGCTGGAGATGATCGGCGAACGCATTCCGGCCACGCTGGGGCTGATGGGCGCGTCGCTGCTGATGGCGATCGTGCTGGCGATCCCGCTGGGCCTGCTGGCGGGGGCATTTAAGCACCGCTGGCTGGATCACGTGCTGAACCTTTTCGCCTATATTGGCATCTCGGTACCGATTTTCTGGTTCGGCATTCTGCTTATCACCGTTTTTGCCGTGCAGCTTAACTGGTTCCCCAGCATGGGGATGCGCACCATCGGCGTGGAGGATAACGCGCTGGACGTGCTGCGTCACGGCGTACTGCCGTGTATTGCCCTCACGTTCTACAACCTCTCCAGCTACGTGCGCTACATCCGCTCCAACACCATCTCGCAGCTCTCGGCCGATTACGTGCAGACCCAGCTGGCTTACGGCGCGACGCGTTCCAGCATTCTGTTTCGCCACGTGCTGAAAAACGTGCTGCTGCCGGTGATTACCCTGTTCGGCCTGTCGTTCGGTGAGCTGATTGTGGGCGCTTATGTAACCGAGAGCGTCTTCTCCTGGCCGGGGATGGGGCTGCTTGGGATCCAGTCGATCGCCTCGCTGGACTACCCGCTGATCATGGCGATCATCATGCTCTCGTCGATGATGCTGATCGTCGGTAACCTGATCGCCGATGTGCTTTATCGCTTCGCCGATCCCCGCATTCGTACGCTGAGGTAACCCGGATGAGCAGACGCTGGCAGCAGGTTCGTCACCAGCTGCGCCGCAACCGTCCGGCGCAGTTCTCCCTGTTTGTGCTTTTTATTTTCGTTGTCGCCGCGCTCTGTGCGGGCTTAAGCCCGTACGATCCGGATCGGATGGCGCTCGGCGCGCGCACGCTACCGCCGGATGCCGCGCACTGGTTCGGCACCGACGAGTATGGCCGCGACTACTTTACCCGCGCGCTGTATGGCGGCCAGATCTCCCTGATGGTCGGTTTTCTCGCCATGCTCTTTTCCACGCTTATCGGTACGGTGGTGGGAACGGTGAGCGGCTATTTCGGCGGCTGGCTGGATAACCTGATGATGCGCTCCGTGGATATCCTGATGGCCATTCCGGCCTTCTTCCTGCTGCTGGTGGTGAATGCTTACCTGAAGCCGGGCGTGGATAACATCATTCTGATTATCAGCCTGCTGACGTGGATGAACATGTCGCGGCTGGTGCGCGCAGAAACCCTATCGGTGAAAGAGCGCGAGTATGTGCTTTATGCCCGCGCATCGGGGGAAAACCCGCTGCGTATTATCGTGCGCCACATTATTCCCGGCGTGCTGCCGACCATTATCGTGGCCGCCACGCTCAATATCGCCTCGGCCATTCTGATGGAGTCGACGCTCAGCTTCTTAGGGCTGGGCGTGCAGGCGCCGGCGGCGTCGTGGGGAAGCATGCTCAACAACGCCCAGTCTTATATTGGCGAAGCGTCGTGGCTGGCGATGTTCCCCGGCATTCTTATCCTGCTGACGGTGTTCAGCTTTAACGTGCTGGGCGATGTGTTCCGTACCGCCTTTGAGCCGGGAGCGAATCGCGATGAGTAACTTATTAGCGCTTGAGAACCTGCAAACCACCTTCCGCACCCGCGAGGGAGAGGTTCACGCGGTGCGCGGCGTGAGCTTTCAGGTGCAGCCGGGCGAACTCGTCGGCATCGTCGGCGAGTCGGGCTGCGGGAAAAGCGTCACCTGCAAGTCGATTATCCAGCTTCTGGGAAACAACGGACGGATAACCGGCGGCAGCATCCGCTTCCAGAACGAGGATCTGGCGCAGAAAACCCCTGCGCAGATGCGCGCCATTCGCGGCAACGAGATCGCGATGATTTTCCAGGATCCGATGACCGCACTGAACCCGGTGCTGACTATCGGCAAGCAGATGGCTGAGATCCTGATGCGCAACAAAGGGCTGACCAAAAAAGCGGCCAAAGCGGCGACTATCGCCATGCTGGAACAGGTGGGAATTGCCGAGGCGGAACGCCGATACGACCAGTATCCTCATGAGTTCAGCGGCGGGATGCGCCAGCGGGTGATGATCGCCATTGCGCTCTCCTGCAACCCTAAGCTGCTTATTGCCGATGAGCCGACTACCGCGCTGGACGTCACCATTCAGGCGCAGATCCTGCGCCTGCTGAAAAGCCTGCAGCAGCAGACCCGGACCGCGATTCTGCTAATAACCCACGATCTCGGCGTGGTGGCGCAGGTCTGCAGCCGCGTGGTGGTGATGTACGGCGGGCTGGTGATGGAGGAGGGGAGCGTGGAGGACATTTTTTATCGCCCTGCGCATCCTTACACCCAGGGGCTGCTGGCCTCGCTGCCGCGCCCGGATGAAGTCAATCAACGCTTATCGCCCATTGAAGGCGCGCCGCCTGGCCTGCTTAACCCGCCGCCGGGCTGTCCGTTCGCCGAACGCTGCCCGAAACGCCTGCCCCAGTGCGAACGGCAGCCCGCCTTTTACGCTATGGGAGAAGGCCATCGCGCCGCCTGCTGGCTATGGGCCGATAAGGAGATTCAGGCATGAGTGAACAACAGGCCCCATTAGTGAGCGTGCGCGATCTGCGCAAACACTTTCCGCTTAACGGCGGTGTTCTGCGTAAAGGCGCGGCCGTGAAGGCGGTTGATGGCGTGAGCTTTGATATCCAGCCCGGCGAGACGTTTGGCCTGGTGGGAGAGTCCGGCTGCGGGAAATCCACCCTCGGGCGCGCCATACTGCGCCTTTTCGATATTACCTCCGGCGAGATCCACTTTGCCGGGCAGGCGATCGCCCACGCCCGCGAAAAAGAGCTTAAGCCGCTGCGTAAACGGATGCAGGCGATTTTTCAGGATCCTTACTCCTCGCTCAACCCCGGCATGACGGTGCGGCAGCTGGTGGCCGAGCCGATGCAGATTCACGGCTACAGCCGCGAAGAACAGCGGGAACGGACGGAAACGCTGCTCTACAAAGTGGGGCTGAAGCAGGAGCACCTTGAGCGGTTCCCGCATGAGTTCAGCGGCGGGCAGCGCCAGCGCATCAGTATTGCCCGCGCGTTGTCCGTGCGTCCCGAGTTTGTGCTGTGCGATGAGCCGCTCTCGGCGCTGGACGTCTCTGTGCAGGCGCAGGTGGTGAATATTCTGCAGGATCTGCAGCAGGAGCTGGGGCTGACCTATCTGTTCATCGCCCACGATCTCTCTATGGTGCGCCATATCTCCAGCCGCATTGGGGTGATGTATCTCGGTAAGCTGGTGGAGGTGGCCCCGGCGAATGAACTGTATCAGCGTCCGGCGCACCCTTACACCCGCGCGCTGCTGGCGGCGGTTCCCCTGCCCGATCCGCGGATTCGCAACCTCGAAGACGCGACCCTGCGCGGCGAAATGCCCGGCCCCACGTCCGCGCTGCCGGGCTGTAAGTTTTGCAGCCGATGCCCGCATGCCATGCCGGTTTGTCAGACGCAGGAGCCTGCCATGCAGGAGATTGCGCCAGGCCATTTCGCGGCGTGCTGGCTGTTTAACATGTAGTTAATGCGCCGCGCAGGTGTATGATAAACGCTCCTCTGTCTGGTTAATTACAACGTGCAGACGACGACAACCCATAAAAAATTGCCGCCTGCCTGTTTTAGGTTGGATACATGCGTAAAGGAAAGTTAAGCAGTGATGCGCCATTCGGGACATTGTTAGGCTATGCGCCCGGTGGCGTGGCGATTTACTCTTCAAATTACGGCAGTCTGGACCCGCGCAACTACCCGCAAGATGCGGATTTCCGCAGCTATATCGGCAACGAATACATGGGCCACAAGTGGCAGTGCGTTGAATTTGCCCGCCGTTTCCTGTTCCTCAACTATGGCTTCGTGTTTACCGACGTCGGTATGGCGTGGGAAATCTTCTCCCTGCGCTTTTTGCGTCAGGTGGTTAACGATAACATTCTGCCCCTTCAGGCTTTTGCCAACGGTTCAAAACGCGCGCCACGTGCCGGGGCGCTGCTGATCTGGCAAAAGGGCGGCGAGTTTCATGAGACCGGCCACGTGGCGGTGATCACCCAGCTTCTGGACGATAAGGTGCGTATCGCCGAGCAGAACGTGATTCACTCCCCGCTGCCGCTCGGGCAGCAGTGGACGCGCGAGCTGCGTCTGAGCGTGGAGAACGGGTGTTATACAATCCATGACACCTTCAACGACACGGAGATCCTCGGCTGGATGATCCAGACCGACGACACGGAACACAGCATTCCCCAGCCGGAAATCGACGGCGAACTGCTGAAGATCGGCGGCGCGCGGCTGAAAAACACGCGTCAGTTCGACGGAAAATGGCTTAACGAAAATGACGCATTGCAGCAGGCGTATATCCGCGCCAACGGCCATGTGATCAACAAAGATCCCTGCCAGTACTACACCATTACCGAGAGTGCCGAGCAGGAGCTAATTAAAGCCACCAACGAGCTGCACCTGATGTATCTTCACGCAACCGACAAGGTGCTGAAAGATGACAACCTGCTGGCGCTGTTCGACATCCCGAAAATCCTCTGGCCACGTTTGCGTCTCTCCTGGCAGCGTCGCCGTCACCATATGATCACTGGTCGTATGGATTTCTGCATGGATGAGCGTGGCCTGAAGGTTTACGAGTACAACGCCGACTCCGCCTCCTGTCATACCGAAGCGGGCTTGATCCTCGAACGTTGGGCGGAGCAGGGCTATAAAGGCAACGGCTTCAATCCGGCGGAAGGGCTGATTAACGAATTGGCTGGTGCCTGGAAACACAGTCGTGCACGTCCGTTTGTCCATATCATGCAGGACAAAGATATCGAGGAAAACTATCACGCGCAGTTTATGGAGCAGGCGCTGCACCAGGCGGGCTTTGAAACGCGTATCTTGCGTGGATTGGATGAACTGGGCTGGGATGCTGCCGGGCAACTGATTGATGGGGAAGGGCGACTGGTTAACTGCGTGTGGAAAACCTGGGCGTGGGAAACCGCGTTTGATCAGATTCGTGAAGTTAGCGACCGTGAGTTTGCTGCGGTGCCAATCCGTACCGGTCATCCGCAAAACGAAGTGCGTCTTATCGACGTATTGCTGCGCCCGGAAGTGCTGGTCTTTGAGCCGCTGTGGACGGTGATCCCCGGCAACAAAGCGATTCTGCCGATCCTCTGGTCGCTGTTCCCGCACCATCGTTACCTGCTGGATACCGATTTTGAGGTTAACGATCTGCTGAAGCAGACCGGCTACGCCGTCAAGCCGATTGCCGGACGCTGCGGCAGCAATATCGACCTGATTAGCGCCCAGGACGAACTGCTGGATAAATCCAGCGGCAAGTTTGTCGACCGTAAAAACATCTACCAGCAGCTGTGGTGCCTGCCGAAGGTTGACGGCAAGTACATACAGGTTTGCACCTTCACCGTGGGCGGGAACTACGGCGGAACCTGTCTGCGCGGCGATGACTCGCTGGTGGTGAAGAAAGAGAGCGATATCGAGCCGCTGATCGTGGTTAAAGATAAGTAGTTCTTACCCGCAATAAAAAAGCCCCCGCACGGCATCCTGCGGGGGCTTTTCGTTACTGTTCTTCCTCTTCCTGCCCGTTGATCTTCAGATCGATGATGCGGCCAATCTGGTCATGATAGACCGTCAGCAGGTTGTACTGGCTCATCTCGGAGATGATCTGCGGTGAAACGTTAAAGCTGCGGGCCAGCTCCTCCTGGTGAAAATAGCCCGGCTGACGCCGCCTCACGTGGGCCCGACGGCGATTGTACTGATACCATAAAATCAGCAGCAAGCCGTTGAGCGCGGCGAACAGCAGGTAGAGCAACACCGTATTAAAGGACGCGATAATCACGCCCCAGCGGTGGTCGCTCTCATCGGTGAGCTGCATCCAGAGCCGGGCATACAGGAAAAACAGAAATCCTCCCCACGCCACCAGCGTTAACGCGGCATCGAAAAGACGTGGCAACAGCCGATGTTCGGTCAGAATTAAGGTATTTTCGTTCATTAAATGCGTCCTTTTCCCCGGTCCGGGCTGATCCAGCGCGCGCGGGCGCGCTGGCGTTTAAGCATGACTTTTGGAAATGCAACGAGGGTGGTGAACAGGCCTATCATCCAGTACACCATCGGGAACCAGATCACCCAGAAAAGCGAGCTGGCCACTTTTCGTTCATAGCGCCGCTCGATGAACAAGCTGACGAGGAACTGCAGCAGACACATCACGCCCAGCAGCAGCCCGGTAAACTCCGGTGGAAAAAGGCTCTCCACGGTCAGGTTGGGTGGAACTGGCGCGACATGACTGAGAAGGAATAACAGCACCGTCATCGCGTACGCGAAGGCCCACAGCGTTGACAGCGCGTACTCCATGAACAACGGCCACATGCGGTGATGCTCCCAGCGCACAATCTTGCGGAGGTTGACCAGAAACACCTCAGCGCCGCCCTGGGCCCAGCGCAGACGCTGTTTCCACAGGCCCTTCAGCGTCTCCGGCATCAGGATCCAGCACAGCGCCCGCGGCTCAAAAAAGATATCCCAGTGGCGGAGCTGCAGCTTCCAGCTGATGTCGATGTCTTCGGTGATCATATCCGGGCTCCAGTACCCGACGTCCGCCAGCGCCTGTCGGCGAAAGGCGGCGATGACGCCAGAGACGGTAAAGACCCGGCCATAGATCCGCTGCGTCCGCTTGATGAGCCCAATAATGGATGAGAACTCGCCCACCTGGATGCGGCCGAGCAGCGTGGAGCGCGTGCGAATACGCGGATTCCCGGTGACCGCCCCAACGTGGGGGTACTGAATCAGCGGCGCCACCAGATACGCTGCCGTATCGCGATCGAGCAGGGCGTCGCCGTCAATGCAGACCAGCAGATCGCCCCGGGCCGCCGCCGCGCCGGCTTTGAGCGCCAGCGCTTTGCCCTGGTTTTCCGCGAGGTTAATCACCCGCAGGCGCGGCTGTTCCTGCGCCAGCGCCTGCAATACCTCCGCCGTGTTGTCAGACGAACCGTCGTTGATGGCGATAACTTCTATATTTTCATACCGCTGATCCAGCGCGGCGCTGATGGTCTCCCGGGCATTTCGTCCCTCGTTGAAGCAGGGGATCAGAATGGAGACGAGCGGCTCACCGGCGAGCGTTGGGGCGGGCGTCTCTTTATCCCACGACCAGTGGCGTTCAAGCTGAAACCAGAAATAGAGACCGCCGGTTATCCAGAGCACCGACATGAACAGCGGCCAGAAGAACACAAAATCCAGTATCAGCTCGCCGGTAAAGAGGGCGGCCACGCCTAACGGCAACCCGAATACCAGACATAAAATGGAAAAGGCGATAATGCGATCAGTCATTGTCAGGGTACCAGTACGAAGAAAATACAGGCCTGATGCGTGAGATATCAGGTTGATTGTTGATGAAGTCGTCGGGGTAGTAACCGTAGTTTTTGACGCCGTTCAGCTGGAGCACGCGCATCCACTGTGCCAGTTGGCTATCGGAAACGGCGCGCTGCGGTTTCCGATCCCAGTCCCTGGCCTGCAGTTCAAAAATGGTTTTATCGAGCGCGCCGGGACGCGTGGCGACCGCTTTCACCAGACGCGCCAGCCAGGCATCGCTCTCGTCTGCCGGGACGGACTCCATCAGCGGCATGGCCATCGGCACCGTCCAGTCATACTCCGCCAGAAAATCATCAACATTCTGCGCGAACCACGCCTCGCTTTCGGGCTGCAAAATGGGCAACGCGAACATGTTACGGGCGGTTTTTATCTGCGGGCCACGAATGTGCTTCACCGCCAGGCCCAGAGCATGGGTAAACCCAATCAGCAGCTGGCTTTTCTGACGCGTTGTGTTCTGAGCGGCGTCCTGCCCGGCATCGTCCACGTCCGTCAGCACCGCGTCGTCATGGAACAAGATCCCATTGAAGCTGGCATAGCGGGCCAGATCTTCATAGATGTCCGTCACCTGCTGGCGCACCTGCGGGTTCCACGGAGAAAGCCGGATATAGGGCTCGGTGGCTTCGCGCAGCTGGCCTGACGAGCGGTCCCGACGCTGCACGCGCGGCAGGGCAGGATCGAGATCGAACGAGAGCACCGGCATCCACGCGAAGACTTTCACGCCCGCGCGGGTTTGCAGCTGCCAGGAGACAAAATTAAAGAGATCGGCCCGGACCGGCAGCTGGCGGTTGGGAAAATAGAGCGCCTTGATCCTGCCGTCGCCCTGCGGGTCGGCAAACGCCTGCAGGAAAACATGGCTGATTTTCATGTCGTAAACCCGCTGGATCAGCCTGTTGATGTTTTGCGTCTGCTGGGCCGGAGCGGGGTCGTAAACGTAGTCGAGATCGACGTGCATGACGCGCACGGGATCGCGCTCCTGAACCTTGCTGACCGTGGTGGCAAAAGCCTTGAGCGAGGGGTTTCCGGCGATCAGCAGACGAGGGATGTTGCCCAGATCCTGCACACTCCCCAGTCCGTCCTCGAGGGTGAAGGCCAGCTGATAACCCTGCTGTCTGGCGATAGCGAGCGACGTACCGCTGGCGGCGCCGTAGGGCCAGACCCAGGCGCGCGGCGCCTTGCCCGTAACCTGCGTGATTTTTTCAGTCACTTTGCGAACGTCATCGCCTATCCGCTGGTTGAACTGCTGGTCCGTTTCATAGCGGCCCGTGGCTTTGTCATAAAAGCGGTTGGCGATCGCCGGTTCGCGGCTGCCCTGCGGGTTAGCCGGAATGCCGTAATGCGAGGCCCAGGTATGCGATCCGATCTCAATCAGCGAAGACCGGCTGAGCTCGCGCACCATGTCCCACGTCGCGAAGCGATCGCGGGGCGTCATCAGGCCGCCGAAGTTAACTTTTTGATTTTCCGGCGTATCCACCCAGCTGCCCACCGGCGCCCACAGCGCAGGAACGTTCCACGCCTGAAGCAGTGGCCACACGCGGGTGTAAAAGCTGCTGTAGCCGTCGTCAAAGCTGAGCAGAACGGCTTTGGGCGGCAGCGTTTTTTTTCCGTCATGGGCGTCCAGAATGTCCTGCACGCTGATGGCGTGATAGCCGTTGTGCAGCAGCCAGCTTATCTGCTCGTTTAGCGCGCTGGTGCGAACGGAGAGATAGCGCTGATCGGCGGCATCGTCTTCGACGTCGTGATAGGCCAGGACCAGAAACTGGTTCTGCGGCCAGGGTTTACTCGCCTCCAGCTGCGGCCGATCTTTGGGCGCAATGAACGAGATCGCCTGCGCGCAGACATTTGCGCTGAGGCAGAGCCAGCCGAGTAGTATCAGGCTCACGGAAAAACGTGTGTTCAGCATATTCATCCTTAAAAGCGTAAAGTCGCGTCAAACGTGACGGAGAGATTGCTCTCGCGTTTGCCGTCGTAAGGGCGTTTATCCCAGTTCAGCATCACGCCGGTATCAATGACGTTGTTCCACTGGACGCGCTGTCCGTAACCCAGCAGGGCGATGGCGCCAGCGGACTGATTTTTCTGCCAGTAGCTGCCGCCTCCGGCCACGAACTGCTGGCTCCAGAGGGTGTCGTAATGGCGGTACATCTCATGGTCAACGGCCAGGGCCGCCGTCACGGAGAGATCCCGCGCCGGGTTGTAATAGAGCGTGTCCCGCAGGCTGTTTTTACTGGCGGCGATCCCCGGTTCGAGATCCAGCGTCAGGGACGGTGTCTGCCAGAGACGTTCCTTACCCGTGAGGGTGTATTCCTGGCGACGGTTATGATCGGAGAAGCGGCTGAGGGCGGCGTTGAATTGATATTCACGACGCTCGTATTGATACCAGCGCACGCCGCCTTCTCCCCGGTTTGCGCTGATCCCGTTGCGTAACGCCCGCAGGGGCGTAGTACGCGACAGACGTTCAAGGCTGCCGCTGACCTGCCAGTTATCGGTTACAAAGTACGCTGTTGAGAGACGAGCGCCCGGCTTGCTTGCCCCGTGATAGCGGTTGCTGGAAAGCTCGGCTTCGAGCAGGAGGTCGCGTGGCCGCCATTCGACGCCGCCCAACAGGTGACGGCTGGTGCCTTTGCCTTCTTCGAAATTACTCTGCGCATAGCGGGTGCCGGCAAATAGCCGCCAGTTATCCGCCACGGGCGGGCCATAGAGCGTGGCGTCCCAGTTGAGGTCCTGCGTCCCGCTGACGGGGTTATCGGAGTGCAAGCCTTTGCTCGCGTTGAGGCGCAGCTCGGACATATGGTGGACGGTGCGGAGCCTGTCGAGACGCCTGGCGCTGCGGTCAGCGGGCGCGCGGGCAAGCACGTCGTCGGACAGTAAATCCATCTGCCGCCACTCCTGCAGATCCATCGCAACATAGGCCTGCTGCTGCTCAAGTTCCAGATTCGAGGGCTCCAGCGCCTCCGCTGTTTTCAGCTTCTGCTCGGCCGCGCGCGGCAGGCCCCGCGCCTGAAGCAGGGTGGCGTAGTCAATCTGTAATCCCTGATTGCCCGGCGCCGTTGTCGCCAGACGGTGCGCCAGCTTTTCGGCTTCCGGCAGGGCGTTCGTCGCCAGCAAATAGTTAAAACGGAGCGACTGCCCGGTAAGCCACCTATCGTTCGGCTGAGGGGTAGGGGAGCCGAAATCGTAACGGGTCCAGGGGACGTTGCGGGTCTGGCGCTCAACGTACTGGCGGGCGGACTGATACTGTCCCGTATCCAGCCAGGCATAGAAAAGCGCGTGCTCCTCGTCCTGCGGGTCGGAAGCGTATTGCGGGTAGCGTTGCAGAAGCGCGAAGGCGGCGGCCGCGTTTTTCTCCTGCAGATATGCGGAGATCACCCAGCCGATTGCCCAGCCCGGCACCGGATGCTGGGCTGCCGTAAGATCCTGATATTCGCTAATCACCTGTGGGTAATCAGCATGGGCGTACAGCGCGCCAAGCCTGTCGATACGCGCAAGGATGACGTCTTCCGCCGCCTGCGGCTCGTTTTGCCAGCGGGAAAGCAGGGCGTCGTAACGATTCAGCGCAGATTGCGCAAGCTGGAGGCGTTCCTTTTCTGTTCGGCCGGGCACGTCGGCAAGGCGAACCCGTTCGGCGACGGCATTACGCTCAAGACGACGACGCTCCGCAGGAGACAGCGTAACGCTTTGTGAAAGCTGGAGCGCGGGGGTATTCACCCGGTTATCCGTAAGCGCGTCGATCAGCTCGCTGAGGAGCGCTTTATTCTCAGGTGCGATATTCAGCGCGCGCGTGTCTGCTAAAAGCCGATCCCAGCTTTTTCCCTGGCGTAACCAGACATACGCCAGCGTCTGAAGATGCGCCTGAGAGGGATTTTCCGCCACCAGCCGTCGGGCTTCCTGCAGGGCAATCGTATCTTTACGGGCATCGGCCAGGGTTTTGATATAGCCGATACGATAGTCGTCGTTATCCGGCGCAAGGCTACGGGCTTCTTTCCAGAGCGTCAGAGCGGGCTGCCACGCTTTCTGATTTCGCCTGGCCTGTGCGACAGCTGCAACGCCGCGGGCGGGCAGCGGCATATAAATACCGTAACGCTGCCAGACCTGAATAACCTCGTCATCATGACCCGCCCAGGCTGCCACCTGTAACCAGTCCGCAACGTGTTCAGGCGTCAGGGCATGCTGCTGTTCATAACGCTGAAGATAATCGAGAAACGACGTGTAATTACCATTACGCGCCTGTTGAATCTGTTGCTCATAAACGGATTCCGTAGCCTGAACCAGAACAGGAAAGAGTAATAACAGAAACAATAATGTTGGGGCGCGATAAAAGAATAACGTATTGAAGCGAAGCGATCTTTCCATATCTATTTGCCATTTGTTTATCATGAATCCATTGCATAACACGGCCGCCTTTAAGCTCAGCGTAAAAGGCCATAAATGAGAACATTAAATCTGAATGCAGTGATGTTACGGGGTACTTACTTAAAGGTAATTATGGATCCTTATCTCAGTGGACTGGGTGAAAGCTAATGTACACCTGATATGTTGCTGGATAAATATGCTGAAAAGCGGCTTCGTAGTTTTGAGATAATTCTGTAATGAGCAGTTTTTTGTGTTTATTTTGAATTGAGCTCTTAATTGTAATGCATTGAAATATAGTTGTTTTATTTTTATTGTGACAGTTTTGTATATATTTTTAATGACGCTTATCTGCCTCAATTAAAGTACTTTCTGGTGCATGTTTGGGAAGTTTCATGACAAAACTTCTTAATGTTTAGAGAAGTGACTTTTCTGCGATTGTTTTTTATTTATAATTAATGGCAGCCATTGAATGATAGTCTACAGGAAGTCTTACTCATCAATGTGTGTATTGAGGGATGTCCAAAGCCAGAATACATTTATCGTTAATATAACAGCGCTATAAAACGAAGGCGGCCTTCTTTCCGAGGGATCGTTCTTGCTTTAATCTAAAAGGGATGGTTAGTGGCAACTTCAATAGTGTTAGTGACTCAGGATCGCTACCTTGTCAGGGGCATGCGGATATTTTTTCCGGATATTATCCTGCTCGATTCGATTGACAGAAACATATTTGATAACGGTGCAGATGAATATTCTGTATTGATTGATAGTCGTTGTCCGCTCCGTTTATATGATTACCTGATACGCCATCCGGCCAGAACGAGAAAAACGATCTGCTGCGTTATGCTTGATATGCGCCACCGCGAGGAGAATCTGCTCAGTATGAAGCTGTTTATGAACACGTCGCTTACGGCGCCGGATATGGCGTCGTTGTTTAACCTGGTGCTCAATATGAAGGGCAGGCGCCTGACCACGAAGTGGCTGCTTAATTTGCGGCTTAGCACGCATGAAACGATTATGTTGCGGTTGTTGAGGGCAGGGATGTCGATGGAGGAGGTGGCTGGCGAGCTGAATACGTCGGTGAAAAGCCTCTACCGCAAACGTACGGCGCTCTCGGAACGGCTGGGGGCTGAGAACTTCAATGAGGCGTGTCTGTTTATCTTCAAAAACAAACTGCTGGGCGCAGGTGGGAACGATCCCTGAGACTGGGGAGAGACCTAAAGCATAAATTGATTTGCGGGTGGTATTCTGAGTTTTAAGAAAACTGGATGGTGACAACATCCTTGTTCAGAAAAAAATTCCGCGATCGGCAGTACAAGCCGCTGACGCTCGAAATGATTATTGAGTCGGCAAAAGCGGGACGCTGGCTCTATGACTGAGGGGCTGAACGCCCCTTAAGATGTTTATGCCGATTGGCGCTCGTTCCATGCATCGCTAAAAATGATGTTCCCATCGTTATGCTTCCAGGTGATTTTCTCGTACCTGAGTTCGACGGTTTCCATATGGTTTTCGTTAGGGTTATCGCCAGTGGCCATCGCAGGGGAAATCGACATTATCCTTACGCCTTCAAGCAACATGTTGAAATACTCTTCTTCCTGGCCGGAGTAGTTTATCCGATACCACTTTATCTCTGCTGATAACAGATTTTGTCCTGTCGCAACGGCTTTGTAGAGGTATGGGCTTGAACAATCGAATTCCTTAATAACCAACATTGGCGAGTGCATTCGCGTACCTGTTATTTTACCGGTTGCGTTATCTGTTGGGATAACAAGGTTATGATGGAAACCTTTCACCTCAATGCTGCATTCTCTGTGCTGAACATCAACTCCGCCTTTGATCAACGCACCACCATCGTCCTTCAGCCATAGATAAGCCGGTATAGCCATTCGAATACTCCTTCCTTTTTGCGTGTGGGTCTCCATTCTGCTTTCGCAGACCACTCGGGCAAGCGTATACGTATAGCTGGTATGAAAGTTCATATCAGGTCATGTTCACGGCCTGTCTTCGTTTTTTAAGACAATGACTTGATATTTTTTAACCAGAAATTAAAAGAAAATCTGACACTGGAAGCTTAAGACTTTGTCAGTGATTTGCTGTTTGAACGGGTGGGATACCACGCTGAAGACACTGCGTTAGCTAAGAACAAAAAAGGAAAGCATTGAGCTGCGGGAATAGATCAAAAGCAAAAACCCGCCACGAGGGCGGGTTCTTTAAATAGTGGTGCCCGGACTCGGAATCGAACCAAGGACACGGGGATTTTCAATCCCCTGCTCTACCGACTGAGCTATCCGGGCAACGGGGCGCATTAAACCTGATTCGCCTCGTCTCGTCAATCAAATTTCTTCAATTTACTGCAGACTGCACAATCTATCATCACTTTGCCGATATTGCACGCATTGTCAGGCAAACCAGGCGGTCCAGGCGGCGGAAAGCGGCATTGCCAGAAGGAGTGCTGGAAGCATGTTGACCACCGGGAACATTTTAATGCCACAGATGCGTAATCCGGTTGCCAGCAGCAATAAACCGCCTACGGCGCTGAAGTCTGCCATCATCGACGGTGTGGTCAGCGGTAAAATCAGCGCGGCAGCCCACGCCAGCGTTAACTGGATGATCAGTAATGGGATACTAATCACCGATACCGTAATACCCAGCGAGCAGGCGAAGATCATCGCCGTAAAGAAATCAAGAAATGACTTGGCGATTAAAATACTCGGATCGCCGGTCATCCCTTCGTTCATCGCCCCGAAGATCCCGGTGCCGCTGGCGCAAAACAGGACAATAATCGCGACATAATTCTGAATAAACGTCTCGTGCGTGCCGTGTTTCGCCTTGCCCGGTCGGGATATCAGGTTTTTGGCTCTGCTCACCGCGCTGTTAATGCCTTTTTCCAGATAGCAAAATTCGCCAATCAGCGCGCCGAGCAGGGTCGCCAGCACCATCACCGGCAGGTTGGCGCATTTGATCACTAACAGAATACCGATCCCTAACGATGCCAGGCCGAATATCGAGGGCATGGAGGTGCGAATACGCTCCGGCAGCCGCTGGCTTAGCATTGCGCCGAGTACGCCGCCCAGCAATACGGCGCCTGCGTTAATAAATGGCCCGATAACCAAAGTTAACTCCTGTTATTTAATCATTGATATTGCATTATTATGGCACGTCAGGGCTGCGCGGGCCTTAGCTTTGGGTGGTTTCGTGCATATTGATTCCTTCTTGCACCTCAAAATAAAAGGTGACATTATTGCGCGAATTTTCTCCTCCCTGTCTCACCGCCCGGTGAGGGTAACTGCGCCTATGAAAACCATGAAAATTGCCGTCAGCCGCGAGCTGCTCTCCACTGTGTCTACGCACCGCGAAAAGGTGACGCTGGACAGCACTGATTTTACCGATGTGGCGGCCGTCGTCATCACAACGGCTGAAAGCCGCAGCGGTATTCTTGCACTGCTGAAACGCACGGGTTTTCAGCTGCCGGTGTTTATTTTCTCGCAGGAGCCGACGGACGTACCCGACGGCGCCACCGCGGTCATCTCGGGTAAAGCTCAGGAGTTTCTGGAACTGGAGACCGCAGCCTGCCGGTATGAAGAGAACCTGCTGCCGCCCTTTTTCGACACCCTGAGCCAGTATGTGGAGATGGGCAACAGCACTTTCGCCTGTCCAGGCCACCAGCACGGCGCCTTTTTCAAAAAACACCCGGCAGGGCGACAGTTCTATGATTTCTTCGGCGAGAATGTGTTTCGCGCCGATATGTGCAACGCCGACGTGAAGCTGGGCGATCTGCTGATCCATGAAGGGTCCGCCAAGCACGCGCAAAAGTTCGCGGCTAAAGTGTTCAACGCGGATAAAACCTACTTCGTGCTGAACGGAACGTCGGCGGCCAACAAGGTAGTGACCAACGCGCTGCTCACCCGCGGCGATCTGGTGTTATTTGACCGCAACAACCATAAATCTAACCACCACGGGGCGCTAATCCAGGCGGGCGCCACGCCGGTCTACCTTGAGGCCGCGCGTAACCCGTTTGGCTTTATTGGCGGGATTGACGACCACTGCTTTGATGACGCGTATCTGCGGGACCTGATCCGCGAGGCGGCCCCGGAGAAAGCCGACGAGGCGCGTCCGTTCCGCCTGGCGATCATTCAGCTTGGCACCTACGACGGGACGATCTACAACGCCCGTCAGGTTATCGACAAGATCGGTCATCTGTGTGACTACATCCTCTTTGACTCCGCATGGGTGGGCTACGAGCAGTTTATTCCGATGATGGCGGAAACGTCCCCGCTCTTGCTGGAGCTGAACGAGAACGATCCGGGAATTTTCGTGACCCAGTCGGTGCACAAACAGCAGGCCGGGTTCTCGCAAACGTCGCAGATCCATAAAAAGGACAACCACATTCGTGGTCAGGCGCGTTTCTGCCCGCACAAGCGGCTGAACAACGCCTTTATGCTGCATGCCTCCACCAGCCCGTTTTATCCGCTGTTCGCAGCGCTGGATGTGAATGCCAAGATCCACGAAGGAGAAAGTGGGCGCAGGCTGTGGGCGGAGTGCGTCGAGCTGGGGATTGAAGCGCGCAAGGCAATCATTGCGAATTGCCATATGATCAAACCGTTTATCCCACCGGTGGTGGCGGGGCGGCCGTGGCAGGATCATCCGACGCACGCGATTGCCCGCGAGCTGCGCTTCTTCAGCTTCGAGCCGGGGGCAAAATGGCACGGGTTTGAGGGCTATGCGAGCGAGCAGTACTTTGTCGACCCGTGCAAGCTGCTGCTGACCACGCCGGGCATTAATGCCGAAACGGGGGAGTACACCGAATTCGGGATCCCGGCGACGATTCTGGCGCACTACCTGCGTGAAAACGGCATCGTGCCGGAGAAATGCGACCTTAACTCGATCCTGTTCCTGCTGACGCCTGCCGAAAGCAGCGAGAAGCTGGCGCAGCTGGTGGCGATGCTGGGCCAGTTTGAACAGCATATTGAAGACGACACGCCGCTGGCGGACGTGCTGCCGACGATCTTCCAGAAATACCCGGTGCGCTACCGGGATTACACCCTTCGCCAGCTGTGCCAGGAGATGCACGATCTCTACGTCAGCTTTGACGTCAAGGATCTGCAGAAGGCGATGTTCCGCAAAGAGAGCCTGCCTGAGGTGGTAATGAACCCGCAGGACGCGAACCGGGCGTATATTCGCGGAGACGTGGAGCTGGTTCGCATACGGGATGCCGAAGGGCGAATTGCTGCCGAAGGGGCGCTGCCCTATCCGCCGGGCGTGCTGTGCGTGGTGCCGGGTGAAGTCTGGGGCGGGGCGGTACAGCGTTACTTCCTGGCGCTGGAGGAGGGAATCAACCTGCTGCCGGGCTTCTCGCCGGAACTGCAGGGCGTTTACAGCGAGAAGGACGCCGACGGGATTAAGCGGCTGTATGGGTACGTATTAAAGTAGACCCCCTCACCCTAACCCTCTCCCCAAAGGGGAGAGGGGATTGCACGGGGCCGTCTTTTCACCCTCGCCCCTTTGGGGAGAGGGCCGGGGTGAGGGGGAGGGTTTCATCAAACCGCACTACGCTTGTACATCCTCCTCGGATGCCCAATCTTGCCGTACAGCATCTCCACCGTCAGAAAACCCGCCTCCACGCAGTGTTCCAGATAGCGACGGGTGGTGGTTTTGCTCAACCCCGTCTCGCTCACCACCTCATCCACGGTAAAGCAGTGCGTTGCTTTGTCGTTAAACAGCGACTGCACCCGCGCCAGCGTGTTTTCCTCAATGCCTTTACTGCCGTTGTCCTGGCGGTAGTTTTTCGCCTGGAGCTGATACAGCGAATCGACGTTCTGCTGGTCGACAATCTTCCAGACCCGCTGCTGTTCGGCAAACTGCACAAATCGCTCCAGCGACTGGCTGAGCCGCTTCCAGGAGACGGGTTTAAGGATGTAGTCGAAAGCGCCGTTGCGGATCGCCTGGCTGCAGGTGTCCATATCGCTGGCGGCAGTAATAAAAATCACCGAGCAGTTGGCGCGGGCCAGCATGGGGTTATTGATCAGCGAGATCCCTTTGCCGTCCGGCAGATAGTTATCCAGCAGCATCAGCTGCGGCTGTTTGGTTGCAAGCTCTGTCTGGGCCGCAGCCAGCGACGAGGCAATACCCACCAGCCTCAGACGCGGATGTTTGCTTATCAGCTCCGCGTGCAGTTGCGCCAGCTCGTTCTCGTCTTCAACAATCAGTACGTCGATAAGTTCATGTTGCATAGTCGGTGTCTTCCAGTTGCCGGGCGGTTCCCGTGGCCGGGATAAACAAGGAGAAAATGGCGCCGCGCGGCATATTATCGGCAACTTCTATCGCGCCGCCAGCCTGTGTGACATAGCTTTCGATCAGATACAGACCAATCCCATGATCGCCGCGTGTTTTGGTGGTAATGCCGCGTTCAAAGATCCGGTCACGGATCTCCGGCTTGATGCCCACGCCCTGGTCGGCGACTTCAATAATCAGCTCCTGGTCGCTGAGTTTTATCAGCACTTCTACCGGCGCGTGGGGAAGCGGTGACCGCTGTGTCGCTTCGATGGCGTTATCCAGCAGGTTGCCAATAATCGAAATCAGCTCTTGCTCCCCGAGGGGAAGGAACGATCTGTCCAGCCGACAGGACGGGTCGAAGCATAGCTCGACGCCTTTCTCCCGCGCGCGGGCGGCTTTCCCCAGCAGCAGGCCGCACAGGGTCGGGGAGCTGAAGCGTGAAGAGATAAAGTCCAGCAGCTCCTGGGCGTGTTCAGACTGCGCCTGAATATAGCCAATCGCCTCCTCATAGCGGCCCATATGCAGCAGGCCGGAGAGGGTGGTCATCCGGTTTAACTGCTCATGGCGCATAATGCGGAGGTTATCGACATAGCGTTTGACCTGGCTGAGCTGGGCGCTCAGCGAGTCGATCTCGTTGCGATCGCGGAAGGTGATCACCCAGCCCTGCAGCGACCCCTCAAGCATGATGTGCACCCGGCTGGCGATCACCGTGAGATCGTTAAAACGGCAAATCTCGTCATGGGTATCTTTCGCCAGCATCGTCTGCGTGTCGAAGAACGGGACCGGATCGATCACCTGGCTTATCAGCTGCCCGCGCAGCTCACGGGCCGGCTGGGCTCAGCCCAAGCAGCTTACGCGCGGCCTGGTTGATCACCTCAATCCGCCGTTTATCGTCAATGGCAATCACGCCTTCATAAATAGACTCCATCAGTGCCTTTTGCTGGCGCACCAGCAGGCCAATCTCGCGCGGCTCAAGGGAGAAGATCTGCTTCTTAATACTGTGGGTAAAGAACCAGGAGAAGATAAAGAGCGCAATCAACAGCAGCGCGGCGGCAATCAGGATATTGACTACCTTACTGACGGTAATGGTGTCCAGGTAGCTGGTGAGATAGCCGACCGAAACAATGCCGACCACCTGTCCGGCAGCGTTGAAAATGGGGGCTTTACTGCGCAGCGAAATACCCAACCCGCCTTTGCGGATGGTGGTGGTGCTTTTACCCTGCAATACGGCTTCGTTGTCACCGCCTACCAGCGTGGTGCCCACTCTGTCGGCAAAGACGGAGTGAAAAAGATGCTGGCCCTTATTATCGCCAATCACAATAAAGCTGGCGTCACTGTGCGCAGAAATCTTCTGCATAAAATCATGGATGGGGTAGATATTTTTTTGTTCAACTTCATTACGCAATGTCGGAATAAGCGCAATCTCTTCAGCCTGTATTTTAGCGCGCGTGCTCATTTCCTGATAAAGCTGTTTCCCGACATCGGCATAATAATATCCGCCCAGTAGCGTAAAAAGCACTGAGAAAAAGGCAACCAGCGAAATAAACAACTTGATCTGGAAAGAGACTTTCATAACTATCACGCAAGGTAGCGACAAAGATCGCCAATATATCATCTTTTTTTGCGCGGGCGCCCGCTTTGCCCGAAAACTTGTGATCCCTTGCACAGCGGGCGCTGTAAAAGCGTTATCGAAAAGGCTAACGTGCTTTGGGCGGCATGAATAAATGTTATTTGTTTGTTCAATTCAGAAAAGAAACCATAAAAACCACGGCAATAAATAAGGCATAAATCACATTAAATAAAAGAAACCATTAAAACCATAGCTGCCATTAAAACTTCGCTTTTAATATGCCATTCCTCACATAAAGTAAGCCTTTGTGACTCTAAGCTGAACGCACAAAATAACCAAGGGGCTTATTATGAGCACAACTGACGATTCTTTCTCTGTTACCCACGACCCGATTGAAATTCAGCGACCTTCGCTCAAAGAGCGCTGGTGGCATATTATGGATACCTGGAAAATCGGGATTATTCCTCTGCCGCTGTTCGTTCTGGCGGGCGCGCTGATTGCGATTGATTGCCTGGGCGGAAAACTGCCGAGCGATATCGTGGTGATGGTGGCGACGCTGGCCTTCTTCGGCTTTGCCTGCGGCGAGTTTGGCAAACGCCTGCCGATTGTCGGCAAGCTCGGCGCGGCGGCGATTTGCGCCACCTTTATCCCTTCCGCACTGGTCTATTACGGCCTGCTGCCGGACGTGGTGGTCGAGTCCACCACCAAGTTCTACAAATCCACCAACATTCTCTACCTCTACATCTGCTGCATTATTGTTGGCAGCATCATGAGCATGAACCGCACGGTGCTGATTCAGGGCTTCCTGCGCATCTTCTTCCCGATGCTGTGCGGCGAAATCGTCGGCATGCTGGTCGGGATGGGCGTCGGCCTGGCGCTGGGCCTTGAGCCGTTCCAGATCTTCTTCTTTATCATTCTGCCGATTATGGCGGGCGGCGTCGGGGAAGGAGCGATCCCGCTTTCCATCGGCTATGCCACCCTGCTGCATATGGACCAGGGCGTGGCGCTCGGTCGCGTGCTGCCGATGGTCATGCTCGGCGGCCTGACGGCGATCATCATCTCCGGTTGCCTCAACCAGCTTGGTAAACGCTACCCGCATCTGACCGGTGAAGGCCAGCTGATGCCTAACCGCGCAAATGCCGATGCCACCGTCTCCCAGCCTGCGTTCTCCGGCAAAGCGGACGTGACCACTATTGCCTCCGGCGCGCTGCTGGCGGTACTGCTCTACATGCTGGGCATGCTAGGCCACAAGCTGATTGGCCTGCCTGCTCCGGTCGGCATGCTGTTTATGGCGGTGCTGGTGAAGCTCTGCAACGGCGCCTCTCCGCGCCTGCTGGAAGGCTCTCAGGTAGTGTACAAGTTCTTCCAGACCTCTGTGACCTACCCGATTCTCTTTGCCGTTGGCGTGGCCATCACGCCATGGCATGAACTGGTGGCCGCCTTCACGCTGACCAACCTGCTGGTGATTATCAGCACCGTCTCCGCGCTGGTGGCGACCGGGTTCTTCGTCGGCAAAAAGATTGGTATGCATCCGATTGATGTCGCCATCGTTTCCTGCTGCCAGAGCGGCCAGGGCGGGACCGGCGACGTGGCGATCCTGACCGCAGGCAACCGCATGAGCCTGATGCCGTTCGCCCAGATTGCTACCCGTATCGGCGGGGCGATTAACGTCTCTATCTCACTGCTGATTCTGGGCAACTTCCTCGTTTAAGTTTTCAGGAAAGAACAATGAAACTCGCAAGCTTTTTATACCAGGGAAAACGCAGCTACGGCATCGTCCAGGCCGACGGCGTGATTGATTTAGGCCGCCGTCTTGGCGACCGCTACAGCGACCTTAAAGCGCTGCTGCAGGGTAACGGGCTGGTGCAGGCCACCCGCTACCTGAACGATGCCGTGGACGTGCCGATGAGCGCCATCACCTTCTTACCGGTGATTGAGCAGCCGGAAAAAATCCTCTGCGTGGGCATGAACTACGCCGACAAGCGCAAGGAGTTTGACCAGCACAACCCGGCCCCGACGCTGTTTGTCCGCTTCCCGGATTCACAGACCGGTCACAACGAGCCGGTGCTGAAGCCGCGCCACTCCAGCGAATTCGACTACGAAGGCGAGCTGGCGGTGATCATCGGTAAAGGCGGGGAGAACATCAGCCGCGACGACGCCCTTCGCCACGTGGCGGGCTACAGCTGCTATATGGACGGCTCCGCCCGCGACTGGCAGCACACCTGGTTTACCGCCGGTAAAAACTGGCGCAAAACCGGCGCGTTTGGCCCGTGGATGGCGACGGCGGATGAGATCCCCGATCCGCACCAGCTGGCAATCCGCACCTGGCTGAACGGTCGCATGGTGCAGGAAGACAACACCAGCAGCATGATCCACAAGGTGGCGGAGCTGATCGAGTACATTAGCACCTTCACCCGCCTCAGCCCGGGCGACGTGATCATCACCGGCTCACCGGGCGGCGTGGGTAAAAAGCGCAATCCGCCGCTGTTTATGAAAGAGGGGGATCGCATTGAGGTGGAGATCGAGCATATCGGTCATCTGAGCAACGTGATCGTGGAAGCGCCAGCCGTCGGGCTTGCGGCAGCACATTAAGTAAGGCGGCAGCATGCACTCGCAACCCATCGATTTTCGCCACACGCTGGTGGCGAAACATCCGGAACGCTTAAGTCAGATTCGTTATCTGCTGGCGGACAGCGGCCTTGGCCTGGACAACGACATCACGCTGTTCGTCGAAGCCAGGTCCGGCTCGCAGCTGGTGGGTTGCGCAGGGCTTGCCGCCAACGTCATCAAGTGTGTGGCGGTGAACGAGCAGCTTCGCGGTGAGAACCTCAGCGCGCGGCTGCTGGCAGAGGTGGAAAATGCGGCGCTGGAGCGCGGCCATTTTCACCTCTTCCTCTGCACCCGTCCGTGCAATCGGGAGCGCTTTGCCCGCAGCGGCTTCTGGCCGATTGCCCAGAGCGGGAACAACGCCGTGCTGATGGAGAACACCCCGCAGGGGATCGAGCGCTACTGCCGTTCTCTGCGCGCGAACCGCAAGTGCGGAGAGAAAATTGGCGCCATTGTGATGAACGCTAATCCGTTCACCCTCGGCCACCGCCATCTGGTGGAGCAGGCGGCGCAGCGGTGCGACGCCCTGCACCTGTTCGTGGTGCGTGAAGACGCCTCGTTCTTCCCGTTCAGCGCGCGCCTCGAGATGGTGCGCGCGGGCGTGGCGCATCTGCCGAACGTGGTGGTGCATGAGGGCTCGCAGTACATCATCTCCCGCGCCACGTTTCCGGCCTACTTCCTGAAGGAGAGCGGCAAAGTGCAGCAGGCGTGGAGCGAGATCGACGTGCTGATCTTCCGGGACTTCATCGCCCCGGCGCTCGGCATCACGCACCGCTTCATCGGCTCGGAGCCGTTCTGCGATATCACCCGCCAGTACAACCAGACGCTGCACGACCTGCTGGCCTCGCATATTGAGGTGGTGGAAATGCCGCGCATTAAGGCCACCGGCAACGCTATTTCAGCGTCCGAAGTGCGCCGCTTACTGAAGACACAGCAGTTTTCCCGGATCCGGGAGATTGTCCCGGACTCCACCTTCGCGCATCTCGAAACGCATTACCGTGCGAGTGCGGAAGTCGCTTAACTACCAGGAATTTATCATGAAAATTGTAAGGGAGGCGCTGGCCGGAACGCAGGAGTCCAGCGACCTGATGGTGAAAATCGCTCCCGCTCACGGCGAGCTGGAAATAGTCATCCACAGTGAAGTGATTAAGCAGTTTGGCGAGCAAATTCGCCAGGTGGTCAACGACACATTGCGCGCCATGAACGTGCACCAGGGATTAATCATTATTGAAGACAAAGGGGCGCTGGACTGTGTGATCCGCGCCCGCCTGCAAAGCGCGCTGATGCGTGCCGCCGATGAACAGGCCATCAACTGGGGGGCGCTGAAATGAGCAAACTCCGCCGCAGTATGCTGTTCCTGCCGGGCGCCAACGCCGCCATGCTCTCCACCGCCTTTATCTATCGTCCCGACTCCATCATGTTTGACCTTGAGGACGCCGTTGCCCTGCGCGAGAAGGATACCGCGCGCATGCTGGTGTTCCACGCGCTGCAGCATCCGATGTATCAGGATATCGAAACCGTGGTGCGCATTAACCCGCTCAGCACGCCGTTTGGCCTGCTGGATCTGGAGGCCGCCGTGCGGGCAGGCGTGGACGTGATCCGCCTGCCGAAAACCGACACGCCGGACGATATCTACGAGCTGGAAGGCCACCTCGAGCGCATCGAGCAGGAGTGCGGCCGCGAGGTCGGCTCCACCCGCGTGATGGCGGCGATTGAGTCGGCCGTTGGCGTCATTAACGCCGTGGCGATTGCCCGCAGCTCCCCGCGCCTCATCGGCATTGCGCTGGCCGCCTTTGACTACGTGATGGACATGCAGACCGAGCGCGGCGACGGCACCGAGTTGTTTTACGCCCGCTGCGCCGTGCTGCACGCCGCCCGTGCGGCAGGCATCGACGCTTTCGACGTGGTGTGGTCAGACGTTAACGACGAGGCCGGGTTCCTGCGCGAGGTCGATCTGATCCGCAAGATGGGCTTTAACGGCAAATCGCTGATTAACCCGCGCCAGATTGACCTGCTGCACAACGCCTACGCCCCGACTCAGGAAGAGGTGGAGCACGCCAAAAGGGTGATTGAGGCTGCAGAAGAGGGCGAGCGTAACGGCCTGGGCGTGGTGTCGCTCAACGGCAAAATGGTGGATGCACCGATTATTAACCACGCGCAGGTGGTGCTGGAGCGCGCGGCGGCCTCCGGCGTGCGTCGGTAAGGATAAAATAATGAATCAGACAGAACTTCTTCACGTGAATTTTCCCCATCTGCGGGACTTAAAACCGTTTGATACCGCCCACAGCGCTACGCCGTGGCTGGCGGACAGCGACGCGAAGCACAGCCGCAAGCTCTGCGCCTCTGTTGAAGAGGCGGTTAAGCGCTGCGGCCTGCAGGACGGGATGACCATCTCCTTCCACCATGCGTTTCGCGAAGGCGACCGGGTAATCAACACCGTCGTGGCGCTGCTGGCGCGAATGGGCTTCAAAAACCTGACGCTGGCCTCCAGCTCGCTGATGACCTGCAACGATGCGCTGATCGAGCATATTGAAAGCGGCGTCATCACCCGGATTTATACCTCCGGCATGCGCGGCAGGCTGGCGGACGCCATCTCCCACGGGCTGATGGACGAGCCGGTGCAAATTCACTCCCACGGCGGTCGCGTGAAGCTGCTTCAGGACGGCGAGCTGAATATCGACGTGGCGTTTCTCGGCGTGCCGTGCAGCGATGAGTTTGGCAACGCCAACGGGACGCACGGCAAATCGTGCTGCGGTTCCCTGGGCTACGCGATGGTGGATGCCCACTTTGCCCGCAAGGTGGTGCTGTTGACCGAAGAGCTGGTGCCGTTTCCCAATATGCCCGCCAGCCTGGTGCAGGACCAGGTGGACTACATCGTGCAGGTTGAAAGCGTGGGCGATCCGGCGAAAATCAGCGTTGGCGCGGCGCGCGTCACCAGCAACCCGCGCGAGCTGATGATCGCCCGCTATGCGGCGGACGTGATTGAACACTCCGGCTACTTCAAACCGGGCTTCTCGATGCAGACCGGCTCCGGCGCGGCGGCCACGGCCTGCACCCGCTTTATGGAAGAGAAGATGGAGCGCAGCGGCGTGAAGGCGCGCTTTGCGCTTGGCGGCATCACCGGCAGCCTGGTGGACCTGCACGAGAAGGGGCTCATCGAAAAGCTGCTCGATACCCAGTGCTTTGACGGCCAGGCGGCGGCCTCGCTGGCGCGCAACCCGAACCACGTGGAGATCTCAACCAACGTTTACGCCAACCCCGGCAGCAAGGCGGCAAGCTGCGACCAGCTCGACGTGGTGATCCTCAGCGCCCTGGAAATCGACGTCGAGTTCAACGTCAACGTCATCACCGGCTCCGACGGCGTGATGCGCGGCGCCTCCGGCGGGCACTGCGACGTGGCCGCTGCGGCAAACCTGACCATCGTGGTCGCGCCGCTGCTGCGCAGCCGCATTCCGACGGTCGTTAAGCGGGTTACCACGCGCCTCACGCCGGGCGAAAGTATCGACGTTCTGGTCACCGACCACGGTATCGCGGTTAACCCGGCGCGCCCGGAGATCCGCGAACGACTCATGAAAGCCGGGCTGAAGGTTGTGGATATCAACGCGCTGTACGAGCGGGCGATCTCCCTGACCGGCGTCCCGAAACCGATTGAATTTACCGACAAAATCGTCGGGGTCATTCGCTACCGCGACGGCAGCGTGATCGACACCGTACGACAGGTGAAGGAGTAGTTATGACAACAGCGACACCCGTGCGGGCGGGTGTCAGCCTGGACGAACTGCTGGCGGCGAAAGAGCGCCGCGCAGCGCGCCAGGCTGACATGCTCGAGCACTATCAACAACCGGTGATTTCCCTCACGCTGGTCACGCCAGGGGAAATCAAGGACAGCCTGCGCTACCGCAATACCATGGGCGTGGCGCTGCAGACGTGTGACCAGCTGCTGTGGGAGAACCGCTGGCAGGTGCTGGACCGCCAGGTACTGTGGCTCCCGACCGGGCCAGAGGCCCTGTGGTGTGTGGCCCATCCGGCGGTGGAAATCAAAGCGCACTGTGCGGATCTGGAGCAGACGCACCCGCTCGGCAGGCTGTGGGATCTGGACGTGATTTGCCCTCAGCACGGCCACGTCGGACGTCAGTCGCTGGGGGCGAATCTCAGGCGCTGCCTGATCTGCGACGCGCCCGCACACGCCTGCTCCCGTTCGCGCAATCACCCCGTTGAGCAGGTGGTTTCCCGCGTAGAGAAGACGATCGATGACTGGTTTGCTCGCGACTAAACCGCGCCCGGTTGACGTGCCCGCGCTTGCCGAAGCGGCGCTCTGGCAGGAACTGGAGCTGACGCCCAAGCCGGGGCTGGTGGACAAGGTCAATAACGGTTCCCATCGCGATATGGACCACGCGCTGTTTGTCCGCAGCATCGCGGCAATTACGCCGTGGTTTTCGCGCTTTGCCGAGCTGGGCAGCGCGCATGCGGATAAACCCGCTGGCGAACAGCTACGGCTACTCCGTCCGATGGGGATGGCCTGCGAGCAGGCAATGTACGCCGCGACGAACGGAGTGAACACGCACAAGGGCGGGATTTTTGCCCTCGGTTTACTGTGCTTCGCCGCCGGTCGTGTGAAAAATATCTCCGCAGACAGCCTTTGCTGTGAGGTGAGTAACATCTGTCGCGGGCTGGTTTTGCGGGAGCTGGACGCACGCAGCGGACAGGCGACGGCGGGCGAGCGGCAGTTTCAGCTATACGGCTTAACCGGCGCGCGCGGTGAGGCGGAGAGCGGCTTTGCGACGGTGCGTAAGGCGCTGGCGCAGTGGAACGGACATTCACTTCACGACCTGCTGTTGCGCCTGATGGCGGTTAATCAGGACAGCAATCTGGTTTCACGCGGCGGCATGGAAGGGCTGCGCTACGTTCAGGTCTATGCGCGGGAATTACTGGCTACTGGCTGGGACCGCGAGGCGTTGCTTAAGATGGATAACGCGTTAATTGAACGGAACCTGAGCCCGGGCGGCAGTGCGGATTTGCTGTCGGTGGGGTGGGTGCTGTCTGCAATAAAATAGCCGGGTGGCGGCTTCGCCTTACCCGGCCTACGGTTTGGTTTTGTAGGCCCGGTAAGCGAAGCGCCACCGGGCAAAAACAGCAGATATTAATGCGCGATCGGCTGCGCACCGTGCGGTTCACGAACGTGTTTATATTTGAACATCGCCATGAACGCGAAGGCCAGAACCACGGAGTAACCAGCGAAAATCAACCATACGGTCTGCCAGTCGGTAATGCCGTTTTGGGTGTACATCTCAACAACTCTACCGCTCACGATGCCGCCGAGGATACAGCCGAAGCCGTTAGTC
Organism: Enterobacter hormaechei; assembly: GCA_041890495.1. Classification (GTDB taxonomy): domain Bacteria; phylum Pseudomonadota; class Gammaproteobacteria; order Enterobacterales; family Enterobacteriaceae; genus Escherichia; species Escherichia boydii. The sequence continues at coordinate 4,526,127 of CP169086.1, forward strand.
ATCATCAGGAACATCCCTTGTGCACTGGCGCGAATTGCCGGGCTAACTTCTTTTTCGACAAACACCGAACCAGAGATGTTGAAGAAGTCGAATGCGCAACCGTAAACGATCATCGACAGTACCAGCAGTACAGTACCGAACGGAGTCGGGTCGCCGTAAGCAAACAGCGCAAAACGCAGGATCCACGCCACAATACTGATCATCATTACGTTCTTAATACCGTAGCGGCTTAAGAAGAACGGGATGGTCAGAATGAACAGGGTTTCAGAGATCTGCGAAATCGACATGATGATTGACGCATGCTGCACAATAAAGCTGCTGGCAAACATCGGATCTTTGTCGAAGCTGTGCAGGAAGGTATTACCGAACATGTTGGTAATCTGCAGTTCCGCGCCCAGCAGCATTGAGAAGATAAAGAAGATTGCCATACGCTTGTTTTTAAACAGCGCGAATGCATCGAGGCCCAGCAGGGTTGTCCAGCTCTGATTCGCTTGCTGTTTAGCAACCGGAATATGCGGCAGAGTCAGGGTAAACAGAACCAGAATGGCGGAAAGTGCTGCGCCAATATACAGCTGCATGTGGCTTAATTCGAAGCCAGACAGGCTCACCACCCACATTGCCATGATAAAGCCGATGGTGCCCCAGATACGGATTGGCGGGAAGTCAGTAACGATATCCATCCCGGCATTTTGCAGGCGATAGTAAGAGATGGTGTTGATTAACCCAAGCGTTGGCATATAAGCAAACGAGTTAATCAATATCACAAGGAACATCGCCTCCGGTGTCGTGACCTGTGCCGCCATGAACAGCGTGATAGCGCCAATGGTGTGGCAAATGGCATATACCCATTTCGCACTTAACCATTTGTCGGCCACAATCCCCAGCAGCGCAGGCATAAAGACCGCTGCGATACCCAGTGAGCTATAAACTGCGCCAATAGAAGCACCGTCAAACTTCAGGGTAACAAACATATAGGAGCCGAGGGTCGTCAGCCAACTTCCCCACAGACAGAACTGCAGAAAAGAGAGGATTTTCAGCTGCAGCTTAAGATTCATGTTAATTTCCTCACATCGTGATGCGGATGAGTGTTTGAAAAAGCACATTTGACCGTGCGAGATGATGGGATTCTATCAACTTCGCGGACTGGTTTTTTGTTACCTGTGGCAAATAATTGCAAACATTCCCAATTTGCAAAACGAAATTGTGATGTGGATAACATTTTTGCCCCTGAGCATCGTCAGGGGCGGTTAATGGAATTATCGGCGGCGGTAGGATTTTTGCGCGGTATTCACTTTATAAAGATAACGGCGAGATTCCGCAGAGGGATGGCGGGTCGTCAGCGTCTGATAAACATCGCCCGGCGTCATGGTGTTAATAATATTGGCAGCCTGAATCTTATCATTCGAAAAGACTCGCAGCACGCTGCCTGCGCCGCCGTTATAGGCGGTGATGACGGCATAACGCCGCGATGTTGGGTTATCAATTCCGCCGAGATAAACATTGTTCAGCATCGCCAGATACGCGGTGCCGGTATCAATATTGCTGGCAGGATCAAACAAGAAACTGCGGCTCGGCGTGCCGGATTTCCCCTGCGAGCGGAACACATCTTTCCCGGCAGTATGTTGTACCACCTGCATTAATCCCAGCGCATCGGAACGGCTGACCGCATACGGGTTAAAGGAAGATTCGGTCTGCATAATTGCCAGAATCAGCGACTCATCAACGCCATATTTCCGTGACGCCTGGCGGACCATGCCGAGATATTTGTGCGCACGTTTATCAAGGTGGTTCGGCACCATGTTAATGGTGACGCTGTAGATGATACGCAGCCCGTTGCTGCGGCTCTTCAGACGGTTTTTCAGCAGATAATCCGCGAAGTTGCTTGCGCGACCTTCCCAGCGAATCGGCTGCCCGGTGTTGTCCACCACCTGACCGTAAAGGAAAGGTTCTTTCGAAATCGTAATATCATCAACGTCGGAATAGAGATCGACCGAACTCGGATCGTCACCCATCAATAACGTTTTGATAATTGCCCGGCGCAAATGCGCGGCAGGTTCTGTCCCGGCGATGGTTTCGATAGTAATCGTACCGTCATCGAAGTTGATGTGGCTGCGGGTCTGATATTGATCGGTGTATTTCACGTAGTCCTTAGGACCAGCGATCACCACCTCTTTGAAGCCCCAGATGTTCTCAATATTGTGGGCAAATTGCCCCATCAGAATATCAAAACCGTTGGTATCTTTGACCCAGGCTTCGTTATAGGTATCGCCTTTTTTGGTCGTCGAACAGGAGATGAGCAACGGCGCAATCAAAGCCAGCGCGAGATATTTTTTCATCATTCCGGGTGCGTGTTGTGTTTGTTTTTATGCAAGTTGCCGGAGGCGTGCTCCGGCACTGTTTTTATTTTTTATCTTCCGGCGTATAGCCCTCGATATGCACCTCTTTACCCTCGAACAGGAAGTTGACCATCTCCTGCTCAAGCAGCTTGCGGTGCTCGGCATTCATCATGTTGAGTTTCTTTTCATTAATCAGCATGGTTTGCTTGTGCTGCCACTGCGCCCAGGCTTCTTTGGAGATCTCGTTATAGATGCGTTTTCCCAGCTCGCCGGGGTACAGCTGAAAATCCTGACCTTCTGCTTCACGTTGCAGGAAAGTACAAAAAATCGTTCTGCTCATAAATCATCCTCTTTATCGACTCACGCGCTAAACCGGCGCGCCAGTGCGTAACTGCTGTAACAAACGCTCCACGGGAGCCGCCAGGCCAACTGACGGCGGTTGCGCTAAGTTATACCAGAGCGCATTGCCTTCATCCATGCAGCCGGTGAATGACGACACGGGAAGCCACATAGGCACAATATCTAAGTGGAAATGGCTGAAGGTATGCCGAAACGCGGTCAGTTGCGTCAGGTTATCGGCAGCAATCTGCCGTTGCGCCAGCCACTGCCGCAAACTTTCTTCGTCGGCAAACTGCGGGAAACAGTATAAACCGCCCCACAATCCGCTCGGCGGACGCTGCGCCAGCAATACTTCATCTTCGTGCTGTAATAGCAAAAAGTAGCCGGTGCGCTCCGGCAGCGTCTGTTTCGGTTTTTTGCCCGGATAAAGCGCCCAGCTATTGTTGGCGGCGGCAATACATCCGTTTTGTAGCGGACAGAGCGAACATTTCGGTTTCGAGCGCGTACAAATCATCGCACCCAAATCCATCATCGCCTGATTAAACCGTTCCACGCCAACCGCGGGCGTCACCTGCTCGCTCAAACTCCATAATTTATTCTCGACCTCTTTTTTCCCTGGCCAGCCGCTTACAGCATAGCAGCGCGCCAGCACCCGTTTGACGTTACCGTCGAGAATCGGAAAGTGCTTACCCAGAGAAAGCGAGAGAATCGCGCCTGCGGTGGAACGCCCGACGCCCGGCAGTGCTGCAACTTCCTCAAAGGTTTCCGGGAATTTACCGCCGTGTAAGGTCGCCACTTGTTGTGCCGCTTTATGCAGATTGCGCGCGCGGGCGTAATAGCCAAGCCCGGTCCACAAGTGGAGAACTTCGTCGAGCGGCGCATTGGCGAGATCGGTCACCGTCGGGAAGCGCGCCATAAAGCGTTCAAAATAGGGGATAACGGTCGCAACCTGAGTTTGTTGCAACATCACTTCTGAGAGCCATACTTTGTAGGGCGTCTTGTCAATTTGCCAGGGCAGAGTTTTTCGCCCGTATTTATCGTACCAGTCCAGAACCTGGGCTGAAAATTGCGACGCTTGCATGGTCACCGAATTCACTGTTGTTGGGGGCAAGATTGCAGCACAGCGACGGCAGGGTGTAAACCGGAACTTTCCGCAGCCACGGCCTTATCATGCTTGCATCCGGCAACTAACTTTGGATAATGCCCGTTTTCAGAACACTTTCACAAGCGACTAAACCTTTATGAAAAACGACGTCATTTCACCGGAATTTGATGAAAACGGCCGCCCACTGCGCCGTATCCGTAGTTTTGTGCGCCGCCAGGGGCGACTGACCAAAGGCCAGGAACATGCGCTGGAAAACTACTGGCCGGTGATGGGCGTTGAGTTCAGCGAAGATATGCTGGATTTCCCCGCGCTTTTTGGCCGTGAAGCGCCGGTGACGCTTGAGATTGGTTTTGGCATGGGGGCGTCGCTGGTGGCAATGGCTAAAGATCGCCCTGAGCAGGACTTCCTCGGCATTGAAGTGCATTCACCGGGCGTTGGTGCGTGCCTGGCTTCTGCGCATGAAGAAGGTTTAAGCAACCTGCGCGTGATGTGTCACGATGCGGTTGAAGTGCTGCATAAAATGATTCCTGACAATTCATTGCGCATGGTGCAGCTCTTTTTCCCTGACCCGTGGCACAAAGCGCGCCATAATAAACGCCGTATCGTTCAGGTGCCGTTTGCCGAACTGGTAAAAAGCAAACTGCAGCTGGGGGGCGTATTCCATATGGCGACCGACTGGGAACCTTATGCGGAACATATGCTTGAAGTGATGTCTTCTATTGACGGTTATAAAAACCTGTCAGAGAGCAATGATTACGTACCGCGTCCGGCATCACGTCCGGTGACGAAATTTGAACAACGTGGTCATCGTCTTGGTCACGGAGTATGGGACTTAATGTTCGAGAGGGTGAAATAATGGCAAAGAACCGTAGCCGTCGTCTGCGTAAAAAAATGCACATCGACGAATTCCAGGAATTAGGATTTTCGGTGGCATGGCGATTCCCGGAAGGTACATCGGAAGAACAGATTGATAAAACCGTTGATGATTTTATTAACGAGGTTATCGAACCGAACAAACTGGCCTTTGACGGCAGCGGTTATCTGGCCTGGGAAGGTCTGATCTGCATGCAGGAAATCGGCAAATGCACCGAAGAACATCAGGCGATTGTGCGTAAGTGGCTGGAAGAGCGCAAACTGGATGAGGTACGCACCAGCGAACTTTTCGACGTTTGGTGGGACTAAGAAAGCAGTAAGGGGCCAGCATTAGCTGGCCCATTTTGTCTGAGGGAGTGTTTAAGATGCGCAAAACGTTGCTGGCTGTTGCTTTGATGGCAACCGGATTCACCGCCCATGCGGATTATCAATGTAGCGTCACCCCGCGTGATGACGTGGTGTTAAGCCCGCAAACCGTGCAGGTTAAAGGCGAGAACGGCAATCTGGTGATTACGCCAGAGGGGAACGTCACCTTTAACGGCAAGCAGTACAACCTGACTGCCGCACAGCGCGAGCAGGCGAAAGACTATCAGGCCGATTTGCGTACCGCGCTGCCGTGGATTAATGAAGGTGCCCTGACGCGCGTCGAAAAGAGCCGCGTGGCGCTGGATAAGATCATCACCAAAGAGGTGGGTGAGAGCAGCAACATGCGCACCCGCCTGACGAAGCTCGATAAGCAGCTTAAAGAGCAAATGAACCGCATTATCGAGACGCGCACCGACGGCCTGACGTTCCACTACAAGGCGATTGATCAGGTCCGTGCCGACGGGCAGCAGCTGGTGAACCAGGCGATGGGCGGCATCCTGCAGGACAGTATCAACGAGATGGGCGCCAAAGCGGTGCTGAAAGGCGGCGGTAACCCGCTGCAGGGCGTGCTGGGCAGTCTGGGCGGCCTGCAAACCTCCATTCAGAACGAGTGGAAGAACCAGGAAGATGATTTCCAGCAGTTCGGTAAAGACGTGTGTAAACGCGTGGTGTCGCTGGAAGACAGCCGGAAGGCGCTGGTGGGGACGCTGAAGTAAGATCTCTGCGCGCTGGGCCCCTCACCCCAGCCCTCTCCCCATGGGAGAGGGTGTAATCGTTCCCTCTCCCTGTGGGAGAGGGTTAGGGTGAGGGCATCAGGCATTGCAGTCGTTGCAGAATAGCCATCAACACCACCTCCTCATTAGCTCTGAATTCATTATTCCAGAACCGTACGACTTCCCATCCGTTCGCATTCATAAACTCGGTTCGACGTGAGTCATACTTATCTTTGTTCTGATGCTGACCACCGTCCAGCTCGATAATCAGCTTTGCCTTAAAGCAGGCAAAATCGACGATATACGGCCCAATCGGCATCTGACGGCGAAACTTATATCCAAAGAAACGACGACCTCTGAGCAAATACCATAGATGCAATTCTTCGGGCGTCATTTGTTTGCGGAGTTGTTTTGATTTTTCCATCCCCACACTTTGCCAGCCTTTCCCTCAGCCGGCAGAACGGGATGCAAAATCCTGAATCAGCCTTCAGGATCCTTCGGCGAGGAACAGCTCAAGAAGGGAGTTTAAAAACAGCTTCCCATGTTCCGTTATCTGCCAGTAATCCGCACATTCGGTGAGATAACCCTGGGCAATCGCCTCGTCTAACTGTGGGCGAATCACATCTTCGCAAAGCCCGGTATACGCAATAAACTCCACGCGCGGCGCGGCCTCCAGCAGACGGAAGCGATTCATAAAGAACTCAAACGGCTTATCTGTGGCTTCGACATCACGCTGGCTTTCCAGATACCTTCCTTGCATAAAACCACGCGGATGACGCGTTTTGGTGGTACGCAGAATGCGCCCATCCGGGAAGGTCACTTTGCCGTGTGCGCCGCAGCCAATACCGATGTAGTCACCAAAGCGCCAGTAGTTGAGATTGTGCTGGCACTGATAACCGGGTTTGGCGTAAGCGGAAGTTTCATATTGCTGATAACCCGCTGCGGTTAATAACTGATGCCCCTGTTCGAATATATCCCACAACGCGTCATCGTCCGGCAGCACCGGTGGTCGCGAACCAAACAGCGTATTGGGTTCGATGGTCAGTTGATACCAGGAAAGATGCGGCGGATTCAGTTCAATGGCCTGGCGTAGATCGCCAAGCGCCTCTTCCAGTGATTGATCCGGCAGCCCATGCATCAAATCAAGGTTAAAGCTACGTAACCCTAAACCGCTCGCCAGCTTCGCCGCGCGTTTCGCTTCTTGCGGGCCATGAATACGCCCAAGTCGTTTCAGCTTTTCTTCGCTAAAACTCTGCACACCAATAGAGATGCGGTTCACACCAGCACGCTGATAATCGACAAAGCGATCGGCTTCTACCGTGCCAGGGTTCGCTTCCATAGTAATTTCTGCATCCGCTGCCAGCGGCAAACGCGCACGCACGCCGTCCAGCAGCGTTTGCATCGCCGGGCCGGAAAGCAGGCTCGGCGTACCACCGCCAATAAAGATTGTCTTTACTTCACGGCCCTGAGCGTAAGCCACATCGTTGTCCAGATCGTTAAGCAGATGCTGAACATAATCGTCGTGCGGCACTTCTCCTTTCAACGCGTGAGAGTTGAAATCGCAGTACGGGCATTTCTGCACGCACCACGGGATGTGAATGTAGAGACTCAGCGGAGGTAATTTAACCATTACGTAAAGCGTCCAGCAGCAGTTTCAACGCCTGACCACGGTGGGAAATGGCGCTCTTTTCTTCGCGGGTCAGTTCGGCGGCGGTTTTCCCTTCGGAAGGTACGAAGAAGATTGGATCATAACCAAAGCCACCAGTGCCCGCTGGTTCACGAGTAATCACGCCCGGCCAGCTACCGTGGCATACCAGCGGAGTGGGATCTTCCGCGTGACGCAGATATACCAGCACGCAGTGGAAACGCGCCTGACGTTGGTCGTCCGGTACGTCTTTCATTGTTTCCAGCAGTTTTTGCAGATTCTTTTGATCGGTCGCGTCTTCACCGGAATAACGCGCGGAGTAAATGCCCGGCGCGCCGCCAAGCACATCTACCGCCAGACCAGAGTCGTCGGCAATTGCCGGTAAAGCGGTCACTTTTGCCGCATGGCGCGCTTTCAGAATCGCGTTTTCGATAAAGGTCAGGCCGGTTTCTTCAGCGGAATCAACGCCGAGGTCTGTTTGGGCCACGATATCAAGACCGAAGTCGCTAAGCAGCGACGCCAGCTCACGCACTTTACCGACATTGCCGGTTGCGAGGACAACTTTTTGCATAGGATACCTAATTAATTAACGCCGCGATTTCTGGCGGGATTTGTTGCGGATTAATGATTTTAATTTGTTTGTGGCGGCCAAGTTCGCCTTTTTCAATCACCACCTGGCTTTTGGCAACCCGGAATTGCTTACCGAGAAACTTCACCAGATGACTGTTGGCCTGGCCGTCAACCGGCGGCGCGGTAATGGCGACTTTAACTTCGTCGCCATGTAAACCGACAATAGAATCACGGCTGGCTTTCGGCTGAATATAGAGCCGTAAAACCAGACCGTCATCATTAACTGTTACGGCATTCATAACGCCATCCACAGCCCTGGCAGCAGCATATTTCCGGTTGCCTGTAATACTTCTGCGACACCCATATTGATGACATACAGCAGCAGAACGAGGATCATCGGCGAGAAATCAATCCCACCCATTGCCGGTAGCAGGCGGCGAATCGGGCGCAGCAGCGGATCGGCCAGCTGAATCAGCACGTATTCAATCGGGCTACGCCCCTGGCTTACCCAGCTCATAATCGCCATCACCAGCAGGACCCAGAAAATCAGCAGGCCGATGGTTTTCAGCAGAATCAGTAAACCGGCAATCCAGATGATTGGCAGGAAGGTCACCACTTTAAACAGCACGATGGCTTTGATAAAACTGAGAATATAGGCAACCAGCAGCGAGGCGCTGTCAATTGGCCCCATTGCCGGAATAACGCGGCGCAGTGGCCCGATAATTGGCTGCGTTACCTTCACTACAAACTGTGAGAAGGGGTTGTAAAAATCACAATGAGCCCACTGCATCCAGATGCGTAATAACAGCACCATGGTATACAGCTCAATGACCGTTGAAAGCAGGAAAGTCAACGTATTCATGGCGTTCCTTTAATTCCTTATTTTTTAGAGTAATCACGCGCACCAAAAATTGCAGTGCCGATACGAACCATCGTGCTACCTGCCGCAATGGCGGCTTCCATATCGTCCGACATTCCCAGAGAGAGCGTGTCGATATGCGGGTAGCGCGTTTTCAGTCCGGCAAATGCTACAGCCATTTGGCGTGCAACTTCAAACTGCCTTACATATTCTGACTCAGGCGCAGGGATTGCCATCAACCCACGCAGACGTAAACGCGGTAGTTCAGCGACCGCAGCTGCCAGCTCGTCCAGTTCAGCCAGTTGAATCCCGGACTTACTGTTTTCATCACTAATGTTAATTTGAATCAGAACGTTAAGAGGGGGAAGTTCTGCCGGGCGCTGGTCGTTGAGACGGGTAGCGATGCGCAAACGGTCGATGGTATGACACCAGTCGAAATGCTCTGCCACCAGGCGGCTTTTATTAGACTGCAACGGGCCAATAAAATGCCATTCTAATCCTGTTACGCCCAGTTCCTGAAAGTGGCGAATTTTATCTACCCCTTCCTGAACGTAGTTTTCACCAAATTGACGCTGCCCGGCATCAATGGCTTCTGCGATGGCGCTCGCAGGTTTTGTTTTACTGACTGCAAGCAGCGTAATTTCTTCTGGAGAACGGCCGCAACGCGTTGCAGCCGCTGAGATTTTGTCCCGGACCTGTGCCAGGTTATGCGCAATATCGTTCATTTTCCGAGGATCTTAGTATGAATATGGAAGAAATTGTGGCCCTTAGTGTAAAGCATAACGTCTCGGATCTACACCTGTGCAGCGCCTGGCCCGCACGATGGCGCATTCGCGGCAGAATGGAAGCTGCGCCGTTTGATACGCCGGACGTCGAAGAGCTACTGCGGGAGTGGCTGGATGACGATCAGCGGGCAATATTGCTGGAGAATGGTCAGCTGGATTTTGCCGTGTCGCTGGCGGAAAACCAGCGATTTGCGTGGCAGCGCATTCGCGCAACGGCATGGCATTTCGCTGGCGTTACGGCTGTTACCTTCGCACTGCCGCAGCTCGAACAGCTTGGCGCACCAACGGTATTGCCCGGAATTACTCAAGAGCGAGAATGGCCTGATTCTGGTGACGGGGGCGACGGGGAGTGGTAAATCCACGACGCTGGCGGCGATGGTCGATTTTCTCAACCACCACACTGACGGCCATATCCTCACGCTTGAAGATCCGGTGGAGTTTATCTACCAGAGCGAGCGTTGCCTGATCCAGCAGCGGGAGATAGGCCAGCACAGCCCGTCATTTGCCGACGCGCTGCGCAGCGCCTTACGCCAGGATCCTGACGTGATTCTCCTCGGGGAGTTGCGCGACAGCGAAACGATCCGCCTGGCGCTGACGGCGGCGGAAACCGGACATCTGGTGCTGGCGACGCTGCATACGCGCGGGGCATCGCAGGCGATCGAACGGCTGGTCGATACGTTCCCGGCGCAGGAGAAAGATCCGGTGCGTAACCAGCTGGCCGGCAGCCTGCGGGCGGTGCTGGCGCAGAAGTTGCTTCCCGATCAGCAGGGCGGGCGCGTCGCGCTGTATGAACTGCTGGTGAACACCGCAGCGGCGGCGAATCTTATTCGTGAAGGGAAAACGTGGCAACTGCCCGGCATTATCCAGACCGGTCAGCAGGCGGGAATGCAGAACTTTGACCAGAGCCTGGCGGAGAGACGGGCGCAGGGGCGGCTGTAAGCCCCTGTGCTTAATATCCCTGCTCGAAATAGCTTTCGAGAATAATAACCGCAGAGGCAGAGTCAACTTTGCCTTTGTTGAGCGCCCGATAGCCGCCCTGTTCAAACAGACCGGAACGGGCTTCCACAGTGCTAAGACGCTCGTCATGGAGCTTTACTTCAACACCGAAACGGCCATGAATACGGTTGGCAAATTTACGCGCTCTGGCAGTCAATGGTTGCTCGGTGCCGTCCATATTCAGCGGCAAACCGACGATGATTTCGTCCGGCTGCCACTCTTTCAGTAAACGCTCGATAATGTTCCAGTCCGGCGTACCGTCCTGTGCTTTAATTGCAGGCAAAGGGCGAGCGGTGCCGGTAATGCGTTGGCCGACCGCTACGCCAATGCTTTTGGTGCCGAAGTCGAAGGCGAGTAAGGTTCCACTCATCAGGCGTGTCCTGCCACACCAGGCATGGTGAGAATATCCACACCAATCAGTTTTGCCGCCTCGCGCCAGCGGTCGGCAATCGGCGTTTTGAACAGAATATTCAGATCTGCCGGGGCCGTTAGCCACGCGTTATCGAGAATTTCTTGTTCCAGTTGACCTTTCTCCCAGGAGGCATAACCCAGAGCCACCAATACGTCAGACGGTTGTTTATCGGTGCCGAGCGTTTCCAGCACATCGCGGGAAGTGGTCATTACCGTGTTGTCTGAAATGCGAATGCTGGAAGCAAAATTGGAGGGCGGAGTATGCAAAATAAACCCGCGATCTTCAGCCAGCGGACCGCCGAGCATAACCGGTTTATCCAGACGGATTGATTCATCACGCGGCTCCGGCGTGATCTTCAGCTTTTCCAGAATCCCTTCAATTTTGAGATTTTCCAGCGGCTTGTTGACGATGATCCCCATTGCACCATTGGTATTATGTTCGCAAATGTAGACCACGGAACGACGGAAAATCGGATCCTGGAGAGCAGGCATGGCAATAAGAAAGTGATGCTGTAAATTCATTGTCAGAGGTTCTGTTTCCTGGTTCAAAAAAGCAACAGCGCCCAGTATGCGTGGAAAGAAGGGCGCTGTCACTCAGAGTCTCAACGAGATCCTTCTCGCTAAGGTGGGTTACTGCTGCTGTAAACGTGCTTCGATGGCATCCATTAACATTCCGGTGATCGACACCGGAAACTCTGCTTCAATCTCACGAATACAGGTTGGGCTGGTGACGTTAATTTCAGTCAGACGGTCGCCGATGATATCCAGACCAACAAAAATCAGCCCTTTTTCTTTCAGCGTCGGCCCGATCTGACGGGCGATTTTCCAGTCACTTTCCGTCAGCGGACGAGGTTCACCGCGACCACCGGCAGCCAGATTGCCACGGGTTTCGCCCCCCTGCGGAATACGCGCCAGGCAGTACGGTACCGGCTCGCCATCCACCACCAGCACGCGTTTGTCGCCATCTTTAATGGCTGGCAGGTAATTTTGCGCCATGCAGTAGCGAGTGCCATGCTCAGTCAGGGTTTCGGCAATCACGCCGAGGTTTGGATCGCCTTCTTTCACGCGGAAAATCGACGCGCCGCCCATACCGTCCAGCGGCTTAAGAATGATGTCGCTGTGTTTCTCCCAGAACGCTTTTAGCTGCGCTTTATTGCGCGTAACCAGCGTTTCTGGCGTTAAGTCAGAGAACCAGGCGGTAAACAGTTTCTCGTTACAGTCGCGCAGGCTCTGCGGCTTGTTAACGATCAGCGTCCCTTTCTCTTCGGCACGTTCCAGAATATAGGTCGCGTAGATAAACTCGGTATCAAACGGCGGGTCTTTACGCATCAGGATCACATCGAGATCGGCCAGCGGCAGATCCTGTTCACCGACGAACGAAAACCACTCTTCGTAGTTCTGCTTCACGTTCAGCGTGCGGGTATGGGCGCGGGCTTCGCCATTGATCAGATACAGATCGCCCATCTCCATATAGTGAAGTTCGTAACCACGACGCTGTGCTTCCAGCAACATAGCGAAACTGGAATCTTTCTTGATGTTGATGTTTGCGATGGGGTCCATCACGATGCCGAGCTTGATCATTATTCTTCTCCGTTAGCCCAAATCGCCAAATCGTACTTGTAGCGCGGTAATGGCGGTGAGCGCAGTTGTCTCTGTACGCAAAACGCGAGGTCCCAACAGGATATCAGTAAATTGATAGCGGGCAGTCATGGCAATTTCATCTGCCGATAAACCGCCTTCCGGGCCAATCAGCAGGCGGACGCGTTCAACCGGTAACGGCAACGTATTGATGCTGTTACTGGCGCGCGGGTGAAGATTCAGTTTCAGTCCTTCATCCTGCTCTGCACACCAGGCTTCCAGATCCATCGCTGGACGGATTTCCGGCACCCGGTTACGACCACACTGCTCACAGGCAGCAATTGCAATCTTCTGCCACTGCTGGAGCTTCTTGTTCAGACGTTCACTATCCAGTTTAACGCCGCAGCGCTCAGAAAAAAGTGGCGTAATGAGGCTTACACCGAGTTCGATCGATTTCTGGATCGTAAATTCCATTTTTTCACCACGCGACATCACCTGACCGAGGTGAATATGCAGCGGAGATTCGCGATCGTCGAGCTGGCCTTCCAGCACCTTCACTTCCACGCTTTTTTTGCTGGCGCTGGTAATTTCGGCGTCAAAGACCTGGTTGCTACCGTCAAACAATTGCAACGCCTGCCCCGGCCCCATGCGCAGTACGCGCCCGATATGGTTGGCGGCATCTTCGCAAAGCGCGATGTGAGAATGGCTGGTCAGTGGTTCAGGATGATAAATGCGGGGGATACGCATAGTTAAAAATCCGCGTCGTCTCCCCACGCGGTTGTACGCGTGGGGTAGGGGTTAACAAAAAGAATCCCGCTAGTGTAGGTTAGCTCTTTCGCGCCTGGCAAGCGCGTTGCACATACGGGTTATGATTGCCCTGCACCTTCGCGATGCGTTCATCGCGCTCGCACTCCCAGTCGGTAACCGGATACATCTTGTTCCATGCGTTGAACAGCTGCGTTTGCTGGCGAGAGAGTGTCAGGTTGTATTGGTCGCGCATATAGAAGTAGGTGCGCGCAATGGCACCGCGTGCACGCGCTGGTGGTTCGGCAGCTTTTTCTTTGAAATCGACCTTCATGGCGCATTGACCGTACTGGCCTTCGCCGCCATTCCACTGGCTGTACATAAAGTTGCCGCGATCGCCATTCACCTCACCGACTGACGGCTGCAGGTTATGCATATCGCTTTCCATCTTGCGATAGACCGGATCTTTAGCGCAGTTTTTACGTCCACCGTCCTGCCAGCACTGGCGCTGGTGACCGAATTGCCAGGCGGGAACGACGTGTTCCCACTCTACGCGGCTGGCGCGGTTTTCATTTTTGCGCACCTGATAGCCGCACGATTGCAGATCAACAACGCCTTTTTTGCCCTGCCAGTTAATTTTACATCCGCAATAAAACGTACCGGGCGCGTCAGCGTGGACTTTTACCGCCGCGGCTTTCGCCTGAGAAAAACTATTGATACCTTCGGCCAACGCCGGGCCGGAAAATGCTGCGCTCAGTACCACCGCAGCAATAGACAAATAACGGTACATCACTTACTCCGTGTTAAAACGAGCCAGCAACGTAGCGAAAGTTGTTTTGGTATGCAATCAGCCAGATCAGGAAAGTTCCTGATAGTTCAGATGGTTATTTTGCGACCAGTTGTTCGCCGCAGTGAACACAGCGATAGACGGCTTCGCCACGAACTACGCGATTATGGCGGCGTACGGTAAGCTGATGCTCCTGGCACTTGCAGCGGTAGGGGAAGGTGTTGCGACGCACGGATTGCAGTTCGAACTGATGCGTACGACGGGCGGGAACACCCAGCACGTTTTCCATCATCCACTTCCACTCTTTGCCATGTGGTGCTACGCGCCCGAAATGTTTCCATACCAGCAAATGTGCCAGTTCGTGCGGCACCACTTCTTCAATAAAGGCTTCACTGTTTTCCAACAGCAAAACGGGATTGAGGCGGATTTCATAGCTTTCCAGCCAGGCTGTTCCGGCGGAGGTGCCGCGCTGGGTGTAAGAGAGTTTTGGCTCCGGGTAGTTACGCCCCAATTTCAGGTTAGCCTGGGCGAGTTTTTCCCGCAGGCGACGCATAACGGCCTGTTGGATGGCGATAGGGAGACGGGATGTTTTCATAGAGGCAGAGGATAGAGCGAAGAAAAGATGACTGCAAGAGGCGGCTTCCTCCGCGACGGGAGGAAGCCTGAGGAGATTAATCGTGAGCGCCGATTTCGCGCAGTTTACGACCTTTCATCAGATTACGTTCAATATGTTCCAGCGAAACGTGTTTGGTTTCCGGTACCAGCCACAATGTCAGCAGGATAAACAGTACGTTCAGAGCCGCGTACACCCAGAAGGTGTTGGCGTTACCCAGCGTGTTGAGCATGGTCAGGAACGTTGCGCCAACGATCATGTTGGCAATCCAGTTGGTGGCGGTGGAGCAGGTGATGCCAAAATCGCGGCCTTTCAGCGGCTGAATTTCGGAGCACAGTACCCAAATCAGCGGACCGGCACTCATGGCAAAACCGACAATAAACATCAGCAGCATGGCGATGGCGAAATACTGCGCCGACGGAGAGTGGATACCGATATGCATCATTGTACCGAGTACGCCCATACCAGCAGCCATCACCAGGAAGCCCAGCGTTAGCGTTGGTTTACGTCCCCAGCGGTCAACAAGGCCGATTGCGATAAAGGTGGCAAGTACGTTGGTCAGGCCGACAATCACTGTCCCCCACATTTGCTCGGTGGTGTTGGTATAACCCGCCAGTTCGAAGATTTTCGGCGCGTAATACATGATGACGTTCATCCCGGTGAATTGCTGCATTACCTGTAACAGTACGCCAAGGAACACCGCGCGGCGGAAGTTGCTATTCTCTTTAAACAGCGCCCAGCCACTCTGTTTAACCTGCAAACTTTCACGGATTTCATCCAGTTCGCGTTTCGCTTCCGCGCTGGTGTCACGCAGGCGTAGCAGCACGCGTTCGGCATCAACAAAACGGCGTTTGGCGGCAAACCAACGTGGGCTGTCTGGCAGGAAGAAGACACCAATCAGCAGCAAAATTGCCGGGATGATAATCACACCCAGCATCCAGCGCCATGCACCGGTGTAGCTGAAGGCGGTATCAGAAAGATAAGCACCGAGGATCCCGATAGTGATCATCAACTGATACATAGAGATCATACTGCCGCGAATTTTTTCCGGCGCAATTTCAGAGAGGTACAGTGGTGCGGTATAAGAGGCCACACCCACCGCCAGCCCCAGCAGAACGCGGGAAAGAATCAGTACTTCAACGTTTGGCGCAGCCGCAGAGAACAGCGAACCGGCAACAAACAAAATTGCGCCGATCATCAGGCTCTTTTTGCGCCCGAGTTTAAAGGAGAGCCAGCCGCTGCCCACCGCACCGACTGCCGCACCGAACATCATGGAGCTTACGACCCATTCTTGCGTGTGCGAAGTAATCTGGAATTCATCTGCAATAAACGGCAGTGCGCCAGCAATTACACCGATATCCAGGCCAAAGAGTAATCCCGCCAGAGCGGCAAGGAAGCAGACGAAAAACGTCATTGCCTTGTTTGACCGCCCCTGTTTTTTAGCGTCAGGCATGATGCCCTCCAATATGGTTATTTTTTATTGTGAATTAAGATAGGTGAGTACGACGTAAAAAGATGTGAAGCAAATCACATCAGTGTAATCGCTTACACTAACATTTATCTTAGTTATGATTTAAGTGCATGAAAATAATTGAGTTATATCATCATAGATTAAACGCTGTTATCTGCAATTAAGACTTTACTGAAAAGAAATGTAACAACTGTGAAAACCGAATAATAATATGAAAATATTACAAATCTTTGTCTGTTGTGGTTGGTGTAATCGGTTTCAGTTGTGATGATAATCTGCGGTGAAACGTGATCAGGAAGAATGATGTTATTGTGCGGGCGGTTTTTTTGCCGGATGCGGCGTGAACGCCTATCCAAAAGAAAAAGGCCAGCGCGAGGCTGGCCTTTGAACGCAGGTGAAGAAAGATTACTTCAGACCGGCAGCATCGCGCAGCAGCTGCGCTTTGTCGGTTTTTTCCCACGGGAAATGTTCACGACCAAAGTGACCGTATGCTGCGGTTTCTTTGTAGATCGGGTGCAGCAGATCCAGCATCTGAATCAGACCGTATGGGCGCAGGTCGAAGAACTCACGTACCAGCAGGGTCAGTTGTTCAGAAGGCACTTTCTCAGTACCGAAAGTTTCTACCATGATGGAGGTCGGTTCAGCCACGCCGATTGCGTAGGAAACCTGAATTTCACAACGATCGGCCAGGCCAGCAGCAACGATGTTTTTCGCGACATAACGTGCTGCGTAGGCTGCGGAACGGTCCACTTTTGATGGATCTTTACCAGAGAATGCACCGCCACCGTGACGCGCCATGCCGCCGTAGGTATCAACGATAATTTTACGACCAGTCAGACCGCAGTCACCCATTGGGCCACCGATAACGAAACGACCGGTCGGGTTGATGAAGAATTTGGTGGCAGAAGTCAGCCATTCAGCGGGCAGAATTGGCTTGATGATCTCTTCCATTACCGCTTCTTGCAGCGATTTCTGGTCGATCTCTTCAGAGTGCTGAGTGGAAAGCACGACAGCATCGATACCAACGATTTTGCCGTCGTCATACTGAAAAGTCACCTGGCTTTTCGCGTCCGGGCGCAGCCACGGCAGAGTGCCGTTTTTACGCACTTCAGCCTGACGCTGTACCAGACGGTGTGCATAGGTGATAGGTGCTGGCATCAGCACGTCGGTTTCATTAGTTGCGTAGCCAAACATCAGACCCTGGTCACCCGCGCCCTGTTCCAGCGGATCGGCACGGTCAACGCCCTGGTTGATGTCAGGAGACTGTTTGCCGATAGCGCTCAGAACCGCACAGGAGTTAGCGTCAAAGCCCATGTCGGAATGCACATAGCCAATTTCGCGAACGGTGTTACGGGTGATCTCTTCGATGTCTACCCAGGCGCTGGTGGTGATTTCGCCGCCAACTAAAACCATGCCGGTTTTTACGTAGGTTTCGCAAGCAACGCGTGCTTTCGGATCCTGTTCGAGGATCGCGTCTAAAACGGCATCAGAAATTTGGTCAGCAATTTTGTCAGGATGCCCTTCAGAGACGGACTCGGACGTAAAAAGGTGTTTTGCCATATTTAATATCACCTAAAGAGAATTTGGTTAGCTCAAACTGTTGTGTGGATTTTCTGTGGTAGCGGATCCTACCACGACTCTGCAGGTTAAAAACACTGGCAGTCTGAGTGTTAATCGGTATGGATGGATTAACATCTGGATGGCTATTTTAGGTCAATTCTTCACCCTATTTCCACTTTTTTTTGAATCGTGTCTCATTCTGTTAAAAACGTGGCTGGAAATTTTTCCTGACAATGCCGGCATTCTGCGTATTTATCTTTTGCAATTTTCTGCCATTGTGGGGTATAAAACGCGGCGCGCGGCTTAAATAAAAAGCACACGACGTTTCTTTCGTGTTGCCACTTCCAGCCGGGTTGAAATCAGAGTTTTGGCTTGTGGGTTCGTCTTAACAGGCGGCCGTGGAGGTGATACGAAATAATGAACCGTTGTCTGCTGCTTAACCTGTCTCACCGTTCTGGTGAAGATTCGTTCCCCGCACTCTGCATCTCTGCTTTGCATACCTGCCGATGTTATACCCATCTCGGCGCTTCTCAGGATTCAAGAGCTGGTTACAGTTACTGAGGACTGAACAAGGGCGCTCTTGTAAAAACAAGAGTTTTCTCGTGGTTTCGCCGAACTTTCACACTTACGTTCGGTTATGTGCTTAATAATGTTATGAAAAAGAAACCGGTTGCGCAGTTGGAGCGTCAGCATTCACTGCTGGAAAATCCATGTGCTTATGGGTTGTTATCGCAGTTCCAGGCTGCGATAGTCGTTAACTGTTTTACACTTAATAAAATAATTTGAGGTTCGCTATGTCTGACGACATGTCTATGGGTTTGCCTTCGTCAGCGGGCGAACACGGTGTACTACGCTCCATGCAGGAGGTTGCAATGAGCTCCCAGGAAGCCAGCAAGATGCTGCGTACTTACAATATTGCCTGGTGGGGCAATAACTACTATGACGTTAACGAGCTGGGCCACATTAGCGTGTGCCCGGACCCGGACGTCCCGGAAGCTCGCGTCGATCTCGCGCAGTTAGTGAAAACTCGTGAAGCACAGGGCCAGCGTCTGCCTGCACTGTTCTGTTTCCCACAGATCCTGCAGCACCGTTTGCGTTCCATTAACGCCGCGTTCAAACGTGCGAGGGAATCCTACGGCTATAACGGCGATTACTTCCTTGTTTATCCGATCAAAGTTAACCAGCACCGCCGCGTGATTGAGTCCCTGATTCATTCGGGCGAACCGCTGGGTCTGGAAGCCGGTTCCAAAGCCGAGTTGATGGCAGTACTGGCACATGCTGGCATGACCCGTAGCGTCATCGTCTGCAACGGTTATAAAGACCGCGAATATATCCGCCTGGCATTAATTGGCGAGAAGATGGGGCACAAGGTCTATCTGGTCATTGAGAAGATGTCAGAAATCGCCATTGTGCTGGATGAAGCAGAACGTCTGAATGTCGTTCCTCGTCTGGGCGTGCGTGCACGTCTGGCTTCGCAGGGTTCGGGTAAATGGCAGTCCTCCGGCGGGGAAAAATCGAAGTTCGGCCTGGCTGCGACTCAGGTACTGCAACTGGTTGAAACCCTGCGTGAAGCCGGGCGTCTCGACAGCCTGCAACTACTGCACTTCCACCTCGGTTCGCAGATGGCGAATATTCGCGATATCGCGACAGGCGTTCGTGAATCCGCGCGTTTCTATGTGGAACTGCACAAGCTGGGCGTCAATATTCAGTGCTTCGACGTCGGCGGCGGTCTGGGCGTGGATTATGAAGGTACTCGTTCGCAGTCCGACTGTTCGGTGAACTACGGCCTCAATGAATACGCCAACAACATTATCTGGGCGATTGGCGATGCGTGTGAAGAAAACGGTCTGCCGCATCCGACGGTAATCACCGAATCGGGTCGTGCGGTGACTGCGCATCACACCGTGCTGGTGTCTAATATCATCGGCGTGGAACGTAACGAATACACGGTGCCGACCGCGCCTGCAGAAGATGCGCCGCGCGCGCTGCAAAGCATGTGGGAAACCTGGCAGGAGATGCACGAACCGGGAACTCGCCGTTCTCTGCGTGAATGGTTACACGACAGTCAGATGGATCTGCACGACATTCATATCGGCTACTCTTCCGGCATCTTTAGCCTGCAAGAACGTGCATGGGCTGAGCAGCTTTATTTGAGCATGTGCCATGAAGTGCAAAAGCAGCTGGATCCGCAAAACCGTGCTCATCGTCCGATTATCGACGAGCTGCAGGAACGTATGGCGGACAAAATGTACGTCAACTTCTCGCTGTTCCAGTCGATGCCGGACGCATGGGGGATCGACCAGTTGTTCCCGGTTCTGCCGCTGGAAGGGCTGGATCAAGTGCCGGAACGTCGCGCTGTGCTGCTGGATATTACCTGTGACTCTGACGGTGCTATCGACCACTATATTGATGGTGACGGTATTGCCACGACAATGCCAATGCCGGAGTACGATCCAGAGAATCCGCCGATGCTCGGTTTCTTTATGGTCGGCGCATATCAGGAGATCCTCGGCAACATGCACAACCTGTTCGGTGATACCGAAGCGGTTGACGTGTTCGTCTTCCCTGACGGTAGCGTAGAAGTAGAACTGTCTGACGAAGGCGATACCGTGGCGGACATGCTGCAATATGTACAGCTCGATCCGAAAACGCTGTTAACCCAGTTCCGCGATCAAGTGAAGAAAACCGATCTTGATGCTGAACTGCAACAACAGTTCCTTGAAGAGTTCGAGGCAGGTTTGTACGGTTATACTTATCTTGAAGATGAGTAAGTCCTGTGTTACTTGAATCCGCTTAATTTAGCGGTGATAATCCGCCACAATTTATTGTGACAAATCCAACCCTTCCTCGTCGGGCCTAACGACGCGGAAGGGTTTTTTTATATCGACTTTGTAATAGGAGTCCATCCATGAGCACCTTAGGTCATCAATACGATAACTCACTGGTTTCCAATGCCTTTGGTTTTTTACGCCTGCCGATGAACTTCCAGCCGTATGACAGCGATGCAGACTGGGTGATTACTGGCGTGCCGTTCGATATGGCCACTTCTGGTCGTGCGGGTGGTCGCCACGGTCCGGCAGCGATCCGTCAGGTTTCGACGAATCTGGCCTGGGAACACAACCGCTTCCCGTGGAATTTCGACATGCGTGAGCGTCTGAACGTCGTGGACTGCGGCGATCTGGTATATGCCTTTGGCGATGCCCGTGAGATGAGCGAAAAGCTGCAGGCGCACGCCGAGAAGCTGCTGGCTGCCGGTAAGCGTATGCTCTCTTTCGGTGGTGACCACTTTGTTACGCTGCCGCTGCTGCGTGCTCATGCGAAGCATTTCGGCAAAATGGCGCTGGTACACTTTGACGCCCACACCGATACCTATGCGAACGGTTGTGAATTTGACCACGGCACTATGTTCTATACCGCGCCGAAAGAAGGTCTGATCGACCCGAATCATTCCGTGCAGATTGGTATTCGTACCGAGTTTGATAAAGACAACGGCTTTACCGTGCTGGACGCCTGCCAGGTGAACGATCGCAGCGTGGATGACGTTATCGCCCAAGTGAAACAGATTGTGGGTGATATGCCGGTTTACCTGACTTTTGATATCGACTGCCTGGATCCTGCTTTTGCACCAGGCACCGGTACGCCAGTGATTGGCGGCCTGACCTCCGATCGCGCTATTAAACTGGTACGCGGCCTGAAAGATCTCAACATTGTTGGGATGGACGTAGTGGAAGTGGCTCCGGCATACGATCAGTCGGAAATCACTGCTCTGGCAGCGGCAACGCTGGCGCTGGAAATGCTGTATATTCAGGCGGCGAAAAAGGGCGAGTAAGCCTCGCCTGACGTGAAAAAAACCTCTCCTTGGAGAGGTTTTTTTATTGCCTTTAGAACACGTTAAACGGGTATTCCACGTAAGCGCGGATCTCGTCCCCACCCACGTTGTACTCGCTGGCGTTGCTGGAGACGCGCAGCACGGAGTAGCGAAGTTTCAGTTTCAGATCCTTCGCCGGACCATCCTGCACCTGGTACTGGATCTGGTTAAACCACTCGTGCTCTTTGCCGTTGCTGGTTTCAGAGGTTTTGATGTTATCGCCACGCACGTAGGCGGTGGTCCAGCTCAGGCCCGGCAAGCCAAGGCCGCCAAAGTCCAGACCGTAGGATGCCTGCCAGGAACGTTCATCTTCACCGTTAAAATCAGACCAGTAGGAGTTCGCCAGCCAGATGGTGTTACCGCCGTCACCCACGCCGCCCTGGTCGCGATAGCCGCCGTAGTTGTAGCCGGTACTGCCGCTGCTCTGCTGGTACGCGACTTTGAACGTGTGAATGTCCCAGATGTAGCTCGCCGCCAGGCTCCAGATCGTGTTGCTGCGTCCCGTGTCGAGGCTGTCCGCGTAACCCTGGTCCAGACGGGAGTTATAACCGTTGAAGTCGAGTACCAGCTGCTGCCCGGTGCTGAACGGCTGTTTGAAGTTCAGGCCCAGGTACTGCTTGTTCATCACCTCTTCATTATGAGAGGCGTAAAACGCGCCGCTGAACTGGTCGTTGAACTGGTAGCTCGCGCCGCCGAAGGAAAGGTTTTTCAGTCCGCTGTCGTGGCGGTCATCGCTTTTACGCTGCTCGTCGGTGAAGTAACCCGCGTTGATTTCCAGACCGTCGATCTCTTTCGAGGTCAGCATGGTGCCGGTGTAGCTTTCAAACAGCAGGCGAGAGCTGTCGGCATTGATAATAGGCAGCTCAGGACGCTGATTTCCGTAGCTCAGTACGGTATTGGAGATGCGCATTTTGGCGGTTGCGCCAAACTTTGCCAGATCGGATTTTGCCCGGCCATCCTCTTCCTGTTTAAAGAAGTCGATGCCGCCTGCGCCGCTTTTGCCGCGGCCGCCGTCCAGGCGTACGCCATATTGAGCAATACCGTCCACACCAAAGCCGACCAGCCCTTCGGTATAGCCGGATGCAAACGTGGCGATGATCCCCTGACCCCATTCGGCTTTATCCTGCTGGCCCTGATGGTAGTCGCGGCTGATATACGCATTGCGGAAAAACAGATCCAGATGGCTGTCGTCAATAAAACCCTGGCTGTCGGATTGCTGGCTTGCGGCGGCAGGTAATGCGGCAAATAAGCTTAAAGCGATTAATGATAATTCTTTTTTCACGGAGGGAACGTCTCTGTCTGGATATATTAATTTGAATAACTGCGGGGTGATAATTACCGGAAAAAGTTACCTTTGCAATAATTATGTGACCAGACATTTCAATGCCATAGGGCAGATTTGGCGGGGCTTTCAGAGGTGTTATCGATACGTGCGGTTAAGTTAACAATTCATGCGAAATAAAAAGGAGGCAAAACTGCCTCCTTCTGAAATTATTTAATTCCGTCTGCGGCCATACGGTCGCGAATATGCTGTGCGCGCTCTTCTGAGGCAGGGTGATCGTCAAACATGGAGCTTTGGCGTCCCGCTTCCAGCTTGGCCAGTTTTTCGAAGCTGGTGGCTAAACCTGATGGATTAATGCCGCGTTTGCGCAACAGACCGTAGGAGTAGTCATCCGCTTCGGACTCCTGACGCTGGGAGAACTGGGAGTTCACCAGTTTTTCACCCACATCGCCAAGCTGTGACTGCGACAGGCTGCCGACGATACCGCCCGCTGAGGCCGCCGCTGCGCGGATGGCATTGGTGCCTAAGGCAACCTGCATCCCTTTCTTCACGTGGCCCAGGGCAACGTGGCCCATTTCGTGGCCGATGACTGCTTCCACTTCGTTGTCGGTCATCATGTCCATCAGCCCGCTATAGACGCGGATACAGCCGTTCGCCATCGCGAAGGCGTTCACGTCTTTCGCCATGTAAACCTTGTAGTTCACCGGCTGGCCGTTGATGTTATCGCCCAGCGCGGAAGCAATCTTATTCAGACGCTGCGTGTAGGTACTGTTAGCCGGCGCAAGGGTGGCTTTGCCGTCCATATCTTTACAGGCCTGGTCGCTCAGCGCTTTAACCTGCGCATCGCTCAGGGAATAGGCCTGAAAGGCCTCTGCGCCTGACGTCATCAGACCGTTAGAATCCATATTCTGACAGCCGCTCAGCAGGAGCGTTGTACCCAGGGCCAGCACTATTGCACGCATTTTCATGAGGTTGCTTCCGTACTCGTTAAACTGAATAAAATCCGAAAAATGCACCGTCAGCGAAGCCGGTGTCGGGCTCAGTATAAGGAAAAGCGCAGCGGACGGGCGAGTAGATTGCGCAACATGCGAGCATGATCCAGAGATTTCTGAAGCGGCAAAAGGATGTTCCATGTACATGACGCGCGGCTTGCGGTAAATTGTTGGCAAATTTTCCGGCGTAGCCCAAAACGCGCTGTCGTCAAGTCGTTAAGGGCGTGCCCTTCATCATCCGATCTGGAGTCAAAATGTCCTCACGTAAAGAGCTTGCCAATGCTATTCGTGCGCTGAGCATGGACGCAGTACAGAAAGCCAAATCCGGTCACCCGGGTGCCCCTATGGGTATGGCTGACATTGCCGAAGTCCTGTGGCGTGATTTCCTGAAACACAACCCGCAGAATCCGTCCTGGGCTGACCGTGACCGCTTCGTGCTGTCCAACGGCCACGGCTCCATGCTGATCTACAGCCTGCTGCACCTCACCGGTTACGATCTGCCGATGGAAGAACTGAAAAACTTCCGTCAGCTGCACTCTAAAACTCCGGGTCACCCGGAAGTGGGTTACACCGCTGGTGTGGAAACCACCACCGGTCCGCTGGGTCAGGGTATTGCCAACGCAGTCGGTATGGCGATTGCAGAAAAAACGCTGGCGGCGCAGTTTAACCGTCCGGGCCACGACATTGTCGACCACTACACCTACGCCTTCATGGGCGACGGCTGCATGATGGAAGGCATCTCCCACGAAGTTTGCTCTCTGGCGGGTACGCTGAAGCTGGGTAAACTGATTGCATTCTACGATGACAACGGTATTTCTATCGATGGTCACGTTGAAGGCTGGTTCACCGACGACACCGCAATGCGTTTCGAAGCTTACGGCTGGCACGTTATTCGCGACATCGACGGTCATGACGCGGCATCTATCAAACGCGCAGTAGAAGAAGCGCGCGCAGTGACTGACAAACCTTCCCTGCTGATGTGCAAAACCATCATCGGTTTCGGTTCCCCGAACAAAGCCGGTACCCACGACTCCCACGGTGCGCCGCTGGGCGACGCTGAAATTGCCCTGACCCGCGAACAACTGGGCTGGAAATATGCGCCGTTCGAAATCCCGTCTGAAATCTATGCTCAGTGGGATGCGAAAGAAGCAGGCCAGGCGAAAGAATCCGCATGGAACGAGAAATTCGCTGCTTACGCGAAAGCTTATCCGCAGGAAGCCGCTGAATTTACCCGCCGTATGAAAGGCGAAATGCCGTCTGACTTCGACGCTAAAGCGAAAGAGTTCATCGCTAAACTGCAGGCTAATCCGGCGAAAATCGCCAGCCGTAAAGCGTCTCAGAATGCTATCGAAGCGTTCGGTCCGCTGTTGCCGGAATTCCTCGGCGGTTCTGCTGACCTGGCGCCGTCTAACCTGACCCTGTGGTCTGGTTCTAAAGCAATCAACGAAGATGCTGCGGGTAACTACATCCACTACGGTGTTCGCGAGTTCGGTATGACCGCGATTGCTAACGGTATCTCCCTGCACGGTGGCTTCCTGCCGTACACCTCCACCTTCCTGATGTTCGTGGAATACGCACGTAACGCCGTACGTATGGCTGCGCTGATGAAACAGCGTCAGGTGATGGTTTACACCCACGACTCCATCGGTCTGGGCGAAGACGGCCCGACTCACCAGCCGGTTGAGCAGGTCGCTTCTCTGCGCGTAACCCCGAACATGTCTACATGGCGTCCGTGTGACCAGGTTGAATCCGCGGTCGCGTGGAAATACGGTGTTGAGCGTCAGGACGGCCCGACCGCACTGATCCTCTCCCGTCAGAACCTGGCGCAGCAGGAACGAACTGAAGAGCAACTGGCAAACATCGCGCGCGGTGGTTATGTGCTGAAAGACTGCGCCGGTCAGCCGGAACTGATTTTCATCGCTACCGGTTCAGAAGTTGAACTGGCTGTTGCTGCCTACGAAAAACTGACTGCCGAAGGCGTGAAAGCGCGCGTGGTGTCCATGCCGTCTACCGACGCATTTGACAAGCAGGATGCTGCTTACCGTGAATCCGTACTGCCGAAAGCGGTTACTGCACGCGTTGCTGTAGAAGCGGGTATTGCTGACTACTGGTACAAGTATGTTGGCCTGAACGGTGCTATCGTCGGTATGACCACCTTCGGTGAATCTGCTCCGGCAGAGCTGCTGTTTGAAGAGTTCGGCTTCACTGTTGATAACGTTGTTGCGAAAGCAAAAGAACTGCTGTAATCGTTTGGGCGGTGCGGGCTGATGCCCTCACCCCGGCCCTCTCCCACAGGGAGAGGGTGCAAACACTAAAAACGGTAACCTCTCGGTTACCGTTTTGCTTTTACCTCGCCGTAAATTATTCCACCTAAAATGTGACGCAAGTCATATAGCTCGCTTATTCGTCTGGACAAACATTCCTTTTATTCCACGTTTCGCTTATCCTAGCTGAAGCGTTTCAGTCGATTAAATGTTCGACAATTAACCAATCAGTCGCAGTTTGCGACAGGTAAGGTTTCCCCGGACGATTTGCTGGATTACTCTGTCTGGCAAATTTGCTCAGGGAAAACCTTGCAGGAGATCTATGACCGTACGCGTAGCGATAAATGGCTTCGGTCGCATCGGGCGTAATGTGGTTCGTGCTTTGTATGAATCCGGACGCCGGGCGGAAATTACCGTGGTGGCAATCAACGAACTGGCGGATGCTGCGGGCATGGCGCATTTGTTGAAATATGACACCAGCCATGGCCGTTTTGCATGGGAAGTACGACAGGAACGCGATCAACTTTTTGTTGGTGATGACGCCATCCGCGTATTGCATGAACGTTCACTGCAATCGCTCCCCTGGCGTGAACTTGGCGTTGATGTAGTCCTCGACTGCACCGGCGTATATGGCTCCCGCGAGCATGGCGAAGCGCATATTGCCGCCGGGGCCAAAAAAGTGCTCTTTTCACATCCTGGCAGTAACGATCTCGACGCGACCGTTGTTTACGGCGTCAATCAGGATCAACTTCGTGCGGAACACCGCATCGTTTCTAACGCTTCCTGTACCACGAATTGCATAATTCCCGTCATCAAATTGTTAGATGATGCGTACGGTATTGAGTCCGGCACTGTGACCACAACTCACTCCGCCATGCACGATCAACAGGTTATTGATGCATACCATCCTGACCTGCGTCGCACCCGGGCAGCCAGCCAGTCGATCATTCCGGTCGATACTAAACTGGCCGCCGGTATCACACGATTTTTTCCGCAATTTAACGATCGCTTTGAAGCGATTGCGGTACGTGTGCCAACCATAAATGTGACGGCAATCGATTTAAGCGTGACGGTGAAGAAACCTGTAAAAGCCAATGAAGTCAACCTGTTGCTGCAAAAAGCAGCACAAGGTGCATTTCATGGTATAGTTGACTATACGGAATTGCCGTTGGTCTCTGTAGATTTTAACCACGATCCGCACAGTGCCATTGTCGATGGCACCCAAACCCGGGTCAGTGGCGCACACTTGATCAAAACGTTGGTCTGGTGCGATAACGAATGGGGCTTTGCTAACCGAATGCTCGACACGACGTTAGCTATGGCTACTGTTGCTTTCAGGTAAGACGCAAGCAGCGTCTGCAAAACTTTTAGAATCAACGAGAGGATTCACCATGTCTGTAATTAAGATGACCGATCTGGATCTTGCTGGGAAACGTGTATTTATCCGTGCGGATCTGAACGTACCAGTAAAAGACGGGAAAGTAACCAGCGACGCGCGTATCCGTGCTTCTCTGCCGACCATCGAACTGGCCCTGAAACAAGGCGCAAAAGTGATGGTAACTTCCCACCTGGGTCGTCCTACCGAAGGCGAGTACAACGAAGAATTCTCTCTGCTGCCGGTTGTTAACTACCTGAAAGACAAACTGTCTAACCCGGTTCGTCTGGTTAAAGATTACCTCGACGGCGTTGACGTTGCTGAAGGTGAACTGGTTGTTCTGGAAAACGTTCGCTTCAACAAAGGCGAGAAGAAAGACGACGAAACCCTGTCCAAAAAATACGCTGCACTGTGTGACGTGTTCGTAATGGACGCATTCGGTACTGCTCACCGCGCGCAGGCTTCTACTCACGGTATCGGTAAATTCGCTGACGTTGCGTGCGCAGGCCCGCTGCTGGCAGCTGAACTGGACGCGCTGGGTAAAGCACTGAAAGAACCTGCTCGCCCGATGGTGGCTATCGTTGGTGGTTCTAAAGTATCTACCAAACTGACCGTTCTGGACTCCCTGTCTAAAATCGCTGACCAGCTGATTGTTGGTGGTGGTATCGCTAACACCTTTATCGCGGCACAAGGCCACGATGTGGGTAAATCCCTGTACGAAGCTGACCTGGTTGACGAAGCTAAACGTCTGCTGACCACCTGCAACATCCCGGTTCCGTCTGATGTTCGCGTAGCAACCGAGTTCTCTGAAACTGCACCGGCTACCCTGAAATCTGTTAACGATGTGAAAGCTGACGAGCAGATCCTGGATATCGGTGATGCTTCCGCTCAGGAACTGGCTGAAATCCTGAAGAATGCGAAAACCATTCTGTGGAACGGTCCGGTTGGCGTGTTCGAATTCCCGAACTTCCGCAAAGGTACTGAAATCGTGGCTAACGCTATCGCAGACAGCGAAGCGTTCTCCATCGCTGGCGGCGGCGACACTCTGGCAGCAATCGACCTGTTCGGCATTGCTGACAAAATCTCCTACATCTCCACTGGCGGCGGCGCATTCCTCGAATTCGTGGAAGGTAAAGTACTGCCTGCAGTAGCGATGCTCGAAGAGCGCGCTAAGAAGTAAAAAATCACAGGGCAGGGAAACCTGCCCTTGTTTCAGCGCGCTTTTAGAGCACGCAATTTTTCATACTCTAAATAATTCGAGTTGCAGGAAGGCGACAAGAGAGTGAATCCCCAGGAGCTTACATAAGTAAGTGACTGGGGTGAGCGAACGCAGACGCAGCACATGCAACTTGAAGTATGACGAGTATAAGGCCCGACGATACAGGACAAGAGACATGTCTAAGATTTTTGATTTCGTAAAACCTGGCGTAATCACTGGTGATGACGTACAGAAAGTTTTCCAGGTAGCAAAAGAAAACAACTTCGCACTGCCAGCAGTAAACTGCGTCGGTACTGACTCCATCAACGCCGTACTGGAAACCGCTGCTAAAGTTAAAGCGCCGGTTATCGTTCAGTTCTCCAACGGTGGTGCTTCCTTTATCGCTGGTAAAGGCGTGAAATCTGACGTTCCGCAGGGTGCTGCTATCCTGGGCGCGATCTCTGGTGCGCATCACGTTCACCAGATGGCTGAACATTATGGTGTTCCGGTTATCCTGCACACTGACCACTGCGCGAAGAAACTGCTGCCGTGGATCGACGGTCTGTTGGACGCGGGTGAAAAACACTTCGCAGCTACCGGTAAGCCGCTGTTCTCTTCTCACATGATCGACCTGTCTGAAGAATCTCTGCAAGAGAACATCGAAATCTGCTCTAAATACCTGGAGCGCATGTCCAAAATCGGCATGACTCTGGAAATCGAACTGGGTTGCACCGGTGGTGAAGAAGACGGCGTGGACAACAGCCACATGGACGCTTCTGCACTGTACACCCAGCCGGAAGACGTTGATTACGCATACACCGAACTGAGCAAAATCAGCCCGCGTTTCACCATCGCAGCGTCCTTCGGTAACGTACACGGTGTTTACAAGCCGGGTAACGTGGTTCTGACTCCGACCATCCTGCGTGATTCTCAGGAATATGTTTCCAAGAAACACAACCTGCCGCACAACAGCCTGAACTTCGTATTCCACGGTGGTTCCGGTTCTACTGCTCAGGAAATCAAAGACTCCGTAAGCTACGGCGTAGTAAAAATGAACATCGATACCGATACCCAATGGGCAACCTGGGAAGGCGTTCTGAACTACTACAAAGCGAACGAAGCTTATCTGCAGGGTCAGCTGGGTAACCCGAAAGGCGAAGATCAGCCGAACAAGAAATACTACGATCCGCGCGTATGGCTGCGTGCCGGTCAGACTTCGATGATCGCTCGTCTGGAGAAAGCATTCCAGGAACTGAACGCGATCGACGTTCTGTAATTTGAGCTGCTGACAGCATCAGAAGGCCCGCAAATGCGGGCCTTTTTTTATGCTTTTTCAATACCCTGCCGGGCCGGTTTTTGTGATCTGTTTGGCAAACCCGGCGCTTTTTGTTTACCCTTTACGGACCTGCCTGTCTCCATGGGGGATGGATTTTGTGTTTTGGTTTAACAAAAGGAAGAATAAATGGAACAACTCGATGTTGTAGACAGCATCAATAACGCCGGTAACTGGCTGGTGCGCAACCAGGCCCTGCTGCTGAGCTATGCCGTGAACATCGTCGCGGCGATTGCCATCATCATCGTCGGGATGATCGTGGCGCGTATCGTATCGAACGCGGTTAACCGCGTAATGCTGGCCCGTCACATTGACGCCACGGTGGCTGACTTCCTCTCCGCGCTGGTGCGTTACGGCATTATCGCCTTTACGCTGATTGCGGCGCTGGGCCGTGTTGGGGTGCAAACCGCCTCCGTCATTGCCGTTCTCGGTGCCGCCGGTCTGGCTATTGGTCTGGCGCTGCAGGGCTCGCTTTCAAACCTGGCGGCAGGCGTTCTGCTGGTCACCTTCCGTCCGTTCCGTTCCGGCGAATACGTTGACCTTGGCGGCATTGCCGGGACCGTGCTGCAGGTGCAGATTTTCTCAACGACCATGCGTACCGTCGATGGCCGCATCGTGGTCGTGCCGAACGGGAAAATCATCGCGGGCAACATCATTAACTTCTCCCGTGAACCGGTGCGTCGTAACGAACTGATTATCAGCGTGGCGTACGACTCCGACATCGATCGGGTGAAGTCGCTGATTAGCAACATCATTGCTTCAGACGATCGCATTCTGAAAGACAAAGAGCAGACGGTTCGCCTGAATGAACTGGGCGCGTCGTCGATTAACTTCGTGGTGCGTATCTGGAGCAAGAGCAGCGATCTGCAAAACGTGTACTGGGACGTGCTGGAACGCATTAAGCGCGACTTCGACGCCAACGGCATCAGCTTCCCGTACCCGCAGATGGACGTGAACGTCAAAAAAGTCAAAGAAGCAGAATAACTTCACCCGTAGGCCCGGTAAGCGCTAGCGCAACCGGGCTTTACTTTAATAAGCTCCGCTAATACCCAATTAATATTATCCATTTCCTCTAATGTGATTCGCGCAGTATAGTCTGCTTCCAGAACAACACTGCGAGAAAATCGTCATGCTATCTTATTATTTTCAAGGGCTTGCATTAGGTGCGGCCATGATCCTTCCGCTCGGCCCGCAAAATGCGTTCGTAATGAATCAGGGCATCCGCCGCCAGTATCATCTGATGATTGCGCTGCTGTGCGCGGTAAGCGATTTGCTGCTTATCTGTGCCGGGATTTTTGGCGGCAGCGCGCTGCTGATGCAGTCTCCGTGGCTGCTGGCGCTGGTCACCTGGGGGGGAGTAGGGTTTCTGCTCTGGTACGGTTTTGGTGCCCTGAAAACGGCGATGAGCAGCAACCTCGAGCTGGCGAGCGCGGAGGTCATGAAGCAGGGCCGCTGGAAGATTATCGTCACCATGCTGGCGGTCACCTGGCTTAATCCGCATGTTTATCTCGACACCTTTGTGGTGCTGGGCAGCCTGGGCGGACAGCTGGACGTTGAGCCGAAACGCTGGTTTGCGCTCGGTACGGTCAGCGCCTCATTCCTCTGGTTCTTCGGTCTCGCCATTCTGGCGGCATGGCTGGCACCCCGCCTGCGTACGGCCAAAGCCCAGCGCATCATTAATACCTTGGTCGGCCTGGTGATGTGGTTTATCGCTTTCCAGCTGGCGAAAGAGGGGATTCATCATGTCCAGGAATTGTTCAACTAATCCTTGTCTTATGGACAACTGAACAAGACCCGCTAAGCTTGCTGGCATGCGCCCTGTTATTGGGCACTCTTCGCAACATGGAGGAATAACAGTGAAGTTTAAGGTGATGGCCCTGGCGGCATTAGTAAGTTTTGGTGCGGTGTCGGCGCAGGCAAGTGAACTGCCGGATGGCCCGCACATCGTCACTTCAGGCACCGCAAGCGTGGATGCGGTACCCGATGTTGCAACCCTGGCAATTGAGGTAAATGTGGCTGCGAAGGATGCGGCAACTGCCAAGAAGCAGGCTGACGATCGCGTTGCGCAATACCTCTCTTTCCTCGAGCAGAACGGTGTCGGTAAAAAAGATATCAACTCTGCGAACCTGCGTACTCAACCCGATTACGACTACCAGAATGGCAAAAGCATCCTGAAGGGCTACCGTGCCGTGCGTACCGTCGAAGTGACCGTGCGTCAGCTTGATAAGCTCAACGCGCTGCTGGATGGTGCGCTGAAGGCGGGTCTGAACGAAATTCGTTCCGTGTCGCTGGGCGTTGCGCAACCGGAGAAGTACAAAGACGAAGCGCGTAAAGCGGCGATTGATGATGCCATTCACCAGGCGGAACAGCTGGCTTCTGGCTTTAAGAGCAAGCTTGGCCCGGTTTACAGCGTGCGTTACCACGTCTCTAACTACCAGCCAAGCCCGATGGTTCGTATGATGAAGGCTGATGCAGCCCCGGTGTCCGCTCAGGAAACTTACGAGCAGCCAACCATTCAGTTCGACGATCAGGTGGATGTGGTCTTCCAGCTGGAGCCTGTTGCGGCACAGCCTAAACCGGCTCAGTAATCTGCAGGCCGGGTAAGGCGAAGCCGCCACCCGGCTTATTTTTTAATCCTGTCTCAACACCTTGTGCCCGTACGCCAGCAGCGCGTCGGTGACGTTGCGCATCATGCGGCTTTCCGGCGCAAAACGGTGCCAGTAGAGCATCCGGCGCTGATACAGCCCCGGCGTCAGGTCAATCAGCTCACCGCTTTTCAACTCTTTCTCAATCTGCAGATGCGGGATCATGCAGCAGGTGGTGCCCTGGCGCGCAAGCTGCACAAACGCTTCAGACGAGTTGACGATATGGCACGGCACGCTGCCCGGCGGCAGATCGAAGTTTTGCTGCAGGAACGCCTGATGCATATCGTCCAGATGGTCGAACGCCACGGCAGGGGCTTTCAGCAGCGCCGCGCGGGTCACCCCGTTCGGGAAGTAGCGCTCAGCAAAGGCTTTTGAACCCACAAACAGGTAATCCAGGGCACCTAGCTGATCGACCAGACAGCTCGGCAGTGCCTGAGGCTGAATACTGACCGCCCCAACCACTTCACCGCGACGCAGGCGTTCCTGGGTACGGGTTTCATCTTCAACCTGTAAATTCAGGCGGATAGGGGAGTCCGCGAGAACCGGCGCAAGGGCCGGCAGCAGCCAGGTTGCCAGACTGTCGGCGTTGACCGCCAGAGAGAGCAGCAGCGGCGTAGAGCCCGTCTGTTCGTCACCCAGCCACTCGTCTTCCAGCAGTTCAACCTGGCGCAGCAGGGCGAGGAGCTTTTGCCCTTGCTCGGTTGGACGTGGTGGCACGGTACGCACCAGCAGCGGCTGGCCGAACATATTTTCAAGCTGTTTAATACGCTGTGATACGGCGGACTGGGTGATGCAAAGCTTTTGCGCCGCGCGCTCAAAACCTCGTTCACGAATAACTGCATCAAGTGCCTGTAGTGTTCTGTAGTCCGGACGTTTCATTGCTCTGGCTGGCTCCTTAATTTTGCTTATTCTGCACTATGACACAATTTTCCCTTTGTGGCAGACGAATTCCATTCGACGTGTTCTATAATGCGCCCTGAGTTTTCATACCACAGGCGAAACGATCATGACGCAGGATGAATTGAAAAAAGCAGTAGGATGGGCGGCACTTCAGTATGTTCAGCCCGGCACCATTGTTGGTGTAGGTACAGGTTCCACCGCCGCACACTTTATTGACGCGCTCGGTACAATGAAAGGCCAGATTGAAGGGGCCGTTTCCAGTTCAGATGCTTCCACTGAAAAACTGAAAAGCCTCGGCATTCACGTTTTTGATCTCAACGAAGTCGACAGCCTTGGCATCTACGTTGATGGCGCAGATGAAATCAACGGCCACATGCAAATGATCAAAGGCGGCGGCGCGGCGCTGACCCGTGAAAAAATCATTGCTTCGGTTGCAGAAAAATTTATCTGTATTGCAGACGCTTCCAAGCAGGTTGATATTCTGGGTAAATTCCCGCTGCCAGTAGAAGTTATCCCGATGGCACGTAGTGCAGTGGCGCGTCAGCTGGTGAAACTGGGCGGTCGTCCGGAATACCGTCAGGGCGTGGTGACCGATAATGGCAACGTGATCCTCGACGTCCACGGCATGGAAATCCTTGACCCGATAGCGATGGAAAACGCCATAAATGCGATTCCTGGCGTGGTGACTGTTGGCTTGTTTGCTAACCGTGGCGCGGACGTTGCGCTGATTGGCACACCTGACGGTGTCAAAACCATTGTGAAATGATCTGACGGGGGAACCTCCCCCGTTAAAAAAATTCTCTTCATTAAATTTGGTGACATGTGTCACGCTTTTACCAGGCAATTGTCGATTGCTCTAAATAAATCCTCTAAACCAGCATATTCATCCAAGAATTACCTTTGCGTGATATTTCCTCAACATCGCGACGCAAACGTTCATATTGCCGCAATATTATTTTTTGATATGTTGAAAGGCGGATGCAAATCCGCACACAACATTTCAAAAGACAGGATTGGGTAAATGGCAAAGGTATCGCTGGAGAAAGACAAGATTAAGTTTCTGCTGGTAGAAGGCGTGCACCAAAAGGCGCTGGAAAGCCTTCGTGCAGCTGGTTACACCAACATCGAATTTCACAAAGGCGCGCTGGATGATGAACAATTAAAAGAATCCATCCGCGATGCCCACTTCATCGGCCTGCGATCCCGTACCCATCTGACTGAAGACGTGATCAACGCCGCAGAAAAACTGGTCGCTATTGGCTGTTTCTGTATCGGAACAAACCAGGTTGATCTGGATGCGGCGGCAAAGCGCGGGATCCCGGTATTTAACGCACCGTTCTCAAATACGCGCTCTGTTGCGGAGCTGGTGATTGGCGAACTGCTGCTGCTATTGCGCGGCGTGCCGGAAGCCAATGCTAAAGCGCACCGTGGCGTGTGGAACAAACTGGCGGCGGGTTCTTTTGAAGCGCGCGGCAAAAAGCTGGGTATCATCGGCTACGGTCATATTGGTACGCAATTGGGCATTCTGGCTGAATCGCTGGGAATGTATGTTTACTTTTATGATATTGAAAATAAACTGCCGCTGGGCAACGCCACTCAGGTACAGCATCTTTCTGACCTGCTGAATATGAGCGATGTGGTGAGTCTGCATGTACCAGAGAATCCGTCCACCAAAAATATGATGGGCGCGAAAGAAATTTCACTAATGAAGCCCGGCTCGCTGCTGATTAATGCTTCGCGCGGTACTGTGGTGGATATTCCGGCGCTGTGTGATGCGCTGGCGAGCAAACATCTGGCGGGGGCGGCAATCGACGTATTCCCGACGGAACCGGCGACCAATAGCGATCCATTTACCTCTCCGCTGTGTGAATTCGACAACGTCCTTCTGACGCCACACATTGGCGGTTCGACTCAGGAAGCGCAGGAGAATATCGGCCTGGAAGTTGCGGGTAAATTGATCAAGTATTCTGACAATGGCTCAACGCTCTCTGCGGTGAACTTCCCGGAAGTCTCGCTGCCACTGCACGGTGGGCGTCGTCTGATGCACATCCACGAAAACCGTCCGGGCGTGCTAACTGCGCTGAACAAAATCTTCGCCGAGCAGGGCGTCAACATCGCCGCGCAATATCTGCAAACTTCCGCCCAGATGGGTTATGTGGTTATTGATATTGAAGCCGACGAAGACGTTGCCGAAAAAGCGCTGCAGGCAATGAAAGCTATTCCGGGTACCATTCGCGCCCGTCTGCTGTACTGATGGTGTGAGGTAAATGCAAAACGGTAACGATAGTTACCGTTTTTATGTTTTCACCCTCTCCCTGTGGGAGAGGGCTGGGGTGAGGGCATTAGGCTGCACGCCTGTTTCACCACTCCCACAACTTCGATGGCGTCACCACCGCCGGCAACGGCACATCCCATTTTTCTACCGGCAACGCCTCCACGCCCTGGCAATCATGCGCATAGCCCACCGGCTGTAACCCATACTTCTGCCAGTTTTGCAGCGTCCGGTCGTAAAAACCACCGCCCATTCCCAGGCGCTGTCCCTGTTCATCAAACGCGACCAGCGGCGTAATCAGCACATCCAGCTGCGACAGCGGGAGCACGTCGCGCACGTCGAGTTTCGGTTCAGTGATTTTCAGACGATTCACCACCAGCTCGCTGTGCGGGTGATAGTGCAAAAACAGCAGATTGCCTTCGCTGAACGGGTGCAGCACCGGCAGGTATACCTTCTTCCCGGCGCGCCAGAGTTGTTCTATGAGTGGCTGGGTGTCGAGTTCGCCATCAAAAGAGAGGAATACAGCGACCGTATGTGCCATCACCAGCCGGGGGATAGGTCATCATCCGTGGTCGCGGCTTGTTGACCCCATTTCCTGCTGTTGTTCGGCGTTAACGCACGACGACGTTGCCGAATCATTTTGGCGGATTTCTTGTCGGGATAATGTCAGTGGGAGTTCTTGGTAGTTGCGTCATGGCTGGTGCCAAGATAAGAGAGGGAATCTCCGAGATGCCGCCGCAGGCTGTAACCCTTGAACCCTTGGTTCAAGGTGAATGTGTCGTCGCAGTTTTAAGGCTTCTCGGACGGACCGAGCATGCTCACCAACCGCGGAGCGCCACATTCTTGTGGTATGAAATATCGGCTCAGGGGACTGGCCCGCTTGCGAACATCTCAGAGAAATTTTGTCTTCACGGTTACTCTACCACAGTAAACCGAAAAGTGTCATTCAAAGTTTTGGTTAGTTTTTTCGGTGATGCGACCTTGTTCAAGTAACGCTTGTTCTATGGTCTGCTGCAGCATCCGAATACGCTGTTCCATACTTGCCGCGTAGTCACGAGTCTTTGCTTTTTCTTGCGCTAACTCATAGCTGATATTCAATGCGGCAATGAAGACCAACTGTTCAGTATTTGTGACTCTAGTGCGTTCTTTCAGATCTTGCAACCGTTGGTTCAGATCGTCCGCTGCCTGATTCAACGCATCCCTTTGGTCAGGCGGGCAGTTCACACGCAGTGAACGGCCAAAAATTTGGATATCGACGGGTTGTGCAGACATGCCACCTTCCTGCTGATTGACTGCGCTGCCTTCGTCTTTAGACCCATGGTCTGCGAAGGGGCGACACTATAGCTACCCTGATGAGAAGAGACAAGCCCTTTTCTGGTCCACCAGGGCCCAAAGTGGTAGCATATCATGAATATTCCTCCCTTTGACGACGAATGCTTATGTCTATACAGAACGAAATGCCTGGTTACAACGAAATGAACCAGTATCTGAACCAACAAGGGACGGGTCTGACCCCAGCTGAGATGCATGGTTTAATCAGCGGGATGATATGTGGCGGTAACGATGACAGCTCATGGCTACCGCTACTTCACGACCTGACGAACGAAGGCATGGCTTTCGGTCATGAGCTGGCACAGGCACTGCGTAAAATGCACTCTGCCACCAGCGATGCCCTGCAGGATGACGGCTTCCTTTTTCAGCTTTATCTGCCTGATGGCGATGATGTCAGCGTTTTCGATCGGGCTGATGCATTGGCAGGTTGGGTCAATCACTTCCTGCTTGGTCTTGGCGTTACGCAACCGAAGCTGGATAAAGTGACCGGCGAAACCGGTGAAGCTATCGACGATCTGCGTAACATTGCGCAACTGGGTTACGACGAAGACGAAGATCAGGAAGAGCTTGAAATGTCGCTTGAAGAGATCATCGAATACGTTCGTGTTGCCGCGCTGTTATGCCACGACACCTTTACTCATCCGCAACCGACCGCGCCAGAAGTACAAAAACCGACTCTACACTAAAAACAAAAAACGTAAGGAGAGTGTTATGAGTGAGATATCCCGGCAAGAGTTTCAGCGTCGCCGTCAGGCCCTGGTGGAGCAAATGCAACCCGGCAGCGCCGCGCTGATTTTTGCTGCACCAGAAGTAACACGTAGCGCCGACAGCGAATACCCCTATCGTCAGAACAGTGACTTCTGGTACTTCACCGGCTTTAACGAACCGGAAGCGGTGCTGGTGCTGATTAAAAGCGATGACACTCATAACCACAGCGTTCTGTTTAACCGCGTTCGCGACCTGACGGCGGAGATCTGGTTTGGCCGTCGCTTAGGCCAGGATGCCGCGCCAGAGAAACTGGGCGTTGACCGCGCACTGGCATTCAGCGAAATCAATCAGCAACTTTATCAACTACTTAACGGCCTGGATGTGGTTTACCATGCCCAGGGCGAATATGCATATGCTGATGTAATCGTGAACAGTGCGCTGGAAAAACTGCGTAAAGGTTCGCGGCAAAATCTCACCGCACCGGCAACGATGATCGACTGGCGTCCTGTTGTTCATGAAATGCGCCTGTTCAAATCGCCAGAAGAGATTGCCGTACTCCGCCGCGCGGGAGAAATCACCGCCATGGCACATACACGGGCGATGGAAAAATGCCGTCCGGGAATGTTCGAGTACCATCTGGAAGGCGAAATTCACCACGAATTTAACCGCCACGGTGCGCGCTATCCGTCCTATAACACCATTGTCGGCAGCGGTGAAAACGGCTGCATTCTGCACTACACCGAAAACGAGTGTGAAATGCGCGACGGCGACCTGGTGTTGATTGACGCGGGTTGTGAATACAAAGGTTACGCTGGCGATATTACCCGCACCTTCCCGGTCAACGGCAAATTCACCCAGGCCCAGCGTGAAATCTACGACATTGTGCTGGAGTCTCTCGAAACCAGCCTGCGCCTGTATCGTCCGGGAACTTCCATTCTGGAAGTCACTGGTGAAGTGGTGCGCATCATGGTTAGCGGCCTGGTAAAACTCGGCATCCTGAAAGGTGATGTTGATGAACTGATCGCTCAGAACGCCCATCGTCCTTTCTTTATGCATGGCCTTAGCCACTGGTTAGGACTGGATGTCCATGACGTGGGTGTTTATGGTCAGGATCGCTCGCGCATTCTGGAACCGGGCATGGTACTGACCGTAGAGCCAGGGCTGTATATTGCGCCGGATGCAGAAGTGCCAGAACAATATCGCGGTATCGGCATTCGTATTGAAGACGACATTGTGATTACCGAAACCGGTAACGAAAACCTCACCGCCAGCGTGGTGAAAAGCCGGAAGAAATCGAAGCGTTGATGGTTGCTGCGAGAAAGCAATGAGCGTAATCATCGTCGGTGGCGGCATGGCGGGCGCGACGCTGGCGCTGGCCATTTCGCATTTGACGCAGGGGCAGCTTCCGGTGCACCTGGTCGAAGCCGTTGCGCCAGAGGCGTCCAACCACCCCGGTTTTGATGCCCGCGCCATTGCGCTGGCGCAGGGCACCTGCCAGCAGCTTTCCCGCATTGGCATCTGGCAGGCCATTGCTGACCGCGCCACGGCAATTAAAACCGTTCACGTCAGCGATCGCGGCCATGCGGGGTTTGTCACGCTGGACGCGCAGGATTACCGGATTGATGCCCTGGGTCAGGTCGTTGAGCTCCACGACGTCGGATTACGTCTGTTCCGCCTGCTCCAGGACGCGCCGGGCGTCACGCTGCATTGCCCCGCGCGGGTGGCCAGCGTGAGCCGAAGTGAAGCGTCGGTCAGCGTGACGCTGGAAAACGGCACCGTCCTTGAAGGCGAGCTTCTGGTCGCCGCGGACGGTTCGCGCTCGTCGCTCGGCGCCCAGTGCGGCGTGGAGTGGCGCCAGCAGCCTTACGGCCAGGTGGCGGTCATTGCGAACGTTGCTACCGCAGCTGACCACAGCGGCAGGGCGTTTGAGCGCTTTACGCAGCATGGTCCGCTGGCGATGCTGCCGATGTCGGACGGGCGCTGTTCCATGGTGTGGTGTCATCCGCAGGATAAGGCTGAAGAGGTGAAGGCCTGGTCCGACGAACGTTTTTGTACCGAGCTGCAAAAAGCCTTTGGCTGGCGGCTGGGGCGTATTACCCATGCCGGCAAGCGGACGGTATATCCACTTTCGCTCACCACGGCATCTCAGTCCATCTCCCATCGTCTGGCGCTTGTCGGTAATGCCGCGCAGACGCTGCACCCCATCGCGGGGCAAGGCTTTAACCTTGGTTTACGCGACGTCATGAGCCTGGCCGAATCGCTGGCGCAGGCGTGGAGCGAGCAAAAAGACTGCGGGGCGTATTCGGTGCTGAGTCATTACCAGAAGCGCCGTCAGGCGGATAAAGAGGCCACCATCGGTGTGACCGATGGCCTGGTCCATCTCTTTGCCAATCGCTGGGCACCGCTGGTTGCGGGCCGCAACCTCGGGCTGATGGCGATGGAACTATTCATTCCGGCACGTGACGTGCTGGCGCAGCGGACCCTGGGTTGGGTCGCGCGTTAAGGAGTTATCACCGTGCAAAATGTTGATGTCGCCATCGTTGGCGGCGGAATGGTCGGACTGGCATTGGCCTGTGGTTTACAGGGCAGCGGCCTGCGCGTGGCGGTGCTGGAGCAAAAACAGCCCCAGCCCGTTGCCCCTGATGCGCCGCCGGAACTCCGCGTATCGGCCATTAATGCGGCCAGCGAAAAGCTGCTGACGCACCTTGGCGTCTGGTCAGATATTGTGGCGAACCGCGCCAGCTGCTATCACGGCATGGAGGTGTGGGATAAAGACAGCTTTGGTCATATTGCTTTTGATGATGAAAGCATGGGCTACAGCCATCTGGGTCACATTGTTGAAAATGCGGTGATCCACCACGCGCTGTGGCAGAAAGCACAGCAGTGCAGCGACGTGACGCTGATTGCGCCTGCGCAGGTCCAGCAGGTCGCATGGGGCGAAAACGAGGCGTTTATCACCCTGCAGAGCGGCGATATGCTGACCGCGCGTCTGGTTGTCGGTGCTGACGGTGCCAACTCCTGGCTGCGTAATAAAGCCGATATCCCGCTGACCTTCTGGGACTATCGTCATCACGCTCTGGTCGCGACGATCCGCACCGAAGAGCCACACGGCGGCGTGGCGCGCCAGATTTTCCACAACGACGGCATACTGGCGTTCCTGCCGCTTGCCGATCCGCACCTGTGCTCGATTGTCTGGTCCCTGGTGCCGGAGAAAGCCCGGCAAATGCATGAGGCGACGCCGGACGCCTTTAACCAGGCGCTGTGCGTGGCCTTTGATAACCGCCTTGGCCTGTGCACGCTTGAAAGCGAGCGTCAGGTATTCCCGTTAACCGGCCGCTACGCGCGTCAGTTTGCCGCGCACCGTCTGGCGCTGGTGGGGGATGCGGCGCATACCATTCATCCGCTGGCCGGGCAGGGCGTTAACCTAGGCTTTATGGACGCGGCGGAGCTGGTTGAGGAGCTGCGTCGCCTGCATCGCGAAGGGAAAGACATCGGTCAGCATCTCTATCTGCGTCGCTACGAGCGCAGCCGCAAGCACAGCGCAGCGATGATGCTGGCGGGCATGCAGGGCTTCCGCGAGCTGTTTGCCGGGGCGAATCCGGCGAAAAAACTGCTGCGCGATATCGGCCTCAAGCTTGCTGACACCCTTCCGGGCGTTAAGCCCCAGCTCCTCCGTCAGGCGATGGGTCTTAACGACCTGCCGGACTGGCTACGTTAAAATGCACGTCGTCCTTCAAGCTGCCTCTGCGTTGGCCGCGTCTGCTCACCCCAGTCACTTACTTATGTAAGCTCCTGGGGACTCTCAGACTTGCCGCCTTGATGCAACTTGAATGATTTTGTGTATTGACCCCTGTCACACTTTCTTTTCCCGGCCTCTGCGCCGGGGAAATTCCCTCGTTTGAAATATTCTAATTTCACGTCATTTTTCGCATTAGATAATCTAATGTCGTGTTTTTCTCGTTACGGAAATTCGGCCCGATTTTCCGCACGAAATATCACCATGTGCTAAATCCTGTTAGATCATTGTTAATTTTGTGCGGGGTTAATCGCATTTTTCCAGTGAATAACTCTGTAGGCTTTTTAGTGTTTTTTGGTCATAAGCTAATGTGATGACCCGCTTTACCTTATGGTTAACCGCCGGTTTCGGTGGTAAGTTCAGGTAAAAGAGAACGTTT
The DNA here is from genome assembly GCA_041890495.1 of Enterobacter hormaechei. Taxonomy (GTDB): domain Bacteria; phylum Pseudomonadota; class Gammaproteobacteria; order Enterobacterales; family Enterobacteriaceae; genus Escherichia; species Escherichia boydii. The sequence continues at coordinate 4,568,222 of CP169086.1, forward strand.
GCGTCGGTGCCCGAACGCGGGGCCGATACCGGGTTTCACGGTGAATTTTTCAATGAGGACAAGATGGCACAACAGACTCCTTTGTACGAACAACACACGCTTTGCGGCGCTCGCATGGTGGATTTCCACGGCTGGATGATGCCGCTGCATTACGGTTCGCAAATCGACGAACATCATGCGGTACGTACCGATGCCGGAATGTTTGATGTGTCACATATGACCATCGTCGATCTTCGCGGCAGCCGCACCCGGGAGTTTCTGCGTTATCTGCTGGCGAACGATGTGGCGAAGCTCACCAAAAGCGGCAAAGCCCTTTACTCGGGGATGTTGAATGCCTCTGGCGGTGTGATAGATGACCTCATCGTCTACTACTTTACTGAAGATTTCTTCCGCCTCGTTGTTAACTCCGCCACCCGCGAAAAAGACCTCTCCTGGATTACCCAACACGCTGAACCTTTCGGCATCGAAATTACCGTTCGTGATGACCTTTCCATGATTGCCGTGCAAGGGCCGAATGCGCAGGCAAAAGCTGCCACACTGTTTAATGACGCCCAGCGTCAGGCGGTGGAAGGGATGAAACCGTTCTTTGGCGTGCAGGCGGGCGATCTGTTTATTGCCACCACTGGTTATACCGGTGAAGCGGGCTATGAAATTGCGCTGCCCAATGAAAAAGCGGCCGATTTCTGGCGTGCGCTGGTGGAAGCGGGTGTTAAGCCATGTGGCTTGGGCGCGCGTGACACGCTGCGTCTGGAAGCGGGCATGAATCTTTATGGTCAGGAGATGGACGAAACCATCTCTCCTTTAGCCGCCAACATGGGCTGGACCATCGCCTGGGAACCGGCAGATCGTGACTTTATCGGTCTTGAAGCCCTGGAAGTGCAGCGTGAGCATGGTACAGAAAAACTGGTTGGTCTGGTGATGACCGAAAAAGGCGTGCTGCGTAATGAACTGCCGGTACGCTTTACCGATGCGCAGGGCAACCAGCATGAAGGCATTATCACCAGCGGTACTTTCTCCCCGACGCTGGGTTACAGCATTGCGCTGGCGCGCGTGCCGGAAGGTATTGGCGAAACGGCGATTGTGCAAATTCGCAACCGTGAAATGCCGGTTAAAGTGACAAAACCTGTTTTTGTGCGTAACGGCAAAGCCGTCGCGTGATTTACTTTTTTGGAGATTGATTGATGAGCAACGTACCAGCAGAACTGAAATACAGCAAAGAACACGAATGGTTGCGTAAAGAAGCCGACGGCACTTACACCGTTGGTATTACCGAACATGCTCAGGAGCTGTTAGGCGATATGGTGTTTGTTGACCTGCCGGAAGTGGGCGCAACGGTTAGCGCGGGCGATGACTGCGCGGTTGCCGAATCGGTAAAAGCGGCGTCAGACATTTATGCGCCAGTAAGCGGTGAAATCGTGGCGGTAAACGACGCACTGAGCGATTCCCCGGAACTGGTGAACAGCGAACCGTATGCAGGCGGCTGGATCTTTAAAATCAAAGCCAGCGATGAAAGCGAACTGGAATCACTGCTGGATGCGACCGCATACGAAGCATTGTTAGAAGACGAGTAACGGCTTTATTCCTCTTCTGCGGGAGAGGATCAGGGTGAGGAAAATTTATGCCTCACCCTCACTCTCTTCGTAAGGAGAGAGGTTCACAATTCACTGCACGTTTCAGGAACCATCGCTCATGACACAGACGTTAAGCCAGCTTGAAAACAGCGGCGCTTTTATTGAACGCCATATCGGACCGGACGCCGCGCAACAGCAAGAAATGCTGAATGCCGTTGGTGCACAATCGTTAAACGCGCTGACCGGCCAGATTGTGCCGAAAGATATTCAACTTGCGACACCACCGCAGGTTGGCGCACCGGCGACCGAATACGCCGCACTGGCAGAACTCAAGGCTATTGCCAGTCGCAATAAACGCTTCACGTCTTACATCGGCATGGGTTACACCGCCGTGCAGCTACCGCCGGTTATCCTGCGTAACATGCTGGAAAATCCGGGCTGGTATACCGCGTACACTCCGTATCAACCTGAAGTCTCCCAGGGCCGCCTTGAAGCACTGCTCAACTTCCAGCAGGTAACGCTGGATTTGACTGGACTGGATATGGCCTCTGCTTCTCTTCTGGACGAGGCCACCGCTGCCGCCGAAGCAATGGCGATGGCGAAACGCGTCAGCAAACTGAAAAATGCCAACCGCTTCTTCGTGGCTTCCGATGTGCATCCGCAAACGCTGGATGTGGTCCGTACTCGTGCCGAAACCTTTGGTTTTGAAGTGATTGTCGATGACGCGCAAAAAGTGCTCGACCATCAGGACGTCTTCGGCGTGCTGTTACAGCAGGTAGGCACTACCGGTGAAATTCACGACTACACTGCGCTTATTAGCGAACTGAAATCACGCAAAATTGTGGTCAGCGTTGCCGCCGATATTATGGCGCTGGTGCTGTTAACTGCGCCGGGTAAACAGGGCGCGGATATTGTTTTTGGTTCGGCGCAACGCTTCGGCGTGCCGATGGGCTACGGTGGCCCACACGCGGCATTCTTTGCGGCGAAAGATGAATACAAACGCTCAATGCCGGGCCGTATTATCGGTGTATCGAAAGATGCAGCTGGCAATACCGCGCTGCGCATGGCGATGCAGACTCGCGAGCAACATATCCGCCGTGAGAAAGCGAACTCCAACATTTGTACTTCCCAGGTACTGCTGGCAAACATCGCCAGCCTGTATGCCGTTTATCACGGCCCGGTTGGCCTGAAACGTATCGCTAACCGCATTCACCGTCTGACCGATATCCTGGCGGCGGGCCTGCAACAAAAAGGTCTGAAACTGCGCCATGCGCACTATTTCGACACCTTGTGTGTGGAAGTGGCCGACAAAGCGGGCGTACTGACGCGTGCCGAAGCGGCTGAAATCAACCTGCGTAGCGATATTCTGAACGCGGTTGGGATCACCCTTGATGAAACAACCACGCGTGAAAACGTAATGCAGCTTTTCAACGTGCTGCTGGGCGATAACCACGGCCTGGACATCGACACGCTGGACAAAGACGTGGCTCACGACAGCCGCTCTATCCAGCCTGCGATGCTGCGCGACGACGAAATCCTCACCCATCCGGTGTTTAATCGCTACCACAGCGAAACCGAAATGATGCGCTATATGCACTCGCTGGAGCGTAAAGATCTGGCGCTGAATCAGGCGATGATCCCGCTGGGTTCCTGCACCATGAAACTGAACGCCGCCGCCGAGATGATCCCAATCACCTGGCCGGAATTTGCCGAACTGCACCCGTTCTGCCCGCCGGAGCAGGCCGAAGGTTATCAGCAGATGATTGCGCAGCTGGCTGACTGGCTGGTGAAACTGACCGGTTACGACGCCGTTTGTATGCAGCCGAACTCTGGCGCACAGGGCGAATACGCGGGCCTGCTGGCGATTCGTCATTATCATGAAAGCCGCAACGAAGGGCATCGCGATATCTGCCTGATCCCGGCTTCTGCGCACGGAACTAACCCCGCTTCTGCACATATGGCAGGAATGCAGGTGGTGGTTGTGGCGTGTGATAAAAACGGCAACATCGATCTGACTGATCTGCGCGCGAAAGCGGAACAGGCGGGCGATAACCTCTCCTGTATCATGGTGACTTATCCTTCTACCCACGGCGTGTATGAAGAAACGATCCGTGAAGTGTGTGAAGTCGTGCATCAGTTCGGCGGTCAGGTTTACCTTGATGGCGCGAACATGAACGCCCAGGTTGGCATCACCTCGCCGGGCTTTATTGGTGCGGACGTTTCACACCTTAACCTACATAAAACTTTCTGCATTCCGCACGGCGGTGGTGGTCCGGGTATGGGACCGATCGGCGTGAAAGCGCATTTGGCACCGTTTGTACCGGGTCATAGCGTGGTGCAAATCGAAGGCATGTTAACCCGTCAGGGCGCGGTTTCTGCGGCACCGTTCGGTAGCGCCTCTATCCTGCCAATCAGCTGGATGTACATCCGCATGATGGGCGCAGAAGGGCTGAAAAAAGCAAGCCAGGTGGCAATCCTCAACGCCAACTATATTGCCAGCCGCCTGCAGGATGCCTTCCCGGTGCTGTATACCGGTCGCGACGGTCGCGTGGCGCACGAATGTATTCTCGATATTCGCCCGCTGAAAGAAGAAACCGGCATCAGCGAGCTGGATATTGCCAAGCGCCTGATCGACTACGGTTTCCACGCGCCGACGATGTCGTTCCCGGTGGCGGGTACGCTGATGGTTGAACCGACTGAATCTGAAAGCAAAGTGGAACTGGATCGCTTTATCGACGCGATGCTGGCTATCCGCGCAGAAATTGACCAGGTGAAAGCCGGTGTCTGGCCGCTGGAAGATAACCCGCTGGTGAACGCGCCGCACATTCAGAGCGAACTGGTCGCCGAGTGGGCGCATCCGTACAGCCGTGAAGTTGCGGTATTCCCGGCAGGTGTGGCAGACAAATACTGGCCGACAGTGAAACGTCTGGATGATGTTTACGGCGACCGTAACCTGTTCTGCTCCTGCGTACCGATTAGCGAATACCAGTAATATTGCTGATGTAGTAACGTAGGCCGGGTAAGGCGAAGCCGCCACCCGGCTTTTTTATTGGGAGAAACGAATGGCAATTGCACTGGTCACCGGCGCCAGCCGCGGAATCGGGAAAGCCACCGCGCTGCAGCTGGCTCGCGAAGGCTACACCGTGGCGGTGAACTATCATCACAACATTAAAGCCGCGACGGACGTCATCAGGCAGATTGTGGATGCGGGCGGGAAAGCCTTTGCCGTACGTGCAGACATCAGCGATGAAGCTCAGGTGCTGGCGATGTTTAACAGCCTCGATCGCGAAGGCGAGCCGCTGACCGCGCTGGTCAATAATGCAGGGATTCTGTTTGAGCAATCCACCATCGAGAATCTCTCCGCCGAGCGCATTAACCGCGTCCTGGCGACCAACGTTACGGGCTACTTCCTCTGCTGCCGGGAAGCGGTAAAACGCATGTCCTTCAAACATGGCGGCAAGGGTGGGGCGATAGTGAATGTCTCTTCCGCGGCGTCGCGCCTGGGCGCGCCGGGTGAATATGTGGATTACGCCGCGTCCAAGGGGGCGGTAGATTCGCTAACAACCGGACTGTCGCTGGAGGTGGCGGCGCAGGGCATTCGCGTCAACTGCGTCCGTCCGGGTCTGATCTATACCGATATCCATGCTTCCGGCGGAGAGCCGGGGCGAGTGGATCGCGTAAAATCGTTACTGCCGATGCAGCGCGGCGGCCAGCCGGAAGAGGTCGCCCAGGCGATTGTCTGGCTGCTGAGCGAGAAAGCGTCGTACGTGACGGGGAGTTTTATAGAGCTGGCGGGCGGGAAGTAACCCCCCTCACCCTAACCCTCTCCCCAAAGGGGAGAGGGGATCAATCGTAGGCCGGTGCAAGCGTAGCGCCGCCCGGCGTTACGGCGTTAAAGCTTCTCGCCGTTGCTGGCAATCACCTCTTTGTACCAGTTAAAGCTCTTCTTACGTGAACGCGACATATCGCCAGTACCGTCGTCATGTTTATTCACATAGATAAAGCCGTAGCGTTTGCTGTACTGCCCGGTGGTGAACGACACGCAGTCGATGCAGCCCCACGGTGTGTAGCCCATCAGATCCACGCCATCGTAAGTCACCGCTTTTTTCATCTCTTCGATATGGGCGCGCAGGTAGTCAATGCGGTAGTCGTCGTTGATGCTGCCATCTTCTTCCACTTTGTCGTAAGCGCCAAAACCGTTTTCGACAATAAACAGCGGCCTCTGATAACGCTCATACAGTTCGCAAAGTGCATAGCGCAGACCTACTGGATCAATCTGCCAGCCCCAGTCAGATGCTTTAACATACGGGTTTGGTACGCTGCCTTCAAAACCAGAGATCGCATCGCCGGTGCCGCCTTCGGCCTTCACTGCATTGGTCATGTAATAGCTGAAACCAAGATAATCGCAGGTGCCTTCACGCAGCACATCCAGATCGCCGTCTTCCATTTTGATGTTAAATCCGCGACGCTCCCACTCGTTCAACACATAGGACGGGTAATAGCCGCGTAGCTGCACATCGGTAAAGACGTAGCGTTCGCGCATCGACTCCTGAGCGAACATCACATCGTCCGGGTTACAGGAGTAAGGATAGAGCGGCACCATCGCCAGCATACAGCCGACTTTCATCTCCGGGTTAATGCGACGCGCAGCTTTCACCGCCAGGGCGCTGGCGACAAACTGGTGATGCAGCACCTGATACATCGTCTCTTCCGGGTTTTCATGCTCGGTATACACCACGCCGGAGCAGCAGTAACCGAACAGCGGTGCACGCCAGTTACGCTGGTTGTTAATTTCGTTGAAGGTCATCCAGTATTTGACTTTGTGCTTATAGCGTTCAAATACCACTTCCGCGAAACGTACAAAGAAATCAACCACTTTACGGTTGGTCCAGCTACCGTATTGCTGCACCAGATGCAGCGGCATTTCAAAGTGGGAGAGGGTGATCACCGGTTCGATGTTGTATTTCAGCAGTTCATCGAACATATCATCGTAGAACTTCAGCCCTTCTTCGTTTGGCTGAGCTTCATCGCCTTTTGGAAAAATGCGCGTCCAGGCAATGGATGTACGAAAACATTTGAAGCCCATTTCGGCAAATAGCTTGATGTCTTCCTTATAGTGACCATAAAAATCAACGGCTTCATGGTTTGGATAGTATTTTCCTGGCAAGACTTCTTTGGTGATTTCGCGCGGCACGCCGTGTGCGCCACCGGTCAGAACGTCACAAATGCTCGGCCCTTTTCCGCCTTTGTTCCAGCCGCCTTCGACCTGATGAGCGGCAACTGCGCCGCCCCATAAGAAATCTTTCGGTAAGGTGAGTTTTTTCATCGCTGCTATTCTCAATAAATGGCTTATTGGCATCGAGTCTAGCAAAGCGAAATTAAATGTCACGATATAACAATTCACAGTAAATGTGATTTGTTACATCAAAAAAACAGGATGTTTTATTCCGTGAGTTTCTTCGCCAGTTTACGCCCGAGAGATTCCAGAATATAAATGACGGGAATTTGCGTGGTGATGTCGTAGACGCCTGCGATACGCGTCTGAGGAACGTGCCAGGAGAGATTAAAGTCCGCCAGTTTTGCGAGTCGCGAGTGCTCGTGGCTGGTAATAGAGAGCACTTTGCAGTGATGCAGGCTGAACTGGCTGGCGAAGCGCAGGATCTCCTCGGTCTCTCCCGAGACGGAGAGCACAATCGCCAGCGCATTTTTCGCCATATCATTGGTGACCGGGAAATAAGGGTCGTCAATATGGTTACTGAATTTCCCGATATTAGAAAAGAAACGTGCGCCATATTTTGCCAGCGAACCCGATGTCCCGGCACCGACGAATATAATTCGCTCGGATGATAAAATAATATCTACCGCATTATCTAATAACGCGTCGAACTCTTCATTGTTCACGCTTTTAAAAAAGCTGATAATTTCGCTGGCGCCAAAATTTGCCTGCTGGGGCTCGTTCTGTTCAAGATAAAGCTTAAATCGCACGCGGAATTCAGAATACCCTTCGCAGTTAAGCTTGCGGCAAAAGCGCAGGATAGTGGTGGTTGAGACACCCGCTGCATCCGCCAGCTCGCGGATGGTCATGTACATCACTTTGTCACGATTTTTTATGACATAGTTGTAGACCATCATCTCCAGGTTGTTGAGACTGGCAATGGCGGAGTGGGTGAACATACTCACAATGGCATAACTCTCATTCTGACCTCATCGTCATATCATAACATGCACCCAGAGGGCAGGATCCATTTTTATGCTCTTGATTCACAATGATTAAATTTTTATGTGAACAATTGTTAGGTGAAAGATTTCTTTATATCTATGATTTTTAGGTATAAATTTTGAAATGAAATTATTTTAGCTAACAGGTGTTCACTGGAATCATTCTCAGTTAGCATAGTTATGCGATGAATAATCATCTTTTGTTTTCCCGGAGTTTTGTATGGTGAGCAGACCATTAATCGCACAGGGATATTCGCTGGCTGAGGAAGTAGCCAACAGCATCAGCCACGGCATTGGCCTGGTGTTTGGGATTGTCGGTTTAGTGTTATTGCTGGTGCAGGCGGTGGATGCCAATGCCAGCGCGATGGCTATTACCAGCTACAGCCTGTATGGCGGGAGTATGATCCTGCTGTTCCTGGCGTCGACGCTGTATCACGCGATCCCGCATCAGCGGGCCAAGACGTGGCTCAAGAAATTTGACCACTGCGCTATCTATCTTCTTATTGCAGGCACCTACACGCCGTTTCTGCTGGTGGGGCTTAACTCACCGCTGTCGCGTGGCCTGATGATTGTTATCTGGAGCCTGGCCCTGCTGGGGATCCTGTTTAAGCTGACCATTGCGCACCGGTTTAAGGTGCTGTCACTGGTCACCTATCTGACAATGGGCTGGCTGTCGCTGATTGTGGTGTATCAACTGGCGGTCAAACTGTCGGTAGGGGGCGTGACGCTTTTGGCCCTGGGCGGCGTGGTGTACTCGCTCGGCGTGATTTTCTACGTCTGCAAGCGCATCCCGTACAACCATGCCATCTGGCACGGCTTTGTGCTGGGCGGCAGCGTATGCCACTTTTTGGCTATTTATTTGTACGTGGGGCAGGCGTAGTTTTTTCCACTGTGCCTCACCCCGGCCCTCTCCCACAGGGAGAGGGAGGACACTAAAACCGTAGGCCCGGTAAGCGCAGCGCCACCGGGCGATACAGCATCACTCTTCCAGTGAATACGGCAGCGGCTCGATGCTCAGCGTATTCGCATCGTCACGCACGCGGAACACGCTGTCGGCTTCCATGTCGTTGTTCATGACGGCCTGTACCAAAAGGCGTCCATCATCCAGCTGTACGGCGGCTAACACGGTGCCGGTGCGGCGCCAGTTATCACCCATCTTCAGCTCTAAGTCTTCACCCGCTTCAGGTACGCGGCTGGCATGGCCCGCCAGCGTCCACAGCGCTCGTTTGTTTGCCCCGCGGAATTTTGCACGCGCCACCATCTCCTGGCCGGTGTAGCAGCCTTTTTTAAAGCTGATGCCGCCCAGCGCCTGCAGGTTCGTTGCCTGAGGAATAAACTGCGCGCTGTTTGCGGCGTCAATCACCGGCAGACCCGCTTCGATGTTCAGCGCCAGCCACTGCTGACTGTTGTTGAGCTGCGCTTCGCCGCGCAGCGCTTCAGTCACGCGTTCGGCCGTTGCCGCATCCGTGACTAACAGGAAACGCTCCGCCGGGTGTTCAAACCACAGGATGGAGGTTGCGCCTTCGCTAACCACCTGCTTTTCAGCATCCGGCAGTTCGCTGAAGAGATTTTTCAGCGCCGCACGCGCCTGGAACCCGGCCACTCCCAGCAGGACATGTTCGTCGTCCGGGGCGATAGTGACTTTGGAAAAGACCGCGTACTTTTTCAGCTCTTTGAGCTGGGCCTCTTGCAGGCTGCGGCGCTCAATAAAGGCAAAGCCGTCCTGGCGGCGGAAGAGGCGCAGGTTGCTCCACATTTTGCCTTTTGGGTCGCAATGCGCGGCCAGCAGATGCTGGTGTTCGGTCATCTGGCTGACGTCGGCGGTCACCTGGCCCTGCAGATATTTTTCGGCGTCGGCACCGGTGAGCGTTGCCAGCGCCCAGTCATCAAGAGAAATAAGCGTCAGCGGCAGACGCGCAGAGGCGGCGGGCTGGCGAGGAGAAAATGGTGTAAATGCCATAACGATATCCTGAATTGCTTAACGCTTTGATAATGCCTAATGGTAAAAGAGCCTGCAGGCAATGCAAGCGCTTTCAACAGACCATTTGTGCCCTAAACCGGTTATGCGTAGCGCTACGCAAAATAATGTAATCCTCTGTCTTTGTAGGGATTATTCTGGAAGCCTGCTCGGCGATCGCAATATTCCAGTAATGAAACGGTCAAAAACACGTTACACTAGCTGGTGTCCCCGTAGAGAAATAAAGAACACTGAACGGGGTACCGACTGTGCCAAACGTAATGCAGGAAACTGAACATGGATATTAACAACAAGGCCCGTATTCACTGGGCGTGCCGTCGCGGCATGCGTGAACTTGATATTTCCATCATGCCTTTCTTCGAATATGAGTATGACAGCTTAAGCGATGATGATAAGCGTCTGTTTGTTCGCCTGCTTGAGTCTGACGATCCGGATTTATTCAACTGGCTGATGAACCACGGCAAACCCGCCGACACCGAGTTGCAACGGATGGTGCAATTAATTCAAACACGGAATCGGGAACGTGGTCCTGTGGCAATCTGATCTTCGCGTCTCGTGGCGCTCGCAGTGGATGTCTTTATTGCTCCACGGCCTGGTTGCGGCCATTGTGTTACTGATGCCGTGGCCGCTGAGCTATACGCCGCTGTGGCTGCTGTTACTGTCGTTTGTCGTTTTTGACAGCGTACGCAGCCAGCGTCGCATTAATGCCCGCCAGGGAGAGATTAAATTATTGATGGATTCCCGCCTGCGCTGGCAGGGTAAAGAGTGGGATATTCTCGGTATGCCCTGGATGCTCAACTGCGGCATGATGTTGCGGTTACGCAAGGTGGACGGCGGGCGTTGCCAGCATCTGTGGCTGGCGGCTGACAGTATGGATGCTGCCGAGTGGCGAGACCTGCGCCGGATGCTGTTGCAACAGACGACGCAGGGGTAACGCGCGTTAGCTAAACTTTTCCGCCATTTCGCCCAGAATCTGCTCGCACCAGCTTTGCAGGCGTTCATCGCTGAGATCGTACTGGTTGGTTTCATCCAGCGCGAGCCCAACAAACAGCTCGCCGTCGGCAATAATCGGTTTTTTACTGGTGAACTCGTAACCTTCGGTTGGCCAGTAGCCGATGAACGACACCCCTTTCGGCGCCAGCTTGTCATGCAGCATGCCGAGCGCGTCCAGGAACCACTCCCCGTAGCCCAGCTGATCTCCCATGCCGTACATGGCGATGATTTTGCCGTCGAGATTGACTGAATCGAGTTGATCCCAGATGGCTTCCCAGTCTTCCTGTATCTCACCAAAATCCCAGGTTGGGATGCCAAGGATCAGGACATCGTACTGTTCCATCAGCGCGACCGCGTCATCTTTCAGGTTATGCAACGTCACCAGTTCCGGGCCAATGATGTCGCGAATTTTCTCTGCCGCCATTTCGGTGTAGCAGGTGCTGGAACCATAGAACAGACCAATATTCATCGCGTAACTATCTCAATTCTTGCTTTCACTATGCGCGTAGTGTACCAGAAACCGGTCGTAATCAGGCATAATGGCCTGACTGCAGAATCAAAGGGGCTGATGTGGAAAAGGATCTCGCACTGATCGAACAGTTTCTCGACGCGCTGTGGCTGGAGAAAAATCTGGCCGAGAATACCCTCAGCGCCTACCGTCGCGATCTCACCATGCTGGTGGAGTGGCTTGCGCACCGGGGGTTATCCCTTGCGAGCGCACAGCGTGACGATCTGCAGGCGCTGCTTGGGGAACGTGTCGCGGGAGGCTACAAAGCCACCAGTTCCGCGCGTTTGCTCAGCGCCATGCGTCGGCTGTTCCAGCACCTCTACCGTGAGAAGATTCGCGAAGACGATCCCAGCGCGCTGCTGGCATCTCCTAAGCTTCCGCAGCGGCTGCCGAAAGATCTCAGCGAAGCACAAGTTGAGAGATTATTACAGTCACCGGCTGTTGACCTGCCACTGGAGCTACGCGATAAAGCCATGCTTGAAGTGTTGTATGCTACCGGGCTGCGTGTCTCTGAACTGGTCGGACTGACAATGAGTGATATCAGCCTGCGTCAGGGCGTGGTACGGGTCATTGGTAAAGGCAACAAAGAGCGTCTGGTGCCGTTAGGTGAAGAGGCGGTTTACTGGCTGGAAACCTATCTGGAACATGGGCGTCCGTGGCTGCTGAATGGTGTGTCAATTGACGTGTTGTTTCCCAGCCAGCGTGCGCAGCAGATGACGCGACAGACCTTCTGGCACCGTATTAAACATTATGCTGTGCTGGCGGGTATCGACAGCGAAAAGCTGTCACCGCATGTGTTGCGTCACGCTTTTGCCACTCATTTATTAAATCATGGTGCGGATTTACGCGTGGTGCAGATGCTACTGGGCCACAGCGATCTCTCCACCACGCAAATTTATACGCATGTCGCTACCGAGCGTCTGCGGCAACTTCATCAACAGCATCACCCGCGGGCGTGATGTCTGAAAAGAACGGGAAGATTTATGAAGAAAGGTTTTATGTTGTTTACTTTGTTAGCGGCGTTTTCAGGCTTTGCTCAGGCTGATGACGCGGCAATTCAACAAACGTTAGCCAAAATGGGCATCAAAAGCAGCGATATTCAGCCCGCGCCTGTAGCTGGCATGAAGACAGTTCTGACTAACAGCGGCGTGTTGTACATCACCGATGATGGTAAACATATCATTCAGGGGCCAATGTATGACGTTAGTGGCACGGCTCCGGTCAATGTCACCAATAAGATGCTGTTAAAGCAGTTGAATGCGCTTGAAAAAGAGATGATCGTTTATAAAGCGCCGCAGGAAAAACACGTCATCACCGTGTTTACTGATATTACCTGTGGTTACTGCCACAAACTGCATGAGCAAATGGCAGACTACAACGCGCTGGGGATCACCGTGCGTTATCTTGCTTTCCCGCGCCAGGGGCTGGACAGCGATGCAGAGAAAGAAATGAAAGCTATCTGGTGTGCGAAAGATAAAAACAAAGCGTTTGATGATGTGATGGCAGGTAAAAGCGTCGCACCAGCCAGTTGCGACGTGGATATTGCCGACCATTACGCACTTGGCGTCCAGCTTGGCGTTAGCGGTACTCCGGCAGTTGTGCTGAGCAATGGCACACTTGTTCCGGGTTACCAGCCGCCGAAAGAGATGAAAGAATTCCTCGACGAACACCAAAAAATGACCAGCGGTAAATAATTCGCGTGAAACAACAGATACAACTTCGTCGCCGTGAAGTCGATGAAACGGCAGACTTGCCCGCTGAATTGCCTCCCTTGCTGCGCCGTTTATACGCCAGCCGGGGAGTACGCAGTGCGCAAGAACTGGAACGCAGTGTTAAAGGTATGCTGCCCTGGCAGCAACTGAGCGGCGTCGAAAAGGCCGTTGAGATCCTTTACAACGCTTTTCGCGAAGGAACGCGGATTATTGTGGTCGGTGATTTCGACGCCGACGGCGCGACCAGCACGGCTCTAAGCGTGCTGGCGATGCGCTCGCTTGGTTGCAGCAATATCGACTACCTGGTACCAAACCGTTTCGAAGACGGTTACGGCTTAAGCCCGGAAGTGGTCGATCAGGCCCATGCCCGTGGCGCGCAGTTAATTGTCACGGTGGATAACGGTATTTCCTCCCATGCGGGGGTTGAGCACGCTCGCTCGTTGGGCATCCCGGTTATTGTTACCGATCACCATTTGCCAGGCGACACATTACCCGCAGCGGAAGCGATCATTAACCCTAACTTGCGCGACTGTAATTTCCCGTCGAAATCACTGGCAGGCGTGGGTGTGGCGTTTTATCTGATGCTGGCGCTGCGCACCTTTTTGCGCGATCAGGGCTGGTTTGATGAGCGTAACATCGCAATTCCTAACCTGGCAGAACTGCTGGATCTGGTCGCGCTGGGGACAGTGGCGGACGTCGTGCCGCTGGACGCTAATAATCGCATTCTGACCTGGCAGGGGATGAGTCGCATCCGAGCCGGAAAGTGCCGTCCGGGGATTAAAGCGCTGCTTGAAGTGGCAAACCGTGATGCACAAAAACTCGCCGCCAGCGATTTAGGTTTTGCGCTGGGGCCACGTCTCAATGCTGCCGGACGACTGGACGATATGTCCGTCGGTGTGGCGCTGTTGTTGTGCGACAACATCGGCGAAGCGCGCGTGCTGGCAAATGAACTCGATGCGCTAAACCAGACGCGAAAAGAGATCGAACAAGGAATGCAAATTGAAGCCCTGACCCTGTGCGAAAAACTGGAGCGCAGCCGTGACACGCTACCCGGCGGGCTGGCAATGTATCACCCCGAATGGCATCAGGGCGTTGTCGGTATTCTGGCTTCGCGCATCAAAGAGCGTTTTCACCGTCCGGTTATCGCGTTTGCGCCAGCAGGTGACGGTACGCTGAAAGGTTCCGGTCGCTCCATTCAGGGGCTGCATATGCGTGATGCGCTGGAGCGATTAGACACACTCTACCCTGGCATGATGCTGAAGTTTGGCGGTCATGCGATGGCGGCGGGTTTGTCGCTGGAAGAGGATAAATTCAAACTCTTTCAACAACGGTTTGGCGAACTGGTTACTGAGTGGCTGGACCCTTCGCTATTGCAAGGCGAAGTGGTATCAGACGGTCCGTTAAGCCCGGCCGAAATGACCATGGAAGTGGCGCAGCTGCTGCGCGATGCTGGCCCGTGGGGGCAGATGTTCCCGGAGCCGCTGTTTGACGGTCATTTCCGTCTGCTGCAACAGCGGCTGGTGGGCGAACGTCATTTGAAGGTGATGGTCGAACCGGTCGGCGGCGGTCCACTGCTGGATGGTATTGCTTTTAATGTCGATACCGCCCTCTGGCCGGATAACGGCGTGCGCGAAGTGCAACTGGCTTATAAGCTCGATATCAACGAGTTTCGCGGCAACCGCAGCCTGCAAATTATCATCGACAATATCTGGCCAATTTAGCGTCATCTTCTCTATAAAAAAGAGCGTGGATTGGGTACAATCCCGCTCTTATCACCGCATTTTGACTAGCTCAATAAAAGAAATCAGACCATGTTTGAAATTAATCCGGTAAATAATCGCATTCAGGACCTCACGGAACGCTCCGACGTTCTTAGGGGGTATCTTTGACTACGACGCCAAGAAAGAGCGTCTGGAAGAAGTAAACGCCGAGCTGGAACAGCCGGATGTCTGGAACGAACCCGAACGCGCACAGGCGCTGGGTAAAGAGCGTTCCTCCCTCGAAGCCGTTGTCGACACCCTCGACCAAATGAAACAGGGGCTGGAAGATGTTTCTGGTCTGCTGGAACTGGCTGTAGAAGCTGACGACGAAGAAACCTTTAACGAAGCCGTTGCTGAACTCGACGCCCTGGAAGAAAAACTGGCGCAGCTTGAGTTCCGCCGTATGTTCTCTGGCGAATATGACAGCGCCGACTGCTACCTCGATATTCAGGCGGGGTCTGGCGGTACGGAAGCACAGGACTGGGCGAGCATGCTTGAGCGTATGTATCTGCGCTGGGCAGAATCGCGTGGTTTCAAAACTGAAATCATCGAAGAGTCGGAAGGTGAAGTGGCGGGTATTAAATCCGTGACGATCAAAATCTCCGGCGATTACGCTTACGGCTGGCTGCGTACAGAAACCGGCGTTCACCGCCTGGTGCGTAAAAGCCCGTTTGACTCCGGCGGTCGTCGCCACACGTCGTTCAGCTCCGCGTTTGTTTATCCGGAAGTTGATGATGATATTGATATCGAAATCAACCCGGCGGATCTGCGCATTGACGTTTATCGCGCGTCCGGCGCGGGCGGTCAGCACGTTAACCGTACCGAATCTGCGGTGCGTATTACCCACATCCCGACCGGGATCGTGACCCAGTGCCAGAACGACCGTTCCCAGCACAAGAACAAAGATCAGGCCATGAAGCAGATGAAAGCGAAGCTTTATGAACTGGAGATGCAGAAGAAAAATGCCGAGAAACAGGCGATGGAAGATAACAAATCCGACATCGGCTGGGGCAGCCAGATTCGTTCTTATGTCCTTGATGACTCCCGCATTAAAGATCTGCGCACCGGGGTAGAAACCCGCAACACGCAGGCCGTGCTGGACGGCAGCCTGGATCAATTTATCGAAGCAAGTTTGAAAGCAGGGTTATGAGGAACCAACATGTCTGAACAACACGCACAGGGCGCTGACGCGGTAGTCGATCTTAACAATGAACTGAAAACGCGTCGTGAGAAGCTGGCGAACCTGCGCGAGCAGGGGATTGCCTTCCCGAACGATTTCCGTCGCGATCATACCTCTGACCAATTGCACGCAGAATTCGACGGCAAAGAGAACGAAGAACTGGAAGCGCTGAACATCGAAGTCGCCGTTGCTGGCCGCATGATGACCCGTCGTATTATGGGTAAAGCGTCTTTCGTTACCCTGCAGGACGTTGGCGGTCGCATTCAGCTGTACGTTGCCCGTGACGATCTCCCGGAAGGCGTTTATAACGAGCAGTTCAAAAAATGGGACCTCGGCGACATCCTCGGCGCGAAAGGTAAGCTGTTCAAAACCAAAACCGGCGAACTGTCTATCCACTGCACCGAGTTGCGTCTGCTGACCAAAGCACTGCGTCCGCTGCCGGATAAATTCCACGGCTTGCAGGATCAGGAAGCGCGCTATCGTCAGCGTTATCTCGATCTCATCTCCAACGATGAATCCCGCAACACCTTTAAAGTGCGCTCGCAGATCCTCTCTGGTATTCGCCAGTTCATGGTGAACCGCGGCTTTATGGAAGTTGAAACGCCGATGATGCAGGTGATCCCTGGCGGTGCCGCTGCGCGTCCGTTTATCACCCACCATAACGCGCTGGATCTCGACATGTACCTGCGTATCGCGCCGGAACTGTACCTCAAGCGTCTGGTGGTTGGTGGCTTCGAGCGTGTATTCGAAATCAACCGTAACTTCCGTAACGAAGGTATTTCCGTACGTCATAACCCAGAGTTCACCATGATGGAACTCTACATGGCTTACGCAGATTACAAAGATCTGATCGAGCTGACCGAATCGCTGTTCCGTACTCTGGCACAGGATATTCTCGGTAAGACGGAAGTGACCTACGGCGACGTGACGCTGGACTTCGGTAAACCGTTCGAAAAACTGACCATGCGTGAAGCGATCAAGAAATATCGCCCGGAAACCGACATGGCGGATCTGGACAACTTCGACTCTGCGAAAGCAATTGCTGAATCTATCGGCATCCACGTTGAGAAGAGCTGGGGTCTGGGCCGTATCGTTACCGAGATCTTCGAAGAAGTGGCAGAAGCACATCTGATTCAGCCGACCTTCATTACTGAATATCCGGCAGAAGTTTCTCCGCTGGCGCGTCGTAACGACGTTAACCCGGAAATCACAGACCGCTTTGAGTTCTTCATTGGTGGTCGTGAAATCGGTAACGGCTTTAGCGAGCTGAATGACGCGGAAGATCAGGCGCAACGCTTCCTGGATCAGGTTGCCGCGAAAGACGCAGGTGACGACGAAGCGATGTTCTACGATGAAGATTACGTCACCGCACTGGAACATGGCTTACCGCCGACAGCAGGTCTGGGAATTGGTATCGACCGTATGGTAATGCTGTTCACCAACAGCCATACCATCCGCGACGTTATTCTGTTCCCGGCGATGCGTCCGGTAAAATAAGACGTTAAGATGTTAAAAAAGCCCCGAAAGGGGCTTTTTTTATTGCGCCGCGAAGGCTTTGAGTTTTTCGCGGGCGGTCGTCGCTTCCATGACCATCCACGGGCTAAAGGCCCAGGGCGTCGCGTCCAGCGCGCGGAATAGCGCGTCCAGCTCAACCCACTGATAGTCCATCACTTCATCTTCGTTTATCGTCACGTCATTGGTGATGCGGGCCGCGAATACCGGGCAAATTTCGTTTTCCACGATCCCGGACGGGTCGGTTTCCCGATAGCGAAATTCAGGGGCGACGGCGGTGATATCGGTCAGCTCAGCGCCCACTTCAAAGCGGCAGCGGCGGATTATGGCCTGTATCGTCTCTTCGCCGGACTGCGGGTGGCCGCAGACGGAGTTGGTCCAGACGCCGGGCCAGGCTTTTTTTGTTAAGGCGCGTCGGGTGATCAGACATTCGCCTTTTGCATTAAAAAGCCAGGAGGAGAAAGCCAGATGCAGCGGGGTATGTAACGTGTGCGCGGCATATTTTTCCTGAGTGCCAATCACCATTCCCTGGTCGTTTACCAAAATAACGTGTTCTTGAATACTCATTGATGCTCCAGTGCCAAAATGCCGAGTGGTTCAGCACCATCAGCCGGATCATTATACTGCATTCTTATACGAACGGTTTGGCGTGTAGAGCGGAAAAGGGCATGACCCATATTCATTTTGGCTGTTATCATAGTGCGCCATTCACGCTGACCGAGGATCTGTTTTGTTTGCAGGAAGCCTGACGAGAAACCCCATCACCGCCATTTTTTGCCTGACGCTGACGCTATTACTGGCGGGCTGTTCAGGGAGCAAATCTTCGGATATGGGTAGCTATTCCGGTTCGGTCTATACCGTTAAGCGCGGGGACACCCTGTACCGGATTTCGCGCGCAACGGGGACCAGCGTGAAGGATCTGGCGCGGCTGAATAACCTTTCTCCGCCCTACACCATCGAGGTGGGGCAGCAGCTGAAGGTCAGCGGCGGATCGTCCTCGGGCAAAAAATCCTCTTCGAAAGGCAAAACCGCTAAAGTAACGCCGTCCTATCAGGTGCCGCAATCGTCATGGCCGCCGGTTGGACAGCGCTGCTGGATTTGGCCTGCCAGCGGTAAAGTGGTCGCCCCTTACTCACTCTCAGAAGGTGGCAACAAGGGTATTGATATCGCCGCTGCGCGCGGGACGCCGGTTTATGCTTCCGGGGCAGGGAAGGTGGTTTATGTCGGTAACCAGCTGCGCGGCTACGGTAACCTGATCATGATTAAGCATGGCGAAGACTACATCACGGCGTATGCGCACAACGACACGATGCTGGTCAACAACGGGCAGAACGTCAAAGCAGGGCAGAAGATTGCCACCATGGGCAGTACCGGTACGGACGCGGTGAAGCTGCATTTCCAGATTCGCTATAAGGCGACGGCCATCGATCCGCAGCGTTACCTTCCTGCGCCCGGCAGCAAACCGAAGTGCTAAGTGATTATTTTATCGCCGGTTAGTTGTGAAGAGGCTTGTATGAAGGAGCGTAAGGTTTATAATGCCTTACGCATCTCGAAGCGGGCGTAGTTCAATGGTAGAACGAGAGCTTCCCAAGCTCTATACGAGGGTTCGATTCCCTTCGCCCGCTCCAAACTCAAGTCTCCTCAATTCTACCAAACTCAATTTCCCTTGCTAATCAAGAAGTTATAGTATTCTATTGGTTAATCCCAACGGCAAGAGATACTTGCGTCTTAAATACCGTTGTTTAGGTAAAGAGAAACTGCTGGCGAAATGAGTACACTTCCATCACATCGCAATCGTTTATGAATGTAATTGTTTTGCGTGGAAAATTGTTCAGACACTATCCTACATTTTTCACTGGCCTGAGTATTGCCAGTTTTATATTTCTTAACAGCAATATCATACATCTGCTGCCAATAGCTCACATAATACGTTTTTAAATTACCGGATGGCTGTTTCTCAGTGATCCGATTTATTGCTTATTAATGATTTTTCGGCGGTGGCTCTCGATGCGGAAATAAGCAAAACGGCGTTTTTCGCGACCGCACGACGTTCCATGGATTGGAGGCTTGGCTCAGCATTTAGGGCAGGCATTATATGGCATTGCTATATTTTATGGCAGGTAGAAGCTTCACGACGGAGAGATTCTAAAGCCCCGGAAAGGCCATAAATCGGAACTCTGAAACAGAAGGGCGAAACATGGGCTTTATACGCAATGGAAAATATAATTATTATCACGTAAGTATTGGTGCTGTGTTATTTTTATTTGATTATTACCATATTTACATCAGTTGCCTTTACAAAGGATTTCTCTTATTCACGTCGAAAGGTCCCTTTTCAGGATACGGTATTTTAAGAACGTTAAAACTGATCCCATCCGAATAGAACGGACTTTATGACGGATAGCTGGGATACCCTGAAACACTGACCAGTCGCATCGAACCGTCGATTACCGGGCATGCGATCGAACTGGAGGCATTCTTGTGACGCTGGAAGAGAGACAGTTCCCTATCTGATGCCGGACGTACAGACAATCTCCTGGCTCCACTTCAAAAGGGCCGTTTTACATTGTGTTCTTCGGGTTTAATCGTGTGCATGCTCAGAACCAGTAAATATCCCGGCTAACCATATCCTGACCCTTTTGCGTTTAGTCTGATCCTGGACTTTATAGCCTGCATTTTTTCCGGATTATTTTCATTACCATATGAACTGTTAAAACGCTTCATAAATGATTTAATACCAGAGATGCAAAAAATAAAGAATACGATACTGTATGAGCCAAGGCCGTTATTTCATCACGCGGCGCGTCACAGCATTGAAAGCCACGGCTGTTCCCTTACCTGTATTCACCCAGGTGGGCTGTCGGAAGAGGTGATTACCCTGAGGACTGACAATGCGCTGTTTGCAACCGGCCTCAGTGGTGCAGGGGACGAGCTGTTTTCGCTGTTGCGCATTATACATTCTCTAGCGGCAGAAAATGTGGAACTTACCGTCTGGATCCCTGCGGGCGATGCGCTTCTTGTGCAGTTAATGTACGGGCTGGGTGTGCAGACTCTGCTGTGTGAGAGCTACCTGCAGGAGGAGCTCCCGCAGCGTATCCGTAATCCTGCATTCAGCTCTCCGCATCTGCCCCAGTGGTGTCCTCCCGACGGGATAAGTCAAAATAAAGTACGTCTGTCAGACAGGGAGCTGGATACGCTGATTGACTGCGCCCGTGGGCTGAATCCGTATGAAATCGCCAGTTTGCGCCATGCCAGCTATAAAACCATTTACGTCCACAGAAGCAATGTCCGGCGACGACTGAATCTAGGAAATTCAGTCCAGTGGCTCGATTTACTCGCCAGGCTGACGCAATTCCGCACATTACATTCAATAAGGTGAGATATGTTTACCTTTACCCTTTTTCCCTATGAGATGCATCCCACCTTGCTTACCGGGCTGCTTGAAAATCTGAACACGTTGCGCAGACACAATCCCTGCTGGAATTATCAGCTTGTCGACAATGAGAACGCACATCTGGTTGTGCTTGATTTTACCCTATATGATTCGTTGGCCCGGCTAACGCCGGAGGCATTTTTACGAATTAGCCAGGGCAAAACTGGAAAAATACTGGTGTTGCTCTCGGCCCGGCAGGTTGTGCTAGCCCGGCAGTTGATGCTGTCATATTCCTGTTCACTGTTATGCGTGGATGAACGACAGTTGCGTCTGCGTGAACTGGTGGAAAGCAGCCTTAAAAACCGCCGTTATATCAGTCCGTTCTTTCTGCATGCATGTCAGAATGTCGAGCAACGCCCTGTAGCAGTATATTTCACGCCAGCGGAGAGGCAGATCATCAAAGGGCTGCGTTGCGGTCATAATGGAGTGGAAATATCGCGGAAGATATTCCGTAGCCAGAAAACCATCAGTTCGCATAAGCGAAGAATCATGCAGAAGCTGGGGGTAAAAAACGACCTGGAGCTGCACAACGCGATGATGGACATGCAGGCAGAGGATTAAAAACACCCGGGGTTCTTTCGCTTGTCGGGACTTTTCTACTCCTTCCCTGCTGAAAGAACCATCTAATGCCTTCTGCCGTGTCGACCACTTTCTGTCTCCCGCTCTCAGGGGCCGGGCGTGCTATGCAGATCCCTGTTCCGGTATCCATATCGCTGATAAATGAATGGTACCCACACTTAGGCCATTGGCATTTGCACTCAGGCTGAACAATCGAAGTAAAATCAGCGCACAAGCCAGTAGTTTTTTTCTAATAATAATTTTCCCGATGAATGCTTTTGGAATCTGATTCTTTTTATATTAACGGGTTAGTAAAATATTTGGTTTCTATAAAATACTTTAAATATAGTTATGTATCTATTTTGTTATTCATTATCCATGACGGTAAAATTAAAACCACATTCTAGTCCCATACGAGACAGGAAAGTGGTTTGATATAATGACAGAGATCTGTATGCTGAATCTAGAGGAGTAGGTAACATTCTGAACTTATTATTATTCGATAAACTTTATTTCGGGAGTGTTTATGCTAAATATCAGTAAGCCTGTCATTTGTCATAATGAGGCCAATAAACACATTGCATTACTCCATGATTTCGATGATTTTCGTAAGTGGTACCTGAGTTCCCACGATTTTAGTATGTTTTCGGACGAGGATATCCTTGCCGTTCTGGATGATGAGGCTCCCCGAAGCTATCCCTGCATACCATTAGTCGCCGACGAAAATTTCGAGGTAATTTATGTGAGTCTGGAGCTTGTTAAACATTGGTTTTATCTCTTTGAGTCAAACGGAAAAATCTAACCAGTAAATATGAACATCCACAACCCTTGTGCTACGCTAAGTTAACGTCATCCTAATAACAGGCACTCGCTTTTGTATGAATCATCATGCGTCTGATAACGTACCCGGCCCAAAATCCACGCGGGTAGTTAAAACCTATATGTCTGATCTGTTAAAACAATTTGAACCCTATCTGACCTATCGGTTGTATCCGGCAGGTAAACGTTTTTCATTCAGTTCAGCAAACCAGCAAGTCTGTTATTTTATTCGTACAGGGGTAATTGCGCTTTATCGCCAGCCGGACGACGTTCTGATTGAACTGACGGAAGCACCTTCATTGCGCGGGATCATCCCTGTGCCAGAAGGATCGCAATCTCAGTTCACGATGAGAATGGTCTCCCAGGCGGAGATCGCCATGCTGGACTCTGTACGTTTTTATGAAATTCTTACAGAGAAACAGCTCTGGGAAACTTTTGCACGGCATCTTCAGGCCATGCAAGGCATGACTATTGAAGTTATCTTTAAGCTGATATCTCCCACCGTCTTCGATATGATCCGTTTCCAGTTATATGAATTAATGGAAAAACCGGTGGAAATCCGTGAAGCCATCACTGCGTAAAGCTACATCAAGGGGAAAACACGCATTTCACGCAGTTCGCTTATGCGTGTGCTGTCTGACTTAAGGGCCGGCGGTTATATCGTGATGGAGAGAGGAATACTGAAGGAGATAAAATATATTCCGGAACGCTACTGATCGGTCGCATGATGCTACTGTAGCCTGATCTTCGCCGGGAAACGGGGCGTATTTATTTAGAGATATCTACATCGGGATCGGAATATAAAAAAGCCCTCGCCATGGATGCGGGGAAATGTAGTATTCAAATAAATTTCAGAGTGTGAATTGTGGCTGATGGGGGATTGACGCACTTTCAGTCTGTCTCTCACCGGATGGAGCTGATTACGTATGGCCTGCCTACCGTCATGTGAGAATAAAATGTAACGATACTGGTGCCTTGTCCGGCCAGTCATCACTATTCGTGGAAATCCCAGCCCTTCAGACGCCGTTTTTCAGAAATTCACGATCGCTTTCTTCCCCACGAATGTGTTCTTCATGGTCCGGCAGTAACGGCATGAGCATCCGCGGTTCTGTCCATGAGGACCAGACTGTGTTTGTTATGGAACATCAATAAAAAAAGATCAGATTTTTAACCTGGCAGCAAAAGCTGGTTAAAGAGCTCTCACAGATCGCCCTGCGTCCAGGTCAATCCTTCATCGACTGGCTCAACATCCCCCTTTCTATCAAACAGCGATCGGTTTAGCGTCAGGAACATCAGCTCGCATCTGATATGTCTGGTCTACCGTTAACCAGCGTTTGCGGGACTTGGGGTGAGAGAGTCAGGAGCGGTGGACAAAACCACAAGAAACGCAGTATCACGTGGTTCGAAGCGTCTACAATCTGCCTTTTTCCTGAATAACAACTTCATAGCTCACTCCTTGACGTCGACTTCATCCCTCTGCAGCTTACAGCCCAGGTAAGGTTGGTAACACAAAATTGCCGTTAATCAGAAGCACTTATTATATACAAAGTCTAAAACTTCGGAAAATTATTAGTGGTTAAGCTAATGACCTTCGCACTTTGTTGTCCCAAATGAGACCACTGATTTGTTGGTTTAATATTTCCACTCGTTAGAATTTGTTCGAGGCCAGAGATGAGATCCAGTGCCTTAAATAAGATGTTTTTTTGTGTTGTTTGATTTTTGTTAATCAAACGTAATCTAGTAAAGAATGGCTATATTATCACAACATAGTCGACATGGAATATTAGGATATTAATAAATGAATATGAAGAAAGTTGCTGTTGCGGTAGCTATCATTTCTGGTATGGCTATTAGTGCAGCAAATGCTGCAGACGATATGGGGCATGGTAAAGTAACCTTCACTGGCTCAATCATTTCTGCACCGTGCTCTATTTCCCCAGAGTCAGTTGACCAGACTGTTGACCTCGGTCAGGTATCTGATGTTGCTCTGAAAGATGGCGGTACCTCTACACCTAAGTTCTTTGATATCAAACTGGAACAGTGTGATGCCTCTACTTTAAAAACTGTAGCGGTAACCTTCACGGGTGCAGCGTCTGCAGCTAACGCGGATCTTCTGGGCATCAATGGTAGTGCCTCAGGTGCTTCTGTTGCAGTAACAGACGGTTCTGGTCAGCTGGTTAAACTGGGTACCGCTAGCCCGGCTCAGACTATTGGTAACGGTAGCAACACTCTGGAATTCGGAGCTTACCTGAAGGGTGATGGCGCAACTGCAACTGTCGTCCCTGGCAGCTTCCAGACTGTTGCTGATTTTACTCTTGATTATAAGTAATTAATTTTAACTACGATATTTAATTAGTTAAATTACTTTTATCGCGCCAAACAGCCATTTTTTGGTGAATGGCGCGATTCGTCCTTTGTTAATAAGATGGGATTGTCTATGTCAGGCATGACAAAAATAATAAGAAGAGTGATACCTCTCATGCTGTTGAGCTGTTCTGGAATAATACATGCTGAGAGTAGCCAGACTGTATCTGCGGATAAGGGCACCATCAGTATGCAAGGTGCCATTATTAATACACCTTGTGCCATTGCAACACAATATCGTGACCAAACCATTGAAATGGGCGAGGAGACGATCGGACGTATATTTCATGATGGACACGGTAGGCTTCGAAACTTTTCGGTTAATTTAGTTAATTGTTATGGCCCAGGCGAAGTCGATACTCATCCTGGCGGACAAACTTTTAGAACGACATTTGATGGCCCTTCTTCTGATGGATTATTTAAAGTAAGTGGTGCGGAAGGCGTTGGATTACAGAACAAGGACAGCGTAGGAAATATTGCTGTACCAGGTTTCCCTCTGCCACTTTCTGAAATAACAACAGGGAATCAGCGTTTGGATTTTACTCTTCAATTGGTTCGTAATCGCCAAAGCCTGAGGTCTGGAGAGTATTTTTCTGCATTGCGTTTTAAAATTGAATATTTTTGAGAACACTAGTCGATGCTGATAAACAAAAAAAAATATAACATTATGCCTGCCTGGCATGATTCGCTGGGTGCAATACTACTCAGTGGTTTTTGCACGTTTAGCATTGTGCATGCTGCAAGTGCAGGCGAGACTGTTAGTACTGATGATACAATAGAATTTAATACAGACGTATTGGACGTTAAAGAGCGTGCTAATATTGATTTGTCGCAGTTCTCCCAGAAGGGATATGTAATGCCCGGGAAGTATCAAATGGTCGTTCAACTTAATAAGTCTGAATTACCGGAAGATACAGTAGAATTTATAGCACCGGAAAATGATCCAAAAGGTAGCGTCGTTTGTTTCAAACCGGAGCAAGTTCAGCAATTTGGTCTGAATGAAAAAATTTATAAGTCTCTTAAGTGGTGGAATAAAGAGCAATGTCTCGATCTGAGTTCTTTGCCTGGCGTCAATATTCGTCCTGATCTGGGGAGTGGGCATGTCTATGTGAACATACCTCAGGCTTATCTGGAGTACACGGCAGAAAACAGGGATCCGCCTGCTCGTTGGGACGATGGTATTCCAGGACTCTTACTGGACTACAACATGAACGCCATGAGTACGCACCAGCAGTCAGATGGAACCAGTGACTCTCTGAGCGGAAATGGTACAACAGGTATCAATATTGGGCCCTGGCGAGTTCGTGGTGACTGGCAGGCACAATACAACAAAAGCTCTATGGGTGATTCCAGCCATAACTGGGACTGGAGCAGATACTATGCGTATCGCGCTATTCGTTCACTTAAAGCTAAGCTGACCGTTGGCGAGAACTATCTTGACTCGTCCATGTTTGACAGCTTCGGTTATCGTGGCGTCAGTCTGAAGACTGATGACACCCAGCTGCCACCAAATTTACGAGGATACGCACCTGAAGTAACCGGTGTTGCCAAAACCAACGCCAAAGTCACTATCAGTCAACAGGGGCGGGTGATATACGAAACGACCGTTGCGGCCGGTCCGTACCGTATCCAGGATCTGAATACTGCAGTAACGGGTAAACTGGACGTCAAAGTCACCGAACAGGATGGCACAGAACAAAATTTCCAGGTGGATACCAGTAATATTCCGTATCTCACACGTCCAGGCATGGTGAGATATAAGTTTACTGCCGGGAAACCTAGTGATTACGATCATCACTCCCAAGGGCCAGAATTTGGTACAGGGGAATTCTCCTGGGGTGTTAATAATGGTTGGTCGCTTTACGGTGGGGAATTGTATGCTCAGGACTATAACGCGTTAGCGATAGGTATCGGCCGAGACTTACTTGCTTTTGGTGCGATTTCCTTTGACGTGACAAACTCTCGAGCAGTATTACCCGCAGAGGATACCAAAACCGGTAATTCCTATCGCGTGAGTTACTCGAAACGTTTTGATGAATATGATAGCCAGGTTTCATTTGCAGGTTATAAATTCTCAGAGCGCGGCTTTATGAGCATGGCTGAGTATTTAAACGCGAGATATCATGATGGTGATAGTGGTGATGATAAGGAAATGTATACCATTTCGTTGAACAAACAGTTCCGCGACTTGAATTTCAGTACGTATCTTAATTACAACCACCAAACATACTGGAATCGTCCTTCAACGGATACATGGAATATTTCGGTTTCAAACTATTTTGATATTGGCTCATTTAAGAACATCAACCTTAGTCTTTCTGCGTACAGGACTCAGTATGATGATACGAATGATGACGGTGTATACGTCGGTCTCTCCATGCCATGGGGGGAAAGCGGCACAATTAACTACAATAGCCAGTTTAACGGTGGAGAGAGTAATCATAGCGTTGGGTACTACAACCGTATTGACGCGAATAATAACTACCGTATTGATGCCGGTACAACAAACCATGGTGAGGGGACGGGCAGCGGCTATTTCACTCATGATGGCGATTATACCAGCATGACGGCTAATGCCAGCTTTAACGGAAGCGATTACCAGGC
This sequence comes from Enterobacter hormaechei, assembly GCA_041890495.1. Taxonomy (GTDB): domain Bacteria; phylum Pseudomonadota; class Gammaproteobacteria; order Enterobacterales; family Enterobacteriaceae; genus Escherichia; species Escherichia boydii. The sequence goes on from CP169086.1 coordinate 4,595,433, forward strand.
ATTCGGTATGTCAATGTCTGGAGGCATGACTGTCACGGGGCAAGGAGCCGCATTACACCGTTCAACAGGATCAGGAAGCACACGAATGCTTATTGATACCGATGGTGTGAGTGATGTACCAGTCCAGGGAAGCGGCGGAACGATTCACAGTAACGCGTTCGGTAAAGCGGTGGTTACCGATTTAAGCAGCTACTACCGAAATACGGTGAGAGTCGATCTGGATAAACTGCCTGAGAATGTGGATGCAACCCGTTCTGTAGTCGAGGACACATTGACCGAAGGGGCAATCGGCTATAAGAAATTTGGTCTGTTATCGGGTGAGAAAGCGATGGCTACCATCAAGCTGCCTGACGGTAGTTCTCCTCCGTTCGGTGCAGAGGTGCATAACCTCAAGGATATTCAGACAGGGATAGTGGGTGAAAATGGAAGCGTCTGGCTGTCAGGAATAAAAGCCGGCGAAGAGATGGCGGTCTACTGGGATGATAAAACGCAATGCCTTATTGAGTTACCTACTCCGTTGCCGCCATTGACCAAAGGATTGCTGTTGCCTTGTAAGCTGGTGACGACTGAGAAAAAAGCCAAATGAAGAAAGGCCATGTTTGGAATTTATCCGGACATGGCCCCAGACAGAATGTTCCATTTTTATTAATAATATTGAGTGTTAATCCCATGAATAATTCATCAGTTACATTAAAAACAGCGGTTGGTGTAATTCTGTTGACGATATTATCTCAGCAGGCTCAGGCCGCAATCGCTTTGGACAGAACTCGTGTTATCTTCGACGGTGACAAAAGTTCGACCACGACGACCATTACGAATCAGAATAAAACATTACCTTATCTTGCTCAGACATGGATTGAAGATGGTAAAGGTAATAAAATTGATTCACCTTTTACCGCACTGCCGCCACTCCAGCGTGTAGAGCCTGGTGCTAAAGGTCAAATTAAAATTCAATCCACTGGTAATACAAGCGCACTGCCGCAGGACAGAGAATCGATCTTCTATTTCAATGTGCGAGAGATTCCACCAAAGAGCAGTAAACCAAATACATTACAGTTGGCTCTGCAAACCCGCGTTAAAATGTTTTATCGCCCTGCAGCGCTTGCACTGACGCCGTCAGAAGATAATGAAATCCAGAAAAAACTTACGCTGACAGCGCAAGGAGATAGCTATCAGCTGAATAACCCAACACCATATTATGTCACCATTTCTGGGGTCTCAGCATCTGGAAAGACTGCAGAGTCTAAAGATTTTCAGCCTATAATGGTCGCGCCTAAAAGCTCTTCAAGTCTGGGTGTGAGTGTTTCTGCACTTGGAAGTCATCCGGTGTTGAGTTTTATTAATGATTACGGTGGACACCCGCAGCTGAATTTTAATTGCAGTGGAAGTACTTGCACTGTTGCGAATGTTAAAGCGGGTTGATTATAAAAATAAGCATAGCATTGGATGCGAGTAATAAATATAAGTATGAAAAGACGACAGAGATATCCTGGATGGTTTGCGATACTGGCAAGTATCTTTTTAATATTTACAGGGAACAGTTGTTTTGCCAGTAATAATGCCAATATCAATAGTGATGCTACCGATCTTCACGTACACGGTGCGCTAGTTGTAGGTGCGTGTCAGTTGGATATGCAGTCTGCATATCAGGAAATTGATATTCAGGGAACCACCACCGGCAACTTACTTAACCTGGGTGATTTTGGTCCTGCGACTGCGCTTACTATTCAAATGCGCGATTGTCAGGCGATTGGTGGACATAGTGTTAGCCCGGCGACGAATGTTTCAACATGGGATGATAAAAGACCAGTTGTTACGGTCAGTTTTATGGCGGCAGTCGATTCGGATAACCCTGATCTCATTAAAGTCAATGGGATAACAGGCATGGGGCTTTTATTGAAAGATAGCAACGGCAGAAAGATAAGTCTGGGTAAGAAAGACAAACCACAATTTATCTCTCCCGGCTCTAATGCATTGGGTTATACCGTAACGGCTGTTCGTACATCTGCACCGTTAACAACTGGGTCGTTTCGCGCGGTAATTGACTTTTGGGTAAGCTATGACTAGCAATAAAATGCGGGTAAAAATGAAACTATTGATGATAATGTGCCTGGTTATTGTCTTTAACAGCAGTGCTGCACATGCTAAAACTAATTTGACCGCTAGTGGGGCTGCATCATCGACAAATATTAATATTTCCGGTGTGCTGGTTGCTAACGGTACCTGTACGTTTGATCAAGGAGGCGCTCAGACTATTGATTTTGGCAAAGTCTTATTGATCAGCACAGGCTCAAATACCGTTGAGCTTTCTGGAGATTATCAGAAATCATTGAGCAGCAATTTTACTTGCAGTGGTGATTCAGAAGGGCTGCTACAAATGAAATTCACATCCAGTACGGGCAGTTATGAAACGTATAATAACAAGAAGATCTTAGGTACCGATAAAGGTATTGTGGGGATCGAATTACTTGTAGATGGTGCTGCCCAAAATATGGATGAATGGTTTAGTGTTGATAAAAAAAGCCTGCCGGTGCTCCAGGCAAAATTGGTTCAGTTCAGCACCGCAAACACCAATAATGTCGTAAGTGGGGATAAATTTACCGCTTCCGGTACACTTGTGCTGGCATTCAATTGAGGAGAAAAGAATGAAAAGTAAATTACTCTTCAGTGCTTCATTACTTATGTGTTCGATGATTCAAACCACCTATGCTGAACAAAAAGGGGATACCAGTACTGTAGATTTTCAGGGAACATTTTCCGTTCTGTCACCCTGCACTATCAGTAGCGACAAGGATATTACGGTTTCGTTCGGCAACGTTGGAGTGAACAAGGTGGATGGGATTAACTATGAACAATCTATTCCGTACACCGTTGATTGCAAAGACGCGCCAGATAATACAGCTGTGCAGGTAGAAGTCTCCGGAACGGCAGAGATTTATGACAACGCCGCGTTGAAATCCAGCGTAACCGGTTTGGGCATCCAGATCAAAGAGAATGGTCAGCCTCTCACGCTGAATAAACCACTCGAGACCACACTGGATCAAATGCAGTCACTTTCGTTGACGGCGGTTCCGGTAAAAGATCCAGCGGCCACGCTTACCGCTCAACAATTTTCTGCTATCGCGACTTTGAGAGTTTATTATCAGTGAGGCATATGATGACATTACCTTTTTACAAGACATTACGTGTATTTCAGGTCTTGCTGATTTCTGCAATGGTATTCCCGTGTGGTTCAACACTGGCAGCGAATAATAATCTTAGCTTCGACGGTACGCTGGTTAGCGAACCCTGCAATCTGGACCCGGCGACCTCTGAGATAACGGTTGATTTCGGAACGGTTATTGACAAGGAATTGTATAAATATGCCAGAACAGCGGGCAAGCCATTTACGATCAATTTGACCGAGTGCGACCCCTCACTGGCAAACTCCGTGACGATGACATTTTCTGGTACAGAAAGCTCCGCGCTGCCTGGCTTTTTAGCCGTAACGGGAACGCCGGGCGTTACCATTGGGATGGAATCTAACACAGGAACGCCAGTTCCATTTAATAAGCCATCACCAGCGTCACAAATTTTTTCCGGAAATAACAGCGTGACGTTCAATGCATTTGTACAAGCGGAACCGGATGCGATAAGCCAGCATACAATTGCTACCGGCAGCTTCTCATCCATCGCGACGTTTGAAATGGCTTACCAATAATGAGCGTGCTGAGCTTGTATTAACGTGACCGAAATTCTTTGAACGGGAATTTTATTTATTAAGGGTGCTCGCTGAGCATGTTTTTAATTTAAAGATGATAGATTGATTAATTTCAAACTTATAGGCAATTATGATGTATAAAAAATATATCGGCGCAGCGTTTGTTATATTGATTAGCACGTTTAGCCACTTTTCCTGTGCTGAGATGTATTTCTCTTTTACTGGAGGAACCCTGGGGGTAACGTCCGATTATCGTTGCACATTTTCGGGGGGGTGGTCTTCGGGGGGGACGAGCAAGAATTTGACGCCTGGATATCCCACCACAACTGAAGCAACCCGTGGTGGACGTTATAGCTGTCCTAGCAACATTATGGGTTATATGAGAGGCAGTGATGCGGAGGCACATGTCAACGATGCCTATGTGCCAAAAACAGGAGACTATGGCGTATTTACGTTTATCTGTACTTATGAAACGACCGCTTGTAATGTGAACGATGCCGTCTGGCGCAGCAAAGGGAATACTTTTGTTCATCTTGAAAAAGGTAGCCCTGTTGGTAGTGTTCCGTTACCCAACAATTTAGATTCTTTGCCTCCTAACTCTATGACATCTGGCAGTGCTTGCTATGCGTTGGTCGATAATTCCACGAACACATTATATTCGTTAAACGGTACAGGATGGTGCTTAGGGGCGTATTTCCCGCCTTCTCCCCCTCCGGAGGAGTCCTGCGATATTAACAATGGTGCCGCGCTTAGCGTTGACTTAGGGACTATGGAACGTACGGCTTTGGCCACCGTGCCGGGGACGGGAGCAAACCAAAAAATCCAAATACCGGTTCAGTGTAAAGGTGATAAAAATGTCGCTGAAAGTATGAAAATCCAATACACCCCGGTTACGGTAAGCGGAACGGAGGTCATCAAATCTTCTGTTAATGGGGTGGGTGTGGCGATCAGCTACAACGACAAACCGCTGTCAACAACGGATACGACCAACCTCACTTTCCTGCCGGGCTCTAACACGCTTGAGCTGGCATTCGAAGCTGTGCGGGACCCGACTGTTGAGCAAAAAGATATTCCGACAGGCTCATTTACCGCCAATGCGGTGATGGTGTTAACGGAGCAGTAAGAAATCTGCAATCGGCTACCCCGATTGCTAATGAATAAATGGCTCACCCTGGTGGGCCTTTTTCGTCCTCAAACCGCTTCAGTGGATTTCAGGGAATGTTTGTGTACGTTGAAAAAAACCGGTGCGGTTGTGCTAACCCGATCGCGATTCACGCTGCCTCTGTTGAGCAGAAATAGCCAATACCCGGTCAGAGCACGTACCCAACCTTTCTGGTAATAACCGGGAAGGGCAATTTAATAGCACTTCGTATTTAAGAAAGATTACAGGCGCTCACTGTGTAACAGCAAAAAGGCCGCATCCCGCAGCCTTTTCTTTTCACATTCACCCTTTCGGGAACACCCAGACATGTTTCTCCGGCAGCGAAAGATGGCAGTGCTGCGGATCCCGAACCTCATGCCCATACGCGCGGATCACAAAATCATCTCCCACCGTGCGGAACAGGTACTCCCAGCGGTCGCCGAGATACATGCTGGTGAGCAGCGGCAGCTCAAGCTGATTTTCCCCTGGCCCCTCGACCACCGCCACGCGCTCGACGCGGATCACCGCCGTGGCGTCAGCACCGCTCTGCACCCCTTCACCGGCCTGGCCCCACAGCACCCAGCCTTTTCCTTCGATGCGCGCTTTGCCGTCGCGCACTTCGGTGACCTTGCCGTGCAGGCGGTTGTTGCTGCCCATGAACTCGGCGGTAAACAGCGTTTTCGGCGAGCCGTACATCTCCTGCGGCGTACCCTGTTGCTCAATTTTGCCGTTGTTAAGCAGCAGGATGCGGTCAGAAATGGACATCGCTTCGTTCTGGTCGTGCGTCACCATCAGCGCCGATAACCCGAGCTTGATAATCAGCTCGCGCAGGAACACGCGGGCCTCTTCGCGCAGCTTGGCGTCGAGGTTGGAAAGCGGCTCGTCCAGCAAAATCACCGGCGGGTTGTACACCAGCGCACGGCCAATCGCCACGCGCTGCTGCTGCCCACCGGAGAGCTGGTGCGGGTGACGTTTGCCAAGATGGCCCAGACCAAGCTGGTCCAGCACGTCCTGCACGCGCTGCTGGATCTCTTTGGCCGGGACTTTGCGTAGCTTGAGCGGATAGGCCACGTTCTCAAACACGGTTTTGTGCGGCCACAGGGCATAGGACTGGAATACCAGCCCCAGGTTACGCTCTTCCGCCGGGACCTCACTGCGCGGCGTGCCGTCGTAAACTTTATTGTTGCCAATCACAATCGACCCCTGGGTCGGTTTTTCCAGTCCCGCGACTGCGCGGAGCAGGGTGGTTTTACCGCTGCCGGAGGGGCCTAACAGGGAGACCACTTCGCCGCGCTTCAGGTTCATGGAGACACCTTTTAAAACAGGATTGTCGCCGTAGGTTAAGTGCAGATCGTCAACCGCTAATTCAATCATGTATTTTCACTCCGAAACGAAGGGCAATGCCCAGACCTACCACGACCAGCAGGATGTTAATGAAAGAGAGCGCCGCCACGATATCGATGGCACCCGCGGCCCAGAGGGAAACCAGCATCGAGCCGATGGTCTCCGTGCCGGGTGAAAGCAGGTACACACCCGTTGAATATTCGCGCTCAAAGATCAGGAACATCAGCAGCCACGAACCGATCAGACCGTAGCGGGAGAGCGGGATGGTGACGTGGCGGGTGATCTGCCCGCGCGTCGCCCCGGTGCTGCGCGCCGCCTCTTCAAGCTCCGGCCCCACCTGCAGCAGCGTGGAAGAGATAAGCCTCAGGCCGTAAGCCATCCACACCACGGTATAGGCCAGCCAGACGCTGAAAATGGTGCTGCGCAGCGAACGCAGCCAGACGATGACGTTTTCACGCATCCAGTCGGTCCAGGCGAACCCGGAAAGCCAGCCGGATTTCAGCGAGTTATCCAGCCACATCGGCAGGAACAGAAACACCCACAGGAACGCCAGACCCGCCAGCAGGCCCGGTACGGCGCGCGGCACCAGCACGCTGTAGTCCAGAAAACGCGTGGTGTTATCCGGCTTGCGGTGCATGGCAATGCCGACAAACAGGTAACACACCACGGCCAGCGCGCCGCCAATCACGCCAATCGCCATGGAGTTGACGATGGCGCGCAGCAGGTTGGGCTGCGCCCAGATGGTGCGGAAGGTGTTCAAAGAAAGCTCGTCCCACAGCGAAACGCCCACGCCCCAGTTGGAGATAAACGCACGCAATACCACGCCGAGCAGCGGAACGCCGATGGTGACGGTGAGCCAGAAGGCAATCACTCCGCCAGCCACCCAGCGCCATTTACCCAGCGGCAGCGCGCGGGCCTGCGAGGCCTTGCCCTTCATGGTGACGAAGCGGTTGGCGGTACGCATCAGGCGACGCTGGAGCATCACCAGCGGGATGGTGATGCAGATCAGCACCACGGCAACTGCCGCCATCAGGTTATAGGATGGGGTACCCATCTTGTTCGTCAGCTTATAGAGATAGGTCGCCAGCACCATGTTGCCTTCCGGGTCGCCGAGGACCAGCATCAGGCCAAACACTTCCAGCCCGAGGAAGAACAGCAGCACGGTGGCGTACAGAATGGACGGGCGCACCATCGGCAGGCTGACGGAGGTCATCACCTGCCAGGGCGACGCGCCCGCGGTGCGCGCGGCTTCTTCCACGTCGGAGCCCACGCTGCGCAGCGCTGACGAGATATACAGATAGGCGTGCGGGACGTGCGTCAGGCCGGCAATGACCACAATGCTCGACATGTCGTAGATATTCCACGGCACAAAGCCAATCAGCGCCTCCGCCCACTGGGAGAGAAAGCCCACCGGACCGGCGGCCACCACGTAGCCGAAGCCCAGTACCATCGGTGAAACGAAAATCGGGACCAGGATCAGCGGCTCAATCAACCGGCGGCCGGGCAGGTCGGTACGCACCATCAGAAACGCCAGCACGCCGCCCAGCGGAATGGAGATAAAGACCAGCCCGAAAGCCAGAATAAAGCCGCTTTTCAGGGCCTTATAAAAATCAGGGTCGGTGAAAATAAATTCAAATGATTCAAAGCTCCACTCTTTTGACGGCGAAAAGAACGGCGCGGACAGGAAGCTCTGTATCACGATAAACGACAGCGGCGTGTAAATAACCAGGGCGGTTATCAGCACGACGATGCCTCGCGGCAGGCTTTGCCACTTTCTGCGTAAAGTATTCATGGGGTATCCCTGGTATTGCAGCCCAGAAAAACGAACTCAGTCGATAAGGAAGCGCGGCGACCAGCGCCGCGCTCAGACGCTTATTTACCGGCGGCGGTACGCCACTCTTTGATGTACTCCAGGCGTTTTTTCGGCTGCAGGTATTCCAGCAGCGTTTCATCAACCGGGATCGGCTTCAGCGCGTTGCCGAGGATTTTGGTCAGGCCGTCGATATCATTCTTGCCTTCGATATCGTTACGAATGGAAGGGATGTCCGCCTGATTGGCCAGAATGTTTTGCCCTTGTTCAGACAGCACGTAGTCCAGCCACAGCTTCGCGGCATTGCCGTTTTGCGCCTGCTGGCTGATGAACGACACGCGCGACAGCACCAGGGTGTAATCTTTCGGATAGGCAATGCCGAGCGACGGATCGTTCTTCGCACGCGCCTCCGCGTAGGAGCCGAGGATGTTGAAGCCGATCAGGTTTTCACCGGAGGAGACGCGCTCCATCATGGTGCCGGTAGACGACTGTACCGATAGGCCGCCTTTGGCGACGTCGGCCAGGGTCTTAAAGTAGTTTGGATCGGCGTTGTGATCCTGCACCGACAGCATAAAGCCCAGACCCGATTTTTCGATGTCGTAGGTGGTGACTTTGCCCTTGAATTTGTCCGTCTGGCTGGCAATCAGCTTCGCCAGCGCGGCGTGAGAATCCGGCACGTCACCGGCCGGGATCAGGCGCTTGTTGTAGATAAAGACCACTGGCTCGTAGGTGGTGCCGTAGGCCTTATCTTTCCAGACCGCCCATTTCGGCAGCTGGCTTTGCTCCGGAGATTTGTATTCCATGGCGTAGTCGGTGGCGAGCTTCAGGCCGGTGTCCATCGAGGAACTCCAGACCACGTCGCCGCTCACGCCGCCGGAAGCCTGTTCGCTGATGAAACGGTTGTACAGCTCGGTGCTGTTCATGTCGTTGTATTCGACTTTAATGCCCGGGTAGGTTTTTTCGAAGCCCTGGATCAGCGGTCCGGCAGCTTTAATATCGGTGGTGGAATAGATGACAACCTTGCCCTCTTTCGTGGCGGCATCCACCACTTTTTGATACTCAGCAGGATACCCCTGCGGCAGGGCGGACAGTGTAGAAGCAGAGAACAGTACGGTAGCGGTAAACAGAGAAATTCGGAACGTGTTCGACATTATAGTTAACCTTTTAGTTACATTTGAGGAACTAATTGTCAACATAGCGTAAAGCGCGCCTCCGGCAATAGGGAGGCGTGGGCAATGATTCCGAAGTGTGATTGTCGCCGTCGTTTCAGCAATTAACACCATAAAATCCGCGAACGTTAGCCTGTGAACGGTTCTGGATTACGGTTTATCGGGGGCTTTGCGGTATAACCGGCGAGGATGACCAATGTTGCCGTACAGCATTTCGATGCTGATTAACCCGCTCTCCACGCAGTATTCAAGGTAGCGTCGTCCCGTGGTTTTGCTGATCCCCACGTTTTCCACCACCTCCTCAACCGACATCGCACTGTCAGGATGCTCGGCGAACAGGCGTTTAATGCGTTCCAGCGTCTGGGGTTCAATGCCCTTCGTCGACGGCGTAACGGAGGCTTCCGCGGCAGGCAGATGAAACAGGCGATCCAGCGCGTGCTGGTCGACCACCTTCACCTGCTGCACGGTGTGGATGAAGCGCATAAACCGCTCCAGCGAGGCGTGCAGGCGCTGGAAAAAGACGGGCTTGATGAGGTAGTCAAACGCGCCGCTGCGCATGGCGTGGCTACAGGTCTGCATATCGCTCGCGGCGGTGATGAAGATAACCGAGCACTCATAGCTTTTCAGCAGCGGGTTATCGATGAGCTCCACGCCTTTACCGTCCGGGAGATAGTTGTCCAGCAGGATAAGCCGCGGCTGATGCTGACGAATCAGGCTGCATGCCTGATCAATCGACGCGGCGATGCCCACCACGCGCAAGTGAAAATGCTGCTCGATATACTCGCGATGCAGCTCCGCCAGGTGCGGCTCATCCTCAACGATCACAACATCAAGTGCTCGGGTCATGCTTTAGCCCATTCGGAATAAACACAGAAAAAATAGTCCCTTGTGGCGTGTTGTCGGCAATCTCAATACTGCCGCCAGCCTTGTCGATATATCCTGCCACCAGAAACAGGCCAATACCGTGCTCGGTGCCCACAATGTCGTTTTCACGTTCCGGTTTGCTGCTGAATCCCTGGCGGAAAATATGCGGCTTCATCGCATCATCCACCCCGCAGCCCCGGTCGGCCACCTCGATCAGCAGCTCCTGGTTACGGTCAGAAATGTAGAGTTCCACCGGCGCAGGGACCGGAGACTTAAGGGTCGCGTCCACCGCGTTATCCAGCAGGTTACCAATAATGGACATCAGCTCCGTTTCGTTGAGCGTGGCGGGCATGCGGGTGAGCTGGCAGGCGGGATCAAACAGCAGCTCGATGCCTTTTTCGCGCGCGCTGACGTATTTTCCGAGCAGCAGCCCACACAGTGCGGGAGAGGAAAAACGGGCGGAGACAAAGTCCAGCACCCGCTGCGCGCCTTCGGACTGCACCTGGATGTAACGGATCGCTTCGTCATAGTGTTTCATCTGCAGCAAGCCCACCAGCGTGGCGGTCCAGTTCAGCTGCTCGTGGCGCATAATGCGCAGGTTATCCGCATAGCGCTTGATCTGACTGAGCTGGCTGCTGAGCGTGTTAATGTCGTTTTTGTCGCGAAAGCTGTAGACCCAGCCGCTTTCAACGCCGGGTTCAACCTCAATCGCCACCCGGTTGACGATCACCTCGCGCTGGTTCAGCACGGCAATCTGGTCGTGGCTGCCAGCGCTCACCGAGGCGTAGCGCTGGGATAAAAAGCCCGGCGACGTCTGCAGAACGTCTTCCAGCGGTTTGCCGATAAGCTCTTTCTCACTTTGCCGAATATCCAGCATTTCTCGTGCGGCGCGGTTAATTAAAATCAGCTGTTTCTCTTCATTGACGGCAAATACCCCCTCGTACATGGCTTCTAATAGCGCGCGCTGCTGCAAAACCAGCTGAGCGATATCTTTCGGCTCCAGTCGGAACATCTGTTTTTTGAGATTGCGGGTAAACAGCCAGGAGAACATAAACAGCAGCAGCAGAAGAGCCGCGCCGTACAGCCCGGACTGCCAGAGAATGCGGGCATTAATATTGGCAATATAGGAGGTCAGATAGCCGACCGAGACAATACCAATCACCTGGTGCTGCGCGTTAAAGATCGGCGCTTTGCTGCGCAGTGAAACCCCAATCCCGCCCTGGCGCACGGAAATAATGGTTTTGCCCTTTAACACCTCCGCATTATCCCCGCCGATCATCGGTAAATTAATCCGCTCCGGAGATTCCGAATGATAAAGGTGCTGTTCCTCGGTATCGCCAATCACAATGTAGCTGGCATCGCTTTCGGCGCGCAGCGGCTGAATTAACCGGGCGATGCCGGGGATATCTCTGGCCGCGACCATGGCCGACAGACCCGGCATCAGCGCAATCTGGCTGGCCTGCACCCGGGCGCGCTGGCCGAGATCGTGATGAAGTTGCCGGTCAATAAAATGAAACAGGATCGTTCCCAGCAGAACTAACAGCAGGCAGGAGAAGCACACCAGCGCTAAAAACAGCTTTACCTGAAAAGAGAGTCTGCGTTTCATTCAACCTGCAAAAGTTATGTAAAAGTGACATTTGCCGAGCCTGACATGGGCCCATAGCGGACGCAATCTGGCATTAAAAGAGTTGTGACCTGGCTTTTCGTTTTCGGCGTTATAGCCTAAATAATTCGAGTTGCGGGAAGGCGGCAAGGGAACGAATCCCCGGGAGCGTACATAAGTACGTGACTGGGGTGAGTAAGTGCAGCCAACGCACCTGCAGCTTGAAATATGACGGGTATATAGCCATCAGGATCCCGTAAGGCTATGCTTCATTCAGCACGATAATAATTACAGAGGCAATGTCATGGATAAAGAGCTACTGGATGCGGGTTACCGGGCCTATACCGGCGAGAAAATTGACGTTTACTTCAACACCGGCATCTGCAAACACTCCGGCAACTGCGTGCGTGGCAGCGCAAAGCTGTTTAATCTGAAACGTAAACCGTGGATTATTCCCGATGAAGTGGACGTTGAAACGGTTGTACGCGTAATTGATACCTGCCCGAGCGGTGCGCTGAAGTATCGCCAAAAATAAGCGAGGAACCATGGATATTCTGGAAGGCCATAACAAGTTTTACGTGAATGATGCGAACGGCAACCAGGTCGCGGAGATTGTCTTCGTGCCGACCGGCGAGCACCTGAGCATTATCGAGCATACCGATGTGGATGAGAGCCTGAAGGGGCAGGGGGTCGGTAAACAGCTGGTGGCGAAAGTGGTGGAGAAGATGCGCGGTGAGAACCGCAAAATTATTCCGCTGTGTCCGTTTGCGAAACATGAGTTTGATAAAACGCGGGAATATGACGATATTCGGGCGTAAATTTCTATGGTGAGAAGGTTCCGTTCATCAGGAACGTTTAGAAAGCTGCCATTGCAGGCAGCTTTCTATTTATTTTTCTTTAACGGACTGGCTTTCCAGCGTTTTACCAGCCACTCAAACTCTTGATAAGTGGTGTCCGAATTGATGTGCTCCCTGATGGCTTTGATTAACGGCTCGGCAATGTCATACGTTTCAATCACGGTTGTGAAAGATGTTCGTTTGATCATTCGTTCGTTGTAGATGCCTTCACGGATGCTGACTGCAACGCGTTCATAGAAATTGAGTATGTATTGAAATTCTCGGCGTTCTTCCATCTCATCATCGGTGATGATGTGTCCCTCTGGCGGAAATACATAAGAGCGAAATGATTTACCCGAGCGATGTACTTTTTTTAGAACATGCAAAGATTCTATGTATTGGCGATCCTGTCGGCTTTCAAAGAGAAAATTTGCAGTCTGTGTTTTCTTCGCCGTTTGGACGTTATATATGATAGTGCCAACGGCAACCACTACGCCGATAAAAACAAGAACGTTGCTGATGAGTTGAAGGGTATTTGAGTCTAATGTCATGTCTTTCATCCATGAAAAAGGCGGGGCTAAAATCCCCGCCTCATAGAGGTTAGTTCAGCTTAAAAGCCGTCAAACTCGTCATATGCTTTTGTCATATTAACCCCCTTAGATAGTGTGTCTGATGACTACAATTTATAGTCATATATAGGGTAAAAATTACCCTAAAGGTAATATATAGTCAATCATTGTAGGGTCTTCGGAAAGGCAAGATGCGAACCAGATCGAGAAAGTTGCACCCGGCAGAGCGCCGGGCACGAAAGGGGAGTTAGCCGACAAACATCACCGACACGCACAGCACCCCGACGATCAGCGTCAGCAGGTTGCCAATGGAACGGTACTGTTTCAGGGAGGGGATCAGATACGTCGACAGCGTCGGCATGATAAACAGGATCATGGCGATAAGCGGGCCGCTGATGGCGTAAATCATCGAAATGGCGTTCGGGTTAATGCAGCACACGGCAAAGGTGATTAACGACACCCCCATAATGGAAATCGCGCGGTTAAAGGCGCGGCTCTTTTTCACCCCCACCTGATTCAGCGACGACTTCACGATCTCCGTCGCCCCTTCAATCACCCCAAAATAGGTGCCGAGGAACGATTTCGACATCGCAATTATCGCCACGACAATCCCGGAAATCCCCAGCCACGCCGGTGAAGAGGGCATCATCGACAGCGCAGACAGGATCGTCACCCCTTCCTCTTTGGCGGCCACAATATACGACGGCGGAATAGAGAGCAGGCAGCTGAAGACAAAGAACAGCACGCTCAGGCAGATAATCAGGTACGCCACCTTCATGATTTTCTTGCATTTATCCATGGCGCCGTCGGCAAACTTCTCGCGACGGTCAACGGCAAACGTGGAGATAATCGAGGTATGGCTGAACGCAAACACCATCACCGGAATCGAAATCCAGACCTGGTGCAGCGTGTGGCGATCGACGGCCATCTGGCTGGTCAGCAGCGAGGGTTGCCAGCTGCCGATCAGGTAGAGCGAGACAAACAGGAAATAGGCAATCAGCGGAAATACCAGGAAGCCCATCACTTTTATCGTGATATGCCGTCCCATCAGGAAGATCAGATTCAGGACCAGCACCACGCCCAGGCTAACCAGTACGCGAACGGTGGTATCCACCGTCAGGTGTTTTGCCAGCTGCTCGGTTAACGAGTTGGTGATGGCCACCGCATAAATCTGTACCACCACAAAGAAGGCGATGAAGTAGAGCGTGGTAATCAGGTTGCCGATCTTCCTGCCGTAATAGTGCGAAACGGCGCCGGTGATCCCTTCGTTGCCTTTCGTTTTCGAAGACAGGATAAATTGCGCCAGCGCTTTGTGCGGCCAGTAGGTTAAGGGATAGGCCACGAGGGCAGTAATAAACAGGACGATTGCGCCTGCGGAGCCCAGCTGAATGGGCAGGAAGAGCGTTCCTGCGCCCACGGCCGTGCCGTAGAGAGCGAAACTCCAGAGAGTCTCATCTTTTGACCAAATTTTCGACATTAGAGCAACGTATCAACTATCAAACCATCGGAATGGAGTGCAATTTACCATAGTTATGCACGGAGAGCGCAGTTGCTTCGAAGGCGTTTGGCCGGAACGGGCGTCCGGCCAGAAGGCGTTTAGCCTGCCAGGGCGCGTCGTTGCTGGCGGCGCTTAAGAAATTTCTCGCGAAGGCAATCGTACGCCCAGTTATAGAACATGGTGTACGGCAGGAAGAACAGGAAGAAACCTATTTTCAGTGTGAATGCCTGCAGCAGGGTGACGCCCAGCACGGCGGCGACAATCGACACGCCAATCACAATAAACCCGCATTCGAACCCCAGCGCATGCAGCGCACGCACTTTTGCCGTACGTTTGACGCGCTGAACGGGCCAGAAACGGTCAAAGCCGAAGTTATAAATAATGTTCCACAGCATGGCGGTGGTCGCCAGAACAATGGTCAACCCGCCCATTTCCACCACGGAACGCTGCATGAGCCACGCCGCCGTAGGGGCGAGGATCGCCGTTGCAATCCCTTCAAAACAGACAGCATGAAAGATCCGCTCCGGCAGTTTACGTTGGAGTGCATCCTGATGTTGCATAGCTATAGACCTCATTAATTCGCCGGTATGGGCGGTGATGTGGCCTATTTTCATCGCTAAAGCTGATATATTAAAGATAGTATCCATCGCTAAAGTAGATAGGTTATGCGCTATTCACCCGAAGCCCTTACCGCGTTTGTCGAGACCGTTGCGGCTGGCTCTTTCTCTGCGGCCGCACGCCGGCTGCGTAAAAGCCAGTCGACGATCAGCACGTCCATTGCCAATCTTGAAGCCGATCTGGGCTTCGAGCTGTTTGACCGCTCGGCGCGCCAGCCGGTGTTAACGGCCCAGGGGGAACAGGTGCTGGGCTACGTGCAGGCTATTCTCGCCGCCAGCACGCGGCTGGATGAGCTGGCGGTGTCGCTAACGGCGCAAACGGAGGCGCGTCTGACGTTTGTCCTTTCCGATACCCTCAACCCGGACGTGCTGGAAGAGATGATGAAACAGTTTGACGCGCGTTTTCCCCATACTGAATTCGAATGTCTGATTGGCGAGGAGGAGGACGTGATCGATCTCCTGCAAAAGGAGCGTGCGCAGGTTGGCCTCACCGAGGCGCGAGACGGTTATCCTACGGATATCGGCGCCATCCGGCTGCCGATGCAGACCCGCATGGCGATCTATGTCGCGACCACGCATCCGCTGGCCGGGCAGCATGACGTTCAGCGTGACGAGCTGCACGGCTGGCGAGAGCTGCGGCTGAGCACCTATCTTGAGCGCGAGGCGGAGATCGCGCGCGGGCCCGTCTGGTCAGCCCCGAATTACCTGTTACTCTTGAGTATGGCGGTACAGGGTTTTGGCTGGTGCGTCTTGCCGTGCGCGCTGGTGGATGAATTTGCCGCCGCGAAATCCCTGGTACAGCTTAATGTTCCCGGCTGGCCGCGGGAGATCGGTATCGATCTGCTGTGGAATAAACGATCCCCTCCCGGCGTTGCCGGAAGCTGGCTGCGGCAGTATCTGCAGGATGCACGCTGATCCTTGTGATTAAACTCACTATTTTTAAACAATTAAGATAATTGCCAGTAACAATCCTCTACTATCGTCATGTCATTTAACACAGAGGTCGTGATGAAAGATGTCGTAATAGTGGGTGCGTTGCGTACAGCTATCGGCTGTTTTCAGGGAGCGCTTGCGCGTCACTCGGCGGTTGACCTGGGAAGCGTGGTGGTGAAAGCGCTGGTGGAACGTAGCGGGATCGCAGCACATGAAGTTGATGAGGTGATTCTGGGACAGGTCCTCACGGCCGGTGCCGGGCAAAACCCTGCGCGTCAGGCGGCGCTGAAGGGCGGGCTGCCCAATACCGTCTCCGCCATCACCATTAACGACGTCTGTGGTTCAGGATTAAAAGCGCTGCATCTCGCGACGCAGGCCATTCAGTGTGGCGAGGCGGACGTGATCATTGCGGGCGGGCAGGAGAACATGAGCCGCGCGCCGCACGTGTTGACCGACAGCCGTACCGGCGCACAGCTGGGCAACAGCCAGCTGCTCGACAGCCTGGTGCATGACGGGCTGTGGGATGCCTTCAACGATTATCATATGGGCGTGACGGCGGAAAACCTGGCGCGCGAGTACGGCATCAGCCGTGAGGTGCAGGATGCCTATGCGCTAAGCTCGCAGCAAAAAGCGCGCGCGGCGATCGATTCCGGCCGTTTTCGCGACGAAATTGTCCCGGTCAGCGCGCTGCGGCAGAACGGCGAAGTTATGGTTGTGGATACCGATGAGCAGCCGCGCACCGACGCCAGCGCTGAAGGGCTGGCGAGGCTGAATCCTGCGTTTGAGATGCAGGGCTCGGTGACGGCTGGAAATGCCTCTTCCATTAACGACGGCGCTGCCGCCGTCATGATGATGAGCGAAAGCAAAGCCCTTGAGCTCGATCTTCCCGTATTAGCCCGCATTAAGGCATTCGCAAGCGTAGGGGTTGATCCTGCGTTAATGGGGATCGCGCCGGTTTACGCGACCCGTCGCTGTCTTGAGCGCGCGGGGTGGCAGCTTTCTGATGTGGATCTGATCGAAGTGAACGAAGCTTATGCCGCGCAGGCAATTTCCGTCGGAAAAATGCTGGAGTGGGATCCGCTTCGGGTCAACGTGAACGGTGGGGCGATCGCGCTGGGGCACCCGATCGGGGCGTCCGGTTGCCGGATCCTGGTTTCGCTGGTCCACGAAATGAAGAAGCGCAATGCCCGCAAAGGGATTGCCACGCTCTGTATAGGCGGCGGGCAAGGGGTGGCTCTGGCCATTGAACGCTAATATTTCCTCATTGAAAAGACCTCCTCCGGGAGGTTTTTTTTCGTCCTCTTTGTCTCACGACGGTTTTAGCGTGATCCGAGCGTCATTTCCGTGATAAACAAAAATAAAAATGAAACGTTGTTTTAAATGTAATTGAAAAGCCCACTTTATGCCGATAGTATGTGCTCATTATGAAAAACGGAACGCTGTTTCGTTTTCAATCCCGCCTTCGGGCATGACCACATCTGGAGGTAATCGTGGACGTCAGAGAAAGCATCCACAGCGCGCACGCCAAAACGCTGGATACTCAGGGGCTGCGCAAGGCATTTTTAGTCGAGCAGGTATTCGAGGCCGACAGATACACCATGGTCTACAGCCATATCGACCGCATTATTGTGGGTGGAATTATGCCCGTCATGAAAACCGTCTCCGTGGGCGGTGAGGTCGGTAAACAGCTGGGCGTGAGCTATTTCCTTGAGCGTCGCGAGCTGGGGGTAATTAACATCGGTGGGCCGGGTACCATCACCGTAGGCGGACAGTGCTATGAGATTGGCCATCGCGAGGCGCTGTACGTGGGGAAAGGGGCGAAAGACGTGGTCTTTGCCAGCATCGACGCCAGCAAGCCTGCGAAGTTTTACTACAACTGCGCGCCGGCGCACTGCACCTACCCAACCAAAAAAGTGACCACGGCAGACGTCGCCCCCGTGACCCTGGGCGACAACCTCACCAGCAACCGCCGCACCATCAATAAATACTTCGTGCCGGACGTGCTGGAGACCTGCCAGCTCAGCATGGGATTGACCGAGCTGGCGCCGGGCAACCTGTGGAACACCATGCCGTGCCATACCCACGAGCGCCGTATGGAAGTCTACTTCTACTTCAATATGGATGAGGACGCCTGCGTCTTCCACATGATGGGACAGCCGCAGGAAACGCGCCATATCGTGATGCACAACGAGCAGGCGGTGATTTCACCGAGCTGGTCTATTCACTCCGGCGTAGGGACGAAAGCCTACACCTTTATCTGGGGAATGGTGGGCGAAAACCAGGTCTTCGATGATATGGACCATGTTGCGGTCAGCGATCTGCGCTAGTCGCGGGCGGTGAAGCATAAACCTGCCTGTGAGTGACAGGCTCTGAAAGAGTAAGGAATAAACATGATTCTGGATGCATTCTCTCTGCAGGGGAAAGTGGCGGTGGTTTCCGGATGTGATACCGGGCTGGGTCAGGGGATGGCGTTAGGCCTGGCAGAAGCGGGCTGCGATATCGTCGGGATTAATATCGTTGAGCCGACGGAAACCATCGAACGCGTGACGGCGCTGGGTCGCCGTTTCCTGAGCCTGACCGCCGACCTGCGTAAAATCGATGCCATTCCTGAACTGCTGGATCGTGCGGTGGCGGAATTCGGTCATATCGACATTCTGGTCAACAACGCCGGGCTGATTCGCCGTGAAGATGCGATCAACTTCAGCGAGCGCGACTGGGACGACGTGATGGATTTGAACATCAAGAGCGTATTTTTCATGTCCCAGGCGGCGGCAAAGCACTTTATCGCGCAGGGGAACGGCGGCAAGATCGTGAATATTGCCTCCATGCTCTCGTTCCAGGGCGGTATCCGCGTGCCGTCTTACACTGCGTCCAAAAGCGCCGTGATGGGCGTGACCCGCCTGCTGGCAAACGAGTGGGCGAAACACAACATCAACGTGAATGCGATTGCGCCGGGTTACATGGCGACCAACAACACCCAGCAGCTGCGCGCAGACGAGCAGCGTAGCGCGGAAATCCTCGACCGCATTCCGGCGGGACGCTGGGGTCTGCCGGGCGATCTGATGGGGCCAGTGGTATTTCTGGCCTCCTCCGCATCGGATTACATCAACGGTTACACCGTGGCTGTAGACGGCGGCTGGCTGGCGCGTTAATTTCCCCTGCATTAAGAACCTCTGCCCATGGGCGGAGGTTTTTTTTCGCAATAATTGGCTTAGTCCATATTGCAAAAGATGAAAAATCCATACTAAAAAATCACCAATGACGGCAATCACACTTTTATTTCTTAGATATTAACTGATTAGTAAAAATACGTGATTATTCGCCGTGAGTTGAAATTGTAATGTCCATCACAGAACCGTATGCCGTAGCGGAATAATCCATAACTTCGCGATTTCCGGCCTGACACTTTTCCTCGCTTTCTCGTAATTTCAGTTAACGAATTTGCTGTTGAGGCAGGAAAAATATGACATCTATAAATGACTCTACCCTAATGCCCGCTGCGCTGCGCGATACTCGCCGCATGAACCAGTTTGTCTCCATAGCCGCCGCCGTGGCGGGTCTGTTATTTGGACTGGATATCGGCGTCATTGCCGGCGCATTACCGTTTATTACCGATCACTTTACCCTCAGCAGTCGCCTGCAGGAGTGGGTGGTGAGCAGCATGATGCTTGGCGCGGCCATCGGGGCGCTGTTCAACGGCTGGCTTTCGTTCCGCCTGGGGCGCAAATACAGCCTGATGGTTGGGGCGATCCTGTTCGTCGCGGGTTCGATCGGCTCGGCGTTTGCCGCCAACGTTGAAATCCTGCTGCTCTCCCGCGTGCTGCTGGGCGTGGCGGTGGGGATTGCCTCCTACACGGCACCGCTTTATCTCTCCGAAATGGCAAGCGAAAACGTGCGCGGCAAGATGATCAGCATGTATCAGCTGATGGTCACTCTGGGTATTGTGCTGGCGTTTCTGTCTGACACCTACTTCAGCTACAGCGGCAACTGGCGCGCGATGCTGGGCGTGCTGGCCTTACCGGCGCTGGTGCTGATCGTCCTGGTCATTTTTCTGCCGAACAGCCCGCGCTGGCTGGCGCAGAAAGGGCGCCACGTGGAGGCAGAAGAGGTGCTGCGCATGCTGCGCGACACATCAGAAAAAGCCCGCGAAGAGTTGAATGAGATCCGCGAAAGCCTGAAGCTCAAGCAGGGGGGCTGGGCGCTGTTTAAGATCAACCGCAACGTGCGCCGGGCGGTCTTCCTCGGCATGCTGCTGCAGGCGATGCAGCAGTTTACCGGTATGAACATCATCATGTACTACGCGCCGCGTATCTTCAAAATGGCGGGCTTTACGACCACAGAACAACAGATGATTGCGACTCTGGTCGTAGGGCTGACCTTTATGTTCGCCACCTTTATTGCGGTGTTTACGGTAGATAAAGCAGGGCGTAAACCGGCTCTGAAAATTGGTTTCAGCGTGATGGCGTTAGGCACTCTGGTGCTGGGCTATTGCCTGATGCAGTTTGATAACGGTACGGCTTCCAGTGGCTTGTCCTGGCTCTCTGTTGGCATGACGATGATGTGTATTGCCGGTTATGCGATGAGCGCCGCGCCGTGGTGTGGATCCTGTGCTCTGAAATTCAGCCGCTGAAATGCCGCGATTTCGGTATTACCTGTTCGACCACCACGAACTGGGTGTCGAATATGATTATCGGCGCGACCTTCCTGACACTGCTTGATCGCATTGCGCTGCCGGTACGTTCTGGCTCTATACGGTGCTGAACGTGGCGTTTATTGGCGTCACGTTCTGGCTGATCCCCGAAACCAAAGGCGTGACGCTGGAACACATCGAGCGCAAGCTGATGGCCGGAGAGAAGCTGCGAAATATCGGCGTGTGATCGTATTGTCTGTTTACACGTTATAACCTATGCCAGAGGTGGACAAAGAGATGAATCACAATAATAACGTGACGAAACTCTCTACCAACTTTGGCAGGGTGTAGTCAGATAAAGAGATTTGCAATTAGGATTTTTCTTAATCTATTGTATTATTGGGCCACCAAGATCAATGAACAAAGATGCATTGCATCATGAGAAAGAAGAATTCCTATGTCAGAAATGGATTTCAAAAAAAACACAGATATTGATTTTTCCCGTTATACCTCCCGAACTGAACACGCTAAAGAAATAGATCTTTTCGGTTTATTCGCTGTTTTAGTGGCAGCGAAAAAGCGCATCGTCGCCGTTACGCTTGCTTTTGCACTGGCGGGGTTGGCCATTTCATTTTTACTGCCGCAGAAGTGGACCAGCAAAGCGGTGATCACCCCGGCAGAACTGTCGCAGTGGAACCCGCTGCGCCAGATGATGGTGGCGCTACAGGTGCTTGATGTGGACGTGAAGATTACCCGTCCGGAAGTCTTTGACCTGTTCATTAAAAAGTTTCAGTCGCAGTCTTTGCTTGAAGAGTATCTGAAATCCTCTTCTTACGTGATGTCGCAGCTTAAAGACACGGAGGTGGATCCGCTTGAGCTGCATCGGGCGATAGTCAACATCTCAGACAGAATGATAGCGGTGAATAACGCTCAGGGAAAAGACGCGGATAAAATCCCCTATGTCTCCTGGACATTAAGCTTCACTGCACCGACAGCAGGCGATGCGCAAAACGTTCTGGAGGGATACATCGATTATATCGCGGCTATCGTCGAAAAAGAGACGGTACAGAATATCCGCAACCAGATCGCCCTGAAAAAGAACGTCGTTGAGCAGCAGCTGGAACTGGATCGCGTCCGTCTGACCACTATTCACAATACCAACCTGCAGCGACTCAATTATTCGCTGGAAGTGGCAAATGCGGCCGGCATTAAGAAACCGGTTTACAGCAACGGGCAGGCGGTAAAAGATGATCCGGATTACTCCGTTGCGCTCGGCGCTGACGGTATCGCGCAAAAGCTGCAGATTGAAAAAAATCTTAAGGACGTGACCGAGCTGAATGCAGATTTCCAGAACCGGGAATACTATCTGGCGCAGCTTAAAAAGCTCTCCTTTGCTGATGTTAAACTTGAGCCATTCCGGTACCAGCTCACACCTTCCATGCCGGTGAAAAAGGATGGTCCGGGCAAGGCCCTGATTGTCATTCTGGCGGCGCTCCTGGGGGGCCTGTTTGCCTGCGGTAGCGTTTTACTTCGCGAGGCGATGCTCACCCGTAATCCACTCCCCGAGCCGGTGACGGAATAAACGCAGCAGTTTAAAAAGGCGCTGAATACAGCGCCTTTTTTTATGTGCATCGGTTGTGTTAAAAAAGAAACAAAGATAAGGAGGGATGATGAAAACGATCGGCCTGTTAGGTGGAATGAGCTGGGAATCGACAATCCCTTATTACCGCCTGATTAATGAAGGGGTAAAGCAGCGTCTGGGTGGTCTGCACTCCGCAAGTCTGCTGTTGCACAGCGTTGATTTCCATGAAATCGAGGCCTGTCAGTCGAGCGGTGAGTGGGATAAAGCTGGGGAGATCCTGGCCCGGGCGGCACTGGGACTGGAGCGTGCCGGTGCCGAGGGTATAGTGCTCTGTACCAATACCATGCACAAAGTGGCGTCGCATATTGAGGACCGCTGCTCGCTGCCGTTTCTGCATATCGCGGACGCGACCGGTCGTGCGATTGCGGCATCCGGGATGCGCCGCGTAGCGCTTTTGGGTACACGCTACACCATGGAACAGGATTTTTATCGCGGGCGTTTGCACAGTGAATTTGGGATCGAGAGCCTGATCCCGGATGAAGAAGATCGGGCGCGCATCAACCAGATTATCTTTGACGAGCTCTGCCTCGGGACCTTCAGCGAATCTTCCCGCGCGTATTACGTCAGCATCATCGATAAACTCGCGCAGCAGGGGGCCGAAGGGGTGATATTCGGCTGCACCGAGATCGGTTTGCTGGTCCCCGTCGAGCAAAGCCCCGTCCCGGTATTTGATACCACCGCCATCCATGCCGCGGATGCCGTGGAATTTATGCTGTCATAACGGATTTTGCAGGTCAGGTAAGCGAAGCGCCACCTGACGTGCGTGTTCCTTTAAGTGTTCGGTGAAAGCGTCCACCAGCGCGGAGGCCGGACGGTGCTGCGGGCGGATCAGGCTCACGGTGAACGGGACGGACACGCTAAAGCGGCGGATGACAATCCCGCTTCCGGCATAGTCCAGCGCCGTGAGTGGATTCACCACCGCGACGCCGACGCCAGCACGCACCATCGAGCAAATCGAAGCCGCGCTGTGCGTTTCCACCACCAATCTCCGTTTGACCTGATGCTCGGCAAACAGGGTATCCAGCAGCTGTCTGTAACTGTCGGTCTGCGACAGGCTAATGTAGTTTTCCCCGTGGAAATCCTCTGGTGTGAGCACCGCCTTACCGGCAAGCCGATGCCCGGCGGGCAAAACACACACTTCATCTAACGAGATCAACTCCGTGCGCGTCGTGCCCGCTGGCGTGGAGAGCGTTTCGGTTAGGCCTAGATCATGGCGCTGGGCCGAAAGCCACTCTTCAAGCAGAGGTGATTCCTGAGGCACGATGGTGAGGCTAACCTCCGGGTATCGGGCCAGAAAGGGCTGCAGCAGCATCGGCAGAAAGGATTGCGAGAAGACGGGCAGGCAGACGATCGACAGCTCGCCCTGGCGAAACTCGCGCAGGCTTTCCGCAGCACTCACTATTCTGTCCAGTCCGTACCAGGAGCGCTGTACTTCCTCGAACAGGCGTAACCCCTGAACCGTCGGGTGAAGCCTGCCTCGGGTACGTTCGAACAGCTTCAGCCCCAGCACTTTCTCGAAGCGGGCCAGCTCGCGGCTTACCGTAGGCTGCGAGGTATGCAGCATTTGTGCGGCTTCGGTGAGATTGCCGGTGGTCATCACGGCGTGAAAAATCTCAATATGGCGTAAATTGACGGCGGGCATAGGGCACCTGAAAGCAGAGGACTGTCCATATCATTTTTGCATAGACTCGCGATAAAACGATATTTTTTATTCTCTTTGCGCTGTGGCGTAATCATCTAAACGCATTTACCCGGAGAAGACCATGCCACGCCCGCTGAACCAGACTGATACCGATTTGAACGCCGACAACCTGCTGCGCCTGCCTGCCGAGTTTGGCTGCCCGGTGTGGGTCTACGACGCGCAGATCGTTCGCGAGAAGATCGCCGCCCTGCATCAGTTTGACGTGGTGCGTTTTGCCCAGAAGGCCTGCTCCAATATTCATATTCTGCGCCTGATGCGCGAGCAGGGCGTGAAGGTTGACTCTGTTTCACTCGGCGAAATCGAGCGCGCGCTGGCGGCCGGATACGATCCGAAAGCCGACGGCGACGCGATTGTCTTTACCGCAGACGTTATCGACGATGCGACGCTTGCGCGCGTCCACGAACTGCAGATCCCGGTGAATGCCGGCTCTGTGGATATGCTGGAGCAGTTGGGTCAGGTTTCTCCCGGCCATCGCGTCTGGCTGCGCGTGAACCCGGGCTTTGGTCATGGTCACAGCCAAAAAACCAATACCGGCGGCGAAAACAGCAAGCACGGGATCTGGTATGCCGATATGCCTGCCGCGCTGGAGGTATTACAGCGCTACGGCCTGAAGCTGGTCGGGATTCATATGCACATTGGCTCTGGCGTCGATTACGGCCACCTGGAGCAGGTGTGCGGTGCGATGGTGCGCCAGGTTGTCGACTTCGGTCAGGATCTTGAGGCGATCTCTGCCGGCGGCGGTCTCTCCATTCCTTATCGCGAAGGCGAAGAGGCGATCGATACCGATCACTATTACGGTCTGTGGAGCGCCGCGCGTGACCAAATTGCCGCGCATCTGGGCCATGCGGTGAAGCTGGAAATTGAGCCGGGTCGTTTCCTGGTGGCGGAAGCCGGCGTGCTGGTTTCGCAGGTGCGCAGCGTGAAAGAGATGGGGTCTCGCCACTTCGTCCTGATTGATGCAGGCTTTAACGATCTGATGCGTCCGTCCATGTACGGCAGCTATCACCACATTACCGCCCTGGCCGCAGATGGCCGTGACTTAACGCAGGCGCCGCGGATTGAGACGGTCGTTGCGGGGCCGCTGTGCGAATCGGGCGACGTGTTTACCCAGCAGGAAGGCGGCAAAGTGGAAACCCGCGCGCTGCCAGAGGTCAAACCGGGTGATTATCTTGTGCTGCATGATACCGGTGCCTACGGGGCATCTATGTCATCCAACTACAACAGCCGTCCGCTGCTGCCGGAAGTGCTGTTTGATAACGGTAAAGCACGGCTTATCCGTCGTCGTCAGACCATTCAGGAACTGCTGGCTTTAGAACTTATCTGATGAAAGTACGGCCCCGTTGTGACCGAGTCGCGTAACACCAGCGTGCCGGTAAACGGCGGGATGGCATCGACCGGCTGGTTTCTTGCCAGCCGGATCGCCTGATCGATGGCGGTGACAATCATATTGTCGATGGGCAGATAAACCGATGAGAGCGCGGGCTCCAGCCATTTCGCGCTTGGGGCATCGTCAAAGCCGAACAGTGAAATATCCTGCGGAATTTTAAGCCCCGCCTGGTGTAACGCTTTGGACGCTCCCAGCGCCATATCGTCGTTACAGGCAAACAGGGCGCTAAACGGCACACTGTCGGCAATCAGCTCCTTGCACAGTTCGTATCCCCGCGTCATTCCCGCATCGCCGTACTTTATCCGACGCTCGTCCAGGCGAATGCCGTGTTTTTCCAGCGCCTTACGGTAGCCCATCAACCGCGCTTTACCCGTGGGGGTGTGGATCGGAACGGTGATACAGGCGATCTCGCGATGGCCCTGGGCGATCAGGTAATCCACGGCCTTAAACGCGGCATCCTGCTGTTCGAAAAACACGCAGCGATCCGGCGCCTGGCTCACTTCACGATTAATGACCACCAGCGGCGTTTTCACGGTGTTCATCAGTTTGACGATCGCTTTTTCGCTCATGTAGCGCGTGTAAAGCACGATGGCATCGCACTGGCGATCGGCCAGCATCTGCACCGCCTGTTCTTCCTGTTCCGGCGCGTCGTGACCGTCGGTGACGATCAGCTGTTTCCCGTGAGTTTCGGTCTGCCGGGACGCCTGCTGGAGAAGACGACCAAAGTAAAAGCCGTCGAAGGTCGAGACGACCAGACCAATGCTGTTGCTGGTCTGGTTTGCCAGTGAACGCGCGAGAAAGTTCGGGCGATAGCCCAGCTCTTCCATCGCAGCAAACACCTGCTGACGCGTACTCTCTTTAACCTGACCCGTGCCGTTCAGCACGCGCGAGACGGTAGCCTTCGACACGCCCGCACGCAGTGAGACATCCAGCATTGTTGCCATTCTACATTCCTGCTTCCACGTAATGGTTTGCAGTTTAACACAGACCTCACGGCGTATAAGCGATGCGGGAAGCGCAAAACTTCCGCCACGATCACGCTTTTTGGTCGCGATTCGTCTGGCCTGCCTGAAGTAAAACGAAATAGTCTGACTCTGGTAAAATAATCGCCGAACCGAGCTGGGGCGACAGGCCAGCAAAAACATGAGAAAACGCAGGTGCAACGTGAAAAAGATAGCCATCCTCCCGCTTTACCAGGCACCGCACTATGCGGAGCAGGTCATTGACTGGCTCTGGCAGGCCTTTGGCGAAGGGCTTTCTCGGGAGTTTTTCCACAGCGTTGTTGAGCACAGCCAGACGCCGGGAGCATTACCGCTGACTTTTATTGCCGTTGAGGACGAAAAGCTTCTTGGTACGGTGGGACTCTGGCGCTGCGATTTGATCACCCGACAGGATCTCTTTCCGTGGCTGGCGGCGCTCTACGTTGACGACGCGGCGCGAGGCAAGGGGCTGGCAGGAGAACTTCAGCGGCATGTTATCGCTTACGCCGCGCAGTCCGGGTATGAGGAACTCCATCTGTGGTCTGCCTGCCGCGACTTTTACGAACGTTACGGCTGGCAGTATATCGGTGATGGGCTCGAATACCCGAACACGCGGGTTCACCTCTACCGTTATTCGCTCTGCGCTTCCGCAGGTGACGCAACGGAGTGACGGCGTACCAGCGTCGGGCTAAACAGATGCGTAATTTCCGGTGGCTGACGCTGTTCAGCCAGCGCTAACGCCAGCTCTGCGGCCTGCGTTGCCATGGTGATAATCGGGTAGCGCACGGTGGTAAGACGCGGCCGCACGTAGCGAGAGACCAGCACGTCATCGAAGCCAATCAGCGAAATTTCTGCCGGTACCTCAATCCCGTTGTCATTCAACACCCCCATTGCCCCTGCGGCCATCGAGTCGTTATAGCTGGCAACCGCCGTGAAATTCCGTCCGCGACCCAGCAGCTCGGTCATGGCCTGTTCACCGCCGCTCTCATCCGGTTCGCCGTAGGCCACCAGGCGATCGTTACACGGCAGGCCGTTTTCGCGCAGGGCGTCGTAGTAGCCCTGCAGGCGGTCTTCTGCATCAGAGATCGGGTGGTTGGAACAGAGATAGCCAATTCGGGTATGGCCCTGTTGAATCAGATGACGGGTCGCAAGCCATGCGCCGTAGCGGTCATCGAGCGCGACGCAGCGTTTTTCAAATCCGGGAATAATGCGGTTAATAATCACCATGCCCGGGATCTGCTCCATCAGATGAATCAGTTCGGCGTCCGGGATCATTTTGGCGTGAACCACCAGCGCCGCGCAGCGGTGGCGGATCAGCTGCTCGATGGCCTGGCGTTCTTTTTGTTCATTATGATAGCCGTTGCCGATCAGCAAAAAATTGCCCGTCTGATAAGAGACCTGTTCAACGGCTTTCACCATCGCGCCGAAAAAAGGGTCGGAAACATCACCCACCACCAGACCGATGGTTTCGGTGGACTGCTGGGCGAGCGCGCGGGCATTGGCATTGGGATGATAGTTCAGGGATTCCATGGCGTTTTGTACCGCCTGGCGTGATGCGTCACTCGCTTTTGGTGAGTCATTAATCACGCGGGAGACGGTTGCCACCGACACACCTGCCAGACGGGCCACATCCTTTATTGTCGCCATTCATTACCTTCTTATTGGGGGTAAGCGTTTACACACCAAATAGTGTTGCGGAAAAGCGGCGCGCATTCAAGGGGAGCGGATTTCCGCTCTCCACAAACGTGACGCAGAACAACCCTGACGGTGTAATCGTTACACGCGCAGTCATGTCTGAAAAATGTCAATCTGAACCTTTGGTTACACTTTGCCTCAGGCTGTTGCGATTGTCCGATGGCGAGGATGTTAATGAGATTGATACAGTTGAGATCCCAGAGGTATTGATTGGTGAGAATTCTTAGTACGATTTCGTACTCATCTCTTGCACCAACCTGCGCGGATGCGCAGGTTTTTTTTCGCCTCCACTTTTGCTGTCGCTCCCGTATCACTTCTCGTGTAATCTGCCACCATTTACTATCAACCCTCCACACTGGCTGGCAAAGGGAGTTGAGATGCTATTTGGGTTCTTCCGTACACTGTTCCGCATTCTCTTTCGCATCCGCGTCACTGGCGATGCCCAGGCGCTTCGCGGCGAACGCGTTCTTATCACACCAAATCATGTTTCCTTTATAGATGGCATCCTGCTGGCGCTGTTTCTGCCCGTGCGCCCGGTATTTGCGGTCTATACCTCTATTAGCCAGCAGTGGTACATGCGCTGGCTCACGCCGCTGATTGATTTTGTGCCGCTCGACCCGACAAAGCCGATGATGATTAAGCATCTGGTGCGTCTGGTTGAGCAGGGGCGTCCGGTGGTCATTTTCCCTGAAGGGCGTATTTCAGTAACCGGTTCGCTGATGAAAATCTACGACGGCGCGGGGTTTGTCGCGGCGAAGTCAAAAGCGACCGTGGTGCCGCTGCGCATTGAAGGCGCAGAGCTGAGCCATTTCAGCCGCCTGAAGGGGCTGGTGAAGCAGCGTCTGTTCCCAAAAATCACGCTGCATATTCTGCCGCCAACGTCGTTACCGATGCCGGAAGCGCCGCGTGCCCGCGATCGCCGTAAAATCGCCGGGGAAATGCTGCACCAGATTATGATGGAAGCGCGCATGGCCGTGCGTCCGCGCGAAACGCTGTACGAATCTCTGCTTTCCGCCCAGTACCGCTATGGCGCGAAGAAAAACTGCATCGAAGACATCAACTTTACCCCGGATACCTATCGCAAACTGCTGACCAAGACCCTGTTTGTGGGCCGTATTCTGGAGAAGTACAGCAAAAAGGGCGAAAAGATTGGCCTGATGCTGCCTAACGCGGGCATCAGCGCGGCGGTGATTTTTGGGGCGGTTTCCCGGGGCCGGATCCCGGCGATGATGAACTACACGGCGGGCGTGAAGGGGCTGACCAGCGCCATTACTGCAGCTCAGATCAATACCGTCTTTACCTCCCGTCAGTTCCTCGACAAAGGCAAGCTCTGGCACCTTCCCGAGCAGCTCACCCAGGTGCGCTGGGTCTTCCTGGAGGATCTGAAAGCAGACGTGACCACCGGCGACAAGCTGTGGATTTTTGCGCATCTGCTGATGCCGCGTCTGGCGCAGGTCAAACAGCAGCCGGAAGATGACGCCATTATCCTCTTCACCTCAGGATCGGAGGGTAACCCGAAAGGCGTCGTCCACAGCCACAAGAGCATTCTGGCGAACGTTGAGCAGATCAAAAGTATTGCCGACTTTACCGCGAACGACCGCTTTATGTCGGCGCTGCCGCTGTTCCACTCCTTTGGCATGACGGTGGGGCTGTTTACGCCGCTGCTGACCGGCGCAGAAGTGTTCCTCTATCCAAGCCCGCTGCATTACCGGATTGTGCCGGAGCTGGTGTATGACCGTAACTGCACCGTCCTGTTTGGGACCTCAACCTTCCTCGGCAACTATGCGCGTTTTGCAAATCCGTATGATTTCTATCGCGTGCGGTATGTGGTGGCCGGTGCGGAAAAACTGCAGGATAGCACGCGTCAGATCTGGCAGGACAAGTTTGGCCTGCGCATTCTCGAAGGTTATGGCGTTACCGAGTGTGCGCCCGTGGTCTCGATTAACGTACCGATGGCGGCGAAACCGGGCACGGTTGGCCGAATTCTGCCGGGAATGGATGCGCGTCTGCTGGCGGTACCGGGCATTGCGGACGGTGGCCGTCTGCAGCTCAAAGGGCCAAACGTGATGAACGGTTATCTGCGCGTGGAAAATCCGGGCGTGCTGGAAGCGCCGACGGCGGAAAACGTCAACGGTGAGGTTGAAACCGGCTGGTACGACACCGGTGATATCGTCCGTTTCGATGAACAGGGCTTTGTACAGATTCAGGGACGCGCGAAACGCTTCGCCAAAATTGCCGGTGAAATGGTCTCTCTGGAAATGGTTGAGCAGCTGGCGACGGCAGTGTCCGCAGATAAGATGCATGCGACCGTGGTGAAGAGCGATGCCAGCAAAGGCGAGGCGCTGGTGCTGTTTACGACCGACGCTGAGCTTAAGCGCGACAGGTTACTGAGCTATGCGCGTGAACACGGTATTCCTGAACTGGCCGTGCCGCGCGATATTCGCCACCTCAAGCAGCTTCCGGTGCTGGGTAGCGGTAAGCCCGATTTCGTGACCCTGAAAGGCATGGTTGAAGAGGCGGAACAGCAAAATGCGTGAGTCAGTACACACTAACACATCGCTCAGGTCGAAAGGCATGATGGCCGTCATCGCCGCGCAGTTTCTCTCTGCGTTCGGTGATAACGCGCTGTTATTTGCCACTCTGGCGCTGCTGAAAGCAGAGTTTTACCCCGACTGGAGTCAGCCGATCCTGCAGATGGTGTTTGTGGGCGCTTACATTATCTTTGCTCCGTTCGTCGGGCAGGTGGCGGACAGTTTTCCCAAAGGCCGGGTAATGATGTTTGCCAACGGCCTCAAGCTGCTGGGGGCCGCCAGCATTTGCTTTGGCTTCAATCCGTTTATTGGCTACACGCTGGTGGGCATTGGTGCCGCCGCCTACTCTCCGGCGAAGTATGGCATTCTCGGAGAGCTGACTACGGGCGACAAGCTGGTAAAAGCCAACGGCCTGATGGAGTCGTCAACCATTGCCGCTATCCTGCTTGGTTCGGTCGCGGGCGGCGTTCTGGCCGACTGGCATGTCCTGGCGGCACTGGGCGTATGCGCGGTGGTGTATGGCGGCGCGGTCGTGGCGAACCTGTTTATTCCCAAACTGCCGGCGGCTCGCCCGGGGCAATCCTGGCGCTTTAAACCGATGACCGGCAGCTTCTTTACCGCCTGTCGCGTGCTGTGGCGTAACGGTGAAACGCGTTTCTCCTTGATGGGGACGAGTATGTTCTGGGGCGCGGGCGTCACGCTGCGCTTCCTGCTGGTGCTGTGGGTGCCTGTGGCGCTGGGGATTACTGACAACGCGACGCCGACCTATCTTAATGCGATGGTGGCCATCGGCATTGTGGTCGGGGCTGGTGCTGCGGCGAAGCTGGTGACGCTGGAGACGGTAGCACGCTGCATGCCCGCAGGGATCCTGATTGGCGTCGTGGTGCTGATTTTCTCGCTGCAGCATGCGTTATTGCCCGCGTATGTCCTCCTCATCCTGATTGGTATTCTGGGGGGCTTCTTCGTGGTGCCGCTGAACGCGCTACTGCAGGAGCGGGGCAAGCAGACCGTCGGGGCAGGGAATGCCATCGCGGTACAAAATCTGGGTGAAAACCTGGCAATGCTGTTAATGCTGGGGCTCTACTCGCTGGCGGTAAAAGTGGGTGTGCCGGTGGTGGGAATTGGCGTCGGGTTTGGCGGGCTGTTTGCGCTGGCGATTGCGGGTTTGTGGATCTGGCAACGTCGCCGCTGATAAGTGCGGCCTGATGCCCTCTCCCACAGGGAGAGGGAGCAAACCCTAAAAACGGCAACGTGCGTTGCCGTTTTGCTTTTATTAGGGTGCAGGGTATGTGTATACCTGATGCACCGCTTCAATCTCCGCTAACACCTTTTTACTCAGGTTCAGGTGGAAACTCTCAATATTGGTTTTCAACTGTTCCATCGTTGTCGCGCCCAGCAGGGTGCTGGCAACAAACGGCTGACGACGCACGAAGGCCAGCGCCATCTGCGCAGGGTCAAGACCGTGACGCTTCGCAATATCAACATAGGCGGCAACGGCTTTCTGCGTCTGCTCGCCGCTGTAGCGGGTGAATCGGCTAAAGAGTGTATTTCGCGCCCCGACCGGCTTCGCGCCGTTCAGGTATTTCCCCGTCAGCGTGCCGAAGCCGAGACAGGAATAGGCGAGCAGTTCCACTTCTTCATACTGCGTCACCTCGGCCAGACCCACTTCATAGCTGCGGTTAAGCAGGCTGTACGGGTTCTGAATAGTCACGATACGCGGCAGATCGTGCTTATCCGCCAGGTGCAGATAGCGCATTACGCCAAAGGCCGTTTCGTTAGAGACGCCAATGTAGCGGATTTTTCCCGCGCGCTGGCATTCGGTCAGCGCTTCCAGGGTTTCCAGCAGCGTTACGGCAGGGGCGCTCTCATTCCAGCTGTACCCGAGCTTGCCAAAGCAGTTGGTTGGCCGCTGCGGCCAGTGTACCTGGTAGAGGTCGAGATAGTCGGTTTGCAGGCGCTTGAGGCTGGCGTCCAGCGCGGCGCGGATATTTTTGCGATCGAGGATCTGGTTCGGGCGGATCCCGGTATCGTTATTGCGCGCGGGGCCGCTGACTTTGGAGGCAATCACCAGCTTTTCACGGTTGCCGCGTTTTGCCAGCCAGTTACCAACGTAGGTTTCGGTAAGTCCCTGCGTCTCAGGACGTGGCGGAACAGGGTACATCTCTGCGACATCAATCAGGTTAATCCCCTGGCTGACGGCATAATCGAGTTGTGCATGGGCATCGGCTTCGCTGTTTTGTTCACCAAATGTCATCGTGCCTAACCCCAGTTGACTAATTTCCAGAGCGCTGTGGGGGATACGGTGATAATGCATAGCCGGCTTCCTCAGTAGACATATAAACCGCGTCAGGATGTACCCGACAAAGGAATATAAACATGGCAGAGGGGAAGCAAAAGGGGAAGAAAAAAATCAAAAAGGCCAGCAAGCTACTGACCTCTCTCTGTTTATCGCTCGATAATTTGCGAGACTTCGTCGCGATTGATCTGCATTTTATTACCTTGCTGATCGCGATAGCTGACCAGACCGGTATCATCGTCGACTTCGGGTTTACCGTCAGTCAGGATCATTCGGCCATCTTTTGTCGCCATAACGTAATCGCTACTACATCCGGATACGGCAAATGCTAAACCGACTGCTGAAACTAACACTGCCCATTTTTTCATCGTTATCGTCCTCATCTGGCTCGTATCAAATCATAGTTTAGTTTTAACCCGATATGGCAACAGGAGGAAGCGGTAAAATCTTAAAAAGCAGTCGATTATGTTTGAGAGCTCGCAAAATAAGTAAAAAACTATGTTTTTAACAGGAAATGACGGGCAAGGAGTGCGCCGGTGAAATTCTTTTTGAGATAAAAACCGCGCGGCAACGTCAGTATCGGCTCACCCAGCGCGCCGATTGCCTCGGTAAGCGCTTTACTGTTGGCCGCTTTTGGACGCAGCTGTAATACCTCTCCGTGTCGGGCGGTGATGCGCTCTACCTGCCCAAGAACAATCATGTCCATCAGCTCCTCCCAGTCCAGACGAAGCTGACGCTCCTCATCGTCGTCCGGGCTCCAGAGCAGCGGCGCGCCAACGCGACGCTCAGCCAGGGGGATCTGACGCTCACCTTCGACCGGTACCCACAACACGCGCTTCAGCTTATGGCGAACGTGACTGGTTTCCCAGGTCACGCCGGTGTTGCCGGTTAATGGCGCAACGCAGACAAAGGTGGTCTCAAGGGGTTTGCCCTGGCTGTCTATTGGGATGGTTTTTAACTCCACGCCAAGCGCTGCAAAATCCTGCTCCGGTTTGCTCCCTGCGCTGGCACCCAGCCATAGCTCAAGCAGCATGCCGATCCAGCCTTTATCCCGTTTCAGATCCTTCGGGATCTGAAGCCCTGCCATTGCCGCCAGCTCGCCAAGCGAAAAGCCTGCAAGACGCTGTGCCTGCTGGAGCAACTGGTCCTCGCTGGACGGCGGTGAGAGCAAGGGTGTAAGCGGCTGCATGAAGGTAACCTTTTGATTAAAAAATAAACGAAGAAATTGTCCCCTGTGGATAGAGTTTAACTATTTCTGTACCAATATTCCATGTCTATGATTTATAGGTTTTTTTATGGGTTTGAAATCGTTTCACCAGACTCAGAAAACGGGTTTTCCAAATCTGGTCACTGAAAATAAACAGGATCTTACACCATGTTATCCACAGAAAGCTGGGATAACTGTGAAAAACCTCCACTACTGTTTCCATTTACAGCCTTGACGTGCGACGAAACTCCAGTTTTTAGTGGTTCAGTGCTTAACTTAGTGGCACATTCTGTGGATAAATACGGCATTGGTTGATCTTTCGCCAACCCGTAAATGAGAGGTGTGACCTGGGTCACGAATTACTCTTTTTCATTACTAAAATTACATGTAATGCATTGACTGATAATGAATATTTTAAAATGTCTATATCGGGCTTATTCAGAATGCTCCGGGTTTTCCCGTAGTAATTCCGTAGTTCTTCACAACTCTATCCACAGAAAAGGTGAATAAAAACGGCTATCCACCCCTTCCTCTGTTTATAACTCTGCACATAACTGTGAGTTATTCAATTGTTATTAGTGTGTAATGCCCTGCAGAGAGTGGTTTACCGTCTTCCTGGAGTATGAAACAATCATTCGTATATAAAGCTTTATTTTGAGGTAGTCCGGTGATTGATGACGATGGCTACCGCCCAAACGTAGGTATCGTGATTTGTAATCGCCAGGGGCAGGTAATGTGGGCCCGGCGATTTGGTCAGCACTCCTGGCAATTTCCGCAAGGCGGAATCAACCCCGGAGAATCCGCAGAGCAGGCGATGTACCGTGAATTGTTTGAAGAAGTAGGATTAAGCCGCAAAGACGTTCGAATCCTTGCTTCAACGCGTAACTGGTTGCGCTACAAATTACCGAAACGTTTGGTGCGTTGGGACACGAAGCCGGTTTGTATCGGCCAAAAACAAAAATGGTTTCTCTTGCAGCTGGTGAGCGGCGATGCAGAAATCAATATGCAAACCAGCAGTACACCAGAGTTTGACGGCTGGCGATGGGTAAGTTACTGGTATCCGGTCAGACAGGTGGTGTCATTTAAACGTGATGTCTACCGTAGGGTAATGAAAGAGTTCGCGAGTGTGGTGATGTCACTGCAGGAAAATACGCCAAAACCACAAAACGCATCTGCTTATCGACGTAAAAGAGGTTAAGTCACGCCAATTATGCTCACTCGCCTGCGCGAAATAGTCGAAAAGGTAGCCAGCGCACCACGCCTGAATGAGGCGTTAAATATTCTGGTTACCGACATCTGTCTTGCGATGGATACCGAGGTCTGTTCGGTCTACCTGGCCGATCATGATCGACGTTGTTACTACCTGATGGCGACCCGGGGGCTGAAAAAACCACGCGGTCGCACTGTAACGCTCGCGTTTGATGAAGGGATCGTCGGCCTGGTTGGCAGGCTGGCGGAACCGATAAACCTTGCAGATGCGCAAAAGCACCCCAGCTTCAAATACATCCCCTCCGTAAAAGAAGAACGTTTCCGCGCGTTTTTAGGCGTACCAATTATTCAACGTCGCCAGTTGCTTGGTGTACTGGTGGTACAGCAACGAGAGTTGCGCCAGTATGACGAAAGTGAAGAATCCTTCCTGGTGACGCTTGCCACCCAGATGGCAGCTATTCTTTCTCAGTCGCAGTTGACTGCCTTGTTTGGGCAATATCGCCAGACGCGAATCCGCGCATTACCGGCAGCACCTGGTGTGGCGATTGCCGAAGGCTGGCAGGATGCCACGTTACCTTTAATGGAACAGGTGTATCAGGCATCAACGCTGGATCCGGCTCTGGAACGCGAACGACTGACCGGGGCGCTGGAAGAAGCGGCAAACGAGTTTCGCCGCTACAGCAAACGCTTTGCCGCCGGTGCACAAAAAGAAACGGCGGCTATTTTCGATCTTTACTCGCACCTGCTTTCGGACACCCGGCTGCGTCGCGAATTGTTTGCCGAGGTTGATAAAGGCTCGGTGGCAGAGTGGGCGGTAAAAACGGTCATTGAAAAATTTGCCGAACAGTTTGCCGCGCTAAGTGATAACTATCTCAAAGAGCGGGCTGGCGATTTACGTGCGCTGGGTCAGCGATTGCTGTTTCATCTTGATGACGCTAATCAAGGGCCGAACGCCTGGCCGGAACGTTTCATTCTGGTGGCAGATGAACTGTCAGCGACAACGCTTGCTGAGCTGCCCCAGGATCGCTTAGTCGGTGTTGTCGTGCGAGATGGCGCAGCCAACTCCCATGCTGCGATCATGGTACGTGCGCTGGGGATCCCTACCGTGATGGGCGCGGATATTCAGCCTTCGGTGCTGCATCGTAGGACGCTGATCGTTGATGGCTATCGCGGTGAATTGCTGGTCGATCCGGAGCCGGTACTGCTGCAAGAATATCAGCGGCTAATTAGTGAAGAGATTGAGCTTAGCCGTCTGGCGGAAGATGACGTCAATTTACCCGCGCAGTTAAAAAGCGGTGAGCGTATAAAAGTCATGCTCAATGCTGGTTTAAGCCCGGAACATGAAGAAAAACTGGGCAGCCGTATTGATGGCATCGGTCTTTATCGCACTGAAATCCCATTCATGCTGCAAAGTGGTTTCCCGTCGGAAGAAGAACAGGTGGCGCAGTATCAGGGGATGCTGCAAATGTTCAATGATAAACCCGTCACCTTGCGTACGCTGGATGTCGGAGCAGATAAGCAGCTGCCTTACATGCCGATCAGCGAAGAGAATCCATGCCTGGGTTGGCGTGGGATTCGCATTACGCTCGATCAGCCGGAGATCTTCTTGATCCAGGTGCGGGCGATGCTGCGTGCTAATGCCGCTACGGGCAACCTGAATATTCTGTTGCCGATGGTCACAAGCCTCGATGAAGTTGATGAAGCACGCCGCCTGATTGAACGTGCCGGACGTGAAGTCGAGGAGATGATCGGTTACGAAATTCCCAAACCACGTATCGGCATCATGCTGGAAGTGCCGTCAATGGTATTTATGCTGCCGCATCTGGCAAAGCGGGTCGATTTCATCTCTGTTGGCACCAACGATCTGACTCAATACATTCTGGCCGTTGATCGCAACAATACCCGGGTGGCGAACATTTATGACAGTCTTCATCCTGCAATGTTACGAGCTCTGGCGATGATCGCCCGGGAAGCGGAAATACATGGAATCGATCTCCGTTTGTGCGGTGAAATGGCGGGCGATCCCATGTGCGTGGCAATCCTCATTGGGCTTGGGTATCGCCATCTGTCTATGAACGGACGTTCTGTAGCGCGGGCAAAATACCTGCTGCGGCGCATTGATTATGCCGAAGCAGAAAATCTTGCGCAGCGTAGTCTGGAAGCGCAACTGGCGACCGAAGTTCGCCATCAGGTTGCAGCCTTTATGGAGCGTCGCGGCATGGGCGGGCTGATTCGAGGGTTATAGCGCGGATCATATACATATCTTTTAACGGTATCCGGCAACCAGCCAGGTCCCCTTGTGCTATTATTCGCACCTTTGGAGCGCCTGAAACCTGCGGCGCGCATTTCAATCGCTGTTCTCTTTCAGCGAAATAACAAGAACTTGTGGTGACAGATGACCAGTAGCTATCTGCATTTTCCGGAGTTTGATCCGGTCATTTTCTCAATAGGACCCGTGGCGCTTCACTGGTACGGCCTGATGTATCTGGTGGGTTTCATTTTTGCAATGTGGCTGGCAACACGACGGGCGAATCGTCCGGGCAGCGGCTGGACCAAAAATGAAGTTGAAAACTTACTCTATGCGGGCTTCCTCGGCGTCTTCCTCGGGGGACGTATTGGTTATGTTCTGTTCTACAATTTCCCGCAGTTTATGGCCGATCCGCTGTATCTGTTCCGTGTCTGGGACGGCGGCATGTCTTTCCACGGCGGCCTGATTGGCGTTATCGTGGTGATGATTATCTTCGCCCGCCGTACTAAACGTTCCTTCTTCCAGGTCTCTGATTTTATCGCACCACTCATTCCGTTTGGTCTTGGTGCCGGGCGTCTGGGCAACTTTATTAACGGTGAATTGTGGGGCCGCGTTGACCCGAACTTCCCGTTTGCCATGCTGTTCCCTGGCTCCCGTACAGAAGATATTTTGCTGCTGCAAACCAACCCGCAGTGGCAATCCATTTTCGACACTTACGGTGTGCTGCCGCGCCACCCATCACAGCTTTACGAGCTGCTGCTGGAAGGTGTGGTGCTGTTTATTATCCTCAACCTGTATATTCGTAAACCACGCCCAATGGGAGCTGTCTCAGGTTTGTTCCTGATTGGTTACGGCGCGTTTCGCATCATTGTTGAGTTTTTCCGCCAGCCCGACGCGCAGTTTACCGGTGCCTGGGTGCAGTACATCAGCATGGGGCAAATTCTTTCCATCCCGATGATTGTCGCGGGTGTGATCATGATGGTCTGGGCATATCGTCGCAGCCCACAGCAACACGTTTCCTGAGGAACCATGAAACAGTATTTAGAACTGATGCAAAAAGTGCTCGACGAAGGCACACAGAAAAACGACCGTACCGGAACCGGAACGCTTTCCATTTTTGGTCATCAGATGCGTTTTAACCTGCAAGATGGATTCCCGCTGGTGACAACTAAACGTTGCCACCTGCGTTCCATCATCCATGAACTGCTGTGGTTTCTGCAGGGCGACACTAACATTGCTTATCTACACGAAAACAATGTCACCATCTGGGACGAATGGGCCGATGAAAACGGCGACCTCGGGCCAGTGTATGGTAAACAGTGGCGCGCCTGGCCAACGCCAGATGGTCGTCATATTGACCAGATCACTACGGTACTGAACCAGCTGAAAAACGACCCGGATTCGCGCCGCATTATTGTTTCAGCGTGGAACGTAGGCGAACTGGATAAAATGGCGCTGGCACCGTGCCATGCATTCTTCCAGTTCTATGTGGCAGACGGCAAACTCTCTTGCCAGCTTTATCAGCGCTCCTGTGACGTCTTCCTCGGCCTGCCGTTCAACATTGCCAGCTACGCGTTATTGGTGCATATGATGGCGCAGCAGTGCGATCTGGAAGTGGGTGATTTTGTCTGGACCGGTGGCGACACGCATCTGTACAGCAACCATATGGATCAAACTCATCTGCAATTAAGCCGCGAACCGCGTCCGCTGCCGAAGTTGATTATCAAACGTAAACCCGAATCCATCTTCGACTACCGTTTCGAAGACTTTGAGATTGAAGGCTACGATCCGCATCCGGGCATTAAAGCGCCGGTGGCTATCTGATGCGATAAAGCGTGACACAACCGGTGCTCTTTAGCGCCGGTTTTTTTTCGCCTTTATCCCGTTTCCCGAAGCGCTATCCAGAAAGCGTGTAACGCGCTGCAACTCACTCAATTCTTCGGATAACGCCTCGTAAAACGAGGATCCGTCGCTCGTCATGTTCACGGCGCTTCGCCACACTCCCGGCATGAAAAAAGAGAACGGCTTTACGCTTATCGAAACGCTGGTCGCGATTTCGCTTGTCGTCATCCTTAGCGCCTCAGGTCTGTACGGCTGGGACAGCTGGCAACGGCAGCAGCGGCTGTGGCAAACCGCCAGCCAGGTGCGAGATTACCTGCTGTTTCTGCGCAACCATGCCAACCGCCACAACCGCGACCATCAAATTACCCGTCAGCGGATGGGTGACCGGGACTGTCTGACGAGCTCTGCCGTGCAAGGCTGTGAGAAGGACAATCCCTTTGTACTGATTCCACTCTGGTCTGAGGTCACGATTGGCGAGGTCACGCCGTCGCTCGCGTTCTATGGATTAAGGGACACGGCATGGGCAGGGCGGATACGCGTTCAAAGCCGTGCAGGAGCATGGCTTATTATTGTCTCAAATGGAGGACGCATCAGGATGTGTAAGGTCTCAGCGGGAGGTTCATGTTGATGAGGCAGCGCGGTTTCTCACTGACTGAAGTTCTGATAGCCACGGCGATTAGCAGCCTTTTGCTGATAAGCGCATCGCGTTTTTTACCCGGCTTGCAGCGGGCGGTCTTAGTGCAATCTGGCCAGAGACAACTGGAGGAAGAGGTCTGGCACCACCTTTTTGCCTTGGGCAAACAGCTTCAGCGGGCGGGGTACTGCGCGGGAAACTGTCAGGGACAGGCGCTGGTGACTGCCAGACAAGGAAGTTGCGTTATTGTGCGGTGGGATGCCAACAGTAACGGCAACTGGGATAACAGCGCATCAGAAAATGACAGCACCGGCTTTCGTCTGGAGTCGGGCGCGCTTGAAACCCAGCGTGGAGCGACCTCATGTGAAGGAAAAGGATGGGAAAAGCTTACTGACCCGGGCAGCCTTACTATCGCGCGTTTTGTTGTGAGGACAGTTGAACATGCCGGTTTTGCGCCAGAGGTGAATATCGAACTGGCCGCGATTCATAAAGGCGAGCAGGGGGAGCCCTGGCAGGCGTTGTATACGGTTACGGGGTACAACCTGTGAATCGACAACGCGGCATATCTTCGCTGGCGCTGGTTCTGCTTTTACTGGTGCTCGGCACCCTGATCCTCACGGGTCTCAATCAGCAGCTCACAACGTTTAGTGCGCTCGTTGGCGGCGAGAGCCGCTCGCTTCAACAGCAGGCGACGGTACAGTCAGCACTTGAGT
This sequence comes from Enterobacter hormaechei, assembly GCA_041890495.1. GTDB lineage: Bacteria > Pseudomonadota > Gammaproteobacteria > Enterobacterales > Enterobacteriaceae > Escherichia > Escherichia boydii. Next base: position 4,636,233 of record CP169086.1, read on the forward strand.
GGGGACGGGTTCAGAGCTGGTCGTCAGAGCCCCAGGTTCAGTGCAAAAAGACACCTGCGTGGCAGGTATGTTTGCGCCTGCTGAGCGGGGGGCGCGCGTTGCTGATTGCCGGAGAAAGTGACCTGCTGCTCTGGCGCGCAGCAGAGATTGTCGACGGGAACGTTCGCTTTTCGCCTCACGGCTGGAGTGATTTTTGTCCCCTAAAGGAGCGCGCGTTATGCCAGCTGCCGTGAGCAAAGAAAAAGGGTTTAGCATGGTGGAAGTCCTGCTGGCGATGATGCTGCTGGTAATCGTCGTGACGGCTCTGTCTGGTTATCACCGGGCGCTGGCGGCTCGGTTTACCCTGTTTAACCAGTATCGCCAGCTCTGGCACCATGCCTGGAATCAGTCTCAGCTTTCAACAAATGTTCTTCCCGCAGGCTGGCAGGCCAGTCGGGTGCAGACAACACACGCAGGATGTGTCAGCATCACGGTTACACTTATTTCTCCTCTGGGGCGGCGCGGTGAGATAACGCGTCTGCATTGCCCGGTTAGCCAGTAGTCGGGAGCGTCTATGTTAAGGGTCTACCACTCAAATCGTCTGGATGTGCTGGAAGCGCTGATGGAATTTATCGTTGAGCGCGAGCGGCTTGAGGATCCTTTTGAGCCTGAAATGGTGCTGGTGCAGAGCACCGGTATGGCGCAGTGGCTGCAAATGTCGCTTTCCCGTAAATTTGGCATAGCCGCGAATATTGATTTTCCGCTGCCCGCGAGCTTTATCTGGGAGATGTTTGTCCGCGTGTTGCCGGACATCCCGGAGCAGAGCGCCTTCAACAAGCAGAGCATGAGCTGGAAGCTCATGGCGCTGCTGCCGGAAATGCTGCAGCACGATGAATTTGCCATGCTGCGCCACTACCTCAATGACGACACCGATAAGCGCAAGCTGTTCCAGCTGGCGTCGCGCACCGCCGATCTCTACGACCAATACCTTGTTTACCGCTCTGACTGGTTAATTCGTTGGGAAGCGGGCGAGTTGATTGAAGGGCTGCCGGAGGCGCAAATATGGCAGGCACCGCTGTGGAAAGCGCTGGTTGAGCATACGGAGAAACTGGGCCAGCCTAAGTGGCACCGTGCCAACCTGTACGAGCGATTTATCTCGATACTTGAAAATGCGTCGGAGCGCCCGGCCCGACTGCCGTCACGCGTCTTTATCTGCGGGATATCCGCATTACCCCCTGTTTATCTGAAGGCGTTAAATGCGCTGGGTAAGCATATTGATATCCACATTTTATTTACCAACCCCTGCCGACAATACTGGGGGGATATCCTCGACGAACGTTGGCTTGCCCGGCTGGTTACCCGCCAAAGAAAACGACTTTTTGAAGAGCGTGCCGTCCCGCTGTTTAAAGACGGCTCAACTGCCGGACAGCTTTTCGATGAAGACGGTATCCAGAACCTCCCCAATCCGCTTCTTGCCTCATGGGGAAAGCTGGGGCGTGACTATATTCACATGCTCTCAGACATCACTTCATCAGGTGAAGGCGACGTGGATGCCTTTGTCGATATTGCCCCGGATAGCCTGCTGCATCATATTCAGCTGGATATCCTCGATCTGGAAAACCGTGCCGTCATGGGCGTGACGGCGAACGAGTTCGAACGCAGCGACAGCAAGCGGAAGCTGGAGGCTGACGATCGCAGCATCACGATCCATGTTTGCCATAGCCCGCAGCGTGAAGTTGAAGTTTTACACGATCGCCTGCTGGCGATGCTGGAGGAAGACCCGACACTTACTCCGCGCGACATCATCGTGATGGTGGCTGATATCGACAGCTACAGTCCGTTTATTCAGGCTGTGTTTGGTAGCGCACCTGCGGATCGTTACCTACCTTACGCCATTTCCGACCGTCGTGCGCGGCAGTCACATCCGGTACTGGAAGCGTTTATCAGCCTGTTATCACTGCCTGACAGTCGTTTTGTGTCAGAGGATGTGCTGGCGTTGCTGGATGTGCCGGTGCTGGCGGCGCGGTTTGACATCACCGAAGAAGGGCTGCGTTATTTACGCCAGTGGGTCAACGAATCCGGCATTCGTTGGGGCATAGATGACGACAACGTTCGCGAGCTGGAACTCCCCGCCACCGGACAACACACCTGGCGATTTGGCCTGACGCGTATGTTGTTGGGCTACGCGATGGAGAGCGCGCAGGGCGAGTGGCAATCGGTTCTACCTTATGATGAATCGAGCGGCTTAATTGCAGAACTGGTGGGGCATCTGGCTTCACTGCTAATGCAGCTAAACATCTGGCGTCGCGGGCTGGCACAGGAGCGTCCGCTGGAAGAGTGGTTGCCGGTTTGTCGCGATATGCTCAACGCCTTCTTCCTGCCGGATGCGGAACCGAAGCGGCGATGACGCTGATCGAACAACAATGGCAGGCGATTATCGCCGAAGGTTTAGGTGCGCAGTATGGCGACGCGGTGCCGCTGTCACTATTGCGTGATGAACTGGCACAGCGTCTGGATCAAGAACGTATCAGCCAGCGTTTTCTCGCCGGACCGGTTAACATTTGTACTCTGATGCCAATGCGTTCAATTCCGTTCAAAGTGGTTTGCCTGCTGGGAATGAACGACGGCGTTTATCCACGGTCAGCTTGCGCCATTGGGCTTTGACCTGATGAGCCAGAAACCGAAGCGTGGCGACCGTAGCCGTCGCGATGACGACCGCTATCTGTTCTGGAAGCGTTAATTTCCGCGCAGCAAAAAACTCCTATATCAGCTATATCGGTCGTTCCATTCAGGATAACAGTGAGCGTTTCCCGTCGGTACTGGTGCAGGAACTGATCGACTACATCGGGCAAAGTCATTATCTACCGGGCGATGAAGCGCTCAACTGTGATGAAAGCGAGCAGAGAGTGAAAGCCCATATCACCTGTATCCACAGCCGCATGCCGTTTGACCCAGTCAACTATACGGCCAGCGAGCGCCAGAGCTATGCACAGGAGTGGCTACCGGCGGCGAAAAAGGAGGGGAATGCGCATACGGATTTCATTCAGACGCTTGACCCTCTGCCCATTAACACCCTGACCTTCGAACAGCTTCAGCGTTTTTGGGCGCATCCGGTGCGGGCCTTCTTCCAGCAACGATTGCAGGTCAACTTCCGTTCTGAAGAGAGCGAAATTCCGGATGCAGAGCCTTTTACGCTGGAAGGGCTGGAGCGCTATCAGCTAAACCTCCAGCTGCTGAATGCGCTGGTTGAAGAGGAAGACGCTGACAAACTTTACCGCCGCTACCGTGCTGCAGGGCAGTTGCCCTATGGTGCGTTCGGGGAAATTGTCTGGGAGGCGCAGTGTCAGGAGATGACCGCCCTGGCGGAGCGCGTAAGAGCGTGCCGACAGCCGGGAAAAAGTATTGAAATCGATCTCAACTGCAATGGCGTAGAGCTCACGGGCTGGTTAACTCAGGTTCAGCCGGACGGGCTGCTTCGCTGGCGGCCCTCTATGCTGAGCGTTTCACAGGGGTTGCAACTCTGGCTGGAACATCTTGTCTACAGTGCGGGTGGTCATAAAGGTGAAAGCCGGATTTTTGTGCGCAAAGAAGGCGAGTGGCGCTTCCCGCCGATGGAGTCTGAACAGGCGTTAGGGTATCTCTCTTTGTACATTGAGGGCTACCGTCAGGGAATGAACAAACCGCTCCTGTTACTGCCGGAAAGTGGCGGGGCGTGGATAAAAGCCTGTTATGACGCGCAGAATGATGCGATGTTAACGGATGAGCCTTCGCAGCAGAAAGCACGCAGTAAATTTATGCAGGCCTACGAAGGTAACATGATGGTGCGGGGCGAAGGTGAAGATGTCTGGTATCAGCGCTTATGGCGAACCCTTGAGCCAGAGTACTTCGAGGCTATCACGGAAGAGGCGCAGCGCTACCTGCTGCCGTTGTTTAAATTTAATCAGTCCTGAGCGCTGTATAAAAATTGCGCAGTTAAGGGTGTTCATTTATGATGCATTTCTTATCACGGACTGATGTACCCAATAAAGAGATGTTGGCGTGTCCAGCACGCAGTTTGTTAATGATGTAGCCGTGATAAAGAGGTCGTAATGCCCCGCAGCACCTGGTTCAAAGCATTATGTTGTTTAGTTGCCCTTTGGGCACCCTTAAGTCAGGCAGAAACGGGATGGCAGCCGATTCAGGAAACCATCCGTAAAAGTGATAAAGATAACCGCCAGTATCAGGCTATACGTCTGGATAACGGTATGGTGGTCTTGCTGGTTTCTGATCCGCAGGCAGTTAAATCACTCTCGGCGCTGGTGGTGCCCGTTGGGTCGCTGGAAGATCCCGAGGCGTACCAGGGGCTGGCACATTACCTTGAACATATGAGTCTGATGGGGTCGAAAAAGTACCCGCAGGCTGACAGTCTGGCCGAATATCTCAAAATGCACGGCGGTAGTCACAATGCCAGCACTGCGCCGTATCGCACGGCTTTCTATCTGGAAGTTGAGAACGACGCCTTGCCTGGTGCGGTAGACCGCCTGGCCGATGCTATTGCTGAACCTTTGCTCGACAAGAAATATGCCGAACGTGAGCGTAATGCGGTGAACGCTGAATTAACCATGGCGCGTACGCGTGACGGGATGCGCATGGCACAGGTCAGCGCAGAAACCATTAACCCGGCACACCCCGGTTCAAAGTTTTCTGGTGGTAACCTCGAAACTTTAAGCGACAAACCTGGTAATCCGGTGCAGCAGGCGCTGAAAGATTTCCACGAGAAGTACTATTCCGCCAATTTGATGAAGGCGGTTATTTACAGTAATAAACCGCTGCCGGAGTTGGCAAAAATGGCGGCGGACACCTTTGGTCGCGTGCCGAACAAAGAGAGCAAAAAACCGGAAATCACCGTGCCGGTAGTCACCGACGCGCAAAAGGGCATTATCATTCATTACGTCCCTGCGCTGCCGCGTAAAGTGTTGCGCGTTGAGTTTCGCATCGATAACAACTCAGCGAAGTTCCGTAGTAAAACCGATGAATTGATTACCTATCTGATTGGCAATCGCAGCCCAGGTACACTTTCTGACTGGCTGCAAAAGCAGGGATTAGTTGAGGGCATTAGCGCCAACTCCGATCCTATCGTCAACGGCAACAGCGGCGTATTAGCGATCTCTGCGTCTTTAACCGATAAAGGCCTGGCTAATCGCGATCAGGTTGTGGCGGCAATTTTTAGCTATCTCAATCTGTTACGTGAAAAAGGCATTGATAAACAATACTTCGATGAACTGGCGAATGTGCTGGATATCGACTTCCGTTATCCGTCGATCACCCGTGATATGGATTACGTCGAATGGCTGGCAGATACCATGATTCGCGTTCCTGTTGAGCATACGCTGGATGCAGTCAATATTGCCGATCGGTACGATGCTAAAGCAGTAAAGGAACGTCTGGCGATGATGACGCCGCAGAATGCGCGTATCTGGTATATCAGCCCGAAAGAGCCGCACAACAAAACGGCTTACTTTGTCGATGCGCCGTATCAGGTCGATAAAATCAGCGCACAAACTTTCGCCGACTGGCAGAAAAAAGCCGCCGACATTGCGCTCTCTTTGCCAGAGCTTAACCCTTATATTCCTGATGATTTCTCGCTGATTAAGTCAGAGAAGAAATACGACCATCCAGAGCTGATTGTTGATGAGTCGAATCTGCGCGTGGTGTATGCGCCAAGCCGTTATTTTGCCAGCGAGCCCAAAGCTGATGTCAGCCTGATTTTGCGTAATCCGAAAGCCATGGACAGCGCCCGCAATCAGGTGATGTTTGCGCTCAATGATTATCTCGCAGGGCTGGCGCTTGATCAGTTAAGCAACCAGGCGTCGGTTGGTGGCATAAGTTTTTCCACCAACGCTAACAACGGCCTTATGGTTAATGCTAATGGTTACACCCAGCGTCTGCCGCAGCTGTTCCAGGCATTGCTCGAGGGGTACTTTAGCTATACCGCTACGGAAGATCAGCTTGAGCAGGCGAAGTCCTGGTATAACCAGATGATGGATTCCGCAGAAAAGGGTAAAGCGTTTGAGCAGGCGATTATGCCCGCGCAGATGCTCTCGCAAGTGCCGTACTTCTCGCGAGATGAACGGCGTAAAATTTTGCCCTCCATTACGTTGAAAGAGGTGCTGGCCTATCGCGACGCCTTAAAATCAGGGGCTCGACCAGAGTTTATGGTTATCGGCAACATGACCGAGGCCCAGGCAACAACGCTGGCACGCGATGTGCAAAAACAGTTGGGCGCTGATGGTTCAGAGTGGTGTCGAAACAAAGATGTAGTGGTCGATAAAAAACAATCCGTCATCTTTGAAAAAGCCGGTAACAGCACCGACTCCGCACTGGCAGCGGTATTTGTACCGACTGGCTACGATGAATACACCAGCTCAGCCTATAGCTCTCTGTTGGGGCAGATCGTACAGCCGTGGTTCTACAATCAGTTGCGTACCGAAGAACAATTGGGCTATGCCGTGTTTGCGTTTCCAATGAGCGTGGGGCGTCAGTGGGGCATGGGCTTCCTTTGCAAAGCAATGATAAACAGCCTTCATTCTTGTGGGAGCGTTACAAGGCGTTTTTCCCAACCGCAGAGGCAAAATTGCGAGCGATGAAGCCAGATGAGTTTGCGCAAATCCAGCAGGCGGTAATTACCCAGATGCTGCAGGCACCGCAAACGCTCGGCGAAGAAGCATCGAAGTTAAGTAAAGATTTCGATCGCGGCAATATGCGCTTCGATTCGCGTGATAAAATCGTGGCCCAGATAAAACTGCTGACGCCGCAAAAACTTGCTGATTTCTTCCATCAGGCGGTGGTCGAGCCGCAAGGCATGGCTATTCTGTCGCAGATTTCCGGCAGCCAGAACGGGAAAGCCGAATATGTACACCCTGAAGGCTGGAAAGTGTGGGAGAACGTCAGCGCGTTGCAGCAAACAATGCCCCTGATGAGTGAAAAGAATGAGTGATGTCGCCGAGACACTAGATCCTTTGCGCTTGCCCTTACAGGGTGAGCGCCTGATTGAAGCCTCTGCCGGCACAGGCAAAACCTTTACGATTGCGGCGCTCTATTTGCGCCTGTTACTTGGACTAGGCGGTTCCGCCGCCTTTCCCCGCCCGCTGACCGTTGAAGAACTGCTGGTGGTCACCTTTACCGAGGCTGCCACGGCAGAATTGCGCGGTCGTATCCGTAGCAATATCCACGAGTTGCGCATCGCCTGTCTGCGTGAAACCACCGACAATCCACTGTACGAACGCCTGCTGGAAGAGATCGACGATAAAGCGCAAGCCGCGCAGTGGTTGTTGTTAGCCGAACGGCAGATGGATGAAGCGGCAGTCTTTACTATTCACGGCTTTTGCCAGCGCATGCTCAACCTGAATGCCTTTGAATCCGGCATGCTGTTTGAGCAGCAGCTGATTGAAGATGAGTCTCTGCTACGCTACCAGGCCTGCGCCGATTTCTGGCGTCGCCACTGCTACCCGCTGCCGCGTGAAATAGCCCAGGTCGTCTTTGAAACCTGGAAAGGGCCGCAGGCGTTGCTGCGCGATATTAATCGTTATCTGCAAGGCGAAGCGCCGGTTATCAAAGCACCGCCGCCCGATGATGAAACGCTGGCTTCCCGTCACGCGAAAATTGTGCGCGTATTGATACGGTAAAACAGCAGTGGCGCGACGCAGTGGGTGAACTGGATGCGCTGATCGAATCTTCTGGTATTGATCGACGCAAGTGTAACCGTAGCAATCAGGCTAAATGGATCGACAAGATCAGCGCCTGGGCAGAAGAAGAGACCTACAGTTATCAGTTGCCGGAGTCGCTGGAAAAAATTCTCCCAGCGTTTCTTAGAAGATCGCACGAAGGCCGGGGGGGAAACCCCGCGACATCCACTGTTTGAGGCGATCGATCAACTGCTTGCAGAACCATTGTCGATCCGCGATCTGGTGATCACCCGCGCATTGGCTGAGATCCGCGAAAACAGTAGCGCGTGAAAAACGCCGCCGTGGCGAATTGGTTTTGATGACATGTTAAGTCGGCTCGATTCCGCGCTGCGTAGCGAAAGCGGTGAGGTGTTGGCAGCGGCGATCCGTACGCGATTCCCGTGGCAATGATCGATGAATTTCAGGATACCGACCCCCAGCAGTACCGAATTTTTCGCCGTATCTGGCACCATCAGCCGGAAACCGCATTGGTGCTAATTGGCGACCCGAAGCAGGCCATATATGCATTCCGGGGTGCGGATATCTTCACTTATATGAAGGCGCGTAGCGAAGTTCACGCCCACTACACTTTAGACACCACTGGCGTTCCGCACCAGGAATGGTGAACAGCGTGAATAAGCTTTTCAGCCAGACTGATGACGCGTTCATGTTTCGCGAAATACCGTTTATTCCAGTGAAATCAGCCGGGAAAAATCAGGCGTTACGTTTTGTATTTAAAGGTGAAACACAGCCTGCGATGAAAATGTGGCTGATGGAAGGCGAAAGCTGCGGCGTTGGCGATTATCAAAGTACCATGGGCGCAGGTATGTGCTGCGCAAATCCGCGACTGGCTACAAGCCGGACAGCGGGGCGAAGCGTTGCTGAGAACGGCGACGACGCGCGTCCGGTGCGTGCTTCGGACATCAGTGTGCTGGTGCGCAGCCGCCAGGAGGCCGCCCAGGTGCGCGATGCCTTAACGTTGCTGGAAATCCCTTCCGTTTACCTTTCGAACCGCGACAGTGTTTTTGAAACTCTGGAAGCGCAGGAAATGCTTTGGTTGTTGCAGGCGGTGATGACGCCGAACGTGAGAACACCCTGCGTAGTGCGCTGGCAACGTCAATGATGGGGCTGAACGCGCTGGATATCGAAACGCTGAACAATGACGAACATGCGTGGGATGTGGTAGTCGAAGAGTTCGATGGTTATCGGCAAATTCTGGCGCAAACGTGGCGTTATGCCGATGCTGCGGGCGCTGATGTCGGCGCGTAACATTGCTGAAAACTTGCTGGCAACGGCAGGCGGTGAGCGGCGTCCTTACCGATATCTTGCATATCAGCGAACTGCTACAGAAGCCGGAACGCAGCTGGAAAGTGAACATGCGCTGGTACGCTGGTTATCGCAACATATCCTCGAGCCAGACAGTAATGCCTCCAGCCAACAAATGCGTCTCGAAAGTGATAAACATCTGGTGCAGATTGTCACGATCCACAAATCGAAAGGGCTGGAATATCCATTGGTCTGGCTGCCGTTTATCACCAATTTCCGCGTCCAGGAGCAGGCGTTTTATCACGATCGCCACTCGTTTGAGGCAGTTCTGGATCTTAATGCTGCGCCAGAAAGCGTCGACCTCGCGGAGGCCGAACGTCTGGCGGAAGATCTGCGTTTGCTTTACGTGGCGCTGACACGTTCGGTTTGGCATTGCAGTCTCGGCGTTGCGCCTCTGTTCCGGCGTCGGGGTGAAAAGAGCGGGGAGAGCGATTTTCATCTTAGCGCGCTGGGACGGCTTATTCAGCAGGGTGAACCCAAAGACGCGGCGGGCCTGCGCCAGTGCATCGAATCCCTTTGCACTGAGCATGTTGCCCTGCATATTCCTTCTCTGCCCGACAACAGCCGCTGGCACATGCCGGAGCAGCACGAGTCAGATCTCCATGCCCGTCAGGTGGTACGTACGATTGCCGACGACTGGCGCGTTACCAGCTACTCCGGCTTACAGCAGCACGGGCAGAGTATTGCGCAGGATCTGATGCCAAAACTGGACGTGGATGCCGCAGGCGCCGGTAGCGTACCCGTTGAGCCGGTGCTGACGCCGCACCAGTTTCCGCGCGGCGCCTCGCCCGGCACGTTTTTGCACAGCCTGTTTGAAGAGCTGGATTTTACCCAGCCGGTTTCCGATGAGTGGGTGCTAAAGATGTTACAGAGCGGCGGCTACGACGCACAGTGGCAGCCGGTTCTCACCGACTGGATCCGCGCGGTTCTGCACGCGCCGCTCACCGCGCAGGGGATCTCGCTTAGCCAGTTGACTGCCAAAGATAAGCAGGTGGAGATGGAGTTTTACCTCCCTATCGCCAGCCCGCTCAGGGCGGAGGCGCTTGATGCGCTGATCCGCGAGTACGATCCGTTATCCGCCGGGTGCCCTCCGCTGAACTTCCGCCAGGTGCAGGGGATGCTCAAAGGCTTTATCGACCTCGTTTTCCGTCACGAAGGGCGCTACTACCTGCTGGATTACAAATCGAACTGGCTGGGCGAAGACAGCACAGCTTATACCCAACAGGCGATGGCATCGGCTATGCAAATGCATCGCTACGATCTGCAGTACCAGCTTTACACCCTGGCGCTGCACCGCTACCTGCGCCATCGTATTGCCGATTATCGCTACGACGCGCATTTTGGCGGCGTGATTTACCTGTTCCTGCGCGGCGTGGACGCCGACGACCCGCGTTCCGGCGTCTTTAGTACGCGTCCGGCTGCGGAACTGATTGAAAAAATGGATAACCTGTTTGCTGCAGGCACGGAGGAGGTGGCATGACGATGCAGGGGCTACTGCTTGACGCGGTTGAACAACGATTACTGCGCCACCTGGATGTGCAGTTCGCCATGATGGTGGCAGGCGAGGAGCCTGCCGTCATGCTTGCCGCCGCCATTCTGAGCAAAGACGCGGGGGAAGGGCACGTATGTCTGCCGCTGTCGCGTCTGGCGGTGGATGAGAAGATGCCTCCGGCTTTACAGGCGTGTTTCGCGCTGCTGGGTGACGCAGTGGACTGGCAGGGGATATTACTCAGCTCGCCTGCCGTGAGCGGAGCCGATACCGGGACGCCGATGATCCTTGTCGGCGAACGTTTGTATCTTAACCGGCTGTGGCGTAACGAACTGACGGTAGCGCGCTTCTTCAGCGAGACCAACGCCCCGCTTCCCTGCGATGAAACGCAGCTCCGGCAAACGCTGGATGCGCTGTTTTCCTCTGACGAGGCGACAGACTGGCAGAAAGTGGCGGCAGCCGTGGCCTTAACGCGACGGATCTCGGTGATTTCTGGCGGTCCGGGCACCGGGAAAACGACCACCGTGGCAAAACTGCTTGCTGCGCTGATTCAGCTATCGGGTGAGCAAAAGTGCCGTATTCGTCTGGCTGCTCCCACCGGTAAAGCGGCGGCGCGTCTGACGGAGTCGTTAGGCGGCGCGCTGCAAAAGCTGCCGCTAACCGGGGATCAGCTTGCGCTTTTCCCTAATGAAGCCAGCACTTTGCACCGATTGCTGGGCGCGCAGCCGGGTAGCCAGCGTTTACGTCATCATGCCGGTAACCCGCTGCAACTTGATGTGCTGGTGGTAGATGAAGCGTCAATGATCGATCTGCCTATGATGTCGAGACTGATCGACGCCTTGCCCGATCATGCGCGAGTGATCTTTCTCGGCGATCGTGATCAACTGGCCTCGGTTGAGGCTGGGGCTGTGCTGGGCGATATCTGCGCTTATGCCAACGCGGGCTTTACCGCCGAGCGTGCCAGGCAGCTAAGCCGCCTGACGGGGACTCACGTTCCGGCAGGAACCGGCACAGAAGCGGCATCTTTGCGCGACAGTCTCTGCCTGCTGCAAAAAAGCTATCGTTTCGGCAGCGATTCTGGCATTGGTCAGTTAGCTGCGGCGATCAACCGTGGTGATAAAACGGCAGTGAAAACCGTTTTTCAGCAGGATTTTACTGATATCGAAAAACGGCTTTTACAGAGCGGCGAAGATTATATTGCGATGCTTGAGGAAGCTCTTGCGGGTTACGGACGTTATCTGGATCTGCTGCAAGCGCGTGCCGAGCCGGATTTAATCATTCAGGCGTTCAATGAGTACCAGCTTTTGTGCGCCCTGCGGGAAGGGCCGTTTGGCGTGGCTGGACTGAATGAGCGAATTGAGCAGTTTATGCAACAGAAGCGCAAAATTCATCGTCATCCGCACTCTCGTTGGTACGAAGGTCGACCGGTGATGATTGCCCGTAATGACAGCGCGCTTGGGTTGTTTAATGGCGATATCGGTATTGCGCTGGATCGCGGGCAGGGGACGCGCGTCTGGTTTGCGATGCCGGACGGCAATATTAAGTCTGTGCAACCGAGTCGCTTGCCAGAGCACGAAACTACGTGGGCGATGACGGTACATAAATCGCAGGGATCGGAGTTCGACCATGCGGCGTTGATTTTGCCGAGCCAACGCACGCCGGTAGTAACGCGAGAGCTGGTTTATACCGCGGTGACCCGCGCGCGTCGCCGTCTGTCGCTGTATGCCGATGAGCGCATATTAAGTGCGGCAATCGCCACTCGTACTGAGCGGCGCAGTGGTCTGGCGGCGTTGTTTAGTTCACGGGAATAAACGTAATTGCCGGATGCGACGTACGAGTGTTACGCATGTCGCATCCGACGATTTTCATCGCTTACCCTAAATCCGCCATCAACACTTTGGATTTACGCTGGTAGTTGTACAACTGCTTTTTGCTCTCGGGCAGTAAATCAATATCCACTGGGGTAAATCCACGTTCCTGGAACCAGTGAATACTGCGCGTGGTCAGCACAAACAATTTGCTTAAGCCGCTCTGCTTCGCCTGAGCGGCAATGCGTTCCAGCAGAACTTCACCCCTTGATGAACTGCGGTAATCCGGGTGAACTGCCACACAGGCCATTTCCCCAATCTTCTCTTCCGGGAACGGATAGAGCGCGGCGCAGGCAATAGTCGTGTTATCGCGCTGAATAATGGTGAATTTGTCGATTTCCATCTCCAGCTGCTCGCGAGAACGGCGTACCAGAATACCTTGCTGCTCCAGTGGGCGAATCAACTCCAGAATACCGCCAATATCGTTGATTGTTGCGCGACGAATCTGCTCGGCGCTTTCCATCACAATCTGCGTACCGATACCGTCGCGTGAGAACAACTCTTGCAACAGCGCGCCATCTTCCTGATAACTGATTAAATGACAGCGACGCACGCCGCTGCGGCAGGCTTTCACTGCGCCACGCAAAAAGCGCACCGTACCGGAGTTGTAATCGCCTTTCTCTTCCTGGGCTTCTACCCGCGCTTGCGCTTCGTTAGGGAAAAGTTCGGAGACAATATCACCGTCGTCATTAGTGACGCCCTGGGAAGAGCAAAAACCAATCATCTTTTCAGCTTTCAGTTTGATGGCCAGTTGAGTGGCAATCTCTTCCGAGGTCAGGTTAAAGCTCTCGCCAGTGACTGAAACAGCGACCGGCCCCATTAGCACTATTGCACCGCTGTCCAGTTGACGATGGATCGCGTCTTCATCAATCCGCCGGATACGCCCGCTATGGCAGTAATCCACGCCGTCATCGACGCCCAGCGGCTGGGCAATAATAAAATTGCCACTGACGACGTTGATATGCGCGCCCTGCAGCGGCGTGTTATTGAGACTCATCGACAGGCGAGCAGTAATATCCAGTTGCAATGTTCCCGCAGCCTGCTTCACCAGTTCCAGTGTTTTGGCGTCGGTCACACGTATATTCTTGTGATACAGCGGTTCGTGGTGATGCGCAGCCAGATTTGCGTCGATCTGCGGACGTGCGCCATAGACCACCACCAGACGGATGCCGAGGCTGTGCAACAACCCGATATCATTAACGATACTGGAGAAATTCTCATGCTCAATGGCTTCACCGCCGAGCATGATGACAAACGTTTTTCCCCGGTGGGTATTGATATAGGGAACCGAATGGCGGAATCCCTCGACCAACTCGGTTTTACGTTCCTTTACCACGGCACACCTCTTTGCATGATTATTCGAAATTAGTGTATTTTTATTCTGTTTTTTCGCAGGGTGCAAGTGTAAATTTTATGCGAGAGCGACTTTTTTATCAGTAATGTCGTGAATATAAAAAGAATGTTTACCGTTTATTAGATGACAGATTATGCGTCTTTCGCTAAAGTTTCCGGTCAAATTAGTCGTTTACTTGTTACACAGCTTAGATTTCTTTTGCTCGGGAGAGGCATGTCAGGATCCAACACTGCAATCAGCCGTCGTCGTTTACTGCAAGGCGCGGGTGCCATGTGGCTATTGAGCGTAAGTCAGGTCAGTCTGGCTGCGGTCAGCCAGGTCGTGGCGGTGCGCGTCTGGCCTGCGTCCAGCTACACCCGCGTGACGGTGGAATCAAATCGTCAGCTGAAATATAAGCAGTTCGCGTTGAGTAACCCTGAACGCGTGGTGGTGGATATCGAAGATGTAAACCTGAACTCGGTACTCAAGGGGATGGCGGCACAAATTCGTGCAGACGACCCGTTCATCAAGTCGGCGCGCGTCGGGCAATTTGACCCGCAAACCGTACGGATGGTTTTTGAATTAAAGCAAAACGTAAAACCGCAGCTGTTTGCCCTTGCGCCGGTCGCCGGGTTTAAAGAGCGTCTGGTGATGGACCTCTATCCGGCCAATGCACAGGATATGCAGGACTCGCTGCTGGCGCTGCTGGAGGATTACAACAAAGGCGACCTCGAAAAGCAGGTGCCGCCAGCGCAAAGTGGTCCACAACCGGGTAAAGCAGGGCGCGATCGTCCGATTGTCATTATGCTTGACCCTGGCCACGGTGGCGAAGACTCCGGTGCGGTGGGGAAATACAAAACGCGCGAAAAAGATGTGGTATTGCAAATAGCTCGCCGTTTGCGCTCTCTGATCGAGAAAGAGGGCAATATGAAGGTGTACATGACGCGCAATGAAGACATCTTCATTCCATTGCAAGTGCGCGTAGCAAAAGCCCAGAAACAGCGTGCTGACCTGTTTGTCTCTATCCATGCCGACGCCTTTACCAGTCGTCAGCCGAGCGGTTCCTCTGTGTTTGCGCTCTCAACCAAAGGTGCAACCAGTACTGCGGCAAAATATCTGGCACAAACCCAGAACGCCTCGGACTTGATTGGTGGCGTGAGCAAAAGCGGTGACCGCTATGTCGACCACACCATGTTCGATATGGTACAGTCGCTGACCATTGCCGACAGCCTGAAGTTTGGTAAAGCGGTACTGAATAAGCTCGGTAAAATCAACAAGCTGCATAAAAATCAAGTTGAACAGGCCGGGTTTGCCGTACTAAAGGCACCAGATATTCCCTCCATTCTGGTCGAAACGGCGTTTATCAGTAACGTTGAGGAAGAGCGTAAACTGAAAACGGCGACTTTCCAGCAGGAAGTTGCGGAGTCTATTCTTGCGGGGATTAAAGCGTATTTTGCCGATGGGGCGACGCTGGCGAGAAGGGGATGATAAAAAGGCGCTGAATGGCGCTTTTTTATGGGAGACCAGAAACAAAAAAACACCCGTTAGGGTGTTCAATAATTGGTTGCGGGGGCCGGATTTGAACCGACGACCTTCGGGTTATGAGCCCGACGAGCTACCAGGCTGCTCCACCCCGCGTCACCGTACTGCTTTTACTTCATCAAATTTGACTGGTTGCGGGGGCCGGATTTGAACCGACGACCTTCGGGTTATGAGCCCGACGAGCTACCAGGCTGCTCCACCCCGCGTCACCGTACTGCTTTACTTCATCAAATTTTAATTGGTTGCGGGGGCCGGATTTGAACCGACGACCTTCGGGTTATGAGCCCGACGAGCTACCAGGCTGCTCCACCCCGCGTCCGTGGATGCGCACTATACTCCGCTCGCGTTTTCATGCAACCTTTTTTTTACCCCGATCACGGATTTGGCATGATTTTGAACAAAAACAAATCACTAAAGCCTATTTTTTGTGCAAAATTTGCGTCAGGGAGAGGCTGCTCATTTCATTAAACGCGGCGGTTTGTTATCTTCGTTGCGCCTTATTTTTTAACCTGAAGAAGAGAACAATGAAAGGACGTTGGGTAAAGTACCTTCTTATGGGCACGGTTGTGGCAATGCTTGCCGCCTGCTCTTCCAAACCAACCGATCGCGGACAGCAATATAAAGACGGGAAATTTACCCAGCCTTTCTCTCTGGTGAACCAGCCAGATGCCGTTGGCGCGCCGATTAACGCCGGTGATTTTGCCGAGCAAATTAACCATATCCGTAATTCGTCACCGCGTCTGTATGGCAACCAGAGTAATGTTTATAACGCGGTGCAAGAGTGGCTGCGCGCAGGCGGTGATACCCGCAATATGCGCCAGTTCGGCATTGATGCCTGGCAGATGGAAGGTGCCGACAACTATGGTAACGTGCAGTTTACCGGTTATTACACGCCGGTAATTCAGGCGCGCCATACCCGCCAGGGCGAGTTCCAGTATCCTATTTACCGTATGCCGCCAAAACGTGGTCGTCTGCCGTCTCGTGCGGAGATCTACGCGGGGGCATTGAGTGATAAATATATTCTCGCTTACAGTAACTCCCTGATGGATAACTTCATTATGGATGTGCAGGGTAGTGGGTATATCGACTTTGGTGATGGCAGTCCGCTTAACTTTTTCAGCTATGCAGGGAAAAACGGTCATGCCTATCGCAGCATTGGTAAGGTGCTGATCGACCGTGGCGAAGTGAAAAAAGAAGATATGTCGATGCAGGCGATTCGTCACTGGGGCGAAACACACAGTGAAGCCGAGGTTCGCGAGCTGCTGGAACAGAACCCGTCTTTCGTCTTCTTTAAACCGCAATCTTTTGCTCCGGTGAAAGGGGCAAGTGCGGTGCCGCTGGTTGGTCGCGCGTCAGTTGCCTCTGATCGTTCCATTATTCCGCCAGGTACTACCTTGCTGGCAGAAGTGCCGTTGCTGGATAATAACGGCAAATTTAATGGTCAGTACGAACTGCGTCTGATGGTGGCGCTGGATGTCGGTGGTGCAATCAAAGGCCAACACTTCGATATCTATCAAGGGATCGGGCCGGAAGCCGGACACCGCGCAGGTTGGTACAACCACTATGGACGTGTCTGGGTGCTGAAAACCGCCCCGGGCGCAGGTAACGTCTTTAGCGGCTGATGTGATATTCTGTATGCCGTTTTTACGGATATGACAGGGTGAGGGGTAACCTCACATCCTGATTATTGACTAAGTGCGCGTTGTTCATGCCGGATGCGGCGTGAACGCCTTATCCGGCCTACAAATCATGCAAATCCAAAATATTGCAGGAGTTATGTAGGCCTGATAAGCGTAGCGCATCAGGCATTTATGTAGGGTGAGGGATAACCTCGCCCTTTTTAATTCTGAGGTGCTATGTCTGTGGTAATTAGTGATGCATGGCGTCAGCGTTTTGGTGGCACAGCGCGTCTGTATGGTGAAAAAGCGTTGCAACTGTTTGCTGACGCGCATATTTGTGTGGTTGGTATCGGTGGTGTCGGTTCCTGGGCGGCGGAAGCGCTGGCGCGCACGGGGATTGGCGCAATCACGCTTATCGATATGGATGATGTGTGCGTCACCAATACCAATCGGCAAATTCATGCCCTGCGCGATAACGTTGGGCTGGCAAAAGCGGAAGTTATGGCGGAGCGTATTCGCCAGATTAACCCGGAGTGCCGTGTAACGGTGGTGGATGATTTCGTGACGCCGGATAACGTAGCGCAGTATATGAGCGTGGGTTATTCGTACGTGATTGATGCCATTGATAGTGTACGGCCCAAAGCGGCGCTGATTGCTTATTGTCGGCGCAATAAAATCCCACTGGTCACAACCGGTGGCGCGGGTGGGCAGATTGATCCGACGCAGATTCAGGTTACCGATCTGGCGAAAACGATTCAGGACCCGCTGGCGGCGAAGTTGCGCGAGCGCCTGAAAAGCGATTTTGGCGTAGTGAAAAACAGTAAAGGTAAGCTCGGCGTGGATTGCGTGTTTTCTACTGAAGCGCTGGTGTACCCGCAGTCAGACGGTACGGTGTGTGCGATGAAAGCCACGGCAGAAGGGCCGAAGCGGATGGATTGTGCATCTGGATTTGGCGCGGCAACGATGGTGACCGCCACCTTTGGGTTTGTTGCGGTTTCTCATGCGCTGAAGAAGATGATGGCGAAAGCGGCGCGTCAGGGTTAAACAATCAGGTCGGATGAGACGCGAACGTCTTATCCGACCCGGTTCTGTGCTTAAACCTGCTTCGTCGCAGCGATAATCGCCTCGCTTAACGCATTTAACCCCTGGCTGCGTGAGGCGCTAAGCTGCGCACGTAATCCCAGCTCATCAAACAATGCCAGTGGTGACTGTGCCTGCAACTCGGCGGCGGTTTTCCCCTCAACGGCAGTCAACAACACCGCCAGCAGGCCGCGCACAATGCGCCCTTCGCTGTCGCCAAAGAAATGCATTTTGCCGTTTTCAGCCACTGTATATCCCAGCCAGACGCGGTTTTCGCATCCGGCAATCTCTTTAGCCTGCGCTTTTAACTCGTCTGGCAATGCCGGAAGCTGTTTCCCCAGCATGATCAACTGGCGATATTTATCTTCCCATTGCGTCAACGGTGCGAAGGTATTGCGTAACGTTTCTGCGGTTACGGTTGTGCCGAACGGATGTCCGGCGAATTGCGGGTTTGTCATTAATCCACCAATAATTCCAGCGCGCGGTCAACGGCATTCACCAGCGCATCCACATCACTCTTTGTATTATATGGCGCAAAAGAGGCGCGCAGTGTGCCGGTTACGCCTAATTCTGCCAGTAGCGGCTGAGCGCAATGCTGCCCGGCCCGCAGGGCAATACCGTACTCCGCCAGCAGCGTCACCATATCGCTATGATGAACGCCAGCAAAATCAAAGGCCAGCAGGCTGGAATCCTGGCAGCGGAATGAACGAAAGCCGGGACGTTTCGCCAGCGCATCTTCCGCCAGCGTTGCTAAGCTACGGCTCCAGCTTTCGGCCTGGTTGATATCGTAATCTGCCAGCCATTCCAGCGCCGCGCTTAATCCTATGACACCAGCGACATTTGGCGTTCCAGCTTCCAGTTTCCACGGCGCAGATTGAGTCGTGAAGCCGTCAAAACTCACTTCGTGAACCATTTTGCCGCCGCCCAGCCAGGGCGACATCGCCTCCAGCAGTTCTGATTTACCATACAGCACGCCGATACCTGTCGGGCCATACAGTTTGTGACCTGAAAAAGCATAGAAATCAATATCCAGTTGCTGAACATCCGCGGGGAAATGCACTGCCCCCTGAGCACCATCAACCATCACCACCATCCCGGCTGAATGAGCAAAGGTAATCGCTCGCGCCAGATCCGGGCAACCGCCAGTAACGTTCGACATCTGACCCAACGCCAGAATCCGACTACGGGGAGTAATCAGTTCTGGCAACAAATCGACATCCGGCAGTCGCTGCGCATTAAGCGGCAATTTCACCACTTTGGCTCCAGTTTGTTGGGCGACCATCAGCCAGGGGACGAGGTTGGCGTGGTGTTCTGCCACGCTGACAATAATCTCATCGCCCGGTTGCAGACGCGGACGCGCATAGCATTGTGCCACCATGTTGATGGATTCAGTGGTGCCGCGCGTCCAGACGATAGTTTTATCATCCGGTGCATTCAGTAATTGCGCCACTTTCTCTCGTGCAGCTTCATAACGCGCGGTCAGGCGTTGGGCTTCGGCAAACTGGCTGCGATGGACGTTTCCGGCGCTCAGACTGTAAAACTGTTGGGTGGCTTCAACCACGGCTTCAGGTTTAAGCGCGGTCGCGGCGCTGTCGAGATAGACGCCCGCATCCTGTAGTGCGGGAAACTGGGCGCGAAACTGCGCGGGATTAAAAACGTTCATGGTACTCCTCGGCTTGATGCACCGATCGTGACGCAAAATTCACTTTGATACAAGGAGAGTGCTAACCATCAGAATTATCTGGATATCCTGGCGAAGCCGCGTAAGTAACATATGCTGAATAGTGTTAGGCGTTAATTTTAGCCTGTTAATCAATACTATTAAGATTTATTAATCGCTTTAAGGAGAAGATGATGAAAAAGACTGCCGCAATTATTTCTGCCTGTATGCTGACTTTTGCCCTGAGCGCCTGTTCCGGTTCGAACTATGTGATGCACACCAATGACGGACGTACCATCGTCTCTGACGGCAAACCACAGACTGATAACGATACCGGTATGATTTCGTATAAAGACGCTAATGGCAACAAACAGCAGATCAACCGTACTGACGTGAAAGAGATGGTCGAACTGGATCAGTAATTCGCGATCGCAAGGTAAAAAAAAGCACCGCAATTAGGCGGTGCTACATTAATCACTATGGACAGACAGGGTAAATGTACAGGAAGTGAAAAAAGGTAGCTTTGCTACCATGGTCTGAATCGCAGACCAATTGCAAACACAACAACACAACATCACAACCGTAAGCCAAAAGTTCACCAGAACACGCATTCCGATAAAACTTTTCGTTCCGGCTCAGGAAGTGCCGCCACTATAGGTATTTGCTGGTAGAAGCTCAACGGACAATTTATAATGGCTCAGATTAAAAAAACTAATAGGTTACATAGTGTGATCTAATTGTTAAATTCATTTAACATCAAAGTTTAATAGCCATGTCTAAACGATTACCACCGCTAAATGCCTTACGAGTTTTTGATGCCGCAGCACGCCATTTAAGTTTCACTCGCGCAGCAGAAGAGCTTTTTGTGACCCAAGCCGCAGTAAGTCATCAAATCAAGTCTCTTGAGGATTTTTTGGGGCTAAAACTGTTCCGCCGCCGTAATCGTTCACTCCTGCTGACCGAGGAAGGGCAAAGCTATTTCCTCGATATCAAAGAGATATTTTCGCAATTAACCGAAGCGACGCGTAAACTCCAGGCCCGTAGCGCCAAGGGGGCGTTGACGGTCAGTTTACTCCCCAGTTTCGCCATTCATTGGTTGGTTCCGCGACTTTCCAGCTTTAATTCAGCTTATCCGGGAATTGACGTTCGAATCCAGGCGGTTGATCGTCAGGAAGATAAGCTGGCGGATGATGTTGATGTGGCGATATTTTATGGTCGGGGCAACTGGCCGGGGCTACGGGTGGAAAAACTGTACGCCGAATATTTATTGCCGGTGTGTTCGCCGCTACTGCTGACTGGCGAAAAACCCTTGAAGACACCGGAAGATCTGGCTAAACATACGTTATTACATGATGCTTCGCGCCGTGACTGGCAGACATATACCCGACAGTTGGGGTTAAATCATATCAACGTTCAGCAAGGGCCAATTTTTAGCCATAGCGCCATGGTGCTGCAAGCGGCTATCCACGGGCAGGGAGTGGCGCTGGCAAATAACGTGATGGCGCAATCTGAAATCGAGGCCGGACGTCTTGTTTGCCCGTTTAATGATGTTCTGGTCAGTAAAAATGCTTTTTATCTGGTTTGTCATGACAGTCAGGCAGAACTGGGTAAAATAGCCGCCTTTCGCCAATGGATCCTGGCGAAAGCCGCTGCTGAACAAGAAAAATTCCGCTTTCGTTATGAACAATAATTTACGTAGGGTACGACCATGACCAGCCGTTTTATGCTGATTTTCGCCGCCATTAGCGGCTTCATTTTTGTGGCTCTGGGCGCTTTTGGCGCGCATGTGTTAAGTAAAACCATGGGGGCCGTTGAGATGGGCTGGATCCAGACCGGCCTCGAATACCAGGCGTTTCATACGCTGGCGATCTTAGGTCTGGCGGTGGCAATGCAGCGTCGCATCAGTATCTGGTTTTACTGGAGTAGCGTTTTCCTCGCGTTAGGCACGGTGTTGTTCAGCGGCAGCCTTTATTGCCTGGCGCTGTCCCATCTGCGTTTGTGGGCGTTTGTCACTCCGGTTGGCGGCGTGAGCTTCCTCGCGGGCTGGGCGTTAATGTTAGTTGGTGCTATCCGTTTAAAGCGCAAGGGCGTAAGTCATGAATAAGGTTGTATTGCTGTGCCGTCCGGGCTTTGAAAAAGAGTGCGCCGCAGAAATTACCGATAAAGCCGGCCAGCGGGAAATTTTCGGTTTTGCCCGCGTGAAAGAGAATGCGGGTTATGTCATTTATGAATGTTATCAACCTGATGATGGCGATAAGTTAATCCGTGAGCTGCCGTTCAGTTCATTAATTTTTGCCCGCCAGTGGTTTGTGGTGGGGGAACTCCTGCAGCATTTGCCGCCAGAAGATCGTATTACCCCCATTGTCGGCATGTTACAGGGCGTAGTAGAGAAGGGTGGTGAACTGCGTGTTGAAGTTGCCGATACCAACGAAAGCAAAGAGTTACTGAAATTCTGCCGTAAATTTACTGTTCCGCTACGCGCTGCCTTGCGCGATGCCGGGGTGCTGGCGAACTATGAAACGCCGAAGCGTCCGGTTGTGCATGTATTCTTTATTGCACCAGGCTGCTGCTATACCGGTTACTCATACAGCAACAATAATTCGCCGTTCTATATGGGCATTCCGCGCCTGAAATTTCCGGCAGATGCGCCGAGTCGTTCCACGCTCAAACTGGAAGAGGCATTTCATGTGTTTATTCCTGCGGATGAGTGGGATGAACGCCTGGCGAACGGGATGTGGGCGGTGGATTTAGGCGCTTGCCCTGGCGGCTGGACCTACCAACTGGTGAAGCGCAACATGTGGGTTTATTCCGTCGACAACGGCCCGATGGCGCAAAGTCTGATGGATACCGGACAGGTGACGTGGCTGCGGGAAGACGGTTTCAAATTCCGTCCGACGCGCAGCAATATCTCCTGGATGGTATGCGATATGGTTGAAAAACCGGCGAAAGTTGCGGCATTGATGGCGCAGTGGCTGGTTAATGGCTGGTGCCGTGAAACCATTTTCAACCTCAAACTGCCGATGAAAAAACGCTACGAAGAAGTGTCACACAATCTGGCGTATATTCAGGCACAGCTTGATGAACATGGCATAAATGCTCAGATTCAGGCGCGGCAGTTGTATCACGATCGCGAAGAAGTGACGGTGCACGTCCGCCGCATCTGGGCTGCGGTGGGTGGT
Source organism: Enterobacter hormaechei (assembly GCA_041890495.1). Lineage (GTDB taxonomy): Bacteria > Pseudomonadota > Gammaproteobacteria > Enterobacterales > Enterobacteriaceae > Escherichia > Escherichia boydii. Next base: position 4,659,011 of record CP169086.1, read on the forward strand.
CGTCGCGACGAGCGATAGTGCGCTGATTGCCTCTCACCCCGGCCCTCTCCCCAAAGGGGCGAGGGGGAAAAGACCGCACCGAGCAGTTCCCTCTCCCCTATGGGGAGAGGGTTAGGGTGAGGGGATATTAACGTTCTAAACGCAACTGCTGTAAATTCCCGTCAAGCTGTAAACCCGTCTGTAGCGTTGCGATTTCCCGGCAGATAAACGCCATCTCTTTATGTGCCTCCAGCTTCTTGCGCCACTTCTCTGGCACCTCATCCAGACGGGCGTAAATCCCTTCCAGACTCTGAAAATCGGTCAGCAGCTGCGCGGCGCTCTTCGGTCCAATACCGGCGACACCCGGAACCTTGGAGCTGCTGATGCCTGCCAGTCCCCAGTAATCCGGCAGTTGCTCAGGCGAGACGCCGAACTCGCTGGCAATAAACGGCGCGTCCAGCCAGCGTTTTTGAAAATAGTCGCGAATGCGGATAGTCGGGGAGAGCAGCTGGCAGTAGCCTTTGTCAGTTGAAACGATAGTGGCCTGATGCCCGGCACTCGCCACCTTCACGGCCAGGGTGGCCGCGAGATCGTCGGCTTCATTTCCCTGCGCGCCCCAGCAGGGAACGCCCCGCTGTTCAAATGCAGCGCGCAGCATGGGTAATTCGGCGTGAAGATCGTCCGGCATCGGTGCGCGTCCGGCTTTGTAGTCCGGCAGACGCTGGTGTCGCCAGCCCGTGTTGCGGGCTTCGTCATCAAATACCGCGACCGCGTGGGTGGGCTCACTGTGGCGGATAAGCTGTTCCAGCGCATGCAGGCAGGTGTCTTTACAAGGCGTCCCCTGTACCGCATGGATACGGCGAATCAGGTTAAGAGCATCGACGATAAGTAAATGAACGGCCACAGATAATCTCCCTTCTATCTAATGCAAGAAGGGTAACACTGTCAGCAGCGTGAAACTATGAATGGTGGGGAAAACGGGAAGAGGCCTCGCAAAACGAGGCCTCTGGAGAGCGATTAATCGCAGGCAACGATCTTCATTGCCAGGCCGCCGCGAGAGGTTTCGCGGTACTTGGCGTTCATATCTTTACCTGTTTCGTACATGGTTTCGATAACTTTATCGAGGCAGACGCGCGGCTCGCTGGTACGGCGCAGCGCCATACGTGCGGCGTTCACCGCTTTTACTGCCGCAATGGCGTTACGCTCGATGCATGGCACCTGTACCTGTCCGGCGACCGGGTCACACGTCAGACCGAGGTTGTGCTCCATGGCGATTTCCGCCGCGATGCACACCTGCGCCGGGCTTGCGCCTAATAGTTCTGCCAGACCAGCCGCCGCCATTGAGCACGCCACGCCAACTTCACCCTGGCAACCCACTTCAGCACCAGAAATCGACGCGTTCATCTTATAAAGAGAACCAATGGCGCTGGCTACCAGCAGGTAACGAGCCAGTGAGTTAGCGTTCACTTCGCGGATAAACTTGTCGTAGTACGCCAGAACTGCCGGGATAATCCCGCACGCACCGTTAGTCGGCGCAGTCACCACGCGACCGCCAGCAGCGTTCTCTTCGTTCACTGCCAGTGCAAACATGTTGATCCAGTCAACAACCGCCATCGGGTCAGTGGTGGTTTTATCCTGGCTGACCAGCATCCGGCGTAGTGCCGCAGCACGGCGTGGAACGCGCAGTTTGCCAGGCAACACGCCTTCGGTGGAAATACCGCGCTCAATACCGCCGCGCATGACTTCCCAGACGTTCGCCAGGTGCTGTTCCAGCTCTTCTTTGCTGTGCAGCGCCAGCTCGTTTTTCATCATCAGGCCAGAGAGTGACAGCCCGGTTTCCTGACAATGTTTTTGCAGATCGGCTGCTGAACTGTACGGATAAGGAACTTCAACCGGTGCGCTATCCTGCTGGCCAAAATGCTCTTCATCAACGATAAAGCCACCGCCAATAGAGTAGTAAGTCTGGCTGTAAACGACTTTATCGCCCGCCAGCGCGGTAATGCGCATACCGTTTTCATGCAGAGAAAGGTTGTCGGCGTGGAAGTTCATGCACTGATCAACCGGGAACTCCACTTCATGCTGACCGTTTGCCAGCATCAGGCGACCATGAGTATTCACATCCTGAATAAAACTGGGGATGGAATCGATATCCACGGTATCCGGCAGGTTACCCGCCAGGCCCATAATAATGGCGATATCAGTGTGGTGGCCTTTACCGGTCAGAGAGAGCGAGCCGTACACGTCAACCACCACGCGGGTCACGTCTTTAAGCAGGTTACGGGCAATCAGATCGTCGGTAAATTGTTTACCCGCTTTCATTGGTCCAACGGTATGAGAACTGGAAGGGCCAATGCCGATTTTGAAAATATCGAATACGCTAATCATAGGAAATACATCGCGTTAAAACGGAGGAAGCGCCGCCCGAAAGCGGCGCGAAAGGACTTAGCTGAACAGAGAGTAGAAGATTGCGGAGATTGCAATCAGACCCATCACGACAACGAATACGTTGCTGATGTGACCGCTGTACTTACGCATTGCCGGTACTTTCTGAATTGCGTACATCGGCATCAGGAACAGGATCATCGCGATGATTGGACCGCCCAGGGTTTCAATCATACCCAGGATGCTCGGGTTCAGGGTGGCAACAATCCAGGTCGTTACCAGCATGAACAGCGCAGTGATACGGTTCAGCTTGTTGATTTCGATAGACTTACCTTTACCACGCAGAGATTTAATCACCATACCGTTGAAGCCTTCACGTGCGCCCAGGTAGTGACCGAGGAAGGATTTGGTGATAGCGATAATCGCGATAATCGGAGCCATCCACGCGATAACCGGTGCGTTAAAGTGGTTAGCCAGGTAAGACAGAATCGAGATGTTCTGCTCTTTAGCCGCAGCCAGGTCTGCCGGAGTCAGGCTCAGTACACAGCTGAAGACGAAGAACATTACGGTCAGCACCATCATGATGTGTGCGAATGCCAGGATCTTCGAGCATTTCTGTTCTGCCATATCGCCGTACTCTTCACGCTTCGCAACGGCGAAAGAAGAGATGATCGGAGAGTGGTTGAACGAGAACACCATTACCGGAATTGCCAGCCACAGGGTCATCCACAGACCGTTTCCGGTTGCAGATGCAGTGTCCAGAGACAGCGTTTCCAGTGCAGCGCCGTTCCACTGCGGGATCAGGTACAGAGCCAGCAGCATCAGTACGCCAACAAACGGGAATACCAGAATACTCATCGCTTTAACGATCATCTGCTCACCGAAGCGAACGATGGTCATCATACCCACGATCAGGATCAGCGACAGAATCGCACGCGGCGGTGGCGTCATACCCAGCTGGTGAGACATGAAGCTTTCAACGGTATTGGTGATTGCCACGCTATAAACCAGCAGGATCGGGTAGATAGCGAAGAAGTAGAGCAGGGTAATCAGTTTACCTGCGCCAATACCAAAGTGTTCTTCTACAACCTCGGTGATGTCTTCGCCCGGGTTTTTACCAGACAGTACGAAGCGAGTCAGGCCGCGGTGAGCAAAAAACGTCATCGGGAACGCAAGGATAGCCATGATGATCAGCGGGATCATACCGCCAACACCGGCGTTGATTGGCAGGAACAGCACGCCCGCGCCGATTGCCGTGCCGTAAAGGCCCAGCATCCACATGGTGTCTGTCTTGCGCCAGGCACTACGAGAGTCTTTCGACGCAATCGTGCTGGTTTGAGTCGTTTCCATCTATTTCTCCTGGAGGAATGCAAATAATTCAGCTTTTAGCCAGTTCAGCCCGGGAAGGTGCCTGACCGTAAAAATGAAATCTGTCTATCGGCGATGGCTTAATCATTTACCGCCGTAATAATTTGAGGGCGGAAAGATACACACAAGTTATGTATCTATCAGTGATCTTGATCTCAAATACAATAATCTACTTGGAAGATAGATTATCCCAACGCTTTACTCTGTAAATCAAAAGTAAAAGAGAATTTAAGGGCAATATTTGCCCATTAAACGACATCTGACTTCTTCCGGGGCGCGCAATATATGTAGGTTGAACTGAAAAAATCAATACTTTTAGTTAATCATGGCGATAATTTCTTTTTCATAGCGATAAAATACGGTTTATGAAAATAGGGAAACGTTTGCGTTGCAACATAAATTGTATGACATATTAACTGTGATGATATTTGTCGCGTGAGGGTGGTAAGAAACATTCATATAACAAATGAAATGAGTTGATGAGTAAGTGACCAAAAACGAGAAAACCCGGCAACAAACGTCACCGGGGGAGCGGAGATTACGTGCAGATTTCGTAGCAAGGGATGTAGGCTGAGCCTGGCAACTTCATACGATGCTGGGCAACAAAACCCTGTAGCAGGTCGTCCATACGACGCATAATCTCTTTATCGCCGTTGATTTTGTAAGGACCAAACTCTTCAATGGCGCGAATACCGACTTCTTTTACGTTACCCGCCACAATACCGGAGAACGCACGGCGCAGGTCGGCAGCCAGCACTTCAACAGGTTGATCCGGGTAAAGCTTCAGATTAGCCATATTCTCGTGAGACGGCTCAAACGGCATTTGCAAATCTGGCGCAATGCGCATTGACCAGTTAAAGCTGTAGGCATCGCCTGTATCACGGCGATTTTCTTTCACCAGCGGCATCGATTTTTTCATCTGACGAGCGACTTCAGCGGCGTCATCAATGATGATGCGGTAATGGCGGCGCGCGTTTTCACCCAGCGTATGCACGACAAACTCGTCCAGTACGCGGAAGTAGTCGGCGCTCTCTTTCGGGCCGGTGAGGATCAATGGTAAAACCTGATCTTTGTTGGCCGGGTTCATTAAAATTCCCAGCAAATAGAGCAACTCTTCTGCCGTACCCACACCGCCAGGGAAGATAATGATACCGTGAGCGATACGGACAAACGCTTCCAGACGTTTTTCGATATCTGGCATGATGATCAATTCGTTGACCAGCGGGTTAGGCGGTTCAGCGGCGATAATCGACGGCTCTGTCATACCAATAAAACGACTGTCTTTGTAACGCTGCTGCGCGTGTCCGACCGCAGCACCTTTCATCGGCGCTTCCATCGCTCCCGGACCACAGCCGGTGCAGATATTCAGCTCACGCAGGCCCAGCTGGTTTCCGACGCGACGGGCATACAAATACTCGTTTTCGTTAATTGAGTGACCGCCCCAGCAGACCACCATATTTGGCGCTTCACCCACATGCAGCGCGCGAGCGTTACGCAAGATGGAAAAGACCAGGTTAGTGATGTGGACGGAGTTGTCGAGATTCAGGTTGGGAAAACGAACGGTGTTATGGATTTGCCCGTAAACGAAGAGAATGTCACGCAGGACCGCGAACAAGTTGGCCTGCAAAGCGCGAATAATTCGCCCATCGACAAAAGCCTCTTCCGGGGGATTAATCAGTTCCAGCTTTACGCCGCGTTCACGGCGCAAGACGTTAATATCGAAATTTTCAAAACGAGACAGCAATTCTTTGCTGTTATCGGTCAAACTACCGGAGTTCAGTACGGCAAGTGAACAGTTGCGAAACAGTTGATAGAGGTCGCTGCTGGCGGTGCGTTTAAGCATATCCACTTCCAGCTGCGACAACATATCCATGGAGCCAAGCGGGCTAATATGTGTAATCAAGAAAAACTCCTTATGGGACGAATATCGTCATTCCCTTTGATTACAATAGCCCTGCCTGATGACCTTTCACAACCTTCTGCGTGAATCCAGCACGCAAAATTGAGAAAAAATTTATTGCCGAACCAGTCTTGTGGTCGATGGGACAAAATCGCTATTACTGCGCCACGGGTTAATGTCCAGACCGCCACGACGGGTATAACGTGCGTAAACGCTCAATTTTTCTGGCTGGCAGAAGCGTAACAGGTCATTAAAGATGCGTTCCACGCACTGTTCGTGGAACTCGTTGTGATGACGGAATGAGACCAGGTAACGCAGCAGTTTTTCTCTGTCAATTTGGCGTCCACGATACTGAATTTGGAGCGAACCCCAATCTGGTTGATGGGTGATCAGGCAGTTTGATTTCAGCAGGTGGCTGACAAGCGTCTCTTCCACTACTTTTCACCACAGGTGGCATTCTCCAGATAGTCAGTAGTGAATTCATAGTTATCGATAGTGATATCCTGGTCATCAATGCAAGTGCCATTAAAATGACCTATCGGCTGGCCTTCCAGTTCATCAAGACGATATAACGCCACGCTAATCTTACCCTGAGCGCAAGTGCTTAAGTCGCGCTCCAGCGTCTGGCGCACCTCATCCCAGTTATTAAAACGCGTCTGGTTAAAACTGTGAGATAGAGCTTAAAACTCTTCGACTCAATCAGATTTACGCTGGTGTAATCAAGTTCAACATGACCGACAGCGACCTGCGGCAAACCTTTCGCATTCAGCCAGGAAAGTTCATACAGCGTCCAGATATCCGCCGCCGACAAACGGCAACGCGTCCGCATGCAGGCCCAGAGGATCGCGGTTCAGGCTGCGCGGCACGCCCTGCAGCAGGCTCGCATCGTAGGTATCGCGGTAATCGGTCGATTTACCCAGCGTTAAGCCGGTTAACGCCTGATGATTTTCGTAAGACATGTTTCATAGCCACTTTACAGGTACACTTATGGGCTGAGTTTATCCTGTCTTACAAGAAGAGAGAAATCGGTGGACATCGAAACTGCAAATGCCCTCACTACCTTCACGACCCGCTATTGCGACGCATGGCATGAAAAGCAGGGCTCGTGGCCGCAAAGTGCTGATTTATATGGCGTACCCTCGCCGTGCATTATCTCTTCGCTCGACGATTACGTTATCTGGCAGCCGAAGCCCAATACCGGCGAGCAAAATGTAAATGCGGTTGAACGGGCAATGGACATTGTGGTACAACCAGCGGTTCATGCGTTTTATACCACGCAGTTCGCAGGGGATATGCCCGCGCGCTTTGCTGATATCACGCTGACGCTGTTGCAGACCTGGAGCGAAGACGATCTGCAGCGTGTTCAGGAAAACCTGATTGGTCATCTGGTCACGCAAAAACGCCTGAAGCTTTCTCCGACGCTCTTTATTGCCACGCTGGACAGCGAACTCGACGTTATCTCCGTCTGTAACCTGTCAGGTGAAGTGGTTAAAGAGACTATCGGCACCCGCAATCGCGAGACTCTCGCTCCCTCTCTTGCGGATTTCCTCACCCGACTTGAGCCCCTTCTGTAATCCATGCTGCTACAGCGCGTGTGAGAGATCTCTTACAAGGTTTGTGAGAGATCGCTGGAACATTCAGTATTACCCCATTAAATTCAGATTAATATCACTCTATTTTTCAATGAATTAGTTGTTCGTCCTATTATTTTTAGGGAGTCCCGGCGTCTTACAAGGCTGGCTGAGTGGGTTGTAAGACGAAGCGGAATAGCGGATTCTATCTTCGTCGACAGGGAGTCAGACAACGAAGTGAACATCAGGATGATGACACTTCTGCAGGACACACCAGGATGGTGTTTCAGGGAAAGGCTTCTGGATGAAGCGAAGAGGATGACGCAGGACGCGTTAAAGGACACCTCCAGGATGGAGAATGAGAACCGGTCAGGATGATTCGGTGGGTCAGGAAGGCCAGGGACACTTCAGGATGAAGTATCACATCGGGGTGGTGTGAGCAGGAAGCAATAGTTCAGGATGAACGATTGGCCGCAAGGCCAGAGGAAAAGTTGTCAAGGATGAGCAGGGAGCAACAAAAGTAGCTGGAATGCTGCGAAACGAACCGGGAGCGCTGTGAATACAGTGCTCCCTTTTTTTATTCCTGCCTTTCGCAATGCTATGCTGCGCGCCGTTCACTTTTTCAGTTGAGGTTACTATGACGCAACACGATAGCGTTCGTGCTCAGTTGCACGCCATCGAAGCCCTTTTGCGCCAACATCAGCTGTGGCAGGAGACCGCGCCGCAGCCAGAAGCGTTCGCCAGCACCCAGCCCTTTTGCCTGGATACGCTGGCTCCTTTCGAGTGGCTGCAGTGGGTGTTAATTCCGCGCATGCACGCCCTGCTTGAGGGGGGGCACCCCTTGCCGCAGGCGTTTGCTGTCTCTCCCTATTATGAAATGGCGCTCGAGGCGACGCACCCTGCGCGCGACGTTATGCTGGTCGAACTGGAAAAACTGGATGCCCTGTTTGCCGGTGAAGATGCATGACGCTTGAGATCCTCTATCAGGACGAGTGGCTGGTGGCGGTGAATAAACCGTCAGGCTGGCTGGTGCACCGCAGCTGGCTGGATCGCGATGAGAAGGTGGTGGTGATGCAGACCGTTCGCGACCAGATTGGTCAGCATGTTTTTACCGCCCATCGTCTCGACCGGCCGACCTCCGGCGTGCTGCTGATGGGGCTTTCCAGCGAAGCTGGCCGTCTGCTGGCGCAGCAGTTTGAACAGCACCAGATCCAGAAGCGCTATCACGCGATCGTGCGTGGCTGGCTGACCGAGTCCGCCACCCTGGACTACCCGCTGGTGGAGGAGCTGGACAAAATCGCCGATAAATTTGCCCGGGATGACAAAGGCCCGCAGCCCGCCGTGACGGATTATCGCGGCATGGCGACGACGGAAATGCCGGTGGCCACCAGCAAATTTCCGACCACACGCTACAGCCTGGTTGAGCTTCTGCCCAAAACCGGGCGTAAGCACCAGCTGCGACGCCACCTTGCGCATCTGCGCCACCCGATTATTGGCGACAGCAAACACGGTGATTTACGCCAGAACCGTAGCGCGGCCGAACACTTTGGCTGCCATCGTCTGATGCTACACGCAAGCGAGCTCAGCCTGACGCACCCGTTTACCGGCGAGCCGCTGACTATCCGCGCGGGGCTGGACGAGGTCTGGATGCAGGCGCTGTCACAGTTTGGCTGGCTGGGACAACTCCCCGAAAATGAAAGGGTTGAGTTTGTACCGGGCAACGTTCAGGATGAAGAGTAAGCGCATTCAATATGGGAAAATAGCATGGCTGAAGTAGGCATTTTTGTCGGCACAATGTACGGCAACTCGCTGCTGGTCGCGGAAGAGGCGGAAGCGATTCTGGCAGGCCTGGGCCATAAAGCCACGGTCTATGAAGATCCGGAGCTGGCGGACTGGGAAAAGTATAAAGATAAATACATTCTGGTGGTGACCTCCACCACCGGGCAGGGCGATCTGCCGGACAGCATCGTGCCGCTGTTCCAGGGCATTAAAGACCAGCTTGGCTATCAGCCAGATGTTCACTACGGCATCATCGCCCTCGGCGACAGCTCTTACGTCAACTTCTGCGGCGGCGGAAAGCAGTTCGATGCGCTCCTGCAGGAGCAGAGCGCCCAGCGCGTTGGCGAGATGCTGCTGATTGATGCGGGTGAGCACCCGGAGCCAGAAAGCCAATCAAACCCGTGGGTCGAACACTGGGCAACGCTGCTTAAATAACCCTGCGCGATACCAATGGTAGGCCGGGTCAGGCGTAGCCGCCACCCGGCATTACACCCCCACCAAACGCTATTTCCGTGAACTACCTTCCACTCCTCTGGGCTTATGCCCTAAACAACCTCCCTCACACCCTTTAATACTGTGTTTTTGCACGGTGAGTAGCAGCGCCACTCCTTCATATACTTTTCCGGTCACTATAAAACGGCGTCAGGCCGTACCAAAACGACAAAACCAATCTCATTCTGCTTACCCTACCGGTGCTGTACAGAATGAACCAGGCGAAAGCTATGTTTCAGGAGTGCAACAATGAGTTCTTTAAGTCAGGCTGCGAGCAGTGTGGAAAAACGCACAAATGCTCGTTACTGGATAGTGGTGATGTTGTTTATCGTCACATCCTTCAACTACGGCGACCGCGCTACGCTCTCTATCGCCGGTTCGGAAATGGCCAAAGATATCGGCCTTGATCCCGTGGGAATGGGCTATGTGTTCTCTGCTTTCTCATGGGCTTATGTTATCGGGCAGATCCCTGGTGGCTGGTTGCTGGACCGTTTTGGTTCAAAACGCGTCTACTTCTGGTCGATCTTTATCTGGTCGATGTTTACCTTGCTGCAAGGCTTCGTCGATATCTTTAGTGGATTCGGCATTATCGTTGCCCTGTTTACGCTGCGCTTCCTGGTCGGGCTTGCTGAAGCGCCATCTTTCCCCGGCAACAGTCGCATTGTTGCGGCCTGGTTTCCGGCGCAGGAAAGGGGAACGGCGGTGTCGATTTTTAACTCCGCTCAATACTTCGCAACGGTGATCTTCGCGCCGATTATGGGCTGGCTGACGCATGAAGTGGGCTGGTCACACGTCTTCTTCTTTATGGGCGGTCTGGGGATTGTCATCAGCTTTATCTGGTTGAAAGTCATCCACGAGCCAAATCAACATCCGGGGGTAAATAAGAAAGAGCTGGAGTACATCGCCGCGGGTGGTGCGCTGATCAATATGGATCAGCAAAACACCAAAGTTAAAGTGCCGTTCAGCGTGAAGTGGGGGCAGATCAAACAGCTGCTAGGGTCACGGATGATGATCGGCGTTTATATCGGTCAGTACTGTATCAACGCCCTGACTTACTTCTTTATTACATGGTTCCCGGTTTATCTGGTGCAGGCACGCGGGATGTCGATTCTGAAAGCGGGCCTTGTGGCTTCCGTTCCGGCGGTTTGCGGTTTTATCGGCGGTGTGCTGGGTGGGATTATTTCCGACTGGCTGATGCGCCGCACGGGATCGCTGAACATTGCGCGTAAAACACCGATCGTAATGGGCATGTTGCTGTCGATGGTGATGGTGTTCTGCAACTACGTCAACGTTGAGTGGATGATCATCGGCTTTATGGCGCTGGCCTTCTTCGGTAAGGGCATCGGGGCGCTGGGTTGGGCAGTAATGGCAGATACCGCGCCAAAAGAGATCAGCGGTCTTTCCGGTGGCCTGTTCAACATGTTCGGTAACATTTCTGGCATCGTCACGCCAATCGCAATTGGTTATATCGTTGGCACGACTGGCTCGTTTAATGGGGCGCTGATTTATGTTGGTGTTCATGCCTTAATCGCGGTACTGAGCTACCTGGTGCTGGTGGGCGATATCAAGCGTATCGAGTTGAAACCTGTTGCGGGGCAATAAGATGGCGACACAATCCAGTCCTGTTATTACTGATATGAAAGTCATTCCGGTGGCCGGGCATGACAGCATGTTGCTTAATATTGGTGGGGCACATAACGCATATTTCACCCGCAATATTGTGGTACTCACCGATAACGCCGGGCATACCGGCATTGGTGAAGCGCCGGGCGGAGATGTGATTTATCAGACGCTTGTCGATGCTATTCCGATGGTTCTGGGCCAGGAAGTTGCGCGACTGAATAAAGTGGTCCAGCAGGTGCATAAAGGTAATCAGGCCGCCGATTTTGATACCTTCGGTAAAGGTGCCTGGACCTTTGAATTACGCGTTAACGCCGTGGCGGCGCTGGAAGCCGCTTTGCTTGACCTGCTAGGTAAGGCGCTGAATGTTCCGGTCTGCGAACTGTTAGGGCCAGGCAAGCAACGCGAGGCTATTACCGTCCTCGGTTATCTGTTTTATATCGGTGATCGGACCAAAACCGATCTTCCTTATGTGGAAAATACGCCGGGCAACCATGAGTGGTATCAGTTGCGGCATCAGAAAGCAATGAACAGCGAAGCCGTTGTGCGTCTGGCGGAAGCCTCACAGGATCGCTACGGCTTTAAAGATTTCAAACTTAAGGGCGGCGTGTTACCTGGCGAGCAAGAAATCGACACTGTTCGTGCATTGAAGAAACGCTTCCCGGATGCGCGGATTACCGCTGATCCCAACGGTGCATGGCTGCTTGATGAAGCCATTTCTTTATGCAAAGGGCTGAATGATGTTCTTACCTATGCCGAAGATCCATGCGGCGCAGAACAGGGCTTCTCCGGACGTGAAGTGATGGCGGAATTTCGACGGGCGACCGGCTTGCCCGTCGCGACTAACATGATCGCCACCAACTGGCGCGAAATGGGTCATGCGGTGATGCTCAATGCGGTAGATATTCCACTTGCCGATCCGCACTTCTGGACGCTTTCCGGTGCAGTCCGTGTGGCGCAGCTTTGCGACGACTGGGGGCTGACCTGGGGCTGCCATTCTAATAACCATTTCGATATCTCTCTGGCGATGTTTACCCATGTGGGCGCGGCGGCACCGGGTAATCCTACCGCTATCGATACCCACTGGATTTGGCAGGAGGGCGATTGTCGCCTGACCCAAAATCCGCTGGAGATTAAAAACGGAAAAATTGCCGTTCCTGATGCGCCCGGTCTGGGCGTGGAACTGGACTGGGAACAGGTACAAAAGGCACATGAGGCCTATAAACGTCTGCCTGGCGGTGCGCGTAACGACGCAGGTCCGATGCAGTACCTGATCCCCGGCTGGACCTTTGACCGTAAACGTCCCGTTTTCGGCCGTCATTGATTCTGAAAAAGGACATAAATATGAGTTCTCAATTTACGACGCCTGTTGTTACTGAAATGCAGGTTATCCCGGTGGCGGGTCATGACAGTATGCTGATGAATCTGAGTGGTGCACACGCACCGTTCTTTACGCGTAATATTGTGATTATCAAAGATAATTCTGGTCACACTGGCGTAGGGGAAATTCCCGGCGGCGAGAAAATCCGTAAAACGCTGGAAGATGCGATTCCGCTGGTGGTAGGTAAAACGCTGGGTGAATACAAAAACGTTCTGACGCTGGTGCGTAATACTTTTGCCGATCGTGATGCTGGTGGGCGCGGTTTGCAGACATTTGACCTACGTACCACTATTCATGTAGTTACCGGGATAGAAGCGGCAATGCTGGATCTGCTGGGGCAGCATCTGGGGGTAAACGTGGCATCGCTGCTGGGCGATGGTCAACAGCGTAGCGAAGTCGAAATGCTCGGTTATCTGTTCTTCGTCGGTAATCGCAAAGCCACGCCGCTGCCGTATCAAAGCCAGCCGGATGACTCATGCGACTGGTATCGCCTGCGTCATGAAGAAGCGATGACGCCGGATGCGGTGGTGCGCCTGGCGGAAGCGGCATATGAAAAATATGGCTTCAACGATTTCAAACTGAAGGGCGGTGTACTGGCCGGGGAAGAAGAGGCCGAGTCTATTGTGGCACTGGCGCAACGCTTCCCGCAGGCGCGTATTACGCTCGATCCTAACGGTGCCTGGTCGCTGAACGAAGCGATTAAAATCGGTAAATACCTGAAAGGTTCGCTGGCTTATGCAGAAGATCCGTGTGGTGCGGAGCAAGGTTTCTCCGGGCGTGAAGTGATGGCAGAGTTCCGTCGCGCGACAGGTCTACCGACTGCAACCAATATGATCGCCACCGACTGGCGGCAAATGGGCCATACGCTCTCCCTGCAATCCGTTGATATCCCGCTGGCGGATCCGCATTTCTGGACAATGCAAGGTTCGGTACGTGTGGCGCAAATGTGCCATGAATTTGGCCTGACCTGGGGTTCACACTCTAACAACCACTTCGATATTTCCCTGGCGATGTTTACCCATGTTGCCGCCGCTGCACCGGGTAAAATTACTGCTATTGATACGCACTGGATTTGGCAGGAAGGCAATCAGCGCCTGACCAAAGAACCGTTTGAGATCAAAGGCGGGCTGGTACAGGTGCCAGAAAAACCGGGGCTGGGTGTAGAAATCGATATGGATCAAGTGATGAAAGCCCATGAGCTGTATCAGAAACACGGGCTTGGCGCGCGTGACGATGCGATGGGAATGCAGTATCTGATTCCTGGCTGGACGTTCGATAACAAGCGCCCGTGCATGGTACGATAAACGCATTGGGACCGCTCCCATGAGCGGTCTTTTACGTGGTGTATGCTTAACGTAACGACTATGCGTAAGGATGGCTTATGAAAATTGTTATCGCACCGGACTCGTATAAGGAAAGTTTGAGTGCGCTTGAGGTTGCGACAGCGATAGAGCGTGGTTGTCGCGAGATCTTTCCCGAGGCGGTTTACGTCAAACTGCCGGTCGCGGACGGTGGCGAAGGGACGGTTGAGGCGATGATCGCGGCAACGCAGGGACGCATTGTGCATGTTCCGGTGACGGGCCCGCTGGGTGAACGCGTAGAAGGATTTTATGGCTTATCCGGTGACGAGCAGAGCGCCTTTATTGAAATGGCGGCGGCAAGCGGCCTGGAGCTGGTTGCGCCTTCGCAGCGTAATCCGCTGAAAACCACCTCCTGGGGCACGGGCGAACTGATTCGTCACGCGCTGGATGCGGGCGTTAAGCATATCATCATTGGCATTGGCGGCAGCGCCACCAATGACGGCGGCGCAGGGATGGTGCAGGCGCTGGGCGCTAAATTGCTCGATGCGAGTGAACAGCCTCTTGGGCAGGGCGGTGGCGAGCTGGGAAAACTCGCGCGTATCGACCTGAGCGGGCTGGACAGACGTCTGGCGGAGTGCCGGATAGAAGTCGCCTGCGATGTGACCAATCCGCTCACCGGGAAGGACGGTGCGTCAGCCGTATTTGGCCCGCAAAAGGGCGCCACCGCAGAAATGATCGTCACCCTGGACAACGCGCTTGCGCACTATGCGAGCGTCATTGCCCGGGATCTGGATATCGACGTGCTAAACCTTGCTGGCGGCGGCGCGGCGGGTGGCATGGGGGCCGCGCTGTACGCCTTTTGCGGCGCGCAGCTGCGCCAGGGCATTGAGATCGTGACCGATGCGCTTCACCTGGCCGACCAGGTGGCCGATGCGGATCTGGTGATCACGGGGGAAGGCCGCATTGACAGCCAGACGATCCACGGCAAAGTCCCGGTGGGGGTGGCGAAAGTGGCGAAACGCTTTAACAAACCCGTCATCGGCATTGCGGGCAGCCTGACGGCGGACGTTGGCGTGGTACACGATCACGGCATTGATGCCGTGTTTAGCGTGCTCTACACCATCTGCTCGCTGGAAGACGCGCTGGAAAATGCTGGCGAAAATGTCAGGATGGCCGCCAGGAATATCGCGGCGGTGCTGAAAGTGGGGCAGGGGATGTAGTTCTCTCTCTTCCTGTGGGAGAGGGGCGGGGTGAGGGCATCAGGCCGCACCCGCAATCGTAGGCCCGGTAAGGCGAAGCCGTCACCGGGCTTTTACCTCAGATCCCCAACACTTTCATCGCTTCCCGCGTCACGTTATCCATTTCATCCAGCAGTTCCAGGAACTCCGGTTCAAGCTCCGATTCCGGCGTGCCCGCACGCAGCTGCTGCTCCAGCAGCTGGCAGAGGTTTTTCAGCCGCGGTACGCCGCTGTACCCGCAGCTGCCGTGCAGCTTGTGGATCGCGTCCAGCAGATCTTCCGGGTTTTCACCCACCAGCTGCTCTTCCACCTTATTGCGAATTTCCGGCAGAAACGCGACCAGCATTTGCAGCATGTCGCGGGCGAGATCGGGTTTACCAGCCGCCTGGCGCAGGGCAAGCTGCCAGTCAAAGGTCGCGTTCTGGTTGACGCTGATTTCTACCGGCTCGCTGGAAACCGTATACGTTCCGCCAATATGACCCGGCTTGTAGCGCAACAGCAGGCTATGAAGTTTCTCTTCATCGATGGGCTTTGCCAGATAGTCGTTCATCCCGGCGCTCAGCAGCTTCTCTTTCTGACCGGCCATCGCGTGCGCGGTGACCGCAATGACCGGCGTTTGCTGCTGATGCGGCAGCTGGTGGATCAGCTCGCAGGCCCGGATACCGTCCATATCCGGCATCTGAATATCCATCAGGATTAAATCGAACTGCATCTGCTTAGCCTGTTCAACCGCCTGCAAGCCGCTGGTGCACAGCTCAACATGCTGAACCTGGTCTTCCAGCAATGCGCCAATGAGCTTCAGGTTGGCCTGATTATCATCCACCGCCATCACGCTCATCGGCAATTTTTGCTCATCGTTAATCAGCGGAAGGGCATGCTGGCTAAGACGACAATACTCCGTGAGCGCGGGCAGAAGGCGGGTCGCGGTAAGCGGTTTTAGCAGACAGGCGGCGGCCCCGTCATTTTTCAACTCCTCCGCATTAATCTGCGCGTGGCAAGGCAACGCCAGCAGCAGGTAATCGGTCATCGACGCGGCTTTTGCCAGCCGCTCCTGCTGCATGGTCAGTTCACCGGTAAAGGTCACCGGGATCCCCATCAGCAGAATGTCGTAATGCTCAACGGCAAGCGCTGAGAAGGTTGGGCTGTAGACCACCTCCAGCGGCGTGGTGCTTAAGATGTCGAGCGCACACTGCGCCGCCGCAGCGTTAGGTTCGACGTAGGCCAGACGCTTGCCCTTCAGGCAGTCCGTCACCGGGCCATCGGTCAGCACGTTCGGGTTCAGATCGAGATTAATGTGGAACCAGAAAGTTGAACCGCGATTCGGCTGGCTATGGAACGAAATATCGCCGCCCATTTCATTAACCAGTTTTTGTGTAATCACCAGCCCCAGCCCGGTGCCACCATGACGGCGGGAAATACTGGCATCAGCCTGTCGGAAGGCCTGGAATAAGCGCGATTGATCGCGTTCAGGAATACCAATGCCGGTATCCCGAATCTGCACTTCAATCTGCACTTTGGTATTACTCAGCGCACGTTTTTCTACCAGAATATCAATGTTGCCATTCTCGGTGAATTTAATTGCATTCCCCACCAGGTTAGTGATGATTTGCTGTAATCGCAGCGGGTCGCCGATCACGTTATCAGGCACGTCGCTTTTAATATTGAGCGTCAGTTCTAACCCTTTATCGTGAGAAGAATGTGCCAGCAGAGTAACGACTTCATCCAGCGTGCTGCGTAGTGGGAATGGAATACTTTCCAGAATCAGCTTACCTGCTTCCAGTTTCGAGAAGTCGAGAACATCATTAATAATTGCCAGCAAATTATTTGCCGAACGTTCAATCGTATTCAGGTGATCGCGCTGCGTTGGTGTTAATTCTGTTTTCAGCGTCAGGCGGGTAAAGCCAATAACACCATTCAGTGGTGTACGCAGCTCGTGTGACATATTTGCCAGAAACTCGGATTTAATACGCGCCGCTTCCTGGGCGCGCTTTTTCGCCAGATCTAACTCAACGTTCTGAATTTCCATCTGCTCCAGCGTTTCACGCAGATCGGACGTCGCCTGGTCGATATTGTGCTGCATCTCTTCGTGATAAGCAGCCAGCGACATTGCCATCGAGTTGATACCGTTTTTCAGCATATCCAGCTCGCCGAGCATAAATCCTTCCACCCGGCTGTCGAGTTGCCCGCGACGGATGCGGTCGACGGTATTCACCATGTTGCGAATCGGACCGGTTACATCGCGCATTAAGCGCCAGCCAAAAATAAGCGCAATACCGATACAAAACAGCATCATCACGCTGGAAATAAAGATCTCTTTATATTGCTGCAAGCGAACCGATTTAAGATCCAGCTCCAGCGCAATATATCCCAACATATTTTGACTATTTTTGGCATCGCTACTGGGCGATTCGTCGGGGGAGTAACTCTCAGAAATAATCGGCGTGCGGAGGATCATAATATCGCCGTCACGAGTGACAGTGAGCTGGCGAGGAAACGGCACGTTGCTGCCGAGCTGCATTGATGAGGGATCAAGATGAAAATTGGAGGTGACAAAGAGTCGGTTATTTTCATCATAAACCGAAATCGCGCGAACAATATCGGAATGGCGACGATGCAGTACGCTTATTAACTGACCGATAGATTCGCGATTTTGCAGGCTCATGCCATATTCAGTAGAAACTGCAAGCGGCTCAATAATGCTGGCACCGGCATCTTCCAGTTGACGCTGCAAGTCGTTATAGCGATGCACGACGAAAAAGATACTCAGCAATAAACCAATAAGGACGGTCGGTGCCAGGATCAGAATCATCATGCGTGCGCGCAGGCTGTAGTTGGTCATGGAGTTCCGTTATGGGACAATTAAGGTCACACTGTTAAATTGAGAAAGTCTCGCCAATGGCGCAATTCTACTCTGCAAAACGACGCACGACGACGCGTCAGATCATAACCGTTTCAGTCAACGACCTCGACTCTTTTGGTCAGGGCGTGGCGCGACATAACGGCAAAACGCTATTTATCCCCGGATTATTGCCGCAGGAAAACGCGGAAGTTACTGTTACTGAAGATAAAAAACAGTATGCCCGCGCTAAAGTCGTACGCCGGTTAAGCGATAGCCCGGAACGCGAAACGCCACGCTGTCCTCATTTTGGCGTATGCGGTGGCTGTCAGCAACAACACGCCAGCGTGGATTTACAGCAGCGAAGCAAAAGTGCGGCACTCGCCCGATTAATGAAACACGATGTCTCTGAAGTGATCGCCGATGTTCCCTGGGGCTATCGCCGTCGCGCGCGTTTAAGTCTGAACTACTTACCGAAAACACAGCAACTTCAGATGGGGTTTCGCAAAGCGGGCTCCAGTGACATTGTCGACGTCAAACAATGCCCCATTTTAGCGCCCCAACTTGAAGCATTGCTGCCCAAAGTCAGGGCATGTCTGGGCAGCTTACAAGCTATGCGCCATCTTGGTCATGTTGAACTGGTACAGGCAACCAGCGGCACGCTGATGATTTTGCGCCATACCGCACCGCTAAGTTCGGCAGATCGCGAAAAACTGGAACGCTTTTCGCATTCTGAAGGCCTGGATCTGTATCTCGCCCCCGATAGTGAGATACTCGAAACCGTCTCTGGTGAGATGCCCTGGTATGACTCAAACGGGTTGCGCTTAACTTTTAGCCCGCGCGATTTTATTCAGGTCAATGCGGGTGTGAACCAAAAAATGGTAGCGCGTGCGTTGGAATGGCTGGATGTGCAACCTGAAGATCGCGTACTGGATCTGTTCTGCGGTATGGGCAACTTTACACTGCCATTGGCGACACAAGCTGCCAGTGTGGTCGGTGTAGAAGGTGTTCCGGCGCTGGTGGAAAAAGGCCAGCAGAATGCGCGTCTTAATGGCTTACAGAATGTGACGTTTTATCACGAAAATCTTGAAGAAGATGTCACAAAGCAGCCGTGGGCGAAAAACGGCTTCGATAAAGTGTTGCTGGACCCGGCGCGAGCAGGTGCCGCAGGTGTTATGCAGCAAATTATAAAACTGGAACCTATTCGTATAGTTTATGTATCCTGTAACCCTGCAACGCTGGCTCGGGATAGCGAAGCGTTATTAAAAGCAGGATATACCATTGCGCGACTGGCGATGCTGGATATGTTCCCACACACGGGACATCTGGAATCGATGGTACTTTTCTCGCGCGTTAAGTTAAATAGTTGCGATTTGCCGATTTCGGCAGGTCTGGTCCCTAAAGGAGAGGACGATGGTTGCGGTAAGAAGTGCACATATCAATAAGGCTGGTGAATTTGATCCGGAAAAATGGATCGCAAGTCTGGGTATTACCAGCCAGAAGTCGTGTGAGTGCTTAGCCGAAACCTGGGCGTATTGTCTGCAACAGACGCAGGGGCATCCGGATGCCAGTCTGTTATTGTGGCGTGGTGTTGAGATGGTGGAGATCCTCTCGACATTAAGTATGGACATTGACACGCTGCGGGCGGCGCTGCTTTTCCCTCTGGCGGATGCCAACGTAGTCAGCGAAGATGTGCTGCGTGAGAGCGTCGGTAAGTCGGTCGTTAACCTTATTCACGGCGTGCGTGATATGGCGGCGATCCGCCAGCTGAAAGCGACGCACACTGATTCTGTTTCCTCCGAACAGGTCGATAACGTTCGCCGGATGTTATTGGCGATGGTCGATGATTTTCGCTGCGTAGTCATCAAACTGGCGGAGCGTATTGCTCATCTGCGCGAAGTAAAAGATGCGCCGGAAGATGAACGTGTACTGGCGGCAAAAGAGTGTACCAACATCTACGCACCGCTGGCTAACCGTCTCGGAATCGGACAACTGAAATGGGAACTGGAAGATTACTGCTTCCGTTACCTCCATCCAACCGAATACAAACGAATTGCCAAACTGCTGCATGAACGGCGTCTCGACCGCGAACACTACATCGAAGAGTTCGTTGGTCATCTGCGCGCTGAGATGAAAGCTGAAGGCGTTAAAGCGGAAGTGTATGGTCGTCCGAAACACATCTACAGCATCTGGCGTAAAATGCAGAAAAAGAACCTCGCCTTTGATGAGCTGTTTGATGTGCGTGCGGTACGTATTGTCGCCGAGCGTTTACAGGATTGCTATGCCGCACTGGGGATAGTGCACACTCACTATCGCCACCTGCCGGATGAGTTTGACGATTACGTCGCTAACCCGAAACCAAACGGTTATCAGTCTATTCATACCGTGGTTCTGGGGCCGGGTGGAAAAACCGTTGAGATCCAAATCCGCACCAAACAGATGCATGAAGATGCAGAGTTGGGTGTTGCTGCGCACTGGAAATATAAAGAGGGCGCGGCTGCTGGCGGCGCACGTTCGGGACATGAAGACCGGATTGCCTGGCTGCGTAAACTGATTGCGTGGCAGGAAGAGATGGCTGATTCCGGCGAAATGCTCGACGAAGTACGTAGTCAGGTCTTTGACGACCGGGTGTACGTCTTTACGCCGAAAGGTGATGTCGTTGATTTGCCTGCGGGATCAACGCCGCTGGACTTCGCTTACCACATCCACAGTGATGTCGGACACCGCTGCATCGGGGCAAAAATTGGCGGGCGCATTGTGCCGTTCACCTACCAGCTGCAGATGGGCGACCAGATTGAAATTATCACCCAGAAACAGCCGAACCCCAGCCGTGACTGGTTAAACCCAAACCTCGGTTACGTCACAACCAGCCGTGGGCGTTCGAAAATTCACGCCTGGTTCCGTAAACAGGACCGTGACAAAAACATTCTGGCTGGGCGGCAAATCCTTGACGACGAGCTGGAACATCTGGGGATCAGCCTGAAAGAAGCAGAAAAACATCTGCTGCCGCGTTACAACTTCAATGATGTCGACGAGTTGCTGGCGGCGATTGGTGGCGGGGATATCCGTCTCAATCAGATGGTGAACTTCCTGCAATCGCAATTTAATAAGCCGAGTGCCGAAGAGCAGGACGCCGCCGCGCTGAAGCAACTTCAGCAAAAAAGCTACACGCCGCAAAACCGCAGTAAAGATAACGGTCGCGTGGTAGTCGAAGGTGTTGGCAACCTGATGCACCACATCGCGCGCTGCTGCCAGCCGATTCCTGGAGATGAGATTGTCGGCTTCATTACCCAGGGGCGCGGTATTTCAGTACACCGCGCCGATTGCGAACAACTGGCGGAACTGCGCTCCCATGCGCCAGAACGCATTGTTGACGCGGTATGGGGTGAGAGCTACTCCGCCGGATATTCGCTGGTGGTCCGCGTGGTAGCTAATGATCGTAGTGGGTTGTTACGTGATATCACGACCATTCTCGCCAACGAGAAGGTGAACGTGCTTGGCGTTGCCAGCCGTAGCGACACCAAACAGCAACTGGCGACCATCGACATGACCATTGAGATTTACAACCTGCAAGTGCTGGGGCGCGTGCTGGGTAAACTCAACCAGGTGCCGGATGTTATCGACGCGCGTCGGTTGCACGGCGGCTAAGATTTCCCTCTTTTGTAGGCCGGGTAAGGCGTAAGCCGCCACCCGGCATTTTTTCATCAGGACAATTCAATGAATCAAATCGACCGTTTGCTCACTATTATGCAGCGCCTGCGCGATCCGGAAAACGGCTGCCCGTGGGATAAAGAGCAGACATTTGCCACCATTGCGCCTTACACCCTTGAAGAAACCTACGAAGTGCTGGACGCCATCGCCCGTGAAGATTTTGACGATCTTCGCGGTGAACTGGGCGATCTGCTATTCCAGGTGGTGTTTTACGCGCAAATGGCTCAGGAAGAAGGGCGCTTTGACTTTAATGATATTTGCGCTGCTATTAGCGATAAATTAGAGCGTCGCCATCCGCATGTTTTTGCTGATAGTTCTGCCGAAAACAGTAGTGAAGTGCTTGCCCGTTGGGAGCAAATCAAAACCGAAGAGCGCGCGCAGAAAGCGCAGCATTCGGCGCTGGACGATATTCCTCGTAGTTTACCGGCTTTAATGCGTGCGCAAAAAATCCAGAAACGTTGCGCCAACGTTGGCTTCGATTGGACGACGCTTGGTCCGGTAGTCGATAAAGTCTACGAAGAGATCGACGAGGTGATGTACGAAGCGCGGCAGGCTGTTGTCGACCAGGCTAAACTGGAGGAGGAAATGGGGGACCTGCTGTTTGCCACGGTTAATCTGGCTCGCCATTTAGGGACGAAAGCAGAAATCGCATTGCAAAAAGCGAACGAAAAATTCGAGCGTCGTTTTCGCGAAGTGGAGCGTATTGTTGCCGCGCGTGGACTGGAAATGACAGGTGTTGACCTCGAAACAATGGAAGAAGTCTGGCAACAGGTAAAACGGCAGGAAATTGATCTCTAAGGGAATTACGCGGTCAAGCGCCATTTGTGTCATTTTTTAAATGACAAGCGCTTGATTTGCGTCAAAAACATTTACCCCAAAGGGGCTATTTTCTCACTCCTGATTTCAATAGTGCGCTGGCGAAGAGGAGGGATAATGAAAGTTTGTGGCACAGGTCATGTTCGGGTATACTGCTTTCCCGTCCTGGTTATTCCATCGTCTTTTCAACCTAACTTCTCAGGTTCAGCATGACAACGAACTATATTTTTGTGACCGGCGGGGTCGTATCCTCTCTGGGTAAAGGCATTGCCGCAGCCTCCCTCGCAGCCATTCTTGAAGCCCGTGGCCTCAATGTGACCATCATGAAACTGGATCCGTACATCAACGTCGATCCAGGTACTATGAGCCCAATCCAACACGGGGAAGTGTTCGTTACTGAAGACGGCGCTGAAACCGACCTGGACCTGGGGCACTACGAGCGTTTCATTCGTACCAAAATGAGCCGCCGCAACAACTTCACCACGGGTCGTATCTACTCTGACGTTCTGCGTAAAGAACGCCGCGGTGACTACCTCGGCGCAACCGTGCAGGTTATTCCGCACATCACTAACGCAATCAAAGAGCGCGTGCTGGAAGGTGGCGAAGGTCATGACGTAGTACTGGTAGAAATCGGCGGTACAGTAGGTGATATCGAATCCTTGCCGTTCCTCGAAGCGATTCGCCAGATGGCAGTTGAAATTGGCCGTGAGCACACTCTGTTTATGCACCTGACGCTGGTGCCGTACATGGCAGCGTCTGGTGAAGTCAAAACCAAACCGACTCAGCACTCTGTAAAAGAGCTGCTCTCCATCGGTATCCAGCCTGACATCCTGATTTGTCGTTCAGATCGCGCTGTTCCGGCGAACGAACGTGCGAAGATTGCATTGTTCTGTAATGTTCCGGAAAAAGCGGTTATTTCTCTGAAAGACGTCGATTCCATCTATAAAATTCCGGGCCTGTTGAAATCTCAGGGGCTGGACGATTATATTTGTAAACGATTCAGCTTAAACTGCCCGGAAGCGAATCTGTCCGAATGGGAACAGGTTATCTTCGAAGAAGCGAACCCGGTAAGTGAAGTCACCATCGGTATGGTCGGCAAGTACATTGAACTGCCGGATGCTTATAAATCAGTGATCGAAGCACTGAAACACGGTGGGCTGAAGAATCGTGTCAGCGTCAACATCAAACTGATCGATTCACAAGATGTTGAAACGCGCGGCGTTGAAATCCTTAAAGGTCTGGACGCAATCCTCGTACCTGGCGGTTTCGGCTATCGTGGCGTAGAAGGCATGATTACGACCGCGCGTTTTGCGCGTGAGAACAATA
The DNA here is from genome assembly GCA_041890495.1 of Enterobacter hormaechei. Classification (GTDB taxonomy): domain Bacteria; phylum Pseudomonadota; class Gammaproteobacteria; order Enterobacterales; family Enterobacteriaceae; genus Escherichia; species Escherichia boydii. Next base: position 4,682,711 of record CP169086.1, read on the forward strand.
TTCCTTATCTGGGCATTTGCCTGGGTATGCAGGTGGCGTTAATTGATTACGCTCGCCATGTTGCCAACATGGAGAACGCCAACTCTACGGAATTTGTGCCAGACTGTAAGTACCCGGTTGTGGCGCTGATTACCGAGTGGCGCGATGAAAACGGCAACGTTGAAGTTCGTAGCGAGAAGAGCGATCTCGGCGGTACCATGCGTCTCGGCGCACAGCAGTGCCAGTTGGTTGACGATAGCCTGGTTCGCCAGCTGTACAATGCGCCGACAATTGTTGAGCGTCATCGTCACCGTTACGAAGTCAACAACATGCTGTTGAAACAGATTGAAGATGCAGGTCTGCGCGTTGCGGGCCGTTCCGGGGATGATCAGTTGGTCGAGATCATCGAAGTTCCGAATCACCCGTGGTTCGTGGCTTGCCAGTTCCATCCGGAGTTTACTTCTACTCCACGTGATGGTCACCCGCTGTTTGCAGGCTTTGTGAAAGCCGCCAGCGAGTTCCAGAAACGTCAGGCGAAGTAAGTAAAAAAGTTAGAGCGGCAACGCGTACCCTGGGTACGCGTTGTTTGTCTGGAGTTTCAGTTTAACTAGTGACTTGAGGAAAACCTAATGTCCAAAATCGTAAAAATCATCGGTCGTGAAATCATCGACTCCCGTGGTAACCCGACTGTTGAAGCCGAAGTACATCTGGAGGGTGGTTTCGTCGGTATGGCAGCTGCTCCGTCAGGTGCTTCTACTGGTTCCCGTGAAGCTCTGGAACTGCGCGATGGCGACAAATCCCGTTTCCTGGGTAAAGGCGTAACCAAAGCTGTTGCTGCGGTAAACGGCCCGATCGCTCAGGCGCTGATTGGCAAAGATGCTAAAGATCAGGCTGGCATTGACAAGATCATGATCGACCTGGACGGCACCGAAAACAAATCCAAATTCGGCGCGAACGCAATCCTGGCTGTATCTCTGGCTAACGCCAAAGCTGCTGCAGCTGCTAAAGGTATGCCGCTGTACGAGCACATCGCTGAACTGAACGGTACTCCGGGCAAATACTCTATGCCGGTTCCGATGATGAACATCATCAACGGTGGTGAGCACGCTGACAACAACGTTGATATCCAGGAATTCATGATTCAGCCGGTTGGCGCGAAAACTGTGAAAGAAGCCATCCGCATGGGTTCTGAAGTTTTCCATCACCTGGCAAAAGTTCTGAAAGCGAAAGGCATGAACACTGCTGTTGGTGACGAAGGTGGCTATGCGCCGAACCTGGGTTCCAACGCTGAAGCTCTGGCTGTTATCGCTGAAGCTGTTAAAGCTGCTGGTTATGAACTGGGCAAAGACATCACTTTGGCGATGGACTGCGCAGCTTCTGAATTCTACAAAGATGGTAAATACGTTCTGGCTGGCGAAGGCAACAAAGCGTTCACCTCTGAAGAATTCACTCACTTCCTAGAAGAACTGACCAAACAGTACCCGATCGTTTCTATCGAAGACGGTCTGGACGAATCTGACTGGGACGGTTTCGCATACCAGACCAAAGTTCTGGGCGACAAAATCCAGCTGGTTGGTGACGACCTGTTCGTAACCAACACCAAGATCCTGAAAGAAGGTATCGAAAAAGGTATCGCTAACTCCATCCTGATCAAATTCAACCAGATCGGTTCTCTGACCGAAACTCTGGCTGCAATCAAGATGGCGAAAGATGCTGGCTACACTGCAGTTATCTCTCACCGTTCTGGCGAAACTGAAGACGCTACCATCGCTGACCTGGCTGTTGGTACTGCTGCAGGCCAGATCAAAACTGGTTCTATGAGCCGTTCTGACCGTGTTGCTAAATACAACCAGCTGATTCGTATCGAAGAAGCTCTGGGCGAAAAAGCACCGTACAACGGTCGTAAAGAGATCAAAGGCCAGGCATAATTGCTTAAGCCTTAAAATGAAAATGCCAGTCGAATGACTGGCATTTTTTTTGGCTATTTAAAATCGACCGCCATTTGCTCCGGAATGGTCAGCCCCTGGGTGGTTTGCACGCAGCGGGCGATATAATCCGTAAAACGGGGCGGCTTAGGCATTCCCATGCTCAGCAGCTTATCGTTGCTGAAGCGCACGTTAAGCGTGGCAAACGCACCGTATAAACGCATGGCTTTCAGCATCAGACGTTCGTTGCACGGGCCAAAAATATGTTTCAACTCGCGGCGCATTCTGACCAGCGTTTCGTAGCTGACCTGGGCATATTTATCACCGACGGGGGCTTTCTCCAGCGCCTGCGCCATTGCCTGATCGATATCCGCAAAGCGAACGCTGTTCTCTTCACCCGCAGAAATGTGCACCACTTCCCCCGGACGCGCGTTGCTGTTCAGCAGCATTAACATCGCGTCAGCGCAATAATCCACCGGAACAACGTCGATCCGGTCTTCCATTGAGCACATAAACTTCTGCAGCATCAAGCCCATGCTAAAGACCCAGAAAATGCTGCTCGACGGCGTGCAGCCGTGACGGGTATGGCCAACGACGATGGACGGACGGGCGATGAGCAGCGGAAGGTTAGGGCACTCCTGGCGCATCAGCTGTTCGATGGTTGACTTCGAAAACGTGTATTCCACCAGGTGTTCAGCATTCTCTCTGAATTCGGCGCTTTCGGCGACCAGGGAATCCTGCTCCGGCGTGCATGACATCGCGGTGCCGACGTGGAGGAAACGTTGTAGCGTTGAAACCTGCTCCATACGGCGCGCCAGCGCCAGCGTTCCTTCAACGTTGACCTTCCAGATGAGCGGGTTATTACCAAATGAAGCGACAGCCGCACAGTTCACGACATGCGTGACCCGATCCAGACGGGGATCGTTCAGAAAGGCTTCAGGCTGGCTGAGGTCGCCAATCAGGATATTATCCACGCTCAGAGAGGCCAGTTTGTCCTCAGGAACGTTGAACTTGCGCATATTCTCCAGCACGCGCTCCAGCCCGCTCTGCGGATCGCCGGCGCGCGCAAGCAAAAGGAGTTCTACGGATCGATCGTTGGTAAGGATTTTTTCAAGAACTGCACCACCCAGAAATCCGGTTACGCCTGTAATCAATAACATCTTCATTAATACCGTCTCATTATGATTGATGAGGCGGATTGTAGGCGCGCAAAAGTAAACGGCATTTAAATAATAAATCGCCGAAACTGGCAGCATCTTAAGCTTATTTTAAGGTAAGGAAATCGGGTGGATATATTGGACATTAGCGGAAGGGTAAAAATTCAGTCTATTAAAATTTAAATTTTAAACTATTGAATTTGATGTTTTTTATGGATGGGTTTTCGAATGGTAAAGTTAATTCAAAATGTAATAAATATAATAATTTGTTACACCAAACATTTACCAAATAAATCATTTAAACACCACTTAACGAAAATCAGACAATATAAGCCGCAGGCCTATTTATTTAGCCTGCGAATGATTTTCAGAGCAAAAGCGGAAGCGTGGCGCTGGCTGTTTGCTGGCTAACGTCGCCGTAATGACCATCCAGCGCAATCATGGACGTGGTCAGCAGCTCGACCAGCAGCATCACCCCAACCTTAGCATTAAGTGCGCCTGCGCTAAGGGGACCCTCAGGTTTGGCGGCAACCAGCAGCATGTCGCTCAGGGATGCCAGCGGGCTGCGGGGCGTATTGCTGAGTGCCAGAACCTGAACGCCGCGCTTGCGGGCAAGCTTCACCACGTGGAGTAAATCCCGCGTTGAACCCGAGCTGGAGATAGCCACCACCAGGGTCTCTTTTGAAAGCGTTGTCGCATTCATGGCCGCGCGGTGCATATCGCTAAACAGCTGTGCGGGTTTCCCCAGACGCAACAGCTTGTAGTGGAGATACTCCCCGAGGATCGCGCTGGCCGCAACGCCATAAATTTGCACCGACTGCGCCTGATGCAGCGCCATTGCGGCCTTTTCAAGCACCGTGCGGTCAAGGAGGCGGGCGGTATCCTGCAATGCCTGCACCGACTCATCAACCACATTATCTATCTCATCTCCCGCCTGACGTACGGGCTGGCCCTGCTGAATATCCAGCGCAAGCGCCATTTTAAATTCGTTATAGCCCTTGCAGCCCAGCGTCCGGCAAAGACGCGTGACGCTGGCCTCGCTGGTGTGGCTCTCGCGCGCCAGCTCGGTGATCGTCAGGTAGAGCACCCGGGCAGGATCGCTGAGGACAAACTCGCCGAGTTTTTGTTGCGTTGGGCTGTACCCGGAAGCCTCCTGGCGGAGCTTCAGCAGCAGATTTTCATGGTCCGACATGCCACGTCCTTAATGTGTTTCGCTGCGACTAGTGTGGCGGAAAGCGGGGGAAAGATGCCAGTCATTTTGAAAAAGTATGATCGTCGTCCTGGTAGTTGAAGATAATTTTCACTATTAATTATTTATGTGGTAAAAATTTTCATCGCTTAATGGGGAGATGAAAAAAATGATGCAAATGTTCAGTGGCGCTTCTTCTGGGGGATGGTTTGAAAAAGCGCAGCGCTTTGGCAAATCCTTTATGTTGCCGATTGCCGTGTTGCCTGCGGCGGGTCTGCTGCTGGGAATAGGCGGCGCGTTATCGAATCCCAACACGCTGGCGGCCTATCCATTTTTAGACGTGGGCTGGCTGCAGGCCATTTTCACCATCATGAGCAGCGCCGGTTCAATTGTGTTTGCGAACCTCTCGGTGCTGTTTGCGGTTGGCGTTGCCGTCGGGCTGGCAAAAAGCGATAAGGGTACGGCCGGGCTGGCGGCATTACTCGCTTTTCTGGTGATGAATGCCACCATCAACGCGCTGCTGATCCTCACCGGCAAACTGGCGCATGAGAACCCGGGGGCCGTGGGGCAGGGCATGACGCTGGGTATTCAGACGCTGGAAACCGGCGTGTTTGGCGGCGTGGTGATTGGGCTGGTGACCTGCACGCTCCATCATCGGTTTAATAAAATTGCGCTTCCACAGTTCCTCGGGTTCTTTGGCGGCTCGCGCTTTGTCCCCATTATCAGCTCGCTGGCGGCGATACTCGTCGGGGCCGCAATGACCGTGGTCTGGCCGCATTTCCAGAAGCTGATTTTTGGTCTGGGCGGGCTGGTGGATGCGACCGGCTATCTGGGCACTCTGCTGTACGGCTTTATTCTCCGTATGCTGGGCCCGTTTGGTCTGCACCACATCTTCTATCTGCCGTTCTGGACCACCGCGCTTGGCGGGAGTGAAATCGTCAACGGCCATCTGGTGGAAGGCACGCAACGGATCTTCTTCGCCCAGCTGGCCGATCCGTCCACGCGTCAGTTTTACGAAGGCACGTCACGCTTCATGTCCGGGCGCTTTATTACGATGATGTTTGGCCTGCTTGGGGCGTGCCTGGCGATGTACCACACGGCAAAACCTGAGAACAAAAAGCGCGTTGCGGGTCTGCTGCTCTCTGCGGCGTTAACCTCGTTCCTGACCGGGATTACCGAGCCTATCGAGTTCTCGTTCCTGTTTATTGCGCCGGTGCTCTACGTCATTCATGCGCTGTTTGACGGGCTGGCGTTCATGCTCGCACACATGCTGCATATCACCATCGGGCAAACCTTCTCAGGCGGTTTCATCGACTTCGTGCTGTTCGGCATTTTGCAGGGAGAGGCCAAAACCAACTGGATGTTCGTCCCGCTGGTCGGCGTGCCGTGGTTCTTCCTTTACTACTTCACCTTCCGCTACCTGATTAACCGCTTCGATTTTGCTACGCCGGGTCGGGAAAAGGAGGCGATGGCCAATGAAGTTACCTTCTCGCAGAGCGAGCGCGCGGTTGCGGTAATCGCCGGATTAGGCGGAAAAGACAATCTGGAAGAGGTGGACTGCTGCGCCACGCGTCTTCGCGTCACGGTGAAAGACGGCAGCAAAGTGAATGACGCGGCGCTGAAAGCCACCGGGGCGCGGGGCGTCATCGTGCGCGGCAACGGTGTTCAGGTCATCTATGGACCGCACGTCACGATTATCAAAAACGAAGTGGAAGAGATCTTATCGTAATGAAAACTGTACTGGATAACCTGAAGGGAAAACTGGTCGTCTCCTGTCAGGCGCTGGAAAATGAACCGCTGCATAGCCCGTTTATTATGTCGCGAATGGCGCTGGCAGCGGCGCAGGGCGGGGCCGTTGCCATTCGTGCCAACAGCGTGGTGGATATCGAGGCCATTAAGCAGCAGGTGTCTTTGCCGGTCATCGGCATCATCAAACGGGATTACCCGGAAAGCGAGGTGTTTATCACCGCCACGATGAAAGAGGTGGATGAGCTCATGAGCGTCTCCCCGGAAATCATTGCGCTTGATGCGACGGCGCGGGAGCGTCCCGGCGGAGAATCCCTGGAAACGCTGGTCTCGCGCATTCGCTCACGCTATCCCGCGGTACTGCTGATGGCGGATATCTCCTCCGTGGACGAAGCCGTGACGGCGCAGGCGCTGGGCTTCGACTGCGTCGGCACCACGCTTTACGGCTATACGATGGAAACGGTGGGCCATTCGCTTCCCGAGAATGACTGCGCGTTCCTGAAGGCCGTGCTGGCCGCCGTGACGGTTCCCGTAATTGCCGAAGGCAACGTGGATACGCCTGAACGCGCGGCCAGATGCCTGGCGCTGGGTGCGCATACGGTCGTCGTCGGCGGTGCGATCACCCGACCGCAGCAAATCACGGAACGGTTTATGGCGGCGATTGGCGCGCAAAGCACCGATGGAGCATGACCATCAGGCGGGGATCTGCAATAATTAACAATTATCCACTTCACAGAGAATGCTATGCAGTACCCGATTAACGAGATGTTCCAGACCCTGCAAGGTGAGGGTTACTTTACCGGCGTTCCCGCCATTTTTATTCGTTTACAGGGATGCCCGGTTGGCTGTGCCTGGTGCGACACCAAACACACCTGGGAAAAGCTTGAGGATCGGGAAGTCTCCCTTTTCAGCATTCTGGCGAAGACCAAAGAGAGTGATAAGTGGGGGGCTGCGAGCAGTGAAGATTTGCTGGCTGTCATTGGTCGCCAGGGATACACCGCGCGGCATGTGGTGATTACGGGTGGTGAGCCTTGCATTCATGATTTGCTGCCACTGACTGATCTGCTCGAAAAGAACGGTTTTAGCTGCCAGATCGAAACCAGTGGTACTCATGAGGTACGCTGCACACCGAATACCTGGGTTACCGTATCGCCAAAGCTGAACATGCGCGGCGGCTATGAAGTGTTGTCACAGGCACTGGAGCGAGCCAACGAAATCAAGCATCCAGTGGGGCGCGTACGCGATATTGAAGCACTGGATGAACTACTGGCAACGCTGACCGATGATAAACCGCGAGTCATTGCACTGCAGCCGATTAGCCAAAAGGATGATGCCACACGTTTGTGCATTGAAACCTGCATTGCGCGTAATTGGCGTTTGTCGATGCAAACACATAAATATCTAAATATTGCATAAAAAAAGCCCGGTGGCGCGAGCGCTTACCGGGCGTACGGTTCGATGCTCTTTTAAGCCGGGCAAGCGTCAGCGCCACCCGGCAAGCATCACTCCCCGCGATAGATACAGCCAGCGGTACAGGTCTCTTTGATCATCACCGCGCTCAGCAGCGGTACCAGCGGCTTCATCTGATCCCAAATCCATTTTGCCAGCACTTCGCTGGTCGGGTTTTCAAGGCCCGGGATCTCATTCAGGTAGTAGTGATCCAGCCGATCGTAGGTCGGCTTAAACGCCGCCTTCAGCTCGGCAAAATCCATGATCCAACCGGTATGCGGATCAACTTCACCGGTGATCTCAAGACGCACCATGAACGAATGCCCGTGCAGACGGCCGCATTTATGCCCTTCTGGGACATGCGGAAGGTGGTGGGCGGCTTCGAAGGTGAAATCTTTAAACAGTGTGGTGGACATGATCGCTCTCAGTAATGCGGAAAAAACCGCCGCATAGTACCGGAAAGCACAATTTTTAGCATTAACTAAAACGGCTCAATAGGTACTGAGCCGCTAAACGTCCAGTTTTTGTTGATTTTCATATTATATATCAACGAGTTGGTTAATCGCTTTTACTGTTAAGAACGATAAGTAAAACAGGTTAGTCCATTTGGTTATTTATTATTTCCATCCCTTCTTTAATTGTTATTATCCTCGCCGTTAACCTTATCTTCAGTTTGGATTTATTCGCTTAAAGTCCGCTTTGCTACTGGAACATAACGACGCATGACGACACAGGTCCCACCTTCCGCGTTGCTTCCGTTGAACCCGGAGCAACTGGCACGCCTTCAGGCGGCCACGACCGATTTAACTCCCACCCAGCTTGCCTGGGTTTCTGGCTATTTCTGGGGCGTACTCAATCAGCAGCCTGCTGCGCTTGCAGCGACGCCAGCGCCAGCCGCAGAAATGCCGGGTATAACTATTATCTCCGCCTCGCAAACCGGCAATGCGCGCCGGGTTGCTGAAGCATTACGTGATGATTTATTAGCAGCAAAACTGAACGTTAAGCTGGTGAACGCGGGCGACTATAAATTCAAACAAATCGCCAGCGAAAAACTGCTCATCGTAGTGACGTCAACGCAAGGGGAAGGGGAACCGCCGGAAGAAGCCGTCGCGCTGCATAAGTTCCTGTTCTCCAAAAAAGCGCCAAAGCTGGAAAACACCGCGTTTGCCGTGTTTAGCCTCGGCGATAGCTCTTATGAATTTTTCTGCCAGTCCGGGAAAGATTTCGACAGCAAGCTGGCGGAACTGGGTGGTGAACGCCTGCTCGACCGTGTCGATGCCGATGTTGAATACCAGGCTGCTGCCAGCGAGTGGCGCGCCCGCGTGGTTGATGCGCTTAAATCGCGTGCGCCTGTCGCGGCACCTTCGCAATCCGTCGCTACTGGCGCGGTAAATGAAATCCACACCAGCCCGTACAGCAAAGACGCGCCGCTGGTGGCTAGCCTCTCTGTTAACCAGAAAATTACCGGGCGTAACTCTGAAAAAGACGTTCGCCATATCGAAATTGACTTAGGTGACTCGGGCCTGCGTTACCAGCCGGGTGACGCGCTGGGCGTCTGGTATCAGAACGATCCGGCACTGGTGAAAGAACTTGTCGAACTGCTGTGGCTGAAAGGCGATGAACCTGTCACCGTCGAGGGCAAAACGTTGCCTCTGAACGAAGCGCTACAGTGGCACTTCGAACTGACCGTCAACACCGCCAACATTGTTGAGAATTACGCCACGCTTACCCGCAGTGAAACACTGCTGCCGCTGGTGGGCGATAAAGCGAAGTTACAGCATTACGCCGCGACGACGCCGATTGTTGACATGGTGCGTTTCTCCCCGGCACAGCTTGATGCCGAAGCGCTAATTAATCTGCTGCGCCCGCTGACGCCGCGTCTCTATTCCATTGCCTCCTCGCAGGCGGAAGTCGAGAACGAAGTACACGTCACCGTTGGTGTGGTGCGTTACGACGTGGAAGGCCGCGCCCGTGCCGGTGGTGCCTCCAGCTTCCTCGCTGACCGCGTGGAAGAAGAGGGCGAAGTCCGCGTATTTATCGAACATAACGATAACTTCCGCCTGCCAGCCAATCCAGAAACCCCGGTGATTATGATTGGCCCAGGCACCGGCATCGCGCCGTTCCGCGCCTTTATGCAGCAACGTGCTGCCGATGAAGCGCCGGGAAAAAACTGGCTGTTCTTTGGCAACCCGCACTTTACGGAAGATTTCCTCTACCAGGTGGAGTGGCAGCGCTACGTCAAAGAGGGTGTGCTGACGCGGATCGATCTCGCCTGGTCGCGCGACCAAAAAGAAAAAGTTTACGTACAAGACAAACTGCGCGAACAGGGCGCGGAGCTGTGGCGCTGGATCAATGACGGTGCCCACATTTATGTCTGCGGTGACGCTAATCGCATGGCGAAAGACGTTGAGCAGGCACTTCTGGAAGTGATTGCCGAATTTGGTGGCATGGACACCGAAGCGGCGGATGAATTTTTAAGTGAGCTGCGCGTAGAGCGCCGTTATCAGCGAGATGTCTACTAATGAGCGAAAAACATCCAGGGCCTTTAGTGGTCGAAGGAAAACTGACAGACGCCGAGCGCATGAAGCTTGAAAGCAACTACCTGCGCGGCACCATTGCGGAAGATTTAAACGACGGTCTGACCGGCGGCTTTAAGGGCGACAACTTCCTGCTGATCCGCTTCCACGGCATGTATCAGCAGGATGACCGCGACATCCGCGCCGAACGTGCTGAACAGAAGCTGGAGCCGCGCCACGCGATGCTGTTGCGCTGCCGTCTGCCGGGTGGGGTGATTACCACTAAACAGTGGCAGGCGATAGACAAATTTGCCGGTGAAAACACCATCTATGGCAGCATTCGCCTGACCAACCGCCAGACGTTTCAGTTCCACGGCATTCTGAAAAAGAACGTCAAACCGGTGCACCAGATGCTGCACTCGGTTGGTCTTGATGCGCTGGCGACCGCTAACGACATGAACCGTAACGTACTCTGCACCTCGAACCCTTACGAGTCGCAGCTACACGCGGAAGCGTACGAGTGGGCGAAGAAGATTTCTGAGCATCTGCTGCCGCGTACCCGCGCGTATGCGGAGATCTGGCTCGACCAGGAAAAAGTCGCCACTACTGATGAAGAACCGATCCTCGGCCAGACCTACCTGCCGCGTAAATTCAAAACCACGGTAGTGATCCCGCCACAGAACGATATCGATCTGCACGCCAACGACATGAACTTCGTGGCGATCGCCGAAAACGGCAAGCTGGTGGGCTTTAACCTGTTGGTGGGCGGTGGGCTTTCCATCGAACACGGCAACAAGAAAACCTACGCCCGCACCGCGAGTGAGTTTGGCTATCTGCCGCTGGGGCATACGCTGGCGGTGGCCGAAGCCGTCGTGACAACTCAGCGTGACTGGGGTAACCGAACCGATCGTAAAAATGCCAAAACCAAATACACGCTGGAGCGCGTGGGGGTTGAGACGTTTAAAGCGGAAGTGGAGCGTCGCGCGGGGATCAAATTTGAACCGATCCGTCCATATGAGTTCACCGGACGAGGCGATCGTATTGGCTGGGTTAAGGGCATTGATGATAACTGGCACCTGACGCTGTTTATCGAAAATGGTCGCATCCTTGATTATCCGGCGCGTCCGCTGAAAACCGGCCTGCTGGAGATCGCGAAGATCCACAAAGGCGATTTCCGCATTACGGCGAACCAGAATCTGATCATCGCCGGTGTACCGGAAAGCGAGAAAGCGAAGATCGAGAAGATCGCCAAAGAGAGCGGGTTAATGAATGCCGTCACGCCGCAGCGTGAAAACTCAATGGCCTGCGTGTCATTCCCGACTTGCCCGCTGGCGATGGCGGAAGCGGAGCGTTTCCTGCCGTCTTTTATCGACAACATCGATAATTTAATGGCGAAACATGGTGTCAGCGATGAGCATATCGTGATGCGTGTAACAGGCTGCCCGAACGGTTGTGGTCGCGCGATGCTGGCGGAAGTGGGCCTGGTGGGTAAAGCGCCGGGTCGCTACAACCTGCATCTTGGCGGCAACCGCATTGGGACACGTATCCCTCGGATGTATAAAGAAAACATCACCGAGCCGGAAATCCTGGCGTCGCTTGATGAACTGATAGGGCGCTGGGCGAAAGAGCGCGAAGCGGGTGAAGGCTTCGGCGACTTTACGGTGCGTGCGGGCATCATTCGCCCGGTGCTCGATCGGCGCGCGATTTGTGGGATTAACCATCAGCCCGGTCTTGTAGGCCTGATAAGACGCGTGAGCGTCGCATCAGGCAAGGCAAACAGTGAGGAATCTATGTCCAAACTCGATCTAAACGCCCTGAACGAACTGCCGAAGGTAGATCGCATTCTGGCGCTGGCGGAAACTAACGCCCAACTGGAAAAACTGGACGCTGAAGGCCGCGTAGCCTGGGCGCTGGATAATCTGCCCGGTGAATATGTGCTTTCTTCCAGCTTCGGCATTCAGGCGGCGGTGAGCCTGCATCTGGTGAATCAGATTCGGCCGGATATTCCAGTGATCCTCACCGATACCGGTTATCTGTTTCCGGAAACCTACCGCTTTATTGACGAGTTAACGGACAAACTCAAGCTCAACCTGAAAGTGTACCGTGCTACCGAAAGCGCAGCCTGGCAGGAAGCACGCTACGGAAAACTGTGGGAGCAGGGCGTTGAAGGCATTGAAAAGTACAATGACATCAACAAAGTCGAACCGATGAACCGGGCTCTGAAAGAACTGAATGCGCAAACCTGGTTTGCTGGCCTGCGCCGTGAACAATCCGGCAGTCGCGCCAATTTACCGGTGCTGGCAATTCAGCGTGGCGTATTTAAAGTGCTGCCGATTATCGACTGGGATAACCGAACTATTTATCAGTACCTGCAAAAACATGGCCTGAAATATCACCCATTATGGGATGAAGGATATTTATCGGTGGGCGATACCCATACAACCCGTAAATGGGAACCCGGCATGGCGGAAGAAGAAACGCGTTTCTTCGGGCTGAAGCGCGAGTGCGGGCTGCACGAAGGGTGAGCCTCCCCCTCACCCTAACCCTCTCCCCAAAGGGGAGAGGGAATTGCTCGGAGCCGTCTTTTCTCCCTCGCCCCTTTGGGGAGAGGGCAGGGGTGAGGGGAAAATAAGCACTAGGCTTTCCCCGCTTTCGCCAGCTCCTTCACCAGCGGCAGCATCACCTTCACCACATCACGACTGCGGTGCTCGATCCGCTGCGGCAGCGCGCGATCGATGTGCTGCTGATTGTCCAGCATCACGTTGTGCCAGCTTGTCCCGTCCGGGAAGGCCTTCGATTTAGCCCGCTGCTGGTAGCCATCTTTTTTGCCCAATGCCCAGTTTGTTGCTTCGACATACAGCACCGGAATGCCCGCCTTATCGAACACTTCCCCGTCGTTGCAGCAGCCCGTTCCTCGCGGATAATCCGGGTTACCGCCAGGGTTGCTGGTGGCATAAACCCCGTGGCTGCGGGCTATCGCCAGGGCCCGGTCGCGCGTCAGTTTCCGCACTGTACCCGGCGTACTCTGCCCGCTGTTGAAATAGAGCTTGTCGCCGACGATCAGGTTATCGAGGTTGATCACCAGCAGCGTATTTTTCTTCTCCTCAGCGCTCATGCGTTTAAGGAGATTCTCAGCGCCGAGTTTGCCCTCTTCTTCACCGCTGGTGGCAACAAAACGAATGCCATATTGGGTGGGAATATCTTTCATCCGCTCGGCCAGTTCGAGCATCACGCCCAGGCCTGCGGCATTGTCGTCCATGCCCTGCAGAGTCAGCCCGCCAAGGTTGTTATCCGTATCGGCGTCACTCATCGGGGCGTAGGTATCAAGGTGCGCCATAATAATAATTTGCTCTTTTGCGCTACCTTCATGCGCCGCAATCACCGTACTGCCGGTCACGTTATGCCAGTTTTTGGTTTTATTTCGTGAGGTATAGACGTAGCGGCTGTGAAACGACCGGATATCGCTCTGGTAGCCCATATCAGCAAACTGCTGGCGAAGATAGTCCGCGGAGAGCATCTCCGCAGGCGAGCCGGTCATGCGTCCGGGGAAGACGGTGGCAATATGCCGCGCCTGCATATTGGCGATATCACCATAAGGTTGGTTTTTTGCCTGAGCAGGAAGAATAAAGCAAACGCCGAGCGCCAGGGAAGCAATACGGTGGCGCATTGCGGAAAACATAGTGAGTCCTTAAAAACAGAGCAAAATATTAACCCGCCTAGTATGAAACTGTGATCGCCCATACACAATTTGAATTGCTCTTAAATGCCCGAAATTTCGCGTGTTAAGCACTTTTTGGTATTAGCTTTTTCACGGCGTTATTCCATTGAGTAACTACTCATTCCAATTCGTAATTTCATTCGGTCTAAGCCGCCCCCTATAGTCCCTCTATTCCTCGTTGTTAGTGAGTTGTTGCTTGTGGACTATCTGCCCTTATTTGCCGCGATAAAAGAAAAACCGGTGCTGGTTGTAGGCACGGGTGAAATTGCCGAGCGCAAAATCGCGTTTCTGCAGCGCGCAGGGGCGCAGGTGCGGGTAGTGGCAGAAGCGGATTTTGACGAATCACAAATCGACAGCGTAGTGCTGGTGATTGCGGCGACCGAAGATCGCGATCTGAACCGGCGGATCTCCGACGCCGCTCAGGCCCGTTACCGCCTGGTTAACGTGGTGGACGACCAGCCATTATGCTCATTTATCTTTCCGTCAATCGTTGACCGTTCGCCGCTGCTGGTGGCGATCTCCTCTGGCGGTACCGCACCGGTGCTGGCGCGCGTGCTGCGTGAAAAAATCGAAGCGCTGCTGCCGACCAGCCTCGGGCGCATGGCGGAGAAAGCCAGCTACTGGCGCAACCATCTGAAAACCCGCCTGACCAGCGTAACGGAACGCCGTCGCTTCTGGGAACGCGTGTTTCGCGGCCGCTTTGCCAGCCTGATGCATGCCGGTAATGAGACGGCGGCGCAAAAAATTCTTGAAGACGAACTGGATAACCCTGGCAGTACGGGCGGGGAGATCATTCTGGTAGGCGCAGGGCCGGGCGATGCCGGGCTCCTGACGCTGCGTGGCCTGCAGGTGCTGCAGGACGCGGACGTGGTGTTCTACGACCACCTGGTCACCGACGGCGTGCGCGAGCTGATCCGTCGCGACGCGGAGCAAATCTGCGTCGGCAAGCGGGCAGGCGAGCACTCTGTGCCGCAGCACGACACCAACCAGATGCTGGTTGACGCCGCCAAAGCGGGGAAAACCGTGGTGCGCCTGAAAGGGGGAGACCCGTTTATCTTTGGTCGCGGCGGCGAAGAGCTGCAGGCGGCAGCCGAAGCGGGCGTACCGTTCCAGGTGGTGCCCGGCATTACGGCGGCCTCTGCGGTGACGGCTTACGCCGGTATTCCGCTCACCCATCGCGATTACGCCCAGAGCGTCACCTTTGTGACCGGCCACTATAAGGCGGACAGCACGCCGTTTGACTGGTCGCATCTCGCTCAGAGCCGCCAGACGCTGGCGATATACATGGGCACGATGAAGGCGGCAGACATCAGCGAACAGCTTATTCAGCACGGTCGCGAGGCGACGACGCCCGTTGCCGTCATTTCTCGCGGCACGCGCGTCGATCAGCACGTTGCGACGGGCACCCTGGAACATCTTGCAACCCTGGCGAAAGACGCCCCTATGCCCGCCCTGATCGTGGTGGGAGAAGTGGTGCAGCTGCACAGCACGCTCGCCTGGTTCCAATATACAACCGATACAGAAGGCTTTGGTTCTTCTGTTGTAAATTTGGCTTAAGGAACGGTTATGGATCAAATACGACTTACTCACCTGCGGCAACTGGAGGCGGAAAGCATCCACATTATTCGCGAGGTGGCGGCAGAATTCTCAAATCCGGTGATGCTCTACTCTATCGGTAAAGATTCCAGCGTCATGCTGCATCTGGCGCGCAAGGCGTTTTATCCAGGTACGCTGCCTTTCCCGTTGCTGCATGTCGATACCGGCTGGAAATTCCGCGAGATGTATGAGTTCCGCGATCGTACGGCGAAAGCCTACGGCTGCGAGCTGCTGGTGCATAAAAACCCGGAAGGCGTGGCGATGGGGATTAATCCATTCGTGCACGGCAGCGCGAAACATACCGATATTATGAAAACTGAAGGCCTGAAACAGGCGCTGAACAAATACGGTTTTGATGCCGCCTTCGGTGGTGCGCGCCGTGACGAAGAGAAATCCCGCGCTAAAGAGCGAATCTACTCTTTCCGTGACCGCTTCCATCGCTGGGATCCGAAAAATCAGCGCCCAGAGCTGTGGCACAACTACAACGGGCAAATTAACAAAGGCGAAAGCATCCGCGTCTTCCCGCTCTCTAACTGGACCGAGCAGGATATCTGGCAATACATCTGGCTGGAAAATATCGACATTGTGCCGCTGTATCTCGCTGCGGAACGTCCGGTTCTGGAACGCGACGGTATGTTGATGATGATTGATGACAACCGTATCGACCTGCAACCGGGCGAAGTGATTAAAAAACGGATGGTGCGTTTCCGTACGCTGGGCTGCTGGCCGCTGACCGGTGCGGTGGAGTCAAATGCACAAACACTACCGGAGATCATCGAAGAGATGCTGGTTTCTACCACCAGTGAACGTCAGGGCCGCGTGATTGACCGCGACCAGGCGGGGTCTATGGAGCTGAAAAAACGTCAGGGGTATTTTTAAGATGAACACCGCACTTGCACAACAAATCGCCAATGAAGGCGGCGTCGAAGCCTGGATGATTGCGCAACAACATAAAAGCCTGCTGCGTTTTCTGACCTGTGGTAGCGTCGATGACGGCAAAAGTACCCTGATTGGTCGCCTGCTGCACGATACCCGCCAAATCTACGAAGATCAGCTCTCATCGCTGCATAACGACAGTAAACGTCACGGCACCCAGGGCGAAAAGCTGGATCTGGCACTGCTGGTGGACGGCCTGCAAGCTGAGCGCGAACAGGGCATCACCATTGACGTGGCTTACCGCTATTTCTCTACCGAGAAGCGTAAATTTATTATCGCCGACACCCCAGGGCACGAGCAGTACACCCGCAATATGGCGACTGGCGCATCGACATGTGAACTGGCGATCTTACTGATCGATGCCCGTAAAGGCGTGCTCGATCAAACCCGTCGTCACAGTTTTATCTCCACACTGTTGGGGATCAAACATCTGGTCGTGGCGATCAACAAAATGGATCTGGTGGATTACAGTGAAAAGACGTTCACCCGTATTCGTGAAGATTATCTGACCTTTGCCGGGCAGCTGCCGGGTAATCTGGATATCCGCTTTGTGCCGCTCTCTGCACTGGAAGGCGACAACGTGGCTTCGCAAAGTGAAAGTATGGCGTGGTACAGCGGTCCAACACTGCTCGAAGTGCTGGAAACCGTGGAGATCCAGCGAGTGGTGGATGCTCAGCCAATGCGCTTCCCGGTGCAGTACGTTAATCGCCCGAATCTCGATTTTCGTGGTTACGCCGGAACGCTGGCATCCGGTCGCGTAGAAGTCGGGCAACGAGTCAAAGTGCTGCCCTCTGGTGTGGAATCAAACGTCGCCCGGATCGTGACTTTTGATGGCGATCGCGAAGAAGCCTTTGCCGGAGAAGCGATCACCCTGGTGCTGACGGATGAGATCGACATCAGCCGTGGCGATCTGCTGCTGGCGGCAGACGAAGCGTTACCAGCTGTGCAGAGCGCGTCGGTGGATGTGGTATGGATGGCGGAACAGCCGCTTTCCCCGGGCCAGAGTTATGACATCAAAATTGCCGGTAAGAAGACGCGTGCTCGTGTTGATGGCATTCGTTATCAGGTTGATATTAATAACCTTACCCAACGCGAAGTTGAAAACCTGCCGCTGAACGGCATCGGCCTGGTGGATCTCACTTTTGACGAGCCACTGGTGTTAGATCGTTATCAGCAAAACCCGGTTACCGGTGGGCTGATTTTTATCGATCGCCTGAGCAATGTGACCGTAGGTGCCGGTATGGTGCATGAGCCAGTTAGCCAGGCAACTGCTGCGCCATCTGAATTTAGTGCATTCGAACTGGAATTGAATGCCCTGGTTCGCCGCCACTTTCCACACTGGGGCGCGCGCGATTTGCTGGGGGATAAATAATGGCGCTGCATGACGAAAACGTCGTCTGGCATAGCCATCCGGTCACTGTGCAACAACGCGAGCTACACCACGGTCATCGTGGTGTAGTGCTGTGGTTTACCGGCCTCTCCGGGTCCGGTAAATCAACGGTCGCCGGGGCGCTGGAGGAGGCGTTACATAAACTCGGCGTCAGTACGTATCTGCTGGATGGCGATAATGTTCGCCACGGATTATGCAGCGATCTCGGATTTAGCGATGCCGATCGTAAAGAGAATATCCGTCGCGTCGGTGAAGTGGCGAATTTGATGGTTGAAGCCGGACTGGTGGTGCTGACCGCATTTATCTCGCCACACCGCGCCGAACGCCAGATGGTTCGTGAACGCGTAGGAGAAGGGCGCTTTATCGAAGTGTTTGTCGATACGCCGCTGGCGATTTGCGAAGCCCGCGATCCAAAAGGCTTATATAAGAAAGCGCGTGCCGGTGAACTGCGCTACTTTACGGGAATAGATTCCGTTTACGAAGCGCCTGAATCGGCAGAAATTTATCTCAATGGTGAACAATTAGTAACAAATTTGGTACAGCAATTATTAGATCTGTTGAGACAGAACGATATTATCAGATCCTGAGACACCACCGGGTTTCCATGCCCGGTTCGTCAAAGTAACAGGATCAAATATGCGTAATAGCCATAACATTACACTAACAAATAACGACAGCCTTACTGAGGATGAAGAAACCACATGGTCACTGCCTGGTGCCGTGGTCGGTTTTATCTCCTGGTTATTTGCGCTGGCGATGCCGATGTTGATTTATGGCTCTAACACGCTGTTCTTCTTTATCTACACCTGGCCTTTCTTTCTTGCGCTGATGCCCGTCGCGGTAGTGGTGGGGATTGCGCTGCATTCATTGATGGACGGAAAGCTACGCTACAGTATTGTTTTCACCCTGGTGACAGTAGGCATTATGTTTGGCGCACTGTTTATGTGGCTACTGGGCTAATTTGTACTTTCCCGTCTCCTCTGTTCATAATTCAAACCGTAACTAATAATGAGATTATGTTCTGCACGCCCTGGGTATACGTAACAATGGACAAATGTGGTACATTTGCCCGCGTTGTCGCGGTATCCCCAACAGAGGATGTAGAGTCGTCTTCGGATGCATGGGATGATGATGCCGTTTTTCAGGGGGCAGGATGGGTAAACTAACGCTGCTGTTGCTGGCTATTCTGGTCTGGCTACAGTATTCGCTGTGGTTCGGTAAGAACGGTATACATGACTATACCCGCGTCAATGATGATGTGGCGGCACAGCAAGCTACAAACGCGAAACTTAAAGCGCGAAACGATCAACTTTTTGCCGAAATTGACGATCTCAATGGCGGCCAGGAGGCGCTCGAAGAGCGTGCGCGTAATGAACTCAGCATGACCAGGCCGGGCGAAACTTTTTATCGTCTGGTGCCTGACGCGTCGAAGCGCGCACAGTCTGCGGGGCAAAACAATCGATAAATCAGCCCGGGAATTAACATGGCAACCACTCATTTGGATGTTTGCGCCGTGGTTCCGGCGGCCGGATTTGGCCGTCGAATGCAAACGGAATGTCCTAAGCAATATCTCTCAATCGGTAATCAAACCATTCTTGAACACTCGGTGCATGCGCTGCTGGCGCATCCCCGGGTGAAACGAGTCGTCATTGCCATAAGTCTTGGCGATAGCCGTTTTGCACAACTTCCTCTGGCGAATCATCCGCAAATCACCGTTGTAGATGGCGGTGATGAGCGTGCCGATTCCGTGCTGGCAGGTCTGAAAGCCGCTGGCGACGCGCAGTGGGTATTGGTGCATGACGCCGCTCGTCCTTGTTTGCATCAGGATGACCTCGCGCGATTGTTGGCGTTGAGCGAAACCAGCCGCACGGGGGGGATCCTCGCCGCACCAGTGCGCGATACTATGAAACGTGCCGAACCGGGCAAAAATGCCATTGCTCATACCGTTGATCGCAACGGCTTATGGCACGCGCTGACGCCGCAATTTTTCCCTCGTGAGCTGTTACATGACTGTCTGACGCGCGCTCTAAATGAAGGCGCGACTATTACCGACGAAGCCTCGGCGCTGGAATATTGCGGATTCCATCCTCAGTTGGTCGAAGGCCGTGCGGATAACATTAAAGTCACGCGCCCGGAAGATTTGGCACTGGCCGAGTTTTACCTCACCCGAACCATCCATCAGGAGAATACATAATGCGAATTGGACACGGTTTTGACGTACATGCCTTTGGTGGTGAAGGCCCAATTATCATTGGTGGCGTACGCATTCCTTACGAAAAAGGATTGCTGGCGCATTCTGATGGCGACGTGGCGCTCCATGCGTTGACCGATGCATTGCTTGGCGCGGCGGCGCTGGGGGATATCGGCAAGCTGTTCCCGGATACCGATCCGGCATTTAAAGGTGCCGATAGCCGCGAGCTGCTACGCGAAGCCTGGCGTCGTATTCAGGCGAAGGGTTATACCCTTGGCAACGTCGATGTCACTATCATCGCTCAGGCACCGAAGATGTTGCCGCACATTCCACAAATGTGCGTGTTTATTGCCGAAGATCTCGGCTGCCATATGGATGATGTTAACGTGAAAGCCACTACTACGGAAAAACTGGGATTTACCGGACGTGGGGAAGGGATTGCCTGTGAAGCGGTGGCGCTACTCATTAAGGCAACAAAATGATTGAGTTTGATAATCTCACTTACCTCCACGGTAAACCGCAAGGCACCGGGCTGCTGAAAGCCAATCCGGAAGACTTTGTGGTGGTGGAAGATTTGGGCTTTGTGCCTGATGGTGAAGGTGAGCATATTCTGGTTAGAATCCTCAAAAACGGCTGCAATACCCGTTTTGTGGCGGATGCACTGGCGAAATTCCTGAAAATTCATGCCCGTGAAGTCAGCTTCGCTGGGCAAAAAGACAAACATGCTGTTACGGAACAGTGGTTATGCGCTCGCGTGCCGGGCAAGGAAATGCCCGATCTGAGCGCCTTTCAACTGGAAGGCTGCCAGGTGCTGGAGTATGCGCGGCACAAGCGCAAGCTGCGTTTAGGGGCGCTGAAAGGAAACGCCTTTACCCTGGTTCTGCGCGAAGTGAGCAATCGCGATGACGTTGAACAACGTCTGAACGATATTTGCGTAAAAGGTGTACCGAACTACTTCGGTGCCCAACGTTTTGGGATTGGCGGTAGCAACTTGCAGGGGGCGCAGCGCTGGGCGCAAACCAATACTCCGGTGCGCGATCGCAATAAACGGAGTTTTTGGTTGTCGGCAGCCCGCAGTGCGTTGTTTAATCAGATTGTTGCTGAGCGCCTCAAAAAAGCAGACGTTAATCAAGTTGTTGACGGCGATGCGCTACAATTAGCCGGACGTGGTAGCTGGTTTGTCGCAACCACCGAAGAACTGGCGGAATTACAGCGTCGCGTTAACGATAAAGAGCTGATGATAACCGCCGCATTGCCGGGCAGTGGCGAATGGGGAACTCAGCGTGAAGCGCTGGCATTCGAACAAGCAGCTGTCGCCGCAGAAACTGAATTACAAGCTTTACTGGTGCGCGAAAAAGTTGAAGCCGCGCGCAGAGCGATGCTGCTGTATCCGCAACAATTAAGCTGGAATTGGTGGGATGACGTCACCGTAGAGATCCGTTTCTGGCTTCCGGCGGGTAGTTTTGCAACCAGCGTTGTCAGGGAACTTATCAACACAACAGGTGATTATGCGCATATTGCTGAGTAATGATGACGGGGTACATGCACCCGGTATACAAACGCTGGCGAAAGCCTTGCGTGAGTTTGCTGACGTTCAGGTGGTCGCCCCCGATCGTAACCGCAGCGGCGCTTCAAATTCTCTGACACTGGAATCCTCCCTGCGCACGTTTACCTTTGAAAATGGTGATATTGCTGTGCAAATGGGAACCCCGACCGATTGCGTCTATCTTGGCGTGAATGCTCTGATGCGTCCGCGCCCGGACATTGTTGTGTCCGGAATTAACGCCGGGCCGAATCTGGGGGATGATGTTATTTATTCCGGTACGGTAGCCGCCGCGATGGAAGGCCGTCATTTAGGTTTTCCGGCGCTTGCCGTCTCGCTTGACGGGCATAAACATTACGACACTGCCGCGGCGGTAACCTGTTCAATTTTGCGCGCACTGTGTAAAGAGCCGCTGCGCACCGGGCGTATTCTTAATATTAACGTTCCGGATTTACCCTTGGATCAAATCAAAGGTATTCGCGTGACGCGCTGCGGTACACGACATCCGGCAGATCAGGTGATCCCGCAGCAAGATCCGCGCGGCAATACGCTGTACTGGATTGGCCCGCCGGGCGGTAAATGTGATGCCGGTCCGGGGACCGATTTTGCTGCGGTAGATGAGGGCTATGTCTCCATCACGCCGCTGCATGTGGATTTAACTGCGCATAGCGCGCAAGATGTGGTTTCAGACTGGTTAAACAGCGTGGGAGTTGGCACGCAATGGTAAGCAGACGCGTACAAGCACTTCTGGATCAATTACGTGCGCAAGGTATTCAGGATGAGCAGGTGCTGAATGCACTTGCCGCCGTGCCGCGTGAAAAATTCGTTGATGAAGCGTTTGAACAAAAAGCCTGGGACAATATCGCCTTGCCGATAGGTCAGGGGCAGACAATTTCGCAGCCATATATGGTGGCGCGAATGACCGAATTACTCGAGCTGACGCCGCAGTCGCGGGTGCTGGAAATTGGCACCGGTTCGGGATATCAAACGGCAATCCTGGCGCATCTTGTCCAGCATGTTTGCTCGGTTGAACGGATTAAAGGCTTGCAGTGGCAGGCACGTCGCCGCCTGAAAAATCTTGATTTACATAATGTTTCAACCCGTCATGGCGATGGATGGCAAGGTTGGCAGGCACGTGCGCCGTTTGACGCTATCATTGTTACGGCGGCACCGCCGGAAATTCCAACTGCGCTAATGACGCAGCTGGACGAAGGCGGGATTCTCGTCTTACCCGTAGGGGAGGAGCACCAGTATTTGAAACGGGTGCGTCGTCGGGGAGGCGAATTTATTATCGATACCGTGGAGGCCGTGCGCTTTGTCCCTTTAGTGAAGGGTGAGCTGGCTTAAAACGTGAGGAAATACCTGGATTTTTCCTGGTTATTTTGCCGCAGGTCAGCGTATCGTGAACATCTTTTCCAGTGTTCAGTAGGGTGCCTTGCACGGTAATTATGTCACTGGTTATTAACCAATTTTTCCTGGGGGATAAATGAGCGCGGGAAGCCCAAAATTCACCGTTCGCCGCATTGCGGCTTTGTCACTGGTTTCGCTATGGCTGGCAGGCTGTTCTGACACTTCAAATCCACCGGCACCGGTCAGCTCCGTTAATGGCAATGCGCCTGCAAATACTAATTCTGGTATGTTGATTACGCCGCCGCCGAAAATGGGGACGACGTCTACAGCGCAGCAACCGCAAATTCAGCCGGTACAGCAGCCACAAATTCAGGCTACTCAACAACCGCAAATCCAGCCAGTGCAGCCAGTAGCTCAGCAGCCGGTACAGATGGAAAACGGACGCATCGTCTATAACCGTCAGTATGGGAACATTCCGAAAGGCAGTTATAGCGGCAGTACCTATACCGTGAAAAAAGGCGACACACTTTTCTATATCGCCTGGATTACTGGCAACGATTTCCGTGACCTTG
The DNA here is from genome assembly GCA_041890495.1 of Enterobacter hormaechei. Lineage (GTDB taxonomy): Bacteria > Pseudomonadota > Gammaproteobacteria > Enterobacterales > Enterobacteriaceae > Escherichia > Escherichia boydii. Next base: position 4,705,968 of record CP169086.1, read on the forward strand.
CTCAGCGCAACAATATTCAGGCACCATACGCGCTGAACGTTGGTCAGACCTTGCAGGTGGGTAATGCTTCCGGTACGCCAATCACTGGCGGAAATGCCATTACCCAGGCCGACGCAGCAGAGCAAGGAGTTGTGATCAAGCCTGCACAAAATTCCACCGTTGCTGTTGCGTCGCAACCGACAATTACGTATTCTGAATCTTCGGGTGAACAGAGTGCTAACAAAATGTTGCCGAACAACAAGCCAGCTGCGACCACGGTCACAGCGCCTGTAACGGTACCAACAGCAAGCACAACCGAGCCAACTGTCAGCAGTACATCAACCAGTACGCCTATCTCCACCTGGCGCTGGCCGACTGAGGGCAAAGTGATCGAAACCTTTGGCGCTTCTGAGGGGGGCAACAAGGGGATTGATATCGCAGGCAGCAAAGGACAGGCAATTATCGCGACCGCAGATGGCCGCGTTGTTTATGCTGGTAACGCGCTGCGCGGCTACGGTAATCTGATTATCATCAAACATAATGATGATTACCTGAGTGCCTACGCCCATAACGACACAATGCTGGTCCGGGAACAACAAGAAGTGAAGGCGGGGCAAAAAATAGCAACCATGGGTAGCACCGGAACCAGTTCAACACGCTTGCATTTTGAAATTCGTTACAAGGGGAAATCCGTAAACCCGCTGCGTTATTTGCCGCAGCGATAAATCGGCGGAACCAGGCTTTTGCTTGAATGTTCCGTCAAGGGATCACGGGTAGGAGCCACCTTATGAGTCAGAATACGCTGAAAGTTCATGATTTAAATGAAGATGCGGAATTTGATGAGAACGGAGTTGAGGTTTTTGACGAAAAGGCCTTAGTAGAAGAGGAACCCAGTGATAACGATTTGGCCGAAGAGGAACTGTTATCGCAGGGAGCCACACAGCGTGTGTTGGACGCGACTCAGCTTTACCTTGGTGAGATTGGTTATTCACCACTGTTAACGGCCGAAGAAGAAGTTTATTTTGCGCGTCGCGCACTGCGTGGAGATGTCGCCTCTCGCCGCCGGATGATCGAGAGTAACTTGCGTCTGGTGGTAAAAATTGCCCGCCGTTATGGCAATCGTGGTCTGGCGTTGCTGGACCTTATCGAAGAGGGCAACCTGGGGCTGATCCGCGCGGTAGAGAAGTTTGACCCGGAACGTGGTTTCCGCTTCTCAACATACGCAACCTGGTGGATTCGCCAGACGATTGAACGGGCGATTATGAACCAAACCCGTACTATTCGTTTGCCGATTCACATCGTAAAGGAGCTGAACGTTTACCTGCGAACCGCACGTGAGTTGTCCCATAAGCTGGACCATGAACCAAGTGCGGAAGAGATCGCAGAGCAACTGGATAAGCCAGTTGATGACGTCAGCCGTATGCTTCGTCTTAACGAGCGCATTACCTCGGTAGACACCCCGCTGGGTGGTGATTCCGAAAAAGCGTTGCTGGACATCCTGGCCGATGAAAAAGAGAACGGTCCGGAAGATACCACGCAAGATGACGATATGAAGCAGAGCATCGTCAAATGGCTGTTCGAGCTGAACGCCAAACAGCGTGAAGTGCTGGCACGTCGATTCGGTTTGCTGGGGTACGAAGCGGCAACACTGGAAGATGTAGGTCGTGAAATTGGCCTCACCCGTGAACGTGTTCGCCAGATTCAGGTTGAAGGCCTGCGCCGTTTGCGTGAAATCCTGCAAACGCAGGGGCTGAATATCGAAGCGCTGTTCCGCGAGTAAGTAAGCATCTGTCAGAAAAGGCCAGTCGTGAGACGGGCCTTTTTCTTTTGTGTTACGGCTGTGCCGCCGTCTCGTGCAGCAGACGCCACGTTATTTTTTCGCCCTCCTGACTGAGCACCGCGGTCGACCAGCGCACGTTGACGGGCAGGTCTGGCCGGGTTTGCGTCTCCCGGTAGTGAAGCACTGCACTTCGATCGCCGCTCTGGATCGTGGTTAATTCGTCAATGACGATTTTCAGCCCGGGACGGCTTCCGCGCTGTTTTTCCAGAAAACTGGCCAGGCCGCTATAGTCGACCTGCACACCGCCCGGCGGGATCATCAGAAAATCGGGACGGAAACGGGCAAGCAGGATGTCGGGGTCGCCTTCACCTTTGCCTAACCAGTCTTCAAGCGCAATGTGGAGGTCGATAATGTCGTGTTCGAAAGGCGTCATGAATTCTCCTGTCGCAGCTGGTTTAGCACCTGCGTATTGTTAAGACGAAAAACGTACGGTACAGGCAGCAAGGTTATGCCTGCGGCAAAAATAAACATTCCGTGCCAGGCGTCGTGCGGTGTCAGCCACGACTGCGCCAGGTTCAGCACCTGCGCCAGCAGCAGGGCACCGGCAAAAAAGCTCAGCTGGCGATTGAGATTCCACAGCGCGCTGGCATCCGGCATCTCGTCCCGGCGCGTTGTCAGAAACGCGCTGCTCTGAGCCGTACTGCTGCACAGGCTTCCTCCCGCGCCCATCAGGGTAAACGCGACGACAGGCAACAGCGTTGACGAGCTGACGTCCACCAAAAGCAGAATACCCGCCGCCTGCAACAGGCAGCCGATGACGATCAGCGGCCGGGGGCCGATACGGTTAAAATAACGTCCCGTCGCCGTGATGGCGATAAACGATGCCACAGACCACGGCAGCATGAGCATTCCCGTTGCGGCTGGGCTCATGTTCGCCTCGTGCTGAAGATAAAACATGCCCGTGACGTTCACCCCAATAAATATGCCGGGGACGCATAAATAGACAAGCATGGAAAAACGCAAAAGTGGGTCCACGAGCAGGGGCAGGTTTAGCAGTCTGGCCGCGTTCATCGTGGGTCTTTCGTGTTTAAGCCACAGACAGGCCAGAACAAAGGTCACGATAGCCACCGGGAGCGTGACAAAAAAGATCCATCGCCAGCCCAGCGTCTGCACCAGCATGCCGCCGACAGCCGGGGAGCAGGCCGGGGCAAGCAACGCAACCATCATCACCGCCGAGGAGAGTTTGGCGCGCTCGTGAGGCTTAAACTGTTGCTAGGTCAGCGCCTGTCCGACGGGGATCAGTAAGCCTCCTCCCACGCCCTGAAGCACTCGCCAGGCGATCAGCGTTTCCAGCGTTGCAGACAGGCCCGCCGCAGCTGAGGCTGCACTGAACAGAAAAAGCGAAAGCAGGATAACGCGCTTTGGCCCGATGCGGCGCGCCAGCACGTTGCTGAACGGGATCGCCAGCGTCAGGCCGGCAATATACCCGTTACTGACCCAGGCAAGCGCAGAAGGCGTGGCTGTAAAGGCGTGAGCCATTGCCGGAAAAGCGACGCTGGCAATAAACATGTTGATTAAATCAAGAAAAAAGCCCAGCAGATAGACAACGGCAATTTTGCTGCGATACGTCATGGCGGATCCTCCGGTGAGGTGGCGTATCGTATCGATCCGGGAAGCACGGATAAACCTGACAAAGCGCGATATACTGTCAAAAATATTTTGACAATAAAAGGCGTGAGGATGATTAACCTACAGCGGGCGCAGATGTTTGTCGCGGTGGCCGATACCGGCAGTTTCACTGCCGCAGCCGAGGCAATGGGGCTGACAAAAGCTGTGGTCAGCTTTAATATCCGCCAGCTTGAAGATGAGCTGGGCGTTACGCTGCTGCTGCGCTCCACCCGCCGCCTGACGTTAACCGAGGCGGGCGTGCTGTTTCATCAGCGCAGCGTGGCGCTTCTGAAGGACGCCGAACGGCTGCAGGATGATGTCCGCGCGAACCATGCAGGGCTTACCGGTGAACTGCGGATCACGACTACGCCTGAATATGGCTCCCGGATCGTGGTGCCGCTGCTGGCCAGATTTAGCCAGCAGCACCCGGATCTTCGCGTGCGACACGTTTCGTCGTCCCTGCACGCCGACCTTATCTCGGAGCGCTTTGACGTCGCCATCCGGCTGGGGACGCTTGTCGATTCGCGCAACCACGCCGCACTGATTTCTCACTTTTCTATTCTCCCCGTTGCGACGCCCGAGTGGCTTGTGAGAAACCCGATCGAATCGCTTGCGCAGCTGGCCCATGCGGACTGGATCATCCACGAGCGTCTGGCCTCGCCGCTGCGCTGGCAGGTGAGAGATGCCAGCGGTGCGCCTGACATGCTGGAGATAAAAAAAGCGCCGCGCCTGTTTGCCGACAGCGCTCAGGCTCTTATGGCCTTTGCGCTCGCAGGCGGTGGCGTGGCGTTACTGCCGGAATGGCTGGTGCGAGATGCGCTTGATGCGGAAGAACTGGTCCCGGTGTTACCGGAATATACTTTTGCGCGGCAGGGCATCTATGCGGTCTATCCTGATGCCCGGCATGTATCAGCAAAGGTGCGTACCTTTATCGATTTTATGCGCACCAGTGTGAATTAATCATGCATCATCTTTTTGATGAGAGCCGAGAACTGCTCTCGCTCGGCCTTGTTCAGACGGCCTAAAAAGGCCTCATCAACCTCATTGCCTACCGGCTTACAGTCTGCAAGCAGGGCCTCACCTTCTGGGGTCAGGAAGACAAACCGGCGTCGCTTATCGGCCGGATCGTGCTCGCGTTTGACCAGACCGCGCGCCTCCATGCGGCTGAGCATCTCCGCCAGGGTCGCTTTCGTGCTGACCGCGACTTCAGTCAGTGCCACCTGTTCGATGCCCGGATGCTCGGCAATGGAGCGCATCACCGCATACTGCGGCTTGGTCAGCTCCGGTAATGCATGTTGCCACTGAGCGGTATGCTGTTGAAAAAGCTGACGTAACAGGTGGAACGCCTCTTGTCTTAGTTCCATGAACACTCCGACGGAAAAAATCTCCCTCTATGATAGCCGCTCTTGCTCTGGATTTTAACGCGGCATTTTTTAGCAATTCGTGTGATCGTATACGAACAATCTTGTCAGGAAATCGATCCGGGAGTAGTTTACTCATAATGTTCGTGTACGAACAAGTTGATTGAGGTGTTGAATGAGATTAATCGTGGGAATGACGGGGGCAACGGGTGCTCCGCTGGGCGTGGCGCTGCTGCAGGCGCTGCAGGAAATGCCGGAAGTAGAGACGCATCTGGTGATGTCAAAGTGGGCAAAAACCACCATTGAGCTGGAAACGCCATACGCCGCGCAGGACGTTGCTGCGCTGGCTGACGTTGTCCACAGCCCGGCTGACCAGGCCGCCACTATCTCCTCCGGTTCGTTTCGTACCGACGGCATGATCGTCATTCCCTGCAGTATGAAAACGCTGGCCGGGATCCGCGCGGGCTATGCCGAAGGGCTGGTGGGCCGTGCGGCGGATGTGGTGCTGAAAGAGGGGCGCAAGCTGGTGTTGGTACCCCGTGAAACGCCGCTCAGCACCATTCATCTGGAGAATATGCTTGCGCTCTCCCGCATGGGCGTGGCGATGGTGCCGCCTATGCCTGCGTATTACAACCACCCGCAAACCGCCGATGACATTACCCAGCATATTGTGACCCGCGTGCTTGACCAGTTTGGTCTGGAGCATAAAAAGGCGCGCCGCTGGAACGGGTTGCGGGAGGCGAAACATTTTTCACAGGAGAATAAAGATGGCATTTGATGATTTGAGAAGCTTCCTGCAGGCGCTCGATGAGCAAGGGCAACTGCTGAAAATTGAGGAAGAGGTAAACGCGGAGCCCGATCTGGCGGCGGCAGCCAACGCGACGGGGCGCATCGGTGACGGCGCGCCCGCGCTGTGGTTCGACAACATTCGCGGGTTTACCGATGCCCGCGTGGTGATGAACACCATCGGCTCCTGGCAGAACCATGCCATCTCGATGGGGCTGCCTGCGAACACGCCGGTGAAAAAGCAGATCGACGAGTTTATCCGCCGCTGGGATAAATTCCCGATTGCGCCAGAGCGCCGCGCCAACCCTGCCTGGGCACAGAATACGGTGGACGGTGAAGACATTAACCTGTTCGATATTCTGCCGCTGTTCCGTCTGAACGACGGCGACGGGGGTTTTTATCTCGATAAAGCGTGCGTCGTCTCGCGCGATCCGCTCGATCCGGATCACTTCGGCAAGCAGAACGTTGGCATCTACCGCATGGAAGTAAAGGGCAAGCGCAAGCTCGGCCTGCAGCCGGTACCGATGCACGATATCGCTCTGCATCTGCACAAAGCGGAAGAGCGCGGCGAAGACCTGCCGATCGCGATTACCCTCGGCAACGATCCGATCATTACGCTGATGGGCGCGACGCCGCTGAAATACGATCAGTCAGAGTATGAAATGGCCGGCGCGCTGCGTGAAAGCCCATATCCGATTGCCACCGCGCCGCTGACCGGCTTCGACGTGCCGTGGGGTTCTGAAGTGATCCTGGAAGGGGTGATTGAAGGCCGTAAGCGCGAAATTGAAGGGCCGTTCGGCGAGTTTACCGGGCACTACTCCGGTGGCCGCAACATGACGGTTGTACGTATCGACAAAGTTTCTTACCGCACCAAACCGATTTTCGAATCCCTTTACCTCGGTATGCCGTGGACCGAAATTGATTATCTGATGGGGCCGGCCACCTGCGTGCCGCTCTACCAGCAGCTGAAAGCGGAGTTCCCGGAAGTGCAGGCTGTGAACGCGATGTACACCCACGGCCTGCTGGCGATTATCTCCACCAAAAAGCGTTACGGCGGTTTTGCCCGCGCGGTTGGTTTGCGCGCCATGACCACGCCGCACGGCCTGGGCTACGTGAAGATGGTGATCATGGTGGATGAGGATGTCGACCCGTTCAACCTTCCGCAGGTGATGTGGGCGCTGTCATCGAAGGTCAACCCGGCAGGCGATCTGGTGCAGTTGCCGAACATGTCGGTGCTTGAACTCGATCCAGGATCCAGTCCGGCGGGCATTACCGACAAACTGATTATTGATGCGACCACGCCTGTCGCACCGGATACCCGGGGCCACTATAGCCAGCCGGTACAGGATCTGCCCGAAACCAAAGCCTGGGCTGAAAAACTGACCGCCATGCTGGCTGCACGCCAATAAGGAGGAAAAGATGATTTGTCCACGTTGTGCCGATGAGCATATTGAAGTGATGGCGACGTCGCCGGTGAAAGGGGTCTGGACCGTTTACCAGTGCCAGCATTGTTTGTATACTTGGCGCGATACCGAACCGCTGCGCCGTACCAGCCGCGAGCATTACCCGGAAGCGTTCCGCATGACGCAGAAGGATATTGACGAGGCGCCGCAGGTGCCGACGATCCCGCCGCTGCTGTAAAGAAAGCCCGGTGGCGCTGCGCTTACCGGGCCTACGGGTTTTGTAGGTCGGGTAAGGCGAAGCCGCCACCCGACAAAACAGACCGCAGAAAACTAAACCAGGCTCTTCAAGCGATAAATCCACTCCAGCGCCTGACGCGGGGTGAGTGAATCCGGATCAAGATTTTCCAGAGCTTCGACCGCAGGCGAAGTTTCTTCTGGTACTGACAGCAAAGACATTTGCGTACCATCCACTTGCGTAGCGGCGGCGTTCGGCGAAATGCTTTCCAGCTCACGCAGCTTTTGCCGTGCGCGCTTAATAACCTCTTTTGGCACGCCTGCCAGAGCTGCAACCGCCAGGCCGTAGCTTTTGCTCGCCGCGCCATCCTGCACGTGTGCATAAAGGCAATGGTGTCGCCGTGCTCCAGTGCATCGAGATGCACGTTAGCGACGCCTTCCATTTTCTCCGGTAACTGGGTCAGCTCGAAATAGTGGGTAGCAAACAGCGTCAATGCCTTAATCTTATTCGCCAGATTTTCTGCGCACGCCCACGCCAGCGACAGACCATCGTAAGTGGACGTTCCACGCCCGATCTCATCCATCAATACCAGACTGTACTCGGTGGCGTTATGTAAAATATTGGCGGTTTCGGTCATCTCCACCATAAAGGTTGAGCGCCCGGACGCCAGGTCATCTGCCGCGCCTACGCGGGTAAAGATGCGATCGATAGGTCCAATCTCGACTTTTTGTGCCGGTACATAGCTGCCGATGTAGGCCATCAGCGCAATCAGTGCGGTCTGGCGCATATAGGTACTTTTACCGCCCATGTTCGGACCGGTGATGATCAACATGCGGCGCTGCGGCGACAGATTCAGCGGGTTGGCGATAAATGGCTCATTCAATACTTGTTCAACTACCGGATGGCGACCTTCGGTAATGCGAATGCCCGGTTATCAATGAAGGTCGGGCAGGTGTAGTTCAGGGTATAGGCGCGTTCCGCCAGGTTCACCAGCACGTCGAGTTCCGCCAGCGCGCTCGCGCTCTGTTGCAACGCTTCCAGATGCGGCAACAGCAGGTCGAACAACTCTTCATAAAGCTGTTTTTCCAGTGCCAGTGCTTTGCCTTTTGAGGTGAGAACTTTATCTTCGTACTCTTTTAGCTCTGGAATGATGTAGCGCTCGGCGTTTTTCAGCGTCTGGCGACGCATGTAGTTGATGGGTGCCAGATGGCTTTGCCACGGCTGATTTGAATGTAGTAGCCGTGCACCGCATTAAAGCCAACTTTCAGCGTGTCCAGGCCGGTACGTTCACGCTCGCGGACTTCCAGACGCTCCAGATAATCGGTCGCGCCGTCAGCCAGCGCGCGCCACTCATCCAGCTCTTCGTTATAGCCCGATGCGATAACACCACCGTCGCGTACCCAGCACCGGCGGTGTGTCGATGATTGCTCGCTCCAGCAGATCGCGCAGCTCGGCAAACTCGCCCATCTTCTCGCGTAGCGCCTGTACCGGTGCACTATCGACAGTTTCTAACTGCGCACGCAGCTCCGGCAGTTGCTGGAAAGCGTGGCGCATACGGGCCAGATCGCGTGGGCGAGCAGTTCGTAAAGCCAGACGTGCCAGAATACGTTCCAGGTCGCCGACCTGACGCAGTACCGGCTGCAACTCGGCGGTGAAATCCTGCAATGCGCCAATAGTTTGCTGGCGCTCAAGCAACACGCGGGTATCGCGCACTGGCATATGCAGCCAGCGTTTCAGCATACGACTACCCATCGGCGTGACGGTGCAGTCGAGCACAGAAGCCAGCGTATTTTCCGCACGCCCGCCAGGTTCTGAGTAATTTCCAGGTTACGACGTGTCGCGGCATCCATAATGATGCTGTCCTGCTCACGTTCCATGGTGATGGAACGAATATGCGGCAGAGTCGTACGTTGGGTATCTTTCGCATACTGCAACAGACAACCGGCAGCACAAAGTCCGCGCGGCGCGTTCTCGACGCCAAAACCGACCAGATCGCGGGTCCCAAATTGCAGATTCAACTGCTGGCGCGCGGTGTCGATTTCAAACTCCCACAGCGGGCGACGGCGCAGGCCGCGACGGCCTTCAATTAACGACATTTCAGCAAAATCTTCTGCATACAGCAGTTCCGCCGGATTAGTGCGTTGCAGTTCTGCCGCCATCGTTTCCGGTCAGCCGGTTCGCTCAGGCGAAAACGCCGGAACTGATATCCAGCGTCGCGTAGCCGAAACCTTTGCTGTCCTGCCAGATAGCCGCCAGCAGGTTGTCCTGACGCTCCTGCAACAGGGCTTCATCGCTGATGGTGCCTGGCGTAACGATACGCACAACTTTGCGCTCAACCGGACCTTTGCTGGTCGCCGGATCGCCAATTTGTCGCAGATGGCAACGGACTCGCCCTGATTCCCCAGTTTGGCGAGGTAGGTTTTCCACCGCATGGTAGGGGATCCCCGCCATCGGGATCGGCTCTCCCGCTGAAGCGCCGCGTTTGGTCAGTGAGATATCCAGCAGTTGCGACGCGCGTTTTGCGTCGTCATAAAACAGTTCATAAAAATCACCCCATCCGGTAAAACAGCAGGATCTCGGGATGCTGGGCTTTCAGCTTGAGATACTGCTGCATCATGGGCGTATGGCTAGAGAAGTCCTTATCAATGGCATCATTCATGTTGATTTTACTCATGTTTTAATTCTTTCAAGTGCTCATGTGGCCCTAGATAAATATCGTTTAAACGCACATAAACCAATTAGTTTGTAGCTCACTTGTAGCCTGGAGCGTGATAGGTTACTTTCTAATCATTCTTGGGCTACAAACAGTGGTGATACTTTGAAAACAACTCTCAGCCAGTCTTTTATTCTCAACAAGTTAAGCATTGGTGTGAAGCCTACTCTTAACGATGCAGGAAAAGTCGTTTTCGAAGCTAACCCTGACCAAAAACCTTACATAGTCTTTGATGACCACAGGGAGTCTCCTGTGGGATTCGGTGTTAAGGTGAGTTTGACGAAAAAAACCTATGTAATCCAGCGAAGAGTGTCTTCCGGTCATCGTACTGTGACTGAGGGTAAGAAACCAAGTTCTGTGCTGAAAGTTAAAGTTGGCAATGTTTCTGATTTTCCGAGTATTGATCAAGCTCGTGAAGCAGCCCGGCAGTTGGTTCAGACAATGATCACAACAAAGAGAAACCCCAACAAAATTAAACGAGAAGCAGATGTTTCTGAACTCACTATGAGTGAAGTGTTTGCTCAATATCGTCAACACCTTCTTGGCAGGTCTAAACCAGCTAAACAGAACACACTTAATGTGCTGAACAAAGCAGAGAAGAGGCTTTCCGAGTGGTCTGGCCTGAGAGTTAAAGATCTTTCTGGTAATGAGATCCTTCGTAAGTTTGATGAAATTGCAAGCAGAGCCAGGACAGCAGCGGAACAGACATTCCGGTGGGCAAATGTTGCTGTCAGACATGCAATCGATATCGAATCGAGTAATGCCCAGACACAACAACGGCAACCATCGCTGTCATACAATCCATTTTCAATACTGAAAGTGCAGAAGAAGTTCAGGACTCGTTCTGAGCTTGAAGACAGCTACAAAGCGAAAGGTGTCAGAAATCCGCTTTCGCCAAAAGATACTCTTGGACGATTTTTAACAGCATTGTACAACAAGAGGAGCTTCAACCGGCTTGGGTGCGATTATCTGCTACTGACTGTCCTGTTAGGTGCCAGAAAGGAAGAAACAGCATCTTTATGTTGGAGGGAAGCTCTCACCAATGAAGAAGCAAAAACGACAAGCTTTGTTGACCTGAGTAACCGAACCATCCGTTTTTACGACACTAAAAACAGAAATGATCACGAGCTTCCGATTTGTGATGCTGCCAAAATTATTCTGGAAGACAGAAGGGACATTGTTCAGGAAGCAGAGACTCGTCCAGAAAGGTTGAAATGGGTTTTCCCTGCCCGCTCTTCACGAAACAAAGTGGGTCATTACTCAGACAGCAAAAGTTTGAGAGAGTATCTTTGTGCAGAAGCAGGTATTGTCAAACTTGGTATGCACGATCTTCGCAGGACTTTTGGCCGTGTTGCTGAGGAACTTGTTACATATGCCGTTGTAAAGAGGCTACTCAATCACCGAAACACAACTGATCCGACTGAGAGATATGCCGTTCCTGACGAAGATCGAGTCTTTGATGCATTACAAAAGATTGAGTTGCATATCTTGAAAAGTAGCCCTAAGTTGTATAATGATATTCTTGCATCAGCTAAATACCCACCCCTAAACGAGTAAACAAACCACGCGAGGACTAAATTATGGGACCTATTACCACAGCAATAGTTTCAAGGGCTATCTATGATTTATTGCTGGCTGGAATATCTTTCACAAAAGATAATATTAAAAATAAACTAACTGAATTTATTACAAGTGATGCAAATGCTGAACTTTTAGCAGAAAAAATAGAAAAATTAAATGTTAATGATGATATGAGTGAAAAAGCTATTGAAAAACATTTAAAAGCCAGCCCGGAAGTGATGAATGTACTTGAAAATATCCCTAACGCATCAATAGTTTCAATAAAACAAACACACTATGGGACAGGTGATAATGTTGGAAGAGATAAAATCATTAATGGGAAGAATGAGTGATGGAAAGTTTGAATCAAGCACATTATGGAAAAGGAGATAATGTTGCTCGTGATAAAAATTTATTTATTGAGAATTATAACACTTTCATTAATTCAACAGTGCCAGAAGACCTTAGAGAACCTGTTAAAAAAATATTAAGTGATATATCCAATAGGAAAATAGTGGATGCAAAAACAAAAATTGATTTAATTTTATCTATTAAAAATCAAACAAAAGAAATTAATGATCTTTTTGTACTACTGAGAATAAAGGCTGATTTAGTAGAAGACGCGAATTCTCATGTGGAATTTTCCGTTCTTAATGATATAGTTTTATCATCTAATAATGAAATGATAAAAGATCTATCACTATCTCTGTTATTAAGAGTTGAATTTAAAAAGTTTGGCAGAGATAGAATGATGGATAGGTATAATGCAACAGATGTTAAGGGGCCTTTTAGTAGAGCTTTGTTGCTTGAATTAACTTTAAGTGAAGAAATTTTGCAGGAGATGGCCGCAACAGGGAAGCATGGTTTAACCGAAGAGGAATTGATTGGTCTTATATCTGGTTTGTTCAGAGTCAATAGCTTTGAGACTGCATTAGATATAGCAACATTTTTAGTAGACTATTTCCCAAGTTATAATTCCAGAGTTATACATTTGTTCGCAAGAGGTATGTTAATTAATCAAGACATAGTTGGTGACGATTATTGGCTGTTATCACAAAAAGAAAAAGATCGTATTTCGAGCCTAATAGAAGAAACACTCAAATTATATACCGAGAGTGAAGGAAATGATCTCAGGCTTTTTAATATAATTGTACCCTGTTACTTGTTCACGAAGGAAGGAGATGAAAGACTAAGGAATATTCTTATAACAAACATAGAATCGGTCGATAAAATAAACCATGAATTAGCCAATAACTTTCGTGTTTTACACTTTAATGAACATGAGCAAGAAAGTCATCCTGTTAATATTATTCGAAAATGCAATAGTGATAAAAGTTATAAGGAAGAAATAGTCAAAGGTATTCTTTCTAACAATGTTATCTCCTTATCAGATTTTATCCTTGCAAGAGAGTTGATAGACGATACCAGTTTGATTGAGTGGATCGATACCGGGGGTTCAATACAAACCGACCAAGGAAGGCTGAGTGAGCTTTTCTCAAAGTTAAAATTAAATTTATATATTGAGCAGAGCGATATAAACAGAAGAGGCAGTAAGATAGTAGATGATATTATCGAGGAAATTGTTGATTGTGACAACGACGATTTTAAATCAATAAACTCAGTATTTATATATAATATTTCAGAAGATTTAAGAGAAGTTGAAAGGAACAATCAGTTATGTGAATTAATGGGAAAATACTTCGACAATAAACATTGCTACTGGTGTTCTCCAATTGTTTACCAATATCTTAATGGGTTGTACGAAACAGGTTTGTATCAAGCTTTTTGTTCTCTTTATGATATTGTTGATAACAAAGATAAACCTATGTCAATTCATACAATGGCATTGTCTACCTACTTATCCCACAATGAAATGGGAAAGGCATTGTCGTTAATTAAAGAATATAATACGAGTCAGGATCTTGATTTTATAAGATTAAAACTCCATGTTTTTGAAAAGATTGGAGATTTTTCAGCGATAGAAAAAGTTGTAAATGATATTTATTATAAAAAATTCAAAGAGCCAACTAATAGTCTATTAAGATTAAATGATAAAATCATATCGCTGGGATATACAAGATTTGGTCATGATTTAGCTATTAAATTTTTTTTGGATTCTCCAGAAAAAAACTATATGTTTGTATCGCATATTTGTATGCAAATAATGATGTCAAAGAAAAGTAACCAAGAGTTTATTCCTTCTGATAATGTTGAAGGTGTAGTTTGTGGGGTTCATTATAATGATAATGGCAAAGACCTAACAAAAATCATTGTAGCTGGCTCTTCTATTAATAGTAATTATTTTATTAGTAGTGATTCTCCTGTTGCAAAAGCATTGCTAAATAGCAAGTTAGATGAAGTAAATAAAGTGGGGATGAAAAGACTAATTTTAAAAGAAAGAATGCCTCCCTATGTTGCTGTATTACGGTTAGCTCACGAAATTAGAAATGAGTCAAACGATGGAACGGATCTTTTTCAGTCTATTAGTTTACCTTCAGATCCGGAAGAGATGATAAATGTTATAAAAGATTTCTTACCTAAAAAGGAACCAAAACAAGATTTAAATATAAATGAGAATATTCCAGTAAACTTTAGGTTAGATCTAATTGCTAAGAACGAACAAGTTAAAGCATCAATGATCAGCCTTACTGATAAAAATATAAAGATAAAAGATTTTGAAGCAGGAGGCGATGATATAGAAGGTGATATATCAACTGATATTTTTACAATCTGCTATATTTGTATCAACTCTTTTGTTAATTTTTTTATCGAGAAAGATATTAAATTTTTGCTAATAGAAGAAGATGCCAAGGCAATCAAGTTGTGGTTAGAAGCAATAGAAGAAGATGAATACAAGACTATCGGATTAAATGAAAATGGAAATATTAATATAAATACATCCGAAAGCATTAAAGCTTATCACGGTGAATTTATTAAAAATCTTCATGCTATTCAAAAGCAAATAAGAGTACATTATCCTAAGATCGGTAATATCCCTAATGAACTTAATATGTTTCGTAAAATTGTTGGGGATGACTATTTAAAAAATATTTATGCCAGTATTACAAACGGAATACCATATTTCACGGCCGATTTGATGGCCAATATATTCTTTCATAAAGTGTTAAATATGAAGGTTATCGACTTTCATAAATATATCAATGAAGCTGTTAAATATACTTGTTATCGTGAACGGGAAAGGGGGATATTATTACATAGTGCTGGAATGTATCCTTATCCGTTATCAATAGAAGATATATATAATTTGGCATATTCTAAAAATGATGAAACCGGTTATTTTTTAGGAGAGTTAATCAAGCTATATTCTGGTCGATTCAATGATAAGATTGATTTATATGCTCTTATGAGCCAGTTGTTTTTTAGGTATTTGCAGAAAACCTATACTAATAACCAAATATTTAACGGAAAACTTAAAGATACAGATTTTTCTTTCATAAACTCTTATGGGGCAAGAATCGACAGGATATTCTATATTTGTTGTGATGCTATAATTAAAATGAAAAATGGCCTAACATGCGAAGAAAACTTAGCAAGATTTTTAGCTTTCATCTTATGTGAATTTACATCGAATGCGAAGTTTTTGAATTTGGTATTTTGGCTTGCTTCTAACTTTGTTTCTGGACATTTTCTTAATATCAAGAAGTTAAACGAGTGTTTGGAAGAACTGCTTATAATTGAACAATAACTTAGATTTTAATGAATGAGTGGAGGAAGTATGCCAACAGTTGAGACCCTAAGGGACTTCACAGAAGCTTGGAAATTATTTGGGGAACTGCCGGATGATGCAGCATTAAATGTTGAACTTACTGCTCTATATCTTGGAGTAAGTGTTAAGACTCTCGCTCGCTATCGCCAAAATGGTGATGGGCCTCCTTATATTCAATATCCAACAGGTAATAGTAAAGCTCGAAATCAACGAGTAAATTATTTACTGCGTGATTTAAAAATTTGGAGGGATGGGAATAAAGTCGTAAGCACGATGCAGGCAGCACAAGTTCGTGGACTCACTTTTAATTCGCTAATTGATTTTACACTGCCACAACCATTCTGGCATCTTGATAAAGACATAGATTCAGATAACAAAAATAAAATATTGTCACATGCTCTTAGAACACCTGAGGAGCGATTTAAAATATACTTGGAAGAAGAGCATATAAATATCATTTGGCTCTCAATTGAAGAAGCTTTGCTTTTAGACTGGACAGATTTAAATGAAAGGCAAGTATTCAATGAGTTGTTTGTTAATTTTTTAAGTAATTTGATTCAGCTTTCTAATTCCGCACAAGAAAATCTCATATTGAGTAATATTTTAAAAAATAATTGAGTTATAAAATGGCTGATAGATGATATCGGCCATTTTATTTATTTCAAATGAATTTGAAATCTAGGTTTTATTGATTGTATAACAATCGTATCAGGTTATAGAAAAGTCCCATAGTCGGGGCTAACTGAGACTGCATGATATCGTTTATTACTGGACTTCTTTCCAGATACCATCTGATTTCACCAGCTTAACAGGTTTAGTTTGTTTCATGTTGCTAATAGAAGCATCTACTATGCAAGTATAAACATTGTTGGCTTCTTCTGAACAGCTAACTTTCTTCACATAATCGATTTTAAAAAGATCTTTGTCTGGAATACTTGAGTTCAGAGCTTTCATACTTGCATTTGATCTATCTACAACACTTTTGAAAACATTATAGATATCGTTTTGACTGGGTTCGCTATTACAAGCGGTAAGAAGAAAAGTAGACAGAATGATTGTAAAAATAGCATATGTTTTCATTTTAAATCCCTTTTGCTCTTAATGTTGGTGTGTGAAAACTGCTCTGTGTGCAAATTTTTTACGAATATACAATCTTGTAGAAATCATTAATACCAACAAAATAACGATAGCTACTAAAAAACTTTGACTTATATAAAGTATGATGTAAGCAATGCCTAATAAAATAAATCCTATGAACAACGATAACCAAGGTGAAACTTCACCATAATTTATTTTTGAGTGACATCCTGTGCAGATGCGAACACCGAATTCGCTTTCTTTAAAGCAGAACGGGCACTTTATTGCTTCTTTTTTCATATTAACTCCATTTTTCAATAGGTTCCTGTATTGCAACTTGTCAGGGTCTTAACAGGAATTCTCGATGGATGGCTGGTTAAAGTAAAATCACTTGTACCGATCGATGATTGCATGTTGATAGATTTTATCTATCATAACTGGGGTATTGATCTGTAATAACGATCAAAAATTTCTTGACTAAATTGGGATTGACGAAATGTAGAGTGGTTTTTCTTACAGTAAAGCAGTGCAATAGACTGTTTATAAACAAATATTTATTTTATTATCTATATGGTATGCAGTGGGTTTCTTGGAAAAACTTTCTAGGGGGCTTGTGAAGGATGCTTTTACCATGGCTTCTGTGAAGCTCAATAAATGTTCTTAGAAATGGAATCAGTTAGATTCCTTGTGTGTTTAACCGCATTTATGAAGGATCTTTCCCACGATTTCGTTTATCTGCTTTGGGTTGCCGTTCGAGTGCAGTCAGTTTTTCACTTATGCTTTTTCCTGGTTTCTCCAATGCTGGAAAATCTTGGGCCAAAGGAAAGGCCCATGTAAAATTAGTTCCAATCAAAATGGAATACATATCCATTTAATGTGAAAAAAGTTAGTGCCAAGATTAAGGTTATGATTCCACCATTTCCAAGAGCTTGAATACGGAATAAATTAGTTATTTTAAGACTTGTAAACCAAAACCCAGACATATTTTTGTTAGCTAAGGAGTATGATAATTCTCTGAATGCAGAGAAGATTATCAATATTATTGATACACCAATTAAGATACTCGAAGATATCAACGACAAAGAAAGGTTTTTGCCATATTCGTTTAATCCGTTCCAAAAACCTGAAACTGATACTGCTCGTTTAGATAAGTCTATAATTTCTAATGGAACATTTATATTCAAATATTCATTTAACAAAAAAACAGAACCTCCAGCTAAGACTAAGAAAAAAAATCTGACAAAATCTGTCGTTTCAACCTCTTTCCTAAGAACCAAAGCTATAATCCCAATTATCGAGAATACAGGAGAGAATAAAGCACCTGTTTTTAAAATAGGATAAATTTCTTGATAATGAGTGAAAAATGACCAGATAACAAATCCTATTCCTATCGTTAAAATGACCGCTCCCGCCATAAAAGCACCTGCATCACCATCACCATTAGAATTTTGCTTTGTATAATGATTGTTGATGGTTCGATTATTTATGACCTGAGTATTTTGAACATTATAACCACCACTATTGCTTTGACTGACATTAGCATTTTCGGTATTGTTTTTGATATTAAAATCCGCAAATTTTCCCATTTTGTATTCCATGTCAAAAGAAGAAGTAACAATTTTACATCTATTGAATACTAGATCATAGAAAATTCGTATTAGCGTACAAAATTTCTCTATCCATGTCTAAATTAATTACATCCTATTCACAATAGGAACTCGACAGTTAAAATTTAAGGTTTCAATCCTTTTTTTTTAATCATATAGCAGAAAAACAAAGGCAACTCAAAAGAGCAGTGTATCTCTGAGTTAGCTCTTGCATATTTTTTGATAAGAAAATAAACCTCATAAAAAATTGAAATTTTACAAATTCAATGTTAATTAATATAAAAGAATAACATTAATTATTAAAGAGGTGATATTATGAGTATGCTAAAAGCTGTGTGGATTGTCATGACTAATTTCAAATCCATATTGATTACAATTGTTGTATATTCAGTGATGTGTTTTTATAGTTTGATAATAAGTTTTTCAGATACAGCTAATTTTTATGCAAGAGTTGCTTTTGGAACGGTTGCCCTTACATTAATTATGTTTTCTCCTGTGCTTTATATATGGATTAAAACATCGATAAAAGAAATAATGAAAAGATTTAATTTTGTTGATTGATTACCATTATCAATATTTTTATTTAACCTTGTCAAAATTAGGAAGTAGAAAAATAATTGTTTTAGTTATAGCACAAACAGCTATAAAACTAAGAATTATAATTGAAACTATATTGTTTTCCATTGTAATAGAATCAAAAAAATCCCCACCAAGAGGTTTTGATATGGTAATAAGCGACACAACTGCTACTGGCACTGTAATGCCAATGTCGCAAACCTTATTTAAGGCCAGCCTAAATCTGGGGAGGAAAAAATAAATAAGGCCTAAGATTAATGAAATTACTATTGGAAAAACAAATAAAGACTCAGGTGGAAGAAATGGAGAAATGGAAGCTTTAATTAAAAAAAGAATAATGGAAGGGATTAATATTATCGCTGCAATTATTGCTATCATAGCACCAAATAAAAATTTTCTAGTAGGAATGTTTATAATTTCTGTCTTGCTATTTGATTTTATAATATCAGAATCAAGTTCTTTTTCTTTGAGGTTTTTAACCTGTATTTTATCTTTCATTATTTTTCTTCCTGATACTATTTCAGTTGACCGTAAATGAAGTTATAACATAATCCTTTTGTTTTAATCCAGTATATAACAGAGTCTGAATATACAAAATGTATACCATCAGTAAGCTAAAATTTACTTAGCAATCGCTTTCTTCCTCAATTTCAATATGTTAACCATTGAAAAATGGTACTGCTGCATCATCGGCGTATGTGCGTCGAAATTGTCGATTGTGCTCATGGAGTTATGATGTCCATTTCTTTGAAAATAAACCGTTTTGATGGGCTCAGTGGCCGTTTGTTCCTTCTATTGTCGCATGAAAAAAAGGTCCGGCGCAGAAAAATGTCGTGGCTTTACGAGGCGTCTTCCGACATTAACTCAATCACTATTTTTCCATGCTCTACGCCTACTCGAACCCGGGAATGGGTGGCAAACCCCGCCTGTTCAAGCCAGTCTCCTTTTAAGCTCAGCGCCGCATGCACGCTGTAGCGCTTCGGTATCTTGGTATTGCGGTCTTCATGGCGCTTTCTGAAATATCCCACTGTTAAATGGCGATAGGGTTTGTTGATAGCGATGTCTTGCATAGGGTCTCCCGACGGCACGGATAATAAAATCATTACTGATGCCTGTATAAAATACCAGTGATTATCGGTCGGTGCAGGGCTAAAACTGGAATCAGGCTTCAGGAAACGAAATGCAACCGCTGAAATCCAGCGTTGTAAAGTGTATTATTAATGCACTTTATTGTTCGGTAAGCCGTTATGTCCGGTAAACGTATCTCACGAGAAAAAGAGACTATCGCGAAAATGATCGCGTTGTATGAAAAGCAGTGCCCGCAGGCATCTCAGGAGAAAGGGCACTATCAGGCGCTCAACGCGTATGCCGATAGGCGCCTGGATAAGTGCGTTTTCGGTGAGGAAAAGCCTGCCTGCAGGCAGTGTCCCGTACACTGCTATCAGCCTGCCAGGCGTGAAGAGATGAAGCAGGTTATGCGCTGGGCTGGTCCGCGTATGTTATGGCGTCACCCCATCCTGACCGTTCGTCACCTTATGGATGACCGCCGTCCCGTGCCGGAACTGCCGGAGAAGTACCGACCGAAAAAGTGATGGTTTCAGCGTCTCAGCGGGCGGCAAATCACACTCAGGGCCATCGCGCTGCAGAGCGGGAAGAGGGCCAGCAGCAGCCAGGGATAGGTTGCCTGCGTTGAGGGCACCAGCGCGCGATCCAGCAGACTGCCAAACAGCAGATTCCCCGTCAGTACCGCGACTCCGCCAGCGGTGGCGAGTGCACCGTAGTGCGCGCCAAGCGTGGATTCCTCCGCAAACCGGGGGATCAGATCTTTAGCCGATGGCACCAGCAGCATCTGTCCCAGCGTCAACAGCGTCACGAAACAGACCGACGGCAGCAGGCGCAGCCAGCCCTCTGGCGGTGCCGTCGACGCAAACATTGCCACGCTTGCAAAAGCGGTGGAGAGCAGCAAAAATCCCACCGGCAAAATTCTCACCGCGCCCACGCGACGTGCGAAACGCGCCAGCGGCAGCTGTAAGGTGATGATCAGAACGGAGGCCAGCATAAAAAGCGGACCGAGATCTTTCTCGTCACCGCCAGAACGCTGGATCTCCACCGGCAGCGCCAGATAAAGCTGGTTATAGCTTAACAGCCACGAGCTGTAGGCAATGATAAAGGCAACAAAGCGCGGCTGACGGAACGTTGTCCACCAGGGCTGCATTTTCAGCGTCTGTGAACGGTGACCAGCAGCAGGCAGACAAAAGTAGAGCACCACTAGCGCAATGACAAAGACGCCTGCCCCCGCCAGCGCCACCTGACGAAAGCCGAGGCCGGTGAGCAGGGCGCCGGCAACCGGGCCCAGTACCGCGCCGAGTTCTCCGCAGACGGCAAAGAGCGCAAACCACTCCGCGCGGCTTCGTTTACCTTTCGCCTCGCTGTGCGTGCCCGCTTTCGCCAGCAATGCTTCAATCGACGGAGAAAACAGCGCGCCGCCCACGCCTGTCAGACACGCGCCCAGAATAATCGGCCACAGCGAACCCCCGAATGCCAGCAGCAGGTAACCCGCAACGCGAACACTACAGCCGCTCAGGATCACCACTTTTGCGCCAAACCTGTCCGAGAGCGCACCACCGACGATAAACATCCCCTGCTGAGAGAACGTGCGCAGGCCGAGGATCAGCCCGATCAGCCCGCCGGAGAGCAGCATGTCGTCGCGCAGGAATATCGCCAGGAAGGGAACAACGGCGTAAAAGCCAATGTTAAAAACAAACTGGCTACCCAGTAAGACGGGCGGCCAGAGCGTGTTGGCAGGGCGAAGGGGCATCGTTGTTCAGTCGCCCCTAAACGATAAAGTGAATGTGCTTTTTGCCATGGAACGGCGAGATCTCGATTTTGGTTTTGACCCGGAAGACATCCCACAGCAACGACTCGGATAAGATGTCCTGCGGTGTCCCCGTCGCCACAATGTGTCCTTTC
The DNA here is from genome assembly GCA_041890495.1 of Enterobacter hormaechei. Taxonomy (GTDB): domain Bacteria; phylum Pseudomonadota; class Gammaproteobacteria; order Enterobacterales; family Enterobacteriaceae; genus Escherichia; species Escherichia boydii. The sequence continues at coordinate 4,727,410 of CP169086.1, forward strand.
TGCATCACAATCAGCGAGTCGCAGAACATCGAGGCGTGGTTGAGATCGTGGATAGCGACAATGCTGGTGACCGGTAATTCGCTGATCAACTGCATCAGCTGCATCTGATGATGAATATCCAGGTGGTTGGTTGGCTCGTCCAGCAGGATTTCCGTCGGGGTCTGGGCCAGCGCGCGGGCAATGTGGACGCGCTGGCGCTCACCGCCGGAGAGGCTCAGCCAGCCCTGGTCACTTTTATCCAGCATATCCACGCGCTGCAGAGCGGCGGTGACGGTCTCGTCATCGTGCTTGCTCCAGTTGGAAAAGGCGGAGTGGTGCGGGATACGTCCAAGTTTCACCACGTCGCGCACGCGCATGTTGGCGTCCGTCATGCCGTGCTGCTCGACGAAGGCGACCCGGCGGGCAAGCTGCTTTTTGGCGATGCGGGTAATGTCCTGTCCGTCCAGGGTGACGCAGCCAGCATCCGGGCGACGCAGCCCCGCGAGGATCCGTAAAAGAGACGATTTACCGCAGCCGTTAGGACCAAGCAGCCCTACCGTTTCGCCCCGTGACACCTTCAGCGAGACGTCATTAACGATGACTTTTTTGCCGACCTTCCAGGTAATATTTTCCGCGCAGATGCTCATCACTTATTCCTTGAACGGTAGATAATCACGGCAAAGAAGGGAACGCCAACCAGCGCGGTGACCACGCCGACGGGCAGGCTTTGCGGCGCAATCAGCATGCGCGAGGCAATGTCTGCCAGCACCATCAGGATCGCCCCTGCCAGCGCGCTGGCAATCAGCAGCGTGCGGTGCAGCGGCCCGAACAGGAAACGCATCACGTGCGGCACCACCAGCCCGACAAAGCCGATTGACCCCGCCATGCTGACGATGGTCGCGGTAATCAGCGCGGTGGTGGTAAAGAGCGCCAGGCGCACCCAGGGAACGGCAATGCCCAGCGACGCCGCGGCGTCGTCACCAAACGTAAAGGCATCCAGCGCCCGGGAATAGTAGAGGCAAATGGCTAACCCAATCAGCACCACGACCAGTGCCAGCTGGAATTCAGGCCAGCGTACGCCGCTGAAGCTGCCCAGCAGCCAGAACATCACGTCGCGCGCCTGCTGGGCGCTGGCGGAGGTGCTGATGGTGTAGGCGGTAATGGCGTTAAAAAGCTGCGAGGCGGCGACGCCTGCCAGAATAGTACGTTCATTCCCGCCGCGCGCGCCGTTCGTCAGAAATGCGACAAACGCAAACGCGGCGAACGCCCCGGCAAAGGCACCGGCAGAGAGGGAGACCGCACCGGTGCCGATCCCCAATACGACAACAGAAACCGCCCCGGTCGACGCGCCTGCGGACACGCCGAGCACGTAGGGTTCCGCCAGCGCGTTCTTCAGCAGGCTCTGCAATACGGCACCGCAGATGGCCAGCCCAGCGCCGCAGCAGGCCGCCACCAGCGCGCGGCTCAGGCGAAAGTCCCAGATGACGCTCTCATAGATGCGAGTGAGCGGAACCTCGGTGAGTCCCATTTTATTGCTGATGGCGTAAAACACGTTATCCAGCGGGATGGACAGCTCGCCAACGCTGACGCTCAAGGCTATCACCAGAAATAGCAGTACCAGGGCGAGCAAAGCCGAGGTCGTCAGAACCAGGCTCTGCCGGGCCTGAAGAACGGCGGTTGTCATCAGTTCAGCCCCAGCTTCCTGAGCTGTTCGCCGACCTGCTCAGCCCCGTAAATCGTGCGGATCGTCGGGTTCATCGCCTGACCGTCCATTACCACAATATGGCCTTTTTTCACCGCGTCCAGCTGGCTGACCGCCGGATCGCTCTTCAGGAATTTGATTTTTTCTTCCGCGTTATCCAGCGCCCAGCGGTTGCGGTCCAGGCTGGACACCACAATGACATCCGGATTGGCGGCAATAATGCTCTCCCAACCCACGGTTGGCCATTCGGTCTCGGAGGTGATGGCGTTATGACCGCCCATCAGGCTGGCGATAAACCCGGAGGGGCTATTTTTACCGCCGACGTAGGCGTCCGCAGAAGGGGATGAACTGGAGAACCAGAAGACAAACGAGAGGTCTTTTTTGTTCTTGCCGAACTCCTTACGCAGGTCGGCCTCGCGTTTTTTGAAATCGGCAATCACGGCCTGACCGCGGTCTTCAACGTTAAAGATTTTGGCGAAATCCTCAATCTCCTGGTAGAGATACGTCATATCCCACAGTTTCTGGCGGCTGCCGTACATATCGCCGGTGGCTTTTTTGGTCGCGCACGTGCCCGGCGACACGTAGCTGTTCACGCCCAGGGTCATCAGATCGTCACGTTTTGCGACCTTGCTTTCCGGCCCCAGCAACAGCGGCGTTTGGGCAGGGACAAAGTCTGGATTTTGCGCAAGCACGGATTCAAGGGTAGGGATTTCGACCGTCAGGGTTTTGATTTTTGCGTTCTGTTCCGCGAGCTGCGGCAACACTTTAGTCGGCCAGAAGGCGCTGGCCTTCACCTTATCTTCCAGCCCCAGCAGGAGCAAGATTTCGACGGTATTCTGACCCAGGGCCACGACGCGTTCCGGCGCTTTGGTGAATGTCTCTTTATAGCCACAGTTTTCAATGGTCAGAGGATATGTGGTTGCCAGAGCAGAACTGACCGACGCAACCGCCAGGCCTAACGCGCAGATGACCTTCTTCATGAAACGCTACCCTTGATTAATATTATTATTGATGCAAATGAAACTCATTATTAAGGCGGAATTTTATACAGAGGAAACGATTTTGTGTCAATGAGGGACAATTGTGCAGGGTAACGAAAGGCGGTGTCAGAACAACACCGCCGGATTAGGGGCTTAAACCAGGCTCTCTTTATCTATCCCGAGACGCTTCATGCGCGACAGCAGGGTAGTGCGTTTTAACCCTAAACGCTGGGCGGCACCTTTTGGCCCGGCGACCACGCCGTTGGTCTCTTTAAGTACGCGCATAATGAGCTGATATTCATCTTCTCCCTCTTTTGCTGTCTCCGCGGCGGGCACGATCACGTCAGGCAGCGTCACTTCAGGCAGGGACAGCTGCAGCACGTTACCGCGTGTTAGCAATACCGCGCGCTCAATGACGTTTTCCAGTTCGCGTACGTTACCCGGCCACTCCATGTTGCTCAAGGTGCGCAGCGTCTCGGCAGGAATGCTGTCGATATTGCGCCCCAGACGACGGGCAATTTTGAAGGTAAAGGCTTTCGCCAGCAGCGGAATATCTTCCGGACGCTCGCGTAGTGGCGGCAGGTGAATCGGGAATACGTTCAGGCGGTAATAGAGATCGCTACGGAACTCACGGTCGGCGACCATTTTTTTCAGATCGCGGTTAGTCGCGGCGATTAGACGCACGTCCGTCTGAATGATTTTGTTGCTGCCGAGACGTTCAAACTCCTGTTCCTGCAATACACGCAGCAACTTCGGCTGTAACTCCAGTGGCATATCGCCCACTTCGTCGAGGAACAGGGAGCTTTTATCCGCCAGTTCAAAACGACCGATACGCTGGGCGCTGGCACCGGTAAAAGCCCCACGCTCATGACCAAACAGATCGCTTTCCAGCAATCCGGCAGGCATCGCCGCGCAGTTCATTTTGACCATGCGGCGATTATTACGCCCACTGAGATTATGGATCGCACGGGCAATCAGCTCTTTACCCGTGCCAGTTTCACCGAGGATCAGCACGGTACTGTCACTTTGCGCCACCATTTCAACTTGTTTAAGCACGCTGTACATGGTTTCGCTGCGGCCAATAATCTCGCCAAATTCACTATCAACATTGTTGAGCTGCTCGGTCAGGGCGAGGTTTTCATCAACCAGCCGTTCTTTCAGACGATGGATTTCCTGATAGGCGAGGGCGTTATCGACAGCGATTGCCACACGTTCGGCAATCTGGCGCAGTAAATTCAGATTGGTAGTGGTAAACACTTTCTCTTCGCATTGCGCCAGTTTCAGCACGCCCAGCATGGTGTCGCCAGACATCAGCGGTAACAGGCACAAGGTTTGAATCTGGTTGCCCCAGGTGTCGAACAACATGCGTTCATAGGGGGCTAAATCGTCCCGCTCGTGGAGATTGATCAGCAGCATCTCTTTACTTTTGAACACGCGTTCGGTGAGGGTTCCGGCTTCATCGACTTCGCTCTGTTCGTGGGCGGGATGCTGTTTATCAAGATAGTGAGTGGAGTAGATGTTGAGTTTGTTTTTACGGTGGCTGCGTAAGACGATACTGATATCGTCAATGTCGAAATAGTAATGGATTTCTTTGGCGACTTCGCTGACCAGTTCGTCCATATCCAGGCGGGAAAGCACCGCGTTGGTGATGGCGACCAGGATGCGGAAGTTATCGCGTTCCGGCTCAGCAGGTCGTAATCCACATTATTGGTCACGCGGCTTTGGATCTGCTCCGCGACGACGGCCACAATCTGGGTAAAGGTATGCAGGCGCTCGTATTCCGCCTCGCTCCAGGGCTGGTCGGTCGTGCGGATAAACTCGCAGCCGCCGAAAATCTGACCCTCTGCCGCCAGCGGCAGCATGCAGTAATGCCCGAAAGGCTGATAGAGGTTACTCTCCGCGAGCCGCGGCCACGCCTGCCGGAACTCCTCAAAGTTACAGTGCAGCACTTCAGGTCGGGAGAGAATGCGGCGCACCGGGCCATGCGCGAGATACGTTTCGTCTTCGTATTCAAACGTTTTGCCATTGTCACGCGTTGAGTAGTAGCTCGCGCGGTGCGTTCCGCTATGCCAGAGCACAATCGCGGCGCTGTCCGCCAGCGCCGACTGCCTGACCAGCCGCGTCAGGGCATCGCTCAGCGCGCCGAGATCGGGCTGCTGTAAAAGTGTGCGCGTGATGTCAAACAGGCCCTGCTGTCCAAGATCGCTCATCGGTGTATACGGCATAGTGCTTTCCAGTAGAAACGAGCAAAAAAATCCATGCTGGCCGCTTGTGGCGCGGCCTAGCAAATACGGGGTAAGGGTTCAGCGTGCGGCAGATCCAGCGTGCGCTTCACGCCATAAAGTCCGGTCAGGCGCACCCCTTTGCGCTCGACCACTTCACCAATCATCGCCGCCTCTTTTCCTGACGGATGAGCCCGCAGCTGTTCAAGAACGGCTTGCGCCGCGGCCCGTTCAACGCCAATCACCAGCTTGCCTTCGTTTGCGAAGTTGAGCGGGTCCAGCCCCAGCAGTTCGCAAAGCCCACGAACGGCGGGCTTAACGGGCAGGCTGCGCTCGGTGAGTTCAATCCCGTACCCGCAGCTTGCTGCAAATTCGTGGACCACGGCATTCACGCCGCCTCGCGTGGCGTCCCGCAGGGCCTTCACGCCGGGGAACGCGCGCAGCGTCTGAATCAGCGGGGTGAGTACCGCGCAGTCGCTGCGCAGTTCACCGTCCAGCCCCAGCCCTTCGCGCAGGTTCAGGATGGTCGCCCCGTGGCAGCCCAGCGTTCCGGTCACGATCAGCACGTCGCCCGCGCTGAGGCGCTGCGCGCCCCAGCGAATATCGGCGGGGATCGCGCCTATGCCGGCGTGTTTGATAAACAGTTTATCTACCGCGCCGCGCTGCACCACTTTAGTATCGCCAGTAACGATGGCAATGCCTGCCGTGCGGGCGGTTTCTGCCATGCTGGTCACTACGGCTTTCAGTGTCTCCATCGCAATCCTTCTTCGAGGATAGAAGCCACAGGAGAGATAGCGCGGAATAGCGCCACTGACCGCAACGTCATTCGCGGTGCCGCAAATCGCCAGCTTGCCGATATTACCGCCAGGGAAAGAACAGCGGTCAATGACGTAACGTCGGTGGAGAACGCCAGACGATCGCCTTCTGCTACCAGCTGCGCCAGATCAAGACGTGCCTGGTCTTCCTGCTCTGCCAGCCACGGGTTGGCAAAGGCTTCCATAAACAGGCTGTTGATTAATTGCTGCTTCGCCTGGCCGCCGCTGCCGTGGGCGAGTTGGATATTATTCACGCTTCATTCTCCTGCTGACGATACTGATACCACGCGGCGGCACGCTCCTTCGGAGGAGACCATCAGTGCACCATATGCGGTTTGAGGATTACAGGTGTTACCAAACAGCGGGCATTGATGCGGCTTACATTTGCCCGTTAATACTTCACCACAACGTGCGCGCGGGTCATCGCAGACCTGCTGCGGTGCCGGGCGGAAATGTGCTTCGGCATCGAATCGTTGATAATCCGGCGTCAGGTGCACGCCAGAAGATTCAATCACGCCTAAGCCGCGCCTTCGCTGTCGCCGTTGACACAGAACACATCAGCAATTGCCTGTTGCGCCAGCAGGTTACCGGCATCCGGTACCACCCGACGATACTGATTCCTCTACCTTGCTGTGGGCCGCTATTTTCTGCTCCACCAGCATCACCACGCCTTGCAGTAGATCAAGGGGTTCGAAACCAGCGACCACCAGCGGACGATGAAAATCGCTGGCGATAAAATTATAGGCATCAGTGCCGATAACCATACTAACGTGGCCCGGCGCGAGGAACGCGTCGATACCGTTATCCGGCTGTTCCAGCAAACTGCGCAGCGTCGGGATAAGCGTAATATGCTGGCAGAAGAAGTAAAAATTCTGCACATCGCGGGCTTTCGCCTGTTGCAGAGTGATGGCGGTGGTCGGCATGGTGGTTTCAAAACCTAAGCCGAAGAACACCACTTTGCGGGTTGGATTCTCCTGCGCCAGTTTCAACGCATCCATTGGCGAGTAAACGATGCGAACATCGGCACCGCGTGCTTTTGCCTGCAACAGCGATCCCTGTTTCCCCGGCACGCGCATGGCGTCGCCAAAGGTACAGAAGATGACTTCCGGATGGCTGGCAATCTCCACGCAGGTGTCGATTCTACCCATCGGCAGTACGCACACCGGGCAACCCGGACCGTGGATAAACTCAACGTTTTCAGGCAGTAACTGGTCGAGGCCGAATTTAAAAATGGCGTGGGTATGACCACCGCACACTTCCATAATCCGCAGAGGGCGTTCGGCTGTGTAAGAGAGATGTGAAGCACGTTCGCGCAGATGCTCAATTAACTGCATCACCTGTTCCGGCGCGCGATATTCATCAACAAAACGCATTATTTTTCCTCGCCATACAACAGCGCGCCGACATCCGGCTCAACGTCAAACATGTTTTGTAAGGCGTCGAGAGTGTCGCGTGCTTCGGCTTCATTAATTACGCTTATGGCAAAGCCAACGTGTACCAGTACCCACTGGCCCACGCGCGGCTGACCGTTTTCATCGCAGCTGCCGACTAACGTTAAATCGACATCGCGCTGAATGCCGCAGACGTCGACTTTCGCCTGGTTGCCGTCAATGGTGCGGATCTGGCCGGGAACGCCTATGCACATCGCTGTGTCTCCAGCCAGTTCAGCCACTGGTCCATCCCTTCGCCGCTGGTGGCGGAAATAAGGATGATTTCAATTTCTGGATTGACTTCGCGGGCGCAGGCGATGCACTTCTCAACGTCAAAGTTGAGATACGGCAGCAGGTCAACTTTGTTGAGCAGCATCAGCGAGGCGGCGGCAAACATATGCGGATATTTCAGCGGTTTGTCTTCACCTTCGGTAACGGAAAGCACCGCCACTTTGTGTTTTTCACCGAGATCGAAGCTGGCCGGGCATACGAGGTTGCCAACGTTTTCGATAAACAGAATACCGTTATCGTCCAGTGGCAGGCGCGGTGCGGCGTCGGCAATCATCTGTGCGTCAAGATGGCAGCCTTTACCGGTATTCACCTGAATCGCTGGTGTGCCGGTAGCGCGAATGCGTGCGGCATCGTTCACGGTTTGCTGGTCGCCTTCAATAACTGCGCACGGAACGCTGTCTTTCAGGCGCATTAGGGTTTCCGTCAGCAGGGTGGTTTTACCGGAACCAGGGCTGGAAACCAGGTTGAGCACCAGTTGCTTGCGGGCAGCAAAGCGCGCGCGGTTGCGTTCAGCCAGACGGTTATTTTTGTCCAGCACGTCAATTTCGACTTCCAGCATCCGACGCTGGCTCATGCCCGGTGCGTGAGTGCCCGCTTCGCCATGACCGTAATGCAGGTCGCCTTCTTCAGTCTGGCTGGGGGTAAATTCAGGCGCTTTAATGCCGGTGATTTTCATCTTCGGGCGTGCCGCCGGGGCAAATGGCGCGCTACGAAACGCGGAATGAGGGTTATGTTCTTCACCCTCGATATACAGGTTGCCTTCACCGCAACCGCATGTTGTACACATCGCTCACTCCTGGTCTATTTCTATCCGCCGAATCTGTAAACCGTCGTCTGCCACAATCTGCAGCATGTCACCATGACACTGTGGACAGCGGCGGACGCGCTGGGTCAGTAGCGTCACATACTGTTGGCATGTTTCACACCAGCATTCGGCCTCTTGTTCTTCGAGGTGCAGTTTACAACCTTCCGCCACGCTGCCGCGGCAAACCAGATCAAAACAAAAGGCAAGAGAGCTGGTTTCGACACAAGAAAATGCGCCAATTTTGAGCCAGACCCCAGTTACGCGTTTTGCGCCGTGTTTTGCGGCCTGCTGTTCGATCAATTCCAGTGCCCGTTGGCAGAGGGTTATTTCGTGCATATCGCCTCCCATTAACTATTGCCAGCTACAGCAATAATTGTGCCAGTGTTGATTATCCCTGCGGTGAATAATGTCGATGATGTCGAAATGACACGTCGACACGGCGACGAAATTCATCTTTAGCTTAAAAATCTCTTTAATAACAATAAATTAAAAGTTGGCACAAAAAAATGCTTAAAGCTGGCATCTCTGTTAAACGGGTAACCTGACAATGACTATTGGGAAATAAGCGAGAAAGCCGATTACATCGCACAGCGGCATCGTCGCCTACAGGACCAGTGGCACATCTACTGCAATTCGCTGGTTCAGGGGATCACGTTATCGAAAGCGCGCCTGCATCACGCCATGAGCTGCGCGCGGACAAAGAACTCTGTTTCGTCCTTTTTGAACATTTTCGCATTTACGTCACCCTGGCGGATGGCTTAACAGCCACACCATCGAGTATTACGTCGAAACAAAAGATGGCGAAGACAAACAGCGGATTGCGCAGGCGCAACTGAGCTTTGACGGCATGATTGATGGCAAGGTCAACATCCGCGATCGCGAACAGGTTCTGGAACACTATCTCGAAAAAATCGCTGGCGTTTACGACAGCTTATACACCGCTATTGAAAACAATGTGCCGGTGAATTTAAGCCAACTGGTAAAGGGACAAAGAGCCCGGCAGCATGAGCTGAGGCTTTTGCCCGTTTTGCAGGCGTTACGCCTGTTTGGGGATGGGCGTGTCGATGAGTGTCGAAAATGACATTTCATCGGCATTTTTCGTCAAAAATGACAATCACCTGAGGAATGCCTGGTGAATCGTTTTGTAATTGCTGACTCCACGCTCTGTATCGGCTGCCACACTTGTGAGGCCGCCTGTTCAGAGACGCATCGCCAGCACGGCCTGCAATCAATGCCGCGCCTGAGAGTGATGCTGAATGAAAAAGAATCTGCGCCGCAGCTCTGTCACCACTGTGAAGATGCACCCTGCGCGGTGGTCTGCCCGGTTAACGCCATCACCCGCGTTGATGGGGCCGTGCAGTTGAATGAAAGCCTGTGCGTAAGCTGCAAGCTGTGCGGCATCGCCTGCCCGTTTGGCGCAATTGAATTTTCCGGCAGCCGTCCGCTGGATATTCCGGCAAACGCCAATACCCCGAAAGCGCCACCGGCACCGCCTGCTCCGGCGCGTGTCAGCACATTGCTTGACTGGGTGCCAGGTATTCGCGCGATCGCCGTCAAATGTGACCTTTGTAGCTTTGATGAACAAGGTCCGGCCTGCGTGCGGATGTGCCCGACTAAAGCCCTGCATCTGGTGGATAACACTGATATCGCCCGCGTCAGCAAACGTAAGCGTGAGCTGACTTTTAACACGGACTTTGGCGATCTCACCTTGTTTCAGCAGGCTCAAAGTGGAGAGGCTAAATGAGCGCAATTTCCCTGATCAATAGCGGCGTGGCGTGGTTTGTCGCCGCCGCTGTTCTGGCATTTCTCTTTTCTTTTCAAAAAGCGTTAAGTGGCTGGATAGCTGGAATTGGCGGCGCGGTTGGTAGTCTGTATACGGCAGCCGCGGGCTTCACTGTACTGACTGGCGCGGTTGGCGTGAGCGGTGCGCTGTCGCTGGTAAGCTACGATGTGCAAATTTCTCCGCTTAACGCGATTTGGCTGATTACGCTCGGTCTGTGCGGTCTGTTTGTCAGCCTCTACAACATTGACTGGCATCGCCACGCGCAGGTGAAGTGCAACGGCTTGCAGATCAATATGTTGATGGCTGCCGCCGTCTGCGCCGTCATTGCCAGCAACCTCGGCATGTTCGTGGTAATGGCCGAAATCATGGCCCTGTGCGCGGTGTTCCTCACCAGCAACAGCAAAGAGGGCAAACTGTGGTTTGCGCTGGGGCGTCTTGGCACTCTGCTGCTGGCGATTGCTTGCTGGCTGCTGTGGCAGCGTTATGGCACGCTGGATCTGCGCCTGCTGGATATGCGTATGCAACAGCTGCCGCTCGGTTCCGATATCTGGCTGCTCGGTGTGATTGGCTTTGGCCTGCTGGCCGGGATTATTCCGCTGCACGGCTGGGTGCCGCAGGCACATGCTAACGCCTCTGCGCCAGCTGCCGCGTTGTTTTCTACGGTAGTCATGAAAATTGGCCTGCTGGGCATTTTAACCCTGTCACTGCTGGGCGGTAATGCACCGCTGTGGTGGGGGATCGCGCTGCTGGTGCTCGGCATGATCACCGCGTTCGTCGGTGGTCTGTATGCGTTGATGGAACACAACATCCAGCGCCTGCTGGCTTACCACACCCTGGAAAATATCGGCATTATCCTGCTGGGGCTGGGCGCTGGCGTAACGGGTATCGCGCTCGAACAACCGGCACTGATTGCTCTTGGCCTGGTCGGTGGTCTGTACCATCTGCTTAACCATAGCCTGTTCAAAAGCGTACTGTTCCTCGGAGCGGGGAGCATCTGGTTCCGTACCGGTCATCGCGATATCGAAAAACTCGGTGGTATTGGCAAGAAAATGCCGGTTATCTCCATCGCCATGTTAGTCGGGCTGATGGCAATGGCTGCGCTGCCGCCGCTGAATGGTTTTGCCGGGGAATGGGTTATCTATCAATCCTTCTTCAAACTGAGCAATAGTGGCGCGTTTGTTGCCCGTCTGCTGGGGCCGCTGCTCGCCGTGGGTCTGGCAATTACCGGTGCGCTGGCGGTGATGTGTATGGCGAAAGTCTATGGCGTCACGTTCCTCGGCGCGCCGCGTACCAAAGAAGCCGAAAACGCCACCTGTGCACCGCTCCTGATGAGCGTAAGCGTAGTGGCACTGGCGATTTGCTGCGTAATTGGCGGTGTTGCTGCGCCGTGGCTGCTGCCGATGCTGTCTGCTGCTGTACCTCTGCCGCTGGAGCCTGCTAACACCACCGTTTCTCAACCGATGATCACGTTGCTGCTGATTGCCTGCCCGCTGCTGCCATTCATCATTATGGCGATTTGCAAAGGCGATCGTTTGCCATCGCGTTCCCGCGGCGCGGCCTGGGTGTGCGGCTACGACCACGAAAAATCAATGGTGATTACCGCTCACGGTTTTGCCATGCCGGTGAAACAGGCGTTTGCGCCAGTGCTGAAACTGCGCAAATGGCTGAATCCGGTGTCGCTGGTGCCGGGCTGGCAGTGCGAAGGTAGTGCGTTGCTGTTCCGCCGGATGGCGCTGGTTGAACTGGCGGTACTGGTGGTGATTATTGTTTCACGAGGAGCCTGAGAATGAGTGTTTTATATCCGTTAATTCAGGCGCTGGTGTTATTTGCCGTTGCGCCGCTGCTCTCCGGTATTACCCGCGTGGCGCGCGCCCGTCTGCATAACCGTCGTGGGCCGGGTGTGTTGCAGGAGTATCGTGACATTTTCAAACTGCTGGGCCGCCAGAGCGTTGGCCCGGATGCCTCCGGCTGGGTGTTCCGCCTGACGCCGTATGTGATGGTGGGCGTCATGCTGACTATCGCTACTGCGCTGCCGGTGGTGACCGTCGGTTCTCCGCTGCCGCAACTGGGTGATTTGATCACCTTACTGTATCTCTTTGCCATCGCGCGTTTCTTCTTTGCCATTTCTGGTCTGGATACCGGTAGCCCGTTTACCGCTATCGGCGCGAGCCGTGAAGCGATGCTTGGCGTGCTGGTCGAACCGATGCTGCTGCTTGGTCTGTGGGTTGCCGCACAGGTTGCCGGTTCCACCAACATCAGCAACATCACCGACACCGTTTATCACTGGCCGCTGAGCCAGAGCATCCCGCTGGTACTGGCGCTTTGTGCCTGTGCGTTCGCCACCTTTATCGAAATGGGCAAACTGCCGTTCGACCTGGCGGAAGCCGAGCAGGAGCTGCAGGAAGGCCCGCTCTCTGAATACAGCGGCAGCGGCTTTGGCGTCATGAAATGGGGTATCAGCCTGAAACAGCTGGTGGTGTTGCAGATGTTCGTCGGGGTGTTTATTCCGTGGGGACAAATGGAAACCTTCACCGCCGGTGGACTGCTGCTGGCGCTGGTGATTGCCATCGTAAAACTGGTGGTCGGCGTCCTGGTTATCGCGCTGTTCGAAAACAGCATGGCCCGTCTGCGTCTTGATATTACTCCGCGCATTACCTGGGCTGGGTTTGGCTTTGCATTTTTAGCGTTCGTCTCCTTGCTGGCGGCGTGATTAAAGAGAGTTTGAGCATGTCTGAAGAAAAATTAGGTCAACATTATCTCGCCGCGCTGAATGAGGCATTTCCGGGCGTCGTGCTGGACCACGCCTGGCAGACCAAAGATCAGCTGACTGTCACCGTAAAGGTGAACTACCTGCCGGAAGTGGTGGAGTTTCTTTACTACAAACAGGGTGGCTGGCTGTCGGTGCTGTTTGGTAACGACGAACGCAAACTGAATGGTCATTACGCCGTTTACTACGTGCTGTCGATGGAGAAGGGCACTAAGTGTTGGATTACGGTTCGCGTCGAAGTTGACGCCAACAAACCGGAATATCCGTCCGTGACGCCGCGCGTTCCGGCGGCGGTGTGGGGCGAGCGTGAAGTGCGCGATATGTACGGTTTGATTCCGGTTGGTCTGCCGGATGAACGTCGTCTGGTGCTGCCGGATGACTGGCCGGATGAACTTTATCCGCTGCGTAAAGACAGCATGGATTATCGTCAGCGTCCGGCACCGACCACCGATGCTGAAACCTACGAGTTCATCAACGAACTGGGCGACAAGAAAAACAACGTCGTGCCGATTGGTCCGCTGCACGTCACTTCTGATGAACCGGGCCACTTCCGTCTGTTCGTCGATGGCGAAAACATTATCGACGCCGATTACCGTCTGTTCTACGTCCATCGCGGCATGGAAAAACTGGCGGAAACCCGTATGGGTTATAACGAAGTGACCTTCCTCTCTGACCGTGTGTGCGGGATCTGCGGCTTTGCCCACAGCACCGCCTACACCACGTCGGTGGAAAACGCGATGGGTATTCAGGTGCCAGAACGTGCGCAGATGATCCGCGCCATTCTGCTGGAGGTAGAACGCTTGCACTCGCATCTGCTCAACCTTGGCCTGGCCTGTCACTTTACCGGCTTCGACTCCGGCTTTATGCAGTTCTTCCGCGTGCGTGAAACCTCCATGAAAATGGCAGAGATCCTTACCGGTGCGCGTAAAACCTACGGCCTGAACTTGATCGGCGGGATTCGTCGCGATCTGCTGAAAGACGACATGATCCAGACCCGCCAGCTGGCACAACAGATGCGTCGTGAAGTGCAGGAGCTGGTGGATGTGCTGCTGAGCACTCCGAACATGGAACAGCGCACTGTCGGCATTGGTCGTCTGGACCCGGAAATCGCTCGCGACTTCAGTAACGTCGGCCCGATGGTCCGTGCCAGCGGTCACGCCCGTGATACCCGCGCCGATCACCCGTTTGTCGGCTATGGCCTGCTGCCAATGGAAGTCCACAGCGAGCAGGACTGCGACGTTATTTCCCGTCTGAAAGTGCGTATCAACGAAGTCTATACCGCGCTGAACATGATCGACTACGGTCTGGATAACCTGCCGGGTGGCCCACTGATGGTGGAAGGCTTTACCTACATTCCGCACCGCTTTGCGCTGGGCTTTGCCGAAGCGCCGCGCGGCGATGATATCCACTGGAGCATGACCGGCGACAACCAGAAGCTGTACCGCTGGCGCTGCCGTGCCGCGACCTACGCGAACTGGCCGACCCTGCGCTACATGCTGCGCGGCAACACCGTTTCCGATGCGCCGCTGATTATCGGTAGCCTCGACCCTTGCTACTCCTGTACCGACCGCATGACCGTGGTCGATGTGCGTAAGAAGAAGAGCAAAGTGGTGCCGTACAAAGAACTCGAGCGTTACAGCATTGAGCGTAAAAACTCGCCGCTGAAATAAGGAATCGCCATGTTTACCTTTATCAAAAAAGTCATCAAAACCGGCACGGCGACCTCGTCTTATCCGCTGGAGCCGATTGCGGTTGATAAAAACTTCCGTGGTAAGCCAGAGCAGAACCCGCAGCAGTGCATCGGCTGCGCGGCCTGCGTCAATGCCTGCCCGTCAAACGCCTTAACGGTTGAAACTGACCTCGCCACAGGAGAGCTTGCCTGGGAGTTTAATCTTGGGCGCTGCATCTTCTGTGGACGCTGCGAAGAAGTCTGCCCGACGGCGGCGATCAAACTGTCGCAAGAGTACGAACTGGCGGTGTGGAAGAAAGAAGACTTCCTGCAACAGTCCCGCTTCGCGCTGTGCAACTGCCGCGTCTGCAATCGTCCTTTCGCCGTCCAGAAAGAGATCGACTACGCCATTGCGTTGCTTAAGCACAACGGCGACAGCCGCGCGGAAAACCACCGCGAAAGCTTTGAGACTTGCCCGGAATGTAAGCGCCAGAAATGCCTGGTGCCGTCCGACCGTATTGAACTGACTCGCCATATGAAAGAGGCCATCTGATGAGCAATTTATTAGGCTCCCGTGACGCCAACGGCATTCCGGTCCCCATGACGGTGGATGAATCCATCGCCAGCATGAAGGCGTCGTTACTGAAAAAAATCAAACGTTCTGCCTATGTTTACCGCGTGGACTGCGGCGGCTGCAACGGTTGCGAAATCGAAATTTTCGCCACTTTATCGCCGCTGTTTGATGCAGAACGCTTCGGCATTAAAGTCGTTCCTTCACCGCGTCATGCGGATATTTTACTGTTTACCGGCGCGGTCACCCGTGCAATGCGATCCCCTGCGCTGCGTGCGTGGCAGTCCGCGCCGGACCCGAAAATTTGTATCTCCTACGGTGCCTGCGGTAACAGCGGCGGGATCTTCCACGATCTCTACTGCGTGTGGGGCGGTACGGATAAAATTGTCCCTGTGGATGTTTATATCCCTGGCTGCCCGCCAACGCCTGCCGCCACGCTGTACGGCTTTGCAATGGCGCTCGGCCTGCTGGAGCAGAAAATTCACGCCCGTGGGCCGGGTGAACTGGATGAACAACCGGCGGAGATCCTGCATGGCGATATGGTGCAGCCGCTGCGCGTGAAAGTGGATCGCGAAGCACGTCGCCTGGCGGGTTATCGTTACGGTCGTCAGATTGCCGATGATTACCTTACACAGTTAGGGCAGGGCGAAGAACAGGTTGCACGCTGGCTGGAAGCGGAAAACGATCCGCGTCTGAACGAGATTGTCAGCCATCTGAATCATGTTGTTGAAGAGGCGCGTATCCGATGAGTGAAAAGGTGGTGTTCAGTCAACTGAGCCGTAAATTTATTGATGAGAACGATGCCACGCCCGCCGAGGCGCAGCAGGTGGTCTATTACAGCCTGGCGATTGGTCACCACCTTGGGGTTATCGATTGCCTGGAAGCGGCGCTCACCTGCCCGTGGGATGAATATCTGGCATGGATTGCCACTCTGGAGGCAGGCAGTGAAGCCCGCCGCAAAATGGAAGGCGTGCCGAAATATGGTGAGATCGTCATCGACATTAACCATGTGCCGATGCTGGCCAACGCATTCGATAAAGCCCGGGCAGCGCAAACTTCGCAGCAGCAGGAATGGAGTACAATGCTGTTAAGTATGCTGCATGATATTCATCAGGAAAACGCCATCTATTTGATGGTGAGGAGACTGCGTGACTGACGTTTTACTCTGTGTTGGCAATAGCATGATGGGCGATGATGGCGCAGGTCCGCTGCTGGCGGAAAAGTGCGCCGCCGCGCCGAAAGGTAACTGGGTGGTGATTGACGGCGGTAGCGCACCGGAAAACGACATCGTCGCTATCCGTGAACTGCGCCCGACACGACTGCTGATTGTCGACGCCACGGATATGGGGCTAAACCCCGGCGAGATCCGCATCATCGACCCGGATGATATCGCCGAGATGTTTATGATGACTACCCATAACATGCCGTTGAATTACCTTATCGACCAGTTGAAAGAAGATATTGGCGAAGTGATTTTCCTCGGCATTCAGCCGGATATCGTCGGCTTTTACTACCCGATGACCCAGCCGATTAAAGATGCGGTAGAAACCGTTTATCAACGACTGGAAGGCTGGGAAGGAAATGGCGGCTTCGCGCAGTTAGCGGTGGAAGAAGAGTAGTTTTTCATTAAGGAATCAGGACAGGGATGTTCTTGATGGGGTGAACCAGCTCTGATGCCAAATGCTAAATTGCCCGATGCGCTGCGCTTATCGGGCCTTCATGGTTCGTGCGACATGTAGGCCGGATAAGGCGTTCACGCCGCATCCGGCACTGTTACCTACTCTAAATCTTCCCCATTACTGGCAATCACTTTTTTATACCACCAGAATGATTTCTTACGCGTGCGCGTCAGCGTACCGTTGCCTGCGTCGTCACGGTCAACAAAGACAAAGCCGTAGCGTTTGCTCATTTCACCCGTAGAGGCGGAAACTAAATCAATACAGCCCCATGTGGTGTAGCCCATCAGCGGAATGCCGTCTGCAATCGCTTCGCCCATTGCGCGGATATGTTCGCGTAAGTAGCTGATGCGATAGTCGTCGTTAATCTCGCCATTGGCAGCAAATTCATCTTTTGCGCCCAGGCCGTTTTCCACCAGAAACAGCGGCTTCTGATAACGATCGTACATCATATTCATGGTGATACGCAGACCGAGTGGATCAATTCCCCAGCCCCAGTCGCTCACCTGTAGATACGGATTACGCAGCGATTTCACCACGTTCGCCGCACTGCTGTTGTTGGCGTTCATCTCCGCCGAGGCGCAGCGCGAGGCGTAATAGCTGAAAGAGACAAAATCGACGGTGTTTTTCAGGATTTCATCATCGCCCGGTGCTTTGTTGATGGTTACCCCTTTTTCGCGGAATACGCGGGCAGAGTAAGCCGGATACGTGCCCCGCGCCTGCACATCGATAAAAAACAGGTTTTCCCGGTCTTTCTCCAGCGCCGCCCAGACATCTTCCGGCTTGCAACTGTAAGGGTAGAAGTTACCGCCCGCCAGCATACAGCCCACCTGATTTTGCGGGTTAACCTCATGGGCGATTTTGGTGGCTAGCGCACTGGCAACCAGCTGGTGATGCGCGGCCTGATATTTCACCTGATCCTGATTTTCACCTTCTTCAAACACCAGACCCGCGCCGGAGAACGGGCTATGCAACATAATGTTGATTTCATTGAAGGTTAGCCAGTATTTCACCAGACCATCAAATGCTTCAAAGCAGGTTCTGGCGTAGCGGCTGAAAAACTCCACCAGCTTGCGGTTACGCCAGGAGCCATATTCGGTGACCAGATGCATCGGCACATCGAAGTGGCACAACGTGACCAGCGGTTCGATACCGTACTTTTTACACTCTTCAAAGACAGAACGATAAAAAGCAATGCCCTGCTGATTGGGCGTGATTTCATCGCCCTGCGGAAAGAGACGGCTCCAGGCAATTGAGGTACGGAAAACCTTGAATCCCATCTCTGCCATCAGGGCGATATCTTCTTTATAACGATGATAAAAATCCGTCGCCTCATGGCTGGGATAAAACTCGTCATCTCGCAACTGAAAACGTTTTTCCAGCCCCAGTTTCACCGCCATTCGATGCTCGCCGTGTGGGATCATATCGACAGTGGTCAGACCTTTGTCACCTTCACGGAACGCACCTTCAGACTGGTTGGCGGCAAGCGCGCCGCCCCATAAAAAACTTTCTGGAAATACTGACATTTTCATCCTCAATTAAGACTTACTTCTTTGGCGACGGTCGGTTGTACGCTCTGATACTTTCGCGCCTGGGCAGCCGCTTCCTCAACAGGAATATCCTCAAAGCCGAGCAACAGTGTGAGGATAAACGACAGCACCACCGCCAGCGCCATGACCGCGAACACCCAGACGATGCTCATTGGATTCGCCGGATCGAAGAACTGCACGCTGGTAAATAGCCCCGGCGCTGCCATTGAGTGGCTGGCAAGCCCCGCCATACCGGCAACCGCGCCGCAAATAAAACCGCTGATAAGACTGGCGATAAGCGGACGTTTCAGGCGGATCGCCACGCCATATAACGCCGGTTCGGAAATCCCCGCCATAATGGCTGATGCCGCCGCAGCCAGCGCCGTCTGACGCAGTTCCGGGTTTTTCGTTTTCCACGCCACTGCCAGTGATGAACCGCCCAGCGACAGGTTAGCGCCGATCTCTGACGGCATGACCATCCCTTCTTTGCCGGTTTCGGCAATGGTCTGAATGATGGTTGGCGTAAAGACGCGGTGCATCCCGGTCATTACCAGCAGAGGCCACAGCGCGCCCATAATGGCGACTGAAAGCCAGCCCAGATAACCATGAATGGTGTAAACCAGCGCCGAAATGGCGCTACCGATCCAGATACCAATCGGGCCAATCAGCAGGATTGCCAGCGGTGCGGCAATCAACACAATCAGCATTGGTTTGAGGAAGTTTTTGGTCACCGCCGGTGTAATGCTGTCCACCCAGCGTTCGATATATGACAGGCACCAGGTCATCACCAGCGCCGGGATCACCGTGTAGGTGTATTTCACCGCGGTGACCGGAATCAGGGCAAATTCGACATGTTCACCCTGGGCCGCTTTCGCCATCAGTTCAATAAAACTCGGATGTACCAGCACACCCGCGATGGCAATCGCCAGCGACATATTGGTTTTAAATTTGATGGCGGCAGATGCCGCGACCATCAGCGGCAGGAAGAAGAAA
This sequence comes from Enterobacter hormaechei, assembly GCA_041890495.1. Lineage (GTDB taxonomy): Bacteria > Pseudomonadota > Gammaproteobacteria > Enterobacterales > Enterobacteriaceae > Escherichia > Escherichia boydii. Next base: position 4,746,622 of record CP169086.1, read on the forward strand.
GCACCGTCACCAATCACATTCAGAATGGTTAAGGTCGGCGATCCTTTTGTCAGCACGCCGCTCATCTCGAGGATCATTGCCAGCAGTTTGACCATCGATCCGCCGATAATCGCCGGGATCAGCGGTGACATGGTGCCGATCAGCGCATCGAGGATCCCCGCACCAATGCGACGTAGCGTGAGTTTGGGTTTACCCACGGGCTGTGCGGGCTGCATATCTCCCGGCAGCAGGCTGACGACTTCCTGAAAGGCTTGTGAAACGGTATTGCCGATAATCACCTGACACTGGTTGTCACTACGTACCACGCCGAGCACGCCGGGGATGGTTTTTAACGTCGGGCTGTCGATAAGTGCATCATCTTTGATAACAAAGCGCAACCGCGTCATACAGTGCGTGACCGCCGAGATGTTATCAACGCCGCCCAGTGCCGCTATCACCGAGCGTGCCAGCGCCGCATAATTTTTGGCCATCGGATTTTATCCTGTTATCAGTAGGGTAGATGTAGTTGTTATCAGTCGACGTGACGGAAAAATGCCGATGCTGAAACGGAATTAAGAAACCGGTTTCACAAAATCATGAATAGTTGTCACTAAATAAGCAAGAGAGTGAATTGTTCATTTTTATATTTGTGAAACCGGTCACCTGAATATTTTTCCCGCCGATTGTGCAAGGACAATCGGCAAACGGTGCAGTACACTGCGTTGATTGCGTGTAAAGGGATGAAAATGATGACGACGATGCTGGAAGTGGCGAAGCGCGCCGGGGTTTCAAAAGCGACCGTTTCCCGCGTGCTTTCAGGTAATGGCTACGTCAGCCAGGAGACTAAAGATCGCGTGTTTCAGGCGGTAGAAGAGAGCGGTTACCGTCCAAACTTGCTGGCGCGCAATCTGTCGGCGAAGAGTACTCAGACGCTGGGGCTGGTAGTGACCAACACGCTTTACCACGGCATTTATTTTAGTGAATTACTCTTTCATGCCGCGCGAATGGCGGAAGAGAAAGGGCGGCAGTTGCTATTGGCAGATGGTAAACACAGCGCAGAAGAAGAGCGCCAGGCGATTCAGTATCTGCTGGATCTGCGCTGCGACGCGATCATGATTTACCCGCGTTTTTTTAAGCGTGGATGAGATCGATGACATCATTGACGCGCACAGTCAGCCGATAATGGTGCTTAATCGCCGCCTGCGCAAAAACAGCAGCCATAGCGTCTGGTGCGATCATAAACAGACCAGTTTTAACGCCGTGGCAGAGTTGATAAACGCCGGGCATCAGGAGATTGCTTTCCTTACCGGCTCGATGGATTCCCCCACCAGCATTGAACGTCTTGCCGGGTATAAAGACGCGCTGGCGCAGCATGGTATTGCGCTGCGCGAGGGGCTGATTGCGCAGGGGAAGTGGAACCCCGCCAGCGGCGCGGCGGCGGTGTCCGAACTGCTTGCTCGCGGTGAGCGCTTTACGGCGCTGGTGGCGAGCAATGACGATATGGCAATCGGCGCCATGAAGCAGCTGCACGACAGCGGCGTGGCCACGCCGGACGCGGTGTCGGTGATTGGTTTCGACGATGTGGCCATCGCGCCTTACATTGTGCCGTCGCTCTCCAGCGTCCGCATCCCGGTAACGGAGATGATCAAAGAGACCATCAGCCGCCTGATCTTCATGCTCGACGGTGGTGAGTTTAAATATCAGCAAACCTTCTCCGGCGAGCTTGTCCTGCGCGACTCGGTTATTGACGGCCCGCACCGCTGATGTCGACAGCTGTCATCGTCATAAGTGACGATGACGGCACCGCTGTGATTTTTAAAATTAAATAAAATCAATAGCTTAATTATTGGCACGGTTTATGAATATCTCCGCGCATAACTGTAATGCTGGAGAAGCAGATGAACCGTTTTATTATGGCCGATGCCAGTAAGTGTATTGGTTGCCGTACCTGTGAAGTGGCGTGCGTGGTTTCCCATCAGGCGGAGCAGGACTGCGCGTCGCTTACCCCTGACACCTTCCTGCCGCGCATCCACGTCATCAAAGGCGTGAATATTTCTACTGCCGCCATCTGTCGCCAGTGCGAAGACGCACCGTGCGCGAACGTCTGCCCGAACGGGGCGATTAAACGCGAGAAAGGCTTTGTGCATGTCATGCAGGAGCGCTGCATTGGCTGCAAAACCTGCGTGGTCGCCTGCCCGTATGGCGCGATGGAGGTGGTGGTCCGTCCGGTGGTGCGCAACAGCGGCATGGGGCTGAGCGTGCGCGCGGACAAAGCCGAAGCCAACAAATGTGACCTGTGCTACCACCGCGACGCCGGCCCGGCCTGTATGGAAGCGTGCCCGACGCACGCGCTGGTCTGCGTGGATCGCGACAAGCTTGAGCAGATGAGCGCCGAAAAGCGCCGTCGCGCGGCGTTCGACACCTCGTCATCACTGCTGTTCTGAACCGTATGAGCAGCAACGGCGTTCAGCTGCGCGTGCGCGGCAAAGTGCAGGGCGTCGGGTTTCGTCCCTTCGTCTGGCAGCTGGCGCAGGCGCTTCAGTTGACCGGTGACGTCTGCAATGACGGAGAGGGCGTGCTGGTGCGCCTCGCGGGTAATGGGGGGGCCTTTACCGCGAGGCTGCATCAGGACTGCCCGCCGCTGGCACGCATCGACCGCGTGGAAATGCAGCCGTTGACCTGGGCGCGCGTGCCGGAAGACTTTACCATCCGCCACAGCGCGGCCGGGACGATGGACACCCAGATTGTCCCCGATGCGGCGACCTGCCCGGCGTGTCTGGCTGAGATGTGCGGCCCACGCGAACGTCGCTATCGCTATCCGTTTATCAACTGCACCCACTGCGGGCCGCGGTTTACCATTATCCGCGCCATGCCCTACGACCGCCCGGCCACGGCAATGGCGCCGTTCCCGCTCTGCGGGCCGTGTGAAGCAGAATACCGCAATCCTGCCGACCGCCGTTTTCACGCCCAGCCGGTAGCCTGCCCGGACTGCGGACCCGCGCTGGAGTGGCGTGCGGGCGACATGACCGCCGAGCGCGAGGCTGCGCTGCGCGCTGCGGTGGCGATGCTGAAAAGCGGCGGTATTGTCGCGGTCAAAGGACTGGGCGGGTTTCACCTCGTCTGCGATGCGCAAAACCCACAGGCGATAGTGAAATTACGGTCACGCAAGCAGCGCCCGTCGAAGCCGCTGGCGGTGATGATCCCAAATGCGGACGGCGTGCCGGAGGCGATCCAGACTCTGTTACGCTCCTCCGCAGCGCCGATTGTGCTGACCCCAAAAGCCTCGCTTCCCGGGTTTCCCGAAGAGATTGCCCCGGGGCTCGATTGTATTGGCATCATGCTTCCCGCTAACCCGCTGCAGCATTTGCTGATGATAGACAGCCAGCGCCCGCTGGTGATGACCTCCGGCAACCTCAGCGGCAGACCGCCTGCGATGACCAACCGCCAGGCGCTGGATGAGCTCAGCGGCATCGCAGACGGCTTCCTGCTGCACAATCGCGAAATCCTGCAGCGGATGGATGATTCAGTGATGGATCGCGACGGCGCGATGCTTCGCCGCGCGCGCGGTTTTGTGCCTGATGCCATCACGCTGCCTGCCGGGTTCGACAATATCCCCGCCATGCTGTGCACCGGGGCGGATATGAAAAACACCTTCTGCCTGGTGCGTGGGAATCAGGCGGTGCTGAGCCAGCATTTTGGCGATCTCGGTGACGAGGGTGTCGAAGCGCAGTGGCGTTCCGCTCTGTCGGTGATGCAGGACATATACGCCTTCCAGCCGGAGCGCGTGGTGTGCGACGCCCATCCGGGGTACCGCGCGCGCCAGTGGGCGCAGGCGCAGGGGCTGCCCGTTGAAACCGTACTGCATCATCACGCCCATGCGGCGGCGTGCCTGGCGGAGAACGGCTGGCCGCTCGACGGCGGAGACGCAATTGCCCTGACGCTGGACGGGATCGGCATGGGTGAAAACGACGCGCTGTGGGGTGGGGAGTGCCTGCGGGTGAACTATCTTGAGTGCGAGCGTCTGGGCGGCCTGCCTGCCGTTGCGCTGCCGGGCGGCGATCTGGCGGCGCGGCAGCCGTGGCGTAATTTACTCGCCCACTGCCTGGCGTTTGTCTCTGACTGGCAGCAGCACCCGGAAACCCACGCGGTACGGCGCCAGAACTGGCCGCTGCTGGCGACGGCGATCCGGCGCGGCATCAACGCGCCGCAGGCCTCGTCCTGTGGTCGCCTGTTCGATGCCGTCGCCTGCGCGCTGGGTATAGAAACCCAATCCTGGGAAGGTGAAGCGGCCTGCAGGCTGGAAGCGCTGGCGGCACAGTGCAACGGCGTCGAACACCCGGTTACGCTGTCGGTGGAAGACTTCGCGCTTTTCTGGCAGCAGTGGCTGAGCTGGCAGGCCGAGCCCTGCGAGCGCGCGTGGGCGTTTCACGACGCGCTGGCTAAAGGGCTGGCGCATCTCGCCGCGCTCCATGCCCGACGCTTATCGCTGTCGACAATCTGTCTCAGCGGCGGCGTTCTGCACAACCGTCTGCTGCGCGCGCGCCTGCGTCATTATCTTTCTGACTTTACGCTTCTTTTTCCTTCGCGCCTGCCCGCAGGTGACGGAGCGATCTCCTTCGGGCAGGCGGCGATCGCCGCTGCCCGGTCATGTTCACAAAGGACTTAAAATGTTACGACTCTTACGCAATGAACCTCGCGCCGCGCTTCTGCTGCTGGCTCTGGTAATGGCAAACCTGCTGGCCTGGGGATGGGCATGGCACGCTTTTAACGGCAGCACGGCGCTGATGGCCGCGAGCCTGCTGGCGTGGTGCTACGGGCTGCGTCACGCGGTGGATGCTGACCACATCGCGGCTATTGATACCGTGACGCGTAAGATGATGCAGCAGGGCAAACGCCCGTCCGGCGTGGGGGCGTGGTTCTCGCTGGGGCACTCCACCATCGTGGTGCTGGCCTCCATTGCTATCGCCGCTACCGCGACGGCGTTTCAGAAAAACATGGAATGGTTCCACGAAACCGGCAGCCTGATTGGCACGGCGGTGTCGGCGACTTTCCTGCTGGCGATGGCGCTGGTGAACATGGTGATCCTGCGCGGCGTCTGGCGCAGTTTTCAGGCGCTGAAACACGGCAGGCCCGTGCAGGGCGATATCACGCTGCCTGCCCAGGGCGGCGTCATGAACTGGCTGTTTGGCAAGACCTTCCGCCTCGTCAATAAAAGCTGGCAGATGTACCTGGTGGGATTCCTGTTTGGTCTCGGCTTTGACACGGCCACCGAGATTGGCGTGCTGGGGATCTCTGCCGCCAGCGCATCCAGCGGGATGTCGGTGTGGTCAATCATGATCTTCCCGGCACTCTTCGCCAGCGGCATGGCGCTGGTGGATACCCTCGATAACCTGCTGATGGTCGGCGCCTACGGCTGGGCGTTTAACAAGCCGCAGCGCAAGCTCTATTACAACATGACCATCACCGGCACCTCCGTGGTGGTGGCGCTGTTTATCGGCGGGCTGGAAGCGCTGGGTCTGCTGATGGATAAATTTGCCCTCAGCGGCGGCGTCTGGGATCTGATTGGCGCGGTGAACGACAACTTGGGCAACGCCGGGTTTGTGGTGGTCGGGCTGTTCGTTGCCTGCTGGCTGATCTCCATGGTCAACTACCGCTGGCGCGGCTACGACGCGCTGGTGGTGCGTTCCTGATCCGGCGGCAGCCAGGCACGGGTAAAATCAAGCCAGCCGCTGGCGGTCAGCACAATGTCCTGCACGTTTTCCAGGGTGTTAAGACGATAGCGGTAGTGGAACAGCGGCGTGCAGGCGCCGCTTTCCAGCAGGCGTTGAAAGAAGGCGGGCAGATGTATTCGAAGGCTCTCTTCGCTTTCGCAGTACGCCATCAGGGTCTGCTTCGCTTTTTGCCAGGCGGTCTGCCCCAGCGCTGCGGCCCACGCGGGCTCTTCGGTAAACCACTCTGCCAGCGCGAATTCCGCCGCTTCACCCGCCAGATAATCCCCCAGTAAAATATCCCCCTGCGCCAGCGCGTCGGGGGCGTGCCACGCCTCGCGGTCCTTCCGCTGGATCTTAACGTCACAGTCGCGCTTTTTCAGGCGCGTTTGCAGCATGCTGGCCAGATCGCACAGCCCCGGCGTGTCGTAACAGATCAGAGAAAGGGTCGCCGGGAGCGCCACGTCGGAGGCATCCGCAAACGCGGGCGTTTTGATGCCGGGCAGAATTTCGGTGCGGGTATCGACATCCTCCCGACGGAGGTACTGCTGGTTAAGATGCTGAATTTCCTGACGCAGCCAGTCGGCCAGCGGGTGTGCCAGTCCGCCATTCAGCATCAGCCAGGCAAAGCCGCTGCTGGTGGAGGTGACGGACTTCCGGGCATTTTCGCCTTTTCCCACGGTGATCCACGCCGATTTTTCCGCCTCGCTGCGGGTTCGCCAGAACTCAATCGCATGCAGCAGCGGGTGCGCCGCAAAGTACCAGGGCTGGCGCTCAAGGCGCAGGTAGTGCGAGTGGTGATGGGCGATAGCAAAGGGACCCGCGCCGATAGTCGGCTGCTGCGGATGCGGCAGGCGACAGGCGTGATGCGCGAGACGATGCGCCAGCATGGCATCGGGCGCGATCAGCACAATCTCCAGGCACCAGGGGGCGACAAGCGACACCGTTTGAACGTGCGCAAACCCCGCGCTGCGCGCCGGATCGGCCAGCATCTGCCGCATCGCGCTGAGAACATCTTCATCGCTGATGGCCTGCCCGTTATGCCAGTGCGCGCCGCTGCGCAGGTAAAAGCGCCAGCGACGTTTGTCGTCACGGGTATCCCAGTGATGGGCTAAATCCGCTACCGGCTGATTGTGGCCGGGCGCGTAGCGCGTCAGCCCCGCGTGAACCGCGCAGATAATATGCTGTTCGGCGCGGCGGCGCTGAAGGGCAGGATGCAGCGAGGTCAGCGGGCGATACCACGGAATGCGCAGCGTTGGCTGATGCTTAAGCCATTTGCCGCCTAAAAACGGGGTGATGATGTGGTGCAGGCTGGCCGGATCGCCGTCGGCCAGCTGCAGCGCGCTCTGGTAATCTCCTTTTTCCAGACAGGCGTGCATCAGCGGCGCGCTCAGCTCGCTGGTGGTGGCCAGGCAGTGCAGGGTGGCACGGTGTCCGCGCCCAGGCTGCGCGTCCCAGCTTAGCCATCCGCTTTGCGCGAGCTGGCGCAGCAGGGTGCGCGCATGACGTTCGCTGCACAGCGCAACCTCCGCGACTTCAGAGATTGTCGTGGACGCAGGCGATGCGCCGTAGTGCTGATAAAGCCGTTGATACTGACGGATTTTCTGAAGCTGGCGCATAGCGGCATACCGGTAAAAAGAGGGATGCTGAGAGTGTAGGGCTTTTTGCGGAATAAATAAGGCCAGGATGGATAAAGTGTTCCGGTTTTTTTGCCCGGCGGCGCTACGCGGGCCTGCGGGCTTTGTTGGCTGGGTAAGCGTAGCGCCACCCGGCAATTACCGCTTATGTTCACTGACCGGCATCATCAGCTCACGCAGACGCTCAATGCGCGCCTCAGGGCTCAAATAAAGCCAGCGAAATAAAACGTGTTCAGCATGCTTCGCTTTTTTGAAATAGCGAGAAAGATAATTGAGTTCTTTATGAAAAGTCGTCATGATTTGTCTCCGGCTGATTATACCTTTTCAGACTAGGCCGGATGCAAATAATAAAACAGGGTGATGTTTTTAAGCTGTTCCGCATTTAAGTATTAATGGAAATAATAAATAAGGGATTAATGGTGATGATATATCTACTTTGCATTTTTTTGATGAATAGAATGCGTAAAAAAAAGCCCCGGAATATCGGGGTAGTGAATAATAAAATCCAAAGGTTAAGTCAGCGTAGACTTGTTGTTGGCCGGGTGAACGAAGCGTCACCCGGCAAAAAGAGGGTTAAGAAGGTAGCAGTTTCAGCAGAGCGAAAGCCTCCTTCATCCGGTCTTCACTAACAACAAAAGCGCGAATCTTACCCTCGTTATCCGCGCCGCGCGCCACCATTCCCTGGCGTTCGGTATTAATTTGCCAGCGTAAATCCTGACGCTGGGTTTCGCCTGCCAGATGCAGCGGTAATTCCGGCGTTTTGATTTTCACCAGCATCGCCGGGAGTTTCAGCGGCGTGTTATTGCCGAGAAGATTTTTTGCCAGCACCATCGCGCTAAGTTGAATCGGCTGGAGGAACGGCAATACCTGACCGTTAATTTCCGCGCAATCGCCCAGCGCGTAAATATCGGTATTACTGGTTTGCAGATAACTATCGACGCAAACGCCGCGATTAATCGTCAGCCCGGCGCGTCGTGCCAGGGCGGTTTCCGGGCGCAGTCCGGTGGCGGCAATTACCGCATCCACTTCGATATTGCGCTGGCGGTCCAGCGTTGCCTGAATGCCAGAATCCGTTTTTTCCAGCCCCTGTAACTGAGATTTCAACAGCAGATGAACGCCCATCTCCGTCAACCGATGCTGCAAGCGGCTGCTTACTTCCGGTGGCATTAACGACGCCAGAATACTGGCAGCGTTGTCGATTAGCGTGACCGCTTTGCCTGCACGACAAAAATCCATCGCCAGTTCGCTACCAATCAAACCACCGCCAACAATCAACACGCGTCGGGCATCCCGCAGTTGCGTTTCACAGGCGCGATACTCTTGCTGACTATTTAACGTCAGCATTAACTCACGCCCAGGCACAGGCGGGACAAAGGCACTGGCACCGGTTGCCAGTACTAGCTTGTCGTATTGCCACTGATTATTCTGGCTTTTCACCACACGGGCTTCGGCATCGATATCCGTCACCCAGGTTTGTGGAAACAGGTGCAGATTAAACTGCTCGGCAAATTCACCCGCCGTCTGGCGGGTAAGGTCATCGGCACGTTGCCCCTGACTGATAACATGGCTGATGTCAGGTTTGTTGTACTCATCCATGCTGTCGGCGGCAATCAAGGTTAATGGAATAGTGGCGTCCTGTTTGCGAATATTTTTCACCAGTTGTCGGGCGGCGAAGCCCAAACCAATGATCACAATGCCGTTGCTCATTTTGCCTCCGATGCCAGTTCGTCAAAGACGTCTTTGCCGAGGGAGCATTCCGGGCAGAGGAAGTTATCCGGAACTTCACTCCACGGCGTTCCTGGCGCAACGTCCTGCATTGGCTCGCCTTTTGCCGGATCGTAAATCCACTGGCAGACGCTGCACTGCATCCGTGGGCCGAGGTCAGCCGTCGTGGTGGCAGAGGTTTCTTCTTTAACCACCGAATTCACCGTGCTCTGCGGCAGCGGCGCGAGCGCCCACTGACGGGCGATTTCGCGACCGTGTGCACGGCATAACTCCAGAGCGTCCTGGTCTGGTCGCCATTTGGCTTTCAGGCTGAGCGACATTTCGAAACCCGCATCCTGCAGGCGCGTGGAAAGACGATCCACCGCACCGCCGCTCCAGCCGTGAGATCCGAAAGCACTGGCGCGTTTGTTACGGAAGCGTAATCCGGTCATCTCCTCCACCAGCCCGGCGATTTTCGGCATCATCACGTTATTCATCGTCGAAGTGCCGACCAGCACGCCTTTTGAGCGGAAGACATTGGTCAGGATTTCGTTTTTATCGCTTCGGGCGACGTTGAAAATTTTCACCGCCACGCGTGGGTCGGTTTCCGCAATTCCCTGGGCGATAGCGTCAGCCATCATGCGGGTGTTATTCGACATGGTGTCGTAGAAAATGGTGATTCTGTCTTCCTGATAATCAGCCGCCCATTTCAGGTACAGCTCGACAATTTGCGTCGGGTTATCGCGCCATACCACGCCGTGGGAAGTGGCTATCATATCGACTGGTAAGTTAAAGCCCAGGATCTCGGTAATTTTCGGCGTTACCAGGCGGCTGAACGGCGTCAGGATATTGGCGTAGTAACGTTGGCACTGCTCGAAAAGCTCCGTCTGATCCACTTCATCGTTGAACAGATGCTCGTCGCAGTAGTGCTGACCGAAAGCATCGTTACTGAACAGCACCGCGTCGCCTGTCAGGTAAGTCATCATGCTGTCCGGCCAGTGCAGCATTGGTGTTTCGACAAAAATGAGCTGTTTGCCGTTGCCGATATCCAGCGTGTCGCCAGTTTTCACCACATTAAAATTCCACTCCGGATGATGGTGATGACCATTTATCGAGTCGATAGCGTTGGCAGTACAGTAGATCGGCGTATCGGGAATTTGTGCCATCAGTTCGGTCAGCGCCCCAGCGTGGTCCTCTTCTGCATGGTTAATCACGATGTAATCGATATCCGCCAGATCGATTTCATTACGCAGGTTCTGCACAAATTCGCGGCTGAATTTATGGTCGACGGTGTCGATCAGCACGTTTTTTTCTTCGCGGATGAGGTAGCTATTGTAGCTGCTGCCGCGCAGCGTTTTATATTCCGTGCCGTGAAAATCACGCACTTCCCAGTCACGTTGACCAATCCAATGAATGTTATTTTTCACCACAATAGACATAGCAACCTCAATTTATTCAGCGTGTTCTAAAAAGATGTCTTGCTAATTGCAGATTGCGTGCCAGTTTTTTATCTGATTGTTTTTACTCTATAAATAAAATTATGCCCATTAATGAGTAGTCAAAATGACTATCAATCAAATGGTCGATATGACAATATCTATAGTCAAATTGACAGTGAGGCAAAGATGAGTTTTTCCGTTGATGTGCTGGCGAATATCGCCATCGAATTGCAGCGTGGGATTGGTCACCAGGATCGTTTTCAGCGCCTGATCACCACGCTACGTCAGGTGCTGGAGTGCGATGCGTCTGCGTTGCTACGTTACGATTCGCGGCAGTTTATTCCGCTTGCCATCGACGGTCTGGCAAAGGATGTACTCGGTAGACGCTTTGCGCTGGAAGGGCATCCACGGCTGGAAGCGATTGCCCGCGCCGGGGATGTGGTGCGCTTTCCCGCAGACAGCGAATTGCCCGATCCCTATGACGGTTTGATTCCTGGGCAGGAGAGTCTGAAGGTTCACGCCTGCGTTGGTCTGCCATTGTTTGCCGGGCAAAACCTGATCGGCGCACTGACGCTCGACGGGATGCAGCCCGATCAGTTCGATGTTTTCAGCGACGAAGAGCTACGGCTGATTGCTGCGCTGGCGGCGGGAGCGTTAAGCAATGCGTTGCTGATTGAACAACTGGAAAGCCAGAATATGCTGCCAGGCGATGCCACGCCGTTTGAAGCGGTGAAACAGACGCAGATGATTGGCTTGTCCCCTGGCATGACGCAACTGAAAAAAGAGATTGAGATTGTGGCGGCGTCCGATCTCAACGTCCTGATCAGCGGTGAGACTGGAACCGGTAAGGAGCTGGTGGCGAAAGCGATTCATGAAGCCTCGCCACGGGCGGTGAATCCGCTGGTCTATCTCAACTGTGCTGCACTGCCGGAAAGTGTGGCGGAAAGTGAGTTGTTCGGGCATGTGAAAGGAGCGTTTACTGGCGCTATCAGTAATCGCAGCGGGAAGTTTGAAATGGCGGATAACGGCACGCTGTTTCTGGATGAGATCGGCGAGTTGTCGTTGGCATTGCAGGCCAAGCTGCTGAGGGTGTTGCAGTATGGCGATATTCAGCGCGTTGGCGATGACCGTTGTTTGCGGGTCGATGTGCGCGTGCTGGCGGCGACTAACCGCGATTTACGCGAAGAGGTGCTGGCAGGGCGATTCCGCGCCGATTTGTTTCATCGCCTGAGCGTGTTTCCACTTTCGGTGCCGCCGCTGCGTGAGCGGGGCGATGATGTCATTCTGCTGGCGGGGTATTTCTGCGAGCAGTGTCGTTTGCGGCAGGGGCTCTCCCGCGTGGTATTAAGTGCCGGAGCGCGAAATTTACTGCAACACTACAGTTTTCCGGGAAACGTGCGCGAACTGGAACATGCTATTCATCGGGCGGTAGTTCTGGCGAGAGCCACCCGCAGCGGCGATGAAGTGATTCTTGAGGCGCAACATTTTGCTTTTCCTGAGGTGACGTTGCCGACGCCAGAAGTGGCGGCGGTGCCCGTTGTTAAGCAAAACCTGCGTGAAGCGACAGAAGCGTTCCAGCGTGAAACTATTCGTCAGGCACTGGCACAAAATCATCACAACTGGGCTGCCTGCGCGCGGATGCTGGAAACCGACGTCGCCAACCTGCATCGGCTGGCGAAACGTCTGGGATTGAAGGATTAAATAATCCCGGCCTGATAGAAATCCTGCAGGTTTATTGCGCCGGTGAGTTTGCCGTTTTCATCCACCACCGGTGCGGCAGTGATTTTGCGCTTCATCAGGATCTCTTTGGCGTCGATGGCGCGACTTTGCGATTGCAACGTGGTGCCGCCGACCGTCATCGCTTCATTGACTGGCGTGGTGAGTGCGCCGCCGCCAACCAGCCAGCGACGTAAATCGCCGTCGGTAAAGACGCCTTGTACCTGTTGTTGAGCGTCACATACCGCCACCAGCCCCAGACCGGTGCGGCTGAGTTCCAGCATCGCATCCATCACGCTGGCGGTTAACGCCACCTGTGGGATGGCATCGTCACGGCGCATCAGATGATGCACTTTATTCAGCAAGCGAGCGCCCAGTGCCCCGGCTGGGTGGGAGCGGGCAAAATCTTCTTCATTAAATCCGCGCGCCTGCATGACCGCCATCGCCAGCGCGTCACCCATCATCAGGGTATTGACGGTGCTGGAGGTCGGCGCAAGGTGCATCGGGCAGGCTTCGCGTTCTACGGAGATATCCAGCACCGCTTTTGCCGCCAGGCCCAGCGGTGACGTCGGTTTGCCGGTCATCGCCAGCAGCGCGATAGATTTATCTTCCAGACGCGGAATAATCAGATCCAGTTCCTTCGCGCCACCGGAGTAAGAGATAAACAGCATCACATCGCGGCTTTCGATCATCCCCAGATCGCCGTGCAGCGCTTCTGCCGGATGGACAAAAAAAGCCGGAGTGCCGGTACTGGCAAGCGTTGCGGCGATTTTCTTACCAATGTGGCCCGATTTGCCAATTCCCGAAACCACCACTTTGCCTTCACAGTGCAGGATGATATTGGCGGCGCGAACAAAATCATCGCCCAGACGTTCCGGTAAACGGCTTGCTTCCTGCAACTCCAGCATTAACGTCTGACGTCCCGCGTTCAGTAGTGCTTCACTCATTGCTCTCTCCGGTTATGATCACATCGATCCCTTTCTCTTCCAGCGCCTGACGAAACGCCGGATCGATACCTGCGTCGGTAATCAGCTTATCGACGCTTTCAAGACTGCAAACTACGTTGGGGCTTTTACGGCCAAACTTTGATGAGTCCGCCATCAAAATCACTTCGCGCGCGGCATTGCACATTGCCTTACTGACGGTATAAACCTCGTTAAAGGTGGTTACGCCCGCATTGAGATCGATGCCGTCGGTGCCCATAAACAATTTATCGAAGGTGAAATGCTCGAAGGCATTCTCTGCCAGTTGCCCGTGAAATGAGGCCGATTTTTTGCGAAACGTTCCGCCTGGCATCAGGATAGTTTGTTCGTTATCCAGTTCGGATAGCGCATTGACGATATGCAGGCTGTTGGTCATCACCGTGATGTTATTAAAGCGCGAGAGCAGGGGAACCATCTGCAAAACGGTACTGCCAGCATCAAGAATGATCGAATCGCCATCATGGATAAAACTAACGGCAGCTTCTGCAATCAGCTCTTTCTTGTGGGTGTTGATGAGTGTTTTATGATCGATAGGCGGATCGGATTCCTCTTTATTCAACACCACTCCGCCATAAGTACGAATGACGGTTCCGGCATGTTCCAGAATGACCAGATCTTTGCGAATGGTTGTGCCTGTGGTGTCAAAGTATTGCGCCAATTCTTCAACCGAGCATTTACCCTGCTTTTGCAGATACTCCAGAATGGCGGCCTGACGCTGACGAGGTTTCATGGGCGTGATTACCTGATTTAGGTTTCAAAATGATAACTTCGCAAGCAAGTAACATTCACAACGAAATTATCCACGTTTCAGTTTAAGCGCCAATGATAGAGCATTCTGTGATAGTGGATCATGGGGAAAGATCACATCGGGCTGTAAATCACCCGCATGCATACCGGTAATTGCGGGAATTTTTTGCGGTCGGGCGAAGACGGTCAGTCCTTTCATAAACAAGGTGTCGACGATGCGCTGCTGATCGTCCAGCGCGATGGCGACCACGACCCGCGGTTTAAAGCGCCCGCTGGAACGGCCCACGCCAACCCGCCCTTGCTGGCATAGTGTGTCGAAGGCACGGTTAAAACGAGAAATTTGCCAGCCGCCTAAGGCCAGTTGCGCACACCAGGCGATAACGGCGACGGTGATGAGTGCGGATACCATAACTTTTCCTTAATGTAGTGGCGGAAGTCCTGTATGCCTGATGAGCGTAGCGCATCAGGCATTCTATAGTCTCACGGAGATCCTTAATGGATCTCCGCTGTTGATCAGAACATCACCTGACCGCCGGTGACATTGATCGACTGTCCGGTGCAGTACGACGCCTTAGGACTGGCGTAGAACAGCAGCATATTCAGCACATCTTGATAATCGCAGCCGCGTTTGAGCGGTACTTTGTCGATGTAATACTGCTCGACTTGATCCGGTTTGATACCCAGCTTGGTCGCGTATTGTGGCAACAGTGACTGGAACATCGGCGATTTCAGCAGGTTACCGAGCATCAGTGAATGCACCGTAATGCCGTACTCCGCCAGATCCAGCGCCAGTGATTGAGTCAGCCCGACGCCACCAAATTTCGCTGCGCTGTAGCCAGAGTTGTGTTTGCTGCCCACTTTGCCGGATTTCGAGTTGATCTGAATAATGCGCCCCTGAATCCCGTCGCGGATCATCAAACGCGAAAATTCACGCGCACACAGGAAATAACCCACCAGATTCACCTGTAGCGAACGGTCAAAATCGCCGAGCTGGAAGTCGCTGATAAAGGCTGCTTTTGCTATTCCGGCGCTGTAGACCAGCAAATCCACGCGACCAAAGATTTCATCTACCCCACGAGAGAGCGCCAGAACGCTTTGCTCGCTAGTGGCGTCAGCACCAAAACCGTACGCCATACTTTCACCATATTCGGCGTTAATTTCTTGTGCCACATTTGCGGCTTTGTCGCTCTGAATATCGACAACCGCGACGCGATACCCCTCGGCAGCCAGACCGTGGCACAGGAACGCGCCTAAGGTTTGCCCACCACCGATGACAACGGCAACCTGATTCATTTTTTACTCCTTAACAGATTCAAACTTCAAAACCGATCCCGGCGCGATATCGTCGGGGACAGGGCCTGCCACATGGACAGTGCCCGGAAATTCCGCTTCGTTTAAACCATCGAAGCGCAGGGTGACATGACCCAGTTCGCGAAGGTTGTCTTCCGCCACGCTGCCAACAGCGGTCACCGGATAGCGATGCTGCCCGAGTGAAAATTGCAAACCGGGATGGAGTGCACCTTTCAACTCGCCGTGGCAATGAATGAAGCAATACTCTTCGAGGTCCGCAGGCGCGCCTTCACGAAAGGTGATGAGCATCTGGTCACTGAGGGCGTCAATGGCACTCGCGCCGATACGGGTGATGGTGGTCTGATAAATAACGGTCATGTTTCAGCCTCTATTGATAGATAAAACCGGAGACAAACCAGGCGATCAGTACAGTCGGCGCGCCGGTTAAAAAGCGGCTCACCAGTACAGAAGGGACACCGACGCGAACCGTGTCCTGACGGGCTTCCGCCAGCGACAAACCGACCGGGATGAAGTCGCAGGCCGCCTGCGCGTTGATGGCAAACAGTGCCGGTAAAGCCAGATGCGGCGGAATATTGCCGAGACCAATCTGCACGCCAATCAATACGCCGATAACCTGTGCGATAACTGCGCCTGGGCCGAGGAAAGGTGAAAGCAGTGGGAAGGAACAGATGAGCGCCAGCATGACCAGACCCAGTGGATGGCTCGCCAGCGGAGCAAGACCGTGGGCAATCCAGTCACCAAGGCCAGAAGCCATAATGATGCCAATGAGCGCCGAGACGAATGCCATAAACGGCAGAATGGTTTTTAATACAGTGTCGATGGTGTCACGACCAGATTGAAACAGCACCGCAACGGTGGACCCCATGCCCATTCCCACCTTCGCCAGTAAACCATCGCTTTGTTCGGTGATTTTCTTACTGGTGTCATAGTCACGGCCCACGGAAGAGGGTTGTGGTGTCGCATCACCTACTACAGTGATGTTTTCTTCTTTTACGCCAGAGACATAAATATCTTCCACAATGTACTGCGCCAGCGGACCGGACTTGCCCGTCGAGTGGATATTAATGGTGGGAATACGTCGTTTCGGATAGATGCCGCAGCGTAATGTGCCGCCACAGTCGATTACCGCGACACCAATTTCCGCCTCCGCGGGTTCACCTTCTTTAAATCCGTCAATAGCCTGCCAGCCAGTAAGCTGTGCCAGTTTGTCAACAATCGCAGGCCGGGTACCGGCGGTGATATAGACGATTTTTTTTCCCGGCGTGGCTTTCAGCTCAAGCGGGCCGCCCCAGCCACCCGTTCCTTTTTCGATCCGAATATGCGTCATGATGTTGCTCCTGCCAGGTGAACTTTTTGTTCAAGTTGAATGCCCATCTTTTTCTCAAAAATGGCGGTGGTCAGATCGGTCACCCAGCCGCGGAAGAAATTGGTGACCAGACCAACCAGCAGATAACTCACCGCCAGTGGGCCAAGTGGCAGGTTCAGCGTTGTCAGACCGCTGGCAATGCCAAGATAAACAAACAGTTCGCCAGGGTTGATATGGGGGAAGAGGCCATTCATTGAGTGGCAGCTATAAGAGGCCGCCGCGTAGTAGCTGGGTTTGTACTTTTCCGGCATAAAGCGACCCAGGCTTAGGGTCATCGGATTGCAAAAGACAAACGTGCCAATGCACGGTAACAGTAGGTAACGGGAAACAGGGTTACCGGCGCAACGTTGAGCAAAACGTTCAATACGATGCTGACCGATAAAATTAATCAGTGCGTTCATGATAACCAGCAGGCTAATCAACAGCGGAAGAATGCCGGTCACCATCCCGGTAAATACCTCTCCGCCCTTTTGGAACAGCCCGATAAACCACTCTGCACCATGAGTAATGGTTTCTATCATTGTTCTCTCCTTCAGGATTTATTGTTTTATTACCAAACGGCAACCTAATCTAATCAGATTGAAAGATTTAAAAGTGTTATTTTGATCGCAAAATGAAAGATAAATATTTTAATTTGAAAGTTTGAATAAAAGGATAGCGAGGGGAATGAGTTGAGTTATGTAAAGTCCGTATCGGGCAGTGACTACCGCTTCCTTGTGCGGGGCGTGATGCTTTACCATACTTGCCCCTGGTTGAATCTGTTAAATGGACCCCTCATGTTCAAGCGTCGTTATGTAACATTGCTTCCCCTTTTTGTGTTGCTTGCCGCCTGTAGCAGCAAGCCAAAACCTACTGAGACTGATACGACCACCGGAACGCCGTCTGGCGGCTTCCTGCTTGAGCCGCAGCACAATGTGATGCAGATGGGCGGCGATTTCGCTAATAACCCGAATGCCCAGCAGTTCATCGACAAAATGGTGAACAAACACGGTTTCGATCGTCAGCAGTTGCAGGAAATTCTCTCCCAGGCGAAGCGTCTGGATTCGGTACTGCGGCTGATGGATAACCAGGCACCAACCACATCGGTGAAACCGCCATCAGGTCCGAACGGCGCATGGCTCCGTTATCGCAAAAAATTTATTACGCCGGACAACGTGCAGAACGGTGTGGTTTTCTGGAATCAGTATGAAGATGCGTTGAATCGCGCGTGGCAGGTGTATGGAGTACCGCCGGAAATTATCGTCGGGATTATCGGCGTTGAAACCCGCTGGGGGCGCGTGATGGGGAAAACTCGCATCCTCGATGCGCTGGCAACGCTGTCATTTAACTACCCACGCCGCGCGGAGTATTTCTCTGGCGAGCTGGAAACCTTCCTGTTGATGGCGCGCGACGAGCAGGACGATCCGCTCAATCTGAAAGGTTCCTTTGCCGGGGCGATGGGCTACGGACAGTTTATGCCGTCGTCTTACAAACAATATGCGGTAGATTTCAGCGGCGACGGGCATATCAACCTGTGGGATCCGGTTGATGCGATCGGTAGCGTGGCGAACTATTTCAAAGCGCACGGCTGGGTGAAAGGCGATCAGGTCGCGGTAATGGCAAACGGTCAGGCTCCAGGCTTGCCAAATGGCTTCAAAACTAAGTACAGCATTTCGCAGCTTGCCGCCGCAGGTTTAACGCCACAGCAGCCGCTGGGCAACCATCAACAAGCCAGCCTGCTGCGTCTGGATGTTGGCACCGGCTACCAGTACTGGTACGGTCTGCCGAACTTCTACACCATCACCCGTTACAACCACAGCACCCATTACGCAATGGCGGTCTGGCAGTTAGGACAAGCCGTGGCGCTGGCGCGAGTGGCCGGGTAAGGCAACGCCGCCACCCGGCTTGGCTGCGCGCACGGTGCAGCCTGATGCCCTCACCCTGACCCTCTCCCACGGGAGAGGGAAGTTTTGCAGAAACATTTCGCCACACTCCCTTTTCAAACCTGCCATTTACATCTTAATCACCTTTCATTATTGTTATGTTATAACATTTGAAATGGTGTCGAGATGTCAACCTCCCTTTTTTCTCTGTCTGCTCCGGTTCGGCTTTTGCTGGCGCTGGTGCTTATTGTCTTTCTCGGGCTGGCCGTGCGCTGGGCGGTGGCGTTGCCATGATTGTGATGAATGAACTGGTCGCGGGTTATGAACGCCAGCCCGTTACGCGGCCTCTCTCGGGCACGATTGAGCGCGGAAGCATGACCGCCATTATCGGCGCTAACGGCTGCGGGAAATCCACGCTGCTGAAAACGCTGGCGGGATTTATCCCGCCCGTCAGCGGCGGCTTCCGCTGGCAGGGTAAGCGTCCGGTAATCGGCTGGCTGGCACAGCGTCACGCGCTGGAGGCGCAGTTTCCGTTAACCGTACAGGACGTCGTAAGCATGGGCTGCTGGCCGGGCATTTCGCTGTTTTCCGGGTTTCGCCGCGAAACGCGGCTGCGCATTGCCAGCGCGCTTGAGCGGGTCGGGCTGGAATCCATGGCGTTATCCACCATCGATGAGCTCTCCGGCGGTCAGTTCCAGCGCATGCTGTTTGCCCGCGTCCTGGTGCAGCAGGCGCCGCTGGTGATGCTGGATGAGCCCTTTACCGGGGTCGATGAAGCCACCTGCAACGTGCTGATGGATGTGATGCTGGAGATGTATATGCAGGGGCAAACGCTGCTCGCGGTACTGCACGACAGCGAGCGCGTGTCGCGCCATTTCCCGCAGACGTTACGGCTGGATGCTGACGTTCCCCAGTGGAAAACCGAGCGGGTGAGGGTGGCATGATCTGGCATCTCTTTTTTCAGCCGTTTATTGAGTACGGCTTTATGCGTCGCGCGCTGGTGGTTTGCCTGGCGCTCTCCGTCAGCACTACCGCGCTTGGCGTGTTTCTTCAGCTGCGCCGGATGAGCCTGATGGGCGATGCCCTTTCTCACGCCATTTTACCGGGCGTCGCCGTGGGATACTTGCTCAGCGGCATGTCGCTGCTGGCGATGAGTATGGGCGGTTTTATCGCGGGCATTACCGTGGCGCTGCTGGCCGGTCTGGTCAGTCGCCGCACGCCGCTGAAAGAAGATGCCAGCTTTGCCGGGTTTTATCTCGGCTCACTGGCGCTGGGGGTCACGCTGGTGTCGCTTCGTGGGTCGAATGTCGATCTGCTGCATCTGCTGTTTGGCTCCATCCTCGCCGTGGACAACGACGCCGCGCTGTTTGTCACGGGCGTGTGCATGTTCACCCTTATCGTGCTGGCGCTGTTCTATCGCGGGCTGGTTACCGAAGCGTTTGATACCGCCTGGCTAGAGGTGAACGCCCGCTGGCTGCCTGGGCTGCTGCACGGACTTTTTCTGGCGCTGCTGGTGCTTAACCTGGTGGCCGGTTTTCAGGTGCTCGGCACGCTGATGGCCGTCGGGCTGATGATGCTTCCAGCCGTGGCGGCCCGCTGCTGGGTGCGCACGCTACCGGCGCTACTGCTGATGGCGGGCATCAGCGGTATTTTCTGCGCATGGCTGGGGCTGAGCCTCTCCTGGGCGATGAGTCTTCCCGCCGGGCCATCCATCGTGCTCACCGCCAGCGCGCTGTTCTTTATTTCCATTTTATTGGGTACGCGAAGCAGGCTTGCTGGCAGTCTGCGGGCGTATTTTTAACGCAAGGGGAAACGATGAAACGTACAGGATTAGTAGTGGCGCTCGCGCTGGGGATGATGTCGCACGGCGTGATGGCGAAAACGCTGAATGTGGTCACCAGCTTTTCGATACTGGGGGATATCACCCAGGAGGTGGGCGGTGACCATGTGAAGGTGACGACGCTGGTGGGGCCGGACGGCGATCCGCATACCTTCGAACCGTCGCCGAAAGACAGCGCGGCGCTGAGCAAGGCCGATGTGGTGGTGGTGAACGGCCTGGGGCTGGAGGGCTGGCTCGATCGGCTGGTGAAGGCCTCCGGGTTCAAAGGGCAACTGGTCGTCGCCTCAACCGGGGTGAAAACCCACACGCTTGAGGAAGATGGAAAGACCGTGACCGATCCGCACGCGTGGAACAGCGCGGCGAACGGGGCGCTGTATGCACAAAATATTCTGAACGGTCTGGTGAAAGCCGATCCGGATGACAAAGCCGCGCTGGAAGCCTCTGGCAAAACGTATATCGCACAGCTTAGCCAGCTGGATAACTGGGCCAAAACGCGCTTTAGCCAGATCCCGTCGGCGAAGCGTAAAGTGCTGACCAGCCATGACGCGTTCGGCTATTTCAGCCGCGCCTACGGCGTGACGTTTATGGCGCCACAGGGGCTGTCGTCTGAGAGCGAGGCCAGCGCGGCGCAGGTCGGTGAAATTATCAATCAGATCAGCTTTTTTCTGAATCCTCCTCGTAAAATTGCAACGCCAACACCATCTTCCTGACGAAAGTGCTATCTTGTCCGGCATAAATTTTTGACTGACAGAGGTTGTGATGACTGACAGTGAACTGATGCAGTTAAGTGAACAGGTTGGGCAGGCGCTGAAAGCCCGTGGCGCAACCGTAACAACTGCCGAGTCTTGTACCGGTGGTTGGGTAGCGAAAGTGATTACCGATATTGCCGGTAGCTCCGCCTGGTTTGAACGCGGATTTGTCACCTACAGTAACGAAGCCAAAGCGCAGATGATCGGCGTACGCGAAGAGACGCTGGCGCAGCATGGCGCGGTGAGTGAACCCGTCGTGGTGGAAATGGCGATAGGCGCACTGAAAGCGGCTCGTGCTGATTATGCCGTGTCTATTAGTGGTATCGCCGGGCCGGATGGCGGCAGTGAAGAGAAGCCTGTCGGCACCGTCTGGTTTGCTTTTGCCACTGCCCGCGGTGAAGGCATTACCCGGCGGGAATGCTTCAGCGGCGACCGTGATGCGGTGCGTCGTCAGGCTACTGCGTATGCATTGCAGACCTTGTGGCAACAATTTCTACAAAACACTTGATACTGTATGAGCATACAGTATAATTGCTTCAACAGAACATATTGACTATCCGGTATTACCCGGCATGACAGGAGTAAAAATGGCTATCGACGAAAACAAACAGAAAGCGTTGGCGGCAGCACTGGGCCAGATTGAGAAACAATTTGGTAAAGGCTCCATCATGCGCCTGGGTGAAGACCGTTCCATGGATGTGGAAACCATCTCTACCGGTTCGCTTTCACTGGATATCGCGCTTGGGGCAGGTGGTCTGCCGATGGGCCGTATCGTCGAAATCTACGGACCGGAATCTTCCGGTAAAACCACGCTGACGCTGCAGGTGATCGCCGCAGCGCAGCGTGAAGGTAAAACCTGTGCGTTTATCGATGCTGAACACGCGCTGGACCCAATCTACGCACGTAAACTGGGCGTCGATATCGACAACCTGCTGTGCTCCCAGCCGGACACCGGCGAGCAGGCACTGGAAATCTGTGACGCCCTGGCGCGTTCTGGCGCAGTAGACGTTATCGTCGTTGACTCCGTGGCGGCACTGACGCCGAAAGCGGAAATCGAAGGCGAAATCGGCGACTCTCACATGGGCCTTGCGGCACGTATGATGAGCCAGGCGATGCGTAAGCTGGCGGGTAACCTGAAGCAGTCCAACACGCTGCTGATCTTCATCAACCAGATCCGTATGAAAATTGGTGTGATGTTCGGTAACCCGGAAACCACTACCGGTGGTAACGCGCTGAAATTCTACGCCTCTGTTCGTCTCGACATCCGTCGTATCGGCGCGGTGAAAGAGGGCGAAAACGTGGTGGGTAGCGAAACCCGCGTGAAAGTGGTGAAGAACAAAATCGCTGCGCCGTTTAAACAGGCTGAATTCCAGATCCTCTACGGCGAAGGTATCAACTTCTACGGCGAACTGGTTGACCTGGGCGTAAAAGAGAAGCTGATCGAGAAAGCAGGCGCGTGGTACAGCTACAAAGGTGAGAAGATCGGTCAGGGTAAAGCGAATGCGACTGCCTGGCTGAAAGATAACCCGGAAACCGCGAAAGAGATCGAGAAGAAAGTACGTGAGTTGCTGCTGAGCAACCCGAACTCAACGCCGGATTTCTCTGTAGATGATAGCGAAGGCGTAGCAGAAACTAACGAAGATTTTTAATCGTCTTGTTTGATACACAAGGGTCGCATCTGCGGCCCTTTTGCTTTTTTAAGTTGTAAGGATATGCCATGACAGAATCAACATCCCGTCGCCCGGCATATGCTCGCCTGTTGGATCGTGCGGTACGCATTCTGGCGGTGCGCGATCACAGTGAGCAAGAACTGCGACGTAAACTCGCGGCACCGATTATGGGCAAAAATGGCCCAGAAGAGATTGATGCTACGGCAGAAGATTACGAGCGCGTTATTGCCTGGTGCCATGAACATGGCTATCTCGATGACAGCCGATTTGTTGCGCGCTTTATCGCCAGCCGTAGCCGCAAAGGTTATGGACCTGCGCGTATTCGCCAGGAACTGAATCAGAAAGGTATTTCCCGCGAAGCGACAGAAAAAGCGATGCGTGAATGTGACATCGACTGGTGCGCACTGGCGCGCGATCAGGCGACGCGAAAATATGGCGAACCTTTGCCAACTGTCTTTTCAGAAAAAGTTAAGATCCAGCGTTTTCTGCTCTATCGTGGCTATCTGATGGAAGATATCCAGGAGATTTGGCGAAATTTTGCCGACTGAACGCATACGGTATTTTACTTCCCAGTCAAGAAAACTTATCTTATTCCCACTTTTCAGTTACCAGCCCGGCGGTTAAGACACGCTGGAGCTGGTGGCGATATTTCGTTAGCTTGATTTCAGGATAATTATGAGCAAGAGCACCGCTGAGATCCGTCAGGCGTTTCTCGACTTTTTCCATAGTAAGGGACATCAGGTAGTTGCCAGCAGCTCCCTGGTACCCCATAACGACCCAACTTTGTTGTTTACCAACGCCGGGATGAACCAGTTCAAGGATGTGTTCCTTGGGCTCGACAAGCGTAATTATTCCCGCGCTACCACTTCCCAACGCTGCGTGCGTGCGGGTGGTAAACACAACGACCTGGAAAACGTCGGTTACACCGCGCGTCACCATACCTTCTTCGAAATGCTGGGCAACTTCAGCTTCGGCGACTATTTCAAACACGATGCCATTCAGTTTGCATGGGAACTGCTGACCAGCGAAAAATGGTTTGCCCTGCCGAAAGAGCGTCTGTGGGTTACCGTCTATGAAAGCGACGACGAAGCCTACGAAATCTGGGAAAAAGAAGTAGGGATCCCGCGCGAACGTATTATTCGCATCGGCGATAACAAAGGTGCGCCATACGCATCTGACAACTTCTGGCAGATGGGTGACACTGGTCCGTGCGGCCCGTGCACCGAAATCTTCTACGATCACGGCGACCACATTTGGGGGGGCCCTCCGGGAAGCCCGGAAGAAGACGGCGACCGCTACATTGAGATCTGGAACATCGTCTTCATGCAGTTCAACCGCCAGGCCGATGGCACGATGGAACCGCTGCCGAAGCCGTCTGTAGATACCGGTATGGGTCTGGAGCGTATTGCTGCGGTGCTGCAACACGTTAACTCTAACTATGACATCGACCTGTTCCGCACGCTGATCCAGGCGGTAGCGAAAGTCACTGGCGCAACCGATCTGAGCAATAAATCGCTGCGCGTAATCGCTGACCACATTCGTTCTTGTGCGTTCCTGATCGCGGATGGCGTAATGCCGTCCAATGAAAACCGTGGTTATGTACTGCGTCGTATCATTCGTCGCGCAGTGCGTCACGGTAATATGCTCGGCGCGAAAGAAACCTTCTTCTACAAACTGGTTGGTCCGCTGATCGACGTTATGGGCTCTGCGGGTGAAGACCTGAAACGCCAGCAGGCGCAGGTTGAGCAGGTGCTGAAGACTGAAGAAGAGCAGTTTGCTCGTACTCTGGAGCGCGGTCTGGCGTTGCTGGATGAAGAGCTGGCAAAACTTTCTGGTGATACGCTGGATGGTGAAACTGCTTTCCGTCTGTACGACACCTATGGCTTCCCGGTTGACCTGACGGCTGATGTTTGTCGTGAGCGCAACATCAAAGTTGACGAAGCTGGTTTTGAAGCTGCAATGGAAGAGCAGCGTCGTCGCGCGCGCGAAGCCAGCGGCTTTGGTGCCGATTACAACGCAATGATCCGTGTTGACAGTGCATCTGAATTTAAAGGCTATGACCATCTGGAACTGAACGGCAAAGTGACTGCGCTGTTTGTTGATGGTAAAGCGGTTGATGCCATCAATGCAGGCCAGGAAGCTGTGGTCGTGCTGGATCAAACGCCATTCTATGCGGAATCCGGCGGTCAGGTTGGCGATAAAGGCGAACTGAAAGGCGCTAACTTCTCCTTTGCGGTGGAAGATACGCAGAAATACGGCCAGGCGATTGGTCACATCGGTAAACTTGCTGCGGGTTCTCTGAAAGTGGGCGACGCGGTGCAGGCTGATGTTGATGAGGCTCGTCGCGCCCGTATTCGTCTGAATCACTCCGCAACGCACCTGATGCACGCTGCGCTGCGCCAGGTTCTGGGTACTCATGTATCGCAGAAAGGTTCACTGGTTAACGACAAGGTGCTGCGCTTCGACTTCTCACACAACGAAGCGATGAAACCAGAAGAGATTCGTGCGGTCGAAGACCTGGTGAACACACAGATTCGTCGCAATTTGCCGATCGAAACCAACATCATGGATCTCGAAGCGGCGAAAGCGAAAGGTGCGATGGCGCTGTTCGGCGAGAAGTATGATGAGCGCGTACGCGTGCTGAGCATGGGCGATTTCTCTACCGAGTTGTGTGGCGGTACTCACGCCAGCCGCACTGGTGATATTGGTCTGTTCCGCATCATCTCTGAATCGGGTACTGCTGCAGGCGTTCGTCGTATCGAAGCGGTAACCGGAGAAGGTGCTATCGCCACCGTTCATGCAGACAGCGATCGCTTAAGCGAAGTCGCGCATCTGCTGAAAGGCGATAGCAATAATCTGGCTGATAAAGTGCGCTCAGTACTGGAACGTACGCGTCAGCTGGAAAAAGAGTTACAACAGCTTAAAGAACAAGCTGCCGCACAGGAGAGCGCAAATCTTTCCAGTAAGGCAATTGATGTTAATGGTGTTAAGCTGTTGGTTAGCGAGCTTAGCGGTGTTGAGCCGAAAATGTTGCGTACCATGGTTGACGATTTAAAAAATCAGCTGGGGTCGACAATTATCGTGCTGGCAACGGTAGTCGAAGGTAAGGTTTCTCTGATTGCAGGCGTATCTAAGGACGTCACAGATCGTGTGAAAGCAGGGGAACTGATTGGTATGGTCGCTCAGCAGGTGGGCGGCAAGGGTGGTGGACGTCCTGACATGGCGCAAGCCGGTGGTACGGATGCTGCGGCCTTACCTGCAGCGTTAGCCAGTGTGAAAGGCTGGGTCAGCGCGAAATTGCAATAATATAAGCGTCAGGCAATGCCGTGGACTCGCTTCACGGCATTCGCATTAACGCTATCGACAACGATAAAGTCAGGTTGAAGTTGTGTATATCGGCTAAACTTAGGTTTAACAGAATGTAATGCCATGACTGCTTAGATGTAATGTGTTTGTCATTGCTTACTTTTTGGCGTTATATGATGGATAATGCCGGGATACAGAGAGACCCGACTCTTTTAATCTTTCAAGGAGCAAAGAATGCTGATTCTGACTCGTCGAGTTGGTGAGACCCTCATGATTGGGGATGAGGTCACCGTGACAGTTTTAGGGGTAAAGGGCAACCAGGTACGTATTGGCGTAAATGCCCCGAAGGAAGTTTCTGTTCACCGTGAAGAGATCTACCAGCGTATCCAGGCTGAAAAATCCCAGCAGTCCAGTTACTAATCTTTCCGCGTCTCATCTTTATCGGTGAGACGCACCCTCAAAATTTCTCCTTCACTCTATAGTCTTTTCGCTTTACTCCCGTTCATTCAACTTAAGTCTCCATTTTTTTGCATTACTACTATCTGTCAGACCTCCATTCTTCTGTTGATAAAACACTCTTTTTGACGTTTTTACAGACTAATTGAACGTGAAGTGTGCAAACGATAAAAGTGTAGGAAAAATTGTTTGACTTATAAGTCTCAGAAAGTAATATGTGCGCCACGCAGCGACGATGAGCGATAAACAAGTTCTTCGAAGCACTCGTAAGAGGCGTGTGGTGAGGTGGCCGAGAGGCTGAAGGCGCTCCCCTGCTAAGGGAGTATGCGGTCAAAAGCTGCATCCGGGGTTCGAATCCCCGCCTCACCGCCATTTGCATCCGTAGCTCAGCTGGATAGAGTACTCGGCTACGAACCGAGCGGTCGGAGGTTCGAATCCTCCCGGATGCACCATATTCTACGTACTTTCAGCGATGAAGGTATGGAAGAGGTGGCGGTAATAACCGCAGGCACCAGGGAGGATAACGTTGCTTTAGCAACGGCCCGAAGGGCGAGCCGCAAGGCGAGTAATCCTCCCGGATGCACCATCTCTTACTTGATACGGCTTTAGTAGCGGTATCAAAAAATCTGCAGTAAAGTAAGTTTCCCGATGCATCCGTAGCTCAGCTGGATAGAGTACTCGGCTACGAACCGAGCGGTCGGAGGTTCGAATCCTCCCGGATGCACCATCTCTTACTTGATATGGCTTTAGTAGCGGTATCAATATCAGCAGTAAAATAAATTTCCCGATGCATCCGTAGCTCAGCTGGATAGAGTACTCGGCTACGAACCGAGCGGTCGGAGGTTCGAATCCTCCCGGATGCACCATATTCTCCGAAATCTTCAGCAATGAAGGTATCGAAGAGGTAGCGGAATTAACCGCAGGCACTAGGGATGATAACGTTGCTTTAGCAACGGCCCGAAGGGCGAGCCGCAAGGCGAGTAATCCTCCCGGATGCACCATCTCTTAATTGATATGGCTTTAGTAGCGGTATCAATATCAGCAGTAGAATAAGTTTTCCCGATGCATCCGTAGCTCAGCTGGATAGAGTACTCGGCTACGAACCGAGCGGTCGGAGGTTCGAATCCTCCCGGATGCACCATATTCTCCGTAACCTTCAGCAATGAAGGTATCGAAGAGATAGCGGTATTAACCGCAGGCACCAGGAAGGATAACGTTGCGCCAGCAACGGCCCGAAGGGCGAACGTCAGTGAGTCATCCTCCCGGATGCACCATCTTCTCCAAAAAATTTCCTTCAAAAATATCTCATTTCTAAATAACTCCTTTATCTCTTCGCCATCAGCGACAAAATCAAGCAATTACGCTAAAGTAGCGTCATATTTTTCGACTTGCGAGAAGACCATGTACGAGCGTTATGCAGGTTTAATTTTTGATATGGATGGCACAATCCTGGATACGGAGCCTACGCACCGTAAAGCGTGGCGCGAAGTATTAGGGCACTACGGTCTTCAGTACGATATTCAGGCGATGATTGCGCTTAATGGATCGCCCACCTGGCGTATTGCTCAGGCAATTATTGAGCTGAATCAGGCCGATCTCGACCCGCATGCGTTAGCGCGTGAAAAAACAGAAGCAGTAAGAAGTATGCTGCTGGATAGCGTCGAACCGCTTCCTCTTGTTGATGTGGTGAAAAGTTGGCATGGTCGTCGCCCAATGGCTGTAGGAACGGGGAATGAAAGCGCCATCGCTGAGGCATTGCTGGCGCACCTGGGATTACGCCATTATTTTGACGCCGTCGTCGCTGCCGATCACGTCAAACACCATAAACCCGCGCCAGACACATTTTTGTTGTGCGCGCAGCGTATGGGCGTGCAACCGACGCAGTGTGTGGTCTTTGAAGATGCCGATTTCGGTATTCAGGCGGCCCGTGCAGCAGGCATGGACGCCGTGGATGTTCGCTTGCTGTGAGTGAAGCGTTATCGCTTTTCTCGTTGTTTGCCAGTAGTTTTCTCAGCGCTACACTATTACCCGGCAACTCCGAAGTCGTGCTGGTGGCAATGTTGCTTTCCGGGATCAGTCATCCCTGGGTTTTAGTTTTAACAGCAACAATGGGTAATAGCCTTGGAGGGTTAACTAACGTTATCCTTGGGCGTTTCTTTCCATTGCGTAAAACATCGCGCTGGCAAGAGAAAGCTACCGGCTGGCTGAAACGCTATGGTGCAGTCACGCTATTATTAAGCTGGATGCCCGTGGTTGGCGATTTACTGTGTCTGTTAGCGGGATGGATGCGCATCTCGTGGGGACCGGTAATCTTTTTTTTGTGCCTTGGTAAAGCGTTACGCTATGTTGCAGTTGCAGCAGCGACCGTTCAGGGCATGATGTGGTGGCACTAATTGTAGGCCTGCACATATGGTCACCATTACAGTTATGCTAATTAAAACGATTTTGACAGGCGGGAGGTCAATTTGATCCCGGACGTATCACAGGCGCTGGCCTGGCTGGAAAAACATCCTCAGGCGTTAAAGGGGATACAGCGTGGGCTGGAGCGCGAAACTTTGCGTGTTAATGCTGATGGCACACTGGCAACAACAGGTCATCCTGAAGCATTAGGTTCCGCACTGACGCACAAATGGATTACTACCGATTTTGCGGAAGCATTGCTGGAATTCATTACACCAGTGGATGGTGATATTGAACATATGCTGACCTTTATGCGCGATCTGCATCGTTATACGGCGCGCAATATGGGCGATGAGCGGATGTGGCCGTTAAGTATGCCATGCTACATCGCAGAAGGTCAGGACATCGAACTGGCACAGTACGGCACTTCTAACACCGGACGCTTTAAAACGCTGTATCGTGAAGGGCTGAAAAATCGCTACGGCGCGCTGATGCAAACCATTTCCGGCGTGCACTACAATTTCTCTTTGCCAATGGCATTCTGGCAAGCGAAGTGCGGTGATATCTCGGGCGCTGATGCCAAAGAGAAAATTTCTGCGGGCTATTTCCGCGTTATCCGCAATTACTATCGTTTCGGTTGGGTCATTCCTTATCTGTTTGGTGCATCTCCGGCGATTTGTTCTTCTTTCCTGCAAGGAAAACCAACGTCGCTGCCGTTTGAGAAAACCGAGTGCGGTATGTATTACCTGCCGTATGCGACCTCTCTTCGTTTGAGCGATCTCGGCTATACCAATAAATCGCAAAGCAATCTTGGTATTACCTTCAACGATCTTTACGAGTACGTAGCGGGCCTTAAACAGGCAATCAAAACGCCATCGGAAGAGTACGCGAAGATTGGTATTGAGAAAGACGGTAAGAGGCTGCAAATCAACAGCAACGTGCTGCAGATTGAAAACGAACTGTACGCGCCGATTCGTCCAAAACGCGTTACCCGCAGCGGCGAGTCGCCTTCTGATGCGCTGTTACGTGGCGGTATTGAATATATTGAAGTGCGTTCGCTGGACATCAACCCGTTCTCGCCGATTGGTGTAGATGAACAGCAGGTGCGATTCCTCGACCTGTTTATGGTCTGGTGTGCGCTGGCTGATGCACCGGAAATGAGCAGTAGCGAACTTGCCTGTACGCGCGTTAACTGGAACCGGGTGATCCTCGAAGGTCGCAAACCGGGTCTGACGCTGGGTATCGGCTGCGAAACCGCACAGTTCCCGTTACCGCAGGTGGGTAAAGATCTGTTCCGCGATCTGAAACGCGTCGCGCAAACGCTGGATAGCATTAACGGCGGCGAAGCGTATCAGAAAGTGTGTGATGAACTGGTTGCCTGCTTCGATAATCCCGATCTGACTTTCTCTGCCCGTATCTTAAGGTCTATGATTGATACTGGTATTGGCGGAACAGGCAAAGCGTTTGCTGAAGCGTACCGTAATCTGCTGCGTGAAGAGCCGCTGGAAATTCTGCGCGAAGAGGATTTTGTAGCCGAGCGCGAGGCGTCTGAACGCCGTCAGCAGGAAATGGAAGCCGCTGATACCGAACCGTTTGCGGTGTGGCTGGAAAAACACGCCTGACAGAAAAGAAAAAGGCCACTCGTGAGTGGCCAAAATTTCATCTCTGAATTCAGGGATGATGATAACAAATGCGCGTCTTTCATATACTCAGACTCGCCTGGGAAGAAAGAGTTCAGAAAATTTTTAAAAAAATTACCGGAGGTGGCTAAATGCCGTTGTTAGATAGCTTCACAGTCGATCATACCCGGATGGAAGCGCCTGCAGTTCGGGTGGCGAAAACAATGAACACCCCGCATGGCGACGCAATCACCGTGTTCGATCTGCGCTTCTGCGTGCCGAACAAAGAAGTGATGCCAGAAAGAGGGATCCATACCCTGGAGCACCTGTTTGCTGGTTTTATGCGTAACCATCTTAACGGTAATGGTGTAGAGATTATCGATATCTCGCCAATGGGCTGCCGCACCGGTTTTTATATGAGTCTGATTGGTACGCCAGATGAGCAGCGTGTTGCTGATGCCTGGAAAGCGGCAATGGAAGACGTACTGAAAGTGCAGGATCAGAATCAGATCCCGGAACTGAACGTCTACCAGTGTGGCACTTACCAGATGCACTCGTTGCAGGAAGCGCAGGATATTGCGCGTAGCATTCTGGAACGTGACGTACGCATCAACAGCAACGAAGAACTGGCACTGCCGAAAGAGAAGTTGCAGGAACTGCACATCTAGTGCACCTTTTCCCTCTCCCTCAGGGAGAGGGTAGGGTGAGGGTGGTTTAATTCCATGACCACAACCTTAACCTTCTCCTTTACCCACCGTCCCCTCGTTCCGTTTGCCCATGATTACGTTCATGGTGACAGCGAACCCTGGCACAAGCACGACTGCGCGCAGCTGCTGCACACCCTGAGCGGCGTGGTACGGGTAGATACCGCATCGGGCTGTTGGGTTGTTCCTCCCGGTCGCGGCGTCTGGCTGCCGGCGGGCACGCAGCATTCCCTGCGCATTACCGGCAACGTGGCGGCGCGAACGCTGTTTATCGATCCGCTGGCGCGGGCCGATCTCCCGGCCACCTGCCAGATCGTTCAGATCTCGCCGCTGCTGCGCGAGCTGATCCTCATCTCCCTTGCTTTACCTGAATCGTACTCACCCGGAAGCCGGGATGAACGCGTCTATGAGCTCATTCTCGATGAAATCCGCATTATGCCGGTGCTGCCGTTTCACCTGCCGGAGCCGGAAAGTGAGGCGCTACGTCGCCTGTGTCTGCATATCCGGCAAAATCCGGGGGAAAGCTGGAGCAGCGCGCAGGCCGCGAGCATGATGAACATGAGCGAGCGCACGCTGAACCGCCATTTTCAACAGCAGACGGGATTAAGCTACGGAGAGTGGCTGAGAAGGGCGCGCCTGCTGGAAGCCTTAGTGCGGCTGGCGCAGGGCCAGCCGGTATTGCGCGTGGCGCTGGATCTGGGATACGGCAGCCACAGCGCCTTTACGGCGATGTTCCGTCGGGTGATGGGCGTCTCCCCCAGCGATTACTTTAAGAACGACTGACGGCGTTAAACAGCGCCTGAAGCGACGCGCGCGCCACGTCGCTGTCAATGCCCACGCCCCAGCGGCTGCTGCCGTCCTGGAACAGACAGCGGATGTAGGCCACCGAGCGGCTGTCGCTGCGTTCGCCTAACGTATGCTCGTGATAATCCTTAATCACGAACGGATCGTTGACCCAGCGGCTTAAGCCCTGAGCGGCGGCGGAAAGCAGGCCGTTACCCTGACCTTCCAGCTGGCGCGTTCCTCCCTGTGTGGCGACGCTGGCCGTCAAACGCAGCTGGCCGTCCTGCTGGCTATCGCTGCGGTAGGATTGCAGCGCATAGTGCGGCGTTGCCACCAGGCCGTAGCGGGTGCGGAACAGCTGCCACAGCGCGTTTTGCGTCATCTCTTTTCCGTGACGATCGGTTTCCTGCTGCACGTGCTGGCTGAAATCCTGCTGCAGGGCGCGGGGCAGTTTCAGCCCATGATTCTGTTCGATCAGCCACGCGCTGCCGCTTTTCCCTGACTGGCTGTTCACGCGGATCACCGCTTCGTAGGTACAGCCGATATCCTGGGGATCGACGGGAAGGTAAGGCATCTCCCAGCGATCGCCTGGCCTGCGGGCATCAAAACCTTTTTTGATCGCGTCCTGGTGCGAGCCGGAGAAGGCGGTATAGGCCAGACGGCCCGCCCACGGATGGCGCGGGTGGACCGGCAGCTGATTGCAGGTTTCCACCACTTCCACCACCCGGTTCATATCGCTAAAGTCCAGATTCGGGCTAACTCCCTGGCTGTAGAGGTTCATTGCCAGCGTCACCAGGCAGACGTTGCCCGTGCGCTCCCCGTTACCAAACAGACAGCCCTCCACGCGGTCAGCCCCCGCCATTACGGCCAGCTCCGCGCAGGCGACGCCGGTACCGCGGTCGTTATGCGGATGCACGCTGATGCAGACATCGCGGCGGCGGCTGAAGTGGCGACAGAAATACTCGATCTGGTCGGCATAGACGTTCGGCGTGCTCACTTCGACGGTGGCCGGTAGGTTGATCACCATCGGGCGTTCGTCGCACGGCTGCCAGATCTCCGCTACGGCTTCACAAATCTCCAGCGCAAATTCCGGCTCGGTAAAGCAGAAGGTCTCCGGGGAGTATTCATACTGCCAGCGGGTGTCCGGGTTCTCTTCACACAGCTGACGAATAAGCCGCGTGGAGCGCGTCGCCAGTTCGACGACCTGCGCTTTCTCCATGCCGAACACCAGACGGCGGAACAGCGGGGCGGTGGCGTTGTACAGATGGACGGTGGCCCGTTTCGCGCCGCGCAGGGATTCGAAAGTACGATGAATGAGGTCTTCCCGCGCCTGGGTCAGCACCTGAATCGTCACGTCATCCGGGATGCGGTTCTCTTCAATCAGCTGGCGAACGAAGTTGAAATCCGTCTGCGAGGCGGAAGGAAAGGCAACCTCGATCTCTTTAAACCCGCAGCTCAGCAGCAGTTCCCAGAACTGCAGCTTGCGCGCGCTGTCCATCGGCTCGGCAAGGGCCTGGTTGCCGTCGCGTAAGTCGGTGGAAAGCCAGCGCGGCGCGCGGGTGATGCGTTGCTCCGGCCAGAGGCGGTCTGGCAGGGAAAGGGTTGGGTAG
Source organism: Enterobacter hormaechei (assembly GCA_041890495.1). Lineage (GTDB taxonomy): Bacteria > Pseudomonadota > Gammaproteobacteria > Enterobacterales > Enterobacteriaceae > Escherichia > Escherichia boydii. Next base: position 4,780,211 of record CP169086.1, read on the forward strand.
GGTTGGTACTTGTCGGCGGGTGTGTTCAGCATGATGCGCTCCTGTTGTCTTTTCACTATCGTGAAACGATTTCAGGCGCGCTGCTTTATCGGAACTGACAATGGCTGTCGCGTTCTGGACACGGTGCGGTTTTTTGCCGGATGGCGGCTACGCCTTATCCGGCCTACGTTCGTAGGCCCGGTAAGCGCAGCGCCACCGGGCAACTGTCACAGAACTAGTGCGCACCGCCTCCGCCGCCACCTGCGCCAAATGGCGGTTTAGCAAACCACACCAGCCCCAGCAGGACGAGGAATATCCCGGCTGACATCCAGAAGATCTCATTGGCGGAAATAATCAGCCCCTGATTGGTGATCTGCTGGGCAATCCAGCCTGATGCCTGCTGTTGCGTCATCCCAAGCCCTTCCAGTTGACTGTACATCGCCTGGGCATTCGGGTTGAACGGGTTTACCGACTCAGTCAACTGCGCATGGTGCATCGACTCGCGGTTGGTCCACATGGTCGTGGTTATCGACGTGCCGATAGACCCCGCCAGCGTTCGCGTAAAGTTAGAGAGGCTCGATGCCGCCGCCAGTCGTTCCGGTGGCAAACCAGACAGCGTAATGGTGGTCAGCGGCATAAAGAAGCAGGCCACCGCAAACCCCTGGATAAACTGCGGCCAGGCCGACGCGCCAAAATCCATACCTGGTTCAAAGGTATAGGCACGCCAGTAGAAGCAGACGGCATACATAATAAAGCTGAAGGTTACCAGCCGCCGCATATCCAGTTTATGCGCGAAGCGGCCGATAATCGGCGACAGGATCACCGGAATAATCCCTACCGGCGCAGAGGCCAAACCTGCCCAGGTCGCCGTGTAACCGTAGACCTCCTGCAACAACTGCGGCAGCAGAACAATAGCGCCGAAGTAGAGCATATACGCGAGGCTGATACACAAGCAGCCGATGGTGAAGTTGCGCGACTTAAACAACGACAGATCGACTATCGGGTTATCGTCGGTCAGCTCCCAGACAATCAGGAAGCAGATAGCCACCACCGCCACCACGGTAAGGATGATAATTTCCTGTGATGAAAACCAGTCCAGCTCTTTACCGCGGTCGAGCATAATCTGCAGGCTGCCGATACCAATAACCAGCAGTGCCAGCCCCACGGCATCAATCCGCCGCCGTTCGGTGCGGGTTTCACGTCCGCGCAGAGTTTGCAGTGTCATCAACACCACCGCCACGCCAATCGGCACGTTGATGAAGAATATCCAGCCCCAGTGGTAATTATCGCTGATATAACCGCCGAGGATCGGGCCGCAAATTGGCGCGACAATCACCGTCATCGACCACAGTGCCAGCGCGATCGAGCGTTTGGCTGGCGGGTAGTTATTCAGCAATAGACTTTGCGAAAGCGGGATCAACGGCCCGGCGACAATCCCCTGAATCACGCGGAAGAAGATCAGCATATTCAGGCTGCTGGAGACACCACACGCCCACGACGCAATAGCAAAGGCGATGGTGGACCAAAGGAACAGTTTCACTTCCCCGACGCGCTTTGCCAGCCAGCCGGTAAGCGGGATCGAGATGGCATTCGCCACCCCGAAAGAAGTGATTACCCACGTTCCCTGGCTGAGCGATGAGCCCAGATTCCCGGCGATAGTGGGGATCGCCACGTTAGCAATGGTGGAGTCCAGCACCTGCATGAATGTCGCCAGTGACAGCGCAATCGTCATAATGACCAGTTGCGCGCCTTCCAGCGGTTTTTGCTGTTGCATCACACGCACCTCTGGATTAGCCAGCGTTAGCTTTTACGATATCGTCGATCAGTTTATTGACAGGTGCCAGGCTGATTTCACGCGCGGTGCTTACCGCTACCGGAGTGGAACGTACTTTATTTGCCAGTACCTGACCGTCACGGTTAGTGGTATTGACGCTCACCAGCGTGGACAAACCGATACGCAGCGGATATTGCTCCAGCTGTTTCTGGTCCAGTTCGATACGCACAGGCAGACGCTGAACGACTTTGATCCAGTTACCGGTCGCATTTTGCGCTGGAAGCAGTGAGAACGCGCTACCTGTGCCCATATCCAGACCAACCACTTTACCGGTGTATTTCACATCATCGCCGTAAATATCCGTGGTGATAGTGACCGGCTGACCGATACGCATATTGGCAATCTGCGTCTCTTTAAAGTTGGCATCCACCCACATATTGGTGGCTGGAACGACCGCCATCAGCGGCGTCGTTGGGCTAATTTGCGCCCCAGGCTGTACCGCGCGGCGGGAGACATAACCGGTCATCGGACTGACAATACGAGTACGCTCCAGCGCCAGCCAGGCGTTACGTACTTCGGTGGCAGCCTGTTGCACGGCTGGCTGATCTTCCAGTTTAGTCCCCAGAATCATCGCCTGATTGGCATTGTATTGTTGAATCGCGACGTCCAGTTGCGCCTGGGCACTGGTGACGGCGTCGCGGGCGTGTTGCAGCTCTTCGCGACCAATCAGGTTGGCATTGCCCAGCGGCACACGGCGGTTGTAGTCGCTTTGTGCTTTCGCGAGGGCGATTTTCTGCACCTCAATATTCGCCTGCAACTGCTTGCTGTTAATCATCAGCTGGTGGGTTTGGCGAACGCTGGAAGCCAGTGCAGTTTTGGCTTTTTCAAACGCCTGGCGAGCATCTGTCGGGTCGAGAGTGACCAGCACGTCGCCTTCTTTTACAAAATCGGTGTTATCGGCCCAGACTTTCGTCACGCTGCCAGACACCTGAGACATAATTTGAATTTGATTCCCTGCCACGTATGCGTCATCGGTTTCTTCGAAGTGACGCAGTACCAAAAACCAATAAATCCCTATCGCTACGGCAATAATTATAAAGAGCAAGGTGAGAAGGAGGAGCAGACGCTTACGTTTGCCGCTCTTCTTTACCGGTTGCTGCGGGGTTTGAGTCTCCGCATTTGCGCTCATATTGTTCTCCACGATCTTCTTAACTCATCGGCTGAGCCGACCTGCTTGCCAAAAAGGCCAGCATGTTGCGATGCTGGCCAGTCATTTTTTCTTTTATAAATCTGGATTTTTGAGCGAGATGACGCGTTAGCTCATCGCTTCGAGAACCACACCGTCTTGTTCCATCTGGTCGAGACGGGAGAGCAATTTGCGGGTGATTTGCTCGAGCTGATCTTTTTCTGTTGTGCTGAGCGCGGACCAGAGTTGATGCAGGCAGTTATGCTGCGGTGGTAAAACCTCGCGCAAAAACTCGTGACCTTTTTCCGTTAATTGCAGATGCAGGCAGCGGCGATCGTTATCGCTTTCACGACGTTCGATCCAACCGCGTTTTTCCAGTTCATCGGCAATACGCGTCGCGTTGGTACGGGATGATCCAAGAGCACAACTTAATTCAGAAGGCTGAATACTGTGGTTTTCCTGAGACTCCAGCGTAATCAACGCCATAAACAACGTCTCGTTAATCCCCTGAGCCTTCAGCATTTTATTGCGGTTCTCCAGCAGCTTGCTTTGCATGTGCATGCAAAGACGAGTCAGAAGGATCTCCTGATAAGGAAAATCTTCGTGGCGGCTGGCGCGAAATTTTAGCATTTGTTCAATGGGCGTAAACGAACTATCCATTTGGGTATGACCTCATTAATTTCAGCCGATATAGTAACGACAGTGACAAATAAAGTAAATGTATTGTTTGTGCGGTTATATCCGCCAAAATTATGTCACCATCAGAAAGCGCCGGGTAAGTCCGTGACCCGGTGAGCACAGAAAGCGTAGGGTGTGAACCCGCTGAAGAGAGGATGTGAGGACGGGGGTCTGAACTATTCATGCCGATCGTAAATATGTCACCCACATTAAAATTTCTGGGATAAATCATTACGTTTACATTAACAGAGTGAAAGGCCTCTTAACACCCTAAGAGGCCAACGCAATGTAAAACTTAGTGAATTGCATCCTGACGATGGTAGCCGCGCCACCATACTAGCAGGTTAAGGGTGGCGACGATGGCCCCTATCGCACATACCCCAGACCAGCCCGCATGCTGCCACGCCGACGCTGAAATTAGCGAACCCGCAGCGCCGCCAATGAAGTAGCTGGTCATGTATCCGGCCGTCAGGCGGTTACGCGCCTCAGGCTTCACGCGATAGATGACGGTCTGATTGGTGATGTGAACGCCCTGTACGGTGAGATCGAGTACCAGGATACCGACGATCAGCGCCAGTACCGAGATGTGTCCGTACCAGATCGCCGCCCAGGAGAGCAGAAGTAAAACCAGCCCTGCGGATGTGGTCAGGTGGGATTTGCCCTTATCGGCCAGCCCGCCTGCGGGACGTGCGCCCAGTGCGCCTGCGGCACCGGCCAGGCCGAACAGGCCAATCACCCCTTCCGAATAATTGAACGGCGGCGCGGCCAGCAGGAACGCCATCGACGTCCACAGGATGCTGAAGTTGGCGAAGGTGAAGCAGCCCAGCAGGGCGCGGGTGCGCAGAAGCTTATCCTGGGTGAACAGGCTGAACACGGAGGCCAACAGCTGAGGGTAGTTCAGGTGATTTTCCTGCTTCACTTTTGGCAGCCCGCGCCACAGCGCCAGAGCCATGATGACCATCAGCACGCTCGCCACCCAGTATACGGTGCGCCAGCCGCCGAGGCTGGCCAGCAGTCCTGCAACGGTACGCGCCAGCAAAATCCCCAGCAGCAGGCCGCTCATGATGGTACCCACCACCTTGCCGCGTTTTTCCGGGGAGGCGAGGGTCGCGGCGAGCGGAACCAGGATTTGCGCCACCACGGAGAACAGCCCCGTTAGCGCGGTACCGACGATCATCATCGTCAGCGACTGGCTGCTGGCGGTGATCAGCATCCCACCGGCGGCCAGCAGGGTCATGGATACAATCAGCATTCGGCGTTCAAACATATCGCCGAGCGGAACCAGGAACAGCAGCCCGGCGGCATAGCCCAGCTGTGCAGCGGTAACAATAAAGCCTGCTGAACTGGCGGAAAGGTCAAACGCGTGGGCGATGGTGTCGAGAAGAGGTTGCGCGTAATAGTTGCTGGCGACGGCCAGACCCGTTGCCACGGACATTAAAAGGATGAGTGCGGGGCTAAGCCCTTGAGTTGTTTTTGTCATTAGTTTCGGGAATCGTTAGTTGAGTGATTATTTTTCCGGAAACCATAATAGCGAATGATTGTGAAAGTTGGGGGATTGTTATGTGTGTGTTTGTGCGGTTAATCCCCCTCACCCCAGCCCTCTCCCCAAAGGGGAGAGGGTGTATAAAGTCCCCTCTCCCCTTTGGGGAGAGGGTTAGGGTGAGGGGTAAGGTTGTGTTGTAGTTTTTACTTCTGCGCTGCCAGCGCCTCATTCACCCAGCCATCGAACTGCTGCTGGTGGGCTTTGATCCAGCCATCAACATGGCCCTGAATATCGCCTTCTGAGGCTTTGCCGTCATGCATAATGGCGTTCTGGGCGTTAATATCTGCCACTGGCAACTGCATAATGGCAAACAGTTTCGCTGCTGCCGGGTTTTTCTCGGCCCAGGCTTTGTTGGCAACGATATGCATGGTGCTGACCGGGAAGCCATAATTCGCACCATTCGGCAGTTTGGTATCGGCGTTTTTATCGCCCGGCAGTGCGGAGAACGGCACCTGCAACCAGACGACATCTTTGCCCGGCTTCAGTTCGTTACTCACCCAGTACGGCGTCCAGGTGTAGTAAAACACCGGTTTGCCCTCTTTGTAGCGACTGATGGTGTCGGCCATCATCGCCGCGTAGTTCCCCTGATTATGCGTCACGGTATGGGTCAGTTCATACGCGGCAAGCTGGTGGTTGATCGCACCTTCGCAGCCCCAGCCAGGGTTACAACCGGTTAAATCCGCTTTTCCGTCGCCGTTGGTATCGAACAGTTTGGCGATCTTCGGATCTTTCAGTTGTGCGATGTTGGTGATTTTGTACTGGTCGGCGGTTTTCTTATCGATCAGGTAACCCTGTGCCGCGCCGTTAACAAATACCCCTTCACGATAAAATTTCTTATCGCCACCGGCAGCTTCGTACATGTTGTCATGCAGTGGCGTCCAGTTCACGGCGGTGAAGGTTGCATCGCCGGAAGCAAGCGAGGTGTAGCCAACGTTGTAATCTACTTCGCTGGGTTTGTTGACGGTATAACCTAATTTCTCCAGCGCACGACTGACCAGCAGCGTCTGGAAGGTTTCTTCAGTGATGGTGCTCTGAACTGGATTAACAGTAATGCCTTTGCCCGGCAGATCGGCAGCAAAAGTTTGTGTAGAGATAAGCGTGGCAAACGCTGTCGCAAAAAGTACGCTATGTCGCATTGTTATTCCTTTTTTTGGCAGGGTGATAATGCCCGGCGTCACCGGGCAAGTGCAGAGTTACTTAATGAATGGGCGGGTCAGCAGACCAACAGGGCCAGTGGTGTACCAGCGACGGTTGCCGCGACTGCGTGAGTCGCGCCCAACGGCCTGCGTCAGACGATCGAGGATAATGGCGAGGATCACAATCCCGACGCCGCCAACGGTGGCAAGCCCCATATCCAGACGACCGATACCGCGAAGTACCATCTGACCCAACCCGCCGACGGCAATCATCGAGGCGATGACCACCATAGAAAGGGCCAGCATCAGCGTCTGGTTAACGCCCGCCATAATGGTCGGCATCGCCAGCGGTAACTGAACTTTGAACAGCATCTGGCGCGGGCTGGCACCGAATGAGCGCGAGGCTTCAATCAGATCCGCCGGAACCTGGTTAATCCCCAGAATGGTCAGACGGATAATCGGCGGCAGAGCAAAGATGATCGTCACCACCACGCCCGGCACGTTACCGATACCAAATAGCATGACGATTGGCACCAGATAAACAAACGCTGGCGTGGTCTGCATGGCATCAAGCAGTGGACGAATAATTTTCGCCGCTCGCGGACTTCTCGCCAGCCATATCCCCAACGGCAAACCGATGACGATACAGAACAGCAGGGCGGTTAACACCAGCGCCAGAGTCACCATTGCCTGCGACCAGGCACCGATTGCGCCGATGGCAATCAGCGAAACCAGCGTCGCCACACCCATTCCGACCCCGGAAATCTGCCAGGCGATGAGAGCGAAAACGATAATCGCCACCGGTGCGGGCATACCCAGCAGCAATTGCTGGAAACCGTTGAGGATATAATCAACCGGAACGCGCACGCCCTGGAAGACGGGACGGAAATGGGTAACGACCCAGTCGATCCCTTCAGTGACCCAACTGTCGAGCGGGATCAGCGTTTTATGGAACGGATCGAGAATATTAAAATGCTCGACGTTTGGCGCAGGCGTACTGGTCAGCCAGTCAGCACCACCGCCGTCAGTCGGTGCAGTCGTCGGTGTACCCCAGGCGTCTGCGGATTGCGCGGCACTGTCCGCCGCTGGCGTGGTATCCCACGGATTATTTTGATCAGCCATTATTTACCCCCTCACGATCTAAAGCGCGCAGCAGCATTCCTTTCGAAATGATGCCGACATACTGTTGGTCCTCGTCGACCACGGGCACCGCACAGGGTGCCTGTCCGACATGAGAGAGCAACTCGCTAAGAGGCGTTTGTGCATCGACTGCTAACGGCGCATCAATCAGCGCCGCATCAAGACCTTGCTGCTGCGTTAACGCGGTTTTAAGCGAATCGATGGAGACTGCGCCGACAAACTTATTACCGCGTTCGATAACGTAGCCATATTCGCGATCTTCATCCTGCAATAATTTCAGTGCCGAACGTGGGCCGAAGCCAGGGGTTTTACGAATTAAGCCATTCGGTGTCCGGCGGGCAATATCTTTCGCACTGAATACCTGACTAATATCAACGCCACGGAAGAAGGTACGGACATAATCATTCGCCGGATTATTGAGAATTTCATCCGGTGTGCCGACCTGTACCACTTCACCATTTTGCATAATGGCAATTCGGTCGCCAATACGCATGGCTTCATCAAGATCGTGGGAAATAAAGACAATGGTGCGCTGATGTTTCGCCTGTAATTTTACCAGCTCATCCTGCATCTCGGTGCGAATTAATGGATCGAGCGCCGAGAAGGCTTCGTCCATTAATAATATATCCGGATTAATCGCTAACGCGCGGGCTAATCCCACACGTTGACGCATCCCGCCAGAGAGTTCATCCGGGTAGCTGTGGGCATAATTTTCCAGCCCGACCTGACGCAGTGCATCAAGGGCTTTTTCCCGGCGTTCTTCGGCATTAATTCCGGCCAATTCCATACCGAACGCAGTATTGTCCAGCACGGTCATATGCGGCATTAAGGCAAAGGACTGGAAGACCATCGCAATCTTTTTTCTGCGCACCTCACGGAGTTCGGCGTCGGATATTTTGGCAATATCCACACCATCAATCAGCACTTGCCCGCGGGTGGGTTCAATCAGGCGATTGAGAAGGCGTACCATTGTGGATTTACCCGAGCCGGATAATCCCATGATGACAAATATCTCGCCTTCTTCAATGGCCAGACTGGCGTCTTTTACGCCAAGCGATAGCCCAGTTTTTTCCAGAATTTGTTCTTTTGAAAGTCCTTGTTCGATATATTTGAACGCTCGCTGTGGATGTTCGCCAAATATTTTATAAAGATTTTTAATTTCTAATTTAATTGCCATGCAATAGAAAGATTCCTTTATTTGTCTATGTCGATATATTACCCAATGGAAATAGTCACTTTTTTCTACCCTAACATACTGAGAATCTGAGGCAACCCTCTGATGGCAAATGTGGCATGAATATTGATGCGAGCAAATCGCCGGAATTTCCCGTGATATAAGGGGCTGAGAGCAAATCGAGAAAGTTGATATTTTTTGTCAAAGATAGCGAAAAAACGCCTGAATATTGTGGGTTTCAGGCGAATAATGCAACAGAGTATCAGTGTAGATCACCACAAATTATTTGCGTGATAAAAAGCTATTGGGCGGGAATTATTTCCCTGCTGCGGGTAGTGATATTTTTGAAAATAACACCCTCAGAAATTCCAGTCTTCATCTTCGTTTCAACCGCTTTTCCCCATCACATAAGAGGAGCCTGAACCGGAAAAGAAATCGTGGTTTTCGTCGGCATTGGGCGACAGCGCGGCCAGAATCGCCGGGTTCACCTCCGCCATCTCCGGCGGGAAAAGCGCCTCATAACCCAGGTTCATCAGCGCCTTGTTGGCGTTGTAGCAGAGGAAGGCCTTCACGTCTTCCTCCCAGCCGGTGCCGGCGTAGAGTTCTTCGGTATAGCTCAGCTCGTTGTCGTACAGATCCATCAGCAAATCGAGCGCAAAGCCTTTAAGCTCCTCGCGTTTCGCCTCGCTGACTTTCTCTAGCCCTTTCTGGTACTTATAGCCGATGTAATACCCGTGTACCGCTTCATCCCGAATGATAAGCCGAATCAAATCGGCGGTGTTGGTGAGTTTGCCCCGGCTCGACCAGTACATGGGCAGCCAGAAGCCGGAATAGAAGAGGAAGGATTCCAGGAACACGCTGGCGATCTTCTTCTTCAGCGGCTCGTCGGCGCGGTAATATTCCAGAACCAGCTCCGCCTTTCTCTGTAATGACTCGCTCTCCTCGCTCCAGGCGTAGGCTGCGTCCACGTCTTTGGTCTGGCACAGGGTGGAGAAAATTGAGCTGTAGGAGCGGGCATGTACCGCCTCCATAAAGCTGATGTTCGACATCACCGCCTCTTCGTGCGGCGTCAGCGCGTCGCTCATCAGCGCCGGTGCGCCGACGGTATTCTGAATGGTGTCCAGCAGCGTCAGGCCGGTAAAGACGCGGATCGTCAGCTGCTGTTCGGCGTGACCGAGCGTTTGCCAGGCCGGAATATCGTTGGAGAGCGGGACCTTTTCCGGTAGCCAGAAGTTGCTGGTCAGGCGGTTCCACACCTCCAGGTCTTTGTCGTCCTGGATTTTGTTCCAGTTAACGGCACTCACGCGTGACAGTTTCATCCTTTCTCCTTACAGCGCGCAGGAGACGCAGCCTTCAATTTCAGTGCCTTCCAGCGCCATCTGACGCAGGCGGATGTAATAGAGCGTTTTGATACCCTTGCGCCAGGCGTAAATCTGCGCTTTGTTGATATCGCGAGTGGTGGCGGTATCGGGGAAAAAAGCGTCAGCGACAGCCCCTGATCGACATGGCGGAGTCGCTTCCGCGTAGTGTCGATGATCTTTTCTGCGCCAATTTCGTAAGCGTCCTGATACAGCGCCAGATTCTCGTTAGTCATAAACGGGGCAGGGTAGTAAACGCGTCCTGTTTTGCCTCTTGCGTATCTCTACTTTCGCCACAATCGGATGAATACTCGACGTAGCATGGTTGATATAAGAGATAGAACCGGTTGGCGGCACCGCCTGAAGATTCTGGTTGTATATGCCGTAGCGCATCACGTCGTCGCGCAGCTGCGCCCACATCTCACGGGTAGGTAACGTAATACCGCTACGGGTAAACAGTTTCGCCAACTTTCGCCGTTTTCGGCTGCCAGTTCCCTTGCAGATATTGGCTAAAATATCACCACTGGCATAGCGTGACTGTTTGAACCCGGCGAAGGTTTCACCGCGTTCGCGTGCCAGCAACATCGAGGTACGCAGTGCATGCCAGGTGATGGCATAGAATAGAGATTGGTGAAATCCAGTGCTTCCGGCGAACCATAAGCGATGCCTTCTCGCGCCAGATAGCCGTGTAAATTCATCTGCCCCAGTCCGATGGCGTGCGAGGCGGCATTTCCGGCTTCGATGGACGGCACGCTGCGGATATGACTCATATCTGATACTGCCGTTAAACCGCGCACGGCCAGTCTCTACCGTGCGGGCAAATCGGGGGAATCCATGGTGTGCGCAATATTCAACGAACCTAAATTGCAGGAAATATCATGGCCTGTGCGGGTATAGTCGAGATTTCTCGTCATACTCTGAGGCGCTGTTAACCTGCAAAATTTCCTGAGCAGAGATTACTCATATTTATGCGCCCGGCGATAGGGTTAGCACGGTTTACGTGTTTCTTCATACATGATGTAGGGATAGCCGGACCTCAACTGGATTTCTGCCAGTCGCTGGAAGAAATCACGGGCGTTGAGGTATTTTTTGCGAATGCGTTCATCGGCAACCAGTTCTTCATAGTGTTGGCTGATGGCCACATCGGCAAACGGCTTGCCATAAACTCGCTCTACGTCATAAGGCGAAACAGCGCCATCTGCGCATTCTCTTTTGCCAGATGGAAAGTGATATCCGGGATCACCACGCCAAGCGACAGTGTTTTAATGCGGATTTTTTCGTCGGCATTTTCCCGTTTCGTGTCGAGAAAACGCAGAATGTCCGGATGGTGCGCGTGCAGATAAACCGCGCCCGCGCCCTGGCGTGCGCCAAGCTGGTTGGCGTACGAGAAGGCATCTTCCAGCATCTTCATCACCGGGATCACGCCGGAGGACTGGTTTTCGATGCGCTTGATCGGCGCGCCCGCTTCGCGCAGGTTAGAGAGCAAAAACGCCACGCCGCCGCCGCGTTTTGAAAGCTGCAGCGCCGAGTTCACCGCCCGGCCAATCGACTCCATATTGTCTTCGATACGCAGCAGGAAGCAGGACACCAGCTCGCCGCGCTGGGCTTTGCCGCAGTTGAGGAATGTAGGCGTGGCGGGCTGGAAGCTTCCAGAGAGGATCTCGTCGGTTAGCTGCTCCGCCAGCGCTTCATCGCCCTGCGCCAGCGTCAGCGCGACCATCACCACGCGATCTTCAAAGCTCTCTAAGTAGCGCTTGCCGTCGAAGGTCTTCAGGGTGTAGCTGGTGTAGTACTTCCAGGCGCCGAGAAACGTCTGGAAACGAAAGCCGCTGGCGTGGGCACGTTCAAACAGCTTCACGACGAAGGCGCGGTCGTAGCGGGTGAGGACGCGCGCGTCGTAGTAGCCCTCGTTAACCAGATAGTCGAGACGTTCATCCTGGCTCGTAAAGGTCACGCTGTTGGGCCGCACGTGGGCGGCAAAAAAGGCGTCCACCGCCTCACGATCTTTATCGAACTGGATGCGCCCCTCCCGATCGTAGAGGTTAAGCATCGCGTTTAATGCGTGGTAATCCGGCGTCGCCTGAATCACCCGTTCTGCGGTTGTCGTTGCCAAAATTCGTTCACTCCTTTACGCACGTTTTCGACGTCCTGCTGTGTCCCCATCAGCTCAAAACGATAGAGATACGGCACGCCGCATTTTTGAGAGATGACATCCCCGGCGCGGCCAAAGGCGTCGCCGAAATTGCGATTCCCCGCCGCGATTACTCCGCGGATGAGCCCGCGGTTATGAGGATCGTTGAGAAAGCGGATCACCTGACGGGGTACTGCTCCCGCTGTCCCGCCTCCACCATAGCTTGGCACCACCAGAATGAACGGTTCCTCTACCCGGATCCGCTCCCGCTCGTTGAGCGGAATGCGCACCGCAGGCAGCCCGACGCGCTCAATAAAACGGAGCGTGTTTTCCGAGCTGCTGGAGAAGAAAACCAGTCTGCTCATGCCCGTGCGGCCTGCGCGGCGATGCGGTTGATCATGTCCGGGCGGAAGCCAGACCAGCTGGTCTCCCCGGCCACCACCACCGGAAGCTGACGGAAACCCTGCGCGCGAAGGGTATCGGCGGCCTCGGGCTGCTGGTCGATATTCACCATCTCAAACGCCACGCCGTGGCTTTCCATCGCCCGTTTGGTCGCGTGGCACTGAACACAATCGTTACGAGTGTAAATAATAATGCTCATGATTCGTATTTCCATTTAAAATGAGAGAGCGGCGCGAATCATCGCGTCAGGTTGTGTGTGTCTTGCTAAAAGGAATACTAGATGTAGTTGTCTTAAGTTTCAACCATACAAGATATGGGAAATTCAGATTGATGTTGTCCCGATGATGAGCTCAGCGGGGCTGGGCAGGCTATACGGGTATTACAGGCGAGAAGGCAAAGAAAAGCCCCGGCAGCCACTGACCCCCGGGGCAGATAACGGTGCGTGAGCGGGTTATTTACGCAGGCTAAGCAGAGCGCCCACAAAGATACCGACTGCCGCTACCGTGCCGAGCGTACAGAGCGGTTTTTCGCGCACGAAGGTCGTTGCGCAGCTGACCGCATCGCAGGCAGCCTGTGTCGTACGCGTGCGGCCGTTTAAACGCGCGCGGGTTTCACGGAGCAGAGACTGAGCCTTACGCTTTGCGGCATCCGCTTCGTCCTTCGCGTCACTTCCCCAGGACTTCAGCACCTCTTCCAGCGTGTCCGCTAATTGGCTGACATCATTACGAATATCCTGAGCGTCGTCGTTAATATCGTTTCGGTTCGGTCTGTTAAACATACGATCCTCCGTAATTTTGTGTTCCCGTTCAGTTTAGTTCAGAAATTTAATATCGGAAGCGCATCACGCGTTATCCGGCAGTTTATGGACTATTCTGAAAGCCCTGCTATTGCTGAATACTGTAAGGTTGCCGGGCAGGAAAAGATAACGAGGAAAAGATATGTATTTACGACCTGACGAGGTGGCACGCGTTCTTGAAAAAGAGGGATTCACCATGGATGAGGTGACGCCAAAAGCGTATGGATATCGCCGTGGCGAGAATTATGTTTACGTTAATCGTGAAGCAAGAATGGGACGTACCGCTCTCATTATTCACCCGACGCTGAAAGACAGAAGTCTGTCATTTGCTGAGCCTGCCTCGGATATTAAAACCTGCGATCATTATCAGCAATTTCCGCTCTATTTAGGCGGTGAACGGCATGAGCATTATGGTATTCCGCATGGTTTCAGCTCGCGTATGGCGCTGGAGCGGTTTTTGAAGGGACTGTTTGGCGACGTACAGTAAATTCGCGACTGGCTTTCGCCAGTCGCTTCACTTCACGCTTTAGCCTGGCTGTACTGGCTGACCTTAAACAGGCGGCGGCAGTAGTCGAGGAAATAGCCGTATACCGCACCCATCAGCATTGAAATCACAATATTCGAACTGACGGCCGCAGCGATCTGGTGCCAGTCTGCACCGACGGTCAGGAGAATGGCCACGTAAACCGGCGACTGGAACGTCACATACGCCAGAACGTCTGCCAGGTTTTTCACCCAGCCTGCGGGACTGATTCGACGCGCGAAACGCATTACCGCATCGCGGTATAACCCGTAAGGCCATGCAATAATAATATTGACCGGGATCGCCACCAGACGAGAAGAAAGTGACTGCTCGAAGGACATTCCGGAGAGGAATATCTCGACCAGCATGTTCACGACGGAACAGTAAACAACCATCGCGAAAGTATCCGCCACCGCGTGGCGCAGGCGAGATTGCGGCGAGAACATGTCTGAACTCCTTGAGAAGAACACAAAAGAAACGATTTTCCTTCAGTGTTTAGTGCTTTAGGTTGGTTTGGTTGACGTGTATAGCGTATATCTCTGAGTTTGAACTAACAACTAGTGATTAATTTTTATTTAATCGCCTTTTGTCCACAAAATTCTCTAAAATTGTTCGTTTTTTGTCCCGATCGTTATAATCTGTCTTGTTTGCTTTTTTTTCTATTTAAATCAATGTCTTGATTTTATTGGTGACGAGGGTGGCGAATCCTCTCCTGGTAGCGGCACAGTATGCTGCGATTTGAAGTAAAGTTGACCATTTATATTAATGCGGTGATTCGATTCCCCTGTTTCCAGACAGCCCCGCGCGTTATTATTCGAAATGAGATCTTAATATATTTACGCTGATGCCCATACGGATCCTTGGGTAGATATTTCAACTCAAATGAATTATTCTGTCGGCGATTTATCTATTTACCCCAAAGAAAAGGTTTTCAAATAATATGTCTTTGACGCTACAGAATCTTAATAATATCCGAACCCTGCGCGCCATGGCGCGTGAATTATCCCTGGACGTTCTTGAGGAAATGCTGGAAAAGGTCAGGGTCGTTACTGAAGAGAAACGCAGCGAGCTGACGGAATTAGAGCAGCAGCGTGCTGAGCAGCAGGAAAAAATTAATGCCCTGCTAGAGCTGATGAAAGCCGATGGTATTTCACCGACCGACCTGCTGGGTTCTGAACTGGCGCAGGCGGGTAAGCCAGCGAAAAAGCGTAAGCCGCGTGAAGCAAAATATCGCTTTATTGACCAGAACGGTGAAGAGAAAACGTGGACTGGTCAGGGCCGCACGCCTAAGCCTATTGCCAGCGCGCTGGCAAACGGTAAATCACTGGATGATTTTCTGATCTAATGCATGGACCGGGCGGAACATGCCGCCCGGTTATCAGTTCAGCAGACGCCGAAATCACCTTCTTCGGTATACGGCGCCACATCGGCGGCTTTCAGCGTATATTTCTCACCTTGCTCATTGCTGGCCTGGACCGCCACAATGCTGTCACCGTTCACTTCGAGCACTTTAAGTTTCGGGCCGCCTTTACGCGGTTGCACATAATCACCGACAGAAAACATATTACCTCCTCATCGTTTTAGCGATCTTCACATTAGCCCACGCATGACGCCGGGTACAGCGTATTTCACTGATTACTGCTTATGAGGTACGCCGGTTCCATGGCATCACCTTAAGCAGCCTGGCCATGCCGCAAAAGCCTGTCACACCGGCAAACAGCAGCCCGGCTCCAACAAAACCGCTGAGCAGGAAAAAGCCGCTGGAGACGCTATAGCCCAGCACTACGCCACTGAGTATCAACAGCCCGGCGGCAATTTGCACCTGACGCATCAGCGGCAGCGGCTGGGATTTGTCTTCGACGGTCAGCAGCCCCGCCTGCTTCCAGCCCTGAATGCCTCCCTCGACGACAAATGCCTGAGCGGGAAGGGCAGCCTGCGCCAGGCGATCGGCATTGCCTGAGGTGCGGGCACCGGACTGGCAGTGAAAAATCACCGTTTCGCCTGCCTGCGTTTTAAGTCCGCCGGGTAAGGTATCCAGCGGCACGGACCGAGCGTCGGCAATATGCTCGCGGGCGTACTCATCGGCATCACGAATATCAATTAGTTTTGCGCCCTCAGCGATGCGGGCACTGGCCTCGCGCGGCGAAAGAAAGGGAAGTGACATGGCGGCTCCTTACGGGCAATAAAGCTTTTTCAGGGTGCTGATGAGCTGATGCACCGCATCGTTTTTAATGAAATAGAGAATGCGCTGCGCGTCGCGGGTGCTGTCGATCAGACCTTCCTCACGCATGCGCGCCAGATGCTGCGACGTTGCGGAAGGGCTTAGCCCCGTGGCTCGCGCCAGTTCCCCTGCGCTGGTGCCGGGCGCTCCGCAGAGGGTGCAGAGGATCAGCAGCCGACGCGGGTTGCTCATCGCTTTTAAGAGATTTGCGGCCTGCTCTGCGCTGGCCTGAAGCTGTTCGAGTTCGGTCATGGTAGTTTAGAATTTGCTTAATTAAGATAATGCTAAACTAATTGTGCGCATTACGCCAGCCTCAAAAGCGTAAAAGAGGGTAAACGCAGGGGAGAGAACTGGCGCAGACAGGTAAACTGGCTATGCTTAGAGATAGTTCTCTTTATTATTTTCAATGGATTAGCTTGCACGGAGTTTTGATATGGGTTTTTGGCGTATTGTTTTTACCATCCTGTTGCCGCCGCTGGGCGTGCTGTTGGGCAAAGGGTTTGGCTGGGCGTTTATTATCAACATTCTTCTGACGCTGCTGGGCTACTTCCCCGGCCTCATTCACGCGTTTTGGGTACAAAGCAAAAGCTAAGCACGCCAGAGTAAGTCGCTGTAGATCCCGGTCAGCACGCCCTGGGGGCCAAACTGCTGTTTGATCCAGCGCGTGACCTGGCCGGTCGCGGCATGCTGCGTGGCGAGCAGCATGCGCGAGTCCTGACGCGGGTTATTGATACGCCGCGTCACCAGCAGCCCGTCTTCCACCGCTTCCCGCGCCATATACTCCGGTAAAAAACCTATTCCTTCGCCCAGAATCTGACACTGGCATTTGGTATTAAAGTCCGGGACCAGAATCGCCTCCTGCCCGTGCAGCAGCCAGCCGACCTTTTTGTTAATGGTGTGCGCGGTATCTTCCACCATGATGTTGGGATACAGGCGCAGCTGGCTTTCCGCTATTGGTTCCGGAACGAACGCCAGCGGGTGTGCCGGCGCGATGGCGAACACCCAGCGAATAGCGCCGATCTCGGTGTAGTCAATTCCGCCGCCGTCGAGCAGCGTGTCCGGCGCGCCAATAGCTATATTGGCCTGGTTGTTGATGATGGAGTCCCACACGCCGTTGTATACCTCGGTGGTGACGGTGATCTGGCAGGTGGGAAACTGCTTTTTCAGCACCTGCAGCAGCCGCGCGGTATGGCGCGGCGTATATAACAGCTGGTTGATACAGATGCGCACCCGCGCCTCGATGCCCTGCGAGATGGTATCAATCCCGCGCTTGATGGCGTGAAAGTCATTAAGCAGGTCGGTGGCTTTGCGGTAAAAGTAAAAGCCGGACTCGGTCAGCTCAATGCTGCGCGTGTTACGCACAAACAGTACCACGTCCAGCCCGGTCTCCATGCGCTTAATGGTGTAGCTGATGGCGGAGGTGGTAACGCCCAGTTCGGCGGCGGCTTTGCTGAAGCTGCCGAAGCGTGCGGCGGTGGTGAAGGCCAGCAGGTTCTCTTCGGTAAAGATGGAATTCATATCACGGCTCCGTCAGACATCAGTTTTGAACATATTTTAACAACGCTGTTACAACGCATTTGAAGCCGATCACAGTTCTGACTCTTTGCGGAAAGCCCTGGTGTATAAGGCTTTATCAGGCATAAGCATAATGCGTTTTGATGCGCTAAAAAGCGGTTAAACATAAGAAAAAGGTTGCACAGACGCACGTTTTGACCGAACTATTGAATTTAACTCAACAATGAATTGACTGTCGATGAATCATTTTTAAGCGGATTCTTTTATGACCAGGCTGTTGCTATTCTCAGGTCAACAGAAATAAAAACATCGGGAGTCTGAATATGTCTGCAACTGACCTGGTTACGGAATTTTTGCTGGCGGCAGAAGAGGGAAATAGCGATGCGCTAAAAGCCTGTCTGGAGAAAGGCGTGGATATTAACGCCACTAACCGCCAGAAAAGAACCGCCGTTACGATTGCCAGCCTGAAAAAACATTATGCCTGCGTGGAGTTATTAATTGCCGCCGGGGCGGATATTGATAAACAGGATCAGACCTGCTTTAACCCCTTCCTGATTAGCTGCCTGACGAATGATTTAACTCTCCTGCGGCTGGTATTACCCGCGAGCCCGGATCTTGACCGCCTGACGCGTTTTGGCGGCGTGGGCATTACGCCAGCCAGTGAAAAAGGGCACGTGGAGATTGTCCGCGAGCTGCTGGAAAAAACCGATATAAACGTCAACCACACCAACTTTGTCGGCTGGACGCCGCTGCTGGAAGCCATCGTGTTAAACGACGGCGGCGCAAAGCAGCAGGCGATCGTAAAGCTGCTGCTGGATCACGGCGCGAACCCGCATATGACCGATAAATACGGCAAAACCCCGCTCGAACTGGCGCGGGAGAAAGGCTTCACTGAGATTGCTGACCTGCTTCTGGCGGCGGGCGCGTAAAACGATCGGTCAGCCCGTTCCGGCTGACCGTTAATTAAATAAAGCATTTTTACCGACGTGCATTTTGCACGTTGGCGGCCCCCTTTTATCCGCATTCTGGAGAAAATAATGCCAACGAAAATCGTGATTAAAAAGAACACGTATTTTGACTCCGTGTCATTAATGTCCGTTTCCACAAAAGCCAATAAATTGCCGGGCGTCGAACAGGCCTTTGTCGCCATGGCAACGGAAATGAATAAAGGCGTATTAAAAAACCTCGGGCTGTTAACGCCGGAATTAAATGAGGCGAAAAACGGCGACCTGATGATCGTCATTAAAGGCGACGCGGCGAATGATGAAACGCTGGCCGCTATTGAAGCGCTGTTCACGCGTAAAGAGAGCGCGGGCTCGCACGAGGCGCGTTACGCCACTATTGGCAGCGCCAAAAAGCATATCCCGGAAAGTAACCTGGCGGTGATTTCGGTCAACGGTCTGTTTGCCGCTCGCGAAGCGCGTCAGGCGCTGCAAAACGATCTCAACGTGATGCTGTTTTCCGATAACGTCTCAGTTGAAGATGAACTGGCGCTCAAGCAACTGGCCCACGAAAAAGGGCTGCTGATGATGGGGCCAGACTGTGGCACGGCGATTATCAACGGCGCGGCGCTCTGTTTTGGTAACGCCGTGCGTCGCGGCAACATCGGTATTGTTGGCGCATCCGGCACCGGCAGTCAGGAGTTGAGCGTCCGCATTCATGAATTTGGCGGCGGCGTTTCGCAACTGATTGGCACCGGCGGGCGCGACCTGAGCGAGAAAATCGGCGGCCTGATGATGCTCGACGCCATCGGGATGCTGGAAAACGATCCGCAAACTGAAATCATTGCGCTTATCTCCAAACCGCCTGCGCCTGCGGTGGCCCGCAAAGTGCTGGAACGTGCGCGCGCCTGCCGCAAGCCGGTGGTCGTCTGCTTCCTCGATCGTGGCGAAACGCCAGTGGATGAGCAGGGGCTACAGTTTGCCCGCGGCACCAAAGAGGCAGCGCTAAAAGCGGTGATGCTCTCCGGCGTGAAACAGGAAAATCTCGACCTGCATACGCTTAACCAGCCGTTGATTGCGGATGTGCGTGCGCGTCTGCAACCGCAGCAGAAATACATTCGTGGCCTGTTCTGCGGCGGCACGCTGTGCGACGAAACCATGTTCGCGGTGATGGAAAAACATGGCGATGTCTACAGCAACATTCAGCCCGATCCGGAATTCCGCCTGAAAGATATCAACCGCAGCATCAAACACACCTTCCTCGACTTTGGCGATGACGACTTCACCAACGGCAAGCCGCACCCGATGATTGACCCCACCAACCGCATCAGTCGCTTGATCGAAGAGGCGCGCGATCCAGAAGTGGCGGTGATCGTGATGGATTTTGTGCTCGGATTTGGATCGCATGAAGATCCGGTCGGCTCCACCATCGAGACGATCAAAGAAGCGAAAGCGATCGCCGCTGCCGAAGGACGCGAGTTGATCATTCTCGCCTATGTGCTGGGTACCGATCTTGATACGCCATCGTTAGAACAACAAAGCCAGATGCTGCTTGATGCCGGAGTGATTCTGGCGAGCAGCAGCACCAATACCGGATTGCTGGCGCGTGAATTTATCTGCAAAGGGGAGGAAGCCTGATGAGCCAGTCACTGTTTAGCCAACCATTGAACGTTATTAACGTCGGCATCGCCATGTTTAGCGATGACCTGAAAAAGCAGCATGTAGAAGTGACTCAACTCGACTGGACGCCGCCGGGGCAGGGCAATATGCAGGTGGTGCAGGCGCTGGATAACATTGCCGATTCGCCGCTGGCGGACAAAATCGCCGCCGCTAACCAGCAGGCGCTGGAGCGTATTATCCAGTCGCATCCGGTGCTGATTGGTTTTGATCAGGCGATTAACGTGGTGCCGGGCATGACGGCGAAAACCATTCTTCACGCCGGGCCGCCGATCACCTGGGAAAAAATGTGCGGCGCGATGAAAGGCGCGGTCACCGGAGCGCTGGTGTTCGAAGGACTGGCGAAAGATCTCGACGAGGCGGCTGAACTGGCGGCTTCCGGGGAGATCACCTTCTCGCCGTGTCACGAGCACGACTGCGTGGGATCGATGGCGGGTGTTACCTCGGCCTCGATGTTTATGCACATCGTAAAAAACAAAACCTACGGCAACATCGCTTATACCAACATGAGCGAGCAGATGGCGAAGATTTTGCGTATGGGCGCTAACGACCAGAGCGTGATTGACCGCCTGAACTGGATGCGTGATGTGCAGGGACCAATACTGCGCGACGCGATGAAAATTATCGGCGAAATCGATCTGCGCTTAATGCTGGCGCAGGCGCTGCATATGGGCGATGAGTGCCATAACCGCAATAACGCCGGGACGACACTGCTGATTCAGGTGCTGACGCCGGGGATTATTCAGGCGGGTTATTCCGTCGAGCAACAGCGCGAAGTGTTTGAGTTTGTCGCCAGCAGCGACTACTTCTCCGGCCCGACGTGGATGGCGATGTGTAAAGCGGCGATGGATGCGGCGCATGGCATCGAATACAGCACCGTGGTCACCACCATGGCGCGTAACGGCGTCGAGTTCGGCCTGCGGGTCAGCGGCCTGCCGGGGCAATGGTTTACCGGCCCGGCGCAGCAGGTGATCGGCCCGATGTTTGCCGGTTATAAGCCGGAAGATTCGGGGCTGGATATCGGCGACAGCGCCATCACCGAAACCTACGGTATTGGCGGATTTGCTATGGCGACCGCGCCCGCTATCGTCGCGCTGGTGGGCGGCACGGTGGAAGAAGCTATTGATTTCTCCCGTCAGATGCGCGAAATCACCCTCGGTGAAAACCCCAACGTCACCATTCCGCTGCTCGGTTTTATGGGCGTGCCGTCGGCAATCGACATCACCCGCGTGGGTAGCAGCGGCATTCTGCCGGTGATCAACACCGCCATCGCCCATAAAGATGCGGGCGTCGGCATGATTGGCGCGGGCATTGTTGCATCCACCTTTTAGCTGTTTTGAAAAGGCGCTGTTGACCTTCCGCGATCGCTACTTTTTATAAGGCATGCATCCATGAAAAACATGAAACTGGAGTGGAAAAGAGGTGACTGGGCGGCGTATTTCGGGTTGATGACCAACAACCTGACCAATTTGCTGACCATGATGGGGTTGCTCATTTTTGTCGTCGGCATCCCGAAGGAGATTGTTTATGGACGCATTGCGCCAGCCTTCGGGCTGGCGGTGCTGACCGCGAGTATTTGCTACGCCTGGTTCGGCATGCAGATGGCGCGCGCCACCGGACGAACGGACGTCACCGCGCTGCCGTCCGGCCCCAGCGCGCCGTCGATTTTTACCGTGACCTTCCTGGTGCTGATGCCGGTTTATCAGCAAACGGGCGATGCGGAGTTCGCGATCCAGATTGGCCTGGTGTGGTGCTTCGTGGAGGCGATGATCCTCGCGGGCGGTTCGTTCTTAGGCGAAACCATCCGCAAGATGATCCCGCGTACCGTGCTGCTGTCGTGTCTCTCCGGTTTGGGTCTGCTGCTGCTGGCGATGAACCCGATGCTGCAGGCGTTCGAAGCGCCGACCGTGTCGTTTATCGTCCTGCTGCTGATTTTCATCAACTGGTTCGGCAAAAAGCCGATTTTCGCCCGCATCCCGACCGGCCTGCTGTTACTGATAGCCGGTACAGCACTGGCGTGGATCTCCGGCCTGCAAAGCCCGGAGGCGATCAAAGCGTCGATGTCATCCTTCGGCTTTAACCCGCCGCAGGTGCACGTGGAAGGTTTCCTGCAGGGGCTGCCGCACGCGCTGCCGTATCTTGCCTCTGCCGTGCCGCTGGGGCTGGCGAACTACATCTTTGACCTGGAGAACATCGAAAGCGCCCACGCGGCGGGAGATGAATATCCGACGCGTAAAGTCATGCTGGCGAACGGTCTGGCCTCCATGCTCGGCTGCCTGATGGGGAACCCGTTCCCGGTGACGGTCTACGTCGGCCATCCCGGCTGGAAAGCGATGGGCGCGAGCATCGGCTACACGCTGGCCTCCGGCGTAACCATGTTCATCGTGCCGCTGTTCGGGCTGGGGGCTTTTATGCTCGCCATCATTCCGATGACCGCCATCGTGCCGATTCTGGTGTTTATCGGCGTCGTCACCGCCAACCAGGTGGTAAGGGAAACGCCGAAAGTGGAGGTGCCGGTGATCTTCATCTGTCTGTTCCCGTGGATCGCCAACTGGGCGCTGACCATGATGAACAGCGTGATGGGTGCGGCGGGCACGAATGCCGCCAAAATCGGTACTGACGTGCTGCACAGCAAAGGGATCTACTACGAAGGATTAGTCCATCTGGGGAACGGCGCGCCGCTCGCCAGCATGCTGTGGGGCTGTATCGCCATTTTCGCCATCATCAACAAACCGCTGCGCGGAGCCGTGGCTGCGGCGGGCGGGGCGCTGCTGGCGCTGTTTGGGGTGATCCACGCTCCGGTCGTGGGCTTTGCCGAAGGCAGTTCGCTAATGTTCGTCACCGCGTATCTGATGATGGGCGGCATGTTTGTGGTGAAGCATGTGCTGGATAGCCGCGAAGCGGCGAGCGCTGAGCCGGGTACTGTTGCGAAGGAGCACGTATGAAAGAGCTTATGGTCGTCGCCATTGGCGGCAACAGCATTATCAAAGACAACGCCAGCCAGTCGGTTGAACATCAGACGCAGGCGGTAAAAGCGGTGGCAGAGTCCGTGCTCGAAATGCTGGCCTCCGACTATGACATCGTGCTTACCCACGGCAATGGTCCTCAGGTGGGGCTGGATCTGCGCCGCGCTGAAATCGCCCACGAGCGGGAGGGGCTTCCCCTGACGCCGCTGGCAAACTGCGTGGCGGACACCCAGGGCGGCATCGGCTACCTGATCCAGCAGGCGCTGAACAACCGCCTGGCCGCGCGTGGGGAGCAAAAAGCGGTTACGGTCGTCACGCAGGTGGAAGTGGATAAAAACGATCCCGGCTTTACGCACCCAACGAAACCGATCGGCGCGTTCTTCAGCGAGGCGCAGCGCGACGAACTGCAGCGCGCGCACCCGGACTGGCACTTTGTTGAGGATTCGGGCCGGGGATATCGTCGCGTGGTGGCCTCTCCGCAGCCGCTGCGCATTGTCGAGGCTGATGCGATCAAGACATTGACGCAAAAAGGCTTCGTGGTGATCGGCGCGGGCGGCGGCGGTATTCCCGTGGTGCGCTCGCCGCAGGGCGATTACCAGAGCGTCGATGCAGTGATAGATAAAGATCTCTCCACCGCGCTGCTGGCGCGCGAGATCCGCGCCGACGTGCTGGTGATCACCACCGGCGTGGAAAAAGTGTGCGTCAACTTCGGCAAGCCAAACCAGCAGGCGCTGGACACCGTCAACGTAGCGGAGATGATGCGCTACAGGGAAGAAGGGCATTTCCCGGCGGGCAGCATGCTGCCCAAAATCGTCGCCTCGCTGGAATTTTTACACCACGGGGGCAGGCGGGTGATCATCACCTCGCCGGACTGCCTGCCCGCCGCGCTGCGCGGGGAAACCGGCACACATATCGTTAATGAAGGAAGATAAGATGAGTGAAAACAAAAGCCGCCGCGAATTTATCAGCCAGAGCGGCAAAATGGTCACCGCCTGCGCGCTGTTTGGCGCCACCGGATCCGTCGCGTATGCTGCTGACTCCGCGAAGCCACTCTGCGAGACCGGTAAACCGATGAATATCACCGCGAAACATTACTATCTGGATAACGTGCTGCTCGAAGCCGGGTTTAATTTCGACGGCGGCGTGGCGACAGGCACACGCACCGAGCTGAAAACGCTGGAGATTAAGGACGGGAAGATCGTCGCCCTGCGCGAGAACAAGCTGCATCCGGACGCCACGCTGCCGCACTATGACCTGGCGGTAAGCTGATGCTGCCCACCACCCGCGACATGCATATTCATCTCGACAAAACCTTTACGGCGGGCCGTGGCGCTCGCTCAATCGTCCGGCAGGCACCACCATCCAGGACATGATCAAACTCGAGCAGAAAATGCTGCCGGAACTGCAACCGTACACTCAGGAGCGGGCAGAAAAACTGATTGATTTATTGCAGTCGAAAGGCACCACCATTGCCCGCAGCCACTGCAATATCGAACCGGTTTCCGGCCTGAAAAATCTGCAAAATTTGCAGGCGGTGCTGGCGCGACGTCAGGCGGGCTTTGAGTGTGAAATCGTCGCCTTCCCGCAGCACGGTTTGCTGCTGTCGAAATCTGAACCTTTAATGCGTGAAGCGATGCAGGCGGGGGCGCATTACGTCGGCGGCCTGGACCCGACCAGTGTTGATGGCGCGATGGAAAAATCCCTCGACACCATGTTCCAGATTGCGCTGGACTACGACAAAGGCGTCGATATTCACCTGCACGAAACCACTCCGGCAGGCGTGGCAGCCATCAATTATATGGTTGAAACGGTAGAGAAAACGCCACAGCTGAAGGGCAAGCTGACCATCAGTCACGCCTTTGCGCTGGCAACGCTCAACGAGCAACAGGTAGATGAACTGGCGAACCGGATGGTGGTGCAACAAATTTCTATCGCCTCGACGGTGCCGATTGGCACGCTGCATATGCCGCTCAAACAGTTGCACGACAAAGGCGTAAATGTGATGACTGGCACTGACAGCGTTATCGACCACTGGTCGCCTTATGGTCTGGGCGACATGCTGGAAAAAGCCAATCTGTACGCGCAGCTCTATATTCGTCCTAACGAACAGAACCTCTCCCGCTCGCTGTTTTTAGCCACTGGCGATGTATTGCCGCTGAATGAAAAAGGCGAGCGTGTATGGCCAAAAGCGCAGGATGACGCCAGCTTTGTGCTGGTGGACGCCTCCTGTTCCGCCGAGGCGGTGGCGCGTATCTCGCCGAGAACCGCAACGTTCCATAAAGGGAAATCTGGTTTGGGGCTCGGTGGACTAATATGGCGCCGGGTGGCGCTGCGCTTACCCGGCCTACGGTTCACGGTTTTGTAGGTCGGGTAAGGCGAAGCCGCCACCCGACAATGCAGTATACTGCTATGCACATTCTTAAAGAGGGATCTGCCATGGCACAAAACATCTACGACAACCCGGCATTTTTTGAAGGCTACGCCCAGCTTCCGCGCTCGGTGCAGGGGCTGGACGGCGCGCCGGAGTGGCCCGCGCTTAAGGCCATGCTGCCGGATTTAACCGGTACATCGGTTATCGATCTCGGCTGCGGCTACGGCTGGTTCTGCCGCGCCGCGCGCGAGCTGGGCGCTGCTCACGTCACGGGGGTCGATATCTCAGAAAAGATGCTTGCCCGCGCAGCGGAGCTTACTGCGGACCCACGGATTCACTATCAGCGTAGCGATCTGGAGTCACTCAAGCTCAACGAGAACAGCCTCGATCTGGTCTACAGCTCGCTGGCGCTGCACTACCTTCCGGAGCTGGACACGCTTTTCGCCAGGGTTCAGCGCGCGCTCAAGCCCGGCGGCAGCCTGGTCTTTTCGATGGAGCACCCTATATACACCTGCGCCTCGCGTCAGGGCTGGCTTACCGACGATAACGGCGAGCGGTTCTGGGGCGTGAATCATTATCAGGACGAAGGCCAGCGCGTCAGCAACTGGCTGGCGAACGGGGTGATCAAATACCACCGCACGCTGGGCACCACGCTTAACGCGCTCATCAGGGCCGGATTAACGATAAGCGAAGTCAACGAGTGGGGGCCAACGCAGGCGCAGATTGACGCCTGGCCCGCGCTGGCCGAAGAGGCGGAGCGCCCGATGCTGGTGCTGATCGCCGCCCGTAAGGCTCAGTAACCCACCTTATACACCCGCCCGCTCTGCACGCCTTCCACGCTGCGGCGGTAGACCTGCGCCACGGTCGCGGCGGGAACGCTTTCAAAACCCGGGAAGAAGCCGTCGTACGTCTCGACGGATTCGGTGAGGACCGTCGGGCTAATCAGGTTGATGCGGATCCCGCGCGGCAGTTCGCAGGCTGCGGCGCGAACAAACCCTTCCAGCGCCGCATTCACCGTGGTGGCATTCACGCCCTGCGCAATCGGCTCGTGCGCCACAATTCCGCTTATCAGCGTAATCGAGCCGCCTTCGTTAAGATAATGCTGGCCGGTCAGCGCCAGGCGCACCTGCCCCAGCAGCTTATCCTGCAGACCCTGGTTAAAGTCGCTGTCTTTCATGGTCGCGAGCGGGCCGAAGTAGAGGCCACCGCTGGCGGACACAATCGCATCTACCGGGCCGATTTTCTCAAACAGCGCCTGAACGCTCGCCTGTGAGGTGATATCCACCTGCGCGTCACCCTGCGTGCGGCCGACGCGGATGACCTCGTGGCGACGACTCAGCTCTTCCGTTACCGCACGACCGACCGTACCGCTGGCACCAATAATGACGATTTTCATAGCCGACTCCTTATGTTGTGAGCCTTCATTCTTTAATAAATAAAAATGCAGATAAACTGGGCTAAAGTTAGAAGATTACTAACCAGAGGTTTGGAATATGGATAAGCTCCGCAGCATGGAGACGTTTATTGCCGTGGTGGAAAGCGGCAGCTTCACCGGTGCGGCGACGCGGCTGGAGATGTCGGCGGTGATGGTGGGGAAGTATATTGCCCTGTTGGAGTCCCAGCTCGGCACGCGGCTGCTGGAGCGCAACACGCGCCGCCAGAGCCTGACGGATGCCGGACGCGTCTATTTCGACGAGGCGAAGCGGGTGCTGGAGCAGGTCATGATTGCCGAAAGCTCGGTTGAACGGCTGCGTGCTGCACCCGCCGGAACGTTGCGCGTCACGGCGCCCACGTCGTTTGGCGGCTGCGTGATAGCCCCGCTGACGGCAACCTTTTTACAGCGCTACCCGGAGGTACGCATCGAGCTGGATCTCACCAACCGGATGGTCGATCTGGTGGAGGAGGGCGTCGATCTGGCCATTCGCATTGGTGACGTTCGCAATGACGATCTGGTGGCGAAATACCTGTGCCCCTACAACATGGTGATCTGCGCCGCGCCGGACTATTTAGCGCGACACCGCACGCCGCAAACGCCAGACGATCTGGTGGATCATCTCTGTCTTTCGCACACGGTGTGGACGGCACGCAACGAGTGGCGGCTGCCGGGCGTGGAAGGGGAGGTGCGCTGGAAGCGGGATGCAATCTTAAGATGTAACGACGGCTACGGCTTACGCATGGCGGCGCGGGCCGGGGCGGGGCTGTTGCTGCAACCGGAAGTGCTGGTGGCGGAAGAGCTGGCAAGCGGCAGGCTGGTGCGGGTGCTGGAGCCGTTCACGCCCGCGCCGAGGCCGGTGCATTTATTGTGGCGGCAGGATTTGCGGCCGCTGCCTAAACTCACTCAGTTTATTGCGCACATCATGCAGAATGGGCATATCAGCGTTAATTAGGGCAACGTCCGGTTGGCGCTTTGAGGGGGCCACACTCGTCATAGCCGTAGACCGTATAGCCCTTCTGCTTCATGCAATTCGATATTTTATCGTTTCTGGCAACGATTTCCTGAAGTGTTTGGTCAGGTCTGCTGTTGCCCCCGTTATAGCTGCCGTCATCAAGATTGGCGTCTTTGTCTACGCCGCAGAAGTAAAGATCTTTCTTGCGCTGCTCATTATCGGTGTAGCCTCCCGTCCCCGGCTTCTGGAAGGTTTGAGCATAGCGAACATATTTATAGTCGGTAGAGTCCATGTTACCGACAACACAGCCGCTCAGCAGGAAACAGGATAACGTTACGATGATTTTCATTAATAATGCCTTATGAGAATGTGCTGGCAGATAAGCCCATACCGAGCAGTGTAGCGAGGATCCTACGAAGCGCATGAAAAATCCGGGGACTTGTGCTAGTAAGAGTGGTCATATCATAAAAAAAGAAGGTAACAAGAGAATGTCCGTGAGTAAACTCGCCAGCAGCGCGCAGGGCCTGCAATCATCTGCCATCCGCGAATTATTAAAACACAGCAAAATGGCGGGCGTGATCTCGCTGGGGGGCGGTATTCCAAACCCTGACCTGTTCGATCGCGAAGGGCTGAAAATTGCCGCTGATGCCGTATTATCTCAGCATTTTGGCGAGGCGTTTCAATACGGCCTGACCGAAGGCGTACCGGGACTGCGGGAAGAGATTCAGCGCATTTGCGAGGGGCGAGGCATTCGCTGTAAGGCGGATGACGTAGTCGTGACCTCTGGTTCACAGCAGTCCCTCGACGTGCTGGCGCGCGCGTTAATTAACCCGGGCGATATCGTCGTCGTCGAACGTCCAACCTATCTCGCCGCCCTGCAGGTATTCGGCCTGGCTCAGGCGAATTTTGAATCCGTTGGCACCGACGGCGACGGTATGAAGGTGGATGAACTTGAGGCCCTGGTGGCAAAGAAAGCCATCAAAGCGGTCTATATCGTTCCAACGTTTGGTAACCCCGGCGGCGTCACGCTTTCCGAAGCGCGCCGTAAGCAGCTGGTGGAATTATCGAAGCGCTATGACTTCGTCATTATTGAAGACGATCCGTACAGCGAAATTAATTATACCGATGAAGTCTTCCGCCCGTTAATTGCCCATGCCAAAGATATCGGCAATGAAGAGAACGTGGTGTATACCTCAACCTTCTCTAAAATTCTCGCGCCGGGTACTCGCGTAGGCTGGGTGCTGGTACCGGAATGGCTGAAGCGCGCGGTAGTGAACCTTAAGCAAACCACCGATCTGCACACCAGCACGCTGTCGCAGCTGATGACGTATGAATACCTGAAAACCGGTCGTCTGGCCGATCAGATTAAAACGATCCGCGAAGCCTATCGCCAGAAATACCAGACGTTCGCAACCGAGCTGGAGGCGGAGCTGGGCGATGTGATGTCGTTCCACAAGCCGAAGGGCGGCATGTTCCTGTGGGCGAAAATGAACAACGGCATGAACACCACCCGCTGGCTTGAAAAAACGTTAAGCAACGGCGTAGTATTTGTGCCTGGCGAGTTTTTCTACTGCAATGAGCCAGACCCAACGACGCTGCGCATGTCGTTTGTCACGCCAACGGATGAAGATCTGAAAGAGGCGGTTCAACGCCTGAAAAAATCGCTCTAAAAGAGCTGCGCATAATGGCTTTCCTGCCGTTATGCGCAATACGCGTTCAGGGCGGCAGGGGCCGCGATCGTTCATGGTGAGTTCCATGTTTGAATTTCTGATCGGTGTCGTTACGCACACCCCCGTGTGGGTGTGGGTGCTGTTTCTCTTTCTCATCTCTCGCGGCATTAAGGCCAGCAGGCCTGCCACCGTCACGCTGGAGAGGCTTGCCATCATTCCGGCGATCTTTCTTATCTGGGATATCTACGATCTGGTGGTCTACCGCACGCTGACTCCCGGGACCGTGGCATTGTGGACGGCGGGGATCCTCGCCGGGGCCGCGCTGGGGTATTTCCTGATTAAGCAGGCGGTTATCACCCGCACAGAGGCGCCGCGCACCCTTTACCGCCAGGCAGACTACACCGCACTGCCGTTTATGATGCTGGCGTTCGGCGTGAAGTATGTGCTGGGCGTGATGAGCGTTGTCTCTCCCCAGACGATGCAGCAGCCTGCCATGAGCGCGCTGGCGATCGTCTCCGGCGGCGTGTTTGCCGGTGTGTTTATTGGGAAATTTGCGCGTTATATTGGCGTGTATAACAGCGCCGCACCGCGCCCGGCGGAGTGACGTTATTCTGTCGCGTGTGCCAGCGTGCGGTCTGCAGCATCGCCGCTGAGGGCTCGCGTGACTTCATGGATCCGCCAGATTTTCCCTTCACGCAGCGCGGCAAACAGATAAACCTCGATCTCTGCCTGACGACCATCGGGATACGTGACCGTCACGATATGCCGGTCAGCCAGAAGTTCGCTATGACAGGCTATCTCTGCCACGGTAAAGGCGATCGCGCGGATCTGTGAGCTTACGTGGCTCAGATGCTGGACAAAACCCCGGTAGTCAAGCGCGTGACCGTCCGTAAACTGCTGGTAATCGGGCGTAAATATCTCTGCCGGATCGATATCGCCGTTGAATAAGCGGGTTAACAGGCACGCCATCTTTTCGCGCTGCGCGGCGTTGTCGGTGTCGGCTATCAGGGACGTGATAATGCTCATGCGGGCTCCTTATATGGTTGAATCACCATTATCCTTGACAGCCGAAGACGTTGTTTCCGTAATGCGTCAATGAATAACGATTTTCGGTCAAAATGATATGGTCAGTTTTGAAACGCTCCTTCATCCCGGCGGGTACCGAACGCCCTGGCACAGTCATCGCACCGGCCAGCTGTGGCGCATTGCAACAGGGCTGCTGGTCATTGAGACGCTGCAGGCGCGCTCGGTCGTACCGGCAAAACACATCGGCTGGATCCCTCCGGAACAGCAGCACGCCGCTTTTTCTGAAAGTGAGATAGAGGGCTGTGCTATCTATCTTGAACCCGCCAGCTGTGCAGGGCTTCCCGATACGCCCGCGCTGTTCGAGCCCGACGATCTCACTCATGCACTGTTTAGCCGTTTATGTGGTGCAGAGAGTGAGTACGATCCGCGAAAGCTGACTTTGCTGCTGGATGAGCTTGCCCTGACGCCCCAGGCTCACTTTTCTCTTCCCGTGCCGACGGATCCGCGTCTGAAGAACGTGGTCAGCCATTTACTGCAGTTTGTCGATGATAACCAGACGGTCGAGAGCCATGCTATTCATGCTGGGATGAGCGTGCGTACGTTCAACCGTCGGTTTAGTGCCCAGACCGGGATGAACTTTGTTAACTGGCGGCAGCTGGCACGCGTCATGCGAGCAATGGAGTGGCTGGCGGCGGGGAAGCCGGTAGGGTGGATTGCGCTGTCCTGCGGCTACAGCAGCGTCAGCGCATTTATTGAGGTTTTCAGAGCATGGACCGGTAAAACGCCGGGGCAGTGGGCAATTAAAGAAGGCCCTTTTGGGCGAAGGTAATGCGCGTGGCTTCGTTGAGATCCAGCTCTTTTAACGATTCCGGATAAACCCAGGCGATCTCCTGAAACTCTTCATTAAACGTGACTGCCCGGTTGGTGCTGATGCAGTCGAAGATCAGATAGATCATGTAAATCTCCTCAGTGGTGCCATCGGCGTAGGTTTTCACCCTGATGTCATCGCGAAAAGCCCATGGCGTGACCGAGGCGATCTCCAGTGCTTCGCCCAGCTCTTCGCGGATCTCACGGCGCAACGCCTGTTCCATGGTTTCGCCCGGCTCCATTCCACCGCCGGAGAGAGCCCACTGGCCGGGGAAAACGCCGCGATCGTCGGCCATTTTACATAGCAGGTAGGCACCGTCGTTCTGGATGATGGGGCAGACAATGGTTCGTTGGCGCATGATTTCTTCCTGAAAAATGAGTTTGGGCTACTTTAGCAGATAGGGAGGATGATTATGTTAGAGGTGTTCGATTCTCGCTCCTTGGTTTTCTGCGTTTTGCTGCAGATTCAGCCAGAATTCCATGCTGGTATCGAATGCGTTCGCCAGTCTTGTGGCCAAATCAACGGTGAGTTTGATTTTATTGTTTACCAGCGCGCTGGCAGTGGTGCGATCGGTGTTTATTCTCTCTGCCAGTTCTGAGATGCCGAGACTGAGTGGCTTAAGATAATCGTGCAGCAAAACTTCGCCTGGTGTGGTTGAGATGCGTAGCTTTTCCTGGTTATTCATAATTAACGTCCTGTTTATAAATATAAAATGAGTGCGGTTTGATGCCCTCACCCCGACCCTCTCCCACAGGGAGAGGGAGAAAACCATGTCAACCCAGCAACGCGACGCCAGCCTCGGTTCTCAGCCAGCGCGGGGCTTTTAGCTGGTCAGCAAAATATCCCGTCAGTTCAAAGAGTAAATCTCCCATCACACCAGCGGATTCAGGGGCGAGCGCGCCCCCCATCAACAGTTGCGTAATTTCCTCACAGTAGCGACAGAGCTGATCGGATTCAGCGTTGAATGCAGGTTCACATTCGGGGAACACACTGACGGTAAGACGTTCCTGTAAGTGCTCAGGGAGCGGCTCCAGCAGCATCGGGCGAAGCAGGGCGAGGGTCGATGCAAGACGACCGCAGAGCGCTATTTTTCTTGCAGGATCGGTCTCTTCCACCAATGCTTCGCAATAGCGTTGGCAGTTGTCGGCAAGTTCAGTGAAGTCGGTATTGTGGCCGAAGGGGGTCGTGAAAAGTGCGTTACTGGTGGTCATATGACAGTTTCCATTAAGTGATTAAGACCCTGCCAGAGAAATGCCAATTTCCCGGGTGGCA
Source organism: Enterobacter hormaechei (assembly GCA_041890495.1). Lineage (GTDB taxonomy): Bacteria > Pseudomonadota > Gammaproteobacteria > Enterobacterales > Enterobacteriaceae > Escherichia > Escherichia boydii. Next base: position 4,812,945 of record CP169086.1, read on the forward strand.
GGACTGAACGGAGTTGGCATTACCGGCCTTAATGGACACCGGCGCGTCTTGCGACGCCCCCGTCCAGCCCACCATTGAAATGTAGCCAGACGCACGGCGCAACAAGAGCTCACGCCGCCATTAAGTTTAACCGGGATGCCAATCCCGACGCCAGATTTTGCTGGTGTGGAAGGAACATACGCCCGATTAACCCTAAGAAAAAGCAGGCTACCCAGAAGAAGTTAAATCCTGCGAGGCGGCTTCAGAAAATGATGTAAGGCGTTTCATCACCGCTCCCTCAGCGCCTCTTTCGCCCGGTTAAACGGCTTAATCAGATAATCCAGCACCGTTTTCTCGCCGGTCTTAATGTCCACCGTGGCAATCATCCCCGGCACAATCGAGAAGTGCCTGCCCGCCTTATTGACCAGGTAATCCTGGCTGGTTCGGATAAACACCCGGTAATAGAACACTTCCGGCTTGGCTTCGTCCTGGATGGTATCCGGGGAAATCGTCTCCACCACCCCGTGCAGCCCGCCGTAAATGGCGTAATCGTAGGCGGTGATTTTAACCAGCGCCTCCTGGTTCGGGTGGATAAAAGCGATATCGCGCGGCGACAGGCGGGTTTCGATCAGCAGGTGATCGTCCACCGGCACAATCTCCATCAGCTCGCCGTTGGGCGGGATCACCCCGCCGATGGTGGTGACCTTGATGTTTTTCACGATCCCGCGCACCGGGGATTTTACCGTCAGACGGGTGACGGAATCCTGGCGGCCTTTGAGGATCGCCGAAACCATATCCACCTCCGCGTTGGCCTTGGAGAGCGCCTCGCGGGCCTGGACGTAATACTGCGAACGCACGTCGGTGAGCTTCAGCTCCAGATCGCTTTTCTGCCGCTGCAGGCGCAGCACCTCCACGTGGCTGGCAGCCCCGGTTTTTACCAGCCGCTGGGTAATGGCCAGCTCTTTATTCGCCAGATCTAACGCGGCGCGCAGCTCCCGCTGGGTATCCTCCAGCTGCGCGCGGCGCGAGTTGTACAGCCGCGTTTCGTCGGCAATCAGATCCGGCCATTTCGCCAGCGAAGGAGGGAACTTCAGCGGCAGATCGTTCACCTCTGCGTACAGGCGGGCGCTGGAGGCCAGAGACGCGCGGTAGCGCGCCGCGCTTTCGCCGACGTTTGACTCGGAACGAGTTGGGTCAAGCCGCGCCAGCACCTGTCCGGCCTGCACCTGATCGCCCTCGTGGACGTTCAGCTCGGTGAGGATCCCGCCGTCGAGAGACTGTAAGACCTGCTCGCGCGAGCTGGGGATCACTTTCCCCGAACCGGTTGACACCTCATCCAGCACGCCAAACCACGCCCAGACGCCCAGCACCACAAACATCAGCAGCGAGAAGATCACGATCCGACGCGCGCCGGTGTAGCCGCTTTCGGAGTCGAGGGCGTTATCCAGATCGTCCATTGCCGCCACGTCACGCTGACTGATTTTCATTTTTCCACTCCCGTCCGGTTGCTGCCTGCTGCTGTTGCTGCTGCATGCGGCTGTTGCTCAGCGCCTGGGCTTTTGGCGCATCCATCACCAGCATCCCCTCTTTCAACACCACTACGCGCTCCACCAGCTCAAGCACCGGTACGCGATGGGTGGCGACGATGAGGGTGCGATGCCCGAGCCAGTCGCCCAGCCGCTGGATGAATTCCCGCTCGGTGTGCTCGTCCAGCGAGGCGGTGGGTTCATCCATCAGAACGATATTCGGATCGCGCAGCAGCATTCGCGCCAGCAGAATAGACTGGCGCTGCCCGCCGGAGAGCCCTACGCCGTTTTCCATGATCGGGTAGTCCAGTCCCTTGGGCAGCTTCTGCACGAAGCCCGCCGCGCCGGTCAGCTCCAGCGCCCCGAAAATCTCTTCGTCGGTGGCGCGCGGCATGCCGAGAGTGATGTTCTCGCGCAGGGTGCCGTAAAACAGCCGCGCGTTCTGGGTCATAAAGCCGACGTTGCGCCGGACGTCGGCGACGTCGAGATGCGGCAGGCTAAAGCCGTCGAGCCGCAGCTCTCCCGCCGCCAGGTCCATCCCGCCCGCCATCGCCTGCAGCAGGGTCGATTTACCCGCGCCGTTGCGCCCGAGAATCGCCACTTTTTCTCCCGGCCGGATCTCCAGCCGGTTAATGCGCAGCGCCATGCGCGGATCGTCCGGCTGGTAGCGGAACTGCGCCTGTTCAAAGAGGTAGTGACCGCGCAGCACGTCCTGGCGGATCGGCGTCTCCTCGCGCTGGTTTTCGGTGGGGAGCTGCATGATGCTGTCCAGCCCCTCTTTTGCCGCTTTGACCTGCTGCCAGCGGGCCAGCACGCCGCACAGCGTCGCCATCGGGGCGATCATGCGGGAGGCCAGCATCGACGCGGCGACCACCGAGCCGGTGGTCAGGGTGCCGTCGATCACCATCGGGGCGCCGACCACAATCACGGCGGCGTAAACCAGGCTCTGGATGGTCATCCCCCAGCTGATGAGGTTCTGCGTCAGCTCGCGGGTGCGCAGGCCGGATTCGGCGGTGATCTGGATATAGTTGTTCCACTGCTGCAAAAAGCGGTTTTCCGCCTGCATCAGTTTGATGTCTTCGAGCCCCTGCACGCTCTCCACCAGCACCGCGTTGCGCAGGGTCGATTCATGGGCCGACTGCTTTGCCAGCTCCGCCAGCTTCTTCTGCAGCAGCAGGCCGGGCAGGACCATGATCACCGCCGCTACCGGGGCGATCCACGCCAGTTGCGGGGCGATGATCGCCAGCACCACCACGAACAGTAAAAAGAAGGGTAGGTCGACAATCGTCGAGATGGTGGACGAGGTGACCATCTCGCGGATCTGCTCCAGCTCGCGCAGCTGTGAGATAAAGCTCCCGGTGGAGCGGGGGATCGCGCTGTTGCGCAGCCGCAGCGCGTGGCCGAAGACGCGATCCGAGACGCGCATATCCGAGCGCTTGCCCAGCAGATCCATAATGTGCCCGCGCGCCACGCGCAGCACGAAGCCAAACAGGGTGGCAATCAGCACCCCGATGGTCAGAACGTACAGCGTCGGGTAGGACTGGGCGGGGATCACCCGGTCATACACCTGCATGGAAAAGACAATCCCGGAGAGGGAGAGCACGTTGATAAACAGCGCGGCCAACATCACCCAGCTGTAGGGGCGGAGATCGCGCATCACCAGCCGGTAGAGCCAGTCCGGTCGGTATTTTGAAATATAGGCGTCCACGCGGCTGTCCTTCAGCGCGGCGAGTGGCCGCAGGGCAATGACGTGGCGGATGGCGGGCAGCATGGCCGTCATCGACAGCCGGTTAGTGTAGGTCTGTTCGTCGAAGAAGCTGACTTCCAGCGTGTCGTCGCCGTCGAAGTGTTCGATCGCGCCGACCCGGCCGTCATTCAGCGCCACCACCACCGGCAGACGCCAGCTGTTGATCGACTGCTGGTCAGCGGTGAGCAGTTGAAACGACAGCCCCGCCTCACGCGCCAGCTGGGTGAGGGCGGGTACCATCGGTTTGCCTTTCAGCCACGGTGCGCCTGCGATCAGCGCGCCGGGCGAGCAGGCGACGCGGTAGCGGGTGGCGATAAAGCCAAAGGCCTGCGCCCACTGCGCCAGCGCCTCATCCGTCATGTTTTCACCCTGCGGGATATCACGCTGCTTCATGGCTGGATCTCCACGGTCTGGATGGTGCGGTTATCAAGATCGAACGCATGACGCAGCTGCCCGGTGTTATACAGGCAGTTGAGCTGCAGCTGGTGCAGTTGACCGAGGGTCTGCTGCTGGGTGAAGCGCGCCTGATAAACCTCCTGTTCGGCGTTGAGCACGTCGAGCAGCGGGCGCGAGCCGAGGTCAAGATACTGCTGCTGGTACAGTTCGCGGGTGCGGGCGCTGAGCGCCTCCTGGCGGCCCTGAATTTGCAGCGTGCTTTGCAGGCTCATCACCTGGCTGCGGGCTTCCAGCAGTTTCTGCCGCACATCGAGGCGCGTGCGCTGAATGGTGGACTGCGCCGCTTCCACCGCGTGTCCGGCGGCGTTACGCCGGGCGGTGAGGCCGCCGCCCTGATAGAGCGGCATCTGCACTTTCACCCAGGCGGAATACTGGGTCCGATCCCGCGTGTCGCTCCCCGCATAGCGATCGTTCATGTAGTGGCGCACCTCCGGCTCCAGCGAGACGGTTGGCGTCATCTGCGCGTCGGCGTAGTCGAGGTTAGCCTGGGCGACGTTAGCCTGTGCCCAGGCGGCAAGTACCGCAGGGACCAGGCGGTCATCCGGTTCGGCGACATCGCAGCTGCGGGCCAGCTTTTGCGGAAAGTCGTTGCCGATCGCGTTCAGGCTGTTCCAGCCGAGAAAGCTCATCAGCGTCGCGCGGGCGCTGTCCAGGCTTGCCTGATACTGCATTAGCTGGGCGCGTGCGCCTTCGATACGGGCATCGGTCTGCACCACGTCAGAGAGCGACGTGGCGCCTTCGTCGTTACGCTGGCGGGTCAGCGTGCCGATGGAGGAGAGGGCCTCAAGCTGCTCTTTGGCGGTGTCGACCATCTGCTGCCAGGTTTGCACCTGCACCATGGCGATAGCGGTATCGTGGGCGATGGTGTCGATACTCACCAGCACGTTGGCCTGCTGCTGGGCAACGCCCGCGCTCTCGGCCCTCACCTGGCTGTCCACTTTGCCAAAGTCGTAGAGCATCTGTGAGAGAGAAAGCACCAGCGATGGCGTAAAGCCGTTCTGGTCGCCGTCATGGGAATAACCGTTGTCCACGCCGGCATTAATCTGCGGATAGTATTTTGATTTCGCGACGTCCACCTCTTCGCTCTGCTGGTAGAGTTTGCCCACGGCTTCGCTGATGGCCGGATGCCAGGTAACGGCGCGGTTAACGGCCTCGCCAAGCTGTAATGAGCCGGGAGCGGCGTTGCCGGCCACCGGGGCCACGCGACCGTTGAGTGAGGGGAGTTCCTGCGTTTCGCGAAGCTGTCCGGTATTGATGGTTGCCGCCGGATTTGCGCAGAAAGCGGACACAGATATCAGGCAGCACGAGAGCCACCAGTAAGGCATCTTCATTCCCATGTCATGTCCCTAATAAAAAGAGTACGGCTTTATTATTTATGCCCGGGCGCTGTGCGCCCGGGTTAGGTACTGCAGGTGCTATCAGGTAATGATGTGCTGCTGGTTAACAAGCTCGTCGTAGGTGGTCTGAACGCCATCAAGCGTAACGAGCGTGGTATTAGTGTAGGTGCCCCCCGCACCGTCACGGTCGATGGAGATCACGGTATTGCCATTACTATTAGTAACATGGAGATAATTCCCCAGCGTCGAGGCGCTACCGTTCCAGCCCACCAGCAGATCGCCGATGTCGATCTTGTCCCCCTGCGCCAGCGAGAAGCCGGTCCAGTGATCGCCCGCGGTGCTGCTGACGTTACCCGCCGTGGCATTCCCTACCGTACTGTTCAGCACCTGGTAAATCAGCGTATCGCCGTAGGCCGTACCGGTGATGGCGTCGTTATGCTCCGAGCTGATGAACTGCGGCGCCATATTGATAGTCAGCGTGGCGCTGTCCGTCCTTCCGGCAGAGTCGGTCAGGGTGTAGTTGAAGGTCTCCTTCGAGGTCATGGTTGAGAGCGATACCCCGCTGTTGAGGGTATAGGTGTAGTGGCCGTCAGCGCCGATCGCCAGGACACCGTAATGGCCGGTAATATTCACCGTTGCGCTACCGGTATACGGATCAAGCGTGGTGGTCACGCCGTTGTAGCCGGTCACGCTCAGGCGGGTGTCCACCGAGTGGAGCTGATCCAGCACGCCGCCAGAATCGGTGCCGTCAAAGATATTGCCGTTGACGGTGTGGGTGCCGGTCGCGTCGAAGTCAGTCAGCGAGTAGGTGGTGCCGTTTACGCTTGGCGTGATGGTGATGTTCCCGACGCTGAGCCCCGGTACGCTACCGGTAAAGCTCAGCGTATAGGTTCCGGCGTTGAGATCCAGCCCGGTCAGCGGGACGTCGATACTGCCGCCCAGCAGCGAAGCGCCGCTGAAGGAGCCGCTGCGGATCGCGCCGTTGGCATCGCTAATCGTCCAGTTCACCGTCAGCCCGCCCAGCGCCAGCAGCGAGACCACGCTAAAGTGCAGCGACGCGTTATGCAGCGCGGTGTTCGGGTCGACCACGAAGGTTCCGCTGCCGCTGCCCTGGGTTGATGAAAGCACCGCGGTCGTCCAGCTGGCGACGCCCACGGTGGTATCGGAGTAGACCGACGTGTGATGCACCGAGGTGACGTCCATTGCGGTGCTGACGTCGTTGACCGCATTCATCGCCTGCGCGGTTGGGGTGATGTTAAGCGATGCCGTATCCTTCGAGCCGTCAGGCGCGGTAACGGTGTAGACGAAGGTGTCCGGCGTGCTGATATGGTCCGCCCCCACGCCGCTCCTCAGGGTGTAGGTGTACTGACCGGACGAATTAATGGTCAGCGTGCCGTATTCCCCCTGAATAGTGGTTGTTCCACTGCTGTTGACCGCCACGCCGTTCACTTCGGTAACTACCGTGCCCGCCGGAACAGGGTCATTCGCCAGCACGTCGCCCGTGGTAGTTTCGCTGATGCTCGCCACGCTGTAGACATGATCCTGCAGGACGCTCAGCGTGTAGGCCGTCAGGACGGCGATCCCCGATGCGGTATTGAGTAAGAACAGGTACTCCCCGGCAGGCAGATTCAGCGTCAGCTGGGATGACGTGCCCCCCAGCAGCGGGGCGCGCAGCCAGCCCGACTCGACGCGAACCTGCTCGAAGGTCTGGGTAGCGTTGTTGAACTTATAGACGTACAGATCGAATACCGATGCCAGCGCCACGCCGCCCACGGAGGCCTGAATGGTCATGGTGCGGGTCGTGCCTTCCTCCACGTTGTAGATAATCGGGTTGGTCATGTCGTCCAGCAGGTTAAGCCCCAGCGTGCTGCCGAGATTAATGCCTACCAGGGTAAAACCGTTCTGAGACGAGGCGCCGTTATTAATCTCGCTCACGGTGGTGTCAAAGGTCAGCGAGGCCGTGTCGTCCACCGCCACAATGCCGTTGACTACCGTACCGGCACCCAGAGACAGCACCAGGTTCGCCGACGCGCTGACGCCGTTATGGGTGATGGTGTAGGTGAAGCTCTCCGTCCGGCCAATGACCGCGGCGCTGGTGTCGGTCAGGCTGTAGGTATAGCTGCCGTCGCGGTTAATGGTCAGCGTACCGTACTGGCCCTGGATCACCGTGCCGTCGGCGTTCACGCTGGTGGTGACCCCCTGCGCGTTAGTGACCGCGGAGATGGTGGTTCCGGCCGGCGCGTTGTCGCTGCCGGCGGTCGGATCCGTATCGAGGATCACGTTGCCGTTGAGGCTGGTATCGCCCGTGACCGTACCCGGTCCGGTCTCTTTCACCGCCACGTCGAGGCTGGTGTAAGAGCCGGTCGCCAGCAGGTTGGTGTTGTAGCTGAGCACGCGGTAGTTACCGTCAGCCAGCCCGGACAGGTTCAGCGATACGCCGGTTGCGCCGAGGGTCAGGAGATCGGCAAACTGCGGTTGGCCGGTGTCCACCACGGTAGTCCAGACGCCGTTGACGTAGTGCTGCACTACCAGCTCAAGGGTATTGAGCAGAGAGAGCACCGCCCCCGTAGCGTTGGCGTTCACCACGATATCCGCGCTGCCGCCGCTGACCACCGAGAAGTTCACCTGCGCGGTGTCATTACCGATCAGCGTCAGGACGTTGCCCACGGCGCCGACCAGCAGGAAGCCGTAGTCACTGTACTGGCTGTTGGTCACGGTCGCCGTGGTGCTGAGGTTCAGCTCCTCTACGTTATTGCTGGCGGAGAGCGGCACCACCGGCGCAAGGGCAGAGCCCGGCAGGGAGGTGTTGCCCGCGACGTCGGTAGCGGTGATCTGCAGCGTCTGGCCTTCGGTCTGTTTGTTAATGAAGGTGTAGCTGTAAGTGCCGTTGCTGCCCGCAATGGCGGTCACCGTCGTACCGTCCGCAAGGCGGATCGCGACGGTGCTGCCGGCTTCCGCAGTCCCGGTCAGGACGCTACCGTCGGCGTTGAAGGTTCCGGTCGGCGCCGTTGGGGCGGTTGTATCGACGATAATCGTCGTCACGGCTGACGCCACGCTGGTGTTGCCCGCCGCATCGGTGGCGGTGGCGGTGAAGTTATGCGTTCCTTGCGTCAGCGTGGTGGTTTGCGGCAGGGTCCAGTTGCCGCTGCCGTCGGCGGTCACCGTGCCTACCAGCGTAATGCCATCGTAGATCCGTACCGTGGCATTCGCTTCGGCCGTCCCGCTCAGCGTTGGTCGGGTTCGTACCGGTTACCGGCCCGGTAACGCTGCCGACATCATCAATCACCGAACTGATGACCGGCGCGGCTGGCGGGAGGGTATCGACGTTAATCACATACCCGGCGGTAGGCGCGCTGGCGTTGCCCACCGCATCGGTGGCGGTAAAGGTCAGCGTGTGCGCGCCGTTGCTCAGCGCCGGAGATGGCGTAAAGCTCCACGCCCCGCCGGTCGCCGTCACGCTGCCGATCTGTACGCCGTTATCAAAGATTTTCACCGTTGACCCGGCTTCCGCCGTACCGGTGAGGGTCGGCTGCGCGTCGTTGGTGAACCCGCCGTTGGCAACCGGCGTCGCCGCATTGCCCACGTCATCCAGAATGCTGGTCAACACCGGCAGTGCAGGCGGCGTGGTGTCAACGGTGAGGCTGAAGCTGGCCGACGACACGCTGGTGTTGCCTGCCGCATCCGTGGCCTGCGCGGTGAAGCTGTGCGGACCATTCGCCAGCGTGGTGGTGAGCAAGATACTCCAGCTCCCGCTGCCATCCGCGGTGCCCGTTCCGACAAGCGTGGTTCCCTCATAGATCTTCACGGTAGCAAACGGTTCGCTGGTTCCGGCAAGGCGCGGAACGGTATCGTCGGTTGTTTGCCCGGACGTAAGCGGGCCGGTGATGCTGCCTACGTCGTCTATCGCCTGGCTGATAACCGGCGCGTTCGGTGCAGTGGTATCAACAATGAGGGTAAAGTCCGGCGAGGTCGGGCTGACGTTGCCCGCCGCATCGGTGACCGTGGCGGTCCAGGTATGGCTGCCGCTGGCCAGCGGCGTTGACGGCGTAAAGCTCCATGCGCCGGTACCGTCCGCCTGCACGGTGCCGACAGGCTGGCCGTTCTCATACACGGTGACCGTGGCGTTAGCGGTCGCGGTGCCGTTCAGCGTCGGCGTGGTGTCGTCGGTGCTCTGTCCGGAGGAGAGCGGGGTTTGAATGCTGCCCGCGTTGTCACCCGCGGTCGAGATGACCGGTGCCGACGGCGCGACCGTGTCCACCGTCAGGTTAAACGGCGCCGTCGTGCTGCCGGTGTTGCCAGCCGCGTCGGTGGCGTTGAAGGCGATCGCGTGCGGCCCTTCGCCCAGATCGGTGCCCGGGGTGAAGGTCCAGTTGCCCTGGGCATTGACCACGGCAGTGCCAATTTCGGTACCATCAACGATCACGTGCACTGTAGCACCCACGTCGCCCGTGCCGTTGAAGGTTGGACGCGCGTCGTTGGTGCTGTTACCCGACGTGAGCGTCCCGGTGACCGGACCGACATCGTCAATGACGCTCGTTACCACCGGTACGCCGGGGGCTGCGGTATCAATGGTAAAGGCGAAGACCGACGAGTTAGCCGAGGCGTTGCCTGCTGTATCCGTTGCATATGCGCGCAGGGAGTAGCTGCCGTCGCCCAGCGGCGCGGTCGGTGTAAAGGTCCAGTTGCCGCTTCCGTCAACGAGCGCCGTACCAATCTGCGTGCCGTTGTTCATGATGTGAATCGTGCTGCCCGCCTGTCCGGTGCCGCTGATGGTCGGTGTGCTGTCGTTGGTCACCTGGCCGCTGGTGAGGTTGCCCGTGACGCCGCCAGGGGCGTTGTCATTCACATTATCCAGCGTCGGAACCGTCGGTGCCGTCAGGTCAACCACCACGCTCCAGGGCGTTGAGACCGCGCTGACGTTGCCCAGCGGGTCGGTCGCCCTGACGGTGAAGCTGTGCGTGCCTTCGCCGAGCGCGGTGTCAGGAGTAAACGTCCACGCGCCGGTGCCGTCAGCCGTTACCACGGCAATCTGAGTGCCGCCGTCGAAAATGGTCACCACGCTGTTTGCGTCCGCTGTCCCCGAGAGGGTTGGCGTAGCGTCGTTGGTCTCGGTGCCGCTAACCACCGTGGTGGCGGCGTTACCGACGTTATCCGTGACGTTGGTGATGACCGGCGTGGCGGAAACGGAGTCCACCACGACGGTGAAGCCCGCCGAGGGACCGCTCTGGTTCCCCGCCGGATCGGTCTCGCGGATGGTCAGGACGTTATTGCCCTCTGCCAGGGCTGGCGTGGTGTAGCTCCAGGTGCCGGTGTTGCCAATCACCACGCTGTCCAGCAGCACGCCGTTGTTGTAAATGGAGATGGTATCGCCCACAGCGCCGGTGCCGGTGAGGGTCGGCTGGTTGTCGTTGGTGGTCTGGCCGCTGGTCAGCGGGCCGGTGCCCGGACCGACGTCGTCAATCACGGCGCCGATGGTCGGCGTGCCCGGTGCGGTGAGGTCGACGGTGACGCTGGCCGCCGGAGAGCGGCCGCTGGTCTGGCCGTTGAGGGTCGCGGTCACCTCAAAGGTGTGCAGCCCTTCGCCAAGCGCGGTCGGCGTATAGCTCCAGTTGCCGCTGCCGTCGGCGGTCACCGTCGTCACGGGCGTTACGCCACCGTCCTGATAAATGGCGATCAGGCTTCCCGCCTGAGCCGTACCGGTAAGCGTTGGCGTGGTGTCGTTGGTTGTTTTGCCTTTCACGTCGCCGACGATCGGGGCGACGTCATCGTTGATGGCCGTAATGACCGGCACCTGCGGCAGGTCGAGCGGTGAATCGGTAACGATAAAGGACGCGCCAGGGCTGGCATTTCCAGCGGCATCTGTGGCGGTCACGGTCAGCGTGGTCGGGTCCAGCTGCGCCGGACTCAGCGCAATGGAGAAGCTGCCGTCGCTTGCAGCAACGCCACTACCAATAACGGTCCCACCGCTGTCTTTCACGGTAACGGTACTTCCTGCCTCGGCGTTACCGGTCAGAGGAGTTCCTTCCTGAGCCAGGGCCATGCCGCTCGGATTTGCAGGCTCGGCGGTATCCACCGTCACGCTCAGCGGTGCGGAACTCCCTGACGTGTTACCGGCAGGATCGACAGACGAGACGGTGAAGGTATGAGGGCCATCCGGCAGGGTTGTACCTGCAGTCCAGCTCCAGCTGCCGTCCGGCTGTATCGTGACCGGCACACCCGACGGGCTACCGTCGATGGAGATGATAACGGTGGTGCCGGGTTCGCTGGTCCCGGTAAGGGTCGGCGTGCCGTCGCGGGTGTAGAGCACGTTGTTGGTAAGCTGGCTGTCTGAGACGGCATTAATCTGCGGTATCCCAGGCGCAACGGTATCTAGCGTGACGGTAAAGACCGCACTCGGCGCGCTAAGGTTGCCCGCTGTGTCCACGCCCGCCACGGTAATGTTTAGCGGGCCGTCCGTTTGTTGTGGCAGGGTGAAGGACCATTCGCCAGTACCATTCACCGTTACGCGTCCTAATTCGACGCCGTTGTTGTAGACGATCACTGTCTCACCGATGGCGCCGGTGCCGCCGACCGCTGGCGTCGAATCCGTGGTAAAGCCACCATCAGGCGCGCCGCCCACTGCACCAATCACCGGCGTAGGTGGCGCCACGGTATCCACGACGATCGTAATCGCTGGCGACGGGTCAGAGATGTTGCCTGCTTCATCGGTGGCGGTGGCGGTCCAGGCGTGGCTGCCCTCGGCAATGTCGCTGCCAGGACGCCAGCTCCAGTTGCCGCTGCTGTCTACCGTGACGGTGCCCACAACGGTGGATATGCCGTTGACGGTGTCAGTGATGTTGATTACGTCGTTCGGCGTGCCGGTGCCGCTCAGGACCGGGCGAGGATCGTTAGTGGTTCCGCCATCGGGAACGGGGCCGGTGATCTGGGTGACGCTGTCGGTGACGGTCGGTGCCGCAGGCGTAGCCGGCGGGTCGGTATCAATGGTGATGGTGACCGGCTGCGATGGGGCGCTTTCGTTGCCCGTGCCGTCCATGTTGGTGACGGTCAGGGTAATGTCATAGGTGCCGTTAGGCAGCGGGGTTGATGGTGTCCAGGTCCAGTTGCCGGTACCGTCCACGAGCACATCATCAAGTTTGACGCCGCCGTTGTATATCGTCACGGTATCGCCCGGATTGCCGGTACCGCTAAGGGTCGGCGTGGTGTCGCGGGTGGTTTCTCCCGGGTTCAACGGTATTTCTGTGCCGTCAGGGTTGACGGTGATTGCCGGGATATCCGGCGTGGCAGGCGCGACGGTATCCACCGTCAATACAAACGGGCTGGAAATCGTGGTATTGCCGGCGGCGTCCGTGGCGTGAACCGTCAGGGAATGCGGGCCGTCGGTGAGCGGGCTAACGGGTGTAAAGCTCCAGCCGCCGCTGCCGTCGAGGGTGGCGGTGCCGAGCAGGGTGGCACCGTCATAAACGGTGATCACCGTATCCGCCGGGGCGGAGCCCTGCAGCAGCGGCTGGGTGTCATCCGTGGTATCGCCGCTGCTGAGCGTGCCCTGAACGCCGCCGACGTCATCGGTCACGGTGGCGATAGTGGCTGCTGTTGGCGGCGTGGTATCGACGGTCAGAGTAAAGCCGCTTGACGGCTGGCTGGTGTTACCCGCCCCATCGGTGGTGACTGCGGTAAAGGTATAGGTGCCGTTAACGAGCGGCGTGATCGGGGTATAGGTCCACGTGCCGCTGCTGTCGATCACAATCGTTGTGACATCGACGCCGTCCTGGCGGATGGTGACGGTTGAGCCCGGCTCCGCGGTGCCGTTGAGCGTTGGCGTGGTGTCGTTAGTACTGTCGCCAGAATTGAGCGCGCCGAGGCGCTCTGGCACGTCATCCACAACCTGGGTGATGACCGGCGCTCCCGGGGCAACGCTGTCAATGGTGATGCCCCAGCTGTTGGAGACGTCGCTGGTGTTGCCCGCCGCGTCAGTTGCGACGGCTGTCAGGGTATGTGGCCCTTCAGCGATCGGGGTGTTTGGGGTAAAGATCCACACGCCAAGGCCATTGGCGACGGTCGTACCAATAGCAACACCGTCCACGCGGAGGGTGACCGTTGCGTTTGGTTCGGCGGTACCGCTGAGCGTTGGGGTGGCGTCGTTAGTGGTCTCATTAATGTCGAGCGAACCGGTGCGACCGGGGACATCGTCCACGACTTGTGAAATTACCGGGGCGCCAGGCGCCGTGCCGTCGATGGTAATTGTCCACGAATCTGATAACCCGCTCGGGTTACCGGCTACATCCGTCGCCTTCGCGGTCAGTACCCAGATGCCATCGGCCAGCGGTGCAGGCGGCGTAAAGCTCCACAGGCCGGAAGACGAAACAACCACCGTACCGAGGACATCGCTGCCGTTATAAACCGTGATGGTCGAGCCCGCTTCCCCCGTTCCGGTCACGGTCGGCGCCCGGTCGTTGGTAATCCCGTTCGGGCCCACGGGGCCGGTGCTGGCCTGCACGTCATCAATCACAGATACGATAATTGGCGTCGCCGGTGGAGTAATATCCGGTGATGCGGCGGCGGTTGCTGGTCCCGTGTTGCCTGCCGTGTCGGTGGCGTCAGCGGTCAGGATTTCGCCGTTGAGCTTCGGCGGGGTCAGCGTCAGGCTGAAGTTACCCTGGCTGTCCGCAACAACCATGCCAAGAGTGACATCGCCTTCACGGATGGTCACCGTGCTGCCGGCTTCCGCGATGCCGCTGATGGTGCCGCCATCATTCGACACCGCGAGGTTTCCAGGGGCAGACGGCGGCGTGGTGTCCACGGTGAAGATGACAGGCTCTGAGCTCGCGCTCAGGTTTCCGGCGGCATCGGTTTCAGTGACGGTTATGGAGTGTGTCCCTTCCGGGAGCGGGCCGTTCGGCGTGACGCTCCAGGTGCCGTTGGGCTGCACCGTCGTTGTGCCAATCACCACGCCGTTATCGTAAATGGTGATGGTTCCGCCGGGCTCGCCGGTTCCCGCCAGGATCGGCAGTGAAGCATCGGTAAGCGCGCCCGACGTGATGGTTCCCCTGATAGCGCCCGTATCGTCGGTCAGCACAATCGCGGTCGGCGCGTCCGGCGGAGTAAGATCCACCGTCAGGGTAAACACCGGTGAGGCAGGCCCGGTGTTGCCCGCGGCGTCGGTTGCCCGTACGGTAATCTCATGAGTTCTTTCACTCAGATCAACCGACGGGGTAAAGGTCCACGTGCCGTTGCTGGCGACCACCGCCGTACCAATGGCGACTCCACCGTCATAAATCGTCACGGTCGAGCCCGCTTCGCCGGTACCGGTAAGCTGCGGGCGCTGATCGTTGGTGCTGCCGCCGTTGCTGACTGCCCCCGTCTGCGGGGCAATATCATCCGTTACGCTGGTGATTGCTGGCGCATCGGGCGCGGTGATGTCCGGTGCGTTGAGCGTTGTGCCCGGGCTGGTATTCCCGGCGCTATCCGTCGCGGTGGCAGTCACCTGCTCGCCGTTGGTCAACGGTGTGCCGAGGGAGACGGTAAAGCTGCCGTCGCTGCCCGTTTTTCCTGTGCCAATAACGTTCCCGTTCGCGTCTTTCAGCGTGATGGTACTGCCGGGTTCAGCGGTACCGGTGACGGTTTTACCATCTGGAGAGAACTTAAGGCCGGAAGGTGCGTTCGGCGGCGTTGTATCCGGATCGGCAGGATCGACGGGTGTGTTGGGGTTGGGGCTATTGTTATTGCCGCCATCGCCATCGCCACCACCGCCGCCACCACCACCGGTGCTTGCCGCCGCCGCGATGCCGCCAGCTGCGACAATGCCGCCCAGTGCCCATGGCCAGATGGCGGCACCACCGGCGTCGCTCCCGGAGGCCGCAAGCAGCACGTCCGTGGACGCGATAGATTCATACGTTGCGGCTCCGGTCGGATCTTCAATCCACCATAATGCGCCCTCGCTGTCCTGCAGTACCAGCTGGCTCACGCCCTGCGCGTCCGTGACGTAGAAGTTTTTAAGGGTGATCACCTCGCCGGAGTGCAGCGTAACCAGCAGATCGTTACCATTTCGCGCGAAGTGGGAGACGCTCGCTCGCTCGATATGAAGCTCAACGATAGAGGAATGGCTCAGCGTAACCTGTGTGCCTTCCGTGGTCGTTTCCACGCCAGTAAGTTTCGATATAACAGAGATTTGGCTCATTTAGGCATTACTCCAGCAGATGTGTCATGAACGGCGAGCAAGACGAGCCATCTCTGCAGAAGGTAAAGGGCGCCCCCGGCGCAGTCGCTGTTATAACGCAAACGCAGCACTGACCGTTGTTTTTAGCGCGCACGATGCCCGCCAGAATTCAGAGTGGCAACATCAGAGCGAATCTAATTTCTAATGAAAGAGAACCGTTTTATTCGTGTTTTATGTTTTGTAAAACCCTGTAATTAATAGAGGAATTATTTTTGAGGATATAAAAATGATATAGACAGAAAACACGAGTTGTGCAAATTCAGCTTTCGTAAATAAGTTCAAAACCAATGTGGAGGGCATTAATCTATTGATGCTGTTAACAATTGAATTGATATAACATGTTGTTTTGTATTGATTTGATTTGGGTGCGCAATGTTTATTCTTAGTGCGGTTTACGCACTGTGATAATTGGTAGGGGATATTTTGAATATAATGTAAAACGATATTATTTAAATCTGCTTAATATTCATTTAAGTTAGGGTAACGTTTTTGATATAAGATATATTATATCACTTGAACAATAAAATATATTCTTGTGCGGGGTTAAAACTCTGCTATCACGCGAAATAATAACGTTAAGGTGAAGGTGAATAACCTGATTTAATTTCATTGGGCTACAACGTCAGCATGATTTTGCGCCAGCAAAAAAATTACGGGGGGAATGAATAAAAATCGTCAGTCGGGCGTTTACTGACGTCACTCCCTTCTTACCCTGGAGCTTTATATGAACACGACCTCGTTCCGTTTGATCCCGGTGCTGATTTTTTCCCTGCTGTCCCCACTGGCGCTGGCGATGGGCAATAATAGTACCGAGAGCAAAACGCCCGACTGTCCTGCCGGACAGGTGTATGACAGCGCTACTCAGAAATGCGTGCCGGACAAGAGCAGCAGCCTCAGCGACCAGGACAAAACCAACTATGCGTACCATCTCGCGAAGAAAGGCGAGTACCAGGCGGCGCTCAATCTGCTTGATTCGCTGAAAAATGGCAATACGGCTGAGGCGTGGAACTATCGCGGGTTCGCCACGCGCAAACTGGGCCGCACGGACGAAGGGATTGGTTACTACCAGCGCGCGCTGGCGATCGCCCCGGATTATGCCAAAGCCCGGGAGTATCTCGGTGAAGCGTGGATGGTGAAAGGAAGTCCGGACCTCGCGAAAGAACAGTTGAAGGTGATTGCCGGTATTTGTGGCCAGTCCTGCGAGGAGTACCGTGACCTGCAGGCGGCCATCAACGGACATCCGGAATCCTGATTTTCTCGTGGAGGGAAACCCCATCGCAACCCGTGAGGTTCGTCAACAGCTCGCCGCGCACCTGCCGCGCCTCTGGCGCTACGGGCTGGTGTTGTCGCGAAACAGAGATATCGCCGAAGAGCTGGTTCAGTCCACCTGCGTGCGCGCGCTTGAAAGAAGCAGCCAGTATACGCCGGGTACGCGCATCGACAGGTGGCTGTTCGCGATCCTGCACTCCATCTGGATCTCTGAGCTTCGGGCACGACACGTTCGACAGGGGCAGGGATTTGTTGCCAGCGACGAGCTGCTGGCACCGGACACTCGCGAACAGAATGAGACGCGCCTGCATTACCTGAAGGTGATGCAGCGCGTTAACGCGCTGCCTGAAGCCCAGCGCAATGCGGTATTTTTGGTTTATGTCGAAGGCTTTACCTACCAGGAGGCGGCGGAGACCCTGGCGGTGCCGATCGGTACCGTGATGAGCCGGCTGGCGACGGCGCGGGCTCGGCTTGCCAGATCCGCTGACATACTGCCTCCGGTAAAGGAGAAACGCTCTTGAACGCGCACCGTTTTACACCGCCCTATAACGACGACGCCATCGTGGCCTGGATAGATGGCGAGATGTGCCGCGCCGACGCGCAGCAATTTGAAGAACAGATGACAAGTGACGAACGCCTCTCCGGGCGAGCCGCCGAACTGATGAAAAGCAGCCAGGATTTCGCCGGGGCGTTTGCCTCTCTGCTGGATGACGCTCCTCTGGAGACGATGCACGCGCGTCTGGCCGCGATTCCCGAACCAAAGTCTTCCACGCCGTCTGGCGTCAGCAGGCGGGTGCTGATTGCCGCGTCGGTCAGTTTTTTGATGGTCGGCTCCGGGCTGGGCTACCTGCTGCGGCCCGCTTCCGCTCCAGCGGATGAGAATGCCCATATTCGCGACCTCGAAGCGCAATATATGTCCCTGTACAGCGTCGAGACGCTGCTGGATATGGACAGCGCAACGCCGGTACTGCAGCGCGGGCTGGAGCGGGCCGCGCAGGATATCGGCATGAAGCTGCACATGTCGCAGCTTGTCCTGCAGGGGGCAGAGCTGAAAATGGTGCGAATGCTGCGCTATGAAACCACCTCTATCGCGCAGATTGCCTGGATCAACGCCGACTACGGCCCGATGGCGCTCTGTATCTCTCCTCTGGATGAGAAGACGACGGCCTCTCTTCGCCAGGAGCAGCGGCACGGCATGAACCTGGCGTGGTGGCAGGAGGCGGGCTTCCAGTTTGTTCTTATTGGCCGCAACCCGTCGTCTCACCTGAGGGAAAACGCGGAGCAGCTGCGGCGCCTTATCTCAGGATGACGGCACGTCGTTTGTCTTAATCGCAATGGCGATGGCAATACGATCGTCCACCACCAGCGCAAACTTATCCATCCCGTAGGACGCGCGCGAGATCGCCGTGGTGGCATCCAGCGTGAGGGACTGCGCGTGCGGGTCTTTCACCACGGCCTCCAGGATCACCGGGCGGGCGATGTTGCGCACGGTCAGCGTGCCGAACACCCTGAACCGCCCGTCGCCCTGGGCGACCACGCGAGAGCTGATGAACTCAATGGTCGGGTAGTGCTCCGCATCAAAAAACATGTCGCTTTTCAGCTGCAGGGTAAGCAGCTTGTTTGAGGCGACGAGAGTCGCTACGGGAATGGTGACGTGAATATGGTCGTCGACGTCGTTTTCCGGGTTGAGGGTCACGGCGCCCGTCACGCCGCTGAACGTCGCCCAGGAGAGGATGCCGCCGAAGGCATGCCACGAGAGCCGAATGGCGGTGTTATCGGTGTCGATAAGGTAGCTTTTTGGGGCGGCATGCAGGGAAGGGCATAACAGCAGAACGGTCAGAAAGGCCAAAAGGCGATACATCGTGGTTTCTCCGATAAGTGCGCACTGCGTAAACGCCCGAGGTGCTAATTATATTCGAAGAAATAAAAAAGGCCGCAAGCGCGACCTTTTTGTGAGTATAAATACTTACTCAGTGACTTTCTTTTCCAGCTCGCTGGCACCTTCTTTGGTTTTGTTCCAGCCTTTCTCAGCGCCTTCTTTGGTGGCATCCCACCCTTTCTCGGTGCCTTCTTTGGTTTTATGCCAGGCTTTCTGGGAATCTTCGCTGACCTTGCTGCCCAGGCTCTCGCTCTTGCCTTCCGCTGCATGCTTCTGTTTCAGCTTCAGCTCTTCACCTTTGTTCTGCTCTTCGTGCAGTTTTTGCTTCGCCTCGTTGGCGTTTGCGTTCGCCGCAGCGACGGTATCGTCAGTTGCATGTGTGGTCGCAGCAAATACTGGGGAAGCCAGCAGAACGGCAGATAATGCGATAATTGTTTTTTTCATAATATCCTCATTTAACGTTTCGGTTATGAGCGTGATTCAGCATGGCACAGGCGAAGCGGGATGGCTTTAGGAAAAAACTGTAATGAGATCAATGAGCCCTCATGTGAGGTACTTCGCCTGAGGATTATCCAAAGGATAAAAAGCCTATTTCCGCGAGGGCGGCGAGGGTCAGGAGAATGAATATTATGACGGTTATGGGTCTGTACATGATGGGATTCCTTTCGGGTTGAGCGGCTATTCCGTAGCGCTGGGTTGTGTGGGTAATTTTGCACAGGAGGGAGTGAGAGGGTGTTGATATTTGTCAATGTCAGGGGGTTAACAATATCAACTACTGGCCCGTTGGTCGGTTTTTTTTTGCAAAGATCACGGTATACTGGCTCTGATTAAAAGGAGAGGAATGTCATGGCGATAACAGAAGAAGCGTTGCTTAGGTCGGGTTTCACAAAAGAAGATCTGCAAAAGCTTAAACGTTATGTGGATACTCAGCATTCGACGCTGGATATTTTGCTTCCTGCGCTTTCAAATCGGTTTAAAGGGACAATCATTCTTTCCGTCGTACTTACGGTTCTGTTCATCCTGGCGGTATGCTTTGCTTCCCGAGAAAATATCATCTCATCAGGCATTGCTGTAGTGTTTATCTTTGGTATCTTCTGTTGGATGACTCCCCTCAAATTAACGTATAAAGCCTGGCGTTTTAAGCAGGATTATTATCAATAGACAGCAAGTCAAAAACAATTTTTGCGTTTATGCCATATCCGATGATTTTCATGGTGAGTTTTGGCCGACTCATAGAGTCCATTTTTCTGTAAAAATCTGAGCGCATAAAATAAAAAAGACGCCAGGAACCCGGTTTGCGAAGTAAGCCGAATACGCTGTACGCATTTGCAGCAAGGCTTACCGTTTTATACGCAGCCAGACCAGTCTCACCGCGAAATCCCATAAACTCTGCAACCGATATTGCTGTGTCAGCAATAAATCCCTGCGAATCAGGTTTATTCAGTAATTGATTATTCACTTCTCTGGATACGGTATTAGCCGCATCAATCACCAGTGTGGCACCTAAAAACACACCGACAGGCGTCATCGAGCTCGCAAGGAGTAATCCACCTGCGGCTTGTAACCCAGCAAAAACAACCTGTACAGCGGAAATGACATAGCCAATAACTTTATTGTTTTCCTTAATGAACTCAACCCTTGCATAAAGCTGCGCAGCTTTCGTTCTGAGCAGGCGATCTTGTTCAAGAAGATTTTCGTTCTCTGCCCTGAGATTTTTTATATAGGAAATCCCTTCTTCGTCGGATTTCGCTCTGCGGGCAAGAGAAAATTGCTCAGTGATAAAAGACTTAATGTCTTCCATAAACTGAATTCTGGTGAGCCCATCTTTGAGATGGTCAGCAGCTACCCTATTTGCAGTATTAATGAGTTTACGTGCTTCCAGATTAATCATGGTCGCTGACCATGCATTTGTCTGTTGTCCTGTAAGCAGTGAGATGTCCATATATATCCTCATGAACGCGTTATGCCAGCACCGGCCAAAAGCATATAACAACGTTTACTCGTTTGCATATGTTCTTGCAGAGCAAGGGCTACGCAGAGGGCGTGTCATAATCTCATAAGGACTGCTTTGTTAGCCTTTACTGGTACGAATATGTTAGTCAGATATCCGAGTAATCGACGGTGGTCAGAAATGTCTCCGAATTTACAGGGCAAAATAACGCATCGGGAGAACCCTCTCAGGACATTATTGTTCCTGCAAAAAATATCTGGCCTGCCTGTTCACTGCGCGATACCCTGTAATGCTTTGTCTTTTTTGTGAACAGGAAAAAGTATGCTTAGTACGTTACCCGATTTACACAGAAGTTTTGCAGAGCAACTCAAGCTTAAATTTCAGGCTGATTCGCGGATTCACTCCCTTCTCGCTGGCGGCTCGCTTGTTCATGGCGGGTTCGATAAATACTCCGATCTCGATTTTGTTGTTGTGGTAGACCCTCTCTATTATGACGACATCATGGCTCAGCGTATTGTGTTCGCCGGAACTCTGGGTCACCTGCTCCATGCTTTCACCGGGGAACATGTGGGAGAGCCTCGTCTGCTTATCTGCCTGTATGGCCCCGAACTCCTTCATGTCGATCTGAAATTTGTCACCCTCGAAATGCTCACTCAACGCGTTGAGGAACCAGTGGTGTTATTTACCCGTGATAACCTGGCTCTGGAGCGCCAGCTGGCAAAATTTAGCGCTCACTGGCCCAACATGACGCCGGAGTGGTTTGAGTCCCGAGCCTGGATCTGGCTTCATTACGCGGTCGTGAAACTGGAAAGGGGAGAACTCTTTGAAGCGATAGGCATGCTGGCATTCTTTCGGGAGCAAGTGCTGGGGCCGATGCTATACCGTCGAGCAAATCTACCGCAACGCGGGGTTCGCCGCATCGAATTCCTCAGCATTGATCCTGATGCCCTGCTGACTTCCACGCTGGCAACGCACGATCGTGATTCCGTCAGCATGGCCATCAGAAAAGCTGTTGATGCTTATATCACGCTGCGGGCTGATGCGCTGCCGGAAAATATCGCAGACGATGCGGCTCGTTGGGCGGTTATTGCCATGCTCGAAGCCAGAACCCGACCTTAGAAGGTTTAGTCTGTTCCGCCCCCATGTTCAGTCGACGTTTGCTAAAAAATGGTCGTCTGAATTTCGGTTGTGAGGTTCTTCCTGAGTGCTTAGATTCATTTTCAATCTATCGAGAGGATATGAATATGAACTTTGCAGAACGCCACTATCAGCATGAGCCTCTTCTTATCGCCAACGTCTGGGATGCCGCCAGTGCTGTCGCAGCGCAAAAAGCAGGCTACCAGGTTCTGGGAACGTCCAGTGCAGCTATAGCGTCCACACTGGGATATGACGACGGGCAGGGAATGCCGTTTGATGAGTTGTTTTATATGGTCACCCGGATCCGGGCTGCCAGCAGCCTGCCATTGAGCGTTGACATGGAAGCAGGGTATGGTGATTCAGCCGAAGAGATAGCAGGCAATCTGCGGCGCCTTGCTCAGACAGGCGTCGCAGGCGTTAATCTCGAAGACAGCCGAGTCATAAACGGGGTTCGTCAGCTTGACGATGCCTTTGATTTTTCCCGTAACCTGAGAACAGTATGCGATACGCTGAGAAGCGAAAATTACAGCCTGTTTCTGAACATCCGGACTGACACTTACCTGCTCGGGCATGAAGCCGCGTTGCAGGAGACGATATTACGGGGTCAACGCTATAAAGCCGCAGGTGCTGACGGCCTTTTTGTTCCCTGCCTGACGTCAGAGAAAGACATCAGCCTCATTGCAGAGGCAACGGGGTTGCCCCTGAATGTCATGTGTATGCCCGATCTTCCGTCATTCGACAGGCTGAAACGGGCCGGGGTAAGGCGCATTTCAATGGGCAATTTTGTTCATTCATCTATTCAGTCAACGCTGACTGATGTCATGCATGCGATCCTTTCTCGTCAGACGTTTGAAGGACTTTTTGGTGATGAAAATAACCGATAAGAATCTGTGTGATATCTGGTATCAGGCATTACTTGAACGTGCTTCAGAATATACTGGCGTGTTTTTTGTTGGCGTCAAAACCACTGGCGTATTTTGCATTTCGGTATGCCGGGCGCGAAAGCCCAAACGCGAAAATGTCGAATTTTATAAAGATACCAAATCTGCCCTGGCGAACGGCTTTCGTCCCTGTAAGGTCTGCAGGCCCGCTGAAAATGCGCACAGCGCGCCAGTATTCGTTGAGCAGGCGCTTGCGCTTGTCAGGCGCGATATCAAATCCCGTGTAGCAGACGCGGAGCTTCGTCAGCATGGCATCAGCCCGGAGCGGGTAAGACGCTGGTTCCTGCAACATCACGGCATCACTTTTCAGGCTTTCCAGCGAATGCAGCGGGTGAACGTTGCCCTGCAGGAGCTGAAAAGTGGGCGCGCGGCGACTGACGTTGCGCTGGACAATGGCTATGAATCCCTGAGCGGGTTTGGTTATACCTACAAGCGTCTTACTGGCGCAGCGCCGACTCAGGCAACCCAGGTGATAGTCATTCACCGGTTTACCACGACGCTTGGACCGATGTTTGTCTGCGCGACAGAGCGGGGAGTCTGTCTGCTGGAGTTTACCGATCGCCGGATGTTAGAAACAGAATTTCGCGATATCCAGCGTTTATTTAACGCCAGAATCGTCACCGGAGAAAACAGCCATACCCGGCAGACGGTAAAAGAGATCGGCGAGTATTTTGCCGGAACGCGCCGACAGTTTGATCTCGCTTTAGATGCTCCGGGCAGTGATTTTCAACAATCCGTCTGGCATGCGTTGCGTGCTGTTCCCTATGGACAGACCTCACACTATCAGGCCATTTCACTACGGCTTAATAAGCCCAATGCTGTGCGCGCCGTCGCTGCAGCTAACGGTGCCAACCGGATTGCGATTGTGATCCCCTGTCACAGGATAATTGGAAAAGATGGCGCGATGACAGGTTACGGAGGGGGGATTTCACGCAAAGAATGGCTCATTGAGCATGAGAGAAATAATCTTTAATTGCGTGATGTTTCTGTGTCGCCGGGAAATTTTATGGATTTCGCGGGACATGTTGAGGGTACAAAAAAGCCCGCAGGGCTTGCGCCGTGAGGGCTCTTAGGACTTCATCGGATGACTCTGGTAATCACCGATGGAGAATTTTGGGCTGGCGGAGTCTGAATTGGTTGTGTAATAAATTGAATTTAATTGAATAACTGCTAGTTCAACTTTTCTTAGGTGCCTATTTGGGTGCCTAAAAGTTTTTTCTCCCTTTGATGAGAAAAGAATACGAGATTGCGACTGTGTGTGGTGATATCTAGTTGAGTCGTCACACTGAAAAACAGACTTGACCTGCTCACCATTGAGTAACAGAACACAACTTAAGTTGACCCTCATCTATTGTGACAACGACTGTGATTTCCTCTCCTCGCTTAGAGCGGACCAGCCCACCCCAACTCTGGCCGCTATGTGCCAGATATAGTCGTTCGAACCCTGAGAGTTACACTTTTAAGTGATTCAGGGTATGCGCGGCCCCCCTGCAGCGAATCCAGAAAATGATAGATATAACGTTCAATCATTTACTTTATTAATGCTTCTCGCTGAACGTTGCCTCATAGCGCCCGGTGGATATCCATTGATGCGCTTAAAGCTCTTCTAAACCCTGCCTGTGAGGCATAGCCGAGTCGTTGAGCTACCGTGTCAATTGAGATCTTATCGTGGATAATCCAGTGGTTTGTGAGACGCATTCGTACTCCTCTTACATAGCGTTGGGCACGCTGCTGGACGGAGTAATGGTTGTGACGGCCATTGCGGCCTACGTCGTGCCACTAAGTTGGTTGCCTTAACTGACCACCTAGGAAGCAGTCATTTGATGCGATGATAAGTGGCCTTGAAAACTTTATAGATGAGGTGAGATCGCAATGGATATTGCTCACTGCCCTTGCACGAGGAGGCCCTTCTTCGAAAAAAAAATCAATGACCTGGTTATGATCGACAGTTACGCCCTGATCAACAGGATGGGCTCCGCAGAAGCCTGGACTGATTTGTGCAATGAGTGTCTGCAGAGAATTGAGAATGCCTAGGACCGAATGACCGAAAACCAGAAAGTCTTTCTGGGGGCCGGAGCGCCATCTTCAGTAAAGGCTTGCGGTCCATATGATGGCATGCTGGCTTTAGGCGCGACTGTTCTGGCACAGGGCAGCGTCCTGTGGTTCAAGCATGACGTCCAGACTCGTCTTAAGAAGATGACACTCATTCCTCGAGGTCAAGGAGCGCAGAAAAAATACGAGGCGATGCCAAGAGGACAATGGTCGGTGATCAGCGGGTTTTTACGCGATCGTAATATTCAATGATTTGCAGCGCGACCGCAGCAATCTGCACCGCTTCTTCTCTGCTGGTACCGGCTGCTTTTCCCCCAAAACGGTCATGGAGAACGGCCTGATGAAACTCTCCCACTTCCTCCCCAAGGATGGCACCCCAGATGAAAGGATCCAGATTGCGGTCTGCTCCCCATTTGTCATCCTGCCGTTGCATTTCAGCTAACACATCTTTCAGTGCTTCGGTTTCTTGATGTTTATCTTTCATGATTCCCGCTACGTATCCGTCATTTTAAGCGCTATCATTAACATTAAATATATGCTGAGTCCATTGCGATGGCGCATCGCATTTTGTGATTGAACGGTAAGTTTGCTATAAACGTAGCAATGAGAAAAATTAAAAGTGGATAACCTTGTTCATTACCTTTCAAAGCAAAAAGTTAAGAGCTCTTTGTGAGAGTATGCACAATGCAAATGAGAACCTTGGTGAAAAACTGGCATCCAAGCTACGCGCACGCCTTTCCGATATCGCCGTGGCGGACAACATATTAGCGTTGCCCGTCGGTTCGCCGGAGGTATGCTTTGAGGAAGGGGAAGAGTGTATTACAATTACCCTTTTCGGTGATAAAAAAATGGGATTTGTTTGTGGGAATACGGTTCAGCCCAAAAATCAGGACAATACGATTGACTGGTCCCAGGTCAGCCGGATACGGTTAGTGTTCATAGGTGATGTGAAATGATGGTAACGCAGGACTTCCAGCCTGACTGGGTATCTCCACCCGGTGATACGATTATAGATCTGATGGATGAACACGGGATTTCTGATGAGGAGCTGAGTAAGAAGATAGGTTTGTCCCTTGATCGGGGTCAGCAACTTCTTGAAGGGAAACTCCGACTGAATCCGTCCCTGGCCGACAAACTCGAAGATCTGTTCAGCGTATCGACGGATTTCTGGATTAGGCGCGAAGATGCTTATCGCCAGCAAATAGAACATATCCAGAAAGTGAACAGCGACTGGCTGGAATCATTGCCCGTACGAGATATGATGGAGTTTGGCTGGATCCCGAAAACCACAACGCGGGAAAGTAAATTCCAGCACTGTCTGTCGTTCTTCGGTATACACTCCGTGAGTGAGTTTTTTCACAAAATACATTCTGATGCTCCACTGGTCGCCTTTCGTAAATCACTGAATCTGACGACTGAGCCTGTCGCCGATCTGGTATGGCTGACCCGGGCAGAACAGCTGAGTGCAAAACAGGTCTGCGCAGAATGGAATAAAAAGGCGCTGCAGGCGCTTTTGCCGGAACTTCGGAGAGCAACAAACGAACCTGATATGGGTATTTTTATCCCCCATATTCGCCGGCTTCTCGCGACTGCTGGGGTTTCGCTAATCGTGCTGCCAACGCCCAGGGGATGTCGGGCCAGTGGTGCCACCTGCTTTTTCACTCCAGACCGCGCCACGCTTGTCATGAGTTTCCGCTATCTCACCGATGACCATTTCTGGTTTACGTTGTTTCATGAGATCGGGCATCTCATTCTGCATGAGGCAGTGCGGGTCCGTGCGGAAGGTAAAGAAGGCCTGACGACAGAAGAGGAAAAAGAAGCCGATACGTTTGCGGTAGACGTCCTCATTCCGGAAGAATACAGGCAGCAACTCAGGAGCTATGGTGTTCGCCACTGGAGGGACATCGTCCGCACAGCAAGGAAAATGGGTGTATCAAAAGGGATTGTACTCGGGTACTTACAACATGAGGGCAACATTCCTTTTTCTCACCTTAACCGGCTTAAGGTGAGATTCAGTAAAGAAGATATTGTATAAGTTCATCCGCCAAAATAGACGTAGCGATCAGGTGACTTCTGCCAGTTACACAGTGCGTCTTCAATGACCTGCATCCTGAGATAAGGTGCAGGGATAATTTCGGCAAGCTCTGCCAGTTTATCATTCAGAGTCTCTAGTCTGTCACCGGCGCTCCGGCTGTTACTGAACAGTAGCCGACTTCCCTGGAGAGGGCCGGTAGCTCCCTTCAAAAAAGCATGCCCCGGTTCTGCCTCGATGAGCCCGGTTTTTCTTAGCATAGTCAGATAATCAAATCGGGCGGTTCGTCCGAATGAAACCACCGCATTCAGGCCTGAATATAGCAATTCGAAAAGAGTAGCAGGTGTAGCCGCGAGACTCCTTGCTTCTGCAAACCGGGCCTCGTGGCTGTATGTCGCACCGATGAATCCGAGATAAGAACGAAAAACGATAGGTATAGAACGACGTGAATGATATTTTTTCGTTTCATATTTGCGGTGGTTGTCAACAACGGGTAAAAAGTGATCCACTTACCGTCACCACCAACGGTCTAATATTGATCCACCTTGTTTACTCAGGATTAGCTTCCGCTATAACCCCGGCCTTTCGTTTCTGCTTCAGTCGATAGCTCTCTCCTTTTATCTGGACTACATGTGAGTGATGTAAGATACGGTCAAGCATCGCCGATGTCAGGGCTGCATCCCCGGCGAACGTCTGATCCCACTGTCCGAACGGCAGGTTGGAGGTCAGGATCATCGCGCTCTTCTCGTAACGTTTGGCGATGACCTGGAAGAACAGCTTGGCCTCCTCCTGACTGAACGGCAGATAACCTATTTCATCGATGATAAGTAGCTTCGGGGCCATGACACCGCGATTGAGTGTCGTTTTGTAACGGCCCTGGCGCTGTGAAGTGGACAGCTGTAGCAGCAGGTCCGCTGCTGTTGTGAAGCGAACCTTGATACCCGCCCGGACCGCTTCGTATCCCATCGCTATCGCCAGATGCGTTTTCCCCACGCCCGATGGCCCCAGCAGTACGATATTTTCGTTACGCTCGATGAAGCTCAGAGATCGCAGCGACTGGATTTGCTTCTGAGGAGCGCCGGTGGCGAAGGTGAAGTCGTACTCCTCGAACGTCTTTACCGCCGGGAAGGCTGCCATCCGCGTGTACATCGCCTGTTTACGCTGATGCCGGGCCAGTTTCTCCTCATGTAACAGGTGCTCCAGGAAGTCCATGTAGCTCCATTCCTGCTCCACCGCCTGTTGTGACAGCGCCGGTGCTGCGCCGATAAGACTGTCCAGTTGCAGCTGTTCGGCAAGCACCATCAGCCGTTGATGTTGCAGCTCGACCATCATGCGGCTCCTCTGCAGAACGTGTCATAGATGGAGAGCGGATGATGCAACGGCTGCCTGTCGAAGGTCACCAGGCTTTCATCAACCTGCACGTCATACTGTTTTTTCTCCGGAGGTAGTGCCAGCATGGATTGCTGTTCCTTAACCCAGCGATCGCATGGGCGGGTCTGGATAGTTTCATGCTTACGTTGATTGGCCACATCGTACAGCCAGCGCAGGCCGTAACGGTTTGCGGTTTCAACATCGACGGTGATCCCCATCGGACGCAGGCGCGTCATTAACGGGATATAGAAGCTGTTTCGGGTGTACTGCACCATCCGCTCCACCTTGCCTTTAGTCTGCGCCCTGAAGGGACGGCAGAGGCGAGGAGAGAAGCCCATCTCTTTACCGAACTGCCACAGGGAAGGATGGAACCGGTGCTGCCCGGTCTGGTAAGCATCACGCTGGAGCACCACCGTTTTCATATTGTCGTACAGGACTTCCCGCGGTACGCCACCGAAGAAGCTGAACGCATTGCGGTGACAGGCTTCCAGCGTGTCGTAGCGCATGTTGTCGGTGAACTCGAGGTAAAGCATTCTGCTGTACCCCAGAACAGCAACGAACACGTGCAAAGGGCACTTGCCGTTTCGCATGGTCCCCCAGTCAACCTGCATCTGCCGTCCGGGCTCGGTTTCGAAGCGAACGACCGGTTCGGCCTGTGCAGGGAGGGCCTGCGAACGGATGAACTCTCTCAGGATAGTCAGCCCTCCACGATAGCCCAGCTCCATGATTTCCCTGGCAATAACGGTCGCAGGGATTTTGTAGGGATGTGCATCGCTGATCCGTTTAGAGATGTAATCACGGTATTCATCGAGCAGTGATGATGATGCCGGGCGTGGTGAATACTGCGGCTTTTCAGATTTGGCTTTCAGGTGGCTGCGGACAGTATTGCGCGAAATACCCAGTTCCCTGGCGATGGCCCGGATGCTCATTCCCCGCTTATGCAGGACTTTAATTTCCATACGAATCTCAAAAGTGATCATAAGCTCCCCTGTATTCAGAGGAGCAGATTAACCCCTGGATCAATTTTCAACCGCTGGGGTGGATCAGTTTTGCACCGTTGGTAACAGTGGTTACCATACTGCCTGAGACTGCTGTGTAGAGTCAGCTCATCAGAAACGCTGGCAAACCAATGTTCAAAAGCATCAAAGTCATCCGTTATGGCATCCCATGTCCACGTCTGGGTACCCAGTCCACTGTAAATATCGCGGCACAAAACCCAGCCAGTTTTATTACTCCGGCCAAAATGCGTGGCTAGGAAAACCAGCCAGCAGGCTTCGTCATAGTTGTTGTCACGCAGATGCAAACACGCAGCACGAAGAGGATCAAATAAATCTGAGTTTGGCTCTTTTCTTAGCGGATCCATATAATCGGTTCGTGATGTCAGAGTTGCCATATAGCGAATGCGGCGAATACTGTCGATAATCTGAAAGGCTAATACATTATAGTGAGCCGGAGAACTTAGTCCGTTCAGGGGATGTTCATCGCGACTGAAGTTTTGAAGAGCGGCGACCAACTGGCTGGCCTGACTGTGTCTGTTCATTATATTTTCCCGTCAAAAATAAATCGGTATTCCTGATTATTCAGTGCAGTCAGCTCCCGGCGGGCCAGCTCATCGTGTGCCGACGTATGTGAACGCAACAAAAAATGGGTCTTTATCACGCGCAGCAAATCCTTCCAGTAGTTACTTAGGGGCATGGTATCGATATCAAATTCCTTGTTCTCCCGCAGAGCCTTTTCTGCTTCAAGGATGACTGTAATGTCCTTTAAGGATTGAATTTCAGGCATATCACCCATCACCGGCAAGGTACTCATAAAGCCTTCTTGCTGTAGCGCTTTTACTTGTTCAAAATGTTCTTTATAGATATGGAGGCTTGAGACGAAGTGATGATAATGCCCCAGTTTGCACCCGGTGAGGCGGGCGACCAGTTCCTGTAACATCGTGAAGGCAAACACATCATGGGGTAAGCCCATAAAGGCATCGTTAGAGCGCATACAGACAAAAAGATGCAGTGCGTCTTGTCTGACAATAAATTGCAACGATATCGTGCACGGAATATCGGCATATTCTGTCTGTTCTGGATTATCCGTAACCAGATCTGAGGCATCAAACAGTTGTATCAGTGCGCGTCGAGTGGTTCTTTTCTCCTGCAGCAGACTGATGACATTTTCCAGCTGATTATACAGCCCGTGCATACTAAATAATCTCGGACCATATCCCCCATGTATTCTGCCGTCGGATTCAGCGTATTTTACGTAGCGAGGTATGAAGTGCTGGATGAAATCGAGATCGTTCCGTGCTGAGAGGTACCACAGCAATTCCCCCAGACAGCTGATAATTTTACCGCGGGATTCTGTCCTGCTTATTCTGCGGCGAGGATCCGTGAGAATCAGGTAGGCTCCCAGAATCTCAATATTTGCTCCTTTAGTGGGAGTATTCCAGAGTCCGTCAGTCAGGATCGCCTGATGGACATCTTTTAACAGATCGTCAACACATTCAGCCGTCACCAGAAGAGTCATAAACTGCCTGTTAAATTATGAATGTAACAAATCATTACCACTCGTACGATAAAGAGTCAATATTACATTAGTACAAACAGGGCTATAGCAGGTATGACACACATCATCAGGTGCGAAATTTAACCCCCATGTTTCCTCCATTCCCTCTTGAAGCAATAAACGTTCACGCAGCCTAAGAGCTGAGGGCGCAGACGCATGCGGGCCGCTCTCCAGGATATTCCACCAAATGAACCGGTCGGTTTCCTAATATCAGCCCTGAAAATGGTGCTGTAAACCACACTACCAAATGCGGCGCGCCTGTAAGCACCTGACTACAGGCCTTACCACTGTGCAACCGCAAGTCCTAATATTTGAAACACTAAGGTCCGTTCCTCGCTCATATCTGCCATTCAAGGCGTTAATAGTTTTTGTGGATTTTCAATTCCACATAATGTCAGTTATCGGGAATGGTTTGACTATCCAATTGGTAGTGCATCCTTTCCAGTAGTTCAAAAAACTGATCGCACCTGTAAAGAGAACAGGAATGCAAGTGGCGTGTAACGCAGAGTGAAAAAGATGATCGATTAAACCGATCGATTGGTAAAAATTGATCTGCAAAATGAATTATCCGGCCCGGTAGTACCTGTGCTAGATTTCCAAAAACTCATTTAACGTATTGTTTATTAATTTATTTCCTGTCTTCTGGCGGGCAGCCTTCTTTTGTCCTGTGGGCACGGCATGGGAATGCGACAGCAGGTGATGGAATGAAAAGATGTGCTAGATGTAACAAGAAAAGAGGCGTTCTGGACCGGATTTTCGGGCTGGATAAAGAATTCTGCGATGACTGTCTGATGGTGGTTAACCAGGAAATCAGAGAAAAACGAGTGGTATCCACACCTGTACAAAAATCACCTGAACGCTCTTCCTGATAATGTTTCTTACCCGGCAGGTTATTGCCCCTGATGGGGTGACAACTCTGAACCTTCCCTCTGTTTACATTCCCTTAGTACAATGAAAATCAACATCGATATCAGCGTCATCATTCCTGCCTTCAATGCGGCAGACAGCATCGGGGTTCTGGTCCATACACTGCTTGGCGAAACAACGCTCAGTACTGAAATCATTGTTGTGGATGATGGCTCAACCGACGAAACATGGACGGTACTCAGCGCCATTACAGATGAACGACTAATTCTCATTTGTCAGGAAAATCAGGGTGTGTATGCTGCCCGTAATGCTGCACTGGCGATTCACCGTGGTGAATGGGTGGTGTTCCTGGATGCGGATGACCGGGTTGCGGCAGATTTTCTGCAGGAGCGGCTGCGCACAGCCCGCGAAGCACAGGCCGATGTCGTGCTTTTCAATGCCCGGCATACAGACAGCGCCGGACATCTGCGGCATACCGTTCACCGCAGACAGCCTTACGGTCAGACGCTGACGGGTCAGCAGTGGATACACCATTGCGTCAGTCAGAGGGAATGGCCGCATTATCTGTGGCTGCAGATAATCCGTTCAGCGTATATTCGCGAGCATGACCTGCGATTCCAGGAAGGGAAAAGCCACAGGGACATTCTCTGGACGATACAGCTTGCCGCCGCAGATGGCCGATTTTATTTCTCTGACAGACAGGATTACCTGTGGGTGAATAACCCGGCGTCAATTACCCACCGCCCGGATTATTACGATATCCGCGCGTTCAGCTATTGCGACGTGATTGCAGATATTCAGGCACTCAGTACACAGACGCAGTACCGATCTGTCAGACGAGCGCTGGTCAGGCATGCGCTGGTGGAAAGCCGCCATTTTCTGGGCCTGTACCGGCGCAGGGTGAATGACCGGCTGGCGGTCCGGGCGCGTTTTCGTGCGCGGATAGCCTTTCGCCATCTGGTATCCGGCGTGAGCAACCTGAGCGATGTCTTTTTCCTCCTGAAGCTGGTCCGCAATATTTATCTGCCTGGTGTCCGCAATACTCCCGCAGCCGTTTCGCAGGTGCGGCGTTAATCCATGGATATCGCAACGCTTCTGGCGCGGTCGTGGCAAACTGCGACAACGGGTGATGACTCCATTCGCTCCGCAAGGGATATCGTCGAACACTGGTATGATAAAGGCGGTGACCTCACCCGACGGACCCGACGGTTTATGCTGCGGGAATGCCTGTGGATAGCCGCACATTACCGGGACACTGAAACGGTACTCACCCGACAGTTTCGCCTGCTGGCCGTGTTACTGTATCTGGGCGGTTATTTTCCGAAAGGAAATGCCGACGGCATGCTACCGGAGAAATGTTTCATTTTACTGAACGCCCCGGAATTAAGCCCCATCCTGACAGACGATACGGCCCCTGATGTTCTGGCGGCGTCCTGCCACACCCTCTTCTACCTCAGACGGATATCTCCGTTAAGGTGTTACCGCCATACGCGCTGTCTGAGCGAACATCTGTATCAGCTGATGGAGATCTGATAAAAGCGCCAGTCGTTGTACTGGCGCCTGAGGGACTGATCGTTGACGGTGCCGTCGTTAACGATCAGGGCTAACGTCATTATTTCCCTCCGCTGAATTTGCCACCTGTGATGTCAGTAACGGTTTTATATCCCTTGCGGGTCATCAGTCCGGTAGCCTTCCGGGCGCGGAGCATATCAATGCTACCGATAAACGGAGACTGCTCTTTCACGCTGAAGCCGTGACGGTCAGTACGCACCAGGTCGTACTTTTCCACGATAAAATTCACCGCGTCACACAGTGAGATTCCCGCATCAATGTGCTTCTGGATCACTTCGTCGTTGCCAAACGGTGTGTCGTTCAGCATCAGACCGTAGTGTTGTTTCAGCAGATACTTCAGTAATTTTCGCCAGATTTCGACTGACGACAGACGTGACGATGCCGCCCTTTGAAGGGACAGGGAATGTATTTGCATGGTTTGCGCTCTTTGTTGGCTAGTTTGACTAAGGAAAAGCGTCCGGGGTTTATTCGGTTGTTGCAGACGCCGGATAAATTACGATGTACAAATAACCGCAGGAGCCGAGTGTATCGGCCTCACATATCAGCCCTTTTACGTGGAGCGTGATGCAGCGCTGAATGCGGGGCGTGAGTTCGCTGCTGGCCAGCATAAGCTCCATCTGCTTCATCAGTACCGGAAATACCTGGTCCAGATGGCGTAAATCTGCGTCATTAAATGTCCCGGCAATGCTGGCGCGGTCAGCAAGGTAATGCAGGTGGTTACCCTCCTGTACCAGCCGTGCACCAAAACACGGCGTGATGTTGCGTCTGAGGCCCCACCAGGGTTCCGTGATGTTATGGTTGATTACACGGGTTGCTTTCTGCATGTAAGTACTCCTTAACGGTAAGTCAGTTCAGGATGACGCTGCGCAGGATCACATACGGACCATTGCGGTCCTGTCGGCGTTCAGCAAACACGGCCAGCACACCCCGGATATCCTGCACTTCCCTGCCGTGGTAATGGCAGATACTGCCGGACCACTTATATTTCCCGGTACAGAAACGAAACAGCCGGGACTCAGAATGCTGGCGGTATATCGCCATTGCCTGACGTTTGCTGATGATTTTCATCGTAATTCTCTCCCTAAAGCCAGCCACGCTCGGCAAACGAGACGATGTCCATGCCTCCCACGACCAGATGGTCCAGCAGGCAGATATCCACGAGTTTAAGTGCCTGTTTCAGATGGTCAGTGAGCAGTCGGTCGGCATGGCCGGGTTCCGCATAACCTGAAGGATGATTGTGTGAAAGTACGATGGCAGCCGCATTGTGTTTCAGTGCTGCCTTTATCACTTCACGGGGATGTACCTGCGTATGGTTGATGGTGCCGGTGAAGAGCGTTTCATGAGCAATAAGACGATGCTGGTTATCAAGGAAGAGCGCCATGAAGACTTCACGCTCCAGCGTGGTGAGCTGCAGACGGAGCCAGTCACGGACCGCCTGGCAGGAGGTGAATGCCTCGCCGGGTTCGCGTAACTGGCGTTCCAGCAGGGTCAGTGCGCGTCTGATGGTGCGCTGTGCGGTGGGAGATATTTCCCCGCTGTCGGGGGGACACGTGGTGGTATTCATTTGCTTTTCCTGTCGGTTGACGCGTCGGGCGCAGATGTGTTGTACAGTTTCACGGCAACGACGAACCCGTCGTGCAGGGATTCAAACCATGACCAGATATGGAAGAGAGGGGTACCTGTCGGGAAATGCAGGAAGGGTTCGTCGGTCACAAGGTCACCGTCCTCATCCCCGACCGTTGTTTTCCCCAGCGCATCCCACAGGTTATTAAGGTGAGACAGTTCATACGGCATGGCGGAACGCTCAGTCGATAATGCGCATGATGGCGCTGCATTCCGGGTGATGCAGCGCATAGTCACGCAGGCGCCAGTAATGCTCCGTCATGGCGTCGCATTCTGTGCGGCATGCATGATGACTGTAAGCGATAAGACAGACCGCAATCCCTGCAGCTTCGGCGCTCATGTCTGCGGCGTTGCCATTCATGGTGTTGAACAGCGACCAGAAGGCATCGTTGTCCGTTTCCGGAGCCATGAAGGCCCCGCCGTTGCTGAGAGTATAAAAATTCCAGATACCGCCGCTGTAGTCAGCGCAGAACCGGTCTATCCACGCAAAGACCTGCGGTTCAAGGGTTATCCACTGCGGGATGTTGCCAAAGTGCTGCGGCCAGAATTCCACACGCTGTTCGTCCGGTACGGGCGTGGCTGCCAGAGCAGGTGCAGAACCGTTATCGCCAGCCTGCAGAGGTCGCTGATGGTTATCGTTAATATTAATAATGTCGGTCA
Source organism: Enterobacter hormaechei (assembly GCA_041890495.1). Classification (GTDB taxonomy): domain Bacteria; phylum Pseudomonadota; class Gammaproteobacteria; order Enterobacterales; family Enterobacteriaceae; genus Escherichia; species Escherichia boydii. Next base: position 4,848,113 of record CP169086.1, read on the forward strand.
TGTTAATTTTCCTTATGCATGGAGATGTTGAATGGAAGTGTCGGGCCGGGGATTGATTTCGGTGGCGGGGCGCGGGTGATTACCTGTCCAACAGGTTCAGCATGTTCTCCGCCATCACCCAGAGCGCACGGTTTAACTTAACGTCTCCATCAATCCCGTTTACTGCGCGGGTGTGGGTACGTTTACCCTGCGCGGTACGGCCACTTAGCCCGCCTTTCAGCAGGTTTTCCTGAATGCGCTGGTAAGTGGTCCACAGGTCATCGCTCTCGTCCTGCCAGCGGCGGGGTGCAAGAATTTGCGCTTCGGTTACTGGCTGGTACTCTTCCCCAAAACGGTATGTCAGCGCCGCTGTAGCCAGTGCATGTTGTGCGGGTGACGGGAGTTGCAGGGACTGCATGGCGTCACGTTTCTCTTCCACCCGGTCAAAGACGCTGAGCACCTCATAGGCACCCTCAATCACCTTCCCGACAACATCGCCCCTGTGCGGCACGCGGATCTCGCCAAACGACTGTCCGCAAACGAGCGAATTGGTGCAGACGCTTCGGAATATTCCCGGCAGTAACTGAAAACTTGATGCGCCATCGTGCGAATTCAGAATGATGATTTCCGGTAACTGCTGACCGTTTATCTGACCGGCACGACGCAGGCGCAGCATATGCTTTGTATGTTGTTACCAACGGCTCTGGTCGCGCACTCGTGACTGACAGGCAAAGAATGGCTGGAACCCTTCACGTTTAAGGTTCTCCAGCAGGGTAATGGTGGGTATGTAGGTGTACTTTTCGCTTCTGGAGTCGTGCTTGTCTTCCCCGAAGACGCTGGGGACATGCTGCATCAGTTCTTCGTGGGTTAAGGGACGGTCACGGCGAATCTGGTTCACCCGACCAAAACGGCTGGCTAATCGCATAGTTGATTCCTCATCTGATTAATCTGAAGGCGTAAAAGCAAAAGCCCCTGCTCCGTGAGGAGGCAGGGGCTGGATGTGTTGTTCTCAATGAACGGATAGGGCGGGATTACAGCGTATCCAGAATCTTCAGTATCTGTGCCATCAGGGCGGTGATAAGTGCAGTGACCAGCAACGTGACCGCTTCCCGGGCCGTATCAATGCAGTCGTCATCGTAACCGGCCTGACGAAAGCGGATTTCAATATACTGCCGGGCATGATGTCCGCCGCACCAGGTCAGCGCCTGGCTCAGGGCGGTCACCAGCATTTTCAGAAAGGTCATAGGATTTACTCTGGACTGCGCAGCGGCAGCCCGTTGGTCATGTGGCATTTTTTAGGTTGGGAAACGTTAATCAGGGGCGGGGGACTCAGTGGTAAGTGTAACGCCATCCCCCCTTATCAGTAGTGACGACGACTTCTGAAGCCACGCAGTTATTATAAAAACTCACGCTGACGGACTGCCCGTAACGCAGGGTGGCAGGCAAAATAGTTTCTTTATTGCTGGAGTACAGATATTTCTGGTTGGCAATGCGACAGTTTCCCCGGTTCACGTCAATATTTTCGACTTTCACGGTGTTATCCAGTGCAGTGACCACGACCGTGACGTAGCGTGTTCCGGCAGGGTGAACCTGATTACTGGTCTCCACTTTGATGGATGGCGTTGGCTCTGCCAGCGCCAGGGCTGACAGTGCAAACAGTGCGGGCACCAGCATGTGTTTAAATTTCATAAACTGTTCCTTTTAAAAATAACGTAATCTACAGGTATTAAATTCAGATGCAGGCTAGAGTGCATCTTTACCCACGCAGCCGTGGGTCCCGAATACTGGCAATACCTTTGCTGCCCCAGCCAGCGTGAATGTGGCATCCTTAACACCGTCTCCGGTTACTGAGACCTGTTTGCCATTACGTAGCTGAGCCCAGGCCAGCGCCAGGTTATTACCGCCCACTCGACTGCCAGATTCGCTGATGTCGATGGGGGCTCCACCGTCGATACTGACCTGAAGGTTTTTATCTTCATCCATACTGACCTGATGCCCGCTGGCGTCAGTGAATATGACCGTGGCCGGTTGCGAGCCGTAATCCTCACAGGTCAGAGACAGTTGCGATTGACTTTCCCCATTGATAACAAACTCTGATACTCCCTGGCCCCAGCCCCGGGTCCAGGTGGTTTGATTACCGAAGGCCATTGCCACTGCCGGTACCAGCGCACAGGTCAGTAGTAAAGGGTGAATCATTTTTCTGTTCATTTTTGTGCACCTCTGGTTTTCGTAAAACGCTACCCGGAAAGGGTATCTGCATGATTTTTAGTAGAAGACAGACAGTCATAAGCATCCCGTTGGGATTTTATAGCTGCAAAAAAGAAGGGGATAACGATGAAATTCGATCGAACCGATCGACAAAATTGATCGTGGTTCAGTAAATATATTTACCGTAAACCTCGCCCGAGTTTATCGATGGTCCGGTTTCACTTCAGAAGGGTGATATATATCTGAGATTTTATTGAACACAGGCTGAGGAAATGCATCACTGAGGCGGTATGGCGTAGACACCGTCCTCTGTGACAGGAGGAACACTAAAAAAGCGGTTATAGAAGAGATTACAGGCTCTGTGGTCGCTGGTGTCAATGTGAAAATATTTTGCCATGTACTGGCTGAGTATATGCTGAAATTCGTCGTAGATTTGTTGAGACCCCCGCTTGTGCTTCACCCTGATTTCATCGACTAAACGATAACATTGCTCCAGCAGGTGGTCGGCGTCGCCGTTCAGTAACGCATGAAACGCGGCAACGGCAAATAATTCATTCGCAGGCCCGGCATTAAGCCAGACGCTGACTTCGGTACAAACCAGCGTTTCCCATAGTGACATTAAATTCAGGCGTAAGGCTTCCTCTTTTAACAGACGGGTTAGCGGAGGAAATGCGTAAATATCAGTGCCAGATAGCCTGCGTGACAGACTTAAATCAGCAAATGCAAGATGCTTAACTCCGTACAATGCTTCCTGTACGGCATCTGAACCGTATTTATCCGTTAACGCTTTCAGTAAGGTCGATTTAACCGGTTGAGGTATTTCCATTGCTTTTATGCCACTCAGCACTCCTGACTGGCTGCAGGGGATAAAATCCTTCATCATCCGGTTTATAGCAGCAGGTGCGATGATAATGTTTCTGGTGATATTTGCACCGCCCTTAGAGTTAGGGTAAATATGGCACAGCTCAAGCTCCAGCCAGGGGATTAACCGTTTTGTCGTATCAGCAACTCTGTGCCCGTTCAGCGTATTATACGCTTTCTGGTGGCCAGCTTTACACTGATATAACCGAATGAGGTCTGCAATATCCGCCGGACCGGTGATACTCCCCAGTCCAAGGGAATTATTTTTCAGCATAGCTTCCACATTGAGCCAGTAAGAGTGCTTAACCAGTCTTATAATAGCATCATCATCGATTAACCTCCGGGCTTTATCTCTGTGCTCTTTACAACAATAAAAATGATTACGGGTATCAGCGATACTGATACCACAGGCGGGATACCGGCATATTAATGCTGCTCTTTCTGTTCGTCTGGCTGCATTTAACTGCCTGCCCTGATAATGTACCGGGCATAGTCGTAATATCCGTTCGGCGGGTGAATGGCCGATCTGTGCCATGCAGTTATTTCTTTTACATACGGCCATAATTAAACTCTTATTTAATATGATAATATCTTTGCTTTTATTGTTAATAATAATGATGCTATTTTTATATGTCATTAAATATATTTATTAATTAACATTAATTAAATGTTAATGTATTTGTCTCAAATGAGTAAGAGATACACTAGCAAAACACATTGTGTTAAATTACATGTTTTGATGGCTGTTAATGGTTCATATCCACAGAGCTTTCCACCAGTCGTCATTATCTGTTTTTTAGCACTGTATTCTGAGAAAACCCCGCGCGGATTGCGACCAGTCGCGACTGGCGCGGGGTTTTTGCCTCTGTGGCTGTTTTTCGAAGACATTTAACCGGTGTACGCTCTGGCCATTCGGGTCTCTGTAGTGAGGTGTCCCGATTAATATTCCAGCCTGTTAAAGTCAAAGTATTCAAAACCATACCTGCCAGTAACATTCTCTGGCGATGCAATAATCGGATTATGTCCGTTCTCCAGGAATGCCGGTGGAATACACCATGAGTGGCGATCTTCCAGGGAAGGCATGGCAATATACACCGCAGAATGACGGCCCGGACGAATAAAACAAATCAGACCCAGTGCGATTAACTGCTCCAGAACAGATTGTGATTTACTGGCGTCACGCAACCGATTCGGGCCGTTCCGGTTCACCTCATTTTTCCTGAATGGATATCCCTTATCATCGAGAAATTTCTCCTTAAGCCACCTGAACATCTCGTAAACGTCTTCCATAAATGCATTCCGTTCAGAAGAAGGGAAAAAAAGCCTTTCCGCTTCTTCAAGATGCCATTCCACAATGTTGAAGGCGGCCTGGATTAACCCCCGCGAAATATATAAACTCTCAGGTGAATACATATATGTCAGGATGGCCGCAACCCTGAGGGCATTCGCCCCCGCTTTGGCTGCAATTTCACTGATATGTTCCATCTGTTGTCCGGGGGCTGCTTTACGGCTGAGCTCTGACTGTTTTTCTGCCCAGTAAGCGGTCGCATCATCAGATAACCTGAGCGTTTGTTTCTGCGAGTCGTTACTATAAAAACGCGCCTTCTGCTTATCAAGTAACTGGTTAATTTTCCGGTGGAATACATTTAATGCTTCATCAGACTGAGCGTGACCTGTATTCGTGCGGCGACGACCCAGTGTGCTGATGGTATTGATGTAAAGAAACCGTGACAGAAAACCACTCCCCTTGCTGAGTTCACCGTGGTTGCGGCAGTAATTTTCAAAGACCGGAGGCTGAACCATTAATGCCAGGGTCAGGCAGGCATTGATATCGTACTCCTCGCCGCCCGGGCGGTGGTATTCATAGGTCTCCCCGTCCCAGGCTTTATTTAGTAAACCGAGGTTGTTTTTCAGATACCCTTTAAAAAAGGTAATTGCCTCATCTGAGACCACTCCGGCTTCAGAGTACCGGCTCAGACCTTCCAGGAGCGCCTTTGCGGTGGTGTCGTCATAAAGCATCGCCAGGCGGGCCGGAGGCTGCTGCCGGGTTTCTGCATGCTCATCTAACAGCCGTTCTTCCTCCGTCCCCTCATAACCGTTTTTGATGGCAGTGTACAGATTACTGGTCAGTGCTTTCTGGTGAATTTTCCAGATATTGTCAGCACGCAGGTGCGTCTTCATCAGACTGTCGTGCTGCTGCTTCATTTGCTCAGAAAACCGGTAAAAAGGTTTCATCACTTTTTTGCTGATACTGGTCTTACCTTCTCCTGAGACTGCCAGCGTCAGTAAATATAGTGCACAGTGCATTGGATCCGATGAGTGTGGTGGTACCACCTCAATATGAGCCTGACAGGCGAGGGAAGCGGCTGCCAGTACGGCCCCCGCTATCAGTTCCGCCGGGATACCGGTCTCGTTATAAAGAGCATCAATGACATCCCGCATCACCGGCGGGAACGCGCAGACAGGGTAACCCTCCGGTGTTCTGTTTTGTACGGGAATATAAGGCTCCGGTATTTTCGGAATGACAGTGTATGGCAGTAATTTCTGCATGTAATATTCTCCTGGGTTACTGTTTTCAGTAACGGGTTAGTTGTGAATATAATAAATAGCCAGACGGCAAAGTTTGTTTATTTAAAGTAATGACCTTACCCAATAAATAATCGCATTCAGTTTCTTTGCAACTGGAAAAAATATAGTGCAGCGAGCGCATATTTAAATTAGAGACATTGTTATATAACCTGCGTATCCTCTTTTAATTTTTACCACCACTATCTCATCGCTTATGATGCCTGCTGGCGTTCCAGCAGCCATGCATCCAGCTCTGACTCAAGCCAGCCGACGGACTGCATACCCAGCCTGCGCTGTTTCGGGAAGGTTGGGTCGTGGCGCGGTGACTTCGGGTTGATCCAGTCATAGATGGTTGAGCGGGCGATGCCCGTTTTGTTAACAACGGCGCGTATGCGCAGTATCCTGATACCTTGTACAGACATATCTGTTAATTTCCCCCCTGTTCTTTCGATATGGACGCAATTGTATGGTGCCGGAACAGGTAATGGCACCCGCCTGGTGGCTGTAGCAAAAAAGGCATTTTATAACAACGCGATAGAGGCTTTTTTTAGGGCTTTTTCCCGTTTTTTTGTTGGTGACAGAATGTTTTTTTGCGAAAGTGGTGTCGGAAGCGTCTGGCTAAGGGCAATAATGAACCGCTCCAGGTGTCAGGCAAGGAAATTTACTGGTGTATAAAAACTGTCATTCGAAAAGAGGGACTTCATGGCTGATTTAGACAGGGATTTTTCCCCTGATGAGTTACTCATCGTATTTCGTAAAAAGAGAAAAGCGTTACGTTTTCATCTCGGGGTCAGACAGAAACATATCGCCAGGCAATGGCTGAATAAAGGTACTGAAATTGTTATCGTGCTACAAACAGGGAGACAAACGAAGGATGAAGATTTAGCGCGGCGACTTGCTGATGAGCACGGAGAGAAAAAATGGCGGCGTTATCTGAAAATTTTCAGTCCTTCAGAATGGATGATAAAGGGGATCAGGAACGATATGTCTGAGGCTGAACAATACTGGGAGCAGGGAACATCGGCTCTCGAATCTGATCCAGATCATGCGGTGCAATTAATGCGGAAGGCTATCGCGTCGTTGGATCGCGGTCTGAAACGCAGTGAATCCGCAGCAGGTAAAAGAATCAAGGAACGGCATAAACTCAATTCTGCTTATGGCGGAAAGGTCAAAGCGACACGTTTTGATGGCGTTAAAGACGAAGTGATAAGACATCTGGAAGCGCAACCTGAGGGCTGGGAAACTAAAACCGATGCCATCAACGCAATTATTAAAGCGTTAAGGCCCTATATTGAGGAGCATGGATGGCCTTCCGCACAGGATAAAAACGATTCACGGGACGCGGCAATGGTAGAGGCAAGCCAGAGCAAGTTGCTGGCCGAATGGTCAGTTAAAGACAAAAGAGTGAAGGCAGCGTTCGCGAAGGCAGTACAAAAACGTACCGGGGGGGCGCAAAATCGATAGTCCGGTGCTTTGAGAGCGCGTACATGATTCAGTGTAACTGTCTTTTCTCAGATGTGGCTGTCCAGAAGATCACAGAGCTTGATAATAAAACGATACGCGCTCCCCTGAACGTCATCGTCCATTTTTGCGATGCCGACTGGATTGACAACGATACAGCTTTTTTCACTGGGTCATCTGTCGGGAATACCTTGTCCTTTTTGATGACATACCGGATCACACTGTCTAACCAGACAATGGTATTCGTCGTGTAAAACCGCCTCTGCCGTTGGTGCCTCAGGTCATGGGTAATGCTTTGTAGTCCTTCTATGATACGAGCCGCAGGCTCTTACGCACCATGTGAATGATACACAACTTGATCCTCTCTCCGGGTACATTGCATTAATGGTGTCAGGGATGCTCTTCAACCCGTCAACGTAGGCGATGAAGATATAGTAACTTCGGCACAAGCTGGTTCATGGCTTAATTATTTGATAAACAATAAGCTATTGGGCCTGGCTTTATCTGCTCTTAGCTCAGGTTTGATCTGGCGCAGCTATGAAACAAAACCAAACCAGCTACTCGTAGAGTGAAACGGAAGTTCGAGATGGTACAGTCTCTAACGGTTTCCCCCGTCATCCATATAGTAGTTGCCGACATTTTCAGCGAATACGGCCAGTTCTGCATCCCCAGTTCATTTGCCTGCATGTTAACGTAGCAGTAGTACAACATCATTCTTAGGCGAATGGCCCAGCAGGCTTTTTACTCCTTAAAAATTCACTTCTGGTTAAGTAAATTATTCAATGGTTTTTGTCATTTAAATCAATTGGTTAATTTTAATTGCGATTTGCTTTTAACCCTAGCGATTTAGACGTATTATTTTGAGATTAATCCACTTGCCATACATTCCCTAACGCATTTCAAATGTGAATGGAGAATGATTTTAAGGTTATATATCATGGAGTTATTGAAGTTTCTGGCGGCGATTTTAGTAATTTACTTGTTGTTTTTTAGAAAGAAAAAACGTAAATCTCCAAAGTCTTATGCTTCAAGCCCCGTGAAAGCACCGCCAAAAGAATGGCTCGCTGACATCAAGAAAAAAGAGGCGGTTGTGCGAAACGATGATAGTGAAGACGATAACCTTGCAACTTTTACATTGAGCGGTGGCCGGGGTGTTGAACTTCGGGTGACAACCAATCATTACCGGAACACCTCAAAGTCAGCAGGTGCACTAGCTCGATGGGTACTTCCGGGTGAGATGATAACTGTAGCTGGTGTAGCAATTAGCGGTGGCCACATTTACGTGGGGCAACGTATGAAGCCCTCCGGTCAGGAATCCGGCGGCTATTATGACGATGGAAGTGAGGCATCATTAATTGATGACACATGTAAGATAAAACCCACTTCTTATCTTTACGAGGACGGTTCATTAGGATACTGGCCCAGTTTTTCCTCTCTTTCCCCAGAAGCACGCGGTGCGTATGTCAGTTGGCTCGCCAGCGATAGGTCTGATCCATTGTGTCCTATCGGCTATGTTTTTATCTACCTCTACGGCCTGGAAAGAAAAGCGCTCGTAGATTCCACTGACCCAAAATTCCCTGATGCTGAGTTCCGTAATCTATTCAATGAAGTCGCTCGGTTAAGATCGGTATTCATTGAGAACCGCTCATTCCGTGGGTATTCGGCCCAATTACTCGAAGCCATGTCTATTCTGCGCCCGAACATGGGCTTAGCCACTGAGCTCGATAGCAATTCAGGTTTCAGCAACAGCATGCAATTTAAGCTGGCTCTGGCAAAAACTGTACATGAAGGAGTTCCTGTATCAGCTGAACTGGCGTTGAACTGGGTAATAAACCATACCGAGTATTCGCTGCGTACCCCGGCTCGCCGCTGTGCTAAAGAGTTTGCTGCGCTTTTCAAACGGCGTTACACCCTCAAATATGGTGAAGGGATGGTCGTTAAGGCGAATAAAACGCGCCTAAGGTTAGATTACACACCAGCAAGTCCTAGTTTGCGAGGTGTTCGACTTCCTGTTCCCGACCTGCCTGATCCAAGTGCGTTGAAGAGTCCTGTCCAGAAAATTATGGCTCTTGCCGACATATGTACTGATGAACTTGATGCTTATAGTCGCTACCTTGGTAGGAAAGGTACGTCAGTCAATGATACTGCTGCAATTATGTTGCTCCCTTCAGAGATCGTTAATGAAAGCGCAGAAAAAATATTAAGCTCATTCAAACTCTGGGCTGATGAGGCGATCCTCGGCAAGGAGGGGTTAGTCTCAGTTGCTGACTTTTGGGCACATATGAATGCCAGTTGCCCCACTAAGATCAATAAAAAAGAGGCCGATTTGATGCAGGCCTTTGCTCTGAAGATGGGCTACAGTCTGGCACCTAACCCGTATTATCACCATGTGAAGGCAGATGTTGATGGTGCACTTGTTCTATTCCCTGCCGCCGAAGGTGGACGTTTCTCACCTTCAGCTGAATTTATCTCAGCTGTAATGACTCTCAGATTAGGGGCGATGGTCGCCTTGATTGACAATTCTCTTGATCAAGCCGAGCAGAAAGTGCTTGAGAATGCCATTAACAACAATATTGGCTTCACCGATGATGAAAAGCGCTCTCTACACGCATATTTAACGTGGCAACTTCATACCCCAGCCAATATGGCGGGAATGAAAAGCAGGATTGAGTTGATGGGGGCCGCGGAAAAAGCTGCTGTGGGTAAAGTTATCGTTAGTGTCGCCTGTTCGGATGGGACAATAGCGCCTGCCGAAATCAAACAGCTTGAGAAGATTTATTCAAGTTTGGGACTGGATCGCTCAACTGTCTCGAGCAATATCCATCAGCATTCCGCAACTGAACATGATCTCGTCTCGTCTGTACCAACTGATCAGCCAGCAGCAGGGTTCACACTGGATGCTAATGTACTTGCCCGCCACGAATCTGCCACGGATGATGTTCGTAAATTGCTGAACACAATTTTCACCGAAGAAGAACCGGAAGAGCCAGAAAGCGCTCCCGCCTCATTAACGGAGGCGGGGGGGCTTGACTCCGCACATAGCCAGCTTTATCGCAGTTTGCTGGAGAAAGAACAGTGGTCTCGAAAAGAGGCGACAGAATTGTGCGGAAATTTGAATTTGATGCTCGGCGGTGCGCTTGAGGTGATCAATGACTGGTCCTATGCGGTGGTTGATGCTCCAGTACTGGACGATGCCGATGATGATATCTGGGTTGACCTGGAAATTGCCAAAGAATTAGAGGGATAGTGAATGTCTGTAACACGTATAAGAGTGAAAGAACGTGACGCTATTGTTCAGTCACTTAAGTCAGGTGTAACGCCAAGGATAGGCATTCAGCATATCCAGGTTGGCCGCGTGAATGAGATCACCGCTCTCCACCAGGATATTGAGAGGATTGCTGACGGTGGTGCAAGCTTCAGACTTATCATCGGTGAATATGGTTCTGGTAAAACGTTCTTTCTGAGTGTTGTGCGCTCTATTGCGCTAGAGAAGAAGCTGGTGTCAGTCAGTGCAGACCTTTCTCCTGACAGACGCATTCACTCATCGGGAGGTCAGGCTCGTAATCTCTATTCTGAGCTTATGAAAAACATGTCCACCAGAAACAAGCCGGATGGTAATGCGTTACTTAGCGTTGTTGAAAGATTCGTTACGGAGGCAAGAAAGGAAGCGGACACGGACGGCTCCGAGGTTTCATCAGTAATTCATAAACGCCTAGCAGCCCTGTCAGATATGGTGGGTGGATATGACTTTGCGAAGGTCATTGATGCATTCTGGCGCGGGCATGAGCAGGATAACGAAACGCTAAAATCCAATGCTATTCGCTGGTTGCGGGGAGAGTACACCACCAAAACCGATGCCCGTAACGATCTCGACGTTCGGACTATTATCTCAGACGCTTCATTCTATGATTCTTTGAAGCTGATGAGCCTTTTTGTCCGCCAGGCAGGCTATGCCGGTCTTTTGGTCAGCCTCGACGAAATGGTGAACCTCTTTAAGCTGAATAATACGCAAGCAAGAACAGCGAACTACGAACAGATTTTGCGGATCCTGAATGATTGCCTGCAAGGCTCAGCCGAGAACATTGGTTTTATCCTCGGGGGTACGCCAGAGTTTCTTTTCGATCCGCGTAAAGGTCTTTACAGCTATGAGGCGCTCCAGTCGCGTCTGGCGGAAAACCGGTTCGCGCAAAAAGCAGGAGTGATTGACTACTCATCCCCCACTTTGCATCTTGCCAGCCTCACCCCTGAGGAACTGTATATTTTGCTGAGAAATCTTCGTCATGTTTATGCAGGTGGAGATCCAGAGAATTATCTGGTACCAGATGAGGCACTGACTGGATTCCTGCATCACTGTAGTAAAACCATTGGAGACGCTTACTTCCGTACCCCCCGTAATACCATAAAAGGTTTCCTGGACATGCTGGCCGTGCTGGAACAAAACAGAACGATGAACTGGCAAACACTAATCGAGGGTGTGGCGATTGAAGAGGACAGGCCCAGCGATATGGATGACGCCACTACGGAGGAAAGCGATGACGACGACGGACTGGCGAACTTCAAACTATGAGCAGTGCCTACGATAGCCTCGATCCCCGCGTCCGTAAGTGGGTTTACAAGCAGGGGTGGTCTACATTAAGGCCCTTGCAGGAGAGTTCTATCCCGGCAATTTTAGCCCGTGATCGAGACGTGCTAATCAGTGCAGGTACAGCAGCGGGTAAAACAGAGGCTTTCTTTCTTCCTGCCTGTTCGGCAGTTGCAGATCTCACGAATGGATTTGGCATCGTCTATATCAGTCCGTTGAAGGCATTGATTAACGATCAGTACCGTCGTCTTGAGAGCCTTGGAGATGCATTGGAAATGCCAGTGACTCCCTGGCACGGGGATGTACCACAAAGCAAAAAGAAGAAGGCTCGGACGAACCCTGCTGGCATTTTACTGATTACACCTGAGTCACTTGAGTCTTTGCTCATAAATTCAATGGGCTGGCTCAAACAGGCGTTTTCTTCAGTCGCATACATCGTTATTGATGAGTTTCATGCTTTTATTGGCTCAGAGCGTGGTGTACAGCTGCTTTCTCTGCTCAATAGAATTGACCATGTGCTAGGACGTCAGGTAAATCCAATTCCCCGTGTTGCGTTGAGTGCCACGCTAGGGGAACTGGAGAAAGTGCCAGAACTGTTGCGCCCGGACAAACGACTCCCCTGCATAACTGTTACAGATAGTAATAGCACGGCCACTCTTCAGGTACAGGTCAAAGGGTACTTGGAGCGGGTGATCCAAAAAGAGGAAGAACTTCAGAGTTCAGCTGAACATGACGTTTGCGCTGATATTTTTAGACTTTGCCGTGGCGATTCTCATCTGGTCTTTGCAAACAGTCGAAAGCGCACTGAAAGCATTGCTGCAACGCTGAGCGACATGTGTGAGGAACAAATTGTTCCGAATGAATTCTTTCCCCACCATGGTTCCCTTGCCAAGGAATTACGTGAGGCGCTTGAATCTCGTCTTCAGAAAGGAAATTTGCCCACAACAGCTGTTTGTACAATGACGCTCGAGTTGGGAATTGATATAGGTAAGGTTAAGTCGGTTATACAAGTTACGCCTCCGCATTCTGTTTCCAGTCTACGTCAGCGTATGGGACGTTCTGGGCGACGCGACTCTCCATCAGTTCTAAGAATGCTAATTACAGAAAATGAGCTTACTGTAACTAGCAGTATCGTTGACCTCCTACGGCTGCAGTTGGTCCAGTCGATGGCAATGATCAGATTGATGATCTCTAAACAATGGTTTGAACCAGCAGATGCTCGACAGATGCATTATTCCACGCTGTTGCACCAGATTCTTGCTATTACGGCACAATGGGGCGGAGTTCGTGCCGACCAGCTCTGGTCGCAACTATGCCAGACAGGACCATTTAGAAATGTAGATTTAAACGATTTCAAAAGCCTGCTTAAACATATGGGAGCATGTGGCCTACTCACTCAACTTGCTAGCGGCGAAATGGTTGTTGGGGCAGAGGGGGAGAAACTGACTAACCATTACACGTTTTATGCCGTGTTCAATACACCAGAAGAGTTCCGCATTGTCACCGGAAACAGAACCCTTGGAACAGTGCCTGTGGACTCCCCACTGCTACCAGACCAACACATCATCTTCGGTGGGCGGCGCTGGAAAGTGACAGAGATCGAGACAGAGAAAAAAGTTATCTATGTAGAGGCGACCAAAGGCGGTCAGCCACCACAATTTAGTGGGGGAGGTATGTCTGTTCATGATGCCGTTCGTCAGGAAATGCTCGCTATCTATAGGGAAGGTGATTACCGCATAGCAATAGATAGCAAGAAAGTAGATTATGCCGACACTGCCGCCAGAAACCTATTTGCGGAAGGTTGTAGTAACTTTCAGCGTTATAACCTGCAAAATGAGTATTTTATTTCGAGTGGGCAACACTGTTACGTAATTCCCTGGATGGGAGATAAAGTTGTGAATACGATTACAGCTTTGCTCATACGCTGTGGTTTTAAAGCCAATTCATTCGCAGGTGTGATAGAGATTGATGATGCAAGTGTAGCAACTGTTCAGCACACGCTTAAAGAAATGCTGTTGTCAGACTTACCCTCAGCATTTGACCTTGCCGCAGGTGTTCCAGAAAAGTACCTGGATAAATATGACGAGTATTTACCTGAGTTCCTGCTTGCGAAGGGATTTGGGGAAAAAGCGTATGACATTGAAGGTACTTGTATTTGGTTGAACCAGCATCTTCAGTAAACTGGCTAAGAAATAAGGGGGATCTGCTCCCTTCGTAGATTGAGCCAGGTCGATGTTAGCAATGTCCGCGCTTGGCACGGATCGGCAAGAAAAGTCGGCCATGAGGTCAGCTTCGTTCAAATACCGGACGCTCTGCATTGGAATATACTATCAATGGCACAAGTCTAGAATCTGTCGAAGGAAGACTAGTATTTAGGGGATGTTGGATGATAGTTTCAGTATTTGTCGATGAGATTGAGAGTCGAGAGATATTAATGAATAGGTAGGATGATTACGCTTTTAATGAAGTTCATGCACTGATCCGAGCTCTCAACATAACCCAAGACTACACTCTTAATATAAATCCTCTGGAGCTGAGATCCCTTGCCGCGCTTTTTGTCGAAATTTCTTATCACTTCGTAAGACAGAAAACAATTTCATCAGGTCAATTATGAGCGAGGAGCGAAAGCTCGGTTTTTTTCGTCATCATGGGGGGCATTACTAACATTGTCATGTGCTAATCAACGGTGAGGAGGTCAATTTCGATGGTTACGTTTACCTAGCTTGCGTTTTCTCGTGTAGTAGGGGGTGTGATAAATTGGGGCAGAGTTAATCCACCCATTTATCGGCACTCCGTCTTGACACCATGGTTGATAATGATGCGTCTGGTTGATTCTAACGGTTGATTACAAATTCATTCATAAAGCTGATCACTATCATAAGGCATGAATGATGGCATTACAGGCAGTTCATCATCACCTCAACTATTTCTCTGTCGATAAAAAAACACATTGTTATTTTTTAATAGTCTGAAATTAGCATCCTTTTCTACATAGTTATTATTATCTTTGGATATCAACCAGCCTTTTAAATTTGCTTCATAAGCAAGGAGCCATTGGTCACCGTATAAGGATTCAGGATTAAGATATTCCTCCCAAGTTTTTTTATTAATTGCACACTCGGTAAGTCCTTCATATTCGCAATCTAAAGCAAGGAGAGCTATACATGAATCCCTGCATAATGACAGTTTTTCCACAGCTTCTACGCTTACTTTTAAATATAGCGCTAAGCATCCCCAAAGTGCATTTGCAACTTCACTTGAATGGCGTAGTTCAGTATGTCCGATGATTAAGGTATTGAGAAGCAGAGTTAGTTCTTCTTTTAGAACGTCAGGGAATTTACTCTTACGAATAAGTATTTGCTCAAGAACAAATGGTAAGCAGGCAGGTTCAGGAGCTACACAAAGCATCAGAAGGTGTTGGAATAGCTCCCAGTTTTCGCTAAAAATCTCTAAGGATCTTAGACAGGATATGGCCCACTGGAGTACAGATTCATTCGGATAATCACTATATAACTCGAAGGCTAATGAAAAATATGCCTCAAGGTCAACTGCTTGAGCTGAAATTGAATTTCGAAAATCAAAGCGCCTGAGTTCAGTTACCCATTTTTCCTCAAGTCTTACTGGTAGTGATACTATGTGTGTTTTTTTTGTATTAAGAGCCAATTCAAATTCGGAGAGGTGAGCATCTAATAGGTGATATGCACGCTCTGCCTCATCTCTATTAGTGAAACTTAGTTCATAATCATCAATAAATCGATGGCCTTTAACTTCCGGCAGCTTTTCTGAAAGGCTTTTATCAACATTATGCATAAGCAACTCTGCAATAACTAAAGAAGTGTCTGGGCCAATTGGAATGCCAACTGTTTGGCCATCTTGACCTTGCCGAATAAGATAATCCAATTTATTACCAAGGCTGTCCAGCCTCCTGTTTACCTTTGAGAATTTTTTTCCATGCAAGGCCCAAGATATTGAGTGAGTATAAATGCTATGGTAAAAACGGCTAATGTCAGTTGTTAGGATATAATTAGCACCTATGCGATTTTTCCTGGATAATTCTGAGCGAGAACTCTGTGAGTGTTTCCCATTAATGGCCCTGCCATTTTCTTTAAACTCTGGTTCTGTAGCTGAAAATTTAGATCCAGATATATAAGGTTTTATTTCTTGCCAGTGGTTTACCATTTCTCTCGACAATAAATAAAACAGTACAGGGTTACAAATGCTTAATTGCCTGCGTTGCAAACCGCCTCTTGCCAGTGAATAAAAAACCTCTTTTGCTACAGGGATCTTAGATTCTTTAACTATTTTCTTGCCAAAGTCTCCGGGGGCTTTATCTAAATCACCGTATTTAGATAAGTCCGTCATTAATTTAGCAAAAGGTATGGTGGTAAATGGTTTCGGCAATTCCTTCGGGAAGTATCCTCGCTCTAAAAGCCATTTTAACTCCATCTTCCATTACTCCTAATTCATTTTTTGTTGGAAATGGTAATTTTAACCAGTCGACTTTGAAGGCCAGTTAAGAGTTTCAATTAGAAATGCATTATATACAGCAGTTGCCTGATAACTGTAAAATTCATCTGCTCGTTTTTTTAGTAAACCACTAAAAAAATAGGAAACTATTAACCAAGTTACTGCTGCACAACCATTTGCCTCCATAAAAGCAAAGATTCCAGTAGACATTACGATAAAACTACAATTTCTATAGAAACCATACCTTGCTAAAAAAACCATAAAAGTAGTGCTTAGTTGTTTTGTTTCCACAAATTCCTTGCATAGAGAAAATGGCTTTTCTATTTTCATGTTTAAATCCCCCAAACACTTTTCTTTTATATATTCCTCTACTTTTACTTCATCAGGCTTTTGTTGCTTATTTTTTGTTTTAATCCAAAAAAATACATATTTCCCGAAATACCTATCAAAAAAATTAGCCAGAGGTTCAATTAACAATCCAAGCAATATCAATAGTATTGGCATAACGACCACAATATAAGTGGCTGGGATTTTTATTAATATTTCAAAAATTGAATCTATTTTTGGAATACTGCCATTCATTTTGAAAAACAAAAGAATAGCAATGACAGCAAACACGCCAGTCATAAAGAAAGTAAAAACATCCCAGAGTGAAATCCTTATTTTTTCAATCATTTTACATCCTAAGAAATGATAAGTTTTTTTGTTAAATAGCTAGTCTTCTGCAATGCGTACAGCTTGAGATTTGACCTAGCGTACAAATATCATATAAAAAAAGGCTGTCTTGGTAAAGATTATCACTTACGTATAATCATCGCCCTATACAGCAGTTTGACATGTCACCCTTAGAATAGTGCGCTATGTTATTAGCAAGTCCGCTCCTAGCACTAAGCGGGCTAAAGCAGACAGATTTGACGAGATAAGGGTATAGATAAATTCTCCATACCCTTGAACGATTACTTCCCAGTAGATTTGCTTGGTTTCAGTCCCGGGGTATTGCCGGGTGTATCCTTATTATCACGTCTGCGTTGATCGGGTTTTCCTGTTGATTTTGCAATTGGTTTTGGACCAGGTTTAAGCCCCATAATCGTGTTCCTTAGCCTTGTCAGAGGTTATTCCTCAGTGTGGATATAAGGGGAGCGGTAAGAATTATCAAGCTTGGATGGGCGATGGAGAGTGACTACTAGACTATTATGTGAGCAATGTCAGCTTTTGACACATAGGGGCCAGCCCCATTACTGAAGTAAGCCAAAATGAGTCGCGATGCGCCCTCAACAGTGAGGGCGACCTTGGAGATTGTCAGGCTGATTGCGCCAATTGCCGATGCAGGACCTGCAGACTAGTTCCCGCCCCAGCCCATGCAGTAGCCGAGCCGACCACATACAGGTTTTGCTTGGCGCGTGAGACGGCTACATTGATTATGTTTGGCGGGCTTGCCGCCCACTGACGCGCCCTTTGCTGACTCGCTTTCGGAGCACCCAGTAGTAGGATGACCGTGTCCGCTTCTCGGCCCTGGAACGTGTGGATCGTGCCTACACGATCACGGCACCACTCATCCAACTTTACGCCGAACGCCCGCAGCAGATCAGCTTCACTGTCGAGACGCCGACGCATGTTCTGCTCTACGATCTTGAATGGTGTAATGATAAATACGTCCGGATTTGTAATGCCCGATGCTGCCAGCTCTTTGAGCATTCGTACAACCGCTTCGCCCTCGTCGGGGC
Source organism: Enterobacter hormaechei (assembly GCA_041890495.1). Lineage (GTDB taxonomy): Bacteria > Pseudomonadota > Gammaproteobacteria > Enterobacterales > Enterobacteriaceae > Escherichia > Escherichia boydii. The sequence continues at coordinate 4,865,963 of CP169086.1, forward strand.
ACCATTTCGTCTCAGCATCGCCATTGATATCCACCCAGTGAGATCTCCCCAAAGTCGAGCCGATAGCTCCTGATCTTTTAGGCCCGACAGCATGAACCATCTGCCCGGCATAGGCGATGGAGTTAGAAACATCGAACATTGGGTTCTGGCAACGCCTGTGAACGAGGAGTGGCAGCCCGACTTCTCGATCACCTACATCCATGACGAAGGTGGATTTGAACCGCGATGCCTGATCAGCAAGGGTCTGCGTAGATGCTGCGGGGGCAGACCATTCGACTTGGTCAATGTCAAAGAACTTGCAGATTTCGGCGTTCAGCTTTTCAGGAAGTGAAACTACAGGTGGGATTTGCAACGGGTCACCTACCACGATGGAGCGCTTTGCCCGCATGATAGCTCCAACTGCTGCCTGAGGAACGGCCTGGCCCGCTTCATCTACCAGAAGCCAGCCAATGCTCTCTGGTGGTAGATCCCCGAACATCGTCCGAACAGAGGCGAATGTCGTGGACACGGTCGGCACAACCATGAAAAGGCTAGACCAAAGGTCGGGGAGAAGTTCACGGTGAGCGGAAGACTGGAAGGCACCAGCCACCATGCCCGACATCAATAGCCCAAGATTGTGTTGCAAGCGGCTGGCCGAAGCATCGATGAACGTTTTATGCACAGTCAGGGCAGCGGCGAAAAGATCCTCCCGCAGGCGATGAACCTCATCGGGAAGCCATGGAGCAGTCAGGTGGATAGCCTCGTGCTCGCGCTCGAAGAATCTCTCATCAACGACCCTGTCTCCCATGCGGTTTCGTGCCTCTGCCTCGGTTGCCTTAAATTTTGAGACTGCCTGACATTTGCTGGAAATTTCCTGGTCGAGTTGCTGTAACTGGGACTCAGTATTGCTCAAATCAGCCCTTGCAAGCTCTAGGGCACCGTCCGTCCCCTGCGCCCGTAAGACTGATTGCTGCAAAGTCGCCGACAGCTTCTGCAGTGTCGATCTCCACGACTTCCAAGCCGCAGTCGCGAACAATCGGGAGAAGAAACCTGGACGGCAAGCAAGATGGCTGCCGAGCACGATCTTGTCCTGCTCGATCTGCAATTTTGCCTTCTCATGCTCCCGTTGGCAGGATTCAGCAATCTGGTGTGCCTCTTCGACGGCTTCATTCAGATTCGGACGACGCTGTTCCACCCTTTGAAGTTCGGTGGTCGCTCCCTTGAGCGCCCGGATATCCCGTCGCATCTCTTCGATGCTGGCGATTTCGGCGTCTACCGTTTCCTTGAGTTTAAGGAAAACGGCTCGCGCTTTCCGCCAGGCCGCTAAAGCGTCCGCTTCGTTGGTGCTGGGCCGCTCATTGACGACCACGCTGGGCATCACGCGATCGATGATTTCGCCTGTTTGTTCGTCCTTGATCTCACGCATGACGTTTATGCCGCGAGCTGCTTTCAGGTAGGTAAGGAAACCGCCGTCCTCATTCCACCAGAAACCTTGCTGGAACGCGCCTCGGTTGCTGCTCTTGCCGAGTGCTGCGGCAATCAGTCCCCAAGTTTCGATAGGATCGGAGGGTGTGTCGCCCTCGGCTTCGAAATAGCCGGCGCGTTTGGGGTTCGCAATCAGGTCACTGATGGACCGGAAGTAGGCGATCTGTTCATGGCGACCATTGGCTTCCTTGAGAGGAAGTTCTTTACTGACATTTTCGACCGCTTTGTTATTGGAGGAGGCTACGACGATCTCATGACCCTTCAAGGATGCATGTAACTTGTAGAAGTGCAGGAAGGCATTGGAACCGAATGCCAGCTTCTCACCTGTTGTGGAAAAGGCATCCTGCGGTTTGTTGAAGCCGGACATCGCCGTGGCCCGATCAAGAATGCACCCAACGACGATATCCCGCAGAAGAGTGGTCTTTCCGGTACCCGGTGGCCCATTGACGCCGATGATACCTGGAGCATTATTCAGCTCAGCACGTGCCGCATTCACGGCAGCCTGTTGAAGTAGCACTAATGGGTGGCCGCCTTTCGAAGGCCAACGAGCCTGTGGCATGAGCGATGGTGCGACAAATGGCTCAACTGCTGAAATGGGCGATAGCACGTCGATTTTCTGGTCAGGTCTGCCAATTCCCATGTAGCGGCGCAAACCGGTTCCGGCTTTGCCCGTCTCGATCAATTTGGTTGCTTCACCGAGATCTTCAAGATAGAAGGAATTCAGCAACGAAGGTTCAGGCGGCGCCTTGGCCTTGAAATGATGAAACACCTTAATCGCGAATGTGGGTGGCTCAACCAAATGCTCGGGTACACTGAACTGAGACACAAGCCATTTATAAGCGTTAAGAACGACATCCAAATCGATCGGTATGGGTTCTCCATCCTCGTTGTGGCGGCGAACTATTCGATCCAGATGCTCGATAATGCGCGGCTCAACATTCAGCCAATTCCCTAAGCTCCCAAGCTTCAGATCGAGAGCCGGCTTGAGTGCCCAGGCAAAACTGGAAACGGCAACGCCTTTGTCCTCAAGCACATAGCCTTCTTTGTCGATCAGGATCGAGCCGATGGCCGCTTTCTTACCGTCCGGACGTGAACGCTCCTCATCCTCGCCAAAAACCTTGACCAGCTCGTCCGTTGCCTTGTCGAGAGCGATGGCGCCGAGGACGACCTCGAAATAAAGCTTATAACTGGGCTTGCTGCGGGCATTTGGTCCCCATGGAACACCTCGCTCCAATAGAGCAATCCTGGAGCGGTCGCCGGTTGCCATATCCTCTGGGCGTTTATAACCTTGAGGCGACAGTGCTTCGAGGGCTGTCCATGCTGCCAGTATTGCTCGCGCATCATTCGCCTTACCTGATGGAGAGAAAGACGGGATCGGACCAAGGTCGATTTGGTCTTTGTCGAATTGCTCTTGTATGGCAGAGTCTGGAATGGCCTTCAGTTGCAGTTGCTCTTCCGCAGCCGAATTGTGGGGCACAACTCGAGAAGATTGAATGGACACCGAATCGGGATGGCGTGTTGATGGGCTGGAAGCCGACATGGCGACCACGCTGTGGCCGCTAAGTGCAAATAGAGATTGCTCGATTTTAGCCGTCAGCGTCCGCGCCCTGGCGGTGTTGCGAAAGGTCAGCTCGCTCAACAGCTGTTCAAGTTCACTAACATTGTTGCGGGACTGTTCGAAGATTGCTTCCAGCTCAAAGATTGATTTTTGCGCATACTGCCGTGTCTTCATTTATTTCTGCGGCTCCATATCCCTTCAGCTAAGAGATATTATGCTAATTAGCTTGATTTCTAAAACTATTAACTTTGGCTTGAAATATAAAGTCTCATTCGGCCCACTATTAAAGTGGGTACCGTCATTAATTATCCGTCACCCCGCTAAACGCACTCCTCTCATACCTCCCTCAATCATACTTCCGCGATCAGCAGCCATAACAAAATCAGCCCACCACTGCATCATTGGGCGACGTTGCTCAAGGTAATCACTGCGGTTATAGGCGCGACGCACCTCATTTTTATCCACATGAGCAAGTGCTGCCTCAATGACATCAGGAGGGAAACCTTGCTCATTGAGCGCGGTGCTGGCAATTGAACGCAACCCATGTGATACAAGGATACCGCCGAATCCCGCTCTTTTAAGTGAAGCATTTACTGTTTGGCTATTCATTGACTGAGTAGGCTTCAAACGACTTGGAAAAATGAATTCCCTATTGCCGCTTAACGGCTTCATCATTTCCAATATCGCAATTGCTTCATCTGACAATGGAACAGTGTGGTCACGGTTCATTTTCATGCGTGATGCGGGGATTTTCCACTCTCGTGCTTCCAGGTCTATCTCGTCCCAGCGGGCTTCAGCCGCTTCGGCAGGGCGGGTGATAGTAAGAAGTTGCCACATGAATAGGCATCGTGTTGGTAGGATAATGTTGGCGGTACGCATGGTCTGCATGAGTTGCGGTAGCTGGTCTGGACGGATACTCGGCATGTTCTTTTTCTGAGGCTTCTCGAATGCCTTGCCAATATTGACACTGGGGACAGCATCAATCAGACCTGTGTTTTGAGCATAAACCATGACCTCATTGATTCGTTGGCACAGGCGACGGACGGTTTCCAGAGCTCCTCTGGCCTGAACCGGTTGAACGGCCTGAACCAATGTATGAGCTTTAATATCTGTAACGATGACGTCACCAATCGCAGGAAAGATATCTCTCTCAAGAGAGCGCCAGATATCTTCTGCATAGTCCTCGGTCACACTGGCTTTCTTCACATTCCACCAACGTTCAGCAACGAGCTGGAAAGTATTGGTTTTAGCTTCAAGCGAACTGCGAAGTTGTTCTTGCTGATGTTCCTGTGGATCGATTTGTTTCGCCAGGAGAGAGCGAGACTCTGCTCGATAGTTTCTGGCATCGGAAAGGGTAACTGACGGGTAGGGGCCTATGCTCTTTTTCGCACGTTTCTTGGTAACAGGGCGAATGTAGCGAAACTGCCAGATTTTACTTCCGCTGGATTTGATGAGTAGCTCAAGGCCATCACCATCATAGAGAACATAGTCTGCTTCTTTGGGTTTGGCTGATTCGATTTCTTTAACGGATAGAGGTTTGGTTTGTCTTGCCATTGCCGGGTTTCCATAGTTTTAGGCACCTCAAAAACAATAAAACTTTATGAGGTGCCTAACAAGGTGCCTAAAAGGTTCGGATTTAATTAGTTTGCTTCAGACTTCCCAGGACAAATTGAAGGCACAAAAAAGCCCGCAGGGCTTGTGCCATGCGGGCTCTTTAGACTTAATCGGATGACTCTGGTAATCATCGATTGAAGATTTTGGTGGAGCTGGCGGGAGTTGAACCCGCGTCCGAAATTCCTACATCCTCGGTACTACATGCTTAGTCAGTCTTTACATTCGCTTGCCAGCTGCGGACGGACACGCCACTAACAAACTAGCCTGATTAAGTTTTAACGCTTCAACCCCAGGCAGGGCTTCCACGCGATCTCTTTTGGGTTTGACCTCTCTTGATCCCCGTCCTAAGAGCGGAGGCTAGGGAGAGAGGGCTCTAAGCAGGTTATTAAGCTGCTAAAGCGTAGTTTTCGTCGTTTGCGACTATTTTTTGCGGCTTTTTACGAGGCCAACCGCCCCTCGGCATGCACCTTGGGTTTCGCAAATCCCGTCGAATCCAGAATCAGCCCCAATGTGTAAAGGTAAGTATACCAGATTTATGAGCGCCATGACCAGCCTCAATGGCGTTATCGTTAAAGATTTAGCACCCATGTAGCCTGATTTTTATTCGATTAAGCAATGGGATGGCAACATTTGTGTCGGATGTGATAGCCAATAAGATGTTCATTCGCGCCGCCGGAGAGGGAGGCGCGGTGAGGAACTGGTCAATAATTGGAGTGCAGGTTTAACGGTGGGCGTTTTTCATGATACGCGCTTTATCCACCTGCCATTCGCGCTCTTTGATATCTGAACGTTTATCGTGCTGTTTCTTACCTTTGGCGACGCCGATTTTCACTTTGCACCAGGCATTTTTCCAGTACAGGGAGAGCGCCACTACGGTATAGCCTTCTCGATTGACGCGACCGTACAATGAGTCCAGTTCGCGCTGGTTGAGAAGTAACTTGCGGGTACGGGTAGGATCGCACACCACATGCGTGGAGGCCACTGCCATTGGCGTGATGTTTGCGCCAAACAGGAACGCTTCTCCGTCACGCAGAAGGACATAGCTGTCGCTGATATTGGCTTTTCCTGCGCGCAGGGATTTAACTTCCCAGCCTTGCAGGGCAAGTCCCGCTTCGAACTCTTCTTCGATAAAGTATTCGTGACGGGCGCGCTTGTTAAGCGCGATGGTCGCTGAACCAGGTTTATGTGCTTTTTTCTTCGTCATAAGCGTCGTGAATCATCGGTAATCTGAAATCGAAAACACCCCATATCAATCCTGCGGGGGACAAGGCTCTATCTTAGCATGAACCCGATGTTACCCAGCGCCGGGATAGCGTTTTTTTTACAGCAGGATAAATGATATTATTTGTTGGATTTTTGTTGATGGAAATTGTTATGCCTCAGATTAGCCGGACCGCACTGGTACCCTACAGCGCGGAGCAAATGTATCAGTTAGTGAATGACGTTCAGTCTTATCCTCAGTTTTTGCCGGGTTGTACCGGAAGTCGGATTCTGGAGTCCACTCCTGGGCAGATGACTGCGGCGGTAGATGTCTCTAAGGCTGGGATCAGCAAAACGTTTACTACCCGCAACCAGTTGACCAGTAACCAAAGTATTCTTATGAATCTGGTGGATGGGCCGTTCAAGAAATTGATTGGTGGATGGAAGTTTACGCCGCTGAGCCAGGAGGCGTGTCGTATCGAGTTTCATCTCGACTTTGAGTTTACCAATAAGTTGATTGAACTCGCCTTTGGTCGCGTGTTTAAAGAGCTGGCGGCTAATATGGTCCAGGCTTTTACGGTTCGTGCGAAAGAGGTTTACAGTGCCAGGTAAAATTGCCGTTGAGGTGGCTTATGCGCTACCTGAGAAGCAGTACCTGCAGCGCGTGACGCTGCAGGAGGGCGCGACGGTTGAAGAAGCTATTCGCGCCAGTGGCTTGCTGGAATTGCGTACCGATATCGATTTAACTAAAAACAAAGTCGGCATTTACAGCCGTCCGGCAAAACTAAGCGATAGTGTGCATGATGGCGATCGGGTGGAGATTTATCGCCCTCTCATTGCCGATCCGAAAGAGCTTCGCAGGCAACGAGCAGAAAAATCAGCGAATAAATAACAGACAGAAAAAAGGTGCTCATTGAGCACCTTTTTTAACGTCTTTGAGAGCAACTTTATTATTAGTTACCACTCAGCGCAGGTTTGTTATCAATATTGGTCAACACACCGCTACTGTTAAAGGTCAGCGTCAGCGTTTGCTGCGTTACACCTTCATGACCTGGTTGCTGGCGGAAGACATAGAACCAGGTATTCGTACCAAATGGATCGGACATCAGCGGTGTACCCAATGCGTACGCAACTTGTTGTTGCGTCATGCCAACACGTATTTTGGATACGTCGTTAGCGGTCAGATAGTTCCCCTGGTTGATGTCAGGACGGTAAACCACTCGCTCCAGAGTGGAACAGCCTGCGGTCAACATCAATAGTACTGCTGCTGCAGCAGTCAGCGTTTTACAGCGCATAGTGATTTGATTCCTTTTCGGGCCCGAGCAGTACGTGGCTCATCTGTAATATGCCGATGATAATAGACCTTTCATCACTTTAAAACCTTTTGCTTTCCGGTCTTACGGCGTTTTGCTGTTTACTCTGACCGTGAAGCAGGAAAAAAGTTTACGCTGCAAGCAGTTCTTTCGCATTCGCCAGTGTATTACGTGTGACTTCACTGCCACCAAGCAGGCGCGCCAGCTCTTGTAACCGCGCTTTTTTATTCAGGGATTGCATATGCGTTTCTGTCATCGCACCATCGGTTTCTTTGCTGACAAAATAGTGTTGATGACCACATCCCGCGACTTGTGGCAGGTGGGTAACACACATCACCTGAGTTGATTCGCCGAGTTGACGCAGCAGTTTGCCGACAACTGCCGCTGTTGGACCGCTAATCCCTACATCCACTTCATCAAAAATCAGTGCCGGGGTTTCCATTTTACGCGCCGTGATGACCTGGATTGCCAGTGCGATGCGGGACAATTCACCACCGGATGCGACTTTGGCAATAGGCTGCATTGGCTGACCTGGGTTGGTGGTTACCTGAAACTCAATACGATCGGCACCGTCAGCGCCCAGGTGATGCTCGTCAAATTTAACATCGATCGTAAACTGCCCATGCGGCATTGAGAGCGCATGCATACTGTCGGTGATCAGCTGTGCAAGTTCTTCTGCATATTGCTGGCGTTGTTGGTGTAATGCGCGCGCGATTTCCAGTGCCTGCTGATGATGTTTCGTTACCGCCAGCGCAAGCGTTTCTTGTGAGTCGGCCTGATCGTCCAGTTGCTGCTGTTCTTCCAGTAGCGACTGGTAATACTGTGGCAATGCCTCAGGGCTGACGTGATGTTTACGTGCCAGCGAAATCTGTTTTGAGATGCGCTGTTCAAGTTCAAATAGTCGATTGGGATCGAGATCCAGACGATCGCAGTAGTGGCGCAGTTCATCGCTGGCTTCAGCAATCTGGATGGTAGCTTCTTCCAGCATATCAAGTACGCCGGACAGTTTGCTGTCCATGCCAATCAATTCGCTCACCAGTTGTTTAGCCGTGTAAAGCTGACTTTGCAGGTTTGCGTCTTCACCGTCGGCCATTAATGCCAATGCATTCTGGCTGGTGGTCAGCAATTGACCGCTGTTCGCCAGACGTTTGTACTCTTCGTCGATTTGTTCAAACTCTCCGGGCTGCGGATTAAATTCGTTAAGTTCTTTTAATTGGTATTGCAGCAGTTCCGCACGGGCGGCGCGTTCCTGACTTAACTGTTGATGATGCGCGAGGTCACGGCAGCTTTGATGCCACAACTGATAACGTGCGGTCATTTCCTGCAGTAGAGAGGTTTCATTGGCATAGCCATCAAGCAGGAATTTTTGGTGCTCAGGTTTGGTGAGTAATTGATGAGCGTGCTGACCATGGATCTGAATCAGCAACTGACCCAGTTCGCGCAGTTGTGACAGAGGAACAGCTGTACCGTTGATGAAACCACGGGAGCGACCATCGCTGCTGATCACGCGACGAAGCAAACATTCATGCCCGTCTTCAAGCTGGTTTTCTTCCAGCCAGCGCAGAGCCGCTGGCGTATCTTTCAGAGAAAAACGGGCGCACAGGTCAGCGCGAGCAGCGCCGGTACGCACCATGTCGGCTTCAGCGCGACCACCGAGACAAAGACCGAGGGCATCTATTGCAATAGATTTACCCGCGCCGGTCTCGCCAGTTATTACGGTCATGCCGCTATGAAAATCAATCTCAAGCTCACGAACGATAGCAAAGTTGCTGATGGTCAGTTGTGCCAACATAGTCGTTTTCCTGTATGAAAAACCATTACTGTTATTGCGTACAGTATAAACTGGTTTTATATACAGTAAAGAGGCTGGCGTAAAATTAGAATAATTTTTTTGACCAGCCGAGCTTGGTGCTTAATATGTTGAAATAACTGTAATCTTTCGGATGAATCAGATTCAGATGGTAATCACAGCGACGAATCAGGACATCTTCACCTTCCTGAATCGGCAGTGCTATCTGGCTGTCGCAACTGATTTCCAGATCGTTACGGCGATGCGAAAAACGCAGACGGATCGTGCTGCTGCTGTTTATGACCAGTGGTCGTGCTGACAACGTATGCGGGAACATGGGCACCAGGGTAATCGCATCCAGAGAGGGGGTCAGAATAGGACCGCCTGCAGAGAGGGAATAGGCGGTGGAGCCTGTTGGCGTCGAAATAATTAGTCCATCAGATCGCTGAGAAAACGCAAAGATCTCGTCGATATACACTTCGAACTCAATCATATGCGCCACTTTGCCTGGATGAAGCACCACTTCATTTATCGCGGTGCTGATGCGTTTCTGGCAATCTTGCTGACAGACTTGCGCTTCCAGCAAAAAACGTTTCTCGCTGATGTAGTGGCCTTCCAGCACATCGGCTAACTGTTGCTGGGCGTTATCGGGATCAAGGTCAGTCAGGAAACCCAGGTTGCCACGGTTGATTCCAATAACTTTAATATCGTAACGGGCGAGTGTGCGTGCCGCGCCCAGCATATTACCGTCGCCACCAACGACTACCGCGAGATCAGCTAGTTGCCCAATCTCCGCGAGCGTGCCAGTTTTCACATTCTTCAGTTGCAGTTCGTGAGCGATTTGTTGCTCAACGATGACCTCGTAACCTTTTGTGCACAGCCAGCGGTAGAGCATTTCATGTGTTGTCAGTGCAGTGGGGTGCCGTGGGTGTCCCACAATGCCAATACACTTGAAATGATTATTCATTTTTCCGAGGTCCTTGTTGCGAAGATTGATGACAATGTGAGTGCTTCCCTTGAAACCCTGAAACTGATCCCCATAATAAGCGAAGTTAGCGAGATGAATGCGAAAAAAACGCGGAGAAATTCATGAGTAGTAAAGAACAGAAAACGCCTGAGGGGCAAGCCCCGGAAGAAATTATCATGGATCAGCACGAAGAGATTGAGGCAGTTGAGCCAGAAGCTTCTGCTGAGCAGGTGGATCCGCGCGATGAAAAAATTGCGAATCTCGAAGCTCAGCTGGCTGAAGCCCAGACCCGTGAACGTGACGGCATTTTGCGTGTAAAAGCCGAAATGGAAAACCTGCGTCGACGTACTGAACTGGATATTGAAAAAGCCCACAAATTCGCGCTGGAGAAATTCATCAACGAATTGCTGCCGGTGATTGATAGCCTGGATCGTGCGCTGGAAGTGGCTGATAAAGCTAACCCGGATATGTCTGCGATGGTTGAAGGCATTGAGCTGACGCTGAAGTCGATGCTGGATGTTGTGCGTAAGTTTGGTGTTGAAGTGATCGCCGAAACTAACGTGCCGCTGGACCCGAATGTGCATCAGGCTATCGCAATGGTGGAATCTGATGACGTTGCGCCAGGTAACGTACTGGGCATTATGCAGAAGGGTTATACGCTGAATGGTCGTACGATTCGTGCGGCGATGGTAACTGTAGCGAAAGCAAAAGCGTAATTTCTGTTTTCGTAATAATAATTCACGGCCCTGCATGCGAATGCAGGGCCGTTTTCGTTACTCCGCCACACTCTCGCGCAGCGGTTTCACAGGAAAAACTTTTACCTGCTTAATCATATTGTCCTGTACGTCGAGAATATCTATATCGTACTCGCCAATACGCACGCGGGTGCCTGCGACAGGGATCTCTTCCAGTGCCTCAAGAATGACGCCATTAACCGTGCGGGCATCATCTTCCGGTAGATGCCAGTTAAAGGCTTTGTTGATTTCCCGCACGTTGGCGGTGCCATCGATAATCACCGAACCGTCGTTTTGCGGCGTGACCTCTTCGGCAAGTGTTGGCGACATCGACGTAGTGAAATCGCCGACAATCTCTTCCAGAATATCTTCAACCGTCACCAGCCCCTGAATGTCTCCATACTCGTTGACGACCAGGCCGACTTTCTTTTTGTTGCGCTGAAACTTTACCAACTGCGTGCTGAGCGGCGTACCTTCCGGCACAAAATAGATCTCGTCCGCGGCGCGCAGCATGGTTTCTTTGGTGAACTCTTTTTTCTCCGACATCAACCGCCAGGCTTCACGTACTCGCAGCATACTGATGGCGTCGTCCAGCGAATCACGGTAGAGCACGATGCGCCCGTGAGGTGAGTGGGAGAGTTGGCGCAGAATCGATTTCCAGTCATCGTTGATATCAATACCGATAATTTCACTGCGCGGCACCATGATGTCATCAACGGTCATTTTTTCCAGATCGAGCACCGACAGCAGCATATCCTGATTGCGACGGGAAATTTGTGAGCGTGATTCGTGCACGATAGTGCGCAACTCTTCTTTGCTCAAAGAGCCGCTAACCACGATATCGGTTTTGATACCCATCATGCGCATCAGCATACGGGTGATAGCATTCAGCAACCAGACCAGCGGCATCATCAAAATTTGCAGCGGAGCCAGCAGAAAACTACTCGGATAAGCGACTTTTTCCGGGTACAGCGCGGCAATGGTTTTCGGCAATACCTCAGCAAATACCAGTACGACAAAAGTCAGCACACCAGTCGCAATTGCCACGCCCGCATCGCCGTACAAACGCATCCCAACAATAGTGCCGAGCGCGGAGGCAAGAATATTGACCAGGTTATTGCCGATTAACACCAGGCTTATCAGGCGGTCTGGCTTACGCAGCAATTTTTCGACGCGTTTGGCCGAGCGATTACCCTGTTTCGCCATATGTCGCAGACGATAGCGGTTGAGGGTCATCATTCCGGTTTCGGACCCGGAAAAATAGGCTGAAATGACCACCATGATGATCAGAATAATGATCAACGTAGTAGTAGAAATGTGTTCCAGGGGAAACTCCTTTTCTGGGTTTAGCTGATTAACTGCTGGACAATTCGGCTGCCGAAGTAGGCCAGTGTCAGAATTACCGCGCCCGCAACGTTAAACCAGACGACGCGGCGTCCACGCCATCCTTCATGGTAATGTCCCCACAGCAGCACAATATAGACAAACCACGCCACGATAGAGAGCACAGCCTTGTCGATATTTTCCATGCTAAATAGGTTGTGCATGTAGAACAGGCCAGTGCAAAGCGTGAGCGTTAGCAGCACCACGCCAATCTGCGTGATGTGGAACATTTTACGCTCGATACTCATCAATGGCGGCATTTCCTGGTTAAATGCCAGCTTCTTGTTCTTCAGTTGGTAATCAATCCACGCCAGTTGCAGCGCGTACAGGGCGGCGATAATTAGCGTGGCATAGGAAAAGAGCGATAAGCCAATGTGCACCAGCATCCCAGGCGTTGCTTCCAGATGGGTGATGTATTCATTGGGCATGAAGGTCGCCAGCGCCAGGTTGATAAGCGCAAAGGCATAGACAATGGGTAGCAGCAACCAGCCACGATTGCGAGAAGCCACAATGGTCATTACCGTACAGATCATCAAACTGACCAATGAACCAACGTTCAGCAGGCTGAGGTTTTGTCCGCTATCACCGTCGGGCAGGATGCGGGCTTCCAGAGCGATTGCGTGGCAGACCAGCGCAATGACCGCAGAAATAATAGCCATGCGCCGCCAGCCGCCGTTTTTTTGCAGCAGACCGGGAACAATCAGCGCAAGACTGACGGAGTAGGCGACAAGCGCGAGCAGAGCAAAAACGGGCATAGTGATGTCGACAGTTTGAGCAATAAGAAAGAGAAGCAGTATAGCGTCAGGTGAACGCTGCTCCAACCGTTGCATAACAACAAAGACGCCTTCATGTTATACTGCGGCAAAATACTGATGATGTGTCGCGATTGCGGCCAACCGTTTCCACCCCAGGCGAGAGACAATGTTTGATAATTTAACCGATCGTTTGTCGCGCACGCTGCGCAATATCAGTGGCCGTGGACGCCTCACTGAAGACAACGTAAAAGATACGCTGCGCGAAGTGCGCATGGCGCTGCTGGAGGCGGACGTCGCTCTGCCGGTAGTGCGTGAGTTTATCAATCGCGTAAAAGAGAAAGCGGTTGGTCATGAAGTTAATAAGAGCCTGACGCCGGGGCAGGAGTTCGTCAAAATCGTCCGTAACGAACTGGTTGCGGCGATGGGCGAAGAGAACCAGACCCTGAACCTGGCGGCGCAACCGCCTGCGGTCGTGCTGATGGCGGGCCTGCAAGGTGCCGGTAAAACAACCAGCGTTGGTAAACTCGGTAAGTTCCTGCGCGAGAAGCACAAGAAGAAAGTGCTGGTGGTTTCTGCCGACGTTTATCGCCCGGCGGCAATCAAACAGCTTGAGACGCTGGCAGAGCAGGTGGGCGTTGATTTCTTCCCTTCTGATGTTGGTCAGAAGCCGGTAGATATCGTTAACGCGGCGCTGAAAGAAGCCAAACTGAAATTCTACGACGTGCTGCTGGTGGATACCGCTGGTCGTCTGCACGTTGACGAAGCGATGATGGACGAGATCAAACAAGTCCATGCGTCGATTAACCCGGTTGAAACCCTGTTTGTGGTTGACGCCATGACCGGTCAGGATGCGGCCAATACGGCAAAAGCATTCAATGAAGCGTTACCGCTTACCGGCGTAGTGTTGACCAAAGTGGACGGCGATGCCCGCGGCGGTGCGGCGCTCTCTATTCGTCACATCACTGGCAAACCGATCAAGTTTCTCGGTGTTGGCGAGAAAACTGAGGCGCTGGAGCCGTTCCATCCGGACCGCATCGCGTCGCGTATTCTCGGCATGGGCGACGTACTGTCGCTGATCGAAGATATCGAAAGCAAAGTTGACCGCGCGCAGGCAGAGAAATTAGCCAGCAAGCTGAAAAAAGGCGACGGCTTCGATCTCAACGATTTTCTTGAGCAACTGCGCCAGATGAAAAATATGGGCGGCATGGCTAGCCTGATGGGCAAGCTGCCGGGCATGGGGCAGATCCCGGATAATGTTAAGTCGCAGATGGACGATAAAGTGCTGGTGCGTATGGAAGCCATCATCAACTCGATGACGATGAAAGAGCGCGCTAAGCCAGAAATCATCAAAGGTTCGCGTAAGCGTCGTATCGCTGCCGGTTGCGGTATGCAGGTGCAGGACGTTAACCGCCTTCTGAAGCAGTTCGACGACATGCAGCGCATGATGAAGAAAATGAAGAAGGGCGGAATGGCGAAGATGATGAGAAGCATGAAGGGGATGATGCCGCCGGGATTTCCTGGTCGCTAAATGACCTTATGCGACAGAGTTATTAACTGCTGATTGCATTTTCTCCAGAAATCAGTAAAATTTTCGGGCTTTTAATATGACACCGGACTCCGTTCCTCGATGGGGTCCGGTTGTTTTATTCACACAAGAGGATGTTATGGTAACTATTCGTTTAGCACGTCACGGCGCTAAAAAGCGTCCGTTCTACCAGGTTGTTGTCGCTGACAGCCGTAATGCACGCAACGGTCGCTTCATCGAGCGCGTTGGTTTCTTCAACCCAATCGCTAGCGAAAAAGAAGAAGGCACTCGCCTGGATCTGGATCGCATCGCTCACTGGGTTGGCCAGGGCGCAACTATTTCTGATCGCGTTGCTGCGCTGATCAAAGAAGTAAACAAAGCAGCTTAATCTGTCACGGTGGTCATGATGAGCAAACAACTCACCGCGCAAGCACCTGTTGATCCCATCGTTTTGGGAAAAATGGGTTCGTCTTACGGTATTCGTGGGTGGCTCAGAGTGTTTTCTTCCACCGAAGACGCCGAAAGCATTTTTGACTATCAGCCCTGGTTTATCCAGAAGGCGGGTCAGTGGCAGCAAGTCCAGCTGGAAAGCTGGAAGCACCACAATCAGGACATGATCATCAAGCTGAAAGGCGTTGACGATCGTGATGCGGCGAACCTGCTGACGAATTGTGAAATTATCGTGGATTCATCGCAGCTGCCTCAGCTTGAAGAGGGGGACTACTACTGGAAAGACCTGATGGGCTGCCAGGTAGTAACCACTGAAGGCTACGATCTCGGTAAAGTCGTCGATATGATGGAAACCGGATCTAATGACGTTCTCGTCATTAAGGCAAACCTGAAAGATGCGTTTGGTATCAAGGAACGTCTCGTACCGTTCCTCGATGGGCAGGTTATCAAGAAAGTCGATCTCACTACTCGTTCAATCGAAGTAGATTGGGATCCTGGTTTTTAAACCACCGGATAAACGGTAAAAGACGGCGCTATGTGGATTGGCATAATTAGCCTGTTTCCTGAAATGTTCCGCGCAATTACCGATTACGGGGTAACTGGCCGGGCAGTTAAAAATGGCCTGCTGAGCATCCAGAGCTGGAGTCCTCGCGACTTCACGCATGACCGGCACCGTACCGTGGACGATCGTCCTTACGGCGGCGGACCGGGGATGTTAATGATGGTGCAACCCTTGCGGGACGCCATTCATGCAGCAAAAGCCGCGGCGGGTGAAGGCGCAAAGGTGATTTATCTGTCACCACAGGGACGCAAGCTTGATCAAGCGGGCGTCAGCGAACTGGCAACGAATCAAAAATTGATTCTGGTGTGCGGTCGCTACGAAGGTATAGATGAGCGCGTGATCCAAACCGAAATTGACGAAGAATGGTCAATCGGCGATTACGTTCTCAGTGGTGGTGAGTTACCAGCAATGACGCTAATTGACTCCGTTTCCCGGTTTATTCCGGGAGTACTGGGACATGAAGCCTCGGCAACGGAAGATTCCTTTGCTGAAGGATTGCTGGATTGCCCGCACTATACGCGGCCTGAGGTGTTAGAAGGGATGGAAGTTCCGCCAGTGTTACTGTCGGGCAACCATGCCGAGATACGTCGCTGGCGTTTGAAACAGTCGCTGGGCCGTACCTGGCTTAGAAGACCTGAACTTCTGGAAAACCTGGCTCTGACTGAAGAGCAAGCAAGGTTGCTGGCGGAGTTCAAAACGGAACACGCACAACAGCAACATAAACATGATGGGATGGCGTAAGCCCCCGAGATATCAGTTTACCCAGGATAAGAGATTAAATTATGAGCAACATTATTAAGCAACTTGAACAAGAGCAGATGAAGCAGGACGTACCTTCCTTCCGTCCGGGTGATACCGTGGAAGTGAAAGTATGGGTTGTTGAAGGTTCCAAAAAACGTCTGCAGGCATTCGAGGGCGTGGTTATCGCTATTCGTAACCGCGGTCTGCACTCTGCATTCACTGTTCGTAAAATTTCCAACGGCGAAGGCGTTGAGCGTGTCTTCCAGACTCACTCTCCGGTAGTTGACAGCATTTCTGTCAAACGTCGTGGTGCTGTTCGTAAAGCTAAACTGTACTACCTGCGTGAGCGTACTGGTAAGGCTGCTCGTATCAAAGAGCGTCTTAACTAAGATTTCGCTTAAGCGACATCCTGTTAAGAAGGGCTGGCCAATTGGCTGGCCCTTTTTTATCCCTGTTTGCTGGTGGTTGATCGTGGTGGCACCGCTTATCTCCGTCTCGTTGCAGAAAGATCCCATGAGCGCCATGCCGGGCATGCATCATGACATGAGCATGATGTCGATGGATGAGCATCACGACGATATGACGCATACGATGCCTGTCGACCATGCGGAAGCGTGCGGCTACTGCGTGCTGTTAGCGCATGTCCCTGGCGTGATGCTGGCGCTCATCGTCCTGCTCAGCGTGGTGCTGCAGAGGCTTCGCGTTAAGCCGCCGCGCCAGGCGGTCAGCCACTGGCACTTCTTCCCCTGGCTTTACCCTGATACCCGCGCGCCGCCGCGGCAGTCAGCTTTTTCCCTTTAAAAACAAAATCGATAACTTTTTGCCTTAAAAAGGAAAAGTATGACTACCTGCACTCCGCGCGCGGCATGGGGAAACCTGCTGCGTCGCCTTCATTTCTACGTCGGGCTGTTTGTCGGCCCGTTTATCTTCTTCGCCGCGCTGACCGGGACGCTGTATGTGGCGACCCCACAGCTGGAAAACGCCCTCTACCGGAACGCGCTCCACACGGATTCCACGGGCGAGCCGCAGCCTCTGGCAGAACAAATCGCCGTGGCGGAAAAAACCGTTGGCTCAGATTTACGTTTGCACGCCGTTCGTCCGGGGCTGGCTGAAGGCGAAACCACCCGTGTGATGTTCGCTGATCCGAAACTTGGGCCATCGGAGAACCGCGCTATTTTCGTGGATCCGGTAAGCCTGTCGGTGCTGGGAGATATGACGGTATACGGCACCAGCGGGATTTTACCGCTGCGTCAGACCATTGATTACCTGCATACCTCTCTGATGTTGGGCGACGTGGGGCGACTCTACAGCGAGCTTGCAGCCTCGTGGATGTGGATCGCCGCGCTGGGCGGTATTGCCCTTTGGTTTTATACCCGACCCAAACGGCGGATCAACAATCGCTTCCAGAACCGGCGTCGGGTGCACGTGACGCTGGGCTGGGTTCTGCTGGGTGGAATGCTGCTGTTCTCCGCAACCGGCCTGACCTGGTCCCAGTGGGCTGGCGGGAACGTGGATAAGCTGCGGGCAGAGATGAACTGGCTCACCCCGCAGGTGAACACGACGCTATCCGGCCAACATGAGTTTACGGATGAACATGCCGAACATCGCGGTCATCATGGCGGGATGATGATGCCGGAAATGGCGATGGATTTGACGCAGTTTGACGGAGTTTTAAGCGCGGCGCGTAAAGCGGGGATTGATGCCAACAGGCTGGAGATCCGCCCGGCGAAAACGATGGATCGTGCCTGGACCGTGACGGAAATCGATCGCAGCTGGCCGACTCAGGTCGACGCCGTTGCGGTTGATCCTCATACGATGCAGGTTCTGGACAGAACCCGATTCGAGGATTTCCCGCTAATGGCAAAACTGACCCGCTGGGGCGTTGATTTCCATATGGGGATCTTATTCGGCCTTGCAAATCAGCTGCTGCTCGTGGCGTTCGGCCTCGCGCTGTGCGTGCTCATTATCTGGGGATACCGGATGTGGTGGATGCGTCGTCCGGCGCAATCGGCAGTGAGTCCGGTACAAACGCTTTGTCAGAGCTGGCTGGCGCTGTCAGGATGGGGAATAGGCGTTACGGTGATAACCAGCGTACTGTTGGGGCTGGCCCTGCCGGTCATGGGCGCGAGTCTGGCACTGTTTGTTCTGGTGGACTGGCTGCGCTGGCGAGCGGCAACCAGGGTGACGCTCGCCGAATCATCCGCTAAATAACCCTATGGCGTGCTGATCACCACTGCGACGCGGCGGTTTTCAGCGCGCCCTTGCGGGGTACTGTTGCTCGCAACCGGGTATTTTTGACCTAATCCCCGCGTGGTAAGATTGCTGCGCGGGATATTTGCCCCCTTCGCCCAGGCGTCGGCCACGGCATTGGCGCGTTTTAACGACAGCGCTTCGTTGTAGCTTTCTTCTCCGTAGTTATCCGTGTGACCGTCCATTCGTGCGTGGTTCAGACCGGTTTCCGCCAGGCGAGAGGCCATGGACTGGATCTGCTTTTCACTTTCCGGGCGCAGCCTGGCGTCATTTTTATCAAACAGGATGGTGTCCGACATGCCAAGGGACCAGTCACCATTCAGTTCGTTAAAACCGTAAGACTTCATCGCCGTAATTTGCTCAGGAGTGAATTTGCCTTGAGGCGGCGACTGACAGCCTGCCAGAACCAGTGAGGCCAGGACTAACGGCGCGAAGTAACGTTTTAACATAGTGTATCCTTTCTAACTTATTGTTTTCGTACGCTGGTTTTTCACCTGGTACATGTTGCGGTCAGCCCTCTCCAGTAATGCTTCCACGGAAGCATTTTCCCACGCCAGAGCAAAGCCAATGCTGAGTGACATCGATGCTTTTTGTCCGTTATGAAGATCAAACGGACGGATAAACTGCTGCGAAAGCGCAGCACAAATGTGTTGAACCTCAAGCTCAGAGTGCACGCCGTACAGCACCATGGCGAATTCGTCACCGCCAAGGCGGTATGCCTGATGACGTTTGTCGCCAAACTCCATCATCCTGCTGGCAACTTCGATCAGCACGCAGTCTCCTGCCGCGTGGCCCCAGGTGTCGTTAATAAACTTAAAATTATCACCGTCGAGGAAGAGCAGGGCCGAGTTTGTTTTGGCTGAAGGGTCGTTCATTAAGGCCGCAATGCTGTTACGAAACGCCGCGCGGTTGGCAAGACCGGTAAGCGGGTCGTGCATGGCGGTCCGCAACAGCTGGGCGTTTTTCGCCTGAAGCTTCAGTTGCCACTCTTCCATTTCATCCAGCAGACTGTTGAAGTCCTCGCCAAACTGGTGAAATTCTTCGATACGGCCGTCTTTCACCCGGCGGGAGAAGTTGCGGTTAGTACGTACGTCATGCACGACGTCGGTAATGTTCTGCAGGGCCGTGACCATCCCACGATGCAAAGACTGGGTAATGATGAGGGCGACGACGGCGGCAAAAAGAATGCAGCCGGTCAGTACGGCAAACGACGTCCAGATGAAGTGGCTGATCAAACTGTCACGCGCGGTAAGGCGGATTTCGCCGATCGTTAAGCCGTTATGCATGATGGGCTGCGCAACCGGTACGGGGAAAAGCCAGCGGCTGACCAGTGCGCCCAGCGTGTCGTTGTTATCCTCCGGGTTCCAGGACCAGTAGGCGAACCGCTTTTTATGCGCGTTAATCACCTCCGCCGCAGCAAACTGCCCCTGTTTGCCCAGGGCGGCAAGCGTTTCGTTGGCCGCCAGCGAGTCGTTGAAAACCAGCGAGGCTTCCAGGCTGTGGCTCATTGTGGCGCCGGTTAATTCGAGATTCTTTTGCGCGTATTGTTTTAACGTCACGACGGAAGCGAAACAGAGCAGCAGCCATATTAACGTCATCGTAATGATGACGCTTATCATGCTGTTTCGCCTCAACGTTCTTTTAAACGTCGGACGTGGCGTTGAAGTGAAATCTTTATCCATGCTGCTTATTCCGTGCCAGCATTAATACATCCGGATTGACTCTTACGCCACTGCGCGTCAATGCATCCAGGTTGACGGAAAACCGTACCTGGCCGCGATCGATCATCAGGCAAAAGGCACTGCCAATTACACATTCCGGATTTTGCTCTGAGATTAATAGCAACGCTCTGCCCTGGTATTGACTTATTAATTCAAGTTGTTTTGCCGGCGATTCAGACCCGAAATATATCGCATCGCACGTCGCGGCCAGGGCTTCCCGATCGTTACGTACAATAACGGGAGTATAAGGAAACTCGTTGTGCCCTTCGTCGCCGCTAAGCGCGTGCGTATAGTGAGACGTGGCATAGATGCAGAGTTTAGGCTGTCCGGATAGTGACGGCCATCGCGTATAGCTCACAATGCCTGAGACAATCGAGCGTACCGATTTATCCGTTTCCGTAAGCGTGCCTGCCGTCGCTGGGCCCACCATAAGGAATAGCGTTATCACCAGAGTGAGTCGGAAAAAAGAGATCAAGAATAAATTTCTCACCAGAATCCGCCACATCGCTCCGGAAATAGATGTCCTTAAGAGTTGCGGGCAGAATACCATTGTTTGTCAGAGCCGTCATTATGTCAGAAATAGCCTAAGGCCGACCTAAGCTAAATCCTACTGTTGTTTATTTTCCGGTGGATAAAAATAGATTAATTCATTCTGCTGGAGCGCATACTTTCATCCATCCCTTTCTGCCATGACGCACGTAGTTTTGCCGCGTTTTCGGCCGTATCGCAACTGGCAGGGAACGATTTGCCTGCTAATCCCCAGGCGTAAATAAACCCTTCTTCGCAGACTTTCTTCTGACCGTCAGCATAGCCGCGAAGATATTCACTACGATCAACGTGTGTATCGTTAAAACTATCGGCCAGGGCCTGGTTATCTTTAACCGGCAGGCCATTCATGGCGTCTTCTTTCCCGGCATCAAACCAGGATGGGCTGGTCCAGTCGGGCTGGAAGGTGTAAGGATTGATCTGACAGCCCGTTAAAAACAGCGACAACAGCGCGAGAGCAATTGAACGCATAGCCTTTCTCCTTTTTTCTTCAGCATAGCCTGGCTAAGAAAAATCTGTATGTAATTTAAAGTTTACGTTTTTATCGGCTGATTTTTGCAATAAATTGGCTTGTGTAAACTAATGTGTACGTATTTTGGATTGAAATGTTTACTTTTTATGGTATCGTGGTTTCACCTCATTGAGGATTCAACTATCGCAAACGAGCATAAACAGGATCGCCATCATGCAAAAAGACGCGCTGAATAACGTACATATTACCGACGAACAGGTTTTAATGACTCCGGAACAACTGAAGGCCGCTTTTCCATTGAGCCTGCAACAAGAAGCCCAGATTGCTGACTCGCGTAAAAGCATTTCAGATATTATCGCCGGGCGCGATCCTCGTCTGCTGGTAGTATGTGGTCCTTGTTCCATTCATGATCCGGAAACTGCTCTGGAATATGCTCGTCGATTTAAAGCCCTTGCCGCAGAGGTCAGCGATAGCCTCTATCTGGTAATGCGCGTCTATTTTGAAAAACCCCGTACCACTGTCGGCTGGAAAGGGTTAATTAACGATCCCCATATGGATGGCTCTTTTGATGTAGAAGCCGGGCTGCAGATCGCGCGTAAATTGCTGCTTGAGCTGGTGAATATGGGACTGCCACTGGCGACGGAAGCGTTAGATCCGAATAGCCCGCAATACCTGGGCGATCTGTTTAGCTGGTCAGCAATTGGTGCTCGTACAACGGAATCGCAAACTCACCGTGAAATGGCCTCCGGGCTTTCCATGCCGGTTGGTTTTAAAAACGGCACCGACGGCAGTCTGGCAACAGCAATTAACGCTATGCGCGCCGCCGCCCAGCCGCACCGTTTTGTTGGCATTAACCAGGCAGGGCAGGTTGCGTTGCTACAAACTCAGGGGAATCCGGACGGCCATGTGATCCTGCGCGGTGGTAAAGCGCCGAACTATAGCCCTGCGGATGTTGCGCAATGTGAAAAAGAGATGGAACAGGCGGGACTGCGCCCGTCTCTGATGGTAGATTGCAGCCACGGTAATTCCAATAAAGATTATCGCCGTCAGCCTGCGGTGGCAGAATCCGTGGTTGCTCAAATCAAAGATGGCAATCGCTCAATTATTGGTCTGATGATCGAAAGTAATATCCACGAGGGCAATCAGTCTTCCGAGCAACCGCGCAGTGAAATGAAATACGGTGTATCCGTAACCGATGCCTGCATTAGCTGGGAAATGACCGATGCCTTGCTGCGTGAAATTCATCAGGATCTGAACGGGCAGCTGACGGCTCGCGTGGCTTAAGAGGTTTATTATGGTTGCTGAATTGACCGCATTACGCGATCAAATTGATGAAGTCGATAAAGCGCTGCTGAATTTATTAGCGAAGCGTCTGGAACTGGTTGCTGAAGTGGGCGGGGTGAAAAGCCGCTTTGGACTGCCTATTTATGTTCCGGAGCGCGAGGCATCTATGTTGGCCTCGCGTCGTGCAGAGGCGGAAGCTCTGGGTGTACCGCCAGATCTGATTGAGGATGTTTTGCGTCGGGTGATGCGTGAATCTTACTCCAGTGAAAACGACAAAGGATTTAAAACACTTTGTCCGTCACTGCGTCCGGTGGTTATCGTCGGCGGTGGCGGTCAGATGGGACGCCTGTTCGAGAAGATGCTGACCCTCTCGGGTTATCAGGTGCGGATTCTGGAGCAACATGACTGGGATCGAGCGGCTGATATTGTTGCCGATGCCGGAATGGTGATTGTTAGTGTGCCAATCCACGTTACTGAGCAAGTTATTGGCAAATTACCGCCTTTACCGAAAGATTGTATTCTGGTCGATCTGGCATCAGTGAAAAATGGGCCATTACAGGCCATGCTGGCGGCGCATGATGGTCCGGTGCTGGGGCTACACCCGATGTTCGGTCCGGACAGCGGTAGCCTGGCAAAGCAAGTTGTGGTCTGGTGTGATGGACGTAAACCGGAAGCATACCAATGGTTTCTGGAGCAAATTCAGGTCTGGGGCGCTCGGCTGCATCGTATTAGCGCCGTCGAGCACGATCAGAATATGGCGTTTATTCAGGCACTGCGCCACTTTGCTACTTTTGCTTACGGGCTGCACCTGGCAGAAGAAAATGTTCAGCTTGAGCAACTTCTGGCGCTCTCTTCGCCGATTTACCGCCTTGAGCTGGCGATGGTCGGGCGACTGTTTGCTCAGGATCCGCAGCTTTATGCCGACATCATTATGTCGTCAGAGCGTAATCTGGCGTTAATCAAACGTTACTATAAGCGTTTCGGCGAGGCGATTGAGTTGCTGGAGCAGGGCGATAAGCAGGCGTTTATTGACAGTTTCCGCAAGGTGGAGCACTGGTTCGGCGATTACGCACAGCGTTTTCAGAGTGAAAGCCGCGTGTTATTGCGTCAGGCGAATGACAATCGCCAGTAATAATCCAGTGCCGGATGATTCACATCATCGGCCGAACCGCAGCTGCTGTTGAATTACACCGGGCATCTGCCTGAATGCCCGACGTGGAGCGCAGAAGAGCACGCGCTTTACTGGGCCGATATACTGGAAGGAGAAATCCACAAATATCATCTGCCGACGGCGGAACACACCGTGCTCTCTTTCCATGAGGAGGTGGGGTGTTTTGCGCTGCGCGAGCAGGGTGGCTTTATCGTTGCGATGCGAACGGGTATCTGGCTGACCGATAAACACGGGCTGCTGCGCCGCAAGGTGTGTGACAACCCCTCTAACCCTCAGCTGGCGCGTTTTAACGACGGCGG
This sequence comes from Enterobacter hormaechei, assembly GCA_041890495.1. Lineage (GTDB taxonomy): Bacteria > Pseudomonadota > Gammaproteobacteria > Enterobacterales > Enterobacteriaceae > Escherichia > Escherichia boydii. The sequence goes on from CP169086.1 coordinate 4,889,761, forward strand.
CACCGATTCTCTGGGGCGGTTCTACGCGGGCACGTTTTGGGGGCCGGGAGATTACAACGGTGCCCTGTTAATGCGAATCGACAACGACCTGACGCCGAAAGTGATCCAGTGCGATATTCACGGGCACAACGGTTTAGCGTTTAGTCCTGATGAGCGGTGGATGTTTACCTCAGACACGCCAAACGGCGTTACCTTTTCATCAGGTTGGATCAACAGGCACTACGTTCTCACTTGGGTAACAGCCCAATACCTTCATTGAACGGGTGATTTCCCCTAACTCTTTCAATGCTTTTTGCATTTCCGCTGATTCAAGATTGGCCTGAATATCCAGATAGAACATCTCTTCCCATGGATTACCGTGAATCGGGCGTGATTCCAGACGGGTCATAATCAGATTGTGGTTGCGCAGTACCAGCAACGCTTCAACCAGCGCACCGGCTTGTTGCCCGGTCGCCATTAACAACGTGGTTTTCGCCGGAACCTGATCAGACACGTTAATGGCTTTACGCGCCAACACCACAAATCGGGTGAAGTTTTGTCGCTGATTTGCTTCAATACGCTCCAGTACCTGCAAACCGTACAAAGTGCCGCCAGCTTCGCTTCCCAACGCAGCAACATGCGGTGATTTTGCCTGTGCAACCTTTTCCATTGCCGCAGACGTACTTTCGGTATATTCAATCTTCCAGTGCGGATAACGATTAAGGAATTTGCTGCATTGCTGGAATGGCTGCGGATGGCTGTAGACCGTATTGATGGTGGATAAATCAGTAGTGCCGGAGACCAACAAACAATGGTCGATAGTTAACGTCATCTCGCCAACAATCGACAAGCTGGTATGTTGCAGCAGATCGTAAACGTCGTTTATGGCACCGGAGCTGGTATTTTCAATCGGTACGACGGCATAGTCGGCCTGGCCGGTTTCCACCTGATTAAAAATATCGGCAAATTTGGCGCAGCCACTTTCAATGAATTGCTCAAAGTGACCGGCAGCATACTGGCGCGCCGCAAGATGGGAATAAGAACCTTTGGGGCCGAGAAAAGCGATGCGTGCTGAGTGCGGATTAATTTTATTGAGATGTTGTTGGAGCAAAGCCTGCTGAGTTAATACGGAATCTTCAATGATGAGCTGGAACAGGCGAGTAATGTAATGGGCGTCCAGATGGTGCGCTTTACCGAGCGTAATTAATCTTTCCAGCAAATCGCGTTCACGATCAATATCACGTACCGGGCGATGCGAGAGCAGTTTGGCTTTTCCCACCTCGACGGCCAGTTCGCGCCGTTCTGCCAGTAACGCTAATAATTTTTCATCCAGCGCGCTGATTTTCTCTCGCAGCGCCAGTAACGGGTTTTCCGATGTCATAGTGTTGCCTTTTTGTTATCAATAAAAAAGGCCCCCCGATTTGGGAGGCCTTATTGTTCGTCTTCGCATTCTGTTTCACACGACGAAACGCCTCCCATTCAGGGGAAGGTAAAAAAGAATGCGAAGAAAAACGGTATGTGTTTCATGTTTGTTTCCTTAAGTGACTTTAGTACAGTACCCGTACTGTTTTCACGCTGTCAACAAAAAACGCGCCCGAAGGCGCGTTGGCGATACACTCAATATAAAGGACTACTCTTCTTCAACTTCTTCGACGAAGTTGGCGTCTTTCACCGATGTTGCGGCACGACGTGCTTCGCCTTTGTGCTGCAGTTTATTGAGCTGCCGTTCCAGCTTGTTGATCAATTCGTTAATTGCGGTGTACATATCTTCATGTTTACCACTGGCAACCAGAACGCCGTTAGGTGTATTGATTGTGGCGTCAGCAACAAACCCTTGTGGCTCTTTGGACAGAATGATATGTGGATTAATCAGATGTGTTTGCCATTTTTCCAGTTTGGCGAGACGGTCTGCGACATGTTGGCGGATGGCCGGAGTAATTTCCATTTGTTTGCTGGTAATGTTCATTGTCATAAATTTTACCTCTTGTCTTCCCGTCTTGGTGAATTCAGCATACCGTTCCTGATGTCAAAATGTGTGATGAAAATCTCATAATTTTGTCACTTTTTGTCAACGAATCTTTTTTGTGAGAAATCGCAGGAAGAGATGTTTTTTTACTTGAGGAATATCTCAAAGCGAGCCATATTTGATGAGATCGATAGCGACTAAATCGCTTCAGTTTCACAACGGACAGAATAAAAAAACGGCAGCTCAAGGGCTGCCGTTTTGTGTTTCAGGTTTCTGTTATGTATTGCTGCTGTTTGCGGCGATGATTTTCGCTACTTTTTCAGCTTGCGCATTCATCTGCATCTGACGGTATGCATTTTCCATCAGCGGCAGCGCATCACGCGTAGCCTGGGTATCCGGGTAGTCGCGCAACATGCCTTCTACGCGGTTAACGACGGCAACCCATGCGCCACGTTCTGTATAGTACTCGGCCACGGAGTATTCATATTTCGCCAGACGATCTTTCAGGAATACCAGACGTTTGGTGGCATCGGTGGTGTACTGACTGTTCGGATAGCCGCGCACCAGTTTGGAAAAGTCACTAAACGCAGCTCGTGCATGTTGAGGATCGCGATCGCTACGATCGACGCCAAAGAACCCTTGCAGCGCACTGTCATCCAGCGCCATATTGGTCAGGCCACGCATGTACATGACATAATCGATATTCGGATGGGTCGGGTTAAGGCGAATAAAACGATCGATGGCAGCCTGTGCTAACGGCAAATCGGCGTTTTTATAGTAGGCGTAGATGAGATCCAGCTGCACCTGCTGCGAATACGGACCAAACGGATAGCGATTATCTAACGCTTCCAGTTGCGTTATTGCCTGTCTCCAGTTACCGTCCTGCAGCTTTTGTTGTGCAGTCGCGTAAATTTCATTTGGCGGATTATCAGGTACTTCTTCCTTTGACCCCGAGCAACCCGCCAAAAACAGGCTTAGTGTGGCGGCTGCCACCAGATATTTCATGCGCGTCATGACGTTTTGACTTTCCTCAAAATGTAATACGGGAGATTCTCTGTTCCTGCTCCCGGTTAAGACCAGCTACAATAGCACACTATATTAAACGGCAAAGCCGTAAAACCCCAACGATAAACGAAGAAGCAGTATATATGGCACAACGAGTACAGCTCACTGCAACGGTGTCCGAAAACCAACTCGGTCAACGCTTAGATCAGGCTTTGGCCGAAATGTTCCCGGATTATTCACGTTCGCGAATAAAAGAATGGATCCTCGACCAGCGAGTGCTGGTTAACGGCAAAGTTTGTGATAAGCCGAAAGAAAAAGTATTGGGTGGCGAGCAGGTTGCCATCAACGCTGAGATTGAAGAAGAAGCGCGTTTTGAACCGCAGGATATCCCGCTGGATATCGTCTATGAAGATGAAGACATTATTATCATTAATAAACCGCGCGACCTGGTGGTACATCCTGGCGCGGGTAACCCGGATGGCACGGTACTGAATGCGTTGCTTCATTACTATCCACCCATTGCCGATGTACCGCGTGCGGGCATCGTCCATCGTCTAGATAAAGACACCACTGGCCTGATGGTTGTGGCAAAAACCGTTCCGGCTCAGACGCGTTTAGTCGAATCTTTGCAACGGCGTGAAATTACTCGTGAGTATGAAGCGGTGGCGATTGGTCATATGACCGCAGGTGGCACGGTGGACGAGCCAATCAGTCGCCACCCGACCAAACGTACCCATATGGCGGTGCATCCGATGGGCAAACCAGCGGTGACTCACTATCGCATCATGGAACACTTCCGTGTGCACACGCGTCTGCGGTTGCGTCTGGAAACTGGACGTACGCACCAGATCCGCGTGCATATGGCCCATATCACTCATCCGCTGGTGGGCGATCCGGTTTATGGTGGCCGTCCGCGTCCGCCAAAAGGTGCTTCGGAAGCATTTATCTCCACGCTGCGTAAGTTTGACCGCCAGGCGCTACATGCAACCATGCTGCGTCTTTATCACCCGATCTCCGGCATCGAAATGGAATGGCATGCGCCTATTCCACAAGATATGGTGGAGCTGATTGAGGTGATGCGCGCCGATTTCGAAGAACATAAGGATGAAGTGGACTGGTTATGAGTAAGCTGATTGTCCCGCAGTGGCCGCAGCCAAAAGGTGTTGCGGCCTGTAGCTCCACTCGTATCGGCGGCGTGAGCTTGCCCCCGTATGACTCACTCAACCTCGGTGCCCATTGTGGCGATAACCCGGATCACGTTGAGGAGAATCGCAAGCGACTTTTTGCTGCGGGCAATTTGCCTTCTAAACCGGTCTGGCTTGAGCAGGTACACGGCAAAGATGTGCTTAAGCTCACTGGCGAACCTTATGCCTCAAAACGGGCGGATGCCTCTTATAGCAATACGCCCGGCACGGTTTGCGCAGTGATGACTGCCGACTGCCTCCCTGTGCTGTTTTGCAATCGAGCGGGAACGGAAGTCGCCGCCGCTCATGCTGGCTGGCGTGGACTGTGCGCAGGCGTGCTGGAAGAGACGGTTTCCTGTTTTGCTGATAATCCGGAAAATATTCTCGCCTGGTTAGGGCCGGCAATTGGTCCACGCGCGTTCGAAGTGGGGGGGGAGGTTCGCGAGGCGTTTATGGCAGTAGACGCTAAAGCAAGTGCAGCTTTCATTCAGCATGGTGATAAGTATCTGGCGGATATTTATCAGCTTGCCCGGCAGCGTCTGGCGAACGTGGGTGTTGAGCAAATTTTCGGCGGCGACCGTTGTACATATACGGAAAATGAGACTTTCTTCTCTTATCGTCGCGACAAGACCACCGGTCGTATGGCAAGTTTCATTTGGCTGATATAACCTAAAGAATCAAGACGATCCGGTACGCGTGATTTTCTTTTCACATTAATCTGGTCAATAACCTTGAATAATTGAGGGATGACCTCATTTAATCTCCAGTAGCAACTTTGATCCGTTATGGGAGGAGTTATGCGTCTGGATCGTCTTACTAATAAATTCCAGCTTGCTCTTGCCGATGCCCAATCACTTGCACTCGGGCACGACAACCAATTTATCGAACCACTTCATTTAATGAGCGCCCTGCTGAATCAGGAAGGGGGTTCGGTTAGTCCTTTATTAACATCCGCTGGCATAAATGCTGGCCAGTTGCGCACAGATATCAATCAGGCATTAAATCGTTTACCGCAGGTTGAAGGTACTGGTGGTGATGTCCAGCCATCACAGGATCTGGTGCGCGTTCTTAATCTTTGCGACAAGCTGGCGCAAAAACGTGGTGATAACTTTATCTCGTCAGAACTGTTCGTTCTGGCGGCACTTGAGTCTCGCGGCACGCTGGCCGACATCCTGAAAGCAGCAGGGGCGACCACCGCCAACATTACTCAAGCGATTGAACAAATGCGTGGAGGTGAAAGCGTGAACGATCAAGGTGCTGAAGACCAACGTCAGGCTTTGAAAAAATATACCATCGACCTTACCGAACGAGCCGAACAGGGCAAACTCGATCCGGTGATTGGTCGTGATGAAGAAATTCGCCGTACCATTCAGGTGCTGCAACGTCGTACTAAAAATAACCCGGTACTGATTGGTGAACCCGGCGTCGGTAAAACTGCCATCGTTGAAGGTCTGGCGCAGCGTATTATCAACGGCGAAGTGCCGGAAGGGTTGAAAGGCCGCCGGGTACTGGCGCTGGATATGGGCGCGCTGGTGGCTGGGGCGAAATATCGCGGTGAGTTTGAAGAACGTTTAAAAGGCGTGCTTAACGATCTTGCCAAACAGGAAGGCAACGTCATCCTATTTATCGACGAATTACATACCATGGTCGGCGCGGGTAAAGCCGATGGCGCAATGGACGCCGGAAACATGCTGAAACCGGCGCTGGCGCGTGGTGAATTGCACTGCGTAGGTGCCACGACGCTTGACGAATATCGCCAGTACATTGAAAAAGATGCTGCGCTGGAACGTCGTTTCCAGAAAGTGTTTGTTGCCGAGCCTTCTGTTGAAGATACCATTGCGATTCTGCGTGGCCTGAAAGAACGTTACGAATTGCACCACCATGTGCAAATTACTGACCCGGCAATTGTTGCAGCGGCGACGTTGTCTCATCGCTACATTGCTGACCGTCAGCTGCCGGATAAAGCCATCGACCTGATCGATGAAGCAGCATCCAGCATTCGTATGCAGATTGACTCAAAACCAGAAGAACTCGACCGACTCGATCGTCGTATCATCCAGCTCAAACTGGAACAACAGGCGTTAATGAAAGAGTCTGATGAAGCCAGTAAAAAACGTCTGGATATGCTCAACGAAGAACTGAGCGACAAAGAACGTCAGTACTCCGAGTTAGAAGAAGAGTGGAAAGCAGAGAAGGCATCGCTTTCTGGTACGCAGACCATTAAAGCGGAACTGGAACAGGCGAAAATCGCTATTGAACAGGCTCGCCGTGTGGGGGACCTGGCGCGGATGTCTGAACTGCAATACGGCAAAATCCCGGAACTGGAAAAGCAACTGGAAGCCGCAACGCAGCTCGAAGGCAAAACTATGCGTCTGTTGCGTAATAAAGTGACCGACGCCGAAATTGCTGAAGTGCTGGCGCGTTGGACGGGGATTCCGGTTTCTCGCATGATGGAAAGCGAGCGCGAAAAACTGCTGCGTATGGAGCAAGAACTGCACCATCGCGTAATTGGTCAGAACGAAGCGGTTGATGCGGTATCTAACGCTATTCGTCGTAGCCGTGCGGGGCTGGCGGATCCAAATCGCCCGATTGGTTCATTCCTGTTCCTCGGCCCAACTGGTGTGGGGAAAACAGAGCTTTGTAAGGCGCTGGCGAACTTTATGTTTGATAGCGACGAGGCGATGGTCCGTATCGATATGTCCGAGTTTATGGAGAAACACTCGGTGTCTCGTTTGGTTGGTGCGCCTCCGGGATATGTCGGTTATGAAGAAGGTGGCTACCTGACCGAAGCGGTGCGTCGTCGTCCGTATTCCGTCATCCTGCTGGATGAAGTGGAAAAAGCGCATCCGGATGTCTTCAACATTCTGTTGCAGGTACTGGATGATGGGCGTCTGACTGACGGGCAAGGGAGAACGGTCGACTTCCGTAATACGGTCGTCATTATGACCTCTAACCTCGGTTCCGATCTGATTCAGGAACGCTTCGGTGAACTGGATTATGCGCACATGAAAGAGCTGGTGCTCGGTGTGGTAAGCCATAACTTCCGTCCGGAATTCATTAACCGTATCGATGAAGTGGTGGTCTTCCATCCGCTGGGTGAACAGCACATTGCCTCGATTGCGCAGATTCAGTTGAAACGTCTGTACAAACGTCTGGAAGAACGTGGTTATGAAATCCACATTTCTGACGAGGCGCTGAAACTGCTGAGCGAGAACGGTTACGATCCGGTCTATGGTGCACGTCCTCTGAAACGTGCAATTCAGCAGCAGATCGAAAACCCGCTGGCACAGCAAATACTGTCTGGTGAATTGGTTCCGGGTAAAGTGATTCGCCTGGAAGTTAATGAAGACCGGATTGTCGCCGTCCAGTAAATGATAAAACGAGCCCTTCGGGGCTCGTTTTTGTCTATAAGTTAGACGGAAAAGACTATATTTAAGATGTTTTGCCTGAAAAGTGAGCGAACGATAAAGTTTTTATATTTTTCGCTTGTCAGGCCGGAATAACTCCCTATAATGCGCCACCACTGACACGGAACAACGGCAAACACGCCGCCGGGTCAGCGGGGTTCTCCTGAGAATCTCAACAGAGAAAAGCAAAGAAATGCTTGACTCTGTAGCGGGAAAGCGTATTATGCACACCCCGCGCCGCTGAGAAAAAGCGAAGCGGCACTGCTCTTTAACAATTTATCAGACAATCTGTGTGGGCACTCGAAGATACGGATTCTTAACGTCGCAAGACGAAAAATGAATACCAAGTCTCAAGAGTGAACACGTAATTCATTACGAAGTTTAATTCTTTGAGCATCAAACTTTTAAATTGAAGAGTTTGATCATGGCTCAGATTGAACGCTGGCGGCAGGCCTAACACATGCAAGTCGAACGGTAACAGGAAGCAGCTTGCTGCTTCGCTGACGAGTGGCGGACGGGTGAGTAATGTCTGGGAAACTGCCTGATGGAGGGGGATAACTACTGGAAACGGTAGCTAATACCGCATAATGTCGCAAGACCAAAGAGGGGGACCTTCGGGCCTCTTGCCATCGGATGTGCCCAGATGGGATTAGCTTGTTGGTGGGGTAACGGCTCACCAAGGCGACGATCCCTAGCTGGTCTGAGAGGATGACCAGCCACACTGGAACTGAGACACGGTCCAGACTCCTACGGGAGGCAGCAGTGGGGAATATTGCACAATGGGCGCAAGCCTGATGCAGCCATGCCGCGTGTATGAAGAAGGCCTTCGGGTTGTAAAGTACTTTCAGCGGGGAGGAAGGGAGTAAAGTTAATACCTTTGCTCATTGACGTTACCCGCAGAAGAAGCACCGGCTAACTCCGTGCCAGCAGCCGCGGTAATACGGAGGGTGCAAGCGTTAATCGGAATTACTGGGCGTAAAGCGCACGCAGGCGGTTTGTTAAGTCAGATGTGAAATCCCCGGGCTCAACCTGGGAACTGCATCTGATACTGGCAAGCTTGAGTCTCGTAGAGGGGGGTAGAATTCCAGGTGTAGCGGTGAAATGCGTAGAGATCTGGAGGAATACCGGTGGCGAAGGCGGCCCCCTGGACGAAGACTGACGCTCAGGTGCGAAAGCGTGGGGAGCAAACAGGATTAGATACCCTGGTAGTCCACGCCGTAAACGATGTCGACTTGGAGGTTGTGCCCTTGAGGCGTGGCTTCCGGAGCTAACGCGTTAAGTCGACCGCCTGGGGAGTACGGCCGCAAGGTTAAAACTCAAATGAATTGACGGGGGCCCGCACAAGCGGTGGAGCATGTGGTTTAATTCGATGCAACGCGAAGAACCTTACCTGGTCTTGACATCCACGGAAGTTTTCAGAGATGAGAATGTGCCTTCGGGAACCGTGAGACAGGTGCTGCATGGCTGTCGTCAGCTCGTGTTGTGAAATGTTGGGTTAAGTCCCGCAACGAGCGCAACCCTTATCCTTTGTTGCCAGCGGTCCGGCCGGGAACTCAAAGGAGACTGCCAGTGATAAACTGGAGGAAGGTGGGGATGACGTCAAGTCATCATGGCCCTTACGACCAGGGCTACACACGTGCTACAATGGCGCATACAAAGAGAAGCGACCTCGCGAGAGCAAGCGGACCTCATAAAGTGCGTCGTAGTCCGGATTGGAGTCTGCAACTCGACTCCATGAAGTCGGAATCGCTAGTAATCGTGGATCAGAATGCCACGGTGAATACGTTCCCGGGCCTTGTACACACCGCCCGTCACACCATGGGAGTGGGTTGCAAAAGAAGTAGGTAGCTTAACCTTCGGGAGGGCGCTTACCACTTTGTGATTCATGACTGGGGTGAAGTCGTAACAAGGTAACCGTAGGGGAACCTGCGGTTGGATCACCTCCTTACCTTAAAGAAGCGTTCTTTGCAGTGCTCACACAGATTGTCTGATAGAAAGTGAAAAGCAAGGCGTCTTGCGAAGCAGACTGATACGTCCCCTTCGTCTAGAGGCCCAGGACACCGCCCTTTCACGGCGGTAACAGGGGTTCGAATCCCCTAGGGGACGCCACTTGCTGGTTTGTGAGTGAAAGTCACCTGCCTTAATATCTCAAAACTCATCTTCGGGTGATGTTTGAGATATTTGCTCTTTAAAAATCTGGATCAAGCTGAAAATTGAAACACTGAACAACGAAAGTTGTTCGTGAGTCTCTCAAATTTTCGCAACACGATGATGAATCGTAAGAAACATCTTCGGGTTGTGAGGTTAAGCGACTAAGCGTACACGGTGGATGCCCTGGCAGTCAGAGGCGATGAAGGACGTGCTAATCTGCGATAAGCGTCGGTAAGGTGATATGAACCGTTATAACCGGCGATTTCCGAATGGGGAAACCCAGTGTGTTTCGACACACTATCATTAACTGAATCCATAGGTTAATGAGGCGAACCGGGGGAACTGAAACATCTAAGTACCCCGAGGAAAAGAAATCAACCGAGATTCCCCCAGTAGCGGCGAGCGAACGGGGAGCAGCCCAGAGCCTGAATCAGTGTGTGTGTTAGTGGAAGCGTCTGGAAAGGCGCGCGATACAGGGTGACAGCCCCGTACACAAAAATGCACATGCTGTGAGCTCGATGAGTAGGGCGGGACACGTGGTATCCTGTCTGAATATGGGGGGACCATCCTCCAAGGCTAAATACTCCTGACTGACCGATAGTGAACCAGTACCGTGAGGGAAAGGCGAAAAGAACCCCGGCGAGGGGAGTGAAAAAGAACCTGAAACCGTGTACGTACAAGCAGTGGGAGCACGCTTCGGCGTGTGACTGCGTACCTTTTGTATAATGGGTCAGCGACTTATATTCTGTAGCAAGGTTAACCGAATAGGGGAGCCGAAGGGAAACCGAGTCTTAACTGGGCGTTAAGTTGCAGGGTATAGACCCGAAACCCGGTGATCTAGCCATGGGCAGGTTGAAGGTTGGGTAACACTAACTGGAGGACCGAACCGACTAATGTTGAAAAATTAGCGGATGACTTGTGGCTGGGGGTGAAAGGCCAATCAAACCGGGAGATAGCTGGTTCTCCCCGAAAGCTATTTAGGTAGCGCCTCGTGAATTCATCTCCGGGGGTAGAGCACTGTTTCGGCAAGGGGGTCATCCCGACTTACCAACCCGATGCAAACTGCGAATACCGGAGAATGTTATCACGGGAGACACACGGCGGGTGCTAACGTCCGTCGTGAAGAGGGAAACAACCCAGACCGCCAGCTAAGGTCCCAAAGTCATGGTTAAGTGGGAAACGATGTGGGAAGGCCCAGACAGCCAGGATGTTGGCTTAGAAGCAGCCATCATTTAAAGAAAGCGTAATAGCTCACTGGTCGAGTCGGCCTGCGCGGAAGATGTAACGGGGCTAAACCATGCACCGAAGCTGCGGCAGCGACGCTTATGCGTTGTTGGGTAGGGGAGCGTTCTGTAAGCCTGTGAAGGTGTGCTGTGAGGCATGCTGGAGGTATCAGAAGTGCGAATGCTGACATAAGTAACGATAAAGCGGGTGAAAAGCCCGCTCGCCGGAAGACCAAGGGTTCCTGTCCAACGTTAATCGGGGCAGGGTGAGTCGACCCCTAAGGCGAGGCCGAAAGGCGTAGTCGATGGGAAACAGGTTAATATTCCTGTACTTGGTGTTACTGCGAAGGGGGGACGGAGAAGGCTATGTTGGCCGGGCGACGGTTGTCCCGGTTTAAGCGTGTAGGCTGGTTTTCCAGGCAAATCCGGAAAATCAAGGCTGAGGCGTGATGACGAGGCACTACGGTGCTGAAGCAACAAATGCCCTGCTTCCAGGAAAAGCCTCTAAGCATCAGGTAACATCAAATCGTACCCCAAACCGACACAGGTGGTCAGGTAGAGAATACCAAGGCGCTTGAGAGAACTCGGGTGAAGGAACTAGGCAAAATGGTGCCGTAACTTCGGGAGAAGGCACGCTGATATGTAGGTGAAGTCCCTTGCGGATGGAGCTGAAATCAGTCGAAGATACCAGCTGGCTGCAACTGTTTATTAAAAACACAGCACTGTGCAAACACGAAAGTGGACGTATACGGTGTGACGCCTGCCCGGTGCCGGAAGGTTAATTGATGGGGTCAGCGCAAGCGAAGCTCTTGATCGAAGCCCCGGTAAACGGCGGCCGTAACTATAACGGTCCTAAGGTAGCGAAATTCCTTGTCGGGTAAGTTCCGACCTGCACGAATGGCGTAATGATGGCCAGGCTGTCTCCACCCGAGACTCAGTGAAATTGAACTCGCTGTGAAGATGCAGTGTACCCGCGGCAAGACGGAAAGACCCCGTGAACCTTTACTATAGCTTGACACTGAACATTGAGCCTTGATGTGTAGGATAGGTGGGAGGCTTAGAAGTGTGGACGCCAGTCTGCATGGAGCCGACCTTGAAATACCACCCTTTAATGTTTGATGTTCTAACGTTGACCCGTGATCCGGGTTGCGGACAGTGTCTGGTGGGTAGTTTGACTGGGGCGGTCTCCTCCTAAAGAGTAACGGAGGAGCACGAAGGTTGGCTAATCCTGGTCGGACATCAGGAGGTTAGTGCAATGGCATAAGCCAGCTTGACTGCGAGCGTGACGGCGCGAGCAGGTGCGAAAGCAGGTCATAGTGATCCGGTGGTTCTGAATGGAAGGGCCATCGCTCAACGGATAAAAGGTACTCCGGGGATAACAGGCTGATACCGCCCAAGAGTTCATATCGACGGCGGTGTTTGGCACCTCGATGTCGGCTCATCACATCCTGGGGCTGAAGTAGGTCCCAAGGGTATGGCTGTTCGCCATTTAAAGTGGTACGCGAGCTGGGTTTAGAACGTCGTGAGACAGTTCGGTCCCTATCTGCCGTGGGCGCTGGAGAACTGAGGGGGGCTGCTCCTAGTACGAGAGGACCGGAGTGGACGCATCACTGGTGTTCGGGTTGTCATGCCAATGGCACTGCCCGGTAGCTAAATGCGGAAGAGATAAGTGCTGAAAGCATCTAAGCACGAAACTTGCCCCGAGATGAGTTCTCCCTGACTCCTTGAGAGTCCTGAAGGAACGTTGAAGACGACGACGTTGATAGGCCGGGTGTGTAAGCGCAGCGATGCGTTGAGCTAACCGGTACTAATGAACCGTGAGGCTTAACCTTACAACGCCGAAGATGTTTTGGCGGATGAGAGAAGATTTTCAGCCTGATACAGATTAAATCAGAACGCAGAAGCGGTCTGATAAAACAGAATTTGCCTGGCGGCCTTAGCGCGGTGGTCCCACCTGACCCCATGCCGAACTCAGAAGTGAAACGCCGTAGCGCCGATGGTAGTGTGGGGTCTCCCCATGCGAGAGTAGGGAACTGCCAGGCATCAAATCAAGCGAAAGGCCATCCGTCAGGATGGCCTTTTTGCGTTGGTGAAAAAAATGCCTGATGCGACGCTGCGCGTCTTATACTCCCACATATGCCAGATTCAGCAACGGATGCGGTTTCCCCAACTTGCCTACTTCCATACGTGTCCTCCTTACCAGAAATTTATCCTTAAGCTCCTCAATAACCATTTTCCTGCTAACTAAATTCATGGTTAAGGTTGCATAATGATACGAAACAAATGTATAACATTTTCTTTACCAAAAGAAATAAACAAAAGCGACCAACAAAAGCATCGGATTACGGCAGGAGACATAATGGCATGGCTGAAAGTACTGTAACGGCAGACAGCAAACTGACAAGTAGTGATACTCGTCGCCGCATTTGGGCGATTGTGGGGGCCTCTTCAGGTAATCTGGTCGAGTGGTTCGATTTCTATGTCTACTCGTTCTGTTCACTCTACTTCGCCCACATTTTCTTCCCTTCCGGGAACACGACGACTCAACTACTACAAACAGCAGGTGTTTTTGCTGCGGGATTCCTGATGCGCCCAATAGGCGGTTGGCTATTTGGCCGCATAGCCGATAAACATGGTCGCAAAAAATCGATGCTGTTATCGGTGTGTATGATGTGTTTCGGATCGCTGGTTATCGCCTGCCTCCAGGTTATGAAACTATAGGTACGTGGGCTCCGGCATTATTGCTTCTCGCTCGTTTATTTCAGGGATTATCCGTTGGCGGAGGAATATGGCACCAGCGCCACCTATATGAGTGAAGTTGCCGTTGAAGGGCGCAAGGTTTTTACGCATCATTTCAGTATGTGACGTTGATCGGCGGACAATGCTAGCCCTACTGGTTGTCGTGGTTTTACAACACACCATGGAAGACGCTGCACTCAGCGTGTGGGGATGGCGTATTCCTTTCGCGTTAGGAGCTGTGTTAGCTGTTGTGGCGTTGTGGTTACGTCGTCAGTTAGATGAACTTCGCAACAAGAAACGCGCGCTTTAAAAGAAGCAGGATCTCTGAAAGGATTATGGCGCAATCGCCGTGCATTCATCATGGTTCTCGGTTTTACCGCTGCGGGCTCCCTTTGTTTCTATACCTTCACTACTTATATGCAGAAGTATCTGGTAAATACTGCGGGAATGCATGCCAACGTGGCGAGTGGCATTATGACTGCCGCATTGTTTGTATTCATGCTTATTCAACCACTCATTGGCGCGCTGTCGGATAAGATTGGTCGCCGTACCTCAATGTTATGTTTCGGTTCGCTGGCAGCCATTTTTACCGTTCCTATTCTCTCAGCATTGCAAAACGTTTCCTCGCCTTATGCCCGCTTTTGGTCTGGTGATGTGTGCCCTGCTGATAGTGAGTTTTTATACATCAATCAGTGGAATACTGAAGGCTGAGATGTTCCCGGCACAGGTTCGCGCATTAGGCGTTGGTCTGTCATATGCGGTCGCTAATGCTATATTTGGTGGTTCGGCGGAGTACGTAGCGTTGTCGCTGAAATCAATAGGAATGGAAACAGCCTTCTTCTGGTATGTGACCTTGATGGCCGTGGTGGCGTTTCTGGTTTCTTTGATGCTACATCGCAAAGGGAAGGGGATGCGTCTTTAGTGACGGGTCAGTTGCCAGACGGTATAGCCGGTGCTTGCACCGGCGACATCCCAGGCCAAATCCTTCCAGCTCCAGCCGCTCCCTTCGGGGCGGCTATCCCAAAGCTCTTTTGACGCCCCCAAACTGACAGAGAACATCAATCCAAACATGGCACTGTGATCCCGGCTCATCCCCTGATGCTGTGAATATTCATTTCCGGCGGCGGAAAGCATCGCCGAGGCGATAAAGTGTTGAGCTTTATCCTGCCCGCTCCAGCTATCGTTAGCCATATGGCTGCATCCAGAAAGTAACAATAGCGAACAGACAAAAAGAATACGCAAAACGTGGCCTCCAAAAAACAAACCCCGTACAGGACGGGGTTGTGATTACAGGATTCGGCTAATTAATCGGTCGATGCGGATACGGCGCAAACGGCGGATGAGTTTACGAACCTTCACCGGATAATCGGCAATACTTTGCAGATCGCGATAGTGCTTAACGATGGTGGTATGCTCGCGGATCAGCTCCAGTTCTTTCTCTCGCTGCGGCGCAAGCTCCAGTTGTGGATCGTGGATCAAAATGGCGTTTTCCAGATCCAGACGCCAGGCGCGCGGGTTCAGGTTATTACCGGTGATCAACATCCACTTATCATCAACCCACATCCCTTTCAGGTGATAGGTGTTGTCGTCATCTTTCCATAACCGAACCACTAACTGGTCAGTATTGACGTAATACTGCAAACGGCTCAGGAAACGACGCAGATTGATCTCATAGAGATAAGGCAATGCGCCAATTATCTTGAAAGGTTCATCTTCCGGAATGTAGAAGTCGTTCGCGGTTTTATCACCAACAATAATTTCGACCTTTTTCCCTTCGCGCAGCAACTGGATAATATTGCGCACAAGGATTGCTGGCAGGTTGAAGTATGGCGTACAGATGGTTAGTTTCTGCTCGGCACAAGGCATAAGATGGAAAATGGTCTTGTTCAACAGACTCGATTTCCCCAGCCCCACTATCGGCGTTACGGAAAGCTGATCGTTGTCGGCATCGCCCTGGAAATGATAAGCGGCATCACGCAGCTCCTGGCGGAACAGACGAATATCGTTCTTGATTTCCGGGCTTTTTGGCCGATTAACATCATCCAGACGATTAACGCCGCGGCCATTCATAATATTCTGTGTAACCCATTCAAACATAATGTCTGACATCTTACGGTTACGGATAAGATGATAACGGTCGTAGCGATATTTATCGTGCTGATGCAGGTAAACATCGTTCAGGCTGGCACCGCTATAAAGTACGCTATCGTCGATGATAAAGCCTTTAAAGTGCAGAACACCAAGGGCTTCACGGGTATTGATTGGAACGCCATAAACCGGAACATCTACGCCCGGATTTTCCTGCGCCATGCGGCAGTACCAGTCAGCGTTAGTGTTAGATGCCGCAGCGCCAATGCGTCCACGTTGTGCACGATGCCAGTCGACCAGCACCCGCACATCCAGTTCCGGACGCTGCCTTTTAGCTTCATACAACGCGTTCAGAATGCCTTTGCCACCGTCATCCTGTTCGAGATACAGGGCGACAATGCAAATGCGCTGCTTCGCGCTGGCTATTTTTTCCAGCAGCGTCTCCCGGAAGTCGGCGGGAGCGTAAAAGAAATCGACATCATCAACTGATTGAGAAATCTTGGGTAGTTGGGCAAGGTGTTGTTGATGTTTATTACGCTTAAATTTTGACAACATCACAGTGCATTTCTTCTCTGTTCATTGAAGGGTCCTCTGTGCAATGCAGACGACATAAGCGGGCAATAATAACACCAGTCCCGATTAAGTGGTCAACATTTCCAGTACCTTACTCATGATTCCTCGCGTTGGGCAAGATTTAGCGTAAGCCCAACGATCCCCTCTTCGAGCTGGATATCAACGTTAAACCCGAGCTTGCGGGCTAGCGCCACCATGCCACGATTGTTTGGCATCGTAATACCATTCAGACGTTGTAGTCCGTGATCTCGCGTATAGGTAATCAACTTTTCCATTAAGCGTCGACCTAAGCCTAACCCTTTGAGATCCGAGCGAACCAGTACAGCAAATTCGGCATCGATGTTATCAGGATCGGAAATCGCACGCGTGACGCCGAGGATCTCTTCCGTTTGATCAATACGTCGTACCGCTACAAACGCCATTTCCCGATCGTAGTCGATCTGTGTCATGTTGGCTAAATCTTCATGGGTAAATTCGTTGATCTCGCTAAAGTAGCGGTAATAAAGATCTTCTTTGGTGACTCGCGAAATGAATTGCTGAAGTTGTGGCTCATCTTCTGGCAAAATCGGGCGGAACAAGCAGCGTTCACCGTTTTTCAATTCTACCCATTCTTCCAGCTGATGCGGATAAGGGCGCACTGCCAGCCGACTCTCGTTATCGCCTTCAAACGGCGAGATATCCAGCGTGACATCCAGCGCGGTAAATTCACTGCCAGAAGCCAGCAAAGGATGAATATCCAGACGCTGAATTTCCGGGCAATCGACAATCAAGTTGGAAACCTGCACCAGAAGCTGGCTCAAGCCTGCAACATCCAATGGGCGTAGCGCACTGCGCGCACGAATCTTTTTACTTTTGATCCCCTGAATAACCAGATAGCGGGCCAGGTTCATGTTCAGCGGCGGCAGTGCGACGACGGCTTGATCTTCAGGACGCCACTCCACACCGCCTTCACCCAGCATGATCAACGGCCCGAAAACCGGATCGTGCTCAACCACAACCCGCAACTCCTGAGCGCCAGCACGGTTAGCCATACTTTGCACCAACAGGCCGTGGACCCGCGCCTGTGGCCAGGCCATTTTTACGCGATCGAAAATAGCGTTCGCCGCTTGCTGGACTTCATTGGCTGTACGCAGGTAAAGCATGACGCCCTGAACTTCCGATTTATGTGGAATATCCGGCGAACGCAATTTCAGCGCCACCGGATAACCAATCTGTTCGGCAATATGCACCGCTTCGGTGCTATCGCTGGCAATCCAGGTAGGGAGCGTGTTCATGCCATACGCTTGCAGGATGGGCTGAACTTCATGGGTATCGAGCGACGTAGCCCCTTCGGCAATCGCCTGTTGCAACAGAAGATGCGCTTCTGCGGTATTGGAAGTCAGATTGCTGGGCAACGCCGGCGTTTCGCGTAGTTGCTTCTGATTACGCCGGTACTCCACCATATGCATAAAAGCAGTGATGGTTCCTTCCGGGGTACGGTAGGTCGGCAGCCCGGCTTCGCTGAATAAACGTCGTGCCTCTTGCGAGGAGTGCTCGCCGCACCAGTTCGTCAGCAAAGAGACATATTTGCTGCGGGGATGATGCTTTACCGCTTCAATTAATACTTGCGCGCTTTCTGTTGCGGGAGCAGCGGCGCTGGGCGAATGAATAACCATCAGCGCGTCAAAATCCTGGCTGTGGAGCAGAATATCCAGCGTTTTAATATAGTGCTCACTGCTGGCGTCATCGCGTAGATCGAGCGGGTTAGATATTGCCACATGTTCTGGCAGTGCATCGCGCAGTTTCTGGCAGGTTTCTTCGCTTAGCGTTGCCAGCTTGCCATTGCGTGACCATAAGGCATCCAGCGCCAGCGCGGCAGGCGCAGCACCGTTGCTGATAATCATCAGCCGGTCGCCACGTAGCGGGCGCATATGGCTAAGGGTTTCCACCGCCGAAAACAGCTCGTGGGTGTCCTGTACCCGCAACAAACCGGCACGCTGAATAGCCGCATCCCATGCCGGGTCCATTCCTGCCGTCGTGTTGAGCAGTCGCTGTGCCGCCGGGCTACGTCCGCTTTTAATCACCAGAATCGGTTTATTACGCGAGGCACTACGGGCCGCCGAAACAAAGCGTCGCGCGTCGCTTAACTGTTCGAGATAGAGCAGGATGGCGCTGGTTTTACTGTCGCGTGCCAGATAGTCAAGCAATTCATCAACGTCGATATCCAGGCTGTCGCCGAGCGCAATAAAGTAGGAAAAGCCCATCTTACGCTGTTGCGCCCAGTCGAGGATGGTGTTGGAGACGGCAGCCGATTGCGAAATAAACGCCAGCTTGCCGCGTTTAATCGGCACAGGCGAAAAGCTGGCATTCAGACCTTGCCAGGGAGCCAGTAAACCCAGACTGTTTGGCCCAAGAATGCGCATTTGATAGTGGCTGGCGCAGGCCAGAAGCTCGGCTTTCTGTTCAGGCGGAGACGAGAGAATAATGCAGGTTTTACACCCTTTCTTGCCGAGTGATTCCAGCAGTTCCAGGTTGCGCTTCGCGTTTGTACAAAGTACTGCAAGATCCGGCACGAAAGGCAGGCTTTGTACATCAGGCCATGCAAGCACTCCCTGAACGGCCTTATAAGACGGCGTAACGGGCATGACGGGGCCATTAAAACCCCCGGCCAGCAGGTTGCGCATCATCAGATAGCCAGCACGATCCGGTTTCATTGATGCGCCGATGACGGCAATGGATTTAGGACGAAGTAGCGCTTCTAACCCTCGCTGGCTCATGCAGGCCTCCTGTGAATGCAAGCGACCTGATGATTTTAAACGCTTTCTGTCTCGAGTGCTGTGACGCTGCCCTTATGAACGGTTTTTCCCGCCAGATAGCGCTCCCGGAAGCATGAGAAATGGTTGCCCAGGGCACCAGCCGCAGCGGTGTCTCCTGCTAAATCCAGAAGCGCAATGGCCACTTCAGCGGTGCAATATTGCCCGTCAGCATGCGCCTCACGCAGGCGGTAGGCGGAGACGCGGGAAAGGTCGACAGAAATTACCGGCAGCGCGTCGAGATAGGGGCTTTTGCGAAACATTTTTCGCGCCTCGGTCCAGGTGCCGTCCAGCATAATAAATAGCGGTGGTTTACCGGATGGCGGCACTGAAAGCACCTGGCGATCCGCGCCTGCATATGACGCGGGGAAAACGACCATCGGCTGATAGTCCTGGCTGGTCACTAAATCGAGCAGGGCCTGAGGTGGCTCCGTACGGGACCACTGAAACGCGGCGGTATCCGGCAGAATATCGGCGATAAGACGCCCCGTATTGCTGGGTTTCATCGGCTCGGTATCGAACATGACCAGACAAAAACGGCTCTCCGCCGTACTCGGAGCCAGCGTTTCGCACAGACAAACCTTCAGCGGCAGCAGGCAGCGCTGACAGCGGCGAATACGGTTGCCTCGGGCGAGGAACGGTCGGGTGGCGCGCGCAAGGCGTTCGGCGCGTAATTTAAGGACAGCGTTATCAGTCATGAGCGAAATGCAGGAAAAACGCTATTTTCGCAGAGGCGGGAGCGGGGCACACAGATGCGCCCCGGTAAGATTAAAGAGATTCGTTCAGCCAGCTATCGAACGGCGCTTTCGGTACTCGCGCCATTAAGCATGTCGACAACCTGACCGTTTTTGAAAATCATGATCGTCGGTATACTACGAATTCCAAAGCGACTGCTCAATTCACGTTCAGCTTCGGTATTCACTTTCACAAAGCGCACTTTACCGCTACGCTCTTGCGCGACATCTTCAAAAATTGGTGCGAAATTACGGCAGGGGCCGCACCACGGTGCCCAGAAGTCGATCACCACAGGTAGATCATCCTTCAGCAATTTGTCGAGTGTTTCACCGGTCGCATTAATCACCTCTCCGTCAAACAAGTCGTGACCGCAGCGTCCGCATTTTGCCGCATCTTCGATCCGATCGTCGGGAATGCGATTGATGGCCTGACAATGGGTACAAACGGTATTCATAACTAACCTCGGGATGAGTAAGGAGACTTATCGGCAACGACGCCGGTATGTTTCTAATATGTTACATATTATCGGGGACATTGTTCCAGACAACAATCTGTTTTATTCAATAGGTATGATAGTCGCAGGCTTTGGTACGAAATCATGGCGAACCGCGCGGACTTCGGGTAATCTGCGCGCTTCGCGCAGCGCTGGTGGAGAAAAGCATGAACGATGAAATGAAAGGTAAAAGCGGCAAGGTCAAAGTGATGTATGTCCGCAGTGATGATGATTCTGATAAACGTACCCACAACCCGCGTACCGGGAAAGGGGGCGGGCGTCCAGGAAAATCTCGTGCTGACGGTGGCCGTCGCCCCGCCCGCGATGACAAACAGAGTCAGCCCCGTGACCGCAAGTGGGAAGATTCGCCGTGGCGCACGGTTTCCCGCGCGCCGGGTGATGAGACGCCGGAAAAGGCCGATCACGGTGGCATCAGTGGTAAAAGTTTTATTGATCCGGAAGTGTTGCGTCGTCAGCGTGCGGAAGAAACCCGCGTCTACGGCGAAAATGCATGTCAGGCACTTTTCCAGAGCCGTCCGGAAGCGATTGTTCGCGCCTGGTTTATCCAGAGTGTAACGCCGCGTTTTAAAGAAGCTTTGCGCTGGATGGCAGCAAACCGCAAAGCGTACCATGTGGTGGATGAAGCGGAATTGACAAAAGCGTCAGGCACGGAACATCACGGCGGCGTTTGCTTCTTGATCAAAAAGCGTAACGGTACAACCGTGCAGCAGTGGGTAAGCCAGGCAGGCGCGCAGGATTGCGTTCTGGCACTGGAAAACGAATCTAACCCGCATAACCTGGGTGGCATGATGCGCAGCTGCGCGCACTTCGGCGTGAAAGGTGTCGTGGTGCAGGATGCGGCACTGCTGGAGTCGGGGGCGGCTATCCGTACCGCAGAAGGCGGCGCAGAGCACGTTCAGCCGATTACTGGCGACAACATTGTTAACGTGCTGGATGATTTCCGTCAGGCAGGTTACACCGTAGTGACCACTTCCAGCGAGCAGGGTAAACCGCTGTTCAAAACTAGTCTGCCAGCGAAAATGGTACTGGTGCTGGGTCAGGAATATGAAGGGTTACCGGATGCCGCACGCGATCCGAACGATCTGCGCGTGAAGATTGACGGTACGGGCAACGTTGCCGGGCTGAATATCTCTGTCGCAACCGGCGTTTTGCTTGGTGAATGGTGGCGTCAGAATAAAGCCTGATAAATCAGCCGGGTGGCAACTCTGCCATCCGGCATTTCCCCGCAAATTTACTCACTCTCTGCCGGTAATACTGGCATCCAGTCAATCGGCGTCTCGCCACGTTGTTCCAGCCACTGATTTGCCAGCACAAAATGGTTGCAGCCAAAGAATCCACGATGCGCCGAAAGCGGCGACGGATGCGGTGCTTTCAGTACATGATGGCGTTGCTTATCTATAATCGCCCCTTTCTTTTGCGCATGTGATCCCCACAACAAAAACACCACGCCTTCGCGGTGCTGGTTAATCAGGCTGATGACTTTATCAGTAAACGTCTCCCAACCGAGGCTGGCGTGGGAATGCGCCTGACCTGCGCGAACCGTCAACACAGTATTGAGCAGCAGAACGCCCTGACGCGCCCAGCTTTCGAGATAGCCATGATTAGGGCGGGTGAAGCCCGGAATAGTATTTTCCAGCTCTTTATACATATTCAATAATGACGGAGGAATGGCAATGCCGGGACGAACGGAAAATGCCAGACCATGCGCCTGTCCCGGTCCGTGATAAGGATCCTGGCCGAGAATCACCACTTTAACGTCACCCAACTCGGTAAAGCGGAACGCGTTAAAGACATCTTTTTGTGGTGGATAGATAGTGACGCCGGACTGCCGCTCGCTGGCGACGGTCTGAAGGGTATTAAGAAAATAGGGTTGCTGCTTCTCTTCAGCCAGCACGTCATGCCAGGTTAATTCGTTAGCCATCTCGCTCTCCTGCGAATCTTCAATCCGCCTAGCTTAACTGCTTCTTTCTACAGAACAAAATCATGCTCATTTTTTAGACTTAAACGAGTGCAAAAAAATGTAAATTGGTAAAATTCTCACACCCGCATAAGTTGATGTAAAACAATAAAATCCATTTGCGACCATACTTGATGTGTGGTTTTTATTGATTTAAATCAAAGATTCAAGGGTGTTTGAGGAGTATATATACACTCAAGCAACAATGGTTTTACCAATTGGCCGCGACAGGCTGAACAAATCAAATAATTTTGCCGGGGAGGCATCACATGATTACAGGTATCCAGATTACTAAAGCCGCTAACGACGATCTGCTGAACTCTTTCTGGCTGCTGGACAGCGAAAAAGGCGAAGCGCGTTGCATCGTTGCAAAAGCAGGTTATGCAGAAGATGAAGTGGTTGCAGTAAGCAAACTGGGTGACATTGAATACCGTGAAGTTCCAGTAGAAGTGAAACCAGAAGTTCGCGTTGAAGGTGGTCAACACCTGAACGTTAACGTTCTGCGTCGCGAAACTCTGGAAGATGCAGTTAAGCATCCGGAAAAATATCCGCAGTTGACCATCCGTGTATCCGGTTATGCGGTACGCTTCAACTCACTGACTCCAGAACAGCAGCGCGACGTTATCGCTCGTACCTTTACTGAAAGCCTGTAACGGCTTCAGCAGGGGGGAATAAAAAAGCCGGGGATTTCCCCGGCTTTTTTTACTCTTCAGTTTTCGTCTCTGGTGCGGCAGAGCTTGGCTTACGGCGCTTACCAATATTTTTGGTATCGCGGTGGCGCTGCTTCACGCGCGGTTTCTCTTTTTCTTTCTCTTTTCTCTCAGCACGTTTCGCGAGCGCTTTCTTGGACGGTTTACCCGTCATTTTTTCACTCGGCGCGCGCGTGGTCGGGCGGAGTTCGTCAATAACGCGCGCTTTCAGCGGCTCGTCAACATAGCGGCCAATTTTCTGCAGCAGCAGGTAGTCATGCGCTTCGACCAGTGAAATCGCAATCCCTTTGCGGCCCGCGCGGCCGGTACGGCCAATACGGTGCAGGTAGGTATCTCCGCTGCGCGGCATATCGAAGTTAATGACGTGGCTGACGTCAGGAATGTCGATACCGCGCGCGGCAACATCGGTTGCAACCAGTACGTTTACGCGACCTTCGGTCAAACGCTTGATCGCTTCGTTACGCTTGCCTTGTACCATCTCACCTTCGAGATAGCAGTTGTTGATGCCCGCTTCGCGCAGCCAGTTTGCCAGCTCATGCACACGTTCACGCTTACGCACAAACACAATTGAGCGGGTCGCTTCCGGCTGTTTTAACAGATGCACCAGCAACGCGGTTTTATGCTCAAGATCATCGGCGCGGTAATACCACTGATGAATTTTTTTGCGCTCACGGGTGGACGGATTGGCAGAAACTTCCACCGGGTCTTCCAGCAGACGCTCGGCAAAGTCCTGAATCGCATCGCCTTCCAGCGTTGCCGAAAAGAGCAGGGTCTGTTTACGCCAGCGCGTTTCGCCAGCAATATGTTCGATATCCTGAGCGAAGCCCATATCCAGCATACGGTCTGCTTCGTCGAGGATCAGCGTTTCAACCGCGCGGCAATCGAAGTTCTCTTCTTTTATGTATTGCAGCAGACGCCCGGTCGTGGCGACCACGATGTCCTGGTTTTCGCTGAACACTTCCGCGTGGTTCATATAGGCTACGCCGCCGGTGATGGTGGCGATATCCAGATGCGTATGTTTCGCCAGTTCGCGGGCATGATCGGCCACCTGCATCGCCAGCTCGCGAGTTGGGGTGAGGATCAAAATACGCGGCGGACCGGATTTCTTACGCGGGAAATCGAGCAGGTGCTGCAACGCTGGCAGCAGATACGCCGCCGTTTTACCGGTGCCTGTCGGCGCAGAACCGAGTACATCACGGCCATCGAGCGCAGGCGGAATGGCGGCAGCCTGAATGGCGGTCGGGCGAGTGAAACCTTTATCCTGGAGGGCTTCCAGCAGGCTTTCGTCGAGTTCAAGTTCGGAAAAAGTCGTTACAGTCATGTTCTACCTCTGTGTGGGGCGCTGATTATAGACGTTACGGCTGCAATCTTCATCTGTTTGTATGGATATCGCTTCTCGGGTATTGTTCTCACCCGGTGCTATCGCCGTTTTTCCTGCAAGGTTTTATTTTCATGTCACAGTCTACATCCGTGCTTCGTCGTAATGGATTTACTTTTAAACAGTTTTTTGTTGCTCACGATCGCTGTGCGATGAAAGTGGGAACGGATGGTATTTTATTGGGCGCATGGGCACCGGTGGCTGGGGTAAAACGTTGCCTTGATATCGGCGCGGGTAGCGGGTTGCTGGCATTAATGCTGGCGCAGCGAACCGATGACAGCGTGATGATTGATGCAGTTGAACTGGAAAGTGAAGCTGCCGCGCAGGCGCAGGAAAATATCAACCAGTCCCCGTGGGCAGAGCGGATTAACGTCCATACGGCGGATATTCAGCAGTGGATCACACAGCAGACAGTACGCTTCGATTTAATCATCAGTAACCCACCTTACTATCAGCAGGGAGTAGAGTGCTCGACACCTCAACGGGAACAGGCTCGCTATACCACTACGCTTGATCACCCATCGTTGCTGACCTGTGCGGCGGAGTGCATTACCGAAGAGGGATTTTTCTGCGTAGTGCTGCCAGAGCAGATTGGTAATGGTTTTACGGAGCTGGCATTAAGCATGGGCTGGCATTTACGTTTGCGGACGGATGTGGCGGAAAACGAAGCGCGACTGCCGCATCGGGTGCTGCTGGCATTCTCCCCGCAGGCGGGAGAATGCTTTAGCGATCGCTTAGTCATTCGTGGGCCAGACCAGAACTATTCCGAAGCGTATACGGCGCTGACCCAGGCTTTTTATCTGTTTATGTAATGATTGCCGGGGGAAAGGATCGACGGACCGGAATGGGTGAGCAGTTCCGGATAATCCAGCGTGAAATGTAACCCCCGACTCTCTTTACGCATCATTGCACAGCGAACAATCAACTCGGCAACCTGTACCAGATTACGCAGCTCCAGCAAATTATTTGAGACGCGGAAATGGGCGTAATATTCGTCTATTTCTTGTTGGAGCATGGTTATCCGCCGCAGGGCGCGTTCCAGGCGCTTCGTTGTGCGCACAATGCCAACGTAATCCCACATAAACAGACGTAGCTCGTGCCAGTTATGCTGAATTACTACCCGTTCGTCAGGGTTCTCAACGCGGCTTTCATCCCACGGCGGTAACGTACTGATGTCGTGGGCATAAGGCATACGTCTGGTGATATCTTCCGCCGCCGACCAGCCATAGACCAGACACTCCAGCAATGAATTCGAGGCCATGCGGTTAGCGCCGTGTAAGCCGGTATAACTCACCTCGCCAATGGCATACAAGCCCTCGACGTCCGTACGCCCATGATCATCAACCATTACACCACCGCAGGTATAATGTGCAGCAGGCACAATCGGTACCGGTTCTTGTGTGAGATCAATCCCCAGCCCGAGCAGCTTTTCATAAATCATCGGGAAATGCTGGCGAATAAAATCGGCGGGCTTATGGCTGATATCAAGGAACATACAATCTGCGCCGAGGCGTTTCATTTCATGGTCAATGGCGCGGGCGACAATATCGCGCGGGGCCAGTTCGCCGCGCTCATCAAAATCGGGCATAAAACGCGTACCATCCGGGCGCTTGAGATAAGCGCCTTCGCCGCGCAGTGCTTCTGTTAACAGGAAATTGCGTACCTGTGGGTGATATAGCGCGGTAGGGTGGAACTGATTAAATTCGAGATTGGCAACCCGGCAGCCTGCGCGCCACGCCATAGCAATGCCATCGCCAGAAGAAATATCCGGATTGGTGGTGTACTGATAAACCTTCGACGCACCGCCGGTTGCCAGCACTACCGCTTTTGCGTGGCAGGTTTCCACCGTTTCTTTATTACGGTTCCATACCCACTCGCCAACAACCCGTCGCGTGCCCGGCAGGCCAATTTTGTCAGAAACAATCAGATCAACCGCGTTGCTGCGCTCCAGCACGCGAATATTCGGATGGTTCAGCGCCTTGCTCACCAGCGTGGTTTCTACTTCTCTACCGGTGGCGTCGGCGGCATGAAGAATACGACGGTGACTATGTCCACCTTCACGGGTCAGATGGTAACTTTCTTCGCCATTCGGTTGAATGTGGGTATCAAACAACACCCCCTGGTCGATTAGCCATTGCACACAGGATCGTGCATTGCTGGCGACAAATTCAACTGCATGGCGATCGCAAATACCAGCCCCGGCAATCAATGTGTCTTCCACATGCGAGTCAATGCTGTCAGTTTCATCAAACACGGCGGCAATACCGCCCTGGGCATAAAATGTTGAACCTTCCGTTACCGGGCCTTTACTTAGAACGATGACCTGATGCTGGTCAGCCAGGCGTAGCGCCAGTGAAAGTCCGGCTGCGCCGCTACCGATAATCAACACGTCACATGAATGTTCAGGGAGAGTATTCATTTTCTTTGTTTAATTTACTAAACATGGTTTGGTCAGCATAGCATCATGTTGTGCGGATAAACACCTGCTATTTTAATATTTGTTACAGTTGCTAAACACGCTGACGCAGGGCGGCGAGAAAAAGAGAAGTTACTGGCTGGTGGAGGATTAGGTGGTGAAATAAAAAGGCCGTTGGGTTACTCTTCAGGCAGTTAAATGGGCATTTCTACACAGATAATGCGATGTTCAGATTCTGTAGACTTATAATGATAGATAATGATCCGTCTACAGCATGACAAACAAAAACAGATGCGTTACGGAACTTTACAAAAACGAGACACTCTAACCCTTTGCTTGCTCAAATTGCAGCTAATGGAGTGGCGTTTCGATAGCGCGTGGAAATTTGGTTTGGGGAGACTTTACCTCGGATGAGCGAGCAGTTAACGGACCAGGTCCTGGTTGAACGGGTCCAGAAGGGAGATCAGAAAGCCTTTAACTTACTGGTAGTGCGCTATCAGCATAAAGTGGCGAGTCTGGTTTCCCGCTATGTGCCGTCGGGTGATGTTCCCGATGTGGTACAAGAAGCTTTTATTAAAGCCTATCGTGCGCTGGATTCGTTCCGGGGAGATAGCGCTTTTTATACATGGCTGTATCGGATTGCTGTAAATACAGCGAAAAATTACCTGGTTGCTCAGGGGCGTCGTCCACCTTCCAGTGATGTGGATGCCATTGAAGCTGAAAACTTCGAAAGTGGCGGCGCGTTGAAAGAAATTTCGAACCCTGAGAACTTAATGTTGTCAGAAGAACTGAGACAGATAGTTTTCCGAACTATTGAGTCCCTCCCGGAAGATTTACGCATGGCAATAACCTTGCGGGAGCTGGATGGCCTGAGCTATGAAGAGATAGCCGCTATCATGGATTGTCCGGTAGGTACAGTGCGTTCACGTATCTTCCGAGCGAGGGAAGCTATTGATAACAAAGTTCAACCGCTTATCAGGCGTTGACGATAGCGGGATACTGGATAAGGGTATTAGGCATGCAGAAAGAACAACTTTCCGCTTTAATGGATGGCGAAACGCTGGATAGTGAGCTGCTTAACGAACTGGCTCATAATCCAGAAATGCAGAAAACCTGGGAAAGCTATCACTTAATCCGTGACTCAATGCGGGGTGATACTCCCGAGGTGCTCCATTTCGATATCTCTTCACGCGTGATGGCCGCCATTGAAGAAGAGCCAGTACGTCAACCGGCGACATTGATCCCGGAAGCCCAGCCTGCGCCGCATCAATGGCAGAAAATGCCATTCTGGCAGAAAGTACGTCCGTGGGCGGCACAGCTTACCCAAATGGGCGTAGCCGCATGCGTATCGCTTGCAGTTATCGTTGGCGTCCAGCACTATAATGGACAATCTGAAACGTCCCAGCAGCCCGAAACGCCGGTATTTAATACACTGCCGATGATGGGTAAAGCCAGCCCGGTTAGCCTGGGAGTACCTTCTGAAGCGACCGCAAACAATGGTCAACAGCAGCAGGTACAGGAGCAGCGTCGTCGCATTAATGCAATGTTGCAGGATTACGAACTGCAACGCCGACTCCACTCTGAACAGCTTCAGTTTGAGCAGGCGCAAACCCAGCAAGCCGCTGTACAGGTGCCAGGAATTCAAACTTTAGGAACGCAATCGCAGTAATGAAGCAACTTTGGTTTGCCATGTCATTAGTGACAGGTAGCCTGTTATTCTCTGCTAACGCCTCGGCCACTCCCGCGTCCGGGGCGTTACTACAGCAGATGAACCTGGCCAGTCAGTCACTGAATTACGAGCTGTCATTCATCAGCATCAATAAACAGGGTGTTGAGTCTCTGCGTTATCGACATGCACGCCTCGATAACCGTCCTCTTGCACAATTGTTGCAAATGGATGGCCCGCGCCGGGAAGTGGTACAGCGCGGCAATGAAATCAGCTATTTTGAACCGGGACTTGAACCGTTCACGCTTAATGGCGATTACATTGTTGATTCTCTGCCATCGCTCATCTATACCGATTTCAAACGCCTTTCTCCTTACTACGACTTCATCTCCGTCGGGCGCACGCGTATTGCTGATCGTCTTTGCGAAGTCATTCGCGTGGTTGCCCGAGATGGTACACGCTACAGCTACATCGTGTGGATGGACACGGAAACCAAACTCCCCATGCGTGTAGACCTGCTCGACCGTGACGGTGAAACGCTGGAACAGTTCCGCGTTATCTCCTTCAGCGTGAACAATCAGGTTGGCAACAGCATGCAGAATCTGGCTAAGGCCAGCCTGCCGCCGCTGCTTTCAGTTCCTGCCGGGGATTCCGTTAATTTTAACTGGGTACCTGCCTGGATCCCGCAAGGGTTTAGCGAAGTGTCCAGCAGCCGTCGTCAGCTGCCAACGATTGAAACGCCGGTGGAATCGCGCCTCTATTCCGATGGCTTGTTCAGCTTCTCGGTGAATATCAATCGCGCAACGGCAAACAGCGCCGAACAAATGCTGCGTACCGGGCGCCGTACGGTGAGTACAACGGTACGCGATAACGCAGAGATCACCATTGTGGGAGAACTCCCTCCGCAGACGGCGAAGCGCATCTCCGACAGCATTAAATTCAGGGCAGCACAATGATCAAAGAGTGGGCGACGGTAGTCTCGTGGCAAAACGGCATTGCGCTGGTGAGCTGCGATGTAAAAGCCTCGTGCAATAGCTGCGCATCCCGAGCCGGTTGCGGCAGCCGCGTGCTAAATAAGCTCGGGCCGCAAACCTCGCACACGATTTCTGTGCCGAGTGAACAGCCGCTGATGGCCGGGCAAAAGGTTGAGCTGGGCATCGCTGAAGGCAGTCTGCTCAGCTCCGCCATGCTGGTGTATCTCTCTCCGCTAATCGGGCTGTTTATCATGGGCGGCGTTTTCCAGATGCTGTTTGGCACCGACGGAGCCGCTATGTGCGGTGCCGCATTGGGTGGTCTGGGGGGATTCTGGCTTGCTAAAGGCCTCTCCCCGACGCTTGCCGCGCGCGAGGAGTGGCAGCCTGTCATTCTCAGCGTTGGGCTGGCGCCAGACCAGCTTCGCGTTGAGACGCTCTCTTCTGAGGCCCGGTGATTCATCGGGCTTCATCATTTTTACGTCTTAAAACAGAAAACGACCTTTCTTCACGCTATACCTGCTTCTAAGTGCATTTCCAGGTAGCGAGGATGTAGTGTAGAATGCTGCGTTTTCGCACTGAAAAACGTCAGGCTAAGAACAGCGGCCTCCAGGAATTCGTAAGGCATAATTATTTAACTATATGAAGAACATACGTAACTTTTCGATCATTGCTCACATCGATAATTGATACCTCGCCAGCCCCCGCAAACCTCCGACAAAAACGCCTCAAGATCCCCATCAAATCAGCCTTTTCAAAAATTATACTGTTTGCATGTACAGTCAACCTACGACATCATAAGTCATGGTTTTTGTGTCCACCAGTGCGTCCATATCCTATGATGGACACATAACCTCCCGTTCTGATGGACACATGCAGGGACAAATCATGGCTATTTCAGATAGTTATCTAAAGTCGTGCCTTGGGCGCGAACGAGACAAAGTTGAAGAAAAGGCAGACCGTGATGGTCTGTGGGTACGCATCTCCAAAAAGGGGGCCGTTACTTTTTTCTACCGATTCCGCTTCTTGGGCAAACAGGACAAGATGACGATCGGCAGCTATCCGGAGTTCGGATTAAAAGCCGCGCGCGATGAAGTCGCTAAGTGGGCCGCCATACTTGCCCGTGGCGAAAACCCACGGATCCGGCAAAGCCTCGACAAAGCCAAGATTAACAGCCAGTACACCTTCGAAGAGCTGTTTCGCGAATGGCATTCGATGGTGTGTGTTCAGAAAGAAACGGCAGGGCAGATTTTACGTACATTCGAATTGCACGTTTTCCCCAAGCTTGGTAAATACCCTGCGCATCAGCTCACGCTGCATAACTGGCTCACAGTGCTGGACCGATTGGCCCAGGGTTACAGCGAGATCACCCGGCGCGTAATCAGCAACGGCCGACAGTGTTATTCCTGGGCGGTAAAACGGCAACTGCTTGAGGTCAACCCACTATCGGAGATGTCTGGCCGTGATTTCGGTATCCAGAAGCAAATGGGCGAGCGGACACTGGACCGCAAAGAGCTGGCGATTGTCTGGCGAGCCATTGAGGATTCGCGCCTCATTGAGCGAAACAAGATCCTCTATAAATTATCGCTTATATGGGCGTGCAGGGTCGGCGAACTCCGGCAGGCTGAAGTCGCACATTTCGATTTTGAAGAAGGGATCTGGACTGTGCCATGGGAAAACCACAAGACAGGACGGAAGACAAAGAAACCAATAATTCGCCCTATCATCCCTGAAATGCTCCCGCTGATAAAACGGGCCATCGAGTTGGCGCCAGGACGCTTTGTTTTTTCAAAATATGAAGACAAGCCGATGAGTGAAGGCTTCCATATGAGCATCAGCAGTAACCTGGTTAAGTTCATGCTCAAGGCTTATAACGAGCAGGTGCCACACTTTACTATTCATGATCTGCGCAGGACTGCGCGAACGAATTTCTCAGAGCTAACCGAGCCGCATATCGCTGAGATAATGCTCGGGCACAAATTGCCTGGGGTGTGGTCGGTGTACGACAAGCACACCTATGTTGAGGAAATGAGAGTGGCATATGGTAAGTGGTGGGCCCGACTTATGAGCATCGTCGAGCCCGACATTCTGGAGTTCACGCCGCGTCAGGTCGGGTGAGACGGCCTTTATCATCACGGGTTAGATTCAGGTGCGACATCGGCTTACGGGTTGATCGTGACATCTCTTTAATCTGCCAGGCGGTGACTTTAGTTCTTAGCCATTTATTGGGTCCACCCATGTAAGCGCAATCGGGCTCAGGAAAAGGGTTCTCGTTTGGGGCTCTTTTCCTGTAGCGTTCGAGCGTACGTGAGGAAATACACAGCTGCCCGCAGATGTCTTTAGTGCTCATCAGCTCAAATTTATTCGTTGCTTTGCTCATCTTCGTTCTCCAAGGGCCCCAACCGGGGCCGTTTGATAATTCTTTATCAGGACGCCTGGCCGGGAAGGGCACGCAAGCGGCGCATGCCTGTCATTGCCGTGGCCACATAGCTCGCCTTGCGGTTCACCACCTCCACCCAGACCTTCACGCCTTCAACCTTCACTGTATACGTCTCTTTCATCTTGCTGCGCCCATAGTCGCCGTATCTTTGCTGGTGGGCTGTCAGGGCGATATCGCACGCCTGGCGCGCTAACGGGGATTGCTGATTACCTCGGTTAATCAGTCGCATGATCGCCTCCAGAAATTAGCCAAGTAGAAAATTTGAACATTAATACTCTCCCCAGCTATAGGTTGAAGCGACTGGACCAGGAACTGATGAAGCGAGAAACCCTGTATCATCCGGCAGTTTTTCAACTGTGCAGTGATACCCGCCAGTAATCAGTTGGGCTTCACGCATACCCGCAAGGCACATCTGCACTGTTTCAGCGGTAAGCTGTAACTTTTCCAGTTGATACATTTTCCGGTAGACAAAGGCGCGCAACGCCTCTTCGCGCGTATAGTGATAACGGGAACGAACGGCGTCTTTGAGACAACGCTTAACGTGGTATTTTTGGTTCTCCCTGCGTCCTCCGGTGCGGTACTGAACTAACTGTTCGAACGTCATGTTGGGCATATCTTCGACGTGCCAAAAGGTCTTTTCGGTTTCACGGATAATCACTCGCTTCCACAGGCTAACGGTCGGTCTCCCCTCGCTGTCATGCCCCTCGAAATAGCGGTAACAATATTTTTTGCCTTCAGTAATTTTCGTCATGTTGTTACCGGGAGGGCGAACCCTCCCGCCTCCCTTAGGCCATGTATTCCGGTTTCATATCCGCCAAGGTGATGCTGAACTGATCGTGCAGTTCGTCGCCCAGGTGACGCTTTGAAGATGCCAGCACGCGCTCGGCTTCCGCGAATCGTTCAGCGGCATTCGGCTCGTCGGGCTGGGGCAGGGAGTTGATCGCCGCTTCCACCTTGTTCCGCGCATCCACCAGGTAATAACGCTTCACGGCTTTGTTTTTCAGCTCGGTAAAGAGTGCGGATCCAAGCGTCGCTTTCGCTGTTTCGATGTCGGCACGCAGCGCTTTGGCGCTATCCACATCCTGAGCGGCATCAATGCGGTCGCGGAAAGCGTCGGCAAGTGTGTCGATATTTACAGACGGATCCTGTGCGTTCTGCTGAGCAACTACATTGTCACCTTTGATTTCAGCCAGGCTCAGTTTCTGGGAGGATGCCGGGTTGATCTCCTTTTCCGTACGCTGCTCCACTTCATCAGGGGTATACACGCCGAGTACGACCGCGGGGCAATACAGACGCGCCCAGTATTTGAGAGCCAGATACGCAATTTGCTGTTTTGGGTTAGAAACCCACAGCGGGGAGTTGCGAGTAATCACACTGGATAGAAATACGGGCTCACCCCATGTAATCTCACTCTCGCCGCGAATGATGGCCCCTACTCGGACCGACAGGCCTTGCTCGTCGGCACTGGTCCAGCCGCGTACCATTTCTTTCTTGTCATAAGTACCGCCGCCTTTCGCCGGCTTCTTAACGATCTCCTCGCGGCTGCTGGCGCATTTCGACCAGTCACCTTCGTACTCATAGTGAAATCGGCCAACGATGGCGTTGGAACTGGAGATAACTGCGTTCACAAGTTGCGCTTCGTAGCCCAGCACGCCGTTAACCAGGTGCGTTTTTTGCGCTACCGCGTAAGGGTTCATCCCCCACTGCATAGCCTGCATAATGATGGCCATGCAATCGGCTGGGTTGCCGCGAAGATGCTCAGGGACGGTTACGGCTGCCTGAGCCATCAGACCGGCAACGGCTTGCAGCTGGGTTAATGCCTGCACATTGAAGATTGCGTTGCTGGCAGAGATAGTGTTTGGAGTTTGCTGTTCTGCAGTTACGATATTCATGTTTTCCATCATCATTCCCCTTATGCCTGAGTACGCAGCGCTTCGAGGCGGCGCAGGTCGAAGTCATTCAGTTCGTCGGTGTAGTCGGCAGTGATTGGTGCTGGCCATTCACCTGTGTCGAATCCGGTTGCGATAGCGCGCATCGCTTTGCGGTACTCGAGCATGCCCAGCTCCAGCAGTTCGGCGGATGCCTCGATGATGGCGATCCAGTGGTAGTTCTCGTCTTTGTTGACGAAAATCCAGAAGAACTGGTCCAGCGCCGCGGTTTCGCAGTACATAGCCGCGCTCAGGTGATAATCACGTTCAATAATTTCACGGTGCAGCCTGGCGCGTAGGCTTTCCTGCTTAACGTTCCACATGCTGATGGTTTTCAGGTCAGCACCAATACGCACACCATCCAGGTCGATCTCAAGGTCAGGTCGCACACGAACTTCGAGGCCCGTCTCCTCATCAAAGCCGAAGTAACTCACCTCGACGGCGCGGCTCGGGTGGGTCAGCAGCATGCCGGCGGTCGGGTGTGCCAGAAGCGCTTTTTGAATATTCAGCGCGGTGCTCAGCTGCTGGCGGGTGACCAGCACTTTCCCTTCCGGGTTATCGCGCCAGGCATCCAGCAGCTCGTCGGCAAACACGGCATCTGGTTTGACTGCCTTCACGGTCTGGATCATGTCTGCTTTGGTACCGGACACTTTCAGTGGTGCCGGTTTCTGTGCTTCCTGAGCCACAAGGTCAGGGTTGATTATTGCCAACTGCTCCAGCAGCGCGTCACGGCTGCCGCTGGTTTTAACCGGCTGCGGCAGGGTGGCGTTGTACTCTTTAATGCATGCCTTCATTGCCGTCGCCGTCTGCTTCTGGTCACCATCAATACGCTGGAAGTCAGCTGGCAGCGCCATATAGTTCTGTGCCGTTTCTTCCAGGTTAGCGCCAAGCGGAACCTGCGGCGGCAGGGTGGCGTTGTACTCTTCCAGTAACACCTTGATGTCGTCGGCAGACAGCAGCGTCGGCAGGCTGGCATTGTGCTCATCGATAAAGGTGCGCAGGGTCGCGGCCGTTGTGAATGCGCCTTCCGGGATTACCGGTTCAACGCTGAATTCTGCGTCCAGTTGTTCAGGCTGCAACGCCAGCGCATGCACCAAGTTGCCCATATCCAGCACCGCGGAGCGCTCTTTGACGATGGTTTTCTCAACGTGGCGCGCATTGAAGTACATCAGCGACACACGGGCATCTTTCACCTGGGTGGAGCTGATGCCGTTGGCGGCGTGGTAAACCTCGTTCGGCAGACCTTCATAGCGGCCTGGCTCGAAATAAGCAGGATATTCAACAGCTGGTTCTCCCTGCTGCAGTTCTGGCTCGCTTTGTTCCGGTTCTGGCTCATTCTGGTGTGCAGGAACGTTATTCTGGCTGGCTGTATCTGTTTTATGGTCAACGCTCGCCAGTTCCTGTTTCGCCAGGCTTGGCGCGGCAGCGGCAAGTATCTCTGCTGGTGCTACGGTAACTGCTTGCGTATCAGCTGCATCAGCGCCTTCGCCTGGTTGTACCGGATCAGTATTTTCGACTTTCTCTGGCTGAGTCGTTTCCATCTGCACATCGCTGGTGGTCTCCGCTGCGTTTTCCGTTTTTAGGACTTCATTTGAGGTGGTATTGATGACCGGATCGGTAGTTCCACCCATTAGGGCATCGATGGAGAACATTCCACCTCCGAGATTTTCAACTTTTGGCTGATTAGCTGCTTCTTCAGCGCGTTTACGTGCGCCTTCTTCACGTACACGCTTCAAAATTTCTTCGTGGGTGCTGTAGGTTTTGCGTGTATCAGGTTTCATGCCTACGGCTGATGCTTCGTTCTTTGCAACGGGTAATGGCAGTAACTCAACAGCGGAATTGAACTCAGCGGTCATCGTATGGTTAACGAATTCCAGATGAGCAACCGGATTCAGGTGTATGTTCTCCGGTGCGATGCGCACCAGGTTGAAGATGGCCGCGCGGTTCACTGCCAGAATGCCGGGCTGGTTGCGCAGGATTTTGCTCCACGATTTCCATGGTTCTTCTTTATGCGCGACAATTTCCTTGGCGCGCCGGTGGATGCTGCCCGGGATTTCCCGGTGGTTGAAGTCCATCGGCAGCAGGGCGCAGGCGATCTCAAGATCGAGAGAGTCCAGCGTATGGTGTGCGCCTTCGCCGCGGTCAGTAACATAGCCGCCATCAGCGTTAGTGCCGGAATCAGTACGCTGCACGCTGCTAATGCGGTTTCCGGCAGCCCATTCGCGCGCCAGGATGCCCCGGTCAATGTAATCAGTTTCCGCCCAGATTCTGGTGAAACGGAGTACCAACGCGAGTTCGTGACGCTTCTCCTGGCTGAACACCTTGCGAATGGCGTCGGTGTAGCGCCACAGGTCTTTGGTATCATAGCCCTTAATCTCTTCGCAGTTTTCTGCCGCCAGCAGCAGGTTCTGGACATAGCTGTTGTCAGTGTCCATCTCCAGCGCGCTGATAGCTTCGTACTCTTCTCGGATGAGGTGATGGCGAATCTGGTCCGCAGTCAGTTGAGACAGCAGTTGTTTACGGAACGGCATTCGGCACACTGGATAACGGGTGTTTTCGTCGTCGTACTCGCCAATCTGGATACCACCATCATTAACGTATTCCTGAGCAGCCGAGCTATTTTCGTTGGTGGTGCTTTCTGATTTGAGAAGAGTAAGCTTTCCGCTTCTCCACTCTCTCACTAACTCATTGCGGTCGCCGGCATCGACTCTTACCCAGTCAGCCATAAAGGCGGCAAGCACCTTAACTTCATGTTCTTCGTTTGGTGCGAAAATTTCCTTAACAGCCTGGATCATTTTCCACTCTGCATTCAGGCTAAGTTCGGAAACTTCAGGGATGTCGTTCTTCGCCAGCAGCAGGTTCTGAAGATAGGTATTCCCTTCGTCCAGTGACATTTCGCTGGCAGCCAGCTGCTGCTCTTTACTGATATGAGTCTGATATTTGTCGCTGGTCAGGTGGAAGGCAAAACGGACCGCTGGTGTGCGGTTTTCAAGCGTGACACACTCGTCGGGAGTTTCGACGTTATCAGTCGTTTCCGGTGCGGCAGTGTTGCCCACGAGTTCAGGCGACCCAGCGCCAGCCTTTGGCAGCCAAGTGCGGCCGTCTTCCTGCAGTTCGTAGCGCTCACACCAGGTGTAATCCACCGCGCCTTCTTCCGGCAGGTCGTTATATACCGGAAAATCAGTGCGGATCGGTTTGGCGTAGTCTTTACCGCGGCCAGTTTCTTCAATGCCGGCTTCTTCCAGTGCCACATCGAGCTGAAGATTGGCGCGCGCTGCACTTTTCGCAGTGAACCAAATCACTGCATCTTTCTTGCCAGACTTCTGACTGGCTTTAAGCAGATGGAAAAATTCCATGTCAGATCCTCATTTTTGGATGTAAGATCCCCGGGCCAGAGATTGCGCCCATTGGGTGTGTTTTTGGTTTGGTATAAATTCCGGTGTAACTTTGGTCGGTGGCACCGGACGTGAATCCCGCCTTGCGCGGGGTTTTCGTTATGCTTCGTGAGCCATCTGGTCGAACGAAGCGCAACGTACTGAACAGTAATCGCGTTGTTCGCGTTTCAGCTGCGAGCCGTGGATGAAGAGCAGTTCGTTTTTAACTTCCTTCCCTTGCTCGATCGGCTTGCGGCAGTAAGCGCATTTCTTCAGCATCATCGTCTCCTCAGAATTGCGCCGTGGTGTCAGCTGGAACTTCATCGGCGCGTACAATTTTTTCAACCGGGTAACAGTTTCCTGTCACGTGTTGTTCAACAGCTGCTTGTTCGCACTGCTGCTGGCTTTCATAGACATCAACAACTACGTCCTGGAATTCGCCATTGGTCATGCCAATAGTCAGCACTAATGCAAAAAGAGTATTCATCAGTGAGTACCTGCTGGGACCAGATGCGGTTCGATGCTGCGTGAAGCATATGGCCGGCGTATGTGGCGCAGATTGCCCTGCGGTTCGTGCCAGTAAGTGCCGTCGCTGTAGTTAAAAGAGACCAGCCATGCTGCTCCGGTTCGCTGGTTGCGCATTGGAACAGCGCGACCGCTGTTCGGTACTGGGTTAGCTCCTTTCATGAAAGAGCCTCCACGAATTCTGCAAAGCTCAGTGCTACTTCACCTTCAGCCAAGCTTTCAAAGTATTCCTCGTATGCCTTTTCCATTCCCAATCCTCTCGTTTGCCCTTGTCGCCAGGCTGGCGGAACATTTCTTAACCTGACAACGGTGCGCGTGTTGTCGATGGAATGAAGAGTACAACCAAAAGTTCGACAAGTAAAGCGCAAATGGAACCTGTAGTTCTATCTGAGGATGAAAAAAAGACACCAATACGGTGTCTATTTTGTACGGAGCGGGAATGAGGCTATTTCTTGAGGTCGTTCATTATGTCGTAGACATCATTCTTCAGTAGGTCCATTTCTTTCACCACACCCCTAGTGTGAATGATCAAACGAAGCTTTTCAGCTTCAGGCAACTGATTAAACAGAGATAACAACGTTTGTTCCTGTTCATCAAGAACGCGCGGTAATGTCGGAAGTTCTTCTCCATTCTCACCTTCTGTGCCCGGTTCCATAAAGAACCAGTATTCAGGCCTGCCGGTTACGGCTGACAGCCTTTTGAGGCGCTCGCCGCTTGCTGCTGCTGCACCGTTCGCCCATTTACGCACTGAGGTATGTGAAAGCATCACGCGCCTGGCTAAATCAGCCATGCTCCAGCCGTTTTCCTCCATCACTTGATGGATTCTTTTGGCAAACACAGGGTGAGGAGTTTTATTCATATTCTCATTTTACAACCATTGGTTTTATAGTTCATCAGAACTATTGGTTTGATTTTTGTTGGAACCAAAAGTTTTAAATGCTATTCTCCTGCCAACATTCACCAACATGCAGGACAACAAATGGATAACCAACTTAAAGACAAAATCAGCAGCCGCATGACGCAAGTAGGCATTGGAGAGTGCTTCGGCATTTCATCGCAGGCTGTCGGTAAGTGGCTTCGGAAAGGAAAAATTCCTCACGGTCGAATTTTGCCCCTTTGTCGGATTCTTGAGTGGCAGGTTACCCCTCATGAAATCGACCCTTTGGCATATCCAAACCCTACTGATGGGCTTCCAAAACAGGAGTCCTGACCATGCATGCCATTTCATATCAACAAAATACCGGAATAACTCCGGTGGCGATGATAAATCGCAATCAGCCAAGTGCGGCAGATAAGCACGAACAGATCCGCGATGCCGTTCGTGCCTGGGCCGCATCACTGGATAACCAGGATGTCGTTGCCGGAATCATCGTTGAGGAATGGGAGCGACAGGGCGGCGCCGGGCTGGATTTTCCCGAAGATCTGAGCCGTAAGCGTCAGAAGCTATTCCGTTGGCTCGATGGTGATACAGATTATGCGCGCCAAAACATCAGCCTGCTCTCGCCCGCGATCATCGCCGTTCTACCACTTGAATTCCGTGGTCGCTTGGTACCTCAGGACTGCTTTATGACGAAGTATGCAGCGATGGAGAAGGAGATCGGCGAAGCGAAACGCGCGGTAATTCTGAGGGCGCCGCAGCATCAGCTGGTGAAAGAGGTGAGAGAGGGCATTGAACACCTGCTGGCGCTTCTGCCAGGGGAAGCTGTTGTTCAGGTTCTGAGTGGTCTCGCGGTCATGGGCCCAGGCGTCATGTGAGGTGCGCAGTGAATCATGTCGAATTTATTGAAAAGCACGTTCGCGAAGAACTTATCCGGCAGGGCTTCACCGCAGCTGTCGCGCAGGGGGGGGGCATTTCAGGCCGTCGATATGTACAGGCGAATGTCTCAGGCAAGTCGTAAGGGGAGGATTTTCGATGATGTTTTGCGTCACGCGAAGTTGTGGGCAGAGAAACAGACAGTTCCGGCAGATCGGTTTGAGTCGAAACGCGTTAAGCGCGAGAAGCAGCAGGGTCTGTTCTGAAAAGGTGAAAGCCGCGGTGCGCGAACACCAACGGCCTTCGGGTGCAAATACGTCCGGTAGTTGCGGAGAACAGTATGTCAAACACCGCTGAAATTTACAAATTCCCCACGCAAGAGGGGAAGCAGGAGAGTCGCATGGCTGAACTGGAGAACGGCTATTTGCGTTTAGCCAATCAGATCCAGGATGCCCTGTGTATCGTCGAGCTATCAGGCCGCGAATTCCGCGTTCTGAACGCTATAGTCCGTCTGACCTATGGCTGGTCAAAAAAGTCGGACAGGATAGCCAATAGCCTCATTGCGGACAAAACCACACTTAAGGTGAAGCACGTTTCAGAAGCGGTGCTGAGTCTCGCTTATCGGAACATCATCATCCTCCGCCGCATTGGGCAAACCAGATACATTGGGATTAATACCCACCTGGATAAGTGGGCTTACGCAAAGCCAAATTGCACAAGATGCCCAGCGGCTTTCCCGGCTGCTGAAGCTGTCACATGGGTTATCTCAATCCCAGAAGCCAGTCATTACCAACCCCAGAAACAGGGATGGTTATCCCCTAAAACAGGGATGGCTATCCCTGAAAACGGGGATGGCGAAAATAACCGTCAAACCATCCCTGAAAACGGGGATGGTTATCCCCGAAAACAGGGAAAGGGATCCCCGGAAACAGGGAACACCAAAGACATTCTTCCAAAGACAAATATAAATACAGATCTAACCCCCTCTAATCCCCCAAAGGGGAAGGTTAAGTTTGACCCACTCAGTGTGCCGATCCCTGAATGGCTGAATGCAACCTCTTGGGAGGAATGGGTCACATACCGTCGCCAGGCCGGTAAGCCCATTAAAACCGAGATGACAGTGACCAAGGCTTTCAACCTGCTGAAAGAGTGTCTGGACGAAGGCCACGATCCGGTAGCCGTTATAAACGCGAGCATTGCCAATGGTTATCAGGGCCTGTTCAAACCGAAATTCGCCTTTGGCGGCAGCAAGGCCGGCCGTGACGTGAACCAGATATCCAGGCCTGACAGCAAAATTCCACCGGGTTTCAGGGGGCATCAATGAAAAACGTAATGGGTACTGGCAGCGCACTCGAGCGCCTGAAGAAAATCATCCCGGCCAGCGTTCAGCCAAAATTCACCAGCGTTGAAGAGTGGCAGGCGTGGCAGGAAACCGAAGGTCGTAAGCGGTCAGGCGAAATCGACAAGATGAATCAGCGCGCCCGCTCAGAAAAGATTT
This sequence comes from Enterobacter hormaechei, assembly GCA_041890495.1. Classification (GTDB taxonomy): domain Bacteria; phylum Pseudomonadota; class Gammaproteobacteria; order Enterobacterales; family Enterobacteriaceae; genus Escherichia; species Escherichia boydii. The sequence continues at coordinate 4,930,733 of CP169086.1, forward strand.
TCGGTCGTGCCGGCATCCAGGCACTGCATCGCAGTTGCTCGTTCGCGAATTACGAGGTGAATGGGCCGGAGCAGCGCCAGGCATACAGCATGGCAAAAAGCTACGCGCAGAACTTCGGCGGCGGCAGCTTCGCAAGCTTTGTATTCAGTGGAGCGCCAGGAACCGGTAAGAACCACCTCGCCGCGGCAATAGGTAATCACCTGCTGGGTGCTGGCCACTCGGTTCTGGTGGTGACCATCCCTGACCTGATGCTCCGTGTTCGTGAATGTTACGACGACGGACAGTCTGAATCGTCACTGCTAAACGACCTGTGCAATGTTGATCTCCTGGTGCTGGATGAGGTCGGTATTCAGAGAGGCTCCAGCGGCGAGAAGGTCATCATCAATCAGGTCATTGACCGCCGACTTTCTTCAATGCGTCCGGTTGGCATTCTTACCAACCTGAATCACGGCGAACTGGTGAACACACTGGGCGCGCGCGTTATGGACCGTCTTCAGATGGATGGCGGTATCTGGGTGAACTTCGACTGGTCAAGCTACCGCAAAAACGTGTCGCACCTGCGTCCTGTTAAATAATTTCGGAAGGAAAGCTATGGAAACCGTAATTCAAGTACTGGAAAAAATGGGCCGGGCGACTTACCGCGAAGTGGCAGCCCGTCTGGATGTCGAGCCTGTCGAAGCTCTGAACATGCTGCGCGAACAGCGCGAGCAAGGTCTTTGTGATTTCTCCGACGGTGGCTGGTTCATTGGCTCGGCTAAAGATGCTAAGCGTGTTGCTTTCGTTCCCCAGCCTAAGCCTGCACTACATGGCGAAGCGCCTGAACCAGTTGACCCGGCTGTTATTCGTAGTCTCCTGGCAAAGAATGGCGCCATGGATACCCCTTCACTGGCAACAGCGGTGAACCGTAACGCTCGCGGCATGACCTCCGTAATGCGCGCGCTGGAGCGCCAGGGCGTTGTGGTGAAGAACGGGCAGGGCAAAGGCGTAACCTGGTCGCTGCCAGCGTCCTCGACCGAACCGGAGCCAGAACCTGCTGCTGAATCTGTAACTGCAGTCAGTGCTGAGCCTGAATTGGCCGCTACCGAGCAGCCGAAGGATATCGCGCAGATTATCAGGGAGATCCCCTCGTTCACCGAAGGGCGAGCAACTGCCCAGACCATTCCGACCGCTCGGGTGATCTCCCGCGAAATCCGCCGCGCCAGAAACAAGCTGGCGAGCCTGGAGAAACTGCGCGATGCGGTGCGCGTTGTTGGTCGGCATAAACATCTCGTGCAGCAGTTGGTAAGCGTGGAGGTGGATAATGGCAAGGCCTAAGACCCAACAGGAACGCAGCCTGTTCATCGCCTGGATTATCGAGATGGTGAAAAAACATGGCCACGCGACGACCAAAGACATCGTCGAAATGTTTGGCCTGCATCGCACCACCGCAGAGAAATACATCCGGGTTGCGGTGGAACGAGGGAATCTCATCCGTCACGGCCGATGCGGCATATTCCGCGACCAGCGGGCAGTTATCGACTTTGACAGGGAGCGTTTCACGCACCGGGGAGCCTCTCAATGAGCAACATCGACAAACATCCTTACCGCGCTGATGGCGGTGATATCAGCACTGGTCGACTCAGAGAGATTGCTGACAATCCTTATGGCGACGAAGAGAAATGCTGGCTGGCTAAGCGCGTTCTGGCGCTGCTGGGTGAATTGGATGCCAAAGACCAGCGGAATGCTGAACTGGAGGCGCGGGAGGTGAAGCTGCCCCAGCGCTTTGACGTGCAGACATATTCTTGCTCAGAAGAGCCTGACGGCGAATGGTATGCACGGGATGATGTGTTGGCCGCGCTTGCAACAGCAGGTGTCCGCTCCAGCGAGGAGGGAGAGCATGGCTAAGTTTACTGACGTGCATGACCTGTTAACTGCGTATCAAACACAGGCGCGTAAAGTGCCCGCAAAGGGAGTTTATGCATCAAAACAGCGGCGTGAAGAAGTACAGGCGGCGCACTCAAGAAAGGTACTTCGTCAGCGTAAACGCTCCGTTGGGAAGTCCAATAAATTAGGCGGGCGTCGCCGGGCCGAAGTGTTGGCGGCGCTGATTTGCGAAATGAATTTTTGGGCACTGGTGTGTCGTTCAAACCGTAATAATTCCGTACAGGGTGAGGGTTAACCATGAGCACGATTACCAAAGAGCAGTTACGCAAACGTGCGCGCGAAAAGGTGAAAAACTTGGAGTTCGCTGTCATACAGACCGCTTTCGCTGATTCCCGCGCAGCGCTTGAAGAAGAACTGGAGCTTGCGCGTATCGCGCTGGCATCGCTCGAAGCTAAACCGATAGGAGCTTTCCACATCGCCGATCAGCAGGTTGGCGGAACCACGGATTATATCAAGGATGGCGCGTGGCCAATTGATGACGGTGTTATTGAGGTCTACGCCGCCCCGCCAGCGCCAGCCAATGTCGAACCCGTAGCCTGGCTGTGGTCACACAGGAAACATCCAAGCGAAGTTACGCTTGTTCGTCCAGAGGATGATGATCGAGCAGAAGGGGCGCGGTGGTCAGGATGGAGTAGTCAGGCGCTTTATGCAGCACCGAATCAGGAGGTGAAGTAGTGGACCATTTGCTGAAATACGCCTGTAGACGTGTGGCTGAGCTGGAAGATCTCCTGCTGGTGGAAGTACCTGAAACCGTATGGCCTACCGAAGTCGATATGGTCTACAGCCAGATTGAAAACGCCGGGGATCTCCCGGCGCACCACCAGCGCCGCCTGCAGCATCACATCAATCGGATGTGGCTGGAACGAATGCCAGTACCGTCAATTATCGCTGCTGCCCGCTCGCTGGCCGCCGCCATGGAGGAATACGCGTGAGAGAGATTATCGTTGATAACTTTGCCGGAGGCGGCGGGGCGAGCACGGGCATTGAGCTGGCTACCGGCCGGAGCGTAGACATCGCGATCAATCACGACCCGAACGCCGTAGCGATGCACACTACCAACCACCCGGACACGTTGCACTATTGCGAATCCGTGTACGAGGTAAAGCCGAAGATTGCTACTGCAGGTCGCCCGGTAGGGCTCGCTTGGTTCTCGCCGGACTGCCGTCATTTCTCAAAAGCCAAGGGCGCTAAGCCAGTTGAGAAAGCGATTCGCGGACTGGCGTGGATCGTTATTCGCTGGGCGCTGGAAGTAGGCCCGCGCGTAATGATGCTGGAGAACGTTGAAGAATTTAAAACGTGGGGGCCGTTGCAGGTCGGAGAGATGCGACCGGATCCTGAGCACGCCGGTGAAACATTCGAGGCGTTTATCGGCATGCTTAGCACCGGCGTTCCCGCTGATCACCCTGCGCTTTTGGAATGCTGCGAGTTCCTGCAGCTGTCACCGGAGAGTGAGCAGGTGCAGCAGATGGTTGCCGGGCTCGGTTATGACGTGGACTATCGCGAACTGCGTGCATGCGACTATGGCGCTCCGACCATCAGGAAACGCTTTTTCATGGTGATGCGCCGGGATGGGCAGCCGATCGCCTGGCCGCAAGCAACCCACGCGGATCCAAAGTCGCCAGCTGTCCAAATGGGCAGACTGACGCCATGGCGGACCGCCGCAGAGTGTATCGACTGGTCGATTGGTGCGCCGTCTATCTTTGATCGCAAAAAGCCGCTGGCGGAGAACACGCTGAAGCGCATCGCCCGCGGTATACAGCGTTTCGTCCTGGATAACCCGGCGCCGTTTATCGTGAAGTGCAACCACACCACGACGAAAGGTAAATACGACTGCTTCCGCGGCCAGGCGCTGGAGGAACCGCTGCAGACCATTACCAAAACCCATGGATATGCGATAGCCGTGCCGCACTTGACCAAGTTCCGAACCGGTGCCACCGGGCAACCAGTAACTGAGCCGGTACCAACGGTCACCGCTGGCACATCCCGGCGCCCGGGCGGCAATGGACACGCGCTGGGACTGGTTGAGGCGGCGCTGGCGCCGTTCATTGCCCGCCAGTTTGGCGCCAGTGTCGGACATGGTGCTGACGAGCCAAGCGCGACTATTACGGCTGGTGGTGGCGGTAAATCGCAGCTGGTGATGCCCACGCTCATTCAGATGGGCTATGGCGAACGCCCTGGGCAGGAGCCTCGCGTACCTGGTCTGCATAAGCCACTGGGCACGGTCGTCGCCGGTGGCGGCAAGTTCGGGCTGGTGGCCGCGAATCTGGTTAAGCACTATGGCGGGAATTACCAGGGGGCTGGGGTGGGCATGGAAGAGCCGATGCATTCAGTGACAACTGTCGATCATCATGCGGTTGTCGCTGCGCATCTGATGGTCAATAACACTGGTCATCCGGGCGGGGAAGTGGGGAAGCCTACGCATACCATCACCACGGGAAATCACCATGCCGCGGTTACTTCTCACTTGGTGAAGCTTCGCGGCACCTGCCGGGACGGGCAGCGCACCGATGAGCCAATGCCGACTGTTACCGCCGGCGGCACACATGTGGGAGAAGTGAAAACCCTGCTTGCCGTTGACGGGTACGACGAGCTGCGCGCGCGGCAGGCGCTGGAGTTCCTGCGCGAATACTGCGGCCCGGACAGCACCGGGCTGGTGACCATCGAAGGTGTGGTGTACCGCATCGTTGATATCGGCATGCGCATGCTGCAGCCACATGAGCTATACCGGGCGCAGGGCTTCCCTGAGTGGTACATCATCGACAGAGACTACCGCGGCGTGAAGTATGCGAAGGATAAGCAGGTAGCCCGCTGCGGTAATGCAGTTCCGCCGCCGTTCGCCGAGGCGCTGGTTCGGGCCAACCTACCAGAATTGTGTTCTAAGAAAGAGATAGCCGCGTAAAAAGAAAAAAACCGGCTCAGGGCCGGTTTTTATTCAGATATCAGAGATTAAGCTGATTCTTCTTCTCTGATACGATTGATCGCACTTTTTAGACGCTGTTTGGATGCATCATCCCAATCCTGGGTTTTTTTTCCGATTGGAGCACATGGGGATATGTTGCCATTCACCAACATTTGACGAACGTCCGCAACTTCCTGAGCGCTGATCGAAACGTGTTGTACATGCGGATTCTTGGTATCCATAATAAGCCCCCTCATCAATAGAGCTTGGTTAACTTCTGCAATGGTAGTCACTGATGTTTCTAAATTGGTTTTGTTGCTGGTAAAGTCGACAAACCTTACCTCTCCACCAGTGTACGGATCTGACTCTTTAGCTTCACTAATGGCTGTCCGGGCACAATGTGAAGATAACCAGTTTTGTGCTGCAATGCCGCCGCCTGAACCTGAAAATACAGCTTGTAATTCACGGGTCTGAGTGCAGGTGGCCGCAATAACATTACCCTTGTCAAAAATCACTTCGTTAGTGGATTTTTTGACTATATGCAATACAACCGATTGTCCTGTAGGTAAAACAACTGGAGGTTCTTGGTCCGATAAATCACCCGACCACCAGATTTTCCATTGTTCGATTAGGTGACCATTTCCAGCTAAGGTCATGACAAAATCGTTTCTGTCGGCAATCTTGCCGAAACCTGTATCGTCGATATATAAGACATGTCCAGGATAACCTTGCTCAGTTAGGTCGCAAGACCAACGGGAATCACTAGCTATCAAACGACTGATACGGTCATAAACTGTTGTAGTCATTGTAGACCATCTGAGTTCGTCAAAGTTCGTAAATATTACGTGAAGTGTAAATATTTGCTAATCGATCTTTCTTATCGGTAAAGAAGCTTTTTATCTTTAATTTTTCTTTACAAATCTGCCTTTGGCTTCTTTTTGAGTTCTTTAAAAGTAACAAAACCAACAATATATGAATTGTTGTTTAACATTTCGTGCTGCTAAGAAGTTGATAATCGACACCTGGCGGTGTACTGTATAAGTATACAGTAAAGGCAGCGGAGGCAATTATGAAAGTTGAATTAACCATTGATCGTACGAAGAAACTTCCAGATGGAGCTGTGCCGGCGCTTGAGAAAGAATTGCTTAAGCGACTACATAACCGGTTTGATAATTGCAGCTTGGTTATCCGACGCGCAGGTACTGATGGGTTAAGCGTTTTTGGTGCTGAGAAGGATGCAAAGAAGACGATAGAAGAAATTCTGCAGGAGACATGGGAAAGCGCAGACGATTGGTTCTTTTAACGTTTTGTTCAGGTGTAGCGCGCATTTTCAGAATACCGCTTTTTGCGAATCCCTTTGATGCTGCTGCTGCCGACAATTTCTAATCGCGTCTGTATGTCGCTCAGGGGGATTACGTGGGAGTTGTAGCTCAGTCAGATCTACGAGTGACCATAACCGATGGGAAAGGAAAAGAACTGCTGACCTTCAGTATGGGGGCGGAAGAGCGGTATATAATTTCCACCAACGACAGTTCCTTAACTCACAGAAAACTAAGCAGGGACGATCGTTACTGGTCGAAGGAAACCATAATGGAAGTTGTAAGGGAAATGACTTCAAAAAATTGACTTGTCACTACGTGCGCAATCATAATTCTTGAGCTGGCCTGAACAACCAGCAACCTGACATCGATGCGCCACGGAGTGAAAACCATGGCGCAGTTACAACTCATCAAACAGTCCTCAGGGATCCTGATCCCGGCTACGCCGGAGAGCAGCGATTTATTGCAATCAAAAATAAAGCTCGGCGCCGTGCTGGTGGCCGACTTCAAACAGGTACGCAATCCAGCGTTTCATCGCCGCTTCTTCGCTTTGCTGAATCTTGGCTTCGAATACTGGGAGCCGACCGGCGGCGCGATCTCCTCCAACGAGCGCAAGCTGGTTACCGGCTACGCTAAATTTCTGGCCTCCTATGGCGGCAACGAAGGAGCACTACTAGATGCCGCTGAGCACTATCTTGAGCAGGTAGCGAGCCGCCGCGTCACGAACGGGATCAGCCTCTGTAAATCCTTCGATGCATACCGCGCCTGGGTGACGATTCAGGCCGGGCATTACGACGCCATAAAGCTTCCGGATGGCACCCTTCAGAAACATCCTCGCAGCATCTCGTTCGCGAACATGGACGAAATCGAGTTCCAGCAGCTGTACAAAGCCGCGCTCGATGTCCTCTGGCGCTGGATATTGTCAAAAGCGTTCACGGACCAGCGCGAGGCGGAGAACGCCGCTGCGCAGCTCATGAGCTTCGCGGGGTGATGGGGATGAAGCATACCTGGTTCCATCATACCGATTGCACAACCCAGCAGGCCGAAGAGCTCATGGCGGAATACCAGCGCCGCGGCGTAATGGTAGAGCGCAGCCTGAACTCCGATTATCTCACCTGGACCGTCAGCGCCCGGCTTCCTGAAGGCAATAAACCACCGCGTATAAATCGCCAGTGGCAAAACCGGATATGGGGGTGAGCGTGGCTATTTATCGCAGCAAAAAGTGGCTCGCCGCCGTCGGGCAGATCGAGCGTTGTGTTCTTTGTGGAGCATGGGGAACGCAGGTGGCACACCGGAACGAAGGGAAAGGCATGGGATTAAAAACCGATGACTGTGCGACAGCTGCGCTCTGCGTTTGCTGTCATGACAGCATTGATAACGGGAACAAGTTGAACAGGGAAGAACGCCGGCAGCTTATGGACCGCGCAATTGTTCTGACAGTGATTGAAGTTGCCCGCCGCGGGCTGGTGGTGCCCGCATGAAAATTTACGAAATTACGCCGATTGGCAAGCCCAGGATGACTCAGCGTGACCGATGGCATAAACGGCCAGAAACAGCAGCGTACTGGGCATACAAAGAACATGTCAGGCTGCTGGGCATCCGCCTGCCTGAGTCCGGATATCACGTCACGTTCGTTATCCCCATGCCAAAGAGCTGGAGTAAGGCAAAGCGGGCGCAATATGTCGGCCGGCCTCATCAACAAAAGCCGGACAAAGACAACCTGGAAAAAGCTTTGCTGGATGCAGTGTTTGACGAGGATAGCCATGTCTGGGACGGACGAGTTACCAAAATCTGGGGAGAAACAGGGCAAATCATTATCGAGGTGGCCAGATGAAGTCAGAAACGCTTGAGATACTCCGCGGGCGCTGGCAGCGCCTTCGCATTTACCGCTACCGGGGATCGGTGCTGGTGGATTACCGCATTCTTCGTAATTTTGTTCGTACCTATCATTCAGCAGGAGCAGCCTAATGAACCTCGAATCAATCGCTAAATACTTCGCGCCTAAATCACCGATGTTCAGTGACTCCTCGAGGGCGACTGCCACCGACTGTCTGACCGGAAATGATGTGATGGCCGCGCTTGGACTGGTTAACGCGAAGTGCGGATTTGGCTTTGATCTCTACCTGGCAAAGATTGGCATAAGTAGCCCAGACCGGGCGATGGAGGCACTCTATGATTCAGCCGTTGAAATATCCCGACGCTTTAAATCAGTTACAGAACTCGATGAAACAATTCGCCGACGCGTGCTCGAAATTATGTGTGCTTTTGCATACCAGGATTATGCGCGCAGCGCGGCAAGTGTGCGCAGATGTGACTGCTGCGATGGAAGCGGTTTTACCGAAGTCGAGATTTTCACCAATAAAATTCAGTACCCGGACGGAAAGCCACCAAAATGGGCAAAAGTTACAAAGGGCGTTTTCCCCTCGTACTGGGAGGAGTGGAAATCAGTTCGGGAGAGCGCGCGGGTTCTGTGCAAAGCATGCAACGGCAAAGGCGTTATCAGTAATGCCTGTCGCTGCCACGGCAAAGGGAAGGTGGTGGATAAGGAGAAAACAGAGGAACAGGGCGTGCCGGTTATGAAAATTTGCGACCGCTGCACGGGGAGAGGTTATGCCCGACTTAAATTCTCCAATGTTATCGAAGGCGTCCGTACGGTATGGGACGTAAAAAAAACCACTGCTTACGATCACGTGCAACCGCTGTTTGAATTGCTGGTGGAGGAATGCCACAGGCAAGAAGGTTATGCAGAAAGCGCATTGAAGGCAGTTACAAATTAGGCTGAATTTCTACAAGCCGCCATTTTCATAGAAAAAATATATTGAGGTTCGCGGAATTTTAGGCTAGCATCAACTCTAACGCTGGGAATCCGTTCAATCGTTTCGGCCAGCATGAGAATTCAGCCCTGCGGTTAATGCCGCGGGGCTTTTTTTATGCCTCTGCAATGAAAGCTTGCTGTGCTGGGCAACCAGAGTTATCTGTATGTCACACCCTTAAAAACAGGTAAAAAACATGCAGAATCAACCATATATGACTGCTGAAGCAAAGGCGGTTTATAAAGAATTAAGCGCGTCACCAGCGACTGCAGGGGAAATTGCGCAGAATACTCACCTTAGCCGTGAAAAATGCCAGCTCATACTTACGCAGCTGGTAATGGCGGGGTTATCAGATTACCAATTCGGTTGTTACAAGCGCCTCCAGTGATGGGGGCTTTTTTTTGTGGAATGGGCGGCTGGTGGGTGTTGTAGCACCCGGCCAGCCATTTGCTCATGTAGAAGGTCACAAGCGAACCAAGGCCCACCGCTTTAGCGCTAAAGCATGTTGAGCCTACCAGAGACCCGCTTACTGATCTATGAAAAATACTGTAAAAATATCCAGTGCTCAATTAGTGAACACCGATTGCCTTCAGTACCTTGCCCAACTTCCTGATGACTCTGTAGACCTCATTGTTACCGACCCACCTTATTTCAAGGTCAAGCCTAATGGATGGGATAACCAGTGGCACGGCGATGCCGATTATCTTCGTTGGCTAGATATGTGCCTGGCGCAATTCTGGCGAGTGCTTAAACCTTCCGGCAGCCTTTATCTATTCTCCGGTCACCGCCTGGCGGCAGACATTGAGATCATGATGCGTGAACGGTTCAATATTCTGAACCACATCATCTGGGCTAAACCGTCGGGCCGATGGAATGGCTGTAACAAAGAGAGCCTGCGATCTTATTTTCCGGCGACAGAACGTATTCTCTTCGCCGAGCATTATCAGGGGCCATATAAGCCAAAAAGTGATGGTTTCACTGAGAAAAGCAACGAGGTCAAACAACATGTAATGGCCCCGTTAATCTCCTACTTTAGGGATGCCAGAGCTGAGCTGGGTGTAACGTCCAGGCAAATCGCTGACGCCACCGGAAAGAAAAATATGGTGTCCCACTGGTTCGGTGCCAGCCAGTGGCAACTACCAAATGAGCAGGATTACGAAAAGCTGCAGGAATTGTTCACGCAGATTGCCATTGAGAAACACCGCGCTTCTGAACTCAAAACACCGCATCACCAGCTGGTGGCCACCTGGCATTCGTTGAACCGGAAATACCTTGATCTGCTGGAAGAGTACAAATCTCTCCGGCGGCATTTCTCTGTAACAGTAGCCGTGCCCTATACCGACGTCTGGACCCATAAACCCGTCCAGTTCTATCCAGGCAAACACCCGTGCGAAAAACCCGCTGATATGTTGCGGCAAATAATCAACGCCAGCAGCAGGCCCGGCGATGTGGTAGCTGATTTTTTTATGGGCTCGGGATCAACTGTTAAAGCAGCGATTGAGCTTGGTCGCCAGGCCATCGGCGTAGAACTGGAAGAGGAGCGATTCAACCAGACGGTAAGTGAGGTAAGGCAGCTGGCAGGGGAATAAAAGCTTGGGTCGCTATCGCGGTCCTTTTTATTACCTCAACAGGACACCCGCAACGCAGCGAGGTGAGAGCATGTATCGAATGGAAAAAATCACGACGGGTATTGCATACGGCGCATCAGGAGGGGGGACCGGTTACTGGTTGCTTCAGCTCCTCGATAAAGTCTCCCCATCTCAATGGGCTGCCATTGGTGTACTCGGTAGCCTCATGTTTGGTTTGCTGACGTGGTTAACGAGTCTGTACTTCCAAATCAAAGCGGATCGCCGCAAAGCTGCGCGGGGTGAATGATGTCGAACAAAGCAAAGCTCAGCGCAGCAGTGCTGGCGCTAATCGCGTCAGGGGCATCTGCTCCACTCATTTTCGACCAATTCATCAGCGAGAAAGAAGGCAATGCGCTGGTGGCCGTTGTTGATCCGGGTGGGGTCTGGTCTTTATGTCACGGCGTGACCGTTATAGATGGCAGGCGTGTTGTTAAAGGCATGACGGCCACTGAGGAACAATGCCGGAAGGTCAACGCTATCGAGCGTGATAAAGCGCTTGCCTGGGTAGATCGCTATATCAAAGTGCCTCTGACAGAGCCGCAGAAGGTAGGCATCGCATCTTTTTGCCCGTACAACATCGGGCCGGGTAAATGCTTCCCGTCCACGTTCTATAAGCGCATCAATTCTGGTGACCGGAAAGGGGCATGTGAAGCTATCCGCTGGTGGATTAAAGATGGCGGCCGTGATTGCCGACTAACCAAAGGCCAAAAGAATGGCTGCTATGGGCAGGTCGAGCGGCGCGATCAAGAAAGTGCGCTGGCGTGCTGGGGGCTGGACCAATGAAAATTAATGCAGGTCTTATCGGCGTTGTCGTTATTGCTGGCCTTTCGGTCGCTCTCGTTAAGAGTTGCTCAAACGCCAGTAGCCTAAAGAGCGATAACGACGTTCTGCGAAGTGACAACTCTTTGCAGGGGCAGGTGATCGCTACCCAGGCATTCAACTTTAATCGGTTCAATCAGGTAGCCGAACATGCCAACAGGCTTAACGCCCTGATAGACACCAGCACCGAAGAAACCGTAATCGAATACCGGGAGATTCTCCGCCGTGAAAAAACCTGTGATCTGCCTGTTCCTGCTGACATTGCTGGTGGGCTGCTCGAATACGCGTACCGTTTACGTTCCAGCGCAATGCACGCCGATACCGACGGACCTGACGCAGCCGATGATAGTACCGCTGCCGCCGGCTCAATAACTTACTGCTGTTACCAACGGTGCAAAACTGATCCACCCCAGCGGTTGAAAATTGATCCAGGGGTTAATCTGCTCCTCTGAATACAGGGGAGCTTATGATCACTTTTGAGATTCGTATGGAAATTAAAGTCCTGCATAAGCGGGGAATGAGCATCCGGGCCATCGCCAGGGAACTGGGTATTTCGCGCAATACTGTCCGCAGCCACCTGAAAGCCAAATCTGAAAAGCCGCAGTATTCACCACGCCCGGCATCATCATCACTGCTCGATGAATACCGTGATTACATCTCTAAACGGATCAGCGATGCACATCCCTACAAAATCCCTGCGACCGTTATTGCCAGGGAAATCATGGAGCTGGGCTATCGTGGAGGGCTGACTATCCTGAGAGAGTTCATCCGTTCGCAGGCCCTCCCTGCACAGGCCGAACCGGTCGTTCGCTTCGAAACCGAGCCCGGACGGCAGATGCAGGTTGACTGGGGGACCATGCGAAACGGCAAGTGCCCTTTGCACGTGTTCGTTGCTGTTCTGGGGTACAGCAGAATGCTTTACCTCGAGTTCACCGACAACATGCGCTACGACACGCTGGAAGCCTGTCACCGCAATGCGTTCAGCTTCTTCGGTGGCGTACCGCGGGAAGTCCTGTACGACAATATGAAAACGGTGGTGCTCCAGCGTGATGCTTACCAGACCGGGCAGCACCGGTTCCATCCTTCCCTGTGGCAGTTCGGTAAAGAGATGGGCTTCTCTCCTCGCCTCTGCCGTCCCTTCAGGGCGCAGACTAAAGGCAAGGTGGAGCGGATGGTGCAGTACACCCGAAACAGCTTCTATATCCCGTTAATGACGCGCCTGCGTCCGATGGGGATCACCGTCGATGTTGAAACCGCAAACCGTTACGGCCTGCGCTGGCTGTACGATGTGGCCAATCAACGTAAGCATGAAACTATCCAGACCCGCCCATGCGATCGCTGGGTTAAGGAACAGCAATCCATGCTGGCACTACCTCCGGAGAAAAAACAGTATGACGTGCAGGTTGATGAAAGCCTGGTGACCTTCGACAGGCAGCCGTTGCATCATCCGCTCTCCATCTATGACACGTTCTGCAGAGGAGCCGCATGATGGTCGAGCTGCAACATCAACGGCTGATGGTGCTTGCCGAACAGCTGCAACTGGACAGTCTTATCGGCGCAGCACCGGCGCTGTCACAACAGGCGGTGGAGCAGGAATGGAGCTACATGGACTTCCTGGAGCACCTGTTACATGAGGAGAAACTGGCCCGGCATCAGCGTAAACAGGCGATGTACACGCGGATGGCAGCCTTCCCGGCGGTAAAGACGTTCGAGGAGTACGACTTCACCTTCGCCACCGGCGCTCCTCAGAAGCAAATCCAGTCGCTGCGATCTCTGAGCTTCATCGAGCGTAACGAAAATATCGTACTGCTGGGGCCATCGGGCGTGGGGAAAACGCATCTGGCGATAGCGATGGGATACGAAGCGGTCCGGGCGGGTATCAAGGTTCGCTTCACAACAGCAGCGGACCTGCTGCTACAGCTGTCCACTTCACAGCGCCAGGGCCGTTACAAAACGACACTCAATCGCGGTGTCATGGCCCCGAAGCTACTTATCATCGATGAAATAGGTTATCTGCCGTTCAGTCAGGAGGAGGCCAAGCTGTTCTTCCAGGTCATCGCCAAACGTTACGAGAAGAGCGCGATGATCCTGACCTCCAACCTGCCGTTCGGACAGTGGGATCAGACGTTCGCCGGGGATGCAGCCCTGACATCGGCGATGCTTGACCGTATCTTACATCACTCACATGTAGTCCAGATAAAAGGAGAGAGCTATCGACTGAAGCAGAAACGAAAGGCCGGGGTTATAGCGGAAGCTAATCCTGAGTAAACAAGGTGGATCAATATTAGACCGTTGGTGGTGACGGTAAGTGGATCACTTTTTACCCGTTGTTGACAACTGCCAGGCTGTGCTCTGGATTAAGCCGCTGCTGGCCGTGATTGAGAAGGGCAACAATAACCTGGCTGGTATACGGCAGATTGAAAAAGAGCGCCAGTAAGCTTTTAAAAAAGCGTGGCAGGCGAACAACCAGAAACCAACTGAGAAAAAACTATGAGCGAAGCTAAACCGCAGGATGGCACCACCGTTAAAGGCTATCGAACCTTAACTCCGGGTGATATTGAGCGCATGAATCGCCTGAAGGGTGTCAGCCGACACTTCTGTAATTTACTTGATACAGAGCGTGAGCATGTCAACGATGAGTTATCTGCTACCGGCAACCACTCAGCTGAAGCACACGAAGCTGCCCGCTGTCTCGCCATTGCGCGCACCAAAATGCAGGAAGCCTGCATGTGGGCATGTCGTGCCGTAGCCCGTCCAGACGCTGACTGTTAACCATTACAAAGCTCATCCGCTGGTGGGCTTGATAATGGTTATCTGAAACAGGAATGGAAAGAATGGCAAAACCGGACTGGGGCGAGCTTCAGCAACGGTTCCTGTCCGAACATGCCGCAACCGGCGTATCACCAAAGGAATGGTGTGAAGCGCAGGGACTGAACTACGCTACCGCCCGTCGATATATCAAAAAACCTTCTGCGCAAACTGCGCAAAAACCTGCGCAGAAAAAAATGCGCACTGCGCAGAAAGATAAAAGCGCAAATGAGCTGGTGGATGATGATGGACTTACCGCTCAGCAGCGCTTATTTGTCGCGGAATACCTGAAGGACAACAACGCCACCGCTGCCGCTGCACGTGCTGGTTATAGTGACCCAAACTACGGTCGCCAGCTCATAACGAATCCTAACGTTGCCCGGGCTATTGCGCGGCAGCAGAAAGCCTCTATTGCGCGCACGCTTGGCAGTGCCGATGAAGTGCTCGCGCAGATGTGGCAACTCGCCACCTTCGACGCAAACCAGCTTTCACAATATCGCCGCGGTGCGTGTCGTTACTGCTGGGGCTTTGGCCATCAATATCAGTGGCGCGATGCCGTGGAGTTTGAAGAGAAGCGGCTGGAAGCTAAAGAACGCGACAAGCGAGAGCCAGTCGACGTGGGCGGCTATGGATATGACCACACCCGAGAGCCGAACCCTGCCTGCCCGCGCTGCAATGGTGACGGAATAGGCCAGCCTTACTTCGCTGATACCAGGAAACTCTCCCCTGACGCTGCTTTGGCATATTCCGGCGTCAAGCTGGGGAAGAATGGTGTCGAGATAACGGCAATCAGCCGCGAACGGATGTACGAAGCCGTAATGAAGCGCCTGGGCCTGGCCGATAGCGAATTCGCGCAGCGCCTCCAGCAAATCGAAATCGACCGCCGGCAGCTGGAGGTTGAGAAACTCCGCAAAGAGCTGGCCGGTGATGGTGATGATGACGAACCAACGCCGGTGCAGATCAATATCAACGTAGTGGATGCGAGAGAAGAAGATGGGGATCAACCCGACACTTAACATCCCGCAGGCTCGCTTCCTCGCGATGGAGCACAAGTTTAAAGCCTACGTTGCCGGGTTCGGTTCCGGTAAAACGTGGGTGGGTTGTGGCGGCATCTGCAAAGGGATGTGGGAACACCCGAAAATCAACCAGGGTTATTTCGCGCCGACCTACCCGCAGATTCGTGACATCTTCTACCCGACTATCGAAGAGGTGGCCTTTGACTGGGGGCTGAGCGTCAAAATCAATGAGGGGAACAAAGAGGTTCACTTCTACGAGGGGCGACGGTTCCGCGGGACCACAATCTGCCGTTCGATGGAGAAGCCCGGCTCGATAGTTGGTTTCAAAATCGGTAACGCGATGGTGGATGAGCTGGATGTCATGGCGGCTGCCAAAGCGCAGCAAGCCTGGCGAAAAATCATCGCCCGTATGCGTTACAAGGTGGATGGGCTGCGTAACGGTATTGACGTCACGACAACGCCGGAGGGGTTCAAATTCGTTTACCAGCAATTCGTGAAGGCAGTACGTGAAAAGCCAGAGCTCTCAGCCCTGTACGGTCTGATACAGGCCAGCACGTTTGACAATGCGAAGAACCTGCCCGCGGATTACATCCCTTCGCTGATGAATTCCTACCCGCCGGAGTTGATTAAGGCGTATCTGAGGGGGCGCTTCACCAACCTGACCAGCGGCACCATCTATCACCAATTCGATCGACGACTGAATAACTGTACTGATGAAGAACAGGCAGGCGAACCGCTCTATATCGGCATGGACTTTAACGTAGGCAAAATGGCGGCCATCGTCCACGTGCTTCGAAATGGCGAGCCGCGCGCGGTACGCGAATTGATAAAAGTTTATGACACGCCGGCCATGATAAAGCGTATCCAGGAAGAGTTCTGGCGCTACGAGGGCGGGCGCTATGTTGCCTCCAGGCAGATTTACATCTATCCGGATGCTTCCGGCGATTCACGCAAGTCCAATAACGCCAGCGCCACCGATATTGCGCAGCTCAAGCAGGCCGGATTCAGCGTGGTGGTGAACGCCGCCAACCCGCCGGTAAAGGATCGCATTAACTCCATGAATGCCATGTTCTGCAACGGCAACAGTGAGCGCCGCTACAAAGTTAACGTTGCTCGCTGCCCGGTCTATACAGACAGCCTTGAACAGCAGGTATGGGCGGCAAACGGCGAGCCGGATAAATCAGCCGACAACGATCACCCAAACGACGCTGGTGGCTATTTCATCGTGAAGCAATTCCCGATCATCAAGCCCACCGGAAAAGTCACTCAACTACGGATGTAACTCCATGCCTGACATCTCAACACCCAATCTGGACTATGGGAACATGGTCGAGGCGTGGGATATCAACGATGCCCTGATGGGCGGCACGCTCTATATGCGACAACTGGGCGAGGCATATCTCCCGCGCTGGCCGAAAGAAGACAAAGAGGACTATAAAAAACGCCTCTCTGTGGCCACGCTTTTGCCCGCCTACGAAGAGACCATTAAACAAAACATCGGGCGCGTATTTGCCGAGCCGATTAAGCTGGCCGAGAACGTTCCAGAGCAACTGCGAGAGTTTGCGAAGAACATCGACCTGGAAGGTACCCGCCTCGATGTCTGGGCTCAGTCATTCTTCGGCCTGGCGATGCAGTATGGCCTCTCCCATGCGCTGGTAGACTATCCCCGAGTGGACCCCGAAAAGGTGAAAACCAAAGCGGATGAGAAAGCTACCGGCGCGCGCCCGTACGTCACAATGCTTAATCCCCGCCAGGTAATCGGATGGAAGTCGAAGATGGTGGACGGTAAGCTGCAGCTCACCGCGCTGCGCATCAAAGAGGTGGTTGTCGAGGACGGTGACGACTTCGGGCAAACAAAGGTGGAGCAGATACGTTATCTGACGCCGGGAAAGGTGGAAATCTACCGCAAGTCCAGAGGTACCGAGGGCGCGGCGAACTGGGAGGTATTCGATCAATGGGAGACCTCTCGTAAAGATATCACCCTGGTGACGCTCTACACCAAGCGCACCGGGTTTATGTGTGGTTCACCGCCTCTACTCAACATGGCCATGCTGAATATCAAGCACTGGCAGAGCCAAAGTGAGCAGGACAACATCCTGCACGTCGCCCGGGTGCCGATACTGACGGTGTTCGGGCTTGAGCAGGGAGAAGAGCTGGTAATTGGGTCTTCGTCTGCCACGTCGTTCTCCGATCGGCAAAAGCAGGGCCTGGAATACGTCGAGCACACTGGCTCCTCTATCGGTGCCGGCAAAGAGTCGCTGGCAGAGCTGGTGGAGCAGATGCGCCAGGCTGGCGCGAAGCTGCTGCGTACGGAAAACACCTCTACCAAATCGGTAGACCAGACCTCCGAAGAGAAAATGCAGGAGCAGTCGCCGCTCTACACAATGGCCACCAGCCTCGAAGACGCAATCGACAACATCCTGCAGATCATGGCTGAGTACATTGGCGAGAAGGAGGGCGGCAACGTAGATGTGCGCACCGAGCTGGATGTTGAGTCGAAAGAATTCAATCCGCCTGCTGCGCTGGCTATTCAGTCCCTGCGCCAGGGCGGTGACCTTCGCCGTATCGATGCGATTAAAGCTCTGCAAAAACTCAACCTGATTGATGCCGATGCGGATCCTGATACGGTGCTGAGCGAGTTACTGGCCGAGTCTGCGTCGCTGAGTGAACCACCGCCGGGGGTGTGATATGGCCCGTTCCGTGAATGACAGGCTACAGGACGAGACCATCGCGCACGGCTTATACGTGACGCGTTACGGTACCGGCGTCGCCCGGCGCATGGTCGCGCTGCTGAACAAGTTGGATGCTGAACTGGCCGCCAGGCTGCTGGTGCTGCTGGATGGCAAGCGCGCAGATACCTACAGTGCGCGTCGTCTGGCCTCTCTACTGGCCGGTGTTCGTGAGCTGAACCATCAAGCCTACGAACCGGTTAATGCATCCCTGGCGCGTGAGCTGGCACGTTACACGGATTATGAGACCGGGTATCAGATGGACCTGTTCAGCAGCCTTATACCCAGGCAGGTGCTGAAACACGTCCCGCTGCAAAGCATTGCCCCAGAGCAGGTCTACGCCTCTGCGGTGGCGCAACCTTTTCAGGGGAGATTGCTGAAAGAGTGGGGCCAAAAGCTTGAATCCGATCGGCTGGATAAAATCACCAGTGCCGTGCGTACCGGATTTCTTCAGGGTGAAACCGTCGAGCAGATCGTGAAGCGCGTCGCCGGCACGCCGCAACTTAACCGCCAGGACGGGGTTATCAATACCTCACGTCGTGACCTTGCTGTTGTTGCCCGCACCGCGGTGAACCATATGGCAGCAACGGCGCGCCAGGAGTTTGCACAAGCCAACAGCGATATCGTGAAGGCCAAACAGTGGTCTTCGACTCTGGACACCCACACCAGCCAGTGGTGCATCATCCGCGACCGAAAACTCTACTCGCTCGATGGCAAGCCGCTGGGCCATGCAATTCCGTATCTGCGCGGACCCGGCAAAATCCACTTTTGCTGCCGCTCCTGCGAAATCCTGATCACTAAATCGTGGGAGGAAATGCAAATAGCCTCAGGCGAGCTGAGCAGCGCCACGCGTGCCTCAATGGATGGACAGGTGCCAGCGCATACCAGCTATGCCGAATGGCTTGCGAGGCAGCCTTACGCGCGTCAGGAGCAGGTGCTGGGCGTCACACGCGCACAGATGCTGCGTGACGGCAAAATCACCGTACCGGAGATGTTCAACGATGCCGGGGAGTTCCTTACCCTGGACGAACTGCGCCGCGTGGATGCGTCGGCATTTGAGGGATAGGGTATGCGTAATGATGATTTTCACTGCGTGGGCGATGGCCGTGGCAGACGAAGGGTGTTTGTAAATGGCAATGAGGTAAAGAACTGCGTTTGGGCGGATGTTAAGCGAGGTGTCGCATGCATTCATCCACAACCGCTGCGGACCCATAAACGAAAGAGGAGTGAAGTTTACTCCCGCAAGCTACGCGGCGAAATTACAATCGAATTTATCTAACAGGCTGCCTCAGGGCAGCTTTTTTTATGCCTGCCGCTGAGCGGATGCGACGCGGTGCCCGGGTCGGATGACCCTTTACGTATGGCCGGAAGGCTGGAGCAAAAACAATGAAACTGAAACTTGATGCTAACGGAAATGTGGTCGTTGAAAACGGTATGTCTGTGTACATCCATGATGATGGCAAAGAGATCCCGTTCGATGCGGTCGCAGCGATGACCAAAATCACCTCCCTGAATGGCGAGGCGAAAACTCACCGCGAAGCGAAGGAAGCGGCGGAAGCCAATCTCGCGAAATTCTCTGGCATCACCGACCCGGCCAAGGCGCTCGAAGCCCTGGAGATGATGACCAAAATCGACCAGAAAAAACTGATCGATGCTGGTGCCGTTGACCAGGTAAAGGCGGAGATCACCAAAGTTTTCCAACAGCAGCTGGACGAAGCGAACAGCAAGACCCAGCAGCTGGAAACTCAACTCTACGACGAGATGATCGGCGGCCGCTTCGGTGGCTCTAAGTTCATTTCCGAGAAGATGGCGATCCCGACTGAGTTCGTGCGTTCCTACTTCGGTCAGAACTTCAAAATCGAAGAAGGGAAGGTTGTGGCCTACGACGGCCAGGGCAATAAGGTGTTCTCACGCACCAAGCCCGGCGAGTTAGCCAGCTTTGATGAGGCCCTGGAATCTCTGGTCGAGTCGCATCCGCAGAAAGATTACATCCTCAAAGCGTCCGGTAACAGCGGCGGCGGTTCTCACCAGTCGCAGCACCAGGCCGGGCAAAAAACCATGAAACGCGATGCGTTTGATTCCCTGGATAACGCTGGCAAGCAAGCAGCGCTGAAAGACGGCGTCAGCATCGTCGATTAAATCGAAAGGAGCCATAAATGGCAGGCAATACCCTTACTGGTCTGATCCCGACCATCTATACCGCGCTGGACGTAGTGTCCCGCGAGCAAACTGGTTTTATTCCTGCGGTGGCGCGTGACGCGAAAGCGGATGCTGCTGCAAAAGACCAGACCGTACGTGCGCCAGTCGCACCTGCAGCCACCACTGAAGATATTGTCCCTGGTCCTTCAGCGCCTAATTCTGGCGACCAGACCATCGGTGGTGTGGATGTCAAAATCACCAAATCCAAAATGGCCCCGGTGAAATGGAATGGTGAAGAGCAATTGGCTCTGGGCCCGGCTGGTACCTACAACACCATCCTGGCTGACCAGTTCAAGCAGGCTTTCCGTGCGCTGGCGAACGAAGTGGATGCAGACCTCGCTGCGCTGTACCTCAACTCCTCCCGCGCTGTTGGCGCGCCGAAGAATACCCCGTTCAGCATCAAAGACGATCTGACTGATGCTGCGTTGGCGCGTCAAATCCTGACCGATAACGGTGCGCCGACTACCGATTTGCGTATGGTGCTGGGTGGCGAAGCGATGGCATCCATCCGTGGTAAGCAGGCTGTCCTCTTCAAAGCGAACGAAGCGGGAACCGACCAGCTGCTGCGTGAAGGTGTTATCGGTCGCATCATGGGCTTCAACCTCCACGAATCCTTTAGCATCAAGCGTACCGCGAAAAGCGCTGCTGCTGGCTATAAGGTCAATGGCGCGAAGAAAGAGGGCGATATCATCATCGCTATCTCTGCCGGCACCGGCGGTATTGCTGCAGGTACTGCGGTGAAGTTCGCCGGTGATGACAATCAGTATCTGGTCGTTGCGGCTACGTCTTCCACTATCACTATTAGCGCGCCGGGCCTCCGTCAGGATCTGGCAGATCAGGCTGATGTCACCGTGTTGAGCGAATTCGTTCCGAACATGGCGTTTGACCGCGGGGCATTCCTGCTGGCCAGCCGTACCCCGGCGATGCCTGAAGGTGGCGATACTGCTGATGACGTCATGAATGTGACCGACCCGGTATCTGGCATCACCTTCCAGGTGGCGCTGTACCGCCAGTACCGTCAGGTGCGTTATGAAGTGGGTCTGGCATGGGGTGTGGCTGCTGTGGCGCCACGTCATTCCGCCATCATCATGGGTTAACCCAGGGGGCTTCGGCCCCTTTGTTTTTCAGGAGGCCCAATGGCCGGATTAACCAGAGAACAGCGCGCTCAGCGTGAAGCGGAAAAGCTTGCAGCTCAGCAGGCCGCTGATAAAAATCCTGCCCAGCAGGAACAGCAGCAGGAACAGCAGCAGGAACAGCAGCAGGAACAGCAGCAGGAACAGCAGCAGGAACAGCAGCAGGAACAGCAGCAGGAACAGCAGCAGGAACAGCAGCAGGAACAGCAGCAGGAACAGCAGCAGGAACAGCAGCAGGAACAGCAGCAGGAACAGCAGCAGGAACAGCAGCAGGAACAGCAGCAGGAACAGCAGCAGGAACAGCAGCAGGAACAGCAGCAGGAACAGCAGCAGGAACAGCAGCAGGAACAGCAGCAGGAACAGCAGCAGGAACAGCAGCAGGAACAGCAGCAGGAACAGCAGCAGGAACAGCAGCAGGAACAGCAGCAGGAACAGCAGCAGGAACAGCAGCAGGAACAGCAGCAGGAACAGCAGGGTATTGAGCTGGTGGTCATGGTACGTGACACCCCAGAATTCCCTGGCGGCCCGCTGCGCGCAGATGTTCATCCTGATGAAGTGGATAACTGGCTGGCGCTGGACTGGCGTCTGGAGGAATAACCATGCTGGTTGCCGATCCCAACTCGCCAGGCTTCAACAGCTACGCCAGCGTGTCAGACCTGCGGGCATTTGCCGCCGGGCGCGGATATAGCATTCCTGCAGATGATGGTGAGTGCGGCCAGATGCTGATGCAGGCAATGGACTTTCTGGAAGGGAAGGCCTGGCGCGGTCAGCGTTCCAGCGCATCACAGCCTCTATCCTGGCCGCGTTCCGGCGTGCGCTTCGATGGTGTTGACCTGTCGAATGATGCGATTCCACAGCGCCTGATTGATGCTCAATGTCGCCTGGCCATCGAATCGCAGGAGATTGACCTCACCCCGTCGGTCGCTGGCGGTGGGGCGGTGACGATGGAGCGCGTCGAGGGTGCGGTAACAGTCCAGTATGAGCCGGGAACGAATAAAGCTTCTCCGTCATTCCCATGGTTCTATTCCGCACTGCGCGGGCTTGTAGTGGGCGGCAACCAGGTCCGGGTCGAAAGGGGGTAGCATGGCAATCGACTATCGCCGCATGCGCGCTACGGCAACGCGGCTCCTGAAGGATAACGGCAAATCCTACCAACTGACCCGAGGCGGTACCACCACCCGCGATCAGTACGGGAAAGAGATTACCACCGAGCCTGTTATCGCGACCGTTACCGGCGTTATCACTGAATACTCCACTCGTGAAATCGACGGCTCTCTGATTGCTACAGGCGATAAGAAGCTGGCGGCCACGTTTGAAACTGAAGTGCGCATCGGTGACATCATTGATATCGACGGCCAAAAGTGGCGCGTGGTACAGCCGAATCCGGTTAAGCCGGCAGACGTGTTGATCTCCTATAACATCCAGCTAAGGACCTGATATGTCCAGTTCCGTAAATCAGCCGTTCCTGGCTGCTATTCAGCTGTTCGTTGATGGCTCAAAGCAGGAGATTGACGAGGCGGTGCGCCGGACGGGTATCAAAATCCTGGGTAGGTTGGTGGAGATGTCACCAGTCGGGCAGCCGGAGACCTGGCAAGTGAACCAAACGGCCTCTGCTTATAATACTGCAGTGCGTGAACATAATGCTGCCCTTCGCGATGATCCTGCCAACCTGACCAAATCGGGACGACTAAAGCGCGGTTTGCGTGTAAACGACTCGATGGACATCAAAAGGCCTGAGGGTTATGTCGGTGGTCGGTTCAAGAACAACTGGTATGTCGGGTTCGATAGCCAGCCAACAGAGACGAACGATACCCCGGACGCTTCGGGGCAGGGTTCAAACTCCCGCGGTCTGGCGGTGCTTGAGGTGTTCAGAGTAGGGCAAGTGAGCACGATTTACTTCACTAACAACCTGCCATATGCCCAGGCACTGGAGAACGGACATTCAAACCAGGCGCCCGGCGGTATGGTCGGGTTGACCGCATTGGATGCTGCCATATACTTCCGCGAGGCAATGAACGAGGTGCGCAATGGCCGGTGACCAGTCCATGCGAATTGCTGAATTGCTGGAGAGCCGGGTGGCGATTATCGCTGAGTCGCTCGGATTGCCGATCGCCTGGCCTAACATCGCTTTTACCCCGCCTGATGATGCCCCTTATGGGCGCGTTTATGTCTTACCAGCGCAAACCGTGGGGCAGGACCTGGAAGGTCAGTTGCGTACATACCAGGGCATTCTCCAGCTCAATATCATTGCACCAGCAGGTAGCGGCGTGACTCTGGCCAGAGCGCTGACAAAGTCTGTCGCAGATGCTTTTCCCGAAGGGCTGCCGCTGGTGGATGGTGACCTGACCGTTTATATCAATGGCCCGCCGCAGGTGCGCCAACCTATACAGGATCGCCCCACATCATCACCCAACGGCACTACCGGCTCTATCACCTACACCACCCCTGTCAGCATGCAGTACCGCGCTGATTACTGACCCGCCGCCCGGCGGGTTTTTTATTACCTAAATTCAGGAGAGTGCTATGGCATTCGCAATCCCTAACGGCTCGCGTGTGAACGTGGCCAAGGCCTATCAGGCTCCCATCACCTTTACCGCTGCCTCTAACGCTACTGAATGCGAACTGACTGTTGCATCTGCCGCTGGCATCCTGGCGGGCGATGTAGTGCAGGTGAGCTCCGGCTGGCTAAAACTCGATAATATGGTGCTGCGCGTTAAATCCGTAGCCGGTACCAAAATCGTGCTGGATTCGTTCGATACCTCTGACACCACCAAATTCCCGGCAGGCACTGGCGCGGGCACGCTGCGTAAAATCGACACGTGGATCACGATGCCGCAGGTGATGACCCTCTCCACTGAGGGTGGTGACCAGCAGACCATCAGCGTGCAGTTCCTGGAAGACGATAAGGCCCGCACCATCCCGACCTTCAAAAACGCCGTGGTGCAGGTCTATACCTTCGCGCACGATCCGTTGCTGGCAATTTACAAGCGTCTGAGTGAACTTGACGAATCCAGCGACACCACTGCTGTGTGGTTCCATAACCCGCGCGGCAAAGCGGACCGTTATTACTCTGCCAAAGTGTCTTTCCAGAAGGTGCCTAAGACCGAAATCAACGCCGTGGAAAGCAACGAAGCGCGCATGAACTTCGAATCGGATATGCAGATTTACCCGATCGCCGATTCATCCGTTACGCCGCTGGCGTTCCTGACTGATCTGCCATCAACCAAATCAGTTAGTGTTGGAGATGCGCTCGATTTAGCCGTCGTTATGCAAGGCGGCTCAGCCCCTTACACCTACGTGTGGAAGAAAGGAAGCTCCGCAATTCCGGGCAAAACCGCCTCGACGTTCAACATTCCATCTGTGGCATCCGGTGATGCTGGCTCTTACACCTGCGAAGTCACTGACGCGGCGGGCAAAACTATCACCTCTGTTGCTTGCACCGTCACGGTCAGCTAACCACTCGAGCCCGGTACGCCGGGCTTTCTTCGCTACTGAAACCAAAGTCTTTCTTAGGAATCGAAATGACCAAATTTTCCCTGATCCCCAACCCAACTTTTTCTGTGACCGCGAGCATTCCGCGCGCTGGCGCCGAAGACGGCAAGCTGACGTTCACTTTCCGCCATAAGACCCTGGAAGAGCTGCGCTCCATGGACGAGAAGCTGCAAAAGGCCGCCGAAGGTAAAAAGGATGCTATCGAGCCGCAGGCCGACTACCTCATGGAAATTGTTGAGGGGTGGGCGCTTCCCGATGAGTTCAACCGCGAAAACGTTATTGTCCTTCTGCGGAACTATCCACGCGCGTTCGACAGCATCGGTCTGGCATACACCAAAGAGCTGATGGGTATCCGCGAAAAAAACTGAGGCAGGTCGCCGCAGCATTGTATACGCCGGGACCGACGCTCGCGGAGCTGAGCGCTTTTGGTTTGACGCCTGAGGACGTGGAGGAAGAGGTGGGGATCCTGCCCTCGGTGTGGAGGTCCTTCACCATCTTCTCTTCCCTGGCGACCCAGTGGCGAGTCGGCGCGAGCGGGGCGACCGGCCTTGATTACAACGTTCTCCCCTGGATGTTCGAGTTACACGGGGTTGAGGATGCGGCGGCCTGCATGGCTGACCTTCAAATTATGGAAAGCGAGGCTCTCAAGGTAATGCATAAGGAGACGAAATAATGACAGACCAGATCGCCTCGATTACTTTGCGGGCCGATGTTTCTGACCTGAAAACAGCCAGCAACGAACTGGATAAACTCGGCCAGGCGGCGGCCGGTGCTGTAGATAAAGCAGATGATCTGAATAGTGTGTTTCGCGCTGGCGCTGAATCTGCGAAGCAAGGCAGCGAAGGACTCAAGGAGCAGCAGAACGCGCTCAAAGGGCTGCTGGAGAATATCGACCCGGTTACCAAGGCCTTAAACCGCCTGGATGAGCAGCAAGAATCGCTGCGGAAATTCCAGGCCAAAGGTTTCCTGGATACCGATACCTTTCAGGCTTACAACAAAATCCTGGATGACACCCGCCTCAAGCTGACCGACACCGGAGAAGCCGCGGCGCGTGCTCAGGCCGAATTAGCCGCTACCCAGGCGGCAGAGAAGCAGTCCGCAGCGTTAAAGAACCTTCTTGGATCCATCGACCCGACTATCCGCGCGTTCAATTCGTTGGATGAACAGCACGCACAGCTGGTGGCACATTTCGAAGCTGGGCGCATTAACGGTGCTCAGTTCGAGCACTTCAACACAATCCTTAACCAGACGCGTGAGCGCCTCTCTGGTGTCGCTGACGTACTACCAGAGGCGCTATCCCGGCAGGAAGCTGCTGCCCGGCGCGCTGGAATCTCCGTTGGTCAGTACAGCGCAGCAATGCGCACGCTTCCGGCGCAATTCACCGATATCGCCACGCAGCTGGCTGGCGGTCAGTCGCCGTTCCTGATTCTGCTGCAACAGGGCGGGCAGATTAAAGACCAGTTCGGCTCGGTTCAGGGGGCGCTGTCCGGCGTCGGCGAATACATCCGCAGCATGGCTGGGATGATTAACCCTACCACAATCGCACTTGGTGGGCTGATTGGCACGATCGGCCTGCTGGCTGCCGCAGCGTATAACTCCTCGGAGCAATTTGAGCAGGTGGCACGCTCTGTCATCATGATGGGTGGGGCTGGCTTCTCCTCAATGCAGCAGCTCAACCAGGCCGCTGAGGAAGTGGCTGGCAAGACGAATACATCGATTAGCTCCACCGTCGATACGCTGGTTACGTTGAACGATACTGGCAAATATACCGCAAGCCAGATGAAGCAGGTCGCAACGACCATCACCCTCATGGGTAAGGCCGGAAATGATACCAAAGCGGCAATGAGCGACTTCGGAAAGATTGTCAGCGATCCGGTTAAAGGGCTTGCCAGCCTCAACGAACAATATGGTTTCGTTGATGAAGCCATGATCAAGCACATTATCCAGCTACGTAAGCAGAAGGGTGAGCAGGCGGCTGTTACCGAAGCTATTGAGCTGTTTGCAGGCGTCATGGCAAAGCGCGCAGAGGAGACCAACAAAGCGACCGATAATATCGGTCAAACGTGGGAAAGCCTTAAAAAGAGCGCTTCTGACACCTTTGGCGATATAGGTATTACCGTGCGCGCATGGGGAAACCAGATCATCGATATTTTCGAACTGGTTAAGTCCTCGATCAAAGACTTGTTCCTCAATATCACCTCTCTGGACGCCAAGTTCACCAGCACCATCGCTGGCTGGGCAGACAAAATCCCGGGGGGCGGTGCGCTGGCTAATTTCCTCGGCATGGACGTTGAGGCAATGAAAAAAGCTGGAGCGGAAGCGGACAAAGAGATTGATGCGAACAAAAAACGCTATAACGAGCTTTGGAAGCGTGTCACTGCGCCTAACGCACAGGCAAACTATGAAGCTGAAGCGAGAGGGGCCAACGTAAAAGGCGATGGCGGAACAAGTCGAGAATCGAGAGACGCAGTCTCGAAGCTTGCACTAGACTCAGCCAAAAAAACCAAAGAGGCGAAAGCCACTCTGGAAGCTGGTGATCGCACCCTGGAGAACTACCGCGCCCAGGCCAGAACGTTAACTGAAACGCTCGAGACCCTCCGACAAACTGGCGAAACCCATGCTAAAAATACTGAGTTCAGTAAACAGCAATCTCGATTTGCTGAATTGGATGAGGCTGCCAAAACCCGCGCGCTGACGGCTCAGGAAAAATCTTTACTGTCGAGCCGTGAGGCGATTCTGAACGCCGCCAAGGTGGTTGATCAGAAGAACAAGGAAGTAGAGGCACAGCGGAAAATTAATGGCCTGGCGCAGCAGGCCAATAAATACGTCACGCAGATGTCGGAAAAGACCGATGCCTTGCGCGACAGTGCAGGCCTCAGCAGTCGGCAAACGCAGCGCATGATGGAAGAGGCGCAGCTCCGCCAGGGCTGGCTCAATGGTGGTGGTAAACTTGAGGATGCCGGGTATGAAAAAGAACTGGCAGCTCTCAGGAATTATTACGCCGAAGAGGACAAATTGCGGGGCGACTGGAAAGCGGGTGCGGTGAGTGGCTGGAACGAATATCTCGATGCTGCAACCAACACTTACGACGCCGTTAAAAACGTTGCCAGTTCCACGCTGACCGGCTTGAGCAACATGCTGACTGAGCTTATGACAACTGGCACCGCGTCAGTTAAAGAGTTCGGCAAATCTATGCTCAAGATGATTCTCGAGATAACCAACCAACTTTTAGTGGCCTATACAGTACAGGCTGCGATGGGCTGGATAAGCGGTGGTAGTAGCGGCGGCAGCACGCCAGGTGGTGCGTATGCTAACGCTGCTGCTGGGCTAACCTTTAATGCTAAAGGCGGTGTCTATGACTCGCCCGGGCTCAGTAAGTACGTCAATGGGGTATACGACTCTCCCCAGTATTTTACTTTCCAGGGGGCGTCCAAGTTTGCGAAGGGCGGCGTATTCGCAGAGGCCGGCGCTGAAGCAATCATGCCACTTACTCGGGATTCTGCCGGGCGGTTGGGTGTACGCGCCCAGGGCGGTGGCGGTATGGCTCCGGTTATTAATACCACCGTTAACGTTGATGCTGGTGGTTCGGTTACAACCCAAACATCCAGTTCCGGTGATGCTATGGGGCGTGCCCTTGCTGATGAAATGCAGAACGCTGCGCTGCAGGTTATCCAGAAGCACCTTAAGCCTGGAGGCATGATCTACAACTTCACCAAAGGTAGGTAGTGTTTAATTTAACCCCTGGTTATTATGAGTAAAATCACGATAATCAAGGGGATGATAATGAAGGCGCTCAAAATTGGCCTTGTAGGGATTGTTGTTATTTACTTGCTCATCAATGCCAGTAAATCTCAGGTGATGAAGGATGAAGATGTTCCTGAGTTTGCAAAGCGCGAATCGAACGACTGGATTGCAAAAACCCTCGATAAAACAGGTGTTGATGTGATTAAAAACGCTACCTTCTATCTCAAACGAGAGGTTCCAGAAGATGATATCGTTAACGGTTATGTTTGTGGGACGATAACCACCGGTGAGCGCTTCTTCACCGAGATCGCGATAAACAAACGCAAACACTCAGCTGGGATCTTCAAAAACATGGTGCTTGGCAAGCGTAATGCCAAAACGTTTAATAACATTTGGGATGCCAATTGTAAGTAATCCCCTAAAACGCTAGGAGCTGAAAGAGTGAAGCCGATTATTATTGCCGCAGTTTTGGTGCTGTCGGGATGCGCAACTGAAGCTGTTTTGCCCAGCCAGGCGATACAAGCACCCAAAGAACGATTGCTCAAATTCCAGTCTCCAGGTGTGGGGGAACAGGCGAAGCTAATTGTAGTGCGCGATAAAGGATTTCTAGGAAGCGGTTGTTTCGTCGGCGTGTACCTCAACCAAGAGAAGGCAGCTATTTTGGATCCAGGTGAGAAGGCCGAATTCTACCTCAAACCGGGAGAATGGAATGTTGCTTTAATGGGGGAAGGAAAGATGTGCATCGCTGACAAGATACCTGCTGGAAGGGACTTTATGCTCACTGCGAACACTACAAAAGCCGTCCGTTTATTTGCAGATCCGAGCGGAAATACAGACGTCAAAACACTGCCGAACCAATAGTCACCAATACCTAACAACCAGCCTCGCACGCGCGGGGCTTTTTTTCATCTGTAAACGAATTCCGAGAGCTAGCAGTGCTAACCACTGAGTGTGTGCACAGTGATTGCGTTAGCGTAAAGCGTCGCGTAAACTTTTCAGCAATATCAGCAAATGGGTTAGACAATGGCTACAGGCGTACCGCAAGAGAAGGCCACACAGCACCTCGAACTCTATGGCAATATGCTTTTAGAGGGTATAGCTATTGATGAATTCTCTTATAGACGTGGTGTGCGCGAGCTTGAACGCCAGAATTCCAGCATATGTGTTTCAGCGCTTGGCTTCCTTCATGGTTTGTATGGTGAAATCGACCAAGCTATTGCTGTGTTTGAGGAGGCTGATCCATTTCATGATGTTACCGTTGCTACAAATCTCTGTTTTATGCTCAGACATACAGGCTGCATAAATCGGCTTTATCAATATGCTTATGATCTTGCTGATGCTCATCAAACAAAGGCTTTAACAGCTAGTGCTTATTCTATGGCTTATCGTTTTGGCGATAGAGACCGTCTTGAACATTACTTTGATATGCACATTAAATTGCTTTCGGAGGATGAAAACAGATCTGAAGCAGAGATTCATAAGCAGGAATTATTGACTGAGATTAACAATGCATACTCCGTTAGCGGCTGTTCGCAAAACCAGTTTGAGTTACTCGCTCGAGTAATTTGGTCATTAACGGAAAAACATCGTTTGATTCCCGGAACAGTCGAGCTGAACAGTACATTTAACACGTGCTATGTTATTGAAATCTACAATCAAAATCCTGAGTCTATAGCTAGGCTTAATTGGGAGCTTGCTGAAGCCGTATGTAACCATGATGCTTTGGATGATTGTGACGTAGTAGCTCGTTTTTCTCCGACACGTCAACTTCACGTTGGGGTAAGCTATGGCAATAATTAGTGATGATTTGCTTAGATGTGCTGATTCATTAATCGAACTGGATAATGAAGGTGGTTTTCGTAGTTGCATATCGCGAGCTTATTATGCGAGCTATCATCATGCATTGGAGTCTCTCCAATCGGTGCCTGCATTTTCGTCTAACCATCACAGTAATTTAATTGGTTATATGAGTAATAAGGTAGAGAATAAACTTGAGCCTTACGACTCAGCGCAACTGAAGTTGCTTGGATACAATTTACGCCAGCAAAGGGCAGCACGTAATGAGGCTGATTACCACCTCTCAGAAGTAACGGTAAGTAAGGAAATGGCGGAAACTGCTTTAAATAGTTCTAGACTATTTTTCCAAAAATGGAGCGAACTGAAACAAGCTATCGCTTCCTAACTCGACAAAATTCTTAACATGAAACCCAGCTTCGGCTGGGTTTTTTTATGGAGCAAATATGGCGGTTGAAACCTACAACTGGCGTTCTCAGCTCGGCGCTGGCGCGATTGAATATAGTCAAACGGTGCGAGCGGCGCAGTTCGGTGATGGCTATGAGCAGGTTGCTGATAATGGCATTAACTCTACTGCTATTCAGGTGCCAATGAAACACGTTGGCAGTGAGTCTGAGGTAAACGCAGTGCGCGACTTCCTTCTGGCTCATACCGTTAAAGCTTTTATCATCACGCCGCCCGGCGAAGCAAAGGGGCTTTATCGGGTAGTCGCCGATTCCGTACGGAAAAATCAGATCAGCAGCAAGTTTGCTGAGCTGACGTTCACCATCAAACGGGCTTACGGAGTGTATGCATAATGGCATTAGTCGATCAGGCGGCGATGCTGGCACCGGGTGGCAGAGTACGCCTGGTTGAAGTTGACGCCTCAGAGTTCAGTGGC
This sequence comes from Enterobacter hormaechei, assembly GCA_041890495.1. Lineage (GTDB taxonomy): Bacteria > Pseudomonadota > Gammaproteobacteria > Enterobacterales > Enterobacteriaceae > Escherichia > Escherichia boydii. The sequence continues at coordinate 4,961,929 of CP169086.1, forward strand.
GGTATTCACCGTTTCCACTACGCACCTTTCCCCCATACACCGGAAGAGATCGACGCTGCCAATGGTGATGAAGAAAAGCTCGGACCAAAGCCAATAGCATTCGGTGGCAAGACCTACGATTTTTGGCCGTTTCAGGTAGCAGGCCTGGAGCTTTCAACAGACCAGGCCGCAGAGCCGACACTCAGCGTTTCCAACCTCGACGGTCATATCACGGCGCTATGCCTGCAATTTAAAGACATGGTTAATGCCAAAGTGAGCATTCTCGACACCTATTCGGTTTACCTCGATGCCGTGAATTACCCTGGTGGGATGAACCCGACCGCCGACCCGTCGATGTTCACGCTTCAGACCTTCTGGCTTGACACAAAAACCTCCGAAGACGACGAAGTGGTTTCATGGTCACTCAGTAGCCCCGCAGACCTGCAGGGGCTTGTTATTCCAACCAGACAAATCACCTCGCTCTGCGAATGGGCGCTACGCGGGCAGTACCGGAGCGGCGATGGATGCACCTATAACGGTACGGCATATTTCGACGCGAAGGGGAATCAGGTTTCAGATCCTGCCCTTGATGTATGTGGTGGTTGCTTCAGTGACTGCCGTAAACGATTTGGCGCCGGCCTGGCAGATCCTAACGCGGCAATTCTCGACTTTGGCGGCTTTCCGGCAACCGTTCTCTTCACCCGATAACCGGACATAGCAATGAATAAAACCATATTGGCAGCTATCCGTGCTCATGCGCTGGAAGAATCCCCGCGCGAGAGCTGCGGATTCGTTATTCAGTCTGGCCGTCGCCAGCGCTATATTCCTGTACCAAATTCTCACGAAAATCCAACAGAGCATTTCCGCATCGATGGCGAGCATTGGGCGAACGCCGAAGATATCGGGACGATTGTGCGCGTCATCCATTCCCATCCTGGCGATGGAGCAAGGCCGATTCCATCCGATCTGGACCGCCAACAATGCAACAACTCCGGCGTGGTCTGGGGTATTTACGCGCCGGATAGCGACGAATACGCTGAGATAATGCCGGAGGCGGTACCCCTTATCGGGCGTCCGTTTATCCTGGGCTCAAATGACTGCTGGGGACTGGTAATGGATTGGCATGCCACCCAGGGCGTGAAGCTTAACGATTTCCGCGTCGATTACCCATGGTGGGAAAGCCAGTACCCGGACAACCTGTATTTCGACAACTGGGAGCGGGAAGGGTTTGTCGAATGCGACCCGTCACCAGGCTGTATGGTCATCATGCAGGTTGAATCCAGTAAGTGGAACCACGCGGGGATCATTACCGAGGAAGGTGAGCTGCTTCACCATCTGTACGGGCAGCCGTCTTGCATCACGCCGTATGCGCGCGGTTATTTCAAAGACAGGACGATGATCTGCGTCCGTCACAAAGAGCTACCGCAGGAGATTCAGCCATGGCGCGTTTAACCACGATTCGATTGTACGGTGTGCTGGGAGCCCGGTTTGGCCGTGTTCACAGGCTGGCGGTGCAGACATCAGCTGAGGCGGTAAAGGCGCTTTGCATCAACCTGGACGGGCTGGAAAGCTATCTTCTGAACGCCAAAAAGAATGGCATGACGTTCGCGGTGTTTCGCGGCAGGCGCAACATTGGCGCGGATGATTTTAAGAACCTGGCCGGAAGCACCGATATTCGCATAGCACCAGTGATGGAAGGGGCAAAAAAAGCTGGTTTGTTCCAGACGATATTGGGTGCTGTCATGGTTGTGGCGGGCATCGTCGTCACGGGCATGACGTTCGGTTCAGCAGGTGTCATTGGCGCGGGAATGGTCTCCGCTGGTATCGGAATGATGGCTGGTGGAATTTACCAGATGCTTTCGCCCCAGCCCAAAGGACTACAGGGGCGAGACGATCCTGACAATAAACCCTCATATGCCTTCGGTGGCTCGGTGAATACCCTTGCGATGGGTAACCCGGTCGCGCTTCTTTATGGTGAGCGCGAGGTTGGCGGCGCCATCATCAGTGCCGGCATAGTCGCAGAAGACATCTGAAAACTCCTTTCTGAATATCAAGCACCCAATTGGGTGCTTTTTTTTATGGATGTAATATGGAAGCGATCATTGGTGCAAAGGGTGGCAGCCAGAAGCAGCACACACCTGTAGAACAGCCCGATTCGGCTCAGTCAATGGCGCGCTGCCGCATGCTGCTGGCGCTCGGGGAGGGGGAGTTTGCTGGTGGCCTGGATGCGACCCGGATATTCCTGGACGGTACGCCGTTGGGAAACCCCGACGGAACGATGAATTTTGAAAATGTGTCATGGGATTTCCGGCCTGGCACACAGACCCAGACACCAATACCGGGATTCCCTGCAGTCGAGAATGAAACTACGGTTGGCGTATCGCTGACAAAGGCCACACCATGGACCCGCGCACTGAGTAACACCCAGATTGACGCGGTGCTGGTTCGTATTGGCATCCCTGGGTTACAGCAGCAGGAAAACGATGGGGATATCGTCGGCACTACGGTTCAGTACCATATTGATCTGGCGGTGGACGGTGGCGCTTACTCGACAGTCATGACTAAAACCGTCACAGAGAAGCTCAGTTCGCTCTATGAACTAACTCACCGTATTAATCTTCCCAAAGCCAGTACTGGCTGGCAAATTCGAGTGGTGCGTGACACCGATGACAGCACCAGCCAGATGCTGCAGAACAAAACGCAGGTGCAAGCGATTACTGAGGTGATCGATGCTCGCCTGCGATATCCACACACCGCGCTGCTGTATGTGTCCTTTAACGCAAAGTCATTCAACAACATCCCTAAGATTTCCTGCATGCCGAAGGGGCGCATCATCCGAATCCCTTCGAACTATGATCCAATAGCGCGGACTTATAGCGGAACATGGGACGGCACGTTTAAATGGGGCTGGACGAATAACCCGGCGTGGATTTGGTTCGATGTTCTGACTGAGCCGCGCTTCGGTCTTGGGCGCCGCGTGACGCCAGAAATGCTAGATAAGTGGGAGCTCTATCGCATCGCCCAGCGCTGCGACCAGAAGGTACCCGACGGGAAAGGCGGAAGCGGTACCGAGCCACGCTTCATGTTTGACGTTTACATCCAGTCCCAGGCTGATGCCTGGCAGGTGATTAAAGATATTGCCGCGGGCTTCAACGGAATGACTTTCTGGGGCAACAACATGTTCAACGTTGTCTCTGACATGCCGGCGGACACTACGAAGTTGCAGATCCTCACTCGCGCATCAGTGGTGGGTAAGCCGGTGTACTCGAGTGGCAGTGAGAAAAACCGATTCTCCAGCGCGCTGATTAACTTCAGCGATCCGGATAACCACTACCAGGACCGCACCACGGCAGTGATGTTTCCGGAACTGGTGAGGCAGTTCAAGTTTAAGCAGACACAAATCACTGCGATCGGTTGTACGCGTGAGAGCGAGGCGCAGCGGCGTGGCGGGTGGGCGGTGTATTCCAACTCCCTTGACCGCATTATCACGCTTCATACTGGACTTGATGGCTTTGTATTCGTGCCGGGTACCGTATTTGCGTTTGCAGATGAACGCCTGTCAGGGCGCGTTTACGGCGGGCGTATCACCGGGTATAACGCTGGTCTTAAGGCCGTGACCACTGACCGGGGAACCAGTGCGGTGGCGGGCGATACGCTGATGATTCGCACCCAGGGCGGTACCGTTGAAAGCCGGGTGATACAGGCCGTAAATGGCACGCAGTTGATCCTGTCCACGCCGTTCACGGCGGCGCCATTACCTAATGCCGTATTCGTAATTGATGCTGGTCAGTTGCGCCTGCAGTATTTCCGGGTAACGAACCTAAAATTTGATGATGAGGAAAACACCTTCACCATTACCGGTGCGGAGTATAACGCGTCGAAATACGACGCCGTTGATAACAACGCTCGCCTCGATACTCCTCCGATAAGCCTGATTCCGACCGGGCTAGTTAACCAGCCTACCAACATCGTGGTATCGAGCTATGATGCGGTTCGCCAGGGGCAGCGCGTGGCCACGCTAACCGCCTCATGGGATGCACCAGTTGATAAAGACGGCAAACTGCAGTCGGACGTCATAGCGTACCGGGCACAGTGGAAACGCGGAAATAACGAATGGGTAAACGTGCCTGAAACCGGGTTACGAAATATCGAAGTGCCTGGCATTTTCGAGGGCGATTACCTTGTGCGCGTCCGTGCGATTAACTCTGGTGGAGCGTCCAGCCTTTGGTCCACGTCTGTGTTGACCCATCTTACCGGTCGCACCGGTGAAGTGCCCAAACCTGTGGGACTAACTGCAACAGAGGATGTTGTATTTGGGATCAACATTACATGGGGTTTCCCAGCAGATACCGCCGACACCCTGAGCACGGAACTGCAATACAGCGCTTCAGTCGATGGGGCAAATCCAATGCTTTTGGCGTCGGTGCCGTATCCTCAGAAACTCTATCAGCAGATGGGGCTGAAGGCAGGGCAGGAATTCTGGTACCGGGCACGGCTGGTTGACCGCATCGGGAATCAGAGCGAATGGACCGACTGGGTGCGCGGGCAGGCAAGCATCGATGTTTCCGATATCACCGATGCAATCCTGGAGGACATGAAAGATTCCGACACGTTCAAAGACCTGATCGAGAACGCGGTGGACAGCAACGAAAAAGTTGCAGGCATGGCGGATGACATCAAAAAGCATGCCGACGAGCTGGAGCAGCAGGCGAAAGACATCCTTGAGAACGCTGACGGGCTGGCGCAGGCCGAAGTGAAGATCGACGAGATTTCTGTGTCGATGGACGGCATGACGGGAGGCGTGAAGAACTCGGCAATCGCGATTATCCAGAATGGGCTGGCGCAGGTGGTAAGCCGTCGCTCGCAGACCGCCACGAACGCCGGGAACAGTGCAAGTATAGACAGAGTGGATACTACGATTGCCGATGCCAGCCAGGCAGTCGCACGCGCCCTGGTAACGCTGGATGCAGAAGCTGGTGGCAATATCTCTAACTCAACGGACCTGACAGAAACTCTTGCTGATTTCACCCAGGCTTCGGCAACAAAAATCAACACTCTGACTGTTAAATCAGGCGAAAACAGTGCAGCGATAAACGTCAACGCACAGGCTATTGCAGATGTAAACGGTAACCTCAGTGCGATGTTCAGCATCAAAGTTGGGTTATCCAGTAATGGTCAGTATTACGCGGCAGGGATGGGGATTGGCGTCGAGAACACGCCATCCGGCATGCAGTCACAGGTCATCTTCCTGGCTGACCGCTTCGCCGTAACGCACCAGGCCGGAGCCACGGTGACCCTTCCGTTCGTTATTCAGAACGGGCAGGTGTTCATCAGAGACGCGCTGATAGGTGATGGCACCATCAGCAACGCAAAGATCGGCAACTACATCCAGTCCAATAACTATGTCGCTGGCTCAGTCGGGTGGAGGCTGGATAAGGGCGGTACGTTTGAGAACTACGGTTCGACAGCTGGTGAGGGGGCGATGAAGCAGACTAATCAGACGATCAGTGTCAAGGATGCCAACAATGTGTTGAGGGTGCAGATCGGGAGAATTACGGGAACATGGTAACGGGAGGCCTCTTACGGGGCCTCTTTTTTTTTCAGGAGAACTGGATGGCGGAATATGGTGTTCAGACATGGGACGCCTCAGGCAAGGTAAACAACTATGGCGTTAAGCCTGTCAGCGTTTGTGGCTATCTCCAGCTGGCCCAGAACCAGAAAACAGGCTCTTACACAGTAGCGCTTCCACCGGGTTGCAGGCTGACCTATTTTCAGAGCATGAACGGCGATCAGTTTGGTACGAGTCGGAGGAAGATCACCATTTCGGGGGGAACAGCAACAGTGTCAGTAGCAGGCGATACCGACTACTCAGCAGGGACTGAGCCTGCGGCAGCGGCTTATCTCATTTTCCAGATCGAGAGGGCATAAATGGCGGAGTATGGCGTTTTACTGACGACCACGAGCGGGGAAGTATGGGTGACCGCGAACAGCTCGCCAATCGCTCTTCAGGCGCGAAAGACAGCGGAACTTCAGGGAACATCGGGTTTCAATACCAAAGTGACGCACACATTCCCCGCAGGTCAGCCCGTTGTCGCGTTCGTTCATTGCACGGTTGAGGTCGAAATCACTCAGACGATAAGCGGGAACACCATCACGATTGATTTTCTCAGACCGAATGCAACCGGCACAGCGTACGTTTATTTTTTCTCTATTTTCCCGCAGACAAAGCCAGACTACGGGCTGGCTGTGTGGGATGCATCAGGGACGCTGATTTTAACAAACGAAACGCGCACGCTGAGTGATGTAGTCACTCTCGGTACCGTCGGGGTGGATGCCAGCTCAGGATACAACATCAATACAACTCTGGCTGGGAAGTGGGCCTGTATACCTGCCATGCTGGGACTAATTACCGGGGTTGTATCGGCTGGCGGTCAACCGCAGCCATACTCGGCCATATACAAGAGCATGGCAAAACTTGAGGGAAGCAATACGCGGATATTCGCCAGGCCGCAGACAACCCCCGGCGGCAACCTTCAGAACGTTACGTATTCGAATCTGAGGAACGTGATTATGGCCATTAACTGCGCCAACTATGATTGATCGTTTTTAGCGATCAATTTTGAATAATTGATCTATCAAATCAATTATATCCCATTGATTCATATTGTTATTGTGTAGCTTCATGAATGCCCTGGGATATAACCACTATGAAAAATATGATTCTTTGCCTGGCGGTAGCGGTATTGCTCTCCGGTTGCGCTGGCGTTATTGAGAAGCAGCAACCCGTATGCACCGGAACAGCCCTGGTCGGCGGACAGGAAAGCAGCGTCCAGATCTACGGAGTCCGTAAACAAAACAATCAGACGCAGTACCGCGCCGGTTATCCCTTTAACTGGTCATGGGTGAGCGCCAGCACGTTCACCAGCACCACCTGCCACTAACCCATTAAATTTTGAACAAACCCCGCTCCGGCGGGGTTTTTTATTGTCTGGAGAAAATATGCTTTATAACACTGGCACCATTGCCATTAACGGAAATACCGCCACCGGGACGGGTACTAACTGGACGGCACCCGCCAGCCAGGTTCGCGCTGGCCAGACGATTATCGTGATGTCTAGCCCGGTACAGCTGTTCCAGATTTCATCCGTGAACAGCGCCACATCAATTACGGTAACGCCTGCCGCCTCCCCGGCACTGAGCGGCCAGAAGTATGGAATTCTTGTGTCCGACATTATCTCGGTTGATGGACTGGCACAGGCTATGTCTCAGCTCATCAAAGAATATGACGAGAACATTGGCGCGTGGGAGACGTTCGCCACAACCTCAGCCAATCAGAGCATCACCGTAACGATCAACGGCACCTCCGTAACCATCCCTGGCATCGGTAAACTGGCACAGAAAGGGAGCAATGGTGCGCTTGCTGTCACAGACGGCGGAACCGGCGCAACGAATGCCGCAGACGCTCGCACAAACCTCGGTTTAGGAAACAGCGCCACCAGGAACGTCGGCACAGCGGCGGGAACGGTGGCCGCTGGCGATGATGATCGCCTCAGTACGGTGAACGGGAAGACCGGGGGTACGCTGACATCATCATCACTTTTTACATCGGCATTTAATTCAGGCGCAGGTAACAAAGTTGGAATCCAGTCATTTGATACTGGCTCTGTAGGTGGTGTTATTGGCAGGTCGTCATTTCAATATTTTAACGATACTGGTTACATAGGTGCGCGCCGGGGTGGTGGATATGATATTCAGGATATTGCAATTGGCATCGACAAGGCTAATGGCACTTACACCAACTGGGTTTTTTCCGCAGGGGGAAATGCCACAGCGAACAATGGTTCATGGATAAACAATTCTGACGAGCGTATTAAAGAGAATATTAAGCAGATCGAAAATCCGCTTGCTAAGATGCGTTTGGTACGTGGGTGTACGTGGGATCGTCTCGATAACGCCCCTCCGGGTCAGGGTTTCATTGCTCAGGAGCTTGCACTCGCAATGCCGACTGCGGTTTTTGAAGGCGGAGAAACTGAGCTCAGAGATGGTTCAATAGTCGAGAAAACGTTAGCTGTCGATGTGGCTGGTGCAGCCGCTGCTCTTCACCATGAAGCAATCCTGGTTTTAATGGATCAAATTGAAGATTTAAAGAAACAGGTAGCGGCATTGCAACCTGGAAGTTGAGGAAGCCGCCTCCCATCGTATGCAATAACGGGCGGCGGCTGGTTGCTCAGTGTTCATGCCCGAGCAAACGTCGGGAATATTACCCGAACAATATCTACAGGCCAACCTGGCGAACGGTCGGGAACTCAGAAACCAGCCACATATCGGACTCTTCAAACATTTCCTCCAGCATGCGATTCAGTTTTTCACGATCGCTTTTGCTGGCATCGCTATTCAAGCCGTTTGCCTGCATCGGTTTCACCTTCACTTCGGCATCAGGGAAAATCTGGTGCACCCGCTTCGTCAGCTCGGCCAGTATGATTCCTCTGGCACCTTCGAGCCCCTCAACATTGCGTTTGTCATAAACCAGTTCAACAAACATACCGATCCTCTTAATAATGAAAAAATTGCCTGTGCTTGATCTGCTTTCATAGAAATACTACTGCATATACATACAGTCAATAAGCTCGTAAGGGTGATTTAATGCCTCGTCAACCGGATATTCGTGCTGCTTTCATTGCGGCCATACAGCAAAACCCGAAGGGCTATCTCTGCTTGCATACAGACAAATTCATCACTGAACTGCAGGAGAGGAACTGGCATTTCAGCCAGGCGGATGCAAATTCATGGATCGAACGATATCAACCGGACTTCGCCGATAAGACGACAAACGGAAGTGAGAACCGATACTGGATCCTGCGTAACATGGGGAGGGTTTTCTAATGGGCTTTCCTTCGCCGGCTACAGATTACGTTGAACAGCGTATATCGCTTGATGAGCGCATCATAATCAGGCCAGCAGCTACGTACTTTATGCGGGCCGGTGCAACGCATTACCGGGAAGGTATACTCAGCGGTGCTTTACTTGTTGTCGACGCGTCACTGTCTCCATGTGACGGTTCATTGCTGGTTTGCACAGATAGCGGTGAGTTCAGGATTAAGCGGTACCGGACACATCCGCAGCCGCATCTGGAAAACTTGGATAACGGGAAGAGGGAGAGGCTGCCGGCGATGGATGAAATGTCAGAATCCTCGAGGCCGGTGTTCGGGGTGATCACTTATATCATCAACGACGCGCGGTCTGGCGAGTTCGACGACTGCCCGGTGTTGTAACATCGTATGTTAATGAAGATATCGTATGCTGACGATTTCGGCGCTACAGTGTAATATGCAGGCCAGTCGTTGATGGGGTAGTTACTGTGGGATGTCCACCGCTGTGTCCATCAAGAACCAATTATCTGCATAGCGAGTTAAAAAATTCATACTTTATGAAGAATATACGTAACTTTTCGATCATAGCTCACATTGACCACGGTAAATCGACGCTGTCTGACCGTATTATCCAGATCTGCGGTGGCCTGTCTGACCGTGAAATGGAGGCGCAGGTTCTCGATTCCATGGATCTTGAGCGTGAGCGTGGCATTACCATCAAAGCGCAAAGCGTGACGCTGGACTACAAAGCGTCTGACGGCGAAACCTATCAGCTTAACTTTATCGACACCCCGGGCCACGTAGACTTCTCCTATGAAGTTTCCCGTTCGCTGGCTGCCTGTGAAGGTGCATTGCTGGTGGTCGACGCCGGGCAGGGCGTGGAAGCGCAAACCCTGGCAAACTGTTACACCGCCATGGAAATGGATCTCGAAGTGGTGCCGGTACTGAACAAGATTGACCTGCCGGCAGCCGATCCTGAACGCGTGGCGGAAGAAATTGAAGATATCGTCGGCATCGACGCCACTGACGCGGTGCGCTGTTCAGCGAAAACCGGTGTTGGCGTGCAGGACGTTCTCGAACGTCTGGTGCGCGACATTCCGCCGCCGGAAGGCGATCCGGAAGGCCCGTTGCAGGCACTAATTATCGACTCATGGTTCGACAACTACCTGGGCGTTGTTTCACTTATCCGTATTAAAAACGGCACCCTGCGTAAGGGCGACAAAGTGAAAGTCATGAGTACCGGGCAGACCTATAACGCCGACCGTCTGGGCATCTTCACGCCGAAACAGGTTGACCGCACTGAACTGAAATGTGGCGAAGTAGGCTGGCTCGTATGTGCGATTAAAGATATCCACGGCGCTCCAGTCGGCGATACCTTAACGCTGGCGCGTAATCCGGCAGAAAAGGCGCTGCCTGGCTTTAAGAAAGTCAAACCGCAGGTATACGCCGGTCTGTTCCCGGTAAGTTCCGACGACTATGAAGCCTTCCGTGACGCGCTGGGTAAACTCAGCCTGAACGATGCCTCACTGTTCTATGAGCCGGAAAGCTCCAGCGCGCTGGGCTTTGGTTTCCGCTGCGGCTTCCTTGGCCTGCTGCACATGGAGATCATCCAGGAGCGTCTGGAACGTGAATACGATCTGGATCTGATCACCACTGCGCCGACCGTAGTGTATGAAGTTGAAACCACGTCAAGAGAAGTTATCTACGTCGACAGCCCATCCAAGCTGCCTGCGGTAAATAACATTTACGAACTGCGCGAGCCGATTGCAGAATGTCACATGCTGCTGCCGCAGGCATATCTCGGCAACGTTATTACGCTGTGCGTAGAAAAACGCGGCGTGCAGACCAATATGGTTTACCACGGTAATCAGGTGGCACTGACGTACGAGATCCCGATGGCGGAAGTGGTGCTCGACTTCTTCGATCGACTGAAATCTACCTCGCGAGGTTATGCGTCTCTGGATTACAACTTCAAACGCTTCCAGGCGTCCGACATGGTACGTGTAGACGTATTAATCAACGGTGAACGTGTTGATGCGCTGGCGTTGATCACCCACCGTGATAATTCGCAAAACCGCGGTCGCGAGTTGGTGGAGAAGATGAAAGATCTGATCCCACGCCAGCAGTTTGATATCGCCATTCAGGCAGCGATTGGTACGCACATTATTGCGCGATCCACCGTGAAACAGCTGCGTAAAAACGTACTGGCTAAATGTTATGGCGGCGATATCAGCCGTAAGAAAAAGCTGCTGCAGAAGCAGAAAGAAGGTAAGAAACGCATGAAGCAGATCGGTAACGTCGAGCTGCCGCAGGAAGCGTTCCTCGCCATTCTGCACGTCGGCAAAGACAACAAATAACCCTTAGGAGTTGGCATGGCGAATATGTTTGCCCTGATTCTGGTGATTGCCACACTGGTGACGGGCATTTTATGGTGCGTGGATAAATTCTTTTTCGCACCTAAACGGCGGGAACGTCAGGCAGCGGCGCAGGCGGCTGCCGGTGACTCACTGGATAAAGCAACGTTGAAAAAGGTTGCGCCGAAGCCTGGCTGGCTGGAAACCGGTGCTTCTGTTTTTCCGGTACTGGCTATCGTATTGATTGTGCGTTCGTTTATTTATGAACCGTTCCAGATCCCGTCAGGTTCGATGATGCCGACTCTGTTAATCGGTGATTTTATTCTGGTAGAGAAGTTTGCTTATGGCATTAAAGATCCTATCTACCAGAAAACGCTGATCGAAACCGGTCATCCGAAACGCGGCGATATCGTGGTCTTTAAATATCCGGAAGATCCAAAGCTTGATTACATCAAGCGCGCGGTGGGTTTACCGGGCGATAAAGTCACTTACGATCCGGTCTCAAAAGAGCTGACGATTCAACCGGGATGCAGTTCCGGCCAGGCGTGTGAAAACGCGCTGCCGGTCACCTACTCAAACGTGGAACCGAGCGATTTCGTTCAGACCTTCTCACGCCGTAATGGTGGGGAAGCGACCAGCGGATTCTTTGAAGTGCCGAAAAACGAAACCAAAGAAAATGGAATTCGTCTTTCCGAGCGTAAAGAGACACTGGGTGATGTGACGCACCGCATTCTGACAGTGCCGATTGCGCAGGATCAGGTGGGGATGTATTACCAGCAGCCAGGGCAACAACTGGCAACCTGGATTGTTCCTCCGGGACAATACTTCATGATGGGCGACAACCGCGACAACAGCGCGGACAGCCGTTACTGGGGTTTTGTGCCTGAAGCGAATCTGGTCGGTCGGGCAACGGCTATCTGGATGAGCTTCGATAAGCAAGAAGGCGAATGGCCGACTGGTGTGCGCTTAAGTCGCATTGGCGGCATCCATTAATAGCTCATCTTCGTTCACGTTGTCGCCGTTATGGCGACAACGTGAATTATTTATGAGATAAATCTCCCGTGGCTAACGACATCCCCCGTCGTTGTGTATAGAATATTCCCCCGAAGTTTAAGGTTGGCACCTCCAGGTTGCCACGGCACACGAAACAGCGTTGGTCCCCATATACCGCTAAACTGAAACTGCAGCGAAGCAGTTAGCAGAGCCATGTATATCAGGTCTGTTTCGTGTGCTGAATTGTTGACGCATTTATTTATTGGTATCGCATGAACCCCATCGTAATTAATCGGCTTCAACGGAAGCTGGGATACACTTTTAATCATCAGGAACTGTTGCAGCAGGCATTAACTCATCGTAGTGCCAGCAGCAAACATAACGAGCGTTTAGAATTTTTAGGCGACTCTATTCTGAGCTACGTTATCGCCAATGCGCTTTATCACCGTTTCCCTCGTGTGGATGAAGGCGATATGAGCCGGATGCGCGCCACGCTGGTCCGTGGCAATACGCTGGCGGAACTGGCGCGCGAATTTGAGTTAGGCGAGTGCTTACGTTTAGGACCAGGTGAACTTAAAAGCGGTGGATTTCGTCGTGAGTCAATTCTCGCCGACACCGTCGAAGCATTAATTGGTGGCGTATTCCTCGACAGTGATATTCAAACCGTCGAGAAATTAATCCTCAACTGGTATCAAACTCGTCTGGACGAAATTAGCCCAGGCGATAAACAAAAAGATCCGAAAACGCGCTTGCAAGAATATTTGCAGGGTCGTCATCTGCCGCTGCCGACTTATCTGGTAGTTCAGGTCCGTGGCGAAGCGCACGATCAGGAATTTACAATCCACTGCCAGGTCAGCGGCCTGAGTGAACCGGTGGTTGGCACAGGTTCAAGCCGTCGTAAGGCTGAGCAGGCTGCCGCCGAACAGGCGTTGAAAAAACTGGAGCTGGAATGAGCATCGATAAAAGTTACTGCGGATTTATTGCCATCGTCGGACGTCCGAACGTTGGCAAATCCACATTGTTGAACAAACTGCTGGGGCAGAAAATCTCCATCACCTCCCGCAAGGCGCAGACAACTCGTCACCGCATTGTGGGGATCCATACTGAAGGCGCGTATCAGGCGATCTACGTCGATACACCGGGCCTGCATATGGAAGAAAAACGCGCCATTAACCGCCTGATGAACAAAGCGGCGAGCAGCTCTATTGGCGATGTTGAGCTGGTGATTTTTGTCGTTGAAGGCACCCGCTGGACGCCGGACGACGAAATGGTGCTCAACAAACTGCGCGAAGGCAAAGCGCCGGTAATCCTCGCGGTGAACAAAGTGGACAACGTGCAGGAGAAAGCCGATCTGCTGCCGCACCTGCAGTTCCTGGCAAGCCAGATGAACTTCCTCGATATCGTGCCAATCTCTGCCGAAACCGGGCTGAATGTCGACACTATCGCAGCAATCGTGCGTAAGCATCTACCTGAAGCGACTCATCACTTCCCGGAAGATTACATCACCGATCGCTCACAGCGTTTTATGGCGTCTGAAATCATCCGCGAAAAACTGATGCGTTTCCTCGGCGCTGAACTGCCGTACTCCGTGACCGTGGAGATCGAACGTTTCGTCTCTAACGAACGCGGCGGTTATGACATCAACGGTTTGATTCTCGTTGAGCGTGAAGGGCAGAAGAAGATGGTTATTGGCAACAAAGGGGCCAAGATCAAAACCATCGGGATTGAAGCGCGTAAAGACATGCAGGAAATGTTTGAAGCGCCTGTTCACCTTGAACTGTGGGTAAAAGTGAAATCCGGTTGGGCCGACGACGAACGCGCACTGCGCAGTCTCGGTTACGTTGACGATCTTTAAGAGTCACTCCGATGGAAGGCTGGCAGCGCGCATTTGTCCTGCATAGTCGCCCGTGGAGCGAAACCAGCCTGATGCTGGACGTCTTCACGGAGGAATCGGGTCGCGTGCGTCTGGTTGCCAAAGGCGCACGCTCTAAACGCTCTACTCTGAAAGGTGCATTACAGCCTTTCACCCCTCTCTTGCTACGTTTTGGCGGGCGTGGCGAAGTCAAAACGCTGCGCAGTGCTGAAGCTGTCTCGCTGGCGCTGCCATTAAGCGGTATCACGCTTTACAGCGGTCTGTACATCAACGAACTTCTCTCCCGCGTACTGGAATACGAGACGCGCTTCGCTGAACTCTTTTTCGATTACTTGCACTGCATTCAGTCTCTTGCAGGTGCCACTGGTACGCCAGAACCCGCGCTGCGCCGCTTTGAACTGGCACTGCTCGGGCATCTGGGCTATGGCGTCAATTTTACCCATTGCGCGGGTAGCGGCGAGCCGGTAGATGACACCATGACGTATCGTTATCGCGAAGAAAAAGGGTTTATCGCAAGCGTCGTTATCGACAATAAAACGTTCACCGGAAGGCAGTTAAAAGCGTTAAACGCGCGGGAATTTCCTGACGCAGACACACTACGCGCCGCGAAACGCTTTACCCGCATGGCGCTTAAGCCGTATCTTGGCGGTAAACCATTAAAGAGCAGGGAACTGTTCCGGCAGTTTATGCCTAAGCGAACGGTGAAAACACATTATGAATGATGAGGATTGTCATGGCTGAATTACTGTTAGGCGTCAACATTGACCATATTGCAACGCTGCGTAACGCACGCGGTACTGCTTACCCGGATCCGGTGCAGGCGGCGTTTATTGCCGAGCAGGCGGGAGCGGACGGCATTACCGTGCATTTACGTGAAGATCGCCGTCACATTACTGACCGCGACGTGCGCATCCTGCGTCAGACGCTGGATACCCGTATGAATCTGGAGATGGCAGTGACCGAAGAGATGCTGGCGATCGCCGTTGAGACGAAGCCACATTTTTGCTGCCTGGTACCGGAAAAGCGTCAGGAAGTAACAACCGAAGGCGGCCTGGACGTTGCAGGGCAGCGTGAAAAAATGCGCGATGCCTGCAAACGTCTGGCAGATGCCGGGATCCAGGTTTCTCTCTTTATCGACGCCGATGAAGAGCAGATCAAAGCTGCGGCAGAGGTTGGCGCACCGTTTATCGAGATCCACACCGGTTGCTATGCTGATGCCAAAACTGACGCCGAACAGGCGCAAGAGCTGGCGCGTATCGCCAAAGCCGCGACCTTTGCCGCTAGTCTCGGTCTGAAAGTTAACGCTGGTCACGGTCTGACCTATCACAACGTGAAAGCTATTGCCGCCATCCCTGAGATGCATGAACTGAATATCGGTCATGCCATTATTGGTCGTGCAGTGATGACCGGACTGAAAGATGCGGTGGCAGAAATGAAGCGTCTGATGCTGGAAGCGCGTGGCTAATGGCAATATTAGGTTTAGGCACGGATATCGTAGAGATCGCTCGCATAGAAGCAGTGATCGCCCGATCCGGTGAACGCCTGGCACGCCGCGTATTAAGCGATAACGAATGGGCAATCTGGAAAACGCACCACCAGCCGGTGCGTTTTCTGGCGAAGCGTTTTGCTGTGAAAGAAGCCGCAGCAAAAGCGTTTGGCACCGGGATCCGCAATGGTCTGGCGTTTAATCAATTTGAAGTATTCAATGATGAGCTCGGCAAACCACGGCTACGGCTATGGGGTGAGGCATTAAAACTGGCGGAAAAGCTGGGGGTGAATCATATGCACGTGACGATCGCCGATGAACGCCACTATGCCAGCGCAACGGTGATCATCGAAAGTTAAAGTTTGTCCGCGTGGTGCATCAGGACAAACTTATCCCACAGCTGCTCTTCGCTCTCGACGTGGGCCGGATCCTTCAGGATGGTATTCGGGATCGGGCACACTTTCTGACAGGTCGGCGTTTCATAGTGGCCGATGCATTCGGTGCAGCGGTCGCTGTTAATCTCATAAATGCTGTCGCCCATCGAAATCGCCTGGTTCGGGCATTCGGGCTCGCACATATCGCAATTAATGCATTTTTTGGTAATTAACAGCGCCATCAGGAAATTCTCAGAAACAACACAAACTGGGCGGGCATTATACGCGTCAAACCAGTTTCTTTACCAGTTCTTCGCTGTGACGAATGCGTTCGGGCGCGCGCTCCAGATCCTGTTGCACCAGCGCCATAAACAGCAGGTCCGTCAGCATCATTTGTGCGCTGGTGGACGAAATAGCCGCGCTGCGCGTGGCCTGCTCCTCGGCAATAGTATATAAACAGCGCGTAGCCCGCTGCTGCAGGGCATTCGGCGTAAAACCGGTGATTGCCAGAATTTTACCGCCGACGCGCAGCGCTTCATCGGTCGCCATGTTGATTTCACGGCGCTCGCCAGAGTAGGAGATAGCCAGCAGCAGATCGTCAGGATCCATTGCCTGTACGGTTGCCAGCAGGGCGTGCATATCCTGTTCGACGATGGCGTTAAGCCCAATTTTCGTCAGCTTCCAGCCAAAGTTACGCGCCACAAGTCCGGACGCGCCGATGCCGGTCAGAACGATCCGCCGTGCGCCGCGCAGCATCGCCACGCTCTCCAGCAGCTTCTCTTCGGTATTCACATCAAGCGTCGCGTGCATGGCCGCCACGTTCTCTTTGATAAGCTTTTCGCCAACCAGCCGCATTGGATCGTCTCCGCGGATCTGGTTATGCACCGGCATTGACTGTGGGTTGGGGTTACTGACCAGCGCTTCACTGATCGCCAGCTTGAGGGCGGGAAATCCCTTAAAGCCAATCTTCTGCGCAAATTTCACCACGCTGGACTGGCTCACGCCGGCTTCACTCGCCAGCTGCTGCGAGCTGAGATGGCGCGCGTGGTCGGGTTGAGAAAGCAGAAAATCCGCCAGCTTCTTGTCGCTTTGGGCAAAGCCTGCGTAGCGCTGGCGAATGCGAATTAAACAGTTCATACGGTCTCCTGGCGAAAATGTGATTATCTGCGCAAATACGGATTTTGCTCGCCTGAATGAATTTTATATTCCATTATAGTGTGATTATTATGAATTAAAAATTCTTGAGGTGAAAAAATGAATCTTGGCTCACTTGTTTCTGAAACGCGTAACCCGCAAACCATGGATCTGGATGCGCTCTCCACCCTGGAGCTGGTTAACCGCTTTAATCAACAGGATACGCTGGTCGCGCAGGCAGTAAAAGAGACATTACCTGAGGTGGCAAATGCGGTCGATGCGGCGGCGGAAGCCCTCAAGGCTGGGGGACGCATTATTTACATGGGCGCGGGAACCAGCGGGCGTCTTGGGGTTCTTGACGCGTCAGAATGTCCGCCCACCTTTGGGGTGCCGCATGGTCTGGTGGTTGGGCTGATTGCCGGTGGACCCGGCGCGCTGCTGAAAGCCGTTGAAGGGGCGGAAGATAACAAACAGCTGGGTGAGGATGATCTGAAGGGTCTGAATCTCACCGCGAAGGATCTGGTGGTCGGGCTGGCGGCATCCGGGCGCACGCCATACGTCATTGGCGGGCTGGAGTACGCCAACCGGACGGGCTGCACGACGGTGGCCATCTCCTGTAATCCGGGCTCACCGATTGCGCAGGTGGCCGCTATCGCTATCTCTCCGGTTGTCGGGCCGGAAGCGCTCACCGGCTCCACGCGCCTCAAATCCGGGACCGCGCAAAAGCTGGTGCTCAATATGATCTCCACCGGCGCGATGGTGAAGTTCGGCAAGGTTTATCAGAACCTGATGGTCGATATGCAGGCCACCAACGTCAAGCTGGTGGACAGAGCCTGCCGCATGGTGATGGAGGCGACGGGCGCAGGCCGTGAAGAGGCAGAAGCGGTACTTAAACAGACCGATCATGATGTTAAACCTGCCATTCTGATGATCCTGAGCGGGCTGGATGCGGTGACCGCGAGAGCCAAACTCGATGCGCACAACGGCTTCTTACGGGCGGCATTAGAAAACTAACAGAGGCGTCTATGGACAAAACAGCAGCGCTCGCCAGCGATATCCTTCAGGGGATTGGCGGGGAAAAAAATATTCAGCGTCTCGAAAACTGCATGACGCGCGTGCGCGTCGAGGTGCATAACGACGACCAGCTTGACGTGCCGCGCCTGAAGCAACTCTCTGGCGTCAGCGGCTACGTGAAACAGGGGCAGCAGCATCAGCTGATCGTCGGGCCGGGGAAAGCGGCGCAGGTTGTCGATGCCATGCGCGCGCTGATGGGCGTTAGCGCGAGCGTGACGATTGACGATGCGGAACGCACCAAAGCGCAGGCGAAAGCCAAATACAAAGCCCCGATGAGCGACGCGCTGCGACAGCTGGCAAACGTCTTTATTCCGCTGATCCCGGCGTTTATTGCCTCGGGCCTGATCACCGGGATCATCAATATCCTCAAGCGACCGGATATTGTGGGGGATTTCGCCACGCAGTATCCGAACCTGCTGGGGATTCTCGGGATCTTCGGCAGCGCTGTGTTCGCCATCATGAACATTCTCGTCGGGGTGAATACCGCGAAGGTGTTTGGCGGATCGCTGGCGATGGGCGGCGTGATGGCGGGCATATTGTCCAGCCCGCAGCTGGCGCAGATCACGCTGTTTGGTGAGGCGCTCCAGCCCGGGCGCGGCGGGGTGATCGCCGTGCTGCTGGTGGTCATCCTGATGTGCTGGATCGAGAAAAGGCTGCGCGCGGTTTTGCCCGGCTCGATCGAGCTGATTCTCAACCCGCTGCTGACCACGCTGATTACCGGTAGCGTAGCGATTGTTGCCCTCCAGCCATTAGGCGGCTGGATCTCTGAAGCCATCGCTCACGGCGCGTCTCTGGCGATTGACCGCGGCGGCCTGTTAGTGGGGGCGGTGCTGTCGGGTACCTTCCTGCCGCTGGTGTTGACCGGCCTGCACCAGGGGCTGGTGCCGATCCACGTCGAGCTGGTGCAGGCGCACGGCTATAACGCGCTGCTGCCTATCCTGTCGATGGCGGGCGTGGGGCAGGTCGGCGCGGCCATTGCCGTACTGATGAAAACCCGCAACGCGCGTCTGAAAAAAATGATAAAAGGCGCGCTTCCGGTCGGCCTGCTGGGTATTGGCGAGCCGCTGATTTTCGGCGTTACGCTGCCGCTGGGTAAACCGTTCCTCGCCGCCTGTCTGGGCGGTGCGGTAGGCGGGGCGCTGATCAGCTACTGGAAGGTCGCCACTGTGATCACCTTTGGGCTGTCCGGTTTACCGCTGGCATTAACTATCGTGACCGGAAAAGTGATGCTCTATCTGTTAGGCTATTTAGTGGCGGTGATCGCCGGGTTCCTGTTTACCTGGCTATTAGGTTTCAACGACCCAGAGGAGTAAGGTTTGGCAAATCACGCGCGTCGCGTTGTCTTTTTCGACCTGGATGGAACGCTGCATCAGCAGGATATGTTTGGTACGTTTATGCGTTACCTGCTGCGGCGTCAGCCTTTGAATGCGCTGCTCGTGCTGCCGCTCTTACCGGCGATCGGTATCGCGCTGCTGGTGAAAGGCCGGGCGGCGCGATGGCCGATGAGTCTGCTGCTGTGGGGATGTACCTTTGGGCACAGCGAAGCGCGGCTCAAACAGCTTGAGCAGGATTTTGCGCACTGGTTTCGCGGCCACGTTGCCGCCTTTCCGGTGGTGCAGGCGCGCCTGACCAGCTACCTCGACGCGAACGATGCCGACATCTGGCTGATTACCGGCTCCCCGCAGACGCTGGTGGAGCAGGTCTATTTTGATACCCCCTGGCTTCCGCGCGTGAATCTTATCGCCACGCAAATTGCCCGCGGTTACGGCGGCTGGGTGCTGACCCTGCGCTGCCTGGGGCATGAAAAAGTGGTCCAGCTGGAGAAACGCATTGGTACGCCGCTGCGCCTGTACAGCGGCTACAGCGACAGCAAGCAAGACAACCCGCTGCTCTATTTTTGCCAGCATCGCTGGCGCGTCACGCCATCAGGTGAACTCCAGCAACTCGAATAGTCTTATCCATAATGGGCGTGTATAATGCCGCCCGCTTTTCGACTGGAGTATCAACCGTTGTCCAACCCTGAACTCGACCATGAATACTGGATGCGCCATGCGCTGACGCTGGCTCAACGCGCCTGGGAAGAGGGCGAAGTGCCCGTCGGGGCCGTGCTGGTTCATAACAACCAGGTGATTGGCGAAGGGTGGAACCGTCCTATAGGCCGCCACGATCCTACTGCACACGCCGAAATTATGGCGCTTCGTCAGGGAGGGCTGGTGCTGCAAAACTATCGTCTGCTTGATACCACGCTGTATGTGACGCTTGAGCCGTGCGTGATGTGCTCCGGCGCAATGGTGCACAGCCGGATCGGGACTCTGGTCTTTGGTGCGCGGGATGAAAAAACCGGTGCGGCCGGTTCGCTGATGGACGTGCTGGGTCACCCGGGAATGAATCACCAGGTGAAGACTATCGGTGGGGTACTTGCACCAGAGTGTTCGGGGCTATTAAGCGATTTCTTTCGAATGCGCCGTCAGCAGAAAAAGCAGCAAAAGGCAGAATTGAAGCTGTCGGACGATTAAGCTCGTCCGGCGCCACGACCGGGTAACTTTGAGCCAGCTGTTTTGCCTCGGTCGCCTCTTTCTCTTTCTCTTGCAGATAACCCACCAGGCTAATCTGATACTTACGAATATTTTCGACATAAGCGTAGGCTTCATGTCCACGAGCGTAGCCGTAAGTCAGCTTGCTGTAATAGGGTTTCTGGCTAAGTAAAGGCAGACGCTGTTTTACGTCAGCCCAACTGTCAGGATTCCCTTTGGTTTTTGCCGTCAGGGCGCGGGCATCCAGCATATGCGCATAGCCCATATTGTACGCAGCGAGGGCAAACCAGATCCGCTCGTTCTCCGGCACACTTTCCGGCACTTTACTCATCATATCCTGCAAATAACGCACGCCACCGCTGATGCTCTGTTCGGCATCGGTACGATCCGTAATGCCGAGGCTTTGCGCGGTATTTTTGGTTAACATCATCATGCCGCGCACACCCGTCGGTGAAGTGGCCTGTGCATCCCAGTGCGATTCCTGATAAGCAATAGCGGCCAGCAAACGCCAGTCAATTTCTTCGGCGTATTTCTCAAACAGGGGCTTTAACTGCGGCAGTACCGCATCGACGGCGCGTAAAAATGTGCGCGTATCGACGTAATCAAAATCATCGCCATGCCCCAGGTATTTCTCTTCAATGCGTGCCAGCGTACCGTCTTCATTCATTTCGTTGAAGAAGTCGAGCAGGGCGGCGGAAAGGGTATTATCGCCATCTAACGGGCTAAACCAAGTCACCGGTTGTTCATCGGTGATATCGAGCGCTACGGCGAGCTCCGGGTGAACGCGCTGAAACAGGCTGATGGCGACAGAATCAGCAATGGTGTAATCGAGTTTTCCTTCGATGACATCTTCCATTAATTCTGCAGAGCCTTTTTTGTCGTCTACCTTCCAGCTTAATTCCGGGAATTTTGTTTCTTTCAGGGTCTGGAGATCGTTAACCACCACATGACCCGGTGCAACGGTGAGTTGCTCCGCCGTCAGGTTGCCCAGCGTACGTGGGCGATACTGACCCACTTTATAAACCAGTTGTTGTGACACGGAATAATAGGTAGGGCCAGGCTGATAATTTTTTACCCGCTCACTGTTATAGACAAGTCCTGCCGCCAGCAGGTCGGCGTTACCATTATCAAGGTCGTCAAACAGCTGGCTGATATTCTGCCGCACGGTCACTTTCAGTTTTACGCCGAGGTAATCGGCAAACTGTTTCGCCAGTTCGTAATCCAGGCCAAAAGGTTTCCCGTTGATTTCGTTATAAGTCAGGGGAGTATGAATGGTGCTCACACGCAACTCTCCCCGCGCTTGAATGGCGGCGATACGGTTGTCGGCTTTACCAAACCAGGGAATGGATGGCCAGAGAGCGACCGCGAGCAGCAGTGCCAGAATGCCGATGAACAGATAATTAATCTTTAATTTTTTCAATTAGTTAATTCTCTGTGTCGTGCGCGTCCCAGCTTGAAAAAACGTAATAATAGTGAAAGGTTTACTCATAAATGAGCGGCATTTTGCGTAAACCTGCGCCAGATGGCAACTTATTACAGCCATTGGCGGCACGCGTTGCTAATTCACGATGGTGATTTTATTTCCACGCAAACGGTTTCGTCAGCGCATCAGATTCTTTATAATGACGCCCGTTTCCCCCCCTTGGGTACACCGAAAGCTTAGAAGACGAGAGACTTATGATGGAAATTCTGCGTGGTTCGCCTGCACTGTCGGCATTCCGAATCAACAAACTGCTGGCACGTTTTCAGGCTGCCAGGCTCCCGGTTCACAATATTTACGCCGAGTATGTCCATTTTGCTGACCTCAATGCGCCGTTAAACGATGATGAGCACGCACAACTTGAACGCCTGCTGAAATATGGCCCGGCACTCGCCAGCCACGCCCCGCAAGGCAAACTCCTGCTGGTGACCCCGCGTCCTGGCACCATCTCTCCCTGGTCTTCGAAAGCGACCGATATTGCCCATAACTGCGGGCTACAACAGGTAAACCGCCTTGAGCGCGGCGTTGCTTACTATATAGAAGCCGGTACGCTGACCAATGAACAATGGCAGCAGGTTACCGCTGAACTGCACGACCGCATGATGGAAACGGTCTTTTTTGCTTTAGATGATGCAGAGCAGTTGTTTGCCCACCATCAACCGACTCCGGTTACCAGCGTTGATTTGCTGGGGCAGGGCCGTCAGGCGCTGATCGACGCTAACCTGCGTCTTGGCTTGGCTCTGGCGGAAGATGAAATTGACTATCTGCAGGATGCTTTCACAAAGCTTGGTCGTAACCCGAACGACATCGAGCTGTATATGTTCGCTCAGGCGAACTCTGAGCACTGCCGCCACAAAATTTTTAATGCCGACTGGATTATCGACGGTGAACAGCAGCCGAAATCGCTGTTCAGGATGATCAAAAATACTTTCGAAACCACGCCAGATCACGTTCTCTCTGCTTATAAAGATAACGCCGCCGTAATGGAAGGTTCTGAAGTGGGCCGCTACTTTGCTGACCACGAAACGGGCCGCTACGATTTCCATCAGGAACCGGCGCATATTCTGATGAAAGTCGAAACTCACAACCACCCGACGGCGATTTCTCCGTGGCCGGGCGCGGCGACGGGTTCCGGCGGCGAAATTCGTGATGAAGGCGCCACCGGACGCGGTGCGAAGCCGAAGGCTGGTCTGGTTGGTTTCTCCGTTTCCAACCTGCGAATTCCTGGCTTCGAACAGCCGTGGGAAGAAGATTTCGGTAAGCCTGAGCGCATTGTCACCGCGCTGGACATCATGACCGAAGGCCCGCTGGGCGGCGCGGCGTTTAACAACGAATTTGGTCGTCCGGCACTGAATGGCTACTTCCGTACTTATGAAGAAAAAGTGAACAGCCACAACGGCGAAGAGCTGCGCGGTTATCACAAACCGATCATGCTGGCGGGCGGGATCGGCAACATTCGCGCCGATCACGTACAAAAAGGCGAGATCAACGTCGGTGCGAAGCTGGTCGTTCTCGGCGGCCCGGCAATGAACATCGGTCTTGGCGGCGGAGCGGCGTCTTCCATGGCGTCAGGTCAGTCTGATGCCGACCTCGACTTTGCTTCCGTACAGCGCGACAACCCGGAGATGGAGCGTCGTTGCCAGGAAGTAATCGACCGTTGCTGGCAGCTTGGTGATGCTAACCCAATTCTGTTTATCCACGACGTCGGTGCGGGCGGTCTTTCTAACGCCATGCCGGAACTGGTGAGCGACGGCGGGCGCGGCGGTAAATTCGAACTGCGCGATATCCTGAGCGACGAACCGGGCATGAGCCCGCTGGAAATCTGGTGTAACGAATCCCAGGAACGCTACGTGCTGGCGGTTGCTGCTGATCAATTACCGCTGTTTGACGAGCTGTGTAAGCGTGAGCGCGCACCCTACGCTGTGATTGGTGAAGCGACCGAAGAACTGCATCTTTCTCTGCACGATCGTCATTTTGATAATCAGCCGATCGATCTGCCGCTGGACGTCCTGCTTGGTAAAACGCCGAAGATGACCCGCGATGTACAAACGCTGAAAGCGAAAGGCGACGCGCTGGCCCGTGAAGGGATCACCATTGCAGACGCGGTGAAACGTGTGCTGCATCTGCCGACTGTGGCGGAAAAAACCTTCCTGGTGACCATTGGCGACCGCAGCGTAACCGGCATGGTAGCGCGCGATCAGATGGTGGGGCCGTGGCAGGTGCCGGTCGCTAACTGCGCGGTCACTACCGCCAGCCTCGACAGCTACTACGGTGAAGCGATGGCGATTGGCGAGCGTGCGCCGGTTGCGCTGCTGGATTTCGCCGCCTCTGCCCGTCTGGCGGTCGGTGAAGCGTTAACCAACATCGCCGCAACACAAATTGGCGATATCAAACGCATCAAACTTTCCGCCAACTGGATGGCGGCGGCAGGCCACCCTGGTGAAGATGCGGGCCTGTATGAAGCCGTTAAAGCCGTGGGCGAAGAGCTTTGTCCGGCGCTGGGCCTGACGATCCCGGTGGGTAAAGACTCCATGTCGATGAAAACCCGCTGGCAGGAAGGTAACGAAGAGCGCGAAATGACGTCGCCGCTGTCGCTGGTGATTTCTGCATTTGCCCGCGTGGAAGATGTACGTCACACCATCACGCCACAGCTTTCTACCGAAGATAACGCACTGCTGCTGATTGATTTGGGCAAAGGCAATAACGCGCTGGGCGCAACGGCGCTGGCGCAGGTTTATCGTCAGCTTGGCGACAAACCGGCAGATGTACGCGACGTCGCGCAACTGAAAGGCTTCTATGACGCGATTCAGGCGCTGGTTGCACAGCGTAAGCTGCTCGCATACCACGACCGCTCTGATGGCGGCCTGCTGGTAACGCTGGCGGAAATGGCCTTTGCTGGTCATTGCGGCATTAACGCGGATATTGCCTCTCTGGGCGACGATCGCCTGGCGGCGTTGTTTAACGAAGAACTGGGTGCGGTGATTCAGGTTCGTGCCGCTGACCGTGAAGCGGTCGAGTCCGTACTGGCACAGCATGGGCTTGCTGATTGTGTCCATTATGTAGGGCAGGCGGTTTCCGGTGACCGTTTTGTGATTACCGCCAACGGGCAGACTGTATTCAGCGAAAGCCGCACCACGTTGCGTGTCTGGTGGGCAGAAACTACCTGGCAGATGCAGCGCCTGCGTGACAACCCGGAGTGTGCCGATCAGGAGCATCAGGCGAAATCTAACGACGCCGATCCGGGCCTGAATGTAAAACTGTCGTTCGATATCAACGAAGATGTGGCAGCACCGTATATTGCCACTGGCGCACGTCCGAAAGTTGCCGTACTGCGTGAGCAGGGCGTGAACTCGCATGTTGAAATGGCGGCAGCTTTCCACCGTGCAGGCTTTGATGCTATCGACGTGCATATGAGTGACCTGCTGACCGGACGCACGGGCCTGGAAGATTTCCACGCCCTGGTCGCGTGCGGTGGTTTCTCCTACGGTGATGTGCTGGGTGCCGGTGAAGGTTGGGCGAAGTCAATCCTGTTCAATGACCGTGTACGCGATGAGTTTGCAACCTTCTTCCACCGTCCGCAAACGCTGGCGCTGGGGGTATGTAACGGTTGCCAGATGATGTCTAACCTGCGCGAACTGATCCCAGGTAGTGAGTTGTGGCCACGTTTTGTGCGCAATACCTCCGATCGCTTTGAAGCGCGTTTCAGCCTGGTTGAAGTAACCCAAAGCCCGTCTCTGCTGTTGCAGGGGATGGTGGGCTCGCAAATGCCGATTGCTGTCTCTCATGGTGAAGGGCGCGTGGAAGTGCGTGATGCGGCGCATCTGGCGGCACTGGAAAGCAAAGGGCTGGTGGCACTGCGCTATGTCGATAACTTCGGCAAAGTCACTGAAACCTACCCGGCTAACCCGAACGGTTCACCGAACGGTATTACGGCAGTCACGACTGAAAGTGGTCGAGTCACCATTATGATGCCGCACCCGGAACGTGTTTTCCGTACTGTCAGCAACTCCTGGCATCCGGAAAACTGGGGCGAGGATGGCCCATGGATGCGCATTTTCCGCAATGCGCGTAAGCAGTTGGGGTAATTCATCATTGGTTTTGCAGCCCGGATGCGGCATTAAGCACCAACCACTATCATAAGCTCCCAACTCCGGGAGCTTTTTTGTGTCTGTAAATCACGACAATGGGTGGTTTACCGTGTCGCTTTCTGGCGACACTTAAATGATTGATTTTATTGTAATCTAATAAGTTTATCTTAAGTTGTCTCTTTTTAGCGACACAGTGGCTGATTTACATTCAAATAGCGAAGAAGCCATAAATCCCTCAAAGCAACGTATAATCAGTACGTTACCAAACTATTTTCTTTATTGGCACAGTTACTGCATAATAGTAACCAGTGGCTCATTCACCGACTTATGTCAGCCCCTTCGGGACGTGCTACATAAAATACGAATGACGCACAACAAGGTGCCTGCCGTCCAACTTCTGATATCAGCGTAGCTATATCAACCATCGGGCGAAACGTCGAGTTAGGCACCGCCTTATTCCATAACAAAGCCGGGTAATTCCCGGCTTTGTTGTATCTGAACTTCCCCTCGGTTAGCATCAGGCTATTCGCGTCTGACGAGAGTAACACCTTGAAACGCTGGCCCGTTTTTCCCCGCTCATTACGACAACTGGTAATGCTGGCATTTTTGCTGATTCTGCTGCCCCTGTTGGTGCTGGCATGGCAAGCCTGGCAAAGCCTGAATGTGCTTAGCGATCAGGCGGCGCTGGTTAACCGCACTACGCTTATTGATGCCCGACGTAGTGAAGCGATGACCAACGCGGCACTGGAGATGGAGCGTAGCTACCGTCAGTATTGCGTGCTGGACGACCCTACGCTTGCGAAGGTTTATCAAAGCCAGCGCAAGCGTTACAGCGAAATGCTCGATGCCCATGCAGGCGTACTGCCAGACGATAAACTTTACCAGGCATTGCGTCAGGACTTGAACAATCTGGCCCAACTTCAGTGTAACAACAGTGGTCCCGATGCTGCTGCCGCCGCGCGTCTGGAAGCCTTTGCCAGTGCCAATACCGAAATGGTGCAGGCCACGCGCACAGTGGTGTTCTCTCGTGGGCAGCAGCTTCAGCGTGAAATCGCCGAACGTGGGCAATATTTTGGTTGGCAATCGCTGGTGCTATTTCTGGTGAGTCTGGTGATGGTACTGCTTTTCACACGGATGATTATCGGGCCGGTGAAAAATATCGAGCGCATGATCAACCGTCTGGGGGAAGGGCGTTCTCTGGGCAATAGCGTTTCGTTCAGTGGACCGAGCGAGTTACGCTCGGTTGGGCAACGTATTCTTTGGTTAAGTGAGCGCCTGTCATGGCTGGATCCCAACGCCATCAATTTTTAAGACATTTATCTCATGAATTAAAACGCCACTGGCGAGTATGCGAGAGGGCACTGAATTACTGGCTGACCAGGTTGTCGGGCCGCTTACGCCAGAGCAAAAAGAGGTGGTGAGCATTCTTGATAGCAGCAGCCGCAATTTGCAAAAACTGATCGAACAACTGCTTGATTACAACCGTAAACAGGCGGACAGTGCGGTGGAACTGGAGAATGTTGAATTAGCACCGCTGGTGGAGACAGTAGTTTCTGCTCATAGCCTGCCCGCACGGGCTAAAATGATGCATACCGACGTCGATCTCAAAGCAACAGCTTGCCTGGCGGAGCCAATGCTGCTGATGAGCGTACTGGATAATCTTTACTCCAATGCGGTGCACTACGGGGCTGAATCCGGTAACATTTATATCCGAAGTTATACGAAGGGTTCCCGGGTGTTTATCGACGTCGCTAACACCGGCACCCCGATCCCCGATGACGAAAAAACCATGATCTTCGAGCCCTTTTTCCAGGGGAGTCATCAGCGGAAAGGTGCGGTGAAAGGCAGTGGTCTGGGCTTGAGCATCGCCCGGGACTGCATACGACGCATGCAGGGTGAGCTAAACATTGCCACTGACGAACGTTCGGATGTTTGCTTCCGTATTGAACTGCCCCTGAGCCGGAAAAATCAATAAAATGAATCTATGTCTGGTGAGTATGTCACACGTCTTTTCCCGCGCCGTACGCGCGGTGTTTTCCCGCAACACGCTTCGCCTGAGCCTGCCCTGTTTATTTCTGGCAGGGTGTGTTTCCCATGCGCCACAAAGTGCCATTAGCGATAAACAGGAAGATAAATGGCCCGATAACCAGCTGGCCGATTTCCTCTCAACCCGGTGTGACGATATCTGGAACCTGTCAGGTCATGACGTTGAAAGCAACCCGCTGTTCTGGCTGCGTGGAATAGATTGCGCCCAGCGTCTGGCCCCGGTAGACGCTCGCTCGAAGGCGGCAATGCTGGATGACGACACCTGGCAGGACGCTTTCAAGCGCGGCATTTTGCTGGCTGATGCCAAAATCACCCCCGTCGAACGCCGCGCCAACGTGACGCGACTGGACACGTTCGTGGTCAATCTTCCCGTGCAGGTACGCCCGGTATACCAGCTCTGGCGCGATGGGCAGACATTACAGCTTCAGCTGTCTGAAGAGCGCTCCCGCTACAGCAAGCTGCAACAGTCAACCGACAGCGAGCTTGATACGCTGCGTCAACAGCAGCAACATCTACGTACGCAGCTGGATACCACAACGCGTAAGCTGGAGAACCTGACCGATATCGAACGGCAGCTCTCGTCGCGTAAATATCAGCCGGGGAGTTCATCCGCGGCACCGGACAGCGATACGCCGAAACAAGAGGATGTGAAGCATGACGAGCCGTAAACCTGCCCATCTGTTACTGGTGGATGACGATCCTGGGCTGTTAAAGCTGCTGGGCATGCGTCTGGTGAGTGAAGGCTACAGCGTCGTGACCGCGGAAAGCGGGCAGGAGGGGCTTAAGATCCTCAGCCGCGAGAAAATCGATCTCGTGATAAGCGACCTGCGGATGGATGAAATGGACGGTATGCAGCTGTTTGCTGAAATCCAGAAAGTGCAGCCTGGAATGCCAGTAATTATTCTTACTGCGCATGGTTCTATCCCCGATGCCGTTGCTGCAACACAGCAGGGCGTTTTTAGTTTCCTCACCAAGCCTGTCGATAAAGATGCGCTATATCAGGCAATTGATGATGCGCTGGAACAATCCGCGCCAGCCACCGACGAACGCTGGCGCGAGGCGATTGTCACCCGCAGCCCGCTGATGCTGCGTTTGCTTGAACAGGCGCGGCTGGTGGCGCAATCAGACGTCAGCGTTTTGATTAATGGCCAGAGCGGAACCGGGAAAGAGATTTTCGCCCAGGCTATCCACAACGCCAGCCCGCGCAATAGCAAACCATTTATTGCTATTAACTGTGGTGCATTGCCTGAGCAATTGCTGGAGTCGGAGCTGTTTGGTCATGCGCGTGGCGCGTTTACTGGCGCTGTCAGCAATCGCGAAGGTTTATTCCAGGCGGCGGAAGGCGGAACGCTATTTCTCGATGAAATTGGCGATATGCCTGCGCCGTTACAGGTCAAACTGCTGCGCGTGTTGCAGGAGCGTAAAGTGCGCCCGCTGGGCAGTAACCGCGATATTGATATCGACGTGCGGATTATTTCCGCCACTCACCGCGACCTGCCAAAAGCGATGGCGCGCGGGGAATTCCGTGAAGATCTCTATTACCGCCTCAACGTTGTCAGCCTGAAAATTCCGGCTCTGGCAGAGCGCACAGAAGACATTCCGCTACTGGCAAATCACCTGTTGCGCCAGGCGGCAGAGCGACATAAACCGTTTGTCCGCGCGTTCTCCACCGATGCAATGAAACGCCTGATGACCGCTAGCTGGCCGGGTAATGTGCGCCAGTTGGTCAACGTGATTGAACAGTGCGTGGCGCTGACCTCATCTCCGGTGATTAGTGATGCGCTGGTGGAGCAGGCGCTGGAGGGTGAAAATACGGCGCTGCCAACCTTTGTTGAGGCACGTAATCAGTTTGAACTCAACTATTTGCGTAAGCTGCTGCAAATTACCAAAGGCAACGTCACCCACGCGGCGAGAATGGCGGGGCGCAACCGGACAGAATTTTATAAACTGCTTTCCCGACACGAGCTGGATGCAAACGATTTCAAGGAATGAATTGGCGTTATGTGTTACGTTTAGCAGATCAAAAGACAGGCGACCTTTTCAAGGAATAGCATGAAAAAGATTGATGCGATTATTAAACCCTTCAAGCTGGACGATGTCCGCGAAGCACTGGCTGAAGTCGGCATTACCGGCATGACGGTCACTGAGGTGAAAGGTTTTGGCCGCCAGAAAGGCCATACCGAGCTGTACCGCGGCGCGGAGTATATGGTGGATTTTCTGCCGAAAGTGAAAATTGAGATTGTCGTACCGGACGACATTGTCGATATCTGTGTCGATACCATTATTCGCACGGCGCAAACCGGCAAAATCGGTGACGGTAAAATCTTCGTCTTTGACGTGGCACGGGTCATTCGCATCCGTACCGGTGAAGAGGACGACGCGGCAATTTAAACCGCGTCAAGGGTTGCCGGATGTTTCCATCCGGCAACATCAATTACAGCACCTTATGCGGGCCAAAGCATTCGTAATGAATGTTTTCCTGCTTCACGCCCAGATCCACTAACTGTTTCGCGGTAAACTGCATGAAGCCAACCGGGCCGCAGAGATAGAACTGCATTGTCGGATCGCTGAACGCACCTTCCAGTTTGCTCAAATCCATCAGACCTTCGCTATCAAACTGACCTTTAGCGCGATCGGCTTCGCTCGGCTGACGATACCAGGTGTGCGCGGTAAAGCGCGGCAGTGACTGCCCCAGTTCCTTAACTTCATCGGCAAAGGCGTGAACATCGCCATTTTCTGCCGCATGGAACCAGTTCACTTGTGCTGTGTGGCCTGCTTTTGCCAGCGTGTCGAGCATTGCCAGCATTGGCGTTTGACCAACACCGGCAGAGATTAACGTCACTGGTGTGTCATCTGCGACAGCCATAAAGAAATCACCTGCCGGAGCGACCAGTTTCACGACATCGCCAACATTGGCGTGATTGTGCAACCAGTTGGATACCTGCCCACCCTCTTCGCGTTTCACCGCAATACGATAGCCTTTGCCATCCGGTTTGCGAGTCAAAGAGTACTGACGAATTTCCTGATGCGGGAAACCTTCCGGCTTCAGCCAGACGCCGAGATATTGCCCCGGACGGTATTCTGCCACTGCGCCACCGTCGACCGGCTCCAGTTCGAAGCTGGTGATAAGCGCGCTGCGCGGTGTTTTAGCCACAATGCGGAAATCGCGAGTACCTTCCCAACCACCGGCTTTGCTGGCGTTTTCGTTATAGATTTCCGCCTCGCGATTGATAAATACATTAGCCAGTACACCATAGGCTTTACCCCACGCGTCCAGCACTTCCTGCCCCGGGCTGAACATTTCGTCCAGCGTTGCCAACAGGTGTTCGCCGACGATGTTGTACTGTTCCGGTTTGATCTGGAAACTGGTGTGCTTCTGCGCGATTTTTTCTACCGCTGGCAGCAGCGCAGGCAGGTTTTCAATATTACTGGCGTAGGCGGCAATAGCGTTAAACAGGGCTTCACGTTGATCGCCATTACGCTGGTTACTCATGTTAAAAATTTCTTTGAGTTCTGGGTTATGAGTAAACATACGGTCGTAGAAATGGGCGGTTAACTTTGGCCCCGTTTCCACCAGTAAAGGGATGGTGGCTTTTACTGTAGCGATGGTTTGAGCGTCAAGCATATGGTCTTCCTTTTTTTGCATCTTAATTGATGTATCTCAAATGCATCTTATAAAAAATAGCCCTGCAATGTAAATGGTTCTTTGGTGTTTTTCAGAAAGAATGTGATGAAGTGAAAAATTTGCATCACAAACCTGAAAAGAAATCCGTTTCCGGTTGCAAGCTCTTTATTCTCCAAAGCCTTGCGTAGCCTGAAGGTAATCGTTTGCGTAAATTCCTTTGTCAAGACCTGTTATCGCACAATGATTCGGTTATACTGTTCGCCGTTGTCCAACAGGACCGCCTATAAAGGCCAAAAATTTTATTGTTAGCTGAGTCAGGAGATGCGGATGTTAAAGCGTGAAATGAACATTGCCGATTATGATGCCGAACTGTGGCAGGCTATGGAGCAGGAAAAAGTACGTCAGGAAGAGCACATCGAACTGATCGCCTCCGAAAACTACACCAGCCCGCGCGTAATGCAGGCGCAGGGTTCTCAGCTGACCAACAAATATGCTGAAGGTTATCCGGGCAAACGCTACTACGGCGGTTGCGAGTATGTTGATATCGTTGAACAACTGGCGATCGATCGTGCGAAAGAACTGTTCGGCGCTGACTACGCTAACGTCCAGCCGCACTCCGGCTCCCAGGCTAACTTTGCGGTCTACACCGCGCTGCTGGAACCAGGTGATACCGTTCTGGGTATGAACCTGGCGCATGGCGGTCACCTGACTCACGGTTCTCCGGTTAACTTCTCCGGTAAACTGTACAACATCGTTCCTTACGGTATCGATGCTACCGGTCATATCGACTACGCCGATCTGGAAAAACAAGCCAAAGAACACAAGCCGAAAATGATTATCGGTGGCTTCTCTGCATATTCCGGCGTGGTTGACTGGGCGAAAATGCGTGAAATCGCTGACAGCATCGGTGCTTACCTGTTCGTTGATATGGCGCACGTTGCGGGCCTGGTTGCTGCTGGCGTCTACCCGAACCCGGTTCCTCATGCTCACGTTGTTACTACCACCACTCACAAAACCCTGGCGGGTCCGCGCGGCGGCCTGATCCTGGCGAAAGGTGGTAGCGAAGAGCTGTACAAAAAACTGAACTCTGCCGTTTTCCCTGGTGGTCAGGGCGGTCCGTTGATGCACGTAATCGCCGGTAAAGCGGTTGCTCTGAAAGAAGCGATGGAGCCTGAGTTCAAAACTTACCAGCAGCAGGTCGCGAAAAACGCTAAAGCGATGGTAGAAGTGTTCCTCGAGCGCGGCTACAAAGTGGTTTCCGGCGGCACTGATAACCACCTGTTCCTGGTTGATCTGGTTGATAAAAACCTGACCGGTAAAGAAGCAGACGCCGCTCTGGGCCGTGCTAACATCACCGTCAACAAAAACAGCGTACCGAACGATCCGAAGAGCCCGTTTGTGACCTCCGGTATTCGCGTGGGTACTCCGGCAATTACGCGTCGCGGCTTCAAAGAAGCCGAAGCGAAAGAACTGGCTGGCTGGATGTGTGACGTGCTGGACAGCATCAATGATGAAGCCGTTATCGAGCGCATCAAAGGTAAAGTTCTCGACATCTGCGCACGTTACCCGGTTTACGCATAATTCCTCTGCTTTGCAGAAATAAAAAAGGCCGCGCATGCGGCCTTTTTTATGGGCGCAATTGGTTGAATATATTGATGTTGCATCGCACAAAGAGAAATGTAATTTATAGAATTATTAATTTACGCCCCCTATTTTGTTGACGATTATTTGTTTTTTAATTCTTGCAACATCGCAAAAGAATTTATTTACTTTTAAGGGGTCTCCACATTTATCTTCATTAGAGTTTCTCACCATGCACATGGTGCAGAAATCTCTTTGGGTACACTTTAAACATTCAGGGAAATCACGTAAACGTAGGTTCCTCAAATAATTCACTTGGGTTGAATTATTCCAAACATTATCTAGTTTCGATGTGTTTATATTACCTATGCTATAGCCTTGCCATCCTGCACATGGATATATGTTACCCGTTTCTGAAATACAAATTGAGCTATTACACACACTACAAATAAATTCTTTAGGATCTTTTTTTGTTATTATTTGTTCCTCGCTAAAATTTTCGCTGCTATTTATTTTGTCTTTAATTATTGCTTCTATTTCGTCAAGTGATAGCCTGCATGATAAGTTTTCGGTGGAATGATTATAGTTTGCAATGATAGAATAATCATCCCCAATTTGTATTCTATGTGCTTTTGCCCAGTCTATAACACCTTGATAACTTTCACGATTTTGTTTCATTATAGGACAGCTGATTTGTAAGGGAATGTTGTTATTAATAAGTTTTAAAATGGATGCTTTTGTTTTTTCAAAGCTGCCTTTTTTTCGGGTTATGTCATCGTGAATAAAAGGGTTCATTGAATATAAAGATGTCTGAACGCCAAGTAAGGGGGTTTTTTTCATTTCTCTTAGAATATCATCACTTAGTAATGTGAGATTGCTTAGAATATTTATTGAAAAATTATCGTGCCTGCACTTCCTCAAGAACTGAGAGAAGTGCTTATGAAGCATGGGTTCACCACCACTTAATGTCAAATGTAATACGTTCATCTCTTTGCATTGCTCTATTATCCTGAAGAATAACTCCGCTTCCATGGCAGCTATTTTATTTTCATGCGGAATATAACAATGAACACACCTCTCGTTACACTTACTTATTATTTCTATATGTACACTTTTCAGTTGATATTTACCTTGAAAATGTTTATCAAAAAAATCAATGGTTGATTTGTTTTCATTTTCATGTTTTTTTTCGAGGTTTTCTTGGTTTAAAATATTATATGAGAATTTTTTGTCATCATCCAGACATTCTTGTTTGGTATTACCTGCAGCAATAAATCCACTCATATGAAGAGAATTGAGAAAATCCTTCGCATCATTTACAATTATTTCAATATCAACATTGGTAAAGCTTTTTTTTATTTCATTTGCAATGTCTTCAATTTGTTGCGGATAATCTTTTAAAGCTAAATAGAATATTGTTCCGCTTTCTGATAAAATTTTATCGCCGATGTTATTACCATTAGATGGTAGATAACTGTAATCTCTATTATCAGTTATATAACTAAAGTTTTGATAATCTCTAAAAATTATATTTTGTTTTTTCTTGAAGAACATATCTGAAGACCTCATTAGCAAAATTGCTGGGATTGGATGGTGTAATATGGTTATAAGGAAAATGAAATAGCCTCCCGTATGAAACATTTTTACATGGAAGCTATTTCATTGAGTAGTATTATTGAGGTATTCTAATATAATAGAGTCCAATCAATAGATATTAGCGTCCGCCAGGTTTCGGAGGATTGCAAGGCCTTCCGCTTGGTTTGCTATTTGGACGACACTCAGCCATTTTTGTTGTGCTCTGAGCCATAACTTCAGGTTTTTTGTACATCATAACATTGTTCTCCTTGAGGATGTCTTTTGCCTTCCCTCATAACGTATTCCAACTGATTAGCAATAAACTTATTTTAAATCAAACTTTGATGGTTTTTAGCTAATTAATATCTTATTGGTGTGATGAATATATTGTATTGTCTCTTGTAATTATATGAATGGTTGAGTTCTAAAAAATTCAAATAACGCACTGCGGAAATATGAGGTCCATCTATTGCAATGAGCTTAATTATAAAGTGTTTTCAGAGAGATAGCCTAGGTGGAATTTATGGTAGGTATTGACTCAGGGTTATGGATTCAGTTTAAGATAAGTACTTTCAACGCATTATTTAAAATACTAACTATTGTAGTTTGGTTAGTTTTTTCTTCGATTATGATGAATCATTAAGGGTTAGAGTCGACTTTTGAACGTCAGTGATTGGATATACACGTTGTGAAATCTCAATTCTTTACTGTATGAACACATACATAAAGAGTTGGCATCTAAAGTAAGTGATGTAACAAAGAAAGAAAAAACTTGCTTGATCTACTTAGCCGCAACCCTCTCTCCATAGAGGAGAAAGGGTCTTGGGGGTAGATTTATAGATAGGCTGCATAATGCAGGCCAGTTAGAGGTGATACATTACTAATGTCGGTCCAGGGAGATGGCGCCTGGCCCCACAATCGCCAGCAAAATAAAGGCGCCAGCAATACTGATATTCTTGTAGAAGTTAATCATATTCGGTACGACCGCATCACCGGTCATATCCCAGTAGTGATGCCCAATCACCGCCGTTCCGAGGGTGTAGAACACAAACAGTACCGCGAGAGGACGGGTGAAAAAGCCCAGAACGATCAGAATGGCGGCAGGCACTTCCATCACTACCGCAATAATGGCCGCCAGCATGGGCATCGGTGTTCCCAGCGAGGTCATATATTGTACGGTGCCGCTAAACCCCGTCAGTTTTGGATAACCAAAGATAATAAACAGCACGACAAGCGCGATGCGGCCAATGAGCAGCAGCAGGTGACGTGACTGGCCGAAATCGAGATAACGTAGTGAGTTCATGGCAGAAAAACCTCGGCAAGGGGAGTAATTTAAACGTAATACATATTTTCATTCCCTGCCATAAGCCAGGCGACTGCATAAGATGTTAAATTTTCGTTAATTTATAGCAGGCTATCTACTTGCTTAATTTTTATATTCTCGCCAGACTATGACCTCGATTTCGGGAGGGATTCATGGTCTTGCATTCCACGCGCTGGCTGGCGCTCAGTTATTTCACCTATTTCTTTAGCTACGGCATTTTTCTGCCTTTCTGGAGCGTCTGGCTCAAGGGTATCGGCCTGACTCCTGAGACCATCGGCGTCCTGCTGGGAGCCGGGCTGGTGGCGCGTTTCCTCGGCAGTCTGCTGATTGCCCCGCGCGTCAGCGATCCCTCCTTACTGATCAAGGCCGTGCGCATTCTGGCTCTGCTGACCCTGGTCTTTGTGGCCTGCTTCTGGGTCAGCCACCAGTTTGCCTGGCTGATGGTGGTGATGGTCGGCTTTAACCTGTTCTTCTCTCCGCTGGTGCCGCTGACGGATGCCCTGGCGAACACCTGGCAAAAGCAGATCACCATGGACTACGGTCGCGTGCGCCTGTGGGGCTCTATCGCCTTTGTGATTGGCTCGGCGCTGGTGGGCAAACTGGTCAGTCTTTACGATTACCGCGCCATTCTTGCCCTGCTGAGCATCGGTATTGCCTCGATGCTGCTGGGCATGCTGCTGCGACCGTCGGTGATGCCGCAAGGGGAAAGTCGCCATCAGGAGAGCGCTGGCTGGCCCGCCTGGCGAAGCCTGGTCGCACAAAGCTGGCGTTTTCTGGCGTGCGTGTGTCTCCTTCAGGGGGCACATGCGGCGTACTATGGCTTCAGCGCCATCTACTGGCAGGGAGCGGGATATTCTGCTTCCGCCGTGGGCTATCTGTGGTCGCTGGGGGTGGTGGCCGAAGTCATTATCTTTGCCCTGAGTAAAAAACTGTTCCGTCGCTTTGGCGCGCGTGACCTGCTGCTGCTTTCCGCCGTGTGCGGCGTGGCGCGCTGGGGGATTATGGGCTGGACGACCGATCTGCCGTGGCTGATTGTGGCGCAAATTCTTCACTGCGGCACCTTTACCGTGTGCCATCTGGCGGCCATGCGCTATATCGCTGCGCGCGAGGGCGGGGACGTGATTCGCCTGCAGGCCGTCTATTCGGCGGTCGCAATGGGAGGCAGTATCGCGATCATGACGGTGTTTGCCGGGTTCCTCTATCAGCACCTGGGGCACGGCGTCTTCTGGGTGATGGCGCTGGTCGCCTTGCCCGCCATTGTTGTTCGCCCTAAAGTGGCCGCCCGCGCGTCGCTATGATTCCAGCATGGCGCGTATATGTTCTTGCTGCTGCGCGTTTAATGTCTCAACGGCATGGATCAATGGCGGCGAGAACAGTGGCAGGGCCGTAGGGTAGGGGGTGATAACCAGCGCGGCCTCGCGCGGCGCCCCCTCTTTCTGGAAAGCCTGCAGCGTCAGATAGCGAATATTAAGCGGCAGCAGCGTCAGCTCGCGAAGCTGCTGTTCAATCAGATCCTCGCTGGCCTTATCGTCTCCCGTCAGCAGGATCACCTGTTTTTCGTGGAGATCGGTCTCCTGCATCAGCCAGGCACCAAAAATCACCGCCACGAGGCTCATCTCTTCATCGGAAAAACGCAGCCCAAATTCCGCTTCCAGCTCAAACAGCGCTTCCTTCGTGGAACGTAACAGCCGGGGATAGAGACGATGGATCTCCTCCGGCAGGCTAGTGTCGATGCCGATCTCAAACAGCGAGCGGTCCAGCGCCTGAGCAAGATGGATATACAGCTGATCGGTCAGCCCTTGCTCATCGCTGAAGTTCATCCCGGTCTGGGAGCGAAAACGGGCGACCATGCGCACGATGGCCCGGCGTAGACGCTGATCCTGCTGGTGCTTATCAAGCACCGGATCGGGCGTGCGGAGCATCATAAACAGCAGCGCCAGAAACAGCTGTTCATCCCCGTGCGTACCCTGCGGGACGCGCCGTCTCCAGTGACGCACGATCTCCTGGGCCGTAAAATACTCCCCTCTCGACTGGGTCCAGCTGCGCTGAACGTGGGAAAACTGCGGCGTATTCCCGAGCTGGTGCTGAATAAGACAGTATTGCAAATAGAGCTGTAAAAACTGGACGTCGCGGCATTCAAACTGACGCTGGAGCTTGCGGGAGCAGAAGCCGATCAGCGCCCGCAGGTTCGCATCGTCGTATAGCGGCCGCGCAATGCCGTGTTGTTTAAGCGCGGTTTTTAATGCGGGGGTAAACTGGTGCGAGACAAACTGCGGGCAAAGCCGCAGCGCCCGGCGCAGCCAGTGCAGCAGGCATAAACGCTGATTCAGGGCTGTACCTTCAATCCGGTAGCTGCCGTCGTGGTGCGTGACGATGTCCAGCCGGTGATAGCGCTGGATTTCATCGCGCGTCTCGGCTATATCTTGCCGTGCCATCTCGTCGTCCACACCGTTGGCAGCGATTATGCTTTGCGCGGTGACGGCAGCATCGGGCAGGTAAAGCATCAAAAGCACCTGGCAGCGGCGCTGCGAACTGGAAAGCACAGATGGAATTTCAAGCGTCGTCATCATCTGTCGGGTATCCAGTGTGAATGTTTGATAAGAATAGCTAAAGGATGAGCGCTGAAAAGCGCGCCGGCAGGCCTTTCACTCAGGATTGCTGGAGAACATCACAGAATTTATGACGTGAGGAATTGATGCAAACAGTTAAACAATGTGCGATGGCGTTATTTTTGGCGGTTATCAGCTTCACCGCCAGCGCACACCCTCACAGCTTTATTGACATCAAAACCGAGCTGGTTACCGACGGCACGCAGCTGAGCGGCCTGAAAATGCGCTGGACGATGGACGAAATCACCTCGGCCGATCTGCTCTACGATGCGGGAAACGCGAAGCCCGGCGACGAGATCTGGAAAAAGCTGGCTGCGGAAGTGATGGCCAACGTGCTCGGCCAGCACTACTTCACCGAGTTCTGGCATAACGGTCAAAAGGTCAAATTTCTGAACCGACCCACGGAATACGGGATGACGCGTGAAGGGCACCAGGCGGTGCTGACTTTCGTGCTTCCGCTGGCGCACCCGCAGCCGCTGGCCGGGCAAACGTACCGTTTTTCCACCTTTGACCCTACCTACTATGTCGACATGCGCTATGACAAAGACAGCGACGTACGGCTGCCGGAGGCGCTGCAAAAAAGCTGCAAAATTGGCGTGCATACCCCGAAACCCAGCGAAGAGACGCTGAACTTTGCGGTCTCGCTTGATAAAGAAGATGCCCCACCTGAGGACATGGAGTTGGGTAAACAGTTTGCGCAGGAGGTGACGTTACAATGTCAGTGATCTCCTCTCCGGTTCGAAAACCTCGCCGCTGGCTGCACCTCTGGCCGCTGGCGCTCTTTTTGCTGTTAGCGTTTTGCGGCGCGCTGTGGCTATGGCAGGCCTGGCCGCAGGTCATGATGAAAAGCATTATCTGGCAGCGTGAGGTCAACCAGCAGATGAGCGGACTGCTGAAGTCGGTGGCGGAGAACCCGACCAAAGCGGGCGGATCCCTGCTGGCGTTCAGTTTTGTCTATGGCGTTCTGCACGCGCTGGGGCCGGGGCACGGCAAAATCGTCATTACAACCTGGCTCGCCACCCATCCGTCAAAGCTCAAATCAAGCATCGGCCTGACGCTGGCCTCTTCGCTGCTGCAGGGCGGCGTGGCGATTGCACTCGTCGTTGTTGTGCTTTCACTTTTGCAGCTTCCGGCGCGCCAGCTGCACATGAGCAGCTTCTGGCTGGAGAAGGGCAGCTATGCGCTGGTGGGCGTGCTGGGGCTGATCCTCTGCTGGCGGGCGCTAAAAAAGCTGCGCGTGCTGCTGCAAAAACCGACATTCAAAACCTTTACGCCGCACCACGTTCATGATGAACACTGCGGCTGCGGACATCAGCATTTGCCTACGCAGGAACAATTACAGAACGGCGATGACTGGCGCGCGCGGCTAACGATCGTTCTCTCGATGGGCATGCGCCCGTGCTCGGGTGCCATCATGGTGCTGCTGTTCAGTAAGGTGATAGGCGTGTTTGGCTGGGGAATGCTGTCCGCGCTGGCGATGGCGGCAGGAACCTCTCTCACCATTTCGTCTTTAGCGCTGTTGGTACACAGCTTCCGTCAGCTGGCGGTCAAACTCAGCGGCAATAAAACGCCGGTGCTGTGGCGACAGGTAGGGTGGACCACGCTTGCGCTGGCGGGTGGGGTGATTCTGCTGGCGGCGGCGGTGACGATGTGGATGAGTGCGGTGCCGGTGGGAAGGGGATTACGGCCGTTTTAGTTGGGATACCCTCTCCCACTGGGAGAGGGTATTACCGGGATTAACGCTTCAGAGCGTCGCTTAACTCGTCACGCATGTTCGCCAGCATGGCTTTAACAACGCGCGGGTTACCAGCAACGATGTTACCGGTCAGCATGTAGTTATGACCACCGGTGAAGTCGCTGACGATGCCGCCCGCTTCACGAACCAGCAGCTCGCCTGCGGCGAAGTCCCACGGGCGCAGACCGATTTCAAAGAAACCGTCAACGCGACCCGCAGCGACGTAAGCCAGATCCAGCGCCGCAGAACCGGTACGACGGAAGTCTGCACATTCGTTGAACAGTTTGCCGACGATGTTGATGTAGGTAGTGGCGTACTGTTTTGCTTTGAACGGGAAGCCGGTCGCCAGAATAGTACCGTCGAGATCGCGAGCGGTGCTGCCGCGCAGACGGTAGCCGTTCAGCTGTGCGCCCTGACCGCGAGTGGCGGTGAACAGTTCGTTACGCATAGGATCGTATACCACAGCAACTTCGGTGCGGCCTTTGATACGAACGGCGATAGATACCGCGAAGTGCGGCAGACGTTTGATAAAGTTGGTAGTGCCATCCAGTGGATCAATAACCCATTGAACATCCTGATCAGTACCTTCAAGTTCACCGCTTTCTTCGGTGATGATGGTGTGCTGTGGGTAAGATTTACGAATCGTGTCGATAATCACCGCTTCGGCAGCTTTATCTACGTTGGTCACGAAATCGTTACTGCCTTTCTGGCTCGCTTCTACAGCGTCCGGGGTTTCATAGTTTTTGGCAATTAAATTACCCGCCTTGCGCGCTGCGCGCACGGCGATGTTCAGCATCGGATGCATCGGTCTCTCTCACTGGATGTTAAAGAACGGGAAAACGGCGCAGAGTATAGCAGCGAGATCGGCATCTGTCTTCGTTTTATGATAAGATGCGCGAATAATCTTTAGACGAAGAAAGACAATGCTGCAAAATATTCGGATTGTGCTGGTGGAGACGTCACACACCGGCAATATGGGTTCTGTTGCCCGTGCCATGAAAACAATGGGATTAACCAATCTGTGGCTGGTTAATCCACTGGTGAAACCTGACTCCCAGGCGATTGCCCTGGCGGCGGGGGCCAGCGATGTGATTGGTAATGCTCACATCGTCGATACGCTCGACGAAGCGTTAGCCGGTTGTAGCCTGGTGGTGGGCACCAGCGCACGTTCCCGCACGCTGCCGTGGCCGATGCTCGACCCGCGCGAATGCGGTTTGAAAAGCGTTGCTGAAGCGGCAAATACCCCGGTGGCGCTGGTTTTTGGTCGCGAACGTGTCGGCCTGACCAATGAAGAGTTGCAGAAATGCCATTATCATGTCGCGATTGCGGCTAACCCGGAATACAGCTCGCTGAACCTGGCGATGGCGGTTCAGGTTATTGCCTATGAAGTGCGCATGGCCTGGCTGGCAACTCAGGAAAATGGCGAGCAGGTCGAGCATGAAGAGACGCCGTATCCGCTGGTCGATGATCTGGAGCGTTTTTATGGTCATCTGGAACAAACGCTGCTGGCAACCGGTTTTATCCGTGAAAACCATCCGGGGCAGGTGATGAATAAATTGCGCCGTCTGTTTACCCGTGCGCGCCCGGAAAGCCAGGAGTTGAATATCCTGCGCGGGATTCTGGCTTCTATTGAGCAGCAGAATAAAGGTAACAAGGCCGAATAACAGCCGTTGCCTGATGCGACGCGTAATGCGTCTTATCAGGCCTACAGT
Organism: Enterobacter hormaechei; assembly: GCA_041890495.1. Taxonomy (GTDB): domain Bacteria; phylum Pseudomonadota; class Gammaproteobacteria; order Enterobacterales; family Enterobacteriaceae; genus Escherichia; species Escherichia boydii. Next base: position 5,004,375 of record CP169086.1, read on the forward strand.
GAACAGAACCGTAGGTCGGATAAGGCGTTCACGCCGCATCCGACAGCCGTTGCCTGATGCGACGCGTAATGCGTCTTATCAGGCCTACAGTGTACAGAACCCCAGGGCGGATATGGCGTTCACGCCGCATCCGACAACAGGTACAAACGCCACGATAAAAAAATGGCACTGAAGGTTAAATACCCGACTAAATCAGTCAAGTAAATAGTTGACCAATTTACTCGGGAATGTCAGACTTGACCCTGCTATGCAATACCCCCACTTTTACAATAAAAAACCCCGGGCAGGGGCGAGTTTGAGGTGAAGTAAGACATGAGACTGACATCTAAAGGGCGCTATGCCGTGACCGCAATGCTTGACGTTGCGCTCAACTCTGAAGCGGGCCCGGTACCGTTGGCTGATATTTCCGAACGTCAGGGAATTTCCCTTTCTTATCTGGAACAACTGTTTTCCCGTCTGCGTAAAAATGGTCTGGTTTCCAGCGTACGTGGACCAGGCGGTGGTTATCTGTTAGGCAAAGATGCCAGCAGCATCGCCGTTGGCGAAGTAATTAGCGCCGTTGACGAATCTGTAGATGCCACCCGTTGTCAGGGTAAAGGCGGCTGCCAGGGCGGCGATAAATGCCTGACCCACGCGCTGTGGCGTGATTTGAGCGACCGTCTCACCGGTTTTCTCAACAACATTACTTTAGGCGAACTGGTTAATAACCAGGAAGTGCTGGATGTGTCTGGTCGTCAGCATACTCACGACGCGCCACGCACCCGCACACAAGACGCGATCGACGTTAAGTTACGCGCTTAATAAAAAGAATTCAGAATCAGGCCGGAGTGCTAAATACTCCGTAAACACGGTCGTACATCCAGCCGGTAGCCTGATTCCTTGCATTGAGTGATGTACGGAGTTTATAGAGCAATGAAATTACCGATTTATCTCGACTACTCCGCAACCACGCCGGTGGATCCGCGTGTTGCCGAGAAAATGATGCAGTTTATGACGATGGACGGAACCTTTGGTAACCCGGCCTCCCGTTCTCACCGTTTCGGCTGGCAGGCTGAAGAAGCGGTAGATATCGCCCGTAATCAGATTGCCGATCTGGTCGGCGCTGATCCGCGTGAAATCGTCTTTACCTCTGGTGCAACCGAATCTGACAACCTGGCGATCAAAGGTGCAGCCAACTTTTATCAGAAAAAAGGCAAGCACATCATCACCAGCAAAACCGAACACAAAGCGGTACTGGATACCTGCCGTCAGCTGGAGCGCGAAGGTTTTGAAGTCACCTACCTGGCACCGCAGCGTAACGGCATTATCGACCTGAAAGAACTTGAAGCAGCGATGCGTGACGACACCATCCTCGTGTCCATCATGCACGTAAATAACGAAATCGGCGTGGTGCAGGATATCGCGGCTATCGGCGAAATGTGCCGTGCTCGTGGCATTATCTATCACGTTGATGCAACCCAGAGCGTGGGTAAACTGCCTATCGACCTGAGCCAGTTGAAAGTTGACCTGATGTCTTTCTCCGGTCACAAAATCTATGGCCCGAAAGGTATTGGTGCGCTGTATGTGCGTCGTAAACCGCGCGTACGCATCGAAGCGCAAATGCACGGCGGCGGTCACGAACGCGGTATGCGTTCCGGCACTCTGCCTGTTCACCAGATCGTTGGAATGGGCGAAGCCTATCGCATCGCAAAAGAAGAGATGGCGACCGAGATGGAACGTCTGCGCGGACTGCGTAACCGTCTGTGGAACGGCATCAAAGATATCGAAGAAGTTTACCTGAACGGTGACCTGGAACACGGTGCGCCGAACATTCTCAACGTCAGCTTCAACTACGTTGAAGGTGAGTCGCTGATTATGGCGCTGAAAGACCTCGCGGTTTCTTCCGGGTCCGCCTGTACGTCAGCAAGCCTCGAACCGTCCTACGTGCTGCGCGCGCTGGGGCTGAACGACGAGCTGGCACATAGCTCTATCCGTTTCTCTTTAGGTCGTTTTACTACTGAAGAAGAGATCGACTACACCATCGAGTTAGTTCGTAAATCCATCGGTCGTCTGCGTGACCTTTCTCCGCTGTGGGAAATGTACAAGCAGGGCGTGGATCTGAACAGCATCGAATGGGCTCATCATTAATCGGTATCGGAATCAGGAGAATTTATAATGGCTTACAGCGAAAAAGTTATCGACCATTACGAGAATCCGCGTAACGTGGGTTCCTTTGACAACAACGACGAGAACGTCGGCAGCGGCATGGTGGGTGCACCGGCCTGTGGCGACGTGATGAAGTTGCAGATTAAAGTCAACGATGAAGGTATCATTGAAGACGCGCGTTTTAAAACTTACGGCTGCGGTTCCGCTATCGCTTCCAGCTCCCTGGTCACCGAATGGGTGAAAGGGAAGTCTCTCGACGAAGCGCAGGCGATCAAAAACACCGATATTGCTGAAGAACTTGAACTGCCGCCGGTGAAAATTCACTGTTCTATTCTGGCAGAAGACGCGATCAAAGCCGCCATTGCGGACTATAAAAGCAAACGTGAAGCAAAATAAGAGTTGAGGTTTGGTTATGTCGATTACACTGAGCGACAGTGCAGCAGCGCGAGTAAATACCTTTCTGGCTAACCGCGGTAAAGGGTTTGGCCTGCGTCTGGGCGTGAGAACCTCCGGGTGTTCAGGTATGGCTTATGTACTGGAATTTGTTGACGAACCGACGCCGGAAGACATCGTGTTTGAAGACAAAGGCGTGAAAGTCGTGGTCGATGGCAAGAGCCTGCAATTTCTGGACGGTACGCAGCTGGACTTCGTAAAAGAAGGCCTGAACGAAGGGTTTAAATTCACCAACCCGAACGTCAAAGATGAGTGTGGTTGCGGCGAAAGCTTCCACGTTTGATGCGCATACCGATAACCCCACCGTGGTCGCCTGCGCGTGGGGTTTGTTTTACCTGATTCGCCGTTATCGCGGCGGATCGCAGCCCTGAGAATGTTATGGATTACTTCACCCTCTTTGGCTTGCCTGCCCGCTATCAACTCGATACCCAGGCGCTGAGCCTGCGTTTTCAGGATCTACAACGTCAGTATCATCCTGATAAATTCGCCAGCGGAAGCCAGGCGGAACAACTCGCCGCCGTACAGCAATCTGCAACCATTAACCAGGCCTGGCAAACGCTGCGTCATCCGTTAATGCGCGCGGAATATTTGCTTTCTTTGCACGGCTTTGATCTCGCCAGCGAGCAGCATACTGTGCGCGACACCGCGTTCCTGATGGAACAGTTGGAGCTGCGCGAAGAGCTGGACGAGATCGAACAGGCGAAAGATGAAGCGCGGCTGGAAAGCTTTATCAAACGTGTGAAAAAGATGTTTGATACCCGCCATCAGTTGATGGTTGAACAGTTAGACAACGAGACGTGGGACGCGGCGGCGGATACCGTGCGTAAGCTGCGTTTTCTCGATAAACTGCGAAGCAGTGCCGAACAACTCGAAGAAAAACTGCTCGATTTTTAATTTCTGGAAGCTAAACATGGCCTTATTACAAATTAGTGAACCTGGTTTGAGTGCTGCGCCGCATCAGCGTCGTCTGGCGGCCGGTATTGACCTGGGCACAACCAACTCGCTGGTGGCGACAGTGCGCAGCGGTCAGGCCGAAACGTTAGCCGATCATGAAGGCCGTCACCTGCTGCCATCTGTTGTTCACTATCAACAGCAAGGGCATTCGGTGGGTTATGACGCGCGTACTAATGCAGCGCTCGATACCGCCAACACAATTAGTTCTGTTAAACGCCTGATGGGACGCTCGCTGGCTGATATCCAGCAACGCTATCCGCATCTGCCTTATCAATTCCAGGCCAGCGAAAACGGCCTGCCGATGATTGAAACGGCGGCGGGGCTGCTGAACCCGGTGCGCGTTTCTGCGGACATCCTCAAAGCACTGGCGGCGCGGGCAACTGAAGCCCTGGCAGGCGAGCTGGATGGTGTAGTTATCACCGTTCCGGCGTACTTTGACGATGCCCAGCGTCAGGGCACCAAAGACGCGGCGCGTCTGGCGGGCCTTCACGTCCTGCGCTTACTTAACGAACCGACCGCTGCGGCTATCGCCTACGGGCTGGATTCCGGTCAGGAAGGCGTGATCGCCGTTTATGACCTCGGTGGCGGGACGTTTGATATTTCCATTCTGCGCTTAAGTCGCGGCGTGTTTGAAGTGCTGGCAACCGGCGGTGATTCCGCGCTCGGCGGCGATGATTTCGACCATCTGCTGGCGGATTACATTCGCGAGCAGGCGGGCATTCCTGATCGTAGCGATAACCGCGTTCAGCGTGAACTGCTGGATGCCGCCATTGCAGCCAAAATCGCGCTGAGCGATGCGGACTCCGTGACCGTTAACGTTGCGGGCTGGCAGGGCGAAATCAGCCGTGAACAATTCAATGAACTGATCGCGCCACTGGTAAAACGAACCTTACTGGCTTGTCGTCGCGCGCTGAAAGACGCGGGTGTAGAAGCTGATGAAGTGCTGGAAGTGGTGATGGTGGGCGGTTCTACTCGCGTGCCGCTGGTGCGTGAACGGGTAGGCGAATTTTTCGGTCGTCCACCGCTGACTTCCATCGACCCGGATAAAGTCGTCGCTATTGGCGCGGCGATTCAGGCGGATATTCTGGTGGGTAACAAGCCAGACAGCGAAATGCTGTTGCTTGATGTGATCCCACTGTCGCTGGGCCTCGAAACGATGGGCGGCCTGGTGGAGAAAGTGATTCCGCGTAATACCACTATTCCGGTGGCCCGCGCTCAGGATTTCACCACCTTTAAAGATGGTCAGACGGCGATGTCTATCCATGTAATGCAGGGTGAGCGCGAACTGGTGCAGGACTGCCGCTCACTGGCGCGTTTTGCGCTGCGTGGTATTCCGGCGCTACCGGCTGGCGGTGCGCATATTCGCGTGACGTTCCAGGTCGATGCCGACGGTCTTTTGAGCGTGACGGCGATGGAGAAATCCACCGGCGTTGAGGCGTCTATTCAGGTCAAACCGTCTTACGGTCTGACCGATAGCGAAATCGCTTCGATGATCAAAGACTCAATGAGCTATGCCGAGCAGGACGTAAAAGCCCGAATGCTGGCAGAACAAAAAGTAGAAGCGGCGCGTGTGCTGGAAAGTCTGCACGGCGCGCTGGCTGCTGATGCCGCGCTGTTAAGCGCCGCAGAACGTCAGGTCATTGACGATGCTGCCGCTCACCTGAGTGAAGTGGCGCAGGGCGATGATGTTGACGCCATCGAACAAGCGATTAAAAACGTAGACAAACAAACCCAGGATTTCGCCGCTCGCCGCATGGACCAGTCGGTTCGTCGTGCGCTGAAAGGCCATTCCGTGGACGAGGTTTAATATGCCAAAGATTGTTATTTTGCCTCATCAGGAGCTCTGCCCTGATGGCGCTGTTCTGGAAGCTAATAGCGGTGAAACCATTCTCGACGCAGCTCTGCGTAACGGTATCGAGATTGAACACGCCTGTGAAAAATCCTGTGCTTGCACCACCTGCCACTGCATCGTTCGTGAAGGTTTTGACTCACTGCCGGAAAGCTCAGAGCAGGAAGACGACATGCTGGACAAAGCCTGGGGACTGGAGCCGGAAAGCCGTTTAAGCTGCCAGGCGCGCGTCACCGACGAAGATTTAGTGGTCGAAATCCCGCGTTACACTATCAACCATGCGCGTGAGCATTAACAGAGGTTAGTATGGGACTTAAGTGGACCGATAGCCGCGAAATTGGCGAAGCACTGTACGATGCGTATCCCGATCTTGATCCGAAAACGGTTCGATTCACCGATATGCATCAGTGGATTTGCGATCTGGAAGATTTCGACGACGACCCGCAGGCATCCAACGAGAAAATCCTCGAAGCGATTTTGTTAGTCTGGCTGGACGAAGCCGAGTGAATGAACGGGCTGCCTGGGGGTAGCCCGTTTTGCTGTTAAACGAATAAGGATAACTAAAATGACAGAAGCGATGAAGATTACCCTCTCTACCCAACCTGCCGACGCGCGCTGGGGAGAAAAAGCAACTTACAGCATTAATAATGACGGCATTACCCTGCATTTGAACGGGGCAGACGATCTGGGGCTGATCCAGCGTGCGGCGCGCAAGATTGACGGTCTGGGCATCAAGCATGTTCAGTTAAGCGGTGAAGGCTGGGATGCGGATCGCTGCTGGGCATTCTGGCAAGGTTACAAAGCCCCGAAAGGCACGCGTAAAGTGGTGTGGCCGGATCTGGACGATGCCCAGCGCCAGGAACTGGATAACCGCCTGATGATCATCGACTGGGTGCGTGACACCATCAACGCACCGGCAGAAGAATTGGGACCATCGCAACTGGCACAGCGTGCTGTTGATCTGATCAGCAACGTCGCGGGCGATCGTGTGACTTATCGGATCACCAAAGGCGAAGATCTGCGTGAGCAAGGTTATATGGGGCTGCACACAGTCGGACGCGGTTCAGAACGTTCTCCGGTATTGCTGGCGCTGGATTACAACCCAACTGGCGATAAAGAAGCGCCAGTGTACGCGTGCCTGGTAGGTAAAGGTATCACTTTTGACTCCGGCGGCTACAGCATCAAACAGACTGCGTTTATGGACTCGATGAAGTCGGACATGGGCGGCGCGGCAACGGTTACCGGGGCGCTGGCATTTGCCATTACGCGCGGACTGAACAAGCGCGTGAAGCTGTTCCTCTGCTGTGCGGATAACCTGATTAGCGGCAATGCGTTCAAGCTGGGCGATATCATCACCTATCGCAACGGTAAAAAAGTTGAAGTGATGAACACTGATGCCGAAGGGCGTCTGGTGCTTGCCGATGGTCTGATTGATGCCAGTGCGCAGAAACCGGAACTGATCATTGATGCGGCGACCCTCACCGGGGCGGCGAAAACTGCGCTGGGTAATGATTATCACGCGCTGTTCAGTTTTGACGATGCGCTTGCCGGTCGTTTGCTGGCGAGTGCCTCACAAGAGAACGAACCATTCTGGCGTCTGCCGCTGGCGGAATTCCACCGCAGCCAGCTGCCGTCTAACTTTGCCGAACTGAACAATACCGGAAGCGCGGCGTATCCGGCAGGCGCGAGCACGGCGGCGGGCTTCCTGTCGCACTTTGTTGAGAACTATCAGCAAGGCTGGCTGCATATCGACTGCTCGGCGACTTACCGTAAAGCGCCGGTTGAACAGTGGTCTGCGGGCGCGACCGGTCTGGGCGTGCGTACCGTGGCGAACCTGCTGACGGCTGAGTAATCTTTTTTGCCGGGTGGCGCTACGTTTACGCTCGCCTTCGGACTCATCATATTGCCCGGCGGCGCTGCGCTTGCACGGGCCTACGGTTTTGTAGGCCGGGTAAGCGAAGCGCCACCCGGCGTTTTTTGAAGTAGCCAAACTATGTCAGATACCAAAAACGAATTAGAAACCCTGCTGGAGCAGGCGGCGACCGAGCCCGCCCACCGTCCGGCATTTTTCCGCACGCTGCTGGAGTCCACCGTCTGGGTTCCGGGTACCGCCGCGGAAGGTGAGCAGGTTGTCGAAGACAGCGCGCTGGATCTGCTGCACTGGGAGAAAGACGACGGCACGTCGGTGATCCCGTTCTTCACCTCGCTGGAAGCGCTGCAGGAAGCGGTAGAAGACGAACAGGCGTTCGTGGTGATGCCGGTGCGCACCCTGTTTGAAATGACGCTGGGGCAGACGCTGTTCCTTAACGCTAAGCTGCCGACCGGGAAAGAGTTCACGCCGCGTGAAATCAGCCATCTGATAGGTGAAGAGGGCAACCCGCTCAGCACGCAGGAAGTGCTGGAAGGTGGCGAAACGCTGCTGCTGTCTGAAGTGGCCGAGCCGCCCGCACAGATGATTGATTCTCTGACGACGCTGTTCAAAACGCTCAAGCCCGTCAGGCGCGCGTTTCTCTGCTCCATTAAAGAGCGCGCGGACGAAAAGCCGGTGCTGCTGATCGGGATTGAAGCCGATGGCGATTTCGACGAGATCGTTCAGGCGGCGGGCAGCGTGGCGACCGACACGCTGCCGGGCGATGAGCCGATTGATATCTGTCAGGTGAAGAACGGTGAGAAGGGCATCAGCCACTTTATTACCGAGCACATCACCCCGTTCTACGAGCGTCGCTGGGGCGGCTTCCTGCGCGATCTCAAAACCAACCGCATCATCTGATTACGGCGGGGTGAATATCACCCCGTTGCTTCCAGCAGCAGTAAATCCATCAGCAGCACCAGATTTGACTCAAACGACGTCACCCCTGCGGCTTCGGCGGCGAAGTGTACCGCCTCGTCATAGAGCGCAAAGTGCACGTTGGCCATCTCCGCCAGCGTGTTGGCCGAGGCGCGGGTAAACGCGACGATCGTCATGCCGACGTTTTTGGCTATCCGCGCTTTATCCAGCACCTGCTCCGTTTCACCGCTACGTGAAACGGCAATGAACACCTGATAGCGGGCGGCATTGCTGAGAAAAATGTTCCGGCTGTCCCCCGGTCCGGAGATAAACGCCGTTTTGCCCATTACCTGCAGCTTCTTGGTCAGGTACTCCGCAAACAAATAAGAAAACCCGGCGCCGTAGAGAAAGAAACTCTCTTTCTGGCGCAGCAGGTTAGCAAACTGCTGGCGTTTGTCCTGGGTGACCCATTGAAAGGTGTGCTGATAGTTGGCGATAAACTGATTAAACAGCGCCGGGAGTTCAGGGGGCGATTGCCCCTGAACGGCAATGTGCGGCGTGTCGGAAAACAGCTGCTTGCAGTGCCAGATAAACTCGCTAAAGCCGCTGAACCCCAGCTTCTGACACAGCCGCATGATGGTAGCGGTAGAAACGAACGTCGCCTGCGCCAGCTCGCGCACCGTGATGTTGCCCACCAGCAGCGGGTGCTCCGTGAGGTGGGCGAGGACGCGATACTCCGCGCGGGTCAGGGACGCCCCGCGCGTTAACAGCGTGGCCAGGCGGTTATCCATTATTTCGCGGGTTCAACCGGCAGGTCGTCACGCGCACCCCATTCGCTCCAGGCGCCGTCGTAGAGCGTGACGTCGCTTACGCCAAGCGTGGCGAGCGCCAGGATTACCACGCAGGCCGTGACGCCGGAGCCGCAGCTGGCAATAATCGGACGATGTAAATCAACGCCTGCACGGTCAAAAATGGCGCGCAGCTCATCGGTGGTTTTCAGCTCGCCCTCAAACACCAGATCGCCCCACGGCACGTTCAGCGCGCCCGGAATATGTCCGCGCTTTAGCCCCGGACGCGGTTCATCCGCTTCGGCATTGAAGCGAGGAGCAGGACGGGCATCGACGATTTGCGCCGTTTTTTCATGGCTCACGACCAGCACGTCGGTCAGGCGTTTTACCACGTGGGCGTCAAAGGTCGCGTCGAATTCGCCTTCCGGCAGCGTAACGTCACCCTGCTGAAGCGGCAGCTCGTCGCGCTTCCAGCCCGCCAGCCCGCCGGCAAGAATCGAGACTTTTTCCACGCCGAAGTTTTTCAGCATCCACCAAGCGCGCGGCGCGGAGAAGAGGTTACCTTCATCATAGACAACGAGGTGCTTATCTTTGCTGATGCCCAGCTCGCGCATCGCCACGGAAAACGCTTCCGGGCGCGGCAGCATGTGCGGCAGGGGAGAGGTGTGATCGGAGAGGGCTTCAATATCAAAAAATACCGCCTCCGGCAGATGCCCGGCACGGTATTCACCGGGCACGTCACGATGCTCTTGCCCCGGAGGGGCCATACGCGCGTCGATAATCTGAACTTCCGGATCGTCGCCGTGCTCGATCAGCCAGTCGGCAGCGACAAAATATGAGGTGGACATGGGTTGCCTCCATTCTTTTCCGTAAAAAAGGATTGTCGGTGTTTTTTCTGACACCGACAAGCTAACCACGTTCAACTCGCGAGCAAGCCCCTATTTTTTCACCGTTTCGCCGTCCTGCCAGGCTTTTTGCAGCGCTGGCCAGTAGTCGCGGTTGGCCTCGATCATCTCATCAAGAATCGCTTTTGCATGTTCCATGGTCGGCACGGTGCGGTTGAGGGTGAACGCCTGGAGGGCTTTCTCATAGCTGCCCTCGATGGTGGCTTCCACCAGCAGCTGTTCGGAGGCGAGCTGCTGCTGCAAAAGGGTCTGATGGAACAGGGGCACCTGGCCGACGCGAATCGGTTCCGGGCCTTCGGAGGTGATATAAGCGGGCACTTCCACCACGGCATCGTAAGGGAGGTTGGCGATCGCCCCGCGGTTTTCCACCATCACCAGATGGCGGCTCCGCAGGTTAAAGGCCAGCGAGCGGGCGACATCGACGATAAACTCGCCGTGGACGCCCACGTGGAAGGCGTCCGGCAGGATCCCGGTGCGCTTGTATTCTTCAGCTGCGGCGAACAGCTTTTTCTCGCGCCCGTCCATCACTTCATTGGCGCGGGTATAGTCCGGGTTCTGATGCTCCACAATCTGGTTCGGCATCAGGTAGTACTGCAGATACGGGTTCGGCAGATACTCCGGGAAGTTATCCATGATCGGCTTAATGTTGCGCCAGGTCTTCACCCAGGAGGGATCGGAATGCTGCGGGTCGGTTTTGGCCGCATCTTCCGTCAGCAGGCCAAACTTCGCGATATGCTTACGCAGCTCGGGGAGCTTGTCTTCGCCGTCCACCAGAACGCGGGTAAACCAGCCGAAATGGTTCAGACCGAAGTAGTCGACTTCGAGCTTGTGGCGATCGACACCCAGAATGGCGCCCATATTGCGCATCGCTGCCACCGGCATATCGCAGATGTTCAGCACCCGCGCGTTCGGACGCAGGCGGCGCACGCCCTCCGCGACGATCGCCGCCGGGTTGGAGTAGTTCACGATCCAGGCTTTTTCATGCGCGTAGCGATCGACCAGATCGATAAGCTCCACCATCGGCAGGATCGTGCGCAGGCCGTAGGCCAGGCCGCCGGGGCCGCACGTTTCCTGGCCGACTACGCCGTGGCGCAGCGGGATCTTCTCATCCTGCTCGCGCATTTTATACTGGCCGACGCGCATCTGGGCGAAGACAAAATGCGCGCCGCTGAACGCCACTTCCGGGTCACTGGTGACGGTGAATTTGATGCTCTGACTGTGGTCGCGAATGACCTTTTCAACGACGGGAGCAATGGTGTTCTGACGCGCCTCGTCGATGTCATAAAGGCGGATTTCGGCCAGCGGGAAATCCTGCAGGCGCACCATCAGGCTTTTAACAATGCCCGGCGTGTAGGTGCTGCCGCCGCCGGCGATTGACAGAATAAATGGGGGTGTAAGCATCTTTAGCTCCTTTCAGAGAAACGTCTCAACGGCTTCTCGCATTTTTTTGACGTGCAGCCCGTAGACCACCTGAACGTTGTTACCTTGTTTGATAATCCCTTTCGCGCCGGTCGCCTTCAGACGCGGCTCGTCGATAATGTCGACGTCCTTCACCGTGACGCGTAAGCGGGTGTAGCAGTTGTCCACCACTTCAATGTTTTCCCGACCGCCCAGACCCGCCACGATGGATTCGCCCAGACCGTCGTTATTGCCCTTCGCCTGGTATTCCTGCTTGCTGTAGAGGCGCGTCTCCTGGTCTTCATCTTCACGGCCCGGCGTTTTCATGTTGAAGCGCAGGATCAGGAAGCGGAACACCGCGAAGTAGAGGGCAAACATGATCAGCCCGACCACGATGTACATCGGCCAGTTGGACTTCTCCGTGCCGAGCGGCAGGTTGTAGAGGATGAAGTCGATAATTCCATTAGCGCCGATGGCGTGAACGCCCAGCAGGGAAAACAGCATCATGCCGATGCCGGTCAGCACCGCGTGCACCACGAACAGCAGCGGGGCGACGAACAGGAAGGAGAACTCAATCGGTTCGGTTACGCCGACCAGCAGCGAGGTCAGCGCCGCCGGGATCAGAATCGCTTTCGCAACGGCTTTACGCTCCGGCTTTGCGGTCATATACATCGCCAGCGCGGCGGCAGGCAGGCCGAACATTTTGCTGATGCCGCGCGCGTCCCATACCACGGTACCGCTGAGCTGCTTCACGTCCGGGCAGGCCATCTCGGCGAAGTAGATATTGCGCGCGCCCTGATAGGTTGCGCCGCACACCTCCTGCGTGCCGCCCAGCTCGGTATAGAGGAACGGCGTATAGACCAGATGGTGCAGGCCGGTGGGGACCAGAATACGCTCCAGGAAACCGTAGATGGCCACGCCAAACGGTCCGGAGCCTTTGATGGCCAGCGCCAGAGCGCTTATGCCGTGCTGGGCAAACGGCCACAGTTCGCTCATCACTACGCCGAGCAGCATGGAGACGGGAAGCATGACGATGGCGACAAAACAGTGGCCGGAGTAAATCGCCATCGCGCCGTTAAACTGTACGCCGGAGTATTTGTTGTACAGATATCCGGAGAGCGCTCCGGTCAGGATCCCGGCGAAAACGCCCATCTCCAGCACCTGCACGCCCAGCACCATGGTCTGCCCGGCCGCCTTCATCTGGGCTGCTGGCGCCAGCGCGCCCTGCAGCTGCAGCGTGACGTTCATGGCGTTGATGAACACGACAAAGGTCACCAGACCAATCAGCGCGGCATAGCCTTTATCACGCGTCGCCAGGCCTATCGGGATCCCGACGGCAAATACCAGCGCCAGGTTGACCAGCACCGACACGGCAGATTTCGCGATAAGCTGACCAAGATGCTGAATCAGTGGATGGCCCAGAAACGGCAGGTATTCAGCGAGATTACCGTTACCCAGCACGTTACCAAAGGCGATAAACAGACCGACGATCGGTAAGATAAGTACCGGTCCGTACAGTGATTTTCCGAAATTTTGTAGGGCGTTCACGGCTCGTTTCATGGCTTTCTCTCTTTTTGAACCGCGCACTCGGGGTGCGTCATGATCATAAAACTAGCAGTCCTCAGGCGCGCTTATCCAGCTATCTTCTTGTTTTAAAAACAAATGACCTAAAAGGTAACATGTGACGTTTGGGGCTGTGATCGCGGTTCCATCACGGCGTAGCGGAGTGATGCCATTCTGCGAGGCGCTTTCCAGCTTCTAAAATTGGACTTTTTGAATTAATGAAACTTGCGGATAATACTTATCCGGACGACGACCAACAGGCTCCATGGGCCAGGGACAAAGGATGAAACCGTTTCGCTTAGCCGCGCTCTCTCTTGCGCTGCTCACCACGTTTACGCTTGTCGGCTGTGATAACAGTGACGATAAATCTCAGGCTGCGGCTCCCGCGGCATCTACCGCATCCACACCGAAAGCTGCAGAAAAGCCAAATGCTGAAACGTTGGCTAAGCTTGCCGCCCAGAGTCAGGGAAAAGCGCTGACCCTGCTGGATGCCTCTGAAGTCCAGCTTGACGGTGCTGCCACGCTGGTGCTGACCTTTTCTGTTCCGCTAAATCCCGATCAGGATTTCGCTAAAACGGTGCATGTCGTGGATAAGAAAAGCGGCAAGGTTGACGGGGCGTGGGAACTTGCGCCTAACCTGAAAGAGCTTCGCCTGCGTCATCTGGAGCCTAACCGTAACCTGGTCGTCACCGTTGAACGTGACCTTCAGGCGCTGAACAAGTCGTCGTTTGGCATTGATTATGAAAAAGCCCTTACCACCCGGGACATTGAACCCACCGTTGGTTTTGCCAGCCGCGGCTCGTTGCTGCCGGGCAAAGTGGTGGAAGGTCTGCCGGTGATGGCGCTCAACGTCAATAATGTTGACGTCAACTTCTACCGCGTGAAGCCTGAATCGCTGGCCTCCCTTGTCAGCCAGTGGGAGTACCGTAACTCGCTGACCAACTGGGAATCCGATAACCTGCTTAAGATGGCGGAATTGGTTTACACCGGTCGATTCGATCTTAATCCGGCGCGCAATACGCGCGAAAAATTGCTGTTGCCCCTGAAGGATATTAAACCGCTCCAGCAGTCTGGCGTTTATATCGCGGTCATGAACCAGGCCGGGCACTACAACTACAGCAACGCCGCAACGCTCTTTACCTTAAGCGATATTGGTCTGTCCGCTCACCGTTACCATAACCGCCTGGATATTTTCACCCAGAGTCTGGAAAACGGTGCGGCGCAGTCTGGCGTGACCGTCACGCTGCTGAACGATAAAGGGCAGACGCTTGCCGAAGCGAAAAGCGACGGCGATGGCCACGCAAAGCTTGAGACCGACAAAGAGGCCGCGTTGATCCTGGCCAGCAAAGACGGTCAGACCACGCTGCTTGACCTTAAGCTTCCGGCGCTGGATCTGGCGGAGTTCGATATTGCCGGTAGCCCCGGCTACAGCAAGCAATTCTTTATGTTTGGCCCACGCGATCTCTACCGCCCAGGTGAAACGGTGATCCTCAACGGTCTGCTGCGCGACAGTGACGGTAAGCCACTTCCGGATCAGCCCGTGAAGCTTGACGTGCTGCGTCCGGATGGACAGGTCGCGCGTACGATTGTCGTCAAGCCAGAGAACGGACTCTATCGCTTTAACTATCCGCTGGACAGCGGGGCGCAGACCGGTATGTGGCATATCCGCGCCAACACGGGCGATAACCTGCAGCGCCTGTGGGACTTCCACGTTGAAGACTTCATGCCAGAGCGTATGGCCCTCAACCTGACCGGGCAAAAAGCCCCGGTTTCACCGCAGGATAACGTCGACTTTAACGTGGTGGGCTATTACCTGTATGGCGCACCGGCCAACGGTAATTCTCTGCAGGGCCAGCTCTTCATGCGTCCGCTGCGTGACGCGGTGGCCGCGCTGCCGGGCTTCCAGTTTGGCGATATCGCCGAGGAGAACCTGAGCCGCAGCCTGGATGAAGTGCAGCTTACGCTGGATGAGCAGGGACGTGGGCAGGTTTCTACCGAAAGCCAGTGGAAAGAGGTGCACTCTCCGCTGCAGCTTATCCTGCAGGCCAGCCTGCTGGAGTCGGGCGGTCGCCCAGTGACGCGTCGTGCTGAGCAGGCCATCTGGCCCGCAGCGGAATTGCCGGGTATCCGTCCTCAGTTCGCCAGCAAGGCGGTTTACGATTACCGCACCGATACCACCGTCAACCAGCCGATTGTTGATGAGAACGGCAACGCCAGCTTCGATATCGTTTACGCCGATGCCAGCGGCGCGAAAAAAGCGGTGTCCGGTTTGCAGGTTCGCCTGATCCGCGAGCGCCGTGACTACTTCTGGAACTGGTCTGAGAGCGAGGGCTGGCAGTCTCAGTTCGATCAGAAAGACCTGGTTGAAGGCGAGCAGGAGTTAACTCTCAAGGCCGACGAGACGGGTAAAGTCACCTTCCCGGTGGAGTGGGGCTCTTATCGTCTCGAGGTGAAAGCACCTGATGAGATGGTCAGCAGCGTACGCTTCTGGGCAGGGTATAGCTGGCAGGATAACAGCGACGGCACAGGAGCCGCGCGGCCTGACCGCGTGACGCTGAAACTGGATAAGCCAGCCTATCAGCCAGGCGATACCATCAACCTGCACATTGCCGCGCCAGCCGCAGGCAAGGGCTATGCGATGATCGAGTCCAGCGAAGGGCCGCTGTGGTGGAAAGAGATCGACGTACCGGCAAACGGGCTGGATCTCGCTATCCCGGTCGACAAAGCCTGGAAGCGTCACGATCTCTACCTGAGTACGCTGGTGGTACGTCCCGGGGATAAATCCAAATCCGCCACGCCTAAACGCGCGGTCGGCCTGTTGCATCTGCCGATGGGCGACGAAAACCGCCGTCTGAACATTGCGCTCGATAGCCCGCAGAAAATGCGACCAAACCAGACGCTCTCTGTGAAGGTGAAAGCCAGCGTGAAAAAGGGGGCGGTTCCGCAGAAAGTGAATGTGCTGATCTCGGCGGTGGACAGCGGCGTGCTGAACATTACCGATTACGTCACGCCGGATCCGTGGCAGGCTTTCTTCGGCCAGAAGCGCTACGGCGCGGATATCTACGATATTTACGGCCAGGTCATTGAAGGGCAGGGCCGTCTGGCCGCGCTGCGCTTTGGTGGCGATGGAGATGAACTGAAGCGCGGCGGCAAACCGCCGGTGAACCACGTCACCATCATTGCCCAGCAGGCGCAGCCGGTTACGCTGGATGCCAACGGGGAAGGCTCGATTACGCTGCCGATTGGTGATTTCAACGGCGAGCTGCGTCTGATGGCGCAGGCCTGGACGGAGGACGATTTCGGCAGCAGTGAAAGCAAGGTCGTGGTGGCCGCTCCGGTAATTACCGAGCTTAATACCCCGCGCTTCCTGGCAAGCGGGGACACCTCGCGGCTGACGCTGGATATCACCAACCTGACCGACCAGCCTCAAACGCTCAACGTCGCCCTGTCCTCTAACGGCAAACTGGCGCTGGAAGGCGCACAGCCTCAGCCGGTTCAGCTGCCACCGGGCGCGCGCAATACGCTGTTTATTCCGGTGCGCGCACTGGACGGTTATGGTGATGGTGAAATAACCGCGCAGATAACCGGTCTGCAGCTTCCGGGCGAGACTTTCGCACCGCAGCAGAAGAGCTGGAAAATCGGCGTGCGTCCGGCGTTCCCGGCGCAGACGGTCAATACTGGTGCCATGCTGAACCCCGGTGAGTCCTGGACCGCACCGGCGCAGCACAGCAACGGTTTCTCTCCTGCTACCCTGCAGGGACAGCTGCTGCTGAGCGGTAAACCACCGCTTAACCTGGCGCGCTATATTCGCGAACTGCAGGCCTATCCATATGGCTGCCTGGAACAGACCGCCAGCGGCCTGTTCCCGTCGCTCTACACCAACGCGGCGCAGCTTACTGCACTTGGCATCAAGGGCGACACCGATGACAAGCGCCGTGCAGCGATTGATATTGGCATCTCCCGTCTGTTGCAGATGCAGCGTGAAGACGGTGGGTTCGCGCTGTGGGATAAAAACGGTCCGGAAGAGTACTGGCTGACGGCCTACGTGACCGACTTCCTGGTGCGAGCGGGCGAGCAGGGTTACAGCGTGCCTGCCGACGCAGTGAATAACGCCAATAGCCGCCTGCTGCGCTATCTGCAGGATCCGGGCATGATGTCCATTCGCTACAGCGACGATACTCAGGCCAGTAAATTTGCCGTGCAGGCCTATGCCGCTCTGGTGCTGGCACGTCAGCAAAAAGCGCCGCTGGGCGCGCTGCGTGAAATCTGGGATCGCCACGCTCAGGCGGCTTCCGGGCTGCCGCTGATGCAGCTGGGCATGGCGCTCAAACTGATGGGCGATGCCCCGCGCAGCCAGCAGGCGCTGGACCTGGCACTTAAAACGCCGCGCAACGATAGCAAAACCTGGATGGCCGATTACGGCAGCCAGCTTCGCGATAACGCGCTGATGCTCTCTCTTCTGGAAGAGTACAAGCTCCTGCCGGATGCACAAAATACGCTGCTGAATGCCCTGTCTGAACAGGCCTTCAGCCAGCGCTGGCTGTCAACGCAGGAGAGCAATGCGCTGTTCCTGGCCGGTCGTTCGCTGCAAACCTTGTCCGGAACGTGGCAGGCGAAAACGTCTCTGTCTGAGACCGCATCAGGCGGCGATAAGTCACTGGTGCAAAACGTGAGCGGCGACCAGCTTGGCGCGCTTCAGGTCACCAATACCGGAACGACACCGCTGTGGGTACGCCTGGACAGCACCGGTTATCCGGAATATGCCCCTCAGCCGAGCTCGAACGTGCTGCAGGTTGAACGTCATATCCTGGCAACCGACGGCAGCAGTAAATCACTCTCTTCCCTGAAGAGCGGCGAGCTGGTGCTGGTGTGGCTGGAAGTTAAAGCCAGCCAGAACGTGCCGGATGCGCTGGTGGTGGATCTCCTTCCTGCGGGTCTGGAGCTGGAAAACCAGAACCTGGCAAGCAGCAGCGCCAGCCTGCAGGACAGCGGCAGTGAGGTACAGAACCTGCTCAGCCAGATGCAGCAGGCGGACATTCAGCATATGGAATTCCGCGACGACCGCTTTGTGGTGGCCGTGCCGGTAAATGAAGGTCAGCCGGTCACGCTGGTTTATCTGGCACGCGCCGTGACGCCGGGAACCTACCAGGTGCCGGTGCCGATGGTGGAGTCGATGTACGTTCCACAGTGGCGGGCAACGGGGGCGGCCAGCGGCCCGCTGATTGTTGTCCCATAATATGCGAATGGCACGTCCGTCACGCTCCCGCTGGCTATGGCTGGCGGGAGCGCTTCTTGTTTTATGGGGGCTGATTGTCGTCGCCGACCGTCTGTGGCCGCTGCCTCTGAAAGAGGTTAACCCCGCCCGGGTGGTGGTGGATGAGAAGGGCACGCCGCTGTGGCGCTTTGCCGATAGTGACGGGATCTGGCGCTATCCGGTGACGATCGAAGAGGTCTCTCCGCGTTATCTTGAGGCGCTGATTCAGTACGAAGATCGCTGGTTCTGGGATCATCCTGGCGTAAACCCGCTCTCTGTTCTGCGCGCCGCCTGGCAGGATCTCAGTTCTGGCAAAGTCGTCTCTGGCGGCAGTACGCTCACCATGCAGGTGGCACGCCTGCTGGACCCGCACCCGCGCACCTTTGGCGGCAAAGTTCGTCAGCTCTGGCGCGCCATGCAGCTGGAGTGGCACCTCTCTAAACGCGACATCCTGACGCTCTATCTCAACCGCGCCCCCTTTGGCGGTACGCTGCAGGGCGTCGGGGCGGCAAGCTGGACCTATCTCGGCAAGCCGCCGTCGTAGCTCAGCTATTCCGAAGCGGCGCTGCTGGCGGTGCTGCCGCAGGCACCGAGCCGCTTACGTCCGGACCGCTGGCCAGAGCGGGCCGAAGCGGCGCGCAATAAAGTGCTCGACCGCATGGCGACGCAGGGGGTCTGGTCCGCAAAGCAGGTCAAGGAGTCCCGTGAAGAATCGGTATGGCTGGCGCCCCGGCAGATGCCGCAGCTTGCGCCGCTCTTTGCACGGATGATGCTCGGCAAAAGCCGCGATACGAAAATAGTCACCACGCTGGATGCCGGACTGCAGCGGCAGCTGGAAGAGCTGGCGATGAACTGGAAATCCCGCCTGCCGGCACGCAGCTCGCTGGCGATGATCGTGGTCGATCATACCGATATGAAAGTGCGCGGCTGGGTGGGATCGGTGGATATTAACGATGACACGCGTTTTAGCCATGTGGATATGGTCAATGCGATCCGATCCCCGGGATCGGTGTTAAAACCCTTTATCTACGGCATGGCGCTGGATGATGGCCTGATCCATCCCGCCTCGCTGCTTCAGGACGTTCCGAGAAAAACCGGTGATTATCGTCCCGGGAATTTTGACAGCGGGTTCCATGGACCGGTCAGCATGAGTGAAGCGCTGGTACGCTCCCTCAACCTGCCTGCCGTTCAGGTGCTGGAAGCTTACGGACCAAAACGGTTTGCCGGGATGCTGAGCAACGCAGGCTTGCCGCTGATCCTGCCAGCGGGGGCGCAGCCGAATCTGTCTCTGATCCTCGGTGGAGCAGGCGCGCGGCTGGCCGATATCGCCGCTGCCTACAGCGCCTTTGCCCGACACGGTAAGGCGGGTAGGCTGCGCCTGCAGCCGGGCGATCCGCTGACTGAACGTCCACTGTTATCATCAGGCTCGGCGTGGATTATTCGCCGTATTCTGGCCAATGAAGCGCAACCGCTGCCGGATAATGCGCTACCGCAGGTTGCGCCGCTGGCGTGGAAAACCGGCACCAGCTACGGCTACCGTGATGCCTGGGCCATCGGTCTGAATGCCCGTTATGTGATAGGCATATGGACCGGACGTCCGGACGGCACGCCCGTGGCGGGACAGTTTGGGTTTGCCAGCGCGGTTCCGCTATTAAACCAGGTCAATAACCTGCTTCAGTCGCGCTCAACGATAGACGAAGCCCGCCTGCCACGCGATCCGCGTCCGGCAAGCGTCGGGCAGGGCGTGAGCTGCTGGCCGGGTGGCCAGTCGCTGCCGGAAGGCAGTGAAAACTGTCGACGTCGCTTGTCGACCTGGCTGCTCGAAGGCAGCGAACCGCCCACGCTGCTCTTGCCCGAACAGGAAGGCATACGCGGCATTCGTTTCCCGGTCTGGCTGGATAAAACGGGCAAACGCGTGGCCGCAGATTGCCCGGATGCTACTGAAAAAGTCCTGGATGTCTGGCCGCTGCCGCTGGAGCCGTGGTTACCAGCAACCGAGCGTCGTGCGGTACGGGTTCCCCCTTCATCCACAACCTGTCCTCCACTCTCGCAGGACGCACCTGCGCCACTCATTCTGACCGGCGTGCGCGAAGGGGCCGTTATCAAACGTCTACCGGGGGAATCCCGCGTTTCGCTGCCGCTTCAGGCGACCGGCAACAGCGGTGAGCGCTGGTGGTTTTTGAACGGTGAGCCGCTGGGCGTGAAGGGAAGAGTTTACACATTACAGCTTGATAAACCGGGCGATTATCAGTTACTCGTTATGGATGAGACCGGGCAGGTCGCGACGGTGAATTTTACGCTGCAGTGACCTGAAAACAGCTTTCAGATGTGAGCTGTTGCTAAAACTCATTTTATTTTAAAAAAATGTTACCTTCATCAATAGTCAACGGCCCTGTTGCTCATTATAATCCGCGCCATCTCGTACGCTGGTACAGACAACAACAGAACAATTTACAGAGGTAAAAATGGCTATTGAACGTACTTTTTCCATCATCAAACCGAACGCGGTAGCAAAAAACGTCATTGGTAATATCTTTGCGCGCTTTGAAGCTGCAGGGTTCAAAATTGTTGGCACCAAAATGCTGCACCTGACCGTTGAACAGGCACGTGGCTTTTATGCTGAACACGATGGAAAACCGTTCTTTGATGGTCTGGTTGAATTCATGACCTCTGGCCCGATCGTGGTTTCCGTGCTGGAAGGTGAAAACGCCGTTCAGCGTCACCGCGATCTGCTGGGCGCGACCAATCCGGCAAACGCACTGGCTGGTACTCTGCGCGCTGATTACGCTGACAGCCTGACCGAAAACGGTACCCACGGTTCTGATTCCGTCGAATCTGCCGCTCGCGAAATCGCTTATTTCTTTGGCGAAGGCGAAGTGTGCCCGCGCACCCGTTAATAATTTCGTAAATGCCGCGTGCAAACGTGGCATCCGTGCGCCAGAATTTGTACAATGCAGCGCCCCCGGACGAGCAGCCGCTCACCGGGGCGTTTCTTTTTTCAACCCTCCAGGGGCCATAACGTGTAATAACGAGGCCGGAATAGCATATGTCTGAACAATTAGTCACACCTGAAAACGTCACCACGAAAGATGGAAAAATCAACCTGCTGGATCTCAACCGTCAGCAGATGCGGGAGTTTTTTAAAGATTTAGGTGAAAAACCCTTCCGCGCCGATCAGGTGATGAAGTGGATGTATCACTATTGCTGCGACAACTTTGATGAGATGACCGACATCAACAAAGTGTTGCGCGGCAAACTGAAAGAGGTGGCGGAAATCCGCGCACCGGAAGTGGTTGAAGAACAGCGTTCATCTGACGGCACCATTAAATGGGCGATCGCCGTTGGCGATCAGCGCGTCGAAACGGTGTATATCCCGGAAGACGACCGTGCCACGCTCTGCGTCTCTTCGCAGGTGGGGTGTGCGCTGGAGTGTAAATTCTGTTCCACCGCCCAGCAGGGCTTTAACCGCAACCTGCGGGTGTCGGAAATTATCGGCCAGGTGTGGCGTGCGGCGAAAATCGTCGGCGCAGCAAAAGTCACCGGTCAGCGTCCGATCACTAACGTAGTGATGATGGGCATGGGCGAGCCGCTGCTCAACCTGAACAACGTCGTTCCGGCGATGGAAATCATGCTTGATGATTTCGGTTTTGGCCTGTCTAAACGTCGCGTCACGCTTTCCACTTCCGGTGTAGTTCCGGCGCTGGATAAACTGGGCGATATGATCGACGTTGCACTGGCAATTTCCCTGCACGCGCCGAACGACGAAATTCGTGACGAAATTGTGCCGATCAACAAAAAGTACAATATCGAAACGTTCCTTGCTGCGGTGCGCCGTTATCTGGAGAAATCCAACGCCAATCAGGGCCGAGTCACTATTGAATACGTGATGCTTGACCACGTTAACGACGGCACTGAACACGCGCACCAACTGGCGGAACTGCTGAAAGATACGCCGTGTAAGATCAACCTGATCCCGTGGAACCCGTTCCCGGGTGCGCCGTATGGACGCAGCTCGAACAGCCGTATCGACCGTTTCTCAAAAGTGCTGATGAGCTACGGTTTCACCACTATTGTGCGTAAAACTCGTGGTGATGATATCGATGCTGCCTGTGGTCAGTTGGCGGGCGATGTTATCGACCGTACGAAACGTACCCTGCGTAAACGGATGCAGGGTGAAGCCATCGACATTAAAGCGGTCTGATAGCCATTACGCCACGGTTACTTTATGTACCGTGGCGTAATGTTTTATGAATGAAGTATTAAGTTGCAATTGTCTGGTCAATATTAACGGTGCGTTTTTGCTGACTTTAAGGCAGTATGTAACGATGCAACAGTAAGTTAGCCTTAGTGAATGTGGGCTTTGTCACGAGCACACAGACGGTCTTATACTGTATGATAACGGTTAACTTAACGGATGTTTCGCGGTGTGGGTGAGCATGATGGTTCACCGGCATCTCAATTCTCATTTAAACGTACCTGCAGCGAATGAATACTGAAGCCACGCACGACCAAAATGAAGCACTTACTACCGGCGCTCGCCTGCGTAATGCTCGCGAACAACTAGGACTTAGTCAGCAGGCCGTTGCCGAGCGACTTTGCCTGAAGGTTTCCACGGTACGCGACATTGAAGAAGATAAGGCACCCGCCGATCTTGCTTCAACATTCCTGCGCGGATATATCCGCTCTTATGCGCGTCTGGTACATATTCCAGAAGAAGAACTGCTGCCAGGGCTGGAAAAGCAGGCTCCACTTCGGGCTGCAAAAGTTGCGCCGATGCAGAGTTTTTCCCTCGGTAAACGCCGCAAAAAACGCGACGGCTGGCTGATGACCTTCACTTGGCTGGTGTTGTTTGTGGTTATCGGCCTGAGCGGTGCCTGGTGGTGGCAAGACCACAAAGCTCAGCAGGAAGAGATCACCACTATGGCCGATCAATCTTCGGCGGAACTGAGCAGTAATAGCGAGCAGGGGCAGAGTGTTCCATTAAATACGTCGACAACTACAGACCCGGCTACAACGTCCACGCCGCCAGCGTCTGTGGATACTACCGCAACCAACACGCAAACACCTGCCGTAACTGCGCCAGCACCAGCTGTTGATCCGCAACAGAATGCGGTTGTTTCGCCTTCGCAGGCAAATGTTGATACCGCCGCGACCCCGGCACCAACGGCAGCAACAACGCCAGATGGTGCTGCGCCGTTGCCAACCGATCAGGCTGGCGTGACCACGCCGGTGGCTGATCCGAATGCGCTGGTGATGAACTTTACTGCCGATTGCTGGCTGGAGGTCACTGATGCTACCGGTAAAAAATTGTTTAGCGGTATGCAGCGTAAAGACGGTAATTTGAACTTAACCGGCCAGGCACCGTACAAACTGAAAATTGGTGCGCCAGCCGCAGTACAGATCCAGTATCAAGGGAAACCTGTCGATCTGAGTCGTTTTATCAGAACTAACCAGGTTGCGCGTCTGACCCTCAATGCCGAACAATCACCGGCGCAGTAACAGACGGGTAACGCGGGAGATTTTTCATGCATAACCAGGCTCCAATTCAACGTAGAAAATCAACACGTATTTACGTTGGGAATGTGCCGATTGGCGATGGTGCTCCCATCGCCGTACAGTCCATGACCAATACGCGTACGACAGACGTCGAAGCAACGGTCAATCAAATCAAGGCGCTGGAACGCGTTGGCGCTGATATCGTCCGTGTATCCGTACCGACGATGGACGCGGCAGAAGCGTTCAAACTCATCAAACAGCAGGTTAACGTGCCGCTGGTGGCTGACATCCACTTCGACTATCGCATTGCGCTGAAAGTAGCGGAATACGGCGTCGATTGTCTGCGTATTAACCCTGGCAATATCGGTAATGAAGAGCGTATTCGCATGGTGGTTGACTGTGCGCGCGATAAAAACATTCCGATCCGTATTGGCGTTAACGCCGGATCGCTGGAAAAAAATCTGCAAGAAAAGTATGGCGAACCGACGCCGCAGGCGTTGCTGGAATCTGCCATGCGTCATGTTGATCATCTCGATCGCCTGAACTTCGATCAGTTCAAAGTCAGCGTGAAAGCGTCTGACGTCTTCCTCGCTGTTGAGTCTTATCGTTTGCTGGCAAAACAGATCGATCAGCCGTTGCATCTGGGGATCACCGAAGCCGGTGGTGCGCGCAGCGGGGCAGTAAAATCCGCCATTGGTTTAGGTCTGCTGCTGTCTGAAGGCATCGGCGACACGCTGCGCGTATCGCTGGCGGCCGATCCGGTCGAAGAGATCAAAGTCGGTTTCGATATTTTGAAATCGCTGCGTATCCGTTCGCGAGGGATCAACTTCATCGCCTGCCCGACCTGTTCGCGTCAGGAATTTGATGTTATCGGTACGGTTAACGCGCTGGAGCAACGCCTGGAAGATATCATCACTCCGATGGACGTTTCGATTATCGGCTGCGTGGTGAATGGCCCAGGTGAGGCGCTGGTTTCTACACTCGGCGTCACCGGCGGCAACAAGAAAAGCGGCCTCTATGAAGATGGCGTGCGCAAAGACCGTCTGGACAACAACGATATGATCGACCAGCTGGAAGCACGCATTCGTGCGAAAGCCAGTCAGCTGGACGAAGCGCGTCGAATTGACGTTCAGCAGGTTGAAAAATAATAACGTGATGGGAAGCGCCTCGCTTCCCGTGTATGATTGAACCCGCATGGCTCCCGAAACATTGAGGGAAGCGTTGAGGGTTCATTTTTATATTCAGAAAGAGAATAAACGTGGCAAAAAACATTCAAGCCATTCGCGGCATGAACGATTACCTGCCTGGCGAAACGGCCATCTGGCAGCGCATTGAAGGCACACTGAAAAACGTGCTCGGCAGCTACGGTTACAGTGAAATCCGCTTGCCGATTGTAGAGCAGACCCCGCTATTCAAACGTGCGATTGGTGAAGTCACCGACGTGGTTGAAAAAGAGATGTACACCTTTGAGGATCGCAATGGCGACAGCCTGACTCTGCGCCCTGAAGGGACGGCGGGCTGTGTACGCGCCGGCATCGAGCATGGTCTTCTGTACAATCAGGAACAGCGTCTGTGGTATATCGGGCCGATGTTCCGTCACGAGCGTCCGCAGAAAGGGCGTTATCGTCAGTTCCATCAGTTGGGCTGCGAAGTTTTCGGTCTGCAAGGTCCGGATATCGACGCTGAACTGATTATGCTCACTGCCCGCTGGTGGCGCGCGCTGGGTATTTCCGAGCACGTAACTCTTGAGCTGAACTCTATCGGTTCGCTGGAAGCACGCGCCAATTACCGCGATGCGCTGGTGGCATTCCTTGAGCAGCATAAAGAAAAGCTGGACGAAGACTGCAAACGCCGCATGTACACTAACCCGCTGCGCGTGCTGGATTCAAAAAATCCGGAAGTGCAGGCGCTTCTCAACGACGCTCCGGCATTAGGTGACTATCTGGACGAGGAATCTCGTGAGCATTTTGCCGGTCTGTGCAAACTGCTGGAGAGCGCGGGGATCGCTTACACCGTAAACCAGCGTCTGGTGCGTGGTCTGGATTACTACAACCGTACCGTTTTCGAGTGGGTGACTAACAGTCTCGGCTCCCAGGGCACCGTGTGTGCAGGCGGTCGTTATGACGGTCTTGTGGAACAACTGGGCGGTCGTGCAACACCGGCTGTCGGTTTTGCGATGGGCCTCGAACGTCTTGTATTGTTAGTACAGGCCGTTAATCCGGAATTTAAAGCCGATCCTGTTGTCGATATATACCTGGTGGCTTCAGGTGCTGATACACAATCTGCGGCTATGGCATTAGCTGAGCGTCTGCGTGATGAATTACCGGGCGTGAAATTGATGACCAACCACGGCGGCGGCAACTTTAAGAAACAGTTTGCCCGTGCTGATAAATGGGGTGCCCGCGTTGCTGTGGTGCTGGGTGAGTCTGAAGTGGCTAACGGCACAGCAGTAGTGAAGGATTTGCGCTCTGGTGAGCAAACGGCAGTTGCGCAGGATAGCGTAGCCGCGCATTTGCGCACGTTACTGGGTTAAGGAAGGAGAAGGACAGCGTGGAAATTTACGAGAACGAAAACGACCAGGTAGAAGCGGTTAAACGCTTTTTTGCTGAAAATGGCAAAGCACTGGCTGTTGGGGTGATTTTGGGCGTTGGCGCACTGATTGGCTGGCGCTACTGGAACAGCCATCAGGTTGATTCTGCACGCTCCGCTTCTCTTGCCTATCAAAATGCGGTTACCGCAGTGAGCGAAGGCAAACCGGATAGCATCCCGGCGGCGGAAAAATTTGCTGCTGAAAATAAAAATACTTATGGTGCGCTGGCTTCTTTGGAACTTGCGCAGCAATTTGTTGACAAAAATGAACTAGAGAAAGCTGCCGCCCAGTTACAACAGGGGCTGGCAGACACGAGCGATGAAAATCTCAAAGCCGTGATAAATCTGCGTCTTGCTCGCGTTCAGGTACAGCTCAAGCAGGCTGATGCCGCGCTGAAAACCCTTGATACCATCAAAGGTGAAGGGTGGGCTGCCATTGTTGCCGACCTGCGTGGTGAAGCATTGCTGAGCAAAGGTGATAAGCAAGGTGCGCGTAGTGCATGGGAAGCAGGCGTGAAAAGCGATGTTACTCCGGCACTGAGCGAAATGATGCAGATGAAAATTAATAATTTGTCCATCTGAGAGGGACCCGATGCAATTGCGTAAATTACTGCTGCCAGGACTGCTTTCCGTTACCCTTTTAAGCGGCTGTTCGCTGTTTAACAGCGAAGAAGATGTGGTAAAGATGTCCCCATTGCCAACCGTTGAAAACCAGTTTACGCCGACCACGGCGTGGAGCACTTCCGTTGGTAGCGGCATTGGCAACTTCTATTCCAATCTTCATCCGGCACTGGCGGACAACGTTGTCTATGCAGCGGACCGCGCTGGTTTAGTAAAAGCGCTGAATGCGGATGATGGCAAAGAAATCTGGTCTGTCAGCCTGGCCGAGAAAGATGGCTGGTTCTCTAAAGAGCCTGCATTACTTTCTGGCGGTGTGACCGTGTCTGGTGGGCATGTCTACATTGGCAGCGAAAAGGCGCAGGTTTACGCGCTGAATACCAGCGATGGTACTGTGGCATGGCAAACTAAAGTCGCGGGTGAAGCACTTTCGCGCCCGGTGGTCAGCGACGGTCTGGTGTTAATCCACACCAGTAACGGTCAGTTACAAGCGCTGAACGAAGCTGACGGCGCTGTCAAATGGACAGTTAACCTCGATATGCCTTCGCTCTCTTTGCGTGGCGAGTCTGCGCCGGCAACGGCTTTTGGTGCGGCCGTCGTGGGGGGCGATAATGGTCGCGTCAGCGCAGTGCTGATGGAACAGGGCCAGATGATTTGGCAGCAGCGTATTTCCCAGGCGACCGGTTCTACCGAAATTGACCGTCTGAGCGATGTTGACACGACTCCCGTCGTTGTTAACGGCGTTGTTTTCGCGCTGGCCTATAATGGTAACCTGACGGCGCTTGATCTGCGCAGTGGTCAGATTATGTGGAAACGCGAACTGGGTTCGGTGAATGATTTCATCGTCGACGGCAATCGCATCTATCTGGTCGATCAAAATGACCGGGTGATGGCGTTGACCATTGATGGCGGCGTTACGCTGTGGACACAAAGCGATCTGCTGCATCGCCTGCTGACTTCTCCGGTGCTGTATAATGGCAACCTGGTGGTCGGTGACAGTGAAGGTTATCTGCACTGGATTAACGTCGAAGATGGTCGTTTCGTTGCCCAGCAAAAAGTTGATAGTTCCGGTTTCCAGACTGAACCGGTTGCCGCTGACGGCAAACTGCTGATCCAGGCAAAAGACGGAACCGTGTACTCTATTACACGTTAATCGTCTCTGTCGTTCACTTTGAAAACGGCTCCTGGACAGGGGCCGTTTTCCTGTTTTTAACAACGACGCGAATATAGCGTGCGTTGTCTGATGATTTATAAAAATGAGGCTTTAAACATGGTACCTGTGGTCGCGCTTGTCGGGCGCCCTAACGTAGGAAAATCCACGTTATTTAACCGTCTAACTCGCACCCGAGATGCGCTGGTTGCGGATTTCCCGGGTCTGACTCGTGACCGTAAGTACGGTCGTGCGGAAATTGAAGGCCGTGAGTTTATCTGTATTGATACCGGCGGGATTGATGGCACAGAAGACGGTGTAGAAACCCGCATGGCGGAACAGTCGCTGCTGGCGATTGAAGAAGCGGACGTCGTACTGTTTATGGTGGATGCGCGCGCGGGCCTGATGCCGGCAGATGAAGCGATTGCCAAACATCTGCGCTCCCGTGAAAAACCGACCTTCCTGGTGGCAAACAAAACTGACGGTCTGGATCCCGATCAGGCAGTGGTTGATTTCTACTCGCTTGGTTTAGGTGAAATCTACCCGATCGCCGCGTCTCACGGTCGTGGCGTATTAAGTCTGCTGGAGCATGTGCTGCTGCCGTGGATGGAAGATCTCGCACCGCAAGAGGAAGTCGACGAAGACGCTGAATACTGGGCGCAATTTGAAGCGGAAGAGAACGGCGAAGAAGAAGAGGAAGACGACTTCGACCCGCAAAGTCTGCCGATCAAACTGGCGATTGTGGGGCGTCCGAACGTAGGTAAGTCTACACTCACTAACCGTATTCTTGGTGAAGAGCGCGTTGTTGTTTACGACATGCCTGGCACGACGCGTGACAGCATCTACATCCCAATGGAACGCGATGGACGTGAGTATGTGCTCATTGACACCGCTGGCGTACGTAAACGCGGCAAAATCACCGATGCTGTAGAGAAATTCTCCGTAATCAAAACGTTGCAGGCCATTGAAGACGCCAACGTGGTGATGTTAGTGATTGATGCGCGCGAAGGTATTTCCGATCAGGATCTCTCGCTGCTGGGCTTTATTCTCAATAGTGGGCGCTCACTTGTCATTGTGGTGAATAAGTGGGATGGCCTGAGTCAGGAAGTGAAAGAGCAGGTGAAAGAAACGCTGGACTTCCGTCTGGGCTTTATCGATTTTGCTCGTGTGCACTTTATCTCTGCCTTGCACGGCAGTGGTGTTGGTAACTTGTTTGAATCAGTACGTGAAGCGTATGACAGCTCCACCCGTCGTGTGGGGACCTCTATGCTGACGCGCATCATGACGATGGCTGTTGAAGATCACCAACCGCCGCTGGTACGCGGTCGTCGTGTGAAGCTGAAATATGCCCACGCCGGTGGTTATAACCCGCCGATTGTGGTGATTCACGGTAATCAGGTGAAAGACCTGCCTGATTCCTACAAGCGCTACTTGATGAACTACTTCCGCAAATCGCTGGACGTAATGGGATCGCCGATTCGTATTCAGTTCAAAGAAGGGGAAAACCCGTATGCGAATAAGCGTAACACCCTGACGCCAACCCAGATGCGTAAACGTAAGCGTCTGATGAAGCACATCAAGAAAAGCAAATGACGATTCAGTAAAAATCAGCTGCTTTTAGAAAACCCCAAAGCCCGCATTATGCCGGGCTTTTTTGTTATCAGGTGCGATCATAACGAAGCATCAAAACTCACTATTGTCATGTACCCAAGGGTGTACTCAGTGATTTGACACGAAGCTAACTGATATGCAGATGCAGCGGGCCTGACTGCCTGCAGGGCGGCCGCTCTTTATCGGTAGGGGACGTTATAATCCTGTTGAGACATGTGGTAAAGACTACCTTTTGGCCACAACCCGCATCTCCACAAGGGCATTTTCCGGGATGAATGCCGATACGCCTATGGCAGACCATGCCGGGTAGGGCGCCTTGATATACGCATCTTTTACCTGAGAAAAAACGTCAATATGTGTTTTAAGGTCAATATGAAACGTGGTCATCTCAAGAATATTGTCATAGCCTAAGCCTGCGGCAGTCAGGTACACACCCAGCTTGTAAAACGCATCGTGAAACTGTTCTTCAGGATCCTTGCTGATGGGTTGTCCTTCCGGGCTGCCGTAATGCCCGAAAGATACACGGTGCCATCGGCATCGATGACAGGAGAGAAGTGCCAGTCATCGTAATAATGCTGAAAGGCTTCTGGAACGATCGATTTTTTCATATTTTTTTCTCAAATGGATGAGCACGGGAAAAAGGCAACGGCCACATCTCATACCCGGGGAAGCACATGAGCCATGTCGTGCAGACCACGTCGGCCAGCCGCCCGTTACGTTACTTGATGGAAAGGCGGGCCGCAGCAGAAATTATTCCGGAGGCGCGCCGGATAAGCCGGATACTCAGTCCGGCACCAGCCGCGAGGCATACCGCCATTGTCAGCAGCGAGACAATAAAGGCATGCGTGATCGTTGCGCCGCTTTTATCGCCCCCCAGCATGCTGTAAAAAATGCCGCCGATGACGGCGACGCTCAGCGCAGTGCTGATTTGCAGCGTCGAGCTGGTCACGCCGGCAATCATGCCTGAAAAAGCGGGCGCTACGCGGCCGGTCACCATCCTCACCAGCGTTGGCATCGCCAGCCCCTGACCCAGGCCGGTGATAAAAAGGAGTGCCGCGAGCGGCAGCGTAGCCGGAGGAGTGCCCGTCAGCGTGCTGGCAATCAGCCCGGCAAGGCCCGCCAGACCCGCCGTCTCACATCCCATTCCGATTGCGCTCAGGTAATTTCCGGCAAACCGCCTGAAGTAAGGTGTCAGCAACGGCCCAACCAGGAAGCCGATGCCAAAGGGCAGAAAAATCAGGCCTGCGGTCAGGGCGTTTAAATGCAACGCATCCTGAAGATAAACAGAAAACAACAGAAAAAAGGCACCGATGGAATAAAACAGCAGTACGATCGCCAGACCCTGACCCAGTCCCGGCGCGCGTAAGACGGTCGGATCGAGCAGCGGCGAACCACCGTTCTGGCTGAGGCGACGTTCATAACGCCATAGCCCCAGCACCAGCAGCGGGAACGCAAGAAATGATCCCCATGTCCACCAAGGCCATCCCGCTTCACGGCCTTCAATTAATGGCACAATCAGCGCGCTAAGGGTGACGGTGGCCAGCAGCATGCCGCCGGGATCCAGTCGCTGTGCAGACTGCGCCCGCGTCTCTTTCAGCAGCGGCAGACCGAAGAGAATGACCAGCAGCGCCACTGGCAGGTTAACGATAAAAATCGCACGCCAGCCCAGATGAAACAGATCCGCAGAAATCAGAATACCACCCAGTATCTGCCCGATAACGGAGGCCAGACCAAAGACGGCGCCATAGAGGCTCAGCGCCAGCGGTTTTTCCGCTTCCGGAAAAATCGCCTGTACGGAGGCCAGTGCCTGGGGTGCCATAATGGCTGCGGTGGCACCCTGTAACACGCGCCCGGCAATCAGCACCCACGGTGACCAGGCCACGCCGCACAACAGCGATGCTGCAGCAAAACCGATAAGTCCAAGAAAGAACATCTTCCCCCGGCCGTAAATATCACCCAGTCGACCGCCGGTGATTAACGTGACCGCGTAGACGGCAGCATAGGATGAAATGACAAGCTGTTGCGCGGAGGAAGAGGCGCCCAGCTCGCCCTGAATGGCAGGTAGCGCCACATTAACGATAAAAAAATCGAGCGGGGGCAAAAACGCGCCCACCAGCAGGATGATAAACATCGCCCAGCGACGGGGCTCGGCGCGCGTGTGATGTTGTGTCGACATAGAACACTCCAGATAACGGTTCTGTCCCGGGTAAGGAACGTATTCGGTCAGTTTGGGCAGAGGGGCATGCAGAGAATGTCAGCGCATGCCGCCAGCGGCCACAATCACCTCGCCGGTGATCCACCCCGCGTCCTCGGAGGCGAGAAAGGCAACGATCGGCGCAACATCCTGCACCTGCCCGATGCGGCCGAGTGGCGTCTGCTTTTCATTCCATGTCTGGAAGTCCGAGTTCATCGCGCCCGCACTGTGACTCCCTTCCGTTTCGATTAGGCCCGGGTTGACGGCGTTAACGCGAATGCCCCGGGGCCCGAGCTCGCGCGCGAGCACGCCGGTGATGGCGTCCATCGCGCCTTTGGTGCCGCTGTAGATGGCGCTCTCGGGGATAAAGACGCGGGTGACGAACGAACTGATGTTAATGATGCTGCTGCCTTTCGTCAGATGCGGCGCGGCGGCGCCAGCCACCAGCAGTGGGCCCAGGACATTGATGTCAAACTGCCTGCGGTAGCGCGCTTCGGTGCTTTCTTCTATCGGGGCGAACTCGTAGATACCGGCGTTGTTCACCACAATGTCCAGGTGTCCGTAGTGGTCGATGGCAAAGGCGATCAGTTCCCTGACGTCCGCCTGGCGAGTGACATCCGCCGCAAACGCCACGGCATGCCCGCCAGCGGCCTCTATGTCGGCGACAACCTTACCGGCACGGCTATTGCCGGAGGTGTAATTGACAATGACTTTTGCGCCGTCAGCCGCCAGCTGTCGGGCAATGGCGGCTCCGATACCGCTGGATCCACCGGTTACGATGGCAACTTTGTCGTGTAATTTTTTCATGGCGCAGGCCTCCTGAAATTCCCGCCGGGGGCGGATTGGGTTGAGAACGCTATAGTGAAGACGACAAAGTTGTTTGGGAACTGACACTTTTGTATATTGGATGTTCATTTTTGTACGGCGAGGCGACAGCATGGAATGGGGCGACGTGCGGGTATTTCTGGCAGTGATGCGTAAGGGGTCTTTCGGGGAGGCGGCCCGCAGTCTCGGCGTGAGCCATCCGACGATCGGACGCCGGATAAAGGCGCTGGAGGATGAGGCGCAGCAAGCCCTGTTTCGCCGGACAAAGGAGGGGCTGGTGCTCACCGACGCTGGCGACAGGGTGCTGAAGCTGGCAGAGGCCGTGGAAAACTCCGCGCTGGCGATGGAGCGTCGTCTGGCCGGGAATCACGACCGCCTTGAAGGGTTATTGCGGATCTCTTCCGCAGAGTGGTTTGCTAACTACGTTCTTGCGCCTGTTCTGAGCGAACTGACGCGACGTCATCCCGCGATTGTACCGGAAATCATCGCGAGCTACCGCTTGCTCAATCTGTCGCGCCGCGATGCCGATATCGCGTTTCGTATTGTTCCTTTTACCGAACCGGATATTGTTCAGCGTCGTCTGATGCGCATTCCCTATGCGCTGTACGGCGTACCGGAAATCGCCGATGTCGTGCAGCGCGACCCGGCCGCCGTGGGGCTGATTCTGATGAACACGGCGCAGTCCCACTTTTCTGACGTCGCCTGGTTGCTCGACAGGTTTCCGCAGTCACGACGGGTGTTCACCAGCACCAGCCGCGCCGTCCAGGCACAAATGTGTCAGCGGGGCATGGGCATTGCCGTGCTGCCACGCCCGCTTGGCGATGCCATCCCCGGATTGCAGCCCATCAGCATGCCGGAACCCCCGCCGTCCAAAGATATCTGGGTGGGGTATCACTCCGACCTCCGGCACATGGACAGACTCCGGGTCATGCTGGATATCGCCGATGCGATGTTTGCCGATCCGGCGACGGCCGCGACGTAAATCTATTTTTTGCGGATGCCTGTCATACTGCTGAACACGCCGTCGCGCAGCACAAAAGCATGAAGCAGCGCGGCTGCAAGATGAAGCATTACGGTCGCGAACAGCGCCAGCGCAACCCAGGTGTGAAGCGGCCGCAGTACCGCATACCAGTCATTATTCATGCCCATGATAGGGGGCAGGACGATCCCGTAACCCAGTGTGACGGGATACCCGGCAGCTGAGAGCATGGCCCAGCCAGTCAGCGGCTGTGCCAGCATCATCAGATAGAGCGCCCAGTGCGAAAGATGGGCCATCCCGCGCTGCCAGGCCGGTAGTGAGGCGGGTAAAGCGGGGGCCGGTGTGGTGAAGCGTACCCACACGCGAACGACGACCAGGAGCAGGATCATCACCCCCAGTGGCTTGTGGATCGACACCAGCAGGCTGTGCAGGGAGGAAACGGTTGATACCATCGCCACACCGATAAACAACATGATGAAGATCGCGGTGGCCATCAGCCAGTGCAGGACGCGCAGGACCGGATGAAAATAATCGACCTTTTTCATAGATGTTCTCCTGACTGTTGCGCCTGTTCATGGGTGCGCAGATTGTAGGATTTGGCATAAGCCGATGAGCGCGCGTTAAGTATCGGATCATCAGATGCCGCGATGCCGTCGGGCAAAATTAACGGATCGTAATTGATGTCATTGCAGGGCCCCTGCTGCTGAGGGACAGCACTGGTCAGGACTAACGTGCCGGCCGTCATCGTCTTCCGGTCGGCTGGCCAGGCTTTTGAGGCGTCGTTACCGTTATCCGTCGCCTGAGCCAGCGTGAACACCAGATCCCATTTCAGCGGGCCCTGCGCCAGACGACGCTGAAGATCCTGTTGCAGAAAATCCTTGTTCTGCTTATCGGGATCGGTAACAGGCGTAAACGCTGCATGCGGCACCATACTCCACCGTACCAGGTGTGCATTGCCGGCCTTATCAATCAGGCGAAACGCATTCAGACTGTTAAAGCGATCGCTGGCCCAGCTGGAAGAGGGAACGGTTTGTTTGGCCCAGGCAAAAAACGGTTTTATCTCCGGATGCTTCATGACAAAGGCCCCCATTTTCTCCGGATTCGGTTTTCCGGTGGCCGTATCCGGTAGGGTGGCCTTCTGGAGCTCATAGAAACCTTCAACGGAGCTGACGGGGAAAAAGGGCATGGCGTTCATGCCGGTACGCCACTGCTCACCATTAGCCTGCTGAAAGGACAGCGCCATGCTCCGGACGGGAACGGCATAATCCGGCGCCCCCGGGTTACCGCCGGCAATCGCAAATCGGCCTGTTACGGCGGTTTCACCTTTGCTGAACAGTAAAGCTCGCGACAGCGTGCTGGCATTGCCGTTCGAGACAAAGGTGCCCAGCACGCACATGCCCTTCGCGTGATTTCGGCGATAGCCTTCATGAATTCCACCCGACTGTTCCAACACGTTGACGAGCTTATCCGACGTCAGCCGTTCGGGCGTAAGCCAGCCGCCAGTCCACAGAAATAATAAACACAGTATCAGGGGGATCAGGCCTACCAGTGCGAGGCGCACCAGCGTCTTTCTGTTTATCTGCGATGTGATTTTCATTGTGTGAGCTCATTTTGTTTTCGAACCGTTAGCGACGCGGCGGACAGACAATAATAGACGGCACCAAACGCCGCATAGCCCGCAATAGTGTTTACCGACGGGGGTTCCGATAGCCGGGACTGAACTAGGAAGAAGGCGCCTGCCAGTGCAGACTGCGCGCCGCTTAAAATCATGCTCCACTGCGCACCATAATGTTTCCAGCGCTGTACCGCCGCCCCCAGCTGCAGCAGACCGGACAGGATTGCCCAGCCACCAAATATACGGATCACCTCATACATGCTGTCTATGTTCACCATTACGGCCAGTGTGGTGAGGGCACTGACGATAATATTGACGGTCTGCATCCGGCTGCGGCCGAATCCACTGCTTTTAAGGGCATCCATATAATTAGCCATTGCATCCCAGGCGGGGTAAAGGATGAGCAGTACCGATGTCCAGACAAGTGAAGACTGGCCCGCGGAAAACACGGCAACCGCCCATAAAACGGAGAAGGCGGTGCGGATAAAATAATAGTGCTGGAGCCAGTGCTGCTGGTGCACATGGTAATGATTATCGGACATGTTAACCCTCTCAACCCGGCAGGCTGAACAAACGAAGCATCGGCGTGAGCTTCTCTCTGTCAGAAAACCTACTAGTAGGTAGGTAAAAGATCAACCTGTTTTTGTGCGAGGCTGTGAATTCGTAAAAGGATCGTCCGGGGACGGAAGAGGAGGGGACGAGTTGAAATAAAAGCGGCCCGGCAGGTAAACCGGGCTACCGTCAGGCGACGTTGACCACCTTGTTAATCAGCGGAGAGGCAATCTGATCAAACACCGCCGGATTATTGAACGCGCGTGCGGCCAGCATGGCGCCATGAATGCCCGCCATCAGCATCCGGGCTTCGGCTTCCGCCGTTTCATTTAGCAGGAAAATGCCGCGGGCTTCGCCGGCCCTCAGTAAGGTGGCGAGCCAGTCAGAGAGATCGCTGAAATGGCCGGTGACTTCGGCGGCTATTTCAGCAGGCAAGGTGGGAAGCTCAACGGCAAGCATTACACAGATGCAAAATGGCGAAGTGCCATCCTTAATACACGCTGACCAGAAGTCGGCATATCCTTTCACTTTGGCCAGGGGATCGTCGATTTGCCGATCCATGGCCGCCATACCCGCCAGGGCTTCTGCGCGGTACTCCTGCACAACCGCCTTCACTAAATCTTCCTTGCCGGGAAAATGGTGGTGGATACTGGCTTTGCGGATACCGACACGCTCAGCAAGATCGGCATAGCTGAAGCTTTTATACCCTCCGGCTGTCAGCAGTTGCCGGGTGTTTGCCATAATTTCCCGCGCTTTCGGCGAACGTTCGCTCATTTCAGTCTCCAGTCTTTAACCCTGTGAAACAGGGGGGCAGTGTCTGATAGCATCCTGCCGGGATGGCCTGCAGACAGGACGCTAGATGGTCAAATCACAGGCCCGGAGGACGACGACCCCGATATAGGCGGCTGGCAGGATTGACACGTACCCATCCTACTACTAGGATGGGTGAAATTCAAAGTCTATTCCTGCATGGAGAGTGTGCATGGCGGTGATTCCGTTTCCTGGCAGGGTTAAGCCGGCGGTACCAGAGGACAACAGCCAAACGCTTCCCGGCTTACGGGATTCGCATCAAGACTACAGCCGCACACCGTGCAGCAAAAACAACGATGCCGTTCGCCATTTTGCATTAAGGGTCGCCGGGAAGCTTTTAAGCGATCCGGAGCTGAATCAGGCGATGCCTTTTCTGGTGGACAAAATCGTCAGAGTGCTGATGACTGAATCCAGAGACAGCTGATGTCGGGTCGGGCGGGCAGCTAAGAAAAAGAAGGTGGTTCTCGTTTGCCCTCGTCCTATTCCGTTCATCCGTCAGAACCCGTTCCGTACGGGTTCGGATTCAACCCGCTGATCGTGGGACCTGAAGTTTGCGTTCCGGAACGTCTCAAACAGGAACAGAACGTCTTCAACATCGTTTAGATTGCTGGAGTGCACATGTCCGCTCTGTGCCAGAAGTGGACGTTGCTGCATCACAATGTGTTAATCAGCCGCAAGCAGCTCAGTCAGGCGATGAAGGGAGTGAGTTATCAAAAGTTGTCGCCCTCCATCATCACCAGCGAGGATGCTTGACTGTACGCCCTCTCAGTTACAATTTGTTCAGTCTGCAGTCTGCAGTCTGCAGTCTGCAGTCTGCAGTCTGCAGTCTGTAATGTAAAAGCTAGATAATTTCGTTGATTGAAGTCCTTCTTATATAACCTAACGGTTTCTTTGTTTCTCGAAAATATGGTTTTGCAAGAGGAACGGGCTACTTTAGTATTGAGCATGTGTACTTCATCGTAACTTAGATGATTGCTCGAAAAATATTTCACTCCACTGGTATTTATTAATAGCGCCTTACCGGGGGATAATGGGTAATAATAATCAACAAATTCACCTTCACTTCCTTCTGGATTCAGATTTATTACTGGCTGATCAGATGTAATGAAGTCAATACTGGATTCGTTCTCAAGCAGAATGACTTTTCTGCTGCTGTTCAAGGACATGTCATAAGAAAGGTTTGTTGCCATAAATGAACACATAAACCACCAGTTTCTATTGTAAAAATCCCTTAAACGATCCCGGATGTGTGTTTGGCCAGGAATCTTATCTAGTGACAGAATTAATAATTGCTTCATTTTCTGTGTCCTGGAAAATTGATACCCTAAGAAATAACAAAACCCATAGTAAGTGCCTTTATCATCCAAGGGAAGCAAGTTTCCTGTTTTTAATTCACTTAAAATTTTTATGGCACTCGATTCTTGCTCAGACAAATAATTTTCGAAAGCATTGCTCTGTATAATATCTTGTAAGTTTATTCCAAGTTTTGCATTAAGAGTAGGTGATAATAAGGAGACCATTTTCTGTGTTTCGAATATCATATTCACAAAATTCCAATGAAGTTCTTTCACTGTCTCATTGCATTTGTTTGTGAAGAGAGCTATGAGTTCTTTGTCACTTTCCTTCAATATACCCATTTTGTAGAAATCTTTTTCAAGTCCCAGACCTCTGACACTGTCAGATGCAATGTTAGATTTCTTTGTGATGTAGTAAATGTTGGTTCCATCAACTGTCCAATCCTGAAGGTAATGAGCCCATACATAATGATGTTTGGTTTTCTTCTCAAGAATTTTCATTGGATTCCTTTCGATGATAACGATAGTGAGTGATTTATAAACCATGTTACTGCTTTTGTCTTCGGTAACTTAGAGGTCTACTGGATTAACTTTTGTTTCCAATCACTGAGCCACTCGCAGTA
The DNA here is from genome assembly GCA_041890495.1 of Enterobacter hormaechei. Lineage (GTDB taxonomy): Bacteria > Pseudomonadota > Gammaproteobacteria > Enterobacterales > Enterobacteriaceae > Escherichia > Escherichia boydii. Next base: position 5,042,808 of record CP169086.1, read on the forward strand.
TGACCCCATACCCTAGGGGGGAAGTCTCCCACTTATCCCAACCATTCCCTTTTAGAGATCCTCTGTGGTATGGCTGAGGGCGAACTTCCGCTCCTCGCTCTTAACGGACTGACGGTGTCATCGGTCAACTAGACCTCTAAAAGTTATCGATGGTCCTTTTTTGTGTACCCAAGGGTGTACACACACATGTGATAAGAATTTAAAAATGCATTAAAAACAATATCTTGTTTTTTTAATGGTTTTTCACATTAAGAAAAGCAAATAAGCTTTGCTGCTCTCACGAAAGCCCGCGATTATCGCGGGCTTTTTTTTCGCCTAACCATACCGCTGGTTTTCTCTGTGTGAAGTCAATCACTATTCACTTTTAACCATGTTTAAATCTAAGAAAGTAGACAATCGTCGAATTTTCATCTTAAAGTCCAGGGTCCGGTACTAGACAAAACTAGCGCCTGGTTATCAAATGGTTAACCAACTTTTCGCCGCATGTAAAAAATCGGCCTGATACATAACTGGCCGGCGTACATGCTGGTGTTTACAAGCACGACGACATACCTTTCGGGAGAATTATGCAATCCTCTGTTAATCAAAAAGAGAGCCGAACGTTCTTCGGCCATCCGTATCCGCTCGGTTCACTGTTCTTCACCGAGATGTGGGAGCGTTTCTCGTTTTACGGCATTCGTCCGTTACTGATCCTGTTTATGGCCGCCACCGTCTATGACGGCGGGATGGGCCTGGCGCGTGAAAACGCCTCGGCGATTGTCGGCATCTTCGCCGGTACCATGTACCTGGCCGCGCTGCCGGGCGGCTGGCTGGCCGATAACTGGCTGGGGCAGCAGAGAGCCGTCTGGTACGGTTCGATCCTGATTGCGCTCGGTCACCTGTCGATCGCGCTCTCGGCGGTGATGGGCAATAACCTGTTCTTTATCGGCCTGATGTTCATCGTGCTCGGCTCCGGCCTGTTCAAGACCTGTATCTCGGTGATGGTCGGCACCCTGTATAAAAAAGGCGACGCGCGTCGCGACGGCGGTTTCTCGCTGTTCTATATGGGCATCAACATGGGCTCGTTCATCGCGCCCCTGATTTCCGGCTGGCTGATTAAAACCCACGGCTGGCACTGGGGCTTTGGCATTGGCGGTATCGGGATGCTGGTGGCGCTGATTATCTTCCGCGTGTTTGCCGTTCCGGCAATGAAACGCTATGACGGCGAAGTCGGCCTCGACTCTACCTGGAACAGCCCGGTGGTGAAGCGTAACGGCGTGGGCGTTTGGCTGCTGGCGCTGGCGGCAGGCGTGGCAACGCTCGTGACGCTGATTGCTCAGGGCGTGATTGTGATTAACCCGGTCGCGGTAGCCAGCGTGCTGGTCTACGTGATTGCGGCGTCCGTTGCCCTCTACTTCATTTATCTGTTTGTTTTTGCGGGGCTGAACCGTAAAGAGCGCGCCAGGCTGCTGGTCTGCTTTATTCTGCTGATCTCCGCTGCCTTCTTCTGGTCCGCGTTTGAACAGAAGCCAACCTCGTTCAACCTGTTTGCCAACGACTACACTAACCGCATGATCGGCGATTTCGAAATCCCGGCGGTGTGGTTCCAGTCAATCAACGCCCTGTTCATCATCCTGCTGGCACCGGTGTTCAGCTGGGCGTGGCCGAAGCTGGCGAGCATGAACATTCGCCCGAGCAGCATCACCAAGTTTGTTATCGGTATTCTGTGTGCCGCAGCGGGCTTTGGCCTGATGATGCTGGCGGCACAGAACGTGCTGAGCAGCGGTGGAGCGGGCGTGTCGCCGTTCTGGCTGGTGGGCAGCATCCTGATGCTGACGCTCGGCGAACTGTGCCTGAGTCCGATTGGCCTGGCGACCATGACGCTGCTGGCGCCGGAGAGAATGCGCGGTCAGATGATGGGGCTGTGGTTCTGTGCGAGCGCGCTGGGTAACCTGGCGGCGGGTCTGATTGGCGGCCACGTGAAGGCCGACCAGCTGGATATGCTGCCGGATCTCTTCGCGCGCTGCTCCATCGCCCTGCTGATTTGTGCCGCGGTACTGATCGTCCTCATTGTTCCGGTGCGCCGCATGCTGGAAAATGCGCAGACTAAACCGGCTGCTAACGCCTCATAAACCTCGATCTTGCCGGGGCGGCGTTATGCCCCGGCAATTTACTCAACGAGGTAAGAACATGCTGTTAGGGTTTGTGGGGCTTGGCGCAGTCGTTGAAACAGCTTACCTGCCCGCAATACGAAAACGCTTTGATCATCTCCCTCGCTGTTTAGGTTTTGATATCCAGCCCGTAAAACAGCCGAAGGGTGTAACGCGTTGTGCCACACTGGCTGAACTCCTCTCCCAGCCGCTTGATACCCTGTTTATTACCACGGCATCGCTGCACCACCTTGAGGTGCTTGAACACGCTCTCGCCTCATCGGTTTCCCGCATCGTGGTTGAAAAACCGATCGTCGCCACGCTTGCCCAAATGGAAAAGCTCAACGCGCTGCTGGCAAACCCCGACGTTGCATCCCGAGTGCTGGCGCTCGATCACTGGATGGCGCGCATCGAAACGGTGAAGCGGTCGCTGGTTGGCAATGTCTCTGACATCGTCAAAATCGACGGCTTTTTGCAGGAGCCAAGCGGATTTAACGCCGCAGGGGAACTCATTGCGCTTAACTTTGCTACCGGCGAACCGGACACCCGTACGCTTCGCCACCCGGACGGCGTGATTCTTGATATCGGTACGCACGTGCTGGCGATGCTGCGCGAAACGGTGCGCTATCTGGGCGGGAGTGATGAGATGACGCTGCAGGTGGTGACGGCTAAAGACCGCTTGGGCCGCGATATCGCAAAAGGCGACCTGACCACCGCGGAGGGTGAGGCGCATCTTCAGGGGAAAATCAGCGGCGTGCCGGTGGATATCTGGCTTAATAAATATGCGGGACCCGCTGGCGGGCAAAAAGGCTTACGGCTCTGGTTGCGCGACGGGCGCATCATTAGCTACGACCGGCGCGGTGCGGAGGATGTGTTGGAGCTGATAAATGGCGACACGCGCCAATGCTGGACAATTCCCGGCTCGATCTACGAGCACTGTCTTGCAGAGCATATTCTGGGCGCCAACAGCCTGTTTGAACGGGATCCGCACGAGGTAAGCCGCACGACGCGCCGCCGAATCGAGGAAGTGACGCTGCTGCTGAGCTTGCAGCAACAGCTGCGTGGCCCGCACTGACCGCGACGTGGTAAAATTATCGCAGACCTCAACGCTTTGAAGGAGTCACCATGACGATTACCTGCCCGGATTGCCAGGCACCGCTGGAGCCCCTGAACGGGATGGCGCACTGCGACAGCTGTAATAAGGATATTGCGCTTGAAGCCCGCTGCCCGGAGTGCCATCAGCCACTCCAGGTATTAAAAGCCTGCGGGGCGGTGGACTATTTCTGCCAGAACGGCCACGGTCTTATCTCTAAAAAACGCGTGGAGTTTGTTCGGGCCGAAAGTTAATCGCACACGCAGCCTTCGCCTTTCTTCCACAGCTCGATCAGCGACTCGGGCGCTTCCTGCTCGGGTACCAGCACGATGATATCGGCATAGTGCGCCTGATTTTGCCCTGTCCAGATAATCTGGATGCGGAAATAGCGCTGGTCGCCGCTGCCGGGTGACGAGGCCTGTCCCGGCGGCTGACCGCGCGGAAAGGCCTGCTCCAGGATGCTAACCAGGCGCTGGCGCTGGGCCTCATTGAGCGAGGAGAGCGCGATGGTGCGCTGGCCGCTCAGCTTAGGAATAAAAGCGACGCCGCCTTCCCGGGCCAGCTCAACCACGGCGTCATCCGTCAGTTCCGGAACCTGCATTTACAGCACTCCCACCTGTTCCCAGGCTTGTTTAATGGCCGCCCCAACGTCGCCGCCGGAGCGTTTCTCTCCGTGCGCTACCGTTAGTTTTGCAAAGGCCTCAAAATCTGCATCCTGCGCCAGATTGCGATCGCAAACCGTGTCGTACCAGGCATAACCCGCTTTTTCCCAGGCGTAGCCGCCGATCGCCGTCGCGGCCAGATAAAATGCCCGGTTGGGGATGCCGGAGTTCAGATGCACGCCGCCGTTATCCTCGCGCGTTTTAATGAAATCCTTCATGTGCGCAGGCTGTGGGTCTTTACCGAGCAGCGGATCGTTGTAGGCAGTGCCCGGTTCAGACATTGAGCGCAGCCCTTTGCCGTTGATCCCTTTTGCCAGTAATCCCTCACCAATCAGCCAGTCCGCTTTATCGGCGGTTTGCTTCAGATGATACTGTTTAACCAGTGAGCCAAACACGTCCGACAGCGACTCGTTCAGCGCGCCGGACTGCTCAAAGTAGATAAGCCCGGCTTCGGTCTCGGTAACACCGTGGCTCAGCTCGTGCGCCACCACGTCGATAGCGATGGTAAAACGGTTAAATATTTCCCCGTCGCCGTCGCCGAATACCATCTGCTGACCGTTCCAGAAGGCGTTCTGATATTGCCGGCCATAGTGAACGGTGCCGGTCAAAATAAGCCCTTTATTATCGAGGGAATCGCGCTGATATTCTTTCCAGAAGAAATCGTGGGTTACCCCTAAATAATCGTAGGCTTCATCGACCGCCACATCGCCATTCGACGGCTGGCCTTCGTAACGCACCTGCGTACCCGGCAGCTCCTGGGTTTGCTTCGCGTCGTAAATATCGCGCTCCAGCTGCCCGGCTTTATTCACGTGCGGCGCGGCGGGTTTGCCGGGCATATGGGCCATTAGCGTCTGGACATGGGTTAAGGTCTGGCGGGCACAGCGCTGCTGCGGTTCGGAACCGCTTTCGATAATACGACGAAGAATATACGGGGGAATAACGCTATGAAGATGGGACATGCTGCTCTCCTTATTAAAAAAGGGAATAGCAGCAGTATAGTAAGTAACCGGCGAAGAATTATCCGGTTTTACGCTGACGCGTCTTTTTCACCGGTTTAATTGATTTCACTTCGCTTTCTACCCAGCCGTCTGAAAGACGCGTCGTCAGCACATCGCCGGTATGCACCTGTTTGGTCTGCTTCAGCACCTTGCCGTCCGTCGCCGTCGTTACGCTATAGCCGCGCGCCAGCGTGGAGAGGGGGCTGACCGCCTCAAGATGGGTCACCGCATTGCCAAAGCGTTCGCGGGTGGTGCTCAGTCGGGCGCGGAGAGTCTCCGCCAGACGATACTCCAGCTGCTGGATCCGCGTTTGCGCGCGATAAATTTTCGGCTGCGGGTTCTGCTGGTTCAGGCGCTGCGTCACGCGCTGCTGGCGCGATACCGCCCGCTTAAGCTGCGCGTCCACCGCCACGTTCATGCGCTGACGCAGGCGCTCAAGCATGGTTTGCTGGCGTGCCAGCCGGAGCTGCGGATGCTGTTGCTGTAATCGGTGATGAATTTGCGTAAAGCGACGTGTGCGGTTGGCGAGATAATAATCCATCGCCATCTCCAGCCGTTGACGGGTCGATTGCACCTGGCGCAGTAACTCTTGCTGATTACGGCTCACTACTTCAGCGGCGGCAGACGGCGTTGGCGCACGCAGATCGGCAACAAAATCGGCAATGGTCACATCCGTCTCATGCCCGACGGCGCTGACAACCGGAATGCGGCTGGTAAAAATCGCCCGCGCTACGCGTTCGTCGTTAAAACTCCATAAATCTTCCAGCGAACCGCCGCCGCGCCCGACGATCAATACGTCGCACTCATTGCGCTGATTCGCCAGTTCAATGGCGCGAACAATTTGCCCCGGCGCGTCATCGCCCTGAACGGCGGCAGGGTAGATGATCACCGGCAGAGAAGGATCGCGACGTTTTAACACATGCAAAATATCATGTAGCGCAGCACCGGTTTTTGAGGTGATCACACCAACGCAATGCGCAGGGGAGGGAAGTGGTTTTTTGTATTGCTGATCGAACAAACCTTCAGCCTGCAACTTCGCTTTGAGCTGTTCGTACTTCTGTTGCAGCAGCCCTTCACCGGCCGGCTGCATACTCTCAACGATTATCTGGTAGTCGCCGCGCGGCTCGTAGAGCGTAATATTGGCGCGAACTAAAACTTGTTGCCCATGCTGTGGGCGGAAGGTCACCCGGCGGTTGCTGTTGCGGAACATCGCGCAGCGTACCTGGGCGGTGTCGTCTTTGAGTGTAAAGTACCAGTGACCGGAAGCTGGTTGCGTGAAATTAGAAATTTCGCCGCTGATCCAAACCTGTCCCATCTCATGCTCAAGCAGCAGACGAACCGTTTGATTCAGGCGACTAACGGTAAAAATTGCAGGGGATTGAGAAGGTAACATGTGAGCGAGATCAAATTCTAAATCAGCAGGTTATTCAGTCGATAGTAACCCGCCCTTCGGGGATAGCAAGCATTTTTTGCAAAAAGGGGTAGATGCAATCGGTTACGCTCTGTATAATGCCGCGGCAATATTTATTAACCACTCTGGTCGAGATATTGCCCATGCTACGTATCGCTAAAGAAGCTCTGACGTTTGACGACGTTCTCCTCGTTCCTGCTCACTCTACCGTTCTGCCGAATACTGCTGACCTCAGCACCCAGCTGACGAAAACTATTCGTCTGAATATCCCTATGCTTTCCGCAGCAATGGATACCGTAACGGAAGCGCGCCTGGCTATTGCTCTGGCTCAGGAAGGCGGTATCGGCTTTATCCACAAAAACATGTCCATTGAACGCCAGGCAGAAGAAGTTCGCCGTGTGAAAAAACACGAATCTGGTGTGGTGACTGATCCGCAGACTGTTCTGCCAACCACGACGCTGCGCGAAGTGAAAGAACTGACCGAGCGTAACGGTTTTGCGGGCTATCCGGTCGTTACCGAAGAAAACGAACTGGTGGGTATTATCACCGGTCGTGACGTGCGTTTTGTTACCGACCTGAACCAGCCGGTTAGCGTTTACATGACGCCGAAAGAGCGTCTGGTCACCGTGCGTGAAGGTGAAGCCCGTGAAGTGGTGCTGGCAAAAATGCACGAAAAACGCGTTGAAAAAGCGCTGGTGGTTGATGACGAATTCCACCTGATCGGCATGATCACCGTGAAAGACTTCCAGAAAGCGGAACGTAAACCGAACGCCTGTAAAGACGAGCAAGGCCGTCTGCGTGTTGGTGCAGCGGTTGGCGCAGGTGCGGGTAACGAAGAGCGTGTTGACGCGCTGGTTGCCGCAGGCGTTGACGTTCTGCTGATCGACTCCTCCCACGGTCACTCAGAAGGTGTACTGCAACGTATCCGTGAAACCCGTGCTAAATATCCGGATCTGCAAATTATCGGCGGCAACGTGGCAACAGCTGCAGGTGCACGCGCTCTGGCAGAAGCTGGTTGCAGTGCGGTTAAAGTCGGCATTGGCCCTGGCTCTATCTGTACAACTCGTATCGTGACTGGCGTCGGTGTTCCGCAGATTACCGCTGTTGCTGACGCAGTAGAAGCCCTGGAAGGCACCGGTATTCCGGTTATCGCTGATGGCGGTATTCGCTTCTCCGGCGACATCGCCAAAGCTATCGCCGCTGGCGCAAGCGCGGTGATGGTAGGTTCCATGCTGGCGGGTACTGAAGAATCTCCGGGTGAAATCGAACTCTACCAGGGCCGTTCTTACAAATCTTACCGTGGTATGGGTTCCCTGGGCGCGATGTCCAAAGGTTCCTCTGACCGTTATTTCCAGAGCGATAACGCTGCCGACAAACTGGTGCCGGAAGGTATCGAAGGTCGCGTAGCCTATAAAGGTCGCCTGAAAGAGATCATTCACCAGCAGATGGGCGGCCTGCGCTCCTGTATGGGTCTGACCGGCTGTGGTACTATCGACGAACTGCGTACTAAAGCGGAGTTTGTACGTATCAGCGGTGCGGGCATTCAGGAAAGCCACGTTCACGACGTGACCATTACTAAAGAGTCCCCGAACTACCGTCTGGGCTCCTGATTCTCTTCGCCCGACTTCATGTCGGGCGATTTATATTATCTGTTTCACTTGCCTCGGAATAAGCGTCAATGACGGAAAACATTCATAAGCATCGCATCCTCATTCTGGACTTCGGTTCTCAGTACACTCAACTGGTTGCGCGCCGCGTGCGTGAGCTGGGTGTTTACTGCGAACTGTGGGCGTGGGATGTGACAGAAGCACAAATTCGTGACTTCAATCCAAGCGGCATTATTCTTTCCGGCGGCCCGGAAAGTACTACTGAAGAAAACAGTCCGCGTGCGCCGCAGTATGTCTTTGAAGCAGGCGTACCGGTATTCGGCGTTTGCTATGGCATGCAGACCATGGCAATGCAGTTGGGCGGTCACGTTGAAGCCTCTAACGAACGTGAATTTGGCTACGCGCAGGTTGAAGTCGTAAACGACAGCGCACTGGTTCGCGGTATCGAAGATGCGCTGACCGCAGACGGTAAACCGCTGCTCGATGTCTGGATGAGCCACGGCGATAAAGTTACCGCTATTCCGTCCGACTTCATCACCGTAGCCAGCACCGAAAGCTGCCCGTTTGCCATTATGGCTAACGAAGAAAAACGCTTCTATGGCGTACAGTTCCACCCGGAAGTGACTCACACCCGCCAGGGTATGCGCATGCTGGAGCGTTTTGTGCGTGATATCTGCCAGTGTGAAGCCCTGTGGACGCCAGCGAAAATTATCGACGATGCTGTAGCTCGCATCCGCGAGCAGGTAGGCGACGATAAAGTCATCCTCGGCCTCTCTGGTGGTGTGGATTCCTCCGTAACCGCAATGCTGCTGCACCGCGCTATCGGTAAAAACCTGACTTGCGTATTCGTCGACAACGGCCTGCTGCGCCTCAACGAAGCAGAGCAGGTTCTGGATATGTTTGGCGATCACTTTGGTCTTAACATTGTTCACGTACCGGCAGAAGATCGCTTCCTGTCAGCGCTGGCTGGCGAAAACGATCCGGAAGCAAAACGTAAAATCATCGGTCGCGTTTTCGTTGAAGTATTCGATGAAGAAGCGCTGAAACTGGAAGACGTGAAGTGGCTGGCGCAGGGCACCATCTACCCTGACGTTATCGAATCTGCGGCGTCTGCAACCGGTAAAGCACACGTCATCAAATCTCACCACAACGTGGGCGGCCTGCCGAAAGAGATGAAGATGGGCCTGGTTGAACCGCTGAAAGAGCTGTTCAAAGACGAAGTGCGTAAGATTGGTCTGGAGCTGGGCCTGCCGTACGACATGCTGTACCGTCACCCGTTCCCGGGACCAGGCCTTGGCGTTCGTGTTCTGGGTGAAGTGAAGAAAGAGTACTGTGACCTGCTGCGCCGTGCTGACGCCATCTTCATTGAAGAACTGCGTAAAGCGGACCTGTACGACAAAGTCAGCCAGGCGTTCACTGTGTTCCTGCCGGTACGTTCCGTTGGCGTAATGGGCGATGGTCGTAAGTATGACTGGGTTGTCTCTCTGCGTGCTGTCGAAACCATCGACTTTATGACCGCACACTGGGCGCATCTGCCGTACGATTTCCTCGGTCGCGTTTCCAACCGCATTATCAATGAAGTGAACGGTATTTCCCGCGTGGTGTATGACATCAGCGGCAAGCCGCCAGCTACCATTGAGTGGGAATGATTTCCCTCTGAATTAACACCCAAACCCTCTGCCTGCGCAGGGGGTTTTTTATTGCCTTATTTCCCTTCACCCAACCTATACGCCAGCGCCACCACCAGCGACTGCACCAGGCACAGCGTTGCCGACTGTGACCGAAACGCATCCACCTGTGCCTCTTTCACCACAAAGCAGAGATCGCTGAACGTCGCCAGCGGGCTTATCTGGCTGTCCGTAATCACAATCTGCCGCGCGCCAACGCTGGCGGCGGTTTCGCTGACCATCACCGTCTCTTCCGCGTACGGCGAGAAGCTGATCGACACCACGATGTCGCGCGCCTTAATGCGGCTGATCTGCTCGCGCAGCATGCCGCCCATCCCGTCGAGCAGGATAGGACGGCACTCCAGATGGCTCAGGGCATAGGTGAGATACGCGGCGACGCTAAAGGAGCGGCGCAGTCCGGCGATGTAGATGGTGTCGGCGTCGGCCAATAGCTGTACCGCGCGCTCCAGCATCTCCGGTTCGGCGCGGGCGGCCAGCTGCTGCAGCGCCTGGGCGTTCGAGCGGGCAAACTCCTGCAGGATATCGAGCGGCGTTTCCGGCACGGCCTCGCTCTCCATCTCGCGGAACAGACGGGCGCGGTCGCTGTAGCTGGCGGTCTCTTCCACCAGGTTCATGCGAAACAGCTGTTTCATTTCGTTGAAGCCGGTGAAGTCAAAGGCGTTGGCAAAGCGGATCAGCGTCGAGGGCGGCACGTCGGCGCGCTCGGCGATGACGGCAACCGTATCGAAGGCCACGCTGTTGGTGTTGTCCAGCACGTAGCGGGAGACCTGCTGCAGCCTCTTGCTCAGGCTATCGTAGCGATCGCGGATTTGCTGCTGCAGTTCGTTCAGGCTGGTTGCTGTCGTCATGTTATCCCCCAAATACAGTCTTATGATTCTAAACGCAAAACCGCGTCTTTTAAATGTCGGCCATCCATCTGGCAGCAAAAATGAAACAGAAGCTTCAGTCATTTCCTCGCCCGAAATTCCTTAATAGCGCACGCGGCGTCAGTGGTGCTGGCTGTTAACATAAAAATCCATCCTTGATCACAATAATCACCATTTATTTTATTTCAACTTAAAATGGAATATTTGTTTCATATATAGTGTTCAGTACACAGTGTTCAAGTCACAGTCACGTATCAACAGCGAGAGGTTAAGGATGGAGACGGTAGCGAATTTTATTCACGGCGAATGTGTCACCGGTTCAGGCCAGCGCGTTCAGGAGATCTTCAACCCGGCCACCGGCGAGCAGATCCGCCAGGTGGTGATGAGTACGGCACAGGAAACGGAGCAGGCGATTGCCGCCGCGCAGCAGGCGTTCCCGGCGTGGGCGCGCCATGCTCCGCTTAAGCGCGCGCGCGTGATGTTCCGCTTCAAGGCGCTGCTGGAAGAGAACATGGATCGCCTGGCCCGCCTCATCAGCGAAGAGCACGGCAAAGTCTTCTCCGACGCGGTGGGCGAACTGACGCGCGGCCTGGAAGTGGTGGAGTTTGCCTGCGGTATTCCGCATCTGCAAAAGGGCGAACACTCGGCGAACGTCGGTACCGGCGTGGACAGCCACTCGCTGATGCAGCCGCTCGGGGTCTGCGCCGGGATCACGCCGTTTAACTTCCCGGCGATGGTGCCGATGTGGATGTTCCCGATTGCGCTGGCGACCGGCAACACCTTCGTGCTGAAACCGTCGGAAAAAGATCCTTCTCTGGCGCTGGCGCTGGCGCAGCTGCTGAAAGAGGCCGGCCTCCCGGACGGCGTGTTCAACGTGGTACATGGCGATAAAGAGTCCGTTGACGTGCTCCTGACCGACCCGCGCGTGCAGGCGGTGAGCTTTGTCGGCTCCACGCCGATTGCGGAATATATTTACCAGACCGCCTCCGCCCATGGTAAGCGCTGCCAGGCGCTGGGCGGCGCGAAAAACCACTGCATTTTAATGCCGGATGCGGACATGGAGATGGCGACCAACGCTATCATGGGCGCGGCCTACGGCGCGGCGGGGGAACGCTGCATGGCGCTCTCCGTGGTGCTGGCGGTGGGAGATAAAACCGCCGATGACCTCTGCGCCCGGCTGGAGAGACAGATTGCCGCGCTGCGCGTCGGACCGGGGCTCGACCAGAAGCCGGAAAACGAAATGGGGCCGCTCATCTCCTCCGCGCATCGCAGCAAGGTGCTGGGCTACATCGACAGCGGGGAAGCGCAGGGAGCGAAACTGCGCGTGGACGGTCGCGGCTTCAGCGTGAAGGGCCACGAGCAGGGCTACTTCGTCGGGCCGACGCTGTTCGATAACGTCACCCCGGAGATGACCATCTATAAAGAAGAAATTTTTGGCCCGGTGCTTTCTGTGCTGCGCGTAGCAGATTACGCCAGCGCGGTGGATCTGATTAACCGCCATGAATATGGTAATGGCTCGGCAATCTTCACCCGCGACGGCGGCTGCGCGCGTCGTTTCTGCGAAGAGGTGCAGGCGGGCATGGTGGGGGTCAACGTGCCGATCCCGGTGCCGATGGCGTTCCACAGTTTCGGCGGCTGGAAGCGCTCCATCTTCGGCGCGCTCAACGTCCACGGCAGCGACGGCGTGCGCTTCTACACCCGAATGAAAACCATCACCGCGCGCTGGCCGGAAATGCAGCAGGAGACTGGCGCTGCGTTCTCCATGCCGACGCTGGGCTGACAGGAGGTTTTATGCAAACCGAACGTATGACCATGGCCCAGGCGCTGGTCCGGTTCCTGAATCAACAGTACGTTAGCGTGGACGGCAACGAAACGCCCTTCGTGGAGGGCGTCGCCACCATCTTTGGGCACGGCAACGTGCTGGGCATCGGCCAGGCGCTGGAGCAGGATCCCGGCCATCTGCAGGTGATGCAGGGCTGCAACGAGCAGGGCATTGCCCATATGGCGACGGGATTCGCCAAACAGCACCGTCGTCAGCGCATCTTTGCCGTCACCTCTTCCGTCGGGCCGGGCGCTGCCAATATGGTTACCGCGGCGGCCACCGCCACGGCAAACCGTATCCCGCTGCTGCTGCTGCCGGGCGATATCTACGCCAGCCGCCAGCCGGACCCTGTGCTGCAGCAGATCGAGCAGTATCACGACCTCAGCATCAGCACCAACGACTGCTTCCGTCCGGTCTCCCGCTACTGGGACCGCATTAACCGTCCCGAGCAGCTCATGAGCGCGATGCTCAGCGCGATGCGAACGCTTACTGACCCGGCAGATACCGGTGCGGTGACCATTTGCCTGCCGCAGGACGTGCAGGGGGAAGCGTGGGATTACCCGCTGAGCTTCTTCGCGCGTCGCGTGCATCACATCGAGCGTCGTCCGCCCGATCCGCAGCGTCTGGCGCAGGCGCGCGCGCTGATCGCCCGCAAGCGTCGTCCGCTGGTGGTATGCGGCGGCGGCGTGCGCTATTCCGGCGCGCATGAGGCGTTTCGCGAATTTGTCGAGACGCTGCGGCTGCCGTTTGCCGAAACCCAGGCCGGAAAGGGGGCGCTGGTAAGTGACCACCCACTTAACCTCGGTGGCATAGGGGTGACGGGGGGAATGGCCGCCAACCAGCTCGCACCGCAGGCCGATCTGGTGATTGGCATCGGCACGCGCCTGACCGACTTCACTACCGGCTCCAAGGCGCTCTTTTCCCATCCGGACGTCGAATTTCTGCTGCTGAACGTGGCCGAGTTTGACGCCCTGAAGCTGGACGCCACGGCGCTGATTGCCGACGCTCAAACCGGGCTCGAGGCATTGACCCACGCGCTCGGTGATTACCGCAGCGGCTGGGGAGAGGCGATCGCCGGGGCGAAATCCGCCTGGCGCGACGAGTGCCGTCGCCTGTGGGATCGCCAGTGGCGCCCTGACGACGCGCCCGAAGTGGCGGGGCACCTGGACGCGCAGCTGGCGGAGTACGGCGAGACGCTCAATACCCGCCTGACCCAGACGCGGGTGCTGGGGCTGATCAACCAGCATATTGAAGATAACGCCATCGTGGTGGGCGCGGCCGGTTCGCTGCCGGGCGATTTACAGCGCCTCTGGCAGGTCAAAACGCTGGACAGCTATCACCTGGAGTACGGCTACTCCTGCATGGGCTACGAGATTGCGGCAGCCATCGGCGCGAAGCTTGCCCGACCCGAGCAGCCGGTTTATGCCATGGTGGGGGATGGCTCCTACATGATGCTGCACTCCGAGCTGCAAACCGCCGTGCAGGAGGGGATTAAGGTCACCGTTCTGCTGTTTGATAACGCCAGCTTCGGCTGCATTAACAACCTGCAGATGGGGCACGGCATGGGCAGCTTTGGCACCGAAAACCGCCATCGCAACCCGGAAACCGGACGGCTTGACGGGCCGCTGGTGAAGGTCGACTTTGCGCAAAACGCGGAGAGCTACGGCTGCCGCGCGTGGCGGGTGAACGATGAGCAAACCCTGCTGGCGGCGCTGGAGGCGTCGCGCGCCCATCCGGGTCCGACGCTGCTGGACATCAAGGTGCTGCCGAAGACCATGACCCACGACTACGCCTCCTGGTGGCGGACCGGTGATGCCCAGGTGGCGGAATCGTCTGCCGTGCGTGAAGCCGCTGAGCAAACCCATGCGCAGGTGAAAAAAGCCCGTCAGTATTAAGATTTTCCGCCGTAACGAAATTTTCATTTCATTTTCCCCTCACCCTAACCCTCTCCCCAAAGGGGAGAGGGGATGGTGTGGTGCACTCTTTTCTCCCTCGCCCCTTTGGGGAGAGGGCCGGGGTGAGGGGAGCTGCTGTATGTCCTCCCATGTTGTGAGATTGATAACAAAATTTATCTCATTCATCTCAAAAGTGTTAACTCGCACTCAAAAACATAATTTTCACTATTTATAAAAATGAAATAAATGTTTTATTTATAGAGTCGTTAGTTCACAGCATTCACCAACACCGGGAGCCGTTATGTTTAACATTGCTTTACTGGGCGCTGGCCGAATTGGCCAGGTACATGCAGCTAACATCGCCAGCCACGGCGCGACCACGCTCTGGTCCGTGGTTGACCCGAATCAGGAATTTGCCACCCGCCTCGCCGCGCAGTATCAGGCCCGCCAGCAGAGCCTGGATGAAGCGATGACCGACCCTAACGTTCACGCCGTGCTGATCGCCTCCGCTACCGATACCCACGCGGATCTGATTGAAATGGCCGCCCGCCACGGCAAGGCCATCTTCTGTGAAAAGCCGGTACACCTCGACCTCGCCCGCGTGCGCGACTGCCTGAAGGTGGTAAAAGAGTACGACGTGCCGCTGTTTATCGGCTTTAACCGCCGCTTTGACCCGCAGTTCCGCCGCGTGAAAACCGACGCGCAGGCCGGGCGCATCGGCAAACCGGAATCGTTGCTCATCATCTCCCGCGACCCGTCTCCGCCGCCCGCGGAGTACGTGCGCGTTTCCGGCGGCATGTTCCGCGATATGACCATTCACGACTTTGACATGGCCCGCTTCATCATGGGCGAAGAGCCGGTGTCGGTGTATGCCCAGGGCAGCAACCTGGTGGATCCGGCGATTGGCGAGGCGGGGGACATCGATACCGCGTTTATCGTCCTGAAATACGCTTCCGGCGCGATGGCCACCATCGTCAACAGCCGCCGCTCATCTTACGGCTACGACCAGCGCCTGGAGCTGCACGGCTCCGAAGGGCTGCTGTGCGCGGGCAACATTCTGGAAAACCAGGTGCAGCACTACGGCAAACAGGGCTGCACCAGCGCGCTGCCGGAACACTTCTTCCTGCAGCGCTACAAATCCGCTTACGCCGCGGAATGGGAACACTTTGTTGCGGTATTGCGCGGTGAAGCGGTGCCTGACTGCAGCGGCAATGATGGTGAACGTGCGCTGTACCTCGCGGATAAAGCGCTGGAGTCGCTGCGCAGCCAGCGCGAGATCGTCCTCTAAACACCACAACCCTACACAGAGAGACATAATAATGAAAAAACTGATCGTAGCCGCCCTCATCGCCATGACGTCCGGGGCCGCCCTCGCCGAAAATGAGCAAATTGTTTTCAGTACGCCAAACCTGGCCATGCCGTTTGAAGTTCACATGCAGCGCACGGCGGTAAAAGCCGCAAAAGAGATGGGCGTGAAGCTTCAGGTACTGGACGGGCAGGGCAGCTCGCCGAAGCAGGTGGCTGACCTGGAAAACGCCATCACCCGAGGGGCGCAGGGCTTTATCGTCTCCCCGAACGACGTCAACGCGGTTTCCAGCGCGGTAGATGAAATTCAGGATGCGAAGCTGCCGGTGGTTACCCTTGACCGATCCGTCGACAGCCAGAAGAAAGTGCCGCACTTTGGCGCCAACAACTACAAAGGCGGCCAGGCGATTGGCGACTTCGTCAAAACCAAATTCCCCAACGGGGCGGAGATCATTCTGCTGACCGGCCAGCCGGGCTCCTCCTCCAACATCGAACGCACTAAAGGGATCCGCGACAGCCTGAAGGCGGGTGGCGATAAGTACAAGATCGTCGCCGATCAGACCGGCAACTGGATGCGTTCGGAAGGGATGCGCATCGTTGAAAGCGTTCTGCCTTCGCTGCCGAAACGTCCGCAGGTGATCCTCTCCGCCAATGACGATATGGCGCTGGGGGCGATTGAAGCGCTGCAGAGCCAGGGCGTGAAGCCGGGCGAAATTCTGGTCACCGGCTTTGATGCGGTGCCGGAAGCGCTGGCTCGCGTGCGTGACGGCTGGCTGGCGGTAACGGCGGATCAGCGTCCGGGCTTTGCGGTGCAGACGGCGATGAGCCAGCTGGTGGCCAATGTGCGCGAGAAAAAAGCCATCACCGGGGCCGACTACCCGCCGACCCTGATCACCAAAGAAAACCTGCAGCAGGCTGAGCGTATCGGTGAGGCCGGTAACTGATTTATCCGCAGCCGCCGCTGGCGCGGCGGCTCACTCTAAAGGAGGAGCAGACCGATGTCGCAACCCTTACTGAAAGTGACCGACCTGGCAAAAAGCTTTTCCGGCGTCTGGGCGTTAACCAGCGCTCAGCTTACCGTCGGCGCGGGCGAGATCCACGCTCTGCTGGGAGAAAACGGGGCGGGTAAATCCACGCTGCTGAAGGCGCTAGCGGGGGCGCAGCCGCAAACCCGCGGGGATATCTGGTTCAGCGGCGAAACGCTGCCGGTGGACGACTCTCCGGTGGAACGGCAGAACAAGGGCATTATCACCATCTATCAGGAATTCAACCTGCTGCCCAACATGACCGTCGCGGAAAACATGTTTCTCGGGCGCGAGCCGCGTAAACGTAACCTGATCGTCGACGAAAGGGCGGTTAACCAGGAGGCGCAGGTCATTCTTGATTACCTGCAGCTGAACGTTGCGCCGACCACGCCTGTCGCCCGTCTGAGCGTCGCCCAGCAGCAGATGGTGGAGATCGCCCGGGCGCTGACCCTCAACGCCAGATTAATCATTATGGACGAACCTTCCGCCGCGCTGAGCGACAGCGAGGTGGAAAGCCTGCACCGCGTGGTGCGCGAGCTTAAAAACCGTGGCGTGAGCATTATTTACGTCACCCACCGTCTGCACGAAGTTTTCCAGCTCTGCGATCGCTTCACCGTTTTCCAGGACGGCCGTTTCACCGGCACCGGCGCGGTGGCGGAGACCAACGTCGAACAGCTGATCCGCCTGATGGTCGGACGCGACGTGGCCTTTAACCGTCGCCCCGCCAGCGAAACGCATCATGAGGACAAACCCGTCCGCCTGGCGGTGAAGGGGCTGAGCCGCGAAAAGCCGCCGCTGGATCCGCACGGCATCGCCCTGCACGACATCAGCTTTCACGTCCACGCCGGGGAGGTCTTAGGCATTGCCGGACTGGTGGGCGCCGGGCGCACGGAAGTGGCCCGCTGCCTGTTTGGCGCAGATGCCTTTACCTCGGGCAGCTTTGAACTGGACGGCGTGCCTTACCAACCGCGCGACCCGCTTTATGCGCTCGATCAGGGCGTGGCGCTGGTGCCGGAAGATCGCAAAAAAGAGGGGGCGGTGCTGGGGCTGTCGATTCGCGACAACCTGTCGCTCTCCTGCCTCTCTTCGCTGCTGCAGTGGCGCTGGTTCGTGAACACTCGCAAAGAGGATGATCTGATCGAGTCCTACCGCAAGGCGCTGCAGATCAAAATGGTCAACAGCGCGCAGGAGGTGCGCAAGCTCTCCGGCGGTAACCAGCAAAAGGTGATCCTCGCGCGCTGCATGGCGCTCAACCCGCGGGTGCTGATCGTCGATGAGCCGACGCGCGGCATCGACGTGGGGACCAAATCGGAAGTGCACCAGGTGCTGTTTGACATGGCGAAAAAGGGCGTGGCGGTGATCGTGATCTCCTCCGATCTGCCTGAAGTGATGGCGGTGTCAGACCGGATCATCACCCTCAGCGAAGGCCGGGTGACCGGCGAGATCCACGGTGACGACGCTAACGAAGAACGGCTGATGACGATGATGGCCATCAACCACAACGCCCTGAACGCGGCATAACGGAGTTTCTCATGACGCAGATGATTTCTAAAACGCAGGCCCCGGTCAAACGCGCCGGACGCATCGATCCCATCGCCTTCTTCGAGCGCTTCGGGGTCCTGATTTTCATGATCCTGCTGCTGATCTTCTTCCAGTCGCAGAACAGCAATTTTTTCTCTGAACGCAATATTTTCAACATCCTGACTGAAGTGTCCATCTACGGGATCATGGCCGTGGGGATGACCTTTGTCATCCTGACCGCCGGGATTGACCTCTCCGTGGGCTCCATTCTGGCGGTGTGCGCCATGACCGCGGCGTACGTGATCAAAGGCGACAACTTCACCACCGTCGACCCGAACGCCTGGGGCGGCATGAGCTGGCTGATTGGGTTGGGAATTTGTCTGGCGATGGGCACGGCGATTGGCTTTCTGCACGGTCTGGGCGTGACCCGCCTGCGCCTGCCGCCGTTCATCGTGACCCTCGGCGGGATGACCATCTGGCGCGGCCTGACGCTGGTGATCAACGACGGCGCGCCGATTGCCGGTTTCGATCAGGGCTACCGCTGGTGGGGGCGCGGGGAGCTGCTCGGCATCTCCATTCCGATCTGGATCTTCGCCATCGTCGCCCTCGGCGGCTATCTGGCGCTGCATAAAACCCGCTGGGGCCGCTTCGTCTACGCCATCGGCGGTAACCCGGAGGCGGCGCGCCTGGCGGGGGTGAACGTCAAGCGCGTGCTGGTCAGCGTCTACGTGCTGATTGGCTGCCTGGCGGGGCTGGCGGGCTTCATTCTGAGCGCGCGTCTGGGGAGCGCCGAGGCGGTGGCCGGGATCTCCTTTGAGCTGCGCGTCATCGCTTCGGTGGTGATCGGCGGCACCTCGCTGATGGGCGGCTACGGGCGCATCGGCGGCACCATTATCGGCTCCATCATCATGGGGATTCTGATTAACGGCCTGGTGCTGATGAACGTCTCGGCCTACTACCAGCAGATTATCACCGGATTAATTATCGTTCTGGCGGTGGCGTTTGATACCTACGCCAAGAGCCGTCGCGGCGCACTGTGAGGATCGCAATGAAAGAGGTTCGTATTGGATTAATTGGCACCGGGTATATCGGCAAGGCGCACGCTATCGCCTATGCCCAGGCCCCGACGGTGTTCAACCTGCGCGGCAGGCTGGTGCGCGAGATGGTGGCGGAAGTCACGCCGGAGCTCGCGGCAGCGCGCGCGCAGGCGTTTGGCTTCAACCGCTCCACCGGCGACTGGCGGGCGCTGGTGGCCGACCCGGCTATTGACGTGGTGGATATTTGCTCACCCAACCATCTGCATAAAGAGATGGCGCTGGAGGCGATCCGCCACGGCAAGCACGTCTACTCGGAGAAGCCGCTGGCGCTGAACGCCCACGACGCGCGCGAGATGGTCGACGCCGCGAAGCGGGCCGGGGTGAAAACGCTGGTGGGGTTCAACTATATGAAAAACCCGACGGCGCAGCTGGCGAAGGAGATTATCGCCCGCGGCGAGATTGGCGAGGTGATCCACTTCTACGGCACCCACAACGAAGACTATATGGCCGACCCGCTTTCTCCCATTCACTGGCACTGCTTCAAAGAGACTGCCGGGCTTGGGGCGCTGGGCGACCTCGCGGCGCATATCGTCAACATGGCCCAGTACCTGGTCGGGGAGATTGAGCAGGTCTGCGGTGACCTGAAGATCGTGGTCCCGGAACGTCCGGTGAAGGCCGGCTCGTCTGACATGGTTGCCGTCGAAAACGAGGACCAGGCCCACGCGATGGTGCGCTTCGCGGGCGGGGCGCAGGGCGTGATTGAAACTTCCCGCGTCGCCTGCGGCCGCAAGATGGGGCTGTCGTACGTCATTACCGGCACGAAAGGCGCCATCAGCTTTACCCAGGAGCGCATGGCGGAGCTGAAGCTCTATCTGCATGACGATCCGGTGAACCGTCAGGGATTCCGCACCTTACTCGTCGGCCCTGCACACCCCGACTACGCCGCGTTCTGCATGGGCGCAGGCCACGGGATTGGCTTTAACGATCAAAAAACGGTGGAGGTGCGCGACCTGGTGGACGGGATTGCCGCCGATGTGCCGATGTGGCCGGACTTCGAAGAGGGCTGGAAGGTGTCGCGCGTGCTGGACGCGATCGCGCTCTCGCACCGGGAAGGCCGCTGGCTGAACGTGAACGACATTGTCTGATGAGGTATCAACGTGGAAAAGCAGTTTGATGTGATATGCATGGGCCGCGTGGCGGTAGACCTCTACAGTCAGCAGATTGGTGCCCGTCTGGAGGATGCGTCGAGCTTTGCCAAATACCTCGGCGGCTCGTCCGGCAACGTGGCGTACGGCACCGCGCGCCAGGGCCTGCGCTCGTCAATGCTGGCGCGCGTCGGCGATGAACATATGGGCCGCTTCCTGCGGGAAGAGCTTAACCAGGTGGGCTGCGATACCAGCCATCTGATCACCGATAAAGACCGCCTCACGGCGCTGGTGCTACTCGGCATTAAAGACCGGGACACCTTTCCCCTTATTTTTTATCGCGATAACTGCGCGGATATGGCGATTACCGCCAGCGATGTGGATGAAAGCTACATTGCCTCCGCACGTTGTCTTGCCATCACCGGGACTCACCTTTCTCATCCTCAGACCCGTGAGGCGGTGCTGACGGCGCTGGGCTATGCCCGCCGTCACGGCGTGCGCACGGTGCTCGACATCGATTACCGTCCGGTGCTGTGGGGGCTGACCTCCTTAGGCGACGGTGAAACGCGCTTTATCGCTGCCGATAAGGTCACCCGCGAGCTGCAGGAGGTGCTGCACCTCTTCGACGTCATTGTCGGCACCGAGGAGGAGTTTCACATTGCGGGCGGCAGCACGGAGACTCTGCAGGCGCTGGGGCAGGTGCGTGCCGTAAGCAAGGCTGCGCTGGTCTGCAAACGCGGCGCGCTCGGCTGCTCGGTCTATACCGACGCCATTCCGCCCCGGCTGGACGACGGCCTGACGGTGACCGGCGTGCGCGTGGAGGTGCTGAACGTCCTCGGGGCGGGGGACGCGTTTATGTCCGGCCTGCTGCGCGGCTACCTGAACGACGAGGGCTGGGAGCAGGCGTGCCGCTACGCCAACGCCTGCGGCGCGCTGGTGGTCTCGCGCCACGGCTGCGCCCCGGCGATGCCGAGCAAAATCGAGCTGGATGATTATCTTTCCCGCGCCGCGAATGTGCCGCGCCCGGACCTTGATCCGCGGCTTAACCACCTCCACCGGGTGACCACCCGTCGCCGCGAGTGGCCGGAGCTGTGCGTGATGGCCTTCGATCACCGCAGCCAGCTTGAGGATATGGCGATGCAGTGCGGCGCGTCGCTTAAGCGCATTCCGGCGCTGAAGCAGCTGATCCTGCAGGCCAGCCGCGAGGCGGCGAGCCGCGCCGGGCTGGAGGGCAAAGCGGGTCTGCTGTGCGACGGCACCTTTGGTCAGGACGCGCTGAACGCCATCACCGGCGAGGGGTGGTGGATTGGCCGTCCCATCGAGCTGCCGGGCTCCCGGCCGCTGGAGATGGAGCACGGCAACATTGGCACCCAGCTTATCAGCTGGCCGCAGGAGCACGTGGTGAAGTGCCTGGTCTTCTTCCACCCGGAAGACGCTCACGGCCTGCGCCTGGAGCAGGAGCAAAAAATCGCCGAGGTGTACCACGCCTGCTGCCGGTCCGGGCACGAGCTGCTGCTGGAGGTGATCCTTCCCGCGACCATGCCGCGCAGCGACGAGCTCTACCTGCGCGCTATCTCCCGCTTCTACAACCTCGGCATTTACCCGGACTGGTGGAAGCTGCCGCCGCTCTCCGCCGACGGCTGGACGGCGCTGAGCGAGATTATCGAACGCCGGGACCCGCACTGCCGCGGGGTGGTGATCCTCGGCCTGGACGCCCCGGCGGAACAGCTGCGCGCCGACTTTAAAGCCGCAGCGGGTCAGACGCTGGTGAAAGGCTTCGCCGTGGGGCGCACGCTGTTTGGCGATGCCTCACGCGCGTGGCTGAAACACGATATTGACGATGCGCAGCTGGTGGCGCGCATCCGGGACAACTACCTGCAGCTTATCGCCTGGTGGCGCGAGCGCGGACACGCATAATGGAGACGACAATGAGTGTGCAATTAGGCATTAACCCGCTGACGTGGACGAACGACGATCTGCCTTCTCTCGGCGCGGAGACGTCGCTTGAGATCTGTCTGAGCGAAGGTAAAGAGGCCGGTTTCGCCGGCTTCGAACTGGGCAATAAGTTCCCGCGCGAAGCGCGGCTGCTCGGCCCCATCCTGCAGCGCCACGACCTGCAGCTGGTCTCCGGCTGGTACTCCGGCCGCCTGCTGGAGCGCAGCGTGGAGGAGGAGATCGCCGCCGTGCAGTCCCACCTGACGCTGCTGCGCGAGCTGGGGGCGAAGGTGCTGGTCTTTGCGGAAGTGAGCGGCTGCATTCACGGCGAGCAGCAGACCCCGGTGCACCTGCGCCCGCGCTTCCCGCAGGCGCGCTGGAAGGAGTACGGCGAGAAGCTCACCGAATTTGCCCGCTTTACGCAGCAGCAGGGGGTACAAATTGCCTACCATCACCATATGGGCACGGTGATTGAGTCCGCCGACGATGTGGACAATCTGATGACCCACACCGGTGACGCGGTGGGGCTACTGCTCGATACCGGCCATTTGACCTTTGCCGGGGCCGATCCGCTGGCGGTGGCGCAGCGCTGGGCGTCGCGCATCAACCACGTTCACTGCAAAGACGTGCGTGCCGACGTGCTGGCGGACGTGAAAAACCGCAAAACCAGCTTCCTCGACGCGGTGCTGAGCGGCGTGTTTACCGTGCCGGGCGATGGCTGCGTCGATTACCCGCCGATTATGCGGTTGCTGAAGTCGCAGGATTATCACGGCTGGCTGGTGGTGGAGGCCGAGCAGGATCCGGCGATTGCCCATCCGCTGACCTACGCCCGTCTGGGGTATAACAATCTGAGCCGCCTGGCGCGCGACGCCGGACTGATTTGAGGAGGTGACATGTCACGTCTGTTATCACGCTGGCAACAGCCGAACGCGGAGGGACGCACCCAGTCCGTCACGCCGGAAAGCGCAGGGTGGGGGTACGTCGGCTTTGAGGCGTATGAGCTGCAGGAGGGGCAGACGCTGACGCTGCCCGCCGTCAGCGAAGAGCGCTGTCTGGTGCTGGTGGCCGGACGCGCCTCCATACGCACGCCCTCCGCGCAGTTTAACGATATTGGCGAGCGGATGAGCCCGTTCGAACGCATCAAGCCGTGGGCGGTGTACGTCACCCCGCAGGAGACGGTGCAGGTGAAGGCGCTGACGACGCTGGAGCTGGCGGTCTGCGCCGCGCCGGGCAAAGGCACGTATCCGACGCGGCTGATTGCGCCGCAGGATATCGACGGTGAAGCGCGCGGCAAGGGCCATAACCAGCGCTACGTGCACAACATTCTGCCGGAAGACAAGCCCGCCGACAGCCTGCTGGTGGTGGAGGTCTGGACCAACGAGGGCTGTACCAGCTCGTACCCGAGCCACAAGCACGACACGGATAACCCGCCGCAGGAGACGTATCTGGAGGAGAGCTACTACCATCGTCTCAATCCGGAGCAGGGGTTTTGCATGCAGCGGGTTTACACCGACGACAGAACGCTGGATGAGTGCATGGCGGTCTATAACCGTGACGTGGTTATGGTGCCGAAGGGCTACCACCCGGTGGCAACGATGGCCGGGTATGACAGCTACTACCTCAACGTGATGGCCGGCCCGGTGCGCAAATGGATGTTCACCTGGGAGGATGACCACGCGTGGATTAATCGGGATTATCCCGCTGTCGGCGAGGGCTGAAGCCGTTTTATTTGCCGGGTGGCGCTGCGCTTACCCGGCCTGGAATTCGCAATAAATTACTTTGCTTCAACCGCCTGCTCAATCGTCCGGGCGATAGCCTCCGGCTGGCTCACCATCGACACGTGGCTTGCCGCCACCTCTGCGGATTTCGCATGGATAGTCTTTGCCATCGCACGCTCAAGATCGGGGTTGATCATTCGGTCATTCTTGCTGACCACAAACCAGCTCGGTTTGTCATGCCACGCCGCGTGGGTGACCTTTTCGCTAAACGCCTCGGCGTTAATTGGCCCCTGCGTGGCTGCAATCGTATATTGAATGGCTGGCTTTACATCAGGCGCGAAGTTCTTCCTGACGGCTTCTGTCGGCAGGTATAAATAGCCGTCCGCCGTTTTGGCAATGTCAGAGCCGCCCGGCGGTGCAGGGTAGCTTCCTGCCAGATCCGCCGTCGACTGGCCGGAATCAGGCGCAAACGCTGCCACATACACCAGTGATTTTACCCTCGCATCGTTGCCCGCCTCGCTAATCACGGTGCCACCCCATGAGTGACCCACCAGTACGATATCTCCCTGGGCGCGCGCGATGGCTCGCCGCGTGGCGGCAACGTCATATTTTAGCGACGTGAGCGGCAGCTGGACGGCAATAACCTCTACGTGCTGTTTCTGCAGCAGGGTAATCACCTTATTCCAGCTGCTGCCGTCGGCAAACGCGCCGTGAACCAGCACGACGCTGGTTTTACCCTGCGCAAAGGCGCTGGCGGAAAGCGCCAGCAGGCCTGCCGTTAGTACAGACAGTGCTTTCATCTTCAGACTCCTTAAAAATGGTGGACCGCCGCGTGGGGCGGGACGGTGAATTCAACGGTTTTGTGATCGAGCGGCTTATGCGTCGGGTCGGCCAGAATTATCGTCACCTTGTGTTTACCGGCGGGCAGCCCTACCAGGATCACCGGCTCTCCGCTGGCGTCAGCCCAGTGCCACGGCGCATCGTCCACCACTACGTGAATGTGCCCGATGCGCGGGGTGACCTTGAGCGCGTCGGGGCCGAATACCGGCTCGATGCGCAGGTTTTCGGCCCGGTACTGGATAAACACCGCGCCTTTGCTCAGCGGCCCGGCAAGCGGCGGATCGACGATAAGCTTTGCGGGCGGCTGCGGCTGAGCCAGCGGGGCAACGGCGGCGGGGCCGTTAACGTCCGCAGCGCTCAGATTGTCCAGCGGTGTGGCCTGGGCACGCGCGACGGATGCAAGGACAATCAGGGGGAAAAGTACATAGCGACGAATCATGGTTCTCTCTCCTCATCGGTTCTCAATGACGACAGGGAAAGAAAACCATTTTTATGTATCGGAGATATTTGCCGGAGGCGGCGTTTTGTACCCGTTTGTCAGCGCATCGCGCGGGATACAGTGCGATACAGTTTGCTTCCCGGGACAGCGCACGATCGCTATCGCCAGCCCGGCAATCACCAGCGTCAGCCCCGCAGAAACCCACATTGCGCCAGCGATCCCCAGCGTTTTATTCAGCCACGCATAGGCAAACGGTGAGGCTGCCGCCATCAGCTGGCCGGGGATCAGCAGCATGCCCGTGCGGCGGGCATAGCTTTCCGCGTTAAAGAGTTCCAGCGGCAGGGTGGCTTTAACGATGGTGACCAGCCCGTTGATGGCCCCATAGCCCAGTACAAAACCGGCCACACACCCGACAAACAGGGCGCTGCTCAACCCCATAAGAAAACAGAGCGGCATGGCGAGCGCGGTAAAAAGCGTCAGCTTGAAGGGCGTTAAGCGGGCTCCCGCCAGCACCTCCAGCGAACGCGCGCCCGTCTGGCCGATTCCCCACAGCATGCCGATGGCGACCGGCAGGCCGTAGTGGGCAATAAACTCCGGCAGATGGGTGGAGGTACCGTTAGAGACGAAGGTGATGAGGGCAATGAAGGCGGCATAAAGCCAGCCGTTACGCCGTTCGTTGTTCAGCGGCGGCGCGGCGACCTTTGTCGTCACCGTCAGCCGCTGCCGGGGAAGCGTTCTTATCAGCGCCGCACTCAGCAGGCCGAAGAGAGCATAGACGCGCAGCGCCTCCTGCCAGCTCATTACCTGAAGCAGAGCATCGCCCAGCGGCCAGAAGACGGCGGAGGCCAGCCCGCCCGCCAGCGTGACGCGTGAGATCGTTCTTCGCGCCTGCTGCCCGTAGAGGTTCACCAGCGCGGCGAACAGCGCATCGTACAGCGACAGGCGCATCCCTATACCGGTGACCAGCCAGGCGCCGTACCAGCCATAAAGCGTTCGGGCATACGCCATTCCTGCACAGCTTGCGGCGATCAGCAGGGTTCCGCCCATTACCACCTTCTGACCGCCAAAGCGTGCCAGCAGGCGGGCGACAAAAGGAGATACCGCCGCCATCACCAGCATCGCCAGCGTCAGGCCGAGGTAAATCTGCGGTGACGACCATCCCCGGTCGGCTGAAATGGCCAGCGCAAAGGTGCCGGGCATATAAAACGAAATCCCCCAGTTGATGAGTTGATTACACCCGGCCTTGAGGGCGAGGCGATGTGGCAGGGCTGGTGTTTCCATTATTTTTCATTCCGCTATGCAGTTGTCCTGAGCATAACGGGCGCGGTATTGTGCTGGCAGGGCCGCAACCTTATGCGCGGTATAAGAGAAACTTTGAATGACGACGCTTAATCTGGGCTATCTCGCCACCTTCCGTCTGGTTCACCAGCGCGGCAGCTTTTCAGCGGCAGCGGACGCGCTGGGCATCTCCCAGCCCGCCGTCAGCCTGCAAATACGCCAGCTGGAGCAGTTTCTGCAAACGCGGCTGGTGGAGCGTACCGGGCGGGGGATTAAGGCTACGGCTGCCGGGCAGGCTTTGCTGGCGCACGGGGAGCGTATTCAGCAGGCGGTGGACGAGGCCATCCGGTCCGTGAATGCGTTTAGCCACGAGGTGAGCGGCACCATTACGCTAGGCACGGGGGCTACGGCCTGCATCCATCTTCTGCCGCCGCTGCTGGAGCAGCTACGCCGCGACTATCCGCTCCTGAGCGTGGGAGTGACGACGGGCAACACCCTCGACATCGTCAGGGCCATCGAAGAGAACCGTCTCGATATGGGGCTGGTGACGCTGCCGGTGAGTGGCAGAGCGCTGGACGTCATGCCGGTAATGGACGAAGAGTTTATTTTTATCGCGTCGCGGGAGCAGCGGGATGCATTCAGGGACTTTACCCCTGAGGCGCTGCACGCTCAGCCGCTGATTGCGTTTGAATCAGGCAGCGGTACCCGGGCGCTGATCGATGGCTGGTTTGCGGCTAACGGATTAGCGATAGCACCGGTGATGCAGCTTGGCAGCATCGAGGCGATCAAACGCATGGTTCGTGCGGGGCTGGGCTACAGTATTGTGCCGCGAATGGCGGTCGAACATGAGGCCGATCGCGAAGGGCTATGCGTGATGTCGCTGACGCCGATGCTGCAGCGGCAGTTGGCCGTGGTAATGCGGCAGGACAAAATCCTCAGCAAAGGGATATCGGGCATTATTCGGTTACTGCAAAACTATCCGGCGGCCTAGCGGTCAGCGGTGTCGACGGTCAGGCTGGACTGCTGCGACTGGGTTTTGTCCTGATGGTGATACCAGGCGCCAATCGAAGAGTAAACGAAGCGGCCAAAGAAAAACAGGAAGCTGATGAGCAGTATGATGCGGGTCATTCGGGTATTAAATTGATGTCGTTTTCGCATACGCGTGACCTGACTCACTCTGTTTTTCCTGGATAAGCCCTTTTGGGCGACAAGGATATTAAGGCACAGCGGGAAGACGGGGTCAATTCTGCTGTGTGTAAATAACCGTCAATGTTTACATTGATTAATGTTATTGAAATTAAATAATGCATTTACCATATTGATAATATGAAGAAAATAATTTCAAAAAATCGCTGCAAAAAGTTATTTGCGTAAAGTAGTTTGATTTAAGTCAACGGCTTTCCGGCCCTGATATTTAAAATCCTTCCTCCACACAGTTCGCCCCGCACGTTGCCGGGCGGCGCGTACGTCAGGTTGGATGCCTGTCTTTATTTTCCCTCTGGAGCGAAAGGGGTTTAACCGGGCATCTATGAACATTCTCGCTTTCCTGAAAAAAAATGAAAACCGCTGGTGGGCATTGCCGCTTATTTTTCCTGTGGTTTTACTTCCCGTGCTGAACATCGCGAATACCTTCACGCAGCTGGGCGACGGCATTGCGGCACTCTATTATTTACCCCTCTCATTTTTGCTTTCGCTGATGATGTTTTTTGGCCTGGAAGCGCTGCCCGGGATCGTATTGTCGCTGTTTATCCGCTATTACCCGTCGGTCGGGATGTTTGAAACCGTCGCAGGGATCCTCCATTTTATCGTCCCTTTAGTGCTCAGCTGGGGAGGCTACCGGGTGTTTGCGCCCAGACGGAATATGACCGCGTACGGCGACTTGAGGCTTATGGCGCAGCGCATCTTCTGGCAGGTCTTCTGCCCCGCGACGCTGTTTCTGGTGCTGTTTCAGTTTGCGGTGTATTTAGGCGTGTATGAGAGCCGTCAGAGCCTCGCAGGATTAAATCCGCTCAATATTCGCACGCTCATCAACTATCAGACGCTGCTGGTCAGCGGGCTGACGGGCGTGCCGCTTAGCTATCTGCTGATCCGCCTGCTTCGTCATCCGCGCTATATCAAAAGCCTCCTCTCGCAGATCCGTTCCGAGATAGACAAAAAGGTGACGGTCGTTGAGATGTTGATGTGGGCTATCGCGCTTGGCGGGCTGCTTTCGCTGCTCCTGCTTCCGATGAATGAGAACAGCTCCATTTTCACCACCAACTACACCCTTTCGCTGCTGATGCCGCTGATGCTCTGGGGCGCGATGCGTTTTGGCTATAAGCTGATTTCGCTTATCTGGACGCCGATACTGCTGGTGTCTATTCACTATTTTTACCGCTATATCCCGGTGAACCCGGGGTATGACATTCAGCTGGCGATCACCTCTTCCAGTTACCTGGTCTTCTCGTTCGTGGTGATTTATATGTCGATGCTGGCGACCCGGCAGCGCGCGGCGAACAAACGCTCCCGCCGGCTGGCGCTGCTCGACCCGGTTGTTCATATGCCTAATCTGCGGGCGCTGTCGCGCGATCTGGCGAAAAATCCGTGGTCGGCGCTCTGCCTGCTGCGCATTCCGGAGCTGGAAATTCTGGGCCGAAATTACGGCGTGTTGCTGCGTATTCAGTACAAGCAGCAGCTGGCGCAGTGGGTGAATGGCACGCTCCAGCCCAATGAGCTGGTGTATCACCTGACCGGGTATGACCTGGCGGTACGGCTCAACGCGGAATCGCACCAGCAGCGGATTGAAACCCTGGACGAGCATATCAAGCAGTTCCGCTTTGTCTGGGACGGCATGCCGCTGCAGCCGCAGGTTGGCGTGAGCTATTGCTATGTCCGGTCCCCGGTTAACCATCTTTATCTGGTGCTGGGTGAACTCGGCGTGGTTGCCGACATGTCGCTCTCCTCCAATCATCCGGAAAATCTTCAGCAGCGTGGCGCCGTCCATTTGCAGCGCAACCTGAAGGATAAAGTCGCGATGATGAGACGCCTGCAAAAGGCGCTTGATAACGACGAATTCACCCTGCTGGTTCAACCCGTTCGCGGCCTGCGTGGCGATTGCTATCACGAAGTCCTGCTCCGGATGCCGGATGTCAACGGGGTATTGATTTCCCCCGACCAGTTCCTGCCCGTCGCGCAGGAGTTTGGACTCTCCTCGCGGGTGGATTTGTGGGTGCTGGAGCATACCCTGCGCTTCCTGGCCGCGCATCGCGAAAGGCTGCCCGGCCAGCGCTTTGCCATTAACCTGGCTCCGTCGACCGTGTGTCGGGTGCAGTTTCCGCATGAGGTGAGTCGCCTGCTGGCGAAATACGCCATTGAGCCATGGCAGCTGATCTTTGAAGTGACGGAGTGCAGTACCTTTTGCAATGCGGAGCAGGCGCTACATATTCTCCAGCAGCTGCAGAAAATGGGGGTACGTATTGCGATTGATGATTTTGGCACCGGCTATGCGAGCTATGCGCGGCTGAAAAGTGTGGATGCGGATATTCTCAAGATAGACGGCAGCTTTATCCGCAATATCGTCAACAACAGCCTGGATTATCAGATTGTGGCCTCTATCTGCCATCTGGCGCGCATGAAAAAGATGCTGGTGGTGGCGGAGTACGTCGAAACCGAAGAGATACGTAGCGCGGTTCACGCGCTAGGTATCGATTATGTGCAGGGTTATCTGATTGGCAGGCCGGCACCGCTTGAGTCACTGCCGGAAGCAGAGGCGTCCACCGAGGACGCCTGAGCCGTTATGCGGCGACGTCGGCGCTCTCTTCTTCAATTTTAAGCAGCCAGCCGGTGACCGCTTCCCAGTACTGTTGCTCTTTTTCGAGGTCCAGCAGGACCAGCGCGTTCTGGCTGAACCAGTCGTGCGGGAAGCTCAGCGTCCAGTGATGGTCGTCGGTTTTAAGCTTCAGCGTAGGCGGCGTGGTGGTCGCCTGACGCTGGTTATTAAGCAGTACGCCCAGACGCAGCAGCTGAATAAGCGGCAGGAACTGTTTTTTCTTGAACAGCGTAAAGCGCGGCAGGTCGTCGAGCTTGATGGCTTTGCGGTGATAACGCACCAGGGTCGCCATCATGGTTTGCTGCTCCTGGTTGAAGCCAGGCAAATCGCTGTTTTGCAGAATGTAGGCCGAATGGCGATGCATCCCGCTGTGGTTGATGTTAAGTCCCACCTCATGGAGCATCGCTGCCCATTTCAACAGCGCGGCAAGCTGCGGGTGCGCGAGCTTCGGATTCTGCTCCTGCCACTGGTCGTACATCTGCACCGTAGTGTCCAGCACGCGCTTCGCCTGCTCGCGATCGATGTTGTACTGGTTAGCCAGACTTTGCGCGGTGCGGCTGCGAATATCCTGATGGCGGAAGCGGCCTTCCATCTCATACAGCACGCCTTCGCGCAGCGCGCCGTCGGAAAGGCGCAGCTCTTTAATGGCGAGGGCATCAAACACGCCACAGAGAATAGCCAGCCCCGGTACGAAGACCGCTTTACGCTCGTCGGAAAGACCCGGCAGGCTTAAAGCGTCAAAACTTTTATGCTTCAGCACTTCGTCGGTCAGCAACGTCAGGCGTTCGGGCGTGATAAACCCGTCCTTTTCACCCATCGCCAGCAGCACCTCATGCGCCGCTTTGATGGTGCCTGACGCGCCCAGCGCCACGTTCCAGCCCTGAATACGGTACTGCCAGGCCAGGTTTTCCAGCTTCTGGACGGCCGCCATACGCGCACGCTGGAAGTTCTCGCGGGTGATGGTGCCGCCCGGGAAATACATCTGCGCGAAGCTGACGCAGCCCATACGGCGGCTTTCCACCAGGCGCGGCTCAAAGTCTTCGCCGATCACCAGCTCCGTTGAGCCACCGCCGATATCGATAACCAGCTTGCGCCCTTTTTCCGGCTGGGTGTGCTCAACGCCCATGAAAATCAGACGCGCTTCCTCGTTGCCGGAGATGATCTCAATCGGATAGGGGATCACTTTTTCGGCCCGCTTGAGGAACTCTGGCGCGTTCAGGGCCTGGCGCAGGGTATGGGTGCCCACGATGCACACGCTTGAGGGCGAGAAGCCCTGCAAACGTTCAGCAAACAGCGACAGGCAGTTTAACCCGCGCTCCATCGCTTCTTCGCTGAGCATGCTGCGTTCATCAAGACCATCCGCCAGATGCACCCGCTGTTTCAGGCGACCAATAATCTGCATGGCACCATCTACCACACGGGCTATGACCATGTGAAAACTGTTTGAACCAAGATCGACCGCAGCAAACTCCTGCGGACGAGGGGATTTATCGTGTATTGGCATAGGGTTATTCAGGTTGTTCGAGTGATTTGATGTAGTCGTAAATCGCCAACTGCGCCCGTACTTTGCGGCGATTGCCGCGGGGAACGTAGCGATTACTGAGTTCTTTATCGATATAACGTGCTTTGACCGTATCGCTGAACAATATGTCGATGATGTCCAGCACCCGCTGCTTCAGGCGCGGATCGAGCAGCGGTGTCGCCACTTCAATACGATAATCAATATTGCGCGTCATCCAGTCGGCGGAAGAAAGGTAGACCTTTTTATCGCCGCCATTTTCAAAAATATAAACCCGGTCATGTTCAAGGTAACGGTCAACAATACTGATGGCACGAATGTTGTCGCTAATGCCTTCCAGATTGGGGATCAGCGAACACATTCCGCGAACCAGCAGATTAACCGGTACGCCGGAGCTAGAGGCCGCATACAGACGATCAACCAGGCCTTTATCGACAAGGTTATTTAGCTTCAGGGTGATACCACTGGGCAGCCCTTGCTGCGCGTTGGCGATTTCGCGGTCTACCATTTCATATAACAGACGGCGAGAGTTTTGCGGTGACACCATTAAATAATCAAATGTCACCGGGCGGTATGGGTTTTCAATAAAGTTAAATACCCGCCGTACTTCGTTGGTGATACGCGCATCTGCGGTCAGCAACGAATAGTCAGTATAAAGACGCGCGGTTTTTTCGTTAAAGTTCCCGGTCCCGATGTGTGCGTAACGGACCACTTCACCGTTTTCTTTACGTGAAATCAGGAACAGTTTGGCGTGAATTTTCAGCCCCGGCGCAGAGAAGATAACGTGCACGCCTGCTTCTGTCAGGCGCTTCGCCCAGTGAATGTTGGCTTCTTCGTCGAAACGCGCCTGTAACTCAACCACCACGGTCACTTTCTTGCCGTTGTGCGCAGCGTGGATCATCGAGTCGATGATACGTGAATCTTTTGCCACACGGTAAATGTTGATTTTAATCGCCAGCACGCTCGGATCGAACGAGGCCTGACGCAACAGTTCCAGCACATGCTCAAAGGTGTGATAAGGATAATAGAGCAACACATCGCGTTCGCGAATGGCATCAAAACCATTGCGGAACTGGGCTTTATCAAACCAAATGTGGCGTAAACGCGGCAGTGGTTTGTTCACCAGATTGGCTTTGCCGACATTGGGGAAATTAATAAAGTCTTTAAAATTATGATAACGACCGCCGGGGACGATGGAGTCGTAGCGGGAAATAGTCAGTTTTTCGCGTAACACTTCAACCAGCGCATTGGGCATATCGCGCTGATAAACAAAACGCACCGGCTCAGCAGTTAAACGCTGCTTGAGACTGGAAGACATCAACTCCATCAGGCTGGCTTCCATCTCATGCACTAAATCGTATTCGGCATCGCGGGTCATCTTCATTGAATAGGCATTCAGCGCGTCATAATCAAAGAAGCCTTTGAAAATATCATCGAGGCAGTAACGCAGAATGTTATCCAGAAGAATCATCGGTTTGCGTCGACGCGGCGCTTCTGGCGGTAAATTCACAAAGCGTGGCACTTTATCTGATGGGATCTCCAGCAGCGCGTAACGGATGGTATCGCCACGGATAATTTCCACCGCCAAATAGGTGTAATCATCTTTCAGGAACTGCACTAAGTCAGTGTCAGGATTGATTAAAATCGGCGTAATGTGCTGACGCAGATACTGCTTAAAATAATGACGAAGCCAGTTTTGTTGATTGACGGAGAGCTGGCGTTCATTAATCAGGAAGATCTGGTTACGCGCCATCTCCAGCAGCAGCTCGTTGTAGAGGCCGTCGAATTCCTGATCGGCTTTCAGCACCCGGGACTGAATTTTGCCCAGTAAATGGCGGGAATGAGAGTTGGAGCCTTGTTCTTCGCTAATAATGATGCGTCGCTTCAGTTCAGCGAAGCGGACTTTATAGAACTCATCAAGGTTATTGGAATAGATCCCCAGGAAACGCATCCTTTCAATCAGCGGGTTAGATTTGTCCGCCGCTTCCTGAAGCACGCGTTCATTGAACGATAACCAACTGAGCTCTTTTTCGATGTATAAGCTTTTCCTGACCCATTACAGCTCACACTCCAGTTCAATCACAGGACGTGGTAAATCCGTCTCGTCCTTATTATGGCGAGCATTTCCACGATATGTCCAACAGTGCCAGAAAAGTATGACAGTTATTTTTTTTGTTGGGGATTTTAGAAGGTTGGAGAAGGGGATATCGGGTAATGCAATGAACAGGTCGGGTAAGCGCAGCTGCGCTACCCGACATAACAAACTACTCTTCCGCCGCATGACCCTGCGGGGGTAACTTCACGCCGTCCAGCCAGGCTGCGCCGTC
This sequence comes from Enterobacter hormaechei, assembly GCA_041890495.1. GTDB lineage: Bacteria > Pseudomonadota > Gammaproteobacteria > Enterobacterales > Enterobacteriaceae > Escherichia > Escherichia boydii. Next base: position 5,076,876 of record CP169086.1, read on the forward strand.
GCGCATTTCGAGACGCCCGTCGACAAACCAGCTTACCACCAGCGGGTAAATGGCATGCTCCTGGGTCTGAACGCGTTCGGTCACGTCTTCTTCGCTGTCGCCGTCAAAGACCGGGACTTTGGCCTGCAGGATAACCGGACCGCCGTCCAGCTCGTCGGTGACGAAATGCACGGAGGTGCCGTGCTCCTCATCGCCGTTTTCCAGAACCTGACGATGGGTGTGCAGGCCGGGATATTTCGGCAGCAGGGAAGGGTGGATATTCAGCAGACGTCCGGCGAAGTGTTCTACAAAAGCCGGGCTCAGAATACGCATATAGCCCGCCAGTACGACCACGTCCGGTGCGTAGGCATCAATCTCCTGAACCAGCTCGCGGTCAAAGGCTTCACGCCCGGCGAACTGGCTGGCTTCCAGCGCGTGCGCGGGGATGTTCGCTTCCCGCGCGCGCTCAAGGCCGAACGCGTCGGCCTTGTTGCTGAAAACTGCCCGAATGGTGCCATTGATTTTCTTCTGTTTGCAGGCGTCAATTATCGCCTGCAAATTGCTTCCGTTGCCGGAAATGAGCACCACGATGTTTTTCATTCAATGACCACACGCTGTTCGGAATCGGAGGCTTTAATCGTACCGATTTTCCACGCGTTTTCACCTTTCTCCGTCAGCAGCTTCACTGCTTTATCCGCTTCGCTTGCCGGCAGGGCGATAACCATGCCCACGCCGCAGTTAAAGGTGCGGTACATTTCGTGAGAGCTCACGTTGCCTGCGGTCTGCAGCCAGTTAAAGACCGCCGGCCACTGCCATGAGGATTCGTCGATCACCGCCTGGGTGTTGTCCGGCAGGACGCGCGGGATATTTTCCCAGAAGCCGCCGCCGGTCAGGTGGGCAATGGCGTGCACGTCGACGTTCTCGATCAGTTCCAGCACGTTCTTCACGTAGATGCGGGTTGGGGCCAGCAGGTGGTCAGCCAGCGGTTTACCGTCAAGCTCGGTCGTCAGCGGGTCACAGCCGCTCACTTCGAGGATTTTACGCACCAGGGAGTAGCCGTTGGAGTGCGGGCCGCTGGAGGCCAGCGCGATCAGCACATCGCCATCCGCCACTTTGCTGCCGTCAATAATTTCTGATTTTTCTACTACGCCGACGCAGAAGCCCGCGACGTCATAATCTTCGCCGTGATACATGCCCGGCATTTCCGCGGTTTCACCGCCGACCAGCGCACAGCCAGACTGCAGGCACCCTTCAGCGATACCGTTGATCACGCTTGCCGCGGTATCCACGTCCAGTTTGCCGGTCGCGTAGTAATCGAGGAAGAACAGCGGCTCTGCGCCCTGAACCACAAGGTCATTCACGCACATCGCAACCAGATCGATACCGATCGTGTCGTGACGTTTTAAATCCATCGCCAGGCGCAGCTTGGTGCCTACACCGTCAGTTCCCGAGACCAGAACAGGTTCACGATATTTTTGCGGCAGCGCGCACAGTGCGCCGAATCCACCCAGACCACCCATCACTTCCGGGCGGCGGGTTTTTTTCACCACACCTTTGATTCGGTCAACCAGCGCATTACCTGCGTCAATATCAACACCGGCATCTTTGTAGCTGAGAGAAGTTTTGTTGGTCACGGCTTAAATCCCCACGCGATTGCATAGCTAGTAAGAAAAATCGGCGCAATTCTAACAGTCCAGGCAAACGTTTGCGAGCCTATTCTCGGCGAGAGGATCTTTTTTTACGCGCAGCCTGCCAGTGCGCCCAAACTTGCGTCTGTTCACGAAAATGAAACCGGTTTCGGCATTCTCCTTGCAACCATTAACGGCTTTGCACATCATTCAACTGAAACCGGTTTCTGTAATTGTTTTTGCAGAAAATAACGCAGAATGAGGGAAAGCGAATGTCAGGATTTAAAGCAGATTTTCTGTGGGGCGGTGCGGTTGCGGCGCATCAGCTGGAAGGCGGCTGGAAAGAAGGTGGTAAAGGCGTTAGCGTAGCCGACGTCATGACCGCGGGCGCGCACGGCGTGCCGCGTGAAATCACCAACGGCGTACTGCCGGGGAAAAATTACCCTAACCATGACGCCATCGATTTCTACCATCGCTATAAAGAGGACATCAAACTCTTTGCCGAGATGGGGTTCAAGTGCTTCCGCGCCTCTATCGCCTGGACGCGCATTTTCCCGAAAGGGGACGAGCTTGAGCCGAATGAAGCTGGCCTGAAATTCTATGACGACCTGTTCGACGAGTGCCTGAAATACGGCATCGAACCGGTTATTACCCTGTCTCACTTCGAGATGCCTTTCCACCTGGTCACGGAATACGGCGGCTGGCGCAACCGTAAGCTGATCGACTTCTTCGTTCGTTTTGCAAAAGTGGCGTTCCAGCGCTATCAGCATAAAGTGAAGTACTGGATGACGTTTAATGAGATCAACAACCAGGCCAACTTCCACGAAGACTTTGCGCCGTTCACCAACTCCGGGCTGAAGTACGCGCCGGGCGAAGACCGTGAGCCGGTGATGTTCCAGGCTGCGCACTATGAGCTGCTGGCCAGCGCGCTGGCGGTGAAGGCGGGGCGCGAGATTAACCCGTCGCTGCAGATCGGCTGCATGATTGCCATGTGCCCAATCTACCCGCTGACCTGCGCGCCGGACGACATGATGATGGCGATGAACGCCATGCACCGCCGCTACTGGTTCACCGACGTGCACGTGCGCGGCAGGTATCCGCAGCATCTGCTCAACTACTTTGAACGTCGCGGCTTCGCGCTGGATATCACCGAAGAAGATAAAGCAGCGCTGATGCAGGGCTGCGTGGATTACATCGGGTTTAGCTATTATATGTCCTTCGCTACGAAGGCGACGGCGGACAACCCGCAGCTGGACTATGACGAGAGCAAGAGCCTGGTCTCTAACCCGTACGTGCAGAAATCCGACTGGGGCTGGCAGATTGACCCGGTGGGGCTGCGCTACTCCCTTAACTGGTTCTGGGATCACTACCAGCTGCCGCTGTTTATCGTTGAGAACGGCTTTGGCGCAATCGACGTGCAGGAGAGCGACGGCACGGTGAACGACCAGTACCGCATTGACTACCTGGCCGCCCACATCAGCGAGATGAAAAAAGCGGTGGTGGAAGATGGCGTAGACCTGATGGGCTATACCCCGTGGGGCTGTATCGACCTCGTTTCTGCCGGTACCGGTGAAATGAAAAAACGCTACGGCTTTATCTTTGTCGATAAAGACAATGAAGGGAACGGCACGCTGAACCGCAGCAAGAAGAAATCGTTCGACTGGTATAAGCAGGTGATTGCGAGCAACGGAGAGCAGCTATAATTGCCCGGTGGCGCTGCGCTTACCGGGCCTACGGGATGTGTAGGCCGGATAAGCGTTAGTGCCACCCGGAAGAACCTCGCACTTAAGCCGGAGTCTCGCCTCCGGTTTTTTTGTCTCTAAATCACTTTGCTTGATATACGTCAAGCAAGATGGGTATGGCCTAATCTGAAGAAAGAGGTATAATCCGTCGATTTTTTTTGTGGCTGCCCCTCAAAGGAGAAAGAGTATGAAGATCGTGGAAGTCAAACACCCACTCGTCAAACACAAGCTGGGACTGATGCGTGAGCAAGATATCAGCACCAAGCGCTTTCGCGAACTCGCTTCCGAAGTGGGTAGCCTGCTGACTTACGAAGCGACCGCCGACCTCGAAACGGAAAAAGTAACTATCGAAGGCTGGAACGGCCCGGTAGAAATCGACCAGATCAAAGGTAAGAAAATTACCGTTGTGCCAATTCTGCGTGCGGGTCTTGGTATGATGGACGGTGTGCTGGAAAACGTTCCGAGCGCGCGCATCAGCGTTGTCGGTATGTACCGTAATGAAGAAACGCTGGAGCCGGTACCGTACTTCCAGAAACTGGTTTCTAACATCGATGAGCGTATGGCGCTGATCGTTGACCCAATGCTGGCAACCGGTGGTTCCGTTATCGCGACCATCGACCTGCTGAAAAAAGCGGGCTGCAGCAGCATCAAAGTTCTGGTGCTGGTCGCTGCGCCAGAAGGTATCGCTGCGCTGGAAAAAGCGCACCCGGACGTCGAACTGTATACCGCATCGATTGATCAGGGACTGAACGAGCACGGATACATTATTCCGGGCCTCGGCGATGCCGGTGACAAAATCTTTGGTACGAAATAAAGAATAAAAATAATTAAAGCCGACTTTAAGAGTCGGCTTTTTTTTGAGTAAAGCGCCTATAACACATAATACAGAGGATAATACTATGACGCGCCGTGCTATCGGGGTGAGTGAAAGACCGCCACTTTTACAGACAATCCCGCTTAGTTTGCAACATTTGTTCGCCATGTTTGGTGCAACCGTCCTGGTGCCCGTCTTATTTCATATTAACCCGGCGACTGTACTGTTATTTAACGGTATTGGAACGCTGCTGTATCTCTTCATCTGTAAAGGGAAAATTCCGGCTTATCTTGGTTCCAGCTTTGCCTTTATTTCACCGGTATTGTTACTGTTGCCGTTAGGGTATGAAGTCGCGCTGGGCGGCTTTATTATGTGCGGCGTGCTGTTCTGCCTGGTTTCTTTTATCGTGAAGAAAGCGGGGACCGGCTGGCTGGACGTGCTGTTTCCACCTGCGGCAATGGGCGCAATCGTTGCCGTCATCGGTCTGGAGCTGGCGGGCGTAGCTGCCGGTATGGCGGGTTTACTCCCGGCTGAAGGGCAAACGCCAGACTCCAAAACCATCATCATCTCTATTACCACCCTGGCGGTCACGGTTTTAGGTTCCGTGCTGTTCCGTGGTTTCCTGGCAATTATCCCGATTTTAATTGGCGTGCTGGTGGGGTACGCGCTCTCTTTCGCAATGGGAATTGTCGATACCACGCCGATTATTAATGCTCACTGGTTTGCGCTGCCAACCCTCTATACGCCGCGCTTCGAGTGGTTTGCCATTCTGACTATTCTGCCAGCGGCGTTAGTGGTTATTGCCGAACACGTAGGGCACCTGGTAGTAACGGCTAATATCGTCAAAAAAGATCTGCTGCGCGATCCAGGTCTGCACCGTTCGATGTTTGCTAACGGCCTGTCGACTGTGATCTCCGGCTTCTTTGGCTCTACGCCAAATACCACTTACGGAGAAAACATTGGCGTGATGGCGATCACCCGTGTTTACAGTACTTGGGTTATCGGCGGGGCGGCGATTTTCGCTATCCTGCTTTCCTGCGTCGGTAAACTGGCTGCCGCTATCCAGATGATCCCATTGCCGGTGATGGGCGGCGTTTCGCTGCTGCTTTATGGTGTCATCGGTGCTTCCGGTATTCGTGTTTTGATCGAATCGAAAGTGGATTACAACAAAGCACAGAACCTGATCCTGACTTCCGTGATTTTGATCATCGGCGTCAGTGGCGCGAAGGTAAACATCGGCGCGGCGGAGTTGAAAGGTATGGCGCTGGCGACCATCGTCGGTATCGGCTTAAGTTTGATCTTCAAACTGATCAGTGTGCTGCGCCCTGAAGAAGTGGTGCTGGACGCAGAAGACGCGGATATAACAGACAAATAATGTACCGACCGGGCAGTGTTGCTGCCCGGTTCAAACATCATGGGATTCTGTGGTAAACTTCTCGCGATTTTGTGAAATCCTGGTTGAGGTATCTCTGAACACACCGGCACAGCTCTCTTTGCCACTTTATCTTCCTGACGACGAAACCTTTGCAAGTTTCTGGCCGGGGGATAACTCCTCTTTACTGGCTGCGCTGCAAAACGTGCTGCGTCAGGAACATAGCGGTTACATCTATCTCTGGGCACGCGAAGGCGCGGGGCGCAGCCATCTGCTGCACGCGGCTTGCGCGGAATTGTCGCAGCGTGGCGATGCGGTGGGCTATGTCCCGCTGGATAAACGCACCTGGTTTGTTCCGGAAGTGCTCGACGGTATGGAGCATTTGTCGCTGGTCTGTATCGACAACATTGAGTGTATTGCAGGCGATGAGTTGTGGGAGATGGCGATTTTCGATCTCTACAATCGAATTCTGGAATCGGGCAAAACACGATTGTTGATCACCGGCGATCGTCCACCGCGGCAGTTGAATCTGGGATTACCGGATCTCGCGTCGCGACTCGACTGGGGGCAGATCTACAAATTGCAGCCACTTTCTGATGAAGATAAGTTGCAGGCGCTACAGTTACGCGCGCGTTTGCGTGGTTTTGAACTGCCGGAAGATGTGGGGCGTTTCTTGCTGAAGCGGCTCGACAGAGAAATGCGCACGCTATTTATGACGTTGGATCAGTTGGATCGTGCGTCGATTACCGCGCAACGTAAGCTGACCATTCCGTTTGTGAAAGAAATTCTGAAGCTTTGAGCTTTTGCCGGGTGGCGGCTGCGCCTTACCCGGCTAAATATCTCCCATTAGATGCTCAACCAGCAGTGGAATCGGTCTTCCCGACGCCACGCTCCGTCCGTTTTCGCGCCACAGCGCCGTACCGCTGATGTCCAGATGCGCCCACGGGATCGTCGGCGGGCAAAAGTGATGCAGCAGCCACGCCGCCGACGCACTGATTGCTGCATTATTGGTCGGGGTGTTGCAGAGATCGGCAATCGCGCTGTCGGTCTGTTTTTTCAGCCGCGCATCGAGCGGCAGGGACCACGCTTCATCGCCGCTCTGCTTGCCCGCCAGCGTCAGCGCCGCGCGCAGCGGTTCATCCTGCGTCATCAGCCCGCTCAACTCATACCCCAGCGCCTTCACGACCGCACCGGTTAAGGTCGCTATATCAATAATATAGCGCGCCTGCGGATGCCGCTGGCTGGCCCAGGCGATGGCGTCCGCCAGCACCAGTCGGCCTTCGGCATCGGTATTGTTGATTTCAACGGTGGTGCCGTTGCAGGCCGTTGCTACCGTGCCGGGCTGCATGGCGTTCGGACCTATAGCGTTTTCCGCCAGCGCCAGCACGCCCATGATGCGTACGGGCAGCGCCAGCTCTGCGACGGTCAGCATCAGGCCCAGCACGTTAGCCGCACCGCACATGTCGTATTTCATGGTGTACATGCCCGCGCCTTCCTTCAGCCACAGGCCACCGGTATCAAAGGTAATGCCTTTTCCCACATAGCAGCGCACCGGGTCGTCGTTGACGCCGTCATAATGAATCGCCAGCAGGCGCGGCGGACAGCTCGCCCCTTTGCCAACGGCGTGCAGCAGCCCCAGACCCTGCTCAGCAATAGCCTTTTCGTTCAGCACTTCGCAGCGCAGGGCGGGGAAGGCGGCACAGAGCCTTTGCGCCTCTTCCACTACAAACTGCGGCGTGCATCGGTCGGACGGGATATCCGCCAGACGTCGCGCCGCAACCATGCCGTGGGCGATGGCCTGCTGCTGGCGGAAGATCCCCTCCAGTTTTGCCTGCTGTTCCGGCAGGCAAAGGGCGGTAATGTGCGTAAGGCGCACAGCCGATTCATCCGTTTTCTTCAGCTTGAGGTCGCTAAGCCTGTGCGCCTGATTAAAGAGAAAACGCAGCACCTGAGCCAGCACCACATCGTCGATATCGGTAACGTCCAGTATCAGCCCGGGGCTGACGGGCGAGGCCAGCAGCGGGCGAAGCGCCGTCAGTAATCCTTCTGTAAGATTATCCTGCCACAGGGCATCCGGCAGCAGGGTGATCCGGGCAAACGGGGCGCAGCCAAAGCGGATGTCTGCGATGCTGGCAGACTTGCGCATTTCCGCGACAAGCGCCGTTTCGGGCAAATGCGTACAGGAGGCGGACGCAATCAAATGGCTCTGCGGAGCCGCGTCAGAAAGCGCGGTGATAAACTGATACGTAATCATCATGACTCCTCAATCGGCGCGCGGATCCGCGCGGCATAGGCCTGCATCCACTCATCGTCTACCGCGTGATAATGCGTTCTCTCCCGCAGGCGTTCGGTACGAAAAACGGTGAGGGGCTGGCGAGCCGTCGCCACCACAAACGAGAAGGTTTTGATGTTGGTAGCGGCCCCGAATTCGCCCCTGTTGTTCATGCACACCACGGAAAGATCGCCCGCGCGGCCAAAGCGCGACATCAGCTTGTCTTCAAGTTCGAACACCACCGAATCCGCCGCCTGCTGGGGCGTCATGCCCTGCGCCATGCGGCGGACAATTTCGTAGCTGGTGCAACCTTTCATCAGATCTTCCCCGACGCCGGTGGCGGTGGCGGCGCCGGTTTCACTGTCGCAGTAAAAGCCGGAACCGATGATCGGCGAATCGCCGAGTCGTCCACGCTTTTTCATGAACAGGCCGCTGGTGGAGGTAGCGACGCTCATTGACCCCTGTTTATCGAGGCCGATAATGCCGACGGTGTCATGTCCGTCGTAAGGGCTTAAGCCCTTATCCAGCGTTTCGCGGCAGCGTTTGCGGTAGTGCTGCATGGCGCGGTCAGTGAGCATGGTTTTGTCGACGAAGCCCTGGCTCAGCGCCCATTCCCGTGCGCCCTGGCCGACCAGCAGGCTGTTGTAGCGCTGGCGGCTCAACGCATGCGCCACGCGCACCGGGTTGGCGATATCCACCAGGTTGCCCACGGCACCAAACGCCAGCGTGTCGCCGTCCATGTAGGCGGCGTCCAGCTCCACTTCGCCATTTTCGGTGGGCAGCCCGCCGTAGCCGACGGATTTATAAAACGGAAAGTCTTCGACGGCGGCGACGGCATCCACCACCGCAGCGGAGACCGGTTTACCCGCAGCCAGCGCAGATGCAGACTCGGTGACGCCTTCGAGCGCCATTCGCCAGGTCGCGATAATTCCCCACATGCTTTACTCCTGTTTTGCAAGGGTGGTGTCGGTTTGCGTAACGGTGGCTATTTCAGCCGCGCGGTACTGTTTGTCCAGGATACGCATAAAAGGCAGATACAGCATGGCGCCAATCAGCAGGTTGATCAGCTGCATCACGCTGCCGCTCAGGTGCCCGGTGACGATAAAACCGCTGATGACCGGCGGCAGCGTCCAGGGAATAAACACCCCGGTGGTGACGGCAACCGCGCCAATCTTCATCGCCGCATACTGCACGGTGACCAGCACCAGCGGCACCAGGTTGAACGGGATGAGCATGATCGGGTTCATGATCACCGGCAGGCCAAACAGGATCGGTTCGTTGATGTTAAACACCGATGCTCCGGCACCGAGGCGCGCCACTTCACGCATGTTTTTGCTGCGGGCGAAAATCAGCATCGCAATCACCAGCGACAGCGTAGCCCCCGCGCCACCCATCCAGATCATGTCAAAAAACTGTTCGGTGATAATGTGCGGCGGCGTCGTGCCTGCCTGAATCGCGGCGATGTTGTCGGTCTGGTTCTCCATCCACAGCGGACGAATGATGCCGTTGATCATCGAGCCGGAGTTAATGCCCACTGACCACAGAATGGTGATGCTGAACACCGTCATCAGCGCGCCAAAGTAAGAGGTGCCGTAGTGGCGCACCGGCGTGGCAACCACTTCGTAAATAAACTGGTGGATGGTGTGGTAGTGGGTGTTTTCAAACACGATGCGGATACCCAGCACCAGAATCATCACCAGCAGGGCAGGGATCAGCGCGGCGAACGACTCCTGCACCGCCGGAGGCACGCCGTCCGGCATTTTGATCACCAGATTTTTGCGCTTGAGCCAGCAGAACAGCTCCGTCCAGAGCAGGGAACCGATCATCGCCACGAACAGCCCTTTGCTGCCAATCCACTCCACCGGAATAACGGTAATACCGCCGTTTTCCGCCACTTTGATAAAGGGCGTCAGGATGAGAAAGGCGACCAGCGCCAGGATGCCGCAGGAGATACGATCCTCGCCATAGTGTTCCGCCAGGCGGAAGGCGACCAGGAAGCTGATGAACAGCGACATGGTGGAGAACACCGCGTTGAACGGGATTTCTATAATGGCGCTCCAGCTCTCACCAAAGGCCTGAGACATAAACTGCTGATAGGCTTGATTCGGGAACGACGAGATCACCAGCAGAATAGAGCCGACGATGATAAACGGCATGAATGACACGTAGGCGCCGCGAATGGCCCCGAGATGACGCTGCTGGGCCGTTTTGGCCGCCAGCGGCATCAGTTTTGCTTCAAGAAATCCCAGAACATTGTTCATTGTGAACTCCGTACAAGATTGAGAGGTGTTGTTTGTGTTATGTCTGGGAATTATCAGTGAAGCGTGGCGAGCGAAAGGTGAAATCGGTCACAAAGCAATCGCTTGTGTAGTATAAATCTCATAAGATTGGTTCTGAGGGGCCTGCGATGGAAATTAAACTGCATGCTAATGCCACCACGACGCCGCGTATCCGTCGCTATCTACAGCAGTCTGATAAAAGCGACAGAGAGCTGGCAAACGAGCTGGGTATTTCGGTCACTACCGTCAGGCGCTGGCGCAAGCGCGAGCAGGTTTCGGATAACCACACGACGCCAAAGGTGATACACAAAGCGCTGAGACAGGAGCAGGTTGCGCTGGTCAATGCCCTGCGGGATATCACAGGCGCCCCGCTGGATGAACTGCTGCAGATGGTCAATAACGGACTCGGGATTGCCGTATCCCGCGCGACCCTGAACCGCTACCTCAAACCGGCTTCGGTAAAGCAGAAGGGCGCAATGTTGCAGGGGAAAAAGGCGCTGAAGGCAGGAATCGTGCCGCAAAAACTCCTGTTACATCATCAGCCTTTGTCGCTGCATATGGACGATGGCGGGGAACAGCATCTGCTCTGGGCGCGTGAACCGGTGAGCGGCTGGTGCTACGCCCGGCTGTACGCGGGCATTTCTCCGCAGCTGCTGGCCCACTGGGCGAACGACGCGCTGAAAGCCTGTCCGGCAGATATTCAATCTGTTGAGACTTTTGGTTTCGAGGTGAAGCCAGAGGAGCATAATACCACCGTGACAGTGCATCCACGGCAATACCCCGCCGTTCAGGTTGCTCTGCCGCTATGTGAAATCATTCCGCGCCTGAACAGTGAGCCGGCAGGCGAGCTGTTGATCCAGCTGTGCGAATTTTACAACCGGGGAAAAGCGCAGAAAAAGCTGGGAGAGAGTACGCCGCAGGCCTTTCTGGAAGCGCTGCGGCATAAGGACTAGAGGATCTCGAGCACGTCTTCCGGCGGGCGTCCAATGCGTGCCTGGCCGTTCGCCACCACAATCGGGCGCTCAATCAGCTTTGGATTTTCAACCATCGCCTGGACCAGCTCAGCCTCGGTGAGACTGCTGTTATCCAGGTTAAGCGACTTATACAGATCTTCTTTCTGACGCATCAGCTCTCTTGCACTGCTCATTCCCAGCATGTGCAGCAGCTGGCGAAGGGTTTGCGCGTCAGGTGGGGTGTCGAGGTACAGCACCACTTCCGGCTCAACGCCGTTAGACTTCAGCAGGCTCAGGGTATCGCGGCTCTTGGAGCAGCGAGGGTTGTGATAAATTTTTACGGCGTCTGTCATGACGTGAATTCTCCTTGATTACATCTTCTCGTACGGCTTAAAGCGCAGCTGCAGGCCGCGCAGCTGATCGATACGCGCGTCGTAACGGGCCTGCTGGAGGCTGCCGAGTTTGACCTGCGAGCTGGCGCTGCTGAGCGCGGAAATGGCCTGATCGAGGCGGCCTACCAGGGCAAAGCCTTCTGCTCGCGCAGCCAGCTCCTGATCGCGGTTATTTAGCGCGGCTTCCGCCTGTGCCAGTAAATCCCAGCCGTTGCTGTCATCTTTATTATTAAAGGTGTAGCGATTGAGAATATTGGCCGCTTCTGTGGTTGACCGCCTTGCAGATAAGCGTTTGCCAGGTTGAGCTGCAACACCGGATTGGGTGCGCAAATCACGGGCATTTTTCAGGCGATTGATTGCCTCATTGGCTTTTGTTTTGCCCAAGATCGATATCGGTAGCCAGATCGAGATACCATGCGTTGCCAGGTTCTGCCGCCAGTAACGGTTGCAGCGTTTTACGCGCCTCGTCGTATTTATTGGCTTCCATCGCCTGTAAAGCACGACCATATTGCGCCGCTCGTTGCTGACGAACGTTTCCTTTCGCCCATTCATCCAGCAAATCACTGGTGAGCTGGTTACGTCCGGAATTATACATCCCCAGTGTGCGCGCTTTCGCCAGATAGAAATCTTCCGACGACTGCACCACCATCGGGCGCATCTGATTAGCACGGTTGCGGGCATCTGCCAGACGACTTTCCGGCAACGGGTGAGTCAATAAAATTTCCGGCGGGCGCGAGGAGTAACGCGCCTGATCGAGTAATTTTTCGAGGAAGGTTGGCATCGCCTGCGGATCGAATCCCGAGCGTTGCAGCACCTGAATACCAATGCGGTCCGCTTCCTGTTCATTTTGCTGGGTGAAGCTGATCATTCCCTGGCGCGTTCCCGCCAGTGTACCGGTCAGTGCCGCCATCCCCGCCTGCGGACTGGCCATCGCCAATAAAATAGAACCTAACGCGCCGACCCAGGTCAGCGGCGCGCTGCGCTGCTGATCTTCCATCGCTCGCGCCAGGTGACGTTGGGTGACGTGGGAGATTTCGTGCGCCATAACTGAAGCCAGTTGACTTTCGTTATCGGAATAACGGAACAGGGCAGAGTGCAGCACCACGTTGCCGCCAAAGAAAGCAAAGGCGTTAATTTCGTCGTTGTTGATCAGAAAAAAATGAAACGGTGTCTTAACCGAATTGGCATGCGAAACCAGACGCATCCCCAGCGAATTAATATATTGCGTTAACAGCGGGTCATTAATTAACGGCGCGCTGCCGCGTAGCTGGCGGACATAATAGTCGCCCATCTGCATTTCCTGACCAATGGAAAGCGTGCTTCCTGCGGAGGTTCCCATATCCGGCAAGGTGTCTGCGCTGTCGGCAAACGCCGGGGCTACCTGACCAATGGTCATAGCAGCAATGAGGGTTGCAACCAGGTTTTTTTTCAACTGCCTGAACATAACCTCTATCCTGTATTTCTGAAGATAGTCATTTGACCGATACTGTGAAATATCGTTCCCACCGCGCCGCCGCCTTTGAGTGTAACGGCGAAGATTAGCCCACTCAAATGACTTTTCAGTTTCCTGAATCCGTCATAAAAAGCGAAGTCTTTTTTGTGACATTTCGATACAATTGCTGATCGCAATCCCGCTCTTGAGGTTCAGGGAAGGTCTTTATGCTCGAAATGTTGATGCAATGGTATCGCCGCCGTTTTAGCGACCCGGAAGCGATTGCCTTGCTGGTTATTTTAGTTGCCGGATTTGGCATTATCTTTTTCTTTAGTGGCCTGCTTGCTCCGTTGCTGGTGGCTATTGTGCTGGCCTATTTGCTGGAATGGCCAACCGTGCGCCTGCAATCTATTGGCTGCTCCCGCCGCTGGGCGACGTCGATTGTATTGGTGGTTTTCGTCGGTATATTGCTACTGATGGCGTTCGTGGTACTGCCTATCGCCTGGCAACAGGGCATCTACTTAATCCGCGATATGCCGGGGATGCTCAATAAGTTTTCTGACTTTGCCGCCACGTTGCCGCGCCGCTATCCGGCGTTAATGGATGCGGGCATTATTGATGCAATGGCCGAAAATATGCGCAGTCGGATGCTGACCATGGGCGATTCGGTGGTGAAAATTTCCCTCGCCTCGCTGGTCGGTTTGCTGACCATAGCCGTCTATCTGGTGCTGGTGCCATTGATGGTCTTCTTCCTGCTGAAAGACAAAGAGCAGATGCTGAACGCCGTTCGTCGGGTGCTGCCGCGCAACCGTGGACTGGCAGGACAGGTGTGGAAGGAGATGAATCAACAAATCACCAACTATATCCGCGGCAAAGTGCTGGAGATGATCGTGGTGGGGATCGCCACCTGGCTGGGGTTCTTGCTCTTTGGGCTGAACTATTCGCTGCTGCTGGCGGTGCTGGTCGGCTTCTCGGTACTTATTCCGTACATTGGCGCATTTGTGGTGACCATTCCGGTGGTTGGCGTGGCGCTATTCCAGTTTGGTGCAGGCACGGAATTCTGGAGCTGCTTCGCAGTGTATCTGATTATTCAGGCGCTGGACGGCAACCTGTTAGTACCGGTGTTGTTCTCCGAAGCGGTTAACCTGCATCCGCTGGTGATTATTTTATCGGTGGTGATCTTCGGTGGTTTGTGGGGATTCTGGGGCGTATTCTTCGCCATTCCATTGGCGACCCTGATCAAAGCCGTGATCCACGCCTGGCCCGATGTGCCGGCGGTGGAAGAGAAGTAATGTTGAGCGGCCTGATGCCCTCACCCCGACCCTCTCCCACGGGGAGAGGGGGAAAACACTAAAAACGGCAACCTGGGTTGCCGTTTTGCATTTACCTTGTAGGTCGGGTAAGGCGAAGCCGCCACCCAACACTCACTTTCAGGCACTTTCTTTCAGCCAGTTCAGCACAACGTCGTGGTGATTGCTGGTTTTGAAATCGTCAAAGACATGTTCGATTTTGCCATCAGCGTCAATCAGGAAGCTGATGCGATGAATGCCATCGTAGGTTTTGCCCATGAAGGACTTTTCACCCCAGACGCCGAATTGTTCGCACACCTGGTGGTCCTCATCAGACAGGAGCGTAAAGTTAAGCAGCTCTTTTTCCGCAAAACGGGAGAGTTTTTCGGGTTTATCGGTGCTGATACCCAGCACATCAACGCCCGCTTTTTTCAACTCATCCATGTTATCGCGTAAGCCGCAGGCCTGTACGGTACAGCCGGGGGTCATGGCTTTCGGGTAGAAATAAACCAGAACACGCTGTCCCTGGAAGTCGGTCAAATTAACTTGTTCTCCGTCTTGATCCGGCAAGCTAAATTTCGGTGCGATATCACCGGCTTTCAGTGGATTCATTACTTAACTCCATCCTGTTCATCATGTTGGGAATAATTGACGACGTTAATACTGCCTTGTGCATTGAGTTCTGTACATAGGGCTTTGAACGCTTGCTCAATATTTGCTGCGTCCGCAGATGCGGGGCTGTGGGCGGTTATCTGAATATGCAACTGCGCAGCCCGTTCATTTTCAGCAGGTTGCGTGCGCGACACCAGCTCCGCAATGTTCATATGATGCGCGTCGAAAAGTGCTGTGAAGCGTTCAATTAAATGCGGGGAGTCTGCCACATCGACCTGAACCCAGACAGATGCTGGCATTGGCGGACGCGGACGCGCCGTCGTGCGCTTCATCACGATTAAAAGATCCAGTTCGGCACCTTTCAACGGTAACGTTGATTCAATCAGAGTAATGGCATTCCATGAACCGGAAAGCAGCATAATAAACGTGAACTCTTCTCCCAGCATCGCCAGGCGACTGTCTTCAATATTACAGCCGCAACTACTGACATGACGGGTGATGGTGTTCACAATTCCAGGGCGATCGGCACCCAACGCAGTGATCACCAGATAATGTTGCGATGACAGTGTCAAACTGGTTATTCCTTTAAGGGGTGAGTTGTTCTTAAGGAAAGCATAAAAAAAACATGCATACAACAATCAGAACGGTTCTGTCTGCTTGCTTTTAATGCCATACCAAACGTACCATTGAGACACTTGTTTGCACAGAGGATGGCCCATGTTCACGGGAAGTATTGTCGCGATTGTTACTCCGATGGATGAAAAAGGTAATGTCTGTCGGGCTAGCTTGAAAAAACTGATTGATTATCATGTCGCCAGCGGTACTTCGGCGATCGTTTCTGTTGGCACCACTGGCGAGTCCGCTACCTTAAATCATGACGAACATGCTGATGTGGTGATGATGACGCTGGATCTGGCTGATGGGCGCATTCCGGTAATTGCCGGGACCGGCGCTAACGCTACTGCGGAAGCCATTAGCCTGACGCAGCGCTTCAATGACAGTGGTATCGTCGGCTGCCTGACGGTAACCCCTTACTACAATCGTCCGTCGCAAGAAGGTTTGTATCAGCATTTCAAAGCCATCGCTGAGCATACTGACCTGCCGCAAATTCTGTATAATGTGCCGTCCCGTACTGGCTGCGATCTGCTCCCGGAAACGGTGGGCCGTCTGGCGAAAGTAAAAAATATTATCGGAATCAAAGAGGCAACAGGGAACTTAACGCGTGTAAACCAGATCAAAGAGCTGGTTTCAGATGATTTTGTTCTGCTGAGCGGCGATGATGCGAGCGCGCTGGACTTCATGCAATTGGGCGGTCATGGGGTTATTTCCGTTACGGCTAACGTCGCAGCGCGTGATATGGCCCAGATGTGCAAACTGGCAGCAGAAGGGCATTTTGCCGAGGCACGCGTTATTAATCAGCGTCTGATGCCATTACACAACAAACTATTTGTCGAACCCAATCCAATCCCGGTGAAATGGGCATGTAAGGAACTGGGTCTTGTGGCGACCGATACGCTGCGCCTGCCAATGACACCAATCACCGACAGTGGTCGTGAGACGGTCAGAGCGGCGCTTAAGCATGCCGGTTTGCTGTAAAGTTTAGGGAGATTTGATGGCTTACTCTGTTCAAAAGTCGCGCCTGGCAAAGGTTGCGGGTGTTTCGCTTGTTTTATTACTCGCTGCCTGTAGTTCTGACTCACGCTATAAGCGTCAGGTCAGTGGTGATGAAGCCTACCTGGAAGCGGCACCGCTTGCGGAGCTTCATGCCCCGGCTGGAATGATTTTGCCGGTGACCTCCGGTGATTATGCAATCCCGGTGACCAACGGTAGTGGTGCTGTCGGTAAGGCGCTGGACATTCGTCCACCAGCCCAGCCGCTGGCACTGGTTTCTGGCGCGCGTACCCAGTTCACGGGCGATACCGCTTCATTGCTGGTGGAAAATGGTCGTGGCAATACTCTGTGGCCGCAGGTGGTTAGCGTGCTGCAGGCGAAAAACTACACCATCACCCAACGTGATGATGCTGGTCAGACACTGACCACCGATTGGGTACAATGGAACCGTCTGGACGAAGACGAGCAGTATCGTGGTCGTTATCAAATCTCTGTTAAGCCGCAGGGTTATCAGCAGGCGGTTACGGTTAAACTGCTGAACCTGGAACAGGCGGGCAAACCGGTTGCAGACGCGGCTTCCATGCAGCGTTACAGCACGGAGATGATGAACGTTATTTCCGCCGGTCTGGATAAATCTGCCACTGACGCCGCGAACGCTGCGCAAAATCGTGCCTCCACCACTATGGACGTACAAAGTGCAGCTGATGACACCGGTTTACCAATGCTGGTCGTACGCGGGCCGTTCAATGTGGTTTGGCAACGTCTGCCAGCGGCGCTGGAAAAAGTGGGCATGAAAGTGACCGACAGCACCCGTTCGCAGGGCAACATGGCCGTAACTTATAAGCCGCTGTCTGACAGCGACTGGCAGGAACTGGGCGCGAGCGATCCAGGCCTGGCATCCGGTGACTATAAACTGCAGGTTGGCGATTTAGATAACCGCAGCAGCCTACAGTTCATCGATCCGAAAGGTCATACTCTGACTCAGAGTCAGAACGACGCGCTGGTAGCTGTCTTCCAGGCTGCGTTTAGCAAGTAAAAATACAGGGCTGGAATCATCCGGCCCTTTTTATGATACGCAAACGTGTGCGTCTGCAGGAAAACGCGATTTTAGCGGTAATTCGCACGAAATTTGTTTGTCGGACGTAGTTCGGATAAGGCGTTCACGCCGCATCCGACAAAACATCCGGCACACCAGACAGCAAAAGATTTTAAAACGTTAATTCACACCCAGGAGTGATAAAGATGCAAAAGCAAGCTGAGTTGTATCGTGGTAAAGCGAAAACCGTATACAGCACGGAAAACCCGGACCTGTTGGTGCTCGAATTCCGCAATGATACGTCAGCAGGGGATGGCGCGCGCATTGAGCAGTTTGATCGCAAAGGTATGGTGAACAACAAGTTCAACTACTTCATTATGAGCAAACTGGCTGAAGCGGGTATCCCGACTCAAATGGAGCGTCTGCTCTCCGATACCGAATGTCTGGTGAAAAAGCTGGATATGGTGCCGGTTGAGTGTGTCGTGCGTAACCGTGCTGCTGGCTCTCTGGTGAAACGTCTTGGAATCGAAGAAGGTATTGAGCTGAACCCGCCGCTGTTCGATCTGTTCCTGAAAAACGACGCCATGCACGATCCGATGGTCAACGAATCTTACTGCGAAACCTTTGGCTGGGTGAGCAAAGAGAACCTGGCGCGTATGAAAGAGCTGACCTACAAAGCGAACGACGTGCTGAAAAAACTGTTCGATGATGCTGGTCTGATTCTGGTCGACTTCAAGCTGGAATTTGGTCTGTACAAAGGCGAAGTGGTACTGGGTGATGAGTTCTCCCCGGACGGTAGCCGCCTGTGGGACAAAGAAACGCTGGAGAAAATGGACAAAGACCGTTTCCGCCAGAGCCTCGGTGGCCTGATCGAAGCCTATGAAGCGGTTGCTCACCGTTTAGGCGTTAAGCTCGACTAACTCCCTCACTTGCCAAAGGATGTTCCCATCCTTTGGCGTCTTACCTTTGTTTCCTATGGTAATCTTGCCGTTAACCGCCTACGATCATAGCTATTATTAATGGAATAGTTCGAGGTGGTTATGCGCTGGCAAGGGCGTCGTGAAAGTGACAATGTAGAAGACAGACGCAGTGATGGCGGCGGCGGTCCTTCAATGGGTGGGCCAGGCTTCCGCTTACCCAGCGGCAAGGGCGGTATCATCCTGCTGATTGTGGTTTTAGTCGCGGGGTATTACGGCGTCGATCTCACCGGGTTGATGACCGGTCAGCCGCTGCAACAGCAGGAGCATTCTCAGCGCTCCATCAGCCCGAATGAAGATGAAGCGGCCAAATTTACCTCCGTTATTCTCGCCACAACAGAAGACACCTGGGGTCAGCTGTTCGAGAAGATGGGGCGTACCTACCAGCAGCCGAAGCTGGTGATGTACCGGGGTGCAACCCGCACCGGATGCGGTACCGGGCAATCTGTGATGGGGCCGTTCTACTGCCCGGCAGACGGCACCGTCTATATCGATCTCTCTTTTTACGATGACATGAAACGCAAGCTTGGCGCTGACGGTGATTTTGCCCAGGGCTACGTGATCGCGCATGAAGTCGGCCATCACGTGCAAAAGCTGC
The DNA here is from genome assembly GCA_041890495.1 of Enterobacter hormaechei. Taxonomy (GTDB): domain Bacteria; phylum Pseudomonadota; class Gammaproteobacteria; order Enterobacterales; family Enterobacteriaceae; genus Escherichia; species Escherichia boydii. The sequence goes on from CP169086.1 coordinate 5,095,862, forward strand.
TGGGGATTGAGCCAAAAGTACGCCAGCTGCAGCAAAATGCCTCGCAGGCGGAAGTTAACCGGCTGTCCGTCAAAATGGAGCTGCAGGCGGACTGCTTCGCGGGCGTCTGGGGCCACAGCATGCAGCAGCAGGGCGTTCTGGAATCCGGCGATCTTGAGGAGGCGTTAAATGCCGCTCAGGCTATCGGTGACGACCGTCTTCAGCAGCAGAGCCAGGGGCGCGTCGTGCCGGACAGCTTCACTCACGGTACCTCACAGCAGCGCTACAGCTGGTTCAAACGCGGTTTCGACAGCGGCGATCCGGCGCAGTGTAATACCTTCGGCAAAGCGATGTAATGCTGGCGTTTGAACAGCTGATACGCGAGCTTGAGCGCACCGGCCATCGTCGGCTGGTGGTGCTCAGCGGTGAGGCGCAGTGGACGTTAACCCAGGCGGTTGCCCTGCGTGACGCCTTGCCCGGAGACTGGATTTGGCTGGACGAGCACCCTTCAAAGGCCATCAGCGGCATGCTGGGACGCGAGTTCCGCCATGCTGTTTTTGACGCCAGCGCCGGGTTTGATGTCGCCGCGTTTGCCGCCCTGAGCGGAACGCTGAGCGCCGGAAGCCTCCTGGTGCTGCGGGTTCCGTCGCTTTCTGACTGGGCCGACAGGCCTGACAGCGATTCTTTGCGCTGGAGCGACAGCGCTGAAGCGATAGCCACGCCGCATTTTGTTCACCATTTCTGCCGGACAATTGACGCCGACCCCGACGCGATCGTCTGGCTTCAGGGCCGCGCGTTATCCCTTCCGCCTTTACCCGACGCGCCAGACTGGCAGCCTGCCAGCGGCGCCCCGCAGCGCGAGCAGGCAGAGATCCTGGATGTGCTGCAGACAATGCCGGATGGCATCGTGGCCGTCACCGCCGCGCGCGGGCGCGGAAAATCAGCCCTGGCGGGAATGTTGCTAAACCGCATTGCAGGCAGCGCCGTGGTTACCGCGCCGTCGAAAGGAGCGACGGATATCATCGCCCGCTTTGCCGGAGAGCGTTTTCACTTTATGGCCCCGGACGCGCTACTTGCCTCTTCACACCAGGCAGACTGGCTGATTGTTGATGAAGCCGCTGCGATCCCCGGACCTCTGCTGGAAAAGTTAGTTGTCCGTTTTCCTCGCGTGCTGTTGACCACCACGGTGCAGGGATATGAAGGAACGGGCCGGGGATTCTTGCTTAAATTCTGCGGTCGGTTTGCCGGGCTGCGACGCTACAGCTTATCTACACCGGTACGCTGGGCGGCGGGCTGCCCGCTTGAGCGGGTTGTCGCCAGCGCGCTGCTGTTTGACGACACGCTGATCGACCGTCGCCCGGAAGGAGAGGTGCATTTAACGTCTCTGACGCCGACGGCATGGGAAAGCCGCCCGGCGCTTGCTGCGAGCGTATACGAGCTCCTCTGTGCGGCGCATTATCGCACCTCGCCGCTCGATTTACGCCGCATGATGGACGCGCCCGGGCAGCAGTTTGCCGTTGCCGAAACGAACCCGGTTATCGCCGGGGCGCTCTGGCTGGTGGAGGAGGGCGGGCTCTCTCCTGAGCTAAGCCGCGCCGTGTGGGCAGGATACCGGCGTCCGCGCGGGAACCTGGTGGCGCAGTCTCTGGCGGCGCACGGAGGCTCTCCGCTGGCGGCGACGCTCAGAGGACGACGGGTGACCCGTATTGCCGTACATCCTTACCGTCAGCGGCAAGGGATTGGCCAGGCGCTTGTTCGCTGCGCCAGCGGCGAAGATTATCTGTCGGTGAGCTTTGGCTTTACCGACGAGCTTTGGCGTTTCTGGCAGCAATGCGGGTTTGTGCTGGTGCGGATGGGCAGCCATCGTGAAGCCAGCAGCGGCTGCTACACCGCAATGGCCTTGCTGCCGCAGAGTGAGGCAGGGCGTCAGCTGTGTGAGCAGGAACATCAGCGTTTGTGCCGGGATATGCGCGTCCTGTCGGCCTGGAACGGTGAAAAGATCCCCGTAGAAGACGGCTGGGAAGCTACCCTTAATAATGACGACTGGCTGGAGCTGGCGGGGTTTGCTTTTGCTCATCGGGCGTTTTCAACCTCGGTTGCCGCACTGACGCGGCTGTTGTTAACCGTGGACATGCCGCTTCCGGCCCTGCGTGGGAAATTGGCAGGGAAAGCGGAAGACGTTGGGCGAAAAGCGTTGCTGGCAACGTTGCGGAGCGAAACCGCGCAAGCGATTGAAAGCCTTGACTATCCGCGCAGCCAGCAGTTGAAAGAAGACATTTTGCAATGGCAATTTTTTCAATGACTTCTTCAGTAAAGTGGCATGGTCATTCACGTCGGGAGGCGTAGAATCCAGGTCATCTATTAAGGAGACCACCATGAAACACGACCATTTTGTTGTTCAAAGCCCAGACAAACCGGCTAAACAGTTACTGCTTCTGTTTCATGGTGTTGGCGATAATGCCGTCAATATGGGGCAGATTGGCAGCTGGTTTGCGCCCGTTTTCCCCGAAGCGCTGATTGTCAGCATCGGTGGCGTAGAGCCATGCGGTCCGAACGGACGGCAGTGGTTCTCGGTTCAGGGCGTGACGGAAGAGAACCGTCAGGCGCGCATTGATGCCATCATGCCGACCTTTATCGACATCGTCCGCTACTGGCAGCAGCAGAGCGGCGTGGGTGCCGACGCAACCGCGCTGATCGGCTTCTCGCAGGGGTCAATCATGTCGCTGGAAAGCGTAAAGGCGCACCCGGGTCTGGCTTCGCGGGTGATCGCATTTAACGGCCGCTTTGCGACGCTACCGACCAGCGCGACCACGCAGACCACGATCCACCTAATCCACGGTGGTGAAGACCGGGTGATTGAGCTCTCGCATGCGGTTGCCGCACAGGAAGCGCTGATTCGTGAAGGTGGGGATGTGACGCTGGATATCGTTGACGATCTGGGCCATGCCATTGACGACCGTAGCATGCAGTTCGCGCTCGATCGTTTGCGCTATACCGTTCCTAAGCACTACTTTGATGAAGCGCTCAGCGGCGGTAAGCCGGATAATGATGATATTGTTGAGTTTATGTGATTCTTCCCCCTCTCCCATGGAGAGGGGGAATCGGATCGATTACTTCTTCGGTGATCCTTTTTCGGCCAGTCGTCGTCATCGTCCCACTTATCGTTGAAATCACGATGCGGGGGAAGCTCCGGCTTGTTGGCGAGAAATTTCTTATGGTCGACGCGCTTGAGATCTTTAATCACGTTCAGCAGGACGCCTACCAAAAAGACAATCACCAGAATCCACCAATATTTAGCCAGCCAGTCCATGCTTATTTCCTCTTGCAGAACCACTCATCAGGCGACGAGCTGTTCCATGATACGTTGATACATACGGGCAAGTAGCTGCAGGTCGGCAGCGTTCACACATTCATTAATTTTATGAATAGTGGCATTGACCGGCCCGAGTTCCACCACCTGCGCCCCCATGCGGGCAATAAAGCGCCCGTCGGACGTTCCGCCTGTGGTCAGTAGCTGCGGTTTAATTTCATTATAGTGCTCAACCGCGTTAACGACCGCATCCACCAGTTTACCGCGCGCGGTCAAAAATGGCTGCCCGGAAAGCCACCAATCCACCGTATAGCGCAGTTGATGTTTTTCAAGCAGGGCAAGCACCTGCGCTTTGATCATCTCATCAGTCAGTTCGGTGCTGAAGCGGAAGTTAAACTGCACAAACAGTTCACCCGGAATAACGTTGTTACTGCCCGTTCCCGCCTGAATATTGGCAATCTGCATACTGGTCGCCGGGAAGAATTCATTGCCCTGATCCCACTCAATAGCCACTAATTCATTAAGGAAAGGTGCTGCGCGATGTACCGGATTGTCAGCCAGATGTGGGTAGGCAACATGCCCCTGAACGCCATGAATGGTAAGGTTGCAGGTTAATGATCCGCGACGACCATTTTTCACCACATCACCTACCACTTCGATACTCGACGGTTCGCCAACCAGGCAGTAATCGAGACGCTCATTACGTGCCATTAACGCTTCGACGACTTTTACCGTACCGTTGTGGGCACTGGCTTCTTCATCAGAGGTGATCAGAAATGCCAGTCGCCCCGTATGGTTGGGATGTTGTGCGACAAAACGTTCTGCCGCCACCACCATCGCCGCCAGCGAGCCTTTCATATCTGCCGCACCGCGCCCGAATAACATGCCGTCACGAATGGTGGGTTCAAACGGGGGATTGATCCAACGATCGGCGTCGCCAGGCGGCACCACGTCGGTATGCCCGGCAAAGGCTAACGTTTCACCCTGCCCACGCCATGCCCAAAAATTCTGCGTATCGGCAAAGTCCATGCGTTCAACGGTAAAACCGATCGCCTGCAAACGTTCAATCAACAAAGCCTGGCATCCTGCATCATCAGGACTCAGGGAAGGGCGGCGAATAAGCTGTTGTGTCAGCTCAATAACCGGGCACGACATAGACTACACCTCATGGAAAAATTGCTGATAACTGGAATCACTGAAACCCAGCAGCATAGGCTTACCGGGCACGCAGAGCAATGGACGTTTGATAATTGCAGGCATCTCGAGCATCAGTTTTGCCGCGCTGTCGGCGTCAACGATGCTGGCGCGCAGAGATTCGTCCAGCTTACGCCAGGTGGTGCCGCGGGTGTTCAGCAGGGCTTCCCATCCCAGTTCGCCGATCGCGCTATGCAGAAATTCTGCATCAAGCCCGTCGGCACGGTAATCGTGGAAGCGGTACTCCACGCCGTTAGCTTCCAGCCAGCGGCGGGCTTTTTTGATGGTGTCGCAATTTTTAATGCCGTACATCACAACCATGGTGAATCCTTTTGACGTTCTGATAATTAAATGTTCAGTAAATTCGAAGATATATCCTTAAGTGGAATATAACACATTCAGGAATCGTCTGGATTTACGCTTCATCTTAATTCAACTCACATCTGTACGCTGAATATTCTTTCATCATTTAAGCATAGATGTCCATAAACTTTAAAAACCCAATAAACTCAGCCAATAAAATAAAACTCACCCGTCCGTAGGGTTATTTCAAAATATTGCTGGCGGTCACAAAAAATTGAGGGCTCTCCGTTCATATTTATCATAAATCCCCGCAGGACGTGGGGTACAATCACAGCAATTGGTTAAATAGTCTTCACAATGATGGTACATTTTCGTAGAATACCCATAATTATAAGAGAGGTTGTTATGATTGAACGTGAACTGGGGAACTGGAAAGACTTTATCGAAGTTATGCTTCGTAAGTAATTCCTGAGACAAAGTACAAACAGCAAGAACCCGCTGAGCAGGTTCTTAATCGGAAAGTTGAAAAAGGCGACACATTGGCATGTCGCCTTTTTTATTGCTTATTCCGGGCGCGGCTTCAGCGGGAAGCGGCGGCGCACCAGCACAAAGAACAGCGGCACGAAGTAAATAGCCAGAATAGTGGCCGAAATCATCCCGCCCATTACGCCAGTACCCACCGCATGCTGACCACCGGAACCGGCACCCGTGCTGGTTGCCATTGGCAATACGCCGAAGATAAATGCCAGCGAGGTCATCAGAATCGGGCGTAAACGCTGACGGCAGGCGTGGAGCGTCGCTTCAAACAGGTCGTGGCCTTTTTGGTTCATCTCGTTAGCAAACTCGACGATCAGGATGGCGTTTTTCGCCGATAAACCAATGACCGTTAACAGGCCCACCTGGAAGTAAACGTCGTTTTCCAGCCCGCGCATCCAGGTTGCCAGCAGCGCGCCGATTACCCCCAGCGGCACGACCAGCATTACCGAGAACGGCACCGACCAGCTTTCATACAACGCAGCCAGACACAGGAATACCACCAGCAAGGAAATGGCGTACAGCGCCGGAGCCTGCGCGCCGGAAAGCCGCTCCTGATACGACATCGCCGTCCACTCCAGACCAAAGCCGTTTGGCAGCTGCTTCACTAACGATTCCATAATATCCATCGCCGTACCGGTACTGACCCCCGGTGCGGCTTCCCCAACAATCTCAACCGCAGAATAACCGTTATAGCGTTCCAGACGCGGCGAGCCTGTTTCCCAGCGTGAGGTCGCGAAAGCAGAGAAGGGCACCATGCCGCCATCTTTATTTCGGACATACCAGAGATTGATGTCATCTGGCAGCATGCGATACGGCGCAGCTGCCTGCACATAGACTTTCTTCACGCGACCGCGATCCATAAAGTCATTCACATAGCTCGAACCCCAGGCGGTTTGCAGTGTGTCGTTAATATCGTCGATAGCAACGCCCAGCGCCTGAGCTTTACGCTGGTCGATATCAATCTGCAACTGCGGACTGTCGTCGAGGCCGTTATGGCGCACACGGGTTAGCTCCGGGTTTTCCGCCGCCAGCGCCAGCAACTGATTACGTGCTGCCATCAGCGCATCGTGACCCGCTCCAGCGTGGTCCTGCAACTCCATATCAAAACCTGCAGAACTACCAAGACCGCTAATTGCTGGCGGGTTGCTGGCGATAACGCGAGCTTCTTTAATTTGGTTAAACGCCTTCGTTGCACGCTCGATAATGGCAAACGAGGTGCCGGTCTTACTGTCGCGTTCGCTCCAGTCTTTCAGGCGGATAAACATTCGCGCCACGTTTTGCCCGTTACCCCCAGGGCCAGAACCAACGGTGGCAAACACCGACATGATGTTGTCTTTTTCATGGGTGAAGTAGTATTTCTCGATTTGCTCAACGACTTTCAGGGTCTGTTGTTGCGTTGAACCGCTGGGCAACTGTACCGAGGTAGTAAACATGCCACGGTCTTCCAGCGGTAAGAACGACGTCGGCAAACGCAGGAACAGGAACACCATGCCGCCAAGCAGCAGGACATAAATCACAATCCAGCGCAGGCTACGGTGGAGAATTTTCGCCACCCCTTTTTCGTAGCGTTCGGCGTTGCGGTTAAACATCTGGTTAAACCAGGCAAAAAAGCCTTTTTGCCCATGATGCTCACCTTTTTTCAGTGGCTTAAGTAGTGTGGCACACAGAGCCGGAGTGAGGATCATCGCTACCAGTACTGACAGCACCATCGCCGCAACAATGGTAATAGAGAACTGGCGATAGATGGCACCGGTGGTGCCGCCGAAGAAGGCCATTGGTACAAATACCGCCGAAAGAACCATCGCAATCCCGACCAGTGCCCCCTGGATCTGCCCCATCGATTTACGTGTGGCTTCGCGAGGAGTGAGTCCTTCCTCACTCATAATACGTTCGACGTTTTCCACCACCACGATGGCGTCATCCACCAGCAGACCGATCGCCAGCACCATCGCGAACATGGTTAAGGTGTTGACGCTGTAACCGAAGGCGTAAAGTACGGAGAAGGTTCCCATCAACACCACCGGCACGGCGATAGTGGGTATCAGCGTGGCGCGGAAGTTTTGCAGGAACAGATACATAACGAGGAAAACCAGAGCGATAGCTTCCAGCAGCGTTTTCACCACGTCTTCAATGGAGGCTTTAACAAACGAGGTGGTTTCATACGCCACCTTGTATTCCAGTCCATGCGGGAAATACTGCGCCAGCTCGTCGAGACGATTGAGCACCAGCTCCGCTGTCGCCATTTCGTTAGCGCCGGAGGCCAGTTTTACCCCCAGCCCGGAGGCTGGCTTACCATTGAAGCGGCTAAGATAATCGTATTTCTCCGCCCCCATTTCGACGGTGGCGACATCGCCCAGCCTTACCTCTGAGCCGTCCTGATTGACCCGCAAGGTGATATCGCGGAACTGTTCTGGTGTTTGCAGCAGTGACTGGGCGTTAATGGTGGCGTTGAGCGCCTGCTTATCGACGGAAGGTGTACCACCAAGTTGCCCAACCGCAATCTGCGCGTTCTGTGACTCAATGGCATCAGTGACATCTTTAGCCGTCATCTGGAAACTGTTGAGTTTCGCCGGGTCCAGCCAGATACGCATGGAATATTGCGAACCATAGGCATCGATATCCCCGACGCCATTCACGCGGCTTAACGGGTCCTGAATATTACTGGCAACATAATCAGCAATATCCTGTTTATCCATCGAACCATCGGTAGAGACGAAGGCAATGGTCAGAATGTTGGTATCGCCGGTTTTACGCACCGTCACGCCCTGATTTTGCACCGCCTGCGGTAACTTTCGCATGGCTGATTGCAGCTGGTTTTGTACTTGCTGCACGGCTTCGTCCGGATCGGTGCCTGCTTTAAAACTTAAAGTGACAGATGCCTGACCGGTGCCACTGCTCTGAGATGACATATACATGAGATTATCGAGGCCGGTCATATTTTGCTCGATAACCTGGGTCACGGTGTTTTCCAGCGTCTGGGCCGATGCGCCGGGATAGTTAGCGGTCACTCGCACATTCGGTGGCGCGAGATCGGGGTATTGTTCAACGGGCAATGAAAAAATCGCCAGGGTACCTGTCAGACACAACAGGATTGCCAGCACCCAGGCAAAAATGGGGCGATCAATAAAGAAATTCGCCATTAAAAGAGGACCTCGTGTTTCTGCGTATCGTTGTAGGCTTGACTTGCTTCACTGTAGCGGCAAGGTACGAGCCAATCGTGGAGAAAAAAAGGAGTTAATGTAAATTATCATGCCCTTTTATACTGAACCTTAAGTGCAAGTATTCTTTGGTCAGTAGGAGGCATTACATTAACTGACCTTTCCTCACCCTCCGCAGAGCGAAAGCTAATACTCACTAACTTGCCCCGCCGGGAGGTTGTGAAAAAGTCAGCGTCCCCACCTAGCGTTGCCGCGCGTTCGGCGCATAATGTTCAGCCCGTAGTGTCCCGGCGGCTCGCTGGCTTCGCCAATCCCGATGCCGTTGTCGCGAATGCTGACGCTGTGAGTCCCGTCCGCTGCGGTCACGCAGTTCACCGCGATTTCGCTGGCCTGCGCGTGCTTAATGGCGTTCAGCACGGCCTCACGCACGATCTGCAGCAAATGCACCTGCTTTTGCGCGTCGAGCGCCAGCGAGGAGAGGCGGCAGTCAAGATGCAGCTTCGCCTGCGTCTGGCTCTGCAGGACGTCGAGGGACTCCTGCAGCGCCGCGGGTAAATTCGCGTGGTTCAGCGTCAGGCGGAAGGTGGTCAGCAGCTCGCGCAGCTGCTGCCAGGCGTTGTTCAGCTCGCGGGAGAAGTCGGTGATAATGGCCTGCGCCGGGGTATTGTCCTCCGGCACGGCGCGTTTGAGCAGTGCAAGCTGAATGCGCAGATACGACAGCACCTGCGCCAGCGAATCGTGCAGCTCGCGGGCAATGGTGGCGCGCTCCTCCATCAGCAGCAGCTGCTGGTAATGTTTTTGCGCCTGGTTAAAGTACAGCCCGCGCCCGAGCATGGTCGCCACGCTTCTCATCAGCGGGAGGGGGACGCTGTCCGCCTCGCTTTGCCAGCGCAGCTCGCCGTAAAGCGTGTCCTGCATCAGTACCGGCAGGTTTTGCAGAGGGATACCCTCAGACTCCGTCCCTTCACACAGCCGCCAGTCGTCGCTGGTGCGCAATTCCAGATAATTCATCTGCGTATAGTCATGGACAATCTGCAGGATATGCCGGAAACAGAGGCTGTCAATCTGGCCGGTATTCAGCGCCTGCGAGCACTTGAACAGCATGTCGAGCTGCTGGTGGGCTTCGTGCAGGTGCCGCGTCTTTTCCGCAACCGAGGCTTCGAGCGAACGGTAGAGCGTATCGAGCTCGGCTGACATGTGGTTAAAGGCGCGCGAAAGCTGGCCCAGCTCGTTCGGCAGGGCGCTATCCGGCGCAGGAGTGGCAAACTCGCCGCGCTCAATGCGTTCGCTGGCCGCCACCAGGTTATTCAGCGGAAGCACCACCTGACGACGGATGCGTCGCAGGGTAAACAGCGTCAGCAGCAGGATCCCAAGTGCGCCAGCCAGCGAGAGCAGGGTGACCGTCTGAATTTTATGTTCGGTGTAGTGCTGGAGGGCGAGGACAAAGGCATCAATGCGGCCGACAAAATCTTCGATATTGCGTTGATACCACGCGCTGTCGCCGCGGGCGATGCGCGCATCCATCTCCTGCCAGGCCACATGCAGCTGCTGATAGCGTGCTTTAACATTGTCCGGGACGTACCAGCGGTCCAGCTTCTGCAGGGCGGGCGCGCCGAGCGTCTGTTGCCAGCTCTCGCGATGTACAGCAAGGGAAGGGCTGTTGCGCTGCATCTCATAACCCAGACGATAGCTCTGCATGCGCAGCGAACCGGCGATATTAATGGCTTCGGCATCGCGCTGGCTGCTGGCCAGCGTCAGCAGCGCGACGGTGCTGGTCAGCACGGATAAGGCAATGATCGAAAAGAAAGCCCAGGCAAGGCTTCCGGAAACGGGTCGTTTAACGGTCACAGAACGGCTCTCTGAATAAATTGATCTGCCACAGGTTCACTGGAAATAATTGGGCGTTCCGGGCATTTGAACATTGCCCGATCGCACCGTGATGCGTAAATACCATACTCTTATAAAGAGAAAGGTTATTGAACCAAAAACAGGTGTGGTTATGAATCGTTTTATTATGGCTAGCAGCCAGCAGTGCATTGGATGTCTCGCCTGCGAAGTGGCCTGCGTGATGGCGCACAACGATGAGCAGCATGTCCTGAGCGAGCGCCATTTTCATCCCCGTATCACGGTACTGAGATCTGGCGAGAAGAGCCGCCCGGTGACCTGTCATCATTGCGAAAATGCACCCTGCGCGCAAAGCTGCCCGAACGGCGCCATCAGCAAATGCGATGACAGCGTACAGGTGAATCAACAAAAATGCATCGGCTGTAAGGCCTGCGTGGTGGCCTGCCCGTTTGGCACGATGGAGATTATCGTCACCCCGCTCGACAACGGCGGCGTGAAGGCCTCGGCGAATAAATGCGATCTCTGTCTGACGCGTCCACACGGCCCGGCATGTATCGAAAATTGCCCCGCGGATGTCCTCTCTCTGGTAACGCCTGCCGCGCTGGATAACCTGGCGAAATCGCGCCGCCTGCGCACGGCCTGCCTGGAGGCGCAGCCCTGGCATGCGGAAGCCGTCAGAGAAGACGCTTCGCGCACCAAACTGCAGAAGATGCAGGCGACGGCGCCACGCGGCGAGCCCGACAAGCTGGCTGCCGCTGAACGCGTGAGCCATTTTAACGAAATTTACCTGCCGTTCCGGGCCGAACAGGCCGCCCGCGAGGCGTCGCGCTGCCTGAAGTGCGGAGAGCACAGCATTTGCGAATGGACCTGCCCGCTGCATAACCATATCCCGCAGTGGATCGAGCGCCTCAGCGCGGGGGACATCACCGGCGCGGCCGAGCTTTCTCATCAGACCAACTGTTTACCTGAAATTACCGGCCGCGTCTGTCCGCAGGATCGATTATGCGAAGGTGCCTGCACAATACGTGAAGTGGCGGGATCCGTGACCATCGGTAACATCGAGCGCTATATCGCCGATCGCGCGCTGGCGATGGGCTGGCGGCCGGATATGTCCGCCGTCACGCCGTCAGATAAACGTGTCGCGATCGTCGGCGCGGGGCCCGCCGGGCTGGCGTGCGCCGACGTGCTGGCGCGCAGCGGCGTGAGCGTGACGGTCTATGACCGTCATCCGGAGATCGGCGGTTTGCTGACCTTCGGCATCCCGGCGTTCAAGCTAGACAAATCGCTGCTCGCTCGGCGCAGAGAGATATTTACCGCGATGGGGATCCGCTTCGAGCTGAACTGCGAGGTGGGCCAGGACGTGTCGATGTCGCAGTTAAAGAACGATTACGACGCCCTGTTTATTGGCGTGGGAACCTATCGTTCGATGAAGGCGGGTATCCCACATGAAGACGCGCCGGGGGTCTACGACGCGCTGCCTTTCCTGGTGGGCAACACGCGGCATGTTATGGGCCTGGAGGCGACGGCCAGCGAGCCGTTCATCGACACCCGTGGCCTGAACGTGGTGGTGCTGGGCGGAGGCGACACCGCGATGGACTGCGTCCGCACCGCGTTACGCCACGGAGCGGAAAACGTCATCTGCGCCTATCGTCGGGATGAGGCCAACATGCCGGGCTCGAAGAAAGAGGTGAAGAATGCCAGAGAAGAGGGAGCCGCATTTGAATTTAACGTCCAGCCGGTTGAGCTCACGCTGGATCCGAACGGTAAGGTCAACGGTATCCGGATGCTGCGTACCGAGCTCGGAGAGCCGGACGCGCAGGGACGGCGTCGGCCCGTTCCGGTGGCGGGCAGCGAGTTTGTGATGGCCGCTGATGCGGTCATCATGGCGTTTGGTTTTAACCCGCACGCGATGCCGTGGCTGCAGGCGCAGGGTGTCGAAACGGATGACCGGGGGCGGATCGTGGCCTCCGTCGAGAGTCGTTACCGTTACCAGACGACCAACCCGCAGATCTTCGCCGGGGGCGATGCGGTACGCGGCGCGGATCTGGTGGTGACCGCCATGGCGGAAGGGCGTCATGCGGCGCAAGGGATACTCGACTGGCTTGGGGTTAACGCGCCAAAACATCATTAAGCCGGCGGGCGACAAAGCGGGATTCACGGCGTAGTATAGGACGACTCATTGTGTCGTGGAGCCCGTATGACCCTGAAAATTGACGTTATCAAAGACAAAATTCTTTCTGAAAACTACTTTGTCCTGCGTAACATCACCTATGACCTTACGCGTAACAACGGTGAAGTGATCCGCCACAGGCGCGAGGTCTACGACCGCGGTAACGGAGCAACCATTCTGCTCTATAACCGTGAAAAGCAGAGCGTGGTGCTGATCCGCCAGTTCAGGGTGGCGACATGGGTTAATGGCAACCCTGACGGACGTTTGATTGAAACCTGTGCGGGCCTGCTCGATGACGATGAGCCGGAAGTATGCATCCGCAAAGAGGCCGTCGAAGAGACCGGCTTCGAAGTGGGCGAGGTCAAAAAGGTCTTCGAGCTGTTTATGTCGCCGGGCGGCGTAACGGAAATCGTCCATTTCTTCATTGCGGAATACAGCGACGCGCAGCGCACCCACCGGGGCGGTGGCGTAGAGGATGAAGATATCGAAGTGCTGGAGCTTCCTTTTGTCCGGGCGCTGGAGATGGTGCGTTCAGGCGAAATCAGGGATGGTAAAGCGGTGATCTTACTGCAGTATTTACAGACTACCGGGCTGATGAATACTCCTTTCGAACGGATATAACCTTTTTTCGGGTATATCTGATAAATCCGATTGAGCAACCCCGGCGGGAACACGAAGATACTGCCCAGTTACGCGTTTTCGTTCCGGGATTGTGCCATTCATGCGCTACAGCGTCTTTTTCTTTTCCCTGTTTTATGTGCTCCTCGCGACGCAGGTGTGGGCTGCACCCGCGCAGCAAGGCTTTTCTGACTGGCAGGTGACCTGCAATAACCAGAACTTTTGCCTTGCCCGCAACACGGGCGAACACCGTGGCCTGGTCATGACGCTCACCCGAAGCGCCGGGGCGAAAACGGATGCCACGCTGCGTATCGATCTCGGCGGTCTTGATACTCCTTCCGTGAAAGAACCTGAGATTGCTCCCCGGCTGCTGCTGGATAATGTTCCCGTGAAGCTGGACAAACAGCGCTGGCAGCTTACGCCCTGGCATCTGAAAACGGACGATGCGGCCACCATCACCGCCTTTCTGAAAAATATCCAGGAAGGGAAGGCCCTGACCCTGCGCGGCGGTAAACAGGTGATTTCTCTCAGCGGTCTGAAAGCCGCGCTGCTGTTCATTGATGCGCAGCAAAAGCGCGTTGGCAGCGAAACCGCGTGGATCAGGAAAGGTGACGATCCTCCGTTAAGCGTACCGCCCGCACCCGCCCTGAAAAAGGTGGCGACCGTTAATCCTACCCCAACTCCGCTTTCCCATGCCGAACTGAACGACCTGCTGGATTACGGTACCGGCAGGATGAACAGCAGCCAGTGCTCGCTCGATCCTAACCGCCGGGAGGTGCGCGTCACCGCGTTAACCGATGACAAGGCGCTGCTGATCGTCAGCTGCGAGGCGGGGGCCTATAACACCGTCGATCTGGCGTGGCTGGTGTCACGTAAGAAACCGTTCTCTGCCCGCAGCGTCAGGCTGCGTCTGCCGTTTACGCCTTCAAGCGAAAGCAGCGAAATGGAGCTGATGAACGCCAGCTTTGATGAGAAGACTCGCGAGCTGACAACGCTTGCGCTGGGGCGTGGTTTGGGCGATTGCGGGATCCAGACGCGCTGGCGTTTTGACGGCCAGCGTTTCCGCCTGGTGCGTTATACTGAGGAACCCAGCTGCGATAACTGGAACGGGCCAGATGCCTGGCCCACGCTGTGGATAACGCGGTAGCTTTTGCCGGGTTGCGGCTACGCCTTACCCGGCCTACAAAAACCGAACCGTAGGCCCGGTAAGCGTAGCGCCACCGGGCACGCAGACCGCACTACAGCACGCTCAACGCCTTCTCAACCACGTTCTCAACGGTAAAGCCAAAGAACGGGAACAGCTTATCCGCCGGAGCAGATTCCCCGTAACCCGTCATCCCGACAATTGCCCCTTTCAGACCAACATACTTGTACCAGTAATCGGCAATACCTGCTTCCACCGCCACGCGAGCCGCAACGTTAGAAGGCAACACCGACTCCCGATATTCCTCATCCTGGGCGTCGAAAATATCGGTCGAGGGCAGGGAAACTACGCGTACATTGCGACCTTCTCCTGCTAATTTCTCTGCCGCTTGCAGGGTAATTTCCATCTCTGAACCGGTGGCAATCAGAATAATATCTGGCTTACCGCCGCTGTCTTTCAGCACATAACCGCCACGAGCAATCTCTTTAACCTGATCCGGCGTACGTTCCACCTGGGCCAGATTCTGCCTTGAGAGGATCAGTGCCGTCGGTCCGTTGTGGCGCTCAACCGCCAGCTTCCAGCCCACCGCCGCTTCCACCTGATCGCACGGTCGCCAGGTGCTGAAATTTGGCGTTAAGCGCAGGCTGGCCAGTTGCTCAACAGCCTGGTGCGTCGGACCATCTTCGCCCAGGCCAATTGAGTCGTGGGTATAAACCATAATCTGCCGCGCTTTCATCAGTGCCGCCATCCGCGCGGCGTTACGGGCGTATTCAACAAACATCAGGAACGTCGCGGTATACGGCACAAAGCCGCCGTGGTGCGCGATGCCGTTGGCGATAGCGGTCATGCCAAATTCACGCACCCCGTAGTGAATGTAGTTGCCCGCTGGATCTTCCTTCAGCGAAACAGAACCTTTCCAGATGGTCAGGTTGCTGGGAGCCAGATCCGCCGAACCGCCGAGCAACTCAGGCAGCATCGGCCCGTAAGCGTTAAGCGTATTTTGCGAAGCCTTACGGGTAGCGATTTTCGCCGGATTTGCCTGTAACTCATTGATATATTTCTGAGTCGTTTTCTCCCAGTCCTTCGGTAAACCACCGCTCATCCGTCGGGTAAACTCTTCTGCCAGTTGCGGATGAGCCTTTTTATAGGCGGCAAACTTCTCATTCCAGCTCTGCTGCGCTTTTTCGCCTTTTTCACGGGCATCCCAGGCGTGATAAATCTCTTTAGGGATCTCAAATGGCGGATGGTGCCAGCCCAGTTTTTGCCGTGCCAGCGCCACTTCTTCTTCCCCCAGTGGTGCGCCGTGCGCCTCTTCCTTACCTGCTTTATTCGGCGAACCAAAGCCAATCACCGTACGGCAGATAATCAGCGACGGCTTATCTTTCACGCTTTGCGCTTCAAGGATCGCTTCCTTCACCGCCTGCGGATCGTGACCGTCGATTTCATGGATCACATGCCAGTGATAGGCTTCAAAACGTTTTGCCGTATCGTCGGTAAACCAGCCTTCTGTTTCACCGTCGATGGAAATACCGTTGTGATCGTAAAAACCAATCAGCTTGCCCAGTCCCAGCGTGCCTGCCAGCGAACAGACTTCGTGGGAAATACCTTCCATCAGGCAGCCGTCGCCCATAAACACATAGGTGAAGTGATCGACGATCTCATGGTCTGGCTGGTTAAACTGCGCCGCCAGTGTACGCTCTGCTATCGCCAGCCCGACGGCGTTCGCCAAACCTTGTCCAAGCGGGCCGGTGGTGGTTTCAACGCCTGGCGTATAGCCAATCTCCGGGTGGCCTGGGGTTTTCGAATGCAACTGACGGAAGTTCTTCAGTTCTTCCAGCGGCAGGTCGTAACCGGTCAGATGTAGCAAACTGTAGAGCAGCATCGACGCGTGACCGTTGGAAAGAATAAAGCGGTCGCGATCATACCAGGTTGGGTCGGTAGGGTTATGTTTAAGAAAATCGTTCCACAGCACTTCGGCAATATCAGCCATGCCCATCGGCGCGCCGGGATGACCAGAGTTGGCTTTTTGTACCGCATCCATACTGAGTGCGCGAATCGCATTGGCAAGGTCTTTTCGGGACATATAACACTCCGTGGCTGGTTTATAGTTTGGCGGCAAGAAGATCTTCCAGTTTGCGTTGATCAACGGCGAACAGACGAATGCCTTCAGACAGTTTTTCTACCGCCATCGCATCCTGATTGTGCTCCCAACGGAACTCCGCTTCGCTCATGGGAGCTGGGTGTGGGAACGTCTGAGAAGGTGGGATTAATTTACGTACCACTGGCGAAACTTTTTCCTGCAGCTCCTTCAGTAAATTCGGTGCGATAGTCAGTCGATCGCAGCCGGTTAAGGCGAGGATTTGTTCGGTGCGACGGAAGCTCGCGCCCATCACAATGGTTTCATAGTGGTGTTGCTTATAGTAGTCGTAGATATTGCGCACCGATTTAACGCCCGGATCTTCTTCCACCACATACGGGTCCATCGGCTTGCGTGCCTGATACCAGTCATAAATACGCCCGACAAACGGCGAAATCAGAAAAACGCCTGCTTCCGCACAGGCCCGTGCCTGTGCAAAAGAAAACAGCAGCGTCAGGTTGCAGTTAATACCTTCTTTTTCCAGCTCTTCTGCCGCGCGAATTCCTTCCCAGGTCGAAGCCAGCTTGATCAGAATGCGTGATTTCTCAACGCCTTGTTGCTGATACAAGTCCACCAGATGGCGCGCCTTCTCAATACTCTTTTCTTTATCAAAAGAGAGGCGTGCATCAACTTCTGTTGACACGCGACCGGGTACGATTTTGAGGATTTCAGCACCGAAATTGACCGCCAGTTTGTCACACGCTGCGACCACCTGTTGTTCCTGGGTCTTGCCATTTTTTTTACCCCAGGCGATAGCATCGTCTATTAAATGCTCATATTGTGATAATCCGGCAGCTTTGAGTAACAGCGAAGGATTGGTGGTGGCATCCTGGGGATGATAATGGCGAATGGACTCAATATCGCCGCTGTCTGCCACGACAGTGGTGAACTGTTTGATGCCGTCTAACTCGTTCATAGGAAATACTCCTTGAAAAGTAAAGTGTTAGATGAGTGCGTTAATTCACACTTCTGAGAAATTTCGCTAAACGCATCAAAAAAGCATAGCAGACAGGCATGGTATTGCTGGATTAAGCAGGTAACATCAGTGTTATAGGATTATTACCAAAACATTATATTAATGGTGAGAGTTTGGACTTGCTCAAAGTCTGTAGACTCCGGCAGGGTAATAATGTGCGCCACGTTGTGGGCAGGGGCTGTTGCCCACACACTTTATTTGTGAACGTTACGTGAAAGGAACAACCAAATGGATGACCAGTTAAAACAAAGTGCACTTGATTTCCATGAATTTCCAGTTCCAGGGAAAATCCAGGTTTCTCCAACCAAGCCTCTGGCAACACAGCGCGATCTGGCGCTGGCCTACTCACCAGGCGTTGCCGCACCTTGTCTTGAAATCGAAAAAGACCCGTTAAAAGCCTACAAATATACCGCCCGCGGTAACCTGGTGGCGGTGATCTCTAACGGTACGGCGGTGCTGGGGTTAGGCAACATTGGCGCGCTGGCAGGCAAACCGGTGATGGAAGGCAAGGGCGTTCTGTTTAAGAAATTCGCCGGGATTGATGTATTTGACATTGAAGTTGACGAACTCGACCCGGACAAATTTATTGAAGTTGTCGCCGCGCTCGAACCAACCTTCGGCGGCATCAACCTCGAAGACATTAAAGCGCCAGAATGTTTCTATATTGAACAGAAACTGCGCGAGCGGATGAATATTCCGGTATTCCACGACGATCAGCACGGCACGGCAATTATCAGCACTGCCGCCATCCTCAACGGCTTGCGCGTGGTGGAGAAAAACATCTCCGACGTGCGGATGGTGGTTTCCGGCGCGGGTGCCGCAGCAATCGCCTGTATGAACCTGCTGGTAGCGCTGGGTCTGCAAAAACATAACATCGTGGTTTGCGATTCAAAAGGCGTTATCTATCAGGGCCGTGAGCCAAACATGGCGGAAACCAAAGCCGCATATGCGGTGGTGGATGACGGCAAACGTACCCTCGATGATGTGATTGAAGGCGCGGATATTTTCCTGGGCTGTTCCGGCCCGAAAGTGCTGACCCAGGAAATGGTGAAGAAAATGGCTCGTGCGCCAATGATCCTGGCGCTGGCGAACCCGGAACCGGAAATTCTGCCGCCGCTGGCGAAAGAAGTGCGTCCGGATGCCATCATTTGCACCGGTCGTTCTGACTATCCGAACCAGGTGAACAACGTCCTGTGCTTCCCGTTCATCTTCCGTGGCGCGCTGGACGTTGGCGCAACCGCCATCAACGAAGAGATGAAACTGGCGGCGGTACGTGCGATTGCAGAACTCGCCCATGCGGAACAGAGCGAAGTGGTGGCTTCAGCGTATGGCGATCAGGATCTGAGCTTTGGTCCGGAATACATCATTCCAAAACCGTTTGATCCGCGCTTGATCGTTAAGATCGCTCCTGCGGTCGCTAAAGCCGCGATGGAGTCGGGCGTGGCGACTCGTCCGATTGCTGATTTCGACGTCTACATCGACAAGCTGACTGAGTTCGTTTACAAAACCAACCTGTTTATGAAGCCGATTTTCTCCCAGGCTCGCAAAGCGCCGAAGCGCGTTGTTCTGCCGGAAGGGGAAGAGGCGCGCGTTCTGCATGCCACTCAGGAACTGGTAACGCTGGGACTGGCGAAACCGATCCTTATCGGTCGTCCGAACGTGATCGAAATGCGCATTCAGAAACTGGGCTTGCAGATCAAAGCGGGCGTTGATTTTGAGATCGTCAATAACGAATCCGATCCGCGCTTTAAAGAGTACTGGACCGAATACTTCCAGATCATGAAGCGTCGCGGCGTCACTCAGGAACAGGCGCAGCGGGCGCTGATCAGTAACCCGACAGTGATCGGCGCGATCATGGTTCAGCGTGGGGAAGCCGATGCAATGATTTGCGGTACGGTGGGTGATTATCATGAACATTTTAGCGTGGTGAAAAATGTCTTTGGTTATCGCGATGGCGTTCACACCGCAGGTGCCATGAACGCGCTGCTGCTGCCGAGTGGTAACACCTTTATTGCCGATACATATGTTAATGATGAACCGGATGCAGAAGAGCTGGCGGAGATCACCTTGATGGCGGCAGAAACTGTCCGTCGTTTTGGTATTGAGCCGCGCGTTGCTTTGTTGTCGCACTCCAACTTTGGTTCTTCTGACTGCCCGTCGTCGAGCAAAATGCGTCAGGCGCTGGAACTGGTCAGGGAACGTGCACCAGAACTGATGATTGATGGTGAAATGCACGGCGATGCAGCGCTGGTGGAAGCGATTCGCAACGACCGTATGCCGGACAGCTCTTTGAAAGGTTCCGCCAATATTCTGGTGATGCCGAACATGGAAGCTGCCCGCATTAGTTACAACTTACTGCGTGTTTCCAGCTCGGAAGGTGTGACTGTCGGCCCGGTGCTGATGGGTGTGGCGAAACCGGTTCACGTGTTAACGCCGATCGCATCGGTGCGTCGTATCGTCAACATGGTGGCGCTGGCCGTGGTAGAAGCGCAAACCCAACCGCTGTAAGCGCGTGGTGTCGGGTGGCGCGTTCGCTTACCCGACCTACGGGTTAAGTAGGCCGGATAAGCGCAGCGCCATCCGGCAGTTAAACCCAGTCGCGTACTTTCAGGAATTCACTCAAGGCAGCCTCCGGGCTGCCTTCTTTTGGTTCGTAGCAGTACTCCCAGCGCACCAGCGGCGGCATCGACATGAGAATCGACTCCGTGCGCCCGCCGGTCTGCAGGCCGAACAGCGTCCCGCGATCCCACACCAGGTTGAACTCCACGTAGCGCCCGCGGCGGTATAGCTGGAACTCGCGCTCGCGCACGCCGTAGTCGGTATTTTTTCGGCGCTCGACAATCGGCAGGTACGCGTCGGTATAGCCTTCGCCCACCGCGCGCATAAAGCTGAACGCGGTATCAAAATCAGGCGTGTTGAGATCGTCAAAGAACAGCCCGCCGATGCCGCGCTGCTCGTCGCGGTGCTTCAGGTAGAAGTATTCGTCGCACCACTTTTGTAACGGGGGATAAACGTCTTCGCCAAATGGCAGGCACAGGTCACGGGCGGTGCGATGCCAGTGAATAGCATCTTCTTCAAAACCATAGAATGGGGGTTAAGTCGAAGCCACCGCCAAACCACCAGACGGGATCGGCACCCGGTTTTTCGGCAATAAAAAACCGCACATTCGCGTGGCTGGTGGGAACATACGGGTTATGCGGATGCACTACCAGTGAAACGCCCATCGCCTCGAAACTGCGCCCGGCAAGTTCCGGGCGATGAGCGGTGGCGGAAGCAGGCATCGCCTCACCGTGGACATGCGAAAAGTTGACGCCTGCCTGTTCGAAAAACACCACCATTACGCAACACCCGACTACGCCGCCGCCGCCAGCTTCGCGCTGCCAACTATCTTTCGACAAATTCTGCGCCATCGACGGCGTCAGCTGCTGACAAATCGTATCCTGAAGGTTGAGCAGAAACTGGTTTAACCTGGTGTGCGTCGGGTTTCATAACTTATCGCTTTTTTCGAATGTGCTTTCTGGTTGTCGAACCAGTGGAAATAACTGATCACGCCTTCAGCAATCGCTGTGGCGATTTTCTGACGAAACGCCGCCGTGCCTAACAGCCGTTCTTCTTCCGGGTTGGTGATAAACGAGGTTTCCACCAGCACCGAAGGAACCGACGGTGATTTCAACACCACAAATGCCGCTTGTTCGGTGTTGCGGCTGTGCAGTTTATGCACCGGCTTAATCTTCTTCAGAATATGCGAGCCGAGCGTCAGACTATTTTTAATGGTATCTGTTTGCACCAGATCAAACAGCACTTGTTGCAATAGGTGATCCTTGTCAGTCGCCTTTTTACCGGCAACTTCATCGGCGCGGTTTTCGCGTTCAGACAGGTATTTCGCCATTGCGCTACTTGCCCCACGGTTAGAGAGGGCAAATACCGAAGCACCGGCAGCTTTCGGGTTGGTAAAGCCATCGGCATGAATTGACATAAACAGATCTGCGCCATGTTTATGGGCGATTTCAACGCGATCGTAAAGTGGGATAAACGTATCGCCAGAACGCGTTAAACGCGCATCAATCCCATGATTACGCAAAATGGAACGGACGTTTTTAGCAATCGCCAGCACCACATGTTTTTCTTTCGAACCGTTGCGTCCGATCGCTCCGGTATCAATTCCGCCGTGACCTGGATCGAGAACAACGACACGTTTGCCGCCAGATTTTTTGGCTTTCGGCTTGCTGTGTCCGTTGCTGGTTTTTAAAAGTTCGTCTTTGGCGATGGCTTGCGACATTCCTGACAACGTCAGGGCAGCCAAACCGGCTTTCAGCACCTGGCGGCGCGAAGTGAGTGTTTTTAGTGGTTTAAAAGTGCTCATACGGCCTGAGTTGTAATAATAAAGTTCCAGATGTTATATCGTATCGCGTAATCCGTTACGACGGTTTGCTGTTGAGAATTGTTTTACTTTTCATTTCAATAGTTGACAACTCCCCATTATGCCACTTTTTCAACCGATTTTCGTCAGATATTGGCTAATTCGACCGTTCACGCCATAATCAGCCTTTTAACCCGCAAAAAGGTAACGAATACCATGGAGATACGCGTATTTCGCCAGGAAGATTTCGAAGAGGTCATCACCCTTTGGGAGCGTTGCGACTTGCTGCGTCCGTGGAACGATCCGGAAATGGACATCGAGCGTAAGATGAACCATGACGTCAGTTTGTTTTTGGTCGCTGAGGTAAACGGTGACGTGGTCGGAACGGTGATGGGCGGTTATGACGGGCATCGCGGGTCTGCTTATTATCTTGGCGTGCATCCAGAGTTTCGTGGGCGTGGGATTGCCAATGCGTTGCTTAATCGGCTGGAGAAAAAGCTGATTGCTCGTGGCTGCCCGAAAATTCAGATCAATGTGCCGGAAGATAACGACATGGTGCTCGGAATGTATGAACGCCTGGGATATGAACACGCCGACGTGCTGAGTCTGGGTAAGCGTTTGATTGAAGATGAAGAGTACTGAGTTTCATCCTGTCCATTATGATGCGCACGGTCGCCTGCGTTTACCCTTGCTCTTCTGGCTTGTGCTATTGCTTCAGGCGCGAACCTGGGTGCTGTTTGTCATTGCCGGTGCGTCGCGCGAGCAGGGTACTGCGCTGCTAAATCTGTTTTATCCCGATCACGATAATTTCTGGCTGGGGCTGATTCCTGGCATTCCGGCGGTGCTGGCGTTTTTGTTGAGCGGTCGGCGGGCTACGTTTCCTCGCACCTGGCGTGTACTCTATTTTCTGTTGCTGTTGGCGCAGGTGGTTTTACTTTGCTGGCAACCGTGGCTGTGGCTGAACGGTGAATCCGTTAGCGGTATCGGTCTGGCGCTGGTAGTGGCGGATATTGTGGCGTTAATCTGGCTGCTGACCAATCGACGTTTACGCGCTTGTTTTAATGAAGTAAAAGAATAACGGCACTTTTTGGTGAATTTGCACTCCAAGCAACGTTATTGAATAACCAAAGGAAGTGACATGAAATCGCTGCGTTTAATGTTATGCGCTATGCCATTGATGCTGACCGGCTGTTCCACGATGTCGTCAGTTAACTGGTCTGCCGCTAACCCGTGGAACTGGTTTGGGTCGTCCACCAAAGTGAGCGAGCAGGGCGTGGGTGAATTAACGGCGTCCACACCACTGCAAGAACAAGCCATTGCCGATGCGCTTGATGGCGATTATCGCCTGCGCAGCGGAATGAAAACCGCGAACGGCAACGTGGTGCGCTTTTTTGAAGTGATGAAGGGCGACAACGTGGCGATGGTGATTAACGGTGATCAAGGCACGATCAGTCGCATTGACGTGCTGGATAGCGATATTCCTGCTGACACCGGTGTTAAAATCGGTACACCGTTTAGCGACCTTTACAGCAAAGCATTTGGCAATTGCCAAAAAGCTGATGGTGATGATAATCGTGCCGTCGAATGTAAAGCCGAAGGCAGTCAACATATTAGCTACCAGTTCAGCGGGGAATGGCGTGGTCCTGAAGGGTTAATGCCTTCGGACGATACCCTGAAAAACTGGAAAGTCAGTAAAATTATCTGGCGGCGTTAATTTGCGTCTGAACAAACCGCCGCCGCGAAAAAACACGTAAAATAGCGCTCAACAATGCCACGGATTGCGTGGCATTATTATTTTCAGGAGGAACAATGTCTCAGGTTCAGAGTGGCATTTTGCCAGAACATTGCCGCGCGGCGATTTGGATCGAAGCCAACGTGAAAGGGGAAGTTGACGCCCTGCGTGCGGCCAGTAAAACATTTGCCGACAAACTGGCAACTTTTGAAGCGAAATTCCCGGACGCGCATCTTGGTGCGGTGGTTGCCTTTGGTAACAACACCTGGCGCGCTCTGAGCGGCGGCGTTGGGGCAGAAGAGCTGAAAGATTTTCCGGGCTACGGTAAAGGCCTTGCGCCGACGACCCAGTTCGATGTGTTGATCCACATTCTTTCTCTGCGTCACGACGTAAACTTCTCTGTCGCCCAGGCGGCGATGGAAGCCTTTGGTGACTGCATTGAAGTGAAAGAAGAGATCCACGGCTTCCGTTGGGTTGAAGAGCGTGACCTGAGCGGCTTTGTTGACGGTACGGAAAACCCGGCGGGTGAAGAGACGCGTCGCGAAGTGGCGGTTATCAAAGATGGCGTGGATGCGGGCGGCAGCTATGTGTTTGTCCAGCGTTGGGAACACAACCTGAAGCAGCTCAACCGGATGAGCGTTCACGATCAGGAGATGATGATCGGGCGCACCAAAGAGGCCAACGAAGAGATCGACGGCGACGAACGTCCGGAAACCTCTCACCTCACCCGCGTTGATCTGAAAGAAGATGGCAAAGGGCTGAAGATTGTTCGCCAGAGCCTGCCGTACGGCACTGCCAGTGGCACTCACGGTCTGTACTTCTGCGCCTACTGCGCGCGTCTGCATAACATTGAGCAGCAACTGCTGAGCATGTTTGGCGATACCGATGGTAAGCGTGATGCGATGTTGCGTTTCACCAAACCGGTAACCGGCGGCTATTATTTCGCACCGTCCGTTGAGCGCCTGCTGGCGCTGTAAAATCGCTCTCCATACGTAGGCCGGGTAAGCGTTAGCGCCACCCGGCAATTTTCCCCGCACCCCTTATTCCCTTTTCAACTTCCAAATCACCAAACGGTATATAAAACCGTTACTCCTTTCACGTCCGTTATAAATATGATGGCTATTAGAAAGTCATTAAATTTATAAGGGTGCGCAATGGCCGTTAACTTACTGAAAAAGAACTCACTCGCGCTGGTCGCTTCTCTGCTGCTGGCGGGCCATGTACAGGCAACGGAACTGCTGAACAGTTCTTATGACGTCTCCCGCGAGCTGTTTGCCGCCCTGAATCCGCCGTTTGAGCAACAATGGGCAAAAGATAACGGCGGCGACAAACTGACGATAAAACAATCTCATGCCGGGTCATCAAAACAGGCGCTGGCGATTTTACAGGGCTTAAAAGCCGACGTTGTCACTTATAACCAGGTGACCGACGTACAAATCCTGCACGATAAAGGCAAGCTGATCCCGGCCGACTGGCAGTCGCGCCTGCCGAATAATAGCTCGCCGTTCTACTCCACCATGGGCTTCCTGGTGCGTAAGGGTAACCCGAAGAATATCCACGATTGGAACGACCTGGTGCGCTCCGACGTGAAGCTGATTTTCCCGAACCCGAAAACGTCGGGTAACGCGCGTTATACCTATCTGGCGGCATGGGGCGCAGCGGATAAAGCTGACGGTGGTGACAAAGGCAAAACCGAACAGTTTATGACCCAGTTCCTGAAAAACGTTGAAGTGTTCGATACTGGCGGTCGTGGCGCGACCACCACTTTTGCCGAGCGCGGCCTGGGCGATGTGCTGATTAGCTTCGAATCGGAAGTGAACAACATCCGTAAACAGTATGAAGCGCAGGGCTTTGAAGTGGTGATTCCGAAAACCAACATTCTGGCGGAATTCCCGGTGGCGTGGGTTGATAAAAACGTGCAGGCCAACGGTACGGAAAAAGCCGCCAAAGCCTATCTGAACTGGCTCTATAGCCCGCAGGCGCAAACCATCATCACCGACTATTACTACCGCGTGAATAACCCGGAGGTGATGGACAAACTGAAAGACAAATTCCCGCAGACCGAGCTGTTCCGCGTGGAAGACAAATTTGGCTCCTGGCCGGAAGTGATGAAAACCCACTTCACCAGCGGCGGCGAGTTAGACAAGCTGTTAGCGGCGGGGCGTAACTGATGTTTGCTGTCTCCTCCAGACGCGTGCTGCCGGGCTTTACCTTAAGCCTCGGCACCAGTCTGCTGTTTGTGTGCCTGATTTTGCTGCTGCCGCTCTCCGCGCTGGTGATGCAACTGGCCCAGATGAGCTGGGCGCAGTACTGGGAGGTGATCACCAACCCGCAGGTGGTCGCGGCCTACAAAGTAACGCTGCTGTCGGCGTTTGTGGCATCGATTTTTAACGGCGTTTTCGGTCTGCTGATGGCGTGGATCCTAACCCGCTATCGCTTCCCAGGCCGCACGCTGCTTGATGCGCTGATGGATTTACCCTTTGCGCTGCCAACGGCTGTCGCCGGTTTAACGCTGGCCTCGCTCTTTTCCGTAAACGGTTTTTACGGTGAATGGCTGGCGAAGTTTGATATCAAAGTCACCTATACATGGCTGGGGATTGCGGTGGCTATGGCCTTTACCAGCATTCCGTTTGTGGTGCGTACCGTGCAGCCGGTGCTGGAAGAGTTAGGCCCGGAATATGAAGAAGCGGCGGAAACGCTTGGTGCAACGCGCTGGCAGAGTTTCTGCAAAGTGGTGCTGCCGGAGCTTTCTCCGGCGCTGGTGGCGGGCGTGGCGCTGTCGTTTACCCGTAGTCTTGGTGAATTTGGCGCGGTGATTTTTATCGCCGGAAATATCGCGTGGAAGACGGAAGTGACGTCGCTGATGATTTTTGTGCGCTTACAGGAGTTTGATTACCCGGCAGCGAGCGCGATTGCTTCGGTGATCCTCGCGGCATCTCTGCTGCTGCTGTTCTCAATTAACACTCTGCAAAGTCGCTTTGGTCGGCGTGTGGTAGGTCATTAATGGCGGAAGTTACCCAATTGAAGCGTTATGACGCGCGCCCGATTAACTGGGGCAAATGGTTTCTGATTGGCATCGGGATGCTGGTTTCGGCGTTCATCCTGCTGGTGCCGATGATTTACATCTTCGTGCAGGCATTCAGCAAGGGGCTGATGCCGGTTTTACAGAATCTGGCCGATCCGGACATGCTGCACGCCATCTGGCTGACGGTGATGATCGCGCTGATTGCCGTACCGGTAAACCTGGTGTTCGGCATTCTGCTGGCCTGGCTGGTGACGCGCTTTAACTTCCCTGGACGCCAGTTACTGCTGACGCTACTGGACATTCCGTTTGCCGTATCGCCGGTGGTTGCCGGTCTGGTGTATTTGCTGTTCTACGGCTCTAACGGCCCGCTCGGCGGTTGGCTCGACGAGCATAACCTGCAAATTATGTTCTCCTGGCCGGGAATGGTGCTGGTCACCATCTTCGTGACGTGTCCGTTTGTGGTGCGCGAACTGGTGCCGGTGATGTTAAGCCAGGGCAGCCAGGAAGACGAAGCGGCGATTTTGCTTGGCGCGTCCGGCTGGCAGATGTTCCGTCGCGTCACATTACCGAACATCCGCTGGGCGCTGCTTTATGGCGTGGTGTTGACCAACGCCCGCGCAATTGGCGAGTTTGGCGCGGTGTCGGTGGTTTCCGGCTCGATTCGCGGCGAAACCCTGTCGCTGCCGTTACAGATTGAATTGCTGGAGCAGGACTACAACACCGTCGGCTCCTTTACCGCTGCGGCGCTGTTAACGCTGATGGCGATTATCACCCTGTTTTTAAAAAGTATGTTGCAGTGGCGCCTGGAGAATCAGGAAAAACGCGCACAGCAGGAGGAACATCATGAGCATTGAGATTGCCAATATTAAGAAGTCGTTTGGTCGCACCCAGGTGCTGAACGATATCTCACTGGATATTCCTTCAGGTCAGATGGTCGCGTTGCTGGGGCCGTCCGGTTCCGGGAAAACCACGCTGCTGCGCATTATCGCCGGGCTGGAGCATCAAACCAGCGGGCATATTCGCTTCCACGGCACCGACGTGAGCCGCCTGCACGCACGTGATCGTAAAGTCGGTTTCGTGTTCCAGCATTACGCGCTGTTCCGCCATATGACGGTGTTCGACAATATCGCTTTTGGCCTGACGGTGCTGCCGCGTCGCGAGCGCCCGAATGCCGCAGCCATCAAAGCGAAAGTGACAAAATTGCTGGAAATGGTCCAGCTTGCTCATCTGGCGGATCGTTATCCGGCGCAGCTTTCCGGCGGCCAGAAACAGCGCGTGGCGCTGGCGCGCGCGCTGGCTGTGGAACCGCAAATTCTGCTGCTTGATGAACCGTTTGGCGCGCTGGATGCGCAGGTGCGTAAAGAGCTGCGTCGCTGGCTGCGTCAACTCCATGAAGAACTAAAATTCACCAGCGTTTTTGTGACCCACGATCAGGAAGAAGCGACCGAAGTAGCTGATCGTGTAGTTGTGATGAGCCAGGGCAATATTGAACAGGCTGACGCGCCGGATCAGGTATGGCGCGAACCGGCGACCCGTTTTGTGCTCGAATTTATGGGCGAAGTGAACCGCCTGCAGGGAACCATTCGCGGCGGGCAGTTCCATGTTGGCGCGCATCGCTGGCCGCTGGGCTACACACCTGCGTATCAGGGGCCGGTGGATCTCTTCCTGCGCCCTTGGGAAGTGGATATCAGCCGCCGTACCAGCCTCGATTCACCGCTGCCGGTACAGGTACTGGAAGCCAGCCCGAAAGGTCACTACACCCAATTAGTGGTGCAGCCGCTGGGGTGGTACAACGAACCGCTGACGGTCGTGATGCATGGCGACGATGCCCCGCAGCGTGGCGAGCGTTTATTCGTTGGTCTGCAACATGCGCGGCTGTATAACGGCGACGAGCGTATCGAAACCCGCGATGAGGAACTTGCTCTCGCACAAAGCGCCTGATAGGTTGAGTGAATGTTAAACGCCCGGAGGCGCTTCCCGCGATCCGGGCTTTTTAATGGCAAGGTTTGTAACCTGTAGACCTGATAAGACGCGCAAGCGTCGCATCAGGCAACACCACGTATGGATAGAGATCGTGAGTACATTAGAACAAACAATAGGCAATACGCCTCTGGTGAAGTTGCAGCGAATGGGGCCGGATAACGGCAGTGAAGTGTGGTTAAAACTGGAAGGCAATAACCCGGCAGGTTCGGTGAAAGATCGTGCGGCACTTTCGATGATCGTCGAGGCGGAAAAGCGCGGGGAAATTAAACCGGGTGATGTCTTAATCGAAGCCACCAGTGGTAACACCGGCATTGCGCTGGCAATGATTGCCGCGCTGAAAGGCTATCGCATGAAATTGCTGATGCCCGACAACATGAGCCAGGAACGCCGTGCGGCGATGCGTGCTTATGGTGCGGAACTGATTCTTGTCACCAAAGAGCAGGGCATGGAAGGTGCGCGCGATCTGGCGCTGGAGATGGCGAATCGTGGCGAAGGAAAGCTGCTCGATCAGTTCAATAATCCCGATAACCCTTATGCGCATTACACCACCACTGGGCCGGAAATCTGGCAGCAAACCGGCGGGCGCATCACTCATTTTGTCTCCAGCATGGGGACGACCGGCACTATCACCGGCGTCTCACGCTTTATGCGCGAACAATCCAAACCGGTGACCATTGTCGGCCTGCAACCGGAAGAGGGCAGCAGCATTCCCGGCATTCGCCGCTGGCCTACGGAATATCTGCCGGGGATTTTCAACGCTTCTCTGGTGGATGAGGTGCTGGATATTCATCAGCGCGATGCGGAAAACACCATGCGCGAACTAGCGGTGCGGGAAGGAATATTCTGTGGCGTCAGCTCCGGCGGCGCGGTTGCCGGAGCACTGCGGGTGGCAAAAGCTAACCCTGACGCGGTGGTGGTGGCGATCATCTGCGATCGTGGCGATCGCTACCTTTCTACCGGGGTGTTTGGGGAAGAGCATTTTAGCCAGGGGGCGGGGATTTAAGGATTAATAGCATCGGAGACTGATGACAAACGCAAAACTGCCTGATGCGCTACGCTTATCAGGCCTACAAGGTTTCTGCAATATATTGAATTAGCACGATTTTGTAGGCCGGATAAGGCGTTTACGCCGCATCCGGCATAAACAAAGCGCACTTTTTTAACAGTTGTTGCTGCCGACAAATGCAGTATTTAATTTTCGTGAGGAAACGCCGTAAGGTCATCAATCATTTTTTGAAGTATTGGTGAGTCCTGACCGTCACCCCATTGAAGAATTTTTGCGGTAAGCTGATGACGCGCTAGTGCATTGAGTCCCATCTTTTTAAGTTTATGGGAGATTTTACCCATGACTTTAATCTGACCGAATGCAGTTGCGTAGGTAATCATATTGCTCTGGATAGTGCTCATTTCATCGACTAGTAATTGCGCACGAACATCCTCTTCAAGAATACTGTCCATAGCGATGTATTTCATACCCCACATAGTTTCAATTAACATTTGAGGGAAATCAGCACAGTCCAGATCCGGCTCTTTACGGAGGCTATTTTCAAGAACGTTTAGAGCATCAGCACCTTCATCGCTGCCAAAAGGAGATTCTTCATCCCAGCAACACATATAAAGTGGATCAGTAAAATGGCACTGGAAGTTTGGGTGTGACGTTTTAACATGTAACCCAATTTCTTCATCATCAAAATAGTAGCGATCCATGAAGTTAAACTTTGGATCTTCTTGATAGCCTTTCTTCATTTTTGCGGCAATCAATTTACTGGCTTCTTTCAGACACTGTTCTTCATTATCGAACTCTTTTGTCTGGAATTTACCAATACTACCTACCTTGCCATAGTTGACAGCTAAACTATCCCCTTCGTAATCTATCCACCAAAATTTATTCGATTTTTCATCGTGATAAATAAAGCGTTTTTTCATGTTACCTCCTGTAAATGCCTTCCCAAAGCGGATTAATTTCCTTCCGCAGGCACCGTTTTATCCGTCTGCGCAATTAACGCATGTAAAAAAGGCTGTGCGTTCTCATCGCTCTTACCGGGGATCTTCACAATATACGGCTTCCCAGTAATCGATGACGACGAAGCAACCTTATCAATAAACTGCTCGGCAGTGTCAATGCGGTTACGGGTATTGCCGAGCTTCAGACGCAGATGAGAAACCGCTTCATAGCAGGTATGTTCATCACCGTTGCGCACAAATATCAAATCCTTTTTCTGTGCTAATCCCTCCAGCATGGCGTTGATGCGGGCTTCTTCATGGGCAGTTAACTTCGCGTAAACGGGGAGTGTCATTAGTAGTGTAATGACCAGACAAATGATTTTCTTCATTGAATTACCTTATCCTTGTTTTGTGATAGCCGATTTGACTGCCAGAATCAGGTAAAGTTTCGGTTGGATTACGATGAGGATCATCGGCAAGGAGAAAAAATTAAATGAGTAGTTTGTTGTTGTTTAACGATAAGAGTAGGGCACTGCAGGCGGATATCGTCGCCGTGCAGTCGCAGGTGGTTTACGGCAGCGTGGGCAACAACAGAACGGCCTGAATGTCTTTGCCGTGCCGACGGTATTGCTGAGCAATACGCCGCATTATGACACTTTCTACGGTGGTGCGATTCCGGACGAATGGTTTAGCGGCTATTTGCGTGCGCTTCAGGAGCGTGATGCGCTGCGCCAACTTCGTGCTGTAACCACGGGCTATATGGGAACGGCATCGCAAATCAAAATCCTTGCCGAGTGGCTGACTGCGCTACGCAAAGACCATCCTGACCTATTGCTCATGGTCGATCCGGTGATTGGCGATATTGATAGCGGAATTTATGTCAAACCTGACCTTCCCGAAGCGTATCGACAATATTTACTGCCGCTGGCGCAGGGAATTACCCCCAATATCTTTGAGTTGGAAATCCTGACCGGTAAAAATTGCCGCGATCTCGACAGTGCCATTGCTGCCGCAAAAAGTCTGCTTTCAGACACATTAAAATGGGTGGTGGTTACCAGCGCCTCCGGTAATGAAGAAAATCAGGAGATGCAGGTTGTGGTGGTCACTGCCGACAGCGTGAATGTCATTTCCCATTCACGGGTAAAAACCGACCTGAAAGGGACTGGCGACCTGTTTTGTGCTCAGCTCATCAGTGGCTTGCTGAAAGGGAAGGCGTTAACCGATGCAGTGCACCGAGCGGGGTTGCGCGTACTGGAAGTGATGCGCTACACCCAGCAGCATGAGAGCGATGAATTGATTTTGCCGCCGCTGGCGGAAGCATAAAAAAAATGGCGCCGATGGGCGCCATTTTTCACTGCGGCAAGAATTACTTCTTGATGCGGATAACCGGGGTTTCACCCACGGTTACGCTACCGGACAGTTTGATCAGTTCTTTGATTTCGTCCATGTTGGAGATAACAACCGGAGTCAGGGTAGACTTGGCTTTCTCTTCCAGCAGCGGCAGATCAAATTCAATGACAGTATCGCCAACTTTCACGCGCTGACCTTCTTCAGCAATACGCTTGAAGCCTTCGCCTTTCAGTTCAACGGTGTCGATACCGAAGTGGACGAACAGTTCAACGCCGCTATCAGATTCGATAGAGAATGCGTGGTTGGTTTCAAAGATTTTACCAATGGTGCCGTCTACTGGCGCGACCATTTTGTTACCCGTTGGTTTGATAGCAATACCATCACCAACGATTTTTTCCGCAAAAACGACATCCGGCACGTCTTCGATATTGACGATCTCGCCAGAGAGCGGAGCAATGATCTCAATAGTTCCGGTATCCTTCTTGTCGTCGGAAACCAGAGATTTCAGTTTATCGAACAAACCCATGATCTTCTCCTAAGCAGTAAATTGGGCCGCATCTCGTGGATTAGCAGATTGTTTTTTCTTCAATGAACTTGTTAACCAGCGTCATTAACTCGTCCGTTGTCGGTTGAGCAAGAGCCTGCTCTGCTAACACCTTCGCATCTTCGAAGTTCGTGTTACGGATAATCTTCTTAATGCGCGGGATAGAAATGGCGCTCATAGAGAATTCGTCCAGACCCATCCCCAGCAACAGAAGTGTAGCACGTTCATCGCCAGCAAGCTCACCACACATGCCAGTCCATTTGCCTTCAGCATGAGAAGCATCAATAACTTGCTTGATCAAGTTCAGCACGGACGGTGACATTGGCTGGTAAAGGTGTGAAATCATATCATTACCACGGTCAACTGCCAGAGTGTACTGCGTTAAATCATTGGTGCCGATACTAAAGAAATCAACTTCTTTGGCTAAATGACGTGCAATTGTTGCGGCAGCCGGTGTTTCCACCATTACGCCGATTTCAATTGACTCGTCAAACGCTTTACCTTCGTCGCGCAGTTCCTGTTTGTAGATTTCGATCTCTTTGCGCAGTGCACGCACTTCTTCAACAGAGATGATCATCGGGAACATAATGCGCAATTTACCGAAAGCCGAGGCACGCAGGATAGCGCGGAGCTGATCGCGCAGGATCTCTCTACGATCCATCGCGATACGGATAGCGCGCCAGCCGAGGAACGGGTTCTCTTCTTTCGGGAAGTTCATGTATGGCAGCTCTTTGTCGCCGCCGATGTCCATGGTACGAACGATAACCGCTTGCGAGCCACACGCTTCAGCCACTGCTTTGTAAGCAGCAAACTGTTCTTCTTCAGTGGGCAGTGCGTCGCGGTCCATGAACAGGAACTCAGTACGATACAGACCAACGCCTTCAGCGCCGTTACGCTCTGCACCTTCAACGTCACGAACCGTACCAATGTTAGCGCATACTTCTACCTGGTGACCGTCCAGCGTAATAGCTGGCAGATCTTTCAGTTTAGCAAGCTCTGCTTTTTCAGAAGCCACTTGCTCCTGAACAGCGCGCATTTTATCAATAACTTCGTTGGTTGGATTGACGTAAACCTGATTATTTACGGCATCCAGAATCAGATAGTCGTCATTTTTCACCTGAGAGGTGACGCTACCGGTACCCACGATAGCAGGTAGTTCCAGAGAACGCGCCATGATAGAGGTGTGGGAAGTACGGCCACCCGCGTCGGTGATGAAACCCAGCACCTTCTTCAGGTTCAGCTGTGCGGTTTCGGACGGCGTCAGGTCAGCGGCAACCAGAATGACTTCATCCTGAATGGCGCTCAGGTCGATAATCTTCAGGCCCAGGATGTTGCGCAGCAGGCGCTTACCGATATCACGTACGTCAGCCGCACGTTCTTTCAGGTATTCATCATCCAGCTCTTCCAGGGCAGAAGCCTGACCTTCGATAACTTCATGAGCAGCTGCGTCAGCTGTCATGTGCTTATCTTTAATCAGGGCTATGATTTCCTGCTCCAGCTCCTCATCTTCGAGCAGCATAATATGCCCTTCAAAGATGGCTTCTTTTTCTTCACCGAACGTTTCACCAGCTTTCGTTTTGATCGTTTCCAGCTGGGCTGATGCCTTGGCACGACCGCTCAGAAAACGTTCAACTTCCTGATCAACCTGGTCGGCAGAAATTTTTTTCCGGTCAATGACAATTTCGTCTTCTTTCAGAAGCAGAGCTTTACCGAAAGCGATACCCGGGGATGCTAAAATGCCTGAAATCATAACCCTACCTTACTTGTGACTGATTTTTAAAAGAACCCGGGAAATTACTCGAGTTCCGCCATCAGTTTAACCAGATGTTCAACCGCTTTCTGCTCGTCTTCGCCTTCTGCGGAGATAGTCACAACGGTACCTTGAGTCAGGCCCAGAGTCTGCAGTTTAAACAGGCTTTTCGCGCTGGCGCTTTTGCCGTTGGAAGTCACAGTAATTTCAGAAGTGAAGCCCTTAGCTTCTTTTACAAACTGGGCAGCAGGGCGGGTGTGCAGACCGTTCGGAGCGGTAATGGTAACTTCTTGCTGGAACATTGTATTTCCCCAACTTATAGGTTTAGTGTTGTGGAACTAAAGTCTAGCCTGGCGGTTCGACTTTAGCCTGTATTGTTAGCGCCAGTTTTTAACAGACGCGACGCACGAAGAGCGCAATACAGTCCATTGCTGGCGGGTGTTGACCGCTGACGTTTCGTACGTCATTAAACATTATGCCGCTAAAGGAAGAATTGAACCAAATCATAAAATCGATTCAGCTTTGGCTTTTCCTGTAACGATTAATTTCGCGCATCAAAATAATTAGTCTGGTTAAATACCAGTTCCGACAGGCTGAATCAATGCCAGGAGGGGCGAAAGTTTGAAGCAGGCCACAAAAAAGCACCTAAAAAGGTGCTTTTTTACGCATTTTTAACAAGCTGGCATTACTGTTGCAATTCTTTCTCAGTGAAGAGATCGGCAAACAATGCGGTGCTTAAATAACGCTCACCCGATGATGGTAGAATAACCACAATATTCTTGTTGGTAAAGCTTTCATCTTCTTGTAGTTTCAACGCCGCGGCAACAGCTGCTCCAGAAGAGATACCTGCAAGAATACCTTCTTCTTCCATCAGACGACGCGCGGTAGAAATCGCTTCTTCATTGGTGATGCCAATGACTTTATCGACCAGCTTGAGATCGAGGTTAGCCGGGATAAAACCAGCGCCAATACCCTGAATTTTATGCGGGCCAGGTTTAATCTCTTCACCTGCCAGCGCCTGGGCGATAACTGGAGAATCGGTTGGCTCAACGGCGACAGAGATAAGATCGGTCTTGCCTTTGGTGCCTTTAATGTAGCGGCTGACGCCAGTCAGCGTACCGCCAGTCCCAACGCCAGCAATAAATACATCAACCTGACCGTCGGTATCTTCCCATATCTCCGGACCGGTGGTCTTTTCGTGAATTTCAGGGTTTGCCGGATTGCTGAATTGTTGCAGCAGCAGGTATTTCTCTGGATTGCTGGCGACAATTTCTTCTGCTTTTTGGATTGCGCCTTTCATGCCTTTAGCACCTTCCGTCAGCACCAGGTTTGCACCTAACGCTTTCAGCAGCTTGCGGCGTTCAATACTCATGGTTTCTGGCATGGTCAGGGTGAGTTTGTAACCGCGAGCGGCAGCTACATAGGCCAGTGCAATCCCGGTATTACCGCTGGTCGGTTCAACCAGTTCAACGCCTGGTTTCAGCACGCCGCGCTTTTCGGCATCCCAAATCATGTTGGCACCGATACGGCACTTAACGCTGAAGCTGGGGTTACGAGATTCCACCTTCGCCAGAATGCGTCCGTTACCGATGCGATTCAGGCGAACCAGCGGCGTGTGACCGATAGTCAGCGAGTTATCTTCAAAAATCTTACTCATGGCCTGTCCTTAACTGTATGAAATTGGGATACAACAGGTAGCATACCCGCTCAGAGAATATGCGGAAGTAAGGATTTAGCATATCTATATACAGAAGGGAAATAATGACATGCAAGATGGAATAAGGGGCGGCATAAGCCACCCCTGTTTCACACAAACGGTTTACAAAATAACCGGTAGATTGTTACCGCCACATCGCGTGTTTATCGCGATAGCAATCGACCCACATCGCCGTCGCGCCACAAACGGCAACGGGCATGATGAACAGATTAAGCAGCGGGATCATCGTAAACAGGCTGGTTAAAGCACCAAACTGCATATTGGTGATTTTGCGTGTGCGCAGGGCGGTGCGCATCTCTTTAAACGGCACTTTGTGGTTATCGAAGGGGTAATCGCAATACTGGATGGCTAACATCCAGGCGCTAAACAGGAACCACAGTACCGGCGCGACGGTTTGCCCAATACCAGGGATGAAGTAAAGAATTAGTAATACAATTGCGCGCGGCAGATACCAGGCAAATTTTTGCCATTCGCGTTTCATGATTCGCGGCACATCTTTCATGATACCGAAAATCCCGGTATCTGGCGGTGTAGCGCCAGTCAATCGTGCTTCCAGTTGTTCAGCCAATAAACCGTTAAACGGAGCGGCAATCCAGTTAGCAATCGTGGAGAAGAAATAGCCAAACACTAACAGCACAGAGATGACAGCCAGAGGCCACAACAGATAACTCAGCCATTGTAGCCAGTCCGGAACGTAACTCATGAGAGTCGGGATCCAGACATCGAGCTGTGTAAAGAGCCACCAGAATGCGCCCCCCATCAACAAAATATTGACCAGCAGCGGTAAAATAACGAAACGCCGAATCCCAGGTTGCGAGACGAGCTTCCAGCCTTGCGCAAAATAGTAAAAACCGCTGCGTGGGGCAGATGTGAATGATGAAACCATAATCAGGATGAGCTCCTTTTGACCAATCCCAGGAAAATTCTGCGTATTTTATCGGGTAATTGCGCAATGGACAGTTAGGATATGTTCGAAAAAACAGCAAAAAGCACGATTTCATCTATCTTTGTGCTGTGAAAGTTAATAGTGCACTTGCACTTGAGGTAATCGGCAAATACTCTTAGTGAGTAAATGTTTGCCGTGGTGGCAAGGTGTTAGAACAACAGAGAATATAATGATGCAGGATTTGCGTCTGATATTAATCATTGTTGGCGCGATCGCCATAATCGCTTTACTGGTACATGGTTTCTGGACCAGCCGTAAAGAACGATCTTCTATGTTCCGCGATCGGCCATTAAAACGAATGAAGTCAAAACGTGACGACGATTCTTATGACGAGGATGTCGAAGATGATGAGGGCGTTGGTGAGGTTCGTGTTCACCGCGTGAATCATGCCCCGGCTAACGCTCAGGAGCATGAGGCTGCTCGTCCGTCGCCGCAACACCAGTACCAACCGCCTTATGCGTCTGCGCAGCCGCGTCAACCGGTCCAGCAGCCGCCTGAAGCGCAGGTACCGCCGCAACATGCTCCGCATCCAGCGCAGCCGGTGCAGCAGCCTGCCTATCAGCCGCAGCCTGAACAGCCGTTGCAGCAGCCAGTTTCGCCACAGGTCGCGCCAGCGCCGCAGCCTGTGCATTC
This sequence comes from Enterobacter hormaechei, assembly GCA_041890495.1. Lineage (GTDB taxonomy): Bacteria > Pseudomonadota > Gammaproteobacteria > Enterobacterales > Enterobacteriaceae > Escherichia > Escherichia boydii. The sequence continues at coordinate 5,133,217 of CP169086.1, forward strand.
AGCACCGCAACCGGCACAACAGGCTTTCCAGCCTGCAGAACCCGTAGCGGCACCACAGCCTGAGCCTGTAGCGGAACCTGCTCCAGTTATGGATAAACCGAAGCGCAAAGAAGCGGTGATTATCATGAACGTCGCGGCGCATCACGGTAGCGAGCTAAACGGTGAACTGCTTCTTAACAGCATTCAACAAGCGGGCTTCATTTTTGGCGATATGAATATTTACCATCGTCATCTTAGCCCGGATGGCAGCGGCCCGGCGTTATTCAGCCTGGCGAATATGGTGAAACCGGGAACCTTTGATCCTGAAATGAAGGATTTCACTACTCCGGGTGTCACTATCTTTATGCAGGTACCGTCTTACGGTGACGAGCTGCAGAACTTCAAGCTGATGCTGCAATCTGCGCAGCATATTGCCGATGAAGTGGGCGGTGTCGTGCTTGACGATCAGCGCCGTATGATGACTCCGCAGAAATTGCGCGAGTACCAGGACATCATCCGCGAAGTCAAAGACGCCAACGCCTGATACACTTAAGGCAAATTAACTCCTCTTCGAACCCCCGCTTGTCGGGGGTTTTTAGCATTGATGGTGCGATATGGAATCAATCGAACAACAACTGACAGAACTGCGAACGACGCTTCGCCATCATGAATATCTTTATCATGTGATGGATGCGCCGGAAATTCCCGACGCTGAATACGACAGGCTGATGCGCGAACTGCGCGAGCTGGAAACCAAACATCCAGAACTGATTACGCCTGATTCGCCTACTCAACGTGTAGGCGCTGCGCCGCTGGCGGCTTTCAGCCAGATACGCCATGAAGTACCAATGCTGTCACTGGATAACGTTTTTGATGAAGAAAGCTTTCTTGCTTTCAACAAACGTGTGCAGGACCGTCTGAAAAACAACGAGAAAGTCACCTGGTGCTGTGAGCTGAAGCTGGATGGTCTTGCCGTCAGTATTCTGTATGAAAATGGCGTTTTAGTCAGTGCCGCGACCCGTGGCAATGGCACCACCGGGGAAGATATCACGTCTAATGTGCGTACTATTCGCGCCATTCCGCTGAAGCTGCACGGAGAGAATATCCCGGCGCGTCTGGAAGTGCGTGGTGAAGTGTTCCTGCCGCAGGCGGGGTTCGAAAAGATTAACGAAGATGCGCGACGCACGGGCGGGAAAGTGTTTGCTAACCCACGTAATGCGGCAGCTGGTTCACTGCGTCAGCTTGATCCGCGTATTACAGCGAAGCGACCGCTCACTTTTTTCTGCTATGGCGTTGGTGTTCTGGAAGGTGGCGAGCTGCCGGATACTCATCTTGGCCGTTTACTGCAATTTAAAAAGTGGGGGTTGCCGGTCAGCGATCGGGTAACGCTTTGTGAATCGGCGGAAGAAGTGCTGGCGTTCTATCACAAAGTGGAAGAAGACCGCCCGACGCTGGGCTTTGATATCGACGGCGTGGTGATTAAGGTCAACTCACTGGCACAGCAGGAGCAGCTTGGCTTTGTCGCGCGTGCCCCGCGCTGGGCGGTAGCGTTTAAATTCCCGGCGCAGGAGCAGATGACCTTTGTGCGTGACGTCGAGTTTCAGGTTGGGCGTACTGGCGCGATTACGCCTGTTGCGCGTCTGGAACCTGTCCATGTTGCAGGCGTGCTGGTGAGTAACGCAACCTTACACAATGCGGATGAAATCGAACGTCTTGGTTTACGCATTGGCGATAAAGTGGTGATTCGCCGCGCTGGCGACGTGATCCCGCAGGTGGTTAACGTCGTGCTTTCTGAACGCCCGGAAGATACCCGTGAGGTTGTATTCCCGACGCATTGTCCGGTATGTGGTTCTGACGTTGAGCGTGTGGAAGGTGAAGCGGTTGCCCGCTGTACCGGTGGCCTGATTTGCGGTGCGCAGCGTAAAGAGTCGCTGAAACACTTTGTTTCCCGCCGTGCGATGGATGTTGACGGAATGGGCGACAAAATCATCGATCAGCTGGTTGAAAAAGAATATGTCCATACTCCGGCAGATCTGTTCAAACTCACCGCAGGCAAACTGACCGGACTGGAGCGTATGGGGCCAAAATCGGCACAAAACGTGGTTAACGCGCTGGAAAAAGCGAAAGAAACCACCTTTGCTCGCTTCCTCTATGCACTTGGCATCCGTGAAGTCGGCGAGGCCACCGCAGCAGGTCTGGCGGCATATTTCGGCACGCTGGAAGCGCTGGAAGCCGCTTCGATTGAAGAGCTGCAAAAGGTGCCTGATGTTGGCATTGTCGTTGCATCCCACGTTCACAACTTCTTTGCCGAAGAAAGCAACCGCAATGTCATCAGCGAGCTGTTGGCGGAAGGTGTTCACTGGCCTGCGCCGATCGTTATCAACGCGGAAGAGATTGACAGCCCGTTTGCTGGTAAAACCGTGGTGCTTACGGGCAGCTTAAGCCAGATGTCGCGTGATGACGCTAAAGCTCGACTGGTCGAACTGGGCGCGAAAGTCGCGGGCAGCGTGTCGAAGAAAACCGATCTGGTGATAGCGGGTGAAGCTGCAGGATCTAAACTGGCGAAGGCGCAGGAACTGGGCATTGAAGTCATCGACGAAGCGGAAATGCTGCGTTTGCTGGGTAGCTGAGATGGAAAAAGAGCAGCTGATTGAAATAGCCAATACGATAATGCCGTTTGGCAAATACAAAGGGCGTCGCTTAATCGACCTGCCGGAGGAGTATCTGCTGTGGTTTGCCCGCAAAGATGAGTTCCCGGCAGGGAAGCTCGGTGAGCTAATGCAAATCACGCTGCTGATTAAAACCGAGGGGCTGACGCAACTGGTCCAGCCCCTGAAGCGTCCGCTTTAAGCTTTATCGGCGCTGCTTTCCTGCTGCGCCTGTAACTGTTCGGTCTGGCGTTTGTATCGACGCGCCAGCACCGCACAGACCATCAATTGGATCTGATGGAAAATCATCAGGGGCAGCACCATCATACCGATCACCGATGTGGGGAACAGAATGTTTGCCATCGGGATGCCATTTGCCAGACTCTTTTTCGAACCACAAAAGACGATAGTAATTTCATCTGCCTTATTGAAGCTCAGTCGGCGTGCCATAAAGACGTTAACTACAATCACGATAGCCAGAAGAACGCAGCTGACCACCACGATAAACAGCAATGATCCCCAGCCAACTTTATGCCAGATACCATTAACGACGGCTTCGCTGAACGCTGTATAAACCACCAACAGAATGGACGTCTGGTCAGTTTTCGCAATCCATTTTTTATTGCGCGACACCCAGTCACCAATCCACGGCCGGGAAAGATGCCCCAACACAAACGGCAGCAGCAGTTGCAGCATAATTTTACCGACCTGCTCAAGGCTGCCCCCTGCACCGTGAACATTCATCACCAGACCAACCAGCAATGGTGAAAGGAAAATCCCCAGCAGGCTGGATGCCGACGCAGAACAAACCGCTGCCGCGACGTTACCGCCCGCCATTGACGTGAAGGCGATTGCAGACTGCACGGTAGCCGGGAGAATGCACAAGTAGAGAAAACCGGAGTAGAGCATCGGGTCGACATTTACCGGTTTCCACCAGGCAAACAGTACACCCAGAATCGGAAACAGCACGAAGGTGCTGCACATTACCCACAAATGCAGTCGCCAGTGACCACCGCCAGCAATAATCGCCTCACGCGACAACTTCGCGCCGTGCATAAAGAACAGCAGGGCAATAGCTGCGGTGGTCAGATTTTCAAAGAAGGGGACGAAATCGCCTCTGGCCGGAAAGAAAGAGGCCAGCAACACCACCGTGATCAGGGTTAAGGTGAAAGGATCGAGGATACGAAAAAGTTTCATAAAGACTCCAGATGATCGATGGTTCTATTGTGCTTCTTCCAGTTTGAGAAATAAAATTGATTTATTGCATCCATTCATGAAGAAAACAGATGAATTATTCTTTAAAACAATTAAAGGTTTTCGTCACAGTAGCGCAGGAGAAAAGTTTTAGTCGTGCAGGAGAGCGTATCGGCCTGAGCCAGTCGGCAGTGAGTCACAGTGTGAAGGAACTGGAAAATCATACTGGTGTTCGCCTGCTGGACAGAACCACGCGTGAAGTGGTGCTTACAGATGCAGGGCAGCAGCTGGCTTTGCGTCTTGAGCGACTGCTGGATGAACTGAACAGCACGCTCAGAGACGTGGGAAGGCTGGGCCAGCAGCTTTCGGGAACCGTGCGGGTCGCGGCCAGCCAGACGATCTCTGCGCACCTTATCCCTCAGTGTATTGCCGAGGGAAGCCAACGCTACCCGGACATTGATTTTGTGCTGCATGACAGACCGCAACAGTGGGTGCTGGAAAGCATCCGCCAGGGGGATGTTGATTTTGGTATTGTTATCGATCCCGGTCAGGTGAGCGATCTGGCGTGTGAAAGCATACTTTCGGAGCCCTTTTTGCTGCTCTGCCGAGACGACGATCCGCTGTCCACGTTACCGGAAGTTAGCTGGCAGTCCCTGCAAGGCGCGAACCTGGTTTTACAGGATTATGCCTCGGGCAGCCGTCCGCTGATTGATTCCGCGCTGGTGAATCAGGGCGTAAAGGCAACAATTGTGCAGGAGATTGGTCACCCGGCGACGCTGTTTCCCATGGTTGAAGCCGGCATTGGCATCAGCGTGTTGCCCGCCCTGGCGCTTCCCCTGCCGCAGGGAAGCCGGCTGGCCGTCAGGCGATTAACGCCCGCTATCGAGCGAAAGTTAATGCTGGTGCGGCGGAAAAATCGTTCACTCTCGGGGGCGGCGCAGGCTATCTGGGAAGTGGTGCGTATCCAGGCACAACGATTAACCGAAGCCCGCATACGCGACCCACTGTTTAACGCATCAGAAGATTAGATGTAGATATCGATCTGATTATTGTCTGACGGGCTGTTCACCCCTTCCACTTTGCCCAGCTTTTGCTCCTGCTTCTTCTGGGCCTCTTCGGCCTGCTGGCGCTGCAGTGCGGCGAGCTGTGCCTGCAGCACTTTGATTTGGGTCTGAATCAGTTCCTGCTGCTTCTTCTTCTCATCGGTGCTGATGGGGCTGTTCGACAGCTCTTTTAACTGCTGGGTCAGCTTTTTGATCTTGTCGAGAATGCGGGTGATTTGCGCAGAGATATCGTTACTGCTCGAAGTGCCACTCGCGCCGCTGGTTTGAATCTGTTGGGTTGAAGCCTGAATGGTCGTCATACTTTTTCCTCGCGTTATAAAACAGAGGTATCGGCACCGACGGGATTAGCTTGAGCAAAACTGCCATATCTGGCAGGGAGTTGCATCGATACACAATCAGTATTGATGGTGCGGTGAAAGTGTATTGGAGGTCACCGGCAGTCTGAAGATATAAGACGTAAGTCATGCGATCCCCGCTGTCGCGATCTTCATCCTTAAGGAGCCTCTATGACCCTCTCGAATAATCCGTGGTACTGCGCCGACATCATTCGCGCCGCTAAGCCGAACTTCACGCCCCGCGTGGCGTTTATTCTCGGCTCTGGCCTGGGCGCGCTTGCCGACCAGATTGATGACGCCGTTTCTATGAGCTACGAAAAGCTGCCGGGCTTCCCCGTGAGCACCGTGAACGGGCATGCCGGCGAACTGGTGCTCGGGCATCTGGCCGGGGTGCCGGTGGCCTGCATGAAGGGGCGCGGCCATTTCTACGAAGGGCGCGGGATGACCATCATGACCGATGCGATCCGCACCTTTAAGCTGCTGGGGTGCGAGCTGCTGTTTAGCACCAATGCGGCGGGTACATTGCGTCCTGACGTTCAGCCAGGAAGCCTGGTTGCTCTGAGCGACCATATCAATACCATGCCGGGCACGCCGATGGTGGGGCTGAACGAGGAGCGCTTTGGCGAGCGTTTCTTCTCCCTGGCCAATGCTTACGACGCGGATTACCGCGCCATTCTGCAAACCGTGGCGACGAAAGCCGGCTTCCCGCTCCATGAAGGGGTATTTGTTTCTTATCCCGGTCCAAATTTCGAGACGGCGGCCGAGATCCGCATGATGCAAATTATCGGCGGCGATGTGGTGGGCATGTCCGTGGTGCCGGAAGTGATTTCCGCACGCCACTGCGGCCTGAAGGTAGTGGCCGTTTCTGCGATTACCAATCTTGCGGAAGGGCTGGGCAATGTCAAACTCTCGCATGAACAAACCCTCGCTGCCGCTGAGCTTTCCCGTCAGAACTTTATCAATCTTATCTGCGGTTTTCTTCGCCATATTGCCTGAGTAAAACAACAAAGTGGCCCGGCAGGGCCACGCTGCTATAGGGGATGGGTTATGAACATCACGACTCGCTTAAAGATGATGTCCTTTATGCAATATTTTATCTGGGGGAGCTGGCTGGTTACCCTCGGCGCTTACATGATTAACACCCTACACTTTACCGGCTCCGACGTGGGCATGGTGTACAGCTCCAAAGGACTTGCCGCGATCGTTATGCCTTCGCTGGTGGGGATTATTGCCGACAAGTGGCTGCGGGCAGACCGCGCCTACGTGATTTGCCACCTCGTTTGCGCCGTCGCGCTCTGCTATGCCGCGCAGGTCAATGAGCCGGGCCTGATGTTCTGGGTCATGCTGGTGAATGCGATGGCCTTCATGCCCACGATTGCGCTGTCGAACACCATTTCCTACTCCTGTCTTGAACGGGCAGGGCTGGATACGGTGAGCCATTTCCCGCGAGTGAGGGTGTATGGCACCGTGGGCTTTATTACCGCGATGTGGGCCATAAGCCTGATGGGGGCGGAGCTGAGCAACGTGCAGCTCTATATTGCGGCTGCCGCGTCCGTGCTGCTGGCGCTCTATTCTCTGACGTTGCCAGCCATTCCGGTTGCGACGACAAAAACGTCTCCGTCTCTGGCAAGCAAGCTGGGCCTCAATGCGTTTATCCTGTTTAAACAGCCCCGCATGGCGGTGTTCTTTTTATTCGCGATGCTGCTCGGCGCCGTGCTGCAGATAACCAACACGTTTGGCAGCCCCTTCCTGCATGATTTTGCGCGTAATCCGACGTATGCAGATAGCTTTATCGTCAAATATCCGTCCATCCTGCTCTCCGTTTCGCAAATCGCTGAAGTGTTCTTCATTCTGACCATTCCGTACTTCCTCGGACGATTTGGTATCAAAACCGTCATGCTGATGAGCATGGTGGCCTGGATGCTGCGGTTCGGGCTGTTTGCCTTTGGCGATCCGTCTGCAACAGGATTTATGCTGCTCATGCTCTCAATGATTGTCTACGGCTGCGCGTTCGACTTTTTCAATATTTCAGGCTCGGTATTTGTTGAACAGGAGGTCAGCGCCGATATCCGCGCCAGCGCGCAAGGGTTGTTTATGACGACCGTTAACGGTATCGGGGCGTATTTCGGTTCGGTATTGAGCGGTATGGCAGTCGATTACTTCTCGGTGGACGGAGTGAAGGACTGGCAGACGATCTGGCTGGTATTCGCGGCCTATGCCCTGGCGCTCGCGGTGGTCTTTTATTTCAGCTTTAACTATCGCTATACGTGTAAAAACAGCGAGATGCGCACAGTTGCGCACTAAATTTCCCCTCAGGGCGATGAAAGGCTTTAAGGTAGGCACATGAGTGTTATCGCCAGGATATGTTTTGATGGAACGCGCCTATCGGACCGATCTCAAGCTGCTGCGCTATTTTCTGGCCGTGGCCGAGGAACTGCATTTTGGACGGGCTGCGGCCCGTCTCAATATGTCTCAGCCGCCGTTGAGCCTGCATATTAAAGAGCTGGAAAGTCAGCTGGGCACGTTACTGTTTATTCGCCACTCGCGGAGCGTCGCGTTGACGCATGCCGGCAAAGTGCTAATGGAAGAGTCCCGTCGGCTGCTCGCCAGTGCAAACCAGGCGCTGGCTCGCGTCGAGCAAATTGGCCGGGGGGAAGCAGGGCGCATTGAGCTCGGGATTGTGGGCACCGCCATGTGGAGTGAGGTGCGCACGGTGATGCGCGCTTTTTTGAAATCGCACCCGAATGTTGATGTCGTTTTCCGCGAGAAATCCCCGGTAATGCAGATGGCGCTGCTTGAGCGCCGGGAGCTGGATGTGGGCATCTGGCGAATGGCAACGGAACCTACCCCGGGGTTTACCAGCCTGCGGTTGCGTGAAGCGGCTTTCCTGGTGGCGATGCCGGAAGATCACCGGCTGGTGAGCGAATCATCGATTGCGCTCGCAGAGTTGCAGGACGAGTATTTTGTCACGATGCCTTCAGCGCATTCTGACTGGGCATTTTTACATCGCGTCTGCCAGCAGGCCGGGTTTTCGCCGATGATCGTGCGTGAAGCCGTTGAGCCGCAAACGGTACTGGCGATGATCAGTATGGGCATGGGGATTACGCTCGCCGCAGACAGCTACGCGCAAATGCAGTGGCCGGGCGTGGTGTTCCGCCCGCTGAAAGAGCGTATACCGGCAGATTTGTATGTAGTCTATGACGAGAAGCAGGCGACGCCAGCGGTGAAGACATTGATTGCGACGTTGAAAATGTAAATCGCAGATAGCAAAAAAGCGCCTTTAGGGCGCTTTTTTACATTGGTGGGTCGTGCAGGATTCGAACCTGCGACCAATTGATTAAAAGTCAACTGCTCTACCAACTGAGCTAACGACCCGAAGTGGTGGGTGATGACGGGATCGAACCGCCGACCCCCTCCTTGTAAGGGAGGTGCTCTCCCAGCTGAGCTAATCACCCACTTCGGTACTTCACATTTTTACAAGAAATTTAGCTGGCGAGAAAGTGGTGGGTGATGACGGGATCGAACCGCCGACCCCCTCCTTGTAAGGGAGGTGCTCTCCCAGCTGAGCTAATCATCCACTTCTCAATTTCTTGCTACACGGCGGAGACTACATAAAGTAGTTGGTGGGTGATGACGGGATCGAACCGCCGACCCCCTCCTTGTAAGGGAGGTGCTCTCCCAGCTGAGCTAATCACCCCCGCTGTGTGGAGTCGCATTATAGGGAGAGTTCAAAATGAGTCAACGCATTTTCTAAAGAAATTGTTCGTTCGTCGTAAATTTAAGCAAGATGATCGCAAAACAGACCGTGTTGCGCAATTTGTCAACGAAAACAATAATGCGTAAGGTAGAAACCCGAACTACATTGAGGAATCAGGCGGGAGTGATAGAATATCGCCCACTTAATTTTTCCAGGATTTGCCGGTTGTCGGCATCTTTCTAAACGTAAGGCCATTTCATGAAAATCAAAACTCGCTTCGCGCCAAGCCCAACAGGCTATCTGCACGTTGGCGGCGCGCGTACTGCTCTTTACTCCTGGCTTTTTGCACGTAACCACGGCGGTGAGTTCGTGCTGCGTATTGAAGACACCGATCTTGAGCGTTCCACGCCGGAAGCTATCGAAGCCATTATGGATGGCATGAACTGGCTGAGCCTGGAGTGGGATGAAGGTCCGTACTACCAGACCAAACGTTTTGATCGCTACAACGCGGTGATCGATCAGATGCTGGAAGAGGGCACTGCTTATAAATGCTATTGCTCTAAAGAGCGCCTGGAAGCGCTGCGCGAAGAGCAAATGGCGAAAGGTGAGAAGCCGCGTTATGACGGTCGCTGCCGCCACAGCCATGAGCATCATGCTGATGATGAACCGTGTGTTGTACGTTTTGCTAACCCGCAGGAAGGTTCTGTTGTTTTTGACGATCAGATCCGTGGTCCGATCGAGTTCAGCAACCAGGAACTGGACGATCTTATTATCCGCCGTACCGATGGTTCCCCAACCTATAACTTCTGTGTGGTTGTCGATGACTGGGATATGGAAATCACCCACGTTATCCGTGGCGAAGACCATATCAACAACACGCCACGCCAGATCAACATTCTTAAGGCCCTGAAAGCGCCGGTGCCGGTTTACGCGCACGTTTCTATGATCAATGGCGATGACGGTAAAAAACTGTCCAAACGTCACGGGGCAGTCAGCGTAATGCAGTATCGTGATGACGGTTATTTGCCAGAAGCACTGCTGAACTATCTGGTGCGTCTGGGCTGGTCCCACGGCGATCAGGAAATCTTCACTCGTGAAGAGATGATCAAATACTTCACTTTGAATGCCGTCAGCAAATCTGCCAGTGCGTTCAACACCGACAAGCTGCTGTGGCTGAACCATCACTACATTAACGCGCTGCCGCCGGAGTATGTTGCTACTCACTTACAGTGGCACATTGAGCAGGAAAATATCGATACCCGTAACGGCCCGCAGCTGGCTGATCTGGTGAAACTGCTGGGCGAACGCTGCAAGACGCTGAAAGAGATGGCACAGAGCTGCCGTTATTTCTACGAAGATTTTGCTGAGTTCGATGCCGACGCCGCGAAAAAACATCTGCGTCCGGTAGCGCGTCAGCCGCTGGAAGTGGTTCGTGACAAACTGGCCGCGATTACTGACTGGACCGCTGAAAACGTTCATCACGCTATTCAGGCGACGGCGGATGAGCTGGAAGTGGGTATGGGTAAAGTTGGTATGCCGCTGCGTGTCGCCGTAACCGGTGCGGGGCAGTCTCCAGCACTGGATGTTACCGTTCACGCAATTGGTAAGACCCGCAGTATCGAGCGTATCAACAAAGCGCTGGATTTTATTGCTGAACGCGAAAATCAGCAGTAATTAGCGTGTAAAAAGATAAACGGCAGGAGATAATATCCTGCCGTTTTTTTATGCCTCTTTTTCCGCGATACCGAGACGCGTAAGAAAGCCGTGAATGCCTTCGCGTTTTAATAAGACGTCCAGACGCTTCTGCTCTGACGGAGTCATACTCTCCAGCGTATCAATAATGCCTGAGGGCAGGTTTGAAATGGGTTCACTGTAGGAAGCAGTGGCCTCCGCGAGATGGTAAACCGCATGACGGTTGCGGATCGCCGGGAGGCTCATAATATGTTCCTTCACGCGCGCATCGACATGAATGAGCCGCGCGCGACCGCCTTTCACGCCGTTGAGCCCTTCGGTTTTCCACCCCTGCTGGCGTATCCAACGATTAACCGTTTGCCTGGCGACGCCCAAACTCTCCGCCAGCTCTTCCGTGGTCATTTTGCTCCGTAATCTTTTCATATCAGTCCCGATCGCGTATCCCTAAACGTTGCAACAAGCCGGTGATCCCTTCCCGTAATAACAGCGATGTCATCTGCTTCTGCTCTTCCGGCGTCATTTCATTAGCCAGCGTCAGGAGTAGGGTGTGAAGCGAACGGTCATGGCTGGTGCCTTCTGGCAGTTCGGACGTTTCGCTTGCCCGACGTGCGCTGCGGATAAAGTCACGGACTTTTTCGTTCACATGCACCAGTCGGGCTTTGCCACCCTGGACGCCAGGTTTTGGTGACGTTGTCCAGCCTTCCTTGCGTACCCATTTATTAATGGTCTGGCGGCTATAGCCGGTCAGTCTGGCAAGTTCATCTGGTGTCATCCTCTCCTTGAACATAACAATTCCCTGAATGTATGTGGGTCTATTAGTAGTTCATTTTATAACACCACTTTACAGGAAACCGTGACATGAATAACTACTGAATGCGAGCGGTTTTCCAAAATTGTTCATTTGCCTGATTTTTCAGCGATTGAAACTACACGTTGCAATTTGCCGTTGACACATTCGGGCGGAATTCATATGATGCCGCCCGTCAACTCGACAAGCTTTACGTGACGGGGCTATAGCTCAGCTGGGAGAGCGCTTGCATGGCATGCAAGAGGTCAGCGGTTCGATCCCGCTTAGCTCCACCAAATTTTGCACCCAGCAAACTTGGTACGTAAACGCATCGTGGGGCTATAGCTCAGCTGGGAGAGCGCTTGCATGGCATGCAAGAGGTCAGCGGTTCGATCCCGCTTAGCTCCACCAAATTTCCAACCCTCGCTGCAAAGCGGGGGTTTTTTTTGTCTGTATGTAACGCCCGTTACCGCATTTTGTTATCAAAAAGAAGGTATTCCTGTACCTCTCCTCAATCGAAATCAATAAACCAGTCTATAAATAGACTTGAACTTGATTCGCGAAATTAATAAACCTATTATCCATCCGGTCAATGGTTCTCCCGGAAAATAATGTCCCTGATTAATGAATAAAAAAACGTATAATAATGTAAAGATATTTATGATTGCCCTGGCACTTTGCCTGATTTCGGTACCCGTCTCCCGTTATCTTTCTCCACGCGCAATTGTTAATGGTCACGACGTTTATTTAGCATGGTTACCTTTAAGCGTAATGCTCGCGGTAATACTGCTATTTGGACGCAGGGCTATTCTTCCCATTGTGTTAGGTTTTACTGTCACTAATTTATTTTACGTTAATTTAGCACCGCTACAATATTCAGTTTTACTGTTCTGTCAGACCTTTGCGCTTTTCGCGGCGTGCGGCCTGCTACGTCTCATGCTGGGCAAGCGCTGGCGTCACAGCATCCCTAACAAGCACATCGGGCTACGTATATTCTGGCTCGGTTTTATCGTGCCGTTAGGTATTAAACTTTCGATGTATTTGGCAGGCTATTTATTTGATTTTCCGGTGACTATTTCCACCTTTTTCGGCGAAGGAACGGTAATTTATAACGTTGTGGATATACAAAGCCTGATATGTGCGGCATTGATTTTCACCATGATGTTCTATTACCCATTAAGAATGATAATTAATCCTCGTTATGCCATCACCTTCTGGCGGCGAAGCGTGAAGCCTGTGTTTTATCACAAGAATCTATTATTTATATTTGTCTGGCTGATGCTTTTAGGCTTCATTCTCGTCATTTTATGTGGTCCTTTTGAATCTCCCGTCATTGCGGGTTATTTGATGCCGCTGATTTTTATTCTTTTTACCTTAGCGATAAGCCGACTGACCTATGCGTTGATTTCTCTGCTGTGGGCGGTATCTGCGCTCCTGCTGTTGACCTACAACTACAACTTCCTTAACGGGGTGGAATCGGGCCATTCGCTCTCCTTTATCCTTTCCGTGTTGATCTCTTTCGCCATCTGCTTACTTTACATGTCGCGAATTTACCAGCGCAGCGAGTGGCTGAAGCGGGGCTGGCAGGACAGGGCGCTAACCGATCCTCTTACCGGTTTGCCCAATATTCGTGCGCTGGAGGATTACCTTGAGATCCATCCGGATGCCAAAGTGTGCATTCTGCGCATGGATAACCTGGAGTTTTTGAGCCGCCACTACGGGATTATCATGCGGGTCCACTGCAAAAGAACGATCGCCACGTCGCTTCAGCCGCTCCTGCAAAAAGATGAGCTGCTCTTCCAGCTGCCCGGAAGCGAGCTGGTGCTGGTATTGCTCGGGCCGGAAATTGCTGAACGTCTCCAGCATATGGTCGATCGGCTCAACAGCAATAAAATTTTCTGGAACAACACCGGGCTGGATATTGAGTTTGGCGCGTCCTGGGGAATGGTCGAAAACGGCGAAAACCTGCATCACACGCTGGGGCAACTGAGCTGGCTGGCAGAACAGGCCTGCGGAGAGCAAAACGTACTCGCGCTCACGAATAGCCTTGAGGCGGCCTCAGGACAAACGACAGAGCGTGTCCTGATGCTGGCGCGGATTAAGCATGCCCTGGATGCGGGGCAGTTCCATTTGTATGCGCAGCCGATCCAGAAGGCGGACGGGAGCGGCTACTACGAAATTCTGGCGCGTATGGAGAGCGAGGGCGAGATCTTCACTCCTGACCGCTTTATTCCGCTGATTGCGCAGTTCAACCTCAGCCACAGGTTTGATATGTGCGTCATGGAAAAATTACTGGTGTGGCTGCGCGATAACCCTGCACCGCACGCTGGCGCCCGTTTTTCCGTCAACCTGATGCCGCTTACGCTGATGCAAAAAGAGGTGGCGACCGAGATTTGCGCGCTATTTGAACGGTACGGTGTGGCACCTCAGGCCGTCGTGATTGAGATTACCGAAGAGCAGGCATTCTCCAATTCAGGCTCGAGTATAAACAATATTCAGCAGCTGCGGGATTATGGTTTCCGGATTGCTATCGATGATTTTGGTACTGGCTACGCTAACTATGAGCGTCTCAGACGCCTGCAGGCGGACATCATTAAAATCGACGGCTGCTTTGTGAAAGACATTTGTACAGACGACATGGATGCCATGATCGTGCAGTCGATGTGTAATCTGGCGAAGACGAAATCGCTGTGCGTCGTAGCGGAATACGTCGAAACACCGGCGCAGCGGGAGATGCTCCTTCGCTTCGGTGTGGATTACCTGCAGGGCTACCTGATAGGCAAACCCAAACCGCTGGAAGAATTGCGGGCATAAAAAAACCGGGAGCCAGGCTCCCGGTTTTTGTTTAACGCTAAAGGTTACAGCACCAGTGCTGCGATTGACGCAGACAGCACACTCACCAGGGTAGAGCCGTAAACCAGCTTCAGACCGAAGCGAGAAACCACGTTACCTTGCTCTTCATTCAGGCCTTTAACTGCACCTGCGATAATCCCGATTGAAGAGAAGTTAGCGAAGGAAACCAGGAACACAGAGATGATGCCTTCAGCACGCGGAGAGAGCGTGGAAGCAATTTTCTGCAGATCCATCATCGCAACGAACTCGTTGGAAACCAGTTTGGTCGCCATGATACTGCCCACTTGCAGTGCTTCACTGGAAGGAACACCCATCACCCATGCAATCGGATAGAAGATGTAGCCCAGGATGCCCTGGAAGGAGATGCTGTAGCCAAACCAGCCAGTAACGGTGGCAAACAGTGCGTTCAGCGCGGCGATCAGGGCGATAAAGCCAATCAGCATCGCGGCAACGATAATGGCAACTTTGAAACCTGCCAGAATGTATTCACCCAGCATTTCGAAGAAGCTCTGACCTTCGTGCAGGTTGGACATCTGGATGTTTTCTTCACTGGCATCAACACGGTAAGGATTGATCAGCGACAGCACGATAAAGGTGCTGAACATGTTCAGTACCAGCGCAGCAACGACGTATTTCGGTTCCAGCATGGTCATGTATGCACCAACGATGGACATCGACACGGTGGACATTGCCGTGGCAGCCATGGTGTACATACGATTACGGGAGATTTTGCCGAGGATATCTTTATAGGCAATAAAGTTTTCAGACTGACCCAGAATCAGGGAGCTGACGGCGTTAAAGGATTCCAGTTTGCCCATGCCGTTGACTTTGGAGAGCAGGAAACCAATTGCGCGGATGATCACCGGCAACACGCGAATGTGCTGGAGAATACCGATCAGTGCAGAGATAAAGACGATTGGGCACAGCACTTTCAGGAAGAAGAATGCCAGGCCTTGATCATTCATGCTACCAAAGACGAAGTTAGTCCCTTCGTTGGCAAATCCGAGCAGTTTTTCGAACATTTCGGAGAAGCCTTTCACGAAGCCTAAACCAACGTCGGAGTTCAGGAAGAACCACGCCAGTAACACTTCGATAACAAGCAGTTGAATAACATAACGGATACGAATTTTTTTGCGGTCGCTGCTTACCAGCAGTGCGAGAATCGCAACAACGGCAAGTGCCAGTACAAAATGAAGGACGCGGTCCATATTTGCTCCAAATATGAGGCAGGTTAAATTTCCGTGCACATTCTATGTAACATGGTTAAGGAAAACGAGATCTGACACACACTATAATGACGTCCTGTGACAGGCTTCAAAAATAGTGATCTGTCATACATTTCTGCTATGTTGTGTATGGAAGCTGAAAGTTATGTAAATGTGCTAACATTAAACATAACCATAACATTCAAGTCATCAATCTTTTCGTAGTCATAATCCTGGTCTATCAGAGAAATCACCACAATCCATTTAAATGAATTTGATAATCATTCTCGTTTTGCATAGCATGAAACATAGCAAAGGCTATGTTTTAGAGGCACAAGATGACGAACTATCGCGTTGAGAGTAGCAGCGGACGGGCGGCGCGCAAGATGAGGCTCGCATTAATGGGACCTGCGTTCATTGCGGCGATTGGTTATATCGATCCCGGTAACTTTGCGACCAATATTCAGGCGGGTGCTAGCTTCGGCTATCAGCTACTGTGGGTTGTCGTTTGGGCCAACCTGATGGCGATGCTGATTCAGATCCTCTCTGCCAAACTAGGGATTGCCACCGGTAAAAATCTGGCGGAGCAGATTCGCGATCACTATCCGCGTCCCGTAGTGTGGTTCTATTGGGTTCAGGCAGAAATTATTGCGATGGCAACCGACCTGGCGGAATTTATTGGTGCGGCGATCGGTTTTAAACTCATTCTTGGTGTTTCGTTGTTGCAGGGCGCGGTGCTGACGGGGATCGCGACTTTCCTGATTTTAATGCTGCAACGTCGCGGGCAAAAACCGCTGGAGAAAGTGATTGGCGGGTTACTGTTGTTTGTTGCCGCGGCTTACATTGTCGAGTTGATTTTCTCCCAGCCTAACCTGGCGCAGCTGGGTAAAGGAATGGTGATCCCGAGTTTACCTACTTCGGAAGCGGTCTTCCTGGCAGCAGGCGTGTTAGGGGCGACGATTATGCCGCATGTGATTTATTTGCACTCCTCGCTCACTCAGCATTTACATGGCGGTTCGCGTCAACAACGTTATTCCGCCACCAAATGGGATGTGGCTATCGCCATGACTATTGCCGGTTTTGTCAATCTGGCGATGATGGCTACAGCTGCGGCGGCGTTCCACTTTTCCGGTCATACTGGTGTTGCCGATCTTGATGAGGCTTATCTGACGCTGCAACCGCTGTTAAGCCACGCTGCGGCAACGGTCTTTGGATTAAGCCTGGTTGCTGCGGGGCTGTCTTCAACGGTGGTGGGGACACTGGCGGGGCAGGTGGTGATGCAGGGCTTCATTCGCTTTCATATCCCGCTGTGGGTGCGTCGTACAGTCACCATGTTGCCGTCATTTATTGTCATTCTGATGGGATTAGATCCGACACGGATTCTGGTTATGAGTCAGGTACTGTTAAGTTTTGGTATCGCTCTGGCGCTGGTTCCACTGCTGATTTTCACCAGCAATAAAAACCTGATGGGCGAGCTGGTCAACTCAACGCTGGTGAAGCGGACCGGGTGGGCCATCGTGGTGGTGGTGGTGGCGCTGAACCTGTGGCTGCTGATTGGCACAGCGTTGGGGCTGTAAAAGAAAAAGGAGCCGTGAGGCTCCTTTTTGCTGTTAGTCGTCATGACCGTGGTGGCCATGTCCGTGACCTTTGCCACGACCCCAGCCGCCGCGACGGTCGTCACGATCGTTCCACCCTTCACGGTAGCCGCGCTCGTAGGCGCTGCCTTTATACCAGCCGCGATGTCTGCCGTTATCATGTTTCCACCAGCGATCGCCGCGCCACTCATAGTGACGATGCCAGTAATCACGGTCGCGCCAGTCGCCGCCGTCCCAGTATCTGCCGTAGTCGTCACGATCGCCAATTTGTAATTTTACTGATGGCAACAGGGTGATTTCGCCCGCAGTGGCGATCAGCGGAGCCGAAGCCAGTAATACCGCTGCAAGAATCAGTGACCTGAACATACTCTTTCTCCTTCACGATCGGGGCCTTTGTTGGGCCTGTTAACGCAATTTTACGAGTTGGTAAACCTTCGTATCATCGCCTCAACTCCGAATTCCTGGGTGAGAGCACTTTTTGCTAAAAGCGGTTCTATTTTGAGCTGCTCAGAATCCCTTCTATACGGTCCAGCTCTTCTGCAGAGAAATGGCGGTTTGCCAGCATGCCCACGGCGTCATCAATCTGCGCAGCTTTACTTGCCCCAATCAGCACCGAGGTCACTTTCTCATGGCGTAATACCCAGGCCAGCGCCATCTGGGAGAGCTTCTGGCCGCGCTCCTCCGCCATGGCGTTCAGCTTTCTTACCTTCTCCAGCTTCTCTTCGGTTATCTGGTCAGGGTTAAGGAACTTACTGCCGCTTGCCGCGCGTGAGTCTGACGGAATGCCGTTCAGATAGCGATTGGTCAGCTGCCCGCCGGCTAGCGGCGAGAAGGGAATACAGCCAACCCCTTTTTCCTGCAGCACGTCCAGCAGTCCCGCTTCCGGGGCTCGTTCAAAGAGGGAGTATTTCGGCTGGTGGATCAGGCAGGGCGTCCCGAGGTCATTGAGGATATCAATCGCCTGGCGAGCCAGAACAGCCGGGTAGTTGGATAACCCGACATACAGTGCTTTTCCCTGGCGCACCGCATGGTCAAGCGCTTTCATGGTTTCCTGCAGCGGCGTTTGTGGGTCTGGACGGTGATGATAGAAAATATCCACATACTCCAGCCCCATGCGCTTCAGGCTTTGATCGAGGCTTGCCAGCAGATATTTGCGTGACCCCCAGTCGCCGTAAGGGCCATCCCACATGGTATAACCCGCTTTGGTGGAGACGATCAGCTCGTCGCGCCAGGGCAGGAAATCCTCCTGTAAAATACGCCCGAAATTACGTTCGGCCGATCCGGGGGGTGGGCCATAGTTATTGGCAAGGTCGAAATGCGTAATGCCCAGATCGAACGCGCGCTGTAAAAGTTGACGGCTGTTTTCGATAAGGGTGGTGTCACCAAAGTTATGCCATAGCCCAAGCGAGATGGCGGGTAACCTGAGCCCGCTTCGCCCGCAGCGGCGATACTCCATTGTCCCGTAACGATTTTTGTCCGGCTGATAACCCATTTTCGTAACCTCTGGCGCTGAAGTGAAAAATCAGTGTATGCGTTTACATTTACGTAAAAAAAAGCAGCATAGCGCAGCCTTTTTTGTAAAGCATTCTTTCCATGTCCTTCTTATCGCCAATTCTGGACAGCCATCACGCTTATTTAATACTCAAGGTGAGGTCAAAACATTAGAAGGATACCTGTTTATGCGTACCCCATACTGCGTCGCCGATTACCTGCTGGACCGTCTAACAGATTGTGGAGCCGATCATCTGTTTGGCGTGCCGGGCGACTATAACCTGCAGTTTCTCGACCATGTAATAGACAGCCCGGATATCTGTTGGGTGGGCTGTGCCAACGAGTTAAACGCCTCTTACGCCGCGGACGGATATGCCCGTTGTAAGGGCTTCGCCGCGCTGCTGACGACATTTGGCGTAGGAGAGTTAAGCGCCATGAACGGCATTGCGGGCAGCTACGCCGAGCATGTTCCGGTCTTGCATATTGTGGGCGCGCCGGGGATGGCATCACAGCAAAGAGGTGAGCTGCTGCACCATACGCTGGGCGACGGTGAGTTTCGTCATTTCTATCATATGAGCGAGCCGATCACCGCTGCGCAGGCGATCCTGACCGAGCAAAACGCCTGTTATGAAATCGACCGGGTGTTAACAACCATGCTCCGGGAGCGTCGCCCCGGCTACCTGATGCTGCCTGCCGACGTGGCAAAAAAAGCCGCCACCCCTCCTGTAAACGCTCTCACGCTCCGGCATACGCATGCCGATAGCGCCTGCCTGAAAGCATTCCGGGATGCCGCAGAAAACAGGCTTGCCGGGAGCAAGCGTACTGCGCTGCTGGCCGATTTCCTTGTCCTGCGCCATGGCCTGAAGCATGCGCTACAGAAATGGGTCAAAGACGTGCCGATGGCGCACGCCACCATGCTGATGGGTAAAGGCATATTTGACGAGCGTCACGCCGGTTTTTACGGCACGTACAGCGGTTCGGCGAGCGCTGGCGCGGTAAAAGAGGCGATTGAAGGGGCGGATACCGTGCTGTGCATCGGCACGCGATTTACCGATACCCTGACCGCCGGCTTCACGCATCAGCTCACCCCGGCGCAGACGATAGAAGTTCAGCCTCATGCCTCACGCGTCGGTGATATCTGGTTTACCGGCATCCCCATGCTTCAGGCAATCGAAACGCTGGTGGATCTGTGCAAACAGCACGTGCACGAGACGCCCGTGCCGTCCTCTCAAAGCACAATGGCCTACCCGCAGCCGGATGGCTCGCTGACGCAGGCGAATTTCTGGCAAACGCTGCAGACGTTTATTCGTCCGGGAGACATCATTCTTGCGGATCAGGGCACCTCGGCCTTCGGCGCGATCGACCTGCGTCTTCCGGCTGACGTGAATTTTATCGTCCAGCCGCTGTGGGGATCGATCGGCTATACGCTGGCGGCGGCGTTTGGCGCACAAACGGCCTGCCCGAACCGGCGCGTGATTGTCCTGACGGGAGATGGCGCGGCGCAGCTCACCATCCAGGAGCTCGGCTCGATGCTGCGGGATAAACAACACCCCATCATTCTGGTCCTTAACAACGAAGGGTACACGGTAGAAAGGGCGATCCACGGGCCGGAGCAGAGATATAACGACATCGCGCTATGGAACTGGACGCAAATCCCGCAGGCACTGAGCCTTGATCCTCAGGCCCAGTGCTGGCGGGTTAGTGAAGCGGAGCAGCTGGCGGACGTCCTTGAAAAAGTGGCGCACCACGAGCGGCTCTCGCTGATTGAGGTGATGCTGCCGAAAGCCGACATTCCACCGCTGCTGGGGGCGATCACCAAAGCGCTGGAAGCGCGCAATAGCGCCTGATTATTTGTCGTTTCGCCAGGCCATCATCATCGGTTTGCCCGCCAGCAGGAGCCAGGCGGGCAACATCACGATACAAAGCAGAGGGAAAAGCGTCGAATCCGGTACGACTACCGCCGCCATAAACAGGCTTAGCCACGCGTCGCGCGTGACCACCAGAACCAATCCCAGAATAGAACAAGAGACGGTAATCGCTGCCGGGACCGCATCGACATGCTCGTGCAGCATTAGACCCAGCGCGACGCCGACAAAGACCGCCGGAAAAATGCGTCCACCGCGGAAACCGCAGGCGGCCGCTACCACCAGCGCGGCCAGCTTAATCACGGCAAACAGCAGATAGTCAGAGACGCTAAACACCTGGCTGAAGGCCAGCTGCTGCATCTCGTCCAGACCTTTAAACAGCGTCACCGGCCCGCCGATTGCCCCTAAAATACCGAGGATCAAACCGCCGGCTCCCAGAATCAGCACCGGGTGTTTGAGTCTATGCATCAGCCGGTGCAGACGTGGAAGGCACCATACCGCCACCATGCCCAGCGCAATGGCGATGGCGACGACGATGGCGCCGCTGAAAATATCGGCGATTTGCATCTGGCCGTAGTGGGGAAGGGAGAGTGAAAAATGGGGATGGAAAAACAGGCTGGTGGTCAACGCTCCGGCGGCTGCGGCCATCAGCGGCGCAAACAGCTTATCCCACAGCGGGACGTCGTTATTGCTGCTGAGCGTCTGCGAAAAGATCAGTGCCGCCGCAACGGGCGTGCCGAAAAGCGCCCCTATGGTGCCTGCTGAGGCGAGAATGGTCCAGTCCAGCGCGCCGACGCGGGGCAAAATGCGTGAACCAAGAAAAACCGCCAGGCCAATATTCACGGCCATAATCGGATGCTCAGGTCCCAGACTAACGCCTCCAGCCAAACCGATAATCAACGCAATGATGAGCCCTGGCAATGCGGCGGGGGCAACCGGGGCACCAATCAACGGTTCCTGTGCCGGATCGGGGCCGGCATGGCCGGGACTGAAACGGATCACCAGGCCCACCGCAATACCGGTTAACGTCAGCATCCCAACGATCCAGGCAGGAGAGTCAGCGGTGACGCCCAGTCCTGCAGGAAGCGCGTTCCATAACAGTGTTTGCAGCACCGACGCGACTTTCATCACGACGATGAGCACCAGACTTGAAACCACGCCAATGATGAGCGCCGGAATGGCCAGCAACAGCATGGTTCTGGCTCGCGGGTGGAGCATGATGATTTCCTTGTACAAAACGGTATTACGTTACTTTGCACATTAAGCTTTATGGCAATAGTGCAAAAGGTGCTGAAACGGTAAAGTTATTCTGTGACGTAGATCGATAATCCATGGGCATTCACCTTACGGCCGTTGTTGTTATCACGCCTTGAATTTACAGTGTCCCAAAGATTTATTCTGACTTTAGCGGAGCAGTAGAAGAATGACAAAGTATGCTTTGGTAGGTGATGTGGGCGGCACGAACGCGCGCCTTGCATTATGCGATGTAAGTAGCGGTGACATTTCCCGGGCGAAAACCTATTCCGGGCTGGATTATCCAAGTCTTGAGGCCGTTGTCCGCGTCTATCTGGACGAGCATCAGGTAAGCGTAGAAGATGGCTGCATCGCCATTGCCTGTCCGATAACCGGCGACTGGGTTGCCATGACCAACCATACCTGGGCATTCTCCATCGCCGAGATGAAAAAAAACCTCGGCTTTGCGCATCTTGAAATCATCAATGACTTCACCGCGGTATCCATGGCGATCCCGATGCTGAAGCCGGAGCATCTGATCCAGTTTGGCGGCGCTGAACCTGTCGAAGGTAAGCCGATTGCGGTTTACGGGGCCGGTACCGGCCTGGGTGTTTCACATCTGGTGCACGTTGCTCAGCGCTGGGTGAGCCTGCCGGGTGAAGGCGGCCACGTAGACTTTGCGCCAAACAGCGAAGAAGAGGGCATTATCCTCGAAGAATTACGCGCGGAGATCGGCCACGTCTCCGCCGAGCGCGTGCTATCAGGACCGGGGCTGGTGAACCTGTACCGGGCGATTGTGAAGTCGGACGGTCGTCTGCCGGAAAACCTGCAGCCGAAAGACGTCACCGAACGCGCGCTGGCGGACAGCTGCATTGATTGCCGTCGTGCCCTGTCGCTGTTCTGCGTGATTATGGGACGCTTCGGCGGCAACCTGGCGCTGACGCTGGGCACCTTCGGGGGCGTTTATATTGCGGGCGGAATTGTGCCGCGCTTCCTCGACTTCTTCAAAGCCTCCGGCTTCCGCGGCGGGTTTGAGGATAAAGGGCGCTTCAGAAGCTACGTGCAGGACATTCCGGTTTATCTGATCGTGCATGATAACCCAGGCCTGCTGGGGGCGGGTGCCCACCTGCGTCAGGTTCTCGGTCAAATTCTCTGATGCATGGCCCTCTCCCGCGGGAGAGGGCTTTTTCGTTACAGGTGCATTAACTGGCGAATTCTTTCACTTTGCTGCGGCTGACCGGCACTTCAAAATCCAGATCTTTCAGTCGCAGAATGTAGGTGTTATTAAACCACGGTTCGATTTCGCGTATTTTGTTCAGATTGACACAAAATGAGCGATGGCAGCGGAAAAAATGCGACGGCGGCAGTTTGCTGCAAAATTCGGTAATGTTCATCGGCATTACGTAGGATTCACGCCGCGTATAGACAAAGGTCATTTTCTCGTGCGCTTCGGCGTAATAGATATCGTTAATTGGCGTGACGATTATTCGCTCATCTTTCACCAGATTAATGGTGTCATTCTCACGCGTTACCGTCGCGGCAGGCGTACTGCTGGTCTGCTGTTGTTGCCAGGCCGCTTCCAGTTTTTGCAGCATCCCGGTAATACGTGACTCCTGATACGGTTTGAGAATGTAGTCAAACGCCTCCAGTTCAAACGCTTCTACCGCATGTTCTTTCCACGCGGTGATGAACACAATAAACGGTTTATGGGCGAACTGGCTGATGTTTTGCGCCAGCAACACGCCATCCAGCGACGGAATATTGATATCCAGAAAAATGGCGTCGACGCGGTTATGCTGCAAAAACTTCAACACGTCCAGACCGTCGTCAAAGGTGCCGACAATCTCCATCTGGCTGTGCTCTTTAATTAGCCAGCTCAGTTCCTGTTGTGCCAGGAATTCGTCTTCAACAATGATGACTTTCACAATATCACTCCGGCTCAAAGCAATAACGTAGCCTGTGAGGCGACTGGGGTGCGTTGGTTAGGAATGTAAAACGCAATTTCCGTCCCCGGCTCCAGGCGGCGGATATGCAGCCCCTCGCCATACAATAACTTCACGCGATGATGGACATTCAGCAGGCCAATTTTATTGCCCGGCATTTCATTCGCTTCGACCCGCTCAATCACCTTTGGATCGATGCCGTGCCCGGTATCTCGCACCGCAATGCGTACCCGATTTCCGCACTCTGCAACGCTGATGGTGACAACGCCTTTACCTTTGCAAGGCTGAATACCGTGGACAATGGCGTTCTCCACCAACGGCTGGATCAGCAGGCTGGGAATGCAGCAATTCACCTCTTCATCAATATCATAGATAACCGTCAGCTTGTCACCAAAGCGGGCCTGCTCAATGGCAATATAGTCTTTAATTTGATACAGCTCTTTTTTGATATCGATTTGCTCATCGTCTTTTAATTCAATGTTATAGCGCAGATAACGCGACAGATTAAAGATCAACTGGCGAGCGGTATCCGGATTCAGACGGATTGACGATGAAATAGCGTTCAGAGCGTTAAACAGAAAATGGGGATTAATTTTGCTTTGCAGGGCGCGAAGCTCTGCCTTATTTGCCATTTCACGTAGCTGCTCGGCGCGTGAAACCTCCAGTTGCGTGGAGATGATTTGCGACAGACCGACCGCCATTTCCTGTAATGACGAGGTGATCTGATGCGCGTGGCAGTAGTAAATTTTCAGCGTTCCGGTCACGACCCCTTTCTCCCACAATGGGATCACCAGCATGGAATGAATCTCTGGTGTGCGGTGGGCTTCATCATTGTTTTTAATGATGATTTTTCCGTAATTCATCGCCTGACGGGTAGTCGGGCTAATGAAGTCATCGCCATTCTGATAGTTATGTTCACCCACGCCAACATAGGCCAGCACATGATCGGTATTAGTAATCGCCACCGCATCGGCGTGAATGTCATCGCGGATAATTTCGCAGACCTTGCGTAATGACTCGCTATTGACATGGCGAAACAGCGGTAGCGTTTTGTTGGCGATATCCAGCGCCAGCTTGGCCTGCCGCGCGGCGCTGGCCTCTTTTTCGCCCTCAACGCTTTGCACCAGAAGCACAATAAAGCCGATACAGACGCTACCGAGGATCATTGGAATGCCGATTTTAGAGACGATATCGATCCCCAACGCGGTAGTTGGTGCCCAGACAATTACCAGAATCATGGTCAACGTCTCACACAACATGCCGCCGAGAATACCGACGCGCCAGCGCTGTGCTTTGGGGATTTTCAGGTTGATCCAGCCCGATATACAACCCGCCAGAATGCTGGTGATAAAGCAGGGGATCGCCGTCACGCCGCCGATATCAATTAAATACCGGTGAATACCCGCAATCACGCCGGTAATGATGCCTACCCACGGGCCAAACAGAATCCCGCCGGACATCACCGCGATAATACGTACGTTCACCAGCGAGCCTTCTACGGGAACGCCGGACCAGGTGCTGAACAGGGCGAACAGCGAGAAAATGGCGGTAACGGCGAGCAATTCTTTTGGGGAGTGCGCCGACTTGTGCAACAGTTCGCGAAACAGGCGGATACGGATGAGAAAGAACAGGCAGATAAGCATTAACGCTGCCCGATCGAAGACCGCCAGCAGCATGTTGAATATTTCGTGCACGGGTGACTCGAATAAGGATTAAACCTCTATGATAGGTAACCTGAAGGCTGATGACCAGCAGGCCGTTTTTGAGGAAAAACCACAATTTTAAAAGGGGATTGATAGATAAATGGTGTATTAGCAATGCATCTCTTGATAATGCACTTCTGGTTAGTAAATTTATTGAAATTATTATGTTAATAAAATGAGTGGTAATTTTCTTGTTAGCGCAGATAAATTTCCTGTTTTTAAAGCAGAGTTCCTCATTTAACGTCATTAATAAAATGTTCTAAAACGCTGGACAGACAGAAATTAATCAGGCTATTTTCAAAACAGCCACCATCGTGGCAGCGTCGCTCGGACGGTCCGGGCGCTAACGTTAATCTGAGGAAATTATGGCTGACACTCGCCCTGAACGTCGCTTTACGCGCATTGATCGTCTCCCGCCCTACGTTTTTAACATCACCGCTGAACTGAAAATGGCTGCGCGTCGGCGCGGCGAAGATATTATCGATTTCAGCATGGGTAACCCGGACGGTGCGACTCCGCCGCATATCGTCGAAAAATTATGTACTGTGGCCCAGCGCCCGGACACGCATGGTTACTCCACTTCACGCGGCATTCCGCGGTTACGTCGCGCCATTTCCCGCTGGTATCAGGATCGCTACGACGTTGAAATCGACCCGGAATCAGAAGCCATCGTCACTATTGGTTCGAAAGAGGGCCTGGCGCATCTGATGCTGGCGACGCTGGATCATGGTGACACGGTGCTGGTGCCGAATCCAAGTTACCCGATCCATATTTATGGCGCGGTGATTGCCGGGGCGCAGGTACGCTCAGTGCCGCTGGTGGAAGGTGTCGATTTCTTCAACGAACTGGAGCGAGCCATTCGTGAAAGTTATCCGAAACCGAAGATGATGATCCTCGGCTTCCCGTCAAACCCAACCGCGCAATGCGTGGAACTGGAGTTCTTCGAAAAAGTAGTGGCGCTGGCGAAACGCTACGATGTGCTGGTGGTCCATGACCTGGCCTATGCCGATATCGTCTACGATGGCTGGAAAGCGCCGTCAATTATGCAGGTACCGGGTGCACGCGATGTGGCAGTCGAGTTCTTTACGCTGTCGAAAAGCTACAACATGGCGGGCTGGCGTATCGGCTTTATGGTTGGCAACAAAACGCTGGTCAGCGCCCTGGCTCGTATTAAAAGCTATCACGATTACGGCACCTTTACGCCGTTGCAGGTGGCGGCGATTGCGGCGCTGGAGGGCGATCAACAGTGCGTGCGCGACATTGCCGAACAGTACAAACGCCGCCGTGATGTATTGGTTAAAGGGCTGCATGAAGCGGGCTGGATGGTTGAAATGCCGAAGGCTTCGATGTATGTCTGGGCGAAAATCCCGGAACCATATGCGGCCATGGGATCGCTGGAATTTGCCAAGAAGCTCCTTAACGAAGCGAAGGTTTGTGTCTCGCCGGGGATTGGCTTTGGCGACTATGGTGATACGCATGTTCGCTTTGCACTGATTGAAAACCGCGACCGTATTCGTCAGGCCATCAGAGGGATTAAAGCGATGTTCCGTGCCGACGGCCTTATCTCCTCGAAGAGCGTGACTGAAAATCCCGCGTCGACATGACATAAAAAAACAGGAGCCGAGGGCTCCTGTTTTTTTGACTGCATGTTCTTCACTAGATCATCAGGGCAAAGGTTCCGGCCCAGACTAAAACAATCACCGAAATGCCCATAAAGAAATATTTCACGTTTCATCGCTCCGCGTATCTTGTGGTACGCATTTAAAAACAGAGTCCACCTGATTATAGAGAACTGAAATCCGGTCAAAACGGAAATGAGAATTTTCCCGTTTCGCCGCTCACTCCAGCTCAGAATTCTGTGCTTTCCTGTTGCCAGACGGCGCTAATGTACGCCTAAAAATGAGGGGTGACAAGAGGGGATTTTTTAAATAATTTCCGTTACTTACGAGTGTCGTGGAACGGCGACAGTTTGATTTCGCATCGCAATAAATTCACTTTGGGCGACGCAATGAAAAGACGTTTTCTCAACGGGATGACAGGTGATTGAAAAGGTTAGTTTCTTAGCGAAACTAACCTTAATGAAAGGCTTAAATATAGAGCGAGGCTTCGCCAAGAGGGCGGGTTTTGAAACGACGATGCATCCACAGATACTGCTCTGGCGCGCGCATGATTTCAGTTTCGATGACTTTGTTGATAAACGCCGCGGCTTCGCACTCGTTTTCCGGATAGTTAGCCATTTCAGGAGAGATGTGCAGACGATAGCCTGATTTATCTGCTTTTCTCACCATCGTCACGGTCAGCATGGAGGCGCCTGACAAACGAGAAATGACAAAGGTGCCGTTAGTCGTCGCAACGTCTTTCACCGCAAAGAAGGGCGCAAAGCTGCTGCCTTTACGTCCATAATCCTGATCGGGTGCAAACCAGACGGCTTCACCTTTCTTCAGGGCACCGACCATACCGCGCAGGTTGTTACGGCTAATCATCGCCTTATTGGAACGCATGCGGCCTCGCGTCTGCACCCACTCCATCAGCTCACTGTTGTGAGGTCTGTAGGTTGCCATCATTGGCTGACAAAGCCCCATTACGCGGCCGCCCAGCTCCAGCGACATAAAGTGAACGCCAACGACCATCACGCCGCGTTTTTGCATCTGGGCGCGTTTAAGGTTATCCAGTCCTTCCACGTCAAACCACTTGCGGACACGCTCATCCGGCCAGAACCAGGCCATGCCGGTTTCAAGCAGCGCCATGCCGATAGACTTGAAGTTTTCAGCGATGAGTTTCTCGCGCTCTTCGGCATTGTACTGAGGAAAGCAAAGCTCAAGATTTTTACGTGCGATGGATTCGCGACGTTTCAGGAAAACGCGGGAAGCGCTGCCCAGTTTAGATCCCAGCAAACGCAGAACAGGGTACGGAAGTTGAACCAGCAGCCAGAGTACGCCAAGACCAAACCATGTAAACCAGTAACGCGGGTGCAAAAATGCGCGTTTGAAATTGGATTGAGACAAAATAGATAAACCTATGTAGAGCCGGTGAAAGTAACGCATAGTGCGATACCACGTGCCTATTAGACCGTAGTACAAGGTCATGGTTGCAGGCTTTACCGATCTTTACGGCGTTACCTGGCCATAGCTGACATTGGGTGGGCGGCATAATGTAACACCGTTATACGATATGTGCTATTACTCGTTTTTGATTAAAAAAGCGGCAATTCGGGAGGTGCTTGATTTTACAGTTTTTATAATCACTCATGTTCAATAGCATGCCATCTGCCCGATCCATGAAGGTAGGGCACCTTGTAATCAATACGTGAACGGATAAAAGAGCAGTGTATTTATTCGTGACCGATTACGTACTTGAGAAATTTATTTATCTCTTCCGCCTATATCATCCAGGAAAATTCCGTGTGAAATTTCTGATGTATTATTTACACAATCAATGATTCGTTTTTTTTCATTATTTAAAAGTATTCTCTTTTTTTCATTCTGCAATAATGCATTGCAGTCCATTTATGATTTTTAGTCTCAGGTTTTTGATGCAAATCATTGTAAGGTGGTTTTCTTGGCGTCTATCTGTCTGTAATCATTTTTTCGATACAAATATTCGGTTTGCATAACAAAAGCAGTGTCTTTTACTAAGGTGGCAGAGTAATCCGCCATAATATTTTGGTGTAAAATTCTTAAGAAATTTCTCATTTCAGATAAAAGATCTGTGTATTTGATTTTGTTTCGATCATTGTTCTAATATTGCGCATCAAGAACGACACCGTGAAATTGGCATAGCAAAACAAAGAGGGATGATGAGATGGCTGACAGTTTTCAGAATGAGGTGCCTAAGGCACGTATTAACCTGAAGCTTGATCTGCATACTGGCGGAGCAAGCAAGAAAATGGAATTACCCTTAAAGTTGCTTATTGCGGGTGATTTCAGCAATGGGCAGGACTCTGCGACAATATCTGAGCGCGAAAAGGTTAACATCACCAAAAATAATTTTGATAGCGTTCTTTCCGAATATTCCCCAAAAGTAAATCTGACCGTTAAAAATACGCTGTCTGATGATGGTGGCGAGGACAACATTCAGCTGACTTTCCACAGCATGATAGATTTCACGCCAGAGCAGGTGGCCGCTCAGATCCCGCAGCTGAAGGCGATGCTGGCGATGCGCAACTTGCTGCGCGATCTGAAGGCCAACCTGCTGGATAACCAGACTTTCCGAAAAGAGCTTGAAAAAATCGTTCTGGACCAGTCGCTTAGCGCTGAGTTGCGAAATGAACTCTCTGCACTGGCATCAAAAAAACCTTAATCATCATGCTGTTTTAACGGATTTATCAAGGAATGCTCATGTCTGTACAAAATAATATTGCTGGCGGTGAAAGCGTGGTGCTGGAACGTCCCGCTGCGGGTGGGGTATACGCCTCCTTGTTTGAGAAAATCAATCTGAGCCCTGTCTCCGAGTTGAGCGCGCTGGACCTCTGGCAAGATGCGCAGGCGATGTCGGATGCGACCGCTGACGAGCGTCTGACGGCCGGTATGCAGGTCTTTCTGGAATGCCTGACCAAGGCAGGCTCGAAGGTCGACAAACTGGATAAAAACCTGATCGATCACCACATCGCTGAGCTCGACTACCAGATCAGCCGCCAGTTGGACGCTGTAATGCATCATGACGAGTTTCAGGCAGTTGAGAGCCTATGGCGAGGGGTAAAGTCGCTGGTTGATAAAACAGATTTTCGCCAGAACGTGAAAATTGAGCTGTTGAGCATGTCTAAAGAAGACCTGCGCCAGGACTTTGAAGATAGTCCGGAAATCATCCAGAGTGGTCTCTATAAACACGCCTACATTGATGAATATGATACCCCGGGCGGCGAGCCGATTGCGGCGCTGATTTCCGCTTATGAGTTCGATGCTTCAGCGCAGGATGTCGCCCTGCTGCGCAACATCTCAAAAGTATCTGCGGCTGCACATATGCCATTTATCGGCTCGGCAGGCCCGAAATTCTTCCTCAAGGAGTCAATGGAAGACGTTGCTGCGATTAAAGATATTGGTAACTATTTTGACCGCGCAGAGTACATCAAGTGGAAATCGTTCCGCGATACGGACGATGCACGCTACATCGGTCTTGTGATGCCCCGCGTACTGGGACGTTTACCGTATGGTCCGGATACCGTTCCGGTTCGCAGCTTTAACTATGTAGAAGAAGTCAAAGGCCCGGATCACGACAAATACCTGTGGACGAATGCGTCGTTTGCCTTCGCGTCCAACATGGTGCGTAGCTTTATCAACAATGGCTGGTGTGTACAAATCCGTGGCCCGCAGGCCGGCGGTGCGGTTCAGGATCTACCTATCCATCTGTATGACCTGGGTACCGGCAATCAGGTAAAAATCCCGTCTGAGGTAATGATCCCTGAAACGCGTGAATTCGAGTTCGCGAATCTGGGCTTTATTCCGTTGTCCTACTACAAAAATCGCGACTACGCCTGCTTCTTCTCAGCAAACTCAGCTCAGAAACCGGCGCTGTATGATACCGCAGATGCGACGGCCAACAGCCGCATCAACGCCCGCCTGCCGTACATCTTCCTCCTGTCGCGTATCGCTCACTACCTGAAGCTGATTCAGCGCGAAAACATCGGTACCACTAAGGATCGCCGACTTCTGGAACTGGAGCTGAACACCTGGGTCCGCAGTCTGGTGACCGAAATGACCGATCCGGGCGACGAACTTCAGGCATCTCATCCGCTGCGTGATGCAAAAGTGGTGGTGGAAGATATTGAGGATAACCCGGGCTTCTTCCGCGTGAAATTGTATGCGATTCCACACTTCCAGGTGGAAGGGATGGACGTCAACCTGTCGCTGGTTTCCCAGATGCCTAAGGCGAAATCGTAATAACAGGCAGGAAGCCGATGAAAACGGAACAACCGTTATGGGGTAGGGGCATTATGGTCGCTCCCCAGCATTTTCAGCAACAGGTCGCGTATGCGGCCTGGTCTGCCGAGTGTATTGCCCGGCTGGGACTCTCCTGCCCGTGGGGGGTTATAAATGCTACCTTCGAGCCGGAAGCTCTTAGGCTTGGACGTCTTCAGGCCCGTCATCTGCATGTCCGTTTTCAGGACGGTACGCTGGTTGATACAGACAATGCTGATTCGCTGCCACCGGTACTGTCGCTTGAAAGCGGATTGCATGAGGTGACGGTGGTGCTGGCACTCCCGCTACTGCGGGCGAACGGCGGCAACTGCCTGAAACCCGATGAGGTGGCCGAGCGTCCGGTGCGATATCGTCAGTGCTGGCGGGATGTACGCAATACCTTTGGGGAGGACACTCGCCAGATTGCCGTGATGCAGCCGGAACTGACGCTGCGTTTTGCCCATCAGAACAACAGCGATTATTTGACCTGTCCGGTCGCCCGCCTGCTGCAAGACTCGCAGGGTACATGGCTTTTGGATGAAACATTTCTTCCTCCGCTGTTGACCCTCCAGGGCAGTCGTTGGCTGGTTACCCAACTGGAACAACTACTGACACAACTGCGGGCGCGACTGTGTCGTCTGATGGCAATGCGGCGTGAAAGTAATGAGCGCATGGCTGATTTCGCCGTGGCAGATGTATCACTGTTCTGGCTGCTCAACGCGCTGAACAGCGCCGAGCCCGTGCTGGGTCAGTTCCAGCGTAATCTTCAAAGCCCACCGGAACGTCTGTATCCGGAACTTTCTCGCCTGGCGGGGAGCCTGCTGACTTTCTCACTGGAACATCAGGTTAGCGCCATACCGGCCTGGCATCACGAGCAACTCAATGCGGTGTTTCCACCGCTGTTTGATTTGCTTGGCGATCTGCTTGAAGCCAGCCTGCCGTCCCGCGTGGTGGCCCTTGCACTCGACTATGACCCACGGCTGCACTTCTGGCAGGCACGCCTGCATGACCCGCGTCTGCGCGAAGGGGCTGATTACTATCTTTCTGTGCGCTCACCGATCCCGGTGGCGCAACTGCAGGAGCAGTTTCCGCGCCAGTGTAAGGTGGGCAGCCCTGACCATGTTCGGGGGATCGTCAACTCTTCACGCGTGGGCGTGCCGCTGACGCCGCTGCGCCATGTGCCTGCCGCCATACCACTGCGCCTGGAAAATCAGTATTTCAGTCTCGAACTCTCCCATCCTCTGGCGGCTGAAATGCTCCAGAGTGGAACGTGTATGTTTTACGTCCCGGGCATGCTCGGCGAGCCTGAACTTGAACTCTTTGCGGTATTAAGAACATGAGTGAACGTAAACACGGCGCTGTCGCGTCTGTTGATATTGACGCACTGCTTCAGGATACCTGGCTTCAGGTCATCAGCCTTCGCTATGGCCCGCAGTTTAAGGAAGGCGAAGGTCGGGTCTTGTGGGAACGCTGTATCGCTGATGTTGAACGCGTTCAGCGTGAACTGAAAGCGAGTGAATTCGATGAAGCCAGCTGTAAGCATATCCTTACTGCACAATGTGCATTGCTTGATGAGGCGGTCAAAGGGCGCGGTGTCGAGGATGACGCCTGTGTGCAGTGGTATGACATTCCTCTGCAGGGACACTTCCTCGGCACGATGGACGCGGGTGACACCTTGTGTGACAGGATGCGCGATGTGCTGCGTGAACCTGCACCAGACAGTGCCGTAATGACCTGCTTCCAGCGGGTAATGATGCTCGGATTTCTGGGGGATTTTCGCGCACTAAACGATCCGGAACGCCAGAAGCTGGTCAGCGCCCTTAATGAACGTGTTACACCGTTCAGCTACCCTCAGACCCATCCAGTTCTGGCAGAGAGCCGCACCGGACGGGGGGCGGGGGGCTGGCTGGCATCATGGCCCGCGCGTATTGGCCTGAGCATGATTGTTCTTGCCGTGCTCTGGTGGGGACTTGATCGCTGGCTCGACCAGATGCTGCTGACCCTGCTGCCGGGAGTCGTAAAATGAGTCCTGTACAACAGCGCGGGCTTGCGCTGTGGGCCGTTCTGCTGAGTGCTGTGCTCTGCCTGGCTTTTCTGCCGTTATCACGGCTGGCTTCAGTGCTCGTTCTGCTGACGATGATCGGAGTTATCGTCTCGCTCTGGTATATCGCCAGACCCCGTGCGCAGCATGACGTCAACCTGCGTCTGGAGGACCTTCCTGAAACCACTTACCGTCAGCCTGTGGTGCTGGTTTGCGGCGATATGCCTCTGACCTGGCCACAACAGTCACCGGTACTGATCGTCACGCAGGGATGCTGGATCCGCGTTGAGGACCATCAGGATCTGGAGCAGGTTGCCCGTCAGATTCTGTGGCAACGCCCAGACTGGGGGCGTCAGCTGTCGGTGATGGTCAGTGTCTGCCCGCAGAAACACGTCGACAGTGAAGCCCTGACAAGTCGTCTGCTGGCTCTGCGCTGGCAAATCAGCCAGTTACGTAAAGAAACGGGACAGTCTGTGCCATTGATTTTGAATGGTCAGATTGGCAGTGCGATGACGGATGACATGCTTTGGCAGGCTGCTATTCCGGGTGAAGGATGGACTGTCTGGCGTGAGTCGGATGCGCCTTGTTCGATCGCCGCATGGGTCACCACTGGCGGTGCGCCTGTGATGCAGCAGCAGGTGCTAATGAATAGCCTGATGAGCTGGTTCCATCAGCATGTCCAGGCGGTATTCATCGATGAGAATCCTGATGTTCCGGCCATTGCACCTGCAGCACTGCTGTGGGGAATGGGACCGATTATTGCCGGAACCCTTGCTTCCTCAGCCTGGACGGCGTGGTTATCGCGTCATACTGCCATGCAGCAGGTAGCCGGCTGGCAACCGGTAGGGACGGACAGCACGGTGATCTCACCCCTCCCGGATTTCATCCTGCCGCTGCTACCGGAAGGAGGTGGACTTACTCCCCGCACCCGCACCTGGCGCTGTGCCCTTGGTCTTTTCACACTGGCGGCCACCGCCGCGCTGCTCAGTAGTGGCTGGAACAATCGCCAGTTGCTGCATCGCGTGAGCTTCGATATAGCCCGTTACGACAGCCTCTCCATGGATGACTTTGGTCCGAAGGCTAGCGCCGTTGCGGCCCTTCGTGAGAATGCGGCGCTGCTGGATGACTATGCACGTAACGGCGTACCGGTCCGGCTGGGTCTGGGGCTTTATCAGGGGGAACGTCTACGGATGCCCCTTCTGGAAGCGATCCGCTCGTATATGCCGCCGCCTCCAAAAGCGCAGCCTACCCCAAAACCGGTACCGAAAATAGTGAGGCTCGACAGCATGTCGCTGTTTGATTCGGGCAAATCGGCGCTGAAAGCCGGGTCCACCAAAATGCTCGTGAACTCGCTGGTCGGCGTTAAGGCGAAGCCCGGCTGGCTGATTGTCGTGTCAGGGCATACCGATAACACCGGCAATCCGCAACTGAACCAGACACTCTCTCAGAAACGTGCCGAAGCAGTGCGCGACTGGATGCGTGACACCGGCGACGTGCCGGAAAGCTGTTTTGCGGTGCAGGGCTATGGCGAAAGCCGCCCTGTCGCAACCAACGACACCCCGGAAGGGCGTGCGCTTAACCGCCGTGTCGAAATCAGTCTGGTACCGCAGGCAAGTGCCTGTCAGATACCCGGCAAAAACCCGGCGTCATCGCAGGATGATGGCGTCTCAGAAAATAAAACGGAGTAATTAACATGGCAATTCCTGTTTATCTTTGGCTGAAGGACGACGGCGGCGCGGACATCAAAGGTTCTGTTGACGTTCAGGATCGTGAAGGCAGCATTGAAGTGGTCGCTCAGGAACATAATTTGTACATCCCGACCGACAACAACACCGGCAAGCTGACCGGTACCCGCATCCACACGCCGTTCCTGTTCACCAAGGAAATCGATTCCTCCAGCCCGTACCTGTACAAGGCGGTGACCACCGGTCAGACCCTGAAATCCGCTGAGTTCAAGTGGTACAAAATCAACGACGCGGGCCAGGAAGTGGAGTACTTCAACACCAAGCTGGAAAACGTGAAGGTAGTGAAAGTGAATCCTGAAATGTATGACATCAAGGATCCTTCTAAAGAGAAGCACAACCACCTTGAACGCGTTGAACTGCGTTACGAAAAAATCACCTGGACCTACAAAGACGGCAACATCATTCATTCCGATTCCTGGAACGAACGCGCCACCGCGTAAGTCGCATGCGGACAGGGCCCTGTCCGCAGTTTTTTGCTGAGTGCCTGTAAGTAACGGGCTTTCAGCAAAGAAACCCACAAACTGCCAGCCTGACCATATGCGCTTTGGTCCCCTTCACGGGAAACAGCGATGGGCGGTAGCGTGTCCAGGAACCGACAAAGAGAGAACCTCATGGAAAATCCAGCCATCCTGTTGCGACGTCTGAATCCTTACTGTGCCCGTGCGATGGAAGGGGCGGCTTCACTCTGCCAGACCCGTGCCCATGCGGAAATTTTGCCGGAGCACTGGCTGCTGAAGCTGCTCGAACAGGGGGAAGGTGACCTGACCGTACTGGCACGCCGCTACGAGTGGGATATGGATGCACTGTGGCAGGATTTGCTCGGCTGGCTGGATAATCAACCGCGTTCGGTATGCAGCCGCCCGCAGCTGTCCGCCGATATTCAGAAACTGATGCAGGAAGCCTGGATGCAGGCCTCACTAGCCGGAGAGGAAAGTATCCGTAGTGTACACCTGCTGATGGCGCTGACGGAAAACCCACGGCTTGCTCACTGCGACGGTCTGTGGCCACTGCTGACGCTCGGGATGAGTCAGCTTTCCCGCCTGCGCCCGCTGCTGGATGCACAATCTGATGAACGCCCGGAGCTGCAGTTTGAGGCTGAACTGGCCCAGGAACATGGCAGTGAGGTGGAGTTTGTGGGCCGCCCGGTCGGTGCAGAGCTGAAAGAAGGCGAACTGAACCCGGCGCTGCAGAACGCGCTGGATAAATTCACCCTCAATGTTACCGCCAAAGCCAAAGAGGGCAAAATCGACCCGGTATTTGGGCGTGACACTGAGATCCGCCAGATGGTCGATATTCTCTCGCGCCGCCGTAAAAATAACCCGATTCTGGTCGGCGAACCGGGTGTCGGCAAAACCGCACTGGTTGAAGGCCTGGCGCTGCGTATAGCAGAGGGCAACGTGCCGGAATCTCTCAAGCCAGTTGTTCTGCGCACCCTTGACCTCGGTCTGTTGCAGGCAGGGGCTGGCGTGAAAGGCGAGTTCGAACAGCGCCTGAAAAATGTCATTGATGCGGTACAACAATCGCCGGTACCGATTTTGCTGTTTATCGACGAAGCCCACACCATTATCGGTGCAGGTAACCAGGCAGGTGGCGCGGATGCGGCCAACCTGCTGAAGCCGGCACTGGCGCGCGGCGATCTGCGCACCATCGCCGCGACCACCTGGAGCGAGTACAAACAGTACTTCGAGCGCGATGCCGCGCTGGAACGTCGCTTCCAGATGGTGAAGGTCGACGAGCCGGACGACGACACCGCGTGTCTGATGCTGCGTGGACTGAAATCCCGCTACGCCGAACACCACAACGTCCATATCACTGATGACGCCGTCCGTGCGGCCGTCACCCTGTCACGTCGCTACCTGACGGGTCGCCAGCTACCGGACAAGGCGGTTGACCTGCTGGATACCGCCGCGGCGCGCGTACGTATGAGTCTCGATACCGTGCCGGAACAAATTGTGCATCTGAAAGCACAGCTGACCGCGCTGGAACTGGAAGAGCAGGCGCAGCTGGAAGATATCGCCGCCGGCAGCAACCGCCATGGTGACCGCCTGGGTGCCATCGAGCAGCAGCGGGCTGAACTGGATGCGCGTATTGAAGAGCAGGAAGTGCGTTTCAGCACTGAAAAGGCGCTGGCGCAGCAGCTGATGGCCAGCCGCCAGGACATCAGCCAGCAGGCTGAGATTACCGACCTGCAACAGCAGCTCGAACAGGCACAACAGGGCGACGTGCTGGTTCAGGTGGATGTGGACACCCGCACGGTTGCGAACGTGATTGCCGACTGGACCGGCGTGCCGCTCTCTTCCCTGATGAAAGACGAACAGACTGAGCTGCTGACTCTGGAAAATGAAATCGGCCAGCGTGTCGTCGGTCAGGATGTTTCCCTTGAGGCTATCGCCCAGCGCCTGCGCGCGGCGAAGACCGGGCTGACGTCAGAGAACGGCCCGCAGGGCGTGTTCCTGCTGGTTGGCCCGAGCGGTGTCGGCAAGACCGAAACCGCGCTGGCGCTGGCAGACGTGCTGTACGGTGGTGAAAAATCGCTCATTACTATCAACCTGTCCGAGTACCAGGAGCCGCACACGGTGTCGCAGCTGAAAGGCTCACCGCCGGGCTACGTCGGCTACGGTCAGGGCGGCATTCTCACCGAAGCCGTGCGCAAGCGCCCGTACAGCGTGGTGCTGCTGGATGAAGTGGAGAAAGCTCACCGCGACGTCATGAACCTGTTCTATCAGGTCTTCGACCGCGGCTTTATGCGCGACGGCGAAGGGCGTGAAATCGACTTCCGTAACACCGTTATCCTGATGACCTCCAACCTCGGCAGCGATCATCTGATGCAGCTGCTGGATGAACAACCGGAAGCGACCGAAGCGGATCTGCACGAGCTGTTGCGCCCGATTTTACGCGACCACTTCCAGCCGGCACTGCTGGCCCGTTTCCAGACCGTGATTTATCGCCCTCTGGCCGAAGCGGCCATGCGTACCATCGTGGAAATGAAGCTGTCACAGGTCAGCAAGCGCTTACATCGTCACTACGGCCTGAGCACGCAGATTGATGAGAGCCTGTATGACGCACTCACTGCCGCCTGCCTGCTACCGGACACCGGCGCACGCAACGTCGACAGTCTGCTCAATCAACAAATTCTGCCGGTGCTGAGTCAGCAGTTGCTGACCCACATGGCTGCGAAACAGAAACCACAGTCGCTATGCCTTAGCTGGAGTGAGGAAGAGGGTATCGGGCTGGAGTTTGGCCGTACACAAGGAGTGCACGCATGAGCAGTAATCCCCCGATCAGATTCAGCCACAACCATCACCAGCTGTCGGTGAAGGGATGTGAAGCAGAACTCGATGTACTGGCGTTTGAAGGCGATGAAGCCCTGAGCACGCCGTTCAGTTACCGGATTGAATTCACCAGCGCTGACCATGCCATCAGCAAAGAAATGATGCTGATGAAAGCAGCCACCCTGACGCTGCAGGCCCCGGTTGACCAGGGTTACGGCATCAAGATGCAACAGGCCGTGCGCACCCTTCAGGGGGTGGTTAGCGGCTTTGAACGTCTCAACACCTCAAAAGATGAAACTCATTATGCCCTGACGCTGCAGCCACGTCTGGCGCTGCTCGACCGCTCGCACCAGAACGCCATTTACCAGGACATGTCGGTTCCGCAAATCGTGGAAAAAATCCTGCGCGAGCGCCACGGTATGCGCGGCCAGGATTTTCTGTTCTCGCTGTCAAAAGAATACCCGCGTCGTGAACAGGTGATGCAGTACGGTGAGGACGACCTGCACTTTGTCACCCGCCTGCTGGGTGAGGTCGGTATCTGGTTTCGCTTCACCACCGACACGCGCCTCAACATCGACGTGGTGGAGTTTTATGACGGTCAGCAGGGGTATGAAAAAGGCCTGACGCTGCCATCAGTCCCTCCATCAGGACAGCATTCGGAAGGAGTGGACTCGGTCTGGGGCATGGAGAGCCATCATAACGTGGTGCAGAAGCAGGTCAGCACCCGTGATTACAACTACCGCCAGGCCACGGATGATATGAACACCCAGGTCGATGCTACCCGCGGGGATACCACCACCTATGGTGATGCCTATCACTATGCGGATAACTATCTGACAGCGGGCAGCACCTACGACCGCAATCCGGCCCCGGAGTCCGGAGCCTTTTTTGCCCGCATTCGTCATGAGCGTTATCTGAATGGCCAGACGCAGACTCATGCCATCACCAGCTGCCCGACCCTCTCTCCGGGTCAGGTACTGAAAGTCACCGGCGGGTACGAAGTGGCTGATGTGTTCGCTCAGGGCGTGGTCGTCACGGCGATGCACAGCCATGCGCGCCGTGATGAAGACTTTGGCGTCAACTTCGACGGCATCCCGGACAGCACGGATTTTAGTTTCCGTCCTGAGCCTGGCTCACGCCCGGTGATGGCCGGTACATTGCCGGCACGCGTCACGAGCACCACCGAGAACGACACCTACGGTCACATCGATAAAGACGGCCGCTATCGCGTCAACATGCTGTTTGACCGTGATAACTGGGAAACCGGGTTCGAGAGCCTGTGGGTGCGCCAGTCCCGCCCGTATGCCGGTGACACCTACGGTCTGCACCTGCCGCTGCTGGCAGGCACCGAAGTGGCGATTGGTTTTGAGGACGGTAACCCGGACAGACCGTACATTTCTGGCGTACTTCACGACTCGGCGCACGGTGACCACGTCACTATCCGAAACTACAAACGTAACGTCCTGCGCACCCCGGCGAACAACAAAATCCGCCTTGATGACAGCCGCGACCAGGAGCATATCAAGGTCTCCACGGAGTACGGCGGCAAGAGTCAGCTGAATCTCGGACATTTAGTGGATGCTGAGAAGCAGAAGCGCGGTGAGGGTTTTGAGCTCAGAACCGACAGCTGGGGAGCCATCCGGGCACAGAAAGGGATGTTCATCAGCGCTGATGGCCAGACGAAAGCACAGGGTCAGGTGCTGGAGATGCAGCCAGCGGTCAGCAATCTGGGTGATGCCCGGGAGCAGATGACGTCTATCTCCGATGATGCGCAGAAGGCAACCGCGAACCCGGCCGATCTCCAGGCGCAAATCAAACTGCTGGAACAGCAGCTGACAGACCTCAAAAAATCAGTGCTGCTTCTCAGTGCACCGGATGGAATGGCGCTGACCAGCGGACAACATCTGCAGGTATCAGCTTGCCAGAACCTGATAGCCTCTGCCGGTAAAAATGCCGACGTCAGCGTGGTGAAAAATCTGTTCATCGGGGTAGGTAATGCCCTGAGCGTGTTTGTTCGTAAGTTGGGGATCAAGCTCATCGCGAACCAGGGGCCGGTGCAGGTACAGGCGCAGAACGACCTGATGGCTCTGCTTGCTCGTAAGGAAATTAGTATTGTCAGTACTGAAGATGAAATCAAAATCATCGCGAAGAAGAAGCTGACCCTGAATGGTGGAGGAAGCTACATCACTTTAGATGGTAATGCTATTGAATCAGCCACGTTGGGTGAGTACAGAACAAAAGCAGGGCATTATGGACGAAAGGATAAAGCCAATAATAAAGAAGCTGTGCCTGCATTAACTCCAGAGCAAAATACTCCATCTGGCAAGTTTACATTTTCATAAAGGATTTAAACATGATTATTAGTCCTCCATATTTAAGGCCTCATTCAAAAAATGAAAGTGATGAAGGATGGGTGAGCAAAATGATGCCCGTTGATGTTAGTCGTGGGTTTCCTATTAATGGGAAAGAATCATGGCACGGCGGCGTACATATAAAACATAATGATTCGAGTCATCCTCCTGAAATGTTACGTGCGATAGCTGATGGGACTATAGTGTTCATTAGAGAG
Organism: Enterobacter hormaechei; assembly: GCA_041890495.1. Lineage (GTDB taxonomy): Bacteria > Pseudomonadota > Gammaproteobacteria > Enterobacterales > Enterobacteriaceae > Escherichia > Escherichia boydii. Next base: position 5,174,022 of record CP169086.1, read on the forward strand.
CCTGCCGAAAAAGAAAAAACAAAGAAAGAACCTTTGAATTATAATGGTTATACGGATAATGGTTGTATTGTTATAAAACATGAAACTGAAATCGGTTCTGGGGAAAACGGTAAAATCACGTTTTTTTCAATGTATATGCATTTGAATTTCATATCGAATACACTTTCTGTTGGTGGAGTGGTCGGAAGAAAAGATTCATTAGGCACAACCGGCATGGTCGATGGCGTGAATGCTACACACGTGCAAATATACTGTGAAGACCAGTATATAGAAAAAATCACTGGAAGATCACAACCGCACCTTGATACATCAAAAAATGGACGGGTTGATGTATGTTTTGGTGATATTCATTTCTACATTCCGTCAGGCACCTCTTTTTATAATGGTAAAAGCATAGATGGTGTTACTGTCGTTGACGAAAGTACACCAATATACACTAATAGTTCTGAGCTATTTGTAACTATCGAAACTAAAGGAGAGGTGCGTGTAATAACCACTAGGCAGAATGCTAAAGAAGATGGGCAGTTTGATATCGTTGGCGAGCCTATTAATGATACCAGCGGTTTGAATGAAAACAATATGTATGAATATGCCCTTAAAGGGCATCCAGATTCCATTTCATCAGGCTATGAATTACTCAGGTTTGGCCGTGTTATAAATTCTGAAAGTAAGCCTTTGTCCGATAAAAGCAATAACTACTGGCTGAAGGTGAATTATCCTGGTGGGTGCGGTTTCATAAATGTCGCATCAGATTCGGTAAAAAAATATAGCGATGCGGATTTCCCCCATTGGCTGGGCTGGATTTTAGTAACAGATGATTCAGATATGGATAGCCAGTGCAATTCAAACATTGTACTAAATTCAAAAAATGAATGCAGAAGCCGATTAATTTGTCGATTCCCCTTTGAATGGGATCAAAATACGCTAGAGCAGCGACTTGGATGGTTGCAGGAGAAAAATGAAACTGTTGATCCTCCATTAGATAACGACTCTTGGGTTAAATTACTAGATCATGCTCGAGCTCTGTGCATAAGTGGTGATGTCCCTAAAAACAGGGTATGGCATTTTGACCCCAGAGCGTTTATTACATTGTTTCGGAAATGTAATTGGCTTTCAGCAGAAGAATTAGAAAAGGTCTATCCAGATAACCTCTACCCTCTTAAGGCGTTGCAAAAGATAGGCACGTCTCCAAAGGAGGTTAGAGAAAAATATAGAGAGATAATCAACCGTTGCCTTGAAAAATACTTCATTACCACACCAACAAGAAAATCACATTTTTTTGGGCAGGGTGCAATTGAGTCAGGGATGTTATCGCTAATGATTGAAGGGGCAGCAAGTTTTTCACGAAATCCTACTCATTCAAGTTTTGCTTCTGAGATAAATGGGTACTATAACCCTCCGCCTGGAGGCTATCTTGATTATCTTAATGGACGACTTGGAAATATTGAGCCAGGAGATGGTCCGAAATTTAGAGGTCGGGGGATGAAACAGCTTACAGGCCGCGAAAATTATAGTAAATACTGGGGTTATAGGGGATGGATTGACTTAGAGAAATACCCTATGAACTATAAAGGATTTATAAATGGATGGTGGAGACCTGTTAATTTGAGCAAAGCTCCTGCTATTGACGACCCACAGCTTCTATCCATTTCCCCATACAACTGTATTGACGCTGGGGCGTGGTACTGGATTGCCGGTGCTCGTACCGCTGGTTTTCGTCCAATAAATACGAAAATTGTGGAGTTTGATGTTTCACATGAACACTCCAAGGTTGTAACCAAAGCTATTAATGGTGCGTATACTGACGAAGAACGTCGTTGGAAAGAAACCACTAGAATCTCTCATATTTTGATGGACTAACTAATGAATCTTATTATTTCAACAATTGCCGGATTTTTTATTTCATTTAATGCATATGCATCAGGAGTTACATTAAATGGTACTGACTCAATAACCGTTGACATTAACAATCATACAAAGACTCTTAAGTTTGATACTGTTATCAATGGCTATAGTGTTAAATGTAGTGGTGATAAAATAATTCTCTGGGGTAAGCCGAAAATAATTAATGAGGGCAATCCTCAGGATACAAATGTGATTCTTGTAGATTTGGAGCACAGATATAAAAAAATTGAAAAGAGTGTGAGTGAAGGTGTTTTTAGCATTGATTTTGTAAAAGGGAAGGATCTCGCTTATATCGGAACCAATCAGGGACTGTTTTTAAATCTTGCAAATGGAAATTTGAAGCCAGTTGGGTCAGAATTTGATCCTACGGATGATAATAACTTTGAAACGTGCAAGAAAAATAGCTCGTGGGAATTTAATAGATATCCTTAAGCCACAGCCCGTCTAAGCCCTGCTGGAGAATTACTCAAAATCCCTAATGATACTATCATGAAATATATTTTTTTCTTCCTGTGCATTTTTACAAAGATTGCAATTGGATGTGATAATTGCATTTTAGATGTTAATAATGGGAAAAAGCTTTCTGCAGAGATTTTGCTGGTTGATAATGATTCGTTGTTAGTATCCGTTGTAGATGCAGACAAACAGGTTAATATAGAAAGAATTGATGTTTCATCTGAGAAAAAAAACCACATATCATTTGAAGATTACAATCATGATGGTTATAGGGATTTTAGTATTTGGCACATGGATGAGGGGATGGGCATTTATAAAATATATAGGTTATTTATCTTTTTTCCTGGTGATAAACAATTCAAAGAGATTAAGCCATCATGCGGGGATGAGTTTGTCAATATCAGAGTCGAGAGAGATACTTTAGTTAATGTTGTTTATGACGGTAATACCCACAAATCATGCTATATTCGACTCAAAACACTTGAGGAAATTAAATATTAGTATAGATGGCTGAGGGTCGGTGATTGCTGTTAATTGGAAGGGGTGAATCATGAAATGGATAATCAATTATTCTTTCACATTTAGCAGATCGATATCAAACTCGATTTTGTGTGGTCTATTGATCATTTTTCCGGCAACTTATTGCCTTGCTGATGATAACGCTGACAAAGAATCTGTATCAATGTGTGCTATGATTCCCACTGATGCTATTTCTGATGTTTATCAAAGCATGAGTGCTAAAACGAGTGAAGATAATTCTTACCTTCTTGTAACAAGTGCCAGTGAAGCAAATTATTCTTGGGGTGACGACAGGTTAGCTATCGATGGGCATGCATATATTTTAAATGGAGCCCTTTTAAAATTAGATTCCTTGACCATATATAGTATGGAAAATGGCAACCAAACTGACGAAGTTATATATTTAAGTAAATCTAATCGCGGGGTTGGAGGGGTGTTTTATCGTGACATTGCTAAAGATGGATCGCCTGATGTAAGTGCTATGTATATTAGTGATATAGGTCACGTTAGCCATTTTAATGTAACTGCAAGCCCTGAATGCCTGAACCATTTCCCTAAAAGTGTTTTGTCCAATGTTTCTGCTGAGTAGACGCTTTGGCAACTCATTATTGACTGATTTTTATTGCGATGAGCATTACTCATAATCAAAAAATTCGGTTGTGGTATTTTCATATCGAGATAATTAATGTTGTATTCCCTTAAACATCTTCCTGATTGTTATCCACGTCCAGATCATCCAAAAGTATCGCGCTGGTTTGCTGTCCTGGCAGCAATGTTGGTCATTAGCGTGATCCTCATGCGCATATTCGGACGCTACATTGATACCCGGCACTTTTGGTTAATTGCCATAGGCACACCCGTCGTTATATGGACTTTTAGTTTCATTATTCGCATGTGGGCGTGGTCATTACAAGACAGTAAAGCGAATGGTTTTGACCGACGTCGGGAGCAATGGATCTTAGGTGAGACCCGTAGGGCACGTCGTGCGCTTCAGGTGTTGAATACGACATTTATTACGGCCCATCAGGCAAATGAACAAGTTTCTGTTGCAGTTGAAATGCTCAATAACCACAGCATTATCATTTCGCAGTCGGACTGGAATGGCGAAGAAAGCCGGAGGCTGAGCCGTATCCTGACAGAACCGGAAGATACTCCTGGATTGGTTATCTCATGCCTGTTTTCAGAGCTGATTGCTGAACTTCCAGTTCACCAGTTTCCGGAGACCGCTTCGCTTGCTGTCATCCTCGATGTCTCGTCATCTCTGTCATTCCCCGCTATCAGAGATATCTGGCAGGAAGCCTGGCAGGAGAGTGGCATAACCTGCGCGCTTGAGTATACAGACAGCAATGGGCCGGGGGTAGTCAACCGCTGGCTGGATCACCGTATCAAAGATGATGCGATGTTATTGATTGTTGGCCTCCAGATTGATCCGGTTGTTTCAAACAATACTGCTGAAGCAGCCGTTGCTCTGCTTCTTGGCAACCGCCTGACCCAGGAAGCACTCGAACCTCTCGCGTTGCTGCACCGACCAGATGCTGCTCCAACCGGTGAGCTGAGGGAAGGGATGAACATGGCCGCCTGTAACGTCCCGCTCAAAGAAAATATCGTGAAAAATTTATGGCTTGCCGGGCTGACAGGTGAGCAGCGTGCAGAAGTTATTGAGTGCCAGAATGCGCACCCTGCGCAGTCTGTAGAGGACGAAACCGTCGTTTCGCTCGATATATCCATGGGACATGCCGGTGCCGCGGCCCCCTGGCTGGCCATCGCTGCCGCCACCGAAATTGCCCGACAAACTCAGTTACCACAGATGATTATCTGCGGTGATATCACACAGAATGTGCTTTGGAGCACGCTCGTTACCCCGATTGCTTCCCGACAGGAGATGGATCCGTGAAGCTACCTTTAGCACCGAAGACTACGGAAGGCCGCTATCTTGCTGTCGCATTGATTTTCTTTTTGCTGTTAGTCGTTATGACGTTCATGGTCTGGAAGCATCCGGTTATAGCCGGGATTGAAGACGGTAGTCAGCAGCAAATTTACTGGCTTATCGCCGGCGGATGTATTTCAGGCTGCGCCCTTATCGTATCCGTAGTGCTTCTGGCGGCGGTACGCAATGCCGGCAAGCAGGAGTTTAATGCGCTTGTCGACAACACCAACGGTGATGATGAGAAAAAGAAGCGGGAAAATGATAAAGCGCCTGTTCACCCTGCGGTGGCCATGTGTAACAAGATCCGGGGACATCTCCGTTCCCGTATTGGCCTTTGCTGGCGTCGTAAAACCCGTCTGCTGTTAATCACTGGCGATGAGGCAGCAATCGAACTGCTGGTACCTGGCCTGCAGGAAAACCAGTGGCTTGAAGGTAATCGTACCGTTCTGATTTACGGCGGCAGTCTGACTGCTGAGCCCGATAAGGAAAAATACGCCGCGCTGCGTAAACTGCGCCGCGGTCGTCCACTTGACGGTATTGTACGCGTCATGCCGCGGTCGCTTAATCTCACCCCTCAGATTAGTGATAACGATTTACGCGGACTGGAAAAAATCAGTGAACTGCTCCGTTATTCCACGCCGGTCTGGCTGTGGCAGTTGTGTGACAGCAAGTGGTCGCAGGCAAAACGCACTGAACAGACGGTAGGGGCCAGTTTCCCGCTGCGTGCGAAAGCTGACGATATTACCCGCCAGTTGGAACTGATGCTGCCGACCCTGCGAACGCTGGGGGTAAGTCAGGTCGCTGAGAACAACGGTCACGACTTCCTGTTGCGTCTGGGCCAGTACCTCAAAGACGGCGGTATCGTCCGCTGGGCTCAACAACTGGTGCCATGGCTGTCTGCCTCACAGCAGCGCATTCCGCTGCGTGGCCTGATGTTCAGCCTGCCGGAGAATAAACTCGCCGCTATCGCAGGAGAAACAGCCACTGCTGCATCTGCCGACGCTGAGAAATATATCCCCGAATCACAACGCCATGCCCTGACAATGCCCGTAACCTGGCAGGGCATTATGGATGACTGCACCCGCGTACGTGGCCGCCGTGTCGGTATGGCCTGGGAACAGACGCTGGGCTGGACTCTGATGACCATCATCGGTGTTTGGGGAGCGGGTACACTGCTGTCGTTCGCGGTCAACCGCATGCAGATAGTCTCTGTTGCCGAGCAGGCGCATGCGCTGGTGGAGCATCCTTCCGTATCGGATTACCAGCTCACGGCTCTGCATACCCTACGTAATGACGCCGGCCGCCTGCAGCACCGTATTCAGGATGGAGCGCCCTGGTACCAGCGCTTCGGTCTAGACCATAACCAGCAGCTGCTCGATGCGTTGCTGCCCTGGTACGGCGTGGCAAACAACCGCCTGATACGCGACCCGGCGAATCAGGCGCTGACACAAAAACTCAGCGCATTGGCAAACTCTGCCCCCAACAGCGACCAGCGTGCACAGCTGGCGAAGCCGGGTTATGACCAGCTTAAAGCCTGGCTGATGATGTCTCGTCCGGATAAAGTCGACGGCGCGTTTTATGCGCAGACCCTGAAAGCCTTGCAGCCGACGCGAATGGGTATTTCTACCGGTCTGTGGCAAAGCCTGGCGCCGGATTTGTGGGCCTTCTACATCACCGAATTGCCTAAGCAGCCACAGTGGAAAATCACACCGGATGCGCAGCTGGTCAGCCAGAGCCGCCAGGTCTTGTTGCAACAAATTGGACGGCGTAACGCTGAAAGCACTCTGTATGAAAATATGCTCAAGTCAGTGCGTCGTAACTTCGCTGATGTCTCCCTGGAGGACATGACCAGCGGTACCGATGCGCGTCGACTTTTTACTACCGAGGAGGTCGTGCCGGGCATGTTCACCCGTCAGGCCTGGGAAGGTGGCATTCAGCAGGCTATCGAAAAGGCTGCAAATTCGCGCCGGGATGAAATTGACTGGGTGCTGAGTGATTCCCGCAAAGCCGTATCGGCGGATCTGTCGCCGGAAGCGCTCAAAGCACGTCTGACAGAGCGTTATTTCATTGACTTTGCCGGCAGCTGGCTGAGCTTCCTCAACAGCCTGCGACTTAATCCGGCAAACAACATTGCTGACGTGACCGACCAGCTGACGCTGATGAGCGATGTCCGCCAGTCGCCACTGATTGCCCTGATGAATACCCTCGCCTGGCAGGGACAGACAGGCCAGCAAAGCGAAGGTCTTTCTGACTCCATCATCAAATCGGCTAAAGATCTCGTAGGTGGAAAAAATAAACCTGCGATTGACCAGTCTGCGGCAGGGCCGCAGGGGCCGCTGGACGATACCTTTGGCCCGCTGCTGCAGCTTCTGGGTAAAAACAAAGGCAGTAACGTCATGTCGGCGGACAACTCCCTGAGTCTGCAGACGTATCTGACCCGTATCACCCGCGTGCGTCTGCGACTGCAGCAGGTGGCCAGCGCTTCTGACCCGCAGGCAATGATGCAGACCCTGGCGCAAACCGTGTTCCAGGGCAAAAGCGTGGACCTCACCGACACCCAGCAATACGGCAGTCTGATTTCGGCAAGTCTTGGCGAGGAGTGGAGTGGATTTGGCAGCACAATGTTTGTGCAGCCGCTGACCCAGGCCTGGGAGACCGTGCTACAGCCTTCGGCAGCCAGCCTGAATGACAAATGGAGCCGCTCGGTTGTCGCGAACTGGCAAACTGCCTTTGACGGTCGTTTCCCGTTTGCCGCCAGCAAAAGCGATGCCTCTTTGCCGATGCTGGCTGAATTTGTACGTAAGGACAGCGGACGTATTGAGCGCTTCTTATCGACAGAGCTCAATGGCGTGCTGCACAAAGAGGGCAGCCAGTGGGTAGCGGATAAGGTCAACAGCCAGGGACTGAACTTTAACCCGGCCTTCCTGCGGGCCATTAACCAACTGAGTCAGCTGTCAGACATTCTGTTTACCGATGGCAGTCAGGGCATCAGCTTTGAGCTGCAGGCGCGTCCTGTGCCACAGGTGGTGGAGACGCAGCTAACCATTGATGGACAAAAGCTGCACTACTTCAACCAGATGGCCGACTGGCAAAGCTTCCGCTGGCCGGGAGAAACTTACAAGCCGGGAACGATGCTGGCATGGACCACGGTCAACGCCGGTGCGCGTCTGTTCGGGGATTACAGCGGGACCTGGGGCTTTATTCGCTGGCTGGATTTGAGCAAGCGTCAGCAGCTGGACCGCAGCCAGTGGATGATGAGCTTTACCGCACCGGATGGTCGCACCCTGCAGTGGGTGCTGCGCTCACAACTCGGAAAAGGCCCGCTGGCGCTGTTGGATCTGCGTGGTTTCGCGCTGCCGGAGCAAATATTCAGTGTCGACAGCGCGGCCACCGCTCAGGCGCAGATGGCTAATACGGGAAACAATGACATGGAGGGAGTCGAGTAATGAGCACATTGCAGAATTTGGTTGCCGCCTGTCAGGCTGACAATGCTCAGCTGCAGCAACAGTCGCAGACGCGCACGGATAACTGGCAGCCCTTGCTTGCTCCGGTAAGCGTTGCCAGTCCGACAGGGGAAGATCCGGGATATGACGATGATTTTCAGCGTATCCGCGAAGAGGTTAATAAGCTCTCCGGGATTGATACCGAACTGATATGTACGCTTGCCGAAAAACTGCTGACCACTACGGCCAAAGACATCCGGATTGCGACCTACTACTGCTGGGCGCGTCTCCACCAGGATGGCGAAGCCGGCTTTGCCGAAGGGCTTGAACTTCTGGCGGGATTATTGCAACGCTACGGCATGCAACTTCACCCGCAGCGGGACCGAAGCCGCAAGGCTGCACTTGAATGGCTTGCCGGTAGCCGTGTCCTGGATAGTCTGTCACTGTTTCCGGAGGTCATCCGCGAGGATGCACAGCGTACAGCCGGGGCCTTGCTGCTCATTAGTACCCGTCTGGAGACCGAGCCGCAAGCATCGCGGCCAGAGCTGAATGCCCTGTACAGCGGGCTGGAGTCTCGCCTGATGAAGGCCGGTGGCGTGGATGCCGTGGTACCGCAGAACGCAGGGAATAAGGCGCAGTCACAGCCCTTTACGCATGCGACCGAGTCAGATGCGCCGGTTCTGAGCTGTATTACCTCCGGTCAGGATTTGCTGGCCCAGGCCCGTACCCTGACGGGATATCTGCGCGAGCAGCCCGATGGCTGGCTTGCCGCACACCGGCTGATGAAAAGCCTGCGCCATGACACGCTGAGAGCGATCCCTGCACCGGATGCCGAAGGAAAAACGCGTATCGAACCACCGCGGGCTGACCAGCGGGCCATGCTCAAGCGGTTGTATCTGCAGCAGAGTTGGCTGGAGATACTGGAGCAGGCGGACAGCATTTTCTCGCGTGGCGCTAATCACCTCTGGCTGGATTTGCAGTGGTATATCCACCAGGCTCTGGTGAAATTGGGGCAAGATGTGCTGGCCGATATCATCATCGCCGATCTGAAAGGGCTGCTGTGTCGCCTTACCGGGCTTGAAACCCTAGCCTTTAATGACGGTACGCCGTTTGCCGATGAGGTCACGTTGAACTGGATAAACCAGAGCGTGCTGGACGATATGTCCGGCTGGCGGGATGAGCCAGTCAGTGCCGACAGTGGGGATAATAACGATATTCTGGCTCTTGAGCCGGAAGCGCTGGAGAAAGCGGATACTGATGGTCTGGATGCCACACTTCACTGGCTCCAGACGCGCCCGGGTGCGGATTCCGCGAAAGACAAATGGCTGCTGCGTCTGCTGATGGCCCGTATAGCCGAGCAGAAGGGCAAAAATGAACTGGCGCTGCATTTGCTGGGTGAGCTCGACAGTGCCGCACAGTCAATCACCCTCACGCAGTGGACACCGGCACTGCTGTTTGAAGTGAAATCGCGTCGCCTCAGACTGCTGCGCATGAAAGCCACACGCAGTGAAACCGATAAATCACGACTTCAGCCCGAGATGGATTTACTTCTGTCCGGTCTGATTGCGCTCGATCCGGCAAGCAGTGCAGTGCTTTGCGGATAACCCGGACAGAATTCAGCTAAAGGGAAAAATATGGCAGCAGAAGGCTTTTACCTGGTGCAGGGCGACAAGACGACCTGCGGCGGGAAAATCACCACGGGCGCAGAGGATCACACTCTGTTTGATAAACCGGTTGCCCGGGAACAGGACAGCGTGACCTGCGGTAAACATGCCGGGCTTTTCAAGATAGCCGGTGGCATCGACAACGATACCATTCATGACCGGCGAATGGCCGGAACCCTCGACAGCTACAGTACCTGCCCCTGCAAGGCGAAGTTTATTCCATCAATGATGGATGATACGTACGAGAAGAGCAGTGGATCTTCCTCTGGAGAATTGGCAGCAGGCTTTACAGCGGCTCCGACGCAAACTTCTCCTGAGCTGCCTGGTTATCTGACCGGTGAGCAAAAGCCGACTGGGTTTGTGCCTGATTATCCTGTATTAAGGAATACACATGATCTACCTGACGGCAATTTGAGGACAATGTTGAATGCGAATAACAATAACGTCATGTTACTTACGTTGGGGGAAGTGTTTGAGTATTTGACATCTATGGGATTCTATAAGTCAGGGTGGTCATTTATTTCCCAAAGCAAACCCGGTGAATTTGTTGTTAACTATGGCACAAGTATAAAAGATGCGTATTCCACCTCGAAAGTATTATATCAGTTAGGTAGCCTTGGTATAACTGCAACTGTGTATGTTAACCACAAGGGAACAGAGCTAATAAAAATAAGTGGTTATGCAGGGATTCGGAAGATATTAAATGCTCCAGTATTCGCTGCAAAAAATCCTAAAATCATCAAATATGGAATAGGGAAATATGGGTTGAATAATGCTATAAAAGAAGGTTTTCTTTTTGGTCTGATTTATGTATCAGTGGCTGATTCCGTAGATTTTATTTTTAATGATGAGACTACGTTGGCAAAATTTATAGGAAAGTGGGCTGTTGATGTGGTTAAAGTTGGTATTTCGTCAGCGATTACTTGGGGGGCTGGGGCGCATGCTATAGGGGTGTTCTCAACAATTGCAGCGCCAATAGTTGTTGTACTGGTTGCTGGTGCGTTATCCGCATGGGCACTCAATAAATTAGATGATGAGTATAAAATTACAGACAAAGTGATTTCTCTCATTGAATCGGCGCAGCAGGAATTTGTTGAGAAAGCAAAAGAAATGGAGAAAGGCATATGGGATTTGGGAGCAATGTATGTTGATGGTATGCTTACTCGTGGGAAAATGGTTGTTGAATACGAGGTAAAAAAATACATTAGACAATCATTAGACAATTTCTCAAAGGAGTGGTTTTAATGCAGAACTTTCCATTTAAACGCAGGGTTGGAATGTTTTTGGGGATGCTGTGTCTCTATGTGCCCCTGATCTTGGGCGGTGGGTTGCTTTCCTTAACTACGCTTAAAGAATATTTTGCATTTCCATCTGAATTATCATTCTCATCTTTTTTTGTTTATGGTTTTTCTGCTGTATTCATCTTGACTCCTGTCGCATTTTTTTCTTTATGGCCTATTTTTTTTGGGCGCAGAGTTTCAATTGAAATACAAAGATATTTAACCAAATACATGATTGCGATGTTTATTATTACTGTCGCCTTTCAGATTGGATTTAAAGTTTATTTTTCAAATAAGCTTGAGGCTAAAGGATATGTTGCCTGTCAAACCACTCCTAATGCTTGGTTTTTTGGGATGGCAACAAAATATGTAATGCCTCCTGTGACTTGTGATAAGTGATTTTATAGAAGTGCATTTCGCAATGTGAGTTTAATGTACTTAAAGGGAGTTTCTTGAAAACGGTAAGGAAGTTGTTGTGGAAAAACTCAACGCTATATCAGAAAATATTTAATGAGTATCCAGCGGAGGTTGTATTGATGTTTGAAACAAAGGTTCGGCCTGTTTTAGCCATATTGCTCATAATGGGGTTGTGTAGTCTTAGTGTTTACCTTGGGAACGATACATTTAATGAGTATTTTTCGTTTGGTGATAACATCGTTTTTTCGTGGTTGACGGTTTCTTTTATCGCTTTACCTGTAGTAATGATCTTTCCATTTATATATTTCATTTTGCTTTTATTAAAAGGTAAAGAATATGCATTCAAAACGATGGATGCGTATGTGGTATATTTAAAATGTGGCTGTATTGCTTTAGTAATTATTGGGGTTATATATTCAGTTTTTTACCCAACAGTTCTGGTAAAAAAAGGATATCTTCGGTGTAGTGGCATCCTGTCAGGATGGATGCCTGGAACGGCAACTCGTTATGTCCGTGATTCGTCTTTGTGCAATATAAGTGACAAGTAAATACAATGTATCCTTTTAAACAACGAGTCATCGCATTTTTCGGGGTGGTATTCTTCCTGGTGATTTCTATCGGGATTTCATATCTCGGTATTTTTAAGTTGCGAGAATACCTTTCTTACCCCGATGTCGTTAACTTCTCTTTTTGGGTAACTTTTGCTGCCGCATTTTTCTTTTTTTTCTCACCGTTATTGGCGATGGTTTTTCCTGTTATTTTTACCGGGAAGCAGATAACCATTGCATCAGGTAAAAAATTACTGAAAACCACGTTTATCATCTTAGGGTTAACTGTCCTGGGAATGTCTATCTTTTCAGAAAGATACACAGCATCTTTAATGCATAAAGGTTACACAGGATATCAGGGGATCCCTTCGGGTTGGATGCCTGGTATGGCAAAAAAATATGCCATAGAACCGTCCCTTTGTACTCAGCATTGATGGTTCTCTTTTCTCTATGATTACCCGTGCCAGACTCCCGGAGTCTGCTTCAGTGTTTAACACGCAGCAATTTACTAAGCAGAATAAATATGGATGATTTGACCCTGCGTTATTACGACGCTGAAATGCGCTATCTGCTGGAAGCCGGTGAAGAGTTCGCCCGTGCTCACCCCGAGCAGGCGGCAATGCTCAATCTTGATAAAGCGGGGGCGCGCGACCCGTACGTGGAGCGGCTGTTCGAGGGCTTTGCCTTCCTGATGGGGCGCCTGCGTGAAAAGCTCGACGATGACTTACCGGAGTTGACCGAAGGGCTGGTCAGCCTGCTGTGGCCGCATTACCTGCGTACCATTCCGTCAATGTCGGTGGTGGAGTTCACCCCTGACTGGCCTGAGATGAAAGAGCAGATGCGCATCGTCAAAGGCTTTGAGGTGAACTCACGGCCGATCGGTGAGAAGGGCACGCGTTGCCGGTACACCACCACCAAAGAGATTACCCTTCAGCCATTGTCGCTTGAGAGTGCCCGACTGGCGACCGATCCGGATGGCCGTTCGGTCATCACGTTGCGCTTTAACTGCAGCCCCCTGGCCGACTGGAGTCGTATCGATCTCAGCCAGATCCCGTTTTACTTCAACGCAGACGCCCCGCTGGCCTGCGCCATGCATGAAGCCTTTACCATGAACACAGCGCGCCTCTGGCTGCGGATGCCGGGCGACATGGACAGAAGACCGCTCGACGGGTATTTCACCGCGCTGGGCTTTGGCGATGATGACGTCCTGTGGCCGAAGGGAAGCAGCAGCTTTAGCGGATATCAACTGCTGCTCGAGTACTTCACCTTCCGTGAGAAATTCATGTTCACCGGGCTGCGTGGGCTGGAGACCATAGTCTTTCCGGCTGAGCTCCCCTGGTTCGAAATCGACGTGGTGCTGGCAGAACGCTGGGAGCATGATTTCAGCTTTACCGAAAAGCATCTGCGGCTGAACTGTGTACCGGTGATCAACCTGTTCCCCCTGGAATCTGACCCACTGACGCTCAACTCCCTGCAGACCGAATATATGCTGCGCCCGATGCGCGTGCAGGATGGCCACACCGAGATATATGCGGTGGATTCAGTGATGTCATCGAGCCAGCATACCTACGTGCCATTTTCAAGCTTCCGCCACAAGGGCGGAATGATGCGCCATGAAGCCCCGGAATATTACTACCACACCCGCGTGCGCCGTGGCCCGTCGGGGTTGCATAACACCTGGCTTATCCTCGGCGGGGAAGCGTTTGATAACCACATGGTGCCGGAGGATGAAAGCCTGTCGCTGACGCTAACCGGCACCAATGGCCAGCTACCTCGCAGAGCGTTGCAAAGTACCGTGCTCGATACAGTGATGAAAACCACTTCAGCCAGTATCGCCGTGCGAAACCTGTGTGCGCCGACGTTACCCTGTTATCCCCCCGCACAGGACCGTTTCCACTGGCGCGTGCTGAGCCACCTTGGCAGCGGATTCCTGTCGATGATGGACAATGCCGACGTGCTGCGCGGCACGCTGGCGCTGTACGAGTGGACTGACAGCGAGATGAACCGCCGTCGTCTGGAAGCGATTATCGATGTGAAGCACAGTGAAACGGAACGCTTTGAGCAGGGGTACCTGGTACGCGGCGTGCAGATTGAAGTGACGCTGGACAGTCACGGCTTTGCCGGACGCGGCGATATCTGTCTGTTCGGCGAGATGCTGAGCCGCTTCTTTGCACTGTACACCGATATCTATCTGTTTAACCGCCTGATTATTATTCTGCAACCGACCGGAGAGCGCCTGGAATGGGAAGAGAAGCACAACCGCCGCATTCCCGGCTGACCCCGCGGCTGGAGGCCGATCTTCACCGCATCAACTTTTATCGTTTATGCCAGCTGCTGGAGAAGCGTAATCCGGGCAGGCCGCTGATGGGCTCGAGCAGCCATCCGGCGGATGACCCGGTGCGCTTTGCGCCGCATCCGGGGATGGGTTTCCCGGTGAGCGAGCTGAAGGCTGTCGAATATGACGAGGATGATGACAGCAGGCCACCACTTATCCGCACGACCTTTATGGGGATGTATGGTGTTGACTCACCGCTGCCAACCGCCTATCTCGATGATATTTCCCAGCGCCGGGAAGGATATGAGGCGCTGCAGGGGTTTCTGGATATTTTCAGTCATCGCATCCTGACGCAGTTTTATCGTGTCTGGCGTAAATACTCCTACCCGGCGACATTTGAGCCCGGCGGTAGCGACAGCATTTCGCAGTCGTTATTGGGTCTGGTTGGTCTGGGGATACCGGGCACTGCAAATCATATTGCCACGCCAGTGTCGCGTTTTCTTGCTCTGCTGGGAGTTCTGCAGCAGCCGGGCAAAACTCAGGAGGGAATGCAGGCACTGGTGCGCCTGCTGGCCCCCGATACGACGGTGCAGGTGAGTCCGTATTGTCTCCGGCCTGTAGAGATCGACAGGCCGCTGGGTTTTTACGGAGACGAAGAGTTTCTGCTTGATGGCAATACGCCTCTGGGTGACGAAGCGATGGATGCCAGCAGCCAACTGCTGATTGCTCTCGCGACGGACAACGAACAGGAAGCGCAGGGCTGGAAACCGGATGGCCAGTTGTACCTGGATTTCCTGGTAATGCTACGGGTATATCTGGGCTGGCGGTTTAAAGCCAGAATTACCCTGACCGCTTCCGTACGTCTGCTGGTTGTTCCACCGCTTGGAGAGAATCCCTTCTGGCTGGGGCTGAACGGCGTGCTGGGTGCTGACGGTGATAGCCTACCGGATGATATTCCTGAGACCTTTACCACAGAGCTGGGTTATTACAGAGGCCTGGAGCCTGCAAAAACACAACAAGGAAACCGACGTGTTACGTACAAGTTTAATTAAGACTACGCGCTGGCTGATGCCGCTGATAGCACTCTCTCTAACGGGCTGTGGGGTAACGCAGAGCGTCACCGACGGTACCAAATCGGCGTTCAATTCTGTGTTTTATAAAAAAATTAAAATCCTGCATCTGGATTTCACCGCACGTGAGGCGCTCAACACCGACTCCCGTGAAAGTAACTCCCTGTCTCAGCCTGTCCTGGTAAGGGTTTACCAGCTCAAAGATCGCAAAACCTTTGATAAGACGGTATATCAGCAGTTGCTTCAGGATGATAGCCCCATTCTGAAAGACGACATGCTGGCTAGTCGTGATGTCGTGGTGAAACCGGGTGGCGATGCAAACCTTGATATGCCAATGGAAGAAGAGACGCAGTTTGTCGCGGTGGTAGGGCTGTTCCGTCATCCGGATATGGACAACAACGCCTGGAAGCAGGTTATCAAACGCAGTGACCTGGATCCGGATAAAGCGCGTATCCTGGAAGCAGGTGATAACTCTCTGACGCTGCAACCGCTTAAGGACGACTGATGCCCTACGGACATAACACGCCTTCGCTGTATGAAATGCTAACGGGAAATTTTACAGGTGGCCTCAATCTCAACCAGGTCAGTGAGGAAAATCAGGTCATTCTCTCGGTACTCGATAACATGCAGCGTATCCTCAACTGTCGTGCCGGCACGCTGGCGCATCTGCCTGACTATGGGTTGCCCGATATGACCAAAATCCTGCAGGGCATGCCGGGAACGGCCCATGAGCTCATGGGCACATTGTCTGCCGTCCTGCTCAAATATGAACCACGCCTGAAAAAAATAACTGTTGTTCTGCTGGAACAGAGCGTTCCCGGCGAACTGCGCTATGCCATTGACGCTGAGCTTAAAGGGATTGGCCTGGTGCGCTATGGGACTGAATTTATGCCCGAAGGACGGGTTTTGTTAAGGCATCTCAGGCAACAGCAGTATCTCGACACCACTCTCCGTATATAAGGCCCGATAACATCATGTCCGTAAAATCACAGTTCCTGAAGAAGTTGCAGGCGCGACAACCTGTACCTGTTCCTGCAATCAGCAAGAGTCAGGCTGATATTGCAGAGTTTCGCCAGCGAATGGCTCAGCTTCAGGATGAAATGGACGCGTGGCTGACGGATACGGGACTGAAAGCGGAGCCACTGAGCGTATCCGTTCCGGATCTGCTGGTGGAGAGTGGGGCTTTTGATATTTCCGGGATCGTTCTGCGTTATGGCAGCCGGGCGGTTAACTTTATGCCGATCTTTCTTTATGGACAGGGAGTCGCAGGCTGTGCTGAGGTGACTTTTTTTACCGGGTGCAGCGCGATTTCTCAAGGACGCCTTTTCATGAGGGTGGGGAGCGTAAATGACTGGATATTTACTCCCCCTGATACGTCGCCTCAGTCAGGACAACTATTTGATGAAGGCATTTTCTTCGGTCTGATTTTAGCGCTGCTGCCATAGCGCTGACATTTATTCCTTTTATCAGTCATTTCATTTTAAATCGCAAAATAGCCCCTCACATCAACTAACGAAATTAACCGATACGGATATGCAGGCCCTCCAGGATGACCACACATATAACGCTAAAAACCGGCGGCGACCCGCGTGCGCTGCCAGATTACGCCGCCCTCCGCGATGAACTCAGCAAGCTGACGCATCCTGCTCGCCCGGATGTGAACTGGCAATATGTCGAAAGACTCTGTCTCTCTCTGTTTGAACAAAACGGTGTGGAGTTGCAGACTGCGGCCGGGTACACCCTTGCCCGTACCCACCTGTCTGGAATAGCTGGCCTGAACGAAGGACTGGCGATTCTGGAGGCCCTGATTAGCCACCAGTGGGACGTTTTCTGGCCGAAGACGCTACACGCTCGTCTGGAAATCCTTACCGGCCTGAGCCAGCGACTGCAGCAGCGCATGCGTATGCTTCCACTCAACAACAGCCATCTTAGTGAGCTTTATAGCGCTGAAGTGTTGCTTACCCGCCTGAGTGCGGTGCTCCAGCGCCTTGAGCTCAAACACCTTAGCCAGTTCGATACGTTACGAAAGTTGATACGTTCAAATGCTGAACGGCTTGAAAGCAGTCAGGACGCATCAGATCTGAATGCACTCATGATGCCCGGTGGCGAATTACCTCAGGAGAGGGCAGAACCGAATGATGAAGTGAAATGGGTTTATGTTGTGCAGCCGGAAAAGCAGCCGAATGCAGAGGATTCTGCGACAGCGTACGGGTCTGTCAGACCATGGAAGCCCTTTGTCGCCGGGATGTGTTCTATGCTTGTGGTCTGCGTCGCCGTGGCGTGGGGAGGGGGCTTTCTGTCCAGACCCGATCCCTTAACGACGCAGGCTATTGCCTCGCTGGCGCCTTTACCTGAAGCGCTTACACCTGTTCAGCAAGACGCGTTAGCACAGCGAGGGACTTTACCGTCCACGTTTATCGCAGAAACGCAGCAGCAGCTTGCCCGACTGGATAAGCTGCCACCTGACTGGAATATTTCCTACAGCCTACAGTTGTTAGCGCAACTCCAGACAGTGCGGCCGGAGGAAGCGAAGCCGCTGGCCTTGCAGTGGCAGCAAAAATTTAACGCGGCAGCGTTGCCGGTTGAGGCCATGAACAGCTGGTATCAGGGGATGATGAAGCTTCAGCAACTGAGCCACCGGCTGAGTAGTCTGGATGAGCAAAAAGGAAAATATATTACGGTGAGTGAGCTTAAGTCGGTGGTTTTTTCGACCATACAGTCATTTAACCAAACAATACCGGCCGAAGAGCAACTCAGACGCCTGTCACAGCATCCACCAGGAGATACGCTTCCTGAAGCCGAAAATACCCAGCTGGAGTTACGTCTCAGGCAGCTGGCAACGCGTTACGCTCAAATAAAACAGGGTTCTTCTGCGCAGTGAATTCTGACGGCGGACAGGTGAATGTGCTTGAAAAAGCGTTGAAGGCAAAGTGTCCCCTGCAGACATCACATGAAGCGTCTAAGTACAGGGGGTTTATGAGGAAATGCAGAAGTGGAAAATATTATGCCCGCAATTATGCCCGCAAAGCGTGGTCATGATGCTTTTTTGAAGTCAGGAAGAAAGCTACGTTTCCAGTTTTGATAGTCGGCATACATCCATCTGGATGAGTGGCCGTACTTGATAGGTTTTGGTAGGTGGCCGGCGTTGATTTGCGAGTAGAAGTATTTCGCAGTAAAGCCAGCATCCTCCATCATGAACTTCATGTCAATGAGGGAGTCGTCGCGAAGTTCGCGCATAGGTTTCATCTCCGGATTGGGAATAGAACAGGGAGGAGTAATGACTAGAGAAATACCGTAAGTTGAATTTACGGTATTCGAGATGGCGCAAAATCATAGTGCCGTCTCTGAATCTGGCTCTTTGTGAAATGCACAGGCCTCATCGAGTGTGAGGCTGTGTGATTCCATGGTTACTCCAGCGTTATGAAGTCAATAATTCAAGGCGCTGCAGGATTCCATTGCGCAGAGGGTTGTCTCTCGGGATAAAATTCAGAACATCTATGATCATATCCTTTTCATCTTCACTGAAGTGATCATCTCGGTAATCATGCCAGGATGCGGCAACTAACTTACCGCCCCGCACAGACATTCCTGAGAAAATAGGTGGCTCCTTGCCATCCTCAAATTCAACAACAAAAGTCATCATTCCCATTATCTATCTCCAATAAAAAACCGCCATTGCGGCGGTCTAGTCGATGCGGATGTGTGGAATCTCGTTTCTGGATATTGCTACGTAAACGAATGTTGAAAGCCTCAATGCCTCTGCGTAGTCAAAATCCCCATCCTTGAGTAATGCATCAGCGATCGCTTTTTCTACTGCCTCTTTCTTCTTATCTGCTTCTGAGCGGATGGGGCGGAACATCCAGTTGTTTCTTTGAAACTCTTCCGTAAAATTCCCTATCTCAACTAACCGCATTCCATTGTGTTCGCTAGTAGCCTTGTACGAACACCATGTGCGTCCACCATCCACTGACACCTCTGCTTCTGTTCCAACCTTAGGCAATCCCTCGCCATCCCATTCTGGCTTCTGATGCTCTGGCTTGTGCAATCGGTAGGCCACGATATCGGCACCATTACTGAAATGTTCCCAGCGAAAATTATCTGCGACGTCACCATCAAGATCAGCCTGACCTTGCGCGCGGAATCTAACGTCAACCACCATATCACCATCTACTGGGCACTCACCGCCACACCACGAAATCCAGCCATCTGAATCAGGTTTATTAATGGTCATCTCTTTGCTGGCTGCAAGTGCTGATTCGTATTGCTCGCGGGAGATGATGGATATTTCATAGTCGATTGCGTGTTCTGCCATAAAGCCATCACCTGTCCATTTCCCTCCTTTCCACGAAGTAATGCAATACTCGTGTTTTCCACCAGAGGAAAAGCAAATTTCCCCATCGCTGTCTTGTGTGGCCGTTGATGCTGATTCAGGCCAACCGCCACGCTCTGGAAGTTCCCGCACCAAAATATCAATAAGTTTCACATCCATCTCCTTACGCTAATTTCTTATACACGCGAGGCTCATCAACAGTAGCCGCGCGAAGTTCGTGTTCGTGATGCACCGAGTAGTTGCCGTCATCCCAACGCACCCACACTTTCGGATGGTCGCTATCCGGCTCAATCTGGCTCTCAACCATCCCTCTGACGCCTCCAGACTTAAGCTGCACTAACGCGCCCACAGCAAATTTAGCCATAACAAGCCCTCTGACATGTGTATGAGTGAAGAGATAGCGCTCAGCGCCATGATTCCGACTATGAGCCAGATAATTGGATTGGCGTGCATGGTGACTCCGGATAAAGAAAAACCCGCTGGGTGCGGGTTTATTATTCCTGAGGAATGGCTGCATATAGCGCCTGACAACTCCACCCTGACCAATGAGCACCTTCTGCTCGCTCATCATCTTCAGGCCGAACAAGCGTAACTTCGCTCGGGTGTTTCCTGTGTGACCATAGCCAGGCTACTGACTTGGAGTTAACTGGTGCAGGCGCTGACGGGGCGGTGTAGAGCCTGTCTCCGATATGCACACCGGACTTGGGAGCAGGTCCGTGGCCGATAAATCGCAGAGCAAACCCTTCGCAAACCTCAGCCACTGCCTCCGCTTCGAGCGATGCCAGCGCGATACGCAGCGCCGCCAGTGTATTGGTTCCATCTTCGCCAAGTCCGAACGGGATATCATCGCGGGTGGCTTCCATTTCGGCAATTTTCTGCTGCAGCCATTGTTTGGTAATTGTGCTCATGCTGTCGCTCCTTCCTGATACAGTTCAAACCAGAAAACAACCGGGTCGGGCTTCATCTCTACCAGCCCCATGCGCACCAGCGCCTTACCTTTCCCCGACCGGAGAAATTCCCGGCGACCATCGTCGATAATTCGTCTGTAATCATCCAGGCTACTACAGTGCTTGTGCAGGTTGCATGGGTGGCAAGCCGGGACCAGATTGTCTATTTCATCGCGCTCCTGGTGAAGCATCTGGCCATCGAAACGAATGACGGGCTTAACGTGGTCTGCGTGCCATTTGTCGCCAAGCTCGCACCCACAATACGCACAGCGACCGCCGAACTTCATGCGTAGCTCGGAACGCTGTTTTTTTGTCAGTGCCATTTCACTCTCCTTTACCGGCTGCGGCGATGTATAACTTAATGCCTGCAAGCTCACATGCTTTACGAACTTCTTGCTCGGTCCAGACCCTGTTAAGCGCGCTATAAGCCCTTCCAATAACTGGTGACTTGATGTTAACGACGCTCTCCCGCACCTCCAGCTCAGCAATCCGCTTCTCTGCGGCTTCCAGAGCCTTTACCAGCTCATCAACGGTTCCGGCTGCTTGGCGCGCGTAATCGGTGATTACCAGCTCGCATTCAATTTCAGTGCCGTTTTCGTTGGTGTGGCAAATAGCAAAGTAGTCGGAGTCGATTTCGTTATCAGCCAAATGCCTCAGCGTGTCGGCAACAAGTACGCCGTTTTCAATCAGCAGCTCTGTTGCGCGTTTGTCGATGTTGCTCATTGGGCGGCCTCCTGTGAGTCGAGAAGTATCTTGTTGGCGGCAAGAGACTCCAGTTGAGCATGAAGTCTGACGCACTCGGCATTCCGTTGTTCAATAACTTCAGTAAGCTCCTCAATTTTTCGACGTGCTTTCAAAAGTTCTCGTAACGCGTTTGCAATATCAGCGCTTTCCTGTGCAAACTCATAGTCGCCTATCCCTAACGCCTCTTGTTCCGCTCCGTGAAAATCTTGAAGACGGAAAAGTAACTGCCCCTCTGTTAAGTTCATTTTTCCACCTTCGTATTTAAAGCTTCTGTCAGAAAATCAACGCCTTTCTGGTAAATGCTGATTAGCTCTATGTCGTCATCGGTTTTATCTTTCCATGCACGCATTGAAGAAAGTCCGTCTTTCAGGCGAGGCAAAAGACATTGGCACAGATAGGCTCTTCGCCCTTCGATACACTCACGAGATGCGTCGTTAATGTAGAAATTAATCATTTTTGCAGCGGAACATTCTGACGCGGGAATCATGACTGCACTCCTTTGCGAAGCTGGGCTGGATTAGAATTACTTCTTTTCGCAACACAGAAATCAGCTATCCTTCTGGCCAAGCCTTTGTCTTGTTTCCCGCATGACAAAAGCCCCGCAGCTGTCAACAACGGGTAAAAAGTGATCCACTTACCGTCACCACCAACGGTCTAATATTGATCCACCTTGTTTACTCAGGATTAGCTTCCGCTATAACCCCGGCCTTTCGTTTCTGCTTCAGTCGATAGCTCTCTCCTTTTATCTGGACTACATGTGAGTGATGTAAGATACGGTCAAGCATCGCCGATGTCAGGGCTGCATCCCCGGCGAACGTCTGATCCCACTGTCCGAACGGCAGGTTGGAGGTCAGGATCATCGCGCTCTTCTCGTAACGTTTGGCGATGACCTGGAAGAACAGCTTGGCCTCCTCCTGACTGAACGGCAGATAACCTATTTCATCGATGATAAGTAGCTTCGGGGCCATGACACCGCGATTGAGTGTCGTTTTGTAACGGCCCTGGCGCTGTGAAGTGGACAGCTGTAGCAGCAGGTCCGCTGCTGTTGTGAAGCGAACCTTGATACCCGCCCGGACCGCTTCGTATCCCATCGCTATCGCCAGATGCGTTTTCCCCACGCCCGATGGCCCCAGCAGTACGATATTTTCGTTACGCTCGATGAAGCTCAGAGATCGCAGCGACTGGATTTGCTTCTGAGGAGCGCCGGTGGCGAAGGTGAAGTCGTACTCCTCGAACGTCTTTACCGCCGGGAAGGCTGCCATCCGCGTGTACATCGCCTGTTTACGCTGATGCCGGGCCAGTTTCTCCTCATGTAACAGGTGCTCCAGGAAGTCCATGTAGCTCCATTCCTGCTCCACCGCCTGTTGTGACAGCGCCGGTGCTGCGCCGATAAGACTGTCCAGTTGCAGCTGTTCGGCAAGCACCATCAGCCGTTGATGTTGCAGCTCGACCATCATGCGGCTCCTCTGCAGAACGTGTCATAGATGGAGAGCGGATGATGCAACGGCTGCCTGTCGAAGGTCACCAGGCTTTCATCAACCTGCACGTCATACTGTTTTTTCTCCGGAGGTAGTGCCAGCAT